>NZ_JAMBOT010000100.1 GCF_023715725.1 Paenibacillus pasadenensis
GTTATGAGCAATGGGGTGACGCAGAAGGGTAGTGACGCGGACCGATGGATGTGTCCGTCCAAGCAGTGAGGCTGGTTTGTTGGCAAATCCGCAAACCGTTAAGGCTGGGCTGTGATGGGGAGGGAAATTTATAGTACCGAAGGTCATGATCTCCGGCTGCCAAGAAAAGCCTCTAGCCAGGCGAAGGTGCCCGTACCGCAAACCGACACATGTAGGCGAGCAGAGC
>NZ_JAMBOT010000101.1 GCF_023715725.1 Paenibacillus pasadenensis
AGGACAAGTTCCAGTTAAGACCACAGCTTTCGGATGTTTCAGCATTTCATATCGTTCGTATCCAGTTTTCAAGGTACAAGTGGTTTTATGGACGAATCAGCTACAAAGGTAAACCTCAGTAAAAGACACGTCTATAACTTTTTTGGCGCAAAAATGCACCGCTTGGCGACGTCCTACTCTCCCAGGACCCTGCGGTCCAAGTACCATCGG
>NZ_JAMBOT010000010.1 GCF_023715725.1 Paenibacillus pasadenensis
CTTCATCGTATCGATTAAATTTCTGTCCCTTCTTTGGTGGCATAATAAAATCCCCTCCGGTCAACAGTGTTAGATTCATGATATCATGAACTCTTTTTTCACTGTCTACCACGAGGGGATAATATCACCTCGTTAAACGGGACAGCTCTTTTTTTATGGAGTTCCATCAAAGGATAATATTGATATGTTACTATTGTTTATAGACCCTATTGGAATTGGGACAAGCGGTGGTAGAATACATAAAGTTGTGTTTAATAAATACAGATGAAGATCGTTGAGGAGGAACTAAGATTGAAACAAATCTTTAAACGCGCAGCAGCAGTGGTGGGGACGGCCGCTCTTGTGATGGCAGCAGGATGTACGAGCGAAAGTGCATCCCCCAAAGCAGAGCTAGAAAAAGCAATGGCAAGCCTCAGCGCTGCCAAATCCTATACGTTTAATACAACGGCAACGTTCAAGGAGCTGTCGATGCCTCAAGCTGCCGCTAATGAAGGCGGCCAAGGCCAAACAGGCAGCCTGGCGCCAGGAAGCATAGGAGATATGCTGAACGGGCTTAAGCTGACGATGGACGGCGTGTATCAAAAAGATCCGATGCGTACGGATGCCAACATCAAGCTGACCATGCCTGGAAATCCGTCGGTCGAGCTGACGCTGCCGATGATTATGACCGGCGACAAGTTATATGTACAGATCCCGGCTATACCAGGCATTCAAGTGCCGCAGGAGCTTGTAGGCAAGTATGTGATGCTGGATACGGCTAAAATGGCGCAGGAGCAAGGACAGCCGGCGCAGATGCTGGACCCTTCCATTCAACAGCGTTTAATGATGGACGCCGGTGCGGCATTCATCAAGCCTTTTGACGAGAAAACATACTTTAAGAGCCTTAAAGCCGAGGATGCAGGGGTTCCCGCGGATTTGAAGCCGGATTCCGTCGTGCAGTTCGGCATCGATTCCTCGAACGGAGAGCAGGCGATTACGACGGCTGTAGAACAAGCTCTGCCAGCGGTGCTTGACGTTGTGCTCAGCAATGAAGCGTACTTAAAAGCGCTTGGGCTCGACAAAGCTAAAGTCGAAGAGCAGAAGAAACAGCTCGCCGACAACAAGTCGGAGCTGTCCGCCAAGCTGAAGCAGGAGCTTAAGCTGAATGAAGTGAAGATAATCAGTGCGATAAAAGACGGCAAGCTGGCTTATCAGAGCTTGGACGCCAATATCGAGTACAGCGGTTCCGCGGAAGGCAGCGGTCCAGTGAAGCTTGTGATGAACAATGTCACCGCGTACAGCAAGGTGGACGAGGCGGCGGCGTTTACGCAGGAAATTCCGAAGGATGCCGTGTCGGTTGAAGAGCTGATCTCTAAGATTAGCATGAATCTTGGAACCGCCTTGCCGCAAAGCTGAGAATAAAAGACAAACAGCCCGCTCCATCATGGAGCGGGCTGTTTGTTGACGATGGAATTTATAATGAACGAGTTATTTGCAAACATAGTCGGACAAAACCGACTGCAGTTCGTAAATGTTAAGCGACTTGTTGAACGTTTGCGAAATAGGGGTCGGATTGCCGGACACCCAGAATTTCAGCTCGGCATCCAGGTCGAAGCTGCCTGCTGTTTCAACGGCAAAATGTGTAATGCTTTTGTAGGGGTAAGAGTGATACTCGATTTTTTTGCCGGTAAGACCTTGCTTATCGATCAGGATCAGCCTGCGGTTCGTGAAAATAAACATATCGCGAATCAGCTTGTAGGCTTTTTCCACGCGCTCCTCGCGGCTCAGCAGATGCTGAAACTCACGCTGTACATCCACTGGCGCAAGCTCTGAAGCATTGCCCATCAATCCGTCAAACAAACCCATTCAGGCACGTCCTTCCTTTTTTCGTTTCCTGTTGTAACGAACTGGCTGCTTAAATGGTTTCACCGAATTGAGGGAGGTTTAAACGCAATCTTATGGCGGAAGGCTGTAATAAGGTGAACTTTGTGTCTTGCAATTACCATGGTTCCTCCGAGTTATTGCCAATTGTTAATGAAGAAATTAAAATTTAATTCTACCTTTAAAAAGAGGGGTAGTCCTTTGAATTTAGAGCACAATCTATTTTAAGTATTGAAAGGATTCCAATGCCTATTTTAATCATTCTATTAATGTCTGCACTAGCTTCATTTCTTATCATATGGTGTGTAGTGTACTTCTTTATCAATCGTACAAAAGACGCACCGCGTATAGGTGCCTATATAATTATAGGTATTGTAGTATTAGGTGTGCTTGCTGTTTCTTTGCAGTACTTTTTATATGATGGTCGTACAATAAGTAATATAGTTGTTGTGGCGTTATTCATTACTGCGATTTCATCGATATCGTATCTTAAGCGAAATTCAAAAAAAAATAGTTGAAGCTGTTAAAAGGGACTGTGCGGTTTGTTTATAGTTGGCTACTTTTTTAACACATGGTGTCTTGTTAAGCCCATCGACATTAGGAGTCGATGGGCTTTTTTTGTTGCGCAACTATAATAGCTTCCATTGCTGGTCATTTAAAAAGTGTTGATCCCGAAGTGACCCCGGATACCAATTCCGGCCTATGAACGGGTGTTAAGGGCAAAAAGAAAACCCCTTGCTGGGCAAGGGGTTGTTAAATGTTATACTGGCGCGCCCGATACGATTCGAACGTACGACCTGCAGTTTAGGAAACTGTCGCTCTATCCTGCTGAGCTACGGGCGCGCATCAGAAACAATATAGCATGCCTAGCCTGGCCGACGCAACTCAGGCAATGCCAGCTGGCAAGCGCTGCTCTCTTCTCAGGAAGATAGCGTCAAATACGGTCCGCGAAAGCTGCTGCGCTTCACCGCCACCGGATAGTTGATGCCGTCGCAGGTACGGAATCCCGTCTTGAACACATAGTGGCTGTCGTCCGCCGGATGCAGGCGTCCGCTGTCCAGGCAGTACACAAGCCCCTCCAGGGACCGCCATCTTAAACGTTCCTTTTTTTTAGGCCAATCTGTCACGATTGATCCCCTCCCCCTAAACCGATGCTCCAGTGTATGAGGCCGGACAAGCTGATAGAACGCCCGAATGGCGGGTTTCAGGGAGGTTCGGTCAGCATGCAGCAGAATCATTTGGAAAATGGGCTTGTGGCTAATCATTCTATCTGTTATATTTAATGTATAACAAATATAAAGAGGGGTGTGCCCTATGATTGTGACGCTGGATTACGAATCCGAAGTGCCGCTGTACAGCCAGCTGTACGACGAGATCGTTCGCGGTATCGCGGAGGGCTCAATGAAGCCCGGTGAGAGCCTGCCGTCCGTCCGGAGCTTGGCCGGGGATCTGAGCATTAATCTGCATACCGTCAATAAAACCTACCAGCTGCTGAAGCAAGAAGGCCATGTGCTTATCCATCGCCAGAAAGGCGCGGTTGTTCAGCCGCCCGGCTCAGCCAAAGCGACGCCTGAATATATGGAGCGGATGGAACGCCAGCTGCGTTCCCTTGCTGCGGAGTCGATTTGCCGCCAATTGGATGAAGCGCAATTTCTGGAGAGCTGCCGCTCCATCTACAGAGAAGTTAAAGGGGGAAGTTCGAAATGAACCTTTCTATGGCTACTTGGCTTGTTATGGGCGGGGTTTATGCGTTCGTCACCGTCGCCAGCGCTTTACAGCCTTATCTGGCACCGCGCAATATATTGTTTGGAGTGTCGCTGCCTTTAGGCAAAGAGAATGACGCTGATGTGCTTAAATTAAAAAAATCCTACATCTCCGGTGTGCTTGGAATTTCGCTGCTGCTTGCAGCTATCGTTGTCACGCTTGCGGCGCTTAACGGCGCGTTTATCGAAGAGGGCCTGTCCGTCTGGCTGAGCGCTGTCCCGGTCGGAGCGCTGCTGCTGCAGTTGGCCGTCTCCGGTGCATGGTTTATTTTCAGCCATAGCAAGGCGCTCAGCTTAAAGGAGGAGCGGGGCTGGGAAGCGTTGGAGACAAAAAAAGGGACTGCCGATCTCAAAATTAGAACGGATAAGCGGCTTATCTATTCACCGGTCTGGTTTCTGCCGCATTTGCTTGTCATCGTCATTTGCGCTGGCGCAGCCTGGCTGTTCTATGACCGGATTCCGGAGCAGATTATCATGCATTACAACGCCCAGGGCGTGCCGGATCGGATCGAGCCTAAGTCGGTGGCGGCCGTGTTTCAGCTGAATCTTATTCAGCTTGGCATGCTGGTTCTGTTTTATTTTGTGAACTATACGACCCAAGCGGCGCGGCTGAAACTGCATCCTGGCGCTCCGGAGGAGCATCGCGAGCAGCAAATCCGTTACCGTCGCGGCATGTCGCTGCTGAATATGCTGCTTGGTCTAGGCATCGTCATTTTTATGGGCGTTGTGCAAGCATTCACGCTGTATGCCGGGGAACAGGAGGGTGGCATAGTAATCGCCGTAGCCGGCATGATTCCGCTGCTGCTTTCGGGAGCCGCCGTATTCGGCCTGATGAGCCTGGGCAAAAACAGAACGGAAGCGCCGCGGCCGGGAGAGGACGGGCACTGGAAAGCGGGAGCCTTCTATTGGAACCGCAACGACGCCTCCATTTTTGTGGAGAAGCGTTCCGGGATCGGCTTTACGCTGAATTGGGCTCATCCGGTATCCTGGCTGGTCATTATTATTTTATTGGGAATCATCTTAGTTCCAATTATTTTAGGAATTTAGAACTAAGTTATGATGCTTTAGGATGATGAAAAGCCTATAATTTGTCGATTATTTCTCTCATTTTCCCATGTTTCGTCGACAAGTTCCTACAAACAAATAACTCCAGCTACGGGTATAATAAAGCTACACGACGGGGGTGGCCCGAGGCGAGGAGCATATTTTGAACGAGTCGATGAGCAAGTACGAGATGCTGGAACGATTAAATGATTTACGCAAACGGCTGCATCAGGCGGCGGAGGAAAGAGGCAGCCTGATTGATCCCGAGGTGCTCGCGATAAGCGAGGAGGCGGATCAGCTCATTGTAAAGCTGCAGCAGCAGCAGCGGGATACGAGAATCAGCATGTTAACGAAGAAAGGGCCTTTACCCGGCTAACCAACGGCGACGAGATCGCTTGGCTGCGGGTAGAAGGCCCTTACTGCGGTTATGTGGCGGATTTCTTTTGGCGGCGAAGCTTTCGGAAAAATTCGGTCAGCAGTCCGGCGCATTCCGTCTGAAGCACGCCTGAGGTCAATTCGGCTTCATGATTAAAACGCGGCTCCTGGAGTAAGTTCATCAGCGTGCCTGCGCAGCCGGCTTTAGGATCCGGCGTTCCGTACACGACCCGCTTAACTCTGCCCTGCACAATCGCTCCGGCGCACATCGGACAAGGCTCCAGCGTTACGTACAGCGTGCAGTCGAGCAGCCTCCACGCTCCAATGGATTCGCTGGCCTCGCGAATCGCCAGCATTTCCGCATGGGCGGTGCAGTCAAGCAGCAGCTCTCTCCGATTATGCCCTCGCCCGATAACGAGCCCGTCTCGCACGACGACAGCTCCAATCGGAACTTCTCCTATTGCTTCCGCCTTACGGGCCTCGGCAATTGCTTCACGCATCCATAATTCATCTTCAGCACGATGATGCAATTCAACTGATCCTTCCTCGGGCGGGCCTCCCGGCAGCCGCATGAAAATTTGAATCCAATTGTCTCTTATCTTTCTCCTCATTGCAACAGGTTGTGCACATAAATTGTGCATAAAATACTCTCTCCGGCTTCTATTGTCTCGCTATGGGGATAATTCAAAATGTTACCCTGTTCAATTTGTCGAAATTTCTCGGATTATGCAGCGAACAAATATTCTTTTGTTAACATGTTGTGCACAACTTTGTGGATAACCTTAAATTATTTGAATCTTCTTTGCAAATATCCACCGTTTCTCTGTGTATAACTAAGAAGTAATGTGGATAACCGGGGTCGGCTGGGGATAGAGATGTTTATAACTGAAATATGAAGAAGAGCCTGTGCCTTTCGACTAGCTTCGCGATATTTGTGATATGATCGAAAAAGAGCAGACGCTGAGACAAAGGATGTGTTCCGGCAGTGACGTTAAAAACAAGGCTCTCCCTGTTCATTTCGCTGCTGGTCGGCTTCATGCTGGTGCTGAACTTATTCTTCAATGATTTTTTCATCCGTCAGGCGCTGGAGAAGCAATACGACCGGTTCACGGAAAATGTAGCAGTTCAAACGGTCAAACTGTATGAAATGTACCGGAATGGAGAGGCGTTCTCGCTGGAGACGGCTTACAATCATCTGCAGCTCGCGACCCGGGTAGCAAGCGAGATGATTGACGGCGCCGCTCCGGACGCAGAACGGCTGCAGGTAATAAAAGAACAAACGGGCGTGACAGAGTTGGAGGTGTTGGAGCGGGTACCGGATGGGCTGACTGTTCGGGCAACTACGATTAAAGAAGGGGCGGGAGTAAGTGACAAGAAAGAGCTAAGCGAGAAGCTTGCTCAAAAGGAAGGCTTTTATCTGGATCGTACCTCTTTAGCCAAACGTTCACTCATTTCCGGTTATTACATATCCGGCAGCTCGCCGCTAGTGGTTCGGGCAGCCATTCCGTCACGAGGCCTTGGACCGGAACAAATGATTCAGCATGTTATTCAATATGAGCCTCAAGTGCTGGAGCTTGGGATTTGGAAAATGAACGCCTCGGGAACGCCTGACTTAATTTATGGCAATGGGGCTTTTTTTGAGGATCAGTCCGAGCAGGCGCTGCTAAGTGCGACCGAGCCCAAATTACGTCATTCCAGAGTTCCAGATACAGATATTATGCGCAGCTCATATCCATTTCAAAGCGATGGGGCCCATTTTATTTTAAGCATGGCGGTGAACCGGATCGATGTTGATTATCTTTCCCAGATTCATGCCCGCAGTGAGCTGACCAGCTTTTTTGGGATGTTCCTGCTGCTCATGCTAGGCACATGGCTGATCATTCGTTCTTCACTCAAGCCGCTCCGGCTTATTGTCGGCAAAGTAGGCGAGGTAGCGGCAGGCCGCTTTGACACGCCGCTGGAAGCGAATCGGAGAGATGAAATAGGCGAGCTGGCGCATCAGATCAACATCATGTCCCGCAATTTGAGCCGTCATACGGGAGAATTGAGAGCTGCCTCGGAGGAGAACGCCAAAATCAAGGAGCAGCTCGAATCCATCATCCAGAACACCGCGGACTGCATCGTTATTTTGGGACTGGATTGCCGAATTATTAAGGTGAATCGTGCTTTCTGCCAGTTGTTCGGGTACACGGAGGAGGAGGCGCTGCAGCACAGTATT
The DNA here is from genome assembly GCF_023715725.1 of Paenibacillus pasadenensis. Classification (GTDB taxonomy): domain Bacteria; phylum Bacillota; class Bacilli; order Paenibacillales; family Paenibacillaceae; genus Paenibacillus_O; species Paenibacillus_O pasadenensis_A. The sequence continues at coordinate 7,261 of NZ_JAMBOT010000010.1, forward strand.
CCCGAGCTTCTTCATCCCGAGAATCATCGCTTCAAAAAGAGAGATGTTGCGCGTTTATTGGAAGGGGAAACGCTGGCCGCAGCCGAAGAGGACTGGCGCCGCAAAGACGGCGAGTACATTCGCGTAAGCTCCAGCCTGAGCGCGATTCGCAACGGAGCAGGAGAAGTATGGGCTTTGGCTGCCGTGCTGCGCGACATTTCATCCAAGTCTCAAATGGAAGAACTGTTGCGGCGGTCCGAGAAGCTGACGACGGTTGGCCAGCTGGCCGCAGGCGTAGCGCATGAAATTCGTAATCCGCTTACAACGCTGCGCGGCTTCCTCCAGCTGCAGCAGGAGAGCGGCAAGCTGAATTTGCGGCATAACGACATTATGCTGGCGGAGCTGGACCGGATTAATCTGATCGTCAGCGAATTTCTTATTCTGGCCAAGCCTCAGGCGACGCGGTTTCAGGTTAAAGATGTGCGCTTTGTGCTCGGTGATGTCGTTTCGCTGCTCGATAGCGAAGGCCATCTTAAAAATGTTGTGTTCCACACCCGTTTTGCTGCGGAATCCTGTCTCATCTCGTGTGAGGAGAACCAGCTGAAGCAGGTATTTATCAATATTATCAAAAATGCCATCGAAGCCATGCCGCAAGGCGGCAATGTTTACTTCGACATTACAAGGCCGATAGACCATGAAGTGGCGATCTGTATCATTGATGAAGGAGTCGGCATTCCGGAGGACATTATTCCGCGCATCGGCGACCCGTTTTTTACCGCTAAGGAAACCGGGACCGGCCTCGGCATTATGGTCAGCCAACGTATTATTCAAGCTCACAAAGGAACGATGAGCATTGCAAGCAAGCTTGGCGAAGGCACGGCTATTACGCTCGTCCTGCCCGCATTCCAAGAGAAGTAAGGTTTCGGCGGGGCTTACGGGCCGGCATTATGATACAATAAAGCCATTATCAGCAGCGGCTGCGGAGGTCCGTACCGCATGGAATATGGGGTGTCAGCAAGCGGATGCGTATTAACAAATGGATTAGCGAAACCGGCTACTGCTCGCGCCGGGAGGCGGACAAGCTGGTCAGCGACGGTCATGTGACGATAAACGGCGAGACCGCGCTGCTTGGCAGCCAGGTAGAGGCGGGGGACGAGGTATGCATTAACGGCAAACCGCTCTCTACGCACAGCCAGCATGTGTATATCGCGCTTAACAAGCCGGTCGGCATTACCTCCACGACAGAGGGACATGTGGAGGGCAATATCGTCGATTTCATCGGGCATAAGGAAAGAATTTTTCCGATTGGGCGTCTGGATAAAGACTCCGAGGGACTCATTCTGCTGACCAACGACGGCGATATTGTAAACCGGATCTTGCGCGCCGAGGGCCGCCACGAGAAAGAATATATCGTTACAATTGACCGACCCGTTACGCCGATGTTCCTGAAAGGAATGAGCGAGGGAGTTCGGATTTTAGGCAGCATGACGCTGCCCTGCACCGTGACGCGGGTGAGCGAGCGTGTATTCCGCATTGTTCTGACCGAGGGCAAAAACCGCCAAATTCGCCGCATGTGCAGCGCTTTTGGCTATCGGGTGCGCCGTCTGCAGCGGGTGCGGATCATGAACATAAGCCTGGGCAGCCTGCCTGTCGGCAAATGGCGTGATCTGACCCGCGAGGAGCTTCAGGAGCTGTTCACGGAGCTGCAGTATGAGCCCGCTGCATCTTCGGGCCGTTCCGATCGTTAAGGATACAGCTGGCGGGCTTGAATGCAAACAAGGTCGGCTCGGGGCGCGCATCACGCGGTATACGCTGCCTATAACGCCAAGTATAAGTTGAAGAAGCCTCGCCTTTCCCCGGATTGTCAGGGAAGGGCGAGGCTTCTTTTCGCAGCTAGGGACAAAACGGTTAACCGGGCTTACTTGAAGCCGGAGGAGATCATCGTGGCTGCCGAGGGCTGGCCGTAGTTGCGGATGATCGATACCTCAACCCGGCGGTTTTTGGCACGGCCGGCTTCGGTATCGTTCTTGGCGACAGGCTCGTATTCCCCTTGACCAACGGCGCTGAAGCGCTTCGGATCCAGCTTGCTGTTCTGCAGCAGCACGTCCATGAACCGGACGGCGCGCATCGTGCTCAAATCCCAGTTGGAGCGGAACTGCGAGGTGCTAATAGGCTGGTTATCCGTATGACCGGTTACCATAACCTCATAGTTCGGGTATTTCTGCAGGATGCTGCTAATGAATGTGCCAAGTTTCTCCGCTTCCGGCTTAACACTCGCACTGCCGGAAGGGAATAAAGCCCGGTCGCTAATTGTAATCATGAGACGGGATTGGTTCAGCTTTGTTTCCAGCGAGGTGCTCAGGCCATTGTCTTTAATGTACTGATCCACCTGGCGCTTAAGCTTCTCCAGATCTTCCTGCTCCTTCTTCATCAGCTCTTGCATAGCTTTGTCCAGATTGGCCGCTGTTACCTGCTGCTGAGTGGAGGATTCGTTTTTGACATCGGAGGAGGAACCCTCCTCCTTCTTCTTCACGTCGGATACCATGCCTTCGGTATCGATCGACTTATAACTTTCCAGCACGCCGTTGCCGCCCGACAGAGCGATGTTGAAGGCGCGGCTCATCTCCTCGAATTTCTTGGCGTCTACGCTGCTTGAGGCATACAGTACGATGAACAGCGCCAGCAGCAGCGTGAGCAGATCGGCATATGGAATGAGCCAGGACTCGTCTACATGCTCTTCATGATCGTCGTGTCTATGCTTCTTGCTCAATGAGCTTCCCTTCTTTCGAGGCTTGCATTTGGACGCGCTCCTTCGGCGTCAGATATACGGACAGCTTCTGATTGATTGCGATTGTGGACACGCCGGATTGAATCGACAGAAGCCCTTCCACCATCATCAGCTTGAGCTGTACTTCGCGTTTGGACATCCGCTTCAGCTTGTTGGCAATCGGGTGCCAGAGCACATATCCGGTGAAAATGCCGAGCAGCGTTGCAATGAACGCGCCTGCGATGGCGTGAGCAAGCTTTGTCATGTCGCTCATGTCGGCGAGAGCAGCGACCAGGCCGACAACAGCTCCCAATACGCCGAGTGTAGGAGCATAGGTTCCGGCTTGCGTAAACAGCAGGGCGCCGGCTTTGTGGCGCTCTTCCATCGCGCTGATATCTTCCAGCAGCACGTCGCGGACGAAGTCCTGGTCGTTGCCGTCAATAATCATGCGCATGCCGTTGCGGAGGAACGGATCTTCAATATCCTCGACCTTCGCCTCCAGGGCGAGCAGGCCTTCGCGGCGGGTAATGCTTGCCCATTCCGCGAACATTGTAATCAGCTCTTGGCGTGAAACCAGCTTGATGCTGATGAAAGTCATTTTGATCAGGAGCGGGAATTTAGCCAGCTCGGACATAGGAAAGCCGATAAAAAGAGAAGCAGCGGTTCCGACAAGAATAATCATGAACGCCGCAGGGTTCAACAGAGTTTCCAGGCCGGCGCCTTTAAGCACCATTCCGGCGAGAACGGCGGTAAGACCTAATACAATACCGATAACAGTTGATTTTTCCATAGTACACCCCGTCCAGTTGAAAATGCGGGAGAGCGGATGAGGCCGAATCATCACGCTGCGCGGGCCCGTTTCCCCTATATATCGACTCAGGGGGCGGGGGAAATTAGATAAATTTTTGAAGAAGTATAGTCACATTGCGTTAGAAGTTGGAATAACCGTGTACAATAGAAGCTATAAATGCGTGTTCAAAAAGATCGCCATTCAGCACCGAGAAGGTTGTGTGAACCTGAAAAAGAAGGCTGGCAAACCTACAGAGCACCGGACTTTGAGGGTGAACGCAAAATTCGATGTCGAGTTCGCTTCCAGGTTTGCATCGTGATCAATGGGGTGCTTTTTGAACGACATCTATAAAGCGCTGATGTTATAGGAAGGTAGGTATGCTGGATGGGCGTCAAACATGCGAGGGAATACAAGGATATTTTAGGTGATTTAACCGATGCGGTGAGCGCGATTCGCGACAGTTATTCCTTTTTTGAAATGAGCAGCGACGAGTGGGGAGAGCTGGGCGACGTCGAAAAGCGCGAAATTATGGAGGCGCTCGCGGACGACGTGTTTTACGGGCTTGGCGAAGAGCCGGTGCTTCACGTCGGCGAAGGCATCGTGGCCTATAAGCCGAAGTTCCACGTCATCGAGGTTATGGTGGACGGCAAGGAAGCCCGGATTGTGCGGCTGATTTAAAAGAGGCGGGAAAAATGTCCGAGATAGCGGTTGAAATCTGACGTCAAAAGTGAATGCGGACGATAATGCCCGCGGGCTCAGTCCCGGCGGGCTGTTTGGCGTTTATAGAGGCTTGTATGCTGCTAAATTACCGGCCTTGGTAAACCATACAATGGAACTGGCGGGGACCGTCCGGTGTGCGCCGCTCGTACGTATCGGTCAGCTTGAAGCCTGCTTTTTCGTAAGCGCGGCGCGCCCGGATGTTCCAGATGAGAACCTCAAGGTCAATTTCGTCCTGCGGCTTACGGCGGCGGGCTTCTTCAACGAGCAATCGGACAAAAGAGGGGCCGATTCCGTCGCCGCAAAGGTCCGGCCGCATCGCGAGACCGAGCCGGGTCACGCCGACGATCGGGAAAAATTGAGCGTAACCTACGAGCTCTCCGTCCTGCTCATCGATGATGGCCGCATATTGCTCCCCGCGAAGCTTCGGATCTCCGAATTCGATCTCAAGCCTTTTCAGCGTCTCCCAGGGCTCATTATTGTAAACGTCATAAGGGGGCTTGAAGCGCCAACGGCATACTTCTTCCGCATGCTGCTCGTTCATCGGGACGACCTTCCAGCCGGAAGCCGGTCCCGGATTTTTTGCGTCTGTATTCATGGAATCCCCTTTCGGATAGGAATTCGGGCACAGCTATTATACCATTCCCCTTCAGGGTCGTGATAGAATGGAGGGACAAGCTGCCATATTGAATTCAAGTCACGGTACGAGTTGAAGGAGCTACGATGCGCAAACTGATTTTGCTTGGATGTCTGTCCTATTTTGTCATCGGTTTGGCCCATGTAGTGGCGGGAGCGGTGCTGGAGCCGATCATGGCCAACTACGAGCTGGACTACGCTGCGGCGGGCCAGTGGATTACGAATCAATTTCTTGGATTTTTGGTAGGGGTGCTCGCGGCGCCTGCCATCTCCTCGCGAATCGGCAGGCGGACAACGCTTATCATCGCCTTGGGGGCGCTGACAGCGGCGGAAGCGGTGTACAGCATTCTTCCTCCGTGGGAAATCATCCTCATCGCGGCTCCGGTGGCGGGTTTTGGCTTCGGCATGACGGAGGCTGTGGTAGGAGCGCTTGTAATGGACGTGTTCGCTAAAGGCAAAGCGTCGGTTATGGGCTGGCTGGAGGTTGCCTTCGGAGTCGGCGCGCTGGCGATGCCGGGCGTAGCTGCACTGCTTATCCGCGACGGCATTTGGTCGATGAGCTTCCCTGTGCTGACGGCGCTAGCCGGCGTATCGATGTTATTATGGATGACGCTTTCATTCGGCAAGGCCGATGAAGCGGTCGCTTATACGCCAAGGCTGGCTTTTAAGCCGGGAACGGATGAGGAAGCCCGCTTTGCGGAGGGTAAGGAAGCAAAGGCCTTCAAGCTGCTTGAAGCAGATGGCTCTGCAGCGGGACAGGGGTCTGACGAGTCTGGAATGGTGGCTGCTCCAGGTCTGGACGGTCCCGTTGCCGTGCCCGTTTCGGGCAAAGATACGGCGGGCGCAGCTGCGGTTCGGGTTAGCCCGGACCTTGAAGCAAACGCCTTGGCAGCGTCCGATGGTCTAGCTGGCGGCGCGGTTGCCGATGCGGTGCGAAGAAATGATGCAGCTGCAGGTCAAGTAGAGACGGGCGGTAAAACCTTGGCTGCCGGTGCAGCCGGAAGCTTTGAACGGGCAGAGTCGGTTGGAAGCCAAGCTGCAGCTGCGGACGATGCTGCGGAAGAGACGAATGCGGCTGGTCCCGGCTGGCTTGGCTACCGCAAAGGGGCCTGGCCGCTGCTGTCGGTGGGCATGCTGTTCTTTTTCCTGTACGTCGGGCTGGAAATGGTGTTTGCGAACTATTTGCCGTCCATTATGACGAACGGATCCGGCCTGCCAGAGGCGGAAGCATCCGCCGTGTTAAGCCTTTTCTGGGGCACGATGGTCGCTGGAAGATTAATCATCGGCATCGTTACGCGCAGGACGGGATACCGAATTTATCTGCTTGCTTCCGTAGGCGTGTCGCTCGTTATGCTCGTTCTGCTTGCGGGAGCGCAGACGCTGAGCTGGACGCTGGTGTTTGTGGCGCTGTCCGGTTTTGGCATGGCAGGAATTTTTGCGATTGCGCTTATATATGTAAATGAACGCCTGCCGGGCATGACCGACCGGACAACAAGTCTGCTCGTTGCCTGCGGCGGCCTTGGCGGAGCGATCTTCCCTAAGCTGGGCGGCTGGCTGTTCGATCTGTACGGCTGGCAGCGGCTGCTGCAGCTGACTGCCGTTATGGCCTTTGTGCTGTTGGTGCTCGTGCTCGTGCTGCTGGCTATGCGGGACCGCCTGAAGCCGACGGCTTAAGAAAGTTTGGATGGCAGCTCATTACAGCAAGCTCAAAGGACGAACAGGCCGCTGACGTTGCATGCGCTCCTGCAGAAGTAGTCTATTGAAGATTGGATATTAATGAAGAGATTGGGCCAACGTAACGCGGCTAATGATTATTGGTAGGTTATTGGAAAATAAAGGGATATTTCTATAGCGGCGGTCTGAGAAAGCCTGATGCGGGTAAGGAAGGGATAGAAGCGCAACAACCGACTGGAGGGATACAAATGAGAAGCCAAGAAAATCCGATTGTCCCGATGAAATGGCTGCTGGCCCGCATGTATGAGCCCGATCTGGTCATCGCGGATTGCCGGTTTGCGCTGGGCAAGCCCGACTCCGGGCGGAGCGCTTATGACGAGGCGCATATTCCAGGCGCCGTCTATCTTGATCTGGAGCGGGATCTGTCCGCTCCAATCGGGGAGCACGGCGGACGCCATCCGCTGCCGGAGCCGGAACTGCTGGAGGCGGCGCTGCGCCGCGCCGGAATCGGACCTGACAGCCGCGTCGTCGCGTACGACGACCAAGGCGGCGCAATGGCTTCCCGCCTGTGGTGGCTGCTGCGCTGGCTGGGCCATGACTCCGTATATGTCATGGACCAAGGCTTCTCCGCCTGGCAGGCGGCAGGGTTTCCGGTCACGGACGAGACGCGCGTCGTCGTGCCGGGAAGTTTTCAAGCCCGCGTGCAGCCGCAGCTGCTCGCCGGGGTAGACGAGGTGCGCGCCGCCTCCATTGCGGCGGCGCCCCATGCTTGGGACGCTGCCGGAGGCGAAGCCGGCAGCGGAACTGGAGCCGGCGGCGATGCTGCGCCGGCTGTGGAGGCGATCAAGCCGGCCAATTTGCGGCCGCTTGACCGCCTGGGCGCCGAGGCCTCCCTTGTGGACGGCCTCGAAGCCGCCTTCGGCGCAGTGGACGAGCCGGAGGATGGCGGCTCGTCCGCTGATGCAGCCGGCAATGGCGCGGCTGCCGCCTCCGGCGGGCCGGCGGAAGCCGCGCCGCTGCTCCTCGATTCCCGGGAGCCGCGCCGCTACGCCGGGCTGGAGGAACCGCTTGACCGCAAGGCGGGACATATTCCCGGCGCTGCCAATCTTTTTTGGAAAGGCGTCCTCGACGAAACAGGACGCTGGAAAACCGGCGACGAGCTGGCCGCCGCGCTGAGCGACGTCCCTCGGGACCGCGAGCTGATTGTCTACTGTGGCTCCGGAGTGACAGCTTGTCCGAACGTACTGGCTCTGCAAGCGGCGGGCTATAGCAACGTGAAGCTGTATGCGGGAAGCTGGAGCGATTGGATTAGTTACTCTAATAACCCGATCGCAACCGGGACGTAGAAGAATCGCGCAAGGCATAACAGTATTTAAATGTTGAATACATCGCCATCGGGCTCACGAGCCTTGGCGATGTATTTTTCTATATCCGGAGTCTACAAGGAGTCACCAGTTGAGATATTGATGTGCCAAAGGGGGAACGTTACACGTATGGCATATTCTCGGAGGCGTTTGGAGTGCATCATCCATGCGGTGATGCACTCCTTTTTGTCATGCTCCGGGGGGGCGAGTTCAACAGCTAGTCAACGCCCGCCTCGTTATAGATCAATTTATCACTTATATTTGTTGAATTATTTTCCATTTAGTGCTCTATAATTACTTATCTATTGTGATGGAGGGTACATATGATGAAACTGCAAAGGCTCTTATCCATCATTATTTTATTGCTGAATCGCCGCCTGGTGCAGGCCAAGGAGCTTGCAGAACGGTTCGAGGTGTCTGTGCGAACGATATATCGGGATATCGATGCCATTAATATGGCTGGAATCCCCATTGTCACTTACCAGGGAACGAATGGAGGCATCGGGCTGGCGGAAGGATATCGATTGGACCGCAACGTGCTGACCAACGATGAGCTGGCTGCCATATTCACCGCTTTGCAAAGCATCTCTACCTCATACGGCAACGAACAGAATTTACAGCTGATGGAGAAAATTAATAGTGTCGTACCCGCTTCATATTTTGAAGATTTCCAACACAAGGCGAATCGCGTGCTGATCGACTACTCGCCTTGGGACGGTAATGAAAGGCTGCGGCCCAAACTGCTTTTAGTAAAGGAAGCCATAGACCACTGCCTAATAGCGGAGTTCATCTATACCAACGCCAACGGGGTAGTATCACATCGTATGGTGGAGCCGCATAGACTCATTTTGAAAGGGAGACAATGGTATTTGCAAGCCTACTGTCTGGAAAAGGAGGAGTTCCGGCTATTCAAGCTGAAAAGGATGAATGAACTAGCGATCAGTAAAGGGGAGCCCTTTTCTCGCCGAGAGTTTGCGACGCAGGAAAGCCCCGCAGGGAAGGGGTTAAGCGAATCTTCCAGTACGATAGAGTTCACCTTAAGCTTCCAAGCCGACTCCCGTCATTTGGCAGAGGAATGGTTTGATATTGAAGAAATTCTGCTGATGGCTGACGGCAGTTGGCAGGTGAGAAAGGCTTATCCGGAAGATGAATGGTTGTATCGATTCATTCTCGGCTTCGGCCACAGCGCGGAAGTGCTTGAGCCTCCTCATCTGCGTGAGATCATCGCTCGTCGCACAGAACAAGCTGCAAAGATATATAGAACGGACGGATAAAGAAACATGACAGATAGCTGTCATGTTAGGCGTTTTATACTGAATTCATTCAACGATAAGGAGAATGATTAGGGATGAAACAAAACGAATTGAAGCCAGCGGCACATAACCGCAAGACTCCAAATAGCAAAAAAATTGAACCTGCCCGTTTCGAGGAGCATCCTTCTTTCACGTTGGCCGGCATAAGCACTGTCACGACCAATGCAGCCGAATTAAGCGGCGAAGGCAAAATCGGCAAGCTGTATGAGCAGTTTTACTCCCAAAATATTGGCGAACATCTGGCCCCTCATCAGCAACAACCTGGCCAATATAGCTGTTATTTTAACTATAAAGCTGGCGATGCCGGACAATATGAAGTGATGGTTGGCGTACATGTACGAGACAATGTGCAGGATCAATATCCCGAGTCTGTCTCGACGTTCATAGTTCCCTCTGCCAAATACGCGGTGTTCGTCTCGGAACCGGGACCTATTATAGAGGCGGTGCAGCGGGCTTGGGCCGATATTTGGCAATGGTCGCGGCAGCCCGGCAATGTGCGGGCGTTCACAGGCGATTTTGAGTATTACGGCCCGAATATCGATCCGATCGACGGCCAAGTAGAGATATATATCGCTATTAGCCAGTAGTTGCTTGCGCCGCACCACAAAAAGTAGACCGCCCCTCTGCTAGGTAAACGGTCTATTTCTGATTCAAATTCCGAAGCCGACCGCCTTAAAGCGGAAGCAGAGCATTTAGTTCAACTGTTTAAGTATGGTCATCCATATTCTCAAACCTGTGACCCATAACGTCAAAGCAGACCCAAAACCGATAAAAGCAGACGTCGCAATCAAAGTTACATTGCCAATAGTGGCTTCCATCGGTAAAAAGAAAGTGATCATGCCCAGAACACATAGAACTGCACCTGTACCGTAATAAAATCTTTCTCTGAATAATTGAGCTAAAGGGAAAAAATGAATACCTACAATGAGCGCCATTATAGGGAAAAAGAGTTCAAATTGATTGATGGCGTTGCAAATTATACTTGCTATAAAAATCGCAACACCTTCTAGGCCGAAGATCAAACCAAATTTTCGATTTATTTTTCTCCAATGTTCCTTATCCTCCGGTGTAAAAGCAGCGCTATTCATTTTACGGGCTTTACCAAAAAGCGAAATGGCTCCAGTCAGTAATACTAATGTCACCAGCCCCGAAATAATAAGCAGCCATGGAGCCCCTAGTTCACGTGAGCCAGCAATACCAATGGAAGCCCAAAGCGCTCCAAAAAAAGTCATAAACATTACGCCATTTGCAGCTCCAAATACAGCGGACTTCGGTAATTTTACTAAATCGTTCATGTTGATCAGACTCCCTGTGATTCAAATTTTGGCCATGCGGGACACCGAGCCTTATAAGCATATTCGCTGATCCTTTATTTATAATGCGAGATGGTCAGCTTATCGATAAACAAAAGCCGTACCCGCTGCTCCGAAGGTGCATTGGTAGCTCACCTTTCTCATTAGGATTGTTACCCAGCATTGAGGTGGCATTTTCCAGTTATCAGTTTGAATGATTGTAATTTACGAACTGTAAGATGTAAACAATCTATTTAATTTTTAGGAATCGTTATAGTGTGATGGACTAAAGACGGCAACAGTTCTATCTCCATCTTTCATAATCGGTGGATCACATGATTATCGATAATAACAACCAAGATAGTGAATCCTTGGCAAAAGAAGGCACGCGCTATGGATTTAAACAGGTTTTGGGAAGGGAGCCCACAGAGGACGAATTTGCTCAGCTTGTTGGAAGACCCGTACCAGTAGTTTATAAAGAATGGTTTAATGACGAGTTGGCCAATCAGATACTTGAAAGGGAACTCATTTTTACCAAGAACGCGCTGGACAAATTACTTGCTACCCAGGTGTACAAGAGTTGCTGAACGAATTGAAGCGGAGAGGTTATCGAATGGGGGTCGTCTCTTCCAAGCGACGATTACATGTCGTGAATGAGCTGAAATCGAAGGCGTTGGATATCTTATTTGATGTCATTGTAGCTCAAGAAGACACTATACTGCACAAATCCAGATCCCTTGCTACTTGCGGCAAATCACCTTAAGTCCGTCCCCAGGAATTGTGTATATATCGGGGATCAGCCTTCAGACATACGGGCAGCTGATGCAGCGGGAATGAAAAGTGTCGCTGCGCTCTGGGGAGACGGTAGGGTAAAACGACTAGAACCAGTGTGTCCAACCATGTTGGCCCATTCACCCAAGGACATACTTTACTTCCTATCATACATTCCAATGAAGATGAACTAGAGCAGCCTAGAATATGTATCAGCAGCACCGTCGTTTTTATCAAAAATGCTGTTGCATCGATACTTAAAATGAGAACATATGATCGCTATAAATTAGGGGATTATGATACAATAGAACAAGCACATAGAACGGCTTGCAAGGGTGGTCGGCTACCTCTCCGAGAAGGGAGGGATGCCCATGGAGGTTAAAGACGCTTTGACGCTAATGATCGGTTTTGGTGCGCTTATTGTGGCGCTGCTGACGTTGATTGTTGCCATCATTGCATTAATTAACCAACAAAAATAGACCGCCCCTCACCAGGTAACCGGTCTATTTTTGACTGCAATACCGAAGCCGACCGCCTTTGAAGCGGACTATTGTGCCGGAGGAGTCGTGTTGGAGCACGGCTCCTTCTTTAGTTTTATTATAACGACGCTAGTTTATTCATGCAATTATTTAATTCAGAGCGGTTGTTGCGGCACAATAGGCGGGGTGCTTTAACTACTCGTTCCTCTCCGTAAACACTTGAAAAGTAACTCCAAACCGATCCGTCACCATGCCATAGGCGGGGCTGAAATAGAGCGGCTGCAGGGGGAAGAGTACCTTTCCTTCTGCACGCAGCGCATCATAAATGCGCTCCGCTTCTGCTACTTCCTTTACGGTAAGGCAGATGTTGACCTGTTCTCCGCGCTCTAACGGTTGGTTGGGCTCTGAGTCGCTGACAAACAGCTCAGACCCACCGACAACCAGCACGGAATGGGCGATTCGTTTCTTCATTTCTTCGGGCACTGGCGTACTTCCGTCTTCCTCCGGGATTTCTCCAATATCAGATGAGAGACAGGGTTGACTTCATTACGCCAGTTCGAAAAGCTAAATCGCCGTATTTGTCCGTATTGCTGGATGCAGCGATTCGGCAATCTGTCTTGCTTGTGGATTATACGTCTAAAAAGAAGCGGGTAAAACGGGAGATTCAACCGATCGGCATTTATACTCAAGATGGATTGTGGTATTGCTCGGCCTATTGTTTTCTTCGCAAGTCTTTTCGTGTGTTCCGCTGTGACCGAATCGATTCTGCTATTCCATCGGACTCTCCGCCGCATGATTTGCAGAAAATTCATTTGGGGAGCCCAATGGAGCGGATTCACCCTGAAAGCGGCAGCGTGTACCTATATGCTGAACTGTCCAAGACAGGAGTAGAAGCATGCGAGGCGGGTCTTTGTCCGGTTTCTCTGCTCCATGTTCGCCATGACAACACGGGGTGGCTCGAAGGAGATATAGCGAGAGAAGATATTCCGTTTTACGCTTCTTATTTTGTCGGGCTCGTTAAGGAAGCTGCGGTGCGGCAACCGGAGGAGCTGCGAGCGGCGATTAAGCAACTACTGTCCGAAATGATGGAGCAATACACAGAGAATGAGGTGCGAGAATAAATACAGGCGAAATATAAAAGTTTAATTCCTAAATCGAACGAGCCGCTCAATACCTTCCCGATTTCCAGCAAATCGTGGATCGCTCCGTAGACAAGTTAAAAGGACCGGCAGATCTCGCTCTTATAGCGGCTGCCGGTTCTTGTCTTGTTTTTAGCAATCGTTCAAGTCATGACATTTGTGGAAAGTTCAATTCCCTTACAACTTCACGTTCATCGCGGCTAACCTCCGCAAAGCCCAGAGAGGCATATAAGCGGGATGCTCGCTCGTTCTCCGGCCGATGCCCAAGTCTGATTTTATTGCAGGGTGATTTGTCCCTGATACAACGAATAAGCTCCTCCATGCCTAACCGTCCAAATCCTCGGCTTTGGAATCTATGGTCAATCATATAAGCCATAATCCAATCGCTTCCATCATCCGGATCGACGGTACAAACCGCAAACCCTACCAGTTGATCCTCAGCATATAAAGCCAGGGGCGTAAACTTGCAAAAAGCCGACTCCGCGAGCCAATAGACTGCCGGTACAGGGAATGCTTGTTTCTGTTCATCGCTGACTTCAAGTTGAGAACAGGCATACCAATTGTTTTGGTCGACCGGCCTAAGCTTTATCATAGGTTGAAAACGTTCCCGTATCCGACAACATACTTTTAGAAGCTTGTCTTTTAGTTCGATGGCCCATTCAGGCGAACGTTGAATGTCCATGTCTTCCACGCTGCGGAGGAGACGTGCAAAAACATATAAATCGGAAAACCTTTGAAATAAGGGGAATAATTGCACCCAGCTTTCATTCAAGGGTCGAATCGACCGATAACCGGCTAAGAAACCCTCTATTTTGTGCTGAGCGTTAGCATCATTTTGTTCCACTAGATCTGTTATGGCGGATGCAATATCCATTGCATACCAGTGAATCATCGCATCGTCAAAATCAATGGCGTAAAAACGAGACTCTTCTTCATCATAAAAAATATTGTCGGTTTCAAAATCATAATGAATCAAACCTATATGCTCCGCATCGGCTGGAAGCTTTGAAAGTTGTAGATGTATTTGCTGAAGCTCATGTTGGGCACTCTTTTCACAGGGATGGCGCTGTAATACGGAAGAAACAAACTTCAGCGCATCTTGCCAATTGCCTCGTTTTGCTGCTCCGAAAGGATACGACTCCGATAGGATGTGCATGGAAGCGAGTGAACTTCCCCAATTTTTGAGTTGTTGATCCGACATCCCATCCAGTGAAAGATATACTCCTTTAGCTTTTTCAAATACGACGCCGTAATAACGTCCATGATTAGCCGTACAGATTGTCTCAATTAAGTTACCATTGTTGGAGGGGATGGGAGCCACTGTCGGATAACCGCCAGCTATCAGATACTGCATAAAATCAAGCTCGGCCTGAATATTCTCAGGTGTATTGTCCTCTTCATGAATAAATCTTAAAAACTGTCGCACACCGTTTTGTTCAAATAAATAGATAAAATTACTGCTTGCTCTCCAAAACTTTAACGTATCCGTATCATGCGCCCAATATTGAAGCATTTGTTTGGCAACGGAATCATTTTCTAATCCACGCACCATGTTGTTTAATGACATCATCTAACGATTGCCTCCCCGTACCTAATGAGAGGTTATTCCATTTATAAGCAATGACCTCTCATAGGCTTCTTTGTGTTGTTGAACGTATGCAAACACCATCACTCCTTCAAGTCATAGTAGGGTCGTAAGCTCCCTGTCATCTGGGCTGTTTTCCCCCTAGAGAAATTGTCGGGTTAATTTCCACTTTTATCAAGGTGTAGTTTGGATTAAATGAAATTATCCTAGCCAATCTGTAGTCAGCTTATGACATGTTGGAGCTATTTTCAGGATGGAATTAATTGGATTATAATAAGAGAGCAGAGATTACACAGGGGGATAGAACATGAATAAAAAATCGTGGATAGGTGTTATTGCTGGAACGTTTCTGATTGGGAATGCAACAGGAGCTTGGGCGAATATATAAAGGACGCTTTACAAACTTCAGTGCTGCGGGCTTTCTCCATAGCGGCAAAAACAAGGAGATGACGCCAACGAGTCCCATGCACAAGTTAGCAAAGCCAAGTTCGCGTATAATAAGGGGCAGCAACTCTAAGGAGGACAACATGTTTATCGTTATCGGGCTCGCATTCCTCGCGCTGTATCTCTTGATCGTATTTTACATCGGTTGGAGCGGCTGGACATGGATTAAACCGGCGGTATCACAACGATTCCGGCTATTCTATATCATTGCTCTTGCCTTTCTGGCAAGCTCCCTCGTTCTCTCCAGAGTTGTCGAAGGATCAACGATCCTGAGCGTTATCGGCAGCTATTGGCTGGCTATATTCGGCTTACTAGTCATGCTGCTGCCGCTCGTTCATCTGACGGTTTGGTTGACGAAGCTGACGAAGCTTCCGCGGCATTCCGTCCATAAGTGGTCGGGGGTCGCAACGCTGATTTTACTGACGGTTCTGCTCGGCTATGGAAGCTTTAATGCTTTCAGTCCAACCGTGCGGTCCTATGACATTAAGATCGATAAAAAAGGCCCGGAGAGCGGGGAGCTTCATATCGTGATGGCGTCCGATATGCATTTTGCTTATTTATCCGGAAAAGGCCACGCGGAACGCATGGTGGAGGAAATAAACGCGCTGAAGCCGGACATTGTTTTTTTTCCAGGCGACATTGTGGATGACGATATCGTCCCGTATAAGGAAAAAGGCATCGGGGATATTCTAGCGAAGATTGAAGCGCCGCTCGGCGTGTTTGCATCTTTGGGCAATCATGACCGGTTCAAAGGCGAGACCGGAGAGCTGATTGGACTGATTGAGGAGAGCGGCATACAGGTGCTTTATGACGAAGCAATCGAGGTTGGAGGCTGGCTGACGCTGGTCGGGCGAAAGGATTATAGCGATAGGGACAGAGCCGATTTGTCTGCTTTAGTAAAAGGAATCGACAGCTCCAAGCCCGTCATGATGTTAGAGCATCAGCCGGTCGAGCTGGATGTCGCACAGGAGCAGGGCATTGATTTGATGGTGTCCGGTCATACGCATCGCGGTCAGATTGCGCCGGGGAATCTGCTTACTGCCAGATTGTTTGAAAATGACTGGGGTCACCTGCAAAAAAGCCAGCTGCATTCCATTGTTTCCTCTGGTTACGGCTTCTGGGGCCCTCCCATCCGGATCGGGTCGCGGTCGGAGATTGTGTCCATTCATGTGCGGTTTGCCAATTCGCAGTCTTAACGTAAAGGGTGAGGCCGAGAATTTCGGTCTCACCCTTCTGTATTTGTCCGGCCTCACCCCGTCGTCCGATAAACCTCACGTATCGCGTCCTCGATATCCGGTTCTTGGACGCTAAGGTCACGGATTGGCAGCATTCCCGACAGGTCGGAAATCAGCTCGGACGCCGAGATGGCGGTTTTATCGAACTGATACCACACCTTCAGCCCATCCTGCCGCAAAATCTTCGCCCGTGCATGCTCCGGCGCCTGAGCTGTCTCGGACAGCTCAATGACGAGCAGGCGGTGCGGCGCCAGCTTTCCTACGATTGAATCCAGCGGACCGTCCTCGACGAGGCGGCCGTGGTTCACAACGAGGAGCCGCGAACATAACTGCTCAACATCGTCGAGGTCATGTGTCGTTAAAACAACCGTCATACGCCGTTCCCGGTTCATCGTCCGAATGAATCCGCGAATGGCGTGTTTGGCGTCAGCGTCGAGGCCAATCGTCGGCTCATCCAGAAACAGCACCGTCGGCTCATGGATCATGGACGCCGCCAAATCACCGCGCATCCGTTGACCAAGCGAAAGCTGCCTGACCGGCGTGTCGATAAAGTCCTGAATGCGCAGGACATCGTTCAGCATGTCCAGCGTTGCTTTAAATCTTTTATCCTCAATCCGATAAATTCGCTTCAGCAGCTCAAACGTCTCGCCAAGCCGCAAATCCCAATAAAGCTGTGTCCGTTGACCGAACACTACGCCTAACTGGCGCACGACGGCTTTTCGTTCTTTTTGCGGCGATAGGCCGCACACGCGGATGCTTCCGGCGGTCGGATAGAGAATGCCCGTCAGCATTTTAATCGTGGTGCTTTTCCCGGCTCCATTTGGACCGATATAACCGACGATATCCCCTTGCTCAATGTCGAACGACAGGCCGTCCACGCCGCGCACGATCTTTTTTTCGGGCAAAACCAAGCTGCGAATCGCGTTCCCCAGCCCCGTTTTTTTGCGCACAACGACAAATTCCTTAATCAAATCCTTGACCTCTATAATCGCCACTGGTATGCCCCCTATGAACCTGCGCTCTCGTATCTGCGTAACCCTAACCGGAAAATGCTATATGCGACGACCATGCAAATGATGCCTGCTACAAGCGTCCAAATGGCCATATCGAGCGGCAGCTCCAGCGATGCCGGTTTGCCCAGGAAGCTTTCCGCCGGATAAAAGCTGATGAAGCCGATCGGGAACAGAAACGTCAGCACGGCTTGAACTACATGCGGATACAAGGTCAGCGGGTACATCGTCGTCCGCTCCAATGTCGCCACCGACATGCCGATCAGATTGCGGCTGCGTTTTGTCCAGAAAGCAACGGCCCCGACAATCGTATACAGACTGCCGCGAATGAACAGGCCGCCAATGACAACGAGGATAAGCTTAGCGATGTTCCCGGCTTCCCAGCTGAAATCGACGGCATGCGCGGCGTACAAAAAGATGACGACACCCGGAATGAGATCAATGAGGCCGATGAAGTTAAAATACCCGGTGACAAATTGGAAAAAAACATTCAGCGGGCGAAGCAGCAGCCGATCGAACTCCCCGCGGATGACCGCCGTTTCGGTGCCCCAGGTCGGGATGAAAAACACGACGACAAGTCCGTGGCTCAGCAGTCCAAGTCCGTACAGAAACGCGAGATCGTCGAACGCCCATCCTTCTAAAGGCTGGAATCGGTCGACAATAATGCGAAGCATCCATATGCCGGCAAAATATTGGGTCGGAATCATGATGAGCCAGCTTACAAGAAAGAGCGGATATTCCAGCTGCCGCTGAATCGCCAGCTTGGCATAGTAGCCGAATACGCTCAAATAATGCCTTATTTCGCTCATAACCGCCTCATCCTCCCTGCACCATGACTTTGCCGCGCGCCCGCGTCCAGATCCAGGCGAGCAGCCCGCCGAGAAGCGCGATCCAAATGACCTGTATGCCCATCCCTCGCAGCGCCTCCGCAGGGGTCGACATCCCAATGTAGACGCTGAGCGGCAGCTGGTACGTATACTGAAACGGCAGCCATTCCGATATCCGCTGCAGCCCCTCGGGGAAAAACCAGAGCGGCACCATGCTGCCGGACAACACGCGGATGAACGCGTCTTTTACCATGCCGAGATTGCCGAGCTCTGCCACCCAGAACGCCACAAGCCCGACCATCGCGCTCATGAGCCAAAGAATCATAAAGCTGAGCGCGCAGCTGGCGGCGAACAGCACAGCAGCCGTTGGACTATCCGGCATCGGAAACCCGAACAGCAGCGACGCCATCAGCACGAGCGGAACGGCTTTGTTCACGAGTGAGCTGACCATGCTGCCCAGGTCCTCGGACAAATAGATGCCGAGCAGGTTCAGCGGCCGCATGAAATCAAGCGCGATGTTGCCCTCGCGAACTTGGTTGTAAATGGTGTTTTGGACGCCGGTGCTGAATACGGCAGCCATGAGAACCGAAACGACCGTGTACGTGATCATCTCGTCCAGCCCGACGACGGATGCGCCTGAGCCGAGAACGTCACCGCCGTATGCCGCTTTCCAGATGAAGACAGACGCTGCGAGCAGGATGAGGTCACCGATCATGCCGATCCAGACGTCGAAACGGTAGGCGAGCGCGGTCAATACTCTCATTTTGATCAAATAACCATAAGCCCTCATGTCCGACCACTCCCTCACAACTAGAAAAAATAGGAATAAATTGAAATAAACAATACCAGAAAAAAGGGAGCTCGTCACGATAAATATACGACTACAAAAAGGGCGCGGACTTCTAGACAGGAGGTCGGTTCTCATTTGCGCCAGCTGGAATTTACTAATAGCAGATCTTAATTAATTCCAACTAGCAGAGGTGAGAGGATTGGCAACAATAAAGGTAGTGCCGGGCAGTCCAACGGCTATTCAGGACGCGGTTAACTTGGCTCGCGAGGGCGACGTTATTTTGGTGCATAAGGGCGTTTATCATGAACAGGTGAAAATTGAAGGCAATAAAGACAACATTCGCATCGTTGCGGAGCATAAGTATAAGGCGGTTTTGGACGGCCGTTTCGTATTAAGGGAGGCCTTCACATTAGAAAGCGTCGCAGGCGTGGAAATTGACGGTTTTAAAATTAAAAACTATAGTTCCTGCGGCATTCGAATTGTTAAAGGAAAATCGCATCGCGTCCTGGAGAATGAAATTAGCGACATAACTGGAAAAAAGAAAAAGGGCAGGCCGTTTGGCATACACGCCAGCCGTTCAGAAGGCAACCTTTTAATGCGGAACAAAATCGAGCGAATCGGGGAAACGGATACGGGTAGCGGCAGCGGGATTCAGCTCAGCGAGTCTTCGGGAAATTGGATCGTACGGAATAAGATTGTGAAAAATTCTTTATTTGGGATAGAGACCAAGCGGGGATCGCATAACGCGATTGTTGAAAACCGGATTTCCGATAACAAGAGCGATGGAATTAAGATTAACAGGTCGGACAATTCGCTTATCATAGACAACAAGCTCGAGGATAATGGCGGACACGGCATGTATGGCCGCAGCAAAAACAATCTCGTTATAGATAGCAAAATCAAAAACAACCATAAAAACGGCTTGAAGTTTTCATTCAACTATAATTTGGCCTTCGGCAATAACATCAAGGACAATCGTCGAAGCGGCGTGGCGGTTGATTCGGATTTTAACGAAATACAGCGTAATGATATTAAGCGTAACAAAAATAACGGCATATCAATCCGGGCTCCTCATAAGGGCAACTTTGTGTTTGAGAACCGATTGAAGGGCAATACACCGAAGAATATTAAGGATCGGGGCAAGCATAACAATATTCTGCGAAATAAGAAGGGTTAGAGAGGGGAATTGCTGGCAAGCAAATAGAATGGCTGTCATGGGTGGCTGGAAATACTTTTTAAAACAAGGCTATTGTGCCAAAGGAGCCGTGCTGGAACACGGCTCCTTCATTTAGTCCAGGTCCTCCACCGTTATCGCAAACAAATCATGATCCTCCCAAGCGCCGTTAATCTTAATATAACGCTTCGCCAGTCCCTCGTGACGGAAGCCTGCTTTAGTCAGGACGCGAGCGGAGCGCGCATTTCTGGGCATGACGCCTGCTTGTACGCAGTGCAAACCGAGCTCGTCGAACGCAGCCTGTACAGCAAGCTCAACGGCTTTTGTTGCATATCCTTTTCCGTTATGGGCTTGGTCAATGAAATACCCGACATTGGCATGCTGGGCCGGGCCGCGTGTTATACCGGTCAGCGCTATTCTCCCTATGATCTCGTCGGTTTCGGCAAGGAAGATGCCGAATGCATACGCCTGGTCGTTCTTGGCGCTTACAGCGCCGTTTGCAATCTCTGCCCGCTGCCCATCAATCGTAAAATGCGTCTCATCGCGAATCGGTTCAAAAGGCTGAAAAAACTCACGGTTCCTTCGCTTCAGCTCCAGCAAACGTTCTGCATCATGCGGCTCCAATGGACGAATGTAAATCTGGCCCACTTCTAATCAACCCTTTCTGTATGATACATATTAACTGTACCCTTGGTCTGACGCCAATCTTGTTATAATACTACACACGAATGAATTGGAAAAACCCAAATAAATACCGTTAATTTACGGTATTTATTTGGGTTTTTATAAAACGTATATCGTCCCAAGGACTCGTTTCTAGGTTTACTCCGGTTTGTCCTTATCCTTTTGAGAATGAATTAAAATATTAAGCTTCTCAATGATCTGCTGATCATTTTCTAAATGTTTCTTCAACTTCCCATTGTTATTTAGTACAACGAAGAGAATTGCGCACGCAATTACTTACAGGGAAAAGCAGGATGGTCACGCAGTCCCCCCTGGATTGCATCTGACCAGCCCCTTTGTAAATCAACTACTCTCCTCCGGTTATGTCCTCGTACTGACGGACAATTTTGGCCCAGCGGGCATCGTTTGGATCGCAGCCTCGCACTAGCTCCTGCAGCTTGTCCTCCACGCCTTGAGGAGCGGTTAACTCAAGATGAAGATGAATATCCAGCACCACGAGCAGCAGCTTCGCCAAGTCCAGTTCGTTTACTGGCAGCGAGGCCACATCAGCGGGGAAAAACTTCTTCAGCATCAGAAGCGCGGAATGACTGTCTTCCTTTGAATACATCAGGTCGAATAAAATTTCGAAATGTTTGGCATAATCGGCATGTTCCATCGTTCTCAAAAAAGAAGGTTCGTCCACTGTAGCGTTAGGCGTTCCAATAAATAACGTGTTTCCGCCCAAATCTGTGATGATGAACCGCCGGTCTTCGGCCAAGTCTTTCAGCTTGGATATTCGCGGAATGCCGGAGCGCGGAATTTTACCGGAGTTTCGTTTCAGACCGGAAGTAAATGTTTCATATACCGCTTGCACGTCGTCCACTTCCACGTAGCACATTTGCGAATTTTCCGCCGGAATGGTTTTTTTGCTGACGTAAAAATGAATCTCCAGCTCCCCAAACTTAACTACTGCATAAGGATGGGGGCGATTGGAGGTGTAGGTGCACTGAAAGCCCAAGCTCTCGTAAAAGGACACCTGTTCCTTAATGGACGGGCAGGGTAAAATAGGCTTAATTTGATTCATCATTAACCACCGTTTCATTGCGGGAATTTGATTTCACTTAAATCGTACTACATTTATGCAAGTGCTAAAGTTTTTATTCAACGATCAGATGCAGATTGGTTACGGATTTACAAACCCTCTCATGAGCTTGAGGAATCTAATTGAAGGTAAAATTAAGCAGCAAAAGGAGCAATTTCATATGACTGTTTCCAAAAAAACGCTGAGAGTATGTAATAAAGGACATCGTTACTACAAGAGTTCAGATTGTCCAACTTGTCCGACTTGCGCAATGGAGAGCGCTCCGGAGAGCGGCTTCCTCTCGGAGCTGTCTGCGCCTGCGAGAAGAGCATTGGAGCATGAGGGGATATTAACGTTGAAGCAGCTATCTGCTTTTAGTGAAAAAGAGATTTTAAGGCTCCACGGAATGGGGCCGGCGTCGATGCCGAAGCTCCGGGCGGCGCTAGAGTCGGAAGGATTGGCTTTTCGGAACTAAACGTGCAGCCGTTGTGAGCCTGGCTTCCGGACTAAACGGAAAAAACGGTTTGAACCGTACTTTCCCTTTTTCGGCCTTGTCATACGCCTTAGTATAGAACTTATACTGGTACGCTATGGAGGTTGTTATGGAACCTGAACATACGATGGCTAAAGTGGTTGAAAGGCTCAAAATATGATGAATGAAAGGGAGCTGCTTCCATAACAGATTCGTTGATCAAAGCGGGTAAACCCCGTTATATAGATTGCTGGAAGAGTCAGAAGAAAGGAGGGCCTGTGAGGCTCTTTTTCTTTTGACTCTTTTATATTGCGTTATTCCGCTTTTTACGGAAGCTTGCCTTCTGTCAGCGCTTGTACGGCTTTGTCGATGCGCCGCTGGCGCGTCTCAGCCGTTTTGGCTCCTTCAATGGAGAGAACGATACGGTTTTTGTTGCTGTATGATAATCCGTCAAAATAACGGCGGGCCTCCTCGGCTCCTTCCAGTGCAGCAGCCAGATCCTCCGGCGCAACAATTTCCCGAGGGGCTGTATCCATCTCCACCTCAACCTCAATTTGATCCCCTGCGGCAACCCCGGCGCCTTCGCGGTTTGCAGCGCTTAGCGGGATCCAGAATTGGCCGCCCATGAAGGCAATTGTGCTTCGATAGGCATACTCCCCGATTTTGACATGCACGGCCGGTTTTTTACCTGAACCAAGTGCGGCAACAATTTCGTCAGGCACCTGAATTCCGGTGGCGGTTTTGCCGCTTAAATAAACGACGGATTGAAATTTCATCGGGAACGCCTCATTTCTCGGGATGGAATGGATGGAATTATTCTCATGATACGAAAGTCTTTCTATGCAAACAAGCCGCAATCCGACCGATACAAAAAGTAGTGCAAATTTACTAAAATAATGGGTTATTTTGGACCAAATCCCAGAATAACCGCGTAAATGGTTGAAGAACTTATTTTCGAGCCAAAGGAGTTACGTTGTTATGATGAACGATCCGCTTCCTCGTCCTACGCCCGAGCCAGTCCGGCCTGCAGCCGCAATGATTGGAGCCGCGGTTCCCGCAGTAAAAAGCGACTGGCGCCGGTTAGCCTTTTGGATGAGAGCCGCCGCTGTGGCTACGCTGATGTTCGGTCTTTTCCAGTCGGTTATCGGCTTGCTTAATTTTGGTCTCGGTACGATTGCCGGATTACTTGAAGTTACTCTAGCCGTTTGGATGCTGCGAATGAGCTCGCAGGCGCTGCGCATCGAGCAGATGGCGGAGTCGCCTGACGAACTGCACAAGCTATCCAGACAGCTTATTATATATTTCCGCCTGCAGCTGCTGTTTACGCTTGCTTTCGGATTTGTCGTCATCATGCTGGTGCTAACGATTTTGCAGTTCCTCACCGACTGGGACTGGCTTATCCACCTCGTTCAACAGGGGCGGAAGTTCGACAAGCTGCTCATGAAGCTGGAGAAATGGTACGGGATCGTCTACGGCTGGTTCAGCTGAGTTTAATAAGTTGGAATGCAAACGGCGTCCGTGGAGCAGCAGCTCCATTGGCGCCGTTTGTGCTTGCAGCTAACTCCGAATCGCATAAAGGCTGGCAGCGGGGGAATGCTTTACAACATTAGCCAAGCTCTGCCGGAATTCAGGGGTGTCTTAAAAAAAGCAGTGCATTAAATGGAGGGAACGGTAGTGAAAAAAAGAGCTTTTGCAGCGTTGCTGCTAGTCGTTACCATTATCGCGCTCAACGCTTGCGGCAGCAAAAATAGCCCTGCGAATACGCCTGCGCCATCCGCCAGCCCGGCGGCGAACGAAGCCGGAGCCGGAGGAGATTCCTGGGAAACAATCAAAGCCAGCGGCAAGCTGCGCATCGGCACGGAAGGCACATACGCGCCGTTCAGTTTTAATGACAAATCCGGCAAGCTGACCGGTTTTGACGTCGAGATTGCCGAAGAAATTGCCAAGCGCCTCGGACTTCAGCCGGAATTCAGCGAAACACCTTGGGATTCTCTGATTGCCGGCCTCGACGCCAAAAGATTTGACGTAGTGTTCAACCAGGTTGGCATCAACGACGAGCGGAAAGCGAAGTACGATTTCTCGGACGACTACATTGTATCAAAAGCTGTGCTGATAGTTCGCGAGGACAACAGCGATATCCATTCGTTTGCGGACTTGAAGGGCAAAAAATCCGGTCAGACGCTGTCAAGCAATTTGGCGGCAATGGCGAAGGAAAACGGAGCTGAAATCGTCTCGGTAGACGGCTTCAATCAGGCGATTGACCTGCTCGCTTCCAAGCGTATCGATGCTACGGTGAACGATTCTCTTTCTTTCCTCGATCTGAAAAAGCAAAAGCCCGATCTGCCGCTGAAGATTGCTGCCGAAGCTTCTGACGCCTCGAAGAACGCGGCTCTTTTCCGCAAAGGGAACGAGGAGTTCGTCAAGGCGGTTAACGGAGCGCTCGCCGCAATGAAAAGCGACGGTGCCTATCTGAACATTTCCGAGAAGTATTTTGGGGCCGATGTTTCCAAATAAAGCATAAAGGAAAGCTGCCCGATGAGCGAAAAACAGATCGATATTCTGCTTGATTCCATACTGCCCCTGCTCAAAGCGGGGGTAGCTTTTACTATTCCGCTGACAATTGTTTCCTTTGTCCTTGGCATGATTGTGGCCGTGCTGACGGCTCTGGCCAGGCTTTCATCCCTTTGGCCGCTGCGCGCGGTGGCGGGTTTTTACGTATGGATCATCCGCTGTACGCCACTGCTTGTTCAGCTGTTTATCATTTTTTACGGATTGCCTTATATCGGCATTGTCTTGAGTTCATTTACAGCAGCGACGATCGGTTTTACGCTGAGCGTTGGCGCCTACGGATCCGAAATTGTCCGGGCTTCAATCCAGTCCATTCCGAAGGGGCAATGGGAGGCGGCTTCTTCGCTTGGCATGACGCGCGTCCAGACGCTGCGGCGTATCGTTTTTCCTCAAGCTGCCCGCATTTCGCTGCCGCCGCTCGGCAACTCCTTTATCAGTCTGTTGAAGGATACGTCTCTCGCGGGCAGCATTATGTATCTGGAGCTGTTCCGCGTGTCGCAGGAAATTGTGGCAAGAACGTACGAACCGCTGCTGATCTATTGTGCCGCCGCTGTCGTTTATTTGCTGTTCTGCAGCGTGCTGACATGGCTGCAAAGCACAATGGAAAAACGTCTGGCGAGATATTCCGCGAGTTAAGGAGGGTGACCGTGTGCGGGGAGAGGCAATGATTGAAATCAAGGATGTGCACAAATCCTTTGGAACGCTTGAGGTGCTGAAGGGAATCAATCTTTCCTTGGAGAAAGGGAAGGCGCTCGCCATTATCGGCCCTTCCGGTTCCGGAAAAACGACGCTGCTCCGGTGTTTCAACCTGCTTGAACAGCCGGATCGGGGCCAGATGACCATTGGCGGAACAACGCTTCATTTTCAGCCTGGAAGCTCCATACGCCAAGCGGATACGCTCGCTCTCCGCAAACGGACTGGCATGGTATTTCAATCCTTCCATCTGTTTCCTCATATGACAGCGGTCCAGAATGTCATGGAGGCCCAGGTTACCGTCCAGGGCAAAAGCAAAGCGGCAGCTCGAGAGCGTGCCGAAGCACTGCTTGCCAAAGTTGGGCTTGCCGACAAGGCGGACTCTTATTCGCATCAGCTGTCGGGGGGACAACAGCAGCGTGTTGCGATCGCCAGGGCGATGGCGGTGGACCCCGATGTGATGCTGTTCGACGAGCCGACCTCGGCGCTCGACCCGGAGCTGGTCGGCGATGTGCTTAAGGTCATTCGCCAGCTTGCGGCCGAGGGGATGACGATGATTATTGTGACGCATGAAATGCGGTTCGCCGAGCAGGTGGCCGATTATGTGGTGCTGATGGACGATGGCATCATTGTTGAAGAAGGGCCGCCGCAGCAAGTCATCGGCAATCCGCAAAGCCAGCGCGCGATTCAATTTCTGAACCGAGTGACGAACTATGATGTCACCTGATTTTAACGTAAAAAAGCCGTGTCCCGTTCAAGACGGAACCCGGCTATTTGCGTTTAATCCATTGGCGCAGATGGAGCTTACGCCGCCGTTCTTTTTAAAGCTTCGCCAAGTAGGCTTCCAGCTGATCGAATGTGCCGGTGAAGCCTTGTTTCATCGAATCGAACATGCTTCTGTAAAACGCGTCTTCCTCAGCGGTCGCTTGATACGGGCCGCCTTGCAGAGTGAACGTTGTGCGTCCGTCCTGTTCCGTGAATGTCAGGCTGTTCACAATTTCAATCGGGAACACAGGGCTGAACGGCGCGCGCAGGGTGTTGCCCTCCGCATCGGAAAATGAGCTGACGTAAACGAGCTTCTCCGGGGCCGTCACTTCCCGGTAGACGAACTTGCCCCACATTTCGTGCCCGTCCGGCGTGCTCATGCGGTAAAGGAAATTGCCGCCGGGACGAACGTCCAGCTGCTTAACCTCCAGCTTCATTCCCGTAGGGCCCCACCATTTTTCCAAATGCTCGGCCTCGGTCCAGACACGGTATACGAGCTCACGCGGCGCGTTTAACGTACGGGTGATGAACAGACCGCTTTCTTCCATACGAATGGAATTGGTATCAGCCGCTTGATGATTCGACATGAGTATTCCTCCTCTTTCAGTTAGATGGATTGTACTAGTATTTCCTCGTTATGCTCCTTGGTAATCGCCGTTTGTTTCTAATCGAAATATAACCGAAATAGAATATTCGTGTCAAGGAATATAAAGTTGGAAATCAGTCTTGAAGCGCTAGCATTAGCTCATATATTTTGCGGGCCGTGTTTACGTTACGTACTGTCATCCGCCGGTAGAGCTTTGTGCCGATGATTTTGTGCATGCCGCTTTTTCCGGCTAAGTCTCTGTCAAACGACCACAAAACGGCCCCTTTGACATAGAGGATGCGGTCGATTCCCTCTTTGGCGGGAAGCTGCTCCAGCACCTTTTCATCGTCCACATCGTCCCATAAGTAGAGCACATCGCTTCTCATGGCGCTGTCGTTCGTCCAGTCGTCAGGAAGCCGGTCCATTATCGGCTGGAGATCCTCCAGCGAGCGGATCATAACCGGAATGGTCAGGCCAAAATCGGCCGCGATGGCTTGCTCCAGCAAGCCGGGCAGCTCTTGAGCCGAATGGCTGTCATCGGTAAAGACGATATTGCCCGAGTTAATGTACGTTTTAACCTTTTGCAGGCCGATGCCTTCAAACGTTGTTTTCAGCTGCTTCATGTCGATCTTGTTATTGCCGCCTACATTGATGCCTCTAAGCAGTGCCGCGTAGATCATCTAACCCCTCCGTTCAAAGGAATTATTGGTATTATAAGCCGTTCGGTACAGGGTGGACAAATATGCGGGCAAAATAGGTTCCGTGTTCAGGACAGGTGCACATACAGGCATTGAAATCCGCTCATATGTTAAGTCGGGAGGAGAGTTGTACATGGCGACTTATTACCGAAGCAGCACGATTAAAAGCAAATGGACCAAAACCAAGTGGCTTCTGGGCACCGATGTTCAATCGTATGTACCAAAAACCCTGCCCTTCAGCCAAGAAAATTTGAGGACAATGCTTTCGCAATATTCAACGGTCTTTTTTAAGCCAACGACTGGATCTGGCGGTTTTAATATTGTGCGGATTAAAAAGCTGGGCAGCGGTTATCAGGTCCAGCATAACTCCGTGCGTAATCATTACTTAACCATTGACGGGGTTTACCGGCAGCTTTTGAAACGATCATCGCAGCGTGATTATTTGCTGCAAAAGGGAATTCGACTGGCCAAGGCGAACGGACGCCCGTTCGACATCCGGGTTATGGTACAAAAACCGAACGACGGTCCCTGGACCAGTACAGCCTTATTCACGAAGGTCGGCCGGCCGGGCAAGGTAGCGACGAACTACCACCAGGGCGGCGAGATAGGATTTTTTCAGCAGACGCTTAGCCGTGCGGGTTATAGCAGCGAGAGGATCGAGCAGAAGGAGAACGAGCTGAAGCGGCTTGGCGAAGCGGTGGGACGGATTTTCGACAAACGTTACAGCGGCTTCCGGGAGCTCGGGCTGGACGTCGCCTTGGACGAGAGCGGAAAAGCTTGGATTCTTGAGGTGAACACGCGGCCAACCTTTTATCCGTTAAGGAACATGGGCGACCGCAGCCTGCACCGAAAGATTATGTCTTACGCCCGGCAGTACGGAAGATTGAGATAATTGAGCGAAAAATTGGTTACGAGCCTCTTCAATTTTGTGAGAGGCTTATTTTCATTTCAGCAGATAATTAAAACCAAGAAAAATAGTAATATTGTGGCAAATAAATCCGAAATAAATGGAGGAACAATTATAGAACACAGGGGGAACTGAGATGGGTAAATACTATTCAACGCTTGGGAGAAGGCTTGACGGCAGGACGCCTCTTCATCAAGGGGGATACTATACGCTTCATGACAACTTTGATGTGAGTTACACTAGATCTAAGCCCAATGGGGTAGAGATCGTTACGGCGGATCAGTTTACCATGATGTTAGTCCGAGGGTGTAAGGAAGCCATTGAGGCATTTAGTGTTGAGCAAGACAATAAAGATGTGTATGCGTTTAGCCTATATGCTGGAGAACAGTGTTACTTGGACATTTATCTTAATACGGTTGATGCATTCAATAGCATGTGCGCAGAGAGGGAACATTTAAATTCTGAGCAAAGATTGGAACTGAAGTACCATTTAGGCAATTTTGCATTTCAACCTGCAGCGATGCCCTCTGACGAGCCTTACATGGACTGGTTTATTAGAGTCGGCCACTCTGCAATGGGTATGACTTTGGAAGAAGAGACGGAATCCGTTGCCGCTCCAATTGTTGCGTTTGAATCTGGAATTATTGTCCAAGATGGATATCAAACGCTTGCGTTAAGAGCGGTTCAACAGCTTATAAAGGAAGGGGCCTTTGAAAGTTTACATCGTACGCCTGACTTTATTGCTTATGCATCAACGGGGCATGATTACCTGGATTACAGCCTTGTCATGAGAAAAACGATTGAGACAGCTTTGTTGTATGAGCTTTTTCCTGAATTGAAAGATAAGGACGAAGCTTTTGCCGCCGAAATGAAGAAGAACAGGCATCTTACTGCTGCGGAATACTTGGATTATTGGATGGAAGCTTTTAAAGATTCTCAGACTCAGACTTTTCCGTTCACTCATTTGAAATGCGAGATGGATCTTTTTGTACAGATGGAGCATCTTGGTCCATCTTTGGCTGAGGAATGTCTCCTTCGCCTCCAGCCATTAGCCAATAAGCCCGAATTATACTACATGCATACTTCAATAATGGATATTTATGTGGAGGCACTGCATTTTGCCGGACCGTTGACTGCCGAGCATCGGGCATGCTGTTTCTCGCTTGCTGAGTTAATTCGTGACAAGAATGTCCCTGAGCTATACTGGGAGCTATTAGCGTTGGGTGAAGGAGCGAATGAAGGATAATTTTTAGCAGAGGAGACGGGGATGGAACAATTAAAGCATAAAGACGCTGTTTTAGGCCAAAAGCCGTTTATTCATGACGAGGTCCGTTATAACCTGATCCATCGGATAAGCGAGTCGGAAGATTCGCTCTGTCTGACAGACGCCGACGGGAAGCTGATTTATGCCGGGTCGAAAGGCAACGATCCTTGGCTATGGATAGCGGAAGCACTTCCGCAGGAGAGAAAAGCGAGTCTCGTGCGCGACTTAATTCAAACATTGGATTGCGGTTCCTTGCCCGGCATAACGGGAGCCCCGGATACCGCCGCTCTTTTTGCAGAACAGTACGCGAGCCGGTATGACGCTAACATAAAGCTGTTCATGAGAATGGAGTCGTATACCTGCCCGGAGGTTAAACCTCCTTCAGAAGTCGCTGGCGCGATGCGGCGGGCAGAACCGGATGACATTGTCGTAATCTCCGAATTTTTGGCGGGTTTTTCAGCAGGGGCTTACGGTGTTCACGTTGATCCTCAAAGTCAGATCGCTGCGGCAGAAGAGCGGATTGAGAAGGGCGACTTGCAGGTATGGGTCGTGAAGGACAAGCCGGTCTCGATGGCTAATGTTGCTCATCGCTCGCCGAGGCATGCAAGAATAAACGCTGTGTATACTCCGGCTGAACTTCGAGGTCACGGTTATGCAAGCGCGGTAGTGGCCGGGCTTTGCTCCATCGTCAAAGACGACGGACTGACCCCGATGCTGTATGCGGATCTAAGCAATCCCCATGCGAATAACGTGTACCGCAATATCGGTTTTATTGAAGCGGGCACAATCGACAGCTTAAAATTTGAGTATTAAAAAAAGTGAACGAGGCTTTAAGCCTTCGTTCACTTTTTGTATTGGCTCAATTAGCTGCGGCTTTCGCCTTGGAGCGTGCTCCGACTCTTGCGACAACTAGCGCGGATAGCGCGAAAAATACCGACAACCCAATCAGGACAAAGAAAACGGATGTGTCAAACGCACTGCGTCCGGCTTCTTTTAAGGCCTCGGATGCCTGGGCAGGCAATCCTTCCGCCGCAATCAGCGCTTCGTCGAGGCTGTCCTTTACATTTCCCGGAACGTTTAGCCCTTGCGGAACGGCCATACTGAGCGAGTAAATCAGGCCGGACAAGCTGCCGACGATGGCAATTCCGGACGCTCCGCCGACTTCATAAGCCACTTCCTCAATCGAGGCGGCCATGCCCGCTTTTTCAGGCGGCGCGGAGCTCATAATGGAATGCGAGGCTGCTGTCATGCTTGCTCCTAAACCGATTCCCATTAAAGCCAGTCCGATAATTTGCCCCAAGACGCCGGCGTCAAACTGAAGGATATAAATAAACGTCCCCAAAGCTGCGAGCAGAAGCGATAAGCTTTTGATGTGGATGACATTATAACGATGCATCATTTTGCCAGCTATTGGTCCAGCGATAAGAGCCGCCGCCGGTACGCTTACTGTAATGAATCCGGCTTGCAGCGGGCTCATTCCTTCCACTAATTGAAGGCGCTGAGTGACGACATATTGAACGCCTAATTGTCCGAACAAGCCGACTACGGCCGTAATACAGCCTGCCGTAAATAGAGATATTTTAAAAAGTGACAAGTCAATCAACGGGTTTAAGCTTCTGCGTTGGCGGCGGATAAAAATAATCATTCCGATAACCCCGATAACGGCGCTAACGGTGGCAAGCGCCGGGGAGCCTTCGCGTTTTGCAAATTCTTTTATTGCAAAAACAATCGCTACCATGGCAATCATAATCTGTACGGAGCTGATAAGATCCCACTTTGTATCTTTGTTGCCTTCGTGGTTCGGGACGATGGTCACGGTTAACCCAAGCGCCAGAAGCGCGATTGGAACGTTGACTAGAAACGCAGCTCCCCACCAATAGTGTTCCACGAGCAAACCGCCAACGATTGGGCCTAGCCCTGCGCCGCCGGATGCAATAGCTGCCCAGACACCGATTGCCAACCCAAGCTCGCGCGGATCGGTGAAGGTAATTCGAATAATAGACAATGTGGCCGGCATCATCATCGATGCGCCGACAGCGAGCAGCACTCTCGCGATTACCAGCACATAAGGAGTCGGCGCAAAAGCGGCCAAGAGGGAGGCTGCCGTAAAAACAACCAATCCGTAAGAGAATATTTTTTTGTGGCCGTAACGGTCTCCAAGCGTCCCCATTGCCGGAATCAGACCGGCCATAACGAGCGAGTAGCCGTTTATAATCCATAATTTCTCCGATGCCGATGCGCCAAGATCATAGGTCAGGCTTGGCAGAGCCGTATATAGAATTGTTGTGTCCATCGTGATGAGCAAAAGAGCGCTTGATACGATGGACAAAATGAACCAGCGTTTATAGTTGTACATGTGAATCTCCCTCCGAGTTCGACTGATCTAGAAGCCTTCTGGAGTAAACTTTAAACTATAGGGTTACCCTATAGTCAAAGCCCTTTTTTGCAGGGTAAAATTTAGAAGCACAGGGCGTAAAGAGTGTGAATCAAGGAGAGTGCATCATGTCCGAAATCAACAAACGTTACTTCACGACCAGCGAAATGGCCAACATAAGTGGTGTAACGAAACATACGCTTTTTCACTATGATGAGATCGGGCTGCTGAAGCCTGAGTTTGTTCATACAAACGGGTACCGTTATTATTCCCTCCGGCAATCCTATATTCTCGATATGATTAGCGTGCTGAAAAAAGCCGGCAGCTCCTTGCGGGAAATTAAAGGATTTCTTCAAGACCGGAGCGGCTCAACGCTTGTAGAGCTGTTCAAGTCGAAGCAGCAGGAGCTGGAGGCGGAGCTGCTCCGGGTAAAGAGAATGCAGGATCTTTTGCAAAATGCCATTTTAATGACGGAAAAACCGATGGAGCCTTTGCGGTCAGAACCTTCATTGGAGGAATGTGAGACGGAATATTTGGTTGCGACGCCGCTCGAACTAGGGAGCGATGAAGAATTCAACACGAAGCTAAGCGAGCATCGAAGCTACTGCGAGGAACATTTGATTAATCATGAATTTCCGGTCTGGGCGATATGGAGCAAAGAGACCTTTGAATCCGGCAGCTTTTTATGGGGATATGTGGCCAACAAGATTAAAGCTCCCATTAAGGGAGACAGAATGCTTACCAAACCAAAGGGTCTGTATGTCGTGATGGACTTTACAGGCTCTTACGAGTCGATTATGCTGGCTGCCCCGATCCTGAAAGAGTTCATTGAGCGTAACGGATTAAAGGTGGACGGGGACGTGTACACGATGGATCTGATTAACTATTTTTCCGAGGCCGACTTCGACAGCTACATCATACGAATCTGGATTCAGGTGTCGGCTTAACAATTGGTAATAAAAAAACACGGACAGCGAGGTCCGTGCATGGTTATTTGAGCCGAAAATTTAATTACCTAAATTTAGAAGCTTTTTCAACAGTGGGAGAGCCTGCTCATAGTCGTTCCGGTAGTGGCTGAACGTTTCTTTTTCCTCCATTATAAAGCCCGACTTTAAGTACAGCGCGACAGCTGGATAACTCCACGTTTGAGTGTGCAAATAAATAGCGGTATCACCTTCCAGAGCCTGCTGAATGCGGATGCATTCTGCAACGAGAGCTTTACCGAGGCCGAGCCCCTGAGCCTCCGGGCGGACAGCGAACCAGTGCACAGCGGCGTCCCGCCTGCTCCCTGTTTCATTCCACCAGGCGGTTATCGTCCCAATGGGCTGCTGTTCCTCATCAAGCACGAACAGCATTCTTCGCTCCAGCTCCTCTGAATAGGGCATGTAGGTGCGGTTAAAATAGGCAAGGCTGTCTTCATGCGTATCAAACTCGCCGACAGATGTTTCGATTTCGGCCCAAGCAGCCTCCATGCCGGAGCGGTATCGACAAAACGAAAATCCGTCCGGCAAGGTAAAGGAAGGCAGAGGAGCTCCGGAGGGCCGCTTCATAATGATATTGAAATAAGGGATCGATTTGTCCAGCATGCAAGGATTCGCCTCCGATGAGTTCAACTGAATGCCGTTTTGCCCTCTGCAGAAAGGGGTGCTACTTCAGTACATCCCATGAAGCTGCGCTGATCCCTTCAATTTCGCTGCGGTTAAGATCAAGCTTCATTGCGCTGACGTTCTCTTCCGCGTGTTTAACCTTTGTCGCCCCAGGAATGGCAAATACCGTCTGTCCGTGGGAATGAATCATCCAGTTCAAGGCGACCTGAGTCGGAGTTGCGCCATGTTTGGCGGCGATGTTCTCCAGCACCTCGATGAGCGGAAGCGATTTTTGCAAGCCGGAGGCCCGGAAGCCTGAGCTGAACTTTCTTGGCCCCTTGATTGCTTTCACAAGCGCTTCGTTTCGATGGAATTTACCGCTTAACAAACCTTGCTCCAAAGGAGAGTAAGCAATAATAGCAACGCCAAGCTCCTTGGCCGTATCCAAAACGCCATTCTGCTCGATTCTGCGGTCCAGCAGACTGTACTTGACCTGATTGGACACAAGCCGCAGGCCGTGCTCCTTCAGCGCTTGGTCCGCCTCACGCATTTTGGCTGCCGAAAAGTTGCTGACGCCGACATTTTCGATTTTGCCCTGCTTGACCAGCTTTGCCATCTCGTTCATTTCGCTCGTTGCCGACGAGAAGGAAAACGGCTGATGCACCTGATGAAGGTGAATCGTACGGTGATCCAGCATCTGCAGCCGGACGCCGATTGTGGAGCCAATGCTGCTCGCTGTGCGAAATGCCGGCCACCATTTTGTCGCAATATGAGCTTCTTTGGCCAGCGGGCTGTTGACCGCCTTTAATGCAGCCGCCAGCACTTGCTCGGATTCCCCGCCGCCATAAATCTCGGCCGTATCAAACCAGTTGATGCCTCCAGCCAAGCTTGTCTGGACGATGTTCAATATATCCTGTTTTGGCAGGACGGGCCAGAATTTTCCGGTCAATCCTTTGCCGCCGCTGAACTGCCAGCATCCCAGTCCAAGCGGTGAAAGCATCAGGTTTGAATTTCCCAGCTTGCGGCGCATCGTTGACGTTTCTATATTCATCCTACACACGTTCCTCTCCAATTTGAACTCGCTTTAAGGCGCGATGCCTTTGAAAAATAACTCGAAGCTCAGCGCCATCTGATGCGGCAGCCGATCATCCCCTAGTCCCTTGCCCCAGTAAAGCAAAACGCCGTCATAGGTTTGAACTGCCAGGTCAGCAATCATCCGAGCAGGGATGGAGGCGTTAATCTCGCCCCTTTGCTGAGCGGCGGCGATAATATCGGCCAGCATATCCTTGAAAGGCTCGTTTTTCGTCCTTTCCAGCTCCAGCAGCTTGCGGTTAGTCAGCGTCGATTGAATCAGCGCCAAAATGAGCGGGCGCTCCGGCGGGAGCTTGCGGCACATTTCCATCAGGAATTCGCGGACGAGCGGGATAATCGGCCCCGGATGCTCCACAAGCTTCGACAGCTCCTCCGTAGCGAGGGTGAGCTGAATGTCGCACAGCACCTCTTCCTTGCTTTCGAAATAATTGAAAAAGGTGCCCTTGGCAACGCCGGCATGATCGGTAATCTGATTGACCGTTGTTTCGGCGTAACCCTGCTGGGCAAACAGCTCCAGCGCGCAGCGGACGATGTTGTCGCGGGTCGCTTTTTTCTTCTCTTCACGGTTAATGGGAATCAACTCCAGACAAAATAAATTCCGGCAGAGGCAATTGAGTAATTATGACCATAAGTATAATATTTTAATGAACCAGTTTCAATGCTTATGAAAGGTTTAAAATTCCCCACAGATATATAAGATGTCATTTTAGATCAATTAAAAGTGACTTTTGGTCAAAATAAAACCTCCGCAGCTGGCCGGCCGCGGAGGGGGATTAATGGAGGATGCTTTTTGCCATCTCAATTAACTCTTCTTTCGTTTGCTCCAGATTTTTTTCTTCTGTCATACTGGATGAGAAAGTGTACTGCAAGTTTTTCTTATTATGCTCGACGATCACGGTTAAGTTTGGAACGCCATCTGGGATAAACAAGGCTTCCGTTCCCTCAATCTGGACGACTTCGGCAACGCTGCTGAGGCGGCTCGACATTATGGAACCGGTCGCTTCTTGAATGTTAACCGATACTCCTGGCAGAAACGGCGTTTTCCCCGAACGGTTATAAGAGTACCAGATGCTTGCGGCCTGCCTGGACTGCTGCATCCGCTCCACTACGTAACCTTGCTCTGACTGCTTCGCTGTACGGTAAAGACTTTCCAGTTCGGTGAATGCTATTGAATCGGACTCAAATGTAATGCGGCCTTCCGAGAACAGCTGTCCCGGCGGGGGGGGCGGAATTGGGAATTCCGTATCGGTAGCCTGCCTTAGCTGCTCTAAGCTAGAATAGACCGTATCCTTTTGAATGGGATAGATATAACGACTGATTTCATACGCCTCGGCTATGAGCAGGAAGGCCATCTCGCCAGGCTTGAGGCTCTGCCGGATAGCCTCCATTTTTCGCTGCCAAACCGATAATTCAATGATTTTTCTGGCTTTTTCGTCCTTTTTCATTTGCTCCTCAGGGGTTTGTGTCATTTCCAGCGTTGTCTCCCCGGTTTTGTCGCGCAGCAGCCAGCGTCCGTCCCAGGTTGCAGCCGAAGCGCCGGCAGCCAGAGCAAAACACAAACATATACTTGTTATAAAAGATACTTTTTTGTGAAGAAGCCTTCGACTTTGATATGGCTTGGACAACAGCTGCTGAACCTTCAGCTCACGATACGGAGACGGGGCGTCCAGCTTCAATGCTTGCTCAAATTCTTCATATGTATGAAATTTGATTCGCTTCATGAGTTTTCTCTCCTTCCGGTCTACAGGCCTGCTTGATTTTCCGCCTCGCACGTTCATATCTCTTTCGCACCGATCCCGGAGTGGCACGGACAATGGCGGCAATCTCCTCAAACGGGCGCTCGTCCACAATTCGCAATAGGAGGATAGATCGATCCAAAGGCTGAAGAAGAGAAAGCATCTGCTCTACCTGCAGCGACAGCTCTGACAGCACCGGTGTTTCCTCGGCAGGCAATTCGGCTTGGCAGAGCTCGTCCCGGTTAAAAGGGATGAAACGAAGCAGGCGCTTGCGGCGGATTAAATTTAGACAGTGATTATGGGCAAGCTTGTACAGCCAAGCGCGCGGGGAGTGCAGCGGCGGCCCCGTACCGTTTAAATGTTTTACGGCTTTCAGAAACACTTCCTGCGCCGCATCTTCGGCTTCCTGTCTGTGCCGGAGCATATGATAACAGTAGGTGAAAATCGGCTTATGCAGCTCATTGATTAGAGCTTGAAGGAAGTCCACCTTCCGAGCGTTGTTCAAGCGTATTCCCCCTAAATGGTTCGGTTATCTATGTAGACAATCAAAAGGAAACATTTGGGACATATGCGAAAATTATTTTTTAGAAAATGAACTCATAAATTCCATTTTAACAAAATCGCTATTGCGTTCATGATCAAGATAATTAATAACGATGAACCCCGACTGTCCTTTCAAAAAAATAAGGCCCAAAATGGGCCTATTTCGATCCCAAAGCTCCAACTTTTAAATAATTGGACCAAAAAGGGACTTATTTTAGGAGCAAACGGGAAAATCGCCTGAAATAAGGCCTTAAATGGTCTTATTCCGCCGAAATAGTGAAGTTCCCTCAAAATTAAGGCCAATAATGGCCTTCTTTGCCCTAAGTATGCAGGGAGAAGGCGGTTAAGCAGCGGCTAAAGCCAAAGGTCGAGCCCAGTGAAGCATCAACGGCGGTTGGAGGGCCGGCCTTTGGCTTGTGGCTCAGCTATATGAACGGATTAGAAGCAGGAGAACGAATCAATCCGCTGCAGATCGAGGCCGGAGAACATCCAGAAGAAGCCGTTCCAGCGGAAGCCGGATACAGAGGTGCGGCCGACAAAAACGGGATAAAACCAGAAGCCTGCGCCATTGCGCGGCCACACATACGTGTAGCGGAACAGGCATCCGGCGATAGCGCCGGGATCAACGGCAAATGCGCTAAGCGGCTTTGCCGGAATCGCTGCTGGCGGCGGAGAGGATGGCGGTTGCGGGCCGCCCCCAGGTCCGCCCGGACCTACCGGAGGTCCTCCCGGAATTCCCGGAGGCGGGAATCCGCCCGGGCCGCCGCCTGGGAAGCCGGGTATGCCGGGAGGCGGGAACCCGCCTGGACCGCCGCCCGGAATGCCAGGAATACCGGGAATGCCAGGAATGCCAGGGATTCCGCCGGGGAATCCTCCTGGAGGAGTAGGAAGGAAAGTCACATGGATCACTCCTTATCTAAGTTGAACAAAAATTACGATCAAGCTGCGGCTCATATCAGACGAGCGTGATGGCAAGCAGATCAAACAGCACGAGCGGCAAAATGGCGTTGCTGTACGGGTTCGGCGGGAAGGCGCGGTTATGGCCTTCGTGGGACAGCCGCAGGTAAACGATGCTCCGGTCGCAGAAGACGATATGGCCTTCATGGCAATCGCCGTCCATCGTTTCCACCTTCACGAGCTGATGCGCGTTCTGAGCGCACAGATGGCGCAGATGCTCCTTGACGGAATGTAGAGTGTGATGGGCTTGAGCTTCGCACTGATAAATAGGTGTCAGCGGCTGCTGAACGGGGTAAGCATAGGATGAGCTCATCAGAATGACCTCCGTTTCGTAAAAACTCGGGATATCCTATGCATGAGCCTAGAACGGGGTGACGCTGGCGGAATTTTTTCACGAATTCATGAAACCGATTGGTGAGCTTGGCGTATT
The DNA here is from genome assembly GCF_023715725.1 of Paenibacillus pasadenensis. GTDB lineage: Bacteria > Bacillota > Bacilli > Paenibacillales > Paenibacillaceae > Paenibacillus_O > Paenibacillus_O pasadenensis_A. The sequence continues at coordinate 45,662 of NZ_JAMBOT010000010.1, forward strand.
ACGTCGTAATTATCGCGCTTGATGCAACTGCATATCGGACTCCGAAGGGGAGTAGCTGCAACAATACAGTCGACAATCCGAGAGCTTCCGCTCTCCGGCTTTATTGGCAGTGCCGGACCGGCATTGTTGGCGAGACCTTTGGCCTTGAATGGGAGCTGGCTCCCGGCTGAGGCCAAGGGTCTTTTTTCTTGCCGAAGCGGCCGGTGCGATGACGTATACACGTATATAAGGACAAAAGAGGAGGATTCGCAGATGGATTTTGCATTACTGATGGAGTACGGCTGGGTGCTGATCGTCCTGATTGCACTGGAAGGTTTGCTCGCCGCTGACAATGCGCTCGTACTGGCAATCATGGTGAAACATTTGCCCGAGAACGAGCGGAAAAGAGCGCTGTTCTACGGCTTGGCAGGCGCGTTTGTATTCCGCTTAGCGTCGCTATTCATTATTTCGTTCCTGGTGGATGTATGGCAGGTGCAGGCGATCGGAGCGCTTTATCTTCTGTTTATCGCGATTAACCACATTTACCGGAAGGTCATCGTCAAGCGGGCGAAACAGAACGCCGAGCCGCATACGGGCGCCGAAGTCAAAAAAGCCGGCTTCTGGCCTACGGTTATCAAGGTTGAGCTGGCGGATATCGCTTTTGCCGTTGACTCCATCCTGGCTGCTGTAGCGCTGGCTGTAGCGCTTCCGCTCACCCCGCTGCCGCAAATCGGCGGCATGGACGGCGGACATTTTATCGTCATCTTCCTTGGCGGCTTCATCGGACTGCTCATTATGCGCTTCGCCGCCAACTATTTCGTGAAGCTGCTGGAGCAGCGCCCGTCGCTTGAGATTGCGGCATTTGTCATCGTCGGCTGGGTCGGCGTGAAGCTTGCCGTTTATACGCTCTCTCATCCGGCGCTTGCGGTTATCCCTTACGGATTCGCCAAGTCTCCGGCGTGGAAGCTGACGTTCTACGCCGTGCTCATCGGCATCGCCGTTTGCGGCTGGTTCATGTCCGGACGCAAAACGATGGAGCAGAAAAAAGCCGATCCGATCAAAGCGGAGTTTCCAGAGTAATAAACTCATAGATTTACAGTGGTCAAACACGGCCGGGGCATTAACGCCCCGGCCGTGTTTTTTTATTGGCAAAACCCTAAATTAACAGCCGATTTTCCGCGCCAAATCAACGTTTCTACGGATTTGCAACACATTAACAAATCTGCTTCTTTCCTGTCCGCCTCCGGTAAACCTATGATTGGCCTAAGCCGCGGAACTAACCGAAACAGCGAAAGGAAGTGGATGCCCATGAAGCGGCTGCCGCTATGGAAGGATCTCAGCCGTTACCGCCAAATGTATTTGTTGGCCCTGCCGATGGTCCTGTTCTACATCATTTTTGTATACGTGCCTATGTACGGAATCGTCATCGCGTTCAAAGATTATTCCGTCGTAAAAGGCATCAACGCAAGTCCATGGGTGGGCCTGGAGCATGTGAGAGCGGTATTCGACAATCCGTTTTTCCAGCGAGCCTTCATCAACACGCTGCTAATCAGTTTAGGAAAAATCATTTTTGGCTTCCCGGTGCCGGTACTGCTGGCGCTTCTGCTCAATGAACTGCGCTCCAGATGGTTTAAGGGAGTGTTCCAGAACGTCATGTTCATCCCTTATTTTCTCTCTTGGGTCGTATTTGCAGGCATTATCGAGAACCTGTTCAACGGCTCCGGTCTGATTAACGGCATTCGCGCCGGACAAGGGCTGGATGTTATATCCTTTCTGGCGGAGGGAGACTGGTTCCTCGGCATTCTATTCGTCAGCGACATCATCAAAGGGGCCGGATGGGAAACCGTCGTTTATCTGGCGGCGCTTACGAGCATTGATCCCCATTTGTATGAAGCCGCAGAGGCGGATGGAGCGAGCCGCTGGAAACAGACGATTCACATTACGCTGCCGGGCATTGCAAACACCGTAGTCATTTTGCTCATCCTGCGCGTCGGATACCTGATGTTCGCCGGCTTTGAGCAGGTGTTCTCGATGTACTCGCCAATCGTGTACGGCGTGGCCGACATTCTGGATACGTTTGTATACCGGATGGGCATCGAGCAGGGAGATTACAGCTTTGCGGCAGCAGCGGGCTTGTTCCAGGGCCTGATCGGTCTGATTATGCTGTTCGCCGTTAATAAAATTGCCAAGAAAACCGGCTCCGCCGGACTCTTTTAAACCGTATCGACACGGTCCGGAAAGGAGATCCCGACTATGATTAACCGCAGTCCCTGGTACAGCCAAACCGTCATTATCGCCCTTCTCGCGCTGTTCATGCTGATGATTCTGTTTCCGTTCTATTACGTAGTCACAATCTCCGTTATGCCGAACGAGAACTATGTGGCCAAAGCGTTTCACCTGTTTCCGAACGGATTCACGCTGGACTACTTCAAGCTGATTTTCAACGACAACCGTCTCGTTAACGCGCTCGGCGTCTCGGTGTTCGTCACGGTTGTCGGCACTTTCCTGAACGTTGTTGTCACCGGAGCAGGAGCGTACGTCATCGGTAAAACGTACCTGAGGCTGCATCGGGCGCTCAACGTGATGGTCATTATCCCGCTGCTGTTCGGCGGCGGTATTATTCCGCAATACCTGGTCATACGTGCGCTGCATTTGACGGACAGCATCTGGGGCCTCATCATCCCGTTTCTGTGTAACTCGTTTTACGTCATCCTGATGAAAAATTTCTTTACCTCGCTGCCTGTTGAGCTGGAGGAAGCGGCGTCAATTGACGGCGCTAAGGAAATCAAGATTTTCACGCGGATCATCGCGCCGTTGTCCAAGCCGATTATGGCCGTTATGACGTTGTTCTACGGCGTATTCCATTGGAACGAGTTTTTCTGGTCAGGCATTCTGGTCGCGCCGGACAAATACCCGATGATGGTGCTGCTCCGCCAGCTCATCCGGCGGGTCGATACGCAGATGCAGGTACAGCTGCCGGGACTGATCCCGATGTCGCTCACGTCCGCGATTATCATTGTCATGGTTGTGCCGATCATATTGATCTCGCCGTTCATCCAGCGCTTTTTCGTCAAGGGCATGGTTGTCGGAGCGGTCAAGGCATAAGGATCTGCCATCAACCCATGCGGCTTGCCGTCCTGCGGGCGGCAGACGCGTGTGATGGAAATAGATGAAGCCAATAAGCACACATTTTGAGGGGGAATTGAGAGATATGGCACAAGCATGGAGAAAAGCATCGATCGTATTAGCCTCTTCACTTCTCGTTCTGACCGCTGCCTGCAGCTCGAACTCCAATTCGGGAGCAACCAACAACACACCGGCAAGCCCGAGCGCAAGCACGGCGCCTTCTAACGAACCAGAAGCTCCGAAAGAGCCGGTAAAACTGAGCATCTACAGCTATGACCGTACGGACTACGGCAATGACCGGGTTGTGCAGGAGATTGAGAAGCAGACGAATACCGATCTGACGATACAGCCCGGCATTCCTTGGGATCCCGAGCAGCTTAACGTGATGACCGCTACGGGCAAATACCCGGACGTCATTACGATTATCGACAACGATACGTTTGACCGCACCGGACAATGGATCAAAAGCGGCATTCTCGCTCCGATCACGGACGAGATGCTGGAGCAGCTTCCAAACTTGAAAGCGCTGCTTACCCAGCCGGAGTTCGCCGATCTGAAGGTTGACGGCAAATACTATCTCATTCCAATGCGCGACGAGCCGCCGCTCGGCTCTGCGGGACAATTTATTTTCCAAATCCGCAAGGATTGGCTCGACAAGCTCAGTCTGCCGGTTCCAGCCACAACGGACGAGTTCATGAATACGCTGCTTAAATTCAAAACAGAGGACCCGGACGGCAACGGCAAAGCGGATTCGTACGGCCTGATTACGAACGGCCTCGACAAGCTGGTCGGCTACAGCGCAGGATTTTTCGGAATTCCGCATGACGAGCGCAGCACGGGCTTCCTGAAAGTCGGCGACGGCTATGAGTATTGGGCGGTCCAGCCGCAGGTGAAGGATACGCTTAAATGGGTCAAACAGCTGTATGACAACGGCTTGATCCATCCCGACACGCTGACGCAAACGAATATTACAAAAACACGTCCGGTGTTCGCAGAAGGCCGGATCGGCGTGACGGTCGAGAACATGAACTTTGACCAGCTCGTCAACCGCAACAACGCGCTGAAACAGAACGCGCCTGACGGCAACGTCATTCAGATGTCCGCGCTGAAAGGAACGGACGGAGCGTTTGGCTACTCTAAAGGCAACGGACACTGGGCGTACACGGCTATTTCCAGCCAGGCCAAAGACCCGCTGGCGGCCGCGAAGCTGCTCGACTTCCTCATTTCCGAAGAAGGAACGAAGCTTAGCACGGTCGGCATTGAGGGCGTTCACTACAAAATGGAAGGCGACAAGCTGGTCTGGAACGAAGAAGAGAAGAAGAAGGACCCGGGCTTCAACGTTAACACATCCGGTCAATTCCATGAGCTGAACTGGGGTCTGGTGCGCTGGTCGCCAATGATCAGCGACTTCTATATCAAAGCGTCGGAAACCGGAACGCCGGGCTACGGCAATCTGATCAAGGAAAACCTGGAGCGCGTGAACAAGTTCCTCATCGAGCCTGCATCCTATAATGCAATGAACGAGGAATGGTCCAAGTTCATCGGGACGGGCAAAACGCTGCAAAACGAGTTTTTCATCCAGGCTGTTACGGGCAAGGTTGATATCGATAAAGGGTTCGATAAATTTGTAACAGACTGGAAAGCATCCGGCGGCGAAGCAGCAATGAAAGCAATGAGCGACACGATTGCGGCAAGCCAATCCTAGCGCAGAGAAGAGAAGATAGAGATCCCGTCTATCTTCTCTTCCCTTTTCTGAGTTTTCGGATACAATGTGACTTAATACCATAAGGGGGGAGGAGTAATCGTGCAAAAGACTCAGCGTATTCTAGGTATACTTCTGGCCGGCGCAATTGGCCTTGCGGGCTGCAGCTCCTCCTCCTCAACTACGGACGGAGACAAAGCCGTACCGATCAGTATTTACAGCTTCGACCGGCAAAATTACGGCAATCAAAACGATCGCGTGCTGGATGCGATTGAGAAAGCAACCGGAACGCTAATATCGCTGCAAACTGGCGGCTGGGAGGACACCCAGCTTGATATTTTAATGGCGACGGGCAGTTATCCCGATGTGCTGACGATCGTGGACAATGAGAAAACCGGCCGCTTCAACAAATGGATCAAGGAAGAAAGCATTATTCCGTTTACCGACGAGCTGATTGAAGGTTTGCCCAATCTTCAGGCGCATCTCCAGGACCCCGCTTACGACGAGCTGCGCATAAACGGCGAGCTGTACGGCCTGCCGCTGCGCGACGAGCTGCCGCAGGGCAGCCCTGGCCAGCATGTGCTTATTTTGCGCCAGGACTGGCTGGATAAGCTTGGTCTGCCGACGCCGGATACGCTCCAGCAGTTCCGCGACACGCTCATTGCTTTTCGCGACCGGGATCCTGACGGCAACGGAGTTCATGATACGTACGGCATTATAGGCAATGGGCTGACCTCGCTTGTCCGCAATCTGATGGGCGCGTGGGGCATCCCGATCGACGCAAGGAGCACCGGATTTCTTCAGGTTGGCACCTCGTATCAGTATTGGGTCATCCAGCCCGAGGTGAAGGAAGCGATCAAATACGTCAAAGAGCTGTACGACCAGCAGCTGATTCAGCCGTTCACGCTGTCCGCAGCTACCAATGTGCAGGTACGGCCCCGTTTCGTTGAGGGCCGGGTTGGCGCTATGTTCGACAACGCTAATTTCGAGGAGCTGATCAAGAAGGAGGAACAGCTGAAGCGGAATTTCAAGGACGCCAGGCTGATGGAGGCTGCTGCTCTTGCCGGACCGAAAGGGAAACGGGGCTACAGCGTTGGTTCCGGCTTCTGGGGCTACACGGTTATTACCGATAAAGCCAAAGATCCTAAGGCAGCGGCTAGGCTGCTGGATTATTTGCTGTCGGACGAAGGCAATCGCCTGACGCTGTACGGGCTGCCGGATGTTCATTACAAGGAAGACGCCAACCGGGTTTCGCTGCGGCTGGACGAGCGCAAGAACGATATCGGCTTTGGTTCTCTGCATCCAGAGGCGGCTCACGAGCTCAATTGGGGGCTTGTCAGCTGGTCGCGCATGACGGAAAAGGATTATTTGAAATTCCGGGAGTCGAGCACGCCTGGTTTCACCAAGGTCGTACAAGACAATCTGGAGCGGATCAACCGCTATCGGATCGAACCGGCTTCCTATAATCTGGCGACACCGCTGTGGGTTTCGTTCAAGTCTACGTCCGACGAGCTGACCGAGGCTTATTTCGGAAAAATGATTATGGGCGAGTTGGACATTGAGGAAGGCTTCAGCAGGTTCGTCGACAAGTGGAAGGAATCCGGCGGAGCGGAAGCGATGAGCGAAATGAGCCAGGCGCTAGCAAAGTCGGCGAAGACGGGAGCACCGGAATAAAGGAGCGACGACCATGACCGCATTCAAGAGAAAGCTTTATGCCCGGTTGTCCCGAAGCCAGCTGCATGTTTATTTTGCGCTTGTTGTGCTGCTTGTCGTGACCATGATTGGTCTGCCGACCTATACGCTGTATACCAATATGCTGAAAGGCCAGATTGATACGATTCACAAATCGCTGATCGGGCAAGTTCTGTCCACCTACGACGGTCTGCTGCAGGAAATCGACCGGACCTCGGTCCGTCTGGCCGAAAATGCCGCCCTGAACCAGTTTGTTTTCCGGGAGCAGAATGAGCTGTTCGAGAGCGAGCAGGAATACCAGCTATATTTAAAGGAGCTGCACGGCATCATCGCCAACGAGGAGAAATTCTACTCCAACATTGGCGGCATCTATTTGTATATTCCAAAGTCAGGAAGCATCGTGACCAGCGATACCGTCATACCGCTTGGAGAATATCCGGACGGGGAATACGTCGCTTTTGTATCGGAGGGCCGTCAATCCACCTTCTGGAGCGACGTCCGAACGACTAAGGCCAGAATGATCAGCGGATATCCCTCGAAGGAAGAAGTGGTGACGCTATACCGCAATCTGAGCAATGACGGTCTGCATAACGACGCCATTTTGTTCATTGATGTCAGAATGAGTCTGTTCCGCCAAGCAAACAGCTGGAGCGAAAATAATTCGGCTGCGCTGATTATATCCACTCCGGACAACAAGCTGATTTTTTCGGAGACAGGAGAGGCCGAGGATCACGGAGCTCTGGTCACGAAGGCGATGGAGAACAAGCTGGACGCCAATCATTATTTCAAATCCACAGCGCAGTCTTCCTACAATGACTGGAGCTATTCCGTGCTTATGCCGAAGCAGCGGCTGTTTGCGCCGACTCAGTTTGTGGCGCGCGTCACTTTTTCGCTCTGCATCGCTGTGCTGATTGTCGGACTAGTCGTGTCTCTCTATTTCAGCCGCAGATTCCACCGTCCGCTGGAAGCGGCATTAGGCAAATGGAGAAATGCGGCCGCAGGAGGAAGCCCGGACAATGCGGATCAATCCGGCTCCTTGCAGGATGCCATCCAATATCTCGTGCAGTCCACCCAGTCTTACGCAAGTCTGCTGGAATCCAACCAGAACGCGATTCGCAGCTCGATGCTGTCCGGATTGCTGAAAAACAACGAATGGCCTGCCGATACGGGAATGGGCTTTCTTCCGGGGCGAGATGCGGCTTTTTTCCAGGTCATCACCTGTGTCCGCGACGAAAGCGAAGATTTGAGCGAGCAGGACAAAGGGCTGCTTCAGTTTGCCATCTACAATTTGTCTAAGGAATGGTTTGCGGCTGAGCTGCCCTCCTGCGGCTGCGAGCTCGTTTCCTTGGACGACTCCTCCATCTGCATTCTGCTGCACGGTCTCTTGGGCGATCCCGATCAGCCTTCCGAGGAGGAGGTCATGGAGCTGCTGGGCAGATTGCGGGAGCAGCTTCGTTCCTATCCGCATTTTGCATGGACGTTTGGCATCGGCAACCGTTATGCGGACGCCGACCTTGTATCCACCTCGTTCCGGGAATCTCAGCTTGCCGTTCAATACCGCGTATTCCGCGGCAAGGGCAGCCTGATTCCATTCGGAGAGCTGCTGACAGGAGACAATCCGGTTCAGACCCGCGCAGACGAATGGATCAAGTATAAAGACCGGATTTTGACCGGCATCCGCTCCCGCAATCAGGAGACGACGCGCCGGGCCGTGCTGGAGCTGTGCGAATGGATGGAACGTTCTCCGGGCGGCAGCCGCATCGGCGCTTCCTGGAACCGTACCGCCTGGCACCGGATTCACTATATGAGTTATTCCATCTTTAATGAAATGGAGAAGCTGCTGGTTGAGCTGAATGTGGAGCGGTCCTCCGTTTATCCCGGGGAGCAGCCTTTCGGAAAGCTGATTGAGACGAACCCGACCGTTGTGGAAATCCGCGCACTGCTGCTGGATGCCTGCGAACGGCTGATTCGCCATCTGGAGGAGATGCCGACCGCATCCAAATCCACTCTTGTTGTGTCCGTTGTCGAATTCATTCGCAGTGAGTTCAGCGACCAGCAGCTCAGTCTTGAGAGCACGGCTGGGAAGTTCGGCATGAACCCGAGTTACCTTGGCCAGCTCTTAAAAAGGGAGATGAACCGGACGTTCCTGCAGCTGCTGAGCGAGGTTCGGATTGAGCAGGCGAAGCGCTTGCTTGCCGATCCCGCCATTCAAATTCAGGATGTCGCTACTGGAGTCGGATACGGCAACAGATCGACCTTTATCCGTATATTCAAATCCCAGATTGGCATGACGCCATCGGAGTACCGTAACCGGATGCTGCTGGACAAGAAGGGAGAAATGGACGATCTTGAAGAAAACTGGATGGGATGAGCGGGCAATGCTCCCGCTCCTGCCTTCTCCGATGAACGCACGCCAGCTCGACGGAGTGTGGAGGCCGGGATTGGCTTGATGTGCGCGATGCCCCGCAGCTGGAGCTGCGGGGCTTTCATTTTGACCTGAAGAGCTCCGTACCCACTCTGGAATATTTAATGGAGACGGTAGATACATTTGAAGCACAAACGATACGAGTGGCTGTCGGAAGACGGGCTGCTCTCGCAGTTCTGCCCATCGGAGCCTGGCGCGCTGGCGCTTCTTTCTACATGAAAACACAAATATTGCCCAGGCAATGGAGTGGATCCGCGCTCGGCTGGACGCAAGGGAAGAAATATGCGACGCAAAGAGCCTATCAGCAGGCAGCGGTTCAAAAGCTGGAGGGCGCGGCGGAGCGAGCTTGGCCGGCATGCGGAGAGACAGCAGCTGTTGGCGCAGTATAAAATACAGTGCTCGCTCTGGAGAACGGTCTTCGGCAGAACGAATGGCGAATGTACGGGATAATTGTCGAACGGCGGATGAGCGCGATCACATTGCAAAACGCGACCAGGACAATCTTGATCAAGCGGCTAGGAAGGAGGCTGAGGAGCTTGTGATGAACAAACTCTTTGTATATATGAAACGTATCGACCACCTCAACCGGATGATGGTTGGGAAGCCTGTTCTATAATTTGTCTCACTATTCTGGATAAGTGTCAAAATCCTTAGTTCGCATTACAACCGTCTTGTACTGGTTCAAACGGAGTGCGATAGTGATGGGGAAGCCATTGCTTCAATCCATGACTGGGATGGTGGAACCGTGAAGAAGAGATGGAGGCATGCTTTACTAACCGTTTCTGCAGTGCTGCTTGCTACAGCTTCGTTGCAGGTCGTGCCTGCACCGAAGGCAGAAGCATTTGATTGGTACGGTCACAAAGGGGAAGGGACATTCAGAGAAGATTTTAACGGGACGGAGCTGGATTCGACAAAGTGGCTCATTGCCGCGAAACAATGGGGAGGCGACAATAACGGAGTAGTGCCTGAAAATGTGAAGCTGTCGAACGGCAAGCTCATTTTGGAGGCACATGGCGACAACTATACGGGAGATGTGCTCGGTTTAAAACGCGACGTTACAGCTCCAGGCGGAGTTAAGCTAGGCGGTAAAACTAGAGTGGGCGCAGCTATCGCATCTCGCGATTACATGGGCTCCGGCAAGTACACGATGCGCGCCAAAATTATCGGCAAGCTTGGTGTAGCGTCCACGATGTGGACGTTCAATTACCAGGAATACTATCCGGGAGATCCTGAATTCGATCGTGCGGTGAATGCGGGACTTGCATCTCCTACGGCGGACTACTACGCTTTTAACCATGAAATCGACATCGAGCTTCCGGGCCGTCCTGGACCGGCTCATACCGGACAGGCTTTCAACAAAGCGCTGTTCAACACCTTCACAGGCGAAAATGACGGCGAGTATCAAACGACTTACGGCAATCTGCCCGTCAACGTAGCGGACGGACAGTTCCATGATTACAGCTTTGAATGGCATACCGGCAGCCCGACGGAAGCGCGTCGCGTCGATTTTTATATCGACAATGTCAAAGTAGCGACGAATTACAACTTTGTCCCAACTAATGCGGGCCGTCTGTGGCTGGGCGCATGGTTCCCTAACACATGGGCTGGCGGACCGCCAAGCTTCGATGTGGAGCAAATGGAAGTTGACTGGTTCGAGTTCACGCCTTACAACGAGCCGGGCGACACCTGGATGCCGGAGACGTTCCCGGACGACGGCTGGGAGTCGATGGACTTCCGTCCGATGACCGCAGGTGAAATCAACCAGCGCAAACCGTCTGCAAACGGCATTTGGCGCGATGATTTCAACGGCACAACGCTTGATCCGGGTGACTGGCTTGTCGCTAAGAAGAACTGGGGCGGTCAGCTCGGCAACGGCCAGACCGGCCAGAGCTACAACGGCGGCGTACATCCCGACAACGTGAAGCTGGACGGCCAAGGCAATCTGATTTTGGAAGCGCACGGCAACTACTACAATGGACTTCCGCTTGGCATTAACCGCACCGGGGCGCCGCGCAAGGACGGCAAACGGGTTGGCGCCGCAATTGCGACGAACCGTTATTTCGGCTCAGGCGAGTATGAGGTCAGAATGAAGGTTCCAAACATCAACAACGGCTCGGCGCATGGCGCGGTACCGGCGGTTTGGACGTTCCATTACCAAGAATTCGACGAAGGCTCACCGGAATACATTGCGAATAACGGATCCGGCGATTATTGGGCAAGCAATCACGAAATCGATATCGAGCTCCCGGGCCGTCCGGGTCCGGCTCACACCGGCATGTCGTTTGATAAAGCGCTGTTCAACACTTGGCAGGGCGAGCGGGAGACGCCGCAGGAGTACCATGCCAACTTCACGGACCTTGGCGAAAACGTAGCGATTACGGATGGCGGATGGCATACGTTTAAGTTCGTTTGGGAGACGGGAGATACGGCGCGCGGCATCCAGCCTAGCGTTAAATTCTATCTCGACGGCGATCTGAAATGGACGGCAACCGGCGCGCATTATGTGCCAAACAAACCAGGCCGTCTGTGGCTGGGCTACTGGTTCCCGCGCAACTGGGCAGGAACGCCTAATTTCTCTACCTCTCAGCTGCTGATTGACTATGTAAGCATCAAGCCTTATGCAACGGGCGGCGCTGTTGTGCAGTCCGAGTCTTACCCAATGGACGGCTTTGCGGCATGGGAAGAGTATCCGGGATACGGCAACGCTCCATCGTCAACGCCGGCTCCTACACCAACGCCAATTCCTTCTGCAACCCCGACGCCTACAGCAACACCAACACCAACACCAACACCGTCGGCAACGCCTACACCAACACCGACAGCTACGCCAACGCCAACCCCGGCGCCAAATCTTCTCGTTAATGGGAATTTTGCCTCGGCTATGAGCGGATGGACGCAAACCGGCGGCAGCGTAAGCGTCACGGGCGGCGAGATGGTGCTTGCATCCAACTCGGCTACATCCAGAGCGGAGCAGACCGTCACGGTCATTCCGGGACGCACGTACCGACTGACGGGCAGTTTGAAAAATTCAAATGCGGCATCGTGGTCGTATCTCGGCGTTGTCGGAACAACGACAAACGTAACGAACAGCCAAGGCACGACGAATAAGGAAGCCGGTTCAAACAGCACCTCCTACACGTCGGCTTGGGTTCAGTTTACGGCAAGCACCAGCTCCGTTACCGTTTACACTTCGTACTATAAAGACCAGCCGGGCAACGGTTATGCCGACAATCTGACCTTGGTCGAAATTCCATAATCGATTAATCAAAAGCCGGACGCACCTGCGTCTGGCTTTTTTTAGTCTCAAATCACTCACTCAAGAAAACCGCGATTCTGACAGGTCATTCGGTGTATATTCATGAATTTATATAAATAAATATTAGAAATTTCTTAGCAATAATTAGAAAACTCTTAAAATTTACATATTCCTATCGGAAAAGTGATACCATCCTTGCGTCACATCATGAGAACAATACTAACACGGAGGATGGTCAACAAGATGATGATTGAACTTAGCAATGCCACAGGCAAAGTGAAAAAAGTCAAAGTTGGTTTCAGCTGGACAACCTTGATTTTTGGGTTTTTCCCGGCACTGTTCAGAAGAGATTGGAAATGGGCTGGCGTTATTTTTATTTTGATTGTATTGGCATCTACTCCGACTGCTGGAACCGGATGGGTTTTTGTGCATGCGGTATTTGCTTTTATCTACAACAAAATCTACATAACGAACCTGCTTAAAAGCGGCTATTACCCTGTGGATTCCCAATCCAAGACGATTTTGGAAGAGAAGGGCATGTTAGCGGCATAAACATAACATGGAAAAAGCATGACCAAATCGGTCATGCTTTTTTATATGTCAAAAAATTGTATAAATTTAGATGAAAGCCTCAAAAAATTCATGCTGGATGACGAAAAATGATACTAAGGCCCTATTCAAGCGAGAATGGGGTAGACATAATGGAGGGGATATAAATGCACGTTCAACTCATTAATGCAGCAGGCGCAGTAAAAGATGTGAAGGTCGGTTTTAGCTGGACAACGTTTTTCTTTGGGTTTTTCCCGGCATTGTTCAGAGGGGATCTAAAGTGGGCCGTCATTATGTTTATCGCATGCGCAGCAGTAGGATTTTTCACTCTAGGTATTGGCGCATGGGTTCCGGCTATTATTTTCTCGTTCATCTACAATCAGATGTACATTAAAGAACTGATGGAAAAGGGATATTACCCGGCTAACGAATATGCTCAGCATCAGCTGCAAGCAAAAGGAATTATTGCGGCTGTTAGATAGAACGTTATTTTATTGGGAATATAATATGAACTCCAACTGCCGTACGCATTATGCGTCCGGTATTTTTTTGTTTAATTAAGGTTAACGGCAAAATGAAACCGAGGCGAGGCGGTCAACGTTTAAGTGAAGGACTGGGAATTGGCTGACCCGATAGATGAAGGGGGAAACGATTTGTTTTTGACACTCAATGGAATCTCGAAGAAATTTGACAGCAAACAGGTGCTTAACGGCGCTTCTTATCAATTTGAACAAGGGAAGATTTACGGCCTGCTCGGACGGAACGGAGCGGGGAAAACGACGCTGTTCAACTGCCTGAGCGGCGAAATGGGGATGGATCGCGGCAGCGCTATTCTGGAGCAGGATGGACAGGTTCGGGAATTGAAGGAATCGGATATCGGGTACGTCTATTCGATGCCGATTTTGCCGGAGTTTTTAACCGGATACGAGTTCATTCAATTTTTCCTGGAAGCCAACCCCGAGCTGAAGGGGAGCGGGGAGGACATCAATGCCTGGTTCGACCGCATGAGAATGAGCCAGGAGGACCGCCACCGGTTAATTAAAGGTTACTCGCACGGGATGAAGAACAAGCTGCAAATGCTGCTGTTTCTCATTGCGAAGCCGTCGGTTATTTTGCTGGATGAACCGTTAACTTCCTTTGATGTCGTTGTAGCGCTGGAGATGAAAAATATGCTGCGCGAGATGAAAAGGGATCATATCCTGATTTTTTCCACGCATATTTTGCAGCTGGCGACCGATCTGTGCGACGAACTGGTTGTCCTCAACAAGGGAGAGCTGTCCTCCGTGCCTTCGGATTTGCTGCATAGCCCGGAGTTCGAAAGCTCCGTCATTGAGCTTTTAAAGGATGAGCCGCATGGTTAATACGTATCGGCTGCTGCTGCTCATCCAGGTATCTTCCTTTATGAATCGCCTCGTTTATTATATCCGCAGGCTGCCTGGAATCGGCCGTCTGGTGCCGGAATCATTTTATGCTCGTAATGGGCTGAAAAGGGCTATGTCCGTCGTAGTGTTTATTCTCGGCGTGCTCTGGGCTGTTGCGAACAAGTTCATTTACCTTATTCTTATGATTTACGGACCGCTTCTCCTGATGGCCGGTCGTTTTCCGCCGGAGGATCGGCTGCTGCTGTTTTTGAACCTGCTGCTGCCGCTCAGCTTCTTGACCGCGTTCATCTGGAACGCAAGAGTGATGGAGCCGAAACGAGATAAATACGTAGCGGTCAGACTGATGCGAATCCGGCCGGACCAGTATATGAAGGCGACGCTCAGCTACCGGTATCTGCTCTTTTTTGTATCTTTTTTTATCGCTCTTGCCGTGATGATGCCTCTGCTCGGAGGCTCGCTGCTTGACGCCTTCATGCTCGCTTTATGCGTAACGATGTGGCGAGTTATTGGGGAATGGGCTCACTTGAAGCTGTTTCAGCTTACCGGTATTGTGCTGATTAAAAACCAAGCGGTCGTCTGGCTGAGCATCTTTGCCGGAGCTGCAGCCGCATATGGACCTGCACTGCTTGGAAAAGCTCCGGGTTATGGGCAAATCCTGCTCATGGAGCCGGTCGTCATCTGCGTTGCCGTATTAGGAGCGGCTTCAGCCTACGCGCTGCTCCGGTACAAAGACTACCCGGCCGCCGTTGAGGCAGCGACCAAACGGGATGACCCGCTGCTCAACCTGGGCAAAATGATGTCCGATGCCAAAAGGGCGGATGTAGAAACAAAGGAGAGCGATTTTGACGGCGGGCTGGACCATGCGGGCGGCGGAAAAGCTTCCCGGAAGCAAGGTCACGCTTTCCTGAACGAGCTGTTTTTCTCCCGGCATCGGCGGCTTATTCGCAAACCTTTAGTAACGAGGCTGGCGGCGATTGGCTCCATTGGCGTTTTGGCCTGCGTGCTCCTAAAGGTTGTTGATCTGCTGCCCGAGGGATTTTCGTTCGCTTCCGCTGCGCCATACTTGCCGTTTGCCCTCTATTCGCTGACAGTTGGCGAGCGGCTCTGCCGAGCCATGTTTTACAACTGCGATCTGCCGCTGATGCGGTACAGCTTTTACCGGGAAGCTAGCCCTAAGCATTACCGTATTCGGCTGCTGCGTCTTTCCGGCATGAATCTGCTGTCGGGCGCGGCGGTGGCCGCCGCTCTCACGCTGGCAGCCATTGCGGGCGGTGAGCCGCTTCCTGGCGCGGAGCTGCTGTTGGTATGGGCGCTCATTTTGACGCTATCACTGCTGTTCTCGGTGCATCATCTATCCATGTATTATCTGTTCCAGCCGTACACGCCGGAGATGGATTCCAAAAATCCGCTGTTTTTTATCTCCAATATGGTTTTATCCGGTGCTTGCGGGGCTACGTTCGTGCTTCGCCCCGAGCTGCCTCAGCTAGCGGCCGGAGCAGCGGTCCTGCTCGTTGTTTATTTGGCAGCGGCCATGGTGCTGATTCAACGCATCGGACCGCGAACGTTCCGTGTTAAATAAATAGGATTACTGAGCATTGCCGTTCCGGCAATGCTTTTTTTGACGCAATAGTTTGCCGGCCGGGAAAAACAGCAGGCGCTTTTGAATTTGACAGTGTAACAGAAGCGTAGTATGATCTTTCTAATTTGTTAGTAAACTAGTAAATTACTAAATAAAAAGGTGGGTGTACGGAGATGGAAATGAAAATCCCGACAACCTTGAAGCATAAACCCGTCATCGTGTCGGAAAATTACGGGCAGGTGGACGGGCGTTACGCGCCGGATTCCGATGCCAAAGGGCTGTCGCTCGGACTGGCTCAGTGGAATGATCGAGGCAAAGTTGATATTTCCGCTAAAGTATGGCGTCATACCGGCGGCAAATGGTCGAGGCAGTCCGAGGAGCTGCCGCTGCACCGGGTGCTGGACCTGGCGATATTGGTGACGAGCAGCATGGTTCATTTTCGCGAATCGTACCGGCATGAAGATCTCTATGATCCTGAGAATCCGGTGTTGGACCGGATCGGCCTGCAGGGAGATGCCATGACGGTGGCGGTATGCACGGACAATGAACGGATTAAGGAAGATATCCGGTTGTTCAGCCAAGCTTTGAGCGACGACGGCGAGCTGATCGGCGAGCGTTTGCGGACATTATCCGGTCTGCTAAAGGAAATGGGTTATTGAGGCTGAAACGGAAAAAAGGCGCTGGGATCTCCCAACGCCTTTTTGTTCTGCCTACAGACCTGACGAGGCTCGCTGCAGCAGAGGCTCCAGCAAGCTGTCGTCCACCTTCTGCGCGGCGGTCAGCTTAATCGTTTTGCGCTCGGGCGGCCCGTCAAATGATTGAGGCCACTCCACGCCTGACGCGTTAAAAATCGTAAAGCTGACGGCGCTTTTGGCGACGCTGATCACAGCGGCATAACTGCCGTTTTTCAGAAAATGAGGCTTCTTGTACTGCATTCTCTCCTGCGTGTCAGGAATGACGCGGTACACCAGCTCTCGAAGCGAGGAAGCCGTCTCTACTTTCCAACCCTCGTCCAACTGCTCGATATAAGCGGTAACTTCCGGATTCAAGGCAATCCCTCCTAATGTAGATGTTTAATCGTTCGCGGTTGGCGCGTAGATTCCCTTTAAATGGATTAGCCTAGAGTAAGCTTCCGGCTCATGACCTGCTTCTCCTGCGACATGATTTTAAGTCCTAGCTGCTCATTCCACTTGCCAAGCGGCAAATAGATTTCGTTTTTATAATGAAGGGCTTCAACTTTTAAAAGATCCACAACAGCCGATTTGTTCGTGCGGGTTAAAATGATTTTCTGCGAAGCCGGCTTGTACTTGATTTGAAAAGCCTTCGCGAAGTCGCTCAAGGGCACGTAATAAGCGTTATTGTACCGGAATGAAGGCTGGTTTTTATAACGCACCAGCGTGTTTTTGTGCTGTATGGCCACAGGCTCGCCCAGATAGAGCATGGAAGAGCGGTCGAAAAGATCGTATTGAACAGAGGATTTATCTTCATGCTCCGAGGTTAAGGACGGGTCGGAGAAGCTTTTTTTCAAGACGATATTTCGGTAAAACGATGGAAATTTGTCTTTCCAAATCGAAGCCTGATGCACGAGAAGTACCTCGTTGTTCTGCCATTCGACACGTGTAAACCCAATATCCTTATCCGACGAAAGCCGATCGACGAGACGGAACGTAGATGTGTCGTAAACAGATACTGAGTAGGCATTATCCAGCTCACTCATTCTGGCACTAATCGCTACGTAACGACGGTCCGGTGAAATAACCACGGAAGGACGATGGACTCCCTTCAAGAGCTGAAACGGCGAATTGGAACCCATTTGTCCGGACACGGACCACATCTTGCTTCCCTCTCCTGCTATGGGATTTTTTACGATAAGACTGGATTTTCCTCCGTGAAACGGAGTTTTTTGAGAAGCTTTATTGTCGATATTTTTCGTGACTCGCACGGGTTCCTTGAGCTCAACACCAGGCCCTGCCCGGTAACAATCGGTGAAGCTAGGGAATTTTTTGCAGTACACGGCGTATTCATTTGGCATTTTAGGCGTGAATGAAGACTCAAACTCACCCGAAATAAAATAGTTTGGGCTTATGAGTACCCCGTCAGTACTGTCTCCTGGCTTAATTTTCTCTGCTGTGAACAGCGAGTAAAAATCCACTTGGCCCGGATCATCGTGAGTTGCTGCTGTATACATATCTAGATAGGGATATAAATCAATCGGGGCTGCATCCCAGACGGAACGAGTAACCTTTCGAAGTTTGTTCGTGGTGTTATCAAACTCGTAAAGGGTAACTCCCTCTGTTTCGTCGCCAAGCTGATAGGCCGTGTCATACGATTTTAATCCGCGAGAGGTAAGCCCAGTTACGGCAAACATATGATCATCTTCAAATAAGTCACCATCCGCAGGATCAAGCAGCAGGGAAGGATCGTTAAACCGGTAAGTATCAACTTTGCTTATGCCCGTATCAAAGCTGACGGTGTATTTTTTTACGATTATTTCTGTTAAATCCATGCTTGGACGAATTTCCACCTTCGTCCTAAGCCGCTCCGAAGGCTGCGCGGCGGAGGAAAAATGAACTGGCGGCACAAAAAATAGAAGCGCCAGCATGAAGCATAATACTGTTTTGAGCTTATTCATACGTAAGGGACACTCTCCTTGGTTTCGATTACATGTTACTGTATCGGCCGTAGAGACGCCGCAATGAACGGGTATTGGAACCTGTGCGGATCAATGTATTTCATACAGATTAAGAGATTTGCTTCTTTACGCTCCTATTTACGAAATCTAAACTATTCGTATTCCAATATCAGAATTATTAGAATATTGGGAAATTCAGGGTTGAAGGGAGAGAATCGATAGCACTTTTTGTGTTGGATACCGATGTCGTCATGTTCAAACTGAAGGGGAGGAATAATCGTGAACCATTCATTTCAGCGTCGGAAATGGAGTACTCTGAAGCCCGCCCTAGTGAAAACTGCGCTGTCAGCGGCTCTTGCGCTATCAGCGGTCGCTCCGGTCGTTTCAGCGGAGGGGCCATCGTCAATGCCGCCTCTACAAGTTTTACCCTCCACAGGCAGCAATATGGTGTTAAACGGCGGTTTTGAGCAAGGAGGCATCAACCATTGGATCGGCTCGTATGATCCGGCTAATTTGCTAACGGCCCCGGAATTCGGGGCAAGCTTCGGGTACAACGGAACAGGCGGCGTGCGGCTGAATACCGGTCCCGATACGACGTCGCGGCTTATTCAACAATTAGGAGGGAGTTACACGGCCCATTCCGCCGGTACGGGAGAGCTTGCCCTTGCGCCGAATAAAACGTATTTGTTGAAAGCGAAGATGAAAACAACGGGCGGCGTGAGCGGGACGTTGACGTTTGAAACGGTGAGGCTGTTCGACACCCGTGAAACAGTCATTTCCGTAACTCCCGCTACCGTCACGTCCTCCGCTTGGCAGAACGTCACGGCAATTATCCAGACAGGCAATCAATATGCGGCAGGTAAAATTATGGTGGAGGCTTATAAAGGAACGACGGCCGGGCAGGTATATATCGATGATATTGAGCTGATCGCGGCGGGCGGCGAGTTTTTGGCCACTCCGACTGGCGTGCCTGCCTCTAATCCCGGCGTGCTTTTTGACGACTTTGGCGGCACAACGCTCGATCAGAGCAAATGGCTGATGCCGTCCAAAGCCTGGGGAGGCCCCAACAACGGGGTTGTGCCGGAAAACCTGTCCATCGTTCCAAGCGTGGCGGGCGATTCCGGCAGCGGCTATTTGGTCATGGAGGCCCATGGAGACCTTTACAACGGACCGGTAACCGGCACAAATCTGTACGGCGTATACGACGCAGTTGCCGGAAAACAGATTGATCCCAACAAGCGGGTTGGCAGTGCATTGGCGACCCGGGACTACTACGCATCCGGCAGTTATGAGGTTCGGGCTAAAATCGCACCCGATTTAGGAGCGGTCACTGCCTTTTGGACGTTCCACTATGTCGAGGACGAGTCGCTGCCGGGCGGCAAAATCCGCAACACGGAAATTGACTGGGAATTTCCGACTGGCGCCAACGACGGCTCGGTTCCTTTAAGCCAGGACGTTGCAACATTCGACCGGGCGCGGCTTAACACCTGGGGCGGCTATGTGCCGGGAGAAGGGGCGCATCATCCGGGCCGTGTTGTGCTGCCTAAAAACGCACAGGGTCAAAATCACGTTCAGGACGGCAAATTCCATAAGTATCGTTTTGACTGGTACAGCACAGGCAAAAACGGCGATAACATTCCGCGTGTGGAGTGGTATCTGGATGACCAGCTAGTGTATGTCGAGCAATTTGATCCAAGCGATACGCAAAATAATATCGGTTACCGCGCAGCCCGCTATTGGCTGGGAGTGTGGTTCCCGGCTCAGAGCACCAACCCGCTGGCGACAGGCGAGACGGGCTGGGGCGGCACTCCTAATTTCTCCGTATCTAAGGCTTACATCGACTGGGTCAGAATTACGCCGTTTACGAATCAGCCGAACGACAGCTATGAGCGTGAATCAACGCCGAATTTCGGCTTTGCCCTGCCGCACCGGGCGCCGGGCTGGAACGGGGGCGGGGGAGGCGGCACCGACACTCAAGCGCCAGCAGCGCCAACGCAGCTGCAATCGCCAGCCAAAACATCTGCCAGCGTGTCGTTGAACTGGAATGCTTCTACAGATAACGTTGGCGTGACGGGCTACGAAATCGCCTTTGGAGGCAATGTGGTCCAGTCCGCCGGAACATCTGCAACAATTACCGGTCTTTCACCAGGCACGGCGTATACGTTCACCGTCAAAGCCAAAGATGCCGCAGGCAATCTATCAGCTGCAAGCGCGCCGCTCACCGTGACGACCCTTACCGGCGGCTCGGCGAACCTGCTGCAGAACGGGGATTTCAGCTTCGCTCTCGTATCAAACTCCGCTCAAGGGTGGAAGAGTGTCGGTACGGGGGGAGCCAGCACGACAGGCGGCGTTTTGCAGCTGATCCCAAGCGCAATCGATACGGCAGAGGCGGAGCAGGTCGTGAGCGTTACCCCGGGGCAGTCCTATAAACTAACCGCCAGCCTCTCCACATCGGGGATTTATGGATATATCCGCGTTTTCAGCGGATCCCAGATGCTGGCTGAGGATTTCACAACGAGCAGCAAAACGAGCAGTCAAACCTTCACGGCCGCCGGCAGCTCATTACGGATCGTAATACACGCCTATAAACAGCAAGCCGGCACATTTACCGTTGATAACACTGTGTTGACCGTTAACTAACCTAAGCATAAAGAAGAGGCAGGCCGAGAGGCCTGCCTCTTGATATAGATTTAAAGCCCTATCGTATTTACAGGAGCAGAATTGATTATTTTTAGCATTAAAAAGTGGTAACTTGTGGTATCCTAGAGCTACTATTAACCTGCCTTAACAGGGGGACAATGTCTTTAGAAGAATACAGGAGAATGTTATGAAAGAAACGCGCCTTGAGAATTGGAAGCGCTCATGCCTTGAAGCGGGAATGGACCCGCACTCCATACCGGAATATAACGAGCGGTTTACCCCGGAGCAGTTGGATGCTCAGCTGGAGCGATACGGAGAATTGATGAGTGTATGCCGCTCCTTTACCAAGGAATTCCTTTCGTCGTTGCCGGAAAATCCGATGCTGGTCGCGATTAATGACAGCAAGGGGTACATTCTAGGCTTTTTTGGCAATGAAGCGATGAAAAACATGCTGCAGCAGGTCGGTATCGTGCCGGGCGTCCGCTTTTCGAATACGATTGGTCCCAATGCGGTCGCGCTTTGCCTGGAGACAAGAGAGCCGGTTCTGTTGAGCGGCGAGGACCATTACCACATTATGCTGCATGGCAGCGCCTGTTATACGGCTCCGCTGTTCCCCCATAATGAGGACGGGCCATGGGCAACGCTCAGCTTCATGATGCTGGCGGAAAGCTCGCATCCGCAGCTTATGGCGCTGCTCCGTTCCATGGCCGCCTCGATGGAGCGCGAGCTGGAACTACGGCGGCAAAACAGCCACCAGCGGATTCTGACCCAGGCGCTGCTGCAAACGCCCTATTACGGGGTTATGTTGACGGATCATAACGGCAGAATCATCTCCATGAACCAACCGCTGCTGAAGCTGTTGCGTATGAACAAAGAGGCATTGGGAGAGCTCTGCGGCGAACTTCCGTTAATCGGAGCTCCTATCCGAGATATGCTTGCAGGTGGCGGACGTCCTTTATTGGGCGTTGAGCTGGCTGAGGAGCGGGAAGAGGGCCAGCATCACTTTCTGCTGGACATGCTGCCGATAACCGACAAAGAGGGCGGCATGCTATTTGCCGTCGCTATTATGCGTGACATGACGGATGCCCGGCGGGCGGACGAGATTTTGCACGGAGCGGAGAAGCTGGTTTTGGCCGGACAGCTTGCCGTTGGCATTGCGCATGAAATCCGTAATCCGCTCACCGTCGTCCGGGGGATGCTGCAATTCACCTCGACCAGAATTAAAAAAGAGCATTACGAGTTAATTATGGGCGAGTTGGACCGGATTAATTTAATTGTAGGCGACTTTATGGGCTTGGGCAGAAGCCAACCTCCGAGCATGCAGCTTGAGAATGTGAACGAGCTGGTGGAAGAAACACTGCAGGTTGTGGAGTTTCAATGTCGTTTGGACGGAATCGGACTTATACGGGAATACGAGCATTGCGGCATGATCCGCTGCGACCGCAATAAGTTTAAGCAAGTGCTGCTCAACATTCTCCGTAATGCGACGGACGCTATGCCGGAAGGCGGCCGCATTACCGTTCGTATCTCCGTCAAGGAGGGCTGGCAGCTAATTGAGTTCTCGGATACGGGAGCCGGCATGACGCCAGCCCAGATTGCACGAATCGGCGAACCTTTCCGAACCAACAAAAAAGGGGGAAGCGGTCTCGGTCTAACCATCGTCAAGCGCATTATGGACGCACACGACGGCCGCCTGTCCTTTAACAGCGAATCTGGAAAAGGCACAAAGGTGACACTGGAATTCCCCCTGCATACCGAAAATAACGCATAACGAACAGCAGCCGCCCGGAAGAGTTTCTTCGGGGCGGCTGTTTTTTTACATGCAGGCATCTTATTCACTTTCGCTCTTCGCAACACTTTGGAATTCGGCGAGCAAATCATCCAGACAGTCGCTGATTGCGTCGGTATCTCCGACTTTAACCGCTTTATCCAACGCTTGCTCCACCTTTTGCACCGTTGCTGCTTCGAACGTCTCATCAGTCAGGGAGAGTTTCACTTTTACAGGCTCCGACATTACAGCCGCTTTGCCAGCATCCTCTTCCAGCTTTACTTTCCCTGCTGGTTTCTTCTCCAGCTCCTTCAACGTTTTTTTCCATTCCGCCACCTTTTCAGGAGCGTATTTCTCAGCAAGTTTCACATAATCGCGGCGCGGCACAGCTATCGTTTCGGCTACTTTGTCTGCGGAGGTTTCTTTCTTCGTCATTTCTTCCTTAATTACGCTGGAGCTAATGGTGTCGCTCAAAGGACTGACGGCGGCACTGGCTGCCAGCGGACTGGCTAAAGCGGCGAATACGACGGAGGCGAGGGCAACTTTGCTAGCGATACGGCTTTTCATCATGTGGGGTAGCTCCTTTGGGTGTGGGTTTGTCTGACAAGGTCTATCGTACGCCTGAGGTGTGGCATGAAGTTGGTGAATTTGTGGAAAAACAATGGCACAGGCTATGGAGAGAAACATGCTTGTTATAATGGGGGAACCGAGATTAAGGAGCAGGAGGTCAGATGCATGCAGGATATTACGGTTGCTATTGTGGATGACGACGAGAATATTCGCCATCTGGTCGAGGCTTATTTGATCAGAGAAAATTATCAAACGATCGGACTCGCTTCAGCCGAAGAAGCCTGGGCCCTTTACCGGGACAACCCTCCGGATTTGTGGGTGCTCGACATTATGCTGCCAGGAATGGACGGCTTCGAGTTATGCCGGAAGATTCGCGACAAGGCCGAGGTGCCGATCATTATGATATCCGCCAAAGACAGCGAGGTGGACAAAATACTCGGCTTGGAGCTCGGAAGCGACGATTATTTGGTCAAACCGTTCAGTCCGCGCGAGCTGGTTGCCCGCGTAAAAAGGCAATGCCAGCGCTGGTACAGAGGAAGATTAAACGATTCGCAAACCGAGCAGGAGGAAGCTGTAACGCTGGGCCTTCTGCGCATTTTGCCGGAAGAGCGCCGCGCCTTTTGGGAGGAGCAGGAGTTAGAGCTAACGTTTAAGGAGTTTGAGCTGCTGCATGTGTTTGCCAGAAATCCGAATCGGGCGTTTAACCGGGAAGAGCTGCTTGTGCAGGTCTGGGGCGACGATTATTTTGGGAGCGACCGCGCGGTTGACCATCTGATTAAAAGGCTTCGCAAAAAATGCGCCGAGCTGCCGCTTGAAGCGGTGTGGGGACATGGCTATCGATTGCGTCTGGAAGGAGGCGATGGAGAATGAAGCTGCAGCTCCAATTCAATCTGGCATTTGGCTTGCTTCTGGTATTCGTACTCGGTTTTGCAGCCGTCCTGATCCATTTTGTGTTACTGGATTATTTGGTGGCAAATCAGAAGCAGGAATTGAGAAAAATAAACACGGAAATGGCAGCAAAGCTGGGGGCAGCTGTGGGAGGGCAGAAGGCAGCAGTTCCATCCTCGGATCGTGGAGACAGCTCGAACCCGGAGCAAGCTCCACAGGATCAAACCGCGTCGCCGGATGGTACAAAGGCTGTTAGCAAAACAGAGGCTGCACAATCTCTGTTCGAGGAGTATTCCGGTTTGGCTTTATTGCTGGATGAGGATGGGAATGTTGTCCAGTCAAGCAATGAAGTTCGCTCGCTGCCCAGTGAAGCGCTGAAGCTGGGAAAGGAGGACAGTACTCAATTTACAACGATATCTCCAAATCAAGGAAATTATATTTCTGATGTGCTGGAAGTGCCGGGGATCGGTCGGCTGGCCCAATTGACGCCGCTTAGCCAAATTAAGCAGTTTGAGCGGGCGCTTATGGGAAGGCTGCTGCTTGTTCTGCTTGCCGGCGGTCTGCTTGCCTTACTGCTTAGCATGCTGCTGACGCGCAAATTGATTCGTCCTCTTATGAAGCTGCGCGGGGAGCTGCATAAAGTTCAGGAGCGCAGGTTCGGCGAAGTCAGCTTGGTTCAGGCTGGAGGAGAGATCGGCAATGTTGCCCGGACGGTCTATGACCTGGCTGGCGAGCTGGATCGTCACAACCGCGCGCAAAAGCAGTTTTTTCAAAATGCGTCCCATGAGCTCAAAACACCGCTCATGTCGATTGCCGGTTATGCGGAAGGAATCCGCGACGGAGTCTTTCAAGGCGAGCAATCCATTAAAGGATTGGAAATAATCCGCAATGAAGCGGGCCGTCTCACGCGAATCGTAACGGAAATGACGCTGCTCGCGAAGCTGGAAAGCGAAGAGGATATATTTCAGCCGTCCGGCGTGGATGTGAAGGAGCTGATTGAGGATACGGCTGAACGGGTGAACCCGTTGCTCGGAAGCCGCAGCATCCAGCTAAATATGCAATGGCCTGACCAGGAGCCGAAGCGCCATTTAATAACGGCAGACCGGGACAAGCTGCTGCAAGCCTTTCTTAACCTGTTATCCAATGCGATCCGCCACGCGCAGTCGACCATAAACGTGGAGGCGATATACGGCAAAGATTCATTGACGGTACGCATTCACGACGACGGGCCGGGTTTTCCGGAAGAACTCATACCGAATTTATTTAAGCGTTTTGTGAAAGGGAAAGGCGGAGAGACTGGACTTGGCCTGGCCATTTCACGGGCAATCGTTGAGCGCAGCGGCGGGACGATAAGCGCCGGCAACGACAGCGATGGAGGCGCGGTGTTAACCGTCGCTCTGCCGCTCACGGGAGCTCTCCAAGCCCGAGGAAAGGTACCGCCGCTGGCTTTACAATCTTAAGCAGGCTGCTGTCGCATTTATCCAATTCCTCGTTTTGCCGTCATGATACACTGATGGTGAACAATGATGGAGGAAGAGGTGACAGGATGGAAGAGCTGCGGTATACCATTTATGTAAATGCTTCTCCAGAGGAAGTGTGGAAGGTATTTGTGGAACCGGAAGGAACGCGGGCTGTGTTTTTTGGGTCGGTGCTGGAAACGGATTTTAAGCCGGGGTCGTCCTTTCGTTACGTCGGGCCGGGCAATGACGGGGAGCGCACCGTTCATGTGTATGGAGAAGTTTTGGAGTTTGAGCCGAATGTCCGTATGAGCTATACGGAGCATCCGGGTCCTTCTTACCGGGACAACCATGCCGAGCTGGAAACCCGCGTTACGCTTGTGCTTGAGCCGGTCGGCTCAGCGACGAAGCTGACGCTGGTCAACGACCGCTGGCCGGACGGCCATCCATCCTACGACAATACCCGCGAAAGCTGGCCCATGATTTTGAGCAGCGCCAAGACGTTTGCCGAGACGGGCAAAACGATGGATTTTGGCTGGTCATAATGGGATAAACCCTCTCAAACTCAATTGGATGGGAGGGTTTTTCAGTAGGTTTAACTAGATCTACTACGAGTTAAAAGTTTTGCGCCTTGACTAAGTTGAGCTTCTTATTCTATAGTCATGGTGGGCCCTTATCTAGCTGATTATGAAAGTGCCTGAGAATAGGCGCGTATCAACGGCAAACAGCCCGCGCGGAATCTGCAAATTCCGGACGAGCGATACGTATGCTGCGATATAAGCCTTCCATTCAACCAAGGAGGTGAATTTCATGGCTAAAGACGTACTTTGTGAAGTGGATAGCTGCAAAAACTGGGCTTCCGGTAACAAATGCAACGCTTCTTCCATTTATGTGACCAGCAATCGCGGACAAGCGAGCAATTCCCAAGAAACCGACTGCAAAACATTCGAAGTTAAAGCTTAATGGATTCATTCACGAGGCAGCCGTGCCAGCGGCTGTCTTTTTTGCGCATACCGCCTCTGCAGACGGTACAGCGGTTGTTCTCGCTTCATCTACTATACTCAATAATGATTATTGTTATCAAGTGGTTTGGAGAAGTTTTTTTAAAAAAAGAGTCAACGTTCCCTATCCTATGTTAAAATCAGTTTCTGGAATCTTGGAAAAATCTTTCATATAAGGAGCGAGAAGGTTAGGAAATGAAATTTGTTCCAAAGCGAGAGCTGCTGCCGGCGCTGAATACCTGGTTGATCGTCGGATTTCTGCTTGCGGGCGGTATAACAGGTTTACGGAATGATGAAGAAGATTGGATAATCCGGCATATCGTCTCGGTGCTGATTCTGTTGACCGCGGCTTTAATTGTCTGGATCTGGTCCGGAACCTCCTATACCTTCGGTCAGGAGCACTTGAGAATTAAGATTGGCCCGATCGTCAAACGTATTCCCTATCGCAAGCTGTCCCGTGTCCGGCATACGGAGCCTTCGCCAATGAGCCTTTTTGCGCTGCGGCGCATCGAGCTGTCGGTTGGAGCTTATGACTGTTATCAGCTCGCTCCGAAGCAGGAAGATAGGTTTCTGGAAGAGCTTTGCGAGCGCTGTCCGCAGCTCATTGTCGAGCAGGCGGCTGCGGGCAGCGAGCGCTGATTGCTTTATTTCGGTTAACGGATGCCCCGGCGATTACGATAGAGCAAGTAGATGAAAAATGGAGCCCCTACGGCCGATGTAAACACGCCGACCGGTATGTCGAAGGGCAAAAATGCGGTGCGGGCGACAAAATCGGCCAGTACGACGATAAGACTGCCGCATAAAGCGGATACAGGGATGAGCCGTTTGGCAGATGGTCCGACGAGCTGTCGGGCGATATGCGGCCCGATCAGTCCGACAAAACCGATGGAGCCTCCAATCGCAACGGCCGATCCGGCGAGACCGACGCTGATGGCGATCAATCCTCTGCGGCTGCGCTCCACGTGGCTGCCAAGACCGGAGGCAGTCTCGTCGGACAGCATGAGCACGTTCAGGCTCCTGCCATGATAAAGAGCGATGATCAGGAACAGAGCCGTCCAGGGCAGGAGCGTCCAGACATGCTGCCATGACGTGCCGTAAATGGTTCCGGTCAGCCATATATACGCGTCCGTTGCCGTATAGACCGAGCCTAACAGCAGAATCGTGTTTGTGAAGGCAGTGGTCAGCGCCCCCATGCCGATGCCGACAAGAATGAGTCTGGCGGGAGTCACGCCGCGTTTCCAAGCCGCCGAATAAACGATGACGGACATAAGAGCCGCCCCGGCCATTGCGACGGCAGGCAGCCAGTGAATGCTGAGCGATGCGGGACGAAAGGTGAGAAAAGCCGAAGCGGCAGCCGCAGCCCCGCCGGATATACCGACCAGATCGGGCGCGGCAAGCGGATTGCGGAATACTCCCTGCAGCAGCGTCCCCGCCACCGAGAGCGCTGCACCGGCCAAAATGCCTACGAGGAGCCGGGGCAGCCGGAACTCGCGAACGATAACGAGATGCTCGACAGCTCCGCTGCCGCCAAGCGCCTGCAGCATCAGGGCAGGACGGATATACGATTCGCCGAATAGCAGATAAGCGAAGGCGGTCAGCGCCAATCCCAGACTGAGCAGCAGCATCCAGCCCTTTGTGCGGCTGAGGTGTTTGCGGCTCCGGGGCGGAGCAGCTGGAGACGGCTGGTGCGGCTGTTCATGAGAAGATCCGGCATGAACGGGTCTTTTTTTATTTTGGTTAGCGCTCATGAGCCGGCCCTCCCTTTGCGTGCGATATATAGGAAAAATGGCGTGCCGATGACGGCGGTCAGCACGCCGACGGGAAGCTCTTGCGGCATGATGATGTATCGGGCGGCAACATCGGCCGCAAGCAGCAGCATCGCGCCAAGCAGAATGCTGTACGGCACCATCCAGCGGTGATCGAGCCCGGAGAAAAAGCGGGCGATTACGGGAATGACGATGCCGATAAAGCCGATCGGACCGGCTACAGCAACGGAACCGCCGGCAAGCAGCACGATGGCGATGCCGCCGATGATTTTGACGAAATTGATGTTCAGGCCGAGTCCTTTGGCAGTCTCTTCCCCGGCGGCCAGCAGATTCAGATGGCGGGCGAGCAGCAAGGCTGCAGCTATGCTGATAAGCATATAAGGCGCAACGGCTGCCAGAATGCCGAGCGGCCGTCCCGCGATGGAGCCGCTCATCCAGAACAGCACGTCCTGCAGCGATGCCTGGTTGCGCACGAGCATTCCTTGTGTGCCGGCAGCAAACAGCGCCGACATGGCCGAGCCTGCCAGCACGATGCGCAGCGGCGACAGGCTGCTGCTGCCGAGCGCGCTCAAGCCGTAGACAAGCATCGCGCCGACGGCTGCTCCGGCGAAAGCCGCCCAGGCGAGCAGATCGACGCTTTCAACTTTCAGCATCGTAATCGCGAATACGACCATTAGCGCTGCGCCGGAATTGATGCCAAGGATGGAAGGTGATGCAAGCGGATTGCGCGTTATCGCCTGCATGATGACGCCGGCTACGGCGAGGCTGGCGCCTACTGCGGCGGCAATCAGCGCGCGCGGCAGTCTGGTCAGCCGGATAACTGCCTGGTTCATGGACGTCTCATCGTAATGAAACAGCGCCGCCCACACTTCGGACAGGCTGACGCGTGTATAGCCCAATATGATGTTTGCAGCGGCGAACAGGAGCAGCAGTGCCACTCCGACTGCAAGTCCGGCGGCTTTGAGGGCGGTTCCGGGTAAGCCCAATTGGTTCATCGTATCGCTCCTATCGGGATTTACGCTGAAAATCCCGCTCCGCGAGGGGGCGCGGAGCGGGACGAGACATAACGGATGACATTTATTGAGGTCGGACTAGTCGATGTTGAAGTAGAAATAGAGGTCGTCGAGCATTTTGTCTGCTGCGAGCGGTCCGCCGGAAAGATTCCAGTTGACGGCGTTGACCTTGTAGTATTTCTTGTTTTTGACGGCTTTAAGGTTGGACCAGAGCGCGTTGTCAATCCATTCCTTTTGTGTTTTATAAATAGCGCCATCGCCGTCCCAGTCTACGGTGAAATCAAAGATATAATCGGCATCCAGCAGCGGTATTTGCTCTTTGGACGGAATGTTGAAGATGTCGGACGAAATATCCGTTTGGGCTTTCGGGAAGCTGAAGCCCAGGTCCTTCAGAATGTTGGGAGCAAATCCTTCTAGGTAGAAGCGCGCCGTACCGTTAGGATTGATGCGCATAACGGACACATCAATGTTTTTGATGCCGCTGCCCATCCGCTTTTTGAAGTCGGCAGTGCGGGAAGCCCATTTGGACAGGTAAGCGTCGGCTTTGGATTGTTTATTCAAGACATCGGCTGCAAATTTAAGATTGTTCTGCCAGCTGAAGACGTCCTCGGTCATCACCGTCGGAGCGATTTTGTTCAGCTGATCGTTGATTTTTTCATGACGCATTTTAGAGGCGATAATAAGGTCCGGCTTCAGGTTGGCTATTCCCTCCAGGTTAGGCTGGGTTTCGTCGCCGAGATCCTTGACGCCGATCAGGCTTGGGCGCAGGTACTCATAAAACGGCTGCTGCAGGTAGGATTCCACAGCACCGACCGGCTTGACGCCGAGCAGAACGCTGGTGTCTACCATGCCGTTGAACAGGATGACGACGCGCTGCGGCACGCTTTTCAGCGTTGTAGAACCCATAGCGTGTTTAAACGTTTTAACCGTTTGCACGGTCAGCGTTTTGGAGGAGTTGTTCCAGTTCGTCCATACGCCCAGAGCGTCGGACAGTGCTGCAGCAGGGACGAGAACGTCTTTGCCTTTGGCAATTGGAAGCGCGGAGAGCGTGAGGGCTTTGCCGTTCAGCGTCGCCTTGGTGGAGCCAGGCGTGAAGCCGATCGTACGCGTTCCGCGAGTGATGACCATTTTTTTGCTGGCGGAATCGGATTTGTAGGTAGCGTTCAGCTTAACAGCAAATGCTGCTGCAGGCAGGTACACGCGGCCGTTGATAATGGTCGGCTTTACGGAGCCGAAGCTGGCTTTGCTGCCGTTAATCGTAACAGATACCGCTGTGGAGGCTGCGGCGGCCGAAGCGGCCGGGATGAGCGATAAAATAAGTGCAAAGCTCAAAATGAAAGCGAATAATCGGTTTCCTGAGAGTTTCATCTTGTGGTATCACCTTTCCTGAATAGAGTTTAGGTTGACGGGCCTTGAAGCAGTTCGTTCAAATCGCGGTACGTCTGGTACAGTCGGTACGATACATCAACCGGGCTTTCGGCAGAATCCTGGTTCAGCAGCAGAGTGAGGTCGGCGCGAACGGCAGCGGCTTTATCTGCGTGAAGCGACTTCATATCAGCCTCAATTGCAAGCCAGATGCCGGCCAGCTGCTCGGTCAGCGAACGGAGTGTTTCTGCTTCTCCGGCCTCTGCAGCCTGCTTCAGGTCCTTGACGGCGCTGCGGCTGGACTGAAGCCCTTCTGCGGCATCGGCTACGGTAGCTTCCTTAATGCGGCTCCAGGCATCGCCGTCTGTCGGCTTTTGCCCGCTCTCCGCTTCAGCCTTGGCTTTTGCTTTGGCTGCAGCCTCCGTTTCCCCGCCCTCCGAACGGCCTGTTCCGGTTTCTGTATTTCCGGCGCATCCGCTTGCAACAAGCGCTGCCAATACGAGCAGCACGAGCGCGCGGTAGATCTTTTGATGCAAGAACATCCCCCATTTTTGAAGGCGTAATGAAAATGATTCTCAATACATTCTATGCGGACAGGACTGGGCTTGGATATGCACAGGATTGCCCTCCTTGCATGGATTATATTGTCATTTTGGTGTCGGGCCAGAAGGGAGATTGAGGGGCAAATAGGCCGCAGCTGTCATTCTGTCCCCCCAATCGTGTATGATGAATAGACTTAAATGGTGGAGGTTTACGATGGATTACATCATTCTCGATATTGAGTTCAATGGGAGAAAATTCGCCAGCGACAAGCCGATGGAAGTGATTGAGATCGGCGCAGTGCGGCTGAATGACCGCCTCGAGCAGGTCGACGAGTTTTCCTCGCTGATCAAACCGGTTTATTTTGCCAAGCTGAATAGCTTTATCCGGGAGAAAACGGGCATTCCGCAGGAGGCGATCGATACGGCCAAAGGCTTCGTGCCGGTCATCCGGGCGTTTCGCGAATGGCTGGACCGCAGCTCGGTCTGCACGTTCGTCACCTGGGGCGGAGAAGATCTGAAGCGGATTGTGCTGGACACCCGGATGCATCGGCTGGACGATACGTACTGGCTGGGGGCAGACTATTACGATCTGCTCAAGGTCTACCTGCGCACACGCGGGCTGAGCAACGATGTCAGCGTGGAAAAGGCGCTGGAGGAGCTGGCCATTCCGGCAGAGGGCTCCGCGCACCGGGCGCTTGATGACGCGCGAATGACAGCGCAAATTTTCCGCCGTGTGTTCCCGGATATCGCGCCGGATACGGATATTCGCCGATATAAGGACACCTATTCCAATGCCAAGGAACGGCGTATGGTCAAAAATGCGATTCGAGGTTTGGCGGTGTTGAAGGTGCAGCCTACATGGGAGCTGGTGGCGGAGAAGCTGGCGAAAGCCAAAGTCAACATGGACAATGTCAAAAAGGCGGCTGAGCTTAAAGCCTATTATGATATTGAAGCGGCGAAGCCAGTGAAGCCCCGTCCTCCTCGTCCGGCACAGCAGGAAGAAGGGCATGCTGGGGATAGCGGAGGCGATGCGGCTTTATCGGCGAAAGCAGCAGATGAGGATGAGGCAGCTCAAGTGTCAGCGGCTTCTGAGGATTCCTTCCGTGCCGGCCTGGAGCAGGCGGAGTAAAGCGAATAAAGCAAACGCGCTTAATAAAAAGAGACGCCTCACCGCTCTGTGCGGGGGAGGCGTCTGTTTGTGCTTGCGCTCTAGCTTGCGCTCTAACCCGGTACCTCGGATAGCTCCAGTATGACCGGGCAGTGATCGCTCCCCAGCACCGCGCTGTCGATGTCCGCCGATGTAATCAGCGGGCGCAGCCGGTCGGAAACGAGGAAGTAGTCGATCCGCCAGCCGATGTTCCGCTCACGGACCTTCGGCATGAAGGACCACCATGTATAAGCGTCTGTCCGGTCGGGGTGGAGGAAGCGGAACGAATCGGTAAAGCCCGATTCCAGCAGTGTCGTCATGCAGCCGCGCTCCTCGTCCGTAAAGCCGGAGTTGCCCCGGTTGGGACGGGCGTTTTTGAGATCGACGTCCTGATGGGCGACATTGAGATCGCCGCACATGACAACCGGCTTCACGGCGTCCAGCTTCCGCAAATAATCCAGCATGCGGGCTTCCCATTCCAGCCGGTAAGGGAGCCGCGATAGATCGCGCCGGGAGTTGGGCGTATATACGTTGACCAGATACCAGCCCTCGAACTCCAGGGTCAGAATGCGGCCTTCTTCTTCAAAATCGTCCTCAAGCCCGTAACGTACGGACAATGGCTTATGACGCGTCCATACGGCGGTGCCGGAATAGCCCTTACGCGCGGCGTAGTTCCAGAACAGATGATAGCCCTCGCCATGCTCCAGCTCAATCTGTCCCTCCTGCAGCTTCGTTTCCTGCACGCAGAACACATCGGCGCCGACCGCTTCGAAATAGTCGGCAAAGCCTTTTTTGACACAGGCGCGCAGTCCGTTCACATTCCATGATACAAGCTTCAAGTTGTTGTCCTCCTGGTGCTTCATCGCCCATTAAGTGTAGCACGGGAGGAGGAGGCTGTCAGCGGCGGCAGCCAGACAAAACAATCCAGTCCGCCAGCTTTCGGCATGCCGCAAGCGATCCGGTTAAGAGACTCCCTCCGGCATGCGGGGCTTGCCGTTGCAACCGGACGGGCAGAGCGTGCGCGCAGCGAAAAAACAGCCCTCCTGTAGAAGGGCCGTTTCTGTTGTCGGCTGGCGAAAGGTTAGCCTTACTTGCCGAGGGCGGCGAGCAGCGACTCGCTGGTCACGATCAGCTTGCCGTTTTCGGTTTTAAACTTAAGCGGAACCGGCTTGTTGTTTTTCTTAGCGATGCCTTGGCTGTGGTACAGCACAATGGTGCTGCCGCCAGCTTTGACAAAGGTGACGTTTTTCTTGGCATCGAAGGAGGAGCTTCCGCCGACAAGGCTCAGGAAGTCGCTCAGCTCAAGCCAGTTGCCTGCAGCCGGCTTGGAGCCGTCAAGCCGCAGTCCAAGCGCGTTCGCCATCGCGTAAAACACCTCGGTGTTGTCCATCGTGCCGGTGAAGTTGTCCGAGCCAGGGCCGTGAGCCATCAGCGGCACGTCGTCAGCGGAATGGACCTCGGTGGACTCGTCATGCGGAAGCGTACCGGTATGATGGAATTTCTCTTTGTCCGGCGCATCCGGATCGTCAAGCGTTTGCGGATTGGCGACGTATTTATCGCCGTCCTTGATGGCTGGAGCGACCGGGATGGAGTTGAAAATATAATCCTCGTAGTAATCCGGCGTCGCGCCAAACGTTACGGCCAGCTTGCGGTCGGTATCCGGGGAATCCGGAAAGCCGTCTTTATTGGCGTCCGTGTAGTTCGGAAACCCGGAAGCCTCGTAGGTTCCCAGCGCGTCGCGGCCGCTTGCCGTTTCCGTCTTCTGGTACGTGCCGGCGATGCTCGCCGTGTGGGAATGGTCGGCGGTTGCGATGACGAGCGTATCGCCGTTTTTGTCCGCGAAGGCGCGCGCCAGGCCGATCGCTTTATCCATCTCGATCGTGTCGTAGGCGGAGCGCTCCCAGTCCATCGTATGAAGCTGTTTGTCGATGCTGGCGCCCTCCACCATCAGGAAAAAGCCGTTTTCGTTCTGGCTCAGCACTTCAATTGCTTTGCTCGTCATATCCCACAGCGTCGGCTGGTCGGTAAAAGACTTCAGAGCTGCCGTGTTATTCGTCGAGCGGTCGTAGTACACGTTCATGTCGCTACTGTGGAACAGCCCCAGCAGCTTTTTCGGGTTGCCGGACGCTTTCAGGCCAGCTGCATTTTCCACATACGAGTATCCGGCATTTTTGAAGCCGTCGATAACGTTCGTTTCATCCGCGCGCTTGCTGCCGGTTGCGGATTTTGGCAGGAAGTAGGCGGAGCCGCCGCCCATTACGACCTCCGGCTGCAGCTTCAGCAGCATTTCGGCGATTTGCGGTTTGTCCGCACGGCGGCGCGTGTGGGAAACGAGCGAGGCCGGCGTGGCGTCCTCGACCTCGGAGGTCGTCACGATGCCGACGGACATGCCGCGCGAGCGCTTCAGCATTTCGGCAATCGTTTCAACCTTGGGATCGTCGAGCGAGCTATCGGTATTATCAGGATATACGCCAAGCGCGTTGACGGCGGATTTATGACCGGTCATATAGGCGCTTGCGCTGTTGGCGGAGTCCGTCACGATGGAGTCCATGCCGGAAGTGGTCACGTAGGCGCGTTGCTGCAGCTTGTCCATTTCCAACAATCCGTTGTACTTGCCCTCTGTCAGCCCTTTGGACATCGCGCGGGCAATCGTTACGCTGGATACGCCCATTCCGTCACCGATGAACAGGATGACGTTTTTCGCCTTTTGTCCGGCTTCGGAGCTGTTGACGACCTGATAGGTTACGGAACGGCTTAAGCTGCCTGCTTTTACACGGACGGTATAGGTGCCAGGTTTGGCAAAAGAGACGTTGCGGATCGTAAACTCGCGGCTTTTATCGGTGGAGGTTTTTTCGAACGTTTTGCCAAAGACGGTCTCGGCGTTTTTGCCGTTGATCAGGATGCTGACATCGGACGCTTGTCCGTTCCAGTTGTTTAGCTCAACGCGAAAATCGAACTTTGCGCCGGCCAAAAACTTGGCGTTGTGGATCGGCGCGATATAAATCGATGCCGTCTCTTGAACCGACGCTTCCGCAGCCGCTACCGGACCGATTCCAAGCTCCGCAAGTCCTGCGCCGCCGATGGCCGTCGTGGCCGCCAACATAGTACCAAGCCATATTTTTCCTATCCTAGCCGGTCTCTTCATTCTAAATAACCCTCCTAATATAACGAGTCGGAATACTGCACAACCGTTATTTTAAGAGGGAAATATTAGGTAAATGATAAAGCGGCGTGAAGAGTTCGTAAATCTAACGCGGCTGTTACCTTTCGCTTATCGTGCCGTCTTCAAGAACCGAACCCGGCGGGCGAAGTCCATTCTTCAACTGCCGAATGGAATAACCGAAGTCCATTTGCAGATGTAAGTGATCGGGATATTCCTTTCCGCCGCTCCCCATGGTGAACCCGAGCTTATTAGCCAGTTCAATGACCTCTTTCCAATCCGATTTTCCGTTCCTATTGCCGTCGTAATTCATGTTCCAATCCAAGTTACCTCTCTGAATAAGGACAAAATCAACCGCAAGTCCATAGTTGTGATAAGAATCGCCGCCTCTGTCATTGGTGACGATACGGCCTGCCTTGCTTCGTCCCTGCTCATATAGCTTGTCCTGTTCCGCATAACTGCGAAGCCCGCCGTTGTAAACGACTTGAATGCCGATGGATTGAGCTTGAGCATACAGCTGCGTGAGGGCTATGGCAACTTTGGGATGGATCTCGGATACGGCTGGTACTTCTTTATAAAGGCTGGGCGATATGATTTTATCGAACACGCTCGGCAATTCCATTTTCACTATGGCTATGTTTGCTGCAAGCAGCCCAAGCGTTAGAATAACCCAGCCGATTCTTCGCTGCAAAGATCGTTTCCAGGCGCTTGAGCTGGATTTGACGGGGGTTGTGAACCGCTTCATAAATTGCGTACTCCTTTAGGCGTCAAATTTCTCCGAATCAGCTCCTAGTAAATACCCGGGCGAGGTTTGGTTTTGAGCCTAGCTTCTCCAAAACATGATGATAAATGCATAGGTAAAAAGCCGCAGAGGCTCCCTAATCAGGAAATCCTCTGCGGCTTCAAGGGTCGATGCGGCCCGGGCACTATTCTTCCTTTGTTTCTCCGCTTATCGTCCCGTCCGCGAGCAGTGAGCCCGGAGGGCGATTTCCTTGCTGCATCTCCCGGATGGAATAACCGAAGTCCATTTGCAGATGAGGATTGTCTTTGAAATCCGGCCAATCGCCGCCCCAGCTGAAACCGAGTTTTTTCGCAATCGCTACGACCTCCATCCAGTCGGCTTTTCCGTTCCGGTTGCCGTCGTATTCCATATCCCAAATGTAATCTCCCTGGCGGTTTTCCAAGGCAAAATCAATCGCGAGCCCATAGTTGTGAAAGGACTCGCCGCCTTGGGCATGAGTGACGATGGAGCCGTCCGTGGTGCGCCCGCGCGCATACAGCTCATCCTGCTCCGCGGAGCTGCGGAACCCGTCGGTGAACACGACGGAGATACCAGCTGCTTTTGCCTGGCGGGTGAGCTCCTTGCTGGCTGAGGCCAACTCGGGATGGAGCCCCGATACGGGCGGAACGTCTTTGTAGATGCCTTGCGGCACAACTTTATCGAATAGGCGCGGGAACTCCAGCTTGAAGAGAGCTGCGCCCGCTGCGACTAGACCAAGCATAATGATAAACCAGCCGCCTCTTCGCCGGCCTTGGTGCACCCGTTTCCGGACGTTCGGGCCTGAAGAGACGGAATGATTGGAAGGCTGCATGAAGTAGTGAGGCTCCTTTAACATCAAAATAGATCGGGACTAACCTCCAGTGTAGACGATTACGGGCGAAGTTTGGTTTTCAATTATAACCAAAAGAGCCGCAGCAAGCGCTCCGGCGAGGAGGCTGTCTGCGGCTGCGGTGGCTGGCGCGGGTTAAGAGCGCCAATAGAAATTAGTCGACGTCCGGACCGCCGTCCGGCTGATCTGCGGCATCGTCGGCAAATTTCTCGAAGGTGGAATCATTCATGACCCGGCGGGCGGACATGTAGCGCTTGGCGTAATAGGACTCGCTCAGCTTGCTGATAATGACTCCCTTGCTGGAAGAGGAATGGGCGAACTCGCCGTCTCCGACATAGATGCCGACATGGGACACGCCTCTTCCGCTTGTGTTGAAAAACACAAGGTCTCCCGGCTTCAGATCATCCTTGGCCACTTTTTTCCCCATAGCCGATTGGGCGGAGGAGGAATGAGGCAGGGTGATTTTGAACTGCTTGAACACGTAGGACGTAAAGCCCGAGCAGTCGAAGCCTTTGGCCGTCGTGCCGGCTGCCTTGTAAGGTGTGCCGATAACGTCGTTAATTACGCCGTCCATTTTGGAATTGGCCAATGCGCTCTCCGCTCCTGCGGAGAAGAGCAGGGCTAGTCCGAGGACGAGGGTAGCTGCTTTCTTCTTCAAAACTGGAGTGCTCCTTCCAGAGCCTACGAGGTTAGCTGTGGGGTTCGGTTGAAGGATCCCTATGATTTATCCGGCATTGCGCCCAAAATCAATTCACCCTGAAAATGGTTCCCCCGTTTCCATCAACGATGGAATTCGGCATTATGTACGTTTCTGAGGAGGAAATATTCTGGCTTTTCCTTAATTCTCCTCCCAAAAACGACAATTTCTCATAATTCTCATGATTCAAAACCGGTATTGGTTACGCTTTCGCTGTCGGGTTAAGGCGAAGGAAGGACCTGGCTTCTTTCCTCGATACGGACGTATCCGTACTTATTTAACTGCTGAGCGTAAACGATAAAAGCTTCAATTTCTTCGTCTGACGGATACGGCCTGCCTTTAAATCATAGTTGGATAGCTGGAAGCCTCTGCTTAAGAGGCTCTCCGTGAGATGAGTACCGATAAACCCGCTTCCGCCTGTCACAAATATCCGATCCATGGCGCTCCTCGATTCTAATGCGAGATGGATGACAACCGTTTCGTTACGTCATTTGCTGTTCTTTTAAGTGAAGGGCAATGTTTTCTATGGTATTGAAGTTCTCTAGAATCAGTTGATTGTCATCAAAGGAAAGGTTATGCTCATGCTCCATTTCAACAATGATTTGAATCAGTTGGAAGGAGTCTATCCCATATAAGGTCAAATCCTCCGACAACCCGATCGGGCTGGCCGCTCCAAGCGTCTTTTGAACTTTGCGGCTAACCGCCTTTGTAATATCCTTCATACTGGTTGACATTGCAGCTCCTCCTCTCAACCGTGCCGTCTTGACCTTCGATGTAAATGTTATCCAGATTTATGGGGAGGTACAAGTTTCAAATATGTAGTTTTGTACAAAACGGATCCTTTGGAACGTCTTATTTTTCTTGATTTGTATCAAAAACAGGAGCATGTGCAGGCGTTCCGAACCGGATAGGGCATAGAGATCCGATAAACGTCCTTGTCCTTGGGAGTGGTTAACCGTCCATGCGCATGAAAAAAGAGCCGTCCCCAGGACGGCTCTTAAGTCTTTTGGTATTCAATCCGCTCCGCGCGGAAAGTTTTGCACATTTAAATGGTGTACAGCGCGTTTTCCATCATCGTGACGAGCTTGGCGCGCATGCCCATCAGAGACATCAAAGCTCCCTCTTGCAGCTCTCCGGCCTGCGGATTCAGTCTGGCGTGCTCGGTTTGCAGAGCTTCCAGCTCTTCGCCGCTCCGGTAAGCGCCGGCACGGCCCAGCAGTTCACCGATCGCTTGGTGAAGCCGCTCATAGTAAGCATGAATGTGTTCGTTCATCGTTCTTCGTTCCTCTCTGTCTAAAAAATAAACTCTCTTTCATCTTGTCCCGTTATCGGCTTGATCTATCCTTATTAAGTCATACAAATGTAATTTCATTGTCAGCGGTATATAAAGTTCTTGTACACGATTCTGACTCGGCAAGGGACGCGGCCGCCTGCATGATATATAAACGAATGTCGCTCAATAAAAACAAGACTAAATTGTCGGAGAATTTACACGATTGTATTCTAACGATAAATGGTTGTCAACTAATATGACATAACTAGTGCTTTTTAGCGTTGTTTCGACCAGCAGCTGAATTGGGACGCTGCGATCCAGATATCGATCATCGTCCGGATAAAATGATATGCCTGCTGGATGATAAGCCCCGCCAGGCCGGCAAGAGCCATCGCGCCCGCACTGACTCCGGCGGAGATCAGGCCGGATGCCAGCAGCATGAGCAGGCTGAGTCCCGCTACCGGCAGCAGCCGGTTCAATGCTTGTTTGAGGCCGGCTCCAAATCCCATGTCGGAAACGGCGCCGAACTGCAGGCCAAGCGTCAGCAGATGCAGCAGGCCGATCCAGAGCAGCCAGCCGCCCAGCCAGGGCAGAACAGCGGCAGCAAGCTCAGGCAGGGTGGAGTAGTTCTGGGCATGCCCGATTACTTTTTTCGCAACCCACCAGACGGGAGCCAGAGCCAGCAGCAGCTCGGCAAAATGGAAGAGCATGACCGGTTTCCATTTGCGCCTGATGCCTTCCATCACCTTGGTGCCGCCCGTGCCTCCGCTCTCCGCTGTGTGCCGGATGGAATAGTAGAGACCGGCATTAAATAAAGGCGAAGCGAGCAGCCGGACGAGCAGAAGGCCGCCAAGCAGCCACAAATAAGGATCGGCAAGGCCGGTTTTCATAAGCCGGAATTGCGATTCGGCCCAGAACAGGGCATCCCCGCCGGGAGTGGGGCCGCCTGTTCCCGGATACCGCTGAAGCAGCTGCAGCACGACGCTGTCGACAAAGCGGTAGAGGAAAAAGCCCCAGAGCAGGCGGTATAGGAACAAAAGCGCTGCGATTGGCAAGTGTTTAACCGTCAATCCCCAGCCTTGCTTGAGATAGGTGGACATAAATGAGACACTCCTCTCCTCGCCGCTTTACCAGGCGAACGCTCCTGCAAGCCACTCTAGCGCTTTCACGATGCCGATGCCGATTCGCACCCGCTGCTCGGGCGGGGCTTCGGCCCGCAAATAGTTGTTGATCTGCCGGTTGTCCAGCGCATTGGTCCGCAGCGGATCAACCGCCGCCCAGAGCAGCGGGGAGGAGGAGTTCAGCT
Organism: Paenibacillus pasadenensis; assembly: GCF_023715725.1. GTDB lineage: Bacteria > Bacillota > Bacilli > Paenibacillales > Paenibacillaceae > Paenibacillus_O > Paenibacillus_O pasadenensis_A. The sequence continues at coordinate 86,187 of NZ_JAMBOT010000010.1, forward strand.
TGTAGAGGACGTTGGTCTCAATGCCATCCCATGTGCGCTCAACCGTTTTGCCGTCGGCAAATTTGAACGTTACCGGCACGGGGCCGTACACGCCGTCCATGCGCCGGATGACAACCTGGGATTCATAGTCGGATTTGCCGGACTCGCTGCGGGATTTTGCTACCCGAATCGAGTCAACCGCATAATCGGCCATCTGGCCTCCGTAGACGAACTGGCTGAAGTAATCATCCCAGCTGTCCTTTGTTACCTGCTCCACAACCCGCTTGAAGTCGGCTGTAGTCGGATGCTTGAATTTATACTGGTTAAAATAAGTCCGCAAAATCTTGTTCATTACGACAGGGCCGGTTCTGTTCTCGATTCCGTTCAGGACCAGCTTTGCGCGGCTGTACACATTGTCGGCATAGCGGCTGTGAGGACCGTACGACCAGGACAGCTGCTTGAGCGGCGCCGGGTCCGTCACATAACTCGCTTCAAGAGCAGTGCGGGGCTCTACGCCGTACTCGCTTTCCATGACCTTGTCCTCGGCGTACGAGGTAAAACCTTCGTCCAGCCAGGCTTCCTCAAATTCATTGGAGGCGACCATGCCGTACCAATACTGATGTCCGATCTCGTGCACAACGGCGCGCTCCAGGCTGTAGCCGGGATTGTCCGTATCTGCGGCAAAAGCGGTGACAAGAGTCGGATATTCCATGCCGCCCGCGCCGCCTGCTCCAGCCGGCGGTACGACGATGGACAAGCTGCTGTACGGATAGGTTCCATACCATTGCGAGTATTTGGCGAGAGCGGACTTGGCCGCGTGCATGTACCGCTCCGCCAGGCCTTTGTGCTTTGGATCGAGATAAAGCTTGATGCGGACGCCTGGAACGCCGGGAGAGGAGAAAGCCTCTTCGCTGACGATGAAGTCCGGCGAAGCCGACCAGGCGAAGTCATGAACATCTTCGGCATAGTAGGTGAAAAGCTGCCTTCCGCCTTTCGATGCCTCGGCAGGTTTTGTTTGTACGCCGGTTGCGGCAACCTTGTATCCTGCGGGCGCGTCGATGCGCACCGTGTAAAGGCCGAAGTCGCTGTAAAACTCGGAATTGCCGTGGTATTGATGGACGTTCCAGCCTTCTGCGCGGGAGGAGGTAGCGGTGTTGTAGGCGGCGATTTTAGGGAACCATTGACCGGCCATGATGAACTTTCCGGAATAACCCATACGCGCGAATACCTCAGGCAGTCCGACGCTGAAGCCGATGTTCAGCGTAATCTCTTCTCCCGGCCCGACCGGCTCCGGCAGCTTGAACTTGGCGAGCGTGAAGTCATGCGGGTTGCCGTCATCCGGTTGAACAAAATGGACGCGGGGCAGCAGGCTGGCGCCGTCTTCGGTTTTGAGCGATTCCAAGCGCATATAACCGCGGCTTGATTCGGTAGCCTTGTCCTCCCGCAGCTTTCCGCCGGACTCCTTCATAAAGGTCGTTTGCTCGGACAGAAAAGCATTGGGATACAGATGAAGATACATCTCCGATACCGTCTTTTTGCCGGGGTTTTTCCAGGTTACCGTTTCCGTACCGGTCAAGGTGTTGCCGTCGAGCTTAACCGCGATGTCGTAATCCGTCACCCGCTGCGATAACGGCTGCGGCTTTGGCTGCGTTTGCGGCATTGGCGCAGGGGTGGATTCGGACGCCGGCTTGGACAATTTGCCGGTATTAGCGGGCAGATCGTTCTGCAGGCTGCTGAGGGCGTGTCCGATGGCGGAGCCATTATGAATGCCGGTACCGGATTGTGCGTAGGCTGTGCCGGTTCCCTTCGCAACCGGGAGCGGCAAGAGGGTGATTAAGAGCGCTGCGAGCAGCGTGTTTCGAAATGATCGGCGAAAGATCATGAACCGTTTCCCTCCCGTTGACAAGCTTGTAAGCCATCTATATGTTTGCTTTTGCGGGATTATTAGCTAAAATGAAAAATATCGAATACAAGCCCCTGCCTGTACCGTTTTATGCGGCTTGCAGGGGCATCGGACTATAGATGGGCTTGGTTTGGAACAAGCTTGGAAGGGAGCAGGACATGGAAGAAAACAAAGGAACACCGCAGCCGGAGGGGGCGGCGGAGCAACCGGCCAAAGGCAAGCGCTCGCTGTCGCTTAACGTGGTCAGCAACAAGGAGCACCGGGGCTTCGGCGCGGGCACGATTGATCTGAGCCGCGTCTCTTCCGTTATCATTGACGGCAGTGAAGCGTATATCGATAACGGCGCTATGCATGCCAAGAGCAAGGTAGAGAAGGGAATCAAGTTCAGCCCGGAGAAAGAAAATGTGCCGAACGGCCGTCCGGTCTGGATCGTATGGGTAGCTGTGGACCGGGATGAGGAAGGCTCCTTTTACGCAGGGGCAACGGCCTGTCCGATGCTTATCGACACTGAGGCTCGCCGCGGCTGGAAAATTCTCGCCCAGCATGTGAACAACCTCGACTATTCGATCAAGCGCCGTTTTGTGCTGGATGAGCTGTCCGCCGAGGAAAAGACGGTGCTTCGAGAGCTGCTTATTGCCCATAACGCCGAGTGGTGGGAGCATTCGCCGCAGACGCTGAAGGATCAGCTCGGGGGTTAATAGAAGATTGGATGTACGCAAAAGAGCCTCTGCGGCAGAACGTTCTGCCGCAGAGGCTCTTTTGCGTGGCTGATAGATTCAGAAAATACCAATAGGGCTTCCGCTTGTCCGCTGACAACCGAAAGCCCTATCTCCTGCTTAACATTTTCCTATTCAATTAGACACTTACACTCCATTCCCAGCAGCTTGCGTAACCTAACGCTTGCTTCCTTCTCAGATTTCGTTTCCTCCATACAGAATGAATAACTGGTTCGTGCGCACAACAGATTTCCGTTTCAGTACCCGCATGCCCGCTTGGCCCTGCACGTGAGGCCAGCTTCACCGACTGCTGAACTGCGATGCTCAGTCGGGGACATGCTTCGCTAACCGTCTCCATTGGACTATCCCCTTTCCTCTGTGGGAGTAGCTTCATTATACCGTATGTTTACAATTAATTAAATAATCAGAATATTCAGTATTAGTCACAAATCGGCATTTTTAGATCGTTTTCGCCGCCCATTCCTAGCTTTTTGCAGTGTTAGGCTGTATTTCGCCGTTATTCGCCCGTTCTCTCTCCATTTTGGAAAGACTTAGCAACTTACAGGTGTGGAGCAGCGTCTAAATTAGCGTTGGTTAAGCACCTTGACAGCTTAGACAAATGCTACGAGGAAGGAATGAGAAAGTGAGTTACAACAAATTTTCATCTGCAAAAAGCGTCATGCAAAAACTGGCCGTTTTGCCGCTGCTCGCAGCGCTGGCTGTTGGAACGGCGGCCGTTCCCGGCGATGCAAAAGCGGCATCTGCGATAAGCATTTATTTAGACGGACAGCAGCTGTCAGCGGATGCGCCGCCGTATATCATGCCGAAAGTAAATGTGACCATGGTGCCGCTGCGAATCGTCAGTGAAGGTCTGGGCGCAACGGTCAGCTGGTCCGCCAAGCAGCGACGGGCCGATATTGAAATGTCGGGAAGCTCTATTTCCCTTATTGCAGGGCAGTCCTACGCTACTGTAAACGGAAAACGGATTAATCTGGACGCATCGATCGAGGTTAAAGGCGGCCGCACGATGGTGCCGCTCCGTTTTGTCGGGGAGCAGCTTGGTTTGAATGTAAAATGGGATGGCAAACTGCGGACGGTCCGCTTGACCTCGCCTGGAGAAAATGGGGCGAACCCCGGCACCGGAACGGAGACTCCGCCAAATCCCGGCAACGGTCCCGAGACAGGAAACCCTGGTCCGGGGACTACCCCGGGGCCCTCACCGTCGCCTCAGCCTCCGGAACAGCCAGCTGAAGATCCGGCCGAGCTTCGCGGCGCATGGGTTTCCACCGTGTACAATTTGGACTGGCCGACAGCGGCTTCCGCCAAGGCAAATGACAGCGCCAAGCAGAAACAAGAGTTTACGGCGCTGCTGGACGAGCTGCAAAAGATGGGCATGAATGCAGTATTCGTGCAAGTGCGGCCGGCAGGCGACGCCCTCTATCCGTCGCTGCTCAGCCCTTGGTCGTCTTATTTGACCGGCAAGCAGGGAGTGAAGCCGAATTACGATCCGCTTGGGTTCATGATCGAGGAGACGCACAAACGGGGGATGGAGTTCCACGCCTGGTTCAACCCTTTCCGGGCTTCCACAACAACGGATTCATCACAGCTGGATCCGCTCAGCCTCGTCCGCCAGAAGCCGGAATGGATCGTCAACGCTGGCGGCAAGCCATACATTAATCCCGGCATCCCGGCTGCCCGGCAGGCCGTTATCGACATCATTACCGAGGTGGCGGCCCGTTACGACGTTGACGGCATTCATCTGGATGACTATTTCTATCCGTCTGGAACGGAGTTTAACGATGAGGCAACCTACAAGCTGTACAGCGCAGGATCGGGCTTGTCTAAAGCCGATTGGCGCCGCTCCAACATCAACAAATTTGTCCAAGAGCTGGATCGTTCCGTCCATGCGGCTAAATCGGATGTCGAGTTCGGAATCAGCCCGTTCGGCGTCTGGCGCAACAAGTCTGTCGATCCGACCGGCTCCGATACAAAAGCCGGCGTAACCGCGTACGACAATATGTATGCGGATGTCCGTTTATGGGTTCAGCAAGGATGGCTGGACTATGTAGCTCCGCAAATATATTGGAGCTTCGCGCATCCGACTGCGGCTTACGATAAGGTCGCCGATTGGTGGATGACAACGGTCAAGGGCAGCGGAGTGGATCTTTACATTGGTCATTCTCCATATAAGCTGGGTACGCCTGAAACCGGCTGGCAATCTTCCTCCGAAATCATCAAACAACTGGATTACAACGAACAGTCCGGCTCCGTTTCCGGCGAGCTGTTCTTCAGCGCCAAGGATTTGCGGCGGAATACGCTTGGCGTCGCTGACGCGCTTAGCTCCTATTACGCCGACGTCCAATAAAGCCTGCTATTTTTATATTAAGCCCGCTCCGCGCCAAGGAGCGGGCTTTTTCCACGAACTGGCTGTTATATGCACGGTTCCCACGGGTGATTAGCCGTTGCGGTACAGCCTGTCCAGCATATACTGCTACCATATTTTAGGAAAAGGTGGTATGTCTTATGTCAACTTGGTTAGATGCCAGGGCGGCGCAAAACGCCAGTTACGGAAGCTCGATTTTGGTCACGATTCCGACGTCCGGAACGCTGCAGCAGATCGGAGTGCTTGGGCTCAATCTGTCGTCAGGCACGCTCGGAAGCACCCGGGTGGAATTCAGCGGCACGGTAACGTTCCAACAGCCGACGACTCCAGCCGATGCTATGGTTACCGTTTATGTTTTTCGAGGAGCGACGTCTTCAGGCGTTCTGGTATACTCGCTCTCGGAGTCGATTCTGGCATCCGAGACGGGTCCTCGAGTCGTCAGCTTCAACGGATGCGACTTCAGTGCCCAGGTAAGCTCATCGGCGGTTTACTCGGTCTATGTCACGGCGAGCATAACCGGAATGACGCGTGTAGGCCCGGAAAGCGTGATTTTCACAGGTTATTCCAACTAGGAATAATGGCCGGGACTGAGGCTATGACCTTCCTGTGCGGTCAATAAAAAAAAGGCTTGAACCCCGGCAATGCCGCTGGGTTCAAGCTTTATTTTTTTCCCGACCGGAAAATCGACACAAGCATGTACAGAAACATGACGGCGGCAATCGTAAAGCCGATCTCCAGCACGGGGAATCGGGAAAGCAGCCCTGGCTGGCGGCCGATGGACGAGCCGATGACCAGTCCGGCCATAATGATGCTGAAGCTGAGCAGCACGATGCTGAAGCTGAGACGTCCGCTGATGCGGTCCAGCTTTTGCAGCATCCGGTCCACGTCGCGGACCGACAGCTCCAGCGGCAGCTTGCCGCGAACGAGCAGGCGTCCCAGACTGCGCAGCCGAGAGGGCAGCTCGCCGAGCAGGTCCAAATATTCGGCGGCGTAACCGGCGGCCGACTCCGCGAGCTTGCCCGGCTTCAGCCGCTCCAGCAGGAGCTTTTGGCCAAAGGGCTCCGCTACGGCGACGACGCTGAATTCGGGATCGAGCCCGGTAATGACGCCTTCCAGCGTCAATAAAGCTTTGCCCAGCAGCATAAAATCAGCCGGCATGCGAATCCGGTGGCTGTACGAAACGTGAAACAGATCCGTCACGGCTTCACCCAGGCTGATCTCACGAAATGGTACCTGGTAATACTTTTCACGCAGCCGGTCAACATCGCGCCTCAGCTCCTGCCAGTCGGCGTTGTCGGGAATCAGCCCCATCGACTCGATCGCTTTAATGACTCCGTCCGTGCTCTGACGGCGAAGCGCGATAATCAGTGAGGCAAAATGATTTTTCATGCCCGGCGTCAGCCGCCCCGTCATGCCGAAGTCGATCAGGCCAATGACGGGAGCGTTGCCGCTGCTGTCCTTGCTGCCGGAATGCTGCGAGTCGTCCTGCTGGTCAGAATTTGGCCCATCGGCGGCGATATTCGCTTTCCGGCCCCTCCGCTTGCGCGCCGCAGGCGGAGGTAGAACAAGCACATTGCCGGGGTGAGGATCAGCATGGAAATGGCCGGATATAAAAATTTGCTCCAAAATCAAGCTGGCCACCGCTTCGGCGACCTGCGCCGTATTGTAGCCGGCTTTCTCCAGCGCCGCTGCGTCATGCAGCTGGATGCCGCGCAGGAATTCCATCGTGAGCACACGGCGCGTGGACAGATCCCACCAGATGGCCGGAATCCGCACATCCTGCCGCTCCTTGAAATGATCGGCAATACGTTCCGAGCTTCTTCCTTCCAGCGTGTAGTCCAGCTCCGCCGTAAGCGAAATGGCGAGCTCTTCAACGAGCTCAACCGCTCCGTACTGTTTAGCCCAATGAAGCCGGTGCTCCGCCAGACGCGCCAGGTTCCGCAAAATCTCCAGGTCGGTCTCTACCGTCTTGCGGATTCCCGGACGCTGCACCTTGACGGCTACCTCTTCGCCGGAGCGCAGCCGGGCATAGTGCACTTGTCCGATCGAGGCAGCTGCGACCGGCTCCTGGCGGAATTCACGGAACACAGCGTCCAGCGACGCACCGAGCTCCTCCTCCAGCACGCGCTTAACCTCGTCGAACGGAACCGGAGTCACTTTGTCCTGCAGCATTTGCAGCTCCTCGATAATATCCGGAGGAAACAGATCATGCCGCGTGCTGGCGATCTGGCCCAGTTTAACAAACGTCGGCCCCAATTCCTGCAAAAAAGACCGGAGGCGTTCTCCGGTCGTCCGCGTAGGGCTATGATGCTGGCTCTCCACGCTTCGCCAATGAGGAATCAGCTTGGTCAGGCCGAGCTCCCGGACGAAATACCCGAAGCCGTTGCGCGCAAAAGCAAGCGCGATTTCGCGGTAGCGCTGCAGATGGCGCAGCCGGCGTCCAATCGTCATTCGTTCTTTCCGTGCTGTGTCCCGCCGGACTCCTCCGTGTACAGCACGGCTCCTTCGGTCGCTCCGCTGCGCGGCGGCTCGGGATGCAGGACGGGAGGGACGCCGGGACCTGCTTTTCCGGTGCCCTCGTAAGCGGCGGATTCATCCGTGCCGCCAGCCGGAGGGGGAGCGGACGCCTCGGCATGGACGGACGGTCCGTCAAGCCGGGCTTCCAGCTCGGCGATGCGCGCCTCCAGCTTGGCGAGCTCGCCGCGATGGACGAGCTCCAGCTCATCCGTAATGTCTTTGACGCGGTCGCGGATGAAGGTCTCCATCGTGCTGCGGGCTTCCTGCCCGCGCGAGATCATGCTGCTGACGAACTGCTGCGAATCGGCCTTGCTCATGTCGCTTCTGGTTGACAGCTCCTGGGCGAGCTTCTCGGCCTGCTCCTTTGTAGAGGCGGCCAGACCAAGCCCGAGGGAAAACGCTTTGTTCAAGAGGTCTTTCATGAACCGACACCTGCCTTCTTCTCCTAGTTGAAAGCTAACATTCTCAAACGACTGGCATGTACTCCTTCATTATACCCCAGCGGGCTGGGCGAATCATCCAGTCCGGCAGGCCGCCCGCTGCGGCAGCACAATCAGCGGCGCAGCCAGCGGGAAATTCCTTTCAGCCAGCCGCCGCGCCCCGGCTGCTCATCGGCTGCACCAGCCCCGGCGCCAGCGGCAGCTTCATCCGCAGCCGCCCGGCTGCCGTCGCAGGTGCCGACCGGCTCCGTGCCGGCGACGAACAGCTCCATGCGCCAGCCGCCGCAGCCGGGACCGTAGCGCAGGCCGCTGGCGGTATCAACGGCGACGCTCAGGACGCCGTCCGGCACAGTGAAAGGCCGCGCTGGACGGCCGGCAAGCGCGTGCTCCGTGAAGGCGGCGAAGATCGGCGCCGCCCGGTGCGCCTCAGCCGTCGTAATCCGGCGTCCCTTGTCGTAGCCGGTCCAGACGGCTGTCGCGAGCTCAGGCGTATAGCCGACGAGCCAGGCGTCGTCGGAGGTTGTGCCGGTTTTGCCGGCAACCGGACGATGAATCATCGCCGACACGCGGCTGCCGGTGCCGCCGGTTTCGAACACGCTTTCCATCAGGCTGGTGAGCACATAAGCATGCGCAGCCCCGGCTACGCGCGTGCGGTGCGGCTCGGCGCGGTACAGCACCTCGCCCTTGCTGTCCTCGATGCGCAAAATCGCGGTCGGCTCGGCGCGCATACCGCCTGCGGCCAGTGCGCTGAAGGCCGATGCCATTTCCAGCGGGCTGGCCGGATAGGTGCCAAGCGCCAGCGACGGCACCGGCTGCATGTCGCCGTCAAAGCCGAGCTGCCGGGCGGCATCAACGACCTTTTCCGCTCCTACTTGCATGATTGTATTGACGGCGTAGGTGTTGTCGGAGCTGGCGATTGCATCGCGCATCGAAATATCCTTGCCCGTATAACGATCGTGGTAATTGCGCGGAGAGTACGTTTTACGTCCTCCGTCATAGGAGAAAATCGTTGGTGCGCTCTTAAACGGACTCACCGGCGTCATTCCATTTTGGAGCGCGGTTAAGTACAGAATCGGCTTGAAGGAAGAGCCAGGCTGGCGGCGGGCCAGCGCGCGGTTGAACGGTCCTTTGCGGTAGTCGCGTCCGCCTACCATCGCCCGGATATACCCGGTTTCCGGCTCGATGGCGACGAGTGCGGCCTGCTGCTCCGACGTGGACGGAATGGCGGCTTTGACCGCCGCCTCCGCTTCCTTCTGCATGGCGGGATCAAGCGTGGTGTAGATGCGCACCCCGCCCTCGCTGATCAGATGCTCGTCCAGGCCAAGCTCGTCAACAGCTGTCTGCCTTACGTAATCCCGGAAATAAGGCGCGCCGTCGCCGGAGCCTGCAGGCTGGAGCGGCTTAAACGCCAGCTTCTCGGCACGGGCTGCCGCCGCTTGCTCCGGCGTAATGGCCCCGCTCGTCTGCATCGCGGCGAGAATGAGCCGCTGGCGGCGCAGGGCGTTATCCATGTTCATGTAGGGCGAGTAGTATTTTGGCCCTTTGGGAACGCCTGCAAGCATGGCGCTTTCGGCAAGCGTAAGCTCGGATGCGTGTTTGCCGTAGTACATTTTGGCCGCTTTCTCGATGCCGTAGGCTCCATGCCCATAGTAAATTTGGTTGAAGTATTGGCCCAAAATCTCTTCCTTGGACAGGTTCATCTCCAGCTGAACCGTGTAGGCCGCCTCCCGAAGCTTGCGCTTCCAGGTGCGCTCATGCGTCAAATAGAGATTGCGCGCAAGCTGCTGCGTAATCGTGCTGGCTCCTTGGCGGGCGCGGCCGCTCTCCAGATTGACAAGCGCCGCCCGCGCCATGCTGCGCAGATCAAAGCCGCCGTGCTCGTAGAAGCGCCGGTCCTCGATCGCCAGCGTAGCGTCGATCAAGTATGGGGAGATTCGCGACAGCGGCACGCTTTCCCGGCTTTGGCCGGCGTGGAACGAGTCAATGAGCCGGCCGGAGGCGTCATAGATTTGCGATACCTGCGCGGCGGAGCTGGCAGGCAGCGACTGCAGCCGCAGCGTCAGCAGCACGGCGCTCAGCAGCAGGAGCAGGAGGGAGAGCGCGGTCCCGGCCGTGAGCGCGGCGATGCGGAGAGGCCCCTTTACGCGCACGAATCGGCGAACCTTGGATAGGCGGCCTGAAGAGATACGCGCTTCGGGCATCGTTCCGGCGGAACGGCTGCGGGCAGAGGCGGGTCCGGTGCCGGGCGCTCCCTTCCGGACGGCTCCCGGCGCTGTTCGGCTGCGCAGAGACAGGCGTGACGCCCATGCAGCCTTAAGCAGCGCGTTTAAGCGGTTGATCAGCTCGGCCGCCTTGAGGCGCGGCGCGGGTCGTTTGTTCACAGGCTTTTCCTCCCGAGTATTCGACATCTTTTTCCATAGTATGGATGCTGGGAGGGGCGGTTATACGACCATTCTACAAGACATGTGAAACGAAGCGCGGCAATAGATCCGTCCGCAGGGCGGCAGCGCTCTTCTTTCTGCCTTTTCAGAGGATAAATTCCAATAAACTAAGGTACGCGCTCATGGAAGGGCTGATCTTTGGCGGAGCGTTAGCGTCATTTTAAAACTGTTGAAAATGCAGGAAGAAAGGTTTGTATTGAGGGGGGGATTTGACTATAATACAGGTTGAACCGTCGACCTTAAGGGGGCGGATTCGACAAAGACCCTTTGCCGGATCGCCTTTCGAATGGGAGAAATGTATGCGTAAGAGCCTGTCGCAGGCATCCCTGCGCTTCGAGTTCGGCCGGCCGGCAGGCCGGGGCGGTCTTCCGATGGACGGTTATTCCGTCCCCAAACCTGAAGAAGAAAGAAGGGACTCTTACCATGGAATTGTGGTACACAGAGAAGCAAACCGAGTCTTACGGCATCACGGCGAAAGTGAAAGAAACCTATGTAAACGAGCAAACGGATTTCCAGCAGCTCGCAATGATCGAGACCGAGGAGTTCGGCACGATGCTCGTGCTCGACGGCATGGTCATGACGACCGACAAGGATGAGTTCGTTTACCATGAGATGGTAGCGCATCCGGCGCTCAACACGCATCCGAACCCGGAGCAAGTGCTCGTAGTGGGCGGCGGCGACGGCGGCGTTATCCGCGAAATTCTCAAACATCCAAAAGTAAAACGCGCCGTGCTCGTCGATATCGACGGCAAGGTTATCGAATACTCCAAGAAGTATCTGCCGAACATCGCTTCCGGCCTGGACGACGCTCGCGTCGAAGTGCATGTGAACGACGGCTTTATGCATATCCACGATCATAAAAACGAGTACGACGTTATTATGGTAGACTCCACCGAGCCGGTCGGCCCAGCGGCCAACCTGTTCACGCGCGGCTTCTATCAAGGCATCTACGAGGCGCTGAAAGAAGACGGCCTGTTCGTTGCGCAAACGGACAACCCTTGGTTCAAAGCCGATCTGATCACCAGCGTTAACCGCGACGTGAAGGAAGTTTTCCCGATCGTGCGCGTGTTCTGGGCAAACGTGCCGACGTATCCGTCCGGCCTGTGGACGTTCACGATGGGCTCCAAAAAGCATGATCCGCTCGCAGTAGACGAAACGGCTATTCCGGAGCGCGAAACGAAGTACTACACGCCGCGTCTGCACAAAGCAGCGTTTGTACTGCCTAAGTTCGTCGAGGATCTGGTGAAATAATGAAAATCGACCAAAAATACTCCGGCAACGTTTTTATTCTCAGCTCCGAGAACTATGAAGCATCGCGCGCCGTTATCTACGGCATGCCGATGGACTTCACCGTGAGCTTCCGTCCCGGCTCCCGTTTTGGCCCGGCCCGTATCCGCGAGGTATCGATCGGCCTGGAAGAGTACAGCCCGTATCTGGACCGCAGCCTGGAAGAAATCGAATATTTTGATGCCGGCGACCTGCTGCTTCCGTTTGGCAACGCAGCCCGCTCACTCGACATTATCGGCGAGTTTGTAGCTGGAGTGCTGGCGGACGGCAAGATGCCGGTCGGCCTCGGCGGCGAGCATCTCGTCAGCTGGCCGATTTTCCGGGAGGTTTATAAAAAGCATCCGGATCTCGCCATCATTCACTTCGACGCGCACGCCGATCTCCGCGAGTCGTATGAAGGCGAGCCGCTGTCCCATTCCACACCGCTGCGCAAAGCGGCTGGCCTGATGGGCGGCAAAAATATTTATCAGTTCGGCATCCGTTCCGGCTCCCGTGAGGAATGGCAGTTCGCCCGCGAGAACATTAACTTCCATCCGTTCGAAGTGCTTGAGCCGCTCAAAAAAGTGCTGCCTGAGCTGGAAGGCCGTCCGGTTTACCTGACGATCGACATCGACGTGCTGGATCCTTCCGCAGCGCCGGGCACCGGCACCGCAGAAGCTGGCGGCATTACGAGCAAGGAGCTGATTGATGCCGTACATGCAATTGCCCGCTCCGGCGTGAACGTTGTCGGCTGCGATCTCGTCGAAGTAGCGCCTGCTTACGATCCTACGGAACAAACGCAGATCGTCGCTTCCAAAGTCATTCGCGAAATGCTGCTCGGCTTCATTAAATAAACCGGCCTTTTCCGTTCGGAATCGCGCTGTCGGGGCTTCTCGTGCAGCGGAAGCTTCGGCCGTTAGCACAAACCGTTGCAATAAGCGGCGCTGCTGTTAGCGGGGCAGTCTGCTAATAGCCTGGATTGCTTTAATTTATTCGGCACTGCTGAAATCCCCGACCAGCGGGAGTTCCCGCTGCACAGCCCCGTTCCTCCCGTCTGCGACGCGGGGAGCGGGGATTTTTTTGTCCGGCGATGCTTGGACCTCTACTTGTTTGGCTATACTGGCTGATAGAATACAAGGAGGTGCCTAAAGCGCTATGGGATTGCTGCCGATACATGAGCATTTGGCCGAGCTGTGGACCATCCGCGAACGCCGGCCGCTGACGAGCGAGGAACAGGCGGACTTTGAGCATTGTTTGGCGGTGAACGCCTCGCATTGCCGGCGGTTGGCCAACCTGTACAATATGTCGCTGCTCGCGTCTATGACCAACGACACCGAGTGGCATCACGAAATTTGCGGCAAAATCGAGAAGCTCGACGGAACGCCGCCCGCCTTCCGCGGTAAAAACGGACAGGTCTAGAGGACATCGCCCCTGCCAATCGCCTTTCACTCCGCTTCCCTGGACTTAACCCGCGCGAGTATCTCGGCTTGCCCAGGGTAAGTTCGAACGCCCCCTGAAAAAGCCGGTTGCCTCCTGCGAGCCTCTCATAGAGGCGGGGATTTCGGTCAGAGGGGGGCGGCGCTTTGGCGGGCCTCGACAGGACTGGTAGATGTAGCGATGCGGAAGTGCGGGCCTCGACAGGACTGATGGATGTAGCGATGCTTGAGGAGGCTGGGCCAGCCCAGAGGGTCAGCAGATGGCTCACGGCCAACGTACGGTTTAACGCAACTGAGAAGCGTTATTTCCGCTAAAATCGCCTTTTCTGAGATTTAACGCAACTGAGAAGTCTTATATGCTGGAAAAGAGAGCTTTATGGCCCTTCCAGCACTGAATAAGGCGTCTCAGTTGCGTTACGTGTCAAAAGGAATGAAAATTGGCTCAATAAGGCGTCTCAGTTGCGTTACACGCCAACAGGGATGAAAGTTTGCCCGGACAGGACGTTTATTTGCGATACATGTCAACGTTCCGCCGATCTCCGGCTGCGCCGCTTGGGAGGGATTAAGCTGGAGGATAGCAAGGTTTATTCGTTTCCGCCCATTATCGCGCCGGGCGCAACCGTGCTTGTGCTTGGAAGCATGCCTGGAGTCAAATCGCTGCAGGAGCAGCGGTACTATGCCAACGACCGCAATTATATGTGGCGCATTCTTTATGCGCTCAGCGGGCGGGAGCCCGACGATGCCTACGAAGAGAGGCTTGCTTACGCAGCCGGCATTGGAGTGGCGATGTGGGATATGATCGGCTCCTGCATCCGCCCCGGAAGCCTGGACATGAACATCCGCGATGCCGAGCCAAACGATTTGCCGGGGCTGGTGCAGCAATACCCGACGTTGCGCGCGCTTGCTTTTAATGGCGCCAAGTCGCACGCCACTTTTCAAAAACACTTCAAGGATCATTCCGCATTAGCGGGATTAGAGCTGCTGCGCTTGCCTTCCACAAGCCCGGTTCCGACTCCGGCTATGCGCAATTTGGAGGATCGTCTAACGGAGTGGGTTCGGCTTAAACCGTATTTACGCGGCCTGGAGGAGCACTAAGCTTAGCTGTGAGCAATGTACCCGGCGCCGCTTAGCGCCGCCTCTGATCTTAACCTTCGAGCTGCAGAACGGCAGCCCGAAGGTTTTTCGTCATCCGGAGAGGATCATTGAAACTTGCTGCTATCCTGTATATAGTAATGAAGATAACGATGCCCGTCGCCTGACGCTCGGGCAGAGGGGTTGCTTAAGCGATATGACACGACATAATGAAGCTTCTCCCGGCGCGAATCGCATGGGCGAGGCCGGGCTGCCGGACAATTCCGTTCCGCCGGAGCAGGCTGAGGGCCGCCGCGCAACGCCGCCGCAAGAGGGCAAACGCGACGTCATTATTACCGTGCACAGCACACAGGACGGACGCCGCTCGCCTGCCGCGCAGCATCGCGGAGAGCTTATCCAAAAAGGAAAAACGACGTTTCTCCGTTACGAGGAACAGGACGAGCTGCACGGCGGGGTGCGAACGACGCTTCGCTGGAACGGCGAGGAGCTGTCGCTTATTCGCCGGGGAGGGCTGGAGTCGGAGCAGACGTTTGCGGCCGGTCAATCCCGAGGAGGCAGGTATTCTTCGCCTCATCTCGCCTTTCCCATGGTGACGGAGACGGAGGAGCTGTCGGCGACGGCGACGGGCGGAACGCTGCTGCCGCTGACGCTAGCGTGGACGTACCGGCTGCGCATTGAAGACCAGTTAAGCGGCCGCTTTCAATTGCGGCTTACGATACAGGAGGCTAATCACTCATGAGTCAGAATGTTTTGGAGCAAGTATATACGGCGATCCGCGAAGGTATTGCCGACGCTGTTGTCGCCGCAGGGCTGGCAGCTCGCGAGGAGCTGCCGGTTTTTGTGCTGGAAGTGCCGCGCGACAAATCGCATGGCGATTTGGCGACAAATGCCGCGATGCAGCTGACAAAGCTCGCCCGCAAAAACCCGCGCCAAATTGCTGAGGCCATCTTGGAAAATCTGGACAAGGAGAAAGCGTCCATTCTGTCTGCAGATATTGCCGGACCGGGCTTTATCAACTTCCGTCTGGACCGCGCTTATCTGTATCCGGTCGTCGGTCAGGTTCAGGCCGCAGGAGAAAAGTACGGCCGCGGTGAAAACACCGGCAAACGCGTTGAGGTTGAGTTTGTCAGCGCCAATCCGACAGGCAATCTGCATCTGGGCCATGCGCGCGGAGCGGCTGTCGGCGACGCGCTCTGCAACGTGCTTGATTTTGCGGGCAACGAAGTGACGCGTGAATACTACATTAATGATGCCGGAGCACAGGTGAACAATCTGGCAAAGTCTATTGAGGCGCGCTACCGCCAGCAGCTTGGACAGCAAGCAGAGCTGCCGGAGGACGGTTATCACGGCGAGGATATCGTCGGTTTTGCGCGCGAGCTTGCGGCCGAGCGCGGCGATGCCCTGCTTTCCATGAGCGACGAGGAGCGATTTGCTTTCTTCAAAGCGTACGGCCTGGAGCGCGAGCTTGGAAAAATTAAACGCGACCTGGAGCGTTTCCGCGTTCCATTCGATCTGTGGTACAGCGAAACATCCCTTTACGAAAAGGGTCTTGTCACACAAGCGCTTGACGCCCTGCGCGAAAAGGGTCAGGTGTACGAGGAGGAAGGCGCGACCTGGCTCAATACAACCGCCTACGGAGACGATAAAAACCGCGTTCTGATTAAGAACGACGGCTCTTATACGTATCTGACGCCAGACATCGCCTATCACCGCGACAAGTACGGACGCGGCTACGACACGATGATCAATATTTGGGGCGCTGACCACCATGGCTACATTCCGCGTATGAAGGCAGCGATGGAAGCTCTCGGCAACGATCCGGACAAGCTTGTTGTCCTCATCGCGCAGATGGTCAGCCTGTTCCAGAACGGCGAAAAGGTTAAAATGTCCAAACGCACCGGCAAAGCGGTGACGATGGAAGATCTGATGGATGAAGTCGGCGTTGATGCGATTCGTTATTTCTTCACGATGCGCAGCATGGACTCTCATCTGGACTTTGATATGGATTTGGCCGTATCCACATCCAACGAAAATCCGGTTTATTATGTACAGTACGCTCATGCCCGCATTTGCAGCATTTTGCGCCAGGCTGCGGAGCAGGGCGTCAGTCTGCCGTCGCTAGAACAGACGGAGCTGTCCCGCCTAAACACCGAGCACGAATTCGACCTTCTGCTCAAGCTTGCGGAGTTCCCGCAGGAGATCCGCCAGGCGGCGGAGCAGCATGCGCCGCACCGTCTTGTCCGTTATGTATACGAGCTGGCTTCCCAGCTGCACAGCTACTACCGCGCCGAGCGCGCCATCACCGAGGATGCGGCTCAAACAGGCGCTCGTCTGGCGCTGCTGGACGCGGTGCGCACCGTCATCGCTAATGCGCTGCGCCTGATCGGAGTATCCGCGCCGGAACGCATGTAAGCAATACCATTCGCAAAAAAGCCGCCGAGGCTCAGAGCTCGGCGGCTTTCATCATTTTGGGAACGTCAAGCTCCCCGGGAGCTTTGCTGTCCTTGGCCCCGCGCAACGGGATCATAGACCGCTTCAAAATCGCTTTAATATCGGAGGGAGTAAGCTCGGGCTTCTGGGCCAGCAGCAAAGCGACAGCTCCGCTGACATGGGAGGTTGCCATCGAGGTGCCGCTCATCTCATGATACTTGCCCTTCAGCCAAGCGGAATGAATCCGGTCGCCGGGCGCATAAATGTCGATGTACGGTCCGCGGTTGCTGAAGGCGGCGATGCGCCTTAACCGGTTCGTCGCGCCGACGGATATCGTCTGCGGATAACGAGCGGGATAATCGACAGAGCGCCTGCGGCTGTCGTTGCCGGAGGAGGCAATAATGATGACCCCGGCATTGGTGGCATTGATGCAGGCGGTATGCAGAGCTTTGCTGCGCGATCTCATGCCAAAGCTCATATTAATGATGTTCATCCCGCTGCGCACGCACCACTCGATTCCGAGAATGATGTCGGACACATAAGCGCTGCCATGCTGATCAAACGCTTTAACGGGGTATACAATCGATCTCGGAGCAACGCCGATCATGCCGGAGGGCTGGTTGGCTGCCGCAATAGTGCCGGCAATATGAGTCCCGTGCCCGTTATCGTCATGAGGCGGCTGGGTGCGGTCAATCAGATTGATGCCGCGGCCGAGCGAAGATTTTAAATCGGGATGTGAATGATCTACGCCGGTGTCGATGACGCCGATTTTGACGCGATGGCCGGTCGTCCGGTTCCATGCCAATGGTGCGCGGATCTGCTGCACGCCCCAGGGGAGCCCTTTTTCGGGCATCGCTTTGGGCAGTCCTGCGGCATTCATATGAATCAAGCTGTCATGTTCCAACGTAACGCTGTCCGGAAGCTGCGGCAGAGCCGCTTTTGCGGGCAGCAGCAGGCTAATCGACTGGACGAGAGGAAGCGGAGTGAGCATCTCCCGGGGAAACGAGATTTCCTTGCAGGAATGGAGGACGGAGTAATAATCATCGCGGTGGCGAAAACAAAGCATGAGCCGCCTTGCCGGAGCGCCGGCGCAGGCAGGAAGGTGGCGCAGCCAGCGGAGCAGTTGATCCAAGTGATGTCCCTCCTGACGGACAATGCTTGGATAGTGTATGAGGGTGCAGTCCTTGCCCGAATGAGCAACTTGCCCGTTTTACAACAATTTGGGCCGCGACTCGTGTCAATCGCCCTGTTGGCTTCATACAATGAACCAAGAGTCGAAGGGCTCTTTGCAAGCTGGGCAATGCCGCCTCAGGGGGCATTCAACCGGAAGGATACAGTCAGGAGCGAAGGGGGGACCCTTCGTTCTTCCTTTTTTCGGGGCGGAATTAAAAGCTGAAACACGAATAGACACCGAATTTCTACTGCTATTTCGGTACCGATTTGGAAGAATTCAAAGGTCCGCAGTGATAAGAGGACAAGCCTTCGGCGCAGCAGACAGCTTATACTTGGCTTTCCGAGGCTGCCGGACTGCCGAATCGCCTTGATTTTTTGAAGCAAATAGGTTTTACTATAGGTTGACTGTGGACATGATGGAATAAAGACTAGCGTACGATTATCCGAGAGGATGTGTCTGGATTAGATGAGCACGACGAATCTTTCCCAAAAGTTCGATGCGGAGCGCCTGCGCGAAATGCCGATGGTCGATCTGGCATTTGAGGTGCTGAAGGCGGCTAATACGCCTTTCTACTACCGCGATTTGATGAAAGAGATTGCCAAATACCGCGGGCTGACGGATGGCGAAGTAAACAATGTCATTGCCCAGGTTTATACGGAGATTAATATCGACGGCCGTTTCGCCTGCGTCGGCAGCAACACGTGGGGGCTTAAGCGCTGGTATCCGGTTGAGAAAAACGAAGACCCGATCAGCAATGCAAAACGTCCGCGCATCATCAACGATGATGACGACCTGGAAGACGAGGAAGTCTTTGAGGGTGAAGAGGACGAGAACTATACCGAGAGCGAAGAAGACTTCGATCTGTTCGATGAGGATCGCGAGTTCGACGAGAGCGAGGAAGAAGACGCTGCTGTTGACGAGTCCATCGAGGAAGAGGATGCTGAGGCGGAAGAGTCTGACGACGACGAGGAAGACTTCGACGACGAGGAAGAAGACGAAGACGACGATTCCGACGAAGAAGAAAAATAATACTCTGGCTTTGAGCTGCATGAAGCTCATCGGCGGGAGGCGCTTCCGGTTTAGTGGCCGGAGAGCGCCTTTTTTCTCTGCTCGGGCTTAATGCTTGTCCTTGACACGGCATCAGCCGTGAAGTACACTATTGCATGGGCTTTTTGGAGCGAAAAGTGATTTTTAATCAGCTCAAGGCTGCAGGCGCATGGATCCGGCAAGTGGATGCCGATGCGGGCAGTCTGCATATTGCATGGGTGATTGAAGAAAGTGCCCCCTTATACGGGTGACACTTTTTTTGTTTTTTATAAGGGGCTATGCCATGATTCCCGGCTGGCCTGGGCAACCTTTAACTAACATAGAAATATGGAGGGTACTAAACAGTGACGAAATATATCTTTGTAACGGGTGGAGTGGTATCGTCTCTCGGTAAAGGCATTACCGCAGCCTCGCTCGGCAGGCTGCTCAAGAACCGGGGCCTGAAGGTAACGATCCAGAAATTCGATCCGTACATCAACGTCGATCCGGGAACGATGAGCCCGTATCAGCATGGCGAAGTATTTGTTACGGACGACGGAGCGGAAACGGATCTCGATCTGGGCCACTACGAACGTTTTATCGACATCAATTTGTCCAAGAACAGCAACGTAACGACTGGTAAAGTGTACTCTTCCGTTATTACCAAAGAGCGCCGCGGCGAATACCTTGGCGGCACGGTTCAAGTCATCCCCCATATTACAAATGAAATTAAAGAGCGTGTGTTCCGCGCCGGACGCGAAGCGGGCTCGGACGTCGTGATTACCGAGATCGGCGGCACGGTTGGAGACATCGAAAGCTTGCCGTTCCTGGAAGCGATCCGCCAAATCAAGAGCGACATCGGACGCGACAACGTCATGTACGTGCATGTTACGCTCATTCCATACATTAAAGCCGCTGGTGAAGTGAAAACAAAGCCAACGCAGCATAGCGTTAAAGAGCTGCGCAGCATCGGCATTCAGCCGAACGTCATTGTTTGCCGTACGGAAAAGAAAATCTCCGAAGATATGAAGCGCAAAATCGGGCTGTTCTGCGATATCGATCCGAACGGCGTCGTAGAATGCCTCGATGCTTCAACGCTGTACGAGGTGCCGCTTATGCTCCAAGAGGAAGGGCTGGACGAGTATGTCGTCAACCACCTCAAGCTGAGCGCTCCGCAGCCGGACATGACAGAGTGGAAACAGCTCGTCGATCGTGTGAAAAACCTGAAGCGCAAGACGGAAATTGCCATTGTGGGCAAATACGTCGCGCTGCATGATGCGTACCTCAGCATTGTTGAGTCCTTGGCCCATGCGGGCATCGAGGCGGATTCCGAAGTGAACATCCGCTGGGTGGACGCTGAGGAGCTGACGGACGACAATGCAGCCGAGCAGCTGGGCGGCGTGAACGGCATTCTGGTGCCGGGCGGCTTCGGAGACCGCGGAATTGAAGGCAAAGTAGCGGCTATCCGTTATGCGCGCGAGCAGCGCGTTCCTTTCTTCGGTATTTGCCTTGGCATGCAGGTAGCGGTTATTGAGTATGCCCGCAACGTAGTTGGACTGGAAGGCGCGAACAGCTCGGAAATCAATCCGACTACCCCGTACCCGGTTATTGACCTGCTTCCGGAGCAAAAGGATATTGAGGATCTTGGCGGCACGATGCGCCTTGGCCTGTACCCTTGCAAAGTTGTGGCCGGCTCGTTGGCCGAGCGTGAATACAACGACGAGCTCGTATACGAGCGTCATCGCCACCGGTATGAGTTTAACAACGAATACCGCGAGCAGGTGGAAAAAGCCGGTCTGCGCATTTCCGGTACGTCGCCGGACGGACGCCTGGTTGAAATGGTGGAGCTGCCGGATCACCCTTGGTTCCTGGCCGTTCAATTCCATCCGGAATTCACTTCCCGTCCGAACCGCCCGCAGGCGCTGTTCCGCGGTTTCGTGAATGCCTCTCTGCACGTGGCAGAGTAATAAGCGCTTATTGCTTTATGCAGGATAGATTCTTACTAAATAGCCGCTCATCTTCCTTTTAAGGATATGGGCGGCTTTTTTGCATGTTTAAGAAGGAGATGAGCAGGCAAGGGCGAATATACAGGATTAGTAAATCCGGATCTAAAATGGAAATATGTACCACGATTTTCTGCACAGGCTTTCCTCCTCGTTTAGAGGAGGGTTAAGCTCAGTTGAACAGCATGCAATTTACGGGAGGTAGACAAGTTTGGACAAAAAAAAGGTGCTCATCGTAGATGACCAGAACGGTATCCGTGTGCTCCTGATGGAGGTATTTACAAGCGAAGGGTACACCACCTTCCAGGCCTCGAACGGCAAGCTGGCTTTGGAAATTGTCCGAAGCGAAAGCCCGGATCTTGTTCTGCTGGATATGAAAATTCCCGGCATGGACGGCCTTGAAATCCTCAAACATGTCAAAGCGATTGACCGCAGCATCAAGGTTATTATGATGACGGCTTACGGAGAGCTCGACATGATTAAAGAAGCGACCGATCTGGGCGCTGTGATGCACTTCACAAAGCCGTTTGATATCGACGAAATGCGTCTAGCCGTCAACATGCAGCTGCGCCGCGACGGAGAGAACAATAGCAAGTACGCCATCGGGTCCTGATTGCAGGACCTTTTTTTGTTCCCGGGCTTCCGGTTTCGTGGCTGCTGAGGCAGTACGGCAGGGATTTTCTTTTGTATTACGGGAAATAATGGCGATTGGTTCGAGGGGGCGGGCCGAGTACACATGTCTTCTTCATGTGTGTTATAATAGCCCAGAATGACCCGCATCTTTTCCTTCAGCGAAGTCTGCGGCCCGTCGGCCGGCAGTCTTCTTCCTAATGAATCAGGATAATGAGCGCGCGCCCCTTCTCATGGACTGCGGCGCGCGCTGCGTTATTTTCAGCTGCAGGCCTGCCGGCTGACGGCTTAAGGTCTGTTTTTCCCCGGGGAGGATACCGCATCAATGGAGAAATTAATGGTTCGCGGCGGACGTCCGCTGCGAGGCACGGTTCAAATCAGCGGCGCCAAGAACAGCGCGGTTGCGCTGCTGCCGGCAGCTATTCTGGCTGAATCGGAAGTCGTTTTGGATAATCTTCCGCATCTTAGCGATGTCGCGGTGTATGGGGAAATATTGGAGCAGCTGGGCGCGGGCGTGTCATGGAGCGGCGATACAATGCGCATCGATCCGTCCAACCTCGTTTCGGCCCCGATGCCTGACGGCAAGGTCAAGCTGCTGCGCGCTTCTTATTATTTGATGGGAGCTCTGCTCGGCCGGTTCGGAGAAGCCGTAATTGGCTTGCCGGGAGGCTGTAACTTTGAGCCGCGTCCAATTGATCAGCATATTAAAGGATTTGAGGCGCTTGGCGCCGAAGTGACAAACGATCACGGTTCCATTCGCATATCAGCCCGCGAGCTGCGCGGCGCCAAGATTTATTTGGACGTTGTCAGCGTTGGCGCTACGATTAACATCATGTTGGCTGCATCCCGGGCCAAAGGTGTAACGACGATCGAGAATGCGGCGAAGGAGCCTGAAATTATCGATGTCGCCACGCTGCTCAACTCTATGGGCGCCAGAATCAAAGGAGCCGGAACGGAAACGATCCGGATCGAGGGTGTGGATAGCATGCATGGCTGCCGCCATTCCATCATTCCGGACCGGATTCAAGCCGGTACGTATATGATTGCCGCAGCGGCTACGCGTGGAGACGTGCTTATCGATGGCGTCATTCCGAAGCATATGGAAGCGATGAGCGCCAAGCTTTTGGAAATGGGCGTACAGGTGATCGAAATGGACGAGTCCATTCGCATCCTTGGAACGCCTGTCTATGAGCCGGTGGACGTCCGGGCGCTTGTATATCCGGGCTTTGCGACCGATCTGCAGTCTCCTATGACAAGCCTGTTGACGCAAGCGAGCGGCGTAAGCATATTGACTGATTATGTGTACAGCAACCGATTTAAGCATGTGCCGGAGCTCGTCCGCATGGGGGCCAATATCCGTGTGGAGGGACGCTCCGCAATTATTGAGGGAAGTCCTCTGAACGCCGCCAAAGTTCGCGCTGCCGACCTTCGCGCTGGAGCATCGCTCGTCGTCGCCGGTTTGACCGTCGCCGATGGCGTCACCGAAATTACCGGGGTTGAATATATCGACCGCGGGTACGACAACCTGGTGGACAACCTCCGCCGCCTTGGCGCTGAAGTATGGCGCGAGCATGAATGACTAATTGTTGCAGATATAAGATATCGCCGCCCGTCCAGGGCGGTTGCCTAGCTGATTAATCGGCGGAAATGCCTGCGCATCGTTCAAACGGCGCAGGCCCGCCATTCTTTTCCCCGCATCTGTGCGCATTCCTCTCTTCCAGACTTTCCAACACGAGATGAACAGCCTTTCCTTCTTTGCGGTTAGAGCGACGCTCTGGCGGACACACTGAAAGAATAGAGTTGATAGATTCGGATTGTTCGATCATGAGGTAAAGATTAAGGTGCGAAAACTGAATAAAGTGGTGAGTTTATGAGCGAATTTCAGATCGCGGATCTGGAAGCAATGTCATTAAACGATCTGTACAAGCTCGCAAAGCAGTTTGAGGTGCCGAGCTTTAATCAGATGAGGAAAAAAGAATTGATTTTTGCCGTTTTGCGCGCCCAGGCGGAGCGCGGCGGACTGCTGTTTATGCAGGGCATTTTGGATATCCTGCCGGAAGGCTTCGGATTTCTGCGCCCGATTAATTATTTGCCAAGCAATGAGGATATTTACATTTCCGCATCCCAGATTCGGCGGTTCGACCTGCGCAGCGGGGACCTTGTATCCGGCAAATGCCGGCCTCCTAAAGAAAACGAGCGTTACTTCGGTCTTCTTCAAGTAAATGCGGTTAATGGCATGAGCCCGGAAACGGCAGCCGAACGGCTTCATTTTCCGGCACTGACTCCTCTCTTCCCGCAAAAAAAGCTTGTTCTCGAAACAACGCCTAATCGTCTTTCCACCCGGATTATGGATCTGCTTGCTCCAGTCGGCCTCGGCCAGCGCGGATTGATCGTTGCGCCTCCTAAAGCGGGCAAAACGTTATTGCTGAAGGAAATTGCCAACAGCATTTCCGAAAACAATCCTGAAATTGAGCTGTTCGTGCTGCTGATCGACGAGCGTCCGGAGGAAGTAACGGACATGTCGCGTTCCGTACGCGGCGAGGTGGTAGCCTCTACGTTTGATGAGCTGCCGGAGAACCACATCAAGGTGGCCGAGCTGGTGCTGGAGAGAGCGCTGCGCATGGTCGAGCATAAAAAGGACGTTGTCATTTTGCTGGACAGCATCACTCGTCTGGCGAGGGCTTACAACCTTGTCATTCCGCCGTCCGGCCGTACGCTGAGCGGGGGTATTGACCCGGCGGCCTTCCATCGTCCGAAGCGCTTTTTCGGCTCGGCGCGGAATATTGAGGAGGGCGGCAGCCTGACGATTCTGGCGACCGCGCTGATTGATACGGGCTCCCGCATGGACGATATTATTTATGAAGAGTTCAAGGGCACCGGCAACATGGAGCTGCATCTTGACCGGAAGCTGGCGGAGCGCCGGATTTTCCCTGCGCTCGATATTCGCCGCTCCGGTACCCGCCGCGAGGATTTGCTTTTAACGAAGGAAGAGCTGGATAAAATCTGGGTCATCCGCAAAAATATGAACGACTCGCCTGACTTTGTTGACGGCTTCCTCAAAAAGCTTGGGGATACAAAAACGAACGTGGAATTCCTTTCTACTCTGGAATCCAAAAACGGCAGCCGTCAAAACCTTTCATCGGTAACTGGTGCAACTGGCACAAATTCTGCCGGAGGATCGGCTGCAGCCGGTTCTCCAGCGGGCGGCAGTCCCATCGTTTCCAATACGGCCGCTTACCGCAATAACAATCATAATCCTCAGAGCAGCGGGTACCGCAGCTACTCTGCAGGCAATAACAGCTCTTCTCAAGGCTCGGGTACAGGCACGTCCGGCTACAATAACGGTGGCGGCAATTCAACCGGCGGCTCCGGCACAGCGCGCAGCGATAATGGGTATAACCAGCAGCGCGGAGAAGGCGGTTATAGCGCGAACCGCAGCGAGGGCGGCTACAGCGGGCAGCGCTCCGGTCAAACCGGCAGCTCCTACAGCAGCAGCCGTCCTCAATCGGGGCTTCGCCCCGGCAGCCGTCCGGCTCAGACGGGAACGTCCCGCCCCGTCGGCAGCAGCAGCCCGCGTCCGGGCGGCTACAGCCCGGCATCGCGCCCGGTTGTTGGCTCCGGCGCTGCTCCGCAGCAGCCGGAGCAGCAGCCTGGCAGCGGCGAGCGCCTGACGGCGCGTGCCGCTGATGCGGTTGCGGCTGATCAGGCAGCGCAGGCGCCAAGCGCAGCGGCTGGAGCAGGCGAAGCCGCTGCGAAGCCGGTGAGCGCAGCCGCAGCGCCGGCGCAGCCGGAGCGCGAGCGCGCCGCCGAGGCAAAGCCGGCGGCGCCGCGGACGCGCAGCGCGGCGGCAGGCGAAGCCGCTGGCGCAGGCGAAGCTGCGCCGGCCGCGAAGCCGCGCGGGCGCACGCCTGGCGCGCGCTCAGCCGCAGCGCGCGGCACGGCGGCGGCGGATGCTTCCGCCGCGCCAACGGCGGAGCAGCCAGCCGCGCCAGCTGAGGCGCCGGCCGCTCAAGCTGCGCCGCCTAAGCGCGGCCGGCCTCCCGGCTCAACGCGGAAGCCGCGCGCCGCAGCCGATGATGCGGCCAAAGCTCCCGCCGCATCCGAAACCGCAAGCGCAGCCGAAGAGACGGCTGCGCAGCCTAAGCGCAAGCGCGCCGCAGCAACGCCGCGCGCTGCAGCTGCAGCTGATGCCGCAGAAAAACCTGCGGCATCCACGACCCGCCGCACGTCGCGTTCCAAAGCCGCGACGACCGAGCAGCCGCCGACGGAATAATCGCCGGCCGCTTTTACCGACTTAGGAGGACATCATGAATCTTGTCTATGCCGACGAACAAGGCCAATTGTTCGATCATCCCGACTGGACCGGGCTCGGCCGCGGCGGAGACGTCGTTATCGAGCTGATGGAGGACGAGCTTATTCCTTTGCCGGAGGGCGCGACCTTGGTCGGCCTGCCCGGAACCCGTCCGATCGGAATCAGCAAACGCGGTCAAATGGAGCTGTTGCCAGGTTCCTATCAAGCTGTCGGAGCGCTTCTGCCGCAGGGGTACACGCGCCTGGCGCTGCCCGGTTACGTCAAAGCAGACAAAAACGCTGTTTTGCCGCTGTTCGGGTATACGGCTGTCGTTTGGAAAAACGGCGGTTTTTATGTAGCGGCGGAGCAGTGCGACGATCCGGAGCGCTGGAATCCGCTTAACTGCGACCGCACGGAGCTGAACGTCAAAGTGGAGGAGCTGCTGGCGAAGTACCCGGATAACCGGCTGTACAAGCATCTTTCCAACTGCGCACTCGGCTACGAGTGCCTGACCGCTTCCAATACCTTTTTGCAGCGCTGGGAAGGGGCTGTCCCCGTTTCCTATTCCTGTAATGCCGGCTGTTTCGGCTGTATTTCCGAGCAACCGGAAGACAGCGCGTTTCCTGCGCCGCAGACACGCATGAACTTCAAGCCGACTGTGGACGAGCTGGTGCAGATTATGATGGAACATCTTAAACATCCCGAATCCATCATTAGCTTTGGCCAGGGCTGCGAGGGCGAGCCTTCCACTCAGGCCAAAATCATCGTCGAAGCGATGAAGCAGGTGCGTGAGCAGACGCGCTTGGGTTACATCAACATCAACACAAACGCGGGCTTGACCGACTTCATGCGGGCCATCGTTGACGCCGGTCTGGACCTGATGCGCGTCAGCACAATCAGCGCGCTGGACGATCATTATAATGCTTACTACAAACCGCGTGCCTACACGCTAAAAAACGTCGAAAAATCGCTGCGCTACGCAGCGGACAAAGGCGTTTACACCTCCATCAACTACTTGATTTTTCCCGGGGTCACCGACCGCGAGGAGGAGATGGAGGCAATGATTGATTTTGTGCGCCGCACCGGGCTTCGCCTGATCCAGATGCGCAACTTGAACATCGATCCCGAGAGTTATCTGAACCTCATTCCGAAAGCTCAAGGAGAGATTTACGGCATGAAACAGATGCTGCAAATTTTCCGTGAGGAACTGCCGGATGTTGTCATTGGCTCCTACACGCATGTGCCGCCTGCCGAGCTGGCCCGTCCCCGTTAAGCGGGATTGATGATTGCGCGGGACGTGCAGGCATGATATATTATTCAGGTATGTGATAACTCTGGGCTCGCATGAGGCTCAGGGCAGAAAGAGGTGAAAGACGATGAAAGAGGCTATTCATCCGAAATACCACGTGACTACTGCTACTTGTGCTTGCGGCAATTCCTTCGAGACTGGTTCCGTTAAACCGAACCTGCGCGTTGAGATCTGCTCCGCTTGTCACCCGTTCTTCACGGGCAAGCAGAAGTTCCTGGACGCCGGCGGCCGCGTAGACCGTTTCAAAAAGAAATACGGCATCTAATCGACTGCAACTGCCATCTATTGGCAGTATAGAAGAACCTCCCTCAGCCATCCTATGGCTAAAGGGAGGTTTTTTGCTATGAACAATCGAATTCGTTCCCGCCAACTGCCGCTTGCCGCCGCTGTGCTGCTTATTAGCGCTCTGGCACTGTCTGCTTGCGGAGGCAGCCCGAACTCCATGAAGGGCAAAGCCTACGACCGGGACGGGCAGCTTGGCTTAACCAATACGAATCCTCATTTAATTAACACGCCTCACGCTCAAAATTATCAGCAGGACTCCAATTTTGCCAAACAGAAAGCGCTTGAGGTGCAGGGAGTGCAATCGGCGCGGCTTGTGTTCAACGGCGCTACGATGAGCGTTTATGTAAAACCGAAAAGCGGACTTAATACCATGCAGCAGGAGGAGGTGCGCAGCCGCGTTCAATCGCAGCTGGCCTTCAACATGCCCCGTTACAAGGTGGTCACCCGTCTGGAGGATTGAACAACTGAAATAGAAGGGGAAACGCTGTCCGGAGAGCTTTTAGCGGGGGTGCACCTTTTGCCAAAACAAGCATCTAAAGCGCAAAACGCTGAACGGCGTTCAGTTGCACAAGCCCTTTAAATGGGCTATACTAAAGATCTGCCGTGCTAGATGGGGAGGTAGCGGTGCCCTGTAACTCGCAATCCGCTATAGCGAGGTTGAATTCCTGCCGTAGGTTATGCGTTGCAGTGTTTGGCGCCTGTGAACGGTGTTGATGGACGGGTCCTCCGCAATGGACACTTGTGAACTCGGTCAGGTCCGGAAGGAAGCAGCCGTAAGCAAGTTCGTTCATGTGCCGGAGGGGTGCCTGGCCTGAGCTGGAATCAGGAATGCCGGCTGGAGCGCATGGATCGAGGGCAGGTGCACGGTCCTACCTCAATAAATACAACGCCTGGAGCATCCATAAGGATGGCCGGGCGTTTTTTCATTATAAGTCCGCCGCTTTGCCTTGACTCGCTGAAGGGCGCTTCTTTTTCAATTCTTCTTATCCACACTCCCGCTCCAAAAGCGAACGAGGTTCACCTCTATAAACATCCGTTTCCCTTAACTTTGACGCAGGCAGCACTCGCATGTTTTCCATGTCAAAGTCGTTCGCATAATTCGCACTGTAAGCGGATAGCTTCCTTTCCCTTTTGCCCGGACGCAAGGTCATGTATAATGAAAAGACGATTATCGGCCGCCCTGCGCGGCGCGAAAGGAAGCCAACGAGTGACCCATATCGCCTTATACCGTGCCTGGCGTCCGCAGACGTTCAAGGATATGGTGGGACAACAGCATATTCGGCAGACGCTGCAAAACGCGATTCGCGAGCAGCGCATTGCGCATGCTTACTTGTTCAACGGTCCAAGGGGCACGGGCAAAACGACAACCGCCAAAGTGTTTGCCAAAGCGGTCAACTGCGAGCTGGGACCGGCGCCAGAGCCTTGTAATGAGTGCGCTGCTTGCCGGGGCATAACGTCAGGAACGGTCATGGATGTTGTGGAAATTGACGCTGCCTCCAACCGGGGCATCGACGAAATCCGCGAGATTCGCGATAACGTTCGTTACGCTCCGTCTGAAGTCCGCTACAAGGTTTATATTATCGACGAAGTTCATATGCTCACGACAGAAGCGTTTAATGCGCTGCTGAAAACATTGGAAGAGCCGCCGGGACATGTGATTTTCATTTTGGCGACGACGGAGCCGCATAAGCTGCCGGCCACGATCATATCCCGCTGCCAGCGGTTTGATTTCCGGCAGGTTTCGCTGGAGGAGCAAATTGAGCGGCTTCGCGAAATTACTGAAGAAGAAGGTATCTCCGCCGAGGCGGAGGCGCTGGAGTATATTGCCCGACTTTCGGACGGGGGGATGCGGGATGCAATTAGTCTGCTTGAGCAGGCTGCGGCTTTCGGTTCCGAAACGATTACGCTTGCAGGCGCGGTTGATGTAACGGGCGGACTTGCGGCTCAGCAGTTCGCTGGAATTGCTGAAGCGGTAAGAGACGGCAACGCAGCTGCCGTCCTGCCGCTTGTCGAAGGTCTGATGCAGGCTGGCAAAAGTCCCGACAAATGCCTCGAGAATCTGATTTATTACTTCCGCGACCTGCTGGTGCTTAAGCTGGCGCCGGCAAGCGCCGAAGGGATGGGCCGCATGGCTGATCCGGCCGTATTCCGCGACATGGCAGAAGGTTTCAGCTCCGACCGCATCTTTCGAATGATTGACGAGCTGAACCGGTATCAAAATGAAATGAGGCACGCGGCCCATCCGCAGACATTGTTCGAGGTCGCGCTCCTTAAAATCTGCACCCTGCCGGAAAGCGGCCAGGGCGCACAGCCTGCTGCGGAGCAGCGCGGGGCTTCCGCCCCTGGCGCCTCCGGCCATGAGGTCGCTGCGCTGCAGCAGCGAATCGACCAGCTTGAACGCAAGCTGGACCAGCTTCAGCGCAGCGGAGGCGCCGTCCCTGCGGCGGCAGCTCCTGCCGCTGCCGCAGGGGCTTCGCGCGGCGCGCCCGCCCGCGGCGGCAGCAACGGGTTCGGGCCCCGGTCCGGCGGATCGATCCGGACCGTCAAGCTCGATCCCTTTGCCTCCGCCGCCTCCAGCCCCCAAACCGCGCAGCTTCGCGGCAAGTGGACGGAGGTGCTCGCGCGCGTCAAGGACGCCCGCGTCACCGTCCATGCTTGGCTCGTCGACGGCGAACCGGTATCCTGGTCCGGCGACACGGTGCTGGTCGCCTTCAAAAACACCATCCACCGCGAGACGACCGAAAAACAGGCGAACCGCGAACTGATTGAGCGGGTGCTTCAGGAGGCTTTTGGCAAACCGCTTCAACTGGCGACCGTCATGCAGAAGGATTGGCAGCAAGCTGCAACAGATGCTCCCCCCGAACGGGGAGAGGAGCCGTTTGAACTCTCGCACGACGACCCTCCTTCAACGCCGGCTCAGCCGGAATGGGTGGAGGAAGCCTTTAAGCTGTTTGGCGAGGATCTGGTAGAGTTGAAAAAGGAATAACGTTTTCGATCCAACCGATGTTATGAGTAAGGCTGGTTTTTAAATTCTATATAATGAGGTGAACCGAATGAATAATATGAATCAAATGATGAAACAGGTTAAAAAAATGCAGGAGCAAATGCTTAAAGCCCAGGAAGAGCTGCAAACGAAAACGGTCGAGGGCACAGCTGGCGGCGGAGTTGTAACCGCAGTTGTCAACGGCCATAAAAAGCTGGTCAGCATTGCCATTAAGCCGGAAGCGGTTGATCCGGATGACGTCGAAATGCTGCAGGATCTTGTGCTTACAGCGGTTAACGACGCGATTACGAAAGCCGACGAGCTAGCGAACAAGGATATGGGTAAATTTACAGGCGGCATGAAGATCCCGGGTCTGTTTTAATCATTAGCGACACAATACGTTCTTGGAACGTATCTGCGGGACGGTCTCCTGTACATGGGGGCCGTCCCGATTAGATTAAAGGAGCTGGGTTTGTTGTATTATCCCGAACCAATAGCAAAACTCATCGACTCCTTTACCCGGCTCCCGGGCATCGGGCCGAAGACGGCGGCCAGGCTCGCCTTCCATGTGCTTAAGATGAAGGAAGACGATGTGATCGATTTTGCCAAAGCGCTCGTAAGCGTCAAAAGAAATCTTCATTTCTGCTCCGTCTGCTGCAATATTACCGATACCGATCCTTGCCGCATTTGCCAGGACAAGTCCCGGGACCACTCCTCCATTTGCGTTGTGCAGGAATCCCGAGATTTGGTCGCTATGGAGCGCACCAAGGAGTTCAACGGGCAGTACCATGTGCTGCAAGGCGCGATTTCACCGATTGAGGGAATCGGGCCTGAGGAGATTCGCATCACTGAGCTGCTTAGGCGTCTGGAGGATGAACGGGTGCAGGAGCTTATTCTAGCCACTAATCCCAACATTGAAGGGGAAGCGACGGCCATGTACATTTCCCGGCTAGTCCGGCCCTTCGGCATTCGGGTAACAAGAATCGCGCACGGGCTTCCGGTGGGCGGAGATCTTGAGTATGCGGATGAAGTCACCTTGTCCAAAGCGCTTGAAGGCCGCAGAGAGCTTTCGTAATTTTTATGTATTGAAGACCAGCCGAGTTAAAAAGGCTGGTCTTTTTTTGTTTAGGATCTGGAATCCGGCAACGCGGATGTCTCATTCGTACCGATCGACTCATTCCTTGCAGAGAATTTTCCGTCTGTCCGCTTTCGGCCGTTCTAATTGTCCAAACCCGTTTATAGAATTACTACAGGCAAACGAGTCAACGACCAGGACAAGCCGAAGGAGTGGATGGCATGGGAGTGAGGCTGCGGTTGGGCGGCCGGGAGGAAGCGGTGGCGATCAGCATGCAGTCCAATCCTGCCGGGATTGGGGTGGAGGAGCTGCTTGCGGAAATTCAGGAGGCGCATCGAGATTGGATAAATGCGCAATATCATTTTGAGCATGCGACCGGGGATGATCATATCGATTACGCCGTTTTTGCAATAGAAGCGGCTCAGAAACGTTATGAAATGCTGCTGCGGCAAGCAAAACGGCTTGGCGCGGTTTCTCCGGCATGGAAAGGAGGGGTTCCGGGATGAAATGGATTTGGCTGAGTATGCTGAGCTTGTCCTCCATATTACTGGTCATTACGCTTATGCGGAGCAGAATGTTTTGGTCATGGTCATGGTTCAGCAGGTTTGCGCTGCACTTGACGGCTGCGGCTGCAGGTTTGTATTTGCTGAACGGCACGGGCCTGCTGCCTGGCTCCGAGATTCCGCTAAACCCGGCAACTATTGGAACGGCTGTTGTATTGGGCCTGCCCGGGGTAGCGGTATTGGCTGGAATTCAAGCCGTTGTTCTATAAGAAGAAAACCCTCTGGAAACAGGGGGTTTTTGCTTTATACACGGTCTAAAAAGAAAATCGAAAAAAGTTTTAAAAAACACTTGCATGTAAATGGGCGGGCGTGATATATTATCTAAGTCGCCGCTGAGAGGCGGGGCGGAAATAAAGCGAATTTGTTCTTTGAAAACTGAACAACGAGTGAAGCAAGTCAACGTTATAAATGAGCAAGTCGAACAACCCT
>NZ_JAMBOT010000011.1 GCF_023715725.1 Paenibacillus pasadenensis
AATGGTTTGCCCAAATTTCACTCACCTGTCCAACAACAGTACAAACAGGACATGAAGTGATGGGTATTGATCTGGGCTTGAAAGTGCCTGCTGTTCTTGTCACATCAACAGGCAAAACCAAGTTCCTCGGCAACGGCAGAAAGAACAAGTATATTCGGCGCAAGTACAATTCGAACCGCCGCAAGCTTGGGAAGCTGAAAAAGCTTTCTGCCATTCGAAAGCAGCGGAATAAAGAAAGCAGGTACATGAAAGATCAGAACCATAAAATCAGCCGTCACATTGTGAATCTAGCTCAACATGAAGGGGTATCGATCATTAAGCTAGAAAGTCTGACCCATATTCGAAAAACGACAAGAACAAGTCGTAAAAACGCAAAGAACCTACATAACTGGACCTTCTATCAATTGCAAACCTTCATTGGCTATAAAGCTGCAATGGCAGGCATTCAAGTCATTGAAGTCAATCCTGCCTATACCTCGCAACTCTGTCCTGCTTGCGGAGTGAAGAATAAGGCAAAAGATAGAACCTACCAGTGTTCATGTGGTTATTCTGCACACCGAGACAGAGTTGGAGCAATTAATATCATGCGCCAACCTGTGATCGATGGTAACAGTCGATCAGCCTAGTTAGCTAAACGCTCTGAACTAGGACGGGCTATTGATCTAGCCCTAAACTTGGCCGTTGAACAAAACAGAAATGGTCTGCGTTCGCTAACGAGCTAGGAATCCCACGGTTTTAACCGTGTGGAAGATCAATTGTTTTTTACAAGAGAGCCGGTAGGGATAATTTTTCAAAGTATATCGAATTGAGAAAGAGTTTGATTTAGACAAATTGAAACAAGTCATTAAAGAATAGAACCAAACTATCCGTACAAGCTTCTAGACAGACACCGTAAGGATGTTTAGAAGTTTCTTGGCGTTTTAAGGGCTCCTATCTTTAAAGAGAGAGCAATCACATGGGAACTTTTTTTGAGTTGCCTGGTTTTATAAGTAAGGGGGGAGGCGCTTGCTTGATCGTTTCGACTATTTGCGGAATTTGGCAGAAGGCTATGAACGGGGGCCTGTGCTGGAAGATATGATGAGTCGGTTTGGTACCGACGTATGGAATTTTGCCTACTTCCTGACCCGGAGAAGTGAGGCTGCGGACGATGTGGCCCAAGAGGTTTTTCTTGCAGCTTACCGGAACCTGTATTCGTTTCGCGGCGGCGAGAATTCACTGAAAAGCTGGCTGCTTAAAATAACGCGGAATAAATCGCTGAACTATTTGCAAAGCGCATTTGTGCGCAAGGTACTGTTACTTGGAGATCGGCTGCCATCTGAAAAGGCGCTTGCGGCTGAGGACAGGCATTTCGAAACTCTGGAACGCGAAATGTTATGGCAGGCGGTGCTGGAACTTCCTGTGAAATATAGAGAAATAATCATTTTGGAATATCATTACGATTTAAAATTGAAGGAAATCACACAATTAACGGGAATTTCGGAAGGGACGGTCAAATCGAGAAGCCACCGGGCAAAAAAGAAGCTGGCGGCTAGTTTGGGGGAGAACCATTGATTGAGGAGCGGTTAAAAACGCTGCTGAGGGATCCGCCCATCCAAGATGATGGTTTTCGCACGGAGCTCAGCATGCAGATTAGGAACAAGGCGCGGCAGGCTGAAAAGAAAAGGCCGTTAATTAGAATGCTTAATTCGGTAATTTATATGTCTGTCGCTGCGGCTGTGTGCATCATTGTATTATACAACCTCTTGCCGGGATGGGGAGAGCGCGGGGCTGGCAGTGACTCGTTCGTTGAGGAGCGGTTAATCTATGAGCAAAGCGGTAAGAAAATTTTAGCTATATACCCTGATCCGGAGAGAATGGCGGGACAGTACAGTGGTTTTATTTTTAGCTTCACAGAGCCGTTATCGGTATTCAAAGGAAAGCAGTTGACTATTCAAGCAATTCATCTGAAAACTGGTGCCAGTGAGCTCGTGTCAAGCGAAACAATCACAACCTCCAGCTCGGGGTACGAAGGGCTTCAAAGGTATACAACAAATCTCGTGGTGCCTTTCGGCGGCGCTTGGCGTCTAGAGGTTAAAGTAGATGGCAAGTTTTACGCCGATGCAGTCATTCATTATGCAGAGCCGAGTTGGGAGGAAAGCGAACGCTTTAATGCCGGGACCGTTAAAATGATTGGAACGGAAGAGCGAATCGGGCTTGTTGACGTTCCATTTTACGCTGGGCAGGCGCAAAAAGCGATGTGGTGTATTTGGCGGTTTCCGTTCGAGCTCAAGGAAAGCAGTCTGGAAATTCAGGCGCTACGCAAAGGAAGCGTTGAAAAACGGACGCTATTTTCATCCAAAGCTTATGGAATTAAGCAGCCATTTGCGGCAATTGGGGGAGGAGTAAGGCAGTCAGTAAATTCCTTAAATTTTCCGGAACCTGGCCTGTGGCGAATCCTTCCTTACGTAAACGGTAAACTGCTCGACACAATAGTTATAAAAGTACAGAAATCTGAATAATGGTAAACTTCAAGTCGCCGATCATTAATCGGCGACTGTTTCTTAATTTTGTTGGAATGCGATTTGAAGCTGTTCCATGGACATGGAAGCAAGTTCTTTTTTATCAGAATTATTGATCGCCCATGCCGATAATCCGGTCCAATTGGCGCTCCACGAGGGCCATCGCCGTCTCCGGGCTTAGTCCCTCCAGTTCGAAAAGGAGATGCACGGCAAGACCATCAATAAGAGCATGGAGAGCGCGGGCTTCTGCAGCCGCCACCGGCGACAGAGGGCGGTTATAGGGCTGGCCCCAGCACCTGCAAACGATTTGCTCAAACAGGCGAAGCAGGCTGTCGTGCACTTCCAGAAACAGGATGCGCAGAGATGGATCGGCTAGAGATTTGGCGGTCATTGCAAGCCACACCTCTCCCTCAATCCGGCGTTCCTCGTCTAAAGGCAGCACCTGAGCGGCAAGCATGATACAGTCTGTTCTAATATTGCCGGTAAGCGGAGTCTGCCGGATTCTTTTTGTGACCCGATTGGACACCAGATCCATGGAAAAGGCAATTAGCTCGGACTGGGTCTCGAAATAATGGCGCAGAGAGCCCAGAGACATGCCGGCTTCCTCAGCAACTTTGCGTACAGTGGCGGCTTCGATGCCGCCTTGTTTTATAACGCGCCAGGCCGCTTGGGCAAGTTCCTCCCGGCGTTGGTTGTGATCGACAATTTTAGGCATAGGTCCAGTGTAACATCTTGTTTTTTATAATACAACTGTGCTAATATGCGAAAGGTAATTTAATACAACTGTGTTGTAAAAAGGAGTCGGTTCTATGATTACCGCTTTGATTATCGGCTGTGAGATTGCGTTTTGGGCGCTCGTTGTGGCTGGACTTTCTTTTCGTTATATTCTCCGAATGCCGCGCACAGGAGCTGCTTTGCTCATTGCGACCCCTATCGTCGATCTCATTTTGCTTGCCGCCGTCCTTGTTGACTTGCAGCAGGGCGGAACTGCCGGACTGACGCACAGTTTAGGAGCGATATATATAGGCGTTTCGATTGCGTGGGGCCATTCCTTCATCGCTTGGGCGGATGTTAGGTTTCGTCATCGTTTTGCGGCCGGACCCGCTCCGGTGAAACCTGCTAAATATGGCCGAAAGCATGCCGCTCGTGAACGCCGTGGCTGGCTAAGCCATTTGTTAGCCTTTGCAATTGGAGCTGGAATTCTGTACGGCATGATTCTTTATATAGGAGATGTGAAGCGGACGGAGGCGTTTATGGGAACGATTCGCATTTGGAGCCTTGTACTGGCCATCGACTTTGTCATCAGTTTCAGTTACACGTTTTGGCCGCGTCAGGAGAAGGGGAGCGTGAAAGAAGTCTAAAGGGCGGCACTTCTCGGCATAGCTTGAAGGCAACCGGACCATTATAGGGTATAGAACAACTATAGGCGTTGTGCCCGGTTGCACGGCTGGAAGGAACTGTGATACACTCGAACCACTTACTGCGGAACGGCTCTTTTCGAAAATGGCTGTTCACGCTTGAACGGAGGGTTACGTGTGATTCATTACATCCGGATCCGCACGGTGCGTGGCTAATTGAATAGCGCCCATGTTCTGCCTTAGTGCAGGGATTTCGAGATGTGGATGAATCCATGTTCATAGCCCATTTGCGTCCTTTTTTGCTATATGCTGACGGTTGTTATACTGTTCTGCGGGCATGAGGAATGCTTCTTCACGCTATGGAGGGGTATGCGGTTGAGAATACGCGGTTGTGCCGCCTCTGTTCTCGACGGCTGCCCTCTCGGAGGTTTCTTTGCTGAACGGCACGAACACGGGCGCGAACCGCCCGTGTTTTTTTGTGCGCATTTTCCATGAGCGAGAACGACTTTACCTATGACCCCCGAGAGGATGATTGATATGACGCAACAACTACGCGAAAAAGCCATACTCGTTGGTGTGCACGAGCAAAACAACCACCAATTCGCTTACTCCATGGAGGAGCTGCGCAATCTGGCTGAAGCCTGCAACATTGAAGTTGTAGCGGAGTTAACCCAGAAAGCGGAGCGCATTCACAGCACCCATTATCTTGGCTCCGGCAAGCTGGAAGAGCTGGCTCATCTGATGGAGGCTTACGACACGCCTACCGTCATCTGCAACGACGAGCTGTCGCCGTCACAAATCCGCAACCTGGAAGCAGCGGTAAAAACGAAAGTAATTGACCGCACGATTGTCATTCTGGATATTTTTGCGGAGCGCGCGCAGACGAAAGAGGCGCAGCTGCAGGTTGAGGTAGCGCGGCTCAATTATATGCTGCCCCGCCTGGTCGGCCTGCGTGAGTCGCTTGGCCGTCAGGGCGGCGGCTCCGGCCTGAAAAACCGCGGCGCCGGCGAGACGAAGCTGGAGCTCGACCGCAGACGGATCGAGGATCGCATCCATGCGATGGAAACTGAGCTAGAGAAGTTAGTCGCCCAGCGGCAGATACAGCGCAAGCGCCGCAAAAAGAACGAAATTCCCGTAATCTGTCTCGTTGGCTACACCAATGCGGGCAAGTCGACGCTGATGAACGCTCTGGTCGACACGTTCCACCCGGAATCCGGAAAAACTGTTTTGGCTAAAGATATGCTGTTCGCCACATTGGAAACATCCGTGCGCAGCATCGAGCTGCCGGACCGCAAATCGTTCTTGCTGACCGATACGGTCGGTTTTGTCAGCGGCCTGCCGCATCATCTCATCAAAGCATTCCGTTCGACGCTGGAGGAAGTGTCGGAGGCCGATCTGCTCGTGCATGTCGTTGATTCCTCCAACCCGGAATTTAAACAGCAGATTGAAGTGACGGAAGAGACGCTGAAGGAGCTTGGCGCAGAGGGGATTCCGATGATCTATGCGTTCAACAAGTCCGATCTGGCCGGAACTAGTTATCCTCGTATCGAAAACGACCGGATCTACCTGGCAGCAGCCCGCCGCGAAGGCGTAGCAGAGCTGGTCGGAGCGATCCGCAAGCAGGTGTTCCGGGATTATGTCATGGCGGAAGTGGTTGTGCCGTACGATAAGGGCGCCTGGGTTGCATTTTTCAACGAGCATGCTCAGGTTCTGGAAACAGAATACGAAGAGGCGGGCACACGGCTTAAGCTGGAGCTGCGCGAAGCGGATCTGAACCGGTTCAACCAAGAGGTTGGAGCCGTTCAGGCGGAATAAATAAAAGCCTTTCCCTGGGCAACGGGGAAAGGCTTTTGCTATACTGCTAAGCTTGGGGCGCTGCCGGTTCTAAGCCTGGGAGCACCAATTTATTGCGGCAGAATAAGCTTTTAACTTAGCGCCTTTAATCCGACTGCGGCTGCAAGCACAAGCGTAATGCAGAGAATGCGCATCGTGCTTTTGGACTCGCCATAATAAAGCATTCCGACCAGCGCGCCGCCGGAAGCTCCGATGCCGGTCCATACGGCATAAGCGGTTCCCATCGGAAGGTCTCGCATGGCTAGGCTTAACAAAAAGAAACTGCAGACGAATCCAGCGGACATCAGCGAGTAATTCTTCATGCTGCGCCGTTGGTTTATTCGGTTGATCATTGTGACGCCGAACACCTCAAACAATCCGGCTCCAACGAGATAGATCCAAGCCATTAGCGTGCACCTTCCTTCTGTGCAGCTGGCTCGCTGCCAATCATTTTCAGACCGATAACGCCAAGCAGCAGAACGGCGATAAGAAAAAGCTTCATCGGTTTAAACGGATCGCCAAACAGTAACATATCCATAATGACCGTTCCTGCAGTGCCAAGTCCGACAAAAACGGCGTAAACGGTTCCGACAGGCAGATGGCGCGCCGCGTCCAGCATGACGTAAAAGCTGACCAAAATGCCTACGGCAGTCGCCGCCCATTCCAAAGGAGTGTTGGAATGTTTGAGGCCTATAACCCAGCCTACCTCAAATACGCCTGCCACAAAAATTTTCAGCCAGTGTTTGTTCATCTAAATAATCCCCTTCCGCGGCCGCAGCGATTAACCGTTGACCTCATACTTCAAAGAGCTGCCTTGGCAAGGCGCCTTTTCCGTATTCGCCGCCTGTATTCGCCCATTTGAAAGTTCGGCATTATTTTTGCAGCGGTGTAATGATTGCAGTATGCCCTTATTTCGCAGTCAAAATGTCCGCAAAAATGCCCGGGTAGACAGGCCGCTACAGCGGTCATCTCCCGGGCTTTTATCCCTCCGTGTGAGCACGGCCTATCGGCCGGCCGTTCCCTCTCGGACCAGTCCGGCACGATGCTGTACGCCGCGGAACCCTAGGGAACTTGGTTGTGTTGCTGCTAACCATTGAATTTAACGGCTATTATAGCAACAGTCGAACGTAAAGGCAAGGTAACGGCGATGGATATTTTTGAAGGTCGGGATTCAAACCGAAAAACAGCGAATGGGCGCGGCGTTAACAGTGGAACGAATTGAAGGACTAAAAATTAGGACTACGGAATACTACGGCTTGATGAATTTAGGCGGCCTATTTGAAATGATTGTTCTTTTATACAAAATCGAGTTTGTTGAGCATTACGTTAGAGATGAATAAATAAAGCAGGCGTTGGCCTGCAGTAAAAGCCCCGGTTTTCCGAGAGGCCGGATACGGGGCTGTAGTCGTTTCACCTTTTAGCTTGTCAGCCGAAGCCAACCTTGGGCCGTTCTCTTTCCTTCAGATTGAATTTGATTTCACGAACCGACGTGATTGGAATATAAAGCTCCTGATATTCAGTGGTGTACTTGATATACTTATCGTCAAAATCCTCTAGAATACCGCCGTCCGCAAGCGTTCCGTCGATAAAGTGGACGAGTACCTTTTGCCCTTTGAGTTTAGCGAGCATGGAAATCACCTCTTGATTAGAATGTATTCCCGCGTGTAAGGAATGTATGCGATTGATAATCGCGAATGGAACAATCGCGGTCGCGTTAAGATTGTATACGATCGATAATCGCGAATGGAACAATCGCGGTCGCGCTAAGCTTGTATGCGATCGATAATTCCATATTCCAGAGCCTCCTGCGCCGACATAAAATAATCGCGGTCCATATCCCGCTCGATTTTCTCAAGCGGTTGTCCGGTGCGCTCGGCGGTAATCCGGTTCAGCGTATCGCGAGTGTGCAGAATGCGCTTGGCGGAAATGGCGATGTCGCTTGCCTGCCCTTGAGCTCCGCCATGCGGCTGATGGATCATGATCTCGCTGTTGGGAAGGGAGCTGCGTTTTCCTTTGGCCCCGGCAAGCAGCAAAATCGCTCCAAACGAAAAAGCCGCTCCCGTGCAGATGGTTTGGATATCCGGCTTGACGAGCTGCATCGTGTCGTAAATCGCAAGGCCGGCTGTTGTTGAACCGCCCGGACTGTTAATATACATGTAAATATCCTTCTCGGCGTCATCGGCTGCCAAAAACAAAAGCTGCGCAATAACGGTATTTGCTACGGCGTCATCGATAGCGGAGCCGACCATAATTATTCTTTCCTTAAGCAGACGGGAATAAATGTCGTAGGAGCGCTCGCCTTTATTGGTTTGCTCAACGACAAACGGCACATGGTTCATTGAGTGTTCCTCCTTGGAAGGCCCGCTTTGGGAGGCGGAACCGAATGCTTCTTGCACATGGAAAACGTTCCGGGGTACGGGAAGGATACGGGCAATCAGGGAGAAAAATATTTTGAGGAATTGCGTATCCTCCGCCATCGCTCATTCGTTTACTAAGTACCGAATTCGTATATGTGGAAAGGAGCTGCCGCTGCATGAATATGGCGTCAAAGCTGGAAACGGAGCGTTCGGCGCTGCGCAGATATTGCCTGGCGCTGACAGGGAAGCCTTGGGAAGCCGAGGATTTGGAGCAGTCCGTCTGGTGCCGCGCGCTTGCTTATCCAGGCTGGGAGAACCATGCTAACCCGGAAGCTCTGCTGCTGCGCATCGCACGGAATTTATGGACGGATCAGCAGCGCCGTAATGCGCTGAGCCAGCGTCTGCTGCCCGAGCTTATGCCGCTTCAGCCGGAGACGGAGCAGCAGGCGGACAGCTGGGAGCTGGAGCTGATGCTTCACTCCCTGGACCGCCGTTTAACGCCGCTGCAGCTGGCGGTATGGCTGCTGCGCGAAATGCACGGCAGCGCCATCGCGGAAACTGCAAAACGTCTTGGCATGACGGAAGGCGCGGTTAAAGCGGCTATGCACCGGGCAAGGCGCGCATTGGGCGAGGTGCGGCGCGATTTGCAGGCGGGCGGCTTGCGAGAACCGGCTGACGAGGGGCTGCTAGCCCGCGTGCGCATGCTGGCCGCTGCGCTGCGCACCGGTGATGCCGCGGCGATCGCCGCTTTGGCGGAGCAGGACGCACTGGAGCCAGCAGTAGCGGCGGCGAATCTTGCAGGCCGCGTGCAGGCGAGCAGAGCCGTTCAACCGGAGTCTGGTGCGGCAGACAGCCCGCAAGCGAACATCGGCTTCAGCAGCACAGGCCGGTTGGCAGGCAGCTCCAGTCATCCAGCTGTTAGCTGCTGGATGAACGGCAGTTTTACTGTGGCTGCTTAGTCGCCTTAATATCATACAGAATGCGGCGTCGGACAGCGGGAACCGCCTAGATGCTGCGTTCTGTCTTTTATAAAAGACAGCGTTTGCACAATTTTCTCAGAAGAGGCTTTTCCCGGTTGATGATCGCCGTCCAACTGCATATAATGGGATATGCACAGCGGATGATGGCAGCGGGAGAGATTGCCCGGACGTTCAGGGCAGCGCCGAAGGAGCAAACCCGGCAAGGGGGAATCTCTCAGGCAAAAGGACCTTTGCCGGACGCAGCTCTGGAGAGAATTCCGCGCCGCGGGCGCAGGAATCACCCAAGGGGAAACTTTCGCCGCAAGGCGGGAGGCAACTCTCAGGTACAAAGGACAGAGCGGTGGGATACAAGAGAATGGGAGCTTAAGGCTCTTGTTTTGTTGTATGCCTCCGCCCTGTCCTTTTTTGGCGTGTTGGGTAAGATAGGGGCAGGGCGGTGTTCTGAACAAGCAAAGGAGGACGGCGGCCATGCGCTTTAAGGATGTGTTTTCAATTATCGGGCCTTCCATGATCGGCCCTTCAAGCTCTCACACCGCAGGCGCGGCACGCATCGGCCTGGCGGCCC
This sequence comes from Paenibacillus pasadenensis, assembly GCF_023715725.1. GTDB lineage: Bacteria > Bacillota > Bacilli > Paenibacillales > Paenibacillaceae > Paenibacillus_O > Paenibacillus_O pasadenensis_A. The sequence continues at coordinate 9,592 of NZ_JAMBOT010000011.1, forward strand.
GCAGACTGCTTGGCGTTATGCCTGACGCAGCCCGGGTCAGTTTCTACGGCTCTTTTGCTGCGACTTATCAGGGACACGGGACAGATACGGCGATTGCAGGCGGACTGCTTGGCTTCAGAACCGACGATCCTCGTCTGCCAGATGCTATCGAGCTGGCGGAAGAGGCGGGCATGGAACTGATTTTTCGTGAAGGAAAGGGCTTGTTCCCTCACCCTAATACGGTCCGGCTGGAGCTCCAAGGAGCAGGTGGACAACGGCTTTCGCTGCTCGGCACCTCCATAGGAGGCGGCAACGTGGAAATCGTTGAGGTTAACGGTTTCTCCGTGAAATTTGGCTGCGCCTGTCCTGCTTTATTGGTCCGCCACAGCGACCAGCCTGGCGTTATCGCAGCCTTGACGGCAGCGCTGCAGCAGGCTGGCCTTAACATTGCCGGGCTTTCTCTCAGCCGCATGGAGCGGCAGGGCGAGGCGCTGGCTGTCGTGGAGCTGGACGGCGAGGCGCAGCAAGGGCTGCTGCGGCAAATTCGCGGATTGCCGAATGTGCTTGGCACAGACTATGTAAATTTAAACGGAGAAGAGGAGGAGTCGCCGTTTGAACTTTCGGACGCTGAAGGAGCTAAGTGAGCGCAGCAGGGAAAGCGGATTGACAATCGGACGTTTAATGATTCAGCAGCAGGCAAAAGAATCCGGCCGTGACGAGGCGGCGGAGTTCGCCAGCATGAAGGAATACTACGGCATCATGAAGGAAGCCGTGCACAACGGCCTGACCCGGGATACAACCTCGCGCAGCGGCTTAACCGGCCTTGACGCTCAGCGGGTTGCCGCCTACAACAAAAGCTCGCAGCCCAGCCTGGGCGGCGATGCGGGGAGAGCGATGGCTTATGCGCTTGCGGTATCGGAGGTTAACGCCTCCATGGGCCGTATCGTGGCAACGCCGACGGCAGGTTCCTGCGGCATTATCCCGGGTGTATTCGTCAGCTCGCAGGAGAGGTTTGGCTGGGATGACAACCGGATGACGGAGGGGCTGTTCGCTGCCGGCGCAATCGGTTATGTCATCGCCAACAATTCCTTCGTGTCCGGGGCCGAGGGCGGCTGCCAAGCGGAGGTCGGCTCCGCAATCGGAATGGCGGCGGGAGCGCTGACGGAGCTGCGCGGCGGCACGCCGGAGCAGGCGGTGCATGCGGTAGGCCTGGCGCTGAAAAATACGCTTGGCCTCATCTGCGATCCCGTCGGCGGTCTGGTGGAAATTCCTTGTATAGTACGAAACGGCTTCGGCGCTGTTACTGCTCTGGCCGCAGCCGACATGGCGCTTGCAGGCGTGCGCAGCGTCATTCCGTCCGACGAGGTGGTCCAGGTCATGCTTGAGGTTGGCGCGGCCATGCCGGAGAAACACCGCGAAACGGCCGGAGGCGGGCTGGCGCAAACGCCAACAGGGAAAAAGCTGATGGAGGGCCTGCGCAAAAAGAAACGGTAGGTTGACTTTCCTGCTTTATGGAATCAAGCGCCGAATAACAACGCAAAGAAGAGGCTTCCCTGCGGAGTCTCTTCTTTGCGTTGTCTCAAACAGTCTTGGCTTTACGGACGGCATGCCGCAATCGCCGCGCGGCATTTTAACGATTAACAAAGGTGATGTCCGTTCTCCAGAACCCGATATTATAGTCAATCGTCGGGGCACGATTGATCTGCACCTGATCGATGTCTCTATAAGCGGATCTGCCCGAACGCCGACTTACAATCATCCGTAACTTCACTTGGCCGGCTTGTTCGGGATCTATACCGCCTCTTGGATCGTACACCCAGAACTCGGCCTCAACGTAACGGAACTCGCCGGCGGTACTTTGAACGTAGACCGTTGTACTGCCGCCATTGGGGGGAAGGGTAAGATTTGTTGGCGGCTTATCCGGAACATTTCCCGCTAGTCGATACAAAAAAAACTCAAAGTTAGTATTATTTTTAATCCCAAACCCTTCGGAGCTAGTGCCGATAATGGGATATTCTTCGGGCGCAACGGAATGTTGGGAGAAGGTGCAGAGGACGACGAAGAGGAGGATAAACAGGACTAACACGTTACTTGCGTTGGGGCGCTTGCCATAGCTATCGGTTTTATTGTATTCCAAGTTATATGGCATGAGAGAGACCCTCCTTAATTTCGTATTCTACAGAGCTAGAATATGAGAAAAGGAGGAAAGAGAACACGGCGGGCATGCAGTTTCATAACACATTTCATTTCGAGGATAATTTTGCTGGATCATCAATAATTTGGTGACGGATATGTCGCAAAGGTCCCCTTTCAAGCGTATTATTGTCCGAATTATAGAGTTGATAACATTTTCCTGCATTACTCCATTGACAGATCTCTTGACCATCTTTTATATTGCCGATGATACAGTAGAAATCGATGAAGTTAGGCTAACCTATATAGTGGCAAGGGGCGGATCACATCATGTCAAATCGGACCGCAGAGGTCCAGCTGCGCGGCAGTTCTTTTGAACAGACTTTCCAGCAAGCTGTAAAGCCAGGAAATCGGACGGCGCTGCAGTATCTTCTGTCGTTGTACAAGGGCAATTTTCTGAACTTAGCCATCTCAATCGTGTTCATGAACATCAAAAATCTGCCTGTTTATCTGCTGCCAATCGTCACAGCCAACATCATTAATATTGTGGCGAAGCCGGCGGGGCACAGCATGAATGAGCTATGGATCAACTTCGCCGTGCTGCTTGTAGTTGTGCTGCAAAATATTCCGACACACGCCGCTTACGTCAGCTATTTGAGCCGGGCTATCCGAGCCGTGGAGGCGGGACTGCGCGGAGCGCTTGTGCGCAAGCTGCAGCAGCTGTCCATTAACTCGCACCGGGAGCTGGCGGCCGGCAGGCTGCAGTCAAAGGTGCTGCGCGACGTGGAAGCAGTCGAGGGTATGTCCAAACAGCTGATGCTGGCGTTTGTTCCTTCGATTTTCAGCGTTGTGATCGCATTTGGTCTTACTCTGTATTCCAATTGGCTCGTCTCTCTGTTCTTCGTGCTGACGATTCCGGCGGCCATCGGGGTCATGCAAGTATTCAAGCGGCGCATTAAACGAAGCAACAACGAGTTCCGCAAGGAAATCGAGACGATGAGCAGCCACGTTTCGGAGATGGTCGAGATGATTCCGGTCACGAAGGCGCACGGTCTGGAGCAGGTTGAGATCGACCGGATCGACACAACGCTGAAACGGCTGCAGGGCAAAGGCTACCGGTTGGACATTGTCGAAGCTTATTTCGGCGCATCGGGCTGGGTCACGTTCCAGGTCGTACAGGTGATTTGTTTGCTGTTTACGGCGTATCTGGCGTTCATCGGCAGCATTCCGGTCGGCAACATCGTACTGTACCAGGGTTATTTTGCGATGATTCTTGGCTCCGTCTCTACGCTGATGAACGTTTATCCGATCATCGCCAAGGGCTCGGAATCGATCTCCTCGATTACGGAAATTCTCCGCTCGACGGATATTGAGGATAATTCCGGCAAGCTGAAGCTGACCAAGCTGAGCGGGGAGTTTAAGTTCGAGGACGTGCAGCTCAAGTTTAAGGACGGCGAGCAGCATGTGCTGGAACAGGTGGATCTGGATGTAAAAGCAGGAGAGTGCGTCGCGTTTGTCGGGGAATCCGGAGCGGGAAAATCGACGATTTTAAACCTTGTCATCGGCTTCCTGAATCCGACCTCCGGCCGCGTGAGCGTGGACGGAGTGCCGCTGACGGAGCTGGATCTGTCGGAATATCGGCGCCATCTGGCCGTCGTGCCGCAGACCAATATTTTGTTCTCGGGCTCCATTCGCGACAACATTACCTACGGGCTGCAAGGAATTAGCGACGAGCGGGTGATGGAGGTTGTCGAGATGGCTCATCTGACGGAAATGGTGGCAAGGCTGCCGAAAGGCATCGATACGATGGTTGGCGAGCATGGCGGGAAGTTGTCCGGCGGACAACGCCAGCGGATTGCCATCGCCAGGGCGCTCGTGCGCAACCCTAGCGTTATTTTGCTGGATGAGGCGACATCTGCGCTCGACAACGCCTCGGAGCATCATGTGCAGCAGGCAATGCAGGAGCTGATTAAAGGCCGTACCACCTTTATCGTGGCGCATCGGCTTTCTACGATCCGCCATGCGGATAGAATTGTCGTAATGAAACGCGGGCGCATTGTGGAAATCGGCTCATTTGATGAGCTGATCGCTCGAAAAGGCGAGTTTTACAACCTGAAGCAGCTGCAAATGTAACTGTACTAAAGTAAAAAGAGGTCTCCTGGGAGACCTCTTTTTTTGCATGTTTTAAACTTCAGTTCCGTTTGCGGAGCTCAAAAAATTCGCACTCCGACCGGGAGTGATAAGTAAAATCGGCGACGTCCGACTGCAGTACAACTGTCTGTTCATCGAAACGAACGATTGGACTTCCGTTTTCAATCATATGGTCATTGCGGAATACGCGAACGGGAATGCGGTCATCCAGAGCTTCTTGAAAGTCGGCGTCAGTATGAAGCGGGCGAATGTAGGCCATGGATTGGATCTCCTTATGCAGAATATAGACGGATTTAAGTTTAATTATAACATGGCCTCCAAAAGGTTCCGCCTCTATTCTTTAAAATCAGCGTTGTGCCTCCTGTGGTGTAATACTGAAAAGGAGCGCCGCCAAGATTGAGCCTGCTAAATAGTTCGGACCGCCAAGGGCTCCATGTTATGAATTTAAGAAGGTAAGGGACGCATATATCTAGAGCTGGGGAATTAAATAATAGAAAACTTATATATAATTATTGGGATTATTGTATGATAGATGGTGGAAATTCTCGGAATGGAGGGTTCAAAATAGACACGGAAAAGGAAGTACAGGAGCTTCGCCAGCGGGTGGAGGAGCTTGAAGCGGGGGGAAACCGCAGGGGCCGAAGCAATTTTGCCCGGTTCATGATCGGCTGCGCTGTCGGTGCGGCCCTCATCATTCTTTTGCTGGTAGGAATAGGAATCATTCAATTTATATCCGGTTAATAAACGCAAAGCCCGAATGCGCAGTGAACTGCAATTCGGGCATGCGGGCTAGCGGATGTGGGAAGCAGGATTAGCCCGTCACGGCAACGCCAGTCAGGCATTCGGGCCCGGAACGGCCGACATCCTCGGATAAGGATGTTACAAACATGGTATAAATCAGAACTCCGGATGCCGGAGCAGAGACTTCAAAATCCGCAGCTTCAATGGCAATGTTTTTCACTCCGGTTTCCGACGGTTGAAACTGCACGATAGTTGTCGAGACTAGCGGATCGGTTGCCTCTTCTCCTCTTACTATAGTGACCTGAACTAAAGGAGAGAAGAGATTTTCTTCAACAATATATACGCCGACCTGCCCTTCCAGCTTGACTCTGATAACGCCCTGTGTATCTGGCGGAACGTTCAGGCCGATTTGGCCGGCTAGTGTAGGATTCTCAAATAAAAAAGTGCTTGTTGGAAATAAAAAGCCGCCAAGCGGAATATTGGTCGAGGTTCTTGCATCAAGCAGCTGAAACATTAAATAGCCTCCTTTCTATGATGGATGCCATATATTTAGTCGGTAAATACGGAAGCGGTGAAGGTTTCCGGTCCCGGCCGTCCGCTTTCCCCGCCTAATGATTCGGCGAATGCCGTATAGATAAGTGTGCCGGAAGCGGGAGCGGGAACGTTATAATCATTTCCGTTGACGATGACAACATGATTGCCGGTTTGCATGTTAGAGTAGGTTTCAAATGCTGATGCTACTCTGAGATCGGTCGGGAGTGAGCCGCGTACGACGAAAAAACGGACTGAGATATTTGAAGGCTGTTCGGGTAGATTGGTCACGCCAAGCACGCCTCTGAATTCAACACGAAGTACGCCTTGCGTATTGGGAGCAACATTCAAGCCGAGAGTGCCGATTTGATAGACTCTTGCAGGTAAAAAGGTGCTGACGGGAGTTTCCCGCTGGCCGTTAGGGATATTATCGGATGTTCTTGTATCGAGCATTCTAGTCATTAAGGTCACCTCCATATATGAAAATCAGTTGCGTAAATTCAAGCCAGTTGGATTAATCCGTATAGACGGAAGCATTAAAGTTCTCCGGTCCCGGCCGTCCAAGCTCTTCATTAACCGACGTTGCAAATATGGAGTAAATTAGCGGGCCGGCTTCAGGAGGAGGGACATTGTAATCCGCAGCTGTCACCGTTACGTCTTGAACTCCCGGAATGGATGCCAAATATTGAACATAGGTTGTGGATATAAGCGGATCGGTCGGTGATGTGCCCCGCACAACATCCAGCTTGAACAAGGGATCAAATTCCGAATCCGGGAAAATAAATATGCCGGCTTGCCCTTTAATCAGGGCGCGTAACACACCGGTCTCGTCCGGTGAAACGTTCAAACCTACCTGTCCGAACAAAACCGGGGTGCCGACCGGAAATGTGCTTAACGGGAATCCTTCATTCGCTAGAGATATGTTCGTTGATGTTCTAAAATCAATTAATCTTGCCATAGTGTTCACCTCCTTGCCCTACAGTGTATTCCATGACTTCCGCAATGCTTGGACTGTTGTCTGCAAGTCTATTGTCTATTCACGCTCAAAAAAGCCCGAGCCGCAGCGATTCTGCGATTCGGGCTATTGGTGTTAATAGAAAGCGGCTCAGATGCCGAGCTTGGCGTGATTCAGCTTGGAGGTTTCGATTTGAATCGTGCAATGCTCAATTTCGTAGTCGTTTTTCATTAGAAGCAAGGCTTTTTGCAAAATGTCCTGATTGTCGGCGTTATCGTCCACTTTCAGATGGCAGGTCATGGAGTCAATGCCGGAGGTAATCGTCCAGATGTGTAGGTCATGCACATCCACAACGCCGGCAAGCGCCTGCAGGTCGCTGCGTACCGTCTCCGGATCGACGGAAGGAGGCGTTCCCTCCATCAGGATATGGATGGTGCTCTTCATCATTCCCCAGGCGCTTTTAACGATTAACAGCGACACGACAACGGAGATGATGGGATCGGCTTGGTACCAGCCGAACACGGACATCAGGATGCCTGCAACGATGGCGCCGACTGACCCGAGCGCATCCCCGATGACGTGGAGGTAGGCGCTTTTCATATTCACGTTGCCTTTCACATCGCCTTTGCGCATTAAGAACCAGGCGCTGGCGATGTTGGCGAGCAAGCCGATTACGGCGATGACAATCATTGGATTGCTGGATACTTCAGGCGGGTTCAAGAAGCGTTCCCAAGCCTCGGCAATAATAAAAATGGCGATGGCGATGAGCGTTACGCCGTTGAAAAGCGCGGCCAAAATTTCAAACCGGTGGAAACCGAACGTCCGTTTCAGCGATGCCGGTTTAGCTGCGAACCAGATTGCGAGGAGACTTAACGCCAATGCGCTTGTATCACTCAGCATATGGCCGCTGTCCGATAGAAGGGCCAAGCTGTTCGTCAGCAAGCCGCCAAAAAACTGGAGGACCATGATGCCGGCGGTAATGATCAGAGCGATCAGCAGGCCGGAACGGTTTCCGTCGCGCGCGCTGGCGTGGGAATGGCCCCCGTGGCTATGTCCATGCCCTCCGTGATTGTGGCCATGGCTGTGATCTTGGCGCCGTTTGCTCTTGGATGGAGCCCCGTCCGGCGAGCCGTCATGCGAATGAGCGTGATCCTTATGGTCGTGGTTGCAGGATGGGTTTTGCTCCTTCATCGATTGTTCCTCCCTTAGTGTAAATAACCCCGTGGTTCGCTTATAAATGTCTTTATAACATATGATCAACTGTTCATATGTTTAATTTACTCGGAAGTCGCCTCTTTGTCAAGTATGTGCAATTTTGTTAAAAACCATTGATGAAGGGCCGTGCAAAACAAAAAAAACCGAGCCGGAAGACGGCTCGGGATTAAGTATGAGTTTCAAAGCAAGACAGTGTTATGCTCTTAACAGGGCGGGATCAAATTTCGGCACAAGGCCTTCGCTAGCCGCTCTGCCAAGCAGCGACTCCACTGCGCGAAGCCCGTCTTCGCCCAAGGAGCGGGTGAATTCATTCACGTAGAGCCCGATATGAAAACGCGCGACCTCCGGCGACATTTCCTGTGCGTACTTTTGAACGTATTCGGCCGAAGCGGCGGGATTCGCCCAAGCGTATTCCACCGAAGCCTGTGTCCAGCGTGTCAGCGCCTCTACATCCATGCCGCGGCGGGCAATGATTGCGCCAAGCGGTATCGGCAGTCCGGTGTCCGCCTCCCACCAAGTCCCCATGTCCGCCATCAGCGTAAGGCCGTAGTCGGGATAGGTGAATCGCGCTTCGTGAATGACGAGTCCGGCGTCAACTTTGCCGTCGCGCACGGCAGGCATAATTTCATGGAAGGGCAGTACGACGATGTTCGGCAAGCCGCCGGGAATTTGCTGCGCGGCCCAGAGACGGAACAGCAAATAAGCCGTGGAGCGGTCGCTTGGGACAGCGACCGTCCGCCCGCTGAGCCAGCCCGGATCCATGCCTGGGGCGGACGCGCCGCTATGGGCATGGGCGGAGCCGGCAGTGGGCAGGCCAGTGACCCCGGAAGCTTCGCTTAGACGGGCATTGTCATCCTTAGAGCCGTCTGCATCGCTTAGGCGGACGGCTCCGCCGCCTGCCGTCAGCACTAGCGGGCCGCAGCCGCGCCCCAATGCGCCGCCGCACGGAATAAGCGCATACTGGTCAAGCACATAGGGGAGGGCGGCATATGATATTTTCATGACCTCGGGTCCTTCGCCTTTAGCGGCCCAGCCGTTAGTGATGTCAATATCCGCATAGGTAACGTCCAACTCCGGCGCGCCTTGGATTAAACCATGCGCCCAGGCGTGAAAGACAAATGTGTCGTTAGGGCATGGGGAGTAAGCGATTTTCATTTGAGCTCGAGCACCTCCGGTAAAATCATCGCCGTCCGCTCCAGCGCCGCAAGCGCGTCGCCGATGCGCCAGGCATCGCGGTCGCGCGGGCCGACCGCATTGGAGATGGCGCGGATCTCCATCGCCTCGACGCCTTGCATCGAGGCGGCGAGGGCCACGCCATAACCCTCCATCGCCTCCGCCGCAGCCCCGGGAACCCGGCGCTGCAGCTCGGCGGCCGTCTCTGCGCTGCCCGTCACCGTGGACAGCGTCAGCACTGGCGCCGCAACCGCCAGCAGGCCGCTGGCCCGCAGCGCCGCAGCCAGCGCCTCGGCGCGCTCGCGGCTCACCGGTACGCTTCGCGAGCCGAAGCCCAGCTCGTCCACGCTGGCAAAGCCCTGCGCGGTTTCCGCTCCGAGATCGGCGCACACGATCTCGCTCGCCGCCACGACGGAGCCGACAGGCGCGGCTCCGGGGAACCCGCCGCCGATGCCCGCGCTGATCACGCAGCGCAGCTCGGGCCCGCCGGCAATGGCGAGCGCCGTGCTGGCCGCGGCAGCCGCCGGGCCTACGCCGCCAGCGACGACGATGCAGCGGCCGACACGCCGCAGCGGACCTTCCGCCTCACCGCATACCTCTTCGGGAAAAGCTTTGAGCAGTCCGCGCACAATCGCGTCCCTCTCCGCATCAACGGCGGTAATGATCAATATGAAAGATGGCAGCCTGTCTTGTGTTTGTTTCACTAGGCATCCTCCTCTAAGCTCTAACAGGATGGCGAAAATACCGCTGCGCCAAAGATCGGCCCTCCGATCGCTCTTGACCTCAGATTTCTTTGAATGGAACAGCGACTAGCGGTAGAAATCCGACGTATTACAAGCTTACGCTTCTACGGGCTCGATCTTCGGCTCCGCTTTTTTCACCGGCCCTCTAACATTACTCCTGTGGCGGGAATCATTCAAGGATGCTGCGATCAGCGGACCATCAAAACGAAGGATGCCCGCAGCTCAAGCAGCCAATCCATAGGCGCCAGAACAAAAATCGCCCGCCGGATAACCGGCGGGCGAAATGAAATGGATTATCCTTTTTCCAGCGTAATGTTGCCGGAGCCTGTGCTTAAGCGGACGGGCACGCTGCCGCTGCCGATCACAAGCTCGCCGTCCCGCTCCGAGCCGCCCCAATTATTATGGAATTGGCCTGAGCCGGTGGAATAGCGGACGGACGCGGAATCCGGGAGAGTGTCCGAGGCGATCCTGATGCTGCCGCTGGAAGTTCTGGCTTCAATCGGGCTGGCCAGATTTTGCAGCTCGATTTTGATGCTGCCGCTGCCCGTTTCGGCCTTCAGGCTGCCTTGAACATTCTCAAGCTTAATATCGCCGCTGTTAAGGTTGGCTGTCAGCTCGCCCAAGCGGGAGTCCTCGGCTTCTACTTTGCCGGAGCCGGAATGGAGCTCGGTCTTGCTTGCCTCCATATCGCTCAGCTCGATGCTGCCGGAGCCTACCTGGATGAGCAGCTCGTTCGCGCGAATCCCTTCGGCATCCACGTTTCCGCTTCCGAGCTTCAGCTCGATGGAATCATACACCCGTTCAGGCAGTGCCAGGCGCAGCTTTACATCAACAATGCTGATGCCAAACGTAAAGCCGTGCTGCTGGATGCCCTCGACCGTTATCGTGCCATCGCGGCCGCTTAACCGAACATCGATTTGATTGCTGTACTTTTTGCTGGCACGGCCAGTGAGCGATGCAACAATAGTTTCAGAGTCGGGGAGTTTCACGAGCTCAACGTTCATGCTTCCGGTATCCAGCTTTAGCTTAGACATATCGGCTGCATCGATTGATTTTGTTTTATCAATTTTTACGGTTCCGAAGCTGAGAAAGCTCGCACGGTCCGAATTGCCGATCATGAAGCCTGCTCCGGCGACTCCAATGACCAAGAGGATGATTCCAATCAGGACAAAATTGCGCAGGTTCATTTGGCATCCCTTCCTTTCAGCATTTTTGTATTGGCCTGCAAATATTTAAGCGTCAGCCGCAAAAAGCCTCGGGTTAACCTGTAACAACCGGCTCCAAGCAGCAGTCCGAGCCCGATCGTAATCATCGCGATAAACCCGGCAAGCGGAAAGCTGAACGCATCTCCAATAAAGCCTTCGTACAGAACCGGCAATGCCGCCAAAACGAGCGAAGCCGAAACCGCCCAGAGCGCGAACAGCACGCCGAGCAGGGCGATATAAGGACCGAGCACGAAGACAAGGTTGAAAAAGCCGAGCCCTACTGCGGCGAACACCGCTTTAGATACCGAAGGCAGGCTGCCGCCGCTGCTTTGAGCTTCAGATACCCGGTAGCCGAGCAGCATTTCCTTGGCGATGAGGCGGGGATCGCCGAGCTCGCCCGCGGATTCCTCCTCGGATTTGCCATGCTCCGCTGCCATGCGGAAATGCTCCTCGTAATCGAACATCCACTCCTTGCGGGTCCCCTCCGGGACTGGAGCGAGATGCGACCACAGCTCATTCAGAAATTGATCTCTTGTCATCGCTCTACACCTTCCTTAATCAGTTCGTCCACAGCCACGGAGAACGTTCGCCACTCACTGATCAACGACATGAGATGCGCGTGCCCGAGCGGCGTCAGCTTGTAATATTTGCGCGGCGGACCCTCGGGGGATTCCCGAAGATACGTGGTGAAATAACCTTCCTGCGTCAAGCGGTTAAGCAGCGGATAGACGCTGCCGACCGCGACCTCAAACTTATTGGACATGGCAACCGCCAGCTCATAGCCGTACCGGTCTTCCCATGCGGTAAGCGCGAGCACGCATAAGTCCAGGACGCCTTTTTTGAATTGTACGTTCAAGGGCATGAGCTCCTTTCGCCTGTGATGAAGAGGTATCGTTTTCTTCATTGATTAGTATTAAACTATGTTGAATAGCGTGCTGTGATGAATACCGCTTTTGGCTATACTATACCACCAGCTATTGTTCATTGCAATATAGCGTCGCAAATCTGGGCGAATTGAAAAAAAGGCCGCCGCCGCAGGCTTTGCAGACGACGGCAACTTTGGGTTGCGGACCGCGCAACAAACGCGATCTTTACTTTTGCCCGAGGGTAACCAATAATCGGCTTATAAAAATGTCGGAAAGGCAGTTGCTGTTTATGATCTTCGGGGAAAAATTAAAGGCGGAAAGAACGAAGAACGGATGGTCGCAGGAGGAGCTGGCGGAGAAGCTGTTTGTAAGCCGGCAATCGGTGTCGAAGTGGGAAAACGGGCAGAACTACCCGGGCATTGAGATCATTATTAAGTTAAGCGATTTGTTCGGGATTACGATAGACGAATTGTTAAGAAGCGACGGAGGACTGACCAATAAAGTCATTGAAGAAAGCAGGCAGCTGGCCTATCCGAGACTGAAGTTTTTCTTTGACGTGTTGATCGTGGCAGGCAGCGCGCTGCTTCTATTCAAGCTTGTTGTCCTGGCCCTTAACCAATTAACCCCGCTGGACGTGACCATGGTTGGGGGATCGCTCTTTTGGAATTTCGGGCCCCTGCTGCTGATGATATGCGGGGGAATCGGGTCCGGCATGCTCAAGGAAAAATATAAACAAAGCTAATTCGTCTTTCCCGCATACAATGCGCCCAGGCGAGCCAGCTCTTCTTGTATTCGGCTGATCAGCTCGGGAGGCTGTTCCACTTCCGCCAGGCTGCCGTAACTCAGCACCGTATACATGGCCCGGTCCAATGAAGCAAAACCGGCCGTGATTCGGGAAGAGCCGTCCTCCAGATCCGCGATATCGACATATCCGAACTCGTCGCGCACGCGCGTCCGGGCGGCCGGGGCAAAGCGCAGCACCGCTTCCAGCCGCCGAAAGTCAACTCCTTCAAGGAAGCCGCGCTCCACGTCCTTCAGCGAGTACGGCCTGCGGACAAAAGTCCGCTCCAGACTCTCCAGACTAAGAATCCGGGAAAGCCGAAACACGCGCAGTCCGGAGCGCAGCAGACAGTACCCGTACAGATACCAGACGCTGCCCTTGAGGAAAAGTCCCATCGGCTCCACAGTGCGCTCCGTTTCTCTTCCCTGGCTGTCGAGATAGCCGAACAATACGACATGGCGCTCGCGAATCGCTTCATGAAGCGGCGTCATCCGCTGCCGGTCGTTCGGGGTAACTCCAAAATCGAGGTCGAGGGGATTGTCCTGCAGCGAGTCGGGGTGTTTGCCCATCAGCGCGGCAATCCGGTCCATCAGTCCGTCGATCTCCTCCACATTGGCTGCAGAGCGCATTCCGCGCAGCGCCGCAATAATGGAGCCGAACTCCTCCATGCTCAGCATTTGTTTTTCGATCCGGTAGCCGGGCATCAGCTCGTACCCGCCCTCGGCCCCGGTGTAAGATACGATGGGGATACCGGCCTGGTTAATGGCTTCCATGTCCCGGTAGATCGTTCTTAACGATACTTCAAAGCGTTTTGCCAAATCCGCCGCGTTGAGCCGGGACTGGCTCAGCAGCAGCATCGTAATGGCCAGCAAGCGATCGAGCTTCACTGGTGCTCGCCTCCGTTCTCCGTCCGTTTCGGTCCTAACCATCATTCGCCGTTCAGTCCCGGTTCCCTGTCATGCCATTGCATTTGTTGCGGATTTTTATTCATTTCGCAGCGGAGTATGACCTTTTGACGTTTAAATAACCCGAGCTCAAGCCCGGGCTGTTTGGCATTTCCGCATGTTACCGGAAACGGCGGAACATGCTGCGAATATCCTGGGCGAGCGGACCTGGAGCGTCCAGTGCCGCAAAATGCGTCCCTTCACTAAGCTCGCTCCAATGGACGATGTTGGAATTGTCGCGATCCGCGAACAAGCGGATCGATTTAAAATCATGAGCGCATACGGCCACGCCTGTTGGCGTCTCATTGCGCTTAAAGCCTATCGCTTGCGACATCTTATTGTTATCATAATAAATTCGGGAGGATGAAGCGGCGGTATTAGTCAGCCAATAAAGCATGACATTAGTCAAAAACGCATCTCGCCCGATAAAATCGACATGGTCGCCAAAGCCGCAAAATAAATCCGCAATCCAGCACATTTGACCGATAGGAGAATCCGCCAAACCGTACGATAGCGTCAACGGGCGTTTTTCCATAATGGCGCTGAAGCCCGCTCTTTCCGCGAAAAGCGACAAAAATGCCAGCCGCTGACCGTCTGCCTCCGTCAGCTTTGCCATTTCGCCAGGATCGCCCGACGGGAACGAAAACAGCTGCAGCACATGAATGCCAAGCAGTTCTGGAGGCTGCATAACGCCAAGCTCCCGGGATACCATGGCGCCAAGATCGCTGCCATGCGAGCCGTACTGTTCGTAACCGAGCCGGCTCATCAGCTCCTGCATGGCGGCCGCAATTCGGGATACCGGCCAAGCCTCCTCGGTCGCTCCCGACAGTCCGAAGCCCGGCAGAGAAGGAATGACAAGATGAAACGCGTCCGCCGGATCGCCGCCGTAAGCTTTTGGATCGGAAAGCGGGCCAATCAAGTCATTGAACTCCATGACGGAGCTGGGCCAGCCATGCAGGAGCAATAGGGGCAGAGCGTCCGGTTCCGGGGAGCGGACATGAATGAAATGGATGGCGGCGCCGTCGATTTCGGTGACGAATTGGGGATTACGGTTCAACCGTTCCTCCTGCGCGCGCCAGTCGTAGCCGTTTTTCCAGTAGGCGGCCAGCTCTTTGGCGTAAGGAACGGAAACGCCGTAGTTCCAGTCCGAAGCGCCGCCGGCTTGCGGCCAGCGGGTCAGCTCCAGCCGAAGCCTCAGCTCGGCGAGCGCGGACTCCGGAACCTGGAGCTTGTAGGGCTTGATTGCGGGTGTTGACGGGGCGTGCTGGGGGTTGTTTTTCATGGTTTGAACCTCCTGATAAAGGGGATGGATTACCGATAGTTCTATCTTAACGGGGCATTGCTGACAGCATTATGTCAGTGTGCGCGACCTAAAAAAAGTAAACCTTACCCCTGAAGTTCACGCATTGTTGAAAACGCTTCAGGGGCGCATAATCCAACTATAAACTTTGCAAGGGGGACTTGGACGGGATGGAAAACAAGAACAGAAAGTCCAATGCGAGTGCAATGAAAAGAGCGGCGCTTTTGCTTACGGCAGGTGCTTTGGCAGCGGGTCTTGCAGCCTGCGGCAGCAACGAGCCGTCTGGCGGAGACAACACGGGAGCGGCCAATAACGGCGGCGCATCCGGCGGGGACAGCGGCAAAAAAGTGACGATTACGTTCCAGAACATTTACCCGGACGCAACCTCGCCGGCGAACAAAATGCTGAAAGAGCTTGTTGCGGAATATGAGAAGGATCATCCAAACGTCAAAATCGAGCTCGACTCGCTTAATACCGACCAGCAAAAGCTGAAGCTGAAAACCCAGGCCGCTTCGAAAGAGGTTCCGGACATTACCATCGTGAACCCTGCTGCGCAAATGCAGCCGTTTGTTGATGCGGGCCTGCTTGCTCCGCTCAACGACATGCTGGACAAAAACGGCCTGAAGGACACGTTCCAAAAAGGACTGCTGGACTATTACACCTTCGATAATAACGTTTACGCCCTGCCGGACGGAAACAACATCGAGGTCGTTTATTACAACAAGGATCTGTTCGCGCAAGCGGGCATCACCGATATTCCGAAGACGTTTGACGAGCTGCTCGCAGACGTCAAAGCGCTGAAGGCCAAGGGCATTACGCCAATCGCCATCGGCGAGAAGGATACGTGGACGGGGTCGTTCCTGTTCATGAACATCCTGCTCCGTACGAACGGCGGCCCGGGTTTCCTGAACGACGTGCTCGCAGGCAAAAAGGACTTCAACGACCCGGCATTCACCGCAGCGATTGACGCGTTCCAGGAGCTGGTGCAGGCGGGCGCATTCCCTGAAGGCGCAACTTCCATCGACGCCAACGCCGGCGGCAACATTTTCAAAACGGGCAAAGCGGCGATGTTCATCATCGGCTCCTGGGAAACCGGCAACATTGACGCTTCCAGCGTGGCGGGCAAAGTCGGAGCGTTCCCGTTCCCGACCGTTGGCGGCAAAGGAAGCCTGAACGAATACATGCTGGCTCCCGGCTCCGGTTTTGCGGTCAGCGCTAACAGCGATCATCTGGAAGAAACGAAGGATTTCCTGAACTTCTTCATGACAAACTACCCGAAAAAGCAGTTTGAGCTGAAAAACGCGGTTGGCAGCGGGCAAATTATCGAGGGCGACTTCAAAGCGGCGGGTTACTCCGATCTGGCGATCGACATTCTGAATATGTTCAGCCAGGTGACGGGCGGCGATCTGGCGTTTGACAACACGATGAAACCGGCGGTAGCGCAGGCTCATCTGAGCAGCATCCAGAACCTGTTTGTGCAAAAGGTTGAGGCGGCGCAAGCGGCTAAAGAGCATCAGGATGCTTTTGAGGCAAATAAATAAGGTCGGCTAAGCCGGCTGGCAGCGGTCGGAAGGAGTAGAGAGATCATGAATGTACTGAAGGTGCGCTGGTGGACGATCGGAGTATTCGTGCTTCCGTGTTTGCTGCTCTATATTTTGATGGTGTTTGTGCCCATCCTTGTATCGAGCTACAATAGCCTGCTGGTGTGGGACGGAATCGGTACGGAGAAAGTATTTGTCGGGTTCGCCAACTATAAGGAAATTCTGTTCGACGACCCGCATTTCTGGCCGGCCGTCAGACGCACGCTAATGTACGCTGTGTTCTCCATGATCGAGATTCCGCTCTGCCTGCTATTTGCGATTTTGATCAACCGTTATGTGAAACGAGGCAACACGCTGGTGTCCATCTACTTCATGCCTGTCATTTTGTCGGTCGTCATTATCGGACAGCTGTGGAAAACGATTTACAACCCGCTGGAGATGGGCGGCATGATCAACGGCATTCTGAATTCGCTCGGCATGGGCGAGCATATGACGGCTTGGCTCAGCTCGCCTAAGTTTGCGATGTACTGCCTGTACTTTGTGTCGCTCTGGCAATATTTCGGCTATCATCTGCTTATTCAGTTCACAGGCGTACAGAACATTCCGTCGGACATCTACGAGGCGGCCAAAATCGATGGAGCGGACGGCTTCAAGGCGGACCGGTACATTACGCTGCCGCTTATCGTGCCGGTGTTCAAAATCTCCATCGTGCTGGCGTTTATCGGTTCGCTCCAGGCGTTCGACCTCATCATGGTTATGACGGGCGGCGGCCCGGCGCATGCAACGGACGTCATCTCCACGCTCATGTACAACAACACGTTTCTGACGTTCAAGTACGGCTACGGCAGTGCGCTGGCCATTACGCTCGTTGTCATTTGCCTGACCTTCACGGTGCTTATCAATACCGTTTTCAAGCGTGTCGAAAATAAGGTAAGCTAAGGAGGAGAGACTACAGCCATGGATTCAGCCAAAAAAGGATTTGTATATCTTCTCCTGGCCGTCCTTGTTGTCACGCAGGTGTACCCGCTGCTCTGGCTCGTCCTGTATTCCTTTAAGACGAACGAGGAGATTCTTGGCGGCAGCTTTTTCGCCCTTCCGCAGACGCCGCGGCTGGCTAACTACACGGAGGCTTACGAAGCGGGAAATTACCTGCAGTATTTATTCAACAGCGTGTTTGTCACCGTCATAACGATGATCGTGGTCATTGTGCTGGCCTCAATGGTCGCCTATGCAATATCGCGATTCCGTTGGAAGCTTGCGCCTGTTGCGCTGCTAGTGTTCATGTTAGGCTTGATGATCCCGATGCAGGCGACGCTGCTGCCGCTGATGGTGATGTTTAAGGAAATGGGCATTCTCAATACCCGATGGTCGCTCATTCTTCCTTATATAGCGTTTCAAACCCCGGTCGCCGTGTTTATCCTGAGCGGGTTTATGAGAGGCATTCCGCATGAAATCGAGGAATCGGCTTTCATCGACGGCGCGAGCGTATACCGGATTTTCAGAAGCATTATTATGCCGATCTCCGTTCCGCCGATTATGACCGTATGTATTCTTACCTTCATTAATATATGGAATGAGTACATTATGGCCGCGACGTTTATTTCGGACGAGGATCTGAAGACGCTTCCGTTCGGTGTAAACAGCTTTGTCAGCCAGTATGCCGTCAACTACGGCAACATCGGAGCGTTCCTCGTCATGGGCGCGATCCCGGTCATTCTGATTTATTTTGTGCTCTCCGAGCGCATTACAAAAGGCATGGTCGCCGGAGCTGTTAAAGGCTGAGCCTGCCCGAACATTTCACATGCACCCCGCCTGCCGCGCCCTGCGCCCGGAAGGCGGGGCTTTGCCGTCAAATTTATGGATTGGGGTGGAGACTGGATGAGGCCAGGCAGCAGAACGCTGCAGCAAAGGCTGTTTATCGTGCTGCTGTGCAGTATGGCCGGCATCGTGCTCGTCGTCAGCTTTTTGTTCGACAATCGTGCAACGGAGCAGCTGCAGCGCAAAATTTACGACCTGTCGAGCAAAAACGTGTCCCAAACGATCGGCCTGTTTGATTTGATGGACAAAGGCTTCGACAGCCTGTCCAAGTCGATTAGCCACAATTTTGACCTGGTGCGGCTGCTGCAGGCGGAGCCGGCGGAGCAGCGGCAGCGCTTCGCCAACGAACGGGCGATTACGAACATTATCGGCGCGAACTTTTTCTCCCGCGAGGATCTGATCGGTATCCATATCATGACCGATGCAGGCAAGGTGTACAATTACGCCAACTATATCAACGATATGATGCCGGGCTACCGCTCGACAAGCTGGTATAAGTCCATCGTCAACGGCGGTGGCAAAATTGTGTGGCTCGGCATCTATCCGTCTTCAATTATCGACGCCAACGAGTCCCGGCCGGTGCTGGCCTTCGGCAGGCAGCTGTTCGATCTTGACGAGCATCGGCCGATCGGAATCGTCCTTTACGAAACGAGCCCTGCGCCTATTATTGCGGCTTTGAACAATCTGAAGCTGAGTCCCAGCAGCCAAGTGTATCTGGTTGATGCCGAGAACAAGCTAGTGAGCGCAACGGACGGCTCCAAGGAGCTGCCGGTCATCGCCAGCGGCAACCGGCCTGCTGATACGGGAGAGACGTTGATGGAGGAACGGGACGGAATGATGGTCGTGTCGTCACGGCTGCCTTTTGCCAACTGGACGGCAATTACGGTAACGCCCGACCGCGATCTCAACATGGAACTGATGGAGATGCGCCGGTACCTGATCATTGTGGGTATTGTACTTGTAGTGCTGTCCATTATTGCCGCCACCGTATTTTCCAACACCATTTCCTCCCCGCTTAAACGGATGATTCGTGAAATGAAACGGGTTGAGTTGGGTAATTTTCAAGGACAGCTTGCGGCGGAGAGTTATCGTGAAATGGATGCGCTCGCCGGTTCGTTCAACCAAATGGTGCGCCAGATCGGGCAGCTGGTCGAACGGGTCCGGCAGAGCGCAGCCAGCGAGAAAAATGCGGAGCTGCAGGCGCTGCAATCGCAGGTTAATCCGCATTTTCTGTACAATACGCTGGATATGATCTACTGGATGCTCGACGAGCGGGAGGAAGACGATCTGGGCGAGGTGGTGCTGGCGCTCTCCCGGATGTTCCGTTACAGCAGCCACTGGGAGCAGGGGGCGCTCGTTACGCTTGGCGAGGAGCTGGAGCAGATTCGGGACTACCTGACTATTATCCAGATGAGGCTGGAAGGGCGGGTAGAGGTTGAGATCGACATCAGTAAGGAGCTTTACGGCGTGCCGATTCCGAAAATGACCCTTCAGCCGATCATTGAAAATGCCGTGAAGCACGGCCTGGAGCCGCTGCATGGAGACGGCCTGCTGGAGCTGACGGCCATTGCTGCAGACGGCCGGCTGCAGCTGACGGTGCGCGACAACGGTGTCGGCATGACGCCAGAGAAGCTGGAGCGGCTGAGAGCTTCCTTCGGCGTTCCTTCCGGCAGCTCCCTCGCAAGTCCCGGCCCCCGTGGGAGGACCGGCGCGGCGGTGCAAGGGGCGGAGCGCGGTTTTGCAGCGGGTGCAAATGGAGCTGCTAGCGATGTCTCATGCCCGCCCTTGGAGACTGAAACGCCGTCAGAAGGGTATGGGCGCAAACAGGGCGGAATCGGGCTGGCGAACGTTCACCGCCGGCTTTGCCATACGTTTGGCAGCGGATATGGGCTGCAGGCGGACAGCGTGAGCGGCAATGGCACAGTGATTCGCTTAACGCTGCCCATGCCGCCAGGAGCGCTGCGAATTGGCGGCGCAACGGCTAAAGGAACAGAATAATGATGCAAAGGAGGATTCGGCCATGCATATTCTGATAGCTGACGACGAGAGCATTATCCGAACCGGAGTTAGACGCACGCTGCAGCAGGCCTATCCCAATCTGTTTGTACATTTGGCGGCATCCGCAGACGAGGCGGCAAGGATTTTAGCGGAGCAGCCCATCGATATCGTGTTGACCGACATCCTGATGCCCGGAACGGACGGCCTTGAATTCATGCGCCTCTCCCGGCGCAAATATCCTGCGATAAAATGGATTGTTATATCGGCTCACTCCGAGTTTGCGTATGCGCAGAAGGCGATGCAGCTTGGCGCGAAGGATTATTTGCTCAAGCCAATCGGCAAAAAACGTCTGCTGGAGCTTATCGCAGAGCTGGCCAGCGAGGTGGCGGAGGAGCGCAGCGCGATGGAAGAGGGAAAGCTGCTCCGCAGCAGCCAGAAGTACATGCGCGAAGGCATATTTCAAAGACTTGCCAGCGGGCAGGATATCGGACAGCTGGATATCAACTCCTTAAAAGAGCGTTATCCAAGCTTTCATCTCGTTATGGTGCGGCTTGAGCCGGGGGCCCGAGATGCCGGGCTGGAGCATTTTGTCGTGGATAATGTATTCGGCGAGCTGCTGGATAAACAGGATGGCTTCGTTGTCAGTTATGACCGGAACACGCTAATCGGCGTGGCCGCTATAGAGTCGGAAGAAGCTTTTGGCGTGCTGCTGGCGAATTTGCGCGGTTATTTGGGGCGGTATTTAAAAATTCCTTTTCACATTGCCCGCAGCGAAAAAAACATTGAAATCCGCGATGTGCCGGAAATGGTGCGCAAGCTGAGCCGCTCCATGAGCGAAATGGCGGAGGAGCGCGACGGAGCTTCGGCGGTAAAGGTGAAGGGCGGCAGCGACAATAAAGCCATTGAAATGGCGCTGCAGTATATCGGAGCCCATTTTCGGGAGGAATCGCTCTCTCTGGAACGGATCGCCGCAGTTGTTTATTTGAATCCCGTCTATTTTAGCCAGCTGTTCAAGCAGAAGACAGGTCAAGGCTTTAAGGATTATCTGATTGGGCTAAGGCTGGAGGAGGCCCGGCAGCTGCTGCGGGAATCCGATCTGAAGCTGGCTGAAATCACCGAGCGCATCGGCTATCAGGACATGCGGCATTTTACCCAGGTATTTCGCAAAAGATGCCAGATGACTCCGACGGAATATCGGCAGGATAAAAAGAAAACGTTAAATACCTAACATGAGAAGTGAACTCTAAGGCGCTGTGCCCTCTACCAGGACATGGCGTCTTTTTGCTGCTGGGCCTTCCAGCCCGGACAAACCGGCCCTTGCAAGGTCGAAATCAAGTGCTGGCCGCGATACATAATCTGGCTGAATCAGGTAAAAATACATAGAGCCGCGTGGGACTGAAATCATGGCGGTTTCGTGAATTTCCCAATAATCGACTAGAAAAAAGGGGTCGATGCAGCGGTTTCAATTTTAAACTCGAAGATTAATATTAGTGTGGGCTCATAATTATTCATAACTCAAAACAGTCAATTCCGCGGATCCATTAGAGGGGGAAGAGGTTGAAGCGCTCTTAGCCCTTGCTAGCATTCAATTTTATTGCTTTAATAAATAATTGCGTTAATCTAGTAAAGCGACAATGTATTACTACATAAAACTGCATAATTATCAGTAAATTAAAATTATTTACACGATGTTTGCGGAGTGTTAAATTTATTTTACTGAAAGAAAATATTGAAAGTTGTTATTCACCCATTGTAATAGTATAATTTATATATGCTATTCAACCATTAATGTGAGGGGCGTGTAAGGTTAGTGTACAAAAAGACAGGATTGACACTGGCAGCACTTATGATCGCGGGCGGCGTGCTTGCTGCATGCGGCAACAGCAATACGGGCACCGAAGGCAACACGAATACGGGCACGAACACAGCAGCAAACAATGGTTCCGAGGCTCCAACGGCTCCGTCCGGCGACCAAGTATTCCGCATGAACCTCACTTCCGAGCCTCCTACGCTTGATCCGGCGCTGATGCAGGACAACGTTTCCGGTACGGTAGCAAACGGCATTTTCGAAGGTCTGACAAAAGACGATAAAGAAGGCAAAACGGTTGAAGGTATGGCCGAAAGCTGGACTGTCTCCGAGGATGGCAAAACGTACACGTTCAAAATCCGCCAAAATTCCAAGTGGTCGACCGGCAACCCGGTAACGGCGCATGACTTTGAATTCTCCTGGAAGCGTACATTGGACCCTAAAGCTACGACCCCTTCTCCATACGCTTACCAGTTGTACTATATCCAAGGTGCAGAAGCGTACAACACAGGCAAAGGCAAAATCGAGGATGTAGGCGTCAAAGCAATCGACGACAACACGCTTGAAGTTAAGCTGACTCACCCGACGACGTACTTCCTTTCCCTGCTCAACTTCTACACCTACTTCCCGGTAGACAAAGTAGCCGTTGAAAAAGATGCAAAATGGGCGAACGAAGCAGCAACGTTCTCCAGCAACGGACCGTTCAAGCTGACGGGCTGGGAGCATAACTCCAAGGTAACGATCGAGAAAAATGAAAACTACTACGGCAACGCTGACGTTAAGCTGGCGAAAGTTGAATTCTTCATGATGGGCGATTCCAACACGGAGCTGAACAACTTCAACACGCAAGCGCTTGACTGGGCCGGTAAGCCTACGGGCACAATTCCAGGCCCGCAAGTAGACAAGTTCCGTAAGGATAACGATCCGAAGCTGCAAATTAAGGACTCCGCTAGCTCGTATTACTATATCTTTAACCAAAGCAAAAAGCCGTTTAACAACGAAAAGGTTCGTAAAGCTCTGTCGATGTCCATCGACCGTCAGCTTATTGTTGACCGTGTCGCTCTGGAAGGTCAAAAGCCTGCCTTCGGCTTTGTTCCTCCGGTAATTAACGGCGCTGAGAAAAGCTTCCGCGAGGAAACTCAGCAAACGTACTTTGAGGAGAACGTAGAAGAAGCGAAAAAGCTGCTTGAGGAAGGCCTGAAAGAAGAAGGCATGAGCGCTTTCCCTGCTACTACGCTGATCTATAACACTTCCGATAAACATGCTAAGATTGCAACGGCAATTACGGAAATGTGGAAGCAAAACCTGGGCATCGAAGTGAAAACCGAAGTTCAAGAGTGGAAAGTGTTCCTGCAAAACCGGACGAGCCTGAACTACGACATCGCTCGCGCTGGCTGGGGAGCTGACTACAACGATGCGATGACGTTCCTTGACCTGTACATCACGGGCAGCGGCAACAACGACATCGGCCAGAAAAACGAAGCTTACGACAAGCTGGTCAAAGACGCTTACGCGTCCGCGGACAAAGCAGAGCGCATCAAGCTGCTGGCTCAAGCGGAGAAAATGCTGATGGATACCGCTGCAGTTATGCCAGTGTACTATGATACCTCCGTATCTCTGGTACAACCGTACGTGAAGGATGTCCTCATGACGTACAACGGCAACATCAACTATAACTACGCTTATATCGCGAAATAAGCCATACCTTGAGCAACTGACAGAGAGAAGAAGGGACTGCGGCTGGAGCCGTCGTCCGGCGTGCGGCGCCGGAACGTCTCCGGTCATCCCTTCTTTCTTTGCGGTTGGGCTCGGTAAGAAAATGAGGTGCTGGAATGATTCGTTTCATTGGCCGGAGATTCCTCAACATTCTCCTGTCCCTATTCGTCCTGGCGACGCTGACCTTCTTTCTGATGCAGGCAGTGCCGGGAGATCCGTTCCTGGATGAAAAAACGCCTAAAGCGGCCCGTGAAGCAATGCTGGCGGTTTATGGACTTGATCAGCCGGTCTGGAAGCAATACGGAATCTATTTGGGCAACCTGATTCAAGGGAATCTTGGCATTTCCTACAAAACGCCCGGACAGACCGTCAACCAGATTATTTCCCAGTCTTTTATTTACTCGGCTAAGCTTGGCGGCATAGCGGTTGTTGTTTCCGTTATCGTCGGCGTTGCGCTTGGCATGATCTCCGCGATGTATAACCGGAAGCTGATTGACAAACTGGCTGTTGTTATCTCTATTCTGGGAATCTCAATACCGAACTTTGTTGTGGCATCGGTTACGCAATATTATATTGCGGCCGAATGGAGGCTGCTCCCGGTATCCGGGCTTAATGGACCTCTCAGCTATGTGCTGCCGACACTGGCGCTATCCGCGCTACCTATCGCATTTATCGCCCGTCTGACCCGGTCCTCTATGCTTGAGGTGTTGACGGCGGATTATATCCGCACCGCTAAAGCGAAAGGGCTTTCGCCTATCCGAATCACACTCCGTCATGGCTTGCGCAATGCGATCCTGCCGGTTGTAACCTATCTCGGTCCGATGAGCGCCAACATCATTACCGGCTCCGTCGTCGTCGAGAAAATCTACAACGTTCCTGGTCTGGGACAGTTCTTTACGAACAGCGTCACCAACAGGGACTATCCGCTGATTATGGGCATTACGCTGTTTTATGCCATTATTTTGATGTTTGCCCGCTTCCTTGCCGATGTCGGCTACGCGATGGTGGATCCGCGGATGAAGAAAAGCACCAAGGGAGGCTGATCACAAATGGATAACGTGAATGAAAAACGCCGGCCCCTTCCGGATCCGTCGAAGTTTGTGCCGCTGAAAAAGCGCGATTCCGCGCAGCAGCAGATGGCGCCAAGCTACACGACATGGAAGCTGGCGATGATGAAGCTGACCGCCAACAAGTTCGCGATGGGCGCGGGTGTTGTGCTGGCGCTTATGATTATAGTGGCTTGGAGTTACCCTTTGTTTACCCCTCATAACTTCCGGGACCAATCCCTGCTTAATACGTTTCTGCCTCCAGGGGGCTCTTATATTTTCGGTACCGACGATCTCGGACGCGATTTATTTGCCCGCAGCTGGAAGGGAGCGCAAATCTCGCTTACAGTCGGTATTTTGGCTGCTATAGCTGACGTAATACTCGGTATTATCATCGGCGGCATTATGGGATACTTCGGCGGCAAGGTCGACGAGGTGCTGAACAAAATTACCGAGGTGCTTTACTCCATTCCTTACCTGCTCGTTGTTATTCTGCTTGGCGTTGTGCTGGGACAGGGAATGTTTACGCTCATTCTCGCTCTGGTTGCTACCGGCTGGATTAACATGGCCTGGATCGTGCGCGGCCAGATCATGCAGCTGAAAAACCAGGAATATGTTTTGGCGGCCCGCTCGATGGGCTCCGGCGGCTTCCGTATCCTGTTCAAACATTTGATTCCAAATACGATGGGTCCGATTATCGTCACGATGACCCTTACGGTTCCGAGCGCTATTTTTGCCGAAGCGTTCCTCAGCTTCCTCGGCCTTGGCGTTCAATCTCCCGCCGCTTCATGGGGCGTTATGATCAATGACTCGCTTTCGACATGGCAGCTGTATCCTTGGACGATGCTGTTCCCGGCAGGCCTGCTCTGTATTGCGATGCTTGCATTTAACATTTTTGGTGACGGCCTCCGCGACGCTTTTGATCCAAAAACGCGGGTTGAATAACGCCGAAACTTCAATATGAACGCTCTGCCGCCCGCTGCCCTGCAGGTGTGAGGCAGCGCGGACTGGCATTCTCATATTTTTTCAGCCGGACGGGCCGGAACAGCAGGGCTCGGTGCGGCTGTGCAACAACCGACAGATGAGGAAGGTGAAACCACGATGGAACCGATTCTTAAGGTCGAGGACCTGCGCGTATCGTTCCGTGTACGCGGCGGCGAGGTGCAGGCCGTGCGCGGCGTCTCCTTTGACATGCACAAAGGCGAAGCGCTGGCGATCGTCGGCGAATCCGGCTCGGGCAAAAGCGTAACGGCCCAGTCGATCATGCGCCTCATTCCGACGCCTCCGGGTTCCTACAAGGACGGCAAGATCGTTTTTGAAGGCAGCGATCTGCTGCAAAAGACCGAGAGGCAGATGGAATCCGTGCGCGGACGCGATATCGGCATGATTTTCCAGGATCCGATGACGTCGCTTAACCCGACGATGACGATCGGCAGCCAAATTACTGAGGTGCTGGTGCGCCATCAGAATATGAGCAAGGAAGCGGCCACCAAACGCGCCGTTGAGATGCTGAAGCTGGTCGGCATTCCGAACCCGGAAGACCGCGTGAAGCAGTATCCGTTTGAATTCTCCGGCGGCATGCGGCAGCGCGCGATGATCGCCATCGCGCTCAGCTGCGATCCGACGCTGCTCATCGCCGACGAACCGACGACAGCGCTCGACGTGACGATTCAGGCGCAAATTCTTGCGGTCATGAAGGATATGCAGGAAAAGCTCGGCACGTCGATCATTATGATTACGCATGACCTTGGCATCGTAGCCGATATGTGCGATAAAGTGATCGTTATGTATGCCGGACAGGTTGTAGAACGCGGCAACAAATACGAGATTTTCAAAAATCCGCAGCATCCGTATACGCAAGGGCTGCTGAAGTCCCTGCCGCGTCTCGATCAGAAGAAGGAAGAGCCGCTCATTCCGATTGAGGGCACTCCGCCGGATATGGCGAATCCGCCGCATGGCTGTCCGTTTGCGGCTCGCTGCCCTTACGCCATGGAAGTGTGCGTGGAGGAAGATCCGTTCATGTTCACGCATAGCGACACCCACGAATCCAAGTGCTGGCTTCACGCCAAGCCGGAGTAAGGAGGAGAACGTATGGCAAGCCACAACAACGCTATGCTTGAGGTAGACAACCTCAGCAAGTTTTTCGACGTCGGCAAAGGCAAAACGCTTAAAGCGGTCAACGGCCTCAACCTGTCGATCCGCAAAGGCGAAACGCTCGGCATGGTAGGCGAATCCGGCTGCGGCAAATCGACGGCTGGCCGCACGATTATGCGCCTGTACGAGCCTACCTCCGGCGCGGTGCGTTACAACGGCGAGAACATCTACAATCTTAAAGGCGCCAAGCTGAAGGCGTTCCGCCGCGAAATGCAAATGGTGTTCCAGGACCCCTACGCTTCGCTTAATCCGCGCTGGACGGTGGAGAACATTATCGCCGAGCCGCTGGATATCCACGGTCTCGTCGCAAGCTCGAAGGAGCGCAAGATCGCCGTTGAGCGTCTGCTGGACAAGGTCGGGCTGAACCCGTCGCATCTGACGCGTTACCCGCATGAGTTCTCCGGCGGACAGCGGCAGCGGATCGGCATCGCCCGCGCGCTTGCCGTTGATCCGAAGTTCATCGTTGCCGATGAGCCGATCTCCGCTCTGGACGTGTCGATCCAGGCGCAGGTTGTCAACCTGCTGCAGGACCTGCAGCGCACCGAAAGCTTGACGTACCTGTTTATTGCGCATGACTTGGCGATGGTTAAACATATCAGCGACCGCATCGCCGTTATGTACCTTGGCAAGCTGGTTGAGCTGGCGGACAGCGGCGACCTGTATGCTGATCCCCGCCACCCGTACACGCAAGCGCTGCTTTCTTCCATTCCGATTCCGGATCCGGACGTTGAAGCGACCAAGGAGCGCATCGTGCTGCGCGGCGACCTGCCGAGCCCGATCAGCCCGCCAAGCGGCTGTCCGTTCCGCACGCGCTGCCCGGCCGCAACCGAGCGCTGCGCGGCCGAAGTGCCGGAGCTTCGCCAAGTCGGACCGAACCCGACTCACTGGGCTGCTTGCCATTATGCCTGATTGTATCTAGTGCCTCTGCCGTCCTTTGGGACGGCGGAGGTTTTTTTGTGTCTCCGCAATGTTTTTATGAATTGGGACAAAGACGCTGTATTCTATGCACTTGGCGACTCGACACGGAGGCTAATTTTAGATGAGCTGTCCGAACGCAAGGAGATGACGATGTATGAGCTTACGGCCCGTCTCGTTATGAATCATCAGCTTTCCATTTCGCGGCAGGCGATAGGAACGCTCGGTTTCATCAAAAAGCATGACGTGCTGCCGGGATATTCAGATGGATTACGGTTGTTTCTCCCGATGCGCAGGGGGGGCACGGAGCTTCTGCTCGAACCGAATGAACATCCCGCTGCTAAGGATTATCAATCGCGATCTTACGATAGCTGTCTTCGACGATACAAGCGGCAATCTGATTCAACTTATACAGCAATAACGGTGCAGGCAGATTAAACAGCGGCAGTCCAGGACTTTTATTTTATAGTCCAAGGCTGGCCGCTGTTTTAATATGATTCGGCTTCAGTCGTTCGATTTCGGAAAAGGAGAGCGGCAGGAATTGACGAATTGGGTAATGAGTTAGGGCGGGACGAGCCATCCTGCCGTTAACTTTGTCCGGAAGCAGCTGTCTTGAGCGAGGAGGACTTGAAATGAACGGATTCGCAAGCATCCCCGGCAATACGGAAATGAATCATCTGGAGCGCAGGAAGATGGAACTGCAGCTCTACATGCCGCCGCTCACGATGGAGAAGGAAAAGGCGGAATGCTTTTGGCGGCCAAGGCTGAAGGAGGCTTGGGAGAAACCGCTCCATGATCGCAGAGAGCGGGTGGACGAGAGTCTTTTTCCCGGGACGGCAGTGTATCGCATCCAATACGAGGGTTATGACGACACGCCCGTAAGAGGCTGGTATATGGCGCCCTCCCAATCAGAAAATAAAAAGGTTCCATGCGTGATTATCTACCCTGGATATACAGGAGGAGCAGGATACCCGGAGCAGCATGTACAGTGGCTGATGATGGGATATGCCGTACTGGCGGTGGACGTGCGCGGGCAGGGCGGCGATACGGGCAACCGGCTCCAGTCCAGCCGCGGACAGTCGAAGGGCTGGATTACGCAAAATTTGCTGGAGCAGCCAGAGTCTTCTTACTATATGGCGATGTACATCGACAGCTTGAAAGCGCTGCAGGCGGCTTCCCGTCAGCCGGAAGTAGACGCGGCAAGATTGATTCCATGCGGCGGCAGCCAAGGCGGGGGACTGGCGCTTGCAGTGGCAGCGTTAAGCGGACTGGCTTGTTTCCATGAGATAGGCTTGGCTGCGGTATTGGCCGATATTCCTAATTTATGCCACATCGATCATGCGATTTTCAGCTCCACCGGCTCGTTAACCGAGGCCGGTCTGCTTGCCAGCCGGGAGCCGGATCAGCTCTCGCGCCTGCTGGAAACGTTGGCCTGTTTCGATAATATGAATCTCGCCTGCAGAATTACGGCTCCCGTGCTTGCCAGTGTCGGGTGGAGGGATACCGTATGTCCGCCGGAAACGGTATACGCTGCATATAACCGGATTCATGCTCCGAAGGAAATTCGGGATTATCCTTTCCTGGGCCATGAGGTTAGCGCTGCGCATAACCGGGACAAGCTGCGTTTTGCGCTGGAGCATGCGGGACGGTAAAATCGCTGTTCAGAGAATGCCGGATAAAGAGAAAAACAGCCGTGCGAGTCAAACTCGTACGGCTGTTTTTGCTTTAGTAAATAAGCTGAAGCTGGTCGATGTTGGGGCCGCTGGAGCCTTTTGTCGTAAGGCGAATCGTATGCGTGCCAGCAGTTAAAGAGACAGCCTGAGTGCTATTGCTCCATGCTGCATTCCAACTGCTTGTCCCAGGAAACGACAGGTTTGCGGCAACCGTAGTTCCATCCACGGCAAGCGTCATCGGGCGGTCTCCGGCTCCGTTTGCATACCGGAAATTTAAGGTGTAGGTATCGGTTTGCGCAACATTTACCGTCCACTCCAAGTATCCTTCACCGCCCGAGAAATCGGCGAATCCAGTTCCGTTGAATGCGCTGCCTGTAGAATTAACCGTAACTCCCGGGCCGAGCAAGGCGTTTTCCGCCTGCAAAAAGATGCTGTTTGCGGCAAGAACAGTTAACGTGAACGTTTTGGTATCGGATACCGACCCGTTCGTAATGGTTGCAGTTAACGTCGCTGTTGCGTTCGGGCTCGGATTGACGGGGCGAGTCACGTTTCCGTTCACGTCTATGACCGACGGGTTACTGGCAGCCCAAGTAATAGAGGATCCGTTGGCCCCTTGTCCGGGAAGGGTTACTTTTTTCGTTACGCCTCCGCTCGAATCCGTGCCTGTGTAGCCGATTGCAAGCGCCGCTTTATCTGCGCTGACATTAGCGGCTGAATTCGGCGATTCAGGAATAATCCACGTCTGTCCAGCCGTGATGTCAGGCTGATTTTGGACAACTAACGCTCCGTTTGCTGTGGAATTTCCTTGGATCTCCAGAAATTTCTCCGTTTGGCGGTTCATTAGCTTGTATTCGTTGTTTCCAAGATCAATCATTTTCCATTGCTGATTGTTTCCGTTGTTTCCGTAATACTGTGTCATGGCGAGCCCATTGGCATCATTGTTGCCGGGAACATCGATGTATTTGCCGCTGTTTACGTTGACGATGTAATAGTAATTAGCGCCGGAATTCGGAACCGGAATCAGATTCCATTTTTGATACGTATCGCTTGAAACGGTGGCTTGCTCAATTTTTGCGCCTGCTTTTAACCGATCCGGTCCTTGCACGGAAAGGGCTTTGCCGCTATTTTTGTTCGTAATGGAATAGGCCGTGTTTGGATCAAAAGTGGATGTAGTCCAGTTTTCGCCCGTAATGGTACCGGCGTCCACATCGATGTTCAGAACATCGTTGTAATTAAACGTCATGGACGTATTTGTAGGAAATTCAATATTGGCCCAGACGTAACGGGATTGAATGACCGGTTTGTTCCACGCTCCGGCCCAACGGTCGCCCATATACATAAAGCTTGTTGTATTGCCGCTGGAGTTCTGAATGGGAAGCACAAAAGTGGTTTGCGATCTGTAGGCGTTGCCGTCACCGACATTGACGAAGTTTGAATAGGTGCCCGTAATGCCTGTCGTGGATGTGGCATACTTTTGTTGATTCGGCCACCAGCCGGAATTGCCCGAAGTCAGCAGGAAGTAAACGCCGTTCCGCTTAAATACCGCAGGAGCTTCACGATGCGCGCCAGCCATGCTTTTGGCCAATGAGTCAACCGTCAAGTAGTCGCTGCTTAATTTGTAAAAATTCAAGTCGGCGTTTCCGTTGGAGGAAGCAATAAAGTAAGCGTCACCATTATCATCTACAAAAAGCGTACAGTCTCGGGAGCCAATGCCCATAGGACGGAAGCTGCCCGTATACGTATAATCGCCGTCGATCGTGTCGGAGTAAGCGACCGCAGCTTTCGCCTCGGAATAATCGATTCCGTTTTCCTTGTGCATCCACATGACAAACTTGCCGGTAGAGGCGTTGTACACTACTTTAGGACGCTCAATGTTAGCAAGGGCAAGCTCAGGATGAGAGCTCTGAGTTAATACGTGATTGCGGAATTCCCAGTTCTTGAGATCCGTCGAACGATACACCGATACCGCATAAAACGTGTTGTCCTCATTGCGATTCTCGCCAAAAAAGTAATAATATCCGTTATGTTTGATGATGTTTCCTCCATGTGCGTGTACACCGTTACCGTCCGTATCCGTAAATTGGTACCCGTTAAATATGGCGGCGCTTTGCGCAGACGCTCCTTGAGCCATGCCGAATATGCCGATCAGCATAACCAGCATCAACCATGAGAACTTTTTGCCCTTTCGAACTTTCATTTAATTGCCTCCTGTTCTGAGTGAGCTTTCTTAACGCCTTTAAACAGTCTCCTCCTTTCCTGTTGCGTAGATAAAAATAACAAGAAATGTAAACGATAACAATATCAAAATCCTAACCTAAATCTATAAAATTGGAAGATTTGTAAAATGGACAGGTGTCCTTTTCACCGCCTAGAGACAAGGGTAAGGTAATAGAAGGCCAACATTCGCCGAAATCGGCAATTCATAGCAGAATGGAGAATGAACATTGAAAAATGCCACACTTTGTTTTATTGGAGCCGGCTTCCATGCCTCAACGAATATACTTCCGGCCGCGGTTGAAGCGGGAGCGGATATTGGAGCCGTAGCCACTCGCAGTCTGGAACGGTCGCAGGCGGCGCTGCAGCGGTTCGGGAGCAGGGGGACTCCGTATGACGATTACAAAAAAATGCTAAGTGAAGAGAAAAGTGACGGCGTCGTTGTCATTGCACAGCCAGAGGATCAATTCCGCTTGGCGATGGAATGCATCCAGGCCGGAAAAAACGTATTCGTAGACAAGCCGCTCGGATGGAATGCCGACGAAGCGGCCCGGATTGCTGATGCGGCCGAGCAGGCAGGTGTCATTCTAATGGTTGGATTTATGAAACGTTTTGCTCCTGCATACAGGAAGCTCAAAGAGCTGATTACAGAGAGTACTCTGGGAGCTCCCCGTTCCTTTCAGCTTGTGTTTGCGGTTGACAGCACGCCGTTCTGCAACGATGAAGAAGCGTTCATCAAGCTGGCAGCCATTCATATGATCGACCTGATGCGCGAGCTGTTCGGGGAGGTGTCGCAGGTTGCGGGCTTCAGCCATAACCAAAATCCAACCGTTGCCCATACTCTTTCGCTGCAATTTGAAAACGGGGTCGTCGGCAGCGTTTATTTTGCAGGGACGGATGCTTGGTCCAGCGAAAATGAAAGCTTGCTCGTTACGTTTGACGGCGGATATGCCAAGGTGGAGGATGTGGAGAGGGTTACCGTGCACCATTCCTTGCCTGCGGGAGCCTCATCCTGGAAGTCGCTTGCGGAGCAGACTGTTAGGTTTAGCCCGTCCATCTCGACGATGTCTGGAGGCGTTAAGGATTTGCATGTGCGCGGATTTGTCGGTGAGATGGAGCATTTCATGAAATGCTGCGCCCGGGGGACGCAGCCGTTGCCGAGCGGACGCGACAATGTCGCCACGATGGCGCTTTGCGACCGGATTTTGGACGTTTTAAAAGGCCGTTCATCATCGTAAACAGCGTAAACAGCAAAAAAAGGGAGACAAGGGCTCGTGAGCCTGATGTCTCCCTTTTTCAATTATAGATTATTCGCCTTTCATTTTGCGGCGAATCGCAGCGAGCTGTTCATCAATGACCGATGAACGTCCGCTGTTTGCGGAGCTGGAAGCATGGGACGAGCTCGCGGAGCTGCTTGAGCTGTAGCTTGAACCGGATGGATTGTAGTCACGGTTCAGACCAAGTTGGGCTTCCCATTGCAGCACCTTTTCTTCGATGCGTTCGAAGCCGCGGGAAGCGCGGCCCGGCTGGAAGCCGTGGCTAAAGCTAGGAGCGGTGCGCTCGGCAGCCGATTCGGCTTTTTGGATGCGTTCAGCCAGCTCGTCGCGTTTTTTAACCAGACGTGCCAGCTCTTCCTTGGCGTCGGCAATGCGAAGCTCCAGCTCCGCTGCGGCATGGACGGCATTTTCGTTGAGGCGGGAATATTCCAGCTCTTGATCCGCATAGCGCAGCTTATGCTCCAGGGCAACGCGCGCTTCCGCCTCGCGGCCTTCTTGAAGTGCTTGTTCGGCCTTCGCTTGATTATGCTGGGCGAGCTGCGACACTTCTTCCAGGCGCTGGCTGTACGCTCTTGAAGCAGCCTGCTGGCGGCTCAGCTCGCTTTTCATCCCATCAATTTCTTCTTCCATGTTGCGGATATATTGGTTCATCATCAGAGACGGATTTTCCAGCTTGCTCAGCATTTCGTTAGCAGTTGCTTTAGTTAAATTCATGATGCGGTCAAAAACGCTCATGTTCAACACTCCTTTATCGATTCCTGAATGGGATAGGTCGGTTAGGCTTCAGTCCATTAAACGATGGGAGACAAATTAGAAGGAGCCGCGCGGCGGAGGCCCGCTGAATTCCGGTTCATTTGGCAAAACGACAGATGCGGCGGCGTAGATCAGCAGAACGGTACCTGCGCTGAATACTCCAGCTGCGATAAAGCCGATGCGGATCAGACCAGGGTCAACGCCGTACGTACGGCCAATTCCCCCGCACAGCCCCGCAAGCTTGCGGTCGGTACGGGAACGGTACAAGGTTCTCATGGCTATAACATTCTCCTCTTTGTGCGGCATCGCCGTTACTTCGGCTGTGCGGCTTGATGAATTTATTGTAACCTCCGCAAGCTATTGCCGACACAGACTGCCGGATGTAATTGAACCTGGACCCTGGTCCGGGTTAGGCTCGGGCGGAGGTTGTGCAAGTGCGCGGCTGAAGCTGTTTTTGGTCGTTTTTAATTCATTTCCCAGCTTTATGCTTCAATCGGAATTGTTTGGCGTGAATGAAAAAACGCAGGGTGCCGCATGCTAATTTCGCTCCACCAACTTGCCGAAAGAGGTGCTTAGCGAATGGGTAAAAACAAGGCTTCCAAAGCAGAGGTTCAAGCAACAAAACTGAACCAGTTTCAATCGAATCAAGATACGGAGTTTTCGAGCGATCTGACTGCCGACGCTCAAGCCGCTTTTGGCGACAACGCCAACAACAACATGAATAACAATATGAACAACAACATGAACAAAAAGCAGCGCAACCAGCAAAAATAAAAGGCTTCCGGATAAGTTCCGAAAGCCTGGAGCGGCCTGCCTGCGGCAGGCCTGCTCTTTGTTTACATATAGAATTATGCCCTGCTGCGGGGAGGGAATGGTTTGCCGGTTCGCAGCTTCCGCTGCTCCGAATTCCCCGCTCCAACTGACTTGCCATGGCCGGAATTGCTGCGCGGCGCAGGGCTTCCGGCTGTAGTTGCGGCTTTGGATGGGACGGCAGCTGCCGATTGTGCGGCAGCTGCGCCACCATCCGCCCCAGCCGGGCGGAAGGCGTCGAGCAGGAAGCGCGACACCTCGGTTTTGCGGCCGCGCCACAGCCCCGGGGAGCTGATAAGCAGCTCCTCGCGCGCCCTTGTAACGGCGACATAAACGAGTCGCCGCTCCTCCTCCAGCGCGGCTTCTTTACGAGCGGCAGGGTCGGCCGCCGCGCCTGCTCCGGCACTGTAGTCGGAAAGCTTGTCCGCCTCCAGCGCTAAGCTGTGGGGCAGAATTCCCTCCGAGGCGCCGATAAGCGTCACGCATGGGAATTCCAGCCCTTTGGACTTGTGAATCGTCATCAGCTTAACGGTATCCCGCGCCGCTTCCGGCGGAAGTGCGCGCATCTCGGCGTGTCGCTGCGCCATTTTGCCGACAAAGGCGAGAAAACCCGGCACATCCTGGAATCTTGCTGCCGAAGCCTCCAGCTCGTCCAGCGCCTCGCGCAGCGTCTCCTTATAGACGGTGTCGCTGCCTGCGCTATAACCGTTTGCCGCGCTATAATCCGTTCCGCCGCGAGCGGCTGGTTTGCCGTAACCGGTATTTCCTTTAACGCCGCTGGGACGCCAAACGCCAGGAGGAGAAGCAGCCCCCGGCTTGCCGCCTGATTCCTCCGCGTCCAGCCACGCATCATAAAATTCCTTGCGCATAAGCCGGATCGCTTCTGCCGGTTTAAACTGTTTCAGCCCTTTTGTAAAGTTAATTCTTGTCTGAATCGCTTCCCGTTGAAAATCCTTCAGCCCCTCCATCGTCAGCAGATGGATGAGCGGCCCCTTTTTTGGCCGTGGATCGTCCTTCGCCCGGATATGAGCCATCGCTTTGGCGCGGTTTAAATACATCGAGGGTAGCACGCCCTCCATCGCCGTAAAATCCCTTCGTTTCACGGACAGACGCAAATAATCCACCAGCGGCTTCACCGCTGACTGGTCGTAAAACAGATCGCCGCTGTCCTGCAGATGAAAAGGAATTTCCGACAGCACCAGCTGCTCGAACATGGCCCGGCTATTGCTCGACGTACGGTACAAAATCGCAAAGTCGCCCCAGCCGCGCGCTCCCTCTTCGACTCTTTCCTTAATATGAGCTGTGACGGAAGCTGCTTCCTGATCCGTAGAAAAAGGACGGATGTATAACGGCACATGCCGGCTCTTGGACACGGCCTTCAGCGTCTTGGGATAACGCGCTTTATTGTGGCGGATAATCTCGTTGCCGAGTCCGACAATGCTGGCGGTAGAGCGGTAGTTCGTGTCCAGCGTAATCATGCGCGCTGCAGGAAAAGCTTCGCGGAACCCCAGAATATATTCGCTTCGCGCTCCATTAAATCCGTAAATGGTCTGGTCGTCGTCGCCTACCGCCATTAAATTCGCGCGCGGGCCCGCCAGCAGGCGGATCAACTCGTATTGCAGCAGGCTTGTATCCTGAAATTCGTCAATCATAATGTAACGGAACCGGTCCTGAAGCGAGCGAAGCAGCCTCGGACGCTCCTGTAGCAGCTGATGCGACCAGAGCAGGATATCGTCAAAATCCATCCGCCCCTCGCGCACTTTCCACTCCTCAAAACGAAGCAGCAGCCGTTTCAGCTCCCGGTCGGCAGCGCTGCTCTCCGGCAGCTCCGCCAGCGGCTGCATACTAAGCTTGGCTTCAGACAGGGCGGCGAGCACTGTTTCTGGTTCCAGCCGGTCGCTCAGGCCAAGCTCGCGAAGCATGCCCTTCAGCACGATCATAGCCAGCGGCCCGTTGCCGAGAATCTCCTGCCGGTACCCTTGGCTGCGCAGCAGCTGCAGGAAAAACGAGTGGAACGTGCGCGCCGTCACCTGCTTGGCGGCTCCATAAGGAAGTCCGGGCAGCGCGGCGATCCGCTCCTTCATTTCGGCGGCGGCTTTTACCGAGAAGGTGACCAGCAAAATCGAGCGGGGATCGGCTCCGCGCATGCCGATCAAATATCCGGTGCGCGCGGTCAGCACGCTTGTTTTGCCGGAGCCGGCCCCAGCCAGCGTAAGCAGCGGCCCGTCGCCGTGGCGCACCGCCTCGATCTGCGGCCCGTTCAGGAACAATCCGCCGGCCTCCAGCGCGCGGAAATAACCGCTGTCCTGGTCGGAATCAGGAACAAGCCGGCTGCTGCCTTCGCCGGAGGCGAGATTGGCATAGGGGAGGCTGCGTCCGGTCGCTCCGAACGGTTTTTTGAAAGGTAGAGGCAGGTTCGCATTGGTCGTTGAGTTCGTCGTAGTGCTCATCTTAGCATTCGTTCTCCTGTAGGCGGTTCGCTTCGAAACAGCGAATGCCTGTTCGTTGTCATCCTTGAATCATACCGGAAACTGGCGGGGAACTGCAACGGAAAACCAAGGATATCAAACTCCTTTCCAGCTGAAAAAGTAAAAAAGGGAGAAGAGCGCGGTTCAGGGAGCAAGCTTTGAACGCTGCGGGTACAAGCTGGAACAAAGTGCACTTGCCATTTGGCTCAACCGGATATATGATTGATATATCAAACATTGATGTATCAATGATTCGGCTGCCGGAGGTGAAGGATGGATGTCATCGTACAAAACGGAAGATTTGCTCTATATGCTGATGCAGCTCAGCAGACAGCTGGCGGTCCGCTTCGAAACGGATGTCGGGCTCAGCCCCAGCCGTCTTGGTCTGCTCTGCCAGCTCAGCCGCGATAAGGAAGTCAGCCAATCCGAGCTGCAAAAGGCAGTCTGTATTGACCCCGCAGCCATAACCCGTCATGTGCAGCAGCTGGAGGCGGAAGGAGTGCTGATCCGCACCCGTTCCAAGGAGGACAGCCGAATCACGCTCGTTCGCCTTACCGATCAGGGCAAGGACTGGATTGAGGACTGCAGGCGGCAGAAGGATGAGTTTTTGGAGCGGCTGCAAGGAGGTTTGTCGGCCGAGGAGCAGAAGGAGCTGCTGCGTATGCTTGCAGTCCTGTCCCGTTCGCTGGAACCGTAAGGTGAGGCCTCAGCAATTATTTTTAAATATATAACTATAGATTAGAGAGGAGAGAATACTGTGAGCATTCAACTACCTGTTGCACACCAAACGAATGATTTTAAAGCTATCGTTGCCGGACGGAAGTCCGTGCGCGCTTACGATCCAATGGTCAAAATTAGCCGCGAGGAAATGACGGAGCTGCTTGAGGAAGCGACGCTTGCTCCTTCGTCCGTCAACCTGCAGCCTTGGCGTTTTCTAGTCGTGGAAAGTGAAGAAGGCAAAGCGAAGCTGGCTGAGCTGGCCCCAAGAAATCTGTCGCAGGTACAGACATCGGCAGCCGTTATCGCCGTATTCGGAGATATGAAGGCATTTGACAATGCGGATGAAATTATGTCCAGCGCTGTAGAAAAAGGATACCTGCCGCAGGAAGTTAAAGAGCAGCTGATGGCCAATTACACGGGGCTGTTCAGCACTGTTCCTGCTCATGTTTTCCGCGATATGATTTTGCTTGATACAGGACTGGTGTCCATGCAGATTATGCTGTCTGCGCGTTCGCGCGGATATGACACGAACCCGATTGGCGGATATGATAAGGCGCGCATTGCGGAGATGTTCGACATGGATCCGGAGCGCTACGTGCCGTCCATGCTTATTTCCATCGGTAAAGCCGCGCAGACTGCGCGTCCGTCTACGCGCCTGCCTGTTGACCGCATTGCGGAATGGAAATAATAACAACGTTTGAAACCCGGCGCAAGCCGGGTTATTCTTTTTGTAGCTTAGACGGAAGGCGTGAGCAGCGATGGCAGTATTGATCAACGAGCAAATCCGAGCATCCGAGGTGGAGCTGACAGGGCTGAGGGGAGAGCGGATCGGCGTCGTTTCCCGGCAGGAAGCGCTGGCGCTGGCCAAGCAGGCAGGGGCGGACCTGGTCTGCACCTCGCTGATGAGCAGTCCTCCGCCGTGCAGTCTTATGGCTAAGGGCAAAGCCAAAGCAGCGGCGCAAAAGGAAGCGGCGGCGGCACGCAAACCGGCAGGCGCTTCAGCAGGCGGCAGGAGCGGAGCGGGCTCCGGAGGCAAAGGCGGGGGCCAGGACAAGGCCAAGGAGCTGCGCTTCACGGCGCACATCGAGGAGCATGATTACGATACGAAGCTGCGGCAGGCGGACAAACATCTCCGTTCCGGCAAACCGGTGCAGCTCGTCGTAAAAGCATCTGGTCCCAAGGAAGGCCCTGCCGCCAAAGCGGTGCTGGAGCGGCTGCTTGCCGATTTGAAGGAGGCCGGGGTAAAAGAGACCGGCGTCCAGACGAGCGGCAAAGGCTCGCAGGTGAGAGTGAATCCTAAGTAAAAAAGGGCGGAATTCCGCCCTTTTTTTGCGCTGTGCGCGGAATGGATGCATGGGTGATGGCGCTCGACGCTTCGGGCTTAATCCGTATGCTGCAAAACTTTGCTTGACGCTCCAGCTTGTTGAATGCGCGGGGAAGCCTCCGGCATCGTATTAAGCATGCGAGAACCGCTGGCGATAGCTGCGCGGAGAGATGCCCTCGTACTTGGCGAAGCAAGAGGCGAAGTACGCCGCCTGATTAAAGCCAACCTCGCCCGCGATGCGCGAGACGGGGTAGTCGGTGCGCAGCAGCAGCAGCTTTGACTGGTCGATGCGGTAGCGGAGCAGATACTCTTTTGGCGAGCAGCCGAATTCCTTTTGCATGCAGCGGGCAATGTAAACCGAGTGGAAATTCAGGCTGTCGCTCATCTGGCGGGCGCTTATATCCTCGCGGTAGTGCCGCCGCAAATAAGCCGCCGCCATAGAGGCGCAGGACGCCGAAGGCGAGGTGGAGCGGGCGTCGCTGGATGCCGATATTTGCTGCAGCAGCTCTTGAAACAGAATTTGCTGCCGCCACATCGAACCTCCGACATGTCCGCTCTGCTGCATGGCGGTAATTTGCCCTAACAGCTCAAAAGTCGTAACCGGCTCAACCAAATTGCAATATTGGGGAAGCTGGACGGCAAACATCCGAACATTCATCTTCCAGTCCCAATCCCCGGCCGCCTCGGCCGATGGGACTTTTTTGGCTGCTGCTTCTTTCGGAGCATTTATCCCATCCGACCGACCGTCTGCAGCAACCTCCGCTCCGGGCGTTTCCTCCAGCACTGCTTCTCCCCGTTCGCCGCGCTGGTTGCGGTATAAAGGCAGCCGTTTATCCGTAGCCGTCCAATATCCGCCGTGCTTAAAATGCAGCCAGTAACAAACCGTCCGCTCGCGCAGCGGAGCAGTGCCGTAATGATGGGCGTCGGGCCGCAAAATGAGCGCTTGATTCGCCTTTACCTCGTAGCTCCGGTCCCCTTCGGTGACGAGCAGCTCTCCCTCCTCTACGGCAAGAAGATCAAACAGGCCGATGTTGCGGCGATCCACATGAGTCATGCCCGGCGGATGGTCCTCGTAGCCGCTGGCAACATAATAGGGGAGCGGGGGCAGCGCAAATTGCAGCAGCTTCATGCGGACCTTCCTTTCGTAAATTTTAGGTAAAAAGATGTAGTTTCTTTTTTGAAAGTTCTGGTTGCTTCTGTGATACATCAAGGCGTATATAGCTATTATAATACGGATTGACTAGCAGGCTCCAGGCACACGTGAAATACGCTCCATTCCTAGAAAGTTAGGTTGTTAGGAGAGCATGGCCAAGGAAAGGGCTTTCATAGTCATTGGCATTGCACACAGTACGCCGAGCTTTAGGATGGAGGTTTCAATCATGAAAAATCGCAGCTATTCCCTGTGGGCGCTTTCATGGCCCATTTTCATCGAGCTGTTTCTGCAGTTTCTGCTTGGAGCGGCGGATACATTCATGGTGAGCGAAATATCCGATGATGCGGTCGCGGTCGTCGGATTCTCTCATCAGCTGTTCAACGCGCTTACCGTGCTGTTTACGGTTATCGCAAGCGGCGCCGGTATTTTGATTGCTCAGAAGCTTGGCGCGCGCAAAGAGGAAGAAGCGCGGACGATCAGCATCATCGCGCTCAAAGCAACGATGATTATCGGCGCGCTGCTCAGCGTGGTGCTGATTATTTTTCCAGAGCCAATCGCACGTGTGCTGCAAATGCCGGACGCGCTGCTTCCGTTGGCGGGCACGTATATTTCCATCGTTGGCGGCAGCATGATTTTGGCGGCGATTATGAGCACGCTCAGCGCGGCGATTCGCAATACGGGCAATGCGCGCGGACCAATGTATACGGCTATCGGCATGAACGTCGTCCACATCGTGCTGAACTACGGGTTTATTTACGGCAAATTCGGCCTTCCGGAATGGGGGCTGGCTGGAGTTGCGACGAGTACGGTCGTCAGCCGTTTGCTGGCTTGCGCGCTGCTGTTCTATATGTACGTTTTTGCTTTCGAGCGCAAAATATGGTGGGGAGATTTAAAGGTGTGGAGCAAGGGGCTGTTCGCCGAAGTGATGCGTATCGGCTGGCCGCTTGGCGTTTACTCCGGCAACTGGGTGTTTTCGCAGCTGGTCATCTTCACCTTCATCGGCACGCTCGGCGCAAAAGAGCTGGCGGCCCGCACGTATATGAACACGCTAGAGTCCTTCTGCTTCCTGATCGGCTTCTCGATTGCTCTTGCAACCCAGATTCGCGTGGCGCATCTATTCGGTGCCGGGAACACAAGAGAGGCGTACAAGGATTGTTACAAAGGGCTGTGGATTGGACAGGGCGTCGTCGTCGCCAATTCGCTGCTGGTGTATTTTCTGGGCAGCC
Source organism: Paenibacillus pasadenensis (assembly GCF_023715725.1). Lineage (GTDB taxonomy): Bacteria > Bacillota > Bacilli > Paenibacillales > Paenibacillaceae > Paenibacillus_O > Paenibacillus_O pasadenensis_A. The sequence goes on from NZ_JAMBOT010000011.1 coordinate 50,922, forward strand.
AGGCGCTTGGCCTTTTCACAACGGACCCCGAAATTCTCGCCATCTGCGCCTCCTTGCTGGGACTTAATCTGATTCTGCAGCCGGGCAAAATGCTCAACATGGCCATTGCCGACTCCCTGAACGCCGTTGGCGACACACGCTTCACGATGTATGCCTCCACGATCAGCATGTGGGGCGTTTCGGTAGGCATCGCGTATTACTTCAGCCTTCATCTTGGCTGGGGACTGATCGCCATCTACATCTGCATGATCGCCGACGAATATATTCGCGGCTTCGTTTGCTGGCTGCGCTGGCGCAGCCGGAAATGGGCTTCCCGCGCGGGGTCGACGGATCTGAACGTAGGGCAAGGCGGAGCTGCGGCTGAGGTTTAAGGGGTGGAAAGCAGCTTGCTAAAAGAGGCTGCCTTTGGGCAGCAGTTTAAGGCGGGACGATGGAGAGCCCGATTTTTCAGAAGGAGCTGCTGCTTGAAGACAACAAGCGGCTCCTTGAGTGTGCATCAGGATGATGTCCTGCAGAGGCTGACTTTGTAGAGTATAAGCGCGGATTCCCGAGACAGACGGCCCGACGATTTCGACGTTTCAGCTCTAGCGCAACTGAGAAGCGTTAATGGTGTGTTTTGAGCCAATTTAAACATCTAACGCAACTGAGACGTCTTAATGGTCTGTTTCGAGCTATTTCAAGATCCTAACGCAACTGACACGCCTTATTAGGCCGATTATCGAGCCATTAGGCGCTTAAACTCTCAAATAAGGCGGCTCAGTTGCGTTACGTTGTAAAAAGAGGCTTTTTGCATCAAATAAGCCTTTTCAGTTGCGTTAGGACTCCGCTAACTGTTACAGATAGCTGTGGCATTGAGGCGCTAACTTACCTTCGGGAACTGCAAATCAAAAAGGAACTTGCTCCTCTACCGGAGCAAGTTCCTTTTTTGCTGCATCTATAGAAAAAGACCGTCCCCTATGAAAAGGGACGGTCTATGCGTGCTTTCTAGCTGCGATTAACCGCGCAGTCCGATCGTCACGATCTCGGCCGGACCGACCGGCAGCTCGATGCGGCCGTCAGCCAGCTGGAGCGCCGCGTCAGACGCCTGCTCCATGATGGTGGACTTGTAGGCGGTGCCGGTGCCTGCAGGCACCTGGAGCTTCAGCTCGGCAGCTTCGCGCTTCAGGTTGTACAGACGGGCAACAACGTCGCCCGTCACCGGACTGACCTTGAAGGCGGAGAACGCCAGCGCTTCGCCTTCCCAAGCGAGCGGAGCGCCAACCGGCTTCAGCTGGCCGTTATGGACGCTGGTTTGCACCGCGGTCCAAGGCGTTTGCAGCTGGTAAGCCTCGGCATAAGCGCCTTCGGCTGCGCCGTCTCCGTTATGCGGGATGACGGCCAGCTGAACGTTGTGCTCGCCGATGCATTGCGCTTCCGGCGTCGGGAAGTAACCCCAGTCGCCAAGCTCGCCGGTGGAGCGAAGCAGAGTGACGGCAATCGTGTTGGAGCCGTCGCGCAGCACTTCGTACTCGTTGAGGCCAAAGTTTGCTACGGTCAGGCCGGCTGTAACGCCGTCCGCCGCTGCGCCGCTGACATCAACAAATGCTTGCTGATGCTGCGTGTTGCTCGGATTAACCCATTCTTTAGCCGGCTCGGTATCGCGAACAGCAGCCTCGAAAATGGAGTCCGCCGTGTGGACGGATGTTTGCAGTCCAGTCGGGAACAGCATACGCACGCGGTGATCTTTGGCCTGGTTGTTGAACGAGCTGGTAATGTCCAGCCGTCCGCTGCCTTGCTCCAGGGAAAGCACGGTCGTCAGGCGCAGCGTAACAAGCTCCGAGGAGCGGCCGGACTTGCGGTTTTGCATAAATACAACCTCGCGCTGCTCGCGCTCCAGCAGCTCGTCCGCCGAGGCGGGAACGGACCACTCGTGCACGATTTCCAGCGATGCGCGGTAAGGCTCGTTGTCCAGCACCCGTACGGAAGCGGCCAGGCCGCGCGTCGTAATCGGCTGAGTGCCTTTAGGCTCCATGAACATATATTCGTTACCGATGTCGCCGGTATTCTCATATACGCCAAGGCCGGAGTATACACGTCCGCTGCGCAGGTCGGTCAGCGTGAAGGAACCGTCCTCCGCCACCTCGGCGCGCAGAACGCCGTTGTCCAGCATCCGTTCGCTGAGCGCGATTGCCGAAGCGTCCGCAGGCTGAGCATCCGCTTTGACCCAAGCGTAAGCGGCATGTCCGAGAGCCGGAACGGAAGCTTGGAACGTCAGGCGGACGCGGCGGCATTGGTAAGGCTGACGGAACGCGTCATCCGGCAGATCATAGCCGAACAGCTGGCCAAGATCCTCTACCGTTACATGCACAGGGCTGCCTGCTGCATCCACAAGCACGCGGCCGGTAATGTCCAGCTCGTTCATGCGGCGGTTCATTTCAGGGAAGCTTACGCCTTCGCGGTAGTAAACGCGTGCAACGTCCACTTCGACGCTCACCGCTCCGCTGCGCGTCCAGCCTGTCGTGTTGTACACGACAACCGGCAGCGCGTCCGAGCCGTAGCCGCCGAATACGCTGGTATCGACTGCTTCCGCGATGAATGCGGCCGTTTCGGAAACGATTGTTTCCGCCACATGGCGGCTTTTATCGAAGCGGGTAACCATTTCGCGGTGAACCTCATCGACGCTGCAGCCGCAAATGCTGTCATGCGGATGGTTTTGCATGAGCTGTTTCCAAGCATAGGTGAACAGATGCTGCGGGTATTTTTTGCCCGTCAGCTGGCCGTATGCCGCAAGCGGCTCGGCTACGCGCTCCAGCATTGCTTGTCCAAGCGTGTTCATCTGTTTCAGGTAAACGCGGGAGGAGGCGGTGTTTACGAGCGTGCCCCAGCCGTCGGTGCGCTGGCTGCGCAGCTCGCCCTTAACGACTGACAGATTGCGATCGCCCGCAATTTCACGTACGGCGTCCAGGTAATCCGGGAAGTTGGAGTGGATGAACTCAACGTCCGGCTCCACTTCGCCCGCGACTTCGATCGCTTGAGCCAAGTCCGTTTGAATCGGTTGGTGATCGCAGCCGTTCATGAACAGCAGATGCGGCGTGGACGCGTATTTGCCTGCTTCAGCAAGCTTGCGGTTCCAGTATTCTTGAGCTGCCGCTTTATCGGTCGGCACTTCGTTGCCGTTGGAATACCAGTTAGCAAACAGAATGCCGAGAACCTGGGAGCCGTCCGGTCCTTCCCAGATCAGCTCGGAGAAGGAGCTTTCGTACGCTTCGGATTCGCCGACTTCGTTGTTAAAGCCGGTCGGTTTTACGCCGCGTCCAAAAAAGGCGTTGTCGATGCCGGATTGCTGCATCAGCTGCGGGCTTTGGCCGAACAGGCCGAACGTATCCGGGAAATAGCCGATTTTGGATACTTTGCCCCAGCGTGCGGCGTCTTCATGACCGATCTGCATATTGCGGACATTCGCTTCGCCGCTTGTCAAGAATGCGTCCTGCAAAATATACCATGGCCCGATCAGAATGCGGTCATCCTGAATGAGCTTTTCCAAACGTGCGCGATGCTCGGGACGAACTTGAAGGTAGTCCTCCAAAATAATCGTTTGGCCGTCCAGAAAGAAGCTGCGGTAGCCGGGATCGCTCTCCAGCGTATCGAGCAGCGTGTCCATCAGCTCAACGAGACGGACATGATGTTTTTCATATGGAAGGTACCATTCGCGGTCCCAATGGGTATGGGAAACGATATGCGCAGTGCGCTTTGTCATAAATAAGGACATCCTTTCCTAATGGAGAGTACAATATTAAGTCAAGCATACCCGCCATAGTGCGGATTATCTATCAGAAAAAGCGACAGCCGCCCTGCAAAAGGACGACATGTATGTCCTATATAGCAAGTCGGCTGTCGGTGATAACTTTGGAAAAGCAGGTCGCCTTAATGTTAAGGTCGACCTGCGGCTGGTTAGCAGAATTATTTTGCGTCTAACGAGCCGTCCTTCATCGCGCGGTAAACGAGCTGGGAGAACAGGCTGTTGGACCAAGCGAACCATTTACGGGTAAATACGGCCGGATCGTCGGAGTGGAAGCCCTCGTGCATGAAGCCGGTGTCGGCGTCCGTAGCTTCCAGCATGTCGATCATCGCGAGCTGTTCTTCTTTGCTCACTGCGGTGAGACCCTGCATGGACAGCGCCATATGCCAGATGTATCCCGGCGGCGTATGCGGACTGCCGATGCCTTTTGCTTTAGAGCCCTCGTAGTAGAAAGGATTCTCCTTGCTGAGCGCAAAACGGCGCGTGTTCAGATAAATCGGGTCGTCGTTCGTCGTGTATCCGACGTAAGGAATTGACATCAGACCCGGCGTGCCGGCGTCGTCCATGAGACAGAAATTGCCGTATCCGTCCGTTTCGTAAGCGTAGATTGGGCCGAATTCCGGATGGCGATAAATGCCGTACAGCTGGATGCCGTGTGTAACCTCCGCTTCCAGGTCCGCAAGCTCCTTCACCAAAGCCATATCGCGGAATACCCACTCTGCGATTTCGCGCATTTGGCGCATCGTCACAACAGCGAACATATTCGCTGGAATGTTGTAATGGAAGTCACAAGCGTCGTCGCTCGGACGGAAGCCGGACCAGATCATGCCGGTGTAGTTAACAGGCATGCCGAGGCCTTTGTTCCGCATGGAGTCGACTGGAATGCCGTTGTCACGGTTGAAGCGGTATGGCGATTTCTCAAAATGGTGCTGCTCCGTTTTCCACAGATCGATCGTAGCCCGCATGGCGCGCTTGAAGTCTGTGTCAAAAATGGCCGTATGCTTCGTTTCATTCCAATAAGAATAAGCGAGACGGAAAGAGAAACAAATGGAATCGAGCTCAAATTTGCGCTCCCATACCCACGGTCCCATGTCGGTTTCGTCGGTCGTATTCCAGTGCCAGTCATTCGCTGTTTCATTAAATGCGTTGGCGTAAGGGTCGATCAAAATCATCGTCATATGACGCTTAATGAGCCCTTCGATAATACGCTGCAGCCCGGCGTCTTCCTTGGCAAGCGGCACGTAATGAATGACTTGCTCCACGGAATCGCGCAGCCACATAGCAGGAATGTCGCCGGTAATGACAAACGTCGTGCCGTCCGGCATCAGCTTTGTCGTCGTTTCCAGCGTGTTCGGGAAACAGTTGCGGAACAGCTGGCGCAGCTTTGGACGGTGAGCCAGACGCTCGTCGGCTTCGGTCAGCACATTTTGCACGGCGGTTGGCAAAGTCAGGTCAGGCATCGGAATTTTGGGAAGGCGGAATTGCTCCATAGTTATGATCTAGCTCCTTGCTGTTAGGATAATGTAGCTAACGGACCGGACATCCTCGTAAGCCTGTTTTGCTAAGCGAATCGCAAGGCGATTTGAGGCTGCAAACGGCAGTGTAAACAAACGGAATTCCTGCTGCTGCGAGGTGTTGCGGATGTGTCGGCAGGTTTTTGGCCCGCTTGGCAGAACAAGAGCAGGTTACCTTGTATGAATTCATTGTTAGGCCATCTGAGGAGTAGTCTTTTCCATACATGGCTTTGTTTTGTTAGGTAAGTTAGGTTCATTCTGCCTGCGTTATCGCTAACTTACTCTTTCACTGCGCCGATCGTCAATCCCTGAACAAAATAGCGCTGGAAGAACGGATAAGCGAGCACAATTGGACCTGTCGCCAGCACAACCATTGCCATCCGGGCTGTGTCCTGAGGCATATCTTGAAGCCCTTCCGCCAAGGAGGCATTGCTGGAAGCTTGCGTGAGCAGGAACTGCATATTCGTCTCAATGCGCATCAGCATCGATTGGAGCGGCACAAGATTCGGGTTTTCGATATACAGCAGAGCATTAAACCAATCGTTCCAATAACCAAGCGTGCTGAACAGAGCAATTGTCGCCAGGCCGGGCAATGCAAGCGGGAGGACTAGCTTGTAGAAAATTTGCAGCTCGGAGGCTCCGTCGATTTTGCCGGATTCGATAATCGCGTCCGGAACCATCGTCATGAAAAAGGTGCGCATGATGAGCACGTAAAACGCATTGACCATCAGCGGAAGAATAAGCGCCCAAACGCTGTCCTTTAGGCCAAGCATTTGCGTTACGACGATATAGGTCGGTACAAGTCCGCCGTTAAACAGCATCGTGAAAAAGGCGAAAAAGTTGAAAAACTTGCGGTACTGGAAGCTTTTTCGCGAAATGCCGTAGGCGTAAAGAGCAACGATGATTAGCGACAGCACAGTGCCGACAACGGTAACAAAAATCGTGACGCCGTAGGAGCGGAGCAGAGCGTCGCCGTTTTGCAGCACGTAGCTGTAAGCGGACAGGCTCCAGCTTTCCGGCCACAGCTGATAGCCGTTTGTGGCTAATGACTGCTCCTCCGTGAAGGAGATGATGATGATAAAAATAAACGGAAACACGCACAGCAGTGCGAACAATCCGGCAACTAGGTTGAAGATGACGTTCCAAGCCGGATTAAGCCGTTGAAAGTCGCGCGGCTTCCGTGTAGCGGAGCGGGTAGACATGGTTGTAGCTCCCTTCTTTGGTGTTGGTGGCGTGCTGGCTTAAAGGTTCGACCGTCTGCAACGGAACTGGGGTCTCGAACCGAGGCTCGACCGTCTGCATCGGAACTCCGCTGCGAGTCCCGAGCCTTCCTCCGATTCCACTGGAACACAGATGCCTCGATCGCCTAACCCCCAAAAGGGTAGGCATCCGTGTTCCAAGAGGACCGCTGCCGCTTCTCCGGAAGGCATCGGGCCTCTCCGCTGCGCCGCCGCAGCCGCTCTCGCCAAGCCCTCCACCACCCCCAAAGAGGCTTTTTTGGGGGTGGTGCGCCTCCGACATACATCGGAGGCGGCAGACCGCTTTAGCGGCGAGGTTATTCGCCGCGAAGCAATTGGTTTTTGCAGCGAGGTTATCGCTGCAAACAGCCCAGCGGCGGGGCTATTCGCCGCCGCAAGAGCAATCGGGAGGCGGCGCATGGCGCCTCCCTCACTCGCCCGTGCAGCAGGCACGGGCCAGCGCGGCGCCGGACAAGCCTGGCGCCGAGCCCCGCCCCATAAATATGGGAAGGGCGGGCTGGTTCTGGCATGAGGGCAGGCAGGAGAGCGGAGCGGGCTGAATCCTTCTGTAGAAGCGGCAGCGGTTCTCTTGGAGGCCGGATTCCTTCCCAGAAGGGGAAGAGGAATCAAGGGAATCTGGGCTCCAGTGAATCGGAAGAAGGATCAGCCCTCGGAGCGGCTATTGCCAGTCAAGTTTTTCCCTTAGAACAAGGTGTTATCCTTTAGAACAAGGTATTATCCTTGTTCACCTTGCCGACGATCCAGTTCGAAGTAAGAACCAGCACGAACCCGACAAAAGACTGGTACAGGCCAGCCGCCGTAATCATCCCGAACTCGCCGGTTGTTTTCAAACCGCGGTAGACGTAAGTGTCGATAACGTTGGTGACGGAATAAAGAGCGCCGGAATCGCGAGGAACCTGATAAAACAGGCCAAAGTCGGCGTAGAAGATTTTTCCGATTGCCAGCAATGTCATAATGGTCATGAGCGGCGTCAGCATCGGAATCGTTACATTGCGGATTTGCTGCCATTTGTTGGCGCCGTCAATCATTGCGGCTTCGTACAGCGAGCGGTCAATACCCATGATAGACGCCAGATACACAACGCTGTTGTAGCCGATTGCTTTCCACATACTGATGAACACAAGGATAAACGGCCAGTAAGTGGGATCGGAATACCAGTTGATGGGATCGACGCCTAGCTTGACGAGAAACTGATTAAGCAGGCCTTTGTCCAGGCTCAAGAAGCTGAACGCGAAGTAGCCGACGATAACCCAGGAAAGAAAATAGGGGAGGAACATCCCGGTCTGATACAGCTTGGAAAGCTTTTTGCTGCCAATTTCGGAGAGAACAATAGCCATGGCTACCGCAGCCACGAGGCCAATCACGATAAACGTAATATTGTACAGCAAGGTGTTGCGCGTAATGACCCAGGCGTCGCTAGTGCTGAACAGAAACTTGAAGTTGTCCAGACCGACCCAAGCGCTGCTGATGATGCTGTCGATAAAGCCGTGACGGCTGACGCGGTATTCTTTAAAAGCCAAGATGGCGCCCGCCATCGGAATATACGAAAAGATCAGAAACCATAAAGCTCCTGGCAAAACCATGAGCAGAATCGCTTTGTTGCGGTTTAAATTGCGGAAGAAGCCCGCCAATCCGTTCATGATGGCATACCTCCTTGAGTTGTGGATCAAGACCGGCTTGTGCGGTCTACTGCATGCATATGAATCAAAAAAATAGGGGCGAAGTCGCCTTCGCCCCTATACGATCGGAATTTACTTTTGCTGAGCCATCCAGGCGTCATACTGGGACTGGGCTTCGGCCATGATTTTATCGAGGCCGGCGGCCTTCATTTTCTCAATGGCGCGAGGCAGATAAACCTCAGGATCAACGGTGCCGGTCATGAGCGGAGCCCATATTTCGGCTTTAATATTTTGCAGGCTGGCGAGCTCGGTGGACACTTTGGAGGTGTCGAAGTTGAAGCCGAGCGTCGGAGCAGGCTTGCCTTCATCGTTGAATTTTTTGAACTGCTCCCATTTGTCAGCCGGGTCGGCCGGGTTAAGGTAGGTGAGCATTACGTTGCCAAGCGCAAAGGTTGGCATATCGTAGTTTTTCGCTTCCGGCAGGTTTTCCATACGGTTGTCACCGATCATTTTGTAATGGGTGCCCTCGATGCCGGAATCAATCATGTTGCGCAGCTTAACGTCGGTGTTAAGCAGGTTGAGGAATTCCATCGCTTTCTCCGGGTACTCCGCATTAGCCGAGATTGCTTGCATGGAGCCCATAACGGACCAGTTATAGATAACGGAAGCGCCAGCTGGCGTGGAGACGATTGGGTAGCCAAGGCTTGTGCTCCAGGCATTGTCCGCTAAAGGCTGGGTATCGGCTTTGTCGATCAGCCATTTGCCGGTCTTCTCCAGATCGCTCGTGGAGGTTGTCGTCGCTGCTTCAGGCGAAATGTAACCGGCCTTGTAGTATTTGTGCATCGTTGCCAGCGCTGCTTTCATCTCCGGCGTTTCCAGCACGTTGACAACCTTTTTCTTGTCGCCATTCAGCGAAACAGCCATCGGAAGGCCTTGGATCAGGTAGTCATAAGGCGTGTATGGAGTAAAGTTTTGGTCAATTTTCAGCGCAAGCACGCCCGGAAGCTTTTCTTTGGCTGCTTTCAGAAACGGCTCCAGGCTTTCCAGCGAGGTTGCCTGTTTATAGTCGAGGCCGAGCTTATCCAAGTGTTGTTTGTTAAAGCGCCAAACCGCTTGGGCAGGAAGCTCTTTGTTGGCCGGGATGCCGTAGTTATGGCCGTCGACCTTGGAGCCTTCGAGGAATGCAGGGTCGAGCGTGTCGACGATGCCTTGTCCATGTGATTTCAACAGTTCGTCCAGCTCCATGAAAGCGCCCTTGCGAGCGTTCTGCACGTAGTCAAATGCCCATGAAGAGGTGAACAAAATATCCATCGGCTCGCCGGAAGCGGTCATGACGCCCATCTTCTGGTTGTAGTCTCCAAAATCGATCTGTTTCATCGTGACGGTGGCGCCGATTTTTTCAGCGGTATATTTGTTGACCTCCGCCATAACCTTCTCCGTATCCTTTTGCGGAACGCCAATTGTATACCAAATCAGGTTGACCGGTTTTTCCGGAGTCCCTTCCTCTTTGCCGGCGCTATTGCCGCAAGCGGTTACAGCCAGGGCTGCAGTGAGGGCCAGCGCGATGGCGCTGATTTTGCGTGTCGATCTCTTTTTCATGATGACTCCTCCCTTAGTGCTTGAACGTTTGTGTGGCCGCCGTTTCCGGCGTGTCCGTCCGTGCCTGTTATTACCTTACCTGATGTAAGTTTTTTCACATAGGCTACAAATTATGAATCCGCTGTTCAAAATAAAGAAAGGAATTGCGGCGTTACCGCAATTCCCTGTAGTCGTTAGGAGATATTCCAACGTGCTTCTTAAATTGTTTATAAAAATAACCTGTTTCCACATATCCGACCTCCCGGGAGATGTCGGCGATTTTGTCGTCGGTATCTTTGAGCCGTTCCTTTGCCCGTTCAATCCGGTAACGGTTCAAGTATTCCGTGAAGCTTGATCCGGTCTCTTTGCTGAAAAGCTGGCCCAGATAAGCCGGATGAATATGGTATATGGCTCCAAGCGTTTTGAGGGACAGCAGCTCCTGGTAATGGCCGGCTACATGCAAAATGACCTGATTGACGATCGGGACCCGGTCGCTCCGCTGGAGCTGCTCCATCGTAAAATGCGCCGAAGCTTTAATCGCGTCAGTCAGCTCCTCCAGCGTCGAGGAACGGCTGATGCGGTCGAGCGTTTTTTTGAAATGAAACAGCACCTCCTGCGACTGTTCGCCGCCTTTCATATCCCGCAGCTCCAAGCGGAAAGCGACGGCAAGCTCGATGGCCGCGCTTGTAAGCAGCTCCGGCGTCGCGCCTTTGCGCTGCTGCAGCTCCAGAAAGTCGGAGTCAATCCGGGCAAACAGCTGGTTGGTATCTCGCGCGAGCAGCCAGCGGGAATACTCACCTCCGCCAAGGTCGAGCGGCTGCTCCAGCCCGGCCGGCGTTTGCGTTAACTCGGCGGCGTCAAGAACGGGGCTGTCGCTGCGCAGCAAATGGTAGTCCTGCGTTTTTTTGGCTAAAGCGTAGCTGCGCTGCTCCAGTCTGCCGATGCGTTCGGCTGTGCCCAGCGTAAGGCGGAGAGGCGGGCCGCTGCGGCCGGCTTCGTTCTCTAAGGAATAGAAGGGTCCCTCCTCCAGCTTGCCGGAATCGGCTGCGACCAGCGTGCCAAGCGTATCGCTCGCCTTCTGCTTTGCTTCTTCCGGCGTATCCGCCAAAAAGAGCAGAATTTCATCGCCGTCCAAATCCGTAAAGCGCAGCTTGGCTGACGGCTCCGGCAGCGCCGCCTCGATGATCCGGCGGGCGTAAGCGCCGCCGCTTGCAACATGCCGCACGGAAGCGGCGACCAGCCACGGCTGGTCAAGGTTCAGCCCGAGCAGTCCGGAGCGCTGACGCAGCTCATCCGGGTCAATCTCGCCCCGCATCCAGCGGTACAGGATGCGGTCGCGGAGGATGCCCTGTTCTTCCTGGGTGAGGATGGACCGGCTTTCAGGCGCTGCGTTCAGCTTCGCGATGGTGGCGGTTAAGGTGGAGCGCAGCTCCTGAAAGTTGACGGGCTTCAGCAAATAGTTTTCAATGCCAAGCGACATGCCTTCCTTCAAATAATCAAACTCATTGTAGCCGCTCAAAATAATCACTTTCAGGTCAGGCAGCAGCTTGCGCGCTTCGCGGATCAGCTCCAGTCCGGTCATGCCGGGCATTGTAATGTCGGTTACGAGCAGATCGGCAGGCCGCTGAGCGAGCAGCTCAAGCGCTGCCTTGCCGCTGCCGGCAGTTCCGGCGACTTCCAGCTCATAGGCGGACCAATCGATGGCGTCCTGCAGTCCCTCCACAATAAAAGGCTCGTCATCGACAAGTAAGACGCGGTACATCAGAGTCCCTCCTTGGGTGTAAGATTGCGTTTATTCCGTTCATCGCGTTCATCCGGGAACCAGAGCGCAACGGTTGTGCCCCCTCCAGGGGAACTCTCAACGGACATCCCGGCCTGCTGGCCGTACACGAGGCGAAGCCGTTCGCCGACGCTGTGAAGGCCGAAGGAGCCGGCTGCGGTTTCGGGCGGGGACGGGAGCTGCAGCCGTAAACGCAGCCGATCCAACTGCTCCGGCGGAATTCCGCGCCCATTATCGCGGAGGGTGATGCGGATTAGGCCGTGCTCCAGCGATGCCGCGATTTCGAATTGATTGTCCGCCCGTTCCGTATCGAGACCATGCACGATGTAGTTCTCAATGACCGGCTGCAGAGACAGCTTAATAATCGGCCGGCCTCCCAGCTGCTCGTCCATCGTAATCGTGTAGGAAAACCGATTTTTATACCGGATGCGGAACAGCTCCAGGTAGCGCCGTCCAAGCTCAAGCTCCTCGCGCAGCGGCACCATGCTCTGGCTTCCGACCATGCTGCGGAACAGAACGGACAGGCTGTAGATCATCTCGCCGACATCGTCGGCTCCCTGTGAAACGGCTCTCATGCGGATGACCTCAAGCGTATTGGACAAAAAATGAGGATTGATCCGTGCCTGCAGCGCCGACAGCTCGGTGTTCCGCTGGCGGATTTCCGCTTTATAATCCTGCTCAATATGACGGTTCAGCTGATCCAGCATCCGGTTGAAGCCCTGCGAGATCTGCCCCAGCTCGTCTCCGCGCTCGTCGCTGATTCGTCCGGCAAAGTCGCCGCTTTCGACCCGGCGCATCAGCCTTACGAGGCTGCCGGTACGGCGCGCCACGCTCGATACGGCAAGAGCGGGTACAAGAATTGCAATCAGAATTCCGATGATGCTCGTAATCAGTACGCTCCGGCGCAGCTTAGCAGTCGCTTCCTGCAATTGAGAGTCAGGCACGACGCTGACAACGGAATATCCGGCTGCACTATTGGTGAGCACGGAAACGGAGGAAGGCTCCTCTAAATTGACCGAGGCGTTGATCGAGCTGATTTTGGCTGCATAGGGGTAACGGGCTCCGTAATAACGGCCGGAGGAGTCGAACAGCACCTGGCCTTCAGGCGTTAGCACGAGGATGTATCCCTTGATCGCATCCTTAAAGCCTTCCAGTGCGTCGAGCAGTCCGTCAGAGTTGTAGTAGACGAGCAGCTGGCCTATTTTTTGCAGGCTTCCGGGATTGTTTACGGCAACCCGCACGGCGTAAAGCCGCTCATCCTCCAGAGCCATCGCCTTGGAAACCCACCGATTAGGAGCCGAAAAAGCCGGCACATCCAGAGCCATCGCATCCGGGATATAGGAAAGGGCCGAGTTCATTTCCAGCAGATGCGTGCTGCCGCTTGGTTTCCAGGCAAAAAGATACTGCTCGACCGAGCTGTAGATCAAAAGCCGCTGGATGTCGCTGTCGCCGGCCGTTTTATGCTTAAAGTAGGTCAACGCGTTGGCATAACCGGCCAACGGCTCGTCGGAGTAGCGGTCGATCCGGTAACGGATATAATCGGCGTAGGAATGGGACAGCAGATAGGAAAGGTTATGGCTGAGAGCCTGATCGGAATAAACATCGGATATCATGCGCTGCGCGCTGTCATGTTTGGCTGCCAGCCGGGAATTGACCGCCTCTATTGCTTGGCGCTGGTCGTCAAAAATGCCGCTGCGGACGGAATCCGCCATAAAGGCGTACAACAGGTAGGCCAGCGTCACGATGGTCAAAACGGAGATGAACGAGAAGGTCGCCAGCAGCTTGGTGAACAGATTGTTTTTGATAAAGGTCCGATAAAAGCTTTGAACCTTCATGGTGAAGTCCTCCTTGCGGGCAGATAGAGTCGCTGGCAGCCGGGATCGGGCGTCCGCTTCTGGAGATAGAAGGGGTGCTTGCCAGAGCCACATGCTTGAATGCCGTTCATTATAGCATAGCTGATGGAGGATTGTTGGGGCAGCGCGAACCGGCGGCTGGGCGGCTAGCCATGCGGCTTGCTCCTGTGCTATGCTGGTTGGGACAACCGAAGAAGAAATTCCGGCAAAGCGCCGCGCGCTGCCGCCGGGAGAGGTTCGCGAACTCCCTCTATAAAAAACTACAGGCACACGATTCCAAGGGGAATCCGTGTGTTTTGCGTTCGGCGGAAAGCCGTCCTTCCATGGGAAGGGCAGAGCTTTCCGCCGTTTTCTTTGAAATATAAGACAGGATGCTCTTATGTTTCTGCGGAATTGAAACGTAATGCGCCGCCAAGGACGGCAGCCGCCGTTTTCCCTTGGCAAGGAATGTAGAATAGCGGAGCATCGCTTGCTCTCTGCCGCTTCGGGTGGACGAGAGAGGAGAAGGATTTCATATGTCAGATCTATCGATGGGCGGTTCCCTGGACAACCGCAAGGGGAAAGCCGTCGTTGTATTCAGCGGAGGGCAGGACAGCACGACCTGCCTGTTCTGGGCGCTGCAGCGTTTTGAGGAAGTGGAGACGGTTACGTTCCGCTACGGCCAGCGGCATGCGCTGGAGCTGGAATGCGCCGCATCGATCGCGGCGGAGCTTGGCGTCAGGCATCATGAGCTGGATATGAGCCTGCTGGGACAGCTTGCGCCGAGCTCGCTGACGAGAGCGGATGTCGCGGTGGCGGATGCTCCGGCTGAGGGCGGGCTGCCGAATTCGTTTGTGCCGGGACGCAATCTGCTTTTTTTATCTTTCGCAGCCGTGCTGGCTAAAGGAGTAGGAGCGCAGACCATTGTGACCGGCGTATGCGAGACGGATTTCAGCGGATACCCGGATTGCCGCAACGTGTTCATCCAATCGCTGAACGTATCGATTAATTTGGCGATGGACAATCCGTTTGTCATCGAGACGCCGCTCATGTGGCTCGATAAGGAGCAGACATGGGAGCTTGCCGACCGCCTTGGCGCGTTTGAGTTTGTGCGTGAGCGGACGCTGACCTGTTATAACGGAATTCAGGCGGACGGCTGCGGCGATTGCCCGGCGTGCAAGCTGCGGCGCAGCGGGCTGGAGCGGTATTTGGCGCGGCGCGGGGCGGATGCGGCTAGGGCAGCGTTCGGGACGGGAGGCGGACAATGATGCAGCAGATGTATCCGGCGCCTCCTGATCATAACTACCGGTTTGAGCTGAACAAGGAGTTTCATTTTGCAGCCGCTCATTACATCCCGGCCGAAGAGGCGGGCAGCTGCAGCCGCGTGCATGGTCATACGTATTATTGCAACGTCACCGTTGGCGGCGACGAGCTGGACAGCTGCGGCTTTCTGGTCAATTTTTCAGAGGTCAAAAGACTGGTCCGGGACCGTTTCGACCATCGCCTGCTCAACGATGACGAACGGTTTGGCGCAGGTTCCTCCGAGCTTGATCCGCAGCAGTTTCCGACGACTGAAGTCGTCGCGCGCACGGTATGGGAGCTCGTGCAGGAGGAGCTGGACCGGCGCAGCAACGGCGCCCGCTGCTTGCAGGTGTTCCTGCGGGAAACGCCGACCAGTTATGTCATTTACCGTCCGGAGGCCAGCCGTGTTTAGCGGGGGGATGATTGGGTCCGGGACTGTATATGCGGAGCGTCAGGACGGCGGTCATAAGGCTGGAGAAGCAGGTCAGGGCATCGTTGATGAGGCTGTTAGGCAGGATCCACGCGGTATTGGCGAAGCGCGTAGAATAGGCGGTATGGGCGGCATGATGCATACGGCGGAAAGCTCAATGTCACCGGCTGCGCCCCGGCGGACCCGCATCCCGGTGTTAGAGGTGTTCGGGCCGACCGTTCAGGGAGAGGGCATGGTCATCGGCGTCAAAACGATGTTTGTCCGTACGGCTGGCTGTGATTACAGCTGCTCCTGGTGCGATTCGGCGTTCACCTGGGACGGCAGCGCCAAGGACGATATCGAATGGCTGGAGCCGGAGACGGTGCTGGAGCAGCTGCGGGATCTTTCGGGCGGAGAATGGCCGGGCCATGTGACGCTGTCGGGCGGCAACCCGGCGCTGCTGCCGCAGCTGGGCGGGCTCATCTCGCTGCTGCAAAGCGGCGGAACGGTTGTAGCGCTGGAAACCCAGGGCAGCCGCTGGCAGGACTGGTTTCTGAACGTGGACGAGCTGACGCTCTCGCCGAAACCGCCGAGCTCCGGCATGAAGACGGATTGGACTGCGCTGGAGCGAATCGTAGCCCGGCTTATGGAAGCGGGACGAACGCCAAGCCTGAAGGTTGTCGTTATGGAACCGGCTGGCGGGCGGGAGGCTGCTGGAGACGGCAAAAAAGCCGAGCCTGACGAACCAGGCTCGGCCGATGAGGATCTTGAGTTTGCGATGGAGGTGCACAGCCGGTTTCCGGCGGTGCCGATGTTCCTGCAGGCCGGCAACGACCGGCTGGAGGAGCCGGATGCCGCCGCGCTGCGCGAGCATTTGGCCGCCCGTTACGAACGGCTTGTCGACTCCGTCATGGCGGACGCCCGCTGGCGCCGGGTTCGCGTGCTGCCGCAGCTGCATGCATGGCTGTGGGGCAACAAACGCGGCGTTTGAGCCGAAGAAAGTTGGACATTTTTTAACTGGCGTTCTATGAACTGGCGTCCTTCGGCCCGGACACCCGGAAGACATAACCGAAGTCGCCCACTTTTACAGGAGCGCCATAGTCTTTGACCCAGGTGCTGTAAAAGCTGCTGGAGGCATTTTTGCGGGTAACGATAATATAATCCGGTTTGTTTGCTTTGGCCAGATCGGTCACATATACAGGGAAGCCGTGCATGGATTGCTCAAAGGCGGTCCAGCCAAAGACGGTTTTGGTTTGATCCGTTATAAAGGGGTCCTGCCTGCCGTCGGACAGCACATTGCCGCCCCGGAACATCACATAGCCGGAAGAGCCGTACAGCGTCATGACTTTGGGACGTCCAGGCCCTTTGAATTCCTGCAAAATATAGTCCATTTCCTTAACCGGATATTTGAACGAATTGGGCTGCGGCGTGTGCTGGAAGTTGTAAACGGTGTTCACAGCCAATCCAACGACAAGCCCGGCGATTAGCGGCGCGGCGTTCATTTTCAGACGGAAGCGGCGCAGCACCGGAACATCCTCGATGACGACCGCTGCAAAATACAGCACGAACAGCCACATGAACAGATGGTACTTATAGTTGGACACGCCCAGGAAAAAGATGCCGAGCATGAACTCAAAACGGAAAAACCGTTTGCGGATGCTGAACGGCAGCAAAGCGACAAACGTAAGCAGCATCAAGGTAGCGGTCAGATTGCCCATGCTGTTGAACTGGATTGCTTTCCATTCGTTAATCATCAGATTAAAGTTGTCCTGGGTGACTGTCAAAATAAACAGCACGCCTTTTGCACCTGCTACGTTGAGCAGCCCTGCCCCGATGACCGTCAGCACGACTGTCAGCCAGCGCCAGCCGATGCGGCGGGTGAACAGCTTGCGGGTGAACAGCGACTCCAGCAGCGCCATGCCCATGAACACGACGATAACCGGCCAGACGCCGGAGTGGAAGTTCGCGATGAGCAGTGAAATAAGCGGCAGCAGCACCATGTAGCGCGCAGCGGGTTTCATTTGGAATTCCCGCAGGAACACAAAAAACCAGACGATCAGAAAAGCGGAGATCATTTGCGGACGGGTCGTAAAATAAATCTCGTAGATGCCCCAGATGACCGGCAGCAGCATAAGCGTCAGGATAGCCTCGCGGCCGCGCGAGTCGAGGCCGAGCTCCTTGCGCGATACCTGCATCATGCGGTAAAGACCCAGCGACAGCACGAGCAGGCAGACGGCGGTAAGCAAATAAGTGCCGGCCCAGCCAAACGCCCGGTACAGCAAGGCGATAACAAGCTGAAAGCCCAGTTCATGCGGCACGTAAGGCAAGGTGTCGTCTCCAAAAAACGTATGGATGGCGGTATGAGGGGCTTTTCCGGTGTCGAGCATGTGGCTGCCAACCTCAATATGCCAAAACGTATCCGGATCCTGGTAGGACTCCGACGGCGGCATCGTGAACACAACGACGCATAGAACGATAATAGCGAGAGCCGCAGCAGCGGCGAAACGGATTTTCATCGGCTTGCTCCTTGCAGGCTTGATAGGGAATTGCGAAATTATCGGTTGCGGACTCGATCGGAAGGGCAGGCATGTCCAGCCGCAACCTTTATTATAGGATGCCGGACAGGCTTCCACAATTAAAAGCGGCAGAACGCTATTTTGCGGGAATAGCAGCAGCAGGAACAGCAGCTACTGCAGCAAGTGCAGGAACAAACCATTCAATATTGAAGGAGATCGAATGTAATGAGCAACCAAGGCAGAAACTCCGAGGAGCTGAGCGGCGTCACGCTGCTGGGAAATCAGGGGACTCAATACCCCGTTACTTACGCGCCGGAGGTGCTGGAAAGCTTCGTCAACAAACATCCCGGACGCGATTACCGCGTCAAATTCAACTGCCCGGAATTTACAAGCCTGTGCCCGATGACGGGACAGCCGGATTTTGCAACAATCTATATCGCTTATATTCCGGATCAGCTCATGGTCGAAAGCAAGTCGCTCAAGCTGTACCTGTTCAGCTTCCGCAATCACGGCGATTTCCATGAGGACTGCATGAACATTATTATGAACGATCTGATCAAGCTGATGGAGCCTAAGTTCATCGAGGTATGGGGCAAATTCACGCCGCGCGGCGGCATCTCGATCGATCCGTACTGCAACTGGGGACGCCCCGGCACGAAGTATGAGCAGATGGCTGAGTATCGCTTGATGAATCTGGATCTGTATCCGGAGAAGATTGACAACCGCTAATTAGTGTTAAAAATCCCCTCGCCATGTGCGCGTGACGCGCTGGGCGAGGGGATTTTTTGCGCGCAGGGATGTCGGGAGGGCGCGGTTGGTACGATTTTTAGATTCCGCGGAGTAAAAGTAAGGGCGCTAAACGCCCTTAAGTGCTGGTGGAACAGGTTAAAGTGAAGAAATAAGGCCTAAAACGGCCTTATTTGCAAGCAGAACAGGTGAAAGCGGAGAAATAAGGCCTAAAACGGCCTTATTTGCAAGCAGAACAGTCGAAAGTGAAGAAATAAGGCCTAAAACGGCCTTATTTGCAAGCATAACAGGTGGAAGCGGAGAAATAAGGCCTAAAACGGTCTTATTTGCAGGCATAACAGGTTAAAGTGAATAAATAAGGCCTGAAATGGTCTTATTTGCAAGCATAACAGGTGAAAGTGAATAAATAAGGCCTAAACCGGCCTTATTTGCAAGCATAACAGGTGAAAGTGAATAAATAAGGCCTGAAATGGTCTTATTTGCAAGCATAACAGGTGAAAGCGGAGAAATAAGGCCTAAAACGGCCTTATTTGCAAGCATAACAGGTGAAAGTGGAGAAATAAGGCCTAAAACGGCCTTATTTCTTCGGGTAAGGGCTTGCTGGCGCACATCCAGCAAATCACCGCATTATTCGCTTTCCTGTCTGCAATGAGATGGCATATCGCTCTGCTGCTCAACAATGAGATGGCAATTTGCTCTATTCCTCTACTATAGAGCATCATTCACTCTTCTCTACTGCATTAACCGAGCATCCCGCTCTATTCCTCTACTGTAGAGCATCATTCACTCTTTCCCCTGCATTGACCAAGCAACCCGCCTACTCCTCCGCGTCGAGCTTGCAATCCTCCAGCTTGAGCAGCTTTGTTTTGTGCTTCCACTTGTGGCCGAGCCAAATCGCGAGGAACAGCGGCAGGCCGAAGTAGGAGGCGGCAATGTACATCCAGTCCACTTTGCCGCCGCTGACGCCGCCGATGAACTGGCCGATGATGACCAGGGCGCAAAGCGCCATAGCGAGCAGCGGGCCGAACGGGAACCATTTTGCGCGGTAAGGCAGCTCATCCAGCGAACGGCCCTGGACCGCCCAAGCACGGCGGAAACGGTAATGGCTGATCGCTATGCCGAGCCAGACGATGAAGCCGGTCATGCCGGAGGCGTTCAGCAGCCACGTATACACAACCCCGTCGCCAAAAAATGAAGCGAAGAAAGCCAGCAAGCCAAACGCGCTCGTCACGAGCAGAGCAGGAACCGGGATGCCGCGTTTATTCAGCCGGGCGAGCACGCGCGGCGCTTTGCCTTCCTTGGCAAGCACGTACAGCATCCGCGTGGATGCGTACAGGCCGGAGTTGCCCGCCGAAAGCAGCGACGTCAAAATGACGGCGTTCATGACGGAAGCCGCGATGCTCAGGCCGGCTTTTTCAAACACGATTGTGAACGGGCTCGTCGCAATTTCACCGCTGGCAAGCTCCTCCGTCGTATGCGGAATCAGCAGGCCGATGACCAGGATGGCGAGCATATAGAACAGTAGGATGCGCCAGAAAATAGTGCGGATCGCGCGCGGCACGTTGCGGCGAGGGTTCTCGCTCTCGCCTGCGGCGACGCCGACAAGCTCCGTTCCCTGGAACGAGAAGCCTGCAGCCATAAACACGCCGAGCACGGCCAGGATGCCAAACGGGAACGGGTTGTCCGTCAGATTGGCAAAGCCGGTGCTCTCGATGCCGTCTCCGCGCCAGATTCCAAGCACCATCAGCAGGCCGATGATGATAAACACGATGACGGTTACGATTTTAATCATGGCGAACCAGAATTCTGATTCTCCGTAACTGCGCACCGACAGCAGATTCAGGGCGATCAGCAGCAGCAGAAACAGGCCGGACCACAGCGCGGAAGAGCTATTCGGCAGCCAGAACTTCAAAATCAGAGTGGCGGCGGCCAGCTCCGCGGCAAGCGTGATAGCCCAATTGTACCAATAGTTCCAGCCGATGGCGAAGCCAAAGCTCGGTTCCACAAAACGGCTCGCATACGTGCTGAACGTGCCGGAAACGGGCATATGGGTCGCCATTTCACCGAGGCTGGTCATGAGGAAGTACACCATGATGCCGATTAGCCCATAGGCCAGCAGCGCGCCGCCGGGACCTGCATTGTAGATCGCCCCGCCGCTGGCGAGGAAGAGGCCGGTTCCGATCGATCCGCCGAGAGAGATCATCGTTAAATGTCTTGCTTTAAGCCCGCGTCGCAGGCTGGTTTCAGCTTTGTTTTGTTTCAAAGGGAAAGCACACTCCGTTTCATTCTTTTCGTTGGTGCGGCTTTACTCAGATGCCGCAATGACGCAACTTTTCCATATTAGGCGACATCGCGCCAGAGCTCAAGCGTAATTCCTCCCAATTTTGCATCCGGCATGAAAAAGGCTGTTATTTGCGCCCTGCACGCATAAAAACAAGCTGACCAAATAGATGGCCTTGTTTCCAGTCTGACATCGGGATGTAACCGGTCTGTTACGATCTGTAGAGCGGCCCCTTCTATAATAAGGTGACACTGATCATCTAGAGGGGCTGAACAAGATGTTGATTTACGGATTAAAAGGAAATTCTTATGCCTAAGCCGATAGATTCTCGATTCCGCTATATGCCGGGGCTGGATGGGTTACGGGCTATCGCTGTGCTTGCCGTTGTTGCCTATCATTTAAACATAAAGACAGTGCCGGGCGGATTGCTGGGAGTGACACTATTTTTTGTCCTGTCCGGTTACTTGATTACCGATATTCTGATGAAACAGCTGGAGAGGCAAAAGAAACCTGATATTCGAACCTTCTTAATCCGCCGCGCAAGAAGACTGCTGCCCGCCATGCTCCTTATGCTCGCTATCGTCTCTTTTTGCCTATTGATCAGCGACGTTCCCCGCCTCGTTTCCTTATTAGGCGAGATCGGCTCCGCTTTGCTTTATTTATATAATTGGCATCTCATTACAAAAGAAGTCTCTTATTTCGAAAGCTTCGGCCCCCCTTCTCCATTTGGTCATTTATGGTCGCTTGCCGTTGAAGAACAGTTTTATTTGTTCTGGCCCTTCATTCTCGCGGTTGCGGTCCGTCTTGCGTCCAGACGCGGCAAGCTGGCGACGGGGCTGCTGGCGGGGGCAATGCTGTCCGCGCTGCTTATGGTTTTGTTGTACAAATCGGGCTCGGACCCGAGCCGGGTTTATTACGGTACGGATACAAGAGCGTTTGCCCTGCTGATCGGCGCTGCGCTGGCGGTCGTGTGGCCAAGCTGGAAGCTGACCCGAACGGTCTCGGAAAGAAGCCGCAGAATATTGGATGGAGCCGGAGTGGCGGGGCTGCTGATTATTGGCTTCATGATGGCCCGGGTCGGGGAATACGATAGTTTCCTTTATCGCGGCGGAATGGTTCTTTTTGCTCTCGCTGCTGCTGCTGTTGTGGCCGTGCTTGCCCATCCCGCGAACCGGCTGGCCCGCTTTGTCGGCATTAAGCCGTTGAAATGGATCGGCGTTCGCTCTTACGGCATTTATTTGTACCATTATCCCGTTATTGTTCTAACTACTCCTCTCCTAGAAAGAGTAGAGTTCAACCCTCTGCGCGCGTTATTTCAGATTGTGCTGACAGCTGCGCTCACGGAGCTGTCATGGCGGTATCTCGAGGAGCCTATACGGAAAGGTGGATTTATTCCCTATATGAACAATTTCATGAGGCAAGTGAAGGATAGAAGTATTAGAAGCAAGCTGGTCAGGGCGGTTGTTTCTTTTGCGGCAGTCATTCTTATTTTGACCACAGTGGCCTGCATGAACAATACAGGCCAGCCATCGGTGAACTCTTTAAAAAATGTTCAAACAAGCGGCTCCGGCCAGCTTCCCGAAGGGGGGCTTACGGCGATCGGAGATTCCGTTATTTTGGGGGTCGCCTCCGGATTGGAAAAGAGGCTGCCGGGCATCGTTATTGACGGCGAGGTGGGCAGGCAATTGTCGCATTCAGTCGACGTAGTGGAAGGACTGAAAAGCAGCGGCAGGCTGGGTGATACCGTCATTGTCCAGCTAGGAACAAACGGAATCTTTTCCATGAAGCAGCTGGAGGCGCTATTGGAAGCGATTGGCCCGGAACGGCAAATTCTGCTCGTAAATACTAGAGTTCCGCGTGATTGGCAGGATAAGGTGAACGAGACGCTCGCGAAGGCGGCGGACATGGCGGACAATGTGAAGCTGGTCGATTGGTATGCCGCGAGTGAAGGCTTCGACGATATTTTTGCCAAGGACGGCGTGCATTTTAACCAGAAAGGAATTGATATGTACGTAAATCTGCTGGTTGAATCTCTATAACAAACGGCGCTCGTTTCCCCAACGCAATAAGGGAGCGAGCGCCGTTTCTTTTGCAAAATGGAAGTTAAATCAGCCTTGCGGCGGCAAGCAGCTTGTAGATGATATCCGCTGCCGCCTCGCGGCTAATAATCGGCATCTTGCTGTACCCGTTCGCGCCGAGTGAACCGGAGGATTTCCCGCTTCCCAGCACCTCGATGCCGGAGGCGATTTTTGTGGCCTCCGCGTTCAGCGGAGCAAAGGCTGCGCCAGCGGGGGAAGCGGCGACAGATCCGCTGAACATGCCTCCATCGGCGGGAGGCATTCCGAAGGCGCGGCTGATCATAGTGTCGAACTGGGCGAGCGTCAGGCGCGTCTTGGGCGAAAATGCCGCCGAGGACGTTCCGTCGATCAGCAGCTTTTCGGATAAGGCTTGAATGCTGGCGCGATACGGAGATTTGGCAATGTCGGTATAGGCGACCGTGCGTTTGACTGCTGCGTAGGCCGTGTAGCCCGGCTGTGCGATGGAAACGGATGTTGTTCCGTCGCTATTTTTGCTGAACGCAGCAGGCGTTGGATAGGCTTTGCCTTTGTGCAGGAACAATGCGCCTGCTCTAGCTGCGTCGACGCCAGCATCCAGCACAAAGGAGTGTTTAATGAAGGCGCTGGCCGGAACCGCCAGCGGCCTGGAAGCCTTGCCCGCCGAGATGGCGTTCAACTCAAAGGCGACTGGAGCGCCGAGCAGCTTCGCGCCGGGCGTGCCTGCGGTGAACGCGGCGGTGTTAGTTGCGGCGGAGCGGATAACAAGCTCCGCGCCGGAGCCTTTGGGCAGCGACTGAAGCAGGTAGAGCGGCAGCTCCACGGCGGCAGCTCCGGCGTTCAGGGCGAGGGAGCTGCCAAGCGGCGCTTTCGCCAGAGCGGCGGCGTTTGCTGCGCTCAAGCTGAGCTTGACGGCAGGCGTGTCGTTGAGCGGAACCCCGTCCGCGACGAGCGCCAGCGGGCGAAACGCTCCTTTAAGCGCAGCGGCGATATCCGCTCCTTTAAGCGCAGCGGCGATATCCGCTTCTTTAACCGTCACAACGCCTTCATCGGATACGGTTGTTTTTAGCTTGATTTTGGTTTGTCCAGGGCGGACGATGCCTTTCAGGGCGCGGTCGCCAAGCTCCACAGGCAGCGTCGGCAGCGAAACCGTTACCTGCACCGAGTCCTTGATTGTCGGAATGCCGGCCGCCGCGATGGCGACGGAAAGCTGCACGCTCTCCGCCTTTTTCGGCCGAGCCGCAAGAATGCCCTCCGCAGTTATCAGCTCCGGCTTGTCGCTGGCATACACGGCGTAGGTGACGCCTTGGCTGGCGGGCAGCTGTAGCACGGGTTTGCCTACAGCGGTTTTGTTCACGATATCCGCCTGGAACGTTTCTTTGGCGGCGGCAACAAGGCTCAGCTCCTCCTTGTTGTAATCAACTGCCATCGTGCGGGTTGTGATGAACTGCTCCAAAACATTAAAAAATTCATCATACTGCGTAGCAACGGCGTACATCGTGTACGAGCCCTCCGGCAGCTTTTGGTAGACGGGTTTGCCCTCATCGTCGTAGCTGGAGTAGAACTGCTCGCTTAATCCCTCAATCGTATAACGTCCCGGCTTATACCCGTTCGGGTCGCTCGTTTCCGCATAAAACATAATGCCTACGAAGGTATCATTGGCGTCATAAACCTCCAAATCGATCACATCAACGCCTTCCTCGTTCAAGGTGAAGCTGGCGGAGATTTTATCGTTCACGCCGTCCCCGTCCGGCGATAAAATCGGATTCGAAAGCTCCAAATCCTGAATGCCGAAGCCGTTATCCGGCAATTTATCGCCAACATGCAAAACAAACGGCAGACGCAGCGTCGGCAGGCCCGGAGAGGTCAGCACAACCGAGCCTTCATATGCGCCAATAGCTGCATCGGCAGCAGGAGCGGCGCTCAGCGTAAACGAAGCCTCGCCGCCAGCAGGAGCGGTAATGGAGCCATCGCTCAAGCCTCCAAGCGAAACGCGCAGCTTGGACGTATCCGGCGTTGCGGCCGGATTGGCCGGATCGGAGGTAACGGCGGCGTTCATCTCGACATAAGTGGAGTAGGTGACCGGAGACGCGGCCGTATTGTTGACGCGCAGATTGGCGCTCTGGGGCTCGGAGCCGGCAGGCACCACGCCGAAGCTGTAGTTGTCGCCGTAATTCGTCACCTCCAGCGGATTCAGGTTGTGATCGCGCAGCGTCAGCTGCTCGACGCTTTGCAGCACGGCGGGCGTGCGGATCGCGTTGGCGATATTGGCTCTGCCCGCTCCTTGAGAGTAAACGTCATACCGTGTTCCGTTGTCGTCATAAATCGTGTCGGCGGTATTTGCAAGCGCCGCGCGGATGTCCATCGGCGTCCATTCCGGGCGCTGCTGCTTGAGCAAAAGGGCCAGTCCCGCGATATGAGGCGTGGCCATGCTTGTGCCGCTGATGCGGTTGTAAGCCTCGCTGTACGATGCGTCCGGGTTTGTTTTGCCGTAAGCCGGCCAGGTGGACAAAATATTCACGCCAGGCCCGGTAACATCCGGCTTGATGCCGAGCTTGCCGTCCGAGGCCGGTCCCCGTGAGCTGAACGGCGCCATGCGGTCGCCTGGAAAGGAGGTGCGCGGGAAGTCCCCTCCAAAAGTCAGATGGAAGGCTGCTTTCGGGTTGGCCGTCACGATGCGGGCCAGCTCGCGGCCCTCCGTTCCTTTCATATCAAAGGTCGGGATGTAATCAAAGCTGTCTCCCAAATACCCAATCGGCCCGATGAAGCCGTCCCGGTCGGGAATGGAAACTTTGAGATCAACCTTGACGCCGATGTTTCCGCCGTTAAAAATAACGATTGCTTTTGCGCCGTATTTTTTAGCCAGCGCCGATTTGTCGGCATAGGCGTTGATTCCGCGCGACACAAGCACGATTTTTCCCTTCACGTCCAGCTTGGCGTAATCCCGCTCCATGCCAAGTCCGGCGTACACCGCCTCGATCGGCTCGGACCCCAGCAGCGCGGCAAAGTCCTCCTGGCCTGTGCGCCAGCCCATGGCGTTCAGGCTGTAGCTAAGACCGCCGTACACCGCTTCGGTAACGGACGGGCTGTAGACTGAGGCGCTGACGGTTGCCGAATAGCGGCTGCTGGGGCTGGTTGCAGCACCGACGGAAATGGCCAGCTGGCTGGAGGCCGGAGAGCCCATGGAATAGTAGTAGCGACCCTTATCGCCCGCATTGCCGTTCGCCACGACGGCGATAACGCCTGCCAAAACGGCGTTGTTGACGGCAATAGAGTCAGGCGAGAAGGGGTCTTTAACCGCGTCCGAGCCGAGCGACAGATTAATGACATCCATGCCGTCCTTAACGGCCCGCTCGATGCCGTCGATGATTTGGGCGGATGAGCCGGTTGCGCGCCCGCTTTCAGGATCGAAGCCGAGCGCTTTGTAGGCGTACAGCTCCGCCTCGTAGGCCACTCCCTTTTGCGCAACGTCGGTTGCGCTTGCAGCGGCTCTTCCGGCAATTGTCCCCGCGACATGCGTCCCGTGCGTCGTGCCCGGATTGCGGGTCTCGGCGTTTGGAATTTCCTCATAGGGATCTGCAGTTTGAAAATAAGAATCGAAGCCGCCTTTATAGGCTTCCTTGAGGTCGGGATGCAAATAGTCAATGCCGGTGTCGATGACGCCGACCTTCAGCCCTTTTCCCGTTAAGCCCTTGGCCCAGGCCTCGGGCACGCCAAGCTGCTTCAGCGGATCGATGTCGCAGCGGCACGCCTCGGAGGTGAGGTCCGGCGCGGCTGCGGCGGCGGGAACGGCGTAGTAGGTCAGATTCTCGTGAATGGATTTGATGCCCGGCAGAGCGGCGAGCAGCGGAATTTGGTTGGCCGGAAGCTCAACCTCCATGCCGTTCAGCACCGTGTCGTAGCGGTATGTTACTTGGAGCGTTAGCCCGCGGCCTGCTGCAGCCTTCAGCAGCGACTGCTGCTCCTCGTCCACCGTCGTTTCTGTAACGGCGGACGGCGCAAAGCCTTTGCCGGAAGCGAATTTCCCTTCCGCTACTGCAGCGCCGTCCAGCTGGAGGATGACTTTAACGCGGGCGGATGTTTTGGTGTCGAGGCGCGGGGAGATGACTGCAGGCTCCGGCGCCAGACTGCGAAGCGCTGCCCCAGATTCGGCCGCACGCAGCGAGTCTGCTGACAGTCCATTTTCCAAACGGCTTTGCAGAAGAGCTTCCGCTTTTGCGGACGTTGCGGGCGAAGGCTGCAGCGCGGAGGCAAAAACGCCGGTGGGCAGCAGCAGGGAGGCGGCCAGCAAGGCAGAAATCGCTTTAGATATTAATTTGGATTGGTTCAAACGTTTGTCCTACTTTCTGTATGAGGTTGAATTATTGCAAAATTCATGCAATTTATGACAAAAAAAGGTCTAAAAAGAGCGAAAAGAAGAAGCACCAGGGCCGCTTACGGGACCCTGGTGCTTTTTGCCCCCGTGGGAGGACGGGATTAGATCAGCTTGCTGCCCGAAAGCAGCTTATGAATTACGGTTGCAGCCGCTTCGCGGGTCGTTGCGCCGAGCGGGTTGAAGATGGTGGCAG
Organism: Paenibacillus pasadenensis; assembly: GCF_023715725.1. Classification (GTDB taxonomy): domain Bacteria; phylum Bacillota; class Bacilli; order Paenibacillales; family Paenibacillaceae; genus Paenibacillus_O; species Paenibacillus_O pasadenensis_A. The sequence goes on from NZ_JAMBOT010000011.1 coordinate 78,159, forward strand.
AGCCTGCCACCGAGCCTTCCATCAGCCCGGCGGAGGTGACGAGCGAGATGCTGTCTTTCGCGAATGCTCCGAAACGTGCAGCGTCGCTATAGGTCGTAAATTTACCGGAGTCGGCCGTAACGCCCGCAAGCGTAGCAGCTTTAGCCAGCATAACGGCCAGCTCCTGGCGGCTGATGATGCCGTTCGGACGGAAAGTGCCGTCGCTGTAACCGTTGATCAGACCGGCCGCATAAGCCGCGCTTACCGCGTCATTGTACCAAGCGCCTGCAGTCAGATCGCTGAACGGAGCTTTAGCCGCAGCCGTCAGGCCCAGGCCGCGCGTCAGCATGGCCGCGAATTCGGCGCGGGTAACGTTCGCTTTTGGCGTGAACATACCGGCAGCCGTGCCGTTGATCAGCAGCTTGTCGCTCAGCGACTGGATGCGGGATTGCGCCCATGATCCGGCAATATCCTTGAATGTTGCGCCGCCTGTTGCTGCGGCATAAACAGAGAAGCCGGGACGGTTGACCGTTACGGTCGTGGTGCCGTCTTCATTGGATTTGAACACGGCAGGGGCCGGAGCCTGCTTGCCGTCAGCCAGGAACAGAACGCCCGCCTTGGAGGCGTCAACGCCTTTGTCCAGCGTGAAGGAACGTTTCAGGAACGTTTTGGCCGGTACGGAAAGCGGTGTGGAAGCTGTTCCGTTGACCGTATTGGCTTCAAATGCGACCGGAGTTCCCAGCACCGTTGCACCGGAGAACTTAGCGGCTTCGTCCGCCGCAGGACGGATGACCAGCTCAAGCGCGCTGCCCGCCGGTACGGATGCCAGCAGGGAAAGCGGCAGCTCAAGCGCCTCTTTACCGGTGTTCAGGTAAATTGCGCTGCCCGCAGGTGCGGTGCCCAGCAGCTTGATTTGCTCGTTCGTCAGGCTCAGCTTAGCGGCTTTGCCTGCTTCCGCAGCTGCGTTCACGACAAGCGCCAGCTTAGTGCCGCCGTTGCCGATGGCTGCTTGCAGATCGGCATAGGTGACCGTTGTAACCGTAGAGCTAGCATCCGACTTCGTATCGGACTTCACCGTCACCTGCTGCAGTCCTTGAGCGGTGATGGCTTTCAGAGCTTCGCCTGCCGCAGCCGGAACCGGCGTTGGAGAAGGAACAATGATTGGGCCGCCAGGGAAGCCGTTGTTGCCGCCAACGTTGTAGTTGCTGTTTACGACGGAGAACGGAATGTAACCAAAGGTTTCAAACAACACTTCTCCATTCAGGATATAGGCTCCGAAAATGTTGAAGGAGTATGACCCGTCCTTTAACGAGCCTTGGGCATTTTTTCCGTCTGCATCGATAGGATACTTGCCGTTGAACGTATGAGAGTAAGCCTTTGCTTCAATTGAATTCGGGCTGTACACATTGTCCGTTATACTCAGATATCCAACGGTATCGTCATTAATGTCGGAAATGGAAACGGCCAAGAAGTTCAAGCCCTCAACCGCGACACGGTAAGAGAGTTCCAGGGAGTCGCTGTTGCCGTCGCCATTTGGAGTCAGCTGGCGATTAGTAACCTTCACATCCTGGATGCTGTAGCCGGTATCAGGCATTCCGTCGCCAACATGCACGACAAAAGGAATGTGCAGCGTCGGCTGGCCGTCCGCTTCTAGCAGAATCGAGCCTTCGTAAACGCCTTCAGCCGCGTCGGCAGAAGGAGCGACGCTGATGCTGAACGGTTTCTCGCTATAAGCGCTTGCCGTAACCGTGTTTCCGTCAAGTCCGTTCAGAGATACTTTAATTTTGCTTGTATCCGGGGTTTCAATTGGATTTCTCGGATCTGACGTCACACTCGTATGCAACTTGTAGGAAGCGTTATACGTGACGGATTTATCCGAAACGTTTTTGAGCTGCAGGGCGACCGATTTCTCCGCACTGCCCGCTTTCATCACGCCAAAGCTAGCGTTGTCGCCGTAATTCGTTACGTCGACTTTGTTCATTTTCTCATCGTACATGGAGAGCTGTTCAACCGTTTGCAGCAAAGCCGGCGTTTCCAAAGCTTTGGCAACGTTAATACGTCCCGCGCCTTGTGAATACACGTCATAACGGGTGCCTTCTTCATCTGCAATCGGATCGGCTGTGTTGGCCAGAGCCGCACGGATATCAAAAGGAGTCCATTTCGGGAAAGCCTGCTGCAGAAGCGCAGCCGCTCCGGCTACATGAGGCGCAGCCATGCTTGTTCCGCCAAGCCGATTGTAGGCTTCATCATACAGATCAGGATCCGGATTGCTGAATCCTTTGCCGTATGCAGGCCAAGTGGACATGACAGCAACGCCCGGAGCTACAACATCCGGCTTAATGCCTAAAATTCCATCCGAGTTCGGCCCGCGGGAGCTGAAATCAGCCATCCGGTCGCCTTCCACAACTGTCTTCTGATAAATTTCTCCCATATCGAGTGTGAAGTTTGTGCCAGGGTTGGCTGTCAGAAGTCTTGCAAGCGCCCGGCCCTCTGTTCCGTTCATGTCGAACGATGGGATGTAGTCAAACGAATCGCCCAGATAGGCGATCGATCCAATGTGCCCATTGCGATCCTTAACGGATTCACTCAGATCAGCGCTGTTGGCATCGTTGGATTTGACATTGCCATTAAAGATAATAATTGCTTTAGCGCCTTGTTCCTTCGCATTTGCGATCTTGTCGACAAATGCGATGTTTCCGCGCGACACGAGTACGATTTTGCCTTTAACATCAAGATTCTCGTAATCTTCCACTTGCCCTAAATCGGCATATACAGCTGAAGCTGGATCCGTCCCGAGCTCTGCTGCCAGATCCTCTTTGGCCGTTGTCCAACCTATTGCATTTAAATCGTGATCCTCGTAAACCGAGTCCGTAACCGTTGCGCCATAAACAGCGGAGCTTACGCTGCCTGTATAGCGGTTGCTGTCGCTTGTAACCGCGCCAACAGAAATGGACAGCTGGCTGGAAGCAGGAGAGCCCATGGAATAGTAGTATTGCTCCGAATCGACGGCGTTGTTGCCGTTTGCAACGACTGCAACTACGCCATCAAGCACCGCATTGTTCAGGGCGATGCTGTCTGGAGTAAAAGCGTCCTTGGCATCATCGGAGCCAAGCGACAGATTGATGACGTCCATGCCGTCTTCAACGGCTTTTTCAATACCGTCAATAACCTGCGCGGAGGAGCCCGATGCTCGTTTTGTTTCATAGTTGAAGCCGAGAACCTTATAGGCATAAAGGTCGGACTCATAGGCAACGCCTTTATGGTTAAAGTCGCCCGTATTGGCAGGGCGGGCTCCAATTGTTCCGGCTACATGGGTACCGTGAGAGGTTCCGGTATTTCCCGTTTCATTGTTCGGAATTTCCTCATACGGATCCTCTGTATTAAAATAGGAGTCGTGTCCGCCTTTATAGGCATCCTTCAAATCGGGATGAAGGTAGTCGATACCTGTATCAATGACGCCGACCTTGATTCCTTTCCCGGTAAAGCCTTTAGCCCAAGCCTCGGTAGCTTTAATTTGATCCAGAGGGCGAATATCCCCTTTGAACGCATCGGCTTCATCGCCGGATTCCGGAGGCGCAACCTGTGGAATCGAGTAAAACGTACGATTTTCATAAATGGATTTAACGCCCGGAATTTTGGCCAGCAAAGGAATTTGATTGGCTGGAAGCTCAACCTCCATACCATTTAGCACCGTATCGAATTGATACGTCACATCAAAATCCACTCCAACGCTCTTGGCATTCGCGATAAAACCGGACTGCTGCTTGCTGATATTGCTTTCAGTGGCTTGAGAAGCGAGAGAACGAACACCCATTTTGGCTGCATATTTGCCTTCCGATATGGAGGCTCCATTCAGGGTGACGATAACCTTAACACGATCCTTAGAAGTCGTATCAAGGCGGGGAGATATAAGCGGCTGCAGCCCTTTGTTCAAGCTTCCGGCTAAAATGCCCGGGGTAACGGTCGGCTCGGCTGCCGCTGCCTGAGCAGCGAACGGCGTCAGCAGCAAAGCTGCGGACAGCGTCGTCGATAGAGCCTTGGTCAGTGTTTTGCGAGTAGATTTCTGCAAACAAGAACCTTCTTTCTATTAGAGGATGTAGGAAAAAGTCGCTGCATGGATAATAGAAAATATAACATATGTAGGCTGGTAAACTATCATGCTAGCAGCAAAGTAATCTTAGAATACTCGGACAATTAGGCCTTGTCTAGCAGATTTTAGGTTATTAATAGAGATATTTTGACGAATTTGCGTTACAACTGCGCTAAATAATTGCGTTAATGCTTTAGTGTAACAATATATTTTCGTGAATTTTACGCTCTCAATTGTGAAAAACGGTTATTTATTTGAGATGGAATGAATCTGGAGGACTAAATCTCTTTGGGTATATGTGATCAAAAGTGACATTGTTCGACGGCGGCATTAAAAAGCAAATGTAGTACAAAGAGATTTCATTAATTTGGAATATGCCGCTACTAGACATCCGCCCATTGTAAACCGATATACTAAGATCTAATAGAAACGCCGGGCAGAGCCGGATGGCATAGCCTGAATAGCCGAAAGGAGGAAAGCCAATGAGCACAAGCGGCAGCTTGTTTCCTGCCTTTATTTCAGAAATGAATACCGGTCTGGCGCCGGGAATTAGATGCGACACGTTTATCATTCCAGAGGCGTTCGGGACAGGCTTCATTGAGCGCTTCCGCTTTCAAGGCGGCTGTGAGCTGCATATCGCGAAGTATGAATTGGATGTCGAGCAGAGGGTCGAGCTGAAGCTGGATAAGTCCTTTATGGAAGTTATTTTTACGATACAAAGCGAACGGGCTGGAGAGGTGGCCGGTGACCGGCGCAACCTGCAGCCGGGGCGTTCCCTGCTGTTAATGCTGGATCGACACAGCATCAAATCGCTGGATTACAGGGGAAGGGACACTCATCATTTCATTAAAGTGAAGCTGACCAAAGAAGCTTTTGTTAAAAAAATGAAGCGGCTGCTTCCGGAAACGATCCACTACGAGCTGCTTGCCCGTTCCTTATCCTCCTCTTTTATCCACCAGAAAAAGATGGACGCGGATATAAAGCTGATTTTAAACCAGATTACAGCGTTCTCTTATTCCAGCGCCGCGCGCGAGGTTTATTTGGAATCCAAGGCTTCCGAATTGATTACAGTATTTTTCTGCAGCCTTGTTCAAGAGTTGACGGAAACCGGTCAAGCTGCGTCCATTCTGTCCAAGGTCGACCTGGACAAAATTGTTGCGGCTAAAGAGATTTTGCTCGCTGACTTGGCGGATCCTCCTTCTTTAATCGGCTTGGCGAAGCAGGCGGGGATTAACGATTTTAAGCTTAAAGCCGGATTTAAAGAGATGTACGGCCAATCTGTTTTTTCGTTGCTTCGCCAAAAAAGAATGGAAACCGCCTATGCGCTGCTAACGAATGGCTGCTCGGTAACCGAAGCCTCTTTTTCTGTCGGCTATTCAAGCTTGAGCCACTTTGCTATAGTTTTTAAACAGCAATTCGGTTTCAATCCTAGCGAACTGATAAAAAAGGACCGTTAGACAGCAGTAATTCCGCACACCGTTAATGAAAATCCCGTAATCGTTAGCCAGTAACTCATCTATTTAATGATAATGATAATTATTATCGCTTCATAAATGAGGGGGAAGTAAGTGAAAATGAACCAATTCAAGTTATACCGGCTTACGATTCTGCTTATAGCGGCAGGAATATTAACTACGGCCTGTTCCACTTCCAACGGTGCAGACACGCCAAGTCCAAACCCATCCGTACCGTCTTCTGTCAGCCCTGCGGCAAGCGGCGATTCATCCGCCAGCACAAGGACGGTTCAGGATGCAAACGGCAGCGTTGAAATTCCTGCCAATCCGCAGCGGATCGTTGATTTGGCTGGCCTTGCTGAACCGCTGCTCTTTTTAGGGCATAAGCCGATTGCGACCACGACCACCTATAACAATGAGCTTCCGGCAGAACTCGCGAAACAGCTGCCGGATACAAAACCGCTCGATTACATGAATTACGACATCGAGCAAATTGCGGAGCTCGATCCGGACCTCATCCTTATTTATACGTTACAGGCCGACAAGATTGAATCTTTCCAAAAGATTGCGCCTACCGTTGTGCTGCCAGTGACGGAGAAGTGGCAGGATAGTCTCACTGTGCTCGGAGGCGTTTTGAACGCAGAGGAGCAGATGGCTGGCTGGATGGCTGATTTTTCAAAGAGCGCCAAACAGCTGCAGGAAAAGATTTTGGCTGAAACCGGCGATGAGACATTTGCTCTTCTTGAAATGCGGGGCAAAACGATGATTATGCATGACGAAAGTTTTGGCCCGGGCGCTTTATTTTTTAACGAATTGAAGCTTCCGCTGCCCAAAGGAGCGTCTGCTGCTGAAAAGGCTGCTGCAGCGTCGCAGGTCAGCCGGGATTTAAACATGGAAGGTTTGCTTGCGTATAACCCTGACCACGTATTTGTTAGCGGACCGGAAACATTTATGGAAGATATGAAAAAGGATCCGATCTGGACAAAGCTGAAAGCCTACCAAAAAAATCAGATTTATTTTATTGACGAAGAGACGCTCCAAACCTACGGATACGGCGAATTCGGATGGCCCCGCATGCTCTCCCTGATTGAAACGCAGCTTCTGGGGGGAGGAGCCAAGTGAGCATCTCCAGTTTGATCAAAGAGCGGCGGACGATTCGCAATTTTAACGGAGAGACGTTAGCGTATGAGACTATACTTGAGCTGCTGGAGACCGCCGTATGGGCGCCTAATCACCAGCTTCGGGAGCCATGGAGGTTTATTTACATCCGCCCGGAAAAAAAACGAGCCATGGTTGAATGCAAAATGGAGATTATAGGTGAAACGACACGGCTTCGGAATGCTTCGCCAGAGCAGACGAAACGTTTTATGGAAAAAGGGGAGCAAGTTCCGGGTTATCTCGCCGTTGTTATGCCAGAGGATGCCAGACAAAGGCAGCGCGAGGATGATTACGCTGCTGTATGCTGCCTGATTCAAAATCTGCAGCTGGCTGCGTGGGACAGGGAAATAGGCGTCCTGTGGGGAACCGAGGAGTACCTTCATCACCCGAAGTTCAGGAGATTTTTAGGCGTTACCCCCGGAGAAAAGGTAGTGGGGCTGCTCTACATGGGCTATTTTGACCAAGCGCCCAAGCCAAGCGAGCGAATTTCTGCTGAGCATAAAATGACCGTGATCTAGGCGAGACTCTGCATCCCATCGAGCGTTTAGCTCGGCGGGATGTTTTTTTTAAAATTTTTCCGCCGGTTATTCGGAGCATCCTCTTCTTCTATCCATAGTCTGCTACTCCTGACTGGTTAGGCCTTTCCTCCCATTATTTATTAATTGGATGCCTGCTTCCGACCGAAGATATAAGTATATGTTTTTATTTGCACCGCATGCGTCCGTAGTCCCAAGGAGGGCGAAGCCGCGCCGCCTGACGAATTGGAGGATTGGATGTTCCATGATTATGACCGCATCCTGTTTGATTGCGGCTTTTGTGCCGATCGCTCTTGCACTGCTGGTGTTCCGGTACCGGCAAGTTCCGGGCACCAATCTTTATGTTGTGCTGGCCTTGCTGTCCGCTCTGTTCAGCTTCAGCATTTTGATGCAGTACATTATGCCGGAGTACGAGGCCAAGCTGTTTTGGCGCAATGTCGCTAAAATCCCGATTTTTATGTTCCCGGTCGTAGGCTTGATCCTGTCCCTGATATATGCCGGCCTGGAACGCTGGATCCGCCACTGGCTGATTACGCTGATGTGCCTTGTTTCATCGATGGCAATTGTGCTCTTTTTTACGAATGACACCCATCAATTAATGAGAACGATGATTTTCACGGAAAGCGCCGATTTGATCGGCATTCAGAGAACGAACCTGAACAGCGTTTTTCTTGCCTATGCTCTTTTGCTGCATTTATTTGGAGCGGCTTTTCTGCTAAAGGCGTCAACGGTGGAGTGCGGCCGCCGCCGGGTTCAGCTTCTGCTGCTGTCCACGGCGATGCTGCTGCCAATTATTTCACTGTGCATGAACATGATTTACCCGGAGGTGTCTACGGGTGCTGCAGGCGTTATTTTATTTTCTCAGTTTCCTTCATGCCTGCTTCTGTTCTGGGCTTTGTACCGTCATCAGGTGCTGCATATCGTCCCGTTCGCGCGCAACAAGCTGATTGAGATGATGAAGGAAGGTATTATCGTATTGGATTCGGAGCAGCGGATTATGGACTATAACCCGGCTGCGTCAAGCATTCTCGCCAGGGCTGGAGGGATAGAGCCGGGCAATTGGACGGCGCTTCCGCTGCCGAAACTGCTGCCAAGCGCAGCTGCGTGGCTCGAAGCGCATGAAAGCCGAAGCGAGATGTATGTGGAGCTGCCGTTCGGAAACGGGGAGGATGACCCCAATCAGGCGTGGCTGGCCATTACGGTTACGCCGCTTATATCCGGGCAAGGAATTTATTACGGCAGCTTATCGGTCATTTCCGACATCACCGGAACGAAAAAGCTGGAGCAGGACTTAAGGAGAAGGGCGTCCACGGACGGTCTGACCGGAATTTACAACCGCGCCGGGTTCATGGAACGGGCCCAGCGGCAGCTGTCTCTTTGCGCGGAGGAAGAGGAAACGTTCAGTCTGCTGCTGCTTGATTTGGATTTTTTCAAACGAATCAACGATGAGCACGGACATCAGAGCGGCGATCAAGCGTTGAAAGGATTTGTGGAGGCGGTGCAAAAGGTCGTTGTACACCGCGCCATGTTCGGCCGAGTCGGCGGGGAGGAATTCGCCATAGCTCTCCCCGGCAGCGACGTAACGCAGGCGAAGGAAATTGCGGAGCAAATCCGCAACTCGGTGCTCGACTCCTCCATGAAGCTGGAGGACGGGCAGGAGCTGCAGCTCACCGTCAGCATCGGCGGCGCGAGCCAGTCTTCCTACGTGAAGGAGGACAGCTTTCAAAAGCTGTACGCCGAGGCGGATCAAGCCTTGTACCGTGCCAAGCGGGGGGGTCGCAACAAGGTAAGTTTTTAAGTCTAAGCCGAACAGCGCCGACTTCTCTTTCATCAGTTATTGTTTTCATGCCGACTGGGGCTTCCTAAGCTCAATTCGGCTTTTTTGGACATCGTTGAAACCGAGCGGAAGATGCTGGACTTGACCCCCGCATCACAAGAGGGGGAAAATAAGGGAAAGGCTGAAACTGCTGCCTAGACAGCGAGACCGATGAAGGAGGGATTGCCGTGCATTTCAGAGCGCTGATGGTAGACCGTCGGGATGAGGATGTGGAAGCATTCGTTCAGACCGTTGAAGAGGCCCGGCTGCCGGAAGGGGAGCTTCTCGTCAAGGTGGCTTATTCCAGCATTAACTATAAGGATGCGCTGGCGCTTGAGCCGGATGGCAGAATTGTAAGCCGTTATCCTCATATTCCAGGAATCGACGGCGCAGGCGAAGTGATGAAAAGCTCGGATAAAAGGGTGAAGCCCGGCAGCAAAGTCATCGTGACGGGGTACGGCTTCGGCGTAAGCCAGCACGGCGGCTATGCTGAATTCGCCCGCATTCCCGCTGAATGGGCGGTGCCGCTGCCCAAGGGCCTTAGCGAGCGTGAAGCGATGGCGCTGGGCACCGCAGGTTTAACGGCGGCAATGTCGGTGCAAAAGCTGCAGGACAACGGCGTTTCGCCTTCGTCCGGGCCGGTTGTTGTAACGGGCGCAAGCGGCGGCGTTGGCACGCTGGCCATATCGATGCTGGCCCGGCTCGGCTATGAGGTGGAGGCGGTATCGGGCAAGGAGGAGGCGCAGGCCCGCCTGCTGGAGCTTGGGGCAGCGCGTGTGCTGCCCCGCGAGGAGCTGCTTCCGGAGGAAGCCAGGCCGCTGGACAAGCAGCGCTGGTCCGGCGCGGTGGACTGCGTCGGCGGCCCGATGCTCGCTTGCATTCTGAGCCGGATGAAGTACGGCGGCGCCGTGGCAGCATGCGGATTGACAGGCGGGGCGGATTTGCCGGCCAGCGTGTTTCCGTTTATTTTACGGGGCGTCGGCTTGCACGGCATTGATTCGGTGTGGGCTCCGCGGGAGCTGCGGCTGCGGCTTTGGAAACGGATGGCGGGTGATTTGAAGCCGCGGCAGCTGGAGCAGCTGGTCTCGGAGATCGGGTTGGCCGAGGTGCCGGGGGCGGCCAAGGAGCTGCTGCGCGGAGCCTCGTCCGGGCGCAAAGTTGTGTCGCTGATGAAGGACAAAGAGTAATCTTACAAAGAAAAGCCATGGAGGCGCGGCAGCTGCCGTACCTCCATGGCTTTTCTGTTGGGCTCAGAGCTGGAGTTGGGGTCGAACAGAAGCGGCAGCTGAGCCGGGAGTTCAGTCCGCTTGCGCGTTATTGGTGCTTGCCGCCGCCGGCAGGCTGGGGGCTTTTTGCCGGCAGCCTAAACCTTTCGGCCGACAAACACCAGATCGCGTTCGATCCCGTCAAGCACAGCCACAGCGGGCATACGTCCCCATATTTCAAAGCCATGCCGCTGGAACAGGCGAATGCTCGGCTCGTTATGCCCGAAGACAAGACCGACCAAGGAATGAATGCCAAGCTCCGGACATGCCTTCATCGCTCGCTGAAGCAGCAGTCCGCCCACTCCTTGCCCGCGCAGCTGGGGCGAGAGATAAATGCTGACCTCCGCCGTACCGTTGTAAGCGGCTCGCGGGTGAAAGGATTGAAAGCTTAGCCATGCGGACACGGTCCCGGACCCGTCTTTAAGCACCCAGAGCGGACGGAAATCCGGCGAATGCTCGGTAAACCACTGCTGGCGGTCTGCAGGCGTCACCGGCTCCAGATCGGCGGTAACCATTCGTCCGGCTATCGTTGTATTGTAGATGTCGACGATGCCCGGCAGGTCCTCCGGCGTCGCATCCATTAAGGTATAGTCAAGCAGCGGTTCGTTCATACGGCAGCAGCATCCTCTCGGTTGTTTTCCACTACCGCTATCGTAGCATGAACAATCGAGCTCAAGCTATACGGTTCTAGTTATACAGGGGAGGCAGCTCAAAAAGCCCGCTTCCCTCCAGGAGAGGGCGGGCGGGCCGGACAAAGGGGACCTTAGGACTGCTCTCCGTTGCTGGATTCGGCTGATGCTCCTGCTGCGGGCACGCTTCCAATCTCGTCGGCATATTCCTCCAGCGACTTGATTTTACCGTGCGGATTCTGATGCTGCTTGCGCTGTTTCCAGTTGCTTTCGCGTCGGCGTTTTGCTGTGCTCATGGGGTCCCCTCCTTCCTGTGAACTAGAGTGGGCGAAGAAGGGGGTTCCTATGCAGGTTGGAAACAAAACGCCATGCTTCTACCCCGGGGCAAAGAGGCGGTGGTCAGCCTAAGCCGACCCAGTCGCTGCCGGCCGTTTTGTCCCAGCGGCTGCGGATGGACACATAGGCCTCTTCGTCCAAGCGTGAGGCTTCGCGCAGCATAGAGGCATTTTCCGACCAGCGTCCGGGTTTAGTCGTGCCCACGATGGCGGTGTGCACTGCCTCCGGCGTCAGTGCAAAACGCAGCGCCGTACGAACCGACTCCTCCGCGTTATCCTTGAGGAAAGGGTAGTCGAGCTTTTGCAGCCGTTCCCAATAAGGTTTGGCATATTCGCTTTTGGGCTCTGAGCCGCCAAGCCAGGCGACGTTGGCAACGGGACGTTTAATCGTCACTCCCATGCCTTTATCGCGGGCGAGCGGGAGCGTTAGCGTGGCAGCCTCCTGATCCGCAATGTTGAACGAGGTCATAAGCGAATCGAACAGGCCGCTTTCCACCGCGTAACGCGCCGCCTTATGGTCGCCGCTATAACCGATATAACGGGTTTTGCCCTTTTTTTTGGCCCTCAGCAGCACCTCAATGACATCGCCGCGTTTTAAAACCTCTTCCGAACAGCTGTGCAGGTGAATCATATCCACGGCGTCCGTTCTCAGCCTTTTCAAGCTGCGATCGATGCTTTGCTCCAGCATGGCGGGGGACCAGTCCTCGCCTTCGAGCTCCTTTGCATGGCCGCATTTGGTGAACAGATAATAGTCCTGCCGCCGCCCGCTGACGGCTCGTCCGATCAGCTCCTCGCTGTCCCCATAACACTCGGCTGTATCGATCAGATTCAGCCCTGCATCCAGCGCGCTGGAGAGCAGCTGCTCCACGACGGACAGCGAAACGCCGCTTTGAATTTCAGAGCCTCCAAAGCCAAGCGCGCTAACCTCCATGTCGGTCGATCCGTACCGCCTGCGTTCCATTGCTTCATCACTCTCCTGTTGTCATATAATTCAGGAAATTTACCCCATGCTCCGCAGGTTTGAACCTGGAGAAGCGGTCTAAGTTGTTGCCGCTTCTCCTTTTTTGGTCCCGTTCTGAGCCAGATCGTCCAAATTCAATGAGACGCTTAGTTCGGGTGTAGGATAATGCAAGTTCAGTTTTTCCAGTTCTTCCACGATCAATCGCAGCACCAAATAATTCCGGTACCAGCGGTTGTTGGAGGGGATAATCTGCCACGGGCATTGATTGGTCGCAGTGCGGTTTATCGCATCCTCATAGGCGGCGGTGTAGGCTTTCCAATGGTTGCGCTCCTCCAGGTCGGAGGGATCGAATTTCCACAGCTTTTCGGGAGTTTCCATGCGTTCACGAATCTTTTGCAGCTGGAATTCGGGCGAGATATGCAAAAAGAATTTCATCACCACAATGTTCTGGGAGTACAGCATTTCCTCAAAATGACGAATGGACTTCAAACGCCGCCGCGCCTCCTTGTCGCCGATGCTGCCGTGAACGCGGGTAATCAGCGTTTCCTCGTAGTAGGAGCGGTTAAAGGCGGTCATATATCCCCGGGCAGGGACGCTGCGATGGGCTCTCCACAGGAAGTCGTGCCGCGCTTCCTCCTCGGTTGGTTTTTTAAAGCTGTAGGCCCGGAAGCCGGATGGATTGATGCCCCGGAATACTTTTTTAATCACGCCGTCCTTACCGCTGCAATCCATGCCTTGGAATATAACCAGCACTCCATGGGACTGTGAAGCAAACAGACGGTCCTGCTGCTCCTCCAGCCGTTCCAGAAGCCCGTTGTATTCGTTCTGAATATCGTCTTTGCCCTTAAAGCCGCCGGTATCCTCAGGATCAAAAGCCTTCAGCTTTAGCTTGGAATCGCTGCCCAGCCGGTATCGGTCTATGTTCACGGATATCCCTCCTGGCATGTTAAAATCATCCATACGGATAGTTTACCCTCAAATCGTTCAAATCCTGCTTGGTCACCCTAGTATGCGAAAAAAGGATGTGGGCGCATGAAAGAAATTTGGGCGCAGAGCGGCGGCGTGCAAATTCACGGATTGGACAGCGGTGCGGATGAAAGCTCGAGGGGAATGCTGCCGCTAATGATTTGCCCCGGCTTATCGATGTCGGCAGAAGAATATATTCCATTCATGGAGCTTATGACGCCAAGGCGCTGTATCGTGCTTAGCTTTCGAGGGCGAGGACAGAGCGCAACTCCTGAATCGGGCTACACGCTGGAGGAGCATTTGGAAGATGTAATAGCCATTCGGGAGGCGGCCCAGCTTGAACGATATCATCTATATGGATACTCCCGGGGTGTCTCTTATGCACTGGCATTGGCCCGTAATGAGCCGGAACGTATCCAATCCTTGATGCTGCTTGACTATCCGCCTGTTCATCTCCGCATGACCCGTGAATGGGCGGAGGGGTACATTAACGATTATTTAATCCCGTCCGGCAGGACAAAATTTATAAGACCGGAGGCTGTTTGGGGGATTCAGCGTGAGTCAGATGACCGTCTCATTGCTCCGCCAGCCGAGCTGCCGCAGCTTGTGATGCGCGGTCTGCTGGAGGGATCGCTTTTGCCAGACGATAAGCTGGAGCTATATTTAAGCAGGTCGGAAGAGGCGGAAGTTAGGGCCGCAGCTCAGCAGAAAGTCCAAGGACAGCGGCAAATGGAAGTACGCCATTTTCCATACTCGGCACATGACGTTTTCAGAACGGAACCTGATGCTCTTGCCTCCGCTGTTAGGGAATGGATGAATAGATATGATGTTCAGCCTTAACTGGAATTAATGGGATGCTGGAGCAGAACCAATCAGTGGACTGAGCGTTTTTTTGAAATCTGCCTGCTAACTGTGAGATGATAAGGGGGATAAAGAAGCGGCCTTACCGGCCGGGCAAAGGAGCCCATTATGAACTCTCCTCAGCTGCTGCAGTTGAAAAGACTCAAAAACGAAATTACGCGTTTCATGATGATGTACAAATTCGCTCTCGATGAAATGGAAACAAAGATCGAAATTCTCAAGGAGGAGTTCCAGCTTCTCCACGACTATAATCCCATTGAGCACACCAAGTCGCGGGTCAAATCGCCTGAAAGCATTATTAATAAAATTGCCCGCAAAAATGGCGAGCTGTCGCTGCCGTCCATTAAAGAAACGATCAAGGATATCGCGGGCCTGCGCATTACCTGCTCGTTTGTATCGGATATTTATCGCATTCACGAGATGCTCAAGGTCCAGCATGACCTGCGCATTATCGACGTTAAGGACTATATCGCGAATCCAAAGGCGAACGGTTACCAAAGCCTGCACCTGCTCGTTGAGGTTCCGGTATTCATGTCCGACCGGGCGGAAAAGGTGCTTGTCGAAGTGCAGATCCGTACGATTGCAATGGATTTTTGGGCGAGTCTGGAGCACAAGCTGTACTACAAGTACAACAAGGCGGTGCCGGAGCATCTTCTTCGCGAATTGAAGGAGGCGGCGGATTCCGCAGCTGCGCTCGACATCAAAATGGAACGGCTGCACCGCGAGGTCGAGTCCCTCCAAAATGAAGAGGAAGAGGAGACAGAGAGTTATCTCCCGGCGCTTCTAGATGATGGGCGTGGCAATAAGAGCGATGTGCCTTCACAGCTGCTTCGGCTGCTGGGCGATTTCTCAAGTTAGGTAACGATAGTGTAGAGCGCTAATGTAGGCTCCCGCTGGTTATGAGCTGCTTCTCTTTTATGGGGGGCGACTCAGCCGGCGGGGGTTTTTGCTATGTAAATTAAAACGGAGCAAGCGGTTGAGCGCTTGCTTTGTTCATGCGAACCGGCCTTATTTTGGGCCGAACTCCGGGAATCGATTGAAATAAGGGTAAAACCGGCCTTATTTCGGGCCGAAGCCCGGTAATGGTGTGAAATAAGGGTAAAACCGGCCCTATTTTGGCCCGAAGCCCGGTAATGGTGTGAAATAAGGGTAAAAAGGGTCTTATTTCGGTTTGAACCACGGAAATCGCGCGAAATAAGGGTAAAACCGGCCTTATTTCGGCCCGAATCCTGGAAATCGAACGGAATAAGGGTAAAACCGGCCCTATTTTGGGCCGAACTCCGGGAATAGAGTGAAATAAGGGTAAAACCGGCCCTATTTCGGGCCGAAGCCCGGTAATGGTGTGAAATAGGGTAAAACCGGCCCTATTTTGGGCCGAACCCCGGAAATCGAACGGAATAAGGGTAAAAAGGGTCTTATTTCGGTCCGAACCACGGAAATCGCGCGAAATAAGGGTAAAAAAGGCCTTATTTCGGCCCGAACCACGGAAATCGAGTGAAATAAGGGTAAAAAGGGTCTTATTTCGGTCCGAACCACGGAAATCGAGCGAAATAAAGGTAAAAAGGGTCTTATTTTGACCCGAACTCTCCCAAAAACAAAAAAGCCGCCGGAATTGAGTCCATTTCTGGACTTAATTCCGGCGGCGACATGCCAAGCTACTTCTCATCCGCCGCTGGAGGCTGAGCGCCGCCATGCTCCGGCAGTCCGGTCATAAAGCTGTCGGACAGCCGCAGCAGCTCCAGGGCGCGATCATAATCGTCCTTCGTCGTGCCGTTAGCCGGCAGATCCTTTTTCAGCTCGTAGCGCGTGCCGTCCTCATACCCTACACCGGGGATATAGAGAGACTGGCCGCTCAAGAACGAACCGGAAGGTAGATAATAACGCTGCGGAATAATGTTGGACGACTCATTGAGCAAATCCTGCCCAAAGTGAATCTGACCGTCCATCGAAGCTCCGACAAGATTGGCCACGGTAGGCAAAATATCCACCTGTCCGCCCATCGATTCAATCGTGCGCGGCTCCAATCCCGGCATGGAAAGCAGCAGCGGCACATTGGTCATCTCAGAGTAGCCGTACTCCTTGCCGTAAATTTCGGCCATAAGCTCTTTATCCTTGCGGTCCAGCGAGAAGATCGGCAGTCCTTGGTGGTCGCCGTACACGGCAAGCAAGCTGTCGTCCCACAGGCCGGATTGTTTAAGGCCGTCCACGAACTGGCCAAAGGCGTAATCCGCATAATGCTGGGCACTGATATAGTCGCCTACAAACGTATCCTTGTACCGTTCGGGCAGCTCAAACGGCTCGTAACCCGGAGAATCCGGCACCAAGGAGAATGGATGATGCGCGGTCATGGACAGAATCTGAGCGTAAAAAGGATTGCCCGAAGCATCCATTTCCTTCAGCTTATCCAGCGTTTTGGCGTACAGCACCTCATCGTCCGATCCGAAATAAACCGAATTGTTTTTGCCGAAATATGACTGGTCGTAAAACTTGTCAAAACCTACGGCTTTATAAAGCTCGCGCCGGTTCCAGAAGTCCACCACATTGGTGTGGAAGGTCGCAGACTCATAACCGCCATACTGCTTAAGCAGCTTGGGCAGGCTCGGAACTTCCTTGTAGGCGTAGCTCATCGCGGCCGCTCCGCTTTCCGGAATGTAGAAGGAAGAGTTGACGACGAATTCGGCGTCGGACGTATTGCCTTGGCCGACCATCTGATAAAAGCGGTTGAAGTACAAGCTTTCGCGTGCAAGCTTATTCAGATTCGGTGTCACTTCCTTGCCGTCCAGCTTCAGGCCGATCAGGAAGTTCTGGAACGATTCCAGCTGTACGATGATGACGTTTTTGTCTTTAGCTGCTCCGAAAAAAGCGGGATTTGCCGGCGATTCGGTACCTTTTAGCTCGTCAATGCGCTCTTGGGTAACCTCATCGGCGTCAAGCAAATCCTCTTCGCTGCTGCTGTCCAGCAACGCGTAAGCTTCATAGTTGAGAATGCCCATTTCTTCCGCTTTTGTATGCTCATTCATGCTGGCGCGATTGGGAAGAACATTGAACAGGCAAAGCGAGAAGGAAAGCACCACGACTCCCGCAAAAACAGCTTTCCGCCGGCTGAATTCGCTCTGTTGGCGGTTGTCGTTCGTCAGCAGTTCTTTGCGGCGGCGAATGAGCAGATAAACGATAACGATAATGTCCAAAAAGATCAGCGTGTAATAAGGGTCCATCAGCGAAAACACGCTGTTGCTTACCGCTGTTACCTGGTTAACCTGCTGCAGCGCCTGCCAGGTGGCGATAACTCCGTAGTATTTATGGTACATGAATACGGAAAATAAAATGCCGGTCAACGCTGCGTCGGCGATGACGTAATAAATCAGCTTGCGCTTGCGCGCGAACATCTCGATCAGGCCGAAGATCAGCCAGGCAAAGGGCAGCTCGGTAATAAGAATCGCCCAGGATGGTCCATCGTCAAATATGACGAACCAGGTCAGCATGCTTTTCAGCAGGATGAGGACGGAGAAAAATAAAAAGGGCCGGCTGGCCAGCAGCCGAGTTAAACGATTCTGCTGCAAGGTAACTCTTCCTTTCGTTAAATAATGATGTTGATGATCTATAAGCAATTCTGGCTGAACGTGATGAATGGACCGCACCGTCAGAAACGGTTTAGAAAATGGCTACAAACACTAGTGTACATTATGAACCGGGTATAAAGCCTTGTCAAAAAGCAGGAAAGGCAGCCAGAGGTACTAAAGTTGAGGGAACTTAAGGGATATAAGTTTTTTTTCAGCCAGACTGATACAACCGGCGGATATCATCCGTCTATAGGATAGCTGCAGCAAGGAAGGAGGCTGAACTTTGGGGATTCCGGAACCAAAGCTCTATAAGCAGATTTTTTATGAATACTATCCCGGCGTGCTCCGAAAGCTGGCCTCGCTCGTTCGCGATGATGCGGCGGCGGAGGATTTGGCTCAGGAAACGTTTTTGAAGTTATACCGGCAGCCGCCGGACAATCTGGAGACTCCTGGCGCTTGGCTGCACCGGGTGGCGACGCGGCTTGCTTACGACTATATGGATAAAATGGCTCGTGACCGCAGGCTGGCGGAACGGCAGGGAAAACAAATGCCCGAAGGTGATGGCGCGGTTCCCTCGGGAGAGGAAGAGCTGATGCGGCAGCTGGACCAGGAGGAGGTCCGTGAATGGCTGGATGAACTGGATGAGCGGGACCGCAAAGCGCTGCTGCTTCGTTACTCCGGTTACAGCTATGCGGAGATTGCAGAGGAGCTGAGCGTCCGTCCGCCGTTAGTCGGCACGCTGTTATCGCGGGCAACAGAGCGGTTAAAGCGGCGGGCGGCCAGTGCCGGCAGCGAAACGCACGAGAAGCGCTCATGCGGGAGCGCCGGTGCTCTGAAAGGGTTCAACCGCGAGGCGGAATTTAAATCGCGCGCCGAGCTTCATTAAAGGAAAAGGAGGAGAACGCATGACAAGCAAAGGGCATGATGAATTTAATCATCCGACTCAAGGGCCTGCAGCAGCAAGCGCAGGGCGGGAAGCGGATTATACGACAGATACAGATCAAGCTTGGGAAAAGCTGATGCGGACGCTGCAGCAGGAAAATCCTTCTCCGGCCTGGTCGAAGCTGGAGCAGCAGCATGAAACGGAGCAGCAGCAGCAGGCAAAACAAAATCAAATCATTGAGGAAGAGGCGAATACAAAAATGAATGAAAATAAAAAAGAGACGGTACAGATGCATGGGGACAGCGTGGCGCCCGTCATGAAAAAACCAGCTCGCATGGGCCGGATTCGCCGCTGGGCGGTTGGAGCCGCAGCTGCGGTTGTTGTCCTGGGCGCAGTCGCTACGCCTGCGGGCAACAATGCGCTTGCTTCCCTGCTCGGCCAATTCCGCATGGAGAAAGTGACGGAAGTGAGAGAGTCGGATCTCGAGCAGCTCTTTAGCAGCGTTTTTGCCCAAGGGGTAACAGAGGAAGCGGTTAACCGCTATGGCGAGTTTAAGGTCGAGACTGGAACATTCAACGGAGAAATGAGCCGTGAGGACGCGGAGAAAAGATTGGGCTTTGCTGTACTTCCCGCATCCGTGGGCGCACCGAAGGATAAGCTGTATGTAAACAACGATATGAAGATTCAGCTGAAGCTGAATGTGGACGAAATCAATAAAACGATGAAGCAGCTCGGCGCCAAAAAGCTGTTCCCGCAAAGCATTGACGGAAAAACGGTGAAGCTGGAGGTAGGGCCTAGCGTCCATTATGCCATCGTTGACGGCGACAAATCGCTGCAGATTGATCAGGTGAGGGTGCCTTCCTTGACGATGGACTCCTCGGTCGGTCTTGAAGATGCGATTGATACCGTGCTGAGCTTCCCGATGCTTCCGGATCAGCTGAAGAGCGGACTGCAGAAAAATGCAATTTTGAACGGCCAGCTGCCGCTTATGGTTCCCTCTTCCAAAAACAGCAGCTCGGAGCAGCTGAATATCGGCGGCGTCAGCGTTCTTGTCATCAAGGACGAATTCAAAAAAGAGGCCACTTGGGTGAAAGACGGCGTCATGACGGTCGCTTCGGTTTATGCAAACGGCGGAGCGGTTGATAAAGAACTGGAAACCTTTTTCCAAAGCAAGCTGGAGGAGATGATCGGCGCGTGAATGCAATTGAAACTGTAGCGCTGACAAAGCGGTATCCGAACGGACGCGGCTGCAGCGACGTCTCGATCACCGTGAAGGAGGGGGAAGCCTTCGGCTTCCTCGGCCCAAACGGCGCAGGTAAAAGCACGTATGTCAAAATGCTCGTCGGCCTGATCTTCCCTACGGAAGGTCGGGCTTCGCTGTTTGGCGAACCTGCGGGAAGCGTCGCCGCCCGGCGCATGATCGGGTACTTGCCGGAGCTGTACCGTTATCAGGAATGGCTAAGCGGCGATGAGGTCGTCCGGCTGCATGCCAAGCTTGCCGGTCTGGGAGGCGAGGAAACAAAGCGGCGCGTGCCCGAGCTTCTGGATCAGGTCGGCATAGGCTTGCGCTCCAAGGATCGGGTCAAAAACTATTCCAAAGGGATGCAGCAGCGGCTGGGCTTGGCTTGTGCGCTCGTCGGCGATCCGCGCATTCTTTTTCTGGACGAGCCCTCATCTGCAATGGACCCAATCGGCCGCGCCGAGGTCAGGAAGCTGCTCTATGATTTGAAGGCGCAGGGAAAGACGATTTTTCTCAACTCTCACCTGATGGAGGATGTCGAGGCGATCTGCGACCGGGTGGCTCTGCTCAATAACGGAATTGTGCTTCAGCAGGGCCGGGTGGAGGACGTACTTCAGCAGCGTCTCGTTTGGACAATCCGGGTCGGCGGGTTTGAGCCGCAGCTGCTGGAATGGCTGAGAACGGAGAGCGGATTGGCGATAAAGCTTGCCGCGTCCCGCTTGGACGGTTCGGCTGTTCTTGAGGTTGAGCTGGAGTCGGAGGAGCAGGCGGGCTGGCTTAACCGTGTGTTTGTGGATCAAGGCATGACGCTGTACGAAAGCGCAAAAATGCGTACGAAGCTGGAGGAGTGGTTCGTGACGGAGCTGGCCGGCAAGAGCCACAGGGGGGAGAAGGCATGAGCATTATCTGGAGCTTGACCTGGAAGGAGCTAATGCGCAAGCGCGTCGTGCTGCTTACCGGCATTATGACAGCTGCTTTTCTGATCGCCCTATGGTTTATTGCGTCCGCGATTTCAAATGAAGTTTTTGGATTCGGGTTGGCGGAGGATGATCCCAAGTTTATTTTGGAAATGTTTGCAAGAGGCATGCTCATTCTGAGCCTCGCCTTCTTTTTCGGCGGATTTGTGATCGCGTTTCTATCGATTTTCAGTTCATCCTCGGCTATATCGGGAGAGGCGGAGCTTGGCGTTCTGCAGGCGCTTGCGCCTAAACCGTTAGCGCGCTGGCAGTGGTATGCAGGCAGATGGCTCGGGTTTGTCAGCTTTGGACTCGTTTATGCGCTTATTTTGTTTACGGCCATTATCGCGATTACCGGCTATCACGCCAGCGTGCCCCGCGATCCGGCCAACCTCATTTCCGCTTATCTGTTTTTTGGAATGATCGTTGTTGTGCTGGTTACGCTGTCGATGCTGGGCTCGACGTTTTTTTCGGGAATTGGCAACGGCGTGTTTGTGACGATGCTGTACGGGGGCGGATGGCTCGGCGGCATGATTGAAAAGGTGATTACGCAGGTATCCTCTTTAAGCACGAACGGCGGCGGCAAATTAGGGGAATCGCTGTCCAACATTGCGGGACTTTTATCGCTGGCGATGCCAGCGGACGGTCTGCACCGGATGATGCTGGGCCGGTTATTTAACGTCCCTGGCCTGTCCGAGCTGATCGGCATGAAAGCAAGCGGTCAGGAGTCGCTGTTTGGAATCGGCGCAGCGCCGACAATGGCCTTCCTGTGGTATGCCCTGCTGTATACGGCAGCTGCCTTTGCATTTGGCGCATGGCGGTTTCAGCGCAAGGACTTATAGGGTAAGCAGGTATAAACGCAATTTGTAAGGATAAAAATTTGCTGCAACTCATAGCAGCTTGTATGCGTCTATAGTGTAACTACAGGAAGGGAAGCGGATAGGAGGCAACGGGATGCGGAAAGGACCAAAGCTGCTGGGGCTGAGCCTGATCATGGCTGGCATGCTGCTTGGCGCGGTCGGATGGCATTTTAATCACGCCGACGATGCCGGCGTGGTTGAAGCTGCGGTGAATGTTCCCGCCTCCGAAACGAACAAAGGGCTGCAGCAATACGGCATTATGCTGGATCCGCCGGATTCGCATCCGTCACCGCCCCAACCCGGATTGAGCAAAATAACGGAAGACCGCGCCATACGCAACGCATCCTGGTCTTATCCGTCGCTTACCAAGGAGGCCTCCTCCGTAAGCTGCTCCTACAGCTTGATGTCAAGCGATACGATGCTCACCTTCTCGGCGGAAGCGCTGGCAGCCAATCCCGAGCTGCGCAAGTCAGGCAGGCTGAATCGCACTCCCGTGTTCATCGTGACATTTAAGAATGTGAATGTAAAAGGCGGCCTGTATGGCTCGGCTGCTCAAGCTGTACCCGGCAACGGCTCGCTGCGGGAAGCAAACGTCGTTGTAGACGCGCTGACCGGTGTCATGCTGTTAACGTATAGCTATCGATAATGATCAGGCCGTTCAATGGAATCGGCCTATTTTTTATATCGTGCATCCCTGCAATAGAAAGAAGCCTCCAAACCCTGCGCAGGGTCTGGAGGCTTCTTTCTATTGAAATCAGGGCAGGCGTAGTAGCCCGGTTATTTGCCGGCCGAGGCTTTGGCGCCGTCCAGCGGCGCAGGATCCTTGTCCGTGGAGGGCAGGGAACGCACATAGCTGTCCGACATGCGCAGCAGCTTCAGCGCGCGGTCGAACTGCTCCTGCGTTGCGCTGGCCGGGCCGCCGTCGGCGAGATCGTCAGCACTGTTGCCGAGACCTGCGTCGCCGCTTGCCCCAGAAGGCTCGCCTGGGCCGCCAGGCGCAGGAGTGGCGTTGCCCGAATTCTTAGAAGCGGCATCCCCGCTGCTGCCTTGCTCCGTTTGCTGCTCTTGGGCAGCTCCGGTGCCGCCTGCTGACCCGGCACCAGCTGCTGCTGCATTCGCAGTCGGAAGCTCAATTCGCCGGCCGTCGGCAAAACCTATGCCCGGAATGAAAATTTCCTTGTCGTTAATGAAGGAGCCCGACGGAAGATAGTATCTTTCCGGCAGCAGATTGCTGCGCTCGTTAAGCAAATCCTGACCGAAATGCAGCTGGCCATCGAGCTTTAAGCCCGTTAGGTTAGCTATAGTCGGCATAATGTCGCTTTGTCCGCCAACCGTCGTTTCCACCGAAGGCATTAAAGCGCCGGGAGCGGTCACGATCAGCGGAATGTTGAGCATTTGGGAGGAGTCGTAAGCACGGCCGGTTATTGTCTCCAGCAGCTTCAAATCCTCGTCGCTAAGCGAGTAGATCGGCAGTCCCATATGGTCGCCGTAGATAACGAGCATGCTGTTTTCCCACAGCCCGGCATCCTTCAGCTCCTGAATGAGCTGTCCGAGCGCGTAATCCGCATAGTTTTGCGCCCGCAGATAGTCTCCGACAAAGCTGTCCTCGTACGTCTCCGACAGCTTCAGCTTCACTTTACGCTCTGGAATATTGTAAGGATGATGCGCTGACATCGAGATCATCATGGCATAAAAAGGTTTGTTTTCCTCTTGCCGGACCTTTTTCAGCTCCGCTACGGTTTTGCGGTACAATACCTCGTCGGAGGCCCCAAAAGCAACGACGTCTTCTTCTCCATAAAACTCTGTGTCGTAATACCGGTTGAAGCCAAGCGCCCGGTACAGCTCGTTGCGGTTCCAAAAAGCCACATCGTTTGTGTGGAACGTCATCGCTTCATACCCTTTGGCCTTCAGCAGCTTCGGCAGGGAAGGAAGCGATTTGCCGGAATAGGCTTCCGTTGCAGGAACGCGCAGCGGCACATAAAGCGAAGTATTCGTTAAAAACTCGGCATCGGACGTGTTGCCGGAGCCCGCCTGCTGGTAGAAGCGGGGGAAGTACACGCTTTGTTTGATCAGCTCGTTGAGATGAGGCGTAATCTGCTGGCCTTCAACGGTTTTGTTCAGCACAAAGTTTTGGAACGCCTCCAGCTGAATGACAATGACGTTCCGACCTTCCGCAGCTCCAAAGTTTTTGGGCTGTCCGGCTTGCTGCTGCAAGCCCTTCAGACGGTTAATTTCCTGCTGGGTGACGGACGACAACGGCACGAAGCTTTCATTGCCGCGCGTGGCGATTAAAAAGAGCTCGTAATTGATGATGCCCATCCGTTCGGTTTGCACTAGCTCATTCGCAATGGCACGGCTCGGCCAAACAGCCGCAAAACAGGCGCCAGCCATGAGAATGGCTGCGGGAAGAGCGATACGCCAGGACATCAGCCTGCGGTTTGCAATCGGTCTCCAGCTGCGGCGCAGCCTTTTGTTGAAGCCGAGCAGCAGCCATACTAGCACGATATCGACAAAAATAAGCATGAAATAAGGATGCAGCAGCTGGAACACGCTGCCCTTTACCTCAGTCACTTGGCCGGCCTGGCTAAGCGCGTGGTAGGTTACGATGATGCCGAAATATTTGTAGTACATAATTACGGCGAAATAAATCGAGGTAAACGCGAGATTGACGATCAGGTAGGCCATCAGCTTGTGTTTGCGTGAAAATAGTTCAATTAGCAGAAAGGCGGCCCATACGGTCGGCAATTCCCTTACCAGCATTTGCGACGTATTGTCGCCTCCAAAGATGACAAAAGCGGCGAGATAGATTTTAAATAACATTGTTAAGGTGAAAAGAACAAAAGGGCTTAACCAAAATACTTGAGCCCTGCTCGGCTGCTGCTGCAGGTCATACACGGGTTCGGGTATCTCCTTCCGAGCCGCCGGTTGCCCGGGGCTGCCATGCCAATATTAGATCATTACTTAGTTATTGTAATGGGAGCGGTTGGCATTTACAAACTAAGAAGGCAAACGGAAGAAAACCCCTTTCTTCAGCCCGGAGCGGGAGGAGAAAGGGGTGTCAGAGCCTGGCTGGAGCTAACCGTTCAAACGCTCATATACGTTGAGAATAGCAACGGCAGCCATTTCGCGGCTGACGGTTGTTTTGGGATTGAAGCTGCCATTGGCATCGCCAACCATGAGACCGCTGTTGTGCACCGCGATGATGGAGGATACGGCATATGCGGATGCGGAACGCAGGTCTTTAATGGACGGCGCATCAGCGTCAGTTGTATCCAGCTTGAGGGCACGGGCGAAAATAACGGCCATGTCCTGGCGGCTCACCGGAGCGTTCGGCAGGAACTTGCCGCCGCCAACGCCGGAGATGATGCCGTGTGCGGAAGCGATGCGCACAGCGCTCTCGTACCAGCTGCCGGCTTTTACATCGGAGAAGGCGGACGGCGCAGTTGGAGCGCCGGCTTCATCGAGACCGAGCAGACGGACGGCCAGCGAAGCGAACTGAGCGCGGGTCAGCTCTTGTTTCGGCGAAAACGCCGGTTTGCCGCCGCCGGTTGTGCCGCTAATCAGTCCGGAAGCATAACCGTTTTTTACGGATGTCAGCGCCCATGGGGCGATTTTGCTCTCATCGGCAAACTTCACGGCCGTATTGCCTACGGTCAGTTTCACCGTATGTTTGAGCACGGAAGGCGCTTTGGATGCGCTGTAGCCTGTAACGGACAAATCGTAGCTTCCCGCAGGAAGCGGCTGGAAGCTGGCTACGCCGTATGCGTCGGTCGTAACCGTGACGCCGCCGGCTTTAACGGTGACGCCTGCCGCTGGAGTAACGGTGAAGGCGTTAGCCGTATAGTCCCACTCCTGCTGCTTGACCTCGACAGCGAACGCCTGGTTGTCGCGCGGCTGGCGCGGGCTAACGTCTACGGAGCCAATCAGCTTTGTGCCGTTGCCATAAAATACAGCGAGACGGTCGCCGGCTTCAAGCTTGAACTCGCCCATTCCGACCGATGGATTAATCCATTTGCCTTTGCGCTCAACCGCATACATCCAGCCGTCGTAACCGCCGTATTTGCCGCCGGTAATTCCGTTAATGGAATTGATGTATTTGCCGAATGACATTTCCTTCACATCGACGTTCAGCTTGAGCGCGGAGGCAGCTTGAGTCAGGGCGTCCATGGCATAAACGGCACGGGTGACGCCTGCTCCAAGCGTCGACTCGGGGCCTTCTACCGTAACTGTTACTGCCGGGGCTGGCTTCGTGTACAGGCTGCCGGAGCCTGTTTTGAACTTCTCATAGGCGGCAAGCGCCTGCACGGATTGGTAAGCGCCGTAAGGATTCGGGGCAAGCGGAAGCGCGTGAGCGAAGCTGCCGTCCGCATTGCGGAAAGCAAGCAGGCTGTCGATCAGGTTTTTGCCGTTCCGGGTAAACTCGGCTCCGGCAGGATCGTAACCAGCGGATGCAAGGCCGATGATGACCTGCGCAACGCTTTCGCTGCTGGATTCGCCGTAGCTGGTGAAGCCGCCGTCTTTATTTTGCTGGGACTTGATCCAGGCGACGGCGCGCTCTCCGGCCTGTTTCACCTCGGCTTGTCCAATATAAGGAGCCAACGCCGTCAGTGCGGAGCCCGTCAAATCCGGGTTGCCGTTTTTGTCACCAGGGAAGGCAAAGCTGCCGTCAGCCGACTGGTTTTTGAGCAGCTCAGCGACGAGCTTCTCCCGGGACCACTTGGCATTGGCAGAAATCTCATAGTTCCCGTAATCGAGAGCCAGCAGCGCATAGATGGGGCCGTTGACGCCTTGATTAAGCATCCGGTCGCTATTGTAAATGCGCTCAATCAGGTTAAGACCGGCATAAGAGGAGGCATCCTCGCCGGCAGCGGTAACGGCCATTGCTACGCGTTCAAAGTCCGTGACGTTGCGGAACGCCGGAGCTTCCTTCTCAATGACGGTACGCAGCTTAGACAAATAAGAGGCGGGCAGCTCGTGCCCGGCTTGGGAAGCGGCAATGGCGTCCCAGTCGGATTTGATTCCGGCTTTCAGCAGCGCTTGTCCGGCTCCGTTAAGGATGGAGGCGGTATCCGGCGCGGCTGCGGCTGGAGCAGCCGGTACGGCGGCAGGCAGGATCAGGGCGAATGCTAACAGCAGCGCCAGCATCGTCCGGTTAAAAAAAACTTTCAACACAAACAACCTTCTTTCTTTAGCGGAATTTGAGTGCGGGAGGGGGAGGGAGACTGCTTGGCAGAACCTTCCCGGTCATAAAAAAACCACCCGAAAAGGGCGGTATGAATGCAATGTCGCGGTCCCCGGCGATGCTCTGCACCAGCATTCTGCAGCCGCCGCCGACGAGTCAGACGGCATTCGGCTTGCAGGACGTCCGCCAAGCGGGCGAGTATCGCTCGGCATGACGGTCACTCCAGTCCGGCAGCATGCTGACCTGCGGTATTAACGCGGTGAGCTGCAAAGACGGAGCGGCCTGGAAAACAGCGGCTGTTGGCGCAATAAGTCTTGGATAGACGGACCGTTTCCAAACCTGGGACAGCATCAGTATTCCGCCGCATCCAGCGGCGCCGGGGCGTTTGCGCAATGACTCTACCCCCCGAGAGGCATTGCGCGAGGGCATTCAGGCAGGTCTCCTGGCTGGAGCGTCATCGTTCGTCTGCGCCTTCCCGTCCTTGAAGGACAGTGGCTGCTGCAGGAAACTACGCTTGTACAGTGGCGGGACCGCGCCGGACTTGAACCGGACTTCCCTATTAAGCCCAAGAGCCGCATAGCTCAGGGCACCTGAATAACCGTGATTATAGAATAATCTCATTTATCATAAGGTGAGGCCGGATGTTTGTCTATAGAAGAAGGAACATAACAATCTATTCCGACTGGAAATGTCGAGACGGATCGGTGCAGCAGTCAGGAATGGCGCAAGTAACGGTGAATCCAAGACTCGCATTGCTCCAGATCCATTTTCCAGCCGACGCATAAAATAGCCGCCTCCACAAGATCGTCCTCAGGGACGTCCAGCTCCTGGCCGTTGAGCAGCAGAAACGTCATCATCGCGTGAACCGCAAGCGCGGCGTTCCCGTCTCGAAAAGCCATCGCCCGCGCCAAGTCATGCCAGTAATGGGCAGCCTGGCGCACGAGCGATGAGGCGTCGCAGCCCCCGGCAAAACCGTCCAGCAGCGGCTTGTCGACGAGCTGCAGCAGAAAACCGGGATTGCGGAAGCCGGGACTAACGTTAAAGCCCTCCTGATGCATCATATGAATTTCCAGCAGCTGCGGGACGGTGAGCTGCTCCGTCATGATCGCTCCGACAGCTTGCGGAAAGCGTTGCGGTGAAGCAGGAGCAGCTGCCGCGCCAGCCGCAGCGCCTGATCCTCCTTGGTATCAAGCGCCGGAGATACGCCGGGAGCAGGAGGTTGTTTAGGGTCCGCCATGATCGATCAGCCTTTCTATGAGAGGATAAGCACACTTGTTCGCTATCCAATTTTACCATCCTGATCCATGCGTATCAATAGTTAAATTGAACTTTAAGGTTAAATTTTATCAGGAGCTTTCAGACCGAGCAGCGCAAGCCCGTGGCGCAGCGTATCGGCAACGGCTTCGCTAAGGCGCAGCTTGGAGGCGGCAGCGCAAATCGCAGACGAAGCGGCTTCACCCGGCGCGGTCCCGGCTGCGGACTGCTCCTGCGGCGGGGCCAGGTCCAGAATTTTGCCGCTATTATAGAAGCGATTGTACGTTTTGGCCAAATCCAGCAAATAGCGGGCTACAAAGGAAGGCTCATGCTCGCGAAGCGCGCCGCGGATCGCCTCGCTGTACTGGCTCAGCTTGAACAGGCAGGCGCGTGCGGCAGGCGTATCGAGAGGGTGCGGATTTGGAGCGCCTGATGCGTGCTGAGGATGAAGCGCGGCAGCTGTATCCGCAGCCTCTAAAGCATTAGCCGGTTCGTCGCTTTTCAGGTCCGCCGGACTGCCGTTTGTCAGGATGCCGAGAATTTCCGCTTTACGCAGCAGGCTGCGCGCCCGGGCATGCGTGTACTGCAGGTAAGGGCCGGTTTCGCCCTCCATGCTGACCATTTCCTCCAGCTTGAAGTCGGCCTCCAGCATGCGGCGATTGCGCAGATCTCCGAAAATAACAGCTCCTGTGCCGACAGCCTCTGCAATATCCTCTTTGTCCGGCAAGTCCGGCGTTTTGGCCTCGATAACGGCCGATGCGCGCTGTACCGCTTCCTCAAGCACCTCATTCAAAAACACGACTTTTCCGCGGCGGGTGGACATTTTGCGCCCTTCCATTTTCATCAGGCCAAACGGAACATGAACGAGCTCGATGTCTGCCCAGGTCGGGTCCAGCTTCTCCAGCACGGCGAACACTTGGCGAAAATGCAAGCTTTGCTCCGCGCCGACGACGTACAGCAGCTTGTCGCCGTTCATCTGCTCGCGGCGGTACAGCGCCGTTGTCAGATCGCGCGAGCCGTAAATGGAGGAGCCGTCCGATTTCAGCATTAGGCATGGGGGCATGCCTTCTGCATCCAGCCGCACAACAACTGCGCCTTCGCTTTCCTCCAGCAATCCCGCCGCTTGCAGTCTCTCAACCGCAGCTTTTATTTGATCGTTGTAAAAGCTTTCCCCGAGCAAGCGGTCGAAGCTTACCCCCAGCCTAGCGTAGATACGCTGAAACTCCTTGAGGCTTTCGCGGACAAAATAAGTCCATAAGTCGTGTGCCTCCTCATCGCCTTGCTCCAGCTTGGCAAACCAATCGCGGCCGTCGTCAATAAGCCCGGGAGCGTCTTCGGCTTCGTCATGGAAACGCACGTACAGCCTCAGGCTCTCACCGATCGGATCGTTTTCCAGCGCAGCGCGGTTGCCCCAGCGCTTATAGGCGGAAATCAGCTTTCCGAACTGTGTGCCCCAGTCGCCGAGATGATTGACGGTTACAACCTCCCAGCCAGCTGTGCGGTGCAGATTGGCAAGCGCATGACCGATGACGGTGGAGCGCAGATGGCCGACTCCGAACGGCTTGGCGATGTTGGGCGAGGAGTAGTCGATGATGACACGTCTGCCCGTGCCGTCCGTCAGACGTCCAAGCTGCGGAGACTCCGCCTCCGCCAGCACGGCGTCGATCCATTCCGAACCGACGGCGCTCAGGTTAAGGAAACCTCCAGCTGCTTCGGCGCGCCAGCGAATGGGAGAAGGTGCAGGCTGACCGGCTGCATTCACCTGAGCCGCAAGCTCCGCAGCGATGGCGTTTGGAGCCCGGCGCAGCTGTTTGGCCAGCGGAAAGCAGGGGAGAGACAGATCGCCGAGTGATTCATCCGGCGGGTATTCAAAGCGGGAGGCAAGCTCTGCCTCGTTAATGCCGGTCCATGGCGAGAGAAGCGCGGCTGCGGATTGTTGGAGCAGTGTCGTCATCGGTTCGTTCAGCTCCTGTCGGTAGATTGGGCATGGGGATGGGACGGGCAAGCTGGCATAGGGGCGACTGCGGCGAACGCAAAAAAGCCCCGTCTCAAAAAGAGACGGAGGCTTTGTCCGTGGTGCCACTCTTGTCGGCAGCCTTTAACGGGAGCATGTTTTCGGAGCGAAAACGATGCATCGGCAAAAGCGGCCACTTGGCAGGGTATCGGCCAGTCCGGGCGAGCCTACGCATCCGCCTGGGGCGGACTTCGGTCGCCTGCTCACGGGACCGTTTCCGCCAGCCCGCCGCCGCCGGTTCCCACCAATCCCGGCTCTCTGTGTGCGGCTGCGGCCGGGTACTTGCCCGTTCATCGCATGCGTTGGATGTAATTTCCAACAAGTATAGCGGATGACTGGAAGTAGAGCAAGGGGGAAGCGGCATGTTTACACGCTGCTGCCGGCATTCTGTTTTTTTCGCCGAACGCTGAAAAATCTCATTGCTGCTGGAATGCCCTTAATTTCAAGCGCGCCACAGTAAGCGAGCTGCCGCAAGCGATCTACAAAGAAATATTCGCTAATATCCTGGTCGCAGTATCCGAGAGCTCCTCCAATTAGGCGGGCTGATTTGACAAATTCGCCATTACCATGGGGAGGTCTGATCTCATCCAGTCTCTCCAGCAGGTAGGAATCAAAGTAATCCGGGGACACCTCGACGACAGCTCCGTTCTGCCAAATTCTAAGCTCCTTTGAGTGCTTAGAGATGTCCTGCCAATCCGTCCTCAGTTTTTCCCGAATCGGGCTGTCCAGCCAAGGGCCTTCTGAATCCGCACCTTTGCGTTCGACCGCCGCGAGTAGCCCTAACAGAGCTTCCCGAAGCTTATCGGTCGGGATTTCGCCCGAACGTTTATAATTAATATAGGTTTCCGTTCGGTTATACTTCCCTTCGCAATAATCACAAGCGTCATAAACGGCAATCGGGTTTAACTTGTCTTGCAGCAGATGAAGGACGTGCCTCATTCCAATTTGTTCAACGACGCTTCTGCTCGTCCAGACGATAATTCCCGCCTGCGCCGGGATCCGGTCCAGCGTGTCCAGAAGCTCCGCATATCCCGCCTCGAAGTCACAGTCGTTATGCATTTCATAACAAATATGATCTCGGAACCAGGTTGTTCGCAACTCTATTCCCTCGGGAGTGTCCCATCCTTCCAGCGGCCCGATTGCATAATGTTCGGGCAGCGTGACCACGACATGCGGGCCGAGCAAGTTCAACTGCCTGAGAGCATGTCTTAAGCTGCCTCCAAAAGATTCTCCGCAAACGATGTGGACAAGTTCGCTGTCCGGGCCGGGGAGGGGGAGGGCAGTCCGTTCTTCCGCTTCAAGAAATGAGTCGTACAGTAGAATCAGTTTATCGACAGCTTCCTCAACAGGCTTATCCGTTGCCTTCAACTCTCGTATATTCAATAGCGCAAGCCGCAGCAACGCGCGGGCCTCTCCATCCTCCAGCAAGCCTGCTGCCTGCAAGATTTTTTGCATTCAGAATCCAATCCTCCTCTTATATGGAATAGTATGGAATTATTTTAACATGAAAAGGACGAATGACTAGGCGGTGGAAGGGCAAATACGAAAAAAGGCCGGGCCGACATCCAAAGATGCCGCCCGGCCTTTCCGTAATTAATTCTTTCCCGTCAGCATCCGCCGCTTGCCGCCATCGGGATCAAGCTCAGCGCGGCTGTCGGCGTTCAGCACCATGACCGTCCGCTGTCCGGCTTCATAAGCGGGCCAGTCCAGCTCCGCCGTCGCGGGGCTTCCGTTCCTGGCAAAAGCGATCCATGCATCCTGTACAGACGCGGACAACCTTTCCATGTTTGCGTCAATGTCGATGCCAACCGAGCGGAGCAGCTCCAGATGGCCGAACACAAACGGAATTTCCGCCGCATGGAATGCGGTGGCAAACACAGAATGCCCAGGAGAGCGAAAATCATAGCGGTACCGCCAGACACTGGCATATTCCAGCTGGGCATCGGCGAACAGCAGCGCGGAACGGAGGAAAAACAGATCAGTCATCACCTGCTGCTGGCCTTCAACCGTCCGTTCGTAATGGTTAATCCACTCCGCCGCTTCCGGCGTCCCGGTGACGGCGCTGTAGGCGCGGGCGTTATCCTCGTCGCTGAGCAGCCGCATGCCGGGCCGGATGAACAGAGAGCCTTCATCGAGGTTAGTGCCGATTAACAGCTCGATCCCGGCCGCCGATCCGGCAGCGACCGCCTGCAACGGATCCGCCGGCAGCGAGACGCCGTCAACAACGGGCTGGAACAGCATAATTGCCGTTTCGCCGGCAGCCTGCTTGAACCGGTCGGAAGCCTGCTGCAGCTGAGCGGCGTCCAGTCCGGAGAGCGCTTCGGGAGAATCTGCGCCAAGCATATCCAGATATGCTTTCGTCAGTACCCGTCCTTGCGCGTCGGGCAGCGCCTGGGAAGCGCCGCTCTGCAAAATGGCTTGCCGGAACAGGCCTTTGGCTGCGGGCATCGCCATGAGGGCGGCGATGCTCATCGCCCCGGCTGATTCACCGAACACGGTAACGCGTTCCGGGTCTCCACCGAATGAGGCAATATTGTCGCGCACCCATTCCAGCGCTGCCGCTTGATCCAGCAGCCCGGCGTTGCTGACATAACCGTCCGGATCGGCCGCACTGGAAAATGGAGCAAGATGCAGGAAACCGAGCGCTCCCAAGCGATAGTTTACGGTCACGACAATCAGTCCGCCGCGCCGGGCGAGATTGGCTCCGTCATAGATCGGAAGGCCGCCTCCGCCTGTGACAAAGGTGCCGCCGTGAATCCAAACCATAACTGGCAGCGGCCCGTCCACCGGTTCGGCTGGCGCCCATACATTCAGGTATAAACAATCCTCCGACTGCGGGATTCCGGTGCGGATGAGACGGAACGATCCTCCCGAAGGATCAACCGGCTGCGGCGCGAGCGGGCCTGGCAGGGATGCTTGCCGGACACCTTCCCATGCTGCGGGAGGCAGCGGTTTTTTGAAACGGCGGCTGCCGACAGGGGGCTGAGCGAACGGGATGCCTTTCCAGGAACGGACGCCGTTCTGGCGTATTCCTTGTAGCAGTCCGCTGCGGATGCGGAGAAGAAGAGAGTCCATGTACGATCATCCTTTCGGAGCCCAATTAGTTTACAGAATTTCGGCTGAGAAAGCCCTTTCCTTTAGGATTGGGATGAATCAGCCAAACTTGGTTAACTTTGAAAACATTCGTTGCACTTTATACAACAAACTGATACATTATGCTCATGAGCCAAGAATACAGAACGACCAAAAAAACGGTTTCACTACTCAATTATCACTTTGTATTTTGCCCAAGATACAGACGAAAGGTACTGATGAATGAGGTTGAAACACAACTTAAACAACTTGTGCAGGAAATCTGTTTCGAACATGATTGGAACATTGTTGCAATGGAAGTCTTGCCAGATCATGTACATCTCTTTCTCAACGTCTTGCCAACCGATTCTCCAACAGAAATCATGGCAAAAGTAAAAGGAATCACTTCTCGTCGGTTGCGTCAACATTTTGAACACTTGAATCACATGCC
>NZ_JAMBOT010000012.1 GCF_023715725.1 Paenibacillus pasadenensis
TTCATCGTATCGATTAAATTTCTGTCCCTTCTTTGGTGGCATAATAAAATCCCCTCCGGTCAACAGTGTTAGATTCATGATATCATGAACTCTTTTTTCACTGTCTACCACGAGGGGATAATATCACTCACTCTCCACATTTTTGAACTTCAAACAGCCAAAGAGCACCTGCTGTACACACGCATCGGAATGCGTGCATACAGCGGGTGCTCTTTTTACACCAATAATCAGCCCTTGACAGCCGAGCCGGTAATGCCTTGGATGATGAAGCGCTGGCCAAGCAGGAACACGATAATCATCGGAACGATGCTGGCGGAGGTGGCGGCCATCATGCCGTTGTAATCGACGTTGAATTCAAGGATAAAGTTCTGCATCCCGAGCGGAACCGTGTAGAGCTCCCGGTCCAGCAGAAAGACGAGCGCATTCTCGTAATCGTTCCACATCCAGGAGAAGTCGAGAATAGCCAAAGTTGCTAATGCCGGCTTCGCCAGCGGTATGAGCAGCCTGAAGAAGATGCGGAAATGGCCGGCCCCGTCGATAAACGCCGATTCCGTAATATCGTTCGGAATGGACATGAAAAACTGGCGGAGCAGAAACACGCCGAAGATTGTGAACAGGCCGGGCAGGATCAACGCCAGATGCGTGTTGTAAATGCCGATTTTGTCAAACAGGATAAATTTCGGAACGAACAGCACTTGCGGCGGCACCATCATCATGGACAGATAGAGCAAAAACAGCTGGTTCCTGCCCTTAAACTGGGTGCGCGCAAAGCCGTAGGCGGCGAATGCGGATAAAAAGGTCGCTCCGATTGTACAGATGACGGCGATTTTGAGCGAGTTGTAATAGTAGCGGACAAAGCTGTCCTCGCCCGTCCATACCTTGAGATGATGCTCAAGCGAAGGAGCCTTGGGAATCCAGCTCACCGGATAGTCGAATACTTCGCTTGGCGATTTGAACGAGGTGCTGATCATCCAGATGAACGGCAGAATCATAAACAATCCTGTCAAAATCATAACAGCGGTCATGATCAGCTTGCCAACGGATACCCGGCTCTTCGAGCGGGAAGAGCCGGCCGCTGCGGCTGGTGCTAAAGCGGTAGATGAAGGCTTCATGCGGGCTGCTTCCTTTCGAAGTTCAGTAATGTACCCATTTTTTCTGGCCGACCCACTGAATCATAGTAATGATGAAAATAATGGCGAACAGCACCCACGAAATAGCCGAAGCGTAGCCCATTTCGTAATAGCGGAATGCATTTTGATACACATACATGGAAAGAATCGTTGTGCTGTTGCCCGGCCCGCCCTGCGTTACGGCCTGGATCATGCCGAATGTTTTCATCGAGGAGATAAGACCGGTAATGAGCAGCAGGAAGGTCGAAGGGCTTACGAGCGGGAAAATAACGCTGACCACTGTTCTCCAGCGGCTTGCTCCGTCGATGCGCGCAGCCTCCAGCATCTCTTGCGGTACCTCTTGCAGAGCGGCCAAATAAATAATCATATTGTAGCCCAGCAGGAACCAGATCCAGATAATATCGATGGCGAACATGGAGGTGTCCGTTGTAGACAGCCATCCAGGAGGATTTGCAATGCCGATGCTTCGCAGAGTGTTATTGATAATGCCTTGCGAAGGCTGGAACAGCAGCATCCAGACGAAGGATACGGCAACTCCGCTCGTAATATAGGGCAGAAAATACATCGTACGCAGCATGTTTTTCAGATAAACGTTTTGATTAAGCGCCAGTGCGACAAAAAAGGCGAGCGCGATGGATATCGGTACTGCGGCGAGGAAAATCGCTGTATTTTCAAGCGACTGATAAAAGATCGGGTCCTGGAACAAACGACTGAAATTATCCAAACCTGTAAACTCAATATTGGGAGAGGTGTATTTGTAGTTCGTAAACATGATGCCGAGCGAGAACAAGGCGGGAATAACAAAGAACAGAATGACGCCGATCATGTTTGGCAAGATGAACAAATACCCGGTCAGCTGCTGCTTTCGGTTCCAGTTCATGCTGAGCTCCTTTCCGGGAAACAGGAGGAGCGCCGCTTTTGCGGGCACCCCTCCGTTATCGCCTATTTGCTGTTTTTAACGAAATCGTTATGACGCTTAACCGTGTTTTTCAAGGTATCTTCAATGGATTGGGACTGCGTAAAGTATTTCTCGTATTCTTCACGGCGCGCGTCAACAACTTGCTGAGAGAGCGGAACCGTGTAGGTCGGGAATTTGCCGAATACAACTTCTTCGAGGGATTTTACGTCGTAGCCTTCTTTGTTGCTGCCAAGCAGCGTGTCGAGAGCAGCGCCGATGTCGGCGTCTTTGGAAGCTGGAATGCGTCCGCCTGCAGCAAGCGGCTTCATTCCGCCGTCGGCGTACCATTTCAGGAACTCCCAAGCTTTGTCCTTGTTCTCGGACTTCGGATTAATGGAAATAACGTCGCCGAGACCGCCCGGGTATTTAAAGTTCGATTGGTCTGCGCTCACCTTTGGAATCATGGCAAACGCGATTTGGAAGTCATGAGGGAAATCCTTCAGGTTGTTCGCGCTGCGGAATACGAATTCGCCTGCGCCAAGCATAGCTGCTTCGCCTTTCAGGAACGCGGCGTCGGTCGGCATTTTGCTGGTCAGCTGCTCGCCGAGCGTCGGCATCGATTTGTCCGTATGCTGCATGTTGTACAGCGTTTCGTACGCTTTTTTCACGTTTGGATCGTCCAGGTTGGAGCTTCCGTCCGTTTTCGTATATCCGGAGCCGGCGTTTGTGCCGTCAAAAATGCTGTTGTAAGCGGACATGTCCATTACGTATCCGAAACGTTTTTCTTTTGTGAGCGCTTTGGCGTATTTTTGCAGATCGCCCATGTTCCAGTCCAGCGGAGGAACCGGCAGACCAGCCTCATCCAGCGCGTTTTTGTTCAGCCATACGAACGATACGTTCTTTTTGGTCGGCATGCCGTAGTAGCTGTCCTTAACCTTCCAGGCTTTGGCGTCCTCGCCCATCTTCTCATCGATGTTGTAATCGCCGTATGTGTTCAGATCAAGCGCATTGCCTGCTTCGACGCGCTTGACCAGCACAGGCAGGTTGTACGTGACATACAGATCGATGTTTTGGTTTGTCGCCAGTGCGGTGTCGAGCTTCAGGTTGCCGGCATCGTCGTTGACGAAGCGCTCGTATTTCACCTGCACGTCCGGGTTTTCCGCGTTCCAGGCGTCCACGACAGCCTGAGGACCCGCTTCAGCCGGTACCCCGCCCCACATCGTCAGTGTGACCGGCTTGGAATCACCGCCGGAATTGCCGCTGCCAGGCGAAGGTGACGCGCCGTTTGTTGCTTCGTTGCCGCCGCCGCAAGCAGCGAGGCTAGTTGCCAGTAGTACGCTTAATGCCGCTGTTCCCCATTTGCGTTTGTTTGTCATGTTTTTTTGACCTCCCAAGGAGTTGAATGCGTTTTCTTTTTACATCTTCACTATAACAGCGGCCGCTGAGAGGTCGAAGCAACAAAATCTTGTTCCGATAGCACAAAAGTTTGATGTTAGCTCGCACAATAATTCCGAAGGCTTTAGCGCTGCCTGTATGCGCTTGGCGTTATACCAGTTTCACGCTTGAATACCCTCGAGAAATAGTTTTCGTTCGGCATGCCGGAGGCAGCCGCGATTTCACTGATCGGCGCATCAGTTTCACGCAGCAGGCGGCAGGCGTGTTTAAGCCTGATGTCGAGCAGATATTGCGTCAAATTGCAGCCCATTTTCTTTTTGAACAGCACGCTCAAATATTTATCATCCATCATCGCGATGCCGCTTAGCAGCGCAAGGCTTATATCTTCGCTGAAATGCTCGTGCATGTACAAAATAACCCGATTGACGTCGGGATGATCGCACAGCTCGCCTGCCGCCTGGCGCCAGCGGTTAAGCAATTCCAAACAGGAACGTGCCAGCGCCTGACCTGCCGCTTCATGGGAAAGAGCCGCCTCCAGCTCATCCTCAACAGCGGCTTGTCCGCTTAGCGAGGAGAGCCTTCGCAGCAGGCGAAGCGCATGCAGACGGACTGAGGCGGCGGGCAGCCGCTGCTCCGTCATCCAGTCCCATATCCGCCTTAAGCCGGCTTCAAGCTCATTGGCATGTTTTTGCTCAAATGCTTGCAGCACAGCTTTTTCGAGAGGCCACGGAATACCTGCCGGAAGATGAATAGGCTTTTGTCCGGCAAGCAGGTAACCTCCGCGTTTTCCGGCATGCCATAGCTCGTCCAGACGTCCAAATAGCTGAAGGCTGATATTGCGCATCGTATCGGGGAATGCCCATTTAGCGCTCACATGCGGATAAGCAGGCGCGTCCACAAACGGTTTGCGGGAAAGCAGCAGCGTCATCCCGTAACGGCTGCAGGCCAGCACGTTCCGGTTGCCTGCGCTTATCTCGCCGCCGGCCGCATCCGGCGCGTCCCATTCATGAAGGATGACCCTCAGGTACGGATAGTCAGTGGGATCAATAGGCAAAACGCCATGTTCGGCCGTGACGTCCCCGTCTTCTTTTTCATACACCTGAAACAGCATCGCTCTCAAACGGTCGCCAAGCGTCGCGGACATCTGCCGGTCACGCTCCAGCTGCTGGCGAACCTTGAGCAGTGCCTCTGCCATTTTTTCCGGCGTCAGATACAGCTTCAGTACATACCCGGAAGCCCCGAGCTGGAGCGCCTGCTGCGCATGCTCAAAATCGTTCATAACGGTCAGCATGATAAACCGCGTCCGGGGAAAACGTTCGCTCGCCTGCTGAAGCAGCTGGATCCCGTCCATGACCGGCATCCGTATATCCGTCACGACCAGATCCGGCGTTTCCTTTTCAATCCATTCCATTGCCTCTTCCCCGTTGGAGCATTCTCCAATTACGGTGAAGCCGTTCTCCTCCCAAGGAATGCCGTTGCGGACCGATCTGCGCACAAAGGCTTCGTCCTCAACCAACAACACCGTCCACATTAAGATCGCCTCCATTTGAATAGGGATTGGAAATGAGCAGCGGGATCGTAATCGTTACCCGTGTGCCCTGCGGCAGCGGCTCAAGCTCAAGCGAGCTCATTCCCCGGAACAGAAGCGCCAGCCTCTCCCGTAAATTTTGCAGCGCAATCCCTTGGCCCTTATGGCCTTCGTCAGATGGCTGGCTGCTGGGACCTCTTCCGTTATCCTCCACCATGATGCGTATTTGCTGACCTATTTGAGAGACGCGGATCGTGATGCAGCCCTGTATGTCCAGCCCGGAAAACCCGTGATAAATGCTGTTCTCAACGAGCGGCTGCAGGCTCAGCTTCGGCACGAGAGAGTAACGCAGCGGTTCCGGCAGGTCGACCTCGTAGCGGAAGGCCTGGTCGTATTTGAGCTGCTGAATGAACAAGTAATGCTCCACGAGCTGCAGCTCCTGCTCCAGATGAATCAGATCGACATCCAGACGGATTCCAGCCTCCACCAGCTTGCCAAGCGATTCACAGGCAGCGGGAATTTGCCGGTCGCCAAGCCCAAGCGCCAGCCACTTGACCGTATTCAGCGTATTAAGCAGAAAATGGGGGTTCATCTGGGACAAAAGCGCCTGGAAGCGCATCGATTCCTTCTGCCGCTCCTCCACCTTCAGCCGGGCAATAAGCTCCTCCATATCCGTCACCATCCGGTTAAATCCTTTGACGAATACTTCCATCTCTCCGCGGAATTTATCAGGCGCAAGCTGCACCTTCAGGTTTAGGTCTGTCATATGGCTCATTTTTTTGCGCAGCAGGCGGAGCGGCCTCGTTATTGTATTAGATATTAAAAAGGTCATCAGCACAAATAACGCCATAATCGCGACCATCGCAAAAAGCAGAGTTTGTTTGATCCGGTTGACTTCAGCAAACAAAGTCTTGGTCGGAATGCTTTTTACTACGAACCAGCCCAGGCTCGGCACAGCGGCGTAACTGACCATCAGATGATCCTGCTGGCTCGTCCCCGACGTTTCCCAGACTGATGTATCCAAAGGCTGCGCCTGCGAGGCTCCGCCTTTTGCGGTGCTGACCAATACGTTTCCGCTGCCATCCGCCAGCTCATAGCGGGATTCAGGCTCCGCATTGGTGGCTGCGCTGCGGAACAGGCTGGAATAATCAACGCCAATTCTTACGATGGCATAAATCCGGTTGCTGGAGTCGCGCAAGCTTTTGTACAGCGCCAGATGAGGAGCGGCGATTCCATAAACGGAATTTACGCCGCCCTTCTCCAGCCGCCAGTCCGGCGTATCCGAACCGACAAAGGCGTCCAGCATCGGCTTGTCCTTCCGCAAATCCGCGTAATCAAGCTCACGGCTTGGCCCGTAGGAAGTGTAAATATGACCGTACTGATCCAGCACGGTATAGTACACAAATGAGCTGGCGATAAACACGCTGTTGTTGATCGAGCTGAATTTCTCGTCCATTTTTTTGGTTTCCAGGAGAGAAGCATAAGATGAAGAGACATCCGGCTGCTTTAAAATCGAGCTGACGGTTGAATCCTGCTCCAGCAGCGTAAACGTCTTTTTCGCAACGTTAAGCAGACCTTCCAATGATTCCGTTACGGAAGCCATCTGCCGTAAGTTCTGCGTGCTCACTTGATCACGGAGAACGGTTTCAAAACGCTGGAAAACAATCAGGCTGGTGCCGACAATCGGCAGAATAACCAATAATAAAAAGGCGAAAAACAATCTCCAGCGAAGCGTCTGCGGAATCCATCGTTTCATGCTGCCCCTCCATTTACTGCTTGTATAGGGTTTAGTATGTAGAAAAAAGAGCCTGGAATCCAGGCTCTTTTGGTTGATTTTAAATTTATTCGTACGCGCGAATTTCAATCAGCTCCGCAAAAGAGCTTCCGTTCGTTTCAAGCACGGTCAGACGAAGACGAGAAAGGCTGGTTTTTTCCGCCAAACGGTATACATGCTTCCGTTTCCGGTTGTCCGATTCCTCGGCAATCAATGTCCAATCGCCGCCGTTGCTTCCTTCAATGACGTATTTTTTCGCCAGCTCCGGAATGATTTCAAAATCAGTGCGGTGATGATGCAGATTAATCAGGTCCTCGTTCACATCATCGTTGAAGGTAACATGAACTTCGGAAATGGCCTGAGGAGCATCCCATGACAGCTCCAGCCATTGCGGACTTCCACTCAGCTCCTCGGACATCCATTGGTTCGGTCCGCCGTAAGGTCTGATGTAACCGCCGACTGCTTTGCCTGGCGCGTAGGCCTGGCTAACGCCTTTGGCGCGGAAGCACCATGGGCTGCGTCTTACTCCGTTCATCGACCACTGATGAATCAGCTTCTCCGGACTGCGGTCTTCCAGCTCCACAGCAACGGCAGGTACGAACGTTTGATTAAACGCCAGCACGCCGCTTAGGTTTTTGTTTCCTGCATGCAGGCTGACGGAAGTGTTTTTGCGTACGATGACAAATGCGTTTTGCGCTTGCTGCGGCTGCCATTCCAGCGGAACGTTCACCCACTGCTTTTCGCCAGGCTGCAGGTTTATATCTACCGATTGAACTTGGTTAGCCGGAACATAGTTCTCTCCGCGGCCCGTATCCCAAAGCTCTACGGTTAAAGTTGTAGCTGCATCCACGTCCACGAGCAACTCGACACCTTCCAGCGCCGGATCAACCGGGAACAAAATGCCAGCGGATCTTTCAAGCACATGGCTGCCAGCGGACTGCTCCACTGCGATGGAACGATATGTGCTGGAAGCCGTTACTTTGGCGCCAAGCGCCAGGTCCTTCTCGTCTCTGCTGGCAAGGCCGATAATGGATGCATCCTGGCGGAGCATCGTCTGTTGCAGCTCTGTCAGATGGCCGGCATGCAGCTCGCGCGGCGTGACGGAGTTTTGCACACACAGCGCTGCGCCCGAGCCAGCCGCTTCGCCGATAACCGCACAGGTCGCCATGACGCGGGTTGTGCCGAACGCAACGTGAGAAGCGCTGATGTTTCGGCCTGCGAACATCATATTGTTAACGTTTGAAGAGTATAGGGAACGGAACGGAATATGGTAGTTGCCGTCCGCATGCAAGTGTTTTGAACCGCTCTCGGTTGCATACACGCCTTGCGGCGGATGCAGGTCGATCGACCAGCCGCCGAATGCAACACGGTCTTCAAACGGCTCCTGCGCCATAATATCGTTTTGGTTCAGCGTGTAGTCGCCGATAAAACGCCGATATTCGCGTTTGCCCGGAACAGCGCCAACCCACTCCAATGTCATATTGGCCGCGTCTTCAAATTTGCCGGAATTTTTAATATAGTCCCAAATGCCGTATACGACGGCCCACAGCTCGTCCCGGATGCGCTCGTTGTCGTGAACCGTATCTAGCTCGCCGCCGAACTCGATCCACCAGTAGTCGCAGCCGTTGGAGCCGCTGCGGATAACCCGGCGCATTGGAATCGTCGTATTTTCGATATCGCGTGCGAAGGAAGGAGCTACGAATTTAACCGGATGGCCGACATCCTTCGTATAGAACAGGATGGTGCTGCCGAGCGTAATTCCGTCAGGCACTTCCGGTGCCCAATCTTCGTTGTATTCTGATTTCGCCTCGCGGCCGATCTTGAAGCCCGCTCCGGCCAAAAAGCCGACAAGGCCGTCGCCCGTACAATCAATGTACATCGGGCTCTTGAACGTGATTTTACGCTCGGAGCCGGCCATCCAGCCCGTTACGGAGAGGATTTTGCGGTCCTCGGCAGGGCCCTCCGCCTCCGCCTCGTGCACATCTGTATTTAAAAAGAGCGTGATGTTGCTTTCGGCCAGCACCGTTTCCAGCACGACCAGATCCCACAGATAAGGATTGCCGTCCGGATTGCGGTACTGGTTCTCGACGAACATTTCGCCCATGATACCCGTTTCACGAGCATAACGGTTATTGCCATGCGCCGTAGCGCCGCAAACCCATACCCGTACTTCGCTGCTGGAATTGCCCCCGAGTACCGGACGATTTTGGACAAGCGCCACTTTTTGGCCCAGTCTTGCCGCCGCTACCGCTGCGCAGACCCCTGCCAAACCGCCGCCGATGACTGTTACATCACATTGAAAGGTTTCTGTTCTCACGTTGACAACCTCCAGAGTTGAGCTTTTATTATATCCTTAATTTCATTATAATAAGGCTAGAAAACGCTATCCATGCACTTTTTTATCAAAAATCATATCTTTTATTTCAATGGTGAGGTGCGCCAAATGAACATTATTCTGCCGGATCCCGATTTCGTCGACCATACGTATTGGGAAAATAAAACGCAGTTTCAGCTAGCCTCGGACCGTTATGAATATTGGGTATTGTTTGCCGTGGAGAAAGGCGGATTCCGCTTCAAAATCGGCTCGTTAAGCGGAAGCGCCCAATTTTCTGAAGCGGTATTATGTCCGCCTGGCGTAAAATTTAACCGTGAAGTGCTGGACCCGGTCACATTTCATTTTTTGTCGTTCAAGGCGGCCAAAACTTTGAATCGGTCCGACACTATTCCGCTTTCCCCATTGAAGCTGACGTTCAGCGATAAACAGCGTCTGCTCAATACTCTCTTCCAGCTGCGCAACTGCGCAGCCGCCAATGCGACCGCTAAGGAAAAAATTTGCCAGAAATGGAGTGCCCATTTGCTTTCCGATCTGCTGATGCAGTTCGCCTGGGAGAATTCCCAGCCCGCTCATGCGCAGTCGAACCGGGACGACAGCGGCGATCCGCTGCTCCGCACAGCCAGACTAAGAATTGAAGAGACCGCGCTCCGCCAGTTAAGTCTCGGTGAGCTGGCCAGCGAGCTTGGCATGTCGCCAGTTCAGCTGACCCGGAGGTTTAAAGCCCGCTACGGGCTGTCTCCCTCCGCCCTCCAGCAATCGATCCGCCTGCAAAAGGCCCGGACCCTGCTGACGGAAACGTCGTTTACGTTGGAGGAAATCGCCGAGGAATGCGGATACGAAAGCGGCTTTTATTTGAGCCGGCTATTTAAAAAGCAAGTTGGGACAAGCCCGTCGGAATACCGCAGCCGGTTCCGCATTTAAAAGGTCAGGCGTAAACGCAGTCGCTACCCTAACAAGGTCAACGCCTTTATTGGCTGCGCTCATGAAAAAGCCCGCTGCGTCCTGAGGACGAGCGGGCTCTTGCCTTTATTCGCGGCTGCCGTCAAAACTTCTATTTCTCGGCTGCCTTCTCTTCTTTATGGTCGCTAACAAGCTCTTTGGCGGAGGACTTGAATTCATGTAGCGTTCTTCCTACGGCTCTTCCCAGCTCTGGCAGCTTAGATGGTCCAAATACGATCAGGACAACAATCAAAATCATGACAAGTCCGGGGAATCCGATATTTTGCAGCATGCGCCTCACTCCTATGTGTTTATTTCCGCCTCACCCGCCGCATTAGTCCTGGTTATGGAGCTGCGGGTAGACCGCTACCGCCTCAATCTCGATCAGCCAATCCGAGTTGACGAGTCCCGCCACGCCAACGGTAGAGCGTGCCGTTTTAACCGGATTGGTTTTTGTGTTGAAGAACTGGGCATAGGCGTCAAACCAGCCCGTGTAATCGATTTTATTGTCCTTGGCGGGATCGGCCACTAAATAAACCCGCAAATACACAACATCCTTCATTGTGAGTCCTTGTTCCTTAAGCTGCTTCTCAATTTCCTTTAATATACCGATGCCTTGCGTTTTGGTATCTCCATACCGCTCATAGAGCGTTTTGCCTTCTTTGTTCAGCATCGGCGGAACGGTTCCGCTCGTATGAAACGTTGCCGCCCCTTCTGGAATGGCCACCGCGCTGGATATGGAAGAGGACGGGCTTCCGTAAAATTCAGCCTCATGCACCGGCTCAAGCGGCAGCTTGTTCGGCTTGTCCGACCCTGCGGCGTATACGCTTGCCCCGACAAAGCAGGATGCGACTAAAAGCGCCGGCACCCATTTTTTCAAAGATATTTTCATTTTGAATGCGCCTCCTCGTTACGCCTTTAATACGCGTTCATGAATGTCCGCTACAACCTGCCTAGCCGATTCGATGCCGCCAGCCATCCAACCGGTCAAATAACTTAAATGTTCACCAGCCAAATAAATTCTGCGATCCGGCTTACAGAGCGTCGGATAGTACGTTTTACGGGCATCTTGGGAATAGGACGCCCAGCCGCCTAAATTGTATTTGATTTTTTTCCAGTCGACCGAAAAAGAAGCTTCGAACTCCTTGTAATATTGAGGATGGATTTTGGCTCCCTGCTTCAGCGCGTAATCTTCGCGTTCCTTGAAGGTCATCGCCCCCAGCTTGTCGGCGTTGGAGCCGAACGTATAGTAGCCAAGCAGCAGTCCTTTTTTGCCGAAATATTCGGTAGGCGGATAATAAATGGAGGAGATATCCATATTCGTCAGCGTATTGCCGCCGTAAATCTGGTCGTCCTCTTCCCAAAATCTGCGGCTGAACTGCATGCCGATTTTGCCGGCCGAGGCGTAGTTGACGCTTCGGATCGC
This sequence comes from Paenibacillus pasadenensis, assembly GCF_023715725.1. Lineage (GTDB taxonomy): Bacteria > Bacillota > Bacilli > Paenibacillales > Paenibacillaceae > Paenibacillus_O > Paenibacillus_O pasadenensis_A. The sequence goes on from NZ_JAMBOT010000012.1 coordinate 11,426, forward strand.
TTGACTCATTGCAGGCGAAAAGTCTGCCGGAATATCTTTGAGCACCGGGAGCGGAATGGTGCAGATGCAATAGTCTGCGGTAAGCTCTAACGTCTGGCCTGTCTGCATATTTGTATACACAACCCGAACGCCAGAATCCGACTGCCGAATCTCTTTCACCTCGGAGTGATGTTTGATCCGATTGCCGAGCCGCTTCTCAAAAGCACTCGAAATTGCATCCATGCCACCGACCGGATGGAACATCATCATCTGTTGGTCATACCCGTACTCGCTGCTGAAATAATTGCCCAGGCCGGAGTTGAGAATTGCCTTCAAATCAAACGGATCTCGAATTACCCCGGCATCGAGACGCCCTCCCGGCTCATCCTTGTACCCGCCGCGTGAAGAGCCTTTGTAAAACAGATCAGCGTCGAGATCACCTTCGGTTCTCAAATATTGGACAAGCTTTTCCTTTTCCTCCGGCGTAATTGGCAGGTCCAGCGCCTTTTGGTTGACGGCCTTGGCCAGCATCTCCGATATGTAACCTCTGACATCGGCTTTAGCCGCGCGCTTTCGGATTTTTTGTCCGGAAAGCGTGCCTACGTTTTCGTTGTAATAATAGGCGTTGTCATTGACGTTGTTGAACGGCTCAAGCTGAACGCCGAATTTGCGGCAGTAATCCAGCGTCGCATGGAACTGCGGAATCCGCATCGGCCCCGCGTTCAGATAAAGTCCGGGAGCGAAGCGGGCAACCTGTTTGGCACTGCCGGTTTCGGCGATGGTTGTGCCCCGGCGCACCGACCAGATTCGTCCGCCGGAGCGTGCCCTCGCCTCCAGAATTGTACAATCATAACCCGCTTCTCCGAGCTCATAAGCGGCTGTCATACCGGCAATGCCTGCGCCAAGAATAATGATTTTTTTGCCGTTGCGTCCAGCCAAAGACAGGTCGCTTTTCCCCGGAGGCGTGTAGCTGGATGCTTTAATTGTGTCGGGTGAAAGCAGCCCCATCGTTCCCATCACACTCATCAAAGCTGCCGATCCGCCGATTTTCCCGACTGTCGTCAGAAATTTTCTGCGGCTCATGTCCTGCGGCTGATTCTGATTGTGCATGCTGCAACCTCTCCTTTGCCGTGATTTACAAAGCAAAAGTAACACATGCCCTTCCTTGACGTCTTTATTTCATGTAACTAAATGTGACATTATAGTTTTTTATCGATTTCGAATTTCCTATAAGTTAGTCCAAAACACATATTTTTTTTGCTATTATGAATCTTTCGACTCCATATCAGATGAGCCCAAAGTCATATATACAGATAATATTGCAATGCGTAGTATAAAAAACATGCCGCAGATATAACATCCAAACAAATCACCTAACATCAATTCAGAACTGGAGGTCGTAATATGGAAAAAAAAGTAATGAGTATGGGGACCGTCCGTGAACTGACCGGATTAACTGCCCGGCAAATTCGTTACTATGAACAACGACAGCTTATCTTTCCGCTGCGAACTCCAGGCGGCATGCGGCGCTATTCTTTTTCGGACGTTGAAAGAATCAAAACCATTCATCAAAAGCTTCAGGATGGATTTCAAACGGTGGAGCTCAGGAAAATGGGGCAACTGTAAACAGCTGTTTGTATAAATAGTCCATGTACGATAAATCGTTACTGTGAAAGCAGGTGCTCAAATGGAATTTGACAGCAGCATGCCGCTAATGGAACATTTCAAGGAACTGCGCAAACGGCTCCTCCGCATCTTTATCATGGTTGCCTTATCGACAGGAGGAGGACTGTTCGTCTCCCCAATTATTCTTAATCATCTCAAAACGATTCCTCCCGCTTCCGAAATCAGCTGGAATGTGTTCTCGCCATGGGACGGATTGCGAATGTACATGAATATCGCTCTCCTTTTTGCCGCAGCTGTTACACTGCCGTACATCATGTATCAAATTTGGCAATTCGTAAAATCGGGACTCAGCCGTACCGAACAAAAGCTGGCTCTCCGCTATATCCCCTATACCGTTCTATGTTTTGCCATCGGCCTCTCCTTCGCCTATTATGTTGTCTTCCCGATGAGCTATTCCTTCACCGTAACTATTTCCCGGAAGCTTGAGTTGGTGGAAACCTACGGGATCTCTCAATATTTAGGCTTTATGATGAATATTATATTGCCGGTGTCGCTGGCGTTCGAGCTCCCCGTCGTAGTTATGTTCCTCACCACAATCGGCATTTTGACCCCGCAAAGACTGCGCCGGATGCGCCGATACGCCTATCTGGTTTTGGTCATCGTTTCCGCCCTCATCTCACCGCCGGATTTTGTTTCTCATTTTATGGTGTTCATTCCGCTCATTGTGCTGTATGAAATCAGCGTTTGGTTGTCCGGAGTCGTATTCCGACAACGTGCGGAACGTCAAGAAGCGGCACTGGGCACAGCCGGAAGCATCGAATATTAATGTGCAGCATAAAAAGGCAGACGGCGCCGAATTCACCGGAGTGAATTCAGAACGCGCGTCTGCCTGTGAATGATGACCAATCATTGCTCCACGATGGCTTAACAGCGGCTTAACGGGCTTTTGGCTATTCTTGAATGTAGCTGCAGCAGTAGTCCGTTACGCTGTTAATGACCAGCTTGAACTTAGCGTTTGCCGGAACGGTAAACTCGCCTTCGCCTTGAATGACGATCCATTCCTCGCTGCCCGGCAGCTGCACCTTCAAATCGCCGGCAAGAATTTCCATAATTTCTTTTGTATCAGTGCCGAATTCATATTCGCCCGGGAGCATGATGCCGAGCGTTTTTTTGGTGCCATCCGGAAAAATAACCGTGCGGCTCGTAACTTTACCGTCGAAGTAAACATTGGCTTTTTTGACTGCGGTGACGTTCTCGAATTGGGACATAAATCTTCAGTTCTCCTTCTGGTTGGGGTTAACCGGCGTTGCTCTGGCGCTCGCCGCTCCTGCGTTCTTTACCGCTTTAGCATATCATACTATTCTGCTCAGAAAAAGCCGGAAAAGGCTAGGCCTTTTCCGGCTGGATCAGTCACATCGGTTACGCAGAGCGTGTTACAGCAGCTCCTTCACCTTTGCCACAACGTTTTCAACTGTGAAGCCGTATTCCTTGATGACGCGGTCGCCAGGAGCGGATGCGCCGAACGTATCGATGCCGAGCACCGCGCCGCCGTCACCTGTGTAACGGTGCCAGCCGAACGGATGCGCCATCTCAATCGCCAGACGGGCTTTAACTTCCGGCAGCAGGACGGAATCGCGGTATGCTTTGTCCTGTTTGTCGAACAGATCCCAGCTTGGCATGCTGATGACGCGAGCTTGAATGCCCTCTTCAGCCAGCGCTTTTTGAGCCGCTACAGCCAATTGAACCTCGGAGCCAGTAGCCAGCAGTTGAACCTGCGGCTTGCCGCTTGCTGCTTCGGAGACAACGTAAGCGCCGCGTTTGATGCCTTCGCGTGCTTTTTCCGCCGTTCCTTCGAGAATCGGCAGATTTTGACGAGTCAATACGAGAGCAACCGGGTTTTTCTTGTTCTCCAGCGAGTATGCCCATGCCGCGGACGTTTCGTTGCCGTCAGCCGGACGGATAACCGTCAGGTTCGGGATCACGCGGATGCTGGCAAGCTGCTCGATCGGCTCATGCGTAGGGCCGTCTTCGCCAACCGCGATGCTGTCATGCGTGAGCACATACGTTACCGGCAGGCCCATCAGAGCTGCCAGGCGCACAGCCGGACGCAGGTAGTCGGTGAATACAAAGAACGTTCCGCCGAATACTTTCATGCCTTGGTGCAGCGCCATGCCGTTCATCGCCGCTGCCATGCCGAACTCGCGAATTCCGTAGTAGATGTTGCGGCCGGCATAACTGCCCGCTTTATATACGTCGATACCCTTCAGATGGGTCATCGTGGAGCTTTCCAGGTCGGCGGAGCCGCCGGCAAGCGCCGGCACGTTAGGCGCCAGGCCGTTCAACGCGTTGCCGGATGCAACCCGAGTCGATACCGGTTTGTCTTCCGTGGAGTATACCGGCAGCTTGGAGTCCCAGCCTTCAGGCAGGTCGCCGCTTACCGATTGTTTGAATTGAAGCGCAAGCTCCGGATAAGCCTGCTCGTATTTTGCGAACAGCTCGTCCCAAGCCGCATTGGCCTGTTCGCCTTTTTGCTTCACTTCTGCAAAGTTAGCGCGAACTTCGTCCGGCACGAAGAATGGCTCTTCAGAAGCCCACTCATAGAACTTCTTGGTCAATACCGTTTCTTCTGCGCCAAGCGGGCTGCCGTGCGGTCCAGCATGGCCGCCTTTGCCGCCTTTGTTTGGGCTGCCGTAGCCGATCACCGTTTTCACTTCGATCAGCGTCGGTTTGCCTGTTTCGGCTTGCGCCTTGGCGATTGCATCAGCCAGCGCCGTAAGATCGTTGCCGTCCTCTACGCGCAGCACCTGCCAGCCGTAACCTTCGAAACGTTTTTCTACGCTTTCGGAGAAGCTCAGATTGAGCTCGCCGTCCAGGGAAATATCATTGGAATCGTACAGCATGATCAGCTTGCCGAGTCCAAGATGTCCAGCCATGGAAGCCGCTTCGTTGGAAATACCCTCGGAAAGATCGCCGTCTCCGCAAATAACATAGGTGAAGTGGTTGATCAGCTCATGATTGTCTTTGTTGTAAACGGCCCCCAGATGAGCCTCTGCCATTGCCATGCCGACTGCCATACCGACACCTTGTCCGAGCGGACCGGTCGTAGCGTCAACGCCAGCCGTGTGGCCGAATTCCGGATGTCCAGGCGTTTTGGAGCCCCATTGGCGGAAGCTTTTCAGATCGTCGATGGACAGATCGTAACCGGAAAGATGCAGCAGGCTGTAAAGCAGCATCGAGCCGTGGCCTGCGGACAGCACAAAGCGGTCGCGGTTAATCCAGGTCGGATTAGCCGGATTGTGCGTCATCGATTTGGCGAACAGCTGGTAGCCCATAGGAGCTGCTCCCATCGGCATGCCGGGATGGCCGGATTTTGCTTTTTCGACTGCGTCGATGGAAAGCGTGCGGATCGTTGTTACGGATAGCTGGTCAATCGTAGCTTGGGTAATAGCCATAGTTCATTCTCCTCCAGTTTTGGCGGTTCGTATGCTAGTTGCAGGATGCGCCGCTAAGCCGTTAGGGGCAGAAGTGCTCATGCGTAAAAAGCCCACAAACTGTACCAGAAAGGTACAGTTTGTGCAGATTGCGGTTTAATACGGCCTGTGCGCCGCCTTGCACTATGAGAAACATTGTACCATTCCGAATTTGGCATTGCCATTAGGCAGCGCCGGACTCAGCATGAAGGTTTCATGAATGGTTAACCGTGGAAAACGACCGTTTTGTTCTGATGAACAAGAATGCGGTCCTCGGCATGCCATTTGACAGCGCGGGCGAGAACAACACGTTCAATGGTACGGCCGATCCGCTTCAGGCTTGGAACGTCGTCGCGGTGACTTACCCGCTGCACGTCCTGCTCAATAATCGGTCCTCCGTCAAGCTCCTCGGTGACGTAGTGGGCCGTAGCGCCGATAATTTTGACGCCGCGGTTGTATGCTTGCGCGTACGGCTTGCCGCCTACAAACGCCGGAAGGAAGGAGTGATGGATGTTAATAATACGGTTCGGGAACTGCTCGATTACTTTTGGCGATACAATTTGCATATAACGGGCCAGAACGATCAAATCGGCGTTGCGGCCGATCGTTTCCAGCTGCTTGCGTTCCGCTTCCGCTTTTGTTTCCGGCGTAACCGGAATATGATGATAGGGAATTCCGAACGACTCCACAAGCACGCGCATGTCGGGATGATTGCTAATAACCATAGCAATTTCGACGTCCAGATCGCCTGCCTGCCACTGCCATAACAGCTCAAGCAGACAATGGTCCTCTTTGGAGACAAAAATGGCAAGGCGTTTCTTGCGGCTGGCACGGAACGTATGCCACTTCATCTCAAAGCGGTCGGCTACGCGGGTAAAGTCCTCCTGCAAAACAGGAAGCTGCTTGTCCATATCGGCAAGGTCAAATTCAAAGCGGATGAAAAACATTCCGCCTTCCGGGTCCATCGTATATTGGTCGGATTGCACAATATTCGCGCCGTGCTCATACAGGAACTGAGAAACTGCGGCAACGATGCCCGGACGATCCGGACAGGAGATAAGCATCCGTGCCCGGCCGGAGTTCGCTTCGGAACCGGCCTGGGATGATTGATAGGAGTGAGGCATAAGAATTGGGTCTTCCTTCCATGAAAAATTAAAGTAGGATCGGCTCTGCTCAGGCGTTGACGAGCGCTTGTTTGCCGGCGAACCAGTACGTAATCAGCTGATTCAATTCTTCCTCGGCCGTATCTCTGAAGTCCTCGCCGGACTCGCGAACGAGATCATAAAGCCGTTCCATCGGCTCGCGCGGGTCGGCCTTGCGGGCTTTGGCGTCGCTTTTTATCGTATCCCATACGGAAAGCACATAGGTACGGCGGTCGATTTCCTGCTTGCCGAAGAAATGATGCAGTCTCTCCAGCTGATCGTAAAAACGTTCGCCGAACCGCTCCATACCGTCGCCGCGCAGAAGCGCAATTTCGGCCTCGTACATCGGACGCTGCTTTTTCGGATCTTTGCCAATCCATGGCGTCTCCAAAATGAACGGCCGGCCGGCAAGCGCCTCGTGATGCACGATCGATTGGAGCGCATCATAACCGAGCCAGCCCGAACCGATTGGAGTATGGCGGTCTTTATGGGAGCCGAGCGGATTTTTGGTATCGTTGACGTGCACAACCGCGGCCTTGTCCAGCCCGACGATGCGATCGAACTGCTCCAGTACTCCGTCCAGATCGCCTGCCAGATCATAGCCGGCGTCATGCATATGGCAAGTGTCAAGGCAGACCGTCAGGCGGTTGTTGTTTTGAACCTTGTCCATGATCGCCGCCAGCTCCTCGAACGTGCGGCCGATTTCGGTGCCTTTGCCCGCCATCGTTTCCAGCGCAATATTGACATCCGTCTCTTCCACGCCGGACAATACCTCGTTCAGACCTTCGGCGATCCGGTTGATGCCGAACTCCGCATCCTTATCCGTATAGGCGCCAGGGTGCAGCACGATGTTGCGCACGCCGATCGCATGGGTACGGCGGATTTCTTCCTGCAAAAAGCGAACCGCGAGCTCAAAGGTGTCTTCCTTATAAGAGCCGAGATTAATGATATATGGCGCATGCACGACAATTTCTCCAATGCCTGCGCTTTCCATCAGCTGTTTGCCTTCCTCTATATATAGGGAATCAATCGGTTTTCGCCTCGTATTTTGCGGCGCGCCGGTATAGATCATAAATGAGCTGGAACCGTACGAAATGGCCTCCTGAGCCGCTGTAACCAGTCCTTTATCGCTAAAGGATACATGAGAGCCGATTTTTAGCATGCTTCAACCGCCCTTCGAAAATAATTTAAGAAAACAATTAGTCTTATTCTACAGGGTGCATCGAAATAAAGCTAGGAATCGGCTATAATTTGGATGAGGTGACTCCATTAATGAAGGATACTCCAGAATGGTTTATGTTTTTTATCGTTTTTTGGGCGTTTGTGATGGTTGGCTCGATGGCTATAGGCGGTTATTTTATGTTCCGCAAATTCCTGAAGGTGCTTCCGAAACGCGACGGCAAGTCCAAGCTGGACTGGCAAAACTACTGGGTTGATCGAAGCCGCAGCATGTGGACCGAGGATGCCAAGGAGCTGCTAGAGGAGCTCGTTTCCCCTGTTCCGGGGCCGTTCCGTGATATCGCCAAACATTCCATTGCGGCCAGAATCGGACAAGTCGCCGTTGAAAGCGGTTCGAGCGAAGTGACCCGCGCCCATTGCATAGAAGGTTATATTCGCGCTACGCCGAAGCGGGATTACCGGAGTCTTGTTACCTTTCTCGACAAGCGCGGTATTGACTACTCGGCCTATCATCACTTGCTGAACCGCTGATGGAATACGCAAGCATTACTTGAATCTCCACAGCTTCGCGGGTGCTTAGTTAATTCAGGTCATAGGTGCGGATTGGCGCTCTTCCAGCAAGGGTAAGAAAAGGTAGCGAATACTACCTTGGAGGTGCCCACGATGAACCTGATGATGACAAGACGTTTAAACGGAAAAAGAAAAAACAGCCTGGCGCCAGCGAGCATCGCGCTTGCATCCATGCTGCTGCTTGCCGCAGGCTGCGGCGTTCAGAGCAATTCCTCCGCCAATACACAGAACACGGCAGGCAGCGGAATCGTGGACGGCTCATCTGACGTAGGGCCAGACTCCGCAGGCGAACCGGTTGCAGAAGCTACGCCGACTCCTGATAAGCCTGATCCTGGTCAAAAAAACGAGACACCTGCTACCCAGTCCCAGGAGCAGCAGGGTACGGGAACGTTTAATGGATTGGCGGACGGACATTCCGCAGAGATTGAAACAAAGACGGATACAATTGTTTTCCAGGCGGCCACGGAGCAAATGGAGCAAATGAAAAACTTCGAATTCGGCGACTCCGTCAAATTCCGCTATATCGTTAAAGAAATCGAAACCGATACCGGGAGCAAGGTGAAGCAACCTTGGCTTATCTCCATTGAAAAACAATCTTGATAATGGAAACGGAGCGGAGGGGTGCAGATTGAACATCGCGGTTACAGGCGGCACCGGCTTTGTCGGACAGGCACTTATAGAGGCTTTAAGTGAGGCGGGACATTCCGGCTGGATTATATCCCGCTCGGCGGAGAACAAAGCTTCCGGCACTGGGCTTAGCCCAGCCGGGAGCTTTGTTCAAATTAGCTGGCAGCAGCTTGAGAAAGATCCGCTTCTGCTGAAAGGCGTTGATGCGGTTGTTAATCTGGCTGGAGAAACTATTAGCCAGCGTTGGACCAATGCTGCGAAACAGCGCATACGCAGCTCTCGAATAAACGCCGCTTCTGCGTTGTCCGCTGCGCTTAACCGAGCGGGCCTGACGCCTGATGTGCTTGTGCAGGCATCTGGAGTCAATGCATACGGCTTTTCGGATTCCGCAACATTTACCGAGGATAGCCCGGTTTCGGAGGGCGACTTTTTAGCTTCGGTTGTACGGGACTGGGAGCATGCAGCACGAGCAATTCCCGCGAAACGAATTGCACTGCTTCGCTTTGGCATCGTATTGGGGGCATCGGGCGGCGCCCTGCCGAGCATGCTGCTCCCCTTCCGCATGATGGCGGGCGGCCCGTTGGGCAGCGGTGATCAATGGATATCATGGATACATAAACAAGATTTGATTCGGCTTATTATTCATACGCTGGAGCATCCATCGCTTGAAGGAGCCGTTAATGCCGTATCGCCTGAGCCAGTCCGCAACAGCGAGTTCGGCAGAGCTGCCGCAGCTGCTCTTGGCCGGCCCTATTGGCTAGTTGCACCTGCAACTCCGTTGCGGCTCCTGCTCGGCGAAATGTCCGAGCTGCTCTTGAAAGGACAGAAGGTGCTCCCGGCTAAAGCTATCTCATCAGGCTTTCAATTCCGGCATCCCTCCATCAGTGAAGCGTTGAACGACCTGGTTGGCAAGCATTCATCGTGAAGGCTTCTCACTCCGCAACCATACCTTTAACCTGCCCTGCTTGATTCATGCTGTTCAAACGAATAGATACCGGCGCCTGCAAGCTGAAGAACGTCCCCGTTCTCCAGCTTGTATTTTTTATAAGGAATCATCATTCTGCCGTTTAATAACGATCCGTTCCGCGAGCCAAGATCCTTTGCCGTGCAGCCGTCAGGGCCGCAATAGACTTCCAGATGCAACCGCGATATTCCATTTGTAGAGTCGACCCATTGCGCCGCTTCATTAGAACGCCCTATTGTGGTAGTTCCAGCGGGCAGCTCCATGCTCTCCTTAACGCCGTCCCGGTTGCGTACGAGCCGTCTGCTCTCAGATCGGCCGGACTTTTCGTTGTTAACCCCGAGCAATACGGTCCGTTCCGAGTTACTGGCTGCAGCAATCCGCGTATCCGCTTTTGTTTGTTGAATCTGCAAAATCGCTTGATTGTTATGACCGCCCGATGTGCTCAATGCTGCACCTTGTTGCTTCAGTCTAGTTGAAGCGGCTTGCTTCAACGTGTCGGCTTCGTCTCCATAAACAGGCTTTTGAAACCGTGTTTCCACGTTGCCTAAGGCATCCGGCCTTTCTTTTGACCCACTGTGTCGCTCTTCCTCCATATGCTCCGGGGTTTCCGCTTGGGCCCAGCGTTGTCCGCCCTTAAAGGCAAGCGGCCCTGAATCCGGCTCAAATTTCAACTCGGAATTTGCCTCCCGTATACTGCCGTGCCCTGCTTCCAGCTCCGAGGCTTCGCGTTTTCTCCAGATTCGAACAAGCACTGCGCAGGCCAGCAAAGCGGCGCCGATGCAAATGATTTGATTCGATTTTGTTGGATTGCTTCCGTACAGAAGCTTCCAGGGCAGCGCCGCAAAAGCAGCTGTCGCAAGGGTAAGGACAGCCCGGTTTGGCGTTTTTTTAACCATTAGTTCCGTCTCGTCCAATATAACGGACTCTGAAGCAGGCAGGGGCAGAAGCTCCTCTGCCGTACGCACTCCCATTCGTCTCCCCTTCAGACCGGACAGCAAACTTTGCTCCTCCGTCATATGCTTGCGTACAAACGCTTGACCTAACCCATCCATCCCAGCCGATCGCTCCTGAGAAAAGCTTGAATCAAAAGAGCTAGGCTTCATCGTTTCGCTGCTATCCGAAACACGCCCCGGGTCGGATATTCGTTGAGAATTTGAACCACGATTTTTATCTGCTGAACGGCTTGAATCCGACAGAAAACTTTCACTCAGATCATTGCCGTTAGCGACGGATTGAATTCCGTTAATGTTAACAGACAGTATCAATAATCTCTGCTTCAGCCTGGAAAGCGGGACTTTTTCGTCTCCTATTTCCTTTAGAACGGAGGGCAGCTCCATATCGGTACGCCTCGCCGATCCTGCGCAAATTGCTGCCAAAGCAAGCAATCTTGCCCGTAGCGGCAAGTCCTGCACCGTTTCCGCGCGCATCGGAACATACACCATCCCAGAATCGTTCCATGTCTCGCCGACAAATATAAACGATTCGTCCAGCAGCAAATTATCCGGAACAAGCAGACAGGACCGGCATTCCTCTACCGCCGAAATAATCCCGTATAACAACTGATAAAGCTCATCCGGCCCTTGCAAGCCTTCCTCGATTCGCTGCTTCAGCATTCTTTTGCCGGTTAACCGGTAACGCAGTCGAATCGTACCGTTGGTGTCCTCCCATTCGATTGGCAGAAGGCCGGGGACTCGAACATCTTCCAGCATCGCGAGCTCCATATCTTCCAATTCATTTCTCGAAATCCCTCCAGCCCGCGTCAGAATAAGCTCATGTTCCCGATTCCATTCATAATCAGCCTGAAAAAAGCGCATGCTCCCATTCCCTTTCCGTTCTCCTCTAATCATCCATAGCCGCTCCTTGTGTCAAGCCAATAGCTTCATAACAATTGCAGCCGGCAATACGGCCAGCATGAATGGAAACCGTACTAGGGTCTGTTTCCTAACACTCTCCGTATCCGACAACTCCGCCGGTTTAAACCGGACAGCTTTAACGGCCAGCAAGTAGATTCCGCCGCCAATTCCGCCAAGGAGCATGGAATATAACATTAGCTCCAGCACGGAAGCAGCGCCAAGCCACGCTCCGGCTGCTCCAAATAACTTCACGTCTCCTGCACCGATGCCACGAAGCAAATAAAGCACCAGCAGCGGAAGAAATCCTGCCGCCGCGCCTAACATCGCTTGCCAAAAACCGTCCCAACCGTTTGAAATCGAATGCAGCAGCAATCCGCCAACGAAAAAACCGCCTGTTAGAATGTTGGGTATACGCATGGTGCGCACATCAGACCAAAACGCCGCTCCAAGCAGCAGAGCTGTGCCGCTCCAAATTAAGCCTGACAAATACGTCATCCTTCCCTGATAAGATCATAAAATCCGGCTCATCCAGCTTTTTTCTGAACATGAAACGGCATGGTCGCCGTACCTCCATCTGAACTAGTTACGATGACTTCCCAAATGCCGGCTGTGGTGTTTCCCGAGACGAGCCAAGTCCACTCCACCCTGCCGGTGGAATCGGCCGTCTTGGTTCCGACGTGGCGCGATACACTGTTTCCGCTTTTGTAGCGCACCTCCAGCGTTACCTGTGCGCCGGGTGCGGCAACAGCAGTTAACGTTGCTTTGCGTCCCGGTTTTGCAGGCACAGGCGTAAGTCCGGTAATTCGAACGGTTCCTTGCTCCGGGCCCAGTACTTTACCTGCTGCGGCAGGAATTGAATCCGCCATCCACACTCGCTCCATAGCGGTTCTGCGAAGGATAATTTTCTCGCCTGTGAACGGTACCCGGATCGGAAATTCATATTCCGCCTCCAACAGCAAAAAAGCATTTTCTCCGGTTGTTAAATCCGGCAGCTGAACACGGGAAAGGCTCAGCCTTTCCTTATTTAGCAACGTGTTCTCCGCAGACTCCCGCAGCAAAGGCTCCAGCGCTGGCCGGGCTGCTTCGCTCGCTGCCCAATCCACCGCAGGCTGCCAGTTGCCATTAAGCACCGCTTCAGTCAGCTGGCCCGCAGGCATAGGTAGATGACCTGCTGCTTGAGCTGCAGCTTCGCTCCACGCCGGCAGAGGGAGTTGGCTCGCCGCCTGCGCTGCATTCAGCCTTGCATCCAGCTCCTGCCGCAGCAGCTGAGCAGGTCTGATATGGGCGGCAATCTGCTTGGCGGTGTTGTCCACGGTCCTCTGCAGCGCTGTCTCCGTTGTCGCAAGCTGGATAAATGCTGATAAAAAGACAAGCAGCAGCAGGAAAATCGGTAAAACCAGCGCAGCTTCCAGCAGTATAGAGCCCTGCTCGCTGCGCATGATTGCGGCTTTAGTACGACCATCCCGCAAGCGAAGTCGCTTCATATCGTCCTCCTGACACTTGTCCATCCAGAACGCCGCTCGCTCCGACGAGCTTCGTAAGCCCCGGCAAAAACCAAAGCGGCAGCGAACCCTGCATGGCGACGGAAGCCCCAGTAGGAATTTCAGACAGCTTTGCTCCGGTACGGTGTTCAATGATACCGGTCATCCGGCTTAACTGAGCATTGCCCGAGCCATGCATAATAGAGAAAAACCGCATGTAATCCAAATAAGTCAGCTTTGCCGGAGCATACTTGGAGAGCTCAACCTCGCCAACCGTGGTTAAGGATTTGAAATCTTGCAATGTTTGCTGCAAGCCATATACAACGGACATGGCAAGCACAAGCAGCGGATTGCCTGCACCCTTATTAACAATGAGGCCTTCCATCGTGCGAATAGCAAGCCGCAGCGCGAACAGCTCCCCGTAAGCCGCTGCAAGATTGCCTGCCGGATTGCTGAATCCATATAAAATGTATTCCAGCTCCTGATATTCAATTGAGGTTAGCTCGGTGGCACCGCTTTGCGCCATGCCGCCTGCAAATAAGGTTTGAAGTCTGCGCGGGTCCATGGAAGTAAATCTTCGAGCCGCATACTCAGCGGCAAGCAGCCGCTCTCCGCCTGCTCCCAACATTGAACTCAAGCCGTCCATAACGCTGCCGCCAAGTTTTTGGGATTGAGCGGCTGCTTCGTCAGCGCCTGATGAATTCTGGATACGCTGCTCTTGATTCTGTTTGATAGACGTTTCGTCCTGTGGAGGGCCTCCAGAAAGGAGCCTTTCGTTGAAAATCCTGTTATTTTCAGCGAGCCGTTCCACTTTTTGAAACAGCTCCAGTTCAGCGGCGGATGCTTTGAGGCTGTTGAAACCATCCAATAGCTCCCTTGCCTGCCTCCATAATGAAGCGGCCTTCTTTTTCTCCGCTTCCCGCTGCCGCTTGCTGCTATCCGTATTGGTGACAAGATTTTTCAATCGCTCCATGTCCCGGCCGGGATCGATATAAGCCTGCCAATACAGGGATAACCGCTCCTGCAAATCCCCGGCATCTCCTTTCAGCAGCGGAATCTGCAGCGGGTCATGCTTCGCAAGAGCTCCTTCAAGCCGTTTGCCCGCTTCTCTGGCGTCTGCGGCAAATAGCCGAAACCTCTCCGCTTGGCTCTCAAGAAGCTGCTGAGTCTCATCAAACCAGCTTTGTCCAAGCAGCAGGCTGGAGGCATCCGCAACCCCCGTTCCGATATCAGGGGCCCCCGACTTGTCACTTGCTCCCGGCTCACGCGCAGCAGTTCTTGGCGGTGCGGAAGCAGCATTCGTGGAAGAGCGGTTAGCAAGCGTTTCTAAAGCTTTTTCCTCTTGGTGCGCCAGCATAAATTGTTCGCGTGCTTTATCGGTGAGCCGCTGGTGCTGATCCGCAGCCGCGGCAATATCAAGCAGCCTTGACGCCGCCTCTCCCGCATTAGCCTCATACTGCTGAATACGCTGCGTATTTAGCTCGGGAAAAGCCGGGGGCTGCACAACTGAAGCAGTTACCGTCTGCAATGCAGCATTGTAGGCATCCATTGCTGCATTATCCATCGTAATCCAGGCCAGATAACTTCCGTATCCGTCCGCAGCTTCTTTGAAGGTTGCGGCAGCCGCTCCCGCACCGGCAAGCGGCACCAGCTTGTCTGCAGCCGTTTCTCTTCCTAACGCGGCGGCGGCATCCAATTGACCCATCATCTCGGACAGAGCTTTTTGCCGGCGCTCAAAAATCTTCTCCGCCTGCTGTATCGTATCAACCGTTGCAGCTGTTTGCTTCATGGATGGCTGAAGCGGTCGAAACTTATCCAGCAGCTCAATTGTCAGGTCAATCGGCCCTTTATACTTCATTTCCTGCTCTATCTGACGGCGCAATACAGGCCATTCCCCCAGCATTAGAGCAGGCTGCACCGAGCTCTCCCTCACTTCCATTTTCAGCATGTCGAACGTTCGGACCTGACTCTCTCCAGAAGGCGTAGAGCTATTCAAGCTGCCTGCTACCGCTTGCGCCAGAAGCTCATCCGCGCTGCTGCCTCCCCGTCCAAACAGGCCGTACCGTTCATAGAGCTGCTCATCATATGCGGAAAGAACCGAGCGAACAGACGACTGTGCCGCACTGTCGAGCTTGTAACGAAATGCCGCAATCCTTGAAAAATCAATCAACAGAGCCATGAGCAGGAGGACTGCGGACACGACCATGCAGGTCCACACCGTTACGGCGCCAGAGGCGTCTGTACACCGCCGTCCCCAAATGCTTTTAGCCATCTCATTCCGTTCTCGTTCACGGCCTGCCCGAGGCATAATCTGTCAGCGCCTTTCCAGCCGAAGCCGCATTGATTTCTCTCGAAGCTTGGAATTTGGCGGTATAATAGCGAACCAGATCGACCGACCGAATGAATTCCACGGGATCTATAACAGCTGCGGAAGCTGTTACTTGCGCCAGACTTCCGTTGCTGCCCGGCAGCGAAAACGGGAGCTTCAGTGCCGCTTCGGCTCGGCGGCTCAGCGTTTCCCGACGATAGGTCAGCTGCCCCCGAAGCTGAGGCGACAGCCGATGCGCGGACTTGCTCAGCTTGCTCTCGGCAAGCGAGCCAGCTTCCTTGCCGCTGACAGGAAGAGATACCAATGCCGCTTCAGAATCCTCGTTGGCCGTTTGGACAGAGCTGAGCAGCCCGTGAAGCAGACTGTCCTCAGCAAGTCTCCAATACAGCCCGTCATCCTCGCCAGCGGGCGGCAGCCCGGAATCGCCTCGTTTGCTATTGTCCCAAAGAAATACAGCCGCTTCAGCCGCTCTTGCAGCAGCGCTCTGTACAACTCCGCCTTGAAAAAGAATCAGCGCTGAAATAAGCCAGGTTAGCGTGACAGCCATCAGCAGCGGAAACACTGAAACCGCCTCTAACGTGTGGCTCCCCTGATCATTCTGGAGAAGCCTTCGCCATAAATGGCCGCAGTTATTCAAAAATCGTGTTTGCTTGATCATCCGCTTTACCCATCAGGTTTTTGACCAGATCAACGATCCAATCTTTGAATAACAAGGCAATGATGATAATAACTGCAATAATTAAAATAATTTCCAGCGTGCCAAGCCCCTCCTCCGATTTGGAAAAACGGCGCATTGCTCTTCTTGTTTTCATCCCTAATAACAGCATCCGGTTCATTTCATATATCCCCCTTCATCCTCTTTCATTATGAGTTTCAAAAAGCTCTCAGCCGTTCATCATCAGCATTGCCGGCGCTCCTACCAGCACCATCAGAATAAAAAAAATCCCGGTCAGAGGAAAAACGAGCTTAGAGGAAGCCTCCTCGCCGCGCGCCCGCGCCGTGCTTCGTCTTTTATCCCACAGCGGCAGGGATATCTCCCGCAAAGAAAGCGAAAGCTGATCGCCGCCACGCCGATAGTTGAGCAGCAGAACCGTCGTAAATACCGAAACCTCCTGAACCGCGCAGCGTCTGCTGAACGATTCCATTGCGGCGCTGAAAGACTGTCCGTTTGTTATTGCTTGCAGCGCTTGAGCCAATTCGGCATGTAAAGGGTCCGTTCTTGCCAATCCGCCTCCGCCGCCTGCGCAGCGCATCAACGCCTTCTGCACCGTCTCACCAGCGCCGACAAGCAAGGTCAGCTTGCCAATCAGCTCGGGCAGCGCGAGCAGCATCTCCTGTTTGCGTCTTAACGCCTGCTGCTGCAGCTCACGAAAACGCCCTAACGGAAAAAGCAGCCCGCATACGAGCGCAGCCCAGGCAATACCCGGTTCTTCCGACAACCCGGCAATCAACAGCCCTGCCGCCGCTGCCCAATAACCGCAGCCCGCAGCGCCTGCAGCAAACAGCCGTGTGTCCCTTGACGTCCACTTATCGCCTTTAAGGGGCGCAGCCTTTGCATGCAGCAGAATCAGCGCCTCATCCAAAAGCTGCGGGATTCCTCTTTGTTCAAAAATCCGCACAACCGGTTCTGCTGCAAACGTTCTGAGAAATCCCTCTCTGCCAAGCCCCGTAGAAGCACTTATTCCAAGGCGCACAGCTTCTTTCCAGCCATAGCCTGCAGCCAGTACGCCAATCCACGCCAGTGCCATAGCTGCGGCTGCCGCAGACATCACCATCGCAGTGCCCCCTTCACAGCCGTATATTCATCATCTTCATCATTACCCATGCGCAGAACGCGAACAGGATCAGCGCAATCGTAAGCAGCGCGTAACCGATAGCACTGGCATAAAGCGGCGCCATATAATCGGGGGCTGCCGCATGCAGAAAGCCCAAAAAAAGAAAGGGCACCATCAGCATAATGCGGGACTCAAACCTTTTTCGCGCGATCAACACATCAATCTCTTGATTGACCTCTATCCGCTCCCCGATCTGCTGCGAGGATCTGCGGATAATTTCCACCAGATCGCCGCCAGTGCGCTTGCAAATGGTAAACACATCCGTGAACTGCCGGATCTCGTCAACACCCGATCTAAGCGCAAAGTCCATCAAACCGGATTCCAGCGTCTCCCCGTTAGCGCAGCGATGGCGAATTCGCTCCAGCTCATCCATGAGATCTGTTCTGGAACCGGGATACATCAGCTTCAGATCGTCAAGCGAGGCAAACAGCGCATTTTCAACGGAGCGGCCGGCCGCCAGCGAGGAGGTTAAGGAAAATAACATCTCTTTGAAATGAAGCTTGAGCCTTTCCTGCCTGCGCCTGCGTGCATAATTCCGGTACAGATTTGGCGTCCGCAGCGCCAGCAATGACAATACAAGAGCCGCAGGCACATTGAGATAAAACAGATAAAAAGCTGTGAACAGCACTCCGGCGCCAGCCCCAAACGCAGCGAGGAACTGAGCCCGGCTCAATTGAAACTCCTGGTAGTCCGTTCCATAACGCGATTCCTTGAGATCATTTGCCTCTTTGCTCGGCCACCCCAGCCCTGCTAGCTTCGATTCAATCAACCGCATCGGCATGCTCCTTCACAGTCTTAAACCCTGCGCGCAGCCATTTATCCTGCCGGATCAACTCGCTGCCGGTACGCCGCAGACATGCCCTTCCATCGATGCTATGCTCAAATTGAAAAAGCGGCTCCAATTCAATCTCCCCGTCTCTCATACCGGTAAGCTGAGAAATTTCCAGAACCTTGCGGGAATAATCCCTCATTCTCGACAGATGAACAATGACGTCAACGGCCGAACTGATCTGCTGCCGAACAGCCGGAATCGGAATGTCCGATGCGCCAAGAACCATCGTTTCCAAGCGGCTCAGCATGTCCCGGGCGCTGTTTGAATGCCCCGTACTGATAGATCCATCATGGCCGGTGTTCATCGCCGCCAGCATATCCGCCGCCTCCGATCCCCTGACCTCACCGACAATAATCCGGTTAGGCCTCATCCGCAGCGAAGCTCGAATCAGCTGGCGCATCGACAGCTCGCCCTTACCTTCCGAATTGGCATTACGGGTTTCCAGCCGGACCAGATTAGGAACGTTCAATTGCAGCTCTGCGGAATCCTCCACCGTAACGACCCGTTCATCTGCAGGAATAAACCGGGAAAGTGCATTCAAAAATGTCGTTTTTCCGCTTCCTGTTCCTCCGCTAATAAAAATGTTATAACCGGCATGGACCAGCTTTTTTAAAAATTCCGCTGCTTCATCAGTCAAACAGCCGGTGCCGACAAGGTCTGCCATTAACAGCGGCCGCTTAGGAAACTTCCGTATCGTAACGACCGGCCCTGATAAAGAAGCAGGGGGCAGCACGATATGTACCCTTGAGCCGTCCGCCAGCCTGGCGTCCACAATTGGCGCGGCTTCATTCACGGCCCGATTGATCTCTGCAACGATAGACTGGATCAAGTCCTCCAGCCGCTCCCGGCTTTCGAAGCGTTCATCAAGCTGCTCGATCCTGCCGGCACGTTCGACGAACAACGTCTCATGTCCATTAATCATAATCTCCGTGATGGAGTCGTCCTCTAACAGCGGCTGCAATACATCAAGCCCGCGAAAGGAATGATACAGCTGCCTGACAAGCCTGAGCCGAGTGGAGGAGGTTACGCCCCGGCTTCCGAGCCGGTCCTCTACAACGTTCTCCACCGTCTGCAGCAGCTCTTCGTCACTGATTTCAACGCTTGTCTGAAGGGCTCGACGCAGTTGCTCCCTCAACTCCCAAACAAGTTTTTCATCCGATGGCTGCAAAACGGCTTCCCCGCTCACGCTCTGCCTCCATGGGCTGGTTCAGGTCCAAAGAGGCGGCAGAGCAGCTGACCTACAGCTCGGATATAGGAAGGAGGCGCATCCGGCGCAATTTCTAGACCAGGCGCATAAGGAATATGTGCAGTAAACGGCAAGCGGTCGGATTCGAACAATGAGGTGCCCTCCTCGGAAAGTGCGGCTCCGTTTTCCCCATGCTCAACTTCAATAGGCTGCCGGCATTGGCTGCACAAATAGATGAGTTTATTGTGAGCCTTCTCCATCGTCTCTGGATAGCGACGCGACATATCTTGCAGAGCCAGCCTGGACTTATGGCTTGAAGAAGGCGCAGCCTCCGACAGCCAGCAGATCGCATCGCTGCGCGACCATACTGCGGCGGACGCATCATCCATAATGCTGTCCAGATCTGCAATTATCAGGTCGTATAAACGGGATTCCGCCAATGCTTGCAGCAGCTGATGCGCATCCTTGCCTGTCATCGCCGCACGCTCTTCCGAATTTGAAGGCTCTCCGATGTAATCCACTTTCATCCTTCTGCTATATTTGCGCAGTTGAGCAATTTGAGTCCCGATATTCTGCTTGCCTGACTTGACTGCATATAAAAGCGCTTCGAAACCGCCCTCCTCGCTCGCCTCCCCTGCCGAACGAAGATGGCATTCTGCCGAGTGATAATGCTCCAGGTTCAAATAGAGCACTCTCATCCCTCGCTCCGCCGCCAAGCGGGCAAGCCACAACGAACAAATTGTTTTACCTACACCTCCCACGGCGCTGCATATCGAAACAACAGCTGAACTTCCGTCCAGATCAAGCCCCTCTCTTGTTCCTCCCGCCTGAACAGCCTCGATTCCAGAAAGCAGCTCCGGGAGCGGCTGATATTGCAGCAGCTCGCTAAATCCGCCTCCTTCACCCTTTCGCCGGACTAATGCAGCGATGACGAGATGTTCAGGGAGCTCTCCCGCTTCCTTCAGCAGCGCTGGCTGAGCCAACAAAACATGAACCGGATATCCGCCTTTCAAATAATGCCGCAACGAATCTCCGCTTGTGCAGGACGTAATCCGCCAACGCTTGCCGAAGGAAGAATTCCGGGCAAACTCGGAAAGCCTCCTGACATATTCGCTCTCCGCCGCAGCCACGATTAAATCCAGCCTGGACATGTTTAAACCTCCTTTCCAGAACGCAAAAAAGCACCGCAAACGGGCAGTTAATCTGCCTGTTTGCGGTGCTTCCGCAAGTTCAATTCATAATTTGGTTTGAATATATCACGGGTTTCCACCGAGGTCAATGACTTTTTGGTAATAAAATCCTTATCATCAAACTCCGGTACATTTATATCGATAATCAAAAATTAATCTATCAACCTTTTGCTAATTCCGCCTGCATTTTATTCCAATCGCTTGTAAACCGCTCAATGCCGATATCCGTAAGCGGATGTTTCCACAGGCTTGGCAGCAGCGAGCCTGGAATGGTGGCGATATGAGCGCCGGCAATCGCGGCTTCTTTTACATGCTCCAGATTACGTACGCTCGCGACGATAATTTCAGTGGAATAACCGTAGTTGCGAATGATAGCCGACAGATCGCGTACCAGATCCATGCCGTTCATGCCGATATCGTCAAGTCTGCCAACGAAGGGGCTGATATAGGTAGCGCCAGCTTTAGCAGCCATCAAACCTTGAGCGGCCGAAAATACGAGAGTTACGTTTGTTTTAATCCCTTTTTGCGAAAGAGCATGTGTTGCGTATAGTCCTTCCTCCGTAAGCGGAACCTTAATGACTACATTCGGCGCCCACTCCGCAATCTCCAGTGCTTCCTTCAGCATTTCCTCACTTGTTGTACCGGTTACTTCTGCGCTGACAGGCCCGGAAACAATACTGCAAATCTCTTGGACAACTTCTTTGAATACTCGTCCTTCTTTGGCGACAAGCGTCGGATTTGTCGTTACGCCGTCAACAAGGCCAAGCTTGGCGATTCGTTTAATTTCTTCCACATTGGCTGTATCCAAGAAAAATTTCATTTTGTTATCCTCCCTGATTTTCATATCATTTCCTAGGAAATACTGTTAAAGCAATTGTTCGTGACGTCAGAATACTCTGAAAAGAGACGGGTTACAAGGCTCTTTATGGAATCTTCATTCAAAACACATTCGATCTTTAACAGGCAATAACGCCATAATAACCGAATATTCCGACTAATATTCATGAATTATTTTAGAGCAGTGAGGGACATCACCTTCCGGCAATGCCCCTCCGCCAAGCTTAAATGAATTAACTCAGTTCTCCGTCAGCTCCAAAAATTGACGAATATCCTCACTGCTCATCGCAACCGCGCTTTCCCAAAAGCCCTTTTGCTGCAGGTTGACTCCCATATGCTTCAAAGCGAGCTCCTCAACCGTCATGCTGCCGGTATCCCGAAGCAGATTGACGTACTGCCCAGCAAATTCGGATCCGGCCTCTTTAGCGCGAGCGTATATTCCGGCGCTGAACATATAACCGAATGTATACGGGAAGTTATAGAATGGCACATCCGTAAAAAAGAAATGCAGCTTGGCTGCCCAGAAATGCGGATGGGCTTCTCCAAGAACGCCGCTGTACGCCTCGCGCTGCGCAGCTGTCATCAGCTCATTCAGCCGTTCCACGGATACTTCGCCGTTGCGCCGCTCCTCGTAAAAGCTCAGTTCAAACAGTAAACGCGCATGGATGTTCATATAAAACGCCACCGCATTCTGGATTTTCAGCTCCAGCAAAGCGATTTTTTCTTCTTTGGATTCCGCCTGTTCCAGTTGGGACTGAGCAACGATTATTTCCGCAAATGTCGAAGCTGTTTCGGCAACATTCATTGCGTAATGCTTCGAAAACGAAGGCAGATCCTCCATCACGTAGCTGTGATAGGCATGTCCCAGCTCATGGGCAAGCGTTGAGACATTATCCACCGTGCCGGAGTAGGTCATGAAAATCCGTGTCTCCCCGTTCACGGGGAACGTGGTGCAGAAGCCGCCGGGACGTTTGCCAGGCCGGTCCTCGGCCTCGATCCATTGTTCCTTAAAGGCCATTTCCGTAAATCGAGCCAGCTTTGGATCAAAGCCTTGAAATTGCTCAATGATTAGTTTACATGCATCGTCATAGCTGAGCTTTTTGGAGACGGAGCCAAGCGGAGCCGTAATGTCGTGCCAGTCCAGCTTCTCTACGCCAAGCAGCTTCGCCTTGCGTTCAAAATAGCGTACCAGCTCTTGTTTGCCGTCATTGATCGCAGCCCACATTGCATCCAGTGTAGCTTGGCTCATCCGATTCATCTTGAGCGGTTCTTTAAGAACGCTGTTCCAGCCCCGGCGGTCGTATAGCTTCAGACGGAAACCAGCGATATGATTAAGAGCATCGGCGCACAGCTGGGCATGCTCGGACCATTCCCGCTCCCATTCGGTAAACGCCTCGGCGCGTACGCTCCGGTCCGCATCGCTTAAACGATTATACATTTGTCCGGCAGAAAGCAGCTCTTCCTGTCCATCCTTATTTTTAGCCCGGAATTTTGCTCGCGAAACGATTGTGTTGTAAAGATTGCCCCATCCATGATAACCGTCAACGGCAAGATCGGCCGCAAACGCTTCCAGTTCAGGACTCAGCTTCTCCTTGGCGTTTTGCCGCAGCTCATTCAAATAAAAACGAACCGGGGAGTTCTGCACCCATCCATCCCAGATGGAGTCCGGCGTACGGCTGATCAGGTCTTCAAATCGCGTCATCGCGATCGAGTATTCCGCCCGCATCGACTGAACTTGTCCGTTCAGTTGAGCTGCCGCCGTATCTCGTACATTTTGAGCCAGCAGACATCCCGCAAAGCTGTCTACTTGCCCCAATCGGTCAGCGATGGATTGAAACGCCTCCGTCCATCGGTCGAGCTGCTCCGGTCTAGCTCCAGGCACTCCTTCAGAGCCGGAAGCACCGGTCAATTCTTGTCTAAGCCGGGCAAGATCTTTTTTTAACGCTTCCAGCTCGCGGTTTAATTCCGGCGATGCGGCGCCGCCAGGGAAAAAAACCTCTAAGTTCCAGTTCATCGGGTAGACAGAAGTAGACATCGTATCGTATCCTCTCTTCCCGGCCGGGTTATGTACACAAAAAAGCAATGCTCCAATTGCATCGCAGGTACGGCCGTTGTATGCTACCATTATAGCTTGCGATGCTGCATGTCCGCACTGTGCCGGACTGCCGCGAAAAGGCAAGGAGGTTATATATCATGTCCAGACCGCTTCAAATATCCGCTGATACCGCGGTCCGGCTGGCAAAAGAGCTAAACGTGCCGCTGGAGCATCTCATGCATATGCCGCGTCATATTTTGCTGCAAAAGATGGCCGAGCTGGCCCGCACCATGCCGGATTCGAATGAGCCGACAGTTAATGAGGGCAGCGCGGATTCAACTAACGATCGGAAGCCGGGAGATCCGTCGTGATTCCGTTTGAACGAGCTTGGCCCTATGATGTGGAAATGAAGGATTTGTTCGCTTCCTGCCCTTTCTGCAAAAAAGAGCATGTGCTGCTGCCGCTGAAACCGGGCGATCTTAACGATATCGGCAATGGCGCCAAAAGACTGCTTGTGTTCCCTTGCTGCCACAGCAGAGTTACCGTACTTGATTCCGATCAGGATTATTTGCTTTTGGACACCCCGGTCCGCCAACTGTAATCAGCAAAAGAGGGAACCTGCCATCAACGGCAAGTTCCCTCTTTACTTATCTAAAGCCAAGCTCGGAGGAACTCCCATCCCCCGCAGCCATCGCCCACTCCGGCATTTCGTTCGACTGCTCCCGAATTAACTGCCATTGCCTCCGGCTCGCTTGAATCATCCCGGCATCCATAATGGAGTTGTCGTGTACAACGCGAGAGAACCAGCGTACCGCTTCCTTCCGGTCATCCAGCCTCCGATAAAGCTCCCCGATCAAATACATCAGCTTGGCATCGTTATCCACATGCTCATGCTCAAAAACCGACTGATACGCATCTAGCGCAAATTTCATAAAGCGCCGTTCCTGCTCTGCTTCGCCTCCATAGCGGTGCAGCCAGGCAATATGATGCAGCAGTCCAGCGACGAGTCTTTCCTTTTCGCCGATCGCTTGGGCAGTCATGAGCGCGAGCTTGTAACAAGCTATCGCCTGCTCCCTCGTTCTGGACCCAGCATAACTGCGGGACTTCCACTCATTCCCAATTGCTTGGTAATATGCCTGTTTCTGATCCGGCCGCAAATGGCGGGTGCTGTTCTCCGTCGAAGCAAATCCGCATTCGGGACATACTCTCACAACATAAAAATCCGCATTGGCTCCATCCTTGTAGTAGCCGCAAAAATCCGTGTCAACGGCAATCGCCCGTTTGAAGCTGGAACGAACGCGCGAGGTTGGAAACGGGCTCTCGCAGCAAGGACAAGTGACTTCGATTTCATACAATGGTTCCACTGCGAATCAACTCCCCGATTACCAGAATGTTGCTCTACTCGTTCCGGCCCTCAAGGTCTGTATTGACAAAGTGGTAGGCCGGTCCGCTTAGGCGGTTGATAACAAAGGTCCTTAGATCCTCCGGCATGCCAATCTCCTGCGCCGCCCCATCCATGCAATCCAGCCAAGCGGCAGCGTGCTCCGTCGTGATGGGAAAGGGCAGATGCCGGGCTCTCATCATCGGATGCCCATGCTGGTCGGAAAAGAGCGAAGGACCTCCGAAAAATTGGGTCAGAAACTGGATTTGCTTTTCCATAACCGGGGCGATGTCTCTTTGAAACAGTGGAGCTAACAGCTCGTTTTCGACCACCCTCGGATAAAAAGCATGCACGAGACGGTGAATCGTCTCGGCTCCACCCATTAGCTCATAAGGACTACTCGAATTATTCATCGGTAAAACAACCTCCATTTATTAGTTCTAACGATCTAAGAATATAGTCCTATTACTTAGACAATCCTGCATGAAATATTAAACATGGATCTCCTTAAATTGTATCATAACGAAAAAAATGCCCGCTACGCGGGCATTTCTGGGATATGGTCTAAGTTATAGGTCAGCTTTCGTAATCTTCTTCACCAGGAGCCATGAGGGACTCGCGAATCACATACACAAAAGCACATACCAAAATGCCTGCGACAACACTCATTCTCATCACTCCAAACGTTTAGAGTAATGCTATTGTACCATAAAGACCGAGGAAAGCCACCCCTTTTTGCAAGCGTTTTCTAAAAATATTTAATTTTTGTGATTTTTCTGATAATAGTCCCCTCTTCTGATTTTCAAGCCTGTCTCATAGGCTGTTTATATAGGCAAAACAACTACGGCCAACAGGAAGGTGAGCTTTCGATTATGCTGAGGTCGCTGCTGCATCCCTCGACTTTGACGGCCCTCATTGCCGCTCTGCTCATGCTGCTGATGGCCCTTTTTCCCGCGCCAGTACTGGAATCCTCGTTGAAGGGTCTCTCCATCTGGTGGGAGGTTCTATTCCCGGCGCTGTTTCCGTTTTTTGTTCTTTCCGAGCTGATGCTTGGACTTGGTATCGTTCATTTTGCCGGCAGACTGCTTGACCCGTTCATGCGCCCGATCTTTCGCATTCCCGGCAGCGGCGGCTTTGTGCTCGCTATGGGATTCCTATCCGGCTATCCCGTTGGAGCAAGGCTGACCTCTCAGCTATGGGACCAAAGGCTGATAAACCGAGACGAAGGAGAACGGCTCGTTGCTATCACCACAACGTCAGATCCGATCTTTTTAATCGGTGCCGTATCGGTCGGTTTTTTTCATCATCCGGCTATCGCTCCCTTACTGGCAGCCGCCCATTACGGGGGAAGCATCATTGTCGGACTATTGATGAGATTTCACGGATTACGGCACACCGGAGGCGACACCGTACAGGAGGGACGCAAAACACAAGGGCGAACCCGCAATCCACGAGGTTTGGCGTCTGCATTAAAAGCCATGCATGAAGCCAGGCTCCTAGACGGGCGGCCGTTCAGCATTTTGATTCGGGATGCCATTCAATCCGGGTTGAAGCTGATGGTTGTCGTTGGCGGCCTTGTCGTTTTATTTTCCGTCATCATGGAGCTGCTGCGTCAAACGGGCGGACTTGTCATCCTTGAACAGCTGCTTGGAATGCTGTTTCAAGCGCTGGGAGGATCTCCGGCATCCGCCGGAGCCATTATGAACGGTTTGTTCGAAGTGACGCTTGGCGCAAAAACCTCTTCCGAAGCTGGCGTTCCGCTCATGCACCAGACAGCTTTGGCCGCATGGGTGCTCAGTTGGGCGGGGTTATCGGTCCATGCGCAGGTCGCCAGCTTGCTTAGCCATACTGGCATGCGCTATCGCCCGTTTCTGATTGCCCGTTTCATTCATGGCTTGCTGGCTGCGGCACTTGTTTATGTATTATGGGGCTGGATTGGGCCAGTTTAAGACAAAGAGACATAAGCCGCAGACAGTTCGTCCGCCTTGCACATTGTGTTCATTTTTATTTTCCGCTATCATCAGGGTATCCTGATTGAATTCGGAAGGAGCACCTGCGTTGTTAAACTATGTGGTATTGAGCAGAGGCGACCGGCTGTCCAACGAAATGACGGAGCAGTTTCACCGGCTGGCGGCCGATCGCGGATTCATCCGTAACGACCAAAGACCGGACACTGTCATTTCAATTGGCGGAGACGGCACTTTGCTGCATGCCTTTCATACTTATTTGGAACGGATCAATGAAATCTCATTTGTTGGCGTACATACGGGACATCTCGGATTTTATGCGGATTGGCAGGCGAACGAGCTGGAAGAGCTGGTTCGGATGATGGCGGAAAATCAGCCGAAGCTGGTTCATTATCCATTGGCACAAATTGAGCTGGAGACGCCGGAAGGCACAACAGGGTACTTGGCGCTAAACGAGTTCACGTTGAAAGGCGTTGACGGTACGCTGGTCGTACAGCTCAACATCAACGATGAGCCGTTTGAAATGTTCCGCGGAGACGGGATGGTCATTTCCACGCCGACAGGCAGCACCGCCTACAACAAAAGCTTGAACGGCGCAGTCATCCATCCGTCCATCCCTTCCCTGCAGCTGGCGGAAATCGCCTCTATAAACAACAGGGTATACCGGACGCTCGGTTCATCCGTTATTCTTCCACAGCATCACCATTGCGACTTGATCTCCAAAAAAGACCAGCGTCTGCTGCTTACGATTGATCATCTGAGCATTCAGAGAGCGGATATTCGCTCCATTCGCTGCAGCGTCGCCGATTCCAAAGTGACCTTCGCCCGCTATCGGCCGTTTCCGTTCTGGAATCGCGTGCGTGATGCGTTTATTGATATGGACGATTGCGACCGCAAGCCAGGGGCACGCAGCGAGCAGGACAAGCCCATCTGAACGGAAGCAAATAAAGCCCCCTTCACCTTTGCATCTCTGGTGGAGGGGGCTTTGTCGATTATAATTATTCGTCCTGCTGCGAATCCGGGCTTGCCGGGCCACCGCTTTGCTGCGGCGGCTTGCGCCGTCCGCCGCCGCTCTGGCGCTGCTCCGGCGCGCCGCCGGAGCGGGCTTCGCCACTGCCGCCCTGTGCGGCGGCGCCTCCGCCTTGGCCGGCCGGGCTCTGCTCCGGCCCGCCCTCGCGGCGGCCTCCGCCGCGCCGCTGCGCGCTGCCGCGGCGGCCGCCCGCGCTATGCTCGCGGCGCTGCTCGCCGCGCGCCTCCGCGCCGCCGCCTTGCTCGCGGACGCGCTCGCTGCGCGGCTCCTGCGCCTGCGCGCGCTCCGCCGGTGCGCCGCTGCTTTGCTCGCGGCGCTCCCGCCGCTCGCGGCGGTCGCCGCCGGAAGCATGCGGCGGCCGTTCGCCGCGCTTCGCGGCGGCATTATCGCCGCCCGAGCCCTGCTCGCGGCGATCACTGCGCTTAGCGCCGCCGCTGCTCTGCGGCGCTGCGCCCTGGCGCTTGCCGCCGGCTTGCTCGCGGCGGCTGCCGCCCTGCGCGGCGCGGCGCTCGCCGGCGCCAGGCTGCTGCTGCGTCTCCGCTGCAGCAGCTGTTTCATCGCGGCGTTCGGCGTCCGCAGCCGCGCCATCCCGTTTCGCGCCGGAAGAGCGGCCCTCTGCCGTCCGGCGGCGATCCGCTGCAGGAGGACGGCTGTAGCTGTCCTCCTCGAATCTTCTAACTCCAGGCACGATCACGATATCGTCGGCGCCAGGTAGCTCAGGAGGTGCGTCCGGGTCGCTTGAGGCCGGTTCCTTCAGCTCCATGATGAAATAAGCGCATCCAAAATTGCAATATTCATTAATGTATTCCATCATGCTGGAATATGCCGTGTCCCGGTTCGCCTTGGGATGAGTGTCCCGGTAAAAGCCCTTCAGCCGAAGCTGATTATAACCCCAGTCTCCCAAAATATAATCGTAACGCTCCAGCACATCGCTGTAACGGTCCCGGAACACCTCGGTATTCCACGCTGTTTTATGCTCATAAATAAGCTCATACTTTCTGGTACCGACAAAAATCAACGGGAAGCCCTCCTGACGGCGGAAGCGGCAGATTACACGCCGGAAGCCGCTCCTGCTGCTGATTTGACCTGCTCATGCGCATGGTACGAGCTTCGCACCAACGGGGCGGACTCTACATGGCTGAACCCCCGGGCTAAACCGTCTTCCTTCAACTGTTTGAACTCGTCGGGGTGCACGTAGCGAACAACCGCTAGATGGTTCGGAGTCGGC
This sequence comes from Paenibacillus pasadenensis, assembly GCF_023715725.1. Classification (GTDB taxonomy): domain Bacteria; phylum Bacillota; class Bacilli; order Paenibacillales; family Paenibacillaceae; genus Paenibacillus_O; species Paenibacillus_O pasadenensis_A. The sequence goes on from NZ_JAMBOT010000012.1 coordinate 40,167, forward strand.
TGGAGATATTGTCCAAGCGTCAAAATATTGCAGTCGACAGCGCGAAGATCATTCATCGACGCGATAATTTCTTCGTACTCTTCGCCTACGCCGAGCATGATGCTCGACTTCGTCGGAATGTCAGGATTCATTTCCTTCGCCCGTTTAAGCAGCTCCATGGAGCGTTGGTACTTTGCTTTAGCGCGGACGCGGTCGGACAACCGTTCAACCGTCTCAATATTATGGTTAAGAATGTCGGGCTTTGCATCCATGACAACCTGCAGAGCATCCCAGTTGCCCATAAAATCCGGGATCAGAACTTCAACGCTGCAAAACGGGAGGCGTTTACGGATAGCTTTAATCGTAGCGGCAAAAATTGAAGCGCCGCCGTCCTTCAAATCATCCCTTGCTACGGAAGTGACAACGCAATGGCGCAGACCCATCTGCTCCGCCGCTTCAGCGACGCGCTCCGGCTCTTGCAAATCAAGCTCGGTCGGCAGACCGGTTTTGACAGCGCAGAACCGGCAAGCGCGGGTGCAAATATCGCCAAGAATCATAAACGTCGCCGTGCGGTTCGCCCAGCACTCGTAAATATTCGGGCAGCGCGCTTCTTCGCATACGGTGTGCAGCGTCTTGGAACGCATCATATCTTTAAGCTCGGCGTAATTGCCGTCGGTCGTTAATTTAATTTTGAGCCATTCCGGCTTTGGTGCCCTGGGTTTGGGCGCTCTTGTGCTCATTGAATCCCCTGCTTTCTGTTGGTTGGTCCGCTGCTGCGCTGGTCCAACTATATCGGCGTAAAATTGATCGAATGACAAGGCTTAAAGCTGTCCTCTATTATAACATGTTTCGGATAAAAACCAATCCAAACGCAGAACCTAAGCAACAAGCTCAAGTTCCCGGTGGAGGTGTGCAGTGAGATGAAAAAATGGATCGCCGCGGCTGCCGCAGCAGCGCTGTTAAGCACCAATGCGGCTGCTGCCGTCCATGCGGCGCCTAATCAATCAGAGGAACCGGCCAAGGAAGCCGGCGCGCTGGAAGTCCGCCGGTCCGCTTACGACCGGCTGTCTTTAATGACAGGACTGGAGTGGGAGCAGATTGCAGCATTGGATCAATACGAGCGTACAATTCGCAAGGCCCGGCCTAAAGCCCGGCCCAAGCTTGGTTCCTGGGTAGGACTTTACGTAACGCCTGAGCAATGGAGCGGAGCTTTAAATCCGGATCAGGAGGACCGCGATCCGACGTCCATTCATTTTTTTGGAGGTATCGGCAAAGACGGCGACGGCGATGGCCGGGCCACTCCGTCCAGTGATATCGACCTGCTTTATAGTCAAGCCGCGACCGTTGCCAAATACGGCACCTCCACCGACGATTTTCTGATCGGGGTATGGGAGTTTTACCACAATATGCGCGCCGTACAGCGCGTCAATCAATTTTCTCAGCTGTATCGCACCTTCGGCAGGCTGAATCTGGATGAAGGCGCATTTCCGGTTCCGGTCGGAACTCACTATTCGTACAAAAGCACTTGGGGTTCCGCACGAGGCTGGGGCGGCCACCGCACGCATGAGGGCACCGATATTTTTGCCGATCACGGCCTTCCTGTCCGCAGCACCTGTTACGGCGTCGTCGAAAATATGGGCTGGAACGCCTACGGAGGCTGGCGCATCGGCATCCGTGATTTGGACAACCGCTACCATTATTATGCGCATCTCTCCGGCTTCGACAAATCGTTAAAGTCAGGACAAACGGTCGAGCCCGGCAAAATCATCGGCTGGGTTGGCAGCTCCGGTTACGGCAAGCCAGGCACATCGGGCAAATTCCCGCCGCATCTGCACTATGGCATTTATCGCGACCGCGGCATGATTGAATGGGCGTTTGATCCATATCCGCTGCTTAGACAGTGGGAAAAATCCGACTACAAAGCGCGCAAAAAACGGGCCAAATAAGTGTAAACATGAGAAAAGGCAAACGGAACCGGCTCCGTTTGCCTTTTTATAATTAAAAGTCATTCGCCTCCTGATTCGTCTCCGTTGCCTCCAGTCTCGGGAGCGTTCAACGCGTTAGGTGGCAGAGAGATCGCTGGAGCCGATCCCGCGCTATCTCCGACCGGACGCCCTTTTCCGTCGTAATAGTACGTTGGAACATCGCCCACAACCATCAGATAGGAGATTGGAATTTCCGTATCTACACTCTCCGATACCGAGTCAAACGGAATAATGACTGACAGCTCGGCCTGAATGCGAATATATACTTCCACCAAAATCATATTGATTCCAGCGTCCTTTTGCCGTGTGCTCAGCTCAACTCTCGCATCCCCAATCGGCTCGTAGCGGATCGGAACGCGAGGACCAAACGATGCAAGCAGCGGACTACCGACTGCCAATCCAATCGGGATGCCTTCCCGAAAGTTTTCCGTTTCCTTCAGCGTATCCTGAACCGTCTCAATCGTTTGAGCCGTTATTTTCATATGTTCGTTGTAATTCATCATAAAACCGGTCATCTTGCCGCTGGAATTTGTTTTCCAGTCAATTAAATTTTCGAACTTTGTGCCCGAAGCGACCTGATCGGTAATCGCTTTATTGATGGCTTCCGTCATAATTTGTTTTACTTTAATCTGCGCTACCCGCATCAGCGGCGGCTGCAGCTTTTTTTCCACGTAAATGAAAGTGTTGACGGCAAGCAGCGTAAACACAATAGCGGCAAGCATGAGCTTCCAGCGCTTTCCCCGTCGGCGTCTACGCTTCGGATGGGTGAAATCTTGCGCTGCGTCTGCCGTTTTTCCCGCCATTCGCCATTGCGGAATTCTGACCTGCCATCGCCAGGCCCCCTGCTGCCCTCCGCGGCTGCCCGCCGAACGGGTCAGTCTCATCCGTTTGACCGGCCGGACCGGCATCCGCCATGAAATGCGGCGTCTTCCCCATCGCGCCATCGGCTTCCCTCCCCGGACAACTAGGCTTCCTTTTCATCCTATGCGGCCATGCCTTGGATCAGAAGACGGCTTTTCAGGCATTATTCCTTTATTAATTGAGCTGCATAGAAGCCTACGTCGTCATCGTTTAGGGATCATTTGCTCCCTTTCTGCTTTGTTCTGCGTCACACACAACAAAAAACCGGTCCGCATGCGAACCGGTTAACGTCATTTTAAATTAATTCAATTGGATTCGGTTGACAGGAAGCTTCGCCTTGCTTTCTTCAAGCTTTTCTTCCGGTAATCGGCGTTTCAGCTCCATCAGCTCTCGAAACCAGGACTCGTCCCAGGTCATCAATGCAAGCTCAATCAGCACATCCGTTTCATCGGAGCTGCCGGCAGTGCTGCTTTCATCCAGCTTGCGGACTTTGGAAGCACGGGCCCCGACGCGTTTGCCGACGATTCTTTCCCGGTCGCTTTGCGTGACAACGATGCGGTAGATTCCGGGCTGATCCGCCTCGTCGACGAATCCGATGAACTTTTCATCCATGACCGTAACACCGCTCACCCAATCGCCCACTTTGATGTTATCCATTCCAGTCTCCATACTCATACCGCTTGTCCTCCCCCGTAAGCCCCGTTAAGGCTGTTTTTCGGTTGTCCAAATCCTCACCAGTACATCCCGAATGGTCATGCTCTCCAAATGCTGAAGCATTTTATGCTCGGTATCCGAAAAAATATCGTCCATGACTGCCGCCATTCGGCAAGCGATCATACACTCCCCCTGCTCATTTCCCGAGCACCATGAGGGTTTAATAGAACCGATTGAGGTTGCGCGATAAATATCGGCAAGCGTTGCCTCCTCAGGTTCGCAGCCTAGCTGGTAACCCCCGCCAATTCCTTCTTTTGTCGCGATATATCCTTTTTTGCGAAGCAAACTCATTACTTTTCGAATCCGCGACGGATGGGTGTTCACGTTGCATGCAATCGCATCGCTCGTCGCCATCCGATCCGGCCTGCTGGCTAGATATACAAGACTGTGGACGGCAACCGTAAACTCGCTGTTCATGCGCACGCCCCCTTTCTCTGTCGTCGTACTGTGATTATAATGGTTACAGTTGTGGGAGTCAATCATTCAGCTTTTAATATAAAAGAACCTCCACCGCCTTTCAGGCGACAGAGGTTCTTATCTAATTCGTTAGTGGCTTCCCACAGCAGAAGATCCGTCTACAGCTGGCTTAGGAGCATCCGTCGTTACGTCCGCGCTGACCAGACGATACACACGGGCTTCGTAAGGCTTGAGCGTCAAATCGCCGATTGTTTCCTCCGCATCCGTTAAATAGTTCGTCAGGAGCAGCTCGGTAATGCGTCCGGCTATTACGTCGGCCAGTCCTGCCGAAGCATCGTAGGAGCTAAGATTGGCCAGAACAAGCAGCTTATCGTTGCCATAAGTTCTTGTATAAGCATAAATTTGGTGATGATGCTCCAGCACAAGATCATACGCGCCGTAGATCGCCGCTTGATTTTCCGCACGCAGGCGAATTAACCGTTTATAGTGGTTGTAAATGGAGTCCGGATCCTCCATAGCTTGTTGCACGTTGATATGCGTGTAGTTCGGATTGACTTTAAGCCATGGCGTACCGGTCGTAAAGCCGGCGTTCTCCTCAGCACTCCACTGCATCGGTGTGCGTGAGTTGTCGCGACCTGTTTTCCAGATGACGCGCATGACGTCCTCATGGCTCTTGCCGTTTTTCGTTTCGTAACGGTACATATTTTTAATTGCAACGTCGTTGTAATCTTCAATGGACGGGAACTGCACGTTGGTCATGCCCAGCTCCTGCCCTTGATAGATAAACGGCGTTCCTTGCATGAGGAAGAACATCGTCGCTAGCGATTTTGCCGACTCTTTCCAATACAGGCCGTCATCGCCCCATGTGGATACCGAGCGTGGCTGATCGTGGTTTTCCAGGAAAAGCGCGTTCCAGCCGCGGCTTTCCAGACCTTTTTGCCAGCGGGTCAGGGTTGATTTAAGGGAGTGCAAATCCAGACCGCCCTCCGGGCTCCTGTTCCACAACCCGAGATGCTCGAATTGGAAAATCATATTAAAAGCGCCCTTTTGCTCGTCGACCCATGCCTCGGAATCGCCGACCGATACGCCGTTAGCTTCGCCGACTGTTACCGCTTCCGGGTATTTGCTCAGCGTTTCGTTCTTCAGCTCGGCCAGAAAATCGTGAATACCTTCACGGTTCATATGGCCGTCAAAGCTTGGCACGTAAGCAAGACCGTGCGGATTATGCATATCCGGGAAACCCGGCACTTTTTTGATGTGGGAGATTGCATCAACGCGGAAACCATCGATGCCTTTGTCCAGCCACCAGTTAATCATGTCATACAGCTCGTGGCGCACAGCAGGATTTTCCCAGTTCAGATCCGGCTGCCTGCGGGAGAAAATGTGCATGAAGTGCTGTCCCGTTTTATCATCGTACTCCCATGCGGGTCCGCCAAAAATGCTTTCCCAGTTGTTCGGCTCTGCTCCAGTATACGGATTCGGATCACGCCAGATGTAATAGTCCCTTTTGGCGCTGTCCTTGCCGGAACGAGACTCAATGAACCAAGGATGCTCATCCGAGGTGTGATTAATGACCAAATCAAGAATCAGCTTCATGCCGCGGGCATGTACCTCCTCCAGCAGCCGGTCAAAATCCTCCATCGTGCCGAATTCACCCATAATGTCCTGGTAATCCGAAATATCGTAACCGTTATCGTCATTAGGAGATTTGTAGATTGGACAGATCCAGATCAGGTTGATACCCAGTCCCTTCAAATAATCCAGCTTAGAAATAATGCCCGGAATATCCCCGATTCCGTCTCCATTGCTATCCATAAACGAACGCGGATAAATTTGGTAAGCGGTTGCTTCCTTCCACCAGCGAATCGATGTGTTCAATGTAATCACCCTTTGCTTAAACTTATCTGGCCGAAAGGAGAAACGTGACGGTTTCAGCTGTCGCCAAAGGTTGTACAAACGTTTGCGCATCATTGTTCATCATCATAGCATATTCTACAGCCTGTGGCATGTGAATTTTCGACTCTAGTAGCATTTAGTATGGTCCAAAAAGCTAGAGTTAAACCCTTTGCCGCTGCTTCAATTTCGGAGTATGGGGAAGACGATAAAGCGTTATTATCAAATATGCTGAAAATGACAAAAAGGACACTCCGGGAGTGTCCTTTTTGTGGGATTGGTTATTAGGATGGAGGCCAAGGGATAGGAGGACCTACAGGTGGAACTATAGGAGGGCCTACAGGAGGACCTACAGGAGGAATACCTGGACCACCTGGTGGTAAGGAGATTCCTTCTTTAAAGAATTGTTTTGTAGTCGTAATAGGGGTTCCGTTTAGATCCTTTACGCCTGAAATCCACAAATTAAGAAGTGCACCAGGAGCTAGCCCCTCATATTCTGAACCCAGTTCAAGCTTCACTTGATTGTCCGAAAGAAGCGAAACCTCTAAAATTGGTATGACTATAGGCGCCCATGGGTTCATGGTTGGAGCATTAAGAATGTAATTTCCTTTAACTAAAACCGTGCTTTCATCAAGGGAATTGTTAAATGTAATAACTACTCCATTGATCGTGTCGTAAGTCACTTCTGTAACAGTCAAACTAGGGTAGACCGTATAAATTTCCGTCATAACTTCGCTGGAAATTCCATCCTTTACAGCAATCGCCTTTACCGTCGTGTCCGCAACGATAACGATTGAGTTGTTGGTGTACACCGAATCAGTAACACTTGGCTCTGATCCATCAAGTGTATAATAAACCGATGCGCCGACTGTTTCAGTAGTAAGCGAAATTACTGTTCCCAATACGACTTGACCGCTAGGAGGATTTGCTACCGGCTTTGCAACTGTTTCCGGCGTTGGTGTTGGTGTTGGTGTCGCCGTCGGTGTCGGCGTCGGAGTCACTTCCGGCGTCGACGTAGGATACGTCCAAGGCGGCAGCGTCGGTGCTACCGTTGGTGTCGGCGTTGGTGTTGGCGTTGCCGAAGGGGTAGGAGTCGGTGTTGGCGAAGCTTGAATTTCTTTATAAACTTCCTTCGCCTCATACGCTCCGACAACAAGCAGATCCCGCGTAGCATTCGATTTTCCGCCGAATTTGCCGTCAGCGCCGTTGCTCAACAGCTTTAGTTCAAGAGCAAGGGCAACATAGCCCTTTGCCCAGTCTGATACGGTGTTATCTTTGACGCCCGGTGTTTCTTCGGCTTTATCTTTTTGACCAAGGCCGCGGACCAAAAAGGTCGCAAGCTGCTCCTTCGTCACCTTGCCCGCAGGATTAAATGTTCCTTCACCATAACCCTCGGTAATGCCTGCTTTTTTGACAGCCTCGATAAAAGGCAGCGCGTAACCGTTCGCCTTGTCATCGGCTTGAACGTCTTTAAAGCTGGACGTTTTAAGCGAAGAATCCACTTCCAAACCAAAAATAAGCGCCGCTACCTTGGCAAATTGCGCACGGTTCATTTCTTCCTTCAGCCCAAAGTTGCCTTCTGCTACGCCGTTGAATACACCAGCCGAAATAAGCGCGTCAAACTTCGCTTTGGTCGCCGCGTCCAAATCCTTCAGATCTTTGAAGTCTGCAGACGTTTTTGGCGTCGAGCTCGCTGCATAAGCCGAGCTTCCGGATAAGACCAGAAGTACAGCCATGAACATAACGAACCATCTTTTTTTCATCAACTTGTATCTCCCCTTTCTTCTTTCACGAATTAACTTCCAACGAATTCTATCGACAACCTATTTTAAAGATTGAAGAGCGTTACGCGCTATGAATAAAAATAGATTAGACAGTCGCTGTGTAAACAAAAAGAGCTGCCATCGCAGCTCTCTCATTATTAAGGCTCCAGCAGCCCATACTTTTCTTTTATCCGGTCCAGCTTTTCCAGCATGGGCCTCGCAAGTATGAATAGGAAAAATACCGTCGCCACAGCATGAACGAAATCAAACCAAAATCCGGAGGCAAAAGCAGCAGTCAACGCCTGCAGGTTTAACTGAGGTGTAACCATCAATACTGAGCTTACGTTCATAATGCTTCCGTAAATAACGATCGCAGCAGCTCCGCCAAAAAGGCATAAGGACCACTTGCTCCTTTTCAGCCACCCTTTGCGAAATAAAGCTCCTGCCAAAAACCCAATTATGCCAAATCCGAACATCTGCCACGGCGTCCACGGCCCTTGCCCAAAAAAGAAATTGGATACCAACGCTGTAGCAGCACCGACGAGAAACCCCGCCTCAGCTCCAAAGCTGACTCCGGCAACGATCACAATAGCCAGAACCGGTTTGAACTGCGGCAGCATAAAAAAGGCGGACCGTCCTGCCACAGCTATTGCAGTGAGCACCGCAATGACGACCAGCTCCCGCGCCTGTGGCTTGCGCCCCTCGAATACAATTGCAAACGGAATAAACGTATAGAGCAGTAAAAGCAGGCTGATAAAATAATATTTTCGGTCGTCCAAGAAGAATACGCCCATCAGAATCGTAGCCGGGATAACGATCAGAATCAGTAACGCAGCCGTTAAGGTACGTTTACCAAGGCGACGTCGGCTCACATTTTCCGGCTGTTTAAGCATCGCTGGACCACTCCTTCTACCGTTACTGCATCCCGCCATAAATGACGCGCCATCCGATTCGCCGAAGTGGTGTAAAAGCTGTTTCCGGAAAAAAAGCTCTCTGCGCTGCCAGAGGAAACAACGGCTCCGTCAAAAAACATGGAGCAAACCTCCCCGTATTTAGCGCAAAACTCAACGTCATGGGAAACCATCAGGATGGTCACGCCTTGAGCGTTCAGCTTCTGCAAAAAGAGTCCCAGCTTTTCTTTAAAAAAGCCGTCCAGCCCTTTGGTCGGTTCGTCCAGAATGAGGATGGAAGGCTCCAACAGCAGTACTTTGGCCAGCGCAGCCCGCTGCTGCTCCCCTCCGCTCAGATCATACGGATGTTTGGCCAGCAGCGGCTCCAGCTCCGCAAACACGGTTACGTCTTGTACCTTTAGTTTCTGCTGCTCATGAGACAATCCTGAATCGGACAGGATGTCATACAAATCAAGCTCTACCGTCTTTTTGACAAACAAGGCTTGCGGATTTTGCGGAAGAACGCCTAGAAATTTCCGGAACAAATCGGACGTCTTCATTGATGACGGCTGACGGCCCTCCAGCAGCACTTTCCCCCGATATGGACGGACGATTCCAGCCAAAAGCGACAGCGCAGTTGATTTTCCCGTGCCGTTGCCCCCTACGATACAATGGAACTCACCTTTGGGCACTCGAATCGACAAGTCCTTAATGATATCAGGGCCAGTTTTCTCATATTTAAACCAGACGTCTCTAAATTCGATTGCTATAGGGCGATCAGCTGCAACCAGGTCCTCCTCGATTTCCATAGCCGGCTCAACTGCACCATTACTAAAATGATTCAGCAGCCACTGCCGTCCTTCCTTTACGGTCAGCGGAAGCTGCTGGGAGAAGATCGCGCCTGTTTCTACCGATGTGTAAATTCTCATAGGCGCAGGCATTGAGGCATACATGGGATGTCCGAGCTCATGCAGCTTTCTCCCGGAAATTTGCGGCGTGTCGTCTGCAATAATACACCCGTCGTCCATTACGACCAGCCGGTCGCTTAAAGGCAAAACCTCCTCCAGACGATGCTCCGTCATGATGACGGTTGTGCCTAGCTCGCGGTTAATTTTACCCACTGTTGCCAGGAAATCCGCTGCGGCAATGGGATCCAGCTGCGACGTCGGTTCGTCCAAAATGAGCACAGACGGGTGCATCGCCATAACCGAAGCCAGCGCGAGCAGCTGTTTCTGTCCGCCGGACAGCTCCGTAACGGATCGGTGAAACCATGTCTGTATGCCGAAAAAACTGGCCATCTCCGCCACGCGCAGCCGAATCGTCCCCACATTGAGGCCCAGGCTCTCCAAGCCAAACGCCAGCTCATGCCATACTTTGTCGGTTACGATGCTGTTGTCGGGATGCTGCAGCACAAATCCGATTTCGGCAGCCTGAGTTCTGTGACCGACCTCGCCAAGCGGTTTTCCGTTGTATTCAATGAAGCCGCTGCGGGTCCCGTGAGGCGCAAGAACCGGCTTGAGCTGCCGGAGCAGAGTGCTTTTGCCGCTGCCTGACTTGCCGATTACCGTTACAAATTCTCCGCTCGATATCGTCAAATTGATCGATGACAACGCCTTTTTCTCCTGCCCCGGAAAAGCGAAGCTTAAGCCTTGGATTCGATAAATCTCCATTTCACTTCCTCCATTAGTTGAAGCATTACGGGCAGCAAACATACGATGAAATACGCCCCGTACACTGCGGCTCCGAACGGCGAGTATCCTTTTACGGCAATGGACGGAAAAAAGCGGATTGAGTTGCTCCCCCATGCAGCTCCAGCCAGAACAACCGCCGCCAGTGCCGTTAAAATCGCCAGGACAATAATATCTCTCCGGTCAAAACGATAGATCGAAAAGCTTGTCCGCTTCGGCAGACCATATCCCCTTGCTTTCATGGAGTCCGCCGTCTCAATCGCATTTTCAAACGCCCAGGTGGTCAAAATCGATACCATTCGCAATCCGCCGCGCGCTTTCTGAATGAAATTGCCTTGTGTCACATCTCTTCCGATGCAGCGCTGCGCCTGGGAAATAACCGACAGCTGATGCCGGTATCGCGGCACAAAACGAAGCGTCATCGAGAGGATGAGCGACAGCGCCGGCATCACTTTGCCGAACAAATAGATTAATTTATCCGAGGTCATCACTTTGTTAAAGCAGGAAAACCAGATGATGACGGTCACATACATGCAAGCTGCTGCCACTCCATAAACAATCGATTCTTTGGTTACGTGATTCCCGTTCGGAAGATAGAACAGAATGGTCGCCCCCGCGTGGTTAAACAGCGGATTAAACGCGGCCAACACAAGCAGCAGCGGCAGCATGTAGATTAGATTGAATAAAATAGCTTTCCGGCCGTTCAGCACGACGGAGTAGGATAAAGCGCCAATAAGCGAAATTGCCAGCGACAGCGGATGCATGAACGCCATTGAACATCCGATGACGAGAGCAAAATAGGCCAGATTTACGAACGGATGAAATCCCGCAAAGCTGTCGCGTCTCAACGCTCCCCCTCCGATGACGCCTGTTCAGCTCCAACATCCCGCCCCAGATCACAGGTATAAACCCACTCGATCCGATCCCCGTTTTTAAGCTCGTAGCGGCTTGATCCGTAATTCGGAAATTCTCCGTTTACTTTATACATCCAGCCGCTCAATTCCCCGCAATCGAACTCGTAGATGTTATGAATGCCTTCAATATAGTTGCTGTTATATATGGGAGACATCTCAAATTCCAGATGAATCTTGCTGCGTTTCATCTCACGAAGCAGTACGTCAAATACGCTCTCACCTTTTTTAAAGGTAACCTTTTGTGCGGAGTAGATGATCCCGTCCTTAGGAACAAGCTCCAGCTTATCCTCGTTAAAATGGTCCAGATTGTCCAAAATAGCCACAGCGGTGACGGACAGCGCCGCTGTTAACTGCGTTTCCGCTGAGCCTTTTCCCGAAGGTTTTGGATTATCCGGCTTAGGAGTCGATTTGCTGCCGCTGCCAGCGCCCGTGTTAGCTTTTTTTGGGGGAGGAGTGACGGTTGGCGTGGTTGAATCTGATGAGGCTTTGCCTGGGTGCTGAGCGTTCTTTTTCTCCCCGGACGGCTGCGGATTTCCTTTGCCTGGGGGAGGCGATTGCTTCTGCTCTTTCTGACCAGAGCTGTTCGTTGCCGCAGGAGACGGATCAGAAGCCGTTCTGCCTGGAGTAACGGAAGGCGCACTCTTCTGTTCAGAAGTAGATTCTGGAGAAACCGTTGCAGTAGGTCCTGGCGTAATCTCCTTACTGGCAGCTAGTTCGGACTTCCCTCCGGCCGGTTGACCGCTCCTCGGACCGCCGCTGCCATCAAAGAAAAAAGCCGCCGCCAGCAAAACTGCGATTCCAAACAGAGCAATCCATTTTTTTACCGACATCTTCATTTGATCACCTCCATAAACGAAAAGCAGAGCGGAAGCTCCGCTCCGCCTTTATCAGCCGGATCGACTGAAACGTCTGCCGTTAATTGCCGGTCATATCGTACAATCTCGTTTTGCCGCTAATTAAACGATCAAAAGCGACCATCGCGTACATCGCCTGATCTGTAGCCATTCCATCGACATTGCCGGGTTTTGCGCCGCCGTTATCCTTGCCGCCTGGCTTGATATGATAAAAGCCTCCGCCAGACGCCGCAAAGCTGAGAAGCGCGCTAACCGCAGAATCCCCGTTTTTAACGAACCGGGAGTCCGTATGCGGGTTAATGCCTATACTTGCCAAAGCAACGATGACCTGCGAGACACTCTCCGAATTCGCCGCATTGCGGCTGGCGAAACCGCCGTCCGCCTGCTGAACGGATGATAGCCAGGAAACCGCGCTTTCAACGGCGGCTTGAACATTCGGATTCATGCGGTAATATGGCGCCAGACTTTGAATCGCCATTGCCGTTACATCCGGGTCAGCCTCGGACGGATTAACGCCGAGCGCCCAGCCGCCTCCCGCAAGCTTCCGGTTCAAAATAAAGTCCACCAGCTGCGCTCTAGTCGTCTGGTTTTTTACATTAGGAACAGACGAAATGTCGTACTGCTTGCTGTCGAGCGCGATAAGCGCAAAGATCGGTCCGTTAATGCCCTGTTTGGTTAAGGCGTCAAAATCGGCGAGCTTTTCCAGCAGGTTATAGCCCGCAACGTTTTTCACGTCACGGCCGATTGCCGTCAGCGCAACAATTGCCCGGCTGTATTCCGTATACTTCACGCTGTGAAGTACACCGGAGCTTTCTTTTAACTCCTTTTCCATGTTGGCATAGTAACGGTCAAAATAAGCCTGCGGAACTTCAGCGCCGGAGCGCGCCAGCCCGAATACTGTCCACTCCCCGCCAAGCGTCGAGACCGAAGGGTTTGGAACCGTTTCTTGCAAATAACTTGCGCTTAAGGAAAGCTGTTCTTTGATCGTTTTATTTATTTCGGGCTCAGCCGGCTTCTCTGGAGCAGAGGCTTTATAATTGATGGCCCGGATGGCGACGACCGCCGCCATCTCGCGCGTTACGCTGCCGGACGGATCAAACGCTCCGCCGTATCCCGTCATTAGACCAAGCGCTACGCTGGTTTGAACCGCAGCCTTTGCCCAAGATGCAACCCGATTCAAATCTTTAATCACAGGCGGATTCACAGCCGATTGTGCGTCAAGCGCGCGAACGATCATCGCTGCTATCTGCTCCCGGGTTATCGTATCGTTCGGGTTAAAATTCGACTGGTACCCGGTAATGATGCCAGCCCGGTGCGCGGCATAAACGTAAGGCGCAAACCATGCGTCGCGCGGCACGTCTGTGAATATTCCGCTTCCGTCAGCCCCCGAATCGGTGTTTAAACCAAGTCCAACTGCCATCAGCTTGGCGAATTCAGCTCTTGTAACGCTTGTTTTAGGACTAAGCTTGCCGCCGCTGCCTTGCACGATGTTTTGGCCAACCGCTTTTTTCATCGCGTCCAGCGCCCATGACGAAATATGGCTTGCATCCGAATAGGATTGTCCAAGATCAAGCTCCGGGCTGGAGTCTTCATTGCTGGCCGCACGAACGTTATAGGTTACAAAAGAGGTAAAATGATTGGTGCGAATAACAAGGTCATTGCCAGAAATAAAAGCGTAGGTGATTTTTCCGGCTCCGTTGTTCGCCTGAAGAGCGCTGGCCTCAGATTCGTACATCTGGATTGGCGTGAACTGCCCGCCTTCGATGAAGCCGGCAAGCTGGCCCTTCCCTCCCTTGATCGTAAGTGTCACGGGACGATCGAACAGGAAGGAGCTCATTTCAGCGCCCATTACAAAAGCGTGCTGGATTTTATCCAGAGCTTCATTTTTTGAAATATTTCTTTGAATGAGCTGATTCAGCTCTGCACTCTTCGTATCCAAAGCCGTGAAAAGCTCGATGCTGTCATTTCCAGTCGTAACCTTTGTCCCTGGCTCAACGCTGAAAACAAGATTCCCTTTGTTAGCGGTCAGCTGCGGCAGTCCGTCCCTGACATCGCCGACATGAACGCTTACTTTTCGTGCGTCAACCGGGATGTTGAGCGTAAACCGTTCCGTTCCCTGTGCTGGCTTGGACAGGTGCAAAACATAGTCTTGCTGGATTGGCACATCAATCATTTTGTCAGTAACAGACGGTCCAGTGCCAGATTCAGGTTGTCCCGGTGGCGTGCCGCCCGGACCCGGTCCGTTCGGATATTGTCCCAAGTCGGCTCCAAGGTTCAGAGTGTAGCGCCAGGCAACAATGTCTCCTGGTTTCAGTGCGTATTCCCCGGCGCTGTAATCGGGATATACGCCATTAACGGAATACATCCAACCGCTTTCCTCACCCCGGTCAAATTCGCTCAACCCATCAATTCCTTGAACATACAGACTGCCGCCAGAACCACTCCATTGAACTTTCCCCGGCAGCGCGCGGTTTAACAGGGAGAATGCCGTATCACCTGCCTGAAGCTCGGTTTTGGTGGATGGAAGAATTGTGCCCTTTAAAATGTCACCCGTAACGGATAACGTTGCATACTCGGTTACCGGTTCGCCGCCATTTCCAGGAGGGTTAACCGGCGGTTGCTCCGGGCCTTCTCCTCCTCCTGGAGGGTCAACCGGCGGCTGCTCTGGGCCTTCCCCACCTCCTGGAGGATCAACCGGCGGCTGCTCCGGGCCTTCCCCACCTCCTGGAGGATCAACCGGCGGCTGCTCTGGGCCTTCCCCACCTCCCGGAGGATCAACCGACAGTTTTTCCGCTACCCGAAGCTGCTGCTGAGCCGGAATTAGGCTAGGCGCTTTATCCGCCTGATAGCCGGTTACTTCCATTGTATAATCGCCAGCTGCAACTATACCGCTGTTAAACAAAGCTTCACCGTTTGCATAGGTGTCCATCGTAACGGTGCCGATTTTCACCTGGACGCCTGCCGCAGGCACAGAGGCTGGCGCGCTTCCGCCATTCGGTGACGAAAGAGCACGAACCGTCACTTTGAACGGCTCTCCAGCTTTAGGCTCGGCAGGAGTTACTTGAATCGAATCTATAGGCAGCGTGTCCGCGCCAGCATAATAAACAACGATTTTATCGTTTGCTCTCAGTTGGTTTACGCCAATAGCTGCAGTCGGGAATACCCAAGCGCCATCGCGATAGATGATATATTTCCAGCCATCCGAGCCGCCGTATGTACCAGCGTTAATTCCATTCAAAGATGAAACAAATTTACCGGACGACGAATTGGATACAGTGAACGGAATTCCAGCTGTGTTGAGCATTCCCTCTACTGTATCGAGCGCATAAAACCCAATTGATTCTCCTGAAGCGACCTGACCTTCCGGTCCCTCTATCTGAACAGTAACGGCTTGCGTTTGGCGTTCTCCAAAATCGTACAGACGCTGTTGTTTTCCTTCTTTAAAAGCAGCGTAAGCCACGAGAGCCTGAATCGCTTGCTCCGTTGCCATTGAGTTCGGGCCGCCGGTCAGCTTGCTCAAAAACGATCCATTGGCATGCCGATACTTGAGTAAATTTTGCAAAAGGTTCACGCCATTTTTCGTAAACCGTACATCAGTCGGATCGATTCCGGCAGAGGTTAAACCGATAATGGCCTGTGACACACTTTCGCTTGAGGTTGAGCCCCAAGCGGTATAACCGCCTGCCTGGGTTTGATTGGCGGAAAGCCAACTCGCTATTTTCCCAATTGCAGCTTCAACCTCAGGCTGTGCTGAATACGGCGCAAGTGAAATGAGCGCCATCGCCGTTATGTCTGGATCGCTGGTCCCGGTTCCTAACGCTAACCCTCCGTCTGCTACAGGTTTGTTCTGTCTTTCAATTAGCTTTTGAACCAGCTTTTGGCGGTTCCACTCTGCGTTTTCCGGCACCAGGTAGCTACCGCTATCGAGCGCAATTAAGGCGTATATAAAATTATTTGTCGTAGCATTTTGTATCCCCGTATGGTTATACAAACGTTCAATTAAATTAAATCCGGCAAACTTGGAAGCATCCTGGCCTGCGGCTGTGAGAGCAAGCGATATTCGCGCGTAATCGGTTGCGGCATTATAGGTTCCATTTTTTGAAATGAGCTGTCCTTGAAGACCGGACAAATAACTCTGAGGAACCGGTTTTTCCGCTGTAGAAAGAGCAACGGCCTGCCAATCGCCGACTCCTCCAAGACCAAGCGTCCATGCCGCAGCCCCTTCAATCGCCGCCTTAACCTCCGCAAGCAACGGATCATTAATTCCTTGCTGTAAATCTGACGTTGAAACGGACGCTCTTATCGATTCACTACTGGCAAAAACTTGCCCCAACGAGGAGAAAAGCATAGCAAGCGAGAGAAACAGAGATAGAATTGCTTTTACCGTTACCTTCTTTGTTGAAACTTTCATAAGTACCCTCTTTCTGTCTTCGTGTCCGAAATAAAACAAAAAAACCGCCCTGAAAAAGGGCGGTTTGAACAAACAGCGGCGCGCGCTGAAAGTATTCGAAATTACACACTACCAAAATTAGAACCATGCACAACTGCATGCGCATGCTCTCCCTTTCAATTCTCACCCCCCGAAGAATTAAGAAGATTTCACGTTAAGGCAGGTCTCCTGGCTCATGAGTCAACGCTTCTCTACCCTTCCCAGTTTCAACTTTCAACCAGTGGCGTTCTAGAGTCGCTCGTCAATTACAGTGGCGGGACCGCGCCGGATTTTAACCGGACTTCCCTTTTAAGCAGATTTGCATGCCGAGTAGCAAAATAACAAACCTGCACCTTAACGGATTTAATTATTAAATTGTCCAGTACATCATAACGGCTATCCAATAGGTTGTCTATGACATTTGCCAATGGTTAAGAGTACGACCTGCAATGCAAATTAAAAACCAGAACCCTTGAGCTTCAAAAGGTTCCGGTCTTTGGTTATCATTTAGCTGGCTTCCTCTTCTTTCTAATGCTAAGAGCGATTAAAACACTCGTTACAATAAAAGCAGTTATACCAATAATGGTACCAGTTATGGAAGGAATAGCTTTTTTATCGACACTTTTATCTGGCAGCATCAATTTCTTTTCTTTCCAATAAGCCAGCTCTTCCTTCGCTTCAGCGACAGGCCTCGTCGGGGAACATAACGGATTTATCCATTTTTCATTTTCCCGTTTCAAAAAAACCAAATATTCTTTTCCGATTGAGCCAGACTCAATCAGCCTTCCCCAACTGGGATCCTCGTCAATCGTAATTGTACGCTCCCGAACGCCCTTATAGCTTTGTTTAACCGTCAGTTTCACTTTTCTGCTGCTTTCATTTTTGAAAATAAAATTACTGTCGATTTTTTCCACCACACCAACAATAATGCCGTCATATTTCTGGTATGCTCTTTCCTTGGATGGGATCTCTTCGCAGGACAGGGCATAAACCTGAGAAGATGGGAACGTCGAAAAAAATACCAGGAACATAGTCAGCAATAGTACTAGTTTTTTCATAAAATCCCCCTTTTTTGTAAGGGACGGATTTATTATAGAATAAGTTGCTGATTATGCATGAACTTGTTCCTCTGTTGTCTTTTTCAGTTTGGAAGCAAGCGGGATCCTCACTTCCCGCACCCATTCATAACATTTATACACGCCGTAACTTTGCAGAAGAATCATGACGGGAATCAAATCCAGACGGTATCGTGTTTGAATCTCAATAATCAAATGCGCCCCTGCGTACATCAAAAGTAATGATACGTAAAACAAATGATCTCCATAATTTCGGGATCTCCACAATGCGATCATGGCAACTAAACCAAACATGGAAATGAGAACGTATATTGGGCTTTCCCACTTTTTCAACAGTCTTTCCAGCTTCCCTTTGTCAAGCCCCTGTAGGCTCCAGAAGGCGGACGAGTCCGGGGCTCCCCACATGGCTACTAGCTTTTTCCCCATTAATAACACTACCTCAGGTTTGTGCTCCAAACGCTCCTTAATTCTAGCCAGCTCAGCCTGATGCCGCTCATCGCCAAATGAATATTGGTTCGCATATCGTGCATCATCCAAATTCCAGCCGCCAATCGTTTCCGCATTCAATCCGACCATAAATTTCCAGTATTTATCGCCGCCAAACAAAGAGTTGCTCGTTACGCCTGATGAAATAAGCGAAAAGCTGACCAAATGCTGCACCAAATAAAAAACAGCAATGACCCCCGCCAGTCTGGAGGCCGCGGCTATCCCTTGTTTCTTAGGGGATGTCCTCCACTGTCCCCAAAGAATGGGTACAAAAAACAATACGATTGCGGCTAGATAGACGATCCCGATTGGACGCATCAGATTACCGACGCTGAACGCGAATCCTGCGAATAAACCGATTAGGATGGAATGAGGCCTTTTTAACAGCAGAAAGCAGCCCAATAAAAAGAAAAATATGGAAATATGCTGATTTGTCAACACGGAACACATGATAATATTAGGTATATAAAATAGATAAATCAGCATGGCGATTCTTCCGCAAGTTTCATTAAACGCTTTTGAGGCGGAGTAATAGAGAATGACTGCACTTCCAACGCTGAACAGGATATTCAGAAATTTGAGCACAAATATCGAGTTTCCAAATAATTTAATGATCAATGCCTCGTACATTGTAAAGCCAAACTGGTAAGGAAAACTCGTAAAGTAGGCGGAATTTCCGAAGGAAAAGTCACCTGAAACAGCCATTAAAGCCGCGTTGTACATCAAGAGAAAGTCCGATTCCGGCTTTGTCGGGTTCCAAATGATCCAGGTCATTCGTACGGCGAAGCCGAGCGAGATAAATACGATTAGAAATATTTTGGGACTAATCCTACGGCATGTCCAATGAACCAACAGCAGGACAACGCAGCAGGCGGCACCAAGTGCAGCTATCGCCTTCCAAACCGTTTCGAAAGTAAAGGTTAAATTGACAAAGGAAGAAATCATTAAGGTCAGAAAAAAAACTCCGCCGACTGCGGAGAGAATCCGGTTCGAAAACAGCATATTTACTCCTTTGTTTCAAAAATGATTTTAATATTCCAATCAAATTACATCCAGACCGCTTTGTTGATTATACTGGTATATCTTTGAAAATAAAATGTTTTTTAATAATTTGTTTAAATTCGTTCAACATCAAGGCTCTGCTAGTATGTCAGGAAATGAAAAAAGACTGGAGAAAGTTTGGGTATAAACCCAAGCAATTTCCAGTCTTTATGCTAATTTTTCATTAAATTCAAGGATTCAACATCTACTCTATTAACAAAATTTATCTGACCTTTTCTGCGATTATCTTGAGAAGCACAGTCACAGCCTCTATCCGTGTTGTTTTGGCGTCTGGATTGAATATGTTTGCACCGTTACCTTCAACGATTCCAATCTTTTTCATGGCTGCGACGGCATCTTTCGCCCACGTTGGGATGTCCTTGTCATCCTTGAAGCCGATCGAGGCGTTCGTTTCCATGGATAATTCTGCAGCATTAGCGATCGCTACCGCCATTTCGGCGCGGGTAATCGCTGAGTTCGGACGGAAAGTCCCGTCGGCGTACCCTTTCATATAGCCCGCTTGAACAGCTTGCGCGACCAAGCTTTTTGCCCATGGTCCGATGTTCGCCGCATCATTAAAGAATAGTTCCGTTCCTGTTCCCTGCGGTTTGAATGCATTAATCAGCATCGCTGCGAATTCCGCGCGTGTCACGGTGTGATTCGGCTTAAATGTTCCGTCGGCGTATCCTTTAATAAGGCCAATGTTTACCGCTTGCTTGATGTTTGCCTCTCCCCAGTGTCCGGCAATGTCGCTGAAGCGCGTCTCCGACTCCGGATTTTTAGTCGGTTCATCATCGGATTGATCTACTGCGAATACAGCAAACTTCGTAAAATAATCGACCGTCACGCTAATATTATTCCCACTCACCTTACCGCCATTTACCTTTATCCAGCTTTTCTTTACTTCGTCATAGTAAAAAACAGCCGGCGTTTGATCGCTCTTCAACTTCGCGGAGTCAAACCTAAAAGTTATCATAATCGGGCTCAAAAAATTTCCCGTGAAGTTTTTCAGAAGCTCGAACACCTTACTGACTGGAACTTCATCATTCGCAAGCAGCTTCTGTGTGTCCGTCACCTTCTCAATCGTAATTGTAGCGTCTCTGCCTGTAGCAAGGGCTGGGATCGTGGCCATGATCTCATCGTCCAAACTAACCTGGCCTGCCTTACCAGCCGGAAGCGTAAGCTTGCCATTCATCGACTTTAAAATTATGTCACTTGGTATCACTGGACCGTCGAATCCACTTGGCGTTCTGACTTCCACCGTCACGGTATAAGTCACTTTGCTGATGCCATCCTGTGCGGTTACGATTACCTTGCTGCCCGTCCTCAAAGTCGTCGCCTCGGTTGTTCCGTCGGCATCGTACACCTTAAACGTTGCTCCCTCGGCCAAGGTAATCGCTGCCTTCAGCTCCGCTAGCGTTGTTCCGTTTGGAATGTTCGTTATCGTCTCATTCGCCGTTCCGCCCGCGCTCACCGTTCCGATCGTTGAACTCAGAGTGGCGTCTTGGCTTAACGCCGCATTTACCGTCACGGTATAAGTCACTTTTGTCGTTCCGTCCTGTGCGGTTACGATTACCTTGCTGCCCGTCGTCAAGGTCGTCGCCTCGGTTGTTCCGTCGGCATCGTACACCTTAAACGTTGCTCCCTCGGCCAGGGTAATCGCTGCCTTCAGCTCCGCTAGCGTTGTTCCGTTTGGAATGTTCGTTATCGTCTCATTCGCCGTTCCGCCCGCGCTTACCGTTCCGATTGCTGAGGCAAGACTTGTGTCACTGCTTAGTTGTGCATGAATCATTGCATTGGCCCAATCAGCATTATCATATGCTGAGCCATCTCCCCCGTCAGTTACAACTAGTAAAAGAAAATTAACTCCTGTGATATCGACATCAATCGTCTTTGCAGGAGTATTAGCAGTCATATGTCCGCTGTCCCACAATTTCTTGCCATCCCCATGTACTTCAAACACTACCGAACCATTATTTACGCTATCATCTATTCCAACAACTGATGTGAATTTCGCGTAGCGCCCATCTAATATATAAATTATTTTGCATGGAGAATTAGTGCCCAACCCTTTAACATAATTAATCCCATCCAACTTAATCGTTGTTCCATCATTGGAACCTGATCCGCCAACTGTCATATCTTTTTCTATTGGCCCCCAGGCATGGCTTGAATAACTCCACTCCAAATCGCTAAGATAATGTGTGGGAGCAAACGGAATATTGCTATCTGATAACTTAGGATATACCATTACCGATGTGCTTCCACTAAGCTCTCGCGTATTCCCTGCCTCAATAAACTGTGCAGTTGCACTTAGTTGAGCGTTGATAAAAGAGGAAGCGGCTGTCGGCGTAATAATCCATTCAATCGTAACTGTTTCGCCTACCTCTATAACCTCAAATGTATTACTCGACGCCGCTTCCGCTATCCAGCCTGCAGGGAGCTGAATATTAGCTGTTACATCGCGAATAGGGACGAGACCGTCATTTTTCAATACGGATGTAAGCTGAACCGGGTCTTCAGATATAACAACTGGATTTGTTGAGAGAGAGATATCCAAAGATCCGATGGCTTCATCAATAGTTGTTGGAGTAACTTTAAGCAAAGCTGCACCATGCGATGGAACTACAACAGAGTAACGATCAGAAAAAGTGCCGATATTAGAACGTGTCCATAGATTTCGAACGTTATTTAGTTGAGGCAGTTGAACATCTGAAAAATCAAAGGATATTTTGGTTTCTTGTGCCGTCCGATTGAACAGCGCGATATATTTCTCTCCGTTCCCTGCATCCGAGACCCACTTGGTAATATTGTTCTGGTCGTAAAAGGCGCGCTGATTATCGCCTGTCTGGTTGACAGCCAGAACCTCAGGATTGGTTAGGACGTCAAGGGTGAAATCGTCGTTCGACAGTGCCCTCGGGTCGCCGCCCATGATAAGCGGAGAGCGGGCTATGGCATGCAGCGTCATTGACGTGTATATTTCATCTTTGGTTAACAGGCTCTGCCTGATCTCTCCCCAAGTGCTGCTTCGTATCTTACCAAAGGGAAGCATGTCCAAATCTATCCATGCGCCTTCGCCAGCATAGCTCGCGAATTTTTTGGCAGGATCAAACTGCTTGTTGGTATCGTTCCAGTTGTCCCATACATCACCGGTGGAGCGGAACAGGTCCATGTTTTGGAGGATCGTTTGCACCTGATCTTCTGAAACACTATCTCCCGGCGATCCGCTGATGATGATGTCGCTGCCCACATTTTCCCTCGCTTGGCTGTAGGCTTTGATGTCATTCAGGTGAAAGGGGCTGGTGAGGTCATCGATCTTCACGTAATCGACTCCCCAGGACTCCCACAGCTCAAAAAGTGAATCGTAATACGCCTGCGACTCATCGGGGTAATCCGCCCAATTCAGTCCATAGTTGTCATCGTTCCAATAGCAGACATCGGACGTATTCGTAATATCCTTCGCCGTAGAGCTCGTCCCTTTGATCGCAACATCCGCTGCATAGGCCGCTCGGGGAATCCCACGCATCGCATAAATACCCAGCTTAAGGCCGAGGCTGTGGACATAGTCCGCCAGAGGCTTCAATCCGGCGCCGCCTGCAGCTGAAGGAAACCTTGTAACGCCTGGAATCGGCCGCCCGTATTCGTCAATATGTATGGCGCCTCGGCCTTCATTGGTCCACCAGCCGCCATCCAGATTAACATTGATATACCCGCTGTCCTTCAAATTGGCGGCCATATAGTCCGCTATCTCCTTTACATTGGCCTCGTTCAATTCTTCATTATCGAAGAAGGTATCAAACGAGTTCCACCCCATCGGCGGGGTCTGGGGTTCCCCACTGGTATACGAGGCATTCACGGGCTGGGTAAAGCCTAACAGGTTCACTGTCACCAGGGTGACCGCCAACAACAAGGTTACAATTCTTTTACCGCTTTTTCTATTGTACACAACAATTCCCTCCTCATTTGTTCGATGACGCCCTGCCAGTACATAGATTACGTGTGAGAATAGTACAATCCTAGAATCGTTGGTTGCATCTTTATTTTAGGCAATCAACGATCTGTTCGGAATGGAAATAGTGAACCTCTGACCTGTAAATATCGAACCTGTTTAGACTTGCTTTCTCGCTTATTTTGGCAAGAAAAAACTCGTCCAGTGAATAGACGAGTCTCACTCAAACAACAGTTGTATCCTAAGGGTAAACTACCCCTTAACGGATCCGGCTGTCATGCCTTCGATAATATATCGCTGAAGGAATAGGTATACGATCAGCATAGGCAACATGACTAATAACAGATCAGCAAATACATAATGCCACTGAGTTCCATATTGGGAGACAAAATTATAAACGGAGAAGGGAAGTGTCCACTTGCCACTGTCACTAATGATATAAAGTGTATTAAGGAAATCGTTCCAGGCAGACATCGCAACAAATATGGTAACGGTTGCAATGGATGGCTTCAGTAACGGAAAAATAATTCTTCTAAACGTATAAAAGCTCCCCGCTCCATCAATTGTCGCCGCTTCATCCAATTCTCTAGATAAGGAGCGAACAAACCCGCTCATAATAAAGATGGTAAATGGAAGATTTAGCGCGCTCATGAATAGAATCAAACCGAAAAATTGCCCGGAGATTTGTAGGTTTTGCAGTAGTTTGATCGTAGGAATCATGGATGGGGGCGCAATCATGCCAGCAAAAAAGAAGAAAAATAGATATTGCACCCAACGGCCCTGACGCCTCGCTAAGAAATAGGCGCACATGGAGCCTGCAAGGATTGTAATCGCAACTGTAGAAGCGGTTACAATAATACTATTTTTAAAACCATTTAATAAACGTCCTTCAATGAACACGGTTTTATAGTTCGACCACATCCATTGACTTGGCAAGTTAAGGTTCAGCTCGGAAGCTTCTGCTGGATTTTTCAAGGAGCCGAAAACCACTAGCAGTAACGGCAGAATAATGAGCAAACTCCCTAATCCCGCTAACGCTGTCCGAAGCCAGAAGCCCTTTCGCGTCCTCATTCTGCCGTCTCTCCTTTCTGCATCAGCTTGACCAAGAGAATGGATATAATCGCCACGGAAAGGAACAAGACGACGTTCGCAGCCGTACCGTAAGCATAAAGCCCTGATCCGAACTGTTTGAAAATATACGTGTTCATGACCTCGGTAGCCCCGCCAGGTCCACCACCAGTTGTAACAAAAATGATTTCAAACGCCTTCATAGATCCGATCATACTTAGCAGCACGCTAATTGTAACCACTGGTGCGAGCGTAGGAAGCATGACATATCGAAGACGCTGCGCACTAGTTGTTCCGTCAATAATCGCTGCTTCCAGCATATCCTTTGAAATACCCTGCAAACCAGCAAGGTATAAGGCCATGGAGGAGCCGGCCCACTGCCATATGTTAACCGCAGTTATGGTATAGAGAGCAAGCATCGGATCGCCTAGCCAATCACTTTGCAGATTCGATAGCCCTAAATAATACAGGAATTGATTAAATAATCCATCCCTGTGGAGGACGGTCGTAAACATATAACCAACAACAAGCGCGCTTAAGATGCTTGGCAGGAAGTATATTCCCCGAAAAAAGTTTCGTCCGGCAAGCGCGGAGTTTAACAGAAGGGCTAGGAGAATCCCGAGCCCGTTCTGCAAAATCGTCACCAATACTGCATAAATAACAGTATTCTTCATGGCGAGATACATACTTTTCGTGTGAAATAACTCTACGAATTGATCAAATCCAACAAATTTAAGAGTATCTTTGTAAGGCGACCAGTCCGTAAGAGAATAGTAGAATCCTGAGAACGTCGGATAAAGGTAAAGAATGGCATAAATAGCAAATGCGGGAGCAATAAGCCACAGGGGGTACATTTTTCTATGCAGCATCGTTCTCTCCAACCCTTTCTTGCGTTTATCTCTAGAAGCCGGCAATTCCTGCAGCTTTGGCATTCTTATCAATATTGGATTGCAGCCCTTTTGCTGCCTCGTTCGGTGACAGCTGTCCGCCGTACAATTGTTGCAAAATCGACTGATAATCTCCGATCTCCACTACTGCAAGCGAGTTAAAGAATGGAATAGCCTTTCCTTGCTCCACAAACGTATTCATATCGGCTGTTCCCGGGTTTAGCGGCACGTCCAGCCCCGTCCATGTCGGAATCGATTTCACTTCGTTGAAGTATTTAGTCAGTTGTTCTTGACTGCTGAAGAAATTCAAGAAATCTTTAGCCGCTTCTGCTTTTGGCGAATTCTTAAGCACGTACAGGCCGATAGGATCTGAGATCGCCGCATACCCGTCGCCGTCCCATGGCATCGGGAACATCCCAATTTGCGCATCCGGATACTTCTCCAGGAGAGGACCGATCGCCCAGTCTGCTTGGAAGATCATGGCCGACTTGCCTGTCGCCACTTGCTCAAGCGACATGTCGTACGTTCCGGAAAACAGGTCCTTGTTCAGGTAGCCTTTCTTTTGCAGATCGCTTTGTTTTTGAAGCGTGTCGACAAATTCAGGAATCTGATCAAAGGTCGTTTGGCGTGTATTGATCTTTTCCATTAAGTCCGGCTGTTTCTTCATGACGTTTGCAACGCTACTGAAGGTGAACAGCTGCAGCGGCCATCCTTCTTTACCAGCTTCGTACACCGGCGTAATGCCAGCGGCCTTAATCTTTTCACTTATAGTCAACAACTCGTCATAAGTTTTTGGAATTTCGAGTCCAAGATCCGAGAATACCTTCTTGTTGTAAATAACGCCTGCCACGTTGAGCCCCGTTACCGGAATGCCATACAGCTTGTCGTCGTTCTTCAGGAAGTACTTCGTCACCGCCGGATTGATGCGGGATGCGAATTCCTCGTTGCTCAAGTCCAACAAGTTCTTCTCCGGTTGAAGCTTCGTCACGTTGCCAGGCTGTCCCCAGTAGAATAGCAAGTCCGGAGCATCCTTCGTAGCCAATCGCGTGCTGACAAGGTCGGCGTAATTATTGACCGGAGCACTTTGGATGTCCAGCTTATTGCCCGTCTTCTCCTCATAGTCATCGAACACTTTCTGCCACTTCTTCTCGTTCAGCCAGTCGCTGGCGACGAGTACCTTCAGCGTGACCGACTTATTCTCGACCGATGGCGATGCTATTGCTGCTTTCGAACCGGATACTTCGCTGCTTCCCTTATTCGATGCGTTTCCGTTGTCGGTGTTATTTCCGCAAGCGGCAAGCAACATGGTGAGCGTGAGCAGAGGCAATACTGTTTTACCTTTAGTCATTGGGACCCCTCCAAATTTGTGTAAGTGCGAGAGTTGCATCTTTATTTTAGGCTCTCGACCATGTGTTCGGAATGGAGATAGTGAACCTCTGGCCTGTAAATATCGAACCTTTTACTATATTTTGCATACTGCGTGCTACAATATTATAGGGAGGAAAAATCATGCAGGTTAGCATTCAGACTCGATTGTTACTCAGCTTTACATTGCTAAGTTCGGTCTTGGTTGCAAGCAGCAGTTATCTATACTACAAACAAACATCGAAAGATCTTATGATCCAAATAGAAGAGACCAATCGGCAGCAGTTATTTCGATACCAAGAGACGCTGGATAATATGATTGAAGACATGGACCGGATTTCCGCACAGGTGATTTACAGCTCTGAAATTAAGAATTATTTATTGGAGCAAGCCAATGAAGACTCTTCTTCGTTCCAGAGCTTCGCGGAGCGGAAAAAGTACGAATCCATGCTTGCATTATTTAATGGTCCTTGGTTCATTGCAGCGCAAATTAATTTAATTAACATGGACGGCTTCTTCCTGACTTACGGACAAAATATGAATACCGTTACCGATGAGAAGCAGCGTATACAGCAAGCACACTGGTTAAAAGAAGCGTTTAAATTAGAGGGGGACAAACTCTTGGTTCCTCCCCATCCAAGCGAATGGCAGGAGAACCATCCGATCTATTTTTCATTAACTCGAAGCTTTAATTTTCCAGCCGCTTTTCCACCAACAGCAGTCGAAGTTCAACAGTCTTACGAACTTCTCGCTCAATCCATAGAAATCGGCCGCAATGCGACGTCGAGGGCAAGTGTCTACATCATTAACGACGAGGGAGAAGTGTTTTATCCGTATAGTCAGGAAAAAGCCGCTCCCCCTACGATTCCTAGATGGACAGAAGGCGTGTTAGAAATCAAACGGGCCGATGGGAGCGACACAGATATCTGGAGCCAGGTTCGATCTGAATTTAGCGGATTAACGATTCTCATTCAGCAGCCGAAGTCGGAAATTATGCAGCCAATCGTTCAATTAAGACAAATCACTTTCATTCTGGCAATCGTTGGCGAGATTGCATCATTCCTCATTGCCTACGTGTTATCAGCGGGTATTGCATCTCCAATACGGTATTTACAGAGGCAGTTCGAGAAGATAACAATTGACAGCATCTCCATTTCGAAAGTCAAAAAACTGCAGAAAACTAAGGAAATCGCCTCATTATATGCAACTTTCGAGGAAATGAGGGCTCGACTTAATCACTCCTTGAACGAGGTAATCCAATTTCAACAAAGAGAGAGTTTAGCTCATTTGCAAGCTATGTATGCCCAGATGAATCCTCACTTCTTATTTAATACCTTGAATGCCATGGCTTCCTACGCAGACGAATCGGGGTTCCCTGAATACGCACGCATTTCCCAGCAACTCAGTGGGATGCTTCGTTATTCGACCAACTCTATGACGAGAGTTATAACGCTAAAGCAGGAATCCCAATATACAATTCAGTATTTGGAGCTCATGCGTTTTAGATATGAAGATCAATTTAAATTCTCGGTCGAAATCGATCCTCATCTGGAGGATGAGCCTGTTCCCAAGTTTTTGTTGCAGCCCCTTGTGGAAAATTCTTTCGCTCATGGCTTTCAGTCCGTTCGACCACCTTGGCACATAGAAGTATCGGCTAAGCAAGTTGAAGCATCCTTATCGTGGGAAATCCGCCTCCAAGATAACGGATCCGGATTTACAGCAGATGCATTTGCCGAGACGCAATCCCTAATTCAAGAATTGAACAATGGACAGTTACGGGACCTGCTCACCTTATCCAATCAAGAGCTCGGTCATCTGGGCATTGTCAATACACTAACCCGTTGCCGATTATTCTGGAATGAAGACGTCCGTTTCTACCTTAGACAACGAGAGCCGGGCATGGAATTTGTCATTCAGATAAGGAAGGAGCAAAGATATGTTCCGAGTGATTCTCGTTGAAGACGAACCTCGAATTCTTAGGCATCTTCGTGAGAAGATCAGTAACTTGAGCCACGACTTTAAAGTCGTCGGTGTTTACAATAATGGAGAAGATGCCCTCGTCGAACTGAATTGGACGCAACCGCATGCCATCATTACAGACATCTGCATGCCAGTAATGAATGGCATTCAATTAATAGGGAAAATGAGAGAGCAACTGCCCAGTGTTCAATGTGCCATTCTTAGCGGCCATGACAACTTTTCGTACTTACGGGAAGCTATTAAACTCGGAATTACGGACTACCTGCTCAAACCTGTAACGGACGCAGACATTATGGAATTGTTGAATAAAATGAAAAATAAACTCTCGTACGATATGGAATTGCTTGAACACGAAGTGGCGAAGCGTATTGTTGAGGCGGCAGATTCGTACAGTACGGAGAGTGAGTGGAGAGGAATTGCTAAGGAACTATTCTACCAAGCCTACTACGTTATAGTGAGTGCTTGGTCTCCGATGAATAACTTGTCACCTGACCTACTAAAACCTATGATTGCAACGCTGACGGAGGGAGAAAAGGCTACCCCGCTATCATCCAGTTCGGGAAACGAGATCACCTATTTGTTCGGTCTTCACACTTGGTCCACTGAACGGCGTACGATTTGGACCCAAACAATTCAAAAAGTCTCGCATTCAAATTCGGGAGTTACGACAGCAGCCGCTCTTTCTTTGAAAGGCCTTCAGCCCATTCCAGCACTTCTCGCTGAATGCAAGAAACAATCTCGTGAGAAAAGTCGTTTCGAGGGAAGCGGCTTTTGGGTTTCCGATGATGTTTCAATGGATCTGAATCCTCTGTTTGCAACACTTCACCCCCTTTTGTCCCGTCTTGCCCAGTTTGTTGACAAGCAGCAGAAGCAACTATTCTCCAAAGAACTGGATATTTTGTTTCATGAACAAGCCCGTCATGCCGCTCTGTCTACTCGAAAAGGCTGGGAATTTCTGCTTATGCACACATCTCATTTACTGCATACCTTACTAAAAGATTCCTTTCAGAGCACTTTTCAGAATAAGCAGGCTATGGAGACCGAAATCTATGAAGAGGTTTGGAGATCGCGAACCATCTCTGATTTACACACCAATGTCACCGAAATTTGGGGTTCCTATTTTTTTCGCTCGGAACAAGATCAAACTGTCCAGCGAGACTGGGCTAAAGAAGCTATGCAATATATGCAGCAGCATCATCATGAGAACATTTCGTTAACTAGTATCGCAGATGCATACCAACTTCATCCAGCGTATTTAAATCGGGTATTCAAGCGTATTTATCAGACCTCGATTCCGGACTACCTAATCAAAATCCGTATGGACGAGGCTTGTCGATTTTTTCGGGAGCATCCCTTTGTACTTATTAAGGAAGTAGCGCAACATGTAGGTTATACGGATCCCTTTTACTTCAGCAAAGTCTTCAAACAATATACAGGATACAGCCCAACAGAATACAAAAATAGTATAGATTAAATTAGATCTCATATGAGGTAATAATCGATCACTTACTTAAGGAGGACTATAACAAAACAAAAAGACTGGAAATGGTTTGATAAATCGATAACCTAGTTCCAGTCTTTTTTGAATTTGAGAACGGTTTGTGAGCAGGTTACGTTGTTGCAAACTCCCGCTGCCTCAATGCCTCATACAGCACAACCGTTGCCGCCATCGCCACATTCAGCGACTCAGTGCGGCCCTTCATCGGAATGATGACTCCGTAGTCAAGCTGCTGCAGTGAAGTCTCGGACAGTCCGTCCGCCTCGTTGCCGAGCAGCAGCCAGAGCGGTCCGGTAAAGTCGCATTCGTAGCAGTTCCGCGCTGCCTGCAGGCTTGTGCCCGCAATCGCCATGCCCTTGGCGCGCGCCTCCGGCAGCAGCTCGGCCAAGTCGCCTTCCACGACGGGAAGATGAAAGAGAGAGCCCATCGTTGAGCGGACTGTTTTGGGATTGTACAAGTCCACACAACCTTTGCCAAGCACTACGGCGTCCGCTCCAGCGGCATCTGCGCTGCGGATAATCGTTCCGGCGTTGCCCGGGTCGCGTACGCCGTCCAGCACGACGACAAGGCCTTTTTCGCGAAATAGCGCCGTATGGTCTGCGACTGGCTTGTCAACTACGCCGAACACTGGCGGCGGCGAGTCTGTGCCGGTGCATTTCGCAATAACAGAGCGAGCCGCAGCTACTAGCTCAACCCCGGCGCCATGGAGGCGCAGCGGCTCCAGCAGCTCGGCGGGCAGCCCCCGCTCTGCATCGTACACGATGGTGCGTACCGCAGCCCCGCATTCAAGCGCTTCAACCAGCATATGTATGCCTTCGGCCAAAAACTGCCCCGTGCGGTTCCGGTGTTTCGTCTCCAGCAGCGAGGCCCAAGCCTTCACCCGGGAATTGCCTGTTGAAGTTAAAACCAGCTCCGCCGTCATCGGTTTTTCACTTCCCGCTCCACCGCATAGGCGACCTCAAGACTCAGCAAATCCTTATTTGCACCTACGATGACCAGAATGTCCTCCGGTTTAATCACATGATCCGCCATCGGGGTAATGTCCATTTTGCCGTTATTTTTAATGCCCAGCACGTTGCAGCGATGCCGGGACCGGATATCCAGCTGCTTGAGCGTGCGACCGATCATTGCGTCGGGCGCTTGGATTTCAATGATGCCGTGATCCGGCGAAAGCTCGATAAAATCCAGCACGCTTGGCGAAATCAGATGATGCGCAACGCGAAGTCCCATATCCCGCTCGGGGTACACAACGCGGTCGGCTCCGATTTTGCCCAGTACCTTGCCGTGCAGCTCGTTCTGCGCTTTGACAATCAAATATGGCACGCCTAAATCCTTGAGAATCAGTGTTGTTAAAATGCTCGCCTGGATGTCTTCCCCAATGGCGACAACTACAACGTCAAAATTGCGCATTCCGATTGCGCGCAGCGCTTCCTCATCGGTCGTATCGGCCGATACCGCATGAGTAACGATGGACGCGACCTCCTGAATGCGGTCCTCATCGCTGTCTACCGCCAGCACCTCAAAGCCCATTTCTGACAGCGCCTGGGCTACACTGGAGCCGAACCGGCCCATGCCGATGACGGCAAACTGCTTTTTGCGCATGCTCCACCATTCCGCCTTTCCACTCCCGCTTGTAACGAACATTATACCATAACAAATGGCAGCTTTCCCGAATGTCATCCCGACGAAAAGGGCACTCTAAACAGAATCATCCAACAGGGGGAGTGAGCGTATTGAATTCATTTAACCTGAGGCAGGCCATTGCCCAGATCGTTCAGGACAAGTCCCGGGAAGAGCTCGACGAAATCATCCGTGAATCCATTGATAGTGACGAAAAAGCGCTTCCGGGCCTTGGCGTTCTGTTCGAAATGATCTGGAAAGACAGCGCAGCGGAAGAACAGCAATCGCTTGTGTCAAAGCTGCACGGACATCTTCAAAACGCTTGAAGCAGCACAAAACAGCTGAGGCAATTAACGCAAAAAGCCAAAGGCCCAGCCTTTGGCTTTTTGCATGCTTGTGAATTGCTCCACAATACTTCAGCTCTCCGCCAACTCCGCCAGCGACACCCAGCGCCGCTCTGCAATGGACTGCTCAACCGCCTCCAGCACCTCCTGGCATCTGACTCCGTCCGCAAAGCTCGGCGAGGGCAGGCGGTCCTCCGCAATGGCGTTCATCAGCTCCAGTACCTCATGCGTAAACGTATGCTCAAATCCGATCGTGTGCCCAGGCGGCCACCACGCATCCGCATATTCATGGGCGGGGTCCGTGCACAGTATACGCCTGAACCCTTGTACATCGTCGTCGTCTCCGGTGAAGTAAACGCTCAGCTCGTTCATTCGTTCAAAGTCGAAACGGATGCTCCCTTCGCTTCCGTTGATCTCAAACGTATTCAAACTCCTATGGCCCGGTGCGCATCGCGACGCCTCAAAGCTTCCAAGAACGCCGCCTTCCAGACGCGCCATAAACACGGCTGCATCGTCTACTGTAACCTGACCGCGCTCTGTACTGGAGTTATCTTTGTTTCCCGAAAGTTCCCGGGGCAGCGGACGTTCCTTGATGAACGTCTCGCTCATGCCGACCACTTCTTCGAACTCCCCGACGAGATAACGGGCTAAATCAACGATGTGCGCTCCCAAATCGCTCTGCGCTCCTGAGCCTGCAATCTCCTTGCGCAGCCGCCAGACGAGAGGAAATTCGGGATCAACGAGCCAATCCTGCAGGAAACGAGCCCGGAAATGATAAATCTTGCCTACCCTGCCCTCATCCAACAGTTTTTTAGCCAGACGCACTGCCGGAACGAACCGGTAATTAAAACCGGTCATATGCTTCACGCCTGCTTTTTCCGCTGCATGGAGCATCTTTCGGGCATCCTGAAGTGTAACAGCAAGCGGCTTTTCGCACAAAATATGCTTGCCGGATTGAGCTGCGGCAATAGCAATATCCAGGTGAGAATCGCTCGGAGTATTTATGTCAATGATATCGATATCGTCGCGCTGAACGAGCTTGCGCCAATCTGTTTCGAGCTCCTGCCAGCCAAACTGCGAACGTGCCAATTCGGTCCCTTCGGGGTCGCGTCCGCATATTACGGCCATTTCCGGCTGCAGGGGCGCCTCGCTGAAAAACATCGGCATCGCCCGGTACGCATTGCTATGCGCCTTGCCCATAAACTTGTAGCCGACCATACCGACGCGAAGTTTGCCTTGCTTTTTCGGGTTAGAAGCTGACATTATTCCGATCTCCCTTCATGTATATAGAATGACACATCAGCCGCGCAAGCTGGATTCCCGCACGACGAGCTGTACAGGCAGCTTGGCCGCAGGCGTTGAATTCACTTTCAGCGCAATCAGCGCCGCCTCCCGGCCGGTCTCGAAAAAAGACGCTGCTATGGAGGTAAGCGCCGGATCGGTCAAACGGGCGCCGTCGGAGTCGTCAAAACCAGTCAATCCGTAGTCTTGTCCCGCTTCAAACCCACGCTGTTTTAGTCCTTGCAGCAGCCCTATTGCCATTCGGTCATTGGCCGCTGCAAACGCGTCCGCAATGCCTGAACGCAGCAGACTAGCCGCTTCCTCGGCAAGCGCCAGCCCGCTCGTACGGCTATAGTTGCCTTGCAGCTCCGCGTGGCTCGTTTTCAGCTCATCCGGCAGCGCATCGCGGAAGCCCTCCAGCCGGTCCAGCGTGTTGGAGAAGTCGCCCGGCCCTTTGACAAAAGCCGGCTTATCCCAGCCCTGCTCCAGCAAATGAGCACAAGCAAGAAAACTTCCCCGCCGGTGATCCGCCTCGACGGCCCGATGCTCTAGTCCATCCATCCGCTGATTAACAAAGGCAAAAGGCCTGCCCTCCGCATCCATCTGCAGCAGCTCCTCCCGCTCCTCCGTCACCTCGCGCGCGCCTAACACGATTAAGCCATCGACCTTCTGCTGCCTGAACAGCAGCTCATAGTTGCCGTTTTCATCCGGCTTGCGATGCAGCAGCAGCAAATTTACTCCATGCTCCTGAGCCGCCTCGCTGATGCCGCCTAACATTTCATAAAAATAATAAGTGGAGAAGAGCCTTGCTTTGGGCACATAAGGCAAAATAACGCCGAGATTGCCGCTTTTTTTACGGGCTAGCTGGCGCGCCAGCTCATTCGGCACATAACCGAGCTCCTGCGCTGCCTTCAACACTTTGGAACGGGTGTTTTCCTTGACCGTATCGGAGCCGCTGAACACACGTGATACTGTCGCTTCAGACACTCCGGCCATTTCTGCTACCAGTTTGCGCATATTAATCACCTCATTTGCTGTGCCTAATTGCCTTCATTTAAAATCTATAACCGATTAATGTACGCGCGTACATTTTCTCATAGGACATTTTCCTCTGTCAACCGCTTTCTTCCAATCTCCCATGAACGTTATACTGAATGTATTAAATGGACAAGGGAGCTGAGAAAATGGGAATTAAGCTGGATCTCGTTGGAATTGTCGTAAAAGAAATGAGGACGTCGCTTAATTTTTACCGCATGCTTGGCCTGGACATTCCTGAGTCAGAAAATGAAAACACTCATGTTGAGGTGGATCAGGAAGGCGTCCGTCTTGCATTTGATATCCAAGAGACGATGGTTCAGGTGTACGGAGATTGGGTAGAGCCGACGGGGCACCGCATCGAGCTTGCTTTTAAATGCTCCAGCTCTGAGGACGTAGACGCCGTTTATGCAAAGCTAGCCGAGCATGGATATGGGCTGCGCGAGCCGTGGGATGCGTTCTGGGGACAGCGGTACGCCATTGTGCAGGATCCGGACGGCAACAGCATCAGTCTGTTCGCTTAACCGTGGAAAGGCTTCATTAACTTCACCAGCAGTAAAAGCCAGCCGGTCGAGACCGGCTGGCTTTGTTTTATTTCATCCAGCTTCAGTAAACCACTTAAGGAGCTGTCTCCAAAAACTTGGACGTCGGATTTTTATCTACTGCCGTCCGCATCGCGTACTCATTTTCGAACAATGCAACGTAGTTCCCTTTTTTGTCCTTCACCAATGTCGAGTTGATGCGGAACTTGGACGGATCGATTTTATCATCGACGATCCAGCGCGCGAACTGGAACGGCATGCGCTGCAGGATGACATCAACGCCGTACTCAGCCTTCATCCGGTATTCAAATACCTCGAATTGGAGCTGGCCGACTACGCCAAGAATCGTATCCTCGAAGCCGCTTGCGGATTGGAACACCTGTATGGTCCCTTCCTCCGTCAGCTGGTCGATGCCTTTTTCGTACTGCTTTTTCTTCAGCGCATTTTTGATCGATACCTTGGCGAAAATCTCAGGAGAGAATGTCGGGAGCTCGTCAAATTCGATCTCCTTCATCTGCGACAGCGTGTCACCAATCCGGAAAATGCCGGGGTCGAACAAGCCGATAATATCGCCTGGATATGCCGCCTCGACGATGTCCCGGTCCTGAGCCAGAAACTGCTGCGGCTGCGACAGCTTAATATCTTTGCCAAGGCGCACATGTTTCACGCTCATGCCGCGCTCGAAACGGCCGGAGCAAATACGCAGAAAAGCAATACGGTCGCGGTGGGCCGGATTCATATTCGCCTGAATTTTGAACACATATCCGCTGAACTTCTCGTTCGTAGGCTCGATCTCACCGTTGGTGCTGTTGCGCGGCGTTGGTTTTGGCGCCAGCTGCAGGAAGTTCTCCAAAAACGTCTGCACGCCAAAGTTGTTGACGGCACTGCCGAAAAACACCGGTGTCAACTCGCCCGCCCGAACTTTTTCAAAATCGAATTGGTCGCCGGCTACATCAAGCAGCTCCAGCTCCTGCTCCAGCTGATCGGCCAAATAATCCCCGGCCATCTCTCGGATAACAGGATCACGGAAGTTTTCCACCTTGTTAACCTCAATCGTAGAATGGTCATTGCCCTGGAACAGCTCGACCTGATTTTTCATCCGGTCGTATACACCGCAAAGCTCGCGGCCCATGCCGATCGGCCAGTTCATCGGTACTGAACGGATGCCGAGCACGCGCTCCAGCTCCTCCATCAGATCAAACGGGCTTTGCCCTTCCCGGTCCAGCTTGTTGATAAAGGTAAAGATCGGAATTCCGCGGCGGCGGCAAACCTGGAACAGCTTGATCGTCTGAGCCTCGACGCCTTTGGCAACGTCGATAAGCATGACGGCGCTGTCCGCAGCTGTGAGCGTGCGGTACGTGTCTTCACTGAAATCTTGGTGGCCCGGTGTATCCAAAATATTTACGCGATGTCCGTTATAGTCAAACTGCATGACGGAAGAGGTAACCGAAATACCGCGCTGTTTCTCAATTTCCATCCAGTCGGAAGTGGCGTGTTTGCTCGCTTTACGCGCTTTTACGGAGCCAGCTTCGCGGATTGCGCCGCCGAACAACAGCAGCTTTTCGGTCAGCGTCGTTTTACCGGCGTCAGGGTGGGAAATGATGGCGAAGGTGCGCCGTTTGTCCACCTCTTGTTTAATTTCATTGATTAATGTCATAAGAGTCTCCTTGCTTGCTTCTATTAATGTCCTTCGTATTAGAAATGTGCTCCCGGAAGCGGATCGGCTTCCTGAATCAAATCGGCTTTATCAAGCTTAAAATTCCTCGATGATTGGATTGGACAGCGGCCAGCCGCAGTCCCACATTCCATTAAACCCTGTAACACCTGCTCCGCGCAAGCAAATTCCATCCTAACGCGCCGTAAACGCCTCAAATCCTGTCCGGGAACCCGAACAGGATTAAGAGTTAATTTCTATGCCAAGTCAGCAGAGGCTTATTTGCCGTTTCCGCTTACCCAAATCACGTTGTCTTCCGCTTGGCCGTTAACCGGCCACCAGAAGTAACCGTCCTGCTCCAGCAGAGCTTCCGCTTCCTTCGGTCCCCAAGATCCTGCAGGATACGAGCGCAGGTCCTCGGACGACTCGCGCCATGCGGCTGCGATCCGGTCAACAAATGTCCAGGCTGCCGCTACTTCGTCCCAACGGGTGAAGTACGTGGAATCGCCGCGCGCCGCATCATAGATCAGAAGCTCGTAGGCTTCTGGAGTGTTAATGCCGATCTGGCAGCTTTGGCAGAACTCCATTGCTACCGGTTGAACCTCGTTGTCAGATCCAGGACGTTTGGCGTTGATCTTAAGATAGATGCCCTCCATCGGATTGACGCGGATAACAAGCAGATTCGGGCCAAGGTTATGGCGTTTCGCGAACAACACGTTGTCAGGAACGTTTTTGAACTCGATTACAACCTCGGTCGTTTTGACCGGAAGGCGTTTGCCTGTACGGATGTAGAACGGCACTCCCGCCCAGCGGAAATTGTCTACAAATACTTTTGCTGCAAAATACGTCTCCGTTGAAGAAACCGGATCTACCTTTTCTTCTTCACGGTAACCTGGAAGATCCTTGCCTCTGCTGCTGCCGGCCGAATACTGACCGCGAACGACATGCCCGCGCACATCCTCGCTGTCGCCGAACTGACGCAGCGAACGAAGCACCTTCACCTTTTCGTCGCGCAGGCTTTCCGGATGCATACGTCCCGGAGGCTCCATCGCGATCATCGTAATCATCTGCAAAATATGATTCTGGCCCATATCGCGCAGCGCGCCGGAATGATCATAATAACCGCCGCGCTCTTCAACGCCGACCGTCTCCGACAGCGTAATTTGCACGTTGGCAATATGATTTTTGTTCCAAAGCGGCTCGAACAGCTGGTTGGCGAAGCGTAACACCTGGATGTTTTGCACCATCTCTTTGCCGAGGTAGTGGTCAATCCGGTACACTTCTTCTTCTTTGAACACTTGGCTCAGCTGGCTGTTCAGCTCACGGGCCGATTCCAGATCGTAGCCAAATGGTTTTTCGATAACGAGTTTATGCCAG
Organism: Paenibacillus pasadenensis; assembly: GCF_023715725.1. GTDB lineage: Bacteria > Bacillota > Bacilli > Paenibacillales > Paenibacillaceae > Paenibacillus_O > Paenibacillus_O pasadenensis_A. Next base: position 77,757 of record NZ_JAMBOT010000012.1, read on the forward strand.
CCTTTGGACTCCAGCAGGCCACCGTCACGAAGGTTGAACGATACCGGCCCGAACAGCTCCGGCGCAAGCGCCAGATAGAAGAGGCGGTTTCCGTTGATACCGAATTTTTTGTCCAAGTCGGTGGACAAACGATCCAGCTCGCGGAAGCCTTCTACATTATGAATATCGAGCGGCATGTAAACAAAATGCTCCGCAAAACGCTCCCACAGCTCTTGATCGGTCGGCTTATAACGGCAAAATTCCTGAATCGACTCATAGATATCTTGACGGAACTGCTCGTTGTCGCGCGGACGGCGCGCTAGGCCGACAACGGCGAAATCCTCCGCCAGTTTGCCTTCTTTATATAAGGAAAACAGCGCCGGGAACAGCTTCCTCCGCGCCAGATCGCCGGTGGCTCCGAACAGATAGTAGACCGCGCCTTCGGCGGCTGTCAGTTCCTGTTTGTTAGAGTAGTTCATGTTCCTCATTCTTTCGTCGTAAATTTTGGTTGGATCGGGTTGATATGGTATGTAGTGTATCATATCGATGCTTCAACCGCTATTGATCTCACCTAATCTTCATGGTCGCTTCACGTTCCTTCATGTTGCACATCCAACGCCTCTCCTGAAATTAGCGGTATACCGATTGTCACAGCAGCATCAGCCGGCTGTTTGGCTGCAGTTTGGGGCAGCCTTTCTGCAATTTGCAGGCTTGCTTCGGACTCCCGATCTCCTAGATCTAGACGGATTGACGCATCCACGCCATTAGAGGCATACGTACGAATTAGAACTGCTTCATCCCGATACTCGTCCAAACTGGATGCGCCCGCCGCTTGCCCTATCCTTTGCACGCTGTCCGCACGAAGCTTTTGCCCGCTCAGCCTTAAGCTTAGCAGCGGCTCGGCTGCCGTCCCGGTATCGTGGACCAACTCGCGGATTTTGACGTCGATGCTCTCCAGAAGGCTTCGCTGAACATGTCCGGCAGGATAGAACCTTAGAATCGTCAGTACCTGATCCGCTGCATCTCCGCCTACCTTGACGGCCGCTGCAGTCATTTTTCCGCCTGCCGTCTCATGGTCCGCCTGCCATAGAATGCCCGAATGACCGTCTGACTCATTCTCTTCCGGCTTTAAATCTGATTGAGGGATGCCGAGCCTTTCGGCTAATCCGCCTGCGTCCGATTCAGTCAGGCCTTTCACGATCCATTTCAGCTCCCAGCTGCCGTTTGCAGCCCCGCCTTGCAGCTCGCCGTCCGACCAATGCCATAACCGCCCTATATCCTGCGCCGAAGCAGAACGGATCTGCTCCGCTTCCACAGGACGATCCGGCAGACTCCAGCCAAGAGAACCGCTAGCACCGGCAGAATAAAGGGTAGCCAGCATCGCAAGCAAAAGCCCGGCTGCGACAATTCCGATTGCCTGCAGCGGCCGTTTGCGCTTCGCGCCTTGTGGAGGGTTCATGAATCATTCCCCTTTCACTTATAAGAAATGGGTGTTTGACCATACGCATGAGCTCATAGGTGAATATACTGTCGTCATCAGCCTAACTTTGCCCGAAAGGATGAGCCTAACATGGTTCCGATCAGGATTTTGCATGAAGATTATATTCGGCCTTATTGCGGATTGCCCGTATGCTTGGTGCTCCAGGATGGTACCCGGCATACCGGAGTGTTGTCGGCATGCGGTGATGGACAAATTTATTTGAATGGCGGAGAAAAACTTCAGAACGGCAGTATTCCAAAAGCAGGAATTTCAGCAAAATCAGCCAAATTGAAAAAGAAGAAATCGAAAAAGTCTAAAAACTCCTCTGCCCGTAAAAACAAAGCGGTTCCGTTTGGTCCTGGTTATCCATACGGATCCGGCGAAAAGCCTTTAGCCGCCGTTTCTGCAATAGCACAGCCCGCCCGGCAAAGAGCCGCGATATCAGCGGCATACTCTCCGTTTGGATTCGGTGGAAATCCACTAGGATTCTCGCCTTTCCGTAATGGATTCGGAGGGTTTTCCCCAATTCCTCCCAACCGCAACGAATTTGGCTATTATGGCACCGCCTTGGCCGTCAGCTTGGCCGCGCTTGCCTTTCTGTTTTTGCTTGTTTAATTCAGCAACAAAAAAACAGCCCGCAGCAAGTTCCCGAATGGAAATGCTGCAGGCTGCTGTTTACATATCGACCTGAAAAGGGTAATGGATAGCCGTGTTTCGCTGCACCGTAATTAAAATTCCACTAAAGGAGAATTCCCATAGTGAACAGCATTCAACGGCTTCGCCCGCGCTCACTGGTTGAGCGTTCCGCTCCTGTACAGCGAACCGCTCTCCAGGCTGATTCCGTAATCCGGGGACGGCAGCTGGAGCTGCAGCTGCATCCTTTTTATGAAGAAGCTCGTTCCCGCGTTCAGCGTTCTATGGAAGATACGGCTCGCTGGAGCGAGGAGGTTAATCGCGCTTGGCAGGCCATTCGCCGGATGAGAGAACGCCGCCGCAGTCTGCATCTGCGCTTTAATCCCGACTTGAACGGAATTACCAATACGGTGTTTGAGCTGGAGGAGCAATGGAATTCGCTCGGCCTGCTTTATTTTCGCTGCAGCGCAAGCCTGGCCTCCTATGTAGAAACGGAGCTCCGCCGATTGCATGAACATCCGGCAGGAAGCAAAGCCGGCTTCTCCGGTCTGCCGGAAGGGCCTTGGCAGGTTGATCGCATTCGGCTGAGACGACTGCTGGAGGAGCAGCCGGATGGTGTAATCTCCGCGTTATTTGATGCCGAAGGATTGCTTCCGTGCGCAGAAGAGATCCTCGCTGGTTATATGCAACAGCCTGCCCGCGCTCTGCTGAGCAGCTCCATTTCGCTGCCTTATTGCCCTTACAACGAGGATGGCATGCTGGAGGACCGATTGGCAGCACAGAGCTGGCTGATTCACGAAAGCATCTAGGCGAGTACCACCCGCTTATTCCAAGGCCAGATCATGTTTATGCGCATAAATGGCGGCTTGCGTCCGGTCTTCCACACCAAGTTTGTTGAGCACATTGGTCACATGGAATTTCACCGTTTTGATGCTGATGAACAGCTTGTCCGCAATTTCTTGATTGGACAACCCCTGCGCCACAAGCTTCAGCACATCCATCTCCCGCTCCGTAAGCTCCTCATGCGGAGCTTTTTGCATGCTTTGCTTCGGCTGGCGGAAGCGGTTCATCATTTTTGCAGCAACCTGGGACTCCAGCACGGACTGGCCGCGTGAGGCGGCGCGGATCGCTTCCGCAATTTCGCTCGCCCTCGACGTTTTGAGCAAATAGCTGAACGCACCGGCCTCAATAACCGGATACAGCTTGCTGTCATCCAAATAGCTGGTCAGCACAATCACTTTAGTGTCCGGCAGCTGCTCCATAATCTGGCGCGTCGTTTCTACGCCGTCCATCTCTTCCATGACAAGATCCATCAGAACGACATCCGGCGTATAGGCCAATGCAAGCCGCACACCGTCCCTGCCGTTGCCCGCCTCGCCTACAACTTCAATGCCTTCCTCTGTATCCAGTACGGCAGCGAGTCCGATTCGCACCATTTCATGATCGTCTACTAACAGCACGCGCACCGACTGCGCTGGCCCTTCTTCCTTGCCAAGCGCTCTGCTCATACGCCTAACCCCTTTCCGTCCTCAATCGGCACCCACATTTCAATGGCTGTGCCTTCACCTGGAGCCGTCATAATAGCAATGCGGCCGCCCAGCTCGTGAATTCGCTCTTCCATCGTCAAAAGGCCGTAGGAAGCCTGCTTCTTTTCTTCTTGATCGAATCCGGTCCCATTATCCGTAAAGCTTAGCTTGGCCATTTGTCCGTCTCGTACTAGAGTTATGTCCATTTTGGATGCCTTCGCATGGCGGAGCGTATTGGACAAAGCTTCCTGAGCGATGCGAAACAGATGATCCTCAGCTGTTGCGTGGAACAAAATGCTGCGATCAACCTGAATGCTGATGTCCATCGGCACTTTAGCCTGCAGCTCGGAAACGAGCCGTTCCAGCGCCTGCGCCAACGTTTTCCCTTCCAGATGAACCGGCCGCAGATGCAGCAGCAGCGCCCTCATCTCGGATTGCGCCACTGCAGCCATCTCTTCAATGAGCTGAACCTGTCTGCGGGCGCGCTCCCAATCCTTCTCAATCGTCCGGCTTACCGCCGTCGCCGTCATCGAAATAGCGAACAGCTGCTGGCTGACGGCGTCATGAAGCTCGCGGGCAAGCCGCTGGCGTTCTTCAATGACAGCAGTAAATTTCACCTGCTCCCGCCAATCCTCCTGCGCCTGCTGCTCCTGCGTCTCCGCTTCCGACTGCTCGCCGGAGGATGGAATCGTAATCGCCTTGCGTCTGCTCTGCTGTTGATTTAGCTTACGCAGCGTTTCGCGAAGCCGTGTCGTCTGAACGGTGCTTTTAAGAGCCACTGCCGCCAAACCGACCGCAATTATGGAGAGGCCGTAAAGGGCGGCTTTACCCTGCAGCGCGAAAAACTCCACATAACCGATTCCCTGCAGCAAAATAAGCAGCAGCCCCAATATAATAAGCAGCCAAATCAGAATTTCCATGCTGTTGCGCCGGTTTGTTTCTCTTTCCTGTCCCGGAGGTTTTTTGACCGCCAACTTCGAATCCCCCTCTCTATCTCTACTTTAACGCTTCATGCGGTGTCTGGACAAGCAGGAGCCCCCCTCAAGCAAAACAAGCCCCGACAGGCAGCTGTAGCTGACTGAACAGGGCTTGCTGATGCGATTGCTTAACGATTCCTGCCCGATTGCAGGCCCTCAAGGGCCTTTTAGTTATCGTCGGAGGAGTTTTGCTCCGCCTGCGGAGGGTTCAGCTTGTTTTTGAGCTGTTGCAGCTGCTCTTCAACTTTAAGCTGGTTCTCCGGCTTAACCTGGGAACGGTACGCTCCTGTTCCTGCTCCTGGACCGTAAGGCGTACGCATAACATCAGCCTCGGCTTCCATACGCAGAATTTTCTCCTCCATGCGGTTGAAGCCGCGGGACGCGCTGCCGTTATCCAGATTATTTACCGATGACGTTTGAGAAATTTGCTTTTTCGCTTTTGCCATCTGAGCGCGTGCTACGAGCTCATTACGCTTGTTGCGCAGCTGGTAAAATTCGTCCTTCATGCCGTACAGCTGATGCTTGAGGTCTTCGGCTTGAGCTTTGGCATCCCCATGGAGGCGGCTGAATTCTTCGGTTTTTTCTTCGAAGTACAGCTTCTCCTCCAGCAGTGTGCGGGCCAGATCCTCTTGTCCGGAGCGCAGAGCGGCTTCCGCCTTGCTGTCGCGGTCAGCTGCGCTGCGCTGAGCCTCTTCGTGACGCTGCTGCATGCGGCGCTCATTAGCCATTTGTTTGGCAACGGTCACCTCTGCCTGATGAATCTCCTGCTCCATATCACGCAGGTACTGATTCAGCATAACGACCGGATCTTCCATCTTATCCAATACCTCGTGCATCGACGCCTTCGTAATATCTTTCATCCGTTTGAAAATACCCATGTTGTTATTCTCCCTTCTCGTACTTCGAAAGTTTGGCTTTTACTTCTTCAAGCTCCTTGCGGAGCGCTTTTTTCTCCAGATCGTCCATCATTTTGTCCAGCTCTGACGCCGTCGGCTCCGTCTCCGCACCCCACTGCTGCCCGGCATTGCCGCCGTCGAATTGCGACGGGTTGCGGTAAGGGCCGCCATAAGGACCTTGCTGGCGTCCTCTTCCTTCACCGCGGCCGAAGCGCGGCTCCTGGTACCCTCTGCCCGGATCGTTGTAACCGCCGTATGGGCCAAAGCCGCCTGGCGGATAGTCGTTATAAACCGGCTCCTTCGGAATAACAAGGGCAGCCAGGATGTACACTAAAATCACGGCGCCGCTTGTACAGATCGTCAAAATGATCACTAGAATACGCAGCAGATTGGCATCTACGTTGAAATAATCGGATAGTCCGCCGCAGAGCCCGGCCATGATTTTTTTATGTCTAGACCGGTACAGTTGCTTCATGATCGGTTAACCTCCTTGTCCTAGCTTGCGTTTCAGCTGCTCCAGCTCATGCTCGACAGCCGCATTTGGAACGCTGGCGCGTCCATGAATGGATTCCGGTCCGCCCTGTCTGAGCTCGCGCAGGCTGCGCGCCTCATGCTCCATGCCGCTGATCCGGTCATCGAGCCTGCGGAACATGCCTTCCGGCTTGCCGCCGTTAAGTCCAGATCCCGTTGAACCGTAACGCGAGTTCATGCGCTGCTGAAGCTTCAGCGACTCCATGCGGGCGGAGTAGTATTCGCGTTTATCGTATACAATCTGATACTCGCTGCGCATCTCCTGCAGCGTATGTTCGAGGTCTTCCATGTTGAGACGGCTTTGCTCGTACAGCTCTTTATATTGGGCGGCGCGCTCATCGGCAGACGCCTTTTCGTGAAGCGCGATGCGAGCCAGCTGCTCTTCTCCGGCTTTGAGCGCCGTGACTGCTTGCTGCTCCCGCTTTTCCTTTTGCTGCTCCGCCTGGAGCCACTGCATTTTCAAATGGTGGCTGTGCGTGGAATATTGGGAATGGAGGCGTTCCGACTGAATGATCTCTTCCCGGGTCGCCCACAGGAATTGGTCGATCAGCTTAACGGGATCCTCCGATTTTTCAAGATGCTCGTTCAGGGTAGCCAAGGTAATATCCCGGACTCGTCGAATGATGCTCATCGTTTTAATCCTCCTCGTAAGACGCTAGTGCGAAAGGTTGGCTTCGTGCGGTTAGTAGGAACGGTTATCCTTAATCTTGGCTACGCCCCATACGATCAGTCCGATCGCCAGAAGCGCCAGGATCAGACCGGAAAGCTTGCCAAGCAGCATGATTGCGCCGATAAAGGCCAAGATGCCGCCGATCAGCCGGTTTCCGTTTCTCCAGCCGATGTAACCGAGGCCGAGCAGAATTACAGGGAACAACAGGGATACGAGCCAGCCAATCACATGGCCGAGGCCGAGAAATTTCATTGCGACCAGGACACCTGCTGCAATCAAGATCAGGCCAAGCGTGGAATTCTTTTTCATCGTTGATTGTCACCGCCTTCCAGACTTAAGTAGTAGTCGTTTGCTTATGTCCTTATTCTAGGTTAGATTCCGTCTTCTCAAAACGGACCTTGGAACGTTTCTCGACCTGGACTCAGGTCGGGGCAAGACTCAGCCCAATGCCGCAATGCAAGGCCATCCGCTCCGTCAATTAACGAATTGCTTCTTTTTGAATACATGAACTCGGCCCTTGCTATCCTTCACGGTAACGGACAAAGTCCATATTCCGGGGCTATCGAGATATTCCCCTGAAGCCAAATAGGTGTATTTGTCGAAGCCCTCATAACCAAAGGGATCCGGACCTCCTTCCTTAAAGGAAAAAGGCAGCTGGACCTTTGCCCCTTCCTTGCTTAATTCAACTGCGGCCTCTGCCGGTTTTCCCATTCCTGTAGGAAGCCATGCGTCCAGCCTCGCTTGCTCTGTTTGAGGAATAATACGCAATGACATATGAGCCTCCGTCCCCATTACATGCCAATAGAACGGCTCAGCCTCACGGGATGGGGAGCTGACCGACAGAATTGAAGCATGGGCAATCAGAAAAATCAGAAGGAGGATATTCAAGTGAAGAATGCCGGGTTTAATTATGTCCTTGGAGCGTGAATAGACGTAAACCATTCCAGCGATAACCAGGGGAATAAAGAGCCTGATGGGTGAGAACTCGCCTTGCAATAGCGCTATCAGCTCTGGAAAAAGAATAAACAGAAGGCTGAACAAAGCCCAGGACATGAACCTGTCCGTTAGCGATTTCAACTGAACCGTCGCCAAGCCCGCATGATTTTGAGCGGATAACCACAATCCGAGCCCTCCGCCTAACCAGATAAGCTGGCCGCAGAAGCTCATGGCGGCAATAATTAACGGGGCTATGTTCTCAAAGCCGCCCAGCTCCCGGTTGTTGCCGGCTGCAACCGTAGTAATCAGAATTATAGACAGGAATATTTTCACACTGGCAATCCGGAAGGAAGACTCTGATCGTTCAAAAGCGATTACGAGCCAGACTGCGCCGACAATAACCTTCGTTATGGAAATCCAATCGAAGCCGCCTGATAGAATCGCCGCATAAAGAACTGCTGCTGCAGCGATTCTTTCCAGACGAATGATGGTTCGGAGCTCGACCTTAGCTTGAACGACCGGCCAAAGGCAGCTTCTGAAATAAAAGATCCCGAGCAGCAGCATAATGGAAAATACATCTATAAACCGTTCCGTTATGGCAAATATTCTGGGGAACTCAATGGCATACTCAACCTGCATCCCGCACCGCCTCCACAGCTAAGATTCTGGACAAAAATTCACCAAGCCCAAGGGCTTTTGGACAGCCCCAGCAGCTGGGCAAACTTTTCTCCTAACGTCTCTTTTGCTGTCGCCAGCTTATCCGAAGTGCAGGCTGAATCTGCCTTGTAGCCCGATTCCTTTACCCAAGACCAATCCACTTCGGCCAGGTTATTCGTCAGGTTGGCTTCATCGAAGCAGGGAGGTGCGATATAAGTCTGATTTGTATGGTCGGCTACCATGCGGGTGCCGCCAGGCGGCTCAAAAGAAAAGGGAATAATAAAAACAATAACCGCAATAAAAACCAATCCGAAGGCAGCTCCAATTTTCATAAGCATCAGTCATGTAATGTCCCTTCTGTATCATCTCTTTGCTATTTTATAATAGCGGTATTTTTTGAGAAGGCTCAGAAGAGCTATCTGGCTGCCTTATTTATTTTAATTTTTAATCTTGCATTTCAGGCTTCTCCGACCATCTGCCATTCAATACGGGATCACTCAACGATGCATGGGGCAGCTGCGCTTTTGCCAGAACATGCAACAACTGCTCGTCGGAATGTTCTTCTCCATTCAGCAAAAGCAAATCCCCGCTTCGATTTTTATTCAATATACCGGGGGTTAGTGGAATAAGCTTGGCAAAAAAGGATGTGCGCAGACGGCTAAGCATGGAGAATGTCGCCCGGTGAGAATACAAACGTTCGCCATAACGGCTTGCCGCCCGCAGCAGGCCGGGCAATTTGACCATCGGGGTGAGGACAATCAATGTATACAGCGGCGGTCATGCCTGTCACCAGCTTACTCCACAGCACTGATCAATTGCCATTTCTAACAGCCTCCTTTCAAACTCTGTTCCATTATTGTGCTTTGCTCAGGCTTGCTAGCCGTTACACAGCATTTAGATCAGGTTTGGAAACTCTTCTTACACCTTCGCCTCATCTTAGCTATGTGATTTGATTCATTTGAGAATTTTTTCACAAAGTAAGATGTTGTGCCCGCAGAATTATGAGAGATTGCAGATCGGACAAACCTGCTTAAACCTGATAATTAAAATTATATCTTTGTCTCTTAGCAATTCAATCGCTGACACGCCTTTGTCCCTAAACGTTAAAGAAAGGGTCAACACTTTCTGAAAACTTGGTGAAAATACGGAAAGCACTCGAAAGAGCTATTGATTCCTGCAGCCGTTAAGTGGTAACTCAAAAGAGAACCTCCGTCCCGAATACAGACGGAGCGGGGAATTGGCCAGCCTGGAGCGGCGTATCGGCGCTCGCATCCGGATCCAATTCCCGCTCTTTCTGCAATGCTTGTATTATGCGTACAGGTTCAACTTACAGCCATTCATTCCCCAGAGCCAGGCTCGACTTCTCCAATAAGGCTACCGCTGCCGGCTTCCTTGATTTCAAAATCATCAAAATAATAGGTCAGCCTGGTCGTCCCGTTGCCAATCCGCAGCTGAATAGATGCATCCGCCGTGTCGTTGGAGCCGGTATAGGTGTAATTCATTTTCAGCTGCCGCCATGTCGTATCCACCGGCGTATTTTTAGCGACATACCCGTATCTCGGCGTTCCCGCTCCGTGATCAAGAATGATTTGGGCTACATCGGCGCCTGCCGCCAGTTTAACCCAAACGGATAATTCATAGGTTTTATTTTTTTCGAGCGCCACCTTCTGCAGCGCTGTCCCGTAGTTGCCTGTCACCGTCACTTTGGCGGAGCCGGCGCTGTTATGGTAAGTGTCCGCCGTCACCGTCAGTCTGGAAAGGGTGGCGTTCATTGATGTCCAGCCTAAAGTGTTGTACTCAAAAGCTCCGTTATTGAGCAGATTGGTCTCTGCCGACTGATCCGTCGTATACCGGAAATCCAGTCCGGCGTATCCGCCTCCGGCAATCGGCTCTCCCAAATAATGGTTTACACGCGGCTTTTTATCGTCGGAAGCATAGATTGGACCGTCTATTGAGCCTATTTCCGGCTGCGAAACGGAAATTCCGCCGCTTATCCAGCTGTCCCCGCCGTAATTTTCTTTGCTGACAAGATAATACGATCTTCCGGGAAATAAACGCACCGGCTCATAAAGCTGCGCATAGCGGAAGTCCCCCGCCTGCGCCCCGTCCGGCCTTACTTTGGCCTCCGTGACCAAAGCTTTTGTGTTGGCATCCAGCAGCCGGAGCAGATGGATTTCAGAATTTCCCGCCTCGAACTTTCGCCCAAGCGCAGTTAATACAATGGGCGTACTGCCAACAGTAAATTTCATGCCTGCATAACCGCTCCAGCCGCCGCGCGGCTCACCGCCTGATAGCGACTGCACGAACCCCGACGTATTCTCCAAATCGACCGGAAGAGGGTCGGGCTCCGGTTGAGGCTGCGTCGTTACAGGCTCGGGAAGCAGGATAGGCGCAGGAGTGTCGGAACCGCCGTTTTCGTATAGGAAATCGAGTCCGACAAAGCTGTTTCCTCCGGGGGGGCTTTCTTTGTAGGCCGAGCCCCAAACCCCGATGCGGGCAGTCGCTACCGAAGCGGTCGAAACTATCATATCGCTGTCATACCACACATCCTCTCCAACCTTTTCCTCGCTCATCAGATAATAAACTTTATTAGCCTCCAGTGTAATGGCTGCGGGAAGCTGGACGTAGCTGAAATCTCCGTTTGCCGACGCGTCGGACAGATTAAGCTGAACGAGGCTGCCCGGAAGATCGGCGCCCGTGGCCGCATCCACGATTTTCATCCGGTGCAGGCCGTAACTGCCGGGCAGGTTGACGCGTCCAAGCGCTGTCACAACAATGGGGTTGCCGGCCGTCTCCAGCTTCATGCCTACCCAGCCGCCCCATTCGTTGCGAAGCTTGCCCGTTTTATCGATGGATGTTATAAAGCTGCTTTTTCCGGCAAAATCAACCGGCAGCGACGGGGACGGTTCGGGCGGCTGCGGCCGCACTAGCTCCCCGGAATCCGGCACTGCGGGAATAATATCGCGGTAAGCGCTCTCAATTCCCGCCGCCGCAATAATCGCCTGCCCTCCGGCAGGCCAGCTGCCGTCCGGAACATATACCGTACCGGAAATTTCACTATTGGTTCCCATATTCACCTGCTTGCGGCTATCCGTATACGTGGACCGCACTTTATTATTGGTGGATGGATTAATGAAGATTGGAATAGCAGCGTACTCGATGACATTGTTCTCCGCCGTGATGTTGCTGCTTCCCTGATCCAAATAAATAGCGCCAAAATTATTTTTCTGACCTTTAATGTAATTGCCTGTTATCGTTATATCGTAGGAAGTGCCAAGCATATAAATAGAGCCTCCGTCCACCAGCTCCTGCATCGTATGATGAATGTAGTTATTGCGAATGACATTGTTTCGGTTGCTCGTATCAACATCCCCCCACCCCCAGCCAAGCGTAATGCCGGAATAGGGCACATTCGATATTTCATTATTGGCGATTTCGATATTTTGCGGATAGTCTGCAAAGATGGCAACGCTTGAGCGATATTCAACGCCTATCCGATAAAAAAAGTTATTGGAAATGATATGGCCTTTCTCCAGCTTGCCTATATCCAGCGGATTATAATGATCGGGATTGCGCATATCCACTTCCCCAATCTGAATTCCGCTCCCGGATAAATCCATGAACACATTGCCGACGATGCGGTTGCTCTGGCTTCCGCCCGACATATTAATAGCCGCACTGCCAAGCTGCGAGAAACGGTTGCGCTCAAACACAATGCTGCGGCCCGCTATAATCTCCACGGCGGCAGGCGTTAAGCTTTCCGTCGTGATGCCTGTGCCGGGATCTTTCCGGCGCAGCACATTGGACTGGACATCGGGAAGCCCTTGCGCGCTGCTTGGTTCAAGCCAGGTGGAATATTGAAACCCTATCCCCCTGAACTGGATGTTATGAACCGGCTCGGCTTCCGTTCCCGTAATCGTTACAAGCTGCTCCAGCTTAGGAATAGTTATCTGCGCGGTGCCGGGATCTTCGCCCGGACTGGGGATATAGTAGAACGTATCGCTGGTACGGTCCAAGTACCACTCGCCCGGTTGATCCAGCAATTCGTAAGCGTTTTCATAATACCAGGGAACAGTAGCCGAGGTGGAGCCTTTGCTGCGCAAAGCATACCAGCCCGGCTGTTTCATTTTGATCAAAGCTTTCCCTTCCGACAAAGTAATGCTCTCTACAGTGCCACGCGGATTCGTCCACATTTGCTTGAATACCATTTCCATGTCGCTTTGATTGCCCCAACCCGCAAGCTCTGCTGCCGAAGTGCTCAATCCGTTATCGTCATGCGCGGCGTCCGGCAGGCCGCCTTCGCTTCTGGCTCTAATCGCGCGTATCCCATCCACGTATAATTGTCTTGTTTCCGCATCGGCGCCTGCCGCCGCGCGGTAAATATTTTTTGCTGCATCATGCAGCTCCCAGCCGCTTATCGTTTGATCTCCGCTCAACACGGGCGATTCGCCCGGATAGGCTTCATAAATGACGTTATAACCGTTTTGCCCGGAATCCTGCGCCGTAAAATCAACCGTTTCAGTCAAGCGAAACGCACCGCCGCGCAAGTAAACGTGAAGATCCGCCCCCATGCCGGCAGTCATTCCGCGAACTGCATCACGCGCTTTCTTCAATGTCCGAAATGGAAGCTCAACCGTTCCCGGATTATCGTCGTTACCTTGAACGGCGTCCACATACCAAGCACCTTCAGACAAAGCCTCGGCTTGATCTGCCTGCCAAACCGGCATCAACCCCAGCATCATACTGACAACAACTGCAATTTTTATCCATTCGCCGCGTTTCATCGTACTCCTCCTCTATAATGCTTTATAACGGCGATAAACCATGAACCGCGCATGCGGCATCCGCTTATGCATACGCGGACCCTTACAGCGTCATTGCAGCATAATTCCTGAAAGCTCTAGCGCAGGGAAGTCCATCGCTTTTCCATTAACAGACATGTAGCGCACTCCTTCACTGAACGGGCTGTATTCCAGCGCCAGCTCCAAGCCTTCCCGACTGAACTTCACCGTCCGGGTAATGCGGTATCTCGTATGGACGCTTGACGAAAGTGAATCGCATACGGATGAAAGTGCGCACCGCTCCCGAAATGACGCAAAATCTCCGTCCTTCTCCCCGCTCCCTACCTCCACGGCAAAACCGTTGCATACGCCAAGAAGCTCCTCTGCGCTAAAATTTCGGGCAGGTCCCTCATAGTTAATCAGAGCTACCGCCAAAAAACCTCCTTGCCTTGTGATGGATATGCCCATGTTCCTTCCCAAATTTGAAATCTGCAAAGGATGGACAGCGATATAGACAGGCCCATCCTTGACATAGATGGAGCATAAACTCGCACTCTCCCCCTTTTCCCCCGCAACGGGCTGTTCGCCCAAATAAATCTCATCCGGCACAGCGCCATCGTCGCCAAGCGTCAAATAAAGCTGCAGCGCCAGCCGGCGTATGCCTGATTGCAGAAATGTTTTCGGCTTATACACAACAACAGCCGTATTTTCATGCTGAAGCGCTAATTTCCGGCCTTCGTCGTTCAGGATGTTCATGGACAGGCCTGCTTCCTTGTCATCGCTCACATATCTCGCAAAAACGGTGCCGACATCATTAAGCTTTCGGACAGGAGCGGAGCGTCTGTACAATAAATGAAAGGCATCCGTCTGCATGCCGTTATGGAATTCGCGGGTAGAGGTTCCTAACGCATAATTGTCGGTCATATAAGTGTGGATCAGCCCTTCCGCAGCAGGATATTCATAGACACCTTTGACGCAAAGACCGGGCTCTGCATCCGCGCCGTAATCGCTTGAAGGGCTGCAATCGAAGGCGGCTTTAAATGTAAACGGATACGTTTTATGCAGCAGCATATCGACCAAGCGGGTTGGACAATGAAAGTCGGCTATCATCCGCATAGCGGCAGAAATGCGCTGCCCCGTTGTCAACGACTCGTAGTTCCACTCGGTATCTGTCCCGTATTCCGGCAAACGCTCCCCGAGCAGCGACAGCAGCATATACCGGTTGGAATGGATTCTTCCCGCCGAATCCCTCATATAAGCGCGCGAGTACGGCCCTGCATGCTGAAGAGTTTGGGGATGATAATGGCCGAGCAGATCAAGCCAGGTTCTCTCCTCCAATTCAAGCGCAAGGGCGACGACCGCTTCATTCCGCACCCACGAGGCAATTTCTGCAAGCGCATAAGCGTGAATGGGCGTATAGGTAGGACTGTTGAATTCCGTGGATACACCCCGCCGCCGAAGCAGCTCCTTAAACTGCAGCAGACGTTCAGCCCCCACCCGAAATGCCGCTTCATCATGAAACATTTGACCGGCAATCAGGCAGATAAAGGATGCCATCGAAGGAAAATTATCGTTTACTCCAACGTAATCCATGTCGTTGCCCAAGAAATGAGGAAGCTCGTTTGTTACATACTCGCCAAGCCGTTCCTTGGCATCAGGAGCAAGCAAACTCATGTCTCGAACTAAAATCTGCAGAGCGATCATCGGAGCAAAATGGCAGAACTTATAGCGGGACTCCATAATGATGCGGTTTGCTGTTGCAGACGCCTCGCTTCCGCCATGCTCCAGGTAGATCAAGGCCGTCCATAATCGCTCGCGCAAATCATCGACCATAGACAGCTGCTTCCAAAGCGTGCCGTCATGGGCCATATGCAGCGTGTCGGCTGCCACTCTTGCGCATATAACGGCCCTCCGCTCGCGCTGCCCTCGCAAATCGTAATAAAGCGCTTCTTCCATGCCGAACCCCCTCTCCCGTCAAGACTCCATTCCCAGGTCATGCTCCAGCCCTTCAATCAGCATCAGCAAAACCATCGATTGGCCATAAGGCATCGGGCAGACCGGAATATCTTTATATTCCTGAAGCGTTCGGCCCATGCTCGTGCCATACGATACGCCCCGAACGATTCCATATTCGTCAATTTGCTCACTGACTGCCCGCCATGCTCTAATTCCGGTCTCCTTGTACGCGTTAGGCAAATATCCTTTCCTAACCGCTTTGAGCAGGCCGTATGCAAATGCGGCCGTGGCCGATGTTTCCGCATAGGACGACGGATCGTCAAGCAGCGTATGCCACATGCCATCCGAATTTTGCAGCAGCGACAACGCTTCGGCCTGTTTTTCCAGCGCCGAAAGAAGCACCCCCTTCACGCCTTCAGGAAGCTCGATCATGTCAAGATAATCCACCAGCCCTGCTGTGTACCAAGAATTCCCCCTTGCCCATAATGCCTCCGCAAAATGATGCTTCTCCAGGAAGGTCCAGCCGTGGAACAGCAACCCTGTCCGCCGGTCGGTCAAATACTTTAAATGCACCAGAAACTGGCGGATACTTTCCTGGATATAAGACTCGTTGCCAAGCAGCACGCCCATTTTTGCGATAAAAAGCACGGTCATATACAACGTGTCATCCCAAATTTCTCCCGGATTCAACTCCCCCGATACGGTATGCTGAATGGCATGCTCTCCCGTTCGCGGCATTTCGCACATGGCATACTCGGCCCATTCCTGGCATACCCGCAAATAAGGTTCGTGCTTCGTTTCCTCGTAAAGGCAAACAAGCGCCAGCATAGGACACATCGTGTTGACGTTTTTGGGCGGGAGCCCCCGCTCCAGCTGCGAATCGAACCAGTCTGTCAGCTGCTGCAGCAGCTCGGGGCGTTTTGTTCTCCGGTAATATAAATAAATCGCAAACAAACCTACGCCCTGCGGCCATTCCCAGTTGTCCATCGACACGATGCCAATCGGGCAGACTTCCTCCACAGGACTTTGCAAATGTTTCATCTGCTCCATGACCTTCCGGATTTCCCCATCCATCTTAGACAGATTATCGGCACGCATATTTATTTGCCCGCACCTTCTTCCCCTCTGAAGTACCCTTACCTTATGAGAAAAGGGCCCCGGACAAAATAAACAATACTCGTGGAGCCATGCACAATTGTTATGATCCGGGAAATTGTAGACGCGGAAATTCATGTTTATGGACGGTTGCACGGGGCTTTGCTAATGTGGCCGTAAGATGACATCATCCCCCCAAAGAAGGTGACAGGATGCAGCACACCGCTCTGGACAAAAACAGCCCGCTCCCTTTAAAGGGCAGCAGGCTGAGCACCAAACAAATTCAAAAAAGAAGGAGATTCAAGAAAAATATCCCGTGGTTGATCATGTTTGTCCCTGTTGTCGCATACTACATTATTTTCAAATACATCCCAATGGGCGGGAACATCATCGCCTTCAAAAACTACAACTTTACGGATGGCATATGGGGTAGCCCTTGGGTGGGAGTGGATAATTTTAAGCTGTTGTTCACCGATCCGCTCGCTTTTGCAACGATTCGAAATACATTCGTAATCGCCTTTCTGTCCATTGTGGTCAACTTCCCGTTCCCGGTTCTGCTTGCCCTGATGTTTAACGAGGTGCGCAAGCAGTGGTTTAAAAAGACCGCCCAAACCTTGCTCTACCTTCCCCATTTCCTCTCCTGGGTCATTGTCGGCGGGCTGGTCATCACTTTATTTGCGCAAGAGTCCGGCACCGTCAATCATCTGTTACAACAATGGACGGGCGAAACGTTTCCGTTTCTTTATAAACCGGCTTCCTGGCTGGCACTGTTTCTCGCATCCGGGGTATGGAAAGAAGCCGGTTTTGCCGCCATTATTTATTTGGCCGCCCTGGGCAACATTGATCCAAGCCTGTATGAGTCAGCCGCTCTGGACGGAGCGGGCAAAATGCGGAAAATATGGCATGTCACACTGCCGGGAATTCGCCCCGTCGTCGTCCTCATGCTGATTCTCGGCATGGGCAGAGTGATGGATGTCGGCTTTGATCAAGTGTACAACCTGCAAAATCCGATTGTGTCCAACGTCTCCGAGGTCATCTCCACCTATATTTACCGGATGGGCCTGCAGGGAGGGCAGTTCTCGCTCACTGCTGCCATGGGGCTGTTCGAGGCCGTCATCGCTCTTGCGCTTATACTGGCCACCAATGCGGTCGCCCGCCGGTTCGGTCAAGGATTATGGTAAGGAGGAACAGGAATGCGCTTAACCCGAGGCGAAAAGTGGTTTAATCTGCTCAATTATGTTCTGCTTTCGGCAGCCTCGCTTACGTGCTTGCTGCCTCTGGTCAACATAGGGGCCGTTTCGCTGAGCAGCAACGAAGCCATTCTGTCCGGCAAAGTTTTTCTATTGCCCGTTGAATTGAATGTTCAAGCCTACAGCATTCTGTTTAAAGGCACACCCGTGCTTAATGCGTTTGGAAACAGCCTGATTCTTACTGCGGTAGGCACAGCTGTATCCATGCTGCTTACTTTTTTGGCAGCGTATCCGCTATCCCGGCCGGACTTTTACAACCGCAGATTTTTTACGCTGGCTATTGTATTTACAATGATTTTCAGCAGCGGAGTCATTCCTCAGTATTTGCTGGTCAAATCGCTTGGTTTGATCAACAGTTATTGGGCGATTTGGCTGCCGGCCGCCATCAGTGCCTACAACATGCTCATTATGAAAAATCATTTCGAGAACCTGCCTGTTGAGCTTGAGGAAGCCGCCCGTATTGACGGAGCCTCGGAGCTGCGTTTTATCGGCAAAATCGTGCTTCCGCTCTCTATTCCGATGCTTGCCACGCTCTCCCTTTTTTATGGAGTAGCCATGTGGAATAACTTCATGTCCGTACTGATCTATATCAATGATGCGAATAAGCTGAATTTGTCCGTGCTTGTGCAGCAAATGGTCAGAAGCCAATCGCTGGCCCAAGATTTTGCGCTGCGTCCGGAGGATATCGCCCAGTCTACGCCGGAGGGCGTAAAATCGGCGGGTGTCATGGTCATGATTATCCCTTTGCTGCTGGTCTACCCTTTTATTCAAAAATATTTCGTTAAAGGTGCCATGATAGGCGCTATTAAAGGGTGAAAACCTGATTCCATCAAAGGAGGCGTTAAACCTGAAGAAAATATCTGGAGGGGGCGGCATATCAATGATAGTGTCCAGAAAAACATCTTCCGCCATGTTATTGCTGCTGTTGGCCGGCATGATGCTGCTCGGCGCTTGTTCTTCCAATGAAACCAATAACGGGGGAAAATCGGACGGACAAGGGGCAAGAGGAAAGATCACGTCCACCATTTACGACAGGGGCGGCGTCGCACCGGAAGAAGGCACCATGATCTCCAACCGATGGACCAAATGGATTAATGAACACAGTCCGGTGGATGTATCGTTTGTAAGCGTGCCGCGCTGGGAGTCCGCCCAAAAGCTGAATACGCTGTTTGCATCCGGAACGGCTCCCGATTTGATTTTGGAATATGATTCGGTGATTAAAAACCAGCTTTACACCCAAAAGCAGCTGCTTCCCTTGGACGAATATATCGAAAAAAGCACTGTCTACAAAGGAATGCTCGAAAAATATCCTACCCTGCGCAAGCTGGGAACGAAAGATGACGGCAAGCTTTATGAAATTGGACGAATCAGCGATGTTATTCCTCAGCATATCATCTATATTCGCACCGATTGGCTCAAAAAGCTGAATCTTGAAATGCCGAAGACGACAGAGGACTTTTTCAATGTTGCCAAAGCATTCTCGGACGGCGATCCCGACGGCAATAACAAAAAGGATACCTATGGCGTAAACCTCAGCTTTGTGGGCATGATGGGCGTTGACGCCATGTTCGGCACCATTTTTAACGCCAATGACAAAAATCCGTGGATTCTGGACAACAACGGCGATTTAACGCTTGGATGGGATCGGGTAGAGGCCGCTCTTCAATTCAAGAAAAGGCTTTATGACGCGGGAATCGTAGATAAAGATTTTCTGACCGACGGCAAGGGAGATAAAGCCAAGCTCGATTTTACGACCGGCAAGCTTGGCATTTGGGGCTCCAATGGACCGGATGCCGTCGCTTACAGCGCCTTAAAACAAAACGTTCCGGATGCCGAAATTGCAGCGCTGCAATTGCCGGAAAGCCCTTTTGGCTCTTTCAGCCCGATTATCGGCACCCCGATTTCCATGAATGCCGTCGTTAATGCCCAGGCCAAAAACCCTGCGGCTATTATGGAATACATCGACTTCATGATGTCAGAAGAAGCAACAATGGTGCTGAACAATGGAATCGAAGGCGAGCATTACAAACTGGGAGACAACGGCTGTCCGGCCGTTATCGATCCGGAGAAAAACAAAATCGAGAAAAATTACAGCGGCGATTTTGCCATGATTACAGGCGGCATAACCGGCAAATGCGCCTCCTACAACCTGCTGCTGAATCCAATCGAACCGAAAGAGCAGACCGTCGAAGGCAAAGCCGCCTATGAAATTTCCAAACAATTCGCAGCAGCCTATCAATCGGCTTTTGATGCCTACCTTGATCCGTCCAGGCCCATGGTCAGCGTCATTCCAAACGCCGCCCTGCCCTCATTGCCGCAAACGCTGCAAATCAATCAAACCAATGGCTTCAAAACCGTTTACGACATTATTGCCAAAAGCATCATTTCCGGCGGCAGCTATACCGCCCAGCAAGCTATCCAGGACGCAAAAGCTGCCTGGCAAACATCAAACGGAGCTAAAGTCGAAGCCTTTATGAAAGAGTGGTATGCGCAGAACAAAGACAAAACGCTGCTCACAAAGGACTATTACGATTTCATTAAGAAATAATAATGCAACAAGGATCCAAAATCGAGAATGCACCTTCTAAACAGGCACAACTCCTTTTGTCGATCGCGGCAGAAGGAGCTGTGCTTTTGCCATACAGATGAAGTTGCCGTTGTTCTTCTTGTTTGCAGAGCGTGCTGTTCCTCATCTTGTCCGCAACAACGTATTAGGTCGGGATTCGCAGATAGACTACTTCATATAATTCGAGGTGGAAGTTTTCTATGAAAAAAAATCCATTGCTGCGTTTTTTCCTGTCCTATTTGTTTGTTTTTTTGTTCACAGCCGTTTCGCTGGTCGTCATTTTTTTGTTTATCCTCGGAAACGCCTCCAAGGAGGAAGCTGGAAATGCCAATAACCGATATGCCAGCTCTGTGGTGAAAACCTTTGATAATACGCTTCGGAATATTGAGCAGGCCATTATTCAGGAGACGCTGACCAACAGCAATTTGCAATCTTTTTACGACCACACCGGCACTAACGATATCTATTCCAATTACTTGTTGTACTCCCGGTTTAGAGATTTGACGAGCAGCATTAACGGCATTGATTCGATCTACCTCTATCGGACCTCCGATCAAAAGGTCATGTCGGACTCCTATCTGCTGGACCTCGCCAACTTCGAAGACAGGGAGTTCGTGATGGATCGGATGAAGCAGCCCAGCCTGAACAGCTGGTCTTCCCCCCGTGCGTATTCCTCCGTTACAGGCGGGCAAAGCCGGCTGGTTGTCTCGCTTGTGAAAGGCATTCCGTTTGGCACCGCTCAACAGGGACTGCTCGTAGTCAACCTCTTTTTGCCCTATTTGCAAAACGAGTTGGCAGAAATCAGCCAATCCGATCTCCATTATGCCTATTTTTCCGATGCGGCCGGCAACCCGGTCATTCGTTCGCTGGATTCCTATAACAATGACCGCGTCGAGATTCATTCGGAGCTAACAAATTGGACTCTTCACTCCGGCTTGAAAAGTACGAAGTTTGGCGGATTTCTATCGATCATCTCTTTCTTCTGGATTATTTTCATAGCTATCGTCCTCATGTTCGGAATAGCCCTGCTGGTCTATGTTTTTCGCCGCAATTACAAACCAATCGATACGATTACAACTCGGATTCAGCAATATGTATACAATGACAAGTTCCGCTATGAAGGCGATCAGTTCGCTTTCATCGACTCTTCCATCGAAAAGCTGATTCTGCAGTCCCAGCATCACGAAGCGCAGGCCGCCAAAGATCTTATCTGGAAAAAAAGCACACTGCTCCGCGACTTTGTAACCGGAACGATGAACTCCGTCCAGGCCGAGGCGAAGCGGGAGCTGTTGGAGCTGCAACTGCTGGAACGATTTACGGAAGCGCCGCGGTTTTGTCTGGTTTTGCTTATCGAGGTGGATGCATACAACAGCTTCTTGCAGACATACAACGAGCGGGATCAGCTTCTGCTTAAATTTGCGCTGCAATCAGCCGTCTCGGAAATGTCCGGCCATTATTTCAACTCAATTTGGATTGAATGGCTGTCAGGTTCGCGCTTATGCAATCTCATCACGCTGGATAAAACAGAGCACGACTCGCAGAACACCATTTTGCAAATGTGCGAGGAGTGGCGGAACTGGGTT
The DNA here is from genome assembly GCF_023715725.1 of Paenibacillus pasadenensis. Lineage (GTDB taxonomy): Bacteria > Bacillota > Bacilli > Paenibacillales > Paenibacillaceae > Paenibacillus_O > Paenibacillus_O pasadenensis_A. The sequence continues at coordinate 99,273 of NZ_JAMBOT010000012.1, forward strand.
GAGGAGTATTTAAAATTTACTATTACAGTGGGGGTAGGAGAAGCTGTGCCGGCCCTTTCGCAACTGCCCTGCTCGTATGAAATCGCTTTGGATATGCTGGACATCAAAGCTACGCTTGGTTCAAATAAAGTTATCTCACAGCAAAATCTGTCGCAACAGCCTACTGCGGTCATCTATGAACAGCTTGCCGCTATACGCTCTATGATCCATTATTTGAAAACGGGCAAAGAGTTATGGAAAAATGAGTTCAGGTCGATATTTAGCGAGATAAAGGCCAGGCATTCCTCACGCAAAGCGATTGTAAATATGGCCGACTATTTGCATTACCATCTAACCAAGGAAATCTCCGGACTGTCCGAGGACATATCAGCGCATTGGAACCATAATTTGCTGCCGCAGCTCAAGGAAACGCTGCAGCGTTTTGCAACCATCGACGAGCTGGAGCGCGATATGTTCACTTCCCTCTGCAACATTTCCGGGGAGATTAACATCCGCCGCGAGTCGAATCCCCATTATCAAAACATTGGAGCGATTGAAGCTTATATTTCGGCCCACATGGCCGATTCGAACCTTTCCCTGAATCAGATCAGCGAATATTTCCAGCTCAGCCCCTCCCACTTCAGCGCTTTGTTCAAGGAGGTAATGAACGAGAAATTCATTGATTATTTAACAAGGATTCGCATAGAAGCGGCAACGAAGCTGCTGGCAACAACAAACGCTTCCATTCAGGACATCGGGCTGCAGGTTGGATACGTCCATTCCTTCTCATTCATCCGAGTGTTCAAAAAATGGACCGGCACCACTCCAGGAGAATACCGCAAAGCACAGGAGTCGGGATGAACGCTGAACCGCCATATTCTATTCTGTTGGAAACCCGCGGCTGAATCGAGTAGGCCACGAAAATTGAGGTTCTCCGTGGGGGCGAGCACCGCGCGCTGGGAGCGGCGCGCGGTACGGTATCCGCATGCGCATAAGCCTTTCTCAATTCCAGATGTGCTTCCGCCTCCACGAGTTGCAAGGCGGACCTTCACATTAAATCTCTATCCTCGTTAACGGCTCATCCAGCCGCCGTCCACGCACAGCACGTGGCCGCTCATATAATCGGATGCAGAGGAGGCGAGGAATACAGCCGCTCCCGCCAAGTCTTGCCCGGTTCCCCAGCGTCCCGCAGGAATCCGCTCCAAAATTTGTGCGCTGCGCAACGGGTCCTCACGGAGCGCTTCCGTATTGTCCGTAACCATATAACCAGGCGCAATAGCATTCACCTGTACACCTTTAGACGCCCATTCATTGCCAAGCTGTTTGGTCAGACCGGCAATGGCATGTTTGCTTGCCGTGTAACCGGGCACATTAATGCCGCCCTGGAACGATAGCATTGACGCCATATTGATGATTTTGCCTGAACCCTGTGTTATCATCCGTTTGCCCGCTTCCTGGCTAAGAACAAACACGGAATTCAAGTTTACGTTCAGCACATCCTCCCAATCTTTATAGCTATGCTCGGCGGCAGGCGTACGACGAATAATGCCTGCATTGTTAACGAGCACATCGATACGGCCGAATGCCTCAACCGTCTTGTCGATAATGCCCGGCAGCTTGCTCCGGTTAGATATGTCGGCCTGGAGCGTAACCGCCCTGCGGCCAAGCTCCCGCACTTTGTCAGCGGTTTGGTCGGCAGGCGTAGCGTTTGTGACAAGCACGAGATCCGCGCCTGCTTCCGCCAGCCCAACTGCGATGGCTGCGCCAAGTCCGCGGCCTGCGCCCGTTACAACAGCAGCCTTGCCTGTCAGGTCAAAATACCGCATCGATCCCCGCTCTCCTTTCATCCGTTACGCTCTAATTATACGAACGCCTGCATCCCCGTATTTGGTGGCAACGGATTCATCTATCGATGCATCCGTAATGATACAATCAATATCGATTAATTCCGCAAACGTTATGAGCGCTCCCCGGTCGAACTTGCTATGATCGGCGAGGCAAAATACCTCTTTTGCGCCCTCCATGTATAATCTCTTCAACGCGGCCAGCTCTTCCGTAAAAATCGTCAAGCCGTACTCCAAATGAATTCCGGTAGTTGAAAGAAACAGCTTGTGCACGTTCAGCTTACGAATCCATTCACTTGACTCTGTACCGATTAGCAGATTGTTCCGGCGGTAGCCACCGGCCACGATAAGCCGGATCTGATCCTTCAGCGTAAGCTCGCGAATAATAAGCAAATCGTTGGTCAGTACCGTAATTGGCAGATTAGGCAGCCTTTTGGCCACTTCCAGCGTTGTGCTCCCCGCATCAAGCGCGATGATGTCGTCGGGCTCAATCATGGCGACAGCCTTTTCGGCAATCACCGCCTTTTCCTTTTGGCGCTTAGTATTCGGTATTTGAATTGGCAGAAGGCTGTCTTCTCCGACCGATTCCATAACCGCCCCTCCATGAATGCGGCGCAGCAGTCCCTTTGCCTCCAGCTTCTCCAGATCCTCGCGAACCGTCTTTTCCGTTACTTTTAAATGCTCGCTAAGCTCCGATACTCTGACGCTTTTCCGCTGCTCCAACTGCTCGATAATATGCCGATGACGTTCTGCCGCAAGCATTGCTCCTACCTCAGCCCTTTCATCGGAATAAACTCTTGATCCGAAAATGTATAGTTCTCGCCGGCCATCGCCCAGCAAAATGAATAATGACTCGTTCCCACTCCGGAATGGATCGACCAGGGAGGGGATATAACCGCCTGCTCATTGGCAACAACCAAATGCCTCGTCTCCGCAGGTTCGCCCATCATATGAAAGATGCGGGCGTCATCCTTCACATTAAAGTACAGGTACGCCTCCATGCGCCGGTCATGCACGTGGGCCGGCATCGTATTCCATACGCTTCCTGGCTTTAATGTCGTTACGCCAAGCATGAGCTGGCAGCTTTGAATGCCTTCCGCATGAATATATTTGTTCAGCACACGTTCATTGGACGTTTCCAGCGCGCCTAGATGCGTAGGATTGGCCTCTTCCTCCGTCATTTTGCGGGTAGGATACTCAGCATGCGCATTTGCGGAGACGAGGTAGATTTTTGCAGGATCATTTTTATCCTTGCTTCTAATGGTCACGTTTTGTTTGCCTTTGCCTACATAAAGAACATCCAGCCTAGATAATTCGTATGCTTCGCTGTCAACGGAAATAATCGCACTCCCGCCGCCAATGTGCAAAAAGCCGATTTCACGGCGCTCCAGAAAAAAATCAGTCTTCAACGTTTCCGGATCCTCCAGCTTCAATGTTTCGTCAATCGGCATGGCTCCGCCAACGATAAGCCGGTCATAGTGGGAGTAAGTCATATGAATGGTATTCGCTTCAAACAGCCCTTCAACAAGAAACTCCTGGCGTAAACGTTCTGTTGTGCAATGTTTTACATCTGCAGGATGAGTCGCATGACGGACTTCCATGGGGATAGGCCTCCTTAGGTTCGTACTGGTGCGGTTGAGGGATATGTGAACCAACTTGGTTTGTTATTGTTCGTTTTTATAATATCACACTTTTTCGAACACAAAAAGAACAGCTTTTATTGATTTAGTGCAGGCACCTTTGGTCAGCGACCATTTTTAACCCAATCTGGAGGAAAACTCATAAAAAATGGTTGACTTAGACGTTAACGTAAAGGCTTTAATAAAGACAGTGGCGTTAGACGAGGGAGGAGAAAACCGCCTATGTTTTCCATTGGAGAGCTCATTCAGAAAATAAACATTAGCCGTAGAACGTTGCATTATTACGATGAAATCGGTCTTTTGAAGCCCACGGTCTCAAAGCACAATGGATATCGTTATTACAATGAAACTGCTTTACTTAAGCTGCAAACAATCCTCTCCTTAAAGTCCATGGGATTAAGCTTAGAGGAAATAAAACCGTTTCTTGATAACAAAATAATGAATGATTCAGAGCAAAAAGATAACGGAATGTCCTGGATTTCCTTGCTGGACGCTCAACTCGAATACGCGGATAAGCAGATAGAGGAGCTTAGACGGAAGCAATTTATATTAAGAGGTGTGCAGCAGACGATTAAGATGGCCGGCTCATTTAATGAACACCATGTTCTGGATGTAATGAAACGAATGGAAAGCCCAGCGTTTGTAGCCGGAGAAATCCCGGCCACATTTCCTGCAGATCTGTTCAGTGAGTCTGAGCTCACTCAGCTGCAGTCACTCCCCTTGATCGGAAGCGATGATACCAGGCTTCACGAGGCGCTCCAGCTGCTTGAAGAAACTCGCGTCGTTATGGAGGCGCCTCAATCATTCCATGAACAGGAGCTCGCGAAAAAATGGCAGCTCTGTTTTGCCAGCTGGTTTAATGGAAATGTTGAACTGCAGCGTAAATATTTTAGCTTAATTGATTCCGCAAGTCCCGAAGAACCGATTGTATCCGGATTGGACCATAAACTCATTCAATACGTCAATCAACTTACGGAGCGATATCCCCAATAAAGGAGTGGCAATATGGACTTAGAGAAAGAAATGGGCTCACCTAAAGATTTTAAGCAGCATGCCCTAATATTTGTCGGCGCTCACATTTTGATGTTTATTTTGCTTCGTACGGAAGCGAATTTTCTTAGCAAGATGCAAGAGTCCATTAAAGCCGAAAAAATCTGGTTTTATCATGAGGAAAGCGGTATTTTTATTGCCGCAATTTGGCTGCTCATACTCACCATTCAAGGAGCCTATGTATTTTTTATCAAACAACGGTCTAGTTCAAACTAGTAGGCGAGGTTCTGGTCTGTCTACACGCGTTATTCAACTTCAGGGGACGGTTCTAAGTTGTCCCCTTGTTTTATAGTTTGTAAATACAAAAAAAACTTCTGAAATCTTTCTTCAGAAGTTTAATAGATAAGTTTGGTGCTGGTGAAGGGACTCGAACCCCCACTCCGTCTCCGGAAGCGGATTTTGAGTCCGCCGCGTCTGCCATTCCGCCACACCAGCATATAAAAATCGCATAATTTAAGCCATAAGTCCGCTTGTGGCGTGCCCTAAGAGATTCGAACTCCTGACCTTTTGATTCGTAGTCAAATGCTCTATCCAGCTGAGCTAAGGGCACACATTAAGCAAAGAATGGAGGCGCCACCCAGACTCGAACTGGGGGTAAAGCTTTTGCAGAGCTCTGCCTTACCACTTGGCTATGGCGCCTCAATAAAAAAAATGGAGCGGAAGACGGGAATCGAACCCGCGACCCTCGCCTTGGCAAGGCGATGCTCTACCGCTGAGCCACTTCCGCAAATGGCTGGGGATTCAGGGATCGAACCTGAGAATGACGGAGTCAAAGTCCGTTGCCTTACCGCTTGGCTAATCCCCAAAATCACATGGGGCGATCGAGGGGAATTGAACCCCCGAATGCCGGAACCACAATCCGGTGCGTTAACCACTTCGCCACGATCGCCATATGATTGGCAGGGGCAGCAGGAATTGAACCCACACTAACGGTTTTGGAGACCGCTGTTCTACCTTTAAACTATGCCCCTAAATCTGGTGGAGGATGATGGATTCGAACCACCGAACTCGTCAGAGAACAGATTTACAGTCTGCTGCGTTTGGCCACTTCGCTAATCCTCCATGAATGGTGCCGCCGAGAGGACTTGAACCCCCAACCTACTGATTACAAGTCAGTTGCTCTACCAGTTGAGCTACAGCGGCATGTTGCTATGCAATTGTCAAAATGGTGGCTCGGGACGGAATCGAACCGCCGACACAAGGATTTTCAGTCCTTTGCTCTACCGACTGAGCTACCGAGCCTTGCATTGCTATTTAATAAAAATGGCGGAGCTGACGGGATTCGAACCCGCGGTCTCCTGCGTGACAGGCAGGCATGTTAGGCCTCTACACCACAGCTCCATATTGGTTGCGGGGACAGGATTTGAACCTGTGACCTTCGGGTTATGAGCCCGACGAGCTACCGGACTGCTCCACCCCACGATAATATATGGTGGAAGCTGAGGGGATCGAACCCCCGACCCTCTGCTTGTAAGGCAGATGCTCTCCCAGCTGAGCTAAGCTTCCACAATAATTTGCAACAGCTTGTATTAATATACCTTATGTTAACGGTAAAAATCAAGCTGTTAAGAAAGAAAATGGTGACCCGTAGGGGATTCGAACCCCTGTTACCTCCGTGAAAGGGAGGTGTCTTAACCCCTTGACCAACGGGCCATACTGGCGGAGAGCGAGAGATTCGAACTCTCGATACGCGATTAACGTATACACGATTTCCAATCGTGCTCCTTCGACCACTCGGACAGCTCTCCATATGGCTCCCCGAACAGGACTCGAACCTGTGACAACTCGATTAACAGTCGAGTGCTCTACCAACTGAGCTATCAGGGAATAGTATTCGGTACTGCTTCTTCAGGACTTGCGCCCTGAAAACTGGATCGAACGGTATGCCGTGCTGACCGGCTGTTGTCTTGCGTGGATAAGGATAAGCCCTCGACCGATTAGTATTCGTCAGCTGCACGCATTGCTGCGCTTCCACCTCGAACCTATCAACCTAGTCGTCTTCTAGGGGTCTTACATACTGGGAAATCTCATCTTGAGGGGG
>NZ_JAMBOT010000013.1 GCF_023715725.1 Paenibacillus pasadenensis
TTACAACCGAAAGCGAATCCACGGTTCACTGGGTTACGAATCGCCAGATCGGTTTGAAGCAGCTTACTACGAGCAGCAGAACCGATGAACTACGTTATGCGGTGTCCACTTTCTTGACAGAGGTCCATTTGACGCCCTTATCGCGGCCTCTTTCCTGCTTTTCTTGCTCCGTAAGGTCGTTTGACGCCCTTATCGCGGCCTCTTTCCCGCTTTTCCCGCGTTCCTCGCTCCGTAAGGTCGTTTGACGCCCTTATCGCGGCGGAATTCATCTATTTTCCAAGCTCGGGAAACAATCTCTTCAGACTGCCCGACAGCTCAGCCTGTATTTTTTTAGGAAGACCCGCCACTACGAGCAGGTAGCTCTCCCGCATCATTTCCAGCACCACCTCGTCCGGCACCGTACCATCCAGCACAACTGTGTTCCAATGTTTTTTGTTCATGTGATAACCAGGCAGCACCGCACCGGGATAAGTCTCTCTTTGCAGCCACGCTTCATCCGGGCTCGTTTTGAGATTGACGCTTTCCTTATCGCTGGTCCGGCCAAACAAAGCGAACATTTTTTCCTTCACAAACAACACCGGAACATCCGGGTAAAAGGGCGTTTTGACGCTAGTCCCGGGATAACCGAGACCGGTTTTCAGCAGTTTTTCATGATTCATGCAGCCGCTCCTTCTCCTTCGCCATCTTAACATTTCCTGTCCCATATAGTTATCTCACTCAATGATTAACGGGGCAAGGGAACAGTCCTCATCCTGCAAAATGAACCACGTGATTGCTCGCTCCGAGTTTCCTTCCATGTTTTCCTTGCAACATTCTCGTTTAAAAACCGTCTGAAGGGTACTTTGCACCGCCATGTTAGAAATCAGGAGGAATTTATATGAAAAAAGGATTGAAACATACCGCTGCCTCGCTGCTTGTTCTTTCGGTTGCTGCAGGCGGAGGAAGCTCCGTGTTTGCGTTAGAGGGACAGCCAGCACCGGCTCCCGGCCAGGCAGCAATCACTGCAATCCCGGCACAGTCCGCCTCCCAAACTATATATCATGATTATATGAAGCTGCTCGCAGCGGGCAAGCTGGCGCAAGCAGTCGCTTTTCTGAACAACCATATCGCCAAAGTGGACAGCTGGACCGGCTCTATGATGGCGCTGCGTCTCGAAAACGCCCAAAACACCGCAATTGGCCGGCTACAGACACGTTTTGAGAGCGTCAAGACGCAGAAGGAGCTCGACAATGCTTGGCGTAAAGGCGGCAGCGGAACGTATACCTCGCTGTTGAAATATACCAAGGATGCGACTACGCGCAAGCTGCTGACCGATTCCCGCGACCAAGGGTTTGCCGTGACAACGGCTGAAGGCATGTATTTCCCGGTCATTAACTATCCGCAGTACCAGAACTGGAAGGCAAACGTCGGAGCGGACATCAAGCTGTACATCGATATGATGGCTGCTCAAACCCGGAAGCCTGCGCTAAAAGACGCGGCGCTTGTCATCCCTTGGAGCGAGCTGCTGCAGCGCAATTTGGATCAAGAGAAATTTATCCGCAGCTATGGCAGCTCCAACCGCATCAATCAGGTGAAGCAGCAGTATGAGATGACCAAAATCGTCGTTTTTTATGGCAGCAACAATACGCCGCTGTTTGATTACGAGGCGAAAAAGATTAATCCCGAAGCGCTTGCCGCGTACAAAAAAGTGGTTGCCGCCGGGGATACGTCGAGCAGCCCGCTGCTGATGAAGGTTTCCAACTTCCTCAAGGTTGTGGACCGCAACGGCGGAAAGCTGACCGATGACATGAAAAAATGGCTGGCGAATCAAGCTCCGATGGGAAACGTTAGCGGCTAAGGCTGCTGAAATGAGCCAGCAAAAAGGAAGAGGCCAATGCCTCTTCCTTTTTGCTTCCTATTTGGACATACACGCGCTGCTTGCGCCTTAGTCTAAACCGGCATAATTAACGCTCTGATCCAAGCTTGAAATGCCCGGCCGATTAACCCTTAACGGTTACCGTCAGCGTATCGCTGGAAGTAACCCCCGCGGCATTAGACAGCTCAACACGGTACACATAGGTGCCCGCCGCGCGGCCTGTCACATCGGTGAAGGCCGATTGCGCACCCGGAGTGCTGGCGCTTAGCGGCTTCGTGTCGATCAACACGCCGTTTTCATACAGCCGGTATTCGGTTCCATTGGTGCCCCACCACAGATTGCTCGTAATCCGATAGCTGCCGTCGCCGTCCCAGTTGTTGTCGGATAGAACGGCTTTGCCAGGGTTCGCGTCTGTCACCTGAACAACAAGCGTGGCGCTTTTGGTTACACCATGCACATTAATAAGTTCGGCCGTATAGACATATTCCCCGTTCACCTTGCCGGAGAAATCCGTTTTCACTTTTTGAGCGGAAGGAGTTGCGTCATTCAGCACGGAGGTGCGGATCAGGACGCCATTTTCATAGAGCCGGAAAATAGAGCCGTTATTGCCCCACCACATATTCATCGTGACGCTGTAGCGGCCGTCCTTCAAGCCGTTGGCATGGCCGCTGTTTTCGCTCAGCACCGGCACGCCTGGCGCTCCGGCTGCGCTTACGCTGCCTGCGGTTACGGCGAATGCCGTTGTTGATTCAGCGGCGTTGCCTGCGGCATCAGTTACAATGTAGCGGATATTGTGGCTGCCAATGCCGAGATCGGCCGCCAGCAGCTCTTGTCCGCTCGCAACCGGCTGGCCGTCCAGCAGCAGCTGCGAAGCCGCAACACCAGACCCGGCGTCATCCGCCGAAAGCTCGAATCGGAGCGTATCCGTAAAGGCCGCGTCCGATATCGGAGCGCCGGATTGTGTCAGCGTAACAACCGGCACGGAGCGGTCAATGCGCAGGCTTCTCTCTTTCGCCGCTTCTTTATTTCCTGCAGCATCTACGGAGTAGTAGGAGATAACGGTTGATCCCTCGGTTGTTACGGTTACCTCGCGCGCATATACCTCGGGAGCTCCGCCGTTCAACGAATAATAAGTTGTTCCTTCTCCTGCACGGTCGTCCTCCGAAGTCAGCTTAAAGCTGACTTCGCCCGTATGCCATCCAGCTTCATTGGCCTCGGAAGAAAGCGCAATTGCCGTCTGCGGAGCCGTCCGGTCAGCCGGAGCCGCAATATCAAGCAGGCCGCGCGGCTTAAGCTGGTATACATCGCGATAGATGGAAGCCACACCCTGCAGCGCGACCCGGTCGCCGTCGGCATACGGGAAGCTGTCAATGCTAAGGCCCGTACGTACGTCGACACGCACTTTTGTCGTCACGCCGTACGCTGCTGCGTCGAACTCAAAGGAGCCTGTCGGAGTGGCGCTTTTCAAATTGGAAATGACCGCCTCGCCGATGCTGACGAGCATTCCCTGATTGCCCGCATTGACCGTATTCGCCTTCGCAGCTGCCGGAACCGGGCCGTTTCCGGTAACGCTCATTGCCGTAATATCGGTAAGCTCAAGCTCCGTATTGTAGAGAGTCAGCTTGCCCGTCAGCGTAACCCGGTCGCCCGCCTTCACACCAGTCATGTTTTGGAAAATATAAATGCCGCCAGTCTCATCCTGAACATAAAACGATTCGCCGCCGCCATATATGCCCGGCTCGTTGACAGCGACGCCGGAAACGGTGACCGCCGTGCCGGGAGCCTGGGCTCTCGCTTGCGCAATGCTGAGGCTAGGCGCTGGAGTTGGTGTTGGCGTTGCCGTCGGTGTCGGTGTTGCCGAAGGAGTTGGCGTTGGAGCCGGTGTCGCCTCCGGCGGCAGCGTTTCCGCTGGCACGTCGCCAAGGGTAACAGCTGTTGTTTTCAAATTCGAGCCAGATAGGCGCAGCCTCATATTGGCTGCTCCGGCGGAATCCGGCTTGATTCGGATGTTCAGCACCTTGGAAGCATACCCGGCGCTATCGGCCTGCAGGCTGAACGCCGAGCTGTAGCCGTATGCGGAAGGCCAGCTGCCGTCGGAATTTTGCACTTGAGCAACCTGCGAGCCGCCGGAGGCCAAGTAAATGCCAAAGCTGTAGCCCGAAACAGCTGCATTCGGCGTTAAGCCGCCCGCCGTTACGCGCACCTGAAACTCCGTCCCGTTGCCCGGGAGCACGGCCTGGCTTGTAAAGCCATAGTTTACCGTGCCCGGCGCCGGAGTCGGGGATGCGGACGGTGTCGGAGATGGACCTGCACCCGTGTAGCCGTATGAACCGGAACGGTATGTATTGGGATCATACCACTTGTATCCGGCGTTCGGAGCGGACCACGGCTCAGCCTGCGGCTCCGTGGAGGAGGCCGGATCCTCAATGGCAAGCAGCGGCGTCGGCTGGTCGAGCTGGATTCCTTCCACCTGAGCGAAGCTCGTGTAGCCTTCGTCAACAGCCAGCCAGTCGATCAGATTAACGAGCAGCTCCGCGTCGTCCTGCTCCTTAAAGCCGTCGTAGGTTGTTTTGCGGCCGCCTGTGTCCTCGCGCAAATACTTCGGCGTTGCGTCTTCGACCGGCGAGGAATCGCCGATAAAGGCTGCTTTGCCGGCGCCTTTTTTGGAGATCGCCACATAAGGGCCTTCAGCAATTCCCCCGCCGTTATACACGCCCTGGTCGACGGAATTGCCCCATTTTTTATTCGTTTGCGGCACATACACAAGCCCTTTGGCCCGAGTCGGATCCATAATAGCGAGTGTTGAGCCTGCGTGCATCGCCACGGAGCCTACCCCTTCGGTGATGCCAAACGACTGTGAAGGTGCTACAACTACATTTGCATCCACATCGCCAAGCGCGTTGAAACGGAAACGAATGCCAAAGTTGTCCGCCAGCCAGTCGGAGCTAACGATGCCCTGCATCGCTGCGGAAGCGCTTTCTTCTGCGCTCATGCCTTTTGCGGGATTGTCCCAGGCTCCCCTCCTGTATCCGTTGTATACCTCGTTTCCGTCCCAACGGTTTTTGTTGCGGTCTGCGTTATAATGATCCCCGATGAAAAAAATGCTGCCGCCGTCCTCGACATATTGAGCCATCGCCGCCTGCTCGCTAGCCTTCAGCGGCACCTGCGCCTCTGCTGTTACAAAGACGTCGTACGGCTGCAAATCGGCCAGCGTAATCGGTCCCTGCTTGCGCAGCTCCTTGACGTAGTAGCCGTTGCCCGCAAGCGCGTTGCCGAAGTCCGAAAACGCTCCGTCAATGACCCAGTCAGCAGCGCCAGCGGTCTGGGAGTGCGCGTTGTCGAATAAAATCTTTTTGCCGGCGTTGCCGTTGACAACTTTGGCATTAATGAACGGCGCCGGGTCCGACGCCCCCTCAGCACCCGCCATATTCCAGCTTGCGCCCCATGCCATTTGCACCGGCAGCGCTACAGCTGCAGCCAACGTTGCGCTTAGCAGCCTCTTGCTCCATGTACGGGAAAAGTTCTTCTCCCTCATCCGGATCCTCCTCCGAAATCTCAGTTCCAGCCGTCCTTGAACGAACTGTGGAACCTATCGTAGCATGCACATCTTTTCCTGAGTGATGAAATTTTGTAAAAAAAGAAGATCAGGAGAAAGGCCCTGATCTTAAAGATAGATAACACTTTTAAGGGTATAGGTCTAGATTCTCTTATTGATTTAATTTGTCCACTATGCCTCGCAGCTCTCTCACCTTTTCCGGCAGAACCGGCCGCAGAGCATGTCCATCCGTCCGCACAGCGGACCCGAAATGAACCTCTTCGACTCCCGTGCTGCGGATGAAATCCTCCAGACCGTCCGCTTTCAGCCCGCTGCCCGCCAAAATGCGGATGCCGCTGCCTGAAGCGGCGCGGACAAGACCGGCCAGATCAGGTACGGCCTGCAGCGCGGAGGGCTGCCCGCCGGAGGTGAGAATGCGGTTGATTTGCGGATAGCGGGTCAGCGTATCCAGCGCGGCAAATAGATCAGCCGCCTCGTCAAACGCCCGGTGAAACGTTACGTTTAAATGCTCCGCCTCGCCAAGCAGCAGCTCCAGCGCCGCCTCATCAACCAATCCTTCCGGCGTAAGCGCTCCCAGCACGATGCCTGCAGCCCGTGTCCGGCGTATGGCGCGGATATCGGCGCGCATCAGCTCAAGCTCGGCCCGATCGTACCGGAAGCTCAAGCTATGCGGCCTGACCATCACATGCACAGGGATGGTTACGGCTTCCGTAACCGCCTCCGTCAGCCCGATGCTTGGCGTCAGTCCGCCTTCCAGCATGCCAGTCACAAGCTCAAGGCGGTCCGCTCCTCCCTGCTCGGCAGCAATAGCATCCTGGGGTCTTGTTGCGATAATTTCCAGCTTCATGTCGTCTGCTCCTTCGAAATATTAAGTCGAGCCCTGCTATTGGCCCGGCTGCTTGTTCACCGACGATAAGCGCCGATCTCCTCCAGCCTTATCTGTCTATCATACCGATACCCTCAGACAGACATCAATCTATCGGCACAAAAAAAGGCTAATTAATTAAGCAATCGAGAAGAAATCTTTGCGGGGTTAAAATGCTACAATTATGCCAAGCCTGTTAGAAGCCCATATCACTTATAAGGAGATGAACGGCTTGGCATACGCCCCTAAGATGACTTTTATCAATTTGCCTGTGCAAAATATGGACAGATCAAAGCAGTTTTTCCTTGCGCTCGGCATGGAGTTTAAAGAAGAGATGACGAATGATGAAGGCGCCTGCCTGATTGTGAACGAGAATACATTTATTATGCTGCTCATTCACCCGTTCTACGGGAAATTCGTCCGCAAAGAGATCGCTGACGGAACGTCCAGCGAGGTTATTCTGGCGCTGTCTACAGACAGCCGCGCTGAAGTGGACGAGATCGTTGGCAAAGCTCTGGAGGCCGGTGCAACGGAGCCGATTGAGGCGAGCGACCAAGGCTTCATGTACACCCGCTCCTTCGAGGATCTTGACGGGCATCTGTTTGAAATTATGTACTATGATGAAGCTGCAGCCGCTGAGTTCTACACTCAAGCTCAGGATCAGCAAGGTTAAACCGGACGCTAGTTCAAGGCCCGCCACCGAAACCAAAAAAGCTTCCAAACCCGCACTGAGCGCGGTTTGGAAGCTTTTTTATGTTCATCTCTATTGAACGCAAGCGTTTTCTTCTTCTATACGTTCCTTCAGCACCGGCCGATAGGCATCCAGCACAACCTGGGCATCCCCTTCTGCGCCAAGCTTCATCGCCTCATCCAGCGCCTGAGCCAGCTCCATCTGCAGCCGTGCCACCTTGCTGATCCGCTGAGCGTCCAGAAGCTTCAGAAGCTCGGGAAGAATTTGCTCCGCCGTAACCGGTACCGGCTCCCGCCCGGAGCTTTTCACCGAAAGCAGCGATCCGTCTGCACACAATACCCCGCCGTCTAAAAGCTTATATTCTCTGATCATCCCATTCCTCCTCTGTACGAAGACAGTATATCTTCTTTTTACCCATAAACAGTCTCAATTAGCAGCACAATCTAAATAAAATGCCGTGCAGTCAGCCTAACCTGCGTTAGGAATGTGCTGAATCTTAAATTTTGCCTCCCATAAAATTCGACTTCAAAGGCGAACGCAAAAATTTGACAAGTAAACTTGGCAAGGTTATAGTAGTGGTACGCCAAGTAAACTTGGCAAATCTTACGGGAGGGATTCTTATTAACAAAGACGATATTTTGTCGAAAAGCAGAAAAGAAAACAAAGATAAGGATTTATACAAAATTGAGGTCCAGACAAAAGCGGGAAATATCGGCTCCATTACGGCGATATTCTTGGCTACCCTCTTTTTTGTCATCCAAAGCCTGACCGGACAAGGGTTTGACTTTGGCTTATATGCCATTATCTTTTCGGTTTCTGCCGCAGGCTACATCTTCAAAGCAGTCCGCATGAAACAAAGATTAGATATTGTGCTTGCCCTTATTTTTACGCTAACGACGCTGACTTTGTCGGTCGTCCATATTTTAAACTTACTGAACAATTAATAATTTATAGGGTGAGCAGATGGAAGATGAATTGATTCTACGAAATAATTTGAAAGAAGCAAGAACTGCCCATAATTTATCGCAGTCACAGCTTGCAAAATTAGTCGGAGTTTCTCGAAACACAATTAGTTCCATTGAAACAGGACAATTCAACCCAACAGCAAAGCTGGCCTTAATACTTTGTATTGCTTTAGACAAAAAATTTGAAGAACTTTTTTATTTTGACTAATCTTTAGCGGTACCATATGGAGGGTAAAAATGAATATTGAAAGCATACTGGAAGGTGTAAGGGAATCTAATCTTTTTATTCAATTAGGAGCCGTGTTTCTGCTCTCGCTGGTGCCATTTCTGGAGGGCTATGTCGCAGCCTCTGTCGGAATTTTGATTGGGTTTCCTACCGTTCTGACCATCATAGCTGCATCGGTTGGAAACTGGCTGTCCGTCATGGCCGTTGTTGTGCTGTATGAAAAGATGCGCCAGCGCCGAAAGGCTAAACCGGAGAGCCGCCGTTCCGGCAAAAAAAAGGAGCTTGCCCGCAAGCTTTTCAACAAATACGGCGTGCCGGGTGTAGCGCTGTTCGGACCGCTTGTTTTCGGCCATCATATCGGGGCATTTATCTCACTCGCATCAGGAGCAACCAAGCGTTATGTGACTTTGTGGATGACGATCGGCATTTTGGCTTGGACGGTTGTCATAGGCATTCTGGCCAGTATTGGCATTGATCTGGCCGGGCGTTATCTGTAAAAAAATAACCCTAATTGGAGGACTAATGATGTCAAAAGAAATTCGATTTGAAGTAGAATCTGTGAATGCTAAAGGCGCAACACTGGCAAATGTCATTACAGACAAAGAGACTGGAGTCCAATATTTGTTGGCTATATATCCCAATATGGGATCAGGACTTACCGTTTTGGTTGATGCGGATGGAAAGCCATTGTTAAAGAAATAATGGACATGAAATTTTTGCTTCACAAGGCAGGGCCGCCCTAAGATCATCGTTGGATGATGTGAGGGCGGCCCCTTTTTTAACTCGATGATCTAGATGAGTTGGCAACATAGAGCTTCGTTTCATCCCGGTAAAACTGTAAGCAGACGTTAGCGTGTTTTAGCAGCGTAGCCCCGATGTCCCGGCCTCTTTGTTCAGGTGAAACAAATAAACAAGCAAACCAGGGATATAAATCTTGTCTAGAATTAAATCGTTTCTTAACAATGCATAAGTACCGATAATTGAGTCATTTTCGATCGAGCATCCCTCCAATCTGACATTCCTTACATTGAGTGCGTTATTGCCGAAGGTGCACAAGGGATAGAGTTATTAAAAATGAAATGCCCTTTATACAAAATTACTTAACTGCATTAAACTGCCTGCTGGGTTGGAGCTCCAAATGGCCCCCTTAAGGGCGTTTGACGCCCTTATTTTGTTCATTTTCCTCGTACCGGCGTTCCTTAAGGGCGTTTGACGCCCTTATTTTGTTCGTTTTCCTCGTTTCCGCGTTCCTTAAGGGCGTTTGACGCCCTTATTTTGTTCGATTTCCTCGTACCGGCGTTCCTTCGCCTAACCGGCTCCTGCTAGATGAGAGGACTACCTTATTTGCTGTCGAAACGGCTCTTTCATCGTCTGCTCCAAAAGAAAAAACAGGCTCCTCAACGGAGCCTGTTGGGCAACACTTAAAACTGCAGCTTCAGTCCTGCGGTTGCTTAAGCACCGGTCGCGGCCTGTTCGACGGCTCAACCCGATCGACGTCCGTGGTGGAAGAACCGCTGCCATGCGGCTCCACCGCCTCCTGCATAGCCTCGCCGCCGCGCTCTCCATGCGCCATGGCTGCGCGGTCATTCTCATCACTCGAGGCTGCTCCGTTGCTGTCAGATCCAATCTCACCGCTGACGCTGCCATCACTAATTCCGCCGATTGCCGCACTTTCCTCAACCGCACCAGCACCTGCCGTCTCGCGCTTCAGCTGGCTGTTGTACAGCTCGCTGTAAAATCCGCCCTGCCGCAGCAGTTCATCATGCGAGCCCTGCTCCAGCAGCCGGCCTTCCTTCAGGACAAGAATGCGGTCCGCCTCGCGGATCGTGCCGAGCCTATGCGCAATGACAAAGCTGGTGCGGCCCTGCATAAGCCGCTGCAGCCCCTCTTGAATTTTGATCTCCGTTACCGTATCGATGCTGCTGGTCGCTTCGTCGAGCACGAGCATAGACGGGTTCGCGAGAATCGCGCGGGCAATGGCAAGCAGCTGGCGCTGGCCGCTGCTGATGCCGCTGCCGTCGGCGCTCAGCATTTTGTCGTAGCCGCCCTTCAGCCTGACGATAAATCCATGCGCGTTAGCGAGCTTCGCTGCCGCCTCAACCTCCTCATCCGTCGCGTCCAGCCGCCCGTAGCGGATATTTTCCCGGATCGTGCCCGCAAACAGGAAGGAATCCTGCAGCACAAAAGCCATCTGCGAGCGCAAGCTGTCGCGGCGGATCGCGGACAGCTCCTGTCCGTCCAGCGTAATGCGGCCTTCCGTCGGCTCATAAAAGCGGGACAGCAGGTTGATCAGCGTCGTTTTGCCTGCGCCTGTCGGACCGACCAGCGCAATCATCTCACCGGGATTTGCCTCAAAGCTGACGCCGGATAGAATCGGACGGCCTTCATCGTACGCAAAGCCGACCTTCTCGAACCGCACCGCTCCCTCCACCCGCTCGACCGCCTTGGCTCCGCTGTCCTCGCGCTCCTCCGGCTCCTCGTCCATAATCTCAAAGACCCGTTCCGCACCTGCAATCGCGGACAACAGCGTATTCCACTGGTTAGCCAGATCGTTAAGCGGCCGGGTAAACTGGCGGGAGTATTCGGCAAATACGATAATCGTGCCGACCGTAATCGCGCCGCGCACCGCGAGGATGCCGCCCAGTCCCGCAACGATCGCAAAGCTGAGATTGTTCAAGCTGTTCATGACCTTAGGAATAAAACCGGAGATCGTTTGGGCCCAAAAACCGGCGGATCGGATGCCCTCATTGCGTTCCCGGAATTCAGCCTGCACTCGCTCCTCTTGCGAAAAAGCCTTGATAATGCGCTGTCCCGAAAGCGTCTCCTCAATATAACCGTTCAGCTCGCCCAGATTACGCTGGCGTACCTTAAACAGCGGCCCGGTTTGCTTCGTAATCCAGCGCATAGCGAAAAACATCAGCGGTACAACCATAAAGGTGAGCAGCGTCATCAGCGGGCTCAGCCAGAGCATAACGGATACGGTGCCAACGAGTGTCAGCACGCTGGAAAAAATCTGAATGGCCGAGCTGTTAAGCGTCGAGCTGACATTTTCCATATCGTTGGTGAGCCGGCTCATAATTTCGCCCTGCTGCCTGCGGCCGTAAAACGGAATCGGCAGCCGGTGCAGATGCGCAAACAGCTCCGTCCGCAGCCGAAGCACCGTCTCCTGCGCGATCGTAATCATCCAGATGTTATGCGTCCAGGATACGACGGATGTAAGCACGTACACTCCGCCCAGCAGGGCCAAAAACCAGCCCCATCCGATGTCAGGGCCATTACCTCCGGACTTCAAATAGAGGTCGATCGCCTGTCCAAGTAAATACGGGCCAAGCAGCGTCAGGCCGGAGCTGACCGCAACAAGCGCCAGCACGGTTAACAGCTTGAGCTTGCGTTCCGCGAGATAAGCCCACAGACGTTTCAGCGTTCCAGACATGTTGCGCGCCCGCTGCTTGGGACGGCTGCCGCCCCGATGACCTCCGCCCTGCGCTGCCTCCGGCAGCGCGGACGCGCCGGACGTTTCCGGCTTAGGAACGCGGAACGGCTTTAACAGCTCGTTAAACATGGCGCGCCTCCTTTCCGTACTGCGATTCATAGATTCGGCGGTACAGCCCGGAATCGCGCAGCAGCTCCTCATGATGCCCCGCCTCCGTCAAGCGGCCTTCCTCTAGCAGCAGAATAACGTCAGCCGACGCGGTGGAGCTGATTTTTTGCGTAATCAGAAACGTCGTACAGCTCATCGCTTCCAGCGCCTCCAGCAGCGCCGCTTCCGTCTTCACGTCCAGGGCGCTTGTGCTGTCGTCGAGGATAAGAATTTGCGGCTCCCGCACGAGTGCGCGGGCAATGGACAACCGCTGCTTCTGGCCTCCCGACAGGTTGACGCCGCGCTGGCCAAGCCTGGTGTCGTAACCTTGCGGCAATCCAAGAATGGTCTCATGGAGCTGCGCTGCCTTGGCCGCTCGCGCAATCATCTCGTCGGTGGCTTCGGGACGGCCCCAGGCGATATTTTCGCGGATCGTACCGGAAAACAGCACCGCCTCCTGCGGAACATAACCAATTGCGTCGCGCAGCGAGCGCACGCTCAGCTCCTTCGAGTCGACGCCGCCTATCAGCATCCGTCCCGCATCCGGTTCATACAAGCGCAGAATGAGCTGGACGAGCGAAGATTTGCCGGAGCCGGTCGCCCCCATAATTGCGATGCGCTGGCCCGCTTCGGCCCGAAAGCTGATTCCATCCAGCACGGCGCGGTCGCTCTCGGGGTAGGAAAAAGAAACCTGCTGAAATTCTACATCAGAACCGGAGAAAGGCTGTCCGGCGTCAACGGCTGCGTCGCTCTGAGGCTGATCCGCGTCGCCGTTCAGCACTTCACGAATGCGCTGCGCCGAAGCGCCGGCCCGTGAGAACATCGCAGCAATCCATGCCAGCATGCTCATCGCTCCAATGGTGCGCAGCGCATAGTTAACGACGGCAACCGTCTCTCCCTCGGTGGCTGCGCCCGAAGCGATGTCAATTTGACCGAACCAAAGGATCGTGATAACCGCACCGTTGACGAGCAGCATAATAAACGGCAGCGTTGTCTCGGTCAGCTTAAGCGCGCCGATTGTTCCCCGCATTAGCTCCCTGCTTGACTCGCGGAAGCGGCGGTTCTCATGATTCATGCGAACAAATACGCGTATAAGCCGAATGCCGGTCAGATTTTCCTGAATGACGCCGTTTACCTTGTCCAGCCGCTGCTGCACCATTCGAAACACGCCGCCAGCGCGGCGGATCATCCACCAAACAAACAGAAGCAGCGGCGGCACCGATGCAGCGAGAATGAGCCCTAGCTTAACGTTGACAATCATCGCCATAATGACGCTTCCGGCTACAACGAGCGGAATGCGGGTCATGAAGCGCAGCGCCATAAAAATCGTTTCCTGCACCTGGCTCACGTCGCCCGTCAAACGGGTGATGAGCGAGGAGGAGGCAAAACGGCTGAACACCTCGTAGGTGAAATTTTGCACCTTCGTGTACAGCCTTTCACGTAAATCATAGCCAAAGCCTTGACTGGCATACGCCGCGTAATAGGAGCCGACGATTCCAGCAACAAACGCCAGCAGCGCTCCACCCGTCAAAACGCCGCCCCACAGCCAAACGACAGACATGTCCTTGGCGCGGATGCCATAGTCGATAATACGGGAAATAATGTAGGGCTGAGAAAGCTCCACCGCCAGCTCAACCAGCATCATAAAAAGCGCGACGCCGGCCGCTAAACGGTATTTGCCCAGGGACGACAGAACCTTTTCCATAAGTAGAAGTAGGGCACCTCCCGGATTATATCGTTGCGTGAACACTCTATTTCTAGTATAACCCAATGCGGCGGCGGAAATAAAAGGCGGCAGCAAGGCATCGCAGGAACGCTGGGCAGGAATAATAGAACTTACGTGGAAGAAAGCTGGATACAGTTACCTATCGATCGGGGGAGCGTTAACATGGACTGGAATTATTACGATACATTTATTCGCGTTGCAGCCGATTGCCCTGCGGAATTTGGAACCGTGCCGCCTGATAAAAAGGAGGGCAAAACAAAAGCGGGGATCGAGTATGAGCTGCTGGCCTCCGAGCCCTATCGCTATACGCAAGAGGAACTGTTGTACGAGGTTCATATCCGTCACCAAAAAATTGCCCAAGAAGAAATGGAAACGCGGGCAGCCGATATCCGCACCGAATTTTTCAGCAAGCCAAAGCCATGCCTGCGGGCCTCGATGCTGCCCAAAAAATTCGGCTGGGGGCTGCATTTTGACCACGACGGGAAAATAGCTCTTGTGCCAAAGGAATCGGAGGCATACAGTCAATTCCTGGAGCAGCCTCCAACCGGACTTAAGGTGCTTGCCGCGATGCGCAACCGCCGAAGCAAGAGCTGAGAGATGGGGACGCGCAGATCAAACGGTAATAAGTAGGGAAGCGGCCGGCTTGGGCCCGCTTCCCTTCTCTTTTGATGAACATTTTTTGCTGGAAAATGAACTTTTCTCCGTTGCCAGTGCTCTAATAGGGGAGGGAGGAACAGGAATGAGATGGGTTCGATTAGTAAAAAAAGCAAAAAAAGGGGACAAGGAAGCTCTGTTGCACTTAGTCCTATCGGAAAAAAATGCTTACTATAGGCTGGCCTATAGCTATATGGGAAATGCAAACGATGCGATGGACGCCATGGAGGATATGATTGTAAAAGTATATGAAAACATCGGAAAGCTGCAGGACGATCCAGCTTTTTACAGCTGGAGCAAAACGATTCTGGCTAACAGTTGTAAGAGAATGTTGGACAAACAGAGCAAGCTGATTCTCGTGGACGATTGGCAGCCAGAGCATGAACGGATCGATGATCCTGCAACTCGCGACCCATACAAGACCAGTGATGGACAATTAGATATGCAATCTCTGCTGCTGCAGGTCAACGAACATCAAAGAGAAGCGATTCGACTAAAATATGTTCACGACTTCGACTATCAGACCATTGCGGATGTGACTAACGTACCCGTCGGGACCGTCAAATCACGGATTTTCCAAGGTTTAAAAAAGCTGCGGGAATACTGCAAAGGAGGCGGTATCGATGGATAAAACGGAGCTCCATTTGGCAGAGGAGAAAAAGTTGCTTGAATCTGTGGAAGCGCCGGAAGAGCTGGAGACCCGATTACGAAACGCTCTGAACCGGGTTGCTCCGGCAAGGCATAGACGGATCGGGGCGTTCTGGAAAATCGCCGCAGTTGTGCTGATTGTATTCGCCGTAAGCGGCAATCAATACAATGCTTTCTCCTATTATGGCAAACTGCTGCTTGGATTCGACGGGGTTGTGAACGACAGCTTGAAAGAGCTGAACGAAGCGGGATTGGGTCAGACTGTTGATGTAAGCAAGACATATGAGGACGGAACTACACTGACGATCAACGGGCTGATGTCTGATGCCAATCAGTTGATTGTTTATTACACACTGAGTAATCCGGCAGGGCTGAAAAAGGATGAATTAGGTGTTTATGACAAGGTGGACCCTATACGTATTAGCGGTTTTTGGACGGATTCGGATTCAAACGGGGGAACCCTGAATACTTCCGAGATGAATGAGATTAAAACCGAATACAAAGGTTATCAACGATTCAACCGCGTAAGCCCATTCGCCAAAAAGCTTACAATGCATTTCTGGATTAAATTGGAAGACGGGACAAGAAAGTCTGACATGATTACCTTCCCCTACGATCCTAATAAAGCCTTGAAATCGCATATTGAGCATTCGTTTAATCAAGAAATAACAACCGATATAGGGACTCTTTCCCTGGATTCAATCATCGCCACTCCGACTATGACGGAGATCAATGGAATTTTTTCGGCTAATGAGGATACGGATCATTTCATGATGGTGGATGGCGCTTTAGAAGGGGTGGAGCTGATCGCCAACGGAACTCTAGTTAACGCCGGAATGGCAGAGGCTAAAATTTTACAAAAAGACAATAAAATTGAGATTAAAATGCACTATGGCGAGCTGCCGCAGCCGCTACATTCTCTTGAGATTAAAATAAATGAACTTCCAAGCTACAAACTTATCGACCGCAAGCTTCCATTTTCCTCGTCCAAGGACCAGTTGTTTAACATAGAGGGCAAAGAAATACGAGTAAAGGATGTATCTCGAAGTTCCACCGGCGTCCGGCTAACTCTTGCTTATGATTCTTTTGATATCATCACTAAGGGCATGTCGCTAGGAACCAAATCTGGGCTTGTACCCATGAAAACTTCCGAGGCTGGAAATCACGTCAAACAATTGGATGGAAAAGAATATTCCGAGCGAACGCTCATCTTTGAAACTAAAGAAAACCCCGAATATTTGTATATTGAAAAGATCTACTATAAGAAGCCTTACGACATCACGATCAATGTTCCGCTCGAGTAAACACCTGCAAACCGCCCTGCTCACAGGGCGGTTTATTGTGCGTGGGTATCCGCTTATTCCCTCCTCTCAATCCTCAGCGGCAGAACGTCTGCCGGAGGCGGAGCGGATCTAGTGTCCAGCATCGTGTTGCGGAAGCTGCCCTCGTACCGGAACACATCCCCGATCAGCGGGCTGCGCACCCGTACTTCAATGCGGAAACACCCGAACCCCTCGTCGTACCATTCATGCACATCGGCACGGCCCGTGAATGAATCGGGAAACCGAAAGCCGAGCCAGCCCTCATAAAAGCGCTGCGATCCGGAACGGATGCGGATGCCGCCTTCCCGGGAAGGCTCCGCCATAATATCGACCGCAAGATGCTGCTTGTTGCCGAGATAATCCACGACGCAGCCCCGCTCGCGGCTGTAAATCATCGTCGCGTCGAAGCGGCGTACCCGTCTCGGGAAGCGGAATTTGCGGATCCAAGTGACGGTTTCCCGTCCAAGCGAATCCGCATAAGCATAGTTCTCGATGGAAAAAGGAACCTCCCTGCCGCTCTCCGGAAACATGATGTGGCGGTACGTCCCGATTTGCAGCGGCAGCGCGGCCAGCTTGTTATGCCAAATCGAATGCATCGTGCCCTCGCCTCTGGCGGCAAAGCCGGAGCGGCTGTGCAGCGAAAATCTCTCCTGAATTCGCGGATGCAGCTCGCGGAACCGCGCACCGAGCGCCTGCTCGTAGATGGAGCGTCCGCGCGGCAGCCGCAGCGGCTGGATGACTGCCGACTGCAGCGTTCCAGGCGCGCCAACCCCGTTTTTCAGATCATTCCGATGCGCTTGAATCATTCTGTATGCTCCTCTCCTTTTGAATGAGCTTTTCAGCAGTCCTTTTTGACGCGGCCATCGCTTCGCCAGGCTTTCTCATGCAGCGTCCCGCCTGCGGCGCATAGGGATGCGCAAGCAGACATACCGCCGTTAAGCCAAGCATCGGCACGGTCAGCGTCAAAGCATTAAACGGATCTGCAAGCTGCTCCGGCCTGGACCAAACAGCAGCGGCTGCAAGCAGCGCCAATACCAGCAGCTGCAGCCGGTACAGCGCCGGTCTGCGGTACAGAAGCAGCAGCAGTCCAAGTCCCGCCTCGGCCAGTCCGAGCGTTCCTATCGCCGCCCGCGCAAGCGGTTCAGAAAAACCTAGTCCCCCTAGCAGCTCCAGCTCGATGCGAGACGGAAAAAGCAGCTTGGGCACCAAACCCTCGTACAGCCATAATCCGGCAAGTAAAAGCAGCGATAACCCGTGCAGCAGCGCCATGGCCATCGTAAGCTCAGGCCGCCAGCCCTTTTCCAGCCATAAACGGAGGCGGTCGAAGCTCCATGCGGTCGCCCAGCCCATTAGCGGCCGAAAGACGATGCGGTCGAACAACGCTCCGATAGCTCCAAAACGGGTGCTGTACGTGTAGCGGGTCAAAAAACGGACGCCGTCTGCGGACGGCTCGTAAAGCCAATATCCAGCCCCGCTGCGAATCAAGGACAAACGCTGTGGCGAGTGAAACCGAAGCGCCGACACTTTGCGCCCTTCCGGTCCCTCATGTTCGCGGGTCGCTCCCGTGCCGCGAATGTGCAAGCCAAAGCCAATGCGCGTTGTATACAGGAACCGCTGAGCTTCTCCGTCATTGCGCGGTAAATACTGAATGGCGCTGAACCGGACGTCCCAACGCTCATGCAGCTCCGGCTGCTGAGTATGCTGCCATAGCTGCTCCATGGGGCAGGCGACGAACCGCTCCACGTAGACCTGCTTCGCTCTGCCCTCTCTTTGTAGGGCTTTGGAAACAACGGCTTCAGCCTGCCCGCCCCCGGTACCGGCCGCATTCGCCGCTGCTGGCAATTTGTCCTCCAGGGCGGATCTCTCATGCTCAGCTTTCCTCACGGCTTCCATCCGTCCCTCATCCCCCGTCATCCTTGGCGTTTAATGGCTTGCGCTCCTGTTGAATCCGGTTCCTCTTTAACTCCTGCTGTCTCTGCCAAAATCGCTCGACCTCCTGCTCTCCCGTCAACAGGCTGCCCTGCAGCAGCCGGGCATCCGCCATGCTGCAGCTGCTTCCTAGCGCATTGGGTCCTTTGTAAAAAAGGTTCAGCCGATGGCGGGAAACGGCTACCAAAACATAGAGCGCGTCACGGATGACACGCGGAACCCCTTTGAACCCGCGCAGCAGCCTCCATCCCCCGCGAAGCATGCCGAGCAGCTCCAGAATCGCCGTGGAGCGTGTAAAATAACATCCGTGTGTAAGCAGCAAAAACGTATCCCGGCTGTCGGGGTCCAGCCCGTACAGCTCAAGCAGATGCTGTCCCTCCTCCGACTGGAGAGCGGCAAAGCGCAACCGCAGCGCCGGGTCCCGCCTCACGGCAAATTTGGTTATTCTGTTGCAAAGCGCGCATTCTCCATCTACTAGCGCAACCGCTTCAATGTGTAGCTGTCCCATTGCCTTTCCACTCCCAGCTGCTGACTTCCTATGTCTCTATCCTAACGGCGGCAGGCTGGCGGCGGCAGGCCCCTCTTTTATAGAACGGCAGCAAAAAAGGACCTACAGCTTGTAGGTCCCATAGTCAGCGCTCGAAGAATCTTATTCCTAATCCGGCCTGTCAGAATCCGTATCGCCGCGGCGCAGCTTGCGCACGGCTTCCCGGCTGCTGCGCGCGCCCAGCTTTTTGAGAATGCGGTTCACCTGATTTTTAAGCGTGCTTTCGCTCTTGAACAAACGGCGGCCGATCTCCGGCTGGGTGCGCCCTTCCTCAATCAGCTCGAACACCTCGCGCTCCGCAGCGGTAAGCGGCTGCAGCCGTTCCTCCCGCTTCAAGCGCCGGAACTCCTTGAGCAGCGCCTGCATTGGCGCAGCAGGCTGACGAACCGCTGAGCGAATGACCGACGGCAGATCGGAGTACCGGCTTTTTTCTACATAATTGACCGCTCCGGCACTAAATGATCTGGTCATCGTCCGCTCATCTTCGACGGAAGTGAGCATAATGACCGGCACCTCGCGGAGCTCTAAAAGATCGGCGGCCGTGGCAATTCCATCCTGTACTCCGTCCCCAAGCTGAATGTCCATTAACACTGCATCATACTCCAGCGAACGCGCCGCCGCCAGCGCCTGCTCCGGTGCAGCGGCCCAACCGGCGATGAGCAGATCCGGCTCCGTTTCGAGATAGAGCCCGAGCGAGCGGACCCATTCGGGATCATCCTCGACGACTAACAGCCGAATCGGCAGCACGGATTCACACTCCGCTACTGCTGAGCCTTCAAGCGGTTTATCGATTATGCTGCGGCTCCCGGCAGCCCGCTTCTGCTTTTGCCCCGACGGATGGTTTTTCGGCTCCGCGCCCGTCTTCCCGGTATCTCCGCCCATGCTTCCCCCTCCATTCATAGCGCTACTTGCCAAACCGCTATCCCTCTTCGCCCGCTTCCAGCACTCTTCGAGCCGACAGAAACAGCTCGGCCCGCGTTCCGCCTCCGTCCCGGGGCTTGAGCTGGATTCGGCCGCCAGCCATGCGCATCGCTTGATGCGCGTACGATAATCCGATGCCGTAGTTGAGCCTGCCGCTTTTGGTGCTGTAAAAAGGGTCAAAGATATGCGGCAGCTTATCCCTTGGAATGCCGCTACCCGTATCGTCAACCCGGATGAGCGCGTGTCGGGCGGTCTGCAGCGCAGTCAGAACAACTTGTCCTCCCGAGGGCGTAGCCTCCAGAGCATTAGACAGCAGATTCATAACCGTTTCCTCCAGATGAAACGCATCCGCAGCAAGCCATTGCGGACTGTCCGACAGCTCCAGCCGCAGCTCCACGCCTTTTGCTTCGGAAAGCGGCACCGTGCGCTCCACCGCCCGTCTCAGCAGCTCCGGCAGCTGCAACGGCGCTTCCTGCCAGTTAATGTCCGACGTTTGCGACTGGATGCGGCTTACCGTCTCCAGCAGCCGCCCGGTGGAGCGGGTGATCTGCTCCAACTGCTCGGCGGCAGCCTGCCGCGAGCGCTCCGGCTCGCTTGTTAACTCGTCCAGCCTCCTTGAATGGCTCCGGCCCGGCCCTTCTTCTAGCCCAGCTGTTCCCCATTGCTCCGGGCTCATTCCCAGCGCCCTTGCTCCCTGCTGATCCGGGGCCGCATCCAGCCTGGCCAGCTCCCGCCGCAGCAGCTCGGCGGAAAGCGATATTTTGCCGATTTCATTTTTGAGAGAATGGTTCAGCATCGACGCCCCCATGCTCGCCGCCCGCATCGCGCGCTCAAGCGGATCGCGCTCCAGTCTGAGCCGAATGCCGAGCAAGCCGTACAGAAACAATCCGGCAATCGTAGCTCCCATGGAGAAATAGATAAACAGCGACACATACCGGAAAAAATCAAACTCCGGCGACAGAGCCTTGGCAATGGTGAAAAATCCGGTAACAGCAAGCAGCGTAGGAACGACGATAATGGCCATAAGCAGCCGGGAGCGGCGCCGTCTCCGGCCACGCTCTTGCCGAAACCCGAGAATGAGCGAGACGCAGGCGCCGAGATAATAAGGAGCCGTCCAGATCAACAGCAGCCCATAGTTCGAGCCATCCCCGCTTATCCATGCTGCCGCCATAGAAAAAACAGGAGGAATGAGCAGAGCTGCCGTAACCGTGTGAAATCGCGAGCCTTTGCCTAAAAATCCGCTATAAACCAAGCAAAAAATCAGCACCGCCCACGGGGTTAAACATTCGTTAATTACCTCAAGAACAGACGCCGCTGCATGCCAGCCGGACGAGTCCACCCAAGGCGCGGCTCCTCCGAGCGAGGCCAGCCATAAAAACAGAGCCGCCCAGCGATTCGTCTGCTCCTTGGGCCGCGCCAGCAAAGCGGCGGTTCCGGCCGCCATAAGAGCGGCAAAATAAAACAGCATGGCCTCGGCTCCCTTTCCTTAATTGAACAAAAGAAACCCTAAGCGGAGTTAGGGTTTCTATATCGTGCTTACTATTATCCCGGTAATCTATATGCCGCGATTTTTGAAAAGAGTAGCGATAGAACCGCCGTAAATGTTGGAGCGGATCGCTTCCGTAAACAGATTAGCCATCGGTATGACGGTCAGCTTATCCGAAGATCCGGCCTGCTGAAGGATGGAGTCCGTTACGATAATCTCGCGAATATGCGGATGGTTCAGGCGCTGCAGCGCATCGTTGGAGAACAGGCCGTGCGTGGCGGCGATAACAACGTCGCGGCCTCCCTTTTCCACCAGCTTCTCCACCACGTTGAACAGCGTCCGGCCCGTATCGATGATATCCTCGATAATAATCGGGGTTTTGCCCTTCACATCGCCGATAACATGCATTCTTTCCTCGCCGGTATGGTTGTCGTGATTGGATACGACCATCGCGAACGGAGCCTGCATGTAGTTGGCCAGCTTCTCCGCCGTTGAGGCGCGGCCCGCATCGGGGGATACGATGACAGGATTTTCGATATTTTTGTTGCGGATGTATTCCGTCAGCTCGTCGAGCGCGGTCAGATGATCCACCGGGAAGCTGAAAAAGCCCTGGATCGCGGCGGTATGCAGATCAAGCGTAATAATCCGCGACGCCCCGGCCGTTTGCAGCAGATCGGCGACCAGCTTGGCGGAAATCGCCTCGCGCGGATGGCGCTTGCGCTCCTGGCGGGCATAACCGTAATACGGCATAATGATGTTGATTGTTTTGGCTGAAGCCCGCTTCGCCGCGTCGATCATAATGAGCAGCTCCATGAAGTTTTCGTTCACGGGATCAGACAGCGACTGCACGATGAAAATATGGCAGGTCCGAATCGGCTCGCCATAGGAAACATGCAGCTCCCCGTTGTCGAACTGGCTCAGCTTTACATCGCCAAGCGGAATGCCCAGCTGATCGCTTATGCTCTTCGCAAGCGGAATATTGGAAGATCCGCTAAAAATTTTAACTTTATCCGTCATTTTGTTGTCGTTCCCTCCCGTGCATTGGATAAGCCCTTTCTTCCATTATAGCCGATTCAACGGGAAATCTGCAGTCCGGTGCAGTAAAATAGAACGGAAAAGCATATATTGGCCCTAATTAAGTTCCAATACACAGGAGAATTGGCGCTGATGAGGCGGTAGGCTGCACCTAAATCGCTCTCCAGCTCGATTTTAGCACCTCCAGCCCTTCGCCAATTCGTTCAGAACCGAACAAATCCCATCGCCTGTTTGGCTCTCTCGATCACCGGTGCAGCCGCGGCGGCAGCCCGTTCGGCGCCCTCCGCTAAAACGGCGTCCAGCTCAGGAGTTCCAATCCACGCGCGATAGCGCTCTTGCAGCGGCTCCAGCTTGCCAATGACGACCTCCGCCAGCTCGCCCTTGAAAAGGCCATAACCGCTTCCCTCATAACGGCGTTCTATCTGCTCAACAGACAATCCGCTAAATACCTCATAGATTTCAATCAGATTGCTAACCGCAGGCTTCCTCTCCCAGTCATAACGCACGAGTCCTTCGGAGTCGGTAACAGCCTTGGCGAATTTGCGGCGAATCAAATCCGGCTCATCCATGAGCATGACGCAGCTGTTTGGATTGGGATTGCTTTTGCTCATTTTCGCGGCGGGGTTATCCAGCCCTTTGATGCGGCTGCCAATTGTCTGCACAATCGGCTCCGGGGCAGGAAACAGCTCCACGCCAAACCGCTGGTTAAAACGCCGGGCCAAATCGCGGGCAAGCTCCAGATGCTGCAGTTGATCGTCTCCTACAGGCACATGGGTCGAGCGATACAGCAGCACGTCCGCAGCCATCAGTACCGGATAAGTGAACAGAGCCGAGCTTACGGACGCCTGCCCCTCGGATTTCTCCTTATACTGCGTCATCCGGCCAAGCTCTCCCATGACCGCCACCGTTTGCAGCAAATAACCCAGCTCGGCATGCGCCGGAACTTGAGATTGCAGAAAAATAGGCGACTTGCGGGGATCGATTCCCGCTGCGATATACAGCGCCGCAATATCCATCGTGCGGCGGCGCAGCACCTCCGGCGGCTGCGGCACCGTAACGGCATGCAAATCCGGAATAAAAAAGTAACATTGATAGTCATGCTGCAGCTTCACGAATTGACTGAGCGCCCCTCCGTAACCCCCAATATTGAGATCGCCGCTAGGCTTAATGCCAGACAAAATTCTTTTTTCCATTCGAGATGCCCTCCTGTTTCTTTTTTTGACTACCCTTCCGCTCCATGGCCGCGCCGAGACGTTCTCTGTTGATACAACAAAAAACGCACTCCGTCCCCAAAAGGGACGAAGTGCGTTAAAACTCCGCGATACCACCCGAATTCGGCTGTGCGCCGCTCCTTGAATCCGCGTCAAAACGACTAACGCGGTTCCCGTGATAACGGCGGGACGGCCCGTCAGCGCCTACTGCCGGCAGCGGCCGGGTTCGGACTGAAGCGGAAGGGGCCATTCGCCTGCATCGGCTGTGCCGGACCTTTCACCATTCGCCGGCTCGCTGGGACAACTCCCGCAGGTTACTCTACCCTTCCATAGCTTTTTGAATATAACCGGTAAAGTTATGGAGAGTATATCACCTGATTCACTCATGTCAATACCTGGCATAATCCTGGCATAATCCAGTTGACCGATATCGCCAACTCCAAGGCCGCGGCAGCCGAGTCGAGCTCACCTGATTGCCGTTGGCCAGCCGCCCGTGAAAAGAGGCCGCAGCAACAACTGTCGCCTGCGGCCTTTTTGTCATTAGCGGTTCATATCCGTTAGCCCGGGAGCATGCTCATTCGGCATTTCCGGATTAAACGGCAAGGGGAATCCGTTTGGCGGCGGCGTCACCTGTAGCTCCCCGCCGTTGCGGCTCGGGGTCTGTCCACTGAAAATTTCGCCCATACGATGTTCATCCAGTCTGAAATTAAATTGGGCATTGTGATAACCCATATCGACGAATTTTTTGCATTCCGGGTACTTGTTAATGTCGTAGTTCGGAATCGGGAACAGCTTGCCCCAATTGACGCCGAGCGTTTCCAGCGCCTTGGCAAAGGCGTTCTGATGCGCGTTGTCGCGGACGATCAGAAAACCGAGCGTTTCACGGAAGGTTTTGTTGGAGCTCATCTCGTAAATACGCGTTTTCTGCAGCACGCCGGTTGATTCAAGGACGACGTTGTTCAGCAGATCGGCAATCAGATTGCCGTGATTGTACACATAGCTGCCCAGCCACGGGTTGCCTCCGGCGTCCACCGGCAGCGATCCCTGCGCGCCCATAATGTAGTGATGAGGATTGGCATGTTTAACCGCTTCGTCGAGCGGCGCTCCGTCGACGCCGGAGCTGCCGGGGGACTCCTCGCCGGCTCCCGTCAACAGCTGATTAATCGTATTTTGCACCAGCTCCACATGCGCGATTTCTTCCAGGAAGACGCCGCGCAGCAGATCACGGAACTGGGTTTCTTTTCCCCTGAAATTGCTGCTTTGGAAAAAGTATTGCATCATCGTGCGCATTTCGCCGAATTGTCCGCCCAATGCCTCCTGAAGCACCTTTGCGGCCGCCGGGTCCGGCTTATCCGGGACGATTGCGTTAATAAGGTCTTCTTTGTAAAAATACATGGTTTGCCTCGCCTCGCCTTCTCGTTCTGTACGCTGCATATCTTCTCCGAACCAATGGAAGTTATACAGCATCAGGCCGTGCGGCTGCAGCTAAAGGTGTTTCAAGGATTGAACGAACGAGGCTAAAGCTGGATGAATTGTTGAAGCAATCTGCGCAAAATCGATGCGGCTTCCGCTCTCGTGAGCGGTTCGTTTGGAAGCAGCTTGCCCTCAGAGCCTTGTACTAATCCTTGATTGAGCACAGCGGCAGCGGCTGACCGTGCCCAACCCCCCAGCTCACTTTCATCTTTAAATGAATCGAGCCTTAGCTCCGCAGCCTTTTCCGGGATCGGCTGTCCAAGATGGACAAGTTGCATCGCCCTTTCCATAATAACCATAGCTTCCGCCCTTGTTATCGATCCATGAGGTTTGAAGCTGCCGTCCGAATATCCGCTAATTAGGTTGTAAGAAGCAGCGGTTTCTACGGTATGCCCGTACCAGGATGCTGCCGGAACGTCTTTAAAGCTCGCTGCTTCTGAAGTATTGGAATCATGAATACCAAGCGAACGGAGAAGAATCGCTGCGAACTCCGCTCTTGTTACCGGAAGATCCGGCTCAAATTTATTGGAGCTGCTTCCATTCAAAATAAGCCGTGCGGCCATTTCTTTTATATTCTTTTCAGCCCAATGATGGTTAATGTCGAGGAAGGACGGCTGCTTCTCAATCAAGGCAAATACACCGTTTGTCAGGCTTTTAATGGAAGCATAATAGGCACCATCCTGCTCTATAACGGCTGTCGGAACATGCCGGAAGCGTTTATCTGGACCGATGACTATTCCCGTTGCAATCTGGGATGGTTCTATTTCCTCTGGAATAGCTATTGAGCGCACGACATAATCCTGAAACCGGTCGATGGAAACTGAGCTGCCGCCGTAAGATGCTGTAACCTCAAAGCCGAGCAGGCCTCCCATGACTGAAGAATTGGTCACACGCGCTTGAGAAACAACTCCGTCAAGCGTGAAAAACGGAACGTCAGCTATCGATATATTAATTGCGACATCTGATTGTTTTAAACCTGAGCCAAGCCGATTAATGAGCTGATCCATTTGAATTTGAACGGTGGGAATCCGAAACGAACCCCGGTCCGTTCTAAGCTCAATCTTCACTTTTTTGTCTTGCATCGCCTTGATCAGCTGGCCGTTTAACCTTGCTCCAACGACGTCGGAATTATCACCCTTAACAGGAATTAGAAGCGTATCAAATGCTCCTGCCTCGACAAGCTCCTGCACGCGGCCATTGTCCAAAACTGCAATTACAGCAGGACGACCGTTTAGCTCGCTTGTTTCAAGTACAGCCATCTGCTGGTGCGGCTGGCTGTCCGTATAAATCTCCAATGATGAGAGGACCGAATCGCCAGCCGCAAACGGCTGGGCATAGGAAGTGCCAAAAGGCATAAAAACCAGTGTGAGCGTAACGATTAGCCAGATCATCTGCGGCCTAGCTACCTGCTTTAATTTCATGCCGAATGCCCCTTTAAAATAATATAGTTCGTTTGAGCAGCTAGAAAAAATTTCATTATATTCCATACCCTACTTTACCTAACAATACGGACTGCAAACAAGCATGGAATGATTAGGAAATTCTAAACAAAACCGCACTTTTCGAGGTATACTGGACAAATCGTGTTCTTAGATTGAAAGAAGTCCTTCGGCCTTCCAGAAAGGAAGTCGAGCTTACTCCATGACTGGTCATGAAGCGGAATTTAACAGAGAGCCCCTCCCTCTCATCCAAAAAGGATCGCAGGAATACCGCCGTGCAGGCCGTTCGCTGTTTATCGCTGGCGCCGCTACATTTGGCATGCTGTACAGCGTGCAGCCGCTGTTTCCTGTGTTCACGCAGGAGTTCGGACAATCGCCCGCAGGCGCCAGTTTAACCCTGTCGGTGAGCACCGCTCTGCTTGCCGTTGCGCTGCCGCTGGCCGGGCTGCTGTCTGACCGGCTCGGCCGCAAACGGCTTATGAGCGCTTCGCTGCTGCTATCTTCCCTCTGCTGCATGGCCGAAGCGCTGACTCCCGGCTTTGCTTCGCTGCTGGCGCTGCGCGCGCTGCACGGCATCCTGCTCGCCGGCCTTCCGGCGGTGGCGATGACCTATCTCGCTGAGGAGATGGATTCCCGCAGCCTTGGAGCAGCCATGGGACTGTACATTAGCGGAAATTCGATTGGCGGCATGCTGGGACGGGGGGCCGTGAGCACAATAAGCGACTTCGTCTCCTGGCGGATCGGAATCGGCGCTGTTGCCGCAGCCGGACTGCTCGCGGCCTTGTATTTTCACCGCAGGCTTCCCGAACCGCGCAGGAGCAGGCCATTGCCAGTCTCGCCTGCCGAGATGCTCCGGTTGTCAAAGGAGCATCTGAAACGGCCCGTGCTGCTCTGCCTGTTCGGCATTGGAGCCGTGCTGATGAGCAGCTTTGTCACGCTGTACAACTATATCGGGTTTCGGCTGCTGGAGCCGCCCTTTGAGCTGCCGCAGGCTTGGGTCGGCTGGATTTTTATATTGTTTCTGACCGGCTCTGTCAGCTCACCGCTTATGGGACGGCTGCAGGACCGGCGGCTTGCGCTTGCTCTGGCACTGCTGCTTCTGCTGGGCGGACTGCTGCTGACGCTGCCTAATTCGCTGTCGCTGACTCTGCTCGGAGCGGGACTGTTTACGGCTGGTTTTTTCGGCGGCCATGCCGTTGCCAGCGCCTGGGTAGGAGCGGCGGCCCCGGAAGGCCGCGCCCAGGCTTCCTCGCTCTACCTTCTGTTCTATTATGCAGGCTCCAGCGTTGGCGGTTCGCTTGGCGGATTGTATTGGAGCTCCGGCGGCTGGCCCGGCGTTGTTGCCGTTATCGGTCTTTTGCTCGGGGCCGGCCTGCTGCTTTGCTTAACGCTCGCTTTGCTGCCGGCAGGACGAAGTTCTGCAAAATGAGCGGAATTCAAGTGAAGAAAGGAGATAAACGAACGATGAGAATCGGACAAACGGAGGCCATTTGGCGTTATCCGGTTAAATCTATGGGCGGCGAACGGCTGGAACATGTGGATGTGGAAAGCTACGGCCTGCTCGGCGACCGTTTTTGCAGCTTTTACGATGAGACCAAACAAGGCTGGAACAGCTATTTTACCGCCCGCAAATACCCTCAGCTGTTGGGCTACCGCGCTTCCTATGTTGACGGATCGGTCCG
This sequence comes from Paenibacillus pasadenensis, assembly GCF_023715725.1. Classification (GTDB taxonomy): domain Bacteria; phylum Bacillota; class Bacilli; order Paenibacillales; family Paenibacillaceae; genus Paenibacillus_O; species Paenibacillus_O pasadenensis_A. Next base: position 27,812 of record NZ_JAMBOT010000013.1, read on the forward strand.
GATTCAATCTCCGACGGGAAAGAACTCGGGCTGGGACGAAAAACTGCGGGACGAGCTGGAGCAAGTGACGGGAGTTCGCATGTCGATGAACGCCGAAGGCGCGCCGGGCCGTGCGGAAAACGAATTGAAGTCCGTAGACGCAGCAAGCATTCTAATTGCTACGGATGCCACGCTTCGGCGGCTGGAACAGATATGGGGCAAAAAAACCGACGTGCGCAGATTCAGACCGAATCTGCTCGTACGGGCGGATGACCCGCTTCTGGACGACAGCACCTTGCTCGGGAGTCGGCTCCGTATTGGAAGCACTCTGCTTCAGGTCGATACCTTTTGCGAGCGCTGCGTCATGATTACGTACGACCCGGACAGCCTGGAGCGCGATCCTTCGCTGCTCAAAACGGTGCATCAATCGTTCGGGCTCCGCTTCGGACTGTACGCTTCCGTCCTTGAGCCGGGCATGATTGCCGCTGGCGACGAGGTCCTTCTCGTAAGTGAATAACAGGTTCATTAATCCCTTGCCGGCAGCCTATGGCTGCCCCAAGGGATTTTTTGCGTTGTCCCATTCCACCGCCAATTTTTATTCTATCGAGACTAGCACACAAGCCTCTAGCAAATCAGATTCATAGAATGCAGTATCTCTCCAGAATAGGAGGTGTCTGCTGCATATGACGCCTGTTCAGGCTAATCAAATCTCTCCTCGTTTAACCCTCTACTCCCAGCCTTCCGGCCAAGGCGATAGCGTAGCTTTTCACGGCAATCTCGGGGTCGCGGATACAGACAAAATTTTGAATAGGGCTCAAAGCCTGCGATTTTTCTCCAGCCGCATCGGCGCAATGCGTGTTGTTTTTTCGGAGCCGGGGTTCCAGGGCAAGTTCAGAATCTGCCGCGGAAGCGTTTCGAGCGGGGTTAATCTGAATGATTTGATTGCCGGACAGCGCGCCAGATCCATCATTTCGACGAATGACAGCCTGACTCAGGCCGATGTTCGCGAAATCAGCCGTACCGGGAAGCTCCCTGACGGCTATCGGATGATATAAGTCCGACAATCCAGTCCACTCTTAAAAGGAGATGTATTTCACATGGAAAAAGCGCAAATTAGTCAAGTCTCTCCTCGGCTAACTGTTTATGGGGATGAGTTTTTTACCGGCGCCAGCATCATCGTGCGCGGAAATCTCGGCATCCGGAATGCGGGTGAAATTGAAAGCCTCCGTTTTCTCGCCAATACTTCCAGAGCTTCTCTCGTTCTGTTTACCAGGACCGCTTTCCGGGGCAACTTCCGCATTTACCAAGGAACTGTCCGCAATTTGCCCGATCTGGAGGATCTGCTTCGCGGTGCGGATGTCGGATCTATCATTTCCAGCAACGAGCATCTGAGCGTTGCTCGAGTTCGACAAATCCGCAATACCGGATCGCTGCCTTCAGGCTTTCGAATTCTTTAACCTTTTTTTGCAGGGCGGCTGCATCACGAAATTGGTGCAGTCAAATTGCCTGCAAATCTATGAAAGTCATTTCATAGATTCAATCGATAACTAGAAAGGAAGATTGCCCTATGGGAGTTCTGAACAATCAATTTCATCGAATCGGCCTTTATGCGGATAATGATTACAAAGGTGCAAAGCACATTTTGAGCGGGAACATTGGCATTCGCGACTTAAGCGATCATTTGGGCGGTGTGGACAGCTTCCGTCTTCGCTCAAGCAGCAGCAGTGCGACGATTGTTTTCTTTTCAAAACCGGATTTCGCTGGCATCTTTAAAATTTATCGCGGCAGCAGCCTGGATCTGTGCAGCCTGGACAGTCTGATTGGTCCAGACGACGCGCGCTCCGTGCTTTCCAGCTGCGAGTACTTGTCTTTGGAAATCATTCGCAGAATCGCCGCCGGCGACTGCGAGCCGCTTCAAGGTTTTGAAGTTATAAAAGCGAAGTGAAGCGTCAGGTTGCGGCAGCAGCGCTCTGCCGCTTCTGAATTTGATTCATTCCAAGAATAACAGCAACCCATTCCATGGGATCGATACGGCTATCCTTGCAATTCAGCCGGTAAGCGGATGGCGACAGCCATCCGCTTGTTTTTTTAAACGTGGCGATAATCGCGCCTTCATCATTCGTTATTTCATAATCTGACGTATGGGCAAACGAAGACAACCGGTAGAGGCCTCTCCCGTTGCTGTCATATTCATAACGTTTGTTGAATAGCGCCATTTTTGCATAGAGCTTGCCCAGTTCCTTCTCCTTGGCATCCAGCACTGTCCACTTGCTTGAAAAAAACGGAAATTTTCCGACATATAAACTCTCCTTATTCGCTCCAAACACCTCCAGCGTCGAATTGGATGCAACTTTTAAATCGACCAGCCCAATTGGGGCGCCTGCCGAATCCATAATATCCGTCGTGCCAATACTGAAAAAATTGTCTTTGAAATACAACTCCATTTCGCTCACCTCAACAAGGATTTATTAAATCATTTCCACTTTATACCTTTTGAGCATGGAGTACGTTTCATTTGTCTCTCTGTAATATCTCCGCGAGTTCAATCTGCCGGTGTCTCTGGAAAACAGTCGTTCAATTCCTCTGCAAAACGGTAATCGCCTTCGTTCGGCGTCTTAACCAAAAAAGATCTTGAATATTCCTTGACAGGAATATTCAAGATCAGGTATATTATAGCCAGGACATAATAAAGACATCGAGCCAAGCCAAATTAGAGGAGGACATACAAATGACCACGAGCATGCAAACCCGAGTTGAGGGCAACGAATACGTTCTGGAGCGTACATTTAATGCGCCAAAAAGCCTTGTTTTCCAAGCGTTTACGGACCCGGAGCATCTGAAAAATTGGTGGGGCCCGCGCGGCTGGACCTTGACGGAATGTACAGTAGACCTGCGTCCCGGCGGCTTCTGGCATTATTGCATGAAGTGTGAAGATCCGAATCAAGGCGATTTTTATGGCATGGAATCATGGGCCAAAGCAGTGTACGGGGAGATTCGTCCAGAAGATTACTTATCTTACACCGACTTTTTTTCGGATTCCGAAGGAACGGTTAACGAAGAGCTGCCTTCAAGCTTAGTTATGACCTCCTTCGAGGAACTGGACGGCTCCACCAAGGTTGTCAGCCGTTCTCGTTACAGTTCCCCGGAAGCGCTGCAAACAGTGCTCGACATGGGCATGGAGCAGGGAATTCGCGAAACTTGGGATCGTCTGGAAGAACACCTGGCTTCCAAAGCGTAATAACCTTCCTTTTCAAAAAACCGCCGGCCCCAGCCAGCGGTTTTTTTTCTGGTTTAGGCCCCTGGGGAGGAAAGAGCTTATTTTGCGCGGAAGAGGCATCGGCCCATGGAGACCTCGCTGCATTCTTTGATGCGCGATAAGACCATAAACGGCCTTATTCTCGTGAGAAACCGCGTTAGCAGCTCCTTTAAGACCATAATTGGTCTTATTCTCGTGCAAAACTGCGTTAGCAGCTCCTTTAAGACCATAAACGGCCTTATTCCCGTGCAAAACCGCGTTACCAACTCCTTTAAGACCATAATTGGTCTTATTCTCGTGCAAAAACGCGTTAGCAGCTCTTTTAAGACCATAATTGGTCTTATTCTCGTGCAAAACCGCGTTACCAACTCTTTTAAGACCATAATTGGCCTTATTCCCGTGCAAAAACGCGTTACCAACTCCTTTAAGACCATAATTGGTCTTATTCCCGTGCAAAACCGCGTTACCAACTCCTTTAAGACCATTAACGGTCTTATTCTCGTGCAAAACCGCGTTAGCAACTCCTTTAAGGCCATAAACGGCCTTATTCCCGTGCAAAACCGCGATACCGACTCCTTTAAGACCATAAACGGTCTTATTCCCGTGCAAAACCGCGTTACCGACTCCTTTAAGACCATAAACGGTCTTATTCCCGTGCAAAACCGCGTTAGCAGCTCCTTTAAGACCATAAACGGTCTTATTCCCGTGCAAAACCCCGTTACCAACTCCTTTAAGACCATAATTGGTCTTTTCTCCACTCCCAAAGCCTCCGCCTCTAATCAAGCTCAGCCCAAACATGGTATAATGCCATAATTATCATGACTGACACAGAAAGGCTGGTATTTAGCATGAAAGCATGGAGCGTTGCGGCTGCCGCCGCACTGCTGTTTGTCGGCATCGTTTGGTGGGTGCCGCAGCAAGGAACGACATCTCTGGATGATATCATCCGCGAAGCATGGGGTCTGAAAGCGGGCGAGCAGCCAAGCAAGCTGCTGCAGCCGTTTAATATACTGGCTTCCACAGCCGGCGCTGCCGCTGTATCGCTGACGGCCGCCGCCATACTCTGGCTGCTGCGGCTGCGCAGGGAAGCGCTCGCGCTTATAGGCACAGTTGCAGCCGCGCTGCTTCTGAACAACGGGCTCAAGCTGCTGTTCGCGCGCGAGCGTCCAGTGCATGAAGGCTGGCTCGACGTTGGCGGGTACAGCTTCCCGAGCGGCCATGCTATGATCGCCATGGCGCTTTACGGCATGCTGACTGTAATCATCTGGAGTTATGCCCGTACCAGAACGGTCCGTTTGGCGGTTGCGGTTGTTTGCATGTTCATGATCGCCGCTACCGGTTACGCTAGAATCTACTTCGGCGTACATTACGCTACCGACATTATTGCCGGTTATGCTGGCGGCCTTATCTGCGTTGCTGCGGGAGGAGCATTCCTCAACAGGGAAACATATAGCTCCGCAAAAAGTACGCACAGCACCTCATTCCCTTGATCCAACCAAAAACAGTCCCCTTCGCTGCGAGGGAGACTGTTTTTGATTGTGCGGGAAATATAGCTCCGCGTTTATTCTTCTCCGCTGCCCACCGATTCCGGTGTGCCGCGCAGGAATACCTTTACGTTGACCTCCGGCTTCGGATCGCCTTCAAATCTGCAGCTGAAGGACAGATTCTGTCCGCCATGGCGAACGGTTGGCGCATCCGCAGACGCTTCCACCGTGCGCAGCAGATTCCAGTTGATGTCGTAGACGCGGCCGGTCCGGTAGCCGTCGCACACCAGATACTCATTGGCTTTAACTTCCGTATCAAAGGTCATATAAGAGCCGTCCGTATAGAAGGTCGGACGTTTAATCGAAGCGTCCTCGTTGCCGTAAACCGGGCGAACGCGGAGCGTGAACCGCAGCGGCTGAGACTCGTATTTGTTGAACATCGCCCAATCCGAGCCGCCTGGCTGACCGGGCTGCAGCTCTGTCGGGCTGCATACAAAAGGCTTCGGAATGTGCACCGGATACAGCTTCCACCGTCCCGGTCCGTCCGCCTCCAGATGCCAGTCGCCCTTCGGATCAACCATCCGCTCGCGCTGCTCCTCGCTGAACGCTCCCGCCCGGCGCGCGCCTTCCCATACGGAAACTGCTTCCAGAAGCTGATCGATGTTGCCGTTGCGCTTCAGTACCGCATAATCGGCCACAAGCGCGAAGCCCGAGGTAAAGCCCGAGGCTTTCGACAGCACCCACTGAATTTCATCCAGCGCCGTCGCTTCGAACCGGTCGGAGGCCGAACGGACGAGGAACCAACCCAGCATTGGAGGAATGAAATTGCGCTTGAAGTACCGCTGATTGCTAAGACGCCATTCCATCTGCCCTTCTCTTGTTTCTGCGCCCCACGGCTCGCCCCAGTTGTAACGGGTGCAAACATGCCAGAGGTAGTTCGGCACAACAATGCTGGCATCATTAATGACTTCATGTTTCCAGTCCCGGTACTGCCTCTCGACGAATCTCACGACGCCGTAGTCGTCCTGGCCGGTCGCATAAACCCCTTCCAGGCCGTCGTACGAAATTTGCTTCAAGTTCGCTCCGTTCATCAGCTCGGTAATCCGGTCGGCGAACTCATCCTGCAGCTCGTTATTCGGGAACACGACGTCATACGGATGATCCCACAGGCGAGCGATTGCAGCTCCCTCTTCATGGGCCGAAACGGCTGTCCCGTTAGCTCCGCGTTTGACGCCAAGCAGTCTCCAAGGCGCGCTTTCCGAAACGGAATCGTACTCGATCAGCTCGTCGCCGATTTTGGCCGTACGGCGGAACAGCTCGGCGGTAAACGCCGCGGGATTCGCAATGCCTACTTCAACATCCTCCGCTCCGATTGAACCCGTAAGCGACGAAGTGCCTACCGGCTGCAGGCGGGAGTCCGGCTTAGGGGACACGTACGCATCATTTAACGTCGTGAAATTGCTTAACGTATGGATGCCAACATGTATGCCTTCGGCTGCCGCTTGATCGGAGCAGGCTTTCAGGCTGGCGTCGCCGTTCGGGAAACTGCCTGGCTTCAGCTTAAAATTCCCCCATGTCACGAACGGGTCGGGGTGGTACACATACTTCAGACCGGCTTTTTTGGTATACTCCAGAGCGTCGCCCATCGTCGATTCCGTAAAATCGGTAATCAGATACGACTGGTTCGCCGCTGGGGACTTTTTGCCCCACACGCCCTCAATCATCGGATGCGGCAAGCCCTCGCCAAGCTCAATCTGCTCAATGACGTCCAGCACCTGTCCGACCGGGCAGCCGAACAGCGCAAGCCGCGTGCCCTCGATGCGGGCGTCCTCGCCCTCAATCGGAATAATCTCCGTGGCAGCGAGGTTCCACGCCGGGCGCGTCGCAGGCTTGGAGCGGTCGCGGGCAAACGCCTGCAGGCCGCTTCCTTCATCCAACGTCGGCCATGCCGTGCACACATGATGCTCAAACTTGTTGTCGGACATTTGACGGCCGTCAGGGTTCGGCCTCTCGCCTTGACTGTACGACTCCGGCATCGATTCATGCCGGTCCAGCTCCAGCGGCCAGCCGCCGACCGTCTTTGCGTTAAGCGACTGGATGCCGATGGCGAACTCGCCGTCATGCACAACGCCGACCGACTCGCCAATCGAGCCGCCGATCGTCGTCAGAAAAGGACCCCAGACCACTGCATCCGGACTGCCGTTCGCGATGCTCAGCACCTCGAACGCCGCGTAGCTTCCACGATTGTCAGCCGAAACGGTGATTTCAGTTCCGTCGGCATATGAAAGCGTGATGCGTCCCGCCGGGGCATCAAACGCCGCCTGCAGCGGGGAGTGCATCTCCCCGTTTGTGACAAGGCGCAGAAGCGGCGATGGATGCGACTTTGACTCGTAGCGGGCGCCGTCAGCGCCCGTCAAGGCGCTGACCACTCCCTCGCTGTTAATTTCAACCGTCAGATGCTCCGTTCCAATCGTAAACATGAATCGTCCTCCCTATGCGTTAAGACTTCAGATTTTCGTCGTACACCTTCTGAGCTTCTTCCAGCACTTTGTCTCCGCCCATCTTCTTCCACTCTTGCACGAAGCTGTCGAATTCACTCAGCGATTTGCGTCCCGTAATAAAGTCGATGAACGTAGTCGTTGTCAGCTGCTCCAGCTTATCCTGGGTTTCGTTGTAAATCGGCTTGCTGAACGGAGCGAGTATATCCATCTCCCGCGAGCCCTTTGCTCTCGTATCCTGGGCTAGCTTACGGAGGCTCTCGTCCGACGTATACGACGTTTGGAAATCATAGTCATTGAAGGAGCCTGTCATGGAGTAGAAATTGCCGATGCCCGCTTTTTTGCGCTCATCCTCGTTGTCGTAAGGAGCGATAAACTCTACCATGCCCTTATCGTTTTTCTTCCAATGAGTGCCTTCAATGCCGAACTGCAGCTTTTCGTAGGATTCAGCCTCAAATTGAGTCGCTTCAAACACCTGCATGTACTTGATCAGCTTGTCTTGGTCCTTCTCCAGCTGTTTGCCAAACATGATGCCGGAAGCAAACGCCGGATTGTATTGCGAAATGCCGGACTTTCCTTCTGGACCCTTAACGCCGCCAACGGTAGCGAATTCAAAGTCAGGATGTTTCGCCTTCAGCTTGTCATACCACTGCTGTCCGCCAATAAAGGCGTTGCCCGGGATGAGCGCCCACCAGTAATACTCGATCGAGCCGATTTTATCGCCAAGCACCTTGTCCTCGACGTTGTTCGCTTTGTTGACGACAAATTCAGGATCGATCAGCTCATTTTTGTACCAGCGGTTCAACACTTCCAGCGCCTGTTTGGCGCCAGGCTCGATTTCGCCGCGGACAACCTTGCCGTCCTTCGCCCGGAAAATATTCGGATAGGCATCAAATGCGCCGAACACCGAGCTGAACATAATCTCAATGTCACCGGAGGCGGCCGTAATGCCGTAGGTGTCTTTTTTGCCGTTGCCGTCCGGGTCGTCGTTGCGGAACTTCGTGAGCGCCGCTTCCATTTCCTCGATGGTCTCAGGCGTTTTGGTGATGCCGACCTTTTTCATCCAATCCTCGCGGAAAGCCAGCTGAAGTCCTTCCGTACCAAGGTCCCAAATGACCGGCAGCGCATAAATCTTGTCGTCGCGGCGCACATACTTGAACGGATCGTCGCCCAAATACCGCTTCAGCCACTCCACATATTTTGGCATATGCTTCTCTACCAGCTCCTGCGGAATCGCCGCCGCCACATCCTGCTGAATCAGCTTGTCGTAATCCGGGAAAGAAGGCTCCTTCCACCAGTCCGGAATATCATTGGACACGATAAGCAGATTAAGCTTCTCCTTCATCGCTTCCCGGGTAGACGAGATATACTCCACATCAATGTTGAACTTTTCCTTCAAAGCGGCGACTCCGACGGAATCCGCCTTGGCGTTGCCGTCCAAATCCCAGAATGTGAGCGCCGTCTTCGCCTCCGGCCCTGCGGTGCCGGAAGGCGAGGCTCCCGGCTTGTTCTCCGCCCCGGAATTTCCATTACCTCCGCTGCAAGCCGCTGCCAGAGCAGCTGTCAACACAAGCGAGATCGCAACCGTTAAGCGTTTTCTTTTTGCCATATGAACCGTCCCTCTCTCAATGGATTCAATTGATGAATGTCAGCTATCCTTTAACAGCGCCGATCATGACACCTTTGACAAAATACTTCTGGATGAATGGATAGACAATCAGCATCGGAATAATCGAGAACATAATCACGGTCGCCTGCAGCTGCCGTCCCGAGAAAGCCGTTGATTTGCCAATGCTGTTCATCACGTTGCTGATGTCGGACATATCGTTCTGGATGACGATTTTGCGAAGCACGATTTGCAGCACCTGTTTATCCGGATCCGAAATGTAGATCATGGCGTCGAACCAGGCGTTCCAGTGTCCAACTCCGACCCAAAGCGCAATCGTCGCCAGCACCGGCTTGGAGAGAGGAAGAACAATTTGAAAGAAAATGCGCGTATAACCCGCTCCGTCCACTCGGGCCGATTCCTCGATTTCATCGGGAATGCCCCGAAAAAAGTTCCGCATAATCAGCACGTTGAACGCGCCGAGCATGCCGGGAATAACGAGCGCCCAGACGGTGTTGAGCATGTTCAGCTCTTTGATGACGAGATAGCTCGGAATCATCCCGCCGGCGAACAGCATCGTAAACAAAATGAAGCCGGTAAATACTTTGTTGTACGGCAAGTCTTTTTTGGCCAGCGGATATGCGGTCAGCGCAGTGAAAAAGACGGACAGCACAACGCCGATTAGCGTCCGCAGCAGCGTGTTGCCGTAGCCGGTCCACAGCTCGGAGAACTTGAACGCCAGCTTGTAGCTTTCCATCGTAATCTGCTCCGGCCAAAGGATCAGACCGGCCCCGGCGGCTCCGCTGCCGTCCAGCGAGATGACCACCTGAGTCCAGAACGGATACAGCGTCACGACCATGACCATCGCCATTACGGCATACAGCACCGCGTCGACGGCCCGATCGGCTTTTGTTTTTTTCACGTTGATCATCGGGTTATCGCCTCCAGTGCTAGAATTACCACAGGGCGTGGTCGCGGCCGCCGAAGCGTTTGACCGCTGCATTGACGCTTACGATCAGGACGAGCGCAACAGCGGATTTAAACAGTCCGACCGCGGTAGCGTAGCTGTAGTCCATCTCGATCAGGCCTTTGCGGTAAACGTACGTATCGATGATGTCCGACACGCTGTATACCTGAGAGCTATACATGTTGAAAATCTGGTCGAAACCAGCGTCCAATATGCCCGACATGGACAAAATCAGCATGATCGCGATGACCGGTGCGAGCATCGGGATTGAGATTTTGAACATGCGCTGGAACCGTCCGGCCCCATCCATAATTGCAGCCTCGTGAAGCTGCGGATCGATATTGGATATTGCGGCAAAATAAATGATTGACCCCCAGCCAAAACCTTGGAAAATGCTTGTCGCGACGAGAATGGAGCGGAAGTAGCGGTCGTCGGCGAGGAACAGCACCGGATCTCCGCCGAACAGCTTAACGATGGCGTTGACCGGACCTTCAAGCGAGAAAATTGTGAAAAAGATACCGCCGAGCACGACCCACGAAATGAAGTGGGGCAGATAAGATACGGTCTGCACCGCCCTTTTGAACTTCATGCTGGCGATTTCGCTCAGCATCAGCGCGAACAGGATGGGGACCGGGAATCCGAACACCAGCTTATACAGGCTGATCACAAGCGTGTTTTTCAAAATGGTGTAGAAATAACTGTCAGAGAAGATAGCCTGGAAATGCTTTAGCCCGGCCCACGGGCTGCCGAATATTCCTTGCGTAATTTTGAAATCTTTAAAGGCAAGGAGCACGCCGTACATCGGCGCGTAGTGAAACACCAGATAATAAACGATTGCCGGTACCAGCATCAGCAGAAGTGCGCGATACTGTTTGATCTTTCCTAGCTGTCCCTGACTGCGTCGAGCACCTGTCCCTTTCATCGTTTTCGCCTCCCATCCCAACTATAACAAGGGAACTTGAGAGCGGAATCATCAAATATTTTGGAAACGCTTCACTTTTTTACGCATTTCGGAAAATGAACCTTGGAACGGTGATGAAAATGCAGGAGCCCTGCTCCGGACCGCTCTCGATGGAGATGCCAAATTCAGCTCCGAACTTCAGCTTGATCCGCTCGTTGACGTTTTTGAGGCCATAGCCTCCGGACTGTGTGAGCGCCGCCGCATCCGCTATATTTGCAGGCATTCCCGGCCCGTTGTCACGTACGGCAAACACGATGGCATCCCCTCTCAGAGAGGCGCTGACATGCAGCATTCCGCCTCCGGATTTCCGCTTGTTGACGCCATGCTGAATGGCGTTTTCGACAAGCGGCTGCAGGATCAAATTGATCGTATGGTAAGCGTATACACCCTCATCGATATCAAACTCCACGTCGAAGCTGTAATCGTTCATCGCTTGAATAATTTCAATATAGGACCGGATGTTGTCCAGCTCGTCCCGCACCGGAATGATGTTGCTGCCCCGATTAAGCGCCGTCCGGTAAAAGCGGGACAGGGATGTCACGACATGGCTGATCTCGTACGCGTCGCTGCGCAAGGCTTTCCAGTTGATGAAGGAGAGCGTGTTGTACAGAAAATGCGGATTGATCTGCCACTGCAGCGCCTTGAGCTCCGCTTCCTTCTGCACGATTTTGCTCTGATACGTCTCTTCGATCAGCTCGTTGATGCGGACGAGCATTTTGCCGAACCGGTTCGTCAGCTCCCCGATCTCATCCCGCGAGGCGCTCTGCACCCGGACGCTGAGATCCCCCATCTCCACCCGTTTCATTGTGGAATTCAGCATAGAAATGCGGCGGTTCATCGTGCGGGAGAACAGCGAAATAATGACGAGCAGAATAAGAATGCAAATGAGCGTAATGCCAAGCGTGGCGCGGATGATTGAGCCCGCCCCTGCCGACACATTGCCCGCCGGTACGAACAGATAGATAGTCCAGTCTGCCTGCTTCAGCTGCTTTTTTGCCATATAGAGCTTCGTCTGCCCGAGCTGAACGAGGCCTTCCTCCCGGTTCAAAATATCGGCGGCGTCAAAGTCAGACAGCTTGCCCGCCGCGCTATTTGTATAAACGATCCGGCCGAGCGAATCCGCAATGACAAGACCGTAGTCCGACTGCATGTCCGCCGTATTAAAAATCTGCGAGGCTTTGATGCGCAGCGTGACGAGATTCGTATTTTTGCTGCCGTAAGGGCGCGGAAATTGTGCGGTTGCAATAAAGTTTTCATCGTAAAACCAGCCGTACTCCGAGTATGGGAGCGATACCGCCTCCTTGTACCACGGCTCCTGCTCCACCCGCGTGGCGGAATGCACCAGCGTGTCGTACTCCGGCACGTCGTCCTGGGTATACATCGTAATGCTCACGATGCCCTTGTCGAGATTTTTCATCATATTTACATAGGGGCTTAAATAACCGTTCAGATCCCGCGACAAATTAACCAGATCGAAATAATCATTGGAAACGATTTTTTGAAACGTCGCATTGTACACGATGGAACGTAGGGTATGATTGTAATTTTCCAGCGAGTTGTCGATGCTTTCGGTGACCGTGGCGACATTTTTGTCGATCCCCTCCAGCGTCTGATATTCCAGCATCGCTTTGGACTGATTGTAGGCGTAGAAACCAAGAATGAGGATAGGCACGATGACAACAACGACATAGGACAGGAACAGCTTCTGCTTGAAGCGCATCCGATTGAACATCCGGTCGATTAACCGCCGCATCGCTCAGGACTCCTCCCGGAACTGTGCTGGCGTTTTGCCAAAATGGCTTTTGAACAGGGATATGAAATAGGGAATGTTGCTGTAGCCAACGCTTGGACCGATATCGACGACCTTACGGTTGGAGGTTAATAACAGCTCCTTCGCCTTGTCCATCCGGTAAAGCGTGATGAATTTGTTGATGCTGATGCCTTTTTCCTTCTTAAATAAGTAGCTGAGATAACTGGGCGACAAATACACCCGTTCCGCGAGCGCCTCCAGCGACAGATCGCTTGCGTAATCCTGCTCGATCGTGCGGACGGTCTCCTCGATGCCTTTGGACTTCCCTTCGCCGAATACGGCGCCCGACTGCGCCTGCTCCTCCAAAATCGCCTGCATTACTTGGCGAAGATCGGCCAGCCTTTCCGTATTATGCACCTGCTCCAGCTGTTTATTAAACGCCGCGGCGTTCTTTTTGGCGGAAGCGTCAAAGCTGGCCTTTACCACTTCCATGCAGACATACTTCACGTAAACAGGCGAAAGCCGGCTGCTGCTCTGCAGCGTATCGAACAGCTGTTCAAAGCGCAAACGGGCGTAGTCGTAGCTGTTCCGCCGGATATGCTGCTTAATCTCCTCCAGCACCTCGTTAACGGCAGACGTTACGTCGCCTTCACCCGCAGCCATAGCCCGGTTCGCCTGGACAACTGCGCCTTCCTCCCAGAAAAACTTGTTTCCCAGCAGCGTCTCCATCGCTTGATACTCCTGATACAGCTGACCGGCGTTCTCAATCAAGCCGCTGACCACGATCGCGATGTCCTGTCCGTATCCGGCTTTGAACCAGCCGCTCAAGCGGCCGGCAAGCCCCGACAGCTCCTCCGCCGCCTCATCCGGCGTTGAATGAACGAGCAGCAGCGCCTGGAATTCATTCAGATGGACCAGCTCGCCTGGCCGCTCTGTGGCTGCAGCCAATTCCTGCTCAAAATCCGGCGACGTACGGTCAAAAAAACGGCTGCGCGCATCCAGCATGAACATTCGCAGCCAGCGGTGCTCGCCAAGCTCGGTCAGCGGGATAAGCGGAGTAGCACCGGAATGCGCTTCCGTTCTGCCGAGAATAAAGTCTGCAAGCAGCCGGTTTTTCTCGTAACGCGTCTCCCGCAGGTAGGCCTGCTCCATCCGCTCCAGCTGCGCCTGCCCCTGCCTTTCTTCCTCGCACTGCTGAATGGCGAGCGACAGCACCTTAATAAACTCCGTCACCTGAATCGGCTTGAGCAAATAGCGGATCGCTCTGACGTCGATGGCCCGCTGCGCATATTCGAACTCGCCGTAAGCGCTCATGAATATAATTTTAGCCTGCAGCCCTTGGCTTCTCACATGCTCCACCAGCTGCAAGCCGTCCATTCCCGTCATGCGGACATCCGACAAAATAATGTCAACCTTAGCGGTTTGCAGAAACTCCAGCGCGTTTTCGCCGCTGTCCGCCTCGTGGATTTCCAGATTAAAACCGAATTTATCGACTAAGTACCGGACGCCTTCTCGTTCGAATTTGTCGTCGTCGACGACAAGCATTGTTAGCATAACGTCCACCGCCTTCTCCGTTCGGCAAAATAGATTTTACAAAGGGAGTGTAGCATAATCGCCGGAACACGCACAGGCTTTGAGGGGCAAGAGGCATAAATGCCCAGTAAATTGGCAGGATCACCCATACGGTTTGGCGCGGGGGAGAAGAGGAGTACCTTTACGCATTTCCTAATATTCTGTTCCTGGACAGGCAGTCGCCTGTATAATAAATTTGCTCCGCAGAGTTTAACAACAGAAATAGAAATGGAGGAATTTTACGTGGTAAAATGGGGACTTCCCTTGTTGTTTGCCCTAACAGGGCTGATTTACATATTTGTTATACCTATGGAGCCGGAGGGCGTCAAGCTGACGTTTAAATTGATTCCGATGGCGCTGCTAATGGTTTATGCGTGGAGGCTGCTGCCGCAGCAGCGCCAGTCCTGGCATTGGCTCATGCTGGCCGGCCTGCTATTCTGCGCCGTCGGCGACGGTACAATTCGCTGGTTCGTCATCGGCTTATCGGCCTTTTTGATCGGCCATCTGTTTTATTTATCGGCCTTCTGCAAGCGGCTCCGCGTTACTCCGCTTCGTGTGGCGGCCATTATCCCGATTGGCATTTATGCGTTCCTCGTAGGCTCGCAAATCATTAACGCGCTTTATGATAAAGATGAAACAGCGCTTGTCATTCCCGTGCTCGTCTATATGATCGCCATTTCCGTCATGGCTTGGACCGCCATTATGACTGGCAGCAAATCGGCGGCTTTTGGCGCGCTGCTGTTCGTCATCTCGGATTCGATCCTGTCATGGAACATGTTTGTCGGCGAGATCGCTTATTCCCACGCGCTCATTATGCTGACTTATTACTCTGCGCAGTTTCTGATCATCAGCAGCATGCGGGAGAGCGTGCCCGGTCGGCCCGCGCCGCGTTAACCGCGTTAATTGTTTGCCTCCTTGACGTTTAACGAAGCGTAGTACGCTTGTAGCGGTTGATGGCTTGACTTAAAGCTTCTACACCAAGGTAAAACGCGCCTCGGGCAACGTCGTCGATGAACGAATTATCGGATGATAAAAGCTGCTCTTATCACGAAATACTTAAAATAAAAGAAAGAGTGTCCTAAATCAAACATAGGATACTCTTTCTCCCCTAAATTACTAGCTAATATTGAAGGTTACAGCACTTAATATTGGTGAATTTGTTGCGTAATCAAAGTATTTTTCTTGAGATGAGAATGTTGAACCATCATTATCGTGGATTATAATAAGACTATCAAATGTATCGTATGCGTATCCTACACCTACAACCCAGTGATATGCATAAGCATAATTATGGTCAGGTTCAAAAAATGTTGTATAGGAGTCAAATTTGACTGCAAGAGGGCGCCCATTATTTATTTCTCCTCTATAAGCAGTGTACGATGTAGCATCACCAGTTACTGAGACATACCCGTCGTCTGAAGCATGTGCTTTTAACCCACCTTTTAAAGAGCTTACAGACATACCATATGCTGCTCCACCGTGTGAACTATAAAAATGATTGATCATTGAACCTTTGGCCCAAAAGCTTTGCATGCCCCAAAGATTGGATTTCCCTTTGTTGAGTCTCCAGTACTCAGTTATTGCAGCCATTGTAGTCGGGCCACAAGCTGAACTCCGATAACTCGGGTCAACAACTGAATCCCACTGATCAAAAATTGGCACCGATAATCTTTGTTCTATTACAGTTGCGACAGCTAAAGTGGTCACTTCAGTGGTATCTGATAAATAATTATTCCACGACTTATCAGCTTGATTACTTTCCTTCTATTTAAACTGTTCTTTAGTGTAAGTAATTGACTTATCCCTTCTTTGTATTTCTTCAAGGATAATATCGGATTCAGAAGCTTTAAACCCTGTCAGACCTCCAAAGTAATAGAGTCTGCTCGAACTGTCTATACTTAAGAATTTCATCTCTCCCCCACCAGCCGCTAGAATTGGAGATAGTTTTTTACTCGCTGATATTAACAAGAAATGCTCAGGAAATTGAAAATAGTAAGCAACAATTTGATTGTCTACTCCGTACACCGCCTGGCTGGTTAAGATATTATCTATATCCTCTTCAAACCTCAGTTTTTTTAGTGCCTTTTCTGCAACTTTATCAATATCTTTAATTACCACTTTATCCTTATCATTTGCTGCAAAAGCCGTTGTACTTGAAAGACTAAACGCTAAAATGGATACTAAAACTAGACCTGAGAATTTTCTAATAATCAAAGCCTCACCCTCCAAAATAGTTATATGATAAGATAATCATATTCTTCCATTTTTGTAAACTAGTTTCCTAGGAGGTATAGCAAGTGAAAGAAATGAAGCATTTTCTCGTTTGTCTGGGAGGAATTTTAATTTTAGTTGCAGTTTTTCGTCTATTTGGTGAAATGTCTCCTGATGCAGGTGATATAAGTTCCAATGGGAACCCGATAGTGTTATTTTGGATCCCTGTCTATTCATTATTAATCCTTATATGCATAACAATATTTAGATTAATAAAAAAAACCACAAAAAATACGAAATCAAACAAACTGAAAAAAATTTTATATCTCTCAATATTAAGCTTAATCATCAGTATCTCGTTTAATTTGTTTTCAATCTATACAAATCTGAACTCGTTACAATTTCACAAACATATTGCATCGGTTCATTTTAACAGCATCATTTTTGATGTTTGGAATCTAATTACACTCATTATTTTTTCTTGCTTCCTCGCAATATGGTCCAACTTTCGTTGTGTTAAATTGAAATCATGAGAAACATAACGATTTTAAAATTATTTCATTTCCAATCCCCAGAAAAGCAAATCCCCCTCAGAAACTCTGCCGAGGGGGATTTGCTTTATCAAGTACGATTAGTCATCGTCTCCGTCATCGCCGCAATCATTATCATGATCATGATCGTGGTCATCGTCATCCTTACCGCCATGCTTCTTTCCCTTACCTTTGCCGTCTTTGCCGCCCTTGTCCTTATCCTTATCTTTATCCTTGCCCTTATCCTTCACGCAAATCGAAGACGAAACGTCTTCGCCGGCAGCGGCGCGCACCAGCTCTTTTTGCGCATCGGAGATCAGCCCGATGTCCGTTTCATAATCGTTGCCTGACCGAATAATCTCGTTCACTAGAGCGTCGGCTGCCGTCGGGTCTGCGGCCTTCAAAATGCGAAGCAGCTCATGCTCCTGAGAAGCCTGCCGCAGAGATTCCAGCCGGATCGAGCTGCGAATCTTCATATTAGCCGGATCCGGGTAAGTAAAGTTGCCGTCCCCGAGCACTCTGGCGTACATCTGATCGGTTGGATAATTAGGGAACGAGCCGTAGTGATTCGCCCATGTGTTCCACTGATTAAGCCCCCAGTTCAAATATCCGCTCATGCCCCATTTGAAGGACAGCCAGCCGAGCAGCTCTCCATGCCAGACAGGCCGGTCGATGATCGTGTTCAAGTAGTTGTCGCTGACTGGGTCCATTGAGGTGTACATCCACAGATCTTCTCCCGGATTCCGGTAGCTTTCGACCTCTGCCGCATTCAGCTGGTAGTTGTTGAGCATGACTGCAGGCGTATCGATCATATCCTGCAGACTCTGCAGGCTCCATGCCACGACCGCCTCCTCCGTTTTCATGCCCGGAGCGTACGTGTCGATCAGATTGCTCAGCACCGGATAAAGCGACTGCTGGAACGTCTGGCCGGGCTCATCAATGACATGATGCTCAAATATGCTGCTCCAGCCTTTCACTGCCAAATGCCCGTGAAGAGCGGTCAAATATTGTGTTAAGTAGCTCGTCACGGCCGCAGGCTCCAGATCGTAGCGGATCAGCCGCGTGAGCGGCGCACCGGTCGGATTGGCCGGGTCATGCGCCAGCGTTTCGACAAAGGTGTTGGAGTAATCCGAGTTGGAGCCGGGCACGGAAGAATCCAGCTCGGCGCTGTCGGCCTTGTACTTGGACAGCGGTCCGCCAACGAATTTTTGAATGCCGCCATTATCCTTGAAGAATTGGATAAACGAATCGAAGAAGCTCCAGTCAAACGTCACCGTGCCGTCCGCCGCAACCTTTGTGCCCGGGGCTTTCAGCAGCAGATCGAGCTGATTGACCTTAAGCACATTGAGCCGGTTTTCCTTCATCAGCTTGGCGAATTCGCCCATGATGCCCCACCAGGCGGCGGAACCCGTCGTCGTCCCGAAATTGTCGTTGATGACGTCGGCTGTCGTATCAAAGTTGCCGACCAGCTGCGCCCACAGCTCCGTGCTGTACGCATTCGGAGAGCTGGCGTCCGGCAGCGTCACATCGGCCACCTCTACGCTCACGCTGATCGGAAAATTGCCCTTTGTAGACTTGACGGTAACCGTTCCCGTATAGGTGCCGGTTGCCGTTCCCGCCGGCACCTTCACCTTGATCCAGATCGGCTGGGTCGTATTGGCGGCAACGGCACGGGAGAGATCGTTAGACAAAATTTCAGGGAAATTCTCCGTCGTTCCCGGCGCTACCGTACGAACTGGACCTGAAACGCTTTGCGAATTGCTGTCCGTCTTAATGTAATCGATAAAATGATACTTAAAGCTGGAAGCGGGCAGCTTTTTGTTTCCTGACTTAAACGCAGAGAACACAACCTGGTTAATCGTCGAGCTCTGATTGGAGCGGTATAAAATTTGGAACGGCTCAATCGCATTTTTTGCAGATACAATTCCCATGCTCGTCGGCAGAACGGAAGGCATTGGCGTGTCCTGAAACACGTTAACCCGCCAGTCGGACGTCCACGCCCCCGTTAACGGGGAGGCGGCCGCTTTTGGAACTGGCGCGACGCCTGCGGAGCATAAAGCCAAGATCAGGATTGCCGAGACGATCATCGTAAATCGTTTCATATCCTATCTCTCCTCTGCGATTCGGATCGATTTAAGTTGCGAACTCAGATACTTCCGACAGCTTGCGGTTAATTTGCTCCCGCTTGCGAAGCAGCCATTCCGCTTCCCGCGGATACGAGCTGAACGTCAGCGGGCTTTCCAGTCCCTCTTCCAGCAGCTCCAGAACAGCAGCACGGCCGATGCGCAACTCCAGGCCTTGCAGCGCTCTTAGATCCTGCAGCGCCTCGCGAACCACCTGCAGCCGGAGCGATTCCAGCGGTCCGTCCGGGCCGGGATAAACGATGAACGCGTCGCCAGCCGGGAAGCCTCCGTCTGCGTCCGTGACGCGGAACGGATCAATCGTTTTGATGGAATACTGCGAGTACCAGAAGTTATATCCCCATTGCAGGAACCCGGCAATGTTGTGCTTGTAGAGCTGCATTCCGAGAATACGGCTGCGGGCAGACGGGAACGCAAAGAAACGGTTGGCCACGTCCTGATACTGGGCGCAGCAGTAGTAGGTCCACAGGTTCTCCACGCCATTTTCGAGAAACGGCTCAATGTGGTTGTTCGCTGGAACTGGAATCGGCACCAGCCCCTGCTCGTAGAACTCATATTCCGAAAGCGCGTCGAACACCTTAAAACCTTTAATATACGGACGAAGCAGCTCGCTTGCCGCGCGGTAGGAATCGATGGAGTTCATCGTCGGTTCGTCTGATACATGGAAATAAACGCTTTCCTTCAGGCCGTTCACTTCAATAAAGCGAACCAGCTCCGGCAGAAATTGCGCCAGAAATGCGCTGTACTCCGCTCCGCCCGCATCTGTTTCCCAGCCGAACAGCTTCTCTTCACGGCCTCCAACGCTGCCGACGATTTTAGGCGCATGTTTTGCGCCCCACTGCGTAAACAGATGGCTCATCTCCAAATACTGCACGCCGGAAGCTTTTGCCATATCAAACCAGCGCTGCAGCCGTTCGAAGCCGAAGCTGTAAACGTTTCCGTTTTTCTCCACGTCTACAAGCTGCACGGTAGGGCGCTCTCCGCCGACCTGCGTATCCAGAGGGGGAGTGAACAGCGGCGTCAGCAGCATGTTGATTCCGCTTTTTACAGCGGTGCGCACAAACTGCTCCACAAGCCGCCAATGCTCCTCGCTCCATACATCAACTTTGTAATGCGTGGCAATGCAGTCCGTGTGGAACCATTCCGTATGAATCAGACTTTGCGGCGGGAGTGCTGCAGGCAGCAGCTCCAGCTCGAAGCTGGACGTTCCGAGCGTCTCTCCCTCCTCCGATTGCAGCGACAGAGCAATTTCATATAGGCCCGGCGCGGCCCCGGAGTCAGGCTCTACCGTCACCCACAGCGAGCGCCATTGGTTCGGCAGGCAAACAAGACCTTCATTTAGCGGATACAGAGGGTCGGGGTACAAGCCCGGAGTGTCGCGCAGCAAAAAACCGTCGTGATCGGCGTACATGGGAAACTCCGCAGGCACGAGACCTACTTCGCGGATCGTCACCGAGCCCGGCAGCGCGCTTTTCGCTTCGGCACGGACATGTTTAATCTGACGGTCCGACCGGTACGCAAGCTGAAACGAGTACGTCTCGTTCAGAAGCGCCGAAGCTTGTTCAAACGGCTCCGCATTCAGCGGCTCATCGGCAAACACTTTGACTAGGGAATGAATCGTTCTCGTTTCAAAAGGAAATTTACTCAAGTCATTTCTCCCCTTCGGTTCGTATCGTTGGCAATCCGCTCCGATCCGCTATTGCCTCCTCCCCTGCCCATCGGACTTGCAGCGTCGCTGGAGTCCAAGCGATCCTCAAGGACACTATAACGTCTGCTGCGGCAAGGAAAAAATAGCATCATTTCGGATTTTGTACCATTATTATAGATCGTTAATCTACCAGGTTTAGGTATGTTATACTCATTGGCACAGGTCAAGCACACCATTGGATAAGGGGTACTCGAGCTTATGCTGAACAAAATCAGAAACGGCAGCCTGAAAACAAAAATCACGCTCGCTTTTGTCGCGCTTATCGTACTTCCTTTTTCGATCCTCTGCGCTTACAGCTACGTTCAGACGAGGACGTACGCTCACTCCCAGCAGCAAAACAGCTCCCGGCTTGTACTGGAGCAAATCCGATTCAATCTGAAAAACAAACTCGACATTGTAGAAAGCGTTAGCAACAACATTTCGTACAACTCACTGCTGCAAACGTTTCTGGGCGAGCCGTTTGATCCCGACACGGGCTCCTTCGAAATGTACCGGAAAGAGATTGTGCCGCTCGTAAACTACGCTAAAATCTATCATAAAGTCAATATACAGAACATCAACGTCTATTTTCGCAATACTTCCATTCCGGAAGGCTACGGCTCCTTCTATTATGACTCTCAGCTGAAGGACAAGGAATGGTACCGGGCGTTTCTGGAATCGGATGAACGCTCGGTCTGGTACCGCAACGGCTCCGTATACTCCTATCTCCAAAAAATATATTCGCTGAACGGCAAATATTTGGGGATGACGAGCATCGAGCTGCCGGAAAAGGATTTGTTTCAATCGCTGGACGGCATGCCGCTCGGCGATAACAGCTTGCTCATCTGGGACAGCAGCGGCTCGCTGATCCACCGGATCGGCAATGCTCCGCTTCCTTCCAGCCAGCTGCCCTCCAAAACGGCGAACCAATCCGATTCAACCGCAAAAGCTGCGGGCGGACGGCTGCTGCTGCAGGAGCCGCTGAACGAGCTGGGACTAACGATCGGCCTCTCTTCTCCGGTCTCGTTTGCCGCTGGCAATCTGCAGACCATCACCTCCTTTGCATCCATTGCAACGCTTGTGCTGTTGATCACTCTGTTTTATTTTGTGCTGAAAATGGTTCTGACGACGATCAACCGCAGCATCCGCTCCATGGATCAGGCGATCCAGACCGGGTTCCAGACCGCAATTCCCGTCGGCCGCAACGATGAGCTCGGCGTCATCTCGGAGCGTTTCAACACGCTGCTGGAACGAATCAATACGCTGATGAAGGATATTATCAAAAAAGAAACGCTTCATAAGGACGCACAGCTGAAGGCGCTGCAATATCAGATCAACCCGCACTTTATTTACAATACAATTGATATTTTCAGCGCGCGGATGGAGCTGGCCGGACTGTACGACGTATCGGAGGCGTGTTCGGATTTTGGCAAAATGCTTCGTTACAACGCTTCCGGCAGCTCCATGTCGGCGACGATCCGCGAGGAGCTGAACTATGTGCGGAGCTACATCAGCCTGCAAAGGCTGAAATACGGCGATCAGATTCGTCTGTCCATTGATGCCCCCAATGATTTGGCGGGCGAACGCATGGTCAAATTCATTTTGCAGCCCATTGTCGAGAACAGCATCAAGCACGGCCTGTCGCGGGAGCGGCCGCTGGAAATCCGCATCCGGGTGTTTAAAACGGAGCCGGGCTCCGTTCATATCGTCATTGAGGACGATGGCGCCGGCATTAGCGCCGGCAGACTGGCGGAGCTGAACGAGCGTCTTCGGCAGCCCGACCCGCTGCGTCTGCAAAACGAAGAGAGCCGGGAGAGCATCGGGCTTGGCAATATTAACGAACGGATGACGCTGTTTTACGGAGAAAAGTATTACATCCAAATGGACAGCACCCCCGGCGAGCGGACGTTAACAACGTTGACGATGCCGCAGACAGGATGATCTCCTCTGTCCATTCGTTGGGATATCACTAGCATGGTACCAGTAAATTG
This sequence comes from Paenibacillus pasadenensis, assembly GCF_023715725.1. Lineage (GTDB taxonomy): Bacteria > Bacillota > Bacilli > Paenibacillales > Paenibacillaceae > Paenibacillus_O > Paenibacillus_O pasadenensis_A. Next base: position 50,445 of record NZ_JAMBOT010000013.1, read on the forward strand.
AATGGAAGCGTTACTCTAATTTCACGTCATTAATCCCTTTTTCCAGGCAAGTTTGAGATCGGCTTGGAATAATGAAGCTAGAGGGGGGATTCCATCATGACGGCTCCAGCGGCCATTTACGGGCATTGCAGCATACGCTTTCGACGGCTTCGGGACGTTTTTATAGCCAATTTTCAGGAACGGGGAGAGGTCGGCGCTGCGTTATGCGTCTATCAAGGCGGCGAAAAAGCCGTCGATCTTTGGGGCGGCGTTGCCCGTCCCGCTGACGATGCGGCTTGGCAAGCCAATACGCTCGTGTGCATGTTTTCCGTCGGCAAGTCGCTCGCGGTTCTCTGCACTTTGATGCTGGCCGATCGAGGCGTAATCGGACTTGACGCGCCGGTCGCGCGTTATTGGCCCGAATTCGCCCGCTGCGGCAAGTCTGCCATTACGGTACGTATGCTGCTAGGAGGCTTGTCCGGCGTTCTCTACGCCGATGCCGCTCCGGACGGCGCAGGCTTGGATTGGGATGTTATGATTAAGGCGTTTGAACGGCAGGTTCCGGCATGGGTGCCGGGAAAAGGCCACGCCTATCATTCCATGAGCCTCGGCTACCTGCTTGCGGAGCTAGTCTATCGGGCAGACGGCCGAACGTTCAACCGTTTCCTGGCCGATGAAGTCACCGGACCTCTTGGCGCCGAGTTTGCATTCGGTCTAAACGATGAGCAAATCAGCCGCTGCGCCGATATTATTTCGAATCCGGCGAATGTTTCGCTCAGCGAAATGTCCAACCCGAACACGCCTCTTGGACGGGCGTGGAGAATTACGCCCCAGTTGGAGGGCGGAGTGAACAACGCTGAATTTCGGCGCGGCTTCCTCCCCTCCAGTAACGGTCACGGCACCGCGCGTGCGGTCGCAAAAATTTACGCGGCGTTGTCAGGCCAGCACATTGGAAAACGTCTGCTGTCCCCTCAAATGATTCATCTGGCCCGGCAGCAAATGTGGAACGGGATCGATGCTATGACCGGCAACCATTACCGCTACGGACTTGGCTTTTTTCTGCAAGGCTGCCCGCTGGTGCCACTAGGACCGAATAACAGCACCTTCGGCCATCCCGGACTAAGCGGTGCGCTTGCCTTTGCCGATCCCCTGGAGAGACTCTCGTTTTGTTACAGCCCCAACTTCATGGCCGGGGGCGCAGGCGTCGGAGACCGCTGCGAAGCGCTCGTTGATGCGCTTTACCGCGATATCGCCGCTGCCAGCAGCAGTGTGTAGAACGTCTGAATAGCAAATTAAACAGGACGAAGGAGCCCTCGCGGCAGCTTCGTCCTGTTCTTGTTAATGGAGTTATTTGACCGGCGCAGCCAGCCAGGCATGATCTTTATCGTTGTTAAACTTCCACACCCGCTTAGGCCCGGCCATAACGTTTAAATAATACACCTCGTAGCCGGGAGGCGCTGACACCGGATGGTAGCCGCGCGGCACGAGCACCGCTTCCCCGTTGTTTACGGCGAGCGTTTCGTTCAAGGAACGGTCGTCCGTATACACGCGCTGGACGGCAAAACCTTGCTCCGGCTGCACGCGGAAATAATACGTCTCCTCCAGGAAAGACTCCTCCGGAAGTGCGTCCCGGTCATGTTTATGAGGCGGATAGCTCGACCAGTGTCCCTGCGGCGTGAACACCTCGACTACGAGCAAGGAGTCGGCTGGTTCGTTTTCCGGCAAAATGTTGTGAATCAAGCGTTCCACATTGCCCTGTCCGCGAATCTCCGCTCCAACATGCTCCGGCGCAATTAGGCGCGCTTCATGCGTTCCCAGGCCGGGTGCCTTGCAGAGCGCAACCTCCACATCGGTAAGCGCGGTCAGCTCATACTGGTCGTCATTCGGAACATAGACGCTGTAAGGCGGGATTTTTTCAAAAACGCTCATCCGCTCGCCGATATTCATGAACCGGCTGTGCTTCGTTGCCACATCCGCTTTGCCGCTGATGAGAACGAGGCAGATTTCCTGCGTTCCCGTTTCCCGCTGCAGGGATTGCCCTGCCTTTAATTGAACGACTTCAAAGCCGACATATGTCCAGCCCGCCGATTCCGGCGTAATGTTCAGCACAGAGCCGTCTTCGCGGGGTTCGCCAAGCGGTTTTACGAGCAGCTCCGCCATCTAGGCCGTGCCTCCTGCTCTGCCCGAGCTTCCGAACAGGCGCATTTTGGCCTGAACCGACTCCTGAATCGCTTTTTTCGCCGGAACGAGATAATGGCGGGGATCGTAAGCTTCCGGGTGCTCCTGCAAATAAACGCGAATGGCTTGTGTGCAAGCGATTTGGTTGTCGGTGTTGACGTTGATTTTGGCCGTGCCGAGTGAGATCGCGCGTAAAATCTCTTCGTCAGGCAAGCCGCTGCCGCCGTGCAGCACAAGCGGCAGACCAGTCAGCTGGCGGATTTCACCCATCCGGTCGAAGCCGAGCTTCGGCTGTCCCCGGTAGGGTCCATGCACCGAGCCGAGCGCCGGGGCGATGCAGTCAATGCCTGTTTCCCGCACCATCCGCACGCAGTCCTCGGTAACGGCGTACATCGCCTCCGCCTCGTCGACGACGATATCGTCCTCGCGCCCGGTAATGCGGCCAAGCTCCGCCTCCACGCTTGCGCCAAGCACATGGGCCGCTTCCGTCACACGCTGCGTGATGGCGATGTTCGTCTCCAAATCGTGATGGGACGCATCGATCATGACCGAGGTGAAGCCGGCGTGCAGCGCGCGGATGCATACCTCATAGGAGCTGCCGTGATCCAGATGAAGCGCAACCGGCACCTTCACCCCGTAATAGTCGATCAGCGATTTTACCATGCCCGCAATAAAATGAAGTCCGCCCATGTAGGGAATGTAGGCTTCGCTCACGCCCAAAATAACCGGCGATTTCTCCTCCTGCGCCGCCATCAGTATCGCCTGCGTAAACTCCAGGTTGTTCAGGTTAAACTGCCCAACCGCGTACTGTTTCGCTGCGCCTTCCTCCAGCATTTCTTTCATCGAAACGAGAGCCAAAATATCCACTCCTGTCTGCTATCTATATCCTTATTTGTGCGGGGATAGCTTCCTGCATCATCTTTTGCCTATCCAAAACTTCGCTTTAGGCGTTGGCGCCTGCATTTCGCTTGCGGACGATTCCCGGTTGTTGAAGAAATAAGGCCGTTAATCGGGCTTATTTTCATCCATTCCCCGTGCCAATGAAGAATTAAGACCATAATCGGGCTTATTTCTGTAAAAACTGGGCTTTTCGCCTGAAATAAGACCTAAAATGGCCTTATTCCCCCTGCTTTCCGCAAATCGAGTCAATTTAAGGCCATAAATGGTCTACTTTGCTCTCAAACACGCCTCAGGAGGATTGTACAGGTGCAACGTTAATATTCAACATGGTTGAATTCCGCCGAAGCCTCGTCCTTGAACTCAACCTTTCTGCTAGCCAATGGTCCGAGCTGTGGCGCCACTCCCGGCTGCAACCGCGGCTACCAGCCTCCGGCCTACTGGCCGCTTAGCAGCATCGGCTGCAGCCCCCCGAGCTCCAGCTCTAGCCGCCAGTGCTGGCTTTGAGCCTCCAGCCCCCGGCGTTCGGCGCTAATACCCCGTTCTACCAGCGGGCTGTAACCATTTTTTTGCGCGTGTAGAACTCGATGCCGTCGCCGCCGTTGGCGTGCAGATCGCCGTAGAACGATTTTTTCCAGCCCGAGAACGGGAAAAATGCCATCGGAGCCGGGACACCAAGGTTAACGCCCAGCATGCCCGCTTCAATTGTTTCGCGGAACTGGCGCACATTGCTGCCGTCCTGGGTGAACAGGCAAGCGCCGTTAGCGAATTCCGAGTCGTTAGCCAGCTCTACCGCTTCCGCGAGCGTGGCGACGCGCGCAATGGACAGCACCGGCGCAAAAATCTCGTCCTTCCAGATTTTCATCTCGCTCGTCACATGGTCAAAAATCGTCGGGCCGACAAAGTATCCGTCGCCGCTCGCTGCCGCATCGGAGCGTCCGTCGCGCAGCAGCGCCGCGCCTTCGCTGACGCCAGCCTCAATGTAACCGAGCGTGCGGTCTTTATGGGAGCCGCGGATAACCGGGCCAAGAAACACATTTTCCTCTGCGCCGTTGCCAATCGTCAGATTGTTGGCGGCAGCCACCAGCTTCTCGATCAGCGGTTCAGCAACGTCGCCAACCGCAACCACGACGGCGCATGCCATACAGCGCTCTCCAGCGGAGCCGAAGGCCGCGTTAACGATTTGCTGCACAGCGCCGTCAAGATCGGCGTCCGGCATCACGATGCTGTGATTTTTTGCGCCAGCCAATGCTTGAACCCGCTTGCCGTGCGCGGTGCCTGTTTTATAGACATATTCCGCTACCGGCTGCGAGCCGACAAACGAAATCGCTTTGACGTCGTTATGCTCAAGCAGCCCGTTAACCACATCATGCGCGCCATGAACGACGTTCAGCACGCCGTCCGGCAGACCGGCTTCCTGCATCAGCTCAGCCAGACGGTTCGCCAGCAGCGGCGTGCGCTCCGAAGGCTTCAGCACAAACGTATTGCCTAGCGCGATTGCCAGCGGGAACATCCAGCAAGGAACCATCATCGGGAAGTTGAACGGCGTAATGCCGCCGACAACGCCGATCGGATAGCGGAACATGCCGGATTCCACGTTCGTGGCGATCTCGGACAGCTGTTTGCCCATCATGTGCGAAGGAGCGCCAGCCGCAAACTCAACGCACTCGATGCCGCGCAGCACTTCGCCATGCGCTTCGGTGTAGTTTTTGCCGTTCTCACGCGTGATGATCCGGGCGAGCTCGTCCCAGTTGTCCACGAGCAGCTGCTGATATTTGAACATGACGCGGGCGCGGCGCGGAACCGCCGTGCGGCTCCACGATTGAAACGCCTGCTTGGAGTTCTGAACGGCTGCGTCTACATCCTCTTTGGAGGAAAGCGGAACCTGCGCGATCGTTTCGCCGGTTGCGGGATTGAATACAGCCTCGTATTGGCCGGAAACGGAATCGACCCATTGGCCGCCGATGAAGTTTTTCAAAGCAGTCATATCGGAAATTCTCCTCTCGAATTAGGCTTGCTTGGCTGCACGCATGAAATCGTCAACCTGCTGAAAAGTAGGCATCGCGTCAGAGCAGCTGTGGCTGGAAATGACGATGGAAGCGCAGGCGCTGCCAAACTCCATGCTGCGGCTGATCGTCCAGCCCTCCATCAGGCCGAAAATAAATCCGGCGGCGTAGGAATCGCCCGCTCCGAACGTTTTGATGACCTTGGCCGGGAAAATAGAGCCGCGATGCGAGCTGCCGTCCTTGCCGTAAGCGATTGAGCCGTCCTTGCCGTGTTTGATAATAACAATCTCCGCATGGTGGCCGAACCACTGCGAAGCGGTAAAAGCGTCACTGCGGTCGGCATTGCCGTCGAACTGCTCCAGCATGTCGAACTCTTCGCGCGTGCCGATAATGATGTCGCTCTTTTCCGCTGCCGCATGATAATAAATAGCGGTTTCCTGCGGATTGGTCCATGTATAAGGGCGGTAATCGATATCAAAAATGACCTTTGTGCCATGTTTACGCGCGTAGCGAAGCGCGAGCAGCACAGCTTCGCGGGAAGGACTTTTTGCCAGCGCCGTGCCGGAAACGAGCAGCACCTTGCTGCTAGCGATCAGCGCCTCATCCACCTCGCCGGGCTCCAGCTTAAGATCCGCTGCGTTGTCGCGGTACATCAGAATGCTGCAGTCCTCAGGGCTTTTAATTTCGGTAAAAGCAAGCCCTGTCACCGCTCCGGTCCGGTCCGTCGTCACGCTTGACGTCCCGATGCCGTTGTCCTCCAGATAACGGACGATGAATCTTCCCATTTGATCGTCGGCGACTTTGCCGATAAAGGCGGACTTTTTGCCTAGCCGGGACATGCCGATGGCGATGTTGGCGGGAGAGCCGCCCACGTATTTGGTAAACGTCATCGTTTCTTCCATCGGACGGTTGATTTCATTGGCATTCAGATCGATGCACAGCCGGCCGATCGCGACAAAATCAAGCGTTTTGCCGGCCGCAAATGATACGGACTCCATTTTGTTCCCTACTTTCTATCGCATGATGAGCTTAACGTGAAAAAGTGTCCGCTGCATCAAGACCGGCTCTTCAATCGCTGCTGAACTCAGATTTCCTTGAATTTATCCTCCTGGAGAGGTGGCAATCCGACTTCAAAGGCGAACGCTGGCGCTTCTCCGGGCTCGGTCTTGGCTTCGCTCTTTCACGGGTATATGGAATTAATGATTAATCGCATATGAGATTAACGAGCTTAAGAAATTTCGCTTAATAAGGGCGAGCCTCTTGGATTTTCTGCTTCATCTCGGCATGAGCCTTGAGCACTTTGCCGTCCGTCGATACCTCCGGTACGCCTACGTTCCACCAGGACTCGTACCCGCCGGTATTGGTGCCGGGCAGCACTTTGATTTCGACCAGCGCCGGTCCCGGCTCGGCTTTGGCTAGGCGGAGCGCCTGCTCCAGCTCTTCCGCATTGCGGGCAGTGAAGGCGGCTGCGCCCAAGCTGCGGGCGTGAGCGGCAAAATCAATCGGCATATAACCGCCGTTCAACCGGCCCGTCTCCTTGGCGCGGAACCGGAATTCGTTGCCGAAGCCGTCACTGCCATGGCCGCGCTGCAGGTTGTGAATGCACTGGAAGCCGTGGTTGTCAAACAGCACCACGGTCAGCTTCACGCCCTCCTGAACTGCGGTGACAAGCTCGGAATGCAGCATGAGGTAGCTGCCGTCGCCGACCATCGCGTATACTTCGCGGTCCGGCTCAGCCAGCGCCGCGCCAAAGGCGCCGCTCACTTCATAGCCCATGCAGGAGAAGCCGTACTCCATGTGGTACGTCTTTGGTTCCGTCGTCCGCCATACGCGGTGCAGATCGCCCGGCAGGCTTCCCGCCGCCGCTACGATTACGCCGCGCGGGCCGACAAACTCGTTGACGATGCCAAGCGCCCGCGTCTGCGTGAATCCATCCGGACTCTCGAGCGCATACAAGCGGTCTACCTCGGCGTCCCACTCCGCTTTAAGCGCCTTTACCTCGCCCTCGGCATAACCGGAGCGGTAACCGTGCGCTTCCAGAGCTTCCCGCAGTGCGGTTAGCGCTTCGCGCGCGTCAGCTGTAAGGAATTCGCCCTGCATTTTGACGGAATCAAACGCACTGACGTTAATGTTCAGAAACGCCGCTTCCGGGTTGCGGAAGGCTGATTTGGAAGCGGTCGTAAAGTCGGAGTAACGGGTGCCGACGCCGATAATCAGATCCGCTTCAGCAGCGAGACGGTTTGCTGCGAGCGTGCCCGTCGTGCCAACGCCGCCTACGCTGAGCGGATGATTCCACGGCATCGCGCTTTTTCCGGCCTGCGTTTCCGCAACCGGGATGCCAAAAGCCTCGGCAAACTGAATTAGCTCGGCCGTTGCGCCGGAATAATGTACGCCGCCGCCTGCGATCAGCAGCGGTTTTTTCCGTCCGAGCAGAAGCTCGGCCGCTCTTGCAAGCGCGGCTGGCGCAGCGGGACGGCGGTCGATCACATGCACCCGCCGGGCGAAAAACGCCTCCGGGTAATCAAATGCTTCCGCCTGCACATCCTGCGGCAGCGCAAGCGTGACCGCGCCGGTATCCGCCGGATCGGTCAGCACGCGCATCGCCTGCAGCAGCGACGTCATCAGCTGCTCCGGGCGGACGATGCGGTCCCAGAACTTGCTGACGGGCTTGAACGGATCGTTCGCGGAGATGGAGTAGTCGCTCTGCACTTCAAGCTGCTGCAGCACCGGGTCCGGCTGGCGGGAAGCAAAGTTGTCGCCCGGCAGCAGCAGGACCGGAATGCGGTTCACTGTGGCGGTTGCGGCTCCGGTCACCATATTCAAAGCGCCTGGACCGATTGAAGTTGTGCAGGCAAAAATTTGCCTGCGGTTTTTCTGCTTGGCGAATGCCGCTGCAGCATGGACCATGCCCTGCTCGTTTTTCCCCTGCAGGAATTCCAGCTCGCCTGACTCGCGCTCCAGCGCCTCGCCGAGACCGGTCACGTTGCCGTGGCCAAAAATGCCCATTACGCCGCGGACAAACTTCGTTTCCACTCCGTCCACGGATATATACTGCTGATCGAGAAATCTCAGCAAAGCCTGCGCCATCGTTAATCGAATCGTTGTCATAACAAAACCTCGGCTCTATTAAGTTTGGATGATGCGATTATAGTGAATCGTTGACTGATAAAATGGCCAGTAAGCCAAATTCAGGCTTCAGCTTACAGCGAATCCGCCACCGAGCTTCTTATCTGCCATGAGCGTTTTGGCGACTTTTGAAGTCTAACGCAACTGAGCGAGCTTATTTAGCCTCAATCCGCCCATTTTAAAATGTAACGCAACTTATTTGGCTCTATAAACGCTAAATCACCCACAAAGTTAGCAAATAGCGCTTCTCAGTTGCTAAAGCTCGGAAACAAGCCATATTACCGAAATAACGCGCCTCAGTTGCGCTAGCACTACTGGGGGCGGTGCGCTTCGCGAACAAGCACTGCTGAAGATGTACGCTTCGCGAATAGCACTACTGAAGACGTACGCTTCGCGAACAAGCCTCTCAACGCTCTCCGTGACGTACGGCTTAAGAAACCTGATCAAGCGGTATAGAGAAGCCCGCAAACCTTGCTGGGCTTGCGGGCTTCGAATTTCTTCAGATCGTTTGACGACACTGCGGATGCTAGGCTAAACTAACCCGAATTTCTTGCAGATCGGCCCGCGAACTTTTAATGACGGTTACCCGCTTCGTCATTCTTGAAGATCGTTCGCGGCCTTTTGACGACGGTTACCTGCTTCGTCCCTCTTGCAGACCGCTTCGCTACCTAGCGACACCTCAACAGGTTCCCCGCCATCGCTCCGATCCAAGTTAAACGCGAATAAGGAACGTTTTAACCTCATACGGCTTGAGCTCGAACTCAACATTGGCGGCATCCAGTACCTCACCGGTCGGATTCTCCATCATATTGCATTCCTGAACGGAAGCCAGCTTCAAATCGCTGCCGAGCTTGACGGAGGAACGCAATCCCGCGAATTCATGAACACGAAGCACGATGGACTCGCCGTCCTCCGCCTTTTTAACCGCATCTGCCATAACGTTCGGAGCGGAGAAGCGGAACAGCGAGAAGCCGTCCTTGAGCGGAGCTCCTTTGCGGGACGTGAGCGGATTGTTGAGCTGCCACGCCTCGTTTACCGTGCCGGCAGCATACCAGTCGCCTTCATGCGGGAAGAGCGAGTAGGTGAACTCATGCGCACCGATATCCGCATCCGGGTCCGGGCTGATCGCCGACTTGAGCAGCGACAGGCGAATCACGTTGTCCTTGATGTCATAGCCGTATTTGCAATCGTTCAGAAGGCTGACGCCGTAGCCGCGCTCGGACAGATCGGCCCATTGATGGCCGACGGACTCGAAGCGCGCCCAGTCCCAGCTCGTGTTCCAGTGCGTTGGACGTTTTACGTTGCCGAACTGAATGTCGTAGGTCGCTTCCGTCGAACGGACGTCCACCGGGAAAGCAACCTTCAGCAGCTGCTGATGCTCCTGCCAGTCGATCTCCGTACGGAAGTCGATGCGTCTGCTATCCGCATACACAGTCATATACTGCGTGATGACGGACTTGGCGTAGCGCCATTTGAATGCCACGGAAGCGCTCAATGGGCCCGCTTCGGCCAGCTCCACGGATACAAGCTCCGATACTTCCTTCATCTTTTCCTGATAGAAAATATCGATGTCCCAAGCGTCGAAATGCATCGGCTTGTCCTCAAATACTTGCAGCACGTTGCCGCGCGCATCGGGAGCCAGCACGTTCCGGCCATGGTCCAGATCATAGATGCGGGTCAGCTGCCCGGACTCGTTCCATTGAATTTCGTAATGCGGCGTCCGCAGCGTGCTGCCCTCTTGTTCAAAAGGAACCGACGCAGCTTCAACAGCCGCATTTCCAGCCCTGTATTGCACGGAGCTTACGCCGAGCGAAGGAATCTCCTCCACGGATACGAGCCAGTCTCCGTCCTGCAAACGCTGAGCCGCCAGCGGTTGACCGCCGGAGCCGCTCCAAACGCTATTTTCCGGAATGCCGGCTCCATCAACGCGAAGCAAGTCGCTGCGCTCCCAGGTGGAGCTGTTGAACACAGTAACGGAACCGTCCGCTTCGCCGCCGGTTGCCGCAGCTGCTGCCGCGTCCCATGCGTTCGTCGCAATTGCTTCCGCCTCAGCGTATTCCTCGCGGCTATCCTCGTACACTTCCTTGATCGAGGAGCCTGGAATGATGTCGTGGAACTGGTTGCGCAGGATGATCGTCCAGCCTTCGTTAAGCTGCTGCTGGCGATACCCGCTCCAGTCTCCGCCTGCCGCGCCGACAAGCGCGCTCAGCCATTCCGTTTCGCGGTAAAGCAGCTCCAGCTTGCGGTTCATTCGCTTGTTGTAAGCCTGGCTCGTGTACGTGCCGCGGTGATACTCCAGATAAAGCTCGCCGTCCCAAGTATGCACATAACGATCCGTGCTGTTGAACGTATCCTGCAGCCGCTTGAAGTAGTCGTCCGCACGGCCCGGTTTTACATTCGGCAGGCCCGGCATATCGTCCAGCCTGCGGCGCATCTCCAGCATGTCGCGGTTGACGCCGCCTCCGCCGTCTCCGTAACCGAAGGAGAGCAGCAGCTCCTGGTTCACTTCTTTTTCCTGATAGCCGTCCCAAGCGCCCTTGACCGTATCTGCCGACACAAGGCCGTTGTACGTGTAGAAAAAGGCGTTCGCTTCTTCCCAGTCATCCGGCGTCGTAATGAAATGCGTCAGCACCTCGGAGCCGTCGATGCCCCGCCAGCGGAACGTGTCATGCGGCATTCGGTTGAACTGGTTCCAGCTGATCTTGGTCGTCATGAACGTATCAAAGCCCGATTTTTGCAAAATCTGCGGCAGCGCCCAGCTGTAACCGAACACGTCCGGAAGCCACAAATACGTGCTTTCCACGCCAAACTCCTCGCGCATAAAACGGGTGCCGAACAGGAATTGGCGAACCAGCGATTCTCCGCTCGTCAGGTTGCAGTCGGCTTCCAGCCACATGCCGCCGCCGATTTCCCAGCGGCCTTCGCGTACACGCTCGCGAATCTGCTCGTAAATTTCCGGGTAGTCCTGCTTGATATAGGCATAAAGCTGAGGCTGGGTTTGCAGGAAAACATAATCCGGGAAACGCTCCATCAGGCGCAGTACGGTCGAAAACGAGCGGGCGCATTTCTCCCGCGTATGCTTCAGGCGCCACAGCCAAGCTACGTCGATATGCGTATGGCCAACCGCAGTAACGGTAACGGGATGACGCTTTTCAAAACCGCTCAGCTCCGACAGCAGCAGCTCGCGCGCCGCGTATACCGACTCGCGGAAGCCTTCCGATTCCGGCTCGGACCAATCGACCTGAAGGAAGGCCCGGTCAAGCGCTTTCAATAGACCAGCGCGGTCGGGGTGATCTTCACCAAGCACCTTGACCGTATCCAGCACGGCGCGGCCCGTATAAAAGAAATCGTCGATCCGCTCGTCCAGCCAGCACAGCTCGGCCCGGTTCACCGTATGTTTCATATCGCGCGGTTTGCCGCCGCCGTCGAGTCCCGACCAAAGCCGGAAATCCAGCCGTCCCGCCTTGCCGGCGGATTCCTCAGGAAGGAATACCTCCTGATGGTTGGAATCGACGCCCTGGAAAGGCACGCCGTTCCAATAGAGCAGCGATTCAAATCCCTCGTTGTTGCCGCCGCCCGTTTCGCCAAAATCAAACCGGCCCAAAACCGCCCGGCCCGACCATTCCGCCGGAACTTCAACGGTTCGGGATAGCCAAATATAACGGTCGCGTCCTTTCCACGTATCGCCTGTTTTCAGCTCGAACTCGGAAGCGCCCTCTGGCGGGCGCGCTCCCGTCGCTCCGGCCGCGTCCTCGGTGGCGGCGAAGCTTTCCAGTTGAATGGCGTCTCGATAGCGGGTTTCGCTTAGTTGGCGAAGTCTCGCCTCCAGCTTTTTTTCCGTAAACAACATGTTAGCCTCACCTTTTTTCCCGGAATATGACTTCTATGCTTCTATGCTTTCAGTTGTTTTTCCAGCTTCAACAGATTGTCCAGACTTAAAGCGAGGCTGTCCAGCGGGCTGCCCGGGCAATAGTCCTGTTCAACGGCAAACCACTCGACCCCATGATCCAGCCCCCATTGCAGAATTGGAGCAAAATTGATCAGCCCCGTGCCAATCTCGGCAAAATACTCGCGTCCGTCGGAGGTCATGTCTTTCAGATGCAGAATCGGCATGCGGTTAGCATAGTTGCTGATGAAGCCAAGCGGGTCTTGACCGCCCTTCAGCACCCAGTACGTATCGATTTCCGCATAAATTGCGGGATCGTCCAGCAAATATTCAAGCGCGAACTGGTCGCCAATCCGTGTATGGAATTCAAAATCATGGTTATGATAACCAGCGCGGTATTTCGTTCCTTTAACTTTAGCGGCAACTGCCAGAAGATCCTTCTTCACGCTTACATAACCTTCCGGCGTTTGCAGACCGTCCGGCAGGGAGTGGCAAATAAAATCGCGCGTATCAAACAGATCGGCCTCTTCCAGCACAGCAGGCAGATCGTTTTTCATCCGCTCCAGGCCAACGTGCATGCCCGCAACCTTTAGGCCCGTTTCCTTCAAAATAGCGGCAATATCCTTTGCCGGATTGCCGTGAAGACCGTCGATTTGCACAGCCGTCCAGCCCATTTTGCTCACGTCGCGGAGCACGCCCTCAAAATCCTGTCTCGCTTCATTTCTCAGGGTGTGCATTTGTGCAGCCAGTTTTGATCTGATCATTGGTTTACCGCCTCTCTTTTGAGATCCAGCCACTCTACTTCTGCCGGCGTAAGCTCCAGATTCATCGCCTCGATGGACGACTGGAACTCATCCGAATTGCGGGGACCGATAATTGCGCAGGTCGGGAACCGCTGATAGAGAACATAGGACAGCGCAATTTGAATCGCCGTTACGCCTTTCTCTTCGCCCAGCTTCACAGCACGGCGGTATCTTTCCCAGTTGTTGTCGCTGTAGTACACCCGCACCATTTCGGCATCGGCGTGATTGTCCGGGCTGAAATGGCCGGAGAAAAATCCGCCCGCTTGAGCGGACCAGGACAGCAGCGGCAGTCCTGTCCGTTCATGCCAGTCGCACATTTCCGCGTCCGCCGACACCGTACCTGCCCATCTTGCCTCGTTCGGCTTCGCCAGGCTCAGGTTCGGGCTGTTGAACACAAAACCCGTCAAGCCATTTGCTGCGGCATAGTCGTTTGCTTCGCTGATGCGCTGCCAAGACCAGTTGGACGCGCCGATGGCATGAATGCGTTTTGCCTGCAAATGCTCGTTCAGTTCCTCCATGATCGGTCCTACGGGAACAGTCGGATCGTCGCGGTGCAGCGCGTACAGATCGACATAGTCGGTGCCGAGGCGCTCCAGGCTTTCCGTCAAATCCTTGCGGATCGCATCCGGCCTTACGCGCGGACCCGGCTCTCCGTCGTCATGATGCGCGCCTTTGGTCATGATGACTACTTTGTCACGAAGGCCCTCTTCCGCCAGCCATTGGCCGAGCACCTGCTCGCGGCCGCGGTATTGGTGTGCAGTGTCAAAAGCATTGCCGCCGGCTGCAATGTAAGCTTCCAGCATTAAACGCTGCGGCTCTTCCATTGTGCGAAGATCCCCTGTTCCCATGAACAGACGGGAAATCTTTTTGTCGACGCCTTGGATATGGGTGTATTGCATTTACAATTCCTCCCAAATGGTATTAATCAAGCTGAAACGGCTGAGCCGTCCTTATTGCGCCTTAAGTTTCATTTCGAATATTCAGAACCGAAAAACCCTTTGCCCATCAAGCGATGAATCAGTTCGGCAAACAGGCTGTTTGACCAGGCAAACCAAGGACGGGTGTAATTCTCCGGTGCATCAGGATCGAAGCCTTCATGCATATAGCCTGTACCTGCGTCGGTGCGCTGCAGCATATCGAGCAGCTCGCGGATTTCGGCGTCGTCCTGCGAAGTGAGTCCCTGCATCGAAAGGCTGATGTGCCAAATGTAACCCGGCGGCGTGTGCGGGCTGCCGATGCCTTTTGCATATTGTCCTTGCTTAAAATATGGATTGTCAGTGCTCAGCACGAATCTGCGCGTGTTTTGGTAAACCGGATCGTTGTGGTCGGCATAGCCCAAATAAGGAATGGACAGCAGGCTTGGCACGTTGGCGTCGTCCATCAAATTAAAGTTACCGTAGCCGTCCGTTTCATACGCATAAATCCGGCCGTATGTCGGATGCATAACCGTTCCGTAATTCTGAATGCCAAAGTCGATTTCCTCGCGCAGCCCGTCCGCAAGCCTTGCCAGTTCGGCGTCTTCCCAAACTTTCTCTGCAATTTCCACGATATAGCGCAGAACGACGACAGCGAACATGTTGGACGGAATCAGATAGCCGAACGTGCAGGCATCGTCGCTTGGCCGGAAAGCCGACCAGGTCATACCGGTGTAGTTCACCGGCATGCCCATGCGGTCGTTGCGCAGCGTGTCGCTTGGCGGGCAGTCCGTGCGGGCGAACCGGTACGGGGACTTCTCAAAGTGACGCTGCTCTGTTTTCCAAAGGGAGATGATCTTGCGGACGGCTTCACGGAAGGAATCGTCGAACACTTCGTTCTTCCCGGTTTCTTTCCAGTAGAGATAGGCTAGCTGAATCGGATAACAAAGTGAGTCAATCTCGTACTTGCGCTCCCAAATCCATGGGTTCAGGTCCGTATCGTCCCAATCGTACCGGCTGTCGTTCGGCTCCTCATTAAAGGCGTTTGCGTAAGGATCGATATGGATAAATGCGATTTGCCGGCGGATCAGCCCTTCCAGCAGACGCTGCAAATCCTCGTCGCCGGATGCGAGCGGCAAGTAATGCCTCACCTGCGCCGTTGAGTCCCGAAGCCACATCGCTGGAATATCGCCGGTAATGACAAAGGTGGAGCCATCCTCCAGCACTTTGGTCGTTGTCTCTAGCGTGTTCGGGTAACATTTTTGGAACATATCCAGCAGCTTCGGATGGACTGCCAGCTCCGTTTCCGCCTCTTTAAGCAGCTGGTCTACCGATTGGGGAAGCTTCATCGTGGTGATCATCTCCTTATTCCCTCCGTTAAAGCCGTTCAACTATTGGTAAGATTTCGGTGAAAATGCGTTCGTGATTGTGCCGCTGCGCCAAAGGCTGGCCCTCCGATCGCTGTTGACCTCGGAATTTTTTGAATTCAACCTCCCATAGAGGTGAAATTCCGACGTCAAAGGCGAACGCTGACGCTTCTCCAGGCTCAACCTTTGCCTCCGCTCTTCCATCACGGTAATTTAAAGCTCCACTGCAACGGCAAGCCGGCTAATCAGCGCTAAAGCGCTTTGCCGGGCAGGCCTTTCGTGGCCGGTGGGAGGCGAATAAGGGCGTTTCGCGCTTTTTTCCTGCCGTTTCAGGCCGTTGGGCACCGATTAAGGCCTTTTTCGGCCTTATTTCTGCCGTTTCAGGCCGTTGGGCACGCAATAAGGCCATTTTGGGCCTTATTTTCGCCGTTTCAGGCCGCTGGGCGCCGATTAAGGCCTTTTTCGGCCTTATTTCTGCCGTTTCAGGCCATTAGGCACGCAATAAGGCCATTTTTGGCCTTATTTCTGCCGTTTCAGGCCGCTGGGCGCCGATTAAGGCCTTTTTTGGCCTTATTTTCGCCTTTTCCGGCCGCTGGGCGCCGATTAAGGCCTTTTTTGGCCTTATTTCCGCCTTTTCCGGCCGTTGGGCACGCATTAAGGCCTTTTTCGGCCTTATTTCCGCCCTTCAAGGCCGCCAGGCTCCGAAAAGGCCATTTTCGGCCTTATTTCCTGCCCTTCAAGGCCGACATGCGGCCAATATGGCCGTTTCACGGCCTTATCCCCGCATACCCGGCCCGCCCAGCGGCGCAGTGCACCCGCCGCTGCCCGCATTGGCGGGCTCGCCGCCGCGAGCGGCATCAAACCTCTTGAGTTTGCCGCCGCTCGCGAAGGAAGGCCTTTAAGCCTTCCTGATCCGGCGTACCGGTGCTGCCGCCTAATGCGCTAACCGACAAAGCGCCGCAAGCGTTGCCGTACATGAGGCACATTTCCACGTCGTTGCCGGACAGGAAGCCAAACAGGTAACCTGCATTGAACGAATCTCCGGCTCCCGTCGTATCAACCGCTTCAACCGGGTAACCAGCCATGCGTGTCAGCACTCCGCTGCGAAGCGCGACAGCGCCGTCTTTACCCAGCTTTACGACGACATGCGAGCCGTATTGGCCCATATACCGAATGGCTTCATCAACCCGGCTGCAGCCCGTGTAGTGCAGAGCCTCCGTCTCGTTCATCAGAAAAACATCGATGTAGCGCATCAGTTCAAAAACGCTTTTGTCCCACTCCCCGGAGTCGTCCCAGCCTACGTCGCAGGAGATTGTTACGCCCAGCGCCTTCAATCTTTTTACAACCGACATGTACGCATCGTGGTTTCTTCTGCCCCTGTAGCCGGTTATATGAACATGACGCCCTTGAGCCACCTGCTCCAGGTTCACCTCTTCCATGCGCAGCTCCGCATTGGAACCTGCATAAGAGATAAAGGAACGATCCGTATCCGGGTTAAATGCTATTGAAATGCCAGTATTGCTAGCATTGCTAGTACGAATCATTCTGGAATCGATACCATATTCGGCGAAACGTTCCCGTATATAACGGCCGTAACCGTCGTCGCCGAGAACGCCGTTAAAGGCTACGCGAATGCCGAGCTTAGCAAGAGAAACCGCAAACAGAGCGGCTCCTCCGCCAACATGCATCGTCATGCGGTCAACAAAAAGTTCCTGGCCGGGATGAGGAACCTCGCTGCATCCTTCCACCACAAGATCAATATTAACATCGCCAATCACTACTGCGTCAAAAATTCTCAACTTCTTCTCCCTCTCCCAGTTATATATATTGTAAATTCAAGCTTTTATATCATCCGGGTAGGTTCTGCAGCTGTCCCGAACGACCAGCCTATGCTGTAAAATAACGTCCTTCTTGGGAGAATTTTCGCTGCCGGTAATTAAATCGAGAAGCTTGTCTACCGTCACCTTGCCCATTTCCAAAATCGGCTGTTCCATGGAGGACAAGCGCGGACGCACCTGCTCCGTCAATTGGCTTCCGTCAAATCCAATGACTGAAATATCCTGCGGAACTTTAAAGCCATGGTCATGAATACAGTTCATCGCGCCAACCGCCATATCGTCGCTGACCGCAAAAATGGCTGTAGGAATCGTTTCCTGATCCAGCATCACTTTCATCAAATCATATCCGCTCTGCGTTTTGTAATCGCCGAATTGAATGAAAGTCTCCTCCGTCTTAATGCCGCGATCAGCAAGCGCATGGCTGTAGCCGATGTAACGGTTCTGACCGGAGGTGATGTCCCGCATATCCCCGCCAAGAAAGCCGATTCGGGTGTGGCCGAGGTCAATCAGATGACGCGTAGCGTCGTAAGCCGCCGCGTAATCATCGATAATAACAGAGACAAACCTTTGTTCCACAGGCTTAACGCTGGAGAAAATAATTGGAATATCCAGCTTGCCGATAAATTCGCGAATGTCATCGTTGATTTTTTCGTGCATGATGATAATTCCGTCCACGCGCATTTGCTGGAAAACCTGTAAATACTTCAACTCTTTATCGATATCCTCGATGATGTTGCACACTAGCAGATTATAGTCGTTCAAACTCGCGGTTTTCTCAATTGTGCTCAAAATCGTCGAATAGAAGCTCGACGTCACGTCGGGCACGATTACGCCGATCAGATTCGTTTTTTGCCGCACGAGACTTCTTGCAATATGGCTAGGCGAATAACCCAGCTCGTCAATCGCGCGTTGAACCCGGGCCCTTAAATCGTCTTTGACGTATTTCTCGCCGTTGAGCACCCTTGAGACCGTTGTCACGGACACCCCCGCGTGCTTGGCGACATCCTTAATCTTCGGCGCCATCATCGTCACCCTGCCTTTTCAACTGAACCTTATGATGTTAATTATATTAGCTCTTAACCGCTCCTTCCATAATTCCCGCAATAAATTGGCGGCTGAAGACGAGAAACATCACAATCAGCGGAATCGTTGAGAGTAAGGTCCCTGTCATAACCATGGAATAATCGCCGGTATGAACGGATTTGAGCTGTTGCAACGTGAGCATCAGAGTAAATTTCTCCGCATCCGTCAGTACGATGAGCGGCCACAGATAATCCTCCCACACGCCCATGAACGTTGTAATCGCCAGAAATGCGAGCGCCGGCCGTAAAATCGGCAGAGCGACACGCCAGTAAAGACCAAATTTGTTGCAGCCGTCAATCGTTGCCGCTTCAAGCAAATCATTGTGAATGGCAAGCGCATATTGTCTTATCCAGAAAATTCCGAATGCGGTAGATATGCCAGGAATAATGAGCGCTTTATAACTTCCCAGCCATCCCAGTTCTTTAATGATAAGAAATTGAGGCACAAGGAGCATTTGGGCGGGAATCATCATCGTCGCCATCATGAGGTAAAATAGCACCTTGGACCCGGGGAACTTAAACTTTGAAAACGTAAAGCCAGTCAGCGAGTTGAAAAACAGCTGCAGCGTTGTACTGACAACAACGATAAATAAAGTATTAAGAAGAGCGCGATAAAAATCAATATTATCCATAACTTTTTTATAGTTTGTTATGAATTCCCCGCCAAAGGTAAGTCTCGGAGGAGAAGCAAAAATCGCGCTTGTATCGTTGGTCGACATAACGACGAGCCAATAAAACGGGAATATTGAAAATATAACACCGATCACCAAAAAAGTATGCACGAATATCTTCTTAGCTGTCATCTTTCCAGGCTCCTTTTGATTAATCCTCCGATTTGTTGAACACTTTCCAGTTAAGAATGGAGATTAATCCGATGATGAAAAACAGTACCCATGAGACGGCAGCCGCATATCCGTAGTTCTGGTAAACGAAGCCTTCGCGGAACATGTAAAGCACAATGGTCTCGGAACCCGGATAAGGCGATTGATTGCCCGCCAGCACTTGCGGCTCCGTAAAGATTTGAAACCCGCCGATCGTCGACATCATAACCGTGAACAGGATAATAGGACGAAGCATCGGAAGCGTAATTTTGAAAAAGGTTTGCGCCGTTGTCGCTCCGTCAAGCTCAGCGGCTTCGTAGAGATCTTTAGGAATCCGCTGCAGTCCGGACAGAAAAATGATCGCGTTATAACCTAAGTATCTCCACGAAATCATCGCCGCGATAACAACGCGAACTCCGGTGCTGGAGTTCAGCCAAGCGACTTTATCGAGGCCAAGCTGCACAAGAAAATAATTAATCAGGCCGTATTCGTTGCCGAACATCGATTGAAAGATGATAACGACAGCGACCATAGCCGTAATATTCGGCAGGAAAAAAGCGATTCGGAAAAAGCTTTTAAATTTAACGATGGACAGGTTGATTACAAAGGCAAGAACAAGCGCAACCATGAGCATAGGACCGTTGGCCAGCAGCCAAATGGCAACGTTATTAACTAGAGCCTGCCAAAAATTCGGATCGCTGAACATGTACGAAAAGTTTTTGAATCCGACAAACGTCATTTCTCCTAGCCCGTCCCACTTTTGCACAGATAAATACATCGAGAAAAAGATGGGAAATACCGAAAAGGTCAGAAACAAAATAAAAAATGGAGAAATAAACAGATACAACGCTCTGTTCTTGTATATTTCCTTAAGCATGTTCCCCATATTATTCCTCCGTTAAATCGGTTGGGGCGAGGCGATTGCTCGCTTCCCGCCCCATCCTGAATTAAGTGTTATTCTAGCTGTCGTTGACTTGAATTAACGGGACAGTTGGCGTTTAATCTGCTCTTGAGCTTCCGCCCATGCTTTCTCGGAATCTTTTTTCTGAGCGTCGACCGAGCCAAGCGATTTGGTGAGCGTCGTAATAACCATATCGTCGCGCGGATCGGTATGAGCGACCTTAACGTCTTTAGCCGCTTCTCCGAATACAACGCTCAGATCCTGATTCGCGAAAAACTCATTTTTGTTTTCCATCTCAGGCTTGGAGTAAACCTCCGGCGTGGACGGATAGTTGCCGAATTCCTTGTAGCCTTTGACCAGGTTGTCCGGGCTTGTCAGGAACTTGATCACTTCGTAAGCTTCTTGAGGATGCTTCGTAGACTTCAGAATGCCGATGAACGAGCCGCCTTGGTTGCCTACGCCGCCCGGCGGATAAGCAATGTTCCATTTGCCTTTGGTGTCCGGCGCGGCCGAAGCGAGATCGCCTACAGCCCAAGATGCGCCAGGGAAGGTTGCAATTTCGCCGTTGTTGATGGCCGCATTACGCTCGGAATCGCTGGAGAACGGGAACGTGATGCCCATTTGGTAAGCTTTTACTGCTTGGTCCCAAGCGGCTTTGACGTGAGCCTGATCTCCGATGTAGTTCCCCTCAGTATCAAAATAGGTTTGAGGGCTTTGTCCCACAATGCTGCTGAATACGTCGACAATCGAAGTTGTCGTGGCGCCGGTTTTGTCTTTGATTTGCTTCAGGATGTTGAAATAATCATCCCAGGTTTTCACTTGCTCCTTCAGCTCTTCGGGCTTGCTAGGCACACCGGCTTGTTCAAACAAGTCGCTGCGGTAGTACATGACAACCGGAGCAACGTCAATTGGCAATCCGATCATATACTTGTCATCGGCGGAAGTGCCGAGCTTCCATTTCCAATCCAGATATTGAGGCTGGATATCACGCGCGCCTTGATCATACAGGTTAACGAACTTTTCCTTATAGCTCAGCATGGTGGAAATCCAGCCGTCCATCGTAACGATGTCCGGACCGCTTCCGCCGCCGGTAATGGTCGTTTTCAGCTTCGTCAGGAAGTCTCCGCCAGATGGGAGCTTCTCGGCTTGAAGATCAATGTTCGGGAATTTCTCTTTGGCGGCTTCAATCGTGGAATCCGAGACCGCACCGTTCCAATACCAGAATTTGAGTTTTATTTTTCCGTCAGCGCTTTCATTACCAGCTGAGTTGTTTGATGTGGATTTGCCGCAAGCAGATACGACCAGAACAAGACTAAGTGCCAGCAGGGCGACGGATAGACGTTTACGCTTCATGTTGTTTTCCCCCGGTTTCTTAAAGATTAGAAATAAGTACCACATAAGGTTCTCGGCCAATCTCGGAGCAAACTTCCAATGTCTTTTATGCGACTTGCCTAAAAACTTCACCACCACCCTTGGGATGTTCCGTTAGTATGATTTGACAACAAGATCCGTATGCGACAACTTTCTGGAATCGATACCAGAACAACTGAAAAAAAGAACACTTATCATCTGCTTACCATCATTACAACATACTGGAATCGATACCAGATTGCAATTTGTTCATGATATCGCTTTCAGGAATGTCATTGTGGTCAGTATAAACCTTGTCACTTCATTTGACAACCCTTCACATGTTTTTTTGGTAAAGCCGCGAGCTCGGCTCGCGGCCTCCAGCATAATTCAGATCGTTCCCCAGGCAAGCGTACCCTTATGAATAACCGCCACCCGTTCCGCTCTTCTTGCTACAGCCTCCGCCGAACAGCTGGCTTTCACAAGAACGATGCTGGCTTCATCCCCGGCTGCAGGCCACACCTGGTTTCCCTGAGCATCAAGCGGCGTAATACCGCGTGTAATGTATTGAAGCGACTGAGACAAGCCAAGCTCATTGCTGCGGCCATACAGCTCCGCCAGCCTGCCGACCTTTTCCAAATTGTCGCCGTTGCCGAATGGAGACCAGTGATCCGTAACGCTGTCCGTGCCGAGCTCAACCCGCACGCCGTCGGCGGTTAGCATCGGAATCGGCATGTGCAGCTTTCCGATCGGCAGAGCGGAAGCGACGCTGATGCCTAGCTTGCCGAAACGCTGTGAAAGCGCCTGGATCTCTTCTTGCGGATTGGCGGCAAACGCAAACGCATGGCTGACGGTAACTCTCCCCTGCCAGCCGGCTCCATCCGTTAAATCCGCGACCCGTTTAAGCGTGTTTAATCCTGCTTCCCCTGAATCATGAACATGCAGGTCAACGCCGGCTCCCGTTTCGACCGCGATATCAAACAGCTTTTGCAACGAGCGCTCGATATCCCCGTCAATTGTGGCAGGATCAACCGAACCGACAAAATCCGCTCCGTTTAAAACGGCTTCCTTCACGCTAGCAGCAGAATCGGACAATAACAGCCCGTGCTGGGGGAACGCCACCAGCTCCGCTGTTACTTTGCCCTCATAGCTGGAGAGGGCGGCTTTGGTCGCTTCCAGCAAACGAAGCCCGCTCACCGGATCGATATTAACGTGGGATCTGACATGGGTTGAGCCATGCGACAGCAGCAGTTCAAGCAGCTTCTCGGCCCGTTCCCGGGACACCGAAATCAGCTCTGGAAGCAGCTCCCGTTCTTGCTGCAGCCGGTCAAATATCGTCCGGGCCGGGCGAACGGCCTTCCACGGGCCGCCATAAAACGTTTTGTCCAAATGAATATGCGCGTCTTTAAAGGAGGGCAGCAGCAGCAAACCTTTGGCGTCATACTGCGGAAGCTCGTCTGCAATTACGGCGCTGCCCGCCTCAATTTCTTGAATTTTCCCGTCTCCGATGCGGATATGAAACAACTCGGTCAAAGTGCCCGTCACGTTGTTTTCCTCAACCTCATATCCGGTTTCCAGCTTCACATTCGTTAACCAGTATGCTCCGTTCAATGAATATCCTCCTCAACAATTTGCCGATGCGTGAGCAAAGATTTGCCGCCTCTGCTCATAGACGGCGTGCCTAACAAGCCGAACCGATACAAATGCCAGTTCGACGACGCTGCGGGATTAGGATATAAGACGGGCTCTATGATTGCAATCGCCGATCCGCTTTTTCTAACGTAAATCCCTACGTACAAACACCTAAATTAAGCGGCTCTGGATATTTGCCCTTACTGGATACTGTCCCAAGGAATATATCAAATCATACCCAAAGAATATTTGCAGGAGGTGGGGCTATGTCTAGAGCGTTAGGACTGGAACATAAACGTCTAGCCCAGTCATATGGAAAAATTCCGATTCATTTCGAGTTAAATGCGGGCCAGTCGGATTCCCAAGTCGCTTATCTGATGAAAGCCCGGGGGGCAACCTTTTTTTTCACGCCGTCTCATGTTGCAATGATGTTTGCCAAGCCGATTGAGGCTGAGGCCGGTGACAAAAAGAAACGGTGCGAGAGCTGGGGGCTGCGGATGTTTTTCTCAGGCTCAGATTCCGAACCCGCCATAAACGGCCTCGAGCTGCTGCCCGGCACGAAGAACTATATCCTCGGCGACGATTTTTCAGAGTGGCATACCGACATTCCCACTTTTGAAAAAGTGAAATACACCGGTATCTATCCGGGAATAGATATGGTTTTTTATGGAAACGAAAACTTGCTGGAGTTTGACTTTATCGTTGCTCCCGGAGGAAATCCGGCAAACATTGCGCTGAATTTCGAAGGCGCCGATTCCATTGAGATTGAAGAGGGCGGGAATCTTGTCGTCACCGCTAACGGCCATCCGATAACATTGCAAATGCCTTTTATTTATCAGAGTTTGCCAGATGGAAAACAGCAGTTGAACGGACAGTACGTGCTCCTGGAAGGAAATCAAGTCGGCTTCAAATTAACCGAAGAATATAATGCGGCTCTCCCTCTCGTTATCGACCCCGTACTGGCTTACTCCACTTACTTAGGCGGCTCTTCATTAGACGATGGAAATGCGATTGCCGTCGACTCAAGCGGGAATGCCTATGTGACCGGTCAAACATTTTCCATGGACTTCCCGACCCAGGCAGCTCTTCAGCCAAGCAATGCCGGTAATGGAGATGTGTTTATAACAAAGCTGAGCCCCGCGGGAAATACGTTGATTTATTCCACCTATCTAGGCGGCACCGGAAACGACTCGGGTAATGCCATCGCAGTCGATGCAGCGGGTAATGTTTATGTGACGGGGACCACGGGCTCCGGCAACTTCCCCACGATTAACGCTTTTCAAAACGTCGCGCCGCCCAACGGTAATGCATTTGTGTTTAAGCTAAATCCTGCCGGCAATCTGCCGCTTTATTCCACTTATCTGGGTGGAGAGTTTGTTGACGAAGGCTTCGGCATTGCCGTGGATTCGCTGGGAAACGCATATGTAGCCGGAGTTACCACTTCCTCTGACTTTCCCATACTAAACGCCTTTCAATCCACCTATATCAGTCAAGCGGCATTTTTGACCAAGTTTAGTCCTGCCGGCAATACGCTCGTATTCTCCACCTATTTTAGCGGTCCGTTTGGCACCCTCAGTTATGGCACCGACGTTGCCGTAGACGGCTTCCAACAAGCATATCTTATGGGATCGACCAGTGGCGGATTGCCCACTTCCGCAAACGCGGTTCAGCCTGTTTACGGCGGCGGAAACCTGGATGCTTATGTGGCCAAGTTCAACGTTGCCGGTTCCGCTCTTGTTTACTGTACCTATATTGGAGGCAGCGGCGGTGAAATTGGCGAGAGCATTGCCGTAGATTCTTTTACGAATGCTTACATTACGGGCTCAACGGACTCCGCGGACTTTCCTACGTTTAATCCCGTTCAATCTGCTCTGGCCGGGTCGGATGATGTGTTTGTAACTAAACTCAATCCATCCGGAACGTCTTTCATCTATTCAACTTATCTGGGCGGCTCCGGAAGCGATGAAGGCTTTGGCATAGCGACGGATACAGTAGGAAACGCCTATATCACGGGCGTTACGCAGTCAGCGGATTTCCCCGTAGTAGACTCTATTCAAGGCTATTCCGGTTCGGGCGATGTTTTCGTCACCAAAATGACCTCTTTTGGAACATTTATTTACTCCACCTATCTGGGAGGATCGAATTTTGATCGGGCCTTCGGCATTGCCTCCGATTCGGCAGGCAGCGCCTATATAACGGGCCAGACTTCATCCTCAAACTTTCCCGTCTTGAATGCCTTTCAACCGACTTATAGCGGAAATGGCGATGCTTTTGTATCCAAAATTCTCGATACTGCTGTTGTGCCTACTGGAACTACAGGACCAACTGGCGCTACGGGCAGCACGGGGGCAACAGGAGCAACGGGCAGCACGGGGGCAACAGGAGCAACGGGTAGTACAGGTATTACGGGAGCGACAGGTTTAACGGGGATTACTGGAGCTACTGGCGTTACAGGAGCGACGGGCTTTACAGGTGCTACTGGCGTTACCGGATCTACGGGCGACACCGGCTTTACGGGGCCAACGGGAGCGACTGGTTTTACCGGGGTGACAGGGTCGACGGGCTTTACAGGTGCTACTGGCGGGACCGGAGCAACCGGCGCAACCGGAGTTACTGGCGCTACCGGCGTGACTGGAACAACCGGCGCGTCTGGCGTTACAGGTACGACAGGCGTTTCAGGAGCAACAGGCAGTACTGGGCTCACGGGGGATACTGGTGCGACGGGTATCGCTGGAGCTACCGGTGCAACAGGAGCAACGGGAAGCAGCGGTGTTACCGGGTCTACTGGAGCGGCAGGTGTTACGGGAAATACCGGGCCAACAGGCCCAACCGGAATCACTAGCCCGACAGGCGCAACGGGCAGCACCGGCGCAACCGGCGTTACCGGACCAACGGGACCGTCTACTGGCGTCACTGGGGTTACCGGACCAACAGGCGGCACCGGTATTGCAGGACCGACAGGCGCAACAGGTGCAACCGGGACAGCAGGAGCAGGCGTTACCGGACCGACAGGGCCAACAGGCGCTTCCGGATCAGGACCAACCGGGCCGACGGGACCGTCAGGTGATCCCGGTGCGACTGGCGCAACCGGTCCTGCTGGGCTGGGTGTAACAGGAGCGACCGGACCGGCCGGACCAACCGGTCCCCCATCGCAGGGAGTGCCGGGGCCCACCGGAGCGACAGGCGCAACCGGAGCCCCTGGGGCTACAGGCGCGACGGGGCCTCAAGGAGACGGTCAAGTCATTAATTACAACATTATCAACATCAACAATAGCTTCAACCACACCGCCCCCAGAAAAACATGCCATCCAAAAAGACCAATTCCTTGCCGCGAGCCTTTAAGACCGGTCTCCAATCCTTGCGGGCTCCGGCGTGCAATCGAGCTTCGTAATTCGATTCGAATTACGCCAATGCCGACAGCCTCTCTCCAGTTTCTGACCTATGAATCTGACAAATTGGTTGCGCAAATTAAATTCGGCAAATGCAGCAGCGCTAAAACGACGATTAGATTGATGAAAAAGCGCGTTCAAGCATTGCTGTGTAGCGGCCGCATCTCCTCGCGGAATGCCAAAAAACTGCTGCTCCTGCTCTCATCGCTCTACCGGCAGCTTTAATTGCATTGCCAAAGCCCTCGTCATCCAAATGGACGGCGAGGGCTCTTTATTGTTATTGAGCCTTTTCAGAGGCAGAAAGATCTATATGCTGCTCTCCCCAAACGCGCATAGCGTCCAGGACGGGCCGAAGCGACCAGCCATAATCAGTAAGCGAATAAATGACCTTTGGCGGAATCTGCTCAATTATTTCCCTTCTAACCACATTGTCCTGCTCCAGCTCGCGAAGCTGCTGGGTAAGCATTTTTTGCGTAATTCCGGGCACAAGCTTTTTCAGCTCGCCAGTCCGTTTTTCTCCATCAATTAAATGACACATAAGAACGACCTTCCACTTGCCTCCGATCACATCAAGCGTAGCCCCGACGGGAATCGCATACCCCATTAAAGCCCCTCCTCCGTTCATAGTTACTTTTTAGTACCTACGTTACTTGAAAGTACGTACTTATCAAATTCGTATGAATGGTTTTATAATAACACTCGTAAGCAAAAAGTAAAGTTAATTACAAATCAATAATCATTTATATAGGGAGGATTATTATGAGTCAGTCAGCCGCATTATCCGCCACTAAAACAAAAGAAAATCCAAAGAAAGGAATATGGTCATTAATTGCTCTTGCAATCAGCGCTTTCGGTATCGGTACAACGGAATTTGTGCCTGTCGGGTTGCTTGCATCGGTTGCAGACGACCTGAATATCGGCATTACATTAGCCGGTCTGCTCATTTCCGGTTATGCCATCGGCGTAGCGGTCGGCGCTCCGATTCTGACCGCGTTGACCAACCGCATAAGCCGCAAAACGCTGCTAATGTCGCTCATGGTCGTTTTCATCATCGGCAATATCATTGCAGCTATAGCTCCTACATTTGAGCTGTTAATCGTGGCGCGTTTTATAACCGCCTTTTCACACGGCGTCTTCTTCTCCATCGGTGCAACAATTGCCGTTCAGCTGGTCGCGCCTGAGAAAAAGGGCAGCGCCATTGCGATGATGTTTACCGGTTTGACGATTGCTACAGTAACTGGCGTACCGCTCGGTACCTTTATCGGCCAAGCCTTCGGCTGGAGAGCAACCTTCTGGGGCGTAGCCCTGCTTGGCGTCATTTCGATTATGGCTCTGTTCATTTTGATTCCAAAAAACCTTAAACAGTCTCCGCCGGCAAAGTTCTCGGACATGATCCGCATTCTTTCCAACGGTCCTCTTGTTCTCGGTTTTCTGATTACCGCTCTTGGTTACGGCGGAACGTTTGTCGCATTCACTTACCTCACTCCGCTGCTGGAAGATGTGACGGGCCTTAGCTCTGGTTTTGTCAACGTTCTGCTCATTGCATACGGCGTTGCCGTGGCCTTTGGTAACTCTGTCGGCGGCAAGCTGGCCAACGGGAATCCGATCCGCGCTCTGTTCTGGATGTTCGTTGTGCAAGCTGCGGTTCTGATTTTGCTCACATTCCTGATTCCGTTTAAAGTAGCCGGCATCATCGGCATTCTGCTGATGGGCGTCTTCGCCTTCATGAACGTGCCTGGCCTGCAATTGTATATTGTTCAGCTAGCCGAAAAATATGTTCCTTCCGCAGTTGACGTTGCTTCCGCTCTGAACATTGCCGCCTTTAATGTCGGCATTGCTGTCGGCTCGCTTGTCGGCGGGGCCGTCATTGACTCCATCGGACTTGTGCATACGCCTTGGATCGGCGGAATTATGGTTATCCTGGCGGTTGTGCTAGCCGGAATCTCCGCTAAACGGAGTAAATAAAAGGTTTAGGAAGGAGTTTGATGTCCATGTTTGAGCAGCATCAGACTTACGGACGGACGTACAAGGAAGGCGAACTGACGCTTGGTCTGCATATTCCGCTGGAAAATTACCGGATGAACACACCGACGATGCAGGATACGGTTGAGCTGGCGCGGGCAGCAGATGGCTACGGCTTCACCGCATTATGGCTGCGCGATGTCATTCTGGAGGACCCCCATTTTGGGGATCCGGCCGTTGGCCAGATATATGACATTCTCATCTATGCGACTCTTTTGCTCAGCCAGACCGAAAAAATCGCGATCGGCACATCTGCGCTTGTGCTTCCGCTCCGCCATCCGCTGCGGCTTGCCAAAGAGATTGCAACGATAGAGGCGCTGTTTCCCGAAAGGCTCATCATGGGCGTTTCGTCCGGGGACCGGCAAGCCGACTTCAAAGGGCTGGGCGTTGATCATCCGAGCCGGGGAGAGCAGTTCCGCGAGGCGCTGGCTTTTTTGGAAAAAGCGCTGTACGAGCATTATCCGTTCATTGATTCCCGGTACGGGAAGCTGGAGCAAGCCACGCTTGTGCCGAAGCTGCAGCAAAAAATTCCGACGATGATTACCGGCATGGCCCAGCAGAATATGGAGTGGCTTGGCCGCAACGGCGACGGCTGGATGTACTATCCGCAAGGCACGCTCCGGCAAGCCGAACTGATTCAGGCTTGGCGGGACTCCGCTGCCGCGCAAAACAAGACGGCATTCCGGCCGTTCTCGATGCCGATGCATGCTGGAGAAGTACAAAGGAATCGGCGTAAATCATCTCTTTTTTGCGCTATTTGACAGCGAGCGGCCCGCCGGTGAAGTGATTCACGAGCTGGGCGAGTATGTGCTGCCGCATTATCAGCCGCATGGCAAATAACCATTTATTCAGGAGGTACTAACCGATGAAATCACTTCAAGATACAATTGCGCTGAACCACGGCAAACCTTTTCCAAGACTAGGCCTTGGCGTGTTCCAGGTAGAGGATGGCGATACGGTCATTAAGGCCGTCGAGGAGGCCATCGTGCTTGGATACCGCCATATCGACACCGCCGCCATTTACGACAATGAAGAAGGAGTCGGTGAAGGCATCCGCCGCGGGCTGGAGCGCACTGGAATTAAACGCGAGGACTTATATATAACATCCAAGCTCTGGAATGCGGATCAAGGCTATGACAGCGCGCTTGCCGCGTACGAGACAAGCGTTCGGAAGCTGGGACTGGACCGTCTTGACCTCTACTTAATCCACTGGCCTGTTGAAGCCAAATTTCCGGACAGCTGGCGAGCGCTGGAGCATCTCTACAACAAAGGGCGCGTCGGCGCTATCGGGGTGAGCAACTTCCACATTCATCATCTGGAAAAGCTGCTTGTTAACGCCATGGTGAAACCGGCAATCAATCAGGTAGAGCGCCATCCAAGGCTGGTGCAGAACGAGCTGAAGGATTATATGGACCGGAACGGCATTGCCGCTGTCGCTTGGGCTCCGCTGATGCAGGGCCAAATTCTGGACGAGCCGACTGTTCAGGCTATTGCCGCCGCCAAGGGCAAATCGGCCGCTCAGGTTGTTCTTCGCTGGCAGCTGCAAAGCGGCTGGGCGACGATTCCGAAGTCGGTTCATCCCGAGCGCATCCGTTCCAACTCGGAGCTGTACGATTTCTCTCTGTCGGAAGCGGAAATGGCCGCAATTAACGCGCTGGACCAGCATTTGCGCGTAGGCCCGGACCCGGACAATTTTGATTTTTAACGTTTTTCCGATACCTGTTTGAGTTGAGAATCAAAAAACAAGATCAGCTCGCTCGAAGGACGGATGCCCAATTCCCGGCCAAGCACCTTGACGAACCCGGTGTAGACGGCGTTCAGCCCCTTCTTGTCTCCATTGCAGGCATGGATCGCCATGAGCATACGAACAGCATTTTCGTCCAATGGATTGCGTTCATTCAGCTTAAGCAGCAGCCGGGAGGCGGTTACCGTATCCTTCATTTCGATCAGCGCTTCCGCAAGTCTAAGGACGAAGGAGGCGTGCATAGCCGAGTAACGCTCGGTCTCATGAATCGCCCACACATAGGCTCTATCACCAAAAAGCTCACCGGTGTACAACCGTTCCGCCTGCAGAGCCGCCTCTATATTACCCTCGTGAATGACGCGCAGCTCGCCTGTCTTTCTTGCAAATTCCATATAATCCGTGGCTGGCTCATGCTGCAGCTCAAGCGCATAGCCGTCATTTTCCGAGCGCAGCGCATCCCGCAGACCTAGCGGCTCCAATGACTTGCGCAGCTGATAAACGGTCGTATTCAGATAGCTGTCTGCGCCGCTCCCAGCAAAAATATCGGCGACCAGCCGGGAGCGGGGAATTCTTTTGCCCCGGTGCAGCAGCAGGTAGGCAAACAGCTCCGTGCATTTGCGGGAAATCCATTTGACGCGCCCAGCCTCGGTGCTTACGGCAACATCCCCCAGCATCGTTAAGATGACGGTGGGCGTGCCGGCCTGCAAGCCGGAGTCCTTCACCGTCTCTTCCGTGCGAGATGGAATTCTCCGGTGTTTGAGCGCACGGGAGACTGCACGCTGCAGCCTTTCCTGGGTAACCGGCTTCACCAAATAGTCCAGCACGGATAAGTCGTACGCTTCCAGGGCGTACTCTTTATGCGAGGTCACGAATACGAGCTGCGCCGCACAACCGGCTGCCTCCATCCGCGCCGCGAACTCCATCCCCGTCTCGCCCGGCATGGACAAATCCACAAACGCCAGCTCCACATCGGGATTCTCGCTCAAAAAAGCGGCGGCGGATGATGTATTCGTAAACGCGCCTGCAATCTCGATTTCGGGAAGCTTCAGCAGCATCTTGCTCATAATGAGATGCATAGCCCGCTCATCGTCAATCAGAATAACCTTCATCTCTCTCCTCCTTTCCTTCCGAATCGTTATACCCCGCCGCCTCCGGCAAGGAGAAATAAAAGACGGTGCCCTGACCGGGCTCGCTTGTGAACCACAACCGGCCGCCTTGAATGCGGATAAACTCACGGGTCAACGCAAGGCCGAATCGCGTATCGGCCGCGTCGTCCCCAGGTACAGGAGCTTTAAGAATCGGCTCCTCCAGCAGCAGCAGCTCCGCCGTACGGTCGTCGATGCCGATGCCATTGTCGCGCACGGACACAACAATCATGCCGTCTTTGCGCTCAGCACTGATGAGAACGCTGCCTCCAATGCCGGTATATTTGATTGCGTTGGACAGCAGATTGCGCAGAATCAGATCCAGCATTTCTTTGTCGGCCTGCACGGTCAAATGCTCGTTGATTTGATCCGCCAAATGAATCGTTTTCATGGCAGCTTTTGCGCCGGACAGCATCAAAGCTTGACGCACAACCTGATGCACGTTCCAGCCCTGCGGATGAAAGGACACTTTGCCATTCTGGCTGCGGTACCAGTCCAGCAAATTCTCTACCAGCTGGAAGGTGCTCTGCACCTGGCCTTTCAGCTCGCGAACCAGCTCCGTATGCTCAGCATCCGCAGCGGACAGCTCATCCTCCAGCAGCTCCGTCAGACTGACCAGCAGAGCGATAGGATCACGGATATCATGGGCGACAATGGTGAACAGCTTGTCTTTGAACGCGTTCAGCTCGGACAGCTGGCGAGCGTTCTCGCGCAGGCGTGCCTCGCTCTCCTTCAGCTCCGTAATATCGTTGAACAAAATTATTTTGCCGATCGGCGTGTTTCCGTTGTCATAGATGAGAGAGAGGCTGCATGTATAATACATCTGCCGCTCACCCCGCTTTCGGCTGAACGGAAACCGCTCGCCGGAGACGCCGTCCGCCAGCGCAAGCCGAAGCAGCTCCTGGCTGTCCGGCAGCACATCGGCCATCGGAGCCGGATACCGCTTGTTCTGCGCAAGCTCCGGCATGACCTGCTCCGCGGCCCGATTGTAGCTGACGATCCCATTATCGTAATCAAGCAGGATAACGCCGTCCCGAATCGTCTCAAAGACGCGGGCCATCGCCAGCGGCGTAAGGCGAAGCAGATTAAAACGGAGTATGCCCCAGGCGTATGCGGCTCCCGATATTGCAAAGCCGAATGGCGTAAAGTCGATGCTCGTCCCTGTCCACAAAATCAGATTGAGCAGCATCGGTGCTACCGCGCCAAGCAGCAGCACCCCAATTTGTTTGCGCACTACCGGAAGCGCCCGGATATACATCGGAATAAACAGCGCGATTCCGGTTATTAACACGGCGTAACTGTACGCGGCATGAATGTTGTACCACGGCCCTTTCACCGTGTTATACAAGGACAAGGGAGATTCCTCATTCAGGTAATACTGCTCGTAAACCAGATGATGCCAATCGTTGGTGAGATGAAGGAGGAACACAAGGAAGGGGAGGGCAAAAAGCAGCACGGCCAGTCTTTTTCGCCAGCGGGGGGCCGCTCCGGTAAATTGAATGACCTGATACAGCCAAAGCGTGCATACAAAAGGAATCCCGATATATTGAATCTGAAGGGCCAGCTTCACTCCGCCGAGGGTGCCGCTCAGCACCTCCAGACCGTATCCGAACGAATAAAAAGCCGCCGCCAGCATGATGAGCACCATCGTTCTGGCAACAGGCAGCCGGCGCTTGCGGTAGGACAGGAAAGAGACAAACAGCATAAGCGCCGTAGCGGCAAAAAGCATAATCGACATGCCATATTTAATGTCCATATCCGCGCGTCTCCCCTGACCTTCAACTAAGCAATGCCCGGCTTCCCCATATCGAGGAAATTCGACAAATTGTTCTACGCTAGAATAGCATCAAGCCTATGAGGTGTCCACGCCGATTCTCCTTTCCGAAAAAGAGAAAGGCCAGCCCGGTGCCGGGCCGGCCAATCTGTCTCGCTTATGCCTAGCTAGTCAGCTTGTAAACGATTCTCGCGACCAGCTTAACGAGCTTGTAATAGTTTTTGAAGTCGGAGATATAGTTCCCCGCCGCCTTTTCTAGCATTTTAATCACGATCATAGCGCCGATGTAATCCCGGTACACATCCCATACGGAGCCTGCGGAATCGTAAGCGTTCACGCCGGACACGATCAGCACCTTCAGCGCATCCTCGGGCTGGATCGTTTCCGTTACCTTCAGCTGATTCGTAATCGAATCCAGATTAATCGATGCGTTGCGCAGAGCGGAAACGGCGATGATCATCGCAATCTCTTTGTTGTCCAGCAGCTTGCGCTCCGTGGAATCGAGACCATCGTAGAACTGCTCCTGCTCCTTGCCGGAAATATCGCGGATAATCGTGTAAGTTTGCTTTAACACGCCGCCGTTGGCCATCTGAATCGCATCAACCAGCTCCACGAGCGAGATCAGGCCAGAATCCAGCATGCCCTGGGCGACATCTTTCAGCGTCCATCCGCCGATGCCGACAAGAATACCGGGAATCCATACCGGACGGTACCGCGCCGTTATCAAAGCCCCGGCAACGTCGCTAACAGCGGTGAAACCTCCTTCATAGAGCGCTTTGGCAATGGAGTAGTAGCCCATGCCTCTTTTGTATTCAACAAGCAGCTTGGCAATCTCGTTCGCCGACATGCCCTGCTGCCTCAAAACCGCAATCGTATTGTCTCCGAGAACGTCCCGATACTGGAGGTATTCTCTCGGCTCATAGCCGTTGCGGACGAGCCACAGCATCTCCTCATCCGAGGAACGATTGCGAAGGAAGGTGACTGCCTCGCCTGCGGACAAGCCCAGCTGCTTCAGGATGGCGGCAATAGAATCGCCCTCTTCGCCAGCGAGGTTCAACGCTCCAAAAATAGCAGAGCCGCTGTAGCCGTGCTCCCGCAGAGCAAGAGCGACATCCTTGATGGGGGCGTTTGGCAGGCCGGCCTGAATGATGACGATGAGCTGATAGGGATTCAGGCTCCATTTTCTCAGGAGCTGCACAATGCCGGACGGCGTGTCCATCCCAAGCGCCGCAAGCTGCACTCCCTGTTCCTGCTCCGTACCGGCATTCCGGCGCGATACGTTAAAGTATTGATAGCGCATCTTCAATATGCTGGCGTTATCATAGCCGAGAGCGAGCAGCGTATCGATCAGATACTGAGCCGGGGCAAGCTCCAGCAGGCCTCTCTGCTCCAGCTCGGCGCTAATATCGTTGGCGTTTGCGCCGCGATCCTTCATACGCTGCAGGTACGCCAACAGCGGATCGTTCCCAAATACCGCTGTTACCGCCTTGCGGACGCGCTCCGCCGGCATGATCGCCGAGGTGATCGCATCCTGGATGCCAAGCGCATCCAGATTAAAGATGACTTTCAGCGCAAGCACAATATCGGTATCCGTAAATTTGGATTTCATATAATTCGCTACCGTACCCGGAGATCCCGCGTACCCGTCCGGAATCGTCTTGGCCAGATAGGCGATGTTCGTGCCGCTGTAATAAACGAGCGTAACGGCCAAGCCTAGCTCCGAACCCTTGTAATAAGGGGCCAGCAGCGCCATTGCTTCATCGGCGCCCAGCCGGTACGCGTCTTTCATGTACTGAACGATATCCGCAACGGGAGCGTTCTGCTTGTGCAGCAGCGCTGCCGCTCCTTCGGCGGTCGTAATCCCGTACAGATCAAGCACCTGCTGAAGCGTGCCGGAAGAAGTGCCTACCGAGAAATACACGCCGTCAACCGCCGCTTGAACCGCTTCGGCCGCGTAGATGCCGAGACCTCCCAGCAGCGCCTTGGCCTCCGCTTCCGTCTTGCCGTAGCTCTTCTTAAGCATTTCGGCAATGAGCGACAGCCGGTAACCGCCGCGGCTTAATTGAAGCGCCGCGTTATCCGCGCTGGCGAAAACTCCCTTGCTCTTGAACGCTTCGATTAACGCCGAATCATAATCCGCGCCATATACAGCGCTTATTCCGCTCAGCAGCGCCGAAGCGTCGAAGGAGCCTGCCGCGAGCAGCAGTTCCGCCGTTTCCGCAGCCGATTTGCCGTTGTATTCTTTCAGCATTTTGACGA
This sequence comes from Paenibacillus pasadenensis, assembly GCF_023715725.1. Lineage (GTDB taxonomy): Bacteria > Bacillota > Bacilli > Paenibacillales > Paenibacillaceae > Paenibacillus_O > Paenibacillus_O pasadenensis_A. The sequence continues at coordinate 85,558 of NZ_JAMBOT010000013.1, forward strand.
TATCGTAGAGCGGGAAGCCCGCTGCCCATAAATGAGCGATCGCCTCTCCGATATCGGTAATGCCCGCTTCCTGCAGCAATGCCTGCGGCGTACCGTCAGCGGAACCGTTACCGGCGTCATAAACCTGCTGGATGGTCCACTCCACGATGCTGCTTTCTGCAAATTGCAGAGCATTCAGCGTTTCCGCCGTTGCCAATGCCGAATTCCCGTAGTAACCTTTGGAAATTTCCACTACATCCTGCAGGCTGTATCCCATGGAACGCAGATATGGCGCAGCATCGCCAATTGTTGCGATGCCGCTGCTCCTCAGCAGCTCCTCCAGGCTGACCTCGGTCGGTTTGCCGTACAGTTCTGCCACAGCCGCCAAAATTTCCGGCGTCCGGTATAAACCGGACTGCAGCAGATCATACGTCGTTTTACCGGCGGACAGTCCATAGTATTGTTTGCCTGCGAGCACCAGCTCAGGAAGTGTCAGTCCAGCCGTCTTCAGCTGCGGCACGGCAGCGCCAAACCCGGTAATGCCAAGCGCGGTCAGTGTATCCAGCGCCGTCTGAGTAAGCGTCTGTCCGTACACATAGGCTACGGCGTTTTGGATGTCATTTTGGCCAAACGTGCCGTCCGCCAGCAGTTCCGCCGCCGTCTCCCCGGCCTCCAGTCCGTAGTGCTCCTTGCCGACCCGCACCATTCCGTTCAGGTCAAACTTCATGTTGAGCAGGAACAGCACAGCCGAACGCAGCGTCACAAGCCCTTGGGCCGTCAAGGAATCAATGATGCTGTCCCGCGCCGAGGTTTGGTAAATGTCGTTAATGCCAGCGATGATATCCGCTTCGCGGTAAAGCATGGAGCTTGTAAGAGCATGCAGCGCATCCCCCGACGACAGCCCGTATTCCGTTTTCGCCAGCTTGATGCTGCTGGACAGACTGAATCTGGCCTGGAACACAAACGTGATCGCATCAGAGAAGGACATTCGGCCCTGCTGGACAAGCAGCGCTCGAATCGTCTTTTCGACGGACTCGCCATATACGGACGCCATCGTTGTAATCAGCACGTTCCAATCCGTGATGAAATTTTTCTGCTGGAAAATCAGCGCAGCCTGGCCCACCGACTGACCAAAGGAGTCTTTAGCCGCAGCCGCAATCTCCTTCGGTGAAAATCCGGCATTCCATAAGTAGTCCAGCGCGGCGTTCACTTCGGTGATGCCCTTCTCCTGCAAAGCTTCCGTTACCGTTGAGCCTACCGTCTGCCCATATACCGAGGCCAGCCCGGATAAAATCATGCTTTGACTGTTCGGATAAGCCGCCGTCAGCAGCTTTGCCGATTGCCCGGCCGTCAGCCCGTAATAATCCTTCAGGGCGCGCGCGATGTCCGGCAGCTTATAACCGCCGCGCTGCAGAAACTGCAGCCCCGCCTCAGGCGACTGAATCGAACCTGCGCTCAGCAGCTGAGCGATCGTTACTTGCTGTTGGCCGTAAAGCGACTGCAGCAGCCGAATGGTTTCCTGCAAATTATTGCGTGCATTAGCGTGAATAAGCAGCCCTTTCATGACTTCTTCCTGGCTGAATCCGCCCTGGATTAGCGCCGGCCCCACCTTTTGCGAATCCCAATAGTCACGGTATCTTGCAGCCAGCGTATTGATGACGGAGGAAGCTGAAGCGCCCTGCGCCCGCAGCGTCGCAATCCACAGCGCGACAGGATCGCCTCCGTAAGCCCAAGCGACCGCACGGCTAATATCCTCCTGATCTTCATTCGTGCGCTGAAGCAGCAGCGCCGCCGCAGCTCCAGCATCAAGACGATAGGATTCGCGGAGCACAAGCGCGCGATCCCGCAGCGAATACGGAGATAGCTTATCCAGAATCTGCTCCATATCCAGACCTTTACTGTCCAAGTAAGCCACCACATCGCTTGCCGCGATGCCGTACTTGCTGAAAACGGCAATCCATTCGCTCCAGCCTTTGCCGTCAAACGCGGCAGCGACCTCCTCGAAGGAGTAGCCGGCATTTTTCAGCGAAGACATCAGGTACGGCATAGCGTTTGCTCTCACCCCGCCGGACGGATACAGGTTAATCGTTCCTTCAATAATCGAATCAAGCGTGTACAGGCTGGACAAGCTCATGGCGACCGTAATGTCCGGAAGATCGGAGCCGGTGAACAGGTACCGGGTATCCTTTACAATCGTCCCTACATCGCACGGGCAGCCGAACCGGGAAAATGCGCCCGTCCGCTCCAGCTCCACCCAGTCCTGCATCGTAACGCCCATCCCTTTGACCAGCGCTTTGCCGATGACAAGCTTTTCCCACAGCTGGGAATTGCTCATCGCTGCCGCCAGCTCTGCCGCGCCGATCTGAGGATCGCCGGCAAACGCGGTGCGAAGCGCGTTCAGCACATCCGCCGCCTCGTAGCGATAGTTATAATCGCGATAGAACAGCTGAACCGCATCGCTAGGAGCAAACGCCTCTCCAAGCTGGACAAGCGCGCCTTGCAGGCTTTGCACCGATTGAACGGAGGTACGCCCGGCAGACCGCAATTGCCGGAACAGCTCATACCGGTTCATACCCTGTTTCAGGTAATACTTCGCCAGCTCTGCGGAATCATACCCGCCATCCAGCAAATACTTCAGCATTCCGTTGCGTTGATTGAACGTAAAGCCCGGATACAGCGCCGCAATGGCCGTGCCGATATCCGCGCCGAACTGCTCCCGCAGCAGCACTACTTGCTCCGCCGCAGTAAATCCGCTGGCGGCAAACTGGCTCAGCACATCGCTGAGCGGCACGCCTGCAGACAGCCACAGATCTTGAACGAGAATGGAGATGCCAGCGGTATCGTAGCCGCCAAGCTTCATAGCGCTAATGATGACGGAGGCTCCGTCTCCGGCAGATTTGACCGCCTCCGCCGTTTCTCTGGCGGAAACGCCGGCGTCCAGCAGCGCGCCTGCCGCCTCGGTCTGCGCGTATTCTCTGCGCAGCAGCGCATACGTGTACGACACCGTAAATCCTGCGCCAAAGAAGGCGTCTATTGCCTCTGCCGCGCTCGCGAAGCTGTACTGCTGCGCAATGGCGCCGCCAACCTCGCTTGCCGGGTAGCCGGCCTTGCTCAGCCAGCCTGCGGCCGTCACGGCATCGGCTCCATAAAGCTCTTTAGCCGTTGCTGCCGCATCACCGGCCGACAGCTTGCCGGCAGCCAGCGCAGCTAGCGCGGCTGCTTGGCTCAAGCCGTACTCAGCCTGGATGGCCCCGGCAATTGCGCTGCGGCCGTATCCGGCAAGCACGAGCAGCCCTGCGGCGCTCTCTTCGGACTCGCTGTAGCTCAGCTTCAGTATCCGTACCGTTTCGCCGGCGGAGACGCCGAGATTTTTCAAATAGACCGACAGCTCCCTGCCGGGAATGCCGAGCTTCCGCCAAGCTGGTCCAAGGTCAGCCGTTGTGTAACCTGCCGCAAGCAGCTGGCCTGCTGCTTGCAGATAAAACGACGTGTAGGAATTGCCCAGCGATTTGTAAACCTCATATACCGTCAAGGCGTCCGCATCCATCGCATACAGCAGCGGAGCCAGCTCGCGGAACTCCATCCCATACTCAACATATACAGCCCGGTAATAATTGGCCGCCTTAAATCCGCTGTCTCTCAGCAGACGGGCCGTTTCAATCGCTGTTTTGCCGTACTGGTTATGAAACACGCGAGCCAGAGTGGCAGCGTCGTTTAAATAGACATAACTGCCTGCAAAACCGGTCAGTGTGGTCGTGTTGGCAACGGGAACTTCGTTAAAGGTCGCCAGGTAGGTTCCGTTTCTGGCCTTAACCCGGTTCACGCCCGTGTACGCAACCGCTACAGCGGAGGATGTGCCAATCAGCTGTCCGCTGCTTGTCCAGGTCAGCTTGACCCGGGTGTTATCGCCCATCAAAGCAGCTGCGACCGAGCTCTGCCATCTGCCGTCGAATTTGACGGAAAAGCTGGAATAGGTCGTGACGTTTGCCAACGGTTTATCAAAGGTCAGCATGATTTCCGTTCCGCTTTCGTTGGTCGAGGCATCGATCAGCTGCGGCGGGGCGCTAATATGGTTGACGGAGAGCTCTCCTCCAAACTCATAGCCCGACTTATTAAGGCGCAGCTTAAATTCCTTATTGTAGGACAGATTCGCTGTTACCCTGTAGGTCGCGCCATAGTCCATGGTTGTAACGGAATCCAGCGCTACGGGAACTCCGGCATCGAGCAGCGTCAGGCTCAGATCCGCAACCGGCGCGCTCAGGCTGAGCGTAAACCCGTTCTCGCTAATGCCCGAGATGCTGCCCGTTACACGGTAAGCTGCATAGATCTCTGCGGCTGCTCCAAAGTCGTAGCCTTTTTTGCTCAAACGAAGCGTATAGCTGCCCCCTTCGACGAGCGGTGCTTGAATCATAAACTCTCCTGCAGCCGAACCGGGAACAACAGCCGTGACCGCGATCGGTTCTCCCGCCGCTGTGGCGAGCTTAACGTCCCCGGCTTCCAGCAGGATGCCCGTTTGTCCAAGCTTCAGCTTGATGCCGTTCACATCAGTCTCCGTCACCTGAACGCTTACCGCAATTGGAAGCATCACTTCTAGCGGTCCGTCGGTCGGCTGCGCCGGATCAAGCAGCGCCAGTGTGTAGGTTTGGCCTGCTTCAATCGGAATGCGGACATAGTAGGCTTTGCCCGCATCCGCCGTTCCCGGACTGACGTCGTAGAACTTGCCTCCATTCAGCGCAATAATCCCGTCAGGTCCGGTTAATCGAACCGACGCCGGACTCAGGCCCGGCAGTGCCGCGCTCAGGCTCAGCGTAAAACCGCTTGAATGAATTCCAGCCGCTGTCAGCTCCAGCATCGGCAGCACATCCAGATGGACGGACGGGCCAAAATCATACCCTTGAGCGGATAGCGCGAGGCGGTAGGCCGCCCCTTCCGTCAGCTTCGCCGCAGCACGGTACGTAACGCCGCCGTCGGCTGTCGTCAGTGAATCAATCGTTACGGCTTCCCCATTTGAATCCGTCAGCATGATGGCGTTTGTCTTCAACTCGGCCACAGCGGTTTGCAGCCGCAGGGTGAAGCCTGATTTGGACAGCGCTTCGACGGATGAAGCTATAGGCCGCAGCACAGTGAAGGGCAGCCCCGCTCCAAAATCAAATCCTTCCCTGGAGATGCTCAGGCTGTAGGCTGCGCCATAGAGCAAACTGGCCCCAAGCGCGTATTCCTCGCCTCCGCCGATTGCCGCTGCCGATGCAATAGCGATCGGCTCCCCTTCTGCGTCCAGAAGCTTAAAGCTTGCGGCGCTTAAGCCGGAAACAGCCCGGCTCAGCTTAACCGTCAGCCCGTTCCCGTCAATCGTCCCATAGGAAATGCCAATCGGAACCGGCACAACGGCCGCCAGCGGAGAACCGAAATCATATCCCGCCGCCGCCAACGTTACGGTGTAGGACGCGCCTTCCTCCAAGTTCGCCTCAAGCCGGTACCCGGCCCCGCCGCTTAATTCCGTGACGGAGTCGAGCGTTACGGATTGGCCTTCCGAATCGCGGACGATGAAACCTTCCGCTTGCAGACCGCCAATTGCAGGAGACAGCATGATGGTCATTCCCTGTTCATTCACAGCTCCAATGGAGGCGGAGGCGGCGCTTGGCAGTTGTGCCTCCAGCTCATCCCCGAAGTTGTAGCCGGCGAGCGACAGGGAAATCGTATACGTTTCGCCCCCATTAAAAGGTGCCATAATCCGGTAAACCGCTCCCGCATCCGCCGCAACGACGGACGAGACGGACACAAGGAGGCCGGTGCTGTCCTTAACGATGTAATTGTTCGCTGCCAGTCCCGGAACAGACGGACTCAAGCCAATTTCCACAAAGGAGGCTCCTTTGTTCAGAACAGCGGTACGGACGACAACCGGCACATCGATGACGAGCGGTTCGCCGAAATCGTACCCTTCTTTGGCAAGTATTACTGTGTATTGCTCCGCTCCGTAAAAATTCGCTTCAACCTTATAGCTGTAGCCGCCATCCTCCGTGACCGCATTCTCCGCCGGGAATGTAGTCAGGAAGCCCTCCTGCTGCAGGCGGAAATCACTTGGCCGCATGTCCGGCACGGCATGATCGAACCGGATCGTGAACGCGCTGCTGCTGCCGCTCTCCATTCCTTCAAAAACAGCGTTAACCGGCTGCACGAATACCGGAATTGCCGCACCGGCGTCGTAGCCATGAACATTGAAGCTTAACGAGTAGGCAGCTCCTGCGGTTAACGACGCCCCTACCTCGTAGGTGCGCCCGCCGTCGGAGCTTACCAGCGTTGCGATGCGGACGGGCCTGCCTTCATCGTCAGTCAGCAGCAGGCTTCCAGCCGCAAAATGAATCGGCGACGACACGTTCAGCGTGAAGCCCTTCACGGACTGCCCGTCTACAAACGCCGACAATGCATTCAGCGTAAAGGAGTCCAGCGTGCCAAAGCGATACGGTCCTTTGTCGGCGATTGCCACCGAGTATGTTTTCCCGCCAGTAAGCGGCGCCAGCACCGTATAACTTCCTCCAGCGTTCGCTGCAATCAGGGATTGCACCGGCACTGTTCCGCCCTCGTCATCCGTAATCGTAATATCCGATGCAGCCAGACCCGGCACCGCCGGCATCATCGCCAGCTTAAACCCCTTTTGGGACTCGGCGTATACGACCGTGTCCACCGATACTTTGAACCCGATTGTCAGAGCAGTTCCGAACAAATAACCCGGAACATTTGCCTGCAGCGTAAACGTCTCCTCCGGATCGAACTGCCCCAACAGGTTGTACATGGAGCTGCCGTTTCCTTGGTATTCGAGCGTGAATGCCACCTTGCGGCCTTTGCTGTCGAACAGGGCAAAGTTAGCAGCGGTCAGCTCCTCCAGCAGCGGAGATACCGACACAATTATTTTATTGAGCACGGCTCCCACCAAATGCAGAGAAGCCGCAGGCGTAATATCGAACGCAACCGGGGCCGCCAGCTTGAACTCGTCCCTCGCCAAATCAAACGAGTAACCCTTCCCTGGCATGACGCCGTTTAACGTGACCCGGTAGGTCAGCCCATTGTCCGCTGTATAAAGCGAATAGCTGGCTTCCGGGAGGCGGTTGCCGTTTGGATCGAGCAAAATAACCTGACGCGCCGTCAAGCCCGCCACCTTGGCTCCGAACTGCACCTTGAAGCCTTCCACCGTAATATTGCTGATCGCTGCCGTTACGTTTTTGGATACCGGGAATGAAACCGGCTCATTAATCTGGTACGGGACATCCGGCTTGATCTGCACCGTGTACGTTTGACCGCCTGTAAAACTGCCGGTCAATTCATAACTTGCTCCGCCATCGGCCGTGGCTGCCGAAGCCAGCGCAACCGACTCGCCGGAGGCGTTTTTGACGATAAAATTCCGTTTGCCAAGGCCGGGAACCGGCGCATCCAGCGCAAGCCTCAACACGGAGGCGTTCGCTTCAACTACGCTCAGCACTGGCGGCAGCATGAAGGAAAGCGGGCTCATCGCGAACTCATCCTTGTTCAATTGGATCGTGTACGCATGGCCCGGCTTAAGCTGATTGCCGGGAACTCCGATCCGGTAGCTAGTCCCGCCGTCCTCCGACTCAAACAGATTCGGATAATAGACCGTTCCCGCCGCATCCGTAATGGATAAGCCCAAATAATTCTCGATTTCGGGAAAAGCCGGGCTGAACTTGAGCGTAAAATATCCGTCTTTGGTGACGTCCGCCACGCTCGCGGCAATAGTGCGGTTCACATGGAAAGATACCGGCGATTGGAACACAATAAATTCCTTGACCAGCTCCACGGTGTAATCCGCATTGCTCATCAGCGCGACGCGCACCCCGTACGTTTGTCCGCCGTCCGCTGTGGATAAGGACAATCCGCTCAGCCTGCGGCCCTGCGAGTCCTTAACGAAAATATGAGCGGGCAGCAAGCCCGGCACAGGATGCTCAAAACGCAGCTCAAAACCTGTATGGGTTACGCCGGAAATGGTCGTTGCTCCAGCATTCGTTGTCGGAGCGACCTCAAACTCGACGCCCTCCGCCGGCAAATGGCCGTTCAGCTTCAATCTGTAGCTGCCCCCCGGCAGCTGCGCCAACAGGCGGTATGTTTTTCCTCCATCGGCAGTGACCGCAGCTGAGAGACCAGCCTGTTCTCCTGTTCCTGTATCCAAGAGGACAAAACTTGCCGCGTCGAGGCCGTCAACCGCGTAACTCAGCTTGGCGGTCAAACCGTTATTCGATATCTCGTCCACCGATACCGTCGCTACGACAGGAACCTCGAAGGAAATGATGTTCTTATCGGTGTCCGCATCCAGCTCCAGGCTATAATAACCCGGCTTAAGCGCTGCGGATATGGCGTAACTTGCTCCCGCGTCGTCGTTCATGACGACGTGTCCGATCGGCACCTCCGTTCCTTCAAACGCAGTTTTCAGCTTAAAGCCGAACTGCGTGTTGATTTTCAGCGGAGGCGACATGACCAGAGTGAAGCCGGTATATGACGCGTCAACAACTGCATTTTGGGAGTACACATGAATCTTCTTCGGCGCTCCAAAATCATACCCATCGGCCTGAACCGACACAAAGTAGCTTTGGCCCCCCGAACCGTCAAACGTTACAACATAGATTCGCTGCCCGGAGTCCCAGACGGCATCGGTCACCGCAACGGCGTTGCCCGCCGCGTCCTTGACCGTGAAATTATGCTTGGTCAAATTTGCAACGCCGGGATTCAGTCCCGCCATGAACTGGGTCGGCTTCCGGCCCGCGTTCCACAAGTTCAGCGTAGCGTTCACCAGCTTGGCTGGCGGGCCGAAGCTGTAGCCCGGCGCTGTAATGCTAAGCGTAAACGGTCCGCCAGCGTTCCGGCCTGCCGAGCTAAGCACGTAGCTGCCGCCTTCATCGGAGGTCACTGCGGAGTCGATCGCTACGGTCTCTCCGTTTGCATTGAGCAGCTCGAAGGCCGACGCCTGCAGCCCCGGAAGCTTCATGCCGAACTGAACCGTCAGCCCGGTGTATCCTCCGGGATAACCATTAAACGCCGTATATTTGCCCAGCTCGATTAGTTCCGGCACGGTAATTGTGCCTTGAGCAAACCGGCCGTCAGACAGGTCGATCCGATACGAATACCCGCCTGCTTCGGCGAGACTCGCCTTCACAGAAAGCGTTAAGCCATCCTGGCCCAGACTGGCCGCATCGACATGAACGGCGCTGCCGCTCGGACTTTGCAGCGTAATCTCATCCGGATTAATATTGGGAATCAGCTGCTGGAACTTAAGCTGGAACCCGCTCCGTGTTAGGAAGCCTGCCGATGCCGCAATTTCCTCTGGCTGTACGGCAATATCCAATGGTTCCGCGAACGTATAGCCTTCCTTATCCAAGACCAGCTCGTACGTTTCGTTTTTATCCAGCGCCGCCCATACCTCAAATTCCTTGCCGGCAACGACTGTATTCAGCATATCGATGCTGACGCTGACGCCGGAGCTGTTCTGCAAACGGAAGTTCAAGGAGTCCAGATCGGGAACGGCCTGATCCAGCGTAACGATAAATCCGTACGTGCGTACCTTGCGGACCGTTGGATGAACCTGGATCTCCTCTGCCGCCGGTACCGTCACGGAAAGCGGCGCGCCAAACGTATACCCCGTTTGCTGAATAAGGAGCGAGTAGCTCTCTTCCTCGACCAGCTTTGCCGAAATGACGTAGGTGCTTCCCGCATCTGCGGTTACAGCGAGGTCAACGTCAACCGCTGCTCCATTTCTATCCAGCAGATTAAAATGTTCCGCCGTCAGACCGGGAACCGGCTGATTCAGCGCAACCGTAAAGCCGCTGGCGGATACATCGGCAACGCTTGGCGTTACGGCCCGGTCACCCGGCACCGTCACCTCCAAAGCCGCTCCAAAGCTGAAGCCGCTCCGCTCAATGACGAGCGTATACACGCCGCCGGGACGCAGCGCAGCTGCAACGGCATACGTTCCGCCTTCATCCGCCGTCTCCGCCTCGGCAATCGGAACCGTTCCGGCGCCTCTCTCAATCAGCGTAAAATCCGAGGCCGTCAGCCCCGCTACCGCAGGGGCCAGCGCAACCCGAAACCCTGACTCGCCGATGCCATACACGGAAGCGGAAACCGGCACCGCTTCGGGGTCAATGACCGGAACGAGAACCTCTCCCGCGCCGCTGAAGCTGTAGCCCTTCTTCATAACGGAGAGCGAGTAAACCGCGCCCTCCTGAAGCGCTGCGGATATGCGATAGGAGGTCCCATCGCCACTGGAAGCCGCGCTGCTAACTGCTGCCGACTCGCCTGTGCCGCTGTTCAGCAGCTGGAAGTGAGACGGCTGCAATCCCGGCACCGGCTTGTTAAAAAGGATTCGGAAGCCTGATACGCCCGCATCCTGCACCGTATAGGTTACGGCGATGTCTTCAATCGGCGGAGCTGCCGCAACGTTGAACGTAATCGGCGCTCCAAAGGCGTAACCTGCTTTGGCAAGGGTAACCGTGTAGGCTTCCCCTTCCTGCAGCACAGCTGCGATCCGGTATGAACGGCCTTCGTTCAGCGTGCCGGCGACCGTGAGCGCCACGACCCGGCCTGACGCATCGGCAAGCGACAGATCCGCAGCCGTTACATTCGCTACCGGCACGCCGAAGCCGAGCAGGAAACCTGCCGTTGACGGCTGGGATACCGCCGCCTCCACCTGCTCTGTTGGCGGTGGCGTTACGGTCGGCGGCGGTGTCATTATTCCGCCGCCTCCGCCGCCGATTCCGCCCGGAAAGCCCCCGCCTCCGCCTCCGATGGAAGGCGCTTCGACAATATATTCGCCGCGCTCGGTCTGCTCCACCTGATCCGGTTTTGTTGCGAAAACAACTCCCGCAGCGTCTACAAGCGCTTTTGTAATCTGCCCTTTGCCTTCGATACGGGTCGTTCCGTGCAGCTCCAGCTGGTTCACCAGCACACCCTCGCTCAGCTCAATCTTCGCTGAAGCTACCCCCTCCTGAACGATCAGGTTGGCGACAGCGCCGGAAAGCACCTTAACCTGCACGCTGCTCTTTATTTCTACAACGCCGAATTCCCCCGTCAGAGAGACCTCGCCGGTAGAGGAAATGACCACGCCTTGAATGCCGGTCCCCTCATCCTCTCCCGGACTGGACTGAATGGACGCGCTTGATTTAACGTCAAGCCGCTTCACAATCGTCCTGCTGCCGACGACAACGCGCACAACACCGTCCTGCCGGTCTACCGTGACCGCCTCAAGCTGCGAATTGTTCAGGTGAATGCTGTTCGGGCCGCCTCCGTTAATGGATGTGCTGCCCAGCACCGTCACATGGTCGAGAGTGACATCCCCGTTCCCGACCTCTGCGCCGATGACCAGATTCCCTTTGACAACCACATTACGCAGCGTTGTGCCCGGAGCCTGAATCGTCAGGTCTCCTCCAACGGTATAAACGCCCGTGGCCGGGCCGTATATGCCTGCCGCAGCAATCGTTTTTGCCGGAAGCAATATCCCTCCGTCCGTTTCTGCGGCCGACCGCTTCCGAATGCGGTCCAGCAGCACAACGGCTTCCGCGCGCGTGAGCTGTTTGACCGGTCCGACCGTCCCGTTTGGAAAACCGGTCATATACCCGTCAGACAAAAGAGCGCCGAGCGCCTCACGGCCGTAACCCGGCACAAGGCCGGCATCCCGGAAGGGCTGAAGAGGGTTATCTCCATCCTTCAACAGAGCCGGGACGAGCCCCGCCAGCATGACTGCGGCTTCTGTCCGGTTGAGCGGCTTATTCGGCCGAAAGGTGCCGTCCGGGAAGCCTTTGACGTAACCGGCCTGTACCGCCGCTCCCACTTGGGGCGCAAACCACGCTTCAGCCGAAACATCGCTGAAGCCGGCCGCGGCCTCGCCATCATAAGCAAACAGCCGATTCACAAGCGCAATGAATTCCACCCGCGAAATCGCCGCATCAGGACGGAAGCTCCCGTCCTGAAACCCCTTTATGTAGCTCAGCCCAATCCATTCCTTGAGCTGCTTCTCGGCCCAATGGCCGGATATATCCGCTGCTGCGCTAGAGCCCGCAGCAGCGGCTGCCGCTTGGCCAGACTGCCCAAGCCCGGGCACAATGACGCCCGCCAGCAGGCTGACGATTAGCATGATGCTGAGCGCCCGCCTGTTCCACGCTGTTGCCGGACGTTTCTTCATATCGTAAGACATCCCCTCTCCACACTTCTCCTAGTCTATCAATCGGTTATGTATAGGACTTTTTTCACAGACCGATGCAGAGCTTTTCCCTATGAGTGTACCTGCAGCGAATAAAAGAATTATGAAAAGAAAACGGAGGAAAATAAAAACACCCGCGCAGCAGCAAGGCTTCGCGGGTGTTTAGAAGGGCTGGAAATATTTTATGCCAGGAAATATTTATCTCATTAACGATAGTCCCAATAGGACTTCAGATACAAGAAAATTAAACCTTGCGGATCACTTCGCCGTCTGCAGCTCCGAATTCAGCAAATAAGCCACAAACGCCTCGGCTTTCTCCGGAAGTCCGGCTTCTTCCAGACCCATAACCCCCTGCAGCAAAAACGGAGGCAGGAAGCTCATTCCGCACAGATTGGCCGTTGCCTGAAACGGACGGAGCAGCTCCTCCATCGGATAGCGGTTGCGGCCGCCGTCGCCATAAGCCTCCGCCGGGCTGCCCGTGGATACCGCAAGCATCAGCTCTTTATCCTGCAGCTTGCTGCTGGAGGAGCCGTACGCGAAGCCATAGGTCAAAACGTCGTCCAGCCATTGTTTGAGCAATGCAGGAGAGCTGTACCAGTAAAAAGGGAACTGAAACACGATGCGATCATGGTCGAGAAGCAGCTGCTGCTCCTTAGCCACGTCAATTTTAAAGTCCGGGTATTCTGCATACAGGTTGTGAACCGTTACGGTCTCTTCTTGTTTCAGGCGCTCCGCCCATGCTTTGTTAACTTTCGACTGCTCCAAATTCGGATGCGCCACGATAACTAATGTTTTCATGCAAAATCCCTTTCTATATCGAGACTCTTTGCCTCTTAAATTATGGTTAAAGCTTAACCTTAGACGAGAATTTTTATTATAAATGCACAGCCCGGCAATCTCAATCAAACTTGAGATTCAGATCCTTCCGTGTGTCAGGCCAAAATATGGCTCAAACAAGGCTTGCCCTGGCGCCCCACGACGAGGCGGCCGTCCTGCACGTATCCTTCCTCACGGCCTTCCAGCTCCGATATAACCTTGTTTCTCCAGCTTGCCAGCTGCTCGTTATAGGCCGGATCAGCAGCCAAATTGCGCAGCTCCTCTGGATCCTCGGTCAGCTGAAACAGCTGCTCCTCGCCCGTTTGGGAATACCAGATGTACTTTTCTTTACCATTCGTTGCAAAATGATTCGAAAGATGGCCGACAAGATGCTCTCCATGCACATAAGAACGCCAAGGCACTTCTCGCCCGCTGCAAAGAGGCAGCAGGCTCTGACCCTCTACGCTTGCCGGGATTTCTGCGCCAGCCGCGTCCAGCAAGGTCGGCATGATGTCGCGCAGCTCGATAACCTCGTTCACCTCGCTGCCCGCCTTGAAGCCAAAGCCGCCCGTCGGATCGTACAGTATAAATGGTATTTTGGCGCTTCCCTCATAAGGAAGCGACTTGCGGAAGTAATGATGATCGCCCATTAATTCTCCATGATCGGATGTGAACACCACCATTGTATTGCCTGACACGCCGTACTCGAATAATGCGTTCAGCAGACGGCCGATTTGATCGTCCAGATGTGTAATGAGCGCGTAATAAGCCGCACGGGCGCGGTCGAACCGGCGCTTCGGCACCCTGCCAAAAATCGTTGCCGGGTCGTAGCCGCCTTTTGCCGCGGCAGCCTCGTCCACCCAATCTCCAATTGGCGGATCAGGCATCTCCCTATCCTTATACATATCAAAATAGGCTTGCGGAGGGTCAAGCGGCGAATGCGGGCGAACAAAGGACGTCCACAGAAAAAACGGCTTGCCCGGGTCGCGGCGGCGCAAAAAGTCGATGGACTGGCTGACGCACCAGTTCGTCGGATGAAGCGCTTCGGGGAGATGCCATGGCCGCCCGACGGTGGAGGCGTTGCAGTCCAGCCCGTTATCGGTAATATCGAGCGATACGCCTGCATTCTGTCTCAGCCACTGCAAATAATCGTCCGCCTGATCAAAATGCTCGTTGACCGTATTGTTAGATCTGCTGCGGTTGTGATGCAGATACCCGTCGTGCAGAACAACATTATGGAAGCCGCAAAGATTGCGGGCCGGGTACACATGCATTTTACCAACACACTGCGTATGATAACCGGCCTTAGCCAGCTCGCCGGCAATCGTATGCTCGTACTTCCATGCCACCTTGTCCTGGTAACCGACCCTTCCGTGGGAGCGCTGGCTCATCCCCGTCATAATAGCGGCCCGCGCCGGGATGCAGGTTGGCGTCGCAGAATAGGCGTTGCGGAATAAAACGCCCGATTGGGCCAAGCGGTCCAGATTCGGCGTTTCCACTACGGAATGGCCGAGTAGGCTTAAGCAATCATAGCGCATTTGGTCAACGGTAATGAGCAGCAGATTTGGTTTCAAACTGAATTCAGCTCCTTCATAAGTAGACAGTTATGAGGCTTCCGCTAATGGTACCAGCAGCAACAATAATCCAGGGCGGCAGCTTCCAGAATACAAGCCCGATAAACAGTACAGCCGCCAGCGCAAAATCTGCCGGGGAAGCAACGCTGCTTGTCCAAATCGGATCGTATAACGCGGCTAAGAGAATTCCAACTACAGCGGCATTAACGCCATGCAAAACGCCTTGGATGGACGGAACCCGCCGCAGACAATCCCAGAAAGGGAGCGCTCCGACGACGAGCAGGAAAGCCGGAGTAAAGATTGCTGCAGTAGCAACTATGGCTCCCTGCCAGCCCCCTGCTATTGCCCCGAGATAGGAGGCAAACGTGAAAAGCGGACCCGGAACAGCTTGCGCAGCGCCGTATCCGGCAAGGAAAGCTTCCCCGCTGACCACTCCCGAAGGAACCAGCTCCCGCTCCAGCAGCGGCAGCACGACATGGCCTCCGCCGAACACCAGCGAGCCGGAGCGGTAAAAAATATCGTACAGCTCCAGCCATTTACTGCCCGTAATCTCTGCCGCAGCCGGGAGAAGAACGAGCAAGCCGAAAAACAGGCTGAGACAAACCGCAGCGGTCGTTTTTGAGACCGGAACCGTTGTATAAGGCAGCTCGGAAGGTCTGGCTTCTTTATAAAAGAGCCAGCCAAGCAAAGCAGCCGCCATAATGACGGCAATCTGGCTAACCGGAGTCTGCCATAGCAGCACCGCCGCGGCCGCTCCAATAGCGACCGTTGCCCGGCTTCGGTCCGGGGCCAGCTTTTGTCCCATGCCCCATACAGCTTGAGCGACAATGGCCACAGCAACAAGCTTTAATCCATGAATCCAGCCTGCGCGGCTTACGTCCAGCCCTTCCATTACGAGAGCGAATGAGGCCATAATGAGCACCGAAGGAAGCGTGAACCCGATAAACGCCAGCAGCCCGCCCAGGAGCCCCGCCCGCATGATGCCGATTCCGATGCCCGCCTGGCTGCTGGCCGGACCGGGGAGAAACTGGCAGAGCGCAATTAAATCCGCATAGCTGCGCTCGTCCAGCCATTTGCGGCGTTTAACATATTCGTCATGAAAATACGCTAAATGCGCCGCCGGACCTCCGAATGAGGTCAAGCCAAGCCGGGTGGAGACGGCCAAAATTTCGAGCAGATATTTTCCCCATGAACCGTTACGCAGGTTGCGTTCCATACCTTGCTCCTTTGTATTCCTATGTTGTTAAATTCATCTTAATTGGTGAGCATCAAAGGTCAATTAATTTCGTGCGTCCTTGCGAACTTCCCCTTCAATGGGGACAATCAGCTTCGACCCTTTATTCGTTCGAAAGCTCCCATACTCCTCTTGTTTGCCATTGCTGTCTACGGTCCCATAATAATACCAGTCGCTCATGAATAAGCTGTCGAAATAATAAGCGCGCTCAAAGACAGGCTTCGTTCCCCATTCCCGGTTACCTACATGATCAAACTGCCATTTTCGTATGGCGAAGCCCTGTTCGTCCACCTCATAATAATACTCTTGATATCCGGCTGTGTTGATAATGAAACGGAGGGCTTCTCCTTCTGGAAAGGTATACATCGTGGAATGATACCCCTCCCCAAACTCAACTGGCGGAGCACTGCTTTTTTGGGGAAGATCAAGCGCAATTTTCCGTGCTTCCGTAAGATCTCCTTTCATTAACGTCATGAATTTAGCCTGATAATTAGGCGTCCGAACGATGACGCGGTTGTTGTCCTTCTCATATTTAACGTAGGCCCCGAGCGTCTCGCTTATGAAACGAAGCGGTACGTAGGTTAAGCCGTTTTTATTTACGACCGTTGCACCGACAGCAACCTTTTTACCGTTTACAGTGGCTGTTTTGTCCCCTTCGCGCAAGTAAACGTAAATTTTGTCGTCTTTCGTATGAAACATAGCTACGCGTGTTTTAGGATCATAGGCAAAAACCAGCCACTCGGGATCGGTCAGTGCGCGCAATTTGATTAGTGTTTTGCCGTTGATCGTAATGGAATCATTCTTTTGAATTCCATTAACAATGACTGCTGGTGCCTTCGCTTGCACGGTATTACTCCCCATAAGTGCAAAGCCGATCATTAAGGAACTGATTAACAACTTCATCCATTGGCTCATTTTAAATTTAACCTCCCTAAAATCTTATTTATTTAAAAGATACTCATTCAATTCGCCGGTTCAACTCAGCTGCGAATTCATGAGGATGGTCAACACGAAGAATTACAGCCGAAATACTTTTTTTCATTCCACAAGCCCCCTTCAGCAGTAGCGGCTTCTTCAAACGAATTTCAAATTGAGGCGTATCTACTCGAAAGTAAGCCAAAAATGTTTCCTTCGAAGCTTTCTCTCCGAATAGGACCGACTTTGCCTGACTGATAGATTCGATGTTGCTCAGCGGTATGTCCAGTCTGCTTTGAAATCCGAGACGCACGATTAGACGATCTTCTTTTAGCAGAATCGGAAGACAGCGAAACGAATTGTTCAGGGCAATCATATAGAGAATGGCATATACGTTGAAAACCACAGAAATCCAGGCCAGAGCTTCGCTCCACTGCTGCAGAAGGAAATGCAAACCAGCCGTCTCCACAATCACCCCCCAATATCATAAAGCCGTGCAACTTCTACTTTATCAAAGGCAACTACTAATTTCCATTTTATTCAAGTTAACATTCCCCCTTCAAGACCGCCGTCTCATTTTTAAAAAAAAGAAGCCGCTTCGCGGCCTCTCTCAAAATCTATCATTTCTCAACGGAAACCATACTGTCCCGCCTTAACATGCCGACTGCCAAAACAACGAGCAGCAAGAGCAGAAACACGATGGAATAGCGGAAGATTCCTGCATAGCCGAATAGCTGCACAACGCCTCCAAGCAAGACCGAGCCAACAGCGATACCTCCGTCCATGCCGATAAGAAAAGCGCTGTTCGCGGCTCCGCGTCGGTCCGGCGACACCCTTCCGACCGTCCATGCCATAATGGACGGCTGCGCCGATCCAAAGGAAAGGCCATACAGGACGGCCGCCGCCCCAAACGCTGTCCAGCTGTCCGCAGCAGAGAGAACAAGGACAGCCGGTCAAGCGCATAACCCGAAAATGGCCACACTGCAACAGCCGCAAAGCGTATTAAGCCCGACAAGAACCACTTCTGATATTACTTCCACATTATTCTTCAATTACGGGCAGATGAACAGCAGCAAATTGCAGATACAAACAAGGAAAGACGTTTTTGAACTAAAGTATGATCTAATGATAAGGTCAAGATTTTTTCTTCTCCGCTAACGAATATGGATGTTGGGTTGCCTACAATCCGCATAACTAGCGAAAATGCGTAACAAAAAGAGCCTGTTACCGGGATATCGTTCAAACAAGAACGAATCTGGTCACAGGCTTGATTTTACTCATTTTTATTTATTGAAACGTCTCATTTTTGTTCCAGAACAATTTCGTTTCCCTCAGCATCTGTCATGAAAAAATGCGTCTGTGAGGCCTCGGCGATGTCGGCATTTGCCCAATGGCTAGCCGGGACATCAATCCAAGACAAATCAGTTGTTACTTTTTCCGGTCCGCGCTTCAACACTCGATTGAGCACCGTGACAGCTTCTGCTCGTGTAAGAAGATCGTTTGGACGAAAGTTGCCGTGTGAATCAGTTGTCATATAACCCGCTTGCAGCACCAACAGTATAGATTTGTTGGCCCAATGCTCATTTATATCCACAGCAGTTGCAGTACCGGCATCCGTTAAACCTTGGAACCTAGTAATAATTGTTGCCAGCTCTCCGCGGGTAATCGCCTTGCCTGGAGCAAACAAGTTGACAGAGTAGCCCTTCATTAGTCCGTTTAAAGATACATGACGAATCGCTTCCTCCGCCCAGTGACCGGGTAAAACATCCAGATATCTAATCGCGGTATTTCTGCGTTCCGCACCTAAATTTAATCTTGTCATCATTGCCGCCATCTCGGCTCTTGTAATGGAGCTTTCTGGACGGAAAGTGCGGTCAGCATAACCGTTAATATAGGATTGATGCTGGTTTCCGTTTATTTTGAGTATTGTAAACGTACTGAATTTTAAAACCGAAAATTGAATGCCCTGCTCACCGTTTTGATAAGAAACGGGTTCCGGCTTCACAATGGCGCGCTCACCGTCGCTATGCTCGATGTAAACAATTAATTGCGCCAGCAGTGCAGCGCGCTCATCAGGATCGGATGGCAACTCAACATCTTTGAGCGGCAAGACTAAGGATACTGCCCGGCTGTTAAGGTTTGTTTCGATGATGATCGGACGGGCAACGACCTTGGCTTTTCCGGAAGTAGCCTCTTTTTGAACGACAGCCTCTTTGCTCGCCCGTTCTTCAATAATCTTTCGATCTCCGGCTTTTTTCATCGGTACCAGCCTGAAGTAAATGTCTTTTTCTAGTCCAATAAAAGAAGAATAAGGAACGAGAATACGCGCGTTATCCGTATAAATCTCAAAATCGACCTTTCCGGAAGCTATGGCATCCACTGTAGCTCTTGGAATAACGACGTTGAGTTGAGATACTTCATCCTTAATATCTGGGACTACTAAACGAATTTTGCTCTTGCTGGACTCCTTTGCTTTCTGAATGGTAGCCGACGCTTTATCCACATTAAAGGTGACAGTATCATGTTTTGAGCCGTCTGAATTTACCGTGCGTTCAACCATGAGATTCGCAAGCTGATTATCATCGTTTCCTCCGTCTACTACTATTGGAAGATATTCCTTAATCGGCCCTTGTGGCTGAACCGGTCTGGAAGCCGGAGTGGAGGCAACTTCATTTGAAATGCCTGCATGTGGTCCGCCTGAAATTTTCAGTCTGAACGTATACGTTTGTCCGTTGTTTAGTCCCGTTACCGTTGCGCTTGTCGAGCTGGCATCCAGTGTTTCCACTGTCGCCGCTGTGGTCCATGTTGCGCCTCCGTTGGACGACTGCTCCACCGTTACGGAAGTTGCTCCGGACGCCGCGGTAAACGTCAAGCCCACTTCTCCGTCTCCCGGTGCTGCGGACAGGTCGGCTATCTGTGCCACTGGCGTTGCCGACGCTTCATTCGACTCGCCCGCATACGCTCCGCCCGTTACGACCAGACGGAACTTGTAGCCCGTTCCGTTTGTCAATCCCGTTACCGTTGCGCTTGTGGAGCTGGCATCCAGCGTTTCCGCTGTCGCCGCTGTGTTCCATGTCGCGCCTCCGTTGGACGACTGCTCCACCGTTACGGAAGTTGCTCCGGACGCCGCGGTAAACGTCAAGCCCACTTCTCCGTCTCCCGGTGCTGCGGACAGGTCGGCTATCTGTGCCACTGGCGTTGCCG
>NZ_JAMBOT010000014.1 GCF_023715725.1 Paenibacillus pasadenensis
ATCGAGTTCTACAACCAGGAGCGTTTCCAGAAAAAACTCGGCGACCGCTCTCCGGTAGAGTACCGAATTGCAGTCGCCGCTTAATTTGCACTCTTTTTTAGCTGTCTACTTGACGGGGGTAAGACCAGAGATACAGCTGTTATTTAGCTGATGTCTGGGCTTCGCCGCCGAGTCTGCGCCCGATCCACTGCTCGTAAAGCTTGGACACGGCGATCAGATCCTCTTTGTCGTAACCAGCGGAGCTGCCGGCCTGGAACAGGCTTTTGGCTGCTTCCAGCATCGGAGTCGGCGTATTCAGGCTGTCCGAATACACGGAGGCGAGACGCAGATCTTTAAGCATGAGCTCCAGCGAAAACTGCACGCTGTAGTCGCCTTCCAGCAGCTTGGACGATTTGAGCTCGGCCGCTTTGCTGCCTGCGCTGCCGGCCCGTACGATGTCCAGAAACTTGGCGGGATCAAGGCCGCCGCTAACCGCAATCGATAAGCCTTCGGCCAGCGCCAAATTGTTGATGGCGACGATGCTGTTATGGCCCAGCTTGGCGACGGAGCCGCTGCCGGATGGTCCGACATGCACAATTTTTGAGCCCATGGCGTCAAGAACGGGGCGGACGCGCTCCAGCAGCGAAGCCTCGCCGCCAACCATGAACACAAGCGTGCCTCCAATTGCCGCCGGCGTGCTGCCCGTCACAGGGCAATCGAGGAAACCGCAGCCAACGCCCGAGGCAGCCTTGGCCAGCTCCTTCGCCAGCACAGGGGAAATCGTGCTGTTGTCGATAAGTGCGGCGCCAGAGCGGACGGCCGATAAAATGCCCTCTTCGCCAAGGTACAGGCCGCGCACGACGTCGTCGTTGCTGAGCATCGTAATGACAACATCGGCTTCCCGCACCGCTTCCGCAGGCGAGGAGGCTTCTTTCGCTCCGAGCTTTTTAAGCTCCTCCGCTTTGCCCGGCGTGCGATTCCACACAGTGACGGAGAAGCCTTTGCGCGCCAGATTGGCGGCCATCGGTTCGCCCATTGCGCCGAGCCCGATAAATCCAATCGCTAAAGTCATAGAGAAACACCGTCCTTCATGTGGTTTAGTCTCTCCTAGTGTAGCATATTCGCCGCTCAGCCATCGAACCTGACTCCGGCTTGTCCATTCGTGAAGCTTCCATGAAACGCGCCACGTTTGCTTGTTTTCCCTAGTTCAATCCATTATTCTTAGGACATGTTGCAAGGCGCTGGGACCAGACTTAAAGGCCGGACGCGAGCTTATACGGGCTGCTTGGCCCGATCTTGAAGGAGGCATTTTGGAATGAGCAAAACGATTCGTTTCGACTACAGCAAGGCACTTGGATTTCTGGGACAAAATGAGATCGACAACCTGGAGGGGCCAATCCGCCTCGCCCACGATCAGCTGCATAATGGAACGGGAGCCGGCTCCGACTATCTGGGCTGGATCGATCTTCCGACCGCATATGACAAAGAAGAATTTGCGCGCATCAAATCCTCCGCGGACAAAATCCGCTCCGATTCCGACGCTCTCATCGTGATCGGCATCGGCGGCTCCTACCTGGGAGCGCGCGCGGCAATCGAGATGCTGTCGCACTCGTTCTACAACGTGCTGCCAAACGGCGAGCGCAAAGGGCCGCAAATTTTCTTTGCTGGCAACAACATCAGCTCGACCTATGTCACCCATCTGCTTCAGGCGCTTGAGGGCAAAAACTGGTCGATCAACGTTATCTCCAAATCCGGCACAACGACTGAGCCTGCGCTGGCGTTCCGCGTATTCCGCGAGAAGCTGGAGCAAAAATACGGCAAGGAAGAAGCTCGCCGCCGCATTTACGCTACGACGGACAAAGCCCGCGGAGCCCTCAAAAAGCTTGCGACGGAAGAAGGCTACGAGTCCTTTGTTATTCCGGATGACGTTGGCGGACGTTACTCCGTGCTGACGGCTGTAGGCCTGCTGCCAATCGCCGCTGCCGGAATCGACATCGACGCCATGATGCAGGGCGCTGCTGACGCTTCCAAGGAATACGGCAACCCGAACGTTGCCGAGAACGAAGCCTACCAATACGCTGCTGCGCGCAACGCGCTGTACCGCAAAGGTAAAGCAACGGAAATTCTCGTTAACTACGAGCCTTCGCTGCACTTCGTATCGGAATGGTGGAAACAGCTGTACGGCGAAAGCGAAGGCAAAGACCACAAGGGCATTTTCCCGGCTGCGGTCGACTTCTCCACGGATTTGCACTCCATGGGACAATTCATTCAAGAGGGCAACCGCAACCTGTTCGAGACCGTCATTCAGGTTGGCGAGCCAACGGAGCAGATTACGATCGGCAGCGATGCGGACGATCTGGACGGCCTGAACTTCCTGGCTGGCAAAACAATGGACTTCGTAAACAAAAAAGCGTTTGAGGGCACGCTGCTGGCGCATACGGACGGCCAAGTTCCGAACCTTGTCGTGAACATTGCCGATCTTACTCCATATACGTTCGGCTACCTCGTGTACTTCTTCGAGAAAGCTTGCGGCATCAGCGGGTACCTGCTCGGCGTGAATCCATTCGACCAGCCTGGTGTTGAAGCTTACAAAAAGAACATGTTCGCTCTGCTCGGCAAACCTGGCTACGAGAAGGAAAAAGCGGAGCTGGAAGCGCGTCTGTAAGGCGTGACGCGGCCAATGCTTGACAGCTATCGAACGTTAGGCGGACCCGGCTCCAAGGAGATCATCATCAAAAAGTCCCGCTTCATCGGCTACGGACGTCCCGTCAGCAGCGAGGAAGAAGCGGTCGCCTTCATTGAAGAGATCAAAAAGCAGCACTGGAACGCCACCCATAACTGCTCGGCGTATGTGGTCGGCGAACGGGACGAGTTCCAAAAGCAGTCCGACGACGGCGAACCGAGCGGCACGGCGGGCAAGCCGATTTTGGAGGTCATCAAGCATAAGGGCCTCAAAAACGTTGCCATTGTCGTTACCCGTTATTTCGGCGGAATTATGCTCGGCGCTGGCGGCCTCATCCGTGCGTATACGGACGGAGCGGTTGCGGCGATTGAAGCGGCGGGTCCGATCACCAATGTGCTGCACCGGGAAATCGCCGTAGAGGTGGATTATACTTGGTACGGCAAGCTGGAGAACGAGCTGCATGGCCGTGGAGTGCTCGTCGGCGGAGTTGATTTTACCGACCGCGTTACGGTAAGCTGCCTGCCGCTGGCGGCCGACTCGGACCGTTTTATCGCATGGATGACGGACGTAACGCAAGGCCAGGCGAAGATAGCGGCAGGGGATACCCGGTACGTTACTTCACTGGTAACATAATGAATTTGCGGCTCAGGAGCTGCTCCATTGTCATGAAAGTGACCTTGGGGCAGCTTTTTTGCTTTGCCCTGAAGACGGTTCCATAATTTTCATCCCATTGTCGTTGCAATTCCAACAATTCGGGTCGGATAGCGATCTTTTTCATTGACTAGACGAGCTGCGGTCTGCTACATTTATGTAAAACCAAGTAACTTAATAGGATTATTGAAAACACCCGGAATTGATGGAATTAAAACATGCAATTGCGATCAAACCGAACGGCAATGAACGTACCTTCGCGGGTAGGAGGATGAATAGGGACGTGAACATCAGGCTTCGCAGCAGCTGGTGGAGCTTCGGCTTCCGGACAGCCATACTACTTTACTTTTTTCTGCTTGTTATTCTTCCGATCTTCGGCATTTACGTGCAGTCGTTCTCGCAAGGCTGGAGCGCGTTTGCGGAAAGCGTTATCGATCCGCTGGCCTGGAAAGCGGTGCTGCTGACGGTCCGTCTGGCGGTGCTCGCCGCTCTGATTAACCTGGTCGTGGGAACGATCATCGGCTGGGTGCTGATCCGCTACCGCTTTCCGGGGCGGAGGCTGCTCAACAGCTTGGTCGATCTGCCGTTCGCTTTGCCGACAGCGGTCGGCGGCTTGATGATTTTGCTGCTGCTCGGGCCGAACAGCCCGCTTGGCAAGCTTGGCTTTGATATCGTTTACCACGAGCCGGCAATCGTCATCGCGATGGTGTTTGTTACCTTCCCGTTTGTCATCCGTGGCGTACAGCCGCTGCTGGAAGAGATGGAGGCG
The DNA here is from genome assembly GCF_023715725.1 of Paenibacillus pasadenensis. Classification (GTDB taxonomy): domain Bacteria; phylum Bacillota; class Bacilli; order Paenibacillales; family Paenibacillaceae; genus Paenibacillus_O; species Paenibacillus_O pasadenensis_A. The sequence continues at coordinate 4,083 of NZ_JAMBOT010000014.1, forward strand.
TCGGAGGAGGAAGCGGCCTACACGATGGGCGCTTCCCGTTCCAGAACGTTTTTCAGCGTTATTTTGCCGACGATGCTGCCCGGCATTATAAGCGGCGGCATGCTGGCTTTTTCCCGGGCGCTCGCCGAATTCGGCGCCGTAGTGCTCGTAGCGGGCAATATTCCGGGCCGGACGCTCGTTGCGTCGGTGTACATTTTCGGACAGATTGAAAGTGACAACACTCAAGGAGCCGCGGCCGTATCCGTGCTGCTGCTGACGCTGAGCTTCCTTATCCTGTGGGCTATCAACATCGTCCAAGGGAGGAGGAAGAGAGCATGAGAAAGCTGTGGATTGGTTTTACGTACGCGGTATTCATCGTTCTCATCATCATTCCGCTTGTCAAAATTACTACTGGAGCCTTCGATGAAGGCGTGGGCGGCTTAATCAAGGCGCTGGGACGGCCTGAAGCGCTGCATGCGCTTATGATGACCGGAATTATCGTTGTGCTTGTCACGATTATTAATACAGTATTCGGCGTTATGCTGGCGATTTATCTCGTTCGCGCTCCGTGGCTGCATCCCCGGATCAAAGGGCTGCTCAACAGCATCGTCGATTTGCCCTATGCGGTATCGCCGGTTATCGGCGGTTTGATGATCGTCCTGCTGCTCGGCCCGGATACGGTGCTCGGCGCAATGCTTGAAGGCGCAGGCGTCAAAATCGTTTACGCGCTGCCAGGCATGGTCATCGCCACGCTGTTTGTCACCTTCCCGCTAATGGTGCGCGAGGTGATGCCGGTGCTGCAGGAAATCGGCAGCCAGCAGGAGGAGGCTTCCTCGATGTTGGGAGCGTATCCTTGGTATACATTTTGGAAAGTGACATGGCCGTCGATCCGCTGGGGCGTCATTTACGGGGTTGTCCTCACGGTAGCCCGGACGCTCGGGGAATTCGGCGCGGTACTCGTCGTTTCCGGCAATATTATGAACCTGACCCAGACGGCGACAACACTGGTTTATCAGGATGTAGAGAATTTCAACGTATTGGCGGCAAGCGGTGTCGCGCTTGTGCTGGCAGCTTTTTCGGTAGGGCTGCTGCTGCTGATGGAATGGGCCAAAAAGCGAAGGGAAGTGCACTGACATGCATATCGAGGTCACAGGCTTAAGCAAATCGTTCGGCGATTTTAAGGCGGTTCAGGATGTTAGCTTTTCCATTCAAAAAGGGCATCTGATCGGTTTGCTCGGTCCGAGCGGCGGCGGAAAAACGTCCATTTTGCGCATGCTGGCGGGCTTGGAGACGCCGACCTCTGGCGATATTGTTTTTCACGGACAGCGCGTCAACGATCTGCCTCCGCAGGAGCGCGGCATCGGGTTTGTGTTTCAGAACTATGCATTGTTTAAACATATGACGGTATTCGACAACGTGGCGTTTGGCCTCAAGGTCAAAAAGCTGCCGAAGGATCAAATCAAGGAGCGTGTGCAAAGCCTGATCGAGCTTACCGGATTAAAAGGCTTCGAGCATCGATATCCGGCCCAGCTGTCTGGCGGCCAGCGCCAGCGTGTCGCTTTTGCCCGCGCTCTGGCTCCGGAGCCGCAGCTGCTGCTGCTCGACGAGCCGTTTGCGGCCATCGATGCCAAAATCCGCTCCGAGCTGCGCACGTGGCTGAAGGAAATGATCGAGCGCGTCGGCATCACGTCCATCTTTGTCACTCACGATCAGGATGAGGCGATTGAGGTGGCCGATGAAATTATGATTATTAGCAAAGGGCGGCTGGAGCAGAAGGGCTCGCCTTGGGATATTTACAAAAACCCGCAAACGCAGTTTGTGGCCGAGTTCATCGGGGAGTCGACGACAGTGGACAATATCGCTGCGTTGAAGGGCTTTGAAGAGGCTGCGGTTTACAGCGGCACAAAAGGTTTGATTCGCCCGGAATATATCGAGATCGGCAAACCGGGAGAAATTACGCTCGCCTCTGCCGCGTTGCGGGGCTCCGTGCGCCATATTCATTTCCGCGGCAGCGAGTGGATGATTGAGCTGGAGGTTGGCGATACCCGCCTGATTACGTACCGCTCGTTGGAAAAGGAAGTGCTGAAGCCGGGCGATCCCGTCGATATTCTCATCCACCGGGCTTATTTGTTTAACGACTCCGACAGCTGGATCATGGAGAACAAGCTTAAGGTTGATCCAATGCCTGTCATCATCTAAGGGTGAATGCGATGAAAAGAACCAACGCCCGCAAGCCTGCCCTGCGAAGGATGGCCGGGTATGGCTTGAGCCTGCTGCTGGCGATGGGACTGCTGAGCGGCTGCGCCGGAGGCCAGACGGCGGATAACGACCCGGAAAAGCCGGAGGCCGCTAAAGGCGATGTAACGCTCGTTATCGGAGCCTATTCCGTGGTGAAGGATGTTTTTGCGGAGCTGCTGCCGAAGTTTCAACAGGAATGGAAGGATCGGACCGGTCAAACGGTTGTGTTTCAGGAATCCTATGAGGCTTCCGGCACGCAGGCGCGTTCTATTATCGGGGGCTTCGAGGCTGATGTCGCGGTGCTTGCCATGGACGGCGATCTGCGGCGCATTCGCGATGCGGGCTTGATTACGCATGACTGGACAGCGGGACCGTATAAAGGCAATATTACAACCTCCATTGCAGTCATCGGAACCCGCGAGGGCAATCCGCGTGGCATAAAAGGCTGGGAGGATCTGATGAAACCCGGCGTCAGGGTGCTTTATCCGAATCCGCAGACGAGCGGCGGCGCGCAGTGGGACATCAACGCCATTTATGGAGCCGGACTCAAGGAGTCGGAGCGCCAGACAGGCAGCAAAGATGCTGAATTCGCTAAAGGATATCTGGAGCGCGTTCATGCCAACATTGAGTCGCTCGACAAGAGCGGCCGCGCTTCTATGGCGGCTTTTGAATACGGCGTCGGCGATGCCATCGTCACCTACGAGAACGAGCTGATTGCCCGTATCAATAAAGGAGTTCCGTACGATATCGTCATTCCCGACGATACGATTCTGATTGAAAATCCCGCCGCCGTAGTAGACCGCAACGTGGACAAACATGGCACCCGCGAGGTAGCAGAGGCGTTTCTGGAGTTCCTGCGCAGCGAGGAAACTCAGCTCTATTTGGCCGAAAACGGCTTCCGTCCCGTCGAGCCAGTCGCGGCTGAGAAGGTGAAGAACGATTACACCACGCCGCCTGGATTGTTCGACATCGGTTATCTCGGGGGTTGGGACGAGGTCAAGAAAAACCTCTATTCCAAGCGTGGTGTCTGGTATCAGGTGCTGGCGGGATTGTAGTTGGTGAGGCGGCTTTTTTCGTTGAACAGGGATTTATATTGTTGTTTTAATAAAAACACTAAAGCCCCTGGCTTTAGTGTTTTTATTACGATCATGCGTCGCCGACAGTGGATAAGGCGTCAAACGCCCTTAAGAAGCGGCAAACTGTTGGAAAGGCCGTAGATAAGGGCGTCAAACGCCCTTAAGAAGGGGCAAAACGCTGGAAAGGCCGTAGATAAGGGCGTCAAACGCCCTTAAGAAGGGGCAAAACGCTGAAAAGGCCGTAGATAAGGGCGTCAAACGCCCTTAAGAAGCAGAGCTGCTGGAACGGCTACCGATGAAAAAGTCTCTATAAAAACGACGGGAATATAAACTGGGAAATGGATAATCATTTTTTGTTATACTATTTGCTAGTAAAGCTTTAGACATAACCGAAAAAGAGGGATGAAATGTCGTATATCGTTGATTTTAAACAAGTATCTACGGTTGGTTTAGAGTCTTCTCCTGTAGCAGAAGCGCTTGCAGGTCTGCGCGCGAACGAAGCCCGTTATTTTATGAACAAGTACAAGCATGAATTTACGGTTGTGCCGGCTAGCGAAAGCCAGGAAAACCTCGATTATGTGAACCGGGTTTTGCAAGAGCGTGATATTAATTTTGCCGCCAAACCTTTGGAAACGTCGCAGTTTCAGGTGGAGAACATCAAATTTACATACGTCTTTTATGAAGACGGTCTTGGAATTAATGTCATGTATACGGTGGATGACCCCAAGAAGCGGGCCGTTGGGTTTAAGCTTTCCGAAGGGATGGAAGTGCCGGCAGAGCTTGAAGGGAAGTTTAAATTTGCGCGGCAAAAATCTAAGCTGGCAGGTACGATTCGCGGCTCTTTTTTTGTAATTAAGGGAGAGTACTAAAGCAACTTTTTTGGTCAGCATATTAGTTGCAAATACCCTTCGCTCCATATAAGATATATCGGAAAGAACTTTATGAAGGAGTGGGAATATGAAGTGGAAACGGACGTTTGTTATCCATCGGATGTCGCCTTTTCATATTCTTGCTTATCAAAACACTGAAGCCTCCGTGCTTTAGTGTTTTTTATTATCCCCGGAGGTGAAGTAGGTGACGAGGTACACAAGAGTCCTTATTAAACTAAGCGGTGGAGCGGTTGCCGGGGATGCGGAATTTGGATTTGAGCCTGAAAGATTGAACTATATTGCCGATGAAATTATGTCTGTCGTGAAATTAGGCGTTGAAGTATCCTTGGTCATAGCGGGGGGAATATTTTTCGCGGTAATTTGGCGGAAAGTTGGGGAATAGAAAGAGCAGAAGCAGACAACATTGGCACGCTCGCAACCGTCATTAACAGCTTAATGCTTCGTGGTGTTTTCAAAGCCAAAACAGACAAAGAAGTGCGTGTCATGACCGCAATTCCGATTACATCGGTTGCAGAACCGTATATCCGCTTAAGGGCGATTCACCATCTGGAGCATGGGTACATTGTAATATTTACAGGCGGAAACGGACAGCCTTTCGTCACAACCGATTATCCATCTGTCCAGAGGGCTATTGAAGTTAATTGTGAAGCTTTGCTCGTTGCAAAACAAGGTGTTGACGGTGTTCTTAATGCAGATCCTAAAATTGTACAGGATGCAAGGATGTTTAAATCGCTCCACTATAACGATGTTATAAAACACAATTTAAAGGTAATGGATCAGTCGGCCTTCATTCTCGCCAGAGACTACAATTTGCCGATACATGTGTTTAACTTTGATAAACCTGGTGCAATGAAAGAAATTTGCGAAGGGAAAAATAATGGTACGATTATTAACAGCATATCAGTGCTGGAGCTGGAAGAAACATAACTATAACCGTCAGGGTGCAGCTGCCGCTCAAACAAGCTGCTCCTTGGAATTTTCTTTTCACGAAATGTCAGATTGTATAATAAAAAAAATTTGTACGATTTTTCATATAAATTTTGTCAGGACCGTGTCGATTTATTGAAGCTTGTACGATAAATCATACAAATTGTCTTGGCATAGATGGAAAAAGTGAAGATTTGTATGTTTTATCATACAAAGTTTTGAGAAGCGGCGGTTTCTAATCAGTTTTTGTATGATGAATCGTACAAAAAAGTTGCTTTGGCTTATATAAGCTGAGTTCCATGGTTAACCATGCCTAGACGTAGCGAGGACAACCTAATCGTAAAACGATTTGTTATCCCAGCGACTATAATTAAACTATTCCGGTAATGCAATACATAAAACTTTCCGCGAAACGGGTGACGAGTGTCATGTTTAAAATTATGATCATTGAGGATGACCTCACTTTATTTAAAGAAATTGAAGAGCGTTTATCCCAATGGTCTTATGATACATATGGAGTTCGGCAATTTGATCAAGTGCTCCAGGAATTTACCGAGGTGAACCCCGACCTTGTTATCATCGATATCCAGCTTCCGAAATTTGACGGCTTTCATTGGTGCCGGATGATCCGGGCGCATTCAAATGTACCCATCGTCTTTTTGTCGTCCCGGGATCATCCGGCGGATATGGTCATGTCCATGCAGCTGGGCGCGGACGACTTTGTCCAAAAGCCGTTTCATTTTGACGTGCTGATCGCTAAAATTCAGGCAACCCTGCGCCGCGTGTACAATTACAGTAACGAGCCGACTCAGCTGAAAACGTGGCGGGGAGCTGCGATTGAATTTGTGAAAAATACAATTTCGAACAATCAAGGCACAGTTGAGCTGACTAAAAACGAAATATTTATTTTGAAACTGCTCATTGAGCGCAAAAACTCTATTGTAAGCCGCGAACAGCTGATTACGAGCCTTTGGGACAATGAGCAGTTCGTCAGCGACAATACGTTGACCGTAAACGTAAACCGCCTGCGCAAAAAGCTGGATTCGATCGGCCTTGGCTCGTTCATCGAAACAAAGGTTGGCCAAGGTTATATGGCTGTCGAAGAGGCTTCGGTATGATCCGCAAATTCCTGTCTGAAAGGCGGAGCTGGCTGCTGCTTCTACTTGTTCTGCAGCTGTTGCTCGTTTTTGTCGCTTTTGTCGATTCCTCCATTCCGCTTTTGCCGATCCTGTACATTACGCTGTTGTCTCTCATGATTTGTGCGATCTTTTTGATCGTTCGATACTATAGGGAGACGAGATTTTACAAGGGGGTCGCAGAGTGGAATCCGGCATCCGGTCTGACGGCGTTTAAGGATGCGAGCAGCCCTTTCGAGCAAATTGTGGAGGAAGCGGTGAATCAGCAAACGGAACGTTACAAACGGGAGGCTTCCCGCCATCTTCTGCTGCTTGAACAAGAAAAAGACGAGCTGCTATCCTGGATTCACGAAGTGAAAACACCGCTTACCGCGATGCAGCTTATGATTGACCGTATGCAGGACGAACGGCTTAAAGCGCAGCTAAAATATGAATGGCTCCGCATTCATCATCTGCTCGACCAGCAGCTGCATCAGAGACGGATTCCGTTTATGAAAAACGATCTGTACGTGGAGGAAACGGAGCTTGAGCCGGTCGTTAATACAGAGATTAAAGAGCTGAGATCGTGGTGCATCCAAAAGGGAATCGGTTTTGACGTATCGCTTGATGCAGGCCCAGTGTTGACCGATGCCAAGTGGCTTGGTTTTATCTTGAGACAGCTGTTAACCAACGCGGTTAAGTACAGCGAAGGCTCGGATATTGAGGTAAACAGCCATGAAGCAAAGGGGCATGTCGTTTTGAGCGTCAAAGACTTTGGCCGCGGTATCGATCCGAAAGATTTGCCGAGGATTTTCGACCGGGGGTTCACCTCGACAACGGCGCACCGGGAGAGCGCGGCGACCGGTATGGGGCTTTATTTGGCGCAAAAGGCTGCGGAATCGCTTCTGATTCGAATCGAGGCGGAATCTTTACCCGGCAAAGGCTCGACGTTCCGGCTCATCTTCCCCGTCTCTAACGATTTTTCGCGAATGACAGGCATGTGACAACAATGTCACATGCTTTTATGTTTTGTTCGCTCAATCGAAGGAAAAAATGGTTCCGGGAAGGTAACATAATCTCATGACGATACGACAAAGGAGCGAGCCGAGTGGTTATTTTAGAGGCTGATAAAATTCATAAAATATACGGGAACAAGTTCAATCGGCAGGAGGTGCTGAAGGGCATTGACCTGCAAGTGGGCAAGGGAGAATTTGTAGGCATTATGGGTCCGTCCGGCTCCGGTAAAACAACCTTGCTGAATGTATTATCCTCCATTGATACGCTGAGCGAGGGAAGCATCAAAATTGAGGGAAAACAATTTACGGGCATGAAGGAGAAGGATTTGGCTGAATTCCGCAAAAACCATCTCGGATTTATTTTTCAGGAGTACAATCTGCTGGATACGCTAACAGTGAAGGAAAATGTGCTGCTGCCGCTTTCGATTAAAAAAATTTCAAAAACAGCGGCGCTGGAGAAATTCAAGCAGGTTGCCGGGGAGCTGGGCATATACGAGCTGGCTGATAAGTATCCAAGCGAGATTTCCGGCGGGCAAAAGCAGCGCACCTCAGCGGCCCGCGCGTTTGTGCATGAGCCAAGCATCATCTTTGCGGATGAGCCTACCGGAGCTCTTGATTCCAAGTCGGCATCGGATCTGCTTCATAAGCTGAGCAGCATGAACGAAAAACATGCGTCCACGATCGTTATGGTGACCCATGATCCTGTCGCCGCCAGCTACTGCAGCCGTGTCGTATTCATAAGGGACGGCCAAATTTATACGCAGCTTCATAAAGGCGAAGAGTCGAGACAGTCATTTTTGAGCGACATTATGAAAACTCAAGGCGTTTTGGGCGGTGTTCAAGGGTGAGCCTGACTGCGATTATTTTTCGAAACCTGCGAAAGAACATCAGGCACTATTATCTTTACGTATTTGCGCTTATTTTCAGCGTGGCGTTGTATTTCTCTTTTGTCACGCTTCAATACGACCCTTCCATGGAGCAAGCGAAAGGATCAATCAAAGGAGCTGCGGCGCTCGGGGCTGCCTCTGTGCTGCTTGTTGCCATTGTCGCTGTGTTTCTGCTGTATGCCAATACCATTTTCATTAAACGCAGGAGCAAGGAAATCGGCCTGCTGCAGCTGGTCGGTCTGACGAAAGGACGTATTTTCCGTCAATTAACGGCTGAAAATCTGATTCTTTATTTTGGTTCGATGCTTGCAGGCATTGCCGCAGGATTTGCCGTGTCCAGGCTGATTTTAATGATTTTGTTTAAAATTATTGGCATTGACGTGCTGGCCAAGCTGCGTTTCTCTACGGAAGCGCTGCTGCAGACGGTCATTGTGTTTGCCGGAATCTATGTCCTTATCATGATCATGAACTATGCGTTCATTAAACGTCAGAGCATTCTTTCCTTGTTCCGTGCCGTGTCCGTTGCTCAAGAACGGGTGAAAAAGCTGTCGTCAGCGGAAATGCTGTTTGGCATTTTGGGGATTATGTTTACGGTGGCCGGATATTACCTTTCCAGCAAGCTGTTTAGCGGCAAATATACGGCCATAAACGAGCTTATGATCATGATGATTTTGATTTTGGCTTTTGTTATTGCGGGCACTTACTTTTTCTACAAAGGTTCCGTCAGCTTTATTTTCAACGCAATCCGCAAAAGCAGAAACGGTTATTTGTCCGTAGGCGAGGTGCTGTCGCTGTCCTCGATCATGTTCAGAATGAAATCAAACGCTCTGCTGCTCACCGTTATAACCACGATATCCGCGCTGGCGATTGGACTGCTGTCGCTTAGTTATATTTCTTATTATTCTACCGATGCGCAGGCTAAATCTTCTGTTCCGAATGATTTTGGCTTTGTCAGTGAACAGGTTAAAAATCAGTTCGCAGCGGAGCTGGATTCCCGTCATATCGCTTATAAGGTTATTCACCGCAAACCGGTTCGAGCCGAACTGGACGCTTCACGCATTATGTCGGGCGACTTAAATATCGGAGACAGAGGTCATATACTGGAGACTCAAGTGCTCAGCGAAACGATGGTGGACGGCATCCGGCTGGAGCCGGGCGAGGCTGTTTTTATGGGGTACGGGAATGCCGTTCAAAACTTCCTGTCGCTGAAAGACAAGGGCGAATTTGAGTTTATCGTTCCGGACGGCAAGCTGAAGCAGAGGATGATCGGCGCCAAGGAAGAGGCCGTATTATCCTACAATTATGGCGGAACCATTCCTTCAACGATCGTGGACGACAGCGTTTATCAGCAGCTTGTGGAAGCTGCGTCTGCGGATCAGAATCCTGACACAAAGCTCTCCGATTATTATGGGCTGGATCTTAAGGACGGCTCTAAAATAAAAGAAGCGCATCAGCTATTTGTTGAAAAGGGGCTGGATGCTCCAAGCTTCTCGCAGTATGAGTATAAAATGAACCAGCGCATGAATATGGGAATTATTATGTTTATTGTAGCTTTCCTTGGTCTGACGTTCCTCATCACATCCGGCTGCATTTTGTACTTTAAACAGATGGATGAAAGCGAGGAGGAAAAGCCGAATTATACGATTTTGCGCAAGCTTGGCTTTACGCAGAGCAATCTGCTGCGCGGCATCCGCTACAAGCAGCTGTTTAACTTTGGCATTCCGCTCTTAGTCGGACTTTCGCACAGTTATTTTGCCGTCAAATCCGGCTGGTTTTTCTTCGGCACGGAGATGCTGTGGCCTATGCTGATTGTTATGGCGTTGTACACGGTGCTGTATTCGATATTTGGTATTTTGTCCATCGCTTATTATAAGCGCGTAATTAAAGAATCCTTATAAAAAACAAGGGATGCGGCTGTCCGCGTCCCTTGCTTTTTACCTAAAAGCCGGTTTGTCGGTAATAATTATATCCGTAGGTGAATTGCCGCCAATCACGATTGGAGCTGAATTAAAAAGCACTTTAAAGGTGTTAAATCTTAGCCCCAGGTTGTCGCACCTAAATCTGAATTCAAATTCACCAATAAAAGCATCCATTCTAAATGCTAAATATCGTCCAAATAAATCGTTGCGAAATGCATCTATTTCAAGCCGTAAGAGGTTTGATCCGCCGTTGGGAGGGAGAATTCCGCCCGGGAGGGGCCATTCTGCATTACCTTCTAAGGATGCAAGACCAAAGGTAATATCGCGCGTATTATTTGTTATATTCAAATCCACCGAATCTAAACTTCGGATTGGTTCATTCATCTTGAATGCGTGAGTGACTGCGGCAAGTAATATAAATAGAACGAGCACTGTTCCTAGCTTCATTGAAACTCTCCTTACCTATGGCTTGATTATATTGGCTCTATCAATATATGAAAATTTTTTGGAGAGGGTACGGGCAAAGCACCTTTTTTTAGGGCCAGCACATATGTTGGAATGCTTCCGAAACCCGAATGGAATCACATCAAAATAAAGTATAATCATGCAAGAATGAGGCTTTTAACTATCCTAATGTTGCTGTTAAGGTATAGATAAAATAATGATTAATTGGAGGTGTTTCATTGGAAACACGTGGCATACATTCATCTTCTCCTGCTACTCAATGGAAAGAGGGCATGGTAAGCGGTAATGGTTTACTCGGGGTTATTGTTTATGGAGACGCATTAAAGGAAACCTTCGTTTATCAGAACACGAAATTTAACGTGCCGAATGATGGCGTGCGGCAGGCTCCTGATATTAGCGGCGCTCTTAAAGAGGTCCGGGATTTAACCTTATCCGGAGACGGCAAGTCAGCCGCATTGAAATCCTCCGCCGCAGCGACAACATGGTTACGCCAGCATACGGGCGACAATGAAGCGAATTGGGATATCGTTCAGACTTATTCCTTCCACCCCGGTTACCAGGCAAGCTTAGAGCTGACTTCAAACGGCTCCATTACGCACTATGACCGATGGACAAATTTTGAGACAGGCGAAATTGGCGTGGAATGGCATGATGATCAAGGCGTTTGGATTCGAAAAACATTCGTTTCCAGAACAGATAACGTCATCGTAACGGTTATGGAGAAGCCAGCCGGCGCCGCTCATTTTGATGCTTCCATCGGGATCGATGCGGAATCTATGCCTAATTTTGCACAATCAAAAATAACGGTCCAGAAAGCAGTTGATTCGGATGGAGATTATTTGGCGCTCAAAGGAAAATACGCGTCCTATCCAAATTCGCCGCTCCAAAACGGCGGTTACGCAGGGGTTACTAAAATAGTGACGGACGGAAGTAGGTTAGTCAAAACTGAAAACGTTACCATATCAGAGGCAACCTATCTTGTCATGCTGACTGTTTTGGATCGTCAAGAAGATAATTTTGAATTATCGGACCCTGCAATCGTAACTCAACTGCTGGAGCAACTTAATGCCGTCGTAAGCAAATATACAGCCAACGGTTATTTTGACTATACGGCAATGCTCTCCTCTCACGCCGCCATACATGGGGAGATGATGAACCGAGTATCTCTTCAATTGGATAGCGATCCGAATGAACGCAGCTTAACGAGCGAGCAGCTGATTGCTCTGCAAAATGCGAACAACAAACAGCTGAACCAGACTTTGGTTGAGAAAATGTTCGATTCCGGCCGATACGCCTACATCTCGTCGAGCGGTTTCAATCCTCCTCGTTTAATGGGGATATGGACCGGAGAATTTATGCCGGAGTGGAGCGGAGACTTTACGACGGACGCTAACGTGAACCTTCAAATCGCTGGAGGAAACATCGGGAATACGCCGGAGGCAATGGAGAGTTATATTAATTTGATCATGCGCCATATGGATGACTGGGAATTAAATGCGGAGCGTATTTTTGGCATTCCCAATGCGATTCTTGCGCCGCCAAGGACGGATGGCGACGGTGATGCTTTAACGCATTTTACCATAACGGATGGTTTTCCGGGTCAGTATTGGATCGCTGGCGCGAGCTGGCTCCTGCTGCCGTTTTATGAGTACTACTTAACCTTTGGCAATCAGTCCGTTCCAAACGGCAAGGGTGAGAAGGAACCTGTCTTGGATATCCTTTATCGTTCGCTGACTAAACTTGGCAACTTCTATGAAGGGTTTTTGAGCGAAGATTACGTAGACGGCGAGGGAAAATACATTTTAGTTCCGACTTATTCGCCTGAAAATAGCCCTGCGAACAGAAGCTCTACGCTTCAGCCAAATTCAACGATGGATATCGCCTCTGCAAAAGATGCGCTGCTGATGTTGATGGAAGTATCTAAAACGGTTGATCCGACTAACGATGTGTCAAAGTGGCAGCGATTGTTAGACCGGTTGCCTGAATATCGGTATAACTCGGACAGCTCCATCCAGGAGTGGGCGATGGAAGGAATTGAGGACAACAACTTCCACCGTCACATTAGTCATTTGTATCCTGCTTGGCCGTCATTGGAATCGAACAGCACGGATAATGCGGAGCTTAAACAAGGTATTATTCAGGCCTTGGATAACCGCATCCAAAACGGCTCCGAAAGCGCCGTACATGGTCTTGTGCATAAGGGCCTTGTAGAAGCGCGGATTCAGCGGGGAGAAGGCGTTTATGAATCTCTGCTGCCGCTGTTCACAGAAAGTTATATTTTCAGCAGTTTAATGATGTCGCATAATGATCATTTTAAGTCTGTTTACTGTACGGACGGTCCGATTACGATTCCTGCTGTTCTGATGGAAGCGTTGGCTTATTCAGACGCGAACTCGATTGCTTTTTTGCCGGCGCTGCCTGAACAATTTTCCAGAGGAGAGGTCAAAGGGCTCAGAGCTAGGAATCAAACCGCGATCACTTCGTTGAAATGGGATTTAACAAAAGGGACTGTTCATGCCGTGTTGCGTTCAGACCTGGATCAACAGCTGCTAATTTCCAACGTTTTAGGGATTGGAGAGATTCAGGTTTCCGGTGCATCCGCTTCTGTTGTTGCTGACAAAGCTAATACTCGTTTGCTCTCCTTGCAGGCACATCAAGATACATCCATTTTGATTTCTTGGCCTGTTTTACAAGTGAATGGTTAAGACTTGGAGCTGAGAACTAGTTACCCCCCCAAAAAAAAGCTATCTCCAAAAAAACCGCGCCTTGCGCGGTTTTTTTGCGTTTGGATGGCTGCTTTATTCTAGGCATAGTACCATTTTCGTAAAAGTACCTTGACTGCCACAGTAGTTTGCCGTATTATACAGTCATGAGGTGATTCAATGAGTGAGAACAAAATTACATCCGACCTGCTTCGAGGGCATACCGATACAATCATCTTGCGCCTTTTATCCGAAGCGGACCGTTATGGCTACGAAATCGTCAAGGTAATCGCAGAGCGCTCGGACGGTGAGTATGAGCTAAAGGAAGCAACCATGTACTCAAGTCTGCGGCGGCTGGAGGCGGAGGGGGATGTTGAGTGGTATTGGGGTGACGAATCTCAAGGCGGCCGGCGCAAATATTTTAGAGTAACCGAGACGGGAAGAGAAACTTACAGACGCAATAAAAACAACTGGGGATACGCAAAACGCGTGCTTGAAAACTTACTATAGGAGAGTGAATGATTATGAATAACAAATTAACCAACTATCTGAACAGTGTGTTTGCGCCTTACGATGGAGTGAAAAGCGTCGAGGAATTGAAGAGCGATCTTCATTCCGATCTGCAGGAACGGTTCCGCGAACTCAAAAAAGAGGGCAAGGACGACGAAACAGCATTGGAAATGACCATCGATAGCATTGGCGACATTGAGCAGACCGTACAGGAGGTCGCTAACCTATCCCGTTCGCTGGAGCGGCAGGTCGTAACCAACTTTAGCTCAAGCAATTTGCCGAAAAGCGACTTTGCCGGTGTCGCGCAAAAAGGGAAGTTTTCCGGAAGCTCGCTGCGCGGCTCCGACTTTTCGAACGCTGACCTGACTGGCAGCGCGTTTACGGGCAGCGATGTTCGCGAAACCATTTTTAATGGAGCCAACCTCACGGACTGCAACTTTTCTTCGCTGGACCTTTCGGATGCAAGCTTCAAAAAATCCATCCTCATGCGCACAAACTTCAGCTCATCGGGTCTGGAAGGCGCAAAATTTGTAGGCGCCAAGTTGACAGACGTCAGGCTGGATAAGACGGACCTTAGAAAAACGGTTTTTCAAAAATGCACGTTTGACGGCGTGGAGTTTAAATACACCGATCTTACAGGTCTTAACTTTGACGAGCAGACCTTCATCGGCGTCAAGTTTGAGAAATCAGCTCTTACCGATGTTTCCTTTAAGGGAGCGACGCTCAAAAATGTGTCTTTCCATCCTGGCTTCACATTAACCAAAAAATATTTCCGGGCCATCAAGACAATCTGCTTTGACGGCGCAGTAATGGATAAATTGACTTACGCAGGGCTCAAAGGAATGGAAGCCAATCTGTCCAACGTTATCGTTCGTTAAGGAGGAGAAAGTATGCAAACTAAATCCATTAAAGTCGTGGAGTTGCAAAAGTCGTATAAGGAGCTCCAAGTGTTAAAAGGCGTCAATTTTGAAGTAGAGAAGGGCAGCATTTTTGCCCTGCTCGGCTCAAACGGGGCAGGCAAAACAACGGTGGTCAAAATCCTCACTACGCTGCTTAAACATGACAGCGGGAGCGCCGTTATAAACGGATTTGATGTTGCAACTAAACCCGATCATGTGCGGCAGGCCATTAGTTTGACCGGACAATTCGCCGCAGTAGATGAGTTAATGACAGGACGGGAAAACCTGATTATGATCGCAAAGCTCCGATACCTCAAGCAGCCGCGTCAGGTTGCAGAAGATCTGCTAAACCGGTTCAGATTAACGGAAGCAGCCGACCGCAGAGTGTCCACTTATTCAGGCGGCATGCGCAGGAGGCTCGATATCGCCTTAAGCCTTGTAGGAACACCGCAAATCATCTTCCTCGATGAACCCACTACTGGCCTTGACCCCGAATCGCGCATCGAAGTTTGGAAGATCGTTAAGGAACTTTCAGACAGCGGAACGACAGTATTTCTCACCACGCAGTATTTAGAGGAGGCCGAGCAGCTCGCCGACCGAATCGCCATTTTACACCAAGGCAAAATCATTGCCAACGGCACTCTTTTGGAGCTGAAAAAGCTGTTTCCAACGACTAAGGTAGAGTATGTAGAAAAGCAGCCGAGCCTGGAAGAGATCTTCCTGTCCATTATCGGCAATAAGGAGGGCGCTTAAATGGAAACGGTAAAAAAACATTTTTTCAACGATCTAGGCGTAATGCTCGGACGCTCCATGCGCCATATTTCCCGCAGTATGGATACCATTATTACGGTTACCATTATGCCAATCGCGTTATTGCTGCTGTTCGTGTACGTATTTGGCGGAGCCATTGAAACCGGAACGGACAGCTATGTGAATTACCTGCTGCCTGGCATACTGCTGATTGCGATCGCCAGCGGAATTTCTTACACCGCTTACCGACTATTTATCGATGTCCAAAAGGGCATTTTTGAACGGTTCCATTCTATGCCGATTTCACGCTCCACCTTATTATGGGGCCATGTGCTGACCTCGCTCGTATCCAACGCCATCTCCGTTGTTGTTATTATCCTCGTTGCGTTATTAATGGGCTTTCGCTCCTCGGCCAGCATCTTAGACTGGCTTGCGGTAGCCGGTATCCTCGTATTGTTTACTCTTGCCTTAACCTGGCTCGCTGTTATTGCCGGATTATCCGCCAAGTCAGTTGATGGCGCAAGCGCCTTTTCCTACCCGATCATCTTCCTTCCGTTTATAAGCTCCGCCTTTGTTCCGACCGAGTCCATGCCTTCCGTCGTTCGAGCCTTTGCCGAAAATCAGCCGGTGACCTCGATCGTTGAAGCGATTCGCGCCTTGTTGGCCGGACAGCCGGTGGGCAATGATGTTTGGTCCGCTCTGGCGTGGTGCGTCGGAATCTTGTTTGTCGCTTACTTCTTAGCCATGCTGGTTTATAAGAAGCGGTTTTAAATTACTTCATACTGGAGATGCTTGATTAAAATAAGAGGCTGTCCCTTGTCACCGGTGTGACTTATGGGACCGCCTCTTTATTTTATACTCTGAAGTTAATATATTTTACCAATTATTATAGTAAGGTCGACGGTAATTTCCATTTCAGTCATAGCGAGAACTCTCTGTATTTGATTTTTTTCTGCCCTCCAAGAAAGTGGCGTCATGTTGACCAAGTGGTGAATCAGAATTTGATCCAAAATCACTGTGTATTGTAATCGTCGGGATTCATTCGTTTTAAAATATTTTCCGAAAAGATCTTGGGTATGACGACTCGAAAAAGTTGGTTCTTCTGTTCGATTGTAATAATGCGAGCGTAATTCTTTTAAATAGCCATGCTCCGGAACAACCTTTATTAACACAAAAACACCTCATTCATTCGTTATTGGAGAATGAAAAAGGCACAGATAAATAAACCTAGCCTGTTAACTCAAAAAAAGGCTGGGCTCAATAATCTGTACCTCTCATTACCGCAAACGAATGAATTTAATGATCATGTGAAACGTCACTCCATTCTTAAAGTTCGAATACGGCTAAGACTATTCCATAATAATATCATATTAGAATATCCTCAAAAGAAACTCTTAGAGTATCGGTATGCCAGAGGTCGAGCCCAGAGAAGCGCCAGCTATAAGAGTCAATTTCTAAAGCTTTGGCGCAGCGGCCAGTTTTTCACCAGATGTATAAAGCTTATAAATCTCTAATCCCTCGACTATCGTCCTAAAAGAATACACAATCTAACTCGGATGGAAGCAAGAAAATCGTGGAGGAAGCAATTATGAACATTCTTATTGCGGACGATGATCCCGACATGCTGGGCATCGTTGCCGCTTATTTTCGCAAGGAAGGCTTTCGTGTTCTGTCCGCGCGAAACGGGCAAGAGGCGATGGATCTGAGCGAGGAACATAACATTGATCTAGCCATACTCGACTGGATGATGCCGCAGCGGAGCGGAATCGAGGTATGCCGGGAGCTAAAAAGGCAGCAGTATGCCAAGGTCATTCTGTTAACCGCCAAAAGCACCCAGGAGGACGAGCTTAAAGCGCTCGAAAGCGGAGCGGACGACTACGTACGCAAGCCTTTTGAACCGCGGATTCTTATCCTGCGCGCCAAAAAGCTGCTTCATTTGGAGGATGCCGTAACGCTAGGCAGCTTGCGGGTCGATATGAGAGGCGGAAAAGTATATAAGGACGGCGTGGATTTAGAGGCAACGACGAAGGAATTCCAGATCCTGAAATGCCTGATTGAGCATAAGGGGCAAATTCTCAGCCGGAAAGCGCTGCTAGACCAGGTGTGGGGATACGATTATTTGGGTGAGGAAAGGACGGTTGACACCCATATCCGCAGGCTCCGCGAAAAGGTCGGAGAGAGCCTCATCAAGACGCACCGGGGCAGCGGCTACAGCTTGGAAGTTGCCCAATGAGCAGGCTGGGCCGCAAGCTGTTCTGGAGAATTTCTGCCATGCTGGCTGGCGTTTTTATCGTGTCATCCCTGATTAATACGTACTTTTTGCCCAAATATTTGCTGTATGAGAAAAAGACTGCTTTAGCGGAGCTGGCGGAAATCGTCGCCAATACCGGAACGGCTGAGCTGCAGCGCCGGGAGCCGGAGCTGGAACGATACTATGGCGCAACCATCGTCAGTATGGAGCTCCAGACGAATCTGGATGAGCTGAACGACCGGCTGCTGCGGCTGCTTGATGCGGAAGGAGTATCTCTGTCCAGGTTTTGGCTGTCGGAAGATGGATTGAACGAGCTGCTGCAAAACCGGCCGGTGTACAAGCTGTACAGCCAGTCGAAGCTTAGCACAAGTTTTCTCGTTACCTTTATGCGGGCGGACAACCGGATCATCGTTATCGGTTCTCCGGTTGCGCATTCCAGCCAGTCGCTGCACGCCGTCAATACGTTCAACGTCTGGATTGCTGCAGGAGGAATGTTATGTGCACTTGGCTTGGCATGGCTTATTGCGAGGGGGATCGTTCGTCCGTTGCAAAAGCTGTCGGGCAGCGCGGAAAGCATCGCCAGGCTTGATTTTCAGAAAACTGACATTCGTACGGGAGATGAAATCGAGCTGCTGGCTCTCAGCATCAACCGGATGAGCGACAAGCTTAAAGAGGCTCACGGCGCGCTTGAGGAAAAAAATATCCGGCTGCAGGGCTTTATTTCGGATATATCGCATGAGTTCAAAACGCCTATTTCACTCATTAAAGCGTATGCCTCCGGCATTCGGGACGGGCTTGACGACGGCACCTACCTGGATGTAATCGACCGGAAAACGGATGAGATGTCTGGGCTAGTCGACCGGCTGCTTCTGTTGGCGAAGCTGCAGCATGAGCCTTACCGGGTTGCGGATTTTTCCTTTCGGGAGCTGCTGGATGCGGCGCTGGAGCCGTATCGGGCCGCTGCGGAGCAGGCGGGAATCCGGTTCAGCGTAGAAGCTGATCCATTGCTTCAACGGTCCGTGCTGGGGGATCGGGACAAAATCGCCGTTGTGCTCGACAATTTTATTAGCAACGCGCTTAAATACTCGGCGGAGCCTGACGTTTGCATTCAGCTTAACGATGAAGGCGGCCGGCTTGGCTTTACGATCCGCAATGCCATTAAAAGCAGGGAGGGCCAAGATCCAAGCCTGCTTTGGCAGCCTTATTACGTGCTGGACAGCTCACGGAGCAAACCGCAGAGCGGCACGGGACTAGGGCTTTCCATTGTCAAAGCGATATTGGAAAAACACGGAGCTCCGCACGAGGTGCAGATCGTAAACGACGAAATCCGGTTTTTCTTTTCTCTGCCTTATGAAGAACAATAATAGAAACTAAAAGCCATAGCGCTGCCGGGATGTTCATCCTGCACCGTTATGGTTTTTTTGGCTCCGAATGCCATACCCGCGTAACACAGCTCTCTTATGATGAGGTTGTCAGTCAGCAAGCCATTGACCTCATTACGCTAATAGGAGAGAACGATATGAACAACTCAACGATGTTAATTACGGGTGGAACGGGTTCTTGGGGAGAAGAGCTGATCAGGCAGCTGCTGCTTATGGAACCTAAGGAGATTCGCGTCTTCTCGCGGAACGAGTCGCTTCAAGCCAAGCTGAGGCAAGCCCTCGGCGATGCCAGATTGCAGTTCATTATCGGCGATATCCGCGACAGATCGGAGTTGCTCAGCGCCTTCGCCGGCGTTGATTATGCATTCCATTTAGCAGCGCTCAAACATGTTCCGATCTGTGAAGAGCAGCCTGACAGCGCCTTAAAAACGAATGTCATTGGAACGCAAAATGTCATCGATGCCGCCATCGAATGCGGAGTGAAAAAAGTCATCTACGTCTCCACAGACAAGGCGTCGAACCCATCCAATATTTACGGGATGACCAAAGCGCTCGGTGAAAGGCTTGTTTTGCACGCCGACTCAAAATCAGCTACCAGGTTCGCCTGTCTAAGAAGCGGGAACGTCCTGGGCTCAGCAGGCAGCGTCGTTCCTCTGTTTTTGCGGCAGATTGAAATGAATCAGCATCTGAGTGTGACGGACCCAAGGATGACAAGATATTTTCTCACCTTGGAGGATGCCGTTCAAAAGCTGCTGTCTGCGATGGAGATAAGCCGCGGCGGAGAAATTTTCGTGACCAAAATGCCATCATGCAAAATCACCGATATCGCACAGGTGATGATTGAGCATTCCGGCAATACGCATTTGAAGCAGCAGGTAATCGGTATCCGGCCAGGTGAGAGGCTTCATGAAACGTTGATTTCGGAATGGGAAAGCAGCTGCGTGCTGGATTACAGCGAGGATCACTATGTTATTCTGCCGTCCGGATCAAGCGGCGGCTTGGCTGGAGAGCGGTTGCCTGTAGATGCAATCGGCAAGCGGAGCCAGAATTATTGTTCAGAGAACACAACGATATCCAAGGAGGAAACTTCGCTGCTGCTCCTGAAAGGAGGGTTCCTTGGTTGAAACGGACAATCGTTTTTACCGGAGGCGGGTCGGCCGGTCATGTAACGGCTAACTTGGTCTTGATGGAACGTCTACGAGAAGAAGAGAACTGGGATATTCACTATATCGGATCAAAAAACGGCATTGAGCGCAAATTGATCAACCGCTCCAAGCTGGCTCGTTATCATGCGGTTTCTACAGGCAAGCTGAGAAGATATTTTGCCATGGCTAATGCTACAGATTTGTTCAAGCTGATGGTCGGCATTGTCCAGGCAACGATCCGAATTTCCCGGCTCAAACCGAGCGTCGTTTTTTCCCTCGGCGGGTTTGTTTCGGTTCCAGTCGTTATCGGCGCAAGGTGGAATGGTGTTCCCGTTGTCATTATGGAGCCTGATCTTCATCCCGGCCTAGCCAACCGGATTTCCCGCCGATTTGCCCGGATCATGTGCACAACCTTTAAGGAGACTGTACGGAACGATCGTCTTGGCGACAAGAAGCTGGTTTATGTTGGACCAATCATAAAAGAGCAGCTGAAGCACGGCAGCCGTGCTAGAGGGATCTATGCTTGCGGCTTTGTAAGCGACAAGCCGATTCTGCTTGTCATGGGCGGCAGCCAAGGCGCGGACCGTATTAATGCAATCGTCAGAGAATCATTGCCTAAGCTGCTCTCCAGCTTTCAGGTTGTTCATATCTGCGGCCATGGAAAAACGGACTCATCCATACCGTCCAAGGAAGGATATGTGCAGCTTGAATACGCGCATGACGAGCTGCCTGATTTGCTGGCTATGGCGGATGTAGTTGTCTCAAGGGCGGGTTCCGGGGCAATCCATGAGCTATTGACGCTTCGAAAGCCGATGCTGCTCATTCCGCACACCGACGGGGGAGCGCGTAAAGGACAGCTGGCCAATGCGCAGTCCTTCCGGGATGCGGGTTACGCAGAGCTTCTGCTGCAAGAGGATCTGACCAGCCAATGTTTTATCAATGGGGTCGAGCATGTTTACGAGAAACGTATACAGCTAGAGAATCGAATGAAACATTTTCTTATCGAGGATGCCGCCGTTAAGGTCATTGATCTACTCCGGTTGTCAGCTGCTTCCAGAAAAGAGGTGAGTCATCATTCAAATATTCCCTAAAATATTGTTTATTATTTTCTTTCTGATTGTGCTCACCCTTTACCTTACCTTTCGGTCCTCGTAGTGCATTTTTGTCAAATTGGCGTAACAAAAGAGCGGTATGCTCGTACGTGAGGTGATTTTACTATGATTTTAAAACACAAAAAAATCAGATGGAGCTTAGCCAAAACGAGTCTGCTGGCTCTGTCCGTTCTGGCTGCAGCTTCGGGCTGCGGCGTTAATAACGGAGGGACTGCAAACAATTCCGGCAGCGGAGCGAATCCGCCCGGAACGACGGCTCCAACGGAGCAAGTCGCCAATAAAGAGCCAGCTGATTCGGCTTCGGAAAAGATGGCGTTTTGGAATGAGCAGCGCAAAGGCGCTAACTTTATGAATTCTACATCACTGCCCGGCAACTATGCTGAGGCCAGCAAGCAGGGAATCGAATTCATCCGGCTCGCTCCGGACAAATGGAGCAAGGACAGGGAGTTTCTATTTGAGGACAAACCGGACAAAACGCCGGATGTCGATTTTCTGATTGGCAGCTCGGATAAATACGAAGGGCTGGTAGAGGAGGATTTTCAGCGGCTGAAGGCGGATCTCGATGCTGCGGAAGCGAACGGGACAAAGGTGGTACTAACGGTGCTTAGTCTGCCCGGCAACCAGTGGAGGCAGTTCAACGGCCGCAAAAACGACGACCGGATGTGGCAAAGCCTTGAGTACCACAAACAGGCGGCGCAGTTTTGGAAGGATCTTGCGGAGCGCTTAAAGGATCACCCTGCGGTCATCGGCTACAATCTCATCAATGAGCCGCATCCGGAAACGGCGACCGGCTTCGAGGATTTTTGGGTGGAGGATTACGAGGCCTGGTACGCCAAGCAGAAAAATACGGCATCGGATCTGAATTTGCTGTACAGCGAAATTGTCAAAGCGGTGCGCACGGTGGACAAGGACACGCCGATCATGCTGGATTCCGGGCTTTACGCCACTCCATGGGCATTTAAATATTTAAAGCCGATCGACGATCCTAACGTGCTTTATGCATTCCACATGTATGAGCCGTACGAAATGACGAGCCAAAACCAGAATAAAGGATTCACCTACTCTTACCCTGGTAAGGTCAAGGTTGGCGGCGAAGCGAAGGAAATGAACTTTGACCGTGAGGCGCTGGAGAAGTTTTTGGAGCCGGTTGAGCAGTGGGCCAAGGATAACAGCATTCCGGCAAACCGCATCATTGCTTCCGAATTTGGCATTAACCGCATGGTGAAAGGCGCGGATCAATACATGGCCGATCTGATCTCTATTTTTAACGAAAAGGGCTGGCACTGGTCATTTTATGCATTCCGCGAGGATACTTGGGATGGCATGGATTATGAGATGGGAACCAAAAAACCGAACTGGAAGTACTGGGAAGCGATTGAAAAGGGCGAGCTGCCGGAGCGCAATCCGAAGGACGCGGACAACCCGATCTGGAACGCCATCGCAGATGATTTAACCAAATAATGGTTCGGAAAATGGCTGCTGTCCTTGCGCTGCTTTTGCTTCTCCTGATGGGAACCTGGTTTTATGCGGCCCGAATCGAGCCCAGGTCGTTGTCCGTGACGAACATCGAGATCACCAGCAAACAAGTGAGCGATTCTCTGGACGGAATTCGGATCGTACAATTTTCGGATACGCAGCTAGGAGAATCCTTTACGGCGCAACAGCTTGGCAATCTGGCTAAACGAATTAATTCCCTTCAGCCCGATCTAGTCGTATTTACCGGTGATTTGATCGATCATTATACCCGGTACGGCTTGGATAATCGCAAGCAAGCCCAGCGGGCGCTGGCTGGTATTAATGCACCGCTCGGCAAGTTTGCCGTATACGGAAACCATGACCGGGGCGGCGGCGGAAGCGGGAGATATGAGCGCTACTTGGAGGCAGCGGGTTTTAAAGTACTCGTTAATGAGATTTATCCCATCGTCACCGCTGACGGCGATAGGCTGGTTTTGGCCGGATTGGATGATTATTTGCTTGGCGAACCAAAACCGGAGTCGACATTGATGCAGCTTCGGCCGGACGATTTTAATCTCCTGCTGCTTCACGAGCCTGATCCGGCAGACCGTTTCAGCGAATATCCGATCGATCTTCAGCTATCCGGACACAGCCACGGGGGTCAGATTCGCATCCCGTTCATGGCGCCTCTGGTGACAACATCGCTAGGTGAAACTTATGTGGCAGGCCCGTACAGCCTTCCGGGACAATACCGTCCTATGACCCTTTATGTCAACCGGGGGATCGGAACGACACGGATGCCCTTACGCTTGTTTTCCAGGCCGGAGCTGACGCTGATTCGGTTGGCGGGTATGTAGGAGGATATTTGGGCAAAAAAAGCGCGAGACGCAGGAGAAAATCCTGTGCTCGCGTTTTATTGTGCATGCGAATGCCGTCTCCTTGATTAGGCAGGCAAACTTACTGGACGGTTTGTTCCGTTAAAATAAATTTTTCCACAACATGCGCTACGCCGTCTTCGTTGTTGGAGAGCGTAATATAATCCGCAATTTCCTTGAGCGGGGCTTGGGCATTGCCCATCGCTACGCCAAGTCCTGCCGCCATCAGCATTTCGCGGTCGTTCCAGCCGTCGCCCATGGCGATTGTTTCTTCCATTGTGCAGCCGATATGCTCCGCAATGAAACGGAGGGCGTGGCCTTTTGTGCCTTCCTTGTGCATGAACTCAAGGTAATGGGCTTTAGACTTGGTCATATGCACCCGGTCGCCGATTAGCGGCTGAAGCTCGGGAATCAATGCATCGAGACGCTCAGGTTCGTCGATAATGAGCATTTTAAGCAGCGGCTGACTCAGCAGCGAGTCGAAGTCCGGCGCAACGATAAACGGGATTTTGGAGTTGCGTGCATAGTCGCGCACTTTATCGTTGTCTTCACGAACGTACAGCTTGTCGTCGACATACAGCTGCAGATGCAGGCCGTTGTCCAGGCAGTATTGATTAAGCTCGGCTGCAGCATCGCTGGGAACGGTGCGCTCGTACAGCACCTTGCCGTCCAGCAGCGTTTTGACCAGGGAGCCCTGATACGTAATGATCGGGACGTTGAGCTGCAGCCCTTCGGCAACCTGCCGCGCGGAGGCGAACATGCGGCCCGTCGCCAGCGTTACCGTCACGCCATGCTCCAAAGCGCTTTTCAGCGCGGCGCGTGTATGTGGTGTCACTTCCAGCTCGTCGTTAAGCAGCGTATCGTCTACGTCGATGGCAATTAGCTTATACATGATTACTCTCCACTCTTTTCTCTATTTGTCGTTAGCCAGGTTCATTGTACCGGACACGCACGGGCGGGACAAGCCTGGCGTAAAATTGAATGCGGACTTCAAATAGGATAAAGTAGGTATGATAGTAAGGCCTGCGGGCAGAGTGGAGAGATCGAACATGTGGGAGCGCGGCACGGCTGCAGGGCAGCGGATGAAAACTTGGATTGTAGTTGGAGTGGCAGCGGCGCTAATCATCGGGTTTGCTGCGGGCAGAATTTCCATGACGGTTCAATTTCCGGTATTGAAGGAAAAAGTATTTGCCAACTTTAATGCCGCTTATAAAGAAATCCGGGCGGAGTATCTGTACGATACCGAGCCGGACAAGCTGCTGAATGGAGCAACCAAAGGGATGTTGGCGTCCTTGGACGACCCTTATTCGGTTTATTTGCCGGGTGATGAGGGGCAGGACTTTGTTCAGAGCTATCAGCCGGAATTCGTCGGCATCGGCGTACAGGTACGGCAGGAGGAAGGGCGTTTCCTCATTGATACCGTCATTAAGGACACTCCGGCGGAGAAGGGCGGCGTGCTCGCCGGGGATGAGATCGTGAAGGTGGATGGCACGGCTGTTCAAGGAACCACGATGGACAAGCTCGTTGCGCTGCTGCGCGGCGAAAAGGGCACCAAGGTGAAGGTGACGCTTGCCAGAGGCGGCGGTCCCGAAATGACGATGGAGCTGACGAGAGCTCCGATTCCGGTCACAACCGTTTCGCATAAGATGCTTCAGGATGGAATTGGACAAATTACGATATCGCGGTTTGCGGAATCAACGGCGAAGGAATTCGAGAAATCGCTCAAGGAGCTGCAGGGCAAAGGCATGAAAAAGCTCGTCATCGATCTGCGCTCCAATCCGGGCGGACTGCTCATTCCGACGATCGATATTGCCAGCTTCCTCATCCCTAAAGGCAAGCTTATTCTTGAGGTTGATTACAAGGACGAGAAGAAGGTCCAGAAGTATTATTCCAAGCAGAAGGAAAAGTTTGAGCTGCCGATTGCCGTTCTTGTCAACGGGCAGACGGCCAGCGCGGGAGAGGTGCTTGCGGCTGCGCTCAAGGAGTCTGGCGGGGCGACCGTTCTCGGAACGACCACGTTTGGCAAAGGTATTGTGCAGAGCTTTGGGCAGTTTAACGACAAGTCGGTGCTCAAGCTGACGGAAGCGGAGTGGAAAACGCCGTCCGGCAAGTCGATTCACAAAAAAGGCGTGGAGCCGGATCAGAAGGTGGATCTTCCTGCATACGCATCTCTGCCGATGCTGCCTTCCGGGGAAGAGCTCAAACAGGGCGATTACGGCGACTTTGTCAAAACGCTTCAATCGATGCTGGCGGCGCTCGGCTACGAGGCGGCCCCGGTGCCGGGCGTGTTCGGCGAGCAGACGGAGGAAGCGGTGCGCTTATTCCAGAAGCGCAGCGGTCTGGAGGAGAACGGCGTCGTCGGCGACCGCACCTCCTATGCGCTGATGGAGCAGCTGCGGGATTTGCTGCAGAAGGACGATCCGCAGCTGAAGGCTGCGATTGCGAAGCTGGGCGAGGCGGGGAAGTAGGCTGAGCGTAAGCTTGTTCAGACCATCTATTTTGTGAAATGAGAAACCGTAACAGCGGGGAAAACCTGCTGTTACGGTTTTTTGTTAAAGGTGAAGGATTCGGATTATCAGAGGTGCAAAGGAGAATTTTTATGCCGAGCATGCCGTTTTCCATTTGGATTGAAGCTGAACATTGGGCTGAAGGAGAATGGAACATACAGGATGGTAACACGGATGCAATCGTTACATTTGAAGACGGTTCTAGGTGGATTGCTTCATTTTATACATACAAGAACATTCTCACTCTTGCAGAAAAGAATCAAGGAACTGCAGAGTGTTTACAAGGAAAGTATTTTTGGAGCAGTGACATGGTATTAGTGGATGAATGCAGTCGTAACCGCATTGAAGAAGTGGTTGAACATTTAATAGAGCAATTCGATTTTGAATCTATTTTTAGTAAATGTGATGATTCAAATTAATACCAGTGGAAGCGCAAGCCTAAGTGAACAGCTCAAGGTAGAAGCCCTACGGCTACTGGGAAAAATGCTTCATCAAGCAACTATAATCTGGCATATGATTCAATTAATCTAGTCAAAAACTGATGGTAATCACAGCTTTGTAGATATGGTTTTATAATAGCTGGATTACTTAATAAATCGAGCAGCAGACGGGGACCATGCAAAGAATAAAGTGGTATGATTTTAGAAATACGAATGGAGAAGCGAGCATGATTCAAAGACGGTACGAAATAAGTAATGGACAGTGGGAACAATTTAAGGACATGTTCTCGCCCTATCAAACAGGACGTCTGTCAAAATTAATTAATCACACGATGTTTCTACATCCGTTCAAGCCCATCAACACAGTGCTGGGGCTAAAAAAACGCTGAAGGACACGCAACTCGTTACGACAAGTTGGGCAAGTCATTTCTGGCGTTTGTATACATTTCTTCCATGTTCAAATTGACTCAATAATGAGTTTTAAGACACGTCCTACATTAATTCAAATTTTTATTTACCGGTTGTTCATACCAGCCCAAAACAATTCTAGCCTTGATTGTGCTGGAGGAAGCAGGTAAAAATACAACAAAACTGCCGCCAGGCGGAATAATAATCTTTCCTTGCTCGTCGACGAGAATTGGGGAAGGCGGAACTTCTCGAGTAAAAATGTTAGTTCCTCCGCTCGGAACCCCTCTCGTTGATCTTACAAATTTCAGCTTGACTTTAGGTTTAGTGGGACGAGTCGTATTGGCAGGGCTTACGAGTGTTGAAGTGCTCGCAACTCCAGGGGGGGTAGTATTAACATAAAATTTTGCAGGGAAGGTTTTGTTGGACAAATTGTTTACCGTAAATGTGGCTAAGAATAAATTCACCCCAGAGTTAGCAGGATTAATTAGGCCACCCCACGCATTTGCGCCTTGGCCGGCTGTCAGCGTTTCCGTTTGCCCTATAAAGTATCTTCCTTGAAGAGATTGGTAAAGCTCGTTGGGAATGCTTACGACTTTAGGGAGTCGAACGGAATTTTTCAGACTACTCTTTTTAAGTTTCATTCTTTATCACTCCAGTACATACTTTTTACTTAAATGATATGAAAATGAATCTCTAAAGGTGCAAGAATGATAGAAAAATAGACCGCCTATCAGACTATTTTCGTGCGGGCTACCCGCAATAGTCGAAGGATGACGGCCTAGTTCCCGCGCGATCAAGCAAGTTAATATGTTAATAACATGCTCCATGATTGTTAATCCAATATTACTAATCGGATTTATTGGTTCTGTACTTAACTTTTGGTGACTGGAATAGTTTTTGGAGGAAATAAAAAAACACTAAGCATCCACTTAGTGTTTTTCTTTTACAACGGAAAGCCTTAATTACCTTCAAGTATCCACTTGCTTAGCTCTTTGTCAAATGTTTACAAGCCTAGTTACTGCTGCGTCAAAATGAGTGCGCCGCCCTCGCGAATCACCAGCGTATGCTCATATTGAGCGGAGCGTTTGCCGTCCAGCGTGCGGCAGGTCCAGCCGTCATTGTCAATGAACATTTCGAGCGTACCCTCGTTAATCATCGGCTCGATCGTCATCACCATGCCTTCCTTGAGACGGAAGCCTTTGCCGGGTTTGCCGACATGGGAGTAGTTTGGTTCCTCATGCACCTCGGAGCCTACGCCGTGTCCAAGCAGATCCCGCACGACCGAAAAGCCGTTGCTTTCGGCATGTTTTTGCAGAGCATGCATGACGTCACCGATGCGGTTGCCGGGAACGGCCAGGGCAATGGCGATATCCAGGCATTCCTTTGTCACTTGCATTAGCTTGCGCGACTCTTCGGAAATGTTCCCGACTGCATAGGTCCATGCCGAATCGCTGACCCAGCCGTCGGCTTTGACGACGATGTCGATTGTAGCCAGATCTCCGTCCGCAAGCGGGGTATCGTTCGGGAAACCGTGCGCAATCACATCGTTGACCGAGGCGCAGGTGGCGTATTTATAGCCTTTGTAGCCGATCGTATAGGGAATGGCGTCCTGGCTGCGAATGTAGTCCTCGACCATGCGCTCAATATCCATCGTCGTCACGCCTGGGCGGAGCATGGCGGCTATCCGGCGATGGCATTCCGCAACAATCCCCCCGGCCCGCTTCATTTGTTCAATCTGCTCCGGCGTATACAGTTTAATTGACATATTGATTCCTCTCTTTCTGTTCCTTGCTTCGAAAGCTCTGCCTTCTACGTTACTCCTGGGCAAGCAGTCAGGTCAACTGGAGATGGCTAAAGCAGCTCAAGGCGTAATCGTCTTTGCAAAGCCAAGCGCTGGTTCGCTCGAAATGGAGCGCAGCGAGAAAAACGGCGCAGACAAAAAGCCGGCTATAGACCGGCTTTCACGAGTGGAGCTATCGGGCTTTTCCGTCCCGGCTTTCATCCTTCAAGGACGGAGCGCTTTGTTTGCGGTTGTCATCATCGCTCAGAAAGCTTTCACGATTGCGGTCTCCCCGGCGGCGTCCCCATATGACGAGGAGGACAACGATGACGATGGTTGCAATAACGGCTACATTTAGAAAACCGCCCAGAAACAGAAAGGTATTTTTAACAGCTTCATTCATCGTTTGCTCACCTCTTGGACTACCTTACCCTGTGCCGGATGCTTCTACTCGTAAATAAGGGGCGATCTTGTTACAATTAGTGGACAGTATTCGCGGCTATAGAGCTGCGGGGAGGTACTACGCATGGAACAATTACCCTTTAAGCAACGCTGGTTAAAAGTGAAGGAAGCGGTAAAAGCTGCGGGTTACGGCAAAGTAATTTTGACATCGCCGGCAACGATCTTTTACCTGACCGGATTTTACAGCGAACCCCATGAGCGTTTTATGGCGCTTGTAGTTGAGCCGCAGCGAGACGGCTATGTGCTGTTTGTTCCGGCATTGGACGAGGAGAGCGCGCGCGGTGCGGCATATGTGGAGAAGCTTCTCCCGATTCGCGACACCGATCGTCCGTATGCCATATTGGAGCAGACCTGCGGCGACGCCGCTTGTCAGCTCGTCGGCATTGAGAGCTCCCATATCAGCCATGCACATTACGTGCAGCTTGCAAGTGTTTATCCTGCGGCGCAGTTCACAGACGCGGGACCGCTCATTATGGGCTTGAGGCTGGTGAAAAGCTCCGATGAAATTCTACGCGTAAAGGCTGCGGTCAGTCTGGCGGAGCAGGTGCTTGCGGAGGCTATCGCAAAGGTGAAACCAGGTGTAACCGAGCTGGATTTGAACGCTGAAATTGAATACCGGATGAGAGTGCTCGGCGGCGATAAACCGGCGTTTGAGACAATCGTTCTCGGCGGCGTTCGCAGCGCGCTTCCGCATGGACGGTCCAGCAGCTATAAGCTGCAAGAGAACGATTTTTTGCTCATTGACATGGGTGTGTTCAAGGACGGATACTGCTCGGATATTACGCGGACGTTTTTAATTGGCGAAGGAACGGAATCTCAACATCGCATTTATGAATCCGTACTAAAAGCGAACCGCGCCGGAGTTGCCGCTGTTAAAGCGGGCCGCCCGCTCAAGGAAGTGGATTTGGCCGCCCGTTCGGCGATTGAGGAGTTAGGCTTCGGACTGTATTTTAACCATCGGACCGGACACGGCATGGGATTGGAGGTTCATGAGCAGCCTTCCGTTCACGGCGAGAACGAAACATTGATGCAGAACGGGCTGCTGTTTACTGTTGAGCCTGGAGTGTACATTCCCGACCTTGGCGGAGTGCGGATTGAGGATGATGTGTACATTGGAAGCGACGGCGAGGCGCAGGTGCTGACTTCGTACTCTCGAGAGCTGACGCGTTTGTAGGATGCAAGCGTGCGCGATGAACGAGCCTGTGCATCTATGAAAAAAGACGCCAGCCATGGCGTCTTTTTTTGCTTCAGCCTTTAAAAAAACGGGCTGCTCTAGCTGTCCGCCTTCACCACAAGTGTAAAGTCATCGTAATGGAAAGCGGGAGCAACGATGCAGGTTACAAATACAGGTTCATCGCCAAGAGGGCGCGCGGTTTGCCAAGCGCCTGCAGGCACTAGCACCTGCGGAGACTGGCCGGCGGCGATATCGAGCCCAAGCACATGTTTTTGCTCCGCTTCCGGTTTGTCGCCAAGTCCGCCAATGGTCAGCTCAAGCGGACCGCCCGAATGGAACAGCCACAGCTCGTCCGACAGCACCTTATGCCAGGCGGATTCTTCGCCGGGATGAAGCAGGAAATAGACCGAGCTGGCGGCTGCCCGCGCTCCGGAATAAGGAGCTCCAAGCACCTCATGCGGAATTTCATAGGATGCCTTCCACATTTCCTTGAACCAGCCGCCTTCGATATGCCGATCCATGCCGAGCAGCTCAACGAATGGGGAGAGAGAAGCAGATGATTGAGTCATGGAACAATTCTCCTCTTTTTTATAGACTGGTACAACTATAGCATGAGCTTTTCGAGTTTCCAAACCCCGTAAATGCTTTTCGTGGACAACCGCGGATAGCAAATGGTAAGATACTGGAAGTTTAGAATCTTGTTGTTATTCGAAAAGAGGGAAATATGCCAGTGAAAAAGATTCAAGCAAGTTTGACGAGCCGGATTGGCGCGATTATGGCTGTCCCGCTCCTTGCAGGAGCGATTTTAGCCGGACCGGCTGCAGCAGCTCCGGCGAAGCCTCAGGTGAAAACGGCGGCCGCGGCCCAAGTCAAAACCGGAGCCATCTCTGTAACGCTGGACGGCAAAAAGCTTCCGCTGAAGTCGCAGCCGATTCAAAGCAAGGGCTACATACTTGTTCCGATGAAAGACATATTCAATTCGTTAGGCGCCTCGGTCACCTGGGAACCTAACACCAAAACAATCATAGCAACCAGCCACAACTATTTGACGATGACGCTTCAGGTCGGAGCCTCGCATGCAGTCGTTAACGGCAAAAACGTCAAGCTGGACGTGCCCGCAGCACTGAAAAACGGAGTGACCTACGTACCGATCCGCTTCGTTTCGGAATCGTTCGGTGCGATTGTCAAATGGGATGGGGCTTCGCGAGCGGTGCGCATCCAATCCGCCGAGTCCCAGATGGAAGAAGCAAGGATCAGGGCCGAGAAGGAACGCCAGGCGAACCGCCTGACAACGGCTGAAATCGTTGCAAAAAACGATGACAGCGTCGTTTTGATCCAGACGGACTTCGGTCAAGGCAGCGGCGTTGTGGTTGACAGCCATGCCGTGCTGACGAACCACCATGTCATGCAGGAAGCAAAATCCGGCAAGGTCATCATGAATGACGGCCGCGAGCTCACCATCCGGGGAGTCGCTTCATACGACGAAAAAAACGATTTGGCTATCATTGTAACGGAAGAGGATCTTGATGTTCCGGCAGTCGACTTCGGCAAGCTGGACGATATGGAAAAAGGAGATTCCGTAGTTGCCATCGGCAGCCCGCTAGGTGTGCAGAATACGGTAACCGAAGGCGTAATAAGCAATTTTGGCTACGACAACGGAAGCTTTTACTACCAAATTAGCAACCCGATTGACCACGGCAGCTCCGGCGGCGGTCTGTTCAATCAGTTCGGAGAGCTGATCGGCCTGACAACCTCGGGCTACGAAGATACGGCGGCCAACATTAATTTTGCCGTTTCTTCCGAGGATGCGATGTCGTTGTTATGGGAAACGGATCTGGAATCCGAGCAAATCAGCTTCCTGAAGTCCTCTCTGCCGGATACGCTGGAAGGCGCGTCTAACGAGGAGATCGTAAAGCTGCTGAAAAAAGAGTTCAACGGCGTCCCGGCAAGCGACGGCATGCTGGAGCTGAGCGACTGGAAGGTTAGCCGCGATGAAGCGGGCTGGCTGCAGCTGACGGCGAATGTGCATACCGGTTTTTACGATGTGTATGGCTCTAAAATGGAAAAGAACCTGCGCCTCTGGGCGTTCAACACGTACTATGACCTGCACAGGCTGCTTCCGAAGGAGAAAATCCAGCTGAATTTGTATTATGACAAAAAGGTTGACTTTGAACCGCGCGGATATGCTCCCGGTGTGGTCACGGCTCTTCCGGACGGCAAATGGCAGGTTCGTTATTCCATCTTGGATGTCCAGTTTAAAGACGAAGTATTGATTAAAATTCCATCTTAACGATTCCTGCACTTATACGTTTCAAATCTCTAGCCGCCGGGGCGAACCCCTGGCGGCTATTTCTTTTCCCGTCCGATTGGGGTATTATTGACCTGACTTGGCCCTGCTCGGAGTAGCGCGGCCTGTAAGTAAATTTGAATTTCAGCAAAGAGGGAAATGCCAATGAAAGTCGTATTAGCGACGCTAAATGCCAAATACATTCACACCTCTCTCGCCCTTAGATGCCTGAAGGCGTTCAGCGAGAAGGATTTTCCAATTGAGATTGCCGAGTATACGATCAAGGACCCCGTCATGAATATCGTCTCCGATCTTTACGACAGAGGAGCGAAGGTAATCGGGTTCTCCGTGTATATCTGGAATATTGAAGAGACCGTTAAAGTGATCCGCATCTTGCGGAAAATCGCCCCGGAGGTTCGCATCGTCATGGGCGGCCCCGAAGTCAGCTACGATACCGGCGAGTGGCTGGAAAAGCTGCCGGAGGTGGATTTTATAATCCACGGCGAGGGCGAGGAAGCTTTCAACCATCTGCTGCACGAAATTCAGGGCGAGGGCAAGTTTCATCGGGTGTTCGGAGCCGCCTACCGGAAGGAGAAAGACGGCCAGTCCGAGGTTATCGTCAATCCGCCGCGCCCGAAGGTGAATTTGGCCGAGCTGCCAAGCCCTCATCGTTTTCCGGAGGACCGGGAATCGCTGGGCAAACGTGTGGTGTATTTTGAAACGAGCCGGGGCTGTCCGTTCAGCTGCTCCTTCTGTCTGTCCAGCATCGAGGTTGGTGTCCGTTATTTCGATATCGAGCGCACAAAGGCGGATTTGCTTTATTTGATCGAGGCCGGCGCCAAAACGATTAAGTTCGTCGACCGCACGTTTAACATCAAGCGCGATTATGCGCTGGAGATGTTCAAATTCCTCATTGAGAATCACGGCGGCTGCGTGTTCCAGTTCGAAATTACGGCGGATATTATGCGGCCGGAGGTGCTGGATTACTTGGCGGAGCATGCTCCGCCGGATGTTTTCCGCTTCGAGATCGGCGTACAATCCACCAACGATGTGACCAACGAGGCGGTGGAGCGCCGCCAGAACTGGAACAAGCTGGTCCGTACGGTTACCAGCGTGAAGGATTCCGGAAAAATCGCTCAGCATCTGGATTTGATTGCGGGGCTTCCGCATGAGGATTACGATACGTTCCGCAAAACGTTTAATGACGTTTTTGCGCTGCGTCCCGAGGAGCTGCAGCTCGGTTTTCTGAAAATGCTGCGCGGTACCGGACTCAGGCGGGATGCCGATAAATACGGATATGTGTATGCCGATCAGGCGCCGTATGAGATTCTTGGCAACGATCTGATGCCGTTTTCCGACCTCATTCGTATCAAACGGGTTGAGGATGTTCTGGAAAAATACTGGAACGCGCATCGGATGGATCATACGCTGCTGTTCCTGATTGACCGTGTATTTGGATCCGCCTTTGATTTCTTCCAGCGGTTCGGCGATTTTTGGGAGCGCCAAGGCTGGGAACGCATCGGCCATCAGCTGGAGGATCTGTTCTCGCGGCTATGGTCATTCCTTACTTCCGACGAAGCGCCGCAAGGCATAGAGCTCGACACGATTCAAGGTCTGATGAAGCTGGACTATTTCCTGAACCATAACCACAAGCCGCGCAAAGTATGGTGGGAGTTCGGCATGGACAAACAGGAGCTGTCCGGCTGGATGAAACGGCTTGCCGAGGAGCCGGAAGCTGTGAGCGGAGGCTTCTCCGAGCTTGGACTCGGCGAGAAGGAGCTGCAGAAACATGCCGTTCTGGAGCGGCTGCCGTTTGACTTGGAGCTGTTCTTGACGGAGGGCGACGTTAACCGCGAAGCGGAAACGCTGCTCGTAGTGCTTTACGGCGTTGACGGCAAACGCGGCGGAACCGCGTACAGTCTGCGCCTTGCTCAAGGGGCCGCGGTTAAGGGCTGACGAAGTGGAAATCCCCGGCTAACGGACGCCGGGGATTTCTTGATGAGTAGAGGAGGATTCGACTTAATTTTGTTCATAGGTGGAGAACTCCTTGAAACAATCCTCCCATTAAAAAGAG
Organism: Paenibacillus pasadenensis; assembly: GCF_023715725.1. Lineage (GTDB taxonomy): Bacteria > Bacillota > Bacilli > Paenibacillales > Paenibacillaceae > Paenibacillus_O > Paenibacillus_O pasadenensis_A. The sequence goes on from NZ_JAMBOT010000014.1 coordinate 38,808, forward strand.
GCTATCCCATGAGTCACGCCATGTGACTAGGGACAGCCTCTTTTCAATTTGAATACACAATTGAGTGAGTTTTACTGGTAGATCATGCGCCGTAAGGTCGTTTGACGACCTTACTGGTGCAGTTTACCGGTAGATCATGCTTCGTAAGGTCGTTTGAAGCCCTTACGGGAGCAGTTTACCGGTAGATCATGCACCGTAAGGTCGTTTGACGACCTTACGGGAGCAGTTTACCGGTAGATCATGCTTCGTAAGGTCGTTTGAAGCCCTTACGGGAGCAGTTTACCGGTAGATCATGCGCCGTAAGGTCGTTTGACGACCTTACGGGAGCAGTTTACCGGTAGATCATGCACCGTAAGGTCGTTTGACGTCCTTACGGGGCCGCAGCCCGGAATTACTTGCCCCTTAAGGCACGAGGCTGCGGATAACCGTCATGTCGCCGTCGAGCGTGTAGGAGCCAAGCGTTGCCGGAAGCAGGAAACATTCACCGGCTTTAACATCCTGAGCTTCGCCCTCGCCCCAGGCAATCGAGCCGCTGCCCTCGGCAATAACGAGGATAACAAAGCTGTCGGCCGTAGTGCTCAGCTCAAGCGCGCCGCGCACGATGCCCTTGTCGACCAGGAAGTAAGGGGAGCTCGCGATTGTCAGCCAGCTGCCAGCCTCTACGCCTTCCGTTGTCATGCGTGTTGCGCCTGCGCCTTCATAAGCAATGACGTTCAGGGAGTCTTCTACATGCAGCTCGCGCAGCTGGCCGTCCAGGCCAGGGCGCTTGTAGTCGTACAGACGGTACGTCGTATCAGAGTTTTGCTGAATTTCGGCAACGACTACGCCAGCGCAAAGCGCGTGCACCGTTCCGGCTGGAATGTAGAACGCATCGCCGGCTTTAACCGGCACTTCCTGCAGCGCCTCCATGACGCGGTCCTCGTCAATGGCTTGCTGCAATGCGGCGCGGTCGATCCCGTCCTTGAGGCCGTAAATGATTTTGGCGCCTGGCTTGGCGTCGAGAATGTACCACATTTCCGTTTTGCCAAGCTCACCGGCAGGCAGACGGTCGTAGTCATCCGTCGGATGAACCTGAACCGAAAGATCGTCGTTGCAGTCGAGCAGCTTGATGAGCAGCGGGAAGCGCCCGTTTTTCTCGGAGAAGCCTTTGCCGCCAAACCATTCGCGGCCGAATTGCTCGCGGATTTCGTCCAGGCCGAGGCCGTCCAGCGCGCCGCCTGTTACCTTGGTGGTGCCGTTAGGGTGATCGCCAATCATCCAGCCTTCGCCGATATGGCCTTCCGGAAGCTCCAGGCCGAATTGCTCCAGCGCGCGTCCGCCCCAGACGCGTTCTTTCATTTCAGGTTTAAACTTAAGCGGGTAAGGTTTGACAGTCATCGTTTGTTCCACTCCTGTTATCTAGTATTAGAATGATGCAATCGGTGCAGTGCGGATTCGGACAGCTTACAGCTGCGGAGCTTGCCCCGGCTGGAACAGCTCCAACAGCTCGCCGTCCGGGCCGTAAAAGTAGAAATAACGGGCGCCGTTTGGCAGCGTCGTAATCTCAGCATCGCGCAGCGGTACGCCCATACGTTTAATTCGCGCGAATTCTTCCTCAATATCGTCGACGGTAAAAGCCATATGATGCGTTTTGCCCTCGGCCGGAAGCTCGGAATTATACCCTTCAATCAGCTCCACCTCCGTCTCTGGTGAGCCGGGGAACCGCAGAAACGCCATACGGACTACGCCGTTTGTGTGGAGAAGAGTGTACGTATGCTCCAAGCCCAGCACATGTTTGTAGTATTCAATCGAAGCTTCCAAACTAGCAACCATAACGCCAACATGCTCAAACTTGCGGATAGCCATCATTCATTCCTCCTTAAATTAATTGCGCTATCCTTTGCGAGCCTCTATGCCGAGCGCGTAGGGAGCTGAGGGCTTCTGGGCCATCCGATAAACGGCGGCCTGAGCCTGCTCCTGTGGCAATGAGGAAGCCCAGCGAAGCACCTCATCGGCTTCCTCTTCGCCGCCGATATGGCCCGGATAGAGGACGCAGGCCAAAATGCCGCCAGGCCGCAGCAGCTGCAGCGCCGCCTGCATAGCGGGAAGCGTTGTAGCCGGAAGGGTGATGACCGAAGGATCGGCTCCCGGCAGGTAACCGAGATTGAACATTACCGCTGCCAAACGGCCATGCAGCTCCTGAGGCACCGCATCCGCCAGCTCGCTGTGCGAGCGGAGCAGCAGGCTTGTCCGTTCCGGAAGCTTTCCCTCTGCCGTTAGCGGCTCCAGCCGCTGGCGGGTTCGCAGAATAGCTTCCTGCTGGATGTCAAAGCCGATCAGCGAGCCGCGGGGGCCTACAAGCTCAGCGAGAAAACGGGCGTCCACGCCCGTGCCAAGCGTGGCGTCCACGACGGCGTCGCCGGGCTGTACGCGCTGGCGGACCCAGCCGTGTGCCATGCCGATGACCGACAGCAGACCCATCAGCTCGTCGCCTCCGGTGAGCAGCCCGTCGTTTCGGCGGCGGCAGCCTTCATAAGCGCCGCGTATTTGGCAGCGGACAGCTTTTTGCCAGGCTTGGTAAGGGCCGGGGCCGAGACGGGCTCCGGCAGAAGTCCTGGCGCCGCGGGCTGCCACAGCCGGCCCTGCCAGGTGCCGCGCCGTTTCAGCTCATCGTCGAAAGCGTTCAAAACCTCCCATTTGCGAAGGCTCCAGGTCGGCCCGATGAGCAGATCGCGCGGCGCGTCGCCGGTCAGGCGATGAACAATCATCTCCGGAGGCAAAAACTCCAGCGTATCTACGACTAGATTAACGTACTCGTCCATTTCGAGGAAGCGCAGCAAGCCGTCCTCATACTGCTTGACCATCGGCGTTTTGCGCATTAAATGAAGCAGATGGATTTTGATGCCTTGAACATCCATTGCAGCAACAGCGCGGCCGGTATCCAGCATCATCTCATGCGTTTCCTGCGGGAGGCCGTAAATGATATGCGCGCAGACGCGGATGCCCCGCGCCCGCAGGCGGCTAACGGCGTCGAGATAACAGGCGGTATCATGCGCGCGGTTGATCAGATCCGAGGTTGACTCATGGATGGTCTGCAGACCCATTTCAATCCACAGATACGTGCGTTCGTTAAGCTCCGCCAAATAATCCACGACATCGTCAGGGAGACAATCGGGACGGGTCGCAATAGACAGACCCACGACGCCGGGCTGCGCAAGAATCGCTTCATAATAGAGGCGCAGCTCCTCGACAGGGGCATACGTATTCGTATAGGCCTGGAAATAACCGATGTAACGGGCGTCCGGCCATTTTTGATGCTGGCGGTCGCGAATCGTATTAAACTGCTGGATCAAATCTTCCCGGCGGCTGCCTGCAAAATCGCCCGAGCCCCGCGCGCTGCAAAACGTGCAGCCGCCGGTTGCGACGGCGCCGTCGCGGTTGGGACAGGTGAAGCCCGCATCAAGCATGACCTTGAATACTTTGCCGCCGAAATGATCTCTCATCTCGTAATTCCATGTATGAAACCGCTTGTCTCCCCATAATAGAGGGGCGTCTGCGGAGGTGATTCGAGGTGTTTCCATTGAGGCTCCTTCCTTGCGAGAGCGCCGGAATCGGGAGTTAGGCAAACGCCCAGGCGCAGTCTTTCTACATCTTATAAGAAATTGCCCGGGAATGCCATCGTTCCAAGGCCGCAAACCGTTCTGGAAAGAGCAGGAAGGCTAATGTTTAACAATAGGACAAGCTGGTTAAAATAGGGCTTGAAAGCGTTTAATTTAGGCTTGCAATACCTTACATGATGTGTTAAATTAAAAGTGTAGAAAGTCAGTTAAATCAAGGGTTTTTCATCACTCCAATGCCGCCGTAACCCTGGTTTTCATAAGCGCCTGTATTTTCGGGAAAGCTGTAAAAAATTCCACGAGGTGATGAATATGAACACGGTGAAAATTCCACAAGGCGATAATAAGGTAACGGTTGAGCTTACGGTTAAGGAATTGATGGCTCTGGCAGGCATTCGCTTCCACGGCAATCACCGCCTTGAGATTGAAGCGCGCAAGAAGCTCAATCACGTGCTCTCCGAAACGTACGATCTGGAGAAGCCAATTCCATATCAAATGCTTAACTAGCAGCCAACAGGTTGGAATATAAGGTGTTGCAAGCGGATCCGATGGGCAGAGCGCCCGCAGGGGCCGCTTTTTTCTTTACAAGCACGCTTAACTTGGGCACAATAGGACGGAACGATAGATTAAGATTATGTTTCGCACGGATGCGATTAACTGGAGGATAGCACGAAGATGCGTTTACGAGGTAGAAAAGGAATCCGCGAGGAGCTGGAGGCGTTGCCGCAGCTAGTTGTACTTGACGCCGCGGAATATAAAGGCAAGTGGAAGGAATTTTTTGGGAACGACAAGCCGATTCACGTAGAACTGGGCATGGGCAAGGGCAGATTTATCAGCCAGCATAGCGTACTTAATCCTGATGTTAATTTTATCGGCGTTGATATGTACGACGAGCTCATCCGCCGCGCCAGCGAGAAAGCTCTGCTCGCCCGCGAGGAGCTCGGGCTGGAAGGTTATCCGCCCAATCTCGCCTTGCTGCGCGCTAATATTGAAGGAATCGCAGACATGTTCGCTCCCGGAGAGCTGGAGCGCATTTACCTGAATTTCAGCGATCCGTGGCCGAAGTCGAAACATGCGCGCCGCCGGTTGTCGCATCCCCGTTTTTTGGAGCAGTATGCGGTTATTCTGAACGAAAACGGCGAAATTCATCAAAAAACCGACTCTCGGACGCTGTTTGAGTTCTCGCTCAACAGCTATGCCGAGGTGGAGCTGCAGATGAAGAATATATCGCTGGATCTCCACCGGGATGAAGTGCGCGACGATCTGGTCCTGACGGAATATGAGAGCAAGTTCATCAAGCAGGGGCTTCCGATTCATCGCTGCGAGGTAGTCGTGGGCGAAGCCGCTCTGGCGGCCTACCGCAAGGAAAAAGCGGACCGCCGCTCCCGCGAAGCCGCCAAAGAGCGCGAGGATATGGAGAAGGCCAAGCAGCATACTTCGCAAGGATAAGGCTCAAGCCCTGTATAGACAGACAGCCCGCAGACCCGTATTGGGCCGGCGGGCTGTCCGCGTTTTAATTTCCGATTAAAAAAATGGATGCTGCGGCGGTCAGCGACCCCAGCAGAGCTCCCGCGCCGACATCGGAGGGGTAATGAAGGCCCAGAAACATCCGGGACCATCCGACCGAACCGGCAATGATGACAGCAGCCGCCAGAAATAGCGGAAAAAAAACCGGCAGCTCGGTTGAGGCTGCATGCACAAGCGGCACGATCCAGGCAAAAATCGCCGTGGTGTGACCGGAAGGAAATGAGGAGTCCTTGAGCAGGCTTTTTCCTGTCCGCACTCCTTCCAGCGCCTGATAAGGCCGCAAGCGCTTCAGCGTGCGTTTGACGATCGCAACCGGGATGTGGCTGATCACTACAGCAGCCAGGCTTTGCCACCCTGCTGTCTGCCATGCGCCTTCGGCAAAAAGGGCCAGCAAAATGGAGGTGCTCAGCGTGAAGGTCGCCCCTCCCATATGCGTGATCGTCGCCAGCCACCGGCGAATGAACGCGTGAAGCCGCAAGTTGACCGGCCCGCGGTTCAGCCACAATAACAGCCTCCGCTCCTTCGTTCGAAGCCAGCCGATTAATGCGCTCATCTGCAATTCCTCCCTCGTGCTCGTACACCTATCATAACCTTGAGAGCGGAGTCTGAACATCATAACCCATTTTAGGTTGGAATTGTTATCGGAGAATTATGTTTAGGGGCGTTTTACCGGTGCTTTACGATGGTAATGATGGTAGGAAGGATGTAGTTGCGGGGGAGAATGAGCTTTTCGTTCACCGAATAGACACAAGCGGCGTGTCGGATTAGGGGAACTTTTCGCGTTCGTTGCTCGTTGATAAGGACGAAAGCATCAAAATGCCAGCAAATGAATGGAAGATGCGGTTAGCGGCAGTAAATGAGGGTATCCTAGTCGTTAATGGGTGATGCAAGCGTTTTTCCAGTTGCTATTAGGCAAATGAACCGCTTTTCTGATTTTGACAAAGCCAACGGAACTGTGGAAAATCAGAATGGTTGTTTGGCAACGACCCACACAGCAAAATACAGAGAGAGAACAAACCCGCTTCACTAAAAGAGAGAATATATTAAAATCGGGGTCTCAAGGGGGCAAGACAAGTGATAGCTAATTCGATTATGGTTGCACTTCAGATTTTTCTGGCGTTTATAGGGATTTATCAGTTTGTTTTGGCGCTGTTTGGGATTTACAGGAAGAAAAAGATCATTCAGCATCAGCCGCAAAAATCATTCGCCATTTTGGTGGCTGCTCACAACGAGGAGAAAGTCGTGGGTGCATTGATTGAAAATCTTAAAAATCTTGATTATCCCAAAGAGCTGTACGATGTATTTGTTATTTGCGACAACTGTACGGACAATACGGCCGATATCGCCCGCAGTATGGGAGTACATGCCTGCGAACGTTTCAACAACCAGCTCAAGGGCAAAGGTTTTGCGATTGAATGGATGCTCAAAGAATTGTGGGCAATGCCGAAGCAATACGATGCGATCGTCATGTTTGACGCCGACAATTTGGTGAATACGGATTTTCTGATTCACATGAACAACGACCTGTGCAACGGACATCAGGTCATACAAGGCTACCTGGATACGAAGAACCCGGATGATTCTTGGGTTACCGCTTCTTATGGCATCACTTACTGGTACTGTAACCGGCTGTGGCAGCTGTCCCGCAGAAATCTCGGCATGGCGAACTTTCTTGGCGGCACGGGCATGTGCTTTGAAAGCAAGCTTATGAAGGAGATGGGCTGGGGAGCGACCAGTCTTGTTGAGGATCTTGAGTTTTCCATGCGTTGCGTTCAACGGGGCATTCACCCGGTGCTCAATTTTGAAGCCAAGGTATACGATGAGAAGCCGGTGACGTTTAAAGCTTCTGCACGCCAACGGCTTCGCTGGATGCAGGGTCACTTTACCGTAGCGAGACACTATTTCCTGCCTCTTCTTTGGGCAAGTATCAAGGAGCGGAACTTCGTCAAGTTTGATGCGGCGCTGTACTCGTTCTCTGTGTATACAACATTCCTTGGATTTGTAGGAACCGTTATTATCTGGGCGGATTCCATTTTGCCGGCTGATAATCTGTTTAAGTCGATCTACACGTATTTGCCGATTTGGCTGCCGGCCGTTGCTCTTGCCGCTGCGGCAATCATGTTTCCGATTGTCATGGTGCTTGAGGGAGTCAAGTCGCGCAAAATGTACACACATCTGCTTTCTATGATCGTGTTCCAGCTGAGCTGGCTGCCGATTACGTTCTACGCCTTTTTCACGCAAAACAACAAGCAGTGGAGCCATACTCAGCATACTCGCGTCATTCGGTTGGAAGAAGTTCAAGGCAAACAGGCTTCTTGAAGACAGGTTGACATCAGTAACCTAATCATGGTATATTGCTTTAGGTTGTTTAACTAATGGCTTTGAATAGCTATTCGCACAAGCAGAAGCACCCGCTTCTCACCTGCCCGATTTTGTCGGCTGGTCTGCGATCGCGCGTTTACCGGTCTTCCTTCTAAGAGGAATAGCATCGGCACATACGGCGTATCACGCGGGTCCTGCTGCAGGACCCGCTTTTGTTTGTTTATAATGCAAATGAAGCAATCAATTCCATTCGGAGGTGGACGGTTATTAGCCGAGATCATCAAATTAACGACGACATCCGGGCGAGAGAAGTACGCCTGGTCGGACCCGAAAGCGAGCAGCTTGGAATCAAGCCGATTCGCGAAGCTCTGCAGATGGCCATTGACGCCAATATGGATCTGGTCAACATTGCTCCTCAAGCGAAACCGCCGGTTTGCCGGATTATGGACTACGGCAAGTTCCGCTATGAGCAGCAGAAGAAGGATAAGGAAGCCCGCAAAAACCAGAAGACGGTTGATCTGAAGGAAGTGTGGTTCCGCTCCAACATCGACGAGCATGACTATCAGACGAAGCTCCGCAACGTCATCAAGTTCCTGGGCGAAGGCGACAAGGTGAAAGCCTCGGTCCGTTACCGCGGCCGCGAAATCGCGCATGCTGCAGTCGGCCAGCGCATTCTGGAGCGCCTGCTTACGGAAGTTAACGATATTTGTAACGTCGAGCGTGTGCCGAAACTGGAAGGACGCAGCATGATCATGATTTTGGCACCGAAGAACAACAACTGATCATTCATTATTCAAGGAGGATAAAGACATGCCTAAGATGAAGACGCACAGCAGTTTGAAAGACCGCTTCAAAATTACGGGAACTGGCAAGGTTAAGCGTTACAAAGCGTACCGCAACCACCTGCTTTCCCATAAATCCGGCCGCACGAAGCGTGTTCTGGCTACTCAGCCGAACATGGCTGCAGGCGACATTCGCCGTTTGGCTCAAGGCCTTGCGCAATTGAAATAGCATTTTATTTCTATCGAATTTTTAATAGAACCTACAGGAGGGTATTATCATGGCAAGAGTAAAAGGCGGATTCGTTCGCGCCCGTCGCCGCAAACGGATTCTTAAACTCGCAAAAGGTTACTTCGGTTCCAAACACCGCCTATTTAAAACAGCAAAGGAGCAGGTTAACAAATCCCTGCTTTACGCTTACCGTGACCGTCGTCAACGGAAGCGTGATTTCCGCAAGCTGTGGATCGTTCGGATCAACGCGGCAGCTCGTCAAAACGGCCTGTCCTACAGCAAATTCATGTTCGGCCTGAAACAAGCCGGCGTCGAAGTGAACCGTAAGGTTCTTGCCGACCTGGCCGTGAACGACATCAGCTCGTTCAACAGCCTGGCTAACGTTGCCAAGCAAAAGCTGAACGCTTAGTTATACGAGGAAGCCTGCATATGCAGGCTTCCTTTTTTTGTTTTTAGCCGGATTCTGTCGTCCTAAATGAAGGCGGAACCTGATTTCCTAAATCCGTCCGGGGCCCGTTTTGTCCGACGCAGGACATCCGTACATGCCGCTCGATGAGAGACTGAATATGTTGAGAAGAAAGGGAAAGGAGGAACACAAGTTGTCTACAATAACCAGACAGCACGTTCAGTCGTTTGTCGGCCAGCAAGTTCAGGTCAATTTGAGGGATGGATCTACGATCAGCGGCAAGCTGGAAAGATTCACTAAGGATACTCTTTTTGTAAGGGTAAAGGATGAACCGGGTAAAGCGCGGGTTCGCGCATTTATTCTGCCTTTGGCTTTGTTTTCAGTTCTTGCAATCGGCCTTTCGGCAACCGGATGCGGCCCATGCGGCGGCCCCTATGGTCCTGGCCCCTACGGCCCGTACGGTCCGGGCCCTTATGGACCGGGTCCTTACGGCCCCGGCGGCTACGGTCCTTATGGACCTGGTCCGGGATGCTGCTCTCCGTACGGCGGAGGAGGCAAGGGCTTCTACTAATACGGACGGACGGGGCTGTTGTCTGCTCTTCAGAGCGGCTTCGTCCACATCGTAACTTTTAATTCGGGAAAATGGCGCACCGATTCATATCCTTCACGGATATAGAATCGGCGTGCTCTCTCGTTGACATCGTCCACATAAAGAACAGACATGACGGAACCTGCGATTCGGCCGCGCTGCTCAGCCAGTTTCATTAACTCTTTGCCGATGCCATGTTTGCGTGACTGCGGCTGAATGACAAGCATATCGATATGCAGAATTCCTTGCATGAGGCTAAAATGGACAAACCCTAATGTTTTGCCGCGTTTGGAGAGAGCTGCAACGATCGTTTCTCCGCTGCGAAGCCGGTCAGGCAAGCCTGCAATGACGGATGCGTCATCTGGATTGACCGTATATGACATCGGAATCAGCTCGTTTTGAATGAGTTTTACCAGCTCCGGAAGATCGCTGTTATCCAGCGAGCGATAATAGATTGAGTTCATTTTATCCCGCCTTAAGGGCAGCGGCGGCAGGCCTCAAACTCCTCGCTACGCGCCGATTGCCGGGTGCTTGCGCTATAGTGTATGCAGCGGATTTGCGGTTGCGAAAGGATAAAAATTCAGGGGAATACATAACTTTTGCATTCCCGGCTCAATCTAAGTATTGACGGATGGTAAGCTCAAACATATAATAAGGTCTAAGCTTATACCCGAACGGCTATGATGAGGACGAAGTGTTAAGGGCTCTACTGTACAGAGAGCGACGGATTAGCTGCAACCGCCGCCAGCACCCCTTTCCAACGAGCTCACCTCGGAGCTGTTTTCCTGAAAAGATGCCCTTTGCATCCTATTAGGGGGAATCGCATGGCATGCGTTAACCTGCCGATGTAAGACGCTTTATTTGTGTCTTACTTCATGAGGCTTCGCATTGCGAGATGCGGCGCAAACCTGGGTGGTACCACGGAAGATAAACCTTTCGTCCCTATGCTACGGCATAGAGGGCGGAAGGTTTTTTTGTTTCACAATAGAGGGCGAAGGCGGTCAGTCGACACCGCCGCCGTCACGAAGGGAGGAACACATGATGGTTATGCAGGGCGAAGCATTACGTTCAAAAGAAGAAATCATGGAAAGAATGAGGACCCCAGAAGTGGTCAGCGGCTCCGAAATTCTTCTCCGCAGCCTGGTGCTCGAGGGTGTGGAATGTGTATTCGGCTATCCCGGCGGCGCGGTGCTTTTCATCTATGATGCAATGCACGGCTTCAAGGACTTCAATCACGTTCTGACCCGTCATGAACAAGGCGCTATCCATGCGGCTGACGGTTATGCGAGGGCGTCGGGCAAAGTAGGCGTATGCATCGCAACCTCCGGTCCGGGAGCGACAAACCTTGTAACGGGAATTGCAACGGCCTACATGGATTCGGTTCCGATGGTCGTTATTACCGGCAACGTAGCCACGAGCTTCATTGGCACGGACGCTTTCCAGGAAGCCGACATTACCGGCATTACGATGCCGATCACAAAGCACAGCTACCTGGTCCGCGACGTTGAGGATCTGCCGCGCGTAATTCACGAGGCGTTCCATATCGCGAATACAGGCCGCAAAGGTCCGGTGCTGATCGATATTCCTAAGGATGTTTCCGCCGCCAAAACGCTGTTCAAGCCGGTAACGGAAGTAAGCATCCGCGGTTACAATCCGACGGTAACGCCGCGCAAGCCGCAGCTCGACAAGCTAATTAAAGCCGTTTCCGAAGCAGAGCGCCCCGTTGTGCTGGCAGGCGGCGGGGTTGTGTACTCCGGCGGACACGAGGAGCTGCTGGAATTCATCACCAAAACCGGAATTCCGGTAACGACAACGCTGCTGGGCCTTGGAGCTTTCCCGAGCGGCAACGACCTGTGGCTCGGCATGCCGGGCATGCACGGAACGTACACCTCTAACAAAGCGATTCAAGAATGCGATCTGCTGATCAACATCGGAGCGCGCTTCGACGACCGGGTGACAATGAAGCTGGACGGCTTCGCGCCGAAAGCCAAAATCGTTCATATCGATATCGATCCGGCCGAAGTCGGCAAAAACGTTCCAACGGATATCCCGATTGTCGGCGACGTCAAAACAACGCTTGCTCTCGTCAATGCCGAGGTTGGTTACGCCGCTAAAGCCGATGCATGGCGGGCTCAAGTAAGCCAGTGGAAGCAGGAGCAGCCGCTGCGTTATACGGATTCCGACACCGAGCTTAAGCCGCAATGGGTTATCAGCATGATTCATGATACGACGAACGGCGACGCGATCGTTACGACGGACGTTGGCCAGCACCAGATGTGGGCTGCTCAATATTATCGTTTCAATCAGCCGCGCTCCTGGATCACCTCCGGTGGTCTCGGTACGATGGGCTTCGGATTCCCGTCTGCGATCGGCGCTCAAATGGCGAACCCGGATCGGCTTGTCGTCAGCATTAACGGTGACGGCGGCATGCAGATGTGCGCACAAGAGCTCGCAATTTGCGCCATTAACAACATTCCGGTAAAAGTAGCCATCATCAACAACCAGGTGCTTGGCATGGTTCGTCAGTGGCAGGAAATCATCTACGACAACCGTTACAGCCATATCGATCTCGCTGGCAGCCCCGATTTCGTCAAGCTTGCCGAAGCCTACGGCGTCAAAGGATTCCGGGCAACGAACAAGGAAGAGGCGGAGGCGGCATGGAAGGAAGCGCTCGCGCATCCGGGTCCGGCTGTTGTGGAGTTTGTCGTTCGCAAGGGCGAGAACGTGTATCCCATGGTCACGCAGGGCAACACGATCGACGTTATGCTCATGGGGGATGAAGAATGAAGCGCAACTATACGATAGCGATTCTGGTCAACGACCAGCCAGGCGTTTTGCAGCGGGTTGCCGGATTGTTTGGCCGCCGCGGATTCAATATCGAGAGCATCACGGTGGGAGCCAGCGAAGAGCCGGGTCTTTCCCGAATGGTTATTGTGACCGCCGGCGACGACAAGCTGCTTGAGCAAGTATCCAAACAGCTATACAAACTTATCGACGTAATCAAGGTTGTCGACGTTAGCGCCAGCCCGATGGTCGAGCGCGAGCTCGCACTTATCAAGGTCAGCGCCGATCCTGCGGTCCGTCCGGAAATTCTGGGCGTAGTCGAAACGTTCCGTGCAGCTGTAGTAGACATCGCTCCTACGACGCTGATCGTGCAGGTTGTCGGATCACCGGAAAAAATCGACGCCATGATTGAACTGCTCCGCCCATACGGCATCCGGGAGCTTTCCCGCACCGGTATTACCGCAATGAACCGCGGAACTGTACGCTCGTAGTCGGAATTTTTTGATAAGTTCGAAAACGCACCTATAACGCTATAATTTCTACCTATAAAGCCCGCTTTGAGCGGGAGTTTAAGGAGAGCGACGGCTTCAGCAGTTCAGCTTTAGTGCGTTATCTCTTTAAACACCCGCTCAAAGGGGTTCAAATTTAAAGGAGGCATCATCATATCATGGCAGTTAAATTGTACTACGAAAACGACGCGGATCTCAGCATTTTCCAAGGAAAAACGATTGCCGTAATCGGCTACGGAAGCCAAGGCCACGCACAAGCGCAAAACCTGCGTGACAGCGGCGTGAAAGTTGTTATCGGTCTTCGCGAAGGCAAATCCGCCGACAAAGCGCGCAACGACGGCTTCGAAGTTCTGTCCGTTGCTGACGCTACCCGTAAAGCTGACGTTGTTCAAATCTTGATGCCGGACGAAACTCAAGCTCAAGTATACAACGACGAAATCGCACCAAACCTGAAAAAAGGCGCGGCGCTGATGTTCTCCCACGGTTTCAACGTTCACTTTGGCCAAATCGTGCCAAGCAAAGACACGGACGTTCTGCTTGTCGCTCCTAAATCCCCGGGCCACATGGTTCGCCGCACTTATGTAGAAGGCTTCGGCGTTCCTGGACTGATCGCAATCGAGCAGGACGCTACGGGCAACGCTCAAGCAATCGGCCTTGCTTATGCTAAAGGCATCGGCTGCACCCGTGCAGGCGTATTCGAAACTTCCTTCCGCGAAGAGACCGAAACGGATCTGTTCGGCGAGCAAGCAGTACTTTGCGGCGGCACGTCCGCGCTGGTCAAAGCCGGCTTCGAAACGCTTGTTGAAGCAGGCTACGCTCCAGAGATGGCTTACTTCGAGTGTCTGCATGAGCTGAAGCTGATCGTCGACCTGATGTACGAAGGCGGACTGGCTTCCATGCGCGATTCCATCTCCAACACGGCTGAATACGGCGACTACGTAACTGGCCCTCGCATCGTGACGGACGAAACAAAAAAAGCGATGAAGGAAGTTCTTTCCGACATCCAACAGGGCAAATTCGCCCGCGACTTCATCCTCGAGAACAAATCCGGCCGCGCTATGCTAACGGCTACCCGCCGCAACGAGTCGGAGCATGCAATCGAAAAAACCGGCGCTCAGCTTCGTGAGCTGATGCACTGGATCAAGAAGTAAGAAACAGTGGACGGCGCGCTTCTTCCTCCAGGAATGAGGCGCGTTTGCCGCTTTTACGATTAATAACTCGAAATGGAGGTGCCGGTATGCGTAAAATCTATATTTTTGATACAACGCTCCGCGACGGCGAGCAATCGCCAGGGGTCAACCTGAATACCCAAGAAAAGGTGGAGATCGCCCTCCAGCTGGAGAAGCTGGGCGTCGATCGGATTGAAGCGGGATTTCCTGCGGCCTCGCCGGGCGACCTTGCAGCCGTGCAGGCAGTAGCCGCAGCGGTCAAATCCGCAACGGTCATCGGTCTCGCCCGCGCCGTAGAGCGGGATATTGACGCGGCTTGGGAAGCGCTGAAGGATGCTGCCGACCCGTGCATTCACATCTTTCTGGCGACCTCGCCGATCCACCGCAAGCATAAGCTGAAGATGGAAAAGGAGCAGGTGCTTGCGACCGCTGACAAGGCGATCCGCTACGCCAAGCAATTTTTCAACAAAATCGAATTCTCGCCGGAGGATGCCGGACGCACTGAGCTGGACTTCCTCTGCGAGGTTACGGAAATGGCCATCAAAGCTGGCGCAACGGTCGTCAATATTCCCGATACGGTCGGTTATATGACTCCAGCCGAGTTTGGCAACATTTTCAAAACGCTCAAGGAAAACGTTCCCGGCATCGAAACGATCCAGCTGAGCGCCCACTGCCATGATGATCTTGGGATGGCTACAGCCAATGCGCTGGCAGCCGTGCTGAACGGCGCGGACCAGATCGAGGGCACAATCAACGGCATCGGCGAACGTGCGGGCAATACAGCGATTGAAGAGGTCGCTCTGGCGCTGGAAACTCGCGGGGCTCTTTTTGGAGCCAAAACGGGCTTGAAGCTTCAGGAAATCGCGCGCACGAGCCGTCTGGTCAGCAAGCTGACCGGCATGGTCGTTCCGGGCAACAAGGCTATCGTCGGCGCCAACGCTTTTGCGCATGAGTCCGGCATTCATCAGGACGGCATGCTGAAAGAAAAAACGACGTACGAGATTATTTCTCCCGAAACGATCGGCATCAAGGAATCCAAGCTCGTTATGGGCAAACACTCCGGCCGCCACGCGTTCCGCGAGAAGCTGCTCGACCTTGGTTATGCCCTTGAGGAGGAGGCGCTCAACACCGCCTTCGCCAAATTTAAGGATTTGGCCGACCGCAAGAAAAACGTCACCGACGAGGATCTGCTTGCTATGCTGGAGGAGAAGCTCGCTGCTGCGACGGAGGTTTACGCGCTGGAAACGATCGAGGTTCACTACGGCAACCGTTCCACGCCAAAAGGGACCGTTACGATCAATGTTGAAGGCAAAGGCGTACAGACGGGCACTGCAGAGGGCAACGGCTCCATCGACGCGCTGTTCAACGCCATTGACGGCCTGACTGCGGAGGCGGTTGAGCTGGAGGACTACTCCATCAAATCCGTTACTCACGGCAAGGACGCGCTCGGAGAGGTTCATGTCGTGCTGCGCCAAGGTGAGGCAACCGCGCAAGGTCGCGGCGTCAGCACCGATATTTTGGAGGCGAGCGCCCGCGCTTATGTCGATGCGCTTAACCGGCTGATCGAGAAACGCAAAGCTCCGGGACGCCGGGATAAAATGAGCTTGATCTAAAGCAGTTTTTATAGAGACCTCGGCGCCGCTTTTTATAGTGGAGCTGAGGTCTTTTTAGCACTTATTAGCGGCATTCAAAAAGCAAGTATGGAAGTCTGATATCTCTATAGGTATGGCCTATTACGACGATAGCTTTCCAATCTTGGGCACGGAAGCTTAAGTATGATACAACTATTGATAGTTATTATCAATCGATTATGAAATGAAGACGGGAGTGTTTTTATATGGCAGAAGTCAAAAAAATCGCCGTTATCGCAGGCGACGGAATCGGACCCGAGGTAGTCGGGGAAGCAATTAAAGTGATCCGCAAAATCGAGGAGCTGTACGAGTACCGTTTTGAATTTGAGCACGGGCTGTTCGGCGGCATCGCCATCGACGAAAAGGGTACGCCGCTGCCGCAGGAAACGCTGGACATTTGTAAAAATGCCGACGCCGTTCTGCTCGGAGCGGTTGGCGGTCCAAAATGGGATAACAACTCCAAGGAGCTGCGCCCGGAAACGGGATTGCTCGGCATCCGCAAAGCGCTGGGCCTGTTCTCCAACATCCGCCCGGCAAACGTATTTGACTGCCTGAAGGACGCCTCCACGCTGAAGCCGGAAGTGCTTGAAGGTACAGACCTGATCGTTGTGCGCGAGCTGACCGGGGGAATCTACTTCGGCGAGAAATTCCGCCGCGAGGGTGAAAACGGCCAAGAAGCGGTCGACACTTGCGTTTATAATGTGCAAGAGGTAGAGCGTATCGTCCGTCAGGCGTTCGAAATTGCAATGACGCGCAGCAAACGCCTTGCATCCGTCGATAAAGCAAACGTATTGGAAACTTCCCGCCTGTGGCGCGAGGTTGTAAACCGGATTGCTCCTGAGTATCCTGAGGTTGAGCTGGAGCATGTGCTCGTAGACAACTGCGCGATGCAGCTGCTTCGCCGTCCATCGAGCTTCGACGTTATCGTGACGGAGAACATGTTTGGCGACATTTTGAGCGACGAAGCGGCTATGCTGACCGGTTCAATCGGCATGCTGAGCTCTGCATCGCTTGGAGAGGGCAGCTTCGGCCTGTACGAGCCGGTGCACGGTTCCGCGCCTGACATTGCCGGACAAGGCATTTCCAACCCGATCGCGACCGTCCTGTCCGTTGCGCTCATGTTCCGCCTGACATTTGGTTATGCGGACGCTGCGCAAGCGATTGAAGACGCCGTTAAGGAAGTTTTGGATGCAGGCCACCGTACGGGCGATATCGCTGTCGACAAATCAAAAGCAATCGGAACGACGGCAATGGGCGATCTGATCGTGAATGCTCTCCGTAAAGTCTGACTCTGATTTTCAGATAATAATTATTTCAATCTAATATTGACTATGTTCTGCAATTAATGATATGATCGCATAGAACGTCACGAGAGGTGACAACATATACTCACGCTCTAAGCGTCAAGGAGGTAATTCGGAACAATGGCAGAACGTTTGGTAGGCCGTCTGGCCCCGGATTTTACGATGGAGACTGTAGACGGTCAAGGCAAAGAGTTCGGTAAAGTATCCCTTTCCGACTACCGCGGCAAATGGCTCGTATTCTTCTTTTACCCGCTGGACTTCACGTTTGTGTGCCCAACGGAGATTACGGCTCTTAGCGACGCAGCTGAAGAGTTCAAAAAGCTGAACACCGAGATTCTCGGCGTCAGCATCGACAGCATCCACAGCCACAAAGCTTGGATCAACACGTCCAAAAACGACAACGGCCTTGGCCAGTTGAACTTCCCGCTTGCTGCCGATATCACGAAGCAAGTATCCCGTGACTACGGCGTCCTGATCGAAGAAGAAGGCATCGCACTGCGCGGCCTGTTCATCATCGATCCGGAAGGCGAACTCAAATACCAAGTCGTTAACCATAACGACGTAGGCCGCAGCGTTGAAGAAACGCTTCGCGTGCTGCAGGCGCTGCAATCCGGCGGCCTGTGCCCAATGAACTGGAAGCCAGGCGACAAAAACCTGGTTACGGTTTAATTCACCCCCAGGCTGATGCTCCGGCATAAGCCGATAGAATTGCATAAACACGGACAAGCCAGAGCGAATGCTCTGGCTTTTTCGCGTTCAATGGAATGGTCCCAATGAAATTCCGTCGGATTCCCGGTTACGAGCTGAGGAAGATCAGGTGCCAGCATCTTTTTTTCCGCTTGATGCGTCTTAATTCCAAGCAAAGGTTAAGAATAACAGAATCCACTTCAAGGAAGAGGAGGCTGCGAAATGATGCTTGAACCGGATCATACGTACCCGAAGTCTGCCCATGACCCAAAGGAGCCGAAACCTGAAATAATCCCGCCGCCTTCCCCGGAAATCGAGCAGCCGGATAAGCCGGAGATCGTGCCTCTGCCGGACAAGCCCGAGATAGCGCCGGAACGCGCTCCAGAGCTTCCTGAATTGCCTAGCGGGCCGGAGATAGAACCGGGGCAGGTACCGCCGACTGAAATTCCCTAACGTCCAATTTTTGAGTAATAAGGAAACTTTTTAACGGCCTTTAGAGACAGGCTTTGTTCCATTGAAGCAGGAATTTCGCTCGTTGGCGACGAATATAATGACAGAAAAATCAGAAGACAGATGGCAAATAACTGTTTAACAAGGAGGGAACCAGGGATGAGTTTTTGCTGCGGAGCAAGCATGATCGGTACAAAGGGCACGCTTAGGCATTACCGGACGCACATTCATAATGTCCCCATTTTGTTCTGTCCGGTTTGCCATCGCGTAGATATTCATTATATGATAGAGAGCGAATATGAAATTCTCGCCGAATATGCGCATGGAGACGGTGTGTCCGAGGTTGATTTTCAGGATTACGTCGATCAGCGCAGCAAGGCTCTTTTTGAAAATTGCGTCAATCACGACAACGAAGACCCGATGGACGTCGTGATGAGCCAGATTGATATGGCTCTGGATCTGCTGGGATTCGCCAAACATCTAGGAGACTCGACCTGGGAAGCAGAGCTGAAAAAAAGGCTGGGAATACTTAACTCCCGCCGCAACAAGCTGAAGGCCAAGCGAACCTCCGAAGGTCTCTGTTAGCCAATGAGATGCCTCCTGCCACGGAGGCATCTTTTATTTTTCACCTACTCCCGCAATTGGACAAACGATTGCGAACCGTATAGAAACGAGGTGCTGTATTGCTGCTGATGTTGTTCAAACGATGGCTGGGACGCTTCAGCTTCAAGCAGAAGTCGGAAGAAGGCAAGGAACAGCTTGCCGAAACGATTCATAAAATCCAGCAAGGCAACGAGAGCTTGCGCGAGCAGCTCATTCAGGATTACCGGCCGTTTATTCTTAAGGCGACGAGCCGTTTTTGCAAGCGATACATAGATCCGGCCCGAGACGACGAATTCAGCATTGCGCTTATTGCGTTTAATGAGGCGATCCACCAGTTTTCCTCGAAGTCCGGGCGCTCCTTTACGAGTTTTGCCGAAACGGTTATCCGGCGGCGGCTCATCGACCATCTCCGGCGGGAGAAGCGTCATTGGCAGTCGCTTCCTGCAGGCAATCTTGTGCAGGACGGCCAGCTGGAAGAGAATGTGCAGGCAACATGGGCTAAACAGGCCGTATCCCGCTACCAGCAGGAGCGAGACTCGGAAAACCGGCGCATGGAGATTGAGGAATATGCCGCCGAGCTTGCCGGGTATGGAATCCGGTTTACGGATTTGGCGGACAGCTCTCCTAAACATGAAGATTCGCGAATTCTTGTGCAAGGGATTGCGCGCAGACTTGCTTTTACGGAAGGATTGTGGGGACTGCTTGTCCAGTCGCGCCGGCTGCCCGTCAAGGAGCTGACGGAGCTGGCCGGTGTGTCGCGCAAAACAATTGAACGCAACCGGAAGTATTTAATTGCGGTCGCGGTTTTACTTCGGGGACATTATCCTTATTTATCGGATTATTTGCAGCTGGGTCCGGAACAGCCGGAGCCGGAGCGGGAGTTATCAGCAGGGGGGAAAGGGCTGTGAGCGGAAAAGGAATCGTGCTGGAAGTTAAAAAGGGCAAATTGATCGTGCTCACCCCGGACGGACGGTTCCGTAAAGTAAAAAGCCGCGGAGGGGAACAAACCGGCGAAGAGGTCAGCCTCTCTGCGCCGGAGAGACAGCGCGTCTCGCGCCATATTTGGTGGCTGCCGGCTGCAACAGCGGCGATGGCGCTTATTATCGCCATTCCCATCTTCCTATCCGAGAGAGCGGAAGCCAGGCCTGTCGTTGCTGTCATTAGCATGGACATTAACCCCAGCTTTGAAATTGGGGTGGACGATAAGTTGGCCGTAAGGTCGCTGCGGGCGGTTAACGCCGATGCCATCCCTATTGTCGAGGGCATGGATTATGACGGAGAGCCGGTATCCGGACTGTTGCACTATCTGGCCGGAGAGCTGGCGGAACGTTCCTATTTGGACGATGGCACAGCGAACGTGCTGCTGGCAGGCGTCAAGCTGGATGGGGCGGATCAGGAGGTGTTGAGCCGACTGGAATCGGAGGCTAAAAAAGCTTTCGACGCTGCTGCAAGCGTTGAAGGCCATGCCGGAATCAAGATAACGGAGCTGGAATCTACTCCTGCCGTCATGGAGGAAGCGTCCGAGCTTGGACTCTCAATCGGCGGAATGACCGTTTATTTGCTGGCCAAAGACAAGGGATACTCCGTCAGTCTGGAGCAATTCCGCATGCAGCCTTTGCAAGCGGCCTCTAAATGGCAAGGCGGCGTCGATTTGCTGGTGAATGATGGGACGAGTCTTGATCCCGACAAGCTAAACCAGCTGGCTGAGGAGGAGAAACGGGATCGGGCTGCGAATGCGACGGGTGCACATCAGCCGACTCCGCAGCCGAGTGCATCTGCGAATAAACAGCAGGCTGCGGGTCAAGAAGATGGCCGGCCAAGCGCCAGCCCCACAGTCAAGCCTTCGATTGACAAACCTTCGGGGACTGCAACTAAATCGCCGTCTTCGACCCGGCCGCCAGTGCCTCAGGCAAGCATTGTCAAAAGTAAGCCTTCGCCGTCTGCATCAGCCAAGCCGCATAACAACGGTCATACAAACGGGCGGGACCGTGATGATGATTGGAAGGACAAATGGGACGATGATGAGGACTGGGACGATCACTGGGATCGAGATAAATCAGAATGGCTCCGCGAGAAGGAACAGCTGATTGAGAAGCTCCGCAAGGAAGCGGAGCAGGCCCGTAAAGAACTGGAGCGGAAAAAGCTGGAAGCGGAAGAACGTTTGAAGGAAGCGGAGCAGAAGCTGAAAAACGACACCGAGCAAAAAAAGCACGAGAAAAACGATAACTCCCGCAAGGAAGACGACGATCACGACGCTTATAAAAACAAAAACCGCGACGATGATGACCGCTACGACGAAGACCGTGATCAAGATGATGACGATCATCACCACAATCGTGACCGAGATGACCGCAACGACGATGATGATGACGAAGACGACGAGACCGACTGATTCGAACGGTGAAGCCAACGCAATTGCGGCATCAATTGCGGCGATATGACGCATTTTGCGCATGTGATGACCTGGGAAGAGCTGCATGAAGTACGCCGTTGAGGGACGCTTTTCAAGCTATCATTAAAGCGATGCGTATAATGGCATTATTCGACATTATTTCCGATTGACACTAGTTGACAGCGAATCCTATGATTAGTTTACGAAACGACGGCTTGACTGCGATCCTGACAGGATATTACGGGAGGCGGGGCTCGTACATGGAGATGGAACTGTTCAACATCAGCAATGTCAAGGATGCCATTAGAGCTCGCCAAAGAGGCAGGGAGCTTGCAAGAGAGCTTGGATTTGGAATTATTGATCAGACGCGCGTCGCCTATGCCATTTCAGAACTCTCGAATTGTTTTGTGGAGATGCATCAGAAGAGCCAGATGCTTATCGGCAGAGTGCGGAACGAGACGGGAGAAGAGGGGCTGGAGTGGTCTTTAATCGGCAGCTGCAGCTTCTCCCGTGAGCTTGAGGAGGAATGGAAGTCGCTTTGGTCGGAGGAATGGGATATCGCAATTACCCGTCGCGTTGGGACATTCATCACGTTTCGTAAGTGGCTGCCTCCCTCCTACTACATGAACTCGGACCCGATACAGCTCCAGCTGTTTGCTAACGGAGAGGAGCAAGGTTAAATGCAGGCAATTCGAAAGCGCTACTTCCCGGCGCTTGCCGAATATATACGCAGCGGAAGCGAGGCGTCCCTGTACCAGGCGACGGAGTTAGGGAAAATGTTTCAAAGCATTGGACCTGAGGAAATTATTGCAATCCATGAAGAATGCATGCGCAATATTGTCCTGAACGTCGATTCGGAGGAAGCTCTGGAGCTATACAGCCGCTCCTTTCTGTTCCTCATCGAGCTGATGGTTTCTTACCGTTTCCGATACCAGCCCGAACGGCCGGCAGACGACCGCTACATTGAAATGCGCGAGCTGCTGAGCCGTTCTTACCGTTCCTTCGAGAGGGTTAAGAGCAAGTACGAAAATGTTCTCCAGCATATGGACAGCGGCATCGCGCTTTTTGACACGGATGGCATCGTCACGTTCATGAATCTGCAGATGGCTAAATTTCTGGACGTTCCGCGCAAAACGCTTATCGGATGCAGCATTCTGGAGATTATGCGCCATTCCCAGCTGTCCCGTCTGACCCGCAGGCTGCTCATTCGCCTTTATCGCGAAATTATTGTACGCCGCAACAAATATTTTGAGTTTCAAGACAGCAATGGACGGCATTTGCTCATTACCGCCACCTACGGAGATCAGCTGGACGGCGAATATTTGATCAGCATGAAGGATGTTTCCGAATATAAGCAGATTGAGCAGACTGCCTATCAGAACGACAAGCTGGCGATGCTCGGCAAAATCGCGGCAGCCATTGCGCATGAGATTCGCAATCCGTTGACGTCGATTCGAGGATTTATCCAGCTGCTGCGGCCGGTGTTAGTTGATCTGGGCAAAGAGGAATACGCCAAAATTATGGTGGCCGAGATCGACCGGGCGAACGATATCATCTATGAATTTTTGAATTCGTCCAAGCCGACCGCTCCGATGAAGCAAACGATTCGCCTCACATCGCTGCTCAAGGAAGTGAGCCTGCTCAGCGAAAGCGAGGCGCTCATGCATAACTGCCAGATTTATCTGGAGTCGTATGAAGCGGATCTTCAAGTGTCAATCGACGTGAAGCAGATCAAGCAGGTTGTGCTCAATCTGTTCAAAAACGCCATGGACGCCATCGCTGAGATGAATGGCGAACGGCCGGGACGAATTGACGTCATCTTGAAGCGCAAAACCGACTTTGCGGAAATTACGATCAAGGACAACGGAAAAGGCATGGACCGCGCGACGCTGAACCGGCTGTTCGACCCCTTTTTTACGACGAAAGAATCCGGTACCGGGCTTGGCCTTTCCGTCAGCTACCGCATCATCCGCAATCACGGCGGAACGATTCGCGTAACGAGCGTGGCCCGGGAGGGGACTTCATTTATGATCTATTTGCCAATCGTTGAGCAAAAAGTTTAAAATCGGGATTGCGCATCCCGGTTTTTTTGCGCTTTTGATGAGAAAGGGAGATGAATACAATGAAAATTACCTTTACCGATACCATACAGGAACAGAGCCAACCCTGGGAGCTGCTTGTCCGTCCCGTAACCGCAGCTGAGCTTGGGCAGGAATCCGCTTCGGAAAAGCTGGATGCGGCAGATCCGCTGGCGCTTCCCGCTGTCAAGGAAGCGATGCAGGAGCGTTACCGCCGCGGCAGCTTTAAGGCGTCGCCGGAGCAGACGCTGAGCATTCCTTTGCTCGGCCTGCTTCCTAACAGCACGGCTGCATTTATCGGACTTGGCGGCGGAGCTGTATCGGCAGACGATCTGCGGAGGCTCGGAGCAGCTGCCGCGCGCGAGGTTCGCAGCCAAAAGGCAGCCAGCGCCTGTTTATTGCTGCCGACAGCACTCTATGCCGGAATTGGCGGGATTGAGACCGGCGATGCGGCTGCGGCGCTTGCGGAGGGTCTGGTGCTCGGAGCTTACGAGCGGAGCAAGACAATCTCGGAGGAGTCTAAAAAAGTACATGCTGCGGAACTGCAATGCCAGTTGTGCGGCGAGCCTACGGAGGAGCAGACAGCCATATGGAACGAAGGCTTTAAGCGCGGCGTTACGGCTGGGGAAGCAGTCGTATGGGCGAGGGACCTTGTCCATTTGCCAGGCAGCGTGTTAACGCCGGAGGCGCTGGCCGAGGAAGCGGAACAGCTGGCGGCGGATTACGATCTGGACTGCGAGATTATCGATGAATGGACAGCTCAGGAGCAAGGCATGGGAGGATTGCTGGCGGTCGGCAAAGGAAGCGTTCACCCGCCGCGCATGATTGTGCTGCATTATGAGGGCGACCCGGACAGCGAAGAAAAATGGGGTCTCGTCGGCAAAGGCATTACGTTTGATACGGGCGGTTATTCGCTAAAACGCGCTCCAGGCATGGAGGAGATGATCGGCGATATGGGCGGCGCCGCCGCCGTGCTGGCCGCAATGCGGATTATTGGCAGCTTGAAGCTGAAGGCCAATGTCGTGGCGGTCATTCCATCCGCGGAAAATATGATTTCGGAGCGCGCGTATAAACCTGGAGACGTCATTACGATGATGAACGGGTTAACTGTCGAAATCGTCAATACGGACGCCGAGGGCCGGCTTGTGCTGGCGGACGGAATGACAACGGCGCTGAAGCGCGGAGCGACGAAGCTTGTCGATGTGGCTACACTTACCGGAGGAGTGGTCGGAGCGCTCGGAGAAGTGGCCTCCGGCATTATGAGCAACGACGAAACTTTTCGTCAGCAGCTGGAAGAGGCCGCCCTTCGCACCGGTGAGCGGGTATGGCCGCTGCCTGCTTTTAAGGAATATCGCCGCCAGCTCGACAGCGATGCCGCGGATTTAAAAAACGGAGCCGGACGAGAAGGAGCGGCGAGCATTGCCGGCATGTTCATCAGCGCGTTTGTCGGGGAAAAACCTTGGCTCCATATCGACATCGCCGGCACGTCCTGGATCAGCCGCGCGCGCGGCTGGGAAGGCAAAGGCGCGACGGGAGTAATGGCCCGTACGCTGGCTGAGCTGGTACGAAGAGGTTAACGGTTATTCGACGAATTTCTTTGCGTTCTTCATCCATTTCCCGTATTATAGGATGAACGCAATCTTTCCCATGTAAGGAGTTCTGAGACTATGTCTGCTAAAACAAGCATTAGCAAAATCGTCGATTGCACCGTCCGTGACGGTGGATTAGTTAACAATTGGGACTTCAGCATTGAATTTGTCCAGGATCTGTACCGCAGCCTCGATGAGGCAGGCGTTGAGTATATGGAGATTGGCTACAAGAACTCTCCGAAGCTGCTCAAGGGTGCCGAATCTGCAGGTCCTTGGCGCTTTCTGAATGATGACTTCCTGCGCAAGGTCATCCCGAACAAAGGCAAAACAAAGCTGTCCGCACTGGTCGACATCGGCCGTGTAGATGAAGCGGACGTGCTTCCGCGTACCGAAAGCATGCTGGACCTGATTCGTGTCGCTTGTTACATCCAGGATGTGGACAAGGCTCTGGAGCTGGTTTCGCTGTTCCACGAGCGCGGCTACGAGACGACGCTGAACATTATGGCGCTGTCCAACGTAATGGAGAACCAGCTGATTGAAGCGTTTGAGGCGATTCGCGAGAGCGTCGTCGACGTCGTGTACGTCGTTGACTCCTACGGCAGCCTTAAGCCGAGCGATTTCGGCTACCTGATCGACAAGTTCAAGCAGCATCTGCCGAACAAAAAGCTCGGCGTGCATACGCACAACAATCAGCAGCTGGCGTTTGCCAACACGCTGCTGGCCGTCGACAAGGGCGTTGAATTCCTTGACGCGAGCGTATACGGCATGGGCCGCGCTGCGGGCAACTGCAACACGGAGCTTCTGGTCGCTCACCTGCCGGGCACAAAGTATAACGTTCGCCCTGTGCTGGAAATGGTCGAGAAGCATATGCTTCCGCTGCGCGAGAAGGAAGAGTGGGGCTACATCATGGAGTACATGGTGACAGGTCTGCTTGACGAGCATCCTCGCTCCGCTATGGCGGTTCGCGGCACGGACAATCAGGACAAGATCGTTGATTTCTACGATCGCCTGACGACGCCGGAAGTTCTGCACGGCAAATAAACCAATACAATTCCGTTTAAACGTAAGGGGCCTGTTGGCGTCATCTTAATGACGCCAACAGGCCCCTTGTGCGTTTAGTTTACATTAGCTGCCCAGCGTATAGCTTGGCAGCGAGGCTGCCCCAGCCGGCAGCCGGTTCGTAGCCGAGTCGTTGCTGATATAGCCGATGCGTATCGTGCTTCCGGTTGTCAGGCTCATGCTGGATAAGGGAACGGATAATTCAACAACGCTGTTGTTTCGCTGAAATTCCGAGGCGGACAACGTGTAGACGCGCGTCCAGGACCAGCCGGGAGCGAAGTTATAGTACAGGATGTTATTCTCGAGCATGTATTCGGCGCCGCTCTCGGCACCGCTTGTTGTCCATCCTGCAGCGTTATAGCCAGTCAAGCGGTTGTTGTCCGTATCCAGGAAAAATTGGCCTTTTACGTTCAAGCCAGTGCCCTGCAGCAATAACAACAACTGGTTTGCGTTATTGCTGGCCTTCAACGATTGAACATTGGAGGAGCCTGAGGCTAAAACGGGAATAGAGCCCCAATCGCTGGCGGATCCGTCGATTGTAATTGACGTAACGGCTGTCGGCATGGCGTTTACCGGGCTGCTTTTCGCCGATTCCAGACTGCTTGCGTTGACGGCCGACACCTGGAAGCTGTATGAGGTTCCATTTGTCAGTCCTGTGCTTGTGTAGGATGCAGCCGAAATCAACGAGGTGTTGAGCTTCACGCCGTTGCGGTACACATTGTATCCGGCAAGATTGGATTCAGAATTCGGAGTCCAATTCAGCGTGACTTGCCCGCTGCCGGCAGCAGCGGTTAATCCGGCCGGAGCAGCAGGCGCGGTCGGAACGGGAACTTGCGGGGCTGCCGTAACCGCACTGCTCTTTGCCGACTCTGCACCGCCTGTGTTGACGGCCGACACTTGAAAGCTGTACGAGGTTCCGTTTGACAATCCTGTGCTTGTGTAAGAAGCAGCCGTAATTAACGATGAGTTGAGCTTCACGCCGTCGCGGTACACGTTAAATCCGGCAATGTTGGATTCTGGATTGGGGGTCCAGTTCAGCGTAACCTGCCCGTTGCCGGCAGCGGCGGTTAGCCCGGCAGGAGCGCTCGGGATAGCAGGCGCGCCGGGAACGGTAAATTTAATTGAAGATCCTCCAAAATTCGCTACCCGGAACCAGGTCCAAATGTCCTGTCCCGCCATAGAAGCGGGGAAAATATAATCCGCATCGAAGGCCAGCTCCGCCGAATTTCCGGATTGTTTGACCTCAACCGGCCAGCCGTTATTGCTGATCGTCGTGCTTGGGAATTTAAATACATCTCCTTGCCCAGCGACATGAGGAGCGAGATAGGCCTTATTCGCGTTCTCGAAATAAATCCGGGTATCCGGCGATATCGGCCAGGAGACTCCCTGCCAGCCTGTCGGTCCTTTTTTATCAAAATCAAAATAAATCATTTCGCTTTGCAGGTTTAAGGCTGTGTTAGCGTCGATCTTCATGAAAAACTTATCGCCGACAAATTTGGTATACACTTGGGTAATGCCTTTGCCATTGCTGCCGGCCGGATTGGTATAAATCGGCGTTTCGCCTGCCCAATCGGCGAAATCGCCGTCGATGTTAAATCCTCCGTACAGATCGGTCGGATGGATGCCGGCCAACGATGCGGACGGATATCCGCGGCTGTCCAGCCAGTTTTTTGCATCCCCGTACATCGTCGCAAAGTGAGTCGCCCCGCTTACGTCGTAGCCCATATATCCGCTGTTAAGCACCACTTGATTCATCCATTTGTCTTTACCGGAAGTTGGAACGGTAAAGTCGGCAATGATGATATTAAAGCCGTCCGACTGATTCGCGTGCGCATTCATATAATCCTTCCAAAAGCCTCCGAAGTTGTCACGGCTTCGATAAGTTGGGGAAGATGAATTGGTGTTCCAGTTGCCTGCAAACGCCGGATTCTCATCGTAAAACTTAGATCCCGAGGTAATATAAGGATTGTGATACCATGATTCCGTTAAGAAAATATTGATCGCATGCCGGTATCGGGCAGCGAATTGCGATGTTCCCTCGTCGGGATTAAAATACCAATAGGCGCGGTTTGCCGCAACGATTTTGGAAGGGTCTACCGCTTTGACGGCTTCCACCAGCTCCACCATACCTTTGGCCGTAAACCCGAAATTTCCTCTTGGTCCCCAGGAGGTCGTAGGCCCAGCTCCTCCTATGGGGTCGGGCGTATCTACCGTATCTAGAAACACTCCGTCATACCCGGCGTCATGCTCCAGCTTGTCGGTCATAAAAGTAATCAACTTTTTCCAGGCAGGATCCCCGCCGTTTATATAACCGCCGCCATACGTCTTGTTCGTATCCACAACTCCGTCGCCGGATTTCCAGTATCCGCCGTACATATACCGGGTATCCGTCATCCACGTTCCTTGCTGGTCCAAATACCAGGGCATCAAGCCGTTGTTTCCCCAGCTCAGCAGGCTCCCCGTCTGGGAATAATCCTCTGAAATCGAAATGCCAGCGTATCCGTTATAGCCGGAATTGTACGTGCCGTCCGGAATTACGCCGCCTTCGACGTTAATATAAATTCCGCTAGCGTTATAATTCCATGGGTTCGGTCCGTGCAGCGGGCCGCTGGGGCCATTGTAATTGGGAGGAAGAAGCCCGACGTCTTTCCCGTTCTGGATCGTCATATTGCCCGTAAATCCGGTGAATACGCTTGAAGTGGCCAGTTCTCCCACGGATATATACGCCAGCACGATGACATCGTCAGCCGTCCCTAATATGCCGTCTGTTCCGCGTTTGATTTCGTTGACTTGATTCGGGGTGAACGTTTCGAAATAAAATTGGTTTTTGGCGACATTGATAATTCGGATGGTTGGCTCCAAAATCACCAGATCATAAGTCTTGAGAGTGTTCAACTGCGTCTGGGTAGCGGTATTCGTGCCGTACCAGATCATCACTCTGCTATATTCGTTGAGACCAGGCACTTTACCGTAGAGCGGGTCTTTACCGATTGCGGCGTAAGTAAGCGGGGGACGCAATGAGAGCATGGAAAAAAGCATCAGGAGGATAACGCTCAGCAAGAACCAGGTTGACTTTCGAACGAAGATTAATCGCAAAAGGACACTCTCCTTATGTGAAGGGATAGTAGAGCGAGCAAATCCGGTCGGAAGTTTCACAATGGAAGGATGGAGGGAGGATTGGAAGAGGCTTTAAAATAGAACGCTTACATAAAAGACCTCCTTTATTTTGAAAGAAAATTTGGCGCAAAAGTTGGATGAATTAACGAAAGTTTGATTTGCGCTTTTTGATTATAAACGAAAAGTTTATGCCAATCAATGGAGTATTTCTTGTCTTTTTTTGTTGAATAAACGATTATTTTGTTGATTTTCCTTTGATTAATAATAAAATTGCGCCAAATATTTGGATAACCCATCTGTAAAAACTGATTAAACAAAAGCTTGTCCGAAAAAAGAAGCAAAGAACAACATAAGGGCTAATAACCATCGCATTCGCATAAACAAACAAGGGGCTGGATGGCGTTATCCAGCCCCTATCATTTAATCGGAATTAAGCTCGATAAAAGCGCCACCGCTTCCCCAGCCTGTTGCTGCTCCGCCAACAAAAACAAAATTCATCGAAAATACGATAAGCAACCGGTCGCCGGCGTTAACAGGAATGTTCAATCCGGTAATGGTTCCGTGCGAGGCAGGAGATGTTTCCGTGTAAGTGCCAGGCGGCAAAAAAGATAGATTTGTAATGGCATCAAAACTCAGGACAGCTGCTTCATTATTTGTATCTGTGAAACGATATACAGCGACTAAGGTGGAAGGTGATTCGGGCAATGTCGAACCGCTTGTCAGGCTAAAATATGCTGCCAATGTGGTAAGCGTTCCGCTTTGTTGAATCGGATCGGTGAACGCCATGAAGCCGCTCGCATCAACAGGGCTGAGAGTCCCCGTGTTAGAATTAATTTGGGTGTTGCTGTTTCCGAAGCCTACGACTCCGAGCGTTAAAGCCGCGGCAGCAGCATCCCCAGTCAAATCGACTGTTTGCCGGCTGGCAAACGGAACAATTTGTCCAGGCGCTTCTTCTTCGGCTGGCGCAAAGGTTATCGTTCCTTCAATCGTGCCAAAAAGAGTGTCAAGATCGGGGTTTGCTTGAGAAGCTGTGATGGTAAAGACGAGCGCGAGACGATCCTCAGCATTGACAGGGATATTGAGTCCGCTCTGAGTGATTTGGCATGAAAAATCTCTCGGTACGACTCCAGTCAAGATCGGGAGTAACGAAAAAACTGTTCCTGGGATCGCAACAAGAGGCTGGTAGAGGGAGAAATCCGGTAAAGCACGGCAAAGCTGAACTTGGACGGTAATCGTTCCAGCCAAAATCGTAGTGGGCTGCGGGAAAAAGCTTGCTGTAATGCTGGTAACGGTAGTTGACTGAGGCATAGAAAAGGCCAGGTTGTTTCCTCCAAAATTATCGGCAAGCACAATGGATACGTTTTGTCCTAAACTGTTTGTTGTGACGGGTATGCTTTCTGATGTGGAATTGGTAATCGGAATCGCGCCTTGTGACGGCAGGCCCGTTAACGAGTTCACGCTGAGTGAGGTTGTAGTTTTCCCGCCGTCCAATACGAGGAGTGTTCCGGGAATGGCAGGCGGAACAAGATTGGTTATACCGGCTAAGTTCGTTTCAGCTAATCGAATTCGGCTGACCCAGCCGTCTTTGACAGGACTGGAGACGCAGGCCAACAGACTAAAGGCGTACAGCTCGGTGAGTGTCTGTCCCGTAGCGGCAATCAGCGCGGCGGACCAATCCTCGGATTGTTCGTAAGCGGTTATATTCAGCTCGGTGGCAGCGAACAGGCCGGCTTTGTCGCGCAGCGTGAGCCGCATGTCCTTGAACAGATTTTGCAGCACCTTGAGCACGTTGGGCAAGGGCCCAGCAGGCGGGATGTAAACGGACTGAATGGAAGCAATCAAATTATCCAGCAGCGTTTCAAAGATATCGGCTTGCAGCGGCGTGAAGGGAATGATGCAGTTCCGCTGGGGCGGTTTGGGACAAGGCTTGCAATGGTCTGGAGAATGCGGCTTGTAGGAATCAGGTTTTGTTTTTGTGCCGGAATTATGGTTCAATGCGACTCCTCCTCGAACGAAATGTTAAGGCCCAATCGACACTCCTCCGCTTGCCCAGCCCGTAATTGAATCGCTAATGAGAATAGTATTCATCCAAAATACGAGCAATAAACGATCTCCTTCGTTAACGGGAATGTTCAATCCGGTGATGTTTCCATGCGAGGCGGGGGAGGTTTCCGTGTATGTGCCAGGCTGCAGAATCGATAAGTTCAAAACGGTATCCGGACTCAACAAAGTGGCTTGAGTGCTTGTGCTTGTGAACCGGTATACTGCGGCTAGAGTGGCAGGAGGAAGGATCAATGTCTGTCCGCTTGTCAGGCTAAAATAGAAGGCTGCCGAGGTAAGCGTTCCGTCTTCTTGTATCGGGACGGTAAAAGAGGCGAACCCGGTTGCATCAACCGGGTCAATGGTTCCCGGATTTGAATTAGTTTGGGTGTTGCTGTTCCCAAAACCCACGACGCCGAGTGTTATTGGCAGGCCGATCTGATTTTCGGACAAATCGACTGTAAGCCGACTGGCAAACGGAATAAGTTGCTCAAGGACTTCCGTGCCGTCTGCGGGCACAAAGGATATTGCTCCCTCAAGCGTTCCAAGAAGGGTGTCAGGAACGGGATTTGGCTGGGATGAAGAGATCGTAAAGACGAGCGCGAGCCGATCTTCCGCGTCTACCGGGACACTAAGTCCGGACTGATTGATTTGGCATGTGAAATTTCCTGGTATGGTTCCAAATAAGCTAGGGCTTAATGAAAAAACCGATCCCGGAATGGCGACAAGCGGCTGATAAAGAGATTGGTCCGGCAAAGCCCGGCAAAGCTGGACCTGGACCGTAATCGTTCCGCCTGAAATCGTGGTGGGCAGCGGGGAAAAGCTTGCCGTAATGGAGGTAATGGTACTTGACTGAGGCATGGAAAATGCAAAATTATTTCCTCCAAAATTATTGGCAAGCACAATGGATACGTTTTGCCCTAAGCTGTTTGTCGTGACGGGAATGTTTGTCGATGTAAAATTGACGATCGGAATTGCGCCTTGCGTCGGCAAGCCCGTTAACTTGTTTAGACTGAGAGAGGTGGTTGTATTCCCGCCGTCGAATGCCAGAATTGTTGCCGGAATGGCAGGCGGAACAAAATTGGTTATGCCGGTCAAGTTTGTTTCGGCTAATCGAATGCGGCTGACCCAGCCGTCTTTGACCAGACTGGAGACGCAGGCTAACAGACTGAAGGCGTACAGCTCGGTGAGCGTCTGCCCAGTAGCGGCAATCAGCGCGGCGGACCAATCCTCGGATTGTTCATAAGCGGTAATATTCAGCTCGGTGGCAGCGAACAGGCCGGCTTTGTCGCGCAGCGTGAGCCGCATGTCCTTGAACAGATTTTGCAGCACCTTGAGCACGTTGGGCAATGGTCCGGCAGGCGGGAAGTAAATGGGCTGAATAGATGAAATCAGATCGTCCAGCAACCCCTCAAAGACATCGGCTTGCAGCGGCGTAAAAGAAATAATGCAGTTCCGCTCCGGCGGTTTGGGACAAGGTTTGCAATGCTCTTGAGAATGCGGCCTGTAGGAATGAAGAGCAGCTTTTTCGCCGGAATGATGATTCATTTTGTATCCTCCTTCGCTAATGCTTTTACATCACTGAGACTCCCCCGCTCGCCCACCCTGTAACCGAACCGCCAGTTGCGATAAATACCAGCACCAAGCGTTCCCCTGGAAACAACGTTATACTCAGGCCGTCAACAACGCCGTAAACGCCGGTTGATTGATTTGTATAAGTGCCCGGCTGCAGTGCTGGCAGTTGAACGGAGGTTCTCAAAATGGAGGTCGCCGAGTTGGTAGCAGCGGTAAAACGGTACATCACAACGCGAATGCTAACAGGCGAAGTCAAAGTTTGGCCGCTCTGCACTCCGAAATAAGCCGATACGGACGTAATAGTGCCTCCTGACGGCAAAACGGTCGTAAACTCGTCAAACACGGAATTCAGAGATAGGCTGATGGCAGGTAAATAAGGCTGGGAGTCGCTGAAACCGTATCCGACTACTCCCGCACCGTTGCCGAAAATATCATCGGAGCTATAGACAAGATTAACAGGCGAGAAGCTGGCAAACGGTATAATTGTTTCGTTTGAGGGAGGGGTTCCGTTCATTCCGCCAATCGTGATGCTTGCGCTCCCTGTTCCCATGATATCCTGGGGATTGCTTAACGAATTGGGAGGCGAAGACGCGGTAAATACGACGACAAGCCGGTCTCCGGGGTTAAGCGGAAGATCAAGCCCGTCTAAGCTGCCTTGGCAAGTTAGCCCGGAAGAGTTTCCGGAAATGGCTGGAATGAGCTGAACTACGGCTCCGGGAATGGTCGTGAACGGCGAGTAAGGAGAAGCGTCCGGGCCGGATCGGCATAATTGAGCTTGAATTGTTATCGGCGAGCTGATAAAGATGGCCGGGCTGGTTAAGGTGAAGCTGGCCGTCATGGAGCCCAGCGTCCCAACACGGGGCATGGAAAACGCGTAATTGTTTCCGCCTAAATTGTCGGCCAGCACCATTGAAATGTTCGCTGGGGTGCCATCTGTCGTAACGGAAATGTTTCTGGATTCAAATCCGTACCCGACAATGACGCCGCCGGTGGGCAGGCCGCTTCTTCCGTTCAGGCTTAAATCCATCGGGCCGATACTGCTGCTCGTAAAGGTGAGAACCGTACCTGTAATTGCGGGCGGCACAGCGCCGGATATTCCGGCAAGATTAACCTCAGCGAGCCTGATCGCGATCACCCAGTCGTCTTTCACGCCGCTGGGGACGCAGGCCAGCAGGCTGAAGGCGTACAGCTCGGTCAGCAGCTGCTGGGTCGCTGCAATCAGGGCGGCGGACCATCGTTCGGATTGCTCGTAAGCGGTTATGTTAAGCTCAGTCACCGCCAGCAAATCCGCTTTGCCGCGTAGCGAAAGGGACATGCTGTTAATCAGATTTTGAAGCACTTTAAGCACGGAGGGAAGGGGACCAGAAGGCGGAATAAAGGAAGACTGAATGGAAACGGCAAGATTGTTTAACAGCCCGTCAAAAATGGTTTCCTGTGTGGATGTAAAAGGGACGATGCAGGGAGAGCGAGAACTCATGATCGTTACCACTCCTCAGAAGATGACATTGTCTATCGGCAAATCTGGAGTTCATCTGTTTCGGCTACGGGGCAGCCTTAATCAGGTTATTGGAATTGCGCCCTCGGTAGGAAGGGAGGTTGTCGGACTGAAGCTTAAAGCCGTAACGATACCTCCGCCATCAAAACTTATCTCGATTTCGGAAATGACAGGGGGCACAAAACCGGATATGTCCGCCAGATTGGTTTCAGCCAGTCTAATGCTCTCCACCCATCCGTCCTTGACCGAACTGGACACGCATGCCAGCAGACTGAACGCATAGAGCTCAGTCAATGCCGATTGGGTGGCGGCGATTAATGCGGGGGACCATCCATCCGATTGCTCATAGGCGGTAATGAGTAATTCGGTGGCGGCAAACAGACCGGCTTGATCGCGGAGCCCGAGACGCATGCTTTTGAACAGATTTTGCAGCACTTTAAATACGTTAGGCAGCGGCCCATTAGGAGGGATAAAGGAAGGTTGAATAGAAACGACCAGGTCATTCAATAAACTGCTGAATATCTCCTCCTGCAGGGACGTAAACGGGATGACGCAGCTTTTTTTCTTTTGACAGTCCAACAAGTTTCCCTACATTCTTCCTCCAAGCCTAGCGTTTACTTATGAACCCGGCCCGATTGAAACGCCTCCGCTTGCCCAGCCTCGCACCACGCCTCCGGCCGGCGTTCCGGCGCTTAAAACGGTGAACACAAGTACGATCCGATCCCCTTGGTTGACGGTTATGTTTAACCCGGTTTTTATCGCATGCACGGGAGGAGTCGTTTGCGTTATTTTTGTCTCCAGGAAATCTCCCACATGGAGCAGGGTATCGGGAATAGGGCTGATCTGATTCGCGGCGGTATACTTGTAAGGTTGGGCATACACCGTAATAGGCTGTTCCAGAGCCGAGGTTTGGCTAATATCAATGCTGAAATAAGCGGCAAAAGCGGTAAGAGTTCCGCTTCCAGCCAGAGGCGATGTAAAAGCGGCCAGTTGCGGACTTACATCTATCGAAGCTCCGAAGGAAGTAAACTGCTGGTTTTCGCTAAATCCAAAGCCCACTATCCCTGCGCTTGTGCCAAAACCGGAAGGGCTGAAATCCAAGCTAACCGAGTTTTTGCAGGCGAGCGGAATAATTGGCCCCACTGAAGTTGGCGGCGCATTAACCGGCAGAATGGTTAACGTTCCGCCTATCGTACCGGTCAGAGTTGAAGGACTGACATTTGGATTGGAGGAAGAGATCGTAAATACGAGCACAAGTCGATCCTCGGGATTTAAGGCAACGCTCAAATTTTGCAAGCTGACCCCGCATGTAATCCCCGACGTGCTGCCGGATAAGGTTGGGGATAAAGCAGCGACGGTCTCCGGAATAGCGATTAGAGGGGTATAGAGCGGAGAGTTGGGAAGAGCACGGCATAGTTGAGCCTGAATCCGAATGGATCCGCCTGAGATGGTAGTGTTCGTTGGGAAAAAGCTTGCTGTAATGGCCGTCAGCGTTCCCTGTCGAGGCATGGAAAAGGCAAAGTTGTTTCCTCCGAAGTTGTTCGCAAGTTCAATGGATACGGATTGTCCGGAATTGCTCGATGAAACAGGTATGCCGATGGAAGTGAAATTGGTCACTGCAATCGCTCCATTAGCAGGAAATCCGGTTGAAGTATTCAGGCTGAGTGAGGTTGGCACGTTGCCGCCGTCAAGATTAATAACCGTTCCTGATATCGCCGGGGGGACGGAGCCGGATATTCCGGCCAGATTCGTTTCGGCAAGTCTAATGCGGCTTACCCATCCGTCCTTAACGTCGCTGGATACGCAGGCGAGCAGGCTGAAGGCGTAAAGCTCCGTCAGCGTTTGTCCTGTTGCGGCTATAAGGGCGTCCGACCACTCGTCGGACTGTTCATAAGCGGTAATATTCAGCTCCGTAGCGGCGAACAGAGCGGCTTTGTCCCGCAGCGACAGGCGCATCGTTTTGAACAGATTTTGCAAAACCTTAAGGACATTGGGCAGCGGTCCCGCAGGAGGAATATAGGAGCTTTGGATGGAAGCGATCAGATCGTCAAGCAGATCCTCGAATAAGTCGGCTTGATCGGGAGTGAAGGTGAAAATGCAATTTTTTTTCGGCGGTTTTGGGCAAGGCTTGCAGCACTCATCGGTGTGTGGCTTGTAGGAATGCAGCTTTACTTTTTCGTCCTGAGCATCTTTCATGGTTTGTACCTCCTTAGGAATAATGATTGCCTAATGCCTCATGTTTTGGAATGATCAATAGAAATTCCGCCATCTCTTCGTCCGACACGGGCTCAAGCAAATTAATCTCATTATTTATTGATTGCGAGGCGTTCAGCATGGTTGAACTATTTGGGACTATTGAAATTCCCCCGCTCGCCCAACCGGTAATTCGATTTGTGCCGCCGGCATTGTCGGCAAAACCGGAGAAGACGAGCAGAATTCGGTCTTCCTCCCCAATCGGGATGTTAAGCCCGCTTACAATGCCATGGGCGCCAGGCGAAGTTTCCGTATAAGTCCCTTCCGTTAATGGAGTAAGCCTTATTATGATATTGCCAAATGAATTCGCCGTTAGATTATCATCCGTATATCGATACAGAAGAACCTGAATGTTAATGGTGTCGCCGGCGATGATGACTTGATTGCTTTCAACGCCGAAATAAGCGGCTACGGATGTAATAGTTCCCCCGCCCGGAATCGTAGTTGTAAATTGATTAAACTCGGGGTTCACAGAAAAAGGCTGAGCCAATAAAACATTTACGGTTTGGCTGAAGCCGAATGCAACCGCTCCAGCGCTGGTAGGATCTCCGGAGCTATTGAAGTCCACTTCTATGGTGGAGCTGCTGGCATAAAGCAAAATCGGAACATCGGCGGCAGGAGCTTCGGCGAGTCCCAACGTAATACTTGCGCCGCCAGTGCCGGTAATGGTGGTAGGCGTTGTGTCCGCATGGCCCAGCGCTGATGCGGTATAGACAAGGACGAGCCGATCCTCCGCATGAATAGGAATATCAAGTCCCGTAAGGCTGCCTGCGCAGACCAATCCCGACACGTTACCGGATAGGGAAGGGAGCATTTGAAAGACGGCTCCGGGAATCGCGACAAAGGGCGTATAGGGAGAATCTCCGGGCAGAGCTCTGCATAGCTGGGCTTGAATCGAGATTGCTCCGCCGGTTATCGTTAGGTCGTTGGGATAAAAACCGGCGGACATAGAAACTAACGTTCCGGATTCCGGCATGGAGAAAGCATCGTTCGACCCGCCTGCACTGGAAACCAACGTAATAGACACGTTATTGGCTGCGCTGTTTGTAGCGACGGGAAGGCTTTGGGACACAAAACCTGAGCCAATTACGACCCCTGTAGTAGGGAGCTGTGTAGCTGCACTGAAGCTCATGCTGATCGTTTCGGACTCGCCATTAAAAGCAATAGTCGATCCGCCGATTACCGGCGGAATAATACTTTCTATGCCGGCCAAGTTCGCCTCGGCCGTCCTGATGCGGATCACCCAGCCGTCCTTAACGGCGCTGGATACGCAGGCCAGCAAGCTTAACGCATAGAGCTCATTCAGAGCGGATTGGGTTGCGGCAATCAACGCCGGGGTCCATTCGTCCGATTGCTCATAAGCGGTGATGGGCAGCTCGGTGGCGGCAAACAGGGCAGCTTGATCTCGGAGCGAAAGCCGCATGCTTTTGAACAGATTTTGCAGCACTTTGAACACAGCGGGCAGAGGCCCTGTGGGCGGAAGAAAGGCGGGCTGAATCGAATCGATTAAATTGTCGAGCAGCTCTTCAAACAGATCAGCCTGCAGCGGCGTGAAGCGAATTAAACAATTTCTTGACTGAGGTTTGGGGCATGGCTTGCAATGGCCGGTGTTATGAGGTCGAAAGGAATGTGATTCAAATTTGGCTGAGGGTTCATTGTTCATGGCAATTCCTCCTCGAATGATATGGCGGGGGAAGGAGATTGAGCCTCATCCTTTTAGCTGTCCGGAATGACGGAGACGGCAATACCTCCGCTTGCCGAGCCGGTAAACGATCTGTTGCTTCCCGGTGAACCGTTGAAAGATGCTGTAAATACAAGCAAAATCCGGTCATTCGCTTCAACGTTAATACTGAGTCCCGTTGCGATGGCGTGAATGCCGGGCGAAGATTCCGGATAAGTCTGAGCAGGCAGGCCGGGCATCTGTAGAGTGAAGCCTGGAATGAGAGTTGCCGTTAAATTCGGGGGAGAAAATCGGTATAAGCTGACTTCAATATTGACAAGACCGCTCCCCGTGATGGTCGTGTCAGCGGGAACTCCGAAATAAGCGGCAACAGCTGTAATCGTGCCGCTTCCCGGCACAGGAGCGGAAAACTGCGTGAATTCCGAATTTAAAGTTAGCGGCTGGCCCAGGGTAGAGGCGATAGATTCGCTGAACACAAATCCAACTGCTCCCGAGCTGCTGGAGTCTCCGTTAGCCGCGTAATCCAATTCAAGCAGGGACCCGCTGGCAAAAGGCAAAATAATCGGTTCAAACCCTCCGGGATCAGTTATGTCTAAGGTCAGGTTTGCTCCTAGAGTACCGGAGATTGTAGTTGGCGATACATTGGAGCCCGTTGATGAAGCTGAAAATAAAAGGATGAACCTATCCTCCGCATCCAGAGGAATATTAAGTCCAGTCATGCTGGCAGCGCAGGAAAAGCCGGAAACATTGCCGGTCAGGGCCGGGCTCAGAGGCATGACTGCTCCGGGAATCGGCTCAAAGTAATCATCTGGAGCTGCATTGGGAAGAGCCCGGCATAATTGGGCCTGAACGGTTACGCTTCCTCCCTGAATCGTGATATCGCCAGGGATAAAACCGGCGGAAAAGGCCGTAATTGTTGCCGCTTGAGGCATGGAAAAAGCATAGTTCGTATTGGGCAACAAAGCCACTGAAACCCCAACGCTAGAGAGAGTGGCTACAGGGATGCTTGGAGAAATAAAGTCCGAGCCCACGATAACGCCTAAGTTAGGCCGCCCGTTTAAATACTTCAAGGTGGCGACGTGCGTGCCTCCATTAAATCTCAATATCGTCCCTGAAATAATAGGCGGCAAGGCATCTTCAATTCCGGCCAGATTCGTTTCGGCCTGTCTGATCCGGGTTACCCATCCGTCCTTGACAGGGCTCACAATGCAGGCAAGCAGACTGATGTTATAAAGCTCCGTAAGTACGGTCTGTGTAGCGGAAATAAGCGCTTCGGACCAGCCTTCCGATTGTTCGTAAGCGGTAATGGCAAGCTCGGTAGCGGCAAATAGAGCGGCTTGATCGCGAAGCGACAGACGCATGCTTTTAAACAGGTTTTGCAGTACTTTGAACACGCTGGGCAGCGGTCCTGCCGGCGGTGAAAAGTCCAGCTGTATGGAAGCGGTAAGATCGTCCAGCAGCTGTTCAAAAATGTTGGCTTGAAGCGGCGTAAAGCGGATCAGACAGGTTCTTGGCGGTTGTTTAGGACATGGCTTGCAGCATTCATCGGTGTGGGGTTTGTAAGAATGCAGCTTAACTTTAATATCGAGATCATCATTCATAGGCTTGTTTCTCCTCATGGATTAGACATAAGAGTTCAGTCTCCAGCCGGCCCAATGGTAATTCCGCCGCTAGCCCACCCTTGGATAACAATTTCGGGAGCTGGATTCCCGGTAAATGCCGTAAACACAAGCACAAAACGGTCCCCGGCAAAGACCGGTATGCGGAGCTCTGTTTTTAATGCATGTACTCCGGGAGTATTCTGCGTGATCGTCGTTGCCGTAATATTCCCCAAAGGAATAAGGGTCTCCAGCTCTAGAGGATTGATCTGGTTTGTTGTCGATGAAAATTGATAGATTTGGGCAAAAATTAATACAGGCCCGGGAAGCGTCGGGGTTTGATGAGCGTCAACGCCAAAATAGGCGGAAAAGGCCGTTATGACCCCATCCTCCTCAAGTGGCGATGTAAAGTCAACCAAGTCCGGAGTTACGCTTATTGGAGGCAGAGGAGGAGTGATATCCTCGTTGTCCATAAAACCGTAGCCGATTATGCCGGCGCTTGATGCTATGCCGGAAGTATTGATGGTCAAGCCGACGGTCTTGTTACTGGCAAACGGCAAAAGATCGTTTGACGAGAGGGGCGGCTCGTTGTTTACGGCCGAAGGATCAATCGTAAGACTTCCGCTCAATGTCCCCTGTATCGTGGTTACATTCGGAGTGGAATCGATGGTTGCCACTAGCGTAAATACTAAAACGAGCCGGTCTTCCGCATTAAGCGGAATGTTAAGTCCGCTCAAGCTACCTTCAAACGGTCTTCCGGATATATTGCCCGTTAATCCAGGAACCAACTGGACGAGAGTTCCCGGAATAGCTGTGAACGGAGCGTAGGGAGAATTACCTGGCTCTGCCCGGCACAGCTGCGCGACACCCACGATATACGTGCCTGTAATGGTGTAGCTGTCAGGTGTAAAGCGAGCGCTTATTCCAGTCAGAATGCCGGAGCCCGGCATCGAAAAAGCGAAATTGTTTCCGCCGGAATTGTCAGCCAGCACGATAGAAGGGTTCTGTCCAATATCATCTGTCATAACGGGAATGCTCCCGGATGTAAAGCCGGTTATTGGGATCGCTCCTTCTGTCGGAAGGGAGGTTGTGTCACTGAAGCTTAAGCTCGTTTGGACATCACCGCCGTCAAGACTCAGAACAATCCCGGAGGTAACAGGCGGAAACCCGGAAATATCGGCTAGGTTTGTTTCAGCAAGCCTGATTTTGCTCGTCCAGCTGTCCTTGACCGGACTGCTTACACAAGCTAGCAGACTGAACGAATACAGCTTCGTTAAAGCCGTATGAATCGCCGAGATTAGAGCCGGGGACCAGCCGTCCGATTGCTCGTATGCGGTAATGGGCAGTTCAGTGGCGGCAAACAGCCCGGCTTGATCTCGAAGCGACAGCCGCATGTCTTTATACAAATTTTGCAGCACTTTAAACACATTTGGCAGTGGGCCTGACGGTGGAACATACACGGATTGAATGGATGCGATCAGACCGTCCAACAGCCCGCCAAAAATTTCGGCCTGCAGCGGTGTAAAGAGTATGAGGCAGTTTTTCGGCTCCGGCTTGGAACAAGGCTTGCCGCGGTTTATATTCCGTTTGTTGGACTGGAGCGCGGCTGTGTCGTTACGGTTCGGGTTCACTTTGGCTCCTCCTTATCAGACAAAAGTTCATCCTGCTTGGATTTGCTCAAACAGAGTTCATAGTTATAGAACGTGAAGAACTGTCTTATTTCTATGCCTGACCCGGCTTGTTTGAAAACCGGGATTTGAAGCGGGAAAGATCGAATGGTCGGGTTTGGCCCCGGGACGGGCTTTAGCTTTAGTGCCAATAAGTATGCGTTTACATTATAGGACTAACCTGATAGTGTAATAGTTCTCTATAGATCGTGTGGGGAGTGAATCCTATGTACCGCGTGCTGCTGGCTGATGACGAGGCCGATGTAAGGGAGGGGCTGTTAACGGAAATCGACTGGGAAGCTTGCGGGTTCTCGGTCGCCGGAACGGCTGAAAACGGACTGGAAGCGCTGGAGCTGGCAGAACGGCTGCTGCCTGATGTTGTGCTGACCGATATCCGTATGCCGTTTATAGACGGACTGGAGCTGGTAAAGCGGCTGCAGACGGAACTTCCTCTAGCCCGAACCGTTATTTTGACCGGATATGACGAATTCGACTATGCGCGCCAAGCGGTGTCGCTAAATGTTGACGAATATTTGCTTAAGCCGTTTACGGCGGCAAGCTTAACGGAGCTGCTCATCGGCTTGAAAGAGAAGATGGACCGGGAGAGGGCGGAGCGGGAAGATGCCCACAAGCTGAGGGAGCATTACCGGCTCAGCCAGCCGCAGCTGCAAGCGCAATTTCTCAGCTCGCTGCTTTACCGGCAGTACGACAAGGATCAGATTCGCAGCAGAGCGGACCAGTACGGATTGAGTCTGGACGGAGAAGGCTGCTCAGTATCGGTCGTTCGGCTGGATTCGCCGGATGGGGAGCTTGCACAGGGAGCGGAACGTACGGATGAGGCCGCTTCCAGCGGCTCGCTGTCGCGCTCCTCGGATGTAGAGCTGAGGCTGTTCGCCGTGTTTAATGTTGCGGAAGAAATTTGGGCTAACCGCAAGGAGCGGCTGGCTTTTCTGCATCAGGATAACATTGTGCTGATGGACTTTGGCGTTGGCGAGGACGGCTGGCGCGAGCGCTGCCAGGCGACGCTGGAGCATTTGGCAAGAAGCGTCGGTTTTTATCTGAGGATGGACGTTACGATTGGGACAGGTCTGCCCAAGGCCAATCTTTCCGGCATCAAGGAAGCTTATGAAGAAGCATTGCTTGCGTTAGATTACCGTCTCGTGCCCGGAATGGACCGGCTTATTTTCCTGCAGGATCTGGAACGGCGCCAATCCGCGCCGCTGCGTTTTGACGAGCTCAAGGAACAATCGCTTTCCCGCTGCCTTAAAGTTGGAACGGCGGAGGAGCTGTCCGAACTGCTGGGGACAATTTTTGGAGAAATAGGCGAGGGACATTCTTACAGCGCGATCCAGCTTTATTTGATGGAGGTGCTGACCTCCGTCTGCCGGACGGCGCAGTCCGCCGAAGTTGAGCTGGAGGAACTGCTGGGAACCGGCGCGGGTCCTTATGCGGAGCTTGCCAGACAAAACGGATTCGCTGAAGCTAGACGATGGCTGGAAAAGCTGTGCAGCGATCTCATGACCCGCATCGCGGGAACACGGCAGCATGCATACAAGGATCTCGTAGAAGAAGCAATCCGGTTTACGCGCTCCCGGCTGCATGATCCCGATCTGTCTATTCCGGTTGTTTGTTCTCATTTGCATATAAGCACAGGTTATTTTTGCAGCTTGTTCAAACGCGAGGTTAAGCTCACCTTTCTGCAATATGTGATGCAGCTGCGTATGGAGCTGGCCCAGGAGCTTCTGCGCACAACCGAGCTAAAGGCGTTTGAAATCGCGGAGCGGATCGGCTTTTCCGAGCCGAACTATTTCAGCTTCTGCTTCAAGAAACATACCGGAGCTACGCCTAAGGAGTACCGCAGCAGGTGGAAGGAAGCGGAAGCAGGGGCTCAGCCGTGAAGCGCTTGGTTGCCAAGGCAGCGAACCGTTTGAGACAGAGGCTTCGTTATTCCCGTTTTAGCAGTATTCAGTCCATCGTCGCTTGGTCGTTTTCCATTATGATCGTTTTGGCCATCGGCATTGTCGCGCTGCTGCTGCATGAGAAGTTTTCCGCCTCCGCAGAGCGGAGCGCGTTCACCTCCTCCGGGCAGATCGTCGCGCAGGCAAGTTATAACCTGGAGGATTATGTGCGGGGATTGTCCAATTTCTACCGTGCCATTGAAAAAAATATGCTCCAAAACGGACAGTGGAACGGAGCCGAGGTCGACAAACAGCTGGACACGCTGATGGGCAGCCGGGACGATATCGTATCGATCGCTTTGTTCGACGAGAAGGGCAAGCTTCTTAAAAACAGGCCGGCCGCAGAGCTCCGCTCCAGTGCAAATCCGATTGGCCAAGGCTGGTTCCAGGCTGCAATCCGCGTGCCGAATCATCTCGGATTTTCATTTCCGCATATTCAAAACCTGTACAAAGGCAGCTACAAATGGGTCGTCAGCATGAGCAAGCGGGTGACGGTCGTGAATGACGGAGCACCGCAGGAGGTCATCCTGCTTGTCGACATTAACTTTAAACAGATTGACGAGCTGAGCAGCCGGATCAGCCTTGGGCGGAGGGGCTATATTTATATCATCGACGAAGGCGCGGGCAATATCGTTTACCATCCGCAGCAGCAGCTGATGTATATGGGGCTTAAGCGGGAGAGCATTGAACGGGCGCTCGTTGCTACCGGCAGTTATACCGAGGAGCTGGATGGCGAGCGAAGGCTGGTATCGGTTCAATCGGTCGGCAATATCGGCTGGAAAATCGTCGGCGTCAGCTACATGGACGAGCTGCTCACAACCCGCGAGGAAGTGAACGAATATTTAATCCGCGTTGTTGCGGTTGCGCTCATCGTTGTGCTGCTGGTCAGTGTTCTGCTTGCCCGCTCCATTATCCGCCCTCTCAAACGGGTAGAAAAAATGATGCGGACGGTCGAAAATGGGCAGTTCAACGCCGAGCTGCCCGTGGGCGGCCCGCTTGAGGTCGAACGTCTTTCCCGCCGCTTCAATCTGATGATTCACAAAATCCGCCAGCTTATGGAGCAAATCGTTTTGGAGCAGGAATCCAAACGCAAACATGAGCTGGAGGCGCTGCAGGCCCAGATCAACCCGCATTTTTTATACAACACGCTTAATTCCGTTGTGCGCATGGCGGGCATGAGCCGGGGAGAAGAGGTCGTTACGATGATTACCTCCTTATCCAAGCTGTTCCGCATCAGCCTCAGTAAAGGGAGAACGCTTATATCCGTCCGCGACGAGCTGGAGCATGCG
Organism: Paenibacillus pasadenensis; assembly: GCF_023715725.1. GTDB lineage: Bacteria > Bacillota > Bacilli > Paenibacillales > Paenibacillaceae > Paenibacillus_O > Paenibacillus_O pasadenensis_A. Next base: position 83,187 of record NZ_JAMBOT010000014.1, read on the forward strand.
CATCATTATTTGACGATTCAGCAGATGCGCTTCGGACGTAAATTCACGTTTGGCATAACGGCTTCCGAGGACGCCGCGCAATGCCTGACGTTAAAGCTTGTTCTGCAGCCTCTGCTGGAAAATTCGATTGAGCACGGTCTGGAATATTCCGTCGACGAGGGGCGAATCACAGTTGACGCCATAGTTGAGGACGGTGTACTGGTGCTGCGTGTTGAGGATAACGGCGCCGGCATGACACCGGAGAAGGCAGCCTCTCTGCTTCACGGACCATCGCAGGAGAACGACCGGCAGGAGCTGTCGCGGACGGGCAAAGGCTCCGGGGTCGCACTGCGAAACATACATGACCGGATTCGGCTTTATTACGGTGCTGCATACGGCCTGGAATTCAAAAGCGAGCTGGAGGAAGGAACAACGGTTTGGGTTCGAATTCCGGCGCAGCAGGCGGAGGGGAGCGAGTTATGAAGGTTTTAGAGCGATTGTCGCTTTGCCTTGCGTTGGCGTCGCTGCTGCTGCAAGGCTGCTCTGAAGCGAAGCCGCCGTCAGGCGAAGACGGCAGCATTGGACGAGTGGCGCTTATCGCGCCGCAAATGGATGGAGCGCTGGCTGATTCCATCCGGCTTGGAGCGGAGGCGGCGGCCAAGGAGTTTGGCTGCGAGCTCATTTATATTGAGGATACAGCTGGTCAGCATGAAGCCGCCCGAAAGGCGCTAAACAACGGAGCATCCGTGTTAATGCTTGATCCCGACAGTTTCGGGCAGCTGGAATCGATTGTGCAAATGGTGAACAACAGCGGCGGCTCCGTTGTTACTTTAAATGATGCTTATCCTGTAAAGGGAGTTGCCAGCACGGTAACGATTAACAACCTGGACGCGGGCCGGCTTGCCGGCGGGGCGATGGCGGAGCTGCTGCAAGGCAAAGGAAGAGTAGCCCTGCTGGGCTCGGATTTGCATGCTCCCGGTTATGTAGAACGGGCTCAAGGGGTGCTGGAAGAGCTTTCCCGTCATCCCGGCATTACGATTAACGCCGGATACTCCTGCGGAAGCTCCCCTGACGGGTGCGCGGAGGCTGCGCGCCAGCTCATGGGCGAGGTGGACGGCATCGTCGCCGTACAGGAGCAAGGCGTGCTGAGCGCGGCGAACGAATCGGTGCGTCAGGGAAAAGGCTCGCGGATCCGCATTGTCGGATTTGGCAGCGAGACGCCTCAGCTGGAAATGCTGCAGGACGGCATTATCGACCAGCTCATTGTGCAAAGCGGTTTTAATGCCGGTTATCTAGGCATGAAGCAGGCGGGAGCTGTACTGCGAGGCGAGGAGCCGGAAGCGAAGCTGACGCTGGCGACAAAGGCGGTAACGCCTGACAGCATGTTTTGGATGGACAATCAGAAGCTGCTGTTTCCATTTGTGAAATAGGCCCGAACGGGCCTTTTTTTTCATGGCAGCTCTGTTTGAGGGAACGATATGAAAAAATGATTGTGATGAAGATTTTTATAGAACGGGTGAAGATTTTGCATTCGAAAAAGCCGTAAGCCCTTTCATAATAAGGACATAAGCCAACCCGCTCAGGCGGCAAGTTCACCACTTAATCTCTCGGGAGGTCTTTTAGATGAAAAAACAAGCGATTCTCGCGGCTGCGCTGGCGGCTGTCATGGTAACGGCGGCAGGCTGCGGCTCGGGCAACAACGGCGGCGGCAATACCGGAGGAAACTCAGGCGGAGATTCCGGCGGCGGAAAACAGCCGAAAGTCGGCGTTGCAATCTACAAATTCGACGATACGTTCATGACTGGCGTGCGCAACGCAATGACCGCTGCAGCGAAGGATAAAGCCGACCTCGATATTGTAGACAGCCAGAACGCCCAGCCGACACAAAACGAAAAAATCGATCTGTTTATCTCCAAAAAATATAAGGCCATTGCCGTCAACCCGGTTGACCGCACCGCGGCCGGAGTCATCATCGACAAAGCAAAAGGCGCGAACATCCCCGTTGTATTCCTGAACCGCGAGCCAGTTGCCGAGGATATGAACAAATGGGATAAGGTGTACTACGTCGGCGCGAAGGCGGAGGAGTCCGGAACTCTGTCCGGTCAAATCATCGCCGACTATTGGAAGGCGAATCCAAAAGCCGACAAAAACGGCGACGGGGTGCTCCAATACGTCATGCTGCAGGGCGAGCCGGGCCACCAGGACGCCGAGCTGCGCACGAAATACTCCATTCAGGCGATTGAAGACGCGGGCATCAAGGTGGAGAAGCTGGAGCAGGATACGGCAATGTGGGACCGCGTCAAAGGCCAGGACAAAATGCAAACATGGCTGGCGGCTCGCGGCGACAAGATTGAAGCCGTTTTGGCGAACAACGACGACATGGCGCTCGGCGCAATCGAAGCGCTTAAAGCGGGCGGTTACTTCAAGGACGACAAATTTATGCCGGTTGTCGGCGTAGATGCCACAGCTCCTGCAATTCAGGCGCTGCAGGATGGAACATTGCTTGGCACCGTGCTGAACGACGCCAAAAATCAAGGCGGCGCTACCGTTGCGCTCGCCGCTGCGCTTGCCAATGGCGAAACGCCGACAAAAGAAAATACCGGGTATGACATTACCGACGGCAAATACGTTTGGATCGCCTACAAAAAGATCACAAAGGAAAACGTTGCCGAAGCACAGCAATAAGCAATCACAAACGGAGCCCGGGACGCGGCGGGCTCCTTTTTGCTTCCCGCCGTCAGCAGGGCGAGGAAAGGAATGATGAAGGAGGCGCATCGATGAGCACATCATACCGTCTTGAAATGCGCGAAGTATCCAAAGCTTTTCCCGGCGTTCAGGCTTTGAACAAAGTTACGCTTAAGGTCCGGCCCGGCACGGTGCATGCGCTAATGGGCGAAAACGGCGCAGGCAAATCAACGCTTATGAAATGCCTGTTCGGCATTTACAAGCCCGACGAGGGCGAAATTTATTTGGACGGCCAAAAAGTAAGCATTACCAATTCCCGTGACGCGCTGGCAAACGGCGTATCGATGATCCACCAGGAGCTGCACCCGGTGCCGTTTCGTTCGGTGATGGAAAACCTATGGCTCGGACGGTTTCCGACCTTTGGTTTTGGCCCGCTGCGGCTTGTCGACCACCGTAAAATGCTGCGGGAAACCGAGGCGTTGATGCGAGATCTGAAGCTGGATATTAATCCCCATGCCGAAACCGGCTCGCTGTCTGTCTCTAAAATTCAATCGATCGAAATTGCCAAGGCCGTATCCTACAACTCCCGGATTATCGTCATGGACGAACCGACCTCCTCGCTTACCGGCAACGAGGTGGAGAAGCTGTTCGAGATCATCAACGAGCTGCGCAGCCGCGGCGTGTCGATTATTTATATTTCGCACAAAATGGAAGAAATATTGCGCATATCCGACGATGTGACAATTATGCGCGACGGCAGCTATGTCGGAACATGGGAAGCGTCCGAGCTGACGATGGATTTAATTATCAGCCGGATGGTGGGACGCGATTTGACGGAGCGTTTCCCGGAGCGCACCAATACGCCATCATCGGTCATTATGAAGGTGGACGGCTTAACTTCGGTGAATCCGATGTCGTTCAAAAACGTCAGCTTTGAGCTACGGCGCGGCGAAATTCTCGGTCTTGGAGGCCTCGTCGGAGCTCAGCGCACGGAGCTGATTGAAACGCTGTTCGGACTGCGCAAAACGGCGGCGGGCAGCATTGAAATCGACGGCCGCAAAGTGAACATCCGCAATCCGGCTGACGCCAAAAAGCACGGAATGGCGCTGCTGACGGAGGAACGGCGGACAACGGGCATTTTCCCCGTGCTGTCCGTGTACGAAAATACGATCATCGCTAACCTGGGCCGCTACCGCAATCCCATCGGCTTGATTGACGAGGCGAAAGGACGCCGTGAGGCGGCGGAAAATGTCACGAAGTTCCGTACCAAAACGCCGGGCGTGGACACGTTAATCCGCAATCTGTCCGGCGGCAACCAGCAAAAAGTGCTGCTCGCCCGCTGGCTGCTGACCGATCCTGACATTTTACTGCTTGATGAGCCGACAAGAGGAATTGATGTTGGCGCCAAATTTGAAATTTACTCCATTATCGTTGAGCTTGCCAAGCAAGGGCGGAGCATCATTATGATCAGCTCTGAAATGCCGGAGCTGCTCGGCATGTCCGACCGCATCATGGTCATGAGCGAGGGCAAGCTGACCGGGATTGTGGACGGGAACAGGGCAACGGAGCAAGAAATTATGCGGCTGGCCGCCCAGCAGCGAATGGCTTAACTGAAAGGGGAATGACATATGAATGATACACTGCAAAAGCCGGGCCGCAATTGGGCGGCCTGGATGAGAGATTATGCGTCGCGGCGGGCCATTTTCCTAGTCCTGATCCTGCTCGTTATCGTTATTGCCTTTATGGATCCGAACTTTTTGGCGTATTCTACGTTACGGGATATTTTGCAGCAGAACTCTACACGCGCGATTATCGCGCTTGGCGCGGGATTTGTCCTCATCGCAGGCGGAACCGACCTGTCCGCAGGCCGCGTTGTCGGGTTGACAGCCGTTATCTCGGCTTCCATGCTGCAGACGGATAAATATGCGGCCAAGTTTTTCCCCAATTTGGATGAGCTGTGGGTAGGCATCCCGGTTGCAATCGGTATTTTGGCCGGCGTGCTTGTCGGTATGGTGAACGGTGTAATTATTGCCAAGTTTAAAGTGCCGCCGTTTATCGCCACGCTTGGCACAATGGTAGCGGTATACGGCATGAACTCGCTCTACTTCGATATGGAGCCAAACCAGTCGCAGCCGATTGCCGGCTTGCGGGAGGATTTCACAAAATGGGGTACCGGCTCCATCAATCTGGGCGGTGGGTACACCATTCCTTATATCGTGCTGATCGCGATCGCGGTTGCCGCCATTTGCTGGATCGTATTCAACAAAACCCGGCTTGGCAAAAACATGTACGCCATTGGCGGCAACGTGCAGGCGGCGCATGTATCCGGCATTAACGTAGCCCGCAACCTGATCATGATTTACGCCATCGCTGGCGGCCTGTACGGCCTTGGCGGTATTTTGGAGGCGGCGCGCACCGGCGGGGCAACGAATAATTACGGCAACATGTACGAGCTGGACGCCATCGCGGCCTGCGTTGTCGGCGGCGTATCTACGGCAGGCGGCATCGGGACGGTTCCCGGCATAATGGCGGGCGTGCTTATATTCGGCGTCATCAACTACGGCCTGACATTTATCGGCATCAGCCCTTACTGGCAGTTAATTATTAAAGGTCTTATTATCGTTGCTGCCGTTGCATTCGACATTCGCAGATATGTAGCCAAAAGCTAATTTATTGCATAATCGTCAGCCGACAGCCCCTTCCTGAGAGAGGGGCTGTTTGGCGTTTCAGGAGAGAAAAAAATACCGCCGCCTGTTTTGGTTAGAGCGGCGTTTGCTGCCAAAAGGTTCGCGAATTGCAAGTTGCTTGTTTAGCGGAATAAAGTGAAAAAACAGCTCATATTATCCGAATTATCAACTGGAGAAAGGAGTTATTACATCCAAATATTTATAGTAAATTATACTAAAATTATTTCAGGAAGGGTGTACAAGGTGATAATTACGGGGAGTATAGGAAAATTTTTGATATTAATTTTAGCAATAACATTGCTTGTATTCGGCATCGCGGCGTTTCGGGGGCCAGCTTCGTTGCATATTGAAAGCGCTATCCTGTCCGCCGGGAAAGCAGAAGCAGCCGCCGATATTCAGGCGCTTATCGCTGCGGCTATTGCCGAGAAAAAAACAAAGCTTGTTCTTCCGGCTGGCACTTATCGGATCGGGCCCAAAGCGGGCACATCCTCCATTCTTAATATTGAAAACGCCAACAATCTGGAAATTGACGCGACTGGCGTTACGGTTATCGGCACCAAGCTGACAAGAGGCGTCTCGATCTGGGGCAGCTCCAACATTAAGCTCACGGGTCTGACGCTCAACTACGATCCGCTGCCGTTTACACAAGGCAAAATCAAGGCTGTCGCCGCAGACAAATCCTACGTGGACATTAAGCTCGACGCGGGTTATCCAAGCCAGCTCTACACCAGACTGTCGATTTACAGTCCGGCAACCCGTTTCCAGAAGAAGGGCATCAACCACCTCTGGGGAACACAAGCTTCGTGGAATTCCGACGGCTCAATTAGGATTTCGCTCTCCGGCGTAGGGAACAACGTCGCCGTTAACGACCTCGTAACATTGGCGGGGGGACCGGAATCCGGCGGCATCCCGCACGGCATCGTGGTGGAGAACAGTAAAGGAATCGTGATGAACAACGTGACCGTTCATACGGCGCCGGGCTTCGGCTTCCTTGAGGCGAGCAGCGAAGGCGGAACGATACTGAACGGTTTCAAGCTTATTCCTGGCCCGGCGCCTTCCGGCGCTACAGAACAACCTTTGCTTACGGCCGTTTGGGACGGCATTCAGTTCAAAACATCCAAAAAAGGCCCAACCGTAGAAAACTCCGTCATTCAAAACGCCGGCGACGATTCGTTCAGCATTCAATCCGGCGATTATGGCGTCGTTAAGGTTACCGGCAGCGACATCGTCATCGTGCTGCGCGACGAAAGCCAGGCTCCGCGCGTTGGCGACCGGTTGAAGCGCTTTAACAATTCGACGGAGGCAACCGTTGTTACCGTTCAGAAGGTGCCAAGAGCTTCGGCGGGAATCGCGGCTTCGATTTTGCAGAAAATCGATTCCGCAGCGGACTGGACGCTCTGGCGTTTCCCTGGCGACAACTATTACAAAATCAAGCTGAACCGCAGCTCGCCGTTTGCGGTAGAAAGCTTTATTTTCAGTCCGGACCGGATGGGCAACGGCTTCACGTTCCGCAACAATACGGTGTACAGCCCAGGAAGAGGCATGCTGCTCAAAGCGGGCAGCGGTTTAATTGAAAATAACGTATTCCGCGGCGGAGACAAAGCAATTGTGGTGTCGCCCGAAGGGATGAGCGATTCGCATGCCGGGGCGGGCAGCAATCTGACGATCCGCAACAACCAATTCATTGGCACGGGATATCATCATTATATGCCGTGGTCCGATCAGGCGGGCGCCGTCGGGTTTGCCAGCGGCAACATAACAAGCGTCAAGGCGTTTGACAACATCCGTATAGAGGGCAATACATTTGATTCGGTCAACGGGCTGAACCTGAATCTGACCAACGTCAGCAACGCGGTAGTGACGGGGAACAAGTTTCTGCGAACGCATCTGGACACTCCGAACAACAACGGCGCGGATAAAGGCATTGACGCCAGATCCGTCATCTGGCTGAAAAATGCGAGCGGCGTTACGTTTACGTCCAATACGATTGACCGCATGGGGCCTTTTTCGAGCATGACGGTTAACGTTCAGCAGCCTGCTAGCGGAATTACCGGAGCGAGCAGCGGGGTTGTTGTCGTTAATCCTTAATGGAGGAGGGAGCAGTCCGTACTGACATGCGCCGCCTCTCATTGAGAGATGTATATAGTGCAATCGATCGCTAGTGATTCCCATTTGAATTGGCAGAACAGAACGGCAGTCATTTGGACTGCCGTTTTTGCTGTCAGCCCAAGCTGGCGATGTGCTACTATAACGATAAACGTAGCTGACAGACGACTGGTTTCATTCAAAGGAGGAGAGCTGACTATGACCCGTGATAAGGTGCCCCGTTAATCCCGAGCCCCGCCTCCCTTATTAGATGAAGAGCGGAAGCGTAATTCAGCTAATGGGAGGAGAACTTGAATGAAACATGCTGCGAAAGACTGGGAAAAGCTGCGCTTCGGCGTGGAGATTGAATTTGTCGGCGGTGATCCGGAACGCTTGGAGCTGCTGCCGGGATGGAATATGGCGCTCGACGAACAACAAACCGATGAAAGCGGAGAGGAGTCCGGCAGCGAGCTGCAGTCCCCGCCGCTTTTTTGGGAGCAGCGGGGGCAAATTGCCGAGATGGCGGACCGACTGCAGCGGCAGGGGGCGACCGTAAACTGGAGCTGCGGGCTGCATGTGCATGTCGGGCTGGAGCGGTACGGAGAAGCAATTCTTCTTCCGCTGCTGGACGCTGCGCTGCATACTCAGCATGTCTTGCAGGAGCTGCTGGACACAAGTCCGCACCGGATCATATTTTGCCCGCCCCTTACAGCGGATCGGATATGCCAGTTTCGTGAGACAGGCGACCCGGAGTCGCTTCATAACAGCGGACGGCCGCAGTCCCATCGGTTCGGTATCAACATCAATCCTTGGTTTGAGATCGGAACCGTAGAAATGAGGTATGCCAATGGTTCGCTGGAAGCCGAGGAGATTTGCCGTGTGGCGGAGCTGTGTTTGCGGTTTGTGGAGGCTGTAGGAGCGGGAAGCAGCTTGCCTGCCGATCCGCAGGAGCTGGCGGAGGTTTTAGGCGCGGCTGTTGGCGGATACCCGCCGCGATGCGAGCCGCCAAGATGGCGGCAGGAACAGATATGGCTGGAGGAAATGCTGATTCCGGTGTTTGCGCCACTTGTCGAACCGCTCATCCCCGGCGGGGAGATTCATCATCTTCGTCCTGAGCCCGGAGGGATGGCTGTTTATGTAGAGGATAGCAGCGGTTCGCTTAGCCGGCTTTTTTTTCGGGCGGCGGCATGCGGCTGGGAGCTCTGCCGGTAACAGCAGAATCCGTGCGGTGCACGTTCGGAAGCGGAAACGAGGCTATGAGGTGGTCGTAAGGGCGCAAACGCCCTTACGGAAGCGGAAATGCAGCGAACCAGCAGCCGTAAGGACGTCAAACGCCCTTACGGAAGCGGAAATGCAGCGAACCGGCAGCCGTAAGGACGTCAAACGCCCTTACGGAAGCGGAAACGAGGCGAATCGGCCGTCGTAAGGACGTCAAACGCCCTTACGGAAGCGGAAACGAGGCGAATCGGCCGTCGTAAGGACGTCAAACGCCCTTACGGGAGCGGAAACGCAGCGAACCGGCAGCCGTAAGGACGTCAAACGCCCTTACGGAAGCGGAAATGCAGCGAACCGGCAGCCGGGGGGATTCCCTGAATTGGCGTAAGCTGGGGATTTTTCAGCGGTTCGCTCTTTTATCGGAGGGAATTTCAACGTATGCTAGCTTTTCGCCGAGCGGATAATTTTCATCAACTAAAAGGAGTGATTAAAATGGAGACGAAAGAGATTAGGCAGGAGCTGAATCACATCCGCGAGGAGTTTAAGGCGAATCAAAGCCGTCTCTCGCTGGCGCCGGACGGCGCTGCGGAGGATAACGAGCTGGAAACCCGGCTTGACCGGATCGTCGCAGCTCTGCAGGAGCTTCGTCCCCGTACTCAGCCGGAGCTGGAGCAGCGCCAGCGCTTACAGGCGATGGCATCCGGCCTGCATTTGCGCAACGGCAGTCTGGACCGCTCCCATGAGCTGTCTCAGCACTTGGACACTCAAGAAGGAAGTTATTTGCACGGTTTGATGCACCGGATGGAAGGCGACTTTTCCAACGCAAACTATTGGTTCCGGCTTGCCGGCCCTCATCCGCAGGCAAAAGAGCTCCAGCGCCTGGCGGTGGAGCTGGCGGAAGGAACGCCGGGCGCCGATAACACGCTGCTGCGCAAGCTGAAACGGGAGCCGTTCTGGAATGCGGCGTTGTTTACCGACCTTGCTGCGGCCTCCTCGCTAACCGGACACCGCAGTCAGGACACGCCGCTTTTGGAAAAGCTCCAATCGTTTGAGCTTGAGCTGTTATTGGAGCATTTGGACCTCGGATAATCCATGTCCAGATGATGCCGAAAACACGCCGCATTTAATATTGAACTGACTATATCCTATACTCCAGCAAGCTCGCCGTCACCGCGCAAAGCGGCCGCATGGCGGGCTTTGTTGGCGTGGAAATAAGCCGTGCCCTCCAGCGTTGCGCCCGATTGGGCAACAGCCTTTAATTCAACCTGAATATCCGATGCCGTATAAAAATAATCCAGAAGATCCTCATCCCGCAGCCCCGTCACATCTACATACCACAGCCGCGAGCCTGCCTCGGTGACTAACACAAGCTCGGCCGACTCCATGTCCAGCTTACGAGTCCAATCCCCGTGCGTCAGCTCGATTGAAGCCAGCTGATAAATTTCCATTGCTGCCATTCCTCCTTCATCGATGCCTTCAATAATATGTTCCGATTGTACTGGGGCATATGCTGCATTGCAACCTTTGCTAAGCCGCCGCCGTCAAAGTGAAATAAATACAAAAAATGGGTAACGCTTAGGCGCATCGGATACTTTTTATAAGGCTTCGAGATAAGGGGGGGGACAAAATGAATTTTCAGACCGATTCCGCTTATACGGCTGGAAAAAAGCAAAGCAGATTTGTCTGGCAGGCCGTGCTGTTGGCCTTGACCGTCGCCGTTTCGGGCTGTGGAGATTCGCAGGATAGCGCTGGCAAGAGCAGCACAACTACCGGCTCCAGCACGATCTCGCATGAGAAAGCTGCTCCGGGAAGCGAAGGGAGCATTGTCACGCATGAGGCTGACGCTCCGGGAGCCAAGGGGAGCGCGACAAGCTCGGACACGGGAAACACAGCGGTGACAGAAAAAGCCGGAGTTTCCAAAACAACAGAGGACCGCGCGTACTCCGAAGCTTTTCCGCCTGAAAAGAAGCCGCAGCCTGAGCCGCAGGCGGGCATGCTGACAGCCGGGGAGTGGGACGACAACGGCTCCTGGAGCCGCTGGCTTAAGCTGATTGGCAGCGAGGGGCGCGACGGGATTTTACAGTCGTGGGGCATTGTTCCGGATCAAAGGCTGACGGTCAAAGTAACAGCGGAAGGTGTCCCTGCCAGAGACACAAAGGTGCTGCTGCAATGCTCAGACCGTACAGAATGGTCGGCCCGGACCGACAACAAGGGCGTCGCGTACCTGTTCGGTTCGCTGCTGAGCAGCGGCGAGACGGACGTACAAAATGGCGCAGCGGATTCCAACCTGAACAGCAGCGAGGCCCCCGAATCCAATAAACGCCGCGAAGCCGTCGGCGAGGATTGCATCGTAAGCGTGCCAGAGCTCAAATCGGCGCCGTCACATCAAGTTGCCCAACAAGATTGGAAGAACGAAAACGTCGTTTCCATTAATACTTCCAACAAGCCGAAGCAACCCGACCGGACGCTTGACTTGATGCTGATGGTGGATACAACCGGCTCCATGGCGGATGAGCTGAATTACCTTTCCAAAGAGCTGGTCGATGTCGTGAGCCGGGTGCAAAAGAAAAACGGGCAGAGCCTGAACATCAGGATCAGCCCGAATTTTTACCGTGACCATGGTGATGAATACACCGTCCGGCCGTTTCCGTTCCAGAAGGATTCGCAGCAAGCCCAGGACCGGATTGCCGAGCAGGAAGCGGACGGCGGTCAGGACTATCCGGAGGCAGTTGACGAAGCGCTTAAAAACGCGATCGGGGAGCATGATTGGAGCGAGAGCGCTCAAGCGAGATTGCTGCTGCTTGTGCTGGACGCTCCTCCTCATCGCGGCCAATCCGAGCTGAGAGAAATTCAACAGATGACGGAGGCAGCGGCGGCAAAAGGAATCCGCATCGTTCCAGTCGCCGCCAGCGGCACGGATTTGGAGACGGAGCTGCTGATGCGCTCGCTGGCTGCCGCAACCGGCGGCACATATGTGTTCCTGACGGATGACAGCGGAATTGGCGGCAGCCACAAAAAGCCGGAAGGAATTGAACCGCAAATTATGCCTTTCAACGATCTGCTCGTCGAGCTGATCAGCCGTTATGCAGCCGTTTAATTCAGCTTGCCGTTTTTCGCCCGCGAACGGATGAAATAAGCATCCTCCAGCGTTGCGTCCTTGCGCACAAATTCCGGGCCGGGATCATGTGCTGAAAGAATTCTCACGCTCCACAGCTCATGCTCCGGCCGGACCTGAATCATCGCCTCTGCAGGCAGCTGCTCGTAGCGCGCCCGGTTGACGGAGCCGGTCCAAACCGATCCTGGCAGATCGCTCGTCCAGTCGTTCGGAGTGCCGTGAAACAGCGGTTTGCCGTCGGCAAGCCACACGATGCGGGAGGCCCATGCCTCCCATTCGTTAAGTTCATGGGTCGAAACGACGACATAACGACCGCGCGCATAGGCAGCGAGAAAACGGATGAGCCGCAGCCGTTCAATGGAGTCCAGCGCATTCAGCGGCTCGTCCAGAAACAGATAGTCGGGAGAGCCAATAACCGATTGGGCGAGGGCAATGCGCTGGCGCACGCCTTGCGGCAGTGTTTTGATGGCGCGGCGCCGATACGGCTCCAGCTGAAACTGCGCGATGACTCGGTCCGTTTCAGTCTGTCCCGGCTCACCTTTCAGCTCTGACAAATAGCGCAGCAGCCGTTCTGTTTTCATATCCTCGTACAACTCCAGTCCCGTCGGCACATAGCCGATGGAGGCGCGAATCGCGGCCAAATCCCGGTCGCCGCTCATCGTCCCGTAGCGAATTCCCCCCTGATCAGGGAATTCTGCCGTGGCTAGCAGCTGCAGCAGAGAGGACTTGCCGGAGCCGTTTGCGCCAGCCATAACCGTTATGCCCTCGCGCAGCAGCAGCCGGGGGATGTCCAAGGTGAACACGCCGGCACGCCGTTCCCAGCGTACGCCGCTCAGCTCAATCATAATGGCAGCCTCCTATACAACCCGCTTGATCACGAGACTGCGTCGGTAGGCCATCCAAGTCATGCACATTCCGGCGGCCAGACAAAGCCAGTAAATAGCCGTGCGGATCACTTCCGGAGAAGAACTGCCGCTTTCAGGCATTCTCAGCACGTACTCCATCACGTTCCAGCCCATCCAGAAAAGAGAGCCGATCACAAAGGAGCTTTTTACCCCGGCACGCAGCATCACATAGGCCGCACCGCCGGCGATCAGCACGATCAGCGACATCCACTGCAGCATAAACGGCAAAATCGGAAACTGCTCCAGCCGCGTAGTTAAATACAGCGAAGCCGCCAGGCCGAACAGCATGTTTAGGCCGCCGACGATCATCACGCGAGCCATTAACAGCAGCGCCGGAGGGTATGGGGTTATACTTTCAATCGTGCGCATTTCCCGGTTCCAGCTGCGGAAGCTGTACATCAGACCGGACAGAAACAGCATCGGGAGAAACAGCGACAGCTTGCTGCTCACCTCGGTTGTAATTGAAGAGCCTTCATCCCCGGAGCCGTACGGCAAAATATACATCAGCATAAAAAACACGCCGAGACTCGCCAGCCAATAAGCTCTCGAATAAGCGCCAAGCTGCGTGCGCAGCAGCTTAAGCAGCGTTGGACGTTTGGAGCCAGCCAGGTTGTTCCGCAGCCATTCCGGTACGCCGCCAGCGGCGAGCTCCGGCTTCAGCGCTTCAAATGAAGGCTGCAAAGCGGCCAGCAGGCGAGCCGTATCCCCTGCGGTTACCGGATGAACCTGAAGGGACGCCAGGGGGGAGCGCAGCTCATCCTCCAGCTGTTTCAGTTCTTTATCGTTCGGCAATTCCATCCTGTTCCCCTCCTCTCATGCGCAGCGGAGCTTCCTGCTCCTTGCCAAGCTTGGATTTTAGCCGGCGCAGCGCTTTATATAAATGAGTTTTCACCGAGCCGAGCGGAAGCTGCAGCACATCGGCGATATCCTGAAGCTTGAGATCCTGATAAAAACGGAGCAAAACGACGTCGCGCTGCACTTTAGGCAGCTCTTCCAGCGTCGATTTGATTTCCCGCCGCGTCTCCTGCCTCTCGGCAAGCTCCACGACGGACGGGCGCTCGTCCTTGCGCTCCGGTGGTTCGCCAAAGCGGTTGCGGTCGGTTTGATAGCCAGAGCTTTTCCAATAGTCCCGGCATTGATTCATCGCAACCCGGTACAGCCAGGCCTGGACGTTGTCGGGATTGCGGCGGTCCTTCAGCTGGCGGATCAGCTTGAGAAATGTCTCCTGCACGATGTCCTCCGCACGGCCGGGGTCCTTGAGCTGGCGCTGCAAAAATCCCGAAAGCGGGGCATGGTAACGATGCACCAGCGCTTCGAAGCAGGCTTGATCGCCATTCATCATTCCCTGGACCAATTCTTCATCCGTCACAGCGGTTAACCTCCCTTTGGTTGTGTCGTAGGCATCAATGAAGTTTCAGGCATAAATTTGCTCCATAGCAGCATGAACTGCTCAAATGTCACGATTGGGACGGAGCTTGCAGAAAGCCGTTCTCCAGCCTCGTTGCGCGGCGGCTCAGGCAGAGTCAGCCCTGACTGGCGAAACTGCTCGAGCAGCCGATAAAGATTGTCGGCATAACCGTTCTCATAAGCCGCATCTATCAGACTGCGCATCTGAATCCAGGCTGCGGATTCTTTGCTTTCAAGCCGGAACGGCGTGTCTTTGCCGCTTGTTTTGTTATATAGATAAGCATAAGCGGAGCGAATCTCTACGGCAATCGATGCCTGGCCGGAATTGTTTGCCAGCGCGCCCTTGCGGGCATTCCCGGCCCCTCGGCCCGTGTCTCCAAACAACAGCAGCGTGCTAAGCGCGTCTTCTGCATACCCGTCAAGATTCCGGCGCTCTGTCTGAGGGATGAACAGCGTGTTGTTTTCGGCATGCCAGGAGCGGGTGGCGGAATCCGTGTTCGTACCAATGAGATGCATAGGGAAAAAGAAGATTTGGTTCACCGTATCGAGCGGTGTCCCGGTAACGGCCTCCAGCCCCTTCCTGCGTTCGTGGAACCGTTCCAGAAAGCTGTAGGCTTCATCAACGTTGCCTGCCGTCGTAATAATTTCAACAGGTTCACCGGCAAGCCGGACTTGTTCAAACCGCCCTCCAATAAGGGTCAAACCATCGGCGGAAACGCCTTGAAATTTCAACCTGCCCGCCTGCGCCTCTCCAGCAGGAAGCGTGCCGAACAGCTTGGTATCAAAGCCGCTCAGGACAACCTCATAATCCGTTTCCGGAGTGAGCGAGGCGGCCGGACGGTCGAGCAGACGGTCTTTTTCGTCAAGGGCTAACAGCGTGTCGCCTCCCGGCAGCGGATACCAGCCTAGCGATGCGGGCAAATATACGGCGCTGTTTCGGATGAAGGCAAGGTAGCTTTCGCTGCCTCCGGGACCGCTTTGCCATTCGTTCAGAACGCCGCTGTAGCTGATCGTGACACGCTGCAAGTGAAGCCTGGGGTCAAACAGCTGCTCCGCAAAACGGATGCTGTCCGCTTCCCGCTCCCAGTGAACCGGGACACCGTTGATTTCCACCGATTGTACTTCAAGGGATGGATAAAGCAGCAGCGAAACGGTGCCTTCCTTCGCGTACTTCAACGGCTGATCGTTCTGAGCGGAAAGCAGCTTGCCCTGAACGGTCGGGATGTCCAGCCGGGCTTCAGCCTCCAAACGGCTCTTCGGCAGCATCCGGGCCTCAAGCTCCAGCCGCTCCAACCGGAAGCGGAAAAGAGCGGGATCCTGCAGCTGTTTATAAGGAGCAGCGGAAGCTTCAAGCAGCTGCTGATGCTCGCTGCGCTGAATCTGGAGCGCTGCAAAGGGCAGGAACGCCGCCGCAGCTGCAACGAATGCGGCAAGCGCCAGCAGCCATGGACGGCTGCGGACGAGCGGAGGTTTGCTTCGGCCAAGCAGTGCCGACCCAGCGATGAGCAGGAACAGCGCGAACACAAGTCCAAACGCAAACCCCCGGAACAGCTCGTCTTTTGCCAGCTCAAACGACCATAGTTCGTTGCCGAACAGGCTGTTGTCGAACAGCGGCTGCAAATAAAATGCTTTCAGCCAGTTCCATTCATATGCCGGACGAATGTACGCCTGCAAAAACAGCGAGCCGAACACCCAGGCGCAAAAAGCGGCCGGTAGCGAGAAGCGAAGCGGTAGCAGTACGCCTAGAAACAGCCCAAGCGCAAGAGATAGGGCAAAAGACTGCTCGTATAGCAGCGCGTACGTGCCGATCTGACTCCAGATAGATGATAAAGGCAGGCCATGGCGCAGGGCGGAGGCGGCGTAAGCGGCGCTGACAGCAGCTGTATAAAGCGTCATATACGCAAAGCCGGCAAGCCATTTGGCGGCCATCCAGCCCCCCGCCGATACCGGCAAGCGGAACAGCCACTCCGCGGACGGATGGAGCAAATCGCGCCGCATGAGCAGAACGCCGAGCAGCAGCGGAATAGCCGTCGTCAGCATAAGCAGCATGATATGCGTTTCCGCCGCGTACAGATTCACATCCTGCGAAGATTCCGGCCTCAGCCTCCATGTATGCAGCAGCATCCATACGGCTGCTGCACCCGGAAGCAGGAGCGTCCAGCGCAGCAGCATCAGGGATCTCAGCTCCATGCCCGCCTGCCGCAGCATGACGCGCATCAGAGCAGCACCTCCGAATCATGGCGGCTCATTAGCGCTAAATAACCTTCCTCCATTGTCGGTTCCACCAGCTGCGCAAAGGGCGAGGGGGAGCGCTCCGACAGAGCGCGGCACAATATTCCCTCTTCCGATTTGCGGGCGGACAGCAGTCCGTCAAGCGGCATATGCCGCCATTCGTTTTCCGATGTTTCCCATGCCCAGGTCCGATCCTCCGCGAAACCGGTCAGCCCTTGCGTGCTCCCGTGGTACAGCAGCCGGCCGCGTCCCAGCACGATTACCTCGCGGCAGCTTGCTCCTATATCGCCAAGCACATGGGTGGAAAGCAGAACGACGCGTGTTGCCGCCGCTTCCGCAAGCACCCGGCGCAGGCGGATGCGCTCTTCCGGATCCAGGCCTGCTGTAGGCTCGTCAACGATGAGCAGGTCGCTTGCCGAGAGCAGCGCCTGTGCGACACCGAGGCGTTTGATCATGCCAAAAGAGTAAGAGCGGGCCGGTACGTCGGCTTCATCCCGCAAATTGACCTGCTCCAGCACGTCGTCGGTCAGCCGCGTCCTTTCTTTGAGGCTTGACTTGCCTTGCAGCGCCGCCGCATGCATCAGCCACTGGCGGGCGGTGAACTGGGGCAGCACGCGCATATTTTGCGGCAGATAGCCGATACGGCTGCCGTTGCGGCGGAAGTCTCGTACCGAGCTGCCTCTCAGCAGCGCGTCTCCGGTAGTTGGCGCCAGCATGCCGGCGAGCAGGCGGAGCAGCGTTGACTTGCCGGCGCCGTTCGGGCCAAGCAGCCCGTGCAGGCCGGTGCCCAGCTCCAGCGTAAGCGGGCGGAGCGCCCAGCCTGTTTTGTATTGTTTTCCCAGCGAGTGGGCGGTAAGCATCATATGTCGGCCTCCTGTGCAATCAACGACCGCAGCGGGAAAAAAGTTTCTGCGTTTTGGCATCGGGATCTATTATATCAAATTCCGCTAAAAACTTTTTTAGCTGCATGTATTAACGCTGTACAAAGAGCTGTCCAGAAGAAGCTGCCGGGGCTGAATATGGCTTGCCGGAACAGCTGCGTATTGTTATAAGCTGAAAAGCCTCGCGGCACCTCCATCAGAATCTTCAGGGCTCTACAAGCTCAGCTGCCGAATGTCTTAACTCGCCAGCCCTAGAAGCATTTTGGGGCACGCGGTGTGTGTCTGTTATGGCAGCTGGTTTTCCGTAGTCATGTTAAAATGAATGGATTAGAAGGAAAGCTGCGGATAAAGGGATAGGTTCGTGGAGCCGGAAGGGGCGGAAGCAATGATGCACAATATTGGCGGCATCGGGGAAAAACGAGAAAGGTTTGAGCATCCGTTATTGCTAGCGCCAGCGGGCGATCGAGCCATCATGATCCGCAGCAGCGATTCCTTGCTGCAGGGCGAGCCGCTGCAGCGGCTCATGGCGCAAACCGCCGCATGGCTGGAAAGCGGCGGCTGGACGTGGCTGGAGGATGCCGTGCCGGGATATGATTCGGTGCTGGTGATCTATGATCCGGTTAAGCTAATTACATTGATGCGGGGTATGGACTGGCAGGAGCGATTAAAGGCTATTGAGTCCGGGCGGACGGGAGCTTATGGCGTAACGTCTGCGGTTTGGGAGCTTGCCGTCATTTTATTGAAGGAACGGCTGCGGAAGATGCCGCCTCTCGAATCAGCGGAGTGCAGGACAATCGTGGATATACCAGTCCGTTACGGGGGAGCGGAAGGGCCGGATTTGGAGGAGGCTGCATGTCGAAGCGGCATGTCGGCGGAAGCCTTTGTGCTCGCGCATTGCGCGCCAATTTACCGGGTCGTCATGATCGGCTTTTTGCCGGGTTTCCCTTATCTGGACGGTTTGCCCCCGGAGCTGGCCCAGCCCAGGCGGGACACGCCGCGCACTCGCGTTCCAGCAGGATCTGTCGGAATTGGAGGCGCGCAGACAGGCGTGTATCCGGCGGAGTCTCCTGGCGGCTGGCAGCTGATTGGCCGTACGGACGTTAAACTAGTCGATTACGAAAAAAGCAGGCCTGCTTTACTGACGGCTGGCGACCGTATCCGGTTTGTTCCGGTTTAATCGAATTTTTAAGCTGATTTTAAATGTTAACGTAACTGAGAAGCGTTATAAGGGCGTTTTGTCCCATTATTTGAATCTAGCGCAACTGAGACGCGTTATAGTTCAATTTTAGGGGCTAATTCGCCTGCAGAGGCTCAAATAAGCCGTCTCAGTTGCGTTACGCTGAAAAAATAGCCAATTTGAGCCGAATAAGCCTGCTCAGTTGCGTTAGAGATCGTACTAGCTGTTATTGCGCTGTGTAACGGGCAACTTGGCTGCGGGCAGCCGGGTAAAGGCGATGTTAGTTGCAAAAAGTTGATTGGAAATCCGTTTCTAGGTGCAGTTCATTGATGTTAACCGTACGAAGCTACACTACTCAAAGGCTCCCAGGTGCGGACTAGCGAAAAAATACACCATTAAACGCGCAGAGGCTAGTTCTACGATAACAGCCCATTTTCCGTAAAACGGCTGAGAGCAATGACCGCGTTATGTCCGCCAAATCCGAAGGAGTTGGACAAGCCCGCTTGAAGCTCGGCGGGGCGTGCAGTCAGCGGCACATAGTCCAGCCCGCATTCAGGGTCGGGTGATGTGAGATTTAAGGTAGGCAGCAGCAGTCCTTCGCGCAGCATGCCGATCAGAGCGATCGCTTCAACGCCTCCGGCAGCGCCAAGCATGTGGCCCGTCATCGATTTGTTTGCCGTAACCGGAATGGAAGCGGCTTTGTCGCCAAATGCGGTTGAGATGGCTCGTGTTTCCGACAGGTCACCAAGAGGGGTGCCGGTAGCATGGGCGCTGATGACCCCAATTGCCTCTTGCGGCAGCTCCGCATCCTCCATCGCCAGCCGTAGTGCGGAAGCGGCTCCTTTTCCGCTCGGCTCGGTAGCGACCATGTGCCACGCGTCGGAGGTAGCTCCGTAACCTAGCACTTCCGCAAGCGGCTCCGCGCCGCGCGCCAGCGCATGCTCCAATGATTCAAGGACTAATATGCCAGCGCCCTCCGCCATAACAAAACCGCTGCGTTCGGCATCAAACGGACGGCTGGCGGCTGCCGGATCGCCCTTAAACGAAGCTAGGGCGGTGGCGTTGCCAAAGCCGGCAAGCGCAATAGGAGAAACAGCGGCCTCAGCTCCTCCAGCCAATACAACATCCGCCCCGCCATGTCGAATGAGCCGCATTGCCTCGCCGATGGCGGTATTGCCGATGGAGCAGGCTGTGACTGGCGCCAGCACCGGGCCGGTCATGCCAAACCGGATGCTGATCATGGCAGCGGCCATGTTGGCGATCATCATCGGCACAAGCGTCGGGCTGACGCGTCCCCGGCCGCGCTGCTGAAGCACACGCGCCTGTTCCATTAATGTGCCGATGCCGCCGATGCCGGAACCGACGTACACGCCGGTCCGCTCCGGGACGAAGTTCCCGTTGCGCAAGCCCGCTTGCTCCAGCGCTTCTTCGGCTGCGGTGAGGGCGAACTGGACGAAGCGGTCCATTTTTCTTGCTTCCTTGCGGCCAAACCGGGCTTCGCCGTCCCAATCGGGTACAATGCCTGCAATGGCGTTTTCATCTATATCTGCGAGCAGCTCTTCCGGCATATCCGTGTCATGGATTCGGCGGATGCCGGAGCGTCCGGCGGATAACCCGGCCCAAAGAGCGGCGGCGTCATGACCCAAAGGGCTGACGGCTCCCATGCCGGTAATAACAACCCGCCTTTGCACGACGGGATTTTGGATGGAGCGGTAAACGTTCATTCCGATCAGCTCCTTGCTGTAATGAGGTGCTTGAGGGCATTTTGCCACAGGCTTTATGCTGGTACAAGTTGTGGTTTATACTAGTATAAAAGATAACAGGATAAGGAGGAGCGCCATGAACCGGCAAGCACGCTTGCAAGCCCTATCGGATTTTCTCCGCTCTCGCCGCATGGCGCTGGACCCTGGAGCAAACGGCTTTCCAACCGGCGGCCGGAGGCGTACGCCGGGGCTTCGAAGAGAAGAGGTCGCGCAGCTGGCAGGTGTCAGTCCGACCTGGTACACATGGCTGGAGCAAGGCAGAGATATCCGCGTGTCGGCCTCTGTGCAGGAGGCGGTTGCCAAAGCGCTTGGCCTGAATGCGGATGAGCGAAAATATTTAGCCGCGCTGGCAGGAGACGGAGCCGCCCCTCCAAGCGGCATAGGCTGGGAGGACGGAGAAGCGCCCGCTCAGCCATCCTTGGCGCTGCAGCTGATCGTGGACGGGCTGGACAGCTGCCCGGCCATCATTTCCGACCGCCGCTGCCGGATCGCAGGCTGGAACGAAGCGGCTGCCCGGGTTTTTCTCGATTTTGGAATGCTGCCGCCGGAGCAGCGGAACATGATTACGCTGCTGTTTACCCGTCCGGAGCTGCAGCGGCTGGCTGTCAATTGGGAGCAGTTTGTGCGGGGGTATTTGGCCATTTTTCGCTCCTATTACGGACAGTATGCCGACGACGATTGGTATGTTTCATATATAGAGGATATGGAGCAGCGGTATCCCCGATTTCGCGAGCTGTGGGAAGAGAGCCGCGTCAGCACGGCACCTGAGGTGATTTTGGAGTTTCGCCATGCCAAGGCGGGCAAAATGCAGTTTCAGCTGACGAGCCTGCAGGTGCAGGGGGAGCAGGATTTGCGCTGCAGCATTTATACACCGGCTCCGGAGACGGCGACTGCGCGCAAAATGAGGCGGTTGATGGAAGAGAAAGCGGTGCGCTGAGCGCTTGGAATTTCTGAGTTGGAGCGGTAGCGGTAGCGGTGCAAGGACGCTTTTGTCTGGTTCTGCGGGCGATAAAAGAAAAAAGGTACTGAAGGAGGGACGGCAATGAACGCTTCGAACGCGCTGACTGTATTGCATCCAGGCATGAGCTTGGAGCTTCAGCAGCTCCCGCGGCCCGGCTGGCGGGCGCAAGGAATTCCCGCCGGGGGAGCGATGGATGCCGTTTCTTTTCAGACGGCTAATCTGTTATGCGGCAACAGCAGAGGAGCCGCTGCGCTGGAGCTGACGCTGGGCGGGGCTCAGCTGCGGGTAGACGCGCCAGGCGGGATACTGGCCGCCATGTGCGGCGCGGACATGGCGGCGGACGTGGACGGCTGGCCGCTGCAGTCTTGGCGCACGGTTTACCTGCCGCCGGGCAGCACCCTCACTGCCCGGCGGGCCCGCAGCGGCTGCCGGGCGTACCTGGCCGTCGGCGGCGGCTTTTGCGGCGTGGCCGGCGCTTCGCAGCCGCATCGCGGCGCGGACGGCACGCCCGGCGGCGCTGGCGCTCGCGCAGCCGCGCCGCGCCCGAGC
>NZ_JAMBOT010000015.1 GCF_023715725.1 Paenibacillus pasadenensis
TGACCGTTTTTAATTTGAATTCATCGTTGTAATGTTGCCGTATTTTCCCCACTGTGAACACCTCACCTTTCGTAGCTTATTTTATCTGATCCACGTTAAGGGGTGTCCACTTTTTATTCTAACTGCAAAACGACCTTACGGAGCGGGAAAAGCGGGAAAGGGGCCGCGATAAGGGCGTCAAACGCCCTTACGGAGCGGGAAAAGCGGGAAAGAGGCCGCCATAAGGTCATTAAGCGACCTTACGGAGCGGGAAAAGCGGGAAAGAGGCCGCGATAAGGGCGTCAAACGACCTTACGGAGCGGGAAAAGCGGGAAAGAGGCCGCGATAAGGGCGTCAACGACCTTACGGAGCAAGAAAAGCAGGAAAGAGGCCGCGATAAGGTCATCAAACGCCCTTACGGAGCGAGAAAAGCGGGAAAGAGGCCGCGATAAGGTCATCAAACGACCTTACAGCGGCCTCTCGATAAGGTCATCAAACGCCTCAAACACATTTAAGGGACCAATCCAAATCATACAGTGGTAACTTGAGTTGGCCCCTATTTGACTAACCTTCCTGCTGCTCCGTTGTAACCATCCAGTTCACGCCGAACTTATCCGTTACTTGTCCGAACAGCGTTCCCCAGAAGGCTTTCTCCAAAGGCTGGCGGATTTCGCCGCCTGCTGTGAGGTTGTCGAAGGCGCGGCGAGCGTCGTCTTCTTCCTTGAATTCCAGAGAGAGATGCAGGCTGTCCCCGTGCTGAACAGGACGGAAATTGTCGCACATAAACAGGGTAACTCCGGCTACGACCAGAGCCATATGTAATACTTTATTTGTTGCGTCGGCTCCGGCTCCGGGCATCTGGTCGTGGGTCATGACGGTAACAATCTCGCCGCCCAGCGCCTCTACATAAAAGTTCGCTTGGGAACGCGCGTCATCGCTCATGATATAAGGGGTCAAATTAGCCATTAAGATCGCTTCCTCTCATTTAACACAGATTAGATTTGCTCCCATTAGTTTAGCATACCCCGTCCGCCGCGATTTCTTCTCGATCGCTTTATTTGGCAAAAAGCAGCAGTTGGGGAATCGGGTACAAAACGAACAGAAGGAGCGTGAATGAAATGCAAAAATTATTTCAGTACAACTGGCAAGTGCGTCAGGATTGGTTCGACTGGTGCCGCAGCGTTCCGGAGGAAGAGCTGCTGAAGAAACGCACTGGCGGAGTCGGAGCCATTCTTCCCACCCTTTTTCATATCGTGGATGTGGAGTACAACTGGCTGTGCGAGCTCGATGGGCGCACTGACTTTTTTAATGACTCGTATGAGGGCTATGCCACTTTGCAAAAGGTAGAGGCATTGTCGGAACGTCTGCACGAAAGTGTGCAAGCGTTTGTCAGTTCCTGGAGCGACGAGCTGGAGAGTAAGATTTTGCAAACAACCGACTCCAATGGCGAAGCGGAAACGTTCCTCTATGGAGAGGTTATGCGCCATGTAATCGCCCATGAAATTCATCATATCGGCCAGCTGTCGGTGTGGTCGCGCGAGCTGGACCAAAAGCCTGTCACGGCGAATCTGATTCGAAGAGGCTTGTTTAAATGATTTCCGAGCTTCCGTTCTGATGAATTTGATGAATAACTGTTAAACTTAAACCTCCGGGAACCCGGTGCAGAAGCCTCCGCAAACTTGCGGGGGCTGTTTAACGTTTGACGTTCGCGCTTCAAATACATGTATATTTTTTCCTATCCAAACCACCCTAGAGGAAGAATCGGCCGTCATGCGAAGAACAGGCGGCAACTTTATTTTGGGGAGTAGTTGGACATGGATAAAAGAACTCGACAACATAGCACGATTAAACGGGGAATGCTGGCGGTGACCGCCGCGGCGCTTATAAGCGGCTGCAGTATGCAGGCCGAGCGGCCTTACGGCGATGCAAAAATCCGAATGCAGCAGCTGACGCAGCAGCTTGAAGCGGGCACGATCCTCGTAGACGGAACCCGGATTGTTGGCGTGCCGATGTCGACCGATTTTAATGGAGACGTATGGGTCCCGTTGGAGCATGCGGCGCGCGCCTTAAATTTGAAGCTCAGAGACATGCGTGACGGTTATGCCATAGGGGACACGGATGTTCTGTATCAGCTTCGCATGGATGATCGCAACGCCAAATCGGGCAGCCGCCTGATTCAGCTGCCGGACGCCCCGCGCGCAATTGGCGGAAAGCCGTGCATGACGGCGGATTCCTTAACGGCGCTTCTGGAAACGCCGGTTAACTGGAGTTCAACCACGCGCGAATTGAACATCTCACCAATAAAGGACATGGCAATCTCCAGCCCTCGGCGCGGCATTTCCATGCAAATGGCAGAGACGGAAGAACTGCTGAACGACGATTCCGAAGCGGAAGATACGGATGGCGACTATAATATGCAGTCCAGCAGCTCTGCTGCCAAGGTGGTGGCCGCAGCTCGCAAGCTGGTTGGTACGCCGTATGATTTTGGAGCCGCGAGCTACAAGGATACCAAGCGGTTCGACTGCTCCTCTTTTACGCAATATGTGTACAATAAGGTCGGCGTTTCGCTTCCGCGCTCGTCCCGGGAGCAGTCTCAGAAAGGGAGCAAAGTCGCTCCGAAAAATCTTAAAGCCGGGGATTTGATGTATTTTTACACTCCGGGCCGGTACGAGAGCAATAAAATCGTCGGTCATGTGAGCATCTATATCGGCGGCGGCAAAATGATTCACACCTACGGAGATCCCGGCGTTGTCATCGACGAGTTCAATGATTATTGGAAGGGCCGTTTCCTTTTTGCGAAAAGGGTTCTTTGAAGGGACCATGAATAATTGAGGCAAGCAGGGGCGAAAAGCCCCTTCTTTACTATAAACCAAGGGGCAGAGAGCCGCTTGACAGGTATCTCAAATTCATATATCTTTAAATTAAGATATTTGATATCGAAGATGAAGGCGAGGGAAGCGGCGATGAATGAGAAACATGCCGAAGGATATGAAAATAAGCATGATGAATCCCAGCCGACACCGGCCGAGCAGGAGCTTTCGCTCAAGCTGTTCGTCGTCCTCTCGAAGGCGTACCGCTCCATCATGGATCGGGCGATTCGCGATGTGAAACGTCATGGCATCTCGCCGTCGGAGTTTACGGTGCTAGAGGTGCTCTATCATAAAGGGCGGATTCCGCTCCAGCAGATTGGCGAGAAGATTTTGGTCACCAGCGGCAGCGTAACGTACAACATCGATAAGCTGGAAACGAAGGGGCTGCTGCGTCGGATTCCCTCTCCGGACGACAGAAGAGTGACCTTTGCGGAGCTGACCGAGGAAGGGCAAAGTATGTTTGACGCTATTTTCCCCCAGCACGCTGAGCATATTCACCGGCTTACGCGGGGGCTGGACTTGGAAGAAAAGAGCCTGGCAGCAGAGCTTTTAAAAAAGCTTGGCAAGGGAGCGGAGGCGGATTAGCTGTTTAATGAAATCTCCGTACTTTTGGAATAAAACAACGAAGCAGATCAAATACTTTAAATTTAAGATAAATGAGGAGGATTACCATGAAACCAGTAACAGCCGGAATCCACCATATTACGGCATTTGCAACCGATCCGCAGGGGATCGTCGATTTTTACGCTGGAGCGCTTGGACTTCGCATGGTCAAAAAAACGATCAACTTTGATGCGCCGGAAGTGTACCATCTGTATTTCGGCGATGAAAAAGGAAGCCCCGGCACGATTATGACCTTCTTCCCCCATCCTCATTCCTCAAAAGGCCGCATCGGAGGCGGCCAGGTCGGCATCACCACATTGAGCGTACCGCCCGGCGCGCTCGGCTTCTGGGAAGAGCGTCTCGCCCGTTTCGGCGTGGAGACGCGGCGGAGCGAACGGCTCGGCGAGACGTTCCTGCAATTCGCTGACCGCGAAGGCATGGGGCTGGAAATTGTGGAGCGCGAGGAAGGGCCGTTGAACGAATGGGGCTTTGCGGGAATTCCGGCGGAACAAGCAGTGAAAGGCTTCGGCGGCGCTGTCTTGTTTAGCCTGGATTCCGCCAGTACGCGCCGGACGCTTGTGGACACGCTCGGGCTCACACCGGATGTAGAGGCGGATGGTTACGCCCGTTTCCGCGGCACAGGCGAGCTTGGCAATGTCATCGACGTGCCGCTGGCCAATCAGCCGAGCGGGCGCGGCGGTGCTGGCACGGTGCATCATATTGCATGGAGAGCCAAAGATTTTGGCGAGCATGAGGCATGGCGGCAAGCGGCAGCAGCGGCAGGCTTTCAGCCAACTCCGGTTGTAGACCGCCAGTATTTTAATGCCGTGTATTTTCGGGAAAACGGTGGCATTCTGTTTGAGATCGCCACTGATCCGCCGGGCTTTGCGGTTGATGAGCCGGCCGACGAGCTGGGCGGCAAGCTGATGCTGCCGTCCTGGTTCGAGCCATACCGTGCACAGATCGAAGATGGGCTGCTGCCCGTGGAAGTACGCCAATTGAAGGAGGATTAACAATGAGTATGGATATGATTCATGTGTATAAACCGGGAGCGGACCCGAAAGCGCCTGTGCTTGTGCTGCTGCACGGAACCGGGGGCAATGAGCATGACCTGCTCGGACTGGGAGAGCTGATCTCTCCCGAATCGGCTGTGCTGTCAGTACGCGGCAATGTACTGGAGAACGGCATGCCCCGCTTCTTCCGGCGATTGGCGGAAGGTGTTTTCGACGAGCAGGACCTGGTGTTCCGTACCGGCGAGCTGAAAGCTTTTCTGGATGCAGCGGCGGCGGAGTACGGATTGGACCGGGAGAACATGGTGGCGGTTGGTTATTCCAACGGCGCAAACATTGCGGCAAGCCTTATTTTTCACGAACAGGAGTCGTTCCGCGGAGCGGTGCTGCACCATCCGATGGTGCCTCGGCGCGGAGTGCAGCTGCCGGAGCTGAACGGCATGCCGGTGTTCATCGGGGCGGGTATCAATGACCGGATCTGCACGAAGGAAGAGACGGAGGAGCTGCGCTCTCAGTTAAGCGGAGCGGGCGCAGAGGTTGAGGTGCATTGGGAGGACCACGGCCATCAGCTGACCCGGACGGAGGCGGAAGCGGCCGCTCATTGGTTCAGGCGTGAATTCCAAGAGAACGGCTGAACGGAAATTCGGCGGTGCTTGCGGACGGTAAACAAAGGGGCCGAGGCGGAGGAGGAACCGGGGATGGCAAAGGGACTGAAGGGGATTCACCATGTATCGGCAATGACGGCATCGGCCGCGCGCAATTTTGAGTTTTATACAAATGTGATGGGCATGAGACTTGTCGGCAAGACGGTTAATCAGGACGACACGAGCATGTACCATCTGTTCTACGGAGATGAAAAAGGCTCTCCCGGCACGGAGCTGACGTTTTTTGAGCTGCCGATGATGGGACGCAACCGTCCCGGATCGGCAAGTTTATCCGCCTTTTCTCTAAGGGTGGCAAGCGATGAGGCGCTCCGCTGGTGGGAGCGGCGTTTCAATGAGCTTGGCGTCGACCGCGACGCCTTGCAGGAGCGGGGCGGCAGATTGACGCTGGCGTTCCGCGATCCGGAGGGCCAGCGCGTGATACTCGTCTCGGACGAGCACAATAGAGGCATTCCCGGCAGCAATCCGTGGAGTGGCGGTCCGGTGATGACTGAGTTCGGCATTACCGGGCTCGGCCCGGTTCAGCTGACAGTGCGGAATGCTGCACCGACGCTGGCGGTACTGACCGATCTGCTTGGCTTCCGCCGCAAAGGAGCGTATCCTTCTGCGGTGCCGGGACAGCCGGACATTATTATGCTGGAAATTGGAGAGGGCGGCAGCGGCGGCGAGCTTCATGTTGAGGAGCGTCCGGAAATGGAGCGGGAACGGCTTGGGCGCGGAGGCGTTCACCATGTTGCTTTACGCGTAGAAGACGAAGACGAGCTGCGGGAATGGGTGGAGCGGATTCACCGTGCAGGTTTCTCCAGCTCGGGTTTTGTCGACCGGCATTTTTTCCGGTCGCTCTATTTTCGGGAGCCGGGCGGTGTATTAATTGAACTGGCGACGGACGGTCCCGGCTTTGGAGATGAAACGGAGCTGGAGCGTCTTGGCGAAAAGCTGCTGCTCCCGCCATTTCTGGAGGCTCAGCGGGAGGCGATTGAGGCGCGTCTGAAACCGTTGGCAACAGGACGATAAGGAGCCGAAGCCCGAAGCGATATTTCTGTTAAATATGTAATGTAATATTAAATGTCTAAGTCAGTTGATGTAAGATTAAACTAGAAAAAGGGCCGCAGATGCTGGTAACATCTACGACCCGCTTAGACCGCTTCCTTTCCGAGGTTGGGCGGTCAATTTCTTTTTGTTGAAGGAAAGTAATCAGCACGATTAACGTTGCGAACGAAATCATAAGCGAGCGTGTGGAATTTCTCGGAAATAATAAGCAAAGAGCCCGCCAATCGGCGCTAATCGGCAGGCTCTTTTTTTAGATTCAAACAACTCGGGGGGACCCGCGAAGATATTACAGGTCCTTTTTCAGAAAGTAATGCTCGAAGGTGGCTGCATTGGGAAGCATGCCATATACCTCGTAACCAAGCTTGATATAAAAATCGAGCGCCTGGAAGCTGAGCGTGTCCACCTTGATAAAATCGCAGCCATGCTGCACGGCAATCCGCTCCGCTTCCTCCATCAGACGTTTGCCCCAGCCGGAGCCGCGCGCTTCCTCCTCCACAAACAGATATTCAACAGCAAGCCAGTTCCAGCAAATTTCCCCGGAAAGCCCGCCATAAATGCGTTCGGAGGAATCGGCGAGCAGGAGATTGACTTTTTGGTAACGGCCGTGCAGCTCCTTGGGAAAATGGCGGAGGTTGTACTCCAACACTTTTCGCTCGGCATATTCCGGGTCGAGCTTGGACGATAGGATCAGCTCCATACGGATGCTCCTTCCAGCGGACAACACCCGCTTTTAACTTGTAACCAGTGTACTAGCGCAATCAGTGCAAGTGACGGGAGAGTTCTTTTATAGTCAAAAAAGGCTTACTCGGCCTGCAAACGCAGCCGCTCCAGCAGCTGCCGCACACGGAGGGCCGCTTCTTCGGCAGACAGCGTTTCCTTTACGCCGCCGCTGCGCTCCGTAAGTTCAATTCGTCCTTCGGCGGCATCGCGCCCGACCACGATGCGAAGCGGAATGCCGATTAGCTCGGCATCCTTAAACTTCACCCCGGGACGCTCATCCCGGTCGTCCAGCAGCACTTCAGCCCCGAGCGCAGATAGGCTGGAATAGAGCTGCTCTACAAGCTGGCGCTGGCTGTCGTCTTTATGCGAAACCGGGATGAGATGCACCTGGAACGGAGCCAGCGCAGCGGGCCAGACGAGGCCGGACTCGTCATGATGCTGCTCGGCAGCTGCTGCCAGCAGGCGGGAAACGCCAATGCCGTAACAGCCCATGAGCATCGGCTTTTCTTTACCGTCCGCATCCAGGCAGGAAGCGCCGAGCTTAACGCTGTATTTCGTGCCAAGCTTGAACACATGCCCTAGTTCTATGCCTTTGCTCATCACCAAGCGGCCATCGGAGCAGCGGGGGCAGCAGTCCCCCTCGGCTGCGTTGCGGAAGTCCCCGGTCACGGCAACGGAAAAATCACGGCCCGGGACGACGTTCTCCAGATGGTATTGCTCTTCACCCGCGCCTGTAACAGCTGCTTGCACCGCTGCCGCATCGCGGTCAACGAGCAGCGGCCCCGTGATGCCGATTGGCCCTGCAAATCCGGGAGGCGCTCCGGTAACCTGCAGCACGAGCTCAGGGCTCGCAAGCTCCAACATATCCTCATCTCCAGCGAGTCCTTCTCGAATGAGCCGCTCCAGCACTTTGATTTCGTTGATCTCATGATCGCCGCGCACAACAACGGCAACTGCTCTGCCGCCTGCCGTGAACAGAACCGTTTTCAGTATGGAGGCGGCGGAAATGCCGAGAAAATCCGTGAGCTCAGCAATTGTGCGAATCCCGGGCGTGTGCAGCTTGCGCGGTGCCGATTCTGGCGAGCTGTTCGGGCTGACCAGCGGCTCGCCGCCTTCCTGCGATAAAATGGCAGCGCCGCTATCCGTAAGAGCGTCCAGCGTATGCAGCTTTGAATCGCTGCCCGCTGTGGCTGACGGCTCCAGCGATTTTCCTTCCGCTTTTTCCAGGTTGGCGGCATAGTCGCAGCTGGTACAGCAGGCGATGATGTCTTCGCCGCTGTCGGCTAGCGCCATAAATTCATGGGTGCCGCCCTCGCCGCCAATTGCTCCCGGATCGGCTTCGACCGCACGATATCGCAGACCGAGCCTTAAGAAAATGCGGTGATAGGCCGTCAGCATCGCTTCGTAAGAGGCGTTTAAGCCCGGCTCGTCGATATCAAACGAGTAGGCGTCCTTCATCAGAAATTCCCGCCCGCGAAGCAGGCCGAAGCGCGGACGGCGCTCGTCGCGGAACTTCGTTTGAATCTGATACAGCGTCAGGGGCAGCTTGCGGTAGCTGTTGATTTCGCCGCCCGCTAATGCTGTGATGACCTCCTCATGCGTCGGCCCAAGCACGAACTCCCGGTCATGGCGATCCCGCAGCCGGAACAGCTCCGGCCCATAAACCGAGTAACGGCCGGATTGCTGCATCAGCTCGGCGGGCTGCAGAGCGGGCATGAACAGCTCTTGGGCTCCAGCCCGTTCCATCTCCTGGCGAATGACTTCTTCCGCTTTGCGCAGCACCTTTCGTCCAAGCGGCAAATACGTATAAATGCCGGAAGCGAGCTGCCGGATGTAGCCGGC
Organism: Paenibacillus pasadenensis; assembly: GCF_023715725.1. Taxonomy (GTDB): domain Bacteria; phylum Bacillota; class Bacilli; order Paenibacillales; family Paenibacillaceae; genus Paenibacillus_O; species Paenibacillus_O pasadenensis_A. The sequence continues at coordinate 8,737 of NZ_JAMBOT010000015.1, forward strand.
ACGCTGCAGCAGTGCATGGCTGACCGCTTCAGCCTCGCCGGGAGCCTCCCTCAGAGTAGGGAGGAGCAGTTTGCTTTGACGCATGAATATCACACCCCTTTAATGATTAAGCATGTTAACGACAAAAAGACGCACTCGTCAGGGACGAATGCGTCGTGGTACCACCCTGATTACGGTTCATTCGCACATGGCGAAACAAACCCTCAAAAAAATAACGGCGTTAAAGCCGGCGGCATACGCGGCGACGAACAGACGCTTGGCATGCCGCAGCTCGCAAGGTGGGAAGCCGCTCCTCCGCTTCGGAAAGCCTCTCAGCCGATGGGCTTTCTTTCTGTACGGCGGGCCGGGAACGGGTTGGCCTTGGTCTAAGCTGTTCATGATATTGTGGAAATTATTAGATTATTCCATACCTTACCTCAGTCCGGCTGCGGCGGTCAAGGGTTAACCTTTCGGCGCTTGCCGAATGCCGATTGTTACGAGCGGGCCGTAATTAATCGCTCTGATCATAATTTTGGCCATTTGTTCCGGCGGCAGCGCCATCCCGCCTTCAATCCAGTGCAAAATTACGCCGAAGTTGGCCGAGGTCTGATAAGCGGCCCAAAAGTCCAAGGGAATTAAGTGTTTCTCAGGAGCACTTATCTCCAGGTTGTGATACATGCGTTTCGTCATCAGTTCCCGCAGGCGGATCGCGAACGAAAGGTCGCCGCCCGGTCCAAGCATCAAACGGAGAAATTCAGAATGTTCGGCAATTTTCTCGAATACCCTCATCATGGGAGGATAAGGCTCCTCTTTGTCCGCAAAAAGCATCGCTTCGGTAAGATCAAGCTGCTCCACGCAGGCGCTCAGATGCTGGAGCACCTCATCCTTCATCTGCTGCAGCATATCTGCCACATCTTTATAGTGCAAATAAAATGTGCCGCGGTTAACGTCAGCGCGCTCGGCGACCTCCGTCACCGTAATCGTATCCGCGCCTTTTTCCGTCAGCAGCGCCAGCAGCGCCCGTTGCAGCTGCTGTTTCGTTCTCGCCTTGCGGCGGTCCATTTTTTCAGCCATATTCCGCCTCCATTTCGCGTCTATTCCCAGTCATTTTCCGCGTTATTGAACAATGTAATGGAACGATGTTGAGTACAGAACAACAGAGCTCCCAATTGACGATTGAACTCCTCCATCACGTTATTATAATCAACAGTATGAACTTTAATCAACGTAGTGTTGATTATTTTGGACAGGGGAGTGGGGAGCATGTTTAAACAAAAATTGACGTTTATTAGTGTTGTGGCTGTGCTTGCTGTATTAGCTGTGTTCGGACTGGCGATGATGGGCTCTGTCGTTAGCGTCAAACCGAAGGATGTGCCGGTGGCGCTTGTGATGCTTGATCAAGGATCCGACTTGCCCGGCGGAGCAAAGCTTGAGGCAGGCAAGCAGCTGCAGGAGCAGCTGACCGGGAACTCGAAGCTTCCTTTCAAGTGGACGGTTGTCGAGTCGGAGCAAGAGGCGCGAGCGGGCATTGATGACCGCAAGTACTACGGAGCGCTTATTTTGCCGGCGGATATGAGCTCGGACGTGGCGTCTCTGGCAGGACCTTCCCCGATGCCGCCAAATGTTCGCATTTTGGCGAGCGAGGGAGCAAACGCGCAGGCAGCGTCCGCCGTGAAACAAGGGCTAAACCAAGTGCTGCTTATGGCTTCGCAGAGCATTGCTCAGACAACGCTGCAGCAGCTGAGCGCCAAGAGCGGGCAGCTGCCGGCCGTGACGGCAAAAGCGCTGCTCTCGCCGATTACGGTGCAGGAAGAAACGCTGCATGCGGTTAGCGCCAATAACGCTGGCGGCAATGCGCCCGGACTGCTGACGCAAATCATGTGGATGGGCAGTCTGGTGACGGCGGCAGCATTGTTTTTTGCAGGGAGGGCTGCGGTGAAAAGCGGCTCGGGGCGGTTGGCCGTTATGCTGAGCCAGCCAGTGGTCGGCGCGGTTATCGTTGGCATTGCATCCGCCTTTCTCGTCTGGATGGCTTCCGCATGGTACGGCATGGAGCTGAACGGGGCAACAGAGGTATGGCTGTTTCTATGGCTGGCCGGTATGGCGTTTTATGCGATTCAATCCACTTTGCTCAACTGGATTGGCATGCCGGCGATGGCGATTTTGGTGTTACTGATGTTCTTCTCTATGCCGGTGCTGAACATGGCTCCCGAATTTTTGGCCGAAGCCTCGAGGGACTGGATCTACTCCTGGACGCCGCTTCGATTTGCCGCTGTCGGGCTTCGCGAGGTCATGTACTTCGGCGGTCTAGACGCCGCGGGCGCCAATATCGCCGTTCTCTGGAGCATTGGGGGAGCGTTCCTGCTTCTGCTTGTTCTGGCCGGCCTGCGCCGCGGAGGTTCGCAAGCTACTCGCCAGGCTGCCGTGAAAACGGCATAATCGGGCGGCAAAATGGGATCTAACCTCAACCAGTCCATTCCTGCGAATGGACTGGTTTTCAATTTATAACGATATGTTTATATCGCCAATAAGCCTATATTCATAGTTCATATTCACTATTTCGAAATTGTCGCATGCTGTCGATAGATTAAACGAATCACTTTATCGATATGAAAAGGAAGTGAGTGGAATATAAAAATTATTTTACGAGAAAACAATGGAGAAGAAAGGAAGTTGAAATCGTGAAACATACAGAAAAAAGGATAGGAAGAGATTTTCGCATACGTAAATTTTGGGCTGTTGTGCTGGCGGCCGGCTTAATTCTAACCGCTGGAATCATCCCTCCGGTACCGGTTTCTCAAGCAATTGCCGAGGAGGCGACCATGCCGTCTTTTCAGGCCTCGGCCGGATTTTCGGGCAAACAAGGCCAGAACAATTGGAGATACCAGTACAGGCTGCTTGATGCGGCGGAGTTTCAGGATCTCCTGGCGTACTCGGGCGGCAGCTGGTGGAGAAAAAACCAAAGCTGGGACTGGGGCAACATATCGGGCAGCGGCATAACCCCTGGATCAAGCGCCGATACGTCGCGCACGTTCAGCGCCCCGGAATCCGGTACGTTGACGATTTCAGCAGGACTTATAACGTTTAATCCAAAATCGTATGGCAGCGCCAGAGTGAAGCTGATGAAAAACGAGACGCAGCTATGGCCGCAAACGGAAGAATGGCAGTCCATCAGCGCGAGCGGGACCGTCCGTTTTCCCGAACTGACTACGACAATCGGCAGAGGAGACCGGCTTTATTTTATCGCGAACGCTGGAGCGGATCGCTCTAACGGGCAGGACGATATCGGATGGAACCCCGCTGTAACCTATACTAAGATTGTAGATTCGGTTGCCGTCAGCAGCGTCTACTTGGACAAGCGCTCGCTGAGCCCAGGCATCGGCGAGACCGTAACGGTGCAAGCCTATGTCGCTCCATTTGACGCCGCCAACAAAAGGCTGCACTGGGGCACCACCAATTCGCAGGTCGCCACGGTCAGCAATGGCCGCATTACCGTGAACGGGCCGGGAACGGCGATGATTACCGTTACGACTGCGGATGGCGGACTGACCGACCAGGCCAAGGTCACGGTGGACGGAGCCGGACCGATTACCCGGGAGGAACTGGTGTTTTTGCTGGAGCAGGCGCTGAAGCTGCCCCTCGATCTGAACGATGGCATGACTGGCGGAACGCCGCCTGTCCCGCCGGGTTTCCCTGCGCGTCAAAGCTTCAGCTTACCGGACGGTGACAGCGGGTCTCTATTGGGCGACAGCCTCTCGGAGCCGGTGACAAAAGAGGAAGCGGCGGCGATATTCATCCAGGGCTACAATCAGGCGATGGAGCAGGATGCGGTCCGGGGAGATATAAGCGGGATCGCCGACAGAAATGAGATCAGCGGCTGGGCGCTTCCTTATGTGGAAGCTGACAGCAGGTTAGGCATCGTGGAGCCCGGTTTGCCTTATCCGGCTCAGTTTGAGCCGCAGGCGCCCGTGACAAGACTTGAAGCGCTGGATATGGTCAAAAGGCTGCTCGCCTCCATGGATATTCAGGGCATGATTGCCTCGGCCATAACCGGCAAAAAGAGCAAACTGGTTATTCCGCCCAATACGTACCGGGTTGGACCCAAATCGGGCAGTACGATTTTGAATATCGCCAATGCCAGCAACCTGGAGATTGTCGCCGACGGAGTGACGGTTATCGCCACCAAGCTGACCCGGGCGCTGTCCGTGTCCAACAGCTCTAATGTGACGATCAGCGGGATGACGATCAACTACGATCCGCTGCCCTTTACTCAGGGTCGCATTAAGGCGATAGCCGCTGACCGCTCCTATCTGGATATCAAGCTGGATGAAGGTTATCCTCGCAAGCTGTTCTCGCGGCTGACGATTTACGATCCCGCAACCCGTTTCCAAAAGCGCGGCATCAATCATCTGTGGGGAACAACGGCATCCTGGAACGCGGACGGTACGATGCGGATTACGCTTAAAGGCGTCGGAACGAACGCTTCCGTAGGCGATCCTGTCACGATGGCGGGCGGTCCGGAGGATGGCGGCATTCCGCATGCAATAACGGCCGACGGCAGCAAAGGAATTGTGTTTAAAAACATTACGCTGCATACGGCGCCCGGTTTTGGCTTTCTTGAAGCAGGCGGCGAAGGCGGGACGGTGCTGAACGGCTTTAAGCTCATCCCCGGACCGGCTCCAAAAGGCGCGACTGAAAAGCCGCTGCTCACCGCGATTTGGGATGGCATTCAGTTCAAAACCGCCCGTAAAGGCCCAATCGTCGAAAACTCCGTTATACAAAGCGCAGGCGACGATTCGTTCAGCATCCAATCCGGAGATTACGGCGTTGTGAAGGTGCAGGGGGATGAAATCATTATTGTGCTGCGTGACGGCAGCCAGGCGCCGCGGGCCGGAGAGCGGCTGAAGCAATTCAATTCCTCGCCGGAGGCGATCATCGTATCCCAGCAAAAGGTGTCCAAGGCATCGGCGGGAATCGACGCCGCGCTTTTGCAGAAAATCAGTGCGGCCGGACAATGGACGCCTTGGCGCTTCACCGAGGAAACTTACTACAAAATCAAGCTGGACCGCCCGTCTCCGTTCAAGCAGGAGAGCTTTATTTTCAGCCCGGACCGGATGGGCAACGGCTTTATTTTCCGCAACAATAAAATCTACAGTCCGGGGCGGGGCATGCTGCTCAAGGCAGGCGACGGCCTGATTGAGAACAACGAGTTCAGGGGCGGGGACAAGGCGATTGTCGTTTCGCCGGAAGGCGTTACCGACACGCATGCCGGAGCAGGCAGCAATCTGATCATCCGCAACAACCGGGTCATCGGCACCGGGTATCATCATTATATGCCTTGGTCCGATCAGGCCGGCGCCATCAGCTTTTCCAGCGGCAACATCAAAAGTGTGAAGGCGTTTGACAACATCCAGATTGAAAACAATGTGTTTGATTCGGTCAACGGGCTCAATCTTAATCTAAGCAGCGTGAACAATGCCGTTGTCACCGGCAACAAGTTCCTGAACACACATCTGACGGCTCCAAACAATAACGGTGCGGAAAAAAATATCGACGCCAAATCCGTTATCTGGGTGAAAAATTCAACTAATATAACGTTCTCAGGCAACGAAATTGACCGCATGGGGCCATATTCCAAAACAGCAGTTAACGTGCAGCAGCCGTCCTCCGGCATTACCGGGGCGAGCACGGGCGTACGTATTGTAAATTCGAAATAAGAACACTTCAGCGGCCCTCCAAAGGCTGCTGAAGTTTTTTTATGATTCTATCGAGATTGTGTTACAAGTAAAATAATTCAGGGTAAAAGGGTATAAAGGAGGTGTATGCGCTTACATTTCGGGATTAACCAAACTTTACTTAGGGAAGGATGTTTGAATTAATGAAAATGAGCCGTAAAGGCAAGCTTGGCAAAATGGGCGTCGTCATGCTGGCGATCGGAATGTTTATGGGAGGCGCCGGCGGATTTAATGCGTCCGCTAATGAAAGCGCTTCAACATCGGCGGAAGTGGATATTCAGGACCTGATCACAGCTGCAATCGCGCAAAATCAAACCCAGCTGACGATTCCGCCAGGTACGTACCGGATCGGACCAAAGTCAGGACAAAATACTATTTTAAATATTGAAAATGCTAACAATCTAGAAATTATTGCAGACGACGTAACGGTAATCGGAACAACGCTGACGCGGGCGCTTTCCGTATGGAACAGCACAAATGTTACGATCAGGGGCATGACAATCAACTACGATCCGCTGCCGTTTACGCAGGGCAAGGTGAAGGCGGTGGCCTCGGATAAATCTTATATTGACATAACGATTAGCGCCGGTTACCCGCATGAGCTGTATACGCGGCTGACAGTATACGATCCGGCGACCGGCTTCCAGAAGCGGGGCATCAACCATCTGTGGGGCACAACGGCGTCCTGGAACGCGGACAATTCGCTGCGCATTTCCTTGGCGGGCGTCGGCAACAACGTTGCCGTAAACGATCCGGTCACGGTTGCGGGCGGACCGGGCGCGGGCGGCATTCCGCATGCGATAGCGGTAGAACGCAGCAGCGGCGTGGAATTCCACGATGTGACGGTGCATACCGCTCCGGGGTTTGCCTTTATTGAGGCAAACAGTGACGGAGGGACGGTACTGGACGGCTTCAAGCTTATTCCGGGTCCGGTTCCGCCAGGGGCGACCGAGACGCCGCTGCTCACCTCCGTTTGGGACGGCATTCAGTTCAAAACGTCCCGTACGGGCCCGATCGTCGAAAATTCGGTCATTAAAAACGCCGGCGACGATTCCTTCAGCATTCAATCCGGCGATTACGGCGTTGTGAAGGTGACAGGAGACGAGATTATTATAGCGCTGCGCGACGAATCGCAAATTCCGCGCCCTGGCGACCGTTTGAAGCGGTTCAACAATTCGCCGGAAGCGGTTGTTGTGTCGCAGGAGAAGGTGCCGAAGGCATCGGCTGGCATTGACCCTGTCATTTTGCAAAAGATTGATACGGCTGCTCAATATACGCTCTGGCGTTTTGAGGGCGACAACTATTACAAAATCAAGCTGGACCGGACTTCGCCGTTCCAGGCGGAGGACTTTATTTTCAGCCCGGACCGGATGAGCAACGGCTTCACGTTCCGCAACAACGACGTGTACAGCCCGGGGCGCGGCATGCTGCTCAAGGCTGGCGGCGGTCTTATTGAAAACAACGTGTTCCGGGGAGGAGACAAGGCGATTGTCGTCTCGCCGGAAGGAGTGAGCGATTCCCATGCCGGCGCGGGCCAGGATCTGACCATTCGGGGAAACCAATTTATCGGCACCGGATATCATCATTACATGCCTTGGTCCGACCAGGCTGGCGCGGTCAGCTTTGCGAGCGGCAATGTAACAAGCGCAAAAGCATTTAATACCGTTGTTATCGAGAACAATACATTTGATTCTATCAACGGATTAAACCTGAACCTGACCAACGTAAACAATGCGACAGTGAGCGGGAACACGTTCCTGAACCCTCATCAGACGACTCCGAACAATAACGGCGCGGATAAAGGCATTGACGCCACCTCGGTTATCTGGGTGAAAAATGCAACCGGCGTAACGTTTACGGGCAATGAAATCAATCAGCTGGGGCCGTTTTCGACGCTTAAGGTTAACGTCCAGCAGCCTTCCAGCGGCATCGTCGGCGCGGATACGGGGGTAGTCGTTCTGAATCCTTAACCGCTGCGGAGCTTATCGCTTTGCTTCCAAACGGCTTCCAAATTGCTTCCAAAGACCTGATTAAAGGACACCGTCTTAGGGCGGTGTTCTTTTTTATCCCTACAAACGGCATGGTATACTTGGAAAAGAAAAGTTTTCCAAAAAGGAGGCGGCAGGCTTGTCTACACCATTTGATTCGCGCTATTCTCCCTTTTCCTCCTATCGTACACCTGTTTATGCAAGCAACGGCATGGTGGCCACTTCGCAGCCGCTGGCTGCGCAGGCCGGGCTGGACGTGCTGCGCCGGGGCGGCAACGCAATTGACGCTGCCATTGCGGCAGCGGCCGCGCTAACTGTTGTGGAGCCTTGCTCCAACGGAATTGGCGGCGACGCTTTTGCGCTCGTATGGACTGCGGGCAGGCTGCATGGCTTGAGCGGCAACGGTCCTGCTCCTGCGGGTATTTCCGCCGATGCGCTGCGAGAGCGGGGGGTTGACAGCATGCCCCGGTACGGAGCTATTCCCGTCACGGTGCCGGGAGCTCCAGCCGTATGGGCGGAGCTGAGCTCGCGCTTCGGGCGAATGGAGCTGGAGGATGCGCTTGAGCCGGCAGCGGTTTACGCGGAGCAGGGATATCCTGTTTCGCCTACGGCGGCAATTCACTGGGAGCGGGCGCTGGACAATTACCGCTCGGCGCTGCCGCACGCCGATCTGGAGGAGTGGCTGAACGTATTTGCGCCTGCCGGACGCGCTCCGCGTGCCGGAGAGCTGTGGGCTTCGCCGGATCATGCCCGGACGCTCCGCTCGATAGGCCGCAGCGGAAGCAAAAGCTTTTATCAGGGAGAGCTGGCGCAGCGAATCGCCGCCTGTATGCGGGAACGGGACGGATATTTGAGTGCGGCGGATCTGGAAGCGTTCTCGCCGCAGTGGGTGGAGCCGATTCATACGCGTTACCGGGATTACGAGGTATGGGAGATTCCGCCAAGCGGACAAGGGCTGGTTGCGCTGCAGGCGCTGGCCATTTTGGACGGGCTGCCATTCAAGCCGGAGGACATGCTGAAGCCGGAGACAGCGCATCGGCAGATCGAAGCGACAAAGCTGGCCTTTGCGGACGGCCTGCGCTATATTACCGATCCTCGGCATATGACGGTAACGCCTGCCGAGCTGCTGTCTGCAGCTTACACGGAGCGGCGCCGCGCGCTGATCGGCGCAGAGGCCCGCATGCCCGAGCCCGGACAGCCGGCGGGCGGCGGCACGGTGTACTTGGCGACTGCCGACGGCGAAGGAAACATGGTATCGTTAATTCAAAGCAATTATATGGGCTTTGGTTCCGGCATAGTTGTGCCAGGCACCGGCATTGCGCTGCAAAACCGGGGAGCAGACTTCTCCCTTGACCCGCAGCGCGCCAACTTCCTGGAGCCGGGCAAAAAAACGTATCATACCATCATTCCGGGATTTCTCACGCGGGGCGGCGGGCAGCCGGTCGGGCCTTTTGGCGTAATGGGCGGATACATGCAGCCTCAGGGCCATGTTCAGGCCATTATGAACATGGTCGACTTTGGCCTTCATCCCCAAGCGGCGCTTGATGCGCCGCGCTGGTTATGGCATCGCGATCTGGAGGTGTCGGTGGAGCCGGGTTTCCCGGCTGAGACCGCGCAGGCGCTTGAGCGGATGGGGCACCGGATTACCCGCCAAAGCAGCTCCCATTCGTTCGGGCGGGGGCAGATCATTTGGCGTAATCCCGCTACCGGCGTGCTTTGCGGCGGGACCGACAGCCGCACCGACGGGATCGTCGCAGGCTGGTAAGCGCGGGAACGCCGCAGGTAAGGTCGTGAAACGACCTTACGGAGCGTGAACCCGCGCGAAACGCTGCTGGTAAGGTCGTGAAACGACCTTACGGAGCGTGAACCCGCGCGAAACGCCGCTGGTAAGGTCGCGAAACGCCCTTACGGAGCGTGAACCCGCGCGAACAGCCGCTGATAAGGGCGTCAAACGCCCTTAAGGAGCAGGAAATCGCGCGAACGGTTCGCGCTATAATCCACAGCCGAAGCGGATGCCGCGCTTTCCCATGAGAACATCACAAAAAAGCAGCTCACAACGCTGTTAGAGCGCTGGGCTGCTGACTGAGTTAAGATCCTATTAAATTCAAGTCACGCCGCCAATTGGATGCTGCCGGATTGCGGCCGCTTCCTGTCCTTCCATGGACAGCATACAGCAGCATTTTCCCGCCGCCCTGCTTAAGCAGGGCGGCGACCTTTTTCGTTATCATAGAGGCCGAAAACGGCCTAGGCATATCCCAGCTGTTGAACGGGTTCCTCCGCCACGGGCGGATTCCATGCTCCCTCAAGCGTGCGTGTTGTCACCAGACGCAGCACAAAATGCCCCAATTCTTCAAAGCTCAATTGTTTTAAGCTCTCGATGAACTCATCGGTTAGCACGCTGTCGCCAAGAACTTCCTTGACCACTTCAATCACGGTGTGCAGCCGCGCCGTGTGCTCAAGCTCATTAATGCTTCTCATCTAAAGTTTGACCTCCCGGAATGATGCCTACCACCGATTCGGTGCGGCCGAAATGCGGCTCTGGTCGAATATGTCAAAAATCCGTCTGTAAGATAGTAGCACGCGAGCCTGCCCGACTGGTCAATCCTTAAGGAATTATAATGTTGTTATCATTTTTCTCATGGATAGTGCTTTGGTATAATAACATTATCCGTACTGAAGAACGAGGTGAAGGCCATGAGTACTAATCAGCTGTCGAACGATGAGGTTATGGCAATACTAAAAACTCTCTCTAACGAGACGAGGCTCAACATATTGAACTGGCTGAACAATCCGGAGGAATGCTTCGGTAAAATGCCGGACCAAGTTCGCGCAGACTTCCCATATGGCGTATGCGTGGGCCAAATTAAGGACAAATCGGGCCTGACCCAGTCCGTTATCTCTTCTTACCTGGCCTCCATGCAAAAAGCGGGTTTGCTGGAATCGCGGCGGTTTGGCCAATGGACCTATTATCGGCGTAATGAACCGGTCATTGCGGCGTTTATCGTGGCTATGGCAGCTGAGCTTAAACCAGTTGAGTCTGCAAATCCCTGAGTTTGTACGCCGGATTTGTCGGTGGACAGCAAATTAGGATGAAAGTTGTGCTTGCTTTTACATTCATTAATCTATATATTCATAAAAGTAGATATTATATAGATGGAGGGATTTATAATGCCAACTGTCAATCATGCCAAACCGCTGTTCCGCCCGTTCGAGGGCGGCAAGCTTAGGCTGGATAATCGCGTCGTGATGGCTCCGATGACAAGGAGCTTCTCTCCCGGCGGTGTGCCAGGAGAAAATGTAGCTGCTTATTACCGCCGCCGTGCCGAGCATGGAGTCGGTCTTATTATTACGGAAGGAACGGTCATCAACCATCCTGCTGCGGCTGCGGACCGGGACGTGCCGCATTTTTACGGCGAAGAAGCGCTGGAAGGCTGGGCGCGGGTCGTGCGCGAGGTGCATGAGGCGGGGGGCAAAATCATTCCGCAGATTTGGCATGTCGGCATGGCTCGTTCGCCGCAAACGTTCCCGGAATCGGATGCCGTTCCCGTCGGCCCGTCCGGGCTGTCCCTGACAGGCGAGAAGGTGTCGGAGCCGTTAACAGCGGAGGAAATTCGCGGCCTCATCGGCGGTTATGCTCAAGCGGCGGCGGATGCCAAACGCCTCGGCTTCGACGGAGTGGAAATTCACGGTGCGCACGGGTACTTGATCGACCAGTTTTTCTGGGAGCGTACGAATAAGCGCGAGGACGAATACGGCGGCGACCTGGTCGGCCGCACACGTTTTGCGGTAGAGGTAATCAAGGCGGTACGGGAAGCGGTAGGCCTGGATTTTCCGATCGTGTTTCGTTTCTCGCAATGGAAGCCGGTTGACTATGCCGCTAAGCTGGCTCAAACGCCGGAGGAGCTGGAGCAGTTTCTTGCGCCGCTCAGCGCTGCGGGCGTAGATATTTTCCACGCCTCCACACGCCGGTTCTGGGAGCCGGAATTTGCAGGCTCGGAGCTCAACCTGGCTGGATGGACGCGCAAAATTACGGGCAAGCCGGTCATTACGGTCGGCTCTGTCGGCCTGGATTCCGAGTTCACAAGCTTGTTTGAGGAAGGCAGAGGCGGCGAAATTACAGGAATCGAGAGTCTTTCCGAGCGCTTGGAGCGCGAGGAGTTCGACCTCGTGGCTGTTGGACGCGCGCTGCTTGTTGATCCCGCATGGGCAGAGAAAATTCGAGATGAGCGCACCGAAGAGCTGAAGCCGTTCGGCAGAGAGTCGCTTGGCAGCTTGAGCTGAGGATCACCAATTCTATATCGATTGAATAACGCCAAAAAGGACGGTCCGACGGATCGTCCTTTTTGCATTTCTGCATGTAAATTATCCCAAATAGAGTTATGGGTATATAGAACCATGTCTAAAGTTCTGTTTTTAACGAGGAGTTTCCGGTTATATACAGGGAAAAGGAAAATGTGTGCAAAAACAATCGGAATTTCCTTTGTAGTTACAAAAAGATAGTTAATAGGAATAACGACTGTTCCAAAAGTCTTATTTACGGGAGGAAAGGATTTTGCCACAATGAGTGGCGTCATAAAGATGCTTTAAAGGAAGTGATTGCTGCTGACGGTTTGGCTGCTTATTCCGTTGGGACTTTTGCTCGTATACAGCGTTGTGACGGACCTGTCCAAAAGGCTGATTTATGATCATGCGACCGTCCCGGCTATCGTTTATTTCATGCTCATACATACGATTCATCCGCAAGGAAAAGGGGTTCTTTACACGTTGGCTGGAGCGGGAGCGCTGCTTGCCGCAGGGCTGTTGATGGCCTGGGTATCCCGCGGAGCGTTTGGCGGCGGAGACATCAAGCTGCTGGCGGCTGCGGGTGCGGCGCTTGGAGCGTTGAACGGTATTGTACTGATTGCCGCCGCCTTTTTCGCCGCCGGCATCGCCGCTTGGCCGCTGTTGCTGTTGCGCTGGCTTGCGCCAAAGCGTTTTGGCGGCATAAAGGAGCTGCCGATGGCTCCGTTTATCGCGGTTGGCGCGGCGGCAGCGCTTCTCATCGGTTTTTAATGTTCGTCATTCATATTTATTCAAGAGGTGTCCTAAACGATGTTTGAGTCCAAGCGACGCGCACTGCTGCTGCTCATTTTTTCTCTCGCCTTCGGGGCTGTGGCAGTCATTTTATTTTCCGGTTACATGCAGGAAACGAAGGACAGCTTGGGCGAGCTTGTCACGGTGCAGGTGGCTGGAAGCGATATTCCGGCCGGAAGAGTCATCGAGGAGGATCTGCTGGAGGAGCAGGAAATTCCGCGTAAGTATATGCTCGACAGCCTGATCGAATCCCCTTCCGATCTGATTGGTAAAGTATCCATGGTGCCGATTGTTAAAGGAGCGGTCATCACCCAGGCCATGCTGCGCGACAATAGTCTTGTATCAGGCGGGTTCCGGCAGGTGCTGCTGCGCGCTCCGCTCGCGGTGTTCGATGACCAGATTGATGCGTACGACCAGGTTGATGTAATGATCTCCTACGAGCAAGCCGAAACGGCGGGCTCCGGGGGAGCCGACCGCCGCACGACGCAGGTGCTGTTGAAAAACGTTACGGTCAGCAGCGTGCATAAAACGGGCGATGAGGTGACGGCGATCGGCATTATGGTAAAGCTGACGGATGCCAAAAGCGTGATTTGGGCGCTGAACTACGGCAAGGAGGTGCGTCTGCTGAAAACAGGCAACGCCAAAGCGTCAGAGGAAACAGGCGCGGCAACCGGACCGAAGCAGTCGCCAAGCCCTTCACCGAAGCCAACACCTCCTGCCGCTTCCAACAAGGAGACCGTCAAGCCAGGCGCTTCGACGAAACCCGGCGCATCAACCAAACCGGGAGCAACGACTTCCCCGGCCAAGGGAGGCCAGTAACCGATGAGCGACAACGCCAAAATTACGCTGATTACCGACGACAGCCGTCTCATGCAGCAGCTGCAGCAAAATCTGACGTTTCTGAACTTTACGATCGGGGAGCAGATCACCAAGCCCCGCGAGGCGTACATGGAGCTGAACCATACCGAGCCGCGCATCATTGTGCTGGCGGAGCCGCTGGAGCCGGTAAGCGTGCCGGGCATCGTCCAGCAGCTTAAAAAGGTCAACGAATCGGCGCCGGTCATTTATCTGAGCCGCACGGACGATTTTGCCGCAATCCGTGAGCTTTACCGGGCAGGCATCTCCGATGTGCTGCGCGTGCCGGATGAGCTGGAGCAGCTGGAGGCGGCGCTGCAAAAGGCGGCGCGTTTCGCCCGCGCGGGACGCTCTTCCGCTTCAGGCCGGGGAAATCGTGCGCAGGGAGGGCGGATCCTCGCCCTGTTCAGCGCCTCGGGCGGCTCCGGCACAACGACGGCGGCGCTGCATCTGGCGCAGATGCTGGCGATGAAGCCGGGTGCGCGCGTGCTGCTGGCCGACCTCAACATGCAGTACGGCGGCTTGCAGCATTACCTGGACATTCAGGCCGAGCGCGATCTCGGCGATTTGAAGTCCGTGCTGCAGGAGCTGACCTACAGCCAGCTGAGCAACGTGCTTTACAAGCTGGAACCGTCCGGCGTGCAGGTGCTGCTGTCGCCTGCCCATCCGCAGGAGGCAGAGACGTTCGGCGGCTCGGATATAGAGCTGCTGTTCAGCGCCTGCCGCCAGCATTTTGACTATATCGTGCTGGATCTGCCGAAGTCTCTGGACGAAATCTCTATCGCTGCGCTTAACCATGCCGACCGCGTCTTTTACATGCTGAACGTGGACCGTCCGTCGATTGTGCGCATGAAACATGCGTTTGATATTATGGACCGCTACCATCTGACGGATGCGGAGCAGTTGTCGATTCTGGTGAACCGCCACAGCAAAAAAGCCGACGTCACGCTGGACGATCTCGGCAAAATGGTATCGGTTCCGGTCATCGGGGTTATTCCTGAGGATAACAAAATGGGCATTCAGTCCCGCATGAACGTAGGCAAGCCGCTGCATGTGGAGCCGGGCATGAAGATTAAACGAATGAGAGGGCCGCTCAAGGAGTACGCCGAGCTGGCGCTCAAGCTGTTCAAGGAAGAAGGAGGCGAGGCGCATGTCGATCTTCCAGCGGTTAAGCAGCAGTCTGGACGACAGATCAGCGTCTGAGAAGCCTCAAGACTATCTTGACCAGCTGTTCAATCATTACAAGGAGCGGCTTCTCAAGGAGACGAACCTGGATCAGCTGATCAAGCTTCCGACCTACCAGAAGCGCAAAACGATTGAAAAGCTGATTACCGACATGATGGAGCAGGAGAAGGTCATCATCACCCAGATGGATAAAACCCGTCTGCTGGATATGATTCTCGACGATTCCGTCGGTTACGGTCCGCTGGAGCCGCTGCTGCAGGACGATGATATTACGGAAATAATGGTCAACGGGCCGAACGAGATTTATATCGAGAAAAAAGGCCAAATCTCTCAGGCGACCATCCAATTTAAAAATCAGGATCATATCCGCCATATTATCGACCGGATTGTCGCTCCGATTGGACGGCGGGTGGATGAAAGCTCGCCGCTCGTCGACGGGCGGCTGGAGGACGGCAGCCGGATCAACGCCGCGATTCCGCCGATTGCGCTGCACGGTCCCGTGCTCACGATCCGGAAGTTCAAGAAGGACCCTTACGTCATGAAGGATTTAATGGGGTTCGGCTCGCTCTCGGGTAAAATGTCTCAGTTTCTGGAAGCGGCGGTTGCCGGCAAAATGAACATTTTGATTTCCGGGGGGACCGGCAGCGGCAAAACGACGCTGCTCAACATCATTTCGTCCGCGATTCCCGTCGGGGAGCGCGTCATCACGATTGAGGATATGGCGGAGCTGCGCCTCAACCGCAGAAACTGCGTATCGCTGGAAGCCCGTCCCGCCAATATGGAGGGCAGCGGTGAAATTACGATCCGCCATCTCGTGCGCAATGCGCTGCGGATGCGTCCGGACCGGATTATCGTCGGCGAAGTGCGCGGCGCGGAGGCGCTCGACATGCTGCAGGCGATGAACACCGGCCATGAGGGCTCGCTGACGACGATCCACGCCAACACTCCGAAGGATGCGATGAGCCGTCTGGAGGCGATGATCCTCATGTCCAACACGTCGATGACCGCGGATGTCGTTCGCCCGTTCATCAGCGCTGCAATTCAGCTCGTTGTGCAGACGCTGCGCCTGCCGGACGGCACGCGCAAAATCGTGTCCGTCGCCGAGGCGGTGAACGAGGGCAGCGAGCTGAAGCTGAAGGAGCTGTTCCGCTACCGCCGCACCGGAACGGACAAAAACGGCCGCGGCATCGGATATTTCGAGACGACGGGGTACGTGCCGGAATGCCATGACAAAATTGCGTCGCTTGGCTACGATCTGGGGCTGGATTTTTATCTGGCTGACCGGGAGGAGAGCGTCCATGCCTGAGCACAGTCTGTTTCTGCTCGTTGTGTTCGCTGCAGCGGCGTTTGGCTTATACGGCGTTATGGAGCTTGTGCATGCCCGCCGCGGCATGAATGCACTGAACCGCAAGCTGACCGAGCTGCATACGGAGGATGCGCGCGCACGCAGCAGCGCATACCGCCGGCTGAGCTTGCGGCTCGGCGCTTCGGAGTATGGCCGCAGCTGGGCGGATCGGCTGTCCGCAGCCCACATCAAGCTGTCGCCGCTCAACTGGCTGCTGCTGCTGTGGGGCTCGTGGATCATGATCAGCTTCCTCATTGCGAGCCTGCTTGATCTCGGCTTTCCGTATAATCTGCTCATCGCTTATCTGGTTACCAATCTGGGCTCCAAGCAGCTGCTCAAAAGCCGGCAGCAGAAGTTCGGCGAGCAGATTAACCGGCAGCTGCCGGAAATTTGCCGCATGATGTCCAGCTGCGTGCGCGCCGGGATGAGCATCCAGCAGGGCATCGACATGGTGGCGCAGGAAATCAAGCCGCCAGCCGGATTTCTGTTCCAAACGATGTCGCGCGAGCTGAAAATGGGCACTGGGGTCGGCGATGTGCTGGAGCGGGTGCATGACCGGTTCACAAGCAAGGATATCCGCCTGCTGACGCAGACGATTATCGTCCAGCGCCAGGCGGGCGGCAACCTCGGCGCGGCGCTGGACCATCTGGCCCGCACGCTGGAGGAGCGCGAGCGCGTCAATCGTGAAATCAGCAACCAGACGGCGGAGTCCCGTTACATCGCCTTCACGCTGGCGCTGATGCCGGTCTTTCTCGTGTTTGTGTTTAATACGATTTTTAAAGGCTTCATTACGCCGATCTTCACGCTGCCGGGCATGATTTTGCTGGCGGTGGTCATCGTGCTGATGCTGATCGGTTTTTTGCTGATCAGCAAAGTTTCCCGGATAAAGGCGTGATCGTGATGGAATGGTCCAAACTGCTGCTTTTCGCGGCTCTGGCGCTGTGGGCGCTGTCGATGGCGCTGTTCGCCCTGTATATATTCAAGCGGATTGCGCTGATGCAGCGGCTCGGCTTAATCGAGAAGGAAAAGAAGAAAAAAGAGCGGTTGTCGGGACGCATAACCGCCAAGGTGTTCCGCTGGTCCGAGGGGCTGACGCCGCTTGGCAGGCGCTTCCGGATGTTCTCCAACGACGAGCTGCTGGAAAGGCGGCTTGCGCTGGCCGGGCATCCGCACGGAATGAATCTCGACGTCTTTTACGGCTTCCGGTTTCTGTGCCTGTTCACGGGCCTGCTCATTGGCATGCTGCTGTCGCTTGTCGGCTTTAGTCCGGCCGTCGTTCTGCTGCTGTTCGCCGCCGGTTTTGCTTACCCCGCCATCTGGCTGCGCTCGGCTGCAGCCGGACGCCAGGAGCAGATCGGCATTGATCTGCCCGACTTCATGGACGCGATGAGCGTAACGCTGCAGGCAGGCGTGCCGCTTGATCCCGCGATGAAACAGATCGTGCGGACGATGGACGGCCCGCTGAAGGAGGAGCTGCAGCGGTTCCAGCAGGAGCTGGATATCGGGGTCCCTCGCGAGCAGGCGTATATGCGCCTGATGAACCGGAACCAGTCCAAGCCGCTGGAGATGCTTATTTTGTCGCTGATCCAGGGCAGCAGGCTCGGCGTTCCGATTTCCAGCACGTTTAAGACGCTGGCGGAGGATATGCGCGACACGCGTGTATCCAGCGTGAAGGAGAAAGCAGCCAAGGCGGGCCCGAAGGTGACCTTGATTACAACCTTTGTTATTTTGCCGGCGGTCATTTTGTGCATTGTCGGTTTGTTAGTACTGAACTTTATTTACAACCCGGAAGGCATCGGCATTTCGTGGGACGGATTGGACAGTCTGTAAATTCGAACTTGAGAGGAGGTGAACCAATATGGTACGCACAATTGGTCTTCATCTGTATGCGAAGGCGCAGCAGGCACGCAGCTTTTTGAGCAATCAGCGCGGAGCTCAGGCGATCGAGTACATCGGCGTCGCAGCCGTTGCCGTCGTCCTGATCATTGCGTTAATCTCCATGTTTGGCGGTGATGGCGGTGGCATTGCAGAGCAGCTTAAAAACAAGCTTAAAGAATTCATTGATAAAATTAAAATCTAAGCATTCGGGCGGTCGGGCTGCGGCCCGCCCGTTTTCCCGTTTCCTGCGCAATGAGCGGGGAGCCCAGGCGATTGAATTTGTCGGCATTATTCCTCTTTTTCTGCTGATGATTCTCGTTGTCGCCCAGTTTGCGCTTGTCGGCATAACAGCCGTAGTTGCCAAACAGGCGGCAATGGAGGGAGCGCGCGCCGCGATGGTGGCGGACGGCTCTGGACCCGGTTATGAAACTGCCGTGCGCAATACGGCAGGCGGCTATAAAGTTCGGAATATATCCCGCTCAACGAGCGGTGAATACGTAACGGTAAGGGTTGAGCTGGAGTCGCCGATGGTGACAGGCTCGTTGTTCGGCTCCGGCTGGGCGCTGCCAATCAGCACCCAAGTTACCGTCATGAAGGAAAAAACGGACGAATGAGGAGGTGAACGTCATTCGAATCCGAAACAATCCGGTTCGTTATGTTATGCTCATGCTTTTGCTGCTGGCGGGCCTGCTGCACGGGCTTCCGGCTTATGCGGCTTCTTCCGACAGCGGCATCGGCACCGGCCTGGAGTCGTATGATATTCCCGATAAGGGAGGCGATAAGCCGCCTTCCTCGATTGACGTCGCCGTTCCGGACGGCTCGACCGGCGCTCCGGATTATGACAACGGAGACACGGCTGAGCCTGGGCCGCCCGCATCGGGCGGAGATGACGGCGGGGACGGGAACGATGGAAGCACGGGAGGGCAAGGGCCAGGAGGAGTAAACACCGGGGACGGGACGAATTCCGGGGGCACAACCCCTGGCGGAACCGATTCCAGCAGCACAAACCCGGGAGGCACGGATCCTGGCGGAACCGATCCAGGCAATGCCGATCCAGACGGCGGCACTGACGATACGCCGGATGGAAACCAATCCGGTACCGATACTCCCGGCACGACCGATCCCGGAGGTACGGGTTCATCGGACACGGGGGGCAGCGATACGGATTCCGGTGATACCGGAGAACCGGGAACGGACTCTGGCGATACCGACTCCGGCGACACCGATTCTGGCAGCGGCAGCACCCCGGACAGCGATAACCCAAATACCGAATCCGGTGACAGCGGCAAGCCTTGGTACCAGACGTTATGGGAAGGCACGGTCCAGTTTTCCAAGGGCGCAGGAGCCGGACTGATTGGAGCGGTTGTCGTTGTTGTGGTCATCGTAGCGGTAGCGGCGATTATCGGCGTCACCTTTGGAGCGCCGGTCATTATCGCCGCGCTAGTCGTCGGTGCGATTGCCGGCGGCATTTATGCTCTTGTCGCCGGAGACGCGTTTGATTTTGTCAAAGCGATGGGCATTGGCGGTTTGGCCGCAGGTTTTGTGCTGACGCTCGGCCATGCCGGTGTGTTTGCGGCAGCGAGAGGGGCTTTCCAGCTCGTGCGCTCCGCCGGACTCAAACAGGCGCTTCAGATGGCTGGGACGAGGATATTGGCCTTTTCCAGAACGGCGCTGGGCAATGTGAAAACTACGTTTTTAAACGTAGTCAAACATCCGATTGCCGCTTTGAAGGAATCGCTTGTGTCCAAAACGTTTTATTTCTCCACAACGATTAATGTGTTCATTAACGTAGGCTTTGATATGGTCGCCACGGGCGAGTTCCCGACTCCGCTCAAGACGCTTGGCCTCGTCGCGGAAAGCGCCGCTGGCGCGTTTGTGTTCGACCGTATCGGCGCTGCGCTCGGCGCGGCTGCGAACAGCGGCCTTGGCAAGCGGGTATCGGCGATGTTCGCCCAGTCGTTCGAGGGCTTCATCGTGTCGCTCGCCAAGCAGGAGAAGACGGACGGAACGACCGTTGCGGCGCAGGGCTTTTTCAAGGGCTTCGTGCTGCAAACGCTGTTCGGCGGACGCTTCAACCGTCTGCGTACCGATGAAAATATCGGCACGGCCTTCTCGGATTTAGGCTTGCGAACCGTGGATGACATCGTTCCGAACAACTCGCGTACGATTACCAACGCCGAGTTGAACCGGATCTGGAACGATTCCGCCAATACGAACAATATCAACCGCTGGGATAACAGCGGCAATCCCGTGACGCAGCAGCAGTGGAACCAGCTCCAGCAAAATCAGCAGGCTCTGGATAAGCTGTCCGCCAGCGAAGGCGCGATGCAGGAGTCGGCTGAGGTCAGCGGGGATAAAGTCATTAACGAAGCGGATAAAGCGCTCGAAGGCAACGGCCAGGAAACTGCGAACGAGAAAGGGAGCAAATAGTCATGCTGCAAAAAATTAAAGCCATGGACGACAAGCTGCTGACGAAGCTGATGATGTGGACCAGTCTGTTTTTCATCGTTTCGCTGTTTGTTCTCAGTTATCTGGCCGGAAGCAACGATTATATCAGCTTCGGCACGGCGGTTGTGTTATGGATCGTCAGCTTTTTGCCGGCGCTGGCGGTTATGGTGCTCATGTTCATTCATGGCGACGCGCAGACGCGCAGAACGTATCTGTTTCGCATCGTGCTGGCCGTAATTGTATTTGGCGGTTTAAATCTGTACCGGTATTTATCGAATTAATGCGAAAGGCTGTGATTCGTTGAAATCGACCTCAACCCGCAAGGCGGCAGCCGCAGCCGTACTGGTGCTCACGGGACTGCTTGCCGCAGCCTGCGACAGCAGCGACGGGAAAAAGACGGAGCCGCAGCAGTCCGTCCTTCCCTCATCTTCGCCGGCCGTCTCCCCTTCCCCGGGGGGCGGGCTGAACGAAGGAACGGAAGAGCCGCAGCCGTCTCCGGCGACTGTCGCCGTGTCAGATATTAGCAAGCACAAGTTCCGGAACGAAATCGTGAAGCTGTTGGAAAGCGGAGCGGCTGCTCCCGATGCAGACGGGCGGTTCCGCCCGGCGGAGCCGGTAACGCGCGGCGAATTCATCCGCTGGATGAGCGCTTACGACAACAAAGGCATCGCTGCGGATAACCCCGGCACGCCGACCTTCAGCGACCTGGCTCCCGGCAGCGAAGATTACGAGCTAATCGAGGGGCTGGCGAAGGCGGAAGCGATCGCCGGCCTGGAAGACGGCACAATCCGGCTGGGGGACAATTTGACCCGAGGCCAGCTGACGCTGTTATGGGCGTGGTACCAGAAAAATACCGGCGTCACCGGATCGCAGATGGACCGGACGTACTCGGAAGTAAATCTGATGAGCCGGGAAGACCGCAAGGAGATTCCCGACGCCGTTATAAAGCCTGTCGCCTATTATGTGAATCAGGATGAGAAGCCGTATTTGCGGACCTTCGGCGATACGAGCCGGCTGTCGGCGGAAGCGGAGGTCAGCCGCTCGCAGGCGGCGTTCTGGATCGTCAGCAACGCTGGCGAGGAGAGCCGCCGTTCGTCCGGCGCAGCGTTCTCGCCGCCGCCGGTTAAGGCAGCCGTTGAAGTTAGCGGACCGGAGCCGGAATCGCCGGCGGCGGGTCAGACGGCTAGCGATGCGCAGGGGCATAAATTCGCCGCAGCGATCGGCAAGCTGACCGCAAAGGTGAAGCTGGAGGCGGACGGCAAGTTCCGCCCCGACGAGCCGATTACCCGCTCGGAGTTCATCCGCTGGATGAGCGCCTATGACGATAAAGGCGTCATTCCGTTTCGGCCGTCAACGCCGACTTATACCGATTTGGCTCCAGAGTCCGAGGATTATGAGCTGGTAGAGGGCTTGACCCAATCCGGCATTATCGCTGGGTTTCCGGACAAAACGATGCGGCTGGAGGAGAAGCTGACCCGGGAGCAGCTCACGCTATTATGGGGCTGGTATCAGCGGGATAGCTTTGTCGTTAAGCCGGTTTATGCGGCGGACAGCGCCAAGGTGAACCTGCGCCGGTTCGAGGACCGAGACAAAATCGGCAATCTGTTCGCGGTGAGCGTGGATGGTTACGTGAACCGTGAAGGCAAGCCGTATCTGACTGCGTTCGGAGACGCGAAAAAGCTGGAGCCGCAGGCGGCGGTAACCCGAGCCCAAGCTGCATTCTGGATTACCGAATACGCCAAGGGCGGCTCGGAGGGCTGACATGGACGGCTTCTTTAGCAGAATGGCAGCGGAGCTGCGCCCGTCACGGTCCTTCATCCGCCGCAGCGGCCGTTTGTCCGCAGCTGTTGCGGACGGCGTGTGGAAGGCAGGGCAGCAAGGCCGCTTGTCTGCTGCCGTTGCAGACAGCCAAGTCCGGGCAGAGCGCAGGCAAGGAGCACGCGGGCTCGGCGCGCTTCGCAACGAACGCGGCAGCATGTCGCTGCTCGGCATCGGTATGGTGGCGATGTTCATCGTGCTCGCCATCTATCTGTTTTACTTCTACACCGTATTTATCGAGAAGCGCCAGGCGCAAAACGTAGCGGATGCGGCATCCCTGGCCGCTGTGGAAACGATTAAGGACGTTTATGAAAAGGCGCTGGAGGGGCGGGCGTTTCAGGAGGCCGAGCGGTTGTACGACGGGGAGATGGATGCGCGGCGCACGCCGAGCCCCACGCCGACGCCGACTCCTACCCCGACGCCAAGCAACCCGGGCGGACTGCCCGGCGCGACCGTTACGCCGACCCCTACCCCAACGCCAACGCCGAAACCGACCGCTCCTCCTTCCCAAAGGCGACTGTTCGCGGACAAAAAGCTGTATGACGAGATCGTGGAGGATCGCATGCACCGCCGTTCCGGCTGGATGGAGGACAACTGGATGCGAATCGTGAAGGAGCGGTTTTTTGCCGACGAATTTACGGCCTCCCGCAACGGCGAGCTGTTATACGATACGATCAAGCATGAGTCGGGGCTGATCGGCGGAGCGGCTAAGGAAACGGCCCGGCGCAATGAAGGTGTTGCTGGCGGATCGCTTTTATTCCCGTCCGAGGGCAAACCCAAGTTCCTGCTGGAATCAGGCCGGACCTTAACGATTGACGCGATCGGCATTCGCGAGGATATTCCGGCGCTGGCTGCTGCAGGCTTGAATTCCAAATCGATTCCAATCGATGTGAGCGGCAAAGTGCCGTTTAAGATTCATTGGTAAATGACAAAAAGGCCTCTCCCACGCGGAGAGGCCTTTTTGCTGCTGCTGTTATCCCATTTTTTCCTGATTATCAATGACAATCTGATCTTCCAACACATACGCGTTGTTCAGTCGCAGAACGTCCTTGAAGAAGGAGAGCGGCACATAAGTGGAGCCGTTCACTAATTCCGGCGCGGTTCCGAGTTCAATCGGTGCCATTTTGTTGTAGGTATAGTAGTCTTTTCCGATCTGCAGCGACGAGGTAATGCCGATCCAAGCCGTTTTTGTAGCGGATTCCCATTTCAGCTTCTGGTTCAGCGCTTCCGTGATAGCACGGAGCGGCACCATGACTGTGCCCTTTTCATCGGTAAAAGCAGCAGGGGCTTCGATGGTTTTGCCTTCTACAACGATGCTGTGATTGGCTACGTCGCCTGGCGCTTCATCCACAGGAGCTTCGGCGCCTGGCGCCGGGACGGCTTCCTCGAACAATACGACAATCAGCTCGGGAGATGCTTGGGCCGGAAAGCTGAGCGTGCTTACTCCGTATTTAACTGCAAGCGCGCGCCCGTTCAGGTCGCCGGTGAAAGGTTTCCCGTCCTCTGTGATGATCTTCGTTTTGTCCGAAGGGAGGATAATCAGGGAATTGTCTTCGCTTAAATAGCCGTTTTTCAGCTCGGCATTGCTGCTAAAACGGTCCACCTTCCACGTATTCCCGGCATCGGCAGTGACGACAACCTCAGCCTCGAATTGCGGCGGATAGATCATGATCATCGGTTTTTTGGCATCGTAGAAAACGATTAGTTTAGCGCCGACCTTCAGCTGATCGGGGCTTTCGACATACGTGTTTGACGTCACGGACACATTGGCGATCACTTCTCCGGTGTCATTTTCGAGACTCACGGTTTTGGTGCCCGGCTGCGTTTCGCTGTCGGTAATCGATTTCACCGTGCCGCTTACGCTGGCAAAGTTCGGCTGCGCCTGCTGATCATCCGGGGCCGGAGTTTCCGTTGGCGGTTGAGTTGAGATCGGACCCGATGCAGGGCTTGCGGCGATAATGGACGATGCTGCAAGGGATAGAGCTGCGACGGATAGCAGGGCGGGAAGTGCTTTAGCTGACTTTTTCATAATCTGATCGCTCCTGTTCGTTTTGTTCCACTTGGTTAATGTTTCCCTTTTGCACCGTTCCAAACGCATCATAGCGCTGAAATGTTGCAAAAATGTTTCCGGCGTGTACCTTTGCAGGAATAAATCAATGTTGATTCTATAAGTGATTAGACTATAATCAAATTAGATAAATATTAAAATACTGAGGTGTGCAATATGAACGAGCTTGAGCTGATTCCCGGCAGATGGGAGACGGAGCGTTTTTTTGTTCGCATGATTGAAAAAAGCGACGGAGAGGCGGCGCAGCGGATTTACGAAGCGGCAATGCCTTCCACGGGATGGGGTGAAGGAACGTTTAATCCGGTGTATATCCGGGATGTGCTGGCAGGGAAGCCGGAGCTGCCGCCGGGCGGGGAGGCTTCCCGTGCGCTGGTTCAGCTCGTTTATGACCGTAACGCGGTGAAAGCGGGGGAGCCGGTTGCAATTATGGAACTGTATCACGGTTATCCTGGCGCAGGAGATTTGTATATCGGTTTATTCGGCGTGAGTCCTGGCAGCCGTGGGCTTGGATACGGCAAGGAGATTACAGCCGGAATAACCGAGGCTGCATTTGCTCAGGGTTATGAGTCGGTGCGAGCAGCCGTTGATCTGAAAAATTGGCCCGGTTTGCGTTTTTGGCTCGGCTGCGGGTTTACGGACGCGGTGAAAATAAAAGGCGAAAAAGAACATAGCGAAAAGGGGATTGCGGTCATCGAGCTGGCGAATCGCAGGAACGGCCGATAACGGCTACTAACGGCAAAACAGGCTGCACCGGCGCCAGTGTCATGGCAAAGGTACAGCCCGTTTTGATTTGTTAGGCTTGAGAGTTTTGTTTCGCCAGCTCGCGGCGGACGATCGGCGCAACCTTCGTGCCGAGCAGCTCGATCGAGCGCAGCACCTCGCGGTGCGGGATGGCGCTGACGTCTACATGGTGGAAGAAACGCGTGACGCCAAGATTGCGGTGCAGCAGTAAAATTTTCTCGGCCACGTATTCCGGGTCACCGACGTAAAGCGCTCCGCGGAGCCCGCTTCCTGCGTCGAAGTTCTCGCGGGTAAACGAGGAGTTCCAGCCGCGCTCGCGTCCGATCTTCGACATTTGCGCTTGGTAAGGCTCGAACAGCAAATCGCCGGCAGCCTGCTTCGTATCCGCAATAAACCCGTGGGAGTGGGTGGCAATCTGCAGCTTGGTCACATCATGCCCGGCTTGGGCAGCGGCTTTTTTGTACAGATCTACAAGCTGCGCAAAGCTCTCCGGCATACCGCCAATAATCGCATACGCAATCGGCAGGCCGAGCAGTCCGGCGCGGATCGTCGACTGCGCGTTGCCGCCGGTGGCGATCCAGACAGGAAGCGGGTCTTGTACGGCGCGCGGGTAGACGCCCAGGTTTGGAATGGATGGGCGATGCCCGCCGCGCCAGCTTATTTTTTCCGAGCGGGCGATGTCGAGCAGCAGCTCCAGCTTTTCATCGAACAGCTCCTCATAGTTCTCCAGGCTGTAGCCGAACAGCGGAAACGATTCCGTAAACGAGCCGCGGCCCGCCATGATTTCCGCGCGGCCGTTCGACAGACCGTCCAGCGTAGCGAACTGCTGGTACACTCGGACGGGATCATCCGACGAGAGCACCGTCACCGCGCTTGTCAGCCGGATATGTTTCGTTTGCGCAGCTGCCGCCGCCAAAATAACAGCCGGAGCCGATCCCGCATAGTCAGGCCGGTGATGCTCCCCGATTCCGTATACATCCAGTCCGACCTGATCGGCAAGGACGATTTCCTCCACCGCCTCACGCAGCCGTTCGGCGTGGTTTTTCGGCGTTCCCGCCGGACTCGACGTCGCTTCCAGAAATGTGCTGATTCCGATTTCCATTGTTTGCGCCATGAGATTCATCTCCATTTTCTTCTTTGTGGTATTATTATACTATATTATTTTTAGTTTCTCAATATAAGTTAGTAAAATTAGTGGAACTTTATTCAATTTGCCTGGAACTGAGCTCCAGCGCCTCTACGAGCAGGCTTCCCAGGTTCGAGCGGCGAAATGTACGGGATAGGTCAGGGCGTTCAATTAACGCTACATATTAATAGAAGGAATAAGGAGGTTTGATTCCAAATTAGAAAAACGGATATCAGGCCGCTCATCCGCAGCGGGCTTCAGCCTACGGCGAATTGAAGAGGGAATTGGCCCGGCGATGGCCGGATGATACGCATCAGTATCAGGAGGGCAAAGGCGAGTTCATGCAACAGCTCGTTCGGGAAGCGGACATTTGGGCGGAAAAAGGAGGCGCATCGGGACAGTGAGAAACGAAGCGGAAATGATGGAGCTCATTCTGGGAACGGCCAGCGGCGACGAGCGCATCCGGGCAGTCTTCCTGAACGGTTCGCGGGTAAATCCGACGGTAGAGGCGGACCGGTTCCAGGACTACGATGTTGTGTACCTGGTGACGGAAATGGCTTCTTTTCTTAACGACGACAGCTGGATCGACCGATTCGGAGAACGGGTGATTTTGCAGATGCCCGAACGGATGAAGCTTGTGCCGCCGGACGATAACGGCCGGTTTCCTTATCTCATGCAGTTTGAGGATGGCAACCGGATCGACTTAAATCTGATTCCAGTTGAGCAGGCAGGAGATTATGTCCGGGAGGACAAGCTCATTCGGGTGCTGCTGGATAAGGACGGGCTTCTGCCGAAGCTTTCGGAGCCGACCGACGAGGATTATTATGTGGAGCCGCCAAACCGCGAGTTTTTTGACAACTGCTGCAATGAGTTCTGGTGGGTGTCGCTTTATGTGGCCAAAGGGATATGGCGGGGCGAGCTCCTATATGCACTGGATCATCTGAATGGTCCTGTGCGCGAGATGCTGATGCAGATGCTGAATTGGCAGGCCGGTTATCGAACTGGATTTTCCGTGAGCACGGGCAAAAACGGGAAGTATCTTCAACGCTATTTGCCGCAAGAGAGCTGGGAGTCGCTGCTGCGTACTTATCCGGCTGCGGAATCCAGCTCGATCCGGCAGGCGCTTGAAGCGGCGGCGGAGCTTTTCGGCCGTACGGCAAGAGATGTTGCGCAGAATCTTGGATGCCTCTACGACGAGGAGCAGGAGCTGCGGGTGCGGCGGTATATGGAGCGGGTTTTTGGGGAGCTGGAGTAAGACAGATTAACGGCACGAATATTTAATACAGGAGGATCTTTCACATGATGGAGCATCTCGTATCATTCCGGTTCAACGGACCGCTTGAGCCGATTAAACAGCAGGAGCTGCTTGGATTGCTTTATGGGCTTAAAGATCAGGTTCCGGGTATTGTGGAGCTGACGGCGGGGTTCAACGAAACGGAGGAGACGGAGCATATTCACGGCTTTTCGCTTGGACTTCGCGTAACGTTTACCGACCGGGAAGCGCTGCGCGCGTACGGCCCGCATCCGGCGCATCAGGCTTTTGTCGCTAGCCTCGAAGGACTGGTAGACCAAGTTGTTGTTGTCGATTATCCGATTGAGTCTGCCCGATAGATCAGCCGGGATTATTTTCAGCGGCTTCATTCATATGTGACTTCTTTCAAGGTAGCAACGCTTCCGAACGGGTAATGATGTAGGCAATGAGCCGGAACACTTAATACCGTTTCATGGATAGGAGAGAGCATTCATGACCAAAGCCTGGTGGAAAGAAAGCGTTGTGTACCAAATTTACCCCCGCAGCTTTCAGGACAGCAACGGCGACGGCATCGGGGATATTCCCGGCATCATCAGCCGGCTGGATTATTTGCAGGAGCTTGGCGTCGACGTCGTTTGGCTCTGTCCCGTGTTTGAGTCGCCTAATGATGACAACGGATACGATATCAGCCACTACCGCCGCATCATGAAGGAGTTTGGCACGATGGCGGATTGGGAGCGGCTGCTGGACGGACTGCACAGCCGGGGCATGAAGCTGATCATGGACCTGGTCGTGAACCATACATCCGATGAACATGCATGGTTCGAGGAGTCACGGCTGTCCAAAAACAGCCCGTACCGGGATTATTACATTTGGCGCGATGGCCAAAACGGCCGGGAGCCGAACAACTGGTCCAGCTTTTTCAGCGGCTCCGCCTGGAAATACGACGAGGAAACGGGCCAATACTTCCTGCATTTATTTTCAGGCAAACAGCCGGACTTAAATTGGGATAACCCGCGCGTCCGCCGCGAAGTGTACGATATGATGGCTTGGTGGCTGGATAAAGGCATTGACGGCTTCCGCATGGACGTCATTAATCTCATTTCCAAGGTGCCGGAGCTGCCTGACGCGCATGGGGACGGATGGTACAACTTTGGCGGCGAGTTTTTTATGAACGGACCGAAGGCGCATGATTATTTGCGGGAGATGAACCGGGAGGTTCTGTCACGCTACGATATTATGACCGTCGGGGAGACGCCCGGCGTCACGCCGGATGAGGCGGCAAAGTATGTGAGCGAGCACAGGGGAGAGCTGAACATGGTGTTTCAGTTCGAGCTGATGGACATCGACTCCGGTTATGGCAAATGGGATGTGCGGCCTTGGCGTCTGCGCGACTTCAAACGCATCATGAGCAAGTGGCAGACAGGGCTGGCAGGCCGGGGCTGGAACAGCCTTTACCTGAACAACCACGATCAGCCGCGGTTGGTGTCTCGCTTTGGGGATGACGGGCGGTATCGCAAACAATCCGCCAAAATGCTCGCCACCCTGCTGCATACGCTGCAGGGTACGCCGTACATTTACCAGGGCGAAGAGCTTGGCATGACCAATGTGCGTTTCGGATCAATTCATGAATACAAGGATATCGAAACGCTGAATATGTACCGCGAGCATCTGGATGGCGGGCGGCCGGAGCAGGACATCATGAACGGAATTTACAGCAAAGGGCGCGACAATGCCCGCACACCGATGCAGTGGGATGCTTCCGCGAGCGGCGGCTTTTCGACAGGGCAGCCGTGGATATCGATGAATCCGAATTATACCGAGATTAACGCCGAGGAAGCTCGTCTCGACGAGGATTCGATTTTCCATTATTACAGGAAGCTGATCCGGCTGCGCAAGGAGCATACGGATTCGATCGTGTATGGTCGGTACGAGGAGATTTTGGAGCAGCATGAGCAGATTTATGCCTATACGCGTGTCGTGGACGACGGCGAAAAGCTGCTCGTGGCGCTCAACTTTTACGGCGAACCGGTGGAGTTTAAGCTGCCGGACGGGGTAGGGGCTGAGTTCGAGGGCGGAGAGCTGCTGCTTGGCAACTATCCGGCCGAAGAAGGGCGGGACTGGAGAAGCTTCACGCTTCGGCCTTATGAGGCGGTTGTGATACGGGGACAGAGTAATTAAAAAGTTTAAACTTAACCGTTGTAGGGATTTCCCTACGACGGTTTTTTCATGGGGCATCAGCTGAGTTTAAGCTCTATTATTTAGATATGCGATTAAGACAATCAACCCAAGAAGTATCATTGAGAAAATAAATAGAGCACCCATCCTTACAATTAGCTTTCTTTTTTTAGGATCGTGGCATGATTGTTGATAGGCCCCTATGATGATGAGGGGGATACCGATTAGACCAATAAAAGGAAATTTTTCTATGTGTTCTATTTGTTGATTGAAAAAAGTGAAATTATTACATATTCTCACTATCCCTGCCATGATAGATGTTGAGCTAATAAAAACCATGCCAATTAAAAATAAAGTTGAGTATTTTGATCTTTCGTAAATAAAATAGGCGATTAATAATAAGCCTAACCCGATCGAAAGGATTACATAGAGTGGTGATGGCAGGTTTTCATAAAATGTTATAATTTTTAAATCCCCCGTTTTAATGTCATTAAAGTCGCTGGGCCTGCTAACTTGATTTTATGATTAGTGATAGAATACGGCATGTGTGTATAATAACTCCACATGTTTTTTAAGTGGCTTTTTGAGCTGACATTGGGGGAGTGATCAATGCTAGACGAATTAATTCAAAAAATCTCACATTCACATGATTGCACGGTATTTCCGCCTGCAGGCCAGCCATCTGGCATGAGGCACGATATTCCTGGCGACCTTGAAACATTTTATAAGCTTTGTGGCGGTATGCTGCTTTTTGAGGGAATGGACTATTCGATTACAATTGTCCCGCCTGACCAATTTAAAACAGCCAATCTTGTCATCCTTGGAGAAGAGATAGAAGATGACCGTTCATCGGATTGGTTTGTCATAGCGACAGACGGACACTCTCAATATATTACATTTGATTTGAATAGCAATAGACTCGGCAGATGTTATGACAGCTTTCACGATCGTCACGGTATTGCGGGCAGTACCGATGTGATTGCACACTCATTTACTGAGCTGCTTACGCGGCTTTTTGAATATGGCGGCAAGTATTGTTACTGGCTTGAGGATAATTTCAGTTATATGGGTGATGCCTATGATTAATTACACTGACAGCTGGGAGGGAAGTGGAATGAAAGAAAACATCATTTAGTCCCTTGCACTGAAAAAAACACCTTCAAAATGGGCGATTATTCGTTTCAAAATAGGCGGTTATTGTATGGTGGCGATAGGAGTTGCTCTTATCGTTCTTCAGTGGACGGGCTTGCTCTAAAGCACCATTCAGCGCTGCATGCTTAACTTAAATCCGCACCATTTGGCGAAAAAAATTAATCCAATTGAAAACGGTTTATTGACCTGCCGCCCCCGAAACCCCGATACAGAATCGTATCGAGGTTTTTTGTTTGCCTGCAGGCTTGTATTATTGTCCTTATAGAATTAGAATTTCATGGATAAGACAGAATCAATTATCCCAGAAGTGAGCGAGGGTTATTGATGAATAAATCATGGTTTAATCGGCTGCTCCTCTCCTATATGCCGATATTCATCATCGTGATAACGTTTATTTTTTTCGTATTTTTCCAAATGATTAGCGAGCAGGGCCGCAAGGAGGCCATTAACGCCAACAGTATGCTGTCCACGCATGCGATGAGGCTCATCGACACATCCTTAAGAGCCATTGACAACATGGTGATGAAGGAATCCGTCAACAGCAAGCCGCTTGCCGATTTTTTCAGCAGCAAAGAGGGCAACGATCCCTACATTAATATTAGCGCCGTGATGAAGATGAACGATATGATTTCGTATCATCCCTTAATCGATTCCGTTTATCTCGTTCGATATCAGGATCAGTTCGTGCTCAGCAATTCAACCAACGCTCATATTGACACTTATCCCGATAAAGAGTTTATCCAGCAGTACCGGGAGTCGATTTCGCCAAAATGGACCAATGCGCGGGATTTTCAGCAGTTTTCCGTCCTGAAAGGCAAAAAAGTGGTCAGTCTTGTGAGAGGCGCCCCCTTCATGACGAACGAAAAAGGCATGATTGTGGTCAATGTTTCCGTAGATTCCTTACAGCGGTTAGTGAATGAGCTTTATGATTCCAAGGTCAGCTTTATTCAGCTAAAGGACGGAGCAGGCAACGAAATGTTTAAACAGTCCGCATCTGTGGAGTCAATGCAGATTTATGCGGATTATAAATCGAGCTATACGAATTGGTCCTACATTAGCGGCTTCGTGCAAGGCACGTTTATCCAGAAAGTATCCACGCTGTTTAATGTATGGTTTGGGATTGGCCTTTTTATGATTATCGCGGGTTTAATCTGGATGATCTATGTTACAAGGCGGAATGCCAGGCCTGTGGAGCAGATCGTTTCACGGTTTAGCGGTTATATGCTGCCCAATGCAGGCATTCGAACGAAGGGAAGCGCTAACCGCATTAATGAATTCGTCATTATCGAATCCGCGCTCGATAATTTAACGGAGCAGGCGAAGCAGTACCAGCAGCAGCACAAAGAGGATCTGCATTTGCGCACGCGCAATCTTTTTCATCACCTTATAGAAGATGAAACTGCGCTGACAACGGAGGATTGGCAACGCGAAGCGGCTCGGCTGCAGCTGCCCGCTCCTGCAGAAAGCCATTCGCTCATCGTTTTAGAAATAGACAAATACGGTGAGTTTTGCAGCAGTTATTCGCGAAATGATCAGAATCTGCTGAAATTCGCTTTGCGCAGCATTTTGTACGAGCAAGCTTCACGGTTTGGCTATGAATGCTGGGCGGAGTGGACCGCTGCGTCGCGCCTTAGCGTGATTCTGTTTGCAAACGGGGACAAATCGGATTTTAAGCTGATTGTTCAGTTATGCGATAGCATTCGCGCGTGGACGGAGCAGAATATGAAGTTCACCATCAGTATAGGTTTGGGCGAGCCGGCTGCTCATTTATTTGATATTCCGAAGTCGTTTAAACAGGCGCTGGAGGCTCTTAATTATAAAATGGTGCTTGGTGAAAACCGCCTCATTACGCGTGAGGATGTGATGAGCCAGGGCCAGGTTGAGGTTTACGGATATCTCGGCATGATTCGGTCGGCTGTTCAGACGTTCCGCAAATCGGACTCCGGCTGGAGAGAGCAATTGGATGATTTGTTTAACCAGATGAAGCAAGGTTTATTGACCAAGGATGAAATTATGAACATGATCAATTACCTGCTCTACAGCCTGGGGCGCGAAATGTCGGGGCTTGGCAAGGACGGCCAGGTCGTATGGGAATCGGAAACGCTCACCGTTTTAACGGATAAGCTGGAGAAGAGCCATTCTCTGGAGGAGATGCGCGACACGATTATCGGCAAAATGACCGAGCTTGCCAATCTGCTGGCGGATATGCGCTACAGCGGGCAGCACGCGGGAGTCATTTTGGAAATTCGCAGCTTGATTGAGAAGGAATTCGCGAATCCGAATATGTCCCTGGAGTATTTAAGCGAAAAGTTCAGTATGAATCCGAAACACGTAAGCAAGCTGTTCAAGGAAACGACCGGGCAGAAGTTCATCGATTTTTTAATCGATATTCGTTTGAACCGGGCTAAGGAGCTATTAGTGGAAACCCGTAAGCCGATTCAGAGCATTGCGGAAGAAGTAGGCTACACAAGCGCGATTTCCTTCACCCGTATATTCAAAAAGGTGGTAGGCTCATCGCCAGGCGAATATCGTTCAGAGCATGCGAAACCGTGAAAAGCCGCATCAAATATAGGGAAAGCGTTAATTCGAAAAAGGTTAAGCGCGAGAATTAAGTTTATCCTACCCTCTAAACGCATAGATGGATTCGACGGCAGCGCCAGTAACAACGGGCGCTGCCGTTTGTTTTGAAGCGGCAAAAGCGAAAAAGGTTAACCGGGCAATTAATGTATCTTGTGCGATGCTGCGCCAAGCTTATAAGATGATCCCATGAAAGCGCAATCATGTCAGGCATCTTGAAAGAAGGAGGCAAGCCCTTGTCCAAACTAACGAACCAATTAACGCTCCCGCAAACAAAGGGGTCGAGGCGGAATGCGCCGCTGCGGAAGATGGCGCGCCATTGGCAATTATATCTCGTCATCTTATTGCCGCTTGCTTATCTCATTATATTTAAATATATCCCCATGGCGGGAATCGTAATCGCGTTCAAAGACTACAACGTTGTGAAAGGCATCTTCGGGAGCGAATGGGTTGGATTCAAATACTTCAATCAATTTTTCGAATCGCCAAGCTTCTGGGTGTATATGAAAAACACGCTCGGCATCAGCCTTTACGGCTTGCTGATCGGCTTCCCGGCTCCCATTATCCTTGCGCTTGCTCTTAACGAAATTCGCAATGGATTGTTCAAAAAGAGCGTGCAGCTGGTCTCCTACGCGCCATACTTTATCTCAACCGTCGTTATGGTATCGATCTTGATTGTAAACCTGACGCCAAACGTTGGAATTATAAGCAAGCTGTTTCATATGCTCGGCGTGGAGAATACAAACTTCATGGGTATGCCGTCGTTGTTCAAATCCATCTATGTCTGGTCGGATGTATGGCAGCATACGGGATATG
Organism: Paenibacillus pasadenensis; assembly: GCF_023715725.1. Lineage (GTDB taxonomy): Bacteria > Bacillota > Bacilli > Paenibacillales > Paenibacillaceae > Paenibacillus_O > Paenibacillus_O pasadenensis_A. Next base: position 42,951 of record NZ_JAMBOT010000015.1, read on the forward strand.
GAGCGATTATCTACATCGCTGCATTAGCCGGCGTGAATCCCGAGCTGTATGAAGCGGCAAAGGTTGACGGAGCATCGAGAATTCAAAAAATTCTTAATGTCGATATTCCAAGCCTGATTCCCGTATCCGTTATTCTGCTTATTCTCAACACGGGCAATCTGATGAAGCTGGGCTTCGAGAAAATATATCTGATGCAAAACCCGCTCAATCTCGCGACCTCGGAGGTCATCTCCACTTATGTGTATAAAGTGGGCCTGCTGGGATCGAGCTTCAGCTTCTCGGCTGCAATCGGCGTATTTAACTCGGTCATTAACTTAATCCTGCTTATCCTGGTGAACTACATCGCCAGAAGGCTGTCCAGCAATAGTTTGTGGTAATTCTGCCAAGCCCATTCATGGGCGGAAAGGAGAGCAAATGGCCAAACCTTTAGCGATTCGTGAATCAAGCGGCGACCGGATATTCATGTCCCTCGTTTATGTGTTTCTAACGCTGGTCCTGCTAGTCGTGCTTCTGCCGCTTCTGTATATTTTAAGCTCTTCCTTTAGTTCGCCTCAGGCCGTCGTGTCCGGTAAAGTCTGGTTATGGCCGGTAAATTTTACATTCGACGGCTACAAAGCGGTGTTTAACAATCCGCAAATCGGCGTCGGGTTTATGAACTCCATATTTTACACCGTTGTGGGTACAATCATTAACGTAGCTTTGACGGTTATGCTGGCGTACCCTTTATCCAGAAGAACGTTTTACGGACGGAATGTAATCATGATACTGCTCGTCATTACGATGATGTTCGAGGGCGGACTGATCCCGTATTACCTGGTCGTCAAAAACCTGGAGCTGCTTGATACGAGATGGGCTATGATTTTGCCGGGAGCGCTTGCGGTATTCCAAGTTATTATTGCAAGGACGTTCTTTCAAACGACGATTCCCAATGAATTGGCTGAAGCGGCCGATTTGGACGGCTGCAACGATCTGCGCTTTATTTTCAGTATTGTGCTGCCGCTCTCCAAACCGATTCTCGCTGTAATGATGCTGATGTATGCGGTTGGTCATTGGAATGCGTATTTTGACGCTCTTATCTTCCTGAGATCTGCCGACCTGTTCCCGCTGCAAATCGTACTGCGAAACGTGCTTATTTTAAACACAGTGGATGCGTCCATGATTGCCAATGCGGACCAGATGATCGCTCAGCAAGGCTTAAAGGATCTGCTCAAATATTCGTTGATTGTTGTTGCGAGCGGTCCGGTTCTTATTATTTATCCTTTTGTCCAAAAATACTTTGTGCAAGGCGTTATGATCGGTTCGCTTAAAGGGTAGGCAAAAACGGTCCATTGAAAGGGGTGATGAGGCGCCTTTGGGGCCAGGGCGATCATTTCTTTGCGAGGAAGCGTTAGCACCTTATTGTCTGGGATATATCAAAGGAGGCGTCAATTTAGATGAGAGAAAAATGGAAAAAAACGACTGCAGGTATATTAACTGTCGCGCTCAGCTGTGTCATCGTTCTTGCCGGGTGCAGCAACGGTTCCAATGCGCCTAGCAATAACAGCAGCAATGAAGGTGGAGACAAGGGGACTCAAGTTCAAGAGGATAAGTTCTCTCCTGTAGGCTCGTTTCCGATCGTAAAAGAACCGATGACGATTAAAATGTTTGCACCACAGCTCCCGAGCATCGAGAACATGGAGACAAACTCCTTTACGACGATGCTGCAGGAAAAAACAAACATTAAAATCGCCTGGGATCTTGTCCCGAACAATGCTCTGGAAGACCGTAAACAATTGATGCTGGCCAGCGGCGACTACCCTGAAGTTATTTTGCAGGGCAATCTGACGCGGGAAGAGCAGATGAAATACGGCAAACAAGGCGTATTCCTTCCTTTGAACGATCTGATCGACAAGTACGCTCCTAACATCAAAAAGGCGCTTGCAGATATTCCTTACATGAAATCATCCATTACAGCTCCGGACGGCAACATTTATGCGCTGCCGCAAATCAATGAGTGTTACCACTGCGACAATGCTCTGAAGCTGTGGATCAACAAGGCTTGGCTGGATGAGCTTGGACTTGCTGTTCCGACGACGACGGAAGAATTTTATCAAGTGATGAAGGCGTTTAAGGAAAAAGACCCGAATAAAAACGGCAAGAAGGATGAAATTCCGCTTACAGGCTCTGATGAAATGTGGGTTGGCAATGTATCCGCATTCTTGATGAACGCCTTTATCGTGGATGATTATACCGAGAAAACGGCAGGAACTTTCCTGCAGGTTAAAGACGACAAAGTAGACTTCGTTGCCAATAAAGACGAGTGGAAGCAAGGTCTTGAATACCTGAACAAGCTGTACAAGGAAGGTCTGATCGATCCGGCGGCCTTTACGCAAAATGCCGATGCCATTCAACAGCTTGCCAACCGCGAGCCGGACAACATTATGGGCGCTCTGACGACTGCATTGATCAGCTATGCTTACAACATGTCGGATACGCAGCCTAGACATAAGGATTACGTGGCGCTTGCTCCGCTTAAAGGGCCAAACGGCGTGCAACAAACGCTGAACTTTGCCGGTATCAGCAAATCGCAATTTGCGATCACGAACAAAGCGACGGAAGAGCAGCAAATCGCGGCCATTCGTTTGGCGGATTATCTGTACACGGAAGAAGCGATCGTTCTGCAGGAGAACGGACCTGAGGGCACCGGCTGGCGTAAAGCGGAAGAAGGCGAGCTCGACTTCGACGGCAAACAGGCTAAATACTCGGTTATCACGCATAAAGAGAAGAAACAAACGCAAAACGGCAGCTGGGAGCAAATCGGTCCTTCCCTGCGCACGTACGCATACCGTTCTTCTTGGATGACGAATCAGGATATTCTTGCAGACGGCGGTTACCAAACGCGTTTGAACACGGAATCGAAAAAGTATGAGCCGTTCCGCACGAAAGAAATGTATCCAAACGGCGTGTTCATTGCCGAGGAAGATGCGGAAATGGCGGCACAGCTGAAAACGACCATTATTGATTACACCAAATCGAATATGGCGCAGTTTATTACAGGCTCCAAAGATATCGGCAAGGAATGGGATTCCTATGTGAAAGGCTTTGATGGCCTGCAGCTGGATCAATACCTTGCGATTTACCAAAAAGCGCTGAACAAATAACGGTATCGATGCCCGTTAACGGGTAAGGTACGATAGGAATTCCGGGCGGGTCCGCCGATAAAAATATCGGCGGACCGGCCTCATTCCAATTTGATTATAGGAGGACCTTCTACGATGAGCGAGGTAAGTACGGATAACCTGCAAGAAGACAGCGAGGAGCAGGTGCTTCATAACGGCGTGCATAATTACAGCAGCGAACGCGAATGGGTGCGTCCGGATAACGAGACCACGCTGGAGCGTTTGGAATGGTTTAAGGATCAGAAGCTAGGACTGATGATGCACTGGGGTCCTTACTCTCAGATTGGCGTTGTTGAGTCTTGGGCGCTCAGTGACGAAGATCAGGACTGGTCGCGTACGGGCATCGATTGGGAGAAAGACGGGGAAGAGTTCAAGCGCCAATATTTTGGACTGAACAAAACGTTCAACCCGATTCGGTTCCAGCCTGAAGTATGGGCGGACTTGGCCCAAGAGGGCGGCTTTAAATATTTAATATTTACAACCAAACACCATGACGGCTTCTGCATGTGGGATACCAAAACGACCGACTACCGGATTACGGACGAGCAGACGCCTTTCCACACGAACAAACAGGCTGATGTTTGCCGTCACGTATTTGATGCGTTCCGTGCGAAGGGTATGGCGATTGCGGCTTATTTCTCCAAAGCGGACTGGCATACGCCGTACTACTGGGCGCCGGATATGGAGCGCAGTCTGACCAATACAAGACGCGGGCCTACATACGATCCGCGCCAGCATCCTGAGCTGTGGGAGAAGTTTGTCCAGTTTACGCAGGAGCAGATTAATGAATTGCTGACCGAATACGGCCGGATTGACGTCCTCTGGCTGGATGCCGGCTGGGTAAGACCGGCGCGGGACGGTCAGGATATCCGCCTGGGCGAGATTGTTGAGAAAGCCCGCGAGCATCAGCCGTGGCTGCTTTCGGCTGACCGCACCGTCGGCGGACCGTACGAAAACTACGTTACGCCTGAGCAAACGATTCCGGATGAAGCGATGAATATCCCCTGGGAAAGCAATATTACGATGGGAACCTCCTTCTCCTTCCGTTATGAGGATGATTACAAGCCGACCCGCCAGCTCATCAAGATTTTGATGGAGGTTGTTGCTAAAGGCGGCAATCTGGCGCTTAACGTGGCTCCGCAGCCTGACGGCCGGCTGCCGCAAGGCGCAATTAAGCGGATGAAGGAGCTTGGCGCCTGGATGGGAGTTCACGGCGAGGCTGTTTACGGCACGCGGATTTGCGCGCCGTATTACACGGGCAGCAATGCCTTTACGCAAAAAGCAGATGCGGTTTACTGCACGCATCTGTACCCTTCGGCGGATACGAAGGTTTCGGCGAGCGTATTCATCCCGTATGAAGGCGATGTAGCAGCGGTCGAGCTGCTAGGCATGGAAGGCCAGCTGGAATGGACGCAAGAGGCTGGCGGTCTTACTGTTCAATTGCCGCAAGCGGCGATTACGGAAGCCGCGCCTATCGCGCATGTGTTTAAGATGTTGAAGAAATAGAGAGTTTTGAGTTAAGGTATGCCTGGGTGTTTTACAGGCATACCTTTTTTGTATGAAAGATTGCTAGAGCTGTTATACCTGCCTTATACATTGTTATCGTATAGTACGAAATTCTTCTTTTAAACTATTTAAATTTGTTTCTTTCTCTACCTTTATTGGCAGGCTTTTAAGAATAGCATTAAGATTGCGTTCAACATCTTTCAATTTTTCTAAATCTAAAGATCCATTGACATTTAATTTGTCCCCGACTGTCGATAACAAATAACGTTTTGAGTCATAAAAGAGAGAACTAAATTTTTCATATATTATTTTCTTTTCTTGTAATTGAGGTAGTATTTGTCGATAATTTATATCTGCTTCTTCTAGATACAAATAAGCATGGAATAGTGATAAATCCACATTCGCGTTGTTGGAATAATTATGGATTAAGTTGGTAACTACATTGTGTGCATCATTAATTCTGCTGATCATAACAGTGTAACTAAGTATGCTCTTTTCATCGTTCTTATTCGGTAGTAATTTGAAAATAAATATCGCGTTTGCAATTAATGAGAGCAAGGAAATAAAAATAAGTAATTTTTTCATAAGCAGCTCCTTAATTGAGAATTATTGACCCAGGTCCAAATGAATCAATTTTATACTGAACTCTGCCTTTTAATTTTAAGGGCTAAAAAAATATACTTATAATTGAGATGGAAATATAGAAGTAAATAATGGTTATCAGAGTCGGGTTTTTCCTGGTTCAGTCCAATAACGGTTTGATGAGTTAATGAAATTTACTTCCGATACTCAACGAGAGTGGTTATTAGATATTTCTGCGCAAATTGTTGATACAACGCTTCATTACTTTTTATGGGCAATCGAAGAAAACGAGAAGATTAATGTCTCTATTCAAAATAGGGACGGGGAGCTTGAAGAAACAAAAACTTTGAGCGACGGATTACCGGGGGAACTGTATTCCGAAGATGGCTGTCCTCTTCTTGTTTCAAAGGCAAATCTAAATAAGCCTGTAACATTCCTAAAAAAGAACTCGTTTCAGAAATAGAATAATCTAAGGAGGGTCCAAGTTGAAAAAATGGATAATAATAACCATCATTGCTGTATGTGGCGCGATAATGCTCCTTGGGCTGAGATTATTTTACCACTCCGAAATCAGTGGAGACACTCCGCCAATTCCAACAGTCTCCGTGTCCGATGAGAGAGCTCTGCAAGTTAATCTCGGAAGCTATACCTGGAAAGCTGCCGTTGATACCTTTACTGACTACAATCAGTTCCTGAGTAATTTGACTACGGTCGCTCCGGGAACTGAATTACAGATTGCTTTTTCCAATAAGCCGAAGCCAAAGAGTATTGAGGTTACAATTGCGCAAAAAGCACAAGGTGATTTGTGGATAGAAAACGGATTGCTTATAGCAATTAAAGGCGGCTCAGGAGCTATTGAAGTCCCCTATGAAAAAGGAACTTATGTTTACAGACTGAGCGCTGCTTGGGAATTTGGAACCGCCGCTTCCTACTATTTTTCAGTTGAAGTGAAGTAACGGCAGAAATCTTTTTCAGCAATTGTCTGTTACCTCTCGCTTCAGAATGGAATAGATTAATAGTAACTCAATCATTCCACAGGCTTTAGGAGGAAAGTTAAAATGGCTCAAGCAGGAAGGGAGAAAAGCTCCATAAGGCCGTTCCCAATCACTTTAATATTATTTGTAATACTGTTTATCTCAATGAGGTACCTTGTTCCCGAGTCATGCGGAATGGATGAACGGTGCTACGAAGCAGGTATAGCGCTAACGCAAGGATTTGACATTATTAATAGAAGCAGTATACCCTTTTTCATTTCCGTCATTACAGATGCAAACAAGCTGGACTACCCGAGCAGTTGGTTAGCTCCCGGCGGGACACATCATTTTGAACTGCAAGTAATACCGTTAGAAACGACCAGTGCCTCCGTCAGCTATTACTCGGTGCCTGCTGCCAGTCTTTCATTTACTCTTGAAAACAGAAGTGAATTTTTCCGTTGGTATAATCCTTTTATAACAAATATTTCCACAATCGGCCCAATTAGAGTTTTAGAGTTATCAGGAAAAACGAAGCTGAGCATTTACAATGCTTAAAACTCTGTCTGGACAGCCCGAGGCTGTCCTTTTTGCGTGAACCGTAATGGAAGCGCAATCCGCGCCATAAGCTGAACTAGAAGCGGAAAGCTGGAGGGGGATGCGATGATCGGCGCGGGACTATCGTTTGTTTGGATACTGGTCTCCCTTATCCTTCTGATTTACCTGTATGCGCAGCGGGAGCCGGAGGAGCTGCTGTTTCTGAAGCTCATCGGTTACTACCTGCTCGGCGGATTTGTCCTGTTTTTCATGCTGCTTCCCATACCGGTCGGTTTTATCATTTACTGGTTCGCGCTGCATGGAAAGTCGAAGGGGAATCGCGCGGTGAAGGAGAGCGCGGCCTTCTGGGGGCTTGGCGTCATGATTGTTCATGTGGCGCTCGGTTTTTTGTTTTGACGGCCCTTCCCGGGCTGTCTTTTTTTGTCCGGAAAAAGAATTTTTCTCCACATTGGATTCATAAAATGGAGAAAAATTCTTCCCAATCCTGGGAGGGCCTGATATACTAGCGGTGACCAATGGAAAGCGTTAACATTTTCATTTACAACATGAAATTTGACTGCAAAATGGTTTATTTCGATCAAGAGAGGGTGGCTCATGTCATGGTTAACCAATTCAGAAAAAACTCAGATCTCGCTTCAGCTGCTCCATATTTCGAAAAAAAATCCCGCCGCACGGTCCGGATGGCCTCAGCCGGCGCTCTTACCGCAATTATGCTGGTGACCGCTGCCTGCGGTGACGGCAATGGCGGCAACGCCAATGTGAATACCGGAACTTCTCCCGCTCCATCTGGCAGCACTCCTCCAGCCAAGGAGGTAAAGCTGGAATTTTGGACGATTTCACTTCAGCCTACATTCACCGAGCTGCTCAATAAAATGATTGATCAGTACGAAACCGCCAATCCCGGCGTGACGGTAGACTGGAACGACTATCCATATGACGGGATTCAAGCCAAGCTGCTGGCAACGGCAGGCGGCAAAAACGCTCCTGATGTCGTAAACCTGAATACCGAATTTGCCAGCCAGCTGGCTACAAAAGGCGCGCTTGCCGATCTCAGCGGACTTATCAGCGACGAGGTGAAGGGAAGCTTTTTCCCGGGTATTTACGATGCGACCGTGTTTGACGGCAAGCCCTACGCGCTTCCGTGGTACACGGGCACTCAGGTGCTCTATATGAACAAAAAGCTGGTGGAAAAAGCCGGACTTGATCCTGCAAATCCGCCTAAAACAAAGGAAGAGCTGTACGAATGGTCCCGCCAGATCAAGGAAAAGACAGGAGCGTCCGGTTACGCGACCCAGTTCGGCGCCAACCAGCTGCCGATGGAGGGAGTGCCGATTCTTGATGAGGCCCGCCAAAGCGCAGCGTTTAACACGGATGCCGGAGTTGCGGTTGTCGAGCAGCTGATAAAGCTCGTTAAGGAAGGCGTTATTATTAAGGAGGATGCCAAGTTCCAGAAGCAGGTGGAGTATTTTGCGAGCGAACAGGTCGCCTTCCAGCTGTCGGGCCCTTCTTTCATTAACCAGCTCAAAACGTCTGCTCCTGCGGTGTACAGCAACACAATCGCCGTACCGCTTCCGACAGGCAAAGCCGATCTGCGTTACTCCAATTCGATGAACCTAGTCGTGCCAAAGGGCTCCGAGGATCAGCAGGCTGCTGCGGATTTCGCCGCGTTTATGACGAATGCGGATAACCAGACGGTATTTTCCAAGGAAGCGAACACGCTGCCCTCGACCAAAAAATCGATTGAAGATCCGTTTTTCACGCAATCCGACAATACGCTGGAATCTCAGGCCAAAATCGCTTCGGCGCAAAGCCTCGACAAGGCGCAGGAATATTATCTCGGCATACCGGCGGCAGGCGATGTCAATTCGGCGATTTCCCGCGAGCTGCAGAAAATTATTTTGAACGGCGCCGATGTTAAAGCGGGATTGGCAGCCGCTGCTGCAGAGGTAAACGAGAAGATCGCCACCAAATAACGCTGCAAGGGCGGTGAATCCATTGCGCAGACGTTCCGACGCGCTGCCGGCCTGGAGCTTTATGGCTCCGGGCCTTCTCGTCATTACGGTATTTGTGCTATTTCCCATCGTGTACAGCATCCCGCTCTCGCTTACGAACTACTCCGTTCTAGGCGAGACCAGGTTCATCGGGCTGGACAATTTTACGAAGGCTTTCCGCGACGACGACTTTTTGATTTCTCTCTATAATTCGGTGCTCTACATTATGGTTGTACCGGTGCTGCAGCTGTTATCGATTTTGATGGCGATTCTCGTGAACAGCCGCATTCCCGGTATAAAAGCGTTCCGCGCCGCCTATTACATCCCTGTTGTCACCTCCATGGTCGCGGTGGCGCTCATGTGGAACTGGCTGCTGAGTCAAAATGGAGTCGTGAACTACATTCTCATCAGCCTTGGCCTGACGGATGAAAAAATCGGCTGGCTGACGACCAGCTCTACGGCGCTCTATGTACTGATGTTTATTACGCTGTGGAAAGGGCTCGGCTATTACATGATGCTGTATCTCGCCGGTTTGCAATCCATTCCTGCCGATCTGTACGAGGCGGCAATAATGGACGGCGCTTCCCAAAGCCAGCGTATCCGTCATATTACGATCCCGCTGCTGCGGCCTTATATCTTTTTCTGCAGTTTGATCTCCTTGATGGGCGCGATTCGCGTTTTTGACGAAATGTTTGTGCTGACCAACGGCGGGCCGGGAACGGCCACGCTGACATCCAGCCTATACATCTATCAGCAGGGTATTGCAAAATTTGATTTTGGTTATGCGTCTGCGCTTGGTCTGATCGTCAGCGTCATTATCGGCGCGCTAAGCGTGCTGCTGTTCCGGTTCAACCGAAGAGGCGGGGTGAATCCGTACTGATGAGCGATTCCAATGTTGCACGGCAATCGTCCGGCGCAGGTCCCGGAATTGACCCGGCGCATGCGGCGCTTCCTCCGCCCAATCTTCGTGCAAACCGGGTGAAGCGGCTCGCGGCGTTGGCGATCGGTTATGTGCTGCTTCTGCTGCTTGCCCTGTTCATGATGGGGCCGTTTCTGTGGCTGCTCAGCGTGTCGCTCATGCCGGGAACAAATGTGTTCGCGTTTCCTCCGGCTATTTTCCCGACCTTTATTCGTTTTGACAACTATACGCAAGTATGGGGCTTTATCGATTTTCCCAAGTATATCGGCAATACGCTCATCATTACGGGCCTTGGGCTGCTGCTTAACATTGTGCTGTCGCTGACGACCGCTTACCCGCTCGCCAAAATGCGCTTCAAGGGACGTTCACTTATTTTTGGCATCCTTGTCGCCACGATGATTATTCCTTCGTCAACGGCGCTTGTTGTGCATTATTTGACGATTAACTGGCTGAATCTGCGCAACTCTTTTCTTGGCGTTGTGCTGCCGTCGGCGGTGTCCGTTTTTAATATTTTTCTGATGCGCCAAACGTTCATGGGCGTCCCGGACGATATCCGCGATTCCGGTAAGGTAGACGGGGCTTCCGAGTTCCGTATCTGGTGGCAGCTGATGGTGCCGATGGTTCGTCCCGGCATTGCGGTCATTGCGCTGCTGGAATTCATGTCTTATTGGAACAGCTTTTTATGGCCTATGGTTGTGCTGGACGACCCGGCGCAATACCCGCTTGCTTCGGCGCTGACGTTTCTGAACGGACAGTTCTCGTACAACTTCGGCTGGATCGCCGCAGGCACGATTTTGTCGGTGCTGCCGATCATCGCCGTGTTTCTGTTCACCCAGCGCTACTATATGGAAGGTATTTCAGGCGCGGTGAAGGGGTAGCGGGATTGAATGAAGGAAGGTAGCGAACGTGAGAGACGTTATGTGGTAAATTCAGCGACGTTATTAGCCGAGGTTAGCCCGGGCTAGCACGGTTAAATATTAACAACCTTGAAGGTTGATCTGGTGAAAGTCACAGCGCATGAATGGTTCATGTGTTGCCATTGTCTTAACTGTTTTAATAGTTTGCAGGACACAAGCAAAGCGGAGTGGGCCATCCTTCGGGAGAAGCGGCAGCGGTCGCATTTGCAGACGGAGTCCAACCGGACTATGTCCAAGGGAATCAAAGGAATCCGGCTGCAAGAGCGGATCGGAGGAAGGATGGCCCGCGCAGCGGCTCAGCCTGTAGGAGCAGTAACAGCAGTAACAGCAGTAACAGCAGTTAATTCCAGCCAACACAGCTTGGAAGGGAGATCGTCATGAGCAAGCCGAAACGATCCAAAGTCATCTATTTGCCGCTGGACGAGCGGCCGTGCAATTACGATTTTCCGTGGCTGCTGGCCCGGGATACCGACATTGAGCTAGTGCGGCCGCCGCTGGAATGGATGGGCGACAAAAAAAGACCGGGCCGGACGAGAGAGCTGGCCGACTGGCTGGAACGGGAGGCGGAGGACGCGGAAGGAGCGATCGTATCGATCGACACGCTGCTGTACGGCGGCATCGTGCCCTCGCGCCTCCACCGTCTCGGGGAGCATGAAGCTGCAGCGCCGCTCGAGAGGCTGCGCGCCATTCGGCGCATGAATCCCCGTATTCGCCTCTATGCGTTCCATCTGCTGATGCGATGCCCGCAGTACTCCAGCGACGATGAGGAGCCTGGTTATTACGCCGATTGGGGCCGGGAGCTATTCCGGCTTGGATGGCTTAAACACCGGGAGCAGCTTGGGCTGGCGGACGAGACGGAGCTGGAGGAGCTGCAGCGCATCCGCATGGAGCTGCCCGAGGATATTCGCGACGACTACCTGGAAAGGCGGGCCGTCAACGCCTCCGCGAACCGGGCCGCGCTGGAGCTTGCCGCCGACGGCACGCTGGATTTTCTGGCGCTGCCTCAGGACGACGCCGCGCCGTACGGCTGGACGGCGCTGGATCAGCAGGCGGTGCGCCAGCGCATCCGGGAGCTGGGGGCGGAGCCGCGCACGCTGATGTATCCCGGCGCGGATGAGGCGGGCTGCACGCTGCTGGCGCGGCTGCTCAATGAACGGCGGGGCAAGCAGCCGCTTGTGTATGCCCGGTATTCCAGCACGCTGGGTCCGCAAATAACGCCGATTTACGAGGACAGAATGCTGGGAGAAAGCGTCAAAAGCCAGCTGATTGCGGCCGGAGCGCTGCTGGCGGAAAGCGCGTCGGACTCTGACTGCATTTTGCTCATCAACTCGCCGGGAGGCCGGATGGTAGAGTCCAATATCCAGCTGCAGCCTAACGCCGATTACGATGTGCAGCGCAACGTACAGGAGCTTGCAGCGTACGGCCGTTATGCAATCGACCGGCTGAACAAGCCGGTGGCGGTCGCCGATGTCGCTTATGGCAATGGAGGCGATTTGCAGCTGCTGCGGCTGTTAAGCGGATATCGCATGCTGCCGGAGCTGGCGGGGCTGGCAGGGTGGAATACGAGCGGCAACACGCTTGGTACGGCCATCGCCCAGCTGACGGTATACACGCAGTTCGGCCGAACGGCGGCACATCTGGATTTTCTCGGCCTGCGCGTCGCGGAGGACTACGGTTACTGCGCCGCGATCCGGCGCAAGCTGGCGGACGGCCCGGTTAAGGAGCTTGGTATGGATTATTTTGCTGTGGACGGACAGAGAGGCCGGGCGGCGGCAATGGTGCGGGAAGCGGTAGAGAAGTTTATTGTGGAGCGGACCGGCGAATCAGGGCTTTTAATTGAAGTGGAGGACTGCCGGCTGCCTTGGAGCCGCATGTTCGAGGTCGGGCTTACGGTGCGGGCGGAGCTTGCCGCGGAGCAGGCTCTGGAGACTTGGCCGGAGCAGCAAAGGCATGAGGAAGCGGCGGAGCAGGCGGCAGCCAGCCGGCAGCTGGATGCCGGAGGGCATGAACGGAGGCTTCCGTCCGTATCCGTGCCGGCAGATGAGGCGTTGAAAGCGAGCCGGATCAAGCTAAGCGAACGTTCCAGGCAGATTAAGCAGTTTCAGCAAATTCGGCATGCCAAAGTGCAGCAGAACGGGCAGCTGCAGCAGCGCACGGGTAAAGGCGAAGATGGAAAAGACAGGAGATGAGGCCATGACAACGATCTTGGAAGCGGTGAAAGGAAGGCTCATCGTCTCCTGCCAGGCTCTGCCGGATGAGCCTTTGCATGGCGCTCCGATCATGGCGCGTATGGCTTTGGCAGCGGAGCAGGGCGGAGCGGCGGCAATCCGCGCGAACGGGGCCGACGATGTACGGAGTATTAAGGAGCAGACGGGGCTGCCGGTTATCGGCATTGTCAAAAAGGTCTACCCCGGCAGTTCCGTTTATATTACGCCGACGCTTCAAGAGGTAGAGGAACTGATAGATGCTGGCGCGGATATGATCGCCATGGACTCAACGCTGCGCAAGCGGCCGGGAGGCTGCACCGCTGAGGAGCTGATCCGGTTTATGCACAGCCGGGGCGTGCCGGCCATGGCGGATGTGTCCACGCTTGAGGAGGCACAGCAGGCGGAGCGGCTTGGCGCAGACTGCATTTCGACGACGCTGTCGGGATATACGCCGTATTCAGTCAGCAGAATCGGCCCGGATTTTGAGCTGGTGGAGCAGGCGGCGGAGCGGCTCGGCATTCCGGTGCTGGCCGAAGGGCGCGTCAGCGAGCCCTCCCAAGTGACGGCGCTGCTGCGGCTTGGCGCTCATGCCGTCGTTGTCGGCTCCGCGATTACGCGGCCTCAGCTTATTGCGGAACGTTTTGCCGCTGCGGCGGGAAGGAGATGAGAGGGATGGATCTGAGGTTAAAGGTTAGCTCGTACTACCCGTCGCTCACAAAATCGGAGCAGAAGGTAGCGGATTACGTCTTGAACGCGTCGGAGGAGATCATGTACCGCTCCGTAACGGAGCTGGCGGATCTGTCCGCAGTCGGCGAAACGACCGTGATGCGCTTTTGCCGGGCTATCGGTTTTAAAGGATACCAGGATTTTAAGCTGGCGCTCGCTCAGGATTACAGCGCCCGACGTCTGCCGGGAAGCGGAGGGACGGAAAGTGAGACGGAGAGCGATTTTCCGGGTCTCGTTTACCGGGAGCTGACGTCGATTTTGTCCGATACGATGAATCTGCTTGACCGCGCCAAGCTCGACGAGGCTGTACGGCGCATCCATGAGGCTCCCTATATGCAGTTTTTCGGCGTTGGGACGTCGGGTCTCACCGCTCTGGATGCCAAAAACCGTATGCTGCGCATCGGGCGCAGGGCGGAAGCGGTGACGGATGCGCATATTCAGGCGATGATGGCGGCCACCATGATGCCGGGGGATGTGGCGCTGGGCATCAGCTTGAGCGGCAGCACGCTGGATACGGTGGATATTTTGACCAAGGCGCGCCAGCAGGGAGCCTATGTAATCGCATTGACGAATTACGCCAAGTCGCCGATTACGTCGGTAGCGGATCTGGTGCTGCTGACCGCTGGCAAGGAGTCCCCGCTGGAAGGGGGATCGATCGGGGCGAAAATGTCCCAGCTGCTGCTTATCGATCTCATCTGCGAAGGCTTGGCCCGGCATGATCTTTCCCACACGCGGGAAATGCGCGAGCGCACCGCTAAAGCGGTCATTGAGCGCATTTATTGAGGGCGGCGGGGATGGGCATAGCCAAGAAAAACTTGCCGACAATCGGCATTGATATCGGCGGAACCGGCATCAAGGGAATTGCGCTGGATACGGACGGAGTCATTTATGCCAAATTATCCGTTCCGACCGAAGCGTCGCGGGGGCGGGAAGCGGTGCTGCTCTCCGTGGAAGAGCTTGTCGGAGAGCTGCTGGAGCGCTGCCCTACCGCATGCGCGCTCGGCATAGCCAGCGCAGGCCGAATAAACGCCTTAAGCGGCGAGGTTGTGTACGCAACGGATAATTTGCCCGGCTGGACCGGGCTGCGCCTTGCGGAATGGGCCGGCTTGCGCTTTGGCCTGCCGGTCGCCGTTGACAATGACGCCAACGCCGCATTGTTCGGTGAATGGCGGCTTGGAGCCGCGCAAGGATTGTCCAGCGCCGTCATGTTGACGCTCGGCACCGGCGTCGGCGGCGCAAACATGGAGAGCGGCCGCTTGCTGCACGGCGCAGGCTGGAGCGGCGGCGAATGGGGCCATGCCGTGCTGGTGCCGGGCGGGCTGCCATGCAATTGCGGCCGCAGAGGCTGCGCCGAGCAGTATTTGTCCGGCGCAGCCCTAATGCGTTCGGCCGAGGCGGCGTTTGAGCGCGCGAGCTTGTCCCCGGCGGAGCTGCTGCAAGCGTTCAGCACCGGCGAGGCGCGGGCGGCGGAGACGCTGCGGGAGTACACCTCTCTGCTGGCGGTGTTCGCCGCCAACCTCAAGGCCGGGTTCGACCCGGAAGCGATCCTGCTTGGTGGCGGGGCGGCAGCATCGCTGGAAATATGGCGGCCGCTGCTTGAGCAGGCGCTTGCGGCGGAAGGCGCAGCAGGGCTGCGCGTGCTGCAGGCGCAGCTTGGCAACCAAGCCGGCTGCATTGGCGCTGCGTTCATGGCGGCTGACTTGGCGCAAGCAATTACGGGCAACAAGGAGGAGGAATCGGCATGACGGAAATGAAAAAGAAACCGGCCGCCGAGCTGACCGCCGATGTGCTTGTCATTGGCGGAGGCTTAGGCGGAACTGCCGCTGCGCTCGCCGCAGCGCGGGAAGGCTTAAATGTAATTATGACGGAGGAAACCGACTGGATTGGCGGACAGCTCACCTCACAGGCCGTGCCGCCGGATGAGCATCGCTGGATTGAAACGAGCGGCTGCACCGCAACGTTTCGTGAGCTGCGCAACCGGATTCGCGCTTACTACCGGAACAATTACCCGCTGACGCCGCAAGCGAGAGACAATCCGCTGCTCAATCCCGGCAACGGCTGGGTCAGCCGGCTTGCCCATGAACCGAAAGTGGCGCTTGCCGTGCTGGAAGAGATGCTTTCTTCCTATACAAACAGCGGGCGTCTGCGCCTGCTGCTGGACACGGTTCCTGTCCGGGCCGAGACGGAAGACGATAAGGTGTGCTCGGTAACGGTGCGCAGCAAGGACGGTTCATTCCTGCGGCTTCGCGCGCCGTACGTGCTTGATGCGACGGAAACCGGCGATTTGCTGCCGATGACCGGCACGGAGTACCGGATCGGCGCCGAGTCCCGCGCAGAGACGGGCGAGCCGCATGCGCCGGAAGAGGCAATTGCCGAGGATGTGCAAGCCTTTACGCATGTGGCGGCAATGGAATATTTGCCGGAGGAGAATTTTACGCCTGCGCGGCCGCCGGAAATGTATGAATTTTGGAGCCGGCTCGTGCCGCCGTTTTCGCCGCATCCGCTGCTCAGCTGGTTTTCCACCGACGCGAACAATCCCGGGAAGCTGAAGGAGTTCACCCTGCTCCCCAATAAACAGGGAGTAACCTCCTTATGGGATTACCGGCGTATTCTCGATCCCCGGCATCTGTCGAAGCCGTTATACCCGGGAGACCTGTCACTGCTAAACTGGCCGCAAAACGACTATTATCTCGGCACAATTATGGACGTGTCCGACGATGTGCGCCGCGACCGTCTGTACGCCGCGCGCCAGCTGTCGCTGTCGGTTGTATACTGGCTGCAAACAGAAGCTCCAAGACTGGACGGTGGCAAAGGCTACCCCGGCTTGCGGCTGCGCGGAGATGTGCTGGGGACGAAGGACGGACTGGCCAAGTCCGCCTATATTCGTGAATCGAGACGCATCCGCGCGCTGCAAACGGTGACGGAGGCCGACGTGAGCAAGGAGATGCGCGGCGATGCCGGCATCCGGCGTTACGAGGACAGCGTTGGCGTGGGCAGTTACCATCTGGATTTGCATCATACGACGATTACGAACCGGAGCTTTTATATTCCCAGTTATCCCTATGAAATTCCGCTCGGCGCGCTAATCCCGGAGCGGATGAACAATCTGCTTCCCGCCTGCAAAAATATCGGGACGACGCAAATATCCAATGGCTGCTACCGGCTGCATCCGACGGAGTGGAACATCGGTGAAGCCGCAGGACTGCTTGCCGCTTATTGCATCCGCTCCGGCATGCTGCCGCGCGACGTTCACGGCGACGCCGCACTGCGTACCGGATACATGGAGCTGCTGGAGTCGCGCGGCGTAGAGCGCCACTGGTCGGATGAAATATCGAAGGAGGTGATCGGAGCGCCGAAGTGACGGGAAAGCGACGTTGAGCGCGCATGCTCGGATAGGGCGTACACGCTTAGGCAGCAGCTTGGCCAGCATTCAATTCGGATGAGGAGGAATGATGGATGGGTGAAAGAGTGAAGAGGCTTCTTTCGGCTGCGCTTGCAGCCGTGCTTTTGTCGGGCGGTACGGCCGCAGCGTCGGAATTGCCGGTGACGGTTCTGGAAGCGGGCGGAAGCCCGGCGAATCCGGCTGCTTCTGCGGGTCCGGTGCTGCAGCCGGATGCGGGCTCAGGCTTGCAGACGGCAGCAATGTCGAATCCGAACCGGATCGTGCCGATTGAAACGCTGAAGCCGGCTGCCCCGATGAGCAAGCCGGTGCTGTCACCGTCGGGAGGCACGCTCATTTTGAGCAACTCCCCGGAGTCGCCGACATCAGCGGGAGGCTTTTACCGGGACACGGTCAGCGGCTCATTTCGCATCTTTTCCCACCAGGCCAATATGACCGGATCGCTGCTGAACGTGGCGGCCGCCGTAACCAATACGAGCGGCTACAAGGTCAAGCTGTATGAAGAAGGGACCGGGGCGGGCATTGATTACTACCCGGATCAAGCCGGGCAGAACGCACTCGACGCCTTTTTGAAATCACGCGGTTATAAAAGGCCGATTGCCGTGCTGGAGCCGGGCGAAACGTATTGGAAAACCTACGCGGTTCCGTCATCCGATACGCTTACCAGCTATTTGCAGCTGCGGGCTGAATCTGCGGCAGGCGGCAATGCGCCGGTGACGGTCACGACGCTTGGCTACGCCGGCCAGCGGCCAGCCAATCCGCTGGCGGAGCCGATGCTGCCGCCCGACAAACATGTGCGCGGCACCTTTCCTCATTATGACCGCACCGGAACGCTGGTGTACAACACCTCTGCAGGCAACTCGCTTATCCGCGTCTCTTCCGCTCCTTCCGGCCAATGGGCGGACTTTATGCCCGGTGAATACGAGAACGGCCGGGACGCCATCTCAGGCGCAACGGTCGTCAACAGCGGCAACTACGGGGTCATTTACGACCTTTCCGTACAGATCAACAATGAAAGCGACAAAAGACGCACCATCGGCGTGTACCTCAACGCTGCAGGCGGCTCGGGGCATTACACGATCGGCTGGGGCGGCAAGCTGCTAAATTCCGGTTATCTGGACTTTACGAAGGCTTGGCAGTTCGCCGAGCTTAAGGTAAGCCGCAAGGGAAAAACAATCCCGTCCAGGCTTAGCCTGACCGGCGGTTCGTCCGGACCGCAGGCGCTGTATTTCACGAATCAATAGAGTACGGGTTGGAAATCAGAAGCAGCCATAACGGAGCAGGATGGATAATTCTGCGCTCCGGTATGGCTGTTTGTGCTGTGCTGTATCGTCTCCATGCTAGTGAAAAAATGAAGCTACAATGAGATTTCAGGAGATATAACCACATGTCAGCGCTTTCTTTGAAGGTTGCAATGATGTTCTCTCTCCCCGCCAAGCCTTATAATGCTATCCATACGAGGTGCAACGGATTGTTTTTCAGAGTTGGACTGAACGGGAGGGTTATCTTTTTGAATTTCATATCCAATTGGAAGCAGGAGTGGCTGCCGAATCCAAAAGCAAATCTGCTTTCCGGCATTACGGTCGCGCTTGCGCTTATTCCAGAAACGCTCGCTTTTTCTATTATTGCCGGAGTCAGCCCGATGGTTGGACTGATTACCTCTTGCATGATTGCGATCATTATTTCGATTGCCGGAGGGCGTCCGGCGATGATTTCGGCCGCAACCGGCGCGCTGGCGCTGCTGATGGTTGGACTCGTGCGCGATCACGGCGTGGAATATCTGTTTGCCGCAACCATTTTGACAGGGGTCATACAGCTTGTGATCGGTTATTTGAAGCTGGGCAATTTAATCCGCTTTGTGCCGCACTCCGTCATGAACGGTTTCGTAAATGCGCTCGCCATTATGATTTTTATGGCTCAGCTGGTTCATTTTCAGGGCCAAGGCTGGACGATGTACGCGCTGGTGGGGCTGTCGCTGCTCATCGTGTTTGGTCTTCCCCGGCTGACTAAAAAGTTTCCGTCGGCGCTGGCGGCCATTATCGTTGTTTCCGCCGCTGTGCTGCTGTTCAAGCTGGATGTAAAAACTGTAGGCGACGTCGCCAACTTTAGCGGAACGCTGCCGGTATTCCATTTGCCGGACTTTGTGCCGAACCTGGACAATTTGATGATTATTTTGCCATACTCGCTTTCGATGGCGCTGGTAGGCTTGCTGGAGTCGCTGCTGACGGCCAATATTCTCGATGAAATTACCGATACGCCAAGCAGCAAAAACCGCGAGGTTAAAGGCCAGGGGCTTGCCAATCTGGCAACGGGATTTTTCGGCGGCATGGCTGGCTGCGCGATGATTGGCCAGTCGGTAATCAATGTCCGCTCCGGCGGTCGCACACGGCTGTCTACGCTTACTGCGGGAGTGGTGCTCCTGCTGCTCATATTGTTCCTAAGCCCTGCCGTCAAAGAGATTCCGATGGCCGCTCTAGTCGGCGTTATGTTCATGGTTGCCATCGGCTCTTTCAATTGGCGGTCGATCGGGGAGATGCGGCGCGCTCCAATCGGAGATTCGCTCGTTATGGTCGTGACGGTTGCCGTCGTGCTTTATACGCATAATCTCGGTCTTGGCGTTATCGTCGGGGTTCTGCTCAGCGCGGTGGTGTTCGCCCGGCGTATCTCGCGGCTTAAGGTTGAGTCCCGGTTCCATGAGGATGGCAGCATCGCTTATAACGTGACCGGACAGCTGTTTTTTGCAACGGCTGCCGATTTTAGCGAGGCTTTTGATCCTGCGCGCGATCCGGACCGGATTACGGTCGATTTTACCCGCTCCCACGTATGGGACCATTCCGGCGTCAACGCCATTGCGCGTATGCGCGGCAAATATGCGGTGGCTGGCAAGTCGGTGACGATTACCGGACTGAACCGCGAGAGCGGCGAGCTTGTGGAGAAGCTGGGGCTGGAATCGTACGGTACGCTGTAGGTTCATCTCTATTAAAAAGGCTGTTCCGACGTCATTTATGTGACCCGGACAGCCTTTTTTGGCTTTATCATTAACCGTTCCAAACAGCGTTGAAACGGTTTGGAATATTTATTTTATTTTTTCGGAATTAGTCATCCAAACCGTTCATCAAAGCGTTTCCCTAGCTGAAGCAGGTTCAAGAACAATTGCCATAATCCAAACTTGAGGAGTGAACGTGATGAACATGAAAAAGATGATTATACCCGTACTGACTCTAGCTCTTGCGGTGCCAGCAGGCGCTGCCGCTGCAGCTCCCGCCCAAGCGGCAGCTCAGCCGTCGGCCGTTACGCCGGCCGCCGATCTGAGAGCAAGCCTCGACCAGCTGCTTTCCGAGCATTTTGCGCTGGCTGTCGCCGCTATGACCAAAGCCTACGACGGCTCCAAGGATGCAGCAGCCGCGCTTAAAGCGCTGGACCAGAACGCGCTGGATATGCTTCCGGCCATTGAATCGCTGTACGGTAAAGCCGGCGCCGACGAGTTCGGCCGCATTTTCCGGGGGCATAACCAAGCAACGGATGAACTGGCTAAAGCAGTGAAAATGAACAATGCGGATGCCAAAAAAGCGGCGGAAGCGAAGGTGCAGAGCTTCGTGGATGAATTCTCCAGCTTCCTGGCCGCAGCAACGGGCAACAAGCTTCCGAAGGAAGCTGCCATGCAAGCGATTAAGCTGCATGAAAGCCAGGTGCAGACTGTGTTTGACGAGTATGCTGCAGGCGATTACGCCGATGCCTACAAGGCCTACCGCGAAGGCTACAAAACGATGTTTACAATCAGCAAAGCGCTGTCGGGCGCCATCGTCGCTCAGATGCCGGAGAAGTTCGCCGGTTCGAAGCCGGACACCAAAGCAGCCGATCTGCGCTCCGCTCTGAACCAGCTCGTCTCGGAGCATGTGGCGCTGTCGGTGCTGCAAATGCAGAAGCAATGGGACGGTGCCAAGGATTCGCAAGCTCTCGTAGCCGCTGAAGCGATGAATACGGCCGATTGGAAAGCGGCGATTGGCTCCCTGTACGGCAGCGCCGGAGCGGACGGCTTTGAGAAGCTTTGGACGGGCGACCACATTAACGCGCAGGCCGATTATGTGACCGCCGTCAAAAATAACGATGCAGCCGCTAAACAAGCGGTGCAAGGGCGCATCAACAACTTTGCCAAAGAATTCGGAGCCTTCCTGGGATCGGCTACCGGCGGTAATCTGCCTGCGGCTGCTGCAACCGAGGCGCTGATGAAACATGAAGCGCAAATTCAAACGGCGCTTGATCAGTATGCTGCGGGTCAATATGACGCTGCTTATGCAACCGGACGCGAAGGCTTCAAATTTGTATTTGGAGTCGGTCAAGGGCTTGGCGGCGCGATTGTGACCCAGATGAAGGATAAATTCATGGAGGAAGCTCCGACGCCAATGCCTACTGAGCCGTCAACTACGACGGTATGGATGAAGCTGAACAGCAAGCAGCTTCAGGTTAACGGCTCCGCAACGCAGATGGACACAACTCCGGTTTTGTGGAACGGCATGACGTATATTCCGCTGCGCTTCCTGAGCGAGGGCATCGGCGCTACGGTATCGTTTGACAACAAATCCAAAGCAGTGTGGGTAAGCGCCGGCTCCGACAAGCTTGGCTTCTGGATCGGCAAAAACAGCTATTCGGTTAATGGAGCTGCGCAAAAAGCTCCTGCAGCTCCCGTAATTGACAAAAACGGCCGAACGCTCGTACCGCTGCGTTTCATTGCCGAGCTGCTGAACTGGCATGTGATGTATACGGCTAAGGACGGCTCCATCACACTGACCTCCGCCAGCTAAAACGGATTGTTTTGAGCAGGCCAGAACATTTAGGCGGTTCCGTTCGTTATAGAGAATGGAGGTGCTGCACCTATGAATAAACGAACATCTAAAAACCGACTATATGCGCTTTCGAGCGCCGTTCTGCTGCTCGTGCTGGCCGGGTGCTCGGGTAATGCCGACAATCAGGAAGGGACAACGTCTCCTTCTCCATCCCCGTCGCCGGTAATCAGCTCAAGCCCGTCGCCTTCTCCATCTGTTTCTCCGTCGCCTTCGCCAGCACCGTCGTCTTCGGGGAATGAGACGGAGGAGCCGGGTTCCGGGCAGGGGGAGACGAAACAAGCCGAGGGCAAATTTGTAGGCTTGGCGGACTCTCATACCGTTGAAATTGAAATCGACGGGAAGGCGCAGGCGTTCCAGCTCAGCGAGGCGGTTCAAGAGACAGCGAATCAGCTGGCAGAAGGGGACGCCGTATCGATTGAGTACACAGAAGAGGCTGTGGATGGAGATGCTTCCTTAAAACAGCTCACGATTACTTCTTTGACCAAAAAAGGTTAACAGAGCTGCCTGCATACCAGGCGCAGTGATCCTTATCCGGACAGCAGATGCTGTCCGGATTTTTGTTTGTCCACAACATTATCCCCAGTATGAACAGGGCAGCGGGGGCTTAATATAAAGGTTTTGCAAATTTTGCCCACTTATCCACAGGATAAGTTATACACATGTAAACATCCTCTTGTCCCGCAAATTGTGAATAAAAGCTTCCCGGAGCGCGCATACCAAGGGAGATTGTGCACAGATTGGCAGGAGGGGTTAAGGATGAAAAAAAGCATACTCGCAGCTGCGGGCAGCTTGCTGCTCGTTTCGGCCGCAGCGCTTCCGTCCAGCGCTGGAGCGTCCCAGAGCGCAGTCGTTCATGATGCTAATTATGTCGTTCCAATAGCGGCAGAATTGCCCCCGCATCACGGCGAGGATGTGCAGGCGGCAGGCTGGAGCAAGGCCTATCATTTCGGATTTAAAAAAAGTCAAAACGGCGCGCTTCCATCTATAGCGGAGGAAGGTTTTATGCCGATGGTGGAAAAGCACGGGGCAGTGTTTCTAGGGAATACGGCGGAAAAAGAGCTGTATCTGACGTTCGACAACGGGTATGAAAAGGACGGGCTGACGGGCAAAATTCTCGACGTGCTCAAGGAGAAGCAGGTTCCGGCAATCTTTTTCATTACGGGACATTACGTAAAAACCGAGCCGGAGCTGGTTAAGCGGATGACGTCGGAAGGCCATCTCGTCGGCAATCATTCCTGGAGCCATCCCGATATGAGCACGCTGCCGCAGGATAAAATCCGTAAAGAGCTGGCGGACGTCAAACAGGCGGTTGCCGGGCTGACCGGCGTGCAGAAGATGGACTATTTAAGGCCGCCAAGAGGAATTTTTAGCGAAACGATGCTGGCAGCAAGCGCCGCTGAAGGCTACCGGAATATTTTCTGGTCGGTCGCTTACAAGGATTGGGATACGTCCGCTCAAAAAGGTGCGGATTATGCATATCGCAGCGTAATGGCTCAGCTTCATCCCGGCGCGGTCATTTTGCTGCATGCGGTGTCGAGCGACAATGCGGGAGCGTTGAGCCGCATCATTGACGGAGCCCGGTCGCAGGGTTATACCTTTAAAAGCCTCGATCAAATGGAAAAGCGTACGTATCGCTAAATATTGGTAAAAATTAGGCGAAGAGGTAAAACTTAATGACTCCACTACGAGTAAGAGCCGTTGCCAAATTAGGATACCCTATGGTATCCTAATTTTGTGTTTTGGCATGTCCTAATCTCAAATTACAGAATAATGGAGGAATTATAAGATGAGCATATCCTCGCGCCAGCTGCCGGAAGTCCGCCAGGTACAAGTGATTAAAGCGCCGATTGATAAAGTGTGGCAGGCTGCCGCAACTTCGGAAGGAATCGCTTCGTGGTTTATGCCCAATACGTTTCGTCCGGAGGAAGGGGCGGAATTCATTTTGCGCTCGGGGCCGTTCGGCGACTCTCCATGTGTCGTAACCGAGCTGTCTCCGCCTCATAAGCTTTCGTTCAAGTGGAGCAAGGATTGGACGGTCACCTTTTTGCTGAAGGAGCTTGAGCCAGGCGTTACGGAGTTCACGCTGATTCATTCCGGCTGGCTGGAGGAAGGCGTAACCGAGTTCGGCCAGCCGCATAGCGAAGTGCGCGAGCGGATGGGCGGCGGCTGGGTCGGCATCGTCAAAAAGCTGGCGTCTGTTTTGGAGAGCTAGAGGTGGGACTGCAGAAGCCGAAGCCCGATGTTTATCAGGCGATCGCCGATCCGACGCGGCGGCAAATGCTTCTGCTGCTGCAGGATGCAGGCGAGCTGCCGCTTAAAGAAGTAACACCCCATTTTTCCATGACGCGGGCGGCCGTTTCGAAGCATCTTCATATTTTGTCCGATGCGGGACTTGTGCGGGAGCGGAAGGTCGGGCGGGAAACGCGCTACCAAATGAACCCCGATCCGCTTCTGGAATTGCGGCGCTGGCTGGCGTATTTCGACCTTTATTGGGAGAACAAGCTGAACGCCCTGCGGCTATTGGTTGAAGAACCGGAGACGCAAACGCAGACGCAGGAGCATTTGGAGCGACAGCCGGACAATGGCGGCTTGAAGCCATTTTTTGGCGGCGACAGCGGCATTTAACGGGTTGTTTGCTCATGAAGCCCTCTTGTGTTAACATGTAACTATTATAGTTACATTTGCGGGCGGAGTTTTGCCGCCGGAAAGGCAGGTTCACTTCATGAAAGTGGAAATTTGGTCGGATTACGCTTGTCCGTTCTGTTATATCGGCAAAAGGAAGTTCCAGGAGGCGCTGGCTGCTTTTGAGCATAAAGACGAGGTTGAGGTTGTTTATCGCAGCTTCGAGCTTGATCCTGGCACAAAGTACGTTCCAGGCAGCAATATCCATGACATTCTTGCTGATAAGTACGGCGCTACATCGGATCAGATTCGGGCGAACAACGCCAATCTGGGCCGTCAGGCGGCGGATATGGGATTGACCTTTAACTTTGACGACATCAAGCGGGGCAGCACGTTTGACGCGCATCGCCTGATGGCATGGGCGGTAGAAAAGGGCAAAGGCGACGTTATGGCGGAGCGTTTGTTCAAGGCGTACTTTACGGATGGCCTGCTGCTGGAGGACCGCAGCGTGCTCGCCGGACTGGTCGCTGAGGCTGGATTGCCGCAGGCAGAGGCGGAGGAAGTGCTCGCTTCCGAACGCTACAGCGAGCTGGTGCGCGCCGAGGAAGGAATCGGCTCCGAGCTGGGCATTCGCGGCGTGCCGTTTTACGTGCTTGATCGTAAGCTTGGCGTTTCCGGAGCCCAGTCGCCAGCGGCGTTCCTGCAGGTGCTGCAGCAGGCTTGGGCAGAGCAGGAGCAGAGCGGATCATCCAGCGCAGAGGTTGAAGACGGAGCGGCTTGCGCGCCTGACGAAGCCTGCGAGCTTCCCGGCAAGGAATAAGAGCATGGCATGAAAAAAAGGCCGCCCCAGGCGTCGTTTGCGACGAGGGGCGGTCTTTTTCGCATTATTGGCCTAATGTATGGGTCATTGCAATCATCACGATTAAACCTACGATGAACGAAAACGTCGCGGCGCGTTCGTTGCCGTCGCCATGGCTTTCGGGGATCAACTCCTTGTACACGACAAACAGCATCGCTCCGGCCGCAAAAGCAAGGCCGTACGGCACAATCGGTTCAATGACGGATACAAAGCTGACTCCTGCAAGCGCGGCGAGCAGCTCCAGCCCGCCGGTGCCGATGGACATGAGCACCGCATGACCTCGGCGCATCCCTTGGGTAATCAGGAAAAGCGCGGTCAGGAAGCCTTCGGGGATATTTTGCATTCCGATGCTGACTGCCACGATCGGCCCAAGCTGGGCTTCGCTGCTCCCATAGCTGACGCCGACGGATAGTCCTTCCGGCAAGTTATGCAGCGCCATGGCGGTCAGAAACAGCATGGAGCTGCGGTCCATCCCGAACCATTTTCGCGAGGCTGCCATACTGCCCGGAGACAGATCGACGTTGGAGTCATGCGACGGATCGGTATGAGGAATAAGCAGCTCCAGCAGCATCAGGACGATCGTTCCAAGCAGGATGCCCACCGTGAGCGTAAGCATATTCGACAGCTTAAGGGCGCTCGGAATGAGGCCGTATGTGGAGGCGGCAACCATAATTCCAGCCGTAAAAGCCAGAAGAACGTCCTTGCCTCTATGGGTAATATTCGTGAAAAACAAGGCAGGAAGTGCCCCGACAATGGTGCACACTGCCGTCGCCAAGCTGCCAAGCAGGATTGGATTCATATAAACTCCTTAGGATCGAAGCGTCTCCGCTTTTTCTGTTAGGGTATGCTGGGGAGGGCGGGTTATGCCGGTTGCCCGAAATCCTTGCTTAATGTTCTTTCCTCCGCCGCTTCTCAAGAGTAAAATGAAGCACAAAGGCTGTTGGAGGGCGAAACGGATTCCAAGTCTCTCCCGTGAGGAGTATACCATATGTTGAACGAAATCATGTCCTATATGACTGAGGAACGTTTGCTAGAGTTGCTGGACCGCTACCGGTCCTTCGGGCCGCTGCCGGGCATCTTGCTCACGTTTCTTAAATCATTCATTCCTCCGCTGCCGACCCTGCTGATCGTTGGCGTTAATGCAGCGGTTTACGGTCTTTGGGCCGGTTTTCTTTATTCGTGGATCGGTATCGTCGGCGGCTGCATGACGACGTTTCTTATCGTGCGGGCTGCCGCAGGACACCGGCTTGCCCGCCGCTGGGCGGACAAGCCTAAGGTGCAGGCCAGCATGGGCTGGATTCGCCGCAATGCGTTCAGTTACGTATTTGTGCTAAGCCTGTTCCCTGTCGGCCCGTTTGTTTTGGTCAATATGGCTGCAGCCGTGTCGCGCATGAGTGTCGCCCGTTTTTTTACGGCGATTGCCATAGGCAAAGGAATTATGGTGCTTACCGTTTCCTATGTCGGCCATGATGTGGCTCGTTTTTACCGTGATCCGGTTCAACTGCTCTACGTTGTTGTGTTTATTTTTGCCTCCTGGTATGTGTGCAAGCGTATTGAAGCAAAATACATGAATCAGCAAGCGGTGGATGAGCGATCCTGACAGACTGTTGTCAGGATTGTTTTGTTATAGTTGTAAAGCATCCGGAATTTAATCCGTCTGAAGGCTGATTTTATGCCCGGGGTACATGGCTATAATAATTGGGTATGCGTCCGGCGGAGAAGCCGGCAGCACAAGGAAAGGAAGAGGATCAAACGTATGAATCAGACCTCACGCAACAACACGGGCCTGGTTATCGCCGGCTTGCTGCTTGGCATGCTGATGGCGTCCATGGACCAAACGATCGTGTCAACGGCAATGGGGACGATTGTAGGGGAGTTAGGAGGGCTCGACAAATTCGTCTGGGTTACTTCAGCTTATATGGTCGCGGAAATGGCTGGTATGCCGATTTTCGGCAAGCTGTCCGATATGTACGGCAGAAAGAGATTTTTTGTGTTTGGACTTATCGTATTTATGATTGGTTCTGCTCTTTGCGGCATTGCCCAATCGATTGAGCAGCTGGCTATATACCGGGCCATTCAAGGCCTTGGCGGCGGCGCGATGATTCCAGTCGCATTTACAATTATGTTCGATGCCGTTCCGGCAGAGAAACGCGGCAAGCTGGGCGGTTTGTTCGGCGCCGTATTCGGTCTTTCCAGTATTTTCGGCCCGCTGCTTGGGGCGTACATTACGGATTACATTCACTGGAACTGGATTTTTTACATCAACCTGCCCCTTGGTCTACTCGCACTTGTGTTCGTTTGGGCTTTCTACAAGGAGTCCGCAAAGCACAGCCGCCAGGAAATCGACTGGGGCGGAGCGGCTACGCTTGTCGGCGCCGTCATCTGTCTGATCTTTGCGCTTGAGCTTGGCGGCAAAACGATTGGCGGAACGACCTACGCTTGGGATTCCGCGCTCATTCTTGGACTGTTCGGCGGTTTTGCGCTGCTGGCTGTGCTGTTTGTTATGTTCGAGCTGCGCG
Source organism: Paenibacillus pasadenensis (assembly GCF_023715725.1). Classification (GTDB taxonomy): domain Bacteria; phylum Bacillota; class Bacilli; order Paenibacillales; family Paenibacillaceae; genus Paenibacillus_O; species Paenibacillus_O pasadenensis_A. The sequence goes on from NZ_JAMBOT010000015.1 coordinate 70,730, forward strand.
CCAAGGAGCCGATCATTACGTTCCGCATGTTCCGCAGCCAAGTATACGCGTCCAGTAACCTGATTGGTATTTTCGCGGGCGCGGCGTTTGTCACTGCATCGATGTACATTCCAATATTTATCTCCGGCGTAATGGGCGGCAAGGCGACCAACTCCGGTCTCGTGCTGCTGCCGATGATGGTCGGTTCCGTAGTAACGGCCACATTGGGCGGTTTCCTGATGACCAAGTTTAAGTACCGCACGCTTATGATTCCGACGCTCGCTCTGCTTGTCATTGGCCTCGGCCTGCTCACGACAATTTCCGGCGGCACGAACATCTGGATCTTGAGGCTGTTTATGGTGCTTGTCGGACTTGGCATCGGCGCGTCCTTCTCCGTACTGAGCAATGCCGGCATGTTCTCCGTGCCAGTGCAGGACCGCGGCGCAGCCAGCTCCACGCTGAACTTCCTGCGGGCGCTTGGCATGGCGCTTGGCATTACGATTTTCGGCATTATCCAAAGCCACCTGTTCTCCAATAAACTGGCCAAAGTGCTTGGTGCTGGAGGCGGAGCTGAGCCGGGTGCAGCTGCTGGCGCCGACGCCGCTGGAGCAGGCGGCACGGCTGGCGGAGCTGTTGCTGGAGCGGCGGACGGGGCCGGGCTTCCAGGCTTTACGCTGCATGATCCGCGCGAGCTGATGGACCCGGCTATGCGCGCCAAAATTCCGCCGGATCTGCTGGAGAAAATTACGGGCGAACTATCCTCCTCGATCGTCCAAACCTTCGCTTGGGCGCTCATTCCGGCAGCGCTTGCCCTGATCTTTGCTTTCTTCATGGGCAACGGCAAAATGGATCCTCAAGCCGTGGCCGAGCAAGAGCGGGAGTATGCCGCTGGTCACTAATCTTGTTAAGCCGCCTGTCCGATTCCGGACAGGCGGCTTTTTTTGATATCCGATGCCGAAGCGCTCTGAACTTATGGAAGTTTGTTGACTAAAATGGTGTAAGCGCTTATAATTCAACTAACAAACAACAACAATCAACATAAATCCAAATGAAGTGTTCGCGTTAAACGACGAATGAAAAGCTTTAATAAATCGGAATAGGGTGGCTTTATGTCTTTATCCTTTGAGAAGAGAAAGAAAAAAATATTGGAGTACGTAAGCAAAGAGGGCAAAGTCGAGGTGACGGTGCTCGCCGACGAGTTTAACGTATCCGCCGAGACGATCAGACGCGATTTGGAACGTCTGGACAACGACGGAAAGCTGAAAAAGGTATATGGCGGGGCCGTCAAAGTAAGAGCCGATTCGTCGGAGCTGCCGTTTGAGCAGAAAACGCAGATCAATGCCGCCCAGAAGGCGGCTATCGGCAAATATGCCGCTGCCATGATCAATTACGGGGACACGGTCATGCTCGGCAACGGGACAACGATGCTGGAAGTGATTCGCAACCTCGGCGACCGTGCGGATGTAACGATTGTCACCCATTCGGCGCCGGCGATGCTGCTAGCGATGGAAGTGTTTCCGGGCCGGATTATTTTTACCGGCGGGGAGCTGAACAAACATCAGAAAACAACGTCCGGCCCGCTTTCCGAATTGATGCTGGACCAGCTTAGGGTGAACAAAACGTTTCTCTCGGCAGGCGGCTTGTCGCTGAAGGACGGCGTTACGGATTACGCGCTTTCGGAAGCTACGATTTCCCGCAAGATGATCGAGAGAGCCGATGAGACGATTTTCCTCGCAGATTCGTCCAAATTCGGCAAAGCGACGTTCGCCAAAATATGCTCGCTGGATGACGTCTACTCCATTGTGACCGATCGTGAATGCCCGGAGGAATGGCAAAATAACCTGAACGACAGAGATATTGCAATCTTCATCGCCGACAAGGAGGACTAACAGTGAAAGTAGATTTTCATTTCCATCTTGAGGAAGGCCCTTATTCCTTCTCTTGGCTGCAGAGAACGGCCAAGGCGCTGCAAATTGTGCCTGGGGAATCGAAGCCGGACAGCGAGCCGAATACGCTCTCATGGATTGAACATACGGTAGATCGACTGAAAGTAAGATTGGACGAAGGCTGCTTCTCCGAAAGATGGCTGGAGGCGTACATGATTGAAGGCCAGAAAAAAGGGATTCAGCGCTTCGGGATGGTCGATCATCTTTACCGGTTCGAGGAGTTCCGCGATTATTACGAGAAATATATTTTGATGGACGACAGCGAGCTTGGAAAGCTTCAGCGTTACTGGTATGACCGGGTTCGCGTTGGCTCGATTGACGAGTTCCTCACAGCCGCGCGCAACCTGCAGAGGAAGGGCTACCCTTTATCCGTCGGCGTGGAAGCCGATTATTTTCCGGGAGGGGAGGAGGAGCTGAAGTCTCTTCTGGACAAGTACGAGCTGGATTACGTTATTGGAAGCGTTCATTTCCTGGATGGCTGGGGTTTTGACAACCCGGAGACGAAGGAACTGTATGAAAGCAAGGATTTGTTAGGCTTGTACAAGTATTTATTCGAGCATGTAATCAAAGCAGCCAACTCCGGAATATTCAATATTATAGCCCATCTCGACAATTTGAAAGTGTTCGGGTACAGACCTGACGAGAAGCTGCTGCTGGATCTGTATGACGAGGTAGCTGCAGCGCTGAAAAAAGCGAACGTCGCTTCGGAGATCAATACGGGTCTTGCTTACCGGTATCCGGTTAAGGAAATGTGTCCAAGCCCCGCGTTCCTGAGCAGGCTTCACGCGCACGGCGTGCCGATTACGCTAAGCTCGGATTCGCATTTTCCGGACGATATCGGCACGATGCTGGATGAGGCGATGGCATTAGCCAAGCGCACGGGTTACGAAGAAATCGTGTATTTCGAGAAAAAGCAAAGAATCAGTGTGAAATGGGACGAGTAAAATGGACCTGCACATGACGCCCGGCATATGGGAGATCAGCCATGCCGAACTGACGATTCGGATCGTGTCCGCGCTGATTATCGGCGGCTTAATCGGATTGGAGAGAGAATGGGGAGATCATGCGGCGGGTTTCCGCACCCATATTCTCGTTTGTCTGGGTTCCGCGCTCATCATGCTGCTGTCGATTTACGGTTTCAGCCAATTCGCCTATGAAGCGAATGTTCGTATGGACCCTGCCCGCCTGGCCGCCCAAGTAATCAGCGGCATCGGTTTTCTCGGCGCGGGAACGATTTTGCGCACTGGCCTGTCGATCTCGGGCCTGACGACGGCCGCGTCGCTGTGGGTTGTCGCCGCGCTCGGCTTGGCCGTAGGCGCGGGTTTCTACTATGGGGCGCTGCTTACCGCTTTTCTCGTGCTTGTCAGTTTGTTTCTGCTGAACAAGCTGGAGAAGTATTTTACTCGAAACCGCAAGCATATCGAGCTTGGCCTGGCCATGACGGACGGGCCGTCCTGCTTGCAAACGGTTATAGCGCGAATGGAGCAGTACGGGGCGACGATTACTCAGATTTCAACGGATTCACAGGCAGAGGATCATGAGGCTTCGCTGGTAAATCTGCGGTTGAATCTGAAAGTCGATAAGTTTAAGAAGATTCCTTACTTGCTGGATGATTTAAGAACGACCGAAGGAGTCGTGAAAGTCGACTATCAGTATATCGCTACTAAAGCGCTGAAAAAACCGAAAGACAGCAAAGGAAAGCTGGAAGCTGCAGGCTGAGTCACGGAAATCAAGCGGTGAACAAACGGATGATAAGGTGGTTGTCAGGATGGATCGGGAAGTAAGGGCAGTGCCTCTTGCCGCGCGCGTCATTCCGAACGTGGACCCCGAGCTTGGCGCGCAGCTGCAGGTCAAGCCGCATATTCGCAGCCTGGGCATATTAACTTGCACGATTGACGATGTCGGGTATACCGCGATTGACGAAGCGACCAAAAAAGCCGACGTGGAGGTTGTGTACGCGAAGTCGTTTTACGCGGGTTCGGCGCATGCATCCGGGCCGTTATCGGGCGAGTTCATCGGCATTCTCGGCGGGGCCAGCCCGGAAGAAGTGAAAAGCGGCCTGGACGCCGCCGTGGAAACGATGAGGGGCTCCGCCTGCTTCTATTCCTTGAACGAGGAAGGCTCTCATGCTTACTACGCTCACGTTGTTTCCAGTACGGGAACGTATTTGTCGGAGCTGGCGGGCATTCGCCCGGGCGAGCCGCTCGCTTATTTGATCGCGCCGCCGGCGGAGGCGATGATCGCTCTTGATCTCGCGATGAAGGCGGCGAACGTCAGGCTTTGCCGGTTTTTCGGCCCGCCGACGGAGACAAACTTCGCGGGCGCGCTGCTGACCGGCAGCCAGTCGGATTGCACAGCGGCTGCTGAAGCCTTTGCTGCAGGTGTTAGAAGCGTTGCGATTAAGCCGATAGACTTCTAGCGAGAAAGGGGAAGCGAATGACAGAAGGAAATGGACAGGCGCTCGGCATGATTGAGACGATGGGGCTTGTCGCTCTGATTGCGGCGGCAGACGCGGCGGCCAAGACGGCTGATGTGAAAGTGCACACGTATGAGAAGGCGGATGCCGGCATTATGACCGTTTACATCTATGGGGATATATCCTCCGTACAGGAGGCCGTTCGTGCAGGCATGGAAACGGCGAAGGCGCTTGGCAAGCTGCTTCATTACAGCGTTATTCCAAGACCGGCGTTTGATTTTACGGAATGGATTCAGAAAAAGACGGCGGTTAAGGGAGCGGCGGCAAGCGGAGCGCCTGCTGCGACTGCAAAAGCGGCAAGCGCAGCTGCTGCACCCAAGTCTGTAAAGCCGGCGCAGGAAAGCTAACCGTTGAAAGTTGGCTGACTTGAATATCGGCACGTAAGGGGTGAAGAGGTTTGACTATCGAAGATAAGGATCTTAGATCGATTCAGGAAGCCCGCGAGCTGCTGCGCAAAGCGAGAACGGCGCAGAAAGCGCTGGAATCGCTGTCCCAGCAAAAGGTAGATGCGATTGTCGGCGCAATGGCGGAGGCAGGAGAGCGCGAAGCGGAACGTCTGGCTCGAATGGCAGTGGACGAGACAGGCTTTGGCAATGCAGCGGACAAAAAGACGAAAAATCTGTTCGCGGTACGCACGATCTATTCAGCCATCAAGGATATGAAGACGGTTGGCATTATCCGCAAGGACGAGGCGAACAAGCTGTGGGAAATCGCTCAGCCGTTCGGAGTCATCTGCGGCATCGTCCCCTCCACCAATCCGACGTCGACAACGATGTACAAAGCGTTGATCTCGATTAAAACAAGGAACGCCATCGTGTTCAGTCCTCATCCTTCGGCGCTTGCTTGTACGCTGGAGACGGCGCGCATCATGCAAAGCGCGATTGAGCGGGCGGGCGGTCCGAAGGATGCGGTCGCCTGCATGACCGAGCCGACGATGGAAGCGACGCAGGAGCTGATGAAGTCGAAGCTGTCCGATTTGATTCTGGCTACCGGGGGCACGCCGATGGTGCGTTCCGCATACAGCTCAGGCAAGCCGGCTTACGGCGTCGGACCCGGCAACGTGCCGGTGTACATTCATCAAAGCGCAAAAGTGAAAGAGGCGGTTCGGCGGATTTTCGAAAGCAAAACGTTCGACTACGGAACGATCTGCGCTTCCGAGCAAGCGATCGTAACCGATCGGGCGGTTAAAACAAAAGTCATGGAGCAAATTCGCGCTAACGGCGGGTATCTGCTGAATCCGGAGGAGAAAAGCAAGGTTGCTTCGGTCATTTTGGCGGGCGGCAGGTTAAATCCGAATATTGTCGGCCGTTCTGCAGCCCATATCGCAGAAATGGCAGGCATCGCGGTTCCGGCTGGCACCCGGGTCCTTGTCGCGGAAGAGACGGAAATCGGCAAAGCGGTTCCGTTCTCGCTCGAGAAGCTGTGCCCGATTCTGGCGCTGTACACATGCGACAATTGGCGCGACGGCTGCCTGATTTGCACGAAGCTGCTGGAAAACGGCGGGCTGGGACATTCGCTTGGCATTCATTGCGAGGAGATGGACGTCATCGAAGCTTTCGGCCTGGAGAAGCCGGCTTCACGCATAATTGTGAATGCCGGGACGACGTTCGGGGCGATTGGCGCGACTAGCGGCATTTTCCCGTCGCTGACGCTCGGGTGCGGCTCTTACGGCCACAACATCACTTCCGACAACGTAGGTCCGATGCATTTGATCAATATCAAACGCGTCGCCTTCGGCCTCCGGGAAATGGAGCTGGAGAATCGGGTCGATCAGGCTGCCCGGCAAGTTGAAAGTAAACTTGCTGCGGAGATCAGCCGCGACGAAGTAAAGGACATTATTCGTAAGGTTCTGGAAGAAATTCAAGCGGGCCATTCATAACTTTAATTTGATCCTATGAGGAGGAATTACAAATGGCAGGAGAATACACGGCATTAGGCATGGTTGAGACAAAAGGTCTGGTAGGCGCAATTGAAGCGGCGGATGCAATGGTGAAAGCGGCCAACGTCAAATTGATCGGCAAGGAGCATGTAGGCGGCGGGATCGTGACCGTTATGGTGCGCGGAGACGTAGGCGCCGTTAAGGCTGCTACGGATGCGGGCGCAGCGGCTGCCGAAAAAGTGGGCGAGCTGTTGTCCGTTCATGTTATCCCAAGACCGCACACGGATATTGAGGGCATTCTGCCGCGCGTTCAAGGATAATCGCCTATGCCCTTCATCACGGAAATGCAATTGCGGGCTTCGCTGAGCAAAGGAGAATTGCCGAATCCTTACGTACTCAGCGACGGCTGCCGATTAACGCCGGCGGCGAGAGATTTCTTGCAGAGCCGGGGCATTACCGTCGGAAAGTCAGGCGCAATGCCGGGGAAACAAGCTTCGCCGGCATTGCCGGACATCCCGATCGGCGTATCCAACCGGCACATTCATCTGTCCGCCGAGCATATCGAGAAGCTGTTCGGCTCCGGATATTCGCTTATTCCGCTTAAGGAGCTGTCGCAGAAAGGCCAATTCGCCGCTAAAGAGACGGTGTCGCTTGCCGGTCCAAAAGGCATGCTTAAGGACGTTCGCATACTTGGGCCGTCTCGGGGCGCTTCGCAGGTGGAAATCAGCCGAACAGACGGGTTTCAGATCGGGATTCATCCTCCGCTACGGCTGTCTGGTGATATCGCGGATACGCCGGGCATTGCCGTCTACGGCCCGAAAGGCTTCATTTATCTTCAGCAGGGGGTCATTGCGGCCAAGGCTCATATCCATATGTCGCCCGGCGATGCCCAAGCTTACGGGGTGAAAAACGGGGATCGCGTGCAGGTTCGGACGCATGGACAGCGTCCGCTCGAGCTGCATGAGGTCGTCATCCGCGTTGACCCCCGTTTCTCGCTTGATCTCCATATCGACACGGACGAAGCGAATGCCGGATTTATCAATCAGGGAGACCGGGCGTCTATTGTAGGCCTCTCGACTTAACGATACAGAAAAGCGGTGAAAACGTGGACATTCGACAGCTTGTCCAAGATATTGCCAGGGAAATAATGAGCTTGTCCGACAAGCCGAATCCGCAGCGGAAAGCGCCGAAACTGCTTTTTATTTTCTGCGACAGCCGCGCGCATGAGGCGCACTCGGACCAATTTATTTTATTAGACAATCACGGAATCGAATATGATCTCATGTTTCTGGACGGCGTAACGTCAGCGTGGATCGGGATGAGCCGCATGGAGTCTTCCGGCGCAGGCAAGACGATTGCCGTTGATGAATATGCGCCTGCTCCGATTGAACTGCCCAAAGATTATGACGGCGTTGTTATTCCGGAGATCGATCTGGATAACGCCTCGCGTATCGCTGCCGGCTTGAAAGGATCGGTTAAAGCGGAAATCGTGTTCTCCGCGCTGCTGCTGAACAAGCCGGTGTGGGTCGGGAAGGATAGCCCGGGAGTTAAAAGGAACGACCGCAAAACGTTAAAGGTGCTGAGCCTGTCTCCAGGTTACACGAAGCTGTTTCAAAAACGGCTGGCTGAGCTGGAGGAGCTGGGCATTACGTTCGGGCCGGGACAGGATCTGGCAGGGGAAGTTGTCCGTTACTTCCAGCTTCTGAAAAGCGATGGGGCCGGTTATGAGGCAGACGGCTCGTCCGCCGCAGCAGCGGCCTCCCGTACGGCATCAACTAAGCCGGATGTCGCGTTGATAACGGCGGATTGGGTATCCGCCCAGGCGGCTTCGCTCAATGGCTTGCTTGAAGTGGAGCGCGGGACGATCGTGTCCCCTTTGGCTAAAGATTTGTTACGGGACAAAGGGATTGTCCTGCACTTTTCGGATAAAGGGTGATGGAAATGCTCCTGGGCAAAGTGGTCGGCAGCGTGTGGGCGACGCAGAAGGAAGCCGGCATGGAAAACTTGAAGCTGATGATTGTTCAGCCGATCGACAGCTCCGGCAACAGTTCCGGTCAGACGGTAATCGCCGTTGACCGGATCGGCGCCGGTGTAGGGGAGCGAGTTATTGTCTCCCGAGGCAATCCCGCACGCATGCTGTTTCCGCAGAAGGTTGTGCCGATTGATGCGATTATCGTCGGAATCGTCGATTCGCTGGAGGTCGGGGAGCCGTAAGGAGGCCAAGTTATGGAAAAGCAACGAGTCATTCAAGAATATGTACCGGGCAAACAGGTCACTTTGTCCCATATTATTGCGAATCCCGATCCCATCCTATATGAGAGACTGGGGCTCGAGGAAGCGGGCGCGATCGGCATTATGACGCTTACGCCGACGGAAACGGCGATCATCGCCGCAGACATCGCGACAAAAGCGGCCGTAGTCGGGATCGGTTATCTGGATCGCTTCACCGGCTCGCTTGTCGTTAGCGGCGAAGTGTCGGCGGTAGAGATGGCCGTAATAGCCGTCAATGAGTTTTTAAGCGGGAAGCTGGACTTTACCCCGGCTTCCATTACCAGGTCGTAGATGAAGCGGGCGATGGTCATCGGTTCGGTCGGAGCCGGCAAATCGACGCTGATCCGGGCGCTGCTTGATGAGGAGCGGCCTGCTTCCAAAACCCAAAGCCTCGTATTCCGGGACTGGCTCATTGATACGCCCGGGGAATACTGCGAGAACCCGCTGCAGTACCGATTCCTGATCGCAACCTCCTTCGACACGCGCCTGCTCGTACTCGTTCAGGATGCGACGCGGGAGCGCAGCTATTTTCCGCCCGGCTTTGCCGGAGGGTTTCCGGTTCCATCGCTCGGTGTGGTGACGAAAATCGACAGTCCGAAGGCGGATACGGCCAAAGCGAAGCGTTTCTTGCGGCAAGCGATGCCGAAAGGGGACATCTTCGAAGTGTCCGCGATGACGCTGGAGGGCGTAGAACAGCTGCGCGAACGGATCGAAAGCCTGCTTCAGCCGAAGGGAACGAGCGATAGGGGATAGCTTATGGATGAACAATGGATCATAAGCGTCGGCATCGATCTCGGCACAAGCACGATGAAGCTCATTGTCAGCCGGTTAAAGCTGGCCCGCAAATCGAGCCCTTTCGGCTTGCCGAGATTTGAAATTGCCGAGCGTCTGCTCGCCTATGAGAGCGAGGTAACATCAACGCCGCTTCTTAGCGAGACTGAAATTGATATGGCCGAGGTGTCGCTTTGGCTGCAAAAGGAATATCAGGCGGCGGGCATCCGGCTGTCCGACATTAAAACGGGCGCGGTAATCATTACCGGAGAAACGGCGAACAAGGGCAACGCCAAGCAATTGCTGCACTCGCTTGCCGACAGAGCCGGGGATTTTGTCGTCGCGACTGCGGGCGCTGATCTGGAGTCGCTGCTTGCGGGTAAAGGCTCCGGGGCGATGAAGCGATCGCTGCAAATGCGCGGAGTCGTCTGCAATGTCGATGTCGGCGGGGGGACGGCGAACACCTCGTTTTTCCGCCGTGGGCATATGGTGGAGACGGTGACATTCCATGTCGGCGGAAGATTGGTCCGGCTTCGCCCGGAAGGCGAAGTGATTTATATATCCGCGGCGATCCGGCCGTGGCTGGATGCGAACGGGTTCAAGCTTGAGGCTGGCCAGACGGTAAGCTTCGGGTACCTGAAAGAGGTCGCAAGGCAAATGAGCCGCAGCATGCTTGATTGCTTGGCAGGGGATACGGATTCAACGGGCGTACTGCTGAGCGTGAATGGGAAAGTGCCGATCATGCCGCCGGTCGAAGAGCTGATGATTTCCGGCGGCGTAGGCGGCATGCTGATTACCGCCAACCCGCAGAGCTTGCCGGAAACGGCTGTGTACGGCGACTTCGGCCCGCTTTTGGCCGCTTGTTTGCGCGAAGAAGCGAGACATTATCCGTTTGCGCTTGCTGTTCCCGACCATACGTTCAGGGCGACGGTAATCGGAGCGGGCATGCAGAGCACGGAGATTAGCGGCGCTACGATCCATATGTCCCCGGGGCTGCTACCGATGAAAAACATTCCTGTCATCAAGCTGGACCATTTAGAGGTGAAAAAGGCGATCGAGCTCGGCTTGCAAGTATACGATGCCGATGTTTGTCCGCCTTTTGCGCTGTTTATTCCCCATTTGCAGACCGTCACTTACGAACTGATCCGGCAGCTTTCCGAATCGCTTGTTGCCCATTACCGGACGATGATTCCGGGCTGCCGGACGCTGATCGTGTTATGCGAGAACGATATGGGCAAGGCGCTCGGGCAAGCGCTGAAGCTGCGCTCGTCCGGAGAATTATCCATTGTGTGCGTAGACCAGATCAAAGTCGAGTTTGGCGATTATTTGGATTTGGGGGAACCGATCCGGGATACGATGATTCCGGTTATTGTGAAGACGCTGGCTTTCCACAGCGGTTAGGAGGAGTACGGATGAATCTATCGACGACGGTGCTCGGCAAAACGTATTCTTTTCGTCATTTAAAAGAAGTAATGGCGAAAGCCAACGAAGAGAAATCCGGGGACCAGCTCGCAGGCCTTGCGGCCGAAAATGCCAAAGAACGAATGGCGGCGAAATGGGTGCTGGCCCATTTGACCTTATCCGATATTCGCGAAAACCCCCTTCTGCCGCCCGAAGACGATGAAGTGTCCCGGGTGATTGAGGAAGATATAAATGAGAAAATCTATGCCGAAATCCGCAATTGGTCCGTTGCCGAGCTGCGCGAGTATTTGCTGGCTTCCACGACCGGAGCGGACGAGATTAGGCGCATCTCCAGAGGACTGACGAGCGAAATGGTCGCGGCTGTCGCCAAGGTGATGAGCAATCTGGATTTAATTCAAGCCGCCGCTAAAATCGAAGTCATTACCCACTGCAACACCTCCATCGGCCAGCGCGGCGTGTTATCGGGAAGGGCGCAGCCTAACCACCCGGCCGACGATGTGACCGGCATTCAGGCGGCCCTGTACGAGGCATTGAGCTACGGGATCGGAGACGCCGTGATTGGCATCAATCCTGTAATTGATACAACAGATAGCGTAAAAGCGATTATGAACATGACGAAGGAAGTCATGGACAAATGGAGCATTCCGACCCAAAATTGCGTTCTGGCGCATATTTCCACGCAAATGCGGGCGATCAGGAACGGCGGTTATGCGGATCTCATCTTCCAGAGTCTTGCGGGCTCGCAAGCCGGGAATACGTCGTTCGGCATCGATCTTGCGCTGCTGAACGAGGCAGATGCGCTTGTTCGCAGCCAAGGCACATCCGCCGGGCCGAACTTCTGGTATTTCGAGACGGGGCAAGGCTCGGAGCTGTCCGGAGGCGCTCATCACGGCATCGATCAGGTGACGCTGGAAGCGCGCTGTTACGGATTGGCGAGAAGGTTCAAGCCGTTTCTCGTAAACACCGTTGTCGGTTTTATCGGTCCGGAATATTTGTATGACGGCAGACAAGTTACCCGCGCAGGTCTGGAAGACCACTTTATGGGCAAGCTGCACCTGCTGCCAATGGGCGTTGACGTCTGTTATACGAACCATATGAAAGTGGATCAGAACGACATGGATAACTTGTCGGTGCTGCTGACGTCGGCAGGCGTTAATTTCCTGATTGGTGTTGCAATGGCGGACGACTGCATGCTGAACTATCAATCGACAAGCTTCCACGATATCGCGACTTTAAGAGAAACGCTCGGGCGCAGGCCGGCGCCTGCATTTGAGCGATGGCTGGAGAATATGGGGATTATGGCAAACGGCAAGCTGACGGCAGACGCCGGAGACCCGACGATATTCCATTCATTTCGATAGGAGGTGCAGGCGGCATGGATTCGTTAGATTTGGAGGAAATGACCAACCGAATTATGCAGGAGCTCCAACAGCGGCTTGGCACGGCATCGCAGTCAAAGGGAACGACCCGAAGCGACATCAAGGACGAATTCCAACCACAGGAACAGCTGCCGTCTGCCGTGGCGGAATCAAACGAATCGTTTACTCCGTTAAGGCATAACCGGAGAAACAATATTCCGCAGCCGCGTTCGGCGGAAATGCTGGAGGAGCTGCAAGCTGCGACGCCTGCCCGGATTGGCGTATGGAGAGCGGGGACGCGGCCGTTAACCCGGGAAATGCTGCTTTTCCGCTGCGATCACGCTGGAGCTGTGGACACAGTTTATGGTGAAGTTAGCGATAAGCTGATCGAGAAGTTCCAGCTTTTTCAAGTGGAGACGCTCTACGAGAATACGGAAAATTATTTGAAACGCCCCGATATGGGCAGGCTGCTGACAGAAGAGAGCATCAACCGGCTGCGTGCAGGATGCCAGAAGCGGGCGCAAGTGCAAATTGTCGTCTCGGACGGGTTGAGCGCCAACGCGATTGAGCATAATCTCTCTGACGTGTACCCCGCGTTGATGGACTCGCTTAACGCTTATGGGCTGAAGGCGGGCACGCCGATATTCATCAAGGGCGGACGTGTCGCGGTAATGGATCATATCGGAGAAATATTGGAGCCGGATGTCCTCGTTATGCTGATTGGGGAGCGGCCCGGGCTCGTGTCATCCTCATCGATGAGCGCTTATATGTGTTACCGGCCCAGAAAGGGAATGGTGGAATCGGCCCGCACTGTGCTGTCCAATATTCATCAGGGAGGAACGCCGCCCGTCGAAGGAGGAGCGCATATCGGCACGATCGTCTCCAAGATGCTGGAGCAAAAAACAAGCGGAGTAAAGCTTGTCATATAGCTGCAGGGCGAGGCATTTGGATATGCTCTAGTGCCACCCGCCGGACGAAAAACTGCTTGGTGCCCTTGATCAATCAGGCTGGAAAAGAATTAACCATCGGAATTGTCGGTTTTTCGCTGTGAAGGTATGGTTTGCCGGGCGGATTTGAGGTATAATCGGGGACAGGTCTTATATGAATCTATTTGCGGAGGAGTACGATGATGGAAAAAGTACTAGTTTTCGGTCATAAAAATCCCGACACCGATACCATTTGTTCGGCAATTGCTTACGCGGAGCTGAAAAACCAAATCGGCCTGAACGCTGAAGCCATTCGCCTTGGAGTAGTAAGCAGCGAGACTCAATATGCGCTGGATCAGTTCGGCGTAGCCGCTCCACGCCTTGTTGAAGCGGTAGCTGCGGAAGCTAAACAGGTTATTCTCGTCGACCACAACGAGCGCCAGCAAAGCGCGGGCGATATCGATCAAGTGACGGTAATTGAGGTTATCGACCACCACCGCATCGCCAACTTTGAAACGAAGGCTCCGCTGTACTACCGTGCCGAGCCTGTCGGCTGCACCGCGACGATTCTGCTCAAGCTGTACAAAGAGCATGGCGTAGCTGTGAAGAAGGAAATTGCCGGCCTGATGCTGTCGGCGATCATTTCCGACTCCCTGCTGTTCAAATCCCCGACCTGCACCGAGCAGGACGTAGCCGCAGCTCGCGAGCTGGCTGAAATCGCCGGCGTTAACGCTGAGGAATACGGTCTGAGCATGCTCAAAGCAGGCGCGGATCTGAGCGACAAAACCGTTGCCCAGCTGATCAGCCTTGACTCCAAAGAGTTCTCCATGGGCTCCGCTAAAGTCGAAATCGCTCAAGTCAACGCAGTTGACCTGAACGACGTATTCTCCCGCCAAGCGGAAGTGGAAGCGGCTCTGAACGACATCATCGCTTCCAAAGGTCTGGACCTGTTCGTATTCGTAACGACGGACATCCTGAACAATGACTCCGTTGCAATCGCTCTTGGCAAAGAGACGGCTGCGTTCGAGCAAGCCTTCAGCGTGAAGCTGGACGCCAACAAAGCGACGCTGAAAGGCATCGTTTCCCGCAAATCGCAAGTTGTTCCTGTTCTGACGGACGCTCTGTCCAAGTAATAGATTGAATCGATTAAGCGCCTGCCCTGCGAAGGGAGGCGCTTTTTGTTTTGGCAAGAGTGCAATTAATTAGTCACGATTCCATCCGCATATTCTCTTCTGGAGCGGGAAGCGTCGTCCAGCCAGCGCATAAGCCCATCGCGGGATATCAGAATTTTGTTCCCGATTTTAATATAGGGAATCATCTCTCCGGTAAAGGATCCAGTGCGATTCAGTTTACTTTTTTCAGCAGCAATCATTTGCCTAAGCTCCTGCTCGGTCAAGCCAAGCAGCTCTCCGGCTTCCGCAATTGTAAGCAGAGGTTTATCGTGAACCGTTGAGGCGGCTGGAGATGGAAGAGGAGAGGCGATAGCGGACGCGACCGTATCCGTTGAGGCTCCATCACGAAGAATTAAGCTGCTGGCAACTAACGATATTCCAATTACAGCACTCGCAAGCAAGGACGAATAAGATAGAATTTTCATCGATGTCAGAGACTCCTTTAATTTTCCATATATTTAAGAGTATAGCAAAAGAGGAGAGATCACGCAGCATGGACGCTACATTAATTGCTGACTAGAGTCGATAAAAATTTGATCTATGGATTGGCATGAAGTAGAGAATTCCGCACATTTAGGCGAAATTAATTTGATAGAAAGGAACGAGAATGAAACATGAAGGTTTGGAGATTAAAATCCGATGCTAAATACTCCATTTCAATTAAAGAGTACGATACCAATTTAGAGTTTTGCACAGGAAAGTATATTGAAAATTGGATTAAAACAGAAATTAGTGTGATAAAAAAAGGGAGTGGAAAGGATTACCCCAGATATTTGCTAAGTATTCCTGTTATGAGTAAAACGATGTATAGATGTCTTGAGGAATACATGAGAGGTCAAATACAGCCGTTAGAAGTTTTTGTTGGAGACGATGAATTTATAATTATTAATGTTATGAATTTATCAGATGCCGTTAATTATGAAAAATCTGACACTATTAGATATGAGGATGGAAAAGTTGTTGCATTTAAAAAAATTGTTTTTGATGCAGAACGTATTAAGGGAAACATTTTTAAAGTTAAAGAGTCTGTGGGGACTCACGTCTTTGTCACCGATACTTTCCGTGACGCTGTACTTAAAGCAAAAATTAAAGGAGTTTATTTTGAACTCGAATGGGACTCT
Source organism: Paenibacillus pasadenensis (assembly GCF_023715725.1). Classification (GTDB taxonomy): domain Bacteria; phylum Bacillota; class Bacilli; order Paenibacillales; family Paenibacillaceae; genus Paenibacillus_O; species Paenibacillus_O pasadenensis_A. The sequence continues at coordinate 86,051 of NZ_JAMBOT010000015.1, forward strand.
GAAGAAGACTCGGAAGAAGCAGCCAGAATTGACGAAGAGAGAATACGTAATTATGAGCGACATATTGCCGAAATTGAACATCTTCCAGGGCCTCGTTTAAGCTGGTCGGAAGCGTACCGTATGGTAGAGCAAGGAAAGGCAATGGCAAGCGGGAAATGGAAGCTGCAAACCGATTCTAAAGGGGAAGTGCTAATCGGCAGTATCCTTCACGATGGCAGTTATTCGTGGAGCAACCCCATCTATATTCCGCCTGTCTTACTGTACATGGAATGGCATGAAGTGGAGAAATCCGCTAATCTGGACGATTTTATACCTGAATAGGTTCGTGCCGCCGCAATCCTCCTGCTGCTCTCATAATCTATTCTATTTAGATGGATTTCAGAGACTAACAGGAGCGATCAATCATGACTCAATATTCCGGGCAGGCCGAGATCAGCGGAATCGGCGGCGGCAGAAGCGCCCAATTAAGCGTTATTCTTGTGCTTTTCATTCTTCTTTGCGTTGTTATCGGCATGTTCTTTCCCAGCCCCCTCGCATCTGAAGGAGGTAGTGCTATGGGAAAGGATCCCGTACCGTTCAACATCGTAAATCAAACCAGCTACGTTTTCTTCATGTACAAAATATCGGGGGATATTGGCGGGTATCCAACATCTTTTGACCTTCGTCCTAACGGCGGAAGCACCACAGTATACGTTATCAATCCTAGTGTAAGATCAAGAAAGGAGGTCACTTCGAGTTTTCTCGTCCATCCTGCCAGGGGGGGCGCGGACTATGATCGGGACGGACTGGTGAACGTAACAATGGCCGTTTTTGAATCTAGTATTGCGGGTTCTTACAGAAGATTTGATCGTGTGCAATTCGTGCGGGAGCCAATCTACGGCTCAATCATATATGACATCAGCGGGCTGACGCTGACGTTCCGTACTTCATAATTCCCCCTGTCCGTTGGAAAATAAAAAGCGGAAACGGCTCCAGCAGCCGTTTCCGCTTGTGTCTTTCACCCCGCGCCATCGTATTTCTGCACGTACTCCGCCGGTTTGATGCCCTCGTAACGCGCAAAGGCGCGTTTGAACGAGTACACATTTTCGTAACCGACTGTCGAAGCAATTTGCTCCATATCGCAGCCGCTTTCGCGCAGCAGCTCCTTGGCCCGTTCCATCCGGAGCCGGGACAAGTAATCGTAGAAGTTGACGCCAGCCACTTCCTTGAACGTCTTGGAAACGCTCGATACTGACATGCCAATCATGGCCGCCAATGTTTTAAGCGACACATCGGACTCCGTAAAGTTACGGTTGACGTAGTCGAGCAGCTTGCTGCCGATTTCCATGGCCGAAGGCGTGTTGGAATATTGAATCCGCTCGCAAATGACGGTGCTGACCTCGAACAGATAACTCCACATTTCCCCGGTATCGCCCGATTCGGCCCGGCTGCGGAACTGCTTGGCATACAGGCCGGAGTCGATGTTCATCTCGGATAATACGCGCAGCATCGTTTCCATCAGCAGCGTCACCAGCCGCTGGCCGCTCGCCGGAGGCAGGCTCCGCCGCTCGTTCTCTTCCTTAATCTCGCCGAGAATCCGCATCGACGTATCCAGGTTGCCGATTTTTAAGTTGTTGATCAGCTGCACTTCCCAGTCTGTCGGGTAATAATAGCGGTTATCCGCCAGCACAGGCTCCTCCTGCTGCCCCGGGACATGCTCCCGGCGAAACAGAGCTCTCTGCATGCTCTCGCTTACCGCATAGTAAGATTTGCTAATGCCGATAAGCCCTTTTTCGACGGTGCCGTGGCGAATTTCGGGGCGCTTCCGGCAGTGGCGCTCGATCAGGTCAGCAAGCTCGGCGGCGATACGGAGCAGCAGGGTGCTGTCCTCCGGCGGCTGCGTGAACGAAACGATAATCGCTTTGTCCGCATCCGTTACCTCGAACAGCTGATAATGGAGTCCGTGCTGCTCGAACACACGCTCCGCAGCGATGATGACGCCAAGCTCAAGCTGCCATAGGCCGTCCAGCCCGGTCGCCTCGCCAATGTCGTCGAACCGCAGCAGCATCGTGCCGTAATACATCTCCTCGGTATAGCCAATGCCGGATTTGCGGAGCAGAAGCGACTGGCGTTCGTCCGTAAAATAACCCTTCAGCAGCCGCAGCAGCAGAGTGGAGCGCGCCGCGCTTTCAAATTCGGCCGCTGCCTGCTGCAGCGATTGGTTCTCGTTCAGCAGGCGCCGGAATTTTCGCTCAATCTGATTGTATTCGGAGCCAATCCGCACCGGCTCCGCGTCCGTATTGTCCCGGCCAATCTCGGACAGCTTGCCAAGCAAGGCGGCGAGCGGACGATAGCTGACCCGGGCGAGCCCGTATGCCAGAATGGCGCCAACCAGCATCGCCAGCAGCAAAGTAAACAGGGAGCCAAACCAGCGTTTCAGCCCGACCAGACTGTCATCGTAATAAAGCAGCGTATACTTCCAGCTGCTCGCCTGAGAGGGAAGCTCAACCTTATAGGGCTTGCCGCTGCGGCTTCCTCCGGCGGCAAGTTCCGCCGTATGGCGGTATACAACGGCGTCATCGGCAGTTACGGTGAATTCCCCCGAATTAATGACGCCGAATTCCTTCAAGTATGTCGCCAAGTACGAGCTGTCGATAAACAGCAGCAGCGTCGCCCGCGGCTTGCCCGCTACCTCCAGGCTTTGCCGTACGGGGATAACTCTTTTTTCATTGCCCCAAAGGCTGAGCGTCAACGGTTCGCCCACGTCGAAGTACGCGTAACTGCGGGCGCCGTCGAGCAAATTCTGCTGCGTATTCTTGCCAAAAACAGCCACCTCGGAAAAAAAATCCTGCTCGGAATACGAGCCCCACTGGGAAAGAACCAGCTTTTTTTCCGGATAGACAATTGCTCCGAAGGAGACGATTTTCAAAGAGCTGAACAGATTTTTCAAATCCTTGTTAAGCTTTATCATGCTCAGCGCGTCGAATTCACGGTCGAACACATCGCTTCTTTCCATCCGTTTGCGGACCCAGCTCTCCTGGCTCAGCATACTGCCTGCGTTCTGCAGGTCAATCAGCTTTGTGTCCATAATATCCGAGGTGCGCCGCGCGTCCGCCATCTGGCTGTCATAGAGCCTCAGCTGCTCCGCCTTTACGTTGCGGTATACGCCGATGGCACTAAACGCCAGGATGGGAATCATGACTATAAGCAAGTAGGACAGGAAGGTCTTTTGAAAAATGCTGCCGTTAAGCATCCTTGAGAAAGCCCCCTTCTGCAAGCGTCTTCGTTCATTGAATGCTGTTGTACCGGTCCAGCAGCTGCTGATCAATTTCAATCAGCTTGTCCAGGCCGAGCTTTTTCAGCTCTGCGATATATTGGTCCCAGTCATCCAGCGACTTTTGGCCCAACGCCAGCTTGGTCGCCAGCTCAGTGGAGTAGGTCGTCAGGTTAGTCATAATTTGCGTTTTTTCATTCAGCTGCTCCTCGTTAGGTATCGTCAGAAAATTAGCCGTGGAGTTGTAATAATACGGCTTATACTTCAGAACTTCAAGCTGGTTGTCAGCTTTATATTTAGGGGCACGCGCCAGCGAGAATTCGAGATTGGCCAGCTGGACGCGCGGGAATACAGTGCCGCCGAACAGCAGCGCTCCCTGCACCTGTTTGCTTTTGGCCAGTTCGGAATCAGGCCCATTGTTGATGAAATGTTTGGCTCCGTTTTCATCCACCTGGTACGTCTGATCTTTAATCCCCCAATAATGCAGGTCGGCGTACTCCTCGGAATAGATCATGTCAAAAAATCTGATCGCAGCCGCGACGTCTTTAACATCCTTCGTAATGGCGTATTTCTCCCAGACGAGATGATGAGGCTCAACCTGCATTGCAGGTTTAATGCCGTCAACCGCCTGCAGCGGCATGAGCGGCAAGTAGCCTGCTCCATTCCCGACATTAAGATCCGACCAAGTTTCAAGGTTATAGCTGTGGAAGGACGACACCTTGTTGTCGATCATTTTCTGCTGCGTCTGCTCGTAGCTGGCGGCGATCATATTGGTGTCGAGCACGCCTTCCTTCACAAGCCGCTGGAGATAGCGGAAGTAATCCTTGATGCCATCCTGGTACCACGGCGATACGACCTTTTTGCCTTCGTCATCAATTGCCGTAAGGTCGGAGCCGAGTCCGAACCACTGCGCAATGGAGCTGCCGAAGACGCCAGGATTGTAAAGCAGCACCTCGTCCTTCTGTCCGTTGCCGTTGGCGTCCTGCTCGCGCATGCTGACCAGCGCGCTTAAATATTCCTCCGCTGTTTTTGGCACCGGAATGTTCAGCTTGTCCAGCCAATCCTTGCGGAGCAGCATCGTCAGAGATACCGGGGAAGGCTGATCACCCTTGTACGTTAGTTTGTGCAGGCTGCTGAACCAGTACATTTTGCCGTCAGGCGATGTGGTCGATTTTTTGGCAAAAGGGAACTGCTCGTCGTACATCTTGCGGATATTTCCGTTGCTGTACTTCTCAATGAGCGGATTCAGATCGAGAATCGCGCCTTGCTTGGCAAGATTAAGGACAGTCACATTGTCCAGCGCGGAGATGTTGACGATATCCGGCAGTTTGTTGCCCGAGGCCATCCTTGTCTGAATAACAACGTTATACTGCTCGTTTGGCACAAGCTCATAACTTGGATCAAGTCCCGCTTCTTTAATCAGCTTGTCGATCTCCGTCCAGACGGGATATTTGTCGCGTTCGTTGAACTTAATGTAACGGTTGCCAAAATCCGGTCCCAGCAGCCGCAGCTTACCTGTTTGCGCTTCGGAGGAGCCGCCGTTGCCGGCGTTTTCGCTGCATGCGGTCAGAGTCAGCGTCAAGGCTAGTGAGGTCAGCGCCAGCAGCTTCATTTTATTTCCCTTTTTCATCGAACAATCCCCCTTCATCTTTACGGACTATTCTTTTAATGAACCCAGCAGCGCCCCTTTGATGAAATACCTCTGGAAAAACGGATACGTGAAGATGACCGGCAGCGTTGTAAACACGATAATGGAATATTTCAGCTGCGTGTTCGTCAAAAGATTGGCCAGCGCCGTCCGGCTTTCGTCCATGGTGAGCTCCTTCAGGTCGATGGACTGCTGGACGACGACACGGTACAGATACATTTGCAGCGGATGCAGCTTTTCGTTTGGCAAATACACAAGCGCGTCGAACCAGCTGTTCCAGATGAGGACGATGGAGTAGATGGCGATAACCGCCAGAATCGGCTTGGATACCGGCAGCATGACCTTAAACAGCAGCTGCCAGTGCGAGGCGCCGTCGATAAACGCCGATTCCTTTAGCCCCTCCGGTATCGTCATAAAAAACGTGCGGACGAGAATAATGTTCCAGATACTGACCGCGCCGGGAATGATGACGGCAAACATCGTGTTGTACAAGCCGAGCTGGTTGACGAGCAGGTAGGACGGGATCAGACCGCCGCCGAAATACATCGGGATAATCAGATAGGCGATGACCCATTTGCGCCCCTTCAAATTGCGGGCGGTCAGCGGATAAGCGCCAAGCACAGCCGCAAAGCAGTTCAACAAGGTGCCGCTTATAACGTATATCAGTGTATTGGAATACGCCCACCACATTTTTGCGTCCTTGATGATCAGCTCATAGGAGCCCAGATAAAATCCTTTTGGCCAAAACAGCACGTTCATCGCTGCGACCTCGCGGGGCGAGCTGATAGACATAATGATAACGTAGTAAAAAGGATACAGCGTAACCAGGCATATCACGCCAGCGATTGCATAGAGGGCAATATCGACCGAGATTGAGCCTTGTTTAATGGCGGTTGAATTTCGTTTTACCCGGACGTTGATGACGCTCCTCCTCCTTTACCACAGCGCGTAATCGGAATATTTGCGGCTCATCCTGTTCGCCAGAAACAGCAGCGAGAAGTTGATGACGGAGATGAACAGCCCGATTGCCGTACCGGAGCTGAAATTGCCTCCCAGCAGGCCGTAGCGGTACAGATAGGTTCCGATAACATCGGCCGTTTCATAGAGTGTCGGGTTATAGATGAGCAGGATGAATTCGCTGTTTGCTCCAAGCAGGCCTCCAATGGCGAAAATTAATAGGATAAATATCGTTGGCCGGATGGACGGCAGCGTAATATGCAGCATTTGCCGGAACCGGTTTGCTCCGTCGATTTTGGACGCTTCATACAGATGGGGATCAACGGAGGACATGGCGGATAAGTATAAAATGCTGCTCCAGCCGAATGATTTCCAGATCATCGTAATGATATAAATGGATGCAAAATATCCGGGTTCCGTCGTAAATGATATCGGCGTTCCGCCAAACAGCTTGACGATTGAGTTGATGATTCCGTCCGTGTTGACGAAAGACAGCACCATGCCGGCCACGATAACGTTGGAGATGAAGTGGGGCAGGTAACTCGCCGTTTGCACGTATTTTTTGAACACGCCGTTTCTGAGCTCGTTCACGAGCAGCGCAAATAGAATTGGCACCCAGAAGCCGAAGACGAGAAATAAAAAGCTCAATTTAAACGTGTTGTACATTAGTCGCGCGAAATAAGGACTGTTCAGGAAATCGGTGAAGTGTTTGAAGCCGACCCAGTCCGTTCCGCCGCTAAAGGAGAGGAAGGGGCTGCCGGGATAATAATTTTGGAAAGCGATTACAATTCCGTATAACGGAATATAGCTAAAGATGAAAATATGCAGCAAAACGGGAAGCATGATCAGATATAACTGAACGTTTTCCCGAAAGCGAAAAGACGGAGTTCTGCGCTTCACCGTTGCTGCTTTGACCGATGGAGCTGCCTTCACGATGATGCCAACTCCTTTCCGTGAGTAGCGCTTCGTACGGGCCCGTACCGTATGTCCCATGTTAAATAGCGATAATAGGAAGAGCAATGAACACTTTTTGAAAACGTTAACAATTTTTGAATTCGAATCGGGCGACAATGGCGGGAATCCAGCGCTGGCGCGGCTTGGCGGCATCTACACAGGTGTGAAAAAAAAGACCGTCCGCCCGGACGGAGCCGGGGGAACGGTCTGTTCATTGTTACTTGTTCACGATGTCGTTCATGACGTCGTCAATCATTTTAGAGCTGGCGATCGGGCCGTAATACAGCCAGCTGGACGTTCTCGGATATTCGTAGACGTTGCCGTTTTTCACCGCTTTGACCGATTTCCAGATCGGGTCTTCCAGCGCTTTGGCGCCGGAATCTTTGTCGCTGTTGACCAAAATCAGATGGTCGGCGTCGAGCTGGGCCAGTTTCTCCAGGGAAATGGAGTTCCAGTTGCCTGTACCCGTAGCGGAAATTTCCTTCACGATGGCGGGAGCGGTAAAGCCGAGATTGCCGTAGAGCAGGGCGCCGCTCGACTGTTTGTCGCTGACGACATAAAAGCTGTTTTTCACGAGCCATACGGCGGCGACCGATTGGCCGGGCAGCTTTGCTTGAATGTCCGCTTTGGCATCGGCGGCTTTTTTCTCGTAATCGTCCAGCACCTTCTGCGCCTCAGCCTGCTTGTCCAGCACTTCGCCGATTTGGAGCAGCGCCTTACGCCAATCGTTCACTACAGCGTCGCCGAGCACGTAGGTCGGAGCGATTTTGGAGTACTGTCCGTATTTTTCTCCTTCAACGGTAGCGTTGGAGCCAATAATGAGCAGATCGGGCTCAAACTTGGTTACGTCTTCAAACGGGAGATCGTACGGAATCGTTGGAATGTCCTTGAGCGAATCCTGCAAATACTCCTGCTTGCCGTTTTTCACCGTCCACTGCGCGACTGGTGTAACGCCAAGCGCAACGAGGTAGTCCTCCAGATAAGAAGCGATAATCCGCTGGGGATTGGCGGGAATAGTTACTTCGTTGCCCAGGCTGTCTGTCAGCGTGCGCTCAGATGCAGGCGAGGCGGTTGGCGCGGCAGATGGGGCCGGACTGGTTTCGCCGCCAGATGGCGTGTTATTGGTGTTGCTGCCGCAGGCAGAGAGCAGTAAGGTCGACAAGAGACTGATCAGCAGCAGAACGGATCTTTTATTTCTAAAAAACAAGGTGAGTGCCCTCCTCGATTTGGATATTAAAACGATCAGTATAAATGAATAAGGCATGCAAATGATATCAATTATCATTATCAGTGTCAAATTACACCACGCTTTCCGTCAACGGACGGAAGCATGGGGATTCAGTGGACGGCTGCGTGCTCGCTTGGACCAAAGTTTCCCGTGCGTGCGCAGCAGACGGGGCTGAAGCGGGCTGCGGTGAGAATTAATGGTTTGGCGCAGCACAAAAGGAACAGCGGAGCTGCCAATGAAGATCGCGGCTCGCGTAAAATTGGATTCCTCCATCAGCCAGCCGCATAGAGAGCTGGCGCCGAAGTCGCACCAAAGAAACTGATGAATGGAGTATTTGGGAAGGATGACGATGATCATCCTTTTTTTTAGGATGGATTGAAGCACGGGAATCGGCGTCCTCCTCGCTTATCGGCTTGTTCCTCTTTCATTCTATTAATTCAGGGATTTGTCCCATACGCGGCTTTGCGCCCGTTAGGGAATTTTTTTGAAACGAAGAGTTAGAACGAGCGTTTTAATCCAAAGCCATGGTGACGCTGGACGGAAATCCGGGCGGAATTATGGCATTTTATTGTTTTTTAATTTGTTAGGTAAATTCGCATTTAGCGTTTCCAAAATTTGAGAAATATTTCATTCAGCGACCTTTATACAGAAAAATTTCAATAACCGATAAGATTCGACAGCAACCGACATTAGTTCGATGGTACTATTATGGACGAGTATATGAGAAAAATGACCTATTGGTAGAGACGCCTAAATATTGGATGCTAGAGGAGGAGAGGGTAGGTTGAAGAAAAGGCTGCCGAAAGTTGTCGTACTGGGCGGAGGCGTAGCGGGCATGAGCGCCGCTCATGAGCTTGCGGAGAGAGGGTTTGAAGTTTCTGTCTATGAGGCAAGAACCACCCCGGGAGGCAAAGCCCGCAGCATGGACGTAAAAGGAAGCGGCATTGATGGGCGCAAGGATTTGCCCGGCGAGCACGGCTTTCGGTTTTTCCCTAAATTCTACAAGCATGTAACCGATACAATGAAAAGAATTCCGTATGGAGACAACCGCCACGGAGTATTTGACAATTTAATCGAAGGCACCCGGCTTGGACTTGCGTTTAATGACCGGGCCATGCTTCCTTTCATAACCGAGTTCCCGGAATCGATCCGGGATTTGAAGGTTCTCTATCAATCGCTGTTTGAGAATCATCTAGGGCTGACGGCAGAGGAAGCGGCGCATTACGGCGGGAAGCTGTACGAGCTTGCTTCCAGCTGCGAGCTGAGGCGTTACCTGGACTATCAGCGGATTTCCTGGTGGGATTTCATTGAGGCGGACAAGCAGTCGGAGCAGTTCAAGCGCATATTTGTCGGGCTGTCCCGCATTCTCGTCGCAGCCAAAGCTCAGGAAGCCAACGCCTGCACGATCGGAACGGTAGGCGCCGAGCTGATGCTGGACATGGTGACGCCGGGCGGAAGCGCCGACAGACTGCTGAATGGCCCGACCAACGAGGTGTGGATCTACCCTTGGTACGACTATTTGAATTCGATCGGCGTGCAGTTTAACCGGGATGCTCCTGTGAAGGCAATCCATTGCGATAACGGTGCGATTACCGGCATCACCGTCGTTATGGACGGGCAGGAACAGCTGGTGACAGGAGACTGTTTCATCTCAGCGCTTCCGGTTGAGGTAATGGCGGGACTAGTGAACGAGGAGCTTATCAGCGCCGACCCGCTGCTCGGCAAGCTTAAGACGCTTGCTGAATCGGTCGAATGGATGAACGGCATCCAATTTTATCTGAACGAAGAATTGCCGCTGATCCACGGCCATATCATCTGTATGGACAGCCCTTGGGCGCTTACGCTCGTTTCGCAAAAGCAATTCTGGCCCAATACCGATCTTGCGGAATACGGCAACGGGAACGTGAAGGGCGTGCTGTCAGTCGACGTGTCGGATTGGGAGGCTCCCGGCCCGCTGTTTGGCAAACCGGCTATGAAATGCTCGGCGGAGGAGATTCGCCAGGAGGTATGGCAGCAGCTGAAGGATCATTTTAACCACGGCAGCGACGTGCTGCATGACGGACTGCTTGAGCATTGGTTCCTCGACGAAGATATTCAGTTCCCCAATCCGCATGAAGCGACCAACATGGAGCCGCTGCTTGTTAACCGAGTACATACATGGGATTTAAGACCCAATGCGTATACGGCGATTCCGAATCTGTATCTGGCTTCTGACTATGTCCGGACCAATACGGATTTGGCTACGATGGAAGGAGCCAACGAGGCTGCGAGAAGAGCTGTTAATGCCATTATCGATTATTATGAGATCAAGGCTGACAAGTGCCGGATTTGGGAAATGTACGAGTTCGAGCTGCTTGGATTATGGCAGCGTAACGACAAGTCCCGCTGGCAAGAAGGCCTCCCCTGGAACGGGAAAATTGTCGGCTAGCTGATCGGAAGGAAATCCCTGCCGTGATAGAATACATTCTTGCGCGCGAGTTCCAAGGTCTGATGTACTATCTGACTGCGTGCCTTTTGTTTCTGATCATCACTCCGAGAGTATCGTTCATCAAATACGGGCGCAAGCTGCTGTTTGTAGCGATTTTAGCGCTGACCTCGTATTTCTATTTGGCGTACGAGGAAATCGATCCGCTCGTTTACGTGCTGCATCTTGTGCCGGTATGCGTTGCTCTCATCGCCATATATGAAGGATGGATCCCCGGAGTAGCTACCACCGCTGCTTTTATATGGGGCAATATATTCATAGCGGGGAATGAGTGGATGCCCGGGACGATATCGTCCATCGCCGTGACGGCGGTCGGCATCGCCTATCACTATTGGATGCCGTCGCCGGAGTCGATCAAACGAATGCTGCTTGTCCATTTTCTGCTCATTCTGGCGTACATCGGGATGTTCATAGGGCTGTCCGTCTGGACAGGAGAGCAGATGGAGCTTCGGCGGATGCTCGCTACGGGCATCGGCACGCTGCTGTCGTCGCCGATCGTTGCTTATACCTATTATTTGGTGAAGCATCAGGAGAGGCTGACGGAGGAGCTGTTCAACGCCGAAAAATACCATTTAATCGGCCAGCTGACCGCTTCAATTTCGCATGAAATCCGCAACCCGCTGACGACTGCACGGGGGTTCCTGCAGCTAATGGGCCGGCCCAATCTGGACCCGGCCGCGCTGGAGCGCTACCGGATCAATGCGCTGGAAGGAATCGACGGGGCGAATTCAATCATTACGGAATACCTGAATTATTCGAAGCCTTCCGTAGAGGAGCCAAGGCTGCTGAATGTCAGGCAGGAGCTGGCCAGCGTAGAGCAGTGGATAAAACCGCTCTGCGTCATGTCCAATGTGGAGCTGGTATCGAGGCATGGAACGCAGGAGCCGCTTACGGTTACGGGGGATTCCAAAAAACTGCAGCAGTGCCTCCTGAACATTATCAAAAATGCGATAGAGTCGATGCCGGAAGGCGGGGTGCTGACGATCAGCTCGCGCAAGGAAGACGATAAAGCGCTGATTTTTATCCGCGATACCGGCATCGGCATGAACGATCAGCAGCTGAAGCGGATTGGCATGCCGTTTTATACAACAAAGGACAAGGGCACCGGGCTTGGTCTGATGGTTGTCACCAATCTGATTCAGGCGATGGGCGGGAAGCTGTATTTCCGCAGCAAGCCGAATCAAGGGACCATTTGCGAGGTTCATCTGCCGCTGGAGATAAGCGCAGCCGAAGCCGCTAGTCTCCAACCCGCTCCAAAGTAATCTCCCATGCGGGGGAGGCCAGTGCCGCAGGCGGCTCCGGAGAAGCTGCGGGCTGGCGGAATCCGTCCAAAGGCAGGGAACGGTCCGTCAGCTCCAGCTTGCCTCCCTGAGTCAGCCGGGTTAATAGCCAGCCGGACGCACATCCGGGATGTTTAAGATCGGGCGGATCGTAGAGCAGGCCGCCCAGCAGGCTGCCGCCTACAGTCAGGCAAGGCAAAGGCGCTGTTTTTCCAGATGATTCCGTACGTACGCGAATCAGATAAACGCCCGTTTTTTCAATGATAAAGCCGCCGTCATTCCTTGGAATGGCGGCTTTTTGGTCTTTGTTATCCCTTGCGGCTCCGGATTGAATGCGTGTCTGTATTCGGCAGGACAGACGTCTTAAGGGTTGTTCGGCGTATGACATGGGCGTTCAGCCTTTCCGATGAACTTGGTCTATATAGCTTATGCCGCAATCGGCAGGGGAGTACGGTTAACCGTTTATTCCGGCATGCGGCGCGCAGCGGCTGACAAACGGTCCCGACTTCGCTATGATAGTGCTGTTGGTCGGACGGGCTGGAGATGATGAAGAGGAGGCGCGGCAGCGTGATGAACAACAAACGGACGATTCCGATACTTCGCAGTTTTGACGAGAGCAAGGCGAAAGAGTTTTATGTCGGTTTTCTGGGCGGGACCGTATTGTGGGAGCATCGTTTCGAGGAAGGCATGCCCCTCTATATGGCGGTTGAGCTTGGCGGTGTTGAGCTGCATCTGTCGGAGCATCATGGAGACGGAAGCCCTGGTGCAAACGTGCGGATCGAGATGGAGCCGGGCCAAATTAGAGGTTATCAAGCCGAGCTGCTGGCGAAGCGCTATACTTACGCCCGTCCCGGTCTGGAAAAGCCGCCCTGGGGCGGCATTGAGCTATCGGTTGGCGATCCTTCCGGTAATCGCCTGACGTTTTATGAGCCCAAACAGGAATAGAGCAAGGATTGTGTTCTTAAGGAGGAAGTTTCATGGACAGCAAGGAGCGGTTTTCAAGCCGCGTAGAGGATTACGTTAAATATCGCCCGGGCTACCCGGCGGAAGCTCTGGATTCGATTATGGAGCAGGGAGGGCTCGCTGCCGAATCTTATGTGGCCGATGTCGGAGCGGGCACGGGTATTTTCTCCGGTCTGTTAATGGAACGGGGAGTGCGCGTGATGGCGATCGAGCCAAACGCCGATATGGCCCGGGCGGCCTGGACGGCGCACGGGCCGAACGAGCTGTTCGGCATTATGCTGGCGCCAGCCGAGGATACGGGGATTTCCTCAAATTCCATGGACGCTATAACATGCGCGCAGTCCTTTCACTGGTTCGATATGGAGGGCGCCCGCGCGGAATTCGCCCGCATTCTGAAGCCGGACAAAAAGGTGTTTCTTATCTGGAATACACGCAAGACGAGCGGCAGTCCGTTTCTAGAGCGGTACGAGGAGCTGCTGCATTCACTCGGCACCGATTATGGAAAGGTGAACCACCGCAACGTTACGGAGGAGCAGCTGAACGCGTTTTTCCGTGAAGGCACGATGACCTTGAACCGGTTCTCAAACCGCCAGCTGTTCGACTTCGACGGCGTAAAGGGACGGCTGCTGTCCTCTTCCTATGCGCCGCAGGCAGGAGATCCGAAACATGAGCCGATGCTGGAAGAGCTGCGCCGCATTTTCGACGAGACACAGGAAGACGGCAAGGTGAATTTTGAATACGTGACCGAGGTATACAGCGGACTTGTTTGATAAAATTGGCGGGGGATTAGACGGCGCATGCGGAAAAGGATGATTCTCCCCGTTCCGGCAGGCGCTGCGGCGCTCTCGGCATTGACAAGCAGGGGGCGTTTTCGCTAAAGTGTTACCGAGCAAATACGTATCAAACAGCCATATTCAGCGTAGAAGGGAACAAGTAGCGGAGCGGAGCTTCGATTTCAGAGAGCCGGCGGTTGGTGCGAGCCGGAGCGACAGCCGCCCGTGAATTACATCCTGGAGCATTTCCGTTTGAACCTGCCCTGCGGCAGAAGAACGGGGACGGCAACCGGCCGTTATCCGGGAGAGCGGAGCTTTGATTCGAAAAAGCTCAATTTAGGGTGGTACCGCGATGACTCGTCCCTGTTTGCAGGGAGGGGTCTTTTCTTTTTTCGCGCTGAGATGGCTGAACTTATATTGGAGGGATAGATTATGGCACAACAACAGGCCGCTGTGAACGCGGCGCTGCTGGAAGATTTGGAATACCGGGGTCTTGTATACCAGGTGACGAACCGCGAGGAATTGAGTCAAAAGTTGAACGAGGGTCCGGTAACGCTGTATTGCGGCTTCGACCCGACGGCGGACAGCCTGCATATCGGCAGCCTGCTGCCCATTTTGATGCTGCGCCGTTTTCAGCAGGCGGGCCATAATTCCATCGCTTTAGTCGGCGGCGGCACCGGCCTGATCGGCGATCCGAGCGGCCGCTCCACGGAGCGCTCCTTGAATACGGACGATACGGTGGCGGGCTGGACGGAATCGCTGAAGCGCCAGCTGTCGCGTTTCCTGGACTTTGAGACGGCGCAAAATCCGGCTCAGCTTGTGAGCAACTATGACTGGCTGGCTTCGCTCGACATCATTACGTTCCTGCGCGATATCGGCAAAAACTTCACCGTTAACTACATGCTCGCCAAGGATTCCGTCGACTCCCGCCTGGCGAACGGCATTTCGTTTACCGAGTTCAGCTATATGATTTTGCAGGCGTACGACTTCTACAAGCTGAACCGCGATCATGGCGTCAACCTTCAGCTAGGCGGCAGCGACCAATGGGGCAATATTACGGCCGGTCTGGACCTGATTGGCAAAACCGGAGGCAGCGGAGCTTACGGCATTACGATGCCGCTTGTCACCAAAAGCGACGGCAAAAAGTTCGGCAAGTCCGAGTCGGGCGCCGTATGGCTGGACCGCTCCAAAACGAGCGCTTACCAGTTCTATCAGTTCTGGATCAACACGGACGACAGCGACGTTATTCGGTTCCTCAAGTACTTCACGTTCCTCTCGCGGGAAGAAATCGAGTCCTTCGAAGCGCTCGTCGCTTCCCAGCCGGAGAAGCGCGAGGCGCAGCGCGAGCTTGCCCGCCAGGTGACCCGCATCGTGCATGGCGAGGAAGCGGTGGGGAGCGCCGAGAAAATTACCGCTGCGCTGTTCTCCGGCGACGTCACGCAGCTTAACGAATCCGAGCTGGTAGAGGCGCTGCAGGATATGCCAACGACCGTTGCGGCGGCTGACGCTGAGACGGGGCTGATCGATTTGCTCGTTGACACGAAGGCTTCTCCTTCGCGCCGTCAAGCGAAGCAGGACATCGAAAGCGGCGCTGTGTACGTCAACGGCGTGAAGCAGAGCGGCATCGACACCGTGCTCACAGCGGAGCAGCGCCTGCACGGACGTTATGTCGTGCTTCGCCGGGGCAAGAAGAATTATTTCCTTGTGAAATTTGAGTAGGCGACGTTAATCGGCGAGCCCGCTTGGCATATTAAGCCTTTTAATGTCGGTATTAACCCGTTGGGGTTCGCTTGCTGATCCTTCCTACTTCAAAATAAACGATAACGCCGACAGACTTCTTGGTCTTACCCCCGTCAAGTAGACAGCTAAAAAAGAGTGCAAATTAAGCGGCGACTGCAATTCGGTACTCTACCGGAGAGCGGTCGCCGAGTTTTTTCTGGAAACGCTCCTGGTTGTAGAACTCGAT
>NZ_JAMBOT010000016.1 GCF_023715725.1 Paenibacillus pasadenensis
CCCTCAAGATGAGATTTCCCAGTATGTAAGACCCCTAGAAGACGACTAGGTTGATAGGTTCGAGGTGGAAGCGCAGCAATGCGTGCAGCTGACGAATACTAATCGGTCGAGGGCTTATCCTTATCCACGCAAGACAACAGCCGGTCAGCACGGCATACCGTTCGATCCAGTTTTCAGGGCGCAAGCCTACGCCTTGAGCAGCGCATGACGTTTGGTGGCGATGGCGGAAGGGAACCACGCGTACCCATCCCGAACACGACCGTTAAGCCTTCCAGCGCCGATGGTACTTGGACCGCAGGGTCCTGGGAGAGTAGGACGTCGCCAAGCTCATGTATGAAAACCCGTCGTATCTTCGGATACGGTGGGTTTTTTGTTGTAGAAAAACCCCCGTTTACCATTGCTAAAGGCAAGGTTAATAGGGATTATCTGGTTTAGCGGTGGTAATAAGAGAAATAAGGCTCGTCGAAGGGCAGCTTGAGGACACCATCTCTTTTTTCATTATGCAGGCGGATAACGGCGTAGAGCAGAGGCGCTTGCAGCCATAGATGAATGATCAGATATCCGATGAGCATGGTCGCGTCCAGCCAGGGGTATAAGGCAGCGACTAGGCAAGTTCCGATCCAAAGGGTGTGCAGCTGCAGCCTTTGAAAGACGGACAGCTCCATCGGCAGGACGGGCATGTAACCCGGGAGCGGCCAGTTCTTCCGCCATTGCCAGCGGCGAGAGGTGGATTCCAGCGATTTGCGCCGCAGCAGCGCCATGCGAATTATAGCCGCATGCAGAAGCGGAAACAAAATAATGCCAGTGACCAAGCTGAGAGCAGCCGGCCATGGATCAGCTATGATTAATGCGAGGGCTAGCACTAGTCCAGAGCCAAAATAATAGCGCGAAAAGCTCGTGGAAAACGGGATTTTTCGCACTAGACGATATTGGTAGATGGTAGCTTCCTTTTGTTCGGAAAGAGGCTGGAACATGGGCTCCTCCTTGGCGGTATGTAAATGAAACGTAAGCGCCGCGTTTGGTTGCAAGGCAATTATTCACCACAATCCATTAGCCGCATAAGCTGTATGGAACGTGGGCTTTAAGCAGACTCTTGCTTATTATAGCGAAGGGCAGGTATAAATTGCTAGAATTACGGACATCATGATAATATCATTTTACGTGAAAGAAAGGCGGATGGATGATGCATGAGGAGAGTTTATGCAAGTGCATCGTATGCGACGAACTGAAGCCGCGGGATCAAGGCATTCGGATCGTAACGGAATTTATTTGCGGAAGCTGCGAGAATGAAATGGTTCAAACCGACGTTATGGATGAAAAATACCCCTTTTACGTTCACCAGATGAAACAGATCTGGATCCATAAAAATGCGTAAGCCTTCTCCGGGCGCCGGTGGAGGCTTTTTTTTGCGTTTGCGGCTCTTTACAATAGAACAATAGGATAAGCCAAGAGAGGATGCTAAACGTATGAAGATCCCAACGATGCCGATTGTGGATATGCTGCGGAATCACATAAAAAACGGGCCGGTTTCTTTTCATGTCCCAGGACATAAAGGAAGAATGCCGTTCATGAAAAAAGAGAATGGTGAAGCTCAGCAAAATAACATACAGACAGAGACGTGGTCTCTGTTTCAATCCATTCTGCCTCTGGATGTAACCGAACTGAGCGATACGGATGATTTGCATGATCCTTCCGGAGCGATAGCGGAAGCCCAGCGGTTGGCAGCATCATGTTTTGGTGCGGAAGAAACCCTTTTCCTTGTAGGCGGCAGTACGGCAGGAAATTTGGCGCTTGTGCTCGGCTGCAGCCAACCTGGAGATATCATGCTTGTGCAGCGGAACGTACATAAGTCTGTCCTCAACGGGCTAAAGCTGTCCGGCGCATCCGTTGTGTTTCTGGACCCGGAATATGATTCGGGAAGCGGTTTTGCGGAGCTGCCGTCTTTGGAAAGAGTGAAGAGGGCCCTTCAGCGCTGGCCTCAAGCAAAGGCGGTATTCCTTAGTAATCCCAGCTATTACGGCTGGTCTAGGGAGCTGACGCCGTATGCAGAGCTCGTCCATGCATTCAACATGCCGCTGCTCGTTGACGAAGCTCATGGAGCACATTACGGCCAACATCCCCAATTCCCGTCAGGCGCTCTCCAGGCTGGGGCGGATGCTGTTGTGCAATCCACGCATAAAACGCTTTCCGCGATGACGATGGGAGCGATGCTGCATGTGCAAGGGGAGCGGCTGCATCGCGAGCGGATTAAACAAATGCTTGCAACGGTGCAAAGCTCGTCTCCATCTTATCCGCTAATGGCATCGCTCGATCTTGCCAGGGGAATGCTGGATCAGTATGGCCCGCAGTGGTTCGAGCCAGGTTTAGATGCGGCCAATACGGTCAGGTCATGGGTAAGAAGGGAAGAAAGCTGGTTTGGACTGGCTGAAGATATACCTATTCATGAGGGGATTCGAATTGATCCGCTGCGGCTCGTGCTCTATGACCGGCGAGGAGCTTGTTCAGGAATGAGATTGCAAAAGGAGCTGGAGCAGCGCGGTTGTGTGGCAGAAATGGCGGATGATCGATATGTGGTGCTGCTGGTCGGAGCCAGATGTTCTAGCGAAGAGGCGCACAGGCTTCTGGAGGCGCTGGGCGACATCGGGGCGGAAAATAAGGAAGGTTCCCTGAGCAGCGTGGAAGGCATGGCGCCGGAAACCGCAGAGGATACGAATCGTTCAGAGTGGCGCCAGGCGACTCTCCGACAGACGAAGTGGGACAAGACTCCAGAATCGGAACAAAGATCCAGAAAACAGTCTGATTCTGTAGCGAACCTCACGATGAACAGAGAGCTGCCGGAGCCGGTCGTCCTGGAGCGGTTTCCGCCTATGCCGCATACGCTGGAGCAGATTCCGATTTTACAGGCCATAGGCAGAAAAAGCGCCGAGACGATCATTCCTTATCCGCCCGGAATTCCGATTGTTATTGAAGGGGAGGAAATCCGGCAGGAGACGGCCGAGCTGATGATCCGGCTATTGGAGAGCGGAGCGCGTTTTCAAGGCATGAAGCTGTCTGAAAAGGGGCTCATTCGGGTAACTAGCGTATAAATCATCGATTTCCCGCAGCACCTGCTATAGTCGAGCCCGCTCTCATGGTATGATAAGAAAAACAATCACGCAGGGAGCATGAATGTGAGCAAAGGAATGTTTATTACGATAGAGGGTGGAGAAGGAGCCGGAAAAACGACTCTCATCCGCCTGCTTGCAGCAGAGTTAGAAGCCCAGGGACTTCCTGTTATGACAACAAGGGAGCCGGGAGGCATCCCGATTGCCGAAAAGATCCGCGAAGTCATTTTGGATACTAGCCATACGAGCATGGACGGACGCACGGAAGCGCTGCTTTACGCTGCGGCCCGCCGTCAGCATCTGGTCGAAAAGGTTGTGCCAGCGCTGGATGCCGGCCAATGGGTCATTTGCGACCGGTTCATCGACAGCAGCCTGGCCTATCAAGGTTATGCGCGGGGGCTTGGCATGGAAACGGTACGGGAAATTAACCGGTATGCTATTGAAAGCTGGATGCCGGATATAACGCTCTACCTGGATATTCCCCCCGAGCTCGGATTGGCGCGTATTGCGGCCTCAAGCCAGCGGGAAGTGAACCGGCTCGATTTGGAAAAGGAATCGTTCCACCGCAAGGTGCGGCAAGGTTATCTGCTGCTGCTGGAGCAGGAGCCGGAGCGGATCGTGATGCTGGATGCCAGCGGAGAGCCGGAAGAAATTTTAAAAGAAGCATGCCGTGTGATTCTAAATGCCCGGTAAATTTGCCAGCGGATTTCTGTCGTTGAGGCTCTTAAATAAGCCGAAAGCAGGAATTTGCGCAGAAAATGTCAAATTTGTATCCTATACGCATTAGGAGGGATAAGGATGAAGCTCGTCATCGCCGTAGTACAAGACAAGGACAGCAATCGGCTCTCGAACGCGCTGGTGCGCGAAGGCTTTCGGGCTACGAAGCTTGCCAGCACAGGGGGCTTCCTCAAGGCAGGCAACACCACATTCATGATTGGTATTGAAGATGAGCGGGTTCATGAAGTGCTGCATTGCATCCGGTCCAACTGTAAGGTGCGCGATCAGCTTGTTACACCAGTGTCGCCTATGGGCGGAACGACCGATTCCTATATTCCTTTTCCGGTAGAGGTTCAAGTGGGCGGCGCGGCTGTGTTTGTGCTTCCGGTTGAGCGATTCGAACACTTTTGACAGGAGCCGATAAACGATGAAAATCGATCCCGGATACCGCCCGGTCGGTCAGGACCGGCTGCGCGACAATGGAGCGGGCCGTCCGGTTCAGGCAAAGTCGTTCGCCGATGTGATGCATCAGCAGAACGGCAACCGGACAAGGGAGGAGCTGCAGCAAAAGCTGCAGGATATCCAGGCCCAAGGAGAACGGCTGGCCCGTTCGATGACGGTGCGCGAGCTGCAAACCTACAAAGCGATGGTGAAGCAGTTTCTTGAGCTGACCGTCCGCAGAGGCGTCGGTATTAAAGATGTCCGCACGATGGACCGCAGAGGCCGGATCAAGCGGCATAAGCTGCTCGATGAGATTGACGAGAGCCTGCTGGCGATGGCGGAGGAGCTGCTAAAGAACGAGCAGGGCAGAATGCAGCTGCTGCAAAGCGTTGGAGATATTCGCGGCCTCCTCATTAATTTGTTATTTTGAAAGGAACATCAATGAAACTTGCAGGTATTCCCGGCCAGGAGAAGGCCAAACAGATTTTGCAGCATGCGCTTCGCAGCGGCAGGGTGTCCCATGCTTACTTGTTTGCCGGTCCGGTCGGTACAGGCAAGCTTCAGACGGCGCTTGCTTTTGCGCAGGCGCTTTTTTGTACGTCAGGCGGGGATGACGCCTGCGGCGAATGCCTGGAATGCCGCAAGTTCGAGCATGGCAACCAGCCGGATTTGCACCGTATCTCGCCGGATGGACAGTCGGTCAAGCTGGGCCAGATTCAGGAGCTGCAGCGCGAAATGGCATACCGGACGTCTGACAGCAGCAGCCGTAAAGTATATATTATGGAAAAGGCGGATGCGATGACGCCGCAAGCGGCGAACAGCCTGCTCAAGTTTTTGGAGGAGCCGGTGTCGCCGACGGTGGCGATATTGCTGGCGACGCATACGGGAGCCGTACTGCCGACCATTGCCTCCCGATCGCAGCCGGTGCCCTTCCTTCCTTATTCCACGGAGCAGATGCTTGAGGCGCTGATTGCGGAAAATCAGCCCCCGCTGCTCGCCCGCGCGGCAGTCCATTTAGCCTCTGGAATCGAAGGAAGCCGCGCTATTATCGAGCAGAATGGGTTTGCAGAAATCCGAAATGTAGTGATACAATTAGGCAAGGAGAGCTTGTCTCGATTCACTGCGGCTCTGGTTACCGTCCAGCAGCGCCTGTCGAAGACAGACCTGGGCGCAGACTCGCAGCTACTTTTGTCCTTATTGGTGTTATGGTTCAGAGACATGATTCATTATCAGGCCGGTCGGTCTGAGAAGATGGTTTTTATAGATCAGTTGGAATGGATTAGCGCTCATGCGTTCACGAAGCCCGCAAGCTACTGGGTTTCCTGCATGGAGCACACGCTGCAAGCAGCGGGGATGATTAAGGCGAATGTCGCTCCCCAGCTGGCAATAGAGCAATTAATGGTACGTCTACAGGAGGGTTAAATCCTTGTATAATGTCGTCGGTGTCCGCTTCAAAAAGGCGGGCAAGATCTATTACTTTGATCCCGTCGAGCATCCGGTAGGAACGGACCATCATGTTATTGTGGAAACCGCCCGGGGTGTGGAATACGGCAAGGTTGTAGTCGGGCAGAAACAGGTAGACGAATCGGATGTAGTTCTCCCTCTCAAAAAAGTCATTCGCATCGCCAGTGATCAGGACGCCAAGGTTGTGGAAGAGAACCGCAGCGCCGCGCAAAATGCGTTTGGGACATGCCTGGACAAGATCCGCGCGCATGGCCTCAAGATGAAGCTGGTTGATGTCGAGTTTACGTTTGACCGCAACAAAATTATTTTCTACTTCACGGCTGAAGGTCGAATTGACTTTCGCGAACTGGTCAAGGATTTGGCCAGCGTGTTCCGTACCCGGATAGAGCTGAGACAAATCGGCGTACGGGATGAGGCTAAGATGCTGGGGGGAATCGGCCCTTGCGGGCGGGTGCTCTGCTGTTCCTCATGGCTGGGCGATTTTGATCCTGTGTCGATCAAGATGGCCAAAGACCAGAGTCTTTCCCTTAACCCTACAAAGATTTCCGGCTTATGCGGCAGACTTATGTGCTGCCTTAAGTTTGAGCATGATAACTACGAGAGCATACGGGAGGAGCTGCCTTCCGTCGGCAAAACGGTTGTTACCTCGCTCGGGGAAGGACGCGTTACAGGCATTAATGCCTCGTCCAAGACCGTTTATGTCCAGCTGTTCGATCTGGGCGGGCGTCCGAAGGAAATGCCGCTTGATGAAGTTGTAGTCAAATAATACCGGCATAGGCCGGGGTTGGACGCCATGCAACAAAGCTCTGGGGTGTGAGTTCTTGGACAATAAAGATCTTTTCCTGCATTTGGATGAGCTTGAAGCAAAGCTGGGGGGATTCCATAAAGAACTGGGCGAGCTGAAGCTGAACGTTAAACAACTGGTGGAAGCGAACAAACAGCTTTCCATGGAGAACCGGCAGCTTCGCAAAGTGCTCAAAAAGGAAACCAATCCCCATGCCGAACTAGCTCGGAAGCCGGTCAAGGCGGGAAGCGGCGCAGCCGCGCCTGCCGCTCTGCCAGAGGACCCGTCCAAATCCAACGAGGTTTCGGCTGTTGGAGAAGGGCATGACAATTTGGCCCGGCTTTATTACGAAGGGTTTCACATTTGCAACGTGAATTACGGACATCTGAGAACGGAAGGCGACTGTCTGTTTTGCCTGTCGTTTCTCAACAAATAATCCGGCATTGATCTGCCGTTCTACAGGCAGAGGATGCACGGCAATGACAAGTGGAGAAGGCTGCGCTAACAAGGCAAGCATCTTCGTACGAGAACAAGGACCCGCTCGCGGGTCCTCTTTGTCGTAAAGGGGAGATTTTGCTCATTTGAGTAAGGTTGGGAATGATACGGATACACTGCATGCCGCAGGAAGGGGAAAGAAACGAATGGAGCATGATCTGCTGCCCAGTGAAAGACTGGACGATCTGCTGACTCATCATTTACACATCATTCAAAGCCGGGAGGTGTTCAGCTTTTCTATGGATGCGGTGCTGCTGGCGCGGTTTGCCGCCGTTCCAAAACGCGGGAAAATCGCTGATTTATGCTCCGGCAACGGCGTCATCCCGCTGCTGCTATCGACCCGGACGCAGGCGACCATCGATGCGGTAGAAATTCAGCCCCGGCTGGCCGATATGGCGCGCAGAAGCGTGGAGCTGAACGGGCTGCAAAGCCGAATTTCGGTTGTGGAGGGCGATCTGCGGGAAAAGGCGAAACAGCTTGGTTACGGCAAATACGACTATGTCACCGTGAATCCGCCCTATCTGCCTCCGGCAAGCGGAGACCGCAACGACAATGCTCATTATGCAGCGGCAAGACATGAGCTAAACGGCACACTGGACGAAATAGTCCAGCATTGCTCCCGCCTGCTCCGAACCGGAGGAAAAGCGGCTATGGTTCACCGTCCGGGCAGACTCGTCGAAATAATTAGCTCCATGACACGGTGGAAGCTGGAGCCGAAGCGAATTCGCTTTGTACATCCGCATGCGGGATCGGAAGCAAATATGGTGTTAATTGAAGCAACACGCGATGCCAGGCCTTCCGTGAAGCTGCTTCCTCCGCTGATTGTATATAAGGATGGCCAGCAGTACAGCGATGAAATTATGCAGATTTATTATGGCGGGGAAAGGGGAGATACAAATGCAGGTGCAGAAGAGCTTCGCGGATCATGATAAAGGCATGTTATACCTCGTTGCAACGCCGATTGGCAATCTGGAGGATATGACGATGCGCGCGATCCGTATTTTGAAGGAGGTATCGATGATTGCGGCGGAGGACACCCGTCAAACCCGCAAGCTGCTGAGCCGCTTCGAGATCGAGAACCGCCTTGTCAGCTATCATGAGCACAATAAAGCAGCCAGCGGCCCGGAGCTGCTTCGTTTAATGGAGGAAGGCAGCAGTATTGCGCTTGTGAGCGACGCCGGCATGCCGGCTATATCGGATCCCGGAGCCGATCTTGTGCGCGAGGCGGCGGAGCGCGGAATTCCGGTTGTACCGGTGCCGGGCGCCAATGCGGCGTTGTCTGCGCTCATTATGTCCGGCCTTCCAACCGACCGTTTCACCTTTGCCGGTTTTCCGCCCCGCGATAAAAAGCATTTCGACAAGTGGCTGCAGGAACTAAAATCGCTCCCCGGCACACTGTTGCTTTACGAGTCGCCTCATCGGATTAACAAAACATTGCCGATTTTGCTGAATGTGCTCGGTGACAGAGAGATTGCGATGGTTCGCGAGCTGACCAAACGCCACGAAGAGGCGGTGCGCGGCCGAATTTCGGAATGCATGGCTCATTTGGAAGAGCATGAGCCGCTGGGGGAATACTGCCTCGTTATCGGTGCGGGGGAAGCGGCCGAGACGGAGCCTGGCTCCGGGTGGTGGGAATTGCTTCGTCTAGAGGAGCATGTGGAGCATTACGAGCGGCTGGGCAGTGATCGTAAGGAAGCGATTAAACAGGCGGCAGCCGACCGCGGGCTTTCAAAGCGGGATGTATATAATGAAGTGATGCGTAAATAATCGATAGGAAATAAAAAAAGACCTTCCTGATCCGCAAACGGACTCAGGAAGGCAAGTAAGGAGTATAAAAAGGTTAGAAATACCTTGGGTTAAGTTGCTAAAAACTAGTATAACTGATTTTTTCTATTTTGTCACAGGGGAAGGCATCTCAGAAAGACAAGAATTACAAACAATTTTGCCTTTGAAGTAAGCGACGTTCTCTGCGTTGCCGCAGAAAATGCAAGCCGGCTCATATTTCTTCAGCATGATGCGCTCTCCATCAACGTAGATCTCCAGCGCGTCTTTTTCTCCAATACCTAAGGTACGGCGCAGTTCAATTGGAATTACAACACGACCAAGCTCGTCTACTTTACGAACAATACCGGTAGATTTCATCATTAGCAGCCTAACCCCTTTCCTATATCGTCATCATTCGACATAATACTACTTTTTATGATATTTATGATACCAACGATTCCCAAAACAGTCAACCTGCCTTTTCTTGCGCGAATCGCATAAAATGCAGGTTTACAAGCCATGTAAGGGTGTAGCATCCTAGTTAATATTACTACAACGCTTATAGAATTGGAAACGATAATACGACATCATTCGACACGAACCTAAGTTTTATGTCGAAAATATGAACAGAAAGACAGGTGTATCGGGATGACTAGGCTAGAAGAGGAAAAAGTATTCAAAGATCCTGTCCACAAATATATCTATGTGCAGGACCAGTTAATCTGGGACTTAATCAATACGCCGGAATTCCAACGGCTTAGAAGAATCCGGCAGCTCGGTACAACATACTTGACCTTTCATGGCGCGGAGCATAGCCGCTTTAGCCATTCCCTTGGCGTATATGAAATTACGCGCCGCATTATATCCCAATTCGAACGGAGCGAGTATCCGGACTGGCCGCGTGAGGAAAAACTCGTGTGCCTCTGTGCGGCGCTGCTGCATGATTTGGGTCATGGTCCGTTTTCCCATTCCATTGAAGAGGTGATGGAGTTCGACCATGAGGAATGGAGCTGCCATATTATAGAAGGAACGACAGAGGTGAATCGGCTGCTAAGCGCCGTGGAGCCTGATTTTCCGCGAAAAGTCGCCTCCATCATCCGCAAAAGGTATGAAAAGCCAATTGTCGTCAATCTGGTATCGAGCCAGATGGATGCAGACCGGATGGACTATCTGCTGCGGGATGCTTATTTTACAGGAGCCAATTACGGCACCTTTGATCTGGACCGCATTTTGCGGGTGTTAAGGCCGCATCAAGGACGAATCGTCGTGAAGGAAAGCGGCATGCATGCGGTCGAGGATTACTTGATGAGCCGTTATCAGATGTATTGGCAGGTGTACTTCCACCCCGTTACGCGCAGTTCTGAAATTATGCTTCGCAAAATCTTGCTTCGAGCCCAAGAGTTATGCCGTACCGGATATCCCTTCCGCTGGATACCAGATCCGCTCGTCCGGTTGTTTCGGCAGGAGCTTGACGTTTCATCTTATTTGAAGCTGGATGAAGCGCTGGTGCAAACAGCGTTTGCCGCATGGACCGAAGAAGAGGACAAGCTGCTGTCGGAATTATGCTCCGGGTTCCTGAACCGCAAATTGTACAAGTATATAACCTTTGACCGTGAGCATGAATCAGAGGCGCAGCTTTGCCTTGAAGAGCTGGTTGCCGCTGGCATGAACCGTAACTATGAGCTGGAAATTGATTTTCCGTACGATCTCCCCTATCATGTGTATCGTTCCGCCGCACAGGAAAACAGCGAGGGCGGACGAGGGAAACCGCCGATTCTGCTTCTGGAGCCGAGCGGAGCCGTTACGGAGATATCGCTTCGCTCGGATGTGGTGCAATCCATAACCGGCATGCATCGCGGACAATACCGGCTTTATTACGACGAGGCCGCAGCCCGGCGGCTGGCGGACCGTATTTCACCTGGTGTCAGGTCCAGACTCGGGCTTGCTTGTTAATGAAGAAAGGAGTCGAAATATGAACGGATTAATCGACACACATACCCATTTGGACTCAGCGAAATTCGACAACGACCGCGAAGAGGTTATACAGCGCGCCAGAGACGCAGGCGTGGAGCTGCTTTTTAATGTTGGCTTCAACCGGGAGACAATTCCGACAACGATGAAGCTTGCCGAAACGTATCCTTTTATTTACGGCATCGTTGGCTGGCATCCGACAGACGCCATCGACATGAAGGAAGGGGACCTCGATTGGATTGAATCGCTGATGGCCCATCCAAAGGTTGTTGCCCTTGGGGAGATCGGTCTTGATTACTATTGGGACACTTCTCCAAAAGAGGTTCAGCAGCGGGTATTCCGGGAGCAGATCGCGGTCGCGAAGCGCACTGGAAAACCAATCGTCATCCATAACCGCGATGCGCATGAGGATGTCGTTCGAATTCTGCGCGAGGAAAAAGCGTCTGAGGTCGGCGGTGTCATGCACTGCTTCTCCGGCAGCTGGGAAACGGCAAAACAATGCCTCGATATGAACTTCTATATTTCGTTTGGCGGACCGGTCACCTTCAAAAACGCAAGGGTGCCAAAAGAGGTTCTGGCGAACGTTCCAATGGACCGTTTGCTGTTGGAAACAGACTCCCCTTATTTGGCGCCTCACCCCCATCGAGGAAAGCGGAATGAGTCCTCTTTTGTAGGTTTGGTAGCGGAGACGGCAGCGGAAATAAAAGGCAAATCTGTCGATGATATCGTTTCCATTACGTCCGCAAATGCAAGAAAATGTTTCCACATTTCTTAAAATTCAACGATATAGCATGAAAAAAGTGGGTCCGAGCGAGAAATATTGATCTTTCCTTGGCCAAAAAGCGGAATTTAGCTGATTTAACCTTCATTTTGGCTAATTGAGGATTTTATCCCGTCTTTACAATCGCTTGAAGGAAACGGTATGATTCATCACAGAGCTTTGAGTGATGCAAGTTTTATCATTCGCTTAATCTCCTCGGTTTCGGGGAGAGCGGGGGAACCAATACAGCCGATTGAACGAGTTAACCGCACCGATTTTGGAGTGGCGATCTCGGGACAGGCCGTACTTTTCCAGGGGTGAATTTGCCGGGACCATGAGCAGGGTCCGCAGGCGATAGGGCAGCTCTCTTGCCCGAACCCGTCAGCTAACCTCGTCAGCGTAAATAAGAGAGATCAACCTCGTGCTCCACTTCCATGATTCGTGTTCAACCGGGAAGCCACGAAACAGATCCTCTGTCGACGGCTTCTTTTTGTTTGAATATTGCAATATACGTCGACATAGGGTTAACGGTGGAGGTGAGAGGCGAGGTTGCATGGCGTGCTGCTCGGCACGTACAAAACCAATAGTCGCGTCTTGAATTATCATGCGTAACAACGAGGCGGCGGGGCTATGTAAGGAGGACCGAAGAAGTGGGCGCTATTCCCTTAAAGGAAACTACCCATGTACAACGATCATCCAGCAAGTCTTTCCAATGGCGATGGAAGCATGACAACCTGCGTTTGATTTTACTGAGCCTAACAATCTCAATCGCTATGACTTTCATGTTTTTGGTGTTGCTAAATGGGGCGTCAGAGAAAAATGTCTCCCTAGTGCTCAATGGTCAGGAGAAACTCGTAAGCACGAATCACTCCTCCCTGGAGCAATTGCTGGATGAGCAAGCGATAGCTGTAGGACCGCATGATCAGCTGTCCATACCGCTGAGCGCGGCGCTGAAGGAAGGCGACCGCATCGTAATCGAACAAGCGGTTCCGGTTACGATACTGGCTGACGGCAAGTCCAAGAAGATTTACACGACCCAAAAGACCGTGAAAGCGGCAATTGGAGAATCCAATATTGAAGTGCGTCAGCAAGACAAAGTATTCCCGGAGGCGGGAACTCAGCTTCAGTCCAATATGACGATCCGCGTCATGAGAATTGATAAGCAGCAGTTGACGACGAAACACGAAATTCCGTTTACGGTGGTTCGTAAACAAGACGCTACCCTGGAAAAGGGGAAGCAAAAAACGGTTACACACGGCCAAAACGGCCAGCTTGTAAAAACCTTCGAAAAGCTGTACCAGGATGGCAAACTGGTTCAGACCACGCTGCTCGCCAAATCCATGGATAAGCCTGCTGTCAACAAAATTGTTGCGGTCGGAACCAAGGAGAAACCCAAACCTAAAGCTTCCGTGTTAAGTTCCTCTTCGTCTGTCACAAAATCAGGTCTCAATCTCAAAGCGAAACAAATATTGACCAACGTCACATTGACGGCTTACACGGCCGGATTTGCATCCACGGGCAAATCTAAAGGCGATCCCGGTTATGGAATAACCGCTTCCGGAGCCAAAGTCTCGGAAGGCCGCACCATTGCAGTTGACCCTGATATCATTCCTATGGGATGGTGGGTATATATAGAAGGAATAGGCTTCCGTCGTGCCGAAGACACTGGCGGCGCCATTAAAGGTAAGAAAATTGATGTGTTTTATGAAAGTGAATCCTACGTGAAGAAATTCGGCAAGAAGCGCGGTTACACGGTCTATGTTCTTGGACCGACTAAGCCGAAGCTGAGCTGATCCTTTTGCGAGCGGGCACGCTGTATTTCAGCGGCCCGTTTTTGGGCGTTTATAGGGATTATTGCGGTTAGTCCGCGTCGATCGGGTACAAGCTAAATATACCCATTAGGCACGAACTGGAAACAAAAGGAGATAGGCATGTGATCAAGGAAATTATCGTGGTGGAAGGCAAGGACGATACAGCAGCCATCAAACGCGCTGTCGAGGCGGACACGATTGAAACAAACGGCTCCGCAATCGGAGAGGACGTGCTGCGCCGGATCGAGCTGGCTATGGAACGCAGAGGCGTAATTATTTTCACCGATCCGGACCATGCGGGGGAAAGAATCCGTAAAATCGTCTCGCAGCGCGTACCAGGCTGCAAACATGCCTTCCTGCCGCAGGAGGACGCGCTCTACCGCGGGGACATCGGCGTGGAGAACGCTTCGCCGGAAGCTGTTCGCCGTGCGCTTGCGTCCGTTCGGACCGAGGGCTCGCCGGAGCATGCCGAAATCACTCATAGCGATATGATGGAGGCGGGGCTGCTCGTGCATGCCGACGCCGCCCGGCGCCGGCTGATTATGGGCAACAGGCTTGGCATCGGCTATTGCAACGGCAAACAGTTCATGAAGCGCTGCGCCAGCTTTCAGATATCAAGGGAAGAGTTCCGCCAGGCTCTGGCGCATATGGAGGAGGAGATCGGCTCATGACGGATGTAGCTACACCGAGAAGGACAAAAGAAATTATTGAACGGCACGGATTCTCCTTCAAAAAAAGCTTGGGGCAGAACTTTCTAATCGATCCCAACATTCTGAACAAAATTGTATCGGCGGCTGGCTTGGACAAAACAAAGGGCGCGCTGGAGATCGGACCGGGAATTGGCGCGCTGACGGAACAGCTCGCCCGCCAAGCCAAGGCGGTTGCTGCGGTAGAAATCGACCAGCGGCTGATTCCGATTTTGCAGGAGGTATTAGGTGCCGAGCCGCATGTTTCGGTCGTCCATGGCGATGTGCTGGAGCTTGACCTGCAGGCGCTTTTCAGGGACAAGTTCCATGATGTCAGCGCGGTCAGTGTTGTCGCCAACCTACCTTATTATGTGACCACTCCGATTTTGATGAAGCTGCTGGAGCTGCGTCTTCCGCTGGAGAACATCGTTGTCATGATTCAGAAGGAAGTGGCCGAGCGCATGGCAGCCAAGCCGGGAACGAAGGCTTACGGCAGTCTAAGCGTGGCGGTGCAATATTACACGGTGCCGGAGCTGGTCTGCATCGTGCCGCATACGGTGTTCATTCCGCAGCCGAACGTCGATTCTGCCGTAATCAAGCTGGCGATGCGAGATAAGCCTGCGGTTGAGGTATCGGACGAGGATTTCTTTTTCCGGATGGTGCAGGCTTGTTTTGCGCAGAGGCGCAAGACGATCCACAATAACCTGTCTTCCTGGCTCGGCAAAAACCGGCGCGAGGAGCTGACCCGCATTTTACAGGAGACGGGCATTGATCCTGTGCGCCGCGGAGAAACGCTTTCGCTGCAGGAATATGCCAATCTTGCCGCGGCTCTGGAGCGCGAAGGGCTGAAGAATTAAAACGAAGTCAACACGATGATTGGGCCGGCCTTTTAGAGGGCGGCTTCTTTGTCGATTGTGTCACCATAATCGGCTAAGGCCCATACCTTAAATGCAGAGGTGATGGGCCAAATGAAACAAGGGGATTATGTCGTTCGGCGTTCTTACGGCAGAGACGTCGTATTCCGCGTGGAAGCTATCCATGGAGATATAGCCATACTGAAAGGGTCGGATTACCGCCTGCTTGCAGACGCGCCTCTAGGCGATCTGGAGAAGGTGTCTAACCCGGAGGAGCTGAGCGTGACCCAATCCGTGCGGAGCAAGGTGAAGGCCTCCACACAGCGGATAAGCGCAGAGCTGAGCGATCACTCTTTTTTGAATGAGCTGGAGTACCGGCCGGAGGAATCGAACTCTTCTCATTCCTATTTTGATTTGCCGGGTAAGGTGCTGCATCTCGACGGAGATGCCAATTACATGCGTAAGAGCATGCAGCTGTACAATCAAATGAAGGTGCCGGCCCAAGGACTGCATGTAGCGGAAAATCAGATGGCGGACCTGCTCTACCATCTGCTGCCTCAGGTCCGGCCGGATATCGTCGTCATTACCGGCCATGACGGCCTGCTGAAAACACGCCGCAGCGAGCTGTACAGCATCGGCAGCTACAAAAACTCCCAGAACTTCGTCAATGCGGTGCAGATCGCCCGCGATTACGATAAAAACCGCGACAACCTCGTTGTCGTCGCCGGAGCCTGCCAGTCTTATTACGAGGCGCTGCTGCAGGCCGGGTCCAATTTTGCCAGCTCTCCGGGCCGGATTCTCATCCATGCGTTAGACCCGGTTTATATTGCGATTAAGGCAAGTTATACGTCCATTAGGGAATGCGTTAACCTGCCCGATATAATTCACGGCACGATATCAGGCATCGAAGGTGTGGGCGGAATTGAAACGATGGGCCGCTACCGCGTAGGTCTTCCCAAGCCGATTGAGGTCAAAAAAGTGAATCCAAACCCGTATTATGCGTACGGTCAGTAGGCATTATTCATGTTAAACCTAAAGTCGAAAAATTTTTATTGACACTTTTTAAAGGTCAGTGATATAATTTTTTGTTTATTTGACATTTCCTCCTTCCTTGGGCTATAATGGACAAGGAAAGAGGTGGTAGTGACCAATGGCTAGAAATGCTTTGTCTGAGATCAAGCGCAGCATGGAAGCTCATATCGGTGCCAAAATTATGCTGCGGGCTAATGGAGGCCGGCGCAAGACGGTTGAGCGTTCCGGTGTTTTGGAAGAAACCTACCCATCTGTTTTCATCGTTAAGCTGGATCAGGATCAGAACGCGTTTAAGCGTGTCTCCTATAGTTATGCGGACATCCTTACGGATTCGGTGGAAGTCACCGTCTGCAATGACGAAGGTCAGGTCCGGATCAATCCGCTGCACTGACATATAGATCAGGTTTTCACTGGGGAACCTTCAAGCGCCGCCGGCTTAGGCTGGCGCGTGTTTTTTTATAAGGGCTGATTTAACGGTCTCTAATGATTATGCCGCATATCCTTGGCGAATGACCCTCATACTACATGAGGGCGGGTGTCCGCAGCGGCATCCCGCACCGTCAGAGACGAGCAGAGGAGGCATCTCCATGAGCCGCAGAAGACGCAGCGTAATGTCAGAGCAGCTGAAGGTGGAGCTGGCGAAGGACTTGGGCTTTTATGACACGGTCCAGCAAGAAGGCTGGGGCGGGATTAAAGCAAAAGACGCTGGCAATATGGTCAAGCGGGCCATTCAGATGGCCGAGCAGGCCGCTTCACGCCAACAGCGTTAAACAGACAGAGCGGTTCCTAGCGCCAAGCGCGAAGGAGCCGCTTTCGCTTTTCTCCCGGACCGATGCTATAATAGATGAAGTTTATTCTACGGACGGGTGACGAGAGACTGATGAAAATCTACGAGAAAGCGCCGGCCAAAATCAATCTTTTATTGGACGTGCTTCGCAAGCGCGAAGACGGCTTCCACGAGGTTGAAATGATTATGACGATGGTGGATTTATCTGACCGGCTGGAGATGGAAGAACTTCAGCGGGACGCCATCATTATTTCCAGTCAGGCCGGCTACATACCGCTGGATGAGAAAAACCTCGCCTTTCAAGCAGCACGCCTGATTAAAGAGCGCTACGATGTCAAAAAGGGCGTTTATATTCATCTGGATAAAAAAATTCCGGTAGCCGCTGGACTTGCCGGCGGAAGCAGCGACGCTGCGGCAGCGCTGCGCGGGCTGAACCGGCTATGGAAGCTGGACATCCCGGAGGATGAGCTATGCGTTCTCGGCGCGGAGCTTGGCTCAGACGTTCCGTTCTGCGTAACGGGCGGAACAGCTCTGGCGACCGGGCGCGGCGAAAAGCTGCAAATGATCGACAATCCGCCGTCCTGCTGGGTTGTGCTGGCTAAGCCGCCGATTAACGTATCGACCGCCGACGTTTACGGCCGCTTCCGCGTGGACCAGGTGAAGCAGCATCCTTCCCTAAGCGATATGATGGGCGCGCTAAGCAGCGGCTCCTTTAATGACGTATGCGAAGGGCTTGGCAATGTGCTGGAGGATGTAACGCTGAAGCTGTATCCAGAGGTGCGAATGCTCAAGGAAAGCATGCTGCGGCTTGGAGCGGACGGAGTACTTATGTCGGGAAGCGGCCCTACCGTATTTGGCCTGGTGTCTAAGGAGGCCAAGCTGGCCCGGATCTACAACGGATTGCGCGGCTTCTGCAAAGAAGTGTATGTGGTAAGAATGCTTACATGAAATGCTATGAATCCTTGATTAAATCCGTATAAAGATGGTATATTGTCAATACAATATTCGGATTTAGCCAGGGGGATCTCATGGTGAAGAAGCTTAAACGCAGTGCCCGGTTGGTCGAGATGACCCAATATTTGCTTAATCGTCCCCATACGTTAATTTCTCTAACCGCTTTTGCGGACCGATACCAGTCTGCCAAATCGTCCATAAGCGAAGATTTGGCCATTATTAAAGAAGTATTTGAGGAAGAGGGCATCGGCCAGCTTCAGACGCTTGCCGGAGCTGCCGGAGGGGTGAAGTTTATTCCCAAAATGCCGGCGGAGACCGCTCTGGAAATCATTGAGCGCGTCTGCCGGGAGCTGGAGCAGCCGGAACGGGTGCTTCCCGGCGGTTATCTTTATATGACCGATATGCTCGGCATGCCGCATTTGCTGGGCGATGTCGGCCGTATTTTTGCGACCGCATTTGCCGACCGCCAGATTGACGTCATTATGACGGTGGAGACGAAGGGGATCCCGCTTGCCTATGCAACAGCGGCTTGCCTCAATTTACCAGTTGTAATCGTCAGGCGCGACAACAAGGTGACGGAAGGCTCGGCGGTCAGCATCAACTATGTGTCGGGTTCGAACAAGCGCATCCAGACGATGTCGCTTGCCCGCAGAGCGCTCAAGGAGCAGTCGCGCGTGCTGATTATCGATGACTTTATGAAAGCCGGCGGCACGGTACAGGGCATGATCGATTTGCTGAGCGAGTTCAATGCGACGGTTGCCGGCGTCGGCGTATTCGTTGAATCCGGCGAAGTTGGCACGGAGGATCGTCTGCTGGAGGACTACGTGTCGCTGGCGAAGCTGACGGCGGTGGATTTGAAGACGAAACAGACAACGGTTGTGCCAGGCAATTATTTTCAATCGTAAAATAGGAGGCATTATAATGTCCAAGCTGCAAATGATTAACGCCGAGGGTGCGCCTGCGGCAATTGGTCCCTATTCCCACGCGGTGAAGCTAGGCGATATGCTGTATACGTCGGGTCAAATTCCGCTGCAGGCGGACGGCTCTCTCATCGAGGGCGGCATCCGCGAACAGGCGGCGCAGGTGTTCCGCAATCTGGAAGCTGTGCTCGCTGCAGGAGGCTCCTCGCTGTCCCAGGTTGTTAAAGCAACCGTATTTTTGAAGGACATGAACCAGTTCGCCGACGTCAATGAAGTGTATGCATCCTTCTTCGGAGAGCATAAACCAGCCCGCTCTGCTGTTGAGGTTGCGCGCCTGCCGAAGGACGTTCTTGTCGAAATTGAAGTTATCGCCTCGACATCTGTCGAAAGGTAACGAATAATCTTAATTTCCAAAATTTATTTTATAAAGGCCCTGTAAATTGGCAGAAATAAGAAGGAATCTGTGCAGAAATGTGGAATAATACACCAAGTCTTCTAGAGGCAAAGGTGGTGAACACAAGTGCAGATTACTGATGTCAGACTCCGCCGTGTTAATTCCGAGGGACGTATGAAGGCTATCGCATCCATCACCATTGATAATGAATTTGTCGTTCATGATATTCGCGTCATTGACGGGAACAATGGGATGTTTGTTGCAATGCCGAGCAAGCGTACGCCCGACGGGGAATTCCGGGATATTGCCCACCCGATCTCTTCCACTACACGGGAAAAGATTCAAGCAGCCGTGCTCGCCGAATACGAGCGCGCAGCTACGGAAGAGGAAGTTGCAATCGAAGAAGGCGCCTGATTCGTACGAGGTGCGGAACAATTCATTTACCGATGGGGAGCCCTATGGCTCCCTTTCTTTTTTGACTAGAATGCCGGATTGGGATATATATAGGGATATGGGTTATAGGAAAGCAACGGACAACAGGGAGGAATGAAAGCATTGAAACGGATGGCGGTCGTGCTTGCAGCCGGTCAGGGCAAGCGAATGAAATCGAAGCTGTACAAAGTACTTCATCCCGTATGCGGCAAACCGATGGTTGGGCATGTCATGGATACCGTGGAAAAGGCGGCCTGCGAGGAAATCGTCGTCGTAACGGGACATGGCGCCGCACAGGTGCAAAGTTTTCTTGAAGGACGCGCCAAGTTTGTGCTGCAGGAGCAGCAGCTTGGAACAGGCCATGCGGTGCAGCAGGCGGAAGCTTTGCTTAGCGGCAAGGAAGGCACAACCATCGTCATCTGCGGCGATACGCCGCTCGTCACGGCGGAGACGATCGAGTCCATGCTGGAGCTGCATGAGAGCAGCGGCGCAGCAGCGACTGTGCTGACAGCTGAGTTCACCGATCCGACCGGGTACGGGCGTGTCGTTCGCGGTGCAGAGGGAGCGGTTGAGCGCATCGTGGAGCAGAAGGACTGCTCGCCGGCCGAGGCTGCCGTACAGGAGATTAATACCGGAACGTACTGCTTCGACAACCGCAAGCTGTTTGAAGCGCTGGCCCGCGTAACCAACGACAATGCTCAGGGCGAATATTATTTGACCGATGTCATCGGCATCTTTGTATCCGCAGGAGAATCCGTACAGGCTTACTGCACATCGGATTTGGCGGAAGCAATCGGCGTGAATGACCGCATTGCGCTTGGCGAGGCGGAACGCCTTATGCGCGAGCGCATCGTGCGCCGCCATCAGATTAACGGCGTGACGTTCATCGATACGACAGCCGCTTATATTGAAGCTGAGGTGGAGATTGGGGCCGATACGGTCATTTATCCCGGTACGGTGCTGCGGGGAGCTACAGTCATCGGCGAGGATTGTGTCATCGGGCCGCAAGCCGATATTAAGGACTCCGTTATCGGAAACGGCGTCGCGGTGCGTTACAGCACGATCGACAAATCCGAGGCGGGTGAAGGCACTTCCATCGGGCCTTACGCCAACCTGCGCCCGGGCTCCAAGCTTGGCAAGGACTGCAAAATCGGCGATTTTGTTGAGCTCAAAAACGCTGTGATTGGAGATGAGAGCAAAGTGTCGCATCTGAGCTACGTCGGCGATGCCGAAGTTGGCAGCGGCGTTAACATCGGCTGCGGCGCAATTACGGTCAACTATGACGGCTTCAACAAAGCTAAAACGGTCATCGGCAACGATGCGTTTATCGGCAGCAACGTCAATTTGATTGCACCAGTGAACATTGGAGACGGAGCTTATGTCGTGGCGGGCTCCACGGTCACCCATGACGTGCCGGGCGGCGATCTGGCGATTGCCCGGGAGCGGCAGGTAAACAAGCCTGGTTACGCAGATAAAATCCGCGCACGCGCCAAAGCCAAAAAAGAACGCGGTCAAGGCTAAGCCGAAGCCGTTAAACGATAAAAGGCCAAGCAGGAATCGATCCTGCTTGGCCTTTTTTGAGTTGAGCTTATTCTTCGAACTGCAAGTTCATCGGGTGGTCGGGCAGCTGAACAGTCGTGTCCAGGCTAGTTACTGGAACGCTGAGGTCCACTTTCTCGAAGCGCAGGCTGTCGATCCACACCTCTCCTTCACCGCTTAGCAGCACGCCGAAGCTAATGACGGCGCTCTCCAAGGGCACATCCAGCACGACAGGGTAGTGGTTCCATTCCGTATCGCCGGACAGCGGCCGGTCGCTCATGTTATCGAACTGGAGCATTTCCTCTTCGGCGTTGTCCACGCGCATCCAAAGGCCGCAAAATTCGGTTACGCCGCGGGTGCGCAGAAATCCGGAAAAACGCATGCGTTTACCTCGGTAAGCATCCGCCTTGAACTGCTGCATCAGGGTGCCAAAGCCGCCCGCTTCGGGATGGGATTTGGACTTCAGCAGCCCGGAGGCTTCACCCTGATGGATGATGCTGCGGTCCAGGTCAATCCGGTAATGCTGCGGCTGGCTTCCTCTCAAAAACCATCCTTTAAGGGGACTTTCCATGGAAGCTTGCTGTTGTGCACTCATTCGCTCCATCATCCTTTCTCTCATCCGATTATGAATTCGAAACAGTTTGCGATAGCGTCCTGGCGGCAATCCGTATTGTTTTTTGAATGCCCGGGTGAACGCCTCCTGACTCTCGAAGCGGCAGTCCAGAGCCAGATCCAGAATGCTGCGGTCGCTTTCCAGAAGCAGGCGGGAGGCGAGTGAAAGTCGCCTGGCTCT
Organism: Paenibacillus pasadenensis; assembly: GCF_023715725.1. GTDB lineage: Bacteria > Bacillota > Bacilli > Paenibacillales > Paenibacillaceae > Paenibacillus_O > Paenibacillus_O pasadenensis_A. The sequence goes on from NZ_JAMBOT010000016.1 coordinate 21,703, forward strand.
TAAATAATCTCCTATGCTCAATCCGGTATGGCGGCGAAACACGCGGTGAAAATGATAAGCGGAAAAACCGGCTTCAGCGGCAATACGCTCCAGCGTCAGATTCTCTTCCAGATGCGCTTCCATATAGGCAATTGCGCTTTGGACGCTCACTTGCCTTTCCAAGCTCTCACCTCCTCTACCAGCAGAATATCAGAATGCCGGATCCGGTTTTTGATCATTTTTGCGTTTAATTGGGACGGGGAATGGGTAAGTTAGGTTAGTATACACTGTCCAACGATTGACAGGTGTGAGGACCTTTAGAGGAGGAATTGTATCATGGCTATTACCATGCAAGCTGAAGCACGCAGCAATGCGTCCAAAGGAAGCCTTCGCAAGCTTCGCCAAGAAGGCAAGGTGCCTGCCGTGGTATACGGCAAGAAGCTGGAATCTTCATCGGTTATCTCCCTGGAAGAGAAGGAAGTGCTTCATCTGCTTCGCTCCCAGCCGAATGCCATTATCGAGCTGACTATTCCGGATGCCGGCAAACAGCCGGTCATGATTACGGATGTGCAGCGCGACGCGCTTTCCCGCAAGCTGGTGCATGTGGATCTGCATCAAATTAACATGAACGAGGAAATCAAAGCCTCGGTTCGCATCGACATTACCGGCGATTCAACAGGCGTTCGTGAAGGCGGCGTACTGTCTGTGACGCTGCATGAGGTAGAGGTGCAGTGTTTGCCGAACGATATACCGGAGTCCATTGAAGCGGATATTTCCGCTCTTGGCGTCGGCGAAAACTTAGCTGCAGGCGATCTGAAGCTGCCTGGAAAGGTTCAGCTGGTTACCGATCCCGAGCAAATTGTCGTAGGCGTACTGGCGCCGCAGAAGGAAGTGTCCGAGGAGGAAGCCGAAGAGGCGGCCAAAGAGGACGAAAAGGCGGCGGCCCGTTCCGAGGACGCCAACGCGGTGGACGAGGAATAAAGCGCCGTACTGCGGCGTAGCGGCATAGGAAAAAGGCTGTTCCCATCCGAATTGGAGGGGACAGCCTTTTTCCAACTGTAGGAATGAATAAGTATTCCAATCTCCCCTCCTGTTCTCTTCTTGCTCTGCACCGAAAAGGACGGAGGTAGCCTTGCCTTCCTAGGCATAACGATAAACGGAAAGCTTATAGGCGTAAAAATTATTGTTATCAACAATCAACACAAAATTCCCCGTTTTGCGGCTGTTTGTTATGCCGGTTCCGCTTTGCATGGTTAAGCTGAAGCTGCCCGCATCCCGGTTGTAAAGGTCGCGAATGTTGTATTCAGCCGTTACCGTACCGCTTATTACAAAATCAGGCGATCTTGTATAATCGATGCGTGTCGGCAAAGCCGGAACATTCGTAGGCGATGAAAGAAAAAAATTATACGCCGTTGTAGCATTATTAATTTGGAAGCGCGACGCTGCCGTCGCATCCGGCGGATCACATTCCTTCATTCCGGCGCAGAATACGCTCATTACGATGACAAGCAGAATAAATAAAACCAGAACCGTTCCGAGGTCGCCACCGCCATAGCGGCTGATTGCTGCGTCCTTATTCATTTGAATTCCTCCATACTTTGTTTTCTATTGGACGTTTTCAGTCTCATTTAAGCTGATCAAATCGATCTTCATACCTCTATTCTATTCGCCAGGCTAACTTCGTGACTGAGGCTTATATCCAATAGAGAGAAAGATAGTTTCGGGTGAGGCGAGTGGGTGGCCTTAAGAAAGCGGGAAGTGGGCGAAACCGCGCTCTTTGTGGTACAGTGATTGGTAGCAAACTGTTACAGAGGGGTGCGGCAGCAAGCATGAAATGGATCGTTGGGCTCGGCAATCCCGGGCCGCAGTATACGGAAACCCGCCATAATATCGGATTTAAAGTTGTCGACGCGCTGGCGGAGCGCTGGGACATCAGGGTGACGCAGAGCAAGTGCCGCGCGCTCATCGGCGAAGGCCGTGTCGGCAACGAAAAAATATATTTGATTAAGCCAATGACGTTTATGAATTTGTCCGGCGAGTCGATGCGGGCGTTTATGAATTATTTTAACGCGAAGCTGGAGGACGTCATCGTCGTTTACGACGATATGGATACGGAGACGGGCCGAATCCGCCTGCGTTATCAGGGCGGGCCGGGCGGCCATAACGGCATTAAGTCAATCATTCAGCATATGGGCACACAGAATTTTAACCGGATTCGCATGGGTGTTTCCCGTCCGACAAACGGCATGATTATTGCCGACTATGTGTTGTCGAATTTTCCGAAAAGCGAGCGCGATGCGGTGCAGACAATGATCGACAAAGCCTGCGATGCCGCCGAGCATGCGCTGCAGCATCCGTTCGACGACACGATGGGCAAGTTCAACAGCTGAGCCGATCGTTAAAAAAGCCATAATGTGGGCATGCTGTTACCAACGAAACGTTGGACAGGAGGTCACATGATGGCGATTCATTATGAGTGCCGGCATTGCCGGATTCCGCTTGGCACCATCTCGAGCCTGCAGGGCATTACGGAGAACAGGCTCGGTTTGCATTTCTTGACCCTCGAAGAGCGCAGCGATATAATAGCCTATAATCCGGAAGGCGATATGATCGTGAAGCTCGTATGCGAATACTGCAGCGAGGCCGTCGCACGCAACCCGGAGCTGCTGCTGGTATCCAACCCGCTGCAGTGACATAAGCAAGGCGTACATTCCAGGATAAACACATAGGCAAGAGCCTTGGCGGCAGCCGAGGCTCCTTTGCGTGTTATGATTCGCCGTCTGTCCAAGGCCCCGTTCATCAGGAGGCCTTTGTTGACGTCCGCTCCCGCAAGCGCTGCGGAGGGGGATGGCAGGACGGACAGACGGCGCGCAAGCTTCTTGAACTGAAAAGGGGTGCCCTAACTTGAAAGCGTTACTAGAGGCTTTTGCCGCCGATCGGGATTTTCAATCGATCGTTGCCGGATTCCGAAAGGGCATGAAGGAACAGATGGTGTCCGGCCTCGCAGGCTCGTCCCGGCAAGTGTTAATGGCCGGCCTGCGCCAGGAATTCCAGCAGCCGCTGCTGGTCGTGACGCACAATATGTTCGCCGCCCAAAAAATCGCCGAGGATTTGCAGGAGCTGCTCGGCGGCGAAGAGGTGCTGCTGTATCCGGCCAATGAGCTGGTCGCGGCCGAGGCGGCTGTATCCAGCCCCGAAATGCTCGCACAGCGCATGGATGTGCTGATTCGCCTGTCCCGCGGCTACCGCGGGATTGTTGTTGTGCCTTTTTCCGGGGTCCGGCGTTATTTGCCGCTCAAGGAAGTGATGGCCGAGGCCAAAATCGAGGTGGCGGTCGGAGCCAATCTTCCGATGGATTCATTCCTGCAGCGCATGAATGCGCTCGGTTATGTGCGCGCAGACCGCGTCGAGAATCGCGGTGAGATGAGCGTGCGCGGCGGGATCGTCGACTTTTATCCGCTAACGGCGGATTCGGCGGTTCGAATGGAATGGTTCGACGACGAAGTTGACTCCATCCGTACGTTCGATCCCGAAGGGCAGCGCTCCATCGACAAACTGGATAGCTATATCGTTCCACCCTGCCAGGAGCTGATTGCGGACGAGCGGCGTTTTGCCGCCGCCGCCCAGCACGCGTCCGAGCTGCTGGAGCAGCAGCTGGACCGGATGACCGACCGCACCGCCAAGGACCGGCTTCGCTCCGAGCTTGGCGCAGAGATGGAACGGCTGCGGCAGCATATTTATTTTCCCGAACTTTATAAATACATTGCGCTGCTCTACCCTGAACGCCAGACCATCTATGATTACATGCCGGAGGATACGCTGCTTGTGCTCGACGAGCCGACTCGCCTGATTGAGACGGCCCGCCAGCTGGAACGGGATGAGGCTGAATGGCAGGCGCATCTGCTGAGCAACGGCAAGTCGCTGCCAAGCTTCAAGCTGGCTCGCGAAAGCGACGACGTTTTGTACCGCCGGCCGTTCCCGTCGCTGTTCCTGTCGCTGTTCCTGCGCCAGGTGCCGCATACGCAGCCGCAAAATATTTTAAACTTCATGTGCCGGGGCATGCAGAATTTCCACGGGCAGATGAACGTGCTGAAGTCGGAGATGGAGCGCTGGAAAAAAGCCGGCGCGCAAGTGATGATGCTGGCCGGTACAGGCGAGCGGATGGACCGGCTGCGCCGCGTGCTCGGCGATTACGATATCGAGCCGCCGATGCTGCTGGAGGGCGGGCTTGGCAGCGGCTTTGAGCTGCCCGGCTCTCATCTGGTCATTATTACCGAGGGCGAGCTGTTTTCACAGAAGCAGCGCAAGACACGCCGCGTCGATAAAAACATGGACAATGCTGAGCGCATCAAGAGCTACACGGAGCTGAAGGTCGGCGACTACGTCGTCCATCAGAACCACGGCATCGGCAAGTATATGGGCATCGGAACGCTGGAGATCGGCGGCATTCACAAGGACTATATGCATATCCTGTATGCCGGCGGCGACAAGCTGTCCGTGCCGATCGATCAGATTGATCTGATCCAGAAGTACGTCGGCTCGGAGGAGAAGGAGCCTAAGGTTTACAAGCTGGGCGGCAGCGAATGGACGCGTGTCAAGAACAAAGTGCGCAGCTCCGTCAAGGACATCGCGGACGATCTCGTCAAGCTGTATGCGCAGCGCCAGGAGGCGAAAGGTTTCGGCTTCGGGACGGACACCGCCTATCAGAACGAGTTCGAGGCGATGTTCCCCTATGATGAAACTCCGGATCAGCTGAGGGCGATTCGCGAGATCAAAAAGGATATGGAGACGCAGCGTCCGATGGACCGGCTGCTGTGCGGCGACGTTGGCTACGGCAAAACAGAGGTTGCTGTGCGGGCGGCGTTCAAGGCGGCAATCGAGGGCAAACAGGTCGCGGTGCTGGTGCCAACGACGATTCTCGCGCAGCAGCATTATGAGACGTTCCGCGAGCGCTTTGCCGATTTTCCGTTCAAGGTGCAGGTGCTGAGCCGTTTCCGCTCGCGCAAGGAGCAGACGGAGACGATGAAAGGTCTCAAGAGCGGCACGGTCGATGTTGTTATCGGCACGCATCGCCTGCTGTCGCAGGATATCGTGTTCAAGGATCTAGGCCTGCTAATCGTCGACGAGGAGCAGCGCTTCGGCGTATCCCATAAGGAGAAGCTGAAGCGGCTCAAAACGAATGTAGACGTGCTGACGCTGACGGCGACGCCGATTCCAAGAACGCTGCATATGTCGATGCTCGGCGTGCGCGATCTGTCCGTTATCGAGACCCCGCCGGAGAACCGTTTCCCGGTGCAAACCTATGTGGTGGAGTACAACACAGCGCTTGTGCGCGAGGCGATTGAACGGGAGCTGGCGCGCGGCGGCCAGGTGTATTACCTGTACAACCGCGTGCAGGGCATCTACCAGATGGCGGAGCTGCTCGGCTCGCTCGTGCCGGAGGCGCGGGTGTCGGTCGGCCACGGGCAGATGTCGGAGCAGGAGCTGGAGAAGACCATTCTGGATTTCCTCGACCGCGAGTCCGATGTGCTTGTGAGCACGAGCATTATCGAGACCGGCGTAGACATTCCGAATGTGAACACTTTAATCGTGCATGATGCGGACAAAATGGGCCTCTCGCAGCTGTACCAGCTGCGCGGGCGCGTAGGCCGGTCGAACCGGATTGCTTACGCGTATTTTACGTACCAGCGAGACAAGGTGTTGACGGAGGTCGCCGAGAAGCGGCTCCAGTCAATTAAGGAGTTCACGGAGCTGGGATCCGGCTTCAAAATCGCTATGCGCGACCTTGCTATTCGCGGCGCGGGCAATCTGCTCGGAGCGGAGCAGCACGGCTTCATCGCATCGGTCGGTTTTGATCTGTATTCGCAGATGCTTGCGGACGAGATTGCCAGCCGCAAAAAGGAAATGTACGGCGAGGAGCAGGAGGTCGAGAAGCCGGTTCACACCGTCATCGATCTGAGCTTGGATGCTTATCTGCCTTCCGACTACATCTACGACAGCATTCAGAAAATCGAGATTTACAAAAAGGTCGCCGCGCTTTCCTCGCTGGAGGATACTGACGATCTGCATGACGAGCTGACGGACCGGTTCGGCGATCTGCCGCAGGCGGTAAGCACGCTGCTGGATGTCGGCAGGCTCAAGGTATACGGCTCGCGTTACGGCATCGAGTCGATCAGCGCCGGCAAAAACGACGAATGGTCGCTGAAATTTAGCGTCTCCGCTGCGAAGCAAGCCGATACGCGGGCAATCGACGGGCTTTGCCTGGAGTTCGAGAACCGTTACCGCCGCATTGGCGGCGGCGCCAAGGGAGAGCCAATGGAGCTCACGCTCCGGGGCAAAGGGCTCAGCAGCGACGAGCGGCTGGAAATGACGCTGAAGCTGCTGAAAAGATTTGGCGAGGCCGCTCTGCCTGCTGCAGCTCAGCTCGAGAAAGCCGCAGGTAAATAAATCCTGCGGCAGACCTGCGGCGCTAAGGTTCCTTTAATGCGCCGCAGTACAACTTCTGCTACACTATTAACATGCCTGAACAGATCGAGAGGAGACGAGTATGTTACTATCCACGAAGCGCCCGGCAGTGCGGCGCACGCTAATGATTGTGCTGACTGGCGTGCTTGCGTTTGCCTTGGCCGCATGCGGCCAGAAGGAAAGCAAGGATACAATTGCCGAGTACGAAGGGGGAACGGTCACGAAGGAGCAGTTCGACACGTTTACGAACGTACTGCGCGTGATTAATCCGGAAGTAGCTCTTTACCTGGAAATGGCCGACTACAAAAACATGGTGCTTGACCAATATATCGGCTACCAGCTCGTATACAAGGATGCAACGAAGGAAGTTAAAGACAAGGCTGCTAAAGATGCGGACGAGCAGTACAAGCAGATCGAGGCTGCCTTGGGCAAAGAAGCGCTTGATAAAAGCCTCAAGGACAACAAGATTGAAGCAGACGACGTGAAAAACTTTATCACGCTGTCGCTTGGCGTGACGGAAACGATGGCCGCCAAAGTGACTGACGATGAAGCAAAAAAATACTACGATGAGAATAAAGAAGGGCTGACCAAGGTTACGCTGCGCCATATTCTCGTTGGCTTCACAGACGCCGAGGGCAAGGAGCGCAAAAAGGAAGACGCGCTGGCCCGCGCCAAAGAAGCGAAGAAAAAGCTGGAAGCGGCTAATGCGGATTGGAACGCGCTGGCCAAAGAATATTCCGAAGATCCGGGCTCGAAAGATGCCGGCGGCCAGTATGCCGATCAAGCTGCTGGCGGCTGGGTGGAAGCCTTCAAAAAAGCTGCGCTTGAGCAGGAAATCGGCGTAATCGGCGAGCCTGTCGAAACGGAATATGGCTACCATGTCATTAAGGTCGAGAAGCGTGAGCTGCCGACTTTTGACCAGTCCAAAGAAGGCGTCAAACAAACGCTGGCTCAGAATAAGCTGAACGAATACATGGAAAAAGAAGTGCCAAAGCTCGTTAAGAGCAAAGAGAAGTTTACTGACCCGTCTCCTTCGCCAGGCGCGTCTTCGAACCCGTCGACAAGCCCGTCGCCGAGCTCCTCTCCGAGTCCGTCAACGAGCCCGTCGCCAAGTCCGGCAAGCTAATTAATGAACACAAACGTCCCTCGCAGCGACAGTTGCCCGAGGGACGTTTTTTTGTCTGTACTTTTTATTTTGATTGAAAAAACAAAAGAAGTGACTGTTGCGATCATATTTATGAAAACACGAATAATAAAAATCGAGCATTCAGAGAGAGACAAGAGGGAGTGGCGTGTTAAATCCTATTCATATAGTCGGATTTAATGTTAGTTTAAATTACATATAAGAGTGATTCGGATAGTGAAAAGACTTAAAACCAAACTGAAATCAGGATAAATGGACTAAAATCTTACATTTAAGAGTTCGGATTTAATCGAAATAAGGTACAAAGACCTGGATTCAATATTTTAATGTTAGATATGTTGACATAAGTTTTGTCCTCCCTCTATAATACAAATCACGAACAGAGAAGCAGTACCCGCCTACATAATGTTCGGATTATTGAGGGGAGTGGAGAGGGAATGAGAGAGAAAAAGAGCAAATTTAAACGGCAGGCACTGGGATTGGCGGCATTATCACTGGCGGTTATGCTGGCCGGATGCGGTCAGAACGAACCGGCGTCGGGATCGTCCCCGTCGGCTTCGCCAGGGGCAAGCTCTTCACCAAGTGAAAGCGGCAGCGAAATCAAGGTCGGAATCCTTCATTCACTCAGCGGAACGATGGCCATCAGCGAGGTATCGGTTAAGGACGCGGAAATGATGGCGATTGAAGAAATTAACGCAAAAGGAGGCGTGCTTGGCAAAAAGATCGTTCCGGTCACCGAGGACGGCGCCTCTGACTGGCCGACCTTCGCGGAGAAGGCGCGCAAGCTGCTGTCGGAAGATAAGGTGGCGACAGTGTTTGGCGGATGGACGTCCGCAAGCCGTAAAGCGATGCTGCCGGTATTCGAGGAGCTGAACGGACTGCTTTGGTATCCGGTTCAGTACGAGGGGCTTGAGGCTTCGCCGAACATTTTTTACACAGGAGCGACGACGAACCAACAAATCATCCCGGCGGTTGACTGGCTGCTGGAGAACCGCGGCAAAAAGGTGTATCTGCTCGGCTCCGACTACGTCTTCCCGAGAACGGCGAACAAAATCATCAAGGCGCAGCTGGAAGCAAAGGGCGGCGAGCTGGCGGGCGAGGAATATACGCCGCTTGGCCATACCGACTACACCACGATTATCAGCAAAATCAAAGCCGCCGATCCCGACATCGTGTTTAATACGCTGAACGGGGACAGCAATGTTGCCTTCTTCAAACAGCTGAAGGATGCAGGCATCGGCGCAGCTGACATGACGACGCTGTCGGTATCGGTAGCGGAGGAAGAAATTCGCGGTATCGGCGCGGATGTGCTCGCAGGACATCTTGCCGCCTGGAATTACTTCCAGACGACCGATACGCCAGCGAATAAAACATTCGTCGAAGCGTACAAGGCCAAGTATGGCGCTGACCGCGTGACAGCCGATCCAATCGAAGCCGGATATGCTGCGGTGTACCTGTGGGCGGCTGCCGTCGAGAAAGCGGGCTCAACGGATGTAGCCAAGGTGAAGGAAGCGGCCAAGGAGCTGGAGTGGGACGCGCCGGAGGGCAAGGTCAAAATCGACGGGGAAACGCAGCATTTGTACAAAATGGCCCGTATCGGCGAAGTTCAGGCGGACGGCCAGTTCAAGGAGCTGTGGAACTCCGGAGAACCGGTTAAACCTGACCCGCATCTGGAGTCGTACGACTGGGCTTCCGGACTGAGCTCCGGCAAATAAAATCAAAATCGTTGCAGACAAGGCGAGCCTGGAACCTTCCAGCGTTCGCCTTTGACGCAAAGGGGCTGCGTTTTGAAGGAGCATAAAAACCGGAGCCGCAGCTTGAAACGCCGGATTCAGCCTAATGGAGGGGAACTGGCGCCGCATTTTGTCACGGGTCTTTTACGGCAGGGAGGGTTCAAGCATGGAGGTAGTGTGGCTTCAATTGTTCAACGGAATCAGCGTCAGCTCCATTTTGCTGCTGATTGCGCTGGGGCTGGCGGTGACGTTTGGCCAAATGAACGTCATTAACATGGCTCACGGCGAGCTGATTATGGTAGGCGCATATGCAACATATTTGACTCAACAGCTGTTTCAGGCATATTTGCCCTCATCATGGTTTGACCAGTATTTCCTGCTGTCGATTTTAGCCAGCTTCGCAGCGGCGTTCCTGATAGGACTTTTGCTCGAAAAGGTGCTGATCCGCTTTTTGTACGGAAGACCGCTCGACAGCCTGCTGGCGACTTGGGGCGTAGGGCTGGCGCTGCAGCAGCTGGCCCGCTCCATTTTCGGAGCTCCCAACGTCGGCGTCAAAAGTCCTTCCTGGCTTGAAGGAGGGCTTGCCGTCACGGACGGACTGGTATTTCCCTACAAACGGCTGTTTATTCTCGGGCTGGTGGCGCTTTGCCTGCTGGCGATGTTTCTGTACATTTACCGCACCGCAGCCGGCCGCCGGATGAGAGCGGTCATGCAAAACCGGGATATGGCGGCGTGTCTTGGCATATCAACCCGGCGGGTGGACAGCATGACGTTTGCGATTGGCTCAGGCCTTGCCGGCATAGCAGGCTGTGCGCTGACGCTGATCGGCCCGATCGGACCTTCCATTGGCACTTACTACATCGTGGACGCGTTTATGGTCGTTGTGCTGGGAGGCGTCGGCAAGCTGATTGGCACAGTTGTTGGAGCGCTTGGCATCGGCATGACGAACACATTGTTTGAATTCTGGACGACCGCATCGCTCGGCAAGGTGCTCGTATTCCTGTGCATCGTGGCTTTTCTGCAATGGAAGCCAAAAGGATTTGTAGCCCTGCGCACCCGGTCGCTGGACTGAAGGAGGCGGAAGCATGAAAGCAATGATGCAAAAAATGAGCGCTTCCCGGTACGGACTGGCGGGAATTTATTTGCTGGCGGCCGCGCTGCTCATGCTGGCGCCGATGTTCACAAGCGATTTCCGGCTTAATCTACTGGCTAAGTTTCTGGCGTTTGCCATCGCGGCAGTTGGACTGGATTTGCTATGGGGTTATACCGGCATTCTCAGTTTGGGGCATGGCGTATTTTTCGGGCTTGGGGGCTACGCCATGGCGATGCATCTCAAGCTGCAGGCAAGCGGCGGCCGATTGCCTGACTTTATGGATTGGAGCGGCCTGACAAAGCTGCCATGGTTTTGGGCGCCCTTCGGCAACTTCTGGTTGGCGGTAATACTCGGTATTGCTATACCGGCTGTAGTGGCGTTATTTTTAGGCTATTTCACGTTCCGCAACCGGATTCGCGGCGTTTATTTTACGATTTTGACGCAGGCGCTCGTCATTATTAGCGTCACGCTGATTACCGGACAGCAGGCTTATACGGGGGGAACGAACGGTATTACCGGGTATGGCGAGCTGTTTGGCTACTCGCTTGCGTCCCCGGAAACTAAAACGGCGCTTTACTACGTTACGGCCGCCGTGTTAGTGCTTGTATTTCTGCTGGCGAGGATTATTGTCAAAAGCCGGTTCGGCAAGGTGCTGCGTGCGATTCGCGACGGAGAGAACCGGGTGCGCTTCCTCGGCTATAATCCGGCCAAATATCAGATGGCGGTATTCGTTCTTTCCGCTGCTTTTTCCGGCATTGCCGGGATGCTGTTCGTGCTTCATGTCGGCATCATCTCGCCTTCCATGATGGGCATCGTGCCATCGATTGAGATGGTGCTGTGGGTAGCGATCGGCGGCCGGGGCACGCTGATTGGAGCCGCGCTGGGCGCGCTGCTGCTGAACGGGGCGAAAAGCACGTTTAGCGAGACGTATCCTGACATTTGGCTGTTCTTTATGGGAGCTCTGTTCATCGTCACGACCGTATTCCTGCCGCGCGGCATCGCCGGGCTGGCCGTGGACGGCTGGCGCAAGCTGAGGCTGCTGCTCAGAGGCAAACGGAAGGAGGAGCCGGATCATGAGCGATCCCGTTATTCTGCGGTGTGAGGATGTGACCGTCTCTTTTGACGGGTTTAAGGCGGTGCAGGGAATGAACCTTGTGCTGGGCAAAAGCGGCCTCAGATTTCTGATCGGCCCAAACGGCGCAGGCAAAACAACGATGCTTGACGCCATCTGCGGCAAAGTGAAACCTTCCGGCGGAAGCATTTTGTACCGGGAAGAGATCGATCTTGCAAAGCGTAAGGAGCATCAGATTGCAGAGCTTGGCGTCGGGCGCAAATTCCAAGCCCCTTCGATTTTTCCAAGTTTGTCGGTAGAAGAAAATCTGGAGCTGGCGATGCGGCAAGACCGCGGCATTACAGCGACGCTGCGGGCAAAGCTCAGAGCGGCGGATCGGAAGTTGATTGGCGCGCGGCTGGAGAGCATCGGCTTGGGCGGCAAGCAGAAGCTGCGCGCGGGCAGCCTTTCGCACGGAGAGAAGCAGTGGCTGGAGATCGGCATGATGCTGCTGCAGGAGCCTTCGCTGCTGCTGCTCGACGAGCCGGCTGCGGGCATGACCGACCGTGAAACCGAAAAAACGGGCGTGCTGCTGCAGGAAATCGCACGTGACCGGGCAGTTGTTGTTGTGGAGCATGACATGGAGTTTGTGCGCAATTTTGCCAGCATTGTCACCGTCATGCACGAGGGCCGGCTGTTAATGGAAGGCACGATGGATCAGGTGCAGGCCGACGAGCGGGTCGCTGAAGTGTACTTGGGCAAAAGGAGGGAAGCGGCATGCTGACGGTGGAACAGCTGGAATCCGGCTACGGGGAAAGCCTCGTGCTGCGCGGCGTGACGCTGGAGGTGCGGCCCGGCCAGGTAGTCTGTTTGCTGGGGCGCAACGGCACCGGCAAGTCCACGCTCGTCAAAAGCATTATGGGCGTGCTGAAGGCAAAAGCCGGAAAAATCAGCTACGACGGCAGCGTGCTGACGCGCAAGCCTCCCGGCGAGCGCGCGCGAAGCGGGCTCGGGTACGTGCCGCAAGGAAGGGAAATATTCGGGCAGCTCACTGTCCGCGAAAATATTTTGATCGGCCTGGAGGCTTCCCGCCGGCGCAGCGGCGACGAGATTCCGCCAGCGGCAATTGAGCGGTTCCCTGTCCTGCCGACGATGTATGAGCGGCGCGGCGGCGATCTGAGCGGCGGCCAGCAGCAGCAGCTTGCTTTTGCCCGTGTTCTGGCGGCGGAGCCGGAGCTGCTCATTCTGGATGAGCCGTGCGAGGGCATTCAGCCTTCAATTGTTGACGACATCCGCGATGTCATCCGTTCCATTAAGTCCGATGGACGCACGGCCATTCTGCTAGTGGAGCAAAGCCTGGAATTTGTGCGCAGCGTCGGCGACTATGTGTATATTTTGGAAAAAGGCTCTGTCGCTTGGCAGGGAGAGATGGAACAGATGAACGACGAGGTTGTTCGGCGATATCTGACGGTTTAGAAATGGAGTGATCGGGCATCGAAAAGCCTGCCGGAATTTGATTCCAGCAGGCTGTTTGGCATTCGAGGAAAGCATTGGCTCCGATTCGAAAAGGCGGATGGAATGGCGATCGACGGGCTATTTTCCAGAAGAGGACAACGTCAGCTGGGACAGTGCATAAGAAAATGGGAGCGGATGAATACTATGGTCAGATTCGAGGGTCAACACCTGACAGATCAACTCCTATCCCGCATACATCAGTACCAGCGAGCATCCAGTCGACTGACAACTCTTCGAGGAAAGTGGGGCAACATGACAATGAAAGCAACTGGAATTGTGCGTCGAATCGATGATCTCGGCCGCGTCGTTATCCCGAAAGAAATCCGCCGTACGCTTCGGATTCGCGAAGGCGACCCGCTTGAGATTTTCGTGGACCGCGACGGCGAGGTCATTCTCAAGAAGTATTCCCCAATCGGCGAGCTTGGCGATTTTGCCAAGGAGTACGCGGAATCGCTCAGTGAAAGCACCGGGCATATTACGCTTATTTCCGACCGCGACACGGTTATTGCCGTTGCCGGGGCTTCCAAAAAGGATTACATGGACAAGCCGGTCGGTTCGCTGCTGGAGCAAGCGATGGACAGCCGCAAGACGGCGTTGGAAAGCGGCGAGCACGAAATTGTGAAAAACGCTCCCGAGACCTATTCTTCCTTCGTAGCTGCTCCAATCATCGCCGGCGGCGATCCCATCGGCACGGTTGTGCTCATGAGCAAGGAAGATTCGGTCAAAATGGCTCAACTCGAGATCAAAATGGCGGAAACAGCAGCTGGCTTCCTCGCCAAGCAAATGGAACAGTAGAATAGCTTCTGCCCCCGGCAAGCTTCCATTTTCGATTGGATAATCGAGAGCGGAAGCTTGTTGACGTTAACCTGGATTTTCGTTCGTCAAAGCTCAGCGGTCGGACAGAAGCATCAGCGTGGGCGGCGATCCGGCGTAAACGAGCGTTAAAGAACTGGCGGCCGGGAACAGCAGAGGCTCGCTTGCATGCAGCAGGCGAAGAGAGCCGGCCTCCGTCAGCTCCAGCCGCAGTTCAACGGGGGAAAGCGTAATGTAAGGCGACGAGGAGCCCGCAGCTACTTTGCGAAAAAGCGTTCCCCCGTCTCGCATCATGACATCGACGGGGCCTTCGCGCGCAAGGTTAAGAAGCCGGACCTTTGTGCGGTCTTCGCGATTCTCCTCTTCGTCGTCGAATACCAGCAGCTGTGTCCCGGCGTCTTTTTCCGATGGAGCAGCTGCGACGGTGTACCGTCCGCCTCCCTTGAATTTCAGCTCAAATTCGAACGGCTCCCGATCCTTCCGATCCGCCTTCTCCTCGTCATCCTTGAACGAGACCAGCCGAATCGTATGTTTTCCCCTCAGCACCGCTGCGTAGGGAGAAGCGGTGAGATAATCGGCTTCCAAAGCTGCGGGAGCACCTTCCAGCGTGAGCGCCAGCTGCGGCTGGCCCGGCGCGGCATGCAGGAGACGCACAAGCGCATAAGCGGAAGATTCGGGATCGGAATCGGGCGAAGCTTCTTTTTTTGCACGGCCCATCGGGGCAGGATAGAAGGAAACGCTGTTTTGTACGGAAGGTGCCTGTTCGCTGTTGGCAACCGCTTGGAAGAGCTCGCCAGGCGGGTTGGCATCAGAAGCTGACAGCGGCGCGGATGATCCGAATGCGGCGTGAGCGCCTGCTGCGGAAGTGTTGGCCCAAGCGGAGGCAGCAGCGTATCCAGGCCGAATGGACGGGGCGAGCTCGGCAGAACCATACGCATCGCCCGCATTAGCTGCGGAATAGTTGACCCAATTGGAAGTAACAGCGTATCCCGGCGGAATGGAAGCAGCGAGCCCGGGAAAGGGTAGATGCTGCTGCCCGTACGGATGAGCGAATTGGCCGGGGATTCGCCCGATAGGGAATGTCTCGGCAAACATCCCGGTGCTCGAATGCGCAGGCTGGCCACCCTCCAAGCCAGGCAGGGCGTGCGGAAAATAAGCTGCGGCCTGCGACGGGCTTAACGCCGACGCTGCGTTAAAACTGTCCAAAGGAGAAATTGGGGTCGCCAGAGGGTCGTACAGACCGTATTCGCTTGCCAGAATTTTGTCCAGAATCTCCCGGCTCATGACAGCGTAAGAAGAGCTTAGCTCTGAATCAAGGTTCCGATAATAATCTGCCAGCCATTCGTATTGGCTGGCTTTTTGCCGTTCGTTCCATATCATGTAATCCATGTAATAATCCATACCCTACCTCCTTGCCGTTCCTGCCGGAAACAGCTGAAAAACGCCGCTACTCCAGCATATGCAGCTAAAACTCGGCCCATACGACAGAAAGGAAGAGGATTCGTCAAACGGGAAGCGCGAATCGGGTCGGAAAAAAGCTCGGACGGGACAAGACTGCAGGACAATCCGTTATAATGGTGGGAAAGGACGAGTGAAGGGACCGGAAGCGAACTATGGGAGAGCAAGCGGGGAAAGGGATCGGCGGCGGCAAAAAGGGAATGCTGGGCGGAGCGGCAATGCTTGCCGGGGCGGCGCTGCTGTCAAAGCTGATTGGCACGCTCCAGAAAATTCCGCTGCAAAATGTGGCTGGCGACCGCGTGTTCGGCATTTACAACGCGGTTTACCCGTTTTATCAGCTCATTCTTGTGCTGGCTACGGCAGGATTGCCGGTTGCAGTCGCAATCCGCACCGCGACGCTGCTGGAAGCGGAAGACCGCGTCGGAGCCCGCCAAGCCGCAGCAGCGGGCGTTGTGCTGCTGTCGCTTTTCGGGGCGGCTGGTTTTGCGCTGCTCTGGGCCGAAGCGGAGGCGTTCGCCCGGCTTGTCGGCGATCCGGCGGCGGCGCGGTCGGTCCGCGCCGTTGCGGCCTCGCTGTGGTTCGCTCCAGCGCTTGCCGCGCTGCGGGGTTATACGCAAGGCAGCGGAGATTTAAGGCCGACAGCCTGGTCGCAGCTGGCGGAGCAGTGCGTCCGCGTCGCCGCGATGCTGCTTCTGCTGCGTTTAGGCTGGGAAGCGGGCTGGAGCGAGGAAGGCTTAGCGGCCGGAGCGATGTCTGGATCGTTTTTTGGCGGAGCGGCAGGACTGCTGCTGCTCGTTTGGCTGATGCGCAGGCCGAAAGCGTCTTCCGCAGCTGCCGAAGCGACGGAGGAAGGGGCCAAGGAGCGTAGCGGCTGCAAGGATAGCGCGGCCGTTGCGAACGGCGGCATGCTGACTTCGGCGGCCGGCCGGAGCGGAATTTATTGGGAGCTGGAAGCTGAGAGGCGCGAACAAGCGGAAAAGCGCTCGGGAACGCTGCCGCTGATGAAAGGGCTGACGGCGGAGATGCGCCGGCTTGGTGTTATCGCGCTGCCGGTAGCGCTCGGCGCCATTGTTTCCCCAGTGCTGGGAGTAATTGATGCGTTCACCGTGCCGCGTCTGCTGAGCGAGGGCGGGTTGAGCGGAGCGGAAGCGATGATTGCGTTTGGCCTTTATAGCCGGGGCCAGCCGCTTATTCAGCTTGTGGCGATGGTTGCGGGAGCCGCTGCGGGCGCAGTCGTTCCGCAGCTGGTACGCTCGCGGCGCGCCGCGCCGCATGAGGCGGCTGCAGCCGCGCGGCTGGCGCTGCGTGCAGCTGCGCTTGCGGGAGCCGCTGCGGCAGCGGGGCTCATCGTGCTGGCGAAGCCGCTCAATGTAATGTTTTACACGGACGCGCAGGCGACCGGCACGCTGGCGCTCGTCGGCAGCACAGCGCTCGCCGCAGCGCTCAGCGCAGTATGCGCCCCGCTGCTGCAGAGCCTCGGCGCGCTGCGCACGCCTGCGGCGCTGTTGCTGCTCGCGGCGCTGGCCAAAGCTGCGCTCAACGCGGCGCTTGTGCCGCCGCTAGGCATCGCTGGCGCCGCCTGGGCGGGCATCGCCGCCACGGCGCTTGCCGCGCTGCTCGGCGCGCTCGCGACGGCACGCGCAGCCGCTGCGCTCGCTGCGCCGCCGGCGCAGCCCGCACGCGCTGCGCTGCGCCGGCTCGCGGCAGCTGCGCTTGCGCTGGCGGCGATGAGCGCCGCTGCGGGCGCGGCTGTGCGCGCCGCAGCTTTGCTCGCGGCGCTTGCGCCGGCGCTGCCGCCGCGCCTGAGCGCCGCCGCGCAGACGCTCGCCGGCGTTGCGCTCGGCGCCGCCGTGTACGGTGCCGCGCTGCTGCGGCTCGGCGCCGTCTCCGCGGCAGAGCTGCGCCTGCTGCCCGGCGGTGCCGGGCTTGCCGCGCGGCTGGCTCGCTGGCGGCTGCTGCCTCGCCGCAGCAGGTAGCGGGCGTGAGAGCCGCAGTTGGCTCTGCCTTACTACGGCGCCTGAAACGCCCTTAAACCCGCCGATGTGCGCCGAACGGCACTCACTAAGGGCATCAAACGCCCTTAAACCCGCATAATCCGTGCAAAAACATTGAAATAAGGCCAAAAGTGGCCTTAAACTCGCCTGATAGATGCGAAATCGCCAAATTAAGCCCGAAATTGGACTTAAATGAGCCTAATCAGCACATAAACGCCAAATTAAGCCCGAAATTGGACTTAAATGAGTCTAATCAGCACATAAACACCAAAATAAGCCCAAAAATGGCCTTAAATGAGCCTAATCAGCACATAAATACCGAAATAAGCCCAAAAGTGGACTTAGAATCAAAAGTAGACACCTTCTAACTTTGATCAAATAAAAAGGTCGTCAAACGCCCTTAAACATGCCGGTCTGCGAAGAACCGCACTCACTAAACGCCCTAATCCCGCCGAAACAAGCCTAATTGCCCGCTTTGAGCGACCTTACTAACAAACTTTCATTTCACGCTCGAAAGCCTTCACCAACCGCATATTCTACTTGATTCAGGAATTGTATGACTTATTTTTCCATACCGAGAGCGAGGCCGCTTGATTCCTGGCTTCAAGCCAAGTAAAGTCTAAGGGAGGCTTAGCCGTCCGCTTCGGCGGAAAGGAAGCCGCGACCGTAACGAGAAGGAGGCGCAGCAGCGTCATGAAAGCCCCATCGAGCACCAACCGCCATCCGGAGGATGGAGCCGGCGCTTCCGCGCCGTCCATTACGATAGCCGGACTTGGAACCGGAGATCCGGATCAGCTCACGCTTGGTATTTGGCGCAGGCTGAAGCAGTCTTCCGTCATCTACGTCCGCACCGAAAAGCATCCTATGATGGACATGCTTCGCGAAACGGGCGTACCGGTCCGTTCTTTCGACCGCCTGTACGAGGAAGCGGATTCGTTTCCGCAGGTGTACGAGGACATAACCCGCGAGCTGCTGGCTTTAGCCAAGCAATCGCCGGACGGTATTCTTTATGCCGTCCCCGGCCATCCCATGGTGGCGGAGCGTACGGTTCAGCTGCTGCGGGAGCGCTGTCCGGAGGAAGGCGTACAGCTGCATATTTTGGGCGGCGAAAGCTTTCTGGACATCGCTTTTACGCGTCTCGGCTTTGATCCTATCGAAGGGTTCCAGCTGCTCGACGCCTCCGGCCTGCAGCCGCATCTGCTTCAGCCTCAGCTGCATACGCTCATCGGTCAGGTGTACGACGACTTTACCGCTTCCGATGTCAAGCTGACGCTGATGGAGCGTTACCCCGAGGAGCATCCCGTTACGATCGGCCACGCGCTAGGCGTTGCCGGGGAAGAGCGCATCGTCACGGTGCCGCTCTACGAGCTGGATCGCGGCCAGAACTATGGCAATCTCAGCCTCGTCTACGTTCCGGCGAGCGCCGACGAGAGCTTAAGGAACCGCAGCTTTGACCGGCTGCATGAGATCGTCTCGATTTTGCGCAGCCCGGAAGGATGCCCGTGGGACCGTGAGCAGACGCATCAATCCATCCGCAAAAACTTCATCGAGGAGCTGTACGAAGCGCTGGAGGCAATTGACGAGGACGATCCCGACGGCATGCGGGAGGAGTTCGGCGACGTCATTTTGCAGGTGATGCTGCATAGCCAGATGGAAGAGGAAACAGGCGCTTTCACCGTGTACGACGTCATTCAGGAGCTGAATGAAAAGCTTATTTTCCGCCATCCCCATGTGTTTGGCACGACAGATGCGTCGGACTCCGGCGAAGCGCTGGCCAACTGGGAAAGGATGAAGGCGGAGGAGAAGCAGCTCAAGGGCCGGAATGCGGACCGCAGCTCCCAGCTGGACGGAATACCGAAGGATTTGCCTGCGCTGCTGACTGCCTATAAGCTGCAAAAGAAAGCCTCCAAGGTCGGCTTTGATTGGGACGAGCTCCAGCCCGTGCTGGAGAAGATCGAGGAAGAGCTGGGCGAGGTTCGTGAAGCGGCGGCTGAGGGAGACCGTGAGGCAAGCGCAGGCGAGTTGGGCGATTTGCTGTTCGCTGTCGTCAACGCCGCCCGGTTCCTGGATGCCGACCCGGAGGAGTCTCTCGCCCGCACCAATGCCAAATTTAAGAGACGCTTTCTCTATGTCGAGGAACAACTTCGTATAAACGGCAAATCTTTTGACCAGACTGACTTACAAGAGATGGACCGTTGGTGGGAAGAGGCCAAATTGAAAGGATTATAGGGAGGCGTAAGCCTTGCTGTAAGGAGAGAGCTGCCGGCTATGAATCTATCATTCCTAACGCAGTTTCTCGCATTCAATCGCTTCCGCACCGGCCGCCAATGTCGATCTGTTCGTCACCTTTCGCTCATTCTCGACGGATTTTCGCAAAAAAATTTCAGGATGCAGCAGGATTTTTTCATGAGAGGAACGAATACGTAACCCTCGAAAAATTTCTCCCGGTTATCCCGGCAGCACCGCCGCTTGCCGCACCAGTTTCGGAAAACCGGGGGGAAGAAGAACGGCGCCTGAACGTCCTTAGGCGGCATGACCGCCGGGGCAGTTAACGGGACCTGAGGCATACCGGTCTTGTTTCGTCCGTACCTGCTGCCATGGCAGCAACCACCACTGCAATTCACTTGAGAACTTTATCTTTCGGGAGGAATTTACGATGAACAAAAATGACCTGATTAACAACATTGCAACGAAGAGCGGCCTGACTAAACGCGACGTGGAATCCGTACTTAACGGTTTCCTGGGCGAAGTTACCGATGCGCTTGCTTCCGGCGACAAAGTTCAACTGATCGGCTTCGGCACATTCGAAACCCGCACCCGTTCCAGCCGCACGGGCCGCAACCCGCAAACGGGCAAAGAAATCAGCATTCCGGAATCCAAAGTTCCTGCATTCAAAGCCGGCAACAAGCTGAAAGAAGCCATCAAGTAATTGAGGCTCGATAAGTTCCTTAAAGTCTCCCGGCTCATCAAGCGGCGCACCGTCGCCAAAGATGTGTCGGAGCAGGGACGCGTATGGATCAACGGCCGCGAGGCCAAGCCGAGCAGCTCCGTCAAAGCCGGCGACGAGCTGCGTATCCAATACGGGCAGAAGTACATCACCGTACGCATCGAGCGCACGGCGGAAACGACCCGCAAAGATGAGGCAGCAACGCTCTATACGTTGATTAAGGAAGAAGCGCGGGAACGCGAAGACGACGGGCTTGGCTTCTAGCCGGCCCGCCGGATGAATAGAATGTTAAGGCAAGGTCTGCGGACCTTGCCTTTTTTGCTCTGTAAAAATGGATCGCTGCAGATTTTTTTAAAAATTTTGCTTCAAGGTGTTTGAGCGGCGCAAGCTATGGTTAATGAGGATTACCCCCCACTCCTATAGGTTCTAAACCTCGTCCCCTCCTAATAAGCTTGGCTTATAAGGAGGGGACGAGGCATGAATGAAGCTACGAAGGGGCAGAAGCGGCAGGAAGTCAAAATGCTGAACCGCAAGCTTCTGGAGATAACCGGGGTGCTGAATGTAGAAAGCTTTGATAATGAAGAGTTTCTGCTCGAAACCGAGCTTGGGTTTCTGGCGATTCGAGGCCAGAACCTGCATATGAAACATCTGAGCCTGGAACAGGGACTTGTTGCGATTGAAGGGCTTGTCCATTCCCTCGCCTATTTGGACGGCTCGCAAACCGTTAAATCCAAAGGCCTGTTCGGGAAGATATTCAAGTGACGCTGGAAACTCAAGGCTGGACGATGGCAATGCTGCTGCTGTCCGGCCTGATGATGGGTACAGTGTTTGACGGCTACCGCGTTGTGTCCCACGAGCTGCGGTTCCCCCGGTGGATTTTGCCGGTGCTGGATATCGCGTACTGGGTCGTCGCGGCGCTAGCTGTTTTCCGGGTTCTGTACGCCAGCAACGACGGCGAGGTGCGGGCGTATGTGTTCCTGGGTTTGCTGATTGGGATTTGCCTGCATTATCTGGCTTTTAGCGGGGCGGCAATCGCTCTGTTCCGATGGCTGATTGGAGCGGTGCGGGCGCTTATCGGATTTTTGATTCGACTGACGGACATGCTTATTATTCGGCCCTTGATCGCTTTATACCGAATCGTTCGCGTTTTGACAGGTTTTCTAGTTGCCTTTTCTATTTTCATCGTCCGAATTGTGTTACAATTGGTTCGTCCAATTTGGATTTTGTTACGCTGGATGTTAGGCCCGCTGCTCCGGCCGTTAGGCAGGCGGCTTCGTCAGATGTTCATCCGCTGGAAGGTGCAGGAGAAGTGGATGCGTTTGTCGAATGGGTTAATCCAGGCTTGGAAGCGGCTTAAACGCAAGTGATTGGATATAACTCCGGTCCTTCAAGCCCTACCTTGAAAGAGACAGGAGGATTCACGTAGATGATAAGTCCGACAACGACGGGTGCACGCAGAAGATTTAAGCTGTGGCTAGTGGCGATGACAGTCATTCTAGCGTGGGCGGGGTACACCTTGTTCTCTCAAATGGAACGGCAAGCCGAGACGGAGCAGAGGCTTTCTGTCGCTAAGGAACGGCTGGATGGAATGCAAAAGAAGAGCGAAGAGCTCAAAGCGCAAATGAAGCAGCTCAACGACCCCGAATACATTTCCCAGCTCGCCTCCAAAAAGCAGGGGCTCGTCAAACCCGGCGAAGAGCTGATTACTCCGTCGGAGTAAGGCTCGGAAGGCTTAGCAGGCCGGGCATCCGTCTGTTGACCTTGCTTTTAACGATACGGTATAATTAAGATTAAGCGTGCCCTCAATGCAGGGATTGGCATGGTAGCGGCAGTTAACATGCTTCGCACAACTTTTAGGGAGGAACATTTTATTTTATGGCAATAGAAGTGGGCGCCAAATTACAGGGCAAAGTGACAGGCATTACACATTTTGGGGCATTCGTCGATCTGTCGGGGGGTGTCACTGGCCTCGTACACATTTCCGAGATTGCCGACAATTATGTGAAGGACGTCAAGGACCATCTGAAGCTGGAAGATGTCGTGACGGTTAAAGTCATCAACATCGATCAAGGCGGCAAGATCGGTTTGTCCATCAAGCAAGCAATTGACCGCCCTGAAGGCAGCGCGCCTCCAGCGCGTGAGCGCTTCAACCGTGAAGGCGGAAGCGGCGGCGGCTTTGGCGGCGGTGGACGCGGCCCAGGCGGTCCAGGTGGAGGCCCACCGCGCGGTCCGGGTGGCGGCGGCTTCGGCGGCGGCGGACGCGGCCCAGGTGGCGGCGGCGGTGGTGGCCGTCCGTTCAACAAGGGTGGCGGCGGCGGTCGCCCTGCATTCGGCAAGCCCTCTTTCGAGGATAAGATGTCCCGATTCCTAAAAGATAGCGAAGAACGGATCTCGTCTCTGAAGAAGAACACGGAAGGCAAGCGCGGCGGACGCGGCGCGAAGCGCGTGTAATTCCGATCGGCGGTAATGCAGCAGAGTCCTAACGGACTCTGCTTTTTGCATTTTACGGGATTCTAATCGCAGCCCTTTTCATAGAAAACTATCGGCATATCGCCTTAACCAAGGTCTATAGACCTTGGTTTTTCGAGTTTGTTTATGTCTAAAGACCTAATAAAACTCCAAGTTTTGGTCGATATACAGAATAGGCAAGCAACAAGAAGGGAAGAGCGGAAATGCAGCAGACAGGAGAGGGCGAGCAGGGGTTTACGCTGCTGGAAATAATGGCTTCTATCGTCATTTTATCCATTGTTGCGTTGACGCTGAGCGGTTTTTTTGTGCAGGCGATGTCCTACAGCAAGCAGAACCAGAACAAAACCATTGCCGTTCATCTGGCCCGCAACGCTCTGGCTTATATCCAGAAGGAAGCTTATGCTCCGCTGCATGATTATTTCACTGTGGCCGACGCAGGTGGAGGTTATCCGGCGCTGGAAGCAGCGCAATGCCGGCCATCCGGCGGCTGCGAGCGGTACTCAGAGTTTGTTGCCGACACGGCGACGCTGGCTCATGTGCTGAATCCTGAAATTAACGGTGTGGCCTATGCGGTCAAAATCACGTACCAGCCGGAGCTGGCCCCTTATTTGGAGCTTGACCCGGAGGAAAAGGAAGCATCAGCGTTAGCGGCAAGTCCAACTGCTGGTTCCATCGCGCCAGCTTCAGGCGGGGCGGCGGGTTCCTCGGCGCTTTCGGCTTATTTGATGGCGGTCCAGGTCGAAGTAAGCTCGGATACGGGCGGCCGCCGCTCCGAATCGGTGCGTGTGGAGGGGTATTTAACCGATGAAACGATTCGTTAACCGTCTCCGCCGGGAAGAGGGCTATACGCTCATTGAGCTGATCGCGGCGCTCAGCTTGTTGTCGGTTGTAATGGGAGTAATCTATGCCACAGTGTCGTTCGGTATGAATGCGTACGAGCGTGTTCAGGTGCAAAACGAGCTTCGCGAGGATGGAGATATGGTCATGAGCGCAATTATGGCTAGGCTGTATACGGTTGGTCCGAGCCGGATTGAGGCTGTTCCTGAGGGAGCAGATTTTGATCAGGGCATTCGGCTGTTTTTCAAGCAGCCTGGCCGTTCGGCGGAACAGTCGGAGGAGCTTGCCTTGCGGACCGATGAATCCGGGACCGGCTACTTGGAGTCCGGCGGACAGAGACTGGAGCTGGACTCCTCGCTTGTGTTAGACGGAGCGGATGGCTCCGCGATCCGGTTGACATGCGCTCAAGGCGGACAGGAATGCACGAGCGGCTTGCTGAGCATCCGGCTCCGGCTGCTGCAAACTTTCGGAGGACAGGAGTATACACTCGATGTGGAAAGCAAATTCGGGTTTTAGCCGTTTTTCCGAGAGCGTGGACGTGAAGGGGGATAAAGGCTCCTCCTTGCTGCTGGTCGTATTCCTCATTTTGCTGCTGTCGCTGCTTGGGGTCGCGGTGCTTGGCGCAAGTCTGGGCGGAGCGCTGCGAACCGAGCGAAGCGAGGAAAATGTCCAAAGCCTGCATCTGGCCCAAAAAGGGCTGGATGAGGCGGTGGCCGCAATTTACGACCGGTTCAACAACCGATCCATTGATCCAGAGTCGCTCGGGGACGAGCTGAAGAACTTTACAATCCGATTCAACGAGCAGCTGAACCGGGACATGAATACCGGAAGCAGCGGTTTGGATGCGGCGTCCCGGCCCTTTTACCAAGTAGTCAGCGTGCTTTGTGCGGATGAGGGCGAATGCGGTTCGCCGGTTGGGACGGGCAGCGGAGCGTACCAGTTTGCTCTGATTGTGACGGCGGAGGCCCAGGTAGACGGAGCGCTCAGACGGCTGCAGCAGGAAATTGTGCTGGATACCTACCCTGATTTTCTCAAGTATGCGTTTGGCTCCGAAGGCATGGTCACCGTGCACGGCGCGCCGTATTTCAGAGGCAATCTGTACGCGGGAGAAGGGTTGCTGCTAAGCGATACGGCGGAGTATGTGTACTTGGGCAAGCTGAGGACGCAGAAGACGCAGTTCATGTATTTGGATCCTTATGCCGGCACCGGAAGTGCCGCTCAAGAGGGCAGCGGCTTGCTCATTACAGGAGACGGCTCCAACATGCTGTATGGAAACGGGACGACTTATCCGGACGATGCCTCGGGATATACGGCTGTATATGACCGCAGTCTTGCTGCGGCAAGCGGCATTGATGCGGACCGCACGCATGGCCTGGGAAGCCGGATTCGCGTGGAGCCTCCGCAAAAGTTCGTATCCATTGACGTAAGATCCAGCTTTTTGGATAAAGTCCGGGACTCTATGGGCGCTCTCGCGGGCAAAAACGAACGCACGATCGTTGAATCCGTCTATTCCGCTGAAGGCGCTGCGGGGCTAGTTGCCAAGCTGAAAAATCAGTACGGGGCCTCGTATGAGCAGCTTGGCAGTCCGCCCGCGCTTACGGTGGAAGAGCCGGTGCTGCCGGATATTTTGCTGAACACTCCGCTGCCGGAAGAAAATGCGGGAGATGGAACCGTTCCGCCAAGCTCGCCGTCTGAATATGAGCTGGCAAAGTTCAACTATGAGCGGGAGCTGCAGGCTTACGAGGAGGCAAAGGCAGTTTATAATCTGGCCGTTGCGGACTTCGGCGTTAACCTTCGCTCAATTGGAGCTGCTGGGCGGAAAGGGTCGGCGCTTGTTGATGGGCCGCTCATTCTGAACGGCGATTTACCGGCGATTGATTTTGCCGTGAAAGGCAAGCATAACTGGCTCATCGTCAACGGCGATCTGGAGCTGTATGGTGCGCCGATTGGAGCGAAGCCGGCGGACGGAGAAGAAGAGCAGGATACAAGGGCGGCTGGACCGGTAAAGCTGCGGGGCAATATTCTTGTAACCGGCAATGTAACGCTGTCCGGGCAGGTTGATGTCGACGCGACGATGTACGTTCTCGGCCGCACGGATATTCGCGACGCCGCTCTGCGCGGCTTGCGAGCTGAAGGGAGCGCCGTCCGCAAGGAGATTGTGCTCATCGGCAGCGGCCCCATTGATATGTATCGGGTCGATTCCTTCCAGCGGGTGGAATCCGGCTACGGCACCGGCACTGCGGCGGACAGTCCGGTACTGGACGCTTTTCTTTACACCGATAGCTCTGCCAATCTTTATGGCGTAGGCAGCGCCTTCTGGATGAGAGGAGGATTTTTCTCCCGAGGCAATCTCACCCTTAATGCTACAATGGGCACCACAACGGAGCTTGAGCCGACCTCTCAGCAGGGGGCCAGGCTGGGATTTGAAGATCAGGGAAGCATCGATAAGGAAAAAGCCCGTTTTATTATCGAGTTTAACAACTCCGTGTTCGGAAGCCAGAATGTGGCGCTGCCCCGGGTGAACCGGGTCAGATTGACGACAGGCCCGCTTAAGCTAGTAGATTAACAGCAGCATGCCAAAGAGTCCCTAAGTCAGAACGCTGACTTAGGGACTCTTTGGCATGCTGGCGTATATACGGGTTTATTCCTGAGCCTAATACCGGTCGCCCTCCGGAGCTTTTACAGTGACGCGAATCGTCCGTTTCAGCGTGCCGCCGGCGAGGGAATTCGCTCGGTATGAGGCGGTTATAATCGCCGTGCCCTGCTTTTTGGCCGTCAGCTTTCCGTCTGCATCGACCGCGGCGATGGACGGATTGCCGCTGCTCCAGCTGATGTGCGGAAGAACGTCTCCCGCGAGGGCGGAAGGTGAGATGCGCAGCCCGCTTTCGGTAAGCTTGAGCTGATCTCCCTGCCTCATTTCCAGCGCGGCGGGAAGGGTAAAATCAACAATCGTTATCGGGCTGGAAACGACAGCGGTATAACTATCCGTCAGCTTTAAGGAGGCGGAAGCTTTGGCGGCTCCAGTTTCCAAAGCCGTAAACACAGCTTTTCCCGGCTGGCCCGCAAGTGCAGCGATGGAAGCCCGGGACGCCGGCGTTCCGGCTGTCCCCCAAGTTAATGCTCCCAGCCCTTTGTTATAGCCGTCCTTCCAGACTGCTGTTACAGGAACAGGCTGGCCGGGAACGGCAAGTTCCGGCAGTCCGTGAAGGGCTAGAGCCGGGACAATAACGGCTGCTGAATGTTGGATGGTGAACGTATATCCCGTATCCTTCATTGTCACAGTCGCCGATACAGTCGCCGTTCCGCCGCTGCCGTTCGGTTTGGAAGCTGTCAGCTGGCGGGAGCTCTGCGCATCGCCGGAAAGCGAGCCAGAGCCGGAAACGGACCATTGCACCGAATGCCCGGGCGGAACGGCAGCGCCCCATTGCAGGCTCAGCGTTGTACTTTCTCCCGGAAGCAGCGGTTCAGTGCGGCCGGCTGTTAGCTGCGGCTTGGCAATGATGGAAACTTCCTTGCCCGTTTTGGCAATGGTGACCGCAGTACCTCCGGCTTTTAACGGCTGCGCGGCGGTAATGGCCACAGTTCCCTGGCCGGGCTTTTCCGTGTTCAAGGCGGTCATCTGGTTGTCGGACAGGGGGCGCAAACGGGAGGTATCTCCGCTTTTTGGCTCCCAGCTCCATGTATAAGTCGGGGGCCTCGAGAGCGTTTCTACCGGCTGCGGCGCTCCCCATCCGCGCGTCCATGCCGCTTTATCATCCCCGGCTACAATGACAGAGGGGCCGTTCAGCTGCAAATTAGGCTGGACAACCTCAAGCGTCAGCTCGGATGAAACATAGGTTTTGATTTCGGCCAGTCCGGTAGAGCTGGACACAGCTTGTACGTTCACGCTTGCTTTAATTGTATAGGTGCCGGGCTGCACCGGATAAAATCCGGCTGACCATTCCGTCTGCCCCGCTGTCCGCTGCAGCTCCACAATTCCTTCCTCGCCGGTGCGCTGCGGAGAGACTGACCAGACCGGCTGGGCATTGGACGGCAAACTTTCGCTGGACGGTTTAACGAGCAGTCCGTTAAGTCCGATCCGGCTTCCCAGCGTATAACTTCGTTTTTTATCGGCGGTATCAATGGACAGCCCCGGCTGAATGACCCGGACGAGCGTGCTGGCACTGAGCCCGCTAAGCTTGTCGGTAACGGTGACGGTTGAGCTGGCTCCCTGCTGCAGCCCCCGAATCATAATCCCGTCTTTGACAGGCTCTTGAAGGGCTACACCGGTTGTATTGCTGGAGCTCCACTCCAGGCCGATATCGGTTGCTTCTGCAGGCTCTTTATGAAGGAGCAGCTTATAGCTTTCACCAAACGCGATTTCCACCTCTGGCGGAAGCGACAGGAGAGCAGGTTTAATAACGGCCTCCAGCGTCAGCGGATTAAAGTTCATTTTAGTCACGGCGGACAGTCCCAAATTGCGGAAGGAAAGTGCCGCAGCGTCCAGCTGAAGCTTGCCGAGCTCGGCTGCCTTGGCTATCAGGCTGAAGTTCACCGGCTCAGCGCGGTAAATGGAGTCCCCTGATTCCGAAGTATAGCGGATATCCGGCAGAATGCCGCTAATCGTGTAGCCGCCGGACAGAGAGCCGGACTTCGTAAAGCCCTCCGGCAAGGTGACGATATCCACATTTGGCGGCAGCTTTTCCGAAAAGGACGGGGAGGCGATCGTCATGCCGCCGGTCTGGGCGTTCAGTCCGGAAATCGGCTGAGGCCGGACGGCGTAGTTCAGTTGGAACTCTTTGTCCTTCTCCACATAAACGCCTTTGAGCGTGCCGCTGGCGCTCCTTTCAACCTGCAATTGGGCAGCGACGGCCTTCACGCGCACCTCTACGCTTTCGGTGACGGACGCTCCTTGTTTATCGCTGGCCGTAAAACGGATGGTCAAATTGCCGCCGCCGGGAAGCGGATTTTCATAAGCTTCCGCCACCAGCGCTCCCGTTTGCAAATCAGCCGAATTGTACATCGTGCGAACGACGGATCTGCCGTCTGAATCTTTATACAAAAATTCAACCTTGGCGTTCAGCTTCCGGTCCTTGTAATCGGCGTCCTGAGCGGTAAAGCTGACCGGGATCTTTTGATAGGAAGGAATATCGTTGCCGGCCGCCTCCGAATAAGCTGCAGGCGAGTATACGGTCAGCTCCGGTTTATGGTTGGAGCCCATATAGGCGCGGTACATCGTATTGACAAAAAGCCTTTCCTCCCAATCCGGGAATCCGGCGCTGCCTCCGGTGAACACATGTCCGGTGCCGGAGTAAGTAACGTTTCCTTTGGAATAAGTGTAGTAATGGTTCCAGCTGTCGTTGTCGTCACGCGTGCCGCCCTTGATGTTGTACCACGGAATGACAGCCGGATCTTCGAGATCCAGCATGAAATATTGACTGTGCGTGCTGGCGACGGAAGGTGTCCCGGCATCCAAATTAAACGGGAAGCGCGTCAGCAAACCGTCGTTGATTTTGCCCACTAAGGTGGATGGCTTCGGCGCCTTCAGGCCGATGTTGGTCATAACGCCGGTCTGTCCCGTAACTCCCTTAAAATTGCGCGTCCACACGTTGTCCGTCGTGCCGCTTGCGATAAACACCGTATCATGCGTAAACATGACGCTTTGTCCGGTGGCGATGAAGGCGTTGACAGCCCCGGCAGCCGCTTCGCTCATTGACGCGGCGTTATTGTAAGAATCTCTAAAGCCGAAGAGGAGCATGTCGTATTTGCTGCCGATGGAATCGTAGCCGTACGCGCCTCCCTTGGTATTAAAGGCATCCGTACCCGTGGTTGAGAGCTCGATCCGGTAATCTTCGCTCGACAGGTAGCTTTGGCTCAGCACATCGTTGTTTTTGAGGGAGCTGTTGACATCCTTGCCGGGCATAATCTGCAGCACGCGGATGACGGTCTGTTGGTCACGGTAGCGAATGACGCCGGAGCGGTACGATTTAATGCCAGTTGCAGTGTCCGTCAGCTCGAGCTTCCAGTAGTAGAGCCCTGAAAAGCCTTTTGGCATGCGGTAGCTGAGCTCTCCTGAAGCGCCCGGCGCTTCCGAAGAGGCAACGAGCTGATCCGGCTGAAAACGCAGCGATGAATCAAGGCTAACGTACAGATTAGCGCGCAGCCCGGAGCGGTCCGGCTTGGAATAGCGGAAGGAAAGCTTGTCTCCCGCCCGGTAGACGACAGATGGTGACGCCAAATAGTCTGCTGGCGATTCCGTCAGCTGCAGCTCAGGCCGCAGGCGAAGCATGGTGTTGTATTTAGCCTCGGCCAGTGTATTAGGCAAGCGGTTCAACCCGGCCTGATCTACAAAAAGCACGTTGTCCCTGCGCTTGCCGGACTCGTTGTATACGCCGAATCTCGCTTTGAGTACGCCGGATTTGCCGCCTGCCGCGGCTGGCTGATACAGCAAACCGTCGGCCGCTGTGCTATCGCTGTACAAAATGACGAGCAGGCCCTTGTTCACATAACCGTCGATCAGCTCCTGCGCCTTGAGGCGGGTGATGTCGTTCAGCTTGGTTTTGGTGTTCTGGCTGTTCTCCCTGTTGCTGTCGTCCAGCAGCGGGAGCGTCTCCGGATTGTATTTGCCCTTACCGATGTAGACGGCGTCATAAAGGCCGTCCAGCTCCGTCCGCGAAGCGACGAACCTCTTCATGCTCATCGTTTCGACAGCGTAGCCGGATTGACTAAGCAGAGGGGACAAATCGGAAACGCCGCTGTCGGTAATTTCAAGAATTCGAATGGACGGGGAGGCGGCAGCCGCATTCCCTTGATGCGGCCAAGGAAGCAGCAGCGAGATAAAAAGCAGCATGAACGCCATGACGACGCTTAGCACGGAACGGGATCGGACGGCCATTGGGACATCTACCTCCAGCAGGGAAATAAGTAGGATAAAAATAGGACCTATAGACTAATTGGTGATTCTTTGATTATAATGCATTCGACAAATAAAAAACAGAATCAGGAAAATAATTATCCGCTATATGTAATTAATATCGATATAATAGTACATTAATGCTTTATATGAATGAGGTAAACTCGATAAATTAAAGATCGGTTTTTTATTTTTAAATATTTCGAGACTAAAGACCTAAACTTTGGAGGAGTGGCGGGCGATAAATAGGTTATCGAACAGGGGAAAGCTCCATCGGCGGCTCAGGAAAGGCGGAGATCGGGATGAATAGGGTGCGTAAAAGGCTGGGCGATTTGCTGGTCGAAAGCGGGGTCATCACGGAAGCGGAGCTGCAGGAAGCGCTGCAGGAGCAGGGACGCACAAAGCAAAAGCTAGGCGATTTGCTCATTGCCCAAGGTTATATGACCGAGCAGCAGCTCATTGAAGTGCTGGAATTTCAGCTCGGAATTCCGCATGTCAGCTTATTTAAATATCAGATCGACCCCTCTATTGCCCAAATTATCCCGGAAAGCCTGGCGCGCCGTTACCAGGTCATTCCGCTCCATAAGGACGGCAACAAGCTGATGGTTGCGATGGCTGATCCGCTGGACTACTTCGCGATTGAAGAGCTGCGGATGAGCACGGGGTTCCGCATTGAGCCGGCGATTTCCACCAAAGAGGAGCTGCAGCGGGCTATCGCCCGTTTCTACGGGCTGCAGGACTCCATGAGCCAGATTATGGGAGAGCTGCCCGCACAGGATGAGATTGGCGAGCTTGAAATTACCGATGAGGACTCACCTGTCGTCCGTCTGGTGAACGGCATGATCCAGCAGGCGGTTCAGCTGCAGGTGTCGGATATTCACGTCGATCCCGGCGAAAGCCAGCTTATGATCCGTTACCGGATCGACGGGGAGCTGCGCACGGAGCGGGTTATTCCAAAGCAGATGCAGGGTTACATTACCGCAAGATTGAAAATTATGGCCCGCCTCAACATTGCTGAGCGGCGTTTGCCCCAGGACGGGCGCATCAAGCTGCAAGTGGACTACCGCACCGTCGACATTCGGATGTCGACCTTACCGACGATTCACGGTGAAAAGCTGGTGCTGCGGATTCTGGATCTCAGCGTCGGCGTCAAAGGAATCGACCAGCTTGGCTTCAGCTTCGGCAATGACCGGTTGTTCAGAGGCATGGTGGATTCGCCCTACGGCATTGTGCTGCTGACCGGGCCGACCGGAAGCGGCAAAACGACAACGTTGTATTCCGCGCTCCAGCATCTCAACCGGGACAGCCAGAATATCATTACCGTTGAAGATCCGGTGGAGTATCAGCTTGAGGGAATCAATCAGGTGCATGTGAATCCTGCTATCGGACTAACCTTTGCCGCGGGCCTCCGCTCCATTTTGCGCCAGGATCCCAACATCGTCATGGTGGGCGAAATCCGCGACTCGGAAACGGCTGAAATCGCCATCCGGGCTTCACTGACCGGCCATCTGGTGCTGTCTACGCTGCATACAAACGATGCCGTCAGCACGGTAACCCGTTTCCGCGACATGGGGATTAAAAGTTATTTAATCGCAAGCTCCCTCGTTGGCGTAGTTGCGCAGCGGCTTGTCCGACGCATCTGTCCCGACTGCCGCATCTCTTACGCTCCGGTGGAGCAGGAGAAGATTTTGCTGCGCAGCTACGGTGTGGAGACGGATATTTTGTACCGGGGCAGCGGATGCGGGAGCTGCAGCAAAACCGGCTATCGCGGCCGGATCGCGATTCACGAGGTGCTTGCCGTAACAGACGAGCTGCGCAGGCTGATCGGCGAGGACGCTTCGCTGCTGGAGCTGAAGGCGGCTGCGGAACGGGCAGGCATGACGGGACTGCTGGCGGATGGCCTGAGCAAAACGGTTCAGGGCCAGACGACGCTGCACGAGGTTATGCGCGAGGCGGCAATGCGTTAATCGCATCCGCTGCAAGGAAACGTTATGTGCGTTGGACCGGCAGCGAGACGTTGCGTCCAACCAACCATTGCCAGCGGAAGCGCAGCAGGAGGGAACAGAGAATGACTCAGCCATTGGATAAAATGCTTCGCCTTCTCCATGACACTGCAGCTAAAGGCGCTTCAGATCTGCATTTATCGCCTGGGGCTCCGCCGATGCTGCGCATCGACGGCTGGCTGGAAGCGGCGGACGACGTTCCACTGACGGGCGAGGAATGCGCGGAGCTGATTGTTCCGCTGCTCGGCAAAATGAAAGAGCGTTTTGAGGCTGAAGGAGAGGCGGATCTGGCCTGGGAGACGGGCGGTCAGCGGTTCCGGCTGAATATTTTTCGCCAGCAGGGGGGCGTCAGTCTGGCGGCCCGGCCGATTCATGCGGTAATTCCAACGCCGGAATCGCTTGGCCTGCAGCCGCAGCTGCGGGAATGGGCGGA
The DNA here is from genome assembly GCF_023715725.1 of Paenibacillus pasadenensis. GTDB lineage: Bacteria > Bacillota > Bacilli > Paenibacillales > Paenibacillaceae > Paenibacillus_O > Paenibacillus_O pasadenensis_A. The sequence continues at coordinate 54,529 of NZ_JAMBOT010000016.1, forward strand.
ACGCCGCCAAGGACTGCTGCTCGTTACCGGACCAACCGGCAGCGGCAAATCATCCACTTTGGCTGCGCTGATTGGGCATTTGAACCGTACGGGGAGCCGCCATATCGTGACACTGGAGGATCCCATAGAGTTTCTGCACGCTCACGATCGTTCCATTGTGGATCAACGGGAGATAGGGCGGGATACGCTCAGCTTTGCAAGCGGCTTGAGAGCGGCGCTGCGGCAGGCGCCGGATGTCATTATGGTCGGCGAAATGCGCGACCCGGACACAATTGCCGCCGCACTGACCGCAGCCGAAACGGGGCATTTAGTCTTGTCGACTCTTCATACGGCGGATGCGCCGCAGACGATTGACCGGATTATCGATGTTTTCCCGGCCGAGCGGCAGGCCCAGATTCGTACGCAGCTTGCTTCGTTGCTGCTGGCCGTGCATTCGCAGAGACTTCTGCGGAGAGCCGGAGGGGGAGGGCGCGTTCTCGCAGCCGAGGTTTTGGTTAACACGCCTGCCGTCGCGAATCTGATCCGTACGGAGAAGGGGCATCAGCTGCGCAGCATCATGCAAACCGGCCGTCAGCAGGGGATGACAACGCTGGAGAACAGCGTGCGGGAGCTGCTTGGAACGGGAGCGGCCGACGCCGCAGAAGCCATGGCCTACCTGAAGGAGAGAGGAGAGTAAGCGATGGCGCAATTCCACTACCATGTCAAAAGCGGGAGCGGCAAACAGCTGAAGGGTATGCTCACCTCGATGGACAAGTCGTCTGCGGTTGAGGAGCTGCGGCGGCGCGGGCTCGTCGTCCTCTCGCTGGAGGAGCATCGGAGCACGCTGCTCAACATGGATATTTACATCGGCAATCCCGTCAAAATGGCGCATTTCATCGTTTACTGCCGGCAATTCGCCACACTCATCCGGGCTGGCGTGCCGCTTGTGCATGCTACGGATATCCTCTCTCAGCAGACGGAAAGCAAGGCGCTTCGCAAAGCATTGCGAGATGTGCATGCTTCGCTGCTGCGCGGCAGCTCTTTTTCGCAGGCGGCCCAGGAGCATAAGCGGATATTCCCCGTTATGTTTACGAGCATGATCCGGGCTGGCGAGGAGTCAGGCGACCTGGAAGGGACGCTGGACCGGCTGGCAACCTTTTTCGAGAAGGCTCATATGACACGCGAAAAGATCAAATCCGCCCTGACCTATCCCGTTATCGTCGGTTTGCTGGCCGTTGCGGCGGTTGTCTACTTGCTCAAGGCGATTGTGCCTCAATTCGTCGGCATGTTCGAGTCGATGAACGCCGAGCTGCCGGCGATCACGAAGCTCGTCATGGCGGTCAGCGCCAGCTTTGAGGATGAGTGGTACCTGTGGCTGGGCGGCGTGGCGCTTTTGGCGGCCGCGTATTACGGTGCGGGAAAAACGGAACGCGGCGCGTATGCGCTGGATTATGTGAAGCTCAAACTGCCGGTGTTTGGCAAGCTGCAGCAAAAAGGGGCGATTGCCCAGGTGTCGCGCACGCTGTCCTCGCTGTATGCCAGCGCAGTTCCGATGCTGCAGGCGCTGCAAATTGTCGAGGAAGCGGTTGGAAACCGCGTCATCGCAGGGTATTTGCGCAGCTCGGCGGACTCGCTCCGCCGGGGCAATCCGCTCTCCGAGCCGCTGAAGCAGGCGTGGGTGTTCCCCCCCCTCGTCACGCACATGATCGCCGTCGGCGAGGAAACGGGAGCGCTGGACGAGATGCTGGCCAAAGTAGCCGATTTCTACGAAATGGACGTCGACAACACCGTCGACCGGCTGAAATCGCTGATCGAGCCGCTGCTGATCGTGTTCCTGGCCGGAGTCGTCGGGCTGATCGTGGCTGCGATTATGCTGCCGATGTTCAGCTTGTACGGGCAGATGGGGTGATGAGGCGAGTGGGTGAGTGGGTAGCCGGGGACTGGATTGAGCCTGCTCAGCCTAGATATAGCCGCTCCAAACAGACGAGGCACAAGTAGACTAGCTACTCCAAACCGAGACAAAGCCAAAGTAGCCTAAGCATTTCAAACCCAGACGAAGCCCAAGTAGCAGCCGCTCCTAGCATAATCACTTGCGACCAAGAGAGTTCAAGTATGCTAGCTGCTCCGAGTCCGGATAAAGCCCAAGTAACCTAGTTGATTCAAACCCGGCCGAAGTCCAGGTAGCTTAGCTGTTCCTAGCCCAGTCACTGCGGATATAGACCAACAGCTTATGCGGCGGAGAAATTCTAACGCAACTGAGAAGCGTTAAATGGTCGATTTAGCGCCCTATTGATTTCTAACGCAACTGAGAGACGTTATTTGGTCTTTTTTGGGGGAAATGGTGGTTTTGAGGCCTAATAAGGCGTCTCAGTTGCGTTACGTTTCTAAAAGGTAGATTTTGAGGCAAATAAGCGCGCTCAGTTGCGTTAGCTCATCAGCATTTGATGTGCTAGCTGGGATAGCAGTCTGAATCAGAGTGTTAGAAATGCAGCAGGGCAGGCAGTGTACCCTGAATGCCCTGAAAATTCAAGCAATTTACATATCTAATAACGTAGGAGTGAGCGACATGACAGCAGTATGGAAGAAGTTAAAAAAGGATGAAAAGGGCTTCACACTAATCGAGCTTCTTGCCGTCATCGTTATTCTTGGAATTATTGCGGCGATTGCGATTCCGCTGATTGGTAATGTTATGAGCAAAAGCCGGGAGAAGTCGGATTTCCAAACGGCTCGGCAGATTTATGATGCGGCGAGGCTGTATGTGACGAATGAGAAGAATGGTGATTTCCAAGAGACAGGTGGTTTGGATATTAGCATTGACGATTTAAAAGATACAGGGTACCTAGATTCCATTAATCTGCCGAGTACCAAGGCTGCTATTACAGATGGGAAAGTTAGGTTTCAAGCTGACGGTGCGCTTCAGTATGTTCAAATCATAGCTGAAACCACAAAATATTATGCAGGGCCAGATATTATGAAGGGAGAAGGCGCTTCCGTCACAACTTCACCTGGACCAACACCATCTCCATCTACTTAACCACTAACCCATGACCATCCTCATTTCCCTCTACCTCTTCGCCCTCGGCCTGGCCTGCGGCTCGTTCTTCAACGTCGTCGGCCTACGTGTGCCGGCCGGACAATCCATCCTGCGGCCGCCGTCCGCCTGCCCGCATTGCGGGCATCGGCTGCGGGCGCGGGAGCTCATCCCCGTGCTCAGCTATGCGCTGAGCCGGGGGCGCTGCCGCAGCTGCGCCGCAGGCGTATCACCGCTGTATCCAGCGGGCGAGCTGGCGGCTGCGCTGCTGTTCGTCTGGGCGTACCTGCGGTTCGGCCTGACGGTTCAAGCCTGGATCGGCCTGCTGCTCGCCAGCCTGACCGTCATCATCACTGTGTCGGATATTCGCTATATGCGAATTCCGAACGCCGTTTTACTTGCCTTTTTACCGATGCTGCTGGCGCTTCGGTTATTAAATCCCGACGGCCGCTCCTATATCGAATACTTCGCCGGAGCTGCGATCGGAGGGGGCGTGCTGCTCGCCATCTCGCTCCTGAGCCGGGGCGGAGTCGGTATGGGCGATGTGAAGCTGCTCGCTCTCTTCGGACTAGTGCTCGGCTGGAAAGGCGTGCTGCTTGCGCTTATGCTGGGCAGCCTGGCCGGGACGATCGGAGGCCTGCTGCTCGTACTAATACGAAAGGGCAAAGCGAAGGAGCCGATTCCTTTTGGGCCTTATTTGTCGCTTGGCGCACTTATTGCTTACGGTTATGGCGACGCCATCATCGACGGTTATCTGAATTTATTTAAGTAGCAGGATGTGATGAAGGATGCTCGCACGTAACAGCAAACGAATCGGAATTGCCATCGACGCCTCTGGAATCCGGTTCGCCGCATTGGGCAAAAAGAAGGGGCGCGTGCTGGAGAGAGCCGGATTTTTCGCTTTTCCCCAAGGGCTTATTGAACAGGACGCTATCGTCAACGAGGAAAGCCTCCGTCTCGCAATCCGGCAATGGGCCAAGGACAATCGGCTGCACGGAGCCAGAGCGGTGCTTGCGGTGCCGACTTCCCAAATCATCGTCCGCAAAATGTCGCTGCCCGCTGTGAACGACAAGGAGCTGCGGCAACTGATTCATCTGGAGGTCGAAACGGTGATGCATCTGCCGTTTGAGCATCCCGTGTACGACTACACCGTGCTCAGCCGCGACGGCGAAAATACAAAAGTGCTCGTGTACGCCGCTCCGCGCAGCTGGATTGAGCCTCTTGTCGGGATGCTCCGCGAAGCGCGCATCCGTGTTGTCGGCACCGGCATGGTGGCGACCGCGCTGCAAGGCGCCAATGATCCCGCTGGCGAGGAGACGCCGACGGAGCAGATGTATATTAACCTCCATGGAGCTGCGGCGGAAATTGCGATGTTTCATGAGGGAAGTCCGGTTTTTGTAAGAGCAATTGAGGAGGACGCGGCCAAGGAAAGCCAGAACGGGCTGCGAATCGGCGAGCTGACGGCGGAAATCGTCCGGATGCTGAGCTTTTACCAATTCGGCCTTCAAGAAGGGCAGTCCCGTATTCATAAAGCCGTCATTACCGGAGATGGCCAGCAGGCGTTAACGCTTCAACAATCGCTGACGGCTGCTCTGCCGGAGGTAGAGTTTCACGCAGCCGGTCCTAACGCGATTGCCTTAAGCCATGCGGAAGAATCGTTTCTCGTTCCAGCCGGGCTGCTTGTTCGCAACGGCAAAATCCGGAGTCTCAATCTTTTGCCCCGCTCCGACCGGGAGCAGCGCTTTGCGCCGCTTGCCGCTTCGCTGCTGGCTGTTGCCTGGGTGGCCTGCTGCGCTCTTCTATTGTATAGCTACATCGGAGAGCGGGGCATAGCCGGGCAAATGGAGGAACGCCTGTTGGCGGAAACTCAGCGGGAGCTGTCGCTGCAGCGGCAGCTGAACGACTTGAACAGCAAAGAGGGCCAAACGGCGGCCAATCCGCTGGAGCAAGCGGAAAGGTTAAAACAATCCCAGCGTGACACGGTCGGTTATATCCGCGATCTGGAATTTTATTTGCCGACTGGGTCCGAGCTGCAAAGCCTGACCTATTCGAGCGGCGGCCAGATCGAGCTGACGGTGCGTGTCCAAACGATGAAAAACGCTTCCCGGTATCTGTTCGACATTCGGCGCATCGACTGGCTGGAGCAAGGAACGCTCGTTTCTCTCAAGCAGGAGCTGACAGGCGGGGTGGAAGGAGCAAGCGGTTCCACGGACCTGGCGGCATTTTCCGCATCCTATTCCATTACACTTAAAAAGCTATCGTCTAAAAAGGAGGGAGACAGCGATGACGCAACGCCGTAACCCGCTGCTTTTGCTCGGCGCGTCCGTCCTGTTTCTGGTCCTGCTGCTGTTCTTTCTATATATACTAAGTCCGGCGGAAGAGCGCACGGCGCAGCTGCAAGGAAGAATGGATGCGCAGGAGAAGCTTAATGAAGCGTTGAGCAGCAAGCTTCAGGAGCGGACGGAGGAGACGAATGGACGTCCGGCGGACGGCGTTCAGGCCGAGCTCCCTTATTGGGACAACACGGAGCAGCTGCTGCTCGATTTGGAAAAGGCAGGGGAGGAAGCGGGCGTTACGCATATGTCGCTAGCTTTTAACGGAGATTTGGTTCATTCCAGGCCGCTTGCGGATGAAACGGAAAAAGCCGCTGCCAGCTCTATGGATCGTAGTGAACAAAGCGGACAGCAGCTGGAGCTGGGCGACGATGCCGACATGGCGGAGTTTGCAGAGACAACGACAGACTCACAGTCTGCGGACGGGAGTCAATCTCAGTCAACCGTGGAGCCGCTTCGTTTGCAGGTATCGGCCGTTGTAAAAGGAAATTATGACGACGTGCTTGCTTATGTCGAACGGCTGCACAAGCTGGAACGGATTACGACGCTGGAATCGCTGGAGCTTAACCGGGGGACGGACGCCTCTCAAGAGCTGACGGTGCCGCTTACGTTTACGGCGTATTTTCAACCGTCGTACCGGAAACAGATCGAGACTCCGCTGCTTCCCTATGCCGAGTCCTCGGTCCAAACGCCGCCGCGTTCCTAACCTGCTTATAAAACAGACACGAAGACCTTTGAGGCGCGATGATGCGCAGCGGAGGTCTTTTTGCCGTGGGGAAGCGGGATGGCGGAGATGGAAGGCACAAATTCAATATCCGGACGCCTCATGCGGACAGCATCCGCCCCCGAAGCTTCGACGCTCCGGCTCCCCGATTCGCCTTATACCCGCGTATGCCAAAAACTTTTCCCCCGGTATCCTTACATCCCGACAGAAACCAACCCCCATTCGACGCGTTCATACGGAAAGTAAACGAGGCTAACAACCGCAGCATCCGCGCCGGAGCCTGTAAAAGGAGGGGGTTGCGGACGCCTTGCCGACAGCTGGAAACGCTTGCTGCGCAAGGCTTCGCGGCTTTGCCGACAAATCGCCGCGCGGCGCGCGCGGAGAGCGAGAGGGATGTCGGAAAAAACTTTTTGGCATAAGCCTTGTTCTGACAAACTTTATAAAATCCGGCCCCTATAATCAGACCTACACTAAGGCGGAAATGGTGGTGCCGTAATGAAGGAAAAGGCCAACGTTGTTCTGTTCCCCGGCCAGCCTCGGACAAGCCGTGCGGCAGAGGCGCTGCGCAAGGGGAAGGAAAAGGCGGCGCAGCTGAGAGTGTTTCAGTTGATCGCAGCGAAGCGCTGGACGATTTTGCTAGCCGTCGTGGGATTCCTGCTCGGACGGGCGGTCATCCTGGAAAACCTGATGCCGTTCGCGCCAGCTTACTTTGCAGTCATCTATTTCCTAAGAAAGGATTCCTACAAGGTAGCCGCCCTCTCGCTTGTGGCCGGCAGCCTGCTAGCGGTGACGCCAAGCGCCATCCCGATTGCGATGGAGATCGCCGTGCTGTTCCTGCTCATTAAAGGACTGGAGGTGTACGAAAAGGCGGAACTGTCGCAGGCCCCGATTCTTGTTTTTCTGGCAACGCTCATTGTGAAGCTGTTCGGGGTGTTTGTGCACGGCACGCTTGGCTGGTACGACCTGATGATGGTCGGCGTGGAATCGGCGCTTGCGTTTGTGCTGACGCTGGTGTTTGTACAGGCGATTCCGGTGCTGACGATGACCCGCAAAAGCAACACGCTGAAAAACGAGGAAATCATCTGCCTGATGATTCTCATGGCGTCGGTCATGACGGGGGCGGTCGGCTGGACGATTCAAGGGCTCTCGCTGGAGCACATCATGTCCCGGTACATGCTGCTGCTGTTTGCACTGGCAGGCGGCGCGCCGCTCGGAGCATCCGTCGGCGTCATTGCAGGGCTGATTTTGAGCCTGGCTAATCTGAATGCGGTCGTGCAAATGAGTGTGCTCGCCTTTTCCGGCCTGCTGGCCGGGCTGCTCAGGGAAGGCGGACGGATGGCGGTTGCGTTCGGCATGCTGCTTGGCACTTCAATTCTTTCCTTATATGTAGGCGGAGGAACGGATGTGATGGCGAGCACCTGGGAGTCGGTCGCCGCAGCGGCGATGTTCCTGCTCACGCCAAAGCTGGTCGTCAAAACGATTTCCCGCTACGTGCCGGGGACGACGGAGCATGTGAAGTCGCAGCATGAATACGCCAAGCGGGTTCGCGAGGTAACGGCCCAGCGGGTCACGCAGTTCTCCGAGGTGTTCCGCCAGCTGGCGACGAGCTTTGGACAGCTCAATACGGCGGCTCCGCAGAAGCCGGCCGAAGAGGAAATGCAGCATTTTATGAATATGGCCTCCGAAAAGGTATGCGCGGGCTGCCATCGCAAAGATATGTGCTGGAACGCGAAGTTTTACGACACCTATAAGATGATGACCGAGATGATGTCGGCAATAGACGAGGGAGAAATTGCCGGACGGAAGGACATGCCGAGAGCATGGACGGGCCATTGCAGCAAAACGCATGCGGTGATGGGAGCGCTGCAGCAGCAGCATGAACGGTACAAGCATGATATGCACTGGAAAAGGCAAATATTCGAATCGCGGCAGCTTGTAGCGGATCAGCTGGCCGGGGTGTCGCAGATCATGGAGGATTTGGCGAGAGAAATTCAGCGGGAGGGCCAGCAGCTGCATTTGCAGGAGGAGCAGATCCGCGACGCGCTGGAGTCGCTTGGACTGTCCATCCACGGCATCGATATTATCAGTCTTGAGGAAGGGAATGTGGAAATTGAGGTTTATCATACTTTCCCGCAGGGACACGACGAGGGCCGCAAAATTATTGCGCCGCTGCTCAGTGACATTTTGGGCGAGCATGTGGCGGTGAAGGCGGAGCGGGACCCTTCGAAAAATGGAGAGCCCAGACTCATCCGCTTCGGATCGGCGAAGGAATTCGAGGTGGCGACCGGCATTGCCGGGGCAGCCAAAGGCGGCGGATTGCTGTCGGGAGACAGCTTTAGCACGGTAGAGCTTGGCAACGGTAAATTCGCGGTCGCAATAAGCGACGGCATGGGCAACGGCGAAAGAGCCCGGCTGGAAAGCAGTACGGCGCTTAACATTTTGCAGCAGCTGCTTCAGTCCGGGATGGACGAGCAGCTGGCGATCAAGTCGGTCAACTCGGTGCTGATGCTTCGCTCGCCGGATGAGATGTACGCGACGGTGGACGTCGCCTTGATCGATCTGTACACGGCGCAAACGACGTTTATGAAGATCGGCTCAACGCCAAGCTTCATTAAAAGGGGAAGCGAGGTTATTCCGGTGGCGGCCAACAACTTGCCGATCGGCATTTTGCAGGACATCGACGTTGACCTGGTCCGCATGCAGCTGCAGCCCGGCGACACGCTCATTATGATGACCGACGGCATCTACGACGCTCCCGGCCATGCGGTCAACAAGGAGCTGTGGATGAAGCGCATCATTCAGGAGATGGGCACCGACGAGCCGCAGGAAATCGCTGATATGCTGCTGGAGCGCGTCGTGCGCCAGTACAAAGGCGAGATCGTCGACGACATGACCGTCGTCGTTGCTCAGGTGGACAAGCACAGGCCGGAATGGGCAACGTTCCGCTGGCCGGGCCTGAACAAGATTGAGCGGCCGAGAACGGTCAGCTGACGGAAACCTGAGGGCAAGAAGGAATGGGTCAACTCGGTTAAAAGGGAATGGCTGACTGCGGAAAGCAGCGCTAGAATTGCCGCGAAAGTAAAAGCGGCTTCGGAACAGACCGGGATGAACGGCCGCCCGCAGTACATTGCGATATCGCAATCCGTGAACATGCCGGATCTGCTTGAGCATAAATGACAGCTGAACATGGAAGAGTGGTGAGCGGTAAAAGCGGTGACGATGGAAAAGTGCCCGGTGGCTATTAAAGCGATAAGGATGGGAGGAGAGACGGACCGGCAAGGCAACAAGGCGGACGCTAACGGAGGTGGAGAAGGAGTCGAGAGAGCAGCGGGAGGCTGGTGACAAGCCGTTAGACATGGCTGAGCTCTAAAAAAAGAACATGAAACAAGACTAAACGAACAGATCCTTCTATAAAAGGTCCAGAGAGAGCCGCGGCAGAGCGGCGGATAAAGGTCAAAAGGGGACAAGATCGAGATATCGCAATCATTCAAAAACAATTCATTCAAATTCGAGGAGGAATTTTAATTATGACGATGATGACCCGCAAAAACCCAGGTAGTGTCCGTTCCCGTAAAAAACGCGAAAGCCTGCAGGCAAAGCAGCAGCAGCGACTGGTAGAACAGCTGCGCCAGGAAGAGGCGAAGCAGCTGGAGGAGGCCCGTAAGCGCCGCGAGGAGGAACGCGCCAAAAGACGCGAGGCCGAGGCCCGGATGGAGGAGCTGAGGCTGGAGGAAATGCTGATGCGCGAAATGGAGCGCATGCGGATGACGGCGGACCGCAAACGCGGCAAGCGGCTGTGGACCGCCGAGGAGCGAATGGCGCAGCGCGCCTTCGTTGCGGCGCTGCTGGAAACGGCGTCGGCCTCCGCAGCGGAGCAGGAGGCCGAGCGCTCCGGCTATGCCGAGGGCTGGATGCCCGCGGCAGCCGCAGCAGGCGGGCGCCGCTCCGGCGGAGCTGGCGGCGCGCGCCATGCCGCAGCGGCGGAACGCACCGGCTCCAGAGCGCAGCTGGAGCTGGTGCCGCCGCAAGGCGCTCTAGGCAGCGCGCATAGCCGCGCCGCCAAGGGAGCAGCGCCGCCGGGTGAGGGCGGCGCAAGGGATTCGGCGCAGGCGGAAGCTGCGCCGGGAGCTTTGCCGCTGGGCCGGGCGACAGCCGGCCAGCTGCAGCGGCTCGCCGCCGCGGTGCTTGCGGCGGCCCCGGGCGGGCGGCGACGATCGACCGCCGCGGAGGCGCGCCGAAGGCGGCGCGGGGCAGTGCGCAGCCCATGCGGCGTTAGCGAGTTCCGCCTGAGGCTTTTGCCCGGGCCATCCGCAACACGGAAGGAGGCCGGAAGCGGCGACATTTCTTAATCCGGCTTGGCACAATTGAATAAGCAATGACGAGATCGCCCATCCGCCACCGGGGCAGGAGCTGTCAGCAGGCAGCCCGCCGGTCGCGGCCCGGCGTCACCATAATCGCCCTTCCTCATCCGGAAGCAGGCGGACCATATAGATAAACCGGCAGCCCCCATTCGGGCCGCCGGTTTTTTACATGAAAACTCTTTTTAATGGCACTCCATAATTATAGTAAAATTGTTGCAGCAGACATACAAAGGGGTGCCGGTATTGGAGTTAGCCATTGCTTTAACGGTAACTTTTATCATCTATTTAGGGTTTATTTTTTTGTGGAGAATGAGTCGGTACAATAAAAACCTTCCCCTCTCAAGCGTGGATGCCGTGGTGATAAAAAAGAGAATTGACGAATGGAAGGGCGGTACCAACTCCCCCATTATTAAAGAATATTATGTTGAGTTTGATATTCAGGGAGAAAAGATCGAGTTAAAAGTCCTCAAACGCAGCGATTATGAACGATTAGAAACCGGCAGCTCTGGAGTTCTGTCTTACCAAATAAATAGACTGTATAAACTTTTTGTTCGTTTTGATGAGCATGCTTAAATAGTTTAACCGGCAGTGAATCAACAGTGCTCAGCCCATTGCTCGCTATTATTGGCGCAGTAATTCTTCAGATATAGTAGTGTCCAATACATATTAAAGCAGCTATCCAGTAGAAGCATATTGAATCGATTCTGAAAAACCAGATGTAGGTATCCTTGACCCAAATCAAGAAGGCTGGGAGGTATTGAATGAGCAATATTTTACCATTTCCTATTTCTAATCACGAAAATGTCTCAGGCAAATACTATTGTCTATTAATCAAAAACGAAATATCGTCCGGGAAGTGTCTGGATATTAATTATGAACTGACCAACATTATAAAAGAAGATCTCATGAAAGGGATCAAAATGACCCTGAACATGAACCGAGATGAAATGGAAACAATATGCCTCTGTTGCCCTTACTATCCTTTGAAATACGAATAAGATGAAACCGCTATCCGGTTTCCTCCTCCTTCCCCCTCCCCCAAGGGCAGTCCTTTACGGACGGCCCTTTTCTTTTTTCTCTGGAACCCGTTGACAAATATTTGTATAGGTTATATGGTTAGTTACATGAGTAATTAACCAATGTGGTGGTGAGGCTAATGAGCTTTCCAATGGATGACGGAAGGCCGATTTTCCAGCAGATCGCGGAGAGAATCGAGGATGACATCGTAGACGGGACGCTTCCAGAGGAAGGGCAGGCGCCGTCGACGACGCATTTTGCCCAGTTCTACGGCATCAATCCGGCAACAGCGGCCAAGGGCGTGAATGTGCTGGTGGACCAAGGCATTTTATATAAGAAGAGGGGGATCGGCATGTTTGTAGCGCAAGGGTCAAGAGAGCGCCTAATTATCAAGCGTCAGGAGCAGTTTTACGAAATGTACGTTGTACCGCTGCTGCGCGAGGCGGAGAAGCTGGGCATTGACAGTAAACAGCTGGCGGTATTAATCCAAGAGAAGGGGCGGGGCTGAAGATGAGCGTGAACATGTCTTCCAACAATAAAGGAGCCGGTGTGATGAGTCAAAATCAACATGCGGCGGCGATGGAAACGATCCGTCTGACCAAAACCTATGCGGATCAGCAGGCGCTGGACGGGGTTTCGATGCGTCTGGAGGCGAACCGCATTCACGGCCTGCTCGGCCGCAACGGCGCAGGCAAAACGACGCTAATGAGCATCGCGACAGCACAGCTGTTTGCGACATCTGGAGAAGTCCGAATTTTCGGTCAAAATCCCTATGAAAACCGCGAAGCGTTAAGCCGCATCTGTTTCATTAAAGAAAGCCAGCGTTACCCGGAGGTATTCAACGTCAACGACATGCTGGCGGTCGCTTCTACGCTTTATCCGAACTGGGACGCGGCGTTTGCCGACCGTTTGGTGGAAGAGTTCCGTCTGCCGCGCCGCAAAAAGATCAAAGGTTTCTCACGCGGAATGCTGTCCTCGGTCGGCATCATTATCGGACTGGCGAGCCGCGCGGAGCTGACGCTGTTCGACGAGCCTTATCTCGGATTGGACGCCGTTGCCCGCGGCCTGTTCTATGACCGGCTCATTGAGGATTATGCGGAGCATCCCCGGACCATTGTGCTGTCCACGCATTTGATCGACGAGGTTAGCCGATTGCTGGAGGAAATTCACCTCATCGACGGAGGACGCCTGCTGCTTCACGAGGATACGGATTCACTGCGGCAGCGCGCGTATACAGTAACGGGCCCAACCGCCAAAGTGAATGCCTTCATCGCCAGCCGCCGTTCGCTGAAGTGCGAAGCGCTTGGCGGCTCTGCCCAAGCCGCATTGCTGGCCTCATCTCCAACGGAGCAAGCCGAGGCTAAAGCTGCCGGACTGGACACGGCGCCGCTGCCGCTGCAGCAGCTTATCGTTTATTTGACAGGACAAAAAGAATCCGACAGGGAGGGATTGGCATGAATCGCGGACTGAAAAGCGTCATTATGATGTACCGCAGGGACCTGTTCAGCTGGATTTATCTGCCCTGGATGATTATGCTCTCCAGCTTTGTCGTTAATCTGATCATCGCCACCAGCATGCAGGAGGAATTTACGACTGGCGGTCTGCTGTCCATTTTCATTTATATCTATATTGTGGGTCTGGTAACGGTTAACCAGACGTTCTCTTTTGCGCTAAGTCTCTGTATAAGCAGGCGGGATTACTTTGCGGGAAGCAGCCTTGCCATTGTGGTCATCGCTCTCTTCCATGCCTTGCTGATGACAATCGTTGCTTCAATTGAAAAAGCGGTCGGCAGCTGGGGAGGCATGAATTTTTTTGTCCTCCCGGATACAAGCGACGGCCCGGCGTGGCAAACATTCTTCGTCTTTTTCATTGCATTGCTGCTTATGTTCTTCATTGGCTTCGCTTCCTCCAGCCTGTCCCGCCGTTTCGGCAAAAAGGGCAACTTCATTCTGTACGGCGGAGCCTTCGTGTTGGGCGGCGGGCTGACGACAATCGCTTCACTGCGCGGCTGGTGGACTCCGATGTACGAGTGGTTCATTGATCTGCAGCCCACCTTGGCAGGAATTATGTCGGTATTGCTCGTATTCTCAGCGGTCCTTGCCCTGCTCTCGTGGCTCATGCTGCGCCGCTCCGCCGTTCGCGCATGACATCACATTCCCTTCAACTTATACTAATGCCTCATCCTGTTTAAACGCCTTCCCTCTAACGGGAGGGCGTTTTTTTCATTTGCGCAAAGGATGACTTATAATAGAGGAAAAGAAAAAAGAGCGGCTCAAACGCGCTCATTCATAGAGGAGTGTGGAGCATGACCAGGCTGTCCGAGCCATTTCGCTTGAAAGGACTAGAGCTGAACAACCGGATTGTTATGGCGCCAATGTGCCAATATTCCGTAGATGCGGAGGACGGAACGCCGAACGAGTGGCACTATGTCCATTATGTTTCCCGCGCCGTTGGCGGCACGGGCCTCATTATGATGGAAATGACGAACGTGGAGCCGGACGGCCGCATCTCGAATCGCTGCCTGGGCTTATGGGACGATGCGCAAATTCCGGCGTACGCCCGGATTGTACGGGAATCTCAGCGTTATGGAGCCCGAATAGGCATCCAGATCGCCCACGCCGGACGCAAGGCGACGGACGCCGCCGTTCCGGTCAGCTCATCGCCGTTCCCGGTTGAGCCGACCGGCTGGAAAACGCCGCGTGAGCTGACGACAGCCGAGGTGCGCGAAAAGGTCGGACTGTTCCGCGATGCAGCCCGGCGCGCCGTTGCGGCTGGATTTGATACGATTGAGCTGCATGGCGCGCACGGGTATCTGATTCACCAGTTCCACTCCCCGTCATTGAACAAACGCGCGGATGAATACGGGGAGGACCGGATGCGCTTTGGCTGCGAGGTGATCCGGGCTGTGCGGGAAGTGATGCCGGCGGATATGCCGCTCATCCTGCGTTTTTCCGCGGTAGAATACATAGAAGGCGGCTACGAACTGGACTACGGTCTGGAGCTGGCGCGGCGATACAAGGAGGCCGGAGTCGACATTCTCCATGTGTCGAGCGGAGGTGAGGCGCCGCCGAACGGCAGCCGCCAGCCGGGCAACTATCCCGGCTACCAGGTGCCGTATGCCCGAGCGGTGCGCGAAGCAACGGGCATACCGGTTATTGCGGTCGGCATGCTGGACGAGCCGGAGCTGGCGCAGTCCGTCGTGGCGGGCGGCGATGCCGAACTGGCGGCAGTCGGACGCGCGATGCTGCGCAATCCTTACTGGGCGGTCGACGCGCTGCGCAAGATCGACGGCATCCGCGCCGAACAGCCCGCCTATAAACGAGGCTACCCGGCCGGTTAAGCTTCTTATCTGTGCTTTCTCGGAATGAAGTGTGCTTCTTCCAAATCAGGCCGAAGCCGCTTCACCTTGCGGCGCAAGGTTATGAATCCCTTCCATTGCGGCAACACTGATAGATAGAATCGGAATCTATCTGCTGGAGGGATATGGAATGAAGCAAATTTTGCTCATTACGGACGGCTGCTCCAATGTCGGCCTGAGCCCGGTTGTTGCGGCGTCGCAGGCTTATTCGGAAGGAATTACGGTCAATGTGGTCGGCGTGCTGGACGGCGGCGATCTGGGAGAATACGGAGCCAAGGAAATTCAGGAGATTTCCGAAGCCGGCGGCGGTATGAGCCGCACGGTCAGCACCCGGCAGCTGTCGCAGACGGTACAGATGATGACCCGCAAAACGGTCGTGCAGACGATTCAGCAGGCGGTGCAAAAGGAGCTGAAGTCCGTGCTTGGCGGCTCCGGCACGCTAGAGGAGCTGCCGCCCGAAAAGCGCAGCGAGGTTGTGCGCGTCATCGACGAGCTTGGGGAGACGAGCAAGCTGCGCGTGGCGCTGCTAATCGACGCCAGCGCCAGCATGAAGTCCAAGATGGCCGCCGTTGAGGAGGCGATCCGCGATCTGATGCTGAGCCTTCAGTCGCGGCAGGGCGTCAGTGAGCTGTCGGTGTTTCATTTTCCGGCAGACCGTCATGGCGATGATGCGACGCTGGATCTGGACTGGACGACGAATCTGAGCGGTGTGCAGTCGCTCTTTCCCAAGCTGCAGATGCGGGGTACAACGCCGACGGGGCCAGCGCTCCAGCAGGTTGTGCAGTACTACCGCCAAGGCATGGAGGAGCGGCGCCGGGACAGCGAGGAGGACGAAATGAGGAGTGGCTACGTCGGATAAGCTTGACCTTGACCGGGGCATGGTCATTACCGGCAAGTGGAGGCGCCGCCGCTATCGCGTGGAGCGTCTGCTCGGCGAGGGAGCGAACGGCAAAGTTTATTTGGTGCAGCAGGACAGCCGTCTAATGGCATTGAAAGTCGGATTGGACACAGCGGATTTGCAGTCGGAAATTAACGTGCTGCAGGCGCTTGAAAAGCAGCAGAAGCGAAGGAGCGGAGGCAATCCGTTCCTTTACGACGTCGACGACCTGCAGCTGAGGTCGGGTAAGGAATATCCTTTTTACGTCATGCGTTATGTGCGCGGCACGAAGCTGCCCGCTTTTCTGGTGGCAAGCGGTGCGGAATGGTTTCCTATTGCGGGTTATAATTTGCTGCTGAAGCTGTCCGAGCTTCACGGCTCAGGATGGGCGTTCGGAGATCTCAAGGTGGACAATGTGCTCGTTGCGGATTACGGGCGCGTGGAGCTTGTTGATTTTGGCGGCGTCACCGCCTTTGGCAAAAGCATCCGCCAATTCACCGAGATTTACGACCGCGGTTACTGGAATGCCGGAACCCGCACCTCGGACGCCCCCTACGATCTGTTCTCGTTTGCGGTGCTTTGCGTGCAGCTGTTTGCCGAAAAAGAGCTCTACCGCCTGACCTCCGGAACGTTGCCGCAAAACCGGAGTCCGGGCGATTTGCTGAAGCTGGCTCAGCAAGTGACGCAGCTGAAGCCGTTCGCGGGCTGGCTGGCGCGGGCTTTTGCCGGCGGTTTTGGGGATGCGGCGGAAGCGGCAGACGCCTGGAACGCCGTCATGCACCGCATCGGCCGTCCGTCCAAGCCGGTTCCCTGGTGGACAAAGGCGCTTTTTCTCGTATCGGCAGCCGGATTGGCGGCCTCGGTCTTCTGGCTGGCCGGAGGTCTCGGCTAATTCGGAGGCCCGGGAGCTGCAGCCGGACAGCTGCTCATCGCGTTCTTACATCTATAGTGCGGGAGAGATCGGCAGCATGAATGAACATGAACATAGCCATTTAACAGCAGCCGGCGGAGCGCCTGAAAAGGTACGGGCAGAATTGCTCCGGATGCAGCGGGAGGAGCAGCTTATGCTGCCGGGCGATACGGTTCTGATCGCCGTCAGCGGCGGGCCAGATTCCATGGCGCTGCTCCATGCGCTGCACATGAATGCGGATCGGCTGAGCATTAAGGTAATGGCGGCTCATGCCAATCACGGCTTCCGGCCGGATGAGTCGCCGCAGGAGGCGGAGAGCGTACGCCGCTTTTGCGCTAATCTGGGCATACCGCTGGAATTGGCCGAGCTTGATGTTCCAGGCTATTTAAGAGAGCATGGAGGCAACAAGCAGGCGGCGGCGCGCGAGCTGCGCTACCGGTTCCTGCACGAGGCGGCGGCAAAAGCGGGGGCTTCCCGCATCGCGTTTGCCCATCATGCCGACGATCAGGCGGAGACGGTGCTCATGCGCGTGCTGCGCGGAACGGCTCCGGGCGGCTTGGCGGGTATTCCCTTGCGTCGCAAAGAAGGAAATGTGGAACTGATTCGCCCACTGCTGCGTATAAACAAAATGGACCTTGCCGCCTATTGCACTCATTGGAATATTTCTTATCATACCGACAGCAGCAACCTTTCGACGGATTATTTCCGCAATGCGGTCCGGCTGGAGGCGCTTCCTTATTTGGAATCGTTTAACGGACGTCTTTCCGCTTCTTTATGCCGGTTGGCTGAATCCGCTTCGGCGGAGTCGGATTATTTAAACGCACGGACAGAGGAGCTTTTCGCCTCGCTCATGCGCCCTGAAAAGGGCGGTTTAAGCATGTCCGGCGCGGATTTGGCGGGTCTCCACGTCGCTTTACAAAGGAGATTGATTAAACTAATATTAGATTATCTTGCTTTGGAAAACGAACCCACCGGCTTTGATGAGGTGGAGCATATACGTATTGGCGCACTGTCGGCATCACCGGCGAGCTGGCGGATCGATCTGTCGCGGGGACTCCGTTTTCGGAGGGAATACAGCCGGCTCTCCTGGACCCGGCGAAGCGAGGAGCCGCAGGACGGATACGAGATTTTAGTGGCCGAACCTCAGGGCAGCCTGTTGTTGTCCGAAGCAGGCCTGCGGCTGGAATTCAGCCGGGAAGCGATTCTGGGAGAAAACGGCGCCGGTTCTGCTGCAGCAGAAGCGGGACCGCTGACCGCTTTTTTTGATTTGGACGAGCTGCTGTTCCCGCTTCTTGTTCGTACCCGCCGGGAAGGCGACCGGATGAATCCGCTGGGACTAAACGGCAGCAAAAAGGTGCAAGATATGTTCGTTGACGCCAAGGTGCCGCCTTCCAGGCGGCCTTTCATGCCTTTGGTATGCGAAGCGGGCGGCCGCATGTTATGGATTCCGGGAATCCGCAGATCGGCGCATGCATTGGCTTCGGCAGGAACGAAACGGCTGCTGCGCATTGAAGCCCGGGAGACCGGGCCGCCCCCTTTAAGTTAAGGGACTGTGAATATCAGGCCTTAGTAAGCTCATAAGAATAGCATTAGATGATTCGGGAGGAACTTCACTTGCATAACGACATTCAAGAAATTCTGCATAGCGAGCAAGAGATCAAGGACAAGGTCAAGGAGCTGGGCGAGATTTTGACCCGCGACTTCGAGGGTCGCAATCCGCTCGTTATTTGCGTGCTCAAGGGTGCGTTTATTTTCATGGCTGATCTGGTTAAAGAGATACGCGTACCGCTGGAGATGGACTTCATGGCGGTGTCGAGCTACGGCGATCAAACGAAATCCTCCGGAGTCGTCAAAATTATTAAGGATCTGGATGCTTCCGTCGAAGGACGGGACGTGCTTATTGTCGAAGACATAATTGACAGCGGTTTGACGCTCAGCTATCTCATCGATGTGCTGGAGCGCCGCAACGCGAAGTCGGTGACGGTCGTTACGCTGTTCGACAAGCCGTCCGGCCGTTCGGTCGACCTGGATGCCGATTACACCGGCTTTACGCTTCCCCATGCTTTTGTCGTAGGATATGGCCTTGATTACGCCGAATACTACCGCAACCTGCCCTACATCGGTATTCTCAAGCCGGAAGTCTACAGCAAATAGAAGCTTTTCGGGCAGCTGTCCAACAGCATTCTCCTCTTCTTCGGGAGCATATGCGCATCGGCCTTGCGGCCGGATTCACCGGGCTATTTTGAGCCGGGCATGACCGCAGGCTGATGCGCCGGGGGTTCTGTTGAGATAGCCAGACCGGCTATGGTAAAATATTTTAAGCGTCTTGAGAGGAGGTAGGAGATGAATCGAATCATCCGGAACACTGGATTTTACCTGCTTATTTTCCTGGTAACCGTCGGAATTGTGCAATTTATCAGCGGTCAGGACGATAACACGCAAAAGATTCCTTACAGCGAGTTCCGCCAGGAGCTTGAGGCCAACAACATCAGCAAGCTGATCGTGCAATTCGACAGTTATACTTATCTGGTGACCGGTGAATACAGAAATGCGCCTGCGGGGGCCAAGAACGAATCTAAAAAGTTTTATGCCTACACAAATGCCGATGAATTTCTTACCAAAGAACTCGACAGTTTGAGTAAGACAAACGACTTTGAATTGGATTATAAGCGGATGAAGGGCCAGAGCATTTGGCTTACATTCCTGACCTCCATCATTCCGTTCGTGATCATCTTCATCCTGTTCTTCTTCCTGATTAATCAGGCACAAGGCGGCGGCGGCAAAGTCATGAACTTCGGCAAAAGCCGTGCCCGTTTGTATAATGAAGAGAAAAAGCGGGTGACGTTTGAGGACGTTGCCGGCGCGGACGAAGAGAAACAAGAGCTTGTCGAGGTTGTTGAATTCCTCAAGGACCCTCGTAAGTTCGCTGCAGTCGGCGCCCGCATTCCAAAAGGCGTCCTGCTTGTCGGACCTCCGGGTACCGGTAAAACGCTCCTTGCCCGTGCTGTTGCAGGCGAAGCGGGAGTGCCGTTCTTCAGCATCTCGGGTTCCGACTTCGTGGAAATGTTCGTCGGCGTAGGCGCATCCCGTGTCCGCGACCTGTTTGAGAACGCCAAGAAGAACGCGCCTTGTATTATCTTTATCGATGAGATCGACGCAGTCGGACGCCAGCGCGGCGCCGGTCTGGGCGGCGGTCACGACGAGCGCGAGCAGACGCTCAACCAGTTGCTCGTTGAAATGGACGGTTTCGGAGCGAACGAGGGCATTATTATCGTTGCTGCAACGAACCGCCCGGACATTCTCGACCCTGCGCTTCTGCGTCCGGGACGTTTTGACCGTCAAATTACGGTTGACCGTCCAGATGTAAAAGGCCGCGAGGCTGTCCTGAAGGTCCATGCGCGCAACAAACCGCTGAACAAGGACGTTAAGCTTGACATTATCGCCAAGCGCACGACCGGCTTCACCGGTGCGGATTTGGAGAACCTGCTTAACGAAGCGGCCCTCCTTGCAGCACGCCGCAACAAAAAGGATATCGGCATGATTGAGGTGGATGAAGCTATCGACCGCGTCATTGTCGGTACCGAGAAGAAGAGCCGTGTCATCAGTGACCGCGAGAAGCGCATTGTGGCTTACCATGAGGCGGGCCACACGATTATCGGCTATTTCCTGGAAAATGCCGACATGGTGCACAAGGTGACAATTATCCCGCGCGGACGCGCTGGCGGTTATGTCATCATGCTTCCTAAAGAAGACCGCATGCTCGTTACGAAGCAGGAAATGCTCGACAAAATTACCGGCCTGCTTGGCGGCCGTGTTGCTGAGGAGCTGTTCATCGGTGAGATTGGCACCGGCGCATACAGCGACTTCAAACAAGCGACCGGTATTGCCCGCAGCATGGTCATGGAATACGGCATGAGCGACAAGCTCGGCCCAATGCAGTTCGGCAGCACGCAAGGACAGGTATTCCTTGGACGGGATATCGGTCACGAGCAGAACTACTCCGACAAAATTGCTTATGAAATCGATCAAGAGATGCAGTCGTTTATTACGGATTCGTATGAGCGCGCTAAAAATCTCCTGACCGAGAAGAGCAAAGAGGTTCACCTTATTGCCCAAACGCTGCTTCGTTTAGAGACGCTGGATCTGGAGCAGATCCGCAATCTGATGGAGACAGGTTCCGTTGACGGCAAGGGCGGGGATGGCAGCAGCGGCGAGGGCGGAGACTCCGAATCCGGCGCTGAGCCAATCATCGACGAGATTGGCGGCGTTAAAGTCCGTATCCAAACCCGCGAGCCTGGAGAAACACCGGCTGGCGAAGGCATTAACGATCAGCCTGAAAACTCAGGTCCGATTGACTCGGACAAAGAGCCAGGCGACAAAGCTTAAACCTTAATATTTTCCATGAATCGGGTCGGCTAAGCCGGCCCGATTTTTTTGTGTATGCATTTGTTTTGCTGTGAACATTTGTGCATCGGGGCTGTTGCTTATGTTCAGAATAATCAGGTATAATAGGCCATGGCAAGGGAATTCTAAGGGGGATAGGGGGATTCAAGAAGATTAACGAGTATTGTTAGTTATATACCGTTTTATGTATTTAAATTCGCTTAACTCCCAAGATCATCCAATTATTCAGCTATTATTTTATTAATGAAGCTTTATTTTATATGAAAATGCTTTCAAGATGTCACATATGATTGCGCTTTCTCATTGACTCTTCATCATTATCGGCTATAATAACTTTATCCACAAAAACTATGGTCAAGAACAGGGGAGAAATACAAAGATGAAATGGACAAGCAAACCGTTCCATGCACTCAGCGTTTCCGCTCTCGCGCTGATGCTCGTCGTAACTGGCTGCGGAGCCAAAAACAACGCTGAAAACGGCGGCGCGGCGAACAAAGAGAATGCTGGCGCACCAAGCGACAACAGCGGCAAAGATTTTAAAATCGGCATGGTAACGGATGGCGGCGGCGTAAACGACAAGTCCTTCAACGAAAGCGCTTGGGAAGGACTGCAGCGTCTGAAGAAAGAAACCGGCGCTGACGTTAAACCTCTTGAAAGCAAGGGCGAAAGCGACTTCGAACCGAACCTGAATCAAATGGTGAAAGCCGGCTACAATCTCACTTGGGGCATCGGCTTCATGATGAACAAAGCTATTACAACTGTTGCTAAGCAAAACCCGGAAGCCAAATTGGCCTCCATCGATAGCGAAGTTGATGCTCCGAACGTTGCTTCCGTAATGTTCGCGGAAAATGAAGGCTCCTTCCTTGTCGGCGTCGTTGCTGCAATGATGACAAAAACGAACAAAGTTGCGTTTGTTGGCGGCGTTGAAGGCGATCTGATTAAACGTTTTGAAACCGGCTTTGTAGAAGGCGTTAAAGCGGCTAACCCGAATGTTAAGGTAGAGATCAGCTATGTCGGCGATTTCACGAAACCTGACCTTGGCAAAGCGGCAGCAGCTACGCTGTACAACGACGGCGCAGATATTATCTACCATGCTGCTGGCGGCAGCGGCAACGGTATTTTCACCGAAGCCAAAGACCGTGTGTCCAAAGGCGAAAAGGTATGGGTTATCGGCGTAGACAAAGATCAATCGATCGAATTTGGCAACGACATCACGCTGACCTCCATGGTAAAACGTGTTGACGAAGCGGTTGTTATCGTATCGAAAGAAGTTATTGCTGGTAAATTCGAAGGCGGCAAAACGCGTTTGCTGACGCTGAAAGACAAAGCGGTAGGCCTGCCTGAGAACAACCCGAACATCCCTGAGGATGTAATGGCCAAAGTAAAAGAATACGAAGGCAAGATCACTAGCGGAGAAATTACTGTACCTTTCAAATAATGAAGTAACCTCATAATGAATATGACAAGGCCAGCCGCTGCCGGCCTTGTTCTTTTTTGACAGAAAGGAGAGGTTTTATGCAGCAGCAGCCAATCGTCGCTGAATTGAAAGGGATTACAAAACGTTTTCCTGGCATCGTAGCCAATGACAACATCAGCTTTCAGCTGCGCAAAGGCGAAATTCACGCTCTTTTGGGCGAGAATGGCGCAGGCAAATCAACGCTGATGAACATTCTGTTCGGCTTGTACCAGCCGGATGAAGGCCATATTGAAATTAACGGGCAGCCGGTCGTAATTGACGGAGCGGGCAAGGCAATCGAGCTTCGGATCGGAATGGTGCATCAGCATTTTAAGCTAGTAAAACCTTTTACCGTTGCGGAAAATATCATCCTTGGCAATGAGCCGGTAAAAGGCATTTCCGTCGACATTAAAAGCGCCAATGATCGAGTGCGCAAGCTCTCTGATCAATACGGCTTGAAGGTTGATCCGCGTGTCCGAGTTGAAAATATTACTGTAGGCATGCAGCAGCGGGTCGAAATTCTCAAAACATTGTACCGCGGTGCCGACATTTTAATTTTTGACGAGCCTTCGGCTGTACTGACCGTGCAAGAAATCGATGAGCTGCTTGATATTTTGCGAGCTTTGGCCCGTGAAGGCAAATCAATTATTATTATTACGCACAAGCTGAAAGAAATTATGGCCATTGCCGATACTTGTACCGTTATCCGCCGTGGTAAAGTGGTTGGTTCCGTAGCGGTTAAAGAATCTAGCGAGCGCCAGCTGGCCGAGATGATGGTCGGCCGTTCGGTTAACTTCCAAGTCGTCAAAGATAAGTCCAAGCCGGGCAAGCCGGTTTTAGAAGTCAACGGGCTGACGGTTCAAGGAGAGCATGGTAAAGCAGTAGTTGATGAAGTTACGTTCCAGATTCGCGGCGGTGAGATTTTCGGTATTGCCGGAGTGGATGGAAACGGACAAACTCAATTGGTGGAAGCGATTACAGGGATGCGCAAAGCAAGCGGCGGCTCCGTCAAAGTGCTTGGCAAGGAACTGCTTAACGCATCGGTACGGAATATTACCGAGGCAGGCGTATCTCATATTCCTGAAGACCGTCACAAACACGGACTTGTGCTTGATTTTTCCGTCAGCGAAAATATGGTGCTTAACAATTATTATAAAGAGCCTTACAGCCGTAACGGAATTCTTAGCTATAAAGCGATGGATGTTAACGCAACTAAGCTTGCTGAGGAATTCGACGTACGCATGTCGAGCATTCATACGGCAGCACGTTCGCTGTCGGGGGGCAATCAGCAGAAAGCCATTATCGCCCGTGAGCTGAAGCGTGATCCTGAGCTTATTATCGCGGTTCAACCGACTCGCGGCTTGGACGTAGGCGCAATTGAATTTGTGCACAAACAACTCATTGCTGCCCGTAATGCCGGTAAAGCGGTACTGCTCGTATCGTTTGAGCTGGAAGAACTGTACGGCTTGTCCGACCGACTTGCTGTCATTTATGAAGGTCGTATTATGGGACAAATGGAAGCCGACGAAAAGAACGAAGAGCAGATTGGTCTCATGATGGCAGGCAACGTCATGGGAGACGCCCAGCGCCATACCGTCTGAGACAGGAGGAACTCCAATGCAAGTCTTGAACAAGATATTCACCAAGCAAGGCACCTATGTGCCACTGATTGCGATTGTGCTCGGACTTCTCGTCGGCGCCATCGTCATGCTGATGGGCGGATACAATCCGATTGATGCATATGCAGCTATGCTGAACAAAATATTCGGATCGACGTACGATTTTGGCGAAGCGATTCGCCAAGTTACGCCGCTTATCTTTACTGGTTTGGCGGTCGCATTTGCCTTCCGCGCCGGTCTGTTTAACATCGGTGCCGAGGGCCAGTTCATTACCGGCATGACGGCTGCAACCTGGATCGGCATCAATCTTGAACTTCCTTGGTTCATTCATATGCCGCTTGCCGTTCTAGTCGGCGGCCTCGCCGGAGCTATGTGGGCCGGCATTGCCGGCTGGCTGAAGGCTTCCCGCGGCGTGAACGAGGTTATTTCGACGATCATGCTGAACTGGATCGCCTACTACCTCGCGAACTTCATGGTTCGTGTCGTTATGGTAGAGCCAGGCCAGAACCGCTCCCGCGATATCCAAGAGTCGGCTTCCGCATCTATCGATTGGCTGGTTACTCTTACGGATAGCGCCAGGATTCACTGGGGCACGCTCGTTGCTGTACTCTGTTCGTTTGTGTTCTATTATATTCTTTGGAAAACCCGCCAAGGCTATGAGCTGCGCGCCAGCGGCTTCAACCCTGACGCGGCTCATTATGCCGGCATCAACGTTAAAGGCAGCGTTGTAAAAGCGATGATGATTTCCGGTACGCTGGCCGGTCTGGGCGGCGCCTTTGAATCGCTTGGCGTATTCAAATCGATGGCCGTCATGAACGCGCTGCCAGGTTACGGCTTCGACGGCATCGCGGTGTCGCTGCTCGGCGGCAACAATCCGTTTGGAATTATTTTCGGCGGCCTTTTGTTCGGCTTCCTGAGCTATGGCTCCTCGGGCATGAGCTTTGAAGCCGATGTGCCAAATGAAATTATCCGGATCGTCATCGGCGCGGTTATTTTCTTTGTAGCCAGCCACGGCATCGTCAAGTTTTTCCTGAAACCATTTTTCCGCAAACGCCGGGAAGAGAAGAAGGGGGCGGCTTAGATGGAAACAATCGGCTTATTGCTTAATACAACGCTGGTTTTCTCAACCGCGCTCATTCTTGTTGCACTTGGAGGCATTTTCTCCGAGCGTTCCGGCGTTACTAACATCGGGCTGGAAGGCCTGATGATTATCGGGGCGTTCAGCGCCGCCGTGTTTACGTACTTCTCCTCGGAGTGGGGCTTTGGCGGAGGCTCGCCTTGGTTCGGCCTGCTGATGGCAGTGGCGATTGGCGCGGCATTTTCCTTGCTGCACGCTTTTGCAACGATTACGTTTAAAGCCGATCAGGTTATTATCGGGGTTGTTATCAACATCCTGGCGCTCGGTCTGACGGTTTACCTCGTCAAGAGCCTGTTCGACGGCTCCGGCCAAACAGAAAATCTGTCCGGTATTGCCTTTACGAAATACAATGTTCCATTCCTGTCGGACATTCCGGTGATCGGCGACGCGCTGTTCAAGGCTTATCCGACGACTTACCTCTGTTATGTGCTTGTATTTGTTGCCTGGTACGTGCTGTACCGCACCCGCTTCGGCCTTCGCCTCCGCTCGGTTGGTGAGCATCCAGGCTCTGCGGACACAGTGGGCATCAACGTCATCAAATACCGTTACATCGGCGTTCTCCTCAGCGGAGCTTTGGCCGGTCTGGGCGGCGCGACGATTTCGCTTACGACAACGTATGACTTCTCTCATACCACCGTAAGCGGACAGGGCTTTATCGCCATTGCCGCGATCATTTTTGGACGCTGGCATCCGATTGGCGCAGCTGGCGCGGCACTCTTTTTCGGCTTTGCACAGGCGCTTCGCTTCCAGGCGGATCTGTTTGCATGGTCGCAATCGATTCCGAACGAGTTCCTTTATATGCTGCCGTACATTCTGACCTTGCTTCTGCTGGCTGTTGCCGCCGGCAAAAGCCGTGCTCCGTCTGCTCTCGGGGAACCGTACGATCCGGGCAAACGGTAGCTAACGCCGAAGCAGCTTATTCAATATTCAGCCTCCTGCTTAACAGGCAGGAGGCTTTTTTATATCTATATCACATAGAAGCGCATTTTCAACTCGTCATTTTTGTTCATATGGAGCCAGCCAGCTGCTTTAAAGGGCTCTCCTTAGAGCGACCGGCGGATAGCTTGAATTTCCTGGGAAATGCCTGCAAAATAGGCCTCATCCGTTGGTTGACAGTCCTTGTGCAGGGGTGTAAATTAGGTGTTACTGAATCGTCACTGCTTTGTAACAATGTGAATCATTTCACTTATTCAAGAGCGGCGTTAGGGCATGATTTCACGCTCTATTGCCGCATACTATACGGGTCCGGACCGCATGCCAGCATGACGGTTAGCCTAACAGGACGCCAAAGGAGAGGAAAGCCGTGGAAGCTCTGGCAATGGAGCGCAAGGCGGAACAAAATCGTGAACTGCGTGAGCGGTTGATGCAGCTCAAAAAGGAACGCAACGCCATCATTCTTGCCCACTACTATCAACGCGATGAAATTCAGGAAGTGGCCGATTTCCGCGGGGATTCGTTCCTGCTGGCCCAGAAGGCAGCCGAAACCGATGCGGATACGATTGTGTTTTGCGGTGTGCATTTTATGGGAGAAAGCGCAAAAATTTTGGCACCGAACAAAACGGTCATCATTCCCGATGAGCGCGCCGGCTGCCCGATGGCCGACATGGTTAACGTGGAAGGTCTGCGCAAGCTGAAAGCTCAGCATCCCAATGCGAAGGTAGTCACCTACATTAACTCTTCTGCGGAGATCAAGGCGGAAACCGATATTTGCTGTACGTCGGCTAACGCGGTGAAGGTCGTTAACTCTGTTGAAGGCGACGAAGTCATCTGGGTTCCGGACAAAAACCTCGGTCATTACGTCCAGCAAAAAACCGACAAAAAGATGATTATTTGGGAAGGCTACTGCAATACGCATGATATGCTGACCGTTAAAGACGTGGAAGAGATGAAGGCTAAATATCCTAACGCGGAATTTGTCGTGCATCCGGAATGCCGTCCTGAGGTTGTTGCGCTCGGCGATTTTGTCGGCAGCACAACCGCGATTCTTAAATACTGCAAGGAATCGCCAAACAAGGAATTCATCGTTGGCACAGAGGACGGTACAGGTTATCAGCTGCGCCTGGACAGCCCGGACAAAACGTTCCACTTTGCGACGAAATATCTGGTCTGCCCGAACATGAAGGTAAACAACCTCAAAAAACTGGTGCGCTGTCTGGAGAACATGTCTCCGCAAATTTACGTACCGCCGCAGGTAGCTGACCAAGCTCGCCTGTCCCTGGAGCGCATGCTGCTGGTGAAGTAGCATGCGCTACTCCCATGTCTGGAGGAGCTGCAGTGATGATACCTAGATACTTGGTGGATATGAATCTCGACGATATCCCTGTTGTGGAGAAAGACGTCATTGTAATCGGGGCCGGCATTGCCGGTCTTTTTACCGCTATAAGGGCAAGCGAGCGCGGCTCGGTGCTGATGGTAACCAAAAAATCGCTTATGGACAGCAATACCCGTTATGCCCAGGGCGGCATTGCAGCGGTTATTTCCGACGAGGACAAACCGGAATTCCATTTGCAGGATACGCTTATTGCCGGAGCGGGGCTTTGCGATGAGGACGCCGTCGGCGTGCTTGTACATGAAGGACCGAAAGGTGTCCGCAGCCTCATTGGAATGGGGACGCAATTCGACCTGGAAAATGGCGAGTTTGCGCTGACGAAAGAAGGCGCGCACAGCCAGCGCCGCATCCTTCATGCAAATGGCGATGCAACGGGTTATGAAATTGTGCGCGCGCTTTCAGAAAAAGCGGTCGCAACCGAAGGCATTGAGGTGTGGGACGATCATTTTGCGATTGATCTGATCACACGCGATGGCGAATGCTGCGGCGCGCTCGTTCAGAAGCCGGACGGCTCCCGCGTGTTTGTGCGCGGCAAAGCGACGATTCTGTGCACAGGCGGCACAGGGCAGATGTATCGTTACACGACCAACCCTGAAGTCGCAACAGGTGATGGAGTCGCCATGGCTTACCGGGCGGGCGCCTACATAAGGGATATGGAATTCATTCAATTCCATCCGACAACGCTTTGTTATCCGGGTGCTCCACGGTTCCTCATCTCCGAAGCGGTTCGCGGCGAAGGCGCAGTTCTGCGCAACATTCACGGCGAGCGTTTCATGGAACGGTATCATCCGCAGCTGGAGCTGGCTCCGCGCGACGTAGTGGCAAATGCAATCGTCAGCGAGCTGGAAATGACGGGAGCAACGTTTGTTTATCTGGATGTCACGCATGAATCCGAGGAAATGGTTCGCCACCGCTTCCCTACTATTTATGAAACTTGCCTGCAGTACGGCCTGGATCTGACAACGGACTGGATTCCGGTTGCTCCGGCTGCTCATTACACGATGGGCGGGGTGCGGACCGATCTGAACGGAGAAACGAACATTCGCCGGCTGTTTGCCTGCGGCGAAGTATCGTCCACCGGCGTGCATGGCGCGAACCGGCTTGCGAGCAACTCGCTTTCGGAAGCGATTGTATTCGGCCGCCGCATTATTCACCGCATCAGCGAGCTTCCGCCGCTGGAAGGGGACGTGCATGTGCGCGAGGAGCTGGATTCGCATTCGGCTATTTCCCGTCAAGCAGTTGTGGAGAAGCGGCTTAAGCTGCAAAAGGTCATGGTTCGTTACATCGGCCTTCGCCGCAGCTCCGACAGTCTGGCTAAAGGTCTTGCGGAGCTGAAACGGCAGCTGCCATTTTTCTCTACCGTAATGAGCAAACGGGAAGATTTTGAGTTCGCCAATCTGCTGACAAACGCCATGCTGACGGCGGAGTCCGCCGCAGTCCGCGAGGAAAGCCGCGGCGCGCATTATCGCGTTGATTTCCCGCAGCGGGACGATATTCAATGGCGAAAACATACGGTGCTGCACAGGGTGCAGGGCATGACGGAGGAGGCGGTTCACTATGCAGCTGTTCGCTAAACAGGGGTTGGGCATTGGCGGTTACGATACACAATTGCGGGATAACATCAGGAGCTGGCTGGCTGAGGATATCGGCACGGGCGATGTCACAACGCGCACGACGATTGCGGCGGACAGCGTGATGAAAGCGGTCATACATGTGAAGGAAGACGGCATCATCGCCGGTCTGCCGGTTGCCGAAACGGTGTTTTCCGTCGTTGACCCGGCGCTCTCTTTCAAGGCGTTTGTACAGGACGGAGACGCCGTGACCAAGGGCACCGTTATCGCCGAGGTGGAAGGCAGCACCCATAGCATTTTGACCGGGGAGAGACTTGCGCTTAATCTTATGCAGCGTCTGTCCGGCATTGCGACTAAAACCAAACAGTTCGTGGACGCGCTGGAAGGGCTGCCGGTACGCCTTGTCGATACGCGCAAGACGACTCCGGGGCACCGACTGCTGGAGAAATATGCGGTGCGTGTCGGCGGCGGTTCTAATCATCGTTTCGGCCTGTACGATGCGGTCATGATTAAGGACAATCACATTAAAGGGGCCGGCGGCATCACGGCGGCGGTTAACGCGGCGCGCTCGGCTATTCCGCACACGATGAAAATCGAAGTCGAGACGGAGTCGCTGGAGCAGGTCAACGAGGCGCTCCACTGCGGCACAGATATTATCATGCTCGACAACATGACGCCGGAGCGAATGAAAGAAGCGGTGGAGCTGATCCGCAGCCGAGCTCCTCATGTCGTAACGGAGGCTTCGGGCGGCGTAACGCTGGAAACGGTACGGAGCATCGCCGAATCCGGCGTGGACGTTATTTCGGTAGGCGGCTTGACGTATTCGTTCCGTTCACTGGACATCAGTCTCGACCTCGGCGGCAAAAAGGGGAGGGCTTGACCGGTGATTGTCGTCATCGACGTTGGCAACACAAATATTGTGCTCGGCATCTATCGCGGCAGCGAGCTGCTGTATCATTGGCGGATGAGCACGAACCGCTCCGCAACGAGCGACGAGTACGGCATGATGGTATACAACCTGTTCCATTATGCGGGGATTTCTTTGGATGAAATTCGCGGGGTCGTCATCTCTTCCGTTGTGCCGCCGCTTATGCGCACGCTGGAGCTGCTGTCGAAAACGTATTTGCGTCAAACGCCGCTTGTTATCGGGCCCGGCATCAAAACCGGTCTTAACATCCGGTACGAGAATCCGCGCGAGGTTGGTGCGGACCGGATCGTCAACTCCGTAGCTGGCATTGACAAATACGGCACGCCGCTGATCGTCGTTGATTTCGGCACGGCGACTACCTTTGACTATATTGACGAAACCGGCGCTTATTTGGGCGGTGCAATTGTGCCGGGCATTGGCATTTCAACGGAGGCGCTTTATCAAAAAGCGGCCAAGCTGCCGCGGATCGAGCTTGTCAAACCGCGCAGCGTCATCGGCCGCAATCCCGTCACTTCTATGCAGGCCGGTATTATTTTCGGTTATGCGGGCCAGGTGGACGGCATCGTCCGGCGTATTCGCAAGGAATTCGGCGTGCAGCCGCGCGTTGTGGCAACCGGCGGTCTGGCGGATTTGATCGCGGCGGAATCGGAGACAATTGAAGAGGTCGACCATCTGCTGACGCTGGAAGGACTTCGTTTGATTTATGAGCGCAACCAGGAGCAGCACTGAAAGCTTAATAAAAGTTCCCGCTGCGCCAAAGCTTGTCCCTCCGATCGCTGTTGATCTCAGATTTCTTGAATAATACCGCTATAGCGGTTGAAATCCGACATCAAAGGCGAGCGCTGGCGCTTCTCCGGGCTCAAGCTTTGACTCCGCTCTCTTTTTTAAGCTTTCAAAAAAAGAAATTAGATCTATCGCTCGTTTCAATGGACCGGCGATTTTAAACTTTTAGACGATAGGAACAAAGGAGGTACACAATGAGCGATCAGCAAAAAGATTATCTGGTAAGAGGTACGGCATGGGGAGGAAAAATCCGCGTGTTCGCGGCGCGTACAACCGAGCTGGTACGAGAGCTGCAGCAGCGGCACGGCACCTATCCAACCGCATCTGCGGCGCTGGGACGAACGGCAACGGTTGGCGCCATGATGGGCATTATGCTGAAGGGCGAGGAAAGGCTGACGCTCCAGGTTAAGGGCGACGGCCCAATCGGTTCAATTGTCGTTGACGCCAATGCCAAAGGCGAGGTTCGCGGGTACGTGGACAACCCGGAAGCGCATTTGCCTTCGAACGCACAGGGCAAGCTGGACGTGGCCGGTGTTGTTGGCACAACCGGTTATGTGCATGTAACGAAGGATTTGGGCTTGAAGGAGCCCTACCGCGGCAGCGTGCCGATCATTTCGGGTGAGCTTGGCGAGGACTTCACGTATTACTTCGCGTCCTCGGAGCAAACGCCTTCCGCAGTCGGCGTCGGCGTTCTTGTCGATGTAGACGGAAGCGTGCTGCATGCCGGAGGCTTCATTATCCAGCTGCTGCCGGGACTGAGCGACGAGGAGATTACGCGGCTTGAAACGGCGCTTGGCGGATTGCCGCATGTAACGGCGCTGCTCGATCAAGGAGAGACCCCTGAAGAAATTTTGCGCTGGGTTGTCGGCGACGACCTTACCGTGCACGAGACGCTGCCGGTCGGTTTTGCATGTCCATGCACCGAGGAGCGCGTCGAGCAGTCGCTCATCAGCATTGGAGAAGCGGAGCTGCAAAGCCTGATCGACGAAGATGGTCAAGCTGAGGTTCAATGCCATTTCTGCAACGAGAAATATACATTTAATAAACCGAGGCTGGAGAAGCTTCTGCAAGAAGCGAAGTCGGGCCGGACGAAGTAAGGAAGCTTGCTCATGGGCAGAGATAAAGCATTAAAAACGATCATCGGCATCCAGGCGGCGTGTATGGTCGTGCTTGCCGTATTGATTATAACGAACCGTCTTTCGGATGAGCCGGCCATTTTGCCCGTTAATGCGCAGCTGGATGAATCGGCGCAGGGGAACGGGATCGCTGCGACAGTAGGCGGCGTACAGATTAGCGAAGCAGAGCTGATGAAGCAGCTGAGAGAGCAGTATGGCGACAGCCTGCTGCAGACGATGATGGTCCGGGCGGCTCTTGATCAGGAAAGCGCCAAAGGAGCTCTGCAAGTGACCGAGGCTGAGGTCGAGGCGGAGCTCATGGTTCAGATGGCAGGTTACAGCGATAAGGAAAGCTTTTATAAGGAAATGAAGTCTCAGTTTGGATTAAGCCAAGACGATGTTTATGAAGAGGCTATGTACCGGCTGCTCCTTGAAAAATGGATGACCAAAGACATTGCCGTTTCCGAAGCCGCCATCGATGCTTATATGGAAGAGAATTCAGAAGAGCTGTATCCCGCTCCTCAGGTTCATTTGCGCTGGATTGTGAACGAAAGCCGCCAGCAAGCGGAACAGCTATTGCAGAAGATTGAAGCTGGTGAGGATTTTGGCGAGCTGGCCCGGCAGCACTCAATGGACGAGGCCACGGCTGAACTTGGCGGAGATCTCGGCGTCATGGAAGAGGGCGATCCGTTCCTTGCTCCGGAAGCGGCAGAGGCAGCAGCAGCTCTTGAGCCCGGAGCGATCTCGGAGCCAGTGGAGATCGAGGTCGGATTTGCGATTGTGCAGCTGCTCTCGCGCGAGCAGCCGCAATGGCTTGATGAAGAGCTGCTGCGAAGCGAAGTCCGGCGCATGCTGGCGCTGGATGAAGCGGGCTCGCTGAAGGAAGGCGAACAACGCTTGCTAAGGCAATATGGAGTGTCTTCCGGATCCGTTAAAACCCCAGCCGCTCCTTCTCCATCCGCGAGCGGTTAATGTGATGGCGATAGCCGCTGACAATCCGGTATTTGTTCACGCATACGCCTATTGACAAGGGCAGAAAGCCCTTGATAAGATAGAACCAGCTTATAACCTACTATTTTAGTCGGAATATAGATGAGGAGGCAGTTGGACCATGGCCAGAATTGTGCAGAATGTAACAGAACTGATCGGAGATACGCCGCTTGTCCGTTTGAACCGTTTGGTGCCAGAGGGCAGTGCAGAGGTTTATGTGAAACTGGAGTACCAAAACCCGGGCTCCAGCGTTAAAGACCGTATTGCGATTAGCATGATCAACGTAGCCGAAGAGCAAGGTCTGATCAAGCCGGGCGTGTCGACGATTGTCGAACCTACCAGCGGCAACACGGGTATCGGCCTGGCCATGGTCGCAGCGGCCAAAGGATACCGCGCCATCCTGGTTATGCCGGAGACGATGAGCTTGGAGCGCCGCAACCTGCTGCGCGCTTACGGTGCTGAGCTGGTGCTCACGCCGGGAGCGGAAGGCATGAACGGAGCGGTTAAAAAAGCGGAACAGCTTGCGGAAGAGAACGAGAACTATTTCATTCCTCAGCAGTTCAAAAACCAAGCGAATGTGAAAGTTCACCGTGAAACGACCGGACCTGAAATCGTTGAAGCGATCAACTCGCTTGACGGCAAGCTGGATGCTTTTGTAGCCGGCATCGGCACGGGCGGCACGATCAGCGGTACCGGTGAAGTTCTGCGCAGCAGCTTCCCGGACATCAAGATCGTTGCGGTTGAGCCTGCTGCTTCCCCGCTGCTGTCTGGCGGCAAGCCGGGCGGCCACAAGATTCAAGGCATCGGCGCCAACTTCATTCCAGAAATTCTGAATCGTGATATTTACGACGAAGTAATCACGATTGAGAACGAGGAAGCGTTCGAATTTGCCCGCCGCGCGGCTAAAGAAGAAGGATTGCTCGTGGGCATCAGCTCCGGTGCCGCTATCTCCGCTGCTCTGCAAGTAGCCAAAAAGCTTGGCGCTGGCAAACGCGTCATCGCAGTTGTCCCAAGCAACGGCGAGCGCTACCTGAGCACGGCGCTGTTTAACTTCGAGAACTAATTCTGCCTTAACGTTCAACCGGCCGTTTCCCTCCTGGCGAGGGGGACGGTCTTTTTTTTTGAATGCAGAACGGAATGAACAACCTTGATTTTAGGCCAAAGAAAAGATACGATCAGGCGATAGAAGAGCGGTGAAAAAGGAACGGAGCCTCGAGCTGACCCGCAGAAGCGGTACGGCAGCTGGTGAAGCTTTTCCATCAGCCTGAAACAGATGAGCACGGAAGGCGGTACGGCAACGATGATAGGAACGGTCTGCACCTCTTGGGCGCAATGGCGGGAATGGCTGGAGGATGAAAAGGCGTATACAACTTTGCCCGTGCTTGCACGATTAAAGCTCACGGAAGGGCAGGGGCTTCCGATTAGCTGGGAGACGGCATGGCAAGCGGAGGAGCCGTATTCCATGTTGATGGAAAGCGGCAAAACCGGACGGTATACGTACCTTGGCCGTCGTCCGTCGGCCGTGCTGCGGGGCAAAGGAAATATCGCCGAGCTGATGAAGCGGAATGCAGCGGGAGGTTATTCGCTTGAATCCCGGTTGGATGCGCCTCCGCTTGAGGCGGTTCGCCACTGGATGGAAGGCCGGCGGGGCCCGAGAATTGCCGGCGGTCCGAAGTGGACGGGAGGCATCGCGGGTTTTTGGAGTTATGATGTTGCCCGCTCTATTGAGCGGCTGCCTGAGCAGGCCGAGGACGATCTGCAGCTGCCGGATTATTTGTTCCTGAAGCTGGACGAGCTATGGATATACGACCGGCAGGAGAGTTGTGTGTACGCAGCGGTTCACTGTGAGCTGGATTCGCAGCTGCGAGCAGAGCCGGCTATGCAGGCTCAGTACGACAAAGCGGCTGTACGCGCCGGGGACATGCTCCGGGAATGGACCGAATGGCTGGAGACGGCTGCTGCTGCCGAGCGTACGGCTTCGCGGCGGGCATTGCTGGAGCAGAGCGAAGCGGCGGGAGAGCTGCCTTTTCCTGATGTGCCCGAGGGAGCTTCAAGTCCGTTTCTGCAGGAGCGGTATCAGGCGGCAGTAGCGGCCATTCGCGATTATATCGCAGCTGGAGACGTGTTTCAGGTGAATCTGTCGCTGCGCCAGCAGAAGGAAACGGACAGCTCGCCGGAGGAGCTGTACGAATGGCTCAGGCTGATTAATCCCTCTCCTTATATGGGGCTGCTGCGTGCGCCGGATTTTCAGCTCGTGTCGGCATCCCCGGAGCTGCTGGTGGAATTGTCAGAGGGCCGTCTGTATACCCGTCCTATTGCGGGGACGCGGCGCCGGGGCCGCACGCCGGAGGAGGATGCCGCTCTCGAGAATGAGCTGCGCCAGAACGAGAAGGAGACGGCCGAGCATATTATGCTCGTCGATCTGGAGCGCAACGATTTGGGCCGGGTATCCCGTTTCGGCAGCGTGCGCGTGGAAGAGCTGATGGTCGTGGAACGATACTCGCATGTCATGCATCTGGTGTCGCAGGTAAACGGCGAGCTGGCGGACGGACTTGATGCTTATGACGTTATCCGCGCTGTTTTTCCGGGCGGGACGATTACCGGAGCGCCGAAAATCCGGACGATGGAAATCATCGAGGAGCTGGAGCCGGTGCGCAGAGGGCCTTATACGGGTTCGATGGGCTGGATTGACTATAGCGGGGATATGGAATTTAATATTATTATCCGCACGATGGCGGTACGGAATCGCACCGTCCATATCCAGGCCGGAGCGGGAATCGTCATCGATTCCGAACCGGAGCGGGAATACCGGGAGTCGCTGAACAAGGCGAGAGCGTTATGGCGCGCTTTTCAATATGCTGAATTGCATCGCACACACGGTGCGACATCAATCGACAGGGGGCCAATTCTATGATTCTGGTCATCGACAACTATGATTCCTTTACGTACAACCTGGTTCAGTATCTGGGCGAGCTGAAGGAAGAAATTATCGTGAAGCGCAATGACGAGATCACCTTGGATGAAATTGCCGAGCTGGCTCCGGATCATATTCTGATCTCGCCAGGGCCGTGCTCGCCGAACGAAGCCGGCATCAGCCTGGCGCTGATAGAGCGTTTTAAAGGCGTCATCCCGATTCTTGGCGTTTGTCTTGGCCACCAGTCGATCGGACAGGCTTTCGGCGGCGAGGTCGTCCGGGCGGAGCGTTTAATGCACGGCAAAACTTCGCCTATCCATCATACCGGCAAAGGCGTGTTCAAAGGATTGCCTTCTCCGTTTACGGCGACGCGTTACCATTCCCTCATCGTCCGCCGCGAGACATTGCCGGATGAACTGGAAATTACGGCAGAAACGGCCGAGGGTGAAATTATGGGCCTTCGGCATAAGGAATATCAGGTGGAAGGGGTTCAATTCCATCCGGAATCCATCATTACCGAGAACGGCCTCAGCATGCTCCGCAACTTCTTGGCGGAGAAGGCGCCGGCGGTCAGATGAAGATTGGTTATAACGGAACCGTGGCGAGCGCCGGAGATGTTCGCATCTCCGTGTTTGACCACGGTTTTTTGTATGGGATGGGTTTGTTTGAAACGTTCCGCACCTACGGCGACCAGCCTTTTTTGCTGGAGCGGCATCTGGAGCGGCTTGCGGAAGGATGCCGCAGGCTCCATATCCGTTATGAGCCGGACGCGGAGCGCCTAACGGAGCTGATTCGGCAGACGGCCGAGGCAAACGGATTGCCGGACGATGTGTACGTGCGGCTTACCGTATCCGCCGGAGAAGGAGGCCTCGGTCTTCCGGCCGGCGATTACGAGGAGCCGCAGGAGATTGTGCTCGTAAAGGCGCTTCCCGAACCGGCGCCGGGCCTCTACGAGCATGGCCGCGAGCTGCGTCTGCTCGCCACGCCTCGCAATACGCCGGAGCTCGGGTTGCGCATGAAGTCGCTCCATTATATGAACAGCATCGCCGCCAAACGTGAATTGGCGGACAGCGGGGCGTCACCCGGCGCTGAAGGGTTCATGCTGACAAAGGAAGGCTGGCTGGCCGAAGGCATCGTCAGCAATCTGTTTTTTGCCTCTGGCAAAGTAGTGTATACGCCGTCGCTCGATACGGGCATTTTGCCGGGCATTACACGGGAGCATGTGCTGCAGCTGGCGCAAGAAGCTGGCTTTAGCGTTCAGGAGGGGCTATATACCTGGGAGCAGCTGCTCCAAGCCGATGAGGTATGGACGACCAACTCCATTCAAGAGCTTGTGCCTGCAACACTGTTGACCGATGCGGCCGGCAGAGGAAAGCATCCGGCCGCAGGCTTCACGGCAGGGCCGATGCTTCGGAAACTGCTGCAGCTATATCGTGCGGGAACTGGACGGAATCAGGGCTTTTAGCCGCTTTTTTTCGGGAAAGAGAAATAGGAGGCTGCTATGTATACGAGAAATCTGAGCTGGGAAGTCCCGGCGCGCAGCTATGAGCTGTCCGGCGGAGTGAGGCTTGAGCTTGGCAGTCGGACGCTTATTATGGGCATCCTCAATGCAACGCCGGATTCCTTTTCTGACGGAGGCCGGCACAATGAAGGGGATGCGGCTGCAGAACACGCCCGTCAGATGGCGGTCGATGGCGCTGATTTGATCGACGTCGGCGGAGAATCGACCCGGCCCGGCTTCACGCCAGTGCCGCTGGAGGAAGAGATTCGGCGGGTTGTGCCGCTGATCGCCCGGCTGCGCGAGGAGCTGCCCGGCATACCGCTTTCCATCGATACGTACAAGCCTGCTACAGCGCGCGCCGCTCTGGAGGCGGGAGCTCACATCATCAATGATATTTGGGGGCTGAAGCATGACCCCGAGATGGCTCGGGTAGCGGCTGAATTCGGCTGTCCGGTTATTATCAGCCACAATCGGGAGCAGCGGGATTACGGAGATTTTGTACCGGATGTGCTGTCCGATCTGGAACGCAGCATCGAGATCGCAGCTGCCGCAGGGGTGCGTGACCACAACATTTGGCTCGACCCGGGAATTGGTTTTGCCAAAACGTACGACGACAATCTGGAGCTGATGGCCCGTCTTTCCGAGCTTTCCGCTCTTGGGTATCCGGTGTTGCTCGGCACCTCGCGCAAGCGGTTCATTCGCGATACGCTCGGCCTTCCCGTCGAGCAGCTCAAGGAAGGGACGGCAGCGACCGTTGCGCTTGGCATCGCCCAAGGCTGCCAAATTGTCCGCGTGCATGATGTTGCTGAGATCAAACGGACGGCAACGATGATGGATGCGATGATATATGGAAAGGATGGAACAGACTCCCGATGGACAAAATGACACTTAATGGCATGCGCTTTTTTGGATACCATGGCGTATTTCCGGAGGAAAACAAGCTCGGCCAGCAGTTCCGGATCGACCTTAGCCTCAGGCTGGATCTGGAACAGGCCGCCCGCACGGACGAGCTGGAGTATTCCATTAACTATGCTGAGCTGCATGCGCTCACCAAGCAAATCGTGGAAGGGCCGCCCTTCAAGCTTATCGAGGCGCTGGCAGGCCGTATTGCAACCGTTCTGCTTGAGACTTATACTGGCATTAATGAATTGACCGTTCGTGTGACGAAGCCGAGTCCTCCGTTCGAAGTGTTTTTCGACGGCGTTGTCGTCGAATTGGTGCGAAAGCGGGATGAGCATGGACAAATCGTTCCAGCCTGAACAATCGGCTGTGCCGGTTCGGAAGACTGCAACTGCCTATATCGCTTTAGGCTCTAATATTGGAGACCGAAGCATGATGCTGGCCAGCGCCTTGCAGCTATTGGATGGGGCTGAAGGTGTAGAAGTGATGCAAGTATCGTCCGTTTATGAGACGGACCCGGTCGGTTACGCCGACCAACCGGCCTTTTTGAACATGACGGCTGCTCTTTCGACCGCATTGGAACCGCTTGAGCTGCTTCGGCTGTTGCTGAAGCTGGAGCTGGAGCTTGGCCGCGTCAGAGAGTTTCGCAACGGTCCGCGGGTCATCGATCTGGATCTGCTGTTAGTTGATGATGTATCGCTGAGCTTGCCCGAGCTGGAGCTTCCTCATCCGAGAATGCTGGACCGGGCATTTGTCATGGTGCCTCTGTCCGAGGTGCTGGAGAAGGGCCATCCTCTTCTCGAACAAGCCAAGGCCATGGCCGGGGCCGCATTACGGGATGGAAAGGAAGGCATTGTTTTATGGAATACGATCAATTGGCGCAGCGCGTCCGCGCCTTTCGGAAGCTAAAGGGTTACACGCAGCAGGAGCTGGCGGATAAGCTGGAGGTTTCCGTCGCCGTGCTGGGCTCCCTGGAAAGAGGCACGCGCAAACCGGAGTCGAAGTTGTTGGAGAGAATCGCCAAGACGCTTGGCATTGACTACGAAGAATTGACTGCCGCTGCCAGCGGCGGTCTCCGATAGAAATGAGGTAACATTTGTATGCTTAAGATCGGCAATATCGAAATGAAAAATAATGTCGTTCTCGCCCCGATGGCCGGCGTTTGCAATCCGGCATTCCGCCTGATCGCCAAAGAGTTCGGAACCGGACTCGTCTGCGCCGAGATGGTCAGCGACAAAGCAATTGTACACGGCAATAAGCGCACGCGCGAAATGCTGTTTGTCGATGAGCGCGAAAAGCCGCTCAGCCTGCAGATTTTCGGCGGTGACCGGGAATCGCTCGTGCAAGCGGCGAAAGTTGTCGACAAAGAAACTAACGCCGACATCATTGATATCAACATGGGCTGCCCTGTTCCAAAAGTGACAAAATGCGACGCCGGCGCCCGCTGGCTGCTAGACCCCAACAAAATTTATGACATGGTCAGCTCCGTCGTTGACGCGGTAGAGAAGCCTGTCACGGTGAAAATGCGGATCGGCTGGGACAGCGAGCATATTTTTGTTGTAGAAAACGCGCTTGCCGTAGAACGCGCCGGCGGTAAAGCGGTCAGCGTGCACGGCCGCACCCGCGAGCAGCTTTACACGGGCCGCGCCGATTGGAACTATATCCGTCAAGTAAAGGAAGCCGTCGGAATCCCGGTCATCGGCAACGGCGATATATCGTCTCCTGAGGATGCTAAGCGCATGCTGGCGGAAACGGGGTGTGACGGTGTGATGATTGGCCGAGCCGCACTTGGCAATCCGTGGATGCTGTACCGTACTATTCACTACTTGACGCATGATGAGCTGCTGCCTGATCCAACTGCCCAAGAGAAGATGGAAATCGCTATTCTCCACATGGACCGGCTGATTGCACTTAAGGGCGAAGCCGTAGCGGTGCGTGAGATGCGCAAACATTTGGCCTGGTATCTGAAGGGTTTGCCTGGAGCCGCCCGGATTAAGGACAACATTATGGAAGAGACAAGCCGCGATGTTATGGTTCATATTTTGAACGACTACATCGACTCCCTCAACCGCGGCGAGCATACAGCCGCCGTTTAAACGCCGCCGCTCCTATCCTAGTACCGGTCAGAACAAGGGCGCCCGCGCGCAAGCCTCTTCCGTGAAGAGGACGGCGGGCGCTTTTCTTTTCGGTCGGACGGGCAGCGATGGGCTCGCATTGACACACCGGGTTCAATTGCATATAATCTTGCAATATAATCCTGCACCGACTGTTCCTGGGGTCGGCCTTACCGAGCCTTTCTGCCGGGCAACCCCTTTATTTTCTGAAATATCCTTCAGCAGGGTACAAGCAAATATGCCACGACAGGAGACATCGGCTATGAGTGACAAAGAAGTGATTCTGACTCAGGACGGACTCAAGAAGCTTGAAGAGGAACTGGAGAATCTCAAATCGGTCAAACGCCGTGAAGTGGCCGAGCGGATTAAAGTTGCCATCGGTTATGGCGACATCAGTGAGAACTCCGAGTATGAGGATGCCAAAAATGAGCAGGCTTTCATTGAAGGGCGCATCATCACCCTGGAAAAAATGCTTCGCAACGCCCGCATTATTAATAACGACGATATCGCTGTCGACACCGTAAGTGTCGGCTCCATTGTAACGGTAGAAGATCTTGAGCTTGGAGATACGATGGAGTACACCATCGTCGGCACCGCGGAGTCCGATCCGCTGCAGAATAAAATCTCCAACGAAAGCCCTCTCGGCCGAGCCATTCTTGGCAAGAAAAAAGGAACGACAGTGGAAGTCAGCGTTCCTGCCGGAGCAATCCAATACAGAATCGTCGACATTAAGAAGTAGGGCACAGGCAACGCGACAACCAAACGGCGAGTTTGAAGCTTCCTTTTATAGGGAGCTTTTTTAAAATATAAGCGGGTATCATGCTTAGCTTATATTCACGGAATGAAACGTGCTGCGCCAGTAAGGACGGCAGCAGCCGTTTCACCTTGCGGCTAAGGGCAACGAATAAGGAGATGAATGGGAATTGAATCAGGAAAACGGCACATTGGAAGCACAGGAACAAGACTTAAGCGAACTGCTGCGCATTAGAAGGGCTAAGCTCGACGAGCTTCGCGATCTCGGCGTTGATCCGTTTGGCTCCAAGTTCGAGCGCAGTACGACGGCAGGCGCAATTTCTACGGAGTTCGGAGAATTCAGTA
The DNA here is from genome assembly GCF_023715725.1 of Paenibacillus pasadenensis. Classification (GTDB taxonomy): domain Bacteria; phylum Bacillota; class Bacilli; order Paenibacillales; family Paenibacillaceae; genus Paenibacillus_O; species Paenibacillus_O pasadenensis_A. Next base: position 95,979 of record NZ_JAMBOT010000016.1, read on the forward strand.
AAGAAGAGCTGGAAGAGAAAAGCGCAGAGGTGCGCATTGCGGGCCGCATTATGCAAAAGCGCGGTATGGGTAAGGCGTCCTTCGCTCATATCCAGGACCTTACCGGCCGCATTCAGATCTACGTTCGCCAGGACACGGTGGAAACATCGCAATATCAGGCGTTTGATTTGCTTGATATCGGCGATATCGTCGGCGTATCCGGCACCGTGTTCAAGACAAAAACCGGCGAAATCTCCGTAAAAGCCAAAGAAGTAACTGTGCTTAGCAAGTCTCTGCTACCGCTGCCGGACAAGTTCCATGGCCTCAAGGACGTGGAGCAGCGCTACCGCCAGCGTTATGTCGACCTGATTACGAATCCCGATGTGCAGCAAACGTTCATTCTCCGTTCCCGCATCATTCAATCGATGCGCCGTTATCTGGATTCACTCGGCTACCTGGAAGTAGAAACGCCGACACTGCATGCGATTGCAGGCGGCGCGGCGGCTCGTCCGTTCATTACGCATCATAATGCGCTGGACATGCAGCTGTACATGCGGATCGCAATCGAGCTGCATTTGAAACGTCTAATAGTAGGCGGCCTTGAGAAGGTATACGAGATTGGACGCGTTTACCGCAATGAGGGAATGAGCACGCGCCATAATCCTGAGTTTACGATGATCGAGCTGTACGAGGCTTATGCGGACTACAAGGACATTATGTCGCTCACCGAGAATCTGATTGCTCATATCGCGCAAGAGGTTCACGGCAGCACGGTCGTTCAATACCAAGGCCAGGAGGTCAATCTGACTGTTCCTTGGCGCCGTGTTTCTATGATGGAGCTTATTAAGGATGCAACAGGAGTCGACTTTACGGAACAGCTTACCTTGGAGGATGCGCAGCGTCTCGCCAAAGAGCATAAAGTGCCGGTAGAGCCGCACATGACCTATGGACATATCGTCAATGCATTCTTTGAGCAGTTCGTCGAGCATACGCTTGTTCAGCCTACATTTGTAACGGGACATCCGGTCGACATCTCGCCGCTGGCAAAAAAGAACGATCTGGACCCAAGGTTCACGGACCGTTTTGAGCTGTTCATCGTATCTCGTGAGCATGCCAATGCGTTTACGGAGCTCAATGATCCGATTGACCAGCGTCAACGCTTTGAAGCTCAGCTCGTAGAAAAAGAAGCGGGCAACGACGAAGCGCATGAAATGGACGAAGATTTCATTCGCGCGCTGGAGTACGGTATGCCGCCTACCGGCGGACTTGGCATCGGTATCGACCGTCTTGTCATGCTGCTGACCGATTCGCCGTCGATCCGCGACGTGCTGCTTTTCCCTCATATGAGAAACGAATAGATTGATGACCGCGCCAGCATTAGAGCTGGCGCGGTTTTAGTTTTATCGGACGATATGAAAAGGCAGTTCGTGAGCGCCGTGTTTATACAATAAATGCACTCCAGAAAGATCAAATAAAAAAGGTGAAATTAATTTAAAAAAAGACTTGCATCTGTATAGGCGGGCGTGATATATTATCTAAGTCGCCGCTGAGAGGCACGACGATGTGAAGCAATAAAGCGAATTTGTTCTTTGAAAACTGAACAACGAGTGAAGCAAGTCAACGTTATAAATGAGCAAGTCGAACAACCCTTTATGGAGAGTTTGATCCTGGCTCAGGACGAACGCTGGCGGCGTGCC
>NZ_JAMBOT010000017.1 GCF_023715725.1 Paenibacillus pasadenensis
CCCGCCGCCTCCCGGGGCCGAACCCGAAGGTGCACGGTTTCGGCCCCGAGCCGCGCGAGCGCTTCGCGCAGCGCGGCCTCTACCGGCGGCTGCGCAGCGCCGCCGGGCATTAAGACCGTCAGCGATGCTTGACGGTCCTTCACCAGACTGTCGCGGACGGCGATTCCGTCCGCGCCTTGCGCCGTGATCGTGTTCACGGCTTCCAGAACTTGTTCGCGTGTGAGCATAGTGTACGGTCTCCACCTTCCGGCATGCGTGAAGGCGGCTCAGCTGAGCCGCCTCATCAAACGAGTATGCTCCCATTATAACATACCGGGACAGCTTCTACTGCTTTTAAGGCTTGGCTGCAGAGTTCTCTGCCAGTACCTCAGAAATCCTTCCCCACCACGCTCACGCTTCCATTTTTCATCTAAAGCTTGATCACTTACCCCAGCCGCAAGATGACAATTACGCGTCAGCACTAAAGAATAGCGTCATACTGGACTAACAGCCCAGCAAGGGCGTTAAAATTCTCATTTAATTCGATGAGACTAGGCTATAAGGCGATCTAAACGCCTCTCCCGTCTCCCTACCCGTTCGCCCCGCCTGTCGTGCCTTGAGGACGCTCGCCGCTGCTGTAGCGCAGGATGCCCTTATAAATCGAGGCTGCCACCTGCTTCTGATATAAACCGTCAGCCAGCTTGGCCGCCTCGCCCGGGTTGGACAGGAAGCCAACCTCAACAAGCGCGCTTGGCACGGATTTGACCGCCTGCAGCAAGTACACCGTATTGGGCGCTTTTGCCGCTACACGGCTCGTATTTTCCAGATTGCGTTTGATTTCCTCTTGAATAAATGAGGCCAGCGCAGAATTCCCTTCATGGTTCGGATAATAAAAAGTCTGCGCTCCCGACCACTTCGGCGATGGAATGCTGTTCATGTGGATGCTGATCATCATATCCGCTTTTTTGTCCTCCACAAACTTTGCCCGCTGCTTCAAATCCTCTGTCTTCCGTTTCCGGTATCCTTTTGTGCCGTCACCGGCGAGATCCTCATCCGCTTCCCGGGTCAAATAAACGACCGCCCCCGACTGCTGCAAATAGTCCCGCAGTTGAAGAGCAATTGCCAAATTAAGATCCTTCTCAATCAAACCGCTTTGGCTAACCGCTCCGCCATCAGGCCCTCCATGGCCCGCATCCAGCACGACAGTTTTGCCGCTCAATGGAAGCGACCAGGAATTCCACGTCCGTGCCGCCGGCAGCTGCTCCGTGAGCAGCCAGCCCAGCATTAGCAGCATAACGGTAATGATGCCCATCCGCACCCAGCCCTTTGGGTTCATCCAGACGACGATTCGGCGCCGTGACGGATAAAGTCCGTGTTTGCCCTCACGCTGCTCCTTGTTTCCGCTTCTGCTCACGCAAAAAACACCCCATCCCGCGTCAATGATCGGCACAGGCTTATCCAAGCCTATCGCTACCATCAACTATATGGGACAGGGTGTTCGTTCATGCCTTACTTTTTAAGAGTGGGCCGGCTGCTCCTGCATGCCTTCAATCAGAATCTGAGCCACCTCTGGGCGGGAGAATTCTGGAGGAGGGCAAATGCCGCCACGCAGCATTTCCCGTACTTTTGTACCGGAAAGCGCGACATGCTCGCTCTTGTCATGCGGGCAAGTTTTGGTCGTCGCCATGTTGCCGCATTTTTTGCAGAAGAAACTGTGTTCAAAATAAAGCGGAGTAATGTCCAGATCCTCAAGCGGGAACGACTTGAGCAGATCTTGCGCTTCATACGTGCCATAGTAATCGCCTACGCCGGCATGGTCGCGGCCAACGATAAAATGCGTACAGCCGTAGTTTTTGCGCACGAGTGCGTGGAAGATCGCTTCGCGAGGCCCTGCATAACGCATCGCCGCCGGGAAAACGCCAAGGAAAGTACGGCTTTCCGGATAATAATTGTCAAGCAGTGCAAGGTAGCTTTTCATTCGCACGTTGGCAGGCACGTCATCCGACTTCGTTTCACCGACGAGCGGGTTCAGGAACAGGCCGTCCACAATTTCCATCGCGCACTTTTGAATGAACTCGTGAGCGCGGTGAACCGGGTTACGGGTTTGGAAGCCTACGACCGATTTCCAGCCTTTTTCAACGAAGATACGGCGCGTTTCGGACGGGTCAAAATAAAACTCGCCAAACTTCTCCGGCTGCGGACGATTCAGAACTGTAATTGGACCTCCAACATAAGTACTGGAGCGGGAGAACAGCTTTTTGACGCCCGGATGCTCCAAATCGTCGGTTTTAAATACCTGCACAGCCTCATGGCGCTGATCCACGCTGTAAATGCTCTCTACGTTCAAAAGTCCGTAAACAACACCGTCTTCACCCTTCAGTGCAACGCGCTGTCCGGCGGAAAGCGCTTCGGCCGTCTCTTCGCTGATCGGCAGCGTAATCGGGATGCTCCATACAAGGCCGTTCGACAGCCTTATGTTGTCAACGACCGACTTGTAATCAGCTTCCGTCAAAAAGCCCGTCAAAGGAGAAAACGCTCCTACGCCGATCAGATCCAGATCGGAAATCGTCCAGTTATCTACGGTAATGGCAGTCAGACCTTGTGCTTCCTGGAGCAGCTGCTCGCGCTCCGCGCCCTGTGCAATACGATTTACCAGTTCGCCGCCATGCGGCTTGATGCTTGACATAATTCCGTAATCCTCCCTTGGGCTTACTTATGCAATCCGCATTCGGTTTTTTCGTTGCCGGACCAGCGTCCAGCGCGCGGGTCTTCTCCCGGAGCTACCTGACGCGTGCAATACTCGCAGCCGATGCTTGGGAAATTGCGGTCATGAAGCGGGTTGTAAATAATCTCGTTATCGCGGATATAATTCCAGACATCTTCCGTCGTCCAGTGAGCAATTGGATTAAACTTCACGAGGCCGAACTTCGTATCGTACTCAATCTTTTTGGCATTGGCGCGGGTAGGAGCCTGATCACGGCGGATGCCTGTAATCCAAGACTCGTACTGAGACAAAATACGCGTCAACGGTTCAACTTTACGGATATTGCAGCATCCGTTTGGATCGCTTTTCCACATCTCTTCCCCGTGCTGAGCGGCTTGCTCCTCCGGCGTAAGGACAGGCTTCACTTGAACGAACTTAATGCCGTAATGTGCTTCCATCCGGTCCCGGGTCTCATACGTTTCTTGAAAATGAAAGTCCGTGTCCAGGTAAAAGATATCTGTTTTAGGGCTGATTTTGTGAAGCATGTCAACAAGTACAACATCTTCTGCGCCAAAGCTGCAAGCAAACGTTATATTTGGAAATGTCTCGACGGCAAATTTCAAAATCTCTTCCGGTGAAGCCGTTTCGAGCTTGACGGCTTGCTCAGCGATAAGCGCTTCTTTTTCCAGCAGATTCAAGTCCGGTCCCCTCCTGTTTCATAAAACCAAGTAAGTTTGTATGTTTTTAATTATAAAGGGTAACCGGGCAATGATCAATTGCATAATTCAGGTCAAAAAGCCCGATTTAGCTAATAAAATAAGCCGACTTTATTGCTTGGATAAGGTAAGCTTATACGATACGATAAACGCCTTCGCGATCCGCCCCTTTAGCGAGCTCGGTCAGATAGTGGAAAAAGGCATCCCGGTCGACATCGTCAACAACCGTTACGGGACGGCCATTTTCTTTCAGCACCGTTCTGCCCTGAGAAGGCCCGTCCGGCAGCACATCGCAATGAACGGCGCGGGAAGATACCAGCTCCGGCTTGCCGATAATAGCCGTTGTAAGAACATCCCAAAGGTAGTAGGTCGAATTTGTCGCAAAATGAACGAGCGGCGGCACTGTCGCATAACATTGTCCCAAAAAGTCGATGCCTTCAAACCGGCGGTTTTGCGCCCAAAGCTTACGCGTCTCGACAGTGAGCGGAACTTTATTCGTGCTCTCCAGCGCCACCATGTCAATGACAATACCGCTATCCCATACTCGTTTGGCCGCTTCTGGATCCCAAAACGAATTCCATTCCGCGGTGCCGTCATGCTCCGGTTCATGGACATTGCCATTCGGAAGAAATGTTCCGCCCATCCAATAGAGTTTTTCTATTTTCTCTTCAATGGATGGATCGGCGTCCAATGCACGGGCCAAATCAGTCAAAGGACCTGTGAATAGCAGCGTTACTTTGTCTTCAGCGGCATGCAGCTTCTCCACTATATCCAGATGGGCCATTTTCGGCGCCTCCTGGGTGACAACCTCAGCGCGCTCGTTAAGCAGCGGCATAGCGTCGACATAAAAAGCATGCATACGCCAGTCTTTCGGAAACGGATTTTTGGGTCGGGAATTGCTGCGTGCTACCTGCAATCCTTTCAGCTCATGAGCGCCATAACGGTCAATGATTTTACGGCTTGCCGATACAGCTGGCTCAACATAACAATCCGCATCAATGACCGATACGCCAATCAAATCGATATTGTCCATTTGCAGGAGCAAAAAAAGCGATACAAGATCGTCCACTCCTCCATCATGGTTGAAATAAACCGGTTTATTCATCGTCATTTGTATGTACCTCCAAAATAGATATAGGTTCGCAATGCTTCAATTTCTGCGTTCTGAAAGCTTCAAAAAGCTGCTGTAGTATCGAAATATATGTTAGCCAAACGTTTGCCTAATCAGGCAGCAGCATATCCCGTATAGCTTATCACAGAATTATGCATTGATAAAAATCTTCGATAACTGCTAAAATCACAGCCATTGCTTTTCGTCTAATTCGTTTAATCGCCGCCTGGTAAAGGATACATTTTGACTGCAATGAAAACCTAAAATTGATTAAAACATAGAAAAAAGACCCTTCCGCAAAAGCGGCAAGGGTCTTTGAGCACATATTAACGTTTGGAGAACTGAGGAGCACGGCGAGCTGCTTTGAGGCCGTATTTCTTACGTTCTTTCATACGTGGGTCACGCGTCAGGAATCCAGCGCGTTTCAAGGATGGACGGAACTCTGGATCTGCTTTGAGCAGAGCACGGGAGATACCGTGACGGATTGCGCCGGCTTGACCGGAGATGCCGCCGCCGTGAGCAAGAACGATGATGTCGTATTTGCCAACCGTCTCAGTCAGTACGAGAGGTTGTTTTACGATCAGCTTCAGCGTTTCCAGACCGAAGTACTCATCCAGCTCGCGTTTGTTGATGATGATGCGTCCTTCACCCGGCACGAGACGTACGCGTGCTACGGAGTGTTTACGACGACCAGTGCCATAGTATTGGACTTGAGCCATTGTAGGGTCCTCCTTCTATTAACCGCGCAGCTCGTAAGCTACCGGATTTTGAGCTTGGTGCGGATGCTCCGAACCAGCGTATACTTTCAGCTTCAGCTTCATTTTGTCGCCAAGACGGTTTTTCGGCAGCATGCCGTATACCGCATATTCCACGAGGGATTCTGGCTTCTTTTTCAGCTGATCTTTAGCAGGAGTCACTTTCAGACCGCCTGGGTGCATGGAGTGACGGTAGTAGTTCTTGTCATTCCATTTGTTGCCCGTCAGGACGATTTTCTCGGCATTGATGACGATAACGAAATCGCCAGTATCAATGTGAGGAGTGAATTGCGGCTTGTGCTTGCCGCGGATCAGGCTTGCAACTTCGCTCGCCAGACGGCCAAGCGTTTGGCCTTCAGCGTCAACGACGTGCCAGTTGCGCTCGACTTCGTTCGTCTTCGCCATATAAGTGGTACGCATGGAGGTTCCTCCTTCAGATGTTTAAGGTTCATTTATTGTCGTGAGATACATAGTCATTGGTTGGGTAAAGCTTGTCTTTCATGGATGTTAGGATGCTGTTCTTATGCGGGGCTGTGGGAGAGCCAATAAGAAAGCACAAGTTATATATTACAATAAACAAGTGCCCAGCGCAAGGATTTTTACGCCTTGTTTTCACCGTAATCCACATTGATTAAAGTCAGTCCGTGCGCAACCGCCGTCGGTCCCGCCAACAGCCGGTCACGCGACTCCAAAATGCTTCCCATCGCATCGGAGGCAATCTTTCCCTGGCCAACATGGATTAAAGTACCCGCAATGATGCGCACCATATTGTAAAGGAAGCCATTGCCCGTTAGGAAAAGCTCCAACCGTTCCTTTTCCTCCCTAAGCACTGCCTCATAGATCGTCCGGACATGAGACTTGTCATCAGAATGATTCGTGGTAAAGGAGGTAAAATCATGCTCGCCCGCCAGTTGCTCCAGCGCAGCTCTCATTGCATCCGCATCCAGCTTTGGAGCCGGATGATGGAATTCGTAATTCCTCCGGAATACGTTATGGAACTTCGCCGTGCAGATGGAGTAGCGGTACGTTTTGCGTTTTGCGGAAAAACGGGAATGAAAGTCAGGCGGCACCTCTACGGCATGTTCCACAACCCGAATATCCTCGGGCAAGCGGCTATTCAGCGCCAGCGCCCAGCGTTCAATCGAGATCCGGGATTCCGTATGAAAATTAAATACCTGGCCTTCCGCATGCACTCTGGCATCCGTGCGGCCTGAGCCGATAATAATCGTACGGGATTCGGTCAACGTCTCGATCGCCTTTTCGATGGTATCCTGGATCGTGTTGCCTCCAGGCTGGGTCTGAAATCCGTTATAACGAGTTCCGTCATAAGCAATCTTCATCCGTATGTTTCGCAAACGTCTATCTCTCCTTCAAGCCAAAAGATGAAACAGCAGTCGCCGTCCTTGGCGGCTCAGAACGTTTCATTCCGAGAATTATAAGAGCAACCGTATATGGAATAGCTATACTTTCTTATAATTGAAAAAAAGGTGGCCTCGTGGGTCCACCTTTTGCTCGCCGCTTGTGGAGCAGCAGTTGCTTTATTACGAGCGGTCAACCAGTTCCAGGTAGACCATAGGCGCAGAATCGCCGCGGCGAGGGCCCAGCTTGAGGATACGAGTGTATCCGCCTGCGCGCTCGGAGTAACGGCCTGCAAGTTCTCCAAACAGCTTTTGGATTGCGTCTTGCTCTCCGTCCACCGTTTCGCGGCGCACGAATGCAGCCACTTGACGACGAGCGTGGAGATCTCCGCGCTTTGCTTTAGTAATGAGTTTTTCTGCGATCGAACGCACTTCTTTGGCTTTCGCTTCAGTCGTTTGAATGCGCTCGTACAGGAAAAGGTCAGTCACAAGGTCACGGAACAGAGCTTTCCGAGCGCTTGCGTCGCGTCCCAGTTTCGAGTATGCCATCGATTTCCCCTCCTTGATGCTCTATTCTTCTGTGCGGAGGCCAAGACCGAGTTCTTCGAGTTTCTCCTGAACTTCCTCCAAAGACTTCCGGCCCAGGTTACGGACCTTCATCATGTCTTCTTCGGTTTTCAAAGTAAGCTCTTGAACGGTATTAATGCCTGCACGTTTGAGACAGTTGTAAGAACGGACGGACAGGTCAAGTTCCTCGATCGTCATCTCGAGTACCTTTTCCTTTTTGTCCTCTTCCTTCTCAACCATAATTTCCGCGTCTTTGGCTTCATCGGTCAGTCCGACGAACAGGTCCAAATGCTCGGTCAGAATCTTAGCGCCGAGGCTAACGGCCTCTTCAGGGCGGATGCTGCCATCCGTCCACACTTCAAGCGTCAGCTTGTCGTAGTTGGTAACTTGGCCGACGCGAGTGTTTTCTACGCTATAGTTGACACGGGTAATTGGCGTGTAAATCGAATCAACAGGAATGACACCAATCGGCTGGTCTTCACGTTTGTTGCGGTCTGCTTGCACATAACCGCGGCCGCGATTGGCGAAAATCCTCATATGGAGCCGTGCGCCGGAAGCTAAGGTTGCGATATGAAGATCAGGGCTGAGAATCTCAACATCGCTGTCCGCGCGGATGTCGCCCGCCGTAACGTTCCCTTCGCCTTCCGCATCAATTTCCAGTACCTTCTCTTCGTCGGAATGGATTTTGAGCGACAGGCCTTTCAGGTTCAGGATCATTTCGGTAACGTCCTCCATTACCCCTGGAACCGTGGAAAACTCGTGAAGTACTCCGTCAATCTGCACGGACGTCACTGCCGCGCCGGGAAGCGACGAGAGAAGAATGCGGCGAAGCGAGTTTCCGAGTGTCGTTCCATAACCCCGTTCAAGGGGCTCGACAACAAAACGGCCATATGCTCCATCGTCACTCAGCTCTACGGTTTCGATTTTCGGCTTTTCGATCTCAATCACTAGTATACCCTCCTTCAAAACGTCGCTCCGTATCTATAACGTTCCATGGCGTCAAATCATGTAGTATGCCAAACCTTCACAACCATTATTCACAAGTTGTCGCAATTTGATACCACAGGCTTCTGACGAACTATACGCGACGGCGTTTCGGCGGACGGCAGCCGTTGTGAGGAACCGGCGTTACGTCTTTGATCAGGTTAACTTCAAGACCAGCGGCTTGAAGGGAACGGATCGCGGCTTCGCGGCCAGCGCCTGGACCTTTAACCATGACTTCAACAGCTTTCATGCCGTGCTCCATAGCTGCTTTAGCTGCGGCTTCAGCGGCCATTTGAGCTGCGAATGGCGTGCTTTTACGGGAGCCTTTGTAACCAAGGTTACCGGAGCTCGCCCAAGAAATCGCATTGCCATGCGGATCCGTGATCGTAACGATCGTATTGTTGAACGTGGAACGGATGTGTGCAACACCGGATTCGATGTTTTTCCGATCGCGACGTTTTGTACGTACGACTTTTTTAGGTTTAGCCATTGTTCGTTATCCCCCCTTATTATTTCTTCTTGTTCGCTACAGTACGGCGAGGACCTTTACGCGTACGCGCGTTGGTCTTCGTACGTTGACCGCGAACTGGAAGACCGCGGCGGTGGCGGATACCACGGTAGCATCCGATTTCAACGAGACGTTTGATGTTGAGGGAAATCTCGCGGCGGAGATCGCCTTCTACTTTAACGGATTTGTCGATAACTTCACGCAGCTTGCTCACTTCATCTTCCGTGAGGTCGCGTACGCGAGTCGCTGCGCTGACGCCCGTTTCAGCCAGAATTCTCTGAGCTGTCGTTTTGCCAATACCGAAAATGTATTGGAGAGCGATTTCAACGCGCTTGTCGCGCGGCAAGTCTACACCAGCAATACGAGCCATGAATCGTGTCCTCCCTTCTTAACCTTGTCTTTGTTTGTGCTTCGGATTTTCGCAAATGACCATAACGTTGCCTTTGCGGCGAATGACTTTGCATTTTTCGCAAATTGGCTTAACCGAAGGTCTGACCTTCATTGTGAATTACCTCCCGAATCCTTCTTCCGTAGCGCCCGCTGGCCTACTTCCGATAGGTGATGCGTCCTCTGGACAGATCGTAAGGCGACAACTGGATAACCACTTTGTCTCCGGTCAGAATACGGATAAAGTGCATTCTGAGCTTGCCGGATACATGAGCGAGAATCTGGTGGCCGTTCTCCAGTTCAACCTTGAACATGGCGTTTGGCAGCGGTTCGATAACCGTACCTTCGACTTCAATGACGTCTTCCTTGGCCATCCTCATTCTCCTTTCAGCTTGTGTACTTCTGTATGGCGAATCTTAACTTGGCGTTGGTCACCCGGCCCGTCTCGGATAAACTATCCGAAACTTCGCTGCTGAGAGCCGGCAGTAACTGAAGATGCTGCACGTTTTTCTTCTTCGGCGAGTCAAAGCGGCGACCGTCTCCGTCGGCAATATGGACGAACCTGTCATCCAGTATTTCCACAATAACGGAAAAGCTGCCCTCATCCTTGCCTCGAAGCACTTTGACTAATCGGCCGACCTGTGCGAGCGGATCCAAAATCCTACTCCGTGTCCGGCAGCTTCGTCAAAATTTCATAACCGCTCTCCGTGACCGCTACCGTGTGCTCATAATGAGCGCACCAGGAGCCGTCAACCGTTACAACCGTCCAATTGTCCGACAGGGTCTGGACATAGCGCTCCCCGATGTTCACCATCGGCTCGATGGCCAGCACCATCCCAGGCTTCAGCCGGGGCCCACGATCCGGAATGCCGTAATTCGGAATTTGAGGCTCTTCGTGAAGATCCTTGCCAATTCCGTGCCCGACATACTCGCGAACAATGGAAAAGCCCGCATCCTCCACCACTTTTTGAATGGCGTGCGAGACCGTATACAGCCGAACATCCGGTTTGACCAGCTCAAGCCCGGCGTACAGCGAGCGTTCGGTTACCTCAAGCAGACGGCTTACTTCTTCCGTAATGTCGCCTACAGGGTAAGTCCAAGCAGAATCTCCGTGATAGCCTTCATACTGGGCGCCGATATCAAGCGTAATGATATCTCCTTCGCTCAGCTTCCGGCTTCCCGGAATGCCGTGCACCAGTTCTTCGTTGACAGAAGCGCAAATGCTGCCAGGAAACTGATTGTAGCCTTTAAAAGATGGAATCGCGCCCTGACTGCGAATGTAGCGATCAGCGATGTCATCCAGCTCGCGGGTCGTAACGCCGGCCCGTACAGCTCCGGCCATAAGACGATGCGTCTCGGCCACGATGCGTCCCGCTTCCCTCATGAATCGCAGTTCGGCTTCAGACTTGCAAATTATCATTCGTTCGAACCCCGCAGACGCTGAGCGATGTCGGCGGTAACCTCATCGATTTCCTGCTCTCCGTTCACTTCACGCAGCAGACCTTTGCCGCTGTAGTATTCCAGAAGCGGAGCCGTTTTGGAGATGTACTCATCCAGACGGGTGCCGACCTTCTCTTCCGTGTCATCCGAACGCTGATAAAGCTCTCCGCCGTCCTTGTCACAGATGCCTTCCGCTTTAGGCGGGTTGAACATCACATGATAAGTAGCTCCGCAGCTTTTGCAGATGCGGCGGCCGGTAAGCCTAGCAAGCAGAAGTCCGCGATCGACATGCAGATTAACAACATGATCGATGCTGCGGCCCATTTCAGCAAGCATGACATCAAGCGCTTCGGCTTGCTGCAGCGTACGCGGAAAGCCGTCCAACAGGAAGCCTTTCTCGCAATCTGCCACCAGCAGGCGTTCCCGCACGATGCCGTTCGTGATTTCATCTGGAACGAGCAGTCCCTGATCGACGAATTCCTTCGCTTTCTGACCAAGCGGGGTGCCCTGCTTCATCGCCAGCCGGAATGCGTCTCCGGTGGAGATGTGAGGAACGTTGAACTGTTCGACGATTCTCTCGGCCTGGGTGCCTTTACCGGCTCCCGGAGGGCCCATAAAAAGAATGTTCATCCTGTCGTCCTCGCTTTGAGCACAATAGGCACGCGCGGGCTGACCTGCAGCTCCCCAAATGAAGCCGTCAAGCCGCCCGTTCGAAGCCTCGTGTTATTTATTGATGAACCCTTTGTAATGGCGTTTGATCAGCTGGCTCTCAATCTGCTTCATCGTGTCAAGCGCAACGCCGACAACGATCAAGAGAGAGGTTCCGCCGAGCTGAATGCTGCGGTCAAGACCAAACAACGAGCCGAAGAACACAGGCAGGATCGAGATAATCGCCAGGAACAGGGCTCCGAATAGCGTAATTCTCGACATAACGCTGGTAATGTAACTCGAGGTTGGCTTACCCGGACGCACTCCAGGGATGTAGCCGCCATTCTTCTTCATTTGATCCGCCATCTGTACAGGGTTAATCTGCACAAAGGTGTAGAAGAAGGTGAAGCCGATAATCAGTATAACATAGATCACCATACCTAGCGCCTTATCCGGTGCAAGGTGGGTAATGATCCATTGAGCCCAATCATGACTAGCCCAGAATTGCGCAATTGTGGACGGGAACATCAGCAACGAAATCGCGAAGATAACCGGAATGACGCCAGCGCCATTCACCTTCAGCGGAATATGCGTCGATTGACCGCCGTACATCTTGCGTCCAACTACGCGCTTAGCGTATTGCACTGGAATCTTGCGAATCCCTTGCTGAACGATGATGACGCCGATAATCATGAGGATGACCCCAACCAAAATGGCTGCAATCTGGAGAATACCCATGAACACTTGACCCGTCTGATCGACGAAGTAAGTGGTGTAAATTTTGCGGAGATGGCCCGGCAGACCAGCGATAATACCTGCGAAGATAATTACCGAGATGCCGTTACCAATGCCGCGCTCCGTGATCTGCTCGCCGAGCCACATCAGGAAGGCTGTACCAGCTGTAAGGACGACCGCGATCATCGCGTAAACCGCGAAGCTCGCATCGGTTACCATCTGGTAGTTGTACATGCGGTTGAATCCAACTGCCGTTGCAAAACCCTGGACAAGACCCAAACCAATCGTGCCGTAGCGGGTAATCTGAGCAAGCTTGCGTTTGCCGTTCTCGCCTTCTTTCGCCCATTCAGCAAACTTTGGAATAACATCCATCGAAAGCAGCTGGACGATAATCGATGCCGTGATGTACGGCATAATACCGATCGCAAAGATCGAGAATTGGAACAAAGCGCCGCCCGAGAAAGTGTTCAGCAAGCCGAACAAGTCTGAACCCTGGTTATCAAGCTGGGTAAAGACACTCTTGTCGATGTTGGGCACCGGAATGAAGGAACCGATGCGGTATACAAGCAAAATGAAAAGGGTAAAGAGGATTCTCCGACGGAGGTCCTCCACTTTCCAAATGTTTGAAACCGTCTTGAACAATTAGATCACCTCGGTTTGACCGCCGGCAGCCTGGATTTTCTCTACCGCAGATTGAGAGAACTTGTTTGCTTTAACCGTCAGTTTAACCGTAACTTCGCCATTGCCCAGGACTTTAATGCCGGCTTGAGGATTTTTGACGATCCCTTTAGCGACAAGAACTTCCGGAGTAATTTCGGAGCCAGCTTCGAAAACGTTAAGCTCTTCGATGTTGACGATTGCATACTCTTTGCGGAAAGGATTGTTGAAACCACGCTTAGGCAGACGACGATAAAGCGGGTTTTGTCCGCCTTCGAAGCCCGGACGGACACCGCCGCCGGAACGTGCGTTTTGACCTTTGTGGCCTTTGCCTGCGGTTTTGCCGTTGCCGCTACCGATACCGCGACCTTTGCGGTATGGAGCTTTGCGGGAACCTTCAGCTGGTTTAAGTTCATGCAGTTTCATCGTTCGTTGCACCTCCTTGTTGCTCTTTGAAAATCTATGGATTGACGATTATCAGTCGTCTTATACTTCTTCCACTTTAACCAGGTGGCTAACGTGGTTCACCATTCCGCGGATAGCGGGGCTGTCGTTAAGAACAACCGTTTGGCGGATTTTGCGGAGACCAAGCGACGCAACCGTAGCGCGCTGTTTCTCGTTGCGGCCGATCAGACTGCGGACGAGGGTGATTTGCAATTTAGCCATCGTGTTCCCTCCTTAACCCCGAAGCTCTTCGACAGTTTTTCCGCGAAGCTTGGCAACATCTTCAGCGCGTTTCAGGCGGGAAAGGCCTTCAAGCGTTGCGTTAACCATGTTCATGGAGTTGGAAGAACCCAGGGATTTGGTCAGAATGTCACCGACACCTGCCAGCTCCAGTACGGCACGCACAGGGCCACCGGCAATAACGCCAGTACCTTGGGAAGCCGGTTTGAGCAGAACTTTACCAGCGCCGAAGTGACCAAGCACTTGGTGCGGAATCGTTGTATTCACGAGCGGAATCGAGATCATATTTTTCTTAGCATCTTCGATTCCTTTGCGGATTGCATCCGGTACTTCTTGAGCTTTTCCGATACCAGCGCCTACGTGGCCTTTGCCGTCGCCGACAACGACCAAGGCGCTGAAGCTGAAGCGGCGTCCGCCTTTGACTACTTTCGCTACGCGGTTAATGTGAACTACCTTTTCTTGCAGTTCACCCAGCGCATTTGCATCAATACGCAAGTCGATTTACCTCCCTTGTCTGAAAATTAGAATTGGAGACCAGCTTCGCGAGCTGCGTCAGCCAGTGCTTGAATCCGTCCATGGTACAGGTAGCCGCCGCGATCGAAAACAACCGTTTCGTGACCTTGTTCTTTGGCACGTTTTGCGATCAGTTCTCCGACCAGCTTTGCGGAATCCACGTTACCGCCGTTACCGATTTTTTCAACAAGCTCTTTGTCCAGCGTGGACGCGGCAGCCAGAGTTACACCGGCTACATCGTCGATCAGCTGAGCATAGATGTGCTTGGAAGAACGGTAAACCGACAGACGAGGACGCGCTACCGTGCCGTTGATTTTCTTGCGGACACGCAGATGGCGTTTCAGACGGGCTTTGTTTTTGTCGCCTTTGGTGATCATTGAGGGATCCTCCCTTCTTGATTCGTGGTAAATCTATCGTACAAAGCATGAAGTCATGCTTATTTTTTCTTACCGGCTTTGCCTTCCTTGCGGATAATGCGTTCGCCTTCGTACTTGATACCTTTGCCTTTGTAAGGCTCAGGCTCACGTACAGAGCGAATTTTGGCAGCCGTTGCGCCGACAAGCTCTTTATCGATACCGCGAACGGTGATCTTGTTGTTGCCGACAACTTCGAACTCGATGCCTAGTGCAGGCACGATTTCAACGGGGTGAGAGTATCCGACGTTCAGAACTACTTTCTCACCTTGTTTGCTTGCGCGGTAGCCTACGCCAACCAGCTCAAGGTTTTTGGAGAAGCCATCCGTTACACCGCTAACCATGTTCGCGATGATGCTGCGCGTGGTTCCGTGCAGGGAGCGGTGCAGCTTGTTGTCGGAAGGACGTTCCACGAGGATCGTGCCTTCTTCCAGGCTAACCTTAATATCTTTATGGACCGGACGGCTAAGGGAACCTTTCGGTCCTTTTACCGTGATCACCGTATCGTCCAGGGAGACGTTCACTCCGCTAGGGACAGTAATGGGTTTGCGACCAATACGGGACATTGTTGCACCTCCTATCGTTGTAGCTTTTTAATTACCAGACGTAGCAGACGACTTCGCCGCCGGCTTTGCCTTGACGTGCTTCTTTATCGGTCATAACTCCCTTGGACGTGGAGATAATCGCAATTCCGAGTCCGCCGAGAACGCGTGGGATCTCAGTGGATTTCGTGTAAACGCGAAGACCAGGCTTACTGATACGTTTCAGGCCGGTGATAACGCGCTCGTTGCTGGAACCGTATTTCAGGAAAATACGGATCATACCTTGTTTGTTGTCCTCGATATATTCAGCGTCACGAATAAAGCCCTCGCGCTTCAGAATATCAGCGATTTGCTTCTTGATTTTCGAAGCGGGCATTTCAACGGTTTCATGACGGACAAGATTCGCATTGCGGATACGGGTAAGCATATCAGCGATCGGATCAGACATAACCATTCTTGTGTACCTCCTTCCCGAGCTAAAACGGATTACCAGCTGGCTTTTTTAACACCAGGGATCTGGCCTTTGTATGCTAATTCACGGAAACAAATCCGGCAAACTTTAAACTTTTGCAGAACCGAGTGAGGACGTCCACAGCGCTCGCAGCGTGTGTAGGCACGTACTTTGAACTTCGGCGTGCGTTGTTGCTTAACTTTCATCGAAGTTTTTGCCACTTTGGTATTACACCTCCTGATTGGCGATTACTTCGCGAACGGCATTCCCAGTTGGGTCAGCAGCTCACGGGATTCTTCGTCCGATTTCGCCGTCGTTACGATAACGACGTCCATACCGCGGACTTTATCGACTTTGTCGTATTCGATCTCCGGGAAGATCAGCTGCTCTTTAAGACCAAGGGTATAGTTGCCGCGACCGTCGAAAGCTTTGGTCGACACACCGCGGAAGTCACGTACGCGCGGCAGGGCAGTGTTGAACAGCTTGTCGAGGAAGTAGTACATGCGGTCACCGCGCAGTGTAACTTTAACCCCGATCGGCATGTTTTCACGAAGCTTGAAGCCTGCGATGGACTTCTTAGCGCGTGTAACAACCGGTTTTTGACCGGAGATAAGGCGAAGATCTTCAACTGCTGTATCAAGCACTTTGGAGTTGGCTACTGCTTCGCCTACACCCATGTTGATAACAACTTTTTCGATCTTTGGCACTTGCATCACGGTCGAATAGTTAAACTTCTGCATCAGAGCAGGAGTAATATCATTCAGGAAACGCTCTTTCATTCTTGCTGCCATGGTAAAGGGTCCTCCTTTCCGTCAAAAATAATTAGTCGATAACCTCGCCGGAGCGCTTAGCAACGCGGACTTTCTTGCCGTTATCAAGCACTTTGTATCCGATGCGGGTTACTTTTCCGCTCTTAGGGTCAACGTGCATCACGTTGGAAACGTGGATCGGAGCTTCCTGCTCGATGATGCCGCCCTGAGGGTTCGCTTGGGAAGGACGCGAATGCTTCTTCACCATGTTTACACCTTCGATCAGAACGCGGTTTTCACGAGGATAAGCTGCGATGACGCGACCTTTTTTGCCTTTATCTTTGCCCGTGATGACGATAACGGTATCGTCCTTTTTCACGTGCAGCTTGTTGTTATGGGATTCCAGAACTTTTTTAACCTTTGGCATGTGTTACACCTCCTGCTCCTTAACTTCACGCCGCTAGAGGCGTTATTAGATAACTTCCGGTGCAAGCGATACGATCTTCATGAAGTCTTTCTCACGAAGTTCGCGGGCAACTGGTCCGAAGATACGGGTACCGCGAGGGGATTTGTCTTCCTTCACGATAACAGCTGCATTTTCGTCGAATGCGATGTAGGAACCGTCCTTACGGCGAACCGTACGCTTCGTGCGAACGATAACCGCTTTGACTACATCGCCTTTTTTGACAACGCCACCGGGTGTTGCTTGTTTGACCGAGCACACGATCAGATCGCCGATGTGTCCTACACGACGTCCCGTACCACCCAGTACGCGGATACACATCAGTTCTTTTGCGCCAGAGTTGTCAGCAACCGACAGGCGTGTAAAAGGTTGAATCATTGAAATGTCCTCCTTTCAAACTTGATGGTCGAATCGTATTAGAGGATTACAGCTTCTTCTACGACTTGAACCAGTCTCCAGCGCTTGTCTTTCGACAGCGGACGAGTTTCCATGATTTTAACCGTATCACCGATTTTCGCAGTGTTGTTTTCATCATGGGCTTTGAATTTCTTCGTGTATTTGATGCGTTTATGGTACAGATCATGTTTTTTGTAGGTTTCTACAGCCACCACGATCGTTTTATCCATTTTGTCGCTAACCACTTTACCAATCTGAACTTTGCGATTGTTGCGTTCGCTCATGTTCTTCCTCCTTCCTCAGGCTGGGCGTGTATAAGCACGCGGCTGAATTAGCTGCTGATTCCCAGTTCTCTTTGGCGCAGTACCGTTTTGGCACGTGCGATTTCTTTCCGAACAGCGCTGATGCGAGTCGGGTTATCCAGTTGGCCAGTAGCCAGTTGGAAGCGGAGGTTGAACAGCTCTTCTTTAAAGCCGGCAACCTTTTGGTTCAGCTCATCAGTGGTCAGGTTGCGGAATTCACTAGCTTTCATTTGCTTCACCACCCACTTCTTCGCGTTTCACAAACTTCGTTTTTACCGGAAGCTTGTGGGCCGCAAGGCGCATTGCTTCGCGAGCAACTTCCTCAGGAACGCCGGCAAGCTCAAACATGACTTTGCCAGGTTTCACAACGGAAACCCATTTTTCTACGTTACCTTTACCGCTACCCATCCGTACCTCAAGAGGCTTTTGGGTAATTGGCTTGGAAGGGAAAATCTTGATCCATACTTTACCGCCACGTTTGATGTAGCGGGTCATGGCGATACGAGCGGACTCGATTTGACGGTTCGTCACCCAGCCCGGCTCAGTCGCTTGCAGACCGAATTCACCGAAGTGAACTTCCGTTCCGCCTTTTGCGCGACCTTTCATGTGTCCGCGCTGTTCTTTGCGGTGCTTGACGCGTTTAGGTACCAACATGATTAGTTGCCTCCTTCCTGGACGGCTGCTTTCTTTTTAGCAGGAAGGATTTCACCGCGGTAGATCCATACTTTTACGCCGATGCGGCCGTAAGTCGTATGAGCTTCAGCTGTGCCGTAGTCGATGTCGGCGCGCAGCGTATGAAGCGGAACGGTGCCTTCGCTGTATCCTTCTTGACGTGCAATCTCAGCGCCGCCCAGACGGCCGCTAACCGAGGTTTTGATTCCTTTTGCGCCTGCGCGCATGGAACGTTGCAGAGCTTGTTTCATTGCGCGGCGGAACGAAGTCCGGCGCTCAAGCTGTTGTGCGATGCTTTCAGCAACGAGAGTTGCGTCCAGATCAGCTTGTTTGATTTCAGAAATGTTGATGTGAACCTTTTTGCCGTTCGTAATGCGAGTAAGCTCGCTACGCAGGTTCTCAACTTCGGAACCGCCCTTACCGATGACCATACCCGGCTTAGCCGTGTAGATCGTTACGTTCACGCGGTTAGCCGCGCGCTCGATCTCGATGCGGGATACAGCAGCGTCTTTCAGTTTTCCTTTAAGGAACTCGCGAACTCGTACGTCTTCCATCAGAAGATCGCCGAAGTCTTTACCCGCGTACCATTTGGATTCCCAATCCCGGATGACTCCGATACGGAGACCCACCGGATTTACCTTTTGACCCACTCGTTATCCCTCCTTATTTTTCGGATACGACCAGCGTAATGTGGCTGGTGCGCTTGTTGATGCGACTTGCGCGACCCATAGCGCGAGGCATGAACCGTTTCATCGTCGGACCTTGGTTAACAAATACCTGGGAGACGACCAGATTGTTAACGTCCATCTGATAGTTATGCTCAGCGTTAGCGATTGCGGAGTTCAGCAGCTTTTCAACGATCGGGGATGCAGCGCGCGGAGTGTGGCGCAGAATTGCGATCGCTTCGCCTACTTGCTTACCGCGGATCAGGTCAACTACGAGTTGAGCCTTACGAGGCGCAATGCGAACTTGATTAAGATGTGCTCTTGCTTCTGCCATGACAGGTACCTCCTCTCAAACAGCTTGGTTATGGAAAGGCAGCTATTAACGTCTGCCCGTTTTTTTGTCGTCGTCGTGACCTTTGTAGGTACGAGTCGGTGCAAATTCGCCGAACTTGTGTCCGACCATATCTTCCGTTACATACACCGGTACGTGTTTGCGGCCGTCATAAACAGCCAGCGTGTGTCCGATGAATTGTGGGAAGATCGTGGAACGGCGGGACCAGGTTTTGATCACCGTTTTTTTGTTCGCAGCATTCAGTTCTTCAACTTTTTTCAGAAGGTACCCATCGATGAAAGGACCTTTTTTCAAACTACGACCCATGATCTAGTTCCTCCCTTCCTCGAGACGTTAGCGTGACGCATGCGACGTCACGCACAGTCGCTCAAGCGGTTATTATTTCGTGCGGCGACGAATAATATATTGGCTCGATGCTTTCTTCTTCTTGCGCGTTTTGGCACCAAGGGTTGGTTTGCCCCAAGGAGACATAGGCGATTTGCGTCCGATTGGAGCGCGGCCTTCACCACCACCGTGTGGGTGATCGTTAGGGTTCATTACTACGCCGCGAACTTCAGGACGTTTGCCCAACCAACGGGAACGGCCGGCTTTACCGATTTTCACGAGTTCGTGATCTTCGTTGCCAACAGAACCGATTGTAGCACGGCAAGTTTTCAGAATGCGACGAACTTCACCGGAAGTCAAGCGGATAACCGCATATGCATCCTCTTTACCGAGGAGCTGAGCTTCCGTACCGGCAGCGCGAACAAGTTGTCCACCTTTGCCAGGCTTCAGTTCGATGTTGTGGATAAGCGTACCTACTGGAATGTTCTCCAGTGGAAGCGAGTTACCCACTTTGATGTCAGCGGAAGGACCGGAAACGATCGTGTCGCCGACTTTCAGACCTTTTGGCGCGATGATGTAGCGCTTCTCGCCATCCACATAGTGGATAAGTGCGATGTTCGAGGTGCGGTTCGGATCGTATTCGATCGTCGCCACGCGGCCTGCGATGCCATCTTTGGTACGTTTGAAGTCGATGATACGATACTTACGTTTATGTCCGCCGCCGTGGTGACGAACCGTAATTTTACCCTGGTTGTTGCGGCCAGCTTTTTTGAAAAGCGGCGCCAGGAGCGATTTCTCCGGTACGTTCGTTGTGATCTCTTCAAATGTCGAGACCGACATGCCGCGACGGGCCGGGGAAGTCGGTTTGTACTTCTTGATTGGCACTTTGTTTCCCTCCTTGTCTTGTCAGATTAGACCGACTCGAAGAATTCCAGCTCTTTGCTGTCTTCGCTCAGTTGAACGAAGGCTTTCTTCCACTCGGACGTATAACCGGAATGACGGCCATAACGTTTAGGCTTAGCCGGCACGCGAAGCGTGTTCACGTTGCTAACTTTAACGTTGAAAATCTGCTCAACTGCAGATTTGATCTCGGTTTTGTTCGCACGGATATCTACTTCGAACACATAACGTTTTGCAGCCATGAGTTCAGTGGATTGTTCCGTGATAACCGGGCGCTTGATAATATCGCGTGGATCCTTCATTACGCAAGCACCTCCTGTACTTTCTCGACCGCATCCTTGGTGATGATGAGTTGGTCGTGCGACAGCACATCCAGAACATTGATGCCATCAGCTGCGACGAACTTAACTCCAGGGATGTTACGGGCGGACAGAGCCACGTTGTTCTCGTATTCAGCCGTTACGATAAGCGCTTTGCGGCCTACTTTGAGGTTGTTCAGAACGGCTTTGAATTCTTTCGTCTTCGGAGCAGCGAAGTTCAGTTGATCCAGAACGATCAGCTCGCTAGCGATGACTTTGGAAGACAGTGCCGAACGAATCGCCAGACGGCGAACTTTCTTAGGCAGCTTGAAGCTGTAGCTGCGCGGAGTCGGTCCGAATACGGTACCACCGCCAACCCATTGCGGGGAGCGAATGGAGCCTTGACGAGCACGGCCGGTGCCTTTTTGTTTCCAAGGCTTACGTCCGCCGCCACGTACTTCGGAGCGTCCTTTCGTTTTGTGCGTGCCAGCGCGTTCAGCTGCTTGTTGCAGCAAAACTGCGCTATGCAGGACATGAGAGTTAGGCTCGATACCGAAGACATGCTCGGAGAGCTCGATGTCGCCGACTTGGGAGCCGCTCACATTGAAGATAGCTACTTTAGGCATAGCTTGTTCCTCCTTTCTTCAGGCGGTGCTTATTTCTTCACCGTTTGTTTGATTTTTACGAAGCTGTTTTTAGGACCCGGAATGGAGCCTTTAACCAGCAGGACATTGCGCTCTGCGTCAACGCGTACGACTTCAAGCTTTTGAATCGTAATCGTTTCGTGGCCCATATGGCCTGGCAGGCGTTTGCCTTTAGGAACGCGGTTAGCTTGGATGGAACCCATCGAACCAGGTCCGCGGTGGTAGCGGGAACCGTGCGCCATTGGTCCGCGGCTTTGTCCCCAGCGTTTGATAACGCCTTGGAAGCCTTTACCTTTGGATACGCCCGTTACGTCAACAAATTCGCCTTCCGTGAATACGTCGACCTTAATCTCTTGGCCAACTTCATATTCGCCCAGGTTAATGCCGCGAATTTCACGAATGTAGCGCTTAGGAGCCGAGTTGGCTTTTTTAGCGTGGCCGATCGCAGGTTTAGTCGCTCTTTTCTCCTTTTTGTCGGAGTAACCGAGCTGAACTGCTTCGTATCCATCGTTTTCTTGGTCTTTCTTTTGCAGAACTACGCAAGGACCAGCTTCGATAACCGTGACTGGCACGACGTTCCCGTCAGCTGTAAAGACTTGCGTCATTCCGATCTTTTTGCCTAAGATACCCTTCATGTTGACACCTCTTTTCGTTCTCACTTAGCTTGCGCTTGTGGATAACTTACAGTTTGATTTCGATATCGACACCGGACGGCAGGTCCAGACGCATCAACGCATCAACCGTTTGTGGAGTCGGGTTCACAATATCGATCAGACGCTTATGCGTACGTTGCTCGAATTGCTCGCGCGAATCCTTGTACTTGTGTACTGCACGGAGAATGGTGATGATTTGCTTTTCCGTCGGAAGCGGAATCGGTCCAGAAACACCTGCTCCGGAACGTTTTGCGGTTTCCACGATTTTCTCTGCAGACTGGTCAAGAATGCGGTGATCGTATGCTTTCAAGCGAATACGAATCTTTTGCTTTGCCATATAAGTCCCTCCTTCTATCGCCCAATTTAGTATCGGACATACTCCGCGAGAACTCCTCACACACACTCCATGGCAAAGGAGCCGGGTGTGTCAGCAACCTCCCGCATCATCGCAACGTCACAGACCAACAGACAATAGTTTATCATGTTGAAAAGCCTAATGCAACAAGTAATTGGGCTTTAGACAAAAAGCTGCCTCACCAGTTCAAATGCATCCATTTATATAGAAGAAACACAATTAAAAAGCTCCCGCCGAAGCGGGAGCTTTTGCGATTCCGCAGCTATTGCTGCAGATTGCTTATTTTTGAATCGTTGCTACGGCGCCAGCGCCTACCGTACGGCCGCCTTCGCGGATCGAGAAGCGAGTTCCTTCTTCGATAGCGATTGGAGCGATCAGCTCAACGGTAACCGTGATGTTGTCGCCAGGCATAACCATTTCCGTACCTTCTGGCAGGTTGATGATGCCAGTTACGTCAGTTGTACGGAAGTAGAATTGTGGACGGTAGCCTGTGAAGAAAGGCTTGTGACGGCCACCCTCTT
The DNA here is from genome assembly GCF_023715725.1 of Paenibacillus pasadenensis. Lineage (GTDB taxonomy): Bacteria > Bacillota > Bacilli > Paenibacillales > Paenibacillaceae > Paenibacillus_O > Paenibacillus_O pasadenensis_A. Next base: position 22,448 of record NZ_JAMBOT010000017.1, read on the forward strand.
CTTTAGTCAGGACGTAGATTTGAGCCGTGAAGTTCGTGTGTGGTTTAACGGAACCTGGCTTAGCCAGAACTTGTCCACGCTCGATGTCTTTACGGTCAACGCCACGAAGCAGTGCGCCGATGTTGTCGCCCGCTTGAGCGGAGTCCATCAGTTTACGGAACATTTCTACGCCCGTAACGATGGATTTGCGGGATTCTTCCGCCAGACCGATGATTTCGATCTCGTCGGATACTTTAACTACACCGCGCTCGATACGGCCAGTAGCAACCGTACCACGGCCCGTGATCGTGAACACGTCCTCGACTGGCATCAGGAAAGGCTTAGCCGTGTCGCGCTCAGGAGTAGGGATGTAAGTGTCGATTTGCTCAAACAGCTCAACGATTTTCTCAGCCCAAGGACCTTCTGGGTTTTGGAGAGCTTCACGAGCAGCGCCACGGATGATTGGAGTGTCATCGCCTGGGAAGTCGTACTCGCTCAGCAGGTCGCGAACTTCCATCTCAACCAGCTCGAGGAGCTCTTCGTCTTCAACCATGTCGCATTTGTTCAGAAATACGACGATGTAAGGAACGCCTACTTGACGGGAGAGCAGGATGTGCTCGCGCGTTTGCGGCATTGGGCCGTCAGCTGCGGATACAACCAGGATCGCGCCGTCCATTTGAGCTGCGCCGGTGATCATGTTTTTAACATAGTCGGCGTGGCCTGGGCAGTCAACGTGTGCGTAGTGACGGTTAGGAGTCTCGTACTCAACGTGTGCAGTCGAGATCGTGATACCGCGCTCGCGCTCTTCTGGAGCTTTGTCGATTTGGTCAAATGCGATAGCAGCGCCACCGTATTTTTTGGAAAGAACTGTTGTGATGGCAGCCGTCAGCGTCGTTTTGCCATGGTCAACGTGACCGATTGTGCCAATGTTAACGTGCGGTTTATTACGTTCAAATTTAGCCTTTGCCATTGAACTTAATCCTCCTTAAGGTCAGGAAATTAGTATGTTAGGTGACAGGCAGACAAGATTTGCTAGAAGCAAACAGATAAGCCTGTCACAGCGAACCTATAACGAGATTACTCCGATTTGCTCTTGGAAACAATCTCTTCTTGAATCGATTTTGGAACTTCTTCGTAATGGGAGAGTTCCATGGAGAACACACCGCGTCCTTGGGTACCGGAACGCAGAGTCGTGGAATATCCGAACATCTCGGCAAGAGGCACCTTAGCACGGATAATTTGAGCGCCACCGCGCGTATCCATACCTTCGATGCGACCGCGGCGGGAGTTCAGCATGCCCATAACGTCGCCCATGTACTCTTCTGGAACGGTAACTTCGACTTTCATGATTGGCTCAAGGATGACAGGTTTACACTTGTCTTTAGCAGCCTTGAGGGCCATGGAACCTGCAATTTTGAACGCCATCTCCGAGGAGTCGACGTCATGGTAGGAACCGTCGAAGATTGTTGCTTTAATGTCAACCAGCGGGAAGCCGGCAAGGACACCGTTTTTCATGGATTCTTCGATACCAGCTTGAACCGGACCGATGTATTCACGAGGAACGACACCGCCGACGATTTTGTTTTCGAAAACAAAACCGGCGCCTGGCTCTTGTGGTGCGAATTCGACCCATACGTGACCGTATTGACCGCGTCCGCCGGATTGGCGAACAAATTTGCCTTCAACCTTAGCCGCTTGACGGAACGTCTCACGGTAAGCTACTTGAGGCTTGCCGACATTAGTCTCAACTTTGAATTCGCGGAGCATACGGTCAACAAGGATTTCAAGGTGAAGCTCACCCATACCTGCGATGATCGTTTGGCCCGTTTCTTCGTCCGTATGAGCACGGAAGGTCGGATCCTCTTCAGAAAGCTTTTGCAGGGCGATGCCCATTTTGTCTTGGTCAGCCTTGGTCTTAGGCTCTACCGCAAGCTGGATAACCGGCTCAGGGAAGTTCATCGACTCAAGGATTACCGGATTTTTCTCATCGCACAGCGTATCGCCGGTCGTCGTATCTTTCAGGCCTACGGCAGCGGCGATATCGCCTGCGTATACCTGGCTGATTTCTTGACGGCTGTTAGCGTGCATTTGAAGAATACGTCCGATACGCTCGCGTTTGCCCTTCGTTGCGTTTACTACGTAAGAACCGGAGTTCAGTACGCCGGAGTAAACACGGAAGAACGTCAGCTTACCTACGAACGGATCCGTCATGATTTTGAATGCAAGTGCCGCGAACGGCTCTTCGTCGGAAGACAGGCGAGTCGTCTCCGTACCGTCTTCAAGGGTTCCCTTGATGGAAGGTACGTCGATCGGAGCTGGCAGGTAGTCAACAACAGCATCCAACATCATTTGTACACCTTTGTTGCGGTACGAGGAGCCAGCGATTACTGGGAAGATCTTCACTTCTACAACGCCCTTACGGAGCGCCGCTTTCAGTTCTGGAATGGTAATTTCTTCGCCTTCCAGATACTTCATCATGAGTTCTTCGTCCAGCTCAGCCACTTTCTCAACCAGTTCTGCGCGAAGCTCTTCGACTTGGTCGGCCAGCTCTGCAGGAACTTCGACTTGCTCAGGCTCTTTGCCGAGGTCGTCTTTGTATTTGTAGGCAACGCGCTCAACCAGGTCAACTACGCCGATGAAATCATTCTCGGCGCCAATTGGCAGCTGGATCGCTACAGCATTGGCTTGCAGGCGCTCGCGCATGTCTTTAACGACATTGAGGAAGTCTGCGCCAATGATGTCCATTTTGTTGATATAGGCGATACGCGGTACGCCGTAACGGTCAGCTTGACGCCATACCGTCTCGGATTGAGGCTCGACGCCTTCTTTCGCACTGAATACGCCAACTGCCCCGTCCAATACGCGCAGGGAACGTTCTACTTCAACGGTGAAGTCAACGTGTCCCGGGGTGTCGATAATATTGATGCGGTTGCCCTTCCACTGAGCAGTCGTTGCGGCAGACGTAATCGTGATGCCGCGCTCTTGCTCCTGTTCCATCCAGTCCATCGTTGCGGCGCCTTCATGCACCTCACCGATTTTGTGGGTACGGCCTGTATAGAACAGAATCCGTTCCGTGGTCGTGGTTTTACCGGCATCAATATGCGCCATAATCCCGATGTTACGCGTATTTGCCAAGGAGAACTCTCTTGCCATTGGAATGTCTCCTTTCAAGTTGGTACTGCTTTAGAATTCTACCAGCGGTAGTGAGCAAACGCTTTGTTCGCTTCTGCCATTTTGTGCGTGTCTTCACGTTTTTTAACGGAAGCACCCGTGTTGTTGGAAGCGTCAAGAATTTCAGCAGCCAGACGCTCTTCCATCGTTTTCTCACCGCGGTTACGCGAGTAGTTAACGAGCCAACGGAGACCAAGCGCAGTACGGCGCTCAGGTTTAACTTCGATTGGAACCTGGTAGTTGGAGCCGCCTACACGGCGAGCTTTTACTTCCAGTACAGGCATGATGTTCTTCAGGGCTGCTTCGAACACTTCCATAGGATCTTTACCGGAACGTTCTTGAATCAGTTTGAAGGCATCATACAGCAGCGTTTGAGCAACACCGCGTTTGCCGTCGATCATAATGCGGTTGATCAGACGCGTAACGAGCTTGCTGTTATACACCGGATCTGGCAAAACGTCGCGTTTTGTTACAGGACCTTTGCGTGGCATTGGAGCAAGTCCCCCTTTCCCTCAGTTTATCGTATTTGATTAAAACCAATCTTATTTCTTCACTTTAGGACGTTTCGCACCGTATTTGGAGCGAGCTTGTTTACGGTTGTTTACACCAGCCGTATCCAAAGCGCCGCGAACGATATGATAGCGAACACCTGGAAGGTCTTTTACACGTCCGCCGCGGATCAGCACGACGCTGTGCTCCTGGAGGTTGTGTCCGATACCCGGAATGTAAGCTGTTACCTCTACTTTGTTCGTCAGACGAACACGAGCATACTTACGAAGCGCGGAGTTCGGTTTTTTCGGAGTCATCGTACCTACACGGGTGCAAACACCACGTTTTTGAGGAGCGCTGATTTCCGTCGCCTCACGTTTCAGGGCGTTGAAACCCCGTTGCAGTGCTGGCGATTTGGACTTGACCACTTTAGCTTGACGGCCTTTGCGGACCAGTTGGTTGATAGTTGGCATGTCGGTTGCCACCCCCTTCCCATAATTCATGAAACGCTGAACTGCAATCTGCTCATTATTTTAAGCCCACAGGTCCAGGCGGTTCATCTTTGGACAAACAAAAGTTTTTGCCAGTCGCATGGAGAGCATTTCACAACCCTGCCGGCAAAAACATCGTTCCTACTTTTCATCACTCACGACCGCAGCCATCGCAGCGCCAACGTCAATCCCGCATTCTTTGCCGAGATCCGCCATGCTGTCGAACCATTTGATCGGTATGCTCTCCTTCTCACTGAGCGCGACAATGCCGCGAATCAGCTTGGAATCAGCATCCCGGGCCACATACACCTGAATCGCTTGACGCGATTCAACGGATTTGGTCGTTTGCTTTGTGCCAATCTTGTAAGCCATGGGATTCACCATCCTTATAAAAGCATAAGAATCCACTCACAGGCACACTTCGATATAGTAGCACTAGTTGATTGGGCATGTCAAGAAGACTTGTCCATTCTTTTTGTGCCATACAAAAGATCTTCGCAGCAACGGCAGCTGCCGGTTTGACCGGTCAGCTGCCGCTGGGAAGACCTTGCCGAGATTGCTCCTGGCAAGATTCATAACATTAAGACTCTACCGCAACGGATTCGCTTGTTTCGGATTCCGTTACTTCGACTTCGTCTTCCTGGCCGACAAAACGGATGCTGCGGTAACGGTTCATGCCCGTACCAGCCGGAATCAGCTTGCCGATAATGACATTCTCCTTGAGTCCGAGCAGCTGGTCGACCTTGCCCTTGATGGCGGCGTCGGTAAGAACGCGGGTCGTCTCCTGGAAGGAAGCTGCGGAGAGGAAGGAGTCCGTCTCCAGGGATGCTTTGGTAATACCGAGCAGTACCGGCTTGGCGACTGCCGGCTCGCGGCCGGACAGAAGAACCTCGCGGTTGGCTGCCTCATATTCATGGACATCAACGAAGGCGCCCGGCAGAAGCTTCGTATCTCCGGCATCAACGATGCGGATTTTGCGAAGCATTTGCTTGATCATAACTTCGACGTGTTTGTCGTTAATTTCTACGCCCTGGTTACGGTATACGCGCTGTACTTCCTGCAGGATATAGTTCTGAACCCCGCGGATGCCCTTAATGCGCAGCATATCCTTCGGATCGATAGAGCCGTCTGTCAGCTCATCGCCCGCTTCCAGCTGCTGACCTTCCACAACGCGGATCCGGGAACCGTAGCTGACCGGATACACTTTGGACTCGGCTTCGCCTTGAACCTCGATTTCGCGGCGATCCTTCGTCTCACGGATGCTCTTCACGACGCCGTCGAGCTCGGTGATGATCGCTTGGCCTTTCGGATTCCGGGCCTCGAAAAGCTCCTGGATACGCGGAAGACCTTGCGTGATGTCATCGCCGGCAACGCCGCCGGTATGGAACGTACGCATCGTGAGCTGGGTTCCCGGCTCGCCGATCGATTGAGCGGCGATAATGCCGACAGCTTCGCCGATCTCGACATGTTTGCCGGTTGCCAGGTTGCGGCCGTAGCAGACTTTGCAGACGCCGTGACGCGCGCGGCAGCTCAGGACGGAGCGAATCTGCAGCTTTTCAATTCCAGCGTCAACGATCGCGTCAGCTCTTGTCGTATCGATAAGCTCGTTGCGGCCTACGATGACTTCGCCGGTTTGCGGATGGCGAAGCGTCTCGAAGGAGTAACGGCCTTCAATACGGTCGAACAGGTCCTCGATAACTTCTTTACCGTCCTGGATTTTCGAAACGGTAATGCCTTTGTCCGTACCGCAGTCGTCTTCGCGAACGATAACGTCCTGCGCGACGTCGACGAGACGGCGGGTCAGGTAACCGGAGTCGGCGGTCCGAAGGGCCGTATCGGCGAGACCTTTACGGGCACCGTGCGTCGAGATGTAGTACTCGAGGACGGTAAGGCCTTCGCGGAAGTTGGACTTGATCGGGAGCTCGATAATCCGGCCGGACGGATTCGCCATCAGACCCCGCATACCGCCCAGCTGGGTGATCTGCGATTTGTTACCCCGTGCTTTGGAATCGACCATGAGCATGATGGAGTTGTAACGATCCATCGATTTCATGAGGATTTCCGTAATCTGATCCTTCGTTTTACTCCAGATCTCAATGACGCGATCGTAGCGCTCCTCGTTCGTAATCAGACCGCGACGGTACTGATTCGTAACGATTTTGACCTTCTCGTCGGATTCTTTGAGAATCTCGACTTTTTCCGGCGGAACGATGACGTCGGAGACGGCAACGGTAATACCCGCACGGGTGGAGTAGGTGAAACCAAGCTCTTTGATCTTGTCGAGAATGACGGAAGTGCGCGTTGTATGGTACAAACGGAAACATTCGGCAATGAGCAGGCCAAGGTATTCCTTGCCCACAGCGCCCATTTGCGAAACATTGTCCATAAATGCCTTCAGATCCGCGCCTTTTTCGTACACGAAATATTTATCCGGCGTGCCGTCCATCAGATTCGTCTTTGTAGGCTCATTGATGTACGGGAACGAGCTCGGGAAGATTTCGTTGAAAATAACTTTGCCGACCGTCGTCGAAATGAGCGAGCGGTTCTGCTCTTCCGTAAACGCGTCTTTCTTCAGCACCTTCGCCGGAATGAAAATCCGTGCGTGCAGCGAAACGATTCCGCGCTGATAAGCGGAAATAGCTTCGTTGACAGAGCCGAATACCGAACCGGAACCAAGAGCTTCCTTGTTATCCATCGTCAGATAGAAGGATCCAAGGACCATATCCTGGGACGGAGTAACAACCGGCTTGCCGTCTTTCGGGTTCAAGATGTTGCCGGCAGCCAGCATAAGCAGGCGGGCTTCAGCTTGAGCTTCTGCGGACAGCGGAACGTGAACGGCCATCTGGTCACCGTCGAAGTCGGCGTTATAAGCGGTACAAACGAGCGGATGCAGCTTGATCGCTTTGCCTTCAACGAGAATCGGCTCGAAAGCCTGGATGCCGAGACGGTGAAGCGTAGGGGCGCGGTTCAGCAGAACCGGATGCTCCTTAATTACTTCTTCAAGCACGTCCCATACTTCTGCGCTTACGCGTTCAACTTTGCGCTTAGCGCTTTTGATGTTGTGCGCAAGGCCTTTATTAACAAGCTCTTTCATTACAAACGGTTTGAAAAGCTCAAGCGCCATTTCCTTCGGAAGTCCGCATTGGTACATCTTCAGGTTCGGGCCGACGACGATAACGGAACGTCCGGAATAGTCGACGCGTTTGCCGAGCAAGTTTTGACGGAAGCGGCCCTGTTTACCTTTCAGCATATGGCTGAGGGATTTCAGAGGACGGTTGCCGGGACCGGTAACCGGACGGCCGCGGCGGCCGTTATCGATCAGGGCGTCAACGGCTTCCTGCAGCATCCGCTTCTCGTTCTGTACGATAATGTCAGGAGCGCCAAGATCAAGCAGACGTTTAAGACGGTTGTTCCGGTTAATGACACGGCGGTACAGATCGTTAAGGTCAGACGTTGCAAAACGTCCGCCGTCGAGCTGTACCATCGGGCGAAGCTCCGGAGGAATAACCGGCAGCACATCAAGAATCATCCAGTCGGGCTTGTTGCCGGAATGACGGAATGCCTCAATAACTTCAAGGCGCTTGATGGCACGGTTGCGGCGTTGGCCTTGGGCCGTACGCAGCTCTTCCTTCAGCTGATCGAGCTCGCGCTCAACATCGATGTCCTGAAGCAGTTTTTTGACTGCTTCAGCACCCATGCCAGCTTGGAAGCCGTAGCCATACTTTTCGCGGTAGCTGCGGTATTCCTTCTCTGAGAGAAGCTGTTTTTTCTCAAGCGGCGTATCACCAGGATCAGTGACAACGTAGCTCGCGAAATAAATGATTTCTTCAAGGGAGCGCGGCGACATATCAAGCGCCAGTCCCATCCGGCTCGGAATGCCTTTGAAGTACCAAATGTGGGATACCGGAGCGGCAAGCTCGATATGGCCCATCCGCTCGCGGCGCACTTTGGCGCGGGTAACTTCAACGCCGCAACGGTCACATACAACGCCTTTATAACGAACGCGTTTGTATTTGCCGCAATGACATTCCCAGTCCTTGGTCGGGCCAAAAATCTTCTCGCAGAAGAGCCCTTCCTTCTCCGGTTTTAACGTCCTATAGTTAATGGTCTCTGGCTTCTTGACTTCTCCGCGGGACCAAGAGCGAATCTTTTCCGGCGATGCAAGGCCAATCTTCATGTACTCGAAGTTGTTCACGTCCAACAAGGAGCAACCCTCCTTAGTTCAAGTATGGCTTATTCAACGCCTGCTTCGGCGCCTTCCAGGTTGAGGTTCAGCTTGTCGCCTGTGCCTTCGTCCTCGTCGTCGATTTCTTTCATTTCGATCTCGTCTTCGTTCTCGTTCAGGATTTTGACGTCCATGCCGAGAGACTGCAGCTCCTTGATCAAAACCTTGAACGATTCCGGAACACCAGGCTCCGGCACGTTCTCGCCCTTCACGATCGATTCGTACGTTTTCACCCGACCAACAACGTCATCGGACTTAACCGTAAGAATTTCTTGCAGGGTATACGCCGCGCCGTAGGCTTCAAGCGCCCATACCTCCATCTCCCCGAAACGCTGGCCGCCGAACTGCGCTTTACCGCCGAGAGGCTGCTGCGTGACAAGAGAGTAAGGACCCGTGGAACGGGCATGGATTTTGTCGTCGACCATGTGCGCCAGCTTAATCATGTACATGACGCCGACCGTTACTTCGCGCTCAAAGCGCTCGCCGGTACGTCCGTCGTACAGAACCGTTTTGCCGTTACGCTGCATGCCGGCTTCTTCCATTGTGTCAAATACGTCATACTCGCGCGCTCCGTCGAATACCGGCGTAGCGGCATGAATGCCGAGGCGTTTACACGCCAAGCCAAGGTGGACTTCAAGCACCTGTCCGATGTTCATCCGGGATGGTACGCCCAGCGGGTTAAGAACGACCTCAACTGGCGTGCCGTCCGGCATGAAAGGCATATCTTCTTCTGGCAAAATGCGCGCGATGACACCTTTATTACCGTGGCGTCCGGCCATTTTGTCGCCTTCAGAGATTTTACGCTTCTGAGCGATGTACACGCGCACCAGCTGATTCACGCCTGGAGGCAGCTCATCGCCGTTCTCGCGGGTGAATACTTTAACGTCTACGACGATGCCGTCGGTTCCGTGAGGAACGCGCAGGCTCGTGTCACGAACTTCACGAGCTTTCTCACCGAAGATCGCATGCAGCAGGCGCTCTTCCGCCGTCAGCTCCGTTACGCCTTTAGGCGTTACTTTGCCGACGAGAATATCACCAGCGCTAATTTCAGCGCCGACGCGAATGATGCCGCGCTCGTCGAGGTTTTTGAGAGCCTCTTCCCCGACGTTCGGGATGTCGCGCGTAATTTCTTCTGGTCCAAGCTTCGTGTCACGGGCTTCGGACTCATATTCTTCAATGTGGATGGACGTATAAACGTCTTCCTTCACGAGCTTTTCGCTCAGCAGGATCGCATCCTCATAGTTGTAGCCTTCCCAGGTCATGAACGCGACGACAACGTTGCGTCCAAGCGCCAATTCGCCTTGCTCCGTGGACGGGCCGTCCGCCAGAATATCGCCTTTTTTGACGATATCGCCTTTACGGGCGATAGGACGCTGATTGATGCACGTGCCTTGGTTAGAACGGGTAAACTTGTGCAGCTTGTGCTTCACAAGATCGCCAGTTACCTGTTTGCCATCAACCGTTTCCACACGGCGCAGCCAAATTTCATTGGCCGAAGCGCGTTCGATAACGCCGTCATGCTTCGCTACGATGCAGACGCCGGAATCTTTGGCGGATTTGTGCTCCATGCCGGTGCCCACAAGCGGAGCTTTCGGAATAAGGAGCGGAACGGCTTGCCGCTGCATGTTGGAACCCATAAGCGCACGGTTGGAGTCATCGTTCTCAAGGAACGGAATGAGCGCCGTCGCAACGGATACAACCTGTTTTGGCGAAACGTCCATATAATCGACGCGTTCCGTTGGCATCGTCAGGATGTTATCCGCCTGTTTGTTGTAACGGACGACAACCTGATCGTCAACGAAGTGATTGTCTTCGGTCAGCAGCGCGTTTGCCTGAGCGATAACGTAGTTATCTTCCTCGTCAGCCGTCAAATACGCAATTTGCGTTGTGACAACAGCCGTCTTCGGATCTACCCAACGATATGGAGCTTCGATGAAGCCATACTCGTTGATGCGGGCAAAACTCGACAAGGAGTTGATCAAACCGATATTCGGTCCCTCCGGCGTCTCGATTGGACACATCCGGCCATAGTGGGAATGATGGACGTCGCGGACTTCCATGCCGGCGCGCTCACGCGTCAGACCGCCCGGTCCGAGCGCGGACAGACGGCGTTTATGCGTCAGCTCAGCAAGCGGGTTCGTCTGGTCCATGAACTGCGACAGCTGGGAAGATCCGAAGAACTCTTTAATCGATGCGATAACGGGACGAATATTGATCAGCGCTTGAGGCGTGATTGCGTTTGCGTCCTGAATCGACATCCGCTCGCGCACGACGCGCTCCATACGGGAGAGGCCAATGCGGAACTGGTTCTGAAGCAGCTCGCCCACGGAACGAAGACGACGGTTGCCGAGATGGTCGATGTCGTCCGTGCTTCCTACGCCATGCAGCAGGTTGATGAAATAGTTAATCGACGAGATAATGTCCGCAGGCGTGATGTGCTTGACGGATTTATCGATAACGTCGTTAGAAATCACTTTGATGATTTTTCCATCTTCGTTCGGCGCGAATACGCTGATCGTTTGGAGAGGGATACTATTTGCATCCATGACTCCACCGGCCACTTGATGAATTTTGCTGTTCAGCTTGTCTTCAAGCTGCGGAAGCAGCTCATCCAGCAAGCGGCGGTCGATCATTTGGCCGGCTTCAGCCAGAATCTCGCCCGTGGTCGTGTCCACAAGCGTCTCTGCAAGGCGCTGATTGAAAAGACGGTTTTTAATATGAAGCTTTTTATTAATTTTGTACCGGCCGACGTTGGCCAGATCATAACGTTTAGGGTCAAAGAAACGCGCAACGAGCAAACTTTTCGCATTGTCCAAAGTTGGCGGCTCGCCCGGACGAAGACGCTCATAGATCTCGATCAGAGCTTTATCCGTCGAGTCCGTGTTGTCTTTGTCCAGCGTATTTTTGATATACTCGTCCTGTCCGAGCAAGTCCAAAATTTCCGCATCGGTACCGAATCCAAGGGCACGAAGAAGCACCGTTACCGGGATTTTCCGGGTACGGTCGATACGGACATAAATAATGTCCTTTGCGTCGGTTTCCAGCTCCAGCCAGGCTCCGCGGTTCGGAATAACCGTCGCCGTGTAGGTACGCTTGCCGTTTTTGTCGACCTTCGTGCTGAAATACACGCTGGGTGAGCGTACCAATTGGCTGACGATAACACGTTCCGCACCATTAATAATAAAAGTGCCCGTATCCGTCATCAGCGGGAAATCGCCCATGAACACTTCCTGTTCCTTAACCTCGCCTGTTTCCTTGTTAAGAAGCCTTACCTTAACGCGGAGCGGCGCGGCATACGTAACGTCGCGTTCTTTAGACTCATCGACCGAATACTTCGGCTCTCCGAGACTGTAATCGATGAATTCCAACGAAAGATTTCCCGTGAAGTCCTGAATCGGCGAAATGTCCTGGAACAATTCCAGAAGATCGCTGTCCAAAAACTTCTCGTACGACTTTTGTTGGATTTCAATCAAGTTCGGAACCTCGAGCACTTCGTTGATCCGGTTATAGCTCCTACGCGTGCGTCGACCATACTGAACAAGTTGTCCTGCCAACTTAACCTCACCCCTCATGTCTGCTTCTCAGCTTGATAAGCGTCCTCATGACCTAGACCGCACAGTCCGAATAGCCTGCCGCACCCATGCTTAGAAGCTAAGTGCGCTGTGGTAAATAAAGAAAAGCCCTTATCGAATAGGGTTCGAAAAAAGAGCATGCTTTCGGCCTGAAACCTCGGTCTCCCCACAGGTGAGCCACCGTGAAAGAGAGACGGTCTCCTATCATGTAATTTTGCCCAAAATCTAAACATTATACGTCAAAAACCAGATTTGTATGCATCTAGCAACAAATAAATAATTCTTGACATTTTAGCGGACTAAAGAGAATCCACCTATTTTAATGCTGACATTTTATAATACTACCACAAATGAAAAATCGAGTCAAACAAAAATAAGAAATAAGTCTCTTTCCAAATCAAAAGGCCGATTCGCTCTAACTATGCTTTAATAGCACGGAAAATCCGATAGCCCTTATCCTTACCTACCTCAACTACTTTGCCATACATCTGTTGAAGCTTCGCCTCCGCTGAAGGAGCCCCTTGCTTCTTCTGTATGACGACCCACATGCTGCCGCCGGGACGCAGATAAGCAGCACCCTCTTCAAAAATGCGGTGTACAACCGCCTTGCCCGCCCGAATCGGAGGGTTAGTCAAAATTACATCAAAAAGCTCTGTGCCGGCATTCTCATAGAGATCGCTTTGTCGAATTTGAACATTTCCGATAGAGTTGCGGCGCGCATTCTCCTTCGCCAGCTCAATGGCCCGCTCGTTGACATCAAGCATAACCGCTTCACCGCGAGGCGCAAGCCGAGCCGCTGTTAAGCCAATCGGCCCATAACCGCAGCCAACGTCCAAAACCCGGTCCGCTTCGCTAATCTCCATCTGCTCAATCAAAAAGCGGCTTCCGTAATCAATGCCCCCTTTTGAAAATACCCCGTTGTCCGTCCAAAAGCGGAAGTCGAAGCCGCGCAGCTTCGTTGTATGCTCTTGCCGGTTCTCCTGTACCCCTGGAGTTTTGGAATAATAGTGATCCGACATACGATACCTCCATTCTCATAGAAAGAGAACCCCTTGGAGCCGGAGCGGTTCCAAGGGGTTCCAGTATGCCTAAGCAGTCTTATTTTACTTCTACAGCCGCGCCAGCTTCTTCGAGCTTTGCTTTCAGAGCTTCTGCGTCTTCTTTGGATACTTTTTCTTTGATTGCTTTTGGAGCGTTGTCTACGAGTTCTTTTGCTTCTTTCAGGCCCAGGCCCGTCAGCTCGCGAACAACTTTGATAACGTTGATTTTGGAAGCGCCAGCGCTCGTAAGGATTACGTCGAACTCGGATTGCTCAGCAACTTCTGCTGCGCCGCCGCCAGCAGCTACAACCGTAGGTGCAGCAGCTGTTACGCCGAATTCTTCTTCGATTGCTTTAACGAGATCGTTCAGTTCCAGAACGTTCATGCCTTTAATGGCTTCAAGGATTTGCTCTTTGCTCATGGTTGAACCTCCATATGGGTTTAGTTTTTTTGGTGTATCATAATCCGGCTAAGCCGGGATGCATTTGCTTTTAAGCCGTCCGTACTCCCCGCAAAGCGAAAAGGCGAACCTGCGATAAAAACTTACGCTTGTGCTTCTGCCTCTTGCTTCTCGCCAACAGCTTTGACCGCGAGGGCAAAGTTGCGCATAGGAGCTTGGAGGACGCTGAGGAGCATGGACAGGAGACCGTCGCGGGACGGAAGCTCTGCCAGTGCTTTGATTTGAGCCGCGTCAACGACTTGGCCTTCCAGAACGCCGCCTTTAAGTTTCAGAGCGTCGTTTTTCTTTGCGAAATCGTTGAGGATTTTAGCTGGAGCTACAACGTCGTCACCGCCGAAAGCGATGGCCGTTGGGCCTGTCAGCACCTCGTTCAGACCCGCCAGATCAGCGGATTCCGATGCACGACGAACGAGGGAGTTTTTAAGAACTTGGAACTCGATGCCCGCTTCGCGAAGCTGCTTGCGCAGTTCCGTTACTTGAGCCACGTTCAGTCCGCGGTAGTCAGCAACAACCGTAGTCGTGCTGGCTTTCAGCTTGGAGGAGATCTCCTCCACTTGCTGTTGCTTGGACTCGATTACTTTTACATTTGCCATTTGTGTACACCTCCCGTAGTAATATCTCTTGCATCCTTCGATCGGCTGACCTTCAACCTGCCGGTGCATGAATAAAGGCCTCCGCCAAGACAGCGAAGGCCATGATGGTACGTTTACGAGAAACGTTTATCATAACACCTCGGTAGGAAATTAAGCCGCTTGGGCACCTACTGTCTTAGGCATGCGTGTTCTAAAGTTAGGAATCGCAGCTCTTAGCGGAAGTTGGAAACGTTGACGCGAGCGCCAGGTCCCATCGTCGAAGATACAGCGATGTTTTTCAGGTAAACCCCTTTGGCGGATGCCGGCTTCGCACGGTTCAGAGCGTCAAGAAGCGCTTTGAGGTTTTCGTTCAGCTTTTCAGCGTCGAACGAAACTTTACCGATTGGAGCATGGATTTGACCTGCACGGTCAAGGCGGTATTCGATCTTACCGGCTTTGATCTCCTGAACAGCTTTGGTCACATCGAACGTTACCGTACCGGCTTTAGGGTTAGGCATAAGGCCTTTACCGCCGAGGATACGTCCAAGTTTACCGACTTCAGCCATCATGTCAGGCGTAGCCACGCAGACGTCGAATTCGAACCAGCCTTGCTGGATTTTGTTGATCATGTCTGCATCGCCGACAAAGTCAGCGCCTGCAGCTTCGGCTTCCTTCGCTTTTTCGCCTTTAGCGAAAACGAGGACGCGCTTTGTTTTACCAGTTCCGTGTGGCAGTACTACAACGCCACGAACGGCTTGGTCTTGTTTCCGCGGGTCAACGCCCAGACGGACTGCCACTTCGACGGACTCGTCGAATTTGGCGGATGCGGCTTTTTTCACGAGCTCGATTGCTTCAGCCGGCTCGTAAGTCGCTTCGCTGTTGATCAGCTTAGCGGCTTCTTGGTACTTCTTGCCATGCTTGGCCATAATGAACTTCCTCCTTATGTGGTAAATAGCGGAACCGCCTCTTAGCAGCAGCTCCTCCCACAGCAAAACCGGGGGTTTTACTCAGGGCGGCGCTCTTCAGCGCCGGCTAGATTGGCATTAGTCGACGATTGTAACGCCCATGCTGCGAGCAGTACCTTCGACCATGCGCATTGCAGCTTCTACGGATGCAGCGTTAAGATCCTGCATTTTTTGTTCCGCGATTTCACGAACCTTGGAACGGTTAACCGTAGCGACTTTTTTCTTGTTCGGTTCGCCGGAACCCTTCTCGATGCCTGCTGCTACGCGGAGCAGTACGGCTGCCGGAGGAGTCTTCGTTTCGAACGTGAACGAGCGGTCTTCAAATACCGTGATAACAACCGGAATGATCAGGCCAGCCTGGTCTGCCGTACGAGCATTGAATTCCTTACAGAACGCCATGATGTTGACGCCTGCTTGACCGAGTGCAGGACCGATTGGCGGAGCCGGGTTGGCTTTGCCAGCTGGAACTTGCAGCTTGACCAGTTTAATGACTTTTTTTGCCATGAGTTACACCTCCTGCGATCCAACTAGTAACCTGACGCGATCTCTCGCGTCCGCCCGTAGGACTAGGCCTACAGTGCCGGAAACAACCGGTTCATTATACCTTCTCAACCTGGGTGTAGTCAAGTTCAACCGGGGTTTCCCGTCCGAACATATTGACATGCACTTTGAGCTTGCTTTTGTCGAATTGAATTTCTTCGATAACTCCGACAAAGTTAGCAAACGGACCAGCGGTCACGCGCACGGTTTCTTTCAGCTCGAATTCCATCTTCGGCTTAGGTTCGGACATTCCCATGTGACCGAGAATAGCGTCAACCTCTTCCGGAAGCAGAGCGGTCGGCTTGGAGCCGGAGCCTGTCGAGCCTACGAAGCCTGTTACACCAGGCGTATTGCGAACAACATACCACGAGTCGTCGGTTTGAATCATCTCAACCAGGACGTATCCCGGATAGACTTTGCGCATGACGGTTTTTTTCTTGCCGTCCTTATTCACGATCTCTTCTTCCATCGGAACAAGCACGCGGAAGATCTTGTCCTCCATGCCCATCGATTCAACACGGCGCTCAAGGTTGGCTTTCACCTTGTTCTCATAACCTGAGTAAGTATGAACCACATACCATCTTTTTTCCATCCCAATCCACCTTTGGACCCTTCTTAAACGATCAGTTCAACCAGTTTAGAGATCCCGATGTCAAGAAGCCAAAAGTAAATCGTCACAAACACGATCGTCACGAGCACGACGGTCGTATAGCTTGTCAACTCTTTACGGTTTGGCCAGCGAACTTTCTTAAGTTCAGCCCAACTGTCTGCGAAGAAACCGAATGTTGACCCGAAGTTTTGCTTAATCTTTGCAAGAAAAGCCACCTGAACCCACCTCCATGACTATCTCGTCTCGCGGTGAGGAGTGTGCTCGTTGCAAAACTTGCAGAACTTCCTCATCTCCATACGGTCGGGGTGATTACGCTTGTTCTTGGTGTTCGTGTAATTCCGCTGCTTGCAGTTCGTGCAAGCCAGAGTGATGATTACTCGCATTAAAGTCACCTCCCGGCACAATAATTGGTACTGCTCCACAACGTGCGAATGGACCCAAAAAGGCCTCAGGCCTGATCCGAGTCACTCTCAGTACCTTATCATACGGGATTCTCGCATGTCAATGTAATTCCTAGAGGCCCGAAAAGCCGGGAGCCCGCGCGGGGAGCGAGCAAACAGGCGTTTAGCAGCCGTGCCGCAGCTTCATCCGGCATCGGGTCCGGGCGCTGAGACGGCCGCTTACAGCCATTTGCCTTGCTGCAACCAGTATAGCCCGTAACTCCGGCTTCTTAAACCGCAAGGGACTGGTCCGCCCTAGTCTTCATAAAAAAAGACCCCGAAGGGTCATGCAGCCGATAAGCCGCAGTTATACGCTGACGTTGCGAAGCTCCAGGTATTTCTCCAGCTTGCGCTTAACGCGCTGCAGAGCGTTGTCAATTGACTTCACATGCCTGTCCAAATCAACCGCAATCTCCTGATAGGAGCGGCCGTCCAGATAAAGCATCAACACCTTGCGCTCAAGTTCGCTCAGAATCTCGGACATTTTGTCCTCAAGACCGACGAACTCCTCTTGATTGATGATAAGTTCTTCCGGGTCGCTCACTCTCGTGCCGCAGATGACATCAAGCAGCGTACGGTCGGAATCCTCGTCATAAATCGGCTTGTCCAGGGAAACGTACGAATTCAGCGGAATGTGCTTCTGCCGGGTTGCCGTCTTAATTGCCGTAATGATCTGCCGGGTGATGCAAAGCTCGGCGAACGCTTTAAAAGAGGCGAGCTTGTCCCCGCGGAAATCGCGGATGGACTTGTAAAGCCCGATCATCCCCTCCTGAACGATGTCCTCCCGATCGGCGCCGATCAGGAAGTAGGAACGGGCCTTCGCCCGCACAAAGTTCCGGTACTTGTTGATCAAGTATTCAAGAGCCTCGCTGTCGCCTATGCGCACCGCCTCGACGACATCCTCGTCGGTCCGGCAGTCATAATCATGCGTACTCCATTCTTTGAGGTCGATGCTCACAAACTATCCCTCCGGCCTTCAAAGCATGCATTTCTAGTCTATTCATAAAAGGCTGATACCGGTCAATATTGCCAAAAAAGAATAAGCCAAGTATACAGGACGTCTCTTGACACCGTCAATGCAAACGAGCGTTCTATTCCCATTAGGAAATGCTATAATTGGGTTAAGATGGGTTGAAACCGTTTCACTGACGGCAATAAAACTGACATAATTGTAACGTTATTGTGAACTTACTCCCCCCGGCGCATCCGTTCCAGCTTCATACGCGCCTCCAGGCTTAGATTCCCGTCGATGGAATTCCGTCCGCGCGGCTTCTCCTCCCGCAAGGAACGGGCAATCTGCTGCCGGTTCTGCTCCAGCTCCAGCTGCAGCTCCCGGGCGGACAGGCGCAGCGCGCCTTTGCCGAAGGCGACATGCTGCTCCACCGAATCTGAGGTTGCCACATAGATGCTGCGGCTTCGCTTGCGGAGCTCTCCCGCCAGTCTCTCTATGCACTCATCGGCAGTTTCTTTCTCTTTTGTGAATACGACCGTAATTTTATACTGCTTGTATTCGGAACGGCTGCCGGGAACCTGATGCGCGTCGAACACCACGTAAACCGACATCCCCGTAAAACCTTGATAATCGGCGAGCAAATGAAGGAGCCTTTCCCTTGCCTCCTCCAGATTGCTTTCCTTCAGCCGTTCCAGCTCGGGCCACGCTCCGATAATGTTGTAACCGTCCACCAGCAGGACGTCCGGCTGACGGGTCATCGCCGGCTAAACGCCCCTGCGCTGCCGGACAACCTCGTACATGAGCACGCCAGCAGCAACGGAAGCGTTCAAGGAATTCAACTGGCCGAGCATCGGCAGCTTCACCAAAAAATCGCATTTTTCGCGAATCAGCCTGCCCATGCCCTTCGCCTCGTTGCCGATAACCAGCGCGAGCGGCAGGTTGAAGTCGGTCCGGTATACATCACCGCTGGCGCTCACATCGGCTCCTGCGATCCAAATGCCTTCCTGCTTCAGCATTTCAATCGTCTGAGCCAAATTAGTGACGCGCGCCACAGGCACATGCTCCGCTGCTCCGGCGGATGTTTTCCATACCGTTGCAGTCAAGCCGGCAGCCCGGCGCTTTGGAATAATGACGCCGTGCACACCGGTGCATTCCGCCGTTCTCAGGATGGAGCCGAGATTATGAGGGTCTTCGATCTCGTCCAAAATAAGCAGCAGCGGCGTTTGCCCGCTGGACTTGGCCCGCGCCAGCAGCTCGTCCACCTCAGCGTAGCGGTAAGCAGCCGCCTGAGCGACAACTCCCTGATGCTGAACCCCCAACCCTAGCTGGTCAAGCCGACGCTTATCGACAAATTGCACAACGATGCCCGCATGTTTCGCCTCGGCAATAATAGGCGACACCGACTGTTTTTGCACCGTGTCGGCAATCCAAATTTTATTCAGCTCCCGGCCGGAGCGGAGTGCTTCGAGGACGGGATGTTTGCCTGCGATCCAATCCTGCCCCTGCTCTTGCTCCTGCTCCGTGTTTTGAGTCGTCCTGTTGTTAGCCATGCCCATTCTCCTTCCGGCGGTCTTCATCCCATTCCTTAAATACCGCCGACATCAATTCCCGGATTCTTTCGACCCGGCCTTTATAGTATAAAAATCCGATCAGGCATTCCATTGCCGTTGCCAGCCGGTAATCATGCGGGTCTGCATTTCGCGGCGGCTGCCCGGATTTTGTATTGCGCCCGCGGCGCACGACATCCTGCTCTTCCTCGCTCAGCTGCGGCGCCCATAACTCCAGCCACCGCCGCTGCGCTTTGGCGCTGACGATGCCGGTAGCCGCGCGGTGCAGCTGATTCGGCTTCAGCTGCACTCCAGCGATAAGATGCTGCCTGACCAGCAGCTCGAACACTGCGTCGCCGGCATACGCCAGCACGACGGGATTCAGCAGCTCCGGCGTTTTTGACGGCGGCTCGAACGGCAGCGGCTGCATGGTGGCTTCCGCATGTTCACTCATTTGCGCCGCCACCGGATGCCCTGCGGCGTATCCTCCAGAAGGATTCCCTGCTCCGCCAGCAGATCGCGAATCTCGTCGGCACGCTTCCAATTTTTGTCGGATCTCGCCTGTGTGCGCTCTGCAATAAGCGCGTCCACTTCCGCATCCAGAAGCCCCGCCGCTTCGGCGGAAGCCGGCAGAAGGCCGAGCACGCTGTTCATGGTATCCATTAGTCCTATCATCGCGTCAATCAAGCGGGCAGGCACAACCGGCTGCTTGAGCAGTCCGTTCGCCTCCGCTACGAGCTCGAACAGAACGGTTATCGCATCCGGCGTATTAAAATCGTCGTCCATTTTGGACGTAAACCGCACGGTTAGCTCCCGAAGCCGGGCGTCCAGCGTCTCATCACCAGAGGAAGGCTCGTAGCGCAATGTGCCGACTGGCGCTCCAGCGTTAACCGTAAAGCCCGCCTCGTGAGAGCCGTCTGGCGATACCGCGTTCAGCCGGTGCTCCAGGTTAACGCGGCAATTGGCGATCCGTTCCACGCTGCCTAATGCCTGCTCTACCGTATCGTCGCTGAAATTCAGCGGCGCCCGGTAATGCCCGGAAAGCATAAAATAGCGAATCGCTTCCGGCTTGATGCGCTTCAACAGCTCGTTGACGGTTACGCCGTTGCCGAGCGATTTCGACATTTTTTGATTGTCAATGTTAATAAATCCGTTATGCATCCAGTAATTCGAGAGCGGCTTGCCGGTCAGCGACTCCGACTGGGCGCATTCGCATTCATGATGCGGGAACTGAAGATCGTTGCCGCCTCCATGGATGTCCAGCGTATCGCCCAGATACTGCCGCGCCATGGCGGAGCATTCGATATGCCAGCCCGGACGGCCTGGCCCCCATGGGCTTTCCCAGCTGATTTCGCCCGGCTTGGCGCCTTTCCACAATACGAAGTCCTGCGGATCTTCCTTGCGCTCGTCGATGCCGATACGGATGCCAAGCTGCAGCTCCTCCATATTTTGATGGGACAGCTGGCCGTAATCCGCGAATGATTTTGTGCGGAAATACACATCGCCGGCGCTCGGATATGCGGCTCCTTTGCGAACCAATTCTTCAATAAAAGCGACGATTTGCGGGATATGCTCCGTCACACGCGGATTAAAAGTCGCCCGCTGTACGCCGAGCCCCTCTGTGTCCTCGTAAAAAGCCGCTATGAACCGCTCCGCCACCTCCGGCACCGTCGTGCCGAGCAGCTCCGCCTTGCGAATCAGCTTGTCGTCGACATCCGTAAAGTTGACCAGGAAGTTCACGTCGTAACCGACCGCTTCCAAATAACGGCGGACAACGTCGAAAAAGATCGCCGGCCGCGCATTGCCAATATGAATGTAGTCGTAAACGGTCGGACCGCACACGTACATCTTTACTTTACCCGGTTCTTGGGGAATAAACGCTTCCCGTTTCCGGCTCATTGTATTGTAAATATGCAAACTCATCGTTAAAGCTCTCCTCCGCCTGCCGGCATTTTGACCGGCTGCTGCTCCAAGGGCTTCCGCGAGGCGGCGCTTCCGCGCAGCTCCTCCACTTCGGCCCTCAGGACGTTAATTTCATTTTGCATGCTTCGGAACATTTCAATAACCGGATCGGGCAGCTTTGTATGATCCAGCCTGTCGCCGACGCGCAGGCCGTTTTGCTTCACGATACGGCCAGGATTGCCCACGACCGTGCTGTTGTCCGGCACTTCGCGCAAAACAACGGAATTGGAGCCGATGTTGCAGTTGTCTCCAACCCGGAACGAGCCCAGCACTTTGGAGCCGGACCCGATAACAACGTTGCTGCCAATTGTCGGATGACGCTTGCCCCGCTCCTTGCCGGTACCGCCGAGCGTCACGCCTTGGTAAATGACGACATCGTCTCCGATCTCGCAAGTTTCCCCGATTACAACGCCCATTCCGTGGTCAATGAACAGACGGTTGCCGATCCGCGCTCCAGGATGAATCTCGATGCCGGTCATGAACCGGCTGACCTGGGATACGATACGCGCCAGCGTGAACAGTCTCTTCTTGAACAGCATATGCGCAACCCGGTGCGCCCAGATCGCATGCAAGCCGGAGTAGGTAAAAACCACCTCAAACATGCTGCGCGCGGCGGGATCATTGTCGAATACTGCCCTTATGTCTGATTTGATATGTCGTAACATGCCTTTAGCCCCCTATATGGACTTCATGCTCCCGTCAGGCGCGGCGCTTCGTGCGGGCCGGGACCAGGAAGAGACCTCTGCCAATAAGCAATTAATACGGCTTCGCCGTCGTTTCGACAACAAAGCTTGGATACTTGGGTGGAAAATGAACCCGCTAAGCCGCTTGCAGTGATATAAGGCGTTTCGTTGCGTTAGCGGTTAACAGTTAATCGTTACAATTGCCGCACTTTACGCAAAAAAGCCCCCACAGCCCAAGGGCTGCAGAGGCGCAATATCGCGGTTCCACTCTGCGGTACAGGGCCAGCCGCCAGTCCGGATGCACGCCGCCGCAGCAATTGCTGCCTATGGCATAACGTTGGACAAGCGGCCGATTACAGCCCTGTATCTCGATGCCCTTAACGCGGGCCGGACGTTGCCGCCTACCTCTGCGGGCCCCGTATGCAAATAAACGGAAACCGCAGGCTCGGAGCAAGGCTCACAGGTGCATTGGACGCGCCGCCAGGGATGGACATCTTGCAGCCGCCCGATTGCCGTAGCCTTTTGCATAATTCGCAAAAGACCGGCTGCGTGACGGATGTCCTCTCTGCAATCCCGGATATGGCGTTCCTCTCCTGCTCATAGCCTGTTGGCTCTGATGCACTTAACAATTACCTTTAGTATACTCCTAAAGCCGCAAAGTGCAAGGAGCTAAGCGCCAAGGGCCGCGCAGCGGCGAGGCTGCCCGTTTGCAGCATCCGCTGCTGACGGAGCTTGTCACGTTCACACGTTCCAACACTCCATAACGCAGGCCACTGGCACTCCCCGTCCAGCCAAGCAGTTGCTTCCGGTTAACCCTGCAGCCGCGCGCTTACTCTTCCCGCTACTTTTTCGCGGCCGAGCAGCACGATGGTGCGGTTCAGATCGGGGCCGTGCGTCTGCCCCGTCACTGCGGCGCGAATCGGCATAAACAGCGCTTTGCCTTTGCAGCCGGTTTCCTTTTGCACGGATTTAATCAGCGCCTTGATGCCGTCCTCATTCCACGCTTCCGGCTCCAGCGAATCCAGTCCCGCGCGGAAAGCAGTCAGCACCGCAGGCACCGTTTCTTCCGCCAGCACCTCGCTCGCCTCCGCCTCGTCCTGGTATTGCTCCAGGAAAAACAGCTCGGTTAGCGGCACGATTTCCGCACCCCAGCGCAGCTTATCGCGGTACAGATCGATCAGATCGGTCGCCCACGCTCGTTCTGCTGCGTCAAGCTCCGCGCCAACGCGTCCGGCTTTTTGCAGATGCGGCAGGCACAGATCGACCAGACGCGGCAGCTCCAGCTTTTTGATATATTCGTTGTTCATCCACGCCAGCTTAGTCGTGTCGAATACCGCAGGGCTGCGGCTAAGACGCGCGGAATCAAACGCCTCTACCAGCTCCTCGCGGGTAAACATCTCCTGCTCGCCCTCCGGCGACCAGCCAAGCAAGGCGATGAAATTGAACAGCGTTTCCGGCAAAAAGCCGAGCTGCTCGTACTGCTCGATGAACTGAATAATCGACTCGTCGCGTTTGCTCAGCTTTTTGCGCTGCTCATTGACGATCAAAGTCATGTGACCGAACAGCGGCGGTTCCCAGCCAAGAGCTTCATATATCATCAGCTGGCGCGGAGTGTTGGAAATATGATCCTCGCCGCGCAGCACGTGGGAGATGCGCATCAGATGGTCGTCAACCGCAACCGCGAAGTTATAGGTCGGGATCCCGTCCTTTTTGACGATGACAAAATCGCCCGTTTCCTTCGTGTCGATGCTGATCGTGCCTTTGACCATGTCGTCCCATGTATAGGTGCGGTCCTGCGGAACGCGGAAACGGATGCTCGCCACGCGGCCTTCCGCTTCAAACGCTGCCTGCTGCTCCGGCGTCAGATCGCGGTGGCGGCCCGAGTAGCGTGGCGTTTCGCCGCGCGCCGTCTGCTCCTCGCGCTCCTGCTCCAGCTCTTGCTCTGTGCAATAGCAGCGGTAAGCAAGCCCTTGGTCCATTAGCTGCTGCCAATATTCGCGGTAAATGTCGAGACGCTCCGTCTGGCGGTAAGGGCCGTAGCCTCCCCCGATGTCCACGCTTTCGTCCCATGTAATGCCAAGCCAGTTCATATACTTGAGCTGGCTTTCCTCGCCTCCGGCAACGTTGCGCTTCACGTCCGTATCCTCGATCCGAACGATGAATTTGCCGCCATGCTTGCGGGCGTATAAATAATTGAACAGTGCGGTACGCGTATTGCCGATATGCAAATGGCCCGTTGGGGACGGCGCGTAGCGGACGCGGACCTCCTGGTTAGCTTGTGCCATGAGACGTTGATCCCCCTCAATTAAATTGCCGAAATTAGTCTGAAAATCTCAAAAATAAGTGCCTCTGATCATAGCATATTCTTAACAAGGCAGACAACAGCCTGAGCGGCGATGCCCTCGCCTCTGCCCGGGAAGCCGAGCTTCTCCGTCGTGGTCGCTTTTACATTGACCTGATCCCCCGTCGCTTCAAGCGCGCTGGCGATAATGTCCACCATAGCCGGGATGTAAGGAGCCATTTTTGGCGCTTGCGCAATAATCGTGCAGTCCAGGTTGCCGAGCCGGTAGCCGCGCTCCTTAACCAAGCCCCATACATGCTCCAGCAGCTTCAGGCTGTCCGCATCCTTGAACGCAGGGTCCGTATCCGGGAAATGTTTGCCGATATCGCCAAGCGCCAGCGCGCCGAGCAGCGCATCCGCTACGGTGTGAAGCAGCACATCCGCATCGGAATGGCCGAGCAGCCCTTTTTCGTATGGAATCGTGACGCCGCCGATAATGCACGGACGCCCCTCCACCAGCTGATGGACGTCGAAGCCTTGTCCAACTCTAATCATATTTAGTTTCCCCTCTCCCGCTGTGCCAAAAGGAATTCCGCATACGGCAAATCCTCCGGCGTTGTAAT
Source organism: Paenibacillus pasadenensis (assembly GCF_023715725.1). GTDB lineage: Bacteria > Bacillota > Bacilli > Paenibacillales > Paenibacillaceae > Paenibacillus_O > Paenibacillus_O pasadenensis_A. The sequence goes on from NZ_JAMBOT010000017.1 coordinate 47,050, forward strand.
CTTGATGTTCGTATATTCACCCTCTGCCACCGACACCAAATCGCCGAGCCGCTCCACCGCCATCGCGTCGTCCGTGCCAAGGAAGCCGTCACGCAGCGCCTGTTCATGCGCTTCCAGCAGCCGGACACGGCGAAAAGCTTGCGGCGTTTGAATCGCCCACAAGCTTTTCCGGTCCGGCGTAGCCGTAATGACGCCATTCAAGTCGACCTGCTTGATCGTGTCTTTGACCGGAACCGCCAGCACGGCCGCCCCCGTCTCCTCCGCCCGCTTCAGGCAAACGCGGACCGCATCCGCCGTAACGAGCGGCCGCACGCCGTCGTGCACGAGCGCCCATTCCGACTGCAAGCCGGCGAGGCCAAGCCGTACGGAATGCTGCCGCTCGCTGCCGCCCTCCAATACCGCCGTCACCTTGGACAAGCGGTAAGAGCGGCACCATTCCCGGCACCGCTCCACGTCGGACGCTCCCGTCACAAGCACGATTTCGGCGATTTCCGCCATACTCTGGAACAGCTCCAGCGTATGAATAAGCACCGGCTTGCCGCGCAGCTCAAGGAATTGTTTGCTCTCTGCCGTGCCCATTCGCGTGCCGCGGCCCGCCGCTACGATGACTGCGCCCCAGCGGGGCTTGTCCGCCGCTTCGGAATGAACCTGCCGGGCCTTATCCGGCATTCCCACAATTGCGCCGTCCGCAGGCTTCCTGCTGTCTGTCAATCCGCTCACATCCCGCCGTAACGATTATTTCCTTATCATACCTTGTTACAGCGCTTTTTCCAACAGCTTTGGCTTGGCGAAAATCATCCGGCCCGCAGACGTTTGCAGCACGCTCGTAACGAGCACCTCCATCGTCATGCCGATGTAATCCCGGCCGCCCTCGACCACGATCATCGTACCGTCATCCAAATAAGCAACGCCCTGCCCATGCTCCTTGCCGTCCTTGATAATCTGCACGACGATTTCCTCACCCGGCAGCACAACCGGCTTAACCGCATTTGCCAGGTCGTTAATGTTCAGCACGGACACGCCCTGCAGCTCGCATACTTTATTGAGATTAAAATCATTTGTAAGCACTTTGCCGCGCAGCACCTTTGCCAATTTGACCAGCTTGCTGTCCACCTCGCCGATCTCCTCGAAGTCTCCCTCGTAGATCAGCACCTTCACATCAAGCTCTTTTTGAATTTTGTTCAAAATATCCAGCCCGCGGCGGCCGCGGTTGCGCTTGAGCAGGTCGGACGAGTCCGCGATATGCTGCAGCTCCTCCAGCACAAATTCAGGGATGACAAGCGTTCCTTCAATAAATCCGGTTTTGCAAATGTCTGCGATCCTGCCGTCGATGATGACGCTTGTGTCCATAATTTTATGCTCTTCAAAATTGACCGGCTCCACCTTTTCCGGCTCGGGCAGAGCCTTTGGCTGCAGCAGCGTTTGAAGCCCCTCGGACAGCTCTTCCTTTTTGCGGACGCCAACCATAAGGCCGATGTAGCCGAGACCAAGCGTCAGCAGCGCCGGTACAATCATCGCCGCCGTCTCGGGCAGCCGGGAAACGGAAGGATACAGCAGCGCGGAGAGCACCAGGCCTCCGGTCAAGCCCGCCGCTCCGGCAAGCAGATCCGCCGCCGGCAGTTCGGAAGCGCGGCGCGCGCCTTCTCCGAGCAGCCGCTGTATGCGGCCTGCGAGCGCAGTCGCGAGCAACAGTCCGCAGAAAGCTCCTACGGCAAGGCCGGTGTAATAGCCAAATGAGCCATAACCGCCGGCGAGCGGGCTGTAGCTGCCGACTCCGGCAGACATTCCCGTACCAATTCCGGCTTGAGAGCCGAGCATACCGCCAAATACAAGTCCTAGTAATTGCAGAATACGTTTTAACATATCGATTTTGCCACCTCCATTAGCCAGTATGTTCCAATTCCAATGCGGCTAAACCGCGCAGGACCGCAACTTTTTAGGCAATAGAGCTCTGTCTCATATGAAGGATTTCTCATAAAGCTTATTTCGTTTTTGTATTCCGCCGAAGGCAAGCTTATAATAGCTCTATACAAGGTGAACGGCTGATGCCGACCTTGGCGAACCAACAGGTTTCATTCCGAAGAAATATGAGAGCACAGTATAATAGGTACTTATACTTTCTTATATTTCAAGGGTGAAGCGGCTACGCCGTCATTGGCGGAGCAGTGCGTTTCATTCCGAAAATAGTTATTTTTTTTAGGATAAAACATGCGAAAGAGGTGGGTACGATGAGCGCTCCAACGCTTAACGAGTTTCAGCAGCAGGTATCGGAATTAATTTTGCGGCACCGCAGCGTGCTTGATGTACTGTCCAAGTTCGGCCAGACCGGGGCAGCGGTCAACCGTGCTGTAGCTAAAACCGTCACCGAATGCGGCTGTGTCGAGATTCAGGCCACAAAACAGCCTTACTCGGACGATCCTGAGCTGGAAACAGCCAAAAAGCTGCTGGAAACCCACATGGACGGCTCCGTTTGCGAGAACTGCCGCGACGTGCTCAAAGCCGAGCTGGGCCGCAACCTGTTCTACATGTCCGCTCTTTGCAACCTGCTTGAGATTGATCTGGATGAGGTCGTAAAGGCCGAATCGGCTAAATGCTCCACGCTCGGCGTGTTTAATCTGACATAACCCTTATAAGCACAAAAGATCGCGATCCTTCCTTGTGGAAGGGTTACGCGATCTTTTTTTGTGTAGTGAACCGCCAATAGGGTCAAAATTGGTCTTCTTGGGGGGGCAGCTGGGCCGTTTGGGACGAGATAAGACCTATATCGGGCTTATTTAAGCCCAGCAGTGCTGTTTGGGATGAGATAAGACCAATAATGGGCTTATTTCATCTCACCTGGGCTGATTGCGGCGAAATAAGACCTATAACGGGCTTATTTCAGCTCACTCAGGCTGTTTGGAGCGAGATAAGACCTATAACGGGCTTATTTCAGCTCACTTAGGCTATTTGAATCGAAATAAGACCTATAACGGGCTTATTTCAGCTCACTTAGGCTATTTGAATCGAAATAAGACCTATAACGGGCTTATTTCAGCTCACTTAGGCTATTTGAATCGAAATAAGACCAATATCGGGCTTATTTCAGCTCACCTGGGCTGTTTGGGACGAAATAAGACCAATATCGGGCTTATTTCAGCTCACTCAGGCTGTTTGGGACGAAATAAGACCTATAACGGGCTTATTTCAGCTCACCTGGGCTGTTTCGGGCGAAATAAGACCAATAACGGGCTTACCCAGATAGAATAGGAAGGTAGCAACGATGAGTGAAAGATGGATTTATTACGAACCTGGAAGTTATGCCATTACAGCGCATTTTAATGGAGCTGAAATACTAGATGAAATTATCGCTCATCATGAGCAAAGTTATATCGGCGAAGAGATGCTTAACCTTTATTTAGATCTTTATGAGTATGAGGCCGAACGCCAGAACAGTTCCAATGGGAGAAGGGCTTTTCAGAAGAGGATGGAACACTACTTCGATATTAAAGGATATAACTTTTATCTCAGCCAGTAACCATAATATTCGAAATGCGCGGCAGAGGCCAAGAGAAGAAACTCGCTTGAGCAGGTTTCTTTTTTTAGGGTGTTTGATGCCCTTAAGGAGAAGCCGTGCGAGCAATTTTCGTCCTATGACTATGACGGCAAACGAGCAACGTGCTCCCGCCTAGCCCCGCCAAATATCTATAAGAATCAAACAAAAAAGGCAATCCCCAAGCGTTAAGCTGGATGGGGATTGCCTTTTATTTCAGACCTAAACGCTATGCTTCGATCTCCGTTCCTCGTCGCCCTTCTTGCGGCGGCTGCGGCGGCGGAGACGCCCGTGAACGTTAACGTTTTTTTTTAGGCCGTACAGCGCATAGATCAGCAGCGGCACAAAAATGATTTTGCTCAGCTGATCGGGAAACGCAATACCAAGCGCCACTGCAATGACAACGACGATGGGAATGCTCCAGATCGCGCTCTTAGGCAGGCCGAACTTCTTGAAGTTCGGATACTTCACGGTGCTGACCATCAGCAGAGCCAGAGCAAGCGTGCTCGCCATGAGTACCCAAGGCTGAATGTCCTTGTAAAACAGCGCCAGCGTCGCCAGAATGCCGCCAGCTGCCGGAATCGGCAAGCCGACAAAATATCCCGGTATTCCGCTGATGACATTGAAGCGAGCCAGCCGGAGCGCGCCGCAGATCGGGAAGATCGCGGTGACAATCCAGGAAGCCGCGTCGGAGTTCAAATCCTGAAACGCAACTACATACATAATGAAGGCCGGAGCCACCCCGAAGGAAATGACGTCGGACAAAGAGTCGAGCTCCTTGCCAAACTCGCTCTGCACGTTCAGCGCGCGGGCTACCCGACCGTCGACGCCGTCCAGCAGCATCGCGACGATAACCATCATCGCGGCCATTTCCGGTTTATCGTTAAACACGAGAATGATCGACACAATCCCGAGGAACAGGTTACCTATCGTAAAAAGACTCGGCAATGATTTTGCAAACACGCGTTTCCACCTCATCTCTACTATGCCCGGTGGAGCTTGAAATCAGGCATGGAATATTTTCCACCTTCATCCATTAGAGCCCAATGGCATTCCCCCATTCTAGGGGAATCAGATTTGCCTGTCAATGAACATTTGATCTTGAATACGCCGCAATCCTTCCTTAATGGCGCGGGCGCGAACCTCGCCGATTCCGTCCACCTCATCCAGTTCAGCGATTGTCGCCATGACGATATTCGGCAGGTTGCCGAATCGCTCAATCAGGTTATTCATAATGACGAGCGGCAGGCGCGGAATCCGGTACATCTGACGGTAACCCCTTGGCTGTACCGCTTCATCCACAATGGAAGAGCCTTGCGGGTAGCCCAGCAGACGAATTACATGCGGAGCATCCATCAGCTCGTCGTTGCTGAGCTTTTTGAGCCCCATGCGGATCTCCCGCAGCTTCTCATCGCTGTTGTCGCGGGCGTAGTCCTTGAGCAGGAACCAGGCGTCCTCCTCCACTCCGCCGATCAGCTCCTCCATCTGCATGCTGATCAGCCGGCCTTCCGTGCCGAGCTCATTGACGTAACGCTTGATTTCCATTTTGATGCGAAGCACCATTTCCACCCGGTGAATGACATGCGCCACCTCTTGCATCGTGACTAACTCCTCGAACTCCAGCGCGGACAGGTTCGTGAACGATTGACGGAGCACCGCTTTGTATTTCTCCAATGTTTGAATCGCCTGATTGGCTTTGGTCAAAATAACTCCCATGTCTTTTAGCGAATATCTAAGATTACCCATATACAGCGTAATAATATTGCGCCGCTGCGAAATTGATACCACTAGCCTTCCGGTTTGCTTGGCTACCCGCTCTGCGGTACGATGGCGAATACCGGTTTCGGTCGAAGGCGTGGAGGGGTCCGGGATAAGCTGAGTATTGGCGTACAGAATCCGCTTCAGGTCCTCGCTAAGGATGATCGCACCGTCCATTTTGGCCAGCTCATACAAATAATTGGGCGAAAACTCGCAGTTGATTGAAAATCCGCCGTCGACAACCTCCATAACCTCGGGGCTGTATCCAACAACAAGCAGCGCGCCGGTTTTGGCCCGCAGCACATTATCAAGCCCTTCCCGGAAAGCCGTCCCCGGGGCGACCAGCTGCAGCAGCTGGTTCGTTATTTCAATTTCTTTTACTTCCTTCATAATCTGGCAACCCCCTATTCCAGCGCCGCGCGTAATGCCTCCGCGACCGTATTTACACCGATAATTCGAATATCGTCCGGCGGCTTCCACCCCTTGAGGCTTTTTTCCGGCATAATCACTCGCTTAAAGCCCAGCTTTTGAGCTTCCTTAACCCGCTGCTCCGCACGCGACACGGCACGCACCTCACCCGTAAGTCCAACCTCGCCGAAAATAACGTCATCGGGCTTTGTCGGAGCGTCCTTGAAGCTGGAGGCAAGCGCCACCGCCGCCGCCAAATCAACAGCCGGCTCATCCAGCCGCACTCCGCCTGCCGCATTCAGGTAAGCGTCCTGCGTCTGCAGGAACAAGCCAATCCGCTTTTCCAGCACGGCAATAATCAGCGCCATGCGGTGATGGTCGTAGCCGGTCGACATTCTCCTCGGTGACGGGAAATGCGTCGGCGCGACGAGCGCCTGCAGCTCCACGAGCACAGGACGAGTTCCCTCCATGCTGGCAACAACTGTGGAGCCGGATACGCCGAGCGGCCGCTCCGACAGAAACAGCTCCGACGGATTGGCCACCTCGCGCAAACCGTCCTCACCCATTTCGAAGATGCCGATTTCATTTGTGGAGCCGAACCGATTTTTGACCGCCCGCAGAAGCCGGTAGGAATGATGGCGCTCTCCCTCGAAATATAGGACGCAATCGACCATATGCTCCAATAATCGCGGTCCGGCAATTGCGCCTTCCTTCGTCACATGGCCGACCAGCACCGTGGCGATGCCGCTAATCTTGGCTGTGCGCATGAAATGCGCCGTACACTCCCGCACCTGGGCAACACTGCCCGGAGCCGACTGGACGCTTGGATCATAAACCGTTTGAATGGAGTCGATGACGAGAAAATCAGGCTTCAGCGAATCGATGGCATCATTAATATGCTCCATATTCGTTTCGCAAAGCACATAAAGCGATTCTGTCAGCGCCCCAAGTCGATCCGCGCGCAGCTTTGTCTGGCGGACGGATTCCTCGCCCGAAATGTACAGCACCTTAAGCCCCGCCGAGGCAAGCGCATGGGAAGTTTGCAGCAGCAGCGTAGACTTGCCGATACCAGGATCTCCTCCGACAAGAATTAGCGATCCGGGAACGACGCCCCCGCCCAGCACCCGATTGAGCTCGCCTATGCTGCTCTCGATGCGCGGCTCCTGTCCCGTATTAATATCTATGATGGAACGCGGCTTTTCTTTCGTCACACGGCCCATCGGCCCGGACAGGCCGACCCCGGCCGTCTTGACGACCGTTTCCTTTTCTTCAACCATCGTGTTCCATTCGCCGCAGCCCGGACACTTCCCGAGCCACTTTGGCGACTCTGTCCCGCAGTGCGTACAAGCGAACTTAACTTTTATTTTGGCCACAACAGGCTCCTTAAAGATCAGACGTATCCTTCAAAGTTTACCATTTCGCCGTTCTCCATTAAAGGCAAACAAAGAAAAAAGTAAGAATTTCAACAGAACTTGTTCGTTATACTGAACAGTAGAAAGGATGATGAGCCGTTGAAAGAATATACCGTGCTGATGGTCGACGATGAAGCGGAGATCATCAAGCTGATGAGCTTATATTTAAAACAAGAGAACTTCCGCCTGCTGACCGCTCCCAACGGAGAGGAGGCGCTTCAAATTATTGACCGCGAACCGGTCGATCTCGTTGTGCTGGATGTCATGATGCCCGGCATGAACGGGATCGAGGTGTGTATGGAAATTCGCGAGCGCAAGCAGATGCCGATTATTTTTCTCTCCGCCAAAAGTGAGGAGATCGATAAAATTCACGGCCTAAGCGTTGGGGCCGACGATTATGTATCCAAGCCGTTCGGGCCGCTGGAGCTCGTGGCGCGTATCAAAAGCCAGCTGCGCCGTTATGCCGCGTACCAGACTCCGGCAGAAGAGGCCCGTCTCAACCAAAATAACGACGGCATCTTGATTCATGACGGTATTATGCTGAATCCGCTCACACGCGAGGTTACCGTTGAAGATCAAGATGTGCGCCTCACACCGAGGGAGTTCAGCATTTTGGAGCTGCTGATGCGCAGCCCGGGGCGAGTGTACAGCATTGAGCAGTTATACGAAAACATTTGGCAGGAGCCGTTTTTTGAATCCGGCAATACCGTCATGGTTCATATCCGCAAACTGCGGGAAAAAATTGAACAAAATCCGCGCCAGCCCCGGTATATTAAAACCGTTTGGGGCGTCGGCTACAAGATGGATCGGAGCTGAGCGATGATCGTCCGATTGCTTCAATCCATGCTCTGGAAGCTTCTGCTCCGCTTCCTGATCAGCATCGCTGCTGTCGCCCCGCTGCTCTGGATCGGATACACGCTGACAAAACTGCTGCTTAAGTACAATCCGAGCGGTTCATTTCCGCTCACACAGCTGCTCTGGTTCATTATGGAAACGGTTGGGTCTGTTCCGGTCATGATCTTTGGCGGCATTTTTTTGTTTTTTGGTTTGTTCTTCTGGTTGTCCCTGCGCTTCCTGAAGCGTTTTGATTCCATTACAGACGGTCTCACGCAAATTGCCGAGGGCAATCTTAAGCATCGAATTAACGATGAGAGCAGCGACGAGCTGGGGACGGTGTCGCGGACCATTAACGAGATGGCTCAGCAGCTCCAGCTTGCCCAAGCGGAGGAACGAGCGGCTGTTCAGGCAAAAAACGATCTGATTACCGGCGTCTCTCATGATTTGCGGACCCCGCTCACATCCATTCTCGGCTTTTTGGAATATATTCAAAATGACCGCTACCGGGACGAGCTGGAGCTTCGTCAGTATGTCGATATCGCTTATGACAAGGCGCTTGTGCTGCGCAAGCTGATTGATGACTTGTTTGAATATACCCGCGTTGCGGGCGGAGGGATGCCGCTTCAGCCGGAACGGCTGGACCTGAATCCTTTTCTCGGACAGCTGATAGAAGAGCTCCATCCGCTGCTTGAGGAGGCAGGAATGCGCTGCACGCTGCATCCTTCCCCGGGTCCTTTGCTTGTTTCCGCCGATCCTGAGCTGCTTGTGCGGGCTTTTGAAAATCTGATGACCAACGCCATCAGGTACGGGGCATCGGAGAAAGGGATCGACATCTTTTTAAGGGAAAACATCCATAAGGATGACGAATTAGAAGAAGACAGCCCGGCATCCGTTGATTCTGAAAAGATAACGGGGCAGCGCAATGAGCAGGCTGAACAAGAAGTAACCACGGTGCTTCAGCCAAGCGCGGAAATTATATTCCGCAATTATGGGGAGCCTATTCCGGTTAACCATCTGCCCCATTTGTTTGACCGGTTTTACCGGGTGGACGCCTCACGTTCCAGACAAACCGGCGGCAGCGGAATCGGGCTAGCTATCGTCAAAAGCATTATCCTCGACCTGCACGGCGGTCAAATTGCGGTCAGCAGCAATAAGCGGAGGACGGAGTTTGTCGTTCGTCTGCCGTTAAAATTTAGAAAAGAATAAGACTTTGTGCAGGGGCATTGCTGGCTGCGGGCGCGGCTATCCAGCTAAAACGCCGTCGTGTGCCACTCCGCGTCGCCATGTTATGGACGGCTGCTGCGTCAGCTCAGCTGCTTGTACGTTGTGTTTACCCTGTATTCGGGGAGCTAAGTTTAGCCTACTTGCGCTTCCATCAGCTCCTCTGCACAAAAAAGACTGCCCCTTCGTCATCTTCATGACAAAAGGAGCAGTCTTTCTATTTGCAGCAGCATACCGAATACCGAACGATTTATCCTGCAGTAGCTTTGCTTGGAGGAGCAGCTGCTTTCTCGGCATAATAATTGTCTGGACGACTCAATCCAAGATTGTCACGAAGCGTCTTGCCTTCATATTCAGTGCGAAACAGCCCGCGCCGCTGCAGCTCAGGCACGACGAGATCAACAAAGTCCTCCAGTCCGCCCGGCAAATAAGGAGGCATGACGTTAAAGCCGTCTGCTGCCTCGGCCTCGAACCATTCCTGGAGCTGATCGGCGACCTGCACCGGCGTCCCGAGAATTTCCCGGTGCCCGCGCGCGCCCGCAATACGCTGATACAGCTTGCGGATGGTCAACCCTTCACGGTCCGCTAAATCTTTGATGAGCTGGAAACGGCTTTTGAAATCGACCTGCTCAACAGCTGGCAGCTCCGGGAGCAGGCCGTCAACCGGATAAGAGCTAAGATCGAATCCAATCAGCCCGGAGAGGAGCGCTACACCGGTTTCAACGGGAATCAACTCTTCAAAACGCGCTTTTTTCTCGCGTGCCTCCTCCTCCGTGCGGCCGATAATCGGAAATACGCCGGGCATGATTTTCAGATCGGACGGTCTGCGGCCATTGCGCACAAGCCTACCTTTTACATCGCGATAAAATGCCTGCGCCTCCCCTAGCGTCTGCCATGCCGCAAAAATCACCTCGGCTGTTCGCGCGGCCAGCTCCTTGCCGGGCTCGGAAGCGCCAGCCTGGATAATGACGGGATGCCCTTGCGGCGGGCGGGCAACATTAAGCGGCCCCTGCACCTGGAACCATTTCCCCCGGTGGTCGGTACGGTGGATTTTGGCCCGGTCGGCAAAACGCGCCGTTTCTTTGTCCGCCAACAGGGCGTCGTCCTCCCATCCGTCCCAAAGCTGGCGCACGACATCGACGAACTCCTCGGCCCGCTCGTAGCGCAGCTCATGCAGCAAATGTTTGTCACGGTTGAAGTTATGCGCTTCGTCATCCGTATGCGAGGTAACAACATTCCAGGCGGCGCGCCCCCCGCTAATATAATCGAGAGAGGCGAATTTGCGTGCAACGTGGAACGGCTCATTGTACGTTGTTGACACCGTCGCAGCGAGACCAATGCGCTGCGTATCGGAGGAGAGCGCCGACAACAGCGTCATCGGCTCCAATCTGACCTGCACCGCCTGTTCCAGCGCCAGCGGGAATCGCTCGTGCACCGCATAACCGTCCGCCAGAAAAACCATATCGAATTTGCCCCGCTCGGCGGTTTGCGCTACTTGACGATAAAAGCTGTAATCCAGCACGCCTTGCGCGTTGCTATGCTCATATCTCCACGAGGCTACGTGGTGGCCGGGAATCATCATGAACGCTCCCAAGCGCATTTTATCTGATCTTGCCATCGTTAACTCCTCCTTGTACATTAACGGTAAAAACGTGTTGACTGCGCCCTGCTCCCGGGTTTGCTTTTGGAGCGCCTCTGCAGGTCAGCGGTCCGGGCCAGTTTTCCAGCCGGAAAATTTCCGCTCGATGGCGATAAGCCCTTGGTTAATGAGCAGCCCAAGCGCCGATATCGTTAAAATCCCGGCGTACATCTCAGGAATTTGAAAGTTGTATTGAGCATAATTGATTAAATAGCCGAGTCCCGCCTTGGCTCCAACCATTTCCGCCGCGATCAGCACAAGGATTGAGGAAGCCCCTGCCAAGCGAATGCCGGTAAATACCGACGGCAGCGAGGCCGGAAGAATGACTTTCAGAAACAGCTTAAACGGCGAAATGCCCAGGGAGCGCGCCGATTTGACGAGCAGCGGATCGACGTTGCGTACGCCGTTTACCGTACTGAGCAGGATCGGCCAGGAGCACGCGTAAAGGACAATCGATACCTTTGAAGTTTCGCCGATGCCGAGAATAAGGATAAACACCGGAAGCAGCGCCAGCGCCGCCGTATTGCGGAACAGCTCCAGCAGCGGATTGAGAAACGCTGCAGCCGGCTTGTAGTAGCCGATGGCCAGGCCGAGCGGAATCGCAAATGCGATTGCGAGCAGCAATCCGCTTACAGAACGCATAATACTTGCTTGAAAATGCTCCAGCAGCGCTCCGGATACGGCGAGCTCCCACCACGCCTCAATGACTTTGGACAAAGGAGGAAGAAAGGTTGCGTCTACGAGGCCTAGCCGAGGCGCAAGCTCCCAAATTGCAGCCAGACCGGCGATTGCCGCCGTGCTGCGAACCACCTTGGCTGACGCCGCTTTTATCCTCGCCCCGACAACCGCAGCGCCTCCAACATCCGCTTTACCGCCTGCCAGCCCTCCTGCTGCCAACGCTTTGTTTAGGCTCATCGCGATTTGCTCCCTTCATCGTTTAATTTTCGGATTCTCTTATCGTTATCTCGCTTTTTTCGTCCCGCTCCCGCTGCCCAGCTCTTGCCTCAGTGCCTGCGAGCGCTGCACCTCCGTGCGCAGTTCGCTCCATATCTCATGGCGCAAAGCGCCGAATTCAGCGCCGGAGCGAATATCTTCTTCCTCAGAGCGCTTATCAATCGGGATGTCGACAATTCGTTTGATGCGGCCGGGACGCGCCGTCATGACCGCTACCCTTTGACCCAAATAAACGGCTTCATCAATTCCGTGCGTAATGAACAGAATCGTTTTTCCCGTCCGCTCCCAAATGCGCAGCAATTCGGCTTGAAGGCTTTCCCGGGTCTGGGCGTCCAGCGCCGCAAAAGGTTCATCCATCAGCAGCACCTCCGGATCGAAAGCCAGACTTCGCGCAATGGCAACCCGCTGCTTCATTCCGCCGGACAGCTCATGCGGATAACGGTTTTCGAAGCCCGCCAGGCCGACCAGCTCCAGATAATGCCTCGCCCAGTCCCGGCGTTCCTTCACGCCGTATCCTTTGGCCTCCAGGCCGAACTCAATGTTCGCTTGCGCCGTCCGCCAAGGAAAAAGCGCATACTGCTGGAACACGATGCCACGGTCCAGACCAGGGCCGGATATCGGCTTGCCGTCCAGTAAAATTTGTCCCGAGGTTGGCTCGGACAGGCCGGCAAGAAGATCCAGCAGCGTTGATTTGCCGCAGCCGCTCGGCCCAACGACCGCCATAAACTCGCCAGGACGCACATCCAGATTAACGCCCTCTACCGCGGTGAATTCCGATACAGTCCGGCCTTCGCGGACACGGAACCTTTTAGTCACGTCCTGAAAACTGATTTTAACTTCCTCCAATGAACGGCTTTGCTGTTCTGCATGACTCATATCCGCATTCTCCCTTCTTATTGCCGCAATTGTCCCTGTCCGTTATGCCAGCATCTTTCCTCCCGCTGTACCTCTGCCGCTCTACTTTTTATCCTCATCCTTGTAAGGATTGAATTCGTTTGTAAATAGATCCTCCTGTTTCACATTGGCCGCTTCCTTATCTCCGCTCTTCTCCAGCCATTTGCGCCAAGTCTCAAATTCCTCTGGACGAATCGTTCCGCCCTTGCCGGCAATGCTCGTTGTTTTCCAGAACTTGACGATTGTACCGTCCTCCTGGCGGCCGCGCTTTTTAATGATCTCTTCGCTGCGTTTAATGACGGTTTCCCTTGGCTGAGTTCGGGCCCATTCAATGGCTTTAGCCGTCGCTTCAACAAATTTGCGCACCGTATTGGGGTTTTCCTTAATGAATTTGTTCGTAAATACAATCGTTCCCGCGCTCTGCGTTCCAAACAGCTCATAATCGCTGAACAGCTGTCTAACCCCGCCTCGTTCAACCAGCTTCTCCCGCAAAATACTTCCCAGTACGGCTACGTCAATTTGACCGGCCCGCAGCGACTGCTCGATATTGACCGGGGGCAGCGCCACCAGCGTCACCTGTTTCATTTCCTCGTCGGTCAGCCCGCCCCGCTGCAAATATTCCTTAAGCACAAATTCGGCGTGGGCGCCCAGCGTGTTCATCGCAACCTTTTTGCCGATCAGATCGCGCGCGCTTTTAATCGGACTGCCCTCCAGCACGTAGTAACCGCTGAAGTTAAGCTCATCCATGCCGTAATAGCTGATAACCGAACGGATTGGAGCGCCAGCCGATACCAGCTTGATGATCGCCCCGTTAAACGCTCCGCCAAAATCCGCCTGGCCCGTCGCCACCGTCTGGATATCTTGCGGGCCGCTGATCGTGTTGCCGATCCATTTCAGCTTAACCGGAGCCAAGTACCCGAGATCCTCGGCCAATTCAGGGAACGTTACGCCGCCAACCGTTCCCTGATAACGCAGCTCCAGCGTCTCCGGTTCACCGGCTTGTTCGGAGGACGCCGGCTTCGACTCCCCTCCGGCAGAGGAGCTGCCGCATCCTGCTGCGAGCACTGCGGCGGCGAGCAAAGTCGCAAGCGCCACTGCGGCCCGGTTTCTGAGCCGATATCGTTTGGAAGCAGCCGAAGCTGCGGATTTAACATGGTCTTTGTACAAGTGAAACATGGTCATTTCCCCTCTCTGATAGGAGGCGTATCGCCTCTGACATTGCCAAATCTCTATGCGAAACCTCCAAGGGGATGGTCGGTCCGCCTGCCGGAAAACAAAAAGACGCATGGCGGCAGGCATAAATGCTCTGCGGCTGTGCGTCTCCGGTTGGTCCGGTGGATTCATACAATTCCTATTTAATTACTATGAATTGAATCATAACAAAGCTTTATTGTTTCGTCAATAAGTATACGAGCCCTTTTTTTCGACCATGCTAAAGTTAAAAGGGATGCCTCCCGCTGCCTCGGCAGCAGCAAGAAGGAGGCTTTATGAAAGGATTGAGCTTATGCCCGGCCTGATTCAGCTTGCTCTCCTTATCATCGCAATCTTGTTTGTAGGACTCGTGCTGCACTGCATCCGCAAAGGTGTGCTCCGCGAGCGTTACGCACTGCTCTGGCTCGGTGTCAGCGGCGGAATGCTCGGCATGTTTGCTCTCCCGCTGCTTGTATAGCCATTGGTCCATAAAAAAGCATGGCCTGCACTTCACACAGGCCATGCTTTTTGACTTAGATTGGGCTATTCATTACAACGAAAAAGCTGCTCCCCCTATGACAGGGAAGCAGCTTTTAAACGTTATTGGGTTCCGTGCTACAGCTTGTCCGCTCCAAGTGTAAACAGCACCTCGTGCACGGAAAGTTTAGCTCCTAGCATCAGCTCGCGCGGGTTCGGAGCACCGGGCTGCGAGCCGGCATGCGCTCCCGGAGCAGGAGCAGAACCGCCATGCTGCTGCACGGAGCCGGATGCCTCCGCCGCCGTCTCGCCTGCGACCGGATTGCCGTCCGTAGCCGTACCGCCCATGGGCTGAACCGGATCGGCTTGAGCCTGTCCGTCCTGCACCGGGGGAGCAGCTGGACGCGCATGCGCCTGTTTGAACGAGTCGCTGTTCACCCAGTTGTCAAAGCTTGATTTATCCTGCCAGTGAGTGACTACCTTCAGTTCGTCGGCTTCCTCGTCGCGCGAAAGCAGAAGCTCCATACCCTCAAATCCGGGCATCAAGTGTACGCCTTTCGGATTTTTGAAGCGCTCGGCCACCTGTTCCCCGAAGCCGCTTTTAATGCGAATGGTATTCGTTACAACGATCATCTGTACCTCTCCCTTCTGTATTCAAACGTTAATCTCTAGATTAATTACCCGTTCGACAGCGGCTTTCCTTCGGCATTCTCCAGTCATTCTTGAACGATCTATGTACAAAAGCGGCTCCGGCCCGCAAAGGGCCAGAGCCGCTATCAATCCGCTTTAAACCTTCGGCGCTTTACTTCGCAGCCGGAGCTTCTTCATTCGGCTTATGCTCAGGATTAGGCGTAACGGTCAACCCGCCGTTTTCCTCATCAATGACAAGCATATAGCCCTTTTTGATCGTGCCCATCAGCAGCTCCTCGGACAGACGGTCCTCGATATGCTTCTGGATGGCACGGCGCAGCGGACGCGCTCCGTAAGCCGGATCGAAGCCTTCTTTAGCGAGGAAATCCTTCGCTTTCTGAGTGAGCTCAAAGTCCACTTCCTGCTCACGCAGCCGCTTGCGCAGCTCGTCGGACATAAGTGTTACGATCTGAGCGATATGCTCCTGTCCCAGCGAGTGGAACACGATCGTTTCGTCGATCCGGTTCAGGAATTCAGGACGGAAGCTCTTTTTCAGCTCGCCCAGCACTTTTTCCTTCATCTGGTTGAACTCGCGTCCCGCATCATGCTGCGCGGTGAAACCAAGCGTGGAATTGCGCTTGATCTGATCAGCGCCGACGTTGGACGTCATAATGATCAGCGTATTGCGGAAATCGACGACGCGGCCCTTGGAATCCGTCAAGCGTCCGTCCTCCAGCACTTGCAGGAGAATGTTGAACACTTCCGGGTGAGCCTTCTCGATTTCGTCGAGCAGAACGACGGAGTACGGTTTGCGGCGAACCTTTTCGGTCAGCTGGCCGCCTTCCTCATACCCGACGTAGCCCGGAGGCGCTCCGACGAGACGGGAGGTGGAGTGTTTCTCCATGTACTCCGACATGTCGATGCGGATAACGGCGTTTTCGTCGCCGAACATCGCTTCGGCCAGTGCACGAGCCAGCTCCGTTTTGCCGACGCCAGTAGGGCCAAGGAAAATAAAGCTGCCCATCGGGCGTTTCGGATCCTTCAGACCGGCGCGCGAGCGGCGCACGGCACGGGATACCGCTTTGACCGCATCGGATTGGCCGATAACGCGGTCATGCAAAATATCTTCCATTTTGAGCAGACGCTGCGTCTCCTCTTCGGCCAGCTTGCTGACCGGAATCCCCGTCCAGCCGGCTACGACCTGAGCGATATCCTCCGGCGTTACCTCGGAATCAGTGCGTCCCTGTTTTTCTTTCCAGCTGTTTTTGGTCGTATCCAGCTCTTCGCGGATCTTTTGCTCTGTGTCGCGCAGAGCGGCTGCTTTTTCGAACTCCTGGCTCTGAACGGCCGCGTCCTTCTCCTTGCGCACTTCATCCAGGCGACCCTCAAGCTGCTTGAGATCCGGCGGAATCGTGTACGTGTGCAGCCTTACTTTGGAGCTGGCCTCGTCAATCAGGTCGATTGCTTTGTCCGGCAGGAAACGGTCCGTAATGTAACGGTCGGACAGCTTAACGGCTGCTTCAATCGCCTCGTCGGTAATTTTGACGCGGTGATGCGCCTCGTAACGGTCGCGCAGGCCGTGCAAAATTTGAATCGCTTCGTCCGGCGTAGGCTGATCAACCGTAATCGGCTGGAAGCGGCGCTCCAGAGCGGCGTCCTTCTCGATATATTTACGGTATTCGTCCAGCGTCGTAGCGCCGATGCACTGCAGCTCGCCGCGCGCCAGAGCCGGCTTCAGGATGTTGGAGGCGTCAATTGCGCCTTCCGCCCCGCCCGCTCCAATCAGCGTGTGCAGCTCATCGATGAACAGAACGATATTGCCTGCTTGACGAATCTCATCCATGATTTTTTTCAAGCGGTCCTCGAATTCGCCGCGGTACTTCGTACCCGCTACGACAGAGCCCATATCCAGCGTCATAACCCGTTTGTCGCGCAGCGTCTCCGGAATTTCATTGGCTACGATCTTTTGAGCCAAGCCTTCCGCAATCGCTGTTTTACCTACGCCCGGTTCGCCGATCAGCACCGGATTGTTTTTCGTCCGGCGGCTGAGCACCTGAATGACACGCTCAATTTCCTTGCTCCGGCCAATCACCGGGTCCAGGTTGTTCTCGCGTGCGGACGCCGTCAAATCGCGGGCCAGACCGTCCAGCGTAGGCGTGCTGACATTAGCAGGCGCGCCGTGGCTGCTGGATACCGCTTCGCTGCTGCCGAGCAGCTGCAGCACCTGCTGGCGTGCCTTGTTAAGGCTGATGCCAAGATTGTTCAGCACTCTTGCCGCAACGCCCTCGCCCTCGCGAATCAGGCCGAGCAAAATATGCTCTGTGCCGACGTACGTATGGCCGAGCTTGCGCGCTTCGTCCATCGACAGCTCGATGACCTTTTTAGCGCGCGGCGTATATGCGATATTGCTTGGCTGCTCTTGGCCGCGGCCGATGAGAGATTCCACCTCGTCCTGGATTTTCTCCAAGCCGAGTCCAAGCGCGATGAGCGCTTTGGCTGCAATGCCTTCGCCTTCCCGAATGAGACCGAGCAGGATGTGCTCTGTACCGATATTATTATGACCAAGCCGCACCGCCTCTTCTTGAGCGAGTGCAAGCACCTTTTGCGCGCGTTCCGTAAATCGTCCAAACATCATTCGAAAGCACCTCCGTCTTGGGATCGGGACGCCAGCTGCGTGCGGATCAGCTCCGCTCGCCGCATATCCCGCTGCTCCGTGTTCATCTTCTCCTCAAAAGCCTGCTGCAGAAAACCCGGCTGAGTCATGACCATCAACTCATTCATAACCTGCGGGGAAACTTCCTGAATCATGCCGAGATCGATGCCCAGCCTCACGTCCGACAAACGCTGCGCGGATTCTTTAGAATCCATAATGGCTGCGTGGGACAGGATGCCGTAAGAGCGCTTGATCCGGTCTTCCAGCCTTAGGCGGGATTCCTGTAACAGCCGCTCCCGGGCCGCTTTTTCATGCTCAATTATTTGACGCACAACGCCGTGCAGGTTGTCTATAATCTCCTCCTCGGACTGGCCGAGCGTAATCTGGTTGGAGATTTGGAACAGGTTGCCCAGCGCCTCGCTGCCTTCGCCGTAAAGCCCCCGCACCGCAAGCCCAACCTGAGTAATCGCGGACAAAATGCGGTTGATTTGCTGGGTCATCACAAGCGCAGGCAGATGCATCATGACCGAAGCCCGGATGCCCGTGCCCACATTGGTCGGACAGCTGGTCAAAAAGCCGCGTTTTTCATCAAAGGCGTATTCCGTAGCTTCTTCATAAATATCGTCAATTTGGCTGGCGAGCTGCCATGCCTCCTTGACTTGAAAACCGGGATATAAACATTGAATGCGAAGATGGTCCTCTTCGTTAATCATAATGCTAATCGCTTCGTTATCGCTCATGACAACGGCTCCGGCCCGGGATTCGTTCGCCAGCGAAGGGCTGATCAAATGTTTCTCGACCAGCACCCTGCGCTCAAGCTCGCTGAGATCGGACAAAATCAGCGTTTCAAACTTGCCGATGGAATCCAGCTTGCCTTCCTTGGCTACGGCCGTGAGCTTGCTCATGACCTCCTCGGAATGCTGGCCCGTCGCCAGAATCGGGAATGGATAGCCCCGCAAATTGCGGGCCACTCGAACCCTGCTGCTGAACACGATCTCGGAATCCGGTCCGTTCTCCTTCATCCATTCACTCAGCGCCTCCTGCGCAAAGCGGTTGGCTGCCAAATCCAATCCCTCCTCTCGGATGCCGGGCCGCTAAACGGGCCCATCCGGCTGTTCGTTGTGGTTTGGGCTGTGAAGCTGCTTCTCCAGCTCGCGAATCTCATCCCGAATCCGGGCGGCAGTCTCGAATTCTTCTTTCTGGATGGAGCTCTGCATCTCCTGCCTCAGCCGGCCAATTTCACGCTTTGTCTTAATCAGTCCGCCCGAGCGCTGCGGAATTTTGCCCACATGCGCCGTGCTGCCGTGCACCCGCTTGAACAACGGGTCAAGCCGGTCTTCAAAATGCGTATAACAAGAGCTGCAGCCGAAGCGGCCCAGCTTCGTAAATTGCGAATACGTAAGTCCGCATTCCTCGCAGCGGAGCGGAGGAGCGGCTGTCTGACCCGAACCGCTTGGTTTGCCTGCCGGATCAAAATTCATCAGTCCTGAAAGGAGGCTATGGATCGAGAAGCCGTTTGGCGCTCCCGGCAATCCTTCCCCTTTTTCCCGCGCGCAGGTTTCGCAAATATGGAATTCATTTTTCTCGCCGTTGATGATCTTCGTAAAATGAAGCGTCGCCGGCCTTTTGCCGCATTCCTGACAAAGCATGGCGCATCCCCTCCTTGCCGGACTGTCTCTTAATCCTTACCCAGAAGTGAAATCAACATCGCGCGAAGCAGCCTTGCCCTCATCTCGTCCCGCTGAGGAAGCTTGAGCGCAATCGTCTCCCTGCACATAGCGGCACGCAGCAGATTGCCTTCCCGCCTTGTGATGATCGTCGCTTCCTCCAGCTGATAAATGAGTCCTTCCGCAGCGCTCTGATCGACGTGGGAACCGATGGAATGATGAATATGGCTGTGAATCGCCTTCATCCCCGGCAGCTCGATCCGCTGAATGCGGATATAACCGCCGCCTCCCCGCTTGCTTTCGACCAGATAACCCTTCTCCAGCGTAAAACGGGTGCTGATTACATAATTAATCTGGGACGGCACGCAGGAGAACCGGTCCGCGAGCTCATTGCGCTGAATTTCCACCGCACCCTCGGGACTATCCTGCAGCAGCTGCTTCAAGTGCTGCTCCAGGGCATCGGAAATATTTCGCATATCACCAACCTCCCTATGCATCGCACCTTCAGGTGTAAATCATTGTGCCTAAGCCAAATAGCCAATGCCAAATCGCATCCATGTAGCATTCCCCTGAAAGCGTAACTTTTCACGTCGAGAATAGCTATTCCTTCTCTTGAGTCATTACCCAAAAAACGGAGGAACGGTTGCAACTGACTTTGACTTTCTTTGACTTTGAACATAATTATACGCTTTTTTCCACAAAGGTCAATAGCCGACGAATGAAGTCCAATGAACGAAAAAAAGACTTTCCCCTGCTGTTACCAGCTTGGGAAAAGCCGCTGCTGTTTATACCTGATCGCAGTATTGTAATTTGGGATGTGAACAGAAAAGCTTTCGCATAGCTGATCTTACTCAGACAATAGTTCTATTCTGCGGCGGCTTCGCCCAGCAATCGCTCCAGCAGCTGCAGCGCCTCGTCCAGCTTTTCTTGCGGAATGCTCAAATATCGGTCACCAATATGAATTTCCGTGCAGCAGGAGGCTGCCGATGTCTCTCTCACAAATGAAGCGAGTCCGACGCCGCTTTCCTTACAAACCTGGTTCAGCACGGATGCGGCTCTATCCAGGGGCAAACTGATATGCAGATGAAACATATTGGATACCGGCTGCTCGGGAACAACGTGAAGCTGGCGGCATCGGCTCAGCTTGGAGCTCAACTCCTTTGCCCCATTAAAATAAAGCTCCATTCGAGGACGGCGGAGCTCCAGAGCCTGATCTGCGCTAAGAATATAGGGATATAGGCTGATCAGATCGCCTCCATGCCTTCTTTTCCACACTTTCGACTGCTCGGTCAAGTCGCTGTCTCCCGCCAAAATCGCTCCGGCGAGTCCTCCGAGCCCTTTATAAAACGACACGTATACGCTGTCGAATAAACAGCAAATTTCAGCCTCCGAACGGTCATAATAAGGCACGATTTCAAATAATCGCGCACCGTCCAAATGCAGAGGAATTCCTTTTTCCCTGCAATAACGAGAGATGGCCTCCAGCTCGTCGAAGGAGGGCAGCTGGCCGCCGATTTCGCGCTGCGGCAACTCAAGCAGCAGGCAGCCAATCTCTTCTCCCATAGCCTTTACATCGTCTAATGTTAGTAAACGGTCCTCCGCTCCCAGCAGCACCGATTCGATTCCATGGAGCTCTTCAAGGCCGTTCTGCTCATGAATCTCTAGATGGCAAAGAGGGTGGTAAGCTGCTTTACGCACATTTCTTCTTTCACACCATATCCGCAGCGCGATCTGCTGAGCCATCGTCCCGCTCGGAAAAAAGACAGCTGACTCCTTGCCAAGTAAAGCGGCGACTTTTGTCTGGAAGGACTCAATCAGTTCTCCGGTTCCGTACACATCGCTCAACCGGTCTTCTTTTTCATTCTCAAGAGCATCTATTAACAGCTTTAGGGTACGCGGGCTGCTTCCGATTACAGGATACTGTGCTTGCGAATAACTTTCTACCGGCAGATTGTTCATCTTAACATCCTCCTCATTCCTTCATGATTATAACAAAAACCCGCCGTATCCGAAGATACGACGGGTTTTCATACATGAGCTTGGCGACGTCCTACTCTCCCAGGACCCTGCGGTCCAAGTACCATCGGCGCTGGAAGGCTTAACGGTCGTGTTCGGGATGG
>NZ_JAMBOT010000018.1 GCF_023715725.1 Paenibacillus pasadenensis
GCGACGCCGCGCTGCAGCTTGCGGCGCTGCTTGGCCGGCTGCGCCTCGGCAGCGCCGTTGCCGCCGGGCAGATGCCCCGGCGGAAGGGCGGCTTCGCCGCCCACCGCTGCCAGCGCTGCGGCAGCGGTGAGGCGCAGCTGCTCCGCACGGCATGTGCCGCGTGCGGGAGCGGCAGCTGCGCCTGCTGCCAGGCATGCCTGGCAATGGGGCGCAGCCGCGAATGCGGGCTGCTCGTGCTAGGCATGCCGGCCCAGGGCTGGCAGGGCGCTTCGCTTGCCCTGCCGCAGGCTCAGTCCCCAGCGGCGGCCAGACTTCGCCGCTGGGGACTGAGCCCAGCTCAAAGCGCCGCCGCAGCCGCGGCGCTGGCCTTTTTAGAGCAGCCCGCCGAAAAGGCTGACTCTCCGGTTCGCTCCGTAGAATGGCCCGCCGAAAAGGCTGGCTCTCCGGTTCGCTCCCTAGAGCAGCCCTCAGAAAAGGCTGATCCTGCGGTTCGCTCCATAAAGCAGCCTACCAATATAGCTGAGCCTTCGGCTTGCTCCATTGAACTACCGGCCAGAACAGCGTTTCCTTCTACTGCCTCCATGGCCCAAGCACTCTGCACTGTAAATAAACGGCCCCAAAGCAAGCATTTGCTCATGGAGGTTGCCGGCGCTTTTACCTGTCTATATCGATCACTCACAATGCTCGTCAAGCACTCTCTCCCTGCGGCCAAGTCTTTCAGACAGGCTGGCACCGGCCTCCGTCCTGTTTTTCTGCTCTGGGCAGTGACCGGAGCTGGCAAAACAGAAATGGTGTTTCCGCTGCTGGAATCGGTACTTCAGCGCGGCGGCAAAGCTTTGCTGGCGACGCCGCGACGCGACGTCGTCCTTGAGCTGGAGCCTCGCCTGCGCAAGGCGTTCCCTAATGTGCCACTGGTTACGCTTTACGGAGGCAGCCCTCAGCGCTGGGAAAACGGCAGCTTGTTTCTGGCCACCACGCATCAGCTGCTGCGGTTCCGGGAAGCATTTGACCTTGTTTTAATTGATGAACTGGATGCTTTTCCGTTTGTAAACGACGAGCTGCTCCACGCCGCTGCTGCCCGAAGCGCCAAAACAAGCGCGCGAGTTGTTCTTCTTACGGCCACTCCGACGCAAGAACTGCGGCGCATGGCGCGGAGGGGGCTTATGCCGCATGCGAAGGTTCCGGTTCGATTTCACCGAAAGCCGCTGCCCGTCCCGCGCCAGCTGCGGTCGCCTTCCGTTCCGCGTATGCTTGCCGCCGGAAGGCTGCCCCGTCGGCTTGTACAGGCTTTGCTCCATTCGCTGGAGCGCGGCGCGCAAGTGTTCCTGTTCCTTCCTTCCATCCGGGATGTGCAGCCGCTCGTTCTACTGCTTGACCGCCTCATCCCTGCCCAGTTTCCTGTCGCCGGTACACATTCTCAGGATTCGGAGCGTATGGAGAAGGTCAAGCGGTTTCGTGAGCTTCGCATTCGTTTGCTGGTAACAACGACGATTTTGGAACGGGGAGTAACCGTACCCCGCAGCGACGTTTTTATTTTTGACGCAGACTCGGAAGTGTTCGGAGAGGCATCGCTGGTCCAAGCCTCGGGTCGCGCCGGCCGTTCTGCAGACGACCCGCATGGCCGGGTATGGTTTGTATCCGCTGAGGCTAGCAATGCTCAAAAGCAGGCCATTCGTCAGATTACTGCAATGAACCGGGCAGCCCAACGGGGCGGATATTTGCAAAGCTAAACAGGAGATCTTCCCATTACACGTACCTTTAGGAGAGCTGTCCTTTGTTCAATGATCATTCATCCGGCAGGCTGCAGCCACTCGTATCGGGCACAGGGCCGCTGGCCGAGCCGCCGCAGGATTCAACGCGCTTATACCCAGCGAAGCGATCTCGTGCTCCATTCCGTTGGTATGAACAAATGCTGGAGCTGCTGTCGCCGGAGCGCGTTCCTTGTTTTATCTGTTTGCAACGTTTTGCCGCACGCTCGCAGCAGCATGGAATTCCTGAGGGTCTGCCTTCCTCCTGGGCAAACGGTATCTGCCGCAGCTGTTCCGGCACTATGCCTTGGATTCGTAAAATCAAATGTTTTGTATGCGGACGCCCGGAGGTGTGCGGTGACTGCTGCCGCAGAACTGGAGCCAGCTTTATTCGCAGCCGCAGTGCAGTTTCCTATACGCCAGAAATGCGAGGTCTGCTTGCCCGCTACAAGTATCGGGGTGAAGAGAGGCTTTTACCTTGGCTTGCGGTAATGCTGCTACCCGCATTTACTGCGCTTTCCGATGAGCTGAGCCTTGGAGACGGTTTGCATTCAGTCCGTCGCGGCAGTGTTCCAGTATTTGATCTAATTACTTCGGTTCCTGTGAGCGCCGAACGATTGCAAGAGCGCGGCTTCAATCAGGCGGAGCGCCTTGCAGCCTCGCTTTCAGTCCGGGTGGGCCTCGTTTCGCGGCCATTACTTATTCGTAACGGGGAGAGAGGCAAAATGAGCGGTAAATCCCGCAGAGATAGGCTGAGATCCGCCGCAGATTTATTCTCTCCTGCTCCAGAGGCGAGCGGAATTTTGTCGATTATTGCAAGCCGATCGGAAGCTAATCGCCGCCCGCTTCGGCTGTTATTAATTGATGATATTTATACAACCGGAGGCACCCTGGACAGCTGTGCCAGAGCGCTGCAGTTAGCGTCACCCGTTCCGGTCGATATTTTCGGCTTAACCTGGGCGCGTGCGTGAGTCGGCTATATCCCAAATGAACACTATCATTTCTGCCGCTCCTCAAATCTCTGCAACGCAACTCAGCGTCCTTATTTGGCAATTAAAGCTGAGCGGCCCTATTCGGTCTTTATATCCGTCAAATAGCCATTTTTGCCTTAAATAACGAATCCCGGTTGCGTTAAAATCAAAGGACAAGCCGTATCAGACCTTGCATATAACCTTACATTTAAATCTTTCCATTGCCATCATTCCAACTCGCACCACCTCAGCCTAAGAACAACTGCAATGTGTTTTAAAATGTCAGCTGACCTACAAGCGAGACCTCGTCTCTGGCTTCCATTTTCTAGCCGTCTTACGCTTCTCTCCTAAGCAAAGGCGGCTTTTCCGCCATCTGCCCCTTAACCTTCCTTTACTGGAAAAATATTTGACCTATTCTTATCTCCAATTAACAGCCGCATTGACCGATATATAAGAAAGATGAGAAAGGTAACTTGAAGGGGGCTTGTCCCATGAACCTAGATAATTGTCCGCGGTGCGGCAGACTTTTTGCTAAAAATTTCCGCGACGTTTGTCCAAATTGCATACGTGAAATCGACCGTGAGTACGACGAATGCCGAGATTATCTCCGCAAATATCGCGGCGCAACCATTAACGAGCTTTCCGAACAAACCAATGTCAGCATCCGTCAGATCACCAAATTTATTAAAGAAGGACGAATTTCCCTGTTGGATGCCCCGAATTTGAGCTATCCATGTGAAGTGTGCGGGATTCTGATCCGTGAGGACCATATGTGCGATTCCTGCCGCCTGCGACTGCGCGGCGATGTGCAGCGTATGAAGGACTCGGAGACTGAAAATAAACGAAATATCTCCGTCCAAAGAGCCTATCGCATTAAAGATAAGTCTTGAGTCTTTGACAAAATTCTTGTTTAATCGATAAATATAGGACTTGACAAATAGTCCAACTGTTCTATAAACAAAGGTTTCTGAAGGGCCGATAATAGGGACATGACAAATCGGCTGCAGTCCTGCAGCAAACCTAACGAGGTGAACCAACTTGAAAATAAACGAGACCGGCAGAATTAATCCTATTACTACGTACCAGAAACAAGGCGAGGGACGGATTTCGGAGAGCGCACGCACCCGCAAAACCGACCAGGTGCAGATTTCCGAGGAGGCCAAAGCGATGTTAGCCAGCCGCCAGCCCGAAAGCGCAGAGCGCAAGCAGCGCATACAAGAGCTGAAAAACGAAGTAGCATCCGGCACTTATCATGTTGATTCCGGTAAAATTGCCGATAAGCTATGGGATTTTTTGAAATAAGCCCGACCTCAATACCCAAGAACGGATGGGATGTATGACCATACAAGAGCTAATTGATACGCTTGAGCAGCAAAGCGGGCTTTACCGCGAGCTGCTGGAGCTTGCCGCCGCCAAGACACCTGTGCTGGTGAAGGGGGATGTCAACGCCCTCAGCGCCCTGCTGATGAAAGAACGCAAGCTTGCCAAGCAAATTGAGGAGCTTGAAGTCCGCCGGCAGACGCTGGTCAACATTCATTTTTCCCGGCTCCAGCTGCGCCTTCGCAGCGGCAAGCTCTCCGATCTGATCCGGACTGTCAATCAGCCGGAGGAGAAGCAGCGTCTTGCGGAGCTTCAAAAGGAGCTTACGCAGCTGCTGGAGGATGTGCGCTCCCGCAATGAGCATAATCTTGCGCTGACGAAGCAGTCGCTGGAGTTTATCGAGTTTTCGTTGGAGCTCACATCCGAGGCTCCATATGACGATTACACTTATACCCACCCGCAATTAAGCCCGGCCGGGCATGCGAAGGCGGGCATGTTCGACAGAAAAGGCTAGAGGAGGATCGCCCTAATGGCATCCACGTTTCACGGAATTGAGACCGCCAAACGCACCTTGTTCACTCAGCAGACTGCATTGAACACGGTAGGACATAACATTTCCAACGCGAATACGCCAGGATACACCAGGCAGCGAGTTAATATGAGCGCTGCCACTCCGATGGAGCCATTCGGCTTTCATCACTCCTCCGCAGCGGGCCAATTAGGCTCCGGCGTTGAGGCTTCGGACATTATAAGGCTTCGCAATGCTTTTCTGGATGACCAGTACCGCAGCGAGAGCAAATACGAGGGAAGCTGGCAGATCCAGGCGGAGACGCTCGACAAGCTCGAGAAAATCGCCAACGAGCCTTCCGATACCGGAATTCGCACTCTAATGGAGAAGTTCTGGGCTTCCTGGTCTGACCTCAGTAAAGACCCCGAAAACATTACGAACCGCCAGATTGTCAGGCAGAACGCTCAGGCGCTTACCGACTCCTTTAATCAGATGAGCCGCCAGCTAACGGATTTGGAGACGGACTTGACTGCCAGTGCTGATACAAAAGCAGCTCAGGCGAGTTCAATCATTCAGTCCATCGCTGATCTTAACGGACAGATCAAACGCATGGAGGGGCTTGGGGACAACGCCAACGACCTTCGGGATAAGCGGGATCAGCTTACAGATGATCTTTCCAAGATGATGAACGTCACGGTAACCGACACGGGCGACGGTTATACGATCAATATGGGCAACACCAATCTGGTGGAAGGCATTAATGCCCAGCAATTGACCGGAGCCGCTTTGGAAGCCGCATATCAAGGCGGGGATTTGAACGGCGGAGAGCTCCACGGCACGTTCCGCGCCCGGGACACGAATGTCCGCGGGATGCTGACCCAGCTGGATCAGCTGGCCAATACGCTGGCGAACGGCGAGTTCCAGGTTACCGTACCGAAGGGTTCTGTGCTTCCGGGCACAACCGTGCCGCTCGCTGAAGACACGGTGATGACCGTCAACGGCATCAATGGCCTGCATAAGCTCGGATATACGCTGGAGAGTCCGGCAACGGCCGGCCTCGACTTTTTCACCTTTGACTCCACAAGCGGGGCTTCCGGCATTACAGCTGGCAGCCTTCGGCTAAACCCGGCGATCGCGGCCGATTCCAACAAAATCGCCAGCTCCATGCGTACTTCAACGGATGCAGCTGGAGTGACTACGGTCATCAAGGGCAACAATACGCTCGCCTTGTTAATGGGCGAGGCCAAAGACAAAGCTTTCTTAATGAACCTGA
Organism: Paenibacillus pasadenensis; assembly: GCF_023715725.1. Taxonomy (GTDB): domain Bacteria; phylum Bacillota; class Bacilli; order Paenibacillales; family Paenibacillaceae; genus Paenibacillus_O; species Paenibacillus_O pasadenensis_A. The sequence goes on from NZ_JAMBOT010000018.1 coordinate 5,821, forward strand.
GCGGTACCGGCGGCACAGAGTCCAGGGCGACAATCGGCAGTTATTACAACTCAATGGTTGGCCAACTGGGCGTACAGTCCCAAGAGGCAAAACGCCAGTACACAAACTCCATGGCCATGGTCGATCAAGCCAATAGCAGCCGCCAGTCCGTAAGCAGCGTTTCTACCGATGAAGAGATGTCCGACATGATCAAATTTCAGAACGCCTACAATGCGGCTGCCCGTTTTATGACCACGATGGACGAGCTGCTGGAAAAGCTGATTAACGGCACAGGACAGGTCGGCCGCTAATCGTAAGGAGATGAATTAGATGGCGCTTCGCGTTACTCAGGGCATGATGCATTCCCAATTGATGAGCAATTTGAATACAAACCTGAACCGGATGTCAGGTTATTCGGAGCAGATTTCTACAGGCCGCAAAATCAACAAAGCCTCGGACGATCCGGTAGGCATTACGTACGGCCTCCGTTACCGCTCCGATCTGGCCGCCAACGAGCAGTACCAGGACAATGTCTCCTCCGCGTTGTCCTGGCTGGAATTCAACGACTCTCAGCTTAACCAAGCCACAGCGGTTATGCAGCGGCTGACGGAGCTGACGACCCAGGGCTCCACCGGCACGAACACAACAAGCTCGCTGGATGCAATCAACAAAGAAATTGCCGAGCTCAAAAACCAGATGCTGGACATCGCCAACAGCAGCTTCAACGGCAAATACGTTTTTGCTGGACAGCGTTTTGACCAGAAGCCATACGATACCGGAGCGGCCGGCTTTGACGCCAGGGCCGTTACGGCTGATAACGGGCAGGTAACTTATGCAATCGGGGAGTCAATAACAATAAATGTGAATTTACAGGCAGCCGACGTATTTGGGGAAGCCGATGCAGGTGGCACTTCGGACAATATTTTTTCTATATTTGACAGGCTAAGTGCTTCGCTTTCCAGCACAAATTATCTGGCGATCGGGGCCGAATTGGACAACATCAAGAGCCGGATGAACAAAATGATGTCCGCTCGTGCCGAAGTAGGTGCAAGAACAAATCGCACCGAGCTGATGGAGAACCGTCTGAAGGATCTGGACGTGAGCCTGTCGGCGCTTCAAGGCAAAACAGAGGGTGCAGATGTAGAGAAGCTGTATCTTGAATCTAGCGTTAGCGAGAATATTTACCAGGCTTCACTTTCTGTTGGGGCCAAAATCATTATGCCTTCGCTGGTCAATTTCCTGAACTAAAATGAGGCTTCCTCAGCTTCAAATTCAGCAGCAGCCGATTCGTCTGGACATTCGGACGGAGAAAGCGAAGGTTGACATCCGCCAGCCCCGCGCGGAGGTCAGCATCAATTCGACAAAACCGGTTATAGACGTTCAAACCCATCGTCCGGAGCTGCTGATCGACCAGACGGATACCTGGAACGCCATTAACGGCGGCAAGCCTGAGGCGTTCATGCAGCGCATTTATTCGGATACGAAGAGTATTGCGTTGCAGCATGTCGAGCGTACGATTCAGAAATGGCGGGAGATTTCGGATCTGCGAACGAAGGAAAACCCGCTTCCCGATGTTGCTCTAAGAGAGTCCAGGCGTGAACGTGCTCCTCGCCAGCTGTATAGCGAACCTTCTATATTCAACACGCGCATTAACTTCGACATTCAACGTCCAGAAATCAATATAACACCGGGGGATGTCGACATTCAGGTGCAGACCCGCAAGCCTGAGGTAGATTACGCGCCTGGTAAGGTGCATATTTCTGTGGCGCAGTACCCGAAAGTGACCGTGACGCCTCCGCCGTTTGTGGAGTTGCAGGCTTGAGCTGATTAAAGGGGCTTAGGGTCTTCGAGTTGAAATAAGAAGCAGATAGACCGAATACCTTTCCCTGACTCCTTTGGGAGTTTGCCATTCCTTAATAAAGAGCGATAAAATCGAAATATCGATTTTGTGGCTCTTTCTTTTTCTTTTGACATTGATATTGTTCGTTCTGTGTATTTCCCACTAAGGCTTGCTTTTCCAAATGAATATGGAGTGTGAATAGGATGATTATAGAAACGACCCGTTTTGGTGCAATAGAGGTCCGGGATAAAGAAGTGTACACTTTCCCGTCTGGCATACCCGGTTTCCCAGAGTATAAGCAGTATGCGCTCATCCCGGTGGAGGACAGCCCGCTGTTCCATTTGCAGTCGTTGGAGGAAGGCGGTCTGGCATTTGTAGCGGCGGATCCCTTCTCGTTTTACCCCGATTATGAATTCAAGCTGCCGGAGCAGGCGGAGAGAGAGTTAGAACTGAAGACACCCGAAGAGGTGCTCGTTCTGAACATCGTCAGCATCCAAGGCTCTTTGGCGGAAGCGTCGCTGAACCTGGTAGCCCCAGTTATTTTTAATACAAGCAGCAGAACGGCCCGTCAGATTATTTTGGAGGGGACTAGCTACACGACCCGCCATGCGCTGATGCAGTCCGAGAAGCCTAATGAAGAGGAGGAAGCCTGATGCTCGTACTTGGACGCCGCAAAGGCGAATCGATTTTAATTGGGCCAGATATTGAGCTGACTGTTCTGGAGATTGGGGCCGATGGAATCAAGCTCGGCATTTCCGCTCCGAGAGATGTGACGATCCTCCGCAAGGAGTTGTATCAGGAGATCGCGGATACGAATCGGGATGCCGTTCAACATTTGGTCTCAGTGGAAGACTTAAAAATCCAATTTAAATCTCTAACTTTACCGAGATCCCTCTAAACAATAGATAGACTCCTCCCGATATATAAATTAGATCAGCTAAAGGGCGGCCGACCTGATAGCTGGTTTACCACAAGGAAGTGGGACAATTACCTAATTTCAGGGAGGAAACAAATCATGATTATCAATCACAATATTTCCGCAGTTAACACGCACCGCAACATGGGTCTGAACCAAACGGCTTCAAGCAAAAACATGGAGAAGCTGTCCTCCGGCCTGCGTATTAACCGCGCTGCTGATGACGCTGCTGGCCTGTCCATCTCCGAGAACATGCGCGGTCAAATCCGTGGTCTTGAGCAAGCTCAACGTAATACTCAAGACGGTATCTCTTTTGTACAAACGGCTGAGGGCGCGCTGAACGAAGTGTCCGCAATGCTGACTCGCATGAAAGAATTGAAAGTACAAAAGGATAACGGTACGTACACAACGACCGATACGAACAATATTGGTGAAGAGATGACGGCTCTTTCTTCCCAAATCAGCAACATTCTCACGAACACAACTTTCAACGGAAAAGCAATTACTGCTGGAGCTGGCATCGTAACTGACGACAAAGGTACACTGATCACCATCGGCTCGATTTCCACAACGTCGTTCGGCTCGTTAACTTCCGCGTCCACACTTACTAACATCAACGATGCAATCTCTGCTGTAGCAACAGAGCGTGGTAAGCTTGGTGCAGTCCAGAACCGTCTGGAATACACTTCCAATAACCTTGGTACTACTACAGAAAACCTGACTGCATCCGAGTCCCGTATCCGTGATACGGATATGGCGAAGGAAATGGTTGCTCTTACGAAAAACAATATCCTTCTGCAAGCTTCCCAGTCGATGCTGGCTCAAGCGAACTCGGCTCCTCAAGGCGTTCTGTCGCTGCTCCGTTAATTTATTCCGTTTCAATTTAAAGAACCTTAGACTTGTCTAAGGTTCTTTATTCATTTAAAGAGGTGTATTGTATTGAAAGATCTTTCACTCGTCATGATTGTGCGAAATGAGGAAAAAAAGCTAGGACGCTGTTTAAAAAGCGTTGCTGGCTTGGTGCAGGAAATTATAATTGTAGATACGGGTTCAAGCGATCGTACAAAAGAAATAGCTACGGCATTCGAAGCAAAGGTATTTGATTTTGTTTGGACTAATGATTTTTCTGAGGCGAGAAATTATGCATTATCCAAATCGACATCAAAGTGGAATTTGATTTTGGATGCAGACAACTACGTTACTCATATCGATATGGAAGAATTAAAGGAGTTCTTAACTAGCTCTAAAAAAATAGGGAAAATTAAAATAATTGATGAAGTCATTCAAAATGAACAGCTCGTAGAATCAGAGGGGTGGTATTCTCGATTATTGCCTGCCGAAGTCAACTACACGGGGAGAATTCATGAACAAGTAAATTCAGATTATGACAGGATAAACGTTCCTATTGTTGTTAGGCATGACGGATATTTAGAGACGGATAAGTCAAATCGTAACATGCCTTTGCTCATACAGGCACTGGAAGAGCAACCAACACATCCTTATTATAATTATCAATTAGGACGAGAGTATTACGGGATAAAAGAATTCAAGGCAGCCTGTAACTGTTTTGAAAAATCATATGCTAATATAACCGGATTTGAAGCGTATGCTCCAAATGTTATCGTACAATATATCTATGCTTTAATAGGCCAGAAGAACCTCTCTCGTGCGATGGAAATAATTAATCAGTCTCATGAGTTTGTGGGGCAGTTTTCCGATTATCATTTTGTGTGCGGTATTTTCTACTTGGAATACATAATGGACAACCCTTCTGATAGAGTGCACTTACTATATAAAATAGAAGAGTCGTATTTAAAAGCAATAGAAGTCGGAGAAAGCGACTTGTATGAGACGGTTAAAGGGACAGGCTCAGATGCTGCTTATTATAACTTAGGGGTTTTTTATGAAACAACTGGTAAAACAAATGAAGCTATTAAGGCTTATCAAAGGGCAGTTAGCTTAGGAAGCGAGTCGGCAAGTATTAGATTAAAAAGTCTGTAACAATTTAATCTGGACTTATGAGAGATAGAAGAATAACCGATAAAATAATTAACTGAAATCAAAAGACAAGGGTGATGTCTATGAACTTATCGTCCATTAACAGCAATGCTGTACCTCCACTATCGTCTGGTTCGGGTACCGTAAGCTCTGGAATAAATCGATCCTTAGTAATAAATACGACAGAGGCTCTTAGACTAGCTGAGTTACGTGGAGCAAAGCCAACAATAGCGGACGAGCAAAAAATTAAGGCAGTTGACCGAGCTATCAAGGCTATGGAAGGTCCTCATACTTCAGTAGAATTCTCCGTGCATAAGGAAACCAATTCCATCATGATTAAAGTCATTAATAAGGAAACAAATGAAGTTATTCGGGAGGTTCCACCCGAAAAAACGCTAGATGTGGCGGCACAACTCATGGAAATAGCAGGATTGTTAATTGATCATCGGATTTAAATTAAGGGGGAAACATAATGAGCAACCTTCGCATATCTGGTTTTAATTCAGGCCTTGATATCGATAGTATGGTTAAGCAATTAATGAAAGCTGAAAATGCGAAATTAGATAAGCTTAAAGCAAGCAAAGCAACAATAACGTGGCAGCAAGAACAGTATAGAGACATCAGCACTTCTTTAATTGACTTCCGCAATAACAAACTAGCAAAATATAATAATTTAAGTTCATTGAGCGCCAAGACATCAGAGGTTACCGGGAACTTAAATGCAGTTTCGGTGACCTCTACGACAAGCGCGGCAACCGGTTCCTTAAGCGTAACCATAGAGAGCCTCGCTAAAACAACAAACTCATTGTATCAATTAAGTCCGGGATCAGGTTCCCCTTTAACATCCTACGATAATACTACATTAATGAAAGACTTAAATCTTGACTTTGACAGTAAGGATGGTAATGGAAATTATACACTTACTATTAATTCAAACGGTACTTCAGAAACGATAACTTTCGACGATAGCTCCACTTTAGGGGATGTTCTTGGAAGCATTAATAGCAATAAAAAACTTAATGTAACGGCTATGGTAGGCAAAGACGGCTTACTTTCCATTCGAAGCAATTCCACTGGACTAAACGATATTTCAGTCGGTGGAGCCTTTAATATGACGGAGAAAGCTGAATCAACATCTGGTGGCGATGCATTATACACGGTTAATGGAATTGCAATGACTTCTTCAAGCAATTATATTAGTGTAAACGGATATAATTTGCAGTTAAAAGAAGTAACTTCAACTAACAATCCAGCTACGATTACATCAAAAATGGATACGAGTTCTATTTTAAATACAATAAAGTCTTTTGTATCGGATTATAATTCGATTCTAGATCAAGTCAATGGAAAACTCAATGAAGATCGGTATCGTTCCTTTAAGCCACTGACAGAAGAACAAAAACAAGATATGAAAGAAAACGAAATTACCCTCTGGGAAAATAAGGCGAAGAGCGGACTGTTAAAAAACGAGCCTATTCTCAGTTCAATGATTTCCGATTTGCGGATGTCAGTTCTTTCTACTGTGGATACAGGGTCCTCCGATATATTAAACCTCCAATCACTTGGAATCGTTACAGGTAGTTGGAATCAGCATGGTAAGCTTATTATTGAAGACGAAGAGAAGTTAAAGGCGGCTATTGAGAAAAACCCGGATGCTGTCGTTGCTCTGTTTAATAAGAAGACATCGACGTCTAAAGAGGACCTGGCTCCTACGAGTCCAAACTCCGGATTATTTACTAAGTTAAGCAGCACGTTGATGACGACTTTACAATCTCTATCTCAAAAAGCTGGTACATCAGCTTTCAGTTCAGATAAAAATGCTGCGTTTATGGCCAATTCTATGTTAGGGGAGCAGCTAAGAGATTTAGACAAGCGAATTGATAGTATGAATAGTTATTTATTTAATAAAGAAAATCAGTATTACAAACAATTTACTGCAATGGAAACAGCGATAAACAGATATAGCTCACAGTCATCCGCTTTTTCTAGCAATTAATAAGGAGTGACCTGAAATGATTCAGTCCCCCTACCAAAAATATCAGCAGTTGTCTGCTCAAACGGCCACACCATTACAATTAGTTATTATGCTTTATGATGGGGCAATTCGATTTGTTAAGCAAGGTATAACTGGACTTGAGCATAACAACTATGAAGCAGCTAATAACAACTTTTGTAAAGCAGAGTCCATTTTACATGAGTTAGTAGCATCATTAAACTTTGAGTTTCCTGTTGCGAAGCAATTGCTAACTATTTACGAATATATGTTACATCAGTTAATACAGGCTAACGTATACAAACAAGTAGGGAATGCTCAAGAGGTAGTGGAGCATTTAGTGGAATTAAGACAGTCTTGGAAACAGCTTTCCGGTGGCAGCGCAGCTATCCAGCAGCAGGCATAGTTACCATGACATTACTCGAATTAGAAGTATATACAACTGCGCTTATCTCAAGGATAAAGACGGTTGCTCCTGAGGAACTGGAGTATTTAATTGAATTAAGGGAGTCTGTGTTAGCTTCTTTTAATTCTTCGCAACTGACAAGCGACGATATGCAAATCGTTAGAGTGCTTCAATCCTATGATGCAACCTTGCTGTCACGGATGAGAGAGTTGAAGGAAGAGGCAGCAGCTGCGTTGTTGAAAATACAACAATCCAAAGTTCAAAAAAATGCATACAGTTCGACTGGAGCTTTAGGCAGCTATTTTATTGATAAAAGAAATTAAAAAAAGTCCGGCAAATGCCGGACTTTTTTTAATTCATGATTGCAGCGAAAAAAGGGATTTTTCTTGCAGCTGAAAACTCTTGGAGTAACCGCTTTTGCATAGATTTTCGAAGCAGTGGATTCTGACAATGCTTAAGATATAGAACATAAAGATGGATTGTTTGCGGTGAAGTTTTTAATGCAGTATCTATGAACTCTAAGCCTTCTTCCGTAAAACCATTATTCAAATGGTAAATTCCGAGGTTCTCTAAACTAACTGGACTTAGCAAGTTCTGCTCCAAAAGCAGAGTATAGAAATTCAAGGCTAATTCTGTATTTTTTTGCTCAAAAAAATGATTAGCTATTAAATTTAAAATTTCTGGACTCGAGCAGCGTTTGAGAATTTCATCAAAAAGTTCAAACTCCTGAACTTGATAATAGACTTTTAATAATTCAAAAACGAGTATCGGTGAATGCTCATAAAGTTGACTTTCAAGGCCGTCATTTTTTAAAAAAGAGATAATTTGTTTGTAAGCTTCTCTAGATGAATCAACAAATTTCAATTCTACTTTTAATTCCCATAGATATGAAGCGGCGGCATGGGTGACTAGGGCAAGCTGGTTGTCTACCTCTCCTGCAAAACTAGCAGCTGTCTCGTGGTACCTATTCTTGTCTTTAACTAAGAAAAAGTAAAAGAGTTTATCTTCTTGTGAAAGGGCCTTCTCGTTGTTTATAGAAAGTCGTTCAAAATAAAATTGAGTTAAATTCTGATCATACACTGCAAGAGATGATCGGAAAAGAATGTATTGATGACGATTATTAGTTGAATCATAAATTCGATCCAACAAGGATGTAATAGAAGCGACATCGTCGAACCGCAGAAGTATCTTTAAAAGCGAGCGAAGCGCGCTGTAATCATGAAGATCTTGTTTCAACAAATTTGTAAGGTAGTACACAGCTTTTTCCCAATTTTCCTGCGATTCAAAAATGGATACTAATTTGCGCATGGGGATAGTAGAAGCAAAGTCAGCGCTCTCAATCCAAAATTTTACGGAATCAGTTGCTTTTATAGAAGCAGTAGCAATCGCTTCCTCATAGCCCTCTCTAGCCTCGTTTGTAAAGCCTAAGTAGTGCAGCATGTTTGCTTTTAAAAAGCGATACTCCGGATAATCCTTCCAATATAAAAGTTTAGATTCGATTATTTCCCAAGCATCGTAGAAGCGATGCTGGTTGAGATAACCCAGTGTCAGAGATATTAAGCAATGAGAGTACCAGGAAGAGCTGAGAGGCTGGTTTTGTTTTTTAATAGCCCGTTCGTAATAATAAATAGCTTTTTTGGAGTCGCCCGCAACGGAGCATTCATTGCCTAAAGTATAGTAGTCATAAGCACTAAAGCCGGTATTCTTCTTTAATTGAGTAAATAATTCAGCATTTCGTTCTAATTTTGATTTTTGTTCTACCCTATCCTTTAGGTATCCTGTATGAAAAATCGAGATTGGCGCTAAGGAAGAAGTCAATTCACCTTGATTGGAGTGAAGCTGTTCGTGAATTGGGCGCTGAAAGTGAATCCCCTGAAAATTCGGAAATAATCGAGGAACTTCACCACTTGTAATCATGCCTTGTTCTAAAGATTTACCTACAAAGTTAATTACGTTAATTGAAAAGACATGCAATGGAGAGGGCTCTACCGTTTCAAGAAATGAGCGGAGCCTCGCTCCTTCTTCCGGTGCAAAATATTCATCTGCGTCCAGAACAAGAATCCATTTTCCAGAGGCATTTCGAATGGATTCATTACGAGCTGCTGAAAAATCCTTAATCCATTCAAATTCTAGAAAATGCGATGTATACGAAAGTGCAATTTCTTTAGTTCGATCAGTAGAACCGGTATCTAAAATTATAATTTCATCAACAACATTTTTAACGCTTTCTAAGCACCTCTCAAGAACTTCCTGTTCGTTTTTAACAATCATACAGAGAGAAAGTAACATGTCTGGTCTCCTAAGTGAAAATATTCTTATTCTATATATCGGGTTTTGATTGGAATTTCAATAGAAAGGAACCTGAGCGGTTTATTGAAAACGGTTGAACTGATTTCTAAGTTGGCTTCTTATTTAACGGGTGGCATTAAGGGTTAATTAAAAGCTTTAATGAAAACTACTAACTTTTATTTTCGATTTGTCGATAATTTAGAGAGATAAGAGAAGGAGTAACTACCCTCATCACAGGAGGAGAAAGCCTTGAAAGTCGTTATTTTAGCAGGTGGAAGAGGGACAAGAATCAGCGAGGAGTCTTATTTAAGACCAAAGCCAATGGTGGAGATAGGAGATGCTCCAATTCTATGGCATATTATGAAGACCTATTCTTATTATGGATATAATGATTTCATTATCTGCCTGGGTTACAAGGGCTATGTTATTAAAGAATATTTTGCGAATTATTATCGGCATATGTCTGAAGCCGTAACGTATGATTTTACATCTGGAAATGCCGTAGAAATTCATCAAAATCGAGTAGAGCCTTGGAAAGTCACGCTAGTCGAAACGGGTTTAGATACCATGACAGGCAGCCGTATAAAACGAATCCAGCCATACGTAGGAAATGAGCCGTTTATGCTCACTTACGGTGATGGATTATCAAATATAAATATTGAGAATCTGGTTAGTTCTCACAAAAAGAATAGGCGCTTGGCCACCATTACAGCTGTTCAACCAGAGGGAAGATTCGGAAGACTTGAATTAGACGGTGAACGGGTCAGAGGATTTACCGAAAAAGTGAGAGGAGATGGGGGATGGATAAATGGTGGCTACATGGTATTTGAACCCCAAGTGTTCAATTACTTTCTTGATTCCGATTTTTCCATCCTTGAGCAGGAGCCTTTACAAAATTTAGCTATTGATGGTGAATTAAACGTTTACAAGCATGAAGGCTTTTGGCAACCAATGGATACATTGCGTGAAAAGAATAATCTCGAGGAAATGTGGAAAAAAAGTCAAGCTCCCTGGAAGGTTTGGGAAAACTAATTTCCAGGGACAATTACTCTTTTTTAGGAGCTAACTATGTTTAAATCGACTCTTAATATAAACGATTTAAAAACGTATGTCATGCGACAGATCAATAATTTTTTTCCTGATGATAGATTGAGTTTAACTGACCCGCTTTTAATGAAATCATTTAATCAAGCCATGGAACGATCGGAATATTGTTTTAGACATGTCGCATTAAAAACTTATCATGACAAAGACACTACATTCTTTTCCCATCTGCACTCGGATCAATATTCAGTTTTTTTATGGTTTCTGTCTAATTCTGTGTGGAGGGAATTCCAAGATGCGGAATTGGCTTCGAAAATGTTCTATCTCAACAAAGTGCTGAACGGATTTATTTGCATGTATGATGCTGAGATGCCCAATATATTCCTTGTTTTGCATGGGGGAGGCATTGTATTAGGAAAAGCGTCCTACAGTGATTTTTTTGTATGTTGCCAAGGTTGTACGGTAGGAGCGGTACATGGTGTGTACCCCTCTCTAGGAAAAGGAGTTGCTATGGCACCTCAATCTACAATAGTAGGTAATTGTATTATAGGAGACCATTCAACCATTGGAAATCAGGCTCTTTTGCGTAATAAAAATTTAAAAAGCAAATCTCTGTACTATCGTGATATAGATACTGGGCATCATTTAATATTGCAAAGAAACGATTCATCATGGGCGCAAACTTTTTTCAATGTGCCTATCCCTTTTGAGGTTTGATGAATGAAAACAAAAACCATTTTAGTCAGCGGAGCAAACGGATATTTGGGTCTTCATATGGCACGTTATTTGAGAAGTTGTAACATAAAGGTTGTAACAGCAGCTAGACACGATGGTGACTTTAAAATGAACTTCTCCTATCCGTCTGAAATTGCTACTCTTAACGTCAATGGAATAGATGCAATGATTCATACAGTTTCACCCAATGAATCTTTGTACAAGTCCGATCCCTATTACGCGCTTTCCGAGCATGTATCAGGTATTCATGCTGCGCTTGACTTTTGTTACAACAATAAAATCAGAGATTTCATTTACTTCTCCAGTTTTCATGTTTTTGGGAGTAGCGCTGGACAACTAAAGGAAGATACTCCAATATCGCCTACAAATGATTATGGACTGGCCCATTCCATGGCTGAACAAACGATTCAAATGTTTAATCGACTTAATAAGATTAATGCTTGGGTAGTTAGACCATCCAATCTTTTCGGGGTTCCAGTTGATACTAAACAGTTTAAGAGATGGAATCTTATACCATTTTTATTTTGTAAAGAAGCAATTGAAACAAATACAATTACGCTCTTAACAAGTGGCAATCAATTGCGTAATTTTGTCGGCACAAATGATTTAGCTGAAAAAGTAATGTGGATCCTGAAAGAAAGGCCGATGGAACGCATTGTTCATGCCTATGGAAGTCAAACCATGAGCGTTTATGATTATGCTCTCATAGTTCAAAAAATGGCTCAGGATATCTACAAACTACCCGTGCAGATTATCCGTCCCTCTGACGTGGACGAGTCTTACCGTCAATTTGACTTTTCAAGTCTCCATAAAAATATTGCTCCGATACCTAGCGATTGTTTGAGTGAATTTGTAAATGAAATGCTAGGGGTGTTGCTAGCCCAAAATAAAGCATACCCGTTCAAATAAGGAGATTTGTATGATTATTAAATCTGTGCCTTTAAACAATGCGGCTGTAATAGAACGGAAACCGATACAGGACAGCCGCGGGTATTTTGCTAGAAGTTTTTGCAAGAAAACATTAGCTGAGTATGGGATCGCATTTGATGTTGCCCAAGCCAGTGTAGCTTTTAATCAATATCAAAATACGCTCAGAGGTATGCATTTCCAACGGCCTCCTTTTTGTGAAGATAAAATTATATCGTGTGTTAGCGGCGCTATATACGATGTCATTATTGATTTAAACAAAGAAAGTTCAACCTATGGAGAATGTTTTGGAATCACATTGACCGAAGATAACAATTTATCTTTAGTGGTCCCTAAAGGTTTTGCCCATGGATACTTAACCCTTCAACCAAACACTAGTATTGAATATTTGGTAAGCGAGTATTATACCCCCTCGCATGAGTCCGGTATTAGATGGAATGATACTGCATTCCTTCTAGAATGGCCTATAACGGACGTAAGTCAATTAATTATTTCAAATAAGGACAAGCAGTGGAATGATTTTGACTTGGATAAAAATGGATTATTTTTGTCAGGAGGGAATAGTCATGGATAACAACTGGGCGACGACTCTCCTAAGGAGTTTAGAGAGCGCTTATGAAGGCATACATCATTTGGAGAATCGTATTAATCACGGAGAATTGAGCTTAACGGATGTGACCCTATTAGACACGGTTGCCGACCTTATTAATGCAATGGTGGGAGCCATCGCAGAAGACGCTGCACCTAACCGATTGAAAGAAATTTCTGCAAATATTGGTTATTATATTGAACAGCTTAAGGATAGTTTTAATCAAGACAACGGCAGTAGCTTTATTTATAATTTCCGTTATCATGTCTGCGCTTTATTTCGCATCCTTGAACTCGAAATGGCCTACGTAGTAGAGAACTACGTAGATAAATCGAATTACCCGCGCCTCTATCCTGAAGTCAATCCTATTAATCACCATGAAATATCCAAACGAGGAGAAGATGCTCCTTGCAAAGTTAGTGTCGTTCTTCTAGCATATAATAATCTAGATTACACTCGTGATTGCGTCGAGAGTATCTTGTCACATACGAAAGACGTCGATTATGAATTGATTTTGGTGGATAATGGATCAACTGATGGGACTAAGGAATATTTTGATTCCATAGTCGGAGCAAAAGTCATTCATCTCAAATATAACTTACATATTGTTAAAGGCTTTAATATTGGGATGATGGCAGCAGAGGGGAAGTATTGTGCCGTCTTATGCAATGATTTTATTTTCACACCAAACTGGCTGAATAATCTAATGATTTGTATTGAGTCTGACCCTGAAATAGGGTATGTTTCGCCAGGGGCAACATCGATTTCAAACATGCAGCAAATTACGTTATCCTTTAAAACCATGGAGGAGTTTCAGGATAAGGCTAGAGCATACAACGTGAGTGATTCAACAAAGTGGGAGGAACGAGTGGTTCTTTTGCCCAACGTTCTATGTTGTCCCACTGCCTTGCTTGAAGCAGTTGGATATTATGATACCCGTTTTTTCCGTGGTGAGTTTGCTGACGACGACATCAGCTTCAAAATAAGACGTGCTGGGTATAAACTTGTTTATTGCTCGGATACGGTCACCTATCATTATGGAAGTCTGACCACAATAAGCGATCATCAAACCCACTCCCTCGAGGAAGGTAGATTAACTTTCCGAGAAAAATATGGATTTGATGCATGGTCAGATGCTCGAATGAATTCGGACTATTTGGAGCTGGACTTTAATCTGTTCCAACATGTGAAAACCATTTTAGGCATTGACGTTAAATGCGGAGCAACTCTTCTGCAATTCAAAAATAACATTTGGAAAAATCATGGAGTGAAGCCAGCTCTACTTATTGGAGCCATTTCGGAGCAACAGTACTTAAAGGACCAGGAATCTATTGCCGATCAAGTGTATCCGGAAGTCGGCTTCGAAGAGCTACATTTAAAACTTGATCAAAAAATGGACCTGGTTTATATCGAAAGATCTCTTGACAATTACTCCGAAGACTTAAGCTCTATTTTTAATCATCTTTCAAAAGCGGTTCAAGAAAATGGGGTTGTTATTTTCAAAATAACTAACAGTGCAAGCCTGGAGTTTTTATATAATTCTATTTATTCTTCAGATAAAATACATAATCAAAGAATCTATACAAAAGAAATGATATGCCTGCAAGCACATGCTTATAGATTTGAAGTAACGTCCATTTTTAATTTCGGAGCTCGACTCAGCGATGAAGATCAAAGGCTTATTGAGGATGTAGCTCATTCCTTAGCCGGCGGGGAAGAGAAGGAGAAGAGCAATATAGCTTCTGTGCTTAAAACGAGTCACCAAATGTATCAAATGAAGCGTGTATAAATGATATTTTATTGTGACAATTCGTCTTTAATGAATTCATATTATCCAGGAGATTCCAGATGGAAAATAACAAAACAATAAATAGGTATTTTTGGATAGGAAGAAAAGTTTTTCTGACGGGTCATACTGGTTTTAAAGGTAGCTGGCTTGCCATCTGGCTCCACCATATGGGAGCTAGAGTAACGGGGTATTCACTTCATTCACCAACGAATCCAGCTCTCTTTGAGCTTGCTCATATTGACAAGATAATGGAGGATTCATTTATTGGAGATGTAGCTGATTTTGGCAGGCTGAAGGAAGCAATTGAGCATGCAGAACCCGAAATCGTTATTCATATGGCGGCACAGCCTCTTGTGAGAAGATCCTATGCAGATCCAGTAGAGACCTTTCGTACAAATGTAATGGGTACTGTCAATATTATGGAAGTTGCTCGTTCGTGCAAGTCTGTTCGAGTTGTACTAAATGTAACGACAGATAAATGCTATGAAAATCAAGAGTGGCATTGGGGATATCGAGAAACGGAGCCCTTGGGGGGACATGATCCTTATTCAAGCAGCAAAGCTTGTTCAGAATTAATTACCTCAGCTTATCGAAATTCATTTCTTGGGTCGTTGGACATTCGAGTAGCAACAGCTAGAGCAGGTAATGTAATTGGAGGAGGAGACTGGGCAGAAGATAGATTAATCCCAGACATTTTTCGATCCTTGTTTAACGGAACACAAATTCAAATTCGTAATCCAGCCTCTGTCCGTCCATGGCAACACGTTTTAGAACCACTATCTGGGTATTTGTTATTGTGTCAGAAGTTATTTACTGAAGGCAGACAATACGCTCAGTCTTGGAACTTCGGTCCTCAAGAAAGAGACGTAAGGCCAGTTGAATGGATTGTAAAAAGAATTTTGCACAAGTGGCCGGATCAACATTCAGGTTATAAAATTATTCAGCAGAACGAGATACACGAAGCCAAAATGCTCAAACTGGATTGTTCAAAAGCAATGAATGAACTCTATTGGTTTTCAAAATGGTCCTTAGAGTCAGCATTAGATACTACAGTTGAATGGTTTAGCGGATATCTACAAGGTAAAGATGTTCAAGACCTTTGTATAAAGCAAATTGAAGAATATGAGAATTTTAAGTTCATAGATCAATTTGACGATCTTGAAGATGTAGATGTTAGAAGCGTTGAATGATTTTATCTTAGTCGAATTTTGACAAATGGCTTCATTTAGTGAATCTATTTAAAATAAAGCTCGTGAATCCGCTTCCATGTCATATTGACAACTGTTTGATTCCGGTGCTATAGTCAAAATGTGGGCCATGCAAATAAGGCGTCTCACAGCATTTGATTATGAAGGGAATGTTCTGAATGCAAGGTAAAGTGAAATGGTTCAACGCAGAAAAAGGTTACGGATTTATCGAGACTGAGCAAGGCGGCGACGTATTTGTTCATTTCTCCGCAATCCAATCCGAGGGCTTCAAAACCCTGGAAGAAGGCCAATCCGTTGAGTTTGATATCGTAGAAGGCGCTCGCGGTCCACAAGCTGCTAACGTAATCAAACTGTAATCATCCGGCCGTTTCGGCCATTAATAGATGATTGACAAGAACGACAAACCTTACGGGGTCCTGGTTTTCAGGGCCTCTTTTTTTATTTTTCTTCCGTACAATGATGAATTTAGGGAGAGGGATTCAAATGAGTTTAGCCTATTGCATTACGGCACACACTAAACCCAATCAGCTTAGACGAATGATAGAGGCCATTTATCATGAAAACAACTACTACGTTCTACATATCGACGCCAATGCTTCAACAGAATTGTTGCTCTTTGCAAGCCGTTTAGCGGAAGCTAATGAGAACATTTTTATGTTGACATCTGCAAGTTGTGCTTGGGGGGGCTGGTCTCTTGTGGAAGTTGAGTTACAAGCGATTTCCTTACTTGCGGAGCTCTCGGGTTGGAGCCACTATATAAATCTTAGTGGTCAGGATTTCCCGCTTGCATCTCAGAGATTAATTGGTGCTTATTTACAGGATCACCCTAAAAAGATTTTCATGAACTACAGATCAATAGAAGATGAAGAAGTAATGGATTTAAAGTATAGATTTATTTTTGAAGAACGGAAAGGGGAAGTTATCGCAACGGGAGAACGTACTGAACGATTCCATCAATTGTTTCCAAATAAACAGTTATTCACAGGAAGTCAATGGAAAGTGCTAACGAGAGAAAGTGCGTTGTATGCCGCCATATCGGAAAATACTAATAATCTAAAGAGTTTTTTTAAACAATCGTTTGTTCCTGACGAACATTTCTTTCAGACGGTGTTGCTTAACTCCATTTATTCTAGGTATGTAGTCAACGAAAATCTACGATTCATTGATATGACCGTGTATCATTCAAATGAAATGGTCCCGCTTAATGCGGCCAGCCCAAGAGTCTTGACAACTGGGGATGCCATTTCTATGATGTCGTCATCAGCTCTTTTTGCTCGAAAATTTGATGTAGAACAGGATGCTGTCATTATTGATCTTCTTGAACAAGCTATTAAAGAATGAGGTACATGAAAAATATTTATCTGAAAATTCTAAATTCACAAATAAGTCTTTTGATTTGATCCTGCGTATCGTGGTATAATAAGACCATGTAAAGGAGGAGTGCTACATGAAATACAACGTTCGAGGTCAAAACGTTCCTGTGACGGATGCCATGAGGGATTACGTCGAGAAGAAGTTGAACCGCCTGGATAAGTATTTTGATGCCCCCCCTGCCGCTGACACCAGCGTCACGATGTCGGTACACAAGGGACGCCACGGCATAGAGGTCACGATTCCCCTTACGGGAGTGATTTTGAGAGCCGAGGAGAAAAGCCCGGATATGTACGCATCGGTCGACACGGTCGTTGATAAGCTGGAGCGTCAGATCCGCAAGCACAAAACAAAAATGAACCGTAAGTTCCGGCAGAACGAAAGCATTAAGACGCTTTTCCGTGAAGACGACGTTACCTCGGTTGCCGTGCAAGATCCGGAAGAGGACCTTGAGGTTGTACGGATGAAGCGCTTCAAGCTGAAGCCGATGGATGTGGAAGAAGCGATTTTGCAAATGGATATGGTCGGCCATAACTTCTATGTATTCAACAACATTGAAACGAAGGAAGTGAATGTCGTCTACCGCCGCACGGATGGCCGTTACGGCCTGATTGAACAAGGGTAGCCGCAGGGCCTTGATGGTATAATTCTTATGTAATTATTAATACGGCGGTCTTTCATTCTAAATCTCATTCTAAATCTCAATTTACATTTGAATATACTGAACTCATAACTCACGTCCTTTCCTTCCGGGGAAAGGGCGTTTTTAAGTCCCGATCCCGCGGTCCAATCTCCAATAATTAGGCTTCCAACAACGTGCCGAAAGGGGCAAAATCCTTGTTCCTAGTCTTACCAGGCAACACTTTACCTGGCGGTCGCGTATATAATGTTGGAAAAGCCTGTCGATTGATTGCGGCATGATCGGACAACTGTTAAAATTAAGGCAAAGTGTCTCACGAAAGGGGTATACCATGCTCGGACTGGTGAAGAAAATTTTCGGCGATGCCAATGAGCGCGAAGTCAAACGTCTCATGCGCAACGTTGAGGTTATAAATGGAATGGAGCCTGAGTATGCGGCTCTTACGGACGATCAGCTTCGGGCAAAAACGCAAGAGTTCCGCGACCGCTTGGAAAAAGGCGAGGAGCTTGAAGATATGCTCCCGGAAGCGTATGCGACGGTTCGGGAAGCCGGCAAACGCGTGCTTGGCATGCGGCATTTTGATGTGCAGCTGCTCGGCGGCATGGCGCTGCATGAGGGCAAAATCGCCGAGATGAAAACCGGCGAGGGCAAAACGCTCGTTGGCACTCTGCCCGTTTACTTAAACGCCCTGCTCGGCAAAGGCGTACATGTTATTACGGTCAATGATTACCTTGCTCAGCGTGACAGCGATATTATGCGTCCATTGTATGAATTCCTTGGCATGACTGTTGGCTGCAACCTGAACTCCCTTTCGCATGAGGAGAAACAGGCTGCTTACGCTTGCGATATTACGTACGGCACGAACAATGAATTCGGCTTTGACTATCTGCGTGACAACATGGTGCTTTACAAGGAGCAAATGGTGCAAAAGCCGCTCTATTTTGCCATTATTGACGAAGTAGACTCCATCCTGATCGACGAAGCGCGGACGCCGCTCATTATTTCCGGCCAGGCAGCCAAGTCGACGGAGCTATACCATGCTGCGGACAAGTTTGTCGGCCGTCTGAAGCAAGAGGACGACTACACGGTCGATATTAAGCTGCGCTCGGTTATGCTGACGGAATCTGGTGTAGAGAAGGCGGAGCGGGCTTTTGGTATCGAAAACCTGTTCGACCATGCCAATGTAACGCTTAATCACCATATTCAACAAGCGCTGAAGGCGCATGCGATCATGAAGCGCGACGTGGATTACGTCGTTCAGGACGAAGAAGTTCTGATCGTCGACGAGTTCACCGGCCGTATCATGTCCGGCCGCCGCTACAGCGACGGTCTCCATCAGGCGATCGAGGCTAAAGAGGACCTGAAGGTCCAGAACGAAAGCATGACGCTGGCGACGATTACGTTCCAGAACTACTTCCGGATGTATCGCAAGCTGGCCGGCATGACCGGTACGGCAAAGACGGAGGAAGAGGAGTTCAAAAAAATCTACGGCCTTGAAGTGCTGCAGGTGCCGACGAACCGTCCGCTGCTCCGCGAGGATTTGCAGGACATCGTCTACAAAACCGAAGGCGGCAAGTTCAAAGCGGTTGTGGAAGAGATTGTGGAACGCCACAAAAAGAATCAGCCGGTTCTGGTCGGTACGGTTTCGATCGAGAACTCCGAGAAGCTGTCTGAGCTGCTCAAGAAAAAAGGCATTCAACATAAAGTTCTCAACGCGAAGTACCATGCGGAGGAAGCGGAGATTATTTCCCGCGCCGGACAAGCAGGTTCCGTCACGATCGCCACGAACATGGCGGGACGCGGTACCGACATCCTGCTCGGCGATGGTGTTAATACCAGCGGCGGTCTGCATATCATCGGTACGGAGCGCCATGAGAGCCGCCGGATCGACAACCAGCTGCGCGGCCGTGCCGGCCGTCAGGGCGACCCGGGTTCATCCCAGTTCTATCTGTCCCTTGAGGATGAGCTGATGCGCCGCTTCGGCGCGGAGAACATCATGGGCATGATGGAAAAGCTAGGCTTTGAGGAAGATCAGCCGATCGAGAGCCGCCTCATTACGAGAGCGATCGAGTCCGCTCAGAAGCGCGTCGAGGGCAACAACTTCGACACGCGTAAGGTCGTTCTCCAATACGATGATGTGATGAACCAGCAGCGTGAAATTATTTACAAGCAGCGCCGCGAAGTTCTCTTTAGCGAAAACATCCGCGATATCGTCATGGAAATGATTCAGCCGGTTGTGAAGCGGATCGTTACCGTGCACTGTCCGTCGGAGCAAGTGCCGGAGGAATGGGATCTGCAGGCAGTCGTGGATTACGTGCACGGCAATCTTTTGCCGGAAGAATCCATTACGAAGGATGATCTGTGGGGCAAAGAGCCGGAAGAGATCATTGAGCTGCTGATGAGCAAAATCACGGCCCAGTACGACGAGCGCGAGGAAGCGATGGGCTTTGAAACGATGCGCGAATTCGAAAAGGTCGTCGTGCTGCGCGCTGTTGACAGCAAGTGGATGGACCATATCGATGCTATGGATCAGCTTCGCCAAGGTATCCATCTGCGTGCATACGGCGGTACGGATCCTTTGCGCGAGTACCAATTCGAGGGCTTCGAAATGTTCGGCGAGATGGTCGAGACGATTCAAGAAGAGGTCGCTCGTTACATTATGAAAGCTCAAGTAGAGCAAAACCTTGAGCGTCAAGAAGTAGCCAAGGGCCAGGTGGAATCCGGCGGCAGCAGCGAACCGCGTGAGGCTCGCCCTGCGAAGCGCGAGGAGCGCATCGGACGTAATGACCCTTGCCCATGCGGCAGCGGCAAGAAATACAAGCTTTGTCACGGCAAGTAAGTTTAATATACGTATTATTAAATTTGAGGTGAAGCATTGTCATGATCGACGTAACGGTTAAGCAAGACCTGCGCGAGGCGGCAAAGCGGCTCCAAGATCTCAGGGGGTCCCTTTGACTTAGATCTCAAACAGGAGATCATAGCCAATTTTGAGGAAAAGATGACGGCGCCGGATTTTTGGGATGATAACGAAAAAGCCCAGAAGCTCATCTCCGAGATGAATGCCGTCAAATCCGTCGTAGAGCAATACGATAAGCTCAGCAGCCAGCGTGAAGATCTGGAGACGATGCTTGAGCTGGCTGCGGAGGAAGATGACGAGTCGCTTGACGGTGAGCTGACGAGCGGCGTAGCCAGCCTGATGAACGAAATCGGCAACTTCGAGCTTCAGCTGCTGCTTAATCAGCCTTACGATAAGCTGGACGCGATTTTGGAGCTTCATCCTGGCGCGGGCGGCACGGAGTCGCAGGACTGGGGCCAAATGTTGTACCGCATGTACACACGCTGGGCCGAGAAGCGCGGCTTCAAGGTCGAAGTGCTGGACTATTTGCCCGGCGACGAGGCGGGAATCAAAAGTGTTACGATTAGCGTTAAAGGGCATAACGCTTACGGCTATCTCAAGGCGGAGAAAGGGGTGCACCGCCTGGTGCGCATCTCTCCTTTTGACGCCTCGGGCCGCCGGCATACGTCCTTTGTATCCTGCGACATCATGCCGGAGATTGACGACAGTATCGAAATTGAGATTCGCCCTGAGGATCTCAAGGTTGATACGTACCGCTCCAGCGGCGCCGGCGGACAGCACGTCAACAAGACGGAATCAGCGATCCGGATTACGCACATCCCGTCCGGTATCGTTGTTGCTTGCCAAACGGAGCGCTCGCAGATTCAGAACCGCGACAGGGCGATGAAGATGCTTCGTTCCAAGCTGTATGAGCGTAAAATCGAGGAGCAACAAAAGCATCTGGCGGAAATCCGCGGCGAGCAGTCCGAAATTGCTTGGGGAAGCCAGATTCGCTCCTATGTTTTTCATCCGTACAGTATGGTAAAGGATCATCGCACCTCGGTGGAAACCGGTAACGTTGGCGCTGTAATGGATGGAGACCTGGACGCGTTTATTAACGGGTATCTTCGTCATCAGATCAGGCAGCAGCCCGAAGCCTAAGCGGCAATCCGCCGAATAATACAGGAGAAGAGTTCCGACACTTGAACAGAGTGCGGAACTCTTTTTCGCGCGGAAAGAAAGAGTGGTCTGCGCTACCGCGGCAGAGTAAAGGCGGCAGTGGGAATTTACGTACCGCTGCCAGGGGGAAGGAGTCCGGCAGAATTGAGTAAACAGGGGGAACAGAGCGGCTTATCCGGCGAATCGGGAATATTAAAGGGTAACCCGCAACATAACGAGCCGAGGGTTTCGCATGAGCATAATATGCAAGAAGCAAGCACGGAAGTGGCCGCTTCGATGAGGGATAACAACAGGATAGAAGCTGCGGCTGGTCGGGAAGGACAAGGAGGACAGGCGATGGATGAGGAACAGGCTGGACGGGATAAACGAGCCGAAGGGATGGCCCAGGCCATAACCGGTAAGCCGAAGGCGCGTAAACACCGTAAAACCGGCAAGCGGTCAAAAAATGAACGGGTAACCAATCTGATCTCCATTGTTGTAGGGGCATTTGTAATCGCGGTCAGCTTTAATAGCTTTTTGCTGCCCAATGATATCGCCTCCGGCGGCATTAACGGCTTGTCCATTCTGATCGAGCATTTATACGGGTTTAATCCGGCTTTTATTCAATGGGCCATTAATATTCCGCTGTTTTTTGCAGGCATGCTGCTGCTTGGCCGGCGTTTTGCGCTGCAAACGCTGGTGGGGACCATTTTCCTGCCGCTATTTGTCCTGCTTACCTCCCACTGGGGCGTTCCGACGGAAAATCCGCTGTTAGCCTCCATTTACGGGGGCATTGGTGTTGGATTAGGTCTCGGGCTTGTATTCCGGGGCAGAGGCTCTACGGGCGGCACAGCGTTAATCGCGCAGATTCTGCATCGGTACACGGGAATGTCGCTCGGTCTTTGTATAGCTCTTATGGACGGTCTTGTCATCGTTGCAGCCGGTTTTTTGCTTTCGCCGGAACAGGCGCTTTATGCGCTGATCGGTCTATTTGTCACCAGCAAAACAATCGATATCGTGCAGACCGGGTTAGCTATGTCTAAAGTGGCGTTTATCATCAGCTCCCGTTCCGAAGAAATTGCCGATGCGGTCCTCCATGATTTGGATCGCGGCCTGACGCGTCTGGACGGCCATGGCGGGTATACGGGCGATAATCGCACTGTTCTTATGGTTGTCCTCAGCCAAAACGAGGTGCCGGAGCTGAAACGGCTTGTCCAGACTGTGGACCGCGATGCGTTTGTCATTATTAGCCATACGGCTGAAGTGTTAGGGCAGGGTTTTAAGCTGGAGTAGAGTTTTTTTCGAGAGAACAATTAAAGCATCCTTTGGTGCAGCTTCGATCCGTTGAGACGGAAAAAAGCTGCTGCCAGAAGGTGCTTTTCTTTATTTTAATCATAAAATGCGGTTGCTCTAAGCCCAGAATGGGTAAACTACGCACAAAGCATCGGCTAACTAAAAATCATTTTGGAGTGAATATTTACCTTAAGCTTTGGATGAAAGTCGGAAATATTTTATATGGAACTGATATAACTTCCTAATATGCTTGGTTTGCGATAGAGAGCTGTTAGACGAGGAAGCTTATTCGCTGCGCCTTGAGAGGCACTAAGAATTTCTTAAGAAATTCAGGCAGAGTTTTTTAAAACCTGTACGCCATAATGGGTTCTAGCAGGTTTGAACCAATTCTTAATCATTACGCAGGTTTTCATGGAAGGGGAAGCAGTATGAGTTATTTTTCAGACACGGCACAAGCTGAACTTAACAAAAAAAAGCGGCTGATTTTTTTGTTGCTTGCAGCAGTTCTGCTGTTAGGCGCTTGGCTTCGTATCGATTTTAACGTTTCCGTCGATCATAAAGTGAGCCAGGATACTAAAAACTACGACATGATGGTTCGACAGCTCCTGGAAAAGGGCGTATACGGGTACGAATATAAGAAGCCGTCAGGTGAGCCCAACGCTCGAGTAACGCCGGGTTTTCCGATCCTCATGGCCGCTGTGTATAAGATGGTCGACTACAAGGTTAACGATCCTTATCCTTATATCCGATTTGCAAATGTCTTTATGAGCTTGACCATGGTTTACCTGATGTATCTCATCGGCAGTATGCTATCCAACCGGTGGGGAGGGCTTGCAGCTGCTTTTGTGGGCGCCATATATCCTGCTTTTGTCTGGACTACTGGAGCTATTCTGACAGAAACGATGGCGGCATGTTTCCTGGTCCTTTATGTTTATCTGCTGCTGCTCGGATTCCGGAAAAACAGCAGCTGGCTCATGGCGGCCTCGGGCGTTGCTCTTGGCATTACCGTGTTGACCCGAACAGAGTTTCTGCCGATTTTTATCCTTATGCATATCCTGATTCTGCTGTGGAGCCGGGATTGGAAAAAATCGCTGCGATTTGTGATTGTTGCGGGTCTTGGCCTTGCTATTACGCTTTCGCCATGGGTCATTCGAAATTTTGTGACCTTTGATAAATTAATCGTCAGTTCAACCCAGGTCAACCCGTTTGCAGCCGGTACTTATCCAAATAAAAACTATGATGACGGCTTGGTTGACCGGAAGGATAAAACGCAAATGGAGGTTGCCAAGGAAAGGCTCCGCATTGGCTTTACCGAGCATACATGGACCTTTGTTAAATGGTATACGGTTGGAAAGATTCAGTATACGTACGGCCGCCCGTTTGGAGGCAGCGGTCATACGCCTTGGTACCCGGTTATACCAAATGTGCTTAAAATGCCATTCCATCTAGCCATTATGGCGGTCGGATTTGTTGCGATGCTGTACATGCTGTTTCGCTGGAGGCATCAGGCTTCGGCGCTGGCGCTTATCGTCGCTTCCATGTCCACGCTAAGGCTGCTGTTTATTCCCGAAACCCGGTACAATTTCACAGCAATGCCGCTTCTGATCGTAATGGGTTCCGTTTTTGCCGTAATCGTTGTACAGGCCGTTGTGAATCGGGGTAATAAAAGAGAAACCGACAAGATCAAACATAAGGAGGAGACAGCCAATGAAAACCCAGCCGCTGCACATTGAGCAAGGCATTAAGTCCAATGTGCTTATCATTGTGCCAGCCTATAATGAGGCTTCGGGCATCCGAAACACAATTGCTTCGATTAAGGAGCATGCTCCTTATGCAGATCTTGTCGTCGTGAACGACGGGTCGATGGACAATACGGGAAGTATTGCCGAAATGCAAGGAGTGCCGGTGCTTAATCTCAGCTGCAACCTTGGGATTGGCGGAGCGGTACAGGCAGGCTATCGTTATGCGGAGGAAAATGACTACACCTACGCGGTGCAGATTGACGGGGACGGACAGCATAATCCGGCCGATCTGAGCTATCTGTTGCAAGCGATGCGCGAAAACGAAGTCGACATGGTTGTCGGCTCCCGGTTTATTGAAAAGCGCGGCTTTCAATCGACCTTTACCCGGAAGCTTGGCATCGGTTTGCTGGCTAATCTTGTGAGCGCGCTGACGGGTCAGCGGATTACCGACCCAACATCGGGCTACCGTTTATGCAGCCGCAAAGCGATCTCGCTCTTTTCCAGAGAGTATCCAACGGATTACCCGGAAGTTGAAGCGCTCGTTCTGCTCGATAACTATCGCGGCAAGTTCATGGAGGTTCCGGTTGTTATGTCGGAGCGCGATGGCGGAGTGTCCAGCATTTCAGCCTTTAAATCCTGCTATTATATGATAAAAGTCACCCTTGCCGTTCTGATTACAAAAAGCAAAAAGAAACGCGAGTGGAGCTTGGGCTATGGCAACTGAATTTGTTTGGGTCGGAATTGCAGCCAGCATCGGTTTTATCGGCACAATTGTGCATTTAATCCGCAAACGCAAGCTGCGGGAGCAGTATTCACTGTTATGGCTTCTGCTTGGCATCGGAATGCTGGGAATTTCACTGTTCCCGAATTTGCTGGAAACGGCATCTAATTTGCTGGATGTCGATTACGCGCCTTCCTTGCTTTATTTTACAGGCCTCATGGGCGTGCTGTTCATATTGCTTCATTTGACAATTGCCATCTCAACCTTAACGCATAAGCTGATTTCGATCACGCAAGCTGCAGCTTTACGACAAGAACAGGTCAAGCGGCTTGAGCGGAGGATAGAGGAACTTGAGAGCGGTGAGGCCCGCACTGTTCCCGTCAAAAAGGAGATACGCTGATGCCTTATGTGCTCTTGCTGCTGAATATTCTGCTGCTGGTCGCCGGGCAGACGGTTTGGAAGATGGGGCTGGATCGGGCCGGCGGATTGAGAGCGGAAAATTGGCTGCAGGTGCTTTTTTCACCGCTAATCCTCGCCGGAATCGGCATGTACGGACTGGCCACTCTGCTGTGGCTGTCAGTTCTGTCCAGATTGCCGCTCAGTCTGGCTTACCCTTTGCAAAGCTTAGCCTATGTGCTGGGCATTTTGCTTGCCTGGAGGCTGTTCGGCGAGGCGGTGCCGCTAAACCGCTGGATCGGCTGTGCGGTCATTGTAGCGGGAGTTGTGCTGATTAGCGCCAAATGACATTGGATTTATGGGATGGGCTTCAGAGGCGCCTTCAATCCGACCTTACGGTGGGGGAAAGCCGTGAGCCTGCATTAGTAGGGATGTTAAGCGACCTTACGGAGCGGTCAAAGCCGAGAGTCAGCGTTGTTAAGGGCGTCAAACGACCTTACGGAGCGGAAAAAGCCGAGAGTCGGCTCTAGTAAGGACGTCAAACGACCTTACGGAGCATTAGTAACCACAGCTTTAAAAAGGGGTTGTCCCAGTCACATAACGTGGCTGGAGACAGCCTTTTTTTCGTGATGCTAGAAGTATTTTTCCTGTTGTATTATTATTAATATGAACGTATAATGATTCAGAACTTGGAGATCTGGGACGGTCTCTTGATGATAGGAGTGTCGGTACAATGGAAGCAAAGATCAAGGTTGCGATTGTAGGCTCTACCGGTTATGGCGGCGTCGAGCTCATTCGTCTGCTGCAAGCTCATCCATATGCGGAGGTCAGTTCCGTAATATCTTCATCCAGCGCAGGAGAAGCCATTGCCGCAGGTTATCCGCATTTGAGCGAGATCCGAACCGATCTGCTGGATGGCGTTGATCCCGCAGCGATTAAGGCAAAAGCGGACGTTGTGTTTCTGGCGACGCCGGCGGGCGTAGCTGCCAAGCTTGCTCCGCAGCTGCTGGAGCAGGGACTGAAGGTCATTGATCTGTCGGGGGATTTCCGTCTTCCGCAGCCAGGCCTGTATGAGCAGTGGTACGGAAAACCGGCCGCCGATTCCGCCTATTTGGAAAAGGCTGTATTCGGCCTTGCCGAAATTTACGGCTCCCAGGTTAAGAATGCGCCGTTCATTTCCAATCCGGGCTGTTATCCTACCGCAACCTTGCTTGGCCTCATTCCAGCTATTAAGGCAGGCTGGATTGATCCCGATACCATTATTATCGATGCAAAGAGCGGCGTATCCGGCGCTGGCCGCGGAGCCAGCCTGGGGACGCATTACTCGGAGCTTAACGAGAATTTTAAAGCATACAAAATCAACAAGCACCAGCATGTTCCCGAAATCGAACGGATTCTGTCCGACGCGGCGGGCCGCGAGGTCGTTACGACGTTTACGACTCATCTCGTTCCGATGACACGCGGCATCATGTCGACGATGTACGCCAAAATGACGGAAGAGCGCACGAATGAGGAGTTTATCGCGCTGTACCGTGAATTTTATCAAGGCCGGCCTTTCGTGCGTGTACGTCCGGCGGGCGTATGGCCTGCGACGAAGGAAGTCAGCGGCTCTAACTACTGCGATATCGGTTTTGCCGCAGACAGCCGAACCGGACGGGTTACGGTCGTGTCGGTCATTGACAATCTGGTCAAAGGCGCGGCAGGACAGGCGATCCAAAATCTTAACCTGATGATGGGCTGGGAGGAAAATGCGGGACTGCAGTTTATCCCGATGTATCCCTAATTGATGACGCGTCAGCGCCAGAAGGAGAGGCAAGCATAGGATGGCACAATCACAACAAACGGCAGAACAGCAATTTACCGTCGTGGAGGATGGCTCCGTCACGACACCGGCCGGATTCCGGGCGGGAGGTCTGCATTGCGGGCTCAAAAAAACGGACCGCCACGATTTGGGCGCCATCCTCTGCGAGGTGCCGGCAGCGGCAGCGGCGGTCTATACGACGAATAAAGTGCAGGCGGCGCCCCTCAAGGTGACGCGCGAAAGCCTGGCCGCAGGCGGACGGCTGCGCGCGCTGCTCGTTAACAGCGGCAACGCTAATGCATGCACCGGCCGTCAGGGCGAGGCAGACGCGTACGAGATGCGCAATGCCTTTGCTGAAGCGGTCGGCATCCCGCAGGAGCAGATCGCTGTCGCCTCTACCGGCGTCATTGGCGAGCTGCTCAAGATGGATCGCGTCCGCACGGGCATTGCGGCGCTGCCGCAGCGCTTGAAGGGCGGCTCCGAAGGCGCGGATGATTTTTGCCAAGCGATCCTGACGACCGATCTTGTGAAAAAATCCATCTGTGTCGCTGTCCAGGCGAACGGCCGCACTGTGCATGTAGCGGGCGCGGCAAAAGGCTCCGGCATGATTCATCCTAATATGGCGACTATGCTTGGTTTTGTGACGACGGATGCCCCTGTCGACAGCGAGGCGCTTCATGTGCTGCTTCGCCAGGCGACGGACCGCACGTTTAATATGATTACGGTGGATGGCGATACAAGCACCAACGATATGCTCGTTGCTATGGCCAGCGGATTGGCTGGCGGGGACGAGCTGACGCCGCAGCATCCCGATTGGGACGCGTTCGCTTCCGCGCTCATCTACGTATGCGAGGTGCTTGCCAAGGCGATCGCGCGCGACGGTGAAGGCGCAACAAAGCTGATCGAGGTGCGGGTAAGCGGCGCTGAGAGCGACGCATCGGCGGCGGCGATTGCCAAAACGATCGTCGGCTCCTCGCTTGTCAAGTCGGCCGTGTTTGGCGCCGACGCCAACTGGGGCCGCATTATCGCGGCAGCCGGCCGCGCCGGAGAGCCGCTTGACCCGGATACGGTCGATATTGCGCTCGGTCCGATTTTGACGCTGGAGAACTCGCGCCCGGTTGCATTCGATGAAGAGGCGGCGCTGGAGTATCTGAAGGGCGATACAGTCGAGATCATCGTTGATCTCAAAATTGGCAGCGGCGCCGCGCTGGCGTGGGGCTGCGATCTGACTTATGACTATGTACGCATTAACGCGGCTTACCGGACTTAATTCAGGGAAGGCCAGTGTCGCATGCGGTAATGGCATGTTGTTAAACCGTTCTGCGCGTGTACAGGCGCGGGCAGTACGGGCAAGGAAGGAGCTTGCGTGAGCGGATGGCGAAGGAACAGCGTTTTGTGATGAAATGCGGGGGCAGCACGCTTGCGGCGCTGCCCGCCGCTTTTTTCGAAGATTTGCGGCAGCTGCAGGAGAAGGGCGTTCGTCCGGTCATCGTTCATGGCGGCGGCCCGGCAATTTCCGGCACCTTGGAGAAGCTCGGCATAGAGACGGAGTTCGTTGGCGGTTTGAGGCGGACGACGGAGGAAGTGCTTGATGTGGTGGAAATGGTATTGTCCGGCACGATTAACAAAGAGATCGTCCGGCGCATCCAGGGAGCAGGCGCGCGCGCGCTAGGGCTGTCCGGCGTGGACGGCATGCTCATTCAGGCGAAGCCGGTGGCTAATGCTGCCGAGATCGGCCATGTCGGCGAGGTGACGGCGGTTAATGCGGCGGTCATCGAAGGCGTAATGGAGATGGGGTATATCCCGGTCATCGCGCCGGTAGGCATCGACGCGGAGGGCCAGCGCTACAACATCAATGCGGATACGGCGGCTGGAGCGGTTGCCTCGCAGCTCGGCGTGGAACGGATGATCGTTGTAACGGACGTGCCGGGCATCATGCGGGTCGTCGACGGCGAGCGGCAGGTGCTGCCCCGCATTACGGCGAAAGAAATCGGAGAGATGATTGCCTCGGGCGAGATTTACGGCGGCATGATCCCCAAAGTAAAAGCGGCGCTGGCATGCCTGCACGGCGATGTGCGTGAGGTTGTTATCGTCAGCGGCACGGAGCCTAACGTACTTAGCCGCGCTGTGCTCGAAGGCGGCATCGGCACGATAATCGAAGTTTGACGCGGAGGGCCGGGCGCGAATGCGCTCCAGGCCCCGCGATTATTTTGAACCGGAGAGGCGGAGAAGAAATGAGCGGAGAGGCATTATTCCCGACCTATGCGAGATACCCGCTTGCGCTTGTTAAAGGCGAGGGAAGCTGGCTGTGGGATGACACGGGCAAAAAGTATCTGGACTTTATGAGCGGACTCGCTGTGACCAATCTGGGACATGCGCCGCAGGCAATCAAGGAAGCGCTGATTGCGCAGCTGGACCAGGTGTGGCATGTGTCCAACCTGTTCCGTATCCCGGGGCAGGAGGAAGCCGCTGAGCTGCTCGTTCAACATACATGCGCGGATGCGGTCTTCTTCTGCAACTCCGGTGCGGAAGCGAACGAAGGCGCAATTAAGCTGGCGCGCCGCTACTTCCAGAAGGTAAAGGGCGAGCACCGCTATGAAATTATTACGTTTAACCAATCGTTCCACGGACGGACGCTGGCAACGCTGACGGCGACCGGCCAAGATAAGGTGAAGGAGGGCTTCCTGCCTTTGCCGGAAGGTTTTGTTACGGTTCCGATGCATGATTTGGCTGCCGTTGAGAATGCGATCGGCGATCATACGGCTGCGGTTATGCTGGAGCTGGTTCAGGCCGAGGGCGGAGTGCTCCCGGTAAAGCCGGAATTCGTGCATGACCTGAGCAAGCTTTGCCGCGACAAAGGCATTCTGCTTATTCTCGACGAGGTGCAGACGGGCATGGGGCGCACCGGCAAGCTGTTCGCTCATGAGCATTACGGCATTCAGCCGGATATTTTCACGGCGGCCAAAGGGCTTGGCAGCGGCTTCCCGGTTGGAGCTATTCTGGCCAAGGAGCATCTGCGCGAGGCGTTTACGCCAGGCTCCCACGCAACAACGTTTGGCGGGACGCCGCTTGCTTCGGCTGTAGTGAAGGCAACGGTGCAGGAGATTGCCGGCAAAAGGCTTTCCGACCGCGCTGCGGGAGCGGCCAGTTATTTGACAGGCCAGCTCCGCGAGAAGCTGGCGGGCAATCCGTGGGTGAAGCAGATTCGCGGGCTTGGCCTGCTGATCGGCATCGAATGCGGCGGTCCCGTTTCAGACGTCATCGCCACAATGCGCGAGCGCGGCCTGCTCGTCGTTCCGGCTGGGCCTAACGTCGTTCGGCTGCTGCCGAACCTGCTCGTTTCCAACGAGGAGATTGACCAGGCGGTCGGTATTATCTCAGCGGTTCTTAAAGAAAAAACAGTAACCCTTTCTAAATAATCCTTAAAACCGCATTTTCTAGAAAGTGGTGAAAAGAGTAGCGGAGCCAAAGGACGAGTTCGAAGAAGCGTCAGCGTTCGCCTTTGAAGTCGGAATTCCACCTCTATGGGAGAGTGTAATCAAGGAATTCTGAGTTCAACAGCGATCGGAGGGCCGGCCTTTGGTGTAGCGGTCGCTTTTTCACCGTATTTCTAAGCGGATTTTCATAGAAAAGCAGGTGATGTTTGCATGAGCGCACAGGAAACTTCCGTTTTAACCGGAAAGGATAACGAAGAGCTGGCTGCCAGCCTGAAGGGACGCGACTTTTTGGCGCTGGCCGATTACACGCCGCAGGAGCTCCGCTATCTGATTGATCTGGCGATCGAGCTGAAGCAACGCCAGAAAAGCGGAGAGGCGTATCAGCCGCTGAAGGGCAAAACGCTGGGCATGATTTTCGAAAAATCCTCGACGCGCACGCGTGTCAGCTTTGAGGTCGGGATGTACCAGCTTGGCGGCCATGCGCTCTTCTTGAGCGGCAACGAGTTGCAAATCGGCCGCGGCGAGCCTATTCTGGATACGGCCCAGGTTCTTTCCCGCTATCTGGACGGCATCATGATCCGCACCTTTGCGCATCGCACCGTTATCGATCTGGCCCGCGGAGCGACCATTCCGGTCATCAACGGTTTGACCGATTCGGAGCATCCGTGCCAGGTTATGGCCGATTACCAGACGGCGCTGGAGCATAAAGGCCGGTTGGAGGGCCTCAAGGTCGCTTATATCGGCGACGGCAACAACATGGCGCACTCCCTGCTTATGGGAGCGGCCAAGCTGGGCATGCATATGAGCGTAGCGACGCCGGAAGGCTACGAGCCGGATGCGGATATCGTCAGCCAGACCAAAGCGGTTGCGTCGGGCACGGGATCGAATATCCACGTATGCCGCGATCCGCGCGAAGCCATTGAAGGCGCCGACATCGTGTATACGGACGTATGGGCGAGCATGGGGCAGGAAGCGGAGCAGCAGCAGCGCATAAAAGCGTTCGCCGCTTATCAGGTGAACGAGGAGCTGGTGCGTCATGCCAAAGCGGACTATCTGTTCATGCACTGCCTGCCTGCGCATCGCGGTGAAGAAGTGAGCGAAGGCGTAATCGACGGCAAACATTCCATCGTGTTCGACGAGGCGGAGAACCGCCTGCATGCGCAAAAGGCCATTATGGCCGCGCTGATGTAGCCTTGACTGCTTGTTCGGAACGATTAGTCTTACAGATTTAACCCTGGTAAAGTTCAACGGCTTGAACCGTTAGTTAGGTTAACAATGGGTTGAGGGTTGAACGGTTTACCACGCTAATTATGCGTTGAAAAAGAAGCGAAGCCAAAGGCTGAGCCCGAAGAAGCTTTAGCGTTCGCATTTGAAGTCGGATTTCCACCTCTGCGGGAGGTTAAGTTCGAGGAAATCTGAGTTCAAGAGCGATCGGAGGGCCGGCCTTTGGCGGAGCGGGTACTTTTCACTATATGGTTTCATTTTTCAATTGAGGAAGGAAGAGTTTATATGGCAAAGGAAAAAATCGTACTCGCCTATTCGGGCGGTCTGGATACATCGGTCATTCTGAAATGGCTCAAGGAAACCTACGACGCTGAAATCATCGCGTTCACTGCTGACATCGGCCAAAAGGAAGAGCTGGACGGCCTGGAAGAGAAAGCTCTGGCTACAGGCGCATCTAAAATTTACATCGACGATCTGCGCGATGAATTCGCAAAGGATTTCATTAACCCGATGTTCCAAGCGGGAGCCCTTTACGAAGGACAATATCTGCTCGGCACATCCATCGCGCGTCCGCTGATCGCTAAACGCATGGTGGACATCGCCCGCGCCGAGGGAGCGACCGCGATTGCGCACGGCGCAACCGGCAAAGGCAATGACCAAGTGCGCTTCGAGCTGACGGCAGCCGCGCTTGCTCCAGACATCAAAGTGATCGCGCCTTGGCGCAGCGAAGAGTTCCGCGCTCAATTCCCGGGACGCGCTGAAATGATCGCTTATGCGGAGAAACACGGCATTCCGGTACAGGCTTCCGCTGCCAAACCTTACTCCATGGACCGCAACCTGCTGCATATCAGCTTTGAGAGCGGCATGCTGGAGGACCCTTGGTTCGATCCGAGCTCCGAGGAAAACGAAGGCATGTACGTGCTGAGCGTCTCCCCGGAGCGCGCCCCGGACCAGGCGGAGTACGTGGAGCTGACGTTTGAGCAAGGCAACTGTACGGCGGTTAACGGCGAATCGCTCAGCCCGCTGCAGGTGATGGAGAAGCTCAACGAGCTGGGCGGCAAACATGGCATCGGCCGTGTTGATATGGTCGAGAACCGGTTTGTCGGCATGAAGAGCCGCGGCGTCTACGAGACTCCGGGCGGCACGATTCTGTTCTCGGCTCACCGCAAAATGGAGTCGCTGACGATGGACCGCGACGTAATGCATCTCCGCGATTCCTTGATCGCCAAGTATGCAACGCTGGTATACAACGGCTTCTGGTTTGCGCCGGAGCGTCTGGCGCTTCAGGCTCTCGTCAACGAAAGCCAGAAAAACGTATCCGGCATCGTGCGCCTGAAGCTGTACAAAGGCAATGTCATCGGCGCCGGCGTAAAAAGCCCGGTCAGCCTGTACAATCCCGACATCGCTACGATGGAGGCCGATCCGTCGCAGGCTTACGATCAGGGCGACGCGACAGGCTTCATTCGCCTGAACGCGCTGCGTCTGAAAGTATCCTCCGGCGTGGAGCAAAGCCGCAAAGGATAAGTTATCGATGGGCTTGCGGGCGTACAGGAGCCCGCAGGCCCGTTGCCATTTACTCTGGGGAGGGCAAGGTTAATGAGCAAATTATGGGGCGGACGGTTCACGAAGCAGACCGACCAGCTGGTTGAGGAATATACGGCATCTATTACGTTTGATAAAGAGCTGGCTGAAGAGGATGTGCGCGGAAGTCTGGCGCATGTGAGCATGCTGGGCAAACAGGGCATTTTGCCGGCGGAAGATGTGGAAACGATTAAAGGCGGCCTTAAGCGTGTGCTGGAGCGAATCCGTAAAGGCGAGCTGGAATACAGCGTGTCCGACGAGGACATTCACATGAATATCGAGAAGGCGCTAATTGAGGACATCGGGCCAGTCGGCGGCAAGCTGCATACGGGACGCAGCCGCAACGACCAGGTAGCGACCGATATGCACCTGTACTTGCGTACGCGCGTGGTTGAATTTGTCGGCCTGCTGCGCAGCCTGCAGGAAGCGCTGATCGGACAAGCCCAGGAGAATCTGGATACGATTGTTCCGGGTTACACGCATCTGCAGCGCGCGCAGCCGATTCTGTTTGCCCATCATCTGATGGCCTACGTCAGCATGTTCGGCCGCGACATCGAGCGCCTGCAGGACAGCTACAAACGGATCGATACGCTGCCGCTTGGCGCCGGCGCGCTGGCGGGCACAACGTTCCCGATCGACCGCCATTTTGTCGCGGAGCAGCTTGGTTTTGGCCGCGTCTATGAAAATAGCCTTGATGCGGTGAGCGACCGCGACTTTATTCTCGAATTCCTGTCGCATGCGTCCATCGTGATGATGCATCTGTCGCGTTTGTCCGAGGAGCTCATTCTCTGGTCGAGCACGGAATTCCGCTTTGTTGAGCTGGATGACGCGTTTTGTACGGGCAGCAGCATTATGCCGCAGAAGAAAAACCCGGATGTTCCGGAGCTGGTGCGCGGCAAAACAGGCCGGGTATACGGCAACCTGGTCGGCCTGCTAACGGTGCTGAAGTCGCTGCCGCTTGCCTACAACAAGGACATGCAGGAAGACAAGGAAGGCATGTTCGACACGGTCAAAACGATGTCCGGCGCGCTGCGCCTGTTTGCCCCGATGATCGCCACGATGAAGGTGAACAAAGGGCAGATGCGCGAAGCGGTCAACAAAGACTTCTCCAACGCGACCGACATCGCCGACTTCCTCGTCGGCAAAGGATTGCCTTTCCGCCAGGCGCATGAGGTGATCGGCAAAACGGTGCTGTACTGCATCGAGAACGACAAGTTCCTGCTGGACCTGACGCTGGAGGAGTTCAAAGGCTTCTCCGAGCTGTTCGACGAGCGCATCTATGAAGTGCTGCAGCCGGAGACGGTTGTGAACGCTCGTAATGTGTACGGCGGCACGGCTCGCCCGCAGGTCGAGGCGGCCATTGGGCGCGCTTCCCAGGCTCTGGAAAGCGTCGCGGCATGGGTAGAGGAGCATACGCAGGGAGACGTTTAGCTAGCCGGTGTTAAACGGGGTTCGGCGCAGCATGAACAGGGACGCCCTTGGCGCGGCTTCCCGTTTCCCCCGTTCTATTAAGCGGTCAATATTAAAAAACGAGCATGCTTGGCCCTGAAAAGGGCCTGGTTTGCTCGTTTTGATTTTAGTGGGCTATACTTGGAGCAATCAGGATAGATCGATCGATTTACAGGAGGAGTGAACCGATGCAGCTTCTCGCCATCGTCACGATGCTGCTGGACCATGTCGGGCTGATGTTTTTCCCTGACTCGACAGGCTGGAGGGTGGTAGGCCGGATCTCGTTTCCCATCTATGCCTATCTCATTACGGTCGGGTACCGGATGACCTCTTCGCGGCCGAAGTATTTGCTGCGGCTTGCCGGACTTGCTCTGCTCTCGCAGCTCCCGTATATGCTGGCGTTTAATACGACGGGGTACAACGCCATTTTTAGCCTGCTGGCCTCCGCTTTGGTGCTCTATGCCGTTGACGGCCTTTTAACCAGCCGGCTGCCGCGCTTAGCGGCTTGGACGATGATTTTGCCGATTGTGCTGGCTGCCGCAGCCGTCATGACCGAGCTGCCCTTTGATTACAACGCGTACGGACTGCTGCTCATCCTTCTGTACCGCTACTCGCGCGGCTTGTGGACCGTTCTATTGCACTTGCTGCTGAATGTATTTTATTTGATTGTAAAAGGTCCGGAGTGGGGCATCCAGATGTTCAGCATCGTGTCGACGCTGCTGCTTGTATACGGGGCAGAGGTGCGGGCGGAACTGGATAAGCTGCGCGTGCCGCGCTGGCTCTGGCGGGCCTTTTACCCGGCGCATCTGGCCGTGCTGGCTGTTTTGTACGTCTGGATTGAAGGTTGACTCCGCGCCGCA
This sequence comes from Paenibacillus pasadenensis, assembly GCF_023715725.1. GTDB lineage: Bacteria > Bacillota > Bacilli > Paenibacillales > Paenibacillaceae > Paenibacillus_O > Paenibacillus_O pasadenensis_A. The sequence continues at coordinate 42,043 of NZ_JAMBOT010000018.1, forward strand.
CGCCGCACGCCGCACATGAAGGACCTCAAGACACCGTAAAGGGGTATTGAGGTCCTTTTCCTATGCGCTCTTCGAGCCAAGCAAATTGGAAATCATCTCTGCCGGAACCGGCTTGCTGAAATAATAGCCCTGAGCTTCATGGCAGTGGCGCAGCAGCAAATATTGCAGCTGTTCGCCGGTTTCGACGCCTTCGGCGATGACCTTCAGCCCGAGGTTATGCGCCATGTTAATGATGGTGTGCACAAGAGCCTCGTCCTTGGAGTCCTGCAGCAGATTGCGCGTGAAGCTTTGGTCGATTTTGAGACTGTCGATCGGGAAAAGCTTCAAGTAATTGAGCGAGGAGTAGCCCGTGCCAAAATCATCAATGGACAGGAAGATTCCCATTTCCTTAAGCTTGTGCATGATGGAGATGGCGTGAGCCGAGTTCTGCACAATGCTCTCCGTCAGCTCCAGCTCCAAGTATTGCGGCTCCAGGCCGGTATCCTTAAGCACACGGCTCACCAGCTCGACAAAGCCGCTTTGCTGGAATTGACGGGAAGAGATGTTGACGGCAATGCGCAGCGGCGTAAGCCCGGCATCCTGCCACTCTTTATTTTGACGGCATGCCTCGCGCAGCACCCACTCGCCAATCGGAATAATCAGGCCGGTCTCTTCGGCAAGCGGAATGAATTCAGCCGGGGAAATCAGTCCCCACTGCGGATGCTGCCAGCGGATGAGCGCCTCAACACCGACGATTTCACCGGTTGGAATGTCGACCTGCGGCTGATAGTGGACGGTGAACTCGTTTTTCTTGATGCCCTTGCGCAAGCCGATCTCCAGATTCATGCGCCGGGTAACGGCTTCGTTCATTTCAGCGGTATAGAACTGGTAGTTGTTTTTGCCCTGCTCCTTGACCCGGTACATGGCCGTGTCGGCGTTTTTAATTAGCGCATCGCGTGTTTTGCCGTCGGCCGGATAGAGGCTCATGCCAATCGAAGGGGTGACGAACATCTCCTGGCCTCCGACAAGCAGAGACTGATTAAATGTCTGCAGAATCCGCTGAGCTTTGACCGTCATCTCCTCTACAGAGGTGCCCGGCAGCAGCACGATGAACTCGTCGCCGCCCTGGCGGGATACTGTGTCCTGCTTGTCCACGCATTCGCGCAGCTTGATCGACACTTCAACGAGCAGCAGATCACCCATCGTATGGCCCAGCGTGTCGTTAATATATTTGAAGCGGTCGAGATCGAGGAACATAATGCCGATCATCAGGCCGGACTCGCCTGCCTGGTCCAGCGCCTCCTTGAGCCGTTCGTTCAGCAGATGGCGGTTGGGCAGACCGGTCAAAGGATCGAGATAAACCATCTGGTTGATCTTATGCTCGGCTTTTTTGCGCTCGGTGATGTCGCGGATGATGCTGCTCAAAAAGGGTTGGCCTTCCTCTTCCCATCCGGCCAGCGACAGCTCGATTGGAAATTCGGTGCCGTCCTTCCGCAAGCCGTACAGCTCCAGCCTGCTGCCAAGACCCGGGAGGGTGTCGTCTTCCAGCATGAGAAAAGGCTGCAGCGCATCGGCATGCGCCTGCTTGAAGCGGTCGGGAATCGTCATGTCTAACGGCTGGCCAACCGCTTCTTTATCGCTGTAGCCGAACATGAGCTGCGCTCCCCGGTTCCACGATTGAATAAGCATGCGGCTGTCCGCCAAAATGATCGCATCGCTGGCCGATTCAATTACGGACCGGAATTTGCGCTCGGATTCCCGCGATTGGGATTCAAAGCGGCGGTTCACATACGTGCTCGTAAATACCATGCTCAGGATAACTAACATGCCGATCCCAATCGCGTAGGCGAGCAGGCTGTTGCTCAGCATATTGTCGCCGGCAGGTTCGCTAGAATGCCGGTTGTAAAAGCTCGCCGCAGCCATTCCGGTATAGTGCATCGCCGAGACTGCAACGCCCATTATGAGCGAGGCAACGGCTTTGCGCAGCCATTGACGGGGCTGGTCGGCTTTTATTTTGACGGAATACATCAGATATAGAGCCGTGAGCGAGGCGACAAACGCAATAAGCGCGGACAGCGCCCAGAGACCTGGATTATAACGGATGATAGCATCCATCTGCATCGCGGCCATTCCAACATAATGCATCGAGACGATTCCCAAAGACATCAGAAACGCGCTCAGCACGGCCCTGGGGAGCTTCAAGGAAGGCCGGCTGATGATGCGCAGAGCCAGGTAGGAGGCAAATATAGCAGGCAGGATAGAGGCAACAACGACGAGCGGGCTGTAGGTGACCCGGATTGGCATATGAAAGGCTAACATGGCGATGAAATGCATCGACCAGATGCCCATGCCCATCGAAAGCGCGCCGCAGGATGTCCACACGTAACGCGCTCTGCCGCGGGCTTTATGGATATGAATGCCCAAATCCAGCGTTGCAAAGGACGCAACAACAGGGATTAGCAGAGAGAGGGCGACGAGCGCTATATTGTAGGAGCCTTGAATCGGCTCGTGATGCACCATAATGGATTCTCCTTTTATTGTGACTCTTCTCTTATAATCGGCATAAGAAGTAGGACTTTTTACCCTGATTCTCAGTTCGATTTACGACCAGGGGTCATAATTGTAAAAAAAACTAAACCCGCCTATCTCTGCGGAAGAGATTGGCGGGTTATTCACGCTTCTTCTAACATGCGGAACAGTGGAGGCTGCATCAAGAGACAAAGGGGAATTCCGGAAGAAGGCTGCTCTGTTCCGGCCCAAGCAGTCGAATACCGTCCTCCAGCAGCGGCGGTTCAGTCGGCGGGGATGAACCGTCCGGCATTTGCTCCAGCTCTTCAAACGTTTGGCGATCTTTCGGTTGCGGCTGCGGCTGCGGCGTTCCCGCCCCTCCAGCCGGTCCGGCTTCCTCCGCGCCGTGCGGATCGGCTTCCGATCCCGGTCCAGGAGAAGGTGGAATTGGAGCGGAAGCGGGGCCTTCCATAATGACGGCCGGCTGCGGCTTGTAGGTGTCGCGGGAAATGCGGGTGCGGGATACCTCTTTGCCGTTCTCATAACGAATCCGGTAGGTTTCGACGATATATCCCGTTTTCCCTTTCTTCAGCACGACCTGCTGGCCCGGGGCCAGGCCGGAGCTTCGGCGAAGCCGGACAGGGGGGGAGAGAGTGCGCACTGTGCGGGAAACGATGCTGTAGCGCACCTCTTTAGGCATGGTGCCAAACAGCTTGATCGTCAGCTGCCCGCTTCCGGTATAAGTGCGGATAATCAGATGTTTGCCGGTCGTATTGCGGAAACGGAAGTTAATGGAACCCTCCGCAAATGTTGCATCCTGTCCCTTCGGCAAATAGGAGACCGGCAGAGAGTGATGCCGCCGTTCCACAATTTCCAGTCCCGCCCGGAGAGCCGCATTGTAGAGCGTGCTGGACACCTGGCATATGCCTCCTCCAATACCGCGCGTAAACTGGCCGTTCAGGATAACAGGCGCTTCCCGGTAGCCGGTCTCCCGCTCCGTAATGCGGATAATCTCGCCGTAGTCGAATACCTCGCCGGGTTTAAGCATCCAGCCGTTAAGCGTGCGCGCCGTCTCGGATACGTTGAAGGCTCTGCCTTGCGAGCTTGTTCTGTAATCGGTCGAAAAAGAGGCGATCAGCCGCTCGACGCCTTCCGCCTTGAGCGACGCCAGCGTAACTTTTGGCGCAACGGAGCGAAATTGCAGCGTGCCGTTCCAGCCGGCCTCAACGCCGAGAGCGGCCAGCAGCCCGGGCCCGTCCAGCTGCGGCAGGCGGGATGGCTTGAGCTTGGCAGAGCTGCGTATTCCGCCGCCAGGCTGTTCCGCTTCATTATTGCCGAGCCCTTTAGCCGCCCAACGGAGAATGCCCTCATGCTGGCGCTCCAAGTCAAGATGCAGGACGTTGCGGCCTGGAGTGTAAACGACTTTATCGTAAGGGGTAATCGTGCGAACGGCGTCCACGGGCTTCCGCTCGTCATAAAAGCCCCATTGCTTACGGATTGCGGCGTCGAACTGTTTCCGGTTCGAAGCAAGCGTTACGGGCAGCTGGTTGCCCCAATTCCAGCGGTACTTGGCCCGCTCCAGCACAGAGCCTTCGCCAAGCTTACTAATCGCGGCAACGGCAGCATCCAGGTTGATGCGCAGTCCCAGCTCGTCCAGCGCCCATGACGCGCTGCGCTCGGCCGTTGCAGAGATAGAGCCGTCTGCGGACTCTAACTGGGGAGCGGCTTGGTTTTGAGCTGCGGCTGTTCCAGAGGGAGCGCCGTCGTTCGCTGCGGCTCCTACAGGCTTGTCCTCGCCGGAAGAGGCGGACGGTGTTCCGTCCGCCAGCGTGACAACGCGATTGTCCAGCGCAAGCCGATAGGTTTCCAGCAGCTGCAGCGCCTCCGCTTTATGAAGGCCGCCAAGCGGAAGCCCCGCCGCTTCCGTGCCGTTGGGCACTTTTGATTTGGAGCCGTATATCCAGAGCAGCCCCCATATCGCGAAGGCAGCCAGCATGAGGGCAAGTACAACGATTAATAGCATGTGGAGCCTTTTCACAGGCAATCCTCCCTTCTGGTGAGCGTGGTCTACTAGATTTATGCGCGCCGGGGCGGAATTATATCTTTCTTTTTGCTATAGGGGTCTGGCGCAAATAGAACGTAAGGGAATTTTACAGAGCATAAATGGGAATAAAAGGATGTAGTGTTTTCATTATGAGGAGGCTCTTATGAACAATATTGATCCCGTTGCCGCCAGCCGTTTGCCGCAGCTGCCGGAGTCCTTGTGGCGGGCAACATCATCGCTTCCGTCTTTCCCGTCGCTCAAAGGTACAATTAAAGCCGATGTGGCGGTTGTCGGGGGCGGCATCGCCGGCATCACGAGCGCCTATTTGTTATGCAAAAACGGCTTGAAGGTGGCGCTGTTAGAGGCAGGTAAACTGCTGGACGGCACGACCGGACACACGACAGCTAAAGTTACAGCCCAGCACGGCGCTATTTATGACAAGCTGCTGCAGCATCTGGGCAAGGAGCAGGCCAAGCAGTATTTTGACGCAAACGACGAGGCGCTGAAATGGATTCAGAATACGGCGGCCTCGCTCGGAATTGAATGCGGGCTAACAAGCGAGGACGCTTATTTGTACGCAGATAATGAAGCGGACTTGGAGCTGCTGCAGAAAGAGTGGAAGGCGTATCAGCAAATCGGACTGCCCGGAGAATGGGTAGACAAGCTGCCTCTCGACGGCCTTTCTGAACGCGGCGCGATCAAGCTGCCGGGCCAGGCGCGTTTTCACCCGCTGTTATATCTCAAAGGGCTGCTGGATGAGGCGCTGAAGCTAGGCCTAACCGTTTATGAGAATACGGTTGTCACGGAAAAGGTTGAGGAGAACAAGCAGGACGGGCGGATTATGCTGCATAGCGCCGCAGGCGGCACCGTGTCCTGCAGCTGGGCCGTATCAGCGACGCATTTCCCGTTTACCGACGGCGGCGGGCTGTTTTTCTCCAGACTGCATGCGCAGCGTTCCTACGTGCTGGCGGTAGAATCGGAGCAGCCGTTTCCCGGCGGCATGTACCTGTCAGCGGGAGCGACGGTCCGCTCGCTGCGGGCGGCTGAGCTGGACGGCCGTCCGGTCGTTATCGTTGGCGGCGAAAATCACAAAACCGGCCAAGGCGCGCCGATGATTCAGCATTATGAAGCGCTGGAGCAATTCGCGGATTCGCTGCTCGGCGTGAAACATATCCCTTACCGGTGGTCGGCTCAGGACTTGACGACGCTGGATGAGATGCCTTATATCGGGCCGGTCAGGGACAAATACCCCAATATGCTCATCGCGACGGGGTTTAACAAATGGGGCATGACGGGTGGCACGCTGGCGGCGCTGATCATCAGCGATTTGGTCAACACCGGTCAAAACAAACATCTGGAGCTGTTTAAGCCGGCGCGATTCCATGCCGACCCGTCGATCAAAACGTTCGTGAAAGAAAATTTGAACGTTGCGGGACAGCTCATTTCCGGCAAGCTGGAATCGCCGACGCGGCTGCCGGACTCGCTGGAGCCGGGCGAAGGCGCGGTTGTGAAGGTAGCGGGCAAACGCGCAGGCGGCTACCGCGACCCGCAAGGGAAGCTGCATTTGGTCGATACGACATGCACGCATATGGGCTGCGAATGCAGGTGGAACTCCGGCGATTTGAGCTGGGATTGCCCTTGCCACGGGTCGCGCTTCGGTTATGACGGCGCCGTGCTGGAAGGTCCGGCTGAGAAGCCGCTCAAGAAGCTGACCGTGGAACAGGAGCTTCAATAAAAAGAAAAACAGCCAGCCAGCCGGCCATTCGGCTGGCTGTTTTAATTGCCGCATCGTATCGGCCCGCCCCAAATAATGAGAATCTTTTCATAACCTCAATTAACCCTCGTATTGGCTTCATTCGCCAAACTCTTCTACCGATGTTAACTATAGTTGAAAAAATTCGACATTATCCTCACTAGCATCGCTGTCGAACTCCATCGCATGTCCGCGTTCGATGATGAGAATTGTGAAAATTAAGGGTTTAGCCCCTTGCGGGAAAGGAAATACCCTCTTTCTGTCGAACACCAATAAGCGGAATATAGACAGGATGTGAGTTAATACGTGATAGAAATGATGGACATCTGGAAGACCTATCCGAACGGAGCTCACGCTCTTAGAGGAGTGTCCGTGGTCATTGACCGCAATGAGTTCGTGTATATAGTCGGGCCGTCCGGCGCCGGCAAATCCACGTTTATGAAGCTGATTTACCGCGAGGAGTTCCCGACCAAAGGCCAGCTTTTCGTGAACGGCTTCAATATTGGCAAGCTTAAGCCGCGCAAGATTCCCTACGTCCGGCGTAATATCGGCGTTATTTTTCAGGATTACCGCCTCCTGCCGAAGCTGACCGCTTATGAAAATGTGGCTTTTGCGATGGAGGTCATCGAGGCCCCGCGCAAGCTGATGAAAAAACGCACGATGGAGGTGCTGGAGCTCGTCGGTCTTGGCGGCAAGCATAACCATCTCCCGGCGCAGCTGTCCGGCGGCGAGCAGCAGCGGGTGGCGATCGCCCGCGCAATCGTCAACAATCCAAGCGTTATCGTCGCTGACGAGCCTACCGGCAATCTGGACCCCGAGACAAGCTGGGGCATTATGAATCTGCTGGAAGAGATCAATTTCCGCGGCACAACGATTGTGATGGCGACGCATAACCGCGAGATCGTCAACACCCTTCGCAAGCGGGTTATCGCCATCGAGAACGGGCTTATCGCGCGTGACCAGGCGAGAGGAGATTACGGATATGAAGCTTAGAACGTTAGGGCGGCATATCCGGGAAGGCATCCGCAATATTTTTCGCAACGGATGGATGAGCTTCGCTTCGGTCAGCAGCATTTTTGTATCGCTATTTATCCTCAGCGTGTTCATGATGCTGGCGCTTAACGTAGACAAGCTGGCTGGGCAGCTCGAAAGCCAGGTGGAGATCAGGGCGTTTCTGCAGATGGATACGGCGGAAGCGGACGTAAAGGCGCTGGAAAACAAGCTGCGCAATATTTCCGGGGTGAAGGGAGTCGAGTACCGCACTCCGGAACAGAATCTCCAGGAAATGAGCGAAATGCTCGGAGAGGACGGCAAACAGCTGCTTCAGGACTACCAGGGCGAGGATAACCCGATGCCGGCCAGCTTTACGATTGAAGTGTTTGATCCGGTTGCGATAGCAACTGTTGCGGGCGAGGTGACGGCAATCAGCAGCGCCCAGGACCCGCCGGCTTTTCAGCAGGTGAAGTACGGTCAGGGAACGGTTGAGACGTTATTCAAAATTACCGATATGGTGCGCAACGTCGGTCTAGCCATCGTTGCAGGCCTTGCGATTACAGCGATGTTCCTCATCGCAACGACGATCAAGACGACGATTATCGGACGCCAGAGGGAAATCAGCATCATGAAGCTTGTCGGGGCGACCAACGCCTTTATCCGCTGGCCGTTTTTTGTTGAAGGAGCGCTTATTGGATTTCTGTCCTCGGCGCTTACGGCCGCTGTCGTGCTGCTGGGCTATGGCGAACTGGTTCGCCAGTCCGAATTCGATCTCGGGCTGCTTAGCATTCAGCTCATATCCATAAGTGAAGCCGCCTCTATCGTCATCCCTGTGACCGTTGGCATCGGCACGATGCTGGGCGTATGGGGAAGCGTGTTGTCCGTCCGCAGATATCTGAAAGTGTAGGAGGATTGCAGCTTGAACAAACGTTACCGTAAACTGCTGGGAGCTGTTCTTGCCGGTGCGCTGTGCCTGACGGCTGTGCCGTTGTCCGCGCAAGCATCATCCCAAGCGGATCGCATAAACCGAGAGTTAAAGCAGGTTCGTCAAAAGATGCAAGCCGCCGCCAAGGACCAAAAGCAAGCCGAGGCGCAATCTAAAACCATCATGACCCAGAAGCTGAACACCGTCGAGACGCTGAAATCCGTCATGACTCAAATTAATACCGTCGGCATGCGCATGAATGACGTTCAGAGTCAGGTCGACGCGCGAACGGAAACGCTCAACCGTACCGCCCAGGAGCTGGACGAGGCCGAGCAGCGTATCAAAAAACAGGATGAGCGCCTGCAATCGCGCATGCGCGTTACGTTTATGAACGGCCGGGTCAGTTACCTGGATGTGCTGCTGAACGCCACGAGCTTTTCCGATTTTCTGGGACGTCTGGATTCGCTGCATACGATTATGAACCAGGATAAAGAAACGCTGCAAAGCCGTAAGCAGGAGAAAAAGCTCGTTGCTGAAAAGAAAGCCCAGGTTGAGGTTCAGCTTGCCGAAGTCAAAACTTTGTACGCCAAAGTAGCCGATTACCGGGCGACGCTGGCTTCTAAGGAAGCTCAGAAAACCCAGCTGATTTCAACTTACAATCAAAAGCTGGACGCGCTTGGCGACATCAGCGAGGAGCAGGAAAAGCTGCTTATCGAGCTCGCCACCAAGGAATCCAAGCTGATCAGACAAAAGAACTCGCTGAAGAAAAAGAGCTACAGCAGCTACAGCGGGGGTTTGCTGGCAATGCCGATCAAGTCCTCCTACCGGTTAAGCTCGAACTACGGCTATCGGATTCACCCTATTACCGGCAAGCGGAAAATGCATGCTGGAGTTGATATGGCTGCTCCTGCCGGAACAAACATCTATGCTGCGGAAAGCGGCGTAGTTATTGTGGCTCAATGGTGGAACGGTTATGGAAATACGATCGTTATCGATCACGGCAACGGATTATGGACGCTTTATCCGCATATTCTTGACGGAGGAATTCTTGTTGAGAAGGGCCAAACGGTTAAACGCGGCCAGCATATCGGAGAGGTCGGTTCTACCGGAAACTCCACCGGCAATCATCTTCATTTTGAAGTGCGCAAAAACGGTGAGCCAGTCAATCCGATGACTTATTTAGGCCAAAAATCGAATTAGCCATTTTCATTAAGGCTTCATGGATTCATATTGATATTTTGTAAAGCCCTTTTGTCCGCCGTTAGGCGGGCCAAGGGGCTTTTATTTTTGCACATCATCGACACTTTGTTCATATGCTCTCCTTTTTTGCCAAATAATCCTCATCCTGTTGTTGCATACTAATCGCCTGACGGCCCGGAGGCAAGTCCGGGGGAGATGAGGGAGGAGATTGGCGATGCATCATACAAAAACGAGGCGCGGCAAAGGCGGTTTGAAGGCTGTCCTGGCAGCCGCTATGTCGGCTGCGCTTATGCTTGGCGGCGCAGTGCCTGCGGGAGCTCAGCCTGCGGCGGTTAAACAGCCAGCGGCAGCCGAGGCGGCCGGAACGGCATGGAAGGCGAAGGCGGCGCCGCTTCCAGCAGCGAGCCAGCAAGCGGAAACGCGCAAGGAGGAGTCCCGAAAGGAAGGCGCGGGATTGTCGAAGGAAGAGCTGCAGCGGCTGAACATGGTAATGGAGCTAATTCAGCGCCAGTTTTACGAAAAGGTGGACCGCGACAAGCTGGTGAACGGGGCGCTTCAAGGCATGGTGGAGGCGCTCGGCGATCCGTACTCGACCTATATGGACGTTAAGGCGGCCAAACAGTTTGCGGAAGCGGTTGAAGGCTCGTTTGGAGGTGTAGGAGCGGAGGTTACATCCGAGGCAGGCAAGGTTGTCATCGTTTCCCCCATTAAAGGCTCGCCGGCGGAGAAAGCGGGGCTTGCGGCCAAAGACGTTATTCTGTCCGTTAACGGGTCCGAGCTGTCTGGCCTGCCGATCTCGGAGGCGGTGGCCAAGCTTCGCGGTCCGAAGGGCAGCAAGGCGGATCTGGTTGTTTTGCGGGGCGGGCGCGGCAATCCGTTTTCCGTCCGTGTTGTGCGCGCGGAGATTGACGTTGAAACTGTACATGCCAAAAAAATGGACGGCGGCATTGGCCTGATTGAAATCCGGCAATTTTCAATGAATACGGCGGAAAGATTCGCGGCCGAGCTAACCCAGCTGGAGAAGAGCGGGCTGAAGGGCCTTGTTATCGATGTGCGCAATAATCCCGGCGGCATCCTGCCTGTCGTAGAGCAAATTGCCCAGCCGTTTGTGCCGCAAGGAAGGCCGATCGTGCAAATTCAACAGCGCGGCCAGGTGGCGGAAAAGGTAATGTCGGAGGGCGGCGGCAAAAGCTATCCAGTCGCGGTGCTGATCAACAAGGGCAGCGCAAGCGCGTCGGAAATCCTTGCGGGAGCTCTCCGGCAGTCGGCGGGAGCGGTTCTGGTAGGCGAGACCTCCTTTGGCAAAGGTACGGTCCAGGTTAGCTATGACCGCCAGCTGGAGGGCGGACTCGTCAAAATGACGATCGCCAAGTGGCTGACTCCGGACGGAAGCTGGATTCACCGCAGCGGCATCAAGCCTGATATCAACTCAAATCCGCCAGCGCTGTATACGGCTTCACGGCTTTCGCGCTCCGGGTCAATTGCGGCCGATGCGATAAGCGAGGATGCCAAAAATCTTCAGGTCATGCTGGAGGGGCTCGGTTACCGCCCCGGGCGGACCGACGGTTATTTTAGCTCCGGCACTGCCGAGGCGGTTAAGAAATTCCAGAAGGCGAGCGGCCTCAAGGCGAGCGGAATCGCTGACGTGCCGACCCAGGAGAAGCTGGAGGGAGCGGTGCGCGCTTGGGTAATGAGCGGAGAGCATGACGCCCAGCTCAAGGCGGCGGTGAAGGCGCTGCGAAGCGGGCAAGGCGCGCTTAAATAAGCGCAGGAAGACGCATCATAAGGGCAAGCTGACAGGCCGGATTCTTCTCCAGGGGAGGAATTCGGCCTTTATTTGTCGAACAATAAGAGCTAATAAGCTTGAACAGAAAGAGGTGCTTGCTTGGAACTGACAATGGAACTAATGCGTGCTTACGGCTCGGCGGCGCTGCAATTGCTGTCCCAGCCTTTTTACTATGTATCCTGTTTGATCATGGTTTTGGCTTATATTCACCGCACTCGCACGGAGCGAAGCCTGTTCCATGTGCGGCTCCACGTATGGCCGCTGCAGCTGCTGCGGGCAGCCGGCTGGGGTCTGCTTGCCGGGGCGGCCGTATCTGTGGCTGCTGCGTTTGTCGGCGTGATGCTTACGCCGGACACTGTGCTTTGGCTGTGGGGAACTGCAGCTGTACTGGCGCTGCTGCGCGTAAGATACCTTTGTTTTGCCTACAGCGTCGGAGTGCTGGGGCTGCTGCAGACAGCTTCTGGAATGTTGTCGCTGGATGAAAGCGGAGGAGCGGTTGGACAAGCGGCGCAATCATTAGCCGCTCTTGATATTCCTGGCCTATTGCTGCTAGTAGCGGGGCTGCATGCGGCCGAGGCGCTGCTCGTGCGGCGCGATTCCGCTCAGCTCGCTTCTCCGCTTTACCTGGAGGGCAAGCGGGGCAAGCTGATCGGCGGCTATTCGCTTCAAGGCTTCTGGCCCGTACCGCTGCTGCTGCTCGTTCCGGCTGCCGGGGGCTCGGCGGTTTTACCTTGGACGCCGCTGCTCGGCGGAGATGCCTGGGAAGGCGGCTGGACTGTACTCGCGCTGCCGGTAATCGTCGGCTTTGCCGATCTCGCGCTTTCTTCGCTGCCGAAGCAGCAGGCGCGGCTTGCCTCGCGCCGATTGCTTCTTTACAGCGGAGCGCTTGCCGTGCTTGCGCTTGCAGCTGCTTATGCTTCGCCGCTAATTCCGGTAGCGGCACTTGCGGCGCTGGGGCTGCATGAATCGCTGGCGCTGCTCGGGGAATTTCTCCAGCGGCGGCAGCCGCCGCGTTTTGTGCATGATGAGCGCGGCCTCTGCATTCTTGGTATCGTCCCAGGTGCTCCAGCGGAGGAGATGGGGCTTGAGGCCGGAGAGGTTCTTCATAAGGTGAACGGACAGCGCGTGCGCACCAAGGAAGAGCTGTACGATGCGCTTCATGAAAATCCGGCATTTTGCAAGCTTGAGGTCATCAATCTGGAGGGCCAAATCAAATTTGTCCAGAGAGCGCGATTTGCCGGGGAGCATCATCAGCTCGGAGTGCTGCTTGCTCCGGATGAGGACTCCGGATATTATGCGGCCAAGCCGCATCTGTCGCTGCTCAGCCTGCTGCGGCGAAATCGGACGGCCCGCAGGAGCAGCGGCGGCGAAGGCGCTGCGATGTAATGTAGGGATTGGACTGCTGGAGGTTGAAAAAAGGCATGAGAGCGCATCAGGATGAAACAGGAAAGCCAAATCGCCTCAACTTTCGCTGGCAGCGGCCAAACGGAATGATGCTTTATTTGGTCAAGTGGCTGCTGCTCGGCACCTTTGCCGGGCTGCTTGCCGGCTCGGCTTCGGCGTTGTTTCTTTGGTGCCTGGAAGCCGCGACAGCGGTTAGGCTGTCTCATCCGTGGCTGCTTTGGCTGCTTCCGGTAGTCGGCTTTGCTGTCAGCTGGTTGTACAAAACATACGGCGGGACAGCCGGCAGAGGCACCAATTTAATATTGGACAGCATTCATGAGGGCCGCGAGCGCATTCCGCTTCGCATGGCCCCTCTGGTGCTTGCGGGAACGGTGCTGACACATCTGACCGGCGGCTCGGCAGGCCGGGAAGGCACAGCCGTGCAAATGGGCGGATCGCTCGCTTGGCTGGCCGGTACAATCACTCGAATCGGGGCCACGGACCGCAGCATCCTGCTTATGTGCGGAATTGCCGGAGGTTTCGGATCCGTGTTCGGTACGCCGCTTGCGGGAACCGTGTTTGGACTGGAGGTTCTGGCGCTCGGTCTGCTGCGTCATAACGCGCTGTTTCCCTGTCTTGTGGCGGCGCTCGCGGGAGATGCGGTGACGCGCGCCTGGGGAATTCGCCATCACGTATACCGGCTGGGCGAAGTGCCTGCCGTAAACCTGAAGACGCTGGCGTTGGCGGCCGCCGCCGCTATCCTGTTCGGACTAGCCGCGCGGCTGTTTATCCGCAGCGTTCATGCTGTGCGCGCAGCTTCGGCCAAATGGATTCCGCAGGCTCCGCTGCGTGCTGCTGCCGGAGGTTTTGTCATCATTGCTCTGGTGTATGCTGCGGGAACGCGAGACTATCTTGGCCTGAGCCTGCCGCTGCTGGAGTCGTCGTTTGAGCCCTCGGGCGAGGTTGGGCCGCTCGCTTGGCTGTGGAAGCTGGCTTTTACGGCAATTACGCTAGGAGCTGGATTTCAGGGCGGGGAAGTAACGCCGCTGTTTGTCATCGGATCAACGCTAGGCCATGCGCTTGCCCCGCTGCTGCAGCTGCCTGCGCCGCTGCTGGCAGGATTGGGGCTGGTCGGCGTGTTCAGCGCGGCGTCCAACACACCGATTGCCTGCTTCATTCTCGGAATGGAGCTGTTCGGCGCGGATGCAGCCGTTTATTTTATGACCGTGAGCGTGATCGCTTATTTATGCTCCGGGCATGGCGGCATCTATTCGTCTCAGCGGCTTGTTGTTCGCAAGGATGGGCGGGAAACAGCGGAGTGACAGCGCAGGGGAGTGATGAGGATGGAACTGTGGCATCGGCATTTAGGTGTATACGGAATATGTGTGGAGCAAGGCAAGCTGCTTGTCATTCGTAAACATAGCGGGCCTTACACCAATCGGTTCGACTTGCCCGGCGGTAGCGTAGAAGGGGGAGAACCGCTGGCCGACGCGCTGCGCAGAGAGCTGCGAGAGGAGACAGGGCTTGATATTCGCCCGGACCGTCAATTGGGGACGGCGGATTTTGTCATCCCTTATAAGCTGGACAAGCGAGGCACGTCGCATATTCACCATATCGCGATTTTTTATCTGGCAGAGCGCGTGCCCGGCGGGCTTGAAATGGAAGAATTCATCCCCAATAACGATTCCCTTGGAACGGAATGGGCCGATCCCGGCATGCTTAACGAAAAAAGCTGCTCGCCGCTTGTGATGCAGGCGCTGGCTTGGCTGGCCGATGAAGCCGATTGGCCCGTCGAGGCAGTTCGTTTGGATGGCTGGAAGGTTCTTGAATAAAGAGTTTCGTAAGAAACACGAAGGGGCTGTCCCATAAGTTAAGTTATGGGAGGGGCAGCGTTACTCGTTAAGGTCGTTTGACGTCCTTACCGGAGCCGATTTTGGCTCATCGAGCTTGATAAGGTCGTTTGACGCCCTTAAGCGAGCCGATTTCGGCTCATCGAGCTTGATAAGGTCGTTTGACGTCCTTACCGGAGCCGAATCGCGGCTCAGCGAGCCCGTAAGGTCGTTTGACGCCCTTAAGCGAGCCGATTTTGGCTCAGCAGGCTCGATAAGGTCGTTTGACGCCCTTAAGCGAGCCGAATCGCGGCTCAGCGAGCCCGTTAAGGTCGTTTGAAGCCCTTACCGGAGCCGAATTGCGGCTCAGCGAGCTCGATAAGGTCGTTTGACGCCCTTAAGCGAGCCGAATCGCGGCTCAGCGAGCTCGATAAGGTCGTTTGACGTCCTTACCGGAGCCGATTTTGGCTCAGCGAGCCCGTTAAGGTCGTTTGAAGCCCTTAAGCGAGCCGAATCGCGGCTCAGCGAGCCCGTTAAGGTCGTTTGTGGACCTCTGTCAAGAAAGTGGACACCGCATAACGTAGTTCATCGGTTCTGCTGCTCGTAGTAAGCTGCTTCAAACCGATCTGGCGATTCGTAACCCAGTGAACCGTGGATTCGC
>NZ_JAMBOT010000019.1 GCF_023715725.1 Paenibacillus pasadenensis
CCATTGCCTCTGTCATCATCCAGAACTCGTCGCTCCCCGTGCGGGAGCGTGGATTGAAATCGATTGATTGGAGAGAGCAGCGGGCTAAGGAATTGTCGCTCCCCGTGCGGGAGCGTGGATTGAAATTTAATGATCAACAAAAACTTGCTGATCAAATGGGTCGCTCCCCGTGCGGGAGCGTGGATTGAAATTAAAAAGAACGTTGTATTTTCCAAGTTGCTAGGATGTCGCTCCCCGTGCGGGAGCGTGGATTGAAATGGATATTAACTCTAGTCCAGCCCGCCGCCGAAGTCGCTCCCCGTGCGGGAGCGTGGATTGAAATTCGAAAAAGAGCTTGCTGGGGATTATTCCGCAGTCGTCGCTCCCCGTGCGGGAGCGTGGATTGAAATGTTGGGGGGGCGTGTGAGAGAGTGTTGTGGTTTGTCGCTCCCCGTGCGGGAGCGTGGATTGAAATAAGAAGAAGGTTAAACATCCATCACCTTATTGAGTCGCTCCCCGTGCGGGAGCGTGGATTGAAATGCTGATCGAGCATAAGATCCGTAGAGCGCTTTAGGTCGCTCCCCGTGCGGGAGCGTGGATTGAAATACCTCGCCAAAGGCAGCAGTCATAGATTCGCCCGGCGTCGCTCCCCGTGCGGGAGCGTGGATTGAAATCTTGTTTTTTGAAGTTGTTAATGGGAACCCCAATGTCGCTCCCCGTGCGGGAGCGTGGATTGAAACCGTGATCGTCGTGTCGCTCCCCGTGTAGGAGAGTGGAATGAAATCAAGAATTCTCGTGGCTACCTCAAGCTGCCCTTATACAGGTGCATGACTTATACTCGCTTGGCGAGGCAATCAGCTTATTTTATTCGTCCCCTTCCCATTACGGGGACATATCCCGACCTGCTACCTATGCCTGGCATAGGCTAAATCCTCCCAAGATGAAATACGCGCGCCGTTGTGCTAAACTACTGGAATTGCAATGTATTCGGGGAGGTAGCACAGCTACATGCTTATTTTGGGTATCGCCGGCGGCACCGGCTCAGGCAAGTCCACTGTGGCAAGGTCCGTTATCAACCGTATGGGGCAAGGCGCGGTAACGTTTATATCTCAGGACAATTATTATAAAGACCACTCGGAGCTTTCAATGGCCGAGCGCGAGAAAATCAATTACGACCATCCGTTTGCGTTTGACAACGCACTGCTGGTTGAGCATCTGCAGGAGCTCAAGCAAGGCAAGACTGCGTACGCTCCGGTTTACGATTTTACGAATCATGCTCGTAGAACGGACGAAACGGTCGAGCTCAAACCAAGTCGAATCGTTATTATTGAGGGGCTGCACGTCCTGTCGGATGAGCATCTGCGCTCGCTATTGGATATTAAAGTGTTCGTCGACACGGACCCGGATGTGCGTATTCTAAGGCGAGTGCTGCGGGATATTGAAGAACGCGGCCGGACGATCCAGTCCATACACGATCAGTATCTCAACACGGTTAAGCCGATGCATGAAGCTTTTATTGAGCCGTCCAAAAAATACGCCGATCTCATTATTCCCGAAGGCGGGCACAACGAGGTGGGAGTGGAGCTTTTATCGGTCTTGACGGAAAAATATTTAAAAGAGGGCAACGGCTAACGCCTGTTCTCTCTTCTTTAATAGTTGGCACCAGTCAGACCAGAGCCAACTTATTAGACCTCTAAAATGGACAAGCCTCGCGGCGAGTCCATTTTTTATTTTTACCGGCCGTTTGACGCCAAGCAGATATGCGGTAAAATAGCGGCTGAGAGAACAACCGGGAGGGAAGGCCGTGAACGAGGCTATTCTCGTCGTTGAGGACGAAGACAAAATTGGCCGGCTGCTGGAGATTGAGCTGGAATGCGAAGGCTACCGCGTCGGCCGGGCGTCGAACGGCTCCCAGGCGCTGGAGCTGTACCGCTCCCAGACATGGGATGCGGTTCTGTTGGACGTCATGCTGCCGGGCATGAGCGGCTTCGAGCTGCTTCGCCGCATACGGACCGCTGATACGCGCACGCCCGTTCTGCTGCTGACGGCCAAAGATTCCGTGGAGGATAAGGTGGCCGGTCTTGATCAAGGCGCCAATGATTATATTACAAAGCCGTTTCAGATGGAGGAGCTGCTTGCGCGCGTGCGCGCTGCACTGAGGCTTCGCCCTCCGGCTCAGCCGGAGGAAGCGGCGGCTTCGGATGAGCCTGAAGACTGGCTCGCTGCGGGGGAGCTTCGACTCAGCCCCGGCACCCGGGAGGTCATCCGAGGCGGCCAGCCGATTGAGCTGACTCCGCGTGAGTTCGACCTGCTGGTGTATTTGCTTCGCAACAAGCGGCAAGTTCTCAGCCGGGACCAGATTATGCAGGCGGTATGGGGCTACGACTACTTGGGGGATACAAACGTCGTAGATGTTTACATACGTTATGTGCGCAAAAAAGTCGACCATGGCTTCGCCCAGGAGCTGATTCAGACCGTTCGCGGCGTCGGGTACGTCCTCCGGGAAAGCTCATGAGGCTGCGCAGCAAAATCCATCTTTACTCCTCCGTGCTGTTCGCCGCCGTCATTATTCTGATGAATGTATCCATCTACGCGATGTTCTGGCGCATCTCCACGAACAGCGAGCTTATGCGTGCGGAAGCGGAGGCGGTTACGGCGGCTGCCGGGCTGAGAGAGGCGGCGGATACGGCTGCGATGCGCGATCTGCTGCGCGCCTATGTGCCGCTGGACGGCATGATCGGCATCGTGGACGCACACGGGTCGGCCGAAGGAAGGGTCACCTCGGCAGGCGAGCCGGGTTTGAGCCGTTGGCAGCTTCATTTTACGGAGGAACGGCAGGTACGTACGGTTCACTTCGAGGGACGCAGCTTCAGCTACGCCTCGATTCCCGTCATCTGGAGCGGCGGCGAGGTTGCGAACATTCAGGTCATGCAAAGCATGGAGGCGGCGTCGGACAACTTGCGGGTGCTGGGCCGGGTGTTGACGGCCGTGACGCTGCTCGCTTTGCTGCCGGTATTCCTGTCATCCTGGCTGCTGGGCCGGCTGGTCATGCGTCCGATCCAGGCAATGACCTCCACGATGCGAGATATCCGGGGAAGCGGCAGCTTCCGCCGGCTGAAGCAGCAGGAGGGGACGCGGGACGAGCTGGCCCAGATGGGCGAGACGTTTAACAGCATGATTGAGCAGCTGGAAAATAACTACGACAAACAGAAAAGCTTCGTTTCCAACGCCTCCCACGAGCTGAAAACGCCGCTGACCGTCATTGAAAGCTACGCCAGCCTGCTGCTGCGGCGCGGCAAGGAGCGTCCGGAGCTGCTGGAGGAATCGCTGCAGGCGATTCATTCCGAGGCGGTGAGAATGAAGGAGATGACGGAGCAGCTGCTGCTGCTTGCCCGTCCCAAGGAGCAGTGGCAGGTTTCGCTTGGACAGGTAGAGCTCGGTGCTGCAGCGGAGGAATCGGCGCAGGCGTTTCGCAGCGCCTACGACCGGGCGATCTCGGTCCGGCTGCCGGAGCTTCCGGTTACGGCCTGGAGCGACGCGGCCAAGCTGAAGCAGCTGCTTTTTATTTTGCTGGATAATGCCCGCAAATACAGCGAGGATGAGATTACCGTAACTGTCGCGGAGCGGAAAGGCGGAGGCGCGGAGCTGAGGGTCACGGATCGGGGCATCGGCATTCCTAAGGATGAGCTGCCGAAGGTGTTCGACCGCTTTTACCGCGTCGATCAGTCCCGCACAAGGAGCATCGGCGGAACCGGGCTGGGCCTGTCGCTGGGCAAGGAGCTGGCGGAGGCTATCGGGGCGGAGCTGACGCTGGAGAGCGTGGAAGGACTTGGCACGACGGCAGTTGTCGCTTTCTCAGCAAAATCTAATCCGCATCGGCTATCCTATTCTCACAAGAGCAAAAAGGAGGAGGGGAAGCGATGAGCGGACGTTACCGGATCATTGGACTCGGACTTGCGACGGTAGTGTTCGTTGCAGCCGTATGGCTTGCCGTGGAGAGAATATGGGCCAGTCCGCAGCTGCTTAGCGTACAGCAGGCGGAAAACGCCGTTTTGGACCAATATGACGGCATGATCAAGGAAACCCGGTTGAGCGGCGACCGGTATAAAATCGTGCTGGCCAGCAGCGGCCGCCAGTACGAGCTCGGCCTAAGCGCGCGGGATGGAACGATTATGTCCATTCACAGCCTTGGAGCTGCCGAAGGCTCATCGCTGCTTCCCGGAACGCAGCCGCCCGGCTCACCGCCTGACGGAACGACAACGCCAGGGAAAACGTCGCCGACTCCATCGCCGTCCTCTTCAAAGGCACCTCCGACGCCGACTCCGAGTCCGAAGCAATCATCAAAGCCGACGGCAAAACCAACGTCAAAGCCAACGACAAAACCGACGGCAAAGCCAAGCCCCACAACGAAGCCGAAGTCTCGGGCGATTTCGGCGGAGGAGGCTAAAAAGCTGGCGGCCGCTCATCTTAAGGGTAAAGCCAGGGATGTGAAGCGCGGCAGCCGGAACGACTATTTGGTCGAGGTGAAGCTGTCTGACGGCAGGAGAGCGGAGGTTCAGATCAACGCCATTTCCGGTAAAGTGATGTCTGTTGTCTGGGACGAGAAGCATACGCCGCCGAGAGGCTCCGGCAAAAAAGGCGGCGATGACGACGATGATAACGATGACGATGACAGAAACGACGACGACAGACACGGCGATGATGGCGATAAAAAGCGTGGCGGCAACGATGATGACGATTGAACAGCCGATTAGAGGGCTTCGCGACACTGCGGAGCTCTTCTTTGTTGTTCTCTGAGTTTTATCATCGATTTCTAATGTTGCTCCAATAGTTTTCTCATTCGGGGGCGTTACATTGTTCATGTGCCTTATTACGAGCGATGATAACTGAGAGGAGTGTTGAACATGAACATGAGCATGATGAGCAAAAAGAAATGGGCGGCAGCCTTCTCGGGCCTTTTGGTTGCGGGAGCGATCGGCGGAACGGCGGCGTTCGCCTCGCAATCGAGTTCCATGATCGGTCTGGACAAAGCGAGCGAAGTAGCGTTGAAGCATGCAACCGGACAGGTGGAGGGCATTGAGCTGGAGCGTGAGGTCGGCAAAGTTTATTACGAGGTGGATGTAAAAGATTACCTGGGCCGTGTGTTCGAAATTCATGTTGACGCCTACAGCGGAGATTTTCTGGGCAAGTACGTAAACGTGAACGACGATGCTGCAGCTGCGACTTCGGCGCCAAGCAGCTCGCCTTCTCCGTCCGCATCGCCAACAACATCTCCAACCCCAACCCCAACCCCAACCCCAACGCCAACGCCATCTCCGAAGCCGGGCGGCATTATAACGGCTAAGGACCATGACACGAAAAAAACCGACGTTAAGCCTAAACCGACCGTGAAGCCGTCACCGGCACCGGCGAAGCAGACCGGAGTAAAGGCGGTCACGAAGGAGCAGGCTGTGCAAATTGCCCAAAAGGCGGTTTCCGGCAAGCTGATCAAAGTGAAAAAGGACCGCGAGGACGGCCGTTTTGTATACGAGGTTAAGCTGTCTACGGACAAAGGAATTGTTGAGGTTGATGTTGACGCCGCCACAGGTAAAATTACTGAAGTAGACCGCGATGACCGCGACGACCGCAGCTGGAATGGCCGCGGAGACGATAACCGTCATGACCACGGCCACGATGATAAAGATGATGACAAGGATGACGACGACGATGACCGCGACGACCGCGACGACCGCGGCAAAAAATCCAATGACCGCGACGACGACTAAGTTCGGGCCATTTTTGAATCGTAAAGAGACATCTTGACTCCACATAAGGCCTGCACAAAGATTTAAACCTGCGTATCCTTAAGCGCAGCTGCAAAATGGGAGGGAACTGAGCGGGGCTCAGCTTCCTCCCGTTTTTGTCTATGCGTTAGCGATAATTAACGTTTTTGAAGAAGGACTTTTTGTCGTAATCGGCCCTGACATATTGATATCCGTGATACTGGGATTCCGGTATGTGGGAAAAGCCCTGTTTCTTAACGTAAAGGAGACGGACGCTCCAATACTTTGGTATCCGACATCGGCGCTGGTGTCTTCCAAGAAAATAATTTGCAGCTCAAAATGATGCGAACTGCCAGGAGCCAGATTGCCGGATGGACTTGGCGGGGCAATGCCGCTAAGCAAAGATATAAATAAAGGGAACCTGCTTGTATTCACAATATCGAAGCCGATGGAGTCCGCTGCACGTTCAACAGGGGAATTTAAACAGTCGCCAAAAATGCGGACAGCCGTCACCAATAGAATAAACAAAACAAGGGTAATCCCCATGTTCACATCCTCCTTCTTCCGCATTTTAGTTACGCTAACTATTCGTCAATCGGAAATAAGCAGCAGAGTGCGGGAGGATTTGATAGCTGCAATGGGACCTTTTGTAGTATAAAAAGGGATGTCTGGATTTCTTAATTTCCACCCGGCGGAGTTAGATAAAACAAAGGAAACTTCAATATCGGTGCCTTCGGAGCGATAGATAGCGGTGCCGGCGGTATCTGTAAATATGACAACTTCAACTTCATAATGATGATCTCCGCCTGGCGGGAGATACGCAGCTGGAGTCGGCTGTTCAAAATCGCCATAAATAAATGTGCGTCTAAGCGGAATTGAACTCACATTAACGATATCAAAACCAACTGTCGCTCGAGCCGAAAAATCCCCTCCAGCATTTGCATAGAGGCTGGGAACGATGCGCACCACAATCGTCAGCAAAATAAACAATACAAGAATGACGGCTGGGCTTGAGCTATTAAAACGGCTGATTTTTACTTGTTTAAAAGTCATTCCACGTCCTCCGAAAAATCGCTATATTAGTATAATATTAAGGGGCTTACAGATTTGTGAGGGCTCCTTACGAGAATAAAAGAGCCGCCCCCGGTCATCTGACGATGACTTCAGGGGCGGCTCTTTTAACGTAGTCATTCATTTTCAGCTGCGTCCGTACATTTCTTCAATCGTTTTGCGGATGTCCTCATCCGTCTTGCCTTCTACTTTCATGGAGATGGATTCCGCCGCAATTTGCAGGCAGACGCCGCAGCGGGTTGCGTGATCGTCCCAGACGATGGAGCCGTCCTCGCGTACTTCGTTTATAAAACAGTTCAGATTGCTTTTATGGCCGACGTTTTCCATACAGCCGCAGTAACAGGGCATTTTGGAAAGCAGGTCGGTTGCTGTTGCCGTTGCGGTATAAACGATCTGGATTTGTTCCGGCTGAGTGTCCAAAAACTTCGGGAGCTGCGAGGCGGATGCGGTTTCCTCACGAATATCGGTAGCGGCATGGTCGCCGTGGCCGTCCTGAGAGCCAGAGTCTGCATGCGAGGAGGAGCCTTCGGTTGCAACGGATCCGCCGTCGCCGCATGCGGCAAGCAGCAGCGCAAAGCTTATGGAGACAACTGGCAGCAGGCGGCGAAGCGTCCGGCGCCAGGGGGATTTTGAATGGAACATATGTAGCAAGCCTCCTTGGAATGGACAAGCGTTTTCATCGTATACTATATCATATTTCATCCCGGAGATTGGGAAAAAAAGTGGTTGACCCTTACGCAACGTGAGGCCTTATTCTGATGCAGAAGGGAGAGACGCAAACAAAATGTTCAAGGTAAAAGAAGTGGCCGAACTGGCCGGAATCAGCGTCCGGACGCTGCATCATTATGACGAAATCGGCCTGCTTCATCCGGAAGAAGCGACCGAATCGGGTTATCGGCTGTATTCGGACCGCAATCTGGCCGCCTTGCAGCAAATTTTGTTTTTCCGCGAGCTCGGATTCCCTTTGAAGCAGATCAAGTCAATCCTCCAGGACCCGGGTTACCGGGCGGCCGAAGCGCTGCAGATGCACCGGGAGATGCTGCTGGAGAAGCGGCGGCGGCTGGACGCCTTGATCCGCAACGTCGAAATGACGATTCAGGATGCCGAAGGAGAGAGGACCATGAGCGGTAAAGAGCGGTTTGAAGGATTTAATTTTAGCCACAATCCCTATGAGCAGGAAGCCAGGGAGCGCTGGGGAGACGAGGCCGTCGACCGGGCGAACGAATACGCCAAGGGCATGGGCAAGCACGATCAGGAGGCGTTCAACGACCTGTACCGGAAACTTGCGTCCGTAAGGCATTTGCAGCCGGATTCGGATGAGGCCCAGGAGGCTGTCGGCGAGTGGTACCGTATGCTGCAGCGGTTTGGCAGTTATTCGCCGGAAATGTTCCGCGGGCTAGGCCAAATGTATATCGACGACGAGCGTTTCACCCGCAATATCGATCAGTTCGGAGAAGGCCTCGCTTTGTTCATGCGCGATGCGATGGCTGTTTACGCGGATCGTGCTGCCGATAATGATTAACGAATGTGAATAATAGAGTGACAAAGCCTTTCCCGGTCCGGGAGAGGCTTTTTTGTGACGAAGGGTAGGATAGGATTGACAGTCCTGTCCGATCATTCGCATAATGGAAGCTGCATGTATGGAGTCAAATTGTTCGTAAGATGGGAAATGCAAACGCGTGTCGTAAGCGTGATCAATCATTAAGATCGTTAAAGGGGCAAAGTCATGGAAGAAAAGCCAATACCGAGGTGGGCATTTGCGCTTGTCGGCGCGGTGCTGCTGCTCGTTTTGCTCAGCGTAGGATATGCCTTATTTGCAAGCGGCCAGCATGGAGAAGACGAAACGCAGACCAGCGCGGTGGAGCTGCGGTTTTAATGGAACTCGAGTCCATTCAGAAAATGACTCCTCTTTAGGCCTTTCCGGCGGCGGGAAGGCTTATTTTATTATCCAAATTTCACCTTAATCGGGACTTTCCGACCGTCGAAGCAGAGCATTTTGAAGGACTAAACGCTTAAAATGATTCAGGTGATGCCCACATAGGCCGCTTGTATAATTATGTCGAATGTCCCGTTGACAGTTTGTGCAAACGGTTGCATAATGACGAGACAATACCGCGCAATCGTTTGCTCAGGATTGATGAACAGATGTTCATCCCTGTGCAAGCCGGACAATGAAAGGAGGGAGCCTGTACATAGGAAATGATTTCATTTTAAATGTAAGCGTTAACATTAGCCGGATAAAAGAGCCGTTCACCTAGCTTGCATTTTGCAATGCCATCTATGATTAAAAAGGAGAATGATTGATGCCATTAAAAAAAACAAATAGACGCTGGGGCTCGCTGCTTGCCGGCGCATTGCTGCTGCAAACGATAGCGGGGGCAGGTTACGCCGCTGTTGGCGGGAATGGTTTGAATGGAACGGCGGAGGCTGCGGCTGCACAAAGCGCGGGACTGCCTGCGGCGACGAAGGACGGCGTTATTTTTCATGCGTGGAACTGGTCCTTCGAAAACATCCGCAAAAACCTCCCGGCTATTGCGGCCGCCGGTTTTAAATCGGTCCAAACCTCGCCGATTCAGGGCAATAAGGAGCCTGCCGTGGACGGAAGCCAATGGTGGGTGCTGTACCAGCCGGTTAATTTCGCCATCGGCAACACGCAGCTCGGCACTCGCGAGCAGTTCCGGTTAATGGCCGAGGAAGCGGACAAATACGGCATTAGCATCATCGTCGACGTTGTTGCCAACCATACCGGCAACGCCGGGGGCGGAGAGCAGACGTACAAACCGGCAGCAAACGTCGATCCGTCCATCCGCGACAACGCTGCGTTTTGGCATGAGGCGAGGGGAGTGGAGAACTGGGACGACCGCTGGCAGGTGACGCAATGGGGCATCGGGCTGCCTGACCTTAACACCTCCAATCAGGAGCTGCAAAACAAGGTCATTGCTTTTCTCAACGATGCGGTGGCGCTTGGCGCGGACGGCTTCCGTTTTGATGCGGCGAAACATATTGAGCTTCCCGACGACCCGGCCGGGTCGAACTTTTGGCCCCGCGTGCTTGGAGCGTTGACGGATAAGGAGAAGCTGTACAACTACGGCGAGGTGCTGCAGGGAGCGGCGGACAATATGGCCGGATACGCCAATCTGATGAGCGTTACGGCGTCGAACCTCGGCCATGAGGTGCGCCGCGCGGTTGGCTTCGGCAGCAGCGTCAACGTCGGTCTGTCGCAGCCTTTCGGGGCGGGCAATATTAATCCGTCGAAGCTGGTTACTTGGGTGGAATCCCATGACACCTATGCCAATGACAGCAGCGAATCAACCGCGATGACCGATTACCAGCTGGAAATGGGCTGGGCGCTTATTGCGGCCCGCGCGGAGACGACGTCGCTCTTTTTCGACCGTCCGGCTGGAAGCGGCAAGTTCGGCAGCAAGCTCGGAGAGCCCGGCAGAGGGCTGTGGAAGGACCCGGATGTCGCGGCTGTTAACAAGTTTCATAACGCGATGGCGGGAGAAGGCGAGTATTTAAGAACGCTGCGCAGCGAAACGATGCTGATTGAGCGCGGAGCCAAAGGCGCTGTTATCGTCAATCTTGGCGGAGACATGGCGGTTGATTCCGTGACCAATATGGCAAACGGCGTGTATACCAGCAAAGCGTCGGGCGGCGGCAGCTTTACGGTGTCGAACGGCCGTATTAAAGGCAATCTGGGCGGCGGAAAAATCGCTGTGCTGTACAACGAGGCGAGTACGGCTCCAACGGCTGCGCCAAGTGCGACGCCTGCGCCGTCGGCAGCTCCGGTAACCGGGATGAGCGTTCATTTTTACAAACCAGCCGGGTGGGGCACGCCTAACATGTATTACTACGACGACAGCGTTAACCCTGTTAAAAACGGACCGGCTTGGCCTGGAACGGCGATGAGCGACGTAGGCGGCGGCTGGTATAAGGCGGTCATTCCTTCCTGGGGCCAGGCGAAGGTTGTGTTCAATTCCGGGAGCAGCCAGCTGCCTGCGGCCCAGCAAACGGGATATGCCGTAAACAACGGCGAGGTATGGGTTATAGACGGAAAGATATCCTCTAGCAAACCTTCACAGAGCCTAGTCAACGTCACCTTTACCATCCAAAACGCTGCCACCGTGACGGGCCAGAACGTCTATATTTCCGGCAATGCGGCGGAGCTTGGCAGCTGGGACCCGGCCAAAGCGATTGGCCCGGGCTCGGCGTCGAACTATCCGGCCTGGACCGTGACGGCGCAGCTTCCGGCAGGGGCGGCAATTCAGTTCAAAGCGCTTAAAAAAGACAGCAGCGGAAATGTTGTCTGGGAAAGCGGATCGAACCGCAGTTATACGGTGAGCGCGTCCAGCCCGAATGTAACGTTTTCGTTTGCGAATTAGAGTTGGGGGGCAGCAACCGTGCGGAAAGAAGGAGATTAAAGAGAGGAACGGCTACGGAGAAGCTAGGACAATGGTAGGGGGGATGGGGAGCAGGTACAAACGAAGTTACGACTAAATGAAAAGAATCGGAGCGTAGAGGTAACAAAGACATGATTAGTTGGAAGGAGCTAGAGTGTAAATAGGATGCAGAAGAACGGAACGACAGTTGTTGATAAAGCAAAGGAAATTGAATTAGAGTGAGTTTAGATGTAGGACTAGCGCAGAAAACCAGGGAGGTATGAGCTGAAGAGTTGGTTTAGCGTAGGAAAGAGAGTCGAACAGGAGTATGTAAAATCTTTTGTGTAAACTCCAAAACCAATTTACTATGGAAATAGTTGAAAGGTTGGGGAGTACACATGGGGTTATGGTCGAAGGAGCAACTGCGGGCATTCATTAAGGAGAATAAACTGGTGGCCGCGCAGGATGCGCAGAACGCGTTGAAAGACCTGTTTGCCGAGACCATCTAGGAGATGCTGGAGGCCGAGATGGGTACGCACTTGGGCTACGAGAAGCATGAGACGAAAGCTAAGGTCACGCCTAACAGCCGTAACGGCAAAAGCAAGAAAACGGTCGTCAGCGAATACGGCGAGCAAGAGATCCTAGTGCCGCGTGACCGACTGAGCGAGTTCGAGCCACTTGTGGTCAAGAAGCATCAGTCCAACGTGACGGGAATTGAGGACCAAATCGTAGCCCTCTACGCCAAGGGCGTGAGCACGCTGGAGATCCAAGATCACCTGCAAAGCTTATACGGTATTGAGGTCTCACCGACGCTCATTTCCAATGTCACGAACAAACTGCTGCCACTCATCAAGAAATGGCAGAATCGGCCGCTGTAAGGCGTTTATGCGGTCGTCTATCTCGATGCCACCCACTTTAAGGTGAAGCAGGACGGGGCCATCGTGAACAAGGCAGCATACATGGCTATCGGCATTGACCTGGACGGCAACATGGACGTGCTGGGCATGTGGATCGGCGAGATCGAGTCGGCCAAGTTCTGGCTGAGCGTCCTTAATGAACTCAAGAACCGCGGTGTCCAGGATATTCTCATCACGTGCGTAGACAACCTCTCAAGCTTCTCGAAGGCCCTCTGCGCCAGCTACCCGAAGACGGAGATTCAGAAGTGCATCATCCACCAAATCCGTAACTCCACCCGCTATGTATTCTATAAGGATCTCAATAAGGTCACAGCCGACCTGAAGCCGATCTACAATTCCGCAACGGAAGAATTGGCGCTGTTGGAACACGAACGATTTGAGGAAACATGGGGCACCAAGTATCCGCTGATCATTCGCTCGTGGCGGACTAACTGGCCCGAGATCGTTACGTTCTTCAAATATCCACCGGAGATCCGCAAGCTCATCTACACGACAAACATGATTGAGAGCTACCATCGGCAACTCCGCAAGGTCACTAAAGGGTAAGAGCATCTTCCCAACAGACGAAGTGCTTCTCAAAATGCTCTACCTGGCGACCATGGACGTCACCCGCAAGTGGACAGGCCGGATCCAGAACTGGGGGCAAATTCTCCTCCAGCTCTCCGTCTTTTTCCCTGAACGTATCGGTCAGCATCTACGCTAGGTTTCACTGTCAGTGGGTTTACACAAAGTAATTGACAGACCCACATTTAACGTGAACGTTTTAAGTCTTATTCTTTAATGGTAAATTGAATTTCTTTTTCGCGTGTTTTTGCATCGAATAGTATCACATTCCATTCTTGATCAACCAGGTTAATCGATTTAAAAATAGGAATTTGTATTCCTTTGTACTTGTTTATAACCTTATTAATTATTTTAACTTGTTCATTGCTTTCGTTAATAATATCTATTCTTTTTGCCTCTCCATACGCCGGATCTGATGTCGCTATTTCGCCATTAAAAGCAATCTTAACCTTATTACCAATTTCTATATTTGAGTTTGATAAAACCCAGATTGCTTCGTAATCAGATGATTTTTCTTCATTATAAGAGGTTACTAACATCTTACCAGATTCACTTTTCACCACATATCCAATCAGTTCGTATACAACCTCATTTGAGTTAGAATTTATTCTCGATGAATAGTCAGAATTACAAGCAGTTAATGCAATGATAGACCCAATCGCTAATATAAGCTTCAAGACCGAATTCATCTAACTCCTCCTACAAGAAAAAGCCGGGGCACCCGGCTTTTTTTCTCTCAAAATGGTATGCCATATAAAAACAACGTGTAATCAGGCCAATATGTTGCGAAAGTTCCAATTTTTGTAGCGGAGGCCCAAGCATCGTTCCCTGAAAGACTTGATTTTCCTGACATTACGCCATAGAGGGCATTACTTGAGAAAAGAGGGGCGCCGCTATCACCTGAATCCTGAAATTGATAATTAGGATTTGCAATTTTAATCTGATCCGGCCGGTTTACTCCACTTACTACGGGATTAAAGCTAGTACTAAGAACCGTACTGCATGTATACCCTGTAGTAATACCAGACTTACATACGCTCTGACCCTGTGTTACTGTAGAGGTGCTAGTAAAGCTTCCATCATAACTTGAAGTAGATGTTTTAATTACCCCATTACTAATTTGACGGCCAGTTTCAGTTATTTTTATAAGTCCAATATCTTGTCCATTCCCTGCCTTAGCCCATTCTACTCCCACTTTTGATGTATTTTGATTAACTGAGGTTGTACCATTTGCAGAGCTTAAACAATGTTCAGCTGTTATTATATACCTATCTGCTCCTTTTTTTGCTGTTGCAGCAATTGTACAACTGTTGTTGTTTATTGCAATTCCGCCACCAATAAGAGAATTATTTCCATTCCTAGAAACAGTATTTACGCCTCCTTGGAATTCATTACTTACTCGAAATTCAATAATTTCTCCGTATCTATCTAGTATTAAGTCTTTCGCTTTTTGTGATAGATTTGTACTTTCAATTATAACTCTACCTATTTCTTCATCGGTAAAAGTAGATGTGATGTTAGCGTGTAAACTATTATAAAATTCCAGATTATCAAAAATATCTTTATTTATTTCGAGCAGTGTATCGGAAGGGAACGATTTTTCATTAGAAACCCTGAATTCGATGATATTTTCTGGGAATTCATATTTTATTTTGTCTATTAGTGCATTTATTTGATTGGAATTTTCTAAATCTGAGGAATATGAAAATACAAGTTTTTTATCATTAGGATTATTAATTTTAAAGCTGCTAACTGAATCATCAAAATATAGATTTCCAAGACTTCTAAGTTCTTGAAGATATGGATCTAGACCTTCAAGTAGTTCTTTTTCTTTATTTACTTGATTTAATATGGACTCATTAGCAGACAATAAATTTGAAGAAGATTCTGCAGATACTCCTGATGATAAAAGGCTCAGAGACAACAGGGCAGATAAAAACATAATTCTTTTTTTCATTTTATTACCTCCTCAAGGTATGTATTTACATAAATAGTATATATCTGTTTTTTGTTGGTTTATATAGGTATTTTATCATGTGCTTTATGTACTATGTTGAATTAAATAGGGGATGTCTGAAAACTTATCATAAAGAGTTACTTCAACAAAATCATGGAAGAAGCCAAGAAGGCAAAACTCTAAAATCTCAAGAAAGCTTGTCATGGTGTGTTGCGATCCTGCGGAAGGTTTGAATTATTTTGGATAGAATCCCACGACATACTGTTCTTTCTACTGATAAAAATCGAATACCAGGGATTGCCGTATTCGACTTTGACTTTGGAGGGAGGCAGAACGTTGCGTCTTGAGTACATGGTTCGAGTCGGCTTAAACTACACTTCTGGACAGAGTTACGCTAGAGAGAGTTTCAACCGTCACTGTGTAGTCATGAATATGTCATGGCGTTAAAAATAGGTGATCTAAATTACCGAATGTATCCACAATAGTGTGGTTCTTGGTGTTTCGGCCTCCTCTGGAAAGTCTGATTTTTGGATTGGTTTCGGCGTTTCAG
Organism: Paenibacillus pasadenensis; assembly: GCF_023715725.1. GTDB lineage: Bacteria > Bacillota > Bacilli > Paenibacillales > Paenibacillaceae > Paenibacillus_O > Paenibacillus_O pasadenensis_A. The sequence continues at coordinate 15,180 of NZ_JAMBOT010000019.1, forward strand.
CCCTTTTTAGCTTCCGTCGCATTCTGCTGAACTTTGAAGGAAGTGCTATCAATTGATGCATCCTGCCAGTCCGCATCGCCGGCCAAGGACCCACCCCCTTTGAAAATGTTCGTCCTTGTAAAATTATGTTATGGTTTTCGCTTTTGAAGCATTATGCAGACATGCCCTAGTAATGATGAGAATTAATGTTCGGTTGAATCGGCTCTTAGGTCAGTATCTAGGACACTATCTCTTACTATTTAGAGATGTGGCTCTAGTTGCATCGGAACAAGCTTATGTCTCGAAGAAGCCATAGAAGGCTTCATTCAACACTCTGATCGACGGCTGCAGTATGCATCGGAGGCGTACCCCGACCGTTTGAAGAACTGCAAGATGATGCATAGTATGAGCAATAGGGGCAATTACTACGAAGGTCCGGCAATTGGGGCAAAACGTCTGCCGTTCAGTTTATCGCCGGACTTCCGGGGGGTAATCTGCTACAATGGAAGGTAGTTGTATAGCGGATCCGTTACGCGGAGCACCGCTTCATATGCTCAAAAGGTGCTGCGGGCGGAGCAATCTCCGGCAGCTTAATAGGGAAGCCGATGCAACTTCGGCGCGGTCCCGCCACTGTAACGCCGAGCGGCTGCCTATGAACCACTGTTCCCTCAGGGAACGGGAAGGGGGGCAGCGTCCTGCCATGACGCGAAGCCAGGAGACCTGCCTTTTGATCCAATCGGTCAAGCCCACGAGGATGGGGTGTCGGCGGACTCAAGAGGTATTTTCTTTGGGCGGTCCGCTTGTCATTCGCATCTTCCGCTACGGGAGATGCTTTTTGCCGTTTATGGAAGACCGGGCGGCGTGCGCGGACGGAATCAATAAAGTGTTTGTATAGATTGGGGAGAGTGGAATGAAACGTTCAACAGGCTGGGCCCGCCACAAATGGAAGCTGCTCGGCATTCCCGCCGCCGCGCTGATCGTGGCCGGAACGGCATGGCTATACAGCGGGGCAGCGGGAGGCGGCGCCGGAGAGCGGCAGACGGCCGCGCTCCAAAGCACCGCGCCGGCTGCGAGCGCATCGCCGCAGCCAAGCCCGGACGGCGCCGGCGGGGCGGGGTCGCAGACCGCCCCGCCGCCGACAGGAGCGCCGGAGGACGATTCGTCCTCCGGCGGCCGCGGCGAGGCCGATGCGCAGCCGGGGACAGGGACAGGGGCTGACGCAGGAGCGTCAGCGGATGCGTCCCCGTCCCCTTCCCCGGCGAAGACGGCCGCGCCGCAGGCCACGGCGAAGCCGGGAGCGGCGGGAGCGGCGGGGGATAAACCCGCCGCAACGCCGCCCGCCGGAGGGGCGAAGCCCGGGGGCGGGAAGGCTGGCCCGTCCGAGAAGCCGCAGCCGAAGGAAAAGACGGTGCAGCTGAGCATCGTCGGCCCAGAAGATACGGGAACGATACTGGACTCCGCCAAGGTGGAGATCGGAGAGGATTCCACCGTCATGGACGCGCTTAAAAAAGCGACGCGCAGCGGCAAAATCCAGCTGGAGTTCAAGGGAACCGGAGCCGCCGCTTATGTGGTCGGCATCGACAATATTTATGAATTCGATAACGGCCCCGGCAGCGGCTGGCTGTTCAGCGTGAACGGAGAATTCCCCAAAAAAAGCGCAGGAAGTTATGCGCTTAAGCCGGGCGACGAGGTGCGCTGGATGTACACGCTTGATTACGGCGACGATCTGGGCGCTCCTGATGCAAGCGGCACGCAAGGCGGCGGCTGATGGTTTACGGATTCGCCAGCCTTCATCCCCGCGTATGCTTCCTATATTTTGCGCTGCTGCTGTCATTCTGCATGCTGTTTCTGCATCCGCTGCTGTTAGGCGCAACGCTGGCGGCAGTTATTGGCCTTAATCTATCGCTGGACGGCGGACGGGCTTTGCGCAGAAGCATCGGCGGATATATGATTCTAGCTTTGTTTATATTTATCGTTAACCCGCTATTCTCCAGCAGAGGGGCAACGATTCTGTTTTATGTGTGGGATCGGGCGGTTACGTTGGAGTCGGTCGTTTACGGCGCGCTGTTCAGCGTGTCGATGCTCTGTTTGCTGATCGCCTTCACTGCCCTGAATTTGGTGTTAAACCCGGGCAAACTGCTGCTTTTGCTGTCGCCGATTGCGCCGCAAACGGCTTTTGCGGTAACGGTAACGATGCGTTTTGTGCCGCTGTTGACCCGGCGTCTCAAAGCCATTATGACGGTACAGCGGGCAATGGGCTATTTTACCGACGGTATGGGCCGCAGACGTTACGCGCGTGAGGCGATGGAGACGCTGCATGCGCTTGTCTCCTGGTCGCTGGAGGAGGCGCTGCAGACGGCGGCGTCCATGCGTTCGAGAGGGTATGGCATTGGCCGCCGAAGCAGCGCTGACGAGCAGACAATGGATGGGCGCGATTGGCTTGTATGCTGGGTTTTGCTCGTTGTCGGCGGAAACAGTCTGATCGGCCGTCTTATGGGCGTGCATGCGTATGAGGTATACCCGCGTCTGGAACCGCTTGGAGAATCGCCGCTCGGCTGGCTGCATTTGGCGAGTTATCTGGCTTTTCTGGCGCTGCCGCTTATTATGAATGAAAAGGAGAGGCTGCATTGGCGTCATATCAGATCGAACATGTAAACTTTCGCTACCCCGGTTCGGAAGAGCTCAGGCTGAAGGACGTCAGCCTGTCCATTGAAGAAGGGGAGTTTGTGCTGTTATGCGGCCCGTCGGGCTCAGGCAAAACGACACTGCTGCGCCAGCTGAAACGGGAGGCTGCTCCAGAGGGCCGGCTGGAGGGCAGCATCCGTTACGATGGAGAGCCGCTGGATTCGCTGCCGCCTCGCCGCTCGGCGGAGGAGATCGGCATGGTGTTCCAGGACCCGGACAGCCAGATTGTCATGAGCACCGTATGGCAGGAGCTGGCGTTTGCGTTGGAGAACCTCGGTTATCCGGCGGCAGCGATTCAGCGTAGACTTGGCGAGCTGGTGCCGTTTTTCGGCATGGAGGGCTGGCTGCACCGTGAAGTGCATGAGCTGTCCGGCGGGCAAAAGCAGCTGCTCAACCTGGCATCCGTCATGTCGCTCCGGCCCAAAACACTGCTGCTCGACGAGCCGACCGCACAGCTCGATCCCGTTGCAGCCCGCGAGTTCATCGGACTGCTGTCGCGGCTGAACGAGGAGCTTGGCCTCACAATTGTCATCTCGGAGCATCGCTTCGAGGATTTATTCCCTTTGGCTTCGCGGGTCGTGCTGCTGCGGGACGGGCGCATCGCCTGCAATGCAACGCCGCGAGAGGCCGCGCTGCGGATCGGCGGCGAAGGGAGCATGGAGGCTTTGCGCTTCCTGCCGTCGATTGCCCGGATGTTCGCCCAGACGGAAGCGAACGGGAAATCGGTTATGGCGTTTGAGCCGGAAGGGATGAACCCCCAATCTACATTTGCTGCTCTGTCTTCGCCAGCTAGGAACAGTCCGGCCGCCGACGTTCCTCAAGCCAGCTATGCGGAACAGGAGGGAACGCGCTTTTCTGGCGAAGACGCTCCCACTGCTAAGGGACGCGCCGCCAGCGTGCCGCTCACAGTACGCGAGGGAAAAGCTTGGCTGCGCGGCTCGCAGGACCGGCTTGCAACGCAGCTTGCTTTTGCCGGAACGGCAGCCGCCAGCGGCTTATCCGGCACTGCAAGTGCGGCAGCTGGCAATGTAGCATCCAGCGTCGCCGGAACGGCAGCCGCAAGCGGCATATCCGGCACTGCAAGTGCGGCAGCTGGCAATGTAGCATCCAGCGTCGCCGGAACGGCAGCCGCCAGCGGCTCATCCGGCACTGCCGGCACAGCCGCTGGCAGCAGCAAATCCAACGCCCCCAGCAGCCCGGACGCTCCGGCTCTGCTGGAATGCCGGGAGCTCGTTTTTGCCTACGGCAAAGACGAGGCGCTTGTGCTCAACCGGCTGTCGCTGGAGGTTGAGCAGGGCCAATGGATGGCGCTTTTTGGCAGCAACGGCGCGGGCAAGTCGACGCTGCTGCAGTGCATCGCGGGCGCGCTTGAGCCGCAGCGGGGTGCTATTAGCCTTGGTGGAGAGAAGCTTGGCCGCCGCAAGCTGCAGGGCGGGTCCGAAGCGCGCAGCCGGATCGGCTATGTCGCGCAGAACCCGCTGCTTTATTTTACGCGGGATACGGTTGGCAGCCAGCTGGAGGACCGGCTTCGCAGGCTCGGGCTGGAGCGCTCCGCTTCTCCTCTGGCAGAATTGGAGGAGCTGCTGGAGCTAGGCGGTTTGCAGGACCGGCATCCCTACGACATTAGCGGCGGCCAGCAGCAGAAGCTTGCGCTGCTCCTGGTGCTGCTTGGGCAGCCGGAGCTGCTGCTGCTCGACGAGCCGACTAAAGGGCTTGATCCGGAGTCCAAACACCGGCTGGCCGGACTGCTGGAAAACATCCGCTCCAAAGGAACAACGCTGCTTATGGTCAGTCACGATGTCGAATTCGCCGCTGCCTATACGGACCGCTGCGGTCTGTTGTTCGACGGGCAAATGGCCGGACTGCAGAGCACCCGCGATTTTATGAAAGACAACTATTATTACACAACCGCTGTTCGCCGCGCCGCCGGAGAGCTGCTGCCGGAGCTGCTGACGCTTAAGGATTTGGGCTATGATTAAAGGCCGTACGGGATGGGCTGTATATGCGCTGTGTTTTGCCGCAGCGGGGGCTGTACTGCTGGCAACAATGTGGAGGAGAGAGCTTTACTTGCCGCTAAGCCTCCTTATGGTTTTTTTAGCGATGCTGCCGTTTTTCATCCGGTTTGAGCGCCGCAGACTGCGTGCGGAGGAGCTGCTGCTCATCGCCATGCTTGGCGCAATCGCGGCGGTCAGCCGCATTCCGTTTGCGCCGCTGCCGAGCGTGCAGCCGGTGTCGTTTGTTGTTATTATGGCGGCGCTTGTGTTTGGAGCGGAGACAGGCTTTCTCGTTGGCGCAATCGCCGCGATCGTCTCCAATCTGTTTCTCGGCCAAGGACCGTGGACGCCATGGCAAATGTTCAGCTGGGGCATGATCGGATTCACGGCAGGTTTGCTGCGCAACACCCGGTTCATGGGAAGCTTGTGGGGCAAAAACCTATTTGGCCTCGTCTGGGGATTTCTTTTCGGCTGGATTATGAACCTGTGGGGGCTGCTCGGATTTGTCGAAACGCTGAATTGGCAGGTCGTTTTTGCCTCATACGCCGCCAGCTTTGCCTTCGATTTGACGCATGGCCTGTCGAATGTGTTTTTCCTAACGCTGTTTTCCGGCATCTGGCTCAAAATTTTGGGCCGAGTCAAGCTGAAATACGGATTGTTAGAGCATTAGAGCGCCTGCCTGTTAATCCGCGCAAGAAAAAACCGTTTCAGCCGCAATCGGCTTGAAACGGTTTTTGGTTTTAACGATCGTTACAACTTCCATCCTAAAGAATCCAAAAGCCAATTCAGCGCCACGAGCGCCACGGCCAAATAGAGCAGCATGTTCAGCCAATCTTTGCGGGAGAGCCGGAGATCCTGGACAAGATGAAAAACGGACCAGACGAAGATGACCAAATACGCGAGCTGAAGTACAATGGACGGCATGATCATTTCCCCTCTCGGCAAGGTGTTGAAGAAGACTTGCTGGTATATCATATGAGCGTAGAATAGAGATATGACGGATGATAAGAGATAATTTGAAAGCGTTTGCGAAATAGTTTGCTGCTGAAATTCGAACGCTTTAGGAGGCCTGAATGAGAGCGACGGTTTATATGATTCGACATGCGGAATCGGTTTACAAGCATGGGGAAGAGAGCAGCCGCGGCCTTTCAGAAAAGGGTTTGCGTGACACCCTTCAGGTGCGGGAGCTGCTTGCCAAGGAAGAGATACATCTCGTATTTTCAAGCCCGTACATCAGAGCGGTTCAAACGGTTCAGCCGCTGGCGGATGCCAAAGGGCTGCACGTTCAGCTGTGCGAGGAGTTTAGAGAGCGATCCATCGCCGGAGACGACGTTGCCGCTTCCTGGGAGCAGGTTGTGGGCGCGATGCGCCGCTCTTTTACCGATAAGGACTACGCTCTGCCCGGCGGGGAGTCGGCAAATGAGGCTTGCTTGCGAGCCGTTACAGCCATGGAGGAGCTGCTGAGGGGCTTTGCCGGACAAGGAATTGCCGTCGGCACGCATGGGAGAATTATGTCCGCGATGCTGCATCATTGGGATGCCAATTACGGATTCGATTTCTGGCAAAACGCATCTATGCCGGATGTATACAAGCTCAGCTTTGACGGCGGACGGCTGGTGGATGCGGAACGGATGTGGACGCCTGAAGCGGAATGACTTTCAAAATATCGGATAATCACATGGAGGTTCTCGGCGGGCGCTCGTAGGGGAGGATGAAGCAGGCACTCTTTTTAGAGTAAACAAGGCCTTTATTGGTCTTATATTGTTTGAAATGCGATGAAATTTGAAAATAAGGCCTTTATCGGTCTTATTTTTGTCCGAACACGTGGTTGAAGTGAAAATAAGACCTTTATTGGTCTTATATTTGTCCGAACACGTGGTTGAAGTGAAAATAAGACCTTTATTGGTCTTATATTTGTCCGAACACGTGGTTGAAGTGAAAATAAGACCTTTATTGGTCTTATATTTGTCCGAACACGTGATTGAAGTGAAAATAAGGCCTTTATTGGTCTTATATTTGTCAGAACACGTGGTTGAAGTGAAAATAAGGCCTTTATTGGTCTTATATTTGTCCGAACACGTAGTTGAAGTGAAAATAAGGCCTTTATTGGTCTTATATTTGTCAGAACACGTGATTGAAGTGAAAATAAGGCCTTAATGGTCTTAACATGGTGAAGAGGAGGACAAGCCAGGCGGTTGGAGCCTAATACTTGTCCCTAAGAATGAGCAGTCCGTTCAATTTGGTTCCAGGCTCGCGCCCGTCAGCTCTTACCGACTAGGGTACAACACGTCGAATTCCCGCCGCAGCATCCCGTAAATTAGCTCGTCGTGGCGGCGTCCGTTTGTAAACATTTGCTCCCGTAAGCGGCCCTCCAGCTGGAATCCAAGCGATTCCTGGAACTTGATCGAGGCTTCGTTGAAGCCGTACACATGGGCAGTGGCTTTTTCATAACGCAGCTCGTGGAAAAAATACCGCAGCAGCAGAAGTACAGCTTCAGACGAGTACCCTTTACGCCAATGCGGGCGGAAAAGGGCGATGCCGTATTGGAAGCTTCCGCCTCGGGGATCGCAGTGATGGGCGTTCAAACTTCCGACCAGCTCGCCATCAAGCGTCTCGATCACAAGAGCCACGCTGTCGCCCTCGGGCTCCTCTTCCGCTTTTTTTTCCGCCCATTGCCGGGTCCCTTCCTCGGAGCGCGGAAAATAGATCAGGTCGCATGCTCTCGCCGCTTCCATATCTCCATCGTTATCGTGAAAAAGCTCCCAATCCTCAGGATTAATCGGCCGCAAACGAACGCGCGCTCCTTGCCAGCTCATCATTGCTTGTCCTCCTTTTGAGTAAAAAAAGCGCCCCTAAAGCCAAAGTCTAACCTTCCAATCCGTCCGTTGGCAATTCTGATTTCTCGTTCAGGCTTGTCATTCCAATGTATTCTATTTTACCCGTTCGGGCAGGGAGAGTTTAAATATAGTTAAATTTAAAGCCAGGCTCCGTGTAGGAAACCTGGCTTGCACGTTGTTGAACGATCGTCTCCGCAGTTTAGCGGGCCATCTCGGCAAAAGCGGCCGCCGCTGCTTCCAGCGTGCGGGCGATATCTTCCTCCGTATGGGCGGTTGTCAGGAACCATGCCTCATATTTGGAAGGTGCCAGACAGATGCCGCGATCCAGCATGAGGCGGAAGAAGCGGGCGAACTGCTCGCCGTCCGTGTCCTGCGCCTGCTCGTAGTTGGTTACCGGATGATTGCAAAAATGTGTGGAAAATGCGCCGCGAATACGGTTAACCGTCATTGGCACGCCGTAGCGGGACGCCAGATCGGCCAGCCCGTCCGCCAGCCCGGCGGCGAGCCGGTCCATCCGCTCATACACGCCTGGCTGCTGGAGCACCTCCAGGCAGGCGATGCCGCTGGCGATGGAAGCCGGGTTGCCGGCCATCGTGCCGGCCTGATAAGCCGGACCGAGCGGAGCGACCTGCTCCATAATATCTTTGCGGCCGCCGTATGCGCCGATTGGCAGGCCGCCGCCGATGATTTTGCCGAGCGCCGTCAGATCCGGCTCTATGGCCGCCGCGTTCGGGAACGCATCGAACGTCTGCGCGCTGCCGTAATGGAAGCGGAAGCCGGTAATGACCTCGTCGTAAATGACCACCGCTCCTGCCTCGCGGGTAAGACGGCAAAGCTCCTCGAGGAAACCCGGCTGCGGCATAACCATGCCGAAGTTGCCCACGATCGGCTCGACCATAACGGCTGCCGTTTCCGGTCCCCAACGCTCCAGCGCTATTTTCAGCGCGTCGACATCGTTAAACGGCACCGTGATGACTTCGCTGGCGATGCTTTGCGGAATGCCTGCGCTGTCGGGGATGCCGAGCGTGGAAGGACCGGAGCCCGCCGCCACAAGCACGAGATCGGAGTGGCCGTGATAGCAGCCAGCGAATTTGATGATTTTATTGCGGCCGGTATAGGCGCGGGCGACACGAATCGTCGTCATGACAGCCTCGGTGCCGGAATTGACGAAGCGCACTTTGTCGAGGGAGGGGATTGCGTCTTTCAGCATGCGGGCCATATGGATTTCTAGCTCGGTCGGCGTGCCGTAAAGCGTGCCGTTTGCGGCGGCGCGGCTGATTGCCTCGGTAATATGAGGATGTGCATGTCCGGTAATGATTGGGCCATAGGCGCAAAGATAGTCAATATATTGATTGCCGTCGACATCCCAGAAATAAGCGCCTTGGCCGCGCTTCATAAAAACGGGTGCGCCGCCGCCGACCGCTTTGAACGAACGGCTCGGGCTGTTGACGCCGCCGACGATATGCTGGAGCGCCTCGCTGTACAGCCGCTCGGACGCGGCCCGGGAGGAGCCTGGTTTGGCAAAGGAAGTTTCGGATGTATGGGACATTAGGGATGACCTCCTGATCGAAGACTTAGAAAGTTAGAGGATGCGTTTTGGATGATGAAAATTGAAGTGGTGATATAAAATGCTTCGCGCGGTTAGGGCGTTAGACGACCTTACGGAAGGCGCAAAGCGAGCAACCCGCGCCCGTAAGGTCGTCAAACGACCTTAAGGGAGGCGCAAAGCGAGCAACCCGCGCCCGTAAGGACGTCAAACGCCCTTAAGGGAGGCGAAAAGCGAGCAACCCGCGCCCGTAAGGACGTCAAACGACCTTACGGAAGGCGCAAAGCGAGCAACCCGCGCCCGTAAGGTCATCAAACGACCTTACGGGAGGCGCAAAGCGAGCAACCCGCGCCCGAAAGGACGTCAAACGACCTTAAGGGAGGCGCAAAGCGAGCAACCCGCGCCCGTAAGGTCATCAAACGACCTTACGGAAGGCGCAAAGCGAGCAACCCGCGCCCGTAAGGACGTCAAACGACCTTACGGGAGGCGAAAAGCGAGCAACCCGCGCCAGTAAGGACGTCAAACGCCCTTACGGGAGACTCAAACCGAGAAACCCGCGCCAATAAGGTTGCCAAAAACCCTTAAGCCTCGCGCCACAAGCCTGGAACAATACAGGGAGAGCAGTTAGTTCTGCTCTCCCTGTATTGGACTACACGGCTAATCGGCGGTGCAAGCCGGGATGAAACAGCTCTCAAGCTCCAGCCGCCGCCTCACGGCGACTCCGCATTAACCGGACTGCCGGAGTTTTCGCCCGGCGACGGCGATGGGGAAGGAGCGTTTTTATCCTCCGCCAGCGTTTCCTGCACATACTCGCGAAGCTTGTCCTCGTCAGTAATGGCGAGCACCGATGCGCCGTTCACGCGCTCGTCTGCAAGCAGCTTGCTCGGCGGGAGCTGTGCGGTGCCGGCATTTTGCAGGCCGAAGCCGAGATAGCCGAGGCGGCGCATATCGTCCGCCGACAGGTTCGTTTCGATGAACGGGCTGACTTTGCGGATAATCGTGCTCAGCTGCGTGATGTTGCCGAGGTTTTTCATCTTATCGGCGACGGCGCTCAGGAATTTGCGCTGGCGCTCCGTACGCGTGAAGTCGCTCGTTGCGTCATGGCGGAAGCGCACGTACTGCAGCGCTTGATCGCCGTTCAGCTCCTGATAGCCTTTTTTGAGATTGATGTCGTAACGGTTGCCGTCGGCGTTGTCGGTGTACTTCATATCCTTTTCGACATCGATGTTGATGCCGCCGATTGCGTCAACCAGCGACTTAAAGCCTTCGAACTCCGTGTAGACGTAATATTGAATTTCCAAGCCCGTAAGCTCGCTCATCATCTGCATGCTCAGCTTGTAGCCGCCGTATACGATCGCTTCGTTGGCGCGGCCGTGTCCGTGTCCGGGAATTTGGACCCAGGTGTCGCGCAGCAGCGAGAATAGATGCGCTTTTTTTGTGACGGGATCAATCGACACAATCATCATGGAGTCGGAGCGGGCCGGTTCATGGGACGTTTTTTTGCCCCTGCCGTCGCCGCCCATAAACAGAATGTTGACACGCTCCGTGCCTTCCCATTCAGGCGGCGCTTCTAGCTGAGTGTTATTCTCGAATTGATTAAAAATCGATTTATCCGGATCTTTCTCCAGACCGTTTAATGCGTTGTAGTTATCGACAATAAAATAAGCGACAATACCAGCCATCAGCAGCACAACGGAAAACAAAACCCACAGCCAAGGGCGGCGTTTTTTGCTTTTCGGAGGCTTAGGCTGAGCGGTTTTGCTTCTGCCCGGCGTTTGATGCCGATCTTTTCTGCTTTCCATCCGGCAGTAAAATCTCCCTTCACTATCTGTGATGATTCCTTGTGTAAATCGGCATCATCCATACCATCATGAACATTTTGCGGTAAATATCTATAAATAGAGCATTGCCGGGAAACTGCACGCTCATCCGGCCCGATCAGCCGCAAACGGCGAAAACCCCTGTCGCTTGCTTCCCCAAGCTGTCGTAACATATCATAAAATTATAAATCCGGGGTGGGCATGGCGCAAGCTTTGCCGCAGGAAGAGGAATTTCGCTTCCATTTCCCGGGAAATGTCGAGAGACCTGAAAGGAGCCAGTCATGACTAACATGCCGGCTATAGAGGTGCGTGATCTGCGCAAGCAGTTTCACGTTCAAAAAAATAGGGAGGGGCTGTCCGGAGCCCTCAAAGATTTGTTCAAACGGGAATATCGCGAGGTTATGGCGGTCAAAGATATTTCCTTTGAGATTCCCCAAGGGGAGATATGCGGTTACATCGGTGAGAACGGGGCGGGCAAATCAACCACGATTAAAATGCTGACCGGCATTCTGGTGCCTACGGCCGGACATTTGCGGGTGAATGGATTTGTTCCGCATAAGGACCGCGAAAAATTTGTCGGCGGCATCGGCGTTGTTTTCGGCCAGCGGTCGCAGCTTTGGTGGGATATCGGCGTTATCGAATCTTTTCAGCTGCTGCGAAAGGTATATCGTGTGCCTGAGGAGGATTACCGCAAACGGTTGGACGAGCTGGTAGAGCGGCTGCAGCTTGGCGAGCTGCTCAATCGTCCCGTGCGCAAGCTCAGCCTCGGCCAGCGGATGCGCTGCGAAATTGTCGCCAGTCTGCTGCATAATCCTTCAATTCTGTTCCTTGATGAGCCGACGATCGGCCTCGACATTGTTGTTAAGACGGAAATCCGCGATTTCCTCAAAACGCTTAACCGCGAGCAGGGAACAACGATTTTGCTGACAACGCATGACCTGCAGGATATCGAAGCGCTGTGCACCCGCGTTATTATGCTGGATGACGGACGCATCATTTACGACGGCGGGCTGGACGAGCTGAAAAACCGCTGGAGCCGTGGCCGCGAGATTGTATTCCAGTTCGGCGACCGGATCAAAACCGGGCAGCTGGCGGAGCTGACGGCGGGGCTTCCAGGCGTAACCTGGCGCGCAGACAACGACGTTACGGCGTCCATGTGGCTGCCCAATGAAGTGAAGGTGGCCGATGCGCTGGCACGGGTCGTTGGCGAAACCCGGCTCGATATTCGCGATATGAAAATTGTCGAAACGAATACGGACGATATCGTCCGCGAAATTTATCAATCCGGGGACGCCGCGTCGCCGGGCAAAACGCGTGCTGCCGAGCTGGCGGTCGAAACAGAGGAAGTGACAGCTCCAACGCAGACAGCCGATGCTTCGGAAGAGACCGCTTCTGCGCCTGCGGCCAGCAGCTCCGCTTCCACCGGCAGTGAAACAGCTTCCGCGACCGATAAAGCCGGAAGCGACAACGAAGCGGCCCTGCAAGGGAAGGAGCCGATTCAACGTGGCTAGCGCTTATGTGGATCTGATCCGCATCCGGTTTCTGATGATGCTCGCCTACCGCGTCAATTATTACAGCGGGATTATTATTTATGCGATTAATATTGGGGCGTATTACTTTCTGTGGGGAGCCATTTACGGAGATCAGACGTCGCTTGCCGGCTTCACGATCGGACAGATGACAACCTATGTCGCCGTATCCTGGATGGCGCGGGCGTTCTATTTTAACAATCTGGACCGGGAGATCAGCAACGAGATTCGTGACGGCAGCGTCGCCATTCAGATGATCCGTCCCTATAACTACCTCGTCGTCAAAATGATGCAGGGGTTCGGGGAGGGGTTGTTCCGTTTTCTGCTCTTTATGATTCCCGGCATGGTCTTGGCGTGCCTGCTGTTTCCGGTTCGCCTGCCGACTGACCCCGCCACCTGGGCGGTTTATCTGGTAATGCTCTTTTTTGCATTCCTGATTAACTCTCAAATCAATATTTTAACGGGACTGGCCGCATTTTTCGTGGAGAGCAGCGAGGGCATGATGAGGCTGAAGCGGGTGGCGGTGGATCTTTTCTCCGGCGTTATATTGCCCATCAGCTTTTTCCCGGGCTGGCTCGGCGAGTCGATGAAATGGCTGCCGTTTCAGGCCATCACGTATTTGCCAAGCTCCGTATTCACGGGGCGGACTCCGGCCAGCGAAATACCGGGCGTGCTCGGCATTCAGCTGCTCTGGTTCGCCGTTCTGCTGATCCCGATTGCGCTCGTCTGGCGCGCGGCGCGGCGCCGGCTGTTCGTACAGGGAGGTTGACATGAACATTCGATTTTATGCGTCCCTATTTTGGGATTACTTTAAAAACTATGCCAAAACAAAGCTGACCTACCGGGCCGATTTCTGGATTGAGCTGCTGGCCGATCTTAGCTTTCAGGCGCTCAATCTGATCTTCATTCTGATCGTATTCCAGCATACGCCGACCTTGGGCGGCTGGAGCGAGGCGGAAGTTATATTTGTTTACGGCTTTTTCATGATTCCGTTCGGCATTTTTGGCACGTTTTTCAACCTGTGGAGCTTCAGCGAGCGCTACATTACAAAAGGGGAAATGGACCGCGTCCTGACCCGGCCTGCTCATAACTGGATCCAGGTTACGCTGGAAAATATGGACCCGCCTTCGCTGATCGGTTCCCTGGCCGGCGTAATTATCATGGTCGCCTGCTGGATTGAGCTTGGCCTGCCGCTGGAATTCTGGGACATTCCGATCATGATCGTACTCATCATCGGGGCGGTGTTAGTGTACGCCGGTTTGTACACGGCCTTGACGGCAATCGCATTTTACTCGGATGCGCCGACCGGCATTTTGCCGCTCATGTACAACATTCAGAACTACGGCCGCTATCCCATCAACATTTATAACAAAGTGATCCGTTTTGTGCTGACCTGGCTGATCCCGTTTGCTTTTGTCGGCGTCATCCCGGCCTCGTATTTCCTTGGAGATCACGGCGACGGACTTGGACAGCTCGCGCTGCTGACACCGGTGATGGGCATCGTGTTCATGACGCTGGGCATGCTGGTGTGGAACCATGGCGTGAAAAGGTACCGTGGAGCAGGTTCGTAGGGCGAAGCTGTATTGGAGCTGTATTTTCTCGAAAGGAAGTTTTGGCATGTCGAATGTTACAATTGGCGCCCCGGCTCCCGACTTTACGCTCCCTGCATCGGGAGCGGACAAGCCGGAGGTATCGCTTTCCGATTACCTGGGGCGCAAGATCATCCTTTATTTTTATCCGAAAAACAACACCACTGCCTGCACAAAGGAATCCTGCGACTTCCGCGATGCGGAGCCGGATTTTCGCAATGCTAACGCGATTGTGCTTGGTATCAGCACGGACGGCGTCAAGTCGCACGGCAATTTCCGGGCCAAACACAGCCTGCCGTTTCCGCTGCTGTCGGACACAGAGCATAAGGTTGCGGAGCTGTACGGCGTCTGGCAGCTGAAAAAGCTGTATGGACGGGAGTATATGGGTGTCGTCCGCTCTACCTTTTTAATTGATGAAAAAGGCCGGCTCGTTAAGGAATGGCGCGGCGTCAAAGTGGCGGGCCATGCCGAGGCGGTGCTCGCCAGTCTGAATTAAAGCGGCACGCCGGACTACCGATAATCAAATACCGCATCGCTTGGCGGTGCAACCAAAGAGGAGGGCTGCGGCCCTCTTTTTTTTATGAGCAATGGCGAAACACTGTATCTTTTAGACTATAATTCTGGATTTTTTTACTAAATTTGAATCATGGGAAACAATTTTCAGAAGATTTATGATTGATCTCGAAAGGTCAAATAGATATGGGGCTGCCGCATAGCGCGAGAAAAGGAGGAGGAAGAACGGATATTAATGAAACCGCTTACCTTATCTGTTAAAATTAAAGGAGGTTAATGGGTGTGAAAAGGTCCTTTTCTCTTATTGCGATTATCATGTTGTTATGGACATTTGCGGCTCCAATTGCCCCGTCAACTACAGCATGGGCGGAAGCGGAGGCTCCTTCGGTCATTCAGGATACGGAAACGGGAACAGGAGTTGGCGAATTCAACTATGTCGGCAGCTGGCAGTCGGATTACGCCGATCATTGGAGCAACTCGTCAGGCGCTTACTTTGAGTTCAAGTTTGACGGCACGCAAATCGCAATTAAAGGAGCAAAGGATTGGAAACACGGCATTGCCGCGATTTCCATTGACGGCGGGACGGAGACGAGCGTAGATCTGTACGCAGCCGCGCGCGAGACGGTGACGTACTTCACGTCGTCCGTGCTTGCGCCTGGCCAGCATACGGTCAAAGTCAGGGTAACAGGAACGAAAAACAACGCGTCGTCCGGCACGTTCATCCCGGTGGACAGCGTGTCCGTTACGAACGACATCCCGCCGCAAACGTTCGCTACGGTGGAGAACAGCGTGTATGGAACCGGCAGCGGCCAGTTTGAATATACAGGCTCCTGGCAGAGCGGTTCCTCCGACCATTGGAGCAAAACGACTGATGCTTCCTTTACGTTCCGATTCGAAGGAAGGGCGGTTGAGCTGATCGGCGCCAAAGGCCCTGCACATGGGATTGCCGAGATTTCCATCGACGGAGGGGCGGAGGTAACGGTGGATCTTTACGCCGCCGCGCGCAAAACAGTAACGTATTTCAAATCACCTGATTTGGCTTGGGGGTCTCACATGGTTAAAGTACGGGTTACCGGAACGAAAAACAATCTCGCTACGGATACAAACGTCGTGGTGGACAAGGCCAAGGTCAACATCACGCCTGCGGCTCCAGAGCCGGTGGAATATGCGCCTCCGGTTACGGATCACCGGACGCTGAGCTTCAACAACAGCTGGAAGTTTTACCGGGGGAATAAGCCTGGAGCCGAGGCGGTTGATTTTGATGATTTTACATGGGAGGATGTAACGCTGCCTCATTCCGCTATGCTGGAAAAGGCGGATGTGAGCGACTCCTACCAGGGAATTTCATGGTACCGCCGGCACTTCTTCGTGGACGGAGCGTACAGCGGCAAAAAAGTATTCATCGAATTTGAAGGCGTCATGCAAAAAGCGGACGTGTATGTAAACGGCAATCTGCTCGCGACGCACTACGGCGGTTACCTGCCTTTCACGGTGGATGTTACGGATGCGATTACCTACGGCGGGACCGACAACATCATTGCCGTCAAAGCCGACAATACGAATAATGCCGACATTCCTCCGGGAAGGGGGCAGGACAGTCTGGACTTCCTGTACCAGGGCGGCATTTATCGGGATGTGCGGATGAACATCATGAATAAGCTGCATATCACCGATCCGGTCTATGCGAATAAACCGGGCGGGGGAGGCGTGTTTGTCACATCCGGCAATGTAAGCGCCTCCTCCGCGGCAATTCAGGTGAAAACGCATGTCCTTAACGAAACGGCAGCCTCTCAAACTACTCAGGTGCTTACTACAATCGTCGACAAGGACAATAACGTCGTCGCGCAAAATACGAGCGCCGCTCAAGCGCTGGCAGCCGGCAGCGACGTAACGATTACGCAGAGCCTTACGGTAAACAATCCGCAGCTGTGGTCGCCGGACTCTCCTTATTTGTATAAAGTGCATTCGGTCGTGCTGAAGGACGGCCAGCCCGTTGATAGTAAAACGACGAATACGGGCATCCGCTCCATCGAATTCTCTCATGAAGGCGGCCTGATTTTGAACGGGCAGCGTTTTAAAGGGATGGGCACGAACCACCATCAGGCTTACCCGTACCTTGGCAACGCCGTGTCCAACGAAGGGCAGTACCGCGAGGCCGTGAAGCTGAAGGAGGCCGGCTTCCAGTATGTGCGCACCTCTCATTATCCGGTTGACCCGGCGTTCCTTGCAGCATGCGACGAGCTTGGCCTGATGGTGCTGGAAAGCATTTCGGGCTGGCAGTATTTTGGCGGAGAGACGTTCCAGAACCGCTCCTATCAGGAGATTCGCGACATGATCCGCAGGGACCGCAACCATCCTTCGATCATTGCCTGGGAAGCCTCGCTTAATGAATCGTACATGACGGAGACGTTTGCGCAAAATGCAGTGAATATCGTGCATCAGGAGTATCCGGGCGGTTATGCGGCAGGCTGGCAGTTCGGCTATCTGTACGATGTTTTCATCGGCGCCGCGCAGCATGGAATCCGCAACACAGACAGTACAAAACCGATTATTATCAGCGAATACGGCGACTGGGAGTTCGGCGGCGCGAACAGCACAAGCCGCGTAGCCCGCGCGGACGGGGAGGCGGCGATGCTGCAGCAGGCGGCCAACTTCCAGGAGGCGCTCAACCTCAACCGGAGCAAGTCATGGTTTACGGTGGACGGGCAATGGGTGTCGATCGACTATAACAACGGCTTCAGCGTTTCTCCGCAGCAGTCCGGCGTCTACGATCTGTTCCGGCTGCCGAAATTCTCGAAATACCTGTATGAAAGCCAGCGGGACCCCAATCTGCTCATTCCAGGCATCGATTCCGGCCCGATGGTGAAAATTGCGAACAACTGGACAAGCTCTTCTCCGACCGATGTGAAGGTGTACAGCAACGCCGAACAGGTTGAGCTTTATGTAAACGGCACCAAAATCGCCACAAAAAGCCCGGACACCGATAACAAATCGGTCTATCTGAAACATGCTCCATTTACGTTTAGCGGGGTAGCGTTCCAGGCGGGCACGCTGATGGCAAAAGCTTTAATCGGCGGCCAAGTCGTGGCAACCGATACGGTCAAAACTCCGGGCGCGCCGGCGCGCATCGAGCTGGAAATGGAGACCTCGAACAAAGCGCTCACGGCAAACGGGGCGGACGCGGTGTTCGTTTACGCCAAAGTTGTTGATGCCAACGGAACCGTCGTCCCGACGGCCGCCAATGCCATCACGTTCAGCGTTGCCGGACCGGGACGGATCGTCGGCGACAGCTCGATTAACGCTAACCCGGCGAACGCCTCGGCTGGCATCGCCACGGCGCTGCTTCAGGCTTCGCGCAATGCGGGCGCCATTACGGTAACCGCCACGGCTGCCGGATTGGCTTCCGGCACGGCAAGCACAACAAGCGTCGCGGATCAGCCGGACACGATCTGGCCGCTTAAAGACGCTGCAAAAGGCGCCGATGTGGGCTGGCTGAGCCAGCTGGAAAGCCTCGGCTACAAGTGGGTTAACGATCAGGGCGTCGAGCAGGACGCGCTGCAGATTTTGAAGGACAGCGGCGTTGATTCCATCCGTTTGCGCGCCTTTGTTAATCCCCCGGCGAGCAGCACCTTTACGCAGGGCGGAGTGACCAGCTATCTCGGTTTTGCGGATAAAGCCAGCGTTGTCTCCATGGCGAAACGGGCAAGCGACCTCGGCTTCCGCATTATGCTCACGCTGCATTACAGCGACGTTTGGGCTGATCCCGGCAAGCAGTACAAGCCTGGAGCATGGTCTGGACACAGCTTTGCGCAGCTGAAAACGGCTGTGTACGACTATACCTATGACCTGATGAACACGCTGAAGCAAAACGGCGTCGATCCGGAATGGGTTCAGGTTGGCAACGAAATTAATTACGGCATGATTTGGCCGGAGGGCAGCACTTCCAACTTCAATCAATTGACGCAGTTAATTAACAGCGGCTACGACGCGATTAAGGCCGTTAATGAAAAAACGAAGGTGATCGTGCATCTGTCCAGCGGCTCGGACAATACCTTTTCCCGCAACTGGTTTGATCAATTCGTCAGCAACGGCGGCAAAATGGATGTGCTTGGCTTCTCGTACTACCCGTTCTGGATCGGCGGAAACAACGTCCAGGGACTGACCAACAATCTGACCGACATGGCTGCGCGATACGGCAAAGAGGTTGTCGTTACGGAGGTTGGCGGCCATGCAACCGATCCGGTCGGCACGTACAAAATTTTGGAGGATACGCAAAAGGCAATTGCAAAGGTGCCCGGCGGAAAAGGGCTTGGCACGTTTTACTGGGAGCCGGAATCGGCGCCGGAAATTTTGCCGGACAACTATCCGCTTGGCGCTAGCAAGCTTGTCGGGGAAAAAAAGCTGCAGTTCACAAAAGCGCTCAGCGCCTTCAAGGGTGTTGTCACTGCGGCTGAAATTGAGGATACCGCTACAGGAACCGGCGACAACCAGTTCCAATATGTCGGCACCTGGTCGAGCAGCGCGAACGATCATTGGACCAATGTGTCCGGCAGCTATTTCAACTTCAGGTTCACGGGTACGGAAATTACGCTGATTGGCGCCAAAGATCCGGGGCATGGCATCGCCGCGATTTCCATCGACGGAGGCCCGGAAACGATGGTCGATCTGTACGCGCCGACGCGCCAGATCGTGCCGTATTTCAACTCCGGCCCGCTGGCGCAGGGGCCGCATACGGTCAAAGTGCGGGTAACAAACACCAAAAACAGCTCGTCTTCCAATACGTATGTCGTTGTGGATAGAGCGCAGGTGACTTACTGAGTTAGCAGTTGAATTAGAGCTTTAACGGAAACTATCAGCCGGCCAGCTGGCATCAACCGAAGCAAGCCTTTCCCGATATGGGGAGGGCTTGTTTTTTTGTTTCGCGGCATTTGAAAGGCGGCTGGTAAAAACAACCTCGTTTGGACATATTAAGCGAAGATGGACTCAGCGAGGAGGCCTTGGCATGGTTAACAAACGGCATGCGGCAAAAACTAGGGCTTTTAAAGGAACTAAAGTAGCGGTTATAACGCTTGCCGCTGCGGTGCTGCTGGCATATCCCGCACGCGCGGAGGCGGCGTTTCAGGTTGAGGCGTTGGCGCCGGAGCAGGCGGCGCCTAACGGCAGCGTGATGCGCCGCTCGGCTGTTCCGATCGGTCCGGCGAGGCCGCTTGTCATTGCGCATCGCGGAGCATCGGCTGCTGCGCCGGAAAATACATTAGCCGCCTTTGACCAGGCCGTCAAAACCGGCGCTGACTATATCGAGCTGGATGTGCAGCTATCGCGGGACGGCATTCCGTTTGTGCTCCATGATACGGGGCTGGAGCGCACGACCAGCGGCCGCGGGTTGGCTTCAAACCGGACGATGGCGGAGCTGGCGAAGCTGGATGCGGGCTCGTGGTTTTCGGCAGATTTTAAAAACGAACGCATTCCAACGCTGGAAGAAGTGCTGCGCCGGTACAAGGGGCATGCCGGGCTGCTGATAGAGCTCAAACATCCGCAGCTGCAGCCGGGGCTGGAGCATGCGCTGGCGGAAGTGCTGACTCGCTGCGGGATGACCGGCGAAGAACGGCTGGAGGCGAACACTCCGGCGGCGAGCTGGCAAAGAGCGCCTGTCATTGTGCAGTCATTCAGCCTGCCCGCTCTGCGCCGATTCAACGACCTGCTGCCTTCTATTCCGCTTGGGGTCATTATATCCCGGGCGGAGGAGATGGAGCCGGAGCGGCTGCATACTATGGCCGATCTGGCCACCTATGCGAATATCCGCAAGCAGCTGGCCGAGCCCAAGCTTGTGCGCCGGATTCATAGCAGCGGCATGGCGGTTATGGTGTGGACGGTAGACCGGAGGAGGGAGGCCGTCAAGGCGGTTGCCGCAGGCGCGGACGGAATCGTCACCGACGATCCGTATCATTTTCGCGAATGGGTCAAAAAGCCTTCTAGCATACAACGCCGTTCCACCTCATAGAATCTAGCAAATAGATTCGGAGAATAGAAAGGGTGACTGGAATGGCGGCAATGCGCAGGCTGCGGCTGCTCGCGGCAGGAGCGGCAATTTGGATGGGATGGATCGGTATCGGCGGGGGTTCGGGACAATGGGGTTCCGGCAATTTGCATCAGCTGGCAGCCCCGCCTGCGGCGTCGTTGGCCTCAGCCTCGGCAGCCCCGGACGAAGCCGGCGAGCCGTTAGTACTGGAAGCCCTCAAGCGCGCCTCGGCAAAGAGCCCCGGCCATTCATCGCTGGCAGTTGTTGAGGCTGCCGCAGATTCTTCCTTGCCGGACGCGGAGCAGGCTTCGGGAAAAACATCTGATGCCGCAATGGTTGATGAGGTCGGCGCTGCACCCGTTAAAGGGGGCAATGAGGAAGTGAAGACGGAAGCTGCGGGGAAGCCGGGGGCTGCGGGACAGGCGGATGTGATAGAGCCGGAGCCGGGGGTAGCGGGAAAGCCGGATGCGAAGGAGCCGAAGACTGGGGTAGCGGGAAAGCCGGATGCAAAGGAGCCGAAGACTGGGGTTGCCGGGAAGCCGGATGTGAAGGAGTCGAAGACTGGGGTTGCCGGGAAGCCGGATGTGAAGGAGTCGAAGACTGGGGTTGCCGGGAAGTCGGATGTGAAGGAGTCGAAGCCGGGTACTACGGGAAAACCGAATGTGAAAGAAACGAAACCGGCCTCCCCGGGCAAAACGGTGTATCTCACCTTTGATGACGGCCCCAGCACCCATACCGCCGAAGTGCTGGATATATTAAAGAAGTATGGGATCAAGGCGACCTTTTTCATGGTAGGCAATCATGTGGAGGACCGCCCCGAGCTTGTGAAAAAGGTGCAAAAGGAAGGACATGCCATCGGCAATCATTCTTACGACCATAAATACGACCGTATTTATACCAGCTTCGCGGGATACGCACAGCAGACGCTCCTGACGGAAAAAGCGCTGCTGAAGGCAGGGGTGGCGACCAATCTGGTGCGGGCTCCGGGCGGAACGTACAGCAACTTTGATGCAGCGTATTTCAAGGCGATGCGGGACGCTGGATACAAAATGGCCGATTGGAACGTGGACAGCGGCGATTCCAAACGGGTCGGCGTCCCGGCGAAGGACATCGTTGCGGGTGCAACGTCGGTTTCGCTCAAAAAGGAGATGACCGTGCTTATGCATGACGGGACGGGGCATGCAGAAACGGTCAAGGCGCTGCCTGCCATTATTGAATTTTACAAGTCGAAGGGGTACCGGTTCGCGGCGATTACTCCGGAGGTGGAATCGCCTGTGTTTCCGGTTGCGGCAAAGCTGAAATGGAAGCGCCCGGCTCCAGCGGCAGCCGATATGACCGCGCTGGCGGAGCAGAGCCGCAAGCTGCGGAGCAGTGCCGCATGGCTGGCGGCAAGCGGCGGTCCGGATGAGGCGATGCCGGCTGCAGCTGCTGGCGGTAAGCAGGCTGCGGGCGGCACCGGCAAGGATGCGGTTGTTGGCGGCAAACAGGCGGAGGGCAGTACTGGCAAGGACGCGGTTGTTGGCGGCAAGCAGGCTGCGGGCGGCACTGGCAAGGATGCGGTTACCTTGGGGAAAGCAAA
This sequence comes from Paenibacillus pasadenensis, assembly GCF_023715725.1. GTDB lineage: Bacteria > Bacillota > Bacilli > Paenibacillales > Paenibacillaceae > Paenibacillus_O > Paenibacillus_O pasadenensis_A. The sequence goes on from NZ_JAMBOT010000019.1 coordinate 37,270, forward strand.
CGCAGCTGCCAATGAAGAGGTGCTTGCGCAGCAAAAGCCGAACGGAAGCAAACTGCCGGACGGTTCAAAATCATACGGTACGCTTCAGGCGGATGTTCTGCTACATTCCAGTTTTGGCGAGCTGCGGATCGGATATGGAGAGTATGGCGTTGTAGACGGCAGATTGGTCGTTCCGGTCCGGCGAACGGCGGAGGCGCTGGGCGGGACCGTTCACTGGGATGCGGAGACGGGAACGGCGGCCATTGTAGGTCCCTCCGGCATAGTAGAATTAAACTCCGCCACATCGTTCCGCAGCTTGACCGGAGTCTTGTACGCTCCGCTTGGCGATGTGCTGGGGCTGTTGGAGCAAATGGTCGTTCGCGCCGATGCTTCGGCGGGGCTGGCCGAGGGATGGCTTGCTGCAGCCGGGGCGGAACCGTAATGAATTAATCCGGATTTATTCCGACTCATTCGGGCTATGGTTGAGGGAGAAAACAGATTCGAGCTCTTGAGTGGAGAGTGTCCAAGTTCGAAGTTTTGAGCTTACTTGAATCTAGTCAATGTAAGTTGGCCGACCGGCTACCGGTTGGCTTTTTGACTTTTATGATTGAGATAGGTATGTTTCAGACTCGCTCCACTCGAGTCCGGCAAACTATGAAGTGAAGGTTAACCCATGCCGGAGGTTGAGGGCAGTTACTATGATGTTACTTGGAAGTTAAGTCAAACCGCTCGTATTGAGCGAGAATAAGGCCGTTTTTGGTCTTAAAAGAGGCGAATCGTACGTAATGAGCGAGGATAAGGCCGTTTTTGGTCTTAAATGGGGCGAATTGCTCGTGATGAGCGAGGATAAGGTCGTTTTTGGTCTTAAATGTGGCGCATCGCTCGTGATGAGCGAGGATAAGGCCGTGTTTGGTCTTAAAAGAGGCGCATCGCACGTGATGAGCGAGAATAAGGCCGTTTTTGGTCTTAAATGTGACGCATCGCTCGTGATGAGCGAGGATAAGGGCATTTTTGGTCTTAAATGGGGTGAATCGCCCGTATTGAGCGAGAATAAGGCCGTTTTTGGTCTTAAATGGGGCGAATCGCTCGTGGTGAGCGAGGATAAGGCCGTTTTTGGTCTTAAATGTGACGAATCGCTCGTGGTGAGCGAGAATAAGGCCGTTTTTGGTCTTAAATGTGGCACATTGCATGTAATGAGCGAGGATAAGGCCGTTTTTGGTCTCAAATGTGGCGAATTGCTCGTATTGAGCGAGGATAAGGCCGTTTTTGGTCTTAAATGTGGCGCATCGCACGTATTGAGCGAGAATAAGGCCGTTTTTGGTCTTAAAAGAGGCGAATCGCACGTAATGAGCGAGGATAAGGCCGTTTTAGGTCTTAAATGTGGCGCATCGCACGTATTGAGCGAGGATAAACTCTTTTCGCCTGATTCCGATTCTATCTGCTTTTTTAAGAGACTGTTAACGGAGGTCTAAATCTCTCATCCGCTGTCCACACTGATGAATAGAGAAGATTGATAGATTGGAAGCGGATAGGAGGAAATGACCATGCAAAGCCAGTCGGGTCAGGAGCGCGACATGTGGGAGGAGCCTCTTGGAGCGGGGCAGGCGCACGGGCAGAGGTGGCAGGGAGCGGGACCGGGATGGTCCGCTCAACAGGAGGATTGGCCGGAGCCAAGACAGGCGCTGCTGGCAAGAATGGCCGCTCGTTCGGAAAGTGTGCTGCTCGGAAAAGGAGAAGTGATCGGTTTTGCCATGACCGCTATGCTGGCAGGCGGACATGTTTTGCTGGAGGACGTGCCGGGTGTAGGTAAAACGCTGCTCGCCCGGGCGCTCGCGCGCGTGCTTGGAGGCAAGTTTCAGCGCATCCAGTTCACAGCCGATCTGCTGCCTGCGGATGTGACAGGCTCAGCTGTTTGGAGCAGCAAAATGGAAGAGTTCCTCTATCGAGAAGGTCCGATTATGGCCAATGTGGTGCTGGCGGACGAGATCAACCGCGCTTCGCCGCGCACGCAGTCGGCGCTGCTGGAGGCAATGGAGGAACGCGCGGTTACGGTGGACGGCGTTACCCGTCCGCTTCCTGCGCCATGGCTGCTGCTGGCAACGCAAAATCCGCTTGATAGCGAAGGGACGTTTCCGCTGCCGGAAGCGCAGATGGACCGTTTTATGATGAGGCTGTCGATCGGATATCCGGAAGCGCGCGAAGAAATTCGTATGCTGGAAATGATGAGCGCCGGCGAGCAGCAGACGCCGGAGGGTCTGCGGCCTGTCGTGTCTCCGCGCCAGTGGGAAACGATGGCGGGCGAAAGCCGGACCGTCCATTGCAGCCCGGAGCTGCTCGCTTATATGGTGCGCATCGTGCAAGCGACCCGCTCCGCCCCTGAGCTGGAGCAGGGCGCAAGCCCGCGCGCCTCGCGCGATTGGCTTCGCGCTTCTCAGGCAGCCGCCTATATCGCGGGCAGGGATTACGTGCGTCCCGCCGATGTAAAAGCGGTCGCAATGCCCGTGCTGGCTCATCGGCTCTCTGCCCGAGGAGCTTACGGCCAGCCGGATCGCGGCTCGGCGCTCCGTGTGCTGGAGCGTCTGCAGACGGAGACGCCGCTTCCGGGCAGCGCAAAGGCGGGCAAATGAAGTCCCCGAGAAGTAAAACCGTGCCAGCGGCTGGTCTTGGTCTGCCGCGCACGAGACGGGCTGCGCTCGGGTTGCTCACTGCGCTGCTCGGCGCAGCGTTAACCGGCGTCATCGCACGGGGCGCGGCTATGGACTGGTTCGCAGCCGGCATAACGGCCTGTGTGCTGGCGCTCGCTTGTTTGCCCAAGCTCTGGAGCGCCGGAGGCGGCCTGAAGCTGGAGCGCGTTTTTGAGGCGGGAAGCGGTCCGGGGGAGCTGCTGGTCCGGCTGCGTTTTTCCGGGCGGCGGGTGCCCCCGTTCCTGATCGTGCAGGTGAGAGAGCAGCTTGAAAATGAATCCGCTGCGGATAAAAGGCCGCTTGTGCTGACCTGCTGGAAGCTGCCTTGGTTAAGCGGAGAATGGTCGGTTTTATACCGGCTGGACGGGTTAGGGCGTGGAAGGTACCGTTTCACCCCGGCAACGGTTTCAGTGACGGACCCTTTTGGACTCGTCTGCGGACTGCTTCGTGCCGGAGCTGCGGATGTATTTACAGTATTGCCCCAGCCGGAAGGCAGGTTTGAGGCTTTTACAGCCGGTACAAAAGAGCAGCCTCTCCCGCATACGCGAGGCGGTGTTGGAGAGGAGGGCGGAAAGCCGGATATTCGGGCAGGCGCAGGGCTGCTGTCCCGTCCTTACCGAAGCGGAGATCCGCTCCGGCGCATCGATTGGCGGCAAGCAGCGAAAGGGCGCGGGCTGCAAACGAGGCAGGATGAGCGGGCTTCCTCTCCGGCCGTTGTTTTAGTGCTTGATTTGGAGGGAAAACATTTTTTGGATGGGCAATCCAAGCCTCGAAAATGGGCGGACGGCGCGCTGGACGCATGCGCAGGAGCTGCCGCCCAGGCGCTGCGGGAGGCAGCCGAAGGACGCTGCTCCATGCAGCTTTACGGGGGCGAAACAGCAGAGGCGCGAGTGCCAGCGGGAAATCTCCGTGCCGTACATGCGGCGGCGATGCTGTTGGCGGCGGCTCGTCCAGCGGCTGGCGCGGGAGCGATTGCCGTGCTGGAAAAGCTGATACAGGGGCATAATCTGTGTCCTGGCAGCCGAATCGTCGTGGCGACTTTTGGCATGGAGCTTAAAAACTGGGAACGGCTGGTCGAGCTTGTGCGGTCGGCGCGCTGCCGTTTGGAGCTGCGCGTTCCGCTGTGGACATCGCCTCAGTTAGCGGCTTTCTGCCGGGAGCGCCAGTTGTGGGCGTCGAAAAACGGCGTGTTGTTAAGCTGGATACCGCTGGCGGCCGAGCGCCGTTTGGCTTGGAGCAAAAGAGCAAGCGTTGGAGAGGAGGAGGGCCATGACTGGCAAGCATGGAGCTGAAAAAGGCGCGTCAACCGATAACGGCGTTATCATTTGGGCGGCAGATCAGGCTTCGGGGAAGGCGGCGAATGGAAAAAGCCAAGGCGCAGCCGGGCAGGCCTCTCCGCCTTTGACTTCGACATATAAAGACCAGCCGGGCGGACAGCTTGGCTGGCCCCTGCGTATGGCAACAAGCCTTCTGCTGCTCGGCCTGCTGCTAGAATGGCTGCTTCCGCTTCGCCAGCTGCCGCAATGGACGGATGTTTACAGCATTGGCGTGCTAGCGATATTCGGTGCGGCAATTTTGCTTACGGGCACTTTTCTGCTGCCGGGCCGGATCGCCGTTCCGCTGCGTCTGGCCGCTATTTTGGCAGGAGCCGCATGGATGGACGGAGGGACGCAAACGTTCGGCGAGCGCTTGGCGGGATTGCCGGGGCAGCTCGGAGAGGACGCCGTTCTGCTCGTGACCGATGGACCGGCCGCGCTGTCTTTGTTTGGGCAGGCGTTTTTTCTGCTTGCGGGCCTATCGATTCTATTGTCGGCGCTGCAGACTCTCCTCTGGGTGCGCCAATGGGGGATCGGCCTGCTCGTGCCTACCGCCATTTATTTATGCATGTTGAACCAATGGTTTGGACTGGATACGGTGCCGAATCTGGCCCGGGCGGCCGCAGAGGGGCTGCTGTTGTCGGCGCTGTTGTCTTACGACCGGCTGGAGCGGACGCTGGCGGAAACCGGCAAGGCGTCGGCAGTCCGGTCACCCCGCAAGTCTGTACGCGGAAAAATAGAGCTGCGCTGGTGGGCGGCCGCTGTTGCGGCAGCTGTGCTCATTCCGCTAGCTGCGGCGTTCCCCGCTTGGGACAAGCCGCGCCCGGAGGCTCCTGCGCAATGGGCTGCGTCGGTGCAGCAAACGATCCGGGAGGGAGTCTCCGATTCCTACGGACAAAAAGAGGCGGGCAGCGCGCCTGTTTGGGCCGGGCAGCCAGATTCGGCAGGAGCGGGATTGCCGGCCGGAGCTGCTTTTACCGGTTATAGCGGCAGCGACACGCGGCTGGGAGCTCCGCTTCGTTTATCCAGGGAGCCGATGTTCTGGGCCGTTTCGCCGCAGCCGCTGTACTGGAGAATGGAAACGAAGTCGGCCTACACCGGACAGGGCTGGCGGGAGGATACGAGAGAGCTAATGACAAAACCGGTCGGCGGATCGGAACGGGATATGGATGCGCTCAAAAAGGAGCGGCAGTTCGCGATGTGGGGCCAGACCGGAGTGATTTCCCAAACCGTTTGGATGGCTAATGCTGAGCAAGGAATACCGCTGCCGGTTTCGGGCGTGGATTCAGTGCTGCTTGAGGCACAGCCGGGGGGCGGCGAGCAGTACATGCAGGCATTTGGCGGAGGAGCGATTTTTTGGCCGGATGCTGCGGGAAAACCGCTGCTGTACACGGTTGAATCCCGATACACGGCTTTTTCGGCGGATGCTCTGCGCGGCTTGAAAAATACGGCGTCGGAAGATTCTGGTGTTGAAAAAAACGCTGCCGGGGATGTTTTGCAGGGAAGCGGCGTGTTCTCCAGCGATGGCGAAAAAGCCGAATTAGACAGAGCGAGCCGTGAAAATGACGCTGCCGGTTCAGCTGGTGTTTCAGGGGGGACATCTGCTGTTTTTGCATCTGCCCGCGCTGGAGAGGGTGTTGAAAACGAGCAGCTGGCGCTTCAGTTGAAGGCGAACCTGCAGCTTCCGTCAGCGCTTCCCGAGCGGGTGCGGCAGCTTGCGGCAAAAATTGCGGCAGATGCGGGGGAAAGCCGGTATGAGAAGGCGGTTGCAATCCGCGATTTTTTAAAGTCCGGCTACCGCTATTCGTTGACGGACACCCGCGTGCCCGAAGCCGGAGAGGATCTGGTCGACCAGTTTCTGTTTCAGCAAAAAACGGGCTACTGCGTTCACTTTTCCAGCGCAATGGCTGTAATGTTACGGGCGGTCGACATTCCGGCGCGATGGGTAAAAGGTTTTGCTCCGGGGATGGCTGTAGATATGAATCAGGCGCCGGAAAAGGCGCAGCAGGCTTTGACCGCCGGACTTGCAGCGGCGGCGGACGCGAAGCTGTACCAGGTTGGAGCAGCGGATGCGCACGCCTGGGTAGAGGTTTATTTTCCCGGCGCGGGCTGGGTGCCGTTCGACCCGACGCCGGGCTACGCCGCAGGCGCAGAGCAGGCGGCATCGGTACCGCCGCCTGCTCTGGAAGGTGTCTCCGGCGGAGGCGAAGCCGCCGGAGAAGCGCCGCGCGGGGCGGGGGCGGCAGGCCCCGCGCTAGCGGAACGGCTGCGCGAAGCCGCCGCTGGAGCTGCGCGCTTGGCGGCAGGGCTGGGGGGCGCCGCTGCGCAGCCCGGCCCGGCCGCGGCGGGCGCGGCGCTGGCCGCAGCTGCGGCAGCGCTGGCGTCGCCGGCGCTGCGCGGCCGGCTGCGCC
>NZ_JAMBOT010000001.1 GCF_023715725.1 Paenibacillus pasadenensis
TTACAACCGAAAGCGAATCCACGGTTCACTGGGTTACGAATCGCCAGATCGGTTTGAAGCAGCTTACTACGAGCAGCAGAACCGATGAACTACGTTATGCGGTGTCCACTTTCTTGACAGAGGTCCACAAACGACCTTACGCAACCTCCAAAACGCCAATCCTACTCCCGTAAGGTCGTCAAACGACCTTACGCAGGCTCCAAAACACCAATACGACTCTCGTAAGGTCGTCAAACGACCTTACGCAACCTCCAAAACGCCAATCCGACTCCCGTAAGGTCGTCAAACGACCTTACGAACTCGGCACCTCCGCCATTCCCACTCAGACCCTGCTCATAAAAAAAGCCGCCCGACTCCAAAGAGCCGGGCGGCATTCGTTTACCGAGCAGCGGGCATTTTCTCGCCCAACATAGCCATACATTCTAATCATTCCGTACTACGCATTCCGTACTAATCATTCCGTACTAATCATTCATTTTGTTCCATCCATTCCATCCGTGCTGACCGTCTATTCTAGTCTCTCTATTCTACGACTCCACTCATCCCTACAACCCGCTCAGTTCACCTTCACAGACGTCGCTTTGTCGTTCATCGGATTGGAAGAGAAGTTGGTCAACCCCGTGGAAAAGGCCAGGCTGGTTCCCGTCAAATTCAAATCCGCATAAAGCATGGCGCTGTAGGCGGAGCCGATAATATTAACCGAGGAAATTGAATCGTCGCCGACGAGGCTATTGCGCAAATCGCCGATGCTCTGGGTCGTATGCAGCATCCGTCCTTGCCGGTCGTTATGCTGGTACAGATACACCCCTGGCAGATCGTTGCCGCTAGCGTCGCGTTTTACATAGGCGTACGAATACGTTCCCAAGTTATTCAGCATAAAGTCGACCAGCTGAGCCGGATCGAAAAATACTTGGCCCGATGGGCTGTCATGATCCTTGTAGCCGGAGCCCCAAGGCGCATTGGCCGAATCATCCATGCCGTCGCCGCCGTTAAATACTCCGAACGAATCGAACAGGTACGGATCGCCGAACTCGTTGCGGCGGTCCCATAGCGGCGTCAGCGGAATCGCTTTATACGTTACTGGCGTGTACGTGCCTGCGCCGTAAGCGCTCAACACGGTATTTCGGTCAGGAATTGCTGCTGTGGAGCCGACCTGATACTTGATGCCGCCAAAACCTTTGCCCGGAGTCCAAGGGCTGACGTTATGTCCGAAACGCGTCGTGTTAATCTCCAGAACGCTGCCGTTGGAAGAAGCGAACACCTCCGGATGAGTGCCGTCGCGCATCGTAATGGTGCCGTCGAAATCGTCGCCGCCATTTGTGAAGCCGGAGCTTACACCTTGGATATGGTACTGAAAATAAGTTCCATGCTGCTTCGTCGAGGCAAAAACCGGTTGGCCGAAGCCGCCGTTTTCCATGCCTTTGCGCACCACGATGAACATGCCCTCCATATCGTTCTCGTGCCGGTCGGGGTGCAAGTCGCTGTCGTCTCTGCCGTAATAATTCCAGTAGCTGATGAAGTAATGCGTCTCTGTTTCTTTAACATCGTAATAAACGTAGGATTGGAGCGTCGTTTTGAAGTCTCCCAAACGGTCCCAATTGTTGTTGGCTTTCCAGTCGCCGTCATAGTTGACGTTGGTGATGAAATCCGCTGAGATATCATAGCCGTAAGTGAAATTGAGGTATCCCGGCTTGCTGGTTCCTTTTTGCCGAACTTCCTGGTGAATATCCGGCGCGAATTTATCCGCTACAGCCTGATAGCGTGCCAGCACATCCGTTTCCGTTGCATAAACAGGATTAGCATGTGCGGTACTGCCCGCGGATAACGCGGCTGCAGGGGAAAGCATAAGAACGGCAAGAGAAACCAGCAAAAGCTTCTTCATCCATTTTCACCTCTTTAACGTATTGGACTCGCCTGGTTACCAAACCCTCCGACAGGTAGCTCTACCAATACGATCGTTTCAGAAGACGCATCACCTCCCTATCAGCGGAAAGTTTGTTGGTACCGGCCCGGCCACTCCATTTTAGGGTGAAAATTGTACAACAGGCAGCTCGTTTGCAATATCGCATTCGCCCAGCGGGTTTTAAACATCAGCGGTTTGCGGCTTAGCCAATCCAGCGGATCAACAGTCACAGAGAAGTCGGTATATTGCTGGAACGTCCCTTCATATCGGTCCGGCCAAAATCGCTTCAGCGGATGGGCAGCCTGACGGCCGCCAGCGCTTACATGAGCGTAAGTATCCTTTAGCCATTGCATGATGGATAACCCCGTTAACGACTCCGACATCTCTTCCCAGCCCTTCAGCAGTGAGCCATGTTTGCCCCATTCCACGCGAATAACCGCACGCTGCCCGTTGTTTCGCGCTTCCGCGGCCGCAGCCTCTGACTCGATAACCCGGCTGTGGAAAAAGCTCATCACCTTCGTTACGGACTCTTCAGCCGGGTTGTATTCGACCCAAATTTCCTCATGATCGCAAGGCTCAAAATCATCGGGATAATCGTAATCATCCTCCCAGAACAGGTGGTAGCCGATCAGCGGCAGCTCAGGATGATGAATGGCCACAACATCTTTCAGCGGAAAACATTCCTGGGCAGTCGTTTGCAGCACGGGGCAGAATTTGCGGATCAGCCGTAGTTCATCTTCCGTCAGCGGCGGCGGCGGGTCCTGCTCCAGCACGCTGCGGTACTGCTCGCCGGAACGGCGCAGATTGCCGTCGAGATGGTAATACTCGGCCTGCCAGGACGTATAATGCACATTTTCAGGGCACGCTTTTTTCAGCAGCTCCAGCTGGGCAATCGATATTTGATAATAATCGGTTTGCGAAATGGCGCCGTTTTTGACTAGCTCCAGCCACTGTTTCTGGGCAGATTCCATTTCAACGGTGAAAATATCGATCATCCCGCAACACCTCTCCTATCGGATATCCCGTTCAAAAACTCGTCGTGAATGCTGCTGTTGGATGCAACAAGCGTATCGTGATGCAGCTCGTATTCATCGCCATTAAAATCGGTAATCTTTCCGCCTGCCTCCCGCAAAATAAGCCCGCCTGCGGATGTATCCCATGGATGCAGCCCTTTATGCCAAAATCCGGTAAGCCGGCCCATCGCGATCCAGCAAAGGTCCAGGCTGGCTGCCCCGTTTATGCGCAAATTACGGCAGGCTCCGGCAAGCAGGTCCATCTGCGATACAAGCTGGGACTTGCGCGCCCACTGTTCGGCCTGAAAGCCCGTTGCCAGCAGCGCCTCCTCCAGCTTTTGCTCTTTGCCCGTTTGGATCGGCACGCTGTTGCGGAAGGAACCGCTGCCCCGTTGCGAATGGAACATTTCACCGGTTAACGGATTGTACACAACGCCAATAACCGGCTCATAATTCAGCACAATTCCGATCGATACCGCAAAATGCGGAATGCCGTGAATAAAGTTGGTCGTTCCATCAATGGGATCGATAATCCATCCATAGCCTGGTCCGTTGCATGCCAACGATTGATAGGAGTTCCGGCTGCCGTTATCCTCCTCTGACAAAATCCAATGGCCGGGATAATCGGCCCCAATCCGTTCGCGCAGCAGCGTTTCACTGAGCACGTCGACGTCGGTAACCAGATCAGAAACGTTTTTTTTCTCCAGGATGCTGCTGAAGCTTCCTGTCCGCTCGACAATCAATTCACCGGCTAGTCTTGCATAAACGATTGCCGATTGCAGCAAAGATGCTTCATACGCTTCGGTCATACGGCAAAGGCCTCCTTGATGCAGCTTTCAACGTTCTGGCTGTAACCGGAATCCTTATCAAACACGGAGACGCTATGGAGATCAGCCGAGCATACAACAGCCGTTCCGCGCTCCGCTTGATAGGAGCTTTCCGCAAAAAAACGCACTAACGTATCACCGATTCTCGCGCTGACCAGATTGGAATGTCCAAGCGGCTCCACAAGGCTTATTGTCGCGTTCATCACAACATTGCCTTGATTGCCCAGCTTCAAATCGTAGGGACGAATGCCGAGCACGCTGCCATGAGCGTTTTCTTTATAGGCATAAGTATCGCCGGCTTTAACGAGATCACCTTTCAGGAAATTCATCGGCGGCGTGCCGATGAACTGGGCCACAAACAGATTGCTTGCCCGGTTGTACAGCTCCATTGGCGTGCTGTATTGAATCAGCGAGCCGTCCTTCATGACGGCGACCCGGTCGGCAATCGTCATCGCTTCCTCCTGGTCATGCGTAACCATAACGGTCGTAATTCCGATTTCCTTCTGCAGCTGGCGGATTTCTTCACGCATTTCAATTTTCATCCGTGCGTCCAGATTGGAGAGTGGCTCGTCGAGCAGCAGCAGGCGCGGTTTTTTGACGATTGCCCGGGCAAGCGCGACCCGCTGCTGTTGTCCGCCGGACAGCTGGCTCGGCTTGCGCGCGGTCAGATGACCAAGCTGCACCTGCTCTGCTGCCGCTTGCGCTCTTACGATGCGTTCCGCCTTCGGCACCTTCATCTGTTTGAGCGGGAACATAATATTTTCAAGCACCGTCATATGCGGATATAACGCGTAGCTTTGGAACACCATGCCGATGTTGCGGTCCTTCGGCTCCACATGGTTGATCGGCTCGTCGTCAAAATAAATCATGCCGCCAGTCGGCTTGTAAATGCCCGCCAGCATGAGCATCGTGGTCGATTTGCCGCAGCCGCTCGGGCCGAGCAGCGCCACGAATTCCCCGTCCTTTATTGTCATGGACAAGTCGTTAACGGCGTTGCTCCCTTTTGTAAAGGATTTGCATACTTGCTTCAGCTCAATTTTCATACGCCTTTTCCTCCTGTCGCGCTGACTTGCATGAGTGATTTTTGAGTGAAAATGAAGAAAATCAGGACCGGTATCATGTAAAAGATCGACACGGCGCTTAAAACGCCGTAATTAATGACGTTTGGATTGCTCATCAGCTTTTGTAAATAAGAGGCCAGCGTGATGTTTTCGTCACTGAGAATGAAGGTGTACAGGAGCAGGAATTCGGACCATCCGGCGAGGAATGAAAAGATGCTGACCGCTGCAATGCCGGGCTTCACCAACGGAATGACAATGGTATGCCATACCTTGAACCGGGTGCAGCCGTCGATCAGCCCCGCCCACTCCACATCCCAGGACACATCGTCGAAAAATCCTTTGATGATCCAGGCCGTCATCGGAATTTGCAGCGCCGTTTTGACCAAAATGACGCCCCACAACGAGTCGAACAAGCCGAGGAAATTCAAAATGTAAAACACGGCGATGAGCAGCGCCACGCTCGGAAAAGCATGCAGCAGCATCGTAGTTTTCAACAAGCCTTGGCGGCCCGGAAAGTTCAGCCGCGATAAGGCGTAACCGGCCATAATGCCTACGACCAGCTCCAGCACGGTCAAAGCTCCCGCGAACAGGAGAGAATTCAGCGTAGCGGTCCAAATGCTCGGCATTTCGGTGCCGTTAACGACGACGTTTGACCAGAGGAACTTCCAGTTTTCGAGCGTAAAGCCTGTCGGGATTACCCCGTGTTTCATCTGCGATGTGAATGAATTAATGAGCAGCCACAAATACATCAATATAATAGGCAGCGTGATTATGCCCAAGATGACGTAAGCGCCCGCAGAGGGCAGCCGGCTTTTCTTCGTGTTCAATGCGCGTCCCCCTGTCATTATTCAACCCTCGACGATTTGATCATTTTGTCCATGCCGAATATTCTCCAGAAAATAAACGTACAGATCAGAGCGATTACGACAAGCACTAGCGCCACGGCCGAACCGTAGCCATATTCAAAGCTTTGGAATGCTTTGTGATAGGAGTACAGCGCCATAACCTCGGTTTCGATCAAAGGCCCGCCTTTTGTCAGCAGCAAAATGTATTCATAAGAGGTAAGCAGCGACAACAGCTGCCAAAGCGTCACGAACATGAGCGGCCAGCGTACGGCGGGAATGATGATGTCAAAAATAATCGATCGTTGAGCAGCACCGTCCACTCTAGCCGCCATGAACAGATCGCCCGGTATGGACTTAATCGCAGACGAGAAAATAATCATTCCATAGGAAGCGCCGATCAGACCGTTGGCGAGAACGACCGCCGTCATGGGCTGATCAACGAGAAAGTTAGTCGCAGACATATCAAAAAGGGCTCGCAAGCTGTTCAGAACCCCGTATTCGCTAGGATCAAAAAACCATAACCATAACAGAACATACACGACCGGCGGTGAAATCCGCGGCAGCATCCATATGGTGCGGATGACAAGCCCAACCGTTTCCCGTTGGATGAAATAGGTCGTAAGCAGCGCAAGCGACAATCCAAGAAAAATATTTAAAGCCAGCGTAAGTCCAACGTAGGTTACCGTATTCAGCATAATTTCGCCCAGGTTAGGGTCGGAGGCCATCTTTTTGAAATTAAGCAGTCCGTTCAGATCCCACACCATGGCGGAGTCCATGTTCGTAAACGCCAAAATGATAATCAATACAACTGGCGCAATAAAAAAAACCGTAATTAAAAGGAGAAAAGGCCCTAACAATACTGCAGGCAATCCCCATTTTCGGAGCAGCTCTGCCATTGGCTTCGGTTTATTTATCGTCGTTTGCGGAACTTCGGCCGCCGCCTTCAGATTTCCCATATGGCTCCCCCTCGGAAAGTCGTGCCCGGTCTTTCGGCCGGGCACGCTGTTCAGGTCGTTTAGTTTTTAATGATGAGCCCATCGCCAAGATCGTTTTTCAATTGGGTTTCCAAATCCTTGAGAGCGCTTTCCGGAGTCTGCTTGCCGAGCTCAACGGCTTGGATTGCCTTGTAGATGGAGCCGCTGTATTTGTTAAAGCTTTCGTGATTCGGCAGGAACGTCGTGTACTCGGACATATAAGCGACTCCGCCAAGCGTCGCATCCGCTTTGTACGTTGGATCTTCCGCCGCCGCCTTTGTAATCGGCAGATGGAAGGTTTTGATGTTGTGCTTGGTCTGCAGCTTCGGATCAACTACAAACTCAAGCAGGCGGTTGACCAGATCCGGATGTTTTGTACCGGAAGATACGGTGTATACGATGGGGTGAGACAGCGTGACAGGTTTGCCGCCTTTTTCAGCCGCAGGAATGAGCATCATGCCAAAACGCTCGTTGACCCATTTTGCATCCACCTTGCCAATCGTGTCGTGGTAAGCGTCGGATGCCCAGTTGTTGACGTTCCAGATGCCGCCGTAGTAAAACAGCGTTTTTTCATTGACGACGATTTTATGGACGTTTTTGAATTCCATCGTCGTCAAGTTGTCTGGGAGCAGCTTTTTCTGAGCAAGATCGTAGTAATATTGAAGCTGTTTTTGAACGGCCTGTTTGTCAAAAACAATTTTGTTCGCATCCGCGTCGTACAGCTGAGCGCCAAAGTTGTACGCCATCGCCTGGAAATCGGGGCCGTCTGTCGGACGATGGACAACTCCGTATTGTGCAAGCGCTTTCGATTTTGCTTCTTCCGCTACCTTGGTCATGTCGTCCAGCGTAAATTCGCCGGTTTTCACTTTTTCGGGAAGTTCATTGATTTGCTGATCCGTCCAGCCAAGCTTTTTCAAAATGCCTTTGTTATAAAACACGGGCCGAGCCTCCGTGTCCTGAGGAATTCCCCAAATCTTTCCTTGGTAGGTGACCGAGTCCCACAACACCGGGAATAAATCCGAGTAAGCCTGAGAGTTTTTCAAGTCGTCCAGCGGAAGGATGTACTTGCCATTGGAAAGCATACCGACGTATTCATGACCGATTGCGAAGATATCCGGAGCTTTTTTTGATTTGGAAGCCAGCATGAACTGTTTTACGGAATCGTCCCAGCTGCCGTCGAACGATTTGGTTTCCACTTTGACTTCCATGTTTTTCCCTTCTGCCTTGAGCGCTTCATTCAGCTTTTCCGCCGCTTTGACGAGGTTGTCGACACGGGTCAGCTCGATGCCGGTTGTGTGGGCCGATAGCGTAACCACTTCCGGCTTGCCGCCCGCTGCTGCGCCGGTTCCCTCATTAGCCTTGGCGGGGGTATTTTCCCCGTTGCTGCAGCCGGACAGGATGCTTGTAAGCAGGAGTGCAGACATGGTAACAGCTGTAATCGGTTTTTTCATGAATTAACCCTCCACATTAGGATTTGGTTATTTGCGTGGAATGTCTGATTTTTAATTCAGGTTTATACTGCGGCGGATTGCTCCATTTCTCCCCGCCCTGAATGGCTTGATCCAGTATAGTTACCGCGTCATGCCCCATTTTTGTTTTTGAGCTATGGACGGTAGTTAAAGAAGGATTTGCCATTGCCGCATAGTCGATATCGTCGAATCCCATTACGGCAATATGGCCTGGTACTAGCATGCCTGCTTCGTAAATCGCTTTTACCGCTCCCAATGCCATCATGTCGTTTGTTGAAAATAAGGTCCGAATGCTGTGGGACCGTTCCCACAAAGTCAGAAAACCTCGGTAGCCTTCTTCAAACTGGGAGGATTCTGCATAAAAAATGTCCTGCTCTTGGATAGCAACCCCATGTTTCAAGCATGCGTTTCTAAACCCCTCAAATCTTAACTTATGGCTGCGATGTTCCTGCGGTCCTGCAATTACGGAAATTGCAGTCGCTCCCAGAGACAGCAAGTGCTCTGCTGCGAGCTCACCTCCCTTCAAGTCATCATTGACCAGATGGATTACGTCCGATGACTCGCTTGTGCCGTTCACCATTACAAAAGGAATACCTGTATTTTTAAAGTATTGGATCAGTTCGTCGTTCAGCTTACTGATGAGGATTAGTCCGTCCACCCTTTTCTCCAAGAGGAAATCGGCTGATTTGCTCGTAATATCCTTGTCTGTCATGACAAAGATGGAATAGCCGAGCTCGGAAGCTTTTTCAAGAATGGCGTCCAAAATTTTGCCGTAAAACGGATGAGAGGCAATCGGATGATGTTGTCTGTAAATAATGACTCCTATATTCTGAGTTTGCCGGGAAACCATGGCCCGCGCTACTCCGTTCGGCTTATATTGCAGCTCCTCAATTGCTTGTAATACTTTATCTCGAGCGGCAGGGCTGACGTACCCCGAGTTGGAGATCACTCTGGAAACAGTAGACTTGGATACTCCGGAAAGCTTTGCGACATCTATGATTGTATAATTCACCGGAATAACCCCCAATGTGGGAAGGTTCCCACGAGTATGTAATTGATCAATGTAATCATTAGTTGCTCATCACAATCTCATCATAGCATACGAACCTTTATTTGGGCATTAAATTTTTCTTGACAAATTGTAAAGCTGTAATGTCGAATTTTGACGTAATATTTCTGAACCAATATCGCAGTCGATTGGGGAAACTTAATGCTGAAAAGCAAAAGCGAACGGATCCCATTAGACGGGATTCCGTTCGTCATCGTCATTAGTTTAAGTCAAACGTTATGACAGACTGTCTGAGGTATGCACGCTCGCCGTATGGCCAGCCTATTCTGCAAGTTCAATCGCTGCGGCAATTTGCTCCATTGTTTTGCCTTTTGTTACAACTCCGCTTTCCTCTGCTCTTTCTTTCAATTCAGCGAATTTGACAGCTTCGGCTTTAGCCACTTCGACGCGGATTTGCTCCATTGTTTTGCCTTTTGTTACAACTCCGCAATTTTCGGCTCTATCTTCCAGCTCCACTCGATCAAATTTAATGAGTTTAATTTCTTCGGTAAGCTGGCTTGACGTCTTGCCGCTGACTGCAATGCCGAGCTTTTTTGCTATCTGAACAATTGACGCCTCACCGGCATTTTTTTCTGCTTGTTTCACTTCGTTGCGAATCTCATCAACCGTTTTGCCTTTTGTGGATATGCCCCAAATTTTTGCGGATTTATAAACGCGGTCAGTATCTTTATTTGCTCCCGTAACTACAATATCGTTCTTTACAGAGTCAGAACTCGTCAGGTAGCTCGAAGCTGAAGCAACCACTGGCACCGACATCACAACTGCACTCGCTAAAATAATTCCGGTAATTTTTTTCAACATGGTAATCTCTCCTTTAGATGTGTTTTTCTAAAATCTACAACACAATGTGATGCGGTTTAGTCATTCGTGGCTTGCTCAGCAGCTTTAAGCTCGATTTTGATTTTCTCCAACGACTTCCCTTGAGTCTCAATGCCCCATTGTTTTGCTTTTGCTTCCAACGATTTTCGTTCAGTCGCCTCGGCGTGTTTGACTTCCTTCGTGACTTGCTCAATCGTTTTGCCGCTGCTTACAATGCCGAGCTTCTTCGCTTTTTGAATAATCGCTGTTTCATGAGCTCTTTTTTCAACTTTCTCCACTTCTTTGCGGATCTGATCCAGCGATTTGCCTTTTGTTACAATGCCGGATTTTTTTGCTCTTTTTTCAAGAGACGCTCGTTCAGCAGCCTCCGCATGTGTAATTTCCTTCGTAATTTGCTTCATCGTTTTGCCGCTGGTCGCAATGCCAAGCTTTTTCGCTTTTTTAATCGTTGCCGCTTCTGCACTTCTCTTTTCCGCTTTTTTCACTTCGACACGAATCTGATCCACCGTTTTGCCTTTTATGGAGATGCCCCATTTTTTTGCAGATTGGTATATTTGATCAACATTCTTATTTGCTCCGGTTAGTACATTATGGGTTTTCGCTGAGGAAGAATCCATCGTGTAGCTTGAAGCTGAAGCTACAACGGGAACTGACATTACAATTGCACTTGCCAACAAAATTGCACTCATTTTTTTCAACATGTTGTTTCTCTCCTTTATGTCTGTGTTTGCCTTACAACACTCATATTAAAGACAAGCTATGGCAGTAAAATCGAATAACTGTGGCAAGTTAATGGAATTGGGCCGTTAAATGGGCATATTAAAAAAACCGGCTGGCAGAAGCCAGCCGGAGCAATTGTTATTGTTCTTCCCAAAGCTGAATGGAATAAGCGGGCAGCGTAATCATCTTATTGAGTGATCCCTTTATTCCAAAACGTTTTATAAGATATATGGCGATTAGTTAAGTACGATGCTAAAGGAATAACGGCCTGAACCAACCTCTATACTCGTATAACGACCATCCGTTTTGAGCTGGCGAACTTCCTCCGACGCATGAATTTGATCCGCTCGAACATCGGCAAGCTCAATAACCCCCGTTGTGTTAACCGGCAAGCTAACGTTTAACTGCAGTTGATTCGTTTCTTTCCGCTCCCAGCTCACTTCTATTTTGCCTTGAATGAGCTCATGATGCGCTTTAACCCATTCGATCTCCTCCACGAACCGCGGTGCGATATTGACTATGCGGCGCGACGATTCATCATAAGGAATCCTAATTCCGGCAAGACCGGAATAAAACCATTCCTCCGCATGACCAAGCATAAAATGATTTTGTGAATGCCCGGCAACCGGCCCGTCCCATCTCTCCGTCAGAGTTGTAGCCCCATTCAGCAGCTGGAAGCCGTAGCTCGGATCCTCGGTTTGACTCAGTATTCTGGAAACGATTCCAGGTTGATCGAATTTCAACAGCGCCATCAGCAAGTATCTGAATCCTACGTCACCGCCGGTTAGGTGATCGCCATGAGCCTGTATATCAGAGATAAGCTGACTCATCACGTCTTCCTCTTGCTCTTTTGGCACAAGTCCGACTGCAAGCGGGAATGCGTGAGAAGTCTGACTGCCTGTAGCGTATTGTTTTTCCGCTTCATTCCAGAAATGCGCGTTAAAGGCGGACTTTATTTGCAGAGCAAGCTGTTCAAAGTATGCAGCGTCGCTTGTCGAACCGAGCAGCAGCGCGATTTTGCCCATCGTATCTGCAGCGTAATAATAGGTGGCCGTTGCCGTAAGCGGAACAGGAGTGTTTTGCGCAAATCCCGGGTCCGGCCCAACGTCGCACCAATCACCAAGTCCATGCCGCAGTATATAACCGTCCGCTTTGGTGCTCAAGTATTCCACGTACCGTTTCATCCCGTCATAATGCTCTTCCAGCAGGCGAGTATCTCCATACCAGTTGTAGGCATACCACGTTGCCAAAATATACGCGGCGCCCCACTCCGGCGAATCGCGGAATCCGCCTTCAAATACGGTATACTCTGGAGCAATATCAGGAATCAAGCCCTCTTCCGTCTGAGAATCCCTCATGTCGCCGATAATTTTGTTGTAAAGCCCAGCCACATCGTAGTTGTACATAATGGACGGCCCCATTAAATGAACCTGCTCCAGCCAGCCAAGCTTTTCCCGATGCGGACAATCCGTAAGCACGCTTTTCATATTGCTGAGAATGGCCCAATTTATGATTTCATGGGTACGATTCCACATTTCATTGGAGCATTCGAACGAACCAACCGTTGCTACGTCTGGATAGATCATTTCTCCTTCAATGTCCAGCAGCACCGGAATGGAAGCCCCGCTGTCGGAAGCGGCGGTTCCTTGCATCGAAGCAGGAATTGCTCCCTCCACCTGCATGTACCGGAATCCGGTATACGAGAATCTCGGCGCCCATACCTCTACCCCGTCTCCTTTGAGCGTGTAAGAGAAATAAGAGGGGCCTTTTGAAGTTTCTTGACTCACAGTGCCATCCTCGTAGAGCAGTTCGCCTGACGTAAGCGTGACCGTCGCGCCTGCCGGCCCTTTAACGGCAATTTTCACCCAGCCCGAAAAGTTCTGTTTGAAATCATACACATAACTTCCGTCCGGACCTTCTTCGCGCAGCTCGGCTGCAAAACGGCGCATGACTTTCAGGGGAGCCGTTTGTTCCGACTGCAAAGTTCCGCTTGGCGCAGATACGAGCGAGGCTTGTTTCCAGCGTCCATCTTGTGCAAAATCCGCTTGATCCCAGCCGTCCTGCTCCAGTAAAGCATTGTAATCTTCCCCGCCGTACATGCAGGAGAAGGTTACCGGACTATGGCTCACCGACCACTCTTCATCGCTGTAAAGTTGAACAACCGTTCCGTCCATTAACTCCGCATGGAGCTGGAAGATCAGCTTTGGCAGCCCAAAGCTGCCCAGATACTTGGCATAACGTCCTCCGGCGACATGATAAAAGCCGTTACCGAGCATAATGCCCACCGCGTTGTTTCCGGCCTGCAATTGCTCCGTTACGTCAAATGTGGAATACAAGCAAGTGTGGTCATAATGCGTCCAGCCCGGAGACAGCACATTATCGCTCACTTTGCCGCCATTTAAACGCAGCTCGAATTGTCCCAATCCACAGAGATAAATTTTAGCCCGTTTTACGGAATCATTTAGCTGGAACTCCTTGCGGAAAATCGGCAGACCGGCAGACTTTATCTCATCCCCGCTTACGCCTGTCCATTCCTCCTGCTCCTTTTCCGTTACGCCAATCCACTTGGCGGCTTTCCAATCATCCGTATGAAGCAGCGCCATCTCCCATGTTCCGGACTCGCTGTAATCTGAAGCGTTCCCCGCTCCATCCCAAGCCCGAATCTTCCACAAATAGCGCCTTCCCGATTGCAGCTGAGGTCCTGCATATTGGATGCCTGCATTTTCCGCTGAATCGACCTTTCCACTGTCCCAGATTAGAGCTTGGCCGGTATTAAGTGCTTCTGAACTGTCGGCAACAACAATTTGATAGGCCGTCTGCCGTTCGTTTTGCCGGCTGCTGCGGAACCCCCATGAAAATCGAGGCTTGAGACTATTCACAGCAATTGGATTGACTGCATATTCAACCTTTACTTGTTCAATCTGGAAAGTCCCGTCCCCATAACTTTTAACCGCTTTCAACTGCTCTCGTTCCATTCCATCCCTTCTTCCAATAAAATATCGCGGATTATCCGGCTGGTGCGCGAGGTTTATGTTAGAACTGCCGGATAATCCATACTTCTCTAAGAATATCAATTTGCCATATTGTTTCAAGTCATGTTTTAGTGAAGCTGTGAAAACATACCTTTACATTAACGGTTTTCGTTCCATTCGTTCACTTCTTTCGTAATCTGTTCGAGGCCAAGCTTGTTCAGCTTCTGTACAAAATCGTCAAAGCCGTCCAGCGATTCCGAGCCCATAATAACCTTGGTGTAATACTCCATTTCCGTTTTAACGATGGTGCTGAATTTGTTTTTCATCGTCTCGGTTGAAGCTCCGTAATATTCGTCCATCATGAACAAATTGTTTTTGTAATACTGGTCCATGACGGAGAAGGAGCCCGTTTCGCCAAATACCTTTTCAAATTGCGCCAGCTTCATATCTCCTGCCTTGTATTTGACGATATTGTCATAATAGCTTTTTTCTTCCGAATTCAGTTTGGAGGTGTCGCCCGTTGCAAAAGCTTCCTTGACGTGAAGATGAGCGTTCATGTTCTTTTTGGAAGGCCAGGCGCGGAGCTGGTTCAAATGGGCGGCGCCTGTTTCCAGACTGCCGATATACTTGTCATACTCCTCTTTACTGGAGCCCCAATTTTTATCCGTCCAGAAGTTCAGCAGCTTAATTAACGCCTCGGGATTCTGAAAATCCTTACGGACGACATAATAGTTCGCCACGTTCAGCTTCACCTGAGGACGCGCAGGCTGGCCGTCGTTGGACAGCAGCGGCATCGCCCGCCAATCCGAGTCCGGGAAATTCTCCTTTGTCTGCTGCAGCGGATACATGCCGTTCCACATCGCGCCGAATTCAACTCCGACCCGGTTTGCACCGGCTAACTCGGCCGACTTGCCGGAATCCTTCGCTCCAAAGTCCTTCTCAATAAAACCATCCTTGTACAGACGATGCAAATAAGCTAGCGCATCCTTCATCTCAGGCTGGACGCTCCCGTATACAAGCTTGCCGGACTCATCCTTCACCCAGCTTTTGGGATAGGCGTGGAATCCGTTAAAAATACCGACCGCATCGCCAACCCCAGGGCTGAGAAAATCCTTGTTCAGCATAAGTCCAACGGTGTCCTTTTTTCCGTTGCCGTCCGGGTCCTTTTCCACAAAAGCGCGGATGACCTCGTACAGCTCATCCATCGATTTGGGTTTTTCCAGGTTGAGCTTTTGGAGCCAATCCATCCGAATCCACAGGAAGGAAGCCAGATCACCGGAGGAATCGGTGTTAGGAATCGCAATCAGCTTCCCGTCAAAGGTAGCTGAATCAAAAGCGATATCCCCTTCCTCATGCATGATATCCTTGGTGAGCTGAGAGGCGTATTGGTCATATACCGGAGCCAGATCTTTGTTAATCATATTGGTTTTGGACAGCGTGGCCAGCTGCTCCTTCGTCACGACCATAATATCGGGAATGTCTCCCGAAGCGATCGCAACGCTGGATTTCTGAAAGCTCTGGTCATCCCCTCTGGCAATCCACTTGTACGTAAGCTTGATGCCCAGCTCCTCCAGCTGGCCTTTGGCAAACACATTGGTGTTCAGCTGCTCATCCTTGAATTTGTCCGCAAATGAAGCGCCAACAGAAAAATGGGTGGATACCTCAAGCGGCGGATCGTATTTGGCGTTTGGATCGGCATTCACGGCCGTGCTGGCCGTTGGCTGCGGCGAAGATGTTCCCGCATTGGAATCATTTTGTCCCGAACATCCCGCCAATGCTGCTACCGCAAGCGTTATTGCCGCCGATACCTTAAACATGACCTTTTTATCCATAGCAGTTCCCCCTGGCCAATTGGTTTGGTTATGCCTTAACCTTTCACACTGCCGAGCAGCATGCCGCCTATAAAATACTTCTGTAAAAACGGATAGATCGCCATTATCGGAAGCATGGATACAAATATTTGCGCCGCTTTGACGGTTTTGTCGGAAATAGCGTTAATCTCTTTTAATTCGTCCGGCCTCAGATTGGTCAGATCCGAGCTTACAATGATGGATTGAATATAAGTTTGCAGCGGATAATTGTCCACATCATTCATGTAAATCATACCATCGAACCAAGAGTTCCAATGCAGAATGAGAATGAGCAGCCCGTTCGTCGCCAGCGATGGCGTGGATACCGGAAGATATACGCTCCACAGTGTCCGCAGATGACCCGCACCGTCCATAAAGGCCGCTTCCTCCAGCTCCTCCGGAATTTGGCGAAAAAAATTGAGCATCAGCAAAATGTTGAATACCGGCACGGCCGTGGGCAGCACCAGCGCCCAGATGGAATCCATTAATCCGAGTGATTTCACAACCATAAAACTAGGAATAAGGCCGCCGCCGAATATCGTCGTGAACATGAAAAACCAAGCGTACACGGAGCGTGAGCGGAGCTTGCGGACGTCCTTGGACAGCGGATAAGCAGCAAGCAGCACCATAACCAGACTTAACGTCCCGCCTAGAGCCACCCTTTCCAGCGTAACGCCAAACGAAGTGAAAAAAGCAGCATTTTCCAAAATGTAGCGGTAGGACATCCAGGTAAAATCTCTCGGCCATAGCGTAACCAGTCCGGCGCCAGCTGCAGCCTGCGAGCTCATGGACAGAGCCGCTATGTGGACAATCGGGAACAGGCAGGCAAATGAGAGCAGAATCAGAACGGCGGAATTAACGGCAACAAACAGCTTTCTTCCGAGCGGCGCTTCCTCTACCATGAGACCGTCCTCCTAAAAGATTCTGTAATTCACAACTTTGTAGGCCAAATAGTAGGACAGCGTAATCAGGACGAAGGAGACGATAGACTTGAACAATCCGACGGCGGTGGCAACGCCGTATTGCATTTCCTCCATGCCGATCCGGTAGACAAACGTATCCAGAATATCGGCGCTGTCATAGACCTGCGGACTGTACAGATTAAAAATCTGATCAAAGCCGGCGTTCAAAATGCTCCCGATATTAAGCAGCATCAGCAAAATAATAATCCCGCGTATTCCCGGCAGCGTAATATGCCACATTTGCCTGGTGTAGCCTGCTCCGTCCAGCACAGCGGATTCATACTGAGTCCGGTCGATGGATACGATTGCCGCCAAATAAACGATCGTGTCAAAGCCGACCTCCTTCCACACATTCGAAATAATGAGCGTTGCCCTGAACCAGGCTCCGTCGCCTAGAAAATAAATCGGCTGCATGCCCAGCGCCTGCAGCATATTGTTGATGATGCCTCCCGATGGCGACAAAATATCGATTAAAATGCCTGCAAGCAGCACCCAAGACATAAAATGCGGCAAATAAACGATCGTCTGGATGCCTCTTTTAAACAGCGTTTTTTTCACTTCATTCAGCGATAGAGCCAAAATAATCGGACAGACAGTGCCAGCCGCGATTTTAAGAACGGCAATAAAAAAGGTATTCCAAAGCACCTGCCGCACATCGGGAAAATCAAGCACGTATTTAAAATTATCCAGCCCAATCCAGGGGGAATTAAACCAGCCGTTAGCAGGCACAAAATCCTGAAAGGCGATCACGATTCCGGCCATTGGCCCGTAGCTGAATACGAGAACTAGAATGACCGGCGGCAGCAGCATTAGATGCAACGGAAGCTCCCGGTACAACCGCTTTAACGTTTTATTTGAATTCAACGGTCATCCATCCTTTCCTCGCTTCACTCTCCGTTCTTCAGACTGATGCTGCGCAGCACGACGGAACCGCTCGTTTCGTTTCGCGCCTTAAAAGCGGCGCCAGTTAGCGTTTTTCCGGGATAAGGGTGTGGCAGCACCATTTTGAACCATGTATGGCGGCCGTCCCTCACCGGAAGCACCGAGCCGGATACCTGAATGAGCGTGCGGTCGAAGTCATAAGCATCAAATCGATTTCCCGGCTTCAATCCCCAGGAGCAGTCAAGCGCGGAAAGATCGGTTCCGTAATTGACCGGCACAATAACTTTTTCCCCGCCTTCAAACGTAAGCTCGTACTCTCCAAGCAGGTCATGATCGGAATCGATGAAACGGCCGTCAAAAAACCATTGGAATTCGCGATACTGTGAAGATGCATGCGTAATCTCAATATGAGGGCCTGCCAAAATGGCTTTATTTTTATATTGGAACAGCTCCTCAAACACTTCTTCCGCAAGCTTGGGATACATGCTCTCCTCGTAGTGGTCCTGCCAGAACATCCTGCAGCCGTAAGCCATATTGAAAAAGATTCCGTTCCGCTGCAGGTAACTTTCCTTCAATGCGCTCCAGTTGGAAATTGCCGCTCCTTGAATGCCTTTGGCCAGCCTCGGCCCCCAGCCTGGAATGCCGGGACCTTCAAAGTTGCCGTACACCGTGTACAAATTCCGGTCCAGAAGCTGCTCGTCGAACTGTTTGCCGAAAAACCAGTACCAGTGCATAATCTCAATATCCTTCGGAATCATATCGATGGCGGCAAATGTAGCGGGTATCACTTGCTCGACATATCCTGCCTCGTTCACAATAATTCGGCGTGCTCCGGCGAACGCATGGCTGCTGCTTCCGCCGCTGTCCAGCAGCTTCTCCCCCCAGATCATCGTGCGGATGTCACGTTCCGTCAAATAACGGCTTATTTTCACCAGATCGTCCGTATACAGCTGGGCGGCGTCTTTGCCCCGGCAGGCGTCGCATACCGCAATGGTGTACAGCTCGTCATGGCCGACATGAACGGTCTCTGGCCTAAATACATCGATAATCTCGTCCAACACGTCGAATAACAGCTCATAACTTGCCGGGTTAGACGGACAGTAGGTGTCAGGGTATGGATCATCCTGCCGCTCCGCCAGCTCGGGATGCCTAGTAAGCAAATAATCGCAATGGCTGAGCGAAGGAACCTCCGGGATGACATCCAGGCCGCGTTCCGTGCAGTACTGCACTAGCTCTTTAACAGTTTCCTGCTTCAGCCAGCCGCCGCCGCCGTTTTCGCAATGAATCGAATTTTTCTCCCACGTAAATCCGTTCTGGATATCCTTTCCTTTGCCTGAATATTCGCGCATTTCATCGCAAAATTGCTGCCAGCCCTCATTGATTTCGGGATGCCGCTTAAATTCCATAGCTCCGCCAACCTCAAGGACGATTTTGTTGTACCGGTAATAACACGCCATATCGATGAAGGCTTTAAAGTATTCCACATCCTCTTCACCGGGCAGATAGATTTTCAGGCCGCGAAAGGAACATAACGGGTCGTTATAAATGATGCCCTTGCGAAAAAAACCGTTTTCACTTTGCTGTAAAAGGGAATATACGCCGTACATAAGCCCTCTCTGGCTTGCTGCATAGATTCGAATGTCATCAGCAGCCACAATGACGTATCCATCGGCATTTTCCCGATAGACAGGGCCAAAAGCGGCATTTACGGTGCCGATTATGTTCTCATCCAGCCCATTAATAAGCCGGACGGCGCTGTAATTGCCGGCTTGAGGCGTTTTGGCAGCAGCCTGTTCCAGTATAGGCTTAAGGAATCCTTCGGCCCCTTCAACCGCTGTATCCGCAGTTAAATAAGCTCCTTCCTGCTCCAGCCTTTCGTACCGGTTAAGCTTGTTCATCATTAGGTTTGACCTCCTTAGCTGCTTGCGGGTTAAAAAAAAGAGAGTGCGCAACAACTCCTGCGCTCTCTCTTATAGTAGAGTAGGGGCCTTCGCCCCGACTATTTCACAATCTTGATTTTGCTTGCACAATTCCGACTACTTGCCTGAGCTGCGGTATTCCTCCGGCGTTAATCCCGTCTCCTTTTTGAAAAAACGGGTAAAATAACCTGCTGTTGAGAAGCCAAGCCGCCTGGCTACATCCTGAATAAGATCGGCGTTTTCTCTTAACATCGTTTTTGCTTCCAAGATTTTTTGAGCGGTAATATAATCGGAGACGGTTTCCCCTTCCCTTTGTTTAAACAGCCTGGACAAATAATCCGGGTTCAGATGAACAAGCTCCGCCAGCCGGGTCAGCGACAGGTCCTCCTTCAAATTAGTCTTGATGTAACGTTTGATTTTGATGATGGCGTCATCCTGAATCCGGATGCCTTGGGACTCCTGAAAGTCGAACAAACTCTCGGCAAGCTGCCGCAGGACTTGCAGGAACGGAACGAAAACATCCGATTCAACAGCCGCAGCCCTCAGCGCTTTGATTCGGTCCCGATAATACGGCTCCTCTCCGATGCCGAGTCGGTTCACAGCCATGATCCCATGCAGAGACAGGGCGTAACAAACTTCAAGCTGCTCCGTATGATGAAGTGCCAATTCTTTAACCAGCTCTTCAATGGCTTCCAATTGTTGAAAGTAGGCTGTCTTTTGCGCAGTGTCAAAATAATGGCTTAACCTTCCGATCTCCCGCTTCAGCGGCTGCTGATGCTCGGCACGGATCGGGCCCATGCGCAGCTTCTCGATTTCAGCCATGTTATGTTCCGTAACGATAATTTGCCGCTCCTGGCTGTAATGCAAGAACAGCAGCTTCAGATACGAGAAGGTTTGCGGAATCGAGTCCCACTGTACCGGAGCTGTTTTCCAGGAAAAGGATATAGAAACGTCCAGATTTTTGGAGCAGGCCTGCTGGATCGTGCCCATCGTACCGCGTATAAACGTAATCAGGCTGTCCCAGGCGCTTTTCTCCGGCCCATGCGGCTGCATCAGCAGAACGAGATAGGTACGGTTGTAGGAGGGGTCAAGCATGTTGGCCATCGGTGATAGATAGCGGCGGCAAATAGCCTGGAGCCCCAAAAAAAGATCGTCCATCTCCCGCCTTAGAAGACCGGCTGGCGCATCCTCCAGTCTGACGATTCCCACCAGCACCGGCTCACCGCGGCGCAATGGAATATGCAGCTGCTGCAGCTCATGCTCGCTTCTGTCCGCTTCCGTCAGCAATCCTTCCAGCAAATCGGTAAAAAAGAGCGAGCGCATATAATCGCTCTGCCGTTTCCTCACTTCCTGAGCGTCGGCAAGCAGCGTTTCGATCGTAAGGCTTTCCTCCAGCTCGCGGATGCCGTCCTTTACCGCCTGAATAATCCGACTGTCGCCGTCCAGCTTCAGAATGTAGTTGGCATTGCGGTCTTGAATCGCTTTATATACATAATCAAATTCATCATAGCCGGTCAAAAAGATGATTTTACAATGAGGCCATTTGCCGCGAATCTGCTCCATCAGCTCCAGGCCGCTCATTTTAGGCATATGGATATCGGTCAGCACAAGATCGATCTTTTTGTGTGCGAGAAGGGCAAGCGCTTCGAAGGCCGAACTGGCCTTATGCAGCTCCAGCTCCAGATCGTCCTGCTGAGCAAACAGGTCAATCAGCCCGTCCAAAATATGCTTCTCGTCATCCACGATCATTAACTGGATCATTGTTCTCCTCCGCCCGGGTTAAGGTCAGCACCATCTTGATTCCGCCAAGCTCGCTTCGCTCGGCAGCAAGTCCGCTGGAAGGCCCCATTTTAACTTGCAGCCGTCGATGAACATTCAGCACAGCTGTCACCTCGGCGTCATGCTGCGGCAGATTCAGCATGGAATACAGCTTGCTCCATTGCTCCTCCGCATGATCCCCATTGTCTTCAACCGCGATTTGCAAACCGTTGTCCGCCACTTGGAACGACACGCGGAGCAAGCCGCCTTCGATTTTATCCTCTAGAGCGTGGACAAACGCATTTTCAATTAAGGGCTGCAAAATCAGCCGCGGCACCTGCATGTCCTTCCACTGCGCAGGCGTCTCCTCAAACAGAATGGAGATCCGGTCGTGAAACCTCACCTGCTGAATACCGGCATAATTTCTGGAATGGGCAATTTCATCCGCCAAGCTGACGGTATCCTTGGCATTACGCGTGACAAACCGGAAGTATCCGGCCAGCTGATGCACAAAATCGCTTGCCTGCTCCAGCTTCTCCGATTTGATCAGCCGAACCGTCATAAATAGGCTGTTGTACAGAAAATGAGGATTAATTTGCGACTGCAGCTGCTTCAGCTCCGCGTCCTGCAGCAGTATTTTCTGCTTATACACCTGGTCGATCAGCTGGCGGACACTCGCCATCGTTTGGTTGAACCTGTCATAAATATAATTGAATTCGTCGTCTCGACGATGATGAATCGGCAAGTTAAAATTTCCTGCTTCGACATTGCGGAATGCCCGGACGATTTTGGCCAGCGGAAGCCGGATGATCCGGTTAATATCAAGCAGGAACAGAGCAGCCGCCGACAGCGTTAAAATCGAGAATATCCAGAACCAGCGAACATGGCGGTTCAGGGATTCATAGATGCTGTCCTTCAAAATCCACTGTATGTAGGTCATATCGTAGTCAGCCGAGCGAGCCTGAACCGTAATATAATCGCCCTCCCGCTCCGGCGCCTCAAAGCTGGATTGAATGCCGAACCCGTCTCCGAGCGTCAACGACATTTTGCCCGAATACGAGCGTTCATTGGAGAGGTTCATATCCTGCTTCAAGGCGTCCGCCGACAGCTCGATTTCAACGATGAAATCGGGCCTGTATTCCGAGGTGCTGCCATAAGCAATAAGCGGAGAAGCCGCTTCCATAAACAGCTCGCCTGCGTCATGCACAAGCCGATAGGGTGAAGACAGACGACTTGTATTAAATGCTGCTTGCTCCATCGTATCCAAGCCGTCTGAAGCAGAGAGCCGGAGCTGTTCATGAGGCACCAGCAGGCGCACATCCTTAATCCATGGACTGCTGTTCATGACGGACTGCAGCCTGGCGCGAATGTAGAGCATCGCCCCGATTTTATCGTAGCTTTCCAGACTTTCCGGCGAATTGGCCAGCTGTACGACATACGGATCGCCAAGCAGCTCATACTGCATGGCAGAGATTTGGTTAAGACGGTTCTGCATGTCATTGATGTAATAATTCGCCTGGGCTTGAGCGGAAGCCGTAATTTCTTCCTTAATCTCGTTTTTGCTCCACTCATACATATAGAATCCCAAGGCGTAAAGCGGAGTAAGCGCAATCAAAAAACTGACCAACAGCCGTTTAAAAATACCGAATCTCCACTTGTTCCCCCACATAGGCTGCTCCTTCTTGGAGCGGGTCCGTGAACCCGCCCGGCGGATTTGACAGAACGACCAATTCATCTTAAGCTTAGCAGCATTGATAGCCCCCTATCAAAATGATTTTAATCAGGTGATGCGATTTGAATTATATCGGCAGAATGAATAAATGTCCCCCCGTACCCCGATGACCTAGCTCGATTCGGATGAAACCGGGAATTTGAGCTACCGATAGGGGGATTAACTGTGAAACCAAATATCTCGACTCCGTCCTTGCTGCTTCTGACCGTTCTGGTCGGATTTCCGCAAATAAGCGAAACGATCTATTCGCCCATCCTGCCTGATTTAGCCGAGGCAATGCGGGCAAGCAACAATATGGTGCAGCTGACGTTTGGCATTTACTTTCTTGGCTTTGCGCTTGGCGTATTTACCTGGGGCCGGCTTTCGGATTCCATCGGGCGGCGTCCGGCTATGTTATGGGGCATTCTCGTCTATGCCATCGGCTGCATCGGTTGTTATCTGTCCGGCTCCGTCTATTGGCTGCTGGCGAGCCGTTTTGTACAAGCTTTCGGAGCAAGCACCGGCTCGGTCGTCACGCAAACGGTTCTCCGGGAAAGCATGGATGGCCCCAAGCGGCTGGCGGCCTTCTCCGTCATCTCCGCCGCGCTGGCCTTTTCGCCCGCGCTCGGCCCGCTAATAGGCGGCTGGATGGACCAGCTCTTCGGCTACCAGGCCGTGTTTCTGGTGCTGATCGGAATGAGCGCTTTCCTGCTCGTTTACGTGTACCGGTCGCTTCCCGAAACCCGAGCGGCAGCAGCGGTCAAGATCAGCTTGAGCTCTGTTGCATGGAGGCTTGTACGCGACAAAAGAGTGTGGGCGTTCGGGCTGCTCATTGGCGTGACAAACGGCATTTTGTTCAGCTATTATGCTGAGGCGCCGTTTGTGTTTATGGAGTTTTTCCGCCTCGCTCCTGGAACGTACGGGTTTCTAGGCATTGTCGTCGCTCTCGCTTCCATGTTCGGCGCGATGCTGTCGCGGAAGCTTTCCAACCGTTATGCCGCTGAGCGAATCGTCCTGCTTGGCGCAGCCATAACCGTCGTTGGCGCGGCTCTGCTGCTGGGAAGTGCTTATGCAGCCGACAGCTCTTCGATGCTCTCGATGGCATCCGTCATTGCGGCGCTGTTTGTATTGCTGGCGGGCATCGGCCTGATGATTCCGGGTTGTTTAAGCCTTGCGCTTGCCGCTTACGGCGATGTGCTTGGCACGGCCGGAGCCATTTTCGGGCTTGGCTATTACCTCATTGTCAGCCTAGTGACAACGGGGATGAGCCGTGTCCACAACGGCACCTTGCTTGCGATGCCGGTCTATTTTCTGCTGCTGGCCGCAATTATGCTGGTTGTCTGCATTAGTCTGCAGCTGAAGCCGGTCCGGCCGCGGGCATAGGTAATCAAAAAGCCATTCCCGTTGTTATTGGGAATGGCTTTTTTTGATTAAGCTTCCAATAAAGACTGCCCGATATACTGCCCCTCCCGTATACCCGGCGGACAAGCATACAACGCGCTTGCTACATGCTGCGTGTATTCGTTTAAGCGGTCCTTGCTTTGCATGAGCCGGAGCATCGGAATGAACTGCTCCTGAGGATTGCGCTGATAGCTGAGAAACAGCAATCCGGCGTCAAGCTGGCCCGTTCTGGAGTCAATTCCGCCCGTGTAGGAATAAGCCCGGCGATGAATGCTTTGCCGGGATTGCTTCGCCAGCTCAACATGTGAATCCGCCGGCAGCCTGGCAGCCGTTACGGCATCGAATTCGCCGGCAGCACCGTACGCGGCCCCGCTCTCCTTCGTTCTTCCAAAGGTGTCCTCTTGATCTTTCAGGGAAGTCCGGTCCCACACCTCCAGCAGCATCCGGATTTTTCGGTAAGCCAGGTAGGATCCTCCCTGCATCCACAGAGGCTCGCTTTGTCCCGCCCAAACGACATCGTTGTAACCCTTGTCAGAATGATGGAGCAGATTGGCCGTACCGTCCTTGAAGCCGAACAGATTGCGCGGAGTCTGGCCTCCGTCGGGAACACTGATAAAACCTTCCTCCATCCAGTTTACAATAGCTTTTCCCGACGCCAGGCGAATCAGATTGCGCAGCGAGTGAAACGCAATTTGCTGGTCGTCCGCACATACCTGCACAGCAATGTCCCCCGCTTGAAAGGAAGGTTCGAGATGGTCCTTCGGCATGTGCGGAATTGACTGCAAATAGAGCGGTTTACGGTGATTGATGCCGAACCTGTCCTTGCCATCCGCTGCAAAAAACGACTCCCCAAATCCAAATGTCAGCGTCAGGTTAGCCGCGCCTAATCCGACCGATTCACCCGTATCCGGAGGCGGCAGCAAGTTGCTGCCGCTGTCCTGTCTGTGTCCGCCATCTGCCGCCAGCGTGCTGAACTTCGTCCACTCCTTCAGCATGGCTGACAGCTCGCCTTTGCTCTCGGCAATAACGCGAAAGCTGGCCAAATACATGTATTTTTGCTGCGGAGTCACAATGCCTGACTGCCGCGCTCCATAAAATGGATGTTTGTCGCTCTCAGACGCTGCAGCCGTTGATTGATCTCTGCCGAGCGCGGACATAATTGCACTGGCTCCGCCTCCTCCGAGCGTAAGCGCCGCTCCCGCAACAGCCGACAGCTTTAGAAAATCCCGGCGGGTCAGCCGGGAGGAGCCTTTGTCCGATTTCATTACAAAATCGCTGCCGTTTCCGTCATGAGCTCGGACAGTTGGCTCAATTTATCGCTAAGAGCCCGGATTTGCTGCTCCGTCAATTTATCGTAAGCGATGTAAGCTCCATTTTCCTGATAGTCGAGCAGCATAGCCTCCATTTCCTGGAACTTTTTGTCTATGCTTACGGCTAAATCGGGATTATGTTCGTTCAGAGCAGGAATAATGGCCAAATAAACGGTTTTGGAGCCATTAACATTGGCGGCAAGATCAACAAGATCGGTTTTGGAGAAAATTTCCTCTTCTCCAGTAATTTTTGATGTGGCTGCCTCATTGATCAGCTCAATTGCTCCGGCTACCATCGTTTTGGCATCCAGCTTAATGTCCTGAACCTTGCGCTCCAGTTCTTCCGTATCCTTCACGAGCTGATCGGCGTATACATCCTGACCCTTCAAGCTTTTGTCAGCCCATAGAGCTTTTTCAATCCGGTGGTAGCCGGTCCACTCGTCTTCGTTCTCCACATCGGCAAGGCGGGCGTCGACTCGCGGATCTAGATCCCCGAAGCTTTCTGCCACAGGCTCAATTGTTTCAAAATAAACCCGCGCTTTTGTATACTCCAGCTTGGCCTTTTCCATATCCCCGCTTTTCACCGCATCGGCAAATGTTTTTGTTGCTGAGGCAAAAGCAGCCGCCTGCTCCTTCACAAAAGTCTCATAGTTCGCCACCGCTTTATTTAGCAGCTCCGAGGAACTCGCGCTTGAAGGCTTCGCCTGCTCCAGCTTATCCAGAGCCTTCATCAAGTTCCGCGCCGTCACCGCAAGCGATTCAAAATCGACCTTGTCATATGCGGAGGCAGAAAAAATAGGCATTTCATATTTTTCAACCTCAGTGTATTCCAGTGGGAAGGTTTGGCGGACTGAATTTTCATAGGACAGCCAAAGGTCGTTAATTTCTTTGCCCAGCTTTTTGACCTCCGCCTCATCTTGCTTCGTCAATGCCGCTTGCAGCTGTACCGTCTGCTCTTTCATCTTGGCCGTACTGTCTTGAATAGCGGCTGTCGCTCCTTCAGGAGCCGGACTTTCAACCGCAGTGTTTTCTTGATTGGCATCGGAGCCCGCATTGCTGCCGCACGCCGTCAAAAGGATGACTCCGCCTAAGGAAAGAGCTTGTAATGCTTGTTTGCGTTTCGACATCTTTTATAAACCTCCGATAAAAAATTAGGTTGCAGGGTTAATCGAATTTTTTGCGGCTCGCTTGAACCGATTTGTTACAGCCGCCGCCAGCGCCAGCAGGATGAGCAGAAGCTGGGGAAGCGTGCTGTACCAGGAAGGATACAGGCTTATCGCAGCCAGCTCCGGCAGCCTGTCGCTTGCATTTGCAGGAATGATCCCCGCCATTTGCAGGCTGTGAATGCCGGAACCAAGGAATTTGAAACATAGGTAGAACACAATCAGGCTGGAGATGAGAAATAACGGCCGCACCGACACTTTGGAGCCGGCGAGGCGAATCAGCCATGCGGCGACACCCAGCATGCCAAAACCTGCGGCCAGTCCGATGACAAGCGTTCCGGCCGGCATTTTTCCGGCTAGGCCGATCAGAAAAAGAACCGTTTCCAGTCCCTCCCGGACAATGGCGAAAAATGCCAATAGTCCAAAGCTCGCCGCCCTGCCCGCAGAAGCCGCCCTTTGTGTTTGGCTTCGCAAAAATGCATTCCATCTTTGCACATCCGCGTTCCGATGCAGCCAATAGCTGACATAGAGCAGTAAAAGGCTTGAAACGACACCCGTCCAGCCGTTCAAGACGGAATTGCCGCTGCCGATTTCCGACGAGGTGAACAGCATGGACACCGCTATACCCGCTGCCAGGCATAATGCGATTCCAGCCGCGCTTCCCCCTGCAATCCAGCGTTTTGCTTTTCGGGAGGAGGATTGTTTTGCAGCTACGCTCAGCGATCCGATTACAAGCACAGCCTCAAGTCCTTCGCGAAAAGGAATCATAGCCGCATCAAGCCAGGAATAGCCGGTCTGTGCGAGCGGCTCAAGGTTTTCTGCCATCCGCTTCAGCAAAGCTGACGCTTGATCCCGTTGGGAATCATTCGCCAAGTAAGCGTCGGCAAGCACTAAATCCCGTTCCATTGCGTTGTATACGGACTGGGAGCGTCCTACCACATCGCCTTCGATAGACAGCCACTGCTTTTGCAGCTGCTTGACCTGCCTGGCCGCACCATCCCAGTCCTGTTGTTCAGCCAGTTGGCCTGCCTGATTGATCTGTGCGATATATCCGGTTAACGTCAAGCCGTTCCGGCCCTCATTGTTCGTGTAAGCTCCACTTTCGTAGGAATGAAGCGCAAAGCTCAACTCCGCCGCTGAATCGGAGGCCTTTGCGTCATTTCCACCAATAAGTGCAAGCGATAGAGACGCGATATGCCGGTCGATTTCCATGGCCAGATCAAACGATTCCAATTTAATTGAGCTTTTATGCTGAACCCACCATTTTTTAATCTCCTTAAATTGCGAATCCGCATCTGTCTGGTTATTTTGATCCAGGTCGGCAAGCAGCGCATCCGCCTTTGCAGCAATTTGCGGCGAACCGTTTGATTCCCCAGCAGCGGCGCTTGCACCGGCGAAACTTCCCGATAAGACAAAAATGACGATCAGGACCGCTGCGGTGAGCCGGCGGAGCGTACAGCTGAGACCGGCTCCCGTTGTACCCAGCATTCTGTTCCCCCTTATAATGACTACCAAAATTGAATCATCTTCATTGATAATGATTATCAATTAATATGTAAATAATAAGGCAGAAGTTTATTTAGTGTCAAACTAATTTTGTTCTAAACAAATTGGAAACATTTATTGAGTAGGATTAGCGGTGTGGGAAATCCTACAAGCGGGATGGAGTCTGTTGTAAAAGCTCCAAGGTTTGAACCGGTAAAGGACTGCGTTATTAATTCATATCGAAATTAATTCATAACGAATAATGGAGCAATTGGAGGTGAGCCCCGCTTCACGGGGAACAATGTGGACCTGACAACTATAATTAACCTGTTCATTCTGATCATTCTGCTTGCAATGACCGCATTTTTTGTCGGGTCGGAGTTTGCCGTCGTCAAAATTCGGATGTCCCGACTCGAGCAGCTCATAGCCGAGGGCAACAAAAAAGCCGTTACGGCCAAAAAAGTTGCCGGAGATCTCGACTACTAC
This sequence comes from Paenibacillus pasadenensis, assembly GCF_023715725.1. Taxonomy (GTDB): domain Bacteria; phylum Bacillota; class Bacilli; order Paenibacillales; family Paenibacillaceae; genus Paenibacillus_O; species Paenibacillus_O pasadenensis_A. The sequence continues at coordinate 28,600 of NZ_JAMBOT010000001.1, forward strand.
TTATCCGCCTGCCAGCTCGGCATTACGGTCACGGCGCTCGGTCTTGGCGCAATTGGCAAGCCAGCTGTGAAAAGCGTGCTGTCGCCGGTTTTCAGCGACTTAAATCTGTCTGACTCGGCCGCGTCCGCAGCCTCTTACGCCATAGCTTTTATCCTGGTGACGTTTCTGCATGTTGTCGTAGGAGAAATGGCGCCAAAGACTCTAGCGATCCAGTTTTCTGAGAAAATGACTCTTATGCTCGCCACGCCGCTGTACTGGTTCGGAAAATGGATGTATCCGTTCATCTGGGCGCTGAACGGCGCCTCCCGGGTACTGCTGCGCATGTTTGGCGTCAAGCCTTCTCCGCATGAACAGGCTTACTCGGAAGACGAGCTGAAAATTATTATGACGCAAAGCTTCCAAGGCGGCGCGATCGACGAGTCCAAGCTGGATTACATGGAAAATGTATTTTCGTTCGACGAACGAGCGGCCAAGGACATCATGGTGCCCCGCACTTCTATTGTTGCGCTTGATTTGCAGATGACCGACGCAGAAATTGTGCAGGTGCTCGATCAGTACAACTACACGCGGTACCCTGTCGTTGATAACGGCGACAAAGACCGTGTCATCGGCATCGTCAACGTGAAAAAAATGCTGCCCCATATCGTTGCCGGCCGGAAGCACAGCCTGAACGAATATGTCCGCGAGCTTCCTTCCGTGCTTGAGGTGACCTCGATTCAGCAGGCGATGATGCTCATGCAGCAGGAGCGCGTTCATATGGCGCTTGTAATCGACGAATTTGGCGGCACCTCCGGCATTTTGACGATGGAGGATATTCTGGAGGAGCTGGTCGGGGAAATCCGGGACGAGTTCGACGCCGATGAGGTAGCCGATATTCGGATGACCGGCAATCGAGAGTTCGTCATTCACGGCCGGGTGCTGCTCGATGATCTGGAGAAAGAGCTCGGTATCAGCTTCGAGGACCGGGAAGACGCCGGCGTCGATACGATTGGAGGCTGGATTCAGGTGCATAAAGGAGCCGTTGTCAGCCCCGGTGACGAGCTGAGAATGAACAAATTCATCTGGACGATTGAGGAAACGGATCATCTGCAGATCAAGCAGGTCCGCGTGCGTCCCTTGGAGGTGAATCGCTAAATGGATGGAATGATAGTGCTGAATTTGCTGCTTGTCGCTCTGTTTATCGGTTTGACCGCTTTTTTTGTCGGTGCGGAATTTGCGATTCTAAAGGTACGAATGTCCCGTCTGGATCAGTTGATTGCCGAAGGCAATAAAAAAGCGGTCAAGGCCAAAAAAGTGGCGCAAAATCTCGATTATTATTTGTCCGCCTGCCAGCTCGGCATAACGATTACGGCTCTCGTGCTCGGAGCCTTGGGCGAGCCTACCGTAGAGCGGATGCTGCATCCGCTGTTCACCCGGATGGAAGTGCCGGAGACGTTGTCCACTGTGCTTTCCTACGCCATTGCATTATCCATCATTACTTTTCTGCATGTCGTAATTGGAGAGCTGGCACCTAAAACACTGGCCATTCAATTTTCGGAAAAGATGACGCTGCTGCTGGCCCCTCCCCTCTACGGGTTCGGCAAAGCAATGAACCCGGTCATCTTCGTATTAAATCATTCCGCGCGAATTCTGCTCCGCCTATTCGGTGTTAAGCCGTCCGGGCACGAGACCGTGTACTCGGAAGAAGAATTAAAGCTGATTGTGGATCAAAGTTATAAAAGCGGTGAAATCAATCAGACCGAGCTGGAATATTTGAAAAACATTTTTGATTTTGAAGATCGCATCTTAAAGGAAATTATGATTCCAAAAGCTAAGATGGTCACAATTGAAGCCAATCTGCCTGTCTCTCTCGTTTTGGAAAGACTGGAACGGCACAGCTTTACCCGTTACCCTGTCGCCGACGGCCAGCAGCTTATCGGTTACATTAACTCCAAAGAGCTGCTGACGGGCATCGCAGCCGGAAGAAACCGCAGCCTGCAGGAAATGACCCATCCGATGCCGAGCTTTAAGGAAACCTCGTCTATCCGGGATGTCCTTATCGAGATGCAGAGAATACGGGTTCATATGGCCATTGTTACGACCGATATAGGCGTTCCTTGCGGACTCGTTACGATGGAGGACATTCTGGAGGAAATCGTCGGAGATATTCGTGACGAAGCCGTGATTGCACCGAAGCCGGTATGGCAATAATATCAAACGGAAATACACAGGCTCCCCTTTTTGGGTTAAGTGCCTGTGTTTTTTTCGTATTTGGAATTCATAACCAGAAATGTAACTGCGCTCTCGCGTCATTATTTGCAAATGCAACCATTTAATTTGATGAATTCCCCTTATATTCTCGTTTAATTCCGATGAGATTTTAAAGTATAGTTAACTTAAATTATTAGTTTAATCGCTTACATTTACCACCTGTCTCCTCTTTTTTAACGTCTGTTAATTAAGTTTCGCAAAAAAATTTCGTTTTGTTCATTTTGTTCACGGGCACTTTGCTGGAAAATTTGAGAAACTGTTTGAGAGGGGGTAGCTTCAATGCGTTTACAGACTAAATTAATCCTTACTATATGCTCCCTGTTGGGGGTCCTAATTCTCGCACTGGGCATTACGTTTTATTATGTTGTCACACGTATTGTCGAGCAACAAATTGGCGTCAGAGCATTGGCGCTTGCGGAGTCCATTGCGGCATCGCCGGATATTCGGGATGCAATGAGCGGTTCCAATCCCAGCCTAGCCGTTCAACCAATAGCAAACAAGATTCGTTTAAAAACAGGGGCGCAGTATATCGTCGTAGGCGACAAACACGGTATTCGCGTCGCACATCCCAATCCGGAAAAAATCGGAAAACCGATGGTTGGCGGAGACAACGGCCCCGTTCTTGAGGGCAAGTCGATTATTTCTGAAGCAACAGGCTCGCTGGGCCCGGCGCTGCGCGGCAAGGTTCCTATTTTTAACGAAGAAGGGCAAGTTATCGGCATCGTCAGCGTCGGATTCCTTACTTCTGAAATCGACCGAATTAATGATCCCTATCAAAAGATAATTTTTGTCGTAGGAGCTCTCGTGCTGCTGCTTGGAGCGGCAGGCGCCGTCTGGACTGCACGCGGCGTAAGGCGTTCTATCCACGGGCTGGAGCCTAAGGAAATCGGAGCCTTGTATATGGAGAAAAAGGCCATTCTGGAGTCAATTCGAGAGGGCGTCGTCGCCATTAACCGCGAAGGCCGCATTACCGTCATAAACCGAATTGCCCTGGACATTTTACAGGTGCCGGAAGATGTTACCGGAAGGTTAATTGAGGAAATTCTCCCCCATTCCGGTCTGCCGGAAGTCATTCATAACGGCGAGGTCCAGCTCGATCAGGAAATGATCATGCGCGGAAGAGAGGTTGTCGTTAACCGGGTGCCGATTATCGACAGCAGCGGCCAAGTAGCCGGGGCCGTCTCCAGCTTCCGCGACAAATCCGAGCTTTACCAGCTTGCCCAGGAGCTTTCCCGGGTAAAGCTGTTCGCCGATTCTTTACGAGCCCAGACGCATGAATTTTCCAATCGGCTATACGTCATCTCCGGGCTGATTCAGCTTGGCTCTTATAAAGAAGCTATTGACCTTATTCATTCCGAGGCTGGAATCCAGCAAAATCTACTCCAGTTTATTATGAGAGAAGTGCCCGATCCGGTCCTGGGCGGATTTCTGATAGGCAAGTACAATCACGCCAGAGAGCTAAAAGTGGACTTTATGCTCGACCCGGAAAGCAGCTTCCGTGATGTGCCGGAATCCATCGACCGCAGCCTTCTTGTAACGATTATGGGAAACCTGATTGATAACGCGCTTGACGCCGTCATTGCGAGAAGTACCCTCGCGGCGGATGAACGCAAGGTCAGCCTGCTGTTAACGGATCTTGGAACGGATTTGATTATTGAATGCGAGGATAACGGTGCCGGCGTGAAAGAAGGACTCGGAGAAACGATTTTTAATAAAGGGGTTTCAACCAAGCAAGGTGAAAATCGCGGCATTGGCCTCTATCTCGTCCAGCAGGCAGTCATTCGTCTCGGAGGCATGCTAGCCTTTAGCCGAAAGCCTTCAGGCGGCACGATTTTTATTGCTGCGGTACCTAAACATCAAGAAATTGAAGGGTGAGGAGAGATTACCGATGGTGCATCCAGAACAACCCGCCGCAGAAACCTTCATCGATGTGCTGATCGTCGAAGATGACCCCAGAATCGCAGAAATTAATCGGCGGTTTATCGAGCAGATTACAGGCTTCCGGGTTTGCGGCGTCGCCACCGATGCGGAGCAAGCCAAGCTTCAGCTAGAGCGTCTGGAGCCGCATCTGGTTTTGCTCGACATCTATTTGCCAGCTTCCAGCGGCCTGGAGCTGCTGTATCATATCCGCCAGCATCATCGCGGTACCGACGCCATCATGATTACCGCTGCCCGTGAGATTGAAGCGGTTCAGGAGGCGATTCGCAGCGGAGCATTTGACTATTTGATGAAACCGCTTGTGTTTGACCGGCTTAAGGAAACGATGCAGCGTTACGCCGCTTTTCGCCGGGAGCTGATTCGCCTCAGCGATTCGTCGAGCATCGGGCAGCATGACATCGACAGACTGCTTAGCCGATTGTCCGATTCGACTGTAAGCTCCGACGGCGCTCCCATGCTGCCCAAGGGCATCGACAAGCTGACGCTGGACAAAGTGTCACAAGCCATTTACAGCATCAAGGACGGCATGTCAGCCGACAAAATCGCCAAGCTGATTGGAATCAGCCGCTCTACCAGCCGCAGATACTTGGAGTATTTGGTCGGACTTGGCGTAATAGAGGCGGACTTGTCCTACGGTATCGGCCGGCCCGAGCGTGTATATCGCAGCCGGAACGCCGACGACAGGCACTGAGCTGCAAAAAAAGGTCTGAACTTCCATCACTCCAGATGATGTAGGTTCAGACCCTTTTTTCTGTTGGCGTTTAACGAATAAAAAAGCGGGCGATCTCGATGCTGGCATTTCCCGGCGAATCCGATCCGTGAATGACGTTTTCCGAAACGTCGAGGCCGAAATCGCCGCGGATCGTGCCCGGAGCAGCTTCGGCAGGATCCGTAGCACCGATCAGATAGCGTGAATTTTTCACGGCAGCCGGACCCTCCACGATCATGGCGAATACAGGACCCGAGGTGATGTAATCGACAAGCTCGCCAAAAAACGGCTTATGCGCCAGATGGCCGTAATGCTCCTTCGCCGTTTCCGCGCTAACCTGAATAAGCTCGGCCTTTGCGACGGAAAGTCCCTTTTTTTCAAACCGGGATACGATCTCGCCGATGAGACCTCTGCGCACCCCGTCGGGCTTAATCATGACGAAAGCTTTTTCGCTCATATGTACCTGCCTCCTTGTGTCCCGTAGGAATAAGAGAATTGTACCATGTAGGATGTGCCAGGAATGCGATCGATATCACACCCGTTTAGGAAGGATCGTTCAGGCGGGCAGCCTTTGCTTCCTCCGCTTTTTTTTGCAGCCCTTTGCTTACATACGGCTTAGGCTTGCTACTGGCTTTGCGTTCTGCAGCCTGCCAGCGGTTCCAGCCTTTTTTGCCGGTTCCGCGTCCAGTGCCGCCGCCCTTTGATTTACTCATTGTGTATCCACTCCGTTCGTCCCCTAATCCTATCAGGTTGGGGCCCCGGCCGCAAATTTAAGCTTGTCTTAAGCTTGTCTTCTCTATCTTCCCGGCTGGGGCGGACGATTGTAGCCGTTCTCTCCGTACGGCTGGAGCTTCTCCAGCCATGGCTTCATCATCATTTTTAATTCCCATTTGCGGTCCGTAATTTTGACAGGGTCATACTCTTTCTGCTCCAGCACTTCATATTCAAACGCGTCCGGTCCATGCTCCCTCCAATCGCGCTGCAGCTCTAGATTAGCGAACATGCCCATGGCAAGCTGGCCTTGCAGCGTGCTCCATTTATTTTTGAGATTGGGATAACTCGCCACAAACACTTTGCCGTTTGTTTTATTTTTAATTTGAATGACGCCTATATACGTTTTGATTTCTTTAAATTGCTCTTGAAGCTCCTTTTTGCGGCTTTTGTCCACGGTGTCAAACCTCCAACTTAGTAAATTACTGATTTAGTAATTTTAAAGTGGGGCTGCATCCGCTGTCAACTCGAGTCCCCGGATTAACGAAAGTCTGGAAATGAACGGGCTTCCGGGTTAAGATAGACCCGGTGCTGCAATTCACCTAACTAAACTCATCCAAAGGATACCCATATGAATAATAACGATAGTCAAACAGGCTCCCTTAAGCTGTTTTTCTGGTTTTATTTCGTGCTCTATTCCGGCAATGCGCTATACGGCACCTTCGCTCCGCTCTATTTCCGCGAGGAGGGCTACAGCGCCTCCGACATCGGGCTGCTTTTAAGCGTCGGCCCGTTCGTCGCGATGCTTGCGCAGCCGGCCTGGGGCTCCGTAACCGATAAAGCAAGCTCAAAAAACAGCGTGCTTGCAACGATGCTTATCGGCAGCGGTATTGTCATGCTGCTCTTCCCCATCTCACCGACATACGGATGGCTTATGGCTGCGATTGGTCTGTTCACGCTGTTCCAATCCTCGATTACCGCCGTAGCCGATGCCATTACGCTTGAAGCGCTTGGCAAACGCGCCGCGCATTACGGTCTGATCCGTATCGGCGGCACAATCGGGTTTGCCGTAATGAGCATCGGATTCGGCATGTACGCCGAGCGGGTGGCGCTTGATGGCATGTTTGGCGCCTACGCCATCGTCATGGCTGCTTCTGTCGCAATCCTGATGTTTTATCCTAAAGTGAAGGGCCATCAGTTCGGCGGTCGCAAAATGAATGTGACGCAGCTGTTCCGCAACCGCAGGCTTGTCCTTTACATGAGCATTTGTTTTGTCATCAACACTACGCTCGGGTACTATTACGCCTTTTTCCCGCTCTACTTCACCGAGATTGGAGCCGGCAACGATATGCTCGGCTGGTCGATGGTCATCTCTGCATTAGCCGAGCTTCCGTTCCTTTTCTACAGCTCCAAGCTGCTCAAAAAGGTGCCGGTATCTGCTATTCTGTTATTCGCCGGCGGAGCGGCTGTCCTGCGATGGATGCTCTACTTCCTCCTAGATTCGCCGTGGCTGGTGCTTCCCGCGCAGGCTCTGCACGGATTGGTGTTCATTGTTGTCGCCGTAACGATGTCGGTATACATCAATAAAGAGGTGCCGCCGGAGCTGAGGGCAACCGGCCAGACTCTGAATGCGCTCATTAATTTGGGCGCCGCAAGGGTCTTCGGCAGTTATTTGGGAGGTTATGCTAGCGAGGCGTCCAGCCTGCGGGCCGTATTCCTGTATGCCGCACTCATTCTGAGCGCTGCGCTCGTTGTATTCGCCGTTTGCTCCTGGCGCATGGAACGCAACGGCCTTGAAGGGAAACGTATAGCGGGATAATGCTTGTTCAAAAATAGTCAATTAGCCGTATCCTTCCTGCCTTGTCCTGCATTATATGAGGAAAAGGGAGGGATACTAGAATGGCCGTTATTTTCAAACAAGTAGGAGAGACCGCTATATTCTCTGCAGATGCTGAAGTAAGGACCAACGATGGAATCCTAGAGGTCAGCATTGTAGAAACTCAGCGAATCCCAACTGGCAAACTGAACGGGGTGCTTCAGATTTCCTTAAACGGAAGGCCTTTACTTATTTCCTCGAGCAGCGTTTGGCCGTTGTCGAAAGGCGGCGGCATCCGGAAGCAATTCCAGGTTTATGACAGCAATAAGCTTGATGAGCTTGGAGTTGCGCTCGTCCGGGTTTTTGAAAAGCTGGCCAGGGAATTGAAGAGATTTGAAAGCAATGGACCCATTCCGCAAAGACTTCCGTGTTTTATTCGGATTCCTCTATGCCGTCTCGCCTATTCCCAATACATCGTTGCCTGCAGGCTTAGGGGCAGACCCGCACAGGACTGTCTGCGGGAGGCGGAAGCGATTTACAACAACTGCAAGGGCAGATGCTGAAGCCTATTACGGCTCTGCTGCAAAAAAATAAAGCCGTTCGGAGCCGGGACAATTTCCCGGTGTGCCGAACGGCTTTATTTTCAAATCTTACTTCTTCAGGCCATCTGCTCTGTGTTGGCGTCATCGCTCCGAGATTCATGGCTGCCGCGTGCGCCAAGCTTGAACACGAGAATCCCGGCAACAAGCAGCAGCACGCCGGCAACCTTTGCCGGCTCCAGCGGAACACGCTGAAGACCAAACAAGCCAAGGGAATCCCAGAGCATAGCAAATGCAAGCTGGGCGCACAATACGATGCTGATTGCATAGGTAGGACCGAGCCGCTTGATCCCCTGCACAATGCAGGTTACGATGCCGACTCCAATTAATCCGCTGAAGCCATGCCAAATCTCCACGCCTTCCAGCCGGAACATGTTTGCTCCCTTGAAGCCTAAACCGAGCAAAAAGGATGAGGAAAAACCCATCGCCAATATAAGCGTTGTAGTCGTCCACATGCCAGCCTTTTGATCCACTTTGTAATTAAACAGATTTTGCAGGCTAAGCAGTAAGCCAACTCCTAATGCCCACGCTAATCCAACCATGTTACAGCCCTCCCGTTTGAAGCTCATAAATGTTCTCTCTTGCAATAGCGGCAAGCGCCGTGCGGTCCTTAACCGCGATGCTGGAGCGTTTTCGTTCAATCAGGCCGTCCTCCGCAAACTGCAGCAAGACACGGTTCAAATGTCTGTAGCTTGTGCCGATCAGGTTGGCCGCATCATGCAGCGCTCCAGCTTCCAGTCTTGCGGTCGGTTGACCGCTTTCTTCGGCCCCGTCATAACAGACCGAGAGCAAATAACTTGCCAGCCTGACCTCAACGGGGTAAAGCAAATTAAAGCTAAGCGAGTTGTTTTTCATTTTAAACTTGCGCGTAATAATCTCCAGCAGAAACCGGAGAAATCCCGGCTGCTCCAGGCCATATAGATCAAGATGCCGATACGAGAAACGGATCATGGTCACGGGCGAAACAACTTCAACCGTATTCATCAGCTCCATTCCACGCTGAACATATTCAATATCCCCTATGACCTCAAGCGGATTAAGGAAGGACAAGATGAGCGACTTGCCGTCCGGCATTGTCGTAAACACTTTGATTTTGCCTTCAACTAACAGCAAAAGCTCATCGGGCATTTCACCCTGAATGGCGATTTTGTCTCCTGCTCCGCAATTCACAAGCTTTGCGGATGCTATCAGCTGCGCTGGAAACATAGCTTCAACCCCGAATTTTTGCAAATAGGACGAGACGAGCTCCCGTTCTCCGCCTGCCCCCATAGCACGTCCTCCTTTCTTTATAACGACAGCAGTATAACTCCGGCAACCATCATCGCCATTCCCGCCACCTGAGCCGGACCCATCTTCGTTTTGGGCACACCAAGCCAGCCTTTCCATTCGATCAGGAATGTCAATCCTAGCTGGCCGAGCAACGTCAGTGAAGTCGCGAGCGTAACCCCAACATGCTGAATAGCCGTTACTGTTCCAAATATAATAATCGCTGCAAAGGCGCCTCCGATGCCGTATATCGGCTTGATCTCCAGCAACCTGCGGGGCTTGAGATCCTTCATCAGCAAGGCAAGCAGCACTGCGCCGATAAAACCGGTCAGCTGCGTCAGCGCCGCGGCTTGCCAAGTTCCGATCGCCCCGCTTATGCTCGTGTTCGCCACACCCTGCAGCGTAATGAAAAATCCGGCGGCTAAAGCCGCTAATAGGCCTTTCATTTAGCCAGCTCCATTCTGTCTGTTTGCGAAACCAATCTCTAGTTTAACTTTAATCGCAAACAGACAAAAGAGAAAAGGACATATGTCCTTTTCTCTCAAACTTAGCGTTGAGCTTTGACGGGTTCATGCAAATTAAGGCTTGCGCCGGTAACGGAACGTTTGTCGGAGGCCAGCTGCTGCGGTGTTCCAGCGGCTACGAGCTCTCCACCGGCGTCGCCGCCGCCTGGACCGAGATCTAACACCCAATCCGCCGCGGCAATCAGCTCGGTATTATGCTCCACCATAATGACCGTATTGCCGGCATCAACAAGACGGCTGAGCAGCAAATGCAGCTTCTCTACATCCAGCGGATGCAGACCGCTCGAAGGCTCATCAAGCAGATACAGCGTATGGCCTTTCGCGGGAGCGCTCAGCTCCTTCGCCAGCTTGAGCCGCTGCCCTTCTCCGCCAGACAGCGTTGTGACGGATTGGCCCCATTGCAGATAGCCTAATCCTACCTCCGACAGAAGCTGCAGCAGCTTTGTCATCTTTTTATTGTTTGCCAGAAGCGGCTGGCTTTCTTCCAGGCTAAGCTCCAGAAAATCGGAGATGGAGCGGCCCTCGTATTTAACCTCCAGCACTTCCGGCTTAAATCTTTTCCCCTTACACTCCGGACAAGTAATTTGCAAATGGGACAAAAAGTGCATATCAACCATGACGACTCCAAGCCCTTCGCAGCGATCGCAGCGTCCTCCCGGCGTGTTAAACGAAAAATGCTTTTCCGCAAGCTTGCGGCTTTTCGCTTCAGGCAATGCGGCATAGGCTTTGCGCAGCAGCGCGAACAAATCCATATAGGTGGATACGCTTGAGCGCTGCATGCGCGACAGCGGGCTTTGATCAACGGTAATCAAGCTGTCAATCCGCTCCATTCCGCTAATATTTCCGCAGCCCTCCAGGCCTCGAAATGAGCTCTGACCCGGCACCGCTGAGGCCAGCAAATCGAATACAAGCGTTGATTTGCCGGAACCGGACACACCTGCTACCGCTGTCAGGCAGCCGAGCGGAAAAGTGGCCGTGATTTGTTGCAGATTATGGCGGCTGGCTTCATGAACGGTAATCCATCCATTTTGCGGTGCACGTCTGCTGGAAAGCATTCCTGGAGGATTTCGGAAATAACTGCCGGTTACGGAGCTATCCTGCCCGATCAGCTCTTGAAGCGAGCCTTGGCCGACAATATTGCCGCCAAATCGGCCGGCTGCAGGTCCGATATCAATAATATGGTCCGCTTCCTGCATCACTGTAACATCATGTTCAATCAGCAGCACCGTATTCCCCAGATCGCGCAGCTCCTTCATGACCTGTACAAGACCGGCCGTATCTTTGGCATGCAGCCCCGTGGTCGGTTCGTCCAATAAGTAGAGCACGCCGGTCAGCCCTGATCCAAGAATCGTTGCGAGACGCAGCCGCTGCGCCTCTCCGCCGGACAGCGTCAGCGATTGGCGGTCCAGCATCAAATAGCCAAGCCCCACATCCTCGATCCGGCGAACCTTCACTTTCATATCCTGCAGCACCGATGCTAGCAGCTCGTCGTCGTCGCTAATTGCCTCCGCATAGGGCTGCTCCAGCCATGCAGCCAGCTCCCCAAGCGACATTCGCGTCAGCTCTGGAAGTCTTCGGCCGTATGCGGTTATCGAGCGGCTAATTTCATTGAGCCTTTCACCGCCGCAATCGGTGCATGGACGGCTGCGAAACAACGCCGCTTCGCCGGATTGGCCGCCCTTCTCTTTGTAGCGTTGCCACATTCCGGTCAACACGCCCTTGAACCGTCCTCTGCCGACCGATTTCGGAAGCGGCTTATCTGGATAATGGCGGGCAAATTCGGGACTCTCCACTCCGTACAGCAGCAGATCCCATTCCGCTTCGCTCCATTCGCCAACCGGGATGGTTGTGTTCATCGGCAGCCCGTAATACTTGCCTGCCGCTTCCAACATGGCTGCGTTGTAGTCCGCAAACGATTCAAACCAGAACACGACCGCGCCTCCGCGAATGCTTTTGCTGCGGTCGAATACCGCCTCCACATCGATGTCCACGACGCTGCCCAGACCGCTACAGCTTTCGCAGGCTCCGGACGGAGTGTTGTAGGAATAGTCCGCCTTGCCGAGCGAACGATGGAGCTCGCCGCAGGCTGGACAGGCGATTTCCGCAGCTCCGTTCTCAGCAGAAGCCGGCATAGCGGAGCCGCAAGCCCGGCAGTCGCGAATCCCCTTCTTCTCAAATACAAGCCGGAGATATGTTTGCAGATCCGTTGCGGTGCCGACGGTTGATCGTGGATTGCGGTTGGCCGCATGCTGGCCAACTGCAATAGCCGGGGAAAGTCCGGTGATGGACGTTACCTTTGGTTTGGGAATCGATTCACCGGACTGGCCGCTTGACTCCAGATACTGGCGCTGACATTCACGCTGCAAAATATCAAGCGCTAACGTTGATTTACCGGAACCGGAAGGCCCTGTCACAACAATCAGCTGATGCTTCGGAATGTCTACATCGATGTTTTTCAGATTATTTTCCCTGGCTCCGCGAATACGAATCGTATCAATCATAATTTAATTCCTCCTCAAGGCTTCTCAGCCTGAATCTTTAAATTAACGGCTGGCAGCTGGATTTCCATTATTCACTCTTAACTTTACTACATTAATGCAAATGCAAAGCTTTAATGAAATAATTGCTTTATTATAGGCAGGGTTAGACCAGAACCTTATCATGGAGGTTCAAGTTTTTACATAAAGATTTGAACCTCTCTAGCAGTATCTGCTATCGTTAAGACAGCTATAGGAAGGGAAGAAACGGAACTATGAGCGAAGTCTACCGTCCAATCGATATAGCCCGTCAGCTCGGCCTCAGCACTAGCGCTCTTCGCCATTACGAGTCCTGGGGCGTCGTGCCGCTCCCGTCGCGCTCCGCCAGCGGGTACCGGCAGTATACAAATGAGCATTTGGCGTGGTTCCGCTGTTTGCGGGCGTTGAATGACGGCTTTGGGATGAAAATAGCCTGCGATACGCTGATTTTGCTGCAAACGGGGAAAGCCGAGGAAGCGATGTGGCTGGTGAATGAGCAGCAGGCCAAACTTCATCAGGATAAAGCGGCAGCCGACCGGACGCGGCAGCTGCTCATGCAGCTGGAGACGGATGAGCTGGATGGAGTCAAGCTGAAACCGTATATGTCCATTGGCGAAGCGGCAGAGCTGGCGGGCGTCGCTCCATCCGCGATCCGGCACTGGGAAAAAGAAGGGCTCATTCAACCCGTCCGCAGCCCGGACAACGGCTATCGCCGTTACACCCCTCTACAGCTTCGCCAGATTCTGCTCATTCGAACGCTGCGGACGACGATATTTTTTCTCGATGGTATGAAAGAAATTGTGCAATTGATGGGGACGCGTGGCGTTGAGCATGCAATCAAGGGAACGGAGCACGCGCTGGAAACGATCGGGGCCAGAATCAAAAGGCAGTTTGTCGGCATTCATGAGCTGGTGCTGCTCTGCCGGGAATTGAAGCTTATGTAGTCAGAGCCACAGCGGAAAGCCGCAGCCATGGGGAAATCCTCCAAACGGGACATCTTTCCTCTATCGCTTTGTCACGGATAAGGCGCATTGCGGATAGTAACGGAATTGTTACCGATATCTGCGAGAATTGGCCCTGATTTATACGGAATTGTAATGGTCCTTATATCCTGACCCGGTGGATGTACGCTCATCTCGATTTGAATATCTGCAGTTAGATCCGATGGTACTACGGTTTCAGCTCTATACGTGACGTATCCTGTATAAGTTGTATAATACTTAAATTTCACTTGGAAATTATGCGATTTTCCGGGCCGGATGATGTGAGTCGCAGGAAAAGGAGATTCAAAGTCTCCGCTTAAAGAAATGGAATAGAATTCAAAATTTGTTGTTCGGTTATTAATATTGAATCCTAAACTTTGAAAAGGCGTCAAGTTATTATCCGGTTGATTTTCTTCTTCCTTACACCCGCTAATGAGCTGCGTCACGATGACCAATAAAATAAATAGGACTAATAGAATGGCTAAGCCTGAGCTGTTTTTGTCCCTTTTTAAAGCAGGTTCATTCATAATGATCGTTCTCCTCACAGCATGATTTGATTCTGAGATTAACTTAGAGACATGTGGGCAACTATCAAGTCTCAGGTATAAAATTTCGGACATAGACATAGGTGTTTCCATTATCCAGCGTAAAATCAGAACCTACCTTGCTAACAATTGTCGTTGAAGGCACATGCGTGTTTAATCTCATCTTGATCTCAAAAGATCCAATAACTTCTCTGAATCTCGTAACCACGTTGTAAGTTGCAAAGGCTTCCGTAATATAAAAATAATCTCTTTTTACCTGGAAGGAGTAGGTGCTTTCAGGCCCAATTTCGTGCGGAGCTGGCGGGGGAGATTCGAAGTCTCCATATAAATTTGTTGAAACTAAAGTAAAACTGGGGTAATTTGCTTGGTTAATAATATCAAATCTGCGGCTGGCCTGTGGTGCAATGTTCGTGTTTCCTTCTCCTGAACTTTTACCAAAAACACTCGTTACGATGACTAATAAAATAAACAGCACTAAAATAAAACCTGGCCTCAATCTAACTTCCTCCTTGAATTAATTAGTTGATATATTCATATTATGAGGATTTGGCAGAATGGTGCAGGCTTCACCTTATAGCACAAACCAATTTGAGATTACGAAATCATCCACCTGTACAAATCGAAAAGCACTTCCGGTTAGCCGGAAGTGCTTTCTGTGCTCCAAATGGGTTTCGCCTAGTCCCATACAAGGCAGTTGATTGAAGTTACTTTGATTAACCAAAACAGCGCTCATACTGTGTTCGCGAGCCTAAACCATAGACCCGTATTTCAGATAACTTAACCACCTCTAAAAGATCATTTCTGGTTGCCATTCTAATAATCATCATAGAAAGTCGCTACCAATCCAGCGTTATTCAACATTTGTTATGGAAATAATTTTCCATATACTTTCTGAATTTAAACGCAGCTTTACTTTATTGATTTCAATCCTTTCTTTATCATTTCTGTCCACATAGACTAATTTGACTTCTGTAGTACCTACTCCATTCTTCTCGTTTAAAATTGTAAATTCAATTTTTTGTAGCGATACAAGATCGTACTTCCTATGCTGTTGACTCATATTCGCATAGTAATCAATAATACTGCCTTCTTTGAGATCCCAATCTAGAAGCTCTTGGGACTCCTCCATCTGTCCTTGGAATATTAATTCGTAATATTGATATACAGTATCTTCAAGTGACATTTGCTTGTTCTCACATCCCATTAATATTGTGACAAGGAAAATAGCTATCCAATTTAAATATTTCATATTAACCCTCAGTAGATCCTGATTTTTTTGTTAATACTACCAAATCCTTGCTACCAAGGCTATGGATTACGAGTTACAGAAATCCGATGGATTTATAAAAAAAAAAAAGCGTATCCGGTTCGCCGGATACGCTTTTTAAGAGGTACCATCAACCAAGCAACAGAGTCTCAGCCGTATTCCCCCCCTCCACCGGAAAGCCTTCACGCCGCCAGTACTCGATTCCGCCAAGCATTTCCTTCACTTGAAAGCCTAGCTCCGCCAGCCGCAAGGCTGCCTTTGCCCCGCCATTACAAGCGGGACTCCAGCAATATACTACGATGAGCCGGTCTTTTGGCCAGTCTGCCGTAGACTCCTCGCTGATTTCTCGATAGGGGAGGTTTTGCGCTCCTGATGCATGGCAAGCCACGTAAACATTCCTCGCTCGAACATCAAGCAGCAGAAAGTCTGCCCTTCCGTTTTTTTGATCGTGACGGACATCGGATGGATCTGTTTCCATTGATAGCTTCGCCAAATAATGAGCCTTAATCGCTTCGGGGGCGGCGGCAGGCGTTTCAAACACAAGAGAGTACGGCGTGGTCATCGTGCATTCTCCTTTGTCTGAGCTGCCGATCCAGCAGCTCGCTCATTCGTCGTTTGTTCTGGAGAAAGCATATCATGGGCGGCGAAATAGCCGTTATCGAGCGGATTCGATACCAACTATCGAAAAAACCGATTATACGCCGAACGCTTCCAAAAAGCTTCGAAATCCCGGCGACATCCATTTTTTACGGCTGTAAATAAGCTGAATGACAAACTGGAACGATTCATCCTTCAGCCTGACAGCCGCCAGTGTGCCTTCACGCTGCTCGCGCTGCACAGCAAGTCCAGGCAGAAGCGCAATGCCTAGCCCGTGCTGGACGCATTGTTTAATGGCTTCGACACTGCCCAGCTCGCAGGAAATACGGGCCTCCGTGCCGGTTTCCTTCAACCGCCGAAGCAGCTG
The DNA here is from genome assembly GCF_023715725.1 of Paenibacillus pasadenensis. Lineage (GTDB taxonomy): Bacteria > Bacillota > Bacilli > Paenibacillales > Paenibacillaceae > Paenibacillus_O > Paenibacillus_O pasadenensis_A. The sequence goes on from NZ_JAMBOT010000001.1 coordinate 44,688, forward strand.
CCCCCGATACGTGCAGCCGTGTTCGGTCAATACAAGCGACTCGCCGGCAAGCTCCGTTACGGCAGCAGAGCGCTGGCGGGCCAGCCGGTGATCCGGCGGACAGACGATGACGAGGGTTTCCTCGCGCAGCGCTGCAGCCGAAAGCTCGGGATCAAGCAGCAGCGGATCAAGAATAAACGCTGCATCAAGCATTCCGGATTTTACTCCGCGAATAAGCTCCGGTTCGTTTCCGGGCTGAAGCGTAATGTATGCTTGGGGCTGACCCGCACGGTACGCCTGCATATAGGGCGGCAAATAATAGGACGCGAGCGTTTCAATGGAACCGATCGTTAAACTGCCGCCGGAGGCCGAGGCGACAGCTTCAAGTGATTCGCTGTACAACCGCAGTATCTCATTGGCGTACTCCAATAGCTTCTCGCCAGCGGCTGTCAGCCCCATCGCTCTTCCCCGCCGCTCCAGAAGCACGGCTCGATATGTCTCCTCCAGCTTCTGAATTTGAGCTGTAACGCTTGATTGGGCATATCCCAGCTGCTCAGCAGCTTTTGTATAACTTCCGCAGACCGCCACCTCCCGGAAGCTGCGCAGACAGGTTAACTCCATGCCTCTCCCCCCCTCATAAGACAATCCGCCCGGATACCTCGTCGGCGTCCGGGCGGAAAGTAATCTTATTCTGCAAATTCCACGTTGTGGTAAACCTGCTGAACGTCCTCGAGGTCCTCCAGCGTGTCGATAATTTTCTCGAATTGAGTCTGCGCGTCTGCAGGCAGCGTCACGTCGTTCTGTGCCAGCATCGTCAGCTCAGCAACAGTGAACTCGGTAATGCCGGCAGCCTTCAGCGCTTCCTGAACGGCGTGGAACTGATCCGGCTCCGCGTAAACGAGCACATCCTCGTCTTCCTCGACGATATCGCGAACTCCTACGTCCGCTTCCAGCATCAGCTCCATAATTTCATCCAGCGATTTGCCGGTGACGCCAAATACAGCGGTAGCGTCGAACATGTAAGCAACAGAGCCGTTTACGCCCATGTTGCCGCCGTTTTTGCTGAATGCGGCGCGGACTGCGGATGCGGTGCGGTTAACGTTATTCGTCAGCGCATCGACGATTACCATGGAGCCGTTCGGGCCAAAGCCCTCGTACCGCAGCTCCTCGTAAATTTCGTCGGAGCTTCCCTTTGCCTTTTCAATGGCGCGGTCGATAATTGCCTTTGGCACATTGTACGTTTTGGCCCGCTCCAGCACGACCTTAAGCGCGCGGTTGGATTCCGGGTCCGGCTCGCCTTTACGCGCGGCTACGTAAATTTCCAGACCGAACTTGGCGTAAATACGGCTTGTATTGGCGTCCTTGGACGCTTTCTTTTCTTTGATATTATTCCATTTGCGACCCATATTGAACCCGCTTTCCGGTTAAAGTTTTCCTGTCTATTATAACGAGATCGCTGCTGTCAGGACAAGCCTGCTCTCAAACCTTGCTGCCCTAAATGCCTCACATTTCGATAAAATACCAAAAGTCCAGCCCCGAAGGGCCGGACTCATCATGATGGTACAGTAAAAGGGGCTGTCGAAATAGCCGTATTGCGGTCCCGACATAAAAACGGGATTACTTGTTTTTCTTTTTGGCAGGGTTAGCTTTTGCAGATGCCTTGGCCCGATTTTGCGCTACTCGGTATTCAACAATTCTGCGGATTAAATCCATCGGAAGAGCTGTGCCTATCGGAAATTGCAGCGTCCCTTTTGCTTTGTGGTACGGTTCCAGTTCTTCCTTGAAGGCTTCGATTCCGCTTGGTGCCGGATAAAAACCGATATGGTTTTTAAACGCAGCGAAATGCACCAGATTTCCGTACAGCTCAAAGGTTGGCATCCCGTAGCTGATCTTTTCCTTTGCGTCCGGCACCGTTTCCCGAATGAGGCCGCGGATGGATTGAAGAATTTCCTGAATACCAGGCTCAAACTGAGAGATGTATTCATCGATTGATCCCTTAGCGGTTTTGGATTGTGTCATGCGGACGGCTCTCCTTTGCACTCGCAATTATTTACCCAGATTATACAACAAAAACAAGCCGACTCCTATTTGGGAATCGGCTTGCCCGTTGCAAAGCTGCATTGTAAACCATTGCACTAAATCTAGCCCTTTACCGCTCCCGCAATTCCCTCCACGAAATATCGCTGCAGCGCGATAAACACAATCATTACCGGCAAAAGCGCGATGGAAGCGGCAGCCGTCAGTCCGGTATAATCCGATTGATATTGCCCGATGAAGGAGAACATGCCTACGCTGAGCGTGCGCAAATCCGGCGTATTGAGCGTGAAGATAAGCGGCGTCAGGAAGGAGTTCCACGTCCACATGAACTGCATCAGTATCGTGGTCGCAATGATCGGCGTGGAGAGCGGCAGCATAATTCGGAAAAAGGTTCGCAGAAAACCCGCTCCGTCGATTTCCGCCGATTCCTCCAGTTCACCCGGCATGCCTTTGAAATGGGCGGTGAACAGCAGAATAAACAGAATTTGCGCGCCGCCCGCCTCCGCCAAAATAACGCCCGGCATCGAGTTCAGCAGTCCCAGCTGCTTGATTAGCATATAGATCGGGATGATCGTGTAGCCTTTGGGAATAAAGATCGTTGAAGTGATGATGAACAGAAACAGCGTTCTGCCTTTAAAATTAACGCGTCCCAGCGCATACCCGCATAAAGCGCTGGTAACAACAACAATGGCCACAACCGCAACGGTCAGCACGATGGAATTGTTGAAATACGTGGAGAAATTGGCAACCTCCCAAGCGCGCTTGTAATTGCTCCATTGGATCGCATCCGGTATCAGATCAAGCCCGCCGCCGAGATACTCCCTGTTGCTCTTGAACGAGGAGGAAAGCATCCACACAAAAGGGAAAATCCAGATGATGCCAAACAGAATGAGCAGCGCATGCGTAGAAAGCCGGGTTATTCTGCTGTTCATCGTCATTTCCCTCCTTTGGCGTTTGCGGTTTTGACGATCCAGCCGAGCAGCAGTGATACGGCGAAGATCGATAGGCCGAAAAAGATTCCCGCTGCAGACGCATAGCCAATGGACGGAATTCCGGCAAATGCCGTGGTGTAAATATAGAGATCAACCGTCTGCGTAGCTATGCCGGGACCTCCGTCCGTCATGACCTTGACGAGATCAAAGGCATGCAGGCCGTCCACGACGGACAGCATCAAAATAACGGCACCAACCGGCATGATGAGCGGAATCGTAATATACCATAACGTCTGCCTGCGATTGGCTCCGTCAATCATGGCCGCTTCATACACTTCGTTCGGAATGGATTGCAGTCCTGCGAGGAAATACACGAGCTTGATGCCAAGCCATTTCCAGGAGCTGATCAACGCAATGGTGAACAGCGCATAGTCCATGCTGGACAGCCAAGGAACCGGTTTTTCAATGAGGTTGAGCATCATCAGCGCTTCGTTAAATACTCCGTTTCTCTGGCCGAAGATATAACGCATGACAGCGGCCACTACGGCAGACGAGGTTACAACCGGCAGAAAATACGTTGTGCGGTAAAGCACCTTCAGTCTCAGCTTGGGACTGTTCAGCACTAACGCCAGCAGCAGAGCAGCGGGAAGCTGCGTAACAACGGTCGTAAGCATGAACAGGAAGCTGTTTTTGTACGCATTCCAGAAAATATGGTCCGACATCAGCTCGCCGTAATATTTCAATCCGACGAAATTTTCGCGCGGTCCGATGCCGTTCCATTCATACATGGAATAGACGTAGCTCATGACGATGGGATAAGCGACAAAAGCCATAAACATAATCGTTTGAGGCAAAATAAACACGTAGGCCCAAAGCTTCTTTTGTGTTTCGCGCTTTAATAACCTGCTGTAAGTTCGATCCGTTTGCGATGCTGTGTTTACTGCTCTGGACATAGGATCCAACCCTCCACACATTTAAGATGGTCTAGTGGGAGCCATCCCGCTTTATTTCAATTCTTCGTATTTCTTCATGCTGTAATCTTCCGAGATGTTCCAGTTGGCGAACTTCCAGTTGTCCTTGCTCGAGCCCTCCACCTTGTTCAGCGCAGCCTCGAACTGCTCTTGCGTCATTTTTCCATACTGGTCAAACGCTTTAGCCAAATCGTAGCTGTCGCTGCTCATATACTGCTGAATCATTTTGCCCAGCGACTCCTTGATCGGCTGCGATCTAATGTCCGTCATGACCTGCGCCTCGGCGCTGTTGCGGACAAGCGGTGAAGGCTGCAGACGTACCGTGTCGTTTACGAGCTTGATATAATCCTTGAACTGCGGCGAAATGTTCAGGTTAGCGTCGTTGTTAACGCTGGCGATCGGCGACAGGTTTTGCTGGTTTTTAACTAACAGCGGGTAGTATTCTTTCGTAAAATGGTCCAGCAGCTTTTTGACGGCTTCTTTGTTCTCGGTTTTGCTGGACAGGTAAAACGGGTTCGGCGATCCTCCCCATGTTCCGGCTACGACTGGATTGCTTTTGGCTGGAAGCGCGGCAACGCCGAAGTCAAGATCCGGATAATCGTTCAGGAATGTCCGCAGGAACCAATATCCCGTCATCGTGAAGGCCGCGTTGCCTTCTCCGAATTGGGCGGCTGCGGTTGGCGGGTCCATGAGCAGGTAATCGGGCAGCATTAATTCGTCGTCGATAAAACGTTTGATAAAGGCATTCGACTCTACCAGCGCGTCTTTATCAAATAGGCTGCCGTCCTTGAAGTTAAAGAAAAAGCGCTCGCCGTTAAGCACAAACGTATTGTCATAACTGACGCTCGTCGCCAGGAGCTGGCTTAATACGTTGTTGAACCAATCGGCCTTCATCGGCTGTGCGAGACCAAAGGATTTGCCCTCCGTATGCTCCTGAATGGTTTTAGCCTGCGCGTAAAGCTCATTCCATGTTTTGGGCGGCGCTTCAGGATCAAGTCCGGCGTCCTTCATCAGTTTTTTATTGTAGTAGAGAATGATGCGCGGATCTTTAAAGGAGGAATCCGGGAAGCCGTACGGCTGGCCGTCAATGGAAGTGACGCCCTCCCACCAGGTTCCCTCATCAAATTGTTTGGTGAATGCCTCATCAACCGGGAGCGGCTGAATGAGGTTGTTCTCTTTCAGCTGGTACATATTCATCTGATCGAAAGGCTGGAACAAATCCGGCAGTTCTCCGCCGTTAACAGCCGCCTGCATGGCCGGATTGTACTGGTCCGGATTGAAGCTTACAATTTCCACGTTAATGTCCGGGTTCGCTTTGTTAAAGCTGTCTACAGCCTCTTGAAAATACGGAAGGTTGTCCCATGTCCGAATCCACATCGTCAGCTTAGTCGTTTTGACGGCTTCTTCCTTACCTGCATTGTTGACCGGCTCCTCGCCGGAGCCGCTGCTGCAAGCAGGTAAAAGCATTGAAGCGGCAAGCAGGCTTGCCAGAGCTAGACGTTTCTTTTTCATCTTTTTGTCCCCCCAGATATGCGTTCATGTTGCTTGAAGTAAGTATAATACGTAAGCGCATTCATCGATAACGAGGAGAAGTTTGCATCAGGTGGGGGATTATTAACATTATTATCGTTTAGGGATTTTGACCGTAATCGTCGTCCCCTGATCCAACACGCTCTCCATTGTGATGACATCGTGATGCGGATAAGCAAGTCCAAGCCGGCGGATGACATTGTACAACCCGGACAGCCTTTTTCCAGAGCGCTCTGTTTCATTCGCTTCTTGGCTTGCGGCAAAACTTTTCAGCTCCTCCAATCTGGACTCGCTCATGCCCACCCCGTCATCGCTCAGCACAATTCGGATATGCTCCTCTTCTTCTTTGATCGACAAGGTGATGCATCCCCCGCCCAGCTTCGGCTCCAGCCCGTGAAAGTAAGCATTTTCAACCAGCGGCTGAAGCGTCAGTCGAATGATCTGATGCTGCATCACTCTCGGACTTGCCTCCAGCTGAAAAGTAATTCGGCTGCCGTAACGGATCGTTTGAATCTGGACAAAGGCGTTCACATGGGAAAGCTCGTCCGACAGAGGCACAAAATAACCGCGGCCTTCCACGGAGTAACGGAGCATATGCGATAAATGCTTGACGGCTTGTTTGATGCCCCCGGTCCGCTCCATATCGGCCATGCTGTCAATGGAGGACAACGTGTTATACAAAAAATGCGGGTTAATTTGCGCCTGAAGCTGCGACATTTCGGCATCCCGCTGGCGCAGCAATGTCTCCTGCCGTTTCATCTCCGTAGCCTGCTGATCGATTTTCAGCTGCTGCGCGGCAATTTCCGCCTCCTGCTGCCGCAGCTTTGAGACAAACAGTTCATCAGTCAGATGTTTGAGACGTTCCACGGCCAAATTGTACTGATCCACAATAAACTTCAATTCTGCAGGCACCTCGGACAAAATCCGGGTCGTGAAGTCGCCCTGCCCCATTTTGATCAGGCGCTGGTTTAGCAAATAGATCGGCTTCAAAATGGATGAGATCAGCATCGCCGTGCATAAGAGAATAGCAATAAACGTTCCCAGACTTAACCAAATAAGCGTATTACGGATGGCATATACAGATAGATAGATTTCGCTTTTGGGCACGATGCCGACCAGATTCCAGCCCGTTAAACTGGAGCGGTTGTACGAAACGAGCGAATCAACGCCATTTAGCTGCAGCTCGCGAAACCCGCTTTCCTCCCCGTCAACCAGAGATAATAACGCATGGTCTACCTCGTCTTTTTGTGGCGCTGACTGATAAATGACCTTTCCTGCTTGGCTTAAAACCATCAGCTCGCCCTTATCCATGTTTTGAAAAAAGCGATAAAAATAACCTGCATCCAAATCGAGCCTGATTACGCCTAAAAATTCCTTGCTGGCCGTATCGTATACCGGCTTGTCGATCGAAAAAACCAATTTGTCTCCCACGTATTCCTGTGGATGCGGTCCGGAGATGATGAACTTTTTCCCCCGCTGTGCTTGATAGAAAAAACCCTGCTCCGTAAACGGATAATCTCGCTGCACAATACCCTGCACGTATTCATAAAGCACGCCGCCCTTCGCCGGGATGACAAAAAGCCCCCGGATGCCCTGCTGCCAGCTGAATAAAGATTGGATTTGACTGGAGGCGTTCATATATTCCACCGGATTGTCACGCCATGTGTCGGGGTCAAGCGATAATAAATATTTCAGATTGTAGTTCAGTTCAAGCGTAGTCATGGAGTTATAGCTTTGCTGAACCATATTGTCAATCCGTTCGCGCATTTGCTCGGAAACGCTCATGAAGGAGCCATGAATCTGTTGCTCCATCTCCTTTGCATAGGTAAAATAGCCATACATGTTCGTCGCTGCCAACGGGATGGCAACGAGCAGTATCGTCGTCGCGATCATTTTGGCGGTAATGGATTTAACCGAAAATACCGAAAGCAGATTGCGGAGGATAAACCAGTTCATAGAGCCATTTTTAAATTTCACAGCTGATCATCCTTCAACGATGAGATTTGCAATAACGATAAGTCTGTTGAAAAATTACCCGCATGCCAAAGATCGGCTCGATCCTTGGCTTTGCTCCTTTTTTCCAGCTGACTTTTAAAGGAGTCTGGTTCAATGAAAATAATGATTGTTGAAGATGAGCCGCTGTTCCGCGAAAGCCTCAAACGCAAACTTGCCGCCATTCCTGAAGCGACTGTAGTCGCCGAAATGGAAAATGGCATCGAAGCCGAAATGGCGCTGGAAGCAACCGAACCGGACTTGATTTTATGCGACATCCGTATGCCTGGAATGGACGGACTGACTTTTTTAGAGCAAATCCATAAAGATCACGGGCAAAAATACCTCTTTGTTTTCATATCCGGCTTCTCTGACTTTGAGTACGCCCGCAAAGCGCTGCGCTGGGGTGCATTTGACTATTTGACCAAGCCGCTTGATGATGCAGAGCTGCATGCATGCATCGCAAAGGTTCGCGAGCATATGAGCAACAGAGAGGACAGCCCGCCCCCAGAGCCGGAAGAAACAGTGGTCTCTCCGCTCCCCGCTGTAACTGCCGTGCAGCTGTGCATTCAGTGGGTCGCCGATAACCTGGAGCATGCCACGCTTGACCGGGCAGCCGAGATTGCTGGCATGCATCCGGCCTCGTTTAGCCGCAAATTCCGTACGGAAACCGGAGTTACGTTTATAAGCTTCATGACCGAAAAACGCATGGAGCAAGCGAAGCTGCTGTTGAAAAATCCACTGCTTAAAATACATGAAATCGGCCTAAGAGTAGGCTATTTGGATCATCGGCATTTTTCGGAAACGTTTAAACGGCATGTCGGCTGTACGCCGACGGAGTACAGAGGCCAGTAACGCCTGTCCATATTGTCCATACATCCTCTAAACCGGGATTAATTGTAGCACATCAAATCTAGCTGCCTCTATTAATTTTCAGCCGCAAAAAAAACCAGCTGCCTGAACCAAACTCGACTAGCAAGGATGGTGTCAGATTTAAACGATGGAAATGGACAATTTGCTAAAAGCCGCGACTAGAGCAGAATTAAGGGATTGGCTGCTGACGAACAGCAGCACGGAGAAAAGCTGTTGGGTCATCGTTAGCATGAAGCCAACCCCCGAACAAATGTTATATTTGGATGCGGTCGAAGAGGCATTATGCTTTGGCTGGATCGATGGAGTTAAAAAGAAAATTTCGGAGAATGAGCTCGCTCAGAGACTTTCGCCCCGAACTAAAAAAAGCTCATGGACGGAATTGAACAAAGAACGTGTCCGCCGCCTTGAAAAGCTGGGCTTAATGAGAGAGGCTGGAAGAAAAGTACTTCCCGATATGGGTCCTGATTCATTTAAAATCAATCCGTTAATCGAACAGAAGCTCAAAGAAGACCAGCAGGTGCATGACAATTTCCTGGGCTTTCCCGAGCTTTATCGCAGAATCCGCATCGACAACATCCAAAGCTTTAAAAATCAACCGGAGCTGTTTCAAAGAAGACTGGATAAATTCATAACAAACACACGGGAAAACAATATGTATGGCCAATGGCATGATGGCGGGCGGCTTCTGGACGAATAAGATGATTTACCGACCGCGTTCCAAAAAGGCTTCGATCTGTTGTTTGTGGTGTTCGTCATGGTGAATAAATATGTCAATAAAACTATTGAATGAGTGCTTTTGATCATCAATCGTAAAGCTTGTTGAATCATCATATTTTTCATTCAGCAACTCAAGAAGGCGCTTTCGGGTGGAAATAAAATCATCAACAAGTTCATCTAAAGATCGATAGGACTTAGCGCTCGCCGCTGCCTGACGATTGTGATTGTTCTCATTATTTAAATGGTTTTCTCCTAGCTCACTCAATAAAATAAGGCTGGCCCAAGTCACCTATGACTTGTTGGCCAGCCCATTCCATATTACGCTTAACAGCGCACGTATTTGCGTTTAAAGCCAATTTGCCCTTTTTCGACCGCTTTTTGAATATTGCCGCTTGGATTCAGGAAGCTGCTTTTTTTACCTCTTTTTACTTCCACTTGACCGATCGCTTCAGCCGTTTCTACTGCCCGTTCATGAAGCGGAGTATAGGATACTCCAACGGTATAAATAAAGTTGCTCATGGAAAGCTTAGTCCGATCCGGCATATCTTGAATCGTTTTTGTTACCAAATTAAGCATCCCGTCCAGCTTGCTCTCGGAGAATTCATGATCCGGACGGTTACCAAGCAGCCAGCAGTAACAACTCCAGCCCGCCGACATTTTCAGCTCATCGCCGCTTGCGATCCATGCATCGGAAACCTCTTGAGCGATGTCAGTTTCCGCCAGAGTTACGGAAACGATAAAATCGGAAATCATATAAAAGTAAGCCCCGTTCATCCACCGATCAAAATCAGCGTGAGTCATCGCTTTCGGGTCTGCAATAACGCCTGCAAAGTACATCGCGTCATAGTTTCCAGTTGCAAAAAGCTCCTCGGCCAATGGCTGATTCAGCTTGATCTGCTTGGCAAGAGGTTTCATCGCACCGGTCGCCACGCCAAACAGCGGCTCATGCGCTCCGTTGGACATATACATTTTTTTGGTTCTTTCTTTGCCGAGAGCTTCTAACTCCTGCATTACCATTTCAGCGTTCATGAAGTCCCTCCGCCCATAGTCTAATTTCAGCCGATTTGATGTGACATGGCAATTGTTCGTAATTCCCCAACTGCTGAATAATCGGAAAAAGTTCCTCCAGCGAAGTCTTGTCCAACTTGCCTATTGTAGAGTACTTTATCATATCTTTCGCCGTTATTCCTGAAAAAGCTTTGGCAAAATGATTGGTCGGAAGTACGGCTGTAATGCCAATTGCGTAGTTAGCCGCCGAGAACGGCGTGTATTCACCAATTAAAATTTCTCCTGCGTTCCTCACTCTATTTAAGACTAATTTCTCTGAATCATTATCGCATACGACCATCAAGTGTTCAGGAGCCAGCCAGTTAACGAACTCACAAGCTGCATCTAAATCAGATACAATTATTATCGCTCCCTTGCCTTTGGCTCCAAAGACTTGCTGCAAATTTTGCCTACGCTTTTCTTTAACTTCCCCGATGCAGTTCCAAATTAATGATTCCACCTTAAATGCAAAATCAACCGAGGCAGTAACGAGAACTGTTGACGAATCGGGACCATGTTCGGCTTCATTGATAAGATCATAGGCGATTGTTAACGGATCGGCTGTCTCGTCGGCAATGATGGCGGACTCCGACGGACCGATTCCTAGTACGCTCTTTTTCCCATAGGTCATGGCTATGCTCATTGCCGCTGCAATCCCGCCAGGTCCGGGGCCGTAAATACCATCCACTTCTGGAATAGAAGCTGTTCCCTGCGCAAATCCTGCAATGACGGACACGCCGTTGCCAATTACGAATTGATCCGCCCCAGCCAGCTTCGCCGCCGCAACTGTTCCGGGATCTCCAAAACCATCTGGTAATGGAGGCATGCCAACGACAATTTTGCGGACTCCTGCTATTTGGGCCGCAGTAACTAGCATAATGGCCGTTGAAATCAGCGGCCCTTTGCGAGCCGGAATCCATATTCCTACCGAGTCCAATGGAGTAACTTTTTCGCCGATTAATGTACCTGGTCGAATCTCTTTTTCCCACGATTTTGGCAGCATCTCCGCATTAACTTTCTGCACATTGCGTATGGCCTGATCAATGGCGGAACGTAAGGCTGGATTTAATCCCGCTATGCAGCTCGCGATATAATTATCATCAAGTTTCATTTCTTGCAGAGCAACTCCATCATACTGTCTAGTCATCTTTCTGACCCCTTCATCTCCAAGCTTGGCAATTTCGTCAAAAATGGTCAAAACTCCGTTCAGCACATCTCTGTTGAATAACGTTTTGTGAGTTTTGAAGCGGTCAGCCAGAAGATTTTGCTGCTCCGGAATTTGAAAAATAATAGTTGAATTATGCATCACATTCTACCTCCAATTTGAAATAAACAAAAAGAGCCATTCGGGATAAAAAATACCCGCATGGCTCTTCTAACTAAGCCCGCAGGTACAACGCCGATAGGCGTTTGTACCTGCGGAATATGCCGCAATACAAACGCCTAACTGTGATGATGGATATAGGATTTTGATAGAATTTTCAGTGGGCTCATAATAACTCCTCCTATACCAAGCTTGCGCCTATTATAGACGGAAAATTATGGTTTGGGAAGCAGCATTAGTTCAACAGATGATTTTCTTCAAATACACCGTGAGCTTATAATTGGAGTCCGGCTCTATTTTCTCCGCTTCATACGCTTCTTTTGGCTCAACGTTTATCATTCTATCCAGTTGAGCCTTATCTACATATTGGGATAGAACTTCGTTCATATCAGTAGCCTTATTCAACGCGCATCCAAAAGGCAGTTCTAGCCCATCGAAATAAGAAATGATGGAAACCCTTAAGGCAGGAATTTGATAATCGCCCCAAAAGTAAAAAAGAAAGGATTTTCCTTGATAATACTTGCTCAAATAGTCGGTCCATGAAACTTCAATATAGCTCATAATCCGCTGCAACTCGATTACATTAATCCGTCCCGTGGAAATCAGCTTGTTTAACTTTTGAATCGTAAAAAAATTGTAACGAGCCTCGGACATCCGCTGATTCTGGTCGTTAGAAAATAATAAGTCCGGTTGCTCTGCAATCTTCACTAGTTCTTGATACACTTTTGTTGATCTGCTTCTTAAAAACTCAATCATTAAATTCCCTTCCTTCATCAAAAAAATGCATAGAGTCCCTTTTCAAAATACTCGAATTCCTCATTAGAAATGATATTGCCGCCATAACCGTCAAAAAAAGCGCGGTGGTCATTGGCCGACTGAAAAACATTAGGCTTTGGCCGAATAGCTAAGGCTACATCATAACGGGGATCTCCGTACGCTCCACCGCTCCAATCGATTACGCCTGATATTTTTCCATGATGGACGAGCACATTATCAATCGTAAAGTCGCCATGAATTAACGTTTGTTCAACGATTCGAGGCTTACTCTGTTTTAACTGGTAGAGTGTTTCTTGAGTACCATCGACTGAATAATGCTTAAAGTTATACTCGGCTTGACTAAGCATAGAATCGATCCATGTTTCTTCATGTTTCAGCTCAACCGGACACTGCGTTGAATGCAATTCTCTTAAGGTTTTGCCAAAGTTGAAAATAATATTGTATCTAACGGTTGCGTTATTTTCATATGTTAAAGCCTTGCGAATTGTCTCCCCTTGCAGAAACTGCATGAATAGCCAAGCTTGGGTTCCTGACTCTACATCCTCATGCTGAATGAACTGGTACATTTTAGGAATAACAAGATTTGTTCGAGACAAACCTTCTAACACGAAGGCTTCTTTTTTTAACCATTCCGAATATTGTTCACCCCGAGTTCTCTTTAAAACAAAGCGGCCTTTATGGGAATTTACGATTCCAACATTTGAGGTATGTCCTTGCCGCGGAAACGTAATCTCTTTAATTTCACCGATGGTTGTATGCAGTTCAGCAGGAATTTCGGTGCGAATAATGGGGTCGTTATTATGTATTCTGCTCACCTCTTAACCTCGATATGGTTAATCACTCAGTCCATATACGATTAACGATAGGTTTATCTTTATTTCCTGAGAATTTTAAGAGAAACACATCAGGATTAGAAAAAGCTTTCCACTCTTGAAACCCAATGCGGTCATCAAAATATTTCAATAACAACGAAATCAAATTCCCATGCGAAACGAGTACAATGTTGCTGCTGTCGCTGTCCAGAGCCCCCACAACGACACGAACAGCACGGTTCATTGCCGCTCTGCTGGACTCTCCGCCCTCGTAACACAACTCTAAATCATCATAGGTTAGACGAAGCATTTCCAGCCAATCGGAGTTCGGCGTTCCAGATAAAATCCTTTCCGCTAATCTCTGATCCAATTCAATTCTAACGGCAAGCTTGTCTGCAAGCGGCGTGATCGTGTGAACGGCCCTTTCGAACGGGCTTGAAATGATTCGGTCAACATTTTTATCCGAAAGAAACTCAGCAAGTCTCTCCGCCTGTTCAACGCCTGTTGCGGTTAGCGGAGCCTCCGGTTCTTGCCCCTCCGCCTTGCAATGACGGACTACATAGACCTTTTTCACTTCGTTCTTCCTCCTCACAAAATGACGCAAGTCTCTTCAATCAGTTCTTCTAATTCTTTCAAGCCTTTTTTTAAATGCTCCGGGTCCTCCGTGATGAAACCAATAATTTCATTAACTCTCTTAAAAAAATCCCTTGGAGCTTTTGCAAATGAATCTGCTATCACAGCAGCCCCTTTTTCATTCATTAAATAACGTTCGTTCACTGCGAACAAAACCTGATTTAAACATGCAATCGCTCGAAAACAGCATCCGGCAATAAGCCGCTTTTAAAACTGCCGGATAAGGAGTCGTTCTTGATTTTAAATCTGCAAGAATACCGGAACAATCCCATAATACTTTGCATAATGCGACTTCAGAAAAATAAATGGAGTTCACAAATCCGTGCGGATGCCCCGGCTGATAGTCCATGGTCACTTCACCGGAGAGACATTGCTGAATTACTTTAGATACTTGAGTTAAGTCCCGGAATAAAATATCAACTGGGTACTGTTCCACAACAAGCCAACCGCCGCCGTTGATCCACGGTCCCCAGCCGCCTATATCCGTAATCAGGTTGCTCCGGTGTTCATCGTCCAATTCGGCAGCGGCTTTTTGAAGCTCAGCAATATCTAATCGGCTCGCAGAATCATAGTAAATTCCGATATCAATATCGGAATGGCTCGTATGAGTTCCTCCTGCTCTTGAACCGCCAAGGACGATTGCTTTTATGCCTTCGATTTTCTTTAATCTTTCAACAACTTTTTCCATTACATGTTCAGGTCCCATAAGCCCTCCGTAGTTGACAAGTATACGTTTTATACTATATCCGCACAGCAAGGCCCAGAAAGGGAAAGTACCGCTTAAACGAATTTATCCAAGGATTTTAGCTGCTCAACTACTTCCTCCAGCCTCATGCCTCTAGACCCTTTTACCAATACAACTGCGTTTGGTTTTACAACGGATTCTACAGCTTTAACGACTTCAGCTTTTTGTTGAAATGCACGTACATGTCCTTGCGGGAAAATTGGCTGGGCCTCCAGCGCTATATGTTCAGCAAGCTTTCCAATAGTAAAAATATAATCCACATTTTCCGGATCGATGGAACGCCCGATTTCTAGGTGGAAGTGAACCTCGTTTTCTCCCAATTCAAACATATCGCCCAATACTAAGATTTTTTGATTATATTCGGATAAATTTTGAAAGGTTTCAATTGCACTTTTCATAGAAGTAGGGCTGGCATTCCAAGCGTCGTTAATAATGGCAAAACCAGAATTTGAAATCGACTTCTCCATTCTCATGCCCGTTAGTTCGAGCTCCAGTAATCCTATTTGTATATTCTCGTTAGTGACTCCCAGATGCTCGGCTACGGCAATTGCCGCGAGGGCGTTATTCACATTATGAGTGCCTATTAGAGGAAAGCGATAAAAAAGTCCGTTTAAATAAAACCCGGTATGGTCAGACGTAGCAGAAATTGACGAGGCCATATAATCATTTGACTCGGAAAGCCCAAAACGAATCCGCTTAACAGACTCTAGAAGGTTAAATTTTTGGATTCCTTCTTCCAGCAGTCTCTCATCACCGTTGAATATAATTGCCCCATCACCAGTCAGATGATTGGCTATTTGCAGCTTTTCTTGAGCAATACTTTTTCTGGAACCAAAATTAGAGATATGAGATTCGCCAATCATAGTCACAACGACCACGTCAGGACGGGCAATGTTTGCGATTCTCTCCATCTCTCCCGGCAAGCTGATTCCCATTTCTAAAACGAAGATTTCGGTGTCAACAGTTGCGTCAAGCAGCGTTAACGGTAGCCCGTATTGTCCATTGAGATTACCTTGAGTTTTATGTACTCGATAAGCGTTGCCTAGCACCGAACTAATCATATCTTTAGCTGTTGTTTTTCCGTTGCTCCCCGTTATTCCAATAACGATCGCATTTAATTCGGTTCGGTAAGCTTTAGCTAGTGTCTGTAAAGCGACAAAAGTATCCTCGACCATGATTAAAGGAACGTTGGGCGGCGGATTGGGATGATTCTTTTGCCACAGCGAAGCAATCGCGCCATTGTTAACTGCATTTGATACATAATTATGGCCATTATCAATTCTAACAATCGGAATAAAAAGCTGACCCGCTTTAATTGTTCTAGAGTCAATGGACACTCCCTTGACGAATAAGGTCTGAGAATCGGGGCTCGATACTTCACCTGAAACGATATGGGCAATATCGTTTAAATTTTTCTGGATCACAATAAAGTCCCCCTTGTTTGTTCTGAGCAAATTGTTTTTCCATCTAATCCATGTGACGATTCCTTTGCCCATATTCGACGAAGGCTAGACCAATCCTTTGCTTAAATTATTTACCATTCCATGAATTTTCAGGTTACAATCTCTTTTGATGTTACTCAGCGGCTTAGCGAGGTGTACTGACTTGAAAAAAATCTTCATTGTCGGGATCGTAGCTAGCGGTAAAACAACTCTTGCCCAGCGGCTCTCTGAGGTTCTGGCCATTCCTTGGTATGAGTTAGACAGCATCGTTCATCATCTAACTGAGACTGAACGCTATAAACGTAACGCAGAGGAGCAGCTTGAAGTCATAATGGACATAAATAGAAACGGGATGTGGATTTTTGAAGGAACAGACCGATCTTCATACCGCTGTTTATTTGACATGGCGGATACGATTATCTTTCTGGATACGCCTTTGCGGAAGCGTAAAATTAGAATTGTAACCCGGTTTGTCAAACAGAATTTGGGCATTGAAAAGTGTGCTTATAAACCAGACCTAACCATGTTAAAAATGATGTTTAAGTGGACTCGCGATTTTGAAAAAAATCGCAGCGACCTCGAAGCCCGCTTACAGACACATAAAGAAAAATTGATTCGACTTTATGATAATAACGACTTGGCCTTTGTGCAAAGCTACCAGCATACAACGGGATAATTTATATTGATGAGCGATCTCTCTGCAATCTATAATTGGATTAATCTTTCAATTGAGGTGAACCGGATGTCTTTCCGTATCGTTCGAGGTATTTAGTTTTCGGGCTGGGGAACACGCGTACCAGCCATCAAGGGGGCAGTCTGCCCTTTTGATCTCATACAAACTAAAAACATTCAATGATATCGGCCAGCTTCTACTTCCTTTGAAAGGTGAGATAAATATGCATTCATTAGATTATAAAAGCTTTTATGATAAAGTAGGACACATTAACGGTTGGGATTTCAGCACGATAAACTGCGTTTATGATGGTGTTCAGCCAGATCTGTACGATGAAGTGAAGAAGATATGCAAGAAATCGGATCTATGGCTGGATATTGGTACCGGTGGCGGAGAAGCGGTTTTATCCATAGCCGAATCTTCTCTTCTTCTGGTTGGAATTGACCAATCCACCGGAATGATTAAAACCGCAAATAATAATTTAGTTAAATCAGAACTGCCTAACGTACGCTTTCTAAAGATGGAAGCTGATCATTTGGATTTCCCTGCTCATTTTTTTAATGTGGTTTCATGCAGACATTCCGAATTTTTTGCTCAGGAAATTGCGAGAGTTTTAATTAAGGGCGGTACATTCCTCACTCAACAAGTCAGTGAAAACGATAAGCTAAACATTAAAGAAGCATTTGGTAGAGGACAGGCCTGGGGAGAACAGCCCGGTAAATTAAAGCGTCAATACTTATCTGAATTAAGCAAAGCGGGCTTTAGTGACATTCAGTCATTTGAATTTCATGTTGATGAGTATTATCAGTCACCGGAAGATTTAATTTTTGTGTTAAAACACACTCCCATTATTCCCGATTTTGGGCAAACAGAGGCCGATTTTCAAATCCTCCAACAATTTATTAATGAGAACCAGACCGAAAAGGGTATTAGAACTAATTCCGAACGTTTTATGATAATCGCTAAGCTATAAAGACCGTTAGTTAAAAAAGAGGGGTCGGCTGCCCCTCTTTCTCCATTATTTCCTTCTGCCGATATACAACAAATGAGACGATTGTGAACTTCAATTAAAGTCGTCTCACGCCCCCTCCCACACAAAATCTTCCCAAACCCCTTGTCCCGCCTGGCTTTAACGCTCTTCCCCCTAAATCCCTGTTTCACGCTGAGCAATTAAAGTCGTCTTACGAATCGGAGAAAATCGGAAGAAGACGAGCAATTATAGTCATGTTAAAAAACAGGGAAAAAGCAGGGTAAAAGAAAGGGAATAGGGAAAGGCATCGGAGTGAAAGTCGGAGTAAACAATCATATGAACGCCTATTATAACAAGGAGTTTGATGGGGTTAAGATCTCCCCTCCTCCCTAAACCCACTCCCCTGCCCTTCAAAAGAAAGCCGAGGAAAACAGGAGTGGATACCTGTGTTTCGCTCGGCTGGTGACACGACTATTTAGGCCTTGTGATGACTATTTAGGCTCTGAGATGACTTTGAGTGCTATCTACAGCACTCCACATTTAAGTAACACTGTACACTCCACGTGACTAGTATGCGGAAACATATCCACCGGCTGGACTCACTCTAGACGATACCATCCTGCGAGCAGATACAGCCCTGTAACTATGCCGCCCCCGGACATTCCTGCCTGTATCCCGCATGGAAACCCTGTGTCTTTTCGCTTCCTTCGAAATCGCAAAAGGGAAGGTCATTTCGCCGACGATCGGTGATACCCCAACGGAAGCCGATTTTGCTGGGCATCTGGAGGCTTTGCCTCGCCACGAGCAGAAGGGGAGTGAATTTTCATTACCAATCAACTCAATACCCATCAATTGGAAGCCGTAGTTCGCCTGGTGGACCAGTACAGCCAACTCAATGGTGAGCCTGGGATCAAAGGAACAACGGGTATATATGCCTAAAATTATTTTGCGCAGCTTTCCTATTGGATCGAACGCATCGGATTCGTTTTGTCTACACGCAGAAACATTCCTCGTGGCTCAATCAAATTGAGATCTGTTTCAGCATCTTGGTACTGCGCCTACTCAAACAGGAGAATTTCATCTCCAAGGAAGATCTAAAAATCAAAATCTTGTGCTTTATCGATTACTTTAATCCAACCATGGCTAAAACTTTTCACTGGACTTATCGCGGTAAACCACTCCGCGTTTGATGGATTAAAGATTTATGTTTTGTTGTAACTAAAAAAAGAGAGGCATCTGCCTCTCTCCAATACTTAATAATCAAAATTACGTTCAAACAGGCTGCTTAAACTGACTCAAAAACGACTTAGGAATGTCTGATTCAAAACGCAAAAGTTCACCTGTTGTGGGGTGATTAAAAGCTAACACTCTAGCGTGAAGACCCATTCGCCTAATTACATTTGACTTCGATCCGTATTTTTTATCCCCGACAATGGGGTGTCCTAAGTCTTGCATGTGAACGCGTATCTGATTTTTGCGCCCTGTTTCGAGCTCAACGCTTAATAAGGAAAAGTTCGCATTGGATTGAATCATTTTGTAATGTGTTACCGCGTGTTGACCGTCGTTAGGATGCGGACTGGAATACATTTTCAGCGTGCTGCTTTCTTTCAACCAAGAAGAAATGGTGCCTTCCGGCTTCTTGAGCCTGCCTTCCACCAGCGCCACGTATGTACGCTCTTTAATGGCGTCCTGCCAAGAGTTTTGAAGCAATTGCTGTACCCGCTCGCTTTTCGCAAACATCATGACGCCGGAAGTATCCCGATCCAGACGATGAACGACAAAAATTCTGCTTTTAGGATCTTTGATTCGGACATGAGCCGTCAGCTGCCGATAGGCTGTCATTTCGTTTTCTTTCGGCGAAGCGATCGACAGCAAACCGGCCTCCTTCTGAATCACGATAATATCCTCGTCTTCATGTAAAATAGTCAGTCCGGCGATCGGAGCTTCCTCAACAACCTTGTCCTTTCGAATGCTTACGGTTTGGCCAGGCTCAAGGGGACAGTTATATTCCTTTATGACCCGATCATTAACACTTACTTGTCCACGGGACAAATAAGCTTTGGCGGAGTTCCGCCCGAGCTTGGACTTTTGCAATAAAAAAAGCAACAGCTCTGTCGGTTCCTTGACGGTATACTGACTGATGTTGGGACGGTTATTTGCAGGTTTAGCGTAGTTAGGTTTCTTCTTATGCATAATCGGGGTCCTCCTGCTTCACTGGTTCAGCTTCGCTTTACTCACACTATCCTTAATTATTGCTACCACTATAACACAATCCGCTATCTCAGTCAGACAAGACTTAAAGGCTGCATTTACCCCGAATACAAAAAAATGGATGAGCTCATACTAGCCTATAGCGTTCAAAAGGAGGAGATTCCCTTGGAAGGCAGAGTCATGAATGTATTCCAGGCTTTTCTCATCCTGTCTTTATCCAATGGGCTCACTAGCCATGTGTTGACCAATCCGATGCTGCTGGATGCATCAGGAAGAGACGCCTGGATTGCGGCTTTGACGGCTGGCGGCCTGTTTGTAGGATGGAGCGTGATGATTGTTGCGATCATGAGGCGCAGCGGACAGCTGCCCTGGAGGGAATGGCTCGCCAAGCGCACTCATCCTGTATTGTCATGGATTCTTGTCGCCCCTGTGTTGCTGCTGCTCTTTATCACCTCTCTGGAGACGGTGACGCAAACGGTAAGCTGGCATGTGACCAATTATTTGCCGGCTAGCAGCACGATTCAGCTCGCTATTTTGCTGCTCGTCATCTGTCTGGTGCTTGTCTGGTGGGGCTTGCGGGTTCTTGCTGTCGCTGCCGGAGTTCTTCTGCCCATCGTTGCTGGTCTCGGCATCTTTGTCGGAACGACTAACGCGCCCATTAAAGATATGTCGCTGCTGCTGCCGATTCTGGAGCATGGCTGGGGACCGGTTGTGCAAGGGATGATTTACGCCGGGGCCGCTTATTCCGAGCTGATCATTATCATCCTGCTTCAGCACCGAATTAAAGGCACGATTAAAGCGTGGCATGCGATGATATTTGCAGCTTTTATTGTGGCAATTACATGCGGCCCGCTTATTGGAGGCATAACCGAATTCGGACCGGAAGAGGCTACGAACCAAATGACCTCTCCTTATGAGCAGTGGCGGCTGCTTATGATCGGACAGTATATCGAGCATCTCGATTTTTTCTCCATTTTCCAATGGCTTGCGGGTGCAGCAGTACGCGCGTCGCTCCCCATTTTGATTTTAGCCGACGTTTTACCGTTCCGTACGCTGAAGCAGCGTCAGCTATTCATGCTATTCATGCTTGTCTGTTGCGGCTTCGCTTCGCTCCTCCCGCTTAATGAATATGAGATTTACTCGTTTTTGTATCAATATTACGTGCCGATCGCATTGGCTGCGGTACTTCCGCTGTCTTTGATTTGGTTCGTCATAACGATGGCCGTCAAGCCGGAAAGGAGGAGTCCAGCCGATGAGCAATCCCAAACAGCCGGACAACAGCAAAAAGGACAACAAATTGCCGAAGCCGGAAACGGAGAGCAGCAGCCAGCCCGGCTCGGAAGCTCCTCAACCCCGGCCGCCGGAGGCACGGGAGGAGCAGGATAAGCAGCAGCACTCCCCGCAAGATCAGGCTTCAGCGGAGCAGGAGGAGCAGCAAATATCGCAAGCTCCGACGACAGTAGAGCAGGATAAGCAGCAAACTCCTCCAGGTCAGTCGTCGAAAGAGCAGCCCCCAAATCACGAAACTTCTAAGGATACCAAACAAACCTGGACGCGGCCTGAGCTGATTAAGGTGTTTGAACACTCGGCGGACGTTATGATTAGAAGCGCTTTTTTCGGTCCCCAAAGCGAAAGGGAAGTTGTAATCATATATGCCGTAGGGCTGTGCAGCACGGTTATGATTAACCGGCATGTGCTGCCTGAACTGGCTAAACATTACGCGGAAAACGAAAGCTTCAGCCGCCCTTTGCTTCAATTATCCGATTCCTTGACACTGGAGGGATTCACGCGCAGCCCGGTTCAAACCGAGCTGGAAGAGGCGGTGTACTCGGGTTCGCTGCTACTGTTTTTTGTGCGGGAAGGCTTATTGGCAACTCTGGATCTCGCGAGCGCTCCTAGACGGACGCCGTCGGAGTCCAGTACCGAAATATCGATTAAAGGCCCGCGCGACTGCTTTATTGAGGATCTGGATATAAATGTCGCGTTAATTCGCAAACGGATGCGCACAAGCTCCATGTATATTGAAAATTTCACGGTCGGCACAAGGACAAGAACCCGCGTCGCCATGCTCTACATTCAGGACATTGCTGATCCTAAGCCGCTGGAACAAGTACGCAAACGCTTAAACGAAATCAATATCGACGGGCTTTATTCCATCAATCAGCTTGAGGATCTTTTAATGGGCAACAGGTTCAAAATACTGCCGCTTGTCGACTTCACAGGAAGACCTGATTATGTCGTGTCCAGCCTGCTGGCCGGGCGTTTCGTTCTTATTGTAGACGGCAATCCGATGGTGCTGATTGCTCCGGCCACGCTTTCCTTGATTTTAAAATCGCCGGAGGACGTGCACTTTAACTTCTCTTATGTATCTTTCGCCAGGCTAATCCGCATCTTGAGCCTTTTTCTTTCGATCTTTTTGCCAGCCATATGGATCGCATTGATGGCCTTCCATCAGGATCAGATCCCGTTCCGATTAATGGCAACGATATCGGTATCACGCTTAGGGCTTCCTTTTTCCGCTCAAATGGAAATGCTGCTGCTTCTCCTCCTGCTGGAAATATTCAAGGAAGCCGGTGTCCGTCTGCCCAATCCGATTGGACAGACGCTGACCTCCATCGGCGGCCTCATTATTGGTGATGCTGCTATCCGCTCCGGTCTTGTATCCCCTTCCGTTGTTGTTATCGGAGCTATCACAGCCGTGTCGGGCGTTACGCTCGTTAACCAGGTTCTAAGTACGGGAATCAGTATTTTTCGGCTGTTCTTCTTTTTAGCCGGCGCCTACTTCGGTATGTTCGGGGTCATTCTCGGCATTGTTCTGCTCGTTGCCTATATGTCACGGCTGCAATCGTTTGGGGTAGGCTATCTCTCTCCGCTATCCCCTCTGATTCCGAAGGACGTGCTGATTTCTTATCTCCGAATGCCCTGGGCGTACATTACCCGGCGTCCCTCAAACGTAGTCCAGTCGCATAAAGACGGCGATCATCAGGGAGGCGAAATGTCATGATGAGACGGCTCCTGCTCTTGCTTTTGACTGTCGCTCTCGCGGTTTCTCTTTTACCGGGCTGCAGCAATTCAAGGGATATTCAATCGCTTGCTTACGTTTCGGCCATCGGGCTTGACTACCAGGACGGTAAATATCAGGCTTACGTTCAGGTGCTGAACTTCTCCAACATCGCCAGCAGCGAAACGGTTATGCTAGGAAAGCCTGTCCCCGTATGGATCGGCCGCGGAGTCGGCGAGACGATATCCGGCGCTTTGGCGGAAACGAATGCAACTTCCCAGTCCCGATTGTTTTGGGGCCATGTTAAAGCGGTAATCGTAACGGAACGAATGATGGAAAGAGGCGTTTACGGCTTGATTTCATCGCTAGTCCGCGACAGGCAAGGCCGTTATACGGCGCTCTTTTATGGAACGAGGGAAAATTTAGAGGAAATAATGGTCCAAAAGTCGATTTTTAATCTGTCGCCTCTGGATACGATGATGTTCACTGCCGTCCAGTTAAATACGCAAAAAGCCTACATCCTGCCGATGAAAGCCAATGAAGCCTTTGCCTATTTGAACGAGCCTGGAGGCTCCGGCATGCTGCCCGAAATCGGACTCAACCGCAAAACCTGGCATGAAGATAGAGAATCAAAGCCGATGTTTATTATTAAAGGCGCATTTTTCTTTGATGATCACGAGCTGCAAAGCCGCATGAGCATGGAGCAGCTTAAAGGAATGCGCTGGCGCGACCGAAAACTGGATGTGACCCCCTTGAAGGTGAACAGCAACGGCAGAGCTGCGGCGGTTCTTATGCTGGGACGGCCGGACTTTAAAATAAAGGTCCGTTTTAAAGACGGTCAGCCCAAGTACGATATCTCCATCAAAACTTACGGATACCTCTCCGATCTGATTCAATACGAGTCTGTTCCGAAGCTGCAGCAGCTGGCGCAAGAAGCAATCAAACAAGAAGTTCTGCGAACCTATAAGCTTGCGCTTGCCAACAAGTCAGACTGTTACCGCCTGCAGTTGTCTCTTTACCGGAGATATCCTCGAACGTTTAACCAGTTGACGAAGAATTCGTCCTTTACTCTTGATGAGCAATCCATCTCCTCCGTTAAGGTGAAGGTTTTCCTGCGGACGACTGGCAAGTTTAAGGGGAATGTTTATTCCGAGAAATATAAGCCTTGAGTACTTCAAATGCATTGAATTGGGCGGGTTGCCCCGCCCTTTATACTGTTTTTTGAATTGAATATTGGTCTCAATGGTTTACATAATTATCTTTACTTAAGTTAAACCTCGAAAAAAACGCCAAAACTCTCTACTCAGAGCTATTGGCGTCAAATTATCGGCACTTTACTTCCTCTGTCTCTTCCTCCATCGGCTTAAATCTGTTTTTCGCAAAAAAGAATCCAAACAACAAGGCGATGATCGTATAAATAATTGCGGTTATGCTGAATGCGCTCGCATACCCACGATAAGCGCCGTATGCCGCTACAAGCCCTGTACTGATCGGCGCTGCAATGAACCAGCCTAAATTAAACATCGCCTCTCCCGAGCTCGCGGCCAACCCCCGCAGCGAACGGTGCACATACTTCATTTTAATCGTGCTGTAAAATGGATTGGCTGCGTTCATCAGCGCTTGCCTGAACAAATACCCAACGCTAGCCAGCCAAAACTGATGCGTAAACGCGGTCAGCACCAAAAACGGAATGGAGCTCAGCTGAAGCCAGACGACCGCCCTAACCTCCCCCATTCTCCTGGCAATTGCCGGACCGAGGAGAAAAGCGATCGCAGTTGCACCTTGCCCTAACGCCACTACAATGCCGATGCTGGAGTTGGAAGCGTGAAAACGGTCTTCGAAATACACATTTAAATACGGCACAACCATTCCTCCCGCCATCGAAGAGAGCAGGCTAAGCAGTGTAAACACTCCAATGGCTGCGTAGGATGAGCGATGCTTGTTGAATTTTCCCCTCCAGCCGGCCTGTTTGAGCTCTGCCCGGTTGAGGTTTTCTTCGAAAGTCGGCTCGCCCATTGATGCCAGCGGTTCGTTTCGGAATTTTAATACAGGATACAAGCCCGCCGCCGCTATGGCCACACCGACGAGAAGCGTCGCCCGCAGGCTGGAGACCGCCGACAATCCGAATTGGCTCTGCAGCAAGTCACTAATAAATCCGCCGCCTAAATTGCCCGCCACATTCGCTCCCATCACTAGAGCCATGTTAAAGCTGAATAAATGAATTCTTTCCCGAGGCGTTGAGTTATTGGCCATAAAAGGCAAGATCGTTGAAGCGACGATCGCTTGAGCTATTCCAGATACAAAAGCGAGCGTTGTCAGGCTGCCGCTTCCATCCGCCCATGCCCGGGCTGCCAGCACAACAATGACAGCAGCGGTTCCGATGCTGATCATCCGTTTTGGTCCATAACGGTCTCCTGCCACCCCGGCCGGGATAAACACAAGTGCCGAAGCAAGTGCAGTAGCCCCTACGATATCTCCAACCATGGTTGGAGCATGTCCAAGCGCTTTGACATAGAGATTGTAAATTAGACTGTACATGCCAAGCCCGATGTTCCACAAAAGATTAAACACAAAAAAAAGCTTGATGTTACGGCTGTAGCCACCAAACTGACTGCGCCATTCCATAATAAAAGTTGACATGAAAAATATCCTACCTCAACTAGAGAGGAAGCACAACGGAAAGGAATGGTAAAATTTGCGAAATCAGCGAATCTCTGCCCCGAGGCAATGACGGAAATGCCCAAGCGCCCATTTTTCGTTCATTCATCGTAACGGACTAATTCGGACGCCTTAAATATGTCATAAAGCCGTTGTTGACGAACGTCTCCGGATTGACTAGCATACGGAATGAAAGGAGCGTGTCCATCATGCAAACGGCTTTTGTACTTGGGGCCATCTTTATGTTTTTGGGCGTAGCTGTAGGCGCCTTCGGAGCCCATGCGCTCAAGGAAAAACTGGCTGGCGACGCCGGCAAAAACTATCAAACAGGGGTTCTGTATCATCTGATTCACGGAGTGGGAATTGTTGCAGTTGGAGCTGCGTCGGGTATTCAATCCTCGCCGCTGCTGAACACTGCCGTGTGGCTGTTTGCAGCCGGCATCGTATTGTTCTCAGGCAGCTTATACGCGCTCAGCTTGAGCGGAATCCGCAAGCTCGGCGCCGTCACGCCGCTTGGCGGACTTGCCTTTCTTGCAGGTTGGGTGCTCGTAGCGGCCGCGTTCATTTAACAACTGCGGGCGGGCTAAGAGCCAATTTTAATGATTCAAAGCTGCTCCAGCTGCCTTGTTTTGACTTTTGGCTTGCAGCTGCTGCATACCCCAATGACGGTTCCGTTTTCGTCCGTATAAAAGCCAAGCTGCTTCGACGGCTTGCGACAGAGGGAGCAGGGCTGGGATTTACCATTCGATTCAGCAGCCGTCCGTTTGTTTTTGCGGCTGCGGGCGGCTTTTAACTCAATGACTTTGCTTCTGGCGGCGGCTTCTGGCCGTCTTCTTTTTTTAACAAGCCCAATCAACAACACCGCTGCGATAATTCCTGCCGCTATCCACATATAGGTCATGGTCAAAATCTCCCTTCACCCATGCTTTTCTTCATGTTGCTTTATTTTGTTCTCAAAAACAAGCTTTTTGAGCCTCCTGCCATATGCGTTCATTACAACCAGGTGAATTTTAGCTTGCCCGTATTTATAAAGTAACCAAGGTAAAGAAGGCATATAATCATGAATTCCCGCCAGACATTGCTGAGATTCCGGCAGCTGAAGAAACTCGAGCCTTCCGTGATGCGCATTTTCCGTTAAAGCGAATCGTCCCCCCGTTATTCGGAATACGGAACGATAAAGCGTGCTTAACTCCCGGTCATATTGCAGCTCGAGAACCGGTTGGGGTAGTGGTCTGACATGTACAAGTACCTTATCCTCTCCCACACGCTGCGTATAAACGAATGGTTTAAACGCACTCCCGAGCCAGTCCAGATAGTGCCGGCCAGCCCAATCGGCATCTTTGCCAGGAGGAAGTACAAACCGTTGAACCGATCGAACATCCTGCCTCCTGCTTGAATGAGCGGCTTTGGTACGTTTGCGGGTGCTCTTGCTGCTCGCTTGCTCCAATGCAAAACGGGCTGCTGCCTGGTACGAAATGGCTCCCCTGTCAATCCCATTCACTTCGGCGGTATTCTGTGCTGTCATTGGATGTGCGAGGCTTTCCACAAGCGGATAAACCATCTCTTTCGGAGCTCCGGTAATAAGCGAAATCCATAACCGCGACAGCTTTACGGTTGGAAAAGGGAACGGGATCATAATCCGCCTCACCCCCAGCAAGTCGGCCGTTTGCCGCAGCAGCTCTTTGTAACTCATCGGTTGCGGGCCGCCAATGTCGATTGTACGCCCCATAACCTCTTCACGGCCAATGACATTGCAAATCGTGTCCAGCACATCGGCAAGAGCGACAGGATCTGTTTTATTGTTCGTCCAGCTGGGAAGCACCATAATGGGAAGTCTGCGCACAAGTCTGGATAAAATGGGATAGGACGATCCCTCTGGACCGACGATGAGACCGGCGCGCAGCGTCGTTACCGGCACACCGTAAGAACCGAGAATCCGCTCAACCTCGAGACGGCTTCGAAGATGGCGGGATAAGTTTTTTTCGGGTATGCCCTCGGGTACTATACCGCTGAGATAAATGATCTGCCTGACGCCATTAAATGCCGCAGCCCGGGCAAAATGCGCAGCCAATATGGCATCCATATCCTCAAATCCCCCTTGGGTCAGCTTAGCCGAAGGGAGCATGGAATGAATCAGATATATGGCCGTATCCGCTCCCTTCAATGCTTCCACCGCCTGCTCCTGCGAAAAAAAGTCGCAGCTTCTCCATTGCACATTCTCCGTATTTTGGCTTGCATCAGCATGCCGGGATAAGGCAATAATACTGGCATCCTTTTTAAGCTGCTTCATCAGATTGCCGCCGATATAACCGGTTGCTCCGGTTAGAGCGACGACTTTGCGTTTATGAGCAAGATGATTCAAATCGTTGGGGCGCATGGCAATGTCTCCTCTGACACAATAGGCCGAATAATGGTGCCTTATGAAATTCCATACCCGGTACCTGAGCCGGGAAAGCAGCAAATTTCCACTTGCATCCTGCATGTCTCCTGTGCCATTATGTTTAAGTAGTAAAATATTCGCCATTCAAGGAGTGATGGAAATGCGTACTTATCTGGAGCGGTTCAAGCAGGATTTAGGTCAACAAGGAAAATTGCAAGGTCGGGAGTCCGTTCTTATTGCATTCGATCATTTACTTGACCTGCTGGATGAGCATATTGAGTCTCATCGGCTTGAAATTGGCGCACGCAGCACAAACGGCGAGAAATCAAAGGGCGAAGTCGAAGCCGCCATTCGGGAAGAAACGGAATTTTTCCGATCTGCCGTTCATACGGTCATTGAACGAACTGTCGCCGACTTGATCCATCGTGGAGACAAGGAATGGACGAAGTTTTACGACCGGGTTGAATAACCGCGAAAGCCCCTCCGCCGAGGGGCTTTTGTATGTTTACAGAGTTAACTTGGATAGATGACCAGGCCCGAACTTCTTGTCCCTGACCTGAATATGCTAATCTATCTTTAGCCGCAAAGGAGTGAGAGATAGATGGCAATCGCAAAAACGCCTATTATGGGTCAACCGCTAATTCAACCGGATACAATGACGAAATTTGTTCAAACGGTCAGCCCTGCTTTCAATCCCGAAATTGCGCGGCAGTTTTACCAAGTCGGCAGCCGTTACGGTGTTCGCGGAGATATTGCGCTATGTCAGTCTATTCATGAGACGAACTGGTTCCGTTTTGGCGGGCTGGTCAAACCCGAGCAGAACAACTATGCCGGAATCGGCGCCACCGGACCCGGAAATCCTGGAACAACCTTCGCTACCATTGCAGAAGGAGTAACCGCGCAAATCCAGCATTTATACGCTTATGCTTCCAAAGCGCCGCTGCCTAACGGAGAAAAACTTGTCGATCCGCGCTTTACGCTTGTGACCAGAGGCATTGCCCCCAACTGGGAGGATCTTGGCGGACGCTGGGCCGTTCCCGGTTATGACCGCAGCAAATTCGTAAGCTTGCAGGCTGCTATGGATGCCGGCGAGACGTATGGGCAAAAAATCGTCAAGCTGTACCAGTCGCTGGCCGCCTCAGCACCGAAGCCAAACAATCCGCCTGTTAATTTGCCAATCGTCGTATTGGACGCTGGCCACGGCGGTACAGATCCCGGCGCTCAGGGCTACAGCATTGTGGAAAAGGAAAGCACGCTGGACCTGGTCATGAGAACCGCGTCCCTGCTTCGTTCGCGTTATAAGGTCGACGTCCGTCTGACGCGCAGCACGGATGTGTTCGTTCCGCTTCCGCAAAGAGCCTCCATGGCCAACGGCTGGGGAGCCGCGTATTTTGTATCCTTTCATCACAACGCTTCGGGAGGCGAAGGATTCGAATCCTTTGTTTATTCCGGCACACGCAGCGCCGCCTCCGGGCAGAAACAGAATATGGTTCACGATTCTATTATGAAGCTGTTAGGCCCGCTCGGCGTTGCCAACAGGGGGAAAAAAGAAGCTAATTTCGCCGTTTTGCGAGAAACAACGATGCCTTCCGTGTTACTTGAGAATTTATTTGTCGATAATGCTTTCGATTCGGTTTTGCTCAAAAATCCAACCGTCCGCCAAGACTTGGCGGAAGCAATCGCAGAAGGAGTTGCTGCAGCGATGGCGCTGACACCAAACAATCCCGCTGGATATCCGGACGGAACGCCGGACTATAAAGTTCAAGCAATCGAATGGCTGTACGATCAAGGCTTTCTGACCGATCCGGTCTGGAAACAGCAGCCCAATGCCCCTCTGCCGTTATGGGCGGAAGCACTTATCCTTCAGCGGCTGTACGCCATGCTTAAAAGCTAATACGAGCTGTGGCTGTTTCCGTGCGCCGGCCCGTCGGCCGGTTTACATAATAGCAGAAATCAACCGTTCATCGTACGGATAAAATCCTGAATATACCCCATAAACTTGCGCGCAGCCGGCGACAGCTGCTTGAATGATGCCGCAGCAATCGCCAGCGTCCGGTAGCGCCCGTCCTCCAGATCCACGATCGCGGCACGGTGATTTCTCCCCTGCAGGACAAGCTCCGGCAAAATGCTAATGCCAAGACCATGCTCAACCATGGCAATAATCGCATAATCGTCATGCGTTTCGTATTTGATGCGCGGCCTGCGGATCGACTCCTCCAAAATTCTTCGCACGTCATAATCCGAGCCTGCCTTCGGAATAATGAACACCTCATCCTCCAGCTGTTTTAACGAAAGCCGATCCTCCCCAGCCAGCGGGTGCTCGGCAGGCAAAACGCAAAGCATGCGGTCCTGTTTAAGCGGAAAAGTGTCCAAGCCTTCTCTCGCCGGAAGCGACAAAAAGCCTAAATCCATCGAACCGTCCGATATGCCCTCCTCGATATCGCTGTAATCTCCCTCGATCAGCTTAATTTCGATACCGGGAAAATCCCGGTCGAACGCTTTAATCATCGCCGGGAGCCAATGAACCGACACGCTCGTAAACGTCCCGAGCCGTACCGTTCCTGCTTGAAGCCCATTAATCAAAGCAATCTCCTGACTAAGCTGCTCCTGGGCGGCCAACAGCTCCCTGATCGGCCGAAGCAGACGCTCTCCGTTTTCAGTCAAACGGATTCCGGAACGGCTTCGCGTCAGAAGCGCCAGGCCGAATTCTTTTTCGAGGCTGCTGACCGCATGGCTGACACCGGACTGAGTCAGGCCCAATACTTCGCCTGCACGGGTCAGGCTCCCAAGGTCGACCACCGTGCTGAACACCTCATATTTGAATAAGCTCATAAGCGTTAAACTCCTTTATAACGGTTCGTGTAGGCGGAAATTTACATGTAAAGTTCTCATGTTAAAGATGAGAAACATTCAATTCCCTTATGCTATTTCGGTTAGTATACTTTACCAGTGGTAAGGCTTCAACAATAAGATTGGGGATACGATAAGCATGAAAAAATCGGAATGGGTTTTGCTGACAGTAACGTTATGCTGGGGAGCTTCTTATCTGCTTTTGAAGACAGCTTTAGGGGCTGTTAATGAGTTTATGCTGATCGGGCTGCGCTTCGGAATTGCGTTTCTGGTCGGAGCAGCGGTCATGTTCCCCAGGCTGAAAAAGGCGACGCGTCAAACGTTCCGGTTTGCGGCAGCTCAAGGGGCATTGCTGTTTGCAATCGGCCTGGCGGTCAGTTATGGGCTGAAAACGACCTCAACCGCCAATGCCAGCTTCCTGATCAGCTTAACCGTTATTTTTGTGCCGATATTGTCCGTATTCTTTCTTGGGCAGCGAATGAAGCCGGAGCTTACAGTCGGAATCGGCTTTGCCATCGCGGGCATCGGCCTCATGACGCTCAAAATTCCGCTCAGCGTTCAGCCCGGCGATCTGTTATGCATGCTGGCCGCTCTGCTCAATGCAACTTATGTCCTTGTAACGTCTCGGGCTGCCAAATCCGTTGACACGATCAGCCTCGGCGTGCTGCAGCTTGGTTTTGCCGGTGCTTACGGGATTGCGTTTGCGTTAATGACCGGCAAAGCGGCTCTGCCAGGAAGCGGGGAAGGCTGGGCGGCGCTGATCGCGCTCGCAATCGTCGGAACGGCGTTTTGTTATGTCGCGCAGCCGGCGGCTCAAAGGTTTACAACCCCGGCAAGAGTCGGACTTATTTTTTCGATGGAACCGGTATTTGCAGCAGTGTTTGCATTTGTGCTTGCGGGAGAGCTGCTGCGGCCGCAGGGTTATGCAGGAGCAGCGCTAGTTTTTACGGGGGTGCTTATTTCGGAATATGGCAGCAGATGGGTTGCGGCGCTTCGCAAAAAAAGAGGCCTGCGTACAGAACCGCTGCCCTAAGCAATCACTGCGGCTTCCGCTGCTTGCGGACGGCGCACCAGCTTCAGCGCATGGCGGATGGCGATTTTTTTCACCAATTCGCGGTTTGCGACGGTGTCTTCACAGTACAGCTCGAACAGCGCCTCCTGGGCGGCCTTTACTGCTAGCTGCTCATCCTTGAGCAGATGCATACATATGGAGTAGCACTGCTGCTCGGCCGCCCGCAGCGAGTGAATCCTGTCAGGTTTTTGAATGGCGTTCATTCTATTCTTCCTTTCATGCAACAACTAACCTATAGACGGATTATAGCGGCGAATTGTATCCAAGTGACGTCCAAATTCAAGTATAATAATGTTTTACCTGGAATAAAGAAACAAAAGCTTTCGGAATGTTTAAGAATTCCTTAAATTCCCAAAAAGCCCCTGCTTTTGATAGCAGGGGCTTTTTAGTTAACGTGAAATTATTGCTCTGAATTGCGCAGCGCATCTGCAGGGGAATCCTTTAAAGCAGAACGGGGAGTTTACGGGTAGGCAAATTAGCAGATGTAAAAAGCAGCACGACAAAAAACCGCCTGAACACAGCATGCGGCTGCATTAAGGCGGCTTTTGTGAGTTGTTATTTTACTTGAAACTCGTTGCGCTTGATAATGTGAATGTCTTCACCGGAATAAATATGAATGTAAATCCAGTACTTGCCCGGTTTCGTAAACGTATGAGTTACTTCAAATTGCTTCTCCGACTTTTCCTCGGCCGTAATCAGAATCGGAAGCTCTTTTTCCGTTTCCTCGCGGATGTCGAAGTCGATGCGTGCATCTTCCATCTGTTCGATGCCTTCAACTGTGGCCGTAAGCTTCAGAGGAGTTCCGGCAACGGCATCCGTCGGCTCGCTGACAATCTTAGTCTCAATGGCGGACTCGTCCACACCTCCGCTAACGGAGCTGCACCCCGCGATTACAAACATAAGCACTGCCAGCATAAGTAGTCCTGTCTTTTTCACTGCCATTCTTCCTCCTTGATCGAATAACAATATCCACTCCCATTATACCCCTCTTGGAGATAAAATGAGGTAGTCAACCATGAACTTTTCATGTCTTGTCGATCAATGTCGGATGTGCTACAATGCAATCTAACTGAATCTGAACCTTCGGGGCAGGGTGAAATTCCCTACCGGCGGTGACGGCGCCAGCGGCGCCGAAGCCCGCGACTCCCCATAACGCTTGCGTTGCGGGGACTGACTTGGTGAAATTCCAAGGCCGACGGTTATAGTCCGGATGAGAGAAGGTTATACCTGCTTGGCGCTAATTTTTTATTAGCGGCAGGCAGGTTCTTCATGCCCCCGTCAAAGCTTCATTTGACGGGGGCATGCTGCTTCTATCGAGGTTCAATTCAAATTCCGTTTTGGAGGTTTTTGAATTGGGTAACACCGCCACTGTTTCCGGTCCGCTGTCTGCGGGTCGCAGCGGGCTGCTTTCCCGCGGGCGCGGCATCTGGTACGTCGCGCTTGGAGCAACACTTTGGGGAGTCGATCCGCTGTTCCGTATCTTGCTGCTCCAGCAGTTCACGTCAGCGCAGATTGTATTTGTCGAGCATTTGCTGCTAGCTTTCTATTCGGTTCCCGTTCTTATCCATTACAGGCATCAGCTTTCCGGTAAAATGACGCTTGGCGTAATTGGCGCGCTCCTGTTCATCTCCTGGGGCGGCTCGGCTCTCGCCACCGTCATGTTCACCGCAGCGTTCAGCTACGGCAACTTTAATGCCATTCTGCTCCTGCAAAAGCTCCAGCCGCTGTTTGCGATCGTGCTCGCGCGGCTTATTCTTAAAGAGGCTCTGCCTCAGCGCTTCCCACTTTTTCTGCTGCTGGCGCTCGCCGGAACGTATTTGCTTACGTTCGGCTTCTCGTCTCCAGCGCTCGGCCTGCATGAGCTCGCTACGGTTGGATGCCTGCTTTCCATCGGCGCAGCGGCATTATGGGGCGGCTCCACCGTCATGGGCAAATATTTGCTCTCCAAGCAAATGGGCTTTCACTTCGTAACCGCGCTGCGCTTCATGCTCGCGATTCCGCTGCTCGGAATTATTTTGCTCGCCTCCGGCGACAGTTGGAAACCGCTGGAGGGCGGCGGCGCGACGGCGATTCTGCTCGTCAATCTGCTGTTCCAGGCGTTCATTCCCGGCTTGCTCAGCATGCTGCTTTATTACAAAGGCCTTTCGTCGACCAAAGCTTCGCTCGCTACGCTTGCGGAGCTGGCTTTCCCGGCTGTGGGTGTGTTAATCAACTGGCTCGTATTTGATCAGGTGTTAACCTCAGGACAGATTGCCGGATTCATTCTGATCTGGACCGTGCTTGTGCTGCTAAGCCGGAGCTCAGCGAAACCGGCTGCCGGTGCGGCAAGCTGATGCGTGTACAATTTTACACTCAAAACGCCGCATGCCCCGTGATGGGCATGCGGCGTTTTTTTGCAGCCAACGTTAGCGTTGTTCCTCTTCCTGTACGGGAAAAACTTGTTCTAACGGTTGCTCTATGCTTCCCTCGGAAACCTCCACGAACAAGGCTGAGTCAAACCTGCCTCCGACGCCAGGCTCAACGCCTTCCGCAGCAAGCAGTCCCAGCTGAAGCTCGCCATGATCGCCGGGCAGGCTGATCCGCCTTTCGCTGTTCATGACGCGATGCCAAGGAAGGCCGTGCGATTCGCCCAGGCTGTGCAATGCCCGTACGACTTGGCGAGCCGCCCTGCGATTGCCCGCCATAGCGGCGACAGAGCCGTACGTCATTAAACGGCCTTCTGGAATCGAGCGTATAACTTCCACGATACGGGCCGTAAAAGGCAGCATCCGCATCCTCTCCCTCTTCAGCAATTCAGCATATTCAGAGCTTTATTCGCACAGATATTCAGTTCCGTTCAGATTCAGATGCATGCTCCAAACAAAATGCTGTAAATTCAGCCAGTTCTTCATCTTCAAGCTCAAAGTCAAGCATCTTGTCACTGCCGCGCTCGCGGATTTCATGGCTAATAATCCGTCCGGCTTCGTTTTCAACCGCAAAAACGATACGAACATAAAGCCCGCTTGGCGTAAACAGCTCGTCCTCTTCGTCCACTTCGACGTTGAGGCTGTATTCAAAACGCTGGCCGCTAATAATGCCGAACGGGTCCTTGATTTTCTCCACTGTATATTCCGTAATTTCCATGTCAGTTCTCCTCCTTCAGCGTTCCGTCCGGTATGACGGCTGTTACAGCTATTCTGACGGCTGGCTCGTTAAGCCTTTCCGATAAAATAACGATGTCGCCGCTGTCTTCACGCGTTCGGATAAGCCTGCCGATTCCCTGCCGCAGCCGCAGCTGCATAAACGGCTTGTCCACAGCGTTGTAGGCGTCTGCCGCTTCCGCCCTGCGGGCGTTGTAGACTGGATCGGACGGAGGCCAAGGCAGCTCCCATACAATGACGAGCGATAGCGAAGGACCGGGAATATCCAGCCCCTCCCATAACGTTGCGGCGCATAATACGCTTTCCTCGTCATTCTGGAATGCGCTGATCAGATGGCTGATCTCGGCATCTCCTTCATATAACATCCGATATCCGTTCAGGCTCCCGCTTTCCATCGCCCAGCTGCGGAACTGTTCCAAGCCGGACTTGTCCGGGAACAGCAGCAGCGCCCTTCCTCCGCTGCGGCGCAGCGCGTCCAGCGCCTCTTGCCGCTTGTTTTCGATACTGTCTGCCGTTAGTAAACGCACATTCATCTGCTCGGCATAATCGTACGGGCTTGGCGTGCTGAAGCTCAAAAATCCGCTTATGCCTAGTGTGTCCGCCATATAGTCAAAAGTGCCGTCGGCGGATAGAGTCGCGGACGAAAACAGAATCGGCATCGGCCGTGAAAACACTCTCTCCTTCAGCACTTCCTTGACCATTCTCGGCATGATGACCAGCGCCAGGCTGTCGTTTTCCGGCGCGAGCCAAGTAATCAGCCCTTCCGGCCGGTCAAACAGCGCCAGCGCCATTCCGATCATATCCAGATGTTCCTCGACGATAGTGAGATGGTACGCATCCAACGTGAAAAGTCCGCTTTCGAATACAAGCTGCTCCTCAATCTCCTCCAGCTGGGATCGGAAAGCGCGGAGTTCGCGCAGCAGCTCCGGCGTCAGGCTGAACTCCAGCCGGTCGGACCCAGCCGTTGAGCGTCCGGCGAGCCGCAGGCGGCGAAAAAGATCTTCGCTGCGGCTAATCGCATCCTCAATTGAATAGGCAAGCGTTTCGCGAATGTCATTTTGCAGCAGTCGGCTGATGATCGATTCAAACATGGCATGCTCCAGCTTGTACGTTAGCGCATTTTGCGCAGCCGCTTCCAGCAGATGGCCCTCGTCGAAAACAACGGAGCTGTGCTCGGGCAGCAGCGGCAGCTGGCCCTCCCGTTTGCGGGCTTCCGCAGTCCAAACATGCTCCATATAAAAATCATGCGAGCAAATAAGCAGATCCGGCGCTTTGCGGTAATAGTCGCGGGATAACGTCATGCCGCAGCGATGCCGCTGCGGACAGATGAGGCAATCCTGGAATACGTCCCATCCGATCCGTGACCACATGGCGTCGCTTAGCTCGGGATAATCCTTGCGGCTGCCGTAAGGGTGAAACGATTGCATCGTCCCTGGCTGGTGCACAAAATTCGGAAGACCTTCGTAAATAAAATCGTAGTCGGAGCCGCCCGAATCGCTTCTTACAGCATCAAGCTTGTTCAGACACAGATATTGGCTTTGCGATTTGGCGACGCGGGCGTCAACGACGAGGCCTAGATGCCTCGCTATTTTGGCCAGATCGCCTTCCGGCTTGGTCAGCTGCTCGATGAGCGACTCGTCGGCGCAGGCGATAACTGCAGGTTGCTGCTTATAACGGGCGTATGCGGCTGCATAAAGCAGATACACCAGCGTTTTCCCGGTGCCGACCCCCGCTTCGGCGAACAGCGTTTTTTTATCCTGAAACGCCCGCTCCAGCTGAAAAGCCATATAAATTTGCTCATCCCGAACCTCAAATCCGGCTTCGGGCAAAATCTCGTAAAATACATCGGCGATCCAATCGCTAGCTTGGCTAATAAACGGCAGAGACGGATCGTACGTAAATGGGAATCGGGTTTGAGTCAAGCGATGCGCAGCCTCCGATAATTGCAGAGTGGAATTGAAATGCCAAAACTACATCATAATCCGCATGCAGCCGCTTGTAAAGCGCAGGGCTGGCGGG
The DNA here is from genome assembly GCF_023715725.1 of Paenibacillus pasadenensis. Lineage (GTDB taxonomy): Bacteria > Bacillota > Bacilli > Paenibacillales > Paenibacillaceae > Paenibacillus_O > Paenibacillus_O pasadenensis_A. The sequence goes on from NZ_JAMBOT010000001.1 coordinate 81,473, forward strand.
CCGTGCTTGAGCTAAGAGGTTAATCATTCTAGCGGACGGCATTCCGATCGGTCGTTCCGGTAAGCACAGCCGCTTTTCACAACTTAACCGCTTTCTTTACTCGCAAGCGCTACGTCTTGTTTCATTATTTCATGCCTTAAGCAAAGAAGCCAGCATACGCGGACTGCAGCTCAAAAAAAAGCCGGACCCGCAATCCGGGCCCGGCGGTATTGCATAACATTGACGACCTTACCGAGCACGATTTTCTCGCTTCCGCATCCCGTAAGGTCGTTGGACGACCTTACCGAGCGCGGTTTTTACACTTACGCATCCCGTAAGGTCGTTGGACGACCTTACCGAGCACGATTTTCTCGCTTCCGCATCCCGTAAGGTCGTTGGACGACCTTACCGAGCGCGGTTTTTACACTTACGCGTCCCGTAAGGTCATTGGACGACCTTAACCGGCGCAGACTATCAAGCCCCCAAAATCCGGAACGTACCAGTGCCAAACGCGTACAGCTTGCCGTCCTCGCTCCGGGCAAAGGCTTGCGTGCTGATCATGTTGCGGGATTCGTGCACAATGTCCGCAGTGACGATCAAACGCCCTTCCTTAATCGGCGACACATAATTCAAATTGAGATTTGTCGTCACGACGGCGTTGTCAGGCCGGGCAGCCATAGCCACAAGCCCCATGGCGGAATCGATCAGCGTTGCATAAACGCCTCCGTGCAAAATTCCGATCAAGTTCATATGATGCGGCTTGATATCCAGAAATACCTCGGTATGACCATCGCCTAACGTCTGGACCTCGCCTCCGATGTAACCCCAGAACGATTGCTCCGCCGCGGCCGCCCACTTTGCAATCAGCTTTTTGGCTTTATCTGATGAATCCGCTTCCATAGAAGAGCTCATTGTCGGACCTCCTTCCTGCTTCGCCGTTCGTTCTCCGCTGTCATTTTCCGCTTGTCGGTTCTCCGTTTGTCGTCTGCTCTCTCTCCTGTTCTTCTTCCAGCAGCTTGCGGCGAAGCACTTTGCCCACCAGCGTTTTGGGAAGGCTGCTGCGGAATTCATAAATTCTCGGCACCTTATAGACGGCAAGCCGCTCCTTGCACCATTGCTTAAGCGCCTCCGGATCTTCTGAAGCGCCGCTTTTCAGCACAATGTAGGCTTTAACCGTTTCGCCGCGGTAAGGGTCGTTGACACCAGCAACAATCGCTTCTTCAATATCGGGATGCTCGAACAGCACCTCCTCCACCTCACGCGGATAAATGTTGAACCCGCCAGCAATGATCAGATCCTTGCGCCGGTCTAAAATATAGAAAAAACCGTCGCTGTCCATACGTGCAAGGTCGCCTGTATAAAGCCAGCCGTCCTTCAACGTTTTCGCGGTTTCCTCCGGCCGCCTCCAGTAGCCCGCCATCACCTGCGGGCCGCGTACAATCACCTCGCCGATGTCGCCAGGCTCCACGTCTTCTCCCGATTCCGGGTGCACGATGCGCGCCTCCGTATCCGGGATTGGGATGCCCACAGAGCCAGCTTTGCGCAGCTCCCAAATATTATTGGCGTGCGTAACAGGCGCGGCCTCCGTCAAGCCGTAGCCTTCGATCAGCTTGCCGCCGGTCAGCTTCTCAAACCGTTCCTGAACTTCAAGCGGCAGCGCGGCCGCCCCGCTAATGCAGACATCAATGGAGGACAGATCGTATTTGCTCACATCCGGGTGATTAATTAGAGCGACATACATGGTCGGGGCTCCGGGAAACAGTGTCAGCCGATGTTTTTGGATCGCCTTCAGCACGGCATTGATTTCAAATCGCGGCATCAAGTAGAGCGTCGCTCCGACCCGCACGCCTTGATTAAGCAGCACCGTCATGCCAAACACATGAAAAAAGGGCAAAGCAGCCAAATACTTGTCTTTGCTGCCCTTGTTCCGGTAATTCCAATGATGGGCCTGAATCGTATTTGCAATCATATTGCGATGAGTTAACATAACGCCTTTGGCAAAGCCGGTTGTGCCTCCCGTATATTGAATCAACGCGAGATCTGTACGCGACTGCACCGGCACCCGGCAAGGATCGCTCAGCGCCTCGCGCAGCAGCTTTGTAAACCGGAGCAGCTGCGTGTCGCCGAAATCCAGCTTGGGAAGCGGAGTTCCGTCCTTTTTCGCTTTGATCGGATAGAGCAGATTTTTCGGAAACGGCAGGTAATCCGAGACTGAAGTTACAATAATACGCTCCATCGGGGTGCCTTCCGTCGCCTGGCGAACACGGCCGACGAGCAAATCCAGCGTCACGATGAACCTCGCTCCGGCATCGTTAAGCTGATGCTCCAGCTCGCGCGGCATGTAGAGCGGGTTCGTCATCACAACAACGCCGCCGGCCAGCATCGAGCCATAATAGGCGATGACGGCCTGCGGGCAGTTGGGCAGCATGACCGCAACCCGGTCTCCTTTGCGAAGACCGAGGCTGATCATCGCGTTTGCATAACGGTATACAGCATCTAGCAGCGTTCCATATGACATGCTGGCGCCCATGAATTCAAGCGCCGTATGATTCGGGTTACGTTCAGCCGTCCGCACCAGGAATTCCGCCAGGTTATGGTCCGGATAATCGCAGGTCGGCGGAACTTCGGCCGGGTAATGTCTGAGCCATGGTCTGTTCGACATACCGTCACCCCATTCTGTTCTTATGGAGGTTGTTCAAAAAGCCCACCATTGATCACGATGTAAACCAGGAAGCGCACTCGACATCGAATCTTGTGTTCACCCTCGAAGTCCGGTGCTCATGTAGGTTTGCCTACATTCCGCTCCTCTTCTTCCGGTTCTCGCAACCTTCTCGATGCTGAATGGCGACCTTTTTGAACTTGTTCTTATGGCACGTAACGCTCAGCCTCAATGACGCGGGATGCGATGCGGCGTTTCAGCTTGACTGTGTCGTTGGTGGCGGTTTTGGTCAGCTTTTTCAGCACAGACAGCTGCGTTTTGAGCGTGTCGCCTGTTTCCATAGCCGCCAGCGTTTCCTTCGCCAGCTCCGCAATGCGGGCGAATTCCTCCTGCACGAATACAACGGTCATGTCTACGCCGAGCTGCGCTTTGGCACCGCCTTGCAGCTTGATCCGTTTTTTCGTGCGTAAGATCGCGCTTTCCATTGCAAACACGCCAATCATAATATCCGCCATATTGCTGAGAATTTCCTGCTCCTGATCCAGCTTCGTCTGATACTTCTGCACGGCGGACGCGCCAGCCATCAGGAAGATTTTTTTGGCGTTCTCCAGCAGGTACGTTTCCTGGTCCAGCGGATTTTCAAACAACTGATTCGAGGAGCGAAGCTCCATCAGCTCGGATTGCAGCTTCATCGCCTTCGGCAGCAGCGCCAGCTCGCCTTTCATCGCCCGCTTAATGAGCGTTCCCGGAATTAACAGGCGATTGATCTCGTTTGTGCCTTCAAAAATACGGTTAATGCGGGAGTCCCGGTAAATGCGCTCAATGCGGTATTCCTGCGTAAAGCCGTATCCGCCATGAATCTGCACCCCTTCGTCCGCGACAAAATCAAGCGCTTCGGAAGCGAACACTTTGTTGATGGAGCATTCCAGCTGGTACTCCGCAATTGCTTTGGCGGATTGATATCCAACGTCAGGTGCGGAATAGTCGACATCGGCAAGACCAACATCAAACAGCCCTGCGGTGCGGTATACCATGCTTTCCATCACATACGTGCGGATGTTCATTTCCGCGAGTTTCTTGCCAACTAGCGGGAAACTGCTGATTGCGCGGCCGAATTGCGTGCGCTCGTTGGCGTATTTGGACGAATATTCGATTGCGTCCTTGGCGGAGCCGAGACAGCCGACAGCCAGCTTGTAACGCCCGATGTTGAGAATGTTGAAGGCAATCAGATGGCCTTTTCCCACCTCCCACAGCAGATTTTCCGCCGGAACCTTTACGTCCTCCAAAATGAGCGGGCATGTCGAGGAGCCTTTAATGCCCATCTTTTTCTCTTCCGGGCCGATGCTGACGCCGTCCATCGTCCGCTCCACGATAAAGGTGCTGAAATCATTGCCGTTTACCTTGGCGTAAACGATGAATATATCCGCGAACCCGGCGTTCGTAATGAACTGCTTCGTGCCGTTCAGCACGTAATGGCTGCCGTCTTCGCTGAGCACCGCCGTCGCCTTGGCTCCCAGCGCATCGGATCCGGAAGAAGGCTCTGTCAAGCAATAGGCGGCGATTAACTCGGCGGTTGCCAGCTTCGGCAAATACTTCATCTTTTGCTGCTCGTTGCCAAAATAAACGATCGGCAGCGTGCCGATGCCGACATGCGCCCCGGCGGTTAGAGCGAACGCGCTCGCCTTGGTCATCTTTTCGCTGATCAGCGAGGAGCTTACCTTATCGAGGCCGAGGCCGCCGTACGCCTCCGGCACGTCCGCGCCGAGCAGGCCCAGCTCGCCCGCCTTGCGAAGCTTTTCAACTGTCAGCTCATAGTTCAGCTTCTCGATTTTTTCGTCGACCGGTTCAATTTCCCCTGTTACAAAATCCTCCGTCGTCTCAGCGATCATACGCTGCTCTTCCGTAAGCTCCTCGGGAATGACAATGTTGTCTGCATCGATATCTTCAATGATAAAGCTGCCGCCTAACACTTTATTTGTTGTTGTCATTTTCAGCCGCTCCTTTGGAATGGATGGGTTAAAATAGGAAGAAATCCCGGCTTCACGCCGGATGGACTTCGAATACGCCTGCGGCTCCCATGCCGCCTCCGATGCACATGCTCACTACGCCGTAACCGCCGCCGCGTCTGCGCAGCTCGTTGATCAGGCTGACACTGATTTTGGTGCCGGTGCAGCCGAGCGGATGGCCAAGCGCAATCGCGCCGCCGTTTACATTCACCTTATCCTCGTCTATGCCCAGCTCGCGGATAATATGCAGACACTGCGACGCAAACGCTTCATTAATCTCGAACAGCCCGACCTGCTCCTGCGTAATGCCAGCCCGCTGCAGCGCCTTCGGAATCGCCTTGACCGGGCCGACGCCCATAATTTCCGGCTCCACGCCGGCCAGCGCAAATGAACGGAACGTGGCTAGCGGCTTCAAACCAAGCTCATCCGCCTTTTCCCGGCTCATGATCACCACCGCCGCCGCTCCGTCGCTGACCTGCGAGGAATTACCTGCCGTTACGGTGCCGTTCAGCTTGAACGCCGGCCGCAGCTTGCCAAGCGTATCCACGGTGGTGTCGGGACGCACGCCTTCATCCATCCGAAACGTGAACGCCTCGGTTTTGACCCGGCCGTCCTCCTCCAGCGATTTTAGCTCCGCGTCTACGGGTACGATTTCGTCATCGAATTTGCCGGCGGCAATCGCTGCCGCCGCTTTTTCGTGCGAGCGGGAAGCAAACCGGTCCTGATCCTCCCGCGATACGCCGAACTGCTCGGCAACCCGCTCGGCGGTATGCCCCATGCCGATATACACCTCCGGCATCTCTTCGACGATGCGCGGGTTGGGAGATATTTTGAAGCCGGTCATCGGCACATGGCTCATGCTCTCCACGCCGCCCGCAATAAGCACATCCGCGCCGCCAGTCATAATGCGTTCCGCCGCAAACGCAATCGATTGCAAGCCCGAGGAGCAGAAACGGTTGATCGTCAGCGCCGGCACCGTGACCGGAAATCCGGCGTAGAGCGACATGATGCGGGCAAAGTTCAAGCCCTGCTCTCCCTCCGGCATGGCGCAGCCGATGATGATGTCCTCCACATCCTCCTTATTCAGCCCCGGCGCGCGCCGCACCACTTCGTCCAGCACGATGCGCCCGAGATCGTCGGCGCGGGTTTGCCGCAGGCTGCCTTTTTTGCCGCGCCCGATCGCCGTCCTCGCCATAGATACGATTACCGCTTCTCTCATATCGCCGTTCACGCTCCTTTTTGGCTTTGCTTTCTATTAATAGCAGCCACGTCAGTTCCGCAGAGCCTTGCCTTTGGTGAGCATATGCTGCATGCGCGCCTGTGTTTTTGGCTCGCCGGTAAGGCTTAGGAACGCCTCGCGCTCCAGATCGAGCATATACTGCTCTGTCACAAGCGTGCCTGCAGGCAAATCGCCGCCGCTCAGCACATGGGCCAGCTTTTTGGCGATGAGCAGGTCATGGTCGCTAATGTAGCCGCCCTCGCGCATGCCGATTGCCGCCAGCTGCAGCGCTGCTTTGCCTTCCGCGCCAGCGATGCGGATTTTCTCCGCCGCCGGCAGCGTATATCCTTCCGCCGCCATTTGCAGAACGGCCTGTTTTGCTTCATGGATTAGATGAGCCTCGTTTGGCACAATGCGGTCAATGCCGCGGAAATACCCGAGCCGTTTGGCGTCATGCCCGCTGGACGATACCTTCGCCTGACCGACCGTTTCGAACACTTTGCCGAGATACGGCAGCAGATCGGTGTCGGGGTGAGGCGCCTGCTGGCTCACGCGAAGCGCAAACTCCTTGCAGCCGCCGCCTGCCGGAATGAGGCCTACGCCTACTTCGACTAACCCGTAATAGGTCTCCGCAGAAGCGACGATCTGATCCGCTGGCATACAGGCCTCAACACCGCCGCCAAGCGTCATCCGATGCGGCGCCGCGACGACCGGCCTATCCAGCCGCTTCAGCTTCAGCATACTCTGCTGGAACAGGCGGATGATGTCGTCGATCTCATCCCATTCCTCGTCCTGCGCCTCCATAAGCAGCAGCATGATGTTGGCTCCGACGCAGAAGTTGCGGCCTTGATTCGCTACGACAAGCCCCGTCCAATTGCGGCGCACCTCTTCCACGCTCTGCTGAATCAGCGTCAAAATGTCCCCGCCGATGGCGTTGTTCGGAGAATGGAACTCCAGGCATGCCACTCCGTCTCCGATATCGATCAGACTGGCGCCGGTGTTGGACTTGATGACCCGGTTCTGCTCCTTAAGCGACCGCAGGTCGATTTCCTCCGGAGCCTGCTCCGCCTGCCTGAACTCGCCGCCGCTGACATAGAATCGCTTGCCCTCTTCTTTGCGGTAAAAGCTCGTGTTGCCTTTAGCGATCCATTCCTTCACCCAATCAGGAACGGATGTCCCTTCGCTTTCCATGCGCTGCACGGAGCGGACAAGACCGATCGCATCCCAGGTTTCAAACGGGCCAAGCTCCCAGCTAAAGCCCCATTTCATTGCCTCGTCGATTTCCTGAATCGAATCCGCAATCTCGCCTACTTTGTCTGCGGAATACACAAGCACCTGTTTCATAATGTTCCACGCCAGCTGAGAATAACGGTCGCCCGCCGCAAGCAGCGCCTTCGTTTTTTCCTTGGCTCCTTTAGCCAGCTTTGCCGCTTCCAGAGAAGCCGAGTTGACCCTTTGCTGCGGGAAGTATTCCATCGTGCTCAGGTTGAGTGACAGAATTTCGCTTTTGCCGCCTGACCCTTTGCGCTTCATATAAAAGCCCTGGCCGCTCTTCTCTCCCAGCCAGCCGCGCGCAACTAGCTCTGTCAGCGCCGCTGGAGGCGCAAAAGCGCGCCGTTCGGCATCGCGATCAACATGATTCCGGACGTTGTCCGCCACATGGACAAATGTATCCAGTCCGACCAGATCGAGGGTGCGGAAGGTGGCGCTTTTCGGCCGTCCGAGCGCCGGGCCGGTAGCCGCGTCAACCTCCTCTACGCTGTAACCGCCCTTCTCCATTTCCTGCAGCGTTACGAGCAGACCGTACGTCCCAATCCGATTGGCAATAAAATTCGGCGTATCTTTAGCGATGACAACACCTTTGCCAAGCACCGACTCGCTAAATTGTTTCATGTCGCGCACAAGCTGCGGGTCGGTTTGCTGCGCAGGAATAATTTCAAGCAGCTTCATATAACGGGGCGGATTGAAAAAGTGCGTGCCCATAAAGCTGGCGCAGAAAGCCTCGCCGCGGCCTTCGAGCATCGCGTTGATTGAGATGCCGGAGGTGTTGGAGGTGACGATTGCACCCGGCTTCCACACCTTTTCGATGCGCTCCAGCAGGCTGCGTTTCGCGTCCAGGTTTTCAACGATAACTTCAATAATCCAATCGGCCCCGGAAAGCGACTCCAGATGATCCTCCAGATTGCCCGGTGTGATACGCGCGGCAAAGGCGTCATCGTACAGCGGCGCAGGCTTTGTTTTTTTCAGCTTGGCAATCGCGGCTGCCGCGAACCGGCTGCGCACGGCGGGATGCTCCAGCGTTAATCCCTTTTTCTCTTCGTCTGCGGTCATCTGCTTCGGAACGATGTCCAGCAGCAGCGTTGGAATGCCAACGTTGGCAAGATGGGCGGCAATGCCGGAGCCCATAATGCCGGAGCCGATGACGGCTGCCTTTCGGATCGTTAAACTCATCGTAATGTGCCTCCTCGAAAAAGGTTAGTTGCTGCGGGAAAGGCTGATGAAGCATTGTCGTTGCGCCGCCTGCTTTTCAGGGTTATCCACCCTCAACACTATGGAGCCCGGGCCATCCTGAATGTGCTTTTTACGGCGATCATGTTAAACGGCCACCTCTTTCTTCTCCTGCGGCGGGGCACCGGCTGCGCCAAACACCGACTGCTCCAAAATTTCTGCAATATCGCGCGCTTTTACGAGATCGTCGACCTCTTTCAGCTTTGTGCCGTCTTCCAGCATCGTCAGGCAATACGGGCAAGCGCTGCTGATCATCGTCGGATTAACCTCCAAAGCCTGCTCGGTACGAGCCAGATTGACACGTTTGCCCGAGGTTTCCTCCATCCACATCAAACCGCCGCCAGCGCCGCAGCACATCCCGTTTTCCCGATTGCGCGTCATTTCTACCAATTCGACGCCAGGAATAGCCTTAAGCACGTTGCGCGGCTCGTCATAAACGTTGTTATAGCGGCCTAAATAACAGGAATCGTGATAGGTGATGCGTTCTTCCACCCGATGAGCCGGCTTCAGCCGTCCCTCGGCGATCAGCCTGTCGAACAGCTGCGTATGATGCTGCACCTCCACGCCTTCCATGCCAAAGTCGGGATATTCGTTTTTGAGCGTGTTGAACGTATGCGGACAGGCGGTAACGATTCGTTTGACGCCGTAACGCTGGAACGTCTCGATATTTTCCATGCACAACTGCTGGAACAGCATCTCGTTGCCAAGACGGCGCGGGGTGTCGCCGGAATTTTTCTCCTCGTTGCCGAGAATTGCGAAGCTGACCCCGGATTCGTTCAAAAGACGCGCCACGGCGCGCGAGATTTTGCGGCTGCGCAGATCGTAGGAGCCCATGGAGCCGACAAAAAACAGGATGTCGAAGTCCGGATTTTCCTTAACTGTCGGAACTTTAATCCCGTCCACATCGCCCGTCCATTTGGCCCGGTCGCTGCGGCTGATGCCCCATGGATTGCCCTGCCGCTCGATGTTCTGCATGGCGCGCTGGCCTTCATGCGGCATGCTGCCCTGCATCAGCACGAGATGGCGGCGCATGTCGATAATTTTATCGACATGCTCGTTGCCGACGGGACATTGATCCTCGCAGTTGCGGCAGGTTGTGCAGGCCCAGATTTCATCCTCGGTCATTACGTCGCCAATCAGCTCAACTTCCTCCGGCTTGCGCTCCTGAACGGTCCAAGATGCTTTTTGCCAGTCAAGCGTAGGGCGGATGTTCGTAATCGCTGCTCCGGGATCGAGCCATCGCACTCCAGCCGCACCTTCTGCCGCCACAGCCACCTCTTCTTTGCCCGCAACGCCCGCTGCCAGATCCAGCAGGGACGGGCCATGATCCAGACTGCGAGGCTGAAACAGATGGGCTTTAGACGGATCGATTCCACCAAATGCGAATTCCGGCACCCATGGGGAACGGCCGGTTACAGCCGCGCCTTTGTCAATTAAATGGTCGCGCAGCTTGATGATCAGATGCATCGGCGACAGAGCCTTACCTGTATTGGAAGCCGGGCAAACATTGGTGCAGCGCCCGCATTCTACGCACGCGTAAAAATCCAGCATTTGCTTTTGCGTGAATTCCTCGATCCGGCCAACGCCGAACGACTCCGCCTCCTCGTCCTCCAGATCCAGCTTGGCAAGGCGGCCAACAGGCGTTTTGCGGCGCAGAAAGATATTGATGGGTGCAGTAATAATGTGAAAATGCTTCGATTGCGGCACATAAACGAGAAAAGCGAGCAGAATGGCGAGATGCGCCCACCAGGAAATGAGGAACAAAACATGTGCTGCCGTTAGGGACAGGCCGGAGAACGCTTCCGCCATCAGAGACGAAATTGGAGCATACCAGGAGAATTCCATACCAAGCCAAATCCGCTCAAATGCAAGCGAGAACAGCACGGAAAACATCAGCGAGAAAATGAAATAAAGGACGATGCTTGGTTTCAGCCCCCGCTTAAGCCGGGCAAGCTTTTCGCCGTAACGCCGGTAAGCGGCATATCCCATCGCAAGCAGAATGAGAACAACCGTAATTTCCTGCACGAGGCTAAACAGATCATAACCGGGTATTGGCAAATGCCCCCCGCCGGTCAGCCCTTTGACGATCAGATCGAGCGCTCCCAGCTGCAAAATGACAAAGCCGTAAAAAATGACAATGTGCATGATGCCGCTTTTTGGGTCCTTCAGCAGCTTCGTCTGTCCGAACACCTGCGCCAAAAACTCCGGCCAGCGATCCTTTCCGCTTAGGGGCCAATCCGCCGGCCGGCCAAGCTTCAAATAAAGGTAGCGGTGATAGACCGCCCGATAGAACAAGTAAATACCGAAGCCGGTGACGGCGAGAAACAGCGCAAGTTGTATCAGCTGTCCAATCATGTGGGCTCTCATCCTTCCGCATTTATGTGGGCATGTTCAACAGAAGCTGGGGGCTTTGTTATATGAAGCGCTTTCATGGAGGGAACAAAAAAATCTTAGCGGAATCGCCGTTAGTACAGCGTACATCCTGACTGCTGCCTGTTCCCGAGAAAGCTCCTGCTAAAGCCGGCATTCTTTCGCATAAAACGTTGACAATCGGTGTTGTATCCCCTAAGATGAAGAAAAATGAATGAGCATTCATTCACCATACGTAAATACTACCATCGAGGTGCAACCATGACAAGTAGGAAGCAGGAAAAATATTTTTTAATCCTCGAGGCCGCTTTGAAAGTTATTGCCGAAAATGGCTTTCACGGCTCTCAAGTGTCGAAGATTGCCAAGGAAGCCGGCGTTGCGGACGGTACGATCTATTTATATTTCAAGAAGAAGGAAGATATCCTTATCTCCCTGTTCCAGGAAAAGCTGGGGGATCTTGTCGAGCGCTTCCATACCCGCATTCGTGAAACCGCTACCGCCGAGGAGGCGCTCAGGGCTGTCTGCGAAATTCATTATTCGACGCTTGAAAGCAACGTGAACCTGGCCTATGTTGCGCAGATTGAGCTGCGGCAAAGCTCGCTGGAACTTCGCAGGTCAATTGGCCTCGTCGTAAAGCCGTATATTGAGCTGATTGAGCATATTCTGGAAAAAGGGGTGAGAGAAGGCGCGTTCCGGCAGGATCTCGATATTAAGCTGACGCGCCTGCTGATCTTTGGAGGAATGGATGAAGCGGTCACGTCGTGGCTGATTTCCGGGATGAAATATTCGCTGACCGCCCAGGTGGACAAAAGCGTGGATTTCTTTTTATGCGGCCTCAAATAAGACAACGTTTATTCCAAAGGAGGAGCTGAGCCTATGCACATTTATGTCCTGCTCAAGCAAACGTTCGATACCGAGGAAAAAATCGTCATTGAAAACGGAGCCGTCTCAGACGACGGAGTAAAATTTGTCATCAATCCTTACGACGAATACGCCGTTGAGGAAGCTCTACAGCAGCGCGACAGCCACGGCGGCAAAGTGACCGTCCTCTCTGTAGGGCCGGGCCGTTCGGCGGAAGCGCTCCGCCAGGCGCTGGCAATGGGTGCGGATGAGGCGGTTTTAATCTCCGATGAGCGAATCGCCGCCGATGAAGGAGCCGCCGCAGCTGCGCTGGAGGCATTCCTGTCCAGCCAACCGTTTGATCTGCTGCTCGGCGGCAACTTTTCCGTAGACAGCGGCGGCGGCCAGGTCGCCGTCCGTCTGGCGAGCCGCCTTGGCATCCCGCATGCCGCCTCCATTACGTCCCTTGAAATCAGCGGCTCTGGGGCTGTCGTTAAACGCGATGCCGAAGGAGATACCGAAACGCTGGAGCTGTCCCTCCCCGCCCTGTTTACTGCCCAGCAAGGGTTGAACGAGCCGCGCTACCCTTCCCTGCCTAACATAATGAAAGCAAAGAAAAAGCCGTTCCAGACACTGACGCTAGACGATCTCGGACTTGCCGAAGCGCCGCCGCTGACCGAACGCGTATCGATTGCCCTCCCGCCGGAACGCGGCGCCGGCCAGATTCTGAAAGGCGCTCCCGCCGAGCAGGCCGCCAAGCTGGTGGAACTGCTGCGCACAGAAGCGAAAGCCATCTAATACAAGTCCAGCTCGTTCCCGACCGACTAAGGAGGAATAAACGATGAGCAATCCGATTCTCGTTATCGCAGAGGTTCGCGGCGGCAAGCTTCGCCAGGTTTCACTGGAAGCGCTTCAAGCAGCGCGCATCGCCGCAGGGGAAAACGCGGAGATTTCCTCCGTTATTATCGGCAGCGGCATTACTGCGCTGGCCGGAGAGCTTGCGGGTTACACAGGCGGCAAAGTGTACGCGGTTGACCATCCCGATCTGGCGAGCTACAACGCTCCTGCCTACCTGCAAGCGGTTAAGGGCATCGTTCTGGAGCTCCAGCCCAACCGCGTTTTTCTTGGGCATACCGCAGAAGGACGCGATCTTGCGCCGCAAATCGCAGCGCTGATTGGAGCCGGGCAAATTTCCGATGTCATCGCCATTGAACCGGGCGAGCAGTACAAAAGGCCAATCTATGCCGGCAAGGCATTTGAGGAAAAACGGTTTTTGTCCTCATCCGGCGTTGTTACCGTCCGTCCTAACAATATTCCTCCAGCTTCAGCTGCCGACTCTCCAGGCGAAGTTGTTGACCGCGAATATGCTCCTCCCGGCGATCTTCGCTCCATCGTGCGCGACGTCGTGCGCAAAGCAGGCGGCAAGGTCGATCTTGCCGAAGCCAAAATTGTCATTTCCGGCGGTCGCGGCGTCAAGAGCGCCGATGGCTTTAGGCCGCTGGAGGAACTTGCCGACGTGCTCGGAGCCGCCGTCGGAGCTTCGCGCGGAGCCTGCGACGCCGGATACTGCGACTACGCGCTGCAGATTGGCCAGACCGGCAAGGTGGTTACGCCGGAGGTCTACATCGCCTGCGGCATCAGCGGCGCCATTCAGCATTTGGCGGGCATGAGCCAATCCCGCGTCATCATTGCCGTTAATAAAGATCCGGAGGCCCCTATTTTTAAAGTAGCGGATTATGGCATCGTTGGCGATCTGTTCGAGGTTGTGCCTTTATTGACGGCAGAGTTCCGCAAAGTGTTGGCCTAAAAGGAGGCGGCTAGGGATGAATCAAGGTACCGGACCGTTCAGGCCCGATCTGCTGCAGGGCAAAACCGTGCTCGTTACCGGCGGGGCAACCGGCCTTGGAAGAGCGATGGCGGAAGGCTTCGCGGAGCTTGGCGCGCGGATAGCGCTTGCCGGACGGCGCGAGGAGAAGCTGCGCGAGGCGGAAGCTTTGCTAAGCGCAGCCGGGTGCGACGTTTACGTCCACAGCTGCGATGTGCGGGATCCGGCTGCGATTGCAGCGCTGGCCGATGCGCTGGACAGCCGCTTCGGCGGCATCGATGTGCTCGTTAACAACGCCGCAGGCAATTTTATCAGTCCGACCGAGCGGCTGTCCCATCGCGCCGTCGACGCTGTGCTGAACATCGTGCTGCACGGCACGTTTTACACGACGCTTGAATTCGGCAAACGCTGGATTGACGCGGGCCGCTCCGGCACGATGCTTAACATCGTCACAACGTATGCCGAGACGGGCTCCGCCTTTGTCGTTCCGTCCGCTGCCGCCAAGGCAGGCGTGCTGGCGCTGACCCGCTCGCTTGCTGTGGAATGGGCGCGTTACGGCATCCGGCAGGTCGCTATCGCGCCTGGCCCCTTTCCGACCGAAGGCGCTTGGTCACGCCTGCTCCCTACGCCTGAGCTGGCGCAAAACATGATCGACCGCATTCCGCTGGGCCGGGTTGGCAGCAAGGAAGAGCTTGTTCATCTTGCCGCCTTCCTCGTTTCGGACTACGCAGCCTACCTGAACGGTGAATGCGTCACGATTGACGGCGGGGAATGGCTGCAAGGGGCAGGACAATTTAACGGTCTGCTCGACGTTACGGACGATCAGTGGGATCAGCTAGCAGCGATGATTAAGTCGACAAAATCATAACCAGCACAACAAAGGACATCCCTGCGCGGATCGCAGAGGATGTCCTTTTGCCGTTACCGCTGCTTCGGATTTTCCTTCAGCCAAGCGAGCATCTCATCCAGTGTGCGCACCGGCACGATGTTGAGCTTTTTCGCTCCCTTGCGCGCATCCTGTTCCTGGCCCGCTGGCACAAAAAACACATCGGCTCCCGCCCGCTCCACTGTAAAAGCCTTTTGCTCTATGCCGCCAATCGGTCCTACGTTGCCCTTGTTGTCAATGGTGCCTGTTCCGGCAACCTGATTGCCGTATGTTACACCATCTGGCGTTAGCTGATCCAAAACCGTTAGAGCGAGCATCGCGCCATGCGACGGCCCTCCTTGGTAGACCAGATACGGCCTGTAGCTCATGGCTCGGGTCAGGTCGGCCTTGGTTCGATCCTGCACCTGCACCCCAAGAACGGCCCGTTTAGCATCGTCGGCGCTTTGGCCTGCGGTAACAACAGCGGTGTTTTTTAGGCTGCCGCGTTCATAACCCACCTTCACCTCAGAGCCGGGCTGAACGCCGCTCATCACCTCTGCAAGCTCATCGGTATCCCGCACCGTTTGCCCGTTAATTGAAAGCAAAACATCCCCCGGCTCCAGCATGCCTTTAGACGGGCTGTTCTTCAATACAGCAAGCACCTGAATGCCAAGCGGCATAACTCCCTTTCCCAATCCGAGCTTCTGCAGCGCCACCGCTGTCCCTACTTCGTTGGCGCCTGCCCGTTGAATGGATACCTGACGCTGAATTTCCGAGATGGGTATGCTCGTATCTCTTTTGCTGAGCGTCATATGCGGCAGCAGAGAGGCGTACAGCCAATCGACCGGAAACGCGGGACGCTCGATAACAAGCACGCCTTCCAGGGAGCCATGCGTGCCGCCGCCCTCCACCTGCGCGTAACGGTTCATATTGAGCGTAAAACCTGGCATTGTGACCGCATAAGACGTCGGATAAAAAAGCAGCGCTCCAAGCGCAAGCAGCACGACCGCAAACGCTGCCGTACGAAGCGGAAACCGCCGCCTGCGCCGTTCCTCGGCAGCCGTATCCAGCAGCACCAGCAGCGCGGTTACTCCACCGGCAGCCGCCAGCGCGGAATAACGATCGGGCTGCAGAACAAGCAGCGCCGCCGTGAGCATGCCGCCTGCGGCAATAAGCAGCTTAAGCACTGGCAGCCGCCGGCTTTTGCTGCCGGACCAGGAGCGATAAGCGCCGATTGTCCAGCATAACGGAATGAGCGCGCAGCCGCGTGCCAGCCACTCGATCATATCCATCCAATAAAATGAACCGGCGCGCAGCGGGTCCGCAAGCCAAATCAGTTGTCCGGCGACCGATGCCAAAATAGCAGCAGCAAAAGATGCGATATACCAGCGAATTCCTTTGGACATAGACTATTGCCTCCCGGCAGGCGCAAATTTCCTGAACCTTCCTTTTTAGAATACAGGAGTAGGGGCAGGCATTTCAACGCAGCAGCGCTCTCATGCTACAATGGAAAATATTCCGTCTACAGAGAGGTTGAACATAATGAACGAATGGTCTTCCCTAACCGCAGGACTGCCGGTCTGGCTGGAGCAAGCGCGCCATGCCGCTCCGTTCGGCAAAGTCGCTTCCTATATTCCTGAGCTGTCCAAGGCTGACTCCTCCATGCTCGGCATTCAAATCCGAGGCGCGGACGGGCGCTCGGTATCCGCTGGAGATTGCGGCAGCCCCTTCACGCTGCAGAGCATATCCAAGGTGTTTACGTTAATCATGGCGCTTATGGACAACGGCGAGGAGATCGTCTTTAGCAAAGTGGGCATGGAGCCTACCGGGGACAGCTTCAACAGCATGCTGAAGCTGGAGCTCGTCCAGCCCGGCATTCCGTTTAATCCCTTGATTAATGCCGGTGCAATCGTGGTCAGCTCCCTCATCGCGGGAAGCTCCAATGAGGAAAAAATAACCCGCATTCAAAGCTTTCTAGGCAAACTCGCCGGCCGCGGCCCGCTGCAGCTTGATGAGGATACGTACCGCTCCGAATCGGAATCCGGCAATCTGAACCGTTCGATGGCTTACTTTTTAACGGATAACGGTGTGCTGCAAAGCAAAGTGGAAGATGTGCTGGAGGTTTATTTCAAACACTGCTCGCTTACCGTTGACTGCGGCGAGCTGGCCCGCATGGCGCTAGTATTGGCGCTCGACGGCGTGGATCCGGACAGCGGCGAACGCCTAATCCCCCGCCGTTATGTGCAAATCGCCAAAACGTTCATGGTTACCTGCGGCATGTACAACGGCTCCGGCGAATTTGCCATCGATGTCGGACTGCCGGCTAAATCGGGCGTATCCGGCGGCATTATGGCCCTGCTTCCCGGCCGTGCCGGAATCGGAATCATTGGCCCTTCCCTGAACCGCCACGGCAACAGCGTCGCCGGCGTTCATTTGCTGGAGCAGCTATCAAAAGAATTTGATTGGAGCCTGTTCTAACTTGCGCATAAACTGCCTGGCGTTGTCCACTTGTTGCCGGTTCAGGGAAATGATACGATACGAATTATGATGAACTCGCCGCTGAAATGGATCTTTTTTGATGTAGGCGAAACGCTGGTGGACGAATCGGAGCCGATTGAGGACATTACCCGCCAGCTGATCGCCGCCGCCGGAAGACGAGGAATTGCCGTCTCAAGGGGCCATGTCCGCGAATTGTGGATGGAGGCCCATAAGAGGTTTTCGCCTTTTCCGATGGCAGATATTTTGCAAACGTTATTTCCCGATGCCGCACTTCGGCAGGCAATCTGGTCCGAGATGAAATACCGCAAAGAGCTGGACCGGCCTTTCCCCGAATCTCGCGGCATTCTGGAGCGGCTGAGCAGCCGTTACCGAATCGGCGTTATTGCCAACCAAAGCGCCGGAACAGCCGACCGGCTGCGGAGCTACGGCTTGCTGGAGCATATCGACGAAGTATTTGCCTCCGCCGAGCTCGGTCTCGTTAAGCCCGATCCCAAGCTGTATGAATACGCGCTTAACTCAGCCGGCTGCACCGCTGCCGAAACATTAATGGTCGGAGACCGGATCGACAACGATATCATCCCCGCCAAACATTTGGGCATGCGCGCCTTATGGGTGCGCCAAGGGCTTGCGCTTCGCCAGTACAGCCCGTCCAAAATTAGCGAGCCGGACGGTATTATCGATTCAATTTGCGAGCTGGAACACTGGCTGCACGAATGGCAGAACGGCAGCGCCGACAGTCCGTGAACATGCAAAGACCGCCCCTTCTAGGAGCGGTCTTTATGTGTAGGCGAGACTTTTTTATTATCGTCAGCCGCTTTTGGCTCTGCCGGGAGGTCCTCGCCGGTTTTGGAAACACTGATGGAGCGATGCTCGGGTTCATCCATATCGGCTTTCACTAACTTTCGGAATCCAATCCAAGAAGCTAGCAAAATGATTATCATAATAACGCCAAACATAATCAGGTAATACCAGTCCGTGATTGAAGATGCTTTGCTAACCATCCGTAAGACACTCCTTCCTTCTTTATCTAGTTTACCCTAACCGGCTAGGACATAGTTGGCCCATTCGAGCTATAAATGTGACAATCTTATTCCGATTAAATCGGACGGCTGATTGAAATAAAGTCTATTCGGACTTACAATGAATCTCATGAATCCGACATCCAAGTCTTCGACATCGCTGCTCGCCGCTCTGTTGGTCGGCATGGCGGCTATTTCCGTTTCTCCGATTCTCGTCCGCTACTCCGGCGCCCCGGTTTCGGTTCAAGGGTTATACCGCATGCTGTTTACTTTTTTGCTTATGCTCCCGTTTGGCTGGCGCCAGCTGCCGGCAATCCAAAAGTTAACGCTCCGGGACTGGGCTCTGCTCATTAGCGCGGGATTTTTCCTGGCGCTGCATTTTCTGCTATGGATGGCGTCGCTATCCTACACCTCCGTCGCCAGCTCTACGATTATGCTGACGCTGGAGCCGGTATTTGTCGCTGCGCTCGCCTTTTTCCTGCTGCGCGACCGGCTTGGAAAAGCAGCCTGGATCGGAATGGCCGTATCCATTGGCGGCGCGGTTTTGGTCAGCTCGGGCGATTTCGGGCTCTCCAGAGAAGCCTTGTTCGGCGACGCCCTGTCGCTGCTCGGAACAGCGGCAGTCGCTGTTAATATTATTTTAACCAAACAGCTTTTGCGCCGCATGCCGCCCTATGTATACAGCCTAATCGTGTTTGGCTTTACGGCTATGTTTTTTGCTTTATACAACGTTTCGCTAGGAATTCCGATGACGGGTTATGCGTCCCGGGAGTGGATGATTTTCCTGCTGCTCGCCATTATCCCGACCGTATTCGGCCATATGATCTTCAACTGGCTGCTTCAGTATTTACGCCCTACAACCGTATCGATGAGCGTGCTGGCAGAGCCAGTAGGAGCCAGCCTGCTGGCCATGGCGCTGTTCGGCGAAGCGCTGAACGCCTTTCAGCTGGCAGGCGGCGGCGCCATGATTGCAGGTTTTATTGTGTATTTGCGCTCGGAAAATAAAGTTAAACCCAAGGAAAACCCGCAGCAGCAGCCAAGCGTTTCCCCCGCCGAAAGCGCGTAGCTAACAAAATAGATGCGCCGGTTTTGAACCTGCGGCATATGAAAGGGCCACTCTTAGGAGCGGCCCTTTCATATGCGCACAATCAGGCGTAAATTGCCCTGTGCTGCTGCGTTATTTTTCGAAAGCGTCAATCATATAAGACATTGCTTCCGTCTCGTCCTTGCCTTGAATACGCAGCATTACCGGCGTGCCCGAACGAATCGGAAGCAGCAGCATGCCGAGCAGACTTTTGACATCGACGATGTTGTAATTGTCCCCGTTGGAGAACTCCAGCTTAATGTCGGATTGAAAACGTGCCGCGTCTGCGGACAGGCGTGTCAGATCCTCCCGGTTAAAATCCGATGTAATCACAAATTCATGCACTCTCATTATTCACAAACCTTCCTGGCCGTAATGGTATCTATCATCTATATCCCTATTCATATTCTGCAAATTCGGCAAAGGTTCCGGTGCTTGTATGCTGCACTGCAAAACTTTCATTTATTTTGCAGGCGGACGGAGCCGTTGTCAATCCCAAAAGCTTAAAATTAGCGGTCATGGGTAAAAATGAATATGAAAACAGGAGGCGATTCCCGATGATGATTACACCTTTTGAGGACAGGCTCTACACCATCTTTTTTTATATCCTCGCCGCTGTAGGCGTTGCCGGAGTCGGCATATGGGTATTTTGGTTGAGCCGCAAAGCTAAAAAGAACAAAGGCCGGAACCGGTAATCGACCGCTTTGAGCAGCTAACAGCTGACCGCCGCAATAAGAAAAGCCCTGTCATAAGGACAGGGCTTTTTGAGCATGCGCCGCTACGTGTTTTTGTTGGCCGCATCGTTAAATGCCGCTTTGTAGCATTTGCGGCAAACCGGCTTGTAATCGTCGTTTCCGCCGATTTGAATTTGCGCTCCCTCGTTGACAGGAACTCCTTCCACAAAGCGGATGACCATCGTCGCTTTACGGTCGCAGTACCAGCAGATCGTTTTAATTTCCTCGATCTTGTCCGCCTGAGCCAGCAAATAATAACTGCCCTCAAACAGCTCGTTGCGAAAGTCGTTTTTAAGGCCAAACGCCATCACTGGAATGTCCAGCTCATCCACAACTTTGGTAAGCTGATCGATATGCCGGCGATTTAAAAATTGAGCCTCGTCAATTAAAACGCAATAAATCTGTTTTGGCGCGTCCGCCGGCTGATGAAGCAGCACCTCTTCAAAAATATCCGTGCCGTCCGCTACGGGAATTGCTTGGCGGGTAAATCCGACTCTGGAGCCGATCTCCTCCTTGCCGCTGCGCGTATCAACAGCCGGAGAAAAGATCAGCACCGCTTTGCCTTGTTCCTCGTAGTTATGGGCTACCTTGATAATTTCAAACGATTTGCCGCTGTTCATTGTACCGTATTTGTAGTAGAGCTGAGCCAACCTTGCACCCTCCTGAACCGTCACAGGGCCGCTCTCTTGAAAAAGCTGCGCCTGTTATTCCATGATGTATGCCAGCAGCAAAGCAGCCGTTCCCAAAACGGCATCGGCATGCGTGCGCTCCATGCCATGCGAGGCATGTACGCCTGGACCGATCAGAGCGGCGCGAATGTTCGCTCCGCCCCGGAGAGCTGCACTGGCATCGGAGCCATAGAAGGGATAAATATCAACCGCATGCGGAATACCCTGACCTTCGGCAAGCTGGATCAGTCTCGATGTCATGCCGTAATCATACGGACCGGAGGAATCCTTGGCGCAAATGGAAACATCCTTCTCCGTCGCGCTCAGATCGTCTCCCAGCGCTCCCATATCAACGGCGATCATCTCGACGATATCTGCCGGAATCCAGGCACTGCCGTGGCCAACCTCCTCATACGTAGAGATGAGCAGCTTGACTGGGCGGCGCAGCTGAATCCTTTCCCGGCTGACAGCCTCCAAAATTGCAAAGAGAGCAGCTACGCTTGCTTTATCGTCAAGATGGCGGGACTTAATCCAGCCCTCCGGGAGCAGCTTTACACGCGGGTCCCAGGAGATGAAGTCTCCCGGGGCAATGCCAAGCGCAAGCGTCTCGGAGCGGCTTGCCGTATCGGCGTCAAGCCGGATCTCCATCGTGCTCTCATCCCTCTTCTGCGTGCGGGAGTCGGGATAAACATGGACGGAAGGCATCGTCGAAAGCACGGTGCCGGAATAGGTATTGCCGCTGCGCGTATGCACAAGACAATACTCTCCCTCAACCGTCGACATGTCATACCCGCCTATGGGAGTCATTCGCAGCTTGCCGTCGTTTTTAACGGCCCGCACCATGGCTCCGAGCGTATCAACATGAGCGGTAAGCAGCAGCGGCTCTCCTTCGGCCCCGCCGTCTAGCTCGATTAAGCCGTTGCCTTTAGGCGTGCGCTGCAGCTCAAAGCCAAGCCGTTTCGACTCCGCTTCAAGCAGGGTCATAATCTCCCCGCAAAAACCGCTTGGGCTCGGCGTTTCGAGCAGCCGCTCCAAAATATTCAGCATATATGAACGGTCAAGTTTGCCCTTCCAGACCGTATTCATTTTACTGCTCTCCGTTTCCCGTTACAATACCGCGAACGAGCAATGGCGCTTCCGCTTGCGGAGCAATTTCAATTGCAGCGTACAGTTTCTCCATGACGTCCGCTACATCTTCCGTGTTCGCGTGAATCGTTACGAGCGACTCGCCCTTTTTAACTGCGTCTCCGACCTTTTTGTTCAGCATCAGGCCGACCGACAGATCGATGACCGAATCTTTTGTTGCCCGTCCTGCGCCAAGCACCATAGCCGCCGTACCGATTGCGTCCGCCGTCATGCGGGACACGAATCCGTCCTCGCGGGCCGGAAGCTCAATCCGGTAAGGAGCTTGCGGCAGCAGGCTTGTATCGTCGGCAACAGCAGGATCGCCGCCCTGATTGCGGATGAATTCCTTAAATTTCTCCAGAGCTTTGCCGTTATCCAGCAGCTCCTTCAGCAGCTCCTCGGCTTCCTCGAGGGAATCCGCTTTGCCGCCCAGGTAAACCATTTGACGTCCAAGCGCGAGGCACAGTTCGCGCAGATCGTCCGGGCCACCGCCGCGCAGCGCTTCAATCGCTTCCTGAACCTCAAGCGAGTTGCCAATTGCCAAGCCAAGCGGCTGGCTCATGTCGGAAATGACCGCCATCGTGTTGCGGCCGACTTTATTGCCGATCGCTACCATAGCAGCTGCCAGCTTGCGCGCATCCTCTTCGTCCTTCATAAATGCCCCTGCGCCCGTTTTGACGTCGAGCACGATTGCATCGGCGCCGGAGGCGATTTTTTTGCTCATAATGGAGCTTGCGATCAGCGGAATCGAATCAACGGTCGCCGTCACATCGCGAAGCGCGTACAGCTTTTTGTCGGCTGGAGTCAGGTTGCCGGACTGGCCGATAACGGCAATAAGCGATTCGTTGACTCTGCTCGCGAACTCTTCGCGGGTCAGCTCAATATGGAAGCCCGGAATAGCCTCAAGCTTATCGAGCGTGCCGCCCGTATGGCCGAGTCCGCGACCCGACATTTTCGCTACCGGCACGCCTGCTGCGGCGACCAATGGAGCCAGCACAAGCGTAGTTGTATCGCCAACACCGCCGGTAGAATGTTTATCCACCTTGATCCCGTTAATATCCGACAGATCGATTGTTTCGCCAGACTCTACCATCGCCATCGTCAGATCGGCGCGTTCACGGTCGTTCATGTCCTGGAAAAAAATCGCCATCGCAAGCGCGCTCACTTGGTAGTCAGGAATTTTGTCATTTGTATATCCTTCAACGATAAAACGGATTTCCTCCGTCGTCAGCTCGTGCCCGTCTCTCTTTTTCTCAATCAGGTCTACCATTCTCATATGTTGTTCCTCCTCATAATATTTAATCACATTAAATTATCATGGCATTAATTAGACAAAATTCGCGCCACAGCAGGATTCCAGGCATTTAACGTCATTAATCGACAACCAATTCGATCCTTGGCGAATGCTGGCGACTCCCCATGATTAACGACGTTAATTTATTACAATACCGGGATGCCAATAGCCGTCTCCGGAGCAACAATCAGAGCAGTCGACTCTTGCCCAATTTCGAGCACCTCGTGATCCATCCGCCATGCACTGACGGACGTCCGGTCTTTCTTGTAATTGTATCGTTTTTACTCGGCTGACAGCTCTTTCAAAAAGCTCTTGCCATGCTCAGGCAGCTTTACGCCAAAGTTATCGGCTACGGTCGCGCCGACATCCGCAAACGTTAAGCGCAGCGGAAGCTCGCGGCCTTCCTTAAAGCGCGGCGAGTAAACGATAAGCGGCACGAATTCACGCGTATGATCCGTCCCGGAATAAGTCGGATCATTGCCGTGGTCGGCCGTTACAATAAGCAAATC
Organism: Paenibacillus pasadenensis; assembly: GCF_023715725.1. Taxonomy (GTDB): domain Bacteria; phylum Bacillota; class Bacilli; order Paenibacillales; family Paenibacillaceae; genus Paenibacillus_O; species Paenibacillus_O pasadenensis_A. The sequence goes on from NZ_JAMBOT010000001.1 coordinate 104,676, forward strand.
GTCCTCTGTAAGCTTGTCCAAAACGGCTGGCAGCTGAGCGTCGTATTCCTCCAATGCCTGTCCGTATCCTTTCGGATCGCGGCGATGGCCGTAAAGGGCGTCAAAATCAACAAGGTTCAGGAAGCTGATGCCGGTGAATGATTCGCCGCAAACCTCCGTCAGCCTTTCCATGCCCTCGCTATTGGATGCGGTACGGATGCTGCGCGTGACTCCCTCGCCGTCGAAAATATCCGATATTTTGCCGATTGCGACAACATCGAGACCTGAATCCTTAAGCGTGTTCATTACCGTCGGCTGGAACGGCTTCAGCGCATAATCATGGCGTCCTGCCGTACGTTTAAATGAACCGGGCTGTCCGATGAACGGACGCGCGATGATGCGGCCCAGCATGTACGGGTCTTCCAGCGTAATCTCACGGCAGAATTCACAGATGGAATACAGCTCAGGCAGCGGCACCACTTCTTCATGCGCGGCAATCTGCAGAACCGAGTCAGCTGATGTGTAGACGATCAGCGCACCTGTCCGCACATGCTCTTCGCCTAGCTCATCGATAATTTCCGTTCCGCTGGCCGCTTTATTGCCGATTACTTTCCGCCCGGTATGCTGTTCGATCCGATCGATCAGCTCTTGCGGAAAGCCATTTTCAAATACGCGAAACGGCGTATCAATTCGAAGTCCCATCAATTCCCAGTGGCCGGTCATCGTATCTTTACCGCTGGATGCTTCCTGCATCCGGCCATAAAATCCGCGCGGCTGCGCAGCCGGCTGAATTCCTTCAAACGGCCGGATATTGGCAAGTCCGAGGCTGCCCATCACAGGCATATGTAAGCCTCCCGTCGACTCGGCGATATGACCGAGTGTATCGACGTCGTAATCGCCAAAAGAAGCCGCATCAGGAGCGGATCCGATGCCGACAGAATCCATAACGATCAGATGAATGCGCTTAAACATATCGATCAATTCCCTTCCTGTTTATCCATGCCTGTTATAATAGCGCAAACGCTCCCAATGGAGCAAACGAACGGGGCTCCGATAAGGCCGCTTCAAGCAATAATTCCCATATCCGGACAGCGCACCCGGAAGAGCTCCGGTCCGTTCAATGGCAATCAGCCGGCAAACCATGAGGTTTTACCGGCTGATATCGAGCTTACATTCAGCCCTTTAAAATGGAGAAAACGCGCCCTGTCAATCTTAGTACGTGGATTCAGCGCGGCCGCCTTCCATAATTTTAACTCCGGAGCTTGCTCCGATTCTTGTAGCGCCAGCGGCTACCATACTCTGCATATCTTCCAAACTGCGTACGCCTCCGGAAGCTTTAACGCCGATGTCTGGTCCAACTGTTTTGCGCATCAGCGAAATGTCCTCAGCTGTAGCTCCGCCAGTCGAAAATCCGGTCGACGTTTTCACAAAATCGGCTCCTGCTCTGACTGCACATTGGCAAGCGCGAACCTTTTCTTCCTCAGTCAGCAGACTGGTTTCGATAATTACTTTAACGATGGCTTTGCCGGAAGCCGCCTCCACAACTGCGCGAATGTCCGCTTCAACCTCGTCGTCGCGCCCGTCCTTCAGCGCTCCGATGTTAACGACCATATCTATTTCCGCAGCTCCGCCGGTAATGGCGTCGCTTGTCTCAAATGCTTTTGTGCGGCTAGTGGATGCTCCCAGGGGAAAACCGATAACCGTGCATACTTTAACTTCCGTACCGGCAAGTCCTTCTGCCGCAAAAGCTACCCAGGTCGGGTTTACACAAACAGATGCAAATCCGTATTTCTTCGCTTCTTCTACGAGCCGGGCGATCTCTGCCTGGGTCGCATCTGCGCGGAGCAAGGTATGATCGATCATTGCCGCCAATTGTGCCTGTTCCATTCCATAACCACCCCAATTTTATGAACTGACATTATCATAACATCGCTTTGAACAAATGTAAAACATAGATTAATCATTTGTTCACCCTGGTATTTCAACCTGCAATTTCCTTAGAATGCCAAAAAGAGTCTGCTCTTTATGCACAGACTCGCTGGTATTCAACTCTAATATTGAACATTACTTATCATGCCTAAAGTCAAATTTGCCGTTTGGTAATTTAATTTCCTGGCCGTTTATAACGATCGTGTTATTGTCGATCCAATAGAATCGAACCGATTCCTGCGGGGAGTCCCAATAAAAAACGCCCGGCTTCATGTCGAAGACAGGCGTGTGAACTCTTTTTCAAAAGCTTGTTAAACTTCCGAACCATCCTGCTGCTGCCGAATCAGCAGCACGGCTACATGCTTCCGGGCATCCGCGGTGCCGAGCCTAATCACCACCGGCTCATTCGCTTCGTTTTGCATGTTGTCAGCGAGCGGCTTGGAGAACACAACTTCAGCGCCGTCGAGATCTTCTTTGATCGCTACGATACGCCGCCCTTCCTCCAGCAAAAAATCCAGCTGCTCTTTTTCCGCCGCATACTCCTCGTAAGTGCTCATCCCCTTGGCCCTCCTGCAGAGGATGTGGAGGTTTTCGGAGCTAGTCCCCGTACCCCTTGCCCAAAGCGCTCCCGCTTCAAATATTGTCCGCTTCCCGGCTTGCCGACAAACTCGCGGTCCCGGATCACAAAGTCGCCTCTTACAAGTACGGACACGGGCTCTCCATGAACAGGCATGCCTTCAAAAGCGCTGTAGTCCACTCTCAAATGATGATCACGGACCGAGATTTTGCGGTTCACCAACGGATCGAATAGCACAAGATCGGCATCGCTGCCGATAGCAATCGTTCCTTTACGCGGATATAAGCCAAACAGCTTGGCGCTTGCAGTAGAAACAAGCTCAACAAACTGATGCAGATCGATTCTGCCTTTTGCCACACCTTCCGAGTAAATAATGCTGAAGCGGTCTTCAATTGTCGGCCCGCCATTCGGAATTTTGGAAAAATCGCCGAGGCCGAGCTCTTTCTGCCCTTCGAAGTTGAATGAGCATTGATCCGAGCCGATCGCTTGCAGCGTCCCCGATGAGAGCGCATCCCACAGCACCTTCTGATGCCAGGCCTCGCGCAGCGGCGGCGACCACACATATTTCGCGCCTTCAAATCCCGGCTTTTCCAACGCGCTTACATCGAGCGTCAAATACTGGGGACAAGTCTCGCCATATACGCGCAGCCCGCGTGCCCTTGCAGCGGCAATGCGCTCCACCGCCTCCGCGCAGGTCACATGCACAACGTAAAGCGGAGCATCCGCAAGACCGGCCAGCTCGGCTGCCCGTCCCGTTGCTTCGCCCTCCAGCTGCGGAGGTCTCGTCAACGCATGATAAATGGGCTCGGTCTGTCCGTTGTCCAGCGCTTCCCGGATTAAAAAGTCGATGACGTCGCCGTTTTCCGCATGCACCATAACGAGAGCGCCTTCCTCGCGCGCCAGCTGAAGCGTCCGAAAGAGCGTTCCATCGTCTGCCTGGAACACATTTTTGTATGCCATGAACACTTTAAGCGATGTAATGCCTTCCTGCTCGATCATTTGCGGCAGTTCTGCCAGCACTTCCTCGCCAGCCTCAGCGACCATCAGATGGAATCCGTAGTCAATGACCGCTTTGCCCTTTGCTTTTTCATGCCAAGTCTTAACGGCATTTGCGAGCGGTTTGCCGCGCTCCGTCAGGCAAAAATCAATCAGTGTAGTTGTTCCGCCAAACGCAGCCGCAATTGTACCGCTCTCAAAATCATCCGCCGTCACCGTGCCGCCAAACGGCATATCCAAATGGGTATGCGGATCAATGCCGCCAGGAAACACATATAGTCCGGCCGCATCTATCGTCTCCGCCCCGGCTGTGTCCAAATTGCTGCCGATAGCAGTTATAACACCGTTTTCGATACGGATATCGGCTGCGGATATCGAACCGGAAGTAACAACTGTGCCCCCTTGAATGACCTTGCTGTTGCTCATCCTTCCACCGCCTCCGTTTCCATGGAGTCCGTCCCCAGCTTTGCCAACGCCCTTTGCCGCTCATTCCATGTAAGTACAGGAGCGGCTGCCGGAAGCTCCACCATCTCAATCGCGCCGTCGACCGGACAAACGATCGAGCAGAGATTGCAGCCGACGCAATCATCCTCTCTAACGTGCAAATACGGCCGGCCGCTGCTGCCCGTAAGCATATCGATGCACTGATGCGACGTATCCTCACAGGCGATATGGCATTTATTGCAATTGATGCACACATCCTGATGAATCCGGGCCACGACCCGGTAATTCAGATCGAGATTGCCCCAGTCGGAATAACGCGGCACGCTTTGGCCAATCAGCTCCGACACGGAAGCCAAGCCCTTACGGTCCAGGTAGCGGTTAAGTCCGTCCACCATCTCCTCCACAATGCGGAAGCCATGGTGCATCGCCGCCGTGCACACCTGAACGCCTGCCGCTCCCATGAGCATAAACTCAACCGCATCCTGCCAGCTGGAGATGCCGCCGATACCCGAGATCGGTACCCCGACTTTGGGGTCTCGGGCGCATTCCGCGACCATGTTTAGCGCAATCGGCTTTACAGCCGGACCGCAATAACCGCCGTGCGCTCCCTTGCCGCCGACATGCGGAATCGTATTCCATGATTCCAGATCCACGCCAGCCAAGCTGTTGATTGTATTAATGAGACTGATCGCATCGGCGCCGCCCATGACGGCGTGGCGAGCCGTGACTGTAATATCTGTAATATTTGGCGTCAGCTTGACGATGACAGGCGTAGAGGCCGCTTCTTTTGCCCACATCGTCTGTTTCTCCACCAAATCAGGCTGCTGGCCGGAAGCGGCTCCCATGCCGCGTTCAGCCATCCCGTGCGGACAGCCGAAGTTGAGCTCAAGCCCGTCGACCCCGGCATCCTCGACCCGTTTGACGATTTCATGCCATTTTTCCCGTTTCGGTTCGACCATTAAGGAGGCGACAAGCGCATGTTTGGGAAATCGTTTTTTCGTTTCGCGGATTTCCTTGAGGTTTACCTCAAGAGGACGGTCGGAAATAAGCTCAATGTTATTAAATCCGGCAACACGTTTGCCTCCGAAGTGAACGGCCGCGAAGCGAGAAGACGTGTTAATAATAGGTTCGCCTAACGTTTTCCAGACCGCCCCGCCCCAGCCTGCCTCAAAGGCGCGCTGCACCTGGTAACCGGTGTTGGTCGGAGGCGCGGAAGCGAGCCAGAACGGATTAGGCGATGTAATTCCCGCTAGAGAAATGGACAAATCTGCCATTGAATCATGCCTCCAATCTATCGAATATTCGATATCAGGCTTATACATTCTCCGCTGCCCGCGTCGGAACCAGCTCTCTTTTATACGATTCAAACTCTTCTCCCAACAGCTTGCGGGCTATTGCAGCAGCCGCTCGTTTACCCTGCTCAGCCGCAGACACGACGGTAGCTTCCCCAGCTCCGGTGCCGTGCAGCACATCTCCTGCCGCATAAATACGCGGATTGGAAGTGAGGCCAGTCATCGGATCGACCTCTGGAATCCCGTTTTGATGACTGATGCCGAGCTGATCCGCCAACGGCGCAAGCCGCTGCTGTCCTGTTGCAAATACAACTGCATCCGCTTCATTAACAAACGTGGAGTCCGGCACGGGAGAGAACAGCCTCCGGCCATCCGGTCCTGTACGTCCATCCGCCTCCAATCGGATACATTCCAGCCCCGTCACCTTGCCTTGCTCGTCTCCGATGATCCGGACCGGCTGAGTCAGCCATTCGAATTCCACTCCGTCCTGCTTCGCAAATTCAAATTCAAACGGATAGGCTGTCATTTCTGCCCCAGTTCGCCGGTAAACGATTTTAACCTTGTCCGCTCCCAGCCTTACGCTGCACGTCGCCGCATCGATGGCCGTATTTCCCGCGCCGATTACAGCTACTTTGGCCCCTGTAAAAGATGACGGCATCCGTCCCGACTTCGTCGCTTCAACTAGCCGGATGGCATCATGCACTCCTTCCAGCTCTTCACCCTCCAAACCTAGCGGCGGCACATATCCCATGCCAGCGGCAAGCACAACTGCATCATGGCGCTCCAGCAGCTGTTTTGCGCTAAGCGAACTTCCGATTCGCACGCCTGTATGGAACCGCACGCCAAGCGCTTCAACCTGCTGCACCTCCCATGCCGGCACATGGGTCGGCAGGCGGAAGCTGACGATACCGGTGCTGTCCAGGCCGCCCGCGACGGACTTCGCTTCGTACACATCTACCTGGAATCCGAAACGGGCAAGCTCCCTCGCTGCGGATAAACCGGCCGGGCCGCTGCCGATAACTCCCGCGCTGATGCCGGCTGGGGCGCCTGGAGCAAACAGCTGCAGCCCTTCCGTTGCCGCAAAATCGGTTGCATACCGCTGCAGCCGCCCAATCGCGATCGGCTCCGCCGTACCGTTCAGCACGCAAGCTCCCTCGCAAAGCAGCTCGGTCGGGCATACCCGGGCGCAGCTTGCTCCGACGGGATTGGCGTCCATAATGGCATAGGCCGCCCCCTCTGTATTGCCGGTGGCAATTCGTTTGATGAAAGACGGGATATTGATGCTGGTCGGGCACGCTTTTATACAAGGAGCATCGTAACAATAAAGGCAGCGATTCGACTCCTCGCCTGCGGCCGAGCGCGAAAGCGGCGGAACCATTTCCCTGAACGCCGACGGTACGGACGGATCTTCGCTTATGCGATGGTGGATTGCCATTAGCCCCCGCTCCTTTCTCCCTTGTTCGCCAGGGCCAGCGATTTCATCGTGCGGTACAGCAGCTCCACGCCATCGCCAATATCATCCTCTAAAGAAAACTCCATCGGGTTGTGGCTGATTCCGTCTTTTGAGCGGACAAAGATCATGGCATAGGGACACACATACGAAAGCGCCAGCGCGTCATGGAACGGACCGCTCATCAGCTCCGGCAGCTTCAAGCCCATGCTCAGCGCCTCGCCGCGAATCGCATTCATTAAGCTCTCATCACAGAACCTTGGCGGGCTATTCGTATCCTCGCGGATAAAGTAGCTCAGCTTATTGTCTGCGGCGGCATCGTCAACTAGCTTGCGAAGCCCCTCCTCCAACCGGTCGCGGCGTTCCATATCCAGGTCGCGCAGATCGACCGTAAACTGCACCCGCTCCGGGATAATGTTGCGTGAGCCGGGAAACAGCTGCAGCGTGCCGACAGTACCAACAACAGGGGTGCCTGCTTCGGCCCGGACCATCGCTTGAAAACCGGTTATGACCTGGGCCGCCCCTGCCAGCGCATCCCGCCGCATCGCCATTGGGACTGAACCGGCATGCCCGGCAAAGCCGTACAAGTCTACCGTTAACCAGAGCGGTCCGCTGATGCCTGTCACCAACCCGCATGAAGCCCCTAGCGACTCTAACACGGGGCCCTGCTCGATATGCAGCTCCAAATAACAATCTATTGCGCCCTTTGCATATTCGGCTTCCTGCAGGCGATTCGGGTCGCCGCCAAAGCCGGCCAATGCCTCCCGCCTCGTGATGCCGTCCGCATCCGTGCGATCCAGCTCGCCCTGTTCGAGCCGCCCTGTCATCGCCCGTGAGCCAAACAGCCCTTTGTTGAAGCGGCAGCCTTCCTCATCGGTAAATGCGACTACCTCAATCGGCTGCAGCGGCCGAAACCCCCGGTCTGTAAAAGCCTGCACCGCTTCGATGGCCCCCAGCACGCCAATAATACCGTCAAATCGCCCAGCGTACGGCTGGGTATCCAAATGCGAGCCAAGCATTAACACTGGAGCATCCGGCGCAGCCGCGCTATTAAGCCGGCCAATCAAATTGCCAGCCTCGTCCAAACGAACGCTCATGCCCGCTTCCTTCATCCATTCTCCTGCTAGCTCAACCGCTTGCCGGTCAAGCGGCGTCATCGCCTGCCGGTTAACGCCCGTATCGCTAATTTTGCCGATTTCGGCCAGCCGCTCAATCCTTTTCATCACTCGATCCATGTTAATGGCCCTGTCAGACGCAGACATGAAATTCCCTCCTAAGCATGAAGATTTCATTGAGCGTCAGCTTATGTGTTCATTGGTGTGCAGTCAGCTCAAAATTGCTGGAATTTTATGAATTTTTGTTTGAACGACCTCTATTTTGATGTAAGATTAAGTCACTTCAATGGCTAGATAAGCCTTCAACTAGAGCCCGTTCAGAAAACGTGATTTAACGCCGAATGGAGGCTTCACCTATGAACGATAACTGGAATCCGGTCGATCAAGCCTTGCCGCGAAGCCTTACCGTACGCGAAACGCTGATGAGCGATCTTTTTGCCGGAGCAAGAGTGGAAGCCGGCCATGCCGGGCTGGACCGGGAAATTCGCTGGGTGCATGTGTTAGAAGTAACAGGTGTAACAGAGCTGCTGCACGGTGGAGAGATGGTGCTTACAACAGGTGTCGGGATTGGCGCCTGCCTGGAAAAACAAGAGCTCTTCATAACTAGCCTGCTTCAAGGAGAAGCCGCTTGCCTATGCCTGGAGCTAGGCCCGGGATTGTCCGTTTTGCCGCCTAAATGGAAGAAACAGGCGGATCGGCACGCTATGCCGCTGATTGTATTCCCGCATACCGTGCGTTATGTGGACATAACGCATGAATTGCATTCTATTATATTGAATCGCCGCCGGGCCTATCAGGAAGCGCTAGCGCTGGAGTCGGCTCAACGAAACGCCGATTCGCGCATGCTGCGCCTGCTGCTCGACAATAGCTGGGGTGCTCCCGGGGCCGATTCCGCGCAAGACGCTCTGCTAAAGGATGCGGCGGATTCTATGATTGGCGCTCTGGATGGGATGAACTGCAAAATCGTCGCCGCCGAATGGCTTGCCGGCTCGGGTAACCGCAGCGCTCAAGCCGCTGCGGAGCTGGCTGCGGATGAGCTGCGGCGAAAGATGCGGTCCGCTGGCTGTTTATGCATAGCCGATGCCGAAGGCGGACGGATGACTGCGCTTATTGCACAGCCGGAGCGGGCTGCGGCTGTGCGGCTGCGGCTGGAAGAGCTGGCGGTTGACGTGTTAGCCGCTTCCGTCCCTGGATTTTGCTGCGGCGCCAGCTCCCGCTTCAGCAGCCGCAGCCGAGCCGGCGAAGCGAAACGCCAGGCGCTGGAAGCGCTCAAGCTGAACCGATCCATGCTGACTGCGAGGGTAAGAAGCATGGGAACAGCCGAATCCCGCCAAATTCTTAGCTATGATGAGCTAGGCGTGCTGCAGCTGCTGCCATCGTTATTGGAAAGCGGAAGACTTGAACCCTATGTGCAGGATCATCTGGGACCTTTAATCCAGGCCGACCGGTTAAGAGGCGGCGATCTGCTGATGACGCTGAAGGTGTTTTTAGATTGCGACGGCTCCAAACAGGAAGCGGCGCGCAGGCTGTTCATCGTCCGGCAGTCGCTCTATTACCGGCTTGAGCGAATCCAAGAGCTGATTGGCCCCGTATGGGCCGATTGCGAAAAAAGACTGGCCGTTCAAATCGCGCTGCGCGCCTACATGCTCCTTGAACCTGGTGCGCTTCCGGCAGTGCCGATTCCCCGTTCAGGCAGCTCCAATGCGAAAGCTGGCGCTGCCCAGAGATGAACTTTGCTGCTTCTAATCCGCCAGTTCACGCAGCGAACGAACCAGCGTTGATGTCAAAAACGCCATATCCTCATCCGTCGACGAGAGCGGCGGCGCCAACGTCAGGACATTGCCCAGTCCGGCAACGGTGTCGCCGTTTTTCCCTATAATCAGGCCTGCTGCGCGGCAGCGGTCGATGACCGATTGAACAACCGCCGCTCCTGCCGGTTCGCGGCTCGCCCGGTCTTTAACCAGCTCTATGCCAATCAGCAGTCCAAAACCTCTGATATCTCCGACATCGGGATGATCCGCTAACTCATGCTGCAGCTCCTCAAGCAATTTTTTCCCCAGCTGCTCTGCCCGCTGCGGGAGCTGCTCCCGTTCCAGCAGCTCCAGGTTGGCCAGCGCCAGCGCGCAGGCTGCCGGATTGCCTCCGAACGTGTTGACATGACGCAGATGGTCGTACTGGCCGTTTTTTTGAAAGGCTTCATATAGTTCACGTTTAACGGCGGTTGCGGCGAGCGGCAAATAACCGCTCGTCATTCCTTTGGCCATCGTGACAATATCCGGCTGCACGCCGTAATTATGATGGCCGAACTTGCGGCCTGACCGGCCAAATCCGCAAATAACCTCGTCGATAATAAGCAGCACGCCACGTTCAGAGCAAATTCGCCGCACTTCATGAACATAGACGGGATCAGGCACGATTATGCCGCCTCCGGTAATTGCCGGCTCCATAATAACGCCAGCTACCGTATCCTCTCCCTCCCAAACGATGACTTCTTCGATCTCGCGCGCGCAAAAAAGCTGATACGCCTCTGCCGTCATTCCATCCGGCCTGCGGTAGCTGTCCGGCGGCCGGACATGCAGAAAGCCTGCTGCCAATGGCTCATAACCGTGCTTTCTTACCGCTTGGCCCGTCGCTGCCAGCGCCCCCATTGAATTGCCGTGATAGCCTCGATAACGCGCAATAAACTTCGTCCGCAAAGGGCGGCCGATCTGCTGCTGATATTGCCTGGCGATTTTGAACGCGGTCTCATTAGCCTCGGAGCCGCTGTTGGAGAAAAAGATAACATAGTCGCCCTCCAGCCAATGCCCCAGCTTTTCCGCCAGCTCAATGGCCGGCATATGGGACTGGGTGAGCGGATAATACGGCATCCGTTCCAGTTGGCGCGCAGCTGCAGCGGCAAGTTCTTTGCGGCCATAGCCGGCGTTAACGCACCATAAACCTGACATACCGTCCATATATCGATTGCCTTCATGATCGATTACCCAAGAGCCCTCGGCCTCTAAGATGACAAGCGGTCGGTCATTTTCCTTGTACGGACGCATGTTATGCCACAAATGCCGCCTGTCCATTTCGAGCGGATCTCCAGATAGGGCTGCAGATGCTGCCGCTGCCGCCGTCCCCGCCTGCGTTTCCCCTGACTCATCCTCCGGAAGCGTTGGCTTTGCAGCCGCCTCTGCATTTTGCCCGGTATGCTGCTGACCCATCTGACCCATCAAGCCATCGCTCCTTTCGCCGCCGCCATTCAATCTGCGGCGCAGACTAGCTTTAATAACGGGCAGTTACCATCTTTTTGCGCGTGTAAAATTCAACCCCATCCTTTCCATTCGCATGCAAGTCTCCATAAAATGAATTCTTGTACCCGCTGAACGGAAAAAACGCCATCGGCGCCGGTACTCCGATGTTGACGCCCAACATGCCAGCGTCCATCTCCTCCCGAAAGACACGCACCGCTTTGGCGCTGTCCGTGTACAGGCAGGCTCCGTTTGCAAACGGAGAGCGGTTCGCCATCGCAATGCCTTCATCCAGGTTCTCGATCGACGCTACGCAGAGGACTGGAGCGAACAGCTCCTGCTGCCAAACACTCATCTCCTCCGTGACACCGGTCAAAATCGTTGGCCCAAGAAAGGATTCGCATCCGGCAGGCGCCTGGTCAAGGCGGCCGTCGCGAAGCAGCTCCGCTCCGTCGGACAAAGCATTTTCGACGAGAGTTAACGCGCGGTCGCGGCTTTCACAGCGGATCATCGGCGTCGCCATACCCGCCGAACCTGCCCCGCCGTCAGGCCGCATCGAGTCGGCAAGTTTGAGCAGCAGGCGCAGAAACGGCTCCAGCACCTCAAGCTGCACGCTGACGACGGAGCAGGCCATGCAGCGCTGTCCTGCCGAGCCAAAAGCAGCAGCGGCAACCTGGCGGGCCGCCGCCGGAAGATCGGCATCGGCCAGCACGATGCTGTGATTTTTGGCTCCCGCGAGCGCCTGCACCCGTTTGCCTGCCGCCGTTCCCCGCCGATACACAGCCTCTGCCGCAGGCTGCGAGCCGACAAAACTAACCGCTGCCAGATCAGGATGTTCCAGCAGCGCATTCACCGCATCGCGCGAGCCATGCACAAGGTTAAGCACTCCGTCCGGGAAACCTGCCTCCTGAAACAGCTCCGCCAATCGGCAAGCCAGCAAAGGTGTGCGTTCGGAAGGCTTGAGGATAAAGGTATTGCCGCATGCCACCGCGAGCGGGAACATCCAGCATGGCACCATCATCGGGAAGTTGAACGGGGCTATACCGCATACTACGCCAAGCGGATAGCGGTACATGCCGGATTCCAGTCCCGATGCGATATCCGGAAGCTGGCTGCCCATCATGTGCGATGGCGCTCCGGCCGCAAACTCCACACATTCTACTCCCCGCTGCACCTCGCCAAGCGCTTCTTCCATGCTCTTGCCGTTTTCGGCGGCGAGCAGCTCCGCCAGTTCTGCGCGCCGCTCCAGCAGCAGCGTCTGATAACGGAACAGCAGCCTTGCTCTTGCCGGAACAGGAACTTTACGCCATGTTTTAAAAGCCTCCCGCGCTGACGCAACGGCCAAATCAACCTCCGTTTTGCCGGAGTAGGGCACCTCTGCAAGCGTCTCGCCAGTAGCCGGATTGAGCACCGGCTCATAACTCGTGCCTGCTTCAGCCTTCTTCCAGACGCCTCCTATCCAATTGTCCAGCTTGCGCGGCGCCGCTATTTTCTCTGTTTTGCGAGCTGCTTCCGCCATAGCCCCATCCCCTTTCGGCCAGCATAACTGCTTATCTAAACCGTGTTTCTTGAATCCTGTACATGCCTTTGATTACATCGTATGCGTAAAAAATCCCGGGTTTGTCTGACTGTAGCCAGCTTGTATGATTTTATTTTCATAAATACTGCAAATGAGACGCGAGCAAACCTTTCATCTTCCTCCCATCTGCATTCAGCGCTCTGGCTGTTTTATCCATCGTAATTGGGCAAACGACTCTTTTCATTAGACAGTTCGGCTGAAAAGAACTAGACACATTGTCTAAAAGGTTTTCAGCAAAACGCATAATGTTCGTGTTTTTGCATTCTCTTCTTCGCTCAAGATAGAAAAGCTGACAGAAAACGCATTCAAAACGCGACTAGATGAAATGATCCGCAGTTTCCTGTATAATGGAAAGGAACATTTGTTCTCCATCCATCACTTCAATTCTCATCCATATAAAAGGAGTTTTTCAATGGCGATTCGCACGGTCAATTTGACAAATGAAGAAGCCCGCCGTTTTCTGCTGGATCATCATGGTTTAGGGCCTGTCCCGGCATATCGGGGAAAACAAGGCATTATGGATTACATAACCAGGGCTGGCTGTATTCAATTTGATCCTTTGGACGCTGCCGGACGCAATGCCGAGCTTGTGCTGCAGGCGCGGCTGCCCGACTTCCGCCCGTCCATGCTGGACGAGCTTCTATATAAGGACCGGCTGCTGCTGGACGGATTGGATAAAGTCATGAGCATCTATCCCGCCGCCGATTGGCCGCATTTCCGCCGAACCCGTGCCGAAGCGAAGCAACAATTCGGCAGCAAGCCGGAAATCGCCGCTTTTGTGCCCACGGTTAGGCAAGCGCTGCTGGAGCGCGGACCGCTGCTCTCCCGCGAGCTGGAAAGCGGAGTTAAGCTCGACTGGGCCTGGGCGCCGGCAAGGCTGTCCAAGGCAACGATGGAAAGCATGTATTTGTGGGGAGAGCTTGTTATTGCCCGCAAACAGCGCAATCAGCGGGTGTACGATTTGGCCGAGCATCTTCTTCTACAAGAGCTGCTTGATACTCCCGACCCGCATCCCGATGACCGCGATTATGCCCGTTGGCGGGTTATGCGGCGGGTAGGAGGCGTAGGTCTGCTGCATCCCCGCGCTTCGGACGCTTGGGTCGGAACCCGCTTTATGAAAACTGCTGACCGCACGAGCGTTTTTAGAGACCTTTCAGATGAAGGTCATCTTACCCAGGTTGATGCTCCAGGGCTTAGCGCGCCTCATTACGCTCGAACGGAAGATCTGGACCGCTGGCTGGGCAAGTATTCCAAGGAGCAATGGGAAGCCGCTCCTCCGCGCTCGATGTTTTTGGCTCCGCTGGACAATTTTCTCTGGGATCGCCGGCTGATTCGCGAGCTGTTTGAATTCACCTACATTTGGGAAGTTTACAAGCCGGCAGATGCCAGACAGTACGGCTACTATGTTCTGCCCGTTCTTTGGGGAGACAGGCTGATCGCGCGGATGGAGCCGGGCCGGGAGAAGGGTTCCGCCGGAGCTCGCACGGTTGAGGGCTGGTGGCCGGAACCCGATCTCAAGTGGACGCCGTCCATGGAGGAAAGCGTACGCCTGGCTTTCCAACAATTCCGCGCCTATCTGGGCTGCGAGCGGATCAAGCCCACGGCCGCGGCGCTTAACGCAGAACCGCGGCTCGAACATTGGCTTTCCGGGGAATGAAACGGCTTGGCTCCAGCTTTACTCTTGCCTATCTGCCCGATTCAGATTTTTAATGAAAAGAGGGTTGTCATTCATGTACCAGCTTGAACGATTATCGATTACCGATCCCATTGTGTCGCAGGAGCTTCGGGATTTACAAACAGTTGCCTATAAGGTGGAAGCCTACCTGATCGGGTTCCACGGCATCCCCCATATCGGACAATCCCATGAAGCGCTGCTTGCATCCCCAGCCGATTTTTACGGCTGCCGTCTGCAGGGCAGGCTTGCCGGTGCGATTGCTCTGGAGCAAGAGTCGCCAGGCGAAATTACGATTGACCGGCTTGTCGTGCATCCCGATTTTTTCCGCAAAGGAATCGGACGGTTTATGCTGCTTAAAGCGCTGGAAATGAATCCTAATGCCGACCATCTCGTCTCTACGGGAACATTGAATGCACCCGCAATTCAGCTGTACACTGCGGCTGGATTTACCGAAACGAGCCGATTGGAGGTTGCTCCAGGCGTGGAGCTGACCTTTTTCAAACGTCCGGCTGACCTGCCTCCCCCAAACGGGCAGTAGACGAATACGACGCGTTAATCCATCATTATTGAATGCGCGCTCATGATCCGCCCAATGCCAAAAGGGGCTGCCGCATCGCTGCGGTAGCCCCTTTCTGTTATTCAAAGCAGAGATTCTGCCCCATCAATATAAATATCTGTGCCTGTTACATGAGACGCCAAGTCCGAAGCCAAATAGGTCACCAGATCGGCCACCTGCGAAGCCTTGCCGGATTTGCCGCGCAGCGGATGCGCTCCCTCGGGGTATTCCACCGGAATTGCCGCTTCCTCCGCTTCCTTCGTGCGAATCGTATTGGCATCGATATTGGTCTCGATAGCTCCCGGACAGACGGCGTTCACACGGATTTTATACTGGGCAAGCTCCAGCGCCGCCATCTTCATAAACGCCACTTGTCCTGCCTTGGAGGCGCTGTAGGCGCTGGCTCCCGAATTGCTGAACTTGCGGTTGCCGTTGATGGAGCTCGTTATAATAATGCTTCCGCCGCTGCGCTTTAAGTATGGAATCGCATATTTGACGGTCAGGAAGGTGCCGCGCAAATTGATGCCCAGCGTCTGGTCCCAGTCGTCAACATCAAGATCCTCAATCGTCGTCCATACGCCGTTAATGCCGGCATTGGCAAATACGATATCAACCCGCCCGAATCGCTCCGCGATCGTCCGAATGCCCGCTTCCACCGCTTTGGCGTCGCTGACATCCGTTTCCGTGACGACAGCTTCTCCGCCTGCGCTCTCGATTTCGGCCTTGACCTTCTCAGCGTCATCTAGTGTACGGTCTAAAAAACCGATCTTCGCTCCATGCCGCGCCATATCAAGTGCAGCCGCTTTTCCGATCCCGGAGCCGCCGCCGCTTATAATCGCTACTTTTCCTTCCAACAGCCTCGTTCCATTCATATCCGATCATCCCTTCATCAAGTAATCCCGGACAGGAGCAGCCTAGCCCGCTTAAAGGATACTTAATCGCAGACAATCATTCTGAATCGGAAGATTTAGTCGCAAATCGTTATTTACGATTTAGCCTATCAAAAACGGCTGCACGCACACAGGCTGAGACACCGACGTATGACGTCCGGTAAAAGTCAGCTTGCCGTTTTCCCCATCCACCCGGAATACGGCGATGTTGTTCGTGTCTTTGCTGGCAGCGAGCAAATATTGACCTCCCGGCAGCAGCGCAAAATGACGGGGATGTTTCCCCTCCACCGGAATATGCTGAATGACGTTCAGCTTTCGTCCATCCTCTTCGACAGCAAACACAACTAAGCTGTCATGCCCGCGGTTGGAGCCATATACAAAACGCCCGTCCTCGGATACGGCAATCTCAGCGCAAGTATTCTCGCCTTCAAAACCTGCCGGAAGCGTTGGCCAATGTTGGAGCTCTGTCAATGCGCCCGCTGCCGGATCATACTCCAACACACTCACCGAGGAATCAACTTCATTGATGACGTAAGCATACTTTCCGTTGGGATGAAACGCCAGATGGCGCGGGCCGGCGCCGGGATGAACGGCATTGTCGGCTACGGGAACCATGCGGTCGTTCTCCAGCTTGTAGGTGCGGATGAGATCAAGGCCTAAATCCTGCACAAATACGTACTTTCCGTCCGGGCTGAACTTAGCCGAATGAGGATGCGGGCGGTCCTGACGCTCCGGATTGACGCTATGGCCCTCATGCTGAGGCTGATCCAGGCGACGGCCGATGCTTCCGTCCGCATGCAGCTCCATCAGACCGGCCATGCCTCCATGGTAGCTGACCACGATTAGGCGGGTCCCGTCCGGACTGCGCTCAATATGGCAGGTCGGGCCGTCGGTCGTCGGAGCTTCGCCTATCCGCTCCAGCGTGCCCGTCTCAGGCTGAAACCGGTACGAAACAGCAACGCCGTTTTTTCCGCCGGACTCGTTTTTCCCTTCGGAAATGGCATATACTTTGCCGCCAGCGGCGTCTACATTCAGAAACGTCGGATTTTTAAGACCATCCGCCTGTGCAAGCAGCTCAAGCTCAAGCGCCTCTTCCTTCCAACGGTACAAATACAGCCCCGGTCCGTCCGGCTCAGCGTAAGATCCTGCAAATACATAAGTTGTCGGCGTTGTCATTGTTGTTAACCTCCTAAGTATAGGCGTCAGCGCTTAGGCAGCAGCTTGACGTACTGATCCGAAAGCTCCATCAGCTTCAGCATGTAATCGTAATCGTCCCGGTAACGGGAGAAGTCATCCACGCGCTCATAGGTATCCAGCGAATAAGCCTCCCCATCCTCAAAACCTTTGCCGGGAACAAAGATAATATCGTCATTGATAAAAGAGCCTGTCGGCATGTAATAACGCATTCCAATGACATTACGCTCCGTATTCAGCAAGTCTCTGCCGAAAACGGTGAATTGTTGCGCTTCAAGCGGGATGCCAAATAAATTAGCCAGAGTTGGCAGCAGATCGATTTGGCCGCCCGTACCGTCCAGCTTAACCGGCGTTTGACCCGGATATCGGATAATAAGCGGCACGTTAAAACGGCTAATGCGGCTATCATACCGGATGCCGAGCTCCTCGTTAAGCCGCTCGGGGTCCGCTTCCTCTTTTGGCAGGCCAAAATGGTCCCCGTACAGCACAAGCGCCGTGTTATCCCATAACCTCTCCCGCTTCAGCCGCTCAATCAGCTGTCCGACCGCATAATCGGTATATCGAACCGACTGCAAGTAGTCTCCGAGCAGCGAGCCCTCCAGAGAATCCGGCAGCTTAAGCTGTTTTTTATCCTCCGGAATGCGAAACGGCGAATGATTGGACGTCGTAATCAGATGCCCGTAAAACGGGGTTCCAGCCTTGGCTACGATAGACAGCTTGTCCACCGCGGTCCGGTAAAGCTCCTCGTCGGAGGCGCCAAAGCTGTTAAAGTGGTCATTCTTAAAAAATGGCTTGTCATAGTAACGGTTGAAGTTCAAGGCTGGATAAAGCTTATTCCGATCCCAAAAGCCGACGTTGTTAATATGAAACGTATAGGC
Source organism: Paenibacillus pasadenensis (assembly GCF_023715725.1). GTDB lineage: Bacteria > Bacillota > Bacilli > Paenibacillales > Paenibacillaceae > Paenibacillus_O > Paenibacillus_O pasadenensis_A. Next base: position 122,460 of record NZ_JAMBOT010000001.1, read on the forward strand.
TTCATAACCTTCCCGCTGAAGCAAACGGGGCAGGCTGGGCAGCTCCCGGTTGCCAAAACCTGTGCTCATTGCGATCGTGCCGGTTGGATAAATCGACGTATTAGCAATAAACTCCGCATCCGATGTATTGCCCTGTCCAATCTGTTGAAAAAAATGCGGCGCGTACAAGCCTTGATCGGCAAGCTTGTTTAGGACGGGCGTCAGCTCCTGTCCGTCAACCCGCAGATGAATCGGAAAGTTCTGAAACGACTCCAGCTGAATCAGGAGCAGATTCATGCCTTTCATCTCTCCAAAACCTTTTGGCGCTGCCGGTTGGTCCAATGGACGATACGGGTATGTATTTTGCAGCTTTTCGGCATTCGTAATCGTTTCCTTGATATTGCCGGAAGCGATCGCTTTGTTTTCCTCATAGGTACGAATCGCGCTGACAAGCTGATAGTTGAACAAACCAACACTTTCAGCCTGGGCAAGCTCGCTCTGCGAAGCATTGGACTTCGCAAGGACGAACCATAGCGATCCGGTGCAGCCAACAATGAATAAGGCTGCTGCTGCCGGCTTCCACAGCTTGCGCCTTTCTTTTTGCATCCCATAAAAAAGTCCAGCCAGCCATACTAACGCCAATACGAGCACATCCGCAAAATAGATAAAATCTTTCGGCTGAAGGAGAGAATTCACGCTTTCACGAACGCCGAACACCTGGTTCAAATCTTTTAAGGCCGTATAGGTCGGCACTGTTCCGAAATGTTTAAAATACAGCGTAACTGCAAACAGCAGCAGCGACAGCGACAGGTTGAAGAGCCAATAAGCAGGACCTTTGCCTTTGCGCGGAGCCGCAAGCTCCAGCAATGCCGTTAGCGCAAGCAGCGACAGCGCGTCAGCAGCTAGCGATAAGGGCTGGATTCCTCCAAAAAGGCTGAAGCGCAGCCATTGCAGCTTCATGAGGATGAGCAGGTAAAATACCGCAAATAAATTGCGCCCCTCCTGCACCTTGCCAAACGACAAGGGACGGGTCATTCCGGTTCCTTCTTTCTCTCTTAACTGTAGGAAACTCCACCCAGTATACCATAAGTGAAAAGAAGCCCGCATGCGCAGCGGCATGGGGCTCTCTTTTTCTATTCGGTCCTGTCCTTGCCTAGTTAAATAATCAGACTGCTAATCGCAAATCCTGTGCCAATATAAACAGCCGCAAGCAGAATGCCGACCGCAACATTGCCATTCTGCAGCTCTTTGGAGAGCGTTAGACCCGGAGTCGCAAGCTCGAACACCCAATACGCGATGAGCAGGCAGGCATACCCTACTGCAAACCATAACATCAAGTACCAGATGGAGTGATTCGTATACGATGCAACGCCAAGCAAAATCGCTGTGCCAAGGAATTTGCCGCCCATAGCGAGGCCGACGGCGACATTTCCTTTTTTGAGCTCCTCCAAGTCTTTAAACGGAGTAATCCAGCTGAAAATGAACATCCCGACAAGCTGAAGAATGACAATAACGGCAATGCTAACGATTAAATTTACGACAACTATGACGCCCACCCCCGGAATTTGCTGTATGCCAAGTCAAAATTGCTGTAGTCGTGAATCTCTTCCATAATGATTTCCGCCTGTTTGGCAGGTTTGAGACTCGCATAACGCTTGGCATCAATCGGCTGTTTGATCTGCTGCCCCGACGGGAGCTCTAACACAGCGAACTGACGCGTTTTGCCGTTCATCTTTGTCTGGTATACACCGACCAGATCAACCTTAGTTTTGAGGCTAACCTTGAGGCGGTTTAAATCGGTCTCGGCCGTTTCTTTGTTCCGGTACGACTTGATCGGCATCCAGGTCGAAAGCGTGATGCGGGCTTTTTTCTGGCTGTTCTCGTTCATATTGGCGCTCATATGCTGAAGCGTCCATATTTTATCTCCGGTTGCGTACTGGTCATCGTTGGCCATCAGCTGATTGTCCGGTAAAATGGTCATATCACCGCCGATTAAATCGCCGACCGTTCCTTCCACTACGCGGTAGTCCCAAGGCACTACGGAACTGTTTGCTGAACTGCTGTCTCCCGTTGGGTTCGTATTAAACAAGCCGCCGTTATTGGAAGAACTCATCGAGCATTGCGAAATGACCACCATCAACAGGATGATGCCCAGCACAACGGCGATTATCGGGCCGACCCGGCTTTTTTGATTTTGATTGATCAAGCTTCCATCACCCCTATTGGCACAAAATGACTCGTATTTCCTGTAATAAGACCCCCGGCTCTTCCGAGAAGACCGCATGGGACGCCATTTAGCATAAACAAGCCCGTTAAGATGCGGTACGGCTTCCCGCTCAGCGTCAGCTCAGGAAGATCCGCGCGTTTCTGGTAAACAGTCGGGAAAAATACGCTCGTATCAAAGCCGTCTTGATCCTCCAACTCCAGCCCGCCGTTGTCGCCAAACAGCTTGACGGAGCCGCCTTCGCGGCCGAACATCGATTTGGATACGTAGCTTCCGTCAAACAATGGTTTGGTATAGGTCGGCAGCATGTACGCCTCGATAGCCGCATGCTCTTCCGCCGTAAACAGCAGCTTCAGCTCGTGCAGCCCCCAGATAAGCGCCTGCAGTCCTTTTGACTGAAGCAAAATCGCATGGGGAGAATTGAACAGCTGCAGCCGCCCCGTCTCAATGGAATAAGCAAGCGCTTCGCCGCCTTCGTCGAGCGCAATCCATTCCTTCGGATACAGAGCGAAAATCCGGTTCACCGGAACGCCTTCTCCGTCCTTGACCGTCCCGTTGTCGATCGATACGTCAAGCAGATTGATCATCCGCATCGGAAGACCGCTATGTTTGGCCAGCAGCTCAATCGTGCCGCTATCCTCCGCATGCTCGCCATAATGCGCACAGGCGGCAGCTTCCGGCTGCTCCACGCTCCAGGCCGATTTTACCAGCTCCGGCATTCTCTCATTCGGAGAATGCAGCCCGGCTTGCCGGCAAAGCCAAGGCGTCGCAGCGGCAGCCTCCGCATATCCCGTCGGCGTATCGGCGTTAAGCTCCAGCAAACGAATGTCTCCGCCCAGCCCAACGGCAAAATCGAAGCGCGCATAACGGCTGATGCTGCCTTCCGGCGGCAGCTCAAGCCCATCCAGCATATTCCACAAAATCGGCGGAATTCCGGTGAGCGAATACAGCTCGCGCCGCCCGTGCATGTATCGGACTGCCCGGTCAAAAACACGCCACAGCACTGCAGCCGCATCCTGAAGCTTCGCATATGCGGCTGCATCCATCGCAATCAGTTCATCGAGCCAATAAGGCTCGCCGTCAAGGTCCGCCCAGCCGAAGCCGAGCCGGGCCATTTCGCTGACCGCATCCTCGCGGTTGCGGACTGGACTGCGAACTGCGTGCAGTGCGGGCTCACTCATCCTCCAAACCCGGATGACTTGCCGGAGGATCCGGAGTATCCGCTGGAGTTGCCTCCAACGCTTCCTTTCGAGGCTGAGTTGGAACGCCGGGTGATGCTGCCGCTGCCAGAGGAGGTTTTAGGCCTCACGCTGGAACCAACGGTCGGACGGTTCTGAAAGCGCGAGCTGTCGTAAGTAGACCGTTTGTATGGCGCTCCCGTAGAGGCGTGATAAGCCGGATGCGACGCCCCCCATCCGCTGGAGGAATAACCGGATCCCCGGTTAAAAATCAAGTGGTAAAGCAGCATATCGTCCCAGCCGAAGCCGCCTCCGGTATGAATAACCGTCGTGCCGCCGCTGGAGCTGGTGCCGCCTCCGCCGCCTGAAGAACCTTCTTCCTCTTCCTTCTCGCTTAACTCCGGCAAGTTCCAATCCTGCTCTGGATCGTAAAAGGCTTTGACCTCTTCGCTCGACCATTCCACCAGCGTTGGTCCATCAGCTTCCGGAGAAGGGGATGGAGCGGCGGCAAATGCGCCGGAGCTTCCCGCGCTGCCCGCCAGCAAAACCAGTCCCAGCGTGGTCGACATTACTTTAGGCGGTCTGTTCTTCTCGTTCATGTACGGTATTCACCTCTCCTTATGGAATTAGGACTCGCTCCGGATGGATAAGAGCAGCAGCTCCATAACACCCTCATCTACATTGAGCCTGCCTTCCACTGTCTCGAACTCTTCTCCGCCAATCGTCAAATAATTAATATGATGCAGCGCCGCAATCATTTCCTGCGACCAGAAGCGCTCGTCAATTTTGCGCAGGCTGCCTCCAGGCAGCTTTTGAAATAAAATAACCTTCATCTGATTTTCCAACGATCCCTCACCTTTTCCAAAAAGTATAAGCCCATCGATGAACTTCCACTTCATACGTTGTTTATCCCGATAAGTTTTACTTTTAAACAATTTTTTTCGGTAAGCCTTATCGTAGCAGATTCCTGCCCATAGAAAAACAAAAAAAGCAGCTCCACCCATCATTAGGGTGAAGCTGCCCGACATTTTGAAGCGGAAATTACTCCGCATCGTTTGTCGTTTTTTTCTTAGGCGTGCCATATAAACCAACAGCCTCGTCGTAGGCGTCAAAAATTTGCCGAGCGACCGGCGCCGCACCGTAACCGCCGAATCCGCCTTCTGGAATGACAATCGCAACAGCAAGCTTTGGCTTGTCAGCCGGGGCAAAAGCGATGAACACGGAGTTTTCGACTTTTTTGCCGTTGGCAACCTGCTGCTGGGATGTGCCGGTTTTGCGCAGGTACGAATAATCGACGCCTTCAAAACCTTGCACGTTTACACGGCTCATGCCGTTATAAACCGTATTCCAGTATCTCTCCGGAAATGAAACGGTGTTCAGCACTTCCGGCTTAATCGTTTCAACGACTTTGCCTTTAGGATCAAGAATTTCATTCACAAACAGCGGCTTCATGCGTTTGCCCTTATTGGCCAGCATCGCTGTGTATTGCGCCAATTGGAGCGTTGTATATTTGCCAAGCTGTCCAAAGGAGGCGCGGGCCATAGCGGAAATGTTACTCGCTGTTTTTGCCTCGTGGAAGTAGTCCTCTACCCCTTTTTGCTCGGAAGGAAGACCGCTCTCCGTTGAGACGCCGAGACCAAATTGTTTCATGTACTTGTCCCATACTTCAATGGACTCTTCGCCTTTATACTTGTTCAGCAGTCTTTCTCCTACCATTTCCATCATAAAGGCGTTGGAGGATTTGGCGAGGGCATCATCAGCATCGATATAACCGTTTGCTTTTCTTCCTGCATTTGTAATCTCGACTTCATTCCCCTTAGAGCCAATCGTAACATAGCCTTTATCGTAGTAGTTCTCATAAGGAGTAAATAATTTTTCGTTCAACCCGATTAGAATCGTGAGCGGTTTCTGGACCGAACCCAGATATACGAGTGAAGGCGTATGTTTGTTCATTTCTGTTTGAGTTTCGTAGTCCGGATAAACGGTACGGATCGTGCCGTTTGTAATAAAATTTTGAACCGGTTTGAGCTTTTCGCTCGACGCCGAGCCGCCCTTCCAAATATTCGGATCATAATCCGGCAAACTGGCCATCGAGACGACCTTTCCGGTCTCGACCTCCATCGCCACCGCAAAGCCCATTGTAGCATCATTACCGTAATTCAACGGCTTGGACGTAGCGTTTTGCAGTCTCTCCAGCTGAGTCTCAATCGCCTGCTGAGTCTTCAGCTGTACGGACCGGTTAATGCTGAGCACGATGTCGTTGCCCCGCTGCGGCGGCGTAATGACCGGAGGCCCTGTCACTTTATTCGTCCGGTCGACCGGAAACGACTTGAGTCCGTTAATTCCGCGCAGCTGCTCTTGAAACATATATTCCAGACCGTCGAATCCGACCGTTTCTTCCTGGAGGTATTTATTTTTGGGATCCTTCTCTTCCTTAATAGCCTTGTATTTGCCAAGATCGCCAGCCGACTTGTATTTCTTCAAATACCCGACGAGCTGGACGGCAACGCCGTCCTCACTGTAGTTGCGGACGCTCTCCTCAACAATTTCCACGCCGGGAAACTGATCTTTGTTCTCCGTAATGAAAGCAATTTCCTCATTCGACAAATCGGAGCGGATCCTCCGCGGCACAGAAATGGTGTTCGTCCGGAAGTTAAGGTCCATCTGCTTCTGGATTTCCTCCGGCGTCATTTGCGCTTCCGGATCGCTGTTGAGCCTTTTGAACAGCTTGGACAGCTTAACGCTCATATCGATTGCAATCTGTTTGTTTTTCTCCGCCTGAAGCGTATAAGTCAGCGTCTGAGTGGAGGTGGAGTACGCAATCGGCTTTTTCTCGGAATCAAGAATATTGCCGCGAAACGGCGGGATGGATACGTCCCTTGTCCCCTGGTCCTCCCGCATCATCTTCAGCTCAGGCCCTTCGACAAACTGCAGCACCGCCAAATAGACGATGAGAATGCCGAACATAACAAACGCCGCGAAAAAAAAGACGTTGAGCCGGAACATGAATTGGCGGCGAACGACATAATCCTTTTCCTCGTCGCGCCCAATTATTTGCGGCGGTTTGCCGTTACCCTTTTTCATGCGGTCACCTCGCTCTCATCATCCGCGATCCGTACTATCGGCAACGCCTCGACCTGAACATTGCCGGCAAGCGCGCGCGTAATCATGCACGAGCGCTCGGCTTTAAGCGCGATTCGCTCCGCCCGCTCCAGAGTCGGCGGTTCCGAGCCTGCAGGCAGAATGAGCAGCGGCCGATGCGTGATGGAACGGTATGTAAATACGCCGTTCTCCGTGTCGACAACAGCTGTTGAGCGGAGAGAAAGACGATCCGTTTGAAGCCCGGAACGCTCCAGCATCGCTGCCAGCGAGATCATATAACAGGTCGCCGCTGCGCCAAGCAGCATCTCATCGGGATTGGTGCCCGTGCCAGGGCCGTCCATGACAAGAGGGATGGACACTTCGGATTCCAGAGCGCCGCTGCGGATGCAGCCCTGGCCGTTCCGTCCACCCTCCCAAACGGCTTCGAGTTCAAACTTATGTTCCATTACCGCTCTCCTTCTAGTTGAATCAAGTTCCCGCTTCCTTAGACGACAGAAATTTAGAAAAAGTTTGCCGTGCCGTTCAACGAATAAGCTTTTTCATCGTCACCATCAGCTCATCGATAATTGCGTTATCGCCCTCTTGGAGCCGCTCCGCGACGCAGGAGCGGAGATGATACTCCAGCAGCAGCTTGCCAACGCCGTTTAAGGCGGATTGAATGGAGCTTATTTGGTTAAGCACGTCGTCGCAATAAGTATCTTTTTCGATCAGCCCTTTTATGCCGCGCACCTGGCCTTCAATGCGGTTAAGACGGTTGATGAGATTATTTTTGGTTTTATCGGAATGGTGGCTGCTCCGTTCATGACCGCAGCATTCCGCAGCATGCTGCTCCGACTCATCTGAATTGCGGCTGGCCTCGGCTCCTGATTGGATGTCCATGCTCTACGGCTCCCCTTTAAATGCGAAATGATTAGACTACCCACTATTGTAGCATATGGAGCAAAAAGCCGCTGCAGCGCGAGGCTGGAGCGGCTAGACGGACTTTTAGAGTCCGTATTCGTTTTTCGGCTTAGGCTTGCGTTTGATTTTGTTCTGGACAGCCGGCAGATGGCGCATGCTGCGCAGCATCGGCCCTTTGCACATCGGGCAGAGCTGGGATTCCACAGCGAATTCATCGCGCACCCAAGCCTTGCAATCGGCATTGCGGCATTTCCAGATTTTCGTCGGGATAAGCTGAGGCTTTGTTTCTTCAGTTGTACTCAAGGGGTAGCATTCCTTTCTGATGTCGGTTCGGTTATCCCTGAAAAGAGACAGCCTGAATACTATATCACCCTTGATTCCGGCAAGTAAAGACTTGACACTTCAGCTTTTTTGCACCCTGTACCAATAGGGGTAAGCTTCTTTAAATCCAAGCCGCGCATAAAGCGACTCCGCCGGTTTGTTGCCGCTCACCACCTGCAAATAAGCATGGTCAGCCCCGTTTTCTTTTCCCCAGCTCAAAAGGTGGCGGATAAGCTTGCCCGCGTAACCTCTTCCACGGCAATCCGGGGCCGTCAGCAGATCATAAAATCCTATCTGCAAGCCGTCCAGCACCGCCAAGCCTAACGTCACCGGCCGCCCTTCGGCATGGAGCACTGCGAACTGTCGCGGCTGCTGAGAAGCTTCAAACATGAGCGACGTGATGCGTAAAGCTTCCTCGCCGCAGCCGCCCCACTCGTCAAGCAGCTGCAGCCAGGCTGCGGTCGGCTCCCCGGAAGACAGCACATCGCCGCTTGCATCCTGCGGGCTTAATCTCCCGATAGATGCGACCATAACATGGGAAGGATCGGCTATTTCATATCCCCTTTTTGCCAGTACAGCATCCAGCTCAGCCGGCTCCGTGAACGGCGTTATTTTAAATATCGCGGGCTGCCCGCTGCGGTTGTATATTTCTTCACATCGCTCGATTTTTTGCTGCAGCCGTTCCTTGTCAGCTTCAATATGAGCAAGCGGCTGCACCGAGTTAGAGCGTTTGGTATACCCGCGATTTGTTTTAACAAGCCATCCGCTGCAGCTGCTCGTTTGGAGCGCCGGCCAGCTGTTGAGCGCCGCTTCCTCTACTTCATAATAAGCTCTCATTATGACCTACCTCCCTGACAAAAAAGTGCCCGCTGCGTCAAAGACCGGCCCTACGATCGCTGTTAACCTCGGGTTTCTTTGAATTCAACCTTCCAAAGAGGTAGAAATCCGACGTTAAAGGCGAACGCTGGCGCTTCTGCGGGCTCGCTCTGTGACTTCGCTCTTTTTATATCACTGTACTCCCAATACGCATAAATATACTATTTTAATTATTTTTATGCAATAAACATTTATATCGCCGCTCGTTCCATGCCTTCTCCCTGATACTCAACACTCCAAAAAGCCCCTTGCCGCAAAGGGCAAGGGGCTTTTTGTTCATTTTAAGCTGAAGCCGTACCGATCAACCCGTCGATTAAGCAGGCTGCTCCGAGCTTTTCAGCACATTAATTTCCACGTCGATATTCCCTCTGGTCGCCTTGGAGTAAGGGCACAGCTGATGCGCCTGCTCCGCCAGCCTGCGAGTTTCCTCAAGCTCAGCGCCGGGAATTGAAACGTCGAGCCGCACGCCTAGCTTGAAGCTGGGAGCATCTTTATAAATAGAGACATGTCCCGTGACAATCGCTCCGTCAGCTTTAACGCCTGCTTTAGAAGCGGCAAGCTGCAGCGCGGATTCGAAACAAGCCGAGTAACCAGCGGCAAAAAGCTGCTCAGGGTTCGTCGACGTTCCGCCCTCGCCGCCAAGCTCCTTGGGCATGGACAGGGGCAGATCCAACGCTCCGTCCGATGAGGTTACCTTGCCTTTACGGCCGCCTTGAGCCGTTACTTTTGCGGTATACAACGCATCCATCGTAATCTCCTCGCTTTCGGTTCATCTTCTTGACCCTCAGCGTATTATTACCCAATGCCCGTCCGAATCAAGCGCCTCTTTCACCAATTATCTAAAGGCTGCTCATTCCGCTGTGTTTTCCGATGAGCTCAAGCATTCGCGGCGGGATCGGCAGCACAAACTGCATCGATCCAAGCGTAAAACGGCCGCTGCGGTTGTGCATAACAGCCGCGCTGACATGAATGCGGTACGCGGCAGTGTCGGTTGCCCGGATGGAAACCTCCGCGTTGCCGTTATTCCGAATGTTTGCATAAGGTTTAATAAGACCTTGTTTTATTTCATATGGAACGAGACTGACCATATCGTCCAATTTTAAATAATAATTTACATGCGGCTTATGATAGACCAGCTCGCGGGTTGATACGGTCAAGCCAAAATCGGTTTTTTTGATCGATAAGAGCAAATGGCCTTCCAGCTCGCGCACCGGTAAAAAATCCGGATTCATGCACCAGTCCTCCCCTCGCTTCTTACCAGAATACCATAGTTTCTTTTGGCTTCACAAAACAAGCTCCAGCCGCTGTGCTTGAGCACAAAGCTGGAGCTTGCCGGAATTGCTGTATGGTTAGTGAACCGCAGGCGGAGAAACGCTCGCGCGCACTTCGGCCTCCACCGCTGCTGCGCGGTCTTTAAGCTTGCGGATTTGGCGCAGCTGGGCGTCGGCCTGCACCTGAATTTGATTTTCCGTCATGCTCAGCTCTTGCACAAGCTCCTGCATCGTGTTGATTAACGAGCGAACCTTCTCCGCGCTGTTATCCGCTCCCGCGCGCTGCAGCGCGATGCGGCCCTGCTGCTGCTCCTGCTCGCGGCGGTCTCTCACCTGCTGCTGGAATTGCTCGTAGCTGAGATTCAAGCTGTTGATTTCTTCTTGCGGCTGTTGTCCGTTTTGCTCCATGTTGAAACCCTCCTGCCTGTTGGTTGATCCATGCCTTCCCGAGGCTGGTTCTACAGGTAGCTTTGCCCATTTACAGCCGAGTTATGAATCTGCAAAAGCCGGAAGGATAAAATCCTCCAGCACGCGGCGCGACAAAATCGCTTTGTTGCGCCCCTCCAAAGCTTTGCGCACCACGACCGTCAGGTCGAGAGCAGGGATCGCAAACAAATACTGTCCCCCGTAACCGAACGCAAAAAAATAATCCGGTCCGGGCTGTTTATCTGCCGGCGACACCCACCAGTGGTATCCGTAACTGCCATATACCTGCGGCTCGTAATTCAGCAAGCCTTTATGATGGGGCTGAACGGACCGGCTTACCCAATCCGCCGGAATAAGCTGCCTGCCCTCCCATTCCCCATGCTGCAAATACAGTCTTGCCAGCTTGGCTAAATCGCGCATGCTCAAGGAAAGGCCGGTACCGCCTTCCTGGCCGCCGGGCAGTCTGTTCCAGCGGACCGGGCCGATGCCAAGCGGGCGGAACAATTCCCGTCTTGCAAACCGGGACAGGCTTTCTCCCGCGGCGCGTTCCAGAGCGGCGGCCAGCAGCTGAGAGCCGCCTGAATTATAGGTAAAGGCGCTCCCCGGTTCGTGAACGAGCGGCCGCGCCAGCACAAAAGCGGCGGAGTTGTCCGCCAGCTTCAGCTCCTTGTAGGGCTTGTCAAAATCGGGCCAATCAAGCCCGCTCGTCATCGTCAGCAGATGCTCCAGCGTAATCGTCTTTTTGCGGGCATCGTCCCGGATCGCATCCGTCAGTTCAACATCGTCTACGTCCAAATAGGTCAAAATCGGATCATGCACCCCGCCAATTTTGCCTTGTCCGATAGCGATGCCAAGCAGCGCGGACAACACGCTTTTTGTAGACGAAAGTATAGCCATAGGCCGGTCCGCCCCGTCCGCGTTCCAATGGAACAGCTCCCGTCCGCCTTGCTCGGCATGAACCCCTTTAATTTTCCACTGCTGGAGCTGCGACGCCACCGCCGGGTCATCCTGCAGCTTCTCCAGCCTATTGGTCGCCATCTCTATCGCCGCCTTTGCATTCTCGCTTTCCTGGAATAGCATGCCGTCTCCGATTGGGCTCTATGCTTGTCCTATTATAACGAAAAAAATCCCCCGAACCGAAGGTTCAGGGGATGATTCATTTAAGAGCCGGTCGGACGCAATCCGCCCTGCTGGCCAAACCGCTGCAGCAGCAGCGTGCTCAGCTCCTCAGGCGTGCTCCAGCGCAGCGGAGCCGGTCCCGCCCAGTGCGGGGCGGCTTCGGCGCCCTCTTGGGCTGTCCATAACAATGGAATATTCGCCGCGAGCGCATAACCCGCTGCCAAATACACTTCCGCTGACGAACCTGACAGCTCAGCCAGCACAAGATCGGCGCGGTTAAGCAGCTCAAGCGGCTGCTCCGTGGCGGACTCCCCTTCACGGCTAAGCAGACGCGGAACGTACCCGCACTGCTGAAGCAGCGGCAGCACGTATCCGATCCACTCCGCTTGCTCTTCCCCGGGTTTATCTCCGGCAATAACGCATATTTTTTGATGGCCGCCGGATACAGCCAGCTCAGCCTGCTCCCAGCCTTTAGCCGTCAGCGTAAAAACGGAGCCGGTACGCTCCAGCAAATCCTCGTCCCGCAGCCTTTCAATGACGTACACCATCTCCTGCAGGTTCTGGGAGTAGGTCAAATTATAGCTCCGCGATAAGCGGTGCAGGATGACCGGTTCGCCTGGAGCGCTGCTCTGACGGCGCAAGTAGGCGAGCAGCTTGGCGCATTTCGCTTCAATCGTCAAAGGCACATCCGGCGACGATGGGAGCGACTCCACTTCATCAGCCGTCAGGCTAAGCTCTCGGCCCAGTACTGTCGCTTCCCGAATATAGGCGGATGCAAGCGGAAACAGCTCTCTCTGCCGGGGATATGGAAGACTCGCGAGCCTTTCGTAATGCTCGCTGCCGATGGAGTATTCCGCAGCAGGCGCGCAATCGCAGCCTACAAAACGTTCTTTATTCCCCGCGCCGGACTTTACGGGCACAATCGTATCGCAAAAAAGACATCTTTTGGTTATCAAGGCGTATTCCTCCTGTCCGTTCACCGTACCAGTGTACCGGATTGCCTTGCTGCGGGGCAGTTAAGGTTCTCTCATATTCTTTTCACGATTCTCATAGAAAAGTTGCGGTCACGGAGAATTTTGTAAATATCTCTCCTGATTTTAGCGCAGCTTCTCGAGCTCATTGGCGGCGCCAGCCTCTGATTGAGGATTCACCGTATCGGAAGCATTTCCGTAATTCTCCAGCGTTTCCCAAGCGCCTGCGTCATCGAATCGGCCTGCGGACGCTTGCCTGCCTTCACCGGCTCCTTTTGGCGGCAGAGTCATCACCTGCTCCTCCACAGGACGCTCGGCTTCGGACTCATTTTGCGGAACATTGTCTACCGTATACCGCACAGACGGGATGGCCTCCAGACGCTCAAAAGGAATCGGTTTCCCGCTGCTGGCGTCAAGCCCGTATGTCCCGTCGGCCATCTGGCTGAGCGCCCGGTTGACCTGCGCCAGCTTTTTGCCCAGCTTTTCGTCCAGCGCCATGTCGCGCTCCCGCTCAAACGTTTCCGTAGCGCTGTCCCCGGGATGGTTGTCGTAGCTGGACAGCTCGCCGCCGGAATCCGCCATAGATGCCGGTGCGCCGTCGTCAGTGCGCTCTCCGTTTATTTGGAAATGCGCTTCAAGCTCCTCCTTCTCGCGGAGCAGCGCTTGTTTCAGCTGATCAATCTGGGATGGTTTCAAATGTCTCATTGTGGTTCCCTCCTAAAATTGAATCTGTGTTTAGCTTCCTTTTACCCGGGGAACGTGGAGGATGAAGCAGCAACTGCATTGCGGTTCCGGAATCCAGTTTGCTACAATACGAATCGTAAAAGAGAAGGCGTTATAAACCCGCCGTTAGGCAAGAGATAGAAAGGACTGAACACATTGCTGCAAAGCGTAGTAGTAACAACACAGGAACAGCTGGAACAATGCCTGGCAATCCGCCGCGAGGTGTTTGTCGGAGAACAGGGAGTATCTCCCGAAGAAGAATGGGATCATTACGATGAATCGCCGCAATCCTGCATCCATCTGCTGCTGTTGGATGAAGGGATTCCAGTTGGAACCGGGCGCCTAAAACCATTCGAGGACGGCAGCGCGAAGCTGCAGCGAATCGCGGTGCTCGCATCTTGCAGGGGTAAAGGAACCGGTTCGATCCTCGTCCGGGCAATGGAAGAAGCGGCCCGTGAAGCAGGATTTCAAGGAGCCGTTTTGGACGCGCAATGCCAGGCGGAGCCGTTTTACACCAAGCTTGGCTACACTGCGATGTCACCTGAAATCTTTCTGGATGCAGGCATTCCCCATATCCGTATGAGCCGCAGCTGGGCCTAACAAAAAAACGAGGCTGTCCCAAAAGCCCCTAAAATTTAAGCCTCTTAAAGCTTTCTCAACAACAACAACAACAAAGGGGCTGTCCCGAGTCATCTTACGATGACTTTTGGGACAGCCCCGTTCCTATTGCAGCTAAGCTAAGAATAAAGAGCGAGCAGCTTAATCAAGCCTGCACAAGCGCCGAGCGGGCAGCTTCAACGAGCGCGTCGTACATCTCGTCGTTTTCCTCCAGCTCTTCTTCAACAAGCTCGATCTCTTCCTCCGGACCGGCCTTATCCTTGAAAAACAGGCCGTATGCCCAATCCTTGCCTTTTTTGCTTTGCAAAGCCATTTCGTAGGGCTGCTTATGGCCCTTTACCTGAAATTGCACCTTGCCGACATAGCCATCTTCTTTGTTGTAGCTCATTTCTGCGAAAATCATTTCCCATTCCACGACTGTAATCCTCCCTAACCCGTATACGCTTATCATACTTGATCTGGATAGGCTGTTGCCAGAGGCTTGTCCGCTGCCGGTAAAATGTTATTCAACAGCAGTGTACGCCTGCTTGATCTGTTTGCTCAGCTCGCAGCAGTTCTCCTCGTCCATGCAAACGAAGCTGACCCGTTTGATTGTTGTATCTTCGTTCTCTTTTAAATAATCCGCTACTGAGCGGAAGGCAATTTCGGCCGCTTCCGGCTTAGGATAGCCGTATATGCCCGTACTGAGGGCTGGAAATGCAATGCTCGCGGCATTCTTCTCGTCTGCCAGCTGCAGCGAGCGGCTGTAACAGGCGGCAAGCAGCTTCGCTTCCCCCGATTCTCCTCCTTGCCATACCGGGCCAACCGCATGAATCACATATGCGGCCGGCAGCTTGCCTGCGGTCGTGACGACGGCTTCGCCAGGTTCACAGCTGCCCATTTCCTGACGAATAAGCGACAGCTCGTCATGAATGGCAATGCCGCCCGCACTGTGTATCGCCCCGTCCACCCCCGCGCCTCCGCTCAAACTTGAATTGGCGGCGTTTACGATCACATCCGCTTCAAGCCGGGTAATGTCGCCCTGTATCGTTTCCAACAGCGTTGAATTAATTTGAATGGTCATGGTCCTTGCCTCCCGGAAGTTGTATACCAACTATTTGGACGTGAAGGCGTGCTCTGAATCGGCATCCCGGCTTCAGGGAAGCGGCTCAATTTTGGTAGATAGCCATTGAAACAGATCTGCTCCGGTATTTGACGCGGCCAGCACATACTCCACGCTTGTAAAACGGCATGACAGGCGCGCCCATAACCCCCATGTCGGCAGCGGCGTCCCCGGAATAGGCTTAACCGGGCTCAAATACAGGTCGGAATAGTTAAAATGGAATTTTAAGCATTGGTTCAAACCTTCAAACTGAAATACGGCCACGCTGGAGAAGGTCGGATTTTGAGGCTCGAACGCCAGCTGCCGATTGCCCATCGTCACTGCTCCAAACGATTCAAACGGAATCGGCACTTTGCGGATAAGAAGCCTCATACGGGGAAAAATCGGATCGCGCGAACGCTCCGGCAGCGAGCATTCCCTTCTGTACCGCTCGATAAAACCCGGTCCGGCCACCCACACAGCATTAAATCGAATCATTGGTTCCCCCTCCATCCTGCTTAGCGGAATGCTGTCGATACATCGTATCGCAGGCCAAGCATGAATATTCGGAGGCAATTGCATGCGGCAGCAGGATTGGAGGACCTGAAAAGGGAATGAGAGTTTGTGGGCATAAAAAAAGCCCGCTCTCGGCGGGCGGGATTAGACTTGATTGAAGTAGGCGATAATGGTAAACTAGTTCAGCTTATGGCTAGTAGAATTAGGAATTAGATGAACAAACACTTTTATATCAATTGTATTCTACTATAGATTCCCCTCCCCGTCAAGCCAGCCTTCCCGCTGATGGCGGTGCGGGAACCAAAAAGGATGTGTACGCCTTGATCGATGGCACGCAATGGCAAAAGGAACAGCAGCGCGTCGACCGCGTGCGCGGCGAGCTTAAACAACGGATTGAACGGGACGAGCCGCTCGTCTCGGAGCTTCGGACGCAGGTTGTCGACATCCGTACCGATTTCTGGGATGATGTGACGGTCAATTTGACGGCGGGAGACGACCGGCTCGAAACGGCAATTAGCATGAAACAGCAGGCGGAATTGCTGTCCGAGCGCGAGCGGAGCCACCGGCATATAAGCGCAGGCTTGCAAAAAATGCGCCGTTTATACCCATCCCCCTATTTTGGCCGAATCGACTTTGCCGAGGACGGATCGCCTGGACCAGCGGATACAATTTATATTGGGGTTGCATCCTTCCTGGCTGAAGATGGCGAAACCTTCCTTGTTTATGATTGGCGGACTCCGGTTGCCAGTCTTTACTACGATTATGGACCAGGCCCTGCGCAATATGAAACGCCGGTAGGCGAGATCGCCGGAGAGATGACGCTGAAGCGCCAGTTCTCCATTCGCGAGGGTGCCATCCGCTCCATGTTCGACACCGGCATGACGATCGGCGACGAGCTGCTGCAAGAGGTGCTCAGCCGCAGCTCCAGCTCGCATATGCAATCCATCGTCGGCACGATTCAGCAGGAGCAGAACGCCATTATCCGCAACGACCGGGCGCGGATGCTGATCGTCCAAGGCGCGGCTGGAAGCGGCAAAACGTCATCCGCGCTGCAGCGTGTCGCCTACTTGCTGTATAAACACCGGAAGCGCATCAGCGCCGAGCAGATGGTGCTGTTTTCACCCAACCCGATGTTCAGCAGCTACATCTCTTCCGTTCTGCCGGAGCTCGGCGAGGATAATATTCGCCAAACGACATTCCAAAGCTATCTGGAGCTGCGGCTTGGCAAACGGTACATGATTGAGGATGCCAACGACCAGCTTGAAGCCGTGCTTGCCGCCCCAGAGGCTGACAAAGCTGTAAGGCTGCGCTTGAATTCGATCCGTTTTAAAAACTCCGCCGCATTTCTGAACCTGATTCACACCTTTGCAGACGGACTGTTAACAGAAGGCATGCGCTTTAAAGGCTTCCGATTCAAAGGCCGGCTGCTGCTGAGCCGCAAGGAGCTGGAAGATCGATTTTACGCTATGGAAAGCCATATCCGGCTGCCAAACCGGATCGAGCTGCTGCGCGAATGGCTGCTGGAAGAGCTAACCCGGCTGGAGCGTCTGGAATGCGGCGCCGATTGGGTCCGCGAACAAATCGAGTTTCTCGATACCGAGCACTACGTCCGCGCTCACAAGCAAATGCAGCGCAAGCTTCGCGAAGGCGCCGAAGAAGATGAAAGCACGGTGGAGGAAAATGTGCTGCGCGCCGCTGTTGTACGCGAGGCGTTTAAGCCGCTGCGCCGGCTGGCCAACCGTCTGGCCTGGATTGACGTGCCCGGCATGTACCGGGATCTGTTCCGGGGGGAAACGCCGGACGGCTTCGAGAATGAGGAGTGGCAAGCCGTATGCGCGATGACGCATGAAGCGTTTGAGGAGAAACGTCTCGCCTACGAAGACGCCGCTCCGCTGCTTTATCTGACTGAGCTCGTGCAGGGCTTCCGCATGAATACAGCGATTCGGTATGTGCTTGTAGACGAGGCGCAGGATTTTTCGCCGTTTCAGTTTCATTTTCTGCGGAGACTGTTTCCGATGGCCAAAATTACGGCGCTAGGCGATTTTAATCAGGCCATATTCGCCCATTCCACAGAGCTGGCCGCCAGCAGCTGGCTGCAGGAGCTATACGGGCAGGAGCAAACGGAGACGATCGTGCTGAGGCGCAGCTACCGCTCCACCCGCCCGATCGTAGAATTTACCCGCTCCATGCTGCCCGATGGCAGCGGCATCGAGCCATTCGACCGACCGGGTGAATTGCCGGTATTGTACCTGTCGTTAAACGATGAAGCCCGGGACGTTCGGCTCGCGGAAGAGCTGCACAAACTGCTTAACGCCGGAGCCGCCTCGGCAGCCGTTATTTGCCGCACGGCCGAGGAAGCCAAGGCAGCCTGGGAAATGCTGCGTCTCCAACCAGGCTTGGAAGGAATTAAACTCGTCACAAAGGACACGACCAGCTTTGAGAGCGGAGCCGTAGTCATTCCGGCCTACTTGGCTAAAGGAGTCGAGTTTGACGCCGTGCTCATTCATGACGCCTCGGCTGCCGCATATGGCGAAGAGCGGCTCCGCAAGCTTTTTTATACCGCTTGCACCAGAGCGATGCATCATCTGCAGCTCTATTGCGCCGGAGAGCCGTCTCCGTTTATTGCCGACGCTGCTCCAGACAGCTGGAGGCTGTCTGAGGAAATGACCTCTATCGGCATTGGTGAGCCTCACTCCGCCCAAGACAGGCCAAAAAATTAAACCTAATCCGCATGTCCCTCCTAAGCGAACGCCTAGTCCGCCCGCTGCATAGGATGCAGCAAGACAGACATTCTGCTTGCGAGAGGACAGATTCATATGGACCTCATCTTAGGCTCCATTCATTGGCTCTATCTATTTTTCATCGCCGTCATTATTCTCATGCTCACGCTGCGGCGCGACACAACGATTGCCTGCCTCATCGGCATTGGCGCAATCGGCTTTGCTGCCTCCGGATCGGTCAGCGGAGCGGTTGGCGGGCTGTTTAACAGCTTGATCTTTGCCATAAAAGAGCTGTCGAGCACCATTCTGATCATCTCGATCATCGTTGCCATGAGCCGGTTGCTCGTCGAGACAGGCATCAACGAGATTATGATTCGCCCGTTTGCCTCTCTGCTGCGCACTCCGGCAATGGCTTTCTGGGGCATCGGGCTGATCATGATGACGGTCAGCTTCTTTTTCTGGCCTTCGCCAGCGGTCGCGCTGATCGGAGCCGTGCTGCTGCCCGTTGCGATACGGGTCGGGCTGCCCGCGCTTGGCGCCGCCATGGCGATGAACCTGTTCGGCCACGGCATTGCTCTTTCCGGCGACTATATTATTCAAGGCGCTCCAAAGCTGACCGCAGACGCGGCCGGACTAGGCGTCGCTCAGGTCATGGCGGCGAGCGTACCGCTGTTGATCGTTATGGGAGCGGTTACGACAATCGCGGCCTACTGGTTCATGCGCAGGGACATTGCCGCGGGCACCTGGCGCGACGGCCTCTTGCAGCCGGGCGGAAATTCCTTGTTTGGAGGCGGAGTGTACGGCACAGACAGCGCTTCGGCCAAGGAGGATGTTAAGGTTTCCAGCGGGCTAAGTATTGGCGTAAAACGGACCGTTGCGGTAATGATCCCGCTGTTGTTTGCAGCCGATGTGGCAGTTATGTTCAGCCTGAAGCTGCAGGGCGGAGACGCAACCGCGCTAATCGGCGGAACAGCGGCCCTGATTGTTGCCGCGCTCTCGATATTGGCGCACCGCAGCCGCGGTTTGGAGCGCTCTACCTCCTATTTGGTCGAAGGGTTTACGTTTGGCTTTAAAGTGTTCGGGCCGGTTATCCCCATCGCCGCCTTTTTCTATCTGGGCGATTCCGCGCTGCCCGCTCTGTTCGGCGAAGCCGCGCTGCCGGCTGGCTCGCATGGCATTGTGAACGATCTCGGCACGGCGCTCGCCCATTCCGTGCCCGTGAATGGAGCGGTAGCGGCCGCTACTCTGACCACGGTCGGAGCCATTACCGGACTCGACGGCTCGGGCTTCTCCGGCATTTCGTTGGCCGGATCGGTGGCCAATCTGTTTGGAACTGCGCTCGGCAGCGGCACCGATGTGCTGACGGCTCTCGGGCAAATCGCGGCTATCTGGGTCGGCGGCGGCACCTTGATTCCGTGGGCGCTCATCCCGGCCGCAGCGATCTGCGGCGTCAGTCCGTTTGAGCTGGCGCGGCGGAATTTAAAGCCGGTTGTAATCGGCCTCGTTGTGACGACGGTCGTTGCGGTATTTTTACTCTAATACTGCCCTGCCGACTCATTAAAAACAGCGTCAGTCATGGACGAGGATGTATAGTCCTAGATTGACGCTGTTTTAATATTTAAACAGATATTTATAATAGGCTGGGAATTCTCGGATAATGGAGTAAATATCTCTAAATTCAAAGATTTTGGCATGTGCTGCATACACTTTTTGAATATCTGATTTTCTAAACGCTAATTTGGTTCTAGATACATGAAAATATTGAGTAATAATCATCGCTGAGTTTAAACCTAATTCATGCATCATTTTGCTTGCGTTTTGGGCGGTCCTATATGAGTTGTACCCGTTGTTATCCTCTTTGATATTTTGTTCCGGTATCCCTTTAGCTAATAAGTAAGATTTCATAACCTTTGCCTCATCAAAACCTTCCTTGCCAATCCCTCCGCTTACAATGATAAGGGCAAAATAGCCCTTCACATACAGCTCTACGGTTCTGTCTAATCTTGCTTTTAACCGCTCCGAGGGCTGCCCGTCATCTTCGACTTTATTTCCTAATACTACTGCTGCATCGACAGGCTTCAGTTCATCATTCAACCCGTCTATTAGGATGAAAGTAGTGTGAACGATAAACCAACTGAAAAGAATGCCTACAATGATTAAAGATCGTTTAACCCAAACATAATTCATGTTCTCACCTGCACTCTCTCCGATTTATCCTAAGTTAGCTACCACTAATCCGCCGTAATCACAGGAGTAATTAAAAACAAAGCAGTCGACAAATCATCAACGGGCTGAATAATAATCGGACTTTTCTTGGAAGCATATTTTACTT
Organism: Paenibacillus pasadenensis; assembly: GCF_023715725.1. Taxonomy (GTDB): domain Bacteria; phylum Bacillota; class Bacilli; order Paenibacillales; family Paenibacillaceae; genus Paenibacillus_O; species Paenibacillus_O pasadenensis_A. The sequence goes on from NZ_JAMBOT010000001.1 coordinate 142,817, forward strand.
TAATATAACTGCTGTCAATATTTCTAAGGATATCCATTAGGAATTTTGCATTAAGAGATAGGGTAAATTCTTCGCCATCCAGCTTTTCAATTGGAACTTCATCTTGAACATCGCCAATTTCGGATGTTTTGGATAGTAAGTCTAATTTTGTGGAGGTAGCCGTTAGTCTCATTATACTTTTGTCTGCTAAAACAACGGCACGTTCCACAGCATTCAATAAAAAAGATGTACTCATGGTTACTTCGGAAACACAAGATTTAGGAATAACATTTTTTACGGATGGAAAAGTCCCCTCGATTAAAGAAGAGTGAATTAGACTATGACTCGTTTTAAATCTAATTTGATTGCGGGAAATTTGAATTTCTGAAATTCCATCTTCACAATCCATTATTTTCGATGCTTCATATAAATTTTTACTTGGAATAATTATGGTTGCGCATGCGTCAATTTCATTCTGTGCAATTGATACAGTCCGTGTTGCTAGTCGTATTCCGTCTGTAGCCGTTAAAATCATTGTCTCGTGATTACAGTTAAAACAAACCCCTGTTAAAATCGGCCGTGCCTCGGAAGTAGATGCTACTGCAGCAACTTGTTTTATGGATGATTTCAAAAGTGCGCTGTTTATCTCAAACTTTATTGTAGGCGGATGCTGCCCGTTAGAGACCTTTGGGAATTCATTTGAGTCCATGCCTCGTAATCGTATTAGTGAATGATCGGCTATTATCGTGAGAACCAAATGCTCTTTTAGTTCAAGTGAGATTATTTCCCCTTGAGATTTGCGAATAACCTCATGAAAATACCGTGCTGGAACAACGATACTGCCGATTTTACGAACGTTTAATTCACTGCCAAGGGGTATTTCGTGTTGAATGGTCATGCTGGAGTTGCTTGCCGTAAAGAGCAGTCCCTTCGAATTTGCCACTATTTGTATGCCTGTTAATATGGGGATTGGATTATGGACGGATACTGCCTTTAACACATGCTGCAAAGCTTCCATCAAGCTCTGTTTGGCTACATAGGCAAGCACTTGGTCACCCAACTTTCTTTATGAATAATAGGATTCAATAATAGTTCGGAGCAATTCCGAACGGGATAGATTCTGCTCCAAACGTTGTTGTTCGACCTTTTCCCATAACTCCTCTGTTAAAGTCAATGACACTTTTTTGGTTATTCCGATATTTTTTCTTCCGGCTCCCTCCCGCGGCCCTCCTCTTGAAGACATAAAAGCAAGCTGTCCATCTTTATTTGAGACTCCAATTTTTATATCGCTCATTTTTATTACACCCTCATTTGAATTTAGTAACCTTATTCATTTTGCATTAATTTTATTCTATCATAGGACTGAATCGCTTACAATATTTTGAATTACGGAAGCAAACTAATTGATTGACAAAAAAACTGACCGTGTGGAAACCCACAACAGTCAGTTTCTATTTACATTTTTTCACTCAAAACGTTCATTTTGAGCTCGTCTAATTATTTCTTGAATAAACGGGTCCTTCTTCGCAGTGTATACGGAGCGATCTTCTGCATATAAAATGGCAAGTTTCTTTTTTAGATCAGCATATTGGATTACTAAATCAGGAAAATTCCGCAAATAATTACGAAACAATAGCTTGTTCTCCCACTCTTCACTTCCTTCTTCATAAATATGCAGGTGGTGCGTTCCTTTTCTCCATTCCCCTTTTCTAAAAAATCTGCGAGCAGGGAAATCTTCTTTGGGAACATATTCGTAATCAAAAGATTGCAAAGGTACTATAAAAGCATCTGCTTCTGTTAAGTTCTTAACTGCGAGAGCAATATCGATGATTGGTTTAGCGGCTAATCCTTGTACAGAGGTACTGCCGATATGCTCAATTGCTACAGCCTTATTGCCTAAAATTTCTTGTAATATTGCCCTTTCTAACTCGAACTGAACAGCCCACTGGGGATCGTAGTCTACAAGTTTCACTTCAGGTGGCAAGCGCTCTCCCTCATTTCTTAAAACTTAACTTGGCCTGCATACCGTTGAACCCAGCCTTTAATTTGAAGGGCAACTTCCGCAACGTCAGTATGTGTCGTATCTACAATCGGCATAGGTGGTGTATAAGCTGTATCTGCATTTTCAACGAGCCAAGTTGCAAAATCTTTATGATCTTGGATCATTTCCTCGGACCAATCTCTTGCGCGTAGCCGAAGCTCTCTAGCTTCTTTGTCACAATGAAGATTTAGATAATACACATGCTCAAAACAATCATAATCCGCACATTTCTCTACATCCCAGGGCATGAACGTCCCGCATATAATTGTCATTCTTCCGCTCCCAGCTATACCTCGAGCAACGCGCAGCCATATATTTCTCATCAGCTCCCAATCATGGCCAATAAAATCAACTACTTGATCAGGATCAAAAATATCAAATTCAGGCAGTATCTTTCTTAATTCGCCTATTACAAATGATTTTCCTGATCCGCTGGCGCCTGTAACGATAAATAACGGCATTTTCTTCTCCACTTATGTTTCCCCCTGTACCGGAATGACTCTCCAAGCTTATTTCCTATATTTTCAAACAAATTCACATTACGGTAAAGGGAGCAAACAGCTTAAGTTGAAAATGAAGCCAATTGTCGAGCCAGAAGGCGATAAATACAAAGAGGATTTAACAAGAAAAGCCCTGCCACTACCCAGCATAAGGCTGAGTAGTGGCAGGGCTTGAGAGTTTAAATGAGATCCGATTTTTGCAATAATCTCTGTATTATAGCTGCAACTTCCGCACGGGTGATGTAACCCTTGGGTGCAAGCAAAGCCCCGTTTCTTCCTAAAACAATACCAGCCCGAACATTAATCGCAACGCTGTTTTGAGCCCATGAAGCCACTCTCACCGCATCTGTAAACGGATTAAGCGCTGCTTCTGTCGATTGTTCAGGCAGCTTGTCCTTAAGCCCGGTTAAAGACATCGCTTTGGATAAAATAACCATGGCTTGCTCTCTCGTAATCTTCTCATTCGGACGGAATGTGCCGTCTTCAAAGCCGTTTATTAGCCCATAGGTATAGGCCGTGTTGGCCGCGCCGTTATACCAAGCGTACGATTTTACATCCGAGAATGGCGCTGCGCTATTGTCCAGCTTCAGTCCTAATCCGCGAGTAATAATGGCTGCAAATTCGGCTCGGGTAATTTCCATGTTTGGACTGAACATGCCGTTCCCCGTTCCTTCAACGACCATCCGAGACCCCATGTTGTTTACCGCGTTTTTCGCCCAATGATTAGCCATATCGCTAAACTCAAGCGGATGCCATACGACCCCATAAGTGCTGTTGGTCAAGCTGTTGATTTGGGCCACATATTTTCCATCAATCGTTGAAATTTTTGTTGGCACATGACGAACTGAACCATCCTTTTCAACTACAACTCCTGTCGGAATCTTGCTTGGATCGACTCCATCCGGAATTGCAATTGTTCTTTCCACATAGGCGTCGAAATTCGATACTTCAACGATTTTATCTCCGTAAACAGATTTCACTTTAAAGTCTAAAGGCTGGGCGACGAGTGTAAGTTCGCCTTTTGCTGCAGCATGCTCTACAAGCTTTAATGTGTCCGCTGTTGGAACGGAAATTTCAATCTGAATTTTAATGTCTCGTAATGCTATAGCTGTCCCGATTTGCTTGGAAATAGCGCCGATATTAATTTGCCGCGCTGGAAGCGTGTACGTCGCATAGTCGGTTTTGAACTCAAGAACAGCTTCCTTATCTTCCATGTTTTTCACCATTTGACCGTTCAGCTCGCCAATGACGATATCGAATTTTTGGCTAATTGGAATCGTCACTACCGCGTGTTGGCCTTCCGCTGCGAGCCGCTCATCCAGCTTTTTCTGATCCACAACAACCGTTAATTCGGATTGTTCGTTTCGTTTTGAAATAATAGCGGTGCCCGCATTCTCGACTTTTCCGTTAACCAGAATATCCACACCTTTGTTCTCAGTTTTTGGCGTTGTTGGAGTAGAAGGCTGGGACGGATTATCGGGAGTATCTGGAGCTTCTGGAGTAATAGCGTTTGATTCTGCAGACGATACGCTTTTGCCTGTACCGTTAATCGCTTTTACCGTAAAGGTATATCTCGCTCCATTCGTCAAACCGGTAATGGTAATCGGACTGGCCCCTCCAGTTACAACCACAAACCCTGGTGAAACAGTCACTTCATACCCTGTAATCGCGCTTCCGCCGTTATCGATTGGAGCCGTGAACGTAACGAGTGCTTGGCCGTTACCTGCAATTGCCGTTACATTGATCGGAGCTCCTGGGATGGTTGCCGGGATTACGAATGCTTGATTGGATGCTTCGCTCAACCCGCCTGCATTTTCAGACTTTACAATAAAGTAATAAGGAGTTCCGTTGACCAATCTTTGTACGCTGTAGGTAGAGGATGTGACGGTTGCAACCTCAACGGCGTCGTTGAAATTTGTATTTGTGGCCATGTAAATACGATAACGATCAGCGTCGGGTACCGCGTTCCAGCTGAGTGTAGCTTGACGATCTCCGCCGACAACCGCAAGATTCTGCGGATTTGCAGGAGCATTTTCCAGGTTCACGGCTTGTGACACTGTAAACGATACAGGGGCCAGGTTATCTGCAGTTAAGATAACCGTTCCCGTATAGGTGCCTGCCGGCAAATCGTCCTTTACCTTAATGTCAAAACTTGTTGATGCGCTGCTAGTTAAAGTAGACTCCGGCTGTGTTATCACAAAATCGTTAACGTTTGCGCCGCTAAGCGCTGCCGACAGATTTTCCAGTTTTCCAGTGCCGCTGTTTATAACCGGAATCGTCCTGGTTTCTTGGCTGCCAGAATCGTATCCCCGCGTCAATGCCGTCAGAGTCTGATCCTCGATTGCAGCAATCGCATAAGTGGGCGCTTCCGTCACCGTGATTGTCGACGTTCCTTTTTTGCTGTTATCTACCGTCGACGTGGCTGTGATGATGTAATCTCCCGGCGCCGCGTCCGCCGCAACCGTTACCTTACCCGTGCTGTTCACCGTCACCTTATTATCAATGTCGCTGCTCGTCCAAGTGACCGTCTGCGCAGCTCCCCCTACTGCATCTACTGAAACAGCGAGCTGTTTGCTAGTTCCTTGCTCCACACTCGCGCTGCTTGGAGTCACAGTTACGCTGTTCACGGCTGGTGCATGCGTTACCGTGATTGTCGACGTTCCTTTTTTGCTGTTATCCACCGTCGACGTGGCTGTGATGGTGTAATCTCTGGGCTCCGCGTCCGCCGCGACCGTTACTTTTCCTGTGCTGTTCACCTTTACCTTGTTGCCAACGTCGCTGCTCGTCCAGGAGACCGTTGTTGCCGCTCCCCCTAACACGTCTACCGAAACAGCGAGTTGTTTACTGGAGCCTTGCTCCACACTCCCGCTGCTTGGAGTCACAGTTACGCTGTTCACGGCTGGTGCATGCGTTACCGTAATTGTCGACGTTCCTTTTTTGCTGGTATCCGCAGTGGACGTTGCCGTGATCGTATACTCTCCAAGCTCCGCGTCCGCCGCGACCGTTACTTTCCCTGCGCTGTTTACCGTTACTTTGTTTGCGATGTCGCTGCTCGTCCATGTAACCGTCGTTGCTGCTCCTCCCACCGCGACTACTGAAGCGGAGAGCTGCCTGGTCCCTCCCTGCGCCACGCTGGCGCGAGCCGGGACGACACTTACGCTGTTCACAGCCGGCGGGGGAGGCGGCGTGTAGTTAGCCACCCTAACTTGCTCCGCTGTATTGTTCTTCTCCTGCCAAGCTACATATAAAACGTCGTTTACCACGGATACAGCAGGATAAATAGAGGTTTTCGTCGCATTCACATTCAAACCGTTCCAATTGGCTTCTGCACTCGTCCAAGTCGTACCATCGTACTTTTTCACACGAATTTTAAAAAGTACTCCTGTATAATGTTCTTGCCACACTGCATACAAATTGTTGTCGACTACAGCTAATTTAACGTAGTTTGCTCGGAAAGCAGAACTCACGTTAATTCCGTACTGCCCTCCGCCGTCAATACTGGTCCATGTCGTGCCGTCATACTTCTTAACTCGAATCTGGTCGTCCGTACGGCCGATTGGCTCATGCCACGCCACGTATAAGACATTGTCCAAAACGGCAACAGAAGGGTAAAGCGCGCTGCTTGAACTGACCATATTCAACCCAGTCGCACTGTTGTCCACGAACGTCCAGCTATTCCCTCCGTCATACCTCTTCACTCGCAGTTGGTAATTGGATCCGGTAACTTCAGACCATACGATATATAAATGATTACCCAGTACGGCCATAACAGGAAAGCCTCCGCCTCCTGCATTTATTCCGTTTGCACCGCCGCCGTCAACGCTTGTCCACTCTGTACCATCATACTTTTTCACTCGAATTTGGCCTGCTTCCGACCATGTCGCGAACAATTCATTGTTATATACAGCCAGATTAGGGAAGGTAGCATCCTTTGTCGCATCTACATTTAATCCGCCCGAGCTTCCGCCTTCGGCGCTTGTCCAACTTATGCCATCGTACTTCTTGATTCGGATTTGATCATTATATGATAGATCGACTTCGGACCATGCGACATACAAAACATCGCCGAACGCGACCAGCGCAGGTCTTGTTCCCGCTTTGAGAGGATTCACATTTAATCCGTTTGGACCGTTTCCGTCGACGCTGATCCAGCTTGAGCCGTTATACTTCTTGACTCGAATTTGACTGGGATGTGAGTTTGGCACGACCCTTTCCTGCCATACTGCATAAACCTCGCCTTTCCACGTGGCCATTACAGGCGATTCTGCGTAATTGGCGGGATTTACGTTGAGCCCGTTGGGTCCGCCGCCGTCTATTAATGTCCACCCGGAGGCCGCTGAAGCCGTACCGCCGCTTGTTAAAATAGGCAATACTAAAAGAAACGCTAGTAAATAATGCACCATTTTTCGCATTCTATCTCTTTTTTTATTCCTGTTCATGGCTGGGATCAACTTGCATCTTCCTTTCCTGATTGCAGACCTTCTTCAAGCATCCGTTTATTAAGCCATCTTATAAAATAGCACCTTAAAAAAACCTTAAAAATCGACAAATTCCTCCATATTAAAATAGGCCCTCATCGGTTATCGATAAGGGCCTAGAAATCTATTATTCAACGTAAGTCTAGCTGTTAGCTGTTACACCCGCGAATCAGGTATAACCACCGTTACTTTTGTGCCGAATCCCGGCTCGCTTTCCAGTTCCAATAAGACTCCGTATTCGAATTTCAACCGTTTGTTAATATTCAGCAGCCCGACTCCTTGCAGCGTATTGTTTTCATCTCGCGCAAACAGCTTCTCCAATTGCTCTCGTGGAATCCCGACGCCATCGTCGGCGACAACAAATCGCCAATTCCCATCCGACTTCTCCGCCGTCAACGTCACCGTTCCGCCCTCGATACGATTGCCGATGCCGTGACGAATCGCATTTTCCACTAGCGGCTGTAAAAGCAGCGGCGGCATGCGCAAGCTATAAGCAGCCTCATCGATCGTAAATTCAAAGCGAATGCGGTCTCTAAACCGCGCCCGTTCAATTTCCACATACGTTCGAATGAGGCTGAATTCTTCCGCAAACTCGATCCGTTCATCCGCATTGCTGAATCGAAAGCTGCCGCGCAAATAATCGGCAAGATCAATGATCATTTTCCGCGCGCGCTCCACATCCGTATAACTTGACGCCACAATGCTATTCAGCACGTTATAAATAAAATGCGGCTTGATTTGCGATTGTAAAAACGCCACCTCCAGATGAACCGCCCGGCCGAGTGATTCCTTCATCGCAAGCAGGCTGCCGATTCTTGCCTTCAGCTCCTCCAAATCAAACGGCTTCGGCAAGTAGTCGTTTGCCCCCGCCTGGAATGCCGCCACCTTATCCTGCGGCTGATAGGCCGCCGTCACCATCAGGACGGGCAGCTCCAGCAGCGAGTACCGTTTGCGTATCTCCTGGCACACTTCGTAGCCGGACAAACCCGGCATCATTAAATCAAGAATAACAAGATCGATTCTGGCGTTCCGATCGATCTGCTCCAGCGCCTCGTACCCGTTTTTGACCGCAATCACGCGATAATCCAGCACTTGAAGCGAATCCAGCAAAACCTTCAAATTCACATACTGATCGTCGACGATCAGTATCGTATGTTTGCCGCTCGGATTAACTAAATACGGTGTTGTAAACGAATATCCGTTTTGAATCGAAATAATCTGCGGGGTTGAATAAGTCTGGAGCTGCGAAGCCGGTCTCTGCTCGTCGGCCAGTGGAAGAGTGAACGTAAACGCGCTCCCGACTCCAGGAGAGGATTCGACCGAAAGCACACCATTTTGCAGCTCGACCAGCTGTTTTGCTATCGGCAGTCCTAACCCGAAGCCGCGATGCTGCGTTTCATCCAGCGATTTGAACGGTTCAAAAATAAAGGGAATATCTTGGGGCTCGATGCCTGATCCCGTATCCTGCACCTTAATCTCAAGCATGCCTCCCTGCTCCCTGCCGGTAATGACAATCCTTCCGTTTTCCGTATGCTTAATTGCATTGTCCAGCAAATTTCCGATTACCTGGCTCAAACGAATTTCATCTGCGTATGCGGCAGGCAGCTGCGCAGGAACATCGTTTATCAGCTGGACATCCGTGCACAAATAGGAATAGAAGCGCACTTGCATCTCCGCGACGGAACGAACATCAATCGGCGTCGGAACAATTCTCAGTTCGCCTTGTTTTAACTTAGATAAATCCAAAATGTCGTAAACGAGCTGCGATAGCTTTCTCGTAATGTCGATCATTAACTGAAGCTTTTCCCGTTGCTCGGCAGTTGGCGGTTGCGCAGCATCGTCAAGCATCGAGCGGGAAATATTCATTACGCCGTGCAGCGGCGTTTTGAATTCATGCGAGGTTCGAGCCAAAAAATCATCCTTTTGTTTGTCCGCTTGCAGCAATTGCCCGGACAGCTCCTCGATTTTTCGAAAAGCGTTCGAGAACCGGAGCGACATGAGCAGAGCCAGCATCAATAGAACAAGAAAAGGCTCAACTGGGGGAACCGTGTAGATCGGCACGCCGAAATAAACGTTCATGTTCTGTTTCAGGATCAGCGCATTCAAAGCCATTGCCGTCACGGCCAAATACCGGCTGCCTGCCACTTTATGAAGGGCTGTATACACGAACACATACGTTGCGTATAGCAGCGCGACAGTAACGTACAACGATGTCAACTGACGAAACAGCCCTGTGGACAGCTGAGAAGCAAAGCCTATATTCAGTACAGCTAGTATGATTCCTGAAGCCAGCCCGCCTTGAGTAAACCATCTATAACCGTACGGCCGGAAAGCGGTATACACGTAAAGAAAAAATCCAAGGCCCACCCCGACTGTCGAAATCATCTGAATGCGGAAGTAAAGCCAGAACGGCAGTGGTCCGACCGCATCGAATAACACTCTTTCTCCGCTAATGCTCGTAAACACAGCGATACATATGCAAACAAAGCCAAATACCGCGAGCGAGAAATCATTTCTGCGTTGGGAAAATAATCCGATAAAATATAATCCCATAATAAAAAAAGCAGTGAACGCGATCCAATCATGAGCCGTCGCCTGATCTCGCAGCCCGCCGATCTGTTCGGCTGTGCCTAATAGAAGAGATTCGGTAATTCCGCTGCCTACACGAAATTCATAGTTGGCTACCTGCACCAAGATTTCATTCCAACCCGGCTGCAGAGTGAAGTAGCTGGCATATGGTTTGTTTAACGCTTTGTAATGCTGCTTCTCGGCTGGTTCCCCGCTTGAGCCAACGATTTTGCCATTAACGATGACTTTATTGGAAATAAGAATGGACGCTGTTTTTAAGCCATATACCGCATCCGCATCATCGATCCGGATCCGCAATCGATAAGTCGCCATGCCAAGCGTTTCCATCTGATTTTTCCATAATCCCGGGACTTGGATAAGCCGAGGCTTTAGTTCCTCCGGATCGGCAGAAGAAAAATCCGTCTCGCCGGTGAACATTCGATTCGGATAAAACTCCCACTGCCCATCAAGGCGAACAGCCCCTTTCTCCTCGATCCTCCACGACGTTAAATCCAAGACTCCATTCACTGCTGCAGGCATAGGCTTTTTGAATGTAGAGGAGTAAGTCAATAACAACATGTAGGTTCCAATTAACAGCGCTGCAGTAATGAGCGCCGCCGCAACTTTTTTCCTCATTGGGTCTGCCGCTCCGACTTATTCTTTGTATGCTGGATTAACCTTAAAGTCTCTTCCTCCAGCTCGGTTCCTAATTGCATTCGTACCGCTTGCTCCAATTGCAGGCAGACGTCATACGCTTCCTTTCGATTGCCTGCATTCAGATGCAGCTTGATTAACTCGCGTCCGTCGTTCTCGGAATCAGGGGAAAGCAGTAATACTTTTTGCAGGCTATCCGCCGCAAGCGTCAGCTTGCCCTGACTCTGGAAAAACGCATACCAATTGCGAAGCAGACGCATATACAATGCCTTGATCTCCAGCTGTTTGGCGATGGCCCAACCGAAATCGCAAGCTTCCATATATTCGCCTTTATACAGCCGGTTCATTTTGTTGTAAGACCCTTCATTCATCTCTTCTTCTGACCCTGGCTCGTTAAGCAACCGCTCAAATTGAATGATATCAACTATGTCGCCGTCCAGCTCCGCACCGAACCCTTGATCGGCTTTCGTAATCCGGATGGGGATATGGTGCTCCGCTAAGCTTTTTCTTAAATAAGACAGGCATGTATATAGATAAGTTTTGGCTTTATTCAGATCATAACCTGGCCATATCGCCTCAAGAATCGCTGCGGTGCTCACGGTCTTCCCTGCATGATGGATTAAAAACGCGCATAATTCCTTTTCTTTTTTTGTTTTCCATGCGAGTCCTCTGCTCGTATCACCCGGTAATGCTAGAAGAAAACCTCCCATACATTGGACGGTAAGGGCAATGGTTGTTCTCTGGCCTGCCTGCGGTTGAATGACGGACTGTGCGGGCAAGGATTGTTGAATGCGCGTTACCGCGCTATGCAATCTGTCTATCGTAAACGGCTTCAATAAATAATCGGTTGATTGAATTTCAAACGCTTCAACCGCGTATTCGGCATAAGCGGTTGTAAACACAATGGGTAGTTGCGGGAGCATGTTTCGAATCTTGCGGGCAGCTTCCGTGCCTTTCATGCCCGGCATCTGATTATCTAAAAACACAGCGTCTACAGGGGAATGGTTTAATGCTTCAATCGCCTGAACCGGATTCATATATCTTCCTACTACCTGAACATTTCCCATTTTCCCGAGCAAAATTTCCAATAAATCCAGTGCATCTTCTTCATCGTCAATGAGCATGACACGAATCATGAGTTCTTATCTCCTTTTAAGCTTTGGCAAGTATTAACTATAGGTCTGATTGGTAGAAAAGGAAAGGATTTGTCGGTTTAATTGTGATTTGCCGCGCTCCATCTGTTAAAATACAAAAGACACACCATAATGGCGTGTCTTTGCATTAAGACAACTATTCTAATCGTTATTTAAATGCAGTCTTCTTTCCCGAATACCAATCCAATACCCGCATAGCCCGTAACGTGTTCCACCGGCTCGGCTGGCTCTCTGCTTCGCCCAGCTCTACCGGCATCACCCCAGGGTGCTGATGCTCAAGCGGATACCGGCCATCGCTGTCGCATTTAGACTGAAGCAACTCAATGGCTTCCGACATTCGCTCGTCCGGCATGGCTCTGGCTCTCCGCATATAATCAAGTGCTCGCAAAACGTCATAGTGCCACCAAGTCGGAAATGAAAGGCGTTTCCACTCCGGATTTACGATCTCTCCCGTTGTCCGCCGCCGTAGCAGACGGCGCTCCAGCAAATATTCCTCTCCGCGCAGGCGAGCCTCCCTCACCTGATGATGAAGGGCTCCCCCGGCAAACTCGTATTCTAATAGAGCTTCCAGCACACAGATGGTCGTATTAAACGAGGAACGCATCGAGCCATTGGCAGCTTCGCAGTTCCAGCCTCCGTCAGGCTGCTGCTCCCCTAGCAAGAGTCCCACAATTCGCTCCACATCTTGACCGAAATAGGCGCCGCTCGACGCCACCTGCCCGTTAATGCAAGGCTCAACCTCCCCTGCAAAAAAAGGAGTGCCGATAAAATCCCAGCCCTTCCATGTACCGTCCCAATCCCAGCCCCGCCAGTTTACACCTTCACGGACAAGCTTTAACGCATGCTTCGCCTCTTCACTCGCAGGATCCAGCCCCAATTCCCGCAGCAGAGTAAGAACATGCATCGTGGAATTCCATTCTTCATTCCAAGCCGATCCGGCCCAGGACCCATCGGGCCCCTGCAAGGAAAGCAGCTGCTCGCCAAAGCCTTCGGTTGCAACCCGTGCGCGCTCGGCTGCCACCTCTTCCGCAGATGCGCCCGTTAAATGCTTCATCACCTGCCAGCGAATTGAAGGGTCGGAGTCAAGCAGCCAATCTAGGACGAATTGTCTGTTCACCATCTGTTCGTTCCTCCTTCAACATTAGTTTGATATTTGTTCAATCTGAACGAACGATCATCTTCCATCTTCAGTAATTCCCAAAAATTGGTCAATATCCGCTGTAACCAGCTTAACGGCATTCTCCCAAAATTCCACCTTTTGCAGATCGACTCCCAAGTGTTTGGCCGCTAGCTGCTCTACCGTCATACTGGCTGATTCGCGTAATAAGTTTGCATAAGTATGTTCAAATTCCCGGCCTGCCTCCATCGATTGTGCATAAATTCCAGTACTGAAAAGAAATCCGAACGTGTAAGGGAAATTAAAAAACGAATGCCTTGTGATATATAAATGAAACTTTGAAGCCCAAAAATAAGGATTGTATACTTCATACACATCGCCATAGGCCGCTTTTTGCGCCTCGACCATTAATTCACTTAAACGCTGCGGGCTTAAAGGCCCGGCGACTCGTTCCGCATATAAGCTCTTTTCAAATAAATAACAGGTATACACATTAAAAAAATACTCTGCGCTCATCTTGATTTTAGCGTCCAGTAAAGCGATCTGCTCGTCTCTACTCATTTCCTGCTGGATTAAACCGTTCATCACAAGCGATTCGGACAGTATGGACGCAGTCTCAGCCAAATTCAACCCGTATTTCTGGGCCAGCGGCGGCATTTCATTGATTAAACTTTGGTGATAGGCATGGCCCAATTCATGGGCTAAAGTCGCGACGTTATGAGCTGTTCCATAATAGGCTTTAAAAATTCGGGATTGTTTAATTAGCGGATATCCGGCATGGAATCCCACTGGCGACTTGTTGGGGCGGTCTTCGGTTTCGACCCACTTTTCGTCAAACGCCTTAACCGCAAACTCGGCCATTAACGGTGAAAACCCGCGAAATCGCTCCAAAATAAAGTTTACTCCATCGGTGAAAGGAAGAACGGACGAAGAGCTGCCGACAGATGTATGAACATCAAACCAGCTCATTTTATCTAAGCCCAGCAGCTCCGCTTTGCGCTTAAAGTAACGAGAGAAATTCTCTCTGCTCCTTGTTACGGCTGCCCACATGGCCTCTAAAGTCGGTTGAGACATCCGGTTCAGTCCAAGCGATTCCTGCAATACGGAGTTCCATCCCCGATGTTTGTACATTTTCAAGCGAAATCCGGTCATATTGTTTAAAATATTCGCAAAAACCTCTTCCTCACCGCGGAAAGCTTCCGTATAACGGATAAAGGCCTGCTCTCGTTCCTGGCGATCCGGGCTGGAAAATACTCTGTCCAATCTCTCCACTGAATAAAGCTCCACTTTCCCGTCCTGCTCAAAAGGAATTTGCATCCGCCGAATTAAGGTTGTGTATAAAGACATCCAGGAATGGTACCCTTCCACAGCCAAATCATCGATCAGCTCTTCCTGTGCCGATGACAGCTTGTCTAAAACTTGCTGCCTCATTTCATTTAATGAAAATAAAATGGGTTGAATCTCATCTTTGGAAGTAAGCTCCTGCCATTGCTGCTGAGGAATCTCAGCTAGTTTTTCCGCGAACTTGAAGAGTAATATTTGAAGGTCCGCTTCATTTTGCTTCGATCGTCCGTGCAGAGCTTTCGCCTTTTGATCGGTCACATCCTGAGCGGTCAAGCAGTAGGTATACGAAGCGGCCTGTTTAGTTCGAAGCATCAGGTTCTGCAGGTCACTCAAAAGATCCATGTAAACGGAATGTTGTGCCGACGGGCTGACGAACTCCCGAAGCCTTTTTTTCGCTTCAGCCATATCCTCTTCCAACTCCTGAATAAATCTCGAGAATGCTTCCGATTCACTCCCGCCTGGAAATATAGAATCCAAATTCCACGTTTCGGATAACCTCAACAAAACGCCTCCTCGTTGTTCTTGAATTACCCTTTCAACTTAATCCAATCTATTCCTGTTCCCATCTCAAAATCTTTACCCTTTTTTTATCCTTTTCAGGGTTAAATCTTTATGTCTAACGCCTATCCTATAATCATCATCGAACTGGAAGGGATCGTTATGAGATGCCGGAAACAATTCTTAAAGCAACAAATATTTCAAAAAAATATGGCAAGCACAACGCGCTCCACAAGGTGTCCATCGAAATTAAACGCGGGATGATTTACGGCCTCATCGGGGAAAACGGCGCGGGAAAGTCCACCTTTATGCGCACGGTCATGGGTTTAATAACCATCGACGAGGGCGAAATAGAGCTGTTTGGCGAAACGGGAATAACCGGATTGCAGCGTGCTAGAAGAAAAATGGGGCAATCGATTGAAACACCGGCGCTTTATCCGGATCTAACGGCGCGGGAAAATTTGCGGGTACAGGCGGCAAACGGCGGTGTCAGCGAGCGCGAAATCGATAGTTTGCTTCGTCTGATGAATCTGAGCCACACAGGCAAAAAACGCACAAAAAACTTCTCCCTTGGCATGCGGCAACGATTAGCGATCGCTTGCGCTCTAGTGACAAACCCGGAATTCTTAATTTTGGACGAGCCGACGAACGGCCTTGATCCGTCCGGCATTGTGGAAATGCGCGAAATTATCCAGCGGTTAGTGACGGAGCGCGGCATGACCGTTTTACTTTCCAGCCACCTGCTCGACGAGCTTTCCCAGGTCGCTACCCATTACGGGATTTTACACGATGGGAAACTCATTAAGGAGCTTTCGCAGGATGAGTTAACAAATGAAACCCGGCAGTACATTGAACTGGAAACATCCGAGGTTCAAACTGCTGTTGTTGTGTTGAACGAACTCGGAATTCGAGATTACGAAGTAATCAATGGAATGGAGATCAATATTTTTGAGCGTTTAGACGATGTTGCGCTCATCAATCGTTCCTTAGTTTTAGCAGGCGTGAACGTGATGCGTATTGGCGCATCCAGACAAAAACTCGAAGATTATTTTTTGCAATTAACCGAGGGGAGCCGCCATGTTTAATCTTCTAACAGCCGAAAAAATAAAATTGCTGCGAAGCAAAAAGGTATGGATTGTACTTGGCTTATTTGTCATCATCCCCATCTACCAAGCTCTGGAAAGCAAAAGCTCCAGTCTTAAACAGGTTCTTGAGACAGTTGTAAACGGCGCGACGGGCATTTTGATGATGGAAAAAAACGGATTTGCGATTTTGCTCATCGTCAGCGCTTTTATCAGCTTTTTTATTGGGGAAGAATTTCAAAATGGAACGATTCGTAATGTATTGTCTTTAGGCCGCAGCCGCACGCAATATTATTTGACAAAATTGGCGGTAGCCTCTCTGCTTGCTGTAGTTGGCATATTGATTATGACTGCTTTAGGCATAGTAACCTACACAAGTTTACATGGCTTTGGCGAGGTTGCCGGAATCCATGACTATTTCAGCTATGCGTTCAAAGCGTTTGGCACGCTGCTTTTATTGATTTTGGCCAATGTATCGATCTATGTGATGATTAGTTTTCAGTCCAAAAGCAGCGCCGTCTCGCTCATCTGGAGTTTTCTTTATACGATTGCAACCGGTTTTGGCGCTGGCATTTTCCTGCAGACGGAGCATTTTAAATTTATTACCTTCTGGTTCACGGAAGCGTTCCTGTTCTATTCGGATTTTGCTAATCCGGCGGAAATTTCCCTTTATCCCAGGATGGTATTAGTCAGTCTGCTTACAATCGTGATATCATCCACTATAGGAATCCTGCTGTTCAAACGAACGGACATAAAGTAGGTCGATGCTTTTGACAACGATATTAATCGTCGAGGATGACAGCTCCATTCATTCGCTTCTAAAGGAAGCCCTGGAGCTGCACGGTTTTGACGTACAAAGCGCATATTCGGGAACGGAAGGCAAGCTGCTCATTGAACAGCATTCCATTGATCTGGTGCTGCTGGATTTAATGCTGCCAGGAATGGATGGCGAACAATTTCTGGGGCATATCCGGCAGAGCTCTCCCGTACCTGTCATCGTGATTTCCGCTAAAAATGACCAGCCGACAAAACTGGAGCTGTTAACAAATGGAGCGGACGATTACCTCACCAAACCTTTTGATGTGAAAGAGCTGCTCGCACGAATTCAAATTCAGCTGCGCCATGCAGCAAAAACATCAACAGGCAAGCTAATCCATTATTCGGATATACGCATCAATATGGACACGCGTGAAGTGACGCTGCAGGATCAGCCGGTTCATTTGACCGGACGGGAGTTTGCGATTCTGCTGCTGTTTCTGGAAAATCCGCAAAAGGTGTTCAGCCGGTCCAACATTTATGAGAGCGTCTGGAAGGAACCCTTTATCGACAGCGATAAAACCATTAACATGCATATCAGCAATCTGCGAAATAAGCTTAACACCGGCAGCAAGACCTATATTAAAACCATTTGGGGCGTCGGATTTAAATTTGACTAACGAAGGAGCGTGAACGTGATGTGGGGATGGATTTTTGTCTCCCTTACCTTAACGCTTCTTTTTTATCTTTACTTCCTGAAGCGTGAGCTGCGCAAGCTGCAAAAGCGCGTTAAAGAAATTCCGGCCAACGCCGGTTTTGGCAGAAAGCTGTTTGTTGATTTTCGCGAGAAGTCATTATTGAATCTCGTTGACGAATTGAATCAGATGATTGAAACGTTCCAGCAAAAAAACCGTCAGGCCAAACAAATGGAGGAAAATGTGAAGCTGTCCATTGCCGGACTTTCTCATGATTTGCGGACACCGCTCACGTCGATCCATGGCTACGTACAGCTGCTGCACGCAACTTCAGATGAAACGAAAAAAGCGCAGTACCTAAACATTGTGGAGCATTCTGTCAAACGTCTGACGGAAATGACCGATCATTTTTATGATTTGGCACGGATTGAAACGAACCAAAAAGAGATTACGCTAGCTTCAATCTCTCTTTCAAATCTGGTTGAGGAACTCTTTTTGTCCTTTTATGAACAGTTTGAGGAAAAAAATATTGAGATCATTTTTCCCGAACAGGTCATCGACAGAGCCGTTATCGCCGACCAAGTTATGCTTATTCGGGTCATTCAAAATGTCATTCAAAACATTCTTCGTTATGCCAAAAGTAAAGCCGTGATTCAATATGGCGTCGAAGGAAACTATCTCATGATGAGCGTTACAAACGACATCAAGCCGGACAGCAAGATCGCGATTGAAAAAGTGTTTACGCGTTTTTACACCGAGGTCACCAGCAGAACGAATACGGAGTCAAGCGGGCTAGGTCTTTATTTATCGAAAAAAATCGTGGAAAAGATGAACGGGAAAATGGAAGCCGCGTTGAACGAACATGGATTTGTGCTGCGCATGTATCTACCCGTCCATAAGGTTAGCCTAAGCTGAATTTTTCACTAGGAGGCAATTTACCTTTAATTGTTTTATGACTGGAGGCGGTAAAGCGGAAGCGAGCTCATGATTGAAATTACGGTTGAATTGGTACGCCGATTAATTGATGGCCCGTTCCCTCAGTGGAGGGATTCCAACATAACGTATGGGTTTGGACGAACATACCGTTAATCGCGCACGCGGTTGGGCGTTGTGGAAAGCTCTCATCACCTACGCATGGAATGAACCCGGCTCGGAGGCCTCGAATTGGGGCCAACATGTGCTGGATGTAATTGTCCGGGACTTTAATTAAACATAAAATTCCGCTGGAACGAAGGTGTATTGTTGAACATGGAGCTTTTTACTTACGAGGAGTTTGTACAATGGGTAGAAAAATACAAGATTCTCCCCTTTTCCGAATTTGTTCCGGAACATCCGTCATTGACGAGTGCCGCTGCGCAAAATCAATGGCATACTAATGATGAAAACGATCCTTGGTTGTGGCGAATCCAAATAGCCCATGATGGAGCTGCCGCATACGGAAAGTTTTTCGGTCCCAAAGCGGCTTTTATTCATACCGACTTCTTCGCCCTTGTCAGGACGGCTCTATCCTCTAACAAAACGGTGGATGAACGGTATAAGGACGGATTAATCTCTAATGCGGCCAATCGTCTCTATAAGGTTCTAAGCGAAAATGGAAATATCGATTCCCGGAATCTGCGGAAAGAAGCTGGCCTGAATGCCAAAGAAGATAAAAAAGACTATGAAAAAGCTCTTGTTGAGCTGCAAAATTATGGAGATGTGGTTATCACAGGCGCTGCCAAACAAAGCGATCATGAAGCGGGCTGGAGCAGCATGTGTTACCAGCCTTCGGAGTTATGGCTGCAATCGATTCAGCGGAATAGTGACGCTACGTCTGTTGAACAAGCGAAAGAACTGTTGAAGGAACAGTTGAGTTTAACCTGTTCCGCGAAAGCGTTGACTTATTTTGTGAAAAAATTGCATTTAAAATAAAACGATTGGAATGTGAAGAGGATATGGTTAAAGCAGTGGATCAAACCTCCTAAAATCAAAAAACATTTTAGGAGGTTATATACGATATGAAATTTAGTCCAATCCATATGGATACTTGGAGCCGAAAGCCTTATTTCGAGCATTATTTGAACAATGCCAGATGCACCTTCAGTATGACGGCAAATCTCGATATATCCAGGCTGTTGAAAGAACTTAAGATTAGGCAGATTAAACTGTATCCAGCACTCATTCATATGATAACTACAGTAGTAAACAGCCATATTGAATTTCGCACATGTTTTAATTCGGATAAGACAATTGGCTATTGGGATAGTCTGTCTCCGAACTTCACCATATTCCATGATGATGATAAAACTTTTTCAAGTATATGGACTGTATACAGTGAAGAGTTCAACGATTTTTATACCCGGTATCTTGATGATATGAAAACGTACGGAAGTGTTAAACAGTTTACTCCGAAAGCTAACGAACCGGCTAACACTTTTCCTATTTCAAGCATCCCCTGGGTTAGCTTTACAGGGTTCAACCTAAACATCTATAACGACGGAACCTATCTACTCCCCATTTTTACGATGGGGAAATATTTTCAGCAAGCAGAAAAATTTCTGCTGCCGTTATCAGCACAATTCCACCATGCCGTCTGCGACGGGTACCATAGCGGCCTGCTGTTTAATGAGCTGCAGTTACGTGCAGATGCTTGTGAAGAGTGGTTACCCAGCTATTCCGCATTAGTGAATGAGGATCGGTAGTTGTAAATTAACAAAAACTGCAGCCGGTCAGAGGACCAGCTGCCGTTTTTGTCTTGAGGAGACGAATGGCTTACTCCATAAGCCCGGCAAGGATGTTAACTTATTCTGGATAGCTGATGCAAATAGAATAAGGATTTAAAATGATATAGTTTCAACAACTTCTTTAATTTGATCTTTAAATTTATCTGTCTTTCCATTGGAAGCAAAATACACAAGTAGTATTTTATTTGAAATGAAATTTTCATAGGATGCGAGTGTCGTCATCGTATAATGTTGGCGCTTAAGTCCTTCTTTCAACTCCTTATTGGAGTGAAATATGTAAATTTCAATTCTATCGTTATATCCAACTCTTTGATTTAAATCCACCTTATACACATAAGGGACCGCTCCATCAAGTATCGTTGGATCATCTTGTTTACTAACAAATGATATTGGAACATTTTGTTCTTTTAATGACTGTTCCATTTTTTTTAGTATTTGTTGATCGTCTTTCTTAGACTCATTTTTTGTACATCCAGCTAATACAATAGGTATTATTGCAGCGACAAGAAATATATAGAGCATTTTTTTCATAGATAAGATCCCCTTTGTTTTTACAAGCCTGATGTTTATTTCGATTTGTTTTTCTGTATCTTCGCTATTCATAACGAAACTGTACACTCAGATGTTGCTTCTAAGCTATCGGTAAATGGTGAAGCACGTTCTCCGAATTAAAAAATGCCGCAACGCTTCAAAGAGCGCTACGGCATTTTATATGTATCCAGTTATCCTCTGTCAGATAAAAACAACGTGTTAGAAATTAATGCTCATGAGCAAGAATGTTAATAAGCTTACCAAACGGGTCGCGAACATAAAATCGTCGAACACCCCAAGGCTCATCAGCAGGCCCATATTCAATCGGAAATCCCGCTCTCTTCATGCCTTCTAATGCAGCATCGACATCATCGACTTCAATTGATAGATCAGGCGTAGGCGTTTCTGAACCACCCTGTGAGGCGAAACTAATTTGAATGCCGCCCATTTCCTCATTTGAGCCATACGTTCTAATCCAACCATGATCCATCAATAGATCAAGGCCAAGCACATCCTCGTAGAAGCGTTTAGCTGCCGTGATATCCGTTGTATTAATATTGGCGACGATTCGTTTGACCTTCATTTCGAACCTCCAAGTCACAAACAGTTAGCTGAGAACCAAAATTATTTAACCGTTTGGTAATAGAGACCAATAGCTCCGGAATCAAAGGTTTTGTTTTCAATAAGTTTAAGATTCGTCTTCTCTTTGAGTCCTTCGAATAAGCGCAATCCCTTGCCAATCAGGACAGGAGAAACCGTGATTTTATATTCATCGATTATATCAAGCTGCATAAGGTAGTGTGCGAACCTGGGACTACCCAGAATGACCATATCTCTGCCTGGTTGCTGTTTGAGGTTGTTGATCTCTTCCTCGACATCTTCTTTCACCAGTACGGAATTGTTCCATTCGACTTTCTCCAGCGTCTTGGAAAAGACGATTTTGGCTGTCTTTTCGATCCACTCGGCATGATCCCGTTCATGCTGCGAAGCTGACGGGTCCGAAGGCACAGACGGCCAATAACTGTGCATCATCTGATAAGTCCCACGTCCCCAAATGACAGTGTCGGCAGTACTCAGAATTTCTTTGGCGTGTTTCTCCAAATCAGCATCGTAGGAAACCCATCCAATGTCCATCTCACCGTTCGGTCCTTCTACGAAACCGTCAAGTGTTGAATGCAAAAATAAGACAAGCTTTCTCATTTTCTGATTCTCCTTGTTCATGTCATGAAATGCAATAACTATATTATACAGCATGGTAAACCGGGCTGTTTCTTATGAATTGCTATTCTATCTGTTCTATTAAAAGTACGCTCCGTCGCCTTGGGACGTCCCCCTCAATAAAGTCAATCATGCAAATTATCTCCATATCAACTCCATCCTTATTTTCTTTTTATGCTCTTATGTTTTTCTGGAACTTCTGCTCCAATTTATCCAAATTTAAATTCAACCAACAATCACGTTCAATAAGTTGATTAATGATGTATGTGAATGCCAAACGAATATCTTTACCAGCTAGATATTGCCCAATATAAATATGCAGTACCGCAACATGATAGAGGCGAGTCAACGTTATTAACTGCCGAAGTTCATCTTTACTAAAGGAACAGTACTCTGTATATCCGTCAATGAAAGCTGCCGCCATAAGTAAAGAGCCTTTCGACTCCTGCAGAACATGATTAAAACTAATAACAAACTCTAAAAACGCAATATCATAACCCATAAAATCAAAGTCAAGAACACCTGTGATATTCTCGCCAGTCGCTAGCAAATTATACAGAAGTAAATCATGATGCACATATTGTTTTGGCAATAACTTTAGTGACTCAAGCTGATTCTTAACCGATGCAACTGCAAGATGATAACCATTTTTTTGTTCATCCGTAATTTGAAAAGGAGGGTTATTCCAAAAGGATTCGACTGATTCTTGATTAACGAGCGGATGGATCGTATACATATCAGTGAAAGGAATCCCGCTGAAGTTTAAATTGTCTGGTTGTTTATACATATTTAGCTTATTTGACAATTCTCCGACCACGCGTCCAATCGTTTTGGCATCTTTGGGAGTTAAAAGTTCAGGTACGGAACCTTGAATATAAGTCACGCAAGCTCCTAGAGTACCATCCTGCAGCTTCACAAATTTTTCCCCGTTTAGAGTAGGCAAAAACCTTGGTATTTCAAAGGGCAGCTGAAGCCCCTCTAAGAAGGACGTAATATTCATTTCCAAGTGCAGGCTTTGAATTGACTTTGTGTAGCGGTCATACTTTCGAATGACAAATTTTTGGTCATTCACGGTTATAAAAACAGTCGTATTCGTTAGACCAAACGGAACCGATTCCGTTTTTACATCCTCGTAATGAAAATAATGCACAATTATTTCTTCTATTGAATCTATCATAAGTCGCCTCCCTTTATGATCAAGTCGTACAAAACGTTACCGTTTCCTAAAACGAAATATTACCGCAGGAGGGATGTCATACCAGTCGAAATGTTTGTTGCTATCTTCATCCTTTTGAAAGCTAGGTTCCTCCCATCCATCAAGTACAAAGTTAGAGCTTAAAAACAAATTCATGTAATACGTTAACGGCCTATGAAAAACAAGATGGGAAACAGGCTGCCCTCTAACTCCAATCGACTCCATTGGTTCATATCATAACGTTCGCTTCCAAGCTTAATTAACGAATCAAAGCTTGTTGCATCAATTACTTGATAATCAATTGTACTGGAATAATTTTTCGACCTCAGCTTTGCCCGTTCAATCATGTTTGAGCTGTAGTCAAAAGTAACCACCTTTGCGCCAAGATCAGCTAATCGACGGGAGAAGTTCCCGTTCCCGCAAGCAATATCAAGTATTGTTTGACCCTCTACAACAGCTAATAGCTCTTCTGTTTTTGGTCTTACGATCTCCCCTTTGGAATTGGTTACTTTCATCACCCATATAATCATCCCAAAACCCAGCGATGCCGTCCCATCTGTTACGAGATTCATTGGTCAACTCTTTCAACTCACTCATTGTATTCACGCCCCTTCAACGGATAAACAATGTCTAATCTCAACATTATCATATATAGGTAAAGGCAAGCTTTTTACAAAAGGCCAGAACCATCCTAAATCGGATGGCCCTAGCCGCTGGATTTCTCCTACGCATATTTTAAAGTCAGGTAATCCTTCCATTTATGCTCGAATTCAGTTTCTGAACATGCAAATATGTCCGTGTATGCGTCTGAATTTTGAATAAGCGCACGTAACGCCTTATATCCATATACCGCGACAATATATTCCACAATCGTAAAAGAATACATATGTCCCTTACGATCTGTAAAGTCACCCCAGTCACCATTTAGTTCAGCCAGTTTGGGAATTATCCCCTGTTCCAAGTCTGACCTCACTTCCGTCCTAAGGTCGCCCCAAGGATGGTTGGCTTCATAATGACCGATGCCTGATCTAAGCCATTGCGGGATATTTTTGTTCAGCTGAAGAGCAACGGCTGTAGCAAAAAGGCTTAATACTGCTTTTGTTACGGACTGGTAGGAGTGCTGTGGTCCTGGATTTAGAGGCGACACCATTTTTATCGTTTTTCCATCATTTGAGAGCATCGCAATATACCAATCCGGTCCATTCGGCTTACCCGTTTGTGTGTGGAAAGTTTCTAGGTCCGGATAGATTTCAATATTAATTTTTGTGGATAATGGCCTAAAATGATCCGTAATTCGGTCCAGATTGGCTTTCAGCTCACCAAAAATCTCTTCGGTTACAGTCCGGTTCCTAGCTACATTTGATTCATCTTCCAGTAAATTCACCAAACTAATCCATTCACCAGTTGACATCGGTTTAGCCCCTCCCCAATCGAGCAGTTCCGTACGAAGTTTGCCCAAGGCCCGGTACAATCTGTTTTTCACAGCGCTCTTTCTCATTCCAACAATCGAAGCGATCTCTTCAAACGAACAATCGATGAAAAATCTAAGTGTAATAATTTCCCGATCCAATTCGTTAAAACGCTTCAACGCACTTGATAAATCAATTTTCATTTCCACATGATTCGTAAAATCCATCGTTAATAGTGAGGATTCGAGGCTGAACTGCTCCATTTGTTTTCGAATGTGCCCCTTACGGAGCTCGTCAATAATTATGTTCATCGTAATTCGATACAGCCAAGTGAACGAACTGGACTCATTACGAAACAAACTCTCATGCTCTAAAGCTTTAACAAAAACTTTCTGCGCCAAATCCTCCGCTTCCACAGGACCTTTTTTAATGCAAATGATTCGATGGATTCGATTAAAATATTGAGAATACAAAAACTCCGTGGATTCTTCATTTATTGAATGTATTTCGATGTGCCTCCTTTTAATTTGATGTCTATTTAGACGTTTGTGAAGGGATAAAAGCCACATCTAAGCGTAAAATTTGCTTTAATTCATTCGATTGGATGAAAAAAATACCAAGAGTTTTTAAGTGAAATCAAAGCTAATATGGATACAACACATTTTCATCTGGAGGAAAAAAATGAAGAAAGTCTATTTGGTCTGTACACTCTTATTGGTTATCATTTCCACAATTTTAGTCAACCATAAAATTCATGTTCAAAAAACTAAGATAGCCGAGTTGGAAGATTTAAACACGAACTATAGATCAGTAAATGAATCTCAATTGGTATCAAATTCCCATCACCTGCAAGTTCTAATTAATTCAATGGATGATCAGTATGACCATAACCAACTAAGTCTTCTCGTAAGCTACTTAAACAATTTAAGTAATGAATCAGCCGCAATGAGTTTGAACGGTAATCAATCCGAGATGTGGAAAGATATGAACTTATATTTTGAACATATTCTTAAAACGATAGGAGAAGAAAAAAACCTTTTTGAAATTAGAGATTTTATTACTACGTTTGATGAAGAAATTACATATATGGATAGAACAGAAGGTACCTTACCCTTAGATAGCGTGAAAAGAATTAAAGACAAAGCAATTAAACTTTATCACTAACCCGCACGAAAATACCGATTCGCAGCCGGCCGGAACATCATCGTTAATCCTGCAAAAACAGCCGCGATGTGAATAACACGGCTCAGCCCGAACAAGCTGGAGTAAACCGTCATGCCGTCAAACATATCCTTTAATGCATTTCCATTCAAAAGCCATTGAATCGGATCGATAATCAGCGAAAGAGTTCCAATAACTCCGAGAAGCACGGTTAAAACAATACGCGCCCAGTTTTTCCCGCGATACATCTTCATGATGACATAGACCAATGCCGCAAAAATGACGGTTCTTATTCCGGCTGCGATAATAATTCCGCCTCCCGAATCGGATTCCTGTGAAAATTGTTGGATGAGCGCAATAACCATTTCAAAAATTCCTGCAGCAATGGCAATGAACCAAAACTGAACTGACTTTTTAACTTCCCGCGGTGCTGATACGGATTGAATCATTTTAATCCCTTCCCTCTTGGTTGATATGCTTCATTGTAATATGAGGAAATTAATTCCATAACCCGCCAAAGACCAATTATTAGACCCTCCTCTAGACGGACTTTGAAACCTTCTACAGTCTCAGAGTATTTCTTCTCCTGACTTTTGAGCGCTAAAGTTTCTTCAGGCCAATAGCGGGTAAACAATACTCAACAAGCCCATCAAGGAGGAGTTGCAATGAATAAAAAATTAATCGGTACGGCTATCGGAGCAGGCGTTACTTATCTGATGCGGAACAAAAGCGCGCGGGACAAGCTGATTGATACGGTCAAACAGTTCGCTTCTGGCAGAGGGAAAACGGCGGATTCCCATCCCTCTTCGTCCACATCTGCAGGCAGCTACCCGCCAGGCAAGTATAAAAAATAAGCAAAAAACCGGTTCCCGCCATGCGGGGACCGGTTTTTAAGTCTGCCTATAAACTTACATCATGAACAAGAAGAACAGCGCAGCCAGACCAAAGCGGTAGTATGCAAACCAGCTCAGCTTGAGCTTTTTGATTAGGTTGATAAATGTCACAACAGCGATGAGGCCAACTACGAACGATACGAGCAAACCGACTAGGAACAGACCATAGTCCTCCGGCACGAGCAGATCGCGGCTTTTGTACAGATCAACACCTGTTGCTCCGAACATCATCGGCACGGACAGGATAAACGTAAAATCTGCCGCGGCCTTTTGGCTTGTGCCCATGAAAATCCCGCCGGAAATCGTCGAGCCTGAACGGGAAAATCCCGACCAGAGCGCCAAGATTTGAAACATTCCGATGCCAAACGCTTGTTTATACGTAATGTCGTCCACCGTCTCGGCGGATGGAACACGGCGCTTCTGGTACTGCTCCGCGGCAATCATGAGGACACCGCCGGCAATGAGCGCCAGCAGAACGGTCGCTGTGCTGAACAAGTAGTCTTTGATGAAACCATGCAGCAGGACGCCCATGATCCCTGCCGGAATCATGCCGAGAATAACGTGCAGCGCATTCAGGCCGGAGCCTTTGGAAAAATCGAATTTGAGAAAGCCGATGAACCGTTTGAAATAGAGCACGAATACGGCAAGCACCGCTCCGAGCTGAACGACGACCTCAAAGGTTTTGGCGCGGTCGCCGGTAAAGTCCAGCAAGTCTGCAACGAGAATCATATGCCCGGTGGAAGACACCGGCAAAAACTCCGTTAATCCTTCTACAATGCCCAGTATGACGGCTTTGATATAATCCACTCGCTACACTCCCGTTCTCTCATATACTCTCTAATATCCTGCCTCAACCGACGCGAGCACGACATAAATCAGATCGTTACTATCGTCCTTGTCCGCCAAAATAATGCCGCTCGACGTAATCATTCCGCCCGGCATAATTTCAACCTCAACCTGGCCGTAAGGCAGCTCCGCCTTGACCGCTTCCACATCGACCTTGTCCGCGTCGCATGGCACGGCCAGCTTCACCCGCACCTTCATGTTGTCCAGGCTTCCGCCAGGAAGCACTGTGCGCAGCCCGGGCATGGAATTACGGTGAATGGCGTCCTGCACGGCCCGTACCGCTGCTTTTGTAATGTTTTGGCCATGCAGATCCGTACCCATGCCAAGCTCAATGAACATGACCTGTTTCATTGATGTCTCCTCCTCTCGGAATTGTTGTTCAACGAAAATTTCCAGCTGTTAGGGCAGATGATAGAGCTCTCGCCTACCTTTATTGTTGCTTTCTGATAATTTTAGTAAGCCTCAACTAGACCTTACCACGGCACATCGTCATCATCCGCAGCGCCGCTCGGAAGCGGACTCCCGTTCTCCAGTGCCGGGGAGCTCGACCCGTCGCCATGCCCGCCGGCATCCGGGCTCCCAAACACCTGCTCTGCAAATCCGGCTGCCGGAGGGGTTTCCCCGTCCGCCGTATTCTGGCCGATCACTTCCATTACCTGTGTCAGCTCAGGCGGATGAATGAGCTCCACGGGCGAAATGCCGCGCTCGAACTGAAAAAAGTCCCCTTCAATGACCGCAACGTATTTGCCGTTATGCCGCGCAAAATGCAGCGAGCTGCCAAAGTCGGACAACAGCCCTTTCACCTGAACTCCGCCAAGCTTGAAGCTAAGGCCAAGATCCTCCTTCTGCTCCACCAAAACAGCAGAGGCTGCAAATACCTGCTCCGGCGTCCAGCGCTCCAGCAGCTCTCTTTTTTCGGAGGCCGCCCAAATCTCTACCGCTTCCTCTTCTTCCTTACGCAGCGGACTTGTGTCGTCCTGCCACTTATCCGTCATGTGCTGCTGGACCATCTCCAGCACTTGCTCTCCCATTACCTCAGGAAGCGGGCGCTCATAACCGACAAATTTGAGAAAGTCCTCAAAATAGCGGGCATGCGAGGACTGATGAAGCTTGACCTCCCACGGCTCCAGCATGCCTTCCTCCGGCATATGCGGATATTGGATCGACTTGATGCTGCGGGCGCTGATCGCCATTTCCACGTTGGAAATCAGGCTTCGCTCGTCGGCGATACGGGCGATTTTGGACTCAAAATCGCATTTGAGCACAAACAGAAACGGCGTGTCGAACAGCTTGCTTAGCTTTGCCTGCACCGCAATGAGCGCACCGCCGCGCACCGCTGACGTATCCATATAGATCCGCACCAGCTCGTCGGCAATGCTGTGGAACCGTTCCGCCGTATCGGCGCTGCGCAGCCTTTGCAGCAGGTTATAATCCGGGTTGCTGTCCAGCTCGTAGCCGGGCTCCACGCGGAAACGCCCGATTTTGGTCGGCACCGACTCCGAGCTGGGATTGCGCTCCGCCTTGCGCTTGACGATCCGGGCAAACTCGCCGCTCAAAAACTCCTTCAGCGGGCTGTCCTCGTAATCCTCGCCGTCCATCGTCGCAAAGTGGCGGAACCTCTTGCCGGAATCCGTCCCCTCTCCGTCCGTCTGGATGACGAAGAAGCTTATGTATTGCACATCAAATTCCATTTTTGCGAGACAGCTCCTCCAACTCTATTCTACTGGCCTGCGAAATATCACCATCTAGAATATCACAATCGGCGCTTTCGCGACATGGCTTTCAATAGACGCGACCGATTGTAGCGCTGAACGAGAATGCAAGGAATGTTCGCAATAAGCGAATATATCAGGATTACTATCATTCCAAACGCGCTATTCCATAGAAAAAACAGCGGAATGGGAAGCAGCATCATCCAGTGCGCGAGCTCTCCTCGACGCGTCTCCGCCGTAAATCGACTTAAATATTCCGTATGACCGGATTGCAGGCTGCGCTTGGAAAATCCGCAGTTAATCCAGCTGCCGCCATCCGGCAGCTTGTCCTTCCAGCGACGAATGGCAAGCGACCGCTCATAGAGGCGTCCATCCGCTTCGAACTGCCGCAGACGGGTCAGCGGCCCGTCCCGCACCAAGCTGCGCAAAGGCAGCTTGAGCGCAATCACGACGGACAAGGCATGCAGCAGCAGCAGAACCGCCGCATTCAGTCCCATAACTGCGCCTGGAGCCAGCTCAAGCCACATCCAGATCCCTCCCTTTCCAGCTCACGCTGCGCCGGATATAAACACGGTAGAGAGAATAGGCAAACACGATAAAAAAATAGAGCAGATGCAGCGGGTACAGCAGCGCCGAAGCCCGGCCGAAGGAGCCTGCAAAACGCCAAGCCGCTCCTGCGGTTGCTGCGGCCAGCCCGTACAGCAGCACGGAAACAACCAGTCCCGATATGTCCGCTCCAGCACCGCCCGCCAACGCCGAAACCGCCTCCACGAGCTCTCCGGCCAAGCCGGACGCCGCTCCAACCAGCCCGCATACCCACAAAATCATGAGCAGCAGCGCAAGTCGAGGCGAGCCTCCTGCGCCTAAGGCAATGCTTTTGGCCCAGCCGGCTGTCATATCAGGCAAACCCCCGCTGTACATGCGGAATTTAAGCAGCCGCCCGCCTAAAAGAGCCATGCTCCTTACTCCGCTCTGCTCCATGCGGGCCGCCAAACGGTCGTGGTCCAGCACCTCGCCTTTCACGCTCGTATGCCCTCCGGCCGCTTCATAATCCGCTCGGGTACAGGCAAGACAAGGGCCGAATGCTCCTCCAGACCGGCCTAGCTTACCGGCACGCTGGACGCTCCTTCTAATAGACGTATGAACCGCTGCTTCTCCCTGCACCTGATCGTCTCTCAAAACACTGCCGCGTTTCCCGGAAAGAGCCGCCAGAAACCGGCCCGAGCCTGCTAACACGGCCACATTTAAAAAAGCCGATAGCCGCTCGGCAAAGCTGCCCGCTTCATGCCAGGGCTGAACCGTCACGCATGTGCCAGGGACACATGTTCGTCCGATAGCGGCGATGAATTGCGGCGCAGGTCTCGTATCCGCATCCAAAAAAAGCAGCCGGTTCCCGCGGGCCAGCTCTGCCCCGCGACTGCAAGCCCAATTTTTGCCCCGCCAGCCAAGCGGCAGCGGACCCGCCTCGATTACGGTCACGCCGGGCTGCGAAGCGGCAAAGCTGGCGGTTCCGTCCCGGGAGCCGTCGTCAACCACGATAATGTCCAGAGGAGCCTCACTCTGGCTAACAAGCATCGGCAGCAGTACGGCCAGATTGGCCTCCTCGTCCCGCGCCGGAATAATAACGCTCCACCGTGTCGTCGGCTCTGGAGCTTCCGTATTCATGTTCGCAGACGAGCTGCGATGATAGAAAGATTTGCTCTCCTTCAGCCATCCCTCCAGCTGCGACTCTTTCAGCCGTTTACGAGACAGCAATATGAAGCCGCAAACAAGCAAAACTAGCGTGACCGCTCCGTTCATTCGCAATCTCCTCCAAAAAATCCGACTCTTTCTCTTAAATTGAGGTATTCACTGAGGCATTCCCGCCCACAATGGGTAAAAGATGCAATCGGAAGCTGTTCCGATAGCGCAAGGGATACAGCTTAGTATAGACGGACCTTAACCCTTCAAGACGGAGGAGGAACATGTGATGGGTAAAAAGATTATTGTAGTAGGCGGAGGGCTGGCTGGATTGGCGGCCGCGATCCGGCTGCGGTCGGACGGGCATGAGGTGACCGTTCTCGAAAAAAACGAACGCGCCGGAGGCAAGCTGAACATTCGCTCCGGCCTTGGGTATCAGTTCGATACAGGACCGTCCATCTTGACGATGCCCTGGACGCTGGAAAAGCTATTTGAATCTGCCGGACGCAGCCTGCACGACTATGTGACGCTGCAGCGGGTCGAGCCGCAGTGGAGAGGCATTTACGAGGATGGGACCGTGCTGGATCTGACTGGCGATCTGCCGGTTATGCTGGAAGCAATCGATTCACTGTCGCCAGCCGACCGCGGCCGTTTTCTCGGGTATTTGGACTATTGCCGGAAGCAGTACGATCTGTGCATGAAAAGCTTTTACAGCCGCACGTTATCTGGCCTTCCCGATCTCCGCCAGGAGCATTCGCTGCGGGAGCTGCTGGCAATGGACCCGATGAAATCTGTGTCCCAGCTGGCTGAGCAGCATTTGCAGCATCCGCATCTGCGGCAAATTTTCCAGTTTTTCACGATGTATATCGGCTCCTCCCCGTATGCCGCTCCGGCTGTTCTTTCGCAGCTTGTTTATGTGCAAATGGGACTTGGCATCTACTTTGTGAAGGGCGGCATGTACGAGATTGCCCGCGCAGAGCTGCGCCTGCTGGAGGAGCTTGGCGTACCGGTCCGCACCGGAGCCGAAGTAACGGCTATTATGGAGACCGACGGACAGGCAAGCGGCGTCCGGCTTGCTAGCGGCGAAGAGCTGAATGCCGATATTGTCGTCTGCAACCTGGAGGCGATTCCGGCACATCGTTCGCTGCTCCGGGACGCTCCCGGCAGCCAGCGCCAGCTGGCGAAGCTCGCCAAGTACGAACCGGCCGTATCCGGCCATGTGCTGCTGCTCGGCGTGAACCGCAGCTACGACGCGTTCAAGCATCACAATTTCTTTTTCTCGCATGATCCGCAGCGGGAATTTCATGAGATGTTTGTTGACCGTATTCCGACTGACGACCCAACCGTATATGTCGGCATCTCCTCCAAAAGCGATCCTTCCCAGGCGCCGGAAGGCTGCGAGAACTGGTTTGTGCTGACCCATGTGCCGCCGCTTCAGCCCGGCGAAAGCTGGGAGGAGCATCGCAGCCGCTACCGCGAGCTCGTTCTGGACAAGCTGGAGCGGATGGGCGCAGACAATCTGCGGTCGCATATCGTGTATGAGAACCAGTTCATTCCCGATGATCTGCAATCGCTGTACGGAGCAAACGGCGGTTCCATTTACGGAGCGGTTACCGACCGCAAGCTGAACGGCGGATTCAAAATTCCGAGCCGCAGCCCGCTGCTGGAAGGGCTCTATTTTGTCGGGGGCTCCACTCATCCGGGAGCCGGCGTGCCAATGGTTACCCTTAGCGGCCAGCTAACGGCTGACTTAATTCAAGAGGATCTGTCGCAGTCCGAAGCGATGTAACCTCATCTTAAAAAGCCCGCTTTCGAGTCGCGAAAGCGGGCTTTTCTGCGGGGTAACGTTCTTTTTAGACGGGGGCAGCTGACTGAAAGGAAAACATGGCGGCTCAGAGCCATCTTCCTCTGCCCCTTCCCCCGCGCCGCTCCCAGCGATACTCTTCCTCCAGAAGCTTAAGCGACATGCGCGCAAAAATAAGAAACATGACCATGCCAACGGCATAAACGCCGAATGGGCCAAGGAAAAAGAGAAAATAAAAGACCAAAATAAGTCCGATACGGCCCATAAGCGGAAGCATCCTTTTTCAATTTCTCCGTTTCCAGTGAAAATTTCCAGAATTAGATATTCAATAGGCATATATTACCACAATCCCAAAGGAATAACTACCATAATTATCCTTATGAGTTTCCAGACTTCTTATGCGCAAAAAAAGAAGCCTGCCTCGCTTAAAGTAGCGAGGCAGACTTATCTTTTTACGGTATCGCAAACATTTAACGGCTTTAATTTTTAGCTAAATCAACGAAAATTAATAATCAAATCCCTTTTTCATCCTATAATTCCTTTACCAACCAATAACCCTTTATCCTTCCGGCAACTATAACTACGGCAATGGATCTTCCTTCAGTATTTTCGGCTGGCCGCCATTATCCTTCGCAGCTTCACGCTCCTGCTGCAGCGCCTGCTTCAGATCATCCTGGCTGCTGCGCTCCCAAAGCTTCACCCCTGTGCGGTAAGCGGCACGCGCATTGAGATGCCCTGCCACCGGCCCTGTCAAAAATACAAACACAATGCCGAGCAGCAGCTTCACGCTGACGACGCCTTCTACAAGCGAGAAATAGAGAAATGCTCCAGTCAAAATAAACAACACGCCTAGCGTAGCGCTTTTGGTCGCGGCATGGGAGCGTAAATAGACGTCGGGCAGACGAATCAGCCCATAGGCGCTGAACAGGCTGAGCAAAGCTCCCAGCAGCACAAGCACGGCAGCCAGAAGCCCAAACGAACTATTCATCCTCCATCACCATCCCCCGCTCGATGTAACGCGCCAAGGCCACCGTTCCGATAAAGCTCACAATCCCGATAACCAATATGATGTCAAAATAAACCGTTGTATGCAGCAGCATGCCGAGCACCGCAATCATCGACAGCAGCAAAATGCCGATCGTATCCAGCGCGGCGATCCGATCCGATGCGGAAGGCCCTTTTAGCAGCCGGTACATGCAGCCGGTTATGGATAGCGCAAGCAGCACAAGCGACAATTGCAGCAGTGCAGCAACCATCAGCGCGTCACCTCCATAATCGCCTTTTCAAACGAATTGCGGATCTGATGCTTGAGCTGCTCGGCGTCTCCGATATCCATTGCATGAATATAAAGCGTCCGGTTATCATCAGAAACGTCCAGCGTCAGCGTTCCCGGCGTGAGACAAATCAGGCAGGCTAGCAGCGTCATCTCGCCGTTTGTTTTCAGCTCGGTTTGCAGCGCCACTATGCCCGGACGGATCGTCAGCCGCGGCTTCATAATCTGATAGATGACAGTGAAGCTGGACAGAAACAGCTCGCGCAGGAAAATCCATAATAAATGAAGCACGGCAACAACCTTGCGCAAATAAAACTCTCGCTTCAGGAACCGGTTGAGCAGTCCGATGAACACCATGCCCAGCATAAAACCGGCGATAAACCGGGTAAAGCCCATATCGTCATAGAGAAACATCCACAGAAACGCAATGAGCAGATTAATGAGAAATTGAGCGGCCATGCGCATCTACTCCTTCAGTACAGCATCAATATAAACGGTCGGATCAAGCAGCGTGAGCACAGCGGCGGATGACGCTTGCGCCAGCCATTCCGAGCCGACGCCGAGCAGTACAACAAGGAAGCAGAGCACTCCGGCGGTAATCCCGGCCCAGCGCGAAGATCCGGGGCTGCTTGACTCATTAAGAGAGCAGGCTGTCGGGCGTTCAGAGGCCGTGCCCCAAAACACCTTCATAAACAGCCGGACCAGCGTATAAAGCACAATGAGACTGGAAGCTAACGCTACAGCGGTCAGCACGTAAGCTCCGCTCTGCAGCCCGCCCTGGACCAGCAGCAGCTTGCCGGCAAAGCCGCTGAGCGGCGGAATTCCGGCGGCTGACAGCGCCGCAATCAGAAACATCCACGCTAACCCCGGACGGCTTGCATACAGCCCTCCCATCCTGTCCAGCCGCTGCGTTCCAGCCTCCCGGATCATCAAGCCGCCCAGCAGAAACAGCAGCGCTTTAGCCGCCATATCCTGCACCATATAAAAGACAAGCCCCTGCAGCGACGCCTCATTGGCGACAGCCAGCCCAAAAGCGGCAAAGCCGACGCTAATGACGATATTGAAATTAAGAATTCGCATCACGTCTTTGCTGCTCAGCGCGCCTGCCGCACCGAGCAGCATCGTCGCCCCGGCCATCCAGCCGATCCAGCTATGCGTTAGCTCAGGGTCACCTGGGAACAACAGCGTAAACGTGCGAATTAAGGCGTATAACCCTACCTTGGTCAGCAGCGCGGCGAACAGCGCCGTTACGGCCGGCGGCGGCGCTGCGTAGCTGCCCGGCAGCCAAAAAAACAGGAAAAGCCCGGCTTTTAGCGAGAATACGATCAAGAACAGCATGGCTATGACCGACAAGATGCCGTCCTGCCCCGCCGCCGCAATCCGTTCCGACAGATGGGCCATGTTGAGCGTGCCTGTAACGCCGTACAAATAAGCGACGGCAGCGACAAACAGCGTGGACGACATGATGTTGATCAGCATATATCCAAGCCCTGCCCGCAGCTGCTCCCTCGTTCCGCCAAGCAGAAGCAGCGAGTACGAGGAGATAAGCATCACTTCAAAACAGACAAACAGATTGAACAAATCTCCCGTCAGAAATGAGCCGTTGACTCCGGCCATCAGAAATTGAAAAAACGGATAAAAGTAAAATGTTTCTCTTTCCGCGCCAACCGAGCCGAAGGAATATAACAGACAGAACCCCGCAACGATTGTGGACGCTGTAACGAGCAGCGCAGCGATAAAGTCCGCTGTAAACATAATTCCATACGGAGCCTTCCAGCCGCCCATAGCCAGCGTTTGCACGCCGCCGGTTCCGGTCTGCCAAAGCAGCACGGCGCAGGCGGCTGCCGATGAGCTTTGCCCGATTACGCTCACCATGCGCTGAAGCTTGATGCTGGACCTGAAAAAAAGCAGCAGCACAGCGGTGCAAAGCGGTATCAGCAGCGGCAGCACAACGATGTTATTCATCCGCTTCACCTCTTAGCTGCTCGGTATCGTCTGTGCCGAGCTTTTTGTAGGTTTTGTAAGCCAGCACCAAATACAGCGAGGTGACGCCAAAGCTGATGACAATCGAGGTGAGGATAAGCGCCTGCGGCAGCGGGTCAACATAGCTCTCCGCCTGTCCGCCAAGCAGCGGCGGCGCTCCGGCTTTTAGCCCCGACATCGTCAGCAGCAGCAAATGCACGCTATGGGTGAGCAGAGACAAGCCGAGAATGACGCGCAGCAGGCTTCGCGCAAGAATCATATAAACGCCGACGGCAAACAAAGTGCCGACAGCAAGTGCGAGCAGCAGCTCCATTACTTGTCCCTCCCAATCGCCAAAATAATCGTCATCGCCATGCCGACAACAGTGAAATAAACGCCGAGATCAAACAGCACGGCGGTCGCCAGCTCGTTTTTGCCGAAAAACGGCAGCGTGGCGTATCCGAACGTATGCGTCAGAAACGGAACGCCAAACGGAAACGAGCCGATGCCTGTTAACAGCGCAATTGCGATGCCGCAGGCCGTGACGATGCGGAAATTGACCGGCAGCGCCGCACGGACGGTTTTGACGCCAAAGGCGATACTGAGCAGAACGAGCGCCGATGCCGTCATTAGCGCGCCGATAAAGCCGCCACCCGGCTCATGATGACCTGCAAACAACAGATACAGCGAGAAGGTCAGGATGAGAAACAGAATAACCTTGGATAAGGTTTGCAAAATGACGTCATTGCTGCGGGCATCCTTATACATCAGCCGAAATTCATGCTCGCGCTTCCCGCTCCCTTCGGCGGCGGCCTCATGCGGCCATTTCAGCCGAATTAAACCGTAAATTGCATAGGAAGCGATGCCAAGCACGACGATTTCCAGCATCGTATCGAAGCCGCGGAAGTCGACGAGAATGACGTTGACGACATTTTTCCCGCCCGCCAGCTCGTAGCTGTTTTTCAAATAATACTCGGCGATAGACGGGAAGGAGCGCCCGCTGAAGGCTCCGAGGGCCAGCACGGTGACAACGATGCCTGAAGCGGCCGCGATGATGCCGTTGATGACCTTCGTTTTTACGGCAGTCCGCTCTTTTTTGAGCGCAGGCAGATGGTAGAAACAGAGCAGGAACAGAGCTACCGACACCGTCTCCACAATCATCTGGGTCAGGGCAAGATCCGGCGCGCGGAACAGGACAAAAAACAGCACAACCAGGTAGCCCACCGTTCCTGTCAGCAAAATGGCCATCATTCGAGATTGGGCAAAAGGCACAGCCAGCGCTGAAGCAATCAACGCTCCTACAGCGATTCCCTCATAAATGGTTACAGGCGCCATGCCGTGCAGGCTGATGCGAAAACCTCCTGACAGCCAAACGGCTGCGGACAAGGCAACAATGAAAAATAGCACCACATATCCGGCGTAATGCCGCATAGAACCGGTCAGATACAGGGAGGTCAGTTTGCCGGAAGCACGGTCCAAACCCTTCAAGCCTCCGCTGTACAACCCATTCCAGCTGAAAGGCGTACGGGCGGCCCGATGAAGCAGCGGCAGCTTAGGAGCTGCAAGGAACAGCAGCGCTCCTGCCGCAAATACGCCAAACGTCATGAGCAGCTCAGGCGTCCAGCCATGCCATAACGATACCTTCGCGTACGATTCCGGCGCCCCCGGATAAACCGCTGCCAGCGCTGGCTGCAGCACGCCGGACGTAATCAGTCCTGGCATGACGCCGAGCAGGAGCGCCGCTCCGGCCAACAGCAATGGCGGCAGCAGCAGGCCGGGTGAAGCTTCATGAGGCTGCTTCTCCCGCTCCGTGCTTCCGGAGCCTCCGAATGTGCGCCAGACGAACACCGCGCTGTACAGGAACGTAAACGCGCTCGCCGTCCAGGCAACTATCGGAATGAGCACAGCCGCCGCGCTCCAGCCGCCGCTGCGGATCGCAGCAAGCGCTGAGCCGAAAAACAGCTCCTTGCTTATAAATCCGCCAAACGGCGGTACACCGGCCATCGACAGAGACGCCGCAAGCGATACGGCGAAAGTAACCGGCATGAGCCGCATAAGCCCGCCTAGATGGCGGATATCGCGTGTGCCTGTTTCATGATCGACAATCCCCGCCGCCATGAACAGCGCTCCTTTAAATGCCGCGTGATTGGCCAGATGCAAGAGCGCTGCCGCAGCGGCCGCTGAGCCGTACGCCGCAAGCTTCGCCTCCGCCCCGGGGGGATAAGCTGAAGCAAGGCCAAGCAAGGTCAGCACAAGGCCAAGCTGGCTGATCGTGGAATAGGCGAGCAGCGACTTAAGATCGGTCTGTTTGACTGCGCGAAAAGAGCCGTACAGCAGCGTTGCGAGACCGGAGACGGTCAACAGCACAAACCATACCGCTTCCCCTGCAAAAACAGGCAGCAATCTGGCGGCCAAATACAGTCCGGCTTTGACCATCGTTGCGGAATGCAGATACGCGCTGACCGGCGTTGGCGCCTCCATCGCGTCCGGCAGCCAGATATGAAACGGAAACTGCGCCGACTTGGTAAAAACGCCAAGCGCGATAAGCAGCATCGCCGGAACGAGCAGCGGGCTTGATTTCAGCGCATCCAGCGATCCGGCAAGCTCCGATATGCGCCAGCTCCCGCCGGCAAGGCCGAGCAGCAGAAAACCCGCCAGCATGGACAATCCGCCAAAGGCGGTAATGAGCAGCGATTTCATCGCTCCCGCCAGCGAGGCCTCCCGCTGATGCCAGAAGGCGATGAGCAGGAACGAGGTTATACTCGTCAGCTCCCAGAAGCCGTACAGCACGATCAGATGGTCGGACAGCACGACGCCGAGCATCGCTCCCATAAACAGCAGCAGGCAAACGTAAAATCTCGCCGCCGCTTCCTTGCGATGGTCGAGATAAAAGATTGAATACAGCACAACCAGCACGCCGATGCCGGCGATGAGCAGTGCAAACAGCATGCCGAGGCCGTCCAGCTTCAGCTCCAGGTTGATTCCAAGACTCGGAATCCAGCGTGCCGCAGCGGTAATTGCCCCTCCGTCCGAAATTTCGGCCAGCCTGGTAAGAAAAAAGAGAAGCATAAGTGCAGGCGCTGCCAGCGCAATCCAGCCGGGATGAACCCCGCGCAAGAGCTTGCCCAGCAGCGGCAGCGCAGCCGCCAGTAAAAAGGGCAGCAATACAATGGCGTGAAGCAAAGGTTGGCCTCCTTTTTTATGTACATGATCTGCTTCCAGTATTTCCTAACCAGGCGTTAAAAACCGTGTCATCTCTTCTATACCCGTGAAAGAGTCGGGTAAAAAAGACAAAAAGAGCCCGCTTTTGGCAGGCTCCTCCGGGTAAATCCGTATTAAATTAGTTTAATTTTAGCCCGGACGTAATTGGGCTGTCAAGCTTTTGGGCCCTAATGGAACGGACATGAAGGCGAAGACGGCGCGTTATGAGCGACGGGACAGCCTTGAGCATTGCTTTCAGTTGATAGAACAGAATTCGTTCCGAGCCCGCGCAACCGCTTCGGCTTGTCCTGCTGCAGCAGCCTCGGACGAAGGTTGAGCTCGCGCATCGCGCTGTCATGCCACACTGGCGTCAGCGAAGGCGACATCGGGGGGATGATCCAGGACCAGCGGGCGCTCACCTCGCGTCCGCGATCCGCTTCCTGCCGCTGAAAACGGGTGAACTGATCCGCCGCCGTATGATGGTCGACTATGCTCACTCCGGCCTTGCGGAACGAATGCAGCACCGCCACGTTCAGTTCGAGCAGCGCGCGATCCTTCCACAGCGTCATATTGCTGCTTCGGTCGAGACCGAGCGCATCCGCAACGTCGCCAATTCTGTTGTAGCGCTCCGCATCGCCAAAGTTGCGGGTGCCAATCTCCGTTTCCATGTACCAGCCGTTAAACGGAGCTGCAGGATATACAATGCCGCCGATTTCCAATGCCATATCCGATATGACCGGAATGCCGTACCAGCGCAGCCCTAGCTTGCCTATTGATGGATGCTCCGGATGCTCGATCCGTACTTCGGGAGCGAGCCGCTCCGGGATCGGAAACCACCGGGGATCTCCGTCACCGATACTAACAACGAGCGGCAGCAAATCGAAATCTCCGCCGCTTCCTCGCCAGCCAAGCTCGATGCACAGGGCAGTAAATTCATCCGAGGCCGGATCGCCGCGCCTGGGCGTTGTTCCGTCAGTAGAAGGGTAACCGGCATAACGCAGCAGCTGGTGATTCCAGACACGAACGGTGGACGGCGAACCATGACTGGCAAAAACGGTCATCATGGAGCGAATGCGTCCCCCGTTCCAAGCGGTTTCCAAATGCCGGAGCAGCGCATCCGCCGCCTCGGCCTCAGTCGAGACGCCGCGCGCGTCGATGACATCCAGCGATGACCAAAACAGCCTGCCGATGCAGCGGCTGTTGTTCCGCCAGGCGGCGCGCGCCCCCCAAGCCAGCTCCTCTGCGGAGTGGGTGTAGGTTCCTCCCGCTTTGATCTGCTCCTTTACGGCGCGGATTCGTTGCTCCGTCCATTCTGCGGATTTGCCGTTTTCTCCGCCGAACTGGTGCAGAAACGCCTCCGCTTCCGCCGCCAAGTCCCCGCCAATGCTGCTGCTCATGCTGTTACTCCCCGCTTTCTGCTAACCTCTCCATAATTCTTCTTTTGCGATAGAGCATGATCGACGCTTCCGTCACGTTTTTCAGCATGCCGCGATTCACAAAAGCTCCGAATACTAAACCTGCGATCGGAACAGCCTGCAAAAGCTTTTTCCAGCCCCAATTGTCCCGGTAAACCGTTATAACCTCGCGCCAGCCTTGAATGCGGGATACGGCGGCATTTGACGCCTCGTCGCCGCTCATTCGGGCCGAACGATTCAGTTCTTCCAGAATAGCACGTTTTCCGACGATATCCGAGGACGCGAACTGCATAACTTTTACCGTGAAAATCCGCTCTTCCTTCAGCGTCGGATCGTAGCCGTAACAAAGGCCGATTTCCTGAATGGCCTTTAACGACAATCCAAGCACGGCGGGCACGTCGATGGCAAGCGTGAACACGCCGCCAAAACCGGTTGTGGCCCCTTGAGCCGTCGCAAACATCGTCCGTTCTCCGGCGATTTTGGCAGAAGCCGCATCCATGACCGAAAGAGGATACGGTCCTCCGCCTGTGCCTTTAGCAGCCTGGTCGGCATTTTCAAGCAAGGAGCCGACCTTGCGTCCGGCAACAAGATACTTGCCGCCGTTTTGAATATAGCTGCCTAGCTCATCCAGGGCGAGACCGAGCTTTTCATGAATGATTTTTGGCGTAATCTTGTCCAGCATCTTAAACGGCAGGCGCGACAGCCTGTCCCAAATCATGAGATTTTTCTGGTCCTTTTCCCATGTCTCTACCTCGGCCAATGCGAGCCGAAGCTGCTCCGGCGTTTCCAGACGGGCGTCAGCAGCCGGCTTATTGGCGGAATCCTCCGCTACAGCTTGCGGCTCCAGATCTTGGTGAGGCTGCGGTTCAAGTGCGGGTTGTTCCAGTTTACCAAACGCCTCGTTTTTCTCCGGCTGAGTTCCTTCCACTTGCTCTATTTGCTCCGGGTTCCGGTTCATCGTATTCCTCCTCGACTGTAACACCTGGCATCCCCATGCGGACGGTAATTCGTATATACGGCTGCCCCCCGCTGCGGTTGCGATTATAAAGGATAGCGGTTAAAGACTCATTACCCCGTATTCCCTGAATTCATGCTCTCATGCAGGTGCTGAGATAAAAAGGATAAAAGCCGCCCGTCGTGGAGCAGCTTCTGAGCCTGGTTTCGGGAGGCGGCAGGTGTAAGACAGCAGGTGTGAGAAAGACGCCAGCCCAATTAGGGGTTTTGCTGTCTGTCGCTTCGTTTGTTATCGCGCGGAAATGAGACGTTAGGGAGGCGAAATAAGACCAAAATAGGGCTTAATTCGCTTGGAAGCTCTTCTCTTGGCAAGGTTAAGACCAAAATAGGGCTTATTTCGGCTGGAGGCTCTCCTTTGGACGGGTTTAAGACCAAAATAGGGCTTATTTCGCCTGGAGGCTCTCCTTTGGACGGATTTAAGACCAAAATAGGGCTTATTTGACTGGGAGCTCTCCTTTGGACGGGTTTAAGACCTATTAAGGACTTATTTCGCTTGGAAACTATTGTTCTGACAAGCTTAAGACCAATTTAGGGCTTATTTCGCCTGGAGGCTCTCCTTTGGACGGGTTTAAGACCAATTTAGGGCTTATTTCGCTTGGAAGCTATTGTTCTGACAAGCTTAAGACCAATTTAGGGCTTATTTCGGCTGGGAGCTCTCCTTTGGACGGGTTTAAGACCAATTTAGGACTTATTTCGGCTGGGAGCTCACCTTCTGACGGGTTTAAGACCAAAATAGGGCTTATTTTGCCTGGAGGCTCTCCTTCTGGCGGGTTTAAGACCAAAAAAGGACTTATTTGACTGGGAGCTCTCCTTTGGACGGGTTTAAGACCAAAATAGGGCTTATTTTCGCTTGGAGACTATTGTTCTGACAAGCTTAAGACCAATTTAGGACTTATTTCGGCTGGAAGCTCTCCTTTGGACGGGTTTAAGACCAAAATAGGGCTTATTTCGGCCGGAAGATCTCCTTTGGACGGGTTTAAGACCAATTTAGGGCTTATTTCGCCTGGAGGATCTCCTTTGGACGGGTTTAAGACCAAAATAGGGCTTATTTATCCGCATAAAAGCCATGGTTGGACCATCCTCAGACAAACACCGCCATACTAAAAGGCCGCCAGCCTCATCAGCTGACGGCACTCATCATGGCTCGTTAAGCTTCGTCGCCAATTAGCGACGTAGGCTCGCCCCGGTACAGCAGACGCAGCCTGTGCAGCGCCCTCGTACAAGCGACATACAACAGCTTGGCGTCAGCCTGTCCGTACGCGTCCGCTCCCGCATCGGCAACGAGCACGGCGTCGAATTCCAAACCTTTGGACAAATACGCCGGAACAACGGTTAAACCGCCGCCATACGCGGGCTGTCTGGCATTAACAAGCGCAGCGTCCAGTCCAGCTCCGGTCAAAGCGTCGTGGATGTCCTGGCACTCCCGCTCGGTCCGTCCGATAACGGCAATCGTCTGGAATAGCTCTTCCTTTTGCCAGCTCCGCACAACCTCGGCCAGCCGATTTCCCCAGTCTCCGTCCGCACATGGCTCCAATTCGACGGCGTCGCCGCTCCGAAATACCGGTACGGCAGGTTTGACGCTGCCGGACATGCCCGCCAGCACTCGGTTGGCAAAATCGATGATTTCCGTCGTGGAACGGTAGCTGCGGTCCAACTCAAAATATCCCGTGCTGCCATCCGCGAACAATCCGCTCAGCTCGTTCCAATCGCTAACGCCGGCGTACGCGTGAATTCCCTGCTGCAAATCGCCGAGCACCGTCATGGACGGCTGCTGCTGGCAAAGGCGCAGCGCCTCCAGCTGGAACGGAGAATAGTCCTGCGCTTCGTCGATGACGATATGGTCGAAAAACGGGCGTCCCAGGCCGTGCAGCTTGATATGCAGGTAAACAAGCGGCGCCAGATCCTCCGATTCCGCTTCTCCCTGCTTCAGACGCGCAGCCGTTGCCTTAGCCAGCGCAGCAGGCAGCAGCTCGGCTCCCTGTTTGCCCTCAAGCAGCTTGCGGTACAGCTGAGGCGCCGTGTAGGAAGGAATCTTTTTCGTAAACGCGTTCAGCTTGGCAACCGCTTTGGCGCGGATTTTTTTGTCGGCTACGCCGCGGTCCTTAAGCTCGGATTCCAGCCAGCGCTTGATCCGGCTGACAAGCCGTTCCCTGCGGCGCATGATCGACTCCTCGCCGTAGTCCGTCTCATGCCATTCCTTCATTTTTAAAGGCAGCAGCTTCCAGCCTGGCAGCGGTTCGAACGGTTCGTCCGGAAGCAGGCTCGCCTCCAGCTCCGCAAGCTTGGCATCC
This sequence comes from Paenibacillus pasadenensis, assembly GCF_023715725.1. Classification (GTDB taxonomy): domain Bacteria; phylum Bacillota; class Bacilli; order Paenibacillales; family Paenibacillaceae; genus Paenibacillus_O; species Paenibacillus_O pasadenensis_A. The sequence goes on from NZ_JAMBOT010000001.1 coordinate 186,011, forward strand.
AGCGCTTCTTTAAAAACCGTACTGCCCTTTAGCTGGCCAGAGGCTTGTTGGAAATCCTCCGGAGTATGCGGCTGCTCAAACCAGAACTCCAGCGTTTCCGCCTGCGAGCGAAGTTCGACCTCTTTATCGAGCAGTTCAATCGCCCAATCGGCAAATGTCGTTTGCACGATGTCTCCAACGCCGAGCTCCGGCAGCACGCCGCTGATGTAATCCAGAAACATTCTGTTTGGAGCAAAAATAATCATCCGCTCGGAGCGGATCCGGCCCGAATATTGGTATAACAAAAAGGCGAGACGATGGAGCGCCACCGTCGTTTTTCCCGATCCTGCAACCCCTTGGATGAACAGCGCGAGGTTTTTGTCGGCACGGATAATCCGGTCCTGCTCCTGCTGAATCGTCGATACGATGTCGCGCAGCTTGTTGTCCTTGCTCTCGCCGAGCCGGAACAACAGAAATTCGTCCGTCACCGCATCCTCTTCCTGACCGCGCACAAAGCTGTCGACAAGCCGCAAAAGCTCGGTTTGACGCACCATCAGGTTACGCTTCAGATGCACCGTTCCGCCGATTTCACCGTCTGGAGAATCGTAGCTGACCGGCGCCTCTCCGCCGCTGAAGGAATAGAACAGGCTGGCAACCGGCGCCCTCCAATCCACTACGAGCAGGTCATTGGAGCCGGAACGGCCCACGCCAGCCTTGCCGATATAGAGCGGGAGCGGCAGCTCCTTGCCGTCTTCTTGAAAATCGATTCTTCCAAAATAGGCTTCCTTCTGCGCAATCTCCAGCCGCTGTCGGCGTTCTTCCTGTTGCAAATCCAGCATCTGCTCGGTAAAGTCATCGCCCGTATAACGGGGACCGATACCGCCGATCTGGCGCTTGATGTCCTCCACCGCTTCCTCAAGCCGCGCTTCCTCCGCTTGATAGGCACTTTGAGCACTCATGGTCAGTTACCTCCTAAGGGTTGCATTTAAAGATAGAAAAAGAATTTTACCATAATCGCACAATTTTTAGCAATGTCATATAAAGGGAGCCGGGAGTGTGCCATAAAAAAACGCCTCCCGTTGTTAGGAACGGAAGACGCTAAGCTTCTATAAGTGCACAGCTGGAGAAGTTGTGATGAAGGCTCCCGTCATTAATGAAGCCGAGTGCAGCTCAACCAGCGTAGTAAACGATCGCACCGAGAATCGCGATATTTAGTACGGTGATAAGCGGTATCCCGACGCGAAACGAGGCATGCTTCGTTTTGTGGCGCCATACGCTCATGCCGGCCCAGGCTCCGGCGCCGCCGCCGAGCAGACTGAAGGTGAACAGCGTCCGTTCCGAAATACGTCTGCGCTTCTTCCTTGCGGCGGATTTGTCCATGCCGAACAAAATAAAAGCGGCGGCGCTCATTACGAGCCAATAACCTGCCGCCAGCCAAAAAATCGAGTCCATCTTGGAGTACTCCTCCTTTGTAAAAAACGAAACGGGTCGACGTCCGCTCAGCTTCCTTTGGGCCGGACGCGGCTTGTCGCCTGAGCCTGAGTAGGGTCCTCCGGCCAGTAATGCTTCGGGTAACGCACTTTGAGCTCTTTGCGGACATCAAAGTACGTCGAGCTCCAAAAGCTCTCCAAATCCTTCGTTACCTGAACCGGACGCTGCGCCGGAGACAACAGATGAATGACCACCGGCAGACGACCGTTGCCGACACGCGGCGTCTGCAGCATGCCGAACAGCTCCTGCAGCCGCGCTGCCAAAAAAGGCGCCGCGGGGTCGCTGTAATCGACGGGAATACGCGAGCCGCTAGGAACCGTAAGGTGAGTCGGCGCATACGCATCCAGCTGGCGGCGCCGTTCCCAGCCGAGCAGCGAATCGAGCGCCGCAGCCAGATCTGCCTTTTGCAAACCGGCGGCGCTGCGGATGCCTGACACATACGGTGCGAGCCAGCTTTCCAGCTCGATTACGAGCGCTTCATCGGTTGCGTCCGGCCAATCCGGCTGAACGTTATGCATTAAAATCATTCTCGCCTGCAGCTGGCGCGTCGCCTTGCTCCAAGGAAGCAGACGCAGCAGCCCGTCTTGCCGGACGCCTTCAAGCAATGCGGCCGTCACACGCTCTGGCTCGGGTTTTTCGAGCTGAGCTTCACGGATTACAAGCGCCCCAAGGCGCATCCGTTTGCGGCAGCGTACGGCAGCTGCGGCACTGTCCCATTCAATGGCTTCTTCTGCGGTAAAAAGGGCGGGCTGAAGCGCCTCCAGCCGCATCATATCGACCGGCGCAGCCAGATCAATCCGGCTTTCCGTGCCGGAATCATCCAGCTCTGCCGCCACCAGATAGCTGTCAGCCGACAGCTGCTGGGCATGCGGGAGCGCCGCTCCTCTCCCGACCGCCAGCAGGTAGCGCCCGTCCGGACGCCGCTGCGCAATCCGGTCGGGATAAGCCAGCGCCAGCAGCAGCCCCGTGTCGGGCGCGCCGGCGGCAGCGAAAGCCGCGCCGACGCTAGCCCCGGAAGCGGCGCGGGCAGGCGCGTTTGCGCCGCCGCTGCGGGAGGTCTCCCCCGCAGCGGCCGTGCCCGGCGCGCCGGGCAGCGCGGCAAGCGCGCGCTCCCATTGGCGCGCCTCCGCGGCGGCTCTGGCGGCTGCGCCGGCCAGAGCGGCGTCGCCGCCGCGCCCGGCGGCGCGCAGCGCCTCCAGGCGCAGCCGCACATCGGCGCTGCGCTCGCCGCGCAGCGGGTCCCGCTCGCCGAGCAGCGCGGCGAGCTCGCAGGCGGCAGCGGCCCAGCCAAGGCGGGCCGCTTCAAGCGCCATATGCGCCAGGCGGGGATGCCCGCCAAGCGCAGCCATATGCCGCCCGTGCGGCGTAATCCGCCGCTCCGGCGACAAGGCGCCGAGCCGCTGCAGCAGCGCGACAGCCTGCTCGTAGGCCGCCTCCGGCGGCGCATCCAGCCAGTCCAGCTCCTGCGGACCGGCTGCACCCCATGCCGCCAGCTCCAGCGCCAGCGGAGCCAGATCGGCCTCCAGCAGCTCCGGCGTGCCAAACGGCGGCAGCAGCCGATGCGCTTCCTGGCTCCACAGCCGCCAGCATTGGCCCGGCGATGTCCGCCCCGCGCGGCCGCGCCGCTGATCGGCTGAAGCCTGCGACACCGGCACGGTCTCCAGCCGGGTCATGCCGGTGCGCGGTGAAAAACGCGGCACCCGCATTAATCCCGCGTCGACGACCGCTCGCACCCCGACGACCGTCAAGCTGGATTCCGCGATGGAGGTCGCAAGCACAATCTTGCGCCTGCCCGGAGGACATACCGCAACCGCCTCGTCCTGCGCGGACAGCGGCAGACTGCCGTGCAGCTGCCGGATATCGCATTCGGCAGGCACACCTCTGCGGCGCAGCTCGCCGTCCGTCCGCCGGATATCGGCCATGCCCGGCAAAAAAACAAGCACATCCCCATCCTGCTCGCGCAGCGCCTCCAGCACCGCCTCCGCCGCATCCTCTTCCAGCCGCGAACGGGAAGCCCGCGGCCGGTAATGCGTCTCCACCGGGTACTGCCTGCCCTCGCTCGATATAACCGGGGCTCCGCCGAGCAGTCCGGCAACTTTTGCCGCATCCAGCGTGGCCGACATGACTAGCAGCCGCATATCCTCTCTTAACAGCGCAGCCGACTGCAGGCAAAGGGCCAGGCCAAGATCGCCATGCAGATGGCGCTCATGGAACTCGTCAAAAATAACGGCGCCATACGCCTCCAGCGCCGGATCGTCCTGCAGCAGACGTGTCAATACGCCTTCCGTAACCACTTCGATTCGGGTCGCCGGACCAACCTTTGTTTCCAGGCGGACGCGGTATCCGATCGTTCCCCCTGGCTCTTCCCCAAGCTGCCGGGCCATAAAAGCCGCCGCGGAACGCGCCGCGAGCCGCCTCGGCTCCAGCATGAGCAGCTTGCGGCCGCCAAGCCAGCCGCAGCCAAGCAGCGCCAGCGGCACCCGCGTCGTTTTGCCCGCACCGGGCTGGGCGACAAGCACGGCTCTTGTTCCATTTTCCAATGCCTGCACCAGCTCGGGCAGCACCTGCTCAACCGGCAGCAGTTCTCTCTCGCTCATTTCTTTTCCTCCACCTGTCCAGCTGCTCCCAGCCTAATCGCAACAGCGGCTCCAACCCGTACGGATCCGATTTGCTTCCGGCGAATCAGGCCAGCACTTCAATGACAAACCCGCCCGGAGCCTGTACGTAAAACGTATAGCCATGCGAATGCTGGGGCTCTGAAGCCTCGTAACCGTCCGCCTTTAACCGCTCATGGATCTCGTTTACCTTTTCTTCGCTCTCCTGCCCAAATCCGATATGAAACGTGCCAGGGTACTGGACATTCTTGCCTTTCATCAGCGTCAATACCAGCCCATCGTCGTCGAACATAGCGGCAAAGCTTTGCCCGCGCTCGCCGCCTACCGTCAAACCAAAGTAGGTTTGCAAAAAGTCCCTAGCCGCCGCAACATCCGTTACGGTCAAATTGATATGGTTAAGCTTCATGTCTACAATCAGCCTCCTTATTTGTCCTAGTTGACTTAACTGAACCAGCCCTTGCGCTTGAACCAGAGAAACATGCCTCCGGCAACGGTGAACATAATGCCCAGCACAGCAAAATAGCCGTATTTCCACTCCAGCTCCGGCATATTCAAAAAGTTCATTCCGTAAATTCCGGCCAGAAAGGTCAGCGGCATAAAAATCGTCGTAATGACCGTCAGAGTTTTCATGATGCCGTTCATCCGGTTCGAATTGTAGCTGATAAAGCTGTCCCGCATGTCCGCCGTCATATCCCTGCATGCTTCCAGCGTTTCGGATTGCTTGAGCAGATGATCGTAAATATCATGATAAAATGCCCGCAAATCCTTTAATCCGGCGATGGATTCCATCGTTGTCATCCGGTAAAGCAAATCCCGCATCGGAACGATCGTTTTGCGAAGCTTGAGCAGCTTACCCCGGATTTCAAAAACCGTTTCGATGCCGGAACGGTCCGAATAACCTTTGCTGACAGGGTCCGCATCCAAAAGCTGATCCTCCAGCCCGTAAACTGCGGGAAAATATCGGTCTACTAAACGGTCGAGCACAGCGTGAGCCACGACCAGATGCCCTTTAGAAGGATGTTTGGCATTCACACCCGTCGTTTTCCACGCATCGTCAATTTCCGGGCATGAGCTAAAGTGGAACGTAACGGCATAGTTCGGCCCCAGGAACAGATTGACCTCATCCACCTTAAGCGTATCCGAAGCCAGCGAGTGCATGACGAAAAACTGGACATCGTCGTAAAAATCCACCTTTGGCCGCTGCAGCAAATGCAGGCAGTCCTCAATCGCCAGCGGGTGAAAATGAAAATAGTCTTCCAGCAGCTGCGTCTCCTGCCCGGTCGGCTGGCCGATATCGACCCAGTACCATACCGGCTGCATCGTTTTCAGCTCCTCCAGCGATACATCCTTCCGCAGCTTTTGCTGCTTGTCCATGGCCATTATTCGCAGCATTGAATTTAGCTCCATTCCTGCATTTGAGACAAGCCGCAACCCGGCTCACTCTTGCCTTTTCATTCTATTGGACGAATAACTGCCATTGCAGAGCTCAAGCTCCGTTCATTGCGAGCCCTGCTTCCAGATGCTATTATACCAGTCAGAACGGGCGCAGAGCTTCTGTATTCCCGAAAATGAAGCGGAAACTTTCGTTTCCGCGCGCAGGAGATGATTTCATGGCCGATATGACCGGCAGATTCGCTCCGACTCCGTCCGGCCTCATGCATCTTGGCAACGCCCGCACCGCACTGCTTGCATGGCTGCAAATCCGCAGCAGAGGCGGCTCCTTTCTTTTGCGTATGGAGGATATCGACGGGCCGCGCTCGCGTGCTGAATACGCCGAAGCTGCGCTGCGCGACCTTCGCTGGCTTGGCTTAGATTGGGACGAGGGTCCCGACGTCAGCGGAAATCGCGGCCCGTATACGCAAAGTGAGCGCCTGTCCTGCTATGAGGAGGCGCTGAGGCGACTGGAATCGCGAGATTTGCTATACCCTTGTTATTGCAGCAGGGCCGAGCTGGCCGCTGTTGCAAGCGCTCCGCACGGCTTGTCTTCGGAAGGTCCCGCGTATCCAGGAACATGCCGCAGGCTGAGTGCGGAGGAGCGCGCGGAACGGGCGCTGGTAAAACAGCCGTCGCTGCGTTTTGCCGTGCCGGAGGATGAGATCGTTACGTTCCAGGACGACTGCGCCGGTTTGCAAACTACCGCTCCCGGTGCCGGAGGAGACTTTGTGGTCCGGCGCGCCGACGGCATTTTCAGCTATCAGCTGGCCGTTACGGTTGACGACGCCTTGATGGGCGTAACCGATGTGCTTCGCGGCAGCGATTTGCTGGATTCCACTCCGCGCCAGCTTCTACTGTTTGAAGCGCTCGGCTGGCAGCCGCCGCGTTATGCGCATGTGCCGCTTCTCATGGGGCCAGACGGCAAACGGCTGGCAAAGCGGCATGGCGGCATCTCGCTGGCTGCCATACGCGAGTCCGGCGTCACGCCGCAGCAAGCCGTCGGATTGCTGGCGAATTGGAGCGGATTACTGGACCGGCCGGAGCCGGTGAAACCCGAGGAGCTTTTTGAGGCGTACCGCGAACGCGGGCTTCCCCGCGAGCCTGTAGTTGTGCTTGAAGAGGAGCTGGCGGTCAGCTTGGGCGGCAAGCCGTAACGGGGCCATTCTTGGTGTTACTCCGCTTCCGATAAAGCGGAGTTTTTATTTAGCCGCAGCTGTAAAGCATGTGTCCAGTCCTGCCCCAACGCTTCAACCTCCAGCACATGTTTGGCGCGTTCGCTCCAGCCCTCCGAGCGGTCATAAAACACCTCAAACGCCTCCATTACCGATACTTGGAGCGGATGACGGTGTTCCACCTGAACAATTACTCCCGCTTCAGCTATCCCTTCTTCGAGCACACGTAAATAATACCCGCCAAAGCCGGTTTCTTTAACCCATAGCGGCAGTTTGGGCTGATCCAGCCATACGCCAAGTTTATAACACGGCTGTCTCGGCTCCGTCACTTCAAACAGCGCCGATCCTATTCGAAGCCTGTCGCCAATGTTGATTTCTGCCTCCGTCATGCCGGCAACGGTCAGGTTTTCGCCAAAAAGACCCGGCCGCATCGGGCGTCCGAGCCTGTCCTGCCAGTACGAATAACGATCCGCCGAAAAAAGAAGAGCCGCTTTATCCGGACCGCCATGCGCGGAAGGCTCCGCCTGAGCGTCACCTTCCACGCCTCCCTGCAGCAGCCGCACCGCCCCTGTCCTTGGCTGTTTGTTGATTGCGGTTAAAATCGTTCTTCCTTTGTGCGTGAGCTGCTCCGGCTTCCCCGTCTGAATCGAAAGCAGCTGTCCATACGGATGATCATGTGCAGGCTTCAATTCGCTCGCTCCTTTACCGCCGTAGTAAATAAGGTATACTTCACCGTTCAGGCAATTGATTATCCCGCATCTTAGCACTTCGGCATGGCAAAGTCCAACCGGTCGTTATTTGGTCCGGCCTAACGACGACTCAATCCAAGCTTCTGCTCAGCTGACCCGATAATCGCAGCGCGTTGCCGACGACGGTTACGGAGCTGAGAGCCATCGCCGCGCCGGCCATCCACGGCTCCATCAGTCCCGCCGCAGCAACCGGAACGATGACCAAATTGTACATAAACGCAAATCCGAGGTTCTGCTTCATATTGCGCACCGTCAACCGGCTTGCCCGCAGCGCGCCTGCGATTCCGAGCAGGCTCGGCCGAAGCAGCGCCACATGACCGGCATCCAGCGCGGCATCCGTCCCGCCGGCCATCGCGAAGCCGGCATCCGCAGCTGCAAGAGCTGGCGCATCGTTCCAGCCGTCGCCGGCCATCGCCACTCCTTTACCCTGCTTTTGCAAAGAGCGAATCAGCTGCAGCTTGCCTTCCGGCAGCATGCCGGCTTCCACCCGCTGGATGCCCGCCTCCTTGGCAACTGCCGCAGCCGGACCTGCGCCGTCTCCAGTCGCCAGCCACACCTCCAGCCCTTCGCGCTTCAAAGCCTGAACCGCCTGCGCCGATGACGGCTTTAATCGGTCGCCAAGCGCAATTGCGCCGATGCACACGCCGTCCAGCGCCGCCAGCAGCACCGTTTCGCCCTGCGACTCCCGAATGGCCGTATAGTCCAAAGCCCGCTTTAACCCGCTCCAATTTTGCTGTGCGGCAAGCTGTTTTCCGCCTACCTCAATCCGGCCCTCGGGACATTCAGCCGATACGCCGTAACCCGGCCACTCCAGCAAATTTTCGGCTGTCGGCACGACCAGCCCTCTGCGCCGGGCATCCTCGCGGATGGCAAAGGCATAAGGATGCTGCGACGCGCCCTCCGCCGCTGCGGCCAGCCGCAGCACGGCGGCGGCTGACCAGCCCGGCGACGGCTGAATGGCGGACACACAAGGCTTTCCTTCCGTCAGCGTGCCGGTTTTGTCCAGCAAAATAACATCAAGACGCGCCATGCCCTCTAGCGCCGAAGCGTCTTTAATGACGATCCCCCGGCGGGCCAGCTTGCCCGCTGCAATTACAAGCGAAATCGGCGTCGCCAAACCGAGCGCGCACGGACAGGCTGCAAGCAGCACAGCCAAAGCGCTGAGGCTCGCACGGGAGGCGTTGCCAGGGTCGAACACCAAATACCACAGCAGAAACGTCACGGCTGCCGCAAGCAGCATAACCGGCACAAAAACGGCCGAAATGCGGTCAACCTTGCGCTGAATGCTCGTTTTAGCCGCCTGCGCCTGCCGCAGCAGCAAATCAATCCGGCTGAGCAAAGTGCCTTCCCCGGTCGTTTCGGTGCGAATGCGCAGCGTATCGCCTTGATTCCGCGTTCCGGCCCATACCCGGCTGCCGGGCTGCTTGGGCACCGCGCGGCTTTCGCCGGTCAGCAGCGACTCGTCCGCCTCCGACTGCCCGCCTGTGACGATTCCGTCGACAGGAATCAGCTCCCCGGTTGCAACAAGCACAATGTCTCCGTCCCTGACGTTGGAAGCCGGAACGGTGCGGACGCTGCCGTCGCGAACTACGCTGATTTCATCCGCTTTCAGCTTGGCAAAGCTGTCACCCTCGCGCAAGGCGCGGGCCGCGGAGCGGGCTTCCATGTATTTGCCCAGCAGGACGGCGGTAATAACAACAGCGCTTGTATCAAAATACAGCGACGCCGTTCCGGCATGATGCGAGCCGTTCGCCGCGCCTGCCGGGCTCCAGCCATGGGCAAATACCATGTAATGGCTGTAAAGATACGCCGCTGATGTGCCGAGCGCCACGAGCACGTCCATGTTGGCGGTTTTGGCCCGCAGCGCGCTCCAGGCATTTTGATAAAACGGCAAACCGATTCCCAATTGAATCAAAGTTGCCAGCGACAGCTGCACCCAGCCATTGCTCACCCATTCCGGCACAGGTACTGCGCTCAACGCCTCATAATGGCTCGCCATCGCCCAGAGAAGCGGCAGCGACAGGACTGCGGACAAAATAAGCCGCAAGCGCAGCGTCCGCATTTCCGCCAGATCGGCGCTGCGGTCACCGGGCTCCGACACTCCGAATCCAAGCGCGCGGATTTTATCTTTTATATCGTTCGGATTTCTGTCGCCCGGCTCGTACGTAATCCATGCTTTTCGAGAGGCATAGCTGACCGCCGCGTCTTGCACGCCGGCCATTTTAGCGAGCGCTTTTTCTATTCTGGCTGCACAAGCGGTGCAGCTCATCCCCTGTATGCCAAGATCCAACGAAGCGACCTCCGTCTGTCCGTTCACTTCAGCCTTCCCCCTTTGCAGCCTGTCCGGCTCCGTACCGGTTTGATAGATTCATAGAGCAGTTCGCTCTACTATATGGCTGATAGAGTCCGGAATATGCTGACTTTCGCAAATGTTTGCAATTCCGATCTGACAAATAACCTCATTGGAGAATCCGCCGCTGCCTGCCGATAATAGAATGTACACACAACCTTGGGAAGTAGTTGAAGGAGTAACGATGAAAGATAAAATAACCGATCAATTGCTGCAAATTCCATCCACCCGCAAACAGGTGAGCGCCGCCATAGCTGCGTCTATCATTATTGTAGCGGTGTCAGTATCCGTGCTGCCCTTCGGAACCAATCCGATGATTCAAATCCAGCCGTTTCTGCCGGCATTCATTGCCTGGTTTCTGTTCGCCGATCTGCTTACGGCGCATATGCTGTTCAGCCAGTACCGTGCGGCGGGCAATCGCTCTATCTTGATTTTAGCTGCAACGTATTTGTTCACTGGACTGATTATTATCCCGCATATTCTGACCTTTCCCGGCGTGTTCTCCGCCGCCGGTCTGCTGGGAGCCGGAACGCAAACCGCCATCTGGCTGTGGGTTGGCTGGCATGCCGGTTTTCCGCTGGGCATTCTCGCCTATTTGCTGGCCGGGCATTTGGAGCGCGACAAGCCGCTTCAGCCCCCTACGATTTGGCAGCCGATTCGAGTCACATTAATTGTGCTGCTCCTTGTTGCGGCTGCTGGAACCGCCGCCGTTCTGTTTAAGGACAGCCTGCCTGTATTAGTGAACAAGGGGGTGTTTACACCGCTGATGTATCAAAGAGTCGGACCTGCGGTGTGGCTCATTAACGCCGCGGCGATCGTTCTTCTTTTCCTCATGAAAAGAGGCCGGACCGTCCTCAACCTATGGCTGACCGTCGCCGTGCTCGCCTTTATGCTGGACGTCACCGTTACCATTTTTGCCGGATCGCGTTACTCGCTTGGATGGTATCTGGCGCGTGTGAACTCGCTTGTTTCCGCATTTGTCATCATTTGCGCGATTGTATATGAGGTGAACCGGCTTTACGTCCGGCTTGCCAAACATCAGAAGGCGCTGCTCCAGTCGCGGGAGGAGCTGTACGCGCTCAACGACGAGCTCAGCCGCCTCTCTCAAATTGACGGACTAACGGGCATCGCCAACCGCAGACGGTTCGACGAGCTGTTACATAAACAGCTTAAGGAGACGGAATCCAGCGGGTATCCGTTCAGCCTTTTGCTGCTCGATATCGATTATTTTAAAGCGTACAATGATCATTACGGACATCAGTCTGGCGACCGGGTGCTGAAACAAACGGCTCAGCTGATCGCAAACACCCTGCCCGACGGCACTGCCACCGCCGCCCGCTACGGCGGCGAGGAATTTGCTGTGCTGCTGCCTGGCAAAAACAAGGAACAAGCGATGCTGGCTGCGGAGGCCATTCGATCCGCTTTAACCGATGCGCGCATTACGCATGAACATTCAGCCGTCGCGCCGCATATTACACTGAGCATTGGAGCCGTCGCTTTAACGCCCGTTTCTGGAGCAGAAACCTGCCCGCTGCCGGGCTCGCTCGTGGAAGCTGCCGATCAGGCGTTGTACGCGTCAAAATCCGGGGGGCGCAACCGGGTCACCTTTGCATCTTAACAAAGCACAAAAAAGCTTCTTCTATTTGCCGCTGGGGCCGGTTCGTCCGGCCTTGGCAAATTGAAAGAAGCTTTTTACATGCATCGAATAGAATAACTTAGTCCGCAGTTATAACCGCTGCTGCGGACCTACAGCTCTCTTATGTCCGAATGAGAGTTAACGGCCCTGCACAACCTCGCCTTCCCATGCGAGCATGCCGCCCTCAACATTGACCGCATCGTACCCGATTGCGTTCAAATAATCGCTGACTCTGCCGCTGCGCGCGCCGCTCCGGCAAATGAGCCAAATCGTGCCGCTGTCGGCCTGCAGCTCATCCATGCTGTCCTGCAGCCGGGACATGGCGACGTGGCGGGCTTGCGGGATATGGCCGTCCTCCCACTCGTCGTCCTCGCGCACATCGACCAAATTAATGTTTTCTCCTTGCTGAAGCCTCTTCAGCAGCTCATCCGTGCTTTGCAATTTGTTCAACGGGATGTTTCCCCTTCCAGCTTATCTCTAATTTTGTCTTCGTACTCGGCATATGCAGCGAGGTGATCCCATCCGCGCGAGCCGGAAAGAGATTGCAGCCTCAGCCGCTTCACAGACAGCTCCTTGTTAAGGCTGCTGCGCTCCCCCTCATCCCGGCATGCGGCAAGCAGCCCGTTCAGGCTGGCAATGTCCCGTGAAAGCTGAACCTCCTCGGGAATCATGCCGGCATTTTTGAGCATGCGGTAACCGGCTCTCAGCTCTTCCGGAACATGGGACAAGTCGTCCAATTCCAGCGGTTTGCCCTTGCCCTTCAAGTCCCGGAACTCGCCCCGCTGCTGCGCCTCCCGGATTTTGTCCTCGGCGATCCGGTACAGGAAATCCATTAGATCATAACCGCAGTCCCGCTGCAAGTAACCATCAGCATGCCTTCCCGAACGACCTCGTAATCCAGATCCACGCCGACAATAGCATTAGCTCCAAGGCTCGACGCTTGACGCCGCATCTCCTCGATGGCAATATCTCGATCCTGTTTGAGCTTATCCTCATATGCGCCAGAACGCCCGCCTACCACATCCGTGATTGAGGCCAGAAAATCGCGGACAACATTCGCCCCCATGATAGCTTCCCCGTTCACAATTCCAGCGTACTCCCGAATCGGCCGCCCCTCAATTGTAGGCGTAGTCGTGATTAACATGCGGATTCCTCCTTCGCATTATGGACTGCGGCGTTCCTTTATGGCTCGCTCTCCGTCCATTTTACCCCTAGCAACCGTCCTTCTTCAACTGTGACGATACAAATAACCGCAGCAGGCACGCCGGGCTTCGGCTCCAGCACCAGCTTGAATCATTCTTCACAAAAAAAAAGCCGCTCAACTAAGAGCAGCCTGCAAAATTACCGGGTTCCGTAAACTAGATTTTTGTACTTGCTTCCAAAAACAAGCTCGCTTTTTCCGTCACCCAAGCATAATTTCCTTGATGAATTTGCTCCAGATTGATTAATGATCCGCCAACCCCAACCGCTGCGCAGCCTGTCTGCAAAAACTGCCCGACGTTCCGCTCGTTAACTCCGCCCACAGCAATCATCGGAACATCGCTAAGCGGTCCCTGCAGCTCCTTCAGATAACCGATTCCCAGGCTTGCGCCCGGAAAAACTTTAACGGCGGCCGCCCCTGCTTTCCAAGCCTTTACAATTTCGGTCGGCGTCATCGCCCCCGGGAAAATCGGAATGCCTTCGGATACTGCAAAACGAATTACCGTTTCATCCATATTAGGGGTAACGAGAAATTTTGCGCCGCCAGTAACCGCCCTTCTGGCATCGTCCAAATCCAGAACTGTACCCGCTCCGATGTACATCCGATCGCCGTGGGTTTGCTGCAAATTGCCGATCATATCCATTGCGCCGGGTGTATTCAAGGTGATCTCCATGACACGTACGCCTCCGTTTAACAGCGCATTCGCAAGGGCGGTGATATGAGCTTCTTGTACGCCCCTGGCGATCGCGATCAGGCGTGTTTGTTCGATAAGCTCGATGCCCTGCTCCCGGTTCATGCCCGCTGAGCCTGCTTCCACTTCAGCGCCAGCAGATCGAGATCCTTCAACGTATCAAACACTTCCTTGCGGATTCTGTCGTCGATAGGCGCGTTCGGATTGCGGACATATGCCGACTCAATGACTCCTCCCGCTTTCAACACCTCTTTATGGACGGCCATCGCATAACCCGGCAATGTTCCAATTCTCATAAACGGCAAGTATTGATAGAAGGTTCTGCGTGCCGTATCGAAATCGCCTGCTTTAAATGCCTGGTAGATTTTTACGCAAACTTCCGGGAATTCGCAGGCAGGCATCGTACCTACAGCGCCTCTAGCTAACTCCTCATAAAAATATAATCCGTTCATCCCGCCGAACACGGTCAGACGGCCGTCCGACTGCTCCAGCACCTCGGATACCTTCGGCGCAGTTGGCGGAGCCTCTACCTTGACATAGGAGATATTCTCGAACTCCTTGGAAAGGCGCGCCAAAAGCGCAGCCGGCATATTCACTCCGCTCGCCAGCGGGGCGTCTTGAATCATAATTGGAACCTCGACGGCCTGGGCAACGGCTGCAAAATAATCGTACAATCTGGCTCCGTCCGGCTTTGCCATATAGGGAGGCAGCACCATAAGCGCGTCCGCTCCGGCTTTTTCTGCACGCTTGCTTAATTGGACGGCCGTCTCCAGCCCGGTATGACCGCTGCCAAATACGAGAGGCACCTGCCCTTTTACCTCGTCAACCACAATTTCCGCAATTGCAGCCTTCTCGTCGTCCAGTAACGTGTACATTTCGCTTGCCATACCGAATAAAGCAATGCCGTCCACTTTAGCATGCAGCTGGAAACGGACAAGCTCGCGCAGACTGCCCTCATCCACTTCTCCGCTATCCGTAAAAGGCGTTGCCAGGATCGGGTATACACCTTCCAATTTCACCTTGTTTGCGCTCATAAGCTGATCCTCCATGTCTGTAAGTGTTCGTTAACGATTCATCATGCTGCGCAGCTGATCTTCATCTATTTCCACACCGAGGCCGGGACCCTCGGGAAGCTCATAAAATCCGTTTTCACAAACAAGAGGCTGCTTTAGGAGTTTATTGGCGACTTCCATTACGGTCGGCTGATATTCCAAAATCAAGAAATTCGGGATGTTCGCGCTGCTATGAATGGAAGCGGCGATACAAACTCCCAAACCGACGCTGAGATGCGGAGCAATCGGAGTGTTGAACGCTTCCGCCATCGTGGCGATTTTTTTCATTTCGGTGATGCCGACGCGCCCAAGATCCGGCTGCAAAATATCGCATGCTCTTTTCATAAGCCTGTCCTTAAACTGGTATCGGGTACGCTTGGCTTCACCGGTCGCCACAGCCATATCGAGCGCTCTGCTGACCTCCGCTGTCCCGTCGATATCTTCAGGGGCCGTCGGCGCCTCGAGAAATTCAATGTCCAGTTTTTCCAATTTGCGTCCCAGCTGAATGGCTTCCGGCACGGTATAGCTCCAGTGAACGTCAATCATCAGCCGGAAGCTGCTGCCCAAAGCCTCGCGCATATAAGCGGCTATTTCCGCATCCTCGCGGACTCCGTAGCCCAAATGGAGCTTAATGGCGTTGAAGCCTTTGGCTTTCCACTCTAGCGCCAGCTTGATTCTCTCTTCCCTTGTATCCTTGGGAATTCCGGAAACATAGGCGGGAATCCGGTCGCGGTAAGCTCCGCCTAAAAGCTGATACACCGGCAATTGAACCGATTTTCCGAGGATATCCCAAAGAGCTACATCCACAGCGGTTATGGCATCCACCATAAATCCGGAAAAATAACCCCGTTCGCGCATCGAGTCATAAAGCTTGCTCCAAATGACATCGATGTTTCTTGCGTCCTGGCCAATTAAAAAAGGAGTGAACAATTTGTCTATAATTTCTCCGGTTACTTCCGGAGCGACAGGCGCAAGCGCTTCTCCCCAGCCGTAAATTCCGCATTCGGTTGTAATTTTCACAAGCAGAGTTTCTAAATTGCGGGAATAGATGGAGCGGTATTCAGGTCGGACGTAATAGTCGCTATCCTTCCTTAAACCGCTGGAGCTGCCCAAATATACGGGACCTTGACGGATCTTTAGCGGAAAGATCTCGATGCTTTTAATTTTCATCGAACAGCGCTCTCCTTTCGATTATACATTTACATATCGCGCAATAAGATTCTATAATATGAATGTCACTATTACAACGATGAAGATTTTCACATAATCCGTGTAGTATTTTTATATCGGACCATACGAGGTGAATAGATGAAACAGGATCAAGCCGCAACGATGTTAACCCAGAGCGTCACCCGGGCGCTCGCCATTTTATCTTGCTTTTCGGACGAACAGCCTGAGCTGAGAGGGATTGATTTTGCCAAAAAGCTCGGTCTTACGCAAAGCAATGTTTCGAGGTTATTAACGACGATGGTCTCTTTAGGCTACGTCGAAAAGGACGGAATGAGCGGATTTTACCGGCTCGGCCCGGAAATTGTTTCACTAGGCGGCATAGCCCTCAACAATTATGAAATTAGAAAACAGGCGTTGCCCGAGCTCCATGAATTAGAAAGCAAGCTGGGACTCGGCGCAAATCTGGCGGTGCTGTATGGCGGTCAAATGTTTTATTTGGCCCATGTGGACAGCCATAAGTCACCTCGAATGTACACGATGATCGGGCGGAGAAATCCGCTGCATTGCACAGGAATCGGAAAAGTGCTTTTAGCCTATTCGGACAGGGTCAACGCCGAAGCGATAATCGAGGAAGAAGGTTTGCCTTCCTACACGAAAAAAACGATTACGGATTCAGGGATATTGTTCGGTCAGCTGGACGAGGTGCGCAGAAACGGTTATGCGGTAGAACACGAGGAATTAGCTCTCGGCAGAGCCTGTATTGCGGCTCCGGTAAAAGGAAGATCCGGTCAGGTTGTGGGAGGAATCAGCATTTCCGGGCCTTTATCCGACATGAATTTGCCCCAAAGGGAACACGAGTTATCCGCCATTCTAATTGAAGCGACAGACCGGGTATCGATGAAAATGGGCTATATAACCGCAACTTACAATCGGTTGTAGGGGATGAGCGGCGCCATGGTTACACATGAATGGTCCTATCCTGAGCAGGCCGTACTCAAGGAAAACTTTTATCGAATTGCCGTTCGGGATAAACATCAATGGCTCAAGGCCGAGTCTTCCGTAAAGCTGCGTATTTGCCGGGGCAATCAGCTCATCATGATAATTCGCGGCGATCGCCCCTACAGCAAGCCAAGCAACGCGCCTAAATTATGCGGTCATTTATTAAAGGTTTCGGTGATTAACATTGTGGAGGAAGTGCTGAGCGGAGCAGCTCTTGCGGACGCGGTTGAACTGGAGGAAGACGGATTTCTCGCCGTTTTGAACGTCAACGATACATGGATCCGGGAGACCGTTCTGCTCCTGGCCAAACGGATTCAGCAATCTCTGCTCTGGTTTTTGAATTATTCCGTGTCCATTGGAATCAGTAACCAAATGAACTGTTTTGCTCAGTTTTATACCTGTTATTCTCAAAGCATCGCTGCTCTCGAGCAAAAATTTTACCGCGGCCCGGGCTGCGTCCATTTTTATGCAAATGACCAGAATCAGCTGGCGGCTAAATCGGCATTACTCGTGAAGGAAAATGAAATCTCGGCGGAGCTAGAGACGTTTGCCTTTGAAAAAGTCCGTTCAAACGTAATTGCCTGCATCGAGCGGATTAAATCGGATGAGGCTTGCCCTCCCGGAGAATTCAAAGCGGCTTTTATCGGATGGGTTCTCCCTTGGCTGCAGCTTTACAAAAAATATGGAGCTTCACAGAAAAAGGCGCCTTTGCAGCCGTTTAGTCCGTTTGAACAAATTCACGAGCTGGAAACTCTGGATGATTTTCTGAGCTGGTATGGGGACTTTACGCACCATCTGGAGAAGCTTATTCGCCAAGGGTTCAAGGGGCTGCGGACGCGCGATGAAATTAAAAAGGCAAAAAGATATATCGCGGCGCATTATGCCCAAGATATCAGTATTAGAGAAGTGGCGGGACAGATCGGACTTAACAGCGCCTATTTCAGTCATTTATTTAAAAAAGAGATCGGCCAGGGTTTTACGGAATTTTTGACGCGCCATCGGTTGACGGAAGCCCAGCGGCTGTTAAGGGAGACGGCCAAACCTATCGGCGAAATATCGGATGAGGTCGGTTACAATGACGTCACTTATTTTCGCAAGTTATTCCGCCAGCAGCTGCAGATGACTCCGAGCGAATACCGCGCGCAGTTTACCTCTTAAATTAAAAACCCGCAGGGCTTTCCTGCGGGTTTTGCCGTTCACTTCGCATATTGCTGATAAATAGAGGCTGCTCCCTCGGCGCTTAACAGATCGGAGATTTCCTCCGAAATGACTTCTACCTGCAACTCGGGATAAACCTCTCGCAATACAGGTTCAAACACGGATGGAAATAAGGCTTTTCCGTATAGCACAATCCGGTTTGTCTGCTCTGTTATCATTTCCTCTACGAGCTTTAAATCAAGGGACAGCAGAGCTCCTAAAAACAAACTCGAAACCTCTTGACTGCTTCGTTGTTCCATCGTATCCAGCACTCGCGTGGAAAACAACACTCTTCCGAAGCCCGATCTGTGGGCCACATGCAATCCCTTTTTCACCCATTCGATCTCAGGAACGACCTCCTCCAGCGGCAGCAGACTGCTCTTCAAAATCGTATGCTGCGCGACGGCTGTCATTAATTCCCCAGTGATAGACGTTCGGCATTTTGTAATACCGCCATGGATTAACTGAATACATTTATGATGCGACCCGTAATGCATAAATAGGATATCGTCGTTTTTATTCTCGCCAAGGCTGTTTAAGTACCCGAAAATCTCGGCCTCTTCTCCCCGCATCATATCCTTGTCTTCCAATTCGGTAACAGCATCGAACCCTGTCTTGACGCCCGGAATAAAAATAACCGGCTTATCCGATAGACCCGGAAAAGATTGTACGACCAGCTTGGAAGCTAGCTGCTCCAAATTTACAGGCGCTTCGAGATGCGGAATTTCATATAAGCCCATATTGGAAGAAATCATGCCGGATGCGAAAACCGCATCAATTTGCGCCAATGATAACCGGTTTTCCAGCAGCAGTTCATCCACGCATTCCTTCAACGCTTGCTCCAATACTCGTTTATCGCCTGTTATCGCAACATCTCTCGCTCCTACTTGGCGTTTGGCAGATGCGAGCACGTTCTTTCCGTCCGTTAACCGAATTCGGCTTGTTGTCGTACCGGCATCAATGACAAATAATAACATGATCGATCCCCTTCTCCTTAAGCCTATGGTTGCTTTTCGTTGCCATTATAGCTCTTATGGATAAAAGGGGAGGATGGACATTCTTTTTAGATTCAGGTGTTATCTTTAGATGTTTGAGAAAAAACCGCTTCGAACCAATAAGCCCGTTCGGCCGGAACGGCGGCGAGGTATGTGCCTGGCGGATAAAGCTCCTCGGCATCGACAAAAAAGGTTTGGCCTTGCACCGCCGCCATATAACGGTAAGTGGAGCCGATAAACAGCGGCGCGCCAATTTCTGCATGGAAGCTGTACCAGCCGTCCTTATATGCCACTGCAGGATATTCGCTGAACAGCTGCGCCGCTATCTGGTCCGGCTGCAGGCGGATATTTTCCGAACGGAGCACAAGCTGCATCGGCTTGCCGTCTCTCAGCACGTTCAGCGTATGGCTTTCGCCCATGAACTGCGCGGCAAACAGCGTCTGCGGCTTGTAATAAACCTCCTGCGGCTTGCCGGCCTGCTCAATCCGCCCGTCCTTCATGATGACGACAAAATCGGCCATCGAGAGCGCCTCTTCCTGATCATGCGTCACGTACAGAGCGGTAATGCCAAACGATTGCTGGATGGCGCGAATTTCTACCCGCAGCCTCGACCTCACCTTAGCGTCCAGATTGGACAATGGCTCATCCATCAGCAGCAGATTCGGCTCCAGTACGAGCGCTCTTGCCAGCGCAATGCGCTGCTGCTGGCCGCCAGAGTACTGCTGCGGCTTGCGAGTCTTAATATCATGAGTCGGAATTTCAACCCGCGTGAGCACGTCATGAACCTTTTGCTCGATCATCGTCCGGCTCATTTTGCGCAGCTTCAGTCCGTACGCCACATTATCAAACACCGACATATGCGGCCATAACGCATAGTTTTGAAATACCATCGTCGCTCCCCTGTCGCGGGAAGGCGCACGGGTCACATCGCGGTCGCCGAAGCGCATCGTGCCGGAGTCGATGTCGTGAAATCCAGCCAGCGCGCGCAGCAGCGTCGTTTTGCCGCAGCCGCTCGGGCCTACGATTGCCGTCAAGCCGCCCTGCGGCAGGGACAAAGTAATATTATCGATACCGCGGCTGCTGCCGTACTGCTTGCTTACCTGATCCAGGCATATCTCCATCGTTATCCCCTCCCGAAGGCAGCCATATATTCGGATTTCATGAACCGCTGCATGAGCAGCAGCAAGATGATGCCGGGAATCATCAACAGCAATCCCGTTACCGATGCGGTTTGCATTTCATATCCCATAGCGGAGTTATACATGTAGACAGGCATCGTTGTAATAAACGGCGAGCCGATCAGCAGGCTGCCCGTGAACTCATCCAAGGAATAGAGGAATACGAGCAAGGACGAGGCAATAATGCCAGGAACGGCGATCGGCAGCGTAACGGTGAAAAAGGTGCGGATGCGTGAAGCCCCCAGATTGACGGCCGCCTCTTCCAGCGAAACGGAAATGCTCTGAAACACCGATACCATCGTCCAGACGGAAAAAACAAGCGCTCCGACAAGATGAATGAGCGTCACTCCGGTCAGCGTGCCGACCAGATCCCAGCGGTACATCAGCTCCATCGCATTGGTGAACACCGGCAGCTGCGGAAACGCTTGCGGCAGCAAAAAGATCAACAGCAGCACCGGCTTCGCCGGGATGCGGTAACGGGCAATCATATAAGCGAGCGGCACACAGAGCACAATGCAAAGGACGGTAACGAGCAGCGCAATGCCAAAGCTAACCGTCAGCGCTTCCGCCATCTTCCCTTCCAGCACCCGCGACCAGTATTGAAGCCCCCACTCCTGCGGAAGCGTATTGGGCCAGAACCATTTTTCCGCAAACGACCAGAGAATCAGGCTTGATAGGGGACCTAAAATAACAAAAATCGAAAACGCATAAATGACAAGACGGACGGCCAAACGGCCGATGTTTCCGCCAAACCCTCCTGAAGGGCTGGACGGACGGTTCAATTCCACGCCAGCGCTCATGATTTAGCCACCTTTTTCACGTAGTAAATCGCCGCTCCGAGCGATGCGAGGTATGAGATTACGCCAAGGGCGTTGGCCGCACCGGTGTCCTGGCGGTAAATGAGCTCGTAATACAGGTCGATCATCAGCATCTGGCTGCCTCCTGCATCGCCGAGCATCGCCGGGATGGAGAAGTTGCCGATCATGGATGTAAACGTGAGGATGCCAGCGACGCTAATTGTGCCCCACGACATTGGAATCATCATATCCTTGATAAGACGGAAGCCCCCTGCTCCGGAATTGCGCGCCGCCTCCAAATAACTGGAATTAATGCCTCTGAACGCTCCCATAACGAGCAAAAGCGTCAAGCCGATGTTTTTCCAGACGAGCGCTGCAATTAGGCCCAGCGTCGAAAAGGCGACTC
The DNA here is from genome assembly GCF_023715725.1 of Paenibacillus pasadenensis. Lineage (GTDB taxonomy): Bacteria > Bacillota > Bacilli > Paenibacillales > Paenibacillaceae > Paenibacillus_O > Paenibacillus_O pasadenensis_A. The sequence continues at coordinate 207,123 of NZ_JAMBOT010000001.1, forward strand.
CCGGCAAGCTGTCTGGATTGAACAGTCCGGTTGCGGCAAGCAGCGAGTTCAGCGTGCCGTGCGGTGCTAAAAACACGCGCATCGCATGGCCGACAACGACAAACGGCACAAACAGCGGGATTTTAAACAAAAACTCGACGAACGGATCTGCCTTCAAGCGCAGCCAGCCCGCCAGCAGAGAGGCAAGCGCCAGCACAAGCACAAGGCTGATGAGACAGATAAAGATCGTAAACAATAGATCCATGTAATAGGTTTCAATTACGTAGGCATAATTGGTAAACGTCCACTTTCCCGCCTCCGTTCGAAAGCTCCCGATGAGGGAGCCGGCGAACGGATACAGGAACAATCCGATTACGACGAGGGTGGCGGGTGCGATCATGAGAACCCCCGCCAAGAAACGGATCACGGAAGAGGACGCGCCTTTGGCAGTAGCCGCTGTATTTAGGTTCGGCACATTCTCCAACCTCCCGGCTTCAGTTTTTCTCGTAGGCGGCTTGCAGATTTTTGAAGTAATCGCCAAGCGGCAGCGATTGGCTGCGCTCGTTGAGGTCTTCCGCTGTCACGTATTTAAACAGCTTCTGTTTGCCCTCTTCGCTTACTTGAGGCAGCACGTCCTCGGCATTGATGCCCGGATACCAGCTGAACGCTTCTACGATCACTTTAGCCTGGATTGCAGGTGAGGTAAGGAAATCAGCGTATTTGAGCGCCGCTTCCTTATTTTTCGCATTTTTCGGAATGACTACATAAAGCGGCTGGCCTGGCAGGCCCGGCTCCGGCACCTCCAGCGCAAGATTAGGATTAAGGCGGCCGTCAGCGACCCATTGGTAGAACATATCGACCCATACCGGCCCCATGTCGATCTCGCCGCGGTTCAGCATATCCAGCGTGCCATTGTTGCCGTTTGTGTAAATAACCGGCAGCGATTTAAGCTGTTTCATGATTTCCGGCCATTTTTTCTCCAGCTCGGCATCGTACGGTCCTTCGGTCAGCGTTTTGTAATCTCCGGATTTGGCATACGTGTACGCGGTTGCAAATGCGACGCCGCTCATCCCGTTTTTGATGCCGTTATAGCCGAAGCGCTTCGGATTGGCTTGAATCCATTTTTCCAGATCGTCAAAGTTTTGCGGCGCTTCTTTAACCTTGTCCGGGTTGTAGGCAATAGCCACCTGGCTGTGATAGAGCGGAATGACGTAACCGTCAACGTCCGTGCCGAGGCTGTTTTTGCTGTCGGCGGACACAACGCTGGTTTTATTCGCAGATTGCGGGACCCACTTCTCTAGCAAATCGTTTTCGATCATCGATTTCATCACGCTCTGGTGGACGATAGCAACGTCGATATCCCATTCCTCTTTGCCTGCATCCTTCTGAGCCTTCAGCTTTTCAAAAATTTTCTGGGAGCCGGCGTCTCCCGGACCGGTGCCAACCACATTCACATCCGCATCGGGATACACTTTTTCAAGCTCGGGAATGACGTTTTTTTCCTGCAGCTCGGTCATATTGGTGTCGCCTGCAGTAGCCAGGTTGAGCTTCATTTTTGTCTCTGTCGCCGGGCTGCTGCCTGAATTCGAAGACTCATTCGTTGCCGCGTTTTCCGCTCCGCAGCTAGCCAGCAGCACCGCTGCCGATGCTCCTGCAGCCATAACCTGGATCAATTTACGTTTCATTCTGTGTAACCCTCCTTGGAAAGTGCAATCGATCGGTTGATGACGGCCCATTGATGTCTAGACTTCCGATGCTTGTATTGTGCAGGAGATTTGTTTGACCTAAATCAACCTTATGTGAAGGTTTCGCAAAGATGTCTAGACATAAAAAAAACGATGATGAGTGCTCAGTGAAACGAATGTTTATATTTCGTTGATCTGCTAGCTATTAAATTTGTCGAATTCTGTAGTAATCTGAAGGTCAGTGAAAGCGCTTTATATTCAATTCTGAAAGGAGGCATAAAGAAAAATAAGTGCTTGAGCAACAAAATGGTTTAAGGAGAGGTGACCTCATTTATGTCAAACGTTACATTCCCCAACGGGCTGAAGAAAGCAATGTCCGTGTTTACAGCATCGCTAATTATGTTCACGGCAATGCTGGTATGGGCTCAACAGGCTCATGCCGCGTCAGGTCTAATCGTAAATAATGCGGAAAGAACGGATACGTCCGGTAATCCGATCTGGTCGCAAGGCGGCTGGATGATGCAAGAAGGAACTACGTTTTACTGGTACGGCATGGACTTTTCTGTAAAAGGCCACAAACAAATTAACGTATACACGTCGACCGATTTTGTTAATTGGACGCCGCATAAGGACATTGTCGATTTTGATACTATTAACGCTAAGCTTGATGCGGATAATGATTCAACGACGGGCCGCTTCGCTCATAGTCAGTGGGTAGGAAGACCGGTAGTCAAGTATAACGGCGTATTGGACAAATATGTGTTGATGGCTGAATGGGGAAACGGAGACCAGGACGGCAGCCGGAATAAATTAACGATTTTTACAAGCGATTCGGTGACTGGACCGTTTACGTACGAGAAGCATATTGCTAAACCAGCCGGCTGGGGAATGGGCGACCTCGGTTCCATTTACACCGACAGCGACGGCAGCACGTACATTACTTATTCCGACGACTACAACGGAAATATAAACAGCGCGATCCGCGTTAGCAAGCTCGCGCCGAACTTTTTGAGCATCGAACAGCAAATGTTCACCATTCCGCATAACTTTATCCCGACCAACGCTCCTAAAAAGGAAGCGTCCACTCTATTCAAAAAAGGCTCCAAATATATGCTCTTGGCTTCGAGAACAGACGGCTGGACATCAACGGAAACGTACTGCTACTCGGCTTCCAATCTGGCTGGCCCTTGGTCTGGAGGCAGTTCATGCGCAACAAGCCCTAACTCTGCTAATTCCTTCGATAATCAAGTGGATCAAGTGCTCCCGATTCAAGGTGCGCAAGGCACCGTTTATCTGTTTATCGGCGACCGCTGGAACAATATGAAAAACGGCAACGGCACGATGGGAAGCACTCAGCTTGGACGCAACAACTGGTATCCCGTCACCTTCGACAGCAATGATAAACTTACGATCAACGGGCTTACGCAATGGTTCCTTGATCCTGTAAACGGCACATGGAGCGCCCCTCCTGTAGCTTCTCCGCTGCAGTTTTACTCCATGGTGAACGGAAACTCGAATAAAGCGATAACGGTTGCCGTTCATTCGACCGCAACCGGCTCGGCAATCGAGCAGCAGCCGTACGGATCTTCTAAAGCGGACGGCGCAAATAACGTTATTAAAACGGCAAGCAGCTTCGAGAGCCAATTATGGCAGCTCGTTAATTTAGGCGGGGGTTACTACAAGCTAAAAAATGCAGGCAGCAACAAAGTGCTTGGCCTTGATGCCGGCAGCACGGCTGACGGAGCATTAAACAAACAGTGGCCGGAATCGGGTTCTGCGAATCAGAGCTGGAGCTTTACTGTAATTCCTTAATGAACGATAGGTTTCAAAAAAGACAGGGCAGCCAGCACATCACGCATGTGATATACTAGCTGCCCTATTTTCGCCTATGTTAACAAAATGCTAGAACCAATTAACGCATTCGATCAATCCAAAAGCGAAATACGTCGTTGCGGAAGTAATCGTACGCATAAAATACGGGAAAATTGTTCTCGTCATAATGAGTTTGCTGCATCAGCAGCACCCCCGTATCGGGATGAACGGCCAAGCTTTTTACATAGGGATCGCTAGCAGGCGGAACCTTAATTTCGGTATGGCTTTTGCGAATCGTAATGCCTAACTCGTGCTCCAAAAACTGAAACAGAGATCCGCTGAACGCTGCGCTGTCAAACGAACGGCCAGCAATCGATTTCGGCAAAATGTAAACCGATGTCATCACAGGTTCTCCGTCCGCCATTCTGCCGCGTTCCAAAATGACAACGGGATCCCCGGCTTTCAGGTTCAAATAGGCGGCCCACTCTTCCGTGCATTCGCCGTGCCGCACCGTCTGATGCCGGTCGCTCTCCTGCAGACCTGCCGCCCTCAACATTTCGCTCGTCGATTGAAGCCGGTTCAGATTGCTCGGCACATGATCCAACTGCCGGATCACAAATGTGCCGACTCCGTGCTGAACCCGAATTTTCCCTTCTTCCTCCAGCTTTTTGACCGCTGCCCGGAACGTTTCCCTGCTTACTCCAAACTTCGCTGCCATTTCCGGCTCCGATGGAAACCGGTACCCTGGAGGCAGCAAGCCGCGGTCCATTTGCTCCTCAAGCGCTTTTTTTATTTCCATGTATCGTGGCGACAAGCCTGATCACCTGCCCTCTTTTGCATTTTACGCAGCATGTCTAGACCTCTTAAAGCGAGTATGAGGACTAATTATGTTCTTCATGTTAGCGTTATGCAAATTAAATGTAAAAAAAGGCCAACCCGTTAAGGTTTGGCCTTTCGTTATGCTCGGTTTAACCGTTCAATTCCTTTACTGCTTGCCGCTTCACGCGGCGGCGGTTCAGGAATTCGTATACGATTGGCACGATAATCAGCGTCAGCAGCGTCGAGCTGATAAGACCGCCGATAACAGTCACACCGAGACCCTTGGAAATCAAGGCGCCTGATTCAAAGCCGAGCGCCAGCGGCAGCAGAGCGCCGACTGTCGCCAAAGCCGTCATCAGAATCGGACGAAGACGCGTGCCGGCTGCTTCCAGAAGCGCCTCGCGAACCGTATGGCCTTCGCGTTCCATATGGATAACGCGGTCAATCAGTACGATGGCATTGGTTACGACGATGCCGATCAGCATAAGCATACCGATCAGAGCCGTCACGCTAACGGTCTCACCGACAATCAGCAGTCCTACCAACGCGCCGATAACTGTGAACGGCAGCGAGAACAGAATCGTCAGTGGCGTAAGCCCGCCGCCAAACGTGATAACAAGCACGAGGTATACAACGGCGATAGCAACGAGAATCGCTAATCCAAGCTGGGTGAACGACTCATTGATATCTTGCGTTACGCCGCCCATTTGAACATCCACATTGTCCGGCAGATCAAGTCCGTCAATAATCTTCTGCACTTCGGCAGAAGCCTTGCTGACGTCGCTCGAGGTAACCTCGGCCGTTACATCAGCGTAAACGCGCTCTCCCTGACGGGTAATCGTATTTGGGGAGGTGCCCTCCTCGATTGCCGCCACGTCAGAAAGTTTTACGGTTGTGCCAAGCGGCGTCGTAATCGGCGCATTTTCCAGAGACGCTTTGTCGGTATAGGAACGGGATTCCGTTTTAACGTAAACGTTAAGCTCATCGCCGTCCTTCTCAATTGTTGTTACCACTGGACGCTCGCGAACTGGACTGAGCGCCATCGCCAGCTGGCCTGCGGAAAGCCCGTTTTCACTCAGCTTTTTACTGTCAGCAACGATCCGGTACTGGGAATACGTCTCCGACAGGCTTGTATCCAGGTTTTTCAGGTGTTTAACCGGCTCCAGCTGCTTTTTCACATCAGCCACGATCGGCTCCAATGTTTTCATGTCCGGGCCGAATACGGTAACCGTCAAGCCGCTGCCGCCAAGTCCGCCGCCGGTGAAGTCCTGCTGTTTCCATTCGCCTTGGCTGCCGCTCTCCTGGAGCAGCTTGATGACGGCTTCCTTCTCATCCTCGAAGTTTTTGAATTCCGGATCGTACTTGAGGTTGAACAGCGCCTGTTTCGTCGCGCCAGGATTCATCGGGTTGCTGCCGCCGATGGAATACTGAACGACCTCAACGCCTTCACGTGCCAGAAGCTTTTTCTCCGCATCCAGCGCGTATTTCTCCACATCCTCCAGCTTTTCACCCGGCGTCGGGTTGTACGTGACGATCATGGAGTTGTCGCCGGTGTTGGAAATAAAGCTGACGCCAATGAGCGGGAACAAGAACAGGCTTCCGACGAGCAGCAATACCGCCGCCCCGAACGAAACCGCTTTATGGTTCAGCGTCCAATTCAGTAAACGTTTGTAGCTGTTGCCCAGACGGCTCGGTTTGTCTTCATGTTTTGTGCCTTTCAGCCCATTGCGGAACATCATATGAGCCAGCATCGGCACGATTGTAATGGCTACGAGCAGCGATGCCAGCAGCGCGAATACGATTGTCAGAGCAAACGGCAGGAATATTTCGCCGATCGGGCCCGTAACAAAGCCAAGCGGCAGAAATACGGCAATCGTTACGATGGTAGATGCCAAAATCGGAAGAAACATTTCGCGCGTAGCGGAGAGCATAAGCTCCTTGCCCTTCAGCTTTTCATCGGACATTGCCATGCGCCGGTAAATATTTTCGATAACGACGATGGAATCGTCGACGACACGTCCGATTGCGACGGTCATCGCGCCAAGCGTCATGATGTTAAGGGTTATGTCCATCTCCTGCAAGATCAGCACTGCAATGAGAAGGGAGAGCGGTATCGAGACAACCGCGATAATCGTCGAGCGCAGATCGCGCAGGAAGACCAGAATGATCAGAATGGCAAAGGCTGCTCCGAGCAATGCTTTGGAAATCATCGTCTCGACCGAATCTTTAATCGGCTCGCCTTGGTCAAGCGTAATGATGGAGCTCATGCCATCATGATCTTTAACAAGCTCGTTCATGCGCTTCGTGACGGATTCGGTCACATCGACCGTATTGGCATCGGCCGCTTTAACGATGGACAAGCCAATGGCGTCCTTGCCGTTCGTGCGGGAAATCGACTCCGCTTTGTCCAGCACCTTAACGTCTGCTACCTGGCTGAGCTTAACGGTAGGAAGCTTGAAGCTCCCTGCGCCTGCACCAGCGCCTGTTCCAGCTCCTTGGCCTCCGCCACCGGTTGTTCCTTGTGCGCCTCCTGCACCTGCGCCAGCGCCTCCTGCACCGGATGGCATCAGCGGAATTTCGATATTAAGCAGATCCTGCTCCGACATAACATTTCCGTCTACGACAATTGACTTCTCCTCGTCGCCGAACGGGAAAATGCCCAGCGGTACGCTGATTGCCGCAGCTTTAATCGCATTTTGCACCGATTCAGCCGTCAGGCCCAGTTTGGCCAGCTCTTCTGTTTTATAGCTGAGCTCAGCCTCTTTGACGTTTTGACCGGATATTTGCACCGATGCTACGCCTTCAACCGATCTAAGCTCCGACAGCACGTTGTTTTCTACAACTGAAGTCAGCTCGGCAAGATTCAACTTGTCATTTGAAACGCTGAGCGACAGAACCGGGAACGCGTTCAGGGATATCCGTGAAACGGTCGGATCCTGAATTCCGTCCTTCAAGTTCAGGCTGTCGAGAGCTTCACGCACCTCATCCTGAGCTTTGTCCATGTTTTTGCTGTAGTTGTATTCAATAACAATCGACGAAGCGTTCTCCATCGAGGTGGAGGAAACATTTTTCACTCCGTCTAAATTTCTCGTCGCCTGCTCAATCGGCAACGTGACGGCATCCATAATTTCCTCAGGTGAAGCTCCCGGATAAACCGTCGTGACGCTGACGATCGGAACGGAAATATCCGGCATCGTCTCCATCTTCATGTTTGTACCGGCATAAATACCGGCAAACAGAATGATAATCGTCATAATCCATAAAGCAAATTTGTTATTCAATGAAAAATTAATGATGCTTTTCAAGCAGACATCCACTCCTTCTCTCTACTCTACTATTTATCGGTTAAGCGGCAATAATGCCGCACATACCTTTAGATTAAGATAATTTAAAACGGTATCCGATTCCCCACACCGTCTCGATGTATTTCGGATCTGATGGGAACTCTTCGATTTTTTCCCGGAGCCTGCGGATATGAACGGTCACGGTTGCTATATCGCCCAATGAATCGAAACCCCAAATCCGCTCGAACAATTCTTCCTTGCTGAATACTCGTCCCGGATACGAGGCGAGCAGCTGAATCAGCTCAAATTCCTTGTTCGTTAAGCCCTTCTCCTCACCGTTCACCGTCACCTGGTGCGCGGTTTTGTCGATAAGCAGCCCGCGTACGCGAATTTGCTCCGGCGCTTCGGCCGCAGCCGTACCGGTCAGACGGTCGAAACGGCTCAGATGCGCCTTGACGCGGGCAACCATTTCGCCGGGACTGAACGGTTTGGTCATGTAGTCGTCCGCACCTAGCCCGAGGCCGCGAATTTTATCGATATCCTCTTTGCGTGCGGAGATCATTAGAATTGGCGTGTTTTTGTTTTGGCGGATTTTGCGGCAAATTTCAAAGCCGTCCATAAAGGGAAGCATCACATCAAGCACGAAGAGATCGTATGTCTCCTGTAAAGCCTTTTGCAGCCCGACATCGCCTCTAGGTTCAATGTCGACAAAAAATCCGTGGCTTTCCAGGTAATCTCGCTGAAGTTCGGCAATTGCTCCTTCATCCTCAATGATCAAAATTCGTTTCAACGATTGTCCTCCTCCCGTCCGCCTGCCAGCGGCAGAAGTATTACAAAAGCGGCACCGCCGAGCGGGCGATTCATCGCGGAAACAATCCCGCCATGCTCTTCCACGATCTGGCGGACGATGGAGAGCCCCAGGCCGCTTCCCCCTGTCTCTGAGCATCGCGACAAATCCGCGCGGTAAAACCGGTCGAATAAATGCGGCAGCGCCTCCGTCTCAATGCCCGGGCCGTTGTCCTCCACCGTCAGGCTGGCAAAAGAGCCGGATAAACCGATGCCCACTGTGACGGAAGGAGAATCATCCCGATCCGTTCCGCGCATCGCCATATATTTGCAGCTGTTCTGCAGCATATTGCCGAGCACCCGGCTCAGCTTTTCAGCATCGGCACGAACAACAACCGGCTTATTTTCCGTTCGAAGATGAAGCTGTATCCCCATTTTTTCCATTTCAAACTGCTGATCTTCCATATAGTGCCTCAAAAATGCGGTAAGATCCATGTTCAGGAAGTGAAATTCCTCTTTGTGCAAATCCAGCTTGGAATAAAGGAATAATTCGTCGATCAACCGGTCCATCCCGTCCGCCTTGTTGTAAATCGTGCGCATGTATCTTTCTTGTTTTTCCGGCGTGTTGGCGACTCCGTCCATAATTCCCTCGACGTAGCCTTTAATAGCTGTAATCGGCGTTTTGAGGTCGTGTGAAATATGAGATAGCAGCATTTTACGGTTCTCCTCGTACTGCTGCATTTTCACGATAGTCGCTTTGAGCCTGAGGCGCATCTCCTCAAACGCCCTGCCGACCTCGCCGAGCTCATTGCGGGAGCGCGGAAGCGGCACTGGCTCCAGATTGCCTTCCTTTAAAGAAAGAGCGGCGTTTTTCAGCGTGGCAAGCGGCCGAGTAATGCTTCGCGCTACAAAATAACTGGTTAAAACAATAAAAAGCACAACGATTAGAAGCAAAAATAGATTTACATATGGCTTCCAAAAAACAGGTATATCGTCTTCCCGGTAAATTAGAGCCGCCTTCGCCAGCTTTCCATCCGGATAGCTGAATTTTACGTTGTAAACCGAATAGCTGTAGCCGCCCACGGTCTGTTTTTCCGATACGTTGCTTGTGTCTGAAAACCAGTCTTTGGGATAAGGGTTCACTTGTGCAACCTTCGAGGCATAAAGCTCCCCGTCCGGTTTCGTGTAAACAAAGCCGCTCTTAATTTCCTCAAGCCGGTGGTCCAGATTGCTTACATAACCTTCATCCAGCAGCTTGCCCGAATCCTGGTTGAGCACGTACCACATCTCACCGAGCAGCACCGTTTGGCGGTAGGACTTATCCCGGTTTTGCGCAAACACGTCCCGCAAATCGGTATACCCTAGCAGATGGACGAAGAACGCGAGCAGCATGATGCCAAGCAGCAGCGGCACAAACGTGATCATAATGTACGAAAGCAGCAGCCTCAAACGTATCGACAAACCGGCATTCCCCCTCCCGGCTGCAGCTCCAACCTGAAGCTGATTTTATTGTAATCGACAGATATGAACCAATTTGAACGCAATTCTTACAAAAGTATAAACGCTTTTCAACAAAATACAAAAAAACCGGGATCGCGGGGATCCCGGTTGAACTTATAATTTACTGCGCGCATCAGCAGTTCGCGGAATAACAGCTGCAGAAGCTGTATATCGCGGAGTACTGGAGGACAACAGCCATACAAGGAGCGACAGCACCCATATATACGCAATCCAGATGAAAAGCGGATTGGCGCTGTAAACGTCCGGCATCGTTTCACTGAGTATGGAAAACGTCTTGAACGCTGCGGCTAAAAGAAAGACAAGCATCAGCCCCGCAAGCCTGCCGGCAAGCAAACCGCCTCTGCCTCCAGTGAGCAGCCCCGCTGCGAACAATCCGAACAACACGGCGCTGCAGGCGGATACAAGCCATAAGCCAATATCGTCCGGACGTTCGGCAAACAAAATTTTAGGCGCAAACAGCAGAAAACCGGCAGCCGCTGATACCATCCAGGCGAGCAGCTTGCTCAGCGGCCGCTGGCGGCGGAATTCAAGCGGCATTGCGGGTTGGGAAGATTGGCTGCGCCGGGCACGCAGCCATTTGCCGTAGTCGAACATTAGCCAAAGCGCAAAAGCCAGCATACCGAGCAGAGAGAATAGATATTGGAGCCAGCTGTACAGCTTTATCCCCGCTGTTTGCTGATAAAGCAGCTCAGGATAACGGAGCACAAGCCAGCCGTACGTATGCGTCATGCCATCCATGAACAGATGCGTTAAATAACCGATGTAAAGCGACATAAAGAACCACAACCAGCCGGAAACACCGCTTGGACTGCGGTTAATTGCGGACTCCGCCCTGTCAGCCGCGTAACGGTCCAATGAACCGGCTGCGGGCAGCAGCCGGGGCAGCAGCGGCAGCAAAATGCGGTAAAACGCGGCTGCGGCTGCGATGCTTACGGGAACGCCAAGCAGCAAAAAGCCCTGCCAGTAATGGCCGATTGAGCGGTATGGCTCCATGGCAATAAAATATTCCATATCCGGGCTCATGCTTCCGAGCGCCAAGCCGGTGACGCTAAGGCGCGGCACAAGCTTTTTGAGCGGTATGGCAAACAGCGGATGAGAAAAAGTAAACGGCATAAGGCGCTCCTTCCTTTAGTCAGTGCTGCTTCAGCTGTGCCGAGCAGTTAATCGACAAATCCGGCTTGATGAAACGGCCAGATGCGGAAAATGATTTTGCCCTCCAGGCTGCTGATGCGCACCGGTCCGAGCTCTCTGCTGTCCACGCTATACTCACGGTTGTCGCCAAGCACAAAGACATGTCCGGCCGGCACAGTGAAGGGCAGCTTAAGCGATAGCGGCTCCGTTCTTCCCAAGGCGTACGGCTCTCTCAGCGGAGCTCCGTCTATGTACAGCCGTCCGTCCTTCATCGTAACCGTCTCCCCTGGCAGCCCGACCACTCTTTTCACGAGCCGCAGTTCGCTTTCGGGTCCGTAGATGATGACGATATCCTGACGCCGGGGAGAGCCGGCAACGTACGCCAGCTTATTTTCCAGCAGCCGCTCTCCTTCTCTCAATGTTGTCTGCATGCTTATGTTGTGCACTTCCGTCTGCGCAATAGCGTATTGCTGCACAAGCAAGGATATTAAAATCGCAAGAACCAGCATCGCGATCAACTCAAGCCATCGGGGGACTAGATACCGCTGGCGGCTCTGTTCCCCGGAAGAGACCGGTTCCGGCTCCATAATCAGGTTGGCTCCTTTGCAGCCGCAGGCCGCGGCAAATGCTTCTTAAACGACTAGACGAGATAAAATTAGGAAAAGTTTTCAAATCTGGATTTTAATTTGCCAAACGGCTGCATATAAAAAAGCCGGTCCATGACTGGACCGGATTGCACCGGAAACGAGCAGAACTCCGATGCCAGCATCTGCACAGTAAACTTGCCGCCGTTATGTCGGCTTTTCCACTGCTGTTGAGCCAGCCTTGCGCCGTGAACCGAACGCAAACAGCAGCGTTCCAATCCAGCCGCATGCCGAGGCGGCCAGCAGCAATGTGGTCAGCGGCAAATCAGCCGTAAGTTCACTCGTGCTAAGCAGCGGTCCAATTGTTCCCCGGATTCCAAAGAGCAAGAGATGAATGGAAAATACAGCGCCTTCCCTGCCCGGAGCAAGCTTGAATATAAACGAGAGAATGCCAATATCCCAGATTGCTTCGCCTACTCCTTGAATGAAGCTGCCTGCCATAACAGCCGTGAACGACTGCCAGAAGCCGTAAATCATCGGCACAATCGCATAAGCCGCAATTCCCGCAAGCAGCGTGTACCGAATGTCAAAGCGGTCAATCAGCCGGCCGGCAATCAGATAGGTTAACAGCAGCGCTGTAAAATAAGCGACACGGGACAATCCTATTTCCGTATTCGACAGGTCCAGTACGGATACCTGCATAATCTGATAGAGCGGATTAGCCAGCATGTTGCCAAAACCGGCAAACATCGTCGCTCCCAGAAAAACGGCCAGCGCCCGATTGCCGCGCACAAGCTCCCACTGGCTGCGCAAATTAAATCGTGGAGCCGCGATGCGGCGCGGAGGCTCCTTGCGAACCTTCATTGTGTTGAACAGCAGAATGGAAGCTGCCCCCATTAACGAGGCGGCAAGGAGCGGTCCGGACGGGCCTGCCGCTTCCGACCAGACGCCAACGCCGAACGACAGCGGAATCATCAGGACGCCGGATGCCATCCGCACATAACCCATCAGCCGGCCGCGCAGATCAGGCGGGTACACCTTGGGCAGAAACGCCGCATATGCGGGAGCTTGAATGCCCATGAGAAATTGAAAGGCGACCGCGGTTGCGACATAAACCTCCGGCTGCGGAAATAATGCCGGGAATATGATCAGCAGCCGTCCGATTAAGTTCGGGATGACAACGAAGGTTTTGGCATGTCCGATTTTTTCAATAAGCCCCGCCCAGATCGGAGAAAAAATAAGACCTAACGCCGGAGCTGCGACTAGCAGACCGGCTTGGGCGTTGGTCGCCCCTTCCTTGAGCGCGAAAGCGATGAAGAACTGATTGATGACTACATTAAAAAGACTGAACAAACAGCTGGCGGCAAGGTCAATTCGTGCATTGAGCCAGACGCGGGGGCTCATGACCATCCCGTACTTCAACAGACGGGCACGGTTTGGCCGTCCTTCTGCTTCCACTTTCGGCACCTTCGCTTCTTCGTTGGACTAGATTCCTCTGCTCCGGCAGAGATATCCCCCACATTATCCGCGATTGAGCCGCATCTGTACATGCTTTTTCCTTATCTTATTTTGTCGTATTGTTATGTGATTCCTGGCGTCAAGCCTAGGAAAATCACGGAATGAGCCGCGATAGTACGAACAACAGGAGTGACAATCCGCAAGCAGCCAGCAGCAGCATCCAATCGTTCCGGCTGAAGCGAAGCCGGAACGCCAGCGTTTTCGCTTTAGCGCCGTGTCCGAAGCCGCGGGCTTCAAGCGCATCCGCTACGGCATCCCCTATCCGCAGCAGCGACAGTAAAAACGGAATGGCAATGCTGGCCATCATACGCGGCGGAACTTTGCCGGGACGTGCCGGCAGCTTTCCGCGAGCCGCCGCTATTCGTGCATACCGCTGCCACTCCATTGTAAGCATGGGCAGAAAGCGAAATAAGAGCGAGATGGCCAATGTAATTCGAACTACAGGAACGCCTAACCGGGCCAAAGGCGCAAGCAGCTGATCCGCCGCTCTCTGCATACGAAAAGGCGGAATTAGCGCAAGCATTGGCAAACCGAGCAGCATAATGGACAGCAAGCGCGCAAGAGCAAACGCTGCCGTCAGTGCCGGCTCTGCCTCAAACCCTAACGGGGCGAGCCGCAGACCGGCGATGCCAGCCAATATGAGTGTCAAAATGGCGTAGCCGCGGACTAACGCTGCGTAAGGCGTAACGAGCTTGCGGTGCGGCAGGATAATCAGCACTGCTGCCAGCAATGAAGTTAACACGCCAGTCCAGCTCTGCTGGGCCATCATCGCGGCGGAAACAAGCGCAAAGCCGCCGATCAGCGCGCGCGGATCGGGCAGAGCCTTCTCTGCTGCAGGAATAAAGGCTGTCTGCGCAGGTTCATTCACTGGTGCATGAACTAGAGCATTAGCTGGAGCATTGGCTGGAGCATTGGCTGGAGCATTGCCGTTCGGGGCTACTCTTTTTTGGCCGGGAGCTTCAGCTTCCCTGGACATGCTGTTTCGCTCAGGCAAATCCTCCTGCCAGGATGAATCCTTTTCAACGTTTTGTCGTCTGGATTCGGCTTTTGATCCAGCTGCAGCTGCGCGAGAGCTCAAAGCCTCGCTCGCAGCTGCGCCCGCCAACCGCGCAGCAAGCTCCTTCGGCGTATGCCACAGCGTGCCGCCAGCTCCTAACAACTGAGCGGCAAAGAGCCTTTGCGGCGCGGATGCACCGCCGTCGCGGGCAAGCCGGCGGGCATATTCCGCCGCAGGCAGCGTTTTCCGGATGCGTCCGCCCTGCATAATGGCGACTTCGTCCGCAATCGGAAGCAGCGCCTCCAGACCGTGCACCGCCGCAACCACGCTGCGGCCAGCAGCCCGGTGCGACTGCAAAATAGCGCTCAGCCGTTCCAGACCGTCCGGGTCCAGACCTGCAGTCGGCTCGTCCAGCAAAAGCCAGGCAGGCTGGCAGGCGAGCACGCAGGCGAGCGCGAGCCGCCGCTGCTGGCCGCCGCTTAACGTCCAGGGATCTTGCTCCAGCAATGCTTCCGGCAATCCTGCAGCTTGAAATGCGTCAGCAATGCGGCGTTTATTGTCTTCCTGGCCCAGACGGTATGGCTTCAACGAGTAGTTCATTTCTTGCCGCACCGTCCGGCAAAACCACTGCGATTCGGACTGCTGCAGCGTCACGCCTAATTGAAGCAGCGTGTCCCGGACAGGCCGCTGCTGGTCCCATAAGGGCATGCTTCTGTAGTAAATGCTGCCCGCAGCCGGTTTGCGAAGTCCGGCCAGCGATTCCAAAAGCGTCGACTTGCCGGAGCCGTTGCTGCCGACAAGCAGCGTAATCGCTCCGGCGCGAAAACGGAGCCGTTGGCCGCTTTCAGCACTCCCTGCAGCCGCATCGGGGAGAAAATTCTCTGTGATAAGATCATCCTGCTGCGGTTGAACCGTATCCGTCTGATCGTTTTCATCACCGGATTCGGCCCCGCTGCTGTTATCCCCAGCTTCCACATGAACGCTCTCCATGACGTTAAACACAGCCGCCAGCTCATGCGGAGCCAGTGGCCCAGATGGAGCTTGAACGCCAAGTTTACGCAATTCATAGGCCGTTTCCACGATATATGGCAGCTTTAACCCCGCCTGCTCGCAATGCGAAAGAGTGTCTCCGTTTTTCTCCAGAAAACGCTTTGCATTGCCGTCAAAGATGACGGAGCCAGCCTGAATCGCTACCACCCGGTCACTCCGGCGCAGCTCCTCCAGCTTTTGAGTTGCCCAGATGATCGTCCGGCCTCCGTCATGCAGCTCCCGGACGCGCGTCAGAACAAGTGCCGCAGAATCTGCGTCCAGCATAGAGGTTGCTTCGTCAAACAGCAGCATCGGCGCCCCCGCTGCAACGGCACCGGCAATCGCAACAAGCTGTTTCTGTCCGCCGGATAGTCCGTCAACAGGTGCATGGGCCAGCTCCAATAGGCGGAAAGAATCAAGTGTCCGCTCCGCCAGCTGCTTAATAAGCCTTCCATCCACCCCTGCATACTCCAAGGTTAACACAACATCTTCCCATGGTGTCGTACCGGCGAGAGCCGCATCCGGGCGCTGCAGCACAACCGGGAACGGCTTCCGGTCATACGGAGCAGCGGCATGCCGCCGCAAACGCGGTCCGTCCAGAAACATTCCAAGTCCAGCCAGCTCGCGCAGCAGCGTCGATTTGCCGCTTCCGTTGAGCCCGGCAAGCACAACCCACTCTCCCTGCTCAATCTTCAGATCGGCCGGTCCAAATATGAGCCTCATCCCGTCTGCACCTTCAGCCTCTACCCGATGCCCGATCATCTCCAGCAGCAGAGGGCTGTTTGGGACGGTTCCAGGTGCAGCTCCCTCTATATTTTCTTTCATTTCATCCTGCCTCCACATGCGGTACAGAAAAACTTGAAACCCGCTTCTCAAAGCTTTAGCTCTATGCTACAATCCGTTTGTTAACCAAATCTATCAGATTAAAGTTTACATATCAATCTGCATATTTAAAGGAGAGAATTGTTGATGTCGTCCATGTCCCCGCTGCGCAGAGTTGTATTTATCGCTTTGTTTGCAGCTCTGTTCGTGCTGTTCAGTGCCATCCAGATTCAGTTCGGCGTTTCCCCGGTGCCGTTTACCCTGCAAACGATGGCTGTTGCCCTGGCAGGAGCGTTTCTCGGCCCGAGAGACGGCTTCCTCAGCATTCTGTTAGTATACGCGCTGGCTGCAACCGGCCTGCCGATGATTGACGGTAGAGGCGGGCTTGCTCTATTTGCGGGAGCAACAGCCGGATTTTTATGGATGTTCCCGATTTGCGCCTTTATTATCGGACTCATCGTGCCTAGAATATTGCAGACTATTGGCGCACGTAACAAAACGCTTGCTTTCCTGCTGGTTTTAACTGTAATGGAGGTTGTCGGCTCGCTGTTAACTTACGTAGGAGGAATCCCTTGGCTGATGCATGTCGCCGGCATGAGCTTTGAAAAAGCGATGGTTGTAGGCTGCTACCCTTATCTGCTTCCGGACCTGCTCAAAAATGTCGTTGTAGCCGCTGCGGCAATTGCTCTCCGCCCTTATCTGCCTTCCCTTCGTCTGCTGCGCCGCAAAGGCTCATCCGCTGAGCCCTATGCCCGCCAAGCTTGAGCGCTTAATATTCACCACATGAAACAGCCGCGCAGATGCTCTGCGCGGCTGTTATTTTGCATTCCGTTGGATGGCGGATTAGGCTGTCGACGCTGCGAACACTCGCAAGAGCGGGCAGCAATCCCTGTTACGCGTTTATTCGTCGCAGCTTTCCGGATCTTCCGGACGTGCGCCGTCAAGCGTAATTTTTTCAGCCACCGTATCCTGAATGATCGAAACGACCATTTGCAGCAGGTAGTTGATATCCGTCTGGCTTTGCTGAAATTGGCCAATAATCGGAATTCCGTCCAGCTCATTTTGCAGCTCGTCCATTTCCCCTTCGATTTTTTGCACCATGGAAGGGTTTTTGAACGTCTGTTCAAACGCAACGAGCTCTTTTTGTTTCTTCTTCAGCCCCGCCATTAGCGTCTGGACCCGGTCATTTCCTTTGATCTGCTGCTCAGCCTTGCGGAACTGCTGAACCTCGTCGGAGGAGTAGATCAGACCGGCCAGCTCGCGGGCTTTCTGCATAATGTCTTCGCGTACGAGCAGATCCCTTGTGTTGTATACCTCTACCGGGCAATTCGGACCGTGGTCGTGAATGCTCGAATGTTTACCGTCCGCAGTCGGAGATGCGGTATGTTGTTCTGCCATTGCAATTCGCTCCTGTCTCATGCTTGGTATAGAACGACGCGGCTTGCGCCTATGCTTGTCTTACTAACACCTTATTATACCATTGCCTGAACATAAAAACGACTGCCCCGTACAGGGCAGCCGCATTGAATTTGCAGGAACCGGTATTCATACAGGTTATACTCGCATCCCTTGAATTAACCGATAACCTCAGCCGTATCGCCATTTTTGACGCCGGAGGCATTGGCTTCGTCCGTGTCGATATGCATGTCGAGCGCAAAGCTTTCATGCACACGCGCAATAACATTTTCGAACACAAGCCCGCGCTCGCCGCCAACGCGGACTTTGAGCAGCTGCTGATCCTGAATGCCCCAGTTTGCCGCATCGCTTGTGTGGAAGTGAATGTGGCGCGCCGCCACGATTACGCCTTCCTCAATCGTCACCTCGCCAGCAGGACCGATGATCGTAATGCCGGCCGAACCGGCAATGTTGCCGGATTCGCGCACAGGAGCGTTAACGCCGATGGCAAAAGCATCCGTGCGCGACACTTCCAGCTGGGTCGCTTTACGCGCCGGGCCGAGAATGCGAACTTTCGGGAAAGAGCCCTTAGGACCTTTTACCGCAACCGTTTCGTTAGCGGCATACTGGCCGGGCTGGGAAAGAGGTTTAAATTCGGTCAGCTGGTAGCCGGCTCCGAACAGAACCTCGATATGCTCTTGCGATAAATGAATATGGCGTGCGGAGACGCCAACAGGTACGAGTTTGGACATGACAATTCTTCCTTTCTCCACTCTTGCTTTTCTCTCTGATGTACGCCTTGCAAGGCCAATTCGGCCGTGGAATTCGAACCGTTGACTTGCCTCTCAGGCAATACCGATTATAACGAAAATTACCCCTCCATGTCTAATGGACACAAGGGATTTTAACTTGTTCACACTTTGGAACAATTAATTGACTTGCCTATCTATATGTTAGACACTATTCTTATTCCAATAAATACCACACAATGAAATGGCTCAACCATTTTCTATTCGTGTAATGCTCTAACTTTAATCGATAAGGAGATTGTAGCGGATGAGGGTTGTAGGCTTCTTGTTTGATCTGTTTGTATTCACTTGTATACTCATCATTCTTTTTTTCTTGCTTTGGCTATTCTATGCTCAATTTAATGTGCTTAACGGCACAATGAATGTCCTTCAAATGCTCTCCTTTGGCGTCATCGTCATGGCCTCTTTCGGAATTACCGCTGCTATGTCTGATTACAGAAGAAGAAAGTATAGATGATATAATCGGCTTTTCCTAATAGGCTAAAATAAAAAAACGTTTATCCGAATCAATTCCACGATGGAATCTCTCGAATAAACGTTTTTCCCATCGTTACGCCGTTAATCCACTTCGCAACGATGGAATATTAGTATAAAAATTAAACAAAGTCCGCCGTGAGCTTCTCAAACTCCTCGCGGGACAGCTGAATGTCCTGGTTCGCGAGTCCTTGCTCCTTGAAGCCCGTTACGAGATTTTCGTACGAGCGGCGCTTCGTGTCCTGATAAACAAGGCCGGTGACGAGTCCGTTTGTCTCCATAATCTTTGTCATTGCCATCAAACGGTTCGACGGATCGTAACCTTCGCCAGCTTCGCCGTCGAGGTTAACGATGTTTTCCTTGAACCAGTCGTACGTATTGACCTTGTTGAAGGTAACGCAAGGGCTGAATACGTTGATGAGCGAGAAGCCATCATGCTTGATGCCCGCTTCGATCAGAGCCGTCAGCTGCTTCAAGTCGCTGGAGAACGATTGAGCAACAAAAGTCGCGCCAGCCGACAGTGCGATTTCAAGCGGAGACAGTACAGATTCAATCGAGCCTTCCGGCGTTGATTTGGTCTTAAAGCCCTCGGCGCTGCGCGGCGACGTTTGGCCTTTGGTCAGGCCGTAGATCTGATTGTCCATAACGATGTACGTGACGTTCACGTTACGGCGAATCGCATGTACCGTATGGGCCATGCCGATTGCAAAGCCGTCTCCGTCGCCGCCGGACGCGATTACGGTCAGCTCGCGGTTTGCGAGCTTAACGCCTTGGGCGATTGGCAGAGCGCGGCCGTGAATGCCGTGCAGGCCATATGCATTAATGTAACCGGAAATCCGGCCGGAGCAGCCAATCCCGGAAATAACCGCGAGCTGTTCCGGCTCCAGACCGACGTTCGCTGAAGCGCGCTGAATCGCAGCCTGAATGGAGAAGTCACCGCAGCCAGGGCACCAGTTCGGTTTAACGTTGTTGCGGAAGTCTTTAAACGTTGCCAACTTTGCTCAACTCCTTCGACGCTTCGTAAACTTCGGACGGCAGGAACGGATTGCCATCGTATTTGAGCTGGCTGCGGATTTTGTCCGCGAAGCCGCAATGCAGTTTGATTTGTGCAGCCAGCTGGGCGGTCGCGTTGTTTTCGAGCACAACGACCGTTTCAGCCGCCTCCAGGTAAGGTACCAGCTGCTCTGTTGGGAACGGATGAATCTGGCGCACCAGAATGCGTCCTGTCGTAATGCCATCCTGCTCTAAACGAACGCGGCCTTCATCGATCGTGCCCCCCGTGGAGCCCATGCCGATGATAAGCACTTGCGGACGCTCATGCGGCACATCAACACGAATCGCTTCAGGAACAACCAGACTGCTCAGCTTGCCAAGCCGTTTGTCCATCATACGCTTGCGGTTCAACGAGTTCTCGGACGGACGTCCGGTCTCATCATGCTCAACGCCGGTCACATGATGCAAACCGCCCTTGTCGCCCGGTATCGAACGCGGAGATACGCCGTCTTCCGTCAGCTCATAACGCTTGAACAGCACATTTTGCTCCAGCTCTGGCAGCTCGCGGGTCAGCTTGCCGCGGCGGATTTGGATGCGGTCATAATCCAGCGGCTCGCAGCTCTGCTTGCCAAGAGACAGCTGCAGGTCGGTCATAACGATAACCGGCACCTGGTATTCTTCGGCAATGTTAAACGCTTCAATCATATCGTAGAAGCAGTCCTCGATGCTCGCCGGAGCGATAACAACCTTCGGAATCTCGCCATGCGTTCCGTAGATCATCGCGTTCAGGTCAGATTGCTCCTGCTTCGTCGGCAAACCGGTGGACGGTCCGCCACGCTGCGTATCAACGATAACGAGCGGCTGCTCCGTCATGCCGGCCAGGCCAATCGCTTCCATCATGAGAGACAGGCCCGGGCCTGCGGATGCGGTCATCGTCCGAACGCCGGCATAGTTGGCGCCGATCGCCATCGTTACGGCAGCAATCTCATCCTCGGTTTGCACAACCGTACCGCCAAGCTTCGGCAGTTTTTTGATCAGATATTCCATAATCTCGGATGCCGGAGTAATCGGGTACGCGCTCATCAGACGGCAGCCTGCCGCTACCGTGCCGAGACCAATCGCTTCGTTGCCGATCATAAACAGCTTTTGTGTTCCATCGGCGGGCTCCAGAGCAAATTCCTCCAGCGGTCCTCCCGCCTGCTCCAGAACAAATTCTGCTCCGCGTTTTACGGCTTCAACGTTTTTCTCCACAATAGCCGGGCCTTTGCGGCCAAATTCTTCCTCAACGGCGCGGTTGAATACTTCAAGCGGCAATCCCAGCAGCGCCCAAGAAGCGCCGGAAGCAACCATGTTTTTCATCAGTGACGTTCCCAGCTCTTCGGCAATGGAAGTGATTGGTACCGCGAACAGGCGAGCGTCGCTTCCTTCCGGCAGCGCCGGGTTGAACTTCGCGTCGGCGACGACTACGCCGCCCGGACGCAGCTCAGGCGCGTTAAGATCGATGCTCTCCTGATCAAATGCGACCAGAATGTCCAGATCATCCGAAATCGCTCGGATCGGCTGCGTGCTGATGCGAATTTTGTTATTGGTATGGCCGCCTTTAATCCGGGAAGAGAAATGACGGTATCCGTATAAATAATATCCAAGACGGTTAAGGGCCGTAGAGAAAATGCGGTCGGTACTTTCGACGCCTTCACCCTGTTGACCTCCGATTTTCCAAGACAGCTGACTAATCACGATAAGTCCAACTCCTCATCTGCTATGAGACCTGAATCACAATCTTTCATAAATTTTATGCTTGCACCCTGAAAAATGCAAGGAATTATCGGATATTGCTGCATACGGGATTTCAATGGAACCTATAACGGAAACTGATAATCTAATTGGAGCATGAATGAAGCCCTTAAACAGCGTGCTTTCAGCGATTTTCGCATGAGCTCGTCTACCCCGACAGTCGGAGCCAATCCGGCTATTCAGGCAGATTTTTCAGCAAAAAGCTCATCGCATTTTCATTCAGCAGCTTGTCTGCAAATGTCTTCCCATAGGCCTTCTCCACCGCAACCGCCAAGTTCCCCGCTTCGCCGGGATGCCTCAGCCCGTCGATATAAACGTCGATGCCGTCGAAATCAGACCCCAGCATCAAATGATTTTCGCCGCCGAGAGAACAGATCCGCTCGATATGTGGCAGCAGATCCTCAACCTCAACTTTATTTTTATCGGAGACAAAATATGGCACATAAGTCAGGCCGATTCGTCCGTCCAGCGCAATGAGCGCGCGAATCTGGTCATCCGTCAAATTACGGGGATGCGGACAAACCGCTCTCGTATTGGAGTGCGACGCGATGAGCGGCCGCTCCGTCAGCTCCGCCAGCTCCCAAAACGCCGTATCGGTCAAATGCGAGACATCGAGCAGCAAACCAAGCTCCTTGCTAATCCGCACCAGCTCGCGCCCTTTAGCGGTCAGACCGCCCTGCCTTGGCTCCAGAACGCCGTCCGCAGCCCAACTGGCATAGTTCCAGGTCAATCCAAGGATACGGACTCCAAGCTCATATACGGTGCGCAGCAGCGCCCAATCGCCTTCGAGCCCGTCGGCGCCTTCCAGCGTAATTAATGCCGCAATTTTGCCCTGCGCAACGGCTTGCTGCAAATCGTCACGACATACCACCATCTTATAATCGGGGCATGATGCAATTTTCTCCCGGAACAGATCAATGCTCCGCAGCACCGGATAGATGTTCTTCGGTTTGGATTCCGATAAATAAATGGCATAGGCTTGCAGCATATAATGCCCCATTTTCTGACGGTCCAATGTCACATCCAATGTTACCGCGCCTTTATTGACGCTTGCATCAAGCGGATTTAACTCCGAATGATATAACATTTTGCTAAGAACATCACAATGAAAGTCAGCTATGGCCATTTCAATCATCCTCCTGACAGAAGTTTGTGATATGCGTCTTTCTTCGCAACAAAAAAACCTGCTTACACGGTAAACAGGTCGATTCAAGTTGGTCGATTCAATTATTATCGCGGCTCCACAATAAGCTTGATTGCGGTCCGGTCTTCTCCATCAATGACAATATCCGTAAAGGCCGGGATGCAGATAAGGTCAACGCCGCTTGGCGCCACGAACCCTCGGGCAATTGCGACGGCTTTGATGGCCTGATTCAAAGCGCCTGCCCCAATCGCCTGCAACTCGGCAGCTCCACGTTCCCTTAGAACCCCGGCCAGCGCCCCTGCTACGGAATTTGGATTGGACTTTGCGGAAACTTTTAAAACTTCCATGGAAAGTACCTCCTCGGGAATGGGTGGCATGACATAATATATTCATAACCTATTCGAGAGAGGACAAAAAATTCCTTCTTGGACGATTTCTAGAACATCGCCAGGGAAGTTTCAGTCAGGCGGATCTTCTCCAGCCGCTGTGCGCGTCCGGTTGCTTCGTCCAGCGTTGCCACGATTCCGTGCAAATGCCAATCGCCTTCGGCGACCACAAAACGAGACGGCATCCCGGTCAAAAATTTGTACAGCACCGCATCGCGCTCCATGCCGAGAATGCCGTCCATCGGGCCCGTCATGCCGACATCGGTCAGAAATGCCGTTCCTTGAGGCAAAATGCGGTCGTCATTCGTCTGAACATGTGTATGCGTACCAACAACGATGGAAGCACGGCCGTCCATATACCAGCCCATGGCGATCTTTTCTGAGGTCGCCTCGGCGTGAAAATCGACCAGTACACAATTGGTCTCGCGCTGCAGCCGCTCCAGATGGTCATCGGCGGCACGGAAAGGACAGTCGTTCGGCGGAAGAAACGTTCTGCCCTGTACGTTCAGAATGCCCAGCTTTTTGCTGCCAGCTTTGATGACAGCGGAACCGATGCCCGGAGCTTCGCTGGAGAAGTTCGCCGGTCGGACGAGCCTTGGCTCATCATCGATCCACTCGAACAAGTCCCGGTTATCCCACGTGTGGTTGCCCATTGTAATTCCGTTTACGCCCAGGTCAAAAAACTCCTTGGCGATAGCTGCTGTAATGCCGCGTCCCGCCGCAGCGTTCTCACCGTTAACAATAATGATGTCGGGATTGTATTTGCCGCGCAAAGCCGGCAGCGCTTTGCGAAGCGCGGAACGGCCCACGGAGCCGACTATGTCTCCAATAAACATTACTTTCATAACCAAATATCCTCCTGAATGACAAAATCCCGCTCCAGCGGGAGCGGGATCTGCCTGGCTTGCTTATGCCGTTACTTGGCGTATTCCACTGCACGGGTTTCCCGGATGACCGTGACCTTAATATGTCCCGGATAATCCAGCTCCGCTTCGATCTTTTTCGTGATGTCGCGTGCAAGCCGGAACGATTCCGTATCGTCGATCTTCTCCGGCTGTACCATAACGCGCACCTCGCGTCCGGCCTGAATGGCGTACGATTTCTCGACGCCGTCGAACGACTCCGAAATGGCTTCGAGCTTCTCCAAGCGCTTGATATACGTCTCCAGCGTCTCGCGGCGTGCGCCAGGGCGTGCGGCAGACAATGCATCTGCTGCGCCAACGAGCATCGCGATAACCGAAGTCGCTTCACAGTCGCCGTGATGGGAAGCGATACTGTTGATAACAACAGGATGCTCCTTGTACTTGCGGGCCAGTTCTACGCCAATCTCGACATGTGAGCCTTCGACCTCATGGTCAAGTGCTTTGCCGATATCATGCAGCAGACCTGCGCGTTTGGCAAGCGTTACATCCTCGCCAAGCTCCGCAGCCATCAGTCCGGTCAAATAAGCGACCTCCATGGAATGCTTCAGCACATTCTGGCCATAGCTTGTCCGATATCTCAGACGGCCCAAAATTTTGATCAGATCCGGATGAATCGCGTGCACGCCTACCTCGAAGGTCGCCTGCTCGCCATATTCCCGAATCCGTTCGTCCACCTCGCGGCGGGACTTCTCCACCATCTCTTCGATTCGAGCGGGATGGATGCGTCCGTCGGCAACCAGCTTCTCCAGTGCCGTACGGGCAATCTCGCGGCGAATCGGATCGAATCCGGACAAGATGACCGCTTCCGGGGTATCGTCGATGATCAGATCGATGCCGGTGAGAGTCTCCAGAGCACGGATATTGCGGCCTTCGCGGCCGATAATCCGTCCCTTCATCTCTTCGTTTGGCAGAGTGACCACGGATACCGTCGTCTCTGCAACGTGGTCCGCCGCG
The DNA here is from genome assembly GCF_023715725.1 of Paenibacillus pasadenensis. Classification (GTDB taxonomy): domain Bacteria; phylum Bacillota; class Bacilli; order Paenibacillales; family Paenibacillaceae; genus Paenibacillus_O; species Paenibacillus_O pasadenensis_A. Next base: position 231,962 of record NZ_JAMBOT010000001.1, read on the forward strand.
CAGCGCTGAATCGCAAGAGAGATAATGTCGCGGGCTTTTTTGTCCGCTTCCTCCTTGGCCTGCTGCTCCAGCTCCTTGATCATCTGAGCCGTTTCGTGGCGAACCTCCTGCTCCACGTTCGTGAAGATAATCGTCTTCGCGTCTTCTGTGGTCAGCCCGGAGATCCGTTCAAGCTCGCTTTGCTGCTGCCTGTAGATAGAATCAATTTGTTCCTGCGTTTCCTCGATTCGTTTCTCCTTGTTGGCCACCAATTCTTCTTTGCGTTCGAGTGCTTCTAATTTCTTATCCAATGACTCCTCTTTTTGCAGCAAACGTCTTTCAAGACGCTGATTCTCATTGCGTCTCTCCCGAATGTCCTTGTCCGCCTCAGAACGGAGTTTATGGATTTCGTCTTTCGCTTCCAGCACCGTTTCCTTTTTCAGCGCATCCGCTTCTTTTTTCGCCTGCTCGACGATTTGAACGGCGGCCTGCTCCGCACTGGAAATCTTAGCCTCGGCAATCGACTTTCGGACGAAGTAACCTATCCCAAAGGAAATCGCGCCAACAACGAGAACGATCAAGACCCACCAAATGGCGCTCATCTTGTTCACCTCCTCGTTGCATTCACCAAGGCATTAGCCGGGAATGATATTCAATTGTTGCAGTCGGTTCCATACCGTTTAACTAGTGTAGAATGGAGACAAAAAAACCTGAAACCATTTACGGAAGGAAAGGGCATCCTTAACCATAGTGATGCTCTATTATTGTAGCTTTCAGCAATTTCAATTGTCAAGCCAGGCTCCTTCTTCCAGCTCCTCAGCCGCAGACTCGGAAACCTGGCGCACTATGTCGCGCACTAGCCCTCCCGGGAACCCTCTTCGCAGCAGAAAACCGGTCAGTTTCATCCTTCGTTCCCGATCTTCTCCCTTCAGGCTGCGCCACTTCTTCTCCGCCACCTTGAGCGCTGCGCTGCGTTCCTCGTCTTCACTCAATCCTTGAACGGTCGATCCTGCCGTTTCCTTGTGAATTCCTCTGCGCTCCAGCTCCTGCCGAATCAGCATCCGGCCTTTCCCGCTGCTGCGAAGCCGCTGCGCGGCAAACATGCGGGCATAGTCGCTGTCGTCAATAATCCGCTCCTGCTGCAGTCTCTCAATCGCATATCGAATCTCCGCTTCTTCGAACTCCTTACGCTTCAAGTAAGCGGTCATTTCCTTGGAGGTGCGCATTTTAAAGCCTGCGTAAAATACTGCTGACGCATAAGCCCTGTAACGGCTGTTCTCGGCCGCAATCGCCTTCATCTCATTCGGCTCAATCATGCTGCCTTTAAGCAGACGGTATTTAATCAGAATATCTTCATGAAGCGATAACTCCGCTTCTTCCTGTCCGTCGAGGTATATCCAATAGTAGGAGCGTTTTTTTGCATGCTGCTCCACCCGCGTAATTTGGCGAGTAACCTCCATCCTCTAGTCATCCTCCTTTACGGCCAACTGCTTCCGGCGGCTATCCGCTCTTAGCACTGCTTGCAGCTGAGCTGAAAAAGCCTGTTTAACCTGAAAAAAAGCATCTCTGACCGCAATCAGAGATGCTTCCTGTCTATTCTATCCTAACCCCGGACGTTGCCGGATTAAACATCCAGCTCCAGCTCTTCGAGTTCATCTTCCTCGTCCTGAGAGGCGTTGATGCCGGCAGCAGCACGTTCCGCAGCTGCAGTCAGGTTATGAGCTTCACGAATCTTGCCTTCGATTACACTAGCCACATGCTCATTGTCTTTCAAGAATTGTTTTGCATTCTCGCGGCCTTGGCCTAAGCGGTCGCCGTTATAGCTAAACCAGGCTCCGCTCTTCTGTACGATGTCCATATCAACACCGATGTCGACGATGCTGCCGACGCGGGAGATGCCTTCGCCGTACATAATATCCAGCTCGGCCTGCCGGAACGGAGGCGCAACCTTATTTTTAACGACCTTGATGCGGGTACGGTTGCCCACAACATCATTGCCCTGTTTGATGCTCTCGATACGGCGCACATCCAAACGCACGCTGCTATAGAACTTGAGCGCGCGTCCGCCCGGCGTCGTCTCCGGATTGCCGAACATAACGCCAACCTTTTCGCGGAGCTGGTTAATGAAGATTGCAATCGTCTTGGACTTGCTGATAGCGCCGGACAGCTTACGGAGCGCTTGGGACATCAGGCGCGCCTGCAGGCCGACGTGGGAATCGCCCATCTCGCCCTCGATCTCCGCCTTCGGTACGAGCGCTGCAACGGAGTCAATAACAATAATGTCTACCGCGCCGCTGCGCACAAGCGCCTCGGCAATCTCCAGCGCCTGCTCGCCAGTATCCGGCTGGGAGAGCAGAAGCTCGTCGATGTTAACGCCAAGCTTGCTGGCGTACAGCGGATCAAGCGCATGCTCCGCATCGATGAAAGCGGCTTGTCCGCCCGTGCGTTGAACTTCAGCAATTGCGTGGAGGGCAACCGTCGTTTTACCGGAGGATTCCGGTCCGTACACCTCGATAATCCGGCCGCGCGGGAACCCGCCAATGCCAAGGGCAATATCTAATGCGAGGGCGCCAGTGGAGACCGTCTCAACGGTCAGCTGGGCGTTCTCGCCTAACTTCATAATAGAACCTTTTCCGAACTGTTTCTCAATCTGGCGAAGCGCCATATCTAAAGCTGCGCGGCGATCTGACAAGAGATCCACATCCTTCATTCGTCGATTTATAACTCTATTCTAGTCTAGTTCCAGCCGTTTGCCAAGCTTTTTTTCGAACATACATTCGCTTTTTTCGCGACGCCGCATCTGCCCCCTCTCAAGCGGCCGCGGCGCCGAAAAAAACAAAGAACCGCAGCTCGCCAAACTCGCTGCGGTTCTTCCGTCAACTGCTTTTATTGTACTGCAACCCCCGCCCAGCCGGCAACTGTGCCAATATCAGGTCTGCCGAAGGCCGGGCCGTCAGCAGTCAGCCAGCTTGAGCCACAGCCGGTACAGCGCAAGCTTTGCCGCCCGGATGCGGATCATATCCCTGCTGCCGCCGGTATTCAGCGTAAACACGTCAGCTTCGCCGCCTTTACGGGCCACGCCGATGTGCACGAGCCCTACCGGCTTGCCCTCCGAGGTGCCCGGGCCTGCAACGCCGGTAATGGACACGCCCCAATCGCTGCCCGTTGTCTCGGCAATGCGCCGCGCCATCAGAGCCGCCGTCGATTCGCTGACCGCTCCCGGCGCGCCAGCCCCTTCCAGCTGCTCCATCGGAATGCCGAGCAGCTTGTTCTTCATCGTATTCGTATAGGTTACGATGCCTCCCAAAAACTCGCCGCTGCTGCCGGGAACACCGGTAATCAGCTCCGCCAGCAAGCCCCCCGTGCAGCTTTCGGCAACGCTCACTCTCATGCGCCGGACGCGAAGCTGGCGAAGCACCGCTTCCTCCAGCGATATATCCTCTTCGGCATAGAGATGCGCGCCAACTCTTGCACGAATCAGCTCAGCCGTATTTTCAATCCGTTCCAAGGCCGCTGCTTCGTCCGCTGATTTGCTGGACAGGCGAATCGCCACTTCTCCCTCCTTGGCATAAGGCGCAATCGTCGGATCGCTCTGGGATTCGATCAGATCCATCAGCTCTTTCTCCAGCCTCGACTCGCCGATGCCGGCAAAGCGCAAAATGCGGGAGTGCAGAGGCTCGCCCTCGCCAAGCTCCGCCATCAGCCAGCGGGTTGCCGCTCCCTCGAACATCGCCGTCATCTCCATTGGCGGCCCCGGCAGCAGCACGTAACGGGTTCCGTCTTGAAGAATGGCGCAGCCTACGGCGCTGCCGACCGTATTTTCAAGGGGCGCACTGCCCTCAATCAAATTTGCCATTCTGCGGTTGCTTTCGACCATCGCGCTTCCCCGCGAGAGATGCATTTCCTCAATCGTACGCAGCGTCGGCTCGTGTACAACCATGCCCCGTCCCAAATAATCGGCCAGTACGTCTTTGGTCAAGTCATCCATAGTCGGACCAAGGCCGCCGGTGAACAGCAGCAGATCCGCTCTGGAGCGGGCCGTGTCAATCGACTGGCGGATGCGAGCCGTATTGTCCCCGACCACCGTTTGAAAAAACACGTCGATGCCAAGCGCAGCAAGCCCTTGAGACAAATAACGGGCATTCGTATTGACGATCTGTCCGAGCAAAAGCTCCGTTCCAACAGCGATAATTTCGGCTTTCATTCCAATCCTCTCCAGTCCGATAAGCTGATTGGCCCCCGACGCGGGAAGCCGGATGAAGCCACAGAGAAGACAAGGCTCTCGTTCCGGCGGGAAAGAGAGCCTTGTCCTATTCTACAGGTATCAAATTGCGATTCTTGACGAAATAGTCGATGCCCGACCAGATCGTAATCAGGGCTGCGCCCCAGCTCAGCACGAGATCCATGCGGAAGTCAAAAAACGCGAAGGGGAAGTTGTTCAGCAGCAGAACGATAATCATCGCAATCTGAATGCCGGTTTTCCATTTGCCCCAGACGCTGGCGGCGAGCACCGAGCCTTCGAGCAAAGCAACCTGGCGAAGTCCCGTAACGGCGAACTCACGGCTAATAATAATGATCGCAATCAGCGCGCTCAGCTTGTCCATTTCAACGAGCGAGATGAGCACCGCGGCTACGAGCAGCTTGTCCGCCAAAGGATCCAGCAGTTTGCCGAGATTCGTGACCATCTTGTTCTTCCGGGCCAAGTACCCGTCAAGACCGTCCGTGCTGGCTGCAATAATGAAAATCAGAACCGCGATAATCTGGGTGTATGTAAGCTCAAAATCTTCAAACTTGACCGACCCCAAATCAAGTCGAATCAATAGAAAAAACAGGATGACAGGCACTAAAAAGATGCGCGCAAGCGTAATCTTGTTGGCCAGGTTCACGCGGTTCCCCTCCCTGACATATCAAACTTCACAAGTATAATCGAACCAAAAGCAGCATGTCAAAAACATGCCGCTAGGCTAATTAGCGGTAATTCGTAAATTGCAGCTCCAGCTCAAGATTCGCGCCGCGCAGCAGCGAGATGACCGCCTGCAGATCGTCGCGGCTTTTGCCGGTCACCCGGAGCTGATCGCCTTGAATCTGGCTTTTTACCTTCAGCTTGGAATCACGGATGAGCACATTGATCTTTTTCGCCTCATCCTGGCCGATGCCCTGCTTCAGCTTGACCCGCTGGCGGACCGTTCCGAGCGAGGCCGCCTCGATTTTGCCAAAGTCCATGTTTTTGATCGGCACATCGCGCTTGATCATTTTTGTCTGAAGGATGTCGATTACGCTTTTAAGCTTATATTCGTCATCCGAAGAGATGACAAGCTCTTCTTTCTCCAGCTTGATGCTGCTTTTGCTTCCTTTGAAGTCAAACCGGTTTTCAATTTCGCGCTCCGCCTGAACAATGGCGTTGTTCAACTCCTGCATATCCACCTTGGACACAATATCAAACGAACTTTCCGAACTCATATGTATTTCCTCCTTGCCTATGATTCCTTTTATTATAAAACATCCAATGACGAAAGTATAACTCGTACGAAAACCGCCCGCCATGCATGAAAAAAGGAGCCCCTTCGCCATAACTTGACGATCGGGGCACCCTCCTGTCCACTGCCGGTTACTGATTGTCCGTTTCCTCGTCGGAGTTGGACTGCACGTCGTCTCCACCTGTGGCAGGCTCGAACTGAATGCGCTTCGGTCCTGGACGGTCGCCATCATCCAGCGCCGTGCCGTCGATGATGATCTCCGTATTATCCGCGCGGCCGGTATTCATGTAAATAACCGAATCCAGCGGAACTTCAATCACTTCATCCGCTTCGGCGTTTTTGTTGTGCAGCAGCTCGCCGCTGCGTCCGCCTTTGCGCACCTCAATCCAGGCGCCGCCTGAAAACTTGATCTGCATCATCGGCGTGCCCGTAACGGAGTAATAATCCGTGCTTCCCGACTTGCGGTCAAACGTAACCGCGCCGGAGCCTGGTGTCGGGCTCGGAGATGGAGTAGGCGAAGTGCTTGCCGAAGGAGTCGGCGTCGCCGATGCGCCTGGAGACGACTTGTCGTTCCCCAGCGTGGACGGGCCGGGCGTTGCCGTCGTAAACGGCGTATTGTCGGTTTGCTGGGTGTTGGTCTCATCATTGTCGCGAATGACAAACATCCACAGCAGAAACACGATCAAGCCAAGAAACGCCCACATAAGCACCGAGAAGCCAAGCTTGCCGAATCGCTCCGAGGTATTGCGGGAAGTGGAGGCTTTGCGCGGCGGCTGGGGAGAAGCAGCAGCCGGTTCCGCAGAAGCGGACGACTGCGGAGCCGCTGGAAGTTCGGTTTTATAGTAGCTAAGAACCTCCTCCGCATTAAGGCCGACCGCCTCCGCGTAGTTTTTTACGAAAGCGCGGGCATAAAAGCTGCCCGGGAGCGCTTTGTAGTTGCCCTCCTCGATTGCCACAAGATAATGTTTGCGGATCTTTGTCATCTCCTGCAGCTGGTCAAGGGATAAGCCCATCTCCTCCCTTGCGGTCCGCAGAGTTTGGCCCAGTTCAGACATAGCTGGCGCCGCCTCCTTTCATGCTAGAAATCGTTATAATTAACCGTGAAGGAATCGTAGGAGATCTCTTCATCAGGTGTATTGCGAAGCTCTATGATGGTTGTAAAAGTGCTGTAATCGTAGTTCGATTCACGGATAAAAATATCCGGATGCTCAATTACTTTGGTTGACGGCATCTCCATAATCTCTTGCAGCAGAGCATGGTGGCGCTCATTGGAACGGATAGTGCTGACGATTCCGTCGATGATAAAGATATTGTTCGGGTCCATCTCTTCGCTGGAAAGCTGGCTGCGCACCGTCTGGCGGAGCAGCGTGGAAGAAACAAAGGCCCACCGTTTATTGGAGCATACGCTGCCTGCAATAATCGACTCCGTTTTGCCGACGCGGGGCATGCCCCTTAATCCGATGACCTGATTGCCGTCGCGCTTGAAAATTTCGCCAAGAAAATCAACGAGCAAGCCAAGTTCGTCGCGCGTAAAGCGGAAAGTTTTGCGGTCGTCGGAATCGCGCTCAATATAACGGCCGTGGCGAACGGCAAGACGATCGACCAAACTAGGCGGCCGAAGCTTGTTGACGGTGATGTTTTCGACCTTTTGCAACATTTTACCCAAAATTTCGATTTTTTCATCATCATTCGTTTGCAGCAGCATGCCGCGCGTGCGGTCTTCAACGCCGTTGATCGTAATAATATTTACGTTAAGCATGCCCAGTAGAGAAGCGATATCGCCCAGCAAACCCGGGCGGTTCTTATGTATTTTGTACTCCATATACCACTGTTTGGATTCCATTAATCACACCGTCCTGAGTGAAAAGGCCGTCCCATCAGCCTTCATTATAAGCCTACATTCTACATGATTCGCCACGTTTCAGCAACGAGCACACTCGTTCTCCACATAGCGCTGTCACGTACAGAAAAGCTCCCGTAACCGGGAGCTTAACGAGCACGTCGTGGCAGTACGTGCAATTATCCTTAGTGGTGATTAACCAGCTTAACCATCAGCCGGGCAATCGTTTTGCGCTCATTCTCGTCTCCGACGTCCCAAATTTCCTTCAGCATACGCTGCTCGTCATTTTTGGGATCGACTTTTTCATCCAGAAAAGAGCCGATTTCATAAGCAAGGTTGCCGATTGCTTCCTCGTCCAAACCGAGCCTTTTACCCTGCTCCAGCCGCTCAGCGAGGAATTCCTTCCACGAATCAAAATTCGAAAGTACAGATGACATGCTTGGTCGCCTCCTTAAGCTAATTGAGAAAATGATCAACAGCTTTATTGTGCACGGCGGCTAAGGCAACTATACGACGAATTGGATTGGCAAAAGGTTTCACTGCCGATTAAGTTATCCATCCCCCGTTGGGGCTGATCACCTGGCCGGTAATATAAGAAGATTCGGGCAGCGACAAAAAATAAACAAGCGACGCGATTTCATCAGGCTCTCCAAGCCGACCTGCCGGAATATCATCCTCAAGCTGCCTCAGCTCCTGAGGCTCAAACCCGTCAAGCATGGACGTGTTTACCGCTCCGGGAGCTACAGCGTTTACCGTAACTCCGGAAGGAGCAAGCTCCTTGGCCAATGCTTTAGTAAACGCGTTAACTCCGCCCTTGGCGGCGGAATAGGCCACTTCGCATGCTGCCCCTGAAATTCCCCAGATGGAAGAGATATTAATAATTCTTCCCCAGCGCGTGCGGATCATATCCGGCATGAACAGCTGTGTGCAAAGAAATACGCCTTTCAGATTGACCGCCATCACATCGTCCCAATCCGCATCCGATACATCGGAAAGCAAGCCGTAATGGGCAACGCCTGCATTGTTGACTAAAATATCGGGCATTAACTCGGCCGCTTGAAGCTTCTCCCGCATACGCTCCAAGCTTTCTCTAGAACGCAGGTCAGCGCTGACTGTCATAATCTGCCCGCCGCCAAGCGACATGCACTCCCGCGCCGTTTCGTTGGCTTGTTCATGAGAGTTCACATAATGAATGACAACGTTCATCCCTTCCGCGGCAAAACGCCGCGCAATCGCGGCGCCAATGCCCCGGCTCCCCCCGGTGATGAGCACATTCATTTGATGCAGCGGTTTCAGGACGCTGGCGCCTCCTGCTTGGCCGTTGGGTTAACGACAGAGATAGCCAGCTGCCCAAAGTCAAAATGCTCTCTTAGGCGGGCGTTGGCCTCCTCCAGCGTAATGCTCTCATAAGCGGGAAGCAGCTCAAACAGATCCTGGCCGCGGAATTTATACCGAGTAAACTCGCTGGCAATGGATTCAGGGGAGTTAAGCATGCGCAAATAACTTCCGATGCGTTTTTTCTTAATACGGTCAAAAGCAGCTGCATCCAGCCCCGTGTTTAACACGCCGCCGATATGCTCTTTAATACGGTTCACCAGCTCTTCGGGATTTTGCGTATCCCCGCCGATAATGGAAAAGCCATAATCTTTGCTGCATGTGTACTCGTAACCAAAGGAATCGGAAATCAGATTATCGTCGTAGAGGCTTTGATATAACGGCGAGCTGGAGCCGAGCAGCGTTTCCAGCATCAGCTTTGTTGTTACATCGCGTCGAAGCAGCGCCTCGTTGTCCAAGCCGTTGCTTTTCTCCTTGAAACCGAACAGGCATTTAGGCTGAGAAACTTGCAGCTGAATCGATTTGAGCGGAGTACGAACAGCTGCGGGCTCTGCCTCGAAATAACGTTCGATTTTGCCGATATCCGGGAATGACTTCGCCGCCTGGTTGCTGCGAATCAGCTCCATGATTGTTTCCGCATCGATGCCTCCGACGACAAACAGCAGCATGTTTGAAGGATGATAAAACGTTTCGTAACAGCGGTAGAGCATTTCCTTGTTGATTTTGTAAATCGATTCCACCGTTCCGGCGATGTCGATATGAACCGGATGCACCTGATACAGCGCCTCAATTAAACCGTAATAGACACGCCAATCCGGATTGTCGCTGTACATATTGATCTCTTGAGCGATAATGCCCTTTTCTTTGTCCACGTTTTGATCCGTAAAATACGGATGCTGAACAAAATCGATCAAGGTGCTCAAATTAGCTTCAATTTGTTCGGTAGCGGAAAACAGATATACCGTCCGGTCAAAGCTGGTAAACGCATTAGCAGAAGCCCCTTGTGAGGCAAAGGTGGCAAAAATGTCTCCGGTCGGCTCCTCGAACATTTTGTGCTCCAGAAAATGCGCGATGCCGTCTGGAACCTGTGTCAGCGGCTCGCTGCCGACGCGAAAGTGGTTATCAATAGAGCCGTAACAGGTCGAAAACGTCGCATACGTTTTTTGAAAGCCTTCCTTTGGCAGCAAATATACGCTCAAGCCGTTTGGAAGCTTTTCAAAATAAAGCGTCTCCTCGACGCCTGGATAGTTAAGCTTTTCCATCGGTTAGGCCTCCTTTCTGTCGCGCAAGAAGTACACGGTATCAAGCTTCACGTTTTCCGCCACTTGAACGATCTGCTCCGGCGTTACGGCGCTTACAGCTTCGAGCAGCTCTACTGCGGTGCGTCTGCGGCCGGAAATAACGCTGTTGAAATCATAAGCAATCATTTCGTATGCGGAATCCTGCAGCTCGCGCAGAGAGTTCATCAGCATAGCCTTTGTCTGGGTCATCTCAAGCTCGGACAGCTGGCCCTGGCGCATGCTTTCAAGCTGTTCCTTAATAATGACAACCGCCTTCTCGTAATTGCCGATCTCGATGCCGGACTGGATGGTGAGCAGTCCTTTATGGCCGTCCATACGCGAGGAGGCGTAATATGCTAGGCTTTCCTTTTCCCGTACGTTCATAAACAGCTTGGAATGCGGGAAGCCGCCCAAAATGCCGTTGTACATCAAAGCCGCGGCATACAGGTCATCGCTATAGGCAATGTTGGTTCTCAATCCAAGATTGAGCTTGCCTTGAGCAACATCCAGCTTTTCCACGACTGTTTTAACTTCGCCGCGCTGATCGCGGATATCAGGTGAGCCATAGTCGGTTGTTCCGGTGTCCGGCAGCCGGAAGGACGCTTCGGCCAGCGCTTGCACCTCTTCTAATGTCGTGTCGCCGACAACATACAAATCCAGCACGGATTGTGCCAGCCAAGCTTGATAGGAAGCATACAGCGATTCCGGCGTTAAGCCCGGAAGGTCATCAAGCCGGCCCAAGGCGTGCAGCCGATACGGTTCGCCTTCGCACATAATTTCCAGACAGCGCTCGGCTGCATAACGGATTTTGTCGTTAATGATGCTTTCCAGCTTTTTGGCTAATGTGCGCTTCTCGCTGTCGACGTATTTTGCCCGGAAAGCGCCGTTCTCCAAAGCAGGTGCGGTTACCGCCTCGCCCAAAAATTTCAAGGATCGGCTAAGCAGCGACTCTTCACCCTTTACAAAACGATCGTTAATTACATCCATGCGGAACTGAACAATTTGCGCATCGCTGCGTTTGTACACATCAAAGCCAAATCCAGCTCCGTACATGTTGTCGAGCTGCTCCCGGAACGCAATTGTTTCCGGCGTGGACTCCGTTCCACGACGCAGAATAAAGGGAGTAAGCGCCGCAGAAGTTACCGTAGACTCCTGCAATGGAATTCCCGCAAAAAGTGAGATTGCAAAGGTTTTGAACCGCTTAGTCGGAAGCACATGCAGCCGGATGCGGCCAATTGTAGCTTGCTGAAATGCCATAGGGTTTAGCTCCTCCCGCTTTCAGGATGGTTGTAATGTATTCCAAGCTGCCTGTTGTCATTCCATTCTATCCCAACGCCGGCAGCGCCCGCAAACAGAAGAAGCAACCGGGATTCATCCCGGCTGCTTCTCCGCAGCTTGCCGATCCGGCATGCATGGTTGTTATGGCAGCCAAACCGCTGCTTACATGCAGAAAATATGCTTTCCGATCGTTTTTACTTGCGGGCGGGTCCAAATCCACTTGGAGGTTGCCGTCTCTGGATTAAAGTAATACAGACATCCGTCCGACGGGTCCCAGCCGTTAATCGCGTCTTGAACCGCCTGTTTCGCTCTTTCGTTGGGGGTGAGCCAAATTTGGCCGTCCGCTACGGCGGTGAAAGCAAGGTTCTGGAAAATAACGCCCGTGATAGAGTTCGGGAACTCTGGCGACTTGAGCCGGTTCAGAATGACAGCGGCAACCGCTACTTGTCCTTCATACGGCTCGCCCCTCGCTTCGCCGTAAACGGCGTTCGCCATTATTTTGATATCGCTGGCGGAAAGACCGAGCTTGTTGGATTTATCGACATCGGAGCCGGCGTTGGTGTTTTTGCTGCCCCCGCTGCCTCCGCCTCCGCCGCTTGTCGACCCTCCGCTTGACTTGCCTGACTCGCCGCCTGGAAAATCGGCTGCGGTTGGCTTCCAATTTTTTGTCGCTTCCCAAAGCTTAAGCTTTGTTGAAGCTCCAACAACACCGTCGGATTTCATACCGAATTTCCATTGAAACCAGGTGACCGCATTTTTTGTTTTTGGTCCGAATTCTCCGTCAATTTTGCCTTCGTAATAACCCAAAAACCGAAGGCGTCCTTGCAGCTCTACGACATCCTTGCCGGAAGAGCCCTGCTGAATCGTCGCTTTGCTGAACGTGGCTTCCGACTTGGACGGCCAGCCGCCCTGCAGCGTATAAAGGCTTAGCAACAGCAGCGTGGCTGCCACCGACATGACAATCAAGCGCATTTTTTTCATGGGGATCTGCCTTTCTGCTACGGGATGTTTAACCGTCCCTAGTATGAGAAAGGCAGCCATCTTCTATGCATGTTTTTGGTTGGCCTGGAACTGGTCGAGCGTCATTAACACCTCGCGCGGCTTGCTGCCCTCGTACGGGCCGACAATTCCTTTTGACTCCAGCTGGTCCACGAGCCGTGCCGCCCGCGTATAACCGACGCGCATACGCCGCTGAAGCAGAGATACGGACGCCTGTTGGGCCTCCACGACGATTTGCACCGCCTGATCAAACAGCTCATCCAGATCTTCCCCCTCATTGGACGCGCTTGTGTCATCCAGCTCGGGCACCAGATCTTCCTTGTATTCCGCCTCGCCTTGAGAGCGGGCGTATTCCACAACCGCCTCAACCTCGCTGTCGGAAAGAAACGCGCCTTGCACACGAATCGGCTTGGACATGCCGACAGGCAGGAATAACATATCGCCGCGTCCAAGCAGCTTTTCCGCTCCAACCATATCAAGAATGGTCCGTGAGTCCACCTGCGACGATACGCCAAAAGCGATCCGGGAAGGAATATTCGCTTTAATGACGCCGGTAATAACGTCAACGGAAGGGCGCTGGGTCGCAATGATAAGATGAATTCCCGCCGCACGCGCCATCTGAGCCAGCCTCGTAATGGAATCCTCCACGTCCTTTGCCGCTACCATCATCAGATCGGCCAGCTCGTCCACGATGACGACGATATAGGGGAGCACAGCGGCAGGATTGTCCTTCATCAGGCCGTTGTACCCCTCAATATTGCGTGTGCCGGACTTGGAAAACAGCTCGTAGCGCTTTTCCATCTCAACGACGATCTTTTTGAGCGCAAGCGAGGCCCGGCGAGGATCCGTAACAACCGGCGCGAGCAGATGCGGAATGCCGTTATACATGTTCAATTCGACCATCTTGGGGTCGATCATCATAAATTTAACTTCATCCGGCGCCGCTTTGTACAAAATGCTCGTAATAATACCGTTAATACAAACGGACTTACCGGAGCCGGTAGCTCCCGCAACGAGCAAATGGGGCATCTTCGCCAAATTGCCGACGATCGACTGGCCGGCGATATCACGCCCGAAAGCAATCGACAGCTTGGACGACGCGCTGGCAAAAGTCGGTGTTTCCATCACCTCGCGCATGGTCACTACAGCGACCTCGGCGTTAGGCACCTCAATGCCGATCGCTGACTTGCCCGGAATAGGCGCTTCCATACGGATATCCTTGGCGGCGAGCGCCAAAGCGATATCGTCGGTTAAACCGACGATGCGGCTCACTTTTACCCCGGTTGCCGGCTGCACCTCATAACGGGTTACCGCAGGCCCAGGCACCACATCAAGCACTTTCGCCTTTACGCCGAAGCTTTCCAGGGTTGCTTCCAGCTTGCGCCGGGAATCGTTGTTGATGTCGCTCATATCTCCGCTGCGTGCAGACACGGCAGGCTTCGCAAGCAGCGATAACGAAGGAAGCTTGTACGGTTTGACGGATTTAACTGTCGGGGCCGCAACACCGTTGTCGCCCTCCGGCCCGGCCAAAGCCTCGGACTGCTCAGCAGGGTGCAGGCTCGGTGCGGCTGGAGGAAAATCTTGACCTTCTTCCAAGCCTGTATCGTCCGAGTCAGCGCCGGCCGGTTCGCTCCAGCCCGCAGCCGTGTCGGCCGCAGGCAGAACGTCCGCATTATTGCTGGTCCCGGCAGCACGGGCTGCCGAAGTATGTTGGGCAAGCGCAGAGTCCTCCCAATCATCGCCTTCCTCATCCTCTTCCCAAGGGGCTTTGTCTTGTTGCGGCAGCGGTGTATCGGCGCTCCTACCTCGCAAGCTGACGAGAGGCGCTTGGCGTGAGGTCCGGGCCGCTTGACGCAGCGCAGATTCCTCCATCATCCAATCCGATTCCTCCGTCTCCGTCTCTTCCTCCTGCTCCTGTTCCCCCTGTTTATTTCCCCAAGAGAAAAACAGAGATTTCGCTTTTGGCCGCACAGGTGTTATCGTGCTTCCGTAATCGTCGTCATCCGTATCTCCATTAAGCCCGTACGAAAGATGATCCTGATTCCCGCCAGCTGCTGCAGCCGCTGCCGCAGCTCCTTTTTGCGGCGGCAGCTTCGGAGCCCTCGGCTTGCGCGGCCTCGCAGTTGCTTTGGCCTGAAGCAGCTTCAGCAAATTCGCCGTCCTCGTTCGGATAACGCGTCCGAGATCGACATAAGATTTGCCGGTTATAAGCATCGCAGATATAGCCAACATGACAATTAAAAGCAGCTTAGCTCCAAAATACCCGAACAACGTATAGAGGAGAGTGTACTGAATGGCTCCTAAATAACCTCCGCTGACAGACTGCTGAATCGGACTGCCGGGATTGTCCGGGGTGCCGCTTGTAAGCAAGCCGTCCCTAATATCCTGTCCAAGCTGCTGCAAAATGGCTGAGCCATTGATGCTGTCGGTCGGTCCTAACTTGCGGTCGATCTCCCCGATTGAGCTCATTAGCGTGAGCGCCATCACAAGCAGCAAAAAACCGGTTCTACGGTAAGTCCAGCCTGTAGGCCACAATCGCAATATCATCACATATAGACCAACGGCGATTCCGACAAGGGCCAGCACAAAATGAAACTTGCCCAAAACGAGCGCGAAAAGCTTAGTCAGCGACCTCCCGACCGTAGCCTCGCCTGACAAGGCGATTACCGACACTGTTATGAGCAAGATTCCATAAACTTCATATTTTAGATTCTCTCCGAACGTGCGTTTTTTGCGCCGCCTTTTCTTGGCCAATCCTCTCACCTCTGGTTCAGTATTATACCATAGGTGGGGAAATGTTCCTATCCTGTTCCTATTCTGTTCTTATTTTGTTCTTATCCGAGAGAAAGTATCGAGCCCGGCTCAAAGTTTGGATCCAGGTAACTTTCCAGCGGCCCGTCCAAAATTCGCACCACCTTGCCGCGTCCCGGCGCAATTGGCTCCAGCTGCAGCAGGACATCCCCTACACGAGCCTCGATCCAAGGGTCCCGTTCAGCGTTAAGTCCTTCTAGAACAAGCTCCAAAGGCATTACGGTGTGCAGGGTCATTGCGTCAAGCCTCCCTCCGGCGATGGGGTGATAACGCTTGGCAGCGCCGCGTCTGCTGCAGCCGTAATGACATAAGGCTGCGCTTGGCTTTTGCCCATTGCCAGCTTCCGCTCTTGAATAAGTTCATTCAGCTTGCGTATCGCTTGGCCGAGCCCCCCGACCTCATCAATTAATCCATGCTTGACGGCATCTTCGCCGATTACAGTTGTTCCGATATCGCGGGTCAGCTCGCCGGTTTTGAACATAAGCTCTTTAAAGGTTTCTTCCTTGACGCGGGAATGCGAGGTGACAAAGCGGACAACCCGCTCCTGCATCTTTTCTAGATATTCAAATGTTTGGGGTACTCCGATGACAAGCCCGTTCATGCGAATCGGATGAATGGTCATCGTTGCTGTCTCCGCTATAAAAGACCGGTTGCCGGATACGGCGATTGGAACGCCAATGGAATGCCCTCCTCCTAACACAAGCGTGACGGAAGGTTTGCTAAGCGAGCTGATCATTTCCGCAATTGCAAGCCCTGCTTCAACGTCTCCGCCTACTGTGTTGAGCACAATAAGAATACCTTCAATTTTGCTATTTTGCTCCGCTGCCACGAGCTGAGGAATCAGATGCTCGTATTTAGTCGTTTTGTTTTGCGGCGGCAGCACCATATGACCTTCAATCTGGCCGATAATCGTTAAACAAAACGTATTGGAAGGCTCTACTGCCGGAACCGCAATTTGTCCAAGCTGCTGGATGGCGTCAAGCTTTGCTTTTTCCAGACCGGCAGCCGTTTCCGCCGTTTCGGCTTTCACTCCGCCTGTCGCAGTTGTGATCTGATCCACAATCCGTCCCTCCTCTTTTTCTCTAAAAGTCCGCTGAAAATTGCGCTAGGGGCTTGACGCGCGCATTTTCAACGACTTCTAAAGCTGCAAAGGTAGTATGACGATGGAAAGACAATCCCATACCCGGTACCAAAAGCGGCGGAATGCAAAAAAGACCGTCCCCAGCGTCATTATTGACGCTAGAAACGGCCTTTAGAGATCGAATTATACTTCCATAATAATCGGCAAAATCATTGGGCGGCGGCGCGTTTGCTCGTACAGGAAGCGACCCAGCGCATCCTTAACGTTTGTTTTGAGCGAAGCCCATTCGTTGACCTTGTCGTTCATCAGCTTGTTCAGCGTTGTCGTTACGATACGGTTCGCTTCGTCCAGCAATCCTTCGGATTCACGCACATACACAAAACCGCGCGAAATAATGTCCGGACCCGACTTGATCGTGCCGTCCTGCTTGCTCAGCGTTACAACGACGACCAGAATGCCGTCCTGCGAAAGCAGCTTGCGGTCGCGAAGCACGATGTTGCCTACGTCGCCAACGCCAAGTCCGTCAATTAGCACGTTGCCGGAAGGCACCTTGGAGCCTTTGCGTCCGACGCCGTTCTGGAATTCAACGGTATCGCCGATATCGCAGAGGAAAATGTTCTCGGGATCAACGCCTACGGCCTCTCCTAGCTTAGCGTGCTGGCGGAGCATCCGGTATTCACCGTGAATCGGGATGAAATATTGCGGCTTGATCAGGTTGAGCATCAGCTTCAGCTCTTCCTGGCTGCCGTGACCCGATACGTGAACGCCAGACACGGAGCCTGGGCCGTAAATAACGTTAGCTCCAAGACGGAACAGCTCGTCTACCGTGCGGCCTACATCCCGTTCATTGCCCGGAATAGGCGTTGCAGCGATAATGACGGTGTCGCCTGGCAGGATGTCGATTTTGCGGTGCGTGGAGCGGGCCATGCGCGTCAATGCCGACATCGGCTCGCCCTGGCTGCCTGTGCAAAGCACCGCTACGCGGTCGGCCGCCATTTTGTTCACTTCCTCCGGCTCGATAATCATGCCTTCCGGAATGTTCAAATATCCGAGCTCGCCGGCAATCGTCACTACATTCACCATGCTGCGTCCAACAATCGCGACTTTACGCTTAGTAGCCATTGCCGCGTTGAACACCTGCTGAATCCGGTGAACGTTGGAAGCAAACGTCGCGACGACGACGCGCTGCTGGGATTTGCGGAAAATTTCCGTCAGCTCTATGCCGACATTGCTTTCGGACGGAGTCATGCCAGGGCGTTCAGCGTTCGTGCTGTCGGACAGCAATGCAAGCACGCCGCGTTTGCCGATCTCGGCAATGCGCTGCAGATCCGCGAACTGATCGTTCACCGGTGTGAAATCAAACTTGAAGTCGCCGGTATGTACGACTGTTCCTTCTGGAGTCTCAAGGCATACGCCGACGGAATCCGGAATACTGTGGTTCGTCTTGAAGAAGCTTGCCGTAATCGTTCCAAGCTCAAGCACGGAGTCGGCATTGATCAGAATGCGCTTCGTCTCGCCAAGCAGACCGGCTTCCTTCAGCTTGCCCTCGATCAGGCCAAGCGTAAGCTTGGTGGCATATACGGGAACATTCAGATGACGCAGCACATAAGGCAAACCGCCAATGTGATCCTCATGTCCGTGGGTAATAATGATGCCGCGAACTTTGTCCTTGTTTTCGGTCAAGTAGGTGATATCGGGGATGACGATGTCGATTCCGAGCATGTCCTCCTCCGGGAATTTTAGGCCGGAGTCAACAACGACAATGTCATTCCCATACTGGATGACATACATATTTTTGCCGATCTCTCCTACGCCGCCAAGGGCGAAGATGAGCAGCTTGTCCTGGATATTCTTTTTTGACAAGGGAAATCTTACCTCCTATATATTGTGAGAAATTATCGATGGCTGTGAAAATAACCGCTTCCATGCGAATTCGACCAAATACATGCAATGCACGGATTCACCCATCCGCCGCCGCGCGTTGGGCTTGAAGCCATATTAACTTTGCCGCACCAGTCACTTAGGAATATTATACATGATGCAAAAGATGGAACACAAGCTACCGCTTCAAGTCAACTTAACGATAAATGCAAGGCGGACGATTACCATATAAAAACCGGCCCCCCTGCGAGGAGCCGGCGCTTTTGAATATATAACCGAGCTTATAGCTCTTTAAGCAGTTCTTTTAGAGCGGCAGTTTCCGCCTCGTCTGCCTCAACAAGCGGCAGGCGAACGCCGCCGACAGGCAGCCCTTTAAGCGCCAGCGCTTTTTTGACGAGCACGGGGTTAGGAGCCGCGAACAATCCGTTAAAAATCGGCAGCAGCTTGCGATGCAGCGCGGCAGCCTCCGCATTGCGACCTTCCAAATGGAATTGGATCATGTCCTTCATCTGCGGACCGACGATGTGGGCAGCTACGCTTACGATTCCGTACCCGCCGACGGCAAGCGTCGCCAGCCCGACGCTGTCGTCGCCTGTGTAAACGCGGAAGCTTTCCGGCGCTCCGCTGACAATCATTGCGATATGGTCGAGGGAGTGGCACTCCTTCGTC
Organism: Paenibacillus pasadenensis; assembly: GCF_023715725.1. Lineage (GTDB taxonomy): Bacteria > Bacillota > Bacilli > Paenibacillales > Paenibacillaceae > Paenibacillus_O > Paenibacillus_O pasadenensis_A. Next base: position 250,592 of record NZ_JAMBOT010000001.1, read on the forward strand.
GCTACAATATTAGGCACATCCTGAGCCAGCCGGACCGTTGTAGCCGCATTCATGCTGGCTACTGTACGGGTCGGCACGTTGTAAAGCATAACCGGGAGCGAAGTCGACTCGGCGATTGCTTTGAAATGCTGGTACATGCCCTCTTGGCTCGGTTTGTTGTAATAAGGAACGACAAGCAAAACTCCGTCAACGCCCGCTTTTTGAGCGATAGCCGTCAGATGAATGGAATGCGCGGTATCGTTGCTGCCGGTGCCGGCAATGATGCGGGCGCGGCCTGAGCTGCGCTCCATCGCGAAGCGGAACAGCCGATCCTTCTCGTCATCCGTAAGCGTCGGCGATTCGCCGGTGGTTCCGCTGACAACGATTGAGTCGTTGAGCTGATCTTCGATCAGATAGTCGATCAGCTTCCCTGCCGTCTCCCAATCCACCGCGCCATCGGGAGTGAAAGGTGTAACCATTGCTGTAATCAGTCTGCCAAAATCCATCCGGTTTCCCTCCTCGGCAGGTACGGCGCCATCGCTAACGCACACTGCCTCATTAGTTGAACTGCCAACTTCCATAAAGTCCGGTAAATAATAAGCGATGCTCTCTATCTTATAAATATATTATAAGTGCAGTTCAAACTTGGCATGAAGCGCCCGAAGCGCATTGCCCATATGCTCCTCGCGGACAAGCACCCATATCGTCGTATTGGAGTCTGCCGATTGTAAAATCGGGATGCCCTGCTCCGCAAGAGCTTCCACAATGCGGGCCATAACTCCCGGCACGCGGTGCATGCCGCCTCCGATGACCGATACTTTAGCACAGCCGCTGACCGTCTCCGGCTCGAAGCCCAAATCCCTCAGCACCCGGACCGCTTTGTCCGCATCAGCGTCCATGACGGTGTAAAGAGCTCCCGCCAGCGTAACATTGATAAGGTCGACGCTTATATGGTGGCGGGCCATCGACTGGAACACCTTCAGCTGCGTGTCGCCAATGCCCTCAACCGCGCGTACAGATATTTGCGTTACCCCCTGCACATGCGCGATGCCGGTAACATGTCGGTCTTTAAGCGGCGCAGCCAGACTGAGAGCGGTGGGCAGATCGGTGACGAGCGTGCCCTCCTCGTCGGAAAAAGTCGAGCGCACACGCAGCGGAATGCGGGCCTGCTGCGCAATTTCCACGGCGCGGGGATGAATAACCTTTGCCCCTAAACGCGCCATATTGCAAATCTCCGCATAACCGACCACGGTGAGCGGTTTGGCGTCCTTGACGATTCTCGGATCGGCTGTCAAAATCCCGTTGACATCGGTATAGATATCAACAATTTGCGCCTGCAGAGCGGCGCCAAGCGCCGTAGCTGAAGTATCGCTGCCGCCGCGTCCCAGCGTCGTCAGATCACCTCGGCTGTCCTGGCCTTGAAAGCCTGTTACGACGACCACCTCGCCCTGGTCAAGATGATGCTTCATCCGGTCGGTACGGATTTCTTCAATCCGCGCCTCCCCGAACTGGCTGCTCGTCAATATGCCTGCGCCGCCGCCGGTAAGAGCGACCGCCGGAATAGAGCGGGCCTGGAGAGCGCCGCAGAGAACTACAGCGGAAATAATCTCGCCGCAGCCCATCAGCAAATCCTTCTCGCGCGAAGGCAATTCGCCGCCTTCCTCGCTTGCCAGCGACAACAGCGTGTCCGTAGCGTAAGGATCGCCGGAGCGTCCCATTGCAGACACGACAACAACCAGCTGATGCCCCTCTTTAAGCTCCCGCTCGATATGGTGGATAACCAATTCCCGCGTCTGTTTCGTCGCCACCGATGTGCCGCCGAATTTTAAAACCCGTACCCCCATAGATGACATCCCTTCTGCCGCTTCAATTAATGCAGCTATATGCATTAGCGTCGCAATCATTTCTACATTTCGCTTGTTAGGTTCAAAAAAAGCCGCCAGCGTATCGCTCGCTGCCGGCTGACGTATATCCGCCGCCCGGCTTCAAATCCGGACATGACGCTCAAGTCCGGGCTGCCGCCAAGCGCGCAGGTTGATTTAAGCTCTCTGAATCAATACAGGCTGGATCTGGCGGCCCTGCAGCGCATGCTCGCAAGCTTCCATCACCATATCCATCTTGGCGACAAGCGAATTCGGCTTGTTGACGGGATCGTCCTGGCCGAAGGGAACAAAATAAATGTTCTTCGCTACCATCAGCTTGGCGATATTCGCCATATTGAGCCCGAGACCGTCGTTGGTGGAAATGGCGAGTACAACTGGCCTTCCGTTGCGCATCTGGGCTTTAGCGGCCATCAGCACAGCGCCATCCGTCAGCGCGTTGGCCAGCTTGCTCGTCGTATTGCCGGTGCATGGCGCGATCAGCATCACATTCAACAGCTTGGATGGACCAAGCGGTTCGGCCTGAACGACCGTGGATATGATCTCATTGCCGGTAATATCCCGCAGCTGACGCCTCCACTCCTCGGCCGTACCGAATCTGGTATCCGTCGTCATAAGACTCTGGGTTACAATTGGCACGACATTGGCGCCCGCGTCGACAAACTTCTGAATCTGAGGCATTACCTCGGCAAAGGTGCAGTGGGAGCCCGAAAGGGCGTATCCGACCGTAAGTCCGTTCCAGTTCATTGTTCATTCCCCCGCGTGCTGATGTCATCCAGAATCAGCTGAGTGACACAATCCGCTATGATTCGTCCAGCGGTTACGGGGGCCACGATACCGGGCAGTCCGGGAGCCAAAATCGCCTTCAATCCCCGTTTCTCCGCGAAGCGGAAATCGGTTCCTCCAGGTTTGGAGGCCAGGTCGATAATAACGGCCCGGGAAGGCATTCCGGCTATCATTTGCGCTGTGACTATCATAGTAGGAATTGTGTTAAAAAGCAAGTCAATATTGGCAGCGTAATCCTGCAAATCCCGCGTGTAGAAAGGCTTTGCGCCCATCTCGGCCGCCCTTGCGTAATGCTCTGGACGATGCACTCCGGCATAAACTTGAGCGCCGAGCGCAAGCAGCGTCCGGACAAGCGTAAGCCCCGTCCGTCCCAATCCAAGCACCATGCAGGCCGAGCCGTGCAGCGTAATATCCGTATGTTCGATCGCCATCTTGACCGCCCCTTCGGCAGTCGGGATGGAATTCAATATCGCTACGTCATCTCTCTCAAATAATTCGACAAGAGCAATACCGTGCTTTTGGCAAAGCTCTTTTAAATACGGCCGGGCCATGCCAGCGTATACCGTGCCGTATTTCGGGATCCGGCTAAACATGCCGTCTGTCAGCAGCAGCTCGCTATCGCTGAAAGCAGCCGGTATCAGGCCGGCGTCATCCGTTCCGACTGCCGGAAGGATGACGGCATCTGCCTTGTCGAACAATTCCTCCCGCAGCTCGCTGTTCGAGATATCCCCGGGAAGGGTACGGAGCCCGTCGAAGCCTGAAACCGTCAGCGAAGCATTCAGCTCCGAGAGCCTGCGGATGACCTCTAGCTGCCTTGCGTCGCCGCCGATCAGCAGCACTTGAACGCCGGTCAGCATGCTGGCGTCACATCCTCTCACCATATTCGAACTAAAACGGCAGCCTACCGGGGGTACGCCAGTCGGTACGCCGTTTTTCCACTTCGTCCAGCCGCCAAGGCAATTGGCATAACCGGCGGCGGCTTTGCTCTACTACTAAGAAATTAATTCCTGACCGGAATAACTCCCGTAAATTCCATCGCACACGGACACCTCCGCAGGCGCGGCGGGGCTGTGTTGCTTGGTATAGTGCATTTTATGCGGCAGAAGCGGAGTGGGTTACACGCTGACGGTTAAGGCTTCGCAATGGGCTTAAGGCGCATGCAAAAACAAGCCGTCCTTCGCTGCCATGAAGCGGGTAGCGAAAAACGGCTTGTTTGTTCTGTTAATGACTTATTGTTCCTAAGCGCGGCAGTCCAGTCTTGCCGATGCCGCAACATAACGGCTTATTTGCCGGTATGACCAAAGCCTCCGGCTCCGCGCAGCGTCTCCGGAAGCTCTTCCGCCTCCTGAATGCTGATCGCAGGCACGGTTTGGAACACCATCTGGGCAATCCGCTCGCCTCTCGCAATTGCAAAAGGCTCCTGCCCCAGATTGATGAGCAGCACCTTCACTTCACCCCGGTAATCGGCGTCGATTGTCCCGGGTGAATTCAGGCAGGTGATGCCGTGTTTGTAAGCCAGGCCACTGCGCGGACGAATCTGCGCCTCCAGCTCCGGCGGCATTGCCATCGCAAAGCCGGTTGGAATAAGCTGGCGCTCGCCGGGCTGCAGCACAACGGTCTCGCCAACAGCTGCATGCAGGTCGAATCCGGCAGCAGCCTCAGACATGCGAGCCGGGAGCAGTACGTCCTCGTTGCCCGGCAGTCGTTTAAACAATACTTGATGCAAAACGGTCCCTCCTCAAAGCTGCGGCAGGGCCTTCCTCCGTGCCAACCATAGCAACGGCGAACGGCACAGCCAGCATCCGGGCCGTAACGGCGCGAATGTCGTCCATTTTTACCGCTTCGATGCGTTCAATAATTTCATCCATTGTATAATGCTTGCCAAGCATCAGCTCGTTTTTGCCGTTGCGGTTCATCCGGCTGCTCGTGCTTTCAAGGCTCAGAATCAGGCTGCCCTTAAGCTGTTCCTTGCCGCGGTGGAGCTCGGCGTCCGTCAATCCGTTAGCCGATAGATCGGCCAGCAGCTCCATCGTCAAATCAAGCACGTCCGACGTTTGCTTCGGCGCTGTTCCCGCATATACGGTAAACAGGCCGGAGTCCGCATAAGACGTATGATAGGAGTAGACGGAATAAGCCAGTCCGCGCTTCTCGCGAATTTCCTGGAACAGCCGGGAGCTCATGCCTCCGCCAAGCGCGTTGTTCAGGAGCACCATCGCATAAAGCTTGTCATCGTCAATGGAGCAGCCTGGGAACGTGAGGCAAATATGATTTTGCTCCGTTTGTTTCGGACGGAAAATATACTGTCCATTGAATTGAGGCGCCTCCAGGCTTTTGCCTGCGCCTCTTGCGCTCATGCGGCCAAACTTCTGCTCCAGAAGTTCCAGCAGCGCTTTTTCTTCAATGTTGCCAGCCACGCTAATGACGGTATTCTCAATCGTGTATTGCTCATTCATATATGTCCGCAGCGTATCCGGCCCCATCTCGGCAAGCCGTTCTTCAAGTCCAAGAATGGAGTAAGCCAATGGATGATTGCCGTAAGATGCGCGTGAAGCCTCGTCATGGACTTTGTCATCAGGAGTATCCTCATACATGGATATTTCTTCCAAAATGACGTTTTTCTCCTTGGCCAGCTCCCCCTCGTCAAAACGGGAGTCAAAAAACATATCCGCCAATGCGTCCACCGCAAGCGGCAGATGCTGGTCCAGCACTTTGGCAAAATAACACGTATATTCTTTCGCTGTAAAAGCGTTCACGTTGCCGCCGATTCCGTCGAACAGATCCGCGATATCCTTGGCGCTGCGGGTAGCAGTGCCTTTAAAGAGCATGTGCTCAATAAAATGGGAGATGCCGTTGTTGGCCGGGGTTTCGCTGCGCGAGCCCGTCTTCACCCAAATGCCGAACGAGACAGATCGGCAGGTCGGAATCGGTTCCGCTACAACGCGAAGGCCATTGCTGAGTCGATATAAGTTCACCGGTTCTCCTCCTAGAAGTTTAATTATCATCATATCAAAATCAGCGCCCGCTCTCAACCGCTGCCTCCAAACGCCGCTCGGATAAAGTCTCGCTGACCGTTCCGAGCTGCAGCCCTTTTCGTTTCGCTACGTTAATCATGCCCTGCAGCGCATCCCGCGAGCTGGCGGTTGGATGCATAAGAATAAGCGTGCCCGGCTTGATGCCTTTGGCTATCTTGGTTACGACCGCTCCCGGATCGGGCTTCGTCCAATCAACCGTATCAAGCGTCCAGAGCACCGTCGACATGCCCTGCTCGCGGGCGGCTTTGACCGTTAAGGAGTTGAAGCTGCCTGAAGGCGGCGCGAACCAGACGCTTTTAACGCCGAGCGTTTGCTCAATGAGCTGGCTTGTACGTTGAATTTGGCTGCGCTGCTGCTCCATGCCAAGCTTGCTCATATCAGGGTGGGTGTAGGCGTGATTGCCGATTTCATGGCCGCCGTCGCGGATTTTCCGCGCTTCTTCAGGATATTTTTTCAGCCAGGAGCCGTCCAGAAAAAAGGTCGCTTTTACCCCGTTTCGCTTCAGCGTGTCAAGCATCACATCCAGATATTCATTGCCCCAAGCCACGTTTATCATAAACGAAGCAGCAGGTTTAGCCGGATTGCCCATATAGATCGGCTCCAGCGGATAGCTCTCCAGCGATTTGGCCGGTTTAACCGGCTTATACTGGAACGGAATGTCCGCGCCTGGAGCTTGAAGCGCCTTTTTGTAGGTCGCTTCCACGTCAACCTCTCTGCCGTCGTAAGCGGGGATCGCCCTGAACCAGCGGTCAACCGAAGCATCAACCGGAGGGATGTACCGTTGCTTCGCTTCCTTGCGAATCTCCTCAAGCAGGGAACGATCCGCATCCTGATCCGCCATCGCGGCGCGTATTTCCCCGCTGCCGAGCGAGCTTATGTAGTCGCCTGCCGGACTCCAGGACGCAGCCGCCAGCACAACAAACGCTCCGCAGACGACCGCTGCGCTCCAAGCACGGACATTCATCATCTCTCACCCTCCACCTTTTCTCCCCCCAATGTATGAGCAGCAGAGGACAAATATGCGGCTTGGCCGATAGCGGCAAACGGGGTGAAAATAAAAAAAGAATCAGAGAAACTCTGACTCTTCGGGTCAATCAGCGGGCTGAAGTCAGGGCAGCTGCTTGTACTGCCTGACTTCGCCTCAGCAATTAGGATTGGGCTGGAGCTTCGGCGGTCAGCACCGCTTTACGGGACAGGTTAATCCGTCCTTGTCCGTCGATTTCGGTAACCTTAACCGTAATAACGTCGCCAATGCTGACGGCATCCTCGGTTTTAGCTACGCGGTCGGTGGACAGCTGCGAAATGTGCACAAGACCGTCTTTGTTCGGAAGAATTTCGACGAACGCGCCGAACTTCTCAATCCGTTTTACGGTGCCTGTGTAAATTTCGCCGACGACAACCTCTTTCACGATGCCTTCGATAATCTGTCTGGCGCGCTGGTTCATCGCTTCGTTGGAAGATGCGATGTATACCATGCCGTCCTGCTCGATATCGATTTTCACGCCGGTTTCTTCGATGATTTTGTTGATGATTTTGCCGCCCGCGCCGATAACGTCGCGGATTTTGTCCGGATTGATGCGCAGCGTCATGATTTTAGGCGCATATTGGGACAGGCTTTCGCGCGGTTTGTTCATCACAGCGTTCATCTGATCCAGAATGTGGAGACGGCCTACGCGTGCTTGCTCCAGCGCCTGGGTCAAAATGCTGCGGTCGATGCCGTCGATTTTGATATCCATCTGAATCGCCGTAACGCCTTCAGCCGTACCGGCTACTTTGAAGTCCATGTCGCCGAGATGATCTTCCATGCCTTGAATGTCGGTCAGGATGGAGAAATGATCGCCGTCCTTGATCAGACCCATTGCCACACCGGCAACCGGCGCTTTGATCGGAACACCGGCATCCATCATGGCCAGCGAGCTGGCGCAAATACTTGCCTGGGAAGTGGAACCGTTGGACTCCAGAACCTCCGACACAAGACGAATCGTGTACGGGAAGTCCGATTCCGGTGGAATAACCTTCGAAAGAGCACGCTCGCCAAGAGCGCCGTGACCGATCTCACGACGGCCTGGAGCACGCAGCGGACGAGCTTCGCCGACGCTGAACGGCGGGAAGTTATAGTGATGCATGAAACGTTTCGTCTCTTCCGGGCTGATGCCGTCGAGAATTTGCACATCACCAAGAGCGCCGAGCGTACAGATGCTAAGCGCTTGGGTTTGTCCGCGTGTGAACAAGCCGGAGCCGTGCGTGCGCGGCAGCAGAGAAACGTCGCATTCAATTGGACGGACTACGTCAAGGCCGCGGCCGTCAGGACGCACTTTATCATGCGTAATGAGGCGGCGCACTTCCTCTTTAACGATGTCGTACAGCGTTTCTTTCACATCGCTCATCAGCTCAGGCGTTTCGGCATAAACCGTTTCGAAATGAGCTACCGTTTCGCTATTGACAGCGTCAATCGCTTCCTGGCGGGCATGTTTCTCCTCGATACGGATTGCCTCCACAAGGCGTGCGGAAGCATAAGCGCGAACGGCTGCGCTGACTTCGGCGTCTACCGCATGAAGCACAACGTCCATCTTTGCTTTGCCGCATTGCTCTCTGAGCTGCTCAATTACCGCGCAGATGTTTTTGATTTCGTCATGGCCGAACATAATCGCTTCCAGCATGACTTCCTCGGAAACCTCGTTCGCTTCCGCCTCAACCATCATAATCGCGTCTTTTGTGCCGGAAACAACGACATGAATATCGCTCTTCTCTTCCTGCTCAACAGTCGGATTGATGATGAACTGTCCATCTATGCGGCCAACGATAACGCCGCCGATTGGTCCGTTAAAAGGAACGTCGGATACGCTGAGCGCAGCGCCTGTTCCGATCATCGCCGCAATTTCCGGCGGGCAGTTCTGATCCACGCTCATCACAAGGTTGAGCACCTGCACGTCGTTGCGGAAACCTTCAGGGAACAGCGGGCGAATCGGGCGGTCCGTCAAGCGGCTTGACAAAATCGCTTTTTCGCTTGGGCGTCCTTCGCGTTTAATAAATCCTCCGGGAATTTTGCCCACGGCGTACAATCTTTCCTCGTAGTTAACGGTGAGCGGGAAAAAATCCAGATCTTTCGGACCTGAAGAAGCCGTTACCGTACATAAAATAACGGTATCGCCGTAGCGTACCGTTACGGCTGCGTTAGCCTGTTTAGCTAGACGCCCGGTTTCAAGGATGAGTTCCCGGCCGCCGAGTGTCATTTGAACCTGATGCATGATATCCCTCCTATTCTTGAATCCATTCGACAGTTCATCTCCGAATCCTCCGCCTGTCCTTAACAAGGGGGCCGGATGGAGTATGTATAACGATAATACCGAAAACTTCTCTTTTATTATAAAAAGCAACCCGGCTGCGGCGTTTCCGGTAGTCCCGGACAGCTGGCAACCAGGTTGCTTCATTTACAGCGGCATTTCCTAGCGGCGAAGGCCAAGCTTCTCGATCAGAGCGCTGTAACGTTTAACATCATTGTTCTTCAGGTAAGCCAGCAGTTTGCGGCGCTGACCGACCATTTTCAGAAGACCGCGACGCGAGTGGTGATCTTTCTTGTGCGTGCGCAGGTGGTCTGTCAAGTTCACGATGTTCTGAGTCAGGATAGCGACCTGAACTTCGGGGGAACCCGTGTCAGTTGCATGCGTTTTGTGCTCAGCGATGAGCTCTTGCTTGCGTTCTTGTGTAAGTGCCATCCTCGTTCACCTCCATTAGCTATAATTTCTTAAGTCGCCGTCAGCCTCGCCGCCGCCGGTGAGAGCGGCCGGCCAAGCCGGGGCCAGCGTGTCCAAAAGGATAAATCCCTGGACAACATTACGTAGTATACCACTATCGAATGACAAAGTAAACCTGCGTGCCTGTCTATGCGTTGAGCAGCTCCGCGGCTCGGTCGCGGTCTTTGCCCAGCTGCTCGACAAGCTCCGCAATCCCGTTGAACTTCCGCTCTGCCCGCAGAAAATGAAGGAACTCGATTCGCACTCTATTTCCATAAAGATCACCTTCAAAATCAAGCAGATGCGCCTCAAGCACCGGCACGATCTTCTCTTTATTAAAGGTAGGCTTCATGCCGTGATTGAGCACGGCGGCGCGAACCTGCGCCTCCCGTCCATCCGCAGCAGGAAGATGTACCCGCACCGCATAAACGCCGAGCCGCGGAACGACATACGATTCATCCTGCTGCACATTGGCAGTAGGGAAGCCGATTGTCCGGCCTCTGGCATCTCCGTGAACGACAACTCCGCTAACGGAATAAGGCCGGCCAAGCAGCTCAGCGGCCAGCTCCACCTGTCCGTTTTCCAGTGCCTCCCGGACGTAGGTGCTGCTGACTTTAAGGCCTTCGCGGCTTTGGGCTGGAATAACGTCAACGCCAAAGTCATCGGCGCCTAGCTCGCGCAGTCCATCGGCAGTCCCTTCGCCAAACCGTCCGAAACGGAAATCGAAGCCGACCACCGCATGTTTGACGCCAAGGCGCAGCAGCACCTCATCCACAAAGGTGCGAGGGCTTATCTCGGCAAAAGCCGGATCGAAGCGCATGACATATACCGTGTCCGCTCCCGCCTCGCGGAAAAGCTCCAGCTTATCCTGAAGCGGGGTCAGGCTGGCCGCATAACCGCCGCCTCTTCCCAGCACCTCGCGCGGGTGCGGATTGAAGGTCATTACTGCTGCCCGCAGACCGCTCTCGCGCGCCTTGGCTACCGCACGATCGATAACTGAACGGTGGCCAAGATGAACGCCATCAAAATGCCCGATGGCCAGAGCGCATGGAGAGGCGCTGGCGGTATCGTTCTCCAACGGATAGCTTACAACATGTATCTCCACTTCCACCCACCTGCATTTCTCTTTTACTTCGGCGCGAAATTAGAGTTCTTCCGGCCGGGCAAATACCTTGACTGGAACGAGCATTCCCGTTTCAGCGTCCGGTTCGTATAAACCGGCAAACAGCCCGGAATGACTGTAGAGACGAACCATTCCAAATCCACTTGGGGATGGAGCTTCATCAAGCCACTCTAGAGGGATATGCCGCCCCTGCAGCGCTTGGCGAATAGCTGGGACAGCCGCAGTAAATTGCGGCAGATGAGCTAACGCACGGTCCGCAGCAATCAGGCACTGCTCGGCCGTCCCCTGCGCTGCCAGCTGCTCCAGCTGTTCCAGCGTTACGCAGTCCTCCCTATGGAATCCTGCGGACAACGTACGCTTCAGCTCAGCCATCGCCGCAGGCACGCCTAGCCGCTCGCCGATATCGACGCATAACGTGCGAATATAGGTTCCTTTGGAGCAAAGAACCCGAAAGCGGATAATCGGATGGGGCTGGTCCAGCTCCATGCCGGTGATCTCAAGCTCATGAATAAAAGCTTGCCTTGGCTTGCGTTCGACGGTTTTACCCTCGCGCGCCAACTCGTACAGCCGTTTACCATCGACCTTTACCGCCGAGAACATCGGAGGCAGCTGCTCGATCTCCCCGACAAAGTGCAGCAGAGCTTCACGAATGGCCGATTCAGTAATAACAACAGTATCAACGCGATTTAACACCTCGCCGGTTAAATCCTGGGTATCCGTCGAGACGCCGAGCTGCAGCACCGCTTCGTATTCCTTGGGCAATTCCTGTAAATATTCCACCACACGGGTAGCAGGGCCGATACACAGCGGAAGAACTCCTGTAACCATCGGGTCCAGCGTACCGGCATGGCCGATTCTTTTGGTGCGGAGCAGCCTGCGGCATTTAGCTACGACATCGTGAGAGGTCCAGCCCGCAGGCTTCCACACCGCGATAATTCCATTCATAGAGACTCAAGCGCCTCCCCGATTGCCGCCAAGAGCAGAGGCATCGCTTCCGGCCCGTCCAGCCGGCAGCCGGCCGCGCGAACATGTCCGCCGCCGCCAAAAGAAGCGGCGATAGCCGATACATCAAGCGTAGTGCCTGAGCGCAGGCTGGCTTTAACGCTGCCGTCCCGCATTCCTTTGAACAGCACGCCGGCCTCTACGCCCTCTACGTTGCGGGCATAGTTGACCAGCCCTTCCAAGTCCTCCGGAGCCGCCCCGGTATCCGCCATATCCTCCGGCGTAATCAACATGGAGCATACACGGTCGCCATACTGGAACTGCATCCGGTTGAGGCCGAGCCGCAGCAGCTTAAGCTGCGGGAGCGACATCGCTTCCAGCAGACGGTCAGCAATAGCGTGCCCGTTGACGCCTGCTTCAAGCAGCTTGGCGGCTGTTGTCATGACCCGGGTGTCCGTATTGGAATAACGGAACCCTCCGGTATCGGTGAGCAAGCCGGTATAAAGCATTTCCGCCGCTTCAACGTCCAGCTTCAGGCCATGTGCCGCAATCAGCTCATACAAAATCTGAGCGGTTGCAGCCGCATCCGGAACGACTAGGTTGGCAACGCCATATAAATTGTTGGTCGGATGATGATCGATATTTAAAAGTTCATATCCTTCCGCGAAACGCTCCGACACACGGCCGATGCGTTTAAAATCGGCGCAATCCACCGCAACAATACGGCTAAAGCGCAGGTCGGAGGACAAGCCGCCAAGCGGCTGAATCAGCTCGCTCCCGTTCATAAAACGGAGCCGGTCTGGAACTGTATCTTCATTGACGAGCGTTACCCGCTTGCCGAGTTTTCTTAGCAGCCAAGCCGTGGCCAGCGTTGAGCTGATTGCATCCCCGTCAGGCTGAACATGGGAGACAACTAAGTAGTCGTCCCCCTCGTTCATAAACTTTATTGCGGCTTCATATTCGCGAAGCAACTGCCCGCTCATTCGCCGCCATTCTCCCGGTTGATCTTCGTCAGAAGCGATTCAATCCTGCTGCCGTACTCGATGCTGCCGTCGAATTTGAACAGCAGCTCTGGAGTATGGCGAAGGCGGATACGCTTGCCAAGCTCGGAGCGGATGAAGCCGGTTCCCCGCGCCAGAGCCTTAAGCGTCTCTTCCTTCTGATCGTCGTTCCCGAGCACGCTCAAGTAAACCCGCGCCTGGGACATATCGTTTGTGACATCCACGCCGGTTACCGTTATAAAGCCGATGCGGGGATCTTTGAGCTCAGTCTGGATAATCTGGCTGAGCTCTTTTTTGATCTGTTCCCCCACGCGGCCGACACGGATTTTAGCCATGCTGGACCACCTCTTTTAACGTTCTACCTTTTCCTGGACAAAAGCTTCAATGATGTCGCCTTCTTGAATGTCATTGAATTTCTCCAGGGTAATACCGCATTCATAACCTTGCGAAACTTCTTTAACGTCATCCTTGAAGCGTTTGAGCGTGTCGATCTTGCCCTGATGCAGAACAATTCCGCCACGAATGACGCGGGCTTCAGCCGAACGCGAGATTTTGCCGTCCGTAATCATACAACCGGCGATTGTGCCTACCTTGCTCACTTTGAACAGGTTGCGCACTTCCGCATGTCCAGTGACAACTTCCTTGAACACTGGATCCAGCATGCCCTTCATCGCCTGCTCGATCTCTTCAATTACGTTGTAGATGATGTTGTGCAGACGAACGTCCACTTTTTCCTGCTCGGCTGCAACCGCAGCCTGAGATTCAGGACGAACGTTGAAGCCGATAACGATCGCGTTGGAAGCCGATGCCAGAGCGATGTCGGATTCCGTAATCGCGCCGACGCCGTTGTGAATGCTCTTCACGCGCACGCCTTCAACTTCAATTTTCTCCAGGGAGCCTTTGAGAGCTTCCAAGGAGCCTTGCACGTCGGCTTTAATAATGACGTTGAGATCCTTGATCTCTCCGTCTTTAATGTGTTTGTACAGATCATCCAGCGTTACGCGGGAGTTCGCGCCCATTTCGGACTGGCGCTGCTTGATGGAGCGGCGCTCGGAAATAGCGCGGGCTTTGCGCTCGTCCTCGAACACCATGAACGGATCGCCAGCCTGAGGCACCTCGGTGAGACCGGTAATCTCAACCGGAGTGGACGGATCGGCTTCCTTCAAGCGGCGGCCTTTGTCGTTAATCATCGCGCGAACGCGGCCGAATGTGTTGCCGGCTACAAACGCATCACCGATTTTTAGCGTTCCGTGCTGTACGAGGACACGAGCGACTGGGCCTTTGCCTTTATCCAGCTCTGCCTCAAGAACGGTACCGCGGGCGCGTTTGTTCGGGTTCGCTTTATAATCGTTAACTTCCGCTACGAGCAGAATCATCTCCAGCAGCTCTTCCAGGTTGATGCGCTGTTTGGCGGATACGTTGACAAAAATCGTATCGCCGCCCCACTCTTCCGGCACGAGCTCGTATTTGGTGAGCTCTTGCTTGATCGTATCGGGATTCGCATCCGGCTTATCAATTTTGTTGACCGCTACGATAATCGGCACCTTGGCTGCTTTTGCATGGTTGATTGCTTCCACCGTTTGCGGCATGACGCCGTCATCGGCAGCCACAACGATAATGGTAATGTCCGTAACCTCGGCTCCGCGTGCGCGCATCATTGTGAACGCTTCGTGGCCCGGGGTATCCAGGAACGTGATTTTTTTGCTGTTGATTTCGACTTGGTAAGCACCGATATGCTGCGTAATGCCGCCAGCCTCGCCGCCCGTAACGTTCGTGGAACGGATGGCGTCGAGCAACGTCGTTTTACCGTGGTCAACGTGACCCATAATAGTCACAACCGGTGGACGGGATTCCAGAGTCTCTTCTTCGTCCTTCTCTTCCACCGTTTCGAAATCGTCTTCCTCAACCGGAATCTTGATTTCTACTTCTTCAACCTTGAACTCGGAAGCGACCAGTTGGATCGTTTCGATATCCAGCTCTTGGTTGATCGTAGCCATCACGCCGAGGAAAATAAGCTTTTTGATAACTTCGGAAGCGTCCTTATGGAGCAGCTTCGCCAGCTCGCCAACGGTCATGCTGCCGCGAACGATAATTTTCTTTGGCGTGTTGTCGATTTTCTCGCGCTGTGGCTGTTGGCTTCTGCCGCCGCGTCCGTTTTTGCCGCGGTTTTTGAAGCTGCCGCCGCGATCGTCAAAACGGCCGTTCTGTCCGCCTGGCTTGCCGCCCCCGCGACGGTTGTTGCTGCCTGGGCCGCCGCCACGGTTAAAGTCGTTACGGCCGCCTCCGGCAGGTTTGTTCTCGCCGAATGTGCGCGTAGCCGGAGCCGTGCTGCGGCTTTCACCGCGCGGAGCGGAGCCTGCAGTCGCACCGCCTTGACCTTGCGGACGGCTGCCTGCGTATCCGCCGCCTTGGCCCGGTGGACGGCCTTGGCCTCCGCCTTGACCTTGCGGACGGCTGCCTGCATATCCGCCGCCTTGGCCCGGTGGACGGCTTTGGCCTCCGCCTTGACCTTGCGGACGGCTGCCTGCGTATCCGCCGCCGCCTTGGCCTTGCGGACGGCCCTGGCCTCCGCCTTGACCTTGCGGGCGGCTGCCTGCGTATCCGCCGCCTTGGCCCGGTGGACGGCCTTGGCCTCCGCCTTGACCTTGCGGACGGCTGCCTTGACCGCCGCCTTGGCCGCCTCTATTGTTGCCGCCCTGGCTAGGGCCGCGTCCTTGACCGCCGCCTTGGGACGGCCGCTGCTGAGTTCCGTTGCTACCTTGGTTGTTCGTTGTCGTGTTCATAGTCACCTGTCGATCCTGTTGATTTGGTTGTTGGGTTTGCTCTTGACGTGGAATAGTATGCACTCCTTGTTGCTCCGGCCGCTTCTCGGCTTGGCGGGTCGCGGCTGTGTTGGCCTGCGGGCTGCCTTGCGCTCTCTTGGCTGCGGCGTTCGCTTTGATGTCGCGGAAGAATCCTTCCACCTTGCTCACCATGTCATGCTCCATCACGCTCATGTGATTGTTGACAGGCGTATCCAGCCGCTTAAGAATCGTAATAATTTCTTTGCTGCTCATGTTTAGGGACTTCGCATATTCATATACGCGAAGTTTATCTTTGCCTTCTTTACCGTCTTGTGGTTTAGTCAATATTCTCCACCTCCGTATTCTGGCTCAATCGACCCCGAATCATGTTGGCGAATCCCGCATCCGTAACTGCGATGACAACCCTCTCTTCCTTGCCGAGGGCATGGCCAAGCGCATCGCGGGAAAAGGCTTCAGCCAAAAATACGCCGTATGTCGCGCATTTGTCACGGTATTTCTTCTTGGTGTTGTCGGAGGCGTCAGCCGCCACCAGAACAAGGGCTGCCTTGCCCTGGCGGACCGTCTTCAGCACCGTATCGTCGCCAGTCACGACTTTGCCGGCGCGCATTGCCATTCCGAGACTGGAAAGAGCTTTATTCGTCATCCCCATCCGCCTCCTGCTCCTTGGCGGCGAGGAACTGCTCCTCCACGGAAATGAACTCGCGCTCCAGCTGGTCGTAAATTTCCGGCGGCACGGTTTGTTTCAGCGCACGGTCGAGCGCACGTGTCTTTTTGGCCAAGCGGAAATTGTCCGCCGTTCCTTTCAGATAAGCGCCCCTCCCGGATTTTTTGCCGGTCAGATCGATCGTAATCGCGCCGTCCGGCGTGCGGACGACCCGGATCAGTTCTTTTTTGGGGAGCATCTCCTGGCTGGCCACGCATTTGCGCAGCGGGATTTTTCTAGGTTTCATGAGATCCCCCCTTCAGCCTAGTCGATGGAAATGGAATCCTGATGCATTGCTGCCGATTGCGTACGCTCACGTCCGTACTCCTGCTCCGCTTGCGTTTCGCTTTTGATGTCGATTTTCCAGCCGGTCAGCTTGGCCGCTAAACGAGCGTTCTGGCCCTTGATGCCGATTGCCAGAGAAAGCTGGTAGTCCGGCACAATTACGCGGGCCATCTTTTCCTGCTCAAACACGATGACCTCAAGCACTTTGGAAGGGCTGAGCGCGTTGGCAACGTACTCCTCAATGTTGTCGGACCAACGGACGATATCGATCTTTTCGCCCTTCAGTTCAGCAACAATCGTTTGCACGCGCATTCCCTTCTGACCGACGCAGGATCCGACTGGATCAACCTCGTCATTGCGGGAATGAACCGCAATTTTGGAGCGGAAGCCAGCTTCGCGGGCTACGGAGCGAATTTCAACAACGCCGTCGTAGATTTCAGGAACCTCCAGCTCGAAGAGACGTTTGAGCAAGCCCGGATGCGTGCGCGAAAGAATGATTTGCGGCCCCTTGGTCGTATTCTCAACCTTGGTTATAAAGGATTTGACGCGATCGCCGTGTTTAAACTTGTCAGTCGGCATCAGCTCGGTCAGAGGAAGCACAGCCTCTACCTTGCCAAGATCAATGAACAGATTGCGCGTATCCTGGCGCTGCACGATACCGTTAACGATATCTTCTTCTTTATCGATATAAGCGTTATAAATCAGTCCACGCTCGGCTTCACGGATGCGCTGCGTTACGACCTGCTTCGCTGTTTGGGCAGCGATACGGCCAAAATCACGAGGCGTCACTTCAATTTCCGCCACGTCGTCAAGCTGATAATGCGGATTTATTTCGCGCGACGCTTCCACGCTAATTTCCAGACGCGGATCAAGAACTTCCTCCACGACATTTTTGCGAGCGTATACTTTAATGACGCCCGTGTGCCGGTTAATATCCACCCGCACGTTCTGCGCCGTGTTAAAGTTGCGCTTATAGCTGGAAATTAGCGCCGCTTCGATCGCTTCAAGAAGGACGTCTTTGGCTATCCCCTTTTCACGCTCGATCTCATTAAGAGCTTCAATAAAATCCATACTCATTGAACCGTGAATCCCCCTTTCGCTATTTAGAAAACGATAGCCAGCCTGGCGCTGGCCACCTTGGCATATGGAATCGAATGACTTTTGCGGCCAACTTGGACGGACACAGTCTCTCCGTCGAATGACAGCAAAGGACCCTCGAATTCTTTCAATCCGTCAATCGGCTCGTACGTGGTCACACAGACCTGCTTGCCGACTGCTTTGCTCACGTCCTCGGGCTTTTTCAGCGGACGCTCCGCACCCGGAGAGGAGACCTCCAGAAAATAAGCGTCTGAGACGGGATCATTCTCGTCCAGGCGCTCGCTCAGATATTCGCTGATCCGGCCGCACTCGTCGATGTCGATTCCGCCGTCTTTATCCACAAATACGCGCAGGAACCAGTTGCTGCCTTCCTTCACGTACTCGATATCTACAAGCTCGAACCCGTTCTCGCTAAGAAACGGCGTGATCATCTCTTCGACGACCGCCTTGATTCTGGATGTGCTCAAATCCGATAGACCTCCTGATTCCAACGAAAAAAGTAGTGGACAAAACGTGAAGAGTGGGTTTCCCCACTCTTCAGAAAGTTAGTTCTATCCTCATGATTACCAAAAAAATTATATCATAACCCATATGCACTGACAAGAATTGTTTTCCTCTGAAGCTATTGGCAGGAAAAGAGACTTCCCGCATTATGACGCGTCTTCTGCCTTTAGAACAGCGACAGCTGGTTGGATTCCGGCAGTCCTCTGAAGCAGCCCATGCCGCCAAGCACCTCGATAATAGTCTTGGAAGCTTTGGAGCGCTGCTGGAAGTCTTCCACCGAGAGGAACTCTCCGCCGTCTCGCGAAGCGGCGATGTTGCGCGCTGCATTTTCGCCGATGCCGGCAATGGCCGAGAAAGGCGGAATCAGGCTGTCCCCGTCAATAATCCAGCGGTTCGCCTCCGAGCGGTACAGATCGATCGGTTTAAACGAGAAGCCGCGCGCGGTCATTTCCAGCGCCATCTCCAAAATTGACACGGAGGATTTCTCCTTCGGCGTTGCCGCAAAGCCCTTCTGCTCTATTTCGACCAGACGTTTGAGAATGCTGTCGTAGCCCTGGCAAAGCAGCTCAAGATCGAAGTCCTCCGCGCGCACTGTATAATAGGTAGCGTAATAGGCGATCGGATGGTAGAGCTTGAAAAAAGCCGTCCGCACAGCCGAGATAACGTATGCGGCGGCATGCGCTTTCGGGAACATGTACTCGATGCGCAGACAGGAATCGATATACCATTGCGGCACCTTGCAGCGCTTCATCTCTTCAATCCACTCCGGCGTAAGCCCCTTGCCCTTCCGCACGCTCTCCGTAATTTTAAAGGCGAGTCCGGCGTCCATGCCGGCTTTATAGATGAGGAAAAGCATAATCTCGTCGCGGCAGCCAATTACGGTTTTAATCGTACAGGTGCCGTTTTTGATAAGCTCTTGCGCATTGCCAAGCCATACACCCGTGCCGTGCGACAGACCGGAGATTTGCAGCAGGTCGGCAAAAGAGCTCGGCTGCGTCTCCTCCAGCATCTGGCGGACAAACTTCGTTCCCATTTCCGGAACGCCGTAGGTGGCGACCGCAGAGCGGATCTGCGCCGGGGTTACGCCGAGCGAAGTGGTGGAGTTAAACATGCTCATGACTTTCGGATCGTTCATCGGAATCGTTGTCGGATCAACGCCGGTTAAATCCTGCAGCATCCTCATCATTGTCGGATCGTCATGCCCCAGAATATCGAGCTTCAGCAGGTTGGCATCGAATGCGTGATAGTCAAAATGCGTCGTTTTCCACTCCGCATTGACATCGTCGGCCGGGAATTGAACCGGCGTAATATCCTCAACTTCCATATAATCCGGCACAACGACGATACCGCCGGGATGCTGTCCGGTGCTGCGCTTAACGCCCGTACACCCGGATGCGAGACGGCTCAGCTCGGCGCCGCGCCATTTGCGGCCTTTTTCTTCCTCATACTTTTTGGCGAAGCCGTAGGCGGTTTTCTCCGCAACCGTGCCGATTGTGCCGGCGCGGAACACGCATTTTTCACCAAAAATCTCCTTGGTAAAGTTATGCGCGATAGGCTGATACTCGCCGGAGAAGTTAAGGTCGATATCGGGGACTTTGTCCCCTTTAAAACCAAGGAAAGTTTCAAACGGAATGTCCTGGCCTTCCCCTTTCATCATCTCTCCGCATTTCGGGCAGGCTTTGTCCGCCAGATTAAATCCGGAGCTTACGCTGCCGTCCAAAATCCAATCGCTATGGCAGCAGCCATCCGTTTTGCACAGATAGTGCGGCGGCAGCGGATTGACCTCGGAAATACCAAGGAAGGTAGCGACAATCGAGCTTCCGACGGAACCCCTGGAGCCTACGAGATAACCGTCCGCATTGGACTTTTTGACCAAACGCTCCGAGATGAGATAGTTGGCGGAGAAGCCGAACTTAATAATCGGCACAAGCTCCTTCTCCAGCCGGTCGATCACGACCTGCGGCAGCTCTTCGCCGTACATGCGGCGGGCCGTCGCATAACAGGTTTCGCGGATTTCGTCGTCCGCGCCTTCCATGATCGGAGTGAACAGCTTATCCGGAAACATCTCATAGGCTTCAAAACGCTCCGCCAGCTCAACGGTGTTCGTGACAACAACCCGGTAAGCCAGCTCTTCGCCGAGGAAACGGAATTCCTGCAGCATCTCGTCCGTTGTGCGCAGATGCGCGTCCGGCAGACGCTGCGACTTCAGCGGACTGAAGCCGGTAATGCCCATAATCGTAATCTCGCGGTACATCTTATCCCGGGGATTGAGATAATGGACGTTGCCGGTAGCGATGACCGGTTTGCCGAGTTTATCGCCGATAGCGCAAATTTTGCGCATCGCATCTTCGATCTCCGCGCGGCTGCCAACGAGTCCCTTATCAACGAGATGCATATAAA
Organism: Paenibacillus pasadenensis; assembly: GCF_023715725.1. Lineage (GTDB taxonomy): Bacteria > Bacillota > Bacilli > Paenibacillales > Paenibacillaceae > Paenibacillus_O > Paenibacillus_O pasadenensis_A. Next base: position 270,863 of record NZ_JAMBOT010000001.1, read on the forward strand.
AATCGATCGGCTGAATTTCCAGCGCGTCATAAAATTCCGCTACATCCTCAGCTTCCTCAACCGTTTTGTTCATGACCGTCTCAAAAAACTCGCCTTTCTCACAGCCGGATATGACAAGCAAGCCATCCCGCAGCTCTTTCAGCTTGCTTTTCGGAATACAGGCGACACGCTTGAAATATTCTGTGTGCGACAGCGAAATCAGCTTGAACAGATTTTTTTTGCCTACTGCGTTGAGCGCGTAGATATTGCAGTGGAAAGGACGGCTGTTGGACAAATCCATGCCGACGTAATCGTTCAGCTGATGCAATCCGGTAATGCTGCGTTCTGCAGCGTCGTTGATCAGCCCGTACAGGACGCCGGCCAGCGCCACGGAATCATCCACAGCGCGGTGATGGCTTTCCAGCGCAACCTTGTACTTGTCGGACAGCGTGTTCAGACGGTGATTTTTCATCGTTGGATGCAAAAATCTCGCTAGTTCCAATGTATCCAGCACGGGATTGGTCAGATCGGGAACTCCGATCATTTTGCAGGAGGCCTGAATAAAACCGATATCAAATCGCGCATTATGCGCAACGAGCACACAGTCGCCGATAAAATCAATAAACTCGCGCAGCTTGGGCTCCAGCTCCGGCGCACCGCGCACCATGTCGTCGGTAATGTTCGTCAGCTGCTGAATATGGTAAGGAATTTTCTCATGCGGATCGATGAACGTCGCAAACCGGTCAATCTCCTGACCGTCCTTGTACTTCACGCCCGCAAGCTCGATAATTTTACAATTAGTAATGGACAGGCCCGTCGTCTCGATGTCAAATACGACGTACTCGGCGTCCTTCAGCGACTCCTGGCGCGGATTAAGCACCATCGGAACCGCATCGTTCACGACATTGGCTTCTACGCCGAACATAACTTTAATGTTGTTCTTTTTGCCGTGTTTAAAAGCATCCGGGTAACACTGGACGTTGCCGTGATCCGTAACCGCAATCGCGGAATGTCCCCATTTAGCAGCCGTTTTAATGTACGTATCCACGGAAGTGACCGCGTCCATCGTGCTCATTGTCGTGTGCAGATGGAACTCTATCCTTTTCACCTCGGCGGTATCCGTACGCTCCTTCGGCGCCAGCACCTCATGCATATCGTTTGGCATCATGACCAGCTCCGGCTCCTGCATGAAACGGTCGTATTCCACACGTCCGCGCGCCTTGATCCACTTGCCGTTGGAGAGCTTGGAGAGCACCTTCACGTCTTCCTTCGTTTTGGCAAACATCTTCATCGCCATGGAATCTGTAAAATCGGTCACGTTAAAAGTAAACAGCGTGCTGCCGTTGCGCAGCTCCTTCACCTCAAGGCCGAATACGGTGCCCTGCACCGTGATTTTTTTCTCCTCTTCGACGATATTCATCAACGGGACTGGCTCCTCGCGGATGTCGTAGCCTACGGCCAGCTTCACATCTCCGTCTTCCGGCTCCGGCACCGCTTCGGAAGCTACACTGGTCATAATTTGCTGCACTTGCTCGCTATTCTCCTGCACAACCCGCTTTTCAAACTGCTCGTACAGCTCGCGGGCGTTCTCACCGGCAGCCAGCTTGACGCGAAGAGTGCGGGAAAAACGGTCTTCATAAAAGCGGACGATTGCCTCGTCAATTTTTTTGCGTTTCGCCAGCTCTAGCCCAGCCCGGTCCATCAGCATAATTTGCAGCATGCCGTTGCTGCAAGAAGGAGCGGCTTTGGCCAGCCAACCGTTGACCGAAGCCATCTCCTGCTGTGCCCACTCGACAAAAAGCGGCCAGTATTCCAGCGCCAAATCATCGGTTGAAATACTATCCTCATACGTAAAACAAAACGTAACGTCCGCTAAATGGCTGAACTTCTGGCGGATCGTCCGGCAAAATATCGTATAAAAATCCCTTTTGACCAGGGTGCTTTTTGTAATGCAAAACGTCCATTCGCGGTTGCTGGGACTAACCAGAACCTTCTCGATATGCCCGTCTGTAAAATGGGTCCCGATCAGCTCCGGCGGCAGCTCCGCTTGCTTCATCAACAGCTCGAAGCGCTGTCGTTTGCCCTCGCTCATGTGATCCCTCCCGATTAACGCTAAAAATCCCAATAGACTCTATTATATCGTCGAAAAAAAGAGAAAGACAGACTTGATTGTCGACGGACTCATCTCCGCTGGAAAAAAACAAAGCCCCCGAAGGGGCTTTGCAAGTTAAACGACCAATTAATATGCGCGGGCAAAAACAACGGTATGTTCGGCCTTTTCGCCGCAGCATAGGCAGGTTGCTTTGCGCTCCGCAGGCTCGAACGGAATGTTGCGGCTCGTTGCGCCGGTTTCTTCCTTGACCTGTTTTTCGCAGGCAGCGGACCCGCACCAGCCGGCAGTTACAAAGCCGCGTTTCTGCTCCAGCAGCCCTTTCATCTCATCAAGCGTATCGACGACATAGGTGTTCTCCTGGCGGAACGACTTCGCCTTTTCGAACATCTCGTGGTGAACTTCCTCCAGCATGCGGGAAATCTCGGACACGAGATCAGCCTGTGCAACAACACGCTTCTCACCGCTGACGCGGGACACGAGCACACAAACGCCGTTGTCCATATCGCGAGGGCCGAGCTCCAGGCGAATCGGCACGCCGCGCATTTCGTACTCGTTGAACTTCCAGCCCGGACTCATGTCGGAGCGGTCGTCTACACGCACGCGCACGCCGGCTTTTTTGAGCTGTCCGTACAGCTCGTCCACGCGGGCAATAACGGCATCGCGGGTTTTAGGAGGGCCGATCGGAATCATAATGACTTGGGTCGGCGCTACCTTAGGCGGAAGCACAAGGCCGCGGTCGTCGCCGTGCACCATGATCAGCGAGCCGATCAGGCGCGTGCTGACGCCCCAAGAGGTCGTATGCGCATACTGCTGCTGGTTCTCGCGGTCAAGGAACTTAATGTCAAACGCAACAGCGAACTTATTGCCAAGGTAATGCGAAGTACCAGCCTGAACAGCGCGGCCGTCCTTCATCATTGCCTCTATGGAATAAGTGTCCACTGCGCCCGCAAAACGCTCGGAAGGCGTTTTTTCGCCGCTGATGACCGGAATAGCCAAGTAGTCCTCGACGAAGCTGCGGTATGTTTCCAGCATACGCATCGTTTCCTCGCGTGCTTCCACTTCCGTTTCATGCGCCGTATGGCCTTCCTGCCACAAGAACTCGCTTGTGCGCAGGAACGGCAGTGTGCGTTTTTCCCAACGGACCACGTTCGCCCACTGATTGATCAGTACAGGCAGATCGCGGTAGGAGTGAATCCACTTGCTGTACATATGGCCGATCATCGTTTCGGACGTCGGACGAATGGCCAGCTTCTCCTCCAGCTGCTCCCCGCCGGCTTCCGTCACCCATGGCAGCTCCGGATTAAAGCCTTCGACATGTTCCTTTTCCTTCTGGAAAAAGCTCTCCGGAATGAACAGAGGGAAGTATGCGTTGCGGTGGCCCGTCTCTTTAAAGCGGCGGTCAAGCTCTTCCTTCATATGCTCCCAGATTTCATAGCCTTCCGGACGGAATACGATACAGCCGCGAACCGGCGAATAATCCATCAGCTCGGCTTTTTTGATGACATCAATATACCAGCGGGAGAAGTCTTCTCCCTGCGGGGTAATTTCGGTTACGAATTGTTTCTCCTTCGACATAGCTGAAACGACAGCTCCCCTCTACCCTTTAACAAGTCGCAAAATATCATTATAGGTTACAGCCAGCATGAGCAGCATTAACATCATGAACCCGACGACATGCACCATGCTTTCACGCGCCGGATCGATCGGTCTGCCGCGCAGCGCCTCGATTCCGATGAATACAAGACGGCTTCCATCCAGCGCCGGAATCGGCAGCAGGTTGAAAATGCCCAAGTACAGGCTGAGCAAAGCCGCCCAGCTTGTCAGCTGCGTGATGCCCTGGCGGGCAATTTGGCCGGTTACTTCGGCTGTGCGGACCGGGCCGCCCAGATCATCCAGCTTGAAATCGCCGGTAATCAGCTTTCCGAAGCTTTGGAATATGCTGACCGTCATATCCTTCATCAAAGTAAACGTGCCGCTAACGGTTTCGGTAAACGTCGCTGCGCGCCTTGGGTAACCTGCCGTAACCCCGATTTTACCCATCTTTGATTCGGTATCCAGCTTCGGCGTCACCTTAATGACAACAGGCTGGCCGTCGCGGGTCACATTAATCTCGATTTCTTTGCCTGCGGACTGTCCGATTAATTGAATCATCCGGTCATAATCCGTGCCGACAGCCGTTCCGGCTACAACGTCCACGATATCGCCTTTTTGCAGGCCCGCTTGCTCCGCAGGCATTCCGTCAACAACGCTGTTAATTTTCAAGTACTGCGGATTCTCGATCGAAACGCCGGTCATTTGAATGTACGTGGCGAACAGCACGATCGCGAGAATAAAGTTCATGAACGGGCCAGCGGCAATCGCCAGCGCACGCTGCCCGACTGTTTTGCTCGCGAACTGGCGGTCGATCGGGGCAATCTGCGTCTCGCGGCCTTTGGCGATGAGCAGAGCCTGAGGGTGTACCTTGTAACGCTCCGCTTCGTCTCCTACAAGCAGCTGAATAAACAGCTTATGCTCCAGATCGAGCTCTTCCACCTCGCCCCGAACGACGCCGCTTCTTTCATCCAGCTTATCCAGGTAAACCCGCGTGACCTTGCCGTTTTTGACGCGGACGGCGACGGTCTGACCCGGCTGCACTTCCACCAGCTCCGGGTCTTCGCCCGCCATGCGGACAAAACCGCCCGCTGGAATAAGGCGCAGCGTAAAGCGGGTTTCGCCGCGTTTGACCGAGAACAGCTTCGGCCCGAAGCCGATTGCAAATTCCCGAACCAGAATGCCTGCGCGTTTGGCAAAAAAATAATGTCCCCATTCATGAATGGTGACAATGACAAAAAAGACTAAAACGGTCATAAAAATGACCTGTAATGTACCCATCGATGTGGCGCCTCCTGTCCTAACGGCCTGTACCTAGATTATCATTATTCTCCAGCCCGGCACAAGAGAACCGCCTTACAGGGATGCAGCCGTCCTTCGAGCCCAGGAATCCGCGCCGGCGATCGCTTCAAGATCCGGATTTGCGATGATTTCATGCTTTTCCATCACTTTTTCCAAGATCGATTCAATCGCCAAAAACTCAATCTCTCCGCGCAGGAACCGGTCAACAGCTACCTCATTGGCCGCGTTAAACACCGTAGTCGCCGTCCCGCCTGCCCGGCCGCTCGCAAAAGCAAGCGCCAGACAGCGGTACCGGTCAAAGTCCATTTCACGGAAGGTAAGCTTGCCGTACTCCGCCAGGCTAAGCCGTCCAGACGGATTATGCAGCCGCTCCGGATAAGAAAGCGCATATTGGATCGGTACTCTCATATCCGGAAGACCGAGCTGAGCGATGACGCTGTTGTCGTTAAATTCCACAAAGGAGTGTATAATGCTTTCCGGGTGAATGAGCACATCAATTTCGTCGTAGTGGAGCCCGAACAGCCATTTGGCCTCAATGACCTCAAGACCTTTATTAACCATCGTCGCGGAATCGATCGTTATTTTGGCTCCCATCGACCAGTTGGGATGGTTGAGCGCCTGCTCCACCGTTACCCCCTGCAGCTGATCGCGGGTCCGGTCGCGAAACGATCCGCCGGATGCCGTAAGCGTAATGCCTCTGACATCTTCGCGGCGCTCGCCGTTTAAACATTGAAAGATAGCGGAATGCTCGCTGTCCACCGGCAAAATGGAAACGCCTTTGCGCTTGGCCGCCTCCATGACGAGATGCCCCGCCGTAACGAGTGTTTCTTTGTTCGCCAGAGCGATGCTCTTCCCCGCCTCGATTGCAGCAAGCGTAGCAGGAAGCCCTCGGCTGCCCACAAGCGCGGTAACGACCGTATCGGCATCGCCGCCTCCGGCGAGCTCCACCAGTCCAGCTTCTCCTTGAAGCACCTCAATATGAGCCGGCAAAGCTTCTTTGGCCTGACGGGCCGCAGCTTCGGTTGCCAGACACACCCGCTTCGGTCGGAAGCGCAGCGCCTGCTCAATGAGCAAGGCTGCATTGCTGCCGGCAGCAAGCCCGTCCAGCTCATAACGGTCGGCATGATGCTCCATCACCTGGAGCGTTTGTGTGCCTATGGAACCGGTTGAGCCCAGCACGGTTATTTTTTTCACCGGAGCCTCTCCCCTTATCTAAATATGTAGGCTTTCGTAATCCCCCGTTATATCGGCAGAAGCCCGGTCAATACAAGCAGCGGGAATACGATAATCCAGCTGTCGCAGCGGTCCAGCACGCCGCCATGTCCAGGCAGCAGCTTACCGCTGTCCTTAACGCCGCGGAACCGTTTGTAGGCTGATTGAATTAAATCGCCAAACTGGCCCGCTACCGCTGCCACCGCTCCGATTGCCACCGCATGGCCAAGGCCGATCAGTTCAGGCTGGAACAGCTGGAATACAACTGCAACAATGATGGAAGCAGCGATTCCTCCCAGCGAGCCCTCTACCGTTTTGTTCGGGCTGATTGCAGGCCAGAGCTTCCTGCGTCCGATTGCTTTGCCGATAAAATAGGCGCCGATATCGGAAGACCATATACAGGCGAAGCTAAGAAAGGATAAATACAGGCCGCTGCTTTCCGACATGCGGACGTCGTACATGGACGAGAATCCATACCCGACATACACAGCCCCGAGCAGCAGCAGCGCCGCCCCGTCCAACGCCGTTTTGTTTTTGGACAACACCGTCACGGCGAGCAGCAGCAGCATGAGCAGCCAGATTACCGTTCCGTCAGGAGGCGGCCGGACGCCGATATCTTCCCAAGGAACCATAAAAAAAAGCACCCCGGCATAGCCAATTAGCCCCGCCGGGTGAAAGGGATTAAACCCGTTCAGTCGCAGATATTCATAAAACCCGATTAGAGCAAGCAGCAGTAGTAGCGTGTAATAGAAGCCGCCGCCAACGACGAGCAGCAGCAAAAACAGCGCTCCAGCCCCCAATCCCGTCACTATACGTTGTTTCATCGCTTCGTCCTCGCTTGGATCGCAGACTTAGGTCAGACCCCGCCGAACCGTCTGGCTCGCCGCTGGTATTCCATTATAGCTTCCTGGAACAGCTCTTCCGTAAAAGCCGGCCAGTATACATCGGTAAACCACAATTCACTATATGCAAGCTGCCAAAGCATGAAATTGCTGAGCCGAAGCTCTCCGCTTGTGCGAATCAACAGATCCGGATCGGGCAGCTCGCTGCTCAGCAGACGGCTCGAAAACAACTGCTCGTCAATGTCATCCGGATTGAGTCGGCCGTCTGCTGCTTCCTTGGCGATTGAGCGTACCGCATCCGCCATCTCAGCTCTGCTGCCGTAGTTAAGGGCAAAATTAAGCACAAGCCCTGTGTTGTTCTTGGTTTTGTGGATTGCCTCTTCAAGCGCGTCAATGGTGTAGGATGGCAAATTCTCTCTGTAACCCATCATACGCACCTGGACGTTGTTCTCGATCAGCTCATCCAGCTCAAGAGCAAGAAATTCCTGGGGCAAACGCATCAGAAAGTCGACCTCAGGTTTGGGGCGCTTCCAGTTTTCCGTTGAAAACGCATATAAGGTCAGATACTTGACTCCGATCCGGTCGGCGGCTTTGGTAACTCGCTTGACCGCCTTCATTCCGGAATGGTGGCCGGCAATTCTTGGCAAGCCGCGGTTTTGCGCCCATCTGCCATTGCCGTCCATAATAATGGCGACATGCTGAGGAACGTTGTCCCCAAGCGGCAGATCAGCCTCCTGCGGAGATGTTTTGCCGCGTCTTGACCATAGTCTGTCGATCACTCTACTCCCTCCCCGCAGGCATCGATCGTTCGTTGCCTTTAAATAAGGCCAAGATGCAGTCAAACCCCACCTGGCAGGAGGGGCCGCTCATGCAAACGCGATCCGGATAGATCACGCAGCCGTATTGCTTAGACTGCATTACACTTCCATGATTTCTTTTTCTTTAGATGCAAGCACTTTATCCACTTCAGCAACGAATTTATCCGTTGTTTTCTGAATGTCGTCCTGGTGGCGCTTGGACTCGTCCTCAGAGATATCGCTTTTCTCCAGTTTTTTGATGGAGTCGTTAGCATCCCGGCGAATGTTGCGAATAGCAACCTTAGCTTCCTCGCCGAATTTTTTGGTCATTTTGACCAGCTCCGTGCGGCGTTCTTCCGTCAGCATCGGAACTTGAATCCGAATGGAGGCGCCATCGTTGGAAGGTGTCAGTCCAAGATCGGATTTCATAATTGCGCGCTCGATGTCGCTAAGCGAGGATTTGTCCCATGGCTGAATGAACAGCGTGCGGGAATCCGGCGTATTAATGTTAGCCAGCTGGTTAAGCGGCGTAAGGGCTCCGTAATATTCCACTTGAATGCGGTCCAGCAGAGCCGGAGTCGCGCGTCCTGCGCGCAGCGTTGCGAGGTCGCGCTTCAGCGCGCCAATCGCTTTTTCCATCCGCTCGGATGCGTCTGCTTTAATGGATTGCGGCATATTATTTGGCACTTCCTTTCACAATGGTTCCGATCTTCTCGCCGAGCACGACCCGCTTAATATTGCCAGGGATCGTAATTGCAAATACGACAAGCGGAATATTATTGTCCATGCAGAGCGATGTGGAGGTAGAATCCATAACGCCAAGGTTTCGGTTCAGCACATCCAGATAAGTGAGTGTTTCGAACTTCTCGGCCGTATCATCCTTAAATGGATCTGCGGAATACACGCCGTCAACTTTGTTTTTAGCCATCAGAATGACTTCAGCTTCGATCTCGGCTGCGCGAAGCGCTGCCGTTGTATCCGTGGAGAAAAACGGATTGCCCGTTCCGGCCGCAAAAATAACGACGCGTCCCTTCTCCAGATGGCGAATCGCCCGGCGGCGAATGTAAGGCTCTGCAATTTGCTGCATAGCAATGGAGGTTTGAACGCGGGTTGGAACGTCGATGGATTCCAGCGCATCCTGAAGGGCGAGGGAGTTCATTACTGTGGCCAGCATACCCATGTAGTCAGCCGTGGCACGATCGATTCCTTTGGCCGTGCCGGCGATACCGCGCCAAATGTTGCCGCCGCCGACGACAATTGCTACCTCGACGCCGAGTTCGACAACTTCCTTGATCTGTTCCGCAATGGAAGAAATCATGTCTGCCTCAATGCCGTATCCGGCCTGGCCCGACAGCGACTCTCCGCTCACCTTCAGTACGATGCGTTTATAGACGGGGCTCTCCAACGTAAATACCTCCATGTTCAAGACAGATTTCGATGCAAAAAAGATTTAAGTGACAACCTCAAAAAATTTATGAAAAAAATAGGCGGGGCGGACGCCCCGCCCCGCCTGTACTCGCGTTCGGTAATCGAAAGAAGAATTACAGCTTCGCTTGCGACATTACTTCTTCAACGAAGTTGTCGACTTTTTTCTCCAGGCCTTCGCCCAGCTCAAAGCGGGCAAAACGACGAATGGAGATGTTCTCGCCGATCGTGCTGATTCTTTCGTTCAGCAGCGTCGTGATTGTTTTGTCCGGGTCTTTGATGAACGATTGCTCCATCAGACAGAACTCTTCGTAGTATTTGCCGATGCGGCCTTCAACCATTTTGTCCACGATGTGAGCCGGTTTGCCTTCGTTCAGAGCTTGAGCTTTCAGAATCTCGCGCTCTTTCTCCAGCTCGGTAGCGTCAACTTCTTCGCGGCGAACGTATTTAGGACCTGCTGCAGCGATTTGCATCGCGATGTCTTTGCAAAAGTCGCGGAATTGATCCGTTTTGGCAACAAAGTCGGTTTCGCAGTTGATTTCTACGAGAACGCCGATGCGTCCGCCAGCGTGGATGTAGGATTCTACAACGCCTTCGGTTGCAACGCGGCCCGCTTTGTTAGCTGCTGCAGCAAGACCTTTCTCGCGAAGCAGCTCAGCCGCTTTAGTCAGATCGCCGTTTGCTTCTTCCAGCGCTTTTTTGCAATCGAGCATGCCCGCTCCGGTTCTTGCACGCAATTCTTTAACATCACTCGCATTAACTGCCATGTTATAATCCTCCCGAATTGCCCTATATTAGGCTAGTTTGTCCGCAAATCGCGGCAATTGATGTATGCTTCCTCAAAAAAAGGGCGGCGAGGAGGCTTTCACCTTCTGACCACCCTTATCGTTCTCATTCTTATGTTGCTAATGCGGCAACAGCTTAAGCAGTCGTTTGCTCGCCTTGGTTGGCTTCAACGATAGCGTCGGCCATTTTGCCCGTCAGCAGCTTAACGGCGCGGATAGCGTCGTCATTGCCTGGGATAACATAATCGATTTCGTCTGGATCGCAGTTCGTGTCAACGATGCCCACGATTGGGATACCAAGCTTGCGAGCTTCAGCAACCGCGATGCGCTCTTTACGAGGATCGATGATGAACAGGGCGCTAGGCAGTTTAGTCATGCCTTTGATGCCGCCGAGGAATTTTTCAAGACGATCTTTCTCTTTGCGGAGAATGATAACTTCTTTTTTAGGCAGGACATCGAACGTGCCGTCGCCTTCCCATTTCTCCAGTTGGCGCAGACGTTGAATACGCTTTTGGATCGTGGAGAAGTTGGTCAGCGTGCCGCCGAGCCAGCGTTGGTTGATGTAGAAGTTGCCGCAACGCTCTGCTTCTTCTTTCACAGAGTCTTGGGCTTGTTTTTTCGTGCCGACAAACAGGATCGAGCCGCCGTCTTCAGCTACGGAGCGGACGAAGTTATAAGCCTCTTCCACTTTTTTCACTGTTTTTTGCAGGTCGATAATGTAAATGCCGTTACGTTCGGTGAAGATATAGCGATCCATTTTTGGGTTCCAGCGACGAGTTTGGTGACCGAAGTGTACACCAGCCTCAAGAAGCTGTTTCATGGAAATCACTGCCATCTCCAACACCTCCTAATTGGTTTTTATTTGTGCCCTCCGCCAATGTCATCTTTCGGCAAGACTTCCCAATTTGGAAGCACCCTTGACGAAATTAATCGGCGTGTGTTTTTAACACCGTCAATTACTATAGCATATTGGTCAACTGGGCGCAACTATATTGAAGCAGGATTGAACATGCTATTTCAGCCGGAATGCTGCTCCAGCCACCGTTTCCCTTCCTCCGGGTCCATCGGCTGGCCGGTGATAACGTCTTTAATAGCTGCGAGATCAGGCTGACCTATAAACTTGAAATATCCAGCGCGAATTGTGGCGGCGGGTTTTTGTTTCTCCATATACCGGATGAAACCTTCCTCGCTCTCAATTAAGCCATACTGAAGCAGCAGCGCGGCTGCATCGGTCAAATTGCTGCCCGGAACAATTCGCACAACCTGCTCCTTGAGCGGCTTAGCGGTTGCGCTAGGGGGAGTGGAAGGCTTTGGTGACGATTTAGGCGTGGCGGACGGCTTGACGGAACCAACAGGTTTGTTATCCGTTTTATCCGGGGAAGCAGACGGCTTAACGGACTGTTTTGCAGATTCGGTTCCCTCTTTTTGCATCACTGCTTTGTCCCCGGACTTTTGCTGCTCCGCTAAAGCGCGGGAAACAGCTGCCTGGGCGAGCACCTCGGCTTCTTCAACCGTGTACACAAGAGCCTCCCCGTCATCCTCCGCCGTCTGTAGTGCCGGTACCTGCTGGCCGGTCAGCAGCAGCTGCAGAAGCAGCGCCCCGACGATTATGCCGATACCAAGGCCGGTCCAGAAGGAACGATCAGGACGCTTCATTGCCGCCCTCCTCTTGTCTGGCGAGCTGCTGAATGAGCATCACTTCGCCTTTGTTCATGCCGAGACGTTTGGCAATTTGTTCAATGGAACGCCCCTCATCGTAAAGCTCAAACAGCTGTTTGTACCGCTCCCGGATTCCCGGCATTTGAGCTGCTGACGCCGGAGGTTCGGGGGCAGCCAACGCTGGATGCAGCTGGGCTGTTGATGATTCGGCTAACGGGGCCGAATATTCCACAGCGAGAGCTTCAACAGCTGGAGCGGCTGCTGCAGCCTGCTTCTGTAATTCTTCGTGAAGCGACTGGCACTGCTTCTCCAGCTCAGCAATCCGCTGTTCTCTGCGTTCGGCTTCGGCTCGCTCCTGCTCCTTGGAGACCGATACCATGTCCGCCAAGCTCCGCTGGCTCTCCTCCATGTTTTCCATGAACTGCTCAAGAGCCAGCTCCATTTGCTGCAGCCCGGCTGCCGGAGCCTGCTCTGCGGAAGCATTGCCGCTTTTGCGTCTGCGCGAGAGCAGATTCGCCCACACGAGCACTAACGCTCCAATGAGAACGATATAATGCCAGGGCTGTAAATCCATTATTGCTCCTCCTTCAAAATGCCTCTATCCTCGTCCAAGCCGCATGCCGGCTGTCATAATCGAATATCGAGACGTCGTCCTTTGAACGGATGCTCGGCCTGTGGAACATCGGGCTCGGAATCATGGTCAGCCGGGCGTTCGCGCCCGCCGGAGGTTCCGTCTCCCGGTTCTTTTTCCCGATGTCCAATCCTGGCATCGCCGCTCCGCTCCAGCTCGGTGCTGCGGCCCCGGTCCAGTTCGGTCTGTTTGGCCGCCTGTTCTGCCTGCATCCGGGCTTCCGCAGCTTGCCTTCCCTGCAAATAGCTTTGCTGATTGCCGGTTTCTTGAGTTCTTGGTATAGATACCTGAAGATCAATGGGCCGATACGGCATATCGGTTCCCTCCCGCTATTAATAGGAAGCGCTCATTGTAATCTCGCCGTCGATATAGCGGAACTGCACTCTGGAGGCCGCTTCTTTAATAAAGCGGGTATAACGACCGATTACAACCTTTGTCCCGCCATAAACCGTTGATTGTATCTCGACTTTTGCCAAGCTCGAATCCTCAAGCGACCGTTCAATTTCAAAAATTCGTTCGCGGGTCTCATCCATTTCCTGAGCCGCTTGTTTTTTGGTGGCGCTAAGCTTAACGCGCAGCGCAAGCTTGTCTGCTGCAATTGTGCCCGCTGCCGCCATTCCATCCAGAATGACCAGCGCCTTATCGGTTTTTTCCAGCGCTTCGCCCTGAGCCCGGAGCGATTTGCGCAGCTCCTTAAGCTCCTCGCGCAGCTCGGGCTGAACGCCAACCTCAATTGATGTGGCGGTGGACATGCTGTTTCCGACCGTGCGTGCTTGAACGCTTTCCCCGGCCTGCACGGCCCCGCCTACAATTAATCCCTTGGCTCCACTGCAAACGACGCTGCGTCCGGCACGCACCTGGGAGTGCATTATGCTTTGGCTGACTAAAATGTTTTCTCCAGCCTGCACAAAGCCGTCCTGAATGAACGAGCAGCGAATGGAGTGGCCCGCTTTGACCAAACCTTTACCGCCTGCCATGATGCCTCCGGAGATTTCGATGGAACCGTCTGTCTCCAGTTCTGCACCTTCTACGCCTCCGACAATGCGGATATCGCCGGCAGCACGCACTTTAAATCCGGTGAGCACATTGCCGCGAATAACAACGGTTCCTACAAAATCGATGTTGCCGGTCCGATAATCCACATCGCCGTTTACCTCGTACACCGGAAACACATTGATGACATCGCTGCCTGTCAGCGTAAAAAGCCCGTCGATGGCCGCATAGATTAGCGTACGCTCCGCATTGCAAACGACGTTTTTGCCCGCTTTGATACGAGCCTCACGGCCTCTTTTGCCAATAAAGTCTACGCCGGTGACCGTTTTGCCGGCCTCCCCCTCTGTCGGAGGCAGCTTGCGGGCGATGAGCTGGCCTTTCTGCACGTTCAGCAAGCGGTTGATCTCTTTAAAATCGACCTTCCCGCTTTCATTCTCCTCCGGACGCGATTCCTGATTGAACTCAAGCGCGTAGACGATCCGGCCGTCTCTGCCAGGCTTGCCCGGCAGTCCCTGTGCGACGAGCGTTTGCTTCAGACAGTATGCTGCGGGTTCTTGGCTGATCAATTGAAGCACGTCATACTTGATGCCATATGTAATTCCGGCTGCACGAAGCAGGGCCTCCAGCTCGCCGACGGTACAGGAAAATTGTTCGTCACAGCGGTTGAACTGAAGGATCCCGGTCATTTTATCTGGCGACACGGTTACCTTCACATGCTGCTGCAAATCAAGCTGCTCCATCATCCCATGATCCTCCCTCTAGGAGTTCTGCATCAACTGGTCCTTCTGTTTAGACAACGCGCCTCTCAGCCTCAAAATCGCTTTGGAATGAAGCTGCGAGATGCGAGACGGAGATAGAGACATGACCTCGGCAATTTCGCTGAGAGACAGCTCTTCATAATAGAAGAGAGAAACGACGATGCGCTCTTTCTCGGTAAGCTTCTCGATTCCTTTCACAAGTGATTCCTTGAGATAGAATTCATGAACCTTATGATCCGGGTTTTTCGCTTTCTCGTCTACGAGCAGCGATAAACGAGTCTCACTTTCCTCCTCGCGGATCGGATCTTCAAGCGAGCATACCGTCGTAACTGCAATCTCTTGAAGCATAACGGTAAACTCTTTTTCCGACACCTGCAAATAAGAGCTGATCTCCGCATCGCTGACCGATCTCAAATACTGCTGCTCCAGGTGCTGGTAAGCTTCCTCGATGCGCTTCGCTTTTTCGCGCACGGAGCGGGGCACCCAGTCGCCCTGCCTCAACCCGTCTATGATGGCTCCGCGAATTCGCCACGAAGCGTACGTTTCAAATTGAAGACCGCGTTTATAGTCGAACTTGTCGATGGCATCGATAAGCCCCATCACGCCGTTGCTGGCCAGATCGTCCTTGGACACGTTTTTCGGCAATCCAATCGCCATCCGGTTCGTGACATAATCAACAAGCGGCAAATATTGTTCAATAAGAGCTTTTTTTGCATCGAGATTCTGCTCTTCTTTCCATTTCTCCCACATCTCCATGTTGGATAAATGAGGCGCCTTGGGCTCTATCATCGTCCTCAAGCCTCCTTAAGCTTTCGCCTGACGGTTCTTACGACTGACCTGTGCGAGACTTTCCCGCCTCCTGCGCTCCGTTCCGGGCGCTTCCGACACTGCTTCACTACTCTTCCCGGTTCAAATGACGAACGGCCTGCACCAGATCCTGTTCTTGCAGTTCGGGTCTCGATGCCCGAAGCTGCGGGGGGGACAGCGGCTGAAAAGCGCTTGAGGCCGCTGCCGTCCGAGCCGTCTCCGGCTGCGGGTTATCCTCTGCGGACAATGCCGGAGGCTTCCAGCCTTCCCGGATCAATGCTTCCAGATTTTCTCCGCCGTCCGCCTGTAAGTCCAGCGTGGAACCCGGTGCGGCTTCCTCATCCGACGGCTGTTCCAGCGGGCGCTCCGGCAGCGTGAACGTCAGTAAAAATCTAAGCGCATACGCCAACAGCCAAAACGCGGCAGCAGCCGCAAGCAAACGCATGCCGGCAACCGGCCACGGATTGCGTCCGGCGTTGAGCAGAAGCGTTAATAGCGCTCCTCCTGCCGCCAGCCAAGCATTGATTCGCCAATTGCCAACCATGGCATCTACAACTCCTTCGTTCCTTGCTGTACGGAGCGGACATATAAAATGCCCGTCTCCGAATCCAATTCAATCGTGCGGCCGTGGCTGCCGCCCGTATCCTCGCCGATTAGAGGAATTCCGTAGCGATCCAGCATTTGCATGCAGCTCTCCACGTTTCTCGGTCCGATGCGCAGCGAATCGCTCTTTCCGAGCGAGGCGAACATTTGGGAGCCTCCCGCCATCTTGGCGAGGAGTCGGCCTATTTTAGCACCGGCCTTCTCCAGTTCCTCAATCAGCAGCGGCAGTGCGGTATCGGCGTACTTGGCCCGATTAAACGTCTCTTCCCTGGCAATCGCCGAATCCGGAAGCATGACATGGGCCATTCCAGCTACTTTGCGGTCAGGATCGTATAAAGTCAGTCCAACGCAGGAGCCAAGCCCGGAAGTGCGGATGCATTCTCCACGGGTTGCCACGTTCAGATCCGCCATTCCGACTTTGACGACATTTTGCTGAATCATGACTCTCGCACTCCCAGCGCCTGAAACAAGATTGCGAACGAATCCGGGTCTGGAATAAGGAAAAATTGCCCGTCAAGCTGCTCTCCAGCGTCCAGAAACTTCGTCTCGATCAGCAGCGCCGCGTCTCCCATTTCGCCATATTGCATCAGCCCGTAGGAGAGTACGGCTCCAGCCATATCAAGAGCAACTGCGGGCACGCTCGGAGATAGGCCAAGTCCGGTCAGGTCGGCAAGCGAGGAGAGGTAGGAACCGGCCAAAATGTTGCCGATCTCGCTTAATGCGGACAGCTCCATCTCGGAATATTCCAAGTCCTCCTCCACCTCCATCGCTGCCAGCCGGCCAAGCAGCCGTTTGGCGGCGACGGGATGCATAATATAGAAGAGATTGCCGGGCGCCTCACCCTCTACTCTTAAAAAGACGGCCATTACGAGCTCTTCAGCGCCGCCGACCCGCTCCGCCACCTCTTCAAAAGGCACAACGCTTACTTTAGGGACGGCCATATCAACCGGCTTGTCCAGCAGCGTCGAGAGCGCGGTAGCCGCATTGCCCGAGCCGATGTTGCCGACCTCCTTGAGCACATCAAGCTCGAACTCCTCCAGCCTGTGCAATGAGCTCACGGTCAAGCCTCCATCTGTTCAAGCTGCACAAGCTCGGCTTTGTTCAGCACCTCGGAAAGATTCAGCATGACGAGCAGTCTGCCCCCGTCGGTTTTGGCAATGCCCCGCAAATATTTCGCTTGAATGCCTCCGACCACTTCCGGCGGAAGCTCGATGTTGTCGCTGTTAATATCCGTTACGTCGCTGGCTTGATCCACGATGAAGCCAACCTCCAGCTCGCCGGAGTTGACGATAATAATACGGGTGGCGTCGGTCGTTTCAACCTCAGCCAGTCCGAACCGTCCGCGCAGATCGATGACAGGAACAACAACGCCGCGCAAATTAACGACTCCCTTTACAAACGGCGGCGTTTTAGGCACGCGGGTAATCGGCATTATTCGCTCCACCGTTTTGACCTTGTCGACCTCGATGCCGTACTCCTCTTCGCCAAGCGCGAATACGATAACCTTGATTTCTTCTCCCATGGCCATTTCCTCCCTAGCTAGTCTTATTTGAAGAGCGCGTTCGGATCGATAATAAGTGCGACCTGGCCGTCCCCGAGAATCGTTGCCCCGGATACCGCAGGTGTTGGGCCGAGATATGCGCCCATCGACTTGAGCACGATGTCGCTTTGTCCGATAAAGTCGTCCACGATAACGGCCGCCCATTTTTCTCCTTTGCGGATGACGATGTACTCGCTCTCTTCCTCGACCTCCTCATGGAAATCAGGAGCTTCCAACACTTTGCTCAGCGACACAATTGGAATAACTGCATTGCGGTAGGTCATCATCCGGTTGCCGTGAACGCTCAAAATCGCATCCCGCTTCAAAATGCCGGTTTCAACGATCGAGGTCAGCGGAATCGCATATTTTTCGGAGCCAAGGCGCACAAGCATAGCCGTAATAATGGAAAGCGTCAGCGGCAGCTGAATGCTGAACTTGGAACCAAAGCCTTCTTTGCTTTCAACCGATACGTTGCCGCCAAGCGATACGATTTTGGTCCGAACGACGTCCAGCCCGACGCCGCGCCCGGAAAGATCGGAAATTTGATCTGCGGTGCTGAAGCCCGGGGCGAAGATCAGATTGCTGATTTCATCCGGAGTCAGCTTGGCTGCCTCTTGCTCGGAAAGCACGCCTTTCTCAATCGCCTTCGCTTTTACCTTCTCGCCGTTGATGCCCCTGCCATCCTCTTCCACTTCGATGAAAACATGGTTGCCGCTGTGGTAAGCCCGGAGCCAAATCGTGCCCGTCTCCGGTTTGCCGGCTTCAAGCCTGCCTTCCGTCGTCTCCAGCCCATGATCGAGCGAGTTGCGCAGCAGATGGACAAGCGGATCGCCGATTTCGTCGATGACGGTGCGGTCAAGCTCCGTATCCGCGCCAGTAATGACCAGCTCGACTTTTTTGTCCAGCGATTTGGCGATGTCGCGAATCATGCGCGGGAAACGGTTAAACACCGAATCGACCGGCACCATGCGCAGCTTCAGTACGATATCCTGCAGATCGGCGCTAATGCGCGACAGATGTTCAACCGTCTCGGTCAGCTCCGTTCGGCCGATTTCGCTGGACAGCTGCTCCAGGCGGGAACGGTCGATCAGCAGCTCGCTGAACAGATTGATAAGGGCGTCTAGCCTGTCAATATCAACGCGAATAGTGCGGTTCGCCACCGGCGCTGCCGGTTGTTTCCCTTCGGTGCGGGCCGGCTTGGCGGAGCGTGCCTGCTGCGCCTCAGCACCTGCTGATGCAGCCGTTCCAGCGCTTGCTGCAGCCGCCGGCTCAGGGCGGGCAAGCCGTTCCAGCGTCGCGGCGTCGAGCAGCTCGGCTCTTGCGGCTTCAACTTCCGATATGCCGCTAATCGCAGCCGTCAGCTGTTCTTCGCTGCCCGAAGTAACAAATATTACGGTGAAGGAGCGGTCAAATTTCTCCTGTTCCAAATCCGTGACGGAAGGAATAGATTTAACGACCTCTCCCTGTTCCTCCAGCACATTGAATACCATGTAGGCGCGAGCCGCTTTCAGCACACAGGACTCGACGAGCGATACGTCAATGCGCAGCGCCTTTAAACCGCTGTCCATCGATTGTTTGAGCACAGACAGCTGGAATTCGTCGATAGCCGCTTCTCCGGACGGCATGGACGCTACGGCGACAGCCGAAGCCGCGGCCGTTTCCGCACGGCTTTTGTAGCTGCCGTCAACGATGGATTTGAGCGAAGCGACGATGGAGCGGACATCCGCTTTGCCTTCGCCGCCGCCCTTGATATCCTCCACCATCGTCTCCAGCGCATCCAGCCCTTTGAACAGAACGTCAAAGATAAACTCGTCCATTGACAGCTTGCTGTTGCGCACCAGATCCAGCACATTTTCCATCTCATGGGTCAACGATGCCATATCTTCAAAGCCCATTGTCGCCGACATGCCCTTAAGCGTATGTGCAGAACGGAAGATGACTTGCACAAAGCTCAAATCGGCGGGATCGCCTTCCAGCTTCAGCAAATTCTCGTTGAGCGCCTGTAGGTGATCCTGCGATTCATCAATAAACATGGAGAGATATGCGTTCATATCCATAACGTGATCCACCTCCTGTAAAATGAAATCAGCGTGCGGAGCCGCCCGAGCAGCGGCTGTAAAGCTCACCGGCAATTAGCGGCAGCGGCAGCACGGTCTGGCAGCTGCCGTTCTCCACCGCGCTGCGCGGCATGCCGTAGACGACGCAGCTGTCCTCCGCCTCGGCAATCGTACTGGCAGCGCCGCTTTCCTTCAGCTCCAGCATGCCTCTGGAGCCGTCGCTGCCCATACCGGTCAAAATGACTGCATGCCGCTTCAGCTCCGTGAAAGGAACCAGCGAGCGGAAAAGCACGTCGACCGACGGCCTGTGACCGCTAACCGGATCGTTTTGCGTCAGGCGTATGAAGTAGCCGAGCTCGTCCCGCGCAAGCTCCATATGTCTGCCGCCCGGCGCCAAGTACGCCTCGCCGCTTCGTACCCGCTGCCCGTCTGCAGCCTCAAACACTCGCAACGGACCTGCTGCATCCAGCCGCTTCGCCAGCGACGCCGTGAAACGGGGCGGCATATGCTGCACCATCAGCACCGGCTCTTGTAGCTCCGCCGGAATTCCGGCCAGCAGCTCATGCAAAGCTCTTGGTCCGCCAGTGGAGGTGCCTACCGCAATCAGATGATTAAAAGCTGTCGTGCCGGCAGCCGGCTTAACCGCCGGAGTCTGCGCAAAAGCGGCATCATGCCGCTCCAGCCCATCCTTTCGGCCGGGCTGCCGGGCTGCAGCCGTTTCCCGACGCGCCTGCTCTGCGGCGCCGGCTGCTTCTTTGCCGGCTTGAGCCAGGCGTTCAGGACGGCTTCCCGTTTGATCCGCGCTAACCTTGGCGCCTCCGGCCGCCGGTTTCTTCCGGGGATCCGCTTCCTCTGTAATCTTAGAGGCATGCGCAGCAGCGTTGTCCGGCTGCGCCGCTTTGCTGCCAGCTTTGCCTGCCGTTCGAGCAGAGCCGGGAGCCGGGCCTGCATCCGGCTTTGCTTTGGATAAGGCGCTCTTCGGTAATAGTGCATCCGCCCCGCCAGGCGGCTGCCGAAGCGCCGAATGCTGGCGCTGCAGCCGCTCCCGGATCAGTACGGCAGTATGCAGCTTTTCGCGCAATAACCTTCCGATCGTCCCGATTTCACCGGGCGGCGACGATGCGGCCGGCTTGCGGATGAAGTCAAAAGCTCCTTGCTGCAGCGCTGCGATCGTTTGGGACGTATGCTCTTCGCTAATGCCGGAGAACATGATGACCGGCAGCGGATAAGCTGCCATAATTGGCCCCAGCGCTTCCAGTCCGTTCATTTCCGGCATTTCCAGATCGAGCGTCATCACATCCGGCTTTAGCCTTAAGACCGCCTCAATCGCTTCCTTGCCCGTACTGGCCATCCCCGCGATTTCAAAAGCAGGGTCCGCCTCAATCAGATCCTTGATGACGGCTCGCATAAAAGCCGAATCGTCCACAATCAGCACTCGAAATTGGGGCATGGCCAATCTCTCCTTCTATTGAAAGTCAAAGGCTGCGCTTGCGACCCAGCCATTGTTGAAAAAAGCCTTTGACCGTACGTGTGGAATCGCCGGTATGCGGAAGCTCCATATATGCT
Organism: Paenibacillus pasadenensis; assembly: GCF_023715725.1. Lineage (GTDB taxonomy): Bacteria > Bacillota > Bacilli > Paenibacillales > Paenibacillaceae > Paenibacillus_O > Paenibacillus_O pasadenensis_A. The sequence continues at coordinate 291,522 of NZ_JAMBOT010000001.1, forward strand.
CTTGCTGCGGTCAGAATGTCACGGGACGCCTGGCATTCGGGAAACACGATTGAAAATGGCGACTGCCGCCTCACTGCCTTGCCGACATGAGGATCATCTGCGATCGCTCCGGCAAAGGGCAGGCTGACATTGAGAAACCGCTGCGCCGCCAGGTCCATCTTTTCAGCGGTCTGACGCCCTTCGCGCGAATCCGACGTCCGGTTGACGATCAGCTTGAACTTTGCTGCAGGATTGGAATGAGACACCATTTTAACCAGCGCATAAGCATCCGTAACGGAGGTTGGCTCCGGCGTTGTAACGATGATGCACTCGTGTGAAGCGTGGATAAATCGTTCCGCCTCCCGGCTCAGCCCTGCTCCCGTATCGAACAATATAAGATCGTACTCGCCCTGCAGCCGTCCGATCTCGCGGTCGGCTTGCTGCAGCTGCTCCTCCGTCAGGTGAAGCAGCTCCCGAAATCCTGATCCTCCGGCAATAAAATGCAGGCCGCCCGGTCCAAGCTGGATAATATCCCGAATGGAACGCTCCCCCTGGAAAAGATGGTAGAGAGAGTATGGCGCGGGAACGCCCATAAGCACATCCAGGTTCGCCATGCCTATGTCAGCGTCAAATACCAGCACTTTTTGTCCCAGCTTTTGCAGCGCCAAGGCAAAATTCAAGCTAAAATTCGACTTGCCCACCCCGCCCTTGCCGCTCGCCACCGTGATGATCCGGGTTTGTTTGGGAGCTTGATCCGGCTTGGCCCCGTTTCTTTGCAAAATCAAATTGCGCAGCGCCTGAGCCTGATCAGCCATGATCGTATTCCCCGAGCAATAGAGCGCTGTACTTGCGGCTGCCAAACGGCTCGATATCATCCGGCACCGTCTGGCCAAACGCCAGATACAGCGGCTGCAGCCGGTGCTCCAGCACCAGATTGAGCAGCGAGCCGTAGATCCGGGTTTCATCCAGCTTCGTGAAAATCGCCTTGTTTACTCCATGACGGATAAAGGGCAGAGCAACCGCCTCCATATCCGACGTTCTCGCCGTCAGACTTAACACCAGACAGGTTTCGGTGTCTTCGCCAGACTTGAGCAAGCTGTTCACCTCGTTGATTTGCAGCTCGCTCCGGTAGTTTCTGCCGGCCGTATCCATCAGGATCAGTTCCTTCTCCTCCAGCTGCTGGAAGGCGCGAGCCGACTCAGCCGGGGAAAATACAACCTCCAGCGGCACGCCGAGAATGTCGGCGTACGTGCGCAGCTGATCCACCGCCGCGATCCGGTACGTGTCGGCTGTTATCAGCCCGACGGAGCGTTTGTTTTTGAGCGTCTCCATTGCGGCCAGCTTGGCGATCGTTGTCGTTTTGCCAACTCCAGTCGGCCCGACAAAATGAACGGCCCGGAGGTTCGCCGCATCCGCAGCTCCCTCGAAAGGCTGCAGCCAATTCGTTATAAGCTCCTTGGCTTTTGTCCATAACGCCTCTCCGTTGTCGGCCAGCTGCTCGTAATCCGCTGCCTCTTGAAGCTCTTGAAGAAGTTTTTCACGCCAAACGGAAGCCACTTCCTGCTGCTCCATTCTTTCCAGCAGCTTTTTCACGGGAGCGGTTAATGCGTCCTGCGCCTGCTGGGCGGACAGCTGGCGCATCCAGGTTTTGATCCCGCGCATCTCCTGCAGCAGCTCCTCCTGCAAAACGCCGTTTACCTGCGGAGGAGCGGGAACGGAAGCCTGTACGGCAGGAGCTGCGGAATAGGCAGCCGCAGCTTGAGGCTGAGGCACAGCCGCTTGCGGCGGCGGCTCGGCAGCCGCTAAGCGCTCCTGCACCGCTGCAGCGGCCAGTCTTTGCGCAGTGAATGCTTCCTCGCGCGCCGCAACGGCGTCAGCCGCCGTCTCGGCTGGCCTAGCTGGTTGAGCCGGCGGCATCGGCTTGCTCCTGCCCGCAGCCGGTGTGCGGACAGCTCCCGCGCCGTCAGACTCCGCGGCCGCAATAACCTCGATGCGTTTTTTGCCGAACATGCCCAGAAACCCGCCTGTTCTGATTTCTTTTGTGCTGAGAATGACGGCATTGCTGCCTAAGTCTCCCCGGATCAGCGGAAGAGCCTCTGGGACAGCGCCGACTACGTATCGTTTTACCTTCACAAGTTCACCGTCCCTACGCTTTGGACTTCAACGGAGGGCTCCAGCTCGCTGTAGGAAAGCACCGGCACATCCCCCATCACCCGCTCAATAATTTGGCGGAGATACATGCGAATTGTTGGTGAAGCCAGTACGACCGGCGGATGCCCGGATTGAATCTGGCGGGACACTTGCTCGCTGATCCGGCTGCAAATCTGCTGTGAAGCGACCGGATCAATCGCCAGATAACTGCCCTGATCCGTCTGCTGTACGGACTCGGCAATCTTTTTCTCCAGTGCCGGACTGACGGTGATGACCTTCATCGAGCTGCCGTTGCCGCTAAACTGCTGCGTAATCTGCCTGGATAGCGCTTGACGCGCATACTCGGTCAGAATATCGGGGTCTTTCGTATAAAGGCCGTGATCCGCAAGCGTTTCGAAAATCGTGACGAGATCCCGGATCGAAATTTTTTCCTTGAGCAGCTTGGCAAGCACTTTCTGCACATCGCCGATGGTCATAACGGATGGGATAAGATCGTCCACTAGCGCCGGATAGGCTTCTCTGACGTTGTCCACAAGCGCCTTCGTTTCTTGGCGGCCAAGCAGCTCATGGGCATGACGTTTAATAATTTCGGTCAAATGTGTTGCAACGACGGACGGAGGATCCACAACGGTGTAACCCGACATTTCTGCGCGTTCCTTCGTTGCTTCATCGATCCAGAGCGCCGGCAGTCCAAAAGCCGGCTCTGTCGTTTCAATGCCGACGATCGATTCATCCTCAAACCCGGGACTCATCGCCAAGTAATGGTTGAGCAGCAAATCTCCCCTGGCGACTTGATTGCCCTTGAGCTTAATGACGTATTCGTTCGGCCGCAGCTGGATGTTGTCTCGAATCCGGATAACCGGAACGACCAGCCCGAGCTCAAGCGCGCACTGCCGCCGGATCATAATGATCCGGTCCAGCAAGTCCCCGCCCTGCTGCGTATCAGCGAGCGGTATAAGCCCATAGCCAAATTCGAATTCGATCGGATCGACCTGCAGCAGGCTGACGACGCTTTCCGGGCTGCGGACCTCCTCGATCTGCTGCTCCTCCACAAGCTGTTCCTGCTCCTGCTGCTGCCGGCTCTGCGCCCCCTGCATCTTCCAGCCGAGATAAGCCAGCAATCCGGCAATTGGGAACGTGCGGATAATGCCGATTGGCGTAAACAGTCCCAGCAGTGCAATCGTGCCCGCTACGACATAAAGCAGCTGCGGATAACGCATGATTTGCGAGCTGAGATCATGCGCCAGATTTCCTTCCGATGCGGCACGGGTTACGATAAGGCCTGCTGCAGTGGAAATGAGCAGCGCCGGAATCTGGCTGACCAGACCGTCGCCGATCGTCAGAATAGAATAGGTTTGAAGCGCTTCGCCAAAACCCATGCCCTTGACGGTCATGCCGATAATAAAACCGCCCAGCAGGTTGATAATCAGAATGATGATGGATGCGATCGCATCGCCCTTAACGAATTTGCTGGCGCCGTCCATCGAACCGTAAAAGTCGGCCTCACGCTCGATTTTGGAGCGGCGCGACCGCGCCTGCTGCTCGTTAATCAGGCCGGCGTTGAGGTCGGCGTCGATGCTCATTTGTTTGCCCGGCATAGCGTCCAGCGTAAACCTTGCGGCGACCTCAGCGACACGTTCCGAACCTTTCGTAATGACGATGAACTGAACGACGACCAGAATGAGGAACACGACAAAGCCGATGGCGACCTGGCCCCCGGCAACCCAGTTGCCGAAGGTCATAACCACCTCACCCGCATGCGCATGAACGAGAATGTTGCGCGTGGTCGATACGTTGAGGGCGAGCCTGAACAGCGTCGTAATCAGCAGCAGCGCCGGGAAGATGGAAAAATCCAGCGCTTCTTTCGTATTCATCGCTATTAAGAGAATGATAAGCGCGACCGATATGTTGATTACGAGCAGGACGTCCATCAGGAAAGTAGGAACAGGGATAACCATCATCATAACGATGCCGATAATCCCCACCAAAATTGCCAGGTCCCTCAGTTTCATGACGAATGCCTCCGCTTAACTCGTTTATTTACTCGTTATCTTGCTTTGCTGCGGCCCTTCAGCTTGTACACATAGGCCAGAACTTCCGCGACGGCCTGGAACAGATCGGCCGGAATCGTATCGCCGATATCCGCACGATCGTAAAGCGCTCTTGCGAGCGGCCGGTTTTCCATCGTCGTAACGCCGTTTTCCTTGGCGATTTCCCGAATCCGCAGCGCAACGTAATCAACGCCTTTAGCCAGAATTACGGGAGCTTCCATTTTGGAGCCGTCATACTTGATAGCAATGGCGTAGTGAGTCGGGTTGGTGATGACAACATCTGCTTTCGGAACTTCCTGCATCATGCGCTGCAAGGCCATTTTGCGCTGGCGTTCCTTGATTTTGCCTTTAATGAGCGGGTTGCCCTCGGTTTTCACGTATTCGTCCTTGATATCCTGCTTGGACATGCGCAGACCTTTTTCGTGTTCGTAGCGTTGATAGAAATAGTCCAGCACAGCGATGACGACTAACAGCATGGCGAACTGCATGCCCAGCTTAAGCGTCAAGCCCGAGGTGAAGGCGAATATCGACTCGATCGGCACATGTCCGAGCAGGAGAATCCGGTCCCACTCTCCCCAAATCGCCATAAACACAACAATTCCGACGACGACCAGCTTCAGAATGCTTTTTAGAAACTCCACGACCGACCGCATCGAGAAAATGTTTTTGAAGCCTTTAATCGGATCAAGCTTTTTGAAATCCGGCTTCAGCGGTTCGCCTGTAAGCAGAAATCCGACCTGCGCGTAGTTGACGAGCAGCGCCGCTATAAAAGCCAGCAGCAGGATCGGCGACAGCAGAATAAGGATTTGAACCATAATGTTGTAAAAAAGAGACATCACATTGCCGTCGGTCAGCTCCAGCGTAAGCCAGTCGTTGAACAGGCTGCCGAACAGACGATAAACTCTTTCTTTGTAAAAGCCGCCAAGCATATAGAAGCTGCCGAAAACAAACAGGATGATAAAAGCGCCGGGAAGCTCATGGGTTTTGGCGACCTGGCCTTTGTCTCTGGCCTCTTGTTTTTTCTTCGGCGTTGCATCCTCGGTCTTTTCTCCGTTAAACAGTTGAAGGTTAACCCGGTAGCGCAGCTTGGACATCCCGATCGCCTCCTTCCCGTTCATTCGGCCGCTCCTTGCAGCGCACCGAAAAACTTGCCCATAAAATCGAACATGAAGGAAAATAAATGTTCGAACAAGGTGCCAAGCGATGGCATCAGCAGCACGAGCAGCAGGAAGCCGATCAAAATTTTAAGCGGAACGCCGATAACAAATACATTGTATTGAGGAGCCGTCCGGGCCAAAAAGCCAAGTCCGACATCCGTCAGGAACATCGCCACGATGATCGGAGCGCCGATCTGCAGCGCCAGCAGGAACGACTGGGAGAACGCCTGAACGAGAAATTCGGTTACGGTTCCGTTGGCGATATAACCAAACAGATTGGGTTCCAGCGGGATCCACCGATAGCTGTTCATCAATGCCTGCAGCAGATAGAGATGGCCGTTCATCGTCAGAAACAGCAGCGTCAGCACCATGTATTTGAAATTGCCTGTTATCGGGGCCGATACGCCGGTCATCGGATCAACAACGTTGGCCATTGCAAAACCGACCTGAAGGTCGATAAAAGCTCCAGCCGTCTGCACGGTCGTAAAAAAGAGATATACGATAAAACCTAACAGCAGGCCAACCATTATCTCTTGCACTAGCGTCAGCATATAAAGCGCATTTGGTGTAATCTGTTTTGTTGTCCCGTAGGTTAGATAGACTAAAAAAGAGACAAAAAAGCCGATTCCGACTTTGAACTTTGCCGGAACGGTCCGGGCTGCAAAAACAGGCGCTACGACAAAAAAGGAAGTAATTCGACAAAAAATCAGCAGAAAAACAGGAAAACCTTGTACAAATAGCTCCATAACGCCCGCCTACCCGATGTAATTGTGCAGGTTGTTCAGCAGGTTGTACGTAAAGTCGACCAAGGTGCTTAATATCCAAGGCCCGAATATGAGCACCGCAGCGAACACCGCTACAATTTTGGGCACAAAGGCCAGAGTCTGCTCCTGAATCTGCGTAGTTGCCTGAAAAATACTGATGATCAATCCAACGACAAGTCCCAGAATGAGCATGGGAGCGCTGGCTTTAAGGACAACCATAATCGCCTGCCCGGCCAGCCCGATAACAAAATCCGAATTCATGCCGTATTTCCTCCCGCTTGAATCACGAAGAACTGAAGCTGAGCAGCAGCGATTTGACGATCAAGTACCAGCCGTCAACGAGTACGAACAGCAAAATCTTGAACGGCAGCGATATCATGACCGGCGGAAGCATCATCATCCCCATCGCCATCAGCGTACTGGATACGACCATATCGATGATGAGGAATGGGATAAAGATCATGAAGCCCATCTGAAACGCCGTTTTCAGCTCGCTGATCGCATAAGCCGGCACAAGCACCGTGAGGGAAATATCCTCGTACGTTTTCGGCTTTTCCGCTTTGGAGTAGTTTAGAAAGAGCAGCAAATCCTTCTCCCGCGTATGCTGAAACATAAACTTTTTCATCGGCTTGGCCGCTTCTTCCAACGCTTGCGTCTGCGTCAGCTCGCCTTTGAGATAGGGCTGGACCGCGACCTGGTTCACCTGTGACAACGTAGGCGACATGATGAACAGCGTTAGAAACAGCGCGAGTCCGATCAGCACCTGATTCGGCGGCATCTGCTGTGTTCCGAGCGAAGTCCGCACAAACCCCAGCACAATGACTATGCGTGTAAAGCTGGTCATTAAGATCAGAATCGACGGCGCAAGGGTAAGGACCGTTATGAGCAAAACGAGCGATATCGCACTCGTGCCGCCCGACTCTTCCCCGCCAATGCTGATGTCGATTCCCGGAAGCGGCTCCGCGAAGGCGGTATGCTGCAATGCAAGCGATAGCGCGCCGGCAGCCAGCAGCGACATCATCCATTTCCTTTTCATTCTTCTCTCAACCGTTCCCTGTCTCTGGTTTCCTGCAACAGCTGCTCCAGCTCCTCTTGCTGCCGGGACTGCTGCTCCAGCTTTTGTTGAAGCATCGTTTCAAACCGTTTGGCATCAGTTCCTTCACCGCTGCTCGCTTCGGGCGCTTTGCTGCCGGTAAGCTTGTCTTGCAGCAGCTTCATCCATTCGGCTGCCGGCCTTGCGGCTGCTGCAGCTTCCTGTGCGGCGAGCTGTTTGCGAACCGCCTCAACTGCTTCCGGGTCCGAAATGACGTCCAGTGCGGCTACGTCGTCCCCGACGCCGAGTACATAAATTCTGCCCGCAGCCTCTACCAGCTGGATCGATTTCCCCTGCGCAAGCGTAAGTCCGCCGAGCGATTTCATTGCTCTGGGTCCACTCCACAGCTGGCTGCGCTTTGACATAAAGCGAATCAGCAGTACAATCAGCCCGACGACAAGCGCCAGAGCCGCGATCATCCAGATCATGCTTCCCATCATGCTGCCTGAGCTGAACTGCGGTGCTTCCTCCAGGCCCGGCACCGGGGAAGAGAACAAGGACGTTCCTTCCCCTGGCGCGGAGCTTGCAGCTGGAGTATTGGCCGCAGACCCGCTTAATGCGAGTGCTTGGATGTTGATAATGCTCACAGATTAACCCAGCGTTTTCTTGATGGCCTCGATAACACGGTCCGCTTGGAACGGCTTGACGATAAAGTCTTTGGCGCCTGCCTGAATGGCGTCAATAACCATCGCCTGCTGTCCCATTGCGGAGCACATAATCACCTTAACGTTGCTGTCCATTTTTTTAATTTCCTTAAGCGCGGCGATTCCGTCCATCTCAGGCATCGTGATGTCCATTGTAATCAGATCCGGCTTAAGTTCCTTGTATTTTTCAATGGCCTGAGAGCCGTCCTGTGCTTCGCCTACGACCTCATAGCCGTTTTTAGTGAGAATATCGCGAATCATCATTCGCATAAAGGCAGCATCATCAACGATAAGAATACGGTTTGCCATTGTCATTTCCTCCCAGGATGTAAGTTACTGAATTTTTGCGATGCGGTCCCATTGGCTGACAATATCGGTCACCCGGACACCAAAATTCTCGTCTATGACGACAACTTCGCCTTTTGCAATTAACTTGTTGTTAACTAAAATATCAACCGGCTCGCCTGCAAGTTTATCCAGCTCGATAATCGAGCCTTGGGATAACTCCAAAATGTCTTTGATCTGCTTTTGCGTTCTGCCCAGCTCAACAGTTACTTTAAGCGGAATATCAAGCAGCAGTCCGAGATTTGTCTCGTCCGGACGGTCAAATCCGGTGTTTTGGAAGCCTCCAAATTGAACCGGCTGTACGCTGACGTTGCGGCCGACAGGCGTTCCAAACGTTTGCGGGCCTGCCGCTGCGGCTGGCGCCATTGGATCTGGATACGGCTGCTGATACTGAGGGGCCATTTGCGTCGGTGCCGGCTCATGGGCTGCAGGCGCCGTATAGGCCGGTTCGGCAGCAGGTGCTGCCGGTGCTGCTGGTGCCGGTGCGGAAGGAGCTGCCGCTGCCGCCTCTTCGGAACCGGAGCCTCCCATAAGCGAATCTACCATCTGTTTTGCAAATGCAACCGGAAGCAGCTGCATAATCGTGGAATCGATCAAATCGCCAATCATGAGACGGAAGCTGATTTTGATAAACACATCTTCCGGCGGAAGCTGCTGAAGGCCGCCCCCTTGCTCAACATCGAGAATGTCGATTCCCGGCGGCGAAATGTTCACCATCCGGTTGAAAATCGTTGACATGGACGTCGCGGACGAGCCCATCATCTGGTTCATCGCTTCCTGAACCGCGCTGATATGAATATCCGTCAGCTCCGGATTATTAGCGATTCCTTCTCCGCCAAGCATCAGGTCCGCAATGACTCCGGCATCTCTCGTTTTGATTACGAGCGAGTTGATGCCTTCGAATCCTTCCACATAACTGACCGATACAGCTACATGCGGTTTAGGAAACTCGTCACCGAGCTCCGAGCGGCGAATCAGCGACACCTGAGGAGTCGTGATATCCACTTTGCGGCCCAGCAGCGTCGAAAGCGCCGTAGCTGCGCTGCCAAACGTAATGTTGCCGATCTCGCCAAGCGCATCCTGCTCAATGCCGGTTAAAAAATGTTCAATTTTGTCCTCGCCCGCCGACGGCGGTTCGGATTCGCCCGAGCTCTGCCGAAGCAGCGCATCGATTTCCTCCTGGGACAAATAATCCTTACTCGTCATAGTCTTCATCCGCTCCTTCACTTACGATCTCGTCGACCTGGACCGCAAGCCGGTCACGGACCGACCCCGGGCTGCCGATAAACTTCAGCTTTTCTCCAACCTTGATGTGGAGTCCCTCGCCCACGGGCTTTTTCAGGGAAATGACATCGCCTGCCGCAAGACTCATAAACTCGCGGACAGTGATGGAAGATTCGCCAAGCTCAGCGATAATGGGAAGCTTCGCCTTATGTACCCGCTGCTCCAGCATTTCCACTTCTTCGGGAACTCTGGATTTTTTCTGGGACACGAACCAGTGATGCACGGAAAGCCTCGGCATGATCGGCTCGATGACGACATGCGGGATACATAAGTTGATCATGCCCGTCGTGTCGCCGATTTTAGTGCTTAGCGAGATGAGAGCGATTGTTTCGTTTGGCGATACAATTTGCATGAACTGCGGATTCGTTTCCAGCGAATCCATCCTTGGAGAAATGTCGATGACCGTTTTCCAGGCTTCCTGCAAACTCTCAAACGCGCGGCTGAAAATTTTCTCCATAATCATCGTTTCGATTTCCGTCAGAGCGCCGATTTTGGACGGGGCCGTTCCAGAACCTCCCAACACGCGGTCCACCATCGCATACGCAACGTTAGGGTGAACCTCCAGCACCATTCGGCCTTCCAGCGGCTCGGCTTCAAAAATGTTCAAAATCGTCATTTTTGGGATGGAACGAATAAATTCGTCATATGGAAGCTGCTCTACCTGTACGACGCTTATTTGCACGAACGTCCGCAGCTGAGCGGAAAAATAAGTGGTCAGGAAGCGGGCAAAATTCTCGTGTATACGGGTCAAGCTGCGAATATGATCCTTGGAGAACCGTACAGCGCGCTTAAAATCGTAGGAACGGATTTTTTTCTGGCTTTCTTCCTTTTTCAGCTCTTCTGCATCCATCTCGCCCGAAGAAAGCGCGGCCAGCAGCGCGTCAATTTCATTTTGGGACAGTACATCTACCACTCTCTCTCACCTCCTTGCCTGATGCCGTGGGATTAAATGTCGGTCAGAAGATAGTCGGTTATCGACACTTTGACCAGTTTACCTTCCGGCAAAATCTTGTTGACCTCGTTGAGCAGCTTTGCTTCTAGCGCGTCCTGTCCTTTTGAGCCTTGCAGCTCCTCGGCGGTCGTGTCCGCAAGAATGCGGTTAATAATCGGTTTGACGGCGATATCCTTGATCTGGTCAAGCTCTTCCTTCGCCTTTTTCTTGTCCAGCTGAAAAGCGAAATTAATCATGACGAGCTTTTCATCGCCCTTTAAGTTGCGTTTGATGTCCTTAAGCTCCAGCGTTACGGCCAGCCGTTCCTCGGCGCTCATCTGTTTAACCGAAGCTGCGGCTGTTTTGCCCTCTGCCGTTTTTTCCTCCGGGCTTCCTAGAATGGAGTTGTATAGAAAAACAGCCACTACGGCAATCAAAGATATTGCCAGCAAGGTCGTAATCAACCAGGGAAGCATTTTTTTCATGCGGTTATTCCTCCGTCGCTGCGCCCTTCACGAAAGCGGCCGTTAGTCCAATGGCGCGCTGATAGTCGACGATGCGGCCTACCAGCACCTCGGCTGATTCCTGAATGACCATTTTTTTGCCGGTGGTCATCGTAATGAGCGTATCCGGCGTCTCTTCGATCAGCTCGATCAGCAAAGCGTTGATAACAAGCTTGCTGCCGTTCAATCGTGTAACTTGGATCATCGTTATCCCTCCTGACCGTTAACCGCCGCGCAACCGCCAAACGGCAATTACGCGGGGACCGGAGCGTTAGCCGCTATGATTAACGCTTCAGGTTGACAAGCTCCTGCAAAATTTCGTCGGAAGTAGTGATAATGCGGGAATTCGATTGGAAACCGCGCTGAGCGACAATCATTTCCGTGAATTCGCTCGTCAGATCGACATTGGACATTTCCAGCTGGCCGGCAACAATTGTGCCGCTTCCCGTCTCCGGATCTCCCGGAATTCCGATTGCCAGTTCCTCCAGACCGGAGTTGACCGTTGCACGGTACAGATTTGAGCCCATTTTTTCCAGACCGTTCGGGTTCTGCACCTGAACAACGCCGATTGTAGCAATCGCATCTCCGGTAGTACCGTCAGCATTGATGCCCGTTATGACGCCATCTTTACCGATGGAGTAGGCGCTGACTTCAGCCAGCGAGATCGGCTCGCCGTCGGAGCTGAGCACCAGTCCTCCGTCTGCGGTAACGAGCTGGCCAGCGGCGTCAACGGTGAAGTTGCCGGCGCGGGTCAGATAAAACCCGTCTTCCATCCCTGCAGGACGAACCGCGAAAAATCCATCGCCGTCGATGCGCAGATCGGTTGGAACGTTTGTTGTCATTGCGCTGCCCGCCGTATGAACCGCATCCACCGAAGAGACGGTAACGCCAAGACCAACTTGCTGAGCATTTTTGCCGCCGCGCACACCTTCCTCCGCTTGGCTTGCTCCCGCTACGGTCTGGCTGAGGATGTCTTGGAACATGACACGGCCGGACTTGAAGCCTACCGTATTCACGTTGGCGATATTGTTGCCGATTACGTCCAGTTTCGTTTGGAAACCGCGCATGCCGGATACTCCCGAATACATCGATCTAAGCATTGTTGTTTGCCTCCATTAGATAGATTTAGTAGTTAAACCAGCGCTTCATCGGGTGCCGGCGCTTCTTCTTCCCCGCCGGACTCGTTTCCATTCCCGGTTTCGTCACCGACCTGCTTCAGCGCGTCGATCGGTACGTTTTTGCCGCCAGACACGATGTATTGCCGTCCGTCTTTCAAAATAATCGATTCTACAATTCCGCTTTCCGACGTGAGCTTGCCGGCCGCATCGTATACATCCCATTGGACCGTCTTGCCGATCAGATCGGAAGTAAGTCCCAGATTCTGGCCTTGCACGTTCAACTGGCCGGAAATGTTCGTCAGCTGCTCAACAGAGGAGAATTGCGCCAGCTGGGCGATGTAAGTTGTATTGTCGGCCGGTTTGAGCGGGTCCTGATATTTAAGCTGGGCCACAAGCAGCTGCAGAAACGCGTCTTTGCCCAGCGTGGAGTTGTCCATCGTGGTTGATCCCGCGCTGGCGTTTTTTTGACTGATGTAAGGGTAAATGGAGTTGTTGTTGTTGTTTACTCCGCCAGAAGCCATAAGCTCATCTCCCGTTTTCGATTAGGCCGTAGCGTTAACCGCCCGTCCAAAGCCAAGCTCGCGGATCGCCGTTTGCACAGCAGCGTCGGCCTCTCTGACAGCCGATTCCTCCGATGCCGCTCTATCTCCGGCAGAGCCCTGGCGCTGCTGGCCTCCGCTCTGTCCCTGCTGTCCGAAGGACAGGCTCGCCTGAAGCTGGCTGCTAACCTCCATCCGCTCTACCTGAATGCCCTGCAGCTGCAGCGTTTGCCTTAACTGAGCCAGCTGGTTTTCAATCGCTTCTCTTGCTGCAGGCGTATCGGCGAGGAATGTTGCCGTTAGATGTCCATTCTGCATATAAAGCTTAATGTCAACCTGACCCAGATGCTCCGGGTTAAGCACGATTCTAGCTTCAGCCGCCTGATCTGACGATGTAATGCTCAGCTTTTGCAGCATGAGCCCGCCCATTTCCTCGGCAAACTTGTGCACATTCACTACTGGAACAGCTGCCGCAGGAGCCGCCGCGTTAGAAACGGTTCCCGGCGCTGAGCTGCCGTTTACGGCAACAAAGCTCTGAATCTGCTCTTGCGGCGCAGCCGCCGGTGCATTTGCGCCAGCGGCTGCTCCAGCTTCAACGCCTCCTGCTGCTGGTGCAGATGGAGTGCTTTGCTGAGCTTCAACCGCTGCCCGGACATGCACCGAGGATGCGTTCATCCGAGCAAGAAGAGCTGCTGCCGCAGGTGCGTTAGCCGCAGTGCCTTTGCCTAGAGCGCCCTGCCCTTCAATTGGCGAAAGTTTATCGCCGTCAACGGCATTTGGACCGCCTTTTAGCAGCGATTCCAGCTTGCCAAGCTGCTGCTGAATGGTGCCTGCTGCAGCCTGATTGCCGATTTTGAGCTCCTTGCCGGCCTCAAGCGCCTGGCTCAGCATGAGCAGCGACTCTACAACGGCCCCTTTGGCCCCGCTGCCTGCGGCGCCGGCTCCGCTGATGTCCAGCCCATCGGCTGACTCTCCGCCTTGTGCAACAAGCAGCTGTTGGACTGGAAGCCCAAGCAGTGCGAGCAAAGCGCTCAGCTCGGACGCTGCGGACTGCCACTCTTGCTGCGACAGCTCCAGCTGCTCTTCGCCATCTGCAAACAGCTGGTCCAGAAGCTCTCCAAGCTGTTGGAGCAAATCATCCGAATCAATAACCGGTGCCTGCTCCGCCGCAGCGGCTTCACCTGTTGCGGCCGGAGCATTTACTACGGCTTCACCTGCTGCGGGAGCGGTTGCACCGTTTTCCTGCACGCCGGCTAACAGACTTTGCGCCGCTTGGAGCAGCGCCGCCGCTGCAGCCTGTGCAGAGCCGTCGCCGGCTGCTGCTGAATTTTGCGCCGCCGCAGCGTCCAGGCCTTGCGCCCCCCCGGCAGTTGAAGTCTGAACGCTGCCCATCACCTGCTGAAACGATTGCCCAGATGCGCCTGTGGTTGCACCTGCCTGTCTTGCGGCAGCCGATCCGGAGACGGCCCCTGAGCTTGCCGGTTGTGCAACCGGCTGTGATACTGCCATATCCATGCGCTGAGCCCCCTTTATTTGCCTGCCATCAGCTTGGCAACAAGCTGAGAGGTCGTATCCTCGTCCAGGTTCGACATCTCGCCTACAATAGTAGAGCGAGCCCCGTCGCTAACCGCACCAAGAATGCGCAGAACCTTGCTCGGGCTGACATCCGCCATTTTGAGCAGCAGCGGAGCCGCCTGGGCAGCGCTCATGCTTTCAAACGTTTTGGTCAGCTGCTCCTGGCTCAAAATGGTCGATGTGTTTGTGGATGAGGTGCCTTCCAGCTGAAGCCTCGATTGCAGTGCAGCGAGCTGCTGGTCTTTAACAGGCTCGTCGTCTTTCATGCGTGCTGCCGTTTCAGCCGCTCGCTTCGGATCCATTTTGGCCAAAATTGCGCCTTGCGCTCTAGAGTCCATCGAACCCAGAATCAGGACCGATTCCTCAAGCGTCATGTTCTGAAGAATCGGCGCGGCTTTGCTCGCGGTCATGGAAGCGAACATCCCCGCCAGCTCTTCGATTTTGCTCTGATACTGCTCTGCGCTCAGCTTTTCTTCCTCGCCGCTCTTAATAAGAGTGTCAATCTGGTCTTGCAGCGATTTTATCTGTGCTTCCAGCTGAGTTTTTTCATCCGTCGCCGTCGTCAGCTTGCCTTTGGCATCCTGCAGCTCTGCCTGCAGGCTCGCCAACTGTTTGCGGTCAAGCTCTCTCGTATTGGCCGGAGGCGTATTCTCGCTGCCCTTTGCCTGCGGCAGCAATGCTCCTACCACGGGAATATCGCGTCCTGCATCGATCATCCGCTCCCTTAAAGATGGATTGAATACGATAAACAGAACCATGACGAGAACGATTGTGAACAGCAGCGGAGTCACAAAAAAGAGAAATTTCTCCATGCCGCTGTAGCCTTGCTTTTCCAAATCATCTTTTGCCACTTGTCATCCCTCCCGGGGGCACCGCACTTGCGCGCTTTCCCGTATGCCTGCTTCCGAATTCCGATGCCCTGACTACAGCTGAGCCGCTCGCGCATGCCGCTGGACAGCAATCTCATCCAATTCGGCTTGCTCCACCGCCAGCATGGCGGATCTGAACTTATGCCAAGCCTTGTCCTTGGATTTCAGCCAAATGTTTTCCTGCACTTTACGTTCAGAAAGCTTATGGCGCGAGTTAAGCACCTCATGCTCGGCCGCACGCACCATTTTCTCTTTGGCGCCGATGCACTTATCCAGATGCCGGATAAAATACTGAATTTGCTGCAGCTCCACAAGCGTGCTGCCCTGTTCGCCAAGGCCGATCAGCCTTTCCTCCCATTGCTTGCGCTGGCTGCGGAGCTCTTCAAGCGACATTTCCTCCGCTTTGAGCTGGCTGACCGCTGCGGTCAGCACCCACTCCGCTTGCGTCGTCTCGCTTTTTTTGAGATTGACGATGCTCTGGTAGGTGTATCGGAATGCCATCATCTGCTCTGTCAGCCCCCGTTAAATTGATTCATAAGCAGCTCCAGCGTCTCCTTGTAATCGGCCTTTTCGTTCGTCTTTTGCCTTGTAAAGGCGTGAATAACGCCGATTTGCGAGATCGCTTCGTCAATTTCCGGATTTGATCCGCTCTGGTACGCCCCTATATTGATCAGGTCTTCCGAATCTCTATATACAGCAAGCAGCTTTTTGAGCTCCGATGCTGCGCTGCGGTGTTCTTCGTCCACAATCTCGTTCATGACACGGCTGACGGAGCTAAGGACGTCGATCGCCGGAAAATGTCCCTTATGGGCAAGATCGCGGCTGAGCACGATATGTCCGTCCAGAATGCCGCGCACGGCGTCTGCTACCGGCTCGTTCATATCGTCGCCGTCAACGAGAACGGTGTAAAATGCCGTAATGGAACCCGTCGGCCCCGTGCCTGCTCTCTCGAGCAGCTTCGGCAGCCCGGCGAACACCGATGGGGTATATCCCCTCGTTGCCGGCGGTTCCCCGACGGCAAGCCCAACTTCGCGCTGCGCCATCGCGTACCGTGTGACTGAGTCCATCATTAGCATGACATTCAGGCCCCGGTCCCGGAAATACTCTGCGATCGTCGTAGCGATGACGGCTCCTTTAATGCGGATAAGCGCCGGCTGGTCCGAGGTAGCAACGATAACGACCGAACGGGCCAAGCCTTCGGGTCCGAGATCCTTCTCAATGAATTCGAGAACCTCTCTGCCCCGCTCGCCGATAAGCGCGATGACGTTAACATCAGCCGCCGTATTTCGGGCGATCATGCCGAGAAGAGTGCTCTTGCCAACTCCTGAGCCGGCAAAAATGCCGACGCGCTGTCCCTGTCCGACAGTCAGAAGGCCGTCAATGGCCCGCACTCCGATGCCTAGCGGCTCTTTGACACGCGGACGGAACAGCGGATTGCTCGGAGGCGCTGTCGTTGGATATCTCACCATCCGGCTCGGAATGAAACTGCCGTCCAGCGGCCTTCCCAGGCCGTCCAGCACTTTGCCAAGCAGCTCGGAGCCAACCTGCACGGTGAGCGGTTTGCCCGTTCCGACGACATCACAGCCCGGACCGATCGCATCCAGATCGCCAAGCGGCATGAGCACGAGCCGATTGTCACGGAAGCCGACTACTTCGGCCATGAGCGGCGGAGCGCCTTTACCGGGATAGATGTGGCAAATATCGCCGATTCCGGCATCCGGGCCTTCGCTTTCCACGGTTAAGCCGATGACCTGCGTCACCTTTCCGTTCACGCGGACCGGATCGATGCCGGCAAGATGCTCGATGTATTTGGCGGCGGACAGCCCGTTCATGATTGAGCCTCCTGCACGTCGCGCTGCTGGGCCAGCTGGACAAGCTCCCGTTTAATTTCAGCGAGCTGAGTATCGATGCGGGCATCGATGCTGCCGAAGGCGGAGCGGATGACGCAGCCGTGATCTTTAACCGATGCGTCAGGCAATATCTGAAGCTCGGCCTGCGAGTCAATCGACAGCTCCAGCTCATCTCTGGCAGCCTGCACCGCTGCCAGCTGTGAAGGAGCTACGCAGAGCACGATAACGCCATGTTCCTTGCGCCGGGATAACGCTCGTCTTACAAGGTCGGCTGCCATCGAAGGCTCAAGCGTAAGCTGAGCTCCGACAAGCTTTTCGGCAATGCTGCAGCTCAATTCAATAAGGAAAGGCTCCGCTTCCTGGATTATCTGCTCCCTCATCCGATAGGCGGATTCCAGCATTGCAGCTGATTCCTGAATGCGCTGCTCCCATTGCCGTTTCAGCTCATCCTCCGCTTCCTGGCGGCCAAGCTGAAACCCTTCGTCGTAACCTGTGCTGCGGAGCTCCTGAATCAGATGTTCATCGTCCGCGCGGCGCGCATGCCACCATTGGTCCGCTTCTTCCCGGGACTGCTCCAGCAGCTCCTCCGACCGTTTCGCCGCATCGGCGATCGTTTCGTCGGCGACGCTTTGGGCATCAGCCAGAATCTGCTTGCGCAGCGCTTCCGCGGCTGCATCGATGCGAGGCTGGAAAAACTCCGGATCCAGCTCGGAATGTGCAACCCGTTCCTGCTGGCCCGCCGCCGGGCGGCTGTAGAACCGCTCCAGTCGCTGATGCTCTTGGTTGGGGACAACATAGGAGGACTTGATCAGATTAGACAATAATGTCATCTCCTCCGCCGCGGGCGATGATGATGTCTCCGGATTCCTCCAGCCTGCGAATCGTCGCTACGATGCGGGTTTGAGCCTCTTCGACATCACGCAGCCGCACTGGGCCCATGAACTCCATCTCTTCCTTGAAGGTTTCGGCCATACGCTTGGACATGTTGCGGAATATCGCTTCCCGCACTTCCTCGCTTGCCACCTTGAGGGCGAGCTGCAAATCTGAGTTTTCGATATCGCGGATAATTCGTTGAATCGAACGGTTGTCGATGTTGACGATATCCTCGAAGACGAACATGCGTTTTTTGATTTCTTCGGCCAGCTCGGGATCCTGAATTTCCAGCGAGTCCAAAATCGTACGCTCCGTGCCGCGGTCGACGCCGTTGAGGATCTGAACGATGGAATCGATTCCCCCCGCATTGGTGTAATCCTGGGTAACGGTTGCCGACAGCTTTTGCTCCAGCACCCGCTCCACCTGCGAGATAACCTCGGGTGAGGTGCTGTCCATCAGCGCAACACGGCGGGCAACTTCTGCCTGTTTGTCCTGTGGCAGCGAAGACAGAATGTGAGAGGCTTGCTCCGGCTGCAAGTACGAAAGAACGAGAGCGATCGTTTGCGGATTTTCGTTCTGAATGAAGTTAAGAATTTGGGTCGGCTCCGCCTTACGGGCGAAATCAAACGGCCTGACCTGAAGCGTTGCGGTGAGCCGTCCGAGCACCTCTTGGGCTTTTTGCGCGCCGAGCGCTTTTTCAAGAATATCTTTCGCATAAGCGATACCGCCCTGCGAGATATACTCCTGCGCGAGACAGATTTGATAGAACTCGCTCATGATGGAATCTCTCTCAGAGCTGTCCACCTTGCGGACATTGGCGATTTCGAGCGTCAACTGCTCGATTTCTTCCTCCCGCAGGTTTTTGAATATTTGTGCAGAAACTTCCGGCCCCAGCGTAATGAGCAGTATGGCGGCCTTTTGTCGGCCAGTTAAAGTTTGCATCGCTTTAGCCACGAAAGCCCTCCTATTCTTCTACCAGCCAGGTGCGAAGAAGGTTGACGAACTCATCCGGCTTGCGCTTGGCGAGAGTTTCAAGATTTTTGCGGACCTGACTGTCGTTGTTCATGCTGTCCAGGTTAATCGATGGATACTCGACCCTTGGCGGGAGCTCTTCTACGAACTCTTCCTCCGCGTTGCGGCGGCGCCTGCGGATAGCGAGGATAATTCCGCCAATCAAAGCTGCGGCTGCAACTGCGATTGCGGCAATCCATCCGGCGGACAAACCTGCAGCCCCAAGGCTTCCGCCCGATCCGGCAAAGTTTTGTCCAATTACCGAAACTTTTTTGGAGATCAGCGCGTCATTACTTACGTCTTGTCCGGAATCAATTAATTGCGAACGTACAAAGGAAGTTAAATATTGAGTGATTTGATTTTGAGTTTCCGGGTTTAATAGATTAGTAGGCAAGCCTACGCTAATGCTCAAATCTTTGACGGAGTATGGACCTCCGACAACGGTGTTTTTGATCCGGTTTACATCGTAGTTAGTCGTGCGGGAATTTTTCTCGGTTGTGCTGTTAGCTCCGTCCGTGGAAGAATAACCTGGAACATCGGTTTCTCCCGTTCCGGCTACACCGCCGACGCTGCCGTTTGAGCCTTCCGAGCTTTCGCTTTCTTCCTGCTGGCTGACCACGATGCCGTTGTTGTTATTGTCATCGAGAGGCTTGACAAGATCTTCAACTCGGTTCGTCTGATCAAAGTTGAGGCTGCTCGTAACACTTACAACGAGATTTTCGCTTCCAAGCATTGGACCGAGGAACTGTTCAATGTTGCGTTTTAGCTCCGCCTCGTACTTCTTTTTAATCTGGAACTGGGAATCTGCGCTGCCCGTACCGGCCAAAGCGCCGCCAGCCTTAGAGGAAGGCGTTAATTCTCCTTGAGGACTTGTAATGGTAATATCTTCAACCTTGAGGTTAGGGACAGAGGTTTTCACCAGATTAAAATATCCGTCGATTTCATCTTGGCTCGGTCTGAAGCCGGGCTTAAATTTCATGACTACGGATACCGAGGCGCCTGAGCCCTCATCCGGCTGGGCAAATACGCTTTCCTTCGGAAGATTGACAACAACCTTGCTAGAGGAGACGCCCTGCATCGCATTTAACAGCTGTTGAATTTCGCCGTTTAATGCATTTTTGTACCGGACGTTGAATTCATTGTCGGTCATACCGAATTGCGATGAGCTTGCGCTGAATGCTTCAAAGCCCATAGAACCGTTTTGCACTAAACCTTGCGAACCCGCCCCGACTCTTACCCGGTCAGCGTCGCTGCTTGGAACCGCTATGGAAGAACCGGCATTTTCAAGCTTGTAGGCAATATTGCTGCTGTCCAGATAAGTCATAATGGCTTGGGCATCCGTTGTGTCCAGCTCGTTAAATACGGTTTCGTATTGTGTTTTGGAAAGGATTGCTGTTAGCAGGATGATCGTCAGCAGCAGCACTCCAAGCGTGGCTCCGAGCCAAATCTTCTGTTTTTTCCCCATCGCGCCCCAGTAATTTTTCATCGAGGCACGGTAACGGGCTACTGTTTCGTTCACTATTCCACCCCGCAGATTGCTGTTGCTTGATGCTCAGCCCTAGAATTGCATGCGCATGATTTCCTGATAAGCTTCCACAGCTTTGTTCCGGACCTGCGTCACGAGCTGGAGATTTAATTGCGCCTGCTGCGCGGCTATCATCACTTCCGAGATATCCGCATTGCCTATCAGAAACTGATTATTGACCTTATGTACGTTCTGCTCCTGTGCGCTTACGCTGTCCAGCGCGCTCTTCAGCATGCTCGAAAAGCTTTCCGTAAGCTCACTTGGTGTCGCTTGCATCGGCTTAGGTGCATTCGTGAGCGGAAGCGACTGTCCGACTTGAGTTAGCGATAACGGTTGAATCATTTAAGGCCGCTCCTCTCTATTTGCCGATTTCGAGCGCTTTAACGAACATGGCCTTCGTCGCATTTAACGCGGTGACGTTTGCCTCATACGAACGCGACGCCGAGATCATGTCGACCATTTCTTTTGTTACATCGACGTTCGGCATCCGCACATATCCGCTCGCATCCGCGTCAGGATGGGTTGGATTGTAGACGAGCTTTTCTGGCGTCTTGTCCTCGATAATTCCTGCAACCTTGACTCCCTGGTTTTTGCCGCCCATTTCGTCCTGAAGCATCGATGCAAAGCTGCCCTGTTTCATCGGCTCCATCACAACCATCTTGCGTTTGTAAGGCTGAAATTCTCCATTTACAAATGATCCGCGCGTTGTTTCGGCGTTTGCGATATTCGATGAAATTACATCCATGCGCAATCTTTGCGCTGTCAGCGCGGACGCGCTAATGTCGAAGCCGTTTGTCAGTTTCATCGATTATCCTCTCCCGTCCATCGCCATGCGCAGCATCGAGATTTCATGATTGATCTGCTGAATGTAAGAATTGTAGCGGAGCTGATTTTTGGCCTGCAGCGCCATTTCACGATCAATATCAACGTTGCTGCCGTTGTTGTTTATGACCGAGGTCTCATCCGTTACTAGTCTCGCTTGAGGTAATTGGTTCGAAAGTCCTATTTGGAAATGCCTTTCATTTGTCCTTTTACCCACCAAAGACCTACTACCAGACTCATCCATCTGCTCGGCAAGCAGCTCCTCGAATACGAGCTCGGAACGCTTAAAATTCGGAGTATCCGAATTGGAAATATTATCCGATATAATTTGCTGCCTCGATTCGGCAGCCTTCATCGCCCCGACAAGCCTGTTAAAATCCGCGCCTCCCAAGACATTCAACCCAATTTCACCACTTTCCGACGAATTTCTCGTATCTCTTATTCAACAAACCTTTCTCCATTCCTGCTTTCTTCGACAGAGAAAATTAAAAAAATGAGAAACTAATGTCGAGATTTGCCGACACGCTTATCTTCCTAAATTTCCATATTTATTACAATGAGAAAAAAGCCCTATCTTTATATAAAGATAGGGCTAATATGGGACTATTGTCCCCCAATCAACTCTTTAATTTTCTTAATTCTTCCAAAAGTTGTGGATTTAGGATACGGATGTAGGTCCCTTTCATCCCAAGTGATCGCGTTTCGATGACTCCAGCACTTTCAAGTTTGCGTAGCGCGTTAACTATCACGGATCTAGTAATTCCGACCCGGTCTGCAATTTTGGAGGCGACCAGAAGACCCTCTTTGCCCTCCAGCTCTTCAAAAATATGCTCCACCGCCTCCATCTCGCTGAACGAAAGCGAGCCCATGGCAACAGCGACTACCGCGCGGCTTCTTGCCTCCAGAGCGATTTCCTCTGCACGCTCGCGCAAAATCTCCATCCCTACAATCGTCGATCCATATTCGGCGAGAATCAGATCGTCGTCGTCAAAAGCTCCGTTAGGACGGGATAGCACAACCGTTCCGAGCCGGTCCCCTCCGCCTGTCACAGGAACGACACACATGATCTCCTGCGTTCCCATAAACGGAAATACAGACGCGATGCCCGGATCGGGCTCTACATTGGTAGCCGGTTCGTTCGTTGCCAGAAACCGGTCGTTGCTGTCATTCGGAAAACGCAGCTCCTCCGACGCGAGATTTCGGAACTGATCATGGTCGAAACGGTCCACCGCCGCGCAGCCGAGAATTTTGCCTCTGCGGCTGACAACAAATATGTTCGCCTGTATAACCGAGCTGAGCACCTCGGCCATTTCCCTGAAGCTCAAGGCTTTGCCTGCGGCCCTTTGCAGCAGTCTGTTCATCGTTCTTGTTTTCGTCAATAAAGTCATGATTAATAGTTGCCCCCCGAAACCTCTTGCGTTGCTATAAAATGTACTGGCTCAGATCGCGGTTCTGAGCGATTGAACCAAGCTTCTCCCTAACATACTCCGGTGTAATAAGCAGGCTCTCCAGCGTCAAATCTGGCGCCTCAAACGAAAGATCTTCCAGCAGCTTTTCCAAAATCGTATGCAGCCTGCGCGCCCCGATGTTTTCCGTATTGCGGTTTACCTCCGCAGCAATGGACGCAAGCTCTGCAATCGCTTCATCCGAAAACGATATATCGATTCCCTCGGTTGCAAGCAGCGCGGTATATTGCTTGGTTAAAGCGTTTTTAGGCTCCTTCAAAATCTGGATGAAATCATCCAGACTAAGCGAGGTAAGCTCCACCCGGATTGGAAAACGCCCCTGCAGCTCGGGTATCAGATCCGCCGGTTTGGATACATGGAATGCGCCTGCCGCGATAAACAGCATATAATCCGTTTTGACTGCGCCGTATTTGGTCATAATCGTCGAGCCCTCGACGATGGGCAAAATGTCCCGCTGTACGCCTTCGCGGGATACATCCGGCCCGGAGCCTTTGGACGGGCTGGCGATTTTATCGATTTCATCAAGGAATATGATGCCGGACTGCTCGGCACGGTTAACCGACTCCGCAATGACATCATCCATATCGATCAGCTTTCCGGCTTCCTCCTGCGTCAGCACCTTGCGGGCTTCCTTCACGCTGAGCTTGCGGCGCTTGGTCCGCTTCGGCATGAACTGCCCCATCAGCTCCTGCATATTCATGCCCATCATCTCGTTGCCTTGGCCGCCGAGCATATCCATCATCGTCGGCGAAGTATCCTCAACATCGAGCTCCAGCATATCTTTCTCCAGCTCTCCGGCTAACAGCTTGGCGCGGACTGCCTGGCGTTTGGCTGCAAGCTCCGGCTCCGACGATTTATCTTCGGCTTCCTCTTCCCGCCCGCCGCCGCCAAACAGCATTTCGAGCGGGTTTTTGCCGCTTTTTGCTTTTACAGGCGAAGGAACGAGCAGCTCAACGAGACGTTCGTTGGCAAGCTCCTCCGCTTTATCCTTCACCTTTTCCATACGCTCGGATTTAACCATGCGAATAGCGACTTCCACCAAATCGCGGACCATTGCTTCCACATCGCGGCCGACATAACCGACCTCGGTAAATTTGGTTGCCTCCACCTTGACAAAAGGAGCGCCGACCAGCTTGGCCAGCCTGCGGGCAATTTCGGTTTTGCCGACTCCCGTAGGGCCGATCATCAAAATATTTTTGGGCACGATCTCATCGCGCAGGCTTTCTTCAAGACGGCTGCGGCGGTAGCGGTTGCGCAGCGCAACGGCTACCGATCGTTTGGCCTGCTTTTGTCCGACGATATATTTGTCCAATTCAGCGACGATTTGACGCGGAGTCATAGCTTCCTTCATCAGGCTCACTCCTTCTCATTCGTGATTTCACCCTCGCCGGGACGGCTAGACTTCTTCCACAATGATGCTGTGATTCGTAAATACGCAAATTTCGGCAGCCGTTTCCAGCGCCGCCTGAGCCATATCTCTAGCGCTCATGTCTGGAGCGTGTTTTTTGAGCGCTCTTGCCGCCGCCAGCGCAAAGCTGCCGCCGGAGCCAATAGCCAGAATCCCGTCATCCGGCTCAATGACCTCGCCATTGCCGGAAATGAGCAGAAGACCGGAGCTGTCCATGACGAGCAGCATCGCCTCCAGCCTTCGCAGCACACGGTCGGAGCGCCATTCCTTCGCCAGCTCCACCGCCGCCCGCTGCAAATTGCCGTGATGCTCCTCCAGCTTGCTTTCGAACTTTTCGAACAGCGTAATAGCGTCCGCAACCGAGCCCGCAAAGCCTGCGGCTACCTGACCGCGGTAAAGACGCCTTACTTTTTTGGCGGAACCTTTCATGATCATGCTGTTGCCGAACGTAACCTGTCCATCCCCCGCAATCGCGCCTTTTCCGTTATGGCGGACGGCGCAGATCGTCGTTGCGTGAAACTGCATTTCCACGGAATTCTCCTCCTTCTCGGCGCTGGCCGCCAACTATTCGGCTCCGAGGCGCTCCCGTTTAAACTGCTCCAGCGCGGCAAGCGCGCGGTTAGCGATCGACTCGTTCTTTTCTTTTTTGTTGCGGATACGCTTCTCAAGCGGCGGAAAAAGACCAAAGTTGGCGTTCATCGGCTGGAAATGGCGGAAATCGGCCGTTGTAATATACTGAGCCATGCTGCCAAGAGCGGTTTCCTGCGGCAGCACAAGCGGCTCCAAACCTTTTGCCAATCGGCCTGCGTTCAAGCCGGCCAGCAGACCGGATGCCGCCGACTCCACATAACCTTCCACACCTGTCATCTGGCCCGCAAAAAATAGATTGTCGCGCCCCTTGAACTGATACGTAGCCTCAAGCAGCTTTGGCGAATTGATGAACGTATTCCGGTGCATGACGCCATAACGAACAAACTCGGCGTTTTCCAGGCCGGGAATGAGTGAAAAGACGCGCTTTTGCTCTCCCCATTTGAGATGAGTCTGAAATCCGACCAGGTTGTACAGCGTGCCGGCTGCATTGTCCTGACGCAGCTGAATGACCGCATGCGGCAGCTTGCCGGTTCGCGGGTCAATCAGACCAACCGGCTTCATCGGACCAAACAGCACCGTCTGTTTGCCGCGCTGGGCGAGAACTTCGATCGGCATGCAGCCTTCGAAGTATACTTCCTTCTCAAATTCCTTCAGCGCCGCCGTCTCCGCCGTTATAAGCGCTTCGTGGAATCGCTCGAATTCCTCCTCGCTCATCGGACAGTTCAGGTAAGCCGCCTCACCTTTATCGTAGCGGGAAGCCAAATACACCTTATCCATATCTATGGAATCTTTTTCAACAATAGGAGCGGCTGCATCATAAAAATAAAAATACTCTTCGCCCATGAGCTCTTTGATAGCGCCGGACAGCGACGGAGCTGTGAGCGGACCGGTAGCGATGATCGTAATGCCGTCTGCAGGGATGTCTGTAATCTCTTCGTTATGAACAGTAATAAGCGGATGATTGCGCAGTGTGCCGGTTACCTCTCCCGAAAATCCGTCGCGGTCCACGGCAAGCGCACCGCCTGCAGGGACGGCGTTGCGGTCGGCGGCGCCAAGAATGAGCGAATTGAGCTGCCGCATCTCTTCTTTAAGTACGCCTACGGCATTAGTTAAGCCGTTGGCTCTCAAGCTGTTGCTGCAAACAAGCTCGGCAAACTTTTCCGTATGGTGGGCAGGGGTCTGCTTGACGGGGCGCATTTCATATAGCTTAACGGGAACGCCTTGCGAAGCAATTTGCCAAGCCGCCTCGCTTCCGGCCAAGCCGGCTCCGATTACGGTTACATGGGGAGTAGAAGACAATGATGATTCCTCTCTTTCTCTAGTTCCAATTCGGGAACAACGGAACGAAAGCGGAAAGCCATGGGCTTACCCGCTCTCCGCTCCCGACCGACCGCTGTTATCCTAATTCATGATCTTCCGGCAGCTCTTCGTTAAAGTCACAGGAAGGGCATTGATACCGCGCACCGGTTTTGTTGCGCTTGATGACGAGCATTGCGTTGCATTCCGGACATGGCTTGCCGGCTGGACGGTCCCAGGATACGTAATCGCAGCCCGGATACTGATCGCAGCCATAAAAGATGCGGCCTTTTTTGCTGCGCCGCTCGATAATTTGGCCTTCCGCGCATTTCGGGCAAGGTACGCCGATATTTTTGACGATCGGCTTTGTATTGCGGCAGTCAGGGAAACCGGAGCAGGCGAGGAACTTGCCGAAACGGCCCATTTTGTAGACCATCGGCATTCCGCATTTCTCGCATACTTCATCGGAAACCTCGTCCTGCAGCTCAACTTCCTTCATCTCTTCTTCAGCAACTTCAAGCCGCTTTTCAAAGGATTCGTAAAATTGGGCTAACACCTTCACCCAATCTTCCTTGCCCTCTTCAACATGGTCGAGGTCGCCTTCCATATGCGCGGTAAACTCGGCGTCGAGAATTTCGGGGAAAAACTCTTCCATAAGCTGGATAACAAGCTCACCAAGCTCGGTCGGAATGAACTTTTTCTCCTCAATGGCGACATAACCGCGCTTCTGAATCGTTTCCAGCGTTGGCGCATACGTACTCGGACGCCCGATGCCAAGCTCCTCCAGCGTACGAACAAGACGCGCTTCCGTATAACGCGGCGGCGGCTGGGTGAAATGCTGCTTCGGCTCGATGGATTCCGCCTTGATAGTATCTCCCGGCTCCATCGCCGGAAGGAATTTATCCTCTTCGGTCGTGCCGTCGTCATTGCCCTCAACGTACACTTTCATGAACCCCGGGAACTTCACTTTGGAACCGGATGCGCGGAAAACAGCTTCTCCAACCTTCATGTCGACCGTCATCGTATCCAGTACAGCGGAGCTCATTTGGCTCGCGACATAACGTTCCCATACAAGCTTGTAAAGACGGTATTGGTCGCGGCTGAGGAACTCCTTGACCGCATCCGGCTCCCAAGCCATCGAGGTCGGGCGGATCGCTTCATGGGCGTCCTGGGCGTTGGAGTTCTTTTTTAAATAAACGCGCGGCTGCTCGGGATAATAATCCGGACCGTATTTGCCGACGATGAACTCTTTTGTTTCCTCTTGGGCGACCGGAGAAATCCTCGTGGAGTCCGTTCTCATATAGGTAATCAGACCGGCGGTTCCTTCTTTGCCCAAATCTACGCCCTCGTACAGCTGCTGAGCAACCGACATCGTTTTGGAAGCGCGGAAACCGAGCTTGCGTGCCGCTTCCTGTTGCAGGGAGCTTGTAATGAAAGGAGGCGCCGGATTACGCAGACGCTCTTTCTCCTTCACTTCCGCAATGGTAAAGCTTTCGCCTTTAATCGCATCCAGCACAATCGTTACTTCCGCTTCGCTGCGCAGCTCCGACTTATCTCCCCGGAAGGAATGGAACTTGGCTTCAAAAGCCGATTTGCCCTTTTGCAGCCCGGCCGTAATTGACCAGTACTCCTCTGGAATGAACGCCTCGATCTCGTTTTCCCGGTCGCTGATCAGCTTTACCGCTACCGATTGAACGCGTCCGGCGGACAGGCCCTTTTTGACCTTTTTCCAGAGCAGCGGACTGATTTTGTAACCGACGAGACGGTCCAGAATACGGCGTGCCTGTTGGGCGTTGACGAGATCCATGTCAATTTTACGCGGTGTTTTGAAGGCATCCTTAACGGCTTGTTTCGTAATTTCATTAAATACGACCCGGCAGCTATCCGTTTCGTTCAGATCCAGATAGTGCGCCAAATGCCAGGCAATAGCTTCCCCTTCGCGATCCGGGTCAGCCGCGAGATAAACTTTTTTAACTTTTTTGCTGGCTTCCTTCAATTCTTTCAGTACGGAGCCTTTGCCCCGAATTGTAATGTATTTGGGATTAAAATCGTTCTCGACTTCGACGCCGATTTGGCTTTTCGGCAAATCGCGGATATGGCCCATGGAGGCTTTAACGATAAATTTGCTTCCCAAATATTTGCCAATCGTCTTCGCTTTTGCCGGTGATTCGACAATGACAAGTGAATCGGCCATTTTGGCGTCCTCCTTCAAAGCTGCCTACAATGCCATATATATGGAACCGTTATGCAGTTCAATCTTACGTTTTAAACATAAATTTATCAGAACTGTCTGCAAAAGTCCAAAAGCCATGTCGGAAGCCTCATACAATCTGTCGGCGGAACGCGGTTCCTCTTGAATAAATGAGAAAATCCGCTGTTCGTCCGCTGTCAGTTCCGGCTCGACTTCCAGCTTGCTGGACTGAGCTTGCAGCGGCTTGGCAAGATGCCGGAAATCTTCGGCTATTTGCTCTCCTCCAGTAACAAGCTGCGCTCTTCCTTCACGGATCAAACCGTTGCAGCCTGCGCTTTTGGGCGAATTGACAGGACCGGGAACCGCATAAACCTCACGATTCATCTCCAGCGCCTGATCAGCCGTAATTAGCGAGCCGCTGCCTGCTGCGGCTTCAATAACAAGGGTGCCAAGCGACAATCCCGCAATGATGCGGTTACGCTGCGGGAACATGCCGGGCTTGACCGGGGTTCCAATCGGGAACTCCGACAGCAGCAGACCATCGTTTGCAATCCGGCGGTAGAGCGCCCGATGATCAGGAGGATAAACGGTATCAATCGGCGTTCCCAAAACGGCAATCGTGCCTCCGCCGGAATCCATTGCAGCGAGATGGGAAATTCCGTCGATGCCTTTGGCCATCCCGCTAACGATGACGTAGCCGATACTGGCCAGCTCCGCCGAAAATTTCGAAGCCGACTGTTTTCCATATGCGGTCGGGCCTCGCGTCCCGACAATGGACAAACAGGGTCCGCTCAGCAGCTCCAGCCTTCCGATCGCATACAACACCCAGGGCGGCTGAGGAATTTGCTTCAGCAGCTCGGGGTATTCCGCATCTAGCACGGTTATTCTCGTTCCGCCGCGCGCTTTGAACTCCGCTTCCCAACCGGGTGTATAGGAATCTGCAATGCGTTTGGCAGCTTCTCCAGCATACTGATTCCGAATCCCCGCACGCTCCAATTGCTCCGTCGTCACTTGATTCCTGAACCAGCAGCCGGCCTGTACGGCGCGGTTAACGGACTGCCAGCCGATGCCGGGCGTTTCATGCATGCGAATAAGAAACGCGCGCGCCCGCTCGCGTTGCTCGCCATTCATTTCCAATTCGGATAATTCAATCATGGGCTTCCCGTCCTTTATCTACTATTAAAAAGTACGGTACTTGCGCCCTACCCTATTGTGGGGCACAGGGAAACAGATTGCAAGCGCCGCCGTTTTGGAACAACCGGACAACAAAAAAGCAGCCTTCCTCTCCCGTAAGGGAGAAGAAGGCTGCTTGCCTTCTTCGGGTATACGCTGCGGTTTAGTGCGTTTTGCACTTCTCCAGCAGTCCTTTTTCCTCCAGAACGCCAACAAGTGTGGAGCCCATGTCGGACGGAGTCGGAGCAACCTTGATGCCGCACGCTTCGAGCGTTGCGATTTTTTCGGATGCCGTTCCTTTGCCGCCGGAAATGATTGCGCCAGCATGTCCCATGCGTTTGCCCGGAGGGGCCGTAGCGCCGCCGATGAAGCCGACAACCGGCTTAGTCATGTTCGCTTTGATCCACTCGGCTGCTTCTTCCTCAGCCGTGCCGCCGATCTCGCCGATCATGATAACCGCATAGGTGTCCGGATCTTCATTGAACAGGCTCAGAATGTCGATGAACTCGGAGCCTTTAACCGGGTCGCCGCCGATACCGACTGCGGTCGATTGGCCGATGCCGCGAGTCGTCAGCTGATGAACCGCCTCATAAGTGAGCGTTCCCGAGCGGGAAACGACGCCTACATGGCCTTTTCTGTGGATATATCCCGGCATGATGCCGATTTTGATCTCGTCCGGCGTAATAACGCCTGGGCAGTTCGGCCCGATCAGGCGGGTTTTTTTGCCTTCCATGTAACGCTTCACGCGTACCATGTCCAGCACCGGAATGCCTTCCGTAATACAGATGACAAGATCAAGCTCAGCCTCTACCGCTTCCATGATGGAGTCGGCCGCAAACGCTGGCGGAACGTAAATAACGGATACGGTAGCGCCCGTAGCGTCAACTGCCTCGCGCACCGTATTGAAAACCGGCAGGGATTTCGTATCGCCGTTTTCCAGCGTGATGTCTACGTTTGTGCCGCCTTTGCCCGGGGTCACGCCGCCGACCATTTGGGTGCCGTAGTCAAGAGCGCCCTTCGTATGGAACAAACCGGTTTGGCCGGTAATGCCCTGGGTGATCACTTTGGTATCTTTGTTGATCAAAATGCTCATCGCAAATTCACATCCCCTAACAGAATTCGTATCTGCAGCCCCAAGGGCATTATTTCACGAGCGCAACGATTTTTTGGGCGCCGTCGGACATGCTGTCCGCCGCAACCAGGTTCAGGCCGGATTCGTTCAGAATCTGTTTGCCGAGCTCCACGTTTGTGCCTTCCAGACGTACAACGAGCGGACGCTGCAGGCCAAGCTCGCGGGCAGCCGCGACAACGCCTTCCGCAATGACGTCGCAGCGCATAATTCCGCCAAAGATATTGACGAAAATGCCTTTTACGTTGTCATCGGAAAGCAGAATTTTGAACGCCTCGGTTACTTTCTCCTTCGTCGCACCGCCCCCTACGTCCAGGAAGTTAGCCGGTTCGCCGCCGAAGTGCTTGATGATGTCCATCGTAGCCATGGCCAGGCCTGCGCCGTTAACCATACAGCCGATGTTGCCGTCAAGCGCGATGTAGCTGAGATCGTACTTGGAAGCTTCGATTTCTTTTGCATCCTCTTCGTCGAGGTCGCGCAGCGCCTGAATGTCCTTGTGGCGGTACAGCGCGTTGGAATCGAAGTTCAGTTTGGCGTCAAGCGCCATGACATTGCCGTCACCCGTCACAACAAGCGGGTTGATCTCGGCAATGGAGCAAT
This sequence comes from Paenibacillus pasadenensis, assembly GCF_023715725.1. Lineage (GTDB taxonomy): Bacteria > Bacillota > Bacilli > Paenibacillales > Paenibacillaceae > Paenibacillus_O > Paenibacillus_O pasadenensis_A. Next base: position 322,460 of record NZ_JAMBOT010000001.1, read on the forward strand.
CCTTCTCTACAAACGCCGTGTAAAGAGCCGTCATGAACTGAACCGTTTTGCGGATGAGCTCTTTCGGAATATTGATAGCGTATGCAAGACGCTGAGCCTGGAACGGCAGCAGTCCTACAGCCGGATCAACCACTTCTTTAATGATTTTCTCCGGGGAATGCTCGGCCACTTCCTCGATGTCCATGCCGCCTTCTTCCGACGCCATCATAACGACGCAGCCGGTTGCGCGGTCGACAACTACGCCGACATAATATTCCTTCTTGATGTCGCAGCCCTGCTCGATCAGCAGGCGCTTCACTTCCTTGCCTTCCGGACCCGTCTGGTGAGTGACAAGCACTTTGCCCAGAATCTCGGATGCGTATGCGCGCACCTCATCCAGATTCTTTGCAACCTTGACGCCGCCTGCTTTACCGCGGCCGCCAGCGTGGATCTGCGCCTTGACCACAACTACGGAGGTTCCCAGTTCCTTGGCTGCTTCGACAGCCTCGTCCACTGTGAAGGCAACTTTGCCCTCAGGGACTACAACCCCGTATTGTTTCAAGACTTCTTTGCCTTGATACTCATGAATATTCATTCACGACATCCTCCAATCCTCTGACTCAGGTGGAACAGCTAGGAAACAAACAAACATCTGTCATTATAGCACACACTTCGACGTGATTCCTCCAAATCATATATTAAATTATTTTTTCATTTTGACAAAACGATTCAATCAGGTCCGTATTGACAAGGAGTTCCATCTGCCCTATCCTTTAGCTGACCTTAGGTTTTACCCAGGGAACTACTAGTAATAAGGCTTATTCATAACGCTTTGCGAGTTGGGAAGTGAGGAAGCACCTTCGCCCGTTTATTTGGGGAGGGTGTTTTTTGTCATGTCCACTATGTCCTACAGCAAATTGACAAGCGCCAGCGTGCAAGGCGTTGACGGCTGCGCGATCGCCGTAGAGGTTGATCTGGCCAGCGGCTTGCCGCAAATTAACGTTGTCGGACTGCCCGATCCTTCCGTCCGCGAGTCGGTGGAGCGGGTTCGGGCGGCGCTGCGCAACAGCGGCTTCCAGTTTCCGATGCAGCGCATTACGGTCAATCTAGCTCCGGCGGATATCCGCAAGGAAGGCACCGCGTACGATTTAGCGATTGCAGCGGCGATTTTAATCGCAAGCGCCCAGCTGCAGGAGCGCCACTTCAAAGATACACTCGTCATCGGCGAGCTTGCGCTAAGCGGCGAGCTTTGCCGCGTGCCAGGCGTGCTGCCAATGGCGGAAGCCGCCCGTCGTATCGGCATGAAGCGGATTTTGCTGCCTGCCGGAAATGCGGCCGAGGCAGCGCTTATTAGCGGCATGGAAGTTTACGCAGCGAGCAGTCTCAAACAGCTGGCTGAATGCTGCCGCGAGGCGGAAGGCTGGGACAGTTTATTATGGCGCGGTGATGAAAGGCCGAAGAGCAGCAGCGCAGAGTCCGTCAACGCTTCTGCAACAGATTCGGTTTGGGCAGAAAACCGCCTCGATTATTCCGATGTGTTAGGACAGCATGCAGCCAAACGGGCTCTCGCCATCGCCGCAGCCGGCCGCCACAATATATTACTGTCCGGTCCGCCTGGCACTGGAAAAACGATGCTGATCCGCAGGCTGCCCGGCATTCTTCCGCCGATGTCCGACGAGGAATCACTGGAGGTGACCAAAATATACAGCGTCGCCGGCAAGCTTGCCCGGCTGGACACGCTCATTACCGAGCGGCCGTTCCGTTCGCCGCATCATACTATTTCTGCCGGAGGCCTTGTCGGCGGCGGCTCCATCCCCCGCCCCGGCGAAGTTACGCTGGCGCATCGCGGCGTGCTGTTTCTCGACGAGCTGCCGGAATTCCCGCGCGCGGCGCTGGAGTCGCTCCGTCAGCCGCTGGAGGACCGGGAGGTCACGCTGGCGCGGGCCCGCGCCGTATATCGCTTTCCCGCTTCCTTTCAGCTTGCGGCTTCCATGAATCCTTGCCCGTGCGGCTTTCTTGGCGCTACCGCCGGCGGCGCTCAAGGCCAGCCGGAATGCAGCTGCTCGCAAACCGCCATCGACCGGTACCGTTCGCGCATTTCCGGCCCCATGCTGGATCGAATCGACCTGCTCGTTGAGGTGCAGCGCCCGGAATCGATAGACAGCGCTCAGTCCGGGATGAGCACCGCCGATATGCGTGCGCTCGTACAGCGCGCCATTCAGGCGCAGCAAAAACGCCGGCCCGGGTTCGACGTGCTGTGGAACGGCGAATTGTCTGGCGTTGCACTGCGCCGGGCGGCTTCTCTGCAGCCGGAAGCGTCGAATCTGCTGCAGCAAGCATTTGACAGGCTCGGCATCAGCCTGCGCGCCCGCGACCGGATTTTGAAGCTGTCCCGCACCATTGCCGATATGGAAGGCTGTGAAGTGATTGAGGCCTCTCATGTGGCGGAGGCGATTCAATACCGGAGGCTGCCCGGCTGGAGTTGAATGCTAGCTTCAGAGATAAGTTATACCCAATCAGTTAAATATTAAAAAAGCATCCACTTCCGCGTACGATGCGGCTTGGATGCTTTTTTAGTCTTAATGGACTGGATTAAAAAGCTTGGCGGACATAAACGATGTCCTCCACCCTCTGTCCGCTGTAATCAAGCGTTACCGCCGCTGCGTCAAAGCGAATGTTTCCGCTCCAGCCCTTTTGCTGCACATACACAGATGCGACAAGGCGCACCTTCTGCTGCTTACGGCTGTGCAGCGCCTCCAACGCCGTTCCGAAACGGCTTCCGGCACGTGCGGAGCGAACCTCAACAACGACAAGCCGCCCATTGTCCCAGGCGATCAGATCAAGCTCTCCTTGACGGCAGCGCCAATTGCGCTCGGCGATTTTATAACCTTGCTCCAGCATCCATTCCGCAACGGCGTTTTCGGCAATTTCGCCGGAACGTTTTCTCTGGTCCGGCCGTTTGCCGACCGGCTGTGAGTCAGTGATGTATTTACTAGAACTAGCGTAACTCTCTTTGCCGCTATCTCTATCCCCTGCCCTATTCATAAACGTCCTTGTTGGTGAGCATTCGTTCCCGCCTCATCCTGAAACGACCGCGCCTCACGATCCGTTCTGTAGATAAAACTCAGTACTTCCGCTACCAGCTCGTACAGCTCGGGCGGTATTTGCTGGTCGAGATCAAGCTTGGACAATACCTCCACCAAAGAGCGGTCTTCCTGCACCGGCACGCCATTTTCCCTTGCTCGCTGTACAATTTCTTCCGCCAAGTTCCCTTTGCCCTTTGCGGTAACAGTCGGAGCACCGTCAACAGGATTGTATTTGAGAGCGACCGCTTTACGCGGCGGTTCAGCCTTTTCTCCGGCTGGCTTCAAATCGCGCTGTCCCTCGATTTTGCCGTAAGTCTGCTCATTTCCGCTCATACTTTGAGATCCACCCCACGGTAAACATCCTGACTCCACTGCGACGGGACGCTGCTCTTTCCAGACTCTCCTGCTTGATTGCCTTCCATCTGCACCGCTGGTTTCGGTTCCACAGCGCGAAGGCCCAGCAGACGGTAGCCGGATTCCTGAAGCCGATTATTCAACTCAGGCCTGCCAGCCTCCAGCAGCTGAGGGATGACTGGATTAGCCCCATATACCGTCAATGACACCACTTTATCGACAACATGCACGTCAATTGCAGTTGTGCCAAGCGAGCTGAGCTCAAGCTGGAACAGCAGCCTGCAGTTAGCTGCGTCTACGGCTCCTTTGCCGCCGCGGCGCGTCTGAACTTGGATTGTAGCCGTGGACTCACCGTCCGGCGTCTTGATCGGAAGCTGCAAGCTTAACTGAGAAAAGAAAATCCCGCTTCGCTCCGGCGAAAGCAGCAGCTGCTGGCCGGTAATTTGCTGCATCAGTTGATTGCCCGCTTCTTTCACCGCTGCAGGGACGTCAGGCTGCTCAAGCAGCTGAAGCAGAGCCGCCTTCAATGTCACTTCGCTCTGCCCTTCCGCCAAAGCGCCAGCTGGCAATGCAAAGGCAGCAGCTGCTCTTGCTTCAGATGAAGTGATCCTTTCGTTTAAGGCGGGTGCGGATTTGCCCGCAGCAGCCTCTGATTCACCGTCCGTTAAGTTATCGCCGGTTCTGACGCTGCCTGGAGCGTCTGCTTTCATGGCCTGCTGCGTTCCTGTTTGGGGGGCAGAGGCGGCAGCACCAGCCGATTTACCGGCGGCAGCTGAATCAGCGGCGTTCCCAGAATATGAACCCCCGGCAGCAGCCCGCTGTGCAGTCTCTGCGGCTGGCTCAGTTGGCGACCCCACCGGTAATCGGGCTGCCGTTCGAATGATCTGGCCATCAACCGTCCTGCTGCCAGCATTGGCTGCAGTCTCATCTCCAACAGGTTGCGCAGCATGACCGTGGTTGGCAGGCTGAGAGGTCCCTGTACGCGGCTCGCCTGCTCCTTTTGGCTGCTGAGCAGGAAGCTCTAATAAAGCATGTTCATGAGAAGTACCCATCCATTGCAAAAATGCTTTAACCGATGCGGCTGTCCCTTGCGCCCCGCCGCCAGCAGGGCTGGCAGCAGCAGACAATGCCGGTTTATCTCCGCCTCGCATCAACTCTGTCCGGGGTTCGGCTGGAGCGGCTTCATTTGCAGCAGCTTCTGATGCGGTCAAACCAGAAGGCGGCAAGCTGCTAGCACTTATCTGCTTTGCACCAACAGCTTCATTTGGATCTGCTTTACCAGCAATCCCAGCTTGGTTTCCTCGCTCTGTATGAGGCGCAATCCACCCCCCGCCCTCTTTCAACAGAGTCAACAGCCTCGCGGCGACTTCTCCCCCGCTTGAAGCGGACGCCACTCCGTTTGCCGCCGGTACGTTTCCTTCAAGCTGTGAAGAACGCAGTGTCAGCTCACCCGCTCCTGCCGGCCCTCCAGCAGTGCCTGGCGCCGCAGCTGAGGCAGGTTGAGCCACGACTCCCGCCTGCCGGCTGCCTGCCCAAGCTTCCAGCTCCTGCTGGAGCTTGCCGAGCAATTCGTGAACCGGAGGTCCCGACATCGCTTGTCGCAGTGCAAGCAATGTCTCTTGAGTCACCGGCAAACCCCGCTGAATTGCAGAAGCTGCTGCCCGCAGCCATTCGGCTGCATCCGCCCCTTCCGGCTTCAGCGCTGCTGCCGTGGCGACTGCGGCAGCCGTCTCGCGAGTTAGCGGCAGCCCAGCCGCACGCAGCTCCTTAAGCAGTGCAGCAGCGCCGCTATCCTTGCCCGGCAACCCAAGCTTGGCAGCTAGCTCCTTCCACTGCTCCAATTCCGGCTCACCTGTTCCTTTAGCCGTTTTATCTGCCAGCTTCAGCAGCAGCAATCCTTCCGGCGTCTCTCCTTGCACTTGAAGCGAAGCCGTCTGGCCTGCTTTTAACGGCGTTTCCAGCTTGGCAACAAGCTGGTTGTCCCCAATTTGCAGCAAAGCCTCGTTAGCTCCAGGCCCTGCCTCAACAACCGTTGCCCGCACCGTCTGTCCCGGCCTCAGCTCCAATACCCGGTTGGCGGCAGGCTGAATGTCCCCGACCAGCTTCATAAACGATCCGATATTCATCCCGCAGCCTCCTTTTGACGCGTAATCGGATCTGCCCTCACTCCGATAACGCAGCCTATCTATGCCGTTATATCGACCAAAATCCGCCTAGTTATGAGCCGTTTTGCATGAAAAAAAACCTTGTGAACGTACGCTTCCGCGTCCCCTTCACAAGGTTAGAATAAGGTCTGCTGCTCCTGCGGTAAAATTTTGCCCAGGAAGGAACGGCGATGCAGCGGCGTCGCCCCGAACTGTGCCAGCGCCTCGCGGTGCATGGCTGTTGCATAACCTTTATGTACGGCAATGCCGTAAGCCGGATAGTGCAGATCCCAAACTTCCTTGCACAGCCGGTCGCGTGTCACTTTTGCGATGATAGACGCGGCGCCGATCGACTGGCTCAGCGCGTCGCCATGAATAATCCGGGTCTGCGGCAGCTCCAAATCCACTGTCTCGGCATCAATGAGCAGATGCTCCGGCTGCGGATTCAATGCCAACACCGCTTGTTTCATGGCGAGACGCGAAGCTTGACGAATATTAATGCGGTCGATTTCCGCCGAATCCACGCGCGCTACTGCCCAAGCAACCGCCGCATCAATGATAACGTTGTAAAGCTGCTCCCGCTTTTTCTCGGACAGTTTTTTTGAATCATGAACGCCTTCCAAAACAAGGCCAGCCGGCAAAATAACCGCAGCCGCTACAACATCGCCGAATAAACAGCCGCGTCCAACCTCATCAACGCCGCATACGAACTCCTGTCCATCCGCCCAATGCCGTTTCTCGAACGCAAGCAGATCAACGACGTCCTCATCAGAGGGCCCGCCCGCTTCCACAGTCTCATCCGATTCAAGCGGCAACAGGTTCTGCTCGTCCTTGACTTGCGCCGAATGCGGCGCCCCTTTGCGGCGGCTCATGACTTTGCTGCCGGAGGGGCCGCCTCCAGTGTCAGTCGTCCAAGCTTGCCGGCGCGCATTTCGCGCAAAATTATGCCGGATACCTTCTCCAGATCAACCCGTCCGCCGCTGATCAAGCAGCCGCGGTTGCGGCCGATTTGCTCCATGACGGCAACAATTTGCATGTTATCATCCAGATCAGTCGGCTGCTCATCCAGGCCAAAACGCTCCTGCATCTCCGGCCAGTACCGCTCAACCAGCACGCGGACCGCAAAATACGCCACGTCCTCAATGTTGAGCACCTGCTCCTTAATTGCTCCGGTCATCGCCAGCTTGTAACCAACCAACTGATCCTCAAACTTCGGCCACAAAATACCCGGCGTATCCAGCAGCTCCATCTCACTGCCAACCTTAATCCACTGCTGGCCCTTCGTCACGCCAGGACGGTCGCCGGTAGCTGCGATATGACGGCCAGCCAGCCGGTTGGTCAGCGTCGACTTGCCGACGTTCGGAATACCGACAATTAACGCCCGCATCGCACGCGGATTCATGCCCCGGTCCAGCATACGCTGGATTTTGTCGTTCAAAATTTCGCGGACCTTAACGGGAATCTCGTTTACCCGGGAACCGGTGGATGAATCGACCGCAATGCTGGGATATCCTTTGGAAGCAAAATAAGCCATCCAGCGGTCAGTTTCCCGGGAGTCAGCGAGATCCGCTTTGTTCAGCAGAATGAGTCGTGGTTTGCCCCTCAGAATGTCGTCCACCATCGGGTTGCGGCTGGACATAGGAACGCGCGCATCCAGCAGCTCGATGGCAATATCAATCAGCTTGAGCTTGTCCTCGATTTGCCTGCGAGCGCGTGTCATATGTCCGGGGAACCACTGAATCGTCATGCGAACACCTCTTTTTAAAAATTGAGGGCAGGCTCAGCGCCTACCCATGTTTTATAATTTGAATGTCGTTGAGCGGCCAGAAAATCAGATCGGCACGCCCAATCAGCTGATCGTAAGGGATAAAACCGATTCTCCGGCTGTCCTCGCTGTTGCTGCGATTGTCGCCCATAGCAAGGAATGTACCCTCTGGCACTTTTCCTTCAGGAACGAATTCGTTCGGGAAATTCGGCCCGTTTTGATTCCACAGCTCGCCTCTCGCTTGCGCGTCGGCAATGGCTTGTTTCAAATACGGCTCGTCCTGCTTTTTGTCATTCACATATACATCGTCGCCTTCTACACGAACGGTGTCGCCCGGTACGGCAATGACACGTTTAATGAAATCCCGGCCTTCTTGCGGAACATGGAATACAACAACCTCGCCCGGCTTCGGCTTGCGGAATTCGTATAAAATTTTATTGACGATCAGCCGTTCGCCAGTATGGAAGTTCGGCTGCATGGACGGTCCATCCACCGCAAATGGGGCAAAGAGGAACCAGCGGATCACCCAGACCAGTATCGCCGCAATTGCCAGCGCTTTGATCCATTCAAAAATCTCTTTCCGGGCCTTGCTTCCGCCTGACGCCGGTTGCTGCTGCTCCTGGAGCTGCTCGTCCACCATCTGTGCTCAGCCTTCTTTCCGTCTCCCGAAAGGGTGTTCTCTATGGCCATTTCCCGGTCTGCTTCCATTTATAAAAAGGAGCATGGGAACAGCTTCCATTCATACACGAAAAGGGGCTTGTTTGCGGCAAGCCCCTCTAAGCATTCCATCTTTACGGCACTTCAATCGTTGCCTAGCGGCGGATTTCTTTAATCCGCGCTGCTTTACCGCGCAGTTCACGCAGGTAGTACAGTTTCGCGCGGCGCACTTTACCGCGGCGGGTAACCTCGATGCGATCGATCTTAGGCGAGTTGATCGGGAACGTACGCTCCACGCCAACACCGTAAGAAATTTTGCGGACGGTAAACGTCTCGCTAATTCCGCCGCCGCGACGTTTAATTACAACGCCTTCGAACAGCTGAACGCGCTCGCGGGATCCCTCGATAACTTTTACGTACACTTTCAGCGTGTCGCCAGGACGGAAGCTAGGGATGTCCTTACGAAGCTGCTCTTGGGTAATCGCTTGTACAATGTTCATGAGTAGTGCCTCCTTCCACCATAGACGTTCATATAAGCTAGCCGACTCTCCAAATGAGCCGGATCGTTGCCGATAGAGGACCGCCCGAGTTTGCAAACAACATTGCCAATCATACCATAGCCCGGACGAAAATACAATGCCCGGCACGGACAAAGGTTAATTTTCTCCTTGCTGAACGTCCATTAGAAATGAGGAACATGGTTCCCTTCTATGTAAGCATTTCAACAAGTCTCACGATCCGGATTTTATTGGTTATCGCTCTGCTGCTTGGCGCGGATCCAGTCCCGCTCCTTGTCCGACAGCGGCGCGGCCTCCAGCAAATCCGGCCTGCGCTGCAAAGTCCGCTGCAGCGATTGTTCCCGCCGCCATTGCTCAATGCGACTGTGGTGCCCCGACAGCAGCACCTCCGGGACATCCCAGCCTCGAAAGCTCGCAGGACGGGTGTAGTGAGGGTACTCCAGCAATCCGGTGCTGTAGGAATCTGTAACGGCCGACGACTCGTTGCCAAGTACGCCGGGAAGCAGCCGCACAACACTATCAATCATGACCATCGCCGGCAGCTCGCCGCCGGTCAGCACATAGTCGCCTATGGACAGCTCGTCCGTGACAAGATGTTCGCGAATCCGCTCGTCATAACCTTCGTAATGTCCGCAAATAAAAATAAGCCGTTCCTCCGCCGCCAGCTCCTCCGCTTTGCGCTGGGTGAACGGTTCTCCTTGCGGGCACATTAAAATAATTCGCGGCGGGCGGCTGCCTTTAGCTGACTCACCCGGAACGCCCGCTTCAGCACTCTCGGTACCAGAGGGAGCAGAATGTGACAGGTAATCCGCTCCCTTTGAAACCGGCAGTCCAACGCTCTCCGATGCGGGTTGGGCTTCCCCGTCCTGTTCCAACACAGCGTCAAAACCTGGCGTTCCGAACGTAGAATCGGCGCCAGACTTAGGCTTCAATCCGAGCAGATCCTCTACAGCCGAAAATACAGGTTCAGCCTTGAGCACCATGCCGCCTCCGCCGCCATACGGATAGTCGTCAACCGTATTATGCTTGTTATTCGCATATAGACGGAAATTAACCGCATTCAGCGAGACGATGCCCTTATCCCGGGCTTTGCCGAGTATGCTGGCCCCGAAAACGCCGTCGAACATTTCCGGGAACAGCGTCAGCACATCAATTCTCATCGGCTACATCAACCCTTCCAGCAGCCGGACCGTAATCTTTTTGCTGTGAACATTGACCTTCAGCACGACGTCATCGATATAGGGAAGCAGCAGCTCTTTGCCATTCTCCAGCTCTACGACCCATACGTCATTGGCGCCGGGACGGAGAATCTCGGTGACGACACCAAGCCGCTCCTCTTCCTCTGTAATCACTTCGCAGCCAATAATATCTGTGTAGTAAAATTCGCCTTCATCCAGCTTCTCACGGTGTTCCCCCGTAATTTTAAGCAGGCTGCCCTTGAACTTTTCCACCTCGTTAATATTGTCAAAGCCTTTCAGCTTAACGATATAGGTGTTTTTGTGGTTACGCGAGCTAAGCACTTCCACCTGGACTGCGCCAGGCTCATCTGCCCTATGAATCCACAGCTTGCTGCCGCGCGCAAAACGCTGTTCCGCAAAATCCGTATGCGGCACGATTTTGACCTCTCCGCGAATTCCGTGCGTATTGGCGATTTCGCCGACTGTGTACCATTGTTCCGCCATCAGTATCACCTCGCATTGTATGCAAAAGGGGCTAGGATATACATCCTAACCCTCTTGCCAAGCTCTTATTCCGAAATCATCCCGAGGGCGATTTCTTATTTTTGGTGCTTCAGCTCGTGGAATTTCGTAAGCACGCCTGCTTTGGAAAGCAGGTTGCGGACGGTGTCAGAAGCTTGCGCTCCCGTTTGCAGCCACTTGAGGGCTTTCTCTTCGTCGATATTCACTTGAGCCGGTTGTGCAACCGGGTTATAAGTGCCGATTTCTTCGATGAAACGACCGTCGCGCGGGGAACGGGAATCAGATACCACGACGCGGTAGAAAGGTGCTTTGTGAGCGCCAATGCGTTTCAGACGGATACGTACTGCCATTTTACTTCACCTCCTTGAAAGAATCAGGCGCCAATGGACGCCGTTTAAAGCTCCTCCGTCGGCAATCAGCCGAACGGAAACTTTTTGTTTTTGCCGAACATGCCCTTGAGGCTGTTCATATTCATACCGCCCTTGGCTCCCTTAGGCATCTTCATGCCGCCTCCGGGTCCCATCATAGAGCTGAACTGTTTCATCATTTTGCGCATATCGTCGAACTGCTTAATCAGGCGATTGACCTCGGCAATTGAGGTGCCGCTGCCTGCGGCAATCCGTCTACGGCGGCTATGATTCAGAATCTCGGGCTTGCGCTTCTCATCGGTCGTCATCGACTTCACGATTGCTTCGATACGTCCGACCTGTTTGTCGTCCACCTTGAGATCCTTCATGCCCTTCATCTTGTTCATGCCCGGCAGCATGTCCATGATCTGATCCAGCGGCCCCATATTGCGGACCTGCTCCATCTGCTCCAGGAAATCCTCGAAGGTGAACTCGGCGTTGCGCATCTTGCGCTCCATCTCGGCCGCTTTATCTGCATCAATGCCCGCCTGAGCTTTCTCAATCAGGGAAAGCATGTCGCCCATACCGAGAATCCGGGATGCCATTCGCTCAGGATGGAAAGGCTCAAGCGGTTCGATTTTTTCGCCGCTTGCGGCAAACTTGATCGGACAGCCCGTGACAGCCTTGACCGACAGCGCCGCGCCGCCGCGGGTATCGCCGTCCAGCTTCGTCAGCACAACGCCAGTCAGCTCAAGCTGATCGTGGAAGCTTTGCGCCACGTTAACCGCTTCTTGGCCTGTCATGGCATCAACAACAAGCAGCACCTCATCGGGTTTTGTTACCTCATGAATTTGCTTCAGCTCTTCCATAAGCGCTTCATCGATGTGCAGCCGGCCGGCCGTATCGATGATGACATAATCAAGCCCGTTGTCCTTGGCATGCTGCAGACCTTGACGAGCAATCTCCACTGGAGATGTCTGGTCGCCGAGCGTGAATACCGGAACGCCGATTCCGCTGCCGACCACTTGCAGCTGCTTGATTGCGGCAGGACGGTAAATATCGCCCGCCACAAGCAGCGGCTTGTGGTTCGATTTTTTGAGCATGAGCGCAAGCTTGCCCGACGTCGTCGTTTTACCGGCGCCCTGCAGGCCCGCCATCATAATAACGGTCGGCGGCTTGTTGGCCTTCGCCAGCTTGCTCTGCGTACCGCCCATCAGCTCGGTCAGTTCCTTGTTCACGATGTCAATGATGACCATGCCCGGCGTAAAGCTCTTCTGCAGCTCTTGGCCGAGTGCCTTCTCCTTGACCTTCGCGATAAACTCCTTGACCACCTTAAAGTTAACGTCAGCTTCCAGCAGGGCAAGTCTGACCTCGCGCATGGCGTCGTTCAGGTCTTCCTCCGTTACCTTGCCCTTGCCGCGCAACTTGCCGAACACACTCTGCAGCCGGCTTGACAGTCCTTCAAAAGCCATTGTCGCCACCTCCTGTCCGCTTCTTCCTTGATTTTCATTGCGCATTTACTACTGTACATCTATAAAATCCGGCGTTATGCCCGCCGTTCATAATTGATTCAATCTCATTGCATCGTACCGGGAAGCAGCGCTTCCCGCAGCCCGTGGGCCAAACTGCTGATCCGTTTGCCCTCATCGGCCTCTAAACCAAGCGCGGCGCGCTCCAGCTCGTCCAGCAGCTGCGCCGCAGCCGCCGAGCGTTCCAGCAGCCCGATCTTTGCTTCGTATTCCTCCAGCAGCAAACCGCCACGCTTCACATGCTCGTACACGGCTTGTCTGCTAATGCCCAGCTCTGCGGCAATCTCGCCAAGCGAGAAGTCTTCCCGAAAATAAGAAGTCAGGATATCGACCTGCTTCTCGGTGAGCAGCGTACCGTATAGATCAAACAGCATGTTGATCCGGTTTGTCTTCTCCAGAGCATCGCGGCTATCCGCTCCCATCACAGCAGCTCCTTCCGCCGGATGTTTCTTCGCGAGACCTATCATAACGCAGCGGACATCAGGTGTCAAGCTTAAGACCTTGTCACCTTGTTACAATGCTATTCGTCCTGCTCCTGCTCGCGAATAATTCCGGCGAACAAGGCGTGAACAAACTGCTCGCTGTCGAATGTCTGCAGGTCGCCCATTTTTTCGCCGAGGCCGACCAGTTTGACCGGCAAGCTAAGCTCGTTGCGGATAGCGATGACGATACCGCCTTTTGCCGTGCTGTCCAGTTTTGTCAGCACGAGGCCGGTTACGCCGCTTTTCTCCCCGAACAGCTTGGCTTGGCTGAGCGCGTTCTGGCCGGTGTTGGCGTCCAGCACGAGCAGCACTTCATGCGGAGCGCCGGGAATTTCACGCTGGATGACGCGGAAAATTTTGTTCAGCTCTTCCATCAGATTGTTTTTGTTTTGCAGCCGGCCCGCCGTGTCGCAGAGCAGTACGTCGACTTTACGCTGCTTGGCGGCATGAACCGCATCGTACATAACCGCCGCCGGGTCGGAGCCCGCCTGCTGGCGGATGACGTCAACGCCGACGCGCTGTCCCCATACTTCCAGCTGCTCAATCGCACCGGCGCGGAATGTGTCTCCTGCAGCGAGCAACACGGATTTGCCTTCGCTTTTGAAACGATGCGCCAGCTTGCCGATCGTAGTCGTTTTGCCAACGCCGTTAACGCCGACGAACAGAATAACCGTAATGCCGTCTTCCGCAATACGCAAACTGTTGTCCTGATCTCCGCCAAGCAGTCCAATCAGCTTTTCAGACAGCACCGGCTGCAGCTGGGACGCTTCCTCGATCTTGCGCTTTTTAACCTCTGCGCGCAGATCTTCAATCAGCTCCATGACCGTATTGACGCCTACGTCGGCGCCGATCAAAATCTCTTCGAGCTCCTCGTAGAACTCTTCGTCGATCTTTTTGCGGCGCGTAATAAGCTCTTCAACCCTCTCAACGAGAGCGGTGCGTGTTTTGGCCAAACCTTCCTTAAACACATTTGTTACGGACTCAGCCTTGCTTGCGATGCTATCCTTCAGCTTTTTGAAAAAGCCCATTGCAATCCCTCCGGTACTAACTTGTCATAGTTAAAATTATCGGCGAACCGATCATGCATCATGCCGAGGCCGACTCGTCCCCATCCTCAAAATCGTCCTCCAGACGGACGGACACAAGCTTGGATACGCCGCCCTCTTCCATCGTGACGCCGTACAGCACATCGGCCTCTTCCATCGTGCCTTTGCGATGAGTGACGACGATGAACTGGGTCAGCTCCGAGAACTCCCGCAAATACTGGGCAAAACGGGATACATTCGCCTCGTCCAAAGCCGCTTCGACCTCGTCGAGCACGCAGAACGGCACCGGCTTCACCTGCAAAATTGCAAACAGCAGCGCAATTGCCGTCAGCGCGCGCTCTCCGCCGGAGAGCAGCTGAAGGTTTTGAAGCTTCTTACCCGGCGGCTGGGCGAGAATATCAATGCCCGTATCCAAAATCCGCTCGGGATCGGCTAGCGTCAGGTCAGCACGTCCGCCGCCGAACAGCTTGGCAAATACGACGACGAAATGCCGGCGGATCTCCTCAAATGTAAGGCGGAAACGGCGCGACATTTCATCCTCCATCTCGCGGATGACCTCATACAGCGTTGCCTTTGCCTCCATCAAATCCTGGCGCTGGCTGTCTAGAAACTCGAACCGTTCGCGAACGCGCTGATATTCTTCAATCGCTCCGAGATTGACGTCCCCGAGCGCCCCGATACGGCGCTTCAGATCGCGCACAGCGGTTTGCGCCTCGGCGGCGTCACCTTCCAGCTGGTAACGCGCTTTTGCCAGCTCGTAGCTTAAGCCATATTCCTCGCTCAGCTTGCGCAGCAGGTTGTCCAGCTCAACATCTAGACGGTTGACGGCAATTTCGGTCTGCCGCAGCTGTTCCTCGACACGTTTGAGCCCGTTGCGCTGCTCGCGCGTTTCATTTTCCATCAGCTCCAGCTCACGGCCCTTATCAGCTCTCGCCGAACGTTTGAGGTCAGTTTGCTCACTGCAATCCTGTTTGCGCAGGCGCAACCGGTTAAGCTCTTCGATCTGGCGCACAGAGTCTTCCTCAAGCTTCTCCAGCTCAGCGGTACGCTGGCGAAGCTGCGCATCCACGGCAGCGGCTTCGTTAGCCGCACGGCTTACGTCGGAGCGGACCCGGTTCAACGTATCCTGCACCGCCAGCCGCTCTTGATCGGCCTTCGCCATCTGAATTTTCAGGTCGGTGAGCTGAACCTGCAGCTCCTCCTTCTCCGATTCGCTCGCTTTGCGCCGCTCCTCGGCGATGCGAATCGCCTCCTGCAAACCGGCTTCGCGAATGCCCAGCTCGTCAAGCCTCGCCGCCGCCTCGGCAGAGGAGTTGCGAAGCGACTGCTCTTCCTCCTCGTAGCCGGAACGGTCTGAGCTGAACACAGCGCCTTGTTCCGCCAATGCCGACAGCTCGCTCTCGGCATGCTGCAGCTCAGCACGCTGCTGCTGCTCCTGCAGCTTCAGACGCTCCGCAGTCTCACGCAGCTCGTCTCGGTTCTGAGCCGCAATAGAAGCCTCCTTGCGAATATCAGACAGCTCCGCGCGCACGCGATCCAGCTGCCGCTGCAGCTCGCTGGATTCCTCGTCCAGCTGCTCGATTTGGCGCTGCCGGCCAAGCAGGCTGGCTCCTTTTTTCTGCAGGCTGCCGCCGGTCATGGAGCCGCCCGCGTTCACGATGTCTCCCTCTAACGTCACGACGCGGAAGCGATATCCGCAGCGGGCCGCAATCCGGTTCGCCGCCTCCAAATTCTCGGCAAGCAGCACGTTGCCGAGCAAATTGCCGACGATGGACTCGTACTTCGAATCGCAGGATACAAGCTCCGCGGCGATACCGATGAATCCCTCCATCGTCGAAAGCTGCCTGCGGTCCTGTTCCGGCACGGAACGCGCCTTGATAACATCTAGCGGCAGGAACGTCGCCCGTCCTAGCTGGCGCTGCTTCAGAAAAGCAATTGCCGCCCGCGCTGTACGCTCGTCCTGCATGACAACATGCTGCATCGCGCCGCCAAGCGCGGTTTCTACCGCCGTTTCAATGCGATGCGGCACGCGCACCAGCTCGGCTACCGCACCGTGCACACCTTCCAAACCACCGGAAGACCGGCGGGACGCTTTCAGCACTTCCCGCACGCCGTGCATGAAGCCGTCGAGCGCATCCTGCATTTCCTTCATCGTGTCGCGGCGGGATACCAGGGCTTCCTTGCGCTGTTCCCAGCTGCGGACAGCAGCCGACGCTTCCTCTTGACGCTTCTGAAGCTGCTGAACGCGCTGGGACTCCTCTATGTACTTGCTTCGAACGTTTTCCAGCTCCGCAGACGTGGCGGCAAGCGCCGCGCCAAGCTCCGCCTGTTTTCCTTGCAGCCGGCCGGATTGCTCCTGCCATTTGCCTTCTTCGCCGCCCAACCGTTCCTTGCGGCGCTGCAGCGTTTCCAGCTGCTGTTCCGCATAACGAATCTCGTTGCGCAGCTGAGCCATCGTGCTCAGCACCTCAAGCAGCTCGCCCTTCAGCGATTCCCCCGCTACCAGCGATGTGCCGCCGGCAACACCCTGCAGCCGGTTCTCTTCGCTGCCCGCACGGCTGCGAAGGTCGATCAGCTGCGCCTCAAGCGCTGATGCTTTGGCGCGAACCTGCTCCTCTTCGGCGGCCAGCTCTTGCTTGCGGATCGCCAATGTCTCCTGCGTCTGCTGCAGCTGCTCAAGACTGTCGCCGAGATAACGACGGCGCTCCTTGAGCACCTCGCCATGGCCTTCGCATTTCTCGAATTCCTCGCTGTACTCCAGCATGCTGGCATGCAGCTCTTCCAGCTGCTCCTCCAGACGGCGCAGCTCCTGGCGGTCCTTCTCGAGCGAAGCATCATGTTTGCTGACGACCGAAGCGAGCTCCAGCTCTTCCTTTTTGAGCGATTCCAGGCGGCTGTTGTTCTCGTTCCAGCTTTGATGCACGCCGTCAATCTGATGAACGTACAGAGCAATCTCGCTGTTTTTCAGCTCTTCCTTCAGCTCTTTATAAAGCACGGCGCGTTCGGATTGCTCGCGCAGCGGCTCCACCTGATCCTCTAGTTCAGATACGAGATCATGAATGCGGAGCAGATTGTTTTCGGTGTCGTCCAGCTTGCGCTGCGCTTCCTTTTTGCGCGCCTTGTACTTCACGATGCCTGACGCTTCCTCAAAAATACCGCGCCGGTCCTCCGAACGGGTGCTGAGAATTTCCTCAATCCGGCCTTGGCCGATAATGGAGTAGGCTTCTTTGCCAATGCCGGTATCCATGAACAGCTCGGTAATATCCTTCAAACGGCAAGGCTGGCGGTTAATCATATATTCGCTGTCACCGCTGCGGTGAACGCGCCGCGTCACCGTTACCTCGGAATTTTCCACAGCAAGAGTGCCGTCGGAGTTGTCCAGCGTCAGCGACACCTCCCCGTAATTCACCGCTTTTCGAGCATCGCTGCCGGCAAAAATAATATCTTCCATTTTACCGCCGCGCAGGCTTTTGGCGCTTTGCTCGCCTAGCACCCAGCGGATGCCGTCAGAAATATTGCTTTTGCCGCTTCCGTTCGGGCCTACTACAGCGGTAATACCGCGCACAAACTCCATTTCGGTCTTATCGGCAAACGATTTAAAGCCGGATAATTCAATTCGCTTCAACAACATAGATCGGTGTTCACCTCTTGCGGCTATTGTATCATAGGTTAGCGGCCTACAGCACGGCTTGCCGCCCTATTGGAGCATCCGTCCAGGGACTTACCGATAAAAAAATCCCGGCAACCTGATCGATCAGGTTGCCGGGATTTTTCGGGAAAACCCGCATCATGTAGACGGTTGTTTATTCCTTGTCCCGAGTCTGCTCCCAGGCTTCCTCGGCCGCTCTTTGCTCGGCCTCTTTTTTGGTACGGCCGAGGCCGGTGCCGAGTACCTGCTCGCCGACGAGCACTTCGACAACAAACTCGCGGTCGTGAGCAGGCCCGCGCTCCTCCGCTACGCGGTACTCTACCGCGCCGAGCGAAAGGTTCTGAGCTCTTTCCTGAAGCTTGGATTTGTAATCCTTGCCGGAAAGCCCTGGTGTATCCTCCAGCTTCGGAAACATTTCCCTGCGGAGAAATTCTCGGACGGCGTCTACGCCGGCGTCCAAATACAAAGCGCCGACAAAGGCTTCAAACAAATCCGCCAGCAGCGCCGGACGCTGACGGCCGCCAAGCTGCTCTTCCCCTTTGCCTAACCGGACATAGGAGCCAAAATCGAGCAGCTCGGCAAAACGAGCCAGCGACGGCTCGCAAACAATAGCTGCCCGCATCCGCGTCAGCTCGCCTTCCGGACGCTGCGGATGCGTTTCAAACAGATGCTCCGAAACGAGCAGCTGGAGAACCGCATCGCCGAGAAACTCCAGCCGCTCATTGTCCTCCGGCACGCTGCTGCGGTGTTCATTAACGTAAGATGTATGCGTGAACGCCAGCCTCAGCAGCTGGGGTTTGGTGAACGGAAGGCCCAGCTGGCGCTGGAGCTCCTGAAATCTGTCACGCTTCATGCTTCTTCATAATAATCGTAGCGTTATGCCCGCCGAAGCCGAAGGAATTCGATAGCGCAACCCGCACGTCCGCCTTGCGGGGCTCGTTCGGCACGTAATCAAGATCGCATTCCGGATCTTGATTCACGAGGTTGATCGTCGGAGCGATGATGCCATTTTCAAGCGTCATGGCTAGAATAACCGCCTCTACTCCGCCAGCAGCGCCGAGCAAATGGCCCGTCATCGACTTGGTGGAGCTTACGGCAAGCTTATAGGCATGGTCGCCAAACGTATTTTTGATCGCGGTCGTCTCGGATTTGTCGCCAACCGGCGTCGACGTTCCGTGCGCATTAATATAATCAATATCTTCCGGCTTGAGGCCGGCGTCGCGAAGCGCTATCTTCATGCAGCGGGCAGCCCCGTCCGGGTCAGGCTCGGTCATATGATGAGCGTCGCCGCTCATGCCGTAACCGATTACCTCGGCGTAGATGTGAGCTCCGCGCGCTTGCGCATGCTCCAGCGATTCCAGAATAAGCACTCCCGCTCCCTCGCCCATGACAAAACCGTCACGGTCGATGTCAAACGGGCGGCTCGCCGTTTCCGGGTCGTCGTTGCGCACAGACATAGCGCGCATGCTGCAAAAGCCAGCCATCGCCATTGGGCGAATCGTGGACTCGGCTCCGCCGCAGATCATAACGTCGGCATCGCCGCGCTGAATCATTTTGTAGGAGTCGCCAATCGTGTGGGTTCCCGTTGCGCAGGCCGTAACAACGGTCGTATTGGGACCTTTGGCGCCTGTTGCCATGGATACCTGGCCGGAGGCCATGTTTGCGATCATCATCGGGATGAAAAACGGGCTGACGCGTTTCGGCCCTTTCTCAAGCAGCACGCTGTGCTGATCTTCCCAAGTGCCCAAACCGCCAATGCCGGAGCCGACCATGACACCCGTACGCTCGGCGTCGCTATTCTCGCCGATGCGAAGCCCGGAGTCTTCAACCGCCTTAAGGCTGGCTACTACGGCAAGCTGCACAAAGCGGTCCATACGGCGCGCTTCTTTTTTGTCCAATCCGTAAGCTTCCGGACTGAAACCTTTGATCTCGGCTGCGATTTGCGTTGTATAATCCGTCGCATCAAACGACTCGATTTGGGATACGCCTGACTTTCCTTCCATCAGGTTCCCCCAAAATTGCTCTTTGTTATCTCCCAGGCTTGTCAGAACGCCAAGGCCGGTAACTACGACTCTATTATTCATCAGTTAGATTCACCTCAACGAACGGCAAGATGGACAGCGCTGCGCGCACTGTCGTAAAGCTTGTCCTTCTCTATGGAAATCCCGTAACACCGGGATAACTTGCAATTTGATTCGGATGAAGCTGGATGATTCCGGCACCTGATCGTACAGGCGCGGGCAGCGGATAGGCTGAAGCGACAGTCCTTATGATGACTTGTTACATCCCCTATATGATGAGAGAAGTCCCGTCGCAAAACGGGACTCTTGTTGGACAATTACGTATGAGATTGTATGTAATTGACTACTTCTCCCACCGTCGTGATCTTCTCTGCATCTTCATCAGAGATCTCCAGGTCGAATTCATCCTCAAGCTCCATGACCAGCTCGACAACGTCTAACGAGTCAGCGCCGAGGTCATCCTTGAAGGAAGCTTCGAGGGTCACTTCCGCTTCGTCAACGCCAAGGCGATCGACTACGATGCGTTTGACGCGATCCACTACTTCGGACATCCGGTTCACCTCCTCCATGGTATTATACGAGAATCTGTTTCAAAATGCCATACGTTAAACAGCTGTGGTGCCAGAGCCGCATGCCGCACGGCATTAGGATGGCCTGCTGCCCCGACTTACATGTACATGCCTCCGTCAACATGGACGGTTTGGCCGGTCATATAAGCAGCTGCATCGGAAGCAAGGAAACGGACGGCCGCTGCGATATCCTCCGGCTTGCCGAGGCGGGCCAGCGGAATGCCGCCAAGCAGAGACTGGCGCGATTCCTCCGGCAGCTTGTCCGTCATATCCGTCTCAATGAAGCCCGGAGCAATACAATTCACCGTGATGCCGCGCGAGCTGAGCTCGCGGGCCGAAGACTTCGTCAAGCCGATTACGCCGGCTTTGGCTGCAACGTAGTTGGCCTGACCCGGATTGCCGAGAGCGCCAACGACCGACGAAATATTGATGATGCGGCCGGAGCGCTGCTTCATCATCGGGCGGGATACAGCCTTGATGCCGTTGAATACGCCCTTGAGGTTCGTCTCGATTACCTGATCAAACTCTTCTTCTTTCATGCGCATGATCAGGTTGTCGCGTGTAATACCCGCGTTGTTGACGAGAATATCAAGCTTGCCCCACGCGTCAAGAACGCTTTTAACAAGACCCTCAAATTCGGCGGACTTGCCGACATCGCCTTTCAGGATCAGCGCTTTGCGCCCCAGCGCCTCGACGGCTGCCGCCGTTTCCGCCGCTGCCGCTTCGCTGCCGGAATAATTAACGGCGACATCCGCGCCGGCTTCGGCAAGCGCCACCGCAATCGCCCGGCCAATGCCGCGCGATGCTCCGGTTACGAGCGCTGTTTTGCCAGTCAAATCTGCAAACATATGCGCGTACCTCCTTAAGATTGCGACTGAAGCTCTGCCGCTGCCGCCTGCAGCGAATCTACGCTGTTGACGGACAGAACGCGGACGCCCCGGTCGGTTTTTTTGATCAAGCCCGCCAGAACGGCGCCTGATCCCAGCTCAACGAATGTATCCACGCCTTCCTGAATCAGCCGCTGAACGGTATCCTCCCACAGCACCGGAGAGTAAACCTGCTCTACGAGCAGCCTGCGGATATCGGCAGCCGCCGTAACCGGCTCCGCCGTCACATTGGCGATGACCGGCACGGAAGCGTCCGTGATGGCGACCCCGTCCAATACGCCGGACAGACGCTCCGCCGCCGGTTTCATCAGCGAAGAATGGAACGGCCCGCTGACTTCAAGCGAGATGGCGCGTTTGGCGCCGGCTTCCTTGATGCGTTCGCCGGCGCGGGCAACGCCTTCCGCACTGCCGGAGATGACGATCTGGCCCGGACAGTTGACGTTGGCGAGCTCAACAGGATGGCCCTCCGCCGTAATAGACGCGCAGAGCGCCGACAAAGCTTCACGTTCTGCGCCAAGCACCGCGCTCATCGCGCCCTGCCCGCCCGGAACAGCCTGCTCCATGAACTCGCCGCGGGCGCGGACCGTCCGCACCGCATCGGCAAAGCCAAGCGCTCCAGCCGCCGTAAGCGCGCTGTATTCGCCCAAGCTATGTCCGGCTACAAAATCCGGCTTGACGCCGGATTCGCGAAACGCCTCCAAAAAAGCGACGCTAACCGTCAGCAGCGCGGGCTGCGTATTGGCCGTTTGTTTCAGTGACTCGTCCGGCCCGTTGAATATCAGGTCAGAAAGCGGGAATCCTAGCGCTGTATCCGCTTCCCCGAACACTGCGCGGGCGCTCGGACTGAAATCGTACAAGTCCTTGCCCATTCCGACCGCCTGGGCACCCTGTCCCGGAAATACAAATGCGATTTTGCTCAAGACAATGTCCTCCCGCTTATGCGTTATAGATAATGATGACAGGAATTAGATTACCAAACGAGTACGCAAGCGCCCCAGGTCAGACCGCCTCCGAAGCCGACAAGCAGCAGCTTGTCGTTGTCATGAACGCGCCCCTGCTCCACAGCCTCGGCAAGCGCCAGCGGAATTGAAGCCGCGGAAACGTTGCCGTAGCGGTCCAGGTTGACCATCGCTTTTTCCTCCGGGAGTTCGAGCCGGTTTAGCGCCGACTGGATGATCCGGATGTTTGCCTGATGCGGCACAAGCAGATCGATGTCGGCTTTGGTCAAGCCCGCTTTAGCCAGCGCGTTCTCCGCCGAGGAGCCCATAACGCGGACAGCGAACTTGAATACGTCGTTGCCGGCCATTTTGAGATAATGCTGCTTCTCCTCAACGCTGCCTGCGGTGGAAGGAAGACGCGAGCCGCCTCCAGGGATTTTGAGCAGCTGGCCGCCTGAGCCGTCGGAGCCGAGCTCGAACGACTGGAAGCCGCGTCCCGCCTCAACCTCGCCAAGCACAACAGCTCCGGCGCCGTCGCCGAACAGAATGCAGGTGTTGCGGTCGTTGTAATCGGTAATGCGGGAGAGGCATTCCGCGCCGACGAGCAGCACTTTTTTGTACATGCCTGTCGCAATCATGTTCACTCCCGTTGCCAATCCGTAAATAAATCCGGAGCAGGCTGCGGACAGGTCAAACGCCGCAGCCCGGGATGCGCCAAGACGATCCTGCAGCAAGCTTGCGGTGGAAGGGAAAAACATATCCGGCGTAATCGTCGCCACGATGATCAGATCCAGATCCTCCGCCGTAATGCCGGCGCTCTCCAGCGCCTTGACGCTGGCTTCATACGCGAGATCGGATGTCGCCTCATGCTCCGCCGCGATTCTGCGCTCGCGAATGCCGGTGCGGGTAACGATCCATTCGTCGTTGGTCTCCACCATTTTCTCCAGGTCCTGATTGGTCAGGACGCGCTCCGGAACATACTTGCCCGTGCCGATGATGCCTACCGGGATTAATGTCATAAGGAGACCTCTTTTCCTTTAATTTCAGCGGCTACCGTCGGGATGAGCCGCGACTGCAGAGCAACCCGCGCCTGACGGACCGCATTTTTGACCGCCTCGGCGTCCGAGGAGCCATGGCACTTCACGACGAGGCCGTTCAGGCCGAGCAGCGGCGCGCCGCCGTACTGGGCGTAGTCCATCTTGTTTTTGAGGCCTTTGAGGCCCGGCATCATGATGGCTGCCGCCAGCTTGGTGAGCAGGCTGCTTTTGAAGGCGTCTTTAAGTTCTTTCATCACGGCGCCCGCCGTTCCTTCCATCGCCTTCAGCAAAATATTGCCGGAAAAGCCGTCGCAAACGAGCACGTCGCAATTGCGCTGCATAACATCCCTCGCTTCAACGTTGCCGACAAAATGGATCGGCGCCTGCTCCAACAGGTCGAACGCGGCTTTGGTCAGCTCGCTGCCCTTGCCGGCTTCCGTTCCGACGTTGAGCAGTCCTACCCGAGGACGCTGGATGCCGTGCACCTTTTCGCGGTAAATGCTGCCCATGACAGCGTACTGAACCAGATGCTCGGGCTTCGCGTCCATGTTGGCTCCAAGATCGAGCGCCAGCACGCCGACGTTGTCCAGCGTCGGCAGAACCGGCGCAAGCGCAGGGCGCTCAATGCCTTCCATCCGGCCGACAACGAGCAATCCTGTCGTCATCAGCGCCCCCGTGTTGCCGGCCGACAGCATCGCGTCGGCGCCGCCTTCCTTGACGAGCCTTCCGGCCACGACCATCGACGCGTCTTTTTTGCGGCGCACGGCGCGGACCGGCTCGTCATCCGCCTCAATGATGTCCATGGCGGGATGGATGGTCAGATTCGCAGGCAGCGCGCCCTCGGCATGGGCTTTAATCGCGTCCGGACTGCCCACCAGAATAAGCTCGGTATCCGGCCATTCCCGCGCCGCCGCCAACGCTCCCTTGACGATCTGGCCCGGGGCATGGTCGCCGCCCATCGCGTCAATCGCGATTTTCAATGCTCGTCTCCTCCTTCTATGCTAGCCTCGCTGCCGGAGCGGTGAATCATGAACTGGCCTTCCAGCACCAGCTCGTCCCCCACGTAGGAAAATACTTCAACCTTGGCTTTGCTGCGCTGGCCCGCGCGGCGGACGTAAGCCTTGGCGATGCATTTCTCTCCCAGCCGTACCGGACGCAAAAACCGGATATCGGCGGTTGCGGTCAGCGCGACTTCGTCGTTAATAACAGCAACCGCGAGGGAGTTCGCCTGCGCGAACAGATGATGCCCCCGGGCGATGCCGCTGCGGGAGAAGGCATGTTCTTCACCGATTTCAAAAATCGAGATGCCGCTCTTGTCGAGCTGCAAATCGACGATTTCGCCGATAACTTCATCGGCCTGCAGCGATCGGACCGGATCGTAGGAGCGCTCCGCCATCAGCTTGAGACGCTCTCTCAGCTCGGGGATGCCGAGCTCCATCCGGTCCAGGCGGATCGTTTGGATGCTTACTTTAAGCAGGCGGGTCAGCTCGCGGTCCGTCATGAAGGGATTGTCCTCCACATGCTTCAGTAGCTGTTGATGACGCTGCTTTTTCGGAAGGCGTTCGATGACCTGCACCACCTTTGACAAATACGTATGCACAATTCCGAAGTTTAACACCTGGTACCAATTCAGTATATAGAAATTATTCCCCGCCCGCAAACGGTAAAACGCCGCTTTCCGCTAAGGTTTTCGATTCCACAAACAAGCGGCGTAGTCCTGCTCGTCTCAGCGAATTCGCACGAGTGGCGTCTTTGACAAAATAAAAAAAGCGCCCGCCACGGATGGCGAACGCTTCGGGAGTCCCTGCGGGACAAACGAGATTATTGGGAAATAACCTCTTTGGTTTTGTAGTATCCGCATACTTTACACACGTGATGAGCCAGCTTCAGCTCTCCGCATTGCTCACACTTAACCATGCCCGGCACAGTCAGCTTGAAGTGCGTGCGGCGTTTGTCGCGGCGGGTTTTGGACGTTCTGCGTTGTGGTACTGCCATTGTCTAACACCTCCTTCAAAGATCGGCGTTGCATTCAATCATGCCTCTGGTTCTACTCCAGCAGCTTCTTAAGCGCCTCGAACCGGGGATCGATACGGTCCCTGGAACAGCCGCATGATTGCTCGTTCAGGTTGGTTCCGCAGTCGGGGCATAGCCCTTTGCAGTCGTCGCTGCAGAGCGGAGCCATCGGCAGGTAAATAAGTAGAGTTCCCTCGACGTAGGGTTGAAGGTCTACCTTGTCCTCTTTCACGACAATAAGATCTTCGTCAGCTTCGGGATCCTTGACCATGGACGCAAGCGCAAAACGCTCTTCGATCGAAATGGCCAGATGCTCCTCCACCGGCTCCAGACAACGCGAGCAGACCATCGTCAAATCCGCTTTCAGCTCGCCCTTCACCTGCGCCGTCTCTTCATAAGGACGAACGTCAAGCGCTACGGCCAGCGGTTTTGCGGAAATGATGTCTTTGCGCTCCTGAAGCAGCTCACTCACGTCCAGCTCCTCGCGGAAGCTGGCCTCCTGTCCTTTGGACACGACTTCCATGACACGAAATTCCATAAGATCACTCCAAACAAACAAAATTTATTATATCGAGACGCCGAACCTTTTGTCAACCGAATCCCGGAGCATTTCACCGCTCTGCCTCGCCATGATATAGTTGGAGCAATACGATTTATACATAAGCAGAGGTGCTCTATGCGCAGCGTCGGCCTTATCGTCGAGTATAACCCTTTTCATAACGGACATGCTTATCATCTCCAAAAATCAAAAGAGGCCGCCGGAGCGGACGCGGCCGTCGCCGTCATGAGCGGGCATTTCCTGCAGCGCGGCGAGCCGGCGCTCATGGACAAATGGGCGCGCGCCCGCACCGCCCTGGAGGGCGGCTGCGATCTCGTGCTGGAGCTGCCGCTCGCCTACTCCGTTCAGCCTGCGGAATGGTTCGCCTACGGCGCTGTCTCCGTGCTGGAATCAACAGGCGTCGTCGACGCCTTCTGCTTCGGTAGCGAGAGCGGAGAGCTGGACCCGCTGCGCCGGGCGGCTCGGTTGCTTGCCAATGAGCCGGATGATTTTCGCGCCTTGCTGGCGGAAAAGCTTTCGGAAGGCCTCCCGTATCCGACTGCGTATTCCTGCGCGGTCGCGGAGTATTTAAGCAGGGATAAAGCTGCCGCTCAGTCATCCGAGAATAGCTCATTTGCTCAATCAGATGATCACAGAAATGAAGCTTCGCTGACCGAGCGGCAGCTGGCGCAGCCTAACATGACGCTTGGACTGCATTATTTAATTGCGCTGGAGCGAACCGGCGGCCTCATGGAGCCGCTGACGATCCGGCGGGAAGGAGCCGGTTACCACGACGCAGCAGGGAGCGGCTCCATTGCCAGCGCAACGGCGCTGCGGCGTTTTCTGGAGGAGTCGGGCAGCTCTGAGCTGCTGGAGCCTTTCGTGCCGTCCAGTACGCTGCGCGTGCTGGACGAGCAGCTTGCAGCCGGTCTGGCGCCAAGGCGCTGGGAAGATTACTTCCAGGCCCTGCTTCACCGCCTGCTGACTGAACCGGCGGACGTTTTGGCCGGAACACTCGGGTTTTCCGAGGGGCTGGAGCACCGCATCAGCGCCAAGCTGCCTCAGCTGCCAGCGTTAAGCTTCAATAATTTGCTGAACGCGCTCAAAACAAAACGTTACACCCGCACTCGCCTGCAAAGAGCTCTGCTCGGCGTTTTGCTCAATCTCCGCCAGAATGATCTTTCGCGTGAAATTCTGGCCGCAGGTCCGGGTTATATCCGGGTGCTCGGCTTTACCGGACGCGGTCGCGAGCTGCTCGCCCGCATGCGCAAAACCGCCACCGTGCCCGTGCTTATGAGCGCAGCAAGGGCGCCAAAGCTGCCCTTGCTCGACCTGGATGTGCGGGGCACGGCGGCGTATGCCGCAGCCTGCGGCCAGCAGGACCCGCGACGGCTGCTGCGGGACTACTACGAACCTCCGGTACAGATATAACATGTCAGGAGGCAGTCCTGGCAGTTAGCTGCCATTATCCGCCCAGTTTCTGAATCGCATCCGCGAGATTTTTGACGCCGATTACTATCATCGGCTCTGCGGGTGCGTTTTTGTGTTGGTTCGCTGCAGCCTTGGCGGCCCGTTCCGCCTCGTCCGCTTCCTGCGACGGAACGAGAAACCACCCGGCGCCTGCCGCAGCGGCGGCGTTCACTTTGTCCACGACGCCGCCAACGGCTCCGACACGCCCTTGAGCGTCAATGGTGCCCGTGCCCGCAATTGTCCGGCCATCGAGCAAATCACCCGGTACAACCCGGTCATAGAGAGCCAGCGCCGCCATTAGACCTGCGGAGGGTCCTCCCGCCTCGGCTCCGCTCCATGTTAACGGTTTCGCTGCTTTTGGCAAGAATAGCTGTTTTACCTCCTGAAATTCCGGAGGATTTACAGCCTGGAATTTCCCGCTGTTTTCCAAGCTTAATTGCAATTGCTCTACTGCGGCCGTCCTGACTCCGCCTTCCAGAAGCACCTTCTGCCCGTCTCGCAGTATCTCCAGCCGAAGAGCAGAATCGTTGCGAACTGAGACTTTCATTTGGTCTAAAAGCTCCTGTAAGCTGCGGACAGTCTCCCCGCCCGCCCTCAAGATCATGTCAGCTGTCTCCAATGTAAGCCCGTCGCCAACGCTGCCCGATGAGCGTACAGCTACACCGTCTGGCACCGTTTTGTCCAGCACGTCCGCTTGCCCCAAGGAAGCCTCCGCTGCTTGCTGCAGCGACAGCTGCATGACCGTTTTCATTCGCTCCATATAAACGGGTTCCTCTAATTGTCCAAGCACCGCCCGTACAGTCGATACCTCACCGGATTTTATCCGATGCAGCACTGCTTGCAGCGCATTCACCCGATCAAGGCGAACGGCCGTATAATACCAGCCTGAATTAACCGTCTGCAGATCCCCGCTCTCTCCATCGTTGAACTCAGTGGACTTTGGGGGATTTGAGGCTTCCGCTTTGTCTGCCGGTTTGTCGGAGGTTGAATTCTGGAACCCCTCAAGGCTTGTACCAGACGGCAGACGAATCAGAGCTTCAGCGCTGCGGGCAAATCCGGGCTGCGAGATGTAATACAGCTTAGGCACCGTCACAAAATAAATCAACGCGGCCAATATGCCAAGCGCTAGTCCGATTCGAATCCGAGCAGGCCGTCCCTGGCCATTCATATCGCCTCAGCCGGCTGCATGGGCAGTATATGGAATTGATTTTTTCTGACCGAAACCATCGCTGCCTCCATTATTTTCTCCATCTGCACCCCTCCTCTCCGTCTGCTTCTAAGCCCTATTTCCGCTGCGTATAAATAAGTTGTCCTGTCTTTGGCCCGCCCGGCGTTGCGGAAGGACTAGCCGTCCCCGGGCAATTGGCGACGGCGCGGCAATTCCTATAAGGAGGACTTTAAATGCTCCGCTCTCTCTTTACCGCTTGCGCTGCCATATTGATCGTTGTAGCTATTGTCAGCGGCACTTCGGAAGCGTTCCAAGCTTCGCTGGCCGGCCTTTCATTGTGGTGGAACTTCGTTTTCCCCGCCGTGCTTCCTTTTCTCGTCCTCGCTGAGCTGACGCTCGCCTTTGGACTTGCGGACGGTATCGGCGTTTTGCTGTCGCCGCTTATGCGCCTGCTTCGCCTGCCAGGCACTGCCGGCTGGGCGCTCGTACAAGGCTGGACAAGCGGTTATCCGGCTGGAGCTGCAGCTGCGGGCAAGCTTGTGGCGAGCGGCAGGCTGAGCCGCAGCGAAGGGCAAAGACTGCTCGCCCTGTGCCATTCGCCGAATCCGCTCTTTGTAATCGTTGTGCTGGGAGCTGGTTTTCTGCATCAGCCGATGTTCGGCCTGCTGCTGCTCCCTATCATCTGGTTGGGCTCCATACTTGCCGGCCTGCTTATCTCCCGGCTTTCGGAACGTTTTGGCAAGCCGGTGCACATCCATCCCATCACGAACACTTCAACAACGCAGGAGAACGCCAATTCAGAAAAAAAAGCAGCTGTCTCCTCCGTGTCCGACCTCCCAGTCAACGTGAATCCCGGCGAAGATCAAGTGGAAAAGAATATCTGCGGCAATGACAGTAAGGCATCCTTGCTGTCCCGTACGCTTCAAGCTATAGAGGATGGACGAAACCGGGACGGACGCGCATTCGGCAAAGCGTTGGGGGATGGCGTTGCATCAGCCGTCCAGCAGCTGATGGCCGTTGGCGGGCTCATCATCCTGGCTTCCGTTCTGCTCCGCCTGTGCCAGCCGCTTCTGCCTGCCATGCTGCGCGGTCCGGGGCTGACCGCGCTTACCGAGGCGCATCTCGGCGCAGCCGCGCTGGCCAGCTGGCATGCGCCTGATCCATCTAATCTGCTGCAAGCAGCCGCACTTGCCGCCGCTCTTGGCTGGGGCGGGCTCTGCGCGCTTTTGCAGGCTGGCGGCGCCGCAAGCGGCACCGGCTTGAAGCTGCTGCCGCTTGCCTGCTCGCGGCTGCTTGCCGGAGCTCTCGCAGGCTGCTTGGCGCTGCTGCTGTGGCAGCCGCTTCAAGCGCTGAGTGCCGCTGCGGCGCCAGCTTTCACCGTGGATGGCGCAGCGCTTGAGCCGCCTTGGAGGGCAGCCGCAGCTGCATTGCTGCAGGAGCCGGGAGCATGGGCAGCCGTGCTGCACGGTTCGCTGCTGCTGCAGATTCCGCTGATGGCGGCGCTGCTGGCAGCTCTGCTGCTGCTGTCGGCTGCCGCAGCTATCGTAATCCGGATCAGGAGCCGGCGGCTAATCGCTCGGCGCTGAATCGTCGACATATGTGCTCCGCTGGAGTAGCCGCGCCGGTCGCAGGTTCAGCTGCTGATACGCCCTTTGGTTCAGCTGCACGGAGTTGATCCGTGTTCGTTTACCTGCCGCCGTATCCTTTTGCCAAAAGTCCTACTACCATCTGCCATCTAACCCCAACCAACGCTACTTTTTCACCACTCGCTGATTCTAACGCAACTCAGAAGCGTTATCCCGCCATTTTTAGCCCAATTCAAAATCTAGCGCAACTCTGAGGCGTTATTCGCAAAAAATGATGGCAGATAGCCGTAATTTCACTTAAATAAGACGGCTCAGTTGCGTTACAGCAAAAAAAGTGCAAATTACAGCTGAATAAGCCGCCTCAGTTGCGTTAGCAACACCAGAGTCCCAAAAACCTAAACCAAAACCAAACAGCCCCAGCTTAACCTGCGCCATCAACAAAAAACCGGCCCTCAAGAAGGCCGGCCGGGGAATTTTGTCGTCAGCGCCGATTGTACGACAGGCGGCACCAGATCCTTCACACTGCCCTGAAATTTGGCAATTTCCTTCACGATGCTGGAGCTGAGATAGGAATACTTCGGATTCGTCATCATAAAAATCGTCTCGATCTCCCCGTCCAGCTGATGGTTGGTGGACGCCATTTGCAGCTCGTACTCAAAGTCCGTCACAGACCGAATCCCACGCACAATCGTGCGCGCTCCTTGGGAACGCATAAAGCGGACTAGCAGATCGCGGAAGCTGTCAATGCGAACATTCGGAATATCCTTGGTTACTTCTGCGAGCAGCTCCCTTCTTTCCTCTACGGAAAAAAGGGGGTTTTTACTTGTGTTGTTGAGCACCGCAACGATAACGGTATCGAACTGGCGCGATGCGCGCTGGATAATATCCAGATGCCCGCAAGTGACCGGGTCGAAGCTGCCGGGGTAAACGGCAATTCGCCCTTGCCCGCCTGCAAATTCCAGACGCTCCGATTCCAATGTCCCAGCCCCTCGTTCGGTATGGGTTCGCTCGTTATTCCTTGTTTCCATCTCCAGCCTCCGTAATCCCGTCTTCGTCTTCACGGCAGCGATACAGCGTTACCGCCGTCTCCCCGTATACCGATCGTTTCCATTGCTCCCATCTGCCGATGAAATCGGGATAAGAGTGAGCGCTGTCATGTTCAACAACGATGACGGCTCCATCATCCAGCAAGCCTCTGTCATCCATGTCTAAAATGAGCTCGTCCATATGGGTAAGCCGATAAGGCGGATCTAGAAATATAGCTGAAAAGCATAACCCTCGCTTCTCCAGCGCCTTCACAGCCCTGCCGGCATCGTTGGTGTAGATTTCGGATCTTGCAGCCATGCCTGCCGTCGTTACGTTGGCCCGGATAACCGAAATGCTGGAACGGTCCATGTCGACGAATACCGCTTTTTCCATGCCCCGGCTCAACGCTTCAATGCCGAGTCCGCCGGTGCCGGCAAACAAGTCAAGCGCCCAGCCCCCGTCAAAATAAGGGCCGATCATGCTAAAAATGGCTTCTTTAACCTTATCGGTCGTCGGCCTTGTGTTCATTCCGGGTACGGCTTTGAGCGCGCGCCCTCTCGCTTCACCCGCAATCACTCTCATGCTAGGTCAGGTCCTCCTGTTGATGCGGCAAAACGCCGCCAAAATGGCCTTCCTATCGTAACACAACCCGTGCCTGCGATGAAAGCGCTGGCCAATCCCCGCTGTTGTTTCGCTCAAGTATATTTAAACGCTCTATTCATGTTAAATCCGGCAAATGTTGTTCTGTTCGCCGCAGCCCTGCCGCCAACTTCATTAAATATCCGAAACAGCCATCTTGGCAACATACTCCGGAGTCGGACCATAATAAGTTCGGGTGGAGATCGGAGCGGTCGTAGAAATATTTTTGAACCAATGGAAATATGCCCGTGAATTTTCAAGCGTCGCGTCTAGCACTCCCACATTCTCCAACGTTTCATCACTCACTACAGTGTACTTAACAGTCGCAGAGGTAACTCTATATGGAATATTCGGCAGTTGATAACTGGCGACTCCGCCTCCCGAGGAATAAATATGACAGTCGGCAACTCCGTCCCCGGCGTAAGATCAGTCAAAATTAACGTGAAGTTGGTCGTGTTATTAATAATATCAAATTGCTGATATTCCTCTAATAGGAACAAAAAAATGGACCTGTGCGGTCCATCCTTCAAATTACTATTTTTGAAATTGTCTATGGCCCCAATCAAGCACTTGCTCCCTATTGCGCTCTAGCACATCTAACCAGCTCATCCCACTTCAGCCTGCGCGTGCATATACGCCGCAGCAGCTGCTCGTCGTGGCTGATGACAAGCAAGCCCATCCGTCTGTGCTCGGCGTATCGGAGCACCGTCCTCCATAATCCACTCTGCGTGATGGCATCCAGCATCGCGGTCATTTCGTCCGCAATCAACACTTTGACTGCTGCAGGGCTAAGCGCTCTGGCTATACAGATGCGCTGCAGCTCGCCGCCAGACAGCTCGGACGGCCAGCGTCCCAGCCAATCCTCCGTTATGCCAAGCGCTTCAATTAAAGCCGCATCGGGCGTTCCGCCCTCCATTAGAATTCGCCGGATGCGCCAACGCGGATTGACCGCACGCTCAGGATGCTGGAGCACCAGCTGCACAGGATGAGCCCCGCGCTCCGGAATAGGCAGCCCATCCAGCTTCACTTCTCCAACAATCGGCTTATCATATCCGGCCAAAACTTTTGCCAAAGTCGATTTGCCGCTGCCGCTCGGGCCGCTGAGGCCAACAACCTCTCCCTCCTCCACTGAGAGCGAAAGTTCCCGAAACAGCCAGTCCTGACCGCCATAACAAAATCCAAGTCCCGCCGCTTCCATTAAAGCCATGTCGAATCCTCCAAAAAGTATTGATTGCGGCCTCTATTACTCCGCCACCCAGCAGCGAACCGCTCCGCCCCTTAGCTTCCGCAGCGGCGGTTTCCCCGCAGCGCACTCTTGTGCTGCAATAGGACAGCGTGCGGCGAAGCTGCAGCAGCTTGCGGTTTCCGCTGGCGATGGCTGGACGCCAGGCAGCGCACGGAATCCATTTGCCGGAAGCGCCTGCCAAAGTGCGCGGCTGTAGGGGTGGCGCAGCACTTTCCCCGTTCCCTCAAATTCCCCAGCAGCAGCGGTCTCAACAACCTCACCCGCATACAGAACGGCAACTCTGTCCGCCACCTTTAATGCTGCTTCAATATCATGGGTAATAAGCAGCACGCCGCAGCCTCCATCCGCCAGTTCACGCAAGGCTTGCAGCGCCTCCGCCGCTGATTCCGGCTCCATGCCCGGCGTAGGCTCGTCCGCAATAACAAACCTCGCTCCTCCCAAAGCCGCCGTTGACACTAATACTTTACGCGCCATACCGCCGGAAAGCTGATGCGGATACATCTCCTCCGCCTGTTCCGCTAATCCGAACCGCCGAAATACGCTGCGAACTCTTTTTTTCGCCGCCAGGCCTCGCTGTCTGCCCAGCGCCTGCTTCCCAGCCCGAAGCAGCGGATCAAGATAAGACACTCCTTGCGGCACTAAAGCCAGCTCCCGGCCGCGCAGCTTCCGGAGCAAGCTCTCGTCAAGCGTCCGGCCACCATAGCTGATCCGACCCCGCACCACCGCATTTTCCGGCAGCAAGCCCATTACGGCATGGGCCAGCAAGCTTTTGCCAGAGCCGCTGGAGCCAACGACGGCAAGCAATTCCCCTGCGTCAACGTCAAGATCGACATCGTTCAGCACCGGTATGTCCCGCCGGCGGAACCCTCCAACGTACTGGCCGAATGAAACCGACAATCCGGCAATTTCCAGCATTGCTCCACCCTCTCTTTTTCTAAGCACATCACCGTTCATTGGATAAAAGCAGCCCCTATGTCAAAGCCAAAGGCGCCAGGCCGATGGATTCACCCGTTTCTAATCGGCCCCGTCAATGGTGAGAACGCCGCGGACTCCAGACTGCCCGTGCCGCCTCGCCAAGCCGGTCGAAGCTGCGGACGAGCAGCAGCAGCGCCAGTCCCGGGAACAGCGCCAGCCACCACATGCCCGCATTCAGGTACCGCATCGACTCCGAAAGAATGATGCCGATCGCCGGCTGATCCGGCGGCAATCCGAGACCGATGAACGTAATTGCCGCCTCATGCAAAATCGCATGGGGAAACATCAGCAAGAAGCCAGTCATGAGCTGAGGCAATAAATGCGGCAGCAAATGCCGCGAAAGAATCCACCACCGGGAGCGGCCAAGCCGACGGGACGCATGAACAAAATCCGCCGAACGAAGCTGCAGAGCCTCGGCCCGGATCAGCCGCGCCAGCGAAGGCCAGTGCGTAAGCGCAACGCCGATCATAATGCCTTGCAAGCCGCCGCCGCACACAAATGCAATCAGAATCAGCGTCACCAAATGAGGCAGGCTGAGAAACAGATCCGCAAGCCAGCCGATGATCCGGTCTGCAGTGCGGCCATACAGGGCGGCCGACAATCCCGCTGCAGCCGCAATTGCCGTTCCGGCCAGCGATGCCGCCAGTCCGATGCGCAGACTGAGCCATAACCCTTCCAGCGTTCGTGCCAGCATGTCCCGCCCAAGCCAATCCGTCCCGAACGGATGCTGCCAGGAAGGCGGCAAGTGACGAGCCGGCAAATTCGTTCGCAGAGCCTCGTCGCCTATAGCCAGTGAGGCCAACCCAAGCGCTCCCAGCGCCGCCGCCAGCATAATTGCGCCAACGACCATCCGTCGCCGCCCCTGCGAATAACGTCCTGCGGCCATTCCTATTCCAAGCCCGCCAACGGCAACTGTTTCCGCCTTCATTTCGGCATTCCCCTTTCACGGACTCTGGGATCGATGAGCCGGGTCATGATATCCGCCAGCAGATTGCCGGTAAATACAAATAGCGCACTGAACAGCACTATCCCCATGAGCAGCGGCACGTCGCCGCGAACGCCCGCTTCAACGGCGGCTCGGCCCAAACCGGGATAAGAGAATACCTGCTCCGCCAGCACCGCGCCGCCGAACAGCTCGCTGAAGCCTGCAAACTGAAGCGTCAATGCGGGCAGAAGAGCAGCCTTCAGCCCGTGCCGCCGCACAAGCCTGATGCCGCTTTCCCCTCTGGAGCGAGCGAATAAAATGTAGTCGCTGTCCAAAACGTCAAGCAGTTTTTCTCTTGTATGAAGCGCGACCGGAGCGATGCCAACCGCACTTAATGTTAGTGCAGGAAGCGCCAAATGGCGGAGACGATCCAGCCAGTCCACCTCAGCCGCCAACGCCCCGGCAGGCACGGCCAAGCCGACCGGAAACCAGCCAAGCCAAACGCCGAATACCATAAGAAACAGCATAGCAAGCCAAAACGAAGGCGTTGAAGCAAGCGTGCAGCAGTACCAGCGCACGATTCGATCCACGAGGCGTCCGCGATTCATCGCCGCGACGATGCCGGCCGTAAAACCGATCACTCCCGACAACAGCCATGCCGCCGCCATTAACAACAGGGACCCCCAGAACCGCTCGCCGATGACATCCGCTACCGGCTGGCGGTAAATCAGCGAAGTGCCCATATCGCCCCCAGCGAGAGCGGACGCCCAGCGGAAAAATCTTGCCAGCGGAGGCTCGTCCAGCCCCCAATAAGCTGCAATGGCCGCTCTTTGCTCCGCTCCTACGCGCATGACATCCGCCCCGATATACGCCTGAACCGGATCAATCGGCGAATAGCTGACGAGCGCAAACGCCGCAGCGCTGACTGCGGCAAGCAGCAGACCCAACCTTGCGAGCTTGAGCAGAACAAAGCGCAGCAATGCTGAAAAACTCAGCTTTTCCATGCCCAATCCTCAATATTGTCGGTTACCGGCCAGCCGTGGCCATGCGGCTGAATGCGTTGTTTTCCGATATTCAGCTTGTCGTTGACAAGATACAGATGGTCCAGGTTGACCAGCCATGCCCAAGGCGCATCGCCAAGCGCGCTCATGCCTGTACGGCCGTCCCACTGCGCTTTTTTCCAGTAGTCAAGCGCCTCTTCCTCATTCGCAGCATCAAGCGCCTTTTCCATCCATTCGTCCACGGTCCTGTTGCTGTAATATCCGGCATTATAGTAGTCCACTCCGCGAAAAGAGCTGCTGAACAAATGATACATTTCAAGCGGATCGTGGCTGCCCCAGCCAAAAAGCACCGCATCCGCATGCATGCGCCGCTCAATCTCCTCCCAGCTTTTACCTTCCGGACGAATCACAATTCCCGCTTCTTTCACCATATCCGCCGCAGCCAGCGCCAGCGACTGCCTCGTTGCGTCACCTGCAGGATACAACAAATTAAACTCGGCTTTCAGCTTTCCTTTGTTCATCACTCCGTCTCCGTCAGAATCGCTCCACCCGGCTTGCTCCAGCATTGACTTAGCGGCTTTCGGGTCGCCGTCCGGGATAACGGTGTCCTCGTTCCACCAGGGAAGGCCGTCGCTAGGCGAGTACGCGGGAGAGCCATATCCGTATAAAATGCCGTCCACCAGCGCGGTGCGATCAATCGCTGCATTGACAGCTTTGCGGATTGCCGGGTCCGATGTCACCTCGTTGCCAACGGGATATCCTGCCGAAGTCGGTTCTCCAGACGTTATGTAAGGAAACAATATGCCGCGATTATCTACCGACCGGACCTTCTCCAGCCTCATGCCGGGCACCTGCTGCACGCCGAAAGCGGCGGGAACGTAAGCAACATCGGCCTGACCGGCCTTGGCAGCGGCAAATGCGGCATCCTCTTCCAGAAACAGAAACGTTAATCGCTGAAAATACGGCTTCGGGCCGTAATAATCCGGATTCGCCTCTACGATTGCCTGCTGGCCTTTATCCCATTGAATAAGCCGGTATGGACCTGAGCCGACAGGGTTCTCTGCATAATCGGCGCTATAAGCGTGCTCGGGAACGATGCCGGTGCTGATCAGATGGCTGACAAAAGTGGACTGGGGCTTCTTTAGGCGGAAAATAACCTTGTCCTTTCCTTCGGCATTAACTTCATCCAGATTGGTCAAATCTATGGCCGAACCGCTGTCCGCCGCTTTGCGGAATGTAAAAACAACATCCTCCGCCGTCAATGGCTGCCCGTCAGAAAAACGTGCGTCTCCGCGCAAGCTTACCGTCCAGCTAAGCCGATCTTCACTTATCTCGTATCCCGTCGCCAGGTCATTGATGATCTCAAGATTGTCGTCCCGTTTCAGCAGCGTGCTTTGAAAAAGAGGAGAGCCGTACCTCCCCCAGCCGCTAATGGGATCAAACCCCGTTTCAGGTTCGGAGCTGACGGCTAGAATCAAGCTGTCGCTTAATTCTCCGCTCTGTTTGGCCGATAACGGCTGCGTTTGACCGCTGCCGCTTGCGGCCTGCGGCTTTTCCGGTGCGCCCGCACATCCGGACATTAATAAAGAAGCTACGCTTATCGCAACCCCGTTCTTCCACAACATTGGTTTTTTAGTTAACCCTCTACCGCTCCATATCAACGTCATGTTTTCTCCCCCACTCAACCTTATTAGTCCGTTATTAAGTGTTACGAATATAGGTAATTGTAGCACAAATGACGATTCGCGGCACTAAAATTCATTTTTCATGTAATAAAACGTGACATAATATAGAGTCTTCAACAAAAAAAGGCCATCCTATGGATTGACCTCATTCTTTACGACCGGCGAACCGTCAGTATGGGCAGTTCCCCCGAGAAGCTCTGAGAGACCGTTATTGGTCCTGTTTTCGGAATGACGCTGCTGAAGAATGCATCTCCGTTATCGGTAACGATCATCGTACATGAAAAATTTGCTCCCAGGTTAACCACACTAAACGAAGCCTGAGCCCGCGTTTCTTTAAAAAGTGTTCGGTTCACACGCAGAATTGATCTTGTATATGGCTGAACGGTCTGACCCGGAACTGGAGAGCCCGTACTGCCAGTAAATGAGGTGCGATAAAGGCTATAAGTGCCCGTATCATTGTAAATCTCAAATCTTAATGCCTCAGCGATTTCAAACGATCCGTCGGCAGGAGAATCATTTTCCTCATTAACTAAAATGACGGTTAATACGATAACGAGCAATATAAACAAAATCAGAACGGTAAATGTACTAGGCATCGTTTATTTTCCTTTCAGTGACTGAAGTAATGCGTTTAATTCTTACTGCTAGATACGGAATTGACTCCGGCGGATGTCCGTAACTATCTAGGGATGGCATTTTGAAATGACATCATGACGAACGAGAGCTTGCCAATTTCTTCTCCGGTGCTGTTGTTTACAACGATGTAATCCGCACTTCGGGAAGTAGGTTTAACGGAGTTGACGATAGGAACGTTTAAGCTCGCTCTTCCTCCTTGGGCATGCACAAATACACGGTCTGGAATAGCTGCAGTTCCTCCCGCATAAATAAGCGTGTACTCTGGAGTATTGTTAACCAGGTCAAATCGCTGCTCGTGTTCTCCTTGGGAACGATATTTCGCTAGAGAACTGTCATCATATTTCAACGAAACGACTATGACCAGCAAAATAAATAATACAAACACCGCGCTTGCCGTTGAACAAACCGATTTTCTTTTCATTATTTGCTGCCCTCCCTTCCATCCGCGATTTATCGAACCTTCTCATCTAGTTCAACTTATGCCGAGACACAGCTCTTAAACGCGGCTGCTATCTTCGTATCTCGAAAAAAATCCCGCTGATACCTTTTGGAGGCATCAACGGGATTGAACGATATAATGAAATTAGCATTATTCAGTTTTCTCCAGATACGTAACCGAAAGATTAGCGTATTGCACGCCTTTTTGCGTTTGGATGGTTTCATGCAGCCGGCGAAGCGATTCGATTTTGCCGCGGACAACGATAATCTCCATGCACTGGTGATGCGTCAAATGCACATGCATCGTCGAAATAATGTCATGCTGAAAATCATGTTGAATCTCCGTCAGCAGCATGGGAAGCTCGCGCACGTGGTGGTCGTACACCATGGAGATTGTGCCCGCGACAGCTGTGTCGCTCTGCATCTCCGCCGCTTCAAGCAGCGCTTCCCGCGCCATATCCCGAATAGCTTCAGAGCGGTTGGAATAGCCTTTATTTTCAATGAAACGGTCGAATTGAGCGATCAACGGCGCCGGAAACGCCACTCCAAAACGAACTAACTCCTCCTTGTCCCCCATAACCAGCCTCCTTGTGGCAAATTGTATCAGATCATGCGGGACAGAACGAGTGTTGAAGTATTCAGCCTTGAGGAAGTGAAACGTCAAATCTGATACCATGTATAAATTAATCTGAATTGGGTCATCCTGTAACTACCGGCGTCGAGAGATGCCGTAGACACCGCGGAGAAGGCTTACGTTTCCCCATAAGCTCTTCGTCCGGTTTCTCCTCTCCCATGAAAGAGGCCCCTGCAAAGGGGCCTCGATTTTTTTGTATGGACCCCTTATAAATCAAGGGTTTTTCCAATTTATCAAAACGGTTCATCGTGACAATTTGAAGGATTGGGGACCAAATTATCAGCAGTTTGGATATGAGTGTGACGATTTAACGCTCGTCGCTTGCGCCATCGTGCCGGCCTTACCTTTTGCAGCCACAGGCTCGGAGATTAGGAATGAGCCGACAGAAGATTGTTCTAAGGACTTCACAAGATTTGCTTGATAACCCGTACCTTTCTTTGAATTTCTCATATGTTATTGATATATCACATAGGAGGAATAGAATATGAATTTAGGTGTGATTTTGATCTTATTTATTTTACTTGTGATTTTAATACCAATATTCTGCCCGTTTGAGAACAACTTAATTGCTAATCAGGCAAGGTCGATCGGGTTCAACGTTAACAACGAAATCGGAAGCTACGATTTGGCAGCTCGATCTCTTGGAGGAGACTTCGAGCCTCCTGCTCCGATATTGCATACCATACCTTCGCGTAAGAGTTATAACTTTCAGGTTCTCGCTGATGGTAACACCCCTACTTCAGCCTTCGTGAATTACAACATCGATTTTCGCGGACAGATTGCAGGAACCGTTACAATTATGATGACGGTGATTTATGTGAGCTACTGGGGGATCAGAATACCCGTTGGTAAAGCTTTTACCTCCATAAATTCTGATTTTGTAACCGCTACTGTTAACGGGACAGATATTTTGATTCACCGCATTTTGTGATCAATATATTGTTATAAAAGCCGATCTCTAGGGCGGCTGTCAGGTCAGGCGTTTTTTATTATTTTCGTGTTTATTAATGGTATAAGAAGCCGATCCCTCTCCAGTTTGCTTGTTTTCATACCAAACAATAAAGTTGTTCAACTAACACAACTTCTTATAGTAATTGTACACGCGGTCCGCCAATCCAATAGTATTTTATGCCTGAAAAAGCCCGCCGACCTAAGTGGTTGACGGGCTTTAATTCTATTATAAGAGTCCACGCTCCCCCTTCCCTTTCTTAGTATAATGCTGTAACAAACACCGAGGAGGACTCAGTATGAAATTAGGAATGCTTTGGGTTCTGTTTATTTTGCTTGTCGTTGTTGCTCAAATTTTTTGCAGTTCGTTGGGAGATAGTAATGGTTCATCACTTATACAAGGTTCTATTGGATTCAATATTTACAATGCTACATCAGCCCTAAGATTAGATGCGTATCTTTTGCTAGGGGACTTCGAATCTCCCGCTCCGTTCACACACTCCATCCAGCCCGGGGGAAGTTATAATTTTCAGGTTCATCGTCCTGTGTTAGGATCAAGCATCGCTCAAGTATATTACAGAGTAATTACTCCACCAAGTAGATTGGTTGGAGAAGCCGTCATACAAATGGAAGTAAAATCGATCTATGGTTATGCTTCACCATCAACTATAGTTTTCGCAAGTGATGCAATTACCGCACAAAACGGCAATACGTGGGTCACGATTCGATAACTCATGCCAATACCGATTACAACACAAACAGTAGCTTCTATAAAGTCAACAGCCCGCCGACCACAAAGGTTAGAGGGCTATTTTTTTGCCAACCCTCACAATTCTCCCATTTCTGAATAGGATGCTGATAGACACACTTAGGAGGAATTCGGAATGAAATTAGGAATGATCTTGGTTTTGTTTATTTTACTCGTTATTATTGCTCAAATTTTTTGTAGTTCGGCAAGGGAAAACTATGAATCGTCTAGTATTCAAGGTTCCAAGGGATTTAATGTTTACAATCGAACAACAGACCTTAGACTAGAATCGACTGAGTTGACAGGGGACTTCGAATCTCCCGTTCCTCCTCCTCACATCATTCCACCCGGAGGAAGTTATAATTTTCAGGTTGTTGGTCCTGTGTATGGAAATAGAAGCGCTGAAGCGAAGTACAATGTAATTTCGCCATCAAACCTAATAGTTGGATCTGTCACGATTACCATGAAAGTAATATCAATATACCTTCCCAGCCCAACATCAACGACAGTTACTACAGAAGGTCCAGTTAGCTCACAAAACGGCAGTACGTGGGTCACGATTCGATAAGTCATACCAACCCCAATCATAGCAAAACATCTGCTCCTTTAAAGTCAACAGCCCGCCGACCACAAAGGTTAGAGGGCTATTTTTTTGCCAACCCTCACAATTCTTCCATTTCTGAATAGGATGCTAATAGATTCGCTTAGGAGGAATTCGGAATGAAGTTAGGAATGATTTTGGTTTTGTTTATTTTACTCGTCCTTATTGCGCAAGTCTTTTGTAGTTCGGCAACAATCAACGATGAATCGTTAAGCATTCAAGATTCCGTTGGATTTAATGTTTATAATCAAACAACAAACCTTAGATTAGAAACGGTTAAGATAGCAGGGGACTTCGAATCTCCCGCTCCTCCTCCACACATCATTCAACCCGGAGGAAGTTATAATTATCAGGTTGTTAAGACTTGGCGAGCAACTAATGAAGCTAATTTGGCTTACAGAGTACTTTCTCCATCAGGCCTAACTGTTGGAAATATATTTATAAACATGTTTGTATATACAAACTTCTTTAATATTACCGAAATATATAATAACTCCACTTTCCAAGGTCCATTTACCGTAAAAAACGGAAGTACATGGGTTACTATTCGATAACTCATGCCTGAATCAATCATGGCACAAACCTTCGTTCTCATAAATCAAAAAGCCCTCTCGCCAACAAAGGCCAGCGGACTGATAGACATACTCAGGAGGGATTTTAAAATGGAGTTAGGAATTATTTTGGTTTTGTTTATTTTACTCGTCATTATTGCTCAAATTTTTTGCAGTT
Source organism: Paenibacillus pasadenensis (assembly GCF_023715725.1). GTDB lineage: Bacteria > Bacillota > Bacilli > Paenibacillales > Paenibacillaceae > Paenibacillus_O > Paenibacillus_O pasadenensis_A. The sequence continues at coordinate 364,174 of NZ_JAMBOT010000001.1, forward strand.
CGGAAAGGGATAACTATGAATCGTCAAACGCTCGAGATTTTATTGTTTTCAATCAAACAAACTTTAATTTAACAACGACTAAGTTAGATGGCGAATTCGAATCTCCCGTCCCTCGTCCACATACCATTTATCCCGGACATGGTTATAGTTTTACTGTTGTTACTAAGTATTTGCAACATAGCAACGCTTCAGCGTATTACAATATAATTTCTCTACCGGACGTATTAATAGTTGGAGCCATCCACATAACATTTAAAGAATATACAGATCCCGTGGGTCGTTCCAATCCATCAACTTCAGTTAATTTTTATGGTCCAATTAACCCGGAAAACGGAGACACGTGGGTCACTATTCGATAACTCTAGCCAACACCGGTTCTATCACATAGGAATAGCCCGCCGACCAACAAAGGTCAGCGGGCTATTCCTATGATCGATAGTAGATTGGCGGTTGCTTCACCAAGACAGGTTAATTACATTTGCATAAATGTCAGAACCGTCACCGGATTTTATTAGCTACGCTCTTACAATAAAAAACGCGGGCCCGCTTGGACCCGCGCTGACCGACAAAGATTCGCCTTAAATTCAATCAAAGCCTAGATATCAACGGAAATAAAATCTCGATCCAATACTATATTGCCTAGTTGCGGTACGTTGTCCGCAATGCCGAAATGGTTGACAATTACATTCGCAGCAGAAGATAAAATAGCAACTACCTCATAGTGTTCGAATACATCAATGAGCGAGGTGCTGAATGAACGAAGCGATCCAACGGGCACGATAACAGAAGTCTCTCCAATCATGACCGGAGAATCAGAATCCCATGAAAAAACTAATATTGTCGCCGTTATGTCCGCATCGCTGCGGTTCATTACCTCAACATGGGCCGTCTCTGTGCTAGGATTTTTTTTGAGCACGCCCGTGCTTCGCATCAAGCGGCTTGCCGCCGACTTGCTTCCCGCCAACTTTTGTTTCAATTTGACTTGTTTTTTAACTATGCTGCTCTGTTTGACTTTCATTGCGGCGCTTTTTGTTTTTCTTTTTACAGGAGCTTTAGGAGACCTACTCTTCAATACTATCCCGCTTTAATGGAATAGTATAGGATACTTAGTTTGGCTTAACTTAGGATTGTGTGTTTTAATCAGAAAATAGCCCTTTTTAGAACGCATATATTTTCAAGTATAGTATTGTTGCGGCACCGTTGGATTGGAGTACTATATTGAATTACGCTCACTTTAATTCCTTCAAACTCTATTAAATTATCCGGATAGCAACCTCTTCAAGCCGGTCCTTTTGCCCGAACCTCCTCTACCACTTCCTCATATGATGCCAATAGATTTGCCGTCAAAAGGCTTTGTTCATGATGCAGGCTGAGGCTCTTCCGTTTCCACTGCTTCCTCCCGGAAACCATCTTCGTGCAGCAGACGTTTCGCCAGTCCCAAATAGACCACAAACAATACCAGGGAAAAAACTACAACGGCAGCCGGGAAATCCGAAATGGCCATAATACCGAGCATTGGGCCCATAAGCCCGCCCATAAGTCCGGCAAAAAAACCTTCCATAGCAGGTACGGCACCATGCCGGTTACCGGCGTAATATCCCGCTGCAGCCGCTGCGGCCGCACAAGCAATGGCAGGCAATGTAAAGCTTTTAAGCAAGATGGATAATATCGCACCGCCTGACAGGCCGGCCGCCATTGCCACTCCCATGCACGCCATCATGAGCGGCATTTGCAGCGGCTCCCGCCAAAACCGGATTCGGAACATTACAATCGCTGAAGCAATTACAATCCCCGTCAGACCAACTACCGAAATGACATCTTGGACGGTTTTCCATATACCAGAGGACGCAGAACCCGGGAGCGAGGAAATATGATCATGCAGGCTGGACGGGGGTTGTTCATCCTGAAGTGCAGCGCTCATTTCGGTTGATGTTATATCGGCAGCATGACTTATTTCCATTCCGCCACCGTTAAACAGTTCGAATGCAGCCTGACTCGCCACAGCCGCTGAGCTCCGTCCAAGTGCGGCAAAGCAGAAGCTGCCAAACAGAATAAAAAATAACAGACCTATTTTGAACATGATTTCTGTCGCTGATTTCCTGCTTCGGTACATCTCCAAGCCTCCCAAGCTCCGCCTAACGGAGTCGTTGATTAAGCTTATTCACCAGGGACAGCAGGCTAGACTAGCCCTTTTGGGCCAAACCGATTCGAACAGGAGCAATCGAAATGGATCAAAAACAGGCATACCGCGATTTTAAAGGTTTCGGAATTGTTTTCGTTTTGATTTCCAGGCCATTCAGAGAAAGAGCCAACAAAGGAGTGCTTGAAATCATGGTAGACTCCCGGCAATATTGAAGGATGGTATCGCTATTCTGGGAAAAATTCGCTTTTCAACCCGAACGGCCCCGCTTATACTGTTGGCTAGACGCGAATTGACGTACTTTATTGCATCCTGGAGGACAACATGACTTGCATAACAGCTGTTCGCGCGTTTCTGGCAAGGGGACTGGCCCCTCTTCTGCTGGGCTCGGTGCTGCTCAGCGGCTGTACCGCTATTTGGGAGCTGCCCCAGCCGTCCGCCGCTCCGAAAACGCATGATGTGACGATTTATTTTCCGTCCGAGCGTTATCCCGGCACAGCCGAGCATATTAAACAGGCGATCGCCGCTGGTGAATCCAACATCTGTACGATTGACCGCGACGGTGCGGAGGATAATCGCCGCGACTCGCTGCAGGGCATCCCTACGCGCAAAAAATACGACCGCGACGAATGGCCGATGGCCATGTGCCGCGAGGGCGGAGCCGGCGCTCACGTCGATTACGTTAAATCGTCGGACAACCGGGGAGCCGGTTCCTGGGTCGGCAACCAGCTGGAGGAATATCCCGACGGCACCAAGGTGAAGTTTGTCATCCCTTAATTATACGGTCCCATGCTTACGAAAGAACTTATACCGTCGTCCAGCACATCACATGCAAAAAGGTCCCGCAGAGCAGCATGAGCTGCCTTTGCGGGACCTTTTTTTGCCGGAGTTCATCCGTCTTCTCTTAGAGCACCTTTTCCAAAAAGCTGATTGTCCGCTCATGCTTCGGACGGCCGAACAACTCCTCCGGCGGTCCTTCCTCTACGATGTAGCCGCCGTCCATGAACACAACCCGGTCCGCCACCTCGCGGGCAAAGCCCATCTCGTGAGTGACAACCATCATCATCATTCCCTCGCGAGCGAGATCCTTCATGACGCCAAGCACCTCGCCGACCATTTCCGGGTCAAGGGCAGAGGTTGGCTCATCAAACAGCATAATATCGGGATTCATCGCCAGCGCACGGGCGATCGCAACGCGCTGCTTTTGGCCGCCGGACAGCTGATGCGGGTAAGCCTCGGCTTTATCCGACAGACCAACTCTCTCCAGCAGACGCAAAGCGGTGGAGCGCGCCTGCTCTTCGTTTTGTTTGCCGAGCTCCACTGGCGTAAACATAATATTTTTTAACACGTTGAAATGAGGGAACAGATTAAAATGCTGGAACACCATGCCGATGTTTTCCCGAACCTTGTTAATATCGACACTGCGGTCGTTAATATCCTTGTCGTCAACGATGACGCGGCCCTCGGTAATGTCCTCCAGCCGGTTCATACAGCGCAGCAGCGTGCTTTTGCCGGAGCCGGACGGCCCGATGACACAGACAACCTCGCCTTGGCGCACCTGCATATCGATGCCCTTCAGAACATGATTGGAGCCGTAGCTCTTTTTCAAGCCTTCAACGCGAATTTTACCCATGGCGCACCTTCCTTTCCATACGCTCGGCCAGCTTCGTAAGCGCGATGATGACGATCAGGTACATGACCATGACAACCGACCAGATCGTGAACGATTCAAACGTGCGCGCAATGATGATTTTGCCCGATTGCGTCAGCTCGACAAGTCCGATAACCGACAGAATCGACGTATCTTTGAGCGTGATGACCATCTGATTAATAAAGGACGGAATCATGACGCGAATCGCCTGCGGCAAAATAATTTTGATCATCGCTCTGCGATACGGCAAACCTAGCGAACGCGCCGCTTCCATCTGGCCCCGGTCGATCGACTGGATGCCGCCGCGGATAATTTCCGTCACGTAAGCTCCGGCGTTAAGGCTTAGCGTCAAAATTGCCGCCAGGAACAGCGGCATCGTGAAGCCGAATGCCTGCGGAATACCAAAGTAGATGAAAAACGCCAGCACGATCAGCGGAATGCCGCGGAACAGATCCACATACACCGTTGCAATGCCGCGCATCAAGCGGCTGCGTCCAACCTTCATAAAGGCGAACAGCAGGCCGAGCAGAAACGCGAAGAACAGCGACATGATCGTGTACAGAAGCGTGTTGCCAAGACCTTTCAGCAGCGGAGGCAGCGACTCTTGAATAAGCGCCCAAGTGCCCTGGGATGCTGCGTTTTGAGCGCCTTCGCCAAGGTACTTCTCCAGAATTCGGTCGTATTCTCCGCTGTTGCGCAGATTGGTCAAACCGTCGTTAAACATTTGGAGCAGCTCTTGATTTTGCCCTTTGCTGACGGCAAAGCCGTATGTGCCGCCTTTGACCATCTCGATCTCGTCCACGACCTCAAGCCCGTTGCCTTGGGTGGCCCCGTAGGCGAGCACCGGATGATCGTCGAAGGTTGCAACGGAGTTGCCGCCCTTAACGTCGTCGTACATTTGCGCCGAGTCGTCAAAAGGCACGATAGTGAACCCGTATTTGGACGCAACGGATTCCGCGAAGCTGTATCCTTGAGTGCCGGTTTTAACCGCTACCTTTTTGCCCCGCAGATCCTCATAGGACTTGATGTCATCATTGCCGGCGCGAACCGCCATGCTGACGCCTGAATCATAATAAGCCTGCGAAAAGTCGAACTTCTGCTTGCGCTCGTCCGTAATGCTCATTCCGGCAATGACGCCGTCCACCTGATTGGACTCTAGCGCCTGCACGGCTGCATTAAAGCCGAGCGGTTTGACTTCGTACTTAAAATTCTGATCTTTGGCAATTGCGTCGAGCAAATCCATGTCGATTCCGACATATTTGCCGCTTGCGTCCTGATACTCAAATGGCGCAAACGTAATGTCTGTGCCGATCTGATACACTTTACCGGACTCAGCCGCTGCCGCTCCATTCCACCCGGCGGCGCCGGTTGCCGTCATGATCAGGAGGGCCAATGTTAACCAGACAGATCGTAAAACCTTCATATGTGTCCTCCTTGGATGTTCTTTAGCCGTTGTCTGTTTACCCGGAACGATGGTTTTTGTAACGGATTCCTTCCGGCTTCAATCCAGCAATCTATTGTATCAAAAAAAGGGACACAACTCCATTCCGCCCACGGTAACCTTTCCCCTTTCATGTAAAAAGCCCTACCCGCAGCTGCAGGCAAGGCTTTAGAACTATGGATATAGTTTGCGAAAAATGAATCTTTTTACTCGCTAAAATATTTGCATAAGCCTCCAAAGCGGCCTTCTTGCATTCTTCCCTCAGTCCACACGCACGAGCAAAGCGTTGCTGAGGAGACGGCCCGGGCGGGTTAAATAACCCCCGTTGTAGTACAAACCGCTGGAGGCTCCGCCGTCCAGATTCATCGCCTGCCAAGCACCGGCAGCTTTCATAATGCCCGCAAGCTGCGGAATGGTCGCGCCTCCAACGGTAGCGATCAGCAGCTTGTGATCGCGAGTAACGCCAAGCGCGCTGCGTGCGCCTCCGCCGGTAAGTATTTTCGGATCGCGAAATCCTTCGCCCTTAGGGTCCAGCTTAACTGCGCCATCCACAAGCAGACGCGGACCGGCCTGCAGCGCTCCGTCTATCGTTCCTTCCGGAATCCGTTCTTCAAAGGATGCGCCGCCCATCAGCTCGGTGAGCATGTTGGAATCAAAAGTGACCACCGTTTTTTTGTCGCCCGAGCTTTTGTACAGCATTTTGCCGCCGTTGAACAGATAGCCGTACGGGTTTTTCGTGGCGGATTCGGTATACGCATCAAAAAAAGTCCCGTTCACCGCAAGCAGAGCTCCGCCCCGCCTTGCAATGGAAGCAAGCTCCTCGGTACGGCCGGCTTTATCCTTTGCAGCCGCGACCTCCAGATCTACCCGCGGGTCAAGCAGCGACACCGTTGCCACCTGAATAGAGAAGCTCCGCCCGCCCGTTTGGATCGTTTTGCTTACCACCGAAACCGGCTTACGTGCGAGACTGATCGAACCGCGGGGCAGCTCCGGCACTTTTAGTTGCTCACCTGCTTTTTCCAGTACAATAGCTCCGGCAGACGGCTTCCATTTTACCGTGACTCCGAACTGGTCAAGGATAAACCTGAGCGGCACAAATACCGTTCCATTTTCAGTGAAAGGCGCTTGAGATAATGTGCGGGATTTGCCGCTTATGGAGACCGTTTTTTGACCGATGGAAAGAGTTGCTTTGACGCCGCCTTCGGTGATAACGGCCTGTTTGCTCGCGGAATTCCATTCCACGCTGAATCCGGGAAGCTGCTTCAGCGCCCGCAGCGGCACAAAGGACGAGCCTTTGTCTGTATACGCAAAGGTCTTTTCGGCAGCCTCCGCCGTTCCGGCGTCCACTGCTGCGAGCCCGGAGAATAAAGCAGCGCCAGCAGCAACAGCAGCGAGGTTTAATGCGAATCGAGATCGAAAACTCATCGTTATTGTAACCCTCTCTTTTATGTCATGAATGCGAACGAGCGGAACAAAAAAACGTGTCCGCAGAGCTGACACGCTCGCTCAGAATTTCGCCAGTTTCTACTATGTCGACAGAATCGCCTCGTGAATGAAGCCAGAATAACAAAAACAGACAGCCCAACGGGCTGCCTGCCTGTACAAAACCTGGCCAATCTGAAACCTATACGGCTTTGCTCTCGTCGCTCACGAGCTCGCCTTTGATATACCAGGTTTGAGCGTCCGTCACCTTAACCTGCACGAATTGCCCGATCAGCGACTTCGGCCCTTCCACATGGACGAGCTTGTTCGTTCTCGTCCGTCCCGAAAGCACCTCGGAGCGGTTTTTGCTCTCGCCCTCAACGAGCACCTCAACGACCTGTCCCTTCAGCGCCTCATGCGCCTCGCGGGCGATCTCGGCCAGCAGCGCATTCAGCCGGTACAAACGCTGTTTTTTGACTTCCTCCGGCACGTTGTCCTCCATATCGGCTGCAGGCGTGCCTGCACGCGGAGAGTAGAGGAACGTATACGCAAAATCGAATCGCACCTCGCGCACAAGCGACATCGTGTCCTCGAACTGCTCCTCCGTCTCACCCGGAAAACCGACGATAATATCGCTGGTCAGCACCGCGTCCGGGATGGCCGTTTTAATTTTGCGCACAAGCTCAAGGTACGTCTCGCGCGAATATTTCCGGCTCATCCGCTTGAGCACCTCTGTGCTGCCCGATTGCACCGGCAAATGGATATGCTCCACCAGATTGCCGCGCTGCGCTAGAACCTGGATCAGATGATCGTCGAAGTCGCGCGGATGGGACGTAGTGAAACGGATGCGCGGCACGTCAATCTTCGAGATATCTTGCATCAAATCGCCGAAGCGGTATTCCATATCCTCAAAATCCTTGCCATAGGCGTTAACGTTCTGCCCCAGCAGCGTAACTTCCTTGAAGCCCTTGCGCGCCAAATCACGCACCTCCGCCAGCACGTCCTCCGGCCGGCGGCTCCGCTCCTTGCCGCGGGTATAAGGCACGATGCAGTACGTGCAGAACTTGTCGCAGCCATACATGATATTGACCCAGGCGCGCATCCCTTCGCGCTTTTTGGGCATATTTTCGATAATGTCGCCTTCCTTGGACCATACCTCGATGACCAGCTCGCGGCTGAAGCTTGCCTCCTGAAGCAACTCCGGCAGACGATGGATATTATGCGTTCCGAAGATCAAATCAACAAAACCATGCTTTTGCATAATGCGGCTGACGACTGATTCCTCCTGCGACATGCAGCCGCAAACGCCGAGCATGAGGCCCGGCCGCTCCGTTTTGAGCGTTTTCAGATGGCCGAGCTCGCCGAACACTTTGTCCTCCGCATTCTCGCGGATGGCGCATGTGTTGAGCAGAATAATATCGGATTGGTTGTAATCGTCCGTCGGCGAGTAACCCATCGCTTCGAACATGCCCCGCATAACCTCTGTGTCATGCTCGTTCATCTGGCAGCCGTACGTGCGGATCGTATAAAACTTGCCGCGCCCGAACTCCGCCATATTTTCCGGGATGCCGAAGTCTCTAAGAACCTCAATTTCGGCTTTGCCGCGCTTTTTCTCGTCCCGGTAGGAAGGGGCGCTGTTCACCTGAATGTTTCGCCCGTTGATGCGGTATGTGGTCTTTCCTTCTTCTTCGCGGATAACTTTTGCATTTGAAAAATCAAAATACTTGGAGTAGTCCTTCGCCGCCGTTTCGGCCTTGCCCGGCACATTGGCGTTGTCCTTGCCCATGCTGCTGTCCCCCTTCTGCAAACTGAACCTGTCCTTTCCATTATAACCCGGGCGAAATAAAGTTTCATCCTGCAAGGAGCTCCGCCGTTGAAGCACCCGCCTGCGTCTACTCTCCGGCAATCCCGGCCAATCCGATTCCTCTATCGCAAGCCGCGGCTCATGGACAGAAACGGCGTCAGCGGCACCTTGCGTCCGCTCCGCTCTTCATACAGCCAGCCGTCCCGCACATGGTCCACATAAAGCACGCCGTCCAGATGATCCATCTCATGCTGAATACAGCGGGCCAAATACCCTTGAGCCACCAGCTCCACCGTTTCACCCGCCCGGTTCAGCGTGCGGACGCGCAGCTCGGCAGCCCGTTTTACATGTCCGAAGTAACCTGGCAGGCTGAGACAGCCCTCGCGGCCCTCTTGCTGACCGGAAGCATGCAGCAATTGGGGATTGATCAGCTCAATGAGCCCTTCGCCGCAGTCCATCACAATGAGCCGACGCAGCAGCCCGATCTGCGGTGCCGCCAGCCCCGCGCGCCCTTCTTTGGCATAAAGCGTATCCTTCAAATCATCTAAGTATTTATGCGTTCTCGGGTCGGCCGGATCAGCGTCCCGGCACCGGCTTCTGAGCGAACTGTCGCCAAACGGCAAAATTTCGCGTATCATCGCTTCACGCTCCCTCTGCTTGTTTGCCCGGCTTATGCCGCCATAGCTCTCCAGGTATGCTTCTGCTGCTTCAGCAGCGCGCTAATTTAGAAAATACTAACATATACCCGGCTTGGCTGAACATACAAAAAGACGATACAGAGCCAATGCTCCATACCGTCCCGATTACCTGACCGCTTCAGACAGCGGTTAAGCTCAACTACACCCACTTGTTTTGAAAATCAGCGATGCTCTTGTACTCCGGCTCCAGCAGCCGGGAAATCCGGATATAGATTCGGGTGATTTCTGCGTAAATTTCCGTATTTTCCGCTATTGGCTCATGGCGGTACGTACTGCCGATCATCCCGGCGGCTACGTCGAGAGAGTCGGCCTCGCCGATCGCGTTCAGGCCAAGTATTGCTGCTCCAAGGCAAGAGCTTTCCACACTTTCCGGCACATGGACCTCCTGGCTGAAAATATCCGCCATCATTTGGCGCCACAGCTCGGAACGGGCGAAGCCGCCCGTCGCCTGGATTTTGCCGGGTTGGCCGATCAGCTCCTGCAGCGCTAAAAATACCGTGTACAAATTAAGAATAACGCCTTCCATCGCGGAGCGGATCAGATGCTCCTTTTTATGATGCAGTCCCAGCCCAAAGTAAGAGCCGCGGGCATTGGAATCCCACAGCGGCGCTCTCTCACCTGCCATGTACGGATGAAAAATAAGGCCGTCCGAGCCGGGCCGCACCTGCGCCGCAATTTCCGTCAGCACATCATACGGATCGCGGCCTTCGCTGAGCGCCGTTTCCTTTTCCAGCGTGGCAATCTGATCCCGCACCCAGCGGAAAATCATGCCGCCGTTGTTAACCGGTCCGCCGATAACCCATTTGTCCTCAGTCAGCACATAACAGAAAATGCGGCCCTTCGGATCAACGCGCGGCCGGTCCGTCACGGTGCGAATCGCCCCGCTCGTCCCGATTGTCACTGCTACAACGCCCGGCTCAATGGCATTAACGCCGAGATTGGACAGGACGCCGTCGTTCGCTCCAACGACAAAAGGAACATCGTCCGGCAAGCCCAAACGCTCCGCCTGCTCCTTGTCTAGTCCGGTCATGACGTGGCGTGTAGAAACGAGCCGCGACAGCCTGTCCGCCGTAATGCCCGCTACCTGCAGGGCGCCCTCGTCCCACTCCAGCTCATGAATGTTGAACAGTCCGGTCGCCGAAGCGATGGAATGGTCCACAACATACTCCCTGAAGAGCTTATGGAACACATATTCCTTAATCGAGATAAACTTGGATGCCTGGCGGAAAATATCGTTTTGCTCCTGGCGCAGCCAGAGCAGCTTGCAAAGCGGCGACATCGGATGGATCGGCGTGCCGGTCCGCATATAAATCTCATGGCCGTTATGCTCGCGCTTGATGATTTCAGCCCAGCGGGCGCTGCGGCTGTCCGCCCAGGTGATACACGGCGTCAGCGGATGGCCGCTGCCGTCAACCGCAATCAGGCTGTGCATTGCGGCGCTAAATGAGACAAGTTTGATATCCGCTCCGTCCGCCTCACTAGCCCGAATCACTTCCCGGATCGTTTCGGTTACAGCTGCGAAAATCTCCTCCGGATTCTGTTCCGCCGTGTCCGGGGTAGGCGAGTGCAGCGGATATTCCACATGATGCATCGCCTTCACTTTGCCGTCCAGCGTAAACAGGACGGACTTGGTGCTTGTCGTTCCGATATCGGTACCGATCATGTAGCCTTGACTCACAGGCAAGCCCCCTCTTCCAAAAAACGCAGGGCAGTCGACTCCGCCCCGCCTCTATTTCATTTAAACAGATTCGGGGTCAGATTGAAACCGGCTTCGATACCGGCCACTTGCGGATTCCAACGCCAAAAAAGCGGCCCCAAGCTTGAAAGCTTGAGAGCCGCCTTTTCCGCCTAACTCCTATTCCAGCCCGTAAAACTGGCGCGCATTGTCTGCCAGCGCAGCTGCCGTCTCCTGCTCGCCAAGCCCGCGCAGCCGGGCAATTTCCTGTATCGAGCTCCGCATCATAAGCGGATGTGTAGCCTGACCGGCAAAAGGGCCTTCAAACGGCCATGGGCCGTCCGTTTCGGTCATCAGCTGCTCTAGCGGATAATGAGCCGCAAGCTCCTGAATTTCCGGCTCGTACAGCACATCCGGCGTCAACGAAATCATGTATCCCGCTTCCGCCAGCAGCCGCGTCGTTTCCGCATCGCCTTTATACCAATGGAAATGCGCCCGCTTCACTCCGAACTCCCGCAGCACGGCCGCTGCCTTCGACGCGTCCTCATATACGGCATGCAAAATGAGCGGGCGATCCAGCTCGGCGGCCAGCGATGCGAATTGGCGCAAAATCTGCACATATCCGCTCTCGTCAAAGGTTTCTCCCGCCGCCTCCAGCTCGGTCCTCGTATAGTAGGGCAGGCCGACCTCTCCGACCGCAAAAGCCTCGCCCGCCGCATGGCGCTCCCGAATCCAGCCGATCAGCGCCTCCAGCTCGTCCGGCTCAGCTAGCGGCTGCTCCGGATGCCAGCCGTAGGCGGGCAGCACAAATCCGGGGTATTCCAGCGCAAGCTCCCGCGTCCGCTCGCAGGAGGCCATATCCATCGAAACGGCTACGATAGCTTCAACGCCGCCTTGCCGCGCTTCCTCCAGCATGGCGTCTCTTTCCGACTTCGGGTATTTTTCCAGATGAATATGCGTCTCGATGAGCCCGTTATCCATGTTCATTCCCGCTTCCTGTCCAATGTTGGTTTAATGCGTTCCAGCTCCAGTCCCGGCTCCAGCCGTTGCGCCCAGGCTCGTCCATCCAGACTGCTATACCGATTTCTCCAAGCTGCGCAGCGCCGCATACAGCTCCGCCTTTAGCTCGCCAAAACGCGGCTCGCTCCACAGCTTCTCGCTGCGGGGACGCGGAAACGTCACTTGCAGCTCCCGGACGACAACCGCCGGGGAGGCCGACAGCACGACAATCCGGTCAGAGAGCATCAGCGCCTCCTCTATCGAGTGCGTAACAAACAGCACCGAGCGGCGGTCCTGCTCCCATAGCGACAGCAGCCACTGCTGCATTTCCTGACGCGTCAATGCGTCTAACGCGCCGAACGGCTCGTCCAGCAGCATAAGAGGCTGCGGTGAAAGCAGCGCCCGCAAAAATGAGATGCGCTGCTGCATGCCGCCCGACAGCACATGCGGATAGGCGCGCGCATAACGCTCCAGACCGAGCCGCTGCAGCCCTTCAACGGCAAGCTCCCGCGCCTCCGGTTTGCTCCGGCCCGAGATGCGCAAAGCCAGCTCAATGTTGCCCTGCACGGTGCGCCAAGGGAGCAGCGCCGCCTGCTGCGGCATGTAGGCAGCCGGTCCGGGCTTGCTGCCCGCCGGCTCACCGCCAATGCGGATTTCACCCGCATCCGGCTGCTCCAGACCGCCAACCAAGCCTAGCAGCGTCGATTTGCCGCTGCCGGACGGGCCAAGCAGCGAGACGAATTCGCCCTGGCCGACCGACAGATTAACGCCGCCAAGCACTTCTATGACGCCTGATCCCTGCGGGAACGACTTGCGCAAACCCGTTATTTCCAGTACGCTCATGCCGCTCCCTCCTTCCTTGGCCGCCAGCGCAGCGCCAGCCGTTCCGTGCCGCTTACTGCCGCAAACAGCAGCAGGCTGAGCAGCACAACGATTACGACGCCGGCGAATACAAGCGAGGTTTTAAACCCTTTGGACGACAGCAGGATAAAAATTCCGATGCCTTTATCCGAGCCGATCCATTCCGCCACGACAGCGCTCGTAACGCTGTACGAAGCCGCGAGCTTCAGGCCGGAAAACAGATGTGTAACTGAGCCGGGCAGCTCCAGGCTCACGAACCTCCTCCAGCGTCCCGCGCCGATCATCCGCAAATACCGGTCCAGAGCGGGATCGCTGCCGCCCAAGCCTCCCAGCATAGCGATACACACCGGAAAAAAACAGACAAGCATAACGAGCAGCAGCTTGGGCAGCAGTCCGAAGCCGAGCATGACAACAAGCAGCGGCCCCAGCGCGATGAGCGGCACATTTTGCGACAGCAGCAGCAGCGGATACACGCCGGAGCGAAGCACCGGCAGCAGATGCAGCAAAGCGGCGAGCGCAAAGCCCGCCGCCGTTCCTCCCGCAAAGCCGAGCAGCGTCAGCCGCAGCGTCGCCAGTGTATGCCCGGCCAAGCGCTCCCGCGCCTCCCAGGCGTCCAGCATGATTCGGCTTGGAGCCGGCAGCAGCCAAGGCTCCACGTTCCACAGCCTCACCGCCGCCTCCCAAATGAGCAACAGCAACGCCAAGACAAGCAGAGGGGGCCAGACGGCCCGCATGCTCGCCAACCCGGCTCCTTGGCGGAACGCCGGATTTATGCGTTTACTTTCCATCCGGGTATTTTTCCAGCAGGCGATCCATCGAAGCGCCGTGAACCGGATTGTAATAAATCTTCACTTGGGAAATAACCGAGGCGCAGCCCATTTCCGCCATGGCCTCGCTCATACGCGCCACAACAGCAAGCAGCCCTTGCAGCTCGCCCTCCATCGTCGTTTCCAGCGGCGCCACCCGATAAGGGAAGCCCGACTCTTTAATAATCTCGATTGCACGGTCCACGTACGGCAGGACGCTTTCTCCTCCCGGCGTGCTCGGCAATATTTGAATGCTTACTAGCGCGTTTGCCATAACGGTTTCTCCTCTCTCGTCCCGGTGTTACTTCTGCGGCAGATAATCGTTCGTAAACGCCTTCGCCAAATCCGGCTTGGACTCAAGCAGCTTGTGCTCGAACATCCAGTCGGCGTAATTGTTCCACACTTCCGCCTTCTGCTCGCCCCAGCGCGGCGCATCATCCTGGTATTTTGGGCTCAGCCACTTTTGGCTGGCTCTCACGAGCTCGGGGTCCAGATCCGGAACGGCCTTGATCAGCACTTCAGCTGCATCTTCGGGGTTATCAATCGCATACTGGTACCCTTCCGCAGCTCCGGCTACAAATGCCTTCACCAGCTCCGGCTTCTCCGCAATCATCGTTTCGTTCGTCTGCAGGAGCGGCGTGTAATAGTCCAGCTTGTCGCTAAAATCGGTCAAATACACCATATTCAGCTTTTCGCCGCGCAGCTCGGCTTCAACGCCTGTCCACGCGTAATAGATCCAGGCAAAATCAATATCGCGTTTCACCGCCGTGAAAAAGTCCGAGTTCCCCAAGTTAACGATTTTCACTTTGTTTACATCCGCACCCTGCTCCTGCATGAGCGAGCTGATTACTTCCTGCTCCACCGGTGCTCCCCAGCCGCCGTATGTTTTTCCCTCAAAATCCTTCGGAGATTTGATTCCCTTTGCCTCCGGCGACGCAAAACCCGACGTATTGTGCTGGATGATTGCCGCCAGCGAAACGAGCGGCAGCCCCTGCGTGCGCGCCGTCGTCAGGCTTTCCTGATAACCGACGCCGAATTCAATTTCTCCCTTAGCCACGAGCGTATCTGCGGCCGTCCCCTCCGGCGGCTGCACGATTTCTACGTCAAGGCCGTGATTTTTGAAATACCCTTTATCCCGCGCCACGTACAGACCCGTATGGTTCGTGTTTGGCGTCCAGTCCAGCACAACCTTGATTTTCTGGAGCGGAGCTTCGCTTGCGGCAGGCTGCTCATTCGCCGCATTGCCGGCTCCTCCCGTGTTGCCTGCCTCGTTGCCGCCGCAGCCCGCCAATCCAAGCGTCAGCGCCAGTGTCAGCAAACCTCCCGCTTTCATCCAGTTGTTTCTTTTCCCCATGTCTTTCCCCTGCTTTCTTCTATGTACCGCTATAGTCTGAGAAACTAGCTCACGCACGATCCCACGCAAAAAAGACGTCTCCTCGAGGAAGACGTCTTGATGAGATCACAGGTCGCTCTGCGGCCAACCCGGTACGGGCGGCGGCATGATACGGCTGCATACGGTTCCTACGCTGGCATTATCCAGATCAGGTTTACGGGTCGGGATGCTTCTCCCCTCTCAGCCGGCGTTCGCCAGCTCCCCAGCTATGCGGTTGTCAATAGTGCCATTATAACAGAGGAGGCGCTATTTGCAACGGGTTGCTGTCGATCTTTGGCGAAAGCGGCTGGTTTTGTTAGGACTGCGGCTGCGGTTGAGCCTGTGATTGCGGTTGTGATTGCGACTGGGACTGCGGCTGGGTTTGCGGCTGGAACTGTGTTTGAGTTGAAGCTTGGGGCTGAGTCGGCGCCTGCGGCCCGCTCGGCTTTTGCCGCTCCGCCTTTCGCTTAACCCATTTAAACCCGATCAGAAGCATTATTAATGGAATTGCAATGTGGTAGATAGGCGTAAACTTCACCGAGACTTCAAGTCCGGCCCATAGATGGAAGGTGTTAGTCGGCTCCATAAAGCTCATGGCATATATAATGGGCCCGTAAATCAAAGCCGCAACCTGCACGGGCACTCCGCAGGCGGAACGCAGCAGCAGCACAGCCGAGAAATACATGCCGGCGATTTTGATATACAAGCCGATGTATAACAGCAGCGTAACGAGAATATCCAGACGTTCAATAAAATTGAACAGCCGGATCAGCTCCACCGCCTCCAGCGTAGGGAACGCCTTAATCGATGCCACAGCCGGACCGAGCACCATCATAATGACCGCGTTTACAGCCACCAGAAAGATGGATACAGCGATATAGGAGCTGTAAGTTGCCACGCCGGCCTTGTTATTACCTGCCGTATACTTCCAGTACACAAGCAGCACGACGACCTGGCTGAACGGAAAAGACAGCAGGTCGGGGAAAGCGGTTTTCAGCACCGGCTCATAACCGTTTTCCAGCACGGGACGAAGCTGTTTGTAATCAATCAGCCCTGATACAAGCAGCAGAAACATCATCAGCGTGTAGCTTCCCAGCAGCATCGGAAACAAAATTTGCGTAATCCGAAAAAAAGTGAATACCCCTTTGGATACGGTGTAATAAGCGATTGCGGTAATTAAGAGCATGACGCACCACATCGGCGTTTGCGGCAGCAGCGTACTGCTTGTCAGCTCTCCAAAATCACGCACGTTCCGCATCGATTCATAGGCAAGCAGTATGCTGAGACCGAGACCAAGCACCGTGCCTGCAATTTTGCCAAAATGCAGCTTGTACAGGCCTGCGATGTCCTCTTCCGGGGCTCTGTTTTGCAAGGTCCGGTACACCCATAACATGCCGAATCCGGCAACAGCGGCGAGGCATAGCGCTATCCAGGAATCCTGGCCTGCTTTGATGCCGAGCTGGAACATAGGCGTGCTTCCGATGCTGAACATGAAGAGAAAAATGGCGAGCTGTCCCGCGCTTATATTCCCTGTTTCCTTCAAACCGGATCACTCCTTGTCATGCATTTCTTTGATCGTGTTGTTGTAGGAATTGACGCTCCGTCCCGTTTTGTTTATTTTAACTTTTACGATAACCTCGCTCTCAATCTTAGGAAACCCTTGTTCATTCCAGTTTTTATGAATTTTTTTCCATTCCCGGGTATGCTGCTTAAGCAGCAGATTGCCAAATCCGAAAATATCCGCATGAAGACTTTGGGCTCCTCTAATGCTGTCTTCAATATCGTCTTTCAGCTCCTGCTCGATCCGTTCGGCAATTGGGCGCAAATTTCCAGGTTTGCTCATATCCCCCGGACAATTGTATTCCATGAGCGCGCCTTCTCCGCTTACCTCAACTCGCATCAGCCAGCTTGAGCCTTGTTTAATAGGCGTAATTTTACCCTTCTTCTGGCGAATACGAATGCTGTTTCTTTTCAGGCGCTCCCCTTCGCATGCAAAAGACACGCTTGTTTCTTTGACCCAGCCTTTGGCCCACAGGATGCCCCGGCTCTCGTGCGACGTCATCCAGCCGATCATGCGGTTCTCCTTGAATATGGCCACCTTTTGCAGACGCACTTTAGTGCCGGTATGCGTGGCTTTGGCGGCGTCAACGCTGTCTACCGGGTCACCGTTTCCTCGCAGCCCAATGCCGGCTACGCCCCCCACGTGAACCGGTCCGAGCATGGACTGGCCAAGCTCGAACATGGTCATGGCCCTGAAATTTCCGCCGTATTTTTCTTCAAGCCCAATGAGCCGGTTAATGCCCGCGCCCGAAATTTTTTCCAGCGGAAGCAGCTGTTCTAAAACCTTTCTGGCGGTGCCCTCGGTAACAAAAATGGCAACCGTTTCCCTAGAATCCCCATTGCGCATGTAGGCCTCGATGAGCGGCGCAATGCCTTTGCGGGCGGCTTTTTCCCCGACGATGACGATCTGGTTATGGCTAAAATAGAGACGGCGGGACATCTCCTGGGTCGCTTTGTTCACTGCGCCTCGGAAGCTGTCTCCTTCCGTTGTAAAAACATTGACCGGCGAAGCGGATGAGCCGACATACGCGCCTTGCGATGAAATCGCGTTTGGTATGACGAGCTGGTAGCTGAGCTTCCACCTGCCGCTGTCCGTAATGTCAATGCCCGTGGCCGAAATAATGCCCAGCTCGTTAAGCTCCTGCCGGTCCCAACAGCCCGCAACGCCAAGCAGCAGGAGCAGCAGAAGCGCAGCCAAGCTGCGGCGGAGCAAACTCCATTCGGACATTGTACCTTTTGCATAGGACCGCTTCATTGCTGCTCACCCCGCTGCTCGTTTGGTTGGCGCTTATGATCCACAGGAGCAACTTGGGGCAGTTGGCCCTGGCCGCTTCCCGGCTGCTGGCTTTGGCCGCCTCCCGTCTGCTGGCCTTGGCCGCTGCCCGGCTGTTGGCCTTGGCCGCTTCCCGGCTGCTGGCCTTGGCCGCCTCCCGGCTGCTGGCCTTGGCCGCTTCCCGGCTGCTGGCTCTGGCCGCTTCCCGGCTGCTGGCCTTGGCCGCTTCCCGGCTGCTGGCCCTGGCCGCTGCCTTGCATACTGCTCGGCTGCTGCTGGCCCGGAAGCTCCGGCGGCAGGCTTTGCGGCGCTTCCTGCTGCTGGCTTTTTGGCTTGCCGCCCGCAACGCGCTTACGGGCTCCCCGATGCGTCATCGCAGGCCGGAGCGGCATTGCCCAGCGCGGCATCCGGAATATGGTATCTCTCCAGCTGCCCTTGACCCATGGCGCCATCGGCGCTAAATACGGAATGCCAAATGAATGCAGTCCCGCCAGATGGATGATAAAGATCAGGTCAAGCGAAATAATGCCGACAAAACCGAGCATGCCGGCGCTAATCATGAACAAGAAGCGCATCAGCCTGGCTGAGTTGGCGATATTGAGCTGGGGAGCGACAAAGCTCGACATCGCCGTGAGCGCCACGATGATAACCATTGCCGCCGACACAAGTCCAGCCTGTACCGACGCCGTGCCGATTACGAGCGCGCCTACAACGGATATCGCCGCACCGATCGCCCGCGGCATCCGCACGCCCGCTTCCCGCAGCACCTCGAATATTAGCTCCATCAGCAGCGCTTCGGCCAGCGCCGGCAGAGGGATGCCCTCTCTTTGCGCAGACAGAGTAATCAGCAAGTTGGTCGGCATCATTTCCTGATGAAACGTTGTAATGGCAATATAAAGCGCCGGCAGATGAATCGTCAGCAGGAATGCGCTCATCCGAAGCATTCTCAAAAAGCTCGCGATGTCAAAACGCTGGTAATAGTCCTCCGGCGATTGAAAAAAGCGGAAAAACGTAACCGGGGCAATCAGTCCAAACGGGCTTCCGTCCGAAATAATGGCGATATGGCCCTCCAGCAAATAAGCCGACACCTGATCAGGGCGTTCCGAGTGAATGACCGTCGGAAAAAGAGTAAAGGTTTTATCCTGAATAAACTCCTCAATATAACCGCTGTCGATGATCCCGTCGATATCGATAGCCGCCAGTCTGCTGCGCGCTTCCTCTACAAACTCCATGCGGACCGTGTTTTTCATATAGATCAGCGCAACCTGCGTGCAGGTCTGTCTGCCGATCCGCTGCGTTTCCACAATCATTTGCTCCGAGCGGATAATGCGCCGGATCTGGCCGATATTCGTTTCCAGCGACTCCGTAAAGCCTTGCTGCGGACCGCGAATAACGGTCTGCGAGGTCGGCTCGGTAACGGCCCGTACCGCACCGCCAGCCGCATCAGTCGCAAATGCTTCGCTGCTCCCATCCACGAGCACAAGACAGCAGCCGAGCAACAGCGCATCCAGCGCGCGCTCCAGCGTCGTCACCGGCTCGGTGAGAGGCGCCGTAATAATTTCCGTGCGGAGCCGGTGGACGAGAGTTTGCATTTGCCGTTCCTTTGAGCCTCGTCCATGCGTCTCTTCGTCGGCGTGGGCGAACTGCAGCTTGTCGAGAATATCCTCACGGATGCTCGTTTCGTCGACGATGCCTTGCAAATACAGGATAGCAAGCTTAATTCCCGGCGCCGCCGGAGATGCCGTAATACGCAGTCGCAGGTCGGATGACTCGCCGAACTGGGTCCGGATTGCATGGGCATTGGCCGCCAGCGACACGCTAAGCGGGGTTGACGTCACTCTTCTGCCCAAGGGAGGGGGCTTTGGCCCGCCGCTGCCCTTGTTTCCCGCCGATTTTCCTTTGCTCTGTTTAAAAGCAAACAAGAAAGACCCCTCCCTTATCCAGAATGACCTTATTCTGGGCAACAAGGAGGGGTTTTATCCAAGTTATGGGGTGCGGATGATTTGTGTCCCGTGACGTAGTGTGTTTTAACAGGCATGCCTTTTTAAACGATTCTCAAAACGATACGTTATCTCCTCGGAAGCATACCGAATTTACACCTTTCTCACCCTCTACTCAGCAAGTCTATATTTTCTTGGAGGAATGACTGGTTTTTTTCGACGCCCCGGTTTTTGCACCAGACAATAGCACTGAACGCATCATAAATATCAAAAAAGGGCAGCACCGTTTCCAGGTCCAGCATAGGGCGAACCGTTTGATATCCTGCCGTATAAGCTTCTTTTGTCCCCGGGTTCACTTGCCAAATATACCGGTTCACTTTCGTAAAATCGACCTCGGAAGATCCAGCGCGGGCGCTCTCAAAATCGATTATTCCCGCAACCTCGCTTCCATTTACTAAGATATTGCCTGGTCTAAAATCCATATGTACAACGCATGGCCCGTCGGGTTCCGGCAATGCAGCAAACAGAACTTCAAAACGGCTCAAGCATGCTTCGTACAATTCTGGTTCAAGAATCTCTTTGCAGGGCTCTTCCCACATTTCAAAATTTCTTTTGATATGCAGCCTCCAATCGTTGTGCTCCAGCAGCCTGACTCCGTCTTTTCCATAATTCCCGTAGCCCGGGGCTTTCACCTCATGCAG
The DNA here is from genome assembly GCF_023715725.1 of Paenibacillus pasadenensis. GTDB lineage: Bacteria > Bacillota > Bacilli > Paenibacillales > Paenibacillaceae > Paenibacillus_O > Paenibacillus_O pasadenensis_A. The sequence continues at coordinate 384,517 of NZ_JAMBOT010000001.1, forward strand.
CATCGCATGATACATTCCGATTTTAAAAGCAAGCTGCTCATCGATTTGCTTCGGGCACGGAACACCTCGGATTTCGGCTAACAGCATAGCCCCGCTGATGTTTTCATCCCCATCCCAAACATCCAGCACCTCGGGAACAGGTAAAACTCCCTTCAATATTTCCAGCACCTTAAGCTCACGGAATAATTTATCCTTATTAAATGGAATCTTCACATACACGTTTTCCCGGTTAAAAAGCGTAAGCTTATAGACTTCGGAGCTGAACGAGTCCGGAACATCTTCAATGTTCAAGACGTCCAGCTTTAACTTTTTAATTACGGTCTGAACGGAGCTCATTCCTTCGCCTCCCTGGAATTCCACTCTTCCCGCAAAATAGCGTAATAATACTCATCCCACCACTCATCGCCATGGGGAATGCATTTCTGAAAATGGCCTTCACGTCTCATGCCGATTTTCTCCATCAACCGATGGGACGGCACGTTTTCCGGCTGGATGGCTAATGCCGCCTCCGATGCGTACCCTCGATGATAGAACCGGGGATTGAACACCCACCCGATTTCAAACGTATGCTCGCCAAAATAACGGTGAAACACAATATGGCCGATAAGTGTTCCGTCATCTTTTAAAACAACAGGGAAGTTCCCGGCTTCATCGCCGATGTTCTTCTCTACAAACCGCTTAACCGCCGCTTCATCTTGAATTCCTTCCGGAATATAGTTCATGACGGTCTGATTGGATGTGTACTCCAGCACCGCAGGCCAATCCTCGTAATTGAACCTGCGAATGATTAATCTCTCGGTCGTGACGTTCATCCGTTCACTTTCGCGTTGCCAAAATAACTTGCCTTCTTTTCCATCGACTTCGTCAGTTTTGCTCTCAGATTCACCAGCCATTCCGGTTCATGCTCCCACCTTTCGGCCATGGATCGAAGACAGCGGACGTATCCGTACAAAGCAGCGAACCTTCTGCATGCCGGAATAAGGGCTGAATAATCCTCTGAAATCGCAAACTCAGTCCGATATCCGTTTAAGAAGCACGTTCGTTTATCGTTATAATTTTCAGCAGGTACATACTCTGCCAAGCTATCCAGCGCCTGATCAATGTCCATCGCGTACCAGTGATACATGGAGTCATCAAAATCAATCACATTGCAAGAGCCCGTTTCTTCATCATAAAAAACATTGTCGTATTCAAAATCATAATGAATGAGTCCGAAGTTTTCTTTTGTCATCGGGATCGAAGAAAAATAATTCTTCAGCCGCTCCGCCTCCATTAACGCTGCCGTTTCATGGGGAAAATCGGTTAAAACCTCTTGAATCCAGGCCAGCACATCACGATAGGTCCATCTCTGACAGCCGTCCGGTGTATACTCGCTCGATAATTGATGCAGCTTCCCCAATGCTTTTCCGTAGCTAAATACGATGTCATCGCCAACCTCATTCATCTGCACGCCAGACACACGTTTAAAGACGGAAGCATAATAACGCCCCCACGGCGTTTCAGCCTCCATAAAATATTCCCCGTTTTCAGATGCAACCGCCTCTAAAGCCCCATAACCTCTTGCCCTCAAATAAGTAATAAAATCGAGCTCCGCTAAACTATTTTCTCTGCTTTTTTCCGGCGCAGGAGCGAATCTCAGAAACTGGGTATCTCCTTCAAATTTAAAAGGATAAACGGCATTAGAGGAGATTCGATAGGATCGAAACAGCTCGATTGATTCCTTGTCGTACTCCCAGTTTTCTATAAGCATTTTGGCCAAATCCTCATTGTTAAACAAATAGTTCAGCTTCAGCATCGGCATTCTCCTCATGCGCAGTAATCATCCATTATTTAACATACATTACTTTATCCCATTTGGTCTGGTAAAGGTTTAATTTAACTAAAGTTACCTAAATGTACGAATTTCCAAGAACAACCGAGGTTAAACAAGTTCTTTGTTTTGGAAAAGGAGGCGAAAGCGCGTTTAACCTGCAATCTCTCTAGCTCAAAAAAATACGAACGTCTGTTTTTGGACTTCGCCAATTATTCCATCGAGGTGATACGATTAGACTTGGTCCGTTACCATTTAATAGGAGATGAGATCATGGATATACTCAAAGCCAATCCATCCGCGACGTTCAATCCTCTGTTAGCTCTCACGCAAAAAACAAAACACGAATTGCGCTCATCCGCCGCTTCATTAGTTGTTATCCAGGGCGACAACATTGTGCTGGAATGGTACAACGGCTTTCATCATTTCAAAAAAGGAGCCCGCCCGGTTACGGCAGACTCCATGTTCAACCTCTACTCCACAAGAAAAACCTACATAGGCTTAGCGACGGCAATTGCCGTAACGGAAGGCCGCATTCCATTGGAGACGCCTGTTCACCAGGTTGTGCGGGATATTCCGAGGAGCGAGCTCGGAGAAGTAACAATCCGCGACCTAGCGACCAAATCAGGCGCAAAATATTTCGGGAAAGACAGAATGGAAAGAGAAGAACTCGCGGGTAAAGTTATCCGGGCCATTACGGGCAAAACCATTGCGCAGCTGTTAACCGAGCGTCTGTTCACCCCTCTTGAATTAAATCTAACTGAATGGGCTTCATCTCCTAAAAAAGAGCTTGTCTGCGATTTTCAAGCGGACGGGCATTATTCCTCTGTACGGATCGAGTCCGATGAAGGCCATGATCGAAATCTATATACGAGTGCGCTGGATCTCGCCTTGTGGGGATATCTGCATCTCAAAAAGGGGCTGATTCGCGGCGAGCGAATTTTGCCGGATGAGGTGTTTGCTTTATATGCCGCTCTTCAATCGTCGGAGGATGCGGGCAAACGCCTCTTTGGGTGGTATTTTCAGGAGGATTGGTACTATGCGACCGGAGCAGCCGGCTGCCATTGCGTCGTTTACCCGGAATACAACGCAGTCGGCGTGCGGATGCTCAATCGATACACGGACAATTACGCCGCAGATCAGCTGACATTTAATCGCACCCTGCTGGACTGCCTGAAGCGCAGCTCGGCTGCTGGTGGCGCAAGAGGTTAGTGCTAATCCGTTTGTGCAACGTGTTTAAGCTCATTTGCACATAAACGGGTTCAAACGCAACGACCCGCAAACGGAGCCTTTTTCAAAAAAGGTTCCGTTTACGGGTCATCTCTCAATCATAATGAACAGGCTGGCCTTACTTAAGGAATTAAGCCTGTAGTCGCCGTGTGGGCAGCGGATGCCGCGCCGTTGTTGCCGTTCCGATCTTCCGCCTCTACCTTATAGTAGTAGGTCGTGTTCGACTTAGGACGAGCGTTGTCCAGGAAAGTCGTTCCTGTCGATTCCCCTACCATGTTCACATAGGCAGGAGTGAATCCCGGCGTAGTTCCACGGTAGATGTTATAGTGCGCGATGCCGCCGGTTCCTGAATCCGTTGCCGCCGACCAGCTCAATTGCACGTAGCCGCCGCTGAGGGAGGAAGCTACGCCCGAAACGGAACCCGGCGCAGATGTGTCGAGTCCGTATACAAACGATCCCGAGTCGAAGCCGGTAGCGGCCTGCCAAGTCCAAAGGCCGTTATATGTCGTACCGTCTTTTTTGGCGGTGAACGTCGAGCCGCTGCTGTAAATCTTATTTTCCCATATTTGGTCAATTGTAGTATTGATGCCGATGTCAAAAACAGATGTGTTTGCGACGCCGGATTTCAGCACAATGTTGTTCCGGTAAATACTGTTGCCTGTCCAATGACTCGGGTCCGGCGCTGCGCCGCCGCTCCAATAACCGCTGTTAATGCCCGTAGTTCCCGCCACATCCACGATAATGGTGTTGTTTGCTACAACCATGTTATGAGTCCCCGTCGAAATACTAGGCATACCTGTGAAATTGCCAAGCGCGATTTGGCCTTTGCCGTTGCCCGTCTCTCCCTTGTTGCCCTTGGCCTTGTTGTTGAGGATTTTGCCGCCGATGTTGCTCATCGTTGTAAACCCGTTGCCTTTGTTGTCATGCGAGTAGTTATACTGGACCGTAATATTTTTGCAGTACCAATCGATGTTGATGCCCGCCCCGTCATATCCGGACATGGAGTCTCCCATCTCCGACACCTCATTGAAGCGGATGACAGAGTCGCGGGAGGAGATGTACCATAGTCCGCCAGGACCGTAACCGTTCGAATTAGCTTGGCCGGCGGCGCGAACGATGTTGCGCTCAATGGCGGAATTGAACGCATTGCCGACAACGATGCCCTGGTTGCCGATATTCGTTACTTGATTGCCGACCACATACATATTACCGTATGTTTCTTGGGACAAAAAATTTGTTGCGCCGGCTGTATTCCAGCCTCCTGTTGTAATTGCATAGTATCCCACATCATGAATGTTGTTGTTCGAAATGACGATATCGTTTGCCACGGCCCCATAGGATGATCCCGGAACGTAAGCAACAATTTGAATGCCGTACGTATTGGAGTCCGGAGTCGTGCTATAGATTTCATTGCTATCAATCTGAAGTCCGGCGTGCAGCGCTGTTGTATCGTAATCAACCAAGATGCCTGTCGTTCTATCTGTGTAAACCATGTTTAAGGAAGGCACGGCCTTCACAGCCAGTCCTTTAATCAGCCAGTGGCTCAGGTTTTTGCCATAAATGACCCCGCTCCACGGAACATTGGCTGAAATAATCGGCTTGTTCCCTGTTCCATAAGAGGTAATCGTAATCGGACTTGCCTTTGTACCGGAGCCCTTCAGCGTCAGCTTCTCGTTCCAGGTGTCTCCGGATTTAAGCAAAATGCGGTCCCCCGGCTGAAACGTAATGCCGCTCACCTTGGCCATCGTTTTCCAAGCAGTCGATTGACTCGTGCCATTATTGCTGTCATTGCCTGTGCTGTTGCTGACATAATAGGTGGTATTTGCTGCAAAAGCTGTCTGTGCGTCTAATGCCGAAATACCTGGAATTGCACTTGCCAGGAGCAGCATAAATGCTGTCATGAGTTTAAAAACCCGTACCTGCAGTGCGCTTCTCATCCTTCATATTCCTCCATTCAAAATTGAATTTGGGCGATTGCCCTCTAAGAATTTAGCATATTTGTTAATAGGACCAACATGTGGTAAGCGCTTTAATTTACATGTATTTTTTGACTAAAAACGGCCAGACTCCGCTTGCGCAGTGTCCGGCCGATTCTAGTTGTGTTAACGGCCTTCCGCCGCCGCTTGTTTGTTCGTTTCTTCAACCAGCTTTGTGCCGCCTTTTTTCAGCCATTCTTCTTTAAACTTCGCGAAGTCGGCCGGCACATCTTTGGATTTGACGATCATGTCGACAACTTGTTGGTTCACATAGTCGCCTAGTTCGCCGACCATGCCAGGATCCAGCGCGTCTTCGGGAATCGCCATGAACTCCAGCGGGTCCGGGACGGCGAAATCGCCGGTCGATTTTGCCGCAGCAATAATATCTTCGCGGTTTGCCAGGCTATCCGGCAGGAAGTCCGTATTCCAGGATACGAGCGATTTCAAGAGAAAGCCCTTATCCTTGTCTACCGCATCCTTATCTGGAACTTTTTTACCGTCCACGACTTTATAGTGCACGCCCTCAATTCCGTTCAGCATCAAATCCTGGCCCTCTTCGGACAACAGGTAGTTCATCAGCTCTAACACCTTTTGCTTCTTCTCGTCGGAAATGCCGGCATTAATCGACGTTTGCAGCCAGAAGCTGCTGGAGCCGTCCATCCGCTGCTGGCCGTTTACTCCCTTCAGCGTACCTACCCAAGTGAAGATTGACTTTGGATCCTTGTCAGGAAACGCTTTTTTGAATTTATTGGTAATATCTGTATAAAAAGTAGAGTTCAAATTATTAACAATAATGCCGACTTTTCCGGTAATGAACTTTTCGAGCTTCTGCTCATCGGTGTTCAGCATAAAGTCCGGATCAAGAATTTTCTCTTTGTACATTTTGTTCAGGAGTCCAATGCCCTGCTCCATTCCCGGCGAAATAACTTCCGGCTCAAACTTGCCGTCAGCCGTCTTTTGGAAGCGGCCTGTGCTGGCGTCGAACGCGTTAAATATCGGATATTGCCACCATACGCCGCCGGAGCTGGACGTGTAGCCATACGTATCCTTTTTGCCGTTGCCGTCCGGATCGTTTTCCGTAAACGCTTTAGCTACCTCATAGAACTCGTCGATCGTCGTCGGCACCTTCAGATTCAACTTATCCAGCCAGTCCTTGCGGATGAGGATGTTATGCCCGTTTTCGGAGTTTTTGCTGCTGCCCGGGTTGCCGATCGGAAGTCCATAGTGCTTGCCGTCGGTCGACTTGGCTAACACCTCGAAGTTGGCTAACACCTTGCCAATGTTCGGATATTGCGATGTGTAGTCGGACAGATTCAGAATAAGTCCTTCCTTGATCCATTGATGGTACTGAATCGGTTTGCCGATTCCATTGGAGATGAACACATCCGGCATTTCCCCGGAGGCAATCATGACGTTGAGCTTTTCCTCCCAATCGTTCCAGGAAGCGTTGATTGGCTTGACCTTGATGTTCAGTTTCTCCTGCAATCGTTTGTAAATAGCGGATTCAGGCGAATCTACTCCTTCAAAATCCCATCTGAATACCGACAGCTCAACCGGAGCAGCCGGTTTGTCCGACCCTCCTCCGTTGTTCTCAGCCGAAGTATTCGCCGGTCCTTCTCCGTTATTGCCGCCGGAGCAGCCGGCGATTACGCCAGCGAGCAGCGGCACAACGGCCATAGAAGCGATCCATTTCTTTTTTGTTCGATTCATATCTGTTCAGCTCTCCTTATGATTAATTTCCCGAATTAAGCCTGTTCCGTGGCGGCGCTCCCTGTTGTAGGTCTACTGTGCCACAGGTCTGAACAGGGTTATATGTAGTGAGTCCAGAAGCTTGGTTGTGGTTTTTTACGATTTTTTGAATGTAAGGAAATGGACTGTATTCGGATTGGAATTCCGGTCGAACCCTCTCATGATTCAATATCCAATCTCTGCATATTGAGGGGCGAAATCACAAATACTGAATGGACGATTGGAGGTGGACTTATCCGGTGTTTTCAAAAAAATTGACCTTTCTGCAAGTCTCGCTGCTCATCCTCTGCGTGACGGCGACCTCAGACGACTCCATCATCATTCCTCTGGTGCTTAAGACGGCTGAGAGAGATGCCTGGATCAGCGTTCTGCTGGCTACTGTTCCGGGAGCAATCGTGCTGTTTGCCTGTATGCACATTATGAAGACGACTCGCAACGAGCCGCTGCTGTCATGGACGAAGCGCCATTTCGGGAGCTTGGCCGCATTCTTAATTGCCGTTACGTTTATCGCGTATTTGGGTGCAACCTCGTTTATTGTTCTCAAGGATACAACTCATTGGGTTGATGCGACGTTTCTCCCTGAAACGCCGCCAAGCGTAATTGCCGCCGCATTGATTTTATTATGCGGATTTGCAGGTTACGCGGGCATATGGTCGATCGCGGTATGTGCGGGCATGTTGTATCCCTTCATCATCCTGCTTGACATTTTTGCCACGGCCGCCAACAGCCAATTCAAACACTATCAATATATACTCCCGGTGCTGCAGCATGGTTTTGGACCGGCCACCCATGGACTCATATACACAGCGGCAGGAATTGCGGAGCTGTTTCTCTTGCTGCTGCTCCGGCAGCATATGAGCGGAAACGGGCGTATTCTCCCGTGGATGGCGCTGCTATTCGTCTCTATTGTGACTTTGCTGAATCCGGTGCTTGACTCGATTGCCGTATTTAGCCCTATCGAAGCAGAGGAGCTTCGTTACCCTGCCTTCGAGCTCTGGGGTCTCCTAACGCTTGGCAAAGATATCGCCCATTTGGATTTCCTATCCATCTTCCAATGGCTCGGCGGCTCATTCATTCGCATTTCCGTCAGTTTTTACTTGATCGTCGAGCTTCTTCAGATCAAAAAGAATAACGTCCGAAAATACGCCTTCGCCGGGCTTACCGTTCTAATCTGGGCAATCGTATTGTGGCCGATTACCGATTCTTCGTTCGAATGGTTTCTCCGCAGGTTCTATTACCCCATATCATTGGCGTGGATTGCCGCCATCCTTGCGACGTTATGGGTATTCTCTGTGATCATCCGCGCAAAAGAAAGGAGACAAACAAATGCCTCCCGCTAACGATACATCGTCGATTGAACAGGAGTTGCGCGCGATATTTGAAGGCAGCTCCGACGTAATCTTCGACCGTACCCGCCTGCTTGACGGAGAAGACGCCTGGGGAGTGCTGTTGATTCATTGCGAAGGATTAACCGATGCCAAACAAATCGATCAGGGGATTATGCCTCAGCTAAGCCGAATGACGGCTAAACAAGTTCAAGCCGGCGAGATCGGCAACCTCTCCTTTCAGACGCTGGCGTACGATAAAGACGCCATCGTCGAGGGCGTATTTTCGGGGAGGCTGGTCCTGCTGTTTGACGGCTTCCAAGAGTTGTATGCCATCAATATTTCAAATCCGCCACAGCGGAATACGGAGGAATCTAATACCGAAGTATCCGTCAAGGGCCCGCGGGACGGCTTTACCGAATCATTAATTACCAACGTGGCGCTCGTTCGCAAACGTCTCAAAACGGCGGACTTGCGCTGCGAACCCTTCGTCATCGGGCGCAAAAGCCGGACAAAAGTTGCTCTGCTGTATTTAAACGATGTCATTAATCCTTCCATTCTTGATATTGCCCGAAAAAGAATGAGTGGAATCGACATCGACGCGCTGGTCAGCAGCGAGGAGCTCATTGAATATATCGCTGATTCTCCGTTCCGATTATTTCCGCTTGTCGATTACATCGGCCGCCCCGACTTTGCGGTGGCAGCGTTGTTGTTGGGGCGGTTCATCGTCATCGTGGACGGGACGCCGATGGTGCTGATTGCCCCCGCCACGCTGTCCTCCCTGCTTAAGACGCCCGAGGACGTTCATGCGTCTTTTGTGCTGGTCATGACTGAATCATTTCTTCGGTACGTCGGATTGATGGTCAGCATCTTCCTGCCCGGTTTTTTTATCGCGCTTACCTGCTTTCAGCTGGACCAAATTCCGTTCTCCGCACTTGCAACGGTTATCAACGAGCGAAGAGGCATCCCGCTTTCTTCCCCGCTCGAAGGCTTTTTAATGCAAGTTTTATTCGAGCTGTTCAGGGAGGCTGGCATCCGGCTGCCTAAAGGCGTAGGCCAAACCGTGACGGTCGTCGGCGGCTTGTTTATCGGCCAGGCGGCGATTGAAGCCGGCTTGACCTCGCCCGCCATGCTTGTCGTAACGGCCTTATCGATGGTGGCCTCTTACACGCTGGTCAACCAATCATTAAGCGGGCTTGTAACGGTGCTTCGCATGTTCGTGCTTCTTTGCTCGTCCTTTCTGGGCATGTACGGCTTTTTCCTCGGCATGTTCGCCATTCTGCTCTATTTGTCCACGATGGAATCCTTCGGCGTGCCGTATTTGGCCCCGCTGTCTCCTCCCGTGTTCCAGGACATGCTGCGGGCGCTGTTCACAAAGCCGCGGGTACTGACGAAAACGAGGCCCGTCACTTACGGCTCGCCAAACCGCGTGCGAAAGGGGAGCCGAAAATGAACGTTTTCGCCCGGATAGCCTGCTTTCTTCTATGCTGCTCGGTGTTGTTGACGGGCTGCTGGGACATCAAGTCGGTGTCCGACTATAATTTCGTGACCGCTCTCGGTATTGATTACAAAAAAGGCCAATACATCGTGTATACGGAGTTGGTGGATTACGAGGTTGCCGGCAAGCATAATCTAGGCTCTGAGCAGCTCCGTCCGAATGTATGGGTAGGTAAAAGCGAAGGAAAGACGGTATATGAAGCGATGACCCGGCTGTACGACAGCGTGCAGCAATATATGTACTGGGACCATATTATGGCCATTGTCCTAAGCGACAGCGTAATGAAGCAGGATATCCATCGCGTGACGGACGCGATTGGCCGCTTCTCGCAAATCCGGTTCAACTCGTGGGTGTTTGGAACCCGGGAACCGATCGACAAGCTGTTCAAACAATCCACTTTTTTTAACGTTTCTCCTATTGCAACATTGCTCCATAATCCTGATGGGACTAACAACCAGCGGACCATTATACCTCCAATTCGGCTCTTGGACGTATACTCCAATCGGATGGAGCCGGGACAATCCAATTTGATTCCCAAAGTAAACATCACTAAGAATACATGGGAGGACACAGAAAAACCGCAGCCCACCCTTATTATGAGCGGCGCCTATGCTCTGAGAAAAGGGAGGATGGCGGTACGTTTTGAACAGAATCAGCTCGGCGGCATCCGGTGGTCCGATTCCGGAATGAAAAAATCGTTTTTGCGCCTGCATCAGGGCGATCAGCAGATTGGAATGATATCGCTGTTTAATTTGAAAAAAAAGATCAGCGTTGCCTCGGAAGGCAGTAATCCTACATTTACGATGTCTTTATCGTACAAGGGAATTGTTGAGGAAGTGTTGACGGATACGACGCTTCATGAAATTTTGGAGGAAACCGTGAAGACCGTCCGAAAGGAAATCCTGCAGACCTACCAAAACGGAGCTGCGGCCGGTACGGATCTGTACGGGCTGGAACAAGTGATGTACCGCAAGCATCCGAAGCTGTGGAAGCAGGCCACGAACGGAGGCCAAGTTCCCATGCAGCTCACCGACAAGACGCTTTCAAAAGTCGACGTTCACATCGACTTTATGCATGCCGGGGCTTCGGATTTGAAGCCGTAACGATATTTTGCTGCACGGACAATTGGCCATCCTTTGTCGAACAGAGACCGAGGATGGCCGTTTGTTTAAGCGCAACCTCCGTGTTGTCCCATCCATACTCACCTTAGTAGGCCAATGCACATATAATGGCACACACTGATTTGAAGGAGTGCGCCATATGAGTGATGAGAATCTTTTACGCGATATTGAAATTGCCAGGCTGGCTTTTATCGGGGCCTCCGTTGTCACTTTAGGTGACGGAATTTCTGTATTAGCCGCTTGGCTGGCATTAAACGCATTAGAACATGATTATACAAACAGCGATAATCGCCATAATGCAGATACAGAATCAGCGAAGGTACAACTTGAACATTATATAAACGAGTTAATTCAGATTCAAAAAATACTTAAATAATGCTCGGTTTCAGCTTACACTTGCAGCTTTAGATTAAGGGAAGCCTGCCATTGGGCCGTAACAAGATCTGCCAGTTCATCAGACGGCAGATCTTTTCCGTTTTTTATCCAATGCAGGAGCACATGCAGCGCCTCTCCGCTTCGCGCGGCAATGAAATAGTCATAACGTCCCCACAGCTCATCATCCGCGTAGGCCCGCAACATCACGATACTCTCTATAGTTCGAGACAAAGCTTCATGGATAAAGTCCGTTCGTTTTGCCTGAATCAGCCGTTGGATAACTATCGAATGGGTATCCCAAAACCGCAAGAACGGTTTGATGAATACCGTTTTATTCATAACGGTTTCGTCGCCATCGTTTTGCTCATAGTATTGAATCATAAACTTTTTTAATTGCTCAAACGTTTCATCGCAGTGAAGCCGCAGAATATCTTCAAGAGTATCGAAGTTGCGATAAAATGTAGCACGTCCCACCTGGGCCTTACTAACTAATTCAATTACAGAAATATCAATAAAATCTTTATGCAGCATTAAATCCCACAAAGCTGATTTCAGCCACTCAATGGATTGAATTGATCTCTTATCCTGCTTGATACGATACATAATGCCCCTCCCTGTCCCGAATATGGCTCAGGCATTTACGCACACTAAATTGATCCTGTACAATCTAGTTATACGAGACAATTGTCTCATATAATTTTGCGAACATCAAGGAGGGTATACGATGATATCCATTTTAGCCAGAAACCAGAATTGGGCCAAAGCTGCGCCGTGGTTGGGTCTTATAACAACTGTCCTGTTATTCACTTTTTTCCAGCCGTCGCAAGCTTTATTTTGGGCACTAATTAATATTCCGTTGTATTTGTTTCACCAGACAGAGGAGCACTATTGGCCCGGCGGCTTCAAAGATTACATGAATCGAGTGATGTATAAGCTTCCTCCGGGAGAAGAAAAGCTTACAGACGAAAAGGTTTTTTGGATTAACATTCTGTTCGTATGGGTTGCTTTTTCAATCTTTGGTTTGCTCAACATCGTTAGCCTTGGATTCGGACTGCTAATTATTATTTTTAGCATGATGAATTGTGCTAGCCATATTATGGATGCCATTCGACGGAAATGCTGGAATCCGGGTTTAGTAATGGCCAGCCTGCAAATTCTCATTTCTTTTTACGCTGCCTACTTTGTTACTTCCCATGGGCTCTCGCATCCCGTCGCATGGTGGATCGGTACAATACTGTTCTCGATTCTTATCCATGCTGTATTGTTCCGTTTTGTTATGGGAGTGAAGGCGAAATGAAGCCGTTCGAGAGGGCACAGCTGTGGACAAGCGTTAAGGGGTCGTGAAGTTCTCGTTGATTTCATTGCTAAAAGCGATTTATCGCTTCGTAAGTGAAAGGGTACAAGGTGATGAGGGATAAGAATCAAAATCTGGATCTTATCCTTCATCTGCTTATCCTCAGCGCTTCCGCAGCTCTGTGCTCCCCGCTTCACCGTCCCCCTTCGCCTTCCCCAAGGGATTGCTCTTGAGATAATCGTTCAGCTCCTCCATATAACGTGTCAGCCGCCAGCTGATCTCCGAGCGCATAACCTCCCGCGTCATGCCAAAATGCTCCTCGTACCCCCGGCAGTAATAACGATGATAGACGATTGAATTTGACTGCTCCTCCGCCACGATGCGGATATTGCGGTGTTTCAGCTCCCTGCGCAGATCGAACTGCTCGCTCACGACCCGGTCGAGCACCCGCTGGCCCGCCAGCAGGTAAATCCGCCTCAGCACATTGCCGGAATTCCGGAGCTCCGACAGGCTTTTCTCAACCACCTTCTCGATATGCGGCAGCAAAATATAATCCCGGATCATGACCCGCTCCTCCGCCGTCGTTACATTGGCTCCCCGGGCCGAATGCTTCTGGTCGTACTGCTCCACATGCTCGGTCAGCAGCATTTTGGACTTCCAGCGCTCGTTGCCGTCCAGCTTGCTCATTTGTAATGCCCCCCAATTTGTTCAGCCCGCTCGCGCGCCACGCCGGCGTCCAACAGCGAGGAAGCCCGCATAATAGCGTCCGAGCCGAACCGTTCCTTGATCCGGTCGATTGTTTTTTCCTTCTCGTAGGCGCGCGCCCGGTCCTCGAACAACGTCAGCTGCATCACGCTGTCATCTGTCAGGCCCGAAAGCGTCACGCTCAGGCGGCCGACCGGCAGGCCGCTCCAATGCCGGATGAACAGCTCCCGCACCGCTGCGGCGACTTCATGCGTCAGCGAGGTCGGCTGGGACAGCGTCAGCTGGCGGTTGAATCCCGACGCGCGCTCGCCGTCGGTTTCCATCGCAGCAACCGTAACGACGGAGCCCATAAAACCATGCCTGCGCATACGCTGGCATACTTCAATGACAAGCTCCAGCAGCACAACCTCGATATCGGACAGGCACCGGTACAGCCGCCAGCGCAGCGCCTTGCCATGACCGACCGATTTCAGCTGATGGCGGATGCCGGCGACGACCGGGCTGGGATCGATGCCGCGCGCCGTCTGCCAGTAATAACCGGCCTGGATGTCGCTTTGTTTGCCCATTTCCAGACGCATGCGCCGCTTAAAATCCGCAAAGTCCAGACGGGCGATATCGCCGATCGTATTCAGCCCCATCCGGTTGAAGTGCCGGGTCATGCGCGAGGCGACCATGAACATCTGATGGACGGGCAGCGTCCACAGCGTCGATTCCAGCTTGTCGGGACTCAGCTCGTAGATGCCCTCAGCGTTCTTTTTCGCGTAATTGTCGGTCGCCATCTTGGCCAAAATCTTCGTCGGACCGATGCCGATCCGCGACCATACGCCGGTAGACATCAAAATGTGATTCTGAATATCCTCGGCGATAGACAGCGTCGATCCGTAGAAGCGGGCCGAGCGGGTCACATCAAGAAACTGCTCGTCGATGCTGTAGGGCTCCACCTGATCCGTATAACGCTCAAAAATTTGAGTAATGAATAGAGAAAGCTCGATGTATCTGCCCATCCGGGGCCGAATGACTACCAGCTCCGGGCACTTGGCCAGCGCCTCGCCGACCCGCGATGCGGTCGTGACGCCCTTTGCCTTCGCCAGCGGGCAGGCCGCAAGCACGATGCCGCTCATCCGCGACGGATCACCCACCGCAACCGGCTTGTCATGATACTCGGGATGCGCCGACTTTTCCACCGAAGCGTAGAACGACTGACAGTCCGCCAGCATAATGACTCTCTCCACCGGGCACCTCCTTTGTACGCGATCAGGATTGGCTCACAACCGGAATCCGAATGTATGTTCGCTCTTCTTCTAAGCGTATTATATACCGAATGTATGTTCCCTATGCAAGGGGAAAAATAATACAGTTGTCCCGGAACGGGAACGCCAAATAAGCCTGCCGAGATGATTCGACAAGCTTGCGCAAATTTCCCTATGAAACGCAATCTATGATCCTGTAAGGACATCTGCCAGGTTCAAGAATCTACCTTCCGCAATAATATGTTCATAGAAATAGTATTCCGGATAGCGATGACTCAACTCTCGTCGCATCCTTAATTTGGAGGAATGGACAATGAACCCGATTAAACCCGCTTCAATCAGTAATGTTAAAGGATCAAGCTTAGGCATTATTCTCGTTTTGTTTATTTTGCTGGTCATCGTTACGCGTGTTTTTGCCCCTGCTTATCCGTACTACGCAAACGGCAATGTCGGCGGGAGCATCAACGGAAACGGAAACGGCAATGGCGACGGTTCCTCCGGTGTTCAGGGCACAAAAGGTTTCACCCTTGAAAACCGGATGGCACTAGGTTATTCGCTCGTGTTTATTGAAAAATTTTATAACGCTTATGACCCTACGCCGACTTATCCGATTGGAGTCAACAGCAACGCTCGCATTGAGGTGAGCAACACAATTTTAGGCACATCCTCCGGCGGAGCGTGGTACGATATTCATTTATGGGGCGAAAAAGTAGCCGAGCTTGGATTCACCATGGTTAATCGAGCCGGGACAGCTTTAGGGAAGAGCGAATTCAGTGGCATTACGATAGATGCCGATCCCGGTTACAGTTTTAATTACCAGACATCCACCCCTTCAAGAAACGACCAGTGGCTTCGCATAACTCTTTAGATTAGTGTAAGTAGATATTAAACTAAAAACCGATCGATACGCCGCTTCCAAAGGGCTTATCAATCGGTTTTTATGTTCCTATTCCAACATATCAAGAGCGGCTGGGCGCCGTCCAAATTGTCTCGGTCAAAATAGGCAAGTCCAAAGCTTGCCCGGAACGAATCAGCACGCGGAGCTAACGCAACTGAGCGTGCTTATTTGCCTTAAAATCCAACCTTTAGAAACGTAACGAAACTGAGACGCCTTATTAGGCCCCAAAACCCCAATTTCCTCGAAAAAAAGACCAAATAACGCCTCCCAGTTGCGTTAAAATCCCGCCGCCGCTCGCCCCCCGTCAAATGAACTGCATATTGGCTTTTTCGGTCCAGCTTCGCTGTTCATTTAATGCTTCGATGGCTGTGAACAGGCTCACGCTCAAGCGGCGGCCCAGCACCACCTCTATACGCTCAAGGTTATGGTGTTGCACCCTTTTTGCACCCGGCCCGATACAAGCCCTCACTCTTCCATGCTCATTGAATATACAGGATGTATAAGTCGTTTTTTTCTGCCTTCTGCCGATTCTCTTATTCCACATTAAAGGAGACTTGTGATGGCTTCCATCGTTCAGACCCTGATTAACAATGCGCTTGCCGCTCACCAAAGCGAGGTTATCATTCCGCCCGCAGTCTATCATCTCACGGACACAACCGTCATCAACGGGGCCCATAACTTTACCGTCATAGCCGATGGCTGCCATTTTATTATGACTAATTTCAACCGTGTGTTTAATATTAACAATTGCGTGAACCTGACGATTCAAGGAGTGACCATGAACTATGATCCGCTCCCCTTCACGCAAGGCGTAGTTATATTCAGCGATCCGGTGGCGCTTACAATTAAAGTCCAAATCGACCAGGGTTATCCTGTGCATGCGTACAGCGCCAGAATTATTATTTTCGACCCGTTTGTAATGAAGCAAAAAGAAGGGGTGAATTTATTTTCCGGGCATGTGTCCTTCGATCCGGTCCTTCCGAATACGCTGGTCATTACCGATGTCAGCACAGGAATCAGCGTCGGGGATTGGGCAACGCTGTCGACCAGCCCCGCCGTTCCGCACAGCATAGCCGTGACGGGCTGCACTTCTACCACTTGGCGGAACTGCACCCTTCATACGTCCACCGGATTCGGCTATATCGAAGGCTCCGGCAAATGCGGAACGGTTATGGATAACTTTCGGATTGTGCCGGGCCCCAAGCCGGCCGGCGCCATTGTCCCGCCTCTGCTTACCACCATTATTGACGCCATTCAATTTAATAATATAGAAGTAGGACCAACATTGGAAAACTGCGTGATTCAAAGCGCATCAGATGACTCCTTCAGCATTCAGACCCCGGCTTACATGGCCGTCCTGAACGCTTCAGGCACTTCAGAGTACATCGCCTTCAGATCAGATCCTCTTCCGCTTCCGGCCGGGGACACGCTTTGTCAGTTTTTCGCAGAGCCGTCCACAATCGTCAGCGCTACGCATGTGGCATACGGGAGCTTTCCGATAGATCCTGAAATTGAGGCGAAAATTGCCAGCGCCCAACAAGGGGACCCTTATGACATTAATAAAAACGCCATTTACCTGATTGAATTCTCCGCTGTTCCTGCTTTCGGCGTAGGAGATTTTGTCTTCAACCCCCGTTACTCCGGCAGCGGATTTATTTTCCGAAATAATACGATATACAGTCAGGGCCGGGGTATGCTGCTAAAAGCCAGTAACGGTCTAATCGAGAACAATATGTTTACGGCCGCCACCCAATCGATTGTGGTTACGCCGGAGGGGAATGCCAACACCCAATCGGGATGCTCTCAAAACCTGACGATCAGAGGGAATTACTTTCTTCGATCGGGCTACCATCATGTTAATTTTGACTCCAATCAAGCCGCGACGGTCTGTTTCGTAGCAGCCAACGTAACCGGTACAAAAGCGTTCAACAACATGTTAATTGAGGACAATATTTTTGATAGCATCAACGGGCTGAACCTGCAAATTCTGAACTGCGAGGACGTGCAAGTAAACAACAACAGCTTTCTCAACACACATCCCAACGTAAACAGCTTCCAGGGCGGAAGCAGCAACATCGATCAAACAACTAACGTATTTATCCGAAATTCCGACAGCGTATCTTTTCAAGGCAACGTGACCCGTCTTATGAATTCATACGGTTCCATTCCGAGCGTCATTTCGACCTTCGCGACCAATATTACCGGACTCCCCGGCGGGCTCACCCTTTTAAACAAAATCAATATCCCCATTGATCCAGCCAAAACGTACGCTATCATTAACCGCAACTCCAACAAGGCTCTGCAAACCGTCTCGAACGGTACGGCCGATGGAACAAAAGTAGATCAAAATACGTTTAACTCGGCTGCTGCGTCCCAGCATTGGAAGTTTATTCCGAATGGCTTTAACTTCAACATCCTGCATGTTGCCAGCGGCAAATTTCTGGACATTAACGGAGCTTCAATCTCATCCGGGGCGGATGCCGTAATCTTCACGGGTAATGGGAGCTTGAGCCAGCAGTGGGCGTTCGCTAACCAGGGAGGCGGTTTTTTCAAAATTAAAAACGTCAACAGCGGCCTCAATCTGAATATGCAAGGTAATGGCACAGCCAACGGAGTACTCGTCGTTCAGCTGCCGGACGGAGTATCGTTAGTTCAAAGCTTTCGCCTTATTGAGATACCTTAACGATGGCAAAAAATCGTCTGTCCGCGCTCCGGCCCGACCGAAACATACTGCACCGGCACGCCCAGCGCTTGTTCTACCAGCTCGACATAGGAACGCGCCTCGCGGGGCAGATCGGCCAGCGTCCGCGCGCGGGATATGTCGCATCGCCATCCGGGCAGATTGGTTAAGACCGGCTTGGCGCGCTGAAGCCGCCCGGTTACAGGGAATTCGTCTGTCCGCTCTCCATCAATCTCATACTGTACGCATACTGGAATCTCGTCCAAATATCCGAGCACATCCAAATTCGTAAGCGCGATGCCGGTCGCACCCTGCACCTGACAGCCGTAACGCGCCGCGGTCACATCAAACCAGCCCATGCGCCGCGGACGTCCCGTCGTCGCACCGTATTCTCCCCCGCTGCCTCCGCGCCTGCGCAGCTCCTCTGCTTCCGCATCATGCAGCTCACTCACAAACGGACCTGCGCCAACACAGCTGGAATACACCTTCACTACGGCCAGCACCTCCGTTATTTCGCGCGCAGGCACGCCAGCACCAACAGGAGCATAACCGGCCAGCGTAGACGAGGAGGTGGAAAAAGGATAGATGCCATGATCGGGGTCGCGCAGCGCGCCGAGCTGCCCCTCCGCCAAAATCCGTTCCCCGCGCCGCAGCGCATGCTGCAGCAGCGCTGTTGTATCCGCAAGAAACGGTGCGAGCCGCCGTCCCGTTTCCAGCAATTCCGCCGCCATACCGGAAAGATCCGGTGCAGGCTGGCCGTAAAGATGCTCCAGCAGCACCCGTTTCGGCTCCATGAGCCGCTCCAGACGCTCCGCAAGCCGTGTTTCATCCAGCAGCTCCGACACTTGAAGGCCGAGTTTGGCGTATTTATCCGCATAAAACGGCGCGATGCCCTTGCGCGTCGAACCAAAGCTTCGCCCGCCTAGACGTTCCTCCTCCAGCCGGTCCAGCAGCCGATGCACTGGCAGCACGAGCTGAGCGCGGTCCGAGATATACAGCTTCGGCTTCGGCACACCTCGCCGCTCCAGCTCATCCAGCTCCGCCAGCAGGCTGTCCGCGTCCAATGCCGCCCCCGGCCCGATCACGTTGCTTTTGCCCGGATGAAATACCCCGGAAGGCAGCATGTGCAGGGCAAATTTTCCGTATTCGTTCATGATGGTATGTCCAGCATTGCTGCCGCCCTGATATCGGACGATCCAATCCGCGTTTTCCGCGAGCAGATCGGTCATTTTCCCTTTCCCCTCGTCGCCCCACTGGGCTCCTACAATCGCCTGCACTCCCATATCCATTCTCCTTCTGGTTTATAGCTGGCTGCTGCAGCCGCCGCCAGTTCAGTTTAAAGGTGGAAAAGGAATACATAAAATTGATATTATTCATATGTGATATAAACAGAAATAATAGTTTGAGCATGAGCCCAAGGAAGAGGACTTATCATACAAGTATGTCATAGAATAGGGTCTGAATTCAGGTTTCGTTTCGTGGGCAACGCGGCGACTTTGTACCATTTATCGTACAAAATCGGTTTGGATCCGCCTCTTTTCAACACTTTGTGTGATAAAACATACAAAACTAGGCTTTCGTCGTTGATGTCCAGCCAATTTGAGTGATTTATCATACAAAATACCAAAAGTTTGCACGGCCCGAATACATTTTGAGTGAAAATTCATACAAATTATGCGTGAGCACATCAAACGAGACTTACTTGGTTACGACTTGAGTCGATCTAAGCCGCAGCTCCTTGACAAAGCTGGGACAAGAGAAGGGAGCAGCTCCAGCTACTGCTTCATGATCGTCGAAACTACACGGAGTATTCGAGCGAATTGACGACCGCCTTCCGTCGTTCGAAAACTTCCGGAAAACCTTCTGTTTTATGATTCAAGCCATCTGAACCACCGGCCATGGCCTTCCGTTTCTGCAAGTGCATGCCGGAACAGTTGACCGTCTTTCCAATAGTCCAAGTGAAGCAAAACATCCTGCATGTTATTGCAGAGATGATAAACATCTCTTGTTTGCCCTAACGTGCAAATGTAGTGGATCAGCTTTTGTTTTGTGTCGGCAGAAAACTGATTGGCAACATGCGTATGAAAAACAACCAGCGCCGCTCCCTTTGGCATCGCCGCCGCAACAGTTGGCAGCAATTCAACAGCATCGCCTTCCAGGAGCTTAGGAGGCTGCTCCAGAAGCACCTTTGCCGCTTGCTCCAATTGTATCCGCCGATCCGTATGCTCCGGCCAAATTAACGCCTTCAGCCATAATAAATGATTCGCGGAGCAAAGATCGTTGACATGTAAATCGATTCCAACGGCTGCCGCTACCGGAGGACTGGCGGAATGGATCGGCGGTGCAATAACGCCTTTGGGAACAGCATGCAGGATCAGCTCGGATTGAGGATTGCCGACAATGGCTCGATCGCCGTAATCATAACCATACTTATGCCACATCAGCTGCAGCCCTGCGCTTGTGCCAAGCTCAATCAGAGCTAACGGTTTCTGCGCAATGGAATAGATGGTGCAAAATGCAGGATACAGATAGGCGCATCTTCCCGCCTCGTTTGTTTGTACAAGCCGATTTTGGAGCCGGAATTCGATCTGTGCGCGATGCTCCAAACAAAAGCTCTTGAAGGATGGAAAGGCATCCCCGGCAGGCAACGGAGCCCCTCGGCATGTACTGGCATAATAGTCCGCGAGTGTATGCTTAGAGCCGCTTAACAGCAGTTCATGCACCGCAGCAAACAAAAGATTCGGAACTGGCTGACCCTTGCGTGCAGAAGCCGCCAAAAGCAGCAGTTCCGAGTCTTTGGAGATGCTTTCGGCGAGATGTTCATACAGCGGACTGCTTTCTCGACATTCTTCAGCAAAACGGCGAAATTGAAGCGATAACTGTTCCATACCCAACCTCCATTGTTAGATTTGGGAATAAGATATCACGGACGCCATATAAAAGATATTTTACATTTTCTTTATACTTGATAAAAAATAGTAATAAATCACCAAATACTTTGACGGCGGAAGGGAGAACGAAAAATCACATGAATCCTAATTTGGAATGGTACCGGGTATTTTACTGGATCGCACGATCCGGCAGTCTGACCCGGGCGGCGGAGCGCCTGCATATTACTCAGCCTGCTGTAAGCCACTCGCTTAAGCAGCTGGAGCAGTCACTAGGCGGCCCTTTGTTCGTGCGCAATGCCCGGGGAGTGTCTCTGACGGCGGAAGGCGAGGTGCTGCTACGGCATGTCGAGGAGGCATTTCGTTTTCTGGAAAAAGGGGAAAAACAGGTCGGGGATATGAACGGGCTTTCGGCGGGCGAGATTCGCATCGGAGCGGGAGACACGTTATGCCGTCACTTTCTGCTGGGACATCTGGAGAGGTTCCGCAGGCTGTACCCTGCAGTCGGGATTCGCGTAATGAACCGCACAACACCCGAAACCGCCGCTCTGCTCAAAGAAGGTCTGATTGATCTCGGCCTGATCAGCTTGCCCCATGCCGATTCCGCGCTTGAACTTCGCCCCGGTCCGCTGCTTCATGACTGCCTCGTAGCGGGTGAAGCTTTTCGCCATTTGGCCAAACGTCCGCTGCCGCTGCAGGAGCTGGGCTCATACCCGTTGCTCATGCTGGAAAGCGGCAGCACGAGACGCCATCTGGATCAATATGCGGTGGACAACGGGGCTTTGCTGCAGCCAGAGCTTGAGCTTGGCAGTCTGGATCTGCTGTCTCAATTCGCGCAGCGCGGCTTTGGCATTGCCTTTCAAGTCCGCGAGTACATTTCCGATGAGCTTACCTCCGGTGCGCTGACCGAGCTTCCGCTCGACCCGCCGGTTCCGCCAAGACGCATCGCCATCGCGACTCGCAAGGAAGGCGCACTTTCTGCAGCTTGCAAGGCGTTTTTGGAGCTGCTGCCATTGTGAGAAAAAGCCGCGTTTCTAACCTATAGCTGCCCTCTTCATCATAAAACCCGAGCATACCAGCCGTTATGCAGGCGTGGTCATGCTCAGGTTTGGAGTTGCCCTATCTGAGGCCTCTGCTAAAAAGAGGTTCGCCTGGAGTCGCTCAAGCTCGAATAGATGGCTTCTTTGGGCTTTGGTTACCTGGCATTATTTTCTGGCCTTTTTGCCCACTGGAATACTCTGAGCAAAACGAAACACGTTATGCGGATCGTACTTCCGCTTCACCTGCTTCAATCTGCCAAAGTTCGCCCCATAATACGCTTTGGGCCAATTTTTAATCTGCAAATCGGGAAAGTTCACATAATCCCCCTTAACAAAGGGACGCATCGCTTTGCGGAACTTTTCTACCCACTGAATATTCCGCTGCTGCTCCCCGTCGTTCCTCCAGCGGGCCGAAAACTCGTAGATAATCTCTGCCTTCCGGTGAGGATAGGCCGTTGCAGTAGGCGATACCCGGCTCACCGCGCTTCCTGCGCCTCCCAAGCTTTGACTCCACACGCTGGAATGCCTGTTGGGCGCTTTGGATAAAAAGTCGCGTATGATTCGTACTCCTTCACGAGGCAGAGGCCGAAATCCGTAAGCCCCGGTTATTTTAAACTTCGGTTCCAGATTCAGATCCGATTCGGCGAAAAATTGGGTTGCTTCAATAAAAGGCACCCTTTTTACCATCACCTTCACCGGAGTGCCGGCCCGCAAGAGCGGTCCGATCAACCGACGCAGCTCCTTTGCGCCGCCAAGCAATTGTCCGGTAGACACAATCGTTCCCACCTGCTTGGCAGCCACCTCAATCGTTGAGGTTAAACGATTCGTGACAGACGGGGCCCAGCGCTGCCACACTGGCAATACCTTCTCCAAGTCCTTCCATTTCCATGTAACGCTGTATATAGAAACGGTTGATATGGGTCTGACCCGAAACGTATAGGCTGTAGCAACGCCAAAATTTCCTCCCCCGCCGCCACGCGATGCCCACAACAGATCGGAATGTTTTTTCTTGTTTGCCACAAGCGTTTTTGCCCCAAACCGCCCTGACGCTACGACCATCTTCACTTGGTTCAAATTATCGCACGTAAGCCCATATTTGCGGGACAGAAGTCCAATGCCGCCTCCCAGGGTAAGCCCCGCTACGCCTACATCAGGCGCGGTCCCAGCTGGCAGCGCCACACGTTTATCCCACAGCTTTTGGTATACGCGGGCAAGCGGATTTCCCGTCTGCACAACGGCCACCCTATTTTTACGATCAACCTTAACCTTATTCATCTCGCTCACATCGATAATAATTCCGCCGTTTACAGCCGAAAAGCCTTCATAGCTGTGCCTCCCGCTGCGCGCCCGCAGCCGTACGCCCCGCTCGCGGGCCCATTTGACTGCGTTAATCACATCCTGAGTTCGCCTGCAAAAAACAATGACCCTTGGAAATTTGGAAAAGCGCCTGTTAAACTCCATTCTGGCCGTATTATAGGAAGGATTGTCCGGAAATACGATTCTTCCGGTTAATCGTGTACCTGTTTTCTTCCGGTTTTGTGCCATTCACTTTACACCGTCCCTGTTCATGGTTGATCCCCATATTTCTATGTAGGGACACATGACCCAGCAACGGCAAACGCCTTGATTGGTGCCGTGAAAGATGAAGCTTTTTTGTGCTCTTGCAGTTAGCTTCTATACGGATGTTCTGTGAGAAATATAGTATCATTATGGGATGAAATGGAAACTTAAATGGCCATGAATGATACCTGCAAACTTAGGAAAAAATTGCAGGGTTTTCAAAAACGTTTCATCTATAATGATTGGTGAAAGGCAGGTGTGTATATGGATTGGTTGAACCGATTTAACTTCGCAATAGATTATTTAGAAAATAATCTTGACAGCGAAATCGACTATTCTTATGCTGCAAAAATTGCTTGTTGCTCTGAGTTCCATTTTTCGAGAATGTTCTCCTCTTTAGCCAATGTTTCTCTCGCTGAATATGTCCGTCGTAGAAGGCTGACTAAGGCGGCTTTTGAAGTACAGAAAACCAATACAAAGATTACGGATATTTCTATGAAATACGGATATAGTTCCCCTGATGCTTTTACTAGAGCTTTTCGCCAATTGCATGGTGTTACGCCTGTATCCGTTCGTGAAAGCGGCGTTCAATTAAAAGCATATCCACGCATGTCCTTTCAAATTACAATAAAAGGAGCTTCTGAGATGGATTATCGAATTGAAAACATCGATAGCAACCTCCGTTTTGCAGTCAAAAGGGAAAGCGTGAAAACTGTGGATGCTTTTAAGACTGTCCCACAATTGTGGGCCACCGCACAATCAAACGGATTTCTTCAACAGCTAATCGACATGTCTTGGGAAAATCCAAAGTGTAAACTTGAAGGTTTGCTTGGTATTTTTGGTAAAGAAGCAGCAATTAAAGACGAGACCTTTGATTTACTTATGGGGTGTAGATATGACGGTGAAATACCAAGCGGCATGGAAGAACTGATTCTTCCTTCATGTGTATATGCCGTTTTCCCCAACGATATTACCAATGCTTGGCAGCGCTTGTATACAGAATGGCTTCCTACATCCGGCTACGAACTTGAAAATCATCCTTGTATAGAGAATTATTTGGCGCCTGGAGCCGCAATCGAACAGGAATTATGGGTGCCTATCATTGCCAAGCAGTAAACATCTAATCTTAGTATCAAACCCACAGCCAGTTCTACCACCTTTGACAACACTATGCACTATGTCCGATACTATTAACCTCCTCTCGGGAGGTTTCTAAGACGGCACGGGAAGTCACTTATTAAACCCTCAAATAACCCAAAAACCTCCATCTCCGCCCAAAGGCGAATATAGAGGCTTTTCATGTTTGTTCTGAAAATTCGGCAATCAGCCCTTCGAGGCTCCGGACATCATGCCCTGCACGAGGAAGCGCTGCAGGAAGAAGAACAGCAGCGTGATCGGCACGGCGATCAGCACGGCGCCTGCGGCGAACAGCGTAAAGTTGCTGTTCTGGAAAGAGTTGACGAGGTCCCACATGCCAACGGCCAGCGTCCAATTTTCCTTTGAACGCAGCACGAGGCGGGCAAAGATGAAGTCGACCCATGCGCCGGTAAAACTCGTCAGCGCGACATAAGTGAGCATCGGCTTCGACAGCGGCAGCATGATTTTCACGAACACCTGCAGATGCGTCGCGCCGTCGATGCGGGCCGCCTCGTCGAGGCTGCGCGGAATGGTGTCGTAGAAACCTTTGACGACAAAACCGCCCATGACCGAACCGGCCGAGTACACAAGCACCAGCGCCGCATGAGTGTCCAGCAGGTTAAGCTGAAGCAGGAAAATAAAGATGGCGATCATGCTCATAAAACCCGGGAACATGCCGAGCACAAGCATCGACGTCAAAATGCCCTGGCGGCCGCGGAAGCGGAAGCGGGAAAGGGCGTACATGCTGAGTGTAATCAGAATCGTCGAGAAAATCATCGTCAGCGTGGCGATTTTCAGCGTGTTAATATACCACTGGCCGTACATAAAGCTTTTGTTGTTGAACAGCTCCCTGTAATGCGCCAGCGTAAACGTGTCGGGAATAAGCCGCTCGCTGAACAGCGAGGACCCTGGACGAAGGGAAGACAATACGATCCACAGCGCCGGGTAGATAGCTGAAACAGCCAAGGCGATCAACACAAAGTATTTAAGCGTAAGCCCGATAACCGAGCGTGTTTTGCTGCCAGTACTCATTGGATCATGTCCTCCTCTTTAAACGACCGCGAGCGTCTGTAGTTCCAGATGGAGAAGGACGCTACGATCAGGAAGATGATAATGCCGATCGCGGAAGCCATGTTGAACTGGCTGTTGTTGAGCGTAAGCTTATACAGCCACGTTACGAGCAGGTCCGTGCTGCCCGCATACTGGTAATCACCGTTGACCGGGTCGCCGTTGGTCATCAGGAAGATAACGTTAAAGTTGTTGATGTTGCCGGCGAACTGCGTAATCAGAATCGGCATCGTTGAGAACAGAATAAACGGCATCGTAATGATGCGGAACTTCTGAATTCCCGTCGCCCCGTCCACGTCCGCCGCCTCGTACAGATCCTTCGGAATTGCCGTCAAAATGCCGAGAATGAGCACCATAGACACCGGAATACCGATCCACATGTTAACGAGAATGACCGTTACTTTAGCCCAAAACGGATCGGTCAGCCAAGGCAGCTTTTCCAGACCGAAGTAGCCGAGATACTGGTTAATTGGGCCGAATTGTCCGTTGAACAGATTGCGCATGACGAGCAGCGAGATAAGCTGCGGGATGGCATACGGCAAAATGAAGATGGTGCGCCACATTTTTTTGAACCGAACGCCCTTGGATTCAATCAGCAGCGCCACCAGAATACCGCCGAAATAAGTTGTAACCGTGGCAATAACCGCCCATATAATCGTCCATGTGAATACGCCAATGAACGTTCCGCTCCAGGTTTTGAGCGTCAGCAGGTTGGCAAAGGTCTGAAAGCCGACCCAGTCAACGAGCGATTTGGGCGGAATATGATTTGGTGACGCATAGTTCGTGAACGCAAGCATGATCATGAACACAAGCGGCATGACGGTAAGGAACAGCACGCCGAGGGCCGGCACCGACAGCATCAGCACCGGGAATTGTTTATCCGTAATGTAAGCGATCGTCTCCCGAAAAGCCGGTGCGGCCTCTCCTTGCTCGCGGTTCCTTCCGGTCCGGTACGCATCGCGGATGTTCATAATGTAGATAACGATAAAAATCGCAAGAATAAACAAGGTAATCAACCCGCCGATGAGCAGGTAAATGGAATGATCCCCTTCTACGCGGACCGTCAGCTTGCCTACTTTCTGGAAGCCTTGCGTTTTCTCTCCGAGCGTCGTTACGCCCCACCATGCCTTGCCGATCTGCGGCATCAGCCACACCAGCGCGCACACCTCGACCGCTGCAAGCAGCAGGCCTTTTATATATTGCCGATTGTACAGCTGCCCAAGCCCCATGAAGAGCGTGGACAACACAGCTGCGATACTCCTATGACGCATACTGCGGGCTCCTCCCTATATCTGTCTATCCTGCTCCACCCCGTCAACAGAGCACCCGCCGAAAAGCCAAAGCCGTTCCGGCGGGCTGTCTCACGCTCCGGTTTTATTCCTTGGGAGCCGCTCCGTTGTTGGCGTCTTTGATTTGTTGAACTGCGTTGTCAAGCGATGCTTTTGGATCTTTGCCTTCGTTCCATACGTCGGACAGCGCAGCGCCGATCGGGCTCCATACGTTGCCCATTTCCGGAATGGACGGCATCGGCGTGGATTGGTTGAACTGCTCCAGGAAGCCTTTGACGATTTCGTTGCTTTGCACAGAAGGATCGTTGGCCGCTTCTTTGTTGGCCGGCAGAGCGCCCGTCATTTCAAAGTTTTTGAGCTGAGCTTCCTTCGTGGACGTGAAGTGAGCGAACAGACGAGCCGCGTTTGGATAGTTCGAGAACGAGTTGACATACCAGCCTTTAACGCCGGAGAAGGAAGAAGCCGGTTGTCCGTTGATGCTAGGCAGCGGCGCTACGCCGAAATCGATGCCGGCTTTGCGGTAGTCCGCAATCGTCCAAGGTCCGTTGATGTCCATCGCCAGCGTGCCGCCGGTGAACAGACCTTTTTTGATGTCGTACGTGATATCGCCGGAGTTAAGCGGCAGCAGGTCTTTTTTCAAGGAAGCAAAATAAGTCATGCCCTGTACGGCGCCTTCGTTGTTCAGGCCGATATCTTCTTTGTTCTGGCCGTTCTCGCCGTATACGTAACCGCCGGTGGACAGGAACGGGTAGTTGAAGTAAAGGTTGCCGACTTCCCACATCAGCGCAAATTTGTTCTTTTTCACATCGTTGTAGCCTTTGGCGAACTCTACAACCTCTTCAAACGTTTTTGGAGCCGTTGGAACGAGCTTTTTGTTGTAAAACAGCGCGTACGTTTCAACGGAACGCGGATAGCCGTACAAGATTCCGTCGTAGGTTACAGCGTTCAGCGCGATTTCCGAGCTTGCCGCTTTTGTTTCTTCCTCGTAGTAGTCGTTCGGCAGCACGAGGCCCGCGGATACTGCTTTGCCCAGGTTGTCGTGCGGGAACAGGACTACATCCGCGCCGAGGCCGGCAGGACCGTCGTTAACGAGCTTGTTGACCTGATCGCCTGCGCCGATTTCTTCGAACTTGATTTCTACGCCGTATTTGGCCGTGAACTCTTTCGCGATCTCCTCGACGAACGGACGCTCCTCTTTGCTCTCCCAAACGAGCAGCGACGCGCCTTCCTCCGGCTGGAGCTCTTCGGCCGTTTGGCCGCCCTCACCGGTGTTGGCTGCCGGGCTTGCTGAAGGAGGAGTGGATGCAGCCGTATTCTCGGCATTGCCGCCTCCGTTGCTGCCGCATGCGGATACAAGCGCCATCGCTGCGACCATCGTCCATACATAAGCTTTTTTCATTTGTCTGATCCCCTTCCGTGTTCTTGAGCCATGAATGAAGTGACGCCGGGACGAATTCGCCAGGATGCGCAAACGTTTGCAAGTTTTGAGAGCAATCCGTCGATTCATTTCGCTGAAACGTCCCGGCATCGTTTTTTTCTCCCGTTAGGTAAAATTTACCTAACTAAATGAAAGCGGTTTAATTTGAGCCTCAATCATCATACATCAGCGAATATCGTTTGTTAAATCGTTTGCACAGACGATTATATCGGGTTAATCGGATGTTTACTCCAAATTAAGCGGTATATCTCTTTAATCCGCAGCTATTCTCTTTTTTTAATCATTTTTAACTAAACCTTTTACTGCCAGTTAAATACCGCCGTGTCCAATGAACCTGAAGCCGGAGCAGTGAACGTGCGGTTGCTTCCGCCCTCCCAAACGACGTTGCCGTTGGCATCCTTTTTAAAGAACTTAAAGGTGAAGGTTGCGCCTTTAGGAACGCTTACGGGCAGGAACCACGTAGGATAATTCGGATTCAGCATCGATTCGGATGATTTCGCGGCATCCCAGTTGCCAAGCTCAGCCAAGCTGCCGGAAACATGGAGCGTTTGGCCCGGAGTTGTCGTTGCATTCACTTTAAAAATAACCTGCACCTGATCGTTAGTCAGAACATCGTAGGTAAACGAATTGCTGACGCTGCTGCCCTTGGTCACCGTAATCGGCTGTTGTCCTGCCGCAACGGTCGGAACGGTCGCTTCAATGAATGTATCGCTACTGCTCACTACAGTTGCAGTCGCTGTTCCGAACTTCACGACCGGCGAGCTGCCAAGTCCCGTGCCGTAAATGTACACCGTGTTGCCCGGACGGCCGGAGGTCGAAACGACGTCACCGATGCGCGGCACGGTTGTGCCGAGAGAAGGATTATGCGACCATACGCTTACTTGACCGCCGGCCAGCGTGAAGCTGCCGATTTTGTTTTGACCGGATACGTTCGTTACGCTTGCCGATCCGCCGGAGAGCAGGCCGCCCAGCACGTCGGTATATGTACCGGCAGGAAGCGTCGTATTGATTGCAGGTACGGTGAAGCTTGCATTAGGCTGGCGGTTAACCGCCACGATAACCTGTTTATCATAGAACTGGCGCTGATACACAAGCACATCGTTTGTGCTGTACAAAACGTTCGTCGTGCCAAAAGCGATCGCTTCATTGGACTGGCGCAGCGCCGACAGGCTCTTAATGACTTTGTACGCTGTCGTGTTCTGATCAAAAGAAGCGGCCTTTTCCATAAAAACGCGGCCGGCGATGTCACTGCTGTCCGCCGAGGACAAGTACTGCTCTGTGCCGTAGTAAATGTTCGGCGTTCCGCGGGACGTCATGAGCGTGGCGAGCGCAGCATGATACGGCTTGTTGTTCGGTTGAATATAACGGAAGCGGGTCACGTCATGATTGTCCAGGAAGGTGACCGCCTGATTTTCATAGCTGTAGTCGGCACTCGTCTGAAGCAGCATGTTGCCAAAGGTGCTCATCGATTCCGAGAAGTTGCCAAAAGCGTTTGTAGATGCCCGGAAATATTCAAAATCCAGGTTGTTAACGCCGGTGCGGTCCGGGAACGTCCGGTACTCATCGTACTTCGGATCGGGACGGGCAATGAAAAATTCGCCGAAGTGAGTCATCGGGCCGCCTGGAGCCGAGTCGATCGCGTCCTTCAGCCCCTTGGTGAACGCAGGGTTCATATGAAGGGTCGCATCGTGGCGGAAGCCGTCCACGCCTTTCGCCTTCCAGAACGTTGCCGCTTTTTCGAGATAGTTGATAACCGTGCTGTTCTCCTGCGAGAAGTCGGCGAGCGAGCCAAGCTCCCTGTTGCGGAAGCCGAATTTCGAGCTGTCGCTGCCGCGATCGCCGAGGCCGTGGAACCAGCCGTTGACGTCGTTATTCGGATCGGCGACCAGATTCTCCAGCTTGCCGTCTCCGTTGGAATCAATCGGCTCACCGTTCGCGTTGAACGTGTACGCACCGGAAGCGTTTTTGTCCGGCTCATACAGCTTGCCGTCCTCCGGGCTGAAATTGCTCGTCGGATTTTGCCAGCGGCTCGTATGGTTCGTCACAAAGTCGATGACAAGCTTCATGCCTTGAGCGTGGAGCGCGTCCCGCAGCTGTTCAAATTCCTTCATCATGCCAAAATGTTTGTTCGTCGCAAAATAATTGCGCACATGATAGCCGTGGAAGCTGGTCCAGCGGTTGAGGCTGCCGTTCGGCTGGTAGTCGTTAATCGCCGTATCCCGGTTCTCATACGGAGCGGAAACCCATACTGCCGTTACGCCCATGTTTTTGAGGTAAGGAATTTTGTCGATAATACCTTTCCAGTCGCCGCCCTGATACAGCTTAAGATCGTTGCCGTCCCCGCGGCCGTCGCCATTTGCATCATCGAACAGCGTCGGATCAAAACCGGCCGGTTTGTTGTTGGCCGTGCTGCCGTCGGCAAAACGGTCCGTAATGATCTGGTATACCGTATCTTTAGGCGTTACCGGACCTAACGCCGAAGACGCCGTAAGCGCTTCCACTTTAGGCGGTTGAACCGCACCTGCCGGCAATGCGAGCCCCCCTGCTATTGCCGCAATCGTAATTCGTTTCCACATTTTCACTGCTCCAACACTCCTCGCTCAAGGTGAATTCCATCTTGGGTCGGAACGGGCCTACGCCTGATCCGCGACTTCGCTTTGTCCCGAACCACCTCCCTAATGTAGTCAAATACCGGTGTGTCTGCTTGCGCAAACGATTGCATATTTGATAGTGAATCGGTACAATATGCGCCGATTTGCATGGGCTTACCGATTTTTTGAAGCAATCGTTCGCATCTAACCGGCACAGTAACGCAGCCGGGCCTTCCTGCAGGCATCCAGCTTGCCGGTTGGAAGTTTAACGACAGCCCAACAAGCTAAGCTCTTCAAACCTCTAACGCAACTGAGCCGTCTTATTTGACATCCAAATGGCAAATTTGAAATGTAACGCAACTGAGAAGCCTTATTAGGCCCTGTTCGTGCCAAATTGCCCTCATTGTTCGCGAATAACG
The DNA here is from genome assembly GCF_023715725.1 of Paenibacillus pasadenensis. GTDB lineage: Bacteria > Bacillota > Bacilli > Paenibacillales > Paenibacillaceae > Paenibacillus_O > Paenibacillus_O pasadenensis_A. Next base: position 415,858 of record NZ_JAMBOT010000001.1, read on the forward strand.
TCTCTCAGTTGCGTTAAAACTCAAAAACTAGCATTTATTGCAAAATAGAGCGTCTCAGTTGCGTTAGCCGGATTACTCCATTACCGAATGCCTAACTTCTAGTATGTCCCCGTTCAGCTTGCCGGTGACTGCTCTAAACAAGAGACTCAGCGAGCGTAGCCGCCGCCGACAGTTCCGGCCATTCATCAGCGTGAAGGAGGAGACGTGCTTTGACGCGGCACCAGCTCGACGCCTAGCGTCACCTGCCGCTCAATGCTATCGTCCCGCTCGATCTGGGCTGTGAGCAGCCGCACCGCTTCGCGTCCCTTTTGCACGATATCTTGGCGGACTGTCGTTAGAGCCGGGATGCAGTAACGCGCTCGTTCGTCATCATCGAAGCCGACGACCGACATATCCCGGGGAACTCCGATGCCTAAATCATGCAGCCCTTTAATGAGCCCGATCGCCGCCATATCCGACAAGGCGAATACGGCTGTAATTCCGCCGGATTTGGCTCCTATTCTTGAAGCCGCCCTGTAACCGCCGAGCGAAGAAGTCGGCTCCTCGTACACAAGCTCCTCCCGGTAAGGAACGCCCGCCTCCTCCAGCGCACGGCAGTACCCCTGCCAGCGCCGGTAATTGACTCCGTCCTTGAGCAAAACGCCGGTCAGCAGCGCAATCCGCTCATGTCCGAGCGAAAGCAAATGTTTCGTGCCAATGTAGCCGCCCAGCTCGTCGTCCAGCGCAACTTGATAAAATTCAGAGCCATCGACCATGCTGTCCATGAACACGCTGGGCACATTCAGGCGCAGCACGCTCTCGACCACTTCCGTGTCCTGGAAAGCGCCCACAAAAATGAGGCCGTCCAGATGCTGCTCTCGCACGAATGAGAACGTTTCGTCCGGGCCGATGCCAATTAGAATGACATGCAGCTTCTCGTCTCTCGCGCTCTCCTCAATACCGCGCACAAGATGCCAATAAAAAGGATTATCCTGCAGGCGGCCTTTTTCCAGCAGCGGAACAACAACGGCAATTAACGAGGATTTTTTGTCCTTTAAATTTCTGGCGGAAGCGCTGGGCGCGAAATCGAGCTGCCCGATCGCCTGCTCCACCTTGCGCTGCGTATCCAGCGATACCCGTCCCGTGCCATTGATCACATTGGAAACGGTAGCAATGGATACTCCGCAAAGCTTGGCGACATCTTTGATCGTGACTCGGCTTCGGCTCATGCATAAACTCCCTTAGACTTAAAAGATTAAACGTTTCATCATATTCCATAAAATAAGATCGACTTTACAGACTGGCCGATCTTTATTTTCCACCGTTAAACCCTTAAAGCGATTCCATTTCACCGTTTGAATGAGCAAAGAGGATTATTTAGGGATTAAAAATTGATTAAACGTTTCATGTAATGACTATAGAACGGCGGATGCGGTTTGTCAATACCGATTCGCCATCTTCTTTTTTCTTTCTTGTGCAGGTTGGAGGGATCAGTTCGGTGCAAATCTGCTTTCCGTTACTGGCCGGGTATGACATCCTTAACAGTTCTATTCGGCAGGCAGACAGGAGTGCTCTATTCCAGCGCCTCGGGTTTGACAATGCTGCCGAGAAACAGCCAGCCTCCGCTAATCGTTTCTTCAATGGCCAGGAAAAACGGGCGGTCCGCGATAAACTCATGGGGTTCAGCTTGGGCGGAGCTTGGGATGCCGATTGAAGTTGCCGCCGCAGCCTCCGCCCCTTTTTCATCGACCTCCAGCACGACCTCGTGGATGACGTTGTTGATTGCCGTTCCAGAGGAGCCCAGCATACCGCTGAAATCCGCGGCCCCGGGCTGAAATGCCGCTTTAATCCCGAGCTTCTGCAAGGACTTGCTGAGCTCTCCCTTCCATCTGGCCTTGAATTTCGGCAGCTCCACCGATCCAGTGCTGAGAGCCAGTTCATCCTTCCATTCCTCATAACTCTGAAGATCGGGAAGAAGCTCTGTCAGCGTCAGACCTTCCTTCGGAAGCACAATCAGCATTGAATATCCGCCAGACTGGCCGTAAGGAAGGCGAATGGCTTCATAACGTTCCGTTATTAAGTAAAGGTAACTCCCGCTCTGGCTCATCATCGGCACATCCTGCGTTTTTCCGTCTGAGAGATGAAACGGCTTGATTTTTGTCTGCATGAGATCGAATTCGTTCATCCAACCGCCTTTGAAATAAACGGTGTTAAGCACAAGCGCGGTTAGCCCCCGAATCCTCTCGGGTTCTACCACATTTGGAAGCATGCCCTTTGTTTCCAGCTCGGCCCACTCGTTAATTTGTTTTGCAGTATCAAAAATTCCATTTTGTGTAAAATCCACCTGCTCCATTCTGCCGTTGTAGCTACTTTCCAGCAGCTTCTGGTAGGATGGCAGTGGCTTAATTCCCTCCTTAAGCCATAACGAGTTGGAAATACCGACAAAAGTCCCATCCGAAGGAAGCTCAAAAAAGGAACGCCAGCCTTTAGCAGCTTCCGCCCCCTCGATTTGATTAAGCCCGTTCCATCCTGCTCCGCCAGCAATCTCTTCGGAGGTAGCTCCTTTGCTGCCTTGCCAGACCATGCCAAGGGCTTCACGAATACTCCAAGGCGAGATAAGGAGATTATCCGCCTCGCCGGTTTGTTGGAGGATGCGATAAAGTTGTAGGCCAAAAGTATTGGAGGAATGCACATAGGTGCGATCCAGCTTGTCCGCTGCCGCTTTGCGCGCTTGCTCCTGCTGCTGTACTTTTTCCCAGGAAAGCTTCTTGCCGGGATTCGCAGTTTCCTCCGTGCCCAATCCGCAGCTTGCCGCAAACGGCAGCGCCGCAGCGAGCAATGAGACGTAAACCGCTCGTATGTTTGGCTTCAACATATGCCTCCCCCTTCTGATTGCGCATGAGAGTTGATTTGCTTACAAGGCCATCTCAAGACGCAGCTCCAATGGGAAATGTTGCAAATGCAGCCGTAGCCAACGAAAACCGCAGACGAGTTGGCGTTGCCCAGACGGATTGGAAACCGACCTATTTCGCCTTTGACCGTTATAACTGCCTGTATCAAAGTGCATTTTTTGAAAAATACTATAATTTTAAGAGATTACGAAAAAAGAGGAGGAACGATATGAGCAATCAACGCAACCTTACCGCGATCAGCAGTGTTAAAGCTTTAACTATGGGAGTCATCCTCGTTTTGTTTATACTGCTTCTTATTGTGATTCGTACGTTTGGAGGAAACTGGAATGAGGTTGGCAGCAATCTCGGCCTGAATGCAGACCTGACAGATAGACCCTACACCGTCTTTAATAATTCACTCTACTTATTGGTATTGGAGAGTTACCAGGATGAAACCGAATGGCGGCCGCTTGGCCCGCCCCCTCTGCAAACGATTCGGTCCGATTCCTCTGCCCGCATTGGCTATGTAATCCTCCCCGGCTTCCCAGCAAGAAATGTCCAATATGCAGCGTTGGATACGTTCGGGCGAGTTGTTGGCCGGATCAGTTTACGGTTTCAGTATGAGTTTAGTTACAATGTCAGCTTTGTTACAGAAGGAGTAATCAACGCAGCAACAGTCCTGTCTACCATTAATTATTCTCCCGTTCATAATCCTGTTGTTGTGAACCGGTATTAATCCTTCTGCGCTCAAGGTTCTATTTTATGCCCGCCCCTTGCGCCGCCATCACCGCAAGCTCCAGCTTGCCAAGCGCGCTCCGGTAATCGGCGGTCAGCTCAAATTTTTCCGGCTTGTCGAGAGAGAGAAAATAGGGCATGGCGCTGTCGGGACCTTTGAACCAGTCCCCCGGCTCCGGCTCGTCAACCGGACGATCCGACCACACCGCCGACAGCGGCGGGCTGAACAGTGGCTCAGCTCCGGGCCGCAGCCGCCCGCCTATTAAGCGCTCCTTATAAGAAGCGGTTGGAGCGCCGTGGCGAACCTGGGTAAACAGATCCGGCGCATAATCCGAGCGGGAGCCGGTGTGACGGGTCGCTTTTACAAATGCGAGTACGCCCTTGGATACGCCCGGCATGCCGAAAAGCAGCAGGTACAGCTGTTTGCCGAACTCGATCCGCTCGCGGATATCGGAGAAATTCTCCAAAATCAGCCCCGCTACAAGCGGGTCGCCGCCCTCGTCCTTCCCGTACGGAAACACGACCTGATTCAGCTGCAGCACCGACTGCATGCCGAAAAAGAACGTGTTCAGCACTTTACGCCGATAATATGGATTTTGGACAACTCTCTCTTCGATAAAATGCTGCTCGTTGACGATAAGGCAGACTGTGAGCGGGACGGCGTCGCCGCTGCGCAAAAATTGCTGCCAAATCGGTTTCATGAATGCGGACACGCCGAAGCGCGGCAGCAGATGCAGCAGATTGCGGCCGCTGCGGCGGCATTCCTCGTAGAGCAGCAGCTGCGGGTAGGCATCGTGAAAAATAAGCGCGTTTGCCCGTTCCAGCATGCCAAACGTGCAGCGCCGCTTCGGCATGTCGAGCAGCCGGGGCAGCCATTCGCCTTGCAGATCCGTCATATTCCAGCCGCCGTTGCGGGATACCATATGGGCGAGCAGCGCCCAATGCACCTCCGGGCGGCGCAAATAAAACGCACGGTACGCCTCCGTCCGCGTCACATTGTTGCGGTTCATCCGCGCCGTTTCCGCGCGGATGCGCTGCACAAGCAGCGCGTCGCCGGCCGCTCCCCCCGGCGACGGCTGCGGCGCTGCGCCGAAGGCGGCCGCGGCCTCCGCGCTCCATGCCGGGCTTGCCTTCGGCAGCCCGGCCCACGCGGCGGCCTTGCCCGCCGGCGGCGCGCCGACGCCCGGCTTCGCCCCGGGCGTCCCGCCAGGCGCGGCCGCTGCGCAGCGCCACCAGCTCCTGCGGCCGCCGCCTTAGCTGCGGCCCGCTCCAGTTTGCGCCACGCGGCGCGAAGCTCCGCGACGGCGGGAGCCGCCAGCCGCAGCGGCGGCGAGCCTGCCGCCAGCTTGGCGGCGGCATGGCGGCTGCGCCGTTTGCCTGCGGCGTATGCAACAATCGCTGCAGGCAGCGCAACGGGCAGCAGCAGCAGCTCCAGCAGCGGATGCCTGGAGCGGGCATCCTGCGCTGATGAATGTGCTGCTGCTGTTTTTCCAGCTTCCGCTGCAGCTTTTGCTTCGTCCCCGGCAATGTCGCTTATGCTATGCGTTTCGCGCCCCGACTCCGCATCGCTGCTGCCGGAAAAAGCGCCGCCGGACGCCCGGTTCCCGCTCGTTTCTGATCTGGAAGTTTCTTTCCCGTCTGGTGCTTTCCCGTCTGGTGCTTTTCCGGCTGGTGCTTTTCCATCTCGTCCGTCCGTTCCGCCATGCCCTTCTCCTGCCCGCATCCGCCATTTCCTCCCCAGCCGTCCAAACGCGGTAATCCGCCGCCGGCTATTCTAGTAGAAGTATAGTCGGGAACGCTCCGCCTTAACCCCATTAGCCGTTCGTTTGCTTCATACTAAGGAACGCAGCGCAAAAAAGGCCCGTTGCAGCTTCCGAACGCTGCAGCGGACCTTCTCCTGAAAAAATTTGTCATTTATGCAACACATAGCCGGATACACAGGCCGGACTCAGCTGAAGCTTAACCATCCGTCAAACTTTCTCGCCTCGTACTGCCGAGCGCCGCAGACAGAACCCCGGACGACGCTTTCGCTTCGGCCGGGGTTCTAAATTTTGGCTTTTACAGGCTGATATCCGGTTCGCAAGCTAACGACTTTGGTTTATGAAAAGTCGGTTTAATAAACATCCTTCCATTCCGCAATGTTAGAGGCATCGAATTTGAACGGATCGCCCAGCATAATTTGCGTGCCTTCCCCGTCCTGCACCACTTCTTTTTCTCCCAGCTTGCCGGCAGTCAGCTTATCTCCAACCTTGCCGCTGATCGTGCCTTTCACGAGCGCGTCGGCCGCATAGCCGGACAAGTATCCAACGTCAATCGGATTCCATAGGTACATCCACTGACAAACGCCGCTTTGAATGTATTCCGCCATTTCGCTTGGCAAGCCAAGGCCGGTCAACTGCACTTTGCCTTTCAGTCCTTTATCCGTCAGCACTTTGCCCGCTGCCGCGATGCCAACCGTTGTTGGCGCAATAATGCCTTTCAGGTTGGGATAAGATTTCAAGAGAGCTTCCGTCTCGGACACGCTTTTATCGCGCAGATCATCGCCGTAGGCCACTTTAACCAGCTTGATTTTGCTATACTTGGAGTCTTCCAGCTCCTTCTTCATCCATTCAATCCATGTGTTCTGGTTCGTCGCTTGCGAGGTCGCGCTTAAAATGGCGATTTCGCCTTCTTCGCCGATCATTTCGGATACGCCTTGGATTAAGGTGCGGCCGATTCGTTCCGGATCCGCCTGATTGACATGCACCATGCGGCTGGCGGCGTTCACTGCGGAATCCAGCGACAGCACTTTAATGCCTTGATTCATCGCTTTTTTAAGTGCCGGTTGCAGCGCGTCGGGATCATTTGCCGCAATGGCGATTACGTCTACCTTTTGCGAAATAAGCTCTTCAATCATTGCAATTTGCGCTTCGGCAGTCGGCTGGTCCGGCGCTTTCAAAATCGCCTCATAACCGAGCTCCTCCACCGCGTTTTTGAACCCTTCCATCTGTTTCTCGCCGTATGGATTGCCTGTATTTTTAAAGATGATGGCATATTTCTTCTTTGCATTCGCGGCGTCGCCGCCTTTGTTGTTTGCTTGGGACTCGCCCTGGCCGTTATTCGTGTTGGTTCCGGCGTTATTGCTCCCGCAGGCGGCCAGCATGGTAAACGCCAATATAACAGTTAAACAGACAGCTAACATTCTAAATCTTTTCATCGTTCTACCTCCCTTTGTATGTGCGCAGCATGTATATACAAAACAGTCGCTTGACTGCATTGCATCCAATCAGGTTTTCCTCGCGCCGTTCCGGCCTAGCTTGAGCCTCGGGACCGCAACCGCAAAGATAAGGAGCAAGCCTACAATAATGAGCATGATTTGCGCCTGCACATTAACAAGGCCTAATCCGTAACGCAGGAAGCCGATCAGAAAAACCGCCAGTATCGCTCCAATCATGCGCCCTTTGCCGCCAGCGGTGCTGATGCCTCCGAGAACGACCATTGCAATGACGTCCAGCTCGTACCCCATGGCAATATTGGGTCTGGTGCTTCCCATCCTTGAAGTCAGAAACAGGGCCGTCACCGCCGACATCACACCCGCCAGCGTAAAAACGATCACTTTTGCCCGATCGACCCGAATGCCGGAAAACCGGGCGGCGGTTGGATTATTGCCGATTGCGTACAAGTGCCGGCCGAACACCGTTTTGTGCAGCAGAAAGCTGAATAACAGAGCAAATATTGCAAATACGATCAAAATGAACGGAATCGGGCCTACATATCCCCATCCCAAATAGCTGAACCAATCGGGAAACGATCCCGCCGCCTGATCCTCCAAAATGATGTAAGCGATGCCGCGGTAAATAATCATCGTGGCAAGCGTGATAATGACCGAGGAAAGCTCCTTGTATTTCACGATCAACATACCGTTGATCCAGCCGCAAATTGCGCCTACCGCCAAACAAATGATCATAGCCGGAATGATAGGAACTCCCCGGTTGAACAAATCCGCCATAATGACCGAAGAAAGCGCCACTATGGATGCGACGGAAATGTCGATATCCGCCATGAGAATGACAAATACCATCGGGAGCACAATAAACGCTTTGTCAAGAAATCCCATCGTCGCGTCGCGCAAGTTCTCGTAATCCCAGTAAAACTCCGATAAATTCATATTCATCACGGTAATCGCCAGAAACAGCAGCACTAACATCCATTCCCATTGAAGGAAAAACCGCTTATAGGAAAAGGGCTGTTTATTCGTTAACAATCTCGGCTCCATAGCGCTAGATTTTCCTCCTCATCAGATGGTTGCGGTCAACGCCCCGTTTAACAATGGCATTGATCAGCACGGCGGCCAAAATAATGCTTCCTTGAATGCCGCTCTGCCAAAACGGGGAAACGTTAATGAGCGGAAGGGCGTTGTTCAAAATGCCGAGCAAAACGGAACCGAGAATAATGCCGGATATTTTGCCCGATCCGCCCGCAATGCTGACGCCGCCCAGCACGCAAGCCGCAATGACGCTCAGCTCATACCCGGATGCCGTATCGCCTTGAGCGGAGGCAAATTTTGATACCCACAGCACCCCAGCGAGGCCGGAAAGACCGCCCATCACGGAATAAACGAGCCAAATGATTTTGTCCGTATTGATGCCGCTAATAACCGCTGAATCCGGATTGCTGCCTACCGCGTAAATCTGCCTGCCGGTGCGGGTGTGATTGACGAAATACGCTGCGATCAAATAAATAACAACGGCGATTACGATCAAATTGTTGATTCCGAGCATTTTTCCAGTTGCGATCGCTTTAAAAGCCTCCGGCATCTGATGCGCGCTGACCCATTTGCCGCCGCTGGCCCAAAAGGTTAATCCCCGAAAAATGTTCATCATGCCAAGCGTAGCGATAATCGGCAAAATGCCGACTTTGGACACGAGAAGCCCAATGATCATGCCGCTCACCAGCCCCGTTGCAATGCCTAGCAATAAGACAAGAAGGGGCGATAGTCCGGGAAATGCGCTTGCTGTCTGCGCCGCAATCATGCCGGATAGCGCGAGCGTCGCTCCAATGGACAGGTCAATGCCGCGCGTCACAATAACAAGCATCATCCCGACCGCCAAAATGCTCAGAATCGCGGTGTTGGTCGCCAGATCGTTTATATTTTCCAGCGTCAAAAAGCTGGGGTTGCGAAGCTGTACGCCGATGGACAGCAAAAGGATAAATCCCAGTAAACCAAGCTCTCTGAATTTAGCGATTTTTGCGCTGAGCGTTCGCTGCGGCCTGCGGGCTGCAGCAGCTGCCCCCGCCGGATCAAAGGCGCTGATTCCTCTTTCCTGCATTCGTCATGCCCACCTTTAACGTTGTTGATTGATATCAGCCATCGACGCCTCAAGAATCGCTTCCTGCGATATGGAACGCCGGTCCATAACAGCGGTGATCCGGCCCTCCCGCATAACCGCGACACGGTCGCACATCCCGATGATTTCCGGCATTTCCGACGAGACCATCAGAATCCCGTACCCTTGGCAGGCCAAATCGCTAATCATCTCGTAAATGGCGGACTTGGCGCCGACATCTACGCCTTTGGTCGGTTCATCCAAAATAATGACGTCCACATCGGACGTAAGCAGCTTGGCAAACACAACCTTTTGCTGGTTGCCTCCCGACAAGGAGCCCGCCAGATCGAAAATGCTTTTTGCCTTCACGTTGACCTTCTCCGCCAAGCTTTTGGCCATGTCCGCTTCCTTGCCGGTGTTGAGCACGCCTTTGCTGGAAACATTGCGCAAGGACGACAACGATATGTTTCTGCCGATGCTCCACTGCAGCACAAGCCCTTGCTTTTGCCTGTCCTCCGGCAAATAACCGATGCCCCTGCGCATCGCTTCATCCGGCTTGCGAATATGTGCTTCCTTTCCTTTGAGGAACACCTTCCCTTTGTCGGCGGGTTCAATTCCGAACAGGCTTTGGCATACCTCCGTGCGTCCTGCCCCTACAAGCCCTGTCAGCCCTAGTATTTCTCCTCTATGCAGCGTAAAAGATACGTCCGCGAAGTACCCCGTTCTGCCGAGACCTTCCGCACGCAGCAGCTCTTCCCCGATCAACGCCTCCTTTTTCGGAAACAGCTGCGTTATTTCACGTCCAACCATCGCGATAATCAGGTCTTGATTCGTAATTTCATCCACATTCCAGGTGCCGATGTATCGCGAATCCCGGAACACCGTGACCTTGCTCGCCAGGCGGTACATATCCTCGAAACGGTGAGAGATGAAAATAATCGCGGTTCCTTTGTCCCGCAAACGTTCGGCGATCCGGTACAGCTCCTCGCTCTCCCGATTGGTAAGGGCGGCTGTCGGTTCGTCCATAATAATCACTTTGGCGTCAACCGAAAGCGCTTTGGCAATTTCCACGATTTGCTGCTCGGCGACGCTCAGCGACCCCATCAGCGTTCGGGGGCTGAAGCCTGCTCCAAGCTCTTGGAGCAGTTCGCCGGCTGCCGCGTGCATGTTGTTCCAAAGAATTCGTTTTGTCCCTTTTTGCACTTTTTCATGGCCCATAAATATGTTTTCCGTGACGCTCAGATCGGGATAACAGGTGACATGCTGATAAATGGCCGCTATCCCCAAACGTTTGGCGTCTGTCGGATTTTTCAGTTCAACCCGTTGTCCGTCAAAATAAAGCTCGCCTTCATCGGCGGAATGAACGCCCGTGATCACTTTGATAAAGGTTGATTTTCCGGCTCCGTTTTCGCCCATCAGGGCATGGATTTCACCGGGTTTTAATTTGAAGTAGACATTGTCCAGCGCTTTGACGCCGGGAAATGTTTTCGTGATGCCCTTCAGCTCCAATATGTATTCGGCCATGGCCGGGTCCCCTCCGTCCTGACTTCGCTATGCGGTAAAGCGAGCGATTGAAGAAAGATGGTGAACACATACCCGCTGCGCCAAAGCTCGGCCCTCCGATCGCTGTTAACCTCGGATTCCTTTGAATTTTCTCCTCTATAGAGGTAGAAATCCGACGTTAAAGGCGAACGCTGACGCTTCTCCGGGCTCGATCTTTGGCTCCGCTTTCTGCTTCACCGTCTTTAAAACGCTTTCTAAAGCAACCTTACCGAAATCGAAGGTCGCGAAGTAGGAGACATTTCTTACTTTGGGGGAAATTTATTCGCTTTATTGGGCTTTAAATGCCGTGGAAAACAAAATAAGCGATGGGATTAGCCCCATCGCTTCGTACTATTTGGATAAATTTACATGTATTAGAGCGATCGCCCCAATGATAAAGTTACAAATGAAATTAACTAAGCTTTTGCGATAGCTTGATTACAAAGGGGTTTTACAGGTTGAAAAAATGGACTATTTTCTTTATCTCGATTCTGATTCTCGGCATTATCATGATGAGTTACAAGTATGATAAAGCAAATACCGAGGCACAAAACTTGCAAAACACGATTGACGAAAAATTCAAGATAGTACTAAGCATTGTTTATTCCAGCTTTAACACGAAGATAGATGAAATGGCGTATCGTTCCGCACTATCAAGTGTATCTACTGCGGCCTCTATTTCTGAAATAACTTCATATGAGGATCAGAATGACAACCTGGATGTTTCTTTGTATAACTTCTATCACGCTTTAAGAAATGATGAGTCCAAAGTAAAGATTTTAGCTCGAGCAGATGAAGTAAGAGATATCTTTACAATGCTGTTCCTTGATCCTGCCAGCAAAAAAGCCACGGACAAACTAATGGAAATCAATGATGAAACCTTTTTTAAAGATTGAGTTGTTATTCCATATATTTGAAAAAAAATTTGGATCTGTTCCGTTCTTTTACCGTACGGATTATGCGGGGGAGGACGACAAAGTGGTTCCAATTCGAGAAACAAAGGAAGAGAACGGCATCGATATCGAGGTGACCAAGTTTTGCGGTGTTTTTCAAAATGTAGGCAGCAGCATTTGCAAAACTTTGTTTTTAGGAAAAGCGGTCGGAGGAAAATTAACAACAACTCCGGAATCTTTAGAAGTCGGATTTTCCCTAAACCTATGGTTCAACTGTTCTTCTTACCATATGAATAAACAAAAAAACACCCCTTACTACCTGTGTCGAACACAGATTGCAAGGGGTGTGTATTCTCATTCCAAATTATTTTTCTTTTTTGTATCCTACTACTTTCCCTATCACCTGATCCACAGATAACGGGCCGAGTGTTAAACTGTCATAACCACTGATCGAATTGTCAGATATAACAAATATGAATCCATTGGGAACAGTCAATTCCTTTATCGACGTATTGAAAAAATCTCTGTATGTTTTCTGACATGCTTCATCGCATGAGGGGAGATCCTTTTCAAAAAATTCTTTTCCAGTCATTCCTTCCGCTTTAAGCTGACTATAAAACGAGTCTAATTCCATATCGTTAATATAAATTCTCCCCTTTTTTACGGTCAGTTTTTCCCCCTCTAAAGCTATTACTCTAGAAATTTGTTTTTTTGTATCTTCAGTTACTTTAAAACCTGTAGGGACATTAAAATACACAATATCCCCACGATTATATAAGTTATTTTTATAATAATTCGGATCAATAAGAACATTTTTTATATAGTATTCGGTTTCTTCATTAACCATATTAGAAATTGGATAAAATACTTCTTGTAGATCTCCCTTTTGGTCAATCACATCTATTTCTTGTCTTGTTTTGGAGTCACTTATTTTTTCATTATTCGTACAACCCACTACGACTAACAGCGTCAACATAGTTGTAAGAATTAATAAACAGTTCTTCATTTATTCCTCCCAAAATAAAATATAGTGGGGATCTAAAACTGACCCCCACAAACAATTATTTTAAATAGGTTACATTAGGTGTATTGCTCAAATCGACGATGAGCTTACTGTCATCGAATGAACTAATATTTTCTACTAATTCTAGTTTTAGCTGATGAAGTGAACGTCCATTACTCTCTAAGGACGATTCAAGAGGAATTCCATCTTCCGTAAAGGAATAGGAGATTTTTCCGTTCTCTTGTTCCTGTTTAAACTCCTGTCTTGTACCTTTTGCATCCCTTTTTTCTTGTTTTATAAGTTTTCCTCTTCTTTGTTTGTCTAATGCCTTCTCATAACTGTCACCAAAGTAAGCATGCGGAATTACTGCTCCTTTTTGCTCGGATCCAGATAAATCACGTATAGTCATATCTCCAATAATTTGTGTATACTGATACAGTTTTTTACCATCCCAAACTTCAAAGTCGCCAGCAAACTTCCCTGAGGTAACTTCATAACGATAGTGCCCTTTATCGTTGAACCATACCTCATAGGTCCCCCCTTGCTCAATACCATCTTCAGATAGACCCTTTTCTGAGATTACAAAATGTTTTGAAAAATAAAATGGAGTATTTTTCTCTGCGTTAGAAACAAATACTGCACACAAACTTAAAGCAAGTATCATCATAAATGCTATATATCGTTTTTTGTTTCTCAAGTAATTACCACCCCTTTTTTAGAAATCAATATCGAAAACCGCTCTTTTAGGATATAGGCTATTCCTTGGAGATCCATTAGAAGTATACGTATTAATCTCATAATAGACTATAACACTGTTGTTCTGATCTTTAACAATTGAACTAGTTGAGTATTTAACCCAATGGCTTGAAAAAGATTCTCTTCTACGATCTTCGTCATATTGTGTGGAATTGTAAACTTGAGTATACTGACCTCCTAGTTGTGGGGGTTTGTTTGTACCTACATATACCCGCTCGACTTCCCAAGTATCGAAATTGCCTGTAGACATTGTATAAGTACCTAATATATCACCTATCCGTTTATCATTTGCCAAAGGAGGAGCGTCCGCCCAGTATACTTGAGCATTAAAGTGTGTTTCTGCATAATAATACTCACAGGTAACTTCATTACCCGGTACACAGCCTGACGTACCATAAGGATACGCCGTTGTTCCTACTGGATTTGGTGCAGCATAAGAAGTGAGAATCGATGATTGAAAAATCAGACAGGCTGCAAGCAATACAAGTAACGGTTTAAAACCCTTCATCTTAGCCCTCCTTTTTATTTGAGTATAACTTACAATTTTTCCATATTAAATCCAATACGACAAAACTCCTATCTTTAAGACAGTGAATGTCGAAATGTGTCTTTATGGGAAATAATAGAAATGCGATCCCGCAGCATACAGCAACGAGAAAACCGATCTTTGGCACATTTAACCATCCAAATGCAATCTTACTTCAAAAGCGCAAACTCCCTATACTTGCTCGGCGTCTCGCCGACCCATAACTTGAATAATTTGCTGAAATACTTCACGTCCTGATACCCGACCTGAGCGCTGATGTCGTACAGCTTTAAATGCGGGTTCGCCAGCAGCTCTTTGGCTTTGGCCATGCGCAGGCCCGTGATGTAATCCAGAATCGTTTCGCCAGTCTGCGTTTTAAAATGCCGGCAAAAATACGAGGGATTCATATGAACCTGCTCCGCGATTCGCTTTATTGCCAGATCATGCTGCAAGTTTGCCGCTATCCATGCTTTCGCTTGTTCAATCGGCTTCATGCTGCCGCTTTCCCGAATTTGCCGAATCTGGCCAATAAGCTCGCTAACTTGGTGATCCAGCTCCGATCTTAACTCCCACAGATTAATAGCCCGTTTAATAAGCCCAATGCGCTGCTCCAGCGTGTCGATTCCATACCGGTTGACCTTCAGCTCAAAACCTATTGAATGAATGAGCATAAATGCGTTCATTAAGCATCGTTGAATGAGCAGCGGCGAATCCGTTCGCTCCAGCTTTTCGAACAGCTCCCGGTTGAGCTGAACGGCCATATCGGCGTTTAACTGCTCAATCGCCTGTTTCATTCGCTGCATAATAGCCGTCAGCCCTGCATCAGTCTGACCTGTGCCGGCATCAGCCCCCCATTGCATGCCGTCCCGGCTGAATAGCTGATTTCCGCCGTACAACAACCGGTTGTACATGAGCGTTAAAGCCTGGTCCTTCGCTTCAGGAAGCAAATACAAATCCTCGATCGGGCCGCCGCAAGCTAGAGACACCGTAAACGGCGTATAAGATTGAACGGCGGACCGGATGCGCCCGGAAAGCTCATTTGCGACCTGCTCCAGGTTCTCGTCTTCGGAAGCGCATAGCAGAATCCAAAAATTCGAATTATCCCCTCGCCAGCACCAGCCTGCCGAATCCGTTTCCAACCCCCATTTTCCAACGACTTCGGTCATTATATTTTCTAAAACGTACCCGTACGCTTCCCAGTCTTTATCCGTGTAACTTCTTGTTTTGACAGGCAAAGCATCGAGACTGGCATAAAGCAAAATATATTGGCCTTTCGGGAAATCGTCTACCCAATAACCCAATCGTGAAATATCCAATCCGGCTGAGGTCACATAACTTAACAGCTGAATTTGCTCCGTCGTTTTCAGCTTTTCCGATTTGCGCTCCAGCTCGGCCAGCTTCAGATGCTGAAACCGCCCGTTTTCAATTTTTGTTTTAATTTCAGCCATGCGTTTTCGGAACTGCTCCCGGTCAATCGGCTTTAAAAAATAGTCAATTGCGCCTTCCCTAAGCGCCGATTGAATGTATTGAAACTCATCGTAACCGCTAATGACAAGCGGAAAAAACGAGTAGCGCCGCTTCCCTTCGCTAATGAGCGTCAGCCCGTCCATCACCGGCATTTTCACATCCGTAATCAGCAAATCGATCGCTCCAAACGATTGATCCAAATAATCCATCGCTTCCTGGCCGTCAGAAAGCGCAGCGACGATTTCCCATTCCTCGCCGCAAGAGCGGACAAGCCTGGCAATGCCGTTGCGAATCATTTCTTCATCATCCACAATCAGCGTTTTAATCGTTTGCAAGAGCTGTTCCCCCTCCAATGACCGGAATGCGAATCATAACCTCCGTTCCTTTCCCGTAAATGCTGTGCAGCTGCAAACCGTACTGCTCGCCTGCCATAATCCCTATTCTTGCATTTACATTGCCTAGACCAAACCCCGAATCCTTGTCGGCCAGCGTATCCGATCGAAGCGCCTTTTCCAGCTCCTCCAGCCGGTCAGGCTCAATGCCCGGCCCATTGTCCCGAATGCGAAATACGATATCTTCTTCACCTGAACGCGCGCCGAACTCCCGGCTGATGCTTAATTGAACATCCAGCGTTTTGCGTGTCTCCAATCCGTATTTAATCGCGTTTTCAATGACAGGCTGCAAAATAAACTTCGGCGTATAACAGGAATCGATATCTGTTTTTGTATCGATCTCAAATGACAGACGGTCGGTAAAACGATACTTTTGAATGGTCAAATAGTTGCTGATATGCTGCACCTCATCCGCAATCGTGACGTATTTGCTCTTGTTGCTGACCGAGAAACGAAGCATTCGTCCCAGTAAAGTTACCATGTCAACAACCATATCCGGTTTGCCGTCTTCCACCGCCATGTTGATCGTTTCCAGCGTATTGTACATAAAATGCGGATTGATTTGAGATTGCAGAGCATACAGCTCAGCTTCCTTTTGACGGATTTTAATATCAAAATTCGTTTGAATCAGCTCGTGGATCGTCGCAACCATGGAATTGAAGCTGCGTGCAAGCATGCCAACCTCATCGCTGCCGTTAACCTGAAGGTCCACCTGGAATTTGCCCATCTCTACTTCTTTCATTAAACGGGACAGCTTTTTGATCGGCCTTGTTACTTTCATGGCAAAAGCAATAAAAATGACGGAAGTAATCAGTACGAAGCAAATAAATACAAAGATGGTCACGTTCATGATAAAATCCGTGCGCTCGGTTAAATTTTTTAATGGAATGCTGTGCGCCAGAACCCAATCGTAATCCTTGGACTCGCTTAGGCTGACAATATCGCCGGAGCCCTTTCGGAAGCTGCCGTTCAGTATCGGATAACGGTTGATTTCAGCATCAAACCCGCCAATTTTTTCTTCATCGGTATGAAAAATAATTTCGCCCTTGCGATTCATCAGCCACAGATCCGCCGCGTTGTTTTGCCCGAAATCACGCAGGATGTTATCGATAAAAGCGAGCCTGACCGCAATCAGCATCGTAGCCAGGTTTTTGCGGTTATCCACATCAATGATTTGTTTCATGATCAAAATATAAGGCTCGTTATGCTCAAAGGCGAGATTGATTTGACTGGGAAGAATGATTTTGGCCTTACCCTTTAAATCCAGATCCTGCCCGTAAGGATTTAAGGCATGATCTGCGTTCAGGCCGGTAAATGAGGTGCGCGCGCTGTAAAAAAAGCGGTTTTTGGAGAACAAAAACACGCCTAAAACATCCGGATTTCCTGTGTTTAGATAGGTTCGCGCCAAATAGCTGCTTACCTCATACTGATCTTGATTCAGCTTTGACCTGCTTTCGTAAGAATCCCGCCGCAAAATAGCCATCATATTGTCGGAGTTAAACATTAATGTATCCAGCTCCGCAAAATCCTCCATATGTCTCGTAATGTTGGTATTGGCTTGCATTAAAAAACGCGGCATATATTCGCCGATCTGCTCCTCGATAGACTTGGCGTACTGCCAATAAGAAAAGATGCCGAGCAGCGACATGGGCACGACGCTGAGCAGCACATAGACTAGAATCAGCTTGGAGCTGAGCCGGTAATTTCGGAAGCGCAGCAGCTTGGAACGTTTAAAAATCATATTGATCCACATTCTCTGCGGTAAAATCGATCGGTTCTCCCATGATGACTCTGTCCCCGTTTACTCTGACATTTCCCACATTGTAGATGTTTTCGCCATCGGTCGGCCGCCTGCCTTCCAGCAGATTTTTGGCCAGCACAACCGTTAAATAGCCTAATTTTTTGGGACTCCAAAGGGTCGCCATCTGGGCCGAGCCGTCCTTTAAATAATCGCGCATTAAGTTCGGCGTCGAGAGTCCGACAACTTTGACCTCCCTCCCGGCTTCTTTTACGGCTTGCGCGGCAGCTGGAGGGCCAACGGAAGAATTCCCGATAATGCCGGAAAGATTGGGATGTTTGTCTAACAGCCCCTTGGCTGTTTCGTATGCCTTTTGCGGATCGTCATCGGTTGCAACGATATCCACCAGCTTCATTTTCGGGTAATATTCTTTCTGCTGCTGTTTCATCCATTTCATCCACTCGTTCTGATTGGAAGCGGACAAAGCGCCGGTCATGATGGCGTATTCGCCGGTTTCATCTGTATTCCAGGCAAGCGTATCGAGCAAATGGCGCCCCAGCGTCTCGGCCTCGACCATGTTGACAAAAAACTCCCTGCCTTCCGGCAGTGTATCGGCATCCCAAGTGATAACCTGGATGCCTTTGTTCCTCGCCTCCTGCATAACCGGCAGCAGTTTTTTCGGGTCGTTTGCGGAAATCGCAAGGGCATCTACCGGCATGTCAATCAGTTGTTGAATCACTTTAATCTGTTTATCCGCATCGGCGATTGGAGGCCCATCGTAAATCACCTTGACGTTCAAATCCTTCGCCGCTTCCATCGCGCCTTCTTCGGCGACGTTGAAATAGGAAATTCCCATTACTTTCGGAACAATTCCAATCGTAAATTGCTGCGAATCGGCTTGTTCTTCCGAGGTTGAACCGGCTTCAATCGTATGTATGACTTTATAGGAATTGTTGGCTGCGCCGCTTTGGCAAGCGGTTGAGATAAGCAATAAAAACAAGCCTGCAGCGAACATACCGCCGCTCTTTTTCAATGACCGTTTCACCCATGACACCCCTTTGCAAAACGAAGAGAATGGTTGAATATTAAATGAAAGCGTTTCCCAAAAATAACTTAGCCGATGTTGAGTTCCTCCGTTTCCTGATATACGTTAACTATTCCACATTTTGTTTATCGATCCTCCCAGAATATCAATCGCCTATTCCCGTTGTTATTGCCTCATCCGCTTCGCC
Organism: Paenibacillus pasadenensis; assembly: GCF_023715725.1. Classification (GTDB taxonomy): domain Bacteria; phylum Bacillota; class Bacilli; order Paenibacillales; family Paenibacillaceae; genus Paenibacillus_O; species Paenibacillus_O pasadenensis_A. The sequence continues at coordinate 434,318 of NZ_JAMBOT010000001.1, forward strand.
AAAGGCCGGCTTGCCGCTATAATGGAAAAAGCAGCTTTGCAAAGGAGGAGGCGAACCGCTATGTGCGGACGATATACGTTAGTCATCTCGCTCGAGGAGCTTATGCTTCGTTTTTTCATAGGCGAAACGGCGCTTCCGTTTCACGGCCCGCAGTACAATATCGCTCCGGGGCAAATGGTTCTTGCCGTCATTTCCGATGGCAAGCAGAACCGGCTTGGCGAGCTGAAGTGGGGGCTGGTGCCGCCTTGGGCTGACGATCCCAAAATCGGCAGCCGCATGCTGAATGCACGCGCCGAAACCGCTTCGTCCAAACCCGCTTTTCGCGAGGCGCTGCGCCGCAAACGATGCCTTATTCCAGCAGACGGCTTCTACGAATGGCAAGCATCTGAGGACGGCAAACAACCGATGCGCATTACGCTGAACAACGGGGAGCCTTTTGCCATGGCCGGACTTTATGAAACCTGGATTTCTCCCACGGGAGAAAAGCTGTCCACCTGTACCGTGCTGACGACGGAACCAAACGAGCTGATGCGCTCGATCCACAACCGGATGCCGGTCATTCTCCGCCGCGAGGACGAGCCGTTATGGCTAGATCGCAGCATTCAGGACCCCGTCAAGCTGGAGCAGATGCTGATTCCTTTTCCAGCGGAGGAGATGACTGCGTACCGGGTAGGACGCGAGGTCGGCAGCGTGCGCCACGATTCTCCGGCCTGCATCGAGCCGCTTGTTCTCCCTGACTCGCTTATCGAGTAGGGCTTACTCGCAAGCCTATGCACAGCGGATCTTAGACGGACCTACTCCGGTAATGTCTAACAGCGGAGGAGCCCAAGCAGCGGCAAACTGGCCCTTTCTCGAATTGCCCGCATGCCTGCATGCGCCGGCTTATTTTTTTATGACTCAAGCCGCTCGGCCTAACGGCAAAAAGCTTCCGGTTTCGTCTGTCCACGAAATCGGAAGCTTTTTGATTTAGCCCAATCGGCTCAAGCGCTGGCAGAATCTGGCTGCGTCTGCAGCCGAGGCGCAGAAGCGCTGCGGACGCGGCTCCGCTCGCCCTGCGCGCTGACAGGAATATCTCCGGCGAGCGTCACCCGGCGCACGATGCGATGCTGGCGGCCGTAGTCGTTCACCGCCACATGCTGCGTCGCACGGTTATCCCAGATTACGACGTCGCCTTCCTCCCAGCGCCAGCGGACCGTATGGTTTAGCCGGGTAATATGCTCTTGGAAAAGCTGCAGCAGATGGTCGGACGCTGACGCCGAAACGTTCAGAATGCGCTTGGCAAAATTGCCGAGCAGCAGCGATTTTTCCCCGGAATCCGGCAGCACCCGAACAAGCGGATGCTCCGTTTCGTATACCGTCGATGCAAATACATTCCGGTAATTCCGTTCCTCCGTCACGGCAATTCCTTTGCGCTCAGCCGATACCGCATAGTCAAAATCATTACTGTGCAGCGCCCACAAACTCTCCGCCAGCACTTTTAATTCCTGAGGCAGGCTATTGTAAGCGGCCACTGTGTTGGCCCAAATTGTATCTCCGCCCGCTCCCGGCGCCACAACCGAGCGCAGAATAGAGGCTGACGGGTACTCATCCACAAACGTGACGTCCGTATGCCACTGATCCGCTCGGCCGCCATGATGCGAATCCAGCTCCAAAATATAACCTGAGCCAGCCTTTACAGGGACCGTAGGATGCGCGAACGGCTGTCCAAGCAGCGCGGCGAACGCCTCCTGCCCTTCATCGTCCAGATGGTTCTGTCCGCGAAAAAACAGCACCTTGTGCCGGGCCAAAGTCTCCCGCAGCAGACGGATTTGCTCTTCGTTCAACTTCCCGGACAGCTCTGCTCCAACGATCTCCGCCCCCGTCTCCGGTGTAATGGGATGAATTTCCCACTCTGCTTCTTTGCATGTCTTCTGCTCGCTCATCCTTTTCATCCTCCTTGGCCTGCCCGGAAGGGATTAAAACGCCAAAAGGCCCACCGCAGCTCCTGTACGCTGCAATGGACCTCCAGTTGGACCGGCGGGTCTATCCCCTGTATTCCAGGCGGAATATCTATATTTACTTTTTCAGCTTATCATAAGTGTGCTGCGTCGGCAACAGGTGATGATGGAGAACTATACTTCGGAAGGCCCTGTTTGGCCCTAAAAGTATCGTACTCTTCAACGATTCGGCTTACGCGCAGCCAGCACAAATCGATGGCAGGTTACGTCCAGCCAGCCCTCTGCCGCAAAACGGCGATGCAGCTCCGACAGCTGCGGCTTATACGTATTCACGCTGAAATTCTCAATCTGCCATTCAACAATGCTCAAATAGAAGATCATTGCCCCGAGATCATGGAACCGGGTATGCACAAATGCCTCGTCTCCCCACAGCAGCTCCAGCCCGGCCTCGCTTAATCCTTTTTGCGCCGACTCCAGCGACCAGTTATAATAAGGCGGCATCGGCGCGCCAAGCCAGTGATTAAAGTCCTCGTCGTTGCGCCCTCCAGCCTGCTGGGTAATGAATACGCCTCCTGGCTTTAACAGCCTTGCCACCTCATCCGGGCTAAACGATTCATGACGGTTAATGATCAGCTCCAGCGAGCTGTCCGGCAGCGGCAGATTTTCATCATCGTGTACCCCGATTACGGTCACACCTTCGGGCTTCAGATTTGTTTGCGCAACGGGTATATTCGGAACATACCCCTCGGTAGCCCAGGTTTGAGCCGGCAAAGGCTTTAATCGCAGCAGAAATTCCCCGCCTCCCGTCCCCATGTCCAACATGGATGACGCTTTTTTCAAATAGGGATGAAGCAAATTGCGGTAACACCATGGGAGCGGTGCTTCCGACATCCTTCCGCTCCCCGTAAGATAGTCAAAATCCCAGCCCGTAAATCCGTCCGCAATCTCGGCAAGGAACTCCTCTAAATCCGGCTGCACCCGTGGAAGCTGCCGATCCCGAGCCGGGCTGCTGTTGTTTCCGCTCTCCATAATGGACCATTCCTCCTGTAAAATAAGCTGGACATCCTCTTCATTTCCATCACACCCTGCAAGTTAAACCTTTATGAAATGACCTCTCGCTTTCAGCTCTTTTCGCATCTTGATTCCTGCCAGCGGCACTCCGTCCGGACCGTTCATCCGCTTTAAGCCGCAGGGCTCCCAGCCTAAACCGTTATACAGCAGCAGTGCGCGCGTATTGGGATTATGGCAAATTAGATACAGCTCATGAGCGCCTAGCTGTTCTTCGGCTAGCCTGCATAGCTCGAGCAAAAGACCCTGAGCCGCGCCTTTTCCGCGAAAAATGGGATTAACGATGACGTTTCCAATCCACAGCTGGCCCTCGAACTCAAATATATTGGCGTAAGCGGCTCGCAAACCTGCTGCATCTAAAAGCACCGTAGGGAACTGGCGAATTGCCGCCCGCTCCCGGAGCTCATCCGCATCCAGCGGCCAAGAACCGGACGGAAACAAATAATACGCTTCTTCTCGGCTCTGAGGCCAGAGCGCAATGGCTTCAAAATCCAAGTCCTCTGCCGTACGGCTGGCATAAGGGCGAAGCTCGCAGCGAAAACGCTCCTTGCCGGGATATTTTTCTCCAAGGTTAATGATGGTGCAGCCCGTACGGCGGTAAAAGGCAACTGCTTCTGCATCGGTTTCTGCAACCAGCACGGCTGCTCCCGACTTCTGCAAAACCTGGTGCAGCAGCACGGTACCAATACCCTGCCGCTCGAATTCCGGAGCTACCGCCAGATGCAGCAGCTCAACTTTCCCGGGCGCGGTTATCGTTTCATCGGGTTCTGCTTCTTGCATCATGCGCCAACCGGCCAGCCCGGCCAGCTTGTCTCCAAAGCAAAGCGCATCCAGCGTTAGTCCGCTCTCCGTACGGTACCGGTCAAGCAGCGCAGCAGCACGGCTCGCATCAAAAAGACAGCGCGCAAGTAAAAGCTCCAGCTCCGCCTTCCAACTTGCCTCGCTCAAAGGACGCTTCCAGCTCCAGTGCTCTATGCGCATGCACAATCCCCCGTTCCTATTATTTATTCAATAACAAATATTAACATAAAATCCTTTAATACACTTGGGTGAAAACAAGTATAAAAACAGCCCCAGTCTCTGTTGTAGAGACTTGAGGCTCCTCATGTTTTAAACCGATTTTTCAACCCGCCAGTCCAAAAGCCTTCACCAGGAACAGCCCCAGCACAGCCAACACGATCGAGCCGGCCAGTCCCGCAAGAAATACTTTGCCGCCAAGCCGGCGGAATACGCGAAAATCTACGCCTAAGCCAAGACCTGCCATAGCCATCGCAATCAGCAGGTAAGCAGCGGCCACCATGCCGTCGGCAACCGATTGCGGCACTACGCCAAGCGTATTTACGCCGCTCATCGCCAAAAATCCGAAAATAAACCAAGGTACCGGGATCGGCTCACGCTTCAAATTTCCTTGCACCGCTTCGCCATTTTCACCAGCAGCCATACGACGTCCGCGAGCCGCGCGCTGCGCCCATACGCCAAGCAGCAGCGCAACCGGCACGAGCATCGCCACTCTCGCCAGCTTGACGAGAATTGCCATATCTAGAGCCTCCCGGCCCATCGGGGCAGCCGCAGCCAGCACATGAGCTACCTCATGCAGCGTCGAGCCCGCCCATGCCCCGTAGCCAAGCGTACCCAACTGCAATACCGGATAAAGCAGCGTATATGCCACGGTGAAAATGGTGCCCAGGATCGCCACCACAGCCGCCGCCACTGCCGTTTCCTCATGCCGCGCCTTCAATTGCGGCGATATAGCCGCTACCGCAGCAGCGCCGCAAATGGCCGTGCCGCAGGCGGTGAGCATGCCGAGATTACGCCCGGCGCCAAGCTTGGTCGCGATCCAGAACACAACCGGAATCGTAACCGCGATATGAATTGCATCGATGAGCAGAACCTGCGGTCCCGCTTTGGCAATATCCATTAGGTTCAGCCGCATGCCGAGTAAAATAATGCCTAGCCGCAGCAGCTGGCGGGAGGAAAAAGCGATGCCTGCCGACGCAGCCTGCGGCACTCCGCCTCGCAGCTCGCGGTAGGCCATGCCAAGCAGAATGGCCAGTACAAGCGGGCCGAGCACGCCAAGTCCGGGCACACCGGCGAGCAGACGCGCGGTGAATGCAAGCAGCGCCGTGAGAAGGAGTCCGGGCAGCAAACCCGGCTTGCGCAGAAAGCTGGCTGCGTTTTGAAAAAGCCTCTGTCCCATGGAGCCTGCAAGATTCTTGTCTGCTTCAGGGCTGGCCGCACCGGCTGCTCTAGCCGCCGCAGCACCGTTCACCGGGCTTATTTCTGCTGCTTTGCCGCTCCGGTCCATCCATCCTTGACCTGCTGTTTTGCTGCTCCATTTGCCCGCCAGGTTAACAACCGATTTTGCCATCCGCTCTCCTCCTCCCGCCGCTTGTTTTGTTGCCTTAACTATAGAGCAGCAGCGGGAATATGTGAAATCCGGATCTTGTATGCGATTCATTAGAAAATCTTATGCGTAGTTCAAACTTCCCCACAGAAAAAAAACCGTCCCATTAAAGGGACGGCAGAAGTAAAATAAGCGCCATATTTCAAGCTAGCAGCGCTGCAGGCGGCAGCAGTCTAAGTAAGATTCCTCTCAGAAGGACAAAACTAGCGGAACATCCCCCAAAGCTTGATCAAATGGAAGGTGTTGTTTGGATCAATTTTTTGGGAAAGGACGAACTGAATAAGCTGTTCCTCCTGCGCTGGCGTGAGCTTCTCCTGCAAAATAACGGCTGCGCTTTTCACCAGCTTCTGTACCTTGCCGCGGTCTGCCAGATCGTACTTGGTCAGCCCGTTTACCAGCATCGAGATCCGTTCCTTGATGGCGGGATTTTTCATTTTCAGCTTGACGCGTTCCACGAATTCGGGCCGAATCCCATATTTGACGTAGCTCATGCAGTAAAGGCACCTCCATCGGTTTGGTCGGGCGAGCGCCCATAACCATCGATGTACTATATGCCTCAATCCGGCAAGAGTTGCCTAACGTCCGGCATCCTGGCAATCCTGTATATAGCCGCTGAACAGCACCTGTTGCATTCAAAGTGGAATTCAACGTCCGCGAGTGTGGCTGCAACAAAGGCTGATGGATCGCTTGCGGTCTCTCCAGATGAAGACTAGTCCAGCTGTTCGCCCTGAAAAATCTGATCCTTAGCCAGCATCGCCCGCAAAGAGGCGTATTCATCCGCGCTCCAGAAGTCGCCTTCAGCCGCCAGCTCCGCTGCATCCTCGCGCGCCGCCTCCAGCACGGCAAAGTCGGAGGCCATGTCAGCCAGCTTAAAATCCGGCATGCCGCTTTGTTTGGTGCCAAAAAAGTCGCCTGGGCCGCGCAGCTCCAGATCGCGCCTGGCAACCTCGAAGCCGTCGTCTGTCTCCTGCATGACGGCCATTCGCTCCTTACCCGTTTCGGTTTTGGGATCGGCGACAAGAATGCAAAAAGAAGCATGCGCGCCGCGCCCTACGCGCCCGCGCAGCTGATGCAGCTGGGACAATCCAAACCGCTCGGCGTCCATTATGATCATAAGCGTCGCATTCGGAACGTCGACACCAACCTCAACGACGGTCGTGGACACTAACACCTGGATGTCGTTTGTGCTGAACGCGCCCATCACCTCGTCCTTTTCGGACGTCGTCATACGGCCGTGAAGAAGGCCGATTTTCAAATCGGGAAAAGCCTGCTGCAGCTGCACAAACTGATCGATCGCATTTTGCACATCCAGCTTTTCCGACTCCTCAATGAGCGGGCAAATGACATAGGCCTGGCGTCCGGCTTCCGTCTCACGGCGAATAAAGCCGTACACACGTTCCATCATCGCGTGTTTGACCCAATAGGTTTGAATCGGAATCCGTCCCTTCGGGCGTTCCTTAATCGTAGAAACATCCATGTCGCCAAACGCCGTAATAGCCAGCGTACGCGGAATTGGGGTTGCGGTCATCGTCAGCACGTCAGGGCTTGGCCCTTTGCGCCGCAGCACGCTCCGCTGATTGACGCCGAAACGATGCTGCTCATCGGTGACGACAAGGCCGAGCGAGCGGAAAATGACATCGTCCTGAATAAGCGCATGCGTACCGATCAGCACGTCGATCAAGCCCATTTGCAGCCCGGCCAGCAGATCGCGGCGTTTGCGCTCGCCGACACTGCCGGTCAGCAGCCCCGTTTGTACTCCAGCCCCCTCAAATAACCGGGTCAGGGAGCGCATATGCTGCTCGGCAAGAATTTCCGTCGGCACCATAAGCGCCCCTTGATGGCCCGCCTTAACGGCAGCCAGCAGCCCGATGGCGGCTACGACCGTTTTGCCCGCGCCGACATCTCCCTGCAGCAGCCGGTTCATCGCAAAAGGCTGGCGCATATCCGCCAATATTTCGTTCACGACTTTTTTCTGTGCATCCGTCAGCTCAAATGGCAGCGAAGCGGCAAACTGCCGGATAATATCCGGGTCGACGCGATGGATAATGCCGTCCGCCTTACGGCGGTTGAGCATCCGGTAAGCCTGCAGCTTGAGCTGAAACAGAAACAGCTCTTCGTAAACGAGTCTTCTGCGCGCTCCCTGCCCATCCTTGGGATCTTCAGGGTGATGGATGTGAAACACGGCTTCCTGGCGCTCCATGAGCCGGTACTTTCGGACAAGCCTTTCCGGCAGGTTCTCACTCAGCATAGGCCCGTACTGCTGAAGCGCCTGGCGAATCGTTTTGCGCATCCAGGCTTGAGTAATTCCGCCGCCGACCGAATATACCGGCTGCAAGGTGCCGGTTTTGGCTGTTCCTTTATCCGGGAATTCGGAATCCGTCACCGTAATATGCATGCGGCGGGCATCCCATTTGCCGGTGAGCGTAATGTCGCGGCCAAGCTGCAGCTGGTCCTTGATAAACATCCGGTTGAACCACACTGCCGTTATAAGCTGGCCGTCGACTTCTGTTTTAACTGTTATTCTCGCTTTGCCTTTGCCAAACCGCGCAACCATCGGCAAACCGCGGATTACACCCTGGACCGTAATTTTTTCTCCATCCTTCACTTCCGCCAGTGAGCGCAGCCGGTAATCCTCATAACGGAACGGGAAATAATTAAGCAAATCCAGAACGGTATAGATGCCAAAGGCGTGAAGCTCCTGCTCCTTCGGAGCGCTCACGCCTTTGATCTGCCTCAGCGGGATGGCGTCCAGCGAGGCGGAGGGAATATTCATATTTTTTGCATAAAGACAGCTGCGGTTCCAGGTCCAACATGGGCGCCAACTACCGGACCGAGCGTCGTTGTAGATATTTGGGCTACGTTGAAGCTCGCCTTAACCGCTTCATACAGCTCCAGAGCGGAGCCTCTCTGGCTGGTCCAGGCAAAATGCACCGATACGGGCACATCCCCCGGAAATTTTTCTTTCAGCAGGTCAATGATGCGCTGAATCGCTTTTTTGGAGCCGCGCACCTTGTCAACCGGAACGATAACGCCTGTTTGGTCAATGGAAAGGATCGGCTTGATATTCAGAATCGAACCGATAAGAGCGGAGGCTTTGCCGATCCTTCCGCCTTTCTGCAAATACTCCAGCGTTTCCACGAGAAAATAAAGCTCAGTCGCATTGCGCATCCGTTCGATTTCGGCCACAATCTCCGCTTTGGAGCTGCCCGCCTGAGCCATCTCGGCCGCACGAACGACAAGCATGCCGATTCCGCAAGAGGCGGAGCGAGAATCAAATACGGTGACGTCAGCCTCGCGCTCCAGCATGGAATTCGCAATGACGGCGGATTGATATGTACCGCTGAATTGCGATGACAGATGGATTGAAAGGATGGCCGCATCCGGCGTTTCATCCAGAATCCGCTCATACACGCTCATGAATTCCGCGGGGGAAGGCTGTGAGGTTGTGGGCAGACCGCCAAACGCAACGAGCTTGTCGTAAAATTGCTCCGCCTTAAGCGTGATGGAATCTAGAAAGGATTCGCTGCCGAACAATACCTGCAGCGGAACCATTTCGATGCCAAGACGCTCGCGGACCTCCTCGGGCAAATCCGCGGTGCTGTCCGTTACGATACGAACCTGGGTCATAATCGTTCCCTCCACAAGCTTCGTTCCGCCGCCGCATAACACGGCGGAGCGAAGTCCAGTAATAAGCGCCTCAGCGCCGGTTATTCCAGAGCGAACAAATAAGGGTACAGCGGCTGTCCGCCTTCATGCACCTCTAGCTCCACTTCCGGATAGGTTTCAGATACCCAGGCGGCCAGCGCTTCCGTGCCTTCGGCTCCAGAGCCTTCGCCGGTCAGAATGGTGAGCAAATCTCCCCCATTCTCCAGCAGCTCCGAGATCAAGCCGCGGCAGGCCAGCTGCAAATCCGCTTCCGATACGACAATCTTTTTCTCAACGATGCCGATAAAGTCGCCTTCCTGAACTTCCACTCCGTCAATCTCGGTGTTGCGCACGGCTTGCGTCACGCTGCCGGAACGTACTGCTTCTGCGGCTCCGGCCATCAGCGCCGCGTTGCGCTCAGGCGTTTCGCCGTCTTTGAAAGCAAGCACAGACGCGAGGCCCTGCGGCACGGTTCGGGTTGGAATAACCGATACCGAACGCTCCGACAGCTCGGCTGCCTGCTCGGCGGCGAGAATAATATTGCTGTTGTTAGGCAGCAGGAAAATATGCTCGGCCGGGAGAGACTCGATGGCCTTCAGGAAATCCTCCGTGCTGGGGTTCATTGTCTGGCCGCCGGAAAGAACGACGTCAACGTTATTATCCAGGAAAATTCCCGAAATGCCCTCCCCGATCGCAACAGCAACGATGCCGTAAGGAGCCCATTCATGGGCTGCCTCCGCCCCTTCCTGGGGCATGGAGCCCGCCAGCACCTCCGCAACAGCAAGCGCATCGTCAGGCGCCAGATCGGCGGAGGCGGCGTTAAAATCAAAATCCTCGTCTCCAACCAGCTCGCGGTGCTGATCGCGCATATTGAGAATATGCAGCTCAGCCAGCTCGCCGTAAGGGAGCGCCAGGTTAAGCACGTCGCCCGGGCGGCGGGAATGAACATGGACTTTGACAATCTCCTCGTCCGCGATCACGATAATGGAATCTCCGTCCTTGGCAAGCGCTCTGCGGAACGAATCCTCATCAAACGATGGCGCGCCCGGAGGAGCCAGCTTTCGTTTAATGAAAAATTCCATATCGTAGAAAAACTCGATCTCGTTCGTGGAAAGCTGCGCCTGAGCCTTGCCGCCGGTTGAAGCTGCTGCGCGAACCGGCTCGGCTGTGCGCGCCGACATGCCAGCCAGATGCTGGAACGATTCTACCGGAGCGGCTTCCGATACGAGCTCTGCCGTGTCGGAGCTTCTGCCGGTCAGGTAATCCAGAAAACCCTCGTAAATGAGCACAAGGCCCTGGCCGCCGGAGTCGACAACGCCGACCTGCTTCAGCACCGGGAGCATATCCGGCGTGCGCTGCAAAGTCTCATTGGCCTTGTCGTACACTTCCTGCATCAGCGTCTCCATATCGCTCGTGCGGCGCGCGGCCTGCTGGGCATGCCGCGCAGCCTCGCGGGCCACCGTTAGAATCGTGCCTTCCACCGGCTTGACGACAGCCTTATAGGCCATGTCTACACCCTGCTGCAAGGCGGCTGCGAACTGGGCGGGGCCGGCCTCGTCCAAGCCGGAAAGAGCCTTGGCTGTTCCGCGGAACAGCTGGGATAGGATAACGCCGGAGTTGCCGCGCGCGCCCATCAGCAGACCTTTGGACAGCGCCTCCGCCGTACGGCCGACGGATTCCGAGCGCTTGTTTTGCAGCTCCCGGACGCCAGAGGCCATCGTTAAGTTCATGTTCGTTCCCGTATCGCCGTCCGGCACGGGAAATACATTCAGAGCGTTGACGCGTTCCGCGCCCCGCTGCAAATTCTCCGCACCGAGCAATGCCATATCGGCGAAGTCTGAACCGTTAATAAAGCGCTTTCCCAAGAAAATTCCCCTTCCTGACTAACTGATGACCCGCACGCCCTGGACAAAAATATGGACATGGTCGACCTTTAAGCCGATCACTTCATTCAGTACGTATTTGACCTTGGTCTGGATGTTATGGGCAACCTCGGAAATCCGGGTGCCGTAGCCTACAATGATGTGCAGGTCGATGTGTGTCTCCTCGTTCTCGCGTCTAACCTCGACGCCCCGTGAGAGGTTGTCCCGCTTTAAAAGTTCGGCGATGCCGTCCTTAAGCTGCTTGCGGGAAGCCATGCCGACAAGGCCGTAGCATTCTAACGCTGCCGATCCTGCGATAACGGCGATGACATCGTCTGTTACATTAATTTTACCTAGTTCGGTCGTAAGCTGCATGGGCATGGCTGGGTAACACGCTCCTTCTTATCGGGCTGCTCGTCTAAAGCCGCCTAAGCCCTAAGGCCCCAAATTAGACGGGACTACCATACATTGTACTATAAATCCGGGCAATTATGAAGTCTGGAACGGCATTCCCTTCCGTTTTCTCGTATTTGCTTCCATTTAACCGTAAGGCCATTCTGCCAAACGATGGTTGAAGAAGTGCATGTTCTATGATAAGATATCCAAGTATGTTTGCCTACGGAATGAGCTTTAGGTTTCGTACTTGCAACCTGCAAGCTGCAAAGGAGGTGTACCGCATGTCTCGCAAATGCTTCGTAACGGGTAAAGCACCCGGCACAGGAAACCACGTTTCCCACGCGAATAACCGCAACCGCCGCACTTGGGGCGTCAACGTTCAGAAGGTCCGCATTCTGGTCGACGGCAAGCCAAAACGTGTATGGGTGAGCACCCGCGCACTGAAATCCGGCAAAGTAACTCGTGTATAATCCAAACAGCGTCTCGCCGTCCATCCGGACTGCAGACGCTGTTTTGCTTTTAGCAAGAGAAAGAGCGCTCCCGCTGCTGCGGCCGGGCGCTCTTTTGTCCTTTTCTTGGGCGGCCGGCAGCTGACGACGCTTTTCTCAGCTTTTTTGGAAGGTGTTCAAGATGGCCTTTACGAAACCGCCCAGGAATTTCGGCAGCTTAATCGTATAAAATTTCATAATTTATCCCTCCTCAGAATCGCTGATCGTCGACCGAAAGCACACTGCCAGGCCTGTATGTTCGTCCCTGCTTCAGGCCGTCCCGGGCGACTCCGCCTGGAAAACAAAAAAGGCTACAAGAACCTGAAGTTCATGTAACCATCCTATGCGGGTCCCGTACGTCCTATTCCGGCCGAAGAGCCCAAATCGCGAGATGCCTCTCCATTATGGAGCGGTAGCCATCCCGTCTCTGAAAAACAAAATCATCGTTACGACCAGCACGTTCAAGCAGAAAAAAACAAGCGCGAGAACGACAAATCCAATCCGCCTGGCTATCGAGTCGTTGGCGCGGAAAAAACGTATGCCGAGCCATAGCGCAAGCAAGGAAAATACAAACCGGATTGGACCCGGCACAAGCACAAACAGCGACAACAGAGCGCCGCCGAGAAATCCGTAACCGGTCAGCAGCGCCGTACTTCTAAGCTTCTCTCCCATAACCGGCTACCTTAACGAAGCGATTGCCGCAGCGGGAGATTCGTGACCAAACACGTAACTGCCCGCTACGAGCACATCGGCTCCTGCATCGCGCACTAGCGAGGCTGTAGAGGCGTTTACGCCGCCGTCTACCTGAACATGCACTCCGTTCCGTCCCCGGGCATGCAGCCGCTGCCTGAGCTCGCGCAGCTTCTCCAGCGAATACGGAATAAATGACTGGCCGCCGAAGCCTGGGTTAACCGTCATGATCAATACCAGATCCACATCATCCAGCACCGGCTCCAGCAGGCTTACCGGAGTAGCGGGATTGATGGCAACGCCGGCTGGAAGGCCGAGATCCTTAATCTGATGCAGCGTACGGTGCAAATGCGCGCATGCCTCCAAATGAACGGTAATCCGGTCCGCTCCCGCTGCAGCGTAATCCGCAATGTAGCGCTCCGGCTGCTCAATCATCAGATGGACGTCGAACGGCAGTGCGGTCGCTCCGCGAACGGCGGAGATGACCGGAGGACCGAAGGTCAGGTTAGGCACAAAATGGCCGTCCATCACGTCGACATGAATCCAGTCAGCGCCTGCAATTTCGATATCGGCGATCTCTTGTCCGAGCTTGGCAAAGTCAGCGGAAAGAATCGAGGGTGCAATGATCGTCATGTTCAGTACCTCCGCTTTTTTTCTTTCATTTCGTTCAAAAATTGCACGTAGCTGTCGTAACGGCTCTGCGCCGCTTCGCCCGCTTCAAGCGCAGCCGTTACCGCACAGCCCGGCTCGTGTGTGTGCGTGCAGCCGCGGAATTTGCAATTCGGCGAAAGCTCGCGGAATTCGCGAAAGCCAAAGCTCAGATCCTCTATGCCGAGCTCCTGAAAATCAAGCTGGCTGAAGCCCGGCGTATCGGCTACAAAGCCGCCGTCCCCCGCGTCGCCAACGTTTACGAGCTCCACATGACGCGTTGTATGTTTGCCCCGTCCAAGCCTGGAGCTGATTTCGTTTGTCTCCAGCGACAGGCCGGGAATGAGCGCGTTCAGCAGCGAGGACTTGCCAACGCCGGATTGTCCGGCGAACAAAGCCAGCCTGCCCTTCAGTACCTGACGCAGCTCCTCCAGCCCGGAAGCGCGGCGGGAGCTCGTGCCAAGAACCTGGTATCCGATGCGTCCGTAAATCCGCTCTACCGTTTCTGCAGCTTGTCTCGCCTCTTTCGTCGCTTCTCCTTCTAACGAAAGATCCTGCTTGCTCAGGCAAAGCACCGGCTCCAGCCCTGCATGCTCGATATGGACGAGGAACTTGTCCAGCAGCGTGAGGCTGAGCGACGGCTCCGTTACGGAGAACACAAGCACGGCCAGATCGGCGTTGGCGACAGGAGGGCGGATTAGCTCCGTATTGCGCGGCAAAATTTCTTCCACCGTGCCTTCTCCCGTTCCGCTTACGCTGTAAACGACGCGGTCACCGACGAGCGGAGACTCGCCGCGTTTTTTGAAAATGCCTCTGGCGCGGCACTGGACGGGAGGCGTCTGCCTTCCGTCCTCCGACACGTAGTAATAGCCGCTCAGCGCTTTGACGATCAAACCTTGCCCCTCACGTGCTTCTGCTGGATTAGTCATTATTACCGCCCTCGTTGCCTCTTCCTTGTTCATTCTCGCCGTTCAAGCGATTATTCAAAGCCGACTCCAGCTCATTCAGAATATCTGTATCGTTATTCTGCCCTTCTGTTTCATTCGGCGGCGGGCTTGCATCCGCTCCCGGCACCGTCATCGGGCCGCTGTCGCTGCCGTTTTTGACATCATCGTAGGTGCGCGAGAACGTGTCGGCCAATTGCCCGTCGCGGTATACGCTGACGAATGCTTCCGTATTCGGCGCAAGCACAACTTTGACCGGGAAGCTGCGCGTTTCTTTAATCGCACGTTTGTGCGCTTGAATTTCTTTGCCTGTCGCGTCGGTGTAAACGATGCGAATCTCGCTTGCCTTGCCTGCCTGTGCCGGCGAGATCAGCAGATCGAAGGTGTACTCAAGCGCGTCCTTCGGCAAGCCGGAGCTTACCGTAATGGATACTTGCGCTCCTTTGGTCACCTTGCTGCCTGCATCGTAAGGGAATTGCGACAGCACTTCGCCGACCGGCTTGTAGCTGCCTTCTTTCACGATATTCTCGTTCGTAATTTGCAATCCAGCCTGCAAAATCAGCTTGCGCGCCTCTTCGGTCGTTTTGCCGACAAGATCCGGCATCTCCACTGATTCGGCTCCCTTGCTTACCGTAAGCGTAACCTTGGCCGTCAGCGGGTCCAGCTCGCTTTGCGGCGCAGGATTCTGGCTCAGAACCGTTCCGGGCTCAGCCTTATCGTCAAACACCTCGGTCTGGGAGATGGATTCGGCCGGAATGCCGAGCTCCTGCAGAGCAGCAAGCACATCCTCCGCTTTTTGACCGGTGTAATCGCCCATCGCTTTCAATTCAGGGCCGTTGCTGACCGACAGCTTGACTCTTGACCCTTCCTTAACCCGCATATTGGCCTTCGATTGGGCAAATACCTGATCTTTCGGAATATCCGGCTTGAACTGGCGAATTGTAGGCTCTTCCAGAAACAGTCCTGCTTGCTCCAGCGCGGCCTTGGCTTCCGTTTCTGTCATACCGACCACGTAAGGAACGTCAACCTCATCCACATCTAGAGAACCGGATACGAGCCGGAAGCCGACATAGACGAGAGCCAGCAGCAGCAGCGTGGACAGCACGATAATAAGCGGCTTTTTCCACGCCTTGCGCCCCCGGACCTCATCTTCCTCTTCCCGGGCTGTCTGCTGGCGTCCCGTTGAATAAACATCCTCATCCTGAGCATCGTTTGCAGCCGCCGCTACAGTATCCTGCGGCTTCAGATCGCGCCCCGGTCGGATGGCAGGCATAACGCGCGTCTCGTCGAAGTCGCCGGCGCCGAACTGCAGCTTGGGTTCATTCTTCCTTTGCGGCGACAGCGCCGTTTCGAGATCCTCCAGCATTTCACCCGCTGTGCGGTAACGCTCGGAAGGATTTTTACGCATGGCTTTGATAATAATATTCTCGACGCTCTGAGGGACGAGCGGATTGACCGTACGCGGGTCCTCCAGCGGTTCCTGCAGATGCTTCAACGCTACGCTGATCGGACTTTCGCCCAGAAACGGCAGCTTGCCCGTCACCATCTGGTACAGCACAATGCCGAGCGAGTAAATATCCGACTTCTCTCCTGTGCTGACGCCCTTTGCATGCTCGGGTGAGAAATAATGCACCGATCCGATGACAGAGCCGGTTTGTGTAATCGTTGAAGACGTTACCGCCCGGGCAATGCCGAAGTCGGTCACTTTTACCCGTCCGTTTCGGCCAATCAGTATGTTATGCGGTTTAATATCCCGATGAATAATATGATTCTGATGGGCGTGGTCAAGCGCGTCCGCGATTTGCGCAGCGACGCGCACGGCTTCATCCGCCTGCAGCGGCGCGCGCTCCTGGATAACTTCATTGAGATTATAACCTTCGATATATTCCATGACGATGTAATGGATATCTTCTTCTTGCCCCACGTCATAAATGCTGACAACGTTCGGATGTGACAAAGCAGCAGCCGATTGAGCCTCGCGGCGGAAACGGCGGATGAATTCCTCATCATGCACATATTGCTGACGGAGTACTTTGACGGCCACATTGCGGCTGAGCAGCAGATCATGCGCCTTGTAAACAAGCGCCATTCCGCCGCCGCCTATGCGGGTCAGTATTTCGTAGCGTCCTCCAAGTTCTCTTCCGATCATAGTTCCGTCCTCACTCCTCCCCGCCCGTACCGGCACCGGATTGCAGCAGAACTACCGTAATGTTGTCGTCTCCTCCGGCGGCGAGAGCCATCGAAATCAGGCGGTCGGCTTTTTCGTCAAGCGAAGCTTGCGCGCTTACCGCTTGCAGAATGTCCTCGTCGCTGATCATGCCGCTCAAGCCGTCGCTGCAGAGCAGCAAAATATCGTCTCCGCTCCAGTCGAACGTCTGGACGTCCAGCTCTACTTCGTCATCGGTACCCAGTGCGCGTGTCAGCACGTTACGGCGCGGGTGGTGTGCGGCTTCCTCGGCGCTGATTTGGCCGGAGCGCACCAGCTCGTTAACGAGCGTATGATCTTCCGTGAGCTGAGTAATGGCGGAGCCGGAGGAAATCCGGTAGGCGCGGCTGTCTCCAATATGGCCGATAACTAGCAGCGACTCCTCAATAAACAGAGCCGCGACAACCGTCGTGCCCATGTTATGATACTGCTCGTTGCGGGATGCCATATCATAAACCACTTCGTTGGCCCTCGCGATCGCCTCGCGCAGGCAGCGCTGCGCTTCTTCGGCGGAAGTGCCCGCCTGCAGCGGCTCCATCGCCTCGCGGAAAGCATCCACAGCCAGCTGGCTGGCAACATCGCCAGCCTGATGGCCGCCCATGCCGTCGGCGACAATCGCCATCGTCAAGCCGCCGGAAGTAACGCCGGCCCAAGACCGGTCCTCATTGGCCATGCGGATGCGTCCGATATCACTTCGGTTTACTGTTAACATCCCGTCACCTCGTTACGTTAGTTCCATATGTTTAGCGCGAAGCTGTCCGCAGGCGGCCGCAATATCGTGGCCCTGCTCGCGGCGGATCGTCGCGTTGATGCCGTTCTTTTCAAGAATACGCTGGAACTCGAAAATATCCTCCCGGGGCGTCCGCACGTACTTCCGCTCCGGAACGTGGTTAACGGGGATCAAATTCACATGGCATAACATTCCCTGCAGCACCTCGGCCAGCTCTTGAGCGTGCTCGGGGCGGTCGTTCGTTCCGCCGATAAGGGCATACTCAAACGTGATGCGGCGGCCTGTTTTGGCAATGTAGTTGCGGCAGGCGTCGATCACTTCCTGGAACGGGTAACGGCGGTTGACCGGCATAAGCTTGGAGCGCAGCTCGTCGTTCGGAGCATGGATCGAAATCGCCAAATTGATCTGCGTGTTCTCGTCCGTAAATTTGTACATGCTCGGAACGATGCCGCTCGTCGACACCGTAATATGGCGCTGCCCGATGTTCAGTCCTTTTGGATGAATCATCATGCGCAGAAACGCCATCGTCGCTTCATAATTTTCAAACGGCTCGCCGGAGCCCATAATCACGATGCTGGACACGCGTTCGCCCGCTGGATCCAGCATCTGCTGGGCTTTGACGACCTGCGCAATGATCTCGCCGGAGGTCAAATTGCGCTTCAGCCCGCCCAGCGTTGAGGCGCAGAACGTGCAGCCGATCCGGCAGCCGACCTGCGTCGTAACACAGACGCTGTTGCCGTAGTTATGGCGCATAATAACCGTCTCAATGGCATGGTTGTCATGCAGGCCGAACAGGAACTTAACCGTTCCGTCTTTCGACTCAAAACGGGTTATCTCCGACAAGGTGATGAACTGAAACGAACCCGTCAGCTTGTCCCGCAGCGGCTTCGGCAAATTGCTCATCTCTTCGAAAGACGAAACACGCTTGACGTACAGCCAATCGAACAATTGTCCGGCGCGGAACGCCGGTTCTCCCTGCTCCTTCATCCACTCTTGGAGCTGTTCCAGAGAATAATCATATATAAAAGGTGTCTCCACAATATAAGGCTGATTAAATGCTTTCATGCTTGTCGCTTCATCTCATTTCATTAAAATCAACGGCTGCATACGGAATAATCCGGACGCCGGCCGCTCGTCGCTTTAGTTTACCACAAACGCCCATTGAAAGACACATATCAGGAGGCGTGCTGAAAAAGCGCCGCTCCATTAATCCCTTCTAACGCCGCAGCTTGAAGGCAACGGGCTGGGAATGTTCCTCCGCTCATTCCTCATCACGATCGAAAGGGCTGATAAGCTTCACCTTGCTCACATTCGGGGATTGTTTGGCGAATATGGGATCCTGATCGCGGAACACGGATTGAACGTCCAGAACGTCCAGGAAGTCCAGGAAGTCCAGATCCGACCGGGAAAGAGTGACGTCCGCCATAACGCGGTTCCCTTTAACAAAAACGAGCTTATGAAGCGAATCATCACAGACGGCACAGCTGTCACTCACTGCCTTATTAACCCGGTAACCGGCGTAGCTTTTTGCGGTTGTCCATTTGGCTCCAGCCAGCTCCTCCATTAATTTTTGGGACATATACGGTTCCATAATAATCATCCGGTCCCATTGAAATGAAGTCAGCTCGGCGAGACGCATCGGCTCGTTCCGCTTTGCTTTTTCAAGCAGCCGTTCCTCAAACTTGGCCGCGTCGCCCGTACTCACACGAATGGTATAGTAATGATAAATGTCCGGTATAAGAATTACTGTAATTACGATAGCTGTAAAAACTAACACTCGGTACAGCCGCATCAGCTTATTGATCAAGGTCCTATCTCCCTTCGAGCTTACAGAGATAGACGGGAGATTATGGAAATATGTATCATCAGCAAGACTATTTAGAAAGCAAAATAAAAAGCCGGAAGCGAACTTCCGGCCCATTCTGCAAAAAAAAGCTAATTCTCTATTTGGTAAAAAGCAGCTCCTTGGAGTAACCCTCGCCCTCCATGAGATCGTATTGAATCATCCGGTAATCGTTGAGCAGCTGCTTCTGGGCGTCCGTCAAGGAAGCCTCGTCGGTCGTACCGCTCTGATTCAGCATCACCTTTTTGCTAACGCCGGGCAGCTGATTCCTCACTGCTTCCAGCATTTTATAAAAAGGAGGCAGTGACAGCCCTGCATAATTCAGCGCGGTCGGACCGAGGAAGGAGGGGCTGATCGTGCCGAGCGGCTTGCTGCCAATGTCGTAATTGGCGAGCAGCAGCAGCGGCGTTTCATGGCGGAGCCGTTCGTCCGTCCAGCCCGCTTCAGCATAGATTTTGTTCGGCAGGCCCGGCAGATGGTCGCCCCACAGCAAAACGAGCGTCGGCCGCTCCAGCTGCTGAATCGCATCGTTCAAATAGGAGAGCGCATCATCCGTGTATTTGATTCCTTGGGCATATGTTTCCACCTGATCCTTGAATTCAGGATTGACGCCCTCCGCCGAAATGTTGTTTCCTCCGTGTATCTCTTTGTTCGTGTACGGAAAATGATTCTGCATCGTCACCAGATGCATGAATACGGGCTTGCCGGTTTCCGCTTCCTTCACCTGCTCGACCGCTTCCTTCATGGCCGACATATCGGAAAGATAACTGCGGGAGCCGAGCCAATCCCGGTTTTTCATCTCGTCTTGCCCGGTGAAATTCTCAAAACCAAGCATCGGATATACCTTATTGCGGCTGTAAAAGCTTTTATCATACGGATGCACCGCCAGCGCCTCATACCCTCTATCCTTCAAAATGCTGACGATCGACGGCATATCGGTCTGTTTGGTCAAATTCTGCTGAAAAGGAACCGAACCGTCGAATAAGAGCGACATCGACAAGCCCGTGAGCGCCTCAAATTCCACATTGGCGGTGCTGCCGCCAAATTCCGGTGAAAGCACATAACCCGAGGGCCGCTGTTTCTGGGATTCGTGCACAAACGGAAGCGGATCCTCGCTGAGCTTATAGTCCGTCAGCCGCGTCACATCAAAGAATGCCTCATTCATTACATAAATGATATTCGGCGTCTCTTCCGGCGAAGCGGCCGCTGGTCCATCCGGCAGGGAACCGTAACGTTCGGCAATTTCCTGCACCGCTTTTTTGCCGTAGCCCTCCGGCTCCTCAATCAGCTGTTTGTTCAGATTGGAGGCAAAGGCGAGCACAAAGCCGTTGTACTTATAGTTGGCCTTCTGGTCCCAAAAAATATTTTGATAGCTCAGCTTTTCCAAAAGCGCGGGATATTTGCCTTCCGCAACCTGAGCGAACAGCGCCACGGCGGAAATGGAGCATACAGCCAGAACGATGCGCAGCACCAGCGGAAAACGCAGCTTCGGCAGCTTAAACATGAGATAGCCGAGGCCTGACAGGACCAGCAGCGTCAAAATGATGACAAGCGGCGAGAACATCCCCTGCGTCATGGACAGCATTTCCGAGGCGTTTTTGAGCTGCAGCAAATCCCAAGGGAACAGAGGCAGTCCGGTCGCCTTCATCTTTTGAAACACGGCGACGCCGGTAAGCGCCGTTACAATTGATATGATAAGAGCTGCTGCGTAAATATTGCGGAATAAAGCTACCGCTCCGCAAAGCATGAAAAAAAAGAAGGTGCTTCCCCAGAAAAACATCGGCGGCTGATTAATCACCCAGCCCCAGGCAGACTGGACTTTAAAGCCGAGAGCCGACGCTTGAATATAAAAATGCAGAAGCATGCCTAACAGGTACAGGCCCAGCAACGCCGATCCATGTTTAACGCCCGGGCGCAGCTTATTGGACAAATTGCATCCACTCCTAGTTGCAAGTCGTTTTCAATAGTTTAATATATTCTGCGCGCTATCGCCAATAAAGAGAGGTTATTTCCATAAGTTTGAAGGGATGCATGGAGAAAAAGCCGCAGGCGCTGGGCCTGCGGCTTTAACGATTGTTGCGGTCAGGAGAAGGAGCAGCCACGGGACCGTTAGCGGCGCTTCAGACGCGCGATGTAAAAGCCGTCGCTGCCAAAATGATGCGGCAGCAGCTGCAGCGTGCCGCCGAAATGCCCGCTGCCGTCCGCGGCAGCTCCCGCCGCTTGCAGCGGCGCCAGCACCTCGGCAGGCCATCCTTCCGGATCCGGCGCGAACTCCGGATTGCGGGACAGGAAAGCATCAATCTGACCGGCGTTTTCTTCACCGGCTATGGTGCAGGTGCTGTACAACAGCGTACCGCCCGGCTTGACCAGCAAAGCTGCGGCGTCCAGCAGCTTTTCCTGAATAGCCGCAATCGCGACAATATCGTCCGGCGTTTTGGTCCACTTGATTTCCGGCTTGCGGCGGATAACGCCAAGTCCAGAGCAGGGAGCGTCCAGCAGCACAAGGTCAAAGGACGCATGGGCAAAATGCTCCGGCAGCTCCGCGGCGTCGCCGGAAACTGCTTTTATGACGTCAAGCCCAAGCCGGGCCGCCTGGCTCTCGATGAGCGCGCGTTTATGCGGATGCAGGTCGTTGGCGATAATTTCGCCATGTCCGTCCATAAGCTCCGCCATATGGGCCGATTTGCCGCCCGGAGCTGCGCAGCAGTCCAGCACGCGGAAGCCCGGGCGGGGATTCGCGGCCGCCGCAACGATCATCGAGCTTTCATCCTGAATCGACCACAGCCCTTCGGTGTAACCGTCGGTAGCGGTCAGATTGCCGCCGCGAGCGACAACTACGCCCGCCCAAGGCGCGGCTTCGGACAGACTGGCATGGAATCCGGCCTGCTCCAGCTGCAGAAGCGCCTGCTCAGGGCTTATCCGCAGCCGGTTGACGCGCAGGCTGCTGCGAGGCGGCTCATTGCCGGCAGCCATCATCAACTCCGCCGTCTCGACGCCATAATCAGCGACCCACCGCTCGGTGATCCACTCCGGATACGAATGGCGGAGCGACAGGCGGCGGACGTCGTTTTTCTCGCCGCCGAACGTTTCCGCTTTGAGCTGCGGCAGCTGCCGCACGGCATTGCGCAGCACGCCGTTCAGCATGCCCGAAATTCCGGCATGCCCGCGCCGCCGGCCAATCGTTACCGCTTCGTTTACCGCGGCATGCGGAGGCACGCGGTCGAGGTAAACGAGCTGGTACAGGCTCATGCGCAGCAGCGACAGCACCCATGGCTCCAGCTTGGCAAAGCCTTTGGCGATAAACTGCTGCAGCCAGTAATCCAACGTCAGCCGCCGCTGCAGCGTGCCGTATACAAGCTCGGTCGCGAGCCCGGCATCAGCGCGCGACAGGCCCGATTCCTGCAGCGCTGCGTTCAGCTGCAGGTTGCTGTAGGCGCCGTCGCGGTCAACGCGGACGAGCGCATCCAGCGCGAGCTCGCGCGCGCTGCGCGGCTGCCGCGCCTTCGGCGCGCCCGCTCCGGCGGTGCGCCCGCGCGCGGCGTCTTTGCCGCCGGCTGCGCCGCCCCGGCGGCTTTGCGTGCCGCCGGCCATGCCCGGCCGGCCGGCAGCGCCTTTGCCGGCGCCGGCTGCGCCCGGCTCGCGGCGGCCGCTCATCGGCCGCCGCCTTGCCCGGCGGCCGGGCCTTCCGCGCCGGCCTCAGCCGCCGGCGCGCCAAACACGGTGCCCGCTTGCAGCCGGGCACCCTTCAGCCATTCGGCAGCGGGCATCGCCCGCTTGCCGGCCGGCTGAATGTCCAGCAGCCGCAATACGCCGCTGCCGGTAGCCACGCGGATGCCGTCAGCTCCGGCATCCAGCACCTGCCCCGGCGCCGCGCCCGCTGGCGCTTGCCCGTCCTCGGCTGCGCACACGCGCACCTTGAACGGCTCGCCGCCGAGCAGTGTGAACCCGCCGCTCATCGGCGACAAGCCCCTCACCTGATTGAACAGCTCCCGCGCGCTGCGGGACCAGTCCAGCCGCTCGTCCTCGCGAGTCAGATTCGGCGCATAAGTCGCCTCCTCTTCCTGCTGCGGCACGCGCCGCGCGCGTCCTTCAAGCAGCTCGGGCAGCGTCTCCGCCAGCAGCTTCGCTCCGGCTTCGCTTAACTTATCGAACATCGTGCCGGAATCATCGGCATCGGTAATCGGAACCTCGACGCGGCTAATCATATCGCCGGTATCGAGACCTTCCGCCATGTACATAATCGTCACGCCGGTTACCGGCTCGCCGTTCATAATCGAGCGCTGGATCGGCGCTCCGCCCCGGTATTTCGGCAGCAGCGAGCCATGCACGTTAATGCAGCCCAGCTTCGGAATTTCCAGCACGTCGCGCGGCAAAATCTGACCGTAAGCTGCCGTAACGATCAGCTCAGGCCCGAGCAGCTTCAGCTCCTCGACCGCTTCCGGACGGCGCATCCGCTCCGGCTGCAGCACCGGCAGCCCGTATTCCAGCGCTGCCGCTTTTACCGGCGTCGGCGCCAGCTCTTTTTTGCGGCCTTTTGGACGGTCGGGCTGCGACACAACGCCGACTACTTCACAACCAAGGCTGCGCGCTTCCTCGCTCATCAGCCAATGCAGCGAAGGAACCGCAAACTCGGGCGTTCCCATAAAAACAATACGCATTACCTTCACTCCCCGTCGTCGTTCCGGCGGTCGCGGGCGGAGCCGTCGTAAAGCTCCTCGGCCAAATCGATAAACAGAATGCCGTTCAGATGATCCACCTCATGCTGAAACGCGCGGGCCAGGAACCCTTCCGCCTCAACCTCGAAAAACTCGCCGTCGCGGTTTTGGCCGCGGACACGAACTTTTTCCGCACGGCGCACGTCGCCGTTCAGATTCTGAATGCTGAGACAGCCCTCCGGCCCAAACTGCTCGCCGTCGCGCTCGATAATTTCCGGGTTGACCATTTCAATCAATCCGCGCTCATCCCCGATATCCACCACGATGACCCGTTTGGAGATGCCAACCTGCGGTGCTGCGAGACCAACGCCCTCCGCATCGTACATCGTTTCCGCCATATCCTTGAGCAGCTTGTGAAGATTAGAGTTAAACTTGGTTACTTCCTTTGCGACCTCGCGAAGCACGGGATCGGGATTTTGTACGATGATACGGATTGCCATTAAAAAAGCACCTTCCTTGAATGTAGTCGCAATCGCCGAACTCCATCGGACGGCGAATGAATAACAGAATCGTAAACGGATAAGGCCGAATCGCAATAAACGTAATTCCCCAGCCTGCAAAATTATTATAAAATCATTTGCGGATCAACGTCCACGCTGAACAGTACGCCCGATCGAGGGGCTTCGCCTTCCGTCAGCCGGATCGCCTCCGATACGAGCGCGGAAGCCGGAACCGCTCCGCGATATTTAACCATGCACTGGAAGCGGTAACGGTCCTTGATGCGCGAGATTGGCGAAGCTACCGGTCCAAGCAGCTCCAGCGCCCGCTCGCTGCTGCCGTGCAGCGGCTGCAGGACGCCTCTCTGGGAGGCCAGCTCGCGCAGCTTGCGGGCAAAACGGTCGCTTGTCGCAGACAGGCTCGCCAGCTGCTCATGAGACATCGTTACAAGAATGAGCCGGCAAAACGGGGGATAACCCATAATTCGCCGGTGCTTCATTTCTTCCTGTACAAACCCTTCATAATCATGCTGCTGCGAGGCGGTTACCGCATAGTGGTCCGGATTATAGGTCTGAATGACAACCTCGCCGGGCAAATGATGCCTTCCCGCGCGTCCGGCTACCTGCGTCAGCAATTGAAACGTGCGTTCGCCCGCCCGGAAATCCGGCAGGTTGAGCGAGGTATCCGCCGCAATGACGCCAACTAGCGTCACATAGGGAAAATCGAGCCCTTTAGCGACCATCTGCGTGCCGAGCAGCACGTCCGCCTTGCGCTCTCCGAACAGCTTCAGCCACTTTTCATGCGCGTTTTTTTCGCTCGTCGTATCCACATCCATGCGGATGACCCGAATGCCTGGAAATAGCTTCGCCAGCTCCTCCTCGACCTTCTGCGTGCCCGCTCCGAAATAACGGATCTGCTCGCTGGAGCAGGAAGGACACGTTTGCGGCGCGATTTCCGCATGCCCGCAGTAATGGCAGCGCATCGCTCTGGTCTTCTGGTGGTAGGTGAGCGAGATGTCGCAATGCGGACATTGAGCGGTATAACCGCAAGAGCGGCAAATGACAAACGTGGAGTATCCGCGGCGGTTCAGCAGCAGCACGGACTGCTCGCCGCGCTCCAGCCGTGCTTGCAGCGCTTCATGCAAAGCCCGGCTGAACATAGACCGGTTGCCGCTTTTCAGCTCGTCGCGCATGTCGGTAATCGTAACTGGCGGCAGCGCCTTCGCTCCGACCCGTTCCGCCAGCGAAAGCAGCGCTCCGCTGCCGGAGCCGCCGCGGGATGCCGCCGCGTAGGTTTCAAGGGAAGGCGTCGCCGAGCCGAGCACAACGACCGCTCCATGCTGGCGGGCCCTCTGCACCGCAACCTCACGGGCGTGGTACTTCGGCGTCTCCTCTTGCTTGTAGCTCGACTCGTGCTCCTCATCGATAATAATGAGGCCAAGCTGGGCAAAAGGGGCAAACACCGCTGATCGCGCGCCAATTGCCACCTTGGCCCCGCCGCGCCGGATGCGGCGCCATTCATCATAACGCTCGCCATTGGACAAGCGGCTGTGCAGCACGGCGACCTCATCGCCGAAACGGCCTTTAAACCGCTCTACCATCTGCGGCGTCAGCGATATTTCTGGCACGAGCACAACCGCCTCACGGCCAAGCTCAAGCGCTCGTTGAATCGATTGCATGTAAATTTCCGTTTTCCCGCTTCCGGTAACGCCATGCAGCAGAAAAGTCGCCGGAGCCCCGGCCTCCACCGCATCCCGAATGCGAACAAAAACATCCCGCTGGGCCGCCGTCAGCGGCAGCGGCTCTGACCGCTGGAAGTCACGGCCCGCATAGGGGTCGCGCTGCTGTTCGGCTTCCTCGATGAGGATATATCCCTTTTCCGCCAGAGCTTTTGCAGCGGAGGCGCTGGCTCCCGTGTCGGCCAACAGCGCCTGCAGCGTGATCGGCTCCGCCAGCTGCAGCACATACTGCAGCAGCTCCCGCTGCCTTGCAGCGCGCGCAGGCAGCGCATTCAGCGCGGCTTCAGCCGCTTGCCTGTCCTGCGGCGGGTAAACGGTAAGCAGCGTCCGAACCG
The DNA here is from genome assembly GCF_023715725.1 of Paenibacillus pasadenensis. GTDB lineage: Bacteria > Bacillota > Bacilli > Paenibacillales > Paenibacillaceae > Paenibacillus_O > Paenibacillus_O pasadenensis_A. The sequence continues at coordinate 460,405 of NZ_JAMBOT010000001.1, forward strand.
ACAAACGGTCGCGGATCGACGTCTCTTCAATCAGCAGTCCCGATGCGAGAGCTCGCTTGATCGCCGCCCCAGCCTCCGGATACCGCTGCTGCAGCAATTCCAGCCTCAGCGCTTCCGACCGAGCAAGCTCCTTAATCAGCCCCTCGGGAAGCTCTAAATTTTCCGCTCCCGCGTCGTCCGTTAGCCTTAACGCCGCTTGCTCCAGTCCCGTGCTTTGACCAGGTTCGTCCGCCAAACGAATATAACGCTCCGCTTTGCCTTTTATCGCGGCCGGCACCATTGCCTGCAGCGCAGCCGTCCAGGTACAGCAATACTTTTCACTAATCCACCTTGCCAGCTCCACCAAATCAGGCAGCAGCGGCGGCAGCGGGTCCAGCAGCTCTTGAATCGGCTTCAGCTTGGTCGGCCCTTCCAAGGGAGGTTCAGCTGAAAGGCTGACAACAAAGCCCTGCAGCGTTCTTCCGCCAAACGGCACGCCGACTCTGCTGCCGGGTTCGATCCACGCCTGCATATCGCGGGGAACTAAGTAGCTGAATGGACGATCTGTGCTGCGGCTCGGAACATCAACAATGACGCTCGCAATCACAGCGAAGCCTCAGTTCCGGTTCGCCGCGGAAGACGATCCGCAATCAGCCGCATGAGCCGTTCGGCCGTTTCTCGTTTGCTCAGGACGGGAAGCGCCTCGACCAGCCCGTTACGGTCGAAGATACGAACCGAGTTCGTATCGACGTTAAAGCCCGCACCTTCCATCGTAACGTCATTGGCGACAATCAAATCGCTGTTTTTACGCTGCAGCTTACCCATCGCATGCTCGTCCACGCGGTCCGTCTCCGCAGCAAAGCCGACCAGAAACTGTCCCTTTTTACGGCGGCCAAGCTCGGCTAAAATGTCCGTTGTTTTCTCCAGCTCCATCACGAGCGTGTCGCCGGTTTTTTTTAGCTTGGTCTCATGGCGCACGATCGGCCTGTAATCCGCTACGGCGGCTGCTTTCACGACAATGTCCGCCCCCTCGTACCGGGACAGCGCCTCGTCCAGCATCTGCTCCCCCGACTCCACGCGCACCAGCTCCATTCCTCCGGGAGCAGGCGCGGACGTGCGGGCAGCAATTAGCGTTACCGAAGCTCCCATGTCTCGGGCGGCTTCCGCTATGGCAAAGCCCATTTTGCCGGAGCTGTCGTTTGTCAAATAACGGACTGGATCAAAACGCTCCATCGTGCCTCCCGCCGTAACAACAACCCGTTTGCCCTGCAGCAGCGTCTGCGAAGCAAAAAAACGTCCAACCGCCTCCACGATCTCTTCCGGCTCGGCCAACCGCCCCTTAGCAACATAACCGCATGCAAGCTGCCCCGTTCCGGGATCGATGAAACGGACGCCTCTTCGTCCGAGCAGCTCCATGTTCGCCACGGTCGCAGGATGCTCGTACATATGCACATTCATAGCTGGCGCAGCAATAATCGGCGCAGTCGCAGCAAGCAGCGTTGTGCTCAGCATATCGTCCGCCAGCCCGTGTGCAAGCTTAGCAAGCGTGTTTGCCGTCGCGGGTGCAAGCAGCACAAGATCGGCACGGTCAGCCAAATTGATATGCGTGACAACGGCCGGATCTTTTTCGTCAAACGTATCCAAATGCACATGATGACGCGAAAGCGTCTGCATCGTTAGAGGTGTAATGAAGCGGGCGGCGGATTCCGTCATAATGACATGAACCTCAGCCCCTTGCTGTACCAGCTTGCTGCATAAGGACGCCGCTTTAAAAGCCGCAATGCCTCCGGTGACTCCGAGCAGAATCGTTTTGCCATGTAGCATGACCGTTTCTCCTCTCTATCTGAATACCTTAGCAGTTGAATAATAAAAAAATAACAACCGCAAGGGTTGTTACATCCAATTTGTATGAGGCTGCCCCAATCAGCCGGTTTAAAAGCCGGTCTTGCCCCGCAAGCCGGCTGAAGGTCATATGGGCAACATCTAGTCTTCGTTACGCTGCTCCACCTGCAACAGATCGTGATAAATTTCTTCCAGTGCAACCCCGACCTGCTTATGGGATTTTGCGCCGCGCAGCTCGCTTTTTTCTCCGTCGCGCAGCGAACGCGCCCGGCGGCTTGCTGCTACTACCAGAGAATACTTGCTGTCGACCTTGGTCATCATTTCATCAATAGAAGGGTACAACATAGGTCAATCACTCCGTTCAGGCTTTTTCGGATGCGGTCTGCATACTTTCTGCGAGGCTTGCCAGATATCGTTCCTTGCGACAGTGCTCCGCTGTTACAATACTTTGAATACGATGACAGGCCGCATCGATCTCATCGTTGACAACCGCATAGTCGTAGTAGCGGATCAGATTAATCTCTTCCGCTGCGACCGTCATGCGGGAATCGATAATGTCTTGGCTCTCGGTACCGCGTCCCGTTATGCGCTGTTTGAGCACATCAAGCGACGGCGGCATGAGAAAAATGAATACGCCTTGCGGAAAAGTCTCCTTGACCTTCAGTGCGCCCTGGACTTCAATCTCAAGAATGATGTCCTTGCCGCTGTTGATCGTCTGCTCGACAAAATCCCTTGGAGTGCCGTAGTAGTTGCCTACGTACTCGGCGTGTTCCAGCATCGCACCCCGCGCAATCATGTCCTGGAACTGCTCGCGGGATTTGAAGAAGTAGTTGATGCCGTCTGTCTCGCCCTGTCTGGGCAGGCGTGTCGTTGCCGATACGGAATAAACCAGCTCGGGCATTTTATGCCGAAGCATGGAACAAACCGTGCCTTTGCCGACACCCGACGGGCCGGATAAAACAATCAATAATCCCTTATTCATAATACTCCCCGCTATTATTCGTCGTGATCGTCATCTTTTGCGGACAGCCGGTGTGCTACCGTCTCCGGTTGAACAGCCGACAGGATGACATGATCGCTGTCCGTAATGATAACGGCGCGCGTGCGTCTTCCGTAAGTCGCATCAATCAGCATGTGGCGATCCCGCGCTTCCTGGATAATCCTTTTGATCGGAGCCGATTCGGGGCTTACGATCGAAATGATCCGGTTCGCCGATACGATGTTCCCGAAGCCAATATTGATAAGCTTGATAGCCATGTCAGGTTCTCCCTCCGGACGATATGGAACAGAATCGGACTCCTCTGGCCGGGTCCATCATCTGGCAATGGGCAGAACCATTGCAACTATTGTTGACACATTTCACGCGGCCCAAACGCTTGGCCGCCGCTTCGGGCTGTTGACAAGCGACTTGTTTAAGCTCGCCTCTACAACCGGTGGGCGGGCATTCGTGTACTTATTCTAATCGATAATCGTCAAACGAACAAGTAACAATGCGAAATCTCGAGCAATACGGCTTCGCCGTCGACCAGACGGTGTACGTATGCGAAGGAAATTCGAGAGCTGCATCAGCTTGCTTGCTGCTCTAGAATGAAGAGCAATACGGCTTCGCCGTCGACTAGACTGTGCACGTATGCGTAGGAAATTCGAGAGCTGCATCAGCTTGCTGCTTTTCAATGAAAAGCAATTTAACCGATTGCTTCTTTTAAATGAAGTGCTCTACAGTTCTTCGGCATCTAACGCAACTGAGACGCGCTATTCGGTCGAAAATGGCTTGTACTGACTTTTAACGCAACTGAGACGCGCTATTTACGGATAATGAAGGCTTTTTAGCACTAAAAGTGCCTAATAAGATGTCTCAGTTGCGTTACATTTTAAAAACGCGGTTTTTACATCAATTAAGCCTTCTCAGTTGCGTTAAAACTTGCAGCAGACATTTCCAAGTAACAGCTTCCACCAGCAACAGAGAAATCCAGCAGCAAAAAAACCAAATTAAGCAGCTACCGACAGCAGTGAAACTAACGCCACAAACATAAAATCAGCAACCACCAACAGTTGATAAGATCAACATTAGCAATAAAGCCAACATTAGTGGATAAACCACCATCAGGCACCGCCGCCATCTAGTACAACCAACTATTGCTACCAAACAGTTTCAGTCAAAACCAACTACAGCAACTACCTGCATCGGCCCGAGACGCCTTCTCTTCAGGCGACGGCCCTTTAGCCTAAACTGGTAAATTGTAGTGCAATACGGGCTCGCTTCAAAAGCGTTTCAAAATTCTTGACCGCACGCTACCATCTACCATATCCAGAAAACAAAAAGCCCCCGCCCATAACAGGCGGGAGCTCGCAGAGCATCCTTACTGAACACAGCAGACTAGGCGTTCAATTCTTTGCCAAGCTTCTCGATAGCATTGAAAATTTGGTCGCCATAACCCCAATACGCGTTAAAATCAATAACATACACTTTTTTGTTTTTTACGGCATTGATATCTTTCAGCGCCGGATCGGCATAGATAGCATCAATCGTTTTTTGCGGATCTGGTGCGCCTGTATAGTAGGACATCAGGAGAACATCTGGATTACGGGAAACGACTTCCTCCGTGCTTACATTAGAGCCCTCGATATCGCTGAAGCCGTTTTTCAGGCCAATCCAGCCAAGAGCCTCGTTTTGGAACGTATCATTGATGCCGCTGTAGAATTTAATGCCGCCGTCCTCGGATACAAAAGCAAACGTCTGCTCCTTGCCTTTGCCGACAAATTCGCTTTTCAGCGTCTCAACTTGGCCTTTCAGCTTTTCAATATGCGCAGCAGCTTTATCCTGCACATCGAAAATTTGTCCGATTTGCTCAATATCTTTATACAGGCTTTCCACTGTAGCCCCTTTAAGGCTTGTGCTGTTAATGAAGGTACGGATGCCGAGCTCGTTCAAGCCTTCTACGGTACCTACTCCCCAATCCGCGTCAGCAAACAGATCCGAGCGTCCCATAACCAAATCCGGATTGGCGCCTACAACCGGCTCCTTGCTCACATATTCCTTGGACAAAACAGGAATTTTTGCAAACTCGTCCTTAACTTCAGGGTCCAGCTCACCGTACAGTGCAGCTACGCCTACCATTTTGTCCGTAAGGCCCAGCTTAATGAGCATTTCAGCGATAGGCTGGGTGTTGACGACAACACGCTCCGGAGCTTTTTCGAACACCTGCTCTTTGGCCGCAAATGCTCCTTCTTCTCCATTCATCGTATAGTTTTCAATGGTAAGAGGGTAAGTCGTCGCCCCGGACGCTCCCTCAGATGGCGGAGCAGTTGCCGCTGGCGAAGCCTCCGGCTGGGAAGAATTCGTATTTCCATTGCCGTTTCCGCTGCCGGAACAGGCGGACAGCACGGCCGTCAAAAGCAAAAGAACAAAACATAAAAGTGCGGAGAAACGGATTTTTTTCGGATGCATGATTGTAAAAGACCCCTCTTTCGATAGTTTGCAACCCGATCGGCTAACCTGCCAACACTGGAATGCAGCATTCTAGTTGTTTGAGAACGATTCTCATTATCGTCGTAACTAATCAGCTTGTCAATAATTATTTCACTGCCCTATCAAATCAAATTTTTCATGTTAATCAGATAAGGAACGCCTTCCTTTATGTGTAAACTAGCGATTTATAACCTTAGATTATGAATAACAATTGAACATATTTTTGTTGACGATGAGAATCAATCTCATTTATTCTAGAGGCTGATCTTATTTTCCAACACCATGCCGCTACCAACAAAAGAAAGGTCTGATCTCATGTCTCGTCCCCAATCGTCCGGCTTAACGCCTGGCTCCGCCCTGCGTCCAAAGCTCGGAACATCGGGTTTTATCGGACTGCAGCTAGGTTTGCTTGCGATAACCATTCTTTCGATCGGAATCGCGGTTTCGCTCGGACAGGTGGAAATCCCCCTGAGCCAATCCCTCCGTATTCTGCTCTACCAGCTGACAGGAATAACGCTGGACGGGAATACCGACTTCATGCAAGGCCCTGGCGCCAATATTATTTGGACCATCCGCTTCCCGCGCGTCCTGCTCGCTCTGCTTGTCGGAGCTGGACTTACTCTCTGCGGAACCGTGATGCAGGCCGCTGTACAGAACCCGCTTGCCGATCCTTACATCCTTGGGATTTCGTCCGGCGCAACGCTCGGTGCAACCTTTTCAATATTAATCGGCTTTAGCTTCGCCGGCATTTTTGGACAGCTCGGCCTTGCTTTTTGGGCTTTTGCCGGCGCTTTTGGAGCCTCGCTGCTTGTGCTTGCCCTCGCCGGGTTAGGCGGCAAAATGTCATCCGCCAAGCTTGTGCTCGCCGGCATGGTCATTAACGCCCTGTGCAGCGCCTTCTCGAATTTTCTGATCTATTTTGCTGACAATGCGCAGGGCATCCGTTCCATTACGTTCTGGACGATGGGCAGCCTGGCTGCAGCGAGATGGGATATGCTCCCTCTTGTCATCGCGGCCGTAATTCCAGCCAGCCTGCTGTTCCTTTTTCAAGCCCGGATTTTGAACACGATGCTGCTCGGGGAAGAAACGGCCGTCACGCTTGGCGTCAACCTGAATCTGTATCGCAGAGGATATCTCATTCTGACTGCGCTGCTCACAGGCGTTCTTGTGTCCGCGTGCGGAATGATCGGGTTTGTCGGACTGATTATTCCCCATATCGTACGGGCGCTCGTCGGCTCGGACCATCGCAGACTGCTGCCGATTTCCCTTTGGGCAGGCGGACTGTTCCTCATTTGGACCGATGTGCTGGCCAGGACGATTATTCCCAAAACAGAGCTGCCAATCGGTATTTTGACTGCCTTAATTGGCGCGCCGCTGTTCATGTACATGCTGATTAAAAAAGGATACGATTTCGGAGGGAAATAACCATGGAATTGGATGTAAAAGGACTTTCCGTTTCCATCGGCCGCAGCCAGATCGTGAACCGGATTTCATTGCAGGTAAAAGAAGGGCAGTTTGTCGGTTTACTCGGCCCGAACGGCTGCGGCAAGTCCACGCTGCTTAAAAGCATTTACAAAGCGATTAGCCCCAGCGAGGGCGCGGTGACGCTCGGCGGAACCGACGTGCTGGGCTCCAGTCCCAAAAAAATCGCCAAATCAATGGCCGTAGTCGGCCAATTCAATGAGTTGAGCTTTGATTTTACGGTGCGGGAAATGGTCATGATGGGCCGGACGCCGCATAAAAAACTGCTGGATACCGACAACGACGCGGATCGCAGCATCGCGGAAGAAGCAATGAGAAAGGTCGACATGCTTTCGTATGCAGACCGCAGCTACCTTTCTCTGTCCGGGGGCGAAAAGCAGCGTGTCATTTTAGCCCGCGCACTGGCTCAAGAGCCGCGCTTTCTTGTGCTGGACGAGCCGACCAACCATTTGGACATTAAATATCAGCTGCAAATATTAAGCATTGTCCGCTCGCTCGGCATCGGAGTGTTGGCCGCTTTGCACGACTTGTCGCTTGCCGCCCAGTATTGCACTCATCTGTATGTGCTCAAAAAAGGCGAGGTTATGGCCGAAGGCCCTCCCCGCCAGGTATTAAGCAAATCGCTCATTGCCAGCGTGTATGAAGTCGATTGCGAGTTGTACGACAACCCCATCACCGGGGAACTGAGCATCGCCTATCGGACGGGGCAGGTTGCAAGTCTGTTTTAGCGTTTATCGAATCATTAGTGCGAAATGAAAAAAGGCGGCGCGAGGGATTTTCTCCCAAGCGCCGCCTTTTTTCTACATTCTAGATCAGCTTGCCCCGGAAAACTTCCGCAGCCGGTCCCGTCATGTACACATGATTGTCCTCTTCGTTCCACTCGATATGCAGATCGCCGCCTTTAAGCGAAACGGTCGCTTTGCGATCGGTGAGCCCGTTCAGCACGGAGGAAACGACCGTTGCGCAGGCTCCGGTGCCGCAGGCCAGCGTCGGGCCTGCGCCGCGCTCCCATACGCGCATATCCGCTTGCGAGCGGCTGTTCACAGTTACAAACTCTACGTTTGTTTTGCGCGGGAACATCGGATGGGTTTCCAGCTTCGGCCCCCATGCAGCCAGATCAAAGCCTGCGGCGTCATCGACATAGATGACGGCATGCGGATTGCCCATGGATACCGCCGTAAAAAGGAATTCACGGCCGTCCACCTCAATAGGGTGGGCGATGACGCGCTCAGCGTCAACGGTCGTCGGCACCTGCAGCCCTTGCAAAATCGGCTCGCCCATATCGACGCGAATGAACGCCGCCTTGCCGCCCTCAACCGTCAGCTCCACCTGCTGCACGCCTGCGCCAAGCGTTTCAATCGTCAACGATTGTTTATCCGTATGTCCGTTGTCGAACACGTACTTGGCTACGCAGCGGATTGCGTTCCCGCATTGCTCCGCCTCGGAGCCGTCGGAATTGATAATGCGCATGCGGAAATCCGCGCGCTCCGAAGGCAAAATATAAACCAGTCCGTCGGCTCCGATGCCGAAATAACGGTTGCACAAGTCTACCGCTAGCTTGTCCACGCCAGCCGGCAAGTCCTTTTCCCCGTACACGACGATAAAGTCGTTGCCAAGCCCATTCATTTTTGTAAATTCCATCTCTATGTGCACTCCTTGCTTTCATAAAATGTTCTGTCTTTCTCGCGCTACCTGATTAGCATAGCCGATGCGTTTGCCAAAGGCTATTCCCAAATCGGATGAAGATTTGCACTTATCGTCATGATTGGTTCTCTACAGCAAAAAGCCTTCCGGCGGCGGACCGGAAGGCTTGAAACAGGGATTTGATTTTAACGCAGAGTAGGCTGGCTTCCTCCGCTTGTGTAGCTGATGCGGGATTTTGTCCCGCGCTTTTTGGAAGAACCGAACACACTTCCGATGCCCATAATGAACGTTGGGATTCCAGCCGCCACAAGGACGAGGCACCATTCGCGCAGGCCGATCGACACCGTTTTGAAGATTGGCTGTAGCGCAGGCACGTACAGCACCGCAAGCATGAGAACGAGCGAAGAGAGAACGGCCAGCACTAAATATTTGTTCTGCAAAATATTTCGGTGAAAAATGGAGCGCGAGCTGCGGCAGTCGAACACATGAATCAGCTGCGCCATAACAAGGGTGACAAATGCAACCGTTTGGGCAAGCGCGAGTCCCTGCGCGCCTGCCGGGGCGCTTTTCAGCGTAATCCAGAACGCGCCGAGCGTACAGACGCCGATCAGCACGCCGCGGCTAATGATTTTCCAGCCAAGCCTCCGGGCAAAAATGCTCTCCCGAGCCGGCCGCGGCTTCTGGGTCATCAGATCATTCTCGGCCTGGTCAACGCCGAGCGCCATCGCCGGCAATCCGTCCGTGACGAGATTGACCCACAAAATCTGGATCGGCAGCAGCGGCAGCGGCAGACCGGCCATCATGGCCAGGAACATGGTCAAAATTTCACCGACGTTGGAGGCCAGCAAGTAACGGATAAACTTGCGGATATTTTCGTAAATGTTGCGTCCTTCCTCAATTGCGGACACAATGCTGGAGAAATTATCGTCGCTCAGCACGAGCGAGGACGCCTCTTTGGACACGTCGGTGCCGGTGATTCCCATGGCAATGCCGATATCGGCCGCTTTGATCGCCGGAGCGTCGTTGACGCCGTCGCCGGTCATTGCCACCACATGTCCTTGGCGCTGCAGCGATTTGACGATCCGCAGCTTGTGCTCCGGGGAAACACGTGCGTAAACATAGATGTTGTCCACAACTTTATCCAGCTCGTCATCCGACATGGCAGCAAGCTCCCGCCCGCTGATCGACAATCCGCCGCGCGGCATAATGCCGAGCTGGCCTGCGATCGCTTCCGCCGTCAGCTGATGGTCGCCCGTAATCATAACCGTTTTGATGCCCGCGCGGCGGCAGGTCATAATCGCTCCCTGCACTTCACGGCGCGGCGGATCAATCATGCCGGTTAACCCGGCGAAAACAAGCTGGCATTCCGCCTCGTCCGCCGTCGCACAGCTATCGTGCGCCTTCAAGTCGCGGTAGGCAAGCCCCAGCACACGCAGCGCCGAATGGGCCATGCCCTCCTGAGCCTGCTGTACTTTTGCGCGCAGAGTAGCCGTGAACGGGACCACTTTCCCTTCCCATAAAATATAGGCGCAGCGCTCGAGCAGCATATCCGGCGCGCCCTTCACACAGACAATCCTGCCGCCTTGATGGGAGACGACGACCGACATGCGCTTGCGCTCGGAGTCAAACGGGAACTCCTGTTCACGGCGGTACAGCCCTTCCAGCGAACCGGCAGTCAATCCCATTTTGGCGGCCAATACAACGAGCGCGCCTTCCGTCGGATCGCCTTTGAGCTGCCATGCCTCCTGCGGCTCCGCAGCGGCGCTTGGCTGCGCTCCCCCCTCGTTCCGGCCGTCAGCTGCCCGGACAAGCGCAGCGTTATTGCAAAGCGCGGCAACTTGCAGCAATCGGCGCAGCGAGGAATCGTCTTTCGCCTCAACCGCCTTACTGCCGTCGAAACAGCCGCCTTGCGGCGAATATCCTTCGCCGGTCACCTCAAGCTGGCGGCTGCCCGTCCATACTCGCGTCACGGTCATTTTATTTTGCGTCAGCGTACCGGTTTTGTCGGAGCAGATGACGGACGCGCAGCCAAGCGTCTCAACGGACGGCAGCTTGCGAATGATCGCTTTCCGCTTGATCATGCGCTGCACGCCGAGTGCCAAAGCGACCGTAACGATTGCCGGCAAGCCTTCAGGTATGGCTGCAACAGCCAAGCTCACTCCCGCCAGGAACATGCCGTAAGTCGGCTGTCCATGCAGGATGCCCGCAACGACGACCATAACCGTCAGGAACAGAGCAACGACGATTAATATTTTGCCGAGCTGCTCCAGCCGGCGCTGCAGCGGCGTTTCCATTTCCTCCGTCTGCTGGATGAGATCAGCGATTTTGCCCATTTCCGTGCCCATGCCCGTTCGTACGACAACGCCTTTGCCGGTGCCGCCGGTCAGCATCGTGCCCATAAAACCCATGTTTTTCCGGTCGCCAAGCGGAATATCCTCTTCTTCAATCACGTTTGCATGTTTGGATACCGGCACGGACTCACCGGTTAACGCCGACTCCTCCGCCTGACAGCTGTTCGCCGCCAAAAAACGGATGTCTGCCGGAATGCGGTCCCCGCTCTGCAGCTGAATAATATCTCCCGGGACAAGGTCGCTTGCCGGAACGGCCTCTGCCGTCCCGCCCCTTAACACATTGGCGAGCGGCGCGGACAGCTCCTTGAGCGCCCGCAGCGAACGCTCCGCCCGGAACTCCTGAATAAAGCCGAGCACGGCGTTGATGATAATAATGGCAATAATCGTAATCGCATCCAGAAACTCGCCGAGCAGACCGGAAATGAGCGTTGCGCCGATCAGCACCAGCACCATAAAGTCCTTGAACTGATTCAGGAAAAGCTTAACCGGCGAGAGCTTCTCGCCCTCAGTCAGCTCGTTGCGGCCATGCTCCGCCAGGCGCCTTTCCGCCTCCTCCGGAGCCAGACCGCTTTCCGGCGAGCTGCCAAGCTGCGACAGCAGCTCTTCCTCCGACAGCCGATGCCAATTCGTGTTTTCCATTCGACTCTTCTCCCTCCCGCGTCGCACGAATGCTGCCGCCAGCATCCGCCAGGCTCTAGGACACTATATGAGGACAATCCTCGAATTATCCCTTGTCCCTGGCGAGTATTATGACCGTCAGCCGAGATGCCTCCGCCCGTTCCGGTGTGGTACACTTGGAACGCAGGCCATCATTTGTCAGCTGCGGGGCTTCCGGCCTCTTGCGGCGGCCCCGCGGATTTTCGCACGCTTGCAGAAGGAGATTATTAGACCTATGGCATTGGACGGATTCGTAACGCGCGCTGTCGTCCACGAGCTTCAACAGCTCGTCGGCAACCGCATTCATAAAATTCATCAGCCTTCACCGCATGATTTAGTGCTTCAAACCCGGGGTTCTGGAGGAGGCAGACGGCTGCTGCTGTCGGCAAATCCGACCTACCCGCGCGTGCATTTTACCGAGCTGAGCTACCAGAACCCGATGGAGCCGCCGATGTTCTGCATGCTGCTCCGCAAATATTGCGAGGGCGGCCAGATCGAATCCATCCGCCAGATCGGCATGGAACGGATTATTCATATCGAGATCCGCCAGCGGGATGAGCTCGGCGACCTGTCGCTCAAAACGATTATCGTCGAGCTGATGGGACGGCATAGCAACATTATTTTGGCCGATACGGCGAACGGCACCATCCATGACGGCATTCATCATGTGACGCCGTCGATCAGCAGCTACCGGATCGTCATGCCCGGATCGCGGTATACCTCGCCCCCTGAGCAGGGCAAGAGCAACCCGCTGGAGACGGCAACCGAGGCTGATTTTTTGACAGTTATGCAGCCAAAAAGCAAACAGCAGCCTGCTGGCGACGGCTCTGACGATACACTTAATTTGGAAGAAGCCGAGACAGCAGCTGCAGCTCCGCCGGATAAACAGCTTGTCGCCGGATTCAGCGGCTTTAGCCCGCTGCTTGCTAAGGAGCTGCTTTTCCGTTCTAATAACGGCTCGGGACAGCCGGACGCTCATGCGGCTTTGCTCGAGAACGAAGCTGCTTTAGAGCGGTTATGGCCGGTATTTGATTCCTTTATAAACGCTGCCAGAGATCATGACTACGAACCGAACATCGTGGAAAAGCCGGATGGAAAAGCATTGTTTTCCGTTACTCCGCTGACACATGCTCCTGGAGAGACTCGTGTTTACAGCACGATCAGCGAATGCCTGGAGGCATTCTACGGGGATAAGGCGAGCCGCGACACCGTTAAACAGCGCGTCTCCGACATGCTGCAGTTCCTGAACAACGAGCGCGCCAAAAACGCCAAAAAGCTGGACAAACAAGCAGCCACGCTGGAGGAAGCGAAGGAAGCGGAGAAGTATCGCATTTTAGGCGAGCTGCTGACGACCTATATGCACTCTTTCCAAAAAGGGGACCGGTCCGTCGAGGTCGTCAACTATTATGATGAAAACGGGACAACCGTTGCGATTGAGCTTGACCCGCAGCTTAGCCCGTCCGAAAACGCGCAGCGTTATTTCCGCCGTTATACAAAAGCCCGCAACAGCACCGGAGCGGTGCTGGAGCAGATGGAGCTTGCCCGCGAGGAAATCCGCTATCTCGACTCCTTGCTGCAGCAGCTCGGCTCCGCCTCCATCCAGGACGTGGAGGAGATTCGCGACGAGCTTGTCGCAGGCGGATATCTGAGAGCGCGCGTGAAACGCGGAGCGAAGCGCAAAAAGCCGACTAAACCGGCGCTTCTCTGTTATACCTCCTCGGAGGGGATCCCGATCTATGTTGGCAAAAACAATACGCAAAACGAGTACCTGACCAACAGGCTCGCCGCGTCCGGCGATACTTGGCTGCATACAAAGGATATTCCGGGCTCGCATGTCGTCATCCGCTCCCAGCAGTTCGGGGATGCTACGCTGGAGGAAGCGGCGATGCTTGCCGCCCATTACAGCCAGGCCAGCGGCTCCAGCATGGTGCCTGTGGATCATACGCTGATTCGCCATGTGCATAAACCGAGCGGGGCCAAGCCGGGGTTTGTCATTTACGACCGCCAGAAGACGGTGTTTATTACGCCGGACGAGGATCGGATCAAAAGTTTGCCTTCTGAGATTAAGAGCTGATCTAGAGTCGGAGCAAAACAAAGAGGCTGTATCGCAAGGTCATCGAGGACCTTGCGATACAGCCTCTTCTTTTACAACTTATCGCACTTCCCGGCCGCTTGCAGCCAGCCGTTCCAGCAATGGAGCAGCGTCAGCCGTTCTGGCGCCGACATCGCCGTGATGCAGCTCGCTTCCCCGGCGGCCGTGATAGTCCGAGCCTCCGGTAACGAGCAGTCCATACCGCTCCGCAAGCTCAGCATAGCCGCGCTCCTGCTCTACGGTATGATCGGAATGCCGAGCTTCAATCCCTTGCAGCCTCCCGCCCGCAGCCAAACGTTCCGCGAGCTCGTCCCATCCGTACAGCCCGGGATGCGCAAGCACCGGCACTCCTCCAGCCTCGATAATCCATTCGATGCCTTCCTCCGGCGTAATTCGCGGCTGGCTTACATAAGCCGGTGCCCCTTCGCCCAAATAACGGTCGAAGGCGTCGCGAATGCTCGCAGCGGCTCCCCTTGCAACAAGCGCTGCCGCCACATGCGGCCGGCCAAGACTGGACGGCGAGCCCCCTGCCGCAAGCGCAGCAGCCTCGACCTCTTCCAGCTGAAGCGGGATGCCGAGCGACGCGAGCCGTTCCAGCATCGCCGCATTACGGCGCTCGCGGACGCTCCCCTGCAGGCGAAGCCGCTCCTGCCAGCGGTTGTCCGCTGCATCCATGCCATAACCAAGCACATGAATGTCCTTCCCGCCGCTTGCCGTGCTCAGCTCAATGCCGGGAATGACCAGCAGGCTGAGCTTTTTGCCTTCCAGCACCGCTTCCGCTACCCCGTCCATCGTATCGTGATCGGTAATCGCAATAACTGAAAGCCCTTTGGCTGCCGCGAGCCGAACGACCTCGGAGGGAGAATCCACTCCGTCGGAGGCGGTTGTATGCAGATGAAGATCAGCCGGAATTACAGCCATTGGTTCAAGTCTCTCCCCCGCAAAAAATTCAGAAACGACACGGCAGGCAGCGGCAGCAGCGCAGACTTCAAGTAGATGGAATAAAACGAACGGCTGAAATCCGCATCCGTTATGCGAACTGTCTCCAGCAGGCCGAGCGACAGCTCATGCTTGATGGAAGAAGCGGAAACAAAGGACATCCCTACTCCCGCTTCTACAGCGGATTTGACGGCGCCAGTGCTGCCCAGTTCCATCACGATGTCGAGATCGGACGGATTGATTGATTTTAATACCAGCTGATCCTCCATCACTTGACGGGTGCCGGAACCTTCCTCGCGAAGCACGAGCGGATAGCCGATCGCCTCCTCCAGCTGTACTTCTCCTCTGCCCGCCAAAGGATGTTTTCTTCCGACAATAAGCTGGAGCTCATCGCTAAGCACCGACTCCGTCTGCAGCTCCGGATGGGTGACGGGAGCCTCCACCAGTCCAAAATCAATCTGATGATTCTGGATATGGTCAATAATTTGCGTCGTGTTCATGACTTTCATCCGTATCGAAATGTCAGGATGCTCTTTGTTAAACGGTCCGAGCAATCTCGGCAAAATATATTCGCCAATCGTCAAGCTTGCCCCGAGCTGCAGCCGCCCTTTCAAACCGCTTGCATAGCGGCTCATGGCCGCATCCGCATCCTTGATCAAATCTATGCTTCGCTTCGCATATGGAATAAGAACGCTCCCGGCATCCGTCAGCTCGATACGCTTCGTGGAACGAAGCAGCAGCTTGGTGCCCAAATAATCCTCCAGCGACTGCACCTGCATCGTAACAGCCGGCTGTGTCATATGCAGCGCCTGAGCTGCAGCCGAGAAGCTGCCTTTTTCGGCAACGGTGTAAAAAATATGAAGCTGATGAAAATTAAGCGCCACCGCATTCTCCCCCTCTACCTTCTGCCAATCATTATAGCGCATCAGACAAGCGATTGGGATGCTGCCGGGCAATTCCATCCATTTCATCCGTTATAAGCGATTTGGAAACAGCACCTCAAAATACCTCACAAGGAATGATTTCCAACATTGAAAAATGTCGTTCAAAAAACAACTAAACAAGCCTTGCGACGGGGGATCGCAGACTTGTTTTCCTAATTCAACCATTAATTTTTAATCGATTTCAATACCCTGGAATTATTTTCGCTTACGGCTGTTTTTTATCAGCGTCATGCGCCTCGAATGGCGGAGCCACGAATAGTAGGACTTTAAGTCCCTGAGCTCAATCGTTTCCGACATGCGCCCTAGAAATGTAACTACGATCATTTTGTGAAGCGGCATTCCGGCCAGATCAAAATCCTTCTCTGAATCCGTAAACTCCGCAACAAATACAAGATCGTCGTCAATGAGGTAAACATCCTCTTCATTTCTGTAATAGGACTCGATTCGTCCTTGCTTCAGGCACTGCCAAACATAGTCGGCGATATCCTCGTATCCGGTTTTTTGGCTTTCCACCCGGGCCGTCCAACGCTCCTTGGCGTGGTTAGTGATAATAATATCCGCAACCCTCTTATCACCCAGTTGCACATGAAACGTCTCGTAGGTACTCCAGCGTTCTGTTGTTCGATCTTTCACCTTTTCCACTCCTCCTGGGGAAAGCAGGCCTTTATATCTATATATGAATTAGGTTTATTCTACCATGACTCTTCCTAATTTCAAATATCAAAATAATGACTCTCCATTATTGTAACAATATGGGTTATATAACAAAAACAAAAGCCCTTAGCCTCCCGAATTCGGAAAGCCAAAGGCTTGTACAAGACGACATTTCTTCTTACATACTGTAGAAGCGGGTTTTGTCTTGGGATTCCTTGGAATATTCCGTCTTGATCTCGCTGCGAAGCGATCTCTCGATTTTCTTGACGTAAGGAAGCCGCTGAATGTTTCGAAGTGTTTCTTCCTCGCGGTCCGCATCCAAATAAATAACCGCATAATGAAGGCGGCGGGATATAAAATGTACGTTCCCGTATTTCTCCAGGTTGCGTGCGGCCTTCGCATCATTCACCCATACGATATGTCCTTTTCGCTGTTCCGTAAGCATGATTCAACGTCACCGCCTGATTCGTTTAAAATAAGTCTGGAGTTCCGGCCTGCGTTTAGCCGCAGCCGCCGCTTCCGCAGCTGCAGGACCCTCCCGAGCCGCAGCTGCCGCCCTTCGGCAGTGGATCATTGCTTGGAACCTTAATCGTCTCGGATACGGATTCCGCAATCATCAGGGAGACATCGTACAGCAGCGCATCAAGCTCCGCTTCCGTCTCCTTATAACGCCGGATACTCTCCACCTCGGACATTTCGGCTTCCACCTTTTTGACCGCGTCCTTGGCTGCGTTGTAGTCGGGATGAAACCGTCCGAACCGCTCGCATTCGGCAAACAGCTCCTTCGCTTTGGCAAAGGCGGCCTTCAGCCGGAGCACCTCCGTATCCTTTTCTACGACGTCTTTCCAATATAAGTATTCGGCCACAAGCGCCGATTGATTGATCGAGTCGCCAAGCTCATAGGCGCAAAGCAGAAGCGGCGCCATATCCAGCGGGGCGGGCTCCAACGTTTGAAGCTCCTGCATTCCGCATGCTCTCCTTTCCGCGGCAGCAGCCGCTTAACGCCTATCATAGCATATCAACGGTTCGGACGATATATGGCTGTCCTGTTTTTCCCGCCTGCTGCTCTTAATGTCCGCTCAATGAGGCAGCAGCAGCCGAATCGGCTCGTCGGAGGTGGAATTTAATTGTCCGGATATTCTATTTTTTGTCTCCTCGCAGCGGTAAAATCCTGTCGCCGACCAGTCCGCTCCTTGTTCGCGGCGCAGCTCGGAAGGAACGAACTTTCGGCGCGAAGCTCCCGTTCCGAGCTCCACTGCCAGCCCCAGCTCAATTGCGGATTCAATCAGTTGCCGGGAGGTTGAGGCATGATAACTCCTTGCGGCAACCGTCCATGCAGCAGGAATTCTTCCCAGCTCGGGGGCATACTCCTCCAGCGGAGAAATGGGATTAGCGGCTGCCAAAGACTCCAATCCAAACGGATCTGCCGCTTGGCTGACCGCCAATCGGAGCGTCCCCCTTCCTGCTGGCGCACCTGCATTTTCTACCGCAAGCGGCAACAGCTTCATGCAGCCATCCCAAAAATCAATGCTGCCGTCTGCCGGTTGTGGAGCAGGCACAGCTGGGTTTGAATCATTGCTGCTAGCGGCTGCCGGAAGCCACTCTTCCAAAGCGGCGCGCACCGACGGCGGCAGCGCGCATTCGCAACCATGTTCAAGAAGCTCGGAAATAAGCTTCCCGCCATCCCCTCCCAACTGGAGTTTGCCAAGCGATTTTGGAGTCAGCTTGTAGGAGGTAAGCTCGCGAAGCTCGCCGCGGTCGGCGATCAGCTCCAGCAGCCACAGGGAACGATATGCCGTCCACGGGCCAGCCCATAATTCTCCGTCCTGTTGGATTAGCAGCGGTTCCGCTGCTTCTTCATTAACCTGCTGCGCATCGTTTTCATCAGCGCCATAGATAGTCTGCAGCTCTTGAGGCTTCAACAGCATGCGGAAATAATCTTTTCCCGAGCGATCTTCTCCTAATTCTCCCCATCCGCAGCTCACCATCAGCTCCAGCCAAGGCCGCAGCTTGGAATCCGCTCCGCTGCGCTTATCGGCTGCCGCTTGCAGGTCATCCAGACTGTACCAATAATCCGGCTCCAGCAGTGCGGTCACGGAAGCTGCCGCAGCCTCTGCCGTCCCTTTGCCTAAAGCTCGGTCGCAAACCCAGCGAAGCAGCTGCCCCTCCCTTTTTAACAGCGGCAGCTCCAGCCAGCTCTTGAGCGTGTCAAAGTCCAGCCGCCAGCCGCCGAGCGATTCGGACAATAAGCCTTCGCTCGTCATCCAGTCCAAGCCAAAAGCCGCCTGAAGCGTGTAATCAATCGTCCAGGCCGGGGTTAGACGAAGCAGCTGCATCCCTTCGACGGACAGCCCGATTGCCTCGGCAAGCTCCTGAACCGTTTTGCGGCGCAGCTGCCCTTTAACTGTCAGCTGCAGTCCGCTGCGGGACAGCAGAGCGAGAGCCCCTAACAGCACGCGCGACAGCAGTCTTGTGCTGCTGCCTCCCGGAATCGGCCGAATATCGTTCGTTTCGGGCGTCAAGCCATGCAGCGAGACGGAGAATACAGCATTTGTCCATGACTCAAAAAGTCGCGGTTCAACCCGGACGATTCTTTCTCCCCAAAAGCGCTGTCGCAGCTCCACCGCCCCAACCTCTGCCAGCTCCGGCAGCGCAAGCGCAGTTTCAAGCCTGGACCAGGAGCCCGTGTCCGCGGCCTGTTCCAGCAGCCTTCCTTCCTCCGCGCCGCATAAACCGAAATCGCGCAGCAGCGTTTGCAGCACGTGAAGCGATTGGGGAGATAAGCCGGCTTTGACTTTCTCCGACTTCAAATTTTGCCTATTTATACGGACAAACTCCGCTTCTTTCTGCCGTCCATAATCCGAATCAAGCAGGCCGGGAAGCTCCTCATTAGACGCATTATGGCTGGAGTTTGACAAGCATGTAATTGAGCTTGATGAACCTTTCGCGCTTGCCGTAATCGCAGAGCTGGCCGCGGGCTGCGCCGGACGACTGCGATCCCAGGGACGTCCTCCGCTCATGCCCCTTCCTCCTTCTTCTTTTCGTCCCAGACGGACTCAGCCCGTTCATAGCGGTAGCCCTGTTCAAGCATAAACAGCTGGCGTTTCAGAGCAAACTCCGTTTCCTTTGTGCCTGAGGTGACCACCGTATAAAAATAGGCGCTGTTATCGCCCGCTTTCGGCCGCAGCAGACGGCCGATCCGCTGAGCCTCCTCCTGCCGCGACCCGAAGGTGCCGGATACTTGCACAGCAAGCGAAGCCTCCGGCAGATCTACCGCAAAATTGGCAACCCGCGAAACGACAAGCAGAGTCAGCTCGCCGCTGTTGAAACGGCGGAACAGCTCCTCGCGCTCCGCTGCCGGCGTACTGCCGCATAACACAGGAGCATCCAGCTCCGTGCCCAGAACACGCAATTGGTCGAGATAATGCCCAATGACAAGCGTACGCCGGCCGGGATGCCGCTCCAGCACCTCTCTAACCGCCGCCGCCTTGGCCGGATTTTCGCCTGCGAGCCGAAGCTTCGTTTTTAAGTCGGCCTGTTCATACTTTTCCCCAATCGACTCGCATATAGGCACCCGGATCTCACGGCAGCTGACGCTCGCAATCCAGCCTTGGCGCTCCAGCTCTCTCCAGGGCAGCTCATACAGCTTGGGACCGATAAGGGAAAACACGTCCTCAGCGCGGCCGTCCTCCCTCACAAGCGTTGCCGTAAGCCCAAGGCGGCGCGTCGCCTGAAGCTCCGCTGTTAGACGGAATACAGGGGCCGGCAGCAGATGCACCTCGTCATAAATAATCAAGCCCCAATCGCGGCTGCCAAACAAGTTCATATGGTCGGTGGAGCCGTTTTTTCGGGCCTCGCCGCGTCCTTGAGCCAAAATCTGATACGATG
Organism: Paenibacillus pasadenensis; assembly: GCF_023715725.1. Lineage (GTDB taxonomy): Bacteria > Bacillota > Bacilli > Paenibacillales > Paenibacillaceae > Paenibacillus_O > Paenibacillus_O pasadenensis_A. The sequence continues at coordinate 480,346 of NZ_JAMBOT010000001.1, forward strand.
CGATCGTAACCGGTCGAATCTGCTTTAGCTCTCCCGTGTATTCCCCGATTTCGCTCTCCTGGATCGTCGTTTTGTCCAGCAGCTCGCGCTTCCATTGACGGATCGAGGTCGAGCCTGACGTAAGTACAAGCGCGGCACAGCCGAGCCGGGCAAGCGCAGCTGCGCCTACGAGCGTTTTGCCCGCTCCGCAGGGCAGCACGATGACGCCGCTGCCTCCTTGGCCTCCTTGCCGGCAAAAGCGTTCCAGCGCTTCCTGCTGATAATCGCGAAGCCGGAAGGCACGTCCGCCGGACAGCTCATCCCGCAGCTTCACGTTCAGCGTTTCGCCTTCGCGATAACCGGCCTTATCCAGCACGGGCATTCCAAGCCGCACAAGCTCCCGCTTCAGCTCGCCGCGCCGGTCAGCCGGAATCTGCCAGCCGCCTTCAACCGGCTCCGCTCCCAAGGATTCGAGCCATTCCTTCGGCAGCTCCAGCAGTCTTTTGCTCTCTCCGGCAAGCAATAGCATTCCGTCTGTACCCGGCAGCAGCTCCAGACCTCCGCAGCGGTCCATCCATTGCCTCAGCCGTTCGGCCGCCTCCGCAGGCAATGAATAACGTCCGTACCGGCTTAATACTTGAAGCATATCGTCCGCCGACATTCCGAGCGCAGCCGCATTCCAGACGGACAGCGGACTGATCCGGTATTGATGCATCGTTCCCGGCCGCTTTACCAGCTCGGCGAACCGGCTCAGCTCCGCTCTGGCTTCCTCGGCCGCCGGATGCGCGTCATCCAGCAGCACAGTGCCGTCCGCCTGGGCAATCAGCGGTCCGTTTTTTCGTTTAAGCATAGGCTGCCTCCTTGCCGATGGGATTTTTTTCAGTATGGGGCAGCCCGCACCTGTTTTATCCCTAACCGCCACAATCCTGCAGCCTCCCCGCTTACATTCGTGCAAAAAAGCCCTTTTCCGCTCCATCGGAAAAGGGCTTAAACAAATTAGTGAATCATTGAGCCTTGATCTGCGGCTGCATCTGAAATTTCGCTGAGCGCGCTGCCGGCTTCCCGTCGGAAGCCGTCGGTTACAGCCAAATCGCCGATTGCGATGACGCCGGCAAGTTTACCGCTGTCGTCTACGACAGCCAAACGGCGGATTTGACGGGAAGCCATCATCTCAGCCGCCTCTTCAGCGCTTGCTTCCGGACGGATTGTAACGGGATTCGGGGTCATGACATCCTCGACTGCCGTGGAGCCGGGATGTTTAGCTGCATATCCCCTTAACACCAGATCGCGGTCGGTTACAACTCCAATCAGCTTCTCGCCTTCAACAATCGGGACAAATCCGATCCCATGCTTTTTCATCAATACCGCAAGCTCGTACACATTATCCAACAGCGTCGCGGTGTGGCAGCGGCTGGTCATAAGCTCTTTAACCGTTTTGGACAATTGCTTCGCATCCTCTCTTCATTCAGCCTCATCCTTCCCGCCGCGCAAAGCAGCATGAAGGCATCAGCTATAGAATGCGCGGATTCCAGCTTCTCATGCGGTCCAATCGGCGGCAAAGCGCTCTGCGCATCCGATCAGCAGCAGCGCCGACTGGCGCATGGAGCTTTCATCCAAATCGAATTTTGGATGATGGTGGGGATAAACGGCGTCCAGCTCCTCGTTGCCTGCGCCCACAAAGAGAAAACAGCCCGGCACCCGCTCCAGATAATAAGCAAAATCCTCGCCTGCTGTAATCAGCTCCGACTCGCTTACCGCATCTGCGCCAAAAAGCTCGATTGCTGCTGCCCGGCAGCGTTCGGCCTCTGTCGCATTGTTAATGACAGGCGGATAACCTCCCCGGTAATCGAGCCTGCCCTCCGTTCCGTAACCGGCGCAAACGCTCCGCACCAGCTCCGCAATACGGCTCTTAACACGCTCCCTGACGCGAGGGTCAAACGTCCGCACCGTTCCTTTAAGCCGGCAATGTCCGGCAATGATGTTGCTCGCTTCGCCTGCCTGGAAGGAGCCGATCGTCAGGACAGCCGTATCAAGCGGGCTGACGTTGCGGCTGACGACAGTCTGCAGCGCCTGCACCAGAGCCGAACCCGCAACAATTGCGTCTGCGGTATCCTGCGGCATTCCGCCGTGCCCGCCCTTGCCGATAATATCAATGGTGAACTCATCCACGCCTGCCATAAAGGCGCCTCCGCGCACCTTGATCTGCCCCGCTGGAACTGGCGTCCACAGATGCACGCCGTATACGGCATCCGCCCCGTCCAGCGCTCCATCCTGAATCATGGGAAGCGCTCCTCCCGGCGTCAGCTCCTCCGCAGGCTGGAACAGCAATCTGCGAGTGCCTTTAAACTTCCCTTGAAGCGACTCGTAATAAGCGGCAATGCCCAATAAAGCAGAGGTGTGGGCATCGTGGCCGCAGGCATGCATAACCCCAGGAACGGCGGATCGGTACTCCGATTCCTTCTCCTCCTGGATCGGCAGAGCATCGATATCCGCACGCAGGACAACAACAGGACCGGGCTCCATGCCATTTATCTCCGCTATAATGCCATGTCCGCCCACTCCCGTTCGGATATGTGAGCAGCCGAGCTCAGCCAGCCGGGCAGCGATCCAGCCCGCTGTTTCTTTTTCCTGAAAGCTAAGCTCGGGATGACGGTGCAGATGACGCCGGTCCGCGATCATGCGCGGCAGCAGGCGATCTATTTTTTGTTCGGTATCCAGACGGGTTTGTTTGTCCATTGCGATCTCCTCCTTGCCTCTTATGGTGTAGTGTACCAGATGTGCTAGGAAGCTAGATAGGAGCCGATCCAAAAAACGCCGTTTCTTTTTGATCCTCCCTTGACCCCTGCGCCCGGCAGCCCCTCCCGACACGGGCCAGCCCTTGCGCTGGCCTTGGAAACATACTAATATGAAAGTGTATACAGTCTTTGCCAAGCTGCTGAGGAGGATATTCATGATTATTGAAAACACCGGCCTTGACGGAATGAAGAGCGATCTGGCTCACCTGGATGAGAGCGCGGAAAGTCTCGGATTTGTCCGTTGGCAGTGGGAATATTACCGCGCTACATACGATCTGAAATTTGTTGACCGCAATACGGACCAGGAATACTTCCTGCGCTTCAACACCCGCGCTGTCGAAGGCAAGCTGGAAAACCCCGCTGCCGTGCTGGCAATCGAGCATGTGTACCTCGGCCGGGCAACGTTTCCGCATGGTTTGGATTACGAGTCTCCTGTTCCGCAACCGATCCTGAGCGCAGCTCAGCAAAAGCTCGTCGAGCTCAAACAAAAGCTCGCCGAATAAGGTGATGGTTATGAAATGAATGAACAACCGGAACGCCGCCGCGGCAGGCCGGACTTTCCGCTTCTCATTCTGACGCTGGTGCTGGTCGGCTTTGGACTTGTAATGGTCTTTAGCGCCAGCTCCAGCATCGCGGAAGTGTCCACCCGCTACGACAATGATCCGCTTTATTTTTTCAAGAAACAACTTATTTTTGCAATTATCGGCACCGGGCTGATGCTCTTTTTGATGAACTTTCGCTATCAGTTCTTCAAGAAAGGCTTCATCCTTTTTTTCATTCCTACGATATTGCTGCTGCTGCTTGTACCGTTTGTCGGAGACGAAGTGAACGGCGCCCGCAGCTGGTTCTATATCGGCCCGTTCGGCATCCAGCCAACCGAGTTTGCCAAAATCGCCCTAATTCTCTATTTGGGATCATTGATTGTCAAAAAGGGCGAGAAGTTCCGCAGCTTTAAAAAAGGCCTAATACCGGTCATCGTTATCGTGGCGGTCGTCTGCGGAATGATTATGCTTCAGCCCGATCTCGGCTCCTGTCTCGTCATTAGCGCCTGCGCCATGATGATGATTTTTGCCGGCGGCGCTAACCTGCGCCAGCTTCTAGCAACAGGTTTTTTCGGGGGAATAGCCCTGACCGTTGTAGGGGCGATAGGCTTTTTGGTGGACACGGAAGGCTGGGAGTACCGTCTGAACCGTTTTACAAGCTTTCAGGACCCTCTTGCTGACGCGCTCGGAGACGGTATGCAGGTCAGCCGTTCCTTGATGGCGCTTGGCCACGGCGGGTTTAGCGGAGCAGGGCTTGGACACAGCATTCAAAAGGTGCAGTATTTGCCGTTTGCCTACAATGATTTTATCTTTGCCATCATCGGCGAGGAGCTTGGGTTTATCGGCAGCACGCTGTTCCTGCTCGTTTTCCTGCTGTTTTTATGGCGCGGCATCATCGTTGCGCTGCGTTGTCCGGATGTATACGGAACTGTAGTCGGGGCGGGCATCATTTCCCTGTTTGCCGTGCAGACCTTTGTCAACATTGGAGGTGTCACGGGCACAATTCCGCTTACCGGCGTAACGCTTCCGTTCATCAGTTACGGCGGATCGTCGATTCTCTCCTCCATGATTGCCATGGGCGTGCTGCTCAGCATTTCCCGCGAGGCCAATCGTGAGGCTTCTGTTCAAGAGGGCCGAACGTCAAAGTCATCCTCTCAGCCCCGACGGCTGCTTTCCTGACGGCCTGTCACCCCGTAGTCTTCATAGCGAAGACTGCGGGGTTTTTTTGACTTCACACAAAAAAAGCCTGCGCAGCAAGCGCAGGCGAGGGACAATTCATTTATTTGACGTTACGGGTGCCATTAGGAGCCGGCTCTTCGACCGCTTCCTCGCGGAAAATGACGCCGTCCACTTTGACGTTAACTTCTACGACATTCAGTCCGGTCATATTTTCGACCGCTTCACGCACGTTCAGCTGCAACTGGCGGCATACTTCCTGGATCGGAATGCCATATTGAACGATGACGCGCAAATCAATCGCCGCCTCCAGCTGGCCAACCTCCACCGTTACGCCCTTCTGGGCGTTTTTGCCGCTGAGCCGCTTGGCCAGACCTTCGGAGATACCGCCCGACATGGCGGCGATTCCCGATGTTTCCAGCGCTGCAAGCCCCGCAATCGTTGCGACTACGTCGTCCGAAATCCGAATCATGCCTGTCTCAAGATCTTCCGCCACAACGCTCCACCCCTTCAACGATATACACTTTTAACCATTGTAATGGATGCGATCTCGTAATTGCAACAGAGCTTATAGGCTTCTTAAAATGATAGCCGGATTAAGGCTTCTTCGTTTACTTTAGTTATTAAATTGGTTATAGTAAGATACATATTTTACCTGAAAAATTTCAAAAAAGAGGTGCACCTGCTGTGAACCGGAGACAACTGTTTTTCGCGGGGCTCATTGCTTCGTTTGTACTGAGCGCTCTCGCGCACTACCTGCACTGGAATGAGATGTTCCAGTTCGCCATCTCGGCGGTTTCGGTTATTTTTGTAGCCGGTTTTCTCGGGCAGGCGACCGAGTCCGTTGCCCACTATGCCGGACAACGGCTGGGAGGATTCCTTAACGCCACCTTCGGCAACGCCGCTGAGCTTATTATTGCGATTTTTCTCGTAAAAGCAGGCTCGTTCGAAACGGTCAAGGCAAGCTTAACCGGCTCAATCATCGGCAATTTGCTGTTAGTGCTTGGACTCAGCATTTTGCTAGGCGGCCTTAAGTACAAAGAGCAGCGCTACAATGTGCAGCTGGCTACACATAACTCGACGCTGATGATTCTTGCCGTTGTTGCCTTATTCATCCCGGCAACCTTTGTATCCGCCGAGCATTTTACGTTCCGGAAGGATCAGATTCTGAGCATCACTGTCGCTATCATTCTGATCGTGAGTTATTTGCTCTGGCTCGTATTCTCGATGATCACGCATAAGGATATGCTGTCGGATATGGAGGATCAAGCGGGGGCGCAGGCCGACGAGCATCATGAAGAACCGCTCTGGAGTCTCAAGCGCTCGGTACTGTACCTCGTTGTCGCAACTTTAATGGTCGCATTTGTGAGCGAGTGGCTTGTTGATACGCTTCACGGGGTGTCGGAGCGGTTCGGGTTGTCGGAGCTGTTTGTCGGTGCGTTCGTCGTAGCTATTGTCGGCAATGCCGCCGAACACAGCGCCGCTATTATGCTGGCGATGAAGAACAAAATGGGCGCAGCCGTCGAAATCGCCGTCGGCTCCAGCCTGCAGATCGCGCTGTTCGTCGCGCCGGTGCTTGTGCTTATTAGCGGCTTTTTCGGGCCTACGATGGACATCGTGTTTACCCCGATTGAGCTGGCCGCAATTGCGGTGTCTGTATTCATTGCGAAGGCGGTATCGAGCGACGGGCGAACCAACTGGTATGAGGGCTTCCTGCTTATTATGGTTTATATTATTTTGGGTTTTGCGTTTTTCCTTGTTTAGAAAAATGCGACACAAAGAGGAGGCGCCGTCTGACGGCGCCTCCTCTTTGTTGTAGGCCGGCTTGCTATAGGAGCTGGGATTTTTGATCCAGCGCTTCATACAATTGAGCCAGATTGCGCTCCAGGCGGCTAATAATGGCCTTGCCCGCCGATTCCTCAATCAGTCCCGCCCGAACGGCAAAATCAACCTCTCGGGACAAGCCATACATCTGGGTATCGAGAACCTCTTCATAGAGAGGGCACTTGCGGGTTGCAAGATTTTCCATCTGCACTTCAATCAGCTTCTCAATCTTGTTCGCGTCATCCTGCAGCAGTTGAACAGCCTTCTGATGCAGATGGACCAGAACTTCCGGTGAAGACATAGTTTCCCCCCCTGTGCGGATGTCTCGCCGTATGTCATCGTATGCCGTAATATCTTTAATATTAGACGATTCGAGTCCAATACACAAGGACGAACAACCAAGTGGAGCAATAACAAAGAAGGCGCCTCCCCCCGTCCAGCAGGGAGAGACGCCCTTTGCGGCTTATTCGCCGACAATAGTAATGTTCAGGTTGTGCTTTGCGAACACTTCGGCAAGAGCCTGTTTCGCCTCATCTGCATCCGGTCCGTGGACGTGGAGCTCATAAGAATGGCCGCCGACCAACGTGGTGAACAGGCCCAGAATACTTTTGACGTCGATGTACTTGTTGTCTGCCTGAAGCACGATTGACGAACGGAACCTGCCGGCAACTTGAGAAATTTCTACGATAGCCGCATTGTTGGACATGGGTATTCCTCCCTGTTAAAAAAACATAAGAAAACGTTTCCTTTACTATACTCTGAAACATTCTCCTGTTCAAGACAAACACACGTAAATTATAACCTTTCATGGCAGATTAGAACCATGATCCGTTTATCTTATTTCAAACGATCCGGATTTAGCCCTTCCAGCTCTGGAAGGACAAAAATGCCATCCTTGCGAATCAGCACGTCGTCAAAATAAATCTCCCCGCCTCCGTATTCCGGACGCTGAATAAGCACGAGATCCCAATGCACGGCGGAACGGTTGCCGTTATCCGCTTCTTCATAAGCTTGGCCTGGCGTAAAATGCAGCGAGCCGGCGATCTTTTCGTCAAATAACGTGTCGTTCATCGGATGCAAAATGTAGGGATTAAAGCCAAGGCTGAATTCGCCGATGTAACGCGCGCCCTCATCCGTATCCAGAATTTCATTGATGCGCTTCTCGTCGCTGCTCGTCGCCTTGACGATGCGGCCGTTTTCGAACGTGAACGAAATGTTGTCAAACGTAACGCCCGAGTTCACGCTGGAGGTATTGTACGTAATCGTCCCTTGTACCGAATCCTTCACCGGAGCCGTGTAAAGCTCCCCGTCCGGGATGTTGCGCTCGCCGGCGCATTTGACGGAACCGATGCCTTTAATGGAGAAGCTGAGATCCGTTCCGGGACCGACGATGCGGACTTTGTCCGTCCGGTCCATCAGCCCCTTGAGCGGAGTCATCGCCTCCTCCATGCGGCTGTAATCGAGATTGCATACATCGAAATAGAAATCCTCGAACGCTTCGGTGCTCATTTTGGCAAGCTGGGCCATCGAGTTGCTCGGATAGCGCAGCACGACCCATTTGGTCTGTTTGACGCGAATTTCGGAATGAACCGGATGGGAATACAGCTGCTGGTACAGCTTCATTTTATCCTCGGGAACATCCGACAGCTCGTTGACGTTTTCGCCGGAGCGGATGGCTATGTATCCTTGCATTTGTTTCATGCGCGCTTGATCGAGGCTGGACCAGAGCTCAATCTGTTCTTCGCTGGCGTTAAGGAGCAGGGAGCGAAGCACGGAGCGGTCGCTCGTCTCGACGAAAGGCCGTCCGCCTGCGCGGGCCACCTCTTCCACCAGACATTTGGCAAGCTCCCGTTCAGGGCCTATCATATCAATTAAAATATTTTCACCGGGCTGGACGCGCACGGAATGGCGGACCAGATTAGCGGCTAAAATTTGCAGGCGCGGATCTCGCATGGCTGCAGCTCCTCTCGGAATGGATTTACTGGAATTTCACGTACATCCTAACACGAGCGTTCCTGCTTCTGCACGGCTTTACGTTTTTGCGTCAGCGTACTAATGAAAGCCATGGAATTGAAAGGCGATTCGCCGCTTTTCTTCTTTTGCTGAGCCTTTGGTATTGTAGGTCAGTGTGGAGTTCTCGGTTAAAGAAATGGGAACAAGCCGATGCCGGTCGACAAGCAGCACATATTCCGTCCGTGCCTGCAATGTGCTCATTCGAGCGCTCCAATCTTGTTCTCCCAAGCTTTTCAAACCGGAATTATCAGAGGCGCGAAGCGTCCGGACTCCCTTCCGTTGTTTGTCAAGCCGTTCCCTCCATAGCCGCTGCGACTGTTCTTTGCGGGGAGTCACAATGAGGCATGCCGTTCCCGAGTCGGATCGCGCTTCATCTAATTTTACCGCCGCTTTATGCCGCAGCAGTCCTTCGAGCAACGCAGAAGGGTTATAACCGTCATCGCCAAGCCGGTCGCTCCCCGAAGAAAGCAGCGTCACGCCGCCGATTTGCTTTAATTTTAAGCCGTCATGCCTTTGCACGGTTCCGCTGAATACCGTCTTTTCCTCCCCTGCCTGCAGAGTGCCGACCGATTCCCCGTTGAAGGTATATTGTTCTCGCGCGGAAAGCCCCGATACCGTCAACCGCAGCAGATCCGCAGGCGAACGCTGCCCGTCGCTTCCGCAGCCTGAAAGCAAAGATTGCAAGCCAATCAACATGATTAGGATTCGAATGAGTCCGGCCATATTCCCAGCTCCTTTCATTTAGGTATAGATTGTCCTGTTTCGCCGGACAATTATGCGGCATTATCGGCGGCGATGCCGATAGCGCCTTGACACTCCATGCTCCAATCCTTTAATATTAGTTGTTGAATATAGGCCAAAGGTTTTGTGACACCCTCATGGGTGCCGCAGCTGCGGGGACAGCGGCTGAACTCTCCCTTCAGGTCATGGCTTGTCCATGTTCATGCGGTACTCGGCGAAACGTTGGACCCTTTTCAAACATTCCATTTGAAGAAGGAGTTACACCCAATATGTCACGTTATACAGGTCCCAAGTTTAAACTTAGCCGCCGTCTCGGCATTTCCCTGAGCGGTACGGGCAAAGAGCTCGCAAAACGTCCTTTCCCTCCAGGTCAGCACGGCCAAGCGAGCCAACGTAAAAAAGTAAGCGGCTACGGCCTGCAGCTGGCTGAGAAGCAAAAGCTCCGCCACATGTACGGTGTAAACGAGAAGCAATTCCGCAACCTGTTCGACAAAGCTTCCAAGCTGAAAGGTATCTCCGGCGAGAACTTCATGTTCCTGCTTGAGAGCCGTCTGGACAACCTCGTTTACCGCCTTGGCTTCGCGAACTCCCGTGCGGGCGCTCGTCAGCTTGTTGCTCACGGCCACATTACGGTCAACGGCAAAAAAGTCGACATCGCTTCCTACCAAGTTCAAACTGGCGACGTAATCGGCCTGCGCGAGCGCAGCCGTTCCCTGAAGTCGGTTAAAGAAGCAATGGAAGGCCGTCACCACCTGCCAACCTACCTGGAGTTCAACGACCAGGCTGTTGAAGGCAAGTATATCCGTCTTCCAGAGCGCAGCGAGCTGAGCTCCGACATCGACGAAAAACAAATCGTCGAGTTCTACAGCCGTTAAGAGAGCTGGAACGCAAGTTGCTACGAAAAAAAGCCCAAAACCCCTGTACGCAGGCGGTTTCGGGCTTTTTTTATTAAATCAACAATACGCAGGATAATGGTCATGGTCATTAATGTACCAATCTGGGGCTAGGTTTGGAGCTAAAATATAACGTCGGGTAGACGCTCTATATATCTCAATTTCGTATCAAACGGATCATAAGCCGATGAGAAGTCGACCTCCTCGCGTTATAGTACCGTATACGGTACTATAACTGCGGGAGGTGAGACATGGCAAAGGTCGCGAAGATCATCGAAAAGATGAAAGCCGCCCCAAACGGAATTGATTTCAGAGAAGCTGTGAAAGTGCTCGAAGCCCATGGCTATAAACACTTAAAGCCAAACGGCGGCTGTCATCACAACTTTCGTAATGACGCTGGAGACGTCATCACGATAAAAAAATCAAATCCACTCAAGGCGGCTTACGTAAAGGATGTGCTTAGCAGAATCGGGGTTTAGCCCTCGGTTTTGTGCATATCCTCATTATAACATACGACCTTTGCTAAAAATTATGAGCGATAAAGACTTGGCGTATTACATGGCTTTGCCGTACACCTTGGTCATTAAAGAGATAACCGACGAAACCGGGCATTACTATTTCGGCTCGTACCTTGAGTTAGACGGCTGCCAATCACACGGGGATACCATGGCCGAGCTAGTGGAGAGCATCAAGGAGGCCAAAGAGGACTGGCTCTCCGTAAAACTTGAATTTGGAGATCCAATCCCTGAGCCGGTATCGGGTCCCGACGAAAGGTATAGCGGCAAGTTTAACCTTCGGCTGCCTAAAAGCCTGCATCGCCAGCTATCCGAAACGGCCGACTTGGAGGGCGTTAGCCTGAATCAGTACATCCTCTTCCGGCTTAGTCAGTAATCAAAACGCCTGCCCGCCGATTCCTAATCCTGGCGGGCTTTAAGTTTGCTCAACGTGCTATTCATGTCTATTTCCCTAAGGCACCAGGACACACAATACCGCCCAATACCTTCTCCCCCCTATCCCTTCACTAGCTGGATAAAGCCACCAATAATCGGGAACAATGTTTTTGGATACATGCATAATTATCACAAGTCAGGAGGGCGTCTTATGTTGCGCCGAGTCACACTTGTGCTGCTTTGCCTAGCAATTCTAAGCGGCTGTTGGAGCCGTCGTGAATTAAACGATCTGCTGATTGTACTTGGCATAGCTGTGGACTGGCAGGACGGGAAGTACCTTGTCTCTTATCAGGTCGTTAATCCGAATGAAATCTCCACTAAAAGAGCGGCACTTATCGAACACCTGTCGTACTTTATCAAGAGAAGGGAAATACGTTATTTGAAGCATCACGAGCCCTAACAACAAGAGCTCCGAGAATGCTTTATTACGGGCATCTACAGCTTTTTATCGTTAGTGAAGAAGTTGCTCGTAGAGGGCTTAGCGGAGTGGTTGACAGTACCTTGCGAAATAATGAAGCTCGAATGGACTATAACGTGGTTATTGCACGCGGGATAAACGCTGAGGACGTTTTAAAACTGTACACTCCATTAGAAAAGATTCCGACATACAGCATGCAGCAAGCTCTTCAACGCTCAGAAAAGGATTGGGCTCCAACTGCAGCCATTAATATGGATAAGATGCTGCATCTTATTAAAAGTGATGGGCAGCAACTAGTCCTGACCGGTATTGAGATTAAAGGGAATCGTAAAAAAGCAGATGAGAAAAAGAATCTGGAAGGATTTAAGCCTGCAGCCTTTTTCCAATATGATGGCCTCGCTGCATTTAAAGGAGACCGACTTGTCGGCTGGTTAAATGAAAAGGAAAGTAAGGGCTACTCCGATACAACCGGTCTTTTAATAAGCACTTCGCTGGAACTTCCATGCGGCAACAGTCAATATACAGGCCTGGAAATTAATGCGACAAAAACAAAGATTGTCCCAAAGAAAAAGAATGGTGAACTATCCTATACGATTCAGTTGTATTACACTGGCGATGTGGTTGAAAACTCTTGTGAATCTATAAATCTGACTGATCCATCTGTCTTTCCGGTATTGGAGAAAAAAGCTGAAGAAATTCTTTTAGGAAACGCGGAAACCGCGATGAAATGGGCTAAAACACATCGTACAGACCTGATTGGTTTAGGGCTTGCAACAAAGCGTAAATACCCTAAGTATTGGAAGACTGTAACCGAAGAATGGGACGATGTTACCTTTCCTAAAACTGAGGTGAAATATGATGTTCAGGTTAAAATCAACACAACGGGTACAATAGGAAATTCCATTTCGCCGAATCAAAAAGCGGGTTAGATTTAAATTCGCTCTCAAAAAAACCCACCGGCTCCTAATCCCGGCGGGCTTCAAAGTTTGCTCAACGTACTATTCATGTCAATTTCCCGCGGCACTAAGACACGACTAGCGCCGCGAATTTCCGGATCGAACTGGATATACCCTTCCTGCTCTAGCCCGCGCAGAGCCGCCTGCACCTTTGCCTCTGGACGGCCGCTGAACTTGGACAGCACCGCGACACTCGGGAAATACTTATATCTGCTAATGTAATTGCTTGCGATCCGCAGCAGCTTGCGCTCTGTGTCGGTTAACTGCCTCACGAGTCATCACACTCCTGTGCCGATCTTAACACAAACATTTGTTCTCATAAAGCCAAAAAGCCCGCCGACCCTCAAAGGTCCGCAGTCTCTTTTTTTATTTCGAGTCTAAACCAATCCTTCTATATTCTCATATGTTGATAGAAATGTTATAGGAGGTATAACTATGAAGCTAGGTATGATTTTGGTTTTGTTTATTTTGTTGGTAATTATAGTACAAACTTTCGGCTCTTACCATAGACGGTTTAGCGGCGACCGTAATGAAAATGGGAATGAGAATGGAAATGGCGCTTTGAATCGGGAAAGCTTTCGGATCATTAATGAGACCAGTTCAATTACTTTTACCTACATTAGCACGCCTGGGTCTATTGAGCCTTCCCCATCGAATATCTTGGCTCCTAATGGGGGCGAAAATTTCTTTGAATTACCGTTTGTATTAGGAAGTTGGATAAGTAGAACAGTATTTTATATCGGGACTTTCCCTGACGGCTCTAATGCTGGAACACTACAGTTTACACTAGATGAAAGAAATCTATTTGTCAGCGGCCGGTATTTCAGGTCAACCTCCATTACGGCGGTTAGTGTTCCAGTTGGAACAATTGAAAATACAAGTTCGTTACGTTTAATAATCCGTGATAACACAGCCCTATTTTGAGCTAAACAAAAAGGAGCTCGCCGACCACAGGGTCAGTGGGCTGGTGTGGCACAGCCAAAAAGGCAGTCCTCCCTACCGGGAAGGCTGCCTTTTTGTTTGGCCTTTTAAGAAAGAATATAAAAGAATTTAAGTATTGTTTAACGTATGCTCTTCTAAGATGCATCCGGGTCCCGCTTAACCGGTTCCTCCGCCGCCGCAGCTGCGAGCGCAGCCGGAAGGCCGATCCCTGCGGCGGCAGCCGTCACCGCTGCTGCTGGAGAGGACTCTGCCGTGCGGGAAGTTAAATTCCGCATCAGCTGATTGACATCGATGCCGGCGACGCTTTTCAGCATCTCCGGTGCGGTTGCCATCAGATCGGTTACATAGTTGGACAAACGAGCCGCTCCTGAGCCGTTGCCTGTATCCACAACGGTAAGCTTATCGATGGACTGGATTGGCTCGGCGATTTTACCCGCCAACTCAGGCAGCATTTTGACGATGATGTCGAGTACAGCCGCTTCTCCGAATTTTTCGAACGCCTGGGCGAGCTTTTCCTTCGCTTCTGCTTCGGCCAAACCGCGCAGCCGGATAACCTCCGCTTCGGCCGTACCTTTGGCACGCTCGGCATCGGCAAGCGCTTGACCTTCAAGGCGCTTCTGCTCCGCCATGGCGTGAGCTTCCGCCTCAATGCGGTATTTCAACGCATCCGCCGCGCGGTACTGCTTCTCTTTTTCTGCTTCGGCCGCCTGTACGACCGCATAACGGTCGGCGTCGGCTTTCTTTTTCACTTCGGAATCGTACTGTTTCTCGCGGCGCAAAATTTCCTTCGTCTCCAGATCAATTTCCCGTTCCTTGCGCACGAGCTCAACCTGCATCTGCTCCTCGACGACCTGCTGCTTAATTCTTGCTTCCTGAATCGTGTAGGCCTGGTCAGCCTCGGCTTTAGCCGTATCCTGTTCCTTTTTGAACGCTGCGACCTTCAGCTGATTCGCCTTGGAAGCTTCCGCGATGTTTGTATCCCGCAGCAGCTCGGCCTTCTGGCCTTCCTCTTCCGCCATCGCCTTCTGAATCCGCGAATCTCTTACCGCCTGTGCCTCAGCAATTTCAGCATCGCGCTTGACGGCTGCGATACGCGGTTTGCCAAGCGCGTCGAGATAACCGTGTTTGTCGCGCAGGTCCTTAATCGTAAAGGAAACAATCTGCAGCCCCATCTTTTTGAGATCCTTGGCTGCGACCGATTGCACCTCCTGTGCAAAACGATCCCGGTTGCGGTAAACCTCCTCCACCGTCATGGAGCCGAGAATCGCGCGCAGATGTCCCTCGAGCACCTCTTGCGCCTCGCTTTTGAGCGCCTCGACCGGCTTGCCCATGAACTGCTCGGCAGCTGTCGCCACGTCTTCAATCGAGCCGCCGATCTTAATAATGGCAACACCGTCTGCCATAACAGGAACGCCTTGTTCGGTATAAACTTCCGGGGTCGAAACGTCCAGCTTCATGGACAGCAGCGAAAGAAACTCCGCACGCTGGAAAATCGGCAAAATGAACGCGCCGCCGCCGCGCACGATTTTGATCCGGCGTCCGGTATCGTCCGCAGCGACATTACTGGACCCGAGGAACGAGCCCGTTACGATCATAGCCTCATCCGGACTGACCGTTTTGTAGCGGGCCCAAAAGGCGAGCCCCAATACGATAAAAACACCAACAACAATGGACGGAATTACGAGATACTCCGGCATTACATTTCCCCTCTCTGATCCATAGTGGCGACCGCGAGCGCATCCGGCCTGACCTCGACGACAACAACGCGGCTGCCCTCGGGAATATCCATTCCCTCATAGCTTTCTGCCGTGTGGTTCGTGACGCCGGCTCCGATTCGGATTAACACTTCGCCGCAGCCCTTCGCGGGAATGGAAGTGATGACCTCGCCAATAGCTCCTCCAAGCTCACTCATCGAATAACCGGAGGATACCTCGCTGTTTCGCATCGGCTTCACATACAAGAAAAACATCAGTACCGAAGCGGCTGCAGCGATCAGCAGAGCCAAAATAACGGTGATGTTTGCCGGGAATCCAGCGTATCTCACCAGCATAAGCCCCGCTCCGCCAAAAACCGTAATGCCTGCAGCCAGGGCGGCAGGCTGGAAAATTCCAGGTCCGTCAACCGACAGGAAATCAAGCGCCCCATCAAAGAACGAACCTAAAATATCCCCTAACACGATGCTGACGAATGCGAACAGGATGCCAAAGGCGAGACAGGATAGAAATAGCGTCTCCATTTTCACACTCCCCCAAATTTGGAAGCGATTGTAATCGCTCGCTAAGTCTATACGCAGTCAGCCGGAAAATGTTTCAGCTCAATGAAAATTTGACAACTAAGCTTTTTTACGACTGCTCCAGCCGGATTCGCATAATGCGCCTGCGGCCTACCTGAAGCACATCGCCGTCGGCAACAGTCAGCTCGGCGGACGGATCATCCAGCCTCTCTCCGCCGAGCCGGACCGCTCCTTGCTGAACGCTGCGGCGAGCCTCGCTGCCGGAGCCAGCCAGCCCAAGCACCGTCAACAGACGGACAAGCCTGATGGTTCCGTTAACGAGCTCGCTGGCCGGGAGCACCGCTTCATCGATCTGCTCCGGCAGAACCCGCTCCTGAAACACCTCGCGGAATCTTGCCTGTGCGGCATCTGCAGCTTCCGGGCCATGGTATTGGCGGACGAGCGTGCGCGCCAGCAGCTGCTTCGCTTCCATTGGATGGAGCGAGCCGTCCTCAAGCCCGCTCAGCACCGCTTTTAGCTCATCGTCCGAAAAATCGGTCGCCAGTGTAAAGTACTTAGGCATCAGCTCATCAGGAATGCTCATCGATTTCCCGAACATCTCTCCCGCTTCTTCGTCAATGCCGATGTAGTTGCCCAAGCTTTTGCTCATCTTTTGAACGCCGTCAAGCCCTTCAATAATCGGCATCGTCATCGCAATTTGCTGCTGCTTGCCGTATTCCTTCTGCAAATGGCGGCCCATTAGAACGTTAAAGGTCTGGTCCGTTCCGCCAAGCTCGATATCCGTTTCCAGAGCGACGGAATCGTAGCCCTGCATGAGCGGGTAGAAAAATTCATGAATGCTGATCGGCTGCCCCGAACGGTACCGTTTCGTAAAGTCGTCTCTTTCCATCATGCGGGCTACCGTAAGCTTTGCCGCAAGGGAAAGAATATCGTTGAACTGAAGCGGCGACAGCCACTCAGAATTGTAGTAGAGCGTTGTCCGTTCAGGATCCAGCACCTTAAAAATCTGCTCTTGGTACGTACGCGCATTGCGCTGGACGTCCTCCTCGGACAAGGGCTTTCTCGTCTCCGACTTCCCGGTTGGATCGCCAATCCGCCCCGTAAAATCACCGATAATCAGCTGCACATGGTGGCCGCAGCTTTGAAACTGCCGCAGCTTCTGCAGCACAACGGTATGGCCGATGTGAATGTCAGGCGCCGAGGGATCAAGCCCCAGCTTAACCTTCAGCGGACGGCCGCTGGCAATCGACTGCTCCAGCTTCTCGCGCAGGCCGTCGGCCGGCACAATCTCCGCCGTTCCTCGGGTCAGCAGCGCGAGCTGGCGCTGCACTTCGGCTTTTTGCTCCTCCGTAAGCTTACGGTTGATGTCATTCGTCATAATACACAGCTCCCTTTGAAAAAATAAAAAAAAAGACCCTTCTCGTCCGAAGGGACGAGAAGGATCAGCTCGCGGTACCACCCTTGTTGGAGCGCCGCTTCTCCCCTGCCGGGAAAAGCGGGACGCCCCCACTTCGTTGCAGATAACGGAAGACTTCTTCCGGGACCGGACTACATACTGCGCTGCAGCTTCATCCGGCCGGCTCAAGGCGGTAATTCACCAGACGCTGCGCGCCGGTTCGCACCACCCACCGGCTCTCTGAATCGCTCCTTGCGTCCGGCTACTGGATGCCTATCCATGCCGTTCAAGATATGCGCTCAACGCTCATTTTCATGAGGGAGCATTTTGTTGAAGCAAGTTATATCATGACGTACCATGGCGTGTCAACTGCACACTTAGGGCATAATCAGACAAATAACCTGCAATAAAGATTAGAATCCCCTAATTCGTGCCGAATATAGGCGCTTGTGGTATAATAACTCTGTTTAATTAGAGGAGGATACGTAGATATGGCTCAAGAGCAGGAACAGCCCCGCAAGCCGCGAAGCGGCTGGAGGACTTTCGGCCTTGTCGTCTGGATTACGACCAAATGGCTTTTTATTTTCGGCATTACGGGGGTTCTGCTTGCAGGCGGCGTTGCTACTGGATATGTAGCGGCTCTTGTCAAAGATGATCCCGTTCGTCCAGGCAACGAGCTGGAAACTAAAGTGAACGAAAATGCTCTTACTGGATTTGTCTATTTTAATGACGGGAAAACTCAGGTTGGCCAGTTAAGAACAAATGAAGACCGAAGGCTGGCCCAGCTAAAAGATATTCCCCAATCTGTCATCGACGCCTTGCTGGCGACGGAGGACAACAATTTTTACACGCATATCGGCGTTGATTACAATGGCCTCGGACGAGCCATTAAGCAAAAGCTCCTCAACGAGGATACTCAAACGGGCGGAAGCACGCTCACCCAGCAGGTTGCGCGTCGCGTATTCCTGAATTTGGACCGTTCAGACAGCCGTAAATTCAAAGAAATTTTGCTTGCTGTGCGCATGGAGCGTTATTTAACGAAGGATCAGATTCTTGCCGCATATTTGAACAAAATGCCGTTTGGCAACGGTTCGACCGGCTACAATTTGTTCGGCATCAAATCGGCGGCTATCGGTATCTTTAACATTTCTGATCTTAAGCAGCTCAATCTCGCGCAATCCGCCTACTTGGCGGGCTTGCCGCAGCTCCCTTCCGCCTATTCGGCCTTCAACGGCAAAGGGGAATTTAATCCAAAAGGCTTTGAACGAGCGATGGCCCGGCAAAAGAGGGTTCTGAGCTACATGCTTGAGACCGGCCGGATTACTCAGGCTGAACATGATGAAGCCGTTGCTTTTAATATTAAAAGCACGCTGGCGCCAAAAAAGGAAAAGGCATACAACACCTATCCTTACTTAATGCTGGAAACAGAACGGCAAGCGGCAGAAATTATTGCGCTTATGCAAAATCCGAAGCTCAAAAAGGCTGATTTGTACAAAAGCGAAAACTCCGAAATTCTGGAGAACGCCCGCGAGCAGCTGCTCCGCTCCGGCTACCGGATTCATACCACAATTGATAAAGTGATTTACGATGACATGCGGGAAATCGCCAGCAATCCCGACAACTTCGGACCAACGAGCAAGTCCAAAGGTCCCGAGCAAGCGGCGGCAATTATGATTAATCACCGCACAGGCGCCATTCTAGGCATGATGGAAGGCCGCGATTTCAACATTGAGCAAATGAACTATGCGACGCAGATGACCCGCCAGCCTGGCTCTGCAATGAAACCGATCGCCGCCTATTTGCCTGCGCTTGAGGCGGGGCTGGTGCAGCCGGCCAGCGTTATCGACGATTCGCCGATTATTCTTAAAGACGGCGGCAAAGGTTACCATATTCCGAAAAACTCCACGAATAAATACTACGGACTGGTAACGGCACGCGACGCTCTTAACCGCTCGCTTAACATTCCCGCGCTTAAGCTGTTTCTGGATGAAGTGACGATTAAAAAAGCATGGGATTTCACTCGCTCACTCGGCATAACCACGCTGCAGCCAAGCGACGAATCGGCGCAAACAGGCGTCATCGGCGGTTTGAGCAAAGGCGTGAGCGTTGAGGAATTGACCAATGCTTATGCTTCAATTCCGAACGGCGGCAAATACAATGATCCATTCATGATTAGCAAAATTGTTGATGCCAACGGAAGAATGGTGTATGAGCATAAAGTATCGCCGAAACAGGTATACTCCGAGCAAACAGCCTTCCTTATGGGAGACATGCTGCGTACGGTTATATCCGACGGCCGAGGTACGGCAAGGGGCATTAAAAGCAGCTTCAAATCGTATGGCGACATTTCAATTGCCGGCAAAACCGGCACAACCCAAAATTACGGCGACGTCTGGTTTGTCGGGTTTTCTCCGGATGTAACTCTTGGAGTATGGGTTGGCTACAAGGAACAGAAAAACACGCTTGTTGGCGATTCGCGCAAGCGGCCGCAGGCACTCTGGTCCAAAATTATGAACGCTTCGGTCAAAGATCGCCCAGAGCTGTTCAAAACGAAGGACTTCCCAAAACCGGACGGCTTGACAAGAGCAACCGTATCAAGCGTCAGCGGCTTGCTGCCAAGCAGTCTTAACCGCGCCCACGGCATGCTTACGACCGACTGGTTCAACAAGAAATACGTGCCGGTTAAAGTTGATGACGTGCTTGGAGCGATGAGCTTCATCAAGTACAACGGTGTTAACTACATTGCACAGGAAGGAACACCTTCCGATTTTGTTTACACGGAAACGACGATTCGCCGCGAGAAGCCGTTAGGCGAGCTGATGAAAGAGATTGAAAGGGCTCAAGCAGCGATGCCGGCTCAGTTCCGTAAACCTCTCTCCTACTTTGTTCCTCTGGATGCGGACAAAGAAGCTCCATCGCTCATCGACCCGAGAAAAGATGACGGCAACGCTCCTTCAGCACCGTCAAACGTTGCCCTTGAGGCACTTAGCGGAGCATATCGGATTTCCTTCTCCGCAAGTCCGGAGAAAGATGTTGTCGGTTATCGTCTCTATCGCTCCAGCGGCGGTGATTTCAGCAAATTCGGCGGCTCTATTCTTACCGGCGATGCGCTAAGCTTTACGGATAACTCAGGGATCAACGGGGCGTCGTATTATGTGACAGCTGTAGATGTAGCCGGTCGTGAATCGGGCCGCAGCCAGCTGGTCAGCGTCGGCGGAACATTGGATCCGGGCTTGCCCGGCGGCGACAACGGCCAAGATCAAACTCAGCCGCCTTCCAGCCCGACCGGCTTAAGCGTGACAGGCACCGGCTCCGGAGTTCAGCTTCAATGGAATGGGAATAGCGCTGCCGAAGGCGTTACACATTATCAGATCTACTTCAGCGCCGCCAACGACGGGAACTACCAGAGTCTCGGATCAATAGCAGCTACAAGCTTTGAATATGTCGCTCCGATCACAACAGGTACGTTCATTATTACCGCCGTTAATGCCGCAGGAGAATCGGGATACTCTCCCGCTGTCACCTGGAACGCCAACTAATACGAACGGCAACAAATGCAACAAAAACAGGCGCCTCCCATTGCGGGAGGGCGCCTGTTTTTGTTATTGGGATATAAATGATTAGTCCTCGATCGTAGAAAGATCACCGGTAGGCAAATTCAGCTCCCATGCTTTCAGCACGCGGCGCATGATTTTGCCGCTGCGCGTTTTGGGAAGCTTGTCCTTGAATTCAATCTCACGCGGCGATGCATGAGCGGACAGCCCTTCTTTAACAAACTTGGAAATCTCTGCTTTCAGCTCATCCGAAGGCTCGAAGCCTTCACGAAGCGAAATGAACGCTTTAATAATCTCGCCGCGCATCGGGTCCGGCTTGCCGATTACGCCGGCTTCGGCAACGGCAGGATGCTCCACGAGTTTGCTTTCAACCTCGAAAGGTCCAACCCGCTCGCCGGATGTATTAATTACATCATCGATCCGGCCTTGGAACCAGAAGTAGCCGTCTTCGTCCTGATAAGCGGAGTCCCCGGAAATGTACCAGCCTGGAATACGGAAATACTCCTCGTATTTAGCCGGGTTGTTCCAGATTTTGCGCATCATGGAAGGCCAAGGCGTACGTACGGCAAGGTTGCCCATCCGGTAAGGAGGCAGCTCGTTGCCGGCATCGTCAATGATGGCTGCTTGCACGCCCGGGATCGGACGGCCCATGGAGCCCGGCTTGATTTCCATCGCCGGATAGTTGCAGATCAGCTGGGCGCCGGTTTCCGTCATCCACCATGTATCGTGAATTCGTTGACCGTATACCTTCAACCCCCAGCGCACAACCTCCGGGTTGAGCGGCTCGCCGACGCTGAGCACATGGCGCAGACTGGACAGATCAAATTGGGATACAACATCGTCTCCGGCCCCCATCAGCATGCGGAATGCCGTTGGAGCGCTGTACCACACTGTAACGCCAAAGCGCTGCAGCGTGCGGTACCAATCCTGGGGACTGAAACGCCCGCCGCGTACAACGTTGGTTGCGCCATTGAGCCACGGAGCGAAAATTCCGTAGGACGTTCCCGTTACCCAGCCCGGATCTGCGGTGCACCAGTATACGTCGTCTTCCTTCAAATCCAGAACGACACGGCCTGTATGATAATGCTGCAGCATCGCATTTTGGACATGGAAAACGCCCTTAGGCTTGCCTGTGGAACCGGAAGTATAGTGAATGAGCAAACCGTCCTCACGGTCAAGCCATTCGATCTCCGCTTCCTCCGATGCCTCTGCCATTTCGTCTCTATAAGAAATAGTTCCCTCAGGAGCATCCTCGGTTGAAACGACAATGATATGCTTAAGCTCCGGCAGCTCGTCGCGCTTAATTCGCGGCAGCAGAGCAGGAGTCGTGACGATAGCGGAAGCGCCGCTGTCAAGCAGCCGGTCCTTCACTGCCGTCTCCATAAATGCTTCAAACAACGGACCTACAACAAGGCCCATTTTGAGAGAGCCAAGCAATGCGGCGTACAGCTCCGGCGTACGAGGCATGAAAATAAACAGGCGCTCGCCTTTGCTCAAGCCATGCTTGCGCAGTACATTGGAAAATCGATTCGACAGAAGGCTGAGCTGTTCATACGTATAGGACTCGTCCCGCTGCGGATCGCTGTAATGAAGAGCAATCTTCTGGCCTCTTCCTTCCGCGATATGGCGGTCGATCGCTTCATACGCCATGTTCACTTTGCCTGTCTCATGCCACGTAAAATGTTTCTCTACCTCGCTCCAATCAAAGGAGGCGTAGGTTTCTTCATAATTGTTCATGTTCGGAGAAGCAGCAGTTACGTTTACTCTTTCCTGGTGGTCAATCGACATGCTAATCACCTTCCATCGTCGTCATCGTGTGATTCTTCCAATCGAATACGCTTTCAAACAATAGGTGAAACGTCAGTCCATCACTTTAGTAGTATATCATATGGAAATGTATGCGCCTACTTTTCATCTATATTTACCCTATTATCCCAAACGCCTGCGTTAAGCGCCTTTCCCTGGCATACTCCTCTTATTCTTTTCATCGAGCATTTTTTCTGCTATAAGTGTAAGGAGGCTACCTGACTCCTGACTTACAAGGAAGCTATTACGCATTAAAGGAGCGATAACGTTGGAGCATATCAAGCGTTACCATTCCCTTATCGTCCCTTTTAGAGAGCATGAGCTCGTACTGGAAGGGCCGATTGAGCCCTCCCGGCTTGCCGGTTATACGATGCATCCCGGGCTTGACGCCTTCCGCAGGCCGAAGGATCAGCTGGAGGCTCTTGTTGAGATTGCCGGCCTCGAAGAAGGCCGTATTATAGCGACTCGCCATGGCGATACCATCGTCGGATATGTCACCTTCCATTATCCGGATGAGATGGAGCGCTGGTCCGAGGGCGGAATGACGGATCTTATCGAGCTGGGCGCCGTGGAGGTTGCCGCCGAATATCGTTCGATTGGACTTGGAAAACAAATGATTCAGCATGCTTTTGCGCAGGAACAGCTGGAGAACTATATCGTGTATACAACGGAATATTATTGGCACTGGGATCTTGAAGGCACCGGTCTTGGCATCTGGGAATACCGGAGCATGATGGAGAAGCTAATGAAATCGGTCGGCATGGTGTGGTTTGCAACGGACGATCCCGAAATATGTTCCCATCCTGCCAACTGCTTGATGGTGCGAATCGGGAAAAACGTTCCTCTCAGCTCGGTAGAGCAGTTTGATCGGGTGCGCTTCAGGCAAAGGTTCATGTACTGATTGATTGATTCAGGAGGGCATGCATGAAGGATAAAGCCGTTTATATGCGTTCATCTGGCGCAAACCTTTATAAATTCAACGAAGAGCATCCATTTAATCCGCTTAGGCTGGAGATGACGGAGAGTTTGCTGCAAACAGCCGGGGCTCTCCCCTCCGACGCCATCATGGAAGCGCATCCCGCCTCGGACGAGGAAATTGAGCGCATACACCGGGCTGATTATGTTAACGCCGTCAAACGGCTGAGCGAACCTGCACCGGAGCCCGAAGCGTTACGCCAGGCCGGCCGTTACGGCTTGACGACGGAGGATACTCCTTTTTTTGCTGGCATGCATGATGCCGGAGCCGCAATTGCAGGCGGCTCCGTCGCAGCCGCCGAAGCGGTCATGTCCGGCCGCGCCTTGCATGCTTACCATATGGGCGGCGGACTGCATCATGCTTTTCCCGGCCATGGCTCGGGCTTTTGCGTGTACAACGACGCTGCAATCGCTATTGCCGCCGTTCGGAAGAAGTACAATGCCCGCGTTCTCTACATCGACACGGATGTCCACCATGGGGACGGAGTTCAATACGCCTTTTATGAAGACCCCGACGTATTCACTTACTCCATTCATGAAACCGGCAAATTCCTCTTTCCCGGCACGGGTTTCACGCATGAGAAAGGACTGGACAAAGGTTTTGGCGCTTGCTGCAACATTCCTCTGCAGCCTTACACAGAGGATGAATCTTGGCTGGAATGTTTCAGGGAATCCGTCACTCGTATCGCACGCGCCTTCAAGCCGGATCTGATTGTGAGCCAGCACGGCTGCGACGCGCACGCCTTTGACCCGCTATCCCATATTCATTGCAGCATGCGAATTTATTTGGAGATGCCAAAGCTTATCCATGAGCTAGCCCACGAATTATGCGGCGGCCGCTGGGTTGCCCTCGGCGGCGGCGGCTACGACCTCTGGCGCGTCGTTCCGCGAGCCTGGTCGCTCGTTTGGCTTGTGATGTCGGAGCATCCGCTTGCTGCCCGGCTGGCTGCGGCAGAAGCAGCCGGAGGGCCTGTTGAGCTGCCTGCGGACTGGCTGGAGCGCTGGCAGGCTGAATCATCCGTGCAGCTGCCTGCGGACTGGCTGGACGATACGAACAGCTGGGACCCGATGCCGAGGCGCGAGGAGATTACCCGGCAAAATCGGCTTGTGTGGGAGACATCGGCTCAGGATTTCTAACCTGACTCGTTAGGGCGCAGCCTAAGGCTGCAGCCCACTGCCATGGGCCAGCCCATAAATAAAGCCGCCGCTCCCATAAATGGGAACGGCGGCTATTTGCATTCAATAAATTAGTTCTTCAAGCTCCGAATCATATCATCAATTACGGCAAAAGACTGATTCGCAGCAAGCACAGTGAATTCGGCAAAATTCATATGCGCGATGCCGTCAGCCTGGTCGGACATGGACCGGATGACGACGTAAGGAATCGCGTTCATATGGCATACTTGCGCCAGCGACGCGCCTTCCATTTCAGCGCAGGCTCCCTGGAATACTTCCCTCAAGCTCTGCACCTTCTCACGGCTAGCAATGAACTGGTCGCCTGAAAGCACAATGCCGCGGACCGCTTTGCCCTTCGCTGCGCGCGAGCCTGCTGCTGCAGCCAGCTCCACCAGTTCCGGATCCGCCGGGAACGTCGAAATCTCCTGGTACGGAATGACGCCAGGCTGGAAGCCTAGAGGCGTCACATCCATATCGTGTTGGACGCAAGCGGTGGATACGACGATATCGCCGATATTAAGCTCCGGGTCCACTGCTCCGGCAACGCCGGTAAACAGCACGCAATCCGCGCCGAGATCAATCAGCGCCTGCGTGCATACCGCAGCGTTAACCTTGCCCACTCCCGATTGAACAGCGATAATAGGCTGGCCGTGAAGAGTGCCGCGGCGGAAAGTCATCCCCGCCTTAACCGTTTCGGATTCCATCTGAGCGTTGCTGTACAGCAGCTCAAGCTCTTCCTTCATCGCTCCTATAATACCGATCGTGCCGTACTTCATGCTTTCGGCGCTCCTACGGATTGACGGCTTACGACTTCATGCGGAAGCACAACTTTCGCTTGCTCCACCGGCTCTTTTTTCATGAGCTTGGTCAGCAGACGCATCGATACGGCGCCGATGTCGTACATCGGCTGCGCAACTGCGCTCAGCTGCGGACGCACCATTGAAGCCATGCGGCTGTTGTCTACGCTGATAACCGAAATATCCTCAGGCACACGCAGCCCTTTGTCCTGAATGGCATGAATCGCACCAATCGCCATCTCGTCCGTGGCGGAAAAAACAGCCGTAGGATGCTTGTCCAAGCTAAGGAAATGGTTCATCGCTTCAACGCCGGATTCGTAACGGTAATTGCCAACGCGAACAAAATCTTCGCTCTCCGGAATTCCCGCTTCCTCCAAAGCCCGCTTGTATCCTTGGTAACGGGCATAACCGTTGGACGGGTCTTGAAGGGTGCCGCTAATCATAGCGATGTCCGTGTGGCCTTGAGCAAGCAGCGTTTTTACGGCATCGTAAGCCGCTTCCTCATGGTTGATATCGACCGAAGGAATTTTGTTATCCTCATCGGTCGTTGCACACAGAACAACCGGCACATTCGCCGTCTTGAACGCCTGGATATGCTCCTCGGTCACGGCTCCGCCCATGAACAGCAGACCGTCGACCTGTTTCTCCAGAAGCGTGTTGATGACGCGAATTTCTTTGTCCTTGCGCTTGTCCGCATTACAGAGAATGATATTGTAGTGGTACATGTTAGCGATATCTTCAATGCCGCGGGCAACCTCTGCAAAGTTAGAGTTGGAAATATCGGGAATAACGACGCCTACGGTCGTCGTTTTTTTGCTAGCGAGACCGCGCGCTACGGCGTTCGGGCGATAGCCGAGCCGTTCAATGGCTTCATAAACCTTTTTACGGGTTTGCGGTTTAACGTTGGGATTGTTGTTAACAACGCGGGAGACTGTAGCCATCGACACTCCCGCTTCTCTTGCAACATCGTAAATGGTTACAGTCACGGTTCCTTCTCTCCAATTTTGATGAATTTAACGGCGGGAAAATACCCCTTTATGTTACGGTAATCATACGATAAATACGGGTCTGATGCAATGTCAGCGCACATTCTCGGCCAGCGAGGCCTCAGTGATATGCCAGTGGGACGTATGCCACTCGGCCTTGCCGTTCTTAATTAGAATCGCCTGCGGAGAAGCATGCTTCACGCCAAGCTGCTCTTCAATCGCATTGGATACCGGGCGCTCTTCAACAACGCGCACCAGCGCTGTATCGACCGATTCCCCTTTGGCGCTTTCCATCCACCGCTCCCAAGCCGCATGCGCGTCCGCGCTAATATTGCAGCGCGTGCTGTGCTTGAACACAAGCACCGGCTTCTGATGGGAACGCTCAACAACCTCGTTCCAATCCTCTATATTTTGAAGGGAAGTATAACTCATCGCTTCTCACTCTCCTCTTGTGTAATTCAGTCTCGCTGTCAGAGTGTCGGCCGTCCTATGTATGCATCGTGAAGCGGCTGAGCTGGGACAGCCTTTTCTCGATTTCGCTTCTCCAAGCCTCGTCTCCTACCGAACCGGCCAGCAGCAGCAGCTCAAGCAGCGAATCGATACGTTCGTCGATAATTTGCTGGACAGCGGTCAAATCCGGCGTTCTGCGGTTCGAACAAGCCTCTACTAATAAATCTGCCCATTCATTGAGCTCATTAAACAGTAGAGTCTGTTTGGCCGGCTCCTCGCCCAACTGTCCAATCAGGCCTGTCAGGTCCGGCTTCACTTCCGGCAGCACCTCGCTGCGGCTGCAAGAGGAACAAGAATAGATCGGAACATTGTCGATTTCGACCTTGCCCGAGTAAATTACCGTGCGCAGCTTCATATTCATTGTGTGGCCGCAATTACAGATTTTATGCATGTTGGTCCACTCCTTCATCATCAGCAGGGCATCGCAGTCTTTCATCCATTATCTGCGATTCCGGGACGGCCGTACAGGTTTTTATCTACAGCCTCCTCCTTACTTCGACCTATTTCGAGAAAATTCCTGCTGACATTTTGCAAGCATTTTATGTAAACGGAACCAATTTCTCAGCGGCTTGACAAGGTTTGATTTTGTCCTCGTTCCTCCCTTACAATAGCCGAAAGAGGAGGAATGATCAGAATGACTCTGCAAGGCAAACGTGTCATCTGCCTGCTGGATGACGAATTCGAGGACTTGGAGCTCTGGTACCCTGTGTACCGGGTGCGCGAGGAAGGCGCAACCGTTGAATTCGCCGGACCGCAAAAGGGCAAAACCCATATTGGCAAATACGGCGTTCCGGCAACAGCCGATCTTTCCTATGAAGAAATCGACGCGGCGTCCGTAGACGGATTGCTCGTTCCGGGCGGCTGGGCTCCCGACAAAATTCGACGTTACCCCGAGGTGCTCCGTCTCGTCCAGGAAATGGACCGCAGCGGCAAGCCGATCGGACAGATTTGCCATGCCGGCTGGGTGCTCGTCTCGGCTAAAATTTTGCAGGGGCGTAAAGTAACTTCCACTCCCGGCATTCGCGACGATATGGAAAATGCAGGCGCTGTCTGGTACGACGAAGCGGTTGTTGTTGACGGCAACTTAATTTCCGCCCGCCGTCCGCCGGATCTTCCTCCATACGCAAAAGCTTTTGTAGACGCATTAAAAGGGTAATCGCTTCATTGCAAAATAAGAGAGCCTTGCCGCATTGGCAAGGCTCTTGTTTCTGTTCAGAAAGCAGCTTGCTTAATCCCCTAGTTGCAAATAGAATCCGAAACGCTGGCGATCCGCGCTTGCTCCTCTTGTTCCTCCTGCTCATCCCGCAGATCAATTTCAGTCCGGAATTCCCGCAGATGACGCTTGATTTCAGAGGCCGTGCTGCTTGCCATAATATGCTCCAGCACCGCCCTGCACTCCTCCTGGCCCGTGCGGAGCAATCTTTCCTTCACCTGAAGAATGGAATGGGACG
This sequence comes from Paenibacillus pasadenensis, assembly GCF_023715725.1. Lineage (GTDB taxonomy): Bacteria > Bacillota > Bacilli > Paenibacillales > Paenibacillaceae > Paenibacillus_O > Paenibacillus_O pasadenensis_A. Next base: position 508,459 of record NZ_JAMBOT010000001.1, read on the forward strand.
ACATGCTAAGTCCGTCCACGTTAAGACCGAGCCAGACCGGAAGCGCGGCGGGATCACCCGCCATTTCCCCGCATACGCCTACCGTAATCCCTTGCCGGCGCGCCGCTTCCACGGTTGTGCGAAGCATGCGCAGCACAGCGGGATGATACGGCTCGTACAGATGGGAAATCTTATCGTTCATGCGGTCAACGGCAAGCGTGAACTGGACCAGATCGTTCGTGCCGATGCTGAAAAAATCCACCTCGCGGGCAAGCAGCTCCGCTATCATCACCGCCGCAGGCAGCTCAATCATAACGCCGGTTTCCATGCTCGGATTAAACGGCTTGCCTTCCTGCCTAAGCTCCTCCATCGCTTCTTGAAGCACGCGGTTCGCTTCCCGCACCTCTTCCACCGACGAAATAAGCGGGTACATCACCTTCACATTACCGTAGTGTGACGCCCGAAGTATCGCCCGCAGCTGCGTCCGGAACAAATCCTTGCGGTCCAGGCTGATGCGAATCGCCCGATAGCCCAGAAACGGATTCTCTTCTTCCGGCAGCTCAAAATAATCCAGATGTTTGTCGCCGCCGATATCAAGCGTTCGAATGACAAGCGAGCCGCCCTCCAGCTTTTCGGCTACGCTGCGGTAAACCTCAAACTGCTCCTCTTCCTTCGGGAAGCGCGTCCGGTCCATGTACAGGAATTCCGTCCGGAACAGCCCTACGCCATGGGCTCCGCTGGACAGCGCCAATTCAAGCTCCTTCAGAGAGCTGATATTGGCCGATAGACGCAGCGTTTTGCCATCCGGCGTGGACGGATCGACATGCGCAAGGCCGCGCAGGCGGTTGCGCTCCTCTTCCTGCTCCTGCTTAAGCTTGGTGTAGGCGCGAATCTGCTCCAGGGACGGGCTTAACACAATTTCGCCAGTGGTCCCGTCCATAATAAGCATATCGCCTGTAACAACGGTTTCCTCCAGCTTGCCCTCGGCTGCGACGACAAGCGGAATGCCAAGCGCACGAGCCATAATGGCGGAATGGGAAGTCATGCTTCCCCCAAAGGTAGTTATGCCAAGCACGTTGCTTGGATTCAGATGCGCCAGCTGGGAAGGCGACAATTCCTTAGCGATTAAAATATAGGGCTGAGTATCCGACGGCAGCGTAATTTCCGGCGCGCCAAGCAGATGTTTGAGCAGCCGGTTGCCGACATCGCGGATGTCCAGCGCCCGTTCTTTCATATATTCGTCGTCCAGCAGGTCAAACATCGTAACAAAGTGGTCAATTGCTTCTTTGACCGCCACTTCTGCAGCTTTGTATTGACGCTCGATCATCCCCTGAATCTCGTTCATGAACACCGGATCGTCGAGAATCGCCAGATGGGCGTCGAAAATGCTTCTTTCCGCCGGGCCGACGACCTCGCTCAGCTCATCCTTCATCTGCTCGATTTCCACTTTAGAGGTTCGAATGCCTTCGTAAAGGCGCTCGAATTCTCTAGCGAGATCGGCGACGTCGATTTTTTGCTCGGGCAAATCCCATTCCCAGTTCGGGAGCACAAAACATTTGCCGATTGCAATCCCTGAAGAAGCTCCAATACCCTGAATCATGAGCGTTTCCCTCCAACCTGACTATCCTCTCTCTCGCGAAGCCTGACCGACATAATAGCGGATTGACCGCGCTTCACCGTCTTGAACGGCCCGTAACCCCATGAACGGACCAGCTGAGGATTTGTTATAATCATCGGCGTCGCCAGCGATTTGCCGGCCGTCCGCAGACGCTGCACATCAAACGAAATGAGCAGCTGCCCAGCGGCTACCTCGTCTCCTTCTTTAACCGCCGCGCTGAAAATTCCCTCATCCTTAAGCGCAGAAGTGTCGATGCCGATATGCATCAGCACCTCAAGCCCTTCCTCCGTGCGAAGACCAATCGCATGCATCGTAGGATAAAGCACGATTACGGTTCCTTTAACAGGAGCCACAAGCTCTCCCCGATCCGGTATAAAAGCGACTCCGTCGCCAACAAGCTTTCCGGCAAAAATTGGATCCGGCACCTCGTCAAGCGGAATCATCCGTCCCTGAACCGGCGAGCTGAAATGAACCTGGGTCTGGTCGCGCTGCATCGTTTTGATCATTTCCTCGCGGATCAGCTCGGAGAAGGTGCCGAACACTACCTGCACATTGCCTCCGCCAAGCCGGATGACGCCTGCTGCGCCAAGATCGCGCAATGCGGCATTGTCGAGCAGCCGTTCGTTACGCACCTTGATGCGCAGCCTCGTAATACAGGCTTCCAGCGTCTCCAAATTGTCTTTGCCGCCGATCGCCTGCAAAATTAACGGAGCCCGATACGGAATGTCGCCCGCCCAGTCGTCCAGCGCGGAGCCTTCTTCCCGGCCCGGCGTCGGAATCCGGAAGCGGCGGATCGCCCATCGGAAAAGTCCATAATACAGCATAAAAACGACGATGCCCAGTGGTATTAGCAGCCAGCCTTTTGTTGCCAGATGCATGTTCAGGATATAATCGATGGCTCCGGACGAGAACGAGAAGCCGTGCAAAATGCCCAGCTCGTAGGTAACCCACATAATAATGCCCGAGATAAAGGCGTGGACAACAAACAGGTACGGAGCGACAAACAGAAATGCGAACTCCACCGGCTCCGACACTCCAGTCAAAAAGGAAGCCAGCGCCGCCGACAGAAACGTCCGTTTAATCTTCGGTTTAAGATCCTCCCGCGCCTCCTGGATGATCGCCAGCGCGATGGCCGGAAGCGCAAACATCATCGTTGGATATAAGCCTGCCATAAACACGCCTGCAGTAGGGTCGCCGGCAAAAAAACGCGGCAAATCGCCGTATACCATGCTGCCGTTATCCATGCGGAACCCGCCAACCTGGAACCAAAACACATGGTTGAGCAGATGGTGTAGGCCAAATACGACCAGAATCCGGTGCAAAAATCCGTACAGAAACACGCCGAAGCCCCCAGCCGATGCGACCACGTCGCCCAGCCATACAAGCGCTTTGCTTAATGAGGGAGCGATGCCGACCATCAGCATGGAGAACAGGACGCATACAAAGCTTACAAACAGCGGGACAAAACGAGGCCCTCCAAAAAATTGTATGTATTCAGGCAGCCGAATAGATTTAAAACGTTCATAGCTGTATCCGGCCAGCATTCCGATCAGTGCGCCGATCAGCACCGTCGGCTGAATATTAAAGTGGCTGAACTGTACAATGCCCGTATAGATGAACATGCCTGCCAGCGCAGATAATGCTGCGGCCCCGCCGTTGCTAGAGGTGCCCCATGCGACCCCGGCAGCGAACAGATACGGCAAAAACACAAAAAGCGAGTTGCCCGCGACGGACAGATAATCCGCCATTGCAGGCAGACCGAGCGCATCCCAAGGCAGATTGCTTAAGCTTAAACAGATCGCCGCTGCGGGCAAAATAATCATCGGCAGCATGACGGCACGGCCGAGCTGCTGCAATTTGCCCATGAAGTTCATGCTGCTCCTCCTCTTCCGCCATTTCGGTCGGGAAATTAAAACGGGTTATGGCTACCGGAAATATCGTACGCGCTTTCCCCTTCCGTTGTCAAAAGAAAGAAGGCAGGCCGCGGAGGGCCTGCCTGACCGAATGGTAGACGTTTACGGAGCTTATGCCCGTTGGATATCGGGACGAAGGATAGAGTCCTCCACCTTGATGCAGCGGTCCATAATAACCGTCAGTCCGCCTTCTTGAGCGATTTGCGCCGCTTCCTCGTTATATACGCCAAGCTGGAGCCATAATACCTTCGCTCCTGCCGCTACGGCTTCGCGGGCAATATCCGGCGTAAATTCACTGCGCCGGAACACATTGACGATACCGATTGGCTCCGCGATATCAGCCAAGTTCGCATATACCTTTTCGCCCAAAATGTCTCCTTGAGCCGAAGGATTAACCGGGATGATCCGGTAGCCTCTCTGCTGCATCGCCTCTGATACGGAGTAGGAGGTGCGGTCTGGTTTGTCGGACAGGCCGACAACGGCAACCGTCGTGTTGGCTTCCAGCAGCCATTTGATATCATCCCGTTCAGGATTGGTAAATGCCATAGCTGTGTCCTCCTTATAAGCGTAATCGCACTACCTGCTACTTTACCCTGTTCGCCTCCGCTTTACGCTATTCCTGCCACTGAACATTGGCCCCAAGCGCCTGCAGATGATCAAAATAAATCGGGTACGATTTGGCAACATGATGAGCGTCGCGGATCAACAGCGGCTTGCGGCAGCGCAGGCCGACCACAGTCAGAGCCATAATAACGCGGTGATCGTAATGAGCGTTAATTTCCACGCCGCCCTCAAGGCCTTCCGGCTTGCCATGCACGATGATCTCGTCGCGCTTTTCTTCTACTTCAGCGCCTGCCTTGCGCAGCTCGTTGAGATAATCGGTGATGCGGTCGCATTCCTTGTAACGGAGGTTCTCGACGTTGTAAAAGCGAGACGTGCCCTCTGCAAATACCGCTGCGGCGACCATCGCCAGCACGGCGTCCGTTGCGGCGTCGCCGTCGAACTCAACCGCTTTAAGCTTGCCGTTGCCTTTAACGGTTACGTTGTCGCCATCAAATTGGAGCGGCGTTTCCATCATGCGCAGCACGTCAACGACAGCGCGTTCGCCTTGACGGCTCTGTTCCGGCAGGCCGTGAATCGTAATGTCCGACTTCGTAACAGCTGCCGCCGCCAGTACGGCTGCGGAGCCAGGATAATCTCCCTGAACACGGTACGTGCGCGCCGCATAACGCTGGCCGCCCGGCACACGGTAAGACATCAGATCTTCGGAGGCTTCGATAACGATGCCTGCCTGCTCCAGCACCTCAAGCGTCTGGCCGACGACCACTTTGGACTTCAAATCGTCGAGCACCTGAATCTCGCTGTCCTCGGGAAGCAGCGGAGTCAGGAACAGCAGTGCGCTGAGAAACTGCGAGCTCACGTTGCCCGATACGGTAATTTTGCCGCCCTTCGGCGCTCCGCCGCGGATCGTAATCGGCAGCTTGCCGCCGTTATCGTCCACCTCAACCCCAAGCTGGCGCAGCGAAACGATCAGATCGTCATGCGGCCGTTTGCCAAGGGAATCAGGATACGTATTCACAAAGGTTACATCCGGGCAAAGCGCCGTTACCGCCATCAGAAAACGCAGCACCGCGCCGGCGTTGCCGACGTTCAGCTCGCGGACATCGCGCGGATTGCTGCCAAAGCCTTTAATGATGATTTTCTCTTCGTCTTCCGTCAGCTCCGCCCCAAGATCGCGGATGCAGCGGCGCATTGCGTCGCTGTCTTCGCTGTGAGCCGGATAGTAAATCGTGCTTGTGCCCTCCGCAAGCGCGGCCACAAGCAGATAACGCGTTGTATAGTTTTTGGAGGAGAGCGCCTGAATGCTGCCCTTAAGCTCCGGTGTTGGCGTTACGAGTACGTCCATGTTCATCGATCCCCTTCTATATGTCGAATTGTTCATTGCCTTTGACATGGTCTGCAAGCCTTAAGCGCGGTAAAGCCTTGAAGCAAGACGATAGCCCTCTGCGACCGCTTCCGCCGCCTCGTCGGGGGTCAAGCTGTCGGTCATTACCTGCAATGGAGCGAAATCATACGCCCCCTGCCGCTTTAGCATCAGCTCACGCACCTTGCCTGCCGGATCGTCCGCCAGCAGAGGCCTGCCCTTGTCGTAACGAACGCGCTCCACAATTACCGCCTCGGACGCCTGCAGCGCAGCCACGTAGGAGCGCTCCAGCATGAATCGGCGATTAACCTCGCGCAGCACTGCGCCGCCTCCTGTCGCAATGACCAAAGGCTCGCCGGACTGCAGCAGCCGGGTCAAAACTCTCGTTTCCGCATCGCGGAAATACTCTTCTCCGCGGGTTTCAAAGAGCTTTGCAATCGTGCAGCCTTCTTCCGCCACAACTTCCGAATCGCTATCCGTGCACTTCCAGCCGAGCCTGTCAGCAACTTTTGCCGCCACGGTCGATTTGCCGGTGCCCATAAAACCGACCAACACAATTTTACGATGGATTTCTTCCGATATCATGCGGCCGTCACACCTCTCCTAAGTTTTGCCCGATTTGCAGCTTAAGCCTTCGGATATCATATCATTTTTTGCTAGACAGAGGGTATAAAAATCTCATTTTATCATAAGGATAGAATGAAAGATTCCGTACTTGGCTCAGGACCTTCAACAACCATCCGAAAGGAGGCAGGAGCCGTGGATAAGAGCAGCTCCGCCAGCTCTCAAGCCGAAAAGAGACTCCGGCTTATTCTGGATTCAAATGTTGGGTTATGCCGTGAAGATGCGATCTGGGCGCTTGACTACATACGAAAAAAAGTGGCTGACGGAGCCCCTGTTTTGCAGGAGCTTCCGCAGCCACGTCTTATGAAAAATTACCAGAGCTTCGCCGAAGCCGCAATGAGTCTGCTGCTGTCGCCGCGCAGCGGTCCGCTGGAGGCGGAGCGGCTTCGCAGCAGACTGCGCGAGGCTCTGCACGGATTAATTCCCGACCGGGATTAACCTTTGTTGGAATCCATCCACTCGAAGTGGAAGACGCCTTCTTTGTCCGTGCGCTCGAACGTATGCGCGCCGAAGTAGTCGCGCTGCGCCTGGAGCAGGTTCGCAGGCAGACGCTCTGTACGGTAGCTGTCGAAGTAAGCCAGTGCGCTGGAGAAGCCCGGCACCGGAATTCCGCTTGCAACAGCAGCGGTAACGACTTCGCGCCATGCGCCTTGGTACGACTCAACGACATTTTTAAAGTAGTCGTCAAGCAGCAGGTTTTTCAGTTCGGAATCGCGATCGTATGCGTCCTTGATGTTCTGCAGGAAGCGGGCGCGGATAATGCAGCCGCCGCGGAAAATCATCGCGATATCGCCGTAGCGCAGGTTCCAGCCGAACTCGTCGGATGCCGCGCGCATTTGAGCAAAGCCTTGCGCGTAGGAGCAGATTTTGCTCGCGAACAGCGCTTTGCGTACCGCTTCAACAAATGCCGCTTTGTCGCCGGTGTAAGGAGCTGGCTTAGGACCGTTCAGCACTTTGCTTGCGGCAACGCGCTCTTCCTTCATTGCGGAAAGGAAACGGGAGAAGACGGATTGAGTAATAATAGACAGCGGTACGCCGAGGTCAAGCGCGCTTTGGCTTGTCCATTTTCCGGTGCCTTTTTGGCCTGCGGAGTCAAGAATAACATCAACCATCGCTTTGCCGGTTTCCGGATCCTTTTTGGAGAAAATGTCAGCCGTAATCTCGATCAGGTAGCTGTCAAGCTCCCCTTTGTTCCATTCGGTGAAAATCTCGTGCAGCTCGTCCGTGTTCAGGCCAAGCACGGAGCTCAGCAGGTGGTAAGCTTCCGTAATGAGCTGCATGTCGCCGTACTCGATGCCGTTGTGAACCATCTTCACGTAGTGGCCTGCGCCGCCCGGTCCGATGTACGTGCAGCAAGGGTCGCCGTTAACTTTTGCGGAGATGCCCGTCAAAATCGGCTCAACGAGTTTATAAGCGGATTCAGGGCCGCCTGGCATAATAGCCGGGCCTTTCAGCGCGCCTTCCTCGCCGCCGGAAACGCCAGCGCCGACGAAACGGAAGCCTTTGGCTTCGAGGTCTTTGCTGCGGCGCTCCGTGTCAGGGAAGTAGGCGTTGCCGCCGTCGATGATGATGTCGCCCTGCTCCAGATGCGGAACGAGCTCGTCAATGACAGCGTCCGTAGGACGGCCGGCTTTGACCATGATCAGAATTTTGCGCGGCACTTCAAGGGAAGCGACGAATTCTTCGATCGTGTAGGCCGGGAACAGATTTTTGCCGGGCGACTCCGCAAGGAGCTCGTCCGTTTTTTCGCGGGAGCGGTTGTACACCGACACCGTGAAGCCTTTGCTCTCAATGTTAAGCGCCAGGTTTTTGCCCATAACGGCAAGACCGACAACGCCGATTTGTTGTTTCGACATGGTTACCATTCCTTTGCTGAGAAATATACCGATACACACTTTTCTTAGTGTACCCTTTTTGACCGGATATGCAAATAATTGTACCATGAACGATTCCAATAGCGGAATGTCGCTTACATGAATATTGCATGAACCGCTGGCGGGGACGATAAAAAGCCTCCAAGGCGCCCGAAACGGGACGAGCCTTGGAGGCTGCGAATGATAATGGCGGCAAAGCAGCACCTGAGAGCAGGTAACGGCATAAGATGGGCATAAGTCCAGGAACGCTACAGCTCTTCTACGCGTAGCTCTCTTACGTTACACCGGAAGAACGCTACGCTCTCTTACGCGTAGCTCTCGACCGATGTATCTCGGTCGAATGCTACAGCTCTAATTGAAGCATTTCCCCCCGCATAACAGCTAAACGCTCGCGGCTTTCATCCGCCGTTTTGCTGTCATTTGCCTGAAGGGCGTCGTACAAAACGCATAACTCATAATCCAGCTCGTAACGGAGGACGGCGGCGCGCTCTTCGGCACGGGTCGATTGGAAAGCCTTCGTAATTTCCTCCAGGGTGACAACCGGCTTCTTTTGATAAATAATGCGGTGTTCCATCCCCGACACCTCCACGAGTCTGATAATTTCGCCGAACATAATATTTTCAATGACGATTTGACGGTCTTTCATCCGTTTCACGACCGCATGGCCGCGCGTGTCACCGATCAGCTTCTCAATCAGCTCGGACAGCTTCTCGTCTTTAATGATATAATCGCCTACAATTTTGTAGCGGTTCTTCATTTTTTGGAATCGAAGCTTCACAAGCTTCCTGCCCGTACGGATTGAAATCAGAAATTGCGCTTCTGTCTCGCTCCAGTAGAGGGAATAGCCTTCATGGATCAAATCGCGGATGAGATTCTGGATTTGCCGGCGGTCAAATCGCAGTTCCAAATTGCAATATTCCACTTCGTAGCTCTTGTTCACGGCAATCCCTCCCCTGCTTGTTTATTGTAGACTAAATGTTCTGACAATTTGATCTTACTTGTAGTTTATACTCCATCTTATGTGATGGCAACTTGGTTTATTGACTAATTTTGAAGAAAAGGGCAGCTGCCCCTCTGAAAATAAACCGCTTTCATTAAAACAGGCCTTTGCGATGTCAATCCCTCCTATGACGGTGCTCGCATCCGCCCTTCCCGCTTGTCCAGTCGGCTTCGCTCCTGTGTTATACTATATGGACAAGTTTGGCTGCTCATGACCTTTAGCAGCGCTGCGAAGGGTTAATTTTATGGCCCGGAAAGGACGGTACATACATGACATATATAGACACGGCGGCCGCTCCGGCCGCGAATTTCCTCGCCTTCCCAGGCTTTGGACCGTCGGATTTCGACGTATTTGGCATCCCGGGGCTGGAACCTCGCATGGAGGCGCTCATTGCCGGCATCAGGCCGAAGCTGGAGCTGCTTGGCGAGCGGCTGTCTCCAGAGCTTGCCGCGCTTTCGGGAACGGAGTTTTTCCCGCATGTAGCCAAGCATGCCCGCCGCACCGTAAACCCGCCCAAGGATACTTGGGTTGCCTTCGCCGCGAACAAACGCGGCTACAAAGCGCATCCTCATTTTCAGATCGGCCTTTGGGGCACTCATGCCTTCATCCAGTTCGCCGTCATTTATGAAGCGCCAGGCAAAGCCGACTTTGCCGCACGCGCGATTGCCCGGCTTGAAGAGATTCGCTCGCTCGTGCCTTCAGGCGCAGGCTATCGCTGGTCCGGCGACCATATGCAGCCTGGAGCTGAGCTTCACGACAGCATGAGCGGCGAGCAGCTTCACGGCCTATTCGAGCGCCTGCGCTCCGTCAAATCGGCCGAGTTGCTGTGCGGTATCCATCTTGACCGCAACGACCCGCTGCTGCAGAACGGCGAAGCCTTCGTAGCCAAAGCCGAGTCCATTTTTCAAACGCTCATGCCTCTTTACCAGCTGGCCGCCCAGTAATTCCGTACCGGTGCCATTAGCCCCGTTCTACCGCGCAGATGCCTTTGCACGGAAGCGGGGCTTTCTTCCATTGCCTGTGCTGACTCAGCACGCCGCTTCAATGCCAGCGCCGCTTTTTGGAGATTGGGAAATGGACGCATTGCAGGCTTGCAATCCCCCCGGTACATGCTATACTCAACCTTGTTTGTATACCTGAAACTGAAAGGCTGTGGATGAATACGGTGGACCATAACCGCACCCCTCTCTTCAGCGCGCTCCGCCGCCACGCGGAGAATAACCCGCTGCAGTTCCATATTCCGGGACACAAAAAAGGCGTTGGCACGGATGCTGAATTCCGAAATTTTATCGGTGACAACGCGTTGTCGATCGATTTGATCAATATAGCCCCGCTGGATGATCTTCATCAGCCGACAGGCGTCATTGAGGAATCCCAGAAGCTGGCCGCCGATGCATTCGGGGCCGACTACACCTTCTTTTCCGTTCAAGGCACAAGCGGCGCCATTATGACGATGATTCTTTCCGTCTGCTCTCCCGGAGACAAAATTATCGTGCCGCGCAATATTCACAAGTCCGTCATGTCCGCCATTATATTCGCTGGGGCTCGTCCGGTGTTTATTTCTCCTGCACGGGACTCCAATCTCGGCATCGATCACGGCATTACGACACGTTCGGTGCGGCGCGCGCTGGAGCGCCATCCTGACGCAAAGGCTGTACTTGTCATTAACCCGACCTACTTCGGTATTTGCGCCAATTTAAAAGAAATTGTTGAGCTTGTGCACAGCTACGACATTCCTGTCCTGGTGGACGAAGCGCATGGCGTGCTCATTCACTTCAGCGGCGATCTGCCTATGAGCGCGATGCAGGCTGGCGCCGACATGGCTGCAACGAGCGTCCATAAGCTGGGCGGCTCCATGACGCAAAGCTCGGTGCTTAATATGAAAGCGGGACGAATCAATCCGCAGCGTGTGCAAACGATTATAAGCATGCTGACGACGACATCCACTTCCTACATTTTGCTGGCCTCGCTCGATACGTCCCGGCGCAATCTTGCTGTCAACGGACAAGCCATGGCCGACAAAGCAATCGAATTGGCCCAAAGAGCGCGGGAAGCGATCAACGCCATCCCTGGCCTGTACTGCTTCGGCAAGGAAATTCTCGGAGGCGAAGCGACTTTTGATCTTGATCCGACCAAGGTGTCAATTCATGTCCGACATCTCGGAATTACCGGATACGATGCGGAGAATTGGCTGCGCGACAATTACAACCTTGAGGTTGAGCTGTCGGATATGTACAACATTCTCTGTCTGATTACCCCGGGGGATACGGAGGATACGGTCAGCCAGCTGCTGGACGCTCTGCGCGCCATGGTGCAGCGCTATCCTCAGGTTGACGAGGTGCAGGAGCTGGTTGTCAAAATTCCAGACATCCCGCAGCTCTCGCTTACGCCGCGCGAGGCCTTTTATGGTGAGACGGAAGTTGTGCCGTTTAAAGAATCCGCCGGCCGGATTATTGCGGAATTCATCTATGTCTATCCGCCGGGCATTCCGATCCTGCTTCCTGGCGAGGTTATCTCCCAGTCCAACATCGATTACATCGTGGATCACGTTGAGGTTGGACTGCCGGTTAAAGGTCCCGAGGACCGCAGCATCCAGTTTGTTAAAGTTATCGTGGAAGAAAATGCGATTATCTAGCACATTCTTATGAAAATAAAAAGTACGGCAGTCCGTTTTCATACCGGCTGCCGTACTTTTTTTTGCATTCTTAATTCCAGCTCATATATTAAATGGTCAATGACGTTTGCCAGAATCAACTGCACGAAACTATGAATATCATACAGATATATTAAAAACTTTAAGGGAGAAATCAAGATGCCAAATACATCCGAAAAACCCCGCGGCAAATGGAGCAGCGCTGCTCAAATTCTGATTTTATTTATTCTGCTCGTCATTGTGCTTCAAACATTCGGATATTCGCCAGCCGGCCTAAGCAGCGACCCGCCTTCAGCCTTAAGAACGTACGGCTTTGAAATTAAAAATCAAACGGGCGGCCTTTACTTGTATCGGCCTGCTCCGCCGACAGGAGACATCGAACTGCCGGCTCCTTCGGATTCTATATCGCCCGGCGGAACAAGCCGCTACGAAGTCATAGCTAAATGGTTCAAAGATACTAGCGTTTCAGTCGTTTATAACGTCACAGATGCTCAAATGAGCAACTTGGGTATTCTTTCGTTTAAAATGTCCGTCTACGGCGGCATAAACACCAAATTCGATTCGGTTGAGACCGATGCCCCAATAAAATACTCCGAATCTTACGGCAATAGCGCTCACCAGCTCATTATCCGGAATAATTGATTCGGAATGCCGCAATATAAAACGCCGCAGCCTACGCTGCGGCGTTTTATATTGGATTAAGGCTTTTCTATGCCCCGCTAATACGCGGCATCGGCATCGATTCCTTGCCAAGCTCAGCCCAGGCATATTTAAGCAGCAGCTCGGACTTGAGCGCAGCCGCGGCCGGTTCGTCCCACAGATTGTTGTACTCGCCCGGATCCTCCAGCAAATCGAATATTTCACCGTAGGTCTGATTGTAATAAACGGTGATTTTGTATCGCGCATCAACGTAAGTCTTCTGATGAATGGTCGTCGGCTCATGCCGGAATTCGCAAATGGCATGGTCTCTCGCTTCCGAGGCCTCGCCGAGCCATACCTTTTTCTGATCGACGCCAGTCATCGCATACGGAACCCGAATATCGCAGAAAGACAGGAACGTCGGAGCAAGGTCAACGAGCGATTGGATCGCTTCGCTTGATTTGCCTGCCGGAATATGTCCCGGGTAACGAGCGATGAACGGAAGCTTGATCAAGTCCTCGTAGTGGAATCCGCCCTTAGCCTGCAGCCCGTGCTGACCGAAGAAATGGCCGTGATCTGTCGTAAACACAACAATCGTGTTATCCGCAATGCCCAGCTCATCCAGTTTGTCCAAAATCTTGCCGATGTATTTATCCATTAAGCTGATCATGCCGTAATAAACGGCTACCTGCTTTTTCTTGTCGTAATCGGTCAAACGCGGCCAGTTCCCGTATTCATAGTAAAGATGAGAACGATATCCGTGAATGCCTTTGCCCGTTTCCGCCAAATCGGAGAAATCCGGATTTTCCTCCTGAGTTTTAGCAAAATGAGGCGGGTTTTTGTCATGCTCGCCCGGCACCAGCTCTGGAATCGTAAGCTTGTCGGGATCGTACATCGTATCCCATGGCTCCGGAGCAAGATATTCGGGATGCGGATCAAAAAAGCTCGACCAGAGGAAAAAGCTTTCGCCATCCTCTTGATACTGCTCCATCAACGCGTTGGTCCGCTCAGCGATCCACGTGTTGTAATGGAATTCCTCCGGAATCGGCCAGCTGTACTTCTGATTCCGGTCCATCGTACCGGTGCCCGGCAAGAAATAATCCCGCCAGTTATGGCAGCCCTTCTCCTCCATCCAAATCGCATAATGCTGTCCGACATGCGCTTCGTTCACATGGTTTCTGGCGAGTTCGACATGGTCGAAGCCGTAAAACGTCTCGCTGTACTTTTTCCAGTAGTCCAGGTCCTGAAGAATCGGATAGGACTCCAGCGAAGGGAATTCCTCCGTTGAACCGAGCGGCTGGAAATGAGCCTTGCCTACCAGCGCGGTTTTGTAGCCGGCTGCATTAAAGTCTTCGCCTACCGTATGGCGGTCTTCCATTAGCTTGGTGCCGAGCGTCCAGGCTCCATGCTGGCTAGGATACATGCCGGTTATAATTGATGCGCGGGTCGGCGTACAGGTAGGGTTTGGACAATACGCTCTCGTAAAAGTTGTCCCTTCGCGCACAAGCCGATCCAGGTTCGGCGTATGGACTTCATCATTAAAGGCGCCAATCGTATTCCAGTGCTGCTGATCGCTCGTTATCAAGAGAACATTCGGTTTTTTCATCGGTCAGCCTCCTCCATTCGATTATAAAAAAAGGGGTACCCTTGGGGAATAGCTAAATGTATGATGAGTTTATCATTATGTTGGATTTTTGGAACGACGAAACGGAGTGGAACGGATGCAAATGCAGGAATATGATGTGGAATATGCGGAGTATTTGTTTTACTCTCCGACTGAACTCGACATTGAGAGCCCTTTTTGGCTGCTTCGGGCGGGAAGCAACGTTGCGAAGCCTCATTACCGGGTAGGCCCGAGAAGAATTGAGTGCTACAGTATACATTTTGTCAGGGAAGGAACTCTTATTGTTGAGAGCGGAGGCAAACAGTCCGTTCTGTCGGCTGGGGATGTATTTTGCATGTATCCGAACCGCACTTACGTGTACTATAAACCAAACGACCCTGATACGCTGCGCCTCTCCTGGTTTAGAATCGACGGTCCCGGCATGGAAAAGCTGATTGGACTTGCCGGATTTAAGCCGGAATCGCCATATCTGAAAGGAAAATGGAGCCCGGAGCTTCAAGAGCTGATCGAGCAGGTGCTGCATCGCTTAAGAGAGCCCGGGACGGACAAGCTGACCGCATGTCTGGAGCTAAAAAGCCTGATGTACCATTTTTTTGCCAAATTCATTCCTGCCGGAGATACGCAGCGCAGCGGGCCTTCCGCCAAACAAAGCTGGATTGAGCCATGCATGTCCTACATTCGGCTCCATGCAGCCGAGGGAATTACCGTGGAGCAGGTTGCGCGGTTTGCCGGGCTAAACCGGAGCTATTTCTCTACCCTATTTACGAAAACAGCCGGCATTTCGCCTGCAGAATACATCGCCAGCGTGAAGATGAGCAAAGCAAAGGAGCTGCTGCTCGGAACACCTGCCTCCGTGACGGAAATCGCCAACTCGCTCGGCTATTCCACTCTATTTGCGTTCACGCGGGCTTTCAAAACCTATCATTCCTTATCCCCGTCCGCTTACCGGAATCAGAATAATACCAAGTAAGATGGTCACATAACTTCCATTTTGATTTTAAGTTCTCTACTTTTCCGATATATCCGATTAATATGGTTAAGATTAATGGGATTAAAAATATTCTTTTCACAAACTTTATTCCAAAACGAAAAAAAGTGGAGTATACTAGGAGTATAAGAAACCCTAGTCAGGAACAGGAAGAAGGAATCTCCATGAAAACTTCACTGGCCAGCGAGCAATTCTCTCTTTGCATGCAGCTGCTAACCTCCTTCTTCAAGGTCGGCCCCACTACATTCGGCGGAGGTTATGCGATTCTGCCCGCGATTGAACGGGAAATTACGGAGCGCCGCAAGTGGCTGGACACGCCGGAAATGAGCGAAATCACAGCCATCGCCGGTGCGGCGCCGGGCGGAATCGGCGTTAATGTAGCCGCCTTTGTCGGCTACCGGATTGCCGGCGTCCCCGGCTTGGTGAGCGCTGTTATCGGCATTTGCCTCCCTACGGTGCTGTTTATGCTTTTCCTGTGCGCGGCCGCCGCAGGCTTCGGGGATAACTCCATCGTGCAAGCCGCGCTGAGCGGCATTAAGCCAACCATCGTCGCTCTTATCGTCTACGCCGCGCTGCGCATGGGCAAACAGGCGCTAACCCGCCCGCTGGCATGGAGCATTGTCACGATTTGTCTGCTGCTGCTGCTGTTCATGCCGATTCATCCTATTCTCGTATTGGCGATAGGCACCTTAATCTGGCTCGCACACGAAGTAATCTTCCCTTCCCCGCGCCGCCAGCTGCAACCCGTCATTCCTGGCGATGATTACTCTATATAAGCTAAGAAAGAAGGCTGACCGCTGATGTTAATGAATCTATTCTGGACTTTCTTCAAAATTGGATTCATGTCCTTCGGCGGCGGCTACGCGATGCTTCCCGTGGTCGGGCAAGCCGTTATGGACAACAACTGGATGAGCCCGCAGCAGTATACCGAAGCGATCGCCCTGGCCGGCATGGCTCCGGGACCGGTAGCGATGAACGCCGCCGTTTATGTCGGATACTCCACCGCAGGCTTGCCGGGAAGCCTCGTCGCTTCGCTTGGCATGGTTCTCCCATCCGCTATTATCATATTCCTGGTTGCCACCGTTTTTTATCGTATGTATGATAATCATTGGGTACAGGCTACGCTTAACGGCATGAAACCCGCTGTTATCGCCTTAATCGCTTATGCAGCCTACACCATGACGATTAATTCCAACATTAAAGCGGCTGCCACTGTAAGCACCTTTGCCAGCGTGGCCATCTTTATCGCAGCGCTCGCAGCCATGATAAAGTTCCGCGTCCATCCGCTGGCGATTATTCTGGGATCAGGAATAGTGGGGATATGGATCTATGCATGATTCAAGCGAAGAAATAGTTTCGGCAAAAGAACGAATTGCCTCGGCCAAAGCCAAAGAGATATTCGACCATATTAGACGCAAACAAGAAATATCCAAAAACGATCTGCTCGCCGTCAGCGGGTTAACGACCAGTACGCTTACCCGCGTACTGGATGAACTCGTCTCCATCGGTGTCATTGTGGAGAGCGGACTCGGCGCCTCCACCGGCGGAAGACGGCCGATTTTATATCAAGTTCGAGGCGAGTACGGTTACGCCTTTGGACTGGATATATCCCGGGTATCGTCGAGGCTAGTCCTGCTCGATCTGACCGGACGAATTGTAGAAACAGCGGAATGGGCGATGGGCGCAGACTCAACGCCTGAACGAATAATCGAACAAGTGGCAAGCCAGGCAAACGCCTGGCTTTTGGCGCATCAACTGCCGCTCTCTTCGATCATTGGCATGGGAATCGGAGCTGTCGGACCACTTGACCGGGAGACGGGCATTATTGAAGAACCCGAGTGGTTTCCCGCGCCGGGCTGGCAGCATGTCGAGATCGTTCGGCGGCTGCAAGAAAAAATGACTATTTCCATTCAGCTCGACAACGGCGCCAATACCGCCATTATTGCGGAAGCCTGGGCCAGCAGAGCGAAGGATTTCCGTCATCTTCTCTACGTTCACGGCGGTACAGGCCTGCGCTTGTCCATGATGTCGGACAGCAAACTGATTTACGGCGCAGCCGATATGGAAGGCTCGTTCGGACAGATGGTTATTCAAGCAGACGGAATCTCCTATCGTACGGCAAAAGGAAATTACGGCTGTCTGGACTCCTACGCCTCCGTTTATGCCATTGAACGGGAAGTCAACGCCCGGCTTCGGACAGGGCGAAGCAGTTATTTGCATGAGCTGCTGCAGCATGGAGAGCAAGCAAGATACAGTCATATCATGCAGGCTCTCAAGCGGCTCGATCCTATGGTTACCGAGGTTGTTACCCAAGCCGCGACTTATTTCGGAATCGGCTTAGCCAATCTGTTGAACATTTTGTATCCGGAGAAGGTGGTGCTTGGCGGACCGCTAATGACGGATTCAAACCTGTTTTTTTATACCGCCACCCAAACTGCAATCCGCAAAACATATCATTATCCAAAATATCAGGTTATTTTCAGCAAAGGCAGCTACGGAGAAGAAGCCATTGCCGTCGGCGCGGCGCTGCTGATGCTGGATCAGATGACCGGTTAGGAGCTCATACAACGATGACTAATGATATAAATGCAACACCAGCCAAACCGGCCTGCTGCTCGGCGGGCCGAACGTCTATCCCCCAGCTGAATCCCGAAGGGGCTGCCCCTCCGGCAGATGCTTCACGAAAACAAACGGCTGAATCAGCTCGCAGCTTGGATGTTTCTGCTTGGCCCGTCGTTCCAGAGGGCACGTATATACTGGGCACGGACGGCAATGAGGGATTCCCTGCCGATGCGGAAGGACCGGCCCGCCCGGTATTTATTAAGGCGTTCCGGATTTCTCCTTATGCCGTCACGAATGCGGACTTTGCCGCATTTGTAGATGCTACCGGCTATGTAAGCGAAGCGGAGCGCTTTGGGTGGTCCTACGTGTTCCACCTGCTGCTGCCGGATCCGTCCAAGGTTACAATTGCCGGCTCTCCTCCGCAAACGCCTTGGTGGCTTGGCGTTGAAGGCGCATACTGGCGGCATCCCGAAGGCCCTGGAAGCTCGATCGAGGACCGGCTCAACCACCCCGTTATCCATGTTTCATGGAATGACGCTGCTGCCTATTGCCAGTGGGCGGGCGTGCGTCTGCCAACCGAAATTGAGTGGGAAGCCGCTGCGCGGGGCGGGCTCGACCGCAAGCGTTATCCTTGGGGGGACGTGCTTCGCCCCGACGGCGAGCATTATTGCAACATTTGGCAGGGCGTTTTCCCGACCAAAAACCACGCCAGCGACGGTTATCTCGGCACCGCTCCGGTTGACGCCTTCCGTCCGAACGGATACGGCCTTTATAATGTATCGGGCAACGTATGGGAATGGTGCGCGGATTGGTTCACCGCTAATCCGGCACTTAGAGGTTCTGCCGAACAGCCGCAAGGGCCTTCGCAAGGAGCGGCTCGCGTGATGAAGGGCGGCTCGTATTTATGCCATCAATCTTACTGCAACCGCTATCGGGTCGCCGCCCGCAGCAGCAATACCCCGGATAGCTCAACCGGAAATACGGGCTTCAGAGTTGCGGCGGATGTGTAACTACGCAAAGCAAAAGCAGCCTTGACCCAGGGTCGAGGCTGCTTTTGCTTTGTTCAACGCAGGTCTTTCTTTAAACGAGGCAAACTGCGCCTTCACTTTTCGCAGGTCTTTCTTTAAACGAGGCAAACTGCGCCTCGTTTAAAGAAAGTTAATCACTCGATTTAAACTTATAATCCTTTGAGACTTTATCCAGCGGCTGCATTCTGGAAGTGCCGAGCGGCGGTTTAGCCGGACTGTGCCGAAGCTCTGCTCGCACACTGTTGTCAGCCACAATTTCGAGAAGTTCAATGATTCTGGATAGAGCGAGGAAAACAACGCAAATAATCAGCGCTCCTCCAATGCAAATAAAAAATAAAAAGGTATTATCTACAGGACCAAACATAATCCCCAAAAATAGTCCTACAGCCAATGCCGAAAAACCCAGTATTTTCAAAAGATCCGCCAAGCCCATCACCCCACCCGCTCGTTTTAAATGCGAGAAAACAAAAAACACCCTTAGAGCAGCCGATCAATCCCGAAGGTTGAATGCAGTCTGCTCTAAAGGATGTCTTTTCGAAGCTGAATTTAGCCTCTTTTTTCGTTTTCCAGACGGGCAAACTCTTCGTAGATCGCAGTAACGCGCTCCCACTCTGCATCGTCTTCGATTCCAACCAGAAATGCTTCGTCGTTCTCTTCCTCAACGCGCAGGATCAGACCGTCTTCTTCCGGGTTGTTGCGGTCCAGAAGTACGGCATACGCTTGATTCTCCGATTCGAACTGGTAAACCATAACCATTTCGCGCTCTACGCCTTCCTCGTCCGATACGAGAAAGACCGGCTCCTCGTGTTCGTGGTCATGTCCGCAGCCGCAGTTTTCGTCGTGTTGGTGCTCGCTCATCTATACCCCTACTTTCATTCGCTCTGAATTAACTCTGGTATCTTATCATGAGCCGCTTCGCGGGTCAAATCCGATTAATTCGCAATCAGATTTTTCTCGGACACGACAACCCAGTCATCCCCGGCGGACAACCGAATCGAGAAGCGAATCGAGTACGTGCCAGCGGAGTCAAAGCTGTATTTTAGGTCTTCAGATAGCAACCAGAAATTGTCTTTTTTTGATTTCATCACGTCCTGATGAATAAGCGTGTCTCTGCCCGAAGGATCCGTTATCGTGATTTTAAAGGAATGGATTTCCGTCGTGAGAGAATCCACCTGCGCAAACACCGAAAACGTCACTTTTTTGCCGGCATCAACACCGCCAAAAGTCGATTTGTCCGGTTTGAACAGGAACATATGTACATTCGGCTTTGTAATGGAAGCTTTTTTTGTATTTTCGTCCCATACAAGCACCGCCTGCAGCTGGTTCGCCAGCTGGCGTAACGGAATATAGCCCTTGCCGTCACTCATAATGCCGCCATCGGACAATTCGCTGCCATTAACCACAACCCGGATTGCTTGCGTAGCCGAGTCAGCGAATATTAATGTACCGCCCCAGAGCGTCAATGCCAGCGTGAGCAGCAAAACCTTTTTTCCTTTCATGAATTATCCCCTCTTCCAGAACCAATTGTAAGATTATACTCCTGGTCCGCGTCAAAGTTGCGCCGTTTCAAACATGGCTTCGAAAGCCTCAACTTTCTTGGCTGACAGTCGCGCTTCTTCGAATCGCAAGGCATACTCATGTCCCCTTAAAGCGCCAAGGAAATCTCTCTGCACTTCCCGGCAGGCTTTAAGGGGGCTGTTCCGGCTTGCGGGCCTGAAGATCACTGAATTTGTCGAGTTATGCAAAATTTTGCGCTTACCCGGGAAATGAATGCCCCGCTATTACCCGAAGGTTCGCGTTAAAACACATGGAACGCCCTTGCCGACCGCTCCCGGCTGACGCATGCGGTCCAAGTACTTTAAGCCGCGGCTGCAAGGCGTCTTGCAAACGGCGCAAGTATGCGATAAAACGAGCTTCATATGAACTTGCCGCCGATCGGAAACCGGCGCTTTTTTCTTGGCTGTTTTCGACTTGGATGAGCCGCCTTTGCTCATGAATGCCATTCCCCTTCCGGGCGCCCCTGCTGCGGACGCTTCCGTGTTATCCTATGCAGTAGCCCGGACGATGGCGATGAATTACAGTTAGCTTCAACAAAAAAAGATCAGAACCGTCATTCCGGCTCTGATCCCTGTTGCAGCTTGTGCTTAGAATATTGGGAGCTGATCAAGGTTGTTGGTCGGATCTCCATCCGCATCTCCGCGTAAATAATGGCCCCCGTCCTTACCTTTGAACACATTAACTCCAGCAAGCATGCCTTGCCCCGCTTCGTTAATCGCCTGATCGTAGGCTAATACACGCCCGCTTTCCGTTTTGAACGCCGTCAGATCTCCATCGCCGTTTTTTTGCACGGCAACAATACGCTCTCGCGATTGGGACTGCTGATTATTGATATCCATATTAAACTTCCCTTCAAATTAGAGTAGCGGCAGACCCGCCTCTCCCCAGTCTCCCCTTTTGCCGTTCTATTTAAAAGCTCGTGCATTGCTAGCCGCACCAGAGCCGACCTTCACCGCGCAGCAAAACAGCCTGGCTTCACTTAGCAGGATGAGTTATGATGGAGGCAGCGCTGCATGAGTGGTCCGATTCCTACGGAATGCAAGAGACAAACTTGAGGTGAAGCTCGTGGTTATGGTTTACATTTTGTCCGCTTTGATGGTCGCTCTGATGATCTGGATTTTGCTTGCCGTCACGAAAAAAGCCTATTCAAAAAAATGGGACGAGGAATCTTGATTCCTCGTCCCATTTCTTTTCCTTTCTGGCGTTTACCTTAAGCGTTCCGCTGCAACTGCCCGTTAATACGGAAGTTTCCGATCACGGCCGTGCTCATGGTTATGCTGCGGCTGCAGCACACTGCTTTCCGACGGCACACCGTAGAGGGCTGATCTAACTGATTGCTGCGGATAAAGAGCGCTTCGCACCGATTCAGCGGAATCCGCTCCTGCTTGTACTGGCGTAGCCGGTCCGATTAAAGTCGGAGCGCCTTTGCAGCCGCAAAGGAGCAGAAGTGCAGCTGCAGGCAAATAACGTATTTTCATTCGACTCTCCCTTCCTGCGCCGATGCTCATCTCGAGTTCAGTATGAGCCGGTGGAAGGGATTTTATTCCTATTTTTTATCGTTACTTTGCTCATCGGGCTCCAAGGAATACCCGACCCAGACATAGTTGCGGTCATACTCTAGCGAGTCGAATTGGAGCAATCTCGATAATGGAAATACGGCCAAAGCGATCAACCCCGAGAGACCGATCAGCCACACAAACAACTCCGCCGCCCATGCCCCTGTCATTCAGGAATCCCCCTTTTTTGCGTTTGAGCGCACCGCTTCTCTTGTCTGTTTCATAATCTGATGCCCGTAGACCGATACCGCCCCGCAAAGCAATCCCTGCAACGCCACCCTGACTGTAAAGCCAAGAAGTGCCATAGCAAGCACAATAGCGACAAAAGACACGATATACACAATCGTCCAGTTAGGAATTTGCGGCGTTCCTTTTAAAATCATACCGATAACCCAGCAAGCGGCCACAACAATGCTGAGATCGGGATTGATCAATTCCGATAACGCCTCGACCGACATTATCCGCACCCCCTTCATTGTCCGGCACACTACTATATGAACAACAGCTTGAATCTATGACATGCATACAGGGAAACAAACGGCTCCAGCAGTCATCAGGCCAGGAATAACAGAAAAGCCCCTTCGCAGCATTTTCTGCGAAAGAGGCTCTTAGGATACTGTTATTAATAGAGGCCAGGCTAATTCGGCTTGTTATCGTTCAATCGCCTTAACGCAGCCGCTAAATTGTCCCATAAGCCGACAGCGTTATGGCCAAATTCCTTAACAAACCACTCCGGCGTCGCAAGCAGCGCGGATAACTCATTCAGCTTATTCCTCTGCTCTTGGATAATCACATCCTGCTCCAAAACAATTTGGCGAAGAGCGTCGCGGCTGTATTCCAGCTCAACCACCTTCATTTGAAGCTGCTTGAACAGCTGCTTTTCTTCAAAGGTCGTCATCTCTCTCTACCTCCCGTTGAGGATTAATAACCGCGAAAGAGAGAGTAGAAGCACATGATTCGATTTGAAAATAGCGACTATCAGGATACTTGCCTGAGACATGATTAAATGCAATTTCATATCTTATATTCTAAGACAGTATCGGGGAGGAAATTACTATGGCAAAAAAGACCGATGTCATGTCGATTCACGGCATTCAAGGCTCCAGCATCGGATTCGTTTTAGTTCTGTTTATTTTGCTAGTTATCGTTACGAGCATGTTCAGCTTAAATCCATATTCATATCCAGATGAAGATGATTCATCCGGGATTCAAACAGTTCAGTCCTTCCGCGTATTTAATCAGACGACCGCCTACAAGCTTAATGTGGTCTCCCATACAAATATTCAAAATCCCGGAACAACAGTAAGATCGGGAGAATCCCAAGCTTTAGTACTCGTTTCATCACCAGGTTTCATTTATTATTCCGTACTAAATAATAGTAATAGCGCTTATGTAGGTGCTTTATCGGTAAATCTCTCCTCCACCGCCGGGTTTTCCATTAATTCATATTCCGGCCCGATCGCTCCTGTTGTCCTTCGGGAAGACCCGTACCGTCTCGTTGTGCGTTACTCGATTCCCTGAATTCAATTTAAATTGTCAATTCCTATAGAAAAAACAAAAACCCTTGCCTCGACAAGGGTTGAAAACTAAATTAGAACAAGCATAAAGGAGAAAATTACAATGAGAAATGATGCCGCGACTATTCATGGCGCCGGGAGCTCCAGCATTAGAATCGTTCTAGTTCTGTTTATTCTGCTGGTTATCGTCACAGGTATGTTTAGCTGGAACCAATACCGGAATGAATTAGATGAGGGAGGCTCATCCGGCATTGAATCCGCTCAAGGCTTTACCATTTATAACCAGACGAGTGACTACACGTTATATCTGTCTTCATTCGCGAATATTCAAAATCCAGGAATTCGAATTGTGAACTCAGGCGCTTCACAATCATTAGTTCTCCTGGGCTCGTATGGAAGCGTTAGTTACCTTGTAAGAAACAGCAGCACTAATGCACAGATAGGGTCGTTTTCAGCAGTCTTGAACTCTACCAGCGGGTTTACCGTAAATGCTTATTCCGGCCGAATTTCCGCTGACATTCCACCTTTGAATCGGTTCCAGCTAATCATTAGATCCGTACAATGATTTAAATCGACTTGCTTAAATAACGGCATGTCACTAAGAAGCGACTAGAGCGCTACTCCGTTTTAAAGCGGCCGAGGAGACCATGTAAACCCTCCGAAGTTTGTGCAAGATCGTCAATCATTCCGCTGATTTTATTTATTTCCTGACGCTGCCCGGATGCTGACAGATCGACCGATTCGGAGTAACTGTAGTCCCCTTCGATTCGCTTGGCCATACTTTCCAGGGTTGCCGAAATCTCTTCAATACTAGCCGTCATTTCCTCCGTGGATGCGGATATCTCCTGAGTCTGCTCTGCCACAGACTGGGCGTCTTGTTCAATCCGCCGGAAGGACTGTATAAGCGCAGCAATAGCCTCAACGCCTTTGCCCGCTTCCTCCACATCACGCCCAATCAGCACATACGCTTCATCCGTCCGGCTTTCAATTTCCTGAATAATGCCGGTAATAGAAGAGGCGTGAAGTCTGGACTGCTCGGCCAGCTTGCGGATCTCGTCCGACACAACGGCAAAACCTTTGCCGTGCTCGCCCGCTCTTGCCGCCTCAATGGCCGCGTTCAGAGAAAGAATATTGGTCTGCGAAGCAATATTTTGCATAATGTCCGCAATTCCCGTAATCTCTCCTGTACGTTCTTTCAACTGGCTCATAATTTGCAGCTTTTTGTCCGCAAATTCGCGGATATACTCGATTTGAGCCGATGCCGCTTGAACGGCTCCTGCTCCTTGCTCCGCTGCCTGAAGCGCCATTGCGGCGCTTGCGGCCGCTTCCTGCGTAGCATCAGCGATCCGTTCAGCACCGATAGCTGCCTCCTGTGACGCTTTGGCGGCCTCGTCGCTGGCAATGCTGTTTCGTTTCGCATTGGCCCGGACGTTGCCAATCATCTCGGATACGCTGGCTGCCGATGCGCTGACAGTGTTGCCGCTTGTCCCGATTTCCTGGGCTTTATCTGCTGTATAAGCCGCCGTCTCTTTGGAGGAAACGATAAGCGCCCGCAAATTCTCCATCATGGCATTGAAGGATCTGGCCAGCTCTTTTACCTCATGGATGCCCCGCGTCTCCATCCGAGCCGTCAAATCTCCCTCGCTGCTGGCCAATTCAGACATCCGGGCCGCCATAGTCCGGATGGGCGCAATATTGTTGCGGATAATGAAAAGGCTGATGCCAAACCAAATGATTAAAAGGACAATAAAGACATAAGCCATCACCAGGCTCGAGTTGAACGTGGCGTCTGCCGATGCTGTAGAAGCTGCAGACAATTCAGCCGTTTCCGATTGAAATTGCTCAAGAAGGGCCGTAATTCCATCCTTCTGCTTTTCGTATTCGGCACCGAACATAAGCAGTCTCGCTTTATCCATTTCACCGGCAGCAACTGCCTTCATAGAGGCTTCTTCTGTCGCGATTAAGGTATCGGAACGATCCTTTGACTGTTGAATTAACGCCAGCTCTTCCGGCGGCGCTCCCAATTCTTTAAGTCGGGTTACAACCTTGTCCCTAGTTCGGGTCTCTTTAACTTCTTTCCAGTAGCTGTCGTAATGTTCTTTCTCCCCGTCAATCGTATAATGCCGGGCCTGCTCGGTTAAAAAATCGGAAGTCTCCAACAGCTCGAGGCTAAGCTGCTTATATTCGGCTTCTTGCTCCGTAGCGGTTTTCACCTGTTCAAAGCTTGTGTGCAGCTTATTCAGACCATACCCCGTCAAAGCTGCACAAATGATCGTTCCATAAATAACAATCCGGATTAATCTCCCAATATCCAATTTCATCTTCAAGCGTACCCTCTCCCCATCTCTTATGCTGTTAAGATGCTCCTATAGCCACGCTATTTATAGCCCGTCATTTCCCGGCTTTATCTATTAAGCCCCTGATCTCCCCCCAATCTATTCCTTCTTATATCGGCTAAAACTTACCAACTTATCACTGAGTAATTTTACCAGTAAAGGTTTGCAGGTAACTTCTGAAATTAACTGGAAGTAAATTGAGATGCGCTTTGAATCTTTTTTGTAGTAGGACTATTTTTAGCATTCTAAAGATAGGAGAGCCCGCACCAGTATGTTAGTAAATCATATTATAAAACTATATCAAATTGAGGTGCTTATAAGCCGTAGGAGGAAACAGATATGCAGATAGGCATGATTTTGGTTTTGTTTATTTTATTGCTAATTACAGTGAGCGTCTGCATACCAATCCAGAAGTTACAGCATTGTTAACCCAAGGCTTTGATATTATCAATAACAGCAGCTATACTTTCTGGTTGACTGTGGTTTCTGGAGAATCTGGATTACCGCCCCCATGCTGTAACCTATTGTCTAAAGGCGGTAAACATCACTAAGAGCTAAATGTACACCTTTTCTCCGATAGCTCCGCAGATGCCGGGTATAAATCAGGTAGTGAGCGAGATTTTGGTTTACTATGAGAAATAATCCAACATTTTGGACTACGCGTATTCCCTCAATTGTCAATATTACTACTATTGGCAGCATTACTACGAAGGTGACATCTACAACGTTAACGATCCTTGATGCGTAATCAAAATATCTCCATTAAATCTCCAGCGGTACCCGTCTTTTAACTTATCCAAGTTCATAGCCCCTCTTCTGATTATCCATAATGAAAAGAGGGAATTCGACGGTAAAATATGAAGATGAATGATGACAGCGTGGCTACGGGATTGTCAGCATCTGATCTATTAATTTCCCATATGATGCTACAACCAAACATAGGAGGAGTAATATGAACATAGGTGTCGTCTTGGTTTTATTTATTATGCTGCTTATTGTGACGAGTCTTTTTTCTAATCCATCAACAGGAAGCAACAACGATCCAGCCTTCTCTGTTACAGATTCAAGAAGATTTACGCTGAATAATGAATCCTACTCAACCCTTTTACTAACTTCAAAAAGTGGAGATTTTGAGTCCCCGGGACCGCCGCGTCATTTAATAATTTTTCCAAATCGCTCCTATTCCTTTGAAGTTCGATGGGCTCCACTTACTACCTTTAAAGCTTTCGCGACATTCGAGGTTCGGCGCTTCCCCTTTAACGATATTCTGGATACAGAAATGTTCAATGGATTAGGAACCATTTCGGACCCCCAAGAATGGAGGGTGTTCAAAAGTCCTCCGCATATATCCTATGTAATAAATAACAGAACGCTTACCGTTACCAATCCAATGTGAGTCCGGAGGAGCCCTAATCTCACAATCTGCCAGTTCCCAGCCTCAATCTAAGCCACTCATTCCCAGCTATTACTTCCCAATATATAGAAAAATACGACTGTCATATATAATGGTTTTAAACTGATATTCTTCCATAGTGGAACAAAGCATGAACAAGAACGCGGTTGTAGCCTCCGGCAGAAGCGCAGCCAGCATCTGCAAGATGTCGATATACTGGATTTTGATGGCAGCAGACCGCTTGTTCACAGGTCTTGTTGATCCTTGCTGGCATGTTGTACATCTGCCCAACGTCTGCAAATTCCGGATACGTTAAGAGCCCGTGGGATCACCTCCCCGGGCTCTTTGTCATACGCTGTTAGCTTAGCTCATCGAACATTTTGTACCAGTAAAGCGCTGTATCAATGACCGATCCCGTATGCTTGAGCAAGTCCGCTCCGCCGAGAACGAAGCCGTGCTTCGCATAGAATCGGCACGCCACGAGATTGTCATCCTGGGCTTCCAAGGATAGGCCCACCAGTTGCTTGTCCTTAGCCCAAGCTTCCGCTCGTTCCAACAGCAGCTTGCTGACTCCGGTTCTTCGATACTCTCGAATTGTCGCAATGTTTTCAATATAACCGAAACGGGTCCAATCACGAACGACCCGGATTTGTCCGATACATATTGATCCGATGTAAGCCAAAAACAAAGCCTTGTTCTCCTGGTCGATATAGTCTTCCCAATCCAACTGATCGTCGGGAAAGCGAATCTCCTTCGGTTCATCAAACATTTGTTCTTCATAGGACCATTTGCCGTTCTGCAGTTGAGGCACGATCCGCCCTATGAGTGTAAACGGCTCGTTTGTTACGCGGATATCTTCAATCAACTCGGAACTTAGCGGTTTCAATACGATCGTCGGTTTAAGGCTCAAGGCTTCACCCTCTTTTGCTGTTTAGTATTATGACGCATGAAAGTATTCACGCTGAAGAATCGATTTGCAATTAATGATACGAACTTTACATTCGTAACGTCAACATTTAAAATTGTTAACTTATATTAAAAATACTTCCAAAACCGGCGAAGCAATTTAAAGACCTTAGCTTGCCACCGAAAAAGAACTCGATATAATCCTATAGGAAGGAACGATTATCAAGGTAATAAGCTACTTGCGCAAAAGGGAATTCGATGTCGGATAGAAGATTTTTGGTTCGGAATGAGCCATAGGGAGAATTTGGTCGTATATGCTATAATCGAACCAAATTTTGTAATCGGGGAGAGAATAGCATGCAAACGGAATGGGAAAAGAAAAGCGCGGAAGAAATTGCAGCTGATAATAAAAAGTCATCCTTAAATATCCTGTCGTTAATCTCAATTTGCTTGCCGATACTTGGGTTCCTGCTTATGTTTGCGGGTAACAGTTTTATTTACCTGCTCATTGGAATTGGATTTGGTGGAGTCGTATATGGACTTGAGAAGGTCGTTAAAACCATAAATGATTATCAGCATATTATAAATCGAAACAGTGAAGAATAAGGACCATCATATAACATAAAAATCCCCCACCAGCCGGTTGAACTGTGACCTGTAAGATGGACACTTTGAAAAAAGTGACCTTCTTACGGGTCATTTGTGTTTTAATCAAGATAATATAGACATAAGGGATACGAGACAAACTTTCTTAAAATTGAGGTGCTTTTTTGGAAATTATCTTTTTAGGATTAGGTCTTTACGGTAGTCCAATTCTGTCTTTCTTCTTTATGTACCTGTTCATTCATTTATTAGCTAAAGAAAATCATAGTGGCGGACTAAAGTTTTTAGCTTCGATATTATTTGCAATCATAGTTTGGACAATATCTGTACTCCTGATCCTTCAAGGTACATAAAGCTTGTTTGGGAACAGAAAAAAGCCCGCCGACCATCAAAGGTCAGCGGGCATTTGTTGTGTATGAGCGGCATAGCCCAAGCTATGCATAATATTGGTTTTATTTATCTTGTTGGTAATTACGATGAGCGCGAGTATTCCAAATCAAGAAGTTTCAACTTTATTAACCCAAGGCTTTGATCTTATCAATAATAGCAGCTATAGTTTCTGGTTGACTGTGGTTTCAGGGGAATCCGGGTTACCGTCCCCATGCTGCACCATTTCGCCTAACGGCGGTAAACATCACTACGAGCTGACTGTGCACCTTTACTCAAATAGCTCCGCAGATGCTGGATATCAATCAATTAGTGGACCGAGATTTGGATTTACAATGAGAAATAATCCAACATTCTGGACTACGCGTATTCCATCAATTGTCGATATAACTACTATTGGTCCCATTACTACAACGGTGACACCTACAACATTAACTATCCTTAATGCGTAATTGCTGATACAAGAATGATCGACAACTACGTGCATATCCTTCCCGATATCCAAGAGGACACGCCGGATACTTTCGGTAAAACATTCTATAAAGCGTGATTGTCGTATCAGGACCCTTTTCGTATCAAATTCGTATCACGTGCCAATTCGCATTGTTTTCAGAACCCTATTTTTCCTTAGAAAAAGCAAAAACCCTCGATTTCTTTAGGGTTACCCTGTCAAGATGCTAATGGCTCCAACCGGATTATCAGCAGCGGAGCCTAGATATCCGGCTAATATAACTAAGCCGAATATTAGTTCTGCATTCCTATTTTTTTCCACGATTTCTTCGACGCGCCAAACCAAATCCCCCTTTTGAAACACCTTGTTCCAAGTATAGGGGGATATTGTTGAGATTATAAGGGCTTCGCAATTAAAAACGACGTTCAGCCGATCTGCTCAGCGGCTTGGGTAAGAGTGCGACGATTTAACGCTCGTCGCTTGAGCCTGCGAGCCGTCCATACCTGTTGTAGCCACAGGCTGGAGGTAGGAATGAGGCGACAGAATGCTGCTCTGAGGACTCTACAGGATGGGTGTGATAGCCCGTACCTTTCTTTCAGTTCCGCATACTGTGTTGATATACAACTTCGGAGGGATTGTTATGAACTTAGGTATGGTTCTGGTTTTGTTTATTTTGTTAGTTATTGTAACAAGTGTTTTTTGTATGGTAAGTAATCCTGATGACACTGATCCACCTATAGGAATTACAGGCACGCAAACATTTTATATTGAAAATCAATCACAATTCAGAATACGTTTTATTTCGCGTACCGGACCATCTGATTTGCCTGAAAAAAGAAATCTTCCTCCTGGCACTAGCACAGAATACATCGTTAGAACTTCTTCATCAATTGAGCCGGTGCAAGTCCGAACTCTTTATTATATTTATGATAGTTCTGATTACAAACAGGGTGAATTCATAGTGACGATGGAGGCAACCGATTTGATTGCTATCGCTTACGTTAAAGGTGAAGAAGCCAAATATCCTGATAATTTGAATTTTGCACTATGGGCTTTGGGCAGAACAGTTAGAGCCGAGGACCGTTACTAACCCACAGCATCCAATATCCGGCATGCTCTATCCTGGTTTTAGGTTCTGCCACCCTGACTAAAGAAACATCTCGACCACGGATTTATCCCTCACATTCGCTCACGAGGCGCTGAAAAGAGAGAAACAAGAAGGCAAAAGCCTGCGTCGCTGGGTCGTGAAAGTGTTATTTTCATGGCTCAATCGCTTTCGTAAGATACTGGTTTTGAAAAGAAGGCGTTTAGCTATTTAGAGCTGCTTCACTTCGCCTGCGCTCTCATTGTCTGGAGAAAATAATCCCAGTTCATGCTCACTGATTTTATTTTGGGATAGGTTCTTATTGTAGTTATTGTAGTGTTTCCATGCGGATTGTCTGGGAGCTGCCCAGCGCTTTAATAACGTTCTATTCATCATCGCTTAAAAAATAAATTCCAAAAAACGAAACTATAGGCTCTCAGAGAGGGGTTCATGGCTCCTCCCTCTCATCCTTCCCACAGTTCGCATTCAGCCCCAGTCAAACATCCCGTTTTCAAGTGCATCTGCCACAAGCCGTTACTCTCACCGGGTAAGGCTGATACCCAGCTCCCTCGCCTTCACGGCGCTTGCTTCTTCGATTAGCACCTTGGGGGCTCCTCATAACCTTTCCATTGACCAAATCCATTTGCCCATTCAACAGGCTGGCCAGCCTTACCATGACTGCAGCAACACCCAAGTGTAACTACGCCCAAGTCATTAATCTTTTGAATTTCTTCAGCAATGCAGCTATCTAAGGAACTTCAGTTCTTCCCGATTCTCTTGGATTGTTCAACTTAACCGTTGTTAAAGTGTTATGCTTACACATCCTCTTTCGCCTCCGTTCTGCTCGCTATAGCGGCTATTTTCTTCCTAAGTGACTATGCGGTTTTCGTTCAGTCTCTCGCTTTACATATATGCCGGACAGGCCGAATTCCGTACGTACTGTCGTCTTTAAAAACAATCTCGAAAGGCAGCTTACATAGGTGACTCTTCTTGAAGCGATGCTTTATGCTTTCCTTTTAACGCTAGTCGCTTGCCCCTGCTAGCCGATCTTTACCTGTTGCAGCCACAGGCCCGGAGAGTAGGAATAAGCCGACAGCAAGCTGCTCTGAGGACTCTACAGAATCGGCGTGAATGCCCGTACCTTTCTTTCAAACCCTCATACTATGTTGGTATAAAAACATAGGAGGAATTGATATGAACTTAGGCATGATTTTAGTGTTATTTATTTTGTTGGTGATTGTCGCTCAAACGTTTTTAGGAAGTAGTATCTCCTCAGAAAATGATCAACCCATCTCCGCTTTATACACCGAAGGTTTCGATGTCGTTAATGAGACAACCAATTATAGGTTTATACTTTCATCAAAAAGCGGATCAATTGAGTACCCAGCCTCTTCCATTATTAATCCAAGAGGAGGTTCTAATCATTTCGAGTTGCAGTTAAGCCGTCCTTCAAATGAAGCCTCCGTTACTTATACTGCATACAATCTTGGGAACCAAGTAATCGGAGAAGTAAAATTCGGGTTCAAATGCGTCTATCTTTTAGGTGTTCGATTTTCTTCGACTTCGACAGTTACAAATACTGCTCCTGTAAATATTTCAAACGGAAACACTCGTATTGCAATAATAAATCAATGACAAGTGTAATTTAAACCCACCCCAACTAAACCACGTGGCACGTGACCGTTATAGCGCTGGGGCAGGCGATGTGAATAGCGAATCGGGTTTAGCGAATGAGCGTAGCGTGCTTATATGTGATGCAGGACTAGCCTGCTTGTCACCGGAGATGTGCAAGAGAGTATCGACGAATGGAGTTGTCCCGGAACTGGACCTCAATCATGTGCAGGCCGTCCAGCGTTACCTTATCGGCTTTAATGACCTTGCCAGTTTCGGTTTGAACTCGGTAATCCTGACCCCTGTAGCTGAACTGTCCTTCACTTCCAAGCTCCATTGCCATCGCTCCTTAACAAAAATCCAGACGGCCTCCTATAAGCGCGTTTAAGTGTCTGTGCTCTGACCCACTGAATGTGTCGGCAGTCTGCCCAAACGCCAAATCAGCCCTATAGCGACCGTCTGGTAAAGGTTAAACGCCCCATGCGCCTCTACATAAGGTGCAAGAGTCGAGAGGAGCTTTCACCGTAATAGAAAAGCCGACCACATT
Source organism: Paenibacillus pasadenensis (assembly GCF_023715725.1). Classification (GTDB taxonomy): domain Bacteria; phylum Bacillota; class Bacilli; order Paenibacillales; family Paenibacillaceae; genus Paenibacillus_O; species Paenibacillus_O pasadenensis_A. The sequence goes on from NZ_JAMBOT010000001.1 coordinate 540,833, forward strand.
GGCCGGCTGAATGTTAAGGCGTTCACGCCTCGTCGGTGTCTCTCTCGATTCCTTTCACTAACAATTTACCATGGATATGAGCAAATCCGTTGCTCAATATTTATCCGTTTTTTTCTTCTTTTTTTCAACAGTATTTCTCCGAAATTTATACATGTCTACTTTTATCCCTTTTGATGAAACTGGGCACCAATTCGGGCACCAATATGAATCGGAATTTAGCAGGTGTGCGCTTTAGTCGACTACAGGGCACCAAATGGGCACCAGGTGAGCTTTGAGCGCTATGATAAAGGACCGTAAAAAAGGAAAAAACCCTTGATATACAAGGGTTTTTGGCTATGATCTGTAGTGGGCTCGAACCACTGACCCCTACCCTGTCAAGATAGTGCTCTCCCAGCTGAGCTAACAGATCAAATATTAAGTTTCAGTGAAGTTCTTGCTGCGAACAATTAATACTATATCAGACGTGAAAAGCAGAGTCAACTTTTTTTGAAAACATTTTTAAGTGCCCTTTTTTCTCCAAAAAGACCTGAATATTTGACTAAAAATCCTTTTAAAAGCTTGTTTCAAAATCGGAATGGGGCTGTAATAATGATCAATACAACATTCCATTTTTTATAAAATAATACAACATATTCCGACAAAATCATCAAAATTTCTAAAGGATGTGAGTTTTTATGTCGAACAAAAAAGAAATTCTGCAACGTATTGAAATGCTGCGCGAGGCGTTGAATAAAGCGCCGCTCGGTCCATCCGGATACAATTTGGAGCTTAGCCAAAAGCTGGATGAACTCATTGTTTCCTACTACAAAGCCGGATAATAAAGTGCTTCTTCAACTGTTCAATTTTAATTGAATCTTCCCGCTCACCACCTCTTCCATTTCATCTAGGATTTATGATACAATTTGTATCATAAAGAAAATGGCTTAGGGGTTGCTGTCATGTTGTTATTGAAGCTTTTGTGCGAACCGGCTCATTTCCAACAAGCTTATGAAGAAAAATGGCTTGTCGCTGTTTATAAGGACTCAAAATTAGTCGAAAACGGTTCACCAATCGATATGTTCAATAGCAACACCGTCAAAATTAACGGGGTTTATTATTTTGTCGAGGAATGCAAATTCGAAGGCCGCCGGCTTGTTCGCCGAAACGAGGCCGATGCTCAAAGAAGCTTTGGCTAAATCAACTATATTTCTCCCCCTCTGGCAATGACCTCCGGCTCATCTGGCCTCTGTCCAAATTCAAACCCAGTACAAAGTATTCGTAATCCCTATTGTAAATGAGACTCTCCGTACAACGGCAGCAGAGATTCATTATACATAGCCCGAACTATTTTTTGATTCTCTCATACGATGTTGATATACATTGCTGGGAGGAACAAGAAATGAATACGGAAAGAAACAGGATTAGTTCCGTTAACGGAAAAAGCCTGGGCATTATTTTGATCTTGTTTATTTTGCTGGTCATCGTCACACGTGTCTGCACCTCAAAAAACTTGCCTGATAACGAACAAAGCATAATAGATAACGATTCATTTGATATTGCCGGTTCGCAAGACTTTGTTATCGTTAATTACAGCAGCTATTTGTTTTACGTAAACGTGTACTCGGGAGATGTTAAAAATATTTCTAATTCAATCAATCTTGCGCCATACGGCGGTGAAAACACTTTCAGATTAACGACTAAATTTAATAGCTCTACTTCTGGAAACGTCGCTTATGCAAGTTTAAGTTCTGCAAGGCTCTTCTTTACTGTTTCACAAACACCAGGAAGCGGATCCGGCAGTTTTAGTAATATATCAATTCAAGGACCTATAACCGCATATATTTCGAGTGTGTCTAATTTTAGGTTAGTTGTTCACGACGAGGATAATCAATAAAAAGCAAACGGACAGAAACAGGATTAGTTCAGTTCCATATTAATAATCAGACCTCAAACTATTGGTTAAAAGCTATCTCGTTTACAGGCGATGGATTTGAAAACGGAGTCCCGGTTATGACAACAATTCCTCCTGAAGACAGATATCGCTTTGAAATATTAGTGAGTGCTAGAAAGGCTTACTATGCTTACGTAATCTACGAGACATTGGCCGGGACAGAAGTAATGCAGGCAGTCTTCAAGCAACCATGTATACAAACGGCCCGTTTAATGTGAGATTTCAGGATGTTACTATTACAGGACCGTTCACGCAAAATAGCTCCTATACGACTTTAAATGTGAGACTCGCATAACACTAAGGTCCGACCACCGAAACGCAGCTTTCTCTTTCGTCAATAACAACTAACAAAAAGCAAACAAACCAGCCTGTTTAAATCGGCTGGTTTGTTTTAAGCTGCAGTTCTTCTCAGAGAAGCCTTGGCTAATATATATCGTTCCACTTACATCTCTATATAACGATTCTTCATATCGCCGTCAATTCCGAGCCCGAACTATTCTAAAAATCTCTCATATGATGTTGATAAAGAAACTCTTGAGGAGAGGCAGTCCTATTATAAGTCTCTTTTCAAGAAATTCAAGAGAAACAACAAGGTTAATTAGATGAACAAAACAGCAAAAGGAGAAAGATCCTATGAACACAGGAAATACCGATAACAGTAAAAGAAAAAACGCAGGAACTATTTTGATTTTGTTCGTACTGCTCGTTATTGTATCAAGCATTTACTGCGCTTCTTTAATACAAACTCCTTCTTTCAGTCAGTCAGCGGACGGGTCGTCCTCCTCCATGGCGTCTTCGCAAACATTCACTATTAACAACCAGACTACAACTTACTATTTAAAACCAACCCAATTCGAAGGCGATGGATTTGAAAACGGACCTCCGATAATGAAAACAATTCTTCCTGAGGGCAGGGCCTCTTTTCAAATATTAAGGAGCATTAACAGAACATACGAGGCTACTGTCAGATACCAGATTAATACTCGTGACGGGAATAATGTGGGTGGGCTTGAGACAACCATGTATACGAATACCCAACTTGGTGTCCCTTACTTTAAGAATACTATTATTTCAGGGCCGTTCACAACAAGCGTCGGTACTAATGGCAGTGCTCTTGTTTTAAATGTAAAAGCTCGATAACCCGTTAGTACGTACAAAAAGTTACTACGCAACTTAACTTACTCCCACTGCAAACACATTCTCCCTTTTAAAAGCTGTGTTTGAATTGAGGACATCCGCACCGCAAATTGTCCCTATAGAAGCCCGAACTATTCTCTGATTCTTTCATAAGATGTTGGTATAAACATTGCTGGGAGGAACACAGAATGAATATGGAAAGAACCGGGATTAGTTCCGTTAACGGAAAAAACCTAGGCATTATTTTGGTGTTGTTTATTTTGCTAATAACCGTCACAAGCGTTTTCGCTCCAAAGTACTTGCTTAACAATAACTCTACCGGACAAGGCTCACCTGAAGGTTCAGTTGGTATTGCTGGAACACAAACCTTTACTATTGCCAATTACAGCAGTGTTCTCTTGGGCTTAACAGCTATCAGTGGAGATGCAAATCCGCCAGAGCCATCCGGTACGCTTTTGCCTTACACAGGAATCAACGAAATTAATCTTACTACGTATCAATTTGGATCCTCTTCTGCACATATCATTTATAGATCCAGAGAATTCAGAAGTACGGAAAGCGTATCTTTTACTCTTGAAAAAATAGTCGGACAGGGACCCGCAAGAATTGTAAACATCATTACAACAGGTGAAGTTCAAGCGTATGTTTCAAGTCTGTCGCCATTCAAATTAATCATTAATGATGTGTTAGGGGGGTCGATAATATGAACACAGAAAGTTCCGTAATTAGCAAAAGAAAAAGCGTAGGCATTATTTTAGTGTTGTTCATCCTGCTTGTAATTGTTACCCGTGTATTTTATACGCCTTTATTAAAATCTCCCCTCTCCGGACAGCCGGACGACGGTTCCTTATCCATCACCGCTTCGCAAATGTTCCTCCTTAATAATCAGACCTCAAACTATTGGTTAAAACCTATCTCGTTTACAGGCGATGGATTTGAAAACGGAGTACCGGTTATGACAACAATTCCTCCTGAAGACAGATATCGCTTTGAAATATTAGTTAGTGCTAGAAGGGCTTACTATGCTTACGTAAACTACGAGATCATTGATCGGAGCGGAAGTAATGCAGGCAGTCTTCAAGCAACCATGTATACCAACGGCCCGTTTAATGTGAAATTTCAGGATGTTACTATTACAGGACCGTTCACGCAAAATAGCTCCTATACGACTTTAAATGTGAGACCCGCATAACACTAAGGTCCGACCACCGGGACGCAGCTTTCTCTTTCGTCAATAACAACTAATAAAAAGCAAACAAACCAGCCTGTTTAAATCGGCTGGTTTGTTTTAAGCTGCAGTTCTCCTAATCGATTATGATCAAGCTCTGATATTGTGAATCTTTGGTCTCCAATTCCGAGCCCGAACGATTTACTATTCCTGTCATACATTGTTGATATAAACATCGCAGGGAGGAACACAGAAAGGATATGGAAATACCTAGAATTAGTTCCGTTAACGGAAAAAGCCTGGGCATAATTTTGGTATTGTTTATTTTGCTAGTAATCGTCACCAGCGTTTTCTCTACGAAGTACTGGATTCATAACAATTCTTCCGTACAAAGCCCCGATGACGATTCGGTTGATATTGCTGCAACACAAACCTTTGCGATCGTGAATTATAGCAGATTTCGCTTGGGCTTAGACAACATCAGTGGGGATGCTAGTCCGCCCACACCTTCCATTACGCTTTTGCCTTATGAAGGAATAAACGAGATTAATCTTACGATTTATCGACTTAGGTCAAGCAGTTCAAATGCCATTTATAGGAGCAGAGAATTTAGAAGCGAAAGCTTATCTTTTACTCTCGAAAGAATTATTGGATTTGGTCTCCCAAGAATCACAAATATCGTTACCACTGGTGAAATTGAAGCCAATGTTTCCAGTGTCTCCTCATTCAGATTGATCATTAATGACATTCAGGGGGGAATATATGAACCTAGAAAGTTCTGAAAACAATAAAAGAAATAACACAGGAATTATTTTAGCGCTGTTCATCTTGCTTGTACTTGTTACCCGCGTTTTCTATGCGCCGTCGCCGCAAGCTCCCTCCTCCGGTCAGCCGGGCGACGGCTCCTCATCCATCACAGCTTCACAAAGGTTTACCATTAATAATCAGACTTCAAACTACTGGATTAAACCCATTTGGTTTGCAGGCGAAGGATTTAAAAACGGACTGCCGGTAATGAGAACGATTTCTCCTGAGGGCAGCTACGGCTTTGAAATATTATGGAGTTTTAGCCGTGTTTACACCGCTACTGTCGCATACGAGATTAATAGACGCGATGGAAGTAACGCGGGCAGTCTGCAAACAACCATGTATACAAACAGTCCATTTGATGTAGTATTTCAGAATACTGCTATTTCAGGGCCGTTCACTCAAACCAGCTCTGGTACTACTTTAAATGTGAGTGCCGTGTAGCCAAGCCGTATCATTACACGTACAACGCAACAGTTCCAACATGCATGTTAGCCCTTCTTTTCCTAACAGGAAATCAGAAGGGCCTTAGTTAAAACACCTATGCGGTTAGCAGCACGCTGCCTGCAGCTTCTACGCCTTTCCCTTCCTTCCGTTCAAACACACCGGAATCCGCAGCGCCAAATTAATTACCAGTACGGCAATAAGCATTACAGCCGCCGCATGCGAGGCGATATCCGCCGCGTCGGGCACAATCGCTTCCGACTGCACGTACCACAGATGCACGGCCAGCGTCGCGCCGGGCGACAGCGGGTCGAAGTCCCACATAACGCCGGAGGTTGATACGCCTGATACGAGCACGATAACGGCGCTCTCGCCAAACGCCCTGCCCGCCGTCAGGCTAATCCCCGTCATGATGCCGTTCAGCGCAACCGGGAGGCAAACTTTAAAAATCGTCTGCGTATGCGTAGCGCCGAGCGCCAAGGACCATTGTTTGTATTCAGGAGGCACGGAGCGCATCGCCTCCTCCGTCACCCGGGTAAGCAGCGGCAGGTTGAGCAGCGCCAAGGTGACCGCTCCGCCAATTATGGTCAAGCCGATGCCGAACCCTTCCACAAACAACGCAATGCCGAACAAGCCGAACAACAGCGACGGCACGGATGCCAGTCCTTCGACACAGATCCGGATAAGCCCGATCAGCCGGTTATCCGGCGCAAATTCAGCCAAATAAATACCGGACGCAAGTCCAAGCGGAATCGAGATGAGGAGCGACAGCGCAAGAATATAGACCGAATTAAACAGCGCTGGTCCAACCCCGCCGCCAGCATCAATTTCGCTCGGCAAGCCAAACACAAAATTCCAGCTGAGGCCGGGCAGCCCTTGCGCAACAATCATCCCGATAAAGGAAAGCGTGAACAGCACGCAGCCAAGCCCAACCGCCCATACAAAAGCGCTGAACAGCCGGTCGTTGCGGCGGTTGCGGCGAATCGACTTTTTGCCCCGGACCATTTCATCTAATGGCAGGCTCATCCTTGCTTCTCTCCTTTTTGCTGAAGCATTCTCACGACAGCAATCATCAACAGCGAGATGGCGAGCAGCAGGAAGCCCATCATATAAAGCGCATTGTTCCAGGTGGAATCGAACGGAACATTGGGCAGCTGCATGACAATATTGCTCGTCAGCACCGAGGTAGGCGTCAGCAGGCTGTCCGCCAGCTGCGGCGTATTGCCGATAACCATCACGACAGCCATCGTTTCGCCGATGGCGCGGGCCATACCGAGAATAACCGCCTGCATGATTCCCCGTCCCGCCGCCGGAAAAAGAACACCGCTTACGGTCTGAAAGCGTGTTGCTCCAAGCGCATAGGAGCCCTGCACGTACTTGCGGGGAACGGCGCGGATCGCGTCGTCGCTTATGCGCGTAATGGTCGGCAGCACCATTACCGCGAGAACGATGGAAGCGGCAAGAATGCCGTCGCCAAGGCCGCTGCCCGTTATGGTCCGCAGCGCGGGAATAAGCAGCGTTAAGCCGATATAACCGTAAACGACGGATGGAATCCCTACGAGCAGATCAAGAATCGGACGCATGATACGGCTGAGCCGCTGTGGAGCAAGCTCCGCCAAGAACAACGCAGCGAGCACGGATACGGGCACAGCAAAAAGCAGCGTCAGCCCCGTAACAGCAAAGGTCCCGGCAATAAATACGAGAGCGCCGTATTTTTCATTTTCAGGCTCCCACTCCGCCGAAAAAAAGAACTCCTGCCACGAAACGTCGCGAAAAGTCAGCACCCCGGTACGGAACATGAAAAAAAGCATTGCCAGCAGCACCCCGCATACAAGTATGGCGGAGGCGGCGCATAACAAGCGGAAGGAGCGGTGCTCCATGCGGAGACGCAGCTTGCGTAAGGTCAGACGGCGCGGCGCGCTCGCCGAAGATGGTAAGGTAGTGATCATTTTGCTCATGCCGAACGTTCCTCTCCATGGAATCAAAAGCAATCCCGGAGCCAGAGCGTCGCTCTCGGTCTCCGGGACTTGAATTAAGCGTTTTTCATCGCGGTAATCGGAATAAACTTCAGCTTTTTAAGCGAGCCGTTTTGGAATTTCGCGCTTTGAATATACTCGATGAAAGCTTTGGTCGCTCCGGTTGGCTGCCCTTTTGTCATGTAATAGCCGTAGCTCCACACTTTATAACTGCCTTTAATGACGTTGTCCGTCGTAGGCGCGATATTGTCGATTTTAAGCGTTCATTTTGTCTGTAACGTAGACAAGGTCGATATAACCGATTGAATTCGGAGTCGTCTCTACAGCCATTTTCATATCGCCGCTGGACTTAACCTCTTTGTAGTTATCTCCCTTTGTCATAAAATCGGCGCCCTTGAGCGCCTTCATCTGGAAGTTGACCCGGGTGCCGGAGCCGAATGCGCGGTTCACCACGACGATATCGGCATCCTTACCGCCTACATCCTTCCAGTTCTTCACCTTGCCGGAGAAAATGTCCTGGAGCTGCTTCGTCGTCAAGCCGGTCACGCCGGTATTTTTGTTCACGATGGCCGCAAAAGGAATGACCGCGACTTTATTCGCTACTTGGCCGTCAAATTTTTTGAAACCCGGCACATCGACCGAGGCGTCCCAGTCGCACGCGCCGATATCGGCGATGCCTTTGCGCACCGATTGCGGACCCGTGACGGAACCGGCTGCGGAGGCGGAAATGCGCACCTTCGGGTTCAGCTTTTTGAATTCGCTGGCCGCTTGCAGCGTCAGAGGCAGCAGCGCCACGCCGAAGACCCATACGGGCAGCTGCCTGAGGTGCATATGCTGATCAAAAAGGAGCTGACGATCATGCCTCATTACCGCATTATCGTTGATATATCGGACCGCGCGCTTTATCTGCTGGACGGGAACCGGGTTGTCCGCCAGTTCCCGATTGCCGTCGGAAAAATGCTTACGCAAACACCTACAGGCGAGTTTAAAATTATCAATAAACAGGAAAATCCGGGCGGGCCGTTCGGCGTGCTTTGGATGGGTCTTTCCAAGCCGCATTACGGCATCCACGGGACGAACGATCCCGCTTCCATCGGGAGAGCGGTTTCACATGGCTGTATCCGGATGTACAATGATGATGTGCTTGACCTATCCTCGCTTGTTCCTATCGGAACCAGAGTAACGATTCGCAATTAGCTCTGCCGCAAATGCAACAATGAGCCGCCATGCTGCGTCATAATGGTAAAGGAAGATCTTTCCGACTAGATCCCCTATACCAAGAAAGGAGCTGACTGCAGATGCGTCTGAAAGGAAAAGCAATGTTAGCAGGAGGATTGGCTGGCCTGATGCTCGCTGTCTCTGCCCCGGGAGCAGTGTTCGCTTTTACGGACATAACCCAAGATCCAAACGCCGCCTCTATTCGAAGCCTGGAGAGTGCCGGCATTATTGGCGGCACAGGCAATAGCCAGTTTAAGCCGCAGGAAGCGATGACCTACGCTCAGGCCGTAACACTGCTGGTGAAAGCGTTCGATCTTAACCTGAATGCCATCAAATTTGTTCAAAAGCCCGAGGCGAGCCATTATTTCCCCGGAATGAACGACAATGCCTGGTATTCGGAAGCGTTTATCATTGCAGCCATTCACAATCTTGATCTCGATCCGAAGGTGAAACCCGCCGCTGCAATCAGCCGGGAGCAGTTTGCCCATCTGCTGCTGCAAGCAATCGGGACAACCGGAGACTATGCATTTACGGAAATTTTCATCGAGCTATCCGACGGAGACCAGGTGGACGACAAGTACGAGGTGAACGTGCAGAGACTGCTGATTAGCGGTATCGCCAAGCTTGGAGAAGACGGTTTATTCAAGCCTAAAGAGGCCGTCACGCGCAGCAGCGCGGCAGCCTGGGTAGACGGGGGGATCAGCTTCGTGGAACAGATGAAAAAAACCGAAGAACCGGAAGGCTCTTCGGCAAGTCCGCTCCAGTCTGTTGCGCTGGAAGCTTCGCCTCATGGCGAGGGAGTCAGTAAAATTACGGTGACGGCTCAGGCGCCGCATCCCGGTTATGGCATTCGGATCGCCGGCATCCGGTTCAACGGCGACAAAGCCTACATTACCGTAGAGGCGGTCAAACCAAAACCCGGTCAAATGTACCCGCAGGTTATTACGGATGTAAGCGCCACGACTTATATTGATGCAGCGTATACGGCGGTGCTTGAGAATACGGGCGGGAGCGACAGCTCTACGGGAGGAATCCTGAACGGGAAAAATGCACGTTAGTACCGGAATAGCTCCGTAACTGTTCATAAAACCGGTCCGCGGCGGCCGGCGCATAATCAGCCTCCATATCGAGCGCGCGGTATTCCTCCCGTATGCCGAGCTGGGCTGTGCGCCGGCCGCCGCTGCCGTCTCCACGGTGAAAATCGTCTACGACGATTCGCGGTGCCTCGCTGGCTAGCTTTGCGGCAAAACCGGGAGTGTGGGGCAGCAGCGGCGATACGGCGGCTTGAACCGGAATCCCGGCCTCACGAAGCTCGCGCAAAGCCCGCCAACGGGCCGCCAGCGGCGGAGCCGAGGGCGTAAAATGGCGGCGCATCGCCTCGTCATCCGTTTCCAGCGTGATGCTCGCCCGTACCTTGCCGCCAAAAGCGCGAAGCAGCTCCGTATCGCGCAAAATCAGAGCGCTGCGCGTCTGCAGCAGCAAAAACGCCGGCGGCCGTTCCAGCATAAGCTCAAGCAGCCGGCGCGTCGTTTCATGCTCTGCCTCCGCTGGCTGATAGGGATCAGTAGCAGAGCCGAAAAACAGGCTCAGCAGCCCTTTATCCGACTCGCGGGCCCATTCCTTGCGGAACGCGGCGCTGTCAAGCGGTTTAACATCGACCCAGCTCCCCCAAGGCTCGGAGCGGAACAGGCCGACCGGCATCCGCCGTACATAACAGTAGCTGCAGCCGAAGCTGCAGCCCGTATAAGGATTAAGCGTATGCGTGTATCCTTCCAGGTAACCGCCTGCCGGATTAAGCCAGCGGACAGCTTTGCGCTTGGGCGGCAAGGACAGTCCTTCCCCGCTGCTCATACGGACGGAAAGCTTTCGTCTTCTGAGCGCCCCCGCTCCCTGCCCGCCGCTACTTCGTCCGCAGCAGCGGGCTCCGCCGTACGACACCAGTCGATCGGCTGCATGCCGTGTTTTTTCAAAAAGGCATTCGCTTTCGAAAACGGCTTGCTGCCGAGAAAACCGCGGTGAGCCGAGAACGGGCTTGGATGCGGCGTAGACAGCAGCAGATGGCGGCTGCCATCCAAAAAGGAGGCTTTTTCCTGAGCGTGTTTGCCCCACAGCAAAAACACAGCGGGCTGTTCGCGCTCCCCAATCAGCCGAACGATGCTGTCGGTAAACCTTTCCCAGCCGAGCCCCTGGTGAGAGGCCGCCTGCCCTTTGCGCACCGTAAGCACATTGTTGAGCAGCAGCACGCCTTGACGGGCCCACCCGCGCAAATCGCCATTTGCCGGAACCGGGCAGCCGATATCATTGTTCAGCTCTTTGTAGATGTTCTGCAAAGAGGGCGGGATGCGGACGCCAGGCTGCACGGAGAAGCTGAGCCCATGCGCTTGGCCGGGTCCATGGTAAGGATCTTGACCGAGAATAACAACCTTTGTGCCGGCGAGTGAAGTCAGATGCAATGCGTTGAAAATATCATGCATATCCGGATATACAGCGCCGCCGAGATACTCCTCGGCCAGCCTGGATCGCAGCTCCCTGTAATACGGCTGCTCCATTTCCTTCATTAAATGCTCGTTCCAGTCATTGTGAAATTGCACGGCCATTTCAGCCAGCCTCCTTTACGATGCGGTTATCCATAGGCCTGTCCGGAAACTCCTTGCGGACAGCCGATTATTTGACATTGAACGCTGTAGAAAGTAAGATAGATCAAGCCCATATCGAAGAAAGTTGCAGGTGATTGCAATGAGTTACCGCCCGCTCGTAACGAATGGCAGACTCGCGGAACGCAACGACGCCACCCAGCTTTTCCAGGTTGTCGTGAAGCTCAAGGACGGCGGAGAATGCCGCTTGTTCTACGGTCCGGATGGCATTAAGATTAATCGTCTGCAGACGACGCCTTGCCCGGTTTGCCGCAGAGACTACTATTGCAGCTGCATGGATAAGTTCATCGAAGAAATCAGCAGCCAGGTTGACCTGGAAGAGCTGAAGGCTGCCCAAGCGGCAGCAAAGTAAGAGGCCTACCCAGGCTTCTTTTTTTTATCTTCAACTGCTTCACGCTGATTTTCATAGTGTAACGGATTCCGCATGAGCTGACAAATAGCGTAACTTTTAAGTAAATGAGATTAAGCTCATCGAAATACCTGCCGATAAATAAGGTATTATACGGGAGGAGCGTGGTACAAAATGCGTCTGACAATGGTATTTGGGTGGGCCATCGCTCCATTTGTCATGCTCCCGGTCTCATGGAAACAGCTGTCCGCACCTGCCAAAACATGGGGCGCCGTCTGGACCTTCGCCATGCTGCTCGCACTGGCGTATCTGTTTGTTCCGCTAAGTCAGGGCAATCCTGCCCAGAAGGTTCAAGCCAAAATCGTTCCCGCCGTTTCAAGTCCCTCTCCTCAAGCTTCGCCCGGCAAAAGCCGTACTTAAATTCAACAAAACAAAAAGCTCCCTGTCCGATCGGTGAGATCGTCCACAGGGAGCTTTTGTTAAACCTACGTGATGCCGAGGACCGGGCTCGAACCGGTACGGGAGTAACTCCCGACAGATTTTAAGTCTGTTGCGTCTGCCTATTCCGCCACCCCGGCATGAAGCCATACGATAAACACAACGGAGTTCATCATAACATATATCCCCAGCAAGCGTCAACGAAAAAGTTTAAGTATTCATAAGTTCCGCATGAAATAAAAAAACCTTATGAAATAAAAAAACCTTGCAGCCGCAAGGATTCGAAAGCTTATGGTGGGCCCTGCAGGACTCGAACCTGCGACCAATCGGTTATGAGCCGACCGCTCTAACCAACTGAGCTAAGGGCCCTTTTGTAGGGAATGTTGAGACCGCATAAGGGCGGAAATAAGTTGCGGGGGCAGGATTTGAACCTGCGGCCTTCGGGTTATGAGCCCGACGAGCTACCGGGCTGCTCCACCCCGCGTCATTCTAAAAGGTCCCGTTTGGAACACAAGGATAAATATACTATATTTAACACAGCAAAGTCAACCAGCTCCTCCAGCCCTTTTTAAGGCATATAGCGAACCCCGTATTTTCCCCGTTTGGACTGGAAAACCTCAATCTCCCGCGGGCACTCATATCCGTAAATCCACCAGTCGTTTTCCATTCGCTTTACCAAGCACCCAGCCTGAAACTTGCTGTCATACAACCTTCCCCAATAAATCCAGTTGGACATCGTTGTCATCCTTCACTTTCCTTTCTGCGAATGGCTTCCTGCAATAATGAGGCTTTATCGTCATCGTTCCCAGGCTGATCAAATTTATTCCATCATTGCCGGACAAGCCCAATCTACTTTACACTGGATAGGCTGCGCTACCGCAGCATTCCCATCCAAACGCCTATTTTCCGCTGATAAAGGAGATTTTATGGATATCACTCCGCTCCAGCTTTCCATTCTCACTCTTTGCGCCCTGCTGACCGGGTTTTCCAAAACGGGGATGCCTACGCTGGGTTTATTCGTCGCCGCCATAATGGCCGGCTTTTTCCCCGTTCGGGAGTCCGTCGGCCTCATTACGCCTATACTGATTACCGGCGATATTATAGCGATTATGTACTACCGCAAAGCTGTCGTGTGGAAACATCTGCTCTCGCTGCTGCCGTGGGTGCTCGTTGGACTGGTGCTGGGTTTCCTCGTGTTAGGACGCATTCATGACCGCCCCCTTTCCATTCTGCTCGGCGCGATCGTACTGTCCCTGCTGCTGCTGCATTCGTTTAAGGAACGCGTCGAAAAAGCCGCCTCCGTCTCTCTGAGCTCGTCTCCGCTGTTCAATAACGGGCTTGGCGTGCTCGCGGGATTCACAACGATGGTTGGCAACGCCGCTGGCAGCATCATGTCGATCTATCTGCTCTCCAAAGGAATGAATAAAACGTTATTTGTCGGCACAAATGCGTTTTTCTTCTTCATCGTTAATGTCGCCAAAGTGCCGTTCACCGCTTCCATCGGACTGATCACCGCCGACTCTCTGCTCCTCAATGCGTGGATGATTCCCGCTGTCGCCGCAGGCGCCTACATCGGCATTAAGCTGCTCCCGCACATTCCGCAAAAGACATTCCAGGCCCTCGTACTTATCCTTGCGGGAATCGGCGGATTAAAGCTGCTTTTGTTTTGAACGCAAAAGAGCCCCTTTTTTTTCAAAGGGGCTCTTTGTCTGACTTAAATAGGTGTTGATTAACCGCCAGAAACGGCTCCGCCTTCCATTCCGCCGCCCATGCTGCCTTTTGGATTCGTCTTCAGCTTTTGCAGCAGCGCGTTGCCCTTGACCGCCCATTCCTTGATTCCTTCATCAACGGTCTTTTTACCGCTCAGCACTTCCTGGAAGATTTGAGACCCGATGCCCTGCATCTCATAAATGCCAGGCTTTTCGCGCGCAATGCGCTCAAACGCATCCGTCTGGGCCGGAATCGGCTTTAACGTGGTGAATGCTTTCATGTTGTACTGCATGCCGTCAATCGGCTTGATGAACTCTTGACGCGCCGGAATCTCATAGGTGCTGCGGGATTTCAGCTTCGCCCAGTCGCGCCCGTTCAGGAATTTGATCAGATCCCAGGCTCCGTCCGGATTTTGCGCTTTGGCGTTAATGCCCATCGCTTGGCTAAGATTAATATTGCCGCCGACTCCCGGCTTCTCTTCAAATACGGGAACGGTCACAACATCCCAGTCGATCAGTTTAATCGACTTGTTCGTTTCGGAGGCGTTTTTGGCGTTTCTCAGTTCATTGACAAAATAGTAGTCGCCAATAACCATGCCCAATTTCCCTGAATTGAACAAATCATTCATGTAAGGATTATAACCGGCCGAGGATTTCTCCGCTGCCTTGCGCATCTCATCCATAATTTTCTGGGAGTCCTCTGGACTCGGAACGACTTTATCCTTATACAGCTTAATCATCGTTTCCCAAGCGTCTTTCCAGGCCGTTCCGCTGTCAACGAGCATTTTTTCACCTTTGTCGTCGAACACCTTCAGCCCTAGTGGAGCAATGTAGCTTTGAATATCGTTATACGCATCTCCGCCCCAGCGGTTGAATTGGAGACCAAACGTCTGATCCTTTCCGCTGCCTTTGGATATTTTGCGCGCCAAATCGAACGCTTGGTTCCAGGTCATCCCGTCTGCAGGCGGCTGGACTCCCGCGTCAGCGAATATCTTTTTGTTATAAAACAGAGCGGAGCTTGTAAACGTTGGCGTCAAAGCGTATATTTTAGAATCGCCGGCATCCTTGATTCCATCAATGACGGAAGGCACATAATCGCTAATGTCGAACTTATCCTTGGCGATAAGCGGATCGAGCTGCTGCAGCATTCCGTCCTGCGTCAGCCGCGACAGCTGCGGGTAATCGATGACAACTACGTCAACCGGATTTTTACCGGTGAGCATGTCTTTCATTTTTTCGTACGGATCGGGCTGTTTCTCGTTCGGCTGTCCGGAATAGTTCATCGCGTTATAGTCGTTGGCGTACACAATTTCAAACGTGACGTTTTTGTTCATCAATTCATACGTATCCGTGAACTGCTGACGGAACCAGGTCTCGTTGTCCGCCGAGCCGTACATCATGCCGATGCGCACAACGCTCGGCTCTTTCTGCTCCGAAGATTCTCCGCTGCATCCTGCGATAACGCCGGAAGCCATAACGAGCGACAGACCAAGCGCCGCCCCCCGGCGTGCCTTTTTACCTTTAATTGAACTCACTGCTGTTCCCCAATTCATGCTTGCTCCCCCTCCAAAAGCTTTGGTTTCGTAATAATGATGCGTTCTCCATCAAACTCCATCGATGCTTTGCCCGTAATGCCCAGCGCGGTTAAATATTCCTTTGGCACCTGCAGCCGGCCTGCACGGTCCACGACGGCGTAAGCCTCATGGACATCCTGCAGCCCTTCTTTGGCAAATCCGGCCGCATCGTCGAGATGCGTGTTCCGCCGGAGAAACTCGGTGCTCGTCAGGCCGTCGCGAATCGCCACAACCCGGTCCACCTTGCCGGCCAGCGACAAGTCATGGGTAACGATGACAATCGTCAGGCCAAGCTCGCGGTTCAGCGTGCGGAAAATACCCATAATCATGTCGCTGGTGCGGCTGTCTACAGAGCCGGTCGGCTCGTCGGCCAGCAGCATTTGCGGGCGGTTGGACAGTGAGATCGCAATGGCAACCCGCTGCTGCTCGCCCCCGGACAGCTGATGAAGCTTGTTGTGCATCCGCTCCTTCAGGCCGACCCATTCCAGCAGCTGACGGGAATAAGCGCGGTCTACTTTGCCGCGAAGCATCATGGGCATTTCGACATTTTCCAGAGCGGACAGATAAGGCAGCAGGTTGCGGGCATTGTTCTGCCAGATGAAACCGACCGTCTCGCGTTTGTATTTAACGAGCTGTTCATCGGTAATCTTGAGCAGATCCCATGGCCCGACATGTACGCTGCCGGCGGAAGGGCGGTCTAGGCCGCCCAGGATGTTAAGCAGCGTTGATTTGCCGCTGCCGCTGTTGCCGATAATCGCCATCAGCTCGCCGTCTTTGACGCTCAGGTTGAGCCCCTGCAGAGCGACGACCTCGAGATCGTCGGTTTTGTAAATTTTGACGAGACCCTCGCATTCAATCACGGCACATCACCGCTCCTCTCCCATCTTGACCGCCTGATGCACTCTCAGCCTGCGGATATGCAGCATGAGCAGCAGCGCTCCGATCAGCATCATGACGCCGACAACAGCGTACAGCTGCATCGTGTCCTGATTGTTGAACACAACGCGGAACGGCGGAACGTTGCCGGACATGTTGTCGGTCGTTTGCAGGAACGGCAGGAACAGCAGGCTGGCGATTTTGCCGATGAGCACGCCAAGCCCGATGCTGAGCCCCGCTGTGAACAGCTGCTCAAGCAGCAGCATGCCGGTCAGCTGGCGCTTCGAGAGACCCATCGCCCGCAGTACGCCAAACTGCACAACGCGGCCGGACAGGTTGAAGAACCAATACAAAATGTAGCCGGTGAGCGTAACGATAACCGATACGAGGAACCCAAGGCTCAGAATGCCGAATACTCCGCCGCGCGTCGGCAGTTTACTCTGCGTAATAAGCGCGGTTCTCACATCTTTGACGCTTGCCAGCTCGATGCCTTCTTGCTGCAGCTTTTCCATGAGCGGAGCGACCTTTGCCCCCGGCTTCATTTTGAGCCAGACATCGTACGGAATGATTGGCACCTGATCGTAAATGTAATCGAGATTGGCGATGATGAACGGTGATTTGTCCGGATACTGCGCCGGCCAGTAAGGCAGGATGCCGACAATCGCAAAATCAATCATGCCATCGCTAAGTCCAACGGAAATGGTGTCCCCCGGTTTAAGCTGGTACTTTTTCGCCATTCCGGATGGAATAAGCGCTCCAGCACCTTCGGCATAAATGCCGAGATTGTTCAGATACACGTTCGGGTGAACGGGATAGAGATCTCTGCGGAACCAGCCCACATCATCAAAATCAGTATTGTCGATGCCCATTAATGTGCCCTGGCCAATGGATCGGCCGGATACGACAATGTTGCCTTTTGTCTGCAGCACGCGGGCAGCAGCCTCTACGCCGTCCAGAGAGCGGAACAGCTGGAACGGAGGCTCGGAATAGCGAATTTTGGTCGGGACGGGATTGTTGCCGCCGCCACCGCCTCCATTTCCGCCATTACCTCCGCCGCCGTTGCCGCCACCATTGTTGCCGCCATTTCCGCCATTTCCGCCATTTCCGCCATTGCCCCCATTGCCGTTGCCGTTATTGCCTTGGTTAGGAGGTAACTCGGCTGTGCCGGGCCAGACTGTCTGCAATACTACGTCTGTGCCGTACTGATAGAGCGTGCGCTCCGTGGAGTTCAAGTCAATCGTACGCGCAGCGGAAGCGTTGTACACCCCAAGACCGAGCGTAAGAATCAGCAAAATCATCAACGGATAATAACCTTGGGAAGAGCGGGACAGCTGGGTCAGCGTTAAATACAGCGGAACCGGCAGCAGCTTGCGGCCCAGCCAGTTAAACAGCCGGAGCAGCCATGGGAACAGCCTTAGGAAAAACAGTCCCAACGAAAAGATGGCGAGCGCCGGCACAAAAAATAGAAACGGCTGCACGTTCAGCTGATCCGTTGTCATGCCCGTTTTGATCGTCAGCATCTGACGTTCGTTGAACATGTACCAGCCATAACCGCTTACCCCGAGCAGCACGATGTCCAAAAACCAGCGCTGCCAGAATGGAGCTCGGTCGGAGCGCGCCAGCTTCTGTTTGTAGCCTACAATAGAAGCTCTTGCATAGATGACCGCCGGGATAACGGTTGCCAGCACGGCGAGCAGCACGGCTGCGCTTCCGGCAATAATAGCGTCCGTCGTAAATCCGATCGGAATAGATTTGCGGTCGACAAACTCCAGAAACCCGTTTGCCGACCCGATGCTTCTGGCCATGAACCAGCCAAGCAGCGGCCCAAGCACAAATGCAGCGCCGCCAAGCAGCAGGCTTTCCACTAAATACAGCCCGATAATCTGCCTCGTTCCGGCTCCGCGGCTGCGAAGAACGGCGATGTCGCTGCGCTGTTTATCGAGCGCTTGACGGGCGTTCATCGCGATAAAATAGAACACCATCGCAATCATCGGTGCTGCCAGCGTGAACAGCATCGTTTGCAGCTGCAGGCTTGTCGTGCGGAACTCTTGCAGCATTTCAGCAAAGCTGATTTCTACCCGCGTATCAGGGAGCTTCTGAAACAGCTCGATATTGAGCCGCTCCAGCTCCCGGGTCAGCGGGGCCAGCTCGCTAGTGCGGATTTCCCGTAAATCAAACACGTAGTACCAGCTGGCGCTGTGCAGCGGAATTTTTTTGTCAGTTAGAATGCTCTCGGACAACGCGGACTCGCTCGTAAAGAAAGAGCTCATCATCCCTTCCAGCCCTTGGTACCAATACGGATCGGTATCCTTCAGCGGCTTGAAGGTGCCGACGATTTTGACGCGCAGCAGCTGTTCGGAGCCGTTGCCGTAGGCCGGATAGAGGAATACGTCACCGATATGCATATCGGCCCGGTACAGCGCCTCCTCCAGCACAACCGCCTCGATGATGTCGCCGTCACCTTTGCCGGGCACGAACCAGCGGCCTTGCGTCAGCTCGCCCTTATCCTCCAGCCCGGACAGAGACTGAAGCGCGAACTTGCGGCTGACGCTGGCGCTGACCTTGGACGGGTCCTCCGGCATAATATCCGCGCTGCGGATGGAATAACTTTTTGTCCGCGTATCAGCGGGAAACCCGATTATTGAAGGCACTTCTTTTCCTATAAAATCATTCACATTGCCAAGCGCCGCCAAATCGGTCGGCCCGGGACTGGCATTGTAGCGCATGAGCAAAGAGCCGGCTGGCAACCCTTCGCTTTTTTCTTGCAGCGATTGAGTAACCACCCGCTTCAGCGAGCCGTCCGCATACATCGGAATGCTCACCGCAAATGCCACCGCCAAAATCAGACCCGCCAGGGAGCTAAGCGTCAGCCAGCGCGTGTTCCACATTTTGCGGAACAGGAATCGGAGGAGCAACACGTTACCTGCCCACCACTTTCATTCCGGGCTCAAGACCCTTTAAAATTTCCACGACGGTGGCTGTCTGCTCCCCGACTTCCACATCCACCTCCCGCTTGGTCTCGCCCTCGACAACCTGCACATAGGTGCGGGAGCCGATGCTGCGAAGCGCGGACGGCGGAATAACGATCGCGTTAGGCTTGCTTTTAACGATAATGCTCACCGAAAGCATCGTCCCGCGCGCAACGTTGGCAGGCATTTTGTCCAGCTTAACGAGCAGGAAGTCATCGGGAGTCTCCGGTTTGTTGGCCCCGTTTCCGCCGCCGATGCCTCCATTGTCCTCTTCTTCATCGGGCTTAGGCACCGGGAGAGCCTGGACTTTGCCGTTTGCAGTGCCAGCGCCGTTAATCTCTACGGTCGCTTTCATGCCAACCGTCACCTGCTCCAGCTCATCCGCCTCCAGCTTGATCGCTGGCGTCAACTGAGAGGTATCGGCAATGACGCAAATCGGATCATACGCCTTGACGGCATCACCTTTCTGGACCGGCAGCTGTACGACCGTGCCGGAGAATGGCGCGGTAAGCGTCGCTTGGCTGATTTCCTTTTCCAGATCGGCAATCGCCTGGCGTTTCTCTTCAAACGCAATGACGGCAGCCTCAAAATCAACTGGCGGCATCTCATCCTTTTTGCGCAGCGTTTCTTTCATCGCCACCTCCTCCTTGCGGAATTGGAGCTTCTGGTCGCGCACCTGCTTCTGCAAATCCTCGACATCCAGAGAAGCGATCGGATCCCCCGCTTTCACCTTCTGCCCTCGTTCTATGTACAGCTCCTTGAGTCTTTTGCCGTCGATTGTATAATACAGCGTCTCCTCGCGCATCGAGATGAGCTTGCCCGTCGCTTCCACGCGAGTTTCAAGCGTCTGGGTCGTTACCTCGTACTCCGGCTTTTTGGAGATTTGCGGCGGAGCGATAGTCGGCAGCTGCTCCTCCACCTGCTCGGCCGGCAGCAGCGAACAGCCGGACACCGCCAGCGCGCAGCCCAGCAGCAGCGCTGCGGCTCTTTTAGATGAACGTGCCGTCCACCATTTCGTAAACATGATCAGCAACCTCCAAAATCGTGGGATCGTGAGTCGTCATGCAAATTGTGACTCCCTCGGATTGAATCATCGTGCGAAAAACATTCATAATCTGAGCGGACATTTGACTGTCCAGCTCCGCCGTCGGCTCATCCGCCAGCAGTAGCCTTGGCCGGTGGGCAATCGCTTTTGCGATGGCGACACGCTGCTGCTCGCCGCCGGACATCTCGAACGGGCGGTGTTTCATCCGGCGTTCAAGACCGACCAGCTCCAAACATTGCTCCACGCGCGTCTTCCACTCATTGCGCGGCGTTCCAGCCATACGCAAGGACAATTCAACGTTCTCGTAAGCAGAGAGCAGCGGCATTAGAGCGAACGCCTGAAAAATAAAGCCCATGCGCTCCCGCCTAATTACGGTGCGCCGTTCGTCGCCAAGCTGATGGATTGGCATGCCGTCAAACCAGATCTCACCCTCACTCGGCGTATCCAATCCGCCGATCAGGTTAAGCAGCGTCGTTTTGCCGGAGCCTGAGCGGCCCTTCAGCATAACGAGCTGATGTGGAGACACAGTCATTGTGATGCCCTTAAGCACATGAACCGGGGCACCCGAAGCGGGAAAGCTGCGATGCACCTTGTTTACGCTCAGCAGCGGCTCTGCGGCAAACGAGCCTTGCGGCTGTATGCTATGCGCCGATTCAAAAGAATCAGCAGCCGTTTCGCTGCGAATCGCATCTGAAGCTGCATGACTGCCAGTCTCCTTCGATTGCGGTTCAGGTAGAGGCTCAGCCGATAACAACGTTTGTTTCTTTTTCCAGATCATGCTGCAGCTCGACCCTCACTTTTCTCATCTTTCTCATTTTCCATTATGACGGATGAATGATCGCAAAAGTTACACTGAAATACAGCAATATGTAAATAATTCCGCAAATAAGTTCAAAGGTCCTAATTTTCATAGGGATGAGCTTTCATTCATGCATCTTTAGGCCTTGATTGAATTGCATCTATGATTTGTTCATTCGTTCAGATAGACTTATGCGCTCATAATCTGCAGAAGCAGAATGTGAGAATACGTTCATTTTCAACTGGAAATAATCGGATTGAAAAAGAGCACTCTCAGCGCTTTTGCGCTGCAGGTGCTCTTCTATCAATCCGGCGGGTTTACGTTTGCTATTAACCGCGGTCAGCCGGAAACTCCAGTCCAATTTGGCGGCGAGCCTCATCCAAAATTTCCATGACGGACAATGAAAGCTCAAACGTGTTGATGTCGGACTCCGTTTTGCCTTCCGAAACAAGCCGGACGAACTCCTGAATTTCATAGATCATCGTGTTTTCTTCCTGCGGCTGGGTCAGCTCCTCTTCGGGGCGCCCGTCGCGGTACTGCACACGAACAGCGTTAGGCTGGCTGATCCGCTCAATCAGCATTATGCCGCTCTCCCCTTGAATTTCGGAGGGCAGATAGGAGTCGGACAATTTGGAATGGGTGACCACGGCGTCCATTCCTTTGTAGCTAAGCAGCAGTCCGCCCCGCCCGTCTACGCCGGATTCCATCATAACCGCGCTGGCCTGAACTTTCTCCGGCTTGCCAAATAGCGCTACAAGCGGGTAAATGCAATAAATGCCGATGTCGACCAGAGAGCCGTTGGACAGCTCCGGCTTAAAGGCGTTTAGAATCTCTCCTTCTTTATAACGGTCGTAGCGCGAGGAATACTGGCAGTAGGACGCAAAATACTGGCGGATGTCGCCAAGTTTATGAAGATTGTCGCGTACTGCGGCAAAGTTCGGCAGAAAGGTTGATTTCATTGCTTCCATCAACAGGACGCCGTGCTCGCGCGAAGCGGCGATCATTTCCTTAAGCTCGCGGGTATTGGAAGCAATAGGCTTTTCACACAGCACATGTTTGCCATGCTGCATAAATAGAATTGCTTGCGGCGCATGGAAGGAATTCGGGCTGGCGACATACACGGCGTCGATTGCATCGCTGGCCGCCATCTCTTCAAGATTGGTAAAGCGCACCGGAATTCCGAAGCGGTCCGC
Organism: Paenibacillus pasadenensis; assembly: GCF_023715725.1. Lineage (GTDB taxonomy): Bacteria > Bacillota > Bacilli > Paenibacillales > Paenibacillaceae > Paenibacillus_O > Paenibacillus_O pasadenensis_A. The sequence continues at coordinate 563,119 of NZ_JAMBOT010000001.1, forward strand.
AAATTCAGCGCCGCGCTCGGCGGAGCGCGAGTAATGAGCTGCAAGCTGCAGGCCGGCCACTTTGCGCGCCGCGTCGACGAACGTTTCTGTAATGAAGTTGGAGCCGATGATGCCGATTCTAAGCAAGGTATAACTCCTCCAGTCTTAATGTGTGTCCTATTAGTCTATCACAGGCTGTACCGGTTGAAGCAAACTCAGCGTGGAGCATAGCCCGCGCTCTCTCAGCTGCAAATTAATTTTCATTTAAAAGACGGGCAATCTCTCCTTCGATTTGTTCCGGCTTGTCCGTAGGCGCGAAACGTTTTACGACCCGGCCTTCCCGGTCGACTAGAAACTTTGTGAAATTCCACTTGATCGCCTTTGTGCCCAAAGCACCTTTCGCCCGGTCCTTTAAATGCCGGTACAGAGGATGGGCTTCGCCGCCGTTAACATTGACCTTTCCGTACAGCGGGAACGTAACGCCGAAATTCAGCTTGCAGGCTTGCTGAATTTGACTATTGTCTCCTGGCTCTTGATTAAGAAATTGCCCGCATGGAAACCCGAGCACGGCAAGTCCTTTGTCCTTGTAATCCTGATGCAGCTTCTCCAGTCCGTCGAACTGAGGCGCGAGACCGCATTTGGTCGCTGTATTGACGATGAGCATCACTTTTCCCTTATAAGGCGTCAGCGTTTCTTGCTCCCCTTTTGCCGTTTCAATACCAATATCATAAATAGACATGGCTTATCACCCTTCTCCATCAATCTATATCTGCTTCCCGAGCCAGCCCCGATCCTCCAGCCAGCTGACCGAAAGCTCGGCCCAGCCGACGGCCCGGCGATCATCAGGCGCGAGTCCGATGCCGTGGGGACCTTTTTCGTACACATGCAAATCAAACGGAATTCCATGCTGCGCCAGCGCCGCTGCAAAACGCAGGCTGTTGCTGACCGGAACAGCGGCGTCTTCGGCCGTATGCCAAATAAACACGGGAGGCGTATCCGGGTTCACCGCCTCGTCAGCGCTGAGCAGCGCCTCCAGCTCCTCGTCCGGACTGTCGCCAAGCAGCAGCCGGCGGGAACCGGCATGTCCAATGCCGTCCCTCATGCTTATGACCGGATAACAGAGGATAAGCGCATCCGGCCTGCAGCCGTTTCGGCTTACCGGATTGTCCGCCAGCGGATCTCCGTCGTGGAAAAGCGTCCCGGCGCTTGCAGCCAGATGTCCCCCGGCAGAAAAACCGAGCAGCGCTATTCGTTCCGGATCTACGCCCCATTCTTCCGCATGATGCCGCACGAGACGAATCGCCTGCTGCGCGTCATGCAGAGCGCTCGGATACGCATATGGCGCCACCCGGTAATGCAGAACAAACGCATGAAATCCTTTGGAGCGGTACAGCTCTGCAACAGGTTCCGCCTCATGCGCGGCCCGCATCCCGTACCCGCCTCCCGGACAAACGATAACGGCGCCGCGTTTGCCGCCGCCCTCCGCCGCCGGAAAGCGCAGCAGATGCGGACGATCCTCTTCTGTCTCGCCCAAAGCTCCCGGCGCTCCCTCCGGCCATAGCTCAATTCGCTCCATGAATTCCACTCCTTTACGCTATGAATTCACCTTGATCCTCTCATTATAAACCGGAGGCGGCACTTGTGCCTCCCTTCTGCTATTTCCTTGGAGAGTTCAGACCGCTGTATGGACACTAAATAAATACAGTTCAAGCGGCTTCGTCATCGGGAGCTGCGAGTTAATCCATATGAATCTCATATAAATAATTAAAAGTGACGATAATATCTCTTTCAACTAAATTCCATTAGGGGCGTATGCTTTTGAAAAAACTTCTTAAATTATTATCCACTTTCATCCTGATGGTCTTCTACCTGTTTGTCATTTGGATTGTAATCTACATCGCCCTGGACAAACTAAGCTCTGCACTAACATCTAACGATATCCGTTTCGCTTCAGTTGACGCCGTCTACAATATGTTCCTGCTAAGTATAGTTGTAGGTTTCTTTATTTCTGAAGTTATCGTTGGATTAAACCTATGGGTTTGGTACAAACGAATCAGAGGTTACAAATGGATTTTTGTCCTTCAAATTGTCATGGTGCCAATTTGGTTTTATGTAATTAAAAAAAGCGAATCAGTGATTCCCTTTGTTAAGAATTGGAATACATCCATTTTTTAGTGAGACTTACTTCTTCTACATTAAACAAAAAAAGCGCAAGCCCCTATTAAGGAGCTTGCGCATCATCCTTCCGCTTTTATCCTACGTTGTACACAACAGGGAAATGCTCCCCGGCCATAATCTCGCCTTCTTTAACTTCAACATACGGGATCATCGGATGGGCGCTCGTAGGCGCGTACACGGTGTGGCCCGGCATATAGTGAACCGCGAAACCTCTGCGTTTCATCTCTGAACGGTTATGCGGGCTGCCGTGCCAAGTCAGGCTGTGATGATAACCGACCTGACCTTTTTTAATCTCGAACGGCACAGCCTTCACCTCGGCGCCTTCTGGCAGAAACCCGGGCTGGCGGTGATACGGCATGAATTTATCGTCGCTGGCCATATATTTCTGCTGGTCGCCCCACTTGTGGCTGCCCGGAACCATCCACATACAGCCGTTCTCGATAACCGCATCGTCAAGGGCAATCCACGCACTGACGAGATCGGCCGGCTGGATAACAGGCCAAAGCGGATGATCCTGATGCCAAGGCGTCGGTCCGCCCGTAATAGGCGGCTTATATTGAATCTGGTCATGCCAAATGCGAAGCGTATCCGTTTTGCACAGCTGCGCAACCTCCTGGCAAATGACCGGATGCGCGCACTGCTGCATATAGGCATCACTTGCCATCCACGTATTCACGATTTGAATAACCTTTTCGGTGACGCTCATCTTCATTCCTTTGTAAAGGGCATCTGCTTCCTCTGGACGCATATTATGCTGAAGAACCGGCTTTTTGACCGTTTTGCCTTCCAAAATAAGATCCAGCTCTTCACGCAGATGATCCACCTCGGAAGCGCTCAAAATGACGTCGCCCTTTAAAAATCCATTTTGCTCAAATTCGGCCAGCTGTGCAGCGTTTAACATACTCTTGCACCTCTCCTCGGGTTTGATTATGATTTACTGATACCATCATAATGGAAGCGCATACCGATGTATTTCCTGAAACTTAAGCTGTTATTTGCGCTTTTTTAATATCGCGGGAGAGGGGCGAAGCTTATGGCCTCCATGATTCTTTTGGATAAAATCGCGCCTGCCGTTAACTTTGCCATGAGACAAATTGTGGAAGCAGATGAGAACTGGGGCGTTCGAATTATACCCGACTGTCAAATTCTGAATGTCGTTGCAGGCTGTGCCGAATTAAACATTGACGGAAAAACCTATGCGATAAAGCCGGGACAATGCGTTTACTACGGGCCGGAATGCCAAACCTTCTTAAAAACGACGGAACGAACCGAGTTTTACAGCATTCACTTTGACTGGAACCGCGAATCTCCAGAGCCTGTTCACCCTGGATTCGGCATTAAATTTTACGACAATTGGCCGCCAAGCGGAGCGCCGGACTTGCCCGTGCTGACCGCCGGAACTGCGAATCAATTGTCTATTCCAACGTTATTTGAAGTAGCGGGAATTGAAGCAATTTGGGCCAGAATCGTTAAGGAGTACAACGAGGAGCAACCCGGATACTCCACTGCTATGCGCGCTCTCATGCTGCAGGCGCTCACCGTCATTTTCCGGAATTTATATAAAGGAAGCCGCGCGGACCGCCCTAACAGCAACATTGAGCCTGCCATTCAAGCGATGCAGCTGCAGCCCGACCGCAACTGGTCCGTGGCGGAGCTGGCCGCTTTGTGCGGCTATCATCCCATTCATTTCTCCAAACTATTCAAGCAGGAAACAGGCATGACGCCAAAACCGTTTATTATTCGGGAGCGGATCAAGAGCGCCAAGCAAGCGCTGCTGCGGGGAGAAAAAATGGAGCCGCTTGCGCTGCGGCTCGGGTTCAAAAGCGTTCATTATTTTAGCCATCAATTCAAGGATGTGACGGGCCTAACCCCTTCCCAATTCCGAATGATCGGCAGCAAAGGGCCGGAGTCGGAGGGGTAGCTCCGATAGATCAGCTTAACCTCTCCGGCAGCCGCGCTTCATTTTCCGATGGGTTGGACCGGCCGGTTGTGCAGCAGCATACGTTCAAGCTCACTCACGATCAGGTCAGGCTCAGTGAACAAAATGTTGTGGCCGGGAACGCGGCGCTTCCACCAACCGACGATTCGGGAGCGCTGCTGCGGATTCCCTGTGCGCGGCGGAGATTGCGGGGCGGATACGGCGTTCTGCTGCGGTTACGACGGTTCCTGTGAGGATGCTTACATCCAATTCGCCGAGCTGCGGCGGTTCAGCGCGAAGCTTGGCCAGCTCTTCCAGAAACGCCGTGTGCTCCGCTAGCATCGCTCGTGCCGCTTTCCTTGTAAAATTTTCAGAAGCAAAATCGGCCTTTGAATCGCATCGCTCATCTGACGGATCGACCAGCACCAATCCCCTAATGCGAGAAAGGTCAGCCGCCGCGGCAGCGCGCACAATCGGGCCGCCCCAACCATGACCGACGAGCAGAAACGGACCCTGTCCGAGCTCCGTCAACAGCTCGCCCATATCGCCAGCCAAACGCTCCATCGTGGGCGAGGTCTGGGATCAGCATCGCTGCTCCCAATGCCAGCGCGGTCGTACACGACGGTTCAGGCCAGCCGAGCCGCATCTGGAACAACCTGCCCCCACACCGATCCGGACAACCCCAATCCGGATTCGAATACAACCGTCAGCTCTCCGCTATCCTTTACCCTATAATGCAGCTTCCTACCTTCTGCCGTTTGGAAGTAAAAGCTTTGTCCGAGCGAGTGCGACTGTTCAGCGTGTATGAGTCTGAAGCCTCCGTGAAAGTGTTGTTGGCATGTCAATTAACCGGATGAAGGCTGCGTGACATGCCACGGGCAACAAAGAAGTATAGGAGGGATAAAAGTAGGTTTAATCCACTGATAAGATAAATCTTTTAACAGCTCTCCGAGCAAAAATTGGCCTTTGGCATCTAGCTGCATCCTCCATTTACCGCTTTGCACAGTAAACCCCTCATTAACCATAGAGACAGCTTGATCATAGGAAAATTCAGGTCCTTTATTCTGCTCAATACTGACCAATTTCTCCTCAAATATTCGCTGCTGTTGCAGCTCCCTTTCTTCCGTCCATTCCGAATCAAATACATTGGAGAAATCTAGCCCTTTCAACTTGAACTTTTCAACGAGCTCTTTGAATAGTTCGGTTACGTATACGTAGGTAGTCGCCCTTTCTTTATATTTGAAGATGTAGGTATTCGGCGGGATTTTAGTGAAGTCAAACACAAGTTTATTAAAACCAGCAAAAGACCCATCGTTAAACTTTTGTATATCTGAGCGGTCCCAATCCACGCAATCCAATACATTTGTCACATTTATCGCATACAATTTTAGGTGTTTATGTCCTAGTGGCAGAAATTCAACTTCATTGTTTAAATATGGCTCCAAAACAAGCTTTACTTTTTCCGAGAATATTGGAACACCGCAAAGGTAGTGAGGAAAACAGTCATACTTCTTTTTGTATAATGTTTCGATCTCAATAAAAGTCCAATTTTGAAGCTTAGATTCCCCATCAAAACTAGACACAAAGGGATGGGTTCGATCTTTGACTGCCGCTAAAATCATGCATTTTTCACTAGTCACGTATTGATAAGCTTTCAAGATTCATCCTCCATTTTGAATTGCTCGGCTACGCTACCAGGTTTAGCGCAACTGAGAAGCGCTATTCCATCATTTTGACGAGTTCAAAATTTCTAACGCAACTGAGAAGCGTTATGACCCCATATTTTGAGCCTTTTGAGCCTTTCATTGGCTAATAAGGCCTCTCAGTTGCGTTACGTTTTAAAAATGTGAAATTTTGCCCGAATAAGCGTTCTCAGTTGCGTTAGCCGCGGCTCGTGCTCAAACTGCACCAGATAAGCCCGCTCCGGCTCGGACCCGGACTGCACCAAATCGGCACGCTTCGGCTCGGACCCCAGCTGCGCCAGATCCGCCTGCTCCGGCTCATCCCCGAACTGCATTCGGACAGCGTCCGACTGGTACGCTCCGGTCCCGACTGGCCCCCTCTAACCAGCGCCCCAGGCTCTCCCGCCGCCAACTGCTAGCTTCTCATCACCATCCGGTTGCCGGAGCTGTACCTCCGCAGTCCGCCATAGAACAGCAGCAGCGCCACGGAAACAAGCAGCAGAAGCGCAGCGGCGGTCGTTACCATGAAGCCGGTATCCCAGCTGCGCAGCAGTCCAATTGGCATAAAGCTGATAAAACCCGCCGGAAATACGGTGAACAGCAGCGTTTTGGCAAACCCTTTAAATATATCGGAAGGATAGGTCGTGAACATCACGTAACTGTTGAACAGCTGATAGGCAAGCCCTTCCGCATTGCCGATGAAAAAAGCGAGAGAACCGGCAGCCAACGTAAAAAAGAGAAAAAACAGCCCCGAAAGAAACAGAGCCAGCAAAAACCGGAGCAGTCCCCCCAGCGTATGTTCGCCAATATAAACATACATCGCTAACCCGAACAGGAAATCCCCAATTGCCATGAGCGACATGCGGCTTGCCAAAACATTCAGCAGCAGCGGCTTTGGCTGCGTCAAATAAACATCCAGCTCGCCTTGCGCAACTAAATAAGCAATGCGGTTAAAATTGCCGAACAGCATGCTTGCCCAGCCGTAGCCTCCGGCGCTTATAGCCCACAACATCATAATATCGCTCAGCTCCCAACCGGCAACAGAAGGAAAACGGCTGAAAAATATGCTCCAAAACAGAATCCAGATCGTATTGTTCAAAAACATCATTCCCGCCGTCAGCAGGAAGCTGAGCCGGAACTCCATGGCTCCGGCCAAATTCAGCTTCCAGCAGGTCAGCAGAAAAGGCAGCGTTCCTCGCAGCAAGGAGCTTCTCCGAGCCCTTTTTTCAACCGCCATTAACGTTCAGCCTCCTCACTCCCCGGGCATAAATCCAAGCGGCCAGTCCTCCCAGCAGCACGATCCATAGGAGCTGAAGCAGCAAATACCCTCCAAGTCCGGCTCCTCCGCTCACGGCCGCTTTTGCCGGAAAATACAGCACCGCTTGAAACGGAAGCCAGACGCAAATCTGCTGCAGCCAGTGGGGCATCAAATCAAGCGGAATCAGCATGCCCCCAGCGGTAAATTGCAGCTTTTGCAGCACGAACTCCAGCCCTCTCGTCTCCTCCACCCAGAAAGCGCAAAGGGCTACGCACAGATTAAGCAGGAAAGCGAGCGTAAAGTTGCCAAGTCCAAGCGCTGCAAATGCCGCCCAGCCTCCGCCGAACTCCGGCGGTCCGACAAACAACAGGCCAATTGCCGAACCGCAGGCAAGCAGGATCAGAAATCGCAGCAAGCCTTCACCCATATAGACGAAATACTGATAGCCGTTATAGGAGATCGGCGTCAACAATCGCACAGCAACACCGCCGTTTTTAACCTCCTCTTCTATTTGTGTGCACAGCCGGGGAAAAGCAAGCGAGAATGCCTCCGTCAAAACCAGATACCAGATAATATCCTTTAGCGAAAAACCACCCATTGTTGCCTGCAATCCGCCGCCCTGGGCGCTGTAGGCAGCCGTCCACAGCTGCATAAACACATACAGAATAAGGAGCATGAACATGGAGCGCATCAAAAAATCCATCCGGTAAGCCAGCTGCTGCTTTAATGTGATTCGGCCAACTGCGATATACTTAGCCGTCTTTTTGCCCAATCTGTTGAGAACTTGGCTCATGGCGGAGTACCCTCCTCAAAAACAGGGATTTCCTGGTTTCGTTCATAAAGCGTTTTAATTACCTCTTCCATGGGAGGGTCCTCGATGGTCACATCCAGAATGATGAGGCGGCTCATCAGCTCGGCCAACACTACGCCTACCTCTGTTACCGTCAAATCAACGGACAGTTTGAGCAGGGCCGGCTCAGACGGCAGCCTTTGCGTCCCGAATGGAAGCGATAATAAAGCTGCTGGATGCTCTTTGCCGGTTGAGTCGAACGTCAGCTCTGGCCCGGCGGCGTCAGGCGTTCGGATAGTCACCGTTTTATATCGTAAAATGTCCCGTTTCAGCCGCTCCACTGGCCCGTCAACCATGATGCCCCCATGGTGAATTACAACAGCCCTTCGGCAAAGGCGTTCAATGTCTCCGGCATCATGCGAGGTCAGAAATACCGTTGTGCCTTCCTCGCGGTTGAGCTCCGCAATCAGCTCACGGATGCGCTCCTTGATGATGGCGTCCAGTCCAATCGTCGGTTCGTCGAGAAATAGCAGTGCGGGACGGTGCAGAAACGAACAGGCGATTTCACAGCGCATCCGCTCGCCAAGCGACAGCCTCCGCACCGGAGTGCTCAGGTAAGGAGCCAGCTCAAACCGTTCGATCAAACTGTCGCGGCGCTGGCGGAACTCCGTCCGGTCCAGCTCATAAATTCGGCTCATCAGCTCAAACGTATCGATTGGCGGCAAATGGTACCAAAGCTGAGACTTTTGTCCGAATACCGTGCCGATCCGGTAGGCAAGCCGTTTCCGATCCCTCCAGGGCACGTAACCAAGCACGTTCGCTTCCCCGGAATCCGGATGCAGAATTCCTGTCAGCATCTTAATCGTTGTCGACTTTCCTGCTCCGTTGGGCCCCAGAAAAGCAACCGTTTCACCTTCTGCCACAGTCAGATCGATCCCGCCCACCGCCTGCTTGTCGATCCACTGCGGAGCCCATAACGAGCGGATGCTCGCGCCAAGTCCAGCCTCCTTGCGCTTGATGCGAAACGTTTTTGCTAAACCCTTCGTCTCCAGCACGTTCATCTTTCTGCTCCTCCCGTCTCTGTAATAGCGGTTCAGCTCGAATCTGGCTTTCCGAGGTGCGCTCTACGCTCCATATCCGTCAACGCCAAAAAGACCCCCGGAAAGCAGCCTGCATACTGCAGGCGGAACTTTCCGAAGGTCTTTTATCCCTTACGGTGTACGCGGCCTATCGCGCCGCGCCGGCCTCGCTCGGTTCGGCAAAGCCGGACGGCATTCAAAGCCGACCGCTTCCCGGATCCCTAGAAGCCCTTCCGTTTGATGTAACATATTACACTCCAAAAAACGGAAGGTAAAGCATTTTTTTCATACAGCTTGTTTAACTCCAACTTTAATTTAGATCTGTATCCATGATCTCAAATTCTTTAATTTTTGCATCCGGCTTCAAAATCTGTTCGGGATCAAATGGAGTTTGCGGAACTCCATTTTTGATTTTATTGACCCAATCATGATTTGCGAGAGCCCCTTTGCCTATCGTGACTAGATCCGCATCGCCGTTTGCAAGCATTTCATTCGCCATGGACGGCTCCTCTAAATGACCGTTTGCAAACACAGGAAGCTCAGCGTACTTTTTGGCTAGAGCCGCAAGCGATTTTCCGCTGCTGTCACCCTCATGTTCCGGAAAAGCAGGCTGCCAGGCTTGGTACTCCGTTACGTGAATATAGTTAAGGCCAGCCTGTCCTAATCGGCCAAATATGATTTTTGCATCTTCCTCTTTCCCTGCCCATTTATGAACAAAATCGTTAACTTTTCCTTGGGAAATGCGAATGCCGACCGTGAAGTCTTGTCCCACCGCCTGGCGGACCGCATGTGATACTTCCATCAAAAAACGTACCCGATTTACCGTAGAACCACCATATTCATCTGTACGCTGATTGCTATAATCCGTAAGAAACTGATCGAGCAAATACCCGTTTGCACCATGAATTTCCACTCCGTCAAATCCAATTGTTTTAGCCCGTACTGCCGAGTCGACAAAGCCTTTAATAACGTTTTGGAGATCTTCCTTTGTCGCTTCGCCTGGTGTCGGATAAGGGCCTTCACCTTTATAAAACGATAGCTGTTCGCCTTTTGGCTGTACGGAAGAAGGGGCCAGCGTTTGCGCGGCAAAGCGGTTTCCTTGAGAAATACCGCCCGCATGCATCAACTGGGCTATAATTTTTGCACCCGCATGATGAACGGCTCCGACAACCTTTTTCCAAGATTGTGCTTGCGCATCATTAGCCAGCCCGGGCTGATCAAAATAACCCTGGCTAAATAATTCATCCGTATAAACTCCCTCGGTAATAATAAGTCCAAACCCGCCCCGCGCAAATGAAGCATAGTAGGAAGCCATTTGATCGGTTGCCAGCCCTTCCGGAGTTGCGCTTATGCGTGTCATAGGAGCAACGGCTGCCCGATTTTTCAAGGTTGTAGAACCTAAGTTCAAGCTGTCGGTTAAAACATCTATATGAGTCATTATGAATCCTCCCGTTTATTAGACTTGAATCATCCTCCGTGGATAGGTACATTATAAACATGGCGTTTGTTTCAGTAAAATTGATAAATTAGATCATTTAATTCAATAATATTGAACTGAATCTGAATTCTAAAGTCTATCTTTTTGAAAGGCGTGAAGTAATGGAGCTCCGTCATCTCATCACCTTAAAAACGATTGTGGAAAAAGGCGGCTTTAAAAAAGCTGCCGAGCACTTAGGCTACGCCCAATCGTCCGTCACAACCCATATTAAAGATTTGGAAGCAGAAATCGGAAAGCCTATTTTTGACCGCTTGGGCAAAAAAGTCGTCCTTACCCATTACGGGCAGCAGTTTCTTCCCTATGCTTTAAAGATTATCGAATTATACAATCAAGCCTTAACAACGGATGACGAGCCGGCTGGTGAGCTCAGAATCGGGATATCGGAGTCGCTTATGATCTGCCGCGTTCCCGCTCTTCTTGTCGAGTACAGGAGGCTTTACCCTAAGGTCAATTTATCTATTAAATCGCTCGATTACCAAGATATTAGTTCAAGCTTTCAAACGGGAGATATTGATCTTGCATTAATACTGGAAAAGGATTCATGGGAAGCGGCCGACCTTAATTCGGAACAGCTTTTAAGAGAAAAAATGGTCATCATTAGTCCGCCTATTCATCAGAAGCTGGAACAGGGAGCGGTTCTTTATTCGGAACGGAACTGCAGCTACAAGGCCGTATTTAAGGATTACATTAATTTCAAACAAATGGAGGTTAAGGACAGTTTAGAATTTCAAAGTATGGAAGCAATTAAACAATGCGTCAGAAACGGCCTTGGAATTTCAATGGTCCCGTATTTTTCGGTAAAAGAAGAATTAGAAACCCACAAGCTGCGGGCTCAAGAGGTTGGACCAGAACGCCCTGCAATTTCAACTTACTTGGCCTACCATAAAGATAAGTGGCTTTCACCCGCAATGACTCGTATGATCTCTTTAATAAAAAGCCATGCAAGAAACTGGGCATAAGCCAGTTACGATTGCGGCACCGGCGCCCCTCCCAGGCAAAAAAACCCTCGGAAACAGCCCGCCTTTACAGGCGCAGCTTTCCGAAGGTTTTTAGTGCTTAAAGCGGAAAAAGTGACCTACGCCGTTTTGCCTTCCAGCAGCGCAATCAGCTCTTTGTTATCGATCTGACGGGCAAGACCTAGCGGAGTCTGGTCTGCAATCGGGTAATGTTTGTTCGGGTCAGCGCCTTTTTCAAGCAGCAGCTTGACGATATCCAACGATTCGGCAGCGACAGCCTCGAACAAGGAATGGTCGAGCTTAGGATCGGCGCCATATTGCAGCAGAAGCTGAACGGCACGGATATCGGGCTGGAACTCAGCGCTGTCATCCTCAGAAGCGTAAATTACGCTGCTTGCGTACTCCAGCGGCGTATACTCCTCCGACGTATCGCAGTTGCAATCGTTGGCATCCGCTCCGTTTTTGAGCAGCAGCTCCATCATGGGGATGGCGCGATTGCCGTTTTCGTCCACATAACCAGCCGCGCCGACAAGCGGAGCCTTGAACTTCTTCTGGCCATCCGACTTCACGGTTGCGCCGGCCTTAATCAGCTCTTCGGCAAGCAGCAGCCGGTTGGAGGTTACGGCCGTCCACAGCAGGCTGCCGTTTTGCTGCTCCAGCAAGGCTAGGTTAGGCTTGGCCGCCAACAAAAGGCCCAGCAGCTCCAGATCCGCCTGCTCCGTTGTATCATAATAATCGCCTTCGGCTGTCTCACGATACGGCAGCGTTGCAACCTCAAGCAGAGCTAACGAGCTTTCGTTTTCCATTTCTACCAAGAGATTGACGTTCGCCCCGTTGTCCAGGAACAGCTTCACCATCTCTTTATTTTTCGTAAATACGCTGTTCATCCAGGCCTGCTCGCTCAGCGCCGGCTTCCAGCCTAGCTTCAGCATTTGCTGGAGCTTATCCAGCTTGCCCGCCCATACAAACGCATCCGCCTTATCGGCCCAGCGGGTCTGCAGCTCAGCGCCGGTAAGAGCCGCGACGGTTACCTGCTTTTTCGCCGAATTCCAGCTTACTTTACTGTCGAGCGCCTCACCGATAAAACGCAGCGGCACGAGTGTACGGCCTTTCAAAACAAGCGAAGATTGGGAAAGCGGGACTGTTTCGCCGTCAACAACCGCCCAGTTCTGGCCGATCGTATGCTGGATCGTCGTAAAGCCTTTTGTAGCCGTAATCGTTTTGCCGTTTAATGAAATTTTGGCGCCAAGACCTTCAAATATTCCACGCAGTGGCACAAGCGTTGATCCGTTCACAATTACCGGAGGCTGGTCATAAGCCTGCTTTTTGCCGTTCAAATACACGCTGATTGCGGTTTCCTTCGCCGGAGCTGCACTCGCCGCCGCTCCGCCGATGCCTGTTGCAATAAAAGCGGCGGCGCTAATCGCCACGGCCATTTTTTTAAATCCCTGCATTTCTTCATCCCCTGCCCTTGATTATGTAATCTCTCCATCAACTGGAAACTACTATCCTATTATCAGGGGCGCGGTTAAACTTGTCTATCGGAATTTCTAAAGTGCTGCTTCGTATCTCGGCAGCCGTCTATCTGGCTTCTTCTCGATGCAAATCCATAGATAAGCGAATCATATCGACGCATGGAATGCCGTTTTCAACGATTGGCTCGTCATAATGCCGTACAAAAAAGTCCCGGTCCACGCCGGTAATGCGGAAACCGCATTTCTGATAAAGAGCAAGCTGGCCCATGCCGGAATTTCCCGTGCCGATTTCCAGCGTCAGCACCCCCAACTCGCGAGCCCGGTTGACCGCATGCTGCACGAGCCGTTTACCCAATCCTTGTCCTTGATGCCTCTCGACAACGGCGACATTGACCAGCTCCATTGTCCCGGGACGCGTCGGAATAAGCACGTACACCCCGACGGTACCCTCATGCCCTTCCGATAATGTCCAGCATTCGCCGCGTCCGATATAGGAAGCGACCATCTTCTCTGAAGGATCGGCAAGCAGCAGCAGATCCATCGGCGGCAAATCGCTAGGACTCAACCGGTAAAACTCAACCGTAGACATCCAGATTCCCTCCTTTTTTCAGCGGTTTGATACGGGACAAACGGAATGGAATTCTCAGCACGAGAAATTCCAGCAGCACGATGAGCCCCGCACCCGCTACTTTAGTTAAAAACCAGTCACTATAATCCATATTAAAAACAAAAGGATAAAACAGAAGCATAACAAAGGTAACAAAAGCATAGAAGGACCGCCTGGTACGGATAGCTTGAAGCAGCTCTAAAGCCCGCCATTTCAGGGCCAGCCCTTCAAATCCATAACATAAAAGCAAGACAAACACGGCATGCAGGGCAAAATAGATCTGGCCTACCGCGTGAATATAAGGCGGACGCATTTCTTCGGCATTGGCAAAAGTAAAGGCAAAAAACGGATCGGCAAGCGACAGCAGAACGAGCAGCCAGCTTAACCTGCCCGCCCATAAAAATGAAGGAATCCCTGGAGAAATTGCTCGCAGCCCCGAAGCAGCCAAAATATACCCGATCGCATCCGGCAGCACATCAACAGATCCGAGCCGCACATCAAACAGAATGAGGGTGAGCCCCCAGCCGATGCGGCGAAGAGGCCTAATCCAGCTTGGAGTCATTTTGTCTCCCCTCTCTCTTTGCGGACGAGCTCCGCAAGCTGCTGATTGGATAAGGTTTCATAGGAATAAAGCGGCAGCCGTTCAACGACCGCTTGACCGTCAGGCAGACGGAAGCTTAGCTTCAGCTCAGCCAGATCCATGACACGCGGATCGATTCCTTGCCCCAGGCTGTCCGACCATTGAAGCCGAATTGTCTCCCCTTTTTGATAACCATGCGGAAGCTTTGTTTCGTCAAGCGTTTTTCCATCCACCGTCAGCTCTAAACTGCTTTTCAGCTGCGGCGGCGAAACATCCACGTTTTCCAAGACGGCATCACGGGCCAAGGTGTCTGCATACATTTGTTGACCTCCGCCGCCACCTCCGGACTGACGCATTTCCAGGAGCTGGTTTTCCCCGCTCATCATCTCCAACGTCCCAAGAGTAACTTTTTCCGTACGGCCGTCATCATAAAAGAGAAGCAGATTGAGCGGCCCCGACTTCAACTCCTTAAACCAAGGCTCCTGCGGGTTTATTTCCGTCCAAGCTCTCATTTGCTGCTGATACACATTTTCATTATTTTTCATAAGATCAAACCGGATTTGCGGATGTCCCTCCAGCTGAATAGCGCCTACTTTGCTGCTGGCATAATTGTCTTCTATGAAATTAACGTTCAGCATCTGACTAACTTCTGAATTAATTCGCACGTTTTGTTCAAATACATAAGTTTTTCTCAGCTGCATGCTGTTCCAATAAAGGAGATTGCCGATCCAGCTTGCTCCAACGAGCAAAGCTGCTGCTGCAGATGCCGCTTTCCAATTAAGCTTCGCTTTCAAATTGCCCCGCCTCTTTTCCTTTAACCTAACAATAATAGCAGATGTGTGGAAAAAATAGATGTAAAAAAAACGCCAAGGCAGCTGCGCCTTGGCGGTTGTTCAACTTCATTCAACTTCGTTTACTTGCCGTAGCTGGCCGGATCTTCGCGCCATGCCTTCAGCGAAGCGAGCTGGCCGCTCGCCACGATGCCGCGTTCTGCGGCAACGTCAATCAGCGCCGAATAGCTGGACAGCGTCTGCAATGGAACGCCTGCTTCTGCGAATGCCGCTTCCGCGCTGGCAAACTGATACGTGAAAATCGCTACCACCGCCAACACTTCCGCTCCTGCCTCGCGTACAGCTTGAGCCGCTTTAATGGAGCTTCCGCCCGTGGAGATCAGATCTTCGATAACGACGACCTTTTGGCCTTCGGCGATACGTCCTTCAATCTGATTTTGCTTGCCGTGGCCCTTTGCTTTGTCGCGAATGTACGCCATCGGCAGGTTCAGCTTTTGCGCAACCCATGCCGCATGCGGAATGCCGGCCGTCGCCGTGCCCGCGATTACCTCAGCATCCGGGAATTGCTCGCGGATAACTGCTGCGAAGCCCTCTGCTACCAGCTCGCGAATGTCCGGGTAGGACATCGTCAAGCGGTTATCGCAATAAATAGGGGATTTTAAACCGGACGTCCATGTAAAAGGCTCATCCGGGCTCAGCGCAACCGCTCCGATGTCCAAAAGCTTGCCGGCGATCTCGCGCGGCAGTTGATTCAGGCTTACCGTTGTCATGCTTGGATCAGCTCCTCAATAATGGATTCCAGCGCGGCTCGCGGGTCAGCCGCCCGGGTAATCGGTCTTCCGATGACCATGAAGTCAGTACCTGCCTGCAGCGCCGCTTGCGGCGTCATAATGCGGGACTGATCTCCGATATCTGCTCCTGCAGGGCGGATTCCCGGCGTTACGGTCTGGAAAGCAGGTCCGCAGGTGTCCTTCACCAGCCCGACCTCATGCGGTGAAGCAACAACGCCGTCCAGACCGGAAGCAATGGCAAGCAGCGCGTAACGCGCCACAGATTCCGCAACCGTGCCCGGAATGCCGATTTCGTCGTTCAGCACTTCTTCGCTTGTGCTTGTAAGCTGGGTAACGGCGATTACAGTCGGCTTCGTTAGGCTGGCATCAGCGGCAAGCGCCTCTTCCACGCCTTCCATTGCCGCCTCCATCATGTCACGGCCGCCTGCTGCATGCACATTGAACATATCCACGCCAAGCCTGGTTACGCTCCCTGCGCCGCCTTTTACCGTATTGGGGATATCATGCATTTTTACATCGAGAAACACACGGTAGCCGCGCGCCTTGAGCATCCGGACAAATTCCGGGCCGGCCGCATAATACAGCTGCATGCCTACCTTCATGTAACAAGGTATGCCCTCCAGCTGTTTCAAAAGCGTCTCGGCGGAAGCTGCATCCGGGTAATCCAGAGCCACCATCACTTTTCCGGCTGCCTGCTCGCGGCTTATCGTTGTTGCGCTCATCGCTTGTTCCTCCTTTACGTTCACTTCTGTCAATCATTCGGGCATAGAGAAAGGCCATCCGCCGAGAGAAGCGGTCCGCCGTCCCGTTCATCGGGTCCGTCAGACCGCGCCCTCGGCGCTGGCCGTACTAGTAGTTGCAGATTACTGCAGAACCGGCATCGGGTTCGAGCTGAAATTAATCGTCTGCAGCATATTGAGCAGCGCGCGCACCGTATCAAGCGACGTCATGCAGACAACGCCGTTCTCAACAGCCTCGCGGCGAATGCGGAAACCGTCGCGCTCCGGCGTTTTGCCCTTCGTCAGCGTATTGAAGACGAATTGCGCTTGACCGCTGCGGATCAGATCCAGAATGTTCGGGCTGCCTTCGCTCAGCTTGTTAACGCGCTGCACGTTGATGCCCGCTGCTTCCAGCGCGGATGCCGTGCCGCCGGTAGCGATAATTTTGTAGCCGATTGCGTAGAAGCCTTTAAGCAGCTCAATTGCTTCTTCCTTATCCTTGTCGGATACGGTAGCAATAATGGAGCCCTGAAGCGGAATCTTCATGCCAGCGCCAATCAAGCCTTTGTACAGCGCCTTTGCGTATTGCTCATCGCGGCCCATAACCTCGCCGGTCGATTTCATTTCCGGCGTCAGCGTCGGGTCAACACGGCGCAGCTTGGCAAAGCTGAATACCGGAACTTTGACGGAAACGAAGCTGTCCTCCGGCCACAGGCCGTCGACATGACCCAGATCGGCCAGCTTCGTTCCCAGGATGGCGCGGGTTGCCAGGTTTGCCATCGGCAGGTTTGTTACTTTGCTGAGGAACGGAACCGTACGCGAGGAGCGCGGGTTAACCTCGATGACATAAGCTTTATCGTTGTGGATAACGAACTGGATGTTAACCAGGCCGACCACGTTGAGCGCTTTGGAAATCTTGATGGTAATATCGATAATTTGATCTTTGATATCTTGGGACAGCGATTGCGGCGGGTACACGGCGATGGAATCGCCGGAGTGTACGCCTGCGCGCTCAACATGCTCCATGATGCCCGGGATAACAACGGTCTCGCCGTCGCAGATCGCGTCGACCTCTGCTTCCTTGCCAAGCATGTAACGGTCGATCAGAACCGGATGCTCCGGATTGATTTTGACCGCTTCCTTCATGTAGCCAACCAGCTCTTCATCGGAGTAGACGATTTCCATCGCGCGTCCGCCAAGGACGTAGGACGGGCGTACCAGCACCGGATAGCTGAGCTTGTTAGCCGTAACAAGCGCTTCTTCCAGGTTCGTCACCGTGCTGCCTTCCGGCTGCGCGATGTTCAGGCTGCGAAGCAGCGCTTCGAACTTTTTGCGGTCTTCAGCCATATCGATGCTTTCCAGGCTGGAGCCCAGAATGCGGACGCCGGCTTTGGCAAGCGGGGCTGCCAGGTTAATTGCCGTTTGGCCGCCGAACTGCACGATAACGCCGATTGGCTTCTCCTGCTCGATGACGTTCAGCACATCCTCCAGGAACAGTGGCTCAAAATACAGCCGGTCCGAGGTGCTGAAGTCGGTTGATACCGTCTCCGGGTTGTTGTTGATAATAACCGCCTCGTAGCCGGCGTTTTGAATCGCCCATACCGCGTGAACGGTGGAATAGTCGAATTCGATACCTTGGCCGATACGGATCGGGCCGGAGCCGAGCACGAGCACCTTCTGCTTGTCGGACTCGATGACCTCGTTCTCAACCTCGTAAGTCGAGTAGTAGTATGGCGTGCTGGCTTCAAATTCAGCCGCGCAGGTGTCAACCATTTTGTAAACAGGACGCAGTCCTTGCTCCAGACGATAGGTGCGCACACTGTGCTCGTCCGTCAGCGTGGACTGTCCGCCCTCACGGCGCAGCTCGGCGATGGAGCGGTCAGAGAAGCCTTTGCGCTTCGCCTGGTACAGCAGCTCGCTCGTCAGGCCCGGCGCGCGGCGCAGCTCGTCCTCGAAAGCGACGATGCTTTCGATTTTGTCGAGGAACCACCAGTCAACCTTGGTCAGATCCTGAATGTCCGCCAGTGCCCAGCCGCGGCGGAACGCTTCAGCGATCAGGAACATGCGCTCGTCGTCCGGCTTGTTCAGGCGGGTGCGGAGCGTATCGTCGGACAGCTCGTTCGCTTCCTTCAGATGGAAACGGTGCGTACCGATCTCAAGCGAGCGGATCGCCTTGTGCATCGATTCTTCGAAGGTGCGGCCAATCGCCATAACCTCGCCCGTAGCTTTCATTTGCGTACCGAGCTTGCGGTTAGCGCCGGTGAACTTGTCAAACGGCCAGCGCGGGATTTTGCTCACGATATAGTCAAGCGTAGGCTCAAAGCAAGCATACGTCTGGCCCGTTACCGGGTTAACGATCTCGTCGAGCGTGTAGCCGATGGCGATTTTAGCGGCCATTTTGGCGATTGGGTAACCGGTCGCTTTGGAAGCGAGCGCCGAGGAACGGCTGACACGCGGGTTAACCTCGATCACATAATATTGGAAGCTGAACGGATCCAGCGCAAATTGCACGTTACAGCCGCCCTCAATATTCAAAGCGCGGATGATTTTGAGCGAGGCGGAGCGGAGCATCTGATACTCGCGGTCCGACAGCGTCTGGCTCGGCGCAACGACGATGGAATCGCCGGTATGTACGCCAACCGGGTCAAAGTTTTCCATGTTACAAACAACAATACAGTTGTCGTTGGCATCGCGCATAACTTCGTACTCGACTTCCTTCATGCCAGCGATCGATTTCTCGATCAGACATTGGCCGATCGGGCTGTAACGGATGCCGGAAGAAACAGTCTCGAGCAGCTCTTCTTCCGTCGCGCAGATGCCGCCGCCTGTGCCGCCGAGCGTGTAGGCCGGACGAACGATGATCGGATAGCCGATTTCATTTGCAAAATCAACCGCTTCCTGCACCGACGTTACGATTACGCTCTCCGGTACCGGCTGCTCCAGCTCGCGCATCAAATCACGGAACAGATCGCGGTCTTCGGCTTTTTCAATCGCCGACAGCTGCGTACCGAGCAGCTGTACGTTCTCGCGCTCCAGCACGCCTGCACGCGCCAGCTCGACAGCCATGTTAAGGCCGGTCTGGCCGCCCAGGGTCGGCAGCAAGCCGTCAGGACGCTCTTGGCGAATAATTTGGGAGACAAAGTCAAGCGTAATCGGCTCGATATACACTTTGTCCGCCATGTTTGTATCCGTCATGATGGTAGCCGGATTGCTGTTGATGAGCACAACCTCGTAGCCTTCTTCTTTCAGCGCTTGGCAGGCTTGCGTGCCGGCATAGTCAAACTCGGCGGCTTGACCGATCACGATTGGGCCGGAGCCGATTACGAGAATTTTTTTGAGCAGATTATTTCTGGGCATACTGCAGCTCTCCTTTGGACGCTTCCGACAGCTGTGCTTGGCGCGGCTTGGAAGGATTATTGCGGCGATTGGTGCGGATCAGCTCCAGGAATTCGTCGAACAGGTAGCTGGAATCGAACGGCCCCGGCGCAGCTTCTGGATGATATTGAACGGTAAAGGCCGGGAATTCGGTATGTTTAAGGCCTTCAACGGTTTTGTCGTTGTTGTTAATATGCGTGACCTGCAGCTTTGTGCCGGCGATGCTGGACTCTGGCACGGTGTAACCGTGGTTTTGGCTGGTGATGTAGCAGCGTCCGGTTGCAAGCTCTTTAACCGGATGGTTGCCGCCGCGGTGGCCGAATTTAAGCTTTTCGGTATCGGCTCCGCAAGCAAGAGCAAACAGCTGATGGCCAAGGCAAATGCCGAAAATCGGATACTCGCCGAGCAGCTCGCGAATCGTCGCCACAGCATGCGGCACGTCCTGCGGGTCGCCAGGGCCGTTGGACAGCTGAATGCCGTCCGGGTTCAGGCGGCGGATCGTATCGGCCGAAGTGTCATGAGGCACGACAACAACGTCGCAGCCGCGCTTTGTCAGCTCGCGCAGAATGCCGGATTTGGCGCCGTAGTCGATGAGCACGATGCGCTCGCCGAAGCCAGGGCTCGTAAATACTTGTTTCGTCGACGTGCGGGCAACTTGGTCGCGCATCAGAGCGGTTGCTTTCAGCTGCTCGACAATTCCTTCCACGCGCTCGTTGCCCGTTGTAATGATGCCTCTCATCGTACCGAAATGACGCAGCTTGCGCGTCAGCATCCGGGTGTCAATCTCGCTGATGCCAGGGATGCCATGCTCCTTCAGCAGCCAGTCGAGCGATACCTGCGCGCGCCAGTTGCTCGGAATCGGCTCGTGACGGCGTACCGCAAAGCCGTGGATGAACGGAGCGACCGTTTCAAAATCGTCGCGGGTAATGCCGTAGTTGCCTACGAGCGGATACGTCATCGTGACGATTTGTCCGCAATAAGATGGATCGGAGATAACCTCTTGATATCCTGTAATGCCTGTATTAAAAACAACTTCGCCGGATTTGGAAGTTTCCGCGCCGAATGACTGGCCCGCAAATACGGTTCCGTCTTCAAGGATCAATCTTGCTTGCATCCGTATCACTCCTTATGTCTATTGGTGGGACCAGACGACGCGGCCGCCTACGAGTGTGGCCTCAGGCCAGCCGTAGAGCTTCCATCCGCCGAAAGGCGTATTGTTGCTTCGGGATTTGAATTGGGAAGGATCGACCTCGCGCTCTTGGTGAAGCTCGATCAGGGTCAGGTCAGCCGGTGCGCCAAGCGCAAGCTTTCCGGAATCAAGGCCGAACACCTCTGCCGGCTTCTGTGTCATGCGGCTCAGCAGGAAACCGAGCGACCATTGGCCCGTACGGACAAATTTTGTGTACATGAGCGGGAAGGCCGTTTCGAAGCCGACGATGCCAAACGGCGCAAGCTGCATGCCGCGGGCTTTTTCCTCCGCGCTATGCGGCGCGTGGTCGGTTACGATCATATCAATCGTGCCATCCTCGATGCCTTCAATGACCGCCTGCACGTCGCGCGGCGTGCGCAGCGGCGGGTTCATTTTCCAGTTGGAATCCATACCCGGGATATCCTCGTCGCTCAGCACCAGATGGTGGGGACATACTTCTGCGGTGATCTTTACCCCGATGGACTTCGCCAAGCGGATCAGCCGAACCGATTGCTCCGTGCTGACGTGGCATACATGATAGTGAACGCCAGTCGCTTCCGCCAGCAGCGCGTCGCGTCCAACATGGATGGCTTCGGACTCGTTCGGAATGCCCTTAATGCCGTTGTCGCGGGCAAACTTGCCTTCGGAGACATACAACCCTTCCACCAGGCTGTCGTCCTCGCAGTGCGCAATGATCGGCATTTCAAGCGATTTCGCGAGCGCCATCGCATCTTTCATCATCTGAGCGCGCTGCACGCCGACACCGTCGTCCGTGAAGCCGATCGCTCCAGCTTCCTTCAAAGCAGCAAAATCAGTCAGCTCCCGTCCGAGCTGGTTTTTGGAGATGGCGGCGTAAGGGAGAACCTTCACTCCGTTGCCCTGCTCGCGCGCTTTGTCCAGCACATACTTCACCGTCTCCGGCGTGTCGATGGAAGGGCGCGTGTTCGGCATGCAGGCTATCGTCGTAAATCCGCCCGCCGCTGCAGAAGCAGTGCCGGTAACAATGTCTTCCTTATGCTCAAAGCCCGGGTCCCGCAGATGCACGTGCATATCGATGAATCCGGCCGACACAAGCTTGCCGCCAGCGTCGAGCGTCTCTTCTCCTGCTGCCGGTGCGTCGCCTCCGATCATTTCGGCGATAACACCGTTTTCGATGCGAATATGCCGGGTTTCCAGCTCGCCGCTCTCCTCATTCCAGACCCGTCCGTTGACAATCCATTTTACAGCTGACATTGCTTTTGCCCGTCCCCTTTCCGATCCCTGAACCTATAAAAACTGAATTTATCCTCTAAGCGCCCGTTCGATGACAGCCATGCGCACAGGCACGCCGTTTTGCATTTGCGGGAAAATCCGCGACTGCGGATGCTCCACCAGGTCTCCGTCAATCTCGACGTCCCGGTTTACCGGGGCCGGATGCATAATAATCGCATGCGGAGCGAGCTTGGCCGCACGTTCAACCGTCAAGCCGTACTGAGTGCGGTAATCTTCGGCCGAGCGTATCATACCGCTCTCATGGCGCTCTAGCTGAACGCGGAGCATCATGATTACATCTGCCTTAAGCGCCTCGTCGATGCCGATGTAAGGCGCGTCCAGCTCATCTGCGCGCATATTATCCGGGGCGCAGAAGTGAACCTTGGCTCCCATCGCTTTAAGCCCCCACAGATTGGACCGGGCCACGCGGCTGTGCTTGATGTCGCCGACGATGGCTACGTTCAAGCCGCTCAGGCTACCAAATTGCTGGCGCATCGTGTACATGTCGAGCAGCGCCTGGGTTGGATGTTCATTGTTGCCGTCACCCGCATTAATGAGCGGGACGCGGATGCGCTCCGCCAGCTCCTGCAGCACGCCGGAGGGCTTAAGCCGGATAATGCCGGCGTCAATGCCCATCGATTCCAGCGTTTTGACTGTATCGTAAATGGATTCGCCCTTTTGTACGCTGGAAACCGCTGCGCTAAAGTTAAGCACCTCGGCGCCCAGACGCTTCTCGGCCACTTCAAAGCTGAAGCGCGTACGCGTGCTGTTTTCAAAAAACATATTGGCGACAAACTTGCCCGGAAGCACCGGCTGAACCTTTTCCGTTTGCGCTTCCCAGTAAGCAGCGCGGGACAGGATGGCCTCGATCTCCTCGCGGTCCAGCTCTTTTAATCCGAGCAGGCTTTTGCGCTGCAGCTGCTGAATGGTTGACATGTGATTCATCCTCCCTGTTGCTCTGTGATGGTCACGTTGTCTTCCCCATCCACTTCCTGAAGAGAAACGCGGATGTTCTCCTGCTTGGAGGTCGGCACATTTTTACCCACATAGTCGGGACGGATCGGCAGCTCGCGATGGCCTCGGTCAAGCAGCACAGCCAGCTGAATCGATTGCGGCCTGCCCTGATCCATCAGAGCGTCCATTGCCGCGCGAATCGTTCTTCCGGTATACAGCACATCGTCGATCAAAATAATGCGTTTGTCGTGGATGGACTGCTGCTGACCGGAGGCGTCCGCCAGCGTAACGCTCGCGCTGACTCCTTCGCCCCGGCGGTCATCGCGGTAGCCGGTAATGTCCAGCTCGCCGCAAGGCACCGGAGCTCCCTCAATCTCACGGATCTGCTCCGCCAGCCGGCGGGCAAGGTACACGCCGCGCGTCCGGATTCCGATGAGCACGCAGCCGTCGATTCCTTTATTCTTTTCGACGATTTCATGGGCAATTCGAGTTAATCCTCGGCGGATCGCCGTATCGTCCATGATGATGCGTTTTTCTCCTGCAAGCATTGAGTCACTAGCTCCTTCTCCGTCCGCAAAGCGGACACATGGGTTGTATGGCTTTATCCTCCCTCAGCTGGGCAAAAAAAATCTCCCTGCTGAGTAGCTCAGCAAGGAGATAGGGGAAGGTACAAGCCGCGCGAAAACCAGGCCAGCTGGAAACGGATGCGCCAAGAGTGTTCCAGAGCGCAGTAATGCGACTTTGGAGAAAATCTTGGACCGCACTCCGTGCTGGTCAAAAAAGTTTTCGGACGACGGCTTGTCATCACGCTACCTTGCCAGCCTCTCTGGACTGAGTTAAAGGTACTGCCGTTATCGGTACTGATTATCCCATGTGAGGTTAGTGAAGTCAACCCTATCTCGCAAGAAGTCATGTTGTATATTTATTCATTATAATGAATGTTTATTTCGATGTAAAGAAAAAAAACCAGCCTTTAATAAGGCTGGTCCGTCCAATCAAGTTACAGGCTGAGCTTGCGGATGCGCTCAACTGCTTTTTCGGTATTTTCAAGGCTGCCAAACGCCGTCAGGCGGAAGTAGCCTTGGCCGCTGCGGCCGAAGCCGACGCCAGGCGTGCCGACAATGTTCGCTTCAGAAAGCAGCTTGTCGAAGAATGCCCAGGAATCAAGGCCGTTCGGCGTTTTGAGCCAAATGTAAGGCGCATTCACACCGCCGAAAACTTCGAGGCCAAGCGAGCGCAGACCGTCGCGGATAATGCCGGCGTTAGTCATGTAGTAGTCCACCAGGCTGCGAATTTGCGCTTTGCCTTCAGCAGAGTAGATCGCTTCCGCACCGCGCTGGGTTACGTAGGAAACGCCATTGAATTTCGTCGTGTGGCGGCGGTTCCACAGATCATTAATGATGACGGAGCTGCCGTCCTTGTCCAGCCCTTTCAGCTCGCGCGGCACGACCGTATACGCGCAGCGGATGCCGGTGAAGCCGGCCGTTTTGGAAAAGCTGCGGAATTCAATGGCAACTTCGCGCGCGCCTTCAACTTCATAAATGCTGTGAGGAACATCCTCTTCCGTAATAAACGCTTCATAAGCGGAGTCGAACAGGATCAGGCAGTTATTGTCACGCGCATAATCGACCCACACTTTAAGCTCGTCCTTCGTCAGCGTCATGCCGGTCGGGTTGTTCGGGTAACAAAGGTAAATCAGGTCTACCTTGCGGTCAGGCAGGGACGGCTTGAAGTTGTTCTCCGCCGTGCAGTCAAGATAAACGATATTTTCGTAACGTCCGATTTCGCTGTTGAACAGCCCGGATCTGCCGGCCATAACGTTGGTGTCAACATAAACCGGGTAAACCGGATCTTGAACGGCAACGATTGCATCCTGGCTGAAAATCTCCTGAATATTGCCAACGTCGCATTTGGAGCCGTCGCTGACAAACACTTCATTCGATTGAATATCGACGCCACGGGCCCTGTAGTCGTTTTCGATGATTGCATTCACCAGGAAGTCATAACCTTGCTCCGGGCCGTAACCGCGGAAAGTGCCCGGCACTGCCAGCTCGTCAACAGCAGCATGCATCGCTTTTGTTACTGCATCCGGCAGGCCGCGCGTTACGTCGCCAATGCCAAGGCTGATGATCTCGGCTTGCGGATTGTCTTGGATAAACTTGGTGCGGCGTTTAGCAATTTCGGAGAACAGGTAGCTTCCCTGAAGATTAAGGTAATTGGAATTAATGGAAGTCATGGGTCGATTCACCTTTCTATGTCGAAGATAAACCCGGGCGCGAAACACGCCCGGGTCATGTTACATCAAGCATAGCGCAGGCAAGCCCGCATGCTAATAGAGCATTGCGCGAAAAATTTGCATTCAGATGCAGCTTGCCCTTTCAAGCGACCCTTCCATACAATCCAGACTCTACCGGTTGCGCAGACTGGTTAGCACATGCTGCATATCCTCTGGAATAGGAGCCTCGAACTCAAGCCGCTCTCCTGTACGGGGATGCGTAAAGCCTAACAAGGCGGCATGCAGCGCCTGCCCGTTCAGCGCCACTGTTTTGTTGCGCCCGTATACCGGATCTCCGGCCAGCGGATGGCCGATGTATTTGAGATGAACGCGAATCTGATGCGTGCGTCCTGTCTCAAGCTGCAGCTCCACCAGCGTGTAATCGCCGATTCGCTCGATGACTTGAAAATGCGTTACAGCATGTTTGCTGCCCTTGGTCGTGACAGTGAACATTTTACGGTCCTTATCGTCCCGTCCGATCGGAGCATCAATCGTGCCGATATCGTGATGGAGATTATCATGCACAAGCGCGATGTACTTGCGCGTTACGCTGTGCTCTTTAAGCTGCTCCGCCAGCGAAAGATGCGCCAGGTCATTTTTGGCCGCCATTAACAGGCCGGAGGTGTCCTTATCAATCCGGTGCACAATACCCGGACGCAGCACGCCGTTAATGCCCGACAAATCCTTGCAATGATGCATCAGAGCATTCACAACGGTGCCGCTGGAATGGCCCGGCGCAGGATGAACGACCATACCGCGCGGTTTATTGATCACGATTACGTCGCTGTCCTCATAAACGATATCCAGCGGGATTGGCTCCGGCACAATTTCGGCCGCTTCCGGCTCCGGAACCGCGACAGTCAGCTTGTCTCCTGCGGACAACTTGTAGTTGGCCTTGACGGTCCTTCCGCTTACTGTTGCCGC
Organism: Paenibacillus pasadenensis; assembly: GCF_023715725.1. GTDB lineage: Bacteria > Bacillota > Bacilli > Paenibacillales > Paenibacillaceae > Paenibacillus_O > Paenibacillus_O pasadenensis_A. The sequence continues at coordinate 589,388 of NZ_JAMBOT010000001.1, forward strand.
TCCCGAAACGATCCATTCCTGCACTTGAGTGCGAGAAATCGACGGATCAGCCAGTTTATCTGTAATAAATTTGTCAAGACGCTGGCCAGCTTCTACGCTGTCAATCGCCCATTCCAACGTATTGTCGTTCTCGGATTGTTCCGTTTCTATTGCATGGTCAACCTTTTTATCGTGAATAGTCATAATTCAGTCCTCTGTATGAAGTATTTCTTTGGAGCCGCTCTGCTCTTCGCGCGCCGCTGCTTTGGCCCGGCGGTCTTCAATCAGCGTGTCCAAAATAATAAGCGCAACGCCAATTGTAATCGCCGTATCCGCCAAATTAAAAATAGCGAAGGAATACGAGCCAAAATTGAAGGAAAGGAAATCAACCACATGACCGTACATCATCCGGTCGATAAAATTGCCCAGCGCTCCTCCCAGCACAAGTCCAAGCCCTGTTAAAAGCCTTACGTTGCCGGATTTGCGCTGCTGATGGATGTACCAGATAATACCGGCAGCCACCAAAGGCGTAATGATCAGGAAAAACGTCTGTTTACCCTCCAGCATGCTGAAAGCCGCGCCTGTATTGCGGATTGATGTAATAACGAAAAAATTACCGATTACTTTAATTTGCTCAAACAGCTCCAGCTTGTTAATAATAACCAGCTTGGCCAACTGGTCGATTAAGATGGCTGCAAAGGCCACCCAATAGGAATACCCCTTGATTCTCAAGCCCTTTCCCTCCTCGTCCGTCTCATTGTAGCATAACCGTTCCGGGCTCAGCCAGCTTGCTCCGCAACGTGTTTACGGCTGAATCAGACATGGGGTTCCAGCTTTAAATTCAGCATTTTGCTGGAATAACTGCTTCGTCTAGCCGCATTTTTCCGATTGAACGCTCCAACCGTATTCTCCGCCATTTCTTCCATAGAAGTCCATCTGTAAAGGAAGCGTAATTCGTGAACACTACTTTCAGCAAAATAGAAATCTCCAGCCGCAGCAGCGGCTGCTGAAAGGTGAGTGCGACACGATGCCTCTTTCCCAATCTTTTGTCGGACGGATGAAACAGCGCCTGCTGCATGAACGGGAGGAATTAGCCCTGCTTAAGCTGCAGTCCGAGCATGACGGCCTTCAATTTTCACTTCGCGACGAAACAGGCGAGCTTAGCACCATTGACAACCACCCTGCCGATGTTGCCACCGAAATGTTTGAGCGAGGAAAAGACTTGGCGCTCCAGGAGCAGATGGATCTCCATCGAGATCGGGTCGACGCTGCACTACAAGCCATTGAACATGGAAGCTACGGCTTATGCCTGGCTTGCGGTCAGGAAATTCCCGAACAGCGGCTCGAAGCACTGCCTGATACGCTTTACTGCGTGGATCATTCTCCCCGCCAGCATACGTCCCATCGCCGTCCGGCGGAGGAAGCGGTGCTTCTGCCGCCGTTTGGAGATTCCGACCGTGACGGCAAGGATGATCCCGGCTTTGACGGCGAGGATGCTTGGCAAGTTGTGGAGAGCTGGGGAAATTCGGATTCTCCGGCGTTCCAGGAGCATCCCGGCGACAATTACGGCCGGCTTGGCATCGAAGCGGATGAAAACGACGGATATGTTGAGGATATCGAAAGCTTCCTGGCTACCGATATTACCGGCCGGCATGTAAGCGTGGTGCGCAACCGCGAATATAAGAGCTATATGGAGCGCGGGGACGGCGAGGAGCTCGGCGAAGAGTAGACGGGACGCCGACTCTAATACTGCTTGCCATCCAGCTGAATCTGCACGATTCGGACGAGATCAGCAATGTAATCGCCGATTATCGGCAAGTTTAGCTGTCCAAGCGATTGTAAAACATATAAAATTGCTGTCGCAAAAAAAGCAAATCCGATTACTGAGCCGATGCCTCTGGCAACGCCGACCATCAGATTACGCCAAATTAGCTTGAACGGACGGTTCAGCAGCTCCACATACTCCGCCATTTGCGACTTCTCCAAATCGGCAGCGATCTTCTCCAGCCGATCCTGGAGCAGGCTCATTTGCTCACGTTCGCTGACAGCCTCTCTTCGTCTGTCTTCGCCCATCCCTGCACCTCCATTCACGTTCCCCGTCAAAAAAGCCCCCCGGCCTCCGCTTCATTTAGCGGATGGCCGACGAGGCTTTTTTGCTATCTGCTCCAGCCTAATGGCTAGTATGTCCGCAAAGTTCTGGATAATTCTTGCTAATAACAGGAGGAATAGCTGTTATAGGTTTCGAATTTCCACGTATCTTTTACTCGTAACGGCTGCAACTGGTCCGCTTACGTCCGCTGTCATTTTTGCGTCAACCGAATACCAGATCGTTTCCGTGTATTCCATGGTGATAATAACGGTTCCTTCAGAAACATTTTGAGAATTTAAAATACTGAAAGTAGCAATTGCTTTGCCGACACAGCTATACAAATTAGGACAAGTAGACGTCTCAACTTGGAAGCCGGTTTCTCCTCCAGGAGAAATGATATGTTGTTCTTCACGGGGAAAGGGCGACTCGAAATCTCCAGTCAATGATGTTGCCGCCAATGTAAAATTTCTAGTCTCGTTATATATGTTGAAACCAACTGAATTTAGCCTCGAGTAATTACTGCCCGCATGACTATTCTTTTTGACCGGCTTGTAAAACAGACGCGCCACAATGATCAGCAATATAAACAAAATTAAAACCAATTCTGGTTTCATATGAATCCTCCCTATGCCTTTCTATTAACAGCATATGAGAGAATCTGTGAATGGTACGGGCATTACATTCTTTGTTACCTCCATAACCGAACCGAGATCTGTTAATGTTTTTCGTTTAGTCTTCCGGCAATAAAAAGACGCCCTCGTCCCCTCTACAAACAGAGGAGCTGAGGACGCCTTATGTCTAGCTGCTAAAAGAAGGCGAAGCAAGAGCTGTGCAGCAGCATTTTCCCCGCTATTCTCAGCGGATCAGCAGCCCGAATTCACGCTCTCCCAGAGCCACGCGCTCCATGCCAGGCTCGCTGCCGAAGCTGACGCTGCTCAGCAAAACGCTCTCCTGCAGCAGCGCATCATGCGTCTTAAGCGCTTCGGTAAGGCCGCTGTCCGTGTCCAGCACAAGATCAACGCGCTTCTCAATCGGCAGATCGAGCTTTTTGCGCGTATCCTGCACGGCGCGAATTACTTCGCGAACCCAGCCCTCCTGCTCCAGCTCCGGCGTAATATCCGTATTCAACGCTACGGTAAGACCGCCGCCGGATGCGGAAGCAAATCCGGCTTTAGCTTGTTTCTCGACGAGCAGCTCATCGAGCGCAACCGGCAGGTCTTCTCCGTCCGGCGTCGTGAATACAAAGCTGCCGGCCGTTACGATTGTACGCGCGCCTTCCGCATCGAGACCTTTCAGATAAGCTTGCACAGGTCCGACGTTTTTGCCGAATTTTTTGCCTGCAACCTTAAGATTGAGCTTCAGTGCAAAGTCGACAAATCCGCTGTCGGAATGCTCAACTACGATTGCCTTTACGTTGATCTCATCCTTGATGATCTCTTCGTAGTCGTCCAGCTTAAATTCTCCGCTGAGCGATACGATCAGCTCGGACAGGGGCTGGCGTGTCTTGATGCCCGTTTCGTTGCGCACGTTGCGTGCAAGCTCAACAATCGTGCGAGCCGTCTCCATATCGCGCTCCAGCTCGGCATCAATTGCGGATTCGTCGGCAACAGGATAATCGGCGAGATGCACGCTGCCTGCCCCGCCCAGGTTGCCGTACACGTCCTCTGCGAGCAGCGGCGCATATGGCGCAATGAGGCGGGAAAGCGTCAGCAGCACGTCGCGCAGCGTGCAGTAAGCGTCCAGCTTGTCGTCCGTCAGGCCGCTTCCCCAGAAGCGGTCGCGGGAGCGGCGGATGTACCAATTGCTGAGCTCATCGACGAACGCCTCGATCGCTTTAGCGGAGTTAAGGAAATCCCAGCTCTCCAGGCCGCCGACAACCGTGCGCACAAGCGAATTCAGGCGGGATACGATCCAGCGGTCCAGCTTGACGGAAGAGACACGGCCTTCATGAGCCGCAGGATCGAAGCCGTCAATCGTTGCATACAGCGCAAAGAAAGCATGGGTGTTGACAATGGTGTCAATCACTTTGGATTTTGCTTCACCAACGATGCCGCGCGAGAACTTTTTGCTGTTCCAAGGAGCGCTGTCAGCCAGCAACGCCCAACGGAAGGCGTCGGTGCCGTATTCGTTGATGATTTCCCACGGGTCGATAACATTACCCTTGGATTTACTCATCTTCTGGCCGCTCTCATCCAGGACGTGACCGGTAGAGATGACCGCTTTGTAAGGAGCTTTGCCGTTAAACAGCGTTGAAACCGCCAGCAGGCTGAAGAACCAGCCGCGCGTCTGGTCAATGCCCTCACAGATAATGTCGGCCGGATACTGCTCCGCAAAACGGCCTTCATTTTCAAAAGGATAATGCTGCTGGGCAAAAGGCATCGAGCCGCTGTCAAACCAGACGTCAATAACCTCCGGCGTACGCGTCATCTCCGCGCCTTCCGCAAACGGGCTGCGCAGCTTCACTTCATCCACATACGGCTTGTGCAGCTCGAAGTCCTCTGGAAGCTCCGTTACAGAGCGCTCGCGCAGATCGGCCAGGCTCGATGGAGCATATTCCTTGCCGGTCGCCTCGCACACCCATACGTTGAGCGGAGTTCCCCAGTAGCGGTTGCGGCTGATGTTCCAATCAACAAGATCCTCAAGGAATTTTCCGAAGCGGCCTTCGCGGATGTGGCCCGGATACCAGTCAACGCCGTTGTTGTTCGCAATTAGCTGATCCTTAACTGCCGTCGTTTCGATGAACCAGCTTTCGGTCGCGTAATAGATGAGCGGCGATTTGCAGCGCCAGCAGAACGGGTAGCTGTGCTCGTATTTCTCTTTGGAGAAAAGCAGCCCTTTTTCGCTCAGCATTTTCACAATTTCAACGTCCACTTCGCCGTCCTTGACGAAACGTCCCGCCAAATCCGTTACTTCATCCACGTAACGCCCTTGGTTGTTAACGACGGCCAGCAGGCTGATGCCGTTTTTGCGGGCGGTTTTGTAGTCGTCGTCGCCGTGCGCCGGAGCGATGTGAACCATTCCCGTACCGCTCGTGTCGCTGACGAAGTCCGCGCCGATAACGACATGGCCCCGCTCGACCGGCACATAATTAAACGGCGCTTTATAGGCCAGGCCAACAAGCTCCGCGCCAAGCACGGTGCCGATGATTTCCGGCTTCTCCTCGCCTTTAAATACGCTCTCGACAAGCGCTTCGGCAACAAAATACACCTCGCCGTCCCGTTTCACCTTGGCGTAAGTCAGCCCCGGATTGACTGCAATTGCTGTGTTTGCCGGGAGCGTCCAAGGAGTCGTCGTCCAAGCCAGCAGATTGCCTTCGCCGTTTTCAAGCGGAAACTTGGCTGTTGCGCTCAGATCCTTCACGTCCTCGTAGCCTTGAGCAACCTCATGGGAGCTGAGCGTTGTTTGGCAGCAAGGGCAGTAAGGGCTGACGCGGTGGCCGCGGTACAGCAAACCTTTGGAATGGATCGTGGACAGAATATGCCATACGCTCTCGATATAGCTGTTTTTGAGCGTGATGTAAGGATCATTCATGTCGGTCCAGTAGCCGATCGCTTCCGTCAGCTCACGCCATTGGCGCTCATACTCAAACACGCTGTCCTTACATTTTTTTATGAAGGCTTCCACGCCGTAATTCTCGATTTCCTGTTTGCCGGAAATGCCTAGCTGTTTTTCGACGCCAAGCTCGACCGGCAGGCCATGCGTATCCCAGCCGGCTTTGCGCACGACGCGGTAACCTGACATTGTTTTGTAACGGCCGATAAAGTCCTTAATGACGCGGCCCAAAACATGCCCGATATGCGGCGCTCCGTTTGCGGTAGGCGGACCCTCGTAAAAAACAAAATTCGGCTTACCTGCACGGTTGTCAATGGAAGCCTTGAACGTATTGTCCTCTCTCCACTTATCCAGAACACGCATCTCGCGGCTGCGCGCCTTCTCTTTCACATCGACTCTTTGCATCCTCAACAACTCCCTTGGCAAAATAAAAAGCCCGCCCCTATGGAAAGGGGCGAGCGTAAACTCGCGATACCACCCTAATCGAACGCGAATCAGCTCGTTGCACAGTCATCCATGGATGCTGCAGCATACGAAAGGAGGCGTTCCTCGGCAGCGGATCTGCAAAATCGGATCCGCGTTCCCTGTAACGGAGGACATCCGGCGCGGCTTATTATGGCTGCTTCCCGAAGGAATAAGGCCATTTCGGCGGCGCTTCTCGGAGAGGATGCATGGCTGGGTTCCGAACGCCGGCTTGCAGCACAATGGCCGGCTCTCTGGGGATCTTTCCCTCAGCTTGCTTGTTCTCGTCAATGAAGTTGCTGTTCCCATTGTTGGTCAATCGATACCATTTCTATACTTGGTTATACCCTAATCCGGCAAAAGGTGTCAACCATCCTCCGTGTTTGCCTCTTCGGCGGCTTCGTTCATGATCTCGTGAAACCTTAGCAGAACAACAGCCGCTTCGGCTCGAGTGGTCTTGGATACGGGTTCGAAACGGCCGTTCCAGCCCATCATCAATCCGCGTTCGGAGAGCGCAGCGATATAAGGTTTGGCCCAAGACGGTATAGAAGACGCGTCGCTGTAGGCAAGAGACTCCCCGTTTCCAGCCGGCCATTGCATGAGCCTAACCACAGCAGCAGCCAGCTCCGCCCGGGTCATTGCGGACCCAGGCCGGAATGTTCCGTCTTCATATCCTTCCAGCAATCCCGCTTCCCTGCTTCGGCCGACGGCGTCAGCAGCCCAATCCGGTATCGAGGACTCGTCTTTATATGCCTTGGCTGAGGCCGTGACGTTTCCGCCCCTTGTCTCGGTGCGCTTATGGAGCTCGGACAACCGGTTCAGCATAACGGCCCACTCCGCGCGTGTAACAGGCTTTTCAGGCTGGAACCGCCCTTGTTCATTTCCTTGGATAATCCCAAGCTTTTCTGCTGCAAGAAGATCCGTCTCTGCCCAATGTCCCCGAATGTCCTTCAAGCTTGACGTCCCGTTCTCCTTCGCTTCCGTCTTGCGCATGAGATTCAGCTCGTACGTTCTAGCGACTCCGTTTTCAGCGGTTACTTGAATCCGCACCGTGTTAAAGCCCGGCAGGAGTGGAAGCTTAGGCTCGAACTCAGTCTTTTGACCGTTTATCGTTATAAAAGCTTCCTTGCTCTGGGGCTCAAGCTTGAGAACAACCTCTTCCCCTTCCACATCAGACTCATAACGCAGCGTTTCAGTGTTGAATGCAGGCAGCAGCTCAATGGCCGAGTCTCCATCGATCAGCTGGAGCTGCTTCAGGCGGTTCTCACCCGATAGAGGAGGCTGGTATGCTGATCCTCCTTGCTGTGGAGGAGGCGTTCCCTCTGGCAACGGAGTCGGAGTCGTCTCCGGCTGAGGCAGCGGATTTGTCAGCCCTTCAGCTTTCAGCTCAGGACTAGTCCCATTTGCTGCATCAACAGCAACGACAGCAAGCTTATACTTCGTATCAGGAGCAAGGCCGTCCAATCGATAGCGGTGTACATCGCCCGCTACTGTAGCCGCCAGACCGCCGTCCTTGAAAATCCGGTATTCGCTGATTCCCCTGTTATCATTAGCTTCGGGCCAGCTTAATTGAAACGCCTCATGAGTAGCTTCGCTTACAGACAGCATAGATCCGCCGGGCCATGAAGGATTTTCCGTATCCGGTATGGGATCGTTTTCCACGATGGTTACCTCTGACTCCACAATTGCTCCAAGTGATGCGCCATTAGTCGGTCCGCTAATCCGGACGATAAAGGTTTTGTCGCCTTCATATCGGGCATTATCCGTAATTGGGATGTGAACCGTTTGGCTCGTTTCACCTTCCTGAAATAATATCTGCCGATCCACAGTTCCATAATCCAATCCGGCAACCGCCGAGCCGTCGTAGGACTGCAATCGAACAGCCGTCTGCCCGTACGTGCCGCCCGTTCTGTATACCGTCAATGCTACCGTCCCTGCTGCTTCGTCCACTGTTTCCTCAGGGGACGCGAGCTCCAGTACGCCGTCAGCCTTGCTGAGCAGCACGTTTATGAAATTGTACTTACTAAGTGCCAGATCCGCTTTTCCATCACGGTTAAAGTCTGCGGCACCCAGCGAATTGCCGTTCACCCCATCGTAGCGGACCGCCGCGTCAAACGTGCCGTCACCTTTGCCCGATAGCAGGTAAAATGCGTTTTCGGATTGGGATTGCGAGGCGAGATCCATATTGCCGTCACCGTCAAAGTCTCCAACAGCGACATCAAGCGAAGAGATCCCTCCCGGATAAAATACAGCAGGCGCAAAGGTGCCGTCCGAATGGCCGAGCAGGATGTCCACGCCGCTGTTCCCGTTGCTGGCGACCGCAAGATCCGGTATGCCGTCTTTATTAAAGTCGGCTGTTTCGGGGCTGACCGGACTATTACTTACCGCAAAAGCTGTTTTCTGAAAGCTTCCTCCGTTTCCATCTCCGTACAAAACCGTCACGCTGGCCGAAGCGTTGTCCGCAAGCGCCAAATCCAGGTTCCCGTCTCCATTAAAATCTTCGGCGGCAATACCTCTGTTGCTGCTTCCGGCAGCAACGGGCGCCTGAATGTCAAAGGTTCCAGAAGCATTTCCCAAAAGTACATACACGTTATTGGTTGATATTGTTGCCGAGACAAGGTCCGTTAGGCCGTCTCCATTGAGGTCTTCAGCAACAACGTCGTAAGTATCCGGTCCCCCCGGTCCAGAGGATTCGAGCGTATATACCTCACTGGCCGTAAATGCACCGGTACCGTCGCCGTGCAGGATATGCAGCTCCGCATTCTGCAAAACTACAGCAATGTCAGCGTTGCCGTCCCGGTCAAAGTCTGCGGAAACAGCCGCTCTCGGAATTCCAGGAAACGAATACTCCATCCCCTTTACAAATGTCCCGTCTCCTTTACCGTTCAAGACGCTCAGTTTATTTGTTGCAGCATGGAGCAGCAAAAGATCCGTAACTCCATCCTGCTGTACATCTGCCGTTTCAAGTTTGCTTACGAGCTCAGCTTCCTGATAAACAGCAACGTTTTGAAACTTTGGCTGCGCGGCATAAACGCCTGCTGGAGCCACGAGAAGCGCCGCGCTTGTGCCGGCCAACAGCCATTTTTTGAATAATAATTTCATGATAATCCCTTCCCTAACGAAATATGGATAATACTATAAAAAAACAAAAATCCCCCGGTGTCGGGGGACCAAACTTTAGCGGCTGGATTGTTCAAGCGTCAAGCTGCTCGCCGCATTCTCCAGCTTGTCCCATCCGTCCTGGGACAATAGCTCAAGCTGCGCCTCTACAAGCGTGCGGAAGCGGGTGCGGTAAATGGAAGCCTGCTTCTTGAGCTCCTCCACCTCCAAAGATACTTTGCGGGATTTCATCAAGGAGTCGTTCACGATCCGTTCGGCATTTTTCTCCGCTTCCTTGATGATGAGCTGCGCCTCTTTTTTGGCGTTGTGCTTCACCTCGTCGGCAGCTTCCTGAGCGACGATGATCGTTTTGCTGAGCGTCTCTTCGATATTGGAAAAATGATTCAGCTTCTCCTGCAGATTAAGAATCTGATTTTGCAGATCCTTGTTCTCACGAATCAACGACTCGTAATCCTTAATCACCTGGTCCAGGAATTCGTTAACTTCGTCCTCGTCGTAACCGCGAAGTCTTCTCCCGAACTCCTTATTATGTATGTCCAATGGCGTCAGCGGCATTGGGGCACCTCCTGCTTGAATGGATTCCTGATGTCTGGGCCGTCCATGGTGTGGCTTATTCATTTCGACAGGTACAGGCAATTTCCTGCAAAATTCACACGCCGCGAATAAAAAAGACGTCTCCCTCTTTATCGGCAGCAAAGGGGGATTCGTTCAGTGCATGAAACCTGTAAAAATAAGGATGGCCCGTGACCCGGCCATCCATGATTACACATATTTACCCGCTTTGACGCGAATCCGGCCTTTTTTGGTCACGCCATCCACCTCAAGCAGCTTAAATCTTCCCAGCCCCTTGATCGATATGACGTCTCCCTCGCGAAGCGGCTTTGAGGGGTCCTCTTCCGCCTTCCAATTGACGCGGCAGCGCCCGGCGCGGATCGGATCGACAATTTTGGCTCGGCTAATGCGGTACACATCGCTGGCGATACCGTCAAGCCGCAGCGAAGCGACAGTGAATGACATCTCTTCCATGCTCGACTGCACAGGGCGAAGCTCGGCAAGCGGCTGAATCTCAGTCAGCACGTTAACCCGATGCACCTGACGAAGATGGACATTGAGGAATTCCGCAATTTCCTCCGCCGCAAGCAGCTGGGCTCCCGCCTCTCCGACATGAATGTCGCCAATCCGGTCGCGCTTGATGCCAAGCCCGAGAATCGCACCCAAGTAATCGCCGTGATCCAGCTCCAGATGCCCGCCTGAAGGCGCCTCGATGTTCAGCACAACGATTCCGATCTCTTCCGCTTCTAAGTACCGGTACTCTGGAGCAATGAGCGCCCGTTTGCGCTCCGCTCCATCGTAGCCTCCGTCCAGCCGCAACGTAATAGCTGGTTCCCGGTTCGCGAGCGACTGCAAAATGCCCTGCTGGCGTGGATCTAAAAAATCGGTCCGCTTAAGCTCATGGAGCCCAGCGGACCTCTCGACCCATTCCAGCACACGGTCCACAAACGACCGTTCCTCCGGAAGGAAGTGATCATAAAATCCCGACATTAGGTTAAGCTCCTACCAAAAAGTCAATGACGCCGACTATGCCGTAAGCGACAAAACGGAGCGCGAGCAGAGCTACGATCGGGCTTAAATCCAGCATTCCGCCGATCGGCGGAATAAAACGGCGGAAAATACTGAGATAAGGCTCAACCAGCTTGCCAATGAACTCTCCAATAAAGCTGTCACGAGCATTGGGGAGCCAGGATAGCAAAATATAACCGATGATCAAAAATCTGTAGATCGTCTCGATGTTGTATATCAGGCCTTCGTAGTCGAACAACGGTTATGTCACCTCATCTTTTTCTATATTCTTCGTCTGCGAGCATTTCCGTTATGGTGCCCTGAACATCGACCGAATCCGGCGTACATAAGAAAATATTTGGACCCAGCTTGGAGATATGGCCATTCAGCGCATATACCGTGCCGCTCAAAAAATCTACGATGCGGACAGCAAGATCGGTGCGAACCCGCTGCAAATTCACGATAACGGAGCGGCGGTTGCGCAAATGATCCGCGATATCCTGCGCCTCGTCATAAGAACGCGGCTCGCTCAGCACGACACGCATATTTTTTTGGGAATGAATGCTGACGATGTTACTGCCTTTGGAGTGTTTACGCATATCCGCAGGCGAGGTTTCAACTTCCTGCTGCTCCTCTTGCTGCTGCACCGCCTCGCGCTCGATAATCTCTTCCTCATCCTGCAAGCCAAGGAAATTCATGAATCGGTTCATCACCTTCACATCAGCTCCTCCTCTTTGCCCACCAAGATAGTTCCGAGCCGAACCCGGGTGGCGCCTTCTTCAACGGCCACTTCAAAATCATTAGACATTCCCATCGACAGCTCGGTCAGCGGTTCCGGGAACCAGCCCTGCCGATTCGCTTCGTCACGCAGCTCCCGCAGCCTGCGGAACACCGGACGAGTGAGCTCCGGATCTCCCTCATGCGGCGCCATCGTCATCAAGCCGACCGGACGAATAGCCGGATACTGCCGCAGCCCTTCCGCCAGCTCCTGCAGCCCTTCCGGGCTCAGACCATGCTTGGACTGTTCTCCCGATACGTTGACCTGAATGAAACAAGGCACCGTAATGCCGAGGCTGGCCGCCTTGCGGTCAATTGCTTCCGCGAGAGACAGCCTGTCCAAGGAATGGATGTATGTAAACTTGCCTACGACGTCTTTGGCCTTGTTGCTCTGCAGGGAGCCGATAAAATGCCAGACCGGCTTCTCCCGCTCGTCCGCTTCAGAAGATTCCCGCTCCAAAGCTTCCCACTTGTCCCGGGCATCCTGCCAGCGGTTTTCGCCTAAGTTCAAGCAGCCTGCAGCCAAAGCTTCTCTCGCCCGCTCAAGCGAAACATACTTCGTGACGGCAATTACGCTGACCTCGGACGGATCGCGCCCCGCCCGGCGGCATGCTTCTTCGATTCTTCTGTCTACCTCCGCCTTGCGCTCTGCGAGCGTCATCAGCGTCACCTGCCCTCCATGCCGATCCAGCTGGCCATCCGTCCCGTTGCTCCCCCCTCCATCCGGTGGGAGAAGAACAGATCCCGGCGGCAGCCGGTGCACCACTCCGATAATTCGATATGCGTCGGCAAAATTCCTGCTTTTATCATAATCTGTCGGTTCAGCTCTTTCAAGTTAATGAATCCATGTCCCGGTTCAGACGGGCGGATTACCTCCGCTTCGGCTGCAACGCCGGCTGTCTGAATCTCTTGCAGCAGCGGCCTGACCCGCGAGAGAACATTGTCGTCAACCTCGTAGCAGCAGTCGCCGATGGAAGGACCGATAGCCGCGCGGATATGCTCCGGCTTGCAGCCGTAACGCTCCCCCATCGCTTCGACGGTCAAACGGGCAATTTCCAGCACCGTGCCTTTCCAGCCGGCATGTGCAAGCGCAACAGCCCGGCGGAGCGGGTCCCAGAAATATAGGGGCACGCAATCGGCATAAAACGATACGAGCAAAACACCGGGCTCATCCGTCATGAGCGCATCCGTATCCGGCACCGCCGTTGTCCGGCTGTCCCTGCCGCGCCCCGCATCGGCCGCTCCGATTGCCTGCACCGCGCAGCCGTGCACCTGCTCGCCGCAGGTGAGCGCTTCGAAGCCCCAGTCAAGCGCCTTGGCAAGCCGGCGGCGGTTTTCCACCACGGCCGCATTATCGTCTCCTACATGAAGCCCCATGTTAAGCGATGACCATGGAGCGGCGCTGACGCCGCCGGCACGTCCGGTAAAACCTGCCGTCAGCGTCTCATCCTCTTTTACCCACGGATTCAACAAAAAAAGCGAAGCCTCGTTCGCTTCGTCCCGACTCCGTCTATGAACAAACGGTTCCATCCGGTCCTCACCTCGCCTTTCAGTGTACCATGAGCCGATAAATGCTGGAAAGCCGACTGCCTTCGCCTCGACCGGTTAATCCCGGCGCTGGAGCGGTTTAACCTGAATATCGTCATCCTCCAGATACGCTTTAGGGCTGGCGTTCTCCATTCTTACGAGCACAACGTCCGCACCGATTTTGACGATATTCCGCCACGGGATAACAAGCTCGGTCCCATTTCCGAACATGCCAAAAAACTTCGTAAAATGCGGCACAACGATAGAATCGATTCTACCCTGCCGCAGATCGATTTCCATATCGCTGATCTGACCCAGCTTTTTGCCGTCTACGATATTAATGACGTCCTTCGTCTGAAAGTCGGATATTTTCATAATCATAAGCCGCACTTCCCGTCCTTAGAAGTCTGATGAAAAACCGATGCAGGCTGCTTGATTCATTATATGAGCCAAGAAGTCGAATCAGCCCAGCGGACAGGAAAAAAGGCGCCGGACGGCGCCTTTTAAGTGCTAATGCGATAGTATACGGCTGAGATTGCTCAGGTTTTCACATGTTTTTGCAGCTGCTGAATGGCCGATTTCTCCAGACGGGACACCTGCGCTTGGCTAATGCCAATTTCGTCGGCGACCTCCATTTGTGTCTTGCCCTCGAAGAAACGCATCGACAAAATCATTTTTTCGCGTTGATTCAGCTTATGCATCGCCTCGCGCAGTGCAATCTCCTCAATCCAGCCGACATCCTTGTTGCGGTCGTCGCTGATCTGGTCCATGACATAAATCGGATCGCCGCCGTCATGATAAATCGGCTCAAACAGAGAAACCGGGTCTTGAATGGCATCCAGTGCAAATACGACATCCTCTTTTGGCACGCCGAGTGCTTCGGAAATTTCAAATATCGTCGGCTCGCGCGAATTCTGGTTCGTCAACGCATCCCTCACCTGCAGCGCTTTGTAGGCGATGTCGCGCAGCGAGCGCGAAACGCGGATCGGGTTGTTGTCGCGTAAATAACGGCGGATTTCGCCGATGATCATCGGCACCGCGTACGTGGAAAACTTGACGTTCTGGCTAAGATCAAAATTATCTATGGCCTTCATAAGTCCAATGCAGCCAACCTGGAACAGATCGTCCACGAACTCCCCGCGGTTGTTAAACCGCTGGATGACGCTCAGGACCAGCCTCAGGTTGCCATTGACCAGTTTCTCTCTGGCGGACCACTCGTTTTTCGTTTGGAGAGCGGTGAACAGCTCCCGCATTTCAACATTGGTAAGTACAGGGAGTTTGGCGGTATCCACTCCACAGATCTCGACTTTATTTCGGGTCAACGTGACTACCTCCCAAGGAGAAACATTAATAAGCATTATCTCCTCGGGCTTCATTTTTATTCCTCCTCAGGAAGTGAAGATCAGGTCCTATTTCCATCCCCGGAAGCGCCTTCAACCAAGCTCCTGTAAGGGATTCACTGCATAATTTCGGCTGTAAAAAAATATGCGGCAATCCGTTGCAAAAGAAAAAAATGCCGCAGGCTCGGCCTGCGGCGGGAATGAGATTTATTTGCCGTTGTTGGTGAAGATCAATTTCCATAGACGGTCTAAATCTGCTCTAGAATCCGTCCCTTCTATTTCCCCGCGATACAAAATTGCTTGCGTCGCTGCATCGTACACCGCTACCTTAGGAACGCGCCGATCTCGCCAGCTTACGTAAATAAGTCCATCCGCCAGCATAATATTCCTCGATCCCCGGTATTCAGTTGGCTCAAGCACTAAACGGTTAGCGGTTTGTTTTCCTGATAATGGGTCGATAAAATAAACGGCAGCTTGAGGGTTCTCCGCATAGTAAGCATACAGCTTGCCGCCATGCAGCTTGGGTTCAAGCCCGGTGCCGATGAGCTCTATCCCCTGACGAGGAAGCTCCCAGGTCGATCCGGTTGCGTAATCATATCCCATTATGCGCCGTTCCTTAAGCTTCGCAACACTGTTCTCTGTTTGCGCCAGTCCTTCTTCCGAGTCCTTCTGGTCTTGACGGTAAATGGTTTTAATATGGAACATGACTAGAGAGGACGCTTTAAATTCGCTTTCTTCGCTAATGAGAGAAACAGACGTTTCTGTGTAGGGCTCCACTTGTTCGGGACTGCGGTAAACTTCTATTCTTTCGATAAGCTTACCGCTGTTGTAGTCGACAATATAATCATAATAGATTGCCTTCCTGCCTTTGTTGCCCGAATACGGCGTATGAATCTCCGATACTAAAAAATGAAGGTTGCCAGCTGCACTTTGTACATCCTCCACTCTAACTCCCGGGCCATTGGGACCGGTAACTGTAGAATCTTCAGTTTCATACGGTATTTCGATCTCTCGCACGTTTCCATTCGTCTGTTCCAAAATCCTAATTTGAATAACAAACGGTTTGGAATTTACGCTCGCAGAGATAACGTTCTTATTGTCTTTATAGAAGGAATCACTGTATAGATGTCCTCGTATAAATGAACGATGCTGAACAATGAGCTCGTTACGTTCTAAGTAATGATCGTTATTCGCAACTAAGTCCGAGTATTGATTGAATAAAGCTCCCTTGTCCTGCCACTCAGCCTGACCATCATTTGATATACGGACGATTCCTGCTTCAAGAGCAAACCCCTTTAATACTTCGGCACTGCCCTTTTTGGTAACCAACTCGTATGGCGGAACGCGGTCTGCAAAAGCAGCGATGACAAAAGCGGCCATTATAACTGCTGTGCATGTCACAAGCCCAATGCTGAACGCATATCTTTTCATAGTTCCTCCTTACACCGTAACTTTTTTGCGCAGCAGCCATCTTCCAAGCCACAGCGACAGGGCGGCATTGAAGAGCATAAAAACAATCGATGCGATAAGAAACTCGGAAGGGTAAAAAAAGTAGCCGCCTCTTTCAGCCATCATCATGATCCAGACAATTAAAATCACTGTCCCCACCGTATAGGTCAAACCCGCAATAAGTCCCTTGAACCGGTAACAGCGCTCCAACAGCACTGTTGTGAACAGCATCAATACAAATACGGTTCCTATTCCGTAAACCAGAAAAAACTCCTGCAGCCGAACGGGAACGAAAATAACAGCTTTCCACATTCCAATCGTTTGAATTAATGTGTTGTACTCTCTTAGCTCAATCGGGATACGAATACGATACATGGCCATTTGTAATGCAATCAACACGACTTGCAATGCAACCAAGCTGAAAACAAAAATCATAATGGCAGTAAATTTGGATAAATACAGAGTAAAACGCGGATGCGGTAACATCAGTAAGCGGTATACAAAACTGGATTTTCCAAACCATTCCCGATACCAGATGAAAAAAATATATAGACTGAGAACCACAATGCAGGTCATTATCGGAAAAGTCATCAGGTTCTCATTAAAAGAATGAATCGAACCAAAACTCAATTTTGAATAACTTGCAGCATATTCGCTGAGCGAAATACCTTCAGCCGACATTCTCCGGTAAACATCGTTTAAGGATTTGGTTAATGACATCTGCATCCCAAGCAGCTGAACGACAGCCGTAAGCGCCATCAAGCCGAGCAGAATGAACCTGAACCGGTAAATCTCCATATGAACGAGCTTCAAATAAGTTTTCAAGGCCGGTATACCTCCCTCATCACATCGATAACCGACTTGCCTTCCGCTTCCCGCATCTCCTCGCAGTTGAAATCTTTGATAACATGGCCTTCCATCAAAAGCACCGCGCGGTCGATCAAATGCTCAACATCACGAATCTCATGGGTGGTAATTAACACTCCCCGATCCTCGACGAGCTGGCTCGTGAACACTTCAGCGATTAATTCGCGGCTGAACATATCGATGCCCGAGAACGGCTCATCCATCAGCACGTAGTCCACATCCTGAGCCATGCCGAGCACCAGATTGAATTTTGCCGCCGTGCCTTTGGACAGCCTGCCGATCCGCTCGCTGCGCTCCAGCCTGAAAAAGCTCATCAGATCCTCGGCACGCTCCGGGTTCCAGCGCGGATAAAAATCAGCCATAAACTGCAGGCCGTCGCGCAGCTTCATCGAGCCCGGCATCGTCAGCCGGTCCGGAATAAACGCAACCGTATGATAAATGTCATGTGTTATCGGCTGCCCGGCAATGCGGATGCTGCCGCCGTCCACCGGCGTCAAACCCATGATCGCCTTGAGAATGGTCGACTTGCCTGCACCGTTCAGTCCGATCAGACTTGTAATCTGTCCTTTTTCCACTTTAAAAGAAACGCCGTTCAAAACATGTTTGCGGCGGAATTTTTTGCGGATGTCGCTTATCTCAATCATGCCCCTCCTGCCTTTCCATCCGGCTGCCCGGCTGCCCCGGTATATTTCTCACGCACCAGCTCAACCAGTTCGTCTACAGGGGCGTCGAGACGGCGCACGGACTGAACAAACGCTTCCACCGCCTCGCCGAGCAGCTCGGAGCGAATCGCTTTTAAGGTTGCGGTATCGCTAGTAATGCGGCTTGGGGAATTGCCCTCGGTCAAGATCAATTTCTGTTCCTCCATTTCCTTGTAGGCCTTCTGCGCCGTGTTCGGGTTAATCTTCACGCGGGTGGCCAGCTCGCGCCGGGAAGGGACTGTCTGTCCAGCAGTCAGTCGTCCGGTAACGATCAGCTCCTTGAAATGGCGGACCACCTGCAGGTATACCGGATCCCGGCTGTTGAACACCGCCTCCGGCCATTCTTCGTTGTTCATCTCGCACCTCGCCTTAAAGTGTGTGTACTATGTAGTTCATACACTTGATAAGTGTATTATGCGTGCCATACACCAAAATTGTCAACATCTGTTTATCAATAATTTGGAAAATAAAAAGATGGAGCAAATCGCTTTAACACGATTTGCTCCATCTTGAAGGTTATTCCGACAAAAGCCGTGCAGAACTTTCTCATGCACAACTCAGTCCTTGCACTCTGCCATTAAGCCTGGCTCGCTTGAGCGACATGCAGACGGCTGTAAATGCCCCCCGCAGCGATCAGCTCCTGATGACGCCCTTCTTCGGCGATGCCGTTGCTGTTGACGACGAGAATGCGGTCCGCATTCCGGACCGTGCTCAGCCGGTGCGCGATAACTAGCGTTGTGCGACCAACGGAAAGCTCGGCGAGCGAAGCCTGAATCGCCGCTTCCGTCTCCGTATCCAGCGCAGATGTCGCTTCGTCTAAAATAAGAATCGGCGGATTTTTGAGGAACATGCGCGCAATCGACATACGCTGTTTCTGTCCGCCGGACAGCTTCACGCCACGCTCGCCGATGACGGTGTCCATACCCGCCGGCAGCGAACGAATCAGCTCGTCAAGCGAAGCTCTGCGCGCCGCATCCCAAATCTGCTCTTCCGTCGCGTTCAGGTCGCCGTAGGCGATATTTTCGCGGATTGTGCCCGAGAACAGGAACACATCCTGCTGAACGATACCGATGTTGCGGCGCAGCGACTCCACCGTCACGTCGCGGATATCGCGGCCGTCCACCTTGATTGATCCTCCATCCACCTCGTAGAAGCGCGGAAGCAGGCTGCAGATGGTCGTTTTGCCCGCGCCGGAAGGACCGACAAAAGCAACTGTTTCACCGGGCTTGATGCTGAAGCTGATGTTTTGCAAAATCGGACGCTCCGATTCGTAGCTGAAGCTGACGCTGTTGAATTCAATCTCCCCCCGAACCGTATCCAGCTCCGTTGCATTCGGCGAATCCTTAATATCGGGATCGGTATCCAAAATCTCGCAATAACGGCCAAACCCGGCGATGCCTCTTGGGTATGTCTCGATGATCGCGTTGATTTTCTCAATCGGACGGAAAAAGACGTTCGAGAGCAGCAGAAACGCCAGAAACTCGCCGATCTCAAGACTGCCTTTAATGTAGAACCAGGCGCCAAACAGCAAAATCATAACCGAGATGAGACGCATCATCATGTAGTTAATCGTCATGCTTGCCGAAAGCGTTTTGTAGGCCATCAGCTTCGTCTTGCGGTAGTTTGCGTTTTCTACGGAAAACAGCTTGTTCTCATGCTCTTCGTTAGCGAACGATTGCACAACACGCATGCCGCCAACGTTATCTTCGATGCGGGCGTTGAAATTGCCGACATTGCCGAACATTTCGCCATACGTGCGGCCCATGCGCTGGCCGAAGAAAATAATCATCCATGCCAGTACCGGAATAATGATAAAGCTGATAATAGCCAGCTCCAGATTAATGTAAGCCATCAGGCCGAATGCGCCGATCAGCGTCATGACAGCGATAAAAGCATCCTCCGGACCGTGATGGGCCAGCTCCCCGATGTCGTTCAGATCGTTTGTCATACGCCCGATCAGATGACCTGTTTTGTTGTTGTCAAAAAAACGGAAGCTGAGCTTCTGAACATGGCCAAACAGATTGCGGCGCATATCTGTCTCGATGTTGATGCCGAGCATATGCCCCCAGTAGGTAACAATGTAGTTCAAAAGCGCTGTTAAGGCGTAAACGGCCAGCAAGCCGATTGAAGCCCAAACGATAATGGCCCAATTGCCCGAAGGCAGCAGGTCATCCACGAAACGATTCACCGCAAGCGGGAAGGCCAGCTCCAGCAGGCCGGCGATGACCGCACAGGTGAAGTCCAGAATAAACAAGCCTTTGTAAGGCCGGTAATGCGCAAAAAATCGGCGGAGCATGTCTTCACTCATTTCTGCATTTCTGCCTGAATTATTCAATAAAAACCTATACAAACCATTGTAATGATAATCCTTCTCAACGTCAAAGCTTTTTTACCTGTTCTTGGATGCATCAGCCTAAATAATTTTTCCCATCACAAAAAAGAGGCGCCGCAGCGCCCCTCCCATTATTTTGCCCCTGCTTGGAGCAAAATTTGTTCCATTTCCTTTAAGCCTTTGCCCCGCGCATGCTGCAGCGGTGTAACACCTTCAGAATCCGCAAGGTTCACGTCGGCTCCATGTTCGATCAGCAGCCGCAGCGTATCCTGCTGCTTCGTATTGCCGTTGTTCAGAATAATCGACTCCAGCAGAGCGGTCCAGCCCAGATTATTCACGTGATCCACATCAATCTCCGTTTTCGTAAGCAGCTCCTTTACAACTTCCGTATATCCGTGCTCGGAAGCCGGGATCAGCGCTGTTCCGCCATAACGATTGGTGATGGCAGGATCGGCTCCTGCTTGAATCGTAAGCCGCAAAATATCCAAATACCCTTCCGCTCCCGCATAAAGAAACGGCGTATTTCTCATGTCGTCTCTCATATTAACGTCCGCTCCAGCCTCTACCAGCACCCGGACCGATTGGACATCGTTGTTATAGGTAGCGATCATTGCAGCCGTTCTGCCTTTGGCGTCCTGCACATTGAGATCCGCACCCTCCTCAATGAGCCTTTTCAGAGCTGCAGAGTCCTTCTGCTGTGCCGCTTGCAGCAATTGCTCGTTCATGGTATCCGTTTCGCCTCCTTGATTGTTCGCGCTTCCTTCATTTCCGCCGCCCGCAGAGGAGCAGCCTTGAAGAATAAACATGCAGCCTATAACGATGATTAGCCATTTCTTCATGGAATCCCTCCTAGTTTAAGATGAAATGTGGAAAAGCGTATCCTTCCTGCATGTCTTAGTGTAGAGGATGATGCAAAACTCGCTCTAAAGAAAAGATAAACAAATCCTAAATAATGCCGGTGCATGGTAAAATGATGCGGTAAAGGAGGGGTGGCCTTGTACGACATAACAATTATCGGCGCAGGCGTGAGCGGAATTTTTGCGGCTCATACGTTAATGGAGCACAGCTCCGGCCGAGTGCTGCTGCTGGACAAGGGCAAACCTCTTGAGGAGAGGAGCTGTCCTCAGGAACGCGGCTTAAGCTGCGATTGCCGCGACTGCTCCGCCTATTGCGGCTTCGGAGGATTGGGGCGCTCGGAGGGCAAATATAATTTTACCGGCGATTTCGGCGGAGAGCTGGAAGAGATGTTTGGCCCTGAAGCGCTGGCGGAGCTTATGAACGAAGTGGATCGTGTTTTATGTCTCTATGGCGCGTCTGCTGCCGAGCCCTACCGGACCCATAGCGATAAGCTGGCTGACCGGGCTTCTGCGAGCGGGCTCAAGCTGCTGACGTCAACCGTCCGGCATTTGGGCACAAAGCTGAGCTCTCAAATGCTGGAAGGCTTCCAAACTGCTCTTCAGTCGGGAATCGATATGAGATTTGAAACAACCGTGAGTTCAATCGAGCAGCTCAAACGAGGAGAAGGCTACCGGCTTCATTTTCCCGGAGGAGATACGGTAGATACTAAGAACCTGCTGCTTGCGACGGGGCGAAGCGGCAGCGGCTGGCTGCCCGGAATTCTGCGGCCGCTCGGTCTGGAGCCCCGCGTCACTCGGCTGGATTTGGGGCTGCGGCTAGAAATGCCGGGAGGGCAACTGGATTCTATTTTGCAGGAGACGTTTGAAACGAAGCTTCGCTACACAGAGACAGAGTTTTCCGCAACAACCTACTGTATGAATCCAAACGGAGGCATCGTCCGCAAGAGGCAGGAAGGGCTTGTGATGGCAGACGGCCAAAATTTTCGTGAACGGGACAGCGGCAGCAGAAATCTTAACTTCAGCCTGTTCATTCCCCGTCATTTTGCCACGCTGGAGCTGGCCAACCAGTACGCCGCCAAAATAATCGGTGCGGTGAACCGTGGCGGCGAGCGGATTGCCGTACAGCGTCTAGCCGATCTGCTAGCCGGGCGCCGCACAACAGCTGCAGCGCTAGCAGCCAATTCAGTGCAGCCTTCTCTGGAGGCTGACCCGGCGCAGTTAACGGAAGAATTGCCAGTGCTATACATCCAGGCCACGCTGAAGTTCCTGGAGGCTTTGGAGAGGCTGCTCGGCTGTTCCATAAACGGCGATACGCTGCTGTACGCTCTCGACGGAAAATTTTATGCGCCAAAAATGGAGACAGATACTGACTTTCAGACGGCGCTGCCAGGATTATATGCAATCGGAGATTGTTCCGGACGGACGCATTCGCTGTCCCAGGCCGCTGCCAGCGGCATTCATGCGGCCCGGCGTTTACTAAGAGAGTGAGTCTAGTCCTTATTATTCAGTACGATATAAATGGCTCTTAAATCAAAAAAAGACTGCCTGTGTCACTCTCGACACGAGGCAGTCTTTTATGACGTCAAACCATTTTGTTGAATTCTTTGCGCAGCCGCTTGATAATGCGTTTTTCCAGACGAGAGATATAGGATTGCGAAATGCCGAGCTGATCGGCTACGTCCTTCTGGGTTTTTTCCTCCCCGTCGGCAAGCCCGAAGCGCAGCTCCATAATGATGCGTTCCCGCTCGGTAAGCTTGTCAAGCGCTTTATGCAGCAGCTTGCGGTCAACCTGCTCTTCGATATTGCGGTAAATCGTATCGTTTTCCGTACCGAGAACATCGGACAAGAGCAGCTCATTCCCGTCCCAATCAATGTTCAGCGGCTCGTCAAACGATACTTCGGTGCGCGTTTTGCTGTTGCGGCGCAGAAACATCAGAATTTCATTTTCGATACAGCGAGAGGCGTACGTGGCGAGCTTGATCTTTTTCTCAGGATCGAAGGTGTTGACCGCCTTGATCAGTCCAATTGCTCCGATCGATACAAGATCCTCGATATGAATGCCGGTATTCTCAAACTTGCGGGCAATGTACACAACAAGACGAAGATTACGTTCAATCAGCATGGCGCGGATGGCGCTGTCGCCTGTGGAAAGGCGCTCCAGAAGATATTCCTCTTCCTCGCGTGTCAGCGGCGGAGGCAGCGCTTCACTGCCGCCAATATAATAGATCTCCTGGCTTTTGAGCCCGAGCAGAAACAACAAGCGATAATAGTACAATTGCAGGTTCAGACGCAGCTTAACCATCATAGAATCCATCTCCTCGTATCATTGTTGTTCAGCCCGCCCGGTTCTCAACCAGAGAGGGATGTATAATGGCGCGGTAGGAACCGTCTGCCACCAGCTTTCCGCCGTCAAGTCCAATCAGCACCTTGCTGGACTCGCTCCGTATTCCGTCTCGTTCAATTACAACACCGTCCGGTTTCACCGCCAGCATGAATTGAGTGCCTTTGTTAATTCCCCGGTAAGGGACAAGGCGAATACGATCCTGCCACTTAAACTCGTCCTCTCCCAGCTCTGCCACAAGCCGGTCGACCTGGCAATCTCTAATGCCTTTCATCCATCCGGGCGGAATGTCTTCCTCCCATAACGAGGCTTCCATGACCATAACAGGCGTACGGGACAACGGATCATAGAGCTGGTTGCCCGTATCGACCAATCCCGTGCACCGATGCTCGGTGCCTCCGATAATGACCGTCACCTCCGCCAGATGCGTCAGCACAAGCTCCTTTTGCCTGCGCCCCGCTACGACGGATTTCAACAAGTAAAGCCCCATACAGACGATGCAAATGACGAACCAAGCTCCCATTTCCAACTGCGCGGATATTCCATTTTGCAAAAAACGCATCGTGCTCCATACCTCGTCCGATCCCGACAGAAGCAAATAGTGGATACCGAGCACAGCTCCCGCGGCAACAAAGTTGACGGCGTAAAAGGCTCCAATATAGCGGAGAAAGCTGCGTGTATCCTGATAGCCGAATGCGACGGCCAGCATGAGAAGCGAAATTGCCACCTTGACGATTACCGTGAACAGAAACGATAACGGCGGAAACAGCATCAGCACAACGTAAGCGGCTCCAATTGCAGCCGCAGCCAGCACGCGCAGCGGTCTGGCCCTCACTCCCCGAATCCAGGCTGTCAGCAGCAGCATGGAACCGTCTACGAGCATCTCTCTCAAAAACAGCACGTCGATATATACGGCCAGCGAGACTCACCTTCCTCTATCTGCTGCCGAAGCAGGATCGGGAGAACGAATGAACTCAGTATAGAGCAGGGTGCGATCAATGTCTGTCTAAACTTGCCGTACGAAGCCATCTATTTTTGTCGACTGCAGGCGGCTTGGAATAGATGAACTAGCTGTCGGCGTCCCTTCGGCATGGGACATTCCGGAGGAGAAGTAGAAGCATTTAAATAAAAAAACCGCCTCTTCCCGAAGGAAGAAGCGGTCGAAAAGACGGTTATAATTGCCTAGTGTCAAGCGTTGTATTAACGGTCTCCGCGCGGACGGTTGCGCAGGAAAGCCGGAATTTCCAGCTGATCGCTGGAGGCGTTATTGAACGGCTTCGGCGTTGCGGCCGGCTGGCGCTGTTGCTCCACCGCTTCCGGCGCTGACGCCGTTTGCGGACGGCGAACAGGCGTTACAACCGCCTTATGCTCAAAGCCCGTCGCAATAACGGTGACTTTGATTTCGTCTTTTAAATTCTCGTCGATCATGGCGCCGAAAATCATGTTCACTTCCGGATCGGAAGCTTCGATGACAATTTCCGCCGCTTCGTTAACTTCATAGAGCGAGAGATTCGTGCCGCCCGTAATGTTCATGATGACGCCGCGGGCGCCGTCGATGGACGTTTCCAGAAGCGGGCTTTGAATCGCCTTGCGGGCAGCCTCTGCGGCGCGGCTTTCGCCCGTTGCGATGCCAATGCCCATCAGCGCGGAGCCGCGCTCGGTCATAATCGTTTTGACGTCGGCAAAGTCAAGGTTAATCAGACCCGGAACAGCAATCAGGTCGGAAATGCCTTGAACGGCTTGACGCAGCACGTTGTCGGCTTCGCGGAACGCTTCCAGCATCGGCGTCTTTTTGTCAACAATCTCAAGCAGGCGGTCGTTCGGGATAATAATCAGCGTATCGACTTTTTCTTTCAGCGCCTCGATGCCAAGCTCCGCTTGCGTGGAGCGCTTACGTCCTTCAAAGGTGAACGGACGGGTAACGACGCCGACCGTCAGCGCTCCGCACTCGCGCGCAGTCTCGGCGATGACTGGAGCGGCTCCTGTGCCCGTACCGCCGCCCATGCCGGCTGTAACAAACACCATATCGGCGCCTTTAAGCGTGCTGGCTACAAGATCGCGGGATTCCTCTGCAGCTTTTTTGCCCACCTCAGGATTAGCTCCCGCGCCAAGACCGCGCGTCAGCTTGTCGCCAATCTGGAGCTTATGCTCCGACTTGGCAAGATGAAGCGCCTGGGCATCCGTGTTCACCGTAATGAACTCAACGCCTTTGACGCCATTGTCGATCATCCGGTTCACCGCATTGCTGCCGCCGCCCCCGACACCGATGACTTTAATTTGTGCAAGTTGTTCCAGGTCAATATCGAATTCCAACATTCTATTTCCCCCGATCAGATGAATTCACTGAACATATTCTTGATTCGTTCAATCATGCCGGGTTTAGCGGGGGCTGCGGTTCCCGTCTTGCGGCTTGCCTGCTTCTTAACCGCTCCCGAGTTGCGAATCGTCATGTGCTTGCTTACGTATTGAATCATGCCGACACCGCTGCCGAATGCCGGATCACGCACGCCGATGAAGTCAGGTACGGCAATCCGCACCGGTGACTCCAGCTCCTGCTGAGCAACGGTGAGAGTCCCCGGCAAATTCACGGAACCGCCCGTCAGCACGTAGCCTTGAACCTTGCCGCCGTATCCCAGCCTGCGCACTTCTTGACGAATGAGATAAAAAATCTCAGACATGCGCGGCTCAATAATGTTGGCCAGATCCACCTGAGAGAATTCCTTCTCTACATTAGAGCCCATTCTTGTAATTTTGAAGCGCTGATCCTCGGCGGAATCCACAACGGATGCACAACCGTATTTCAGCTTGATTTTCTCGGCTTGATCCGTCTGGGTGCGAAGCCCGTAGGATATATCGTTCGTAACGAATTCTCCGCCTACCGGCAGCGTTGAGGTAGCTGCCAGCCCGCCCTGCTCAAAAATAGCCAGAGTCGTTGAGCCTGCGCCGATGTCGATCAGTACCGTACCCATCGTCTTTTCGTCCTTGCTAAGACTCATAACGCCGGATGCCAGCGACATCAGCACGATGCCGGAAATCTGAAGTCCTGCCTTCTCCACGCAGCGGATCAGATTATGTATAGCGGTTTTTGCTCCCGTGACGATGGTCGCTTCAACTTCCAGCCGCACGCCAATCATACCGCGCGGGTCGGAGATTCCCTCCAATCCGTCTACGAGAAATTGCTTTGGAACAAGATTAATAATCTCGCGCTCCGGCGGCAGCGCAACTACCTTGGCCGCCTGCAAAACGCGTTCAATGTCCTCGTCTCCGATTTCCCGGTCCTCATTGGACACCGCGACGACGCCGTGATTGCTCTGCAGTGCGATATGATTGCCCTGCACACCTACGTAAACTTCAGAAATCTCAATGTCCACCATGCGCTCCGCATGCTCAACTGCGCTGCGGATCGACTTGACCGTCTGGTCAATATCAACGATGGCTCCCTTGCGAATTCCTTCCGAGTCGGCAGATCCAACTCCAATTATATTAATGGCTCCGTCGTTAACCTCGCCAATAATAACTCGAACTTTGGATGTACCGATGTCCAAACTGACAATGATGTCATTGCTGCTCAATTCCGCGGCACCTCCATTCCGGATCGCTAAATTCTATCGGCCTACGCGAATTAATCTGTCCTACATATTCCACACTTCTGATATATTCCCTCTTTTTTCAACATTTTTTTCACTAGGTAATTCATCCCAGCATGCTGAGAGGGACTAGTCGCCGCAGCCGCCATTCCTGCAAAAAGCATCCCTGCCGGTTAGGCACCAAAATCTGTGCGGCTAAAAAAAGCCTATCTAAAATTCTACCATTCTTTGAGAGGAAATAAAAGAGCGAAGGGTCACCAGCCTCCTTTTGTCAAGAGGCTTAGTTCTCCGTCTTTTTATCCTCTCCCTCCTCCGTCTCGGATTGAAACGGCGAATACGTATCCGCAAGCAAAAGCGTCATGCGTCCAGGGGCGCGTTCTTCAACAACGGAGTTCAGCGTCGTCATCTTATCCTTCAGCAGGGAAGCCGCTGTAATGACCTCGAAGCCGGAGCGGGTGTAGATGCGAATCCGATCCGGGTAAGCATCCGTCGGCGACGGGCTGATCTCCGACAGATGGCTCAGGTCCTCCGGCGGAATTTCCGCCAGCGCCAGGCAAAGCTTTTTTTTGACCGGATCATCCTTGCGCCAGCCCGACAGCACCGGCTTGTCCACAACAGCGCTGCCCGTATCCGCCTCAATGATCGCGCCGCTTGCCAGGATGGCGCTGAGCAGTCCCGCATCGTCCATCTCAAAAGCCACCGCCGGATACTCCTCCACAATAATTTTCACCTTGCCGGGGAAGGTTTTTTCCACCGTGGCCTGCTTAACCGAACCAAGCGCTGCAATCCGCTTTTCCACCGTCCCGGCAATCGTACCGAAAAAGGCATCTCCCGGCCGCACGCTCGCCGCATTTCGAATATCCTCTTCCTTGGTGAATTGCCCGCCTTCAACGGTGACGACGGAAACTTTGCTGATAGTGGAATTGAAAAACAAGATGGATAATAGAATAAGAAATAGAAGCAGTAAAATAAAAATCAGCTTGCGGCTGCCGCGCTTCCTGGGCGGCGGCTCCTTCAGCAGCGGAATCAGTTCGGCCAAGCTTGTCCCCCCTCATGCTGTAAAGCAGACTCACCCCGGCGCTGCTAAAACGGCGGGATGAGCCGTCGGAACTATAGATGAGTCCAGCTCTCGTATTCAGCCCGGCACGGCTCCGTTATCGGGAACCGGCGCGCTGCGCGCGATGCGCGCTCCGAGCCTGCCGAACATCGACTCGATATTGTCGTAGCCGCGGTCAATGTGATGCACCTGCTCCACAACCGTGCGCCCCTGCGCGGCCAGCCCGGCGATGACAAGCGCGGCTCCCGCTCTAAGATCGGTTGCTTCCACAGTCGCGCCGTAAAGACGCGGAACACCTTTGATAATCGCGGCATTCAAATCAACGCGAATATCGGCCCCCATACGGCAAAGCTCGTCGACATGTTTAAAGCGGCCTTCAAAAATCGTCTCCTTCATGACGCTGGCTCCTTCGGCCAATGTAAGCAGCACCATGACCTGGGACTGCATATCGGTCGGAAAGGCGGGATACGGCGACGTCACGATTCGTTCAACCGCTTTAGGGCGGGCGGAAGCCGAAATCGTCATCGTGTCACCTTCGAAGCCAACCCCGACACCGGCTCGGCGAAGCACATGAATCAGCGAGGACAGATGCGCAGGACGCGTATTGGTAAGCGTCACTTTGCCTCTGGTCGCAGCTGCCGCAATCATAATCGTACCGGCTACGATCCGGTCCGGAATGACCCGGTATTCGCACGGATGAAGCGATTCAACTCCGTCGATTGTAATCGTGTCCGTTCCCGCCCCCATAATACGAGCGCCCATCGCGTTCAAAAAGTTCTGCAGATCCTGAATTTCCGGCTCACGCGCCGCCCCGACAATCGTGGTGCGCCCTTCCGCAAGCGCTGCGGCCATCATAATATTCTCCGTCGCGCCTACACTTGGAAAGCTCAGATGGATATCGGCCCCGATCAGCTTGTCGGCCCGGCAGGAAATCCGGTCTCCGTACTCCTCCAATTCGGCGCCGAGAGCGCGAAGCCCTTCTAAATGAAGATCGATTTTGCGCTCGCCGATGGCACAGCCTCCCGGCTGATAAATATGAACCTCGCCAAAACGCGCCAGAAGCGGCCCCATAAGGAAAATCGATGAGCGCATTTGGCGCATCAGCCTTTCCGGAATGTGGGACTGATAAGCGGTCGCGGTATTAAGCGTTACCGTTTCGCCAACATGCTCCGCACGACAGCCGAGCTCCCGCAAAATCTGCAGCATAACTTCTATATCGAGCAGCTGCGGCACCGATTCAAGGGTTACTGTGCCGCAGGCGAGCACGCTCGCCGCCAAAATCGGCAGAGCTGCGTTTTTCGCCCCTTGGATAGCAATGGTTCCTGAGAGAGGTTGCCCGCCTTCAATCACCAATTTGTCCAAACCTACACCTCCAAGTTACCGCTCACCCACCACCAATACTTCTGGCATCAGTTCAATTCCCGTACGGTCCTTGACTTTGCTGCGGATATGGGCGATCAGGGTGAGGACGTCTTCAGCCGTCGCCTGTCCGGTGTTAACAATAAAATTGGCGTGTAGAGTGGAAACCTGCGCTCCGCCGATGGAAAAGCCCTTAAGCCCGCTTTCCTCCACCAGCTTGGCGGCATAATGGCCTGGAGGATTGCGGAACACACTGCCGCAGCTAGGCTGCTGCAGCGGCTGCGTCAGCCTGCGGCGCTCCTTGTGCTCGGCCAGCTCTGCCTGAATTTCCTTGCGGTCGCCAGGCTGCAGCGAGAACACTGCCTCCAGAACAACGCCCCGGCTTTCGGGCTCCTGCAGCCGGGAATGACGATAGCTGAACGCCATCTCCTCCGGCCCCCACGTCACCAATTCTCCTGTCTCCAGCACAATTTCGGCTGATTTAAAAATACGCGACACGTCAGATCCGTGGGCACCTGCATTCATATAAACGGCTCCTCCGACCGTTCCTGGAATTCCCCCGGCGAATTCCAGTCCGGCCAGTCCTTGCTTGCCCGCCATAACCGTCAGCTTGATAATCGAGTATGCGGCTCCGGCACGCACAAACGCCCCGTCGAATTCCGCATAATCCAACGCTTCGCCGGCCTTGATGACAACTCCGCGGATTCCTTTGTCCCTCACCAGCATGTTGGAGCCTTTACCGATGATTGTCCAAGGAATACCGCTTCGATGCAGAATTTCCATCGTCCGGATTAGCTCCTGCTTGCCTGTCGGAGTGACCAGCACATCCGCCGGTCCGCCGATTCTCCATGTGGTGTGCTTATGAAGAGGCACATTTTGCTGGATCTCTCCAACCGCTGCCTCTTCCAGCTCTTCCATCCATGAATTCATGGTTGTTCCTCCTTCAATTACGCGGTGCGGCAGGCAGGCATTGTCAAGCTGCGGCCCGGAGCCGAATGGCTCCGATGAATGCCGCACTCCCTTGCGGGAAACGTAACCGGCCGCCCCTTTTCTGACGGACACGATTATGCTGTATCCTATGCCTACCGGGACGCTGTGGTGACAGCTGCCCATTCCTGAACCGCCCGCTTCTACCCCCGTGCCAAACGGCGCAGCTCTGCAGCGATAATGCCCGCCGAGCCAGGCATGCCAAGCTTGCGTGAAGCTTCCTTCATCCGCAGCAGTCTGCTGCTGTCCTGCAATATGGCATCGATGCGCTCCAGCAGGAGCGCACCGCTCAATTCATGTTCCAGCACCATCTCGGCTGCGCCAGCATCAACAAGGCTGCGGGCGTTCGCTTCCTGGTGATTATTCGTTACATTGGGAGATGGAATAAGAATGGACGGCAATCCCAAAGCCGTCAGCTCCGCCAGCGACGACGCGCCGGCGCGCCCTACTACGAGAGCGGAGGCTGCGAGCACCTCCGGCATGTTGTGCACATAAGGCAGCACATGGAGATGATTGCTTACTCCAGGCACCTGATCCTTAATCAGAGCGCTGGTCCGTTCAAAGTAGCTTTCGCCGGTTACAAAAACGAAATGGATTGTTTTGGAGCGCAGTGCAAGCGGCGCCAGTTCAACCATGGCGTCATTGATTGCCTTGGCTCCCCGGCTGCCGCCTACAACCAGCACGATCCGGCTGCCTTCGGGCACTCCGAGCGAGGCATAACCTTTACCTCGATTCGCCTTTACAACTGGTGAGGCACATGGATTGCCCGCATAAATCGTCCGTTTGGCCTTGCCAAAATGCGGCATAGAAGACTCAAAGCTGACTGCAACGCAATCCGCATACCTCGCCAAAAACTTGTTCGTCAAACCCGGCACGACATTCTGCTCATGCACAAGCGTCGGAATGCCAAGCTTGGCAGCAGCGTATACAACCGGTCCGCATACATAGCCGCCGGTGCCGACGACAACATCCGGCTTAAACTCGCGAAGCAGCTCCTTGGAGCGGCGCACGCCCTGAAAAAAACGCAGCACGGTGCGCACATTATCCATGGACAGCTTGCGGCGGAAGCCGCTTATTTCTACAGCTTCAAAACGCAGGCCGGCCTCGGGCACAATGCGGCTCTCCAGCCCCTTCGAGGTTCCAATATAGAGCAGCTCCGTCCGGCTGTCTTCCTGCTGCAGCTGCCTGCCAACGGCCAGGGCAGGGTAGATGTGGCCCCCCGTCCCTCCGCCGGTAAGTACGATTCGCACGGGATTCACCTCGAATAACGGGATAGGTTAAGCAAAATGCCAAGCGCCGTCAAAAGCAGCGTCAATGAAGAGCCGCCGTAGCTGACTAGAGGCAGTGTAATTCCGGTAACCGGCATCAGCCCGATTACAACGCCGATGTTGATCAGCACCTGCACCGCTACAATGCCGGTAATGCCGGCGGCGAGCAGACTGCCAAAGGAATCCGGCGCATAAATCGCCGCCCGCATCCCCCGCCACACAAGAATGAGGAACAGCACGATTAACAGCGAACCGCCGATAAAACCCATTTCCTCGGCCAGAATGGAAAAAATAAAATCCGTCTGCGGCTCCGGCAAGTAGCTGTACTTCTGGCGGCTCATCCCAAGGCCGAGCCCGACCAGGCCGCCAGGGGCAATCGCATAAAGCGACTGGATAATCTGGTAGCCGGAGCCGAGCGGGTCTGACCACGGGTCCATAAAGGAGGTAATCCGAGCAAGCCGGTAAGGCGCCGCCAAAATCAGGCCGACAAGCCCGAGAGCTCCGATGGCAGCCAGCCCGCCGAGATGTTTGAGCTGAGCCCCGGCTACGAACAGCACGATCAGCGAAGCTCCCATCATGACCGAGCCCGTGCCGAGATCAGGCTGAAGCATGATCAGGCCAAAAGCCGTGCCCATCAGCGCCAGCGGGGGCAAAAGTCCTTTTGTAAACTGCGTAACACGCTGCTGGTTATCGGACAAAAGCTTGGACAGAAACAAGATCATGCCAAGCTTCATGAACTCCGAGGGCTGAATGCCGAAGGAGCTGATGCCGAGCCAGCTGCGCGCGCCGCCCCGCACAGCGCCGATGCCCGGAATCAATACAAGCACGAGCAGCGCAAAACAAATCAGCAGCAGCGGCTTGGCGTATTTTTTCCAAACGTGATAATCCATGTTGGCCGTGAACACCATGGCGCCGATGCCGAGCGCGGCAAACAGCGTCTGACGCTTCACATAGTAAAATTTGTCGCCAAAATCTTGAAAGGCCCGCACTGCGCTCGCACTATAAACCATGATCAGCCCGATGGTTAAAATGAGCGCGATGGAAACGATGAGCCACACGTCGGGAGCGGACCGGGCTTTGGGCATGACGCAACACCTCTAGCGTGGAAAGTAGGGACGAGCCCCCTACTTACAAGGTATGCGCCGAATCCTTAAACATGCGCCCGCGAACTTCATAGGAAGGGTACATATCCCAGCTTGCGCAGGCGGGCGACAGCAGCACGGCGTCGCCCGGCTCGGCCAGAACCGCCGCCGCGCGCACCGCTCGAGAAATTGCGGATTCGGCGTCATCTCCAGCATCGACCACGAGGCTGGCGCTCATACCCGCCAGCTCCGCAACATGCGCGAGCTTATGCCGCGTCTGTCCGACCAGCACGAGCCCCTTAATGCCACTTCTGAACAGCGGCAGCAGCTCCATATAATCGGAGCCCCGGTCCAGGCCGCCGGCGATCAGCACAATCGGCTGTTTCAAAGAGCCCACGGCCATCGCCGTTGCCGTCGGGTTCGTCGCTTTGGAGTCGTTGTAGTACCGCACTCCGTTAACCTCACGAACGAACTCCAGACGATGCTCCACTGCGTTGAATTCCCGTAGCGGCGCGGCGAGAGCAGCCGGCTCCGCGCCGACGGCCAGGCAGGCTGCAGCAGCGGCAAGCGCATTGGCTGTGTTATGGCGGCCCGGAATACCCAGCTCTGCTACAGAAAGCAGCACTGTTGCCGCCCCGGAGCCGTCCCGATACACAATGCGGCGTTCCGGCTCTTGGCCAAACGATTCCGGACGGCTTTGCTGCGCGCCAATGCGCTCATATGGCGGATCAACGAATACTCCCGTCTCCAGCCGCTGCGTCAGCGAAAATGGAAGCTTGCGGGAAAGCAGCCGCGCTGCGATTTCTGAACAAACCGGATCATCGGCGTTAAGTATCGCCGTATCCTCTTCCGTCTGATTGGCAAACAGCTTTGCCTTGGATGCCACATAGTCTTCCATGGAGCCGTGATAATCCAGATGCGTCTCCGCAACGTTCAGCAGCAGCGCAACGCGCGGCCGGAAGGACGAAGTGCCTTTAAGCTGGAAGCTGCTAAGCTCCGCTACGAGCACATTGTCCGCAGCCGCCTCCTCTGCCGCTTCGCACAGCGGCCGTCCGATGTTTCCGGCAACGATCGGCTTCAGGCCAGCAGCCTGCAGCATTTCGCCAATCCAGGTCGTCGTCGTCGTTTTACCGTTTGAGCCGGTAATACCGATAATCGGAGCGGCCGACAACTGTCCGGCCACCTCCACCTCCGTCACAATTTCAACCCCGAGCGAAAGCGCGGCTGCGACAGGCGGAGCGCTGTACGGAATCCCAGGGTTTTTCACCAATAACGCGGTCGTTGAAACAACCAAATCCTGGGGATGCCCGCCGCAAATAACTTCGATGCCGAGCTGTTCCAGCTCCGCCGCTTCCGGGCTCTCTTCTCTCGTTTTGCGGTCATTGACAACTACGTCCGCACCGAGCTTATGAAACAGCTTCGCAACTGCAACTCCGCTGCGCGCAAGTCCGAGCACAACAACTTTTCGACCGCGATATAAAGATGGATGATCCATCCAAATCCTCTCCTTATGCAGCAAAACGGCTTGGCCGTCCCGGAGGACGGCTGGCCGTTTGCGTAAAAAATGAAATTCAGCCTCCGCTAATGCGGTAAAGCGCCAGACCGGCTGCTGCAAACACAAGTCCGACAGCCCAAAACACGGTAACGACCTTCCATTCCGACCATCCCGACAGCTCAAAATGATGATGAATCGGACTCATACGGAAAATTCGCTTGCCGCGCAGCTTGAACGATCCGACCTGCAGAATAACGGAAATCATTTCGATGACAAAAACGCCGCCGATCAGAATGAGCAAAATTTCCGTTTTGGTCAGAATCGCCGCTGCCGCCAGTCCGCCGCCGATGCCGAGCGAGCCCGAATCTCCCATGAACACCTTGGCGGGATGCGCATTAAAAATAAGAAAGCCAAGTACCGCGCCGACCAGGGCGGCTGTAAAAATGGCGCTCTCATGCTCCGTCGCCTGCATGGCGATAATCGTAAATGCGCCCGCAGCGATAGCGCTCGTACCGGCCAAAAGGCCGTCCACCCCGTCGGTGAAGTTCACCGCATTGGTCGTGCCAAAAAAGATAATGATGACAAACGGATAATAGAACCATCCAAAATCCAGGCTGAAATGTGTTCCTGGAATGCCGATTGCCGTACTGTGATCCATCTGGTATAGCAGCACGCACACGATAATGCTGAACAGCAGCTGCCCGAATAGCTTCTGTTTCGCTGTCAGGCCAAGCGAGCGCTTCATCACAATTTTAATGTAATCGTCCATAAAACCGACAAGCCCGAAGCCGAGCGCGCCGATGAGGAGCACCCAGAACTCCGTCGTTTTTTCGGAAAAGCGTAAAAAAGCGACAGTCACCGCCAGCAAAATAATGATGCCGCCCATCGTCGGGGTTCCCGACTTTTTGAGATGAGTCTGCGGCCCGTCCGTGCGTACCTGCTGTCCGAATTTCAAACGGCGCAGCAGCGGGATGCAGAGCGGTCCCAGTATGACTGAGAGCAGGAATGAAACCCCGATTGTCATTAAGATGACCAACATGTCCATTGCCTTCCACCTTGCCGCATCAGCGCTGGAGCGCTTCTACGACCCTTTCCATATGCATCGAGCGGGAGCCTTTGACAAGCACCAGATCGCTGGCGTCCAGCTCCGCTTTTAACGCTTCAATTAATTGCTCCTGCGAGTCAAAATGGCGCACTGCCTGCGCGGCAAGCGGCCCAAACGACTCGGCGGCTCCCTGCGATGTAAACACCGACAGATCCCCGCAAGTATACACGGCATCCGCTTTGTCAGGCGTTATATAAGCGCCTGTGCTGCGGTGCAGCTCTTCCTCCGTATCGCCAAGCTCCCGCATATCGGAGAGCACGATCCATTTGCGGCGGTAGCCGTCCAGTCCGGCGACCAGGTCCACGGCCGCACGCACCGCCGTCGGATTGGCGTTGTAGGCGTCATTCAGAATCATTGCTCCGCCCGCAGCGGCGACCGGCTGAATTCTCATGCCGGTCAGCTTCATCGTGCGCAGCCCTGCAGCAATGGCTTCGGCGGGAACGCCGCAGGCCGTCGCGGCAGCAATCGCAGCCAGCGCATTATGCACGTTGTGGCCGCCCGGAACCGGAATATCGATGCGAACCTGAGGGAAACACTCGCCTCCTGCTTCGCAGCTCTCCGTCAGCGCCGCCGCCTGAGCCGGAGCGGAGCTCAGACGGAATCCTGCCGCAGGGCCGACCTTGATGGTGAAGCTGCTGGACAGCGCGCCGATCTCGATGCCGGCTCCGCGCCAGTCGCTGCGCGGCGAAGCGCCGAAGGTGCGCACCTGCGCGCCCTCCGGCAGCGTGGCGCGCGACAGCTCCGCCGCAATGAGCGGCTCGTCGGCGCTCACCAGCAGCAATCCGCCGGGTTGCAGCCCTTCGGCAATTTCCATTTTGGCGCGGGCGATCATCTCCCGCGAACCCAGCTGCAGCAAATGAGCGTCGCCGATATTCGTAATAATCGCAATATCCGGCTTGGCAATCTGCGTCAGCAGCGCGATTTCACGCAGGCCGCTCATGCCCATCTCCAGGACTGCGGCTTCCGTATTCTCCGAAAGCGCCAGAACGGTGAGCGGCAGGCCGATATGATTGTTAAGGTTGCCGGCCGTTTTATGCACGCGCATGACAGAGCCAAGCGCGGCTGCCGTCATGTCCTTTGTCGTCGTTTTGCCGTTGCTGCCCGTAATGCCAATAATAATGGCGCTTAGCTCGCTGCGGTAGGCGGACGCCAGATTTTGCAGCGCCTCCAGCGGATCCTCCACCAGCACGAGCGGTTTGCCCGCCAGCGAGACCGGCAGCTCATGGTCCAGGCTCCAGAATGCGGCTGCCGCACCTTGGCGGAACGCTGCCTCCACATAGTCGTGTCCGTCAAACGAATCCCCGCACAGCGGGACGAACAGAGCTCCCGCGCAATCGCTGCGCGAATCGGTCGTAACTCCCTTTATAAGCGGATCGCGCCAGCCGCCGGGAGGCAGGCCTCCGGCATGCTCTCCTTCGGCCGCTTCCTCCGGCGTATTTATGTAACCGGGCCCCATGCGGCCCGAACTCATCTCGGCGATTTCACTAAGCTTGCGTGTTATCAATTGCGGATTCCCCTTATAGCGTCTTGGGCGGCCAGCCTGTCATCAAAATCATGCGTCACCTTGCCGATAATCTGATAGGTTTCATGGCCCTTCCCCGCAATCAATACTACATCTCCGGGGCTTGCCATTTCAACCGCTTTTTCAATGGCTGCACGGCGGTCTACCTGAAGCTCATAGCGCTCCTGCGGCACATTCGCCTTCTGCAGTCCAACTTCGATATCGAGCAAAATCGTCTCCGGATTTTCCGTGCGCGGATTGTCGGAGGTAACAATGGTGTAATCGGAATACCGCGATGCGATTTCGCCCATAATCGGACGTTTTGTCCGGTCGCGGTCCCCGCCGCAGCCAAATACGGTAATGACGCGATGCTCGGCGAATTCGCGCACGGCCTTCAGCACATTTTCCAGACCGTCCGGCGTATGCGCATAATCGACGATGACGGCAAAATCCTGCCCGGCATTAACCGATTCCACCCTTCCCGGCACTCCGGGTACGGACTCCAGACTCGCTTTTACAGCCTCCAGCGAAACGCCTTCCAGCAGCCCGGCGCTAATGGCGGCGAGAGCGTTATACACATTGAACTTGCCGACCATCTGCAGCGTGATATCCGTCTCCCCGGCAAAACTGCTTACGTGGAAAGAGGTGCCGCCCGCTGTAATGCGAATATTGGATGCCTGCACATCGGCAGGCGAGTCCACGCCATAGGTGACAACTTCCGCAGCCGTCAGCTGCTTGTAACGCTCCGCTGCCGGATCGTCGGCATTCAGCACAGCAAAAGAGCTTTCGTTGCCGTAACTGTTGCCAAGACGCGAGAAGAGCAGGCCCTTGGCTTCGCGGTAAACGTCCATCGTCCCGTGATAGTCCAGGTGATCCTGCGTCAAATTCGTAAATATGGCGGTCCGGTAATGAACCCCTTTAACCCGGCCCTGCTCCAGCGCATGGGAGGATACCTCCATCGCAACATGGGTCGTGCCGGCATCCCGCATCGCTGCCAGATCCCGCTGCAAATCCAGCGCTTCCGGCGTCGTGCCGCTCATCGGATAAGACTGTCCCGCATAGCGCATCTCGATTGTTCCGATAACGCCAGGGCGGGAGCCGTTGTCGGCAAGAATGCGTTCAATGAGATAGGTTGTCGTCGTTTTGCCGTTTGTT
This sequence comes from Paenibacillus pasadenensis, assembly GCF_023715725.1. GTDB lineage: Bacteria > Bacillota > Bacilli > Paenibacillales > Paenibacillaceae > Paenibacillus_O > Paenibacillus_O pasadenensis_A. The sequence continues at coordinate 626,937 of NZ_JAMBOT010000001.1, forward strand.
CCCGTCACGCCGATTACGCTTAAGGAGCGGCTCGGATGTCCGTAAAAATAATCCGCCAGCACCGCCATCGCATGGCGGCTGCTGCCTGTAACAAGCTGCGGCACGTCCAGCTGCAGCGGGCGCTCCACCACAAGCGCGGACGCTCCGGCAGCGACCGCCTGAGCCGCAAAATCATGCCCGTCGACCGTATGGCCCGGCAGGCAAAGGAACAGGTCCCCGGGCTTTACCGCCCGGGAATCCCTCTCTACTCTAGTAATTTCCGTCGCTCCGTCTCCGATGAGACGGGCGGTTCTTAGCTGTGATGCCAACTGTTCCAAACGCATCTCTGCTCTCTCCTCTCTGAATGCGTTAAAAGCTCAATGAAAATACCCGCTCCGCAAAGGCTTTGTATTCACCAGCCTTTTAATGGCCGTGTCCATCTCCGGCAGACGGAGGCAGGTCGGCGTCGCTTCCCAAATAAATCCGGATGGTCGAGCCTTTGTCCACTCGCGCGCCCGCTTCCGGCGCTTGACGGATAACCGTGTTCCCGCTGCCTGCGGAAGCGAGATTAAAGTTCATATTCATATCCTCGTAAATATCCGATACCGATTTGCCGACGAGATTAGGCACGGTGACCATTGCCGTCTCGCCGTACTTGTATTTTTTGCCGATCTGCTTCGAGCTCTTGGGAACGCCCATATATTGAAGCGAATCCTCCATAATGCCCTTTACGATCGGAGCGGCTACAACGCCGCCGAACTGGATGCCCTGCGGATTGTCGACGGCCACATACACGACGATGCGCGGATTGTCAGCCGGAGCGACGCCGATGAACGAGACGATATGCTCGCTCGATGAGTAGCGGCCGTTAATAACCTTTTGCGCCGTGCCCGTTTTGCCGCCTACCCGGTAGCCGTCCAGAAAAGCGTTGCCGCCCGTACCGAGCGCCACGACGCTTTCAAGCGCTTCGCGTACCTGGGCGCTAGTCTTTTCGGAGATGACCTTGCGCACCGCTTCAGGCTTGACTTGCTCCACAACCTCGCCGGTTTCGGGATTAACCCAGGCTTTGGCTAACTGCGGCTTGTAAAGCGTGCCGCCGTTTACCGCTGCTGAAACCGCCGCAATCTGTTGAATCGGCGTTACCGATACGCCCTGACCAAAAGCGGTCGTTGCCAGCTCCACCGGGCCTACCTGGTTAAGCTTAAACAGAATTCCGTTCTCTTCGCCGCCGATGTCGATACCCGTCTTTTTCCCAAAGCCGAAGTCCTTAATATACTTGAATAGCGTCTCCTTGCCAAGCCGATTGCCAAGAGCAACAAAGCCCGGATTACAGGAATTCTGCACAACTTCAAGGAACGTCTGGCTTCCGTGCCCGCCTTTTTTCCAGCAGCGAAGCCGGGCTCCGCCGATCTCTACCGCCCCTGGGTCAAAAAAGCGCTCATTTTTCAGGTTAACCTTGCCTTCCTCAAGCGCTGCAGCCAGCGTAATGATCTTAAACGTAGATCCGGGCTCGTACGTCATCCAGATCGGCAAAATGCGGTTGTACACCTCAGCAGGGTATTCATTGTACTTGCCGGGCTCAAACGTCGGGCGGCTTGCCATGCCAAGCACCTCGCCGGTGTTCGGGTCCATCGCAATCGCGATAGCATTATTCGGCTTATACTTTGTCATCGCCTGGTCCAGCTCGCGTTCGATGATGCTCTGGATTTGCCGGTCAATCGTCAGCTGCAGGTTCAAACCGTCCGTCGGCTCCGAAAGCTTGTCGGTCGAGCCGGGCATCAGATGGCCGCTCGCATCGGAAAGATAGGAAACGCTGCCTTTAACGCCTTTTAAATAACTGTCGTATTTTTTCTCCACGCCGGTCAGACCGCCGTCAACTCCAGTAATGCCCAAAATGCTGGAGGCCAGCTCGCCGAATGGATAATAACGTTTGTTGTCCTCTGCAATGACGATGCCCGGGAGCTCAAGCTTGCGGACCTCCATCGCTTTTTCCAGCGATATTTTGCGGCCTTCCGGCTTGATGAACACGCTGCTCGCTCTTTTCTTCAGCAGGCCGAGCAGCTTCTCCTCGGAAACGCCGAGCACCGGAGCCAGCTTGCGGGCAGTGCCTTCCTTGTCTTTAATCTGGACAGGAATCGCCACGATCGTCGGCGAGCTGATGTTGTAGGCCAGCTTTTCGCCGTTACGATCCGTAATATCGCCTCTCCGGGATGCAAAATCAACCTGGCGTCGCCAGTTATCTTCCGCCTTGGCGGAAAGCTCCCCTCCCCGCACCAGCTGAACGTAGCCCAGCCGCACAATTAGCGCGCCGAACCCGATCAAAACGATTACCAGCGCCAAGAACAGGCGGCGGCGCAAGGTGACATTGGAAACTTTCATCCGCTCGTTCCCCTCTCACGTTTCTTCTAGGGTGGACAGGTACAGTCTGTCCGTACATGTTACCCTATTCGGAAACGCTCATCGGTAGAACGAGCTAGCCTAGTTCAAGAGGCGGATGCTAAAACCAACCACTGACAGTGAAAAGAAACCGCTGCGCCAAAGGCCGGCCCTCCGATCGCTGTTGAACTCAGATTTCCTTGAATGAATTGCTCCAGAACGGTGGAAATCCGACTTCAAAGGCGAACGCTGCCGCTTCTTGTTTCACTGAAGGGTCCCGCTTGATCGCAGAGCGCGCCGTTCCCAGGCGCTCTAGGCCGTACTGATTCATTCAGCCGCTTACAGCTGCGGCAACGATTTCGCCCTTAGCGCAGCGCCAAAGATGAAGCTGGCGCTGAGCTCCCCCTTTATTAATAAAGGGGGAGCAGGCGGGCCTTGGCGGGACGTCAGCGGAGCGGACGATGCCCTTCTGGAGAAGCGGCAGCGGTTCCCTTGGAGGCGCGGATTCCTTCCCCTAAGGGGAAGTGGAATCAAGGAATCCGGGGCTCCAGAGGAATCGGAAGAAGGGCTCGTCCGTGCAGCGGGCTTGTCCCGCAAACTCTTTTATCCTGCAATCCGTTTATCACTCTTCCAGCCGCGAGCCAAGTCACCCCGGCGGGTCCGCATCTTCTTTTTTGTCCTTATCGTTCGTCTGGTTTTGCTTATTGCCCTTCGACTCTTCTTTTTCGCCGTCTTTCCCGTCACTTTTTACCGTGTCGTCCGAAGCATTCTCTTCGCCTGGCGACTGCAGCGTCAGCTTAACGACCGGCTCGCCGTTCAGCTTGGCGTCGGTTTGTTTGACCACATAACCTTCACCCTCGGTCACGCAGCGCTTGCCGGTTGAGGAGCATATCTGCAGCGCATCGCGAAGCGATAAACCCGTGAGCGAAGGCAGCGTTATTTTGCTTTCTTCCTCCGTTATCAAATAGACCCTCTGCTTCTGGGCAAGCACCGCGCCAGCCGCCGGAATTTGCAGCAGCACCTTGCTTCCTTTGCCGACTACCTTGGATTCCATGCCGCGCGACTTGAGCTCTGTCTGCGCTTGTTTAGCTCCGAATCCTTTCAGGTTAGGCACAGTGACCGGATCTTGTTTGCCGTCAGCCTCTTCCGCTGTCGCATCAGGCTTAACGCCCATATAACGCAGGCTGTTGCTGACAATTTTTTTGAATACCGGCGCCGCTGCCCTGCCGCCGCTTACCAGCGAGTCGTTCGGCGAGTCAATGATGACGTAAACGACAATTTTGGGATTATCGACAGGAGCATAACCGATAAAAGACACGACATAATCCTCTGTTGAATACCCGTTGCCCTCAGCTTTTTGCGCCGTACCCGTTTTCCCCGCTACGCGGTAACCCGGAATATAGGCATTTTTGCCGCTGCCTATTTCCTGGTCGGAAACGACCTGCTCCAGATAACCGCCCACCTTGCGGGATGTTTCGGCGCTGATTACCTGACGGACCATCTCCGGCTTTGTTTCCGTTACTTTGCCCGTTGCGGGATCCGTAACCGACTTGACGATATGCGGCTTCATCAGCTTGCCGCCGTTGGCGACTGCAGCAACTGCAGCAACCTGCTGAATTGGCGTGACGGAGACGCCTTGTCCAAATGTCGCCGCAGCAACCTCAAGCGGATAAACGATGTCCAATCTGCCTTTTGCTTCATTTTTAATCTCAATGCCAGTTTGTTTGCCAAAACCGAAGTCTTGAAAATATTTGACCAGCTTTTCCTTGCCCAGCTGTTCATAGCCAAGCTTGACAAATGAAACGTTACTGGAACGTTTCAATCCTTCCAAATAAGTAATCGTGCCCCAGCCCTCGCGCTTGATATCCCGAATCCGTTTGCCAGGCACTTGGATCGACCCGGACTGATAAGTCGCATTGGGATTAAATATGCCCTCCTGCACTGCGCTGGCCAAAGTTAAAATTTTAAACGTTGAACCCGGCTCGTACAGAGAGCTAATCGCATGGTTGAACTGGCTGGCTACGTTGTACTTGGAATATTGATTCGGATTGTACGTAGGCAGATTGCCCATGCCGAGAATCTCCATCGTATTGGGGTCAGCGGCAATAGCGGTTATACTGTCCGGCTGATATTTGTCGTAAGCTTCCTTGATTGCCGCCTCCAAAAAGTTCTGAATCTCCGTGTCAATCGTCAGCTCCATATCCTTACCGTTCACAGCTGGCACAAATTCAGCATTCCCATTGTCAACCTGGACGCGGTTGCCGTCCTTCTCGTAGACAATTTTGCCGTCCGTCCCTTGGAGAAGCTCATTATAGTTCGCTTCCATGCCAGTGACCGGATTGCCCTCTTTATTGACATAACCTAATACATGGGCGGCAAGAGACCCGCTGGGATAGAAACGCTTGGAGCCTTCGATAAGCGAGATACCCGTATCGCGAATTTTTTTATCGGCTTGTTTCTCGTAGCTTTCCTTCAGGCTCGTCCGAAAGGCGATGACCTCGTCGGCTTTTGCCTTGTCGATATTCCAGCCCTCGGGCCGCAGCTCTCGGTATTGCAAAAGCACGCCTTTGCTGTTTTTAGCGGTAGTCTGCGCCAGAACCTCCTGCTCCGGCTTGCCGATAATTTTGGACAAACCTTTGGCTGCCTCTTCGGCCAAGCCTAGCTCATCCAGCAGCTTCGGGTTCACCACGACCGTATAGGCTGGAACGTTCATCGCCAGCATGTTGCCCTTACGGTCGCTGATCGTTCCCCGCTCCGCCGGTATGGTGTCCTGCGCCGCCCATATTTTTTTGGCTTCACCCAGCCAGAAATCCGCATTCACGACCTGCACCCAGAAGATGCGGCTGATCAAAATAAGAAAAAGGAGGGTTATGATCCCTCCGACAAAAACGGTCCGCAATCTGATCCGCTTAACGGTATTTGCTTGCATCATGTTATTCGCCATATGTTACCGCCCGGACTCTTGTCCGTTTTCCTCGCCCTTATCGTTGTTATCTCCCGATGGAGCCATTCCGAGCTCCTTGGCTTTCTTGGAAATAACGGCCGGGTCGGACAGCTTGGCCACTTCGCCCTGCAGCACCTTTACTTCTACAGTCGCTTGTTTGTAGCTGGCGTTGAGCTCCTTAATCTGAAGCTCCATCCGGTAATCCGAAGCGTAACGGGAAATGATGAGCACAAGCACGCCAACGACTACCAGCACGGATGCCATGTATCGAAGCATCTCCGAAGGAGGAATCATCCTCCGGACCTTCACGACTCGTTTTGTTTCTTTTACCGGCTGCTGTTCCGGTTTACGTTTGGGCTGCAAAGCCAAGTTACCATTCGTGTACGCCAATGCGGGTTCCCCTCCTGCGGTTTGAATTAGTAGGATTGTTTATTGATCGAAAAGTTTTTCCGCCACTCTCAGCTTCGCGGATCGCGAACGTGGATTGGCTTCCAGCTCTGCCTCTGACGGCAGAAGAGGCTTGCGCGTGACGAGCTTCAGCGTGCCTTTGCCGCCGCATACGCACTGCGGAAAGTCCGGCGGACAGGTGCATTTGGCCAAATATCCGGCAAACAGCTGTTTGCAAATCCGGTCTTCCAGCGAGTGGAAGGTAATGACCGATATGCGGCCGCCCGGAGCTGCGCAAGCAACCGCCTGCTCCAGCGCTTCCTCCTCCGCTCTCAGCTCGTCGTTGACGGCAATCCTCAGCGCCTGGAAGCTGCGCTTGGCGGGATGCCCTCCCGTACGGCGGGCTGCAGCGGGAATACCCGACTTGACCAGCTCCGCAAGCTCTCCGGTTGTCATAATCTCCGCGGCGGCGCGCTGTCTGACGATAGCCTTGGCGATCTGGCGGGAGAACTTTTCCTCTCCGTACACGAACAAAATTTTTGCGATTTCCTTCTCGTCCCATGTATTGATAATCTCATGGGCGGTAAGTTCCGATTCGCGGTCCATCCGCATATCAAGCGGCGCGTCGTGATTATAGCTAAACCCCCGCTCCGCCTCGTCAAGCTGCGGACTGGAAACGCCGAGATCGAACAGAATGCCGTCTACCTGCGGCACGCCTTCCGTCTTGGGCACTTCGGGAAGCAGCATAAGCTGCTCTTGAAGATAACGAAAATTGCTGCGGACAAGCGTTACGCGATCCAAATAGGGAGCCAGCCGGATGCGGGCATTGTCATGAGCCCAGTCGTCCTGGTCGAAAGCGATAAGCCTTCCGTTAGGACCGAGACGGGATGCGATAAGCTCGCTGTGTCCGGCTCCTCCAAGGGTGCAGTCGACATAAATGCCGTCCGGCTTAATATTGAGGCCATCCACAGCCTCTTCCAATAACACCGTAATGTGATGAAACAATGGGATTTCCTCCTGATTTCTTGGTGACTGACCATAGCTGCTTAAACAAAGTCCCGGGAATTGTGATCCGGGCGGCGTAAGTTGACAATGACGGCAAAATGGCAACCGGGCAATTAGAATTGAATGTCGAAATCAACCAGCTTTTCGGCAATGTCGTTGAATGCTTCTTCCGATTGCTCGTAGTAGCCTTCCCATACCGGTTTGCTCCAGATTTCTACCCGGCTGGAGACGCCGAGAACCATGCAATCTTTCTCCAGCTTCGCGTACTCCATTAAATGACTGGGTAAATTTACCCTTCCCTGTTTGTCGAGCTCCAATTCTACCGCTCCCGAAAAGAAAAAACGGCTGAACGCCCGAGCGTCCGCCTTCATCAAAGGCAGCTGGCGGATTTTTTGCTCCAACAGTTTCCACTCTTCCATCGGATAAACAAACAGGCAGTTGTCGAGTCCGCGGGTTACAATGAAGGCGGAGCCCAGATTGTCGCGGAATTTGGATGGGATCGTAAGCCGGCCTTTGTCGTCCATGCTGTGCTGGTGCTCTCCAAGAAACATCGGCCTTCCCCACCTCTCTCCCCCAAATCTCCACTTTGCCCCACTTTCCCCCACTTGGGAATTGGTATTCGCCGTTTCGCACACTTCTCCTGCTGAATGAGAGAGTTTTTAATAAACTTTTTAGCCTATTTTTTTTGCTTTAGATAAATCTTTTTCCCTATTGAACTCGTATATCGGGTTCGCGATATGCGTCTATTTGTAACATGCAGTCTCAGCCCTTAACGCTTGCAAGCAGCATCTAAACAAAAGCGGCTGCTGACAGCAAAAAAAATCCACCCCGCTCGGAGAGCGAAGGTGGATTTTTGCAGCAGCTGAAGGCGGCTTTTACGAGTAAATAAAGTGCGCGCTTGCTTTGCAGTCCGCTTTTGGCACAATACGCACCCAATGTGCGCTGAAGCCGTCAGGGAATACATGGAAGGCATAGCCGTTCGCTACGTCAATTGTGGTGTACTTTTTCCACGTTCCGTTGCCAAGGAAGTCGATCTCGATGTCAAAAGCGATCGTCTCCGAAGATTCGTGGGAAAGATGCAGCACTTTGTTGTCAAAGCCGGTCATCAGGTACGGATCGGATGCCACGCCTGCTTTAACTTCCGTCTCCCACCAAGGACCGCCCCAGCCGGCCGGTTTGCCGAACGACCACAGATCGTCGGTTTTACCGAACCACAGATTGGATTGCGGCTCGCCGGCCAGCGCATTGGAGTCCATAATCGGCGTGACCTGGTTGCCTGCCAGCACGAGCATGCCTCTCCAGGAGCAGAAGTCCGGAATCATGCGCAGATGGGTGCTGATGGGACGCACGCCCCAAATTTTGCCGCCAAAAGCGTTATGCGACATTTCGTAGAACATGCCGTGGAAATCCATCAGCAGGCGCTCGGTTTCCACCTCGCGGATGCGCGGCCACTCCGTAAACCACATATGGTCCATCGCCTGAGTCGCTTTTGGCAGGCGGTACGTCGACCACTCCCCGTTAATGAACGTTTTAAGGATCGCCGATGCTTTATCAAATCCGGTCGCAAACAGCGGCGCTTCGCCGGAGGAGGTTACTTCGCAAAACGGCTGTTCTTCCAGAACGGTCCAAGTTTGGCCGTCCCACTCGGCGAGCCGACCATCGCTCTTTTGTCCAAGGTACTCTTGCTCATCGTAGGTGTTGTTCGCGATGACAACACGACCGTCCTTTGTCCAGCCGCCCTTAAAGTGCGGGTAACATTTTTCGGATACGTTCAACTCTTTGAGCAGATCGAACAGTTGAGTTGCCTTAAGCGAATTTACATCAACCTCAAACAGCAGGCCTTCCATCGTCAGCACGTACAGCTTGTTTTTCTCATCGGTCAGATGGGGCATACAAGCGGTCAACCGATGTCCAACCAGTTCCGTAACGGTGCTTACATTACCGTGGATATCGATAAAATGCGGTCCCATCATCAGCTGGTTGGACCCTTTGTGAATCATCCGGTTTGCATAAGTTCCGACAACGCTTTCAGGACGCTTCGTCAGTTCCATACGCTCGTTTACTTCAAACAGTCCCGTGCCGCCGCCCGTGCCGTCGGTATGGGCTACATAAGTGATGAACCAGAGGCGGTTCGCCCAAGGCATAAGGGCGCCTATGCCCGTTTCGGACTTCGGTCCGTCGATCGTAGCGGAAACGCTCAGATGCGGCATAACGCCGGAAATTGCCAGTGGAGCAGCGGAATCGGTTTTGGTGAGGGTTGTCATTGAGATAAAACCTCCTTGTCATTTGTTATCATTGTATATCTGAGGTTATACTTTGATAATGTAAGGAGTAATCATAATTCTTGTATATTATTTCACTGCGGAGGTTTACTCGATGAATCCGAATTGGGAGCCCGACCTAATGTTTTACACCTTTATCGAAGAAACGCCCCAATTTGAGAAACCACATGACACATACTTCCATTGGGCTGGATTTATCGTGGATGAGGGGGGCTTTGAATACCAGCTCGGCGAAGGGGCCCCTTGGTTAAAAGCGGAGCGGAACGACTGGATCATCGTGCCCCCGGAGAAGATTTTCCGACGCGTCACGAGCGGGCTTAGCTTTCACTTTTTCGGCTTCAACTGGAACGAGGGCGGACCGCTTCGGCTGGAGGAGGTTACAGGACCCGACGGCAAGGTCAGGACCGAGCATACGCGGCGCTTTCGCTCGACCATTGCGCTGATGCGAGAGTCGATGTCCGATCACAGCCTGACCGCGCAACAATACCGCAAACATTTGCTGCGCGATCTGTGGCTGCTCCATGTTATGGAGGCCCATCAACAATCGCTTACCATCCCGGCAAGCGACAATCCGCTAGCCCGGCGGGCGCTGAAGCTGCTGAGGGAGCATCTGGACGCCGGACCGGCGGTAAATGCGGCCGCCTACGAGCTGGGCCTAAGCCCCGTGCAGCTCAACCGGCTTTTTCGCAAGGAATTCCAAATGACGCCCAGCCACTATGTGCTTCGCGTTCGGATGGACAAGGTGAAACAGCTGCTGGAAAAAACGCCGCTCCCTCTATCCGCCATTGCCGAGCGATGCGGCTTTGCCGACGAGCATCATTTGAGCAAAAGCTTCAAAAAATCGTTCGGGATGAACCCGTCCGTTTACCGTAAAACACATACGATTCATGTTTAAAACTTACGTTTATGATATGGGATGCCATCGCCATCTTCACAATAAGATTTGAGACTGTAGAGGAAAATAGCCCAGTTGTAGTTACAGGAACGGTAAAATGGCGTTACTTCTTTCCAGTTCGAATGACGCAAAGTTATATACGACTTCCCGTTCTTCTCCTGAATATCAAAGGAAATAATCGTACCAATCCATTCCGGATCCGAATCTATACACTGCCAAACGACTTTTTGATTCGTAATTAATTCATCTATTCTCATCTTCGTTATGTCATTGCTGCCGAAGCGAAATTCATTAACAAAACCAATCTGGTTATGAATAATAAGTTCATTGGTCCATATTTCTGATAGTCCTTCAGCGGTGGTTAAAGCTTCATACACCTTCGACGCAGGAACATGTACGGTTTGCAAGTGCTCGATATTTGCCATGGCTTACTCCTTTCTGCCTGCACTAATCTACGACTGCTACTGATACTGATGATAACATAGGATGAATACGATAATTTCTTTTGAATTACTATCCTGCCGGTTCGTTAAAAAAACCTGGATTCCTTGGTCAGCAAGGAGTCCAGGTTTTTTAGCATTCTTTCCCTCTTTAAATCGCTATTAAGTCCGGAGAAGCGGCATAATCCGATGGTTTCGCTCGATTACGTTTCCGTTTACGACGGGATCAACCAGCACGGGAACAGCGACGTTGTCAAAGCGGTTGTCCGCGATAACTACGTCGTCTCCGTCAATGACATGGACGCCAATTGCTGAATTCCGCATGACGTTGCCTTCAATCAGAATGTCGCGGTTATGCTTGCCCTGAAAACCTGCGGAACGGATGCCGATGCAGCCTTCCGCATCGTATCTTGGATAGAAGCCGCAGTTATCAAATTCGCAGTTTTTAATGACAATATCAGTCGCATGACCGCCTTCCGAATGAACGGGCAGCTCCGCGCCAAGCAAAATGCCGGGGTTCATCGTATTTTTGTATAAACAATTCATAATCGTCACATGGTCGTACCGCACCAAATGTCCGGCTCCGGCTATGTTGACAAACGTGGAGTCCTGGCAAAGGTACCGGTCCGGCTCCCAGCACGCCGCTGAAGCCAGCATCCCCGTAACTGCCGCTGCAGGCAGGTCACGCTCGAATTCAATACGGTAGTAATTGCCGTGGTCGCCTTTGCCAGCATGACTCCAGCCGTTGATGACGTTCCGCTCAACAAGCTCTCCGATTTGAAACTCCACTTCACTTCCCGTTTGCAGCGGAGCAAACGTATATTTACAGAAAAATACCGCCTCGCGCGGGCTCAGCAGCTCGTTCAGCACAAGCCAATTGCTGTGCATGTTCTGGCCGTCCATCCGTACGCCTTCAATGTCCATTCGGCGGATGTCGATTTCGCCGCTGCATTTGAACAGCTTCCAGGCGTCACGCGGCGCCGTAAACAGCCGGTTGCCGTCCGGGCGGAAAACGACCCTATCGGCTGTTATGCCCCGGCAGCTCTCCGCCAGCATCGCAAAACCGTTCGCATTCCGCGTACGGATATTGTCTAAAACAAGGCTGTTGCAGCGGCCGAAATAGGTCTGAAAATCCGTACGCGCTCCTTGATGCCAGGAAAGATGCTCTCCAACCCCAACTTTTGCCGCAACATCCGCGCTGTCGAGGGTGAGCTCCCGCTGGCCCGTAAGCACAAAGGGCTGGTCGGTTCCGCCGCCGTACGTGACGCTCTCGCCGATCAGACTGCCGGTAAGCGGGTCGAACCGGTTCATGCAGTAGGCTCCCATCGTGTCGAAGCACGGGTTGCCCTCAAACACTTTCACCACAATTGTGCTATCGTCCTTGCGGACTACAACGCCGGCCGAAGCGAATTCCGGCTCGCGGGTGAACGCGAGATTGCGGAGCGTAAGGCTCTCGTTATCCTCGCACCACAGAATGGAAGGCAAATAACCGTGAATTTCCCCGTCATTGAAGCCAACCAGCGTTGTAGCCGGCTCCCCACGTTCATCCACGGCTCCCTCCAGCGTCAGCTTATTAGCTCGGACTACGGTCAAATGGCAATCCTTGACGCCAACATCAGGGCTGCCGGCATCATGGGCGAACCCCTCCGTCTCAATCGTCACCGTGCTTTGCAGCAAATACCGGCGCGGCTCAAATACAACGCGTTCAGCGCCCGTTTCAATAGCTCGCCGGATCGCCGCCCGAATCCGCTCGGCATCATCACTTCCGTCAAAATCCTTTACATACACGTTTTCGCCTGTTTGCATCCGCATTTCACTCCTTTTTTCCGCAGCTAGATAAACAAAGATGCAAAGCGCCGAGGCGCTTTGCATCCTGTTCTTCTAATACAATTACTTTTGTTGAGCAAGGAAAGCGTCGATTTGAGCTTGCAGCTCGGCTTGGATTTTATCCGAGCCTGCCGCTTTCATTTGTTTGATCAGATCGGCTTTGCCTTTGTCCAGATCTTTGATGAGACCGTACTCAAGCGGCACCAGGTAACGCATCATTACGTTGCCTACGTTTGCTACTTCATTTACAACTTTAGTTTTGTCGAATACAAACGACTCCAGCTTGTAGTTGTACACTTTGCCAGCCCACAGCTTCTCAACATCTTGCGCTACTTGCGGGTAGTTGCTGTCTACGCGGTCGAGCGTAGAAGTCCATGCCCAGTTGGAGAAGCTGTTGTAGTTGCCGTATTTGTCCGTTTTCGTGAACTTGTCATCGCCTTCAGGCGTGAAGTTCACACCTGCAACGCCGTACATAGCAAGGTCATGCAGTTGTTTGTCGTTTTGGAACAGGTCAAGCGCCATCAGAGCACGCTCAGCGTTTTTCGATGTTGCGTGAACAGCCATACCGTTTTGCGTGGAAATTGCGGCAGATTTATTGCTTTCCGGAGACAGGTCGACGAGAGCGAGCTTCCAATCCGGATGTGCTTTTTGAGCGTCCGCCAAAACTCCGCCAAGCGCCGTTACGTTATGCGTCATCGAGGCAACCTTGCCAACTTTGAAGTCATCCGTTGTGCTGCCCTTCGTTGTAAGAGCGTTTCTCGACCAGCCGCCGTTGTCCGCAAGATCTTTGTAGTACGTCAGCAGCTGATCGAACTCAGGCGTTTCGTACATATTGAATACTTGCGCTTTTTCATCCGTCGTTTTAACGGAGAACGGAAGACCGGAGAACTCTTTCCAGTTGTTCTTCTGAATGAGCAGAAGCTTGTCAAGGTTATGATTGGTCGTCTCAGCAGACTCCAGGCCGTAAGGAGTCATCGCTTTTTCGTTCTTTGCCACCGCTTTCAAATAAGCTGCATACGTTTCCGGGCTGTTAACCGGCTCCAGGCCGTATTTCTCGCGCAGATCGTCGCGGATCAGAACGAGCTTGTCCGTGAACTCATTCGCTTTGTTGGAAGGAATCATGTAAACTTTGCCTTCAATGCGTGCTTGATCCCATTTCACTTTTGGCATTGCCGCCCATGTTTGCGGTGCATATTTCGAAAGCAGGTCATCCGTCAGCTCCAGGAAGCCGCCTTTTGTTGCTTGATCCGAATATTGCGCCCAGTTGGACGTGTAAATGATGTCAAAATCTTCGTTAGCCGCGAATTTCAGCGGATATTTTTGGCCCCAGTCGGACCAAGCCAGGAATTCAGCCTCAATCGTTGCATTGATTTTCTCTTTAAGAATTTTATTCATTTCGCCAAACACTTGATCATAATCAGCTGGCTTGGCTCCCAAAAGCACCATTTTCAGCTTCACTTCCTGGGAAGTGTCAACGCCGGATTGGCCTTCGCTGCCCGTATTCGCCGAATTGCTCGCCGTGTTGTTGGCTGCCGGAGTGTTTCCTCCGGTATTGTTGCCGGCGTTGTTGCCGCCGCATGCACTAAGCACCAACGCTGTTGCAAGCACGCTTGTCAGGGTAATTCCGAGTTTGCGTTTACTCCGTTGAGACATGTTGTTTCCCCCTAATGATGAATTTATATTGTGATGCTTATATTGATAAACCGGGTTTCCCCGTGGTTACCCTTTGACTGCGCCAATCGTAAGGCCCTGCACAAAATACTTTTGAATGAAGGGATAAGCGAACAGGATCGGTCCGCAGGCAACAACCGTCATGGCCATTTTTAAGCTTTCACCAGGAATATCGATCGCTACGCCGCCGCCGGAACCAAGCATCGCCCTGCGCAGCCCTTCCATATTGCCAAGCATTTTGTACAGGTAGTACTGGAGCGGCGCCAGACGGTCATCCGAGATGAACAACAGAGCCATATACCAGTCGTTCCAATACCGTAGTGCGGTAAACAGGCCAATCGTCGCCAGCGCCGGTTTGGAAAGCGGAATAATGAGCTGGAGGAAAATCCGGAAATCTCCCGCACCGTCGATTTTGGCCGATTCCGTAATGGCCTCCGGAATGCTGCTCATGAACGTCCGCATAACGAGGAGGAAAAATACGCTCATCAGCGAAGGCACGATCAGTACCGTCAGCGTGTCCTTCCATTGCAGATAGTTCGTGATCAGCAGATACCACGGCACAAGGCCGCCGCTGAACAGCGTGGTGAAGAAGAAGTAGAACGTAAAGCCGTTGCGCCATTTAAAATCTTTACGGCAAAGAACGTAAGCAGTCATTGCCGTAAGGAACAAGCCGACAAACGTTCCGATGGCGGTTACCGAGATCGTAACCGCATACGATCTCAGCATGTCCTCCGGATGCTCAAACAATAGCTTGTATGCTTCCAGGGAGAACACCGACGGAATGAATTTGTATCCGTTAACCAGAATCGCGTTTTCGTCCGTAAGCGACGAGGAAAGAATAAGGACGAATGGAATGACGCACAGAATTGCCAGTATGATCAATGTCGTGTATCCAATTATCGACAGCAGAATTTTATCTTTGCCCTGCCGTTTTATCGTTGCTACGCTCATGCAGTAGTCCCTCCTAAATCAGAATAGCGCGCGTTCTTTGTCATAGCGGCGTACAGCATAGTTAGCCAGCAAAATCGTAATGAATCCAAGCACCGACTGATATACCCCTGCTGCGGCGGACATTCCAATTTCGTTGGAGCCCATAAGCAAGCGGAATACGAAGGTGTCGATAACGTCGGTGGACGAGAACAGCAGTCCGTTGTTGCCAACCATGTTGTAGAACATGCCGAAGTCGCCTTGGAAGATGTTGCCGATGGCCAGAAGCACCAGGATGATGACCGTAGGATACAGATTCGGAATCGTTACGCTCCGGATACGCTGGAACACGTTCGCTCCGTCCATATCTGCCGCCTCATACATTTCCCTGTCGATGCTCGTAATTGCCGCCAGATACATAACCGTGCCATATCCGAGGGATTTCCAGGTGTGAACAAGCAGCAGGATAACCGGCCAATAAGATGGCGTATTGTAAATGTCGATCGGTTCCATGCCGACCCATTTCAAAATTCCGTTGATTGTACCGACATCAAAAGCGAAGAAGCTATACGCAATGGAGCCTACGACAACCCAAGAGATAAAGTAAGGCAGGAACAAAAGCGATTGCGTAATTTTCCGAAACCATTTGCCCCCTACTTCAAAAAGCAATATAGCCGTAAGCATCGGAATCAGGTTGCTCAGAACGATAAATCCGAGGTTGTAAAGCACCGTATTGCGGGTTACCCGCCAAGCATCGCCGGATTCAAAGAAAAATTTAAAGTTGTCCAAACCGGCCCATGGACTGCCGAATACTCCGCCTACATAATCGAATCTTTTGAACGCGATTACAATTCCGCTCATCGGAATGTAGCTGAACAAGAAGAAAAGCAGTACGGCGGGAGCCAGCATCAGAAGCAATGTTCTGTTTTTCACCACATCATGCCAAAACTGGTGTTTTCTTTCTCTCATGCTGATCTCTCCTCTCTCTAGGTTTCATTATAGAGAGCGAGACGATTCAACATAATTCAGCGGAGCAACGAAAACTAAACCAAATTCTACGATGGCAAGTTTATATTTTATGTTTTTTCCGGTATTCACCCGGGGTCATGCCCATAATTTGCTTAAATTGGCGATTAAAATAGATGATATTTTTGTATCCGATCCGTTCAGCAATCTCGTACACCTTCATGAGCGGATCGTCGAGCAGCGCGCAGGCCCGCTTCATCCGCATATCGTTCAGAAAGTCGCTAAACGCAACGCCGGTCTCAGCTTTAAATAATTGCCCCAAGTAATTCGGCGTAAAATCAAACTTGGCCGCCACCTCGCGCAGCGTCACCTTATGCTCCAGCCTTTCTTCCACATAGCGGGTAATATCGCCGATCAGCTTGCGCTCCTGCCTCCGCCGCTTCATGAACAGCAGCTCGGATACCTCGAAAAACCGGCGGCGCAGCCAGGATACCAAATCCTGAATCGTCTCAAATTCGAATAGTTCAAGCGGCATATGGGATTCCCAGTTAAGCAGCTCGTACAGATTTTCTCCCATGTTCTTCAGGTCGGCATGAAGCTTGGAGGTGACGCGAAAAATAAGATCATAGGATGCCGTTTTGGGCAGCGCCGCCGTATCGCTCTGGCCGAATAGCCGAATTAAACAGTCGTCTATGGTGACAAGATCATATTCCAGCATGGCGGGAACCATCTCGTCCACGATGGCATCCGCTTGTGCCGAAAGTCCCGTATTGAAGCTAAGGTCGGATCCGTGATGCAGAATCAGCTTGTTTTTGCCCAACACCCACTTCATATTCAGTGCCGATTCCGCCTCGGCAAACGAATCATGGAGCACCTCCGGCTCCGTGGCAAACCGCCCGATTCCAATCGTCATCGTGAAATCAAATTGTTCGCGAAAAGAACGGATCATATCCTCCAATGCCGTTCGATACAGCTCCTCTCCGCAGGTTGCCAGCAGTACGGCGCGATTATCCAATCCGTTCATAGCGATGCCAAGCTGTTCTGTTTCCACGTATCCGGCAATGAATTGTTCCACGTCAAAAGCAAGCTTCCGCTGCTGCTCCGGCGTATAGGACTGGGTTTTGCGCTCCAAATCGTCCACCTCAATAAGCGCCGCCGCTGCTCCGCCCTGCAGGAGAGGCTCAAGAAACCGCAGCCGCCGCTCATCGGTCTGCCACGGGGAGGGACTGCGGAACCAGCGCAGCAGCACCTCGCGCTGCATGAGCGACGTCGCTTCCGTTACCGACGTGCTGGCTTCCCGGTCCGCCAATACTTTAGCGCATAGCTTGGCAATCGTATCCTGCAGCTCGCTGTCCTCTACCGGCTTCAGCAAATAGCCGGATGCGTTCAGCTTGATCGCTTCCTTGGCATAGCTAAAATCCTCATGCCCGCTAATAAACACAATTTGCACAGACGGGTTGATTTCCTTGGCTTTATGCGCAAACTCGGTTCCGGTCATGATCGGCATGCGGATATCGGACAAAATAATATCGATCCGCTCCTGCTCCATGATTTTGAGCGCGGCGAATCCGCTCCTTGCCGTTCCCGCTATCCGAAGCGAGCTTTGGCCGCTGCCGGCAACCCTGACCTTCAGCCATTCCAGATCGATCGCTTCGTCGTCCACAAGCAGTATTGTAATTTCCATTTTTTCCGCTCCTTTACTTGCGATTGCTATAGCTAGACTCATCGTTGTTAAAGTTCTGTTCCGGTTGCAGAGGAAGCAGAATTTGCACGGTCGTTCCACCGCCGTACACGCTGCCGATCTGCACGCCGTATTCCTGCCCGTATCTCAGCTTGATACGGTCCTCAACGTTTTTCAGCCCGTAATGATTGGATTGAATTGAACTGCGCAGCACCTCATTAACGGTTTCCTTGCGCATACCGACTCCATTATCAATAACCTTCAGCTCCAGACGCCCGTCAACCCGTTTTGCCGTAATGCGGATTGCGATGGTTTCTCCGAACCATGCATGTTTAAACACATTTTCCACAAAAGGCTGCAGAAGCAGCTTAATAATTTTTAACTCGCCGATCTCCGGCTCCATCTCCACATAGACGTTAAATGCATCGGCATGTTTGACTTTTTGAATAGCCAGATAGGCTTGAACCTGCTCCAGTTCCTTCTCCATAGGAATTAGAACTTGGCCTTCATTCAGAGTCAGCCTGTAAAAGCGGGCCAGCCCCTTAACCATTTCCGTTACTTTCTGCGGCTCGCCCAGGTTAGATAAGCTGCTGATCGTAGAGAGGGCATTGTACAAAAAATGGGGATTGATCTGCGCTTGCAGCGCCTCTAGCTCCGCCTGTTTTTTCTGTAAACCCTGCTCATATACGTTTCCAATAAGCTCTTGTATGCTTGCAGCCATGCTGTTGAACGATTGAGCGATCAGCACAAACTCGTCGTTGCCGGTAAAATCGATGCGCTGCTCCAGGTCTCCCTGCCGAAAAGAGCGCACATGCGTGACGATCCGCTTCATTTTTTTGCCGGAAAAGCTCGCGACCAACAGTCCGATCATCGCCATAAGCAAAAAGCTCGCTGCGCAGATTAAAATAATGACGGTTTGCAGCTGATTGGCGTCCTTGCTCAAATAATCGCGCGAAACGAGTACCTCGATGACATAGGACGTGCCTGGAATCGGCTCCCGCAGGCTAAGATTTTGGCCCTTTGCGTTACCCGCCAGATCGGCCCCTCGTTTATAAAGCACATTGCCGGTGTTTGTGTCCAGCACCTGCAGGCCCATCTGTTCATCCTCATTTAAAATCAGATTACCCAGCAGGCTTTCCAGGTTGATCGTGATCTGGATATATCCAATCACCGTTTGATAATCGGCGTAGGAGACCATTTTGCGGAAATGGGACAGGTTGCCGAGACGGGCATCTCCTTCGATCTGCATCCACAGATTGTCCTTATTTTCTGCCTGAAGCGTCTTAAACCACTCGCTCTTCTCCAGCCGGTTCAACGGTAAAATAAAATAACTGCTTCTTGTGATCGGTTTATCCATCGGTTCGCCGAGCACTTCCCCAATCGCTTCATTGCTCGTATAAAGCGTCAGACGAGTCGGGCTGCCGATAAGCCGCAGCGGAGCCTGCAGTTGAGGGACAATGTTGTCCATCATGGTGTAATACAAAGCGAGCCGGTCCCCTTTTGTTAACAAGGCGCGCTGGAAGGTGAGACTCCCGAACAGCAGGTCAGACATCCGCATGACCTCCTCCATCCGGTAATCCACATTGTTTCTCGTCTGCTGCAGCGTAGCACGGACACCAGCCTCGGCAACCTCCGTGCGGGACTTCACCAGCATGGAATACGATATGAGTCCAATGGCAGCATCTGTTATGAGCACAAGGATTAGGTACGGAATCATCATTTTATAGGTGAATGGGATATAACCTTTAATCGTAAAAAATCGCTTCATCCTTCATCCCGCCGCTTCGTATATAGTCTGGCAGGCCGTCAATGACGGATTTGCCCATTTTAACCCGACATTTTTCGACATCAAATCAACTAGTTTAAGTTTATGGGATCGTTTTCCGACTCGAACATGCAGCGAATCAACGATTCCTAATATGTTTTCAATGATTTTACTATTTCAATCATCAGTATTTGCAGTAATGCCCCATATTTGCAAAAAACGCAAAAAAAGACAAGACGCAGCTGCGCCTTGTCTTTTTAACTAAACAAGCCTATCGGTAGCGTTTTGAGCTTACGAAGACCAGCTGTCCAGATAAACTTTCTGCTCTTCGGTCAGCGAATCGATGCCGATGCCAAGCGATTCCAGCTTCGTGCGGGCAACAGCCTCATCCAGTTCATAAGGAACGTTGATGACTCCGGCTCCCAGCTCTTTGTAATTATCGTTGACGTACTTGAGGCCAACCGCCTGCAGGGCAAACGTCATATCCATAATTTCCGCCGGATGTCCGTCACCAGCGGCCAAGTTAACAAGGCGGCCTTCCGCCAGCACGTAGATGCTGCGGCCGTCATGCAGACGATACTCCTGAATATTTTTACGTACCGTACGGATTTCTTTAGTGAGCTCTTCCAGATCCGGCTTGCTGAATTCAACGTCGAAATGTCCGGCGTTCGCCAAAATCGCGCCATTTTTCATCACTGCATAATGCTCGCCATTAATGACGTATTTGTTGCCTGTAACCGTCACGAACATTTCGCCTACCTTGGCTGCCTCAACCATCGGCATAACCTGGAAGCCGTCCATATAGGCCTCAACAGCTTTGATTGCATCCACTTCGGTTACGATTACGTTGGCTCCAAGTCCTTTTGCCCGCATCGCCACGCCTTTGCCGCACCAGCCGTAGCCGACAACAACGACCGTTTTGCCGGATACGACAAGGTTGGTCGTGCGGATCAGACCGTCCCAAGCGGACTGACCCGTTCCGTAGCGATTGTCGAACAGATGTTTGCAGTATGCGTCGTTAACGGCAACCATCGGGAACTTCAGCGTGCCTTCTTTGTGCAGCGCCTTCAGCTTGATAATTCCCGTTGTTGTTTCCTCCGCTCCGCCGCGCAGGTTCTCCATCAGATCGGGACGCTCGGAGTGCAAGATCGTGGCAAAGTCGCCGCCGTCGTCGATGATCAAATCCGGCTTGCTTTCCAGCGCGCGCACCATCAGCTCCTTGAACTCTTTTGGATCCGGGTTGTACTTCGCGAATACGGTAATTCCGTCTTCGACGAGCGCCGCGCAAACGTCGTCTTGAGTGGACAGCGGATTGCTGCCGGTAATGGTCACTTCGGCTCCTCCAGCTTGCACCACTTTGGCCAAATAAGCCGTTTTCGCCTCCAGATGAAGGCAAATGGATACTTTCAGCCCTTTGAACGGCTGCTCTTTCTCAAATTGCTCGCGGATCTGGTTCAGTACCGGCATATGCGCCTGTACCCACTCAATTTTCAAACGTCCTTCCGCAGCCAGGCTAAGATCGGCTACGATACTTTTTTCTTTTGCGTGTATGCTCATTGTTCTGCCTCTTTCTGTTATTGTTTGAAGTTCGGAAAAATACCCGCTGCGCCAAAAACCGGCCCTCCAATCGCTGTTGGACTCGGCTTACAGCCGGAGGACTCTATGTCCAGAGCAAGGTTCATAGGGCTCGTTCAGCAGAGCGTCCAGCCAGTCTCTTCCATAACGGTTAAGGAAATACACCGATGCCAGCACCCGTTCCTGCGGCTTGCGTCCCGGGGCGGCTGAAAGCTCCAGCGCCGCAATCCGGTCCAGCAATATCCGCTCCCGCGCCTCCAGCGATTGCAGCGCTTTACTTTCCATATAAGAAGCTTCACGGGCGATCCGCTCCCAGTTGGTCCGGCCAAGCTCCTCCAGCCCCCGTTCAACGCTGGCTGCAAGCTCCAGAGCCGGCCGGTAAACGTCTCTCATCGCGTCAAGCGACTTCTCAAACACTCTCCTGATTTCAGCGGCGCCCCGTTCATCCAGCAGCTCCCGCTTCAAATCATCCAATCCGCCCAGCACCTGCTGTAAGGAGAGGGAGAATTCCCGCAGCGACTTATCCGCATGGGGTTCCAGCAGCGTCGCGCTGAGACGAGGCGTTATAATCGGCATCTGCATGCCGAGAGCTGCAAATGCCGCGCCGGTCTGAGCCCAATAGGCGATTTCGCCCGGCCCCAGCACCGTCGAAAGCACCGGAAACAGAAAGTCCTGCATCAGCGGCCGCGTCAGCACGTTGTTGCTGAGACGCTCCGGGTTAGCTTCGGCGAGTGTTAACAGCTCTTCCCGGCTAAGCGATATAAGCCCTCTGCGGTCACGGAACCGGCTTCCGCTGCGCTGCAGCAGCAGCCGTTCTCCCGCTTTTGGACCGTCTGTGAACAGGAACAGATTCGCCGCATCTTCAGCGGCTTCGGCCTGCGCTTTGTAGCCAAGCTCCCCGACCTTGCGGGTAGACTCCGCATAAGCTTGCGCCAGCTGCTCCGACGATTCCACGAGTCGGCGGAACATCGGCCCTTCAGTCGCCCGCAGCCTCGAGTCATCAGCGTCTGCCAGCAGCAGGCCCGACTCGCCGAACAGTACGTTCAGCATCGCGGCGAACAGCTCCGTCAGCGTGCAGCAGCTGCCAGCCGCGGCGCGCAGCTCGCGCAGCTGCGCCGGCTTGCGCGGGCTATCCGCCAGCGCGGCCTCCAGCCCGTCAAGCGCTTGCTGCAGCTCAGTCGGCTCCAGCCGGACACGGCTTACCGACGTCGCCGGACCGGCCGGCCGCCGCAGACTCAGCGTCTTCAGCTCGGGATCGGGGCCGGCCGACGGCAGTTGTGCCATGCTTGCCTCATCCCAATCATGATCCTCGCCAGCGATCCAGAATACCGGCACGACCGGCACGCCAAGCTCGCGGGAGGCGGCGGACGCGGCCTGAATAATCGTGACCGCTTTATACAAAATCATAAGCGGCCCCGTCCACAGCACCGCCTGCTGTCCGCCCACAATAACGGGCGCGCCATTCGCCAGCAGCTCCAGATTCCGCGCTGACGCGTCTGAGAGGCCGAACGGCTCCTGAAAAGCGCGCAGCGCCGCCGCCGTTTGCTGGCTGTCAGCGCGGGAAGCAACGGAGCCGTGCAAATAGTCCAGCCGCCCGCGCCAATGCTGCGGCTCTAGGGGATGGTACCCGAATAGCTTTTCCAATTCAGGGTCTTTTCGCTCTATGTATGCATCAGCTAGAGGCTGGCCAAAAGGCAGTTTCATTTTATCCATTAACATAAGTGCAGACGGCAACCTCCCCGCATCCATTCCATCTAACGCTACGATTGTACACAATGACGGATATACCGTCAAAACCGTAACTAAAATTATAACAGATATGGGCAAAAAGTTCCGTAAAAAAAACAGGCATCCGGCAGCCCGTCCCGCTTACAGCCGGAACATATGCTGCGTAATGCCTGCCGTCATCAGCAAGATATACATGACACCCATGACAAAAAATCCGGTCCGCCATACGGCGCGGAACAGCTTGCCCGACTCGATCCTGCCGCGTTTGCGGTACTGCATATTGCCAAGCAGTCCCCCGCCAAGCAGCATCAGCAGCAATATGCCGTACAAACCAAAGGAATTCGAAAAAATCCGGTTAAACAGAACAGCCACGCATCCAATCAGCAGCACGGTTGTCACATCCATCGCCTGCCGGAACGCTTTTTTGGAATCGCCGGTTAACCATCGGCTAATTCCGTATACAAGCGCAAATGGAACAAACGGCACAACCGCCAGCAGCGCATATAACGTTTTTAAGCTCTCCAACAGGTTCAATGCTACATCCGCCCTCCCTAACCGTTCAAGGGTTCAAGCGCATTCACCATCGCCGCTGCAGCCTCGTTTAAAGGAGCGGTCATGCCGAGCCGCTTGGCTAACCGAGCCACCTCTCCATTAATGCTGCCAACTTCGGTTCTGCGGCCGGCTTTTAGATCCGCCAGCATGGACGAAGTGTTAAGCGCAGTTTTGCGGCATACATCGAGCAGCCTATCCCATTCGGTCCCAGTTGTTTGCATGCCGGCCCGCAGAAGCACCGCTTCGCTTTCGCGATGGAGGGCTTGCATAAGCAGCTTCCCTTTAGGATGGGCGGGAAGCTCGCCGTTCCGAATGCCGAATAGAGCCGTCAGCGGGTTTATGACTGCATTTAAAAGCAATTTATGGTAAATGCGATTACCCATCTCATTCGACGGCTGCGCCGGAATTCCTGCACGCTCCGCGCATTGCTTCCATTGCTCCAGCAGCGCCTGCTGACCGCTCCCGGCTGGGTCGGCGATACGCAGCACTTTTTCTTGAACATGCGAGAGCGGCGCCGGTCCGTAAAACAGCTCTCCCGAACCGGTGTGCCGAACAGCGGCAGCGCCTTCCCGCAGCGCGCCTTCGCTCGTCACCCCGGCATAAAGTCCGGCTCCCGGCAAAATGGCGGCAAGCCGCTCCAGATGGCCGATGCCGTTTTGCAGGCAAAGCAGCCCGTCTCCTGGACTCAGCAGCAGCTTTAACTGCGCAAGCAGCGGCTCGTCCAATGCGGTTTGCTTGACGGTTAGTATGTACCAGTGCGGCTCATCGCTGCGGAGCTCCATCCCATCCGCATGCGCTGCTTCTGCAAGCGTGGACGCTGCGACAAAAGCGGTTTTCTCCTGTTCCTCCATCAACAGCCTTATGCCGCCACTCGCGAGCTCTTCGGCTTGCTGCCGCGTACGGGTTAACATTCGCACTGGAGCTCCGCCAAGCGACAGCCTTGCCCCGTACAGCATGCCGATCGCGCCTCCGCCGATAACGGTAATATTCATGACCAGCACCTCCCTGTATGCAGGCATTGTATCAGAAGCTGCCCGCTTCCGCACGAGGTCAAATAAAAACAGCATGCGTCCTTGTTAAGGGCCGCATGCTGTCTGTAAAATTACTCAATTCGCTCTAGATTGCCGTTTGCATCCATCTTAAAACGCGGGCGAAGCTCTTCATCCTCATTCAGCACCGTCAGTCTGCGGGCGCGATCCATAATCTGAATCAGCATTTTGTAATCGTCGTTCACGGACTGATAATCCAGCTGAGCGTGATTTGCATCGCGGGACAGCTTTTCATTTTGCTCTCTTAACCCGGCCAGTTCATCCTCGCGCAGCCGCAGCTCTTTTTCCAAGCGGCTGATTTGACGCTGAAGCTCGCCGTAAGTGGACTTCCATTGCTTGAGATAACGGATTACACCTTCAATGGCGATTGCATCATCCCCAAAGCTCTGCTCCTGGCTGCGGAGCGAATCCGTTTCCTGCTCCGCTACAGCTGATACATGCGAAGCGACTGCTGTTTGTTTTTTCAAATAATTTCGTTTCTGCCGTTGCTGCTTTGCCAATTGAATGGCTTCTTCATACCGTTTGCGCACACAACTGTTCCAACGGAAGCCGCAAGCCGCGGGGGTGCGGGAGATTCGTTCGCCTACTTCCTCGAACGCTCCGAGCTGGGTTCCCCCTTCACGAATATGTCTTAGTGTCACCTCGGCGAGAATCAGATCGTCGTCCGGGCTCCATGCATCTTGCCTGACTGCTGTCATGCTCGCTACAACCTCCTAACGTAAACGCGCTTTCTTTCACTCTATGCCCTCCCAGGAGTTCATAGAATCTATTGATACTAAAATGTATATCCATTATTTGCTTGGCTCATACATATTACTGCCTTCAAAGGGAAAGGATATGACCGTGTTAACGGACAAGCTGCCTGAACGGCCTATTTTTAATCCAGCGGACGGGCTATTCTGTGGCGAATCCATGGACAAATTATGACAGCTTCCACCGGGAAAGCGGTTTACAGTATTTGACCAAAACGCTATAATGTTCTTTAGCATACATCTGGTCAGAGTGAGAGGGGGATTTCTTCCATGGCGCGCATGTTCCGCGTACTCGGTTTCTGGTGTCTTGTAATCGCCCTCATGGCATTTGCAGGGCATATGACCGAGTTTTCGCTTTTGTTTTTCTTCCAGGCTATCGCCTTCTTCTTCTTGGGCTACCTGAACTTTACCGAACGTACGTACATACTGATGTTCTGGGCGTATATGATCTTGTCTTTCCTGGGCTTCAGTTACTGGACCATTTTCAAAATGGACCTGCCGTTCTAAGCGACGCTTTTTCCGAGCGCCGAATAAGGACAAACCCGACAACCGTCAGGCATTCGCCCGGCGGTTGTTTGCATTCCAAGGGTCGCGGCGGCATAGGGTAAAAGACAACCGGACAAGAGGAGGGAGCCTGCACATCCGATGCAAATACGTTTATACGCCCGGCTGCTTGTCTCGCTAACTCTCCTTGCCCTGCTGACCTCATCCGTCGACGGGACCGGGCTGCTGCTCGGACCAGATGCCCGGCTGGCTTGGGCTGAGCCGGCGAATCAATCCGGAGCGGACGATACGGACCGGGAGCTTTTGGAGAAAAGCCTGACTATCGTTGAAATCAATCGGGAGCTGCAGCGGACTCAGAGCCGCCGAGCCGTAGTTCAGCAGCAGATGGACTCCAACCGCAGCCAGCTGGCAGCGGAGGAGCTTCGGCTCCAATCACGCAAAAAAAAGGCGGGCGACGCTTTAGCTGATTATTATATGGGCAAGCAAGAGCGGCTTTTAGGCGCTCTGCTGCATGTAAAAAGCCTGGCCGAGCTGCTTCGCGCGCTAGATTACATGGATGTGATGGCCCGGAGCGACAGGCGGGCTATAGACGAATACCGCAGCCGTGCGCAGAAGCTTCGCAACGGTTATGCCGAGCTGGAGAAGCGGCAATCGGAGCTGGATGAGCTGGAGCGCACCCTTCTTGCCCGCCGTCAGCGCCAGCAAACTTTGCAAAGGCAGCTTGAAGACGGAATCGACGGAAGCAGTAACCCAGACGAGCTGCGCGGGCAGATTGGAGAGCTGCAGCAGCTTTGGGAATCGGAAGGACGCGACAAGCTGAGGACTTACTTCCGGGCGCTGGCCAAGGCGATGAACAAACTGCCGGACTGGCTCCAAGATAACCCGGATTATTTAAAGCTGGATAAGTCAGGCTACACGCTTAAGCTGCCGGACAAAGCGCTTAACCAATTTATTCAGGAGCAGGACCCCACCTTAAGCTCATTCAGCTTCCGCTTTGAAAACGGAGAGGTTATCGCTTCGGGCAGCAAAGGCAATCTGCGGCTGGAAGCATCCGGCCGTTACGAGGTCGTGGAGGAGCCGAAAAACGGCATCCGCTTCCGCATTACCGAGCTGAGCTTCAACGGCTTGAAGCTGCCGCAGGAGACGGTTGACGAATTGGAGAAGTCGTTTAACCTGGGCTTTTATCCTGGCAAGTTTGTTTCCTTTTTACGGATCGATTCTGTGGCGATCGAGGAGTCGTCGCTTGTGCTTCGATTTAAGTTTTCATTTTAAGTGAAAATGAAAAGACGGGTGAAACAAGCAGGCGCTGCGCCAAAGCTCGGCCCTCCGATCGCTGTTGACCTCGGAATTCCTTGAATTCAACCTCTCATCGAGGTAGAATTCCGACGTCAAAGGCGAACGCTGACGCTTCTCCGGGCTCGAGCCTTTGGCTCCGCTGCGCGTTTCACCGTTTATAATCGCGCACCAAAAAGGCGTCCCTCCATCGGAACGCCTTTTTGGTGTTTATTTATGTAACCAGCGTAATCTCGCCGGTTACGCAACAGGCCGCCGTCATGCCTTTAAGAAGCGGCCCCAGTCCTCAGCAAGCTGATCGGCGCTGCCGGAGCCTCCCGGGGCCCAATAAGCCAGCCAAAGCGATTGGAAGACCGCAAGCTGCTCCGGGTTAAGCCGCTTCCCCTCTGCGTCAGATTCGTTCTGAAACATCAGTTTGCGCCAAGCAGCCGGCGGATAACGGCTGTCTTTCGTTAACGTGGCAGCCGTGTACAAGGCCGGGTTCGAAGGCAGCCTGCCCCCTTCCAGAAACAGCTGCTCCTGCGCCTGCTGCGACGTCATTGCCGTCACCCAGGAAGCGGCGGCGGCCGTGTATTCCGTGTCCGAGAAAAGGACAAAGCTGAAACCGTTACGGGCGTATGCTCCTCCGCCGCTGCCAATTGCGAGCTGCGTCTCAACCTGCTCCGCCAGCCCTTGCTGCTTTCGAAAATACGACCACGGTACAACTGCCGACAGGCTTCGCCCTTGCTGAAGCTGTTTCACAGCGTCTTCGGGAGTCGCCGCCGGAGCGAGCATAGCCGCACCGCCTTGTGCCGAGGAGCTCAGCGCAGCCTGAGACAGCTCCGGTTTCATCGCTGCCCCTTCGCCATGCCAATAGTCGAGCCATGCCAGTGCGCCCCTCCCATCCTTGCTGCTGACCGAGGCTGCAGCCAGATTGGGATGGAGATTTTTGAAGTGAGTCAACTCCTGCCAGTTGGCGGGCGGATGTTTTAACCCGGATTGCTGTAGAAGCTGCTTGCTCCACAGCAGCACCAGCGGGTCTTCTCCAGCCGGAACTCCCCACCAGTAGCTCCGCCACCTCAATTCGTAAGCAAAGGGATCATGCCCGGAGTCTCCCGGGGACATCTCACCGCCTGACGGAGAGACGAACCCGTCCACTGGCAGCAGCTTTCCAGCCGAGGCCAGAGAAATGACTTCATCGTTCGGAACAAGCTTAATATCTTGCCGATCGTTTTCAGGACCATTTATCGTAACCCGCCAGTTCGGATGTTTGTTCATCCACTCGTCGCTTAGACGTTGGATCAGTTCCACATAGGCTTCATCCGCGTTAACGCTTACATATAAATGGGCTGGCAGCTTGTCCTGCTCCGTGTCAGTCGCTTGCGCCGATCCATCGGGACTATTCTCAGCCGCTTGAGGCAAAAAAGCCGTAGGTGCCGGCCCTTCCTGTATAAGCAGCAGAAGCGCCCAGACAACAACCGCTCCAGGAAGAATCAACCATTTTTTGCGACCCAGGATTGCTCCCTCCTTGAGTGTCCTCCCCTTCTATATTCTTTTATCCTAACAAAAATATCGTGGCTTGTCTTGTCCAAATAGCGAAAAAGCGATTCATTTGCAGTATGGAAGTGATGAAAAACAGGCCGAAAGCTTCATTTGTCATGAAGCCTTCGGCCTAACTGTGCTTAAAGGCTTACAGCAAATCCGCTGCGAGCTGCGCCAGCCTGGAGCGTTCTCCCTTTTCCAGGTTAATATGGCCGCTTAGCCCCTCTTGTTTGAAGCTCTCCACGATATGCGAAAGTCCGTTGCTCATGGAGTCCAAATACGGATGATCGATCTGTTCAGGGTCGCCCATCAGGACGATTTTGCTCCCTTCCCCGACGCGAGAGACGATCGTTTTGACCTCATGACGGCTCAAATTCTGCGCCTCGTCAATAATGATGAACTGGCCTGGAATAGAACGGCCGCGTATATACGTGAGCGCTTCAACTTGAATGCTGCCCAAGCCCATTAGGATTTTATCAATATCCCCGGATTTTTTCGTATCGAACAAATACTCCAGGTTATCATAGATCGGCTGCATCCAAGGCCGCAGCTTTTCGTCCTTTTCGCCCGGCAAATATCCGATATCCTTGCCCATCGGCACAACCGGACGTGCAATCAGCAGTTTTTTGTATTTATGCTCATCCTCCGTTTTAAGCAGCCCTGCCGCCAGCGCGAGCAGCGTTTTACCGGTGCCGGCCTTCCCTGTCAGCGTCACGAGCGGGATATCGTCGTTCAGCAGAAGCTCCAGCGCCATTCTCTGTTGAGCGTTGCGGGCTGTAATGCCCCATACGGGATCATTGCTCAAGTAAAGAGGCTCTAACCGCGAGCCGTCCTGGCTCACCTTTAGCAGGGCGCTTTTGGAAGTTCCTAACTCGTCGCGCAAAATAATGAATTCGTTTGGATGCAGACGGGACGACATCTGCAGGCTTTTGACGTTGAGAAAACGGTAGGAGTAAAATTCATCAATTATAGACGGATGCACAAACAGCGTCGCCGTTCCGGTGTAAACATCGGAAGGCTCGACAACTCGATCCGACAGGTAATCCTCCGCTTGCAAACCAAGCACATCGGCCTTGATTCGTACGAGCACATCTTTGCTGACGAGCACTACGTCGCGAAGGGAGCCCTTCTCTGCTTCTTCGATATGATAATTCAGGGCGACGGCCAAGATGCGGTTATCGTTGGACATTTCCCCGAACATTTCTTGAACGCGGACAAAACTTCGGTGGTTCAGCTCCACGCGGAGCACACCGCCGCCGGGTGTCGGTATACCTTCGTGCAGACGGCCGTTTTCCCTCATTCCGTCTAACAGACGGGATATATGCCGGGCGTTGCGGCCGAGCTCGTCGGCAAGCCTCTTTTTGGAGTCGATTTCCTCCAGAACAACAGCAGGGATTATGACCTCGTTGTCGGTAAAGGCGAAAATCGCATGCGGATCATGAAGCAGCACATTCGTATCCAATACGAAGATTTTGGTCATGAAGTTACCCCTCCTGGCGCCGGATAATTCCGGATATCCCAAACTAACCCTTCCGGAACAGGGACAAACTACGACGGTTGTACAATCCAGAGAGCGATGGAAAGGACAATGTCCCGCAATGAAAAAACGACTTCTAGCAGCGGTATGGCTGCTTTGTTACTGTACGACAGGCTGCGGTATGGACGCAGTTCGAGAGCCTTCACCTTCCCCTGCTAAAAGTGAACGTATTCAAGCTAAAGCAGCCAAGTACGAAGCCGTTCTTCCTCAGAATCCGTCCGAGTCGGTGAAGCAAATGGAAGAGCTTGCATCCCGAGTAAAAGGAGTCAAGCAAGCTCGCGCCGTTGTGAGCGGCGATGCGGCGTTGATTGCCATTGAGCTGAGCGAAAAGCTTGATTCCAGCCGCCCCAGCGACGTTGAAAAAGCCGTCATGCTTGAGCTGCAAAAACACTTCCAGCATTTATACGCTGTCGTGGATTCCAGCACAAGCTTTATCCGTCAGCTGGATGAGATGAAAAAAAGCATTGTCCGCAGGATGTGATGAACGGATGCCCGGCAAGCGCACAAGAAGCCTGACGACCTATGGTCGCCAGGCTTCTATAACGTCAACATCACAATAAACAGAGCTAGATACAAACGCGCCTTGCCAAGCTCGCTTGGACAGGCCGGTGCCAGAGCAGAACTCCGCAGCAGCGGAAGGCTTAACATACGCGAAAATGCAATTGGCGAAGTCAATCCAACCATGCCCTCTCATCCGCTCTACCTCCCGGGAGTCAGAATCCATTCATGAAGTCGGCTTCGTAGCTGTAGTATAACATACGTATGCCAGACCCACTACGGTCATTCGTCCAGTTTGGCTTGTAAAGCTTGTTTCGCTTTTTCCAGCGCTGCATCGTCCACATATACGTACGGGCTGCGCCAGTCCCCCGTCAGCGGAATAAATTCAATATCACTGGCTCCGATACCAAAATAAGCCATCAGCATGGAGCGAAGTTCGGATTCCGGCATATCGGTTTTCATATTATTTCCGACCGCGCCGAATACTTTGCCAAGCCGGAGAACTCCTTGAACCGAGGTCAGCTTGTCCGTCATAGCCTGCAGGACAGCCTTCTGACGTTCGTTGCGCTCAAAATCGCTGCTCATATTTTTGCCGTCATTTGATTTCCGGTAGCGGACAAAGCCAAGCGCATCCTCACCAAAGAGCGTCTGAACTCCTTTGGTGAGATTTATGTCCGTGCCGCCAGGCTGTCCGGCATGATCTTGGTATTTCATATCCATATCAACGTTAACCTCAACGCCGCCTAGCGCGTCTACAACATCCGCGAAGCCGCTGAAGTTAATCGTCGCTGCATAATCAATCGGAATATCCAAATAACTACCAATTGCTTCCTTCATGCCAAGCTTGCCCTGCCGCTCCGCTTCTTCCTTGCTCATATTGCTATCCTTGGATTTGGCGTTGCGGATAAAAGCGGCGTAATAGCCGTTCACCTTGCGCTGTTTGTATCCCTCAACCGGCACTCTTGCATCCCGCGGGATGGAAACGACTACTGCGCTCTTCGTACGCGGATTGAAGGCGGCAGCCATAATTACGTCCGTGTTCAGCATTCCGCCGCTTTCCCGGGTATCGAGCCCCATAAGCAGCATTGCGGTCGGCTTGTTGCGAACCGATTGGGAGGATGGGACGCCAGGCTCTCCGCTGCTCATCTCGCCGAGCGCTTTATTGGCGTCATAGAGCAAATAAGCGCCAAAACCAACCCCGGCTACAATGACGAGAACGAGCAGCGTCATCGCGCGCCGGAACCAATAGACCGGTTTGGCCTTTCTCTTTTTGCCCTTTGGCTGAACTCCTCTTGCGTTATTGTCTCCAGAACGCATACGATCGCTACGGTTTCCGCGAGGCGGATAATCGTTTCCTCTGTTCATGCTTTCTCCTCAAATCCATAGCCTTATTTCGGACCGCGGGTCACCCGTCTAACAGCAGCTTGCAGCCGTTAAAATTAGCTCTCGGTGGCATCCCCCTGCTGCTGCCGTTTAGCCATGCGTCTGTCATTAAACTGACGAATGCGCAGCATAAGCATCATTGCAATGGCAACCGCCATACACTGTATTATCGGCAGCTTGTCAATCTGCAGCACAAGCAGTACGACCGAGCCAACCGCCATGACGATATACACCATAACCTCTTTCAGCAGCGGCAGCCGCTGCCCAGGCCGGAATACTTTGTTGAAAATGTAAATAACGCTGGCCAGAATCAGGATGTACGATACGAGCGGATGGTTGCTGAGCCAATCCTGCATCCCTATTCTCCTCCTCTAAATGTGAGCTAATTGCGCAGTCCGATATAGCTAAAACGAGCAAGCGGCGGATTTGGCTGTCGGCCGGAGGCCGCGCCAAACCGCCGCTATGAAATCTTAATATAAAACGATGTTATTAAACACCGGCTTGCGCTGTTTTACGCTGCTTCTCCGCACGCTCGCGCTCACTCTTATTGAGCAGCTTTTTACGCATACGAATCGATTTTGGCGTAATTTCGCAATATTCGTCGTCGTTGAGGTATTCCAGAGCCGCCTCCAGCGAATAGCTGCGCGGAGTTTTCAAGCGGACGGTGTCGTCCTTTGTTGCGGAACGGATGTTGGTCAGCTGTTTCTCTTTACAGATGTTGACCACGATGTCCTGATCGCGGTTATGCTCGCCGACGATCATGCCCTCGTAAATCTCGGTTCCCGGCTCCAGGAACAGAATGCCGCGGTCTTCAACGCCCATCATGCCGTAGAAGGTGGATACGCCGTTCTCCGTTGCTACAAGCACGCCTTGATGGCGGCCGCCTACGCCAGCTCCGGCAATCGGGCCGTAGCTGTCAAAGGCATGGTTCATGATGCCGTATCCGCGCGTCAGCGTCAGGAACTGGGTCCGATAGCCGATCAGGCCGCGTGCCGGAATGATGAACTCCAGACGGACTTGGCCGGTGCCGTTGTTGATCATGTTAACCATTTCGGCTTTGCGCGTTCCGAGGCTTTCCATAACTGCGCCCATGCTCTCCTCCGGCACGTCAATCAGCAGGCGCTCGTACGGCTCGCTCTTCTGGCCGTCGATTTCCTTAATGATTACTTCCGGTTTGGATACTTGCAGCTCATAGCCTTCACGGCGCATATTCTCGATCAGAATGCCGAGGTGAAGCTCGCCGCGTCCGGATACGATGAACACATCCGGGCTGTCCGTATCTTCAACGCGCAGCGCTACGTCCGTTTCCAGCTCTTTGTACAGGCGCTCGCGCAGCTTGCGGGACGTTACCCATTTGCCTTCGCGGCCCGCAAACGGGCTGTTGTTGACGAGGAACGTCATTTGCAGCGTAGGCTCGTCGATTTCGAGGACGGGCAGCGCCTCCGGCTTGGCCGGATCGGCAATCGTTTCACCGATATTGATGTCCTTGATGCCGGCGATAGCGACGATGTCGCCCGCAGCGGCCTCTTCGATCTCAATACGCTTCAGGCCTTGGAAGCCAAACAGCTTCTCGATGCGAGCCTGCTTAATTGCGCCTTCGCGGGTCATAACGGCAACCGGCTGGCCTTGGCGGATTACGCCGCGGTTAACGCGGCCGATTGCGATGCGGCCCATATATTCGTTGTAATCAAGCAGCGTAACGAGAAATTGCAGCGGCTCGTCGACGGTTTCGGTCGGATAAGGAATACGCTCCACGATCGTTTCGTAAAGTGCTTCCATGTTCTCGTCTTGTTTTTCCACATTGCGGCTGGACGTGCCCATAAGCGCAGATGCGTAAACAACCGGGAATTCAAGCTGCTGATCGTTCGCGCCAAGCTCGATGAACAGATCCAGCACCTCGTCTACGACACCTTCCGGATTCGCGTTCGGACGGTCGATTTTGTTCAAAACGACGATTGGCGTCAGATTATGCTCCAGCGCCTTGCGCAGAACGAACTTCGTTTGCGGCATGCAGCCTTCGAATGCGTCTACGACAAGAAGAACGCCGTCTACCATTTTCATGATGCGCTCCACTTCGCCGCCGAAGTCGGCGTGTCCTGGAGTATCTACGATATTAATGAGGTAGTTCTTGTAGTTGATCGCGGTGTTTTTCGCCAAGATCGTAATGCCGCGCTCCCGCTCCAGATCGTTGGAGTCCATTGCTCTCTCATGCACAACTTCGTTGTCGCGGAACGTTCCGGACTGCTGCAGCAGCTTGTCGACCAGCGTTGTTTTGCCGTGGTCAACGTGCGCGATAATGGCGATATTACGAATGTTCTCTCTTGCTTGCATAACTTCTTATCCACTCCATTTGTATAGGATCAAGCGTAATTCCAAAACCAATTGCAACCCCCCGCTACCAGCGGGCTTTTTTGCTGACCATCATCCAACCGCCCAGCGCTACAAGCGCAATAGCAATCAGATAGATGCCCCAGCTCCACAGCAGCACAAAAATCATGCAGAGCGCCCAAATGCCGGCCAAAACGGCGGCAACGGTCAGCGCGCTGCGCGGATGCGTGGAATCAAACGTGTAGTACTCGTAAAGTCCAACGGCAAGGCCGAAGATGAAAAACGGCCATAGGTATTTCATATAGCCCCAGCCAAACCAATTGCAGAACAGGAAAACCAGTGCATATACGGACAAAATACCGCCCGGAACCAGCGCTGCCGCAGGGAGAAGCCGGCCGAAATACAGCACATGCAGCAGTATGCCCGGCACGAGAATGAAAAGCGGCCAAAACACGGAGCCGATAAAGCTGAAAACACCCATGCGACCCAGCAAAATGGCGATTCCTGCAAGCAAAATGACGATCCCGGCGGAATATTGATTGCGTATCAATCCTATCCCCCGTTTCCCATAGACGACTGCCTGCGGACAAGCAGATGACGACCAGTCAGATGATCTTTCTTATTCTAAAGGAAGCGGACTGAAAATGCCAGTGATAAACCTTGTTAACAAAAAAATTAAGACCTCCGCTTAGCGGCAGGTCCCAGTATTCCTTGAAAAAATTTTATGCTTCCCAAAATGTCCCCCAATCCGCTTTCATTGGTTCAATGAGCGTTCTTTCGAGCCCGGCTCAGCAAAATTCCCGTGACGATGACAAGCGGCACCAGCAGCAAGGGCAGCGCGTCATGCAGCAGCGGCGCCCGATGCAGCCATGGCTGCACGGCGACGTCCGATACGAGCATCTCTCCCGCCGCGTATCCAAGCAAGCCGGAGCCGGCATATATGAGCGACGGAAAGCGGGTAAGAACTCGTCCGAGCATATGACTGCCCCACAAAATCATGGGTATGCTAAGGGCGATGCCAAGCAGCATCAATACCGGCTCTCCGCCCGCAACAGCAGCTACGGCGAGCACATTGTCCAAGCTCATGATAAAATCGGCGGCGACAATCGTGCCAACCGCTCCCGCCAGCGTAGCTTTGGCTCGTGTTCCGGCGCCGCGCGACAGCGGCTTCTCCGCCCCCGGGCGCTCGGCGTCAAGCAGTAATTGCACGGCGATCACAAGCAGCAAAAGAGAGCCGCTTGCCTGCAGGTAAGGCAGCTGCAGCAACGATATCGCGGCAAGCGTGAGCACGCATCTCAGGCCGATTGCGGCAAATGTTCCCCAGGCTATGGCCCGCTTGCGCTGTTTAGGAGGCAGGTTTTGGCTGGCCATCGCAATGACAAGCGCATTGTCGCCGCTGAGCAGCACATTTATCATTACAATTTGCAGAAAAATCAACAGATTGTCCAATCGACAGGCTCCCCTTTCGCATGAACCGCTTCGTTAAGGGGTATGTACAAGCCCGCCAAATTATGTTACAAAAAAAACGAATCTTTTGTCAGGCTCATCCGTATACGGGTAAGTGGAGAATATGACAGAACTGGTTTAGAAGATGGAGGAGGAGCTAGGATGGAGTGGATTGGCCCGCTGTTAACCATTATTTTCATCGACCTTATGCTGGCGGGCGACAACGCGATCGTCATCGCGCTTGCCGCGCGCAATTTGCCTAAGGAACAGCAGAGAAAGGCGGTAATTTGGGGGACGTTCGGCGCAATTGCGATTCGGATGGTCGCCACCTTGCTGGTCGTGTACTTGCTGGACGTACCTTGGCTTCACCTTGCCGGCGGCTTGCTGCTTGTCTGGATTGCTTACAAACTGCTTGTGCAGGAAGACAACAGTCACGATAACATTAAGGCCGGCAGCACACTGGGATCGGCGATTTGGACAATTGTCATCGCTGATGCAGCTATGGGCATTGATAATGTGCTTGCCGTTGCCGGTGCTTCCCACGGCAATATCTGGCTCGTCATTATCGGTCTGATCATCAGTATTCCAATTGTCGTTTGGGGCAGCACGCTGTTCATCAAGCTGATCGAGAAATTCCCTTGGATTCTTTACATCGGCGCAGGCGTGCTTGCTTTCACCGCAGGCAAAATGATTGTCGGCGAGAAAAAGATCGAGCATTTGTTCGGAACCGGCGGCATGCCGGGATGGCTGTTTGAAATCCTTCTCATTGTTCTCGTTATCGGTGCAGGCATTCTGCAAAGAACGATGCACAAGAACAAAATGGAGCAGAAACACCGCGAACGGGAATCCCATTAATCGATACTTTAATATGCACAAAAAGGACCTCGTCTTCCACGACAACGTGGAGGACAAGGTCCTTTTTTGACCTATTAGACGCAAGCAATGAGCCCGGGTTAGAACCAATCCCGCTCTTCAGCCTCGCGAAGCACCGTTTTTTCTTTTCTGCGGAATACTTTGCCCCAGTCGAGCATGACCGTCTCAACGCCGTCGGCAGCTTTTACAATGAGCTCGTCCAGCTCTGGAATGCCGTTTTCCGTCCGCTCCACCACATTAAGGTTAGGATTGGTGCTTGGGGATTTAGGGACAAACAGCGTGCAGCAGTCCTCAAACGGCAAAATTGAGGTTGTATACGTGCCGATTTTGACGGCGCGGTCGATAATTTCCTGTTTGTCCATCATAATAAGCGGCCGAAGCAGAGGAATATCGAGCGTCCGCCCGATCACGTTCATGCTTCCAAGCGTCTGGCTTGCAACCTGGCCAAGGCTGTCGCCGGATACAATTGCGCCTGCGCCACTGCGCTCCGCCAGCAGCCCTGCAATGCGAAGCATCGATCTCCGCATCAGCGTAATGGT
Source organism: Paenibacillus pasadenensis (assembly GCF_023715725.1). Taxonomy (GTDB): domain Bacteria; phylum Bacillota; class Bacilli; order Paenibacillales; family Paenibacillaceae; genus Paenibacillus_O; species Paenibacillus_O pasadenensis_A. The sequence continues at coordinate 663,660 of NZ_JAMBOT010000001.1, forward strand.
CAGATGCTCCTGGCCCGTCTGCGTAAAGCGGGTCTGCACATCGGTGAACGGCACGAGATGCAGCTTCAGCGGCTTGCCCGAATAGAGAGAAAGCTGACGGGCAAGCTCAATGACTTTGTCCGTTGCCTGCTCGCTTGTAAACGGGTAGCTGTGATAATGAATCAGCTCCAGCTCCAACCCTTTGCGCAGGGCCGACCAGCCCGCCACAGGGCTGTCAATGCCGCCGGACAGCAGCAGCATCGCTTTGCCGTTGGAACCATGCGGAAATCCGCCGGCTCCCGGCTCGTTGCGGTTATAAATATAAGCGCCTTCCGGTTGAATATCGACATGCAGCGTCATTTCCGGATTACGCACATCAACTTTCAGCTCCGGGGCTGCGCGCAGAATATGAGAACCGACTAAGTGATTTAGCTCAAGCGTATCGTAGGTAAAACCTTTCCAGCCCCGTTTTGTCGTTACTTTAAATGTAGCCGGCTTTGTCTCCAGCGACTCCCACAGGGATAACGCCGCTGCCCGGATCGCGTCCAGATCGTTGTCAGCGCGGATAACCGGACTGAACGAATGAATGCCGAATACGCGCCGTAAACTTTCTGCCGCCTGATCATAATCCGCGCCATTCAGCTTGATATAAGCGCGCGCGTACGTTTTTTCGAATTCCAGCCCATCCAGATGCCGCAGGCTGTTTTTGATCTGGCGGAACATCTGCGCCTCAAAGCGCCCTCTGTTACGCCCTTTTAGCGTCAGCTCGCCGTAGCGAACCGTAATATAATCAACCTTCATTGACCTGTGTAACTCCTCTCAAGCGGCTTTAAGCGCCGTACAACTGCTTCTAGTGCGTCAGCAAGCCGATCGGCGGCTGATTCGTCATGCTCGTCTCCGAAGCTCACTCTAATGCCCCCCGCTGCGCGAGGCACGGCGTACCCCATCGCCAGCAGCACGTCACTTGGCCGATCGTCCTTTGAGGAGCAAGCGGACTTCGTCGACACCAGCATTCCGTGCTCCTCCAGCGCATGTACGATAACTTCAGGTTTCATGCCGGGATAAGAAAGATGCAAAATATGCGCCGCTTGGATGCCGCTCTGAGGATCAGCATCCCCGTTGACGACCAGTTCAGGCAGCTTTTGCAGCCGCGACATTAGCCTTGTTCTGATCGCTCGCATGCGCACTTCACGCATCTCCCTGGACTCAAGCGCAATCCGCAGCGCTTTGACAGAAGCCACAATGCCGGGCACGTTTGGCGTGCCTCCGCGAATGCCGCTCTCCTGCCCTCCGCCGGCCAGCAGGGGCACCAGCCGTGTTCCGCTTCGAACATACAAAAAGCCGGTGCCCTTCGGACCGCGCAGCTTATGCGCGGAACCGCTGAACAGATCGACTCCCCATTCGCGCAGCTTCACAGGCAGCTTCCCCATGCTTTGAACTCCATCTACATGAAAACAGATGCCGGGATGCTGAGCGAGCAGCCGCCCTGCTTCCGCAATCGGCTGAATCGTTCCGACCTCATTATTGACATGCATGAGGCTAACCAAAATCGTATCGGGACGGATTGCTTCTTCCAAGTGCCGGATGGAGATCCGCCCGCAGTTATCGACCGGCAGGTAGGTAGCCTGAAAGCCTTCCTCCTCCAATCGGGCAAAAGCCTCTCTGACCGAGGAATGCTCAGTCGCCGACGTGATGATATGCCGTCCTCTATGTTTCGCTGCGTAGGCAGCCCCCTTGATGGCGAGCCCATTGCTCTCCGTCCCCCCGGATGTGAACACCCACTCCTCCGGCTTCGTCTCGAACATTGCCCCCATTCGTTCCCTTGCGCCAGTTAACAATCTTCCTGCATCCAGACCGGCCCGGTGCATGGAGGACGGATTCGCATAGTGGCGCTCCATCACTTCGGCAAGCGTACGAACGACCTCGGGATGCGGCGGCGTTGAGGCGCAATGGTCAAAATACAGCAGCGTTTCTTCCTGAGTCATCATTCCAATCCTCTCATTCCAGCATGACAAAAGGACCGGCGGCTGCCTCCCTGAACGGGGCGGCAGCCGGCTGCGGTCCTTTCCTGCGCGCTTACGGCTCTCAGCCATAAGCCAAGCCATAAGAATATCCTATTATAAAACGCGGTCCGTTACAAGGACGCTCCAAGCTTGTTCATGATTTTTATGACGTACTGCTGCGTTTCGCGCGGAAGCGATTCATAGTTCGCCTTCAGCGTCGCTTCGTCGCTAATGCCCAGGCGGTCCAGCCTTCCCGGTCCCGCATTGTAGCCGGCAAGCGCCGCCGGAATGCTTCCGTCAAATTTGCGCAGCAAATAGGCGAGATACTTGGAGCCCGCGTCGATATTCTGAGCGGGATCGAACGAATCCGTTACGCCGAGCCCGCGCGCCGTCCCGTCCATGAGCTGCATCAAGCCCTTAGCTCCCGCATGTGATTCAGCAAGCGGATTAAAGGAGGATTCCGCATCAATTACGCTCCGGATCAGCGAAGGCGACAAGCCGTACTTGGCCGCAGCCGCTCCAATCAGCCCCTCAAAAGGCGAACCTCCTGTCTGGCTGCCGCTTGCTTCTGTATTCATTCCCGCCGCGATTAATGCAGCTTGCAGGTTGGCGGGGCCGATACCGGAGCCAGCACTTGTATCCAGGCTTACGCTGCCGAATACATTTGTAACGTCGCCGGTTGATAGTTCAGGCTGCAGCTGGTCCAGTGCGGTCTCATTCAGACCTCCGGTGGCCGACGCAAGCTGGTTGAGAATTTGGTCAAAGGATGAACCGGTTTCTGATACGGCGCCGCTCCCGGAGCTGCCGCCCAAAAGCGTATCGAGGCTCGGCTTTAGCTGAAGCTTCATAAGCGCAGTTAACGTTCGAGGGTCAATCGACATCTTGAACTTTCACTCCCCATTTTGCCTTGATGGAGGGATATATCGGTTTGTTGGTAGCTGAAATGAAGAGAAGCGCCAAAAAAGCCGCCCGAATATGGACGGCTTAGCCCAAAAACTCCTAAAAATTAAAATCAGTTCTTCGGCTTAAACGTGTGGCAGCAAGTTGCGGAGGATTCCTCTGCCTGATCCTGATGCTCCGCCCCAAGCTCGCCGTCTGCGAATTCAGAGGACAGATCCATGTGAGCGTGCTTGTCGATCTCAATGTTGATTGCTTCCGCTGCGCAGCGGTTGCCTTCGCCCCAGAATGCGCAGTTCGATACGCTGCATGCTACGCCTTTTGGCATAAAAAATCACCCCCGCTAAGTAGGCTGGCCTCAGCGGGGGCGGGTTATGCTTTCCTATTTTTGACCCTGCATGCGGCGCTGGGTCATGTAGTCATTTTCGTAATAGGACAGGTCATCGCGAAGCTCTTCGTAAATTTTGGATACGCCAAGCACGATATCGCGAGCCGAGCGAACCGGCTTATGGCGGAAACGAATTGCATCCTGGCCGGTATAAGCGTAACGGCCGTCTTCGGAATAACCTTCATTTTTTGGATAGAAGAACGCATTAACGCAATGATGATAAACTTCATACAGCTGACGCTCGGCCTGCTCGGTGTCAAAGTTTGGACGGCGCAGCGTGACGCCGAGCTTTTCGTAAGCAACCTCCGAATATACAAGCAGATGGCGCAGATCGGACAGAAGCCCTTTGTAGAAGGTGGACTCTTCGTCATTAGCGTCCTGGGCTGCAAGCTGCGGAAGAGCGTTCTCGTTCAGAAACGGTTCCAGCTGAGAGATCGCATCCTTGAGCTTGGAGCGTGTAGATTCGCTGAGCGGCTTAACATTGGCAGATGGCATGGTGAATAAGTTCCCCTTTCATCAATCCCGTAAGAAGTTAAAGATTACGTATATCCTATCATAGAATCGGCCTGATTTGAACTTTTTTGGAACAAGCCGCCTTCACAATTCCCGATTGGGCGTTTTCGTATAATTTCGGCCCGTCTGCCTGAATCTAAAGCGGAGCGCGTACGAATGACGTTCCATACTACCGGGAGGTTTATGCCGCATGCGAAAAAAATGGATCGGCGCTTTTACCGCGCTGGCTTTGCTTGCCTTGTTAATCCCCATTAGCCCGTCCTTTATTCCGGGAAGGCATCCGCAGGAACAGAGGACAAAAACGAGGGCTCTGTCCGTCAAACAGGAAAAACAGCTGAAAGCGGCCGACATCCGCCACGATATGGAAGCAACCGCTCAGCTATGCGCCAGCCAGTGCTCCAAGGATATTGGAGCGTTGTTCCAGCTTGCCGGCCAACCGGCGGCTAACCGAAGCGAACGGATGAAACATCTGATTGCCCATCACCCGCAAATGATGTATTTGCGCTGGACAGACGCAGCCAAGTCTCCGTTGAGCGCTGGCAAAATTCCCGCTGACGTTAAACAGCTCGCGGACAAACATGCCGCTCTGGCGCTGACGTCGATCCAATCCGGCACCCGCTATCAGGCGCAGCTTATGTCCTCTGCAGGCAAACGTTTTTTAATGCTCGGACTTCCTTCCCCTGAAGGCAACGGCGGCATCATCGGCCTGATTAACCAGGCTATCGTCGGCGACGTGCAGCAGCATCAGCTGCGCAACCTGAGACAGGTTCCTTATCCAGCAGAGGGGAATTACCGGATTGAATCGGTGAGGGCCGGCACGATTCGTGAATTCACGGTCCGGACTGGCGAAGACAATGGCGGCGCAAGCCATTACCATATTAACGAGGTTGTCATCCGCTTCCGCAGCGAGCCTAATCTTCGTCAGCTTGAGGAAATCAACCGCGACATCCAGGGCACTTCCGAAAATCATATGCGCGGCGTCTACGTATTCCGCTCCCGTTCCATGGAAACGCCAAAAATGATGGCCTATTTCCGTAAAAAATGGAATCCTGTCTATGCAGAGCCTCATTATCTGTACTTGACGAATGATGCGCCGGACAAAGGGACAACGAAAAACGAAAAGCCGATTGTGCCCAATGACCGCTTATATTCAGATTACCAATGGAATTTGCCCTCCATTGAAGCAGAGCTTGGCTGGAATTTGTCCAAGGGCAGCGATAACGTGAAAATTGCCGTGCTTGATACCGGCGTGCAAGAGGATCATCCCGATCTGGTCGGCAAGCTTGCTGAAGGCTACAATGTTGTTACACCGGATGATACGCCGAATGACGACGTGGGACACGGGACGCATGTCGCCGGCATCATTGCCGCTTCGGTTAACAACAGCGAAGGAGTTGCCGGCCTGACCTGGTATAACAAAATCATGCCGGTTAAAGTGCTCGACGGAAGCGGCGCAGGCTCGACTTACTCCGTCGCCCAAGGCCTGATTTGGGCCGTGGACAATGGCGCAAAAGTAATTAATATGAGCCTTGGCAACTATGCTCAAGCCGAATTCCTGCATGAAGCCATTAAGTATGCTTTTGACCGGGACGTTGTTTTGATCGCCGCAAGCGGCAACGACAACTCGGAGCAGCCGGGTTACCCCGCTGCCTATCCGGAAGTTTTTGCAGTTGGATCAACGGATTCACGCGGCGAAAAATCATCCTTCTCCAATTATGGCGACTACATCGACGTGGCTGCCCCAGGCGACAGCATTGCCAGCACCTATACCGGCGGCCAGTATGCAGCATTATCCGGAACTTCGATGGCCAGCCCGCATGTGGCTGCGCTTGCTGCCTTGATTCGTTCCAGGAATCCCGACCTGTCCAATGTTGAAGTGTATGACATTATGCGGAAGACGGCGAGAGATCTCGGCGCAAAAGGCAAGGATCAATACTTCGGCTACGGTCAGATCGATATCGACAAAGCGCTTCAAGCTGCAGGCAGCACTAAGGCCAAACATTCCGCCTCCGGCGGCGCAGCCGTGCCGCAGCAGCCCGCTAAAGCCGAAGAGGCTGCCGTAACCGACGCAGGTTCAGGAGAAGCCGAGTCACTGCTCTCCTTCTCCGAGCGGCTGCGCAGACGGCTTGAGGAGCTCGTCCGCAGCTTTGAGGGCCGCTGAGCGATAATGATGAAAAAAGCTTCCTTTCTGCGGCAATCGCGGAAAGGAAGCTTTTGTGTTTAGAAGCGAATTAAGGCCGTTGCGGAAAGTCTGCCGTAAGCCGGGTTCTGTACTCTTTGTGGTCCAAACGGGAACGACCCTCCCACTGTTCGAGCGACAATCATCTATCTAGGCCTGACATTGCTGTCAGGCTCAAGCGACCAACCCGAACGCGCCCCGGGCAAGGACTGCAGCCGGCAAAGGCTGCCGCGTTCTCTTAGGTCTTGCTCCAGATGGGGTTTACCAGCCGCGTTGTCACCAACGCCGCTCGTGGTCTCTTACACCACGGTTCCACCCTTGCCTGATCCGGCGCCAAGCGCCGGCCATCGGCGGTCCATTTCTGTGGCACTATCCTTCGGCTCGCGCCGACTGGACATTATCCAGCATCCTGCCCTATGGAGCCCGGACTTTCCTCTCGCGGCTCTCGCCACCAGCGATTGTCTGTCAGACTTTCCGATACCTTAGCTAGTATAGCGGCATCGGGTCCGTTAAGCAAGTCGGAACGGGTCGGTATTTATTGCCGAGACGATCGTTTCCGTCGTGTATTTGCCGGAGGAGAGCTGCTCCCCAAGCCACTGAGCTACCTTTTGCTTCATGATTTTCTCGGCATAATGTCCGGTATCAATCAGCAGCATGCCTGCAGCCAGCGCGTCTTGCGCGGAATGAAAGTCGATGTCCCCGGTAATGAGCACCTGCGCTCCGGTGAACTGCGCCGGTTTCCAATATCTCGATCCCGATCCGCCCAGCACCGCGGCTTTGCGCACCATTGACGAAGGATCGCCACTTAAACGAACAAACGGCACGTCAAACGCCGCTTTCACCCGCTCCGCCAGCTCTCCCAGCGTCACGGGCTGCTCCAGCCGGCCGCTGCGGCCGAGACCGAGCGTTTTGCCTTCACGCTCAAGCCGGGTTACATCATAGGCGGTTTCCTCATAAGGATGAGCGCCAAGCATCGCTTTCACCGTTTTGCGCAGCAAGCTTTCCGTCACTGCCATCTCGACGCGGACCTCATCCACCGTCTCCAGTCTGCCCGCAGTGCCGACAAAAGGATTTGTTTCGGCTCCGGGACGAAACGTTCCGGTTCCCGCTACGTTGAAGCTGCACTGATCATAAGCGCCGATTGTCCCGGCTCCGGCGGCCCACATGGCTTGCCGCACCTCTTCGGCTTGCGCTTCCGGCACATATACCGCCAGCTTGTACAGCTGCTCCTCGTATACCTTCTCCAGACTGGCGCGGCCATCCCGCTCCATGCCAATCGCATCCGCCAGCCAATCGTTGATGCCGCCTTCGGCAACGTCCAGATTTGTATGGGAGATATACACCGCAATATCGTTTTTAATCAGCTTCTCATAAAGCGAGCCTGCGGGCGTTGATGTATCCAGCTTAGCCAGCGGCCTGAAAATAATGGCATGATGCGCGATAATTAAGTCCGCACCCGCCGCAATTGCCTCATCAACAACCTCATGCGTCACATCAAGCGTGACCAGCACTTTGCGCACCGGCTTTTGCAGTGTTCCGAGCTGCAAGCCGATCCGGTCATTTTCCACCGCGTATTTTTTAGGAGCGAGCTGCTCCATCAATCCCGTTACGATATGTCCGTTGGCGTACATGCCAGCACCTCCTCGATGGTTGCAATTTCACGGCTGAACGCTTCCCGGCGTTCCTTCGCTTCATCCAATTCCGATTGTGCCATCTGAGCCTCGATGCGCCTCAGCTTACGGATTTCCGAGCGCCATTTGGCAGCAAACACTTCGCCTCTGCTTTGCAAAAGCCAAGGCCCCATGCTCAGCTTCAGTTTGCGGCTCGCTTCCCCGCCGAGTCCAATTAGCGGCGGCTCGCCTCCATAAAGGATCTTGTTATCCGCATCTCCACTCGGCTGCCGAATCGCATTCATAACCTCGTAATACTTCCCGTCTTCCTCCAAAATAGCTTCTTCAGCCAAGTACCAGCCATGCTCCAGCAGCCACTCGCGTACAAGCTCTTCGCCAACATTCGGCTGCAGCACCAGCTGAGATACGCCCTCCAGCTTGCCAGCGAGCCTGCCTGCCTCCAGGATAGTTACGATCAGCGCACCGCCCATACCGGCGATCGTCACCGTATCGACTTCCCCGGGCTGCAGCACTTCCAGCCCATTGCCTTTACGGGCTTCGATAACATCGTTAAAACCCGCTGCGGCAATGCCCTTCCGGGCAGCCTCCAGCGGGCCGTCGTTGACTTCACCTGCAACAGCGGACGGACTTGTCCCGCGCCTTACCAGCTCTACCGGAAGCAGGGCATGGTCTGAGCCGATATCGGCCACTCTGGCCCCCTGCGACACATAGTCCGCTATAACAGTCAATCGTTTAGAATTCAACATATCAGGCAACCCACTCTATCCAATATTTTCGCAAAAGGAACAGCAGTCCTCCGCCTGCTACCAGTTTACCAACAAACAGCCCTTGGAGCCAAACCGATCCTCCAGATTCCAGCATTATAGTCGCTTCCGGCATCAGCACAAACAAAGCGGCTACAGCAAGCAGCACCGTGCACACCCGTTTGCTCCAGCGCCTCACAAACCAGCCGCTCCAGCCAAACAGCACCGCGAGCGGCAGCCAGTACAGCTGTTTGTCCCACATAGAGCCGACGTCGCCAAGCTTGCGAAGCAAAATGCTGTATACAAGCGCAAGACAGATCCAGCCGCATAAATGCAGTAACGGAACGCGCTGCCAAATTCCATACACGATCCAAATCAAAGCGCAAAGGCTCCATGCAAATGCGTTCCAAGTCCAGCTCTCAACCTCATTCAGCTTTAATAAATAGAGCGTTGAACCCGCTAAAATTAGCATTCCTGCGGCGGTCCAAGCCATTCCAGCCGTCTCGCTGCGCGGCCTCAGCACGATGCCCGTAGTCAGAAAAGCTCCCGTTACAAGCAGGCAAACGGCTATTTGCATTGCCGGATGAAAAGCGTTAAAATGAAAAACAATCAAGAAAAACAGGGAAAATAAGGCAATGAAAAGCAGCCATTTCCAGCCGTTAGCCGAAGCTGCCGCGCGGGCTGCTCTGGCGGTCCGGTTGCGCGGCTGAGCCTTTTTCTCTTCTGTTGAAGCTTCTTCCCGATCTGCATATAAGTTAAGCAGGAAATCACAGTACTGATCCGGGAGGAGCTTGCTTTTTCTCCACTGCTGAATTTCCTGTACAATGACGCTTCTTTTGTCCGCTTCCATCTGCCGGCTCCTCGTTCACGCCGCTCCATTTTCTGGAGCATACGTTTATTGCGGAGATCACTCCTCTCTACATCATCGACAAGAGAGGGCGGCGCTTTAAGGGACTTACGCCTTGAGGGACATAAGACCTATAGAACAGCAAAGACTCTCTGCCTATAACAGAGAGCCTCCACCTCGAACCTATTCCAAGAAATCCTTCAGCCGTTTGCTGCGGCTAGGATGGCGAAGCTTGCGAAGCGCCTTTGCTTCAATCTGGCGAATCCGCTCGCGTGTTACGCCGAATACTTTGCCCACTTCCTCGAGCGTACGAGTACGCCCGTCATCCAATCCGAACCGAAGTCTAAGCACATTCTCTTCGCGCTCAGTCAACGTATCCAGCACGTCTTCCAGCTGTTCCTTAAGCAGCTCGTAAGCTGCGGCATCAGCCGGCGCCAGAGCCTCCTGGTCCTCAATGAAATCACCCAAATGCGAATCGTCTTCCTCGCCGATTGGCGTCTCTAGCGATACCGGCTCTTGAGCAATCTTCATGATTTCCCGCACTTTGTCCGTGCTAAGATCCATTTCGGCTGCAATTTCTTCCGGCGTAGGTTCGCGTCCCAGCTCTTGCAGCAGCTGACGGGAAACCCGGATAAGCTTGTTGATCGTCTCAACCATATGAACCGGAATCCGGATCGTCCGGGCTTGGTCAGCGATAGCGCGTGTAATCGCTTGACGAATCCACCACGTCGCATACGTACTGAATTTAAAGCCTTTTTGATGGTCGAACTTTTCAACGGCTTTAATCAGACCCATATTGCCTTCCTGAATAAGATCCAAGAAAAGCATGCCGCGGCCGACGTAACGTTTCGCGATGCTGACAACCAGACGAAGATTGGCTTCCGCAAGACGGCGCTTCGCTTCCTCGTCGCCCTTCTCAATCCGTTTGGCAAGCTCGATTTCGTCATCGGCCAACAGCAGCGGAACCCGTCCAATTTCCTTCAGATACATGCGGACCGGGTCGTTGATCTTAATGCCCGGCGGCAGACTCAGGTCGTCGTCGAAGTTAAAATCGTCGCTCTCGCGTTCCTGTTCTTCACCAAGTGGAGCAGGGCCTTCATCGCGCTCATTGGTTACTTCAATACCGAGGTCGTCGAGCTGTTCAAAAAATTCATCGATTTGTTCTGGCTCTTGGTCAAAAGGAGCCAATTTATCCATGATTTCTTTATAAGACAGGGAAGACCGCTTTTTCCCCTGTTCAATAAGCTGTTCCTTGACGAGCTCCATTTTTTGTTCGTTGTCCAGCTCTGTGTGTTGGTCATTCGCCATATTCCCGACTCCCTCCTCCCTAGAAAGGATCATCCTGCCGTTCCTTGAGCTGTCTTTCTAGGGCGATAATCTCAACTTGGATCTTTGCCGCTTTCAGCACATCGCCGGCTTTCTCCGCTCGCAGCGCTTCTTCCCTGCGAATCTCGATTTCCTTAAGACGAGGCACTTTTTGAATTTCATGAATGTATGCCGCAAGCAATTGCTCGTCGAAAGGAGATGCGTCCTCGTTCATCAAAATGGAAGCAGCTGCTCTTTCCAGGCGTTCATCCTGCAAGGAAGCGCAATACCGACTGGCATCCGGTTCGTGTCCCTGTGCGTAGTAAGCGTATAGATAAGCGGCAAGCGCCGCATGATCCTCTACATTAAATGCATCTCCGAGCCGGTCATATACGCTCCGCGCTATTTCCGCATCCCGCATCATCACACTAAGCAGTCGACGCTCCGCACGCTGGTAGGCGGGCAGCAGGGCTGGCGCCTTCGACGCACGCCTTGTTTCATTCCTACCATTATTCCACGAATTGTCGTTCTTATCCCTGTCCGGTTTTGATTTCTGCCGCTCGCTCCAGATGCTGTGGCAGTCCTGCTTAAGCGACTCCAGGGAAATTTCAAACTCGCGCGAAAGTTCCTTCAGATAAACTTCCTGCTCCGTGCGGGAATCCAGTTCCGCCACTATGCCGACTGCTTCCATGACATAGTTTTTGCGGCCCTCTTCTCCTATGAGTGTATGATTCCTGCGGGAATATAATAGCTTAAATTTAGTTACGGATACGGGATGCTCGATAACCTCTCTTATGAAGGTTTCCGCACCAAAACGCGTAATATGCTCGTCCGGGTCCATGCCCTTCGGAAGGATGGCAACAAGCGCCCTCAATCCCGACTTTTCGAGAATCGGAATAGATTTCATAACGGCGGCTTGTCCAGCGTCATCCCCGTCATAACAAAGGATGACTTCGTCCACCTCTCGATTAAGCAGCACGGCGTGTTCGTCAGTCAAAGCGGTTCCCATTGTGGCAACTCCATTTTTGACTCCGGCCGACCAAGCCTTAATCACATCCATATATCCTTCGAACAGGACAGCGGAACGCTTTTTACGGAAAACGGGCCGGGCCGCATGCAGCTGATACAGCAGCTTGCTCTTGGCAAACAGCTTCGTTTCCGGCGTATTTAAATACTTGGGCTTTGAGTCATCCATGACACGGCCGGCAAAACCGCATATTTTGCCGTCCTTGGCCCGGATCGGGAACATGATGCGGGCGCGAAATCGATCCACATACCCGCTTCCGTCGTTTTTGGCCGAAAGCAGACCCGCTTTTTCCAGCAGCTCGGGCTCGTAGCCCCTCGATTGCAGAAATCTGGTTAGCGTGTCCCACCCGTCGGGCGCAAATCCGATGGAAAATTCGTCGATCAGCCTGCCGCTCAATCCCCGCTTCAGCAAGTAAGCTCTGGCTTCCTGACCTTGCGCGGAATTGTTAAGCAAGTAATGATAAAACTTGGCGGCAAGCTCATGCGCCTCATAAGCGGCGTCGAGCTCAGGATCACGCGGTGAAGAGCCCTCCGAGGACGATTCCCAAGTAATGGGCATCCCTGCCTGCTCCGCCAAGTAGCGGACGGCTTCCGGGAAGCTGTATCCCTCAATCTCTTCCATAAACCGAATGACATTGCCGCCCTTGCCGCAGCCGTAACAATGAAAAATTTGCAGCTCGGGCGTCACCGTAAAGGATGGTGTACGCTCCGAGTGGAACGGGCACAATCCCTTCATATATTTGCCGTTCTTGGTCAGATGAACGTACTTTCCGACGGTGTCAACAATTTCATGATGCCGGCGCACTTCTTCAATTACGCTTTCCGGAATCTTGGCATAGGCCACTCGTTCATCACCTTCGTCTAAATAACACGTATTACTATTCGCTGGTCCTAAACGTTTTCCTGCCTTGCAAGTAAAAGTTTTGTCAGCTTTTGTTGAAAGGCTGTCTTATCCTCGGCTGTCATCGGTTTAGGCCCTTTTGTCCTGCCGCCGCTGCGCCGGATGACGCTATGCTCATGGCGCTGGGCCATAAGGGCATCCATCGTTTCGTCCCGGTACACTTTTCCGCGAAAGCCGATAGCCTGGGCGCCCTTGGCGAGCGCCACAGCCGCCAGGCCGTAATCGCCCGTAACGACAATATCCCCGCGGCCGACCCGGTTCAAAATGTACAGGTCCGCCGATTGGCTGCTCCGGTCCACATGGGCAATTTCCATTCCAGGCTCCGGCTGCAGATGATGGTCATAAGAAGCAACCATCAGCACCGGCACCGACATGGGAAAAGCGACGTCCATGATTTCCCGTTTAACCGGACAAGCGTCCGCATCCACGACTATGCGCAAATCACCCAAATGCAACGCCTCCCTTGCATAAACGGCAGAGCAGGCGCGGTATATGCCGTTTAGCTGACTAGCTGCCGCGAATCCGCTCCATAATGATGCTTGCCGTCTCTTCCACTGCACGATGGGATACATCCATCGTGAAACATCCGATTCGGTCCGTAATTTCCTTGGCGTAGGCCAGCTCCCGTTCAATGCGCTCAGCCGTTGCATAGGAGGCGCTGTCGGGAAGACCTAGCGCCTTCAAACGTTCCTTGCGGATGACGTTCAAATAATGAACGCCGATCGTCAGCCCGATTACCCGTTCCTTCGGAATGGTGAACAGCTCCTCGGGCGGCTTCAGCTCCGGTACAAGCGGCACGTTGGCCACTTTGTATTTTTTGTGCGCAAGATACATGGAAAGCGGTGTTTTGGAAGTTCGCGAAACGCCTACAAGTACAATATCGGCTTTTTTGATTCCAGTTGTATCTCTGGCGTCATCATATTTTACCGCGAATTCCACCGCTTCAACCTTGCGGAAATAATCTTCGTCAAGCACATGGTTAAGTCCTGGTTCCTGCCTGGATGGCATACCGGTCTTTAATTCAAGGCTGTGAATGAGCGGTCCCAGCAAATCGATCGTTTCAACCGAGCTGTCTTCGCCGAGTCTGACCATCGCTTCCCGCAGATGCGGAAGCACGAGCGTATAAAGAATGATGGCTCCATTGCTTTTCGCCAGCTCCACCACTTTGGCGAGCGCCGCTTCGTCCGTGACGAAGGGCACCCGGCGGATTTGAGGAACGATGGGATGAAACTGTGCGGCTGCTGCGCGAACAACCAAATCCCCGGTATCGCCTGCGGAATCCGACACGACATAAACAATGACATCCCGATTGTACGCGTTTAGGCTCAATGAACCGCCCTCCTTTTATTAGGACCAGACCAGCTTGGAAAAATCCGCGTAAGCGGCGGCATCGCGTGCAATGCCCGATAGCAGCGCCAGACGGTTGCGGCGTACCGCCTCATCCTCGGCCATAACCATAACGGAATCAAAAAACGCCGTAATTGGCTCGCGCAGCTCCGTAAGACGGTTTAATGCCGCAGCTGCGTCGCCTGCAGCGAGCGAACGGTGGAACTGCACGCTAACTTCGGCAGCCGCTGCATATAGGCGTTTTTCGGCGTCAGCTTCCAGAAGATCAGCGTTCACAGCCGCATCCGGCTCTGCCTTAGCGGCCAAGTTCGCCGTACGCGTAAGCGCGTCTACAACAGACTTAAATTCCTCGCGTTCCTGACCGGCCGCTCGAGCAAGAAGAACAGCTGCCCGTCTTACCGCCAGGTTAAGGTCATCAAAACCGGCTGCAAGAGCCGCGTCGATTACATCGTAGCGGTTGCCTTGTTCAGTCAGCACATTTTTGAGACGAAGAGCGAAGAAATCGTAAAGATCTTTACGGATATCGCTCCGGTCGCGTTTCAAGCCGCGCTCTTCATGAGAAGCAAGCGCCAGATCGAACAGCTCCGTCAGCGTAACGGGAAGCTGATGGGCCATCAGCGTCTGCACAATGCCCGCTGCCTGCCGTCTGAGCGCATAAGGGTCCTGAGAACCGGTCGGGATTATGCCTATCGAGAAACAGCCGACAATGGTGTCCAGTTTATCCGCAAGGCTAACCAAAGCGCCCGGCAGGGAAGCCGGAGCGGTATCGCCCGAGAAGCGAGGCTGGTAATGCTCGTTAATAGCCTCAGCGACTGATTCGCGTTCGCCGGCTTTGCGCGCGTAGTCTTCGCCCATAATGCCTTGCAGCTCAGGGAATTCGTACACCATCTGCGTCACGAGGTCGAACTTGCAAATTTCGGCGGTGCGAACCGCGTCGCTTGCCGTCTGCTCCTCTGCGCCCGCAGCGGCGGCAATGCCTGCCGTAAGCTTCACAATGCGGCGCACCTTGTCCGCCACCGTGCCAAGCTCTTCATGGTAAACGATCGTTTCCAGCTTTTGCAAAGCAGTGCCGATCGCCAGCTTCTGATCTTCCGCATAAAAGAACTTAGCGTCCGACAGACGAGCGCGAAGCACCTTTTCGTTGCCCTTGGCGACGTTCTCCAGCGATACGGCGTTGCCGTTGCGGACCGTCACAAAATAAGGCAGCAGCTTGCCGGAATCGTCAAGCACCGGGAAGTAGCGCTGATGCTCGCGCATCGACGTAATCAGCACCTCTTGCGGAATTTCCAGGAAGGCTGGATCAAAAGAACCGAACAGCACGGTAGGCGTTTCGACAAGGAAAAGCACCTCTTCCAGCAAATCGTCCTTAATCGTAATCGTCCATCCGCGCTGCTGAGCCAGCTCTTTGATCCCGTCGACGATCAGCTCCTCACGCTCGGCGATGTCGGCAATGACATGCTGCGAACGGAGCGCTTCAACATACTCGGAAGGCTGGCTGATAACGGCATCTCCGCCAAGGAAGCGATGGCCGCGCGTAACGTTGCCGCTGCTGACGCCGGCGATTTCCATAGGGACAATATCCGAGCCGTACAGGGCAATAAGCCATTTAATTGGACGCACAAATTTCAGCTCGTATGCGCCCCAGCGCATGTTTTTCGGGAATGTCATCGACGTTACGATTCCCGTCAGTCCTTCAGCCAGCACCGAAGCCGTATCTACGCCGAGACTGGATTTGTTGGCGTACACGTACTCCACGCCCGCAAGCTCTTTAAAAAACAATGCCTCGGGCTCTACGCCTTGGCTGCGTGCGAAGCCAAGCGCCGCTTTGCTCCAGTTGCCTTCGGCATCCTGGGCGATTTTGCGGGAAGGGCCTTTAACCTCTTCGTTTACATCCGATTGTTTCTCCTCAACCGACTCGGCCAAAATGGCAAGCCTGCGCGGAGTTGCATAAGCCCGCACTTCTCCATGGCCAATGCGCGACTCGTCGAGCCACTTGACGATGCGCTCCTGCAGCTGGTTCACGGCCGCGCGCACAAAGCGGGCTGGCACTTCTTCCAATCCGATTTCGAACAGCAGATCCTTAGCCATTCTGCTCCACCTCTTTCTTCAGCAGCGGGAAGCCGAGGCGCTCCCTCTCCTCCAGATAAGTCGCCGCGCATGCGCGGGCCAGATTCCGAACGCGCTGAATGTAGCCTGTACGCTCCGTTACGCTGATGGAGCCGCGCGCATCCAGCAAATTAAACGTGTGCGAGCATTTAAGCACATAGTCGTAAGCAGGAAAAACAAGGTTTTGCTCCATCGCGCGGCGCGCTTCCTCTTCGTACATGGAGAAGAGCTGGAACAGCATTGCGGAGTCGCTCGTTTCAAATGTGTATTTGGAATGTTCATATTCGGGCTGCAGGAATACGTCGCCGTAAGTGACGCCGTCTACCCACTCCAAGTCGAACACGTTCTCTTTTTCTTGTATATAGGAGGCAAGACGCTCCATTCCATACGTAATCTCAACCGCTACCGGGCTAGCATCGATTCCGCCAACCTGCTGGAAATAGGTAAACTGCGTAATTTCCATTCCATCCAGCCATACTTCCCAGCCAAGACCCCAAGCGCCAAGCGTCGGAGATTCCCAGTTATCTTCTACAAAACGAATATCGTGATGCAGCGGATCGATTCCGAGGCGCTGTAAACTTTCCAGGTACAGCTCCTGAATGTTGTCCGGCGACGGTTTCAGAATAACCTGAAACTGATGATGCTGATAAAGACGGTTCGGATTTTCCCCGTACCGGCCGTCAGCCGGGCGGCGGGATGGTTCAACGTAAGCAACGTTCCACGGCTCAGGCCCGATGGAGCGCAGGAAGGTCATCGGATTCATCGTACCGGCGCCCTTCTCCGTATCGTACGGCTGGACCAGAATGCAATTCTGCTCGGCCCAGAATTGCTGGAGCGTCAGAATCATGCCTTGAAAATTCATAGTTGGCCACTCTCCTTTTCGGATCTAACTGACTTGCCGGAGTTTACCGGCTGTTTGGGGATCAGATCATAGGAAGGGCCCCCAGAGACGCCAAAAAAACCCCCGTCCCTACGTCTGCGCCACAGACGTAGGGACGAGAGCTTACATCTCCCGCGGTTCCACCCTACTTGGCCTCCAAAACCACGCCAAACCGGCGCGGTCAGCAAGCCCGCTTTCCTGAAATCACGTACTCCGGAGTGCCTCTCGTCTGTTTATTCCGACCAGGCTTCCACCGTCCCTGGCTCGCTGATTCTATCTTGCGGAATGGGTAAACAGACTTTCTTCTCCATCATCGTCCGTCTAAGCATATTTTCTCATTGTAGTAGAATCTAATCTCTGTGTCAAGACAACAATTCGGAGGCAATTACTCTCCATCTTGGACTTCCTTTTCATCCGGTATAGCCTGATCCGGTTCGGACTCTTTGTGCTGCCGCCTGCGCTCTGCCGCCTGGGCCGCCGGAGCCGAGAAACGATCCAGCTGATCCAGAAACCCCCTCGTTTTGAGGCGCAAATCAAGATGAGTGTCCATCAGAGAGCGCAAAGCCGTCTTAAGCTGCTGTCTCGTATTGGGCCTGACCTGTATCGAACCAAGACGGCGAAGATCAATGGCCGAGAAGAGTCTCAGCAGCTTGTAGGTGCCTTCTTCCAGCAACATGGCTGCGGGATCACGGCTTATGCAGCGTCTGCAAAGGATGCCTCCGCTCTGGGGACTGAGGCGATAGGGTCCTTGATCCGAGCCGCAGCCGACGCATGTTTCAAGCTGAGGGGCATAGCCGGCCGCTTCGAGAATTTTCATTTCGAATAAATGAATGACAATGGCGGCATCTTTACCTTCTCGAAGAGCGTCGTAACAAGCCTTCAGCTGATGAAACAAATACGCGCCCGCTTCCTCGTCCTGAAAAGCACGGTCGCAAAGCTCCGCCGCATAAGCCGCGTAAGCCGACAGCTCGATATCTTCCCGCAAACGATGGTTGGATTCCATAATCTCGCCTGCGTTCAGCTGGCCGAGCCCGGCATTGCGGAAATAAACGAATTCTCCATAGGTAAATGGCTGTACCAGCGATGTATGACGGCTGCGGACTTTTTTTGCGCCGCGCGCCATAATGCCTACTTTACCCGCAGAATCAGTCAGCAGCGTGACAATTTTGTTGCCTTCCCCGTAGTCCGTGCTGCGGATGACGATGCCCTCCACACGGTAAATCATACGCCTCACTCTCCTCTATCGGACAGGAAGCCTCGCCCTGCGTTAAGCTCATGCGCAAGCATGTTAACAGGTGAACATGCGGACATGCCAAAACGTCCGGAGCATGCGGCTCCGGACGGGCACAGAAACATGGCAGGATCGCCGGGGCAAGCCTTGCGGCTAAACCGTCATTGCCTCCCGGCTTCCATCCGCAAGCTCCGCGGTTCCCGCGTCGACTGCAGCGGCCGCATCCCCGCTTCCCGCCTCGCGAAGCTGATCCACTTCCTTGTAAAGCAAAAACGATTCAACATCACCGGTCATCGCAAAATACGTCCACGAAAAATCCCGCATGCCTTATCTTCCTTTCGCTTTCAAAGTGGCTGGCTTAGCGCTCTGGCCTCTTTAGAATGCGATAAAAGAAGGGTAAGTATGCTGTCAAAAAAAGGGGGTTAAATGGATCGAGCGGCCGCGGCTCGTTTCACCGGCTTTCAAAACCCGCGATTACTCGTTACGGTACCCAAGATCCTTGAGCACGCGCTCGTGGTTGCGCCAATCTTTTTTCACCTTCACCCACAGCTCAAGGAACGTCTTTGAGCCAAGCAGCGATTCAATATCCCGTCTCGCTTCTTTGCCGACTTCTTTAAGCAGCGCGCCTTGTTTACCGATAATGATGCCCTTTTGGGAATCCCTCTCGACATATATAACCGCACCGATATAAACAACGCCGTTCTCCTGAACCTTCATGTCCTCGATCGTAACCGCGATTGAATGCGGAATTTCCTCGCGCGTCTTCTGCAAAATCTTCTCGCGGATCATTTCCGCGCAGACGAACTGCTCCGGGTGATCCGTCACCTGATCGGCCGGATAGTACTGAGGTCCCTCCGGCAAATAACGGTCCAGCTGATTCAGCAGCGTGTCGATGTTATTGCCCTGCAGCGCCGAGATCGGAATGATCTCCGCAAAATCGTACATGTCCTTGTACTGGATAATAGTCTGCATCAGCTTCTCGTCATCAATCTTGTCGATTTTGTTGAGAATGAGGAAAACCGGCGTTTTGACGGACTTCAGACGTTCGATGATAAAACGGTCGCCGCCGCCGAAACCTTCCGACACGTCGATGAGGAACAGTACGGCCTCAACCTCGGACAGCGCGCCCTCGGCGGCCTTAATCATATAATCGCCAAGCTTGGAATTCGGTTTATGAATGCCCGGCGTATCCAGAAAGACGATTTGTGAATTGTCGCGGGTCAGCACACCGTGAATTTTGTTGCGCGTCGTCTGCGGCTTGTCCGACATGATTGCGATCTTCTGGCCGATCATCTTGTTCATGAGCGTCGACTTGCCCACATTTGGACGTCCTACAATGCCGACAAATCCGGAGCGAAACTTAGGCTCAGCTGTGCTGGAGCCTTTTTTACCTTGGGGACCTGCCATTAAAGCGTCGCCTTCCCTTCATCCGGACGGCTCTCAAGCGAAAAGGCACCGGGCAGCAGCTCCGAAACCGTCATGACGCTGCGCGCTCCTGTCAGATTTGTCATAATAACCGGCATGTCCGGGCTGCACAGCTCGGACAGCACTTGCCGGCAAACGCCGCAAGGTGAAATAGGTCCAGCCGTATCGCCTACGACGAGAATCGCCTGGAATGAACGGGGAGCGCAGCCGTCGGCAATGGCGCGGAAAAGCGCCGTGCGCTCCGCGCAGTTGCACGGGCTGTAAGCGCCGTTTTCGACGTTGCAGCCTTGATGGATATGTCCGTGCTCATCCAGCAGCGCGGCGCCTACCCGGAAGTTGGAATAAGGCACATAAGCCTTTTTCATCGCTTCACGCGCTTGCTCTGATAGCTGCTGCGTCAATTGTTCCGTTATGTTCGTCATGCTTTATGTCTCTCCCTCAGCCATTTTAAATTGCCAGAAGCCGCCATAACGGCGGCCCCAAAACGAATAACCCGATAAAAACGGAAGCGCCTGCGCAAACAAGCACTGCTCCCGATGCAGCATCCTTAGCCAGCTTGGCCAATGGATGAAATTCTCCACCGCAAGCCAGATCCGTAACTCTTTCAACTGCTGTATTAACGAGCTCTGCCATTATGACTAGCGCAATCGCCAGAATGAGAATAGCCCAATCCAGCGATTCGAGCCGGAGTACCGCTGCCAGCGTCAGCACACCCAATCCTGCTGTTATATGAATTTTCATATGTTTTTCGGAACGGATCGCATACACGATGCCCGACCAGGCGTAAGATAAGCTCCGCATGAATCCCATCGGCGTCTCAGCCCCTCGTTAAACCTGCTTGCTGAAGGACCGCTTCTTGTTTGGCGGTCATCACAGCCTCGGACGCGTCATCCTGATGATCGTAGCCGATTAAATGCAGGAAACCGTGCACAAACAGAAACCCGATTTCCCTTTCCAGGGAATGCCCGTATTCTTCCGCCTGCCGCGCCGCCGTTTCAACCGAGATGATAATATCACCAAGCGGCTCCGCAAAAGGCAGCTCTTCATCTTCCTCCACTTCGTACACGATGTCAAGCTCCTCGTCGGATTCCTCCTGCATCGCAAAGCTCAGCACATCCGTAGGACGGTCGATGCCGCGGTACTCGCGGTTCAGCTCATGAATACGATTATCGTCAACAAAGGTGACCGCAACTTCACCTTCCGTAATTCCTTCCGCTTGTCCAGCCAGCACCAGCAGCTGCTCCAGCCTTGTTCCCCATTGTGCGGGGATGTCCATGATTTCCTGCTCGCTGCTCCAATCCATTGTCAAACTCATGCCAGCTTCTCCTTTGTTTTAACCTCTTCCGGATATTCAATCCGGGAATGGAAGATGCCGATTACAGCTTCCTTCAGCGTCTGGCCGATTTTGTCCAGTTCCTTGAGCGTTAAGTCGCACTCATTGAACTGGCCGTCGTCCAGACGGCTTTTAATAATTTTCTGAATCATCGACTCCACGTTTTCCATCGTCGGGTTCCGCAAGCTTCGCACGGCCGCTTCCACGCAGTCCGCAATGCCGACAATCGCCGCTTCCTTAGATTGCGCTTTAGGGCCGGGATAACGGAAATCATCCTCCGTGAAATCCGGCTCGATTCCGTCCTCCTCCGCTTGTTTAACCGCCTTGAAATAGAAAAACTTGAGCGAGGTGGTGCCATGATGCTGTTCGGCAATGTCGCGCAGCGGCTTCGGAATATTGTGCTGCTTAAGCATCTCCACTCCGTCCCTGGCATGGGCCACGATGATGGATTTGCTCAGCTTAGGGTCCATGCTGTCATGCGGATTTTCCATGTTGGACTGGTTCTCGATGAAATAATTCGGGCGCTTCGTTTTTCCGATATCGTGATAAAACGACCCGACGCGGCATAACAGCCCGTCCGCCCCGATCGCCTCAGCCGCCGCTTCCGACAGGTTGCCAACCATGACGCTGTGGTGATACGTTCCCGGCGTCTCCGTCAGCAGCTTGCGCAGCAGCGGATGGTTGGGACTGGACAGCTCAACAAGCTTGAGCGCGGACAGAATGCCGAAGCTGAGCTCAAAAAACGGCATCAGGCCGATAACGAGCACCGCCGTAATCAGACCGCTGGCAAACGCAAAACCAAGAGAATATAGAATTTCCGACCGGTCCGGCAGCGTGCCAAGCAGCAGTACAGCAAGCACCGTAACCGTGCCAAACAGACTCGCCATAATGCCCGCTTTGAGAATCGCGGAGCGCTGGCTGGCCCGGTGCACCGTAAAGATCGCGCTAAACGACACGACGCTGATGACAAACCCGTACTTGAAATCAAAAATCAGGCTTGCATCGTGATTAAAGATAATGCTGCCCATGATCGCAAAAATAAACGAGCTGACAATCGCTAAATGCTTGTCCAGCAGCAGCGTAATCAGCATCGTGCCGACTGCTGCAGGCGCCAGATAGCCGACATAGGGCATCGAGCTGGATTGCGCCAGCGCTGTCGCCTGCATCATGACAAAGTTAAGCACCAGGATGAGCCATAACATGAACAGATGCATGTTGTTGTACCGCGGCTTTACGCCGCCGATCCGCCCCGTCTGGTAAAGATACACGACAATAACGCTCAAAAACAGCAGGCTGGTCAGCAGCAGGCCGATCTGCGGCAAATAATTGCGCTGTCCGCCCAGCAGTCCCGCTCCTTCAAGCATGTCGTATTTCTCCTGCGTAATCAGCTCGCCCTTTTTGACGACGACTCCGCCTTCCTTGATGATAACCGGCGTTGTATTCTCGCGCGCCAGCTGACGTGCTTCCTCCGTCGCCGCCGTATCCAGGAACTTGTTCGGCATGAGCGTCATTCGCGCAAGCTCCTGTACGATTTCACGGGTCGAGCGCTGCGTCAGCGAGCTTGCGTTGACGAGCTCGGCTACTTTGGAGCGCGCAGCCTCCGCCTCGCGAATCGGCTCCGCGGACAGCTTGCGGGCGACGTTGATCGCCACCTGGCGCATCTCCGTCAGCTGTGCGGCTGTCAGCGAGGGCAGCTTGTAAAACACCTCTGCCGGAACCGAGTAGCTTTGTGCTTTGGCAACGCGGGACATTTCCGCCAGCAGCTCGTCGCTCATATCCGCCTTGCCGGTATTCGTCCGTACAAACTCGTCGATATACTCCAGGTAATACGACGGGATTTCGTTTTGATAAATCTCAATTTTATCGCTTGCGCTGACGCCCTCATCCTGGTTCAACAGCTCGACCCGGTTGAAAATCCGGTTCAGAATCGATTCCGGTTTCAGCGGCAGTGAGCTGGAGATCGGTTCCACCGATTCGGCTGCCTGCTCCTGTGCTTTAGCGGTTGCGATTCTATCCTCTACGCTTTTGGAAGCGACGATATCCCGATTGCTCTCTTCGTTCAGCGTGATGTTGTACGTCTGAGGAACCAGATGCGGCGAGAGATTGAAATAGAACAGCAGCACGAACAAAACGCAGAGCGCCAGGCGGATGCCCGTGCTCTGCTTCCAGCTGGCTGCCCATGAAGGCTGTTCGGCCGCACTCCGGCTGTCTTCCTTATTCCGGCTCATGCAGGCAACAATCCTCTCTATGCTTGATTTTCGGCATCCTCATTGTAAGCCAGAATGATTTTTTGAACGAGCGAATGGCGGACGACGTCTGCTTCCGTGAATATAATGAATCCGATTTCGGGAATGTTCGCAAGAATGCGCTGCGCTTCCATTAAGCCAGACCTTTTGCCACGCGGCAAATCGATCTGCGTAACGTCGCCGGTAATGATCATTTTGGATCCGAAGCCAAGACGGGTCAGAAACATCTTCATCTGCTCCGGCGTTGTATTCTGCGCTTCGTCAAGAATAATATAAGAATCATCCAGCGTTCTTCCCCGCATGTAGGCCAGCGGCGCGATCTCGATAATTCCTCGTTCAAAAGCTTTAGCCGTCGCCTCCGGCCCCAGCACGTCGTGCAGCGCATCGTAAAGCGGTCTCAAATAAGGATCGACCTTCTCCTGCAGATCGCCCGGCAGAAAGCCCAGATTCTCGCCGGCTTCAACGGCCGGACGGGTCAGCAGAATCTTTTTTACCGCGCCTTCTTTAAGCGCTGCGACCGCCATTACAACAGCCAAATAGGTTTTGCCCGTACCGGCCGGCCCGATGCCAAATACGATATCCTTGGCCTTGACCGTCTTTACGTAGTGGCGCTGTCCAATCGTTTTAACACGAATCGGCTTGCCGCGGAACGTCGTTGTCAGTTCCATTTTGAACAGGTCGAGCAGCTGATCCGCCTCAAGCGTGCGCGACAGCTCAAGCGCATAATGCATGTCCCGTTCGGAAGGCGT
This sequence comes from Paenibacillus pasadenensis, assembly GCF_023715725.1. Taxonomy (GTDB): domain Bacteria; phylum Bacillota; class Bacilli; order Paenibacillales; family Paenibacillaceae; genus Paenibacillus_O; species Paenibacillus_O pasadenensis_A. The sequence continues at coordinate 687,389 of NZ_JAMBOT010000001.1, forward strand.
ATAGCCGCCTCGAATCAGCTGGAGTAAAACATTGTAAAGCTGCTCCAGAGATTCGACTTCCTGCTGGGGTCCGGAAATGACAATCTCTGCTTCGCGGGAGCGGATCGTTGATTCCGTCTGCGCCTCGATAAGTCTCAGGTAGTGGTCGCGGGGGCCGAATAGCGCAAGCCCTTCCGCCGCGTTGTCCAGTGCAATTTTTACGGTTTTCGTCTCAGTCAGCAAACGTTCCTCATTCTCCTTGCATCTGAACTAGTGGCATTTCCTTCACGATAGACTGGTCCACTTCCAACAGAACTTTCATATAAACTTTACCATTGTCCGACTTCTCATGCAAAATTTTTTGCTCTTTGACGACAGCATCCGTACCCGCTTTCGACAGCACATCCGCCCTTGCCTGCAGCAGCCCCAGCGCCGCCGCTTCCTCCTGGGTCAATGTTCTGCTATCCGTTCTCATTTCCATAACCGTTTCTTTAAGCCTGCCGATAGGCAGCTTTTTGTCCCGCCAGCCCAGCTGCTGCAGCTGTTCGCGCGTCTGGGACGCCTGAAACGGATTTTTTCCGAAGCCGCTCACCTGCAGGGCCCGTCCGAACAAGACGAGCGACCATTTGGTCTTCGTTTCACCCGTATATACATTCGTCTTTTGCACAAGCGGCGATACGATATTGTATTCGTACCAGACAAGCCCGCGCACCTCCGCATCCGCCACGACTGTCGCTGTGTTGGCGCCTTCGCCGATGATGCCGGAAACGAGCACCTGCCCCTTTTTGACGCGCGTGTTGACGTGAACGACGGGTTTTCCTTTATCCGCGATAATCCGGGTTATGACCGCATCGGACGTAGAAACAAGATGGCGCGGATTTTGCAGGCTGGGATCGGCCGGTTTTTTGGTTTCAACAACCTGCACAATGAGCCTTGTCCCTCTTTTTTCGACACCGATCCATGCCGCATCCGGCAGCCGCTGGGCTAAACGTTTTGAGAGATCCGCCGGTTCCGGCAGCTTCCACTGCCACTGAAACGGGTATACCCCCTCCGCCTTGGCCGCAGTAAGCAGATCCTCCGTCTTAATCCTATCATTCCCTCGCACCTCAACGTTCCAAACGAGGGACGAAAGCAAATACATGCTGACAAAAAAGATCACGATGCCTACGGCAAAAAACTTGCGTTTGCCCGCCTTTTCCAGCCAAAACGGCAGGCCGCTGCGTCCGGTCACATGAATCCGGCAGCCTGTCCGCTTCAAATAAGGACGGAGCCGGAAAAAATCCGGCACAGTCAAGGAAAACTCCATTCGGTCCGGGCTTGTCCGGCGGATGGACCAGAGCGCCAGACCGTCCGCCAGGGCAGCATTGACGAGCGCTTCCTGCTCGCCCCCTCTGATCTGGACCGTTGCGATCCCCTGCACCTTTTGCAGCCATCCCTCTTTCATCGCTGCCCCCCCCCTTCCATCAGCTGAATGGATTGAATTTTGCCTTCTATAAATACTTCCTCCGTCCAAATCGTGCGAATAATCAGGTCCGTTCCGGTTACCTCCAGCACACCTTGGCTAAGCTGCAGACGCAGCTGCTCGGAGGAAAAATGCAGTACGCCACGATGGTTCTCGATATAAAGCTGCCGGTCGCCGATCATCGTCATCCGCGGCAGATCGAAAGCGACATCCTGGGGCAGGTCAAGAATATCGGCGGTTAATTTGCGCAGCTTGCGGTTCAGCTTGCCCATAGGGGTGTCCCGTCTCCCTCCATGTCGCATTCATCTTTCAATACCTATGCCGCAAAGCCGATGTTTATGAAAAAACAGCTGCTCTCTGCCGGTCGAATCTCAATGATCTTCCTCATCCCGGCATCATAAAAAACGCCTTCTTTCCGTCAAAGCGGAAAAAAGGCGTTTCTAAATTAAACCTGCATGTAATTGCGCTGACAACAGTTAGCGACGTCCGTGCTTTCGCGAGCGCGGCGGGCCTAAAATTTCCGCCCACAGCACCGCCTGCCGCAAATCTTCGCCTGTTAAACGGCGAGCTGCACCCAACCCGTTTTCGTCCGGGTGAGACATACTTGCGCCAAGCTTATCCATCGTTGATCTGCTGCCGACTGTACTCGCCGCAGCCACTGCCGGGCGAGCCGCCTCGGAATGCACGTGACCAAAGGGACTGGTGCGGCTGTCGCGGGGCTGGGAATGCCATTGGCCTTCTGCATCTTCCCCAGGCGCATTACGGCCCCCAAATCCCCTATTATCCGGCGCAGAGTCAGACCATTCGCTGCTCCGCCCTTCGGATGACGAATTCTGCTCATATCTTTCGCTGTCATCCGTATACTCCTGCCATTCGCTGGAACGTCCTTCATCTCCGCCTGTGCCTTCGGCCTCCGCATCTGAATGCATCGGCCGGACTGCAGGACGCCCAATCGGTCCCGTCTGTCCTTGCCTGGACGCCGGCTGCCGCTCAAGCGGCGAAGCAGATGGACGGCTTGGAAAAACAGGCATGCCGCCCCCGCCAAAATCCGGCATTCGCCCCGGCGGCTTCGGCTTCTGCCCTTGGCCCTGGTTTTGAAAAAGCTTGCCAATCAGCGATCCGACCGCTCCTAAAATGACAAATACAACAACAATATTGCTCAACACAAAATTAAGCAATGTTTGCAGGAGATTATCCAAAACCGATGTTCACCTCCCATGCAGCGCAGCTTGCGCTGACCGTATTGACCCATTCGGTCATTCGTTCGGTTTATTGTCGTCAGCCGATCCTTCCGGCTTGGCGATGCTGCTGCGCATTTGGGTGTCGGCTTCGAGGTTTTTCAGATTCATATAATCCATCACGCCCAGCTTGCCGGATTTCAACGCTTCCGCCATTGCCAGCGGCACTTGCGACTCGGATTCAACGACGAGCGCTCTCATTTCAACGACCCGCGCTCTCATCTCCTGCTCCTGAGCGACAGCCATTGCACGGCGTTCCTCCGCTTTTGCTTGCGCAATCCGCTTGTCGGCTTCCGCCTGCTCGGTTTGCAGGTTGGCGCCGATATTTTTGCCTACGTCCACATCCGCAATATCAATGGACAAAATCTCGAAAGCTGTTCCGGCGTCAAGACCTTTGCCGAGCACAGTGCGGGAAATCATATCCGGGTTTTCAAGCACGTCCTTATGGGAAGAGGAGGAGCCGACAGTTGTAACGATACCTTCGCCAACACGGGCAATAATCGTTTCTTCACCTGCGCCGCCGACGAGCCTTTCAATATTCGCACGAACCGTTACGCGGGCTTTTACTTTAACCTCAATTCCGTCTTTGGCCACTGCGGCCACAACCGGCGTTTCAATTACTTTCGGGTTAACGCTCATCTGAACGGCCAGCAGCACGTCGCGGCCAGCCAGATCGATCGCTGCGGCGCGGGCGAATTCAAGCTCGATGTTCGCACGCTGGGCGGCAATTAGAGCATTGACGACACGGTCGACGTTACCGCCGGCCAAATAGTGGCTTTCCAGCTGATTGATCGACAAACCAAGGCCGGCCTTGGTCGCCTTGATCATCGGATTGACGATCCGGCTTGGCGTAACCCGGCGAAGACGCATCGCAACTAGCGTAATAATGCCGATTCTGACTCCGGAAGCAAGCGCGGATATCCACAGCATAATCGGGAAAAAGCTGAGAAATACTGCGATTACAATCAGCGCCACAATTCCCGCGATTACATAACCGATTGAATTAAGTTCCATATCTTTGATTCGACTCCTTTAAAATAGATGGTAGGTTACATTTGCTTAAACTTGCCTTACGATAACTCGGGTCCCGTCAACCTTATACACCTTGACCATCGCATTTTGAGCGATAAATTCTCCCGACGTCACAACGTCGATGCGCTCTCCGCCGATGTCAACGATTCCCGCAGGCCGCAAAGGAGTTATCGTAACTCCCTCTTGATGAAGAAGAGCCGCTCTGGATTCAGCAGATACAAACCCTTCTTCCGATGTGAGCTGTTCCTTCAGCACGAAGCGGTTCCAAATTCCCCGTTCCTTGAATCGGCGCGCAATAAGCGTAACGACGATAAGCGCAGCTGCAAATGCGGACAGCATGCTAATAAGCGCCGTATCGCTGTCCTCGAAGCTGAACAGAATTGCCCGGACGAGCGCAGCCACCCCCAGTATGCCCAGTATTCCAAAACTTGGAACAAACAGCTCCAGAACGAGCAGCACGATTCCAATGACGAAAAAAAACACATCAAGCCCTTCGCTGTAACCCGCCTGATGCCCGCCGAGAAAAAATAAGCCGAAGCCGATAATGCCCGCCAGACCCGGAAGTGCAAAGCCGGACAACAGAAGCGCAAGCATCGTGCCCGTAAAACCGACAAACAGCAGCAGCGCGGCGACATATGGATTCGCCAAGGCAATCTCTGTTGGTTCACTCACTCCTGAAGCGAATGCTGGAGCCGCTTGGATCATCAGCAGCATGACTGCTGCAGCGAGGCTTGAGACCGTCTGTCTTAGCCTTTTCAATCAAACACCCCCGTTTCCATTGCTTTGTAATCGCTCCTTGAACCTTCCCGCCGCCAGTCAGGACAAGCCTGGCACCCGTTGATTCCCAGGTTGCAGCGCTCAATAATTCAGCTCTTAAGCAAATCTTACTCCTTGTTACGGTAAAATACACCTTTCGTTCCGATAAATTTCAGGCGATCACACCAAAAAACACTCCCTCGGGAGGGAGTGTTGTTGTGGTCCGAGATTATGGCAGAAATTGCTGTACCGCTTGATTTACTAGCTTACCGTCAGCGCGTCCCTTTACTTTAGGCATAAGGGCACTCATGACTTTGCCCATATCGGCCTTGGAAGAAGCACCGGTTTCCTGGATCGTCTGCTCTACAATTGCTTTGATTTCTTCTTCGGTCAGCTGTGCGGGAAGGTAGACACTAATAATATCAATTTCTGCTGCGACATCTTTTACAAGATCGTCACGGCCGGCTTTTTGAAATTCTTGGAGGGAATCTTTACGCTGTTTGATTTCGCGACTAACGATGTCAAGAATCTCACCATCCTCAAGCGGACGCTTAAGGTCGATTTCCTGATTCTTAACAGCTGCACGCACCATGCGGATAGTGGTCAAGCGGAACTTGTCCTTGTCCCTCATGGCTTGTTTCATGTCGTCGTCCAATCTTAGGCTAAGGCTCATTTCGGAAGGATCCTCCTAAAACTTTCTCTTGCGCGCAGCCTCGGATTTCTTCTTGCGCTTAACGCTCGGCTTTTCGTAATGCTTGCGTTTCTTCACCTCAGCCAGGACGCCGTCCTTAGCAATGGAGCGCTTGAAGCGGCGGAGTGCAGCATCGATGGTTTCATTTTTGCGAACTTTCGTTTCAGACACTTGTTATCCCTCCCTCCGAAACAGACGGTCCAGAAGATGAACACGGCTAATCAAATTTCATTATAGTTGATGGAAAGAGCAAGTGTCAACTCGAATGCCCTTCCAACAATGCGCCAAGCGGACGACCGCCTAAAAGATGGAAATGAAGGTGGTATGCGGTCTGTCCTCCGTCGGAATTGCAATTGTTGATCAGGCGATAGCCAGACTCCGCAATTCCTTCTTCCTTGGCAATTTTTTGCGCAGTCAGCAGCACTTCTGCCAGCAGCGCGGCATCCTCCGGAGCAACATCGTTCATTGTCGGAATATGACGCTTCGGAATAACGAGAATATGTACAGGCGCCGCCGGAACGATATCGCGGAAAGCCAGCACATGGTCGTTTTCAAACACTTTGGTCGACGGGATCGATCCTTCAACGATTTTGCAGAAAATACAGTCGCTCATCCGACAGCTCCTTTCGAATTCTCCCCTTATTGTAGCTCATTCTCCGCTTATCGTCTAACGTTTAACACAGCCGGGGGCTTGTCCTTACCTTTCTCACAATATCCGTAATACCTGACCTGCTGGTTCGTCCAAAAAACCAAGCGGCGCAGCAGCATAACGGGCCGGGGAGTCCGCTGAGCTGGTGCACCGCTGTCGGATGTTTTTGTTACAGGAAAGGAAGCAGAGTCAGTCCGGCCAAAGCCGCGAGCGGGAATACGGCACGGGCGAAACGGCGGCGCGGATAATAAGGGTAAGGATAGAGCGGCGGATAAAAACCAGGGCCAAAGCCGGGACCGAAGCCGGGACCGAAGCCAGGGCCGCCGATGAAAGCGCGCGGATCGATTTCATTCATCCCGCAAGGAACAGCCAGACAAACGTACTCATCGTCATGATGCTCGATGAAGCCATCGACGCACCAGCCGTCCTTCGTATGGGCCAGAACGTAGCGATGTTTGTGGCTGTCGCAGAAATGCTTCATTTCGGGCTTCTCCATGACGACTACAATGGTGTTGTTGATCGTCGTGGATGGCGCGGGCGCAACTGGCATCGGCATTGGCATCGGCATCGGAGTCGGCTGCGGAATTACCGCTGTCGGCGCTTTTGTCGGCATTGCTGCTGTAGGGGCTTTTGTCGTCGGCATTGCCGCCGTAGGCGCCTTTACCGGTGCCGGTGCAGCTGGTTTAGCTGCCGTCGGCGCTTTAAGCGTAGCTGTCGGGGCTTGCGTCACCGGAACAGTAGTAGCCGCCGGGCTTGCTACAGGATTGACAGGTTCCATTGAGAATATCATCTCCTCAATCATCGTTCTGCCTTATCCTATGCAGCCCATGGGCGGCTGGTTATTTGTCCCGATAAAAATATATTATGCCTGAATTATGATGCAGGCGGCGTATAGGCCGAAACGATGCGGGCCATCTCAAGCGCCGCCTCCTTCCAGGTTTTTTCGGCAAGAAGCGTTAAATAGCGTTCGCGGGACTCGATCGACGTATCAACCTTTGCGGCCTGCTCAACCAGCTTGTTTAACACATCTTGCAATTTCTGCTGTTCCTCCGGCGTTCCTTCCATCGCTGTTTTCAGCACGGACACCTGCAGCGCAAACACAGAGTTTTTATATTCCTTAGGCCAATCCGCAGAACTATCGCTCAGCTCTTGCCCTGCTTGAAGCAGCTCTGCCAGAGGCATTTCGGTCAATCCCGACTCATTAAAGCTATAAAGGGGCTCAAGCACCGTTTCGGGCTTAAGCATGCCATAATAGACCTTGAGCTGATTGTCGCGGTCAGCCGGACCGTCCTCCCGCACTTCCTTCCAGGCGGCAGCCGCTTTTGTCAGGCTGTCCTGGGTTTCCTTCCATTGCAGAAAAATCAGCTCGCCTTTCTTTGCGCGCTCCTGCTGCCCGTTCTGCAAATAATGAGCATACAAAAATACATTGCCGATCAGGCTTGCCGTCAACAGCACGAACAAAACGGCCGTCGTCATGCTGCGCCCTGATTTTGGCTGAGGCTCTTGCGTCACGCTTATCGTTCCTTTCTACGCAGGTTCCAGTCGGACCGCGATACGGCCGCTGAGAAAATAAAGGTGAATTTCGTCAACCGGGCGGCCCATAGCCTCTTCTACTGCCCGGGCATACAATCCGAGCTGGAAGCGGTGCTTTTCAGCAGCCGCCTCATAATCGCCGCCCGGCACACGGTCCGTTTTGTAATCGCAAAGCACGAGCCGTCCGTTTTCTTCAAAAAGGCAGTCGATAACGCCCTGAAGCAGCACGGGCTCGCTTGCCTCATCCGAGGCGATGGACGGAAACGCCTGCTCCGCAGGCAGCACACAGCTGAACGGAAGCTCGCGCCATACTTTGTTTGCGGCCGACATCCGCTGTCCGACTGGGCTCTCAAAAAAAGCCAGCGCCGCCTCCGCATCTGCTGCCTCGGCCTGCTCCTCCGATAAAATCCGTTTCAACACAAGCTCAGATAACGTTTGATTCACCAGATCCAGCGTCAACGGCTGCTGCAGCGGAAGATGCTGCAGCAGCGTATGGGCTGCTGTGCCCTTTTCGGCTGCCGTCATGCCGCTTTGCTCCAGAAATTTGGGGCGGCGCAGACGGAAGGACGCAGCAGCCGAACCGAGGCCAGGCCGTTCTTTGGGTCCCGCCCAGCGAGCTGCGAACTCATCTCCAGACGGATTGCCGCCCTGCTCCCGGCTCCTTGCAAATGCTGCCCCGTCAATCGGTTCAACAAACGGACCGTTTCCAAACGGCGCCGCATCCTCTCCAGCCGCCGCTTCGGCGCGCAGCCGTTTAAGCTCGGTAACGGAAGTTTTAGCGGCAATTCTAGGAGCTTCCGGATACGGATACCTCCAGGAAAGACGAATATCAACCTCGTCCTTGCAGCCTCCGTCAGGCAGCGGAACGGTATGCATCACAGCCTGGCGTTCTTCGGTCCGGTCGATTGGTTCCGCCTCAACGGCTGCTGCGGCCTCGCCGCCCAGCGTAAAAAAGGGCACAACGCCGGAACGCCAGCTGGCGAAGCCGTAACGAAGACGCTCCAGCGACGGATGGGTTTGCAATCCGGACGAGGCGTCTGCCAGCAGAGTGACGGTCAAGTCGGTAAAGACATCGGCTGCACCGCTGCCGGAAACAGCCCCTTCTCTATCACCGGGAATACCTTCATCGACATCGGATTCGGATTCGGACAAACCCGCAAGCGGGCCGAGCCAATCCAAATAACGCCTTGCTGACGCAATCCGGTAATCAGAGAGCGAGCCCTCCGCTCCGCGGGCCGAGCTCCAGCGGGCAATGTGACGCTGAGCGTCGTCGACCGTACCGACGAGAATCATTTTCTCCTTCGGCCTGGTCAGCGCTACGTAAAGCACCCTCAGCTCCTCCGCCTGCATCTCCATCCCCATTCTGCGGCGAATGGCAAGGCAGGGCAGCGACGGATAGCTGAGCCTTAGCTCGGGGTCAATGAATTTCGGCCCGAAGCCGAGCTGTTTGTGCATCAGAAAGGTTGAGCTGACGTCCTGCTGATTGAACTTTTTGCCCAGTCCAGCGACAAAAACAACCGGGAACTCCAGCCCTTTGCTTTTGTGAATAGACATGATGCGGACGACATCCTCGCCCTCGCCGAGCGCTCCAGCAGCCCCCAAATCTCCGCCGTTCTCTCTCATCCGGTCCATGAAACGAAGGAAGCGGAACAGCCCCCGCGCCGAACCCGCCTCAAACTGCCGCGCCCGGTCATGCAGCGCTCTCAGATTCGCCTGGCGCTGGCTTCCGGCGGCCAAACCGCCGACCCAATCATAATAACCCGTTTCACTATAGATGCGCCAGATGAGGTCCGCCAGACTGCCCTGACGGGCCGCCTCCCTCCAGACGTCCATTTTTCCAAGGAAATAATTCAGCTTATGCCGGAGATCAGGCGGAGCAAGCAGGCTGTCCGCGGATTGGCCCAGCGCGTCATAAAAGCTGTTCTGGCCGCCGATGATGCGAACCATAGCCAGCTCCTCCGCCGTCAGCCCGAACATCGGCGAACGGAGCACGCCAGCCAGCGGAATGTCCTGATAAGGGTTATCCGTCACCCGAAGCGCAGACAGCATCGTATCAACCTCGACCGCATCAAAATATCCGCTGCCGAGCTCGGCATAAGCCGGTATTCCCGCTGTTTGCAGCTCCTCCATAAGCACCGGCGCCCAAGACTTCGTAGCGCGAAGCAGCACGACGATGTCCCTCCAGGCCAAATGGCGGCTGCCGCCTTTGCCGTCTTGAACATGGAAAGCCTCCTCGCGCAGCTTCAAAATACGCCGGGCGATGAATCTGGCCTCCAGTTGGGCCGTCTGCAGATCGGCAGCCTCCTCACGCAGCTCCGCCTCGCGGCTGTCGGCCGCTTCCGCAGCAGCGGCAGCCCGCTCTGCGCCTCCCCGCCCGCCGCTGCCCTGGCGGTCGATGAGCGCCAGCTCGACCCGATTTGCCTCCGGCTGCTCCGCATCCGGATAAGAGGCCCCAAGCACCAGCTCCGCCGACCGGTCATAGTCCATCTCCGCGACAGACTCCCGCATCAGCGCCCGGAAGACAGCGTTAACGCCGTCTACAACTTCCTGCCGGCTGCGGAAGTTGCGGGCAAGATCGATTCTGCGGCCTTCGCCTTTTGCATCAGGGCCATACCTGCGGTACTTGTCCAGAAAAAGATCCGGCTCGGCGAGGCGGAACCGGTAGATGCTTTGTTTAACGTCTCCGACCATAAAACGCCGGCCGCCCTTTCGTTCGGAAGGCTCGGAGGCCGAGCCCGTAAGCAGCTCCACGATGGACTCCTGAACCCGGTTGGTGTCCTGGTACTCATCCAGCAGCACCTCGCGGAACTGCCGCCGGTAATCCAGCGCAGCCGTCGAAGGAAACGCCGCCTCCGGCGTGGATGTCTCAGAGCGTAGAATCGCCAGACAATAATGCTCCAGATCCCCGAAATCAAGCAGACCCTTGCGCTGTTTTTCCTTACGGTAGGACTCGTCAAATTCAATGACCAGCTCGGCAAGCGTCTCCATAAGCGGCGCGAGCTGCCTCAGCTCCTCCGTGTAGGCGCGGGCCGGCCGGCTGAAAATCTCTTTGCCAAGCTCATCGATGATGCTCTTCGCCTCGTCGCGCAGCTCCTTGGCCCGCTCCTGCAGCAGCGGATCGGCGTCACCGCCGGAGCGAACGGACTTCAGGCGGCCGAACCCGCCCGCGAGCTGCCAGGCATCCCGCCATTCATCCCAAGGCCGCGTCAGCACGGCCTCCTCGATGGAATGGACCAGCCGCAGGTCGTCCCCGAGCGTATCCGCATAGGGCAGCGGGCCTCCTGGTGACAGCGCAAGCTCCAGCGCTTCGCGCAGCGCAGCGGCCGCTCCCTGCAGGCTAAGCCGCACATCCGCTCCAAGCGCCGCCAGCCACGGGCTGTCCGCCACATCCTCAGGATCTTCCACATTAAATGCCGCCGCCATGCCGCGCAGCCATTCATCCGGCCAAGGCTGCGAACGGGAAAATTCGTACAGCTGCTGAACGAGGCGATAGAGCGGCTCATCGCTCTTTTCGCCGCCATACCGGTCGGCAAGCTCCAGAAAGCGAACGTTGCTGGCGGAAGCTTCGCTGTATTTGCGCTCGAACAGCTCGTCCAGCACCTCCAGCCGCAGCAGCTCGCTTTCGGTTTCGTTGGCAACCCGGAAGCCCGGATCAAGGCCGATCAACGGATAATAACGGCGGATGACATCGAGGCAAAACGAGTGCAGCGTCGTGATGGAGGCTCTGCCAAGCAGCGCAAGCTGGCGCTGCAGATGCTCCGAATCGGGCTGAAGCTCCAGCGCCGCCTCCAAAGCGGCGCGGATCCGCTCCTTCATTTCGGCGGCAGCGGCTTTGGTGAACGTTGCGACGAGCAGCTGATCCACATCGATGTCCTCGGAGATCATGCGGATGATCCGCTCGACAAGCACGGCTGTTTTGCCTGAACCGGCGGCGGCGGCCACAAGCACATCTCCGCCGCGGGCCGTAATGGCGGCCCACTGTTCGTCCGTCCAGCGCGAGCCCTCCGGCTTAAGAATCGGCTCGGTCATCTTCATCTCTCCTTCCGTTGATATCGGCTAATTTACTCAGCCCCGGGGAAAGCAGGCTGACGGCATCCTCTTCCCCTGCCGCCGGCTCCGACTGCGCATCCGCCAGCCCCTCCAGGGAAGTCCAAAATTCCTCCCTGCCGGGAGCGGCCAGCTTCAAATAATCATTGCCTTCATTCAGCGGGTCGAACTGGCACACCGGTTTATAGGAGCAAAATTGACAGGGCGTTTTGGAGCCCAGCCGGTAAGGGCGGATGGCGATCTCGCCCTCTTTTACCGACTGCCCGATCGTCCCGATCGTGCGGCGCACGGAACGGCGCAGCAGCTCCCACTGCCGCCCCGAGGCAACAGCGGAATCGCCAAGGAAGGTCCCGTCTTTTTTGAAGCCGGCCGGGAGCAGATCGGAACGGCCCTCCAGCCCTGCATCCATCATCCGCACCGTCTCGGCGTCGTCAAGCAGCAGGCCGCGCATTTTGAACCGCTTGAGCAGCATTGCCGCAGCTTCATCCTGGGGAAGTCCCGCAGGAACGCTCATTACCGGATTTTGCACATGAAAATATAACACGCCAGCCGGCTGAGCCGGCTCGCCAAGCCAGCCTTCGGCATGAGTAAGCAGCACGTCCAGATAGGTCAGCATTTGCAGCGAAAGCCCGCTTGCCACCTCTTCCAGCCGCAGCTGCGTAGCGCTGGACTTGTAATCCAGCACGCGCAGCAGCAGGCCTTTGTCGGAGCGCGCGGCATCAACCCGGTCGATCCGGCCGATCAGCCGGATCATGCCGCTGCCGTCCGGGAACTCGACGTCAAGCGGAGGCAGCTCTCCGCCAGGGCCGAACTGAACCTCCAGTCCGACCGGCTGAAATTCAGCCCGGCGGGCATGCTCGCCGAGAACGACGGCAGCTCTGGCCACGATGGACTTCAGCTTGCCCGCGATATAGCGGTAACGTCCGCTGCTGAGCAAAATGTGCGACTGCAGGCGCGGCGCCAGCTCGTCGACCGCTTTGCCCGCAGCCTCCTGAATGATCGCAGGGCCGGAGCGTCCCCAGCCTTCCCCAAGCTCGGAGGCAACCTTGGTCAGCGCGGCATGGAACAGCTGCCCCATGTCGGGAGCGCCCAGCCGGTACAGCCTGCGTTCCTTCAGCTTCAAGCCATGCACGGCAAAATGCTGGAACGGACAGGAAACGAAACGTTCCATACGCGTTACGCTTGCCGTCAGCTGGCCGCCGTAAAGACGGTCTGCCATGCCGCGCCCGAGCCGGACGACTTGATTTTCATAATCGATGGATTGCAGCATGGCAAGCAGCCTTGGCTGCCATTCCGGCCTTTCAGCAAACCAATTGTACACATCCTGCCAAAGCGGCTCCATCTCCCCTCCGTCCAGCCAATCGCGGAGACGCGGAATGAGGTAGGATAGAGCGCGCTCCGGCAGCTCCAAATAGTCTAACAGCCGACTGGACGCCAAATTCACTTCCGGCACGCCAGCAGCGGACGATAGAATCAACTGGGGAAACAGCTGGCGGATATGGCGGACGTATTCCGACGGATGCAGGCTTTTGCCCTCTTCGTCGGCCAGCGGCCAGCTGATCCATAACCTGTCAGAAGGGGTCAAAAAAGCGCGGTAAACGATAAATCGCTCATCCAACAGCCTGCGGCGTACGCCCGGCCCCATTTCCAGACCTGAATCGCCAAGCTGCTCGCGCTCGCGGTCCGTAAGCAGTCCGTCTTCTTGAATGCGCAGCGGCAATACGCCGTCACTCGCCCCTAAAATATAGGCAGCGCGAACTTGTCCGGTGCGCAGCCGGTCCATCGCGCCAACGACGACCTGGTCGAGCGAAGGCGGTACGGCGGACAGCTTGAGCGTCTCAAGGCCCGTCTCAATCAAACCTGCAAACAGATCAGCCGGTATGCTCTCAGCTCCCGCCATCTCCACAAGCTGGTCCAACAGGGCGATCACTCCATCCCACACCTGCCGTTGAATACGCGCCGCTCCCGGCCGTCCCGCCGCCAGCTCCTGCTCGGCCCGCTGCTCCATACGGTCCGCTGCCCCGGTGCGGTCCAGAAAATCGAACAGCGCCTCGCATTGCTCCCGCACCGAAGCTGCTTTTGCCAGACGCCGCTGCAAGCGGGAAAGCGGACGGACAAGCTCGGCTCGGGCCTTTAGCAGATCGTCCAGCTCCGCACGCTCGCGGGCGCTTGCCTCGGAAGGCTCGTCCTCGACGCCTCCCGTATGCAGAGGCCGCCAGCTTTTGGGACTGCCCCACAGGCGGCCCTCAATACCTGCTGCCAGCACGTAGTTTTCGAGCCGGTCAAAACGCTCGCGCTGCTCCCGGCTGTTTTTCGGGAAGAGCATCTCGGTTTTGACGCACCGGAATATCGCTTCATGCTTCCAGCCGTACAGCACTGTTTCCAGCGCAGAGCGGATGAATTCCACCAGCGGATGATGCAGCACATCTTTACGGCCGTCAAAGAAAAACGGGATGCCATAGTCGGCAAACACGTTCAAAATCGTATCGCTGTAATCCGCCGGCTGCCGCATAGTGACTGTCATATCCCGCCAGCGCATGCCGTGGTCGCGGACTTGACGCACCATATCACGCGCAGCGGCTTCCACCTCGGCTCGGCGGCTGGCGGCGGCCGTAAGCGCAATTTCATCATTTAGAGCGGCCCTCATCGGAATCCGCCCTCCGAAATTCCGGCCCAGGTGCTGCAGCATGCCGTCCTGCCGGTACCGGGGAGCAAGTGCTGCGGAAAGCACGCGCGGCTCTTCCACTTCTGCGCCAACTTCATCCGCAAGCGCAAGCAGCCGGGTAAATGTATCCGCCGCAGGATAAAACAAATCCAGCTCATGCGGCTTCTCGCCAATTGCGTAGGATCGGTCTAGACAGAGCGTTATCGTCACGGAGTCCGCATGGCGAAGCAGCGCTCCGACAGCGGTTAACTCGCGGGCCGTAAACCCGCTAAAGCCGTCCAGCCAGAAGCGGGCTCCCTGCATGGAGCGGCAATCGCCGAAGCCGTCCGCCAAATAGCTCAGATGGTCCTCGTCGTCCATGTAATGCCCCGCCAGCTCGCGTTCAAGCTCTCCATAAACCAGCTCCAGATCGTGGAGCTTTCGGCCCAACAAGCTGCCGGAGCCCGGAGCGTCCTCCGAATCAATGGTCAGTCCGAACCGCTCTCTCAGCGCAGTGGAGTCAATCCCGTACCGCTTCCATTCCGTAAGCAGCTCGCCCATTTTGGCGATGAAGCCCTGCTGCTCGGCTCCGCCGCGAAACAGCTTCAATTGAGGCGACAACCGGTGCATGATTTTGTGCAGAAGCATGTTTTTGCCGTTCTCGCCTACAGGAACAAGGGCGGCTCCTCCCGTTTCCTGCATGACGCGCAGCGCCAGCCGGCGAAAGCTGAGCACCTGGGCTCTAAGGCTGGAGCGGACATCTCCCGTACCGAGCAGCGCGTACTCCGTCTGGAACGTCGCTTGTTCCGGCGTCAGCAAAATAAGCGGCGGGCCTGCCGGGTCGGCGGCCAGCTCGCGGCGAATTTCCTCCATGCAAGCGGAGGTTTTGCCCGTGCCCGCTCTTCCCAATATGAACTGAAGTCCCATCGTTTCCGCGCTCCCTTCCGGCGGCGACGCCGCTCTTGTTAAGATGATTCCTCCCGGGCCAGGTTGCGCGGGAGGTTTATGTTTGTAAGTGCCATCCATTAAAAATAGCGGTATGTTCATTTATTAGTTGCGCTTCGGCGCTATGAAGACGTGTTTGCTCCTGATACCAAATCCAAGCTTCTGCGCACCGTCAAGCCGGAACAGCAGGCCAGTTGGTCCTAAGCACCCTTACTTCAACACAAGCCGGGTGCTGCTGTGGCCCTCTTTTGTTTTCCTCACTTCAAGCACGGCCGGGAAAGCATCCTTCAGCTCCTGCACATGCGAAATGACGCCAATCAACCGTCCGGCCTTTTGCAGGTCGGCGAGAGCCGATATGGCTCTGCCGAGAGACTCCTCGTCGAGCGAGCCGAAGCCTTCATCGATGAACATCATGTCGATCGACACGCCTCCCCGGCTGGATTGGATGACATCTGTCATGCCAAGCGCCAGCGCCAGGGAGGCATTAAACTTCTCGCCGCCGGAAAGGGATTTCACATCCCGGTTCTGGCCGGTATAGCTGTCGTACACATCGAGTCCCAGTCCGCTCTGCCGCCCGCGAGCTTCCAGACGGCCGCTGCGCTCAAGCACGAACTGGCCGCTTGAAAGCTCTCTCAGCCGCTCGTTGGCCGCGTGCAAAATCTGTTCCAGAAACTCGATCAAAATATATCGTTCAAAGGAAATTTTCAGCGCATTGTCGCCTTTGAGCATCTCATGCAGATCGGCGACCTCTTCAAGCTCGCGCTCGGAATCGCCATAACGGCGGGCGGCTTCCCCTACGGCAGCCGCTAGCGCGCCTGCCTGAGCGCGGCAGCGGTCGGCCTCGCGCCAGCGCGCATCGGCGCTCTCGCGCTCTGCGCCAAGGCGCTCCGCTTCCGCGGCAAGCCCGTCCAGCTCGCTGCGCTCAGAGCCTGCGAGCTCGCGCTCCAGCTCCTCGGCAAGCCGCCGCTGGGCGGCAAGTCCGCTGCGGTACGCCTCCAGCTCGCGGCGGCCTTGGCCGCGAGCCGCTTCCGCCATCCGCGCGGCAAGCCATGCCTCCGCCGAGGCAAACCCGGCGGCGGCCAGCTCCGCCGTTAAGCGCCGGCGAGCCGTCTCGGCGGCCTCCGCCGCGCCGCGAGCCTGCTCCGCCAGCTGCTCCAGCCGCGCAGCCGCTTCCGCCGCGCCGGTCCGCGCTGCGGAGAGCAGCTCCTGCGCCCGCCGCAGCGCGGCGCCAAGCTCCGCCGCCTGCCTCTCCGCGGCGGCCAGGCGGCGCTCCAGCTCCGCCGCATCCCGCAGCGGCTCAGGCACCGTCGCAAGCTCCGCTTCCAGGCGCGAGCTGCGCGCCGCTATATCAAGCGCAAGCGGCTGACGCTCCGCCTGCAGCCGCTCGCGCTCCGCCTCCAACGCCTCTATGCGGCGCTCTACGCCGCCCAGAGCTTCGCGCATCGGGCCGCGCTCCGCCTGGAGCGCCTTCAGCCGCTGGCATTCAACGCGCAGCTGGCGGCCCTCCTCCAGCGTGCGCTCAAGCTGCAGCTCCATCGGCTCGCCGCCGATCTCCAGCTCGCCGCGCCGCGCTTCCGCCTCAGCCGAGCGCTCCATCGCGGCTGCCGCTTGAGCGAATACAGCCGCCAGCTCGCGCTCCAGATGCAGCAGCCGCTCTTTAGCGGCCTGCAATTCCTCGCGGCTGACCGTCTCCCCGCCCTCAAGAGCCTTGGCGGGATGGGACTCGCTGCCGCATACCGGGCACGGCTTGCCGTCATGCAGATGCGCGGCGAGCCTGCCCGCCTGCCCTTCAATCCAGCGCTGCTCCAGCCGCTCCGTCTCCTCACGGAGCGCTGCCGCCGCCCGTTCGCGCTCAACACGGGAGCGCTCCAGCTCCGCTGCCTGCGCCGCAGCAGCCTGCAGCAGCTTGAGCAGCTCATGGCGGCGCAGCAGGAAGTCCAGCCGCCGCTCTCGGTCCGGCAGCGCCTCAAGTTCCCGCTCCAGCGCCTCCAGCCGCCCGCCCAGCTCGCGGCGCTCCGCGCGGCTGCGCTCCAGCTCCGCTCCGGCGCGCTCCTGCTCCGCCGCCAGCCGCCGCTCGCCTGCGCGCAGCCGCTCCAGCTCCGCCCGGCGCTCGCCGAGCGTGCGGACCGACGGCAGCAGCTCGCCAAGCCGCTGCTGCTCCCGCTCCGCCTCGCGGCGCTCCGGCTCGCGGGCTTCCTCGGCCGCCGCCGCTGCTCCGGCGGCCTCCAGCCGCAGCGCGGCGCGCTCCGCAGCAGCGGCGGCTTCGCCACGCCGCTGCTCCACTGCCGCCGCTTCCGCCGCCGCGCGCTGCGCCTGCTCCTCATACGGAGCAAGGCGCTCCGCCTGCTCGGCGGCAGCCAGCCGCTTCTCCAGCGCGCTCATCTCAATGCCGCGCGCTTCCAGCTGCTCCGCCGCCCGCCGGGCCGCATCAAGCTCGTCCAAACGGCCGTTCACACGCGCCGCTTCAGCAAGCTTCGCCCGCTGCATTTCCCACGCCGTCTCCGCCTCGCTTCGCACCTTAAGCAGCTGCACGGCCAGCTCCGCATAATGCCGCTCCTCCTCCGCCAGCCCGTCCAGCAGCTGGACGGCTCCGGCATGCTCCTGCGCCAGCACGGCGGACAGGGAGCCCTCCTGGCGGGGCGGCAGGCTGCTCTTGACCTGCTCGCCGATATAAAGCAGCCGCTGGCGGTTATCCTTAACCGCCTCGCGCAGCTCGCGCGCCCGCCCGGCAAAGCTTTCCTCCAGCCGCCGGTACAGCTCAGTTCCAAACAGGCGGCGCAGTATTTCTTCTTTATTTTCCGTATCGGAGGTCAGCAGCTTGCGGAACTCCCCCTGCGGCAGCATGACGATCTGGCTGAACTGATCCTTCGTCAGGCCGACAAGCTCCTCCAGGCGGGCGTCCACTTCCTTGATATGAAAACGGTCCGTCACCGGCAGCTCGCCGCTCTCCGTCAGCTCGTACAGCTCCGCCTTGCCGCCGGTTTCGCTTTTGTTGCCCGCACGGCGGTGCGGCAGCTGCCGGAACACCCGGTACGTACGGCCGCGCGCCATAAACTGAAAATCGACCGAGGTCGGCTGGCCGTCGCCCGCAAAATGGCTGCGCAGCATGCGCGTCTCCGCCCGGTCCTCTCCGCTTGCCGCCCCGTACAGCGCGTAACAAAGCGCGTCAAACACCGTTGTTTTGCCGGCACCGGTCTGTCCCGAAATAACAAACAGCCCTCTGCCGTGCAGCGGCTCGAAATCAATGGTCTCCTCGTCCCGGTACGGCCCGAAGGCGCACATCGTCAACCGGATCGGTCTCATCGCGCCGCCCCCTCTCCCTGAAGCACGTTCCGGCAAACGTCCTGGAACAGCTGTTTTTTGCTCTCGCTAAGCTCGATTTCCTTCACTTCGCGGTAAAATGCCGCAAATAGCGAAAGCGGATCGCTGTCCCGGCGGCTGCGCCCGGAACCGGCCGATTCATCTGAGGAACTCTCCGTGCGGGGAAGCGCCGCCGCAGGACGCCGCTCCACATGAAGGGCGTTCGGATAGACCGTGCGCACCTTTTCCATCGGGAAAAGCACCGGATTTTCATCCAGCAGCGTTACAAACACATAATCCTCGCTTCTATCACGGCTAGCTTCGATATCCTTTATGTATCCGCTGACGCGGCGCATATCCCGCTTCGGCGCCAAAAGCCGATGCTCCACACTGACTTTACCCTCGCCGTCCAGCTCAACCACCAGGTAACCTTTGCGGTGATGCTCCTCGGATACGGAATATTTGAGCGGCGAGCCGGAATAACGGATGTTTTCGCTGCCTACCCAGTGCGCCTGGTGCAGATGGCCCATCGCTGTATACTGGAACGCCTTAAAATAATCCGGCTTCACATATTCCGCCCCGCCAATGGACAAAGGACGCTCGGAATCGCTCGTATTGTCCTGCGGCTCCCCGCTTGGAGTTACAAAAGCATGTCCGACAAACACATGGCGCGCATTCGCATCAAGTCTTGCCGCCAAACGTTCCGTGACAGCCTTCATGGCCGCATCATGCGTACGAATGCTCTCATCCTGCAGCGCCAGCCTGACCATCGAAGGATCGCAGTACGGGACAAGATGAAAATGGACCTCGCCGAAATCATCCCGCAGCTTTACCGGTTCCGCGTCCAGCTTGAACTGGCCCGCCAAATGCAGCCCTCTGTCCGCCATCAGGCGTGTGCCGAAGCTGATCCGGTCCGGACTGTCGTGATTGCCGGATACCGCGATAACGGGCGTTTGCAGCCCGATAACAATGCGGGACAACGTCTCGTCCAGCAGCTCTACCGCCTCGGTCGGCGGGACGGCCCGGTCGTACAGATCGCCTGCGATGACAACGGCGTCGGGGCGCTCCTTTTCGATAACATCCAGAAGCTGCTCCAGCACATGCCGCTGATCCTCCGTCATATATACGCCCTGAACCAGCTTGCCGAGATGCCAGTCTGCCGTATGGATGAATTTCATGGCCGCTTTCCCCTCTCCCGATTCATTTAAATCCATTCATTGGCTTTCTCTGTTCGCTCTGAAAATTGATAAAAAAACGAGCTGCCGCTCCAAAAGCCTGCCTCCATCACGGTTAACCTCGGATTTCAGCCGGTCTAGGCTCAATTTCAGCCCATTCCTTTTTTCACCAGTTCTACTAGCTTCTATGAACATATGTTCTTATACAGTAGCATTACAAGGCGTGCCATGACAACCCCTGCCGAACGTGCAAATCGTGGCAAACGGACTAAACCGCAAAAAATCCCAAGCCCCGGCCGCGCCGAAACTTGGGATAAATTCAACTTAAAAGGTCTGCGCCGCTACTCTCGACTCCCGGCTCTTACTATACTAGCTCTTTATAATAATATACCGTCCCATGGAGCTCTCCGTTCGCGGAACGCGCATAACCCGGAATCCGTCCCGCTTCCGTATAGCCGAGCGAGCGATAGAGAAGATTGCTTGGGTCGCCCTCGCGAGTGTCCAGAACGAGCAGGCTCAACCCTTCGCTCTGAGCCAGAAGCTCCGCCGCATTCATCAGCGCTTTTGCCGCGCCAGCCCGCCTCCTATCCGGGGATACCATCAGCTTGGCGATTTCCGCACGATGCGAGCCGTTTGCCTTAAGCGCACGCTGCAGCTGCACCGTCCCCGCCAGCCTGCCGCAGATTCTGGCGGTAAACAGCGTGACGCCGTCCTCAAGAGCCCCGAGCCAGTAACGCTCCGCCGCCTCCGCTGACAAGGGAGGGAGAAAGCCGACGGAAGCTCCGTCCTCCACAACCTGCACAAGAAGATCCGCCAGCTCCCGCGCGAGGTCAAGCGTCATTTCCCGTTCCTGTACAACTTGCAGCTCCGTACCCATCGCGGGCCCACCTCCCAGCTAAAACATTCCCTTAAAGGCTGAACCCCGGTTCCAAACTTTCAGCCGACCAACCTTCCATTGTTATGCCAGGCTTCGCACCTCAAACACCGCAAATTTCAAATAATGCCCTTCAGCTACCCCAAGCAGCTGCGGATGGTCTTTGCCCGCCGCGCGCCACTCAATGAGGCGAAGCGACTTGCCTGCGTCCGCTGCCGCTTCTTGGATCGTCTCCAGGAACAGCTCCGGCTTCATATGGTAGGAGCAGCTCGCCGTGACAAGATAACCGCCCTCGTTGACCAGCTTCATACCGTGCAGATTGATGTCCTTGTAGCCGCGGCATGCGCCTTCGACAGCCCCTTTTGTTTTGGCAAATGCGGGCGGATCGAGAATGACGACATCCCAGGTGCGGCCGCTGCTCATCGGCTTGGATGTATCAATCGGTTTTCCGCCGGCCGCTCCGCTGGCACGGACTGCGCGCTCTTCAAGCCCCTTGGCCTGCTGGCGCAAATACTGGAAGGCGTCGTCAACGACAAATTCAACCCGGTCGCTGAAGCCGTTCCGCTCTACGTTGCGGCGCGCCGTCTCAATGGCATGGTCGGATACGTCGAGGCAGGTGACTTTTTTGGCGCCGTATTTACAGGCATGAAGCGTAAAACTCCCGGTATGCGCAAAACATTCCAGCACCGTCGCGCCGTCCCACAGCGGATACGTGACCACCTTGCCGCTGCGGTTAACCGGAACAAGCGCGGTTTCGCCGCTGACTGATGCATCTTTGATAGAACCCTCAGCACTTGCAGCTTGCGCCGTAACCGACTCAACGCTCCGCAAGCCTGCTGCCGCTTCCCAGCCTTCCGGCAGCTCGTCCAATGGGCGCCGCTGCAGTGCAATGCCGCTGCGCGCACCCCAGCCCTTCATGAGCGGCGCGATGGAAGCACGATTTTCCCGCTGGTCGTAGAAGTAACCGGTCTTCTGGCCCTCGACGAGGTCAACCTCCATGACGATGCCGTTTTCCACAATTTCCACGATGCGCGGGCAATCTCCGTAAAGAACGCCTGTCCGCTCCTCCAGCCCTTCCAGCTTGCGCACGCCGACGTCGCTGCGCTCATAGATGCCCTTTGGCTGAAATACGCTTACTAAGCTCCGAACCAGCTCGTCGCGGCGCAAATCCATGCCGAGCGTCAAAATCTGTACAACAAGCACGTCGGCAAAACGGTCCACGACCAGACCCGGCAAATAATCCGCTTCGCCGTACACCAGACGGCAGTCCGGCTCGTTCAGAAAACGCTCGCGGTGAGCTTTGCAATCCAGCAGACGGGCCGTCAGCAGCGCCTCGTCCAGCTCGGCTTCAGGCTGGCGCGAAATAACGCGCACCCGGATTTGCGACGCGGGATTCCAGTATCCCGAAACGAGATAACGGCCGTTTGCAGCGAGCACGTCAACCATTGCCCCCGGCTCGGCCTCTCCTTCCATCCGCTCGATTTCGCCCGCGTAAACCCAAGGCTGGCCCTGTTCCAGACGTTTCGTTTTTTTCTTATGCAAATAAAGCTTTGCTCTGCTCATATTCCCTCATCCTTCCGCTTATCGTCCGCTTGCTTGTCGTCAAGGCTCGTCATGACGTCCCGCCTGTCCTCATACATTAGGAACGAACGTATTATCCGGCCCCTCCGGTTCAAAAAGGAGTCCTTCTCATGCTTAGCAGCATCGTTATTCCCGCCGTGCTCGGCTTCGCCATCTTCATGCTCGGCATGAAGCTCATGGAAGCCGCGCTGCACCGTTCCGCCGGACACCATCTCACCGCTGCCGTTGAGCGGTTTACCCGAACTCCGCTGCACGGGCTTGCTACGGGAGCCGTCATCAGCGCCGTGCTGCAGAGCAGCACCGCCGTTACCGTCATTGCCATCGGCATGGTCAACGCGGGCGTCATGAGCTTTGCCCGGACGCTCGGCATCGTCCTTGGCACCAATATCGGCACCTGCCTGACAACGGAGCTGATCGGGCTGGAGCTGGAGCGGCTCGCAGGCCCGCTGCTGCTCGCCTCCTTCGCAGGCTGGCTGCTCACCGCCGTACTCGGCGAAATGAGCCCAACGGAGGGGCGCAATCACCAGCGCTGGCTGCGTCCGCTGCGCAGCGTTTCCTTAATTGTGTTCGGCTTTGCGCTCATACTAGCGGGTATCGCCGTCATGAAATCAATCGGAGCCGCCGTACAGAGCAGTCCGTTTTTCAGCTGGTTCATGGAGCGCTCCGGCGACAGCTTGCTCTGGGGACTGCTGGCGGGAGCGGTTCTGACTGCCGCTGTGCACAGCAGCGCTGCCGTCATCGGCATGGCGATGAGCCTTGCCGCCACTGGCTCCCTGCCGCCTGAGCTTGGCATCGCCATCATCATCGGCGCCAATGTCGGCACCTGCGTCACCGCTGTGCTCGCCTCCATTGGCGGCTCCCGCGCTGGGGCAGGCGTCGCCTGGTTCCATGTCGCGCTAAATGTCGGAGGAGCGGCGCTCTTCCTGCCGCTTACGCCGCAGCTCGCCCAGGCGGCGGCGTGGTTCGGCGGCGGAGCAGCCGCGCAGCTCGCTCACGCGCAAACGCTGTTCAACATCATTTGCTCGCTGATCGTCCTGCCGCTCTGTTATTTGCCTGGACTTACTTCACGCAAAGGCGCAAGCGAAAACCCCGTCCCCAAAGGGTAGGGACGGGGCCAAAAGCGCGCATAGTGCCGCTAAATTCCGTTTATATTCAGCCCGAGCAGCCTAAGCGCTCCAGCAAGAATACGATCGTTGTTGTCGTAGCCAGACTGCTTCTGCTTACGCCAAGCCTCTTCCGGCTCGAACCATTCCACGCCGCGAATCTCTTCGACCTGCGCCTGCAGCGTGCCTCCCGTTGCCTCGACGAGATAATAATGGACTTCTTTGTCCACCAGTCCCTTCGTCTCGTGGCGGTACTGGTACTTGATCTGGTCAATCGGCTCGATGATCCGGCCCTGCATGCCGGTTTCCTCCACGATTTCCCGGAGCGCGGTCTCTTCCACCGTCTCGCCCGGCTCCATTTTGCCCTTTGGCAAGGAAACCTTGCCGTATCGGTCTTGAATGAGCTGGATTTGCAGCCCAAGCTCTGGCGTCCGCCGGTAAACGACCCCGCCTGCTGAGATTTCCTTCATGCGCTCCTGATCCTCCCGGTCTGAATAATTCCATGACGCACCGCCATCCGCAGCCTGTATACCGAACTGCTCCTCGCATTCGGGCAGGCTGCAAGCATGCTTGCTGCTGCTTTTTTTCGTTATGCTCCAGCCCGTTCCAGCTTCGCCGGCTTTTCCTCACATACCTCAATCAGACGGCCGCGGCATTCGTTCACACCCGCTTCAACAACTTCCACGCGGCACAGCTTACCGATTAAGGACTCGTCTCCCTCAAATACAACTTGAATGTAGTTATCCGAGTAGCCCATCACGAGGCCGGAACCCGGCGCGGAGCCTTTGTGCTCCCGCTCCGGAATAACCGACAGCGTATGACCGACATACTTTTGGCCGTAGGCAAGCTGCATTTGCTCCGACAGGTCGATCAGCTTGTGGACACGCTCGTTTTTGACCGCTTCGTCCACCTGATCCTCCATACGCGCCGCCGGCGTTCCGGTCCGCTTGGAGTACGGAAATACATGCATTTCAGAAAAACCGAGTTCCTTCATATAGGCATAACCGGCATCGAATTGCTCCTCCGATTCGCCCGGGAAACCGACGATGACGTCGGTCGTAATCGCCACACCAGGCATTGCCTCGTGCAGCCGCCGGATCGTCGTTGCAAATTCTTCCGTTGTATATTTCCGTCGCATACGCTTCAGCACCGTATCGTCTCCCGCTTGGAGCGGAACATGCAGATGACGGCACATTTTTGGCGACTTGTTCAGCACCTCGATCATATCCTCGTCAATCTGGCTCGCTTCAATGGAGCTGATGCGGATGCGCTCCAATCCGTCCACCTTGTCGAGAGCCCACAGCAGATCGGATAGCTTGTAGTTGTCCAGATCGTCGCCGTAACCGCCGGTATGGATACCCGTGAGCACAATCTCCTTAAAGCCCGCTTCAACCAGCTTGCGCGCCTGGGCGACAACCGTTTGAGGATCGCGGCTGCGGGACAGTCCGCGCGACCAAGGAATGATGCAGAACGTGCAGAAGTTGTTGCAGCCTTCCTGGATTTTCAGAAAAGCACGCGTGCGGTCTGCAAAATCCGGAACGTCCAGCTCCTCGAACTCGCGTGTTTTCATAATATTCCGAACCGCGTTGACCGGTGTGCGCTCCTGCTGGACCTGCTGCACATAATGCATGAGCTTGTCGCGGTCCTGCGTGCCAATGACCAAATCAACGCCGGGAATATCCAAAATCTCCGCTGGGGACGTCTGCGCGTAACAGCCCGTTACGGCAATAACGGCATCCGGATTACGGCGAATCGCTCTGCGGATAATCTGGCGGCTTTTTTTGTCGCCCGTATTTGTCACATGACAGGTATTAATTAAGTAAACATCTGCTTTATCTGAATCGAAGTCAACCTGTTCATAGCCTTCATTTTTGAAAAGCTGCCAGATGGCTTCGGTATCGTAAAAATTGACTTTACAGCCCAAGGTGTGAAGTGCTACCGATGGCATCTCGTTCATCTTCCTCCCATTTCGCCGGACTCGTACATGAGCGCTGCCAACCCGGCCAGCCCTGCTGTTTCCGCCCGCAATATTCTCCGACCAAGCCCCGCCGCCATTGCGCCGGCCCCTTGAATCTCTTCCGCCTCACGGGCGCTGAAGCCGCCCTCCGGTCCCACAACGAGCAGCACCGAATGAGGTTCGCCTTCCTTTAATACGCCGCTTTCGCGCGCTTGGCGGATGCGGTCTCCCAAACCGGAAGCGCCTGAAGGGCCATGCCCCTCCGCCTCGTAACAAAACAATGCCAAATCATAATCCGCCACAGCAGCAATAAGCTGTTTCCAGCTATGCACCTCGTGAACGGCAGGCAAACGGCTGCGATGCGACTGCTCCGCCGCCTCTTTGACGATGCGGCTCCAGCGCTCCAGCCGTTTCGCTTCTTTGCGGGCGTCGTACTGAACGACCATCCGCTCCGATTGGAAAGGCAAAAAAGCCGCCGCGCCAAGCTCGGTCCCTTTTTGGATGACAAGCTCCATCTTGTCCCCCTTGGGCAAGCCCTGCGCCACTGTCACCTGCCAGAGCGGCTCGCGGTCCATAGGCAGCTCTTCAACTACCTCGGCCGTTACCTCCGAGGGAGTCAGCTCCTTCAGCGCAACGCGCGCTTCTCGCGACACGCCGTCCGTAACGATGACCTCGTCGCCCGATTTCATGCGCATAACCTTCACCATATGATGGGCGTCCTCGCCCCGGAGAACGACCGTTAATTCGCCGAACTGTTCCGGCGTTACAAAGTATCGCTGCATATTAAACCCCTGTACGTTAAAAGTCATCCTCCATCATACACCTTTTGGACGCTAAAATCCATGCACAGGCGCAGGGCATCGCTGGCAGGCCGATAGAGCATCAGTATGAGCTGTTTGGTGGTGTCAACGCACTCCCCTGCTTTGACCCAAAAAGGTAGCTTAATAGCGGATAGCTGGGGCTTCCGCTGTTGTTTTTCGGCTACCGCACCCGTATTTCCGTTTCTCCGTTTCTCCGTTTCTCCGTTTCTCCGTTTCTTAAGGGCATTTGACGGCCTTATTTCTGCTCTAGCACCCATTTTGGCGAATCCATTCCGCACTTAATCTAGAAAATGAATATATTTCAAACAAAAAAGCCCGGCCTGCTGCAGACCGGGAACAAAACTAAGTATTTTAGAAAAAAATCGAAAAAAACCTTAAAAGCATCAAATGCAGGTCTCCAACCAAACTTAAATACGGCTGAATCGTAGCTCTGCTCAGCGGCGGAATAAACACAAGCAGCAAGAAAATAAACATTCCCCACTGAGAGTATTGGTCCAACCGAATCCGCGTCCGTCTTGGCAGCAGCTCATACACAATCCGGTAGCCGTCAAGCGGCGGCAGCGGAATCAGGTTAAACAGAAACAGCATTCCGTTCATGTAAATGAAGTATTTAAAGAAAATATTCAACGCATCGATAACACGCTCCGGTGCTCCGTGCAAAAGCTCAGTCGAATTGAGAACAAGCACTAACAACACGCCAATCGCCATCAGCAACAGGTTGCTAAGCGGACCCACCAGCGCCACGACGATGTTCATCAATCGCGGACGTTTAAAATTCAGCGGATTGACCGGAACGGGCTTCGCCCAGCCAAATCCGGCAATCAAAATCAGCAGCGTGCCGAACAAATCCAAATGAACGGCTGGATTTAACGTAACCCTTCCTTGCTTGTAGGCCGTATCGTCGCCGAATTTGTAAGCCGCGTAAGCATGGGCGAACTCGTGCAGTGTAAAGGCAATGATAAGCACCAGAGCCAGAAATGGCAGTTCCTCCAGCGGATAACGCAGGAAGCTTTGAAGTCCATCCATCGAAGATTTCCTACCCTTCCTCTTTCGGTTTAGCCGCTACAAAGGCAATCCATTTGTCCTCGCGCACGCGGTCAACGATTTCAAAACCGGAAGCAAGCAGCGCCGAGGCGACTGTTTCTTCCTTATTCTCGTAAATGCCGCTAGCAATGTAAGTTCCGCCCGGCTTCAGCGCAGCGTACACATCGTCCAGGAACAACAGAATGATTTCCGCCAAAATATTTGCCACGATGACATCGCAAGGCACACTCACAAGCAGAGGTTCGTTGATCGCCCTTTCCGCAAGCTCCGCTCTCACTTTTGCCTCGACAGGATTGGCGTTGTCGCTCCAGCTTGAAGCTTCCCCGCTGCTTATTTTCAGCACGCCGAGCAGGTCGCTTTGCAGCACCTGGATACGGTCTTCCAGCCCGTTAAGACTGGCGTTTTCAATCGCGCTGGAGACAGCAACGGGATCAAGATCGACGGCAAGCACACGGCCTGCGCCGACCTTTACGGCCCCGATTGCGAGAATGCCGGAGCCAGTTCCAACGTCGATAACCTCGTCGCCCTCGCGGATGGTCGATTCCAGCGCCCGCAAGCATAGCGAGGTAGTCGGATGTGTGCCGGTGCCAAAAGCCATGCCCGGATCAATCTCCAAAACAACCTCACCCTCCGAAGCTTCATATTCTTCCCAGGTAGGCTTAATCGTCAGGCGTTCCGTAACACGAATCGGTTTAAAATATTGCTTCCAAGCGGTCGCCCAATCATTTTCGTCCACTGTAAATACCGAAATCTCGTATTGGCCCGGATCAATCTCGTACTCCCGCAGCTCCTCGATGCGCGGACGGACCGCCGCCACATGCGCGTCCATATCCTCTTCTTCACTGAAGTAACCTTTAATAAGAACGTTTCCTTCCGGAATATCGTTTAGCGGCAGCTCGTACCACTGGCCAAAGCTCAGATCGCGCCTGCGTTCAAGCGAGCCCGACTCCTCGATGGATACGCCGCCCGCTCCCTGCTCATGCAGGAAGTTAGAGATCATCTCCACCGCTTCTTCCGTTGTATAAATAGTAAGCTCATGATATTTCATATGTAATCTCCTTTGCCGTTCCCTATCCTTTCTATTTTACAACAGATCGGAGGCGGGACACAAAAACCTTCCCTTCAAAAAATTTAGGAATCGATTCCCATTCAAAAGCAGGATATTCCAGTTGGTTAGAGAATATAATAGTTCGAACACCAAACCATTATCATGGTAACCTTTTTAAGGAGGGGCTTAAAATGGATTGGAATGCCGCAGGCATTATTCCGCTTGATACCTATCGTGAAAAAAGGCAGCACATACCGGTGGAGCCGGTTTATTACGAGGAACATGAAGGAGTGACGGGCTGGAGGCTCTACCGTTACGAGGAGGTCAAGCTTGCGTTTACGCGCCACGACCTGTTCTCGTCGCAGGACACGCAGCCTTCCGACGATCCGATAGAATCGAGCATTCTGCGGACAGACCCGCCTAAACACCGTCAGCTGCGCATGTTAGTATCCAAAGCTTTTTCGCCTAGAGTCATTGAAGCGATGGAGAGCTCTATTCGCTCCCTTGCGGAGGAGCTGTTCGACCGCGCCGAGGCGGCGGGCCAATTTGAGTTGATGGCCGATCTGGCCAGTCCGCTGCCGGTTTCCGTCATTGCCCGTATGCTCGGAGTGCCAAACGAGGATTTTGAGCGGTTCAAGCAATGGTCGGAGGATCTTGTTGGCAATAACGGCGAGCGTTTTCAACAATGCCAGCAGGAAATGACCGTATACTTTAAGGAAATTGCCGACGAACGGCGCCGCAACCCGCAGGACGACCTGATTACGAAGCTGGCAGAAGCACAGGTTGAAGGCGAAAAGCTCTCGGAAATAGAGCTTATTGGCTTCTGTATTCTGCTGCTCGTTGCGGGCAACGAAACGACCACCAACCTGATTGCTTCCGCCTTCCTCTGCATTGACGGCTTGCCTGAAGTGCGCGCGGAGCTGCTGGCTAATCGCTCCCTTATCCCGGCAGCGCTGGAGGAAGTGTTTCGCTACTGCTCTCCCGTGCAGCTCACCTACCGGACGATAAAAGAGGACATGGAGTTATGCGGGCATCAGCTGCGCGCGGGCGATCCGGCGTTTCTCTATATCGGCTCCGCCAATCATGACGAAACCGTATTTGAACAGCCGGAGCTGTTCAATCTCCATCGGAATCCCAACCCGCATGTCGGGCTTGGCAGCGGCATTCATTATTGTCTCGGCGCACAGCTTGCCCGCCTGGAGGCGAGAGTTGTGCTGGAAACGCTGCTGGAGCGTTTCCCGAACTTCCGCGTGGACCACACTGTTCCGCTGGAACGGATCGAGAGCAATATGATGTTTGGACCGAAACGGCTCCCGGTGGTTCTGGCGGGGGATGGAGCGGGGGTAAGTCGGTACGCTTAAAGGTTATGAAAAACACCCAGACGAGTTGTTTTCGCCTGGGTGTTCTTTATTTAGAGTTTTTCAGGAGCAAACTTTAAATGAAACAATGCTCAATAAACTTAAACATTATATTCACCGTGTGTCAAAGCCTCTTTTTTTAGCAAATTCATTAATTAAAAGAATTAAATTTTGACTAAAAACAGAAGTGCAATTAGGAATCTCTCTGTGTAAATCAGGAAAAATATTTTCAGGGAAAATGATGAAATTATCTCTATCCATTTTCTTTATGACATAATAATTCCCCTCAAATTCACCATTTCGAATATGAAAGGAAGTAACGAAATCATAAATTGAGTTATAAAACTCCTGAGATGATATCTCATCATTTAAAAACTTCTCGATTAAATTTGGCAACTTATTTCTCCTTTATGTTAATAGGATATTTTGAAGGCATTGCAAAATCATCAGAAAAAACAACTTTTATGGAGCTCTCTCTCCTATTGTTGTTTTTGAATCCCCGCCAAGTTTACCCAACCTACTATGCATTGTCGTATTATCTAAACAAGAATAGGCGACTTCTCACGCTCTCTACATGTACAATATTTTGTCCCGTTAGGTTACGGCTCAAATTAAAAGACGCAAAAAAGCAAGATATCAAAAAACACGTCAACATGGGGTATCTTACCATAATGAACCTGTTGACGTATCATCAAAGCATTATTTAGGTTATAAAATTCAAGCATTTCATATGCGTACAGGAATGTTACGAGGAATATCATACAGAGGTAATGATTGTTAAGTTTTTTTGAACATTCGGAACTGGGACAGTTATATAAATTAAAACCACAAGCGAAAGATACTCGCTTGTGGTCGAATGAAATTTATTGATTTTTCAAATAATCCAATATCAAATTTCTTGCCTTCTCATGTGAAAGGTATTCGTTAAATAGAAATGGGTAGTGAATTAATTTTTCCTGAAGGAAGCTATAATGTTCAAATCGTTCAAAGAATCCTCTGTGTATTAAATTTACTTGCCTTTCAGGTATGCCCCCTGCATTATTGTTCATAATATAGTTAATCGTTCCTGCAATAACCGAACAATAATCATTAAAATCTGCACTAAAACTATCATCGGCTTGAGAGAAATCCTCTTTGAAATCCTCCCTCATCTGAGCAATATCTTCATATGGAAATGGATTACTCATTTGTGTCTTAAATAGTTCTGTGAGTATCCCCTTGTGATTCAGTAGGAACGCCTCCTTCCAAAGCTTAAATTATTTAGGTTTTGCCGAACGAAACAATTGTACCATCAGGTGCAATATCTACATATTTCCCATTCTTTTTGTAACGAATAGTTCCCTCTACTGCTCCTGAAACTGAGCTTTTAGTCGAACCTTTTTTCGCAGTTCTAGCAAACTCTTCAGCTTTTCTTACGTACTGTTCTAACGTTTCCGCTCCTACAGATGCGCCGTGTTTTTTGAAATGATATTCAGCAGAATCTTCTACTTTGTCGAAGCTTCCCTTGTTCCATTTAGTTAAATCACAATTATGAACCCAAATTCCAAGATTTGATACAAAGTAAGAATGAAAATCGGCTACCTCAAAATTATAAACCGTTGCTTCACGAGGCTCTTTCTTAATCTTATCTATCGCAAGTGTAGCCCCACCACTGGTGACAAGTAAATCGCCAACTTTTAAATCTTTTACTTCTGTCCATCCCTTGCCATCAAGCCAGAAAGGATGTTCAGCCGTAGCCTCAATGACTTCATCACCAATGTAAACCTTATAAATTTCATCAGTCTGTTTCTGGAACAACCCCACGACTTCCTTGTAAGCCACTTCTCCAGTCTCATCAGACTTGGCGAGTACCTTATCCCCTACCTCAATTTCCTCGATAGGTTTCTCCCCTTCGTCTGTCAACACTTTAGTCCCTGCTGTAAAGCAGTTACATGCTTTTAGAAGTTTGCCAGCTTTTAAGCGACCTAAAGTGGCTAATTCTGCACCCCATAACACACCATCAACGAAGTCTGGAAAACCCGCTGCAATCTGTCCACTCACATAATCTTTTTTAGCACGAGTTTTCAATATTTCTTGGGTCTCGTTACTCAAACTGTAGAAATAGTCATTATCCCCAGCAAGCCAACGAACGTAGGAATAATCCTCCTTATACCTAGTCCAGTAGTTTGAAAAACATTTTTTACCATATAATGTAACTCCATCTTCTGACTTAGACAAATACCCAATTGCCTGTTCTTTCCAAATAACTTGCCTTCCCATAAAATTAGAATCTTTGCCTAAATAGATACTGTCAGGCGAACTGCATTCTCCAGGCTGAGAATATCTCCCATCTATTGACACACAAAAATTCCCTGTAGGATCTGTTAAATTTACAGGATTATTATTTACATAGGAATATAAATTGAGTGTTAAAGGCGACTGGGCACTCCCCTCATAAGTATCCGCACTCGTAAATCTTCCCGCGTTACTATCGTACCAGCGAGCTTTGTAATCCATCAGGCCCGTTTTAGGGTCAACGGTTTGGCCGGTATATCCAATGGTGTTGTACTCCGCCGTCATCGGTGTCATCAGACCGCCGAAGGCGTCATACCGGTATTGCTCCAGCGTTTCGCCGTTGCGGTCCGTCAGATGAGTCACGCTGCCGAGATGATCGTTCAAATAATACGTAAAGTCTCCGCGCAGCATTCCCCTTACCGGAGCTTCGCTTTGTTTAATCGGCGACTCCTCGTCAAGCACGTTCCATCCGTTGTTGCGGTACGATTTGCGGGACAAAACCTGACCGTTCGCCTCGTAATATTGAGCAATCGGCTCCAAATCCGCGCCGTATTCCTTCATGATCGTTAAGCCGTCATTCAGGTAATACATCTGATCCTCAAGCAAAACCGGATCTTCCGTTAAAGCTTCTTCGGGAGAAACCGGATCTCCGTAAGTGATATCCGTTACTCTCTCCGCCTCAAGCAGCGCCGGCTGCTGACGCGGATCGGGGTAGCTTTCCTTACGGCCTATTTTTTGCTGGAAAGCGTCATACTCGTAGTCGACCTTGGAACCGTCCTCGTATAACACTTGCTCCAACATGCGTTACTGTTATATGAATATTGAATTAGCCCTTGCTTGCCTCTCTCTTGAATCAGGTTGCCGTTTGCATCATAGGTAAACGACTCTTCTCCAGCGCTGAGCATACGTCCGGCCGCATCATAGTCGTAGGCTATCGTTTTGCCGTCTGTAGACATTGTACTGCGATTGCCGTCCGCATCGTACGTATAGCTGACCTCGCTAGCCGGAGCAACCATGGAGTCACGGTAAGAGAATTCAGAACCGTTGCGGTACTGCTGCTTAAACGGCAGATCATACGTGTCCAAAATATCCGTATCTTTGGCCTTCGGATATTGAACCTGCTCAATCCGGTTCAACACGTCGTAGGCATACGTGGTAATGGCTCCGTCTTCTTCCTTTTTCTCTACGATATTGCCTGCCGCATCGTACTTGTAGTCCAATCGGCTTTGCGTCCGTTCGCCCGCATGGTCGATACGGACGAGCTGCAGATTTTCGTTGTACGCATATTCAGACTGAATTCCATTAGGACGGTCAACTTTAGTCATCAGTCCGCGCGAATCATATTCAAACGTCGTTTTAAAGCCATCCGGATCCGTAAATTCTTTAATCTGATTGAGCAGATCGTAGACGTACTCCTGCGTATTCCCCTCGGGATCGGTTACTTTGGTCCGGTTGCCCCGCTCGTCGTATTGAAATTGAACCGTTTTGTCCCAGGTCGCGTTCTGCATACTGAAGATGCGGCCCATGGAATCATAGTCAAAGATTTGTTTGTTTTTTGTTGTCGTTGCCTCTATCAACTGACCAAGCGAATCGTAACGGTAGGTGAACACCTCGCCGTCCGGCATTCTTTTTTCAGTCATGAGTCCGCGCAAATCATAGTCGTAGGTCGTGCGTTTGCCAAGGGCGTCCATATAAATAAATACCAACTCGTTAACCTGGAATTTCTTATAAAAACAAAATCACCTCCCCCAAAGGGAAGGTGATTTTCCGCTCATTCTCATAATCGCTGGACATGCCATGCCGCAACTCAACCCAAAACATTAAACCCCGCATCCACATGCAGCACTTCGCCTGTAATCCCTCTCGCCAAGCGGCTTAACAGAAACATCGTTGCGTCGCCGACTTCGTCTTGGCTGACGTTGCGGCGCAGAGGCGCCCGGCGTTCGACGTCAGCCTGCAGCTCGTGAAAGTCCGCAATAGCGGACGATGCGGAGGTCAGCACCGGCCCGCTGGAGACGGCATTTACGCGGATGCCGCGCCGTCCCAAATCCTCCGCCAAATACCGCACGTTCGCTTCCAACGCCGCCTTGGCGACACCCATGACATGATAGTTTTTGACGACGCGGGTGGAGCCCAGGTAGGTTTGGGTAACGATGCTCCCGCCCTCTGTCATTAATTCGCAAGCTTGCTTCGCCAGAGCAACGAGCGAGTAGGCGCTGGCATTTTGAGCTAGAAGATATCCATCCCGCGTCGTATCTATGAACTCCCCTTCCAGACGATCCGCAAAAGCTATCGAATGGACAAGACCATGAACCGTTCCAGCGTGCTCTTTAATCTCCCGAAACGCAGTCTCGATGCTTCTGTCATCCAAAATATCACAATGAACGACAGCTGCTGCATCCATATCGGATTCCTTGAGCAGCTTCGTTATTTTTCTTAGTGATTTGTCTCTATTATATGTAAGAACTAGCTTGGCGCCTTCTCTGTGCAGGGCTTTCACCACGCCCCAAGCTATACTTTTTTCGTTGCAGACGCCTGTGACTACGATCGTTTGATCTTTCAGCAGCATGATGGATACCTCCATACCAAATACAAAAATAATGAATTACGGCAGCAGCAGCACCTGATCCAACAAGGGAAGCATTCCTTCCAGCTCTTCCATACTCAGCTCCCTGAATACCGGCATGGTCTCGTTAAACGCACACACCGCCATAGGATGAAAGTCGTCTGCAAAGAGCTGCTGAACGTACACCTCCGGCACGTCGGCTCCCTTTACATCAACGCTCACTTTTCCATCCGCAGCGATGGTAAAAGAAAATGAATCAAGCGGAATGGACAAACCTTTGCCTACCGCCTTGATATAACTCTCTTTTAGCGTCCATAGCTGATAAAAGAATCTAAGCTGTTCCTGTTCGGGCAGGCTCGTTAACGCAGCATACTCCTCAGGCGCAAAAAAACGCTCTGCGATGGATATATCAATCGGTTTGATACGCTCGACATCGACGCCAACCGGACTGTCGCCAAAAGCGCAGACGACCCAGCTTCCGGCATGCGATACGTTAAAATGGCAGTCCGCAGCAGGAGGGCTTAGCATTGGCTTGCCATAAGCATTTTTAACAAAAACAAGCTCATCGTTCGGGATACGCAGTTGCTGGCGCACAGCAAGCCTCGCCAATATTTCGCCAGTTAAGGAACGATAGGCGTCAATCGGCTTACGGTACCGGCCGGCAGCCTCCCTTCTCTCTGCCGACACATAGTTCAGCAGAACAGGGTAAAGCGCTGCAGCCTTTCTCTCGTCCAGCTGCAGCATGTAAACCTCAATCACGAGATTTTTTCAGCTGTGCGCGAAGGCGACAGGTAGTCGCTTAACTCATAATACGTGCCTGTCTCGTCTATGATCTGATGGAACCAGCGCGACTGCTCTTCCTCGGTAACCTGTTTTGTATCAAGGATAACTTTCAGCAGATCGAGAGACTGTCTCATTTCAGCCAGACTCGGCTTGGAGCCTGTCTCTTCCAGACGGTCTTGAATCTCCTGAATCGCGCGGTACGACTTCACTACCTTCTCCTGGTACACCTCGTTGTCCCAATTGCGGTTCGGCGTTGCTACCGCTGCTGCCATCGAGCGCGTGACGATTGTCGGGATATGTTTGCGCAGACCCGGATAAGCGGAAAGGATTTGCTCGATTTTTTTGCGGTCCTCTTTGGCGCCATAGCAGAGAGCCTCGATTCCGTCCACATTCGCCTTCACCATATTGGTAAGGACGTTTTTCGGCCCCATCTCGATCGCCAGCGTAACGCCTTTATGCTTAAAATAGTTCATCGTCCGCTCCCACTGGACAGGCTGCGTCAGATGAAGCCCGAGGTTATGAGCGACTTTGTCCGGGTGTGCCGTCGGCTCGGCGTTCCGGTTGGTGATGACCGGGTATTTGAAAAAGCCGTACGGAAGCCGGTTCAGCTTATCCAGCAGCTTGTCCGCCATCGGCTGCATGTAGCTGCAATGAAACGGAGCGCTGGCAAGCAGCGGCGTCGCCAAACCGCCATGATTAGCCAGGCGGTCCTCCAGCTCCATAACGGCATCGCTGTCGCCGGATATTGCGGTCTGGTTCGGCGAGTTGTAACACGACACCCACACCTGTCTGCCGTCCTGCATCATCGCTTGGCATTCCTGCTCAACCAGCTTGCGGTCGACGCCGTCGACGATGGACATAGCGCCGACACCGCTTGCCGCAACCTCGTCAGTCAGCTGGCCCCGCTCATGGAGCAGCTGCACCGCGTCGGCAAAACGAATCGCTCCCGCGCATGTAAAAGCGGCATATTCCCCGAGGCTGTGGCCCGCGAGAAATTGCGGCACAATGCCAAGCTCCTGCATGTAAACGCGGAAGCTGGCAACGCTTGATACAAGAATGGCGGGCTGAGAGTTTTTTGCTTTGGACAGCTCGGAGAGCGGCCCGTCAAAACAAAGCTTCGCCAAATCGTACCCGAGCACGTCGCTCGCTTCCTGGAACGTTTGTTTTACGATCTCATATTGGTCGTACAGACCTTTGGACATACCTACGAAATGGGAGCCTTGACCCGGGAACAAAAACGCCATTTTCTCCATCATGAATTCCTCCTATATCGTATTAAGCCCTTTATCGTTAAACGCGGCTGATTAAAGTCAAATAATCCGGAACGTTTTGAACATAAGCGGCATCATGCTCCAAAATAATAAGTCCGTCGTTCTGCTCTATTTCCTTGAATCCGGCAAACTTGTAGGTCAGCATCATCATCCGGTTGCGGTCGGTCGGCACAAACTCGGCACAGAGCACAGCCCCCGCATCACGCGCCTTGGCGGCGACATAGTTCAGCATGATGCTGCCGACTCCTCTGGACATTACGCGGCACGACATTAACAACAGCTTCAGCGTCCAAACCTTTTCATTACAGGCGATAAGCGTTAAGCCGATTTTGCCGTAGGTGCCGTATTTGTCCTCCAATTCGGAGATAAGCAGCAGATGATCCGGCGAATGGCGGAATGCATCCAGCTCCTCGTAGGAGTAGGTGTAGCCCGTCGCATTCAGCTGATGGGTTCTCACCGTGAGCTCCTCCGCCCGTTTCAAATCATCCTCGTCCACGCGGGAAACGCTGAACACCATGTTCAGCGAGGCAAGGAATTCCTCCTGCGAGCCGTCAAAGCTTGTTTCCACCTCGTTCCGCACAATATCGCTCATGTACAGCTGTCTGCGGTTGCGGGAGTCTTCTGTTATAAAAGTCGGGTTTAAAGCCGGCATATCGAGCAGCTCATCCGTCAGCACCGCATCAATGCAGAGCACATCGGGATGATTGAAGGTGACCTCCTCCCGCTCGAAAGGCTGATCGTCGATAAAAGCGATCGTGTCCATGCCGATGTTGATGGATTCCATAATGGTCTGGATCGACGCCGATTTGCGGCTCCAGTTAATTTGCGGATAAATGAAATAATCGCGAATGCCAAGCTCCTGCAGCTTCGCCATGGCGACATCATGCTCGTTGCGGCTGGCGATGGATTGCAAAATGCCGCGCTCATCCAGCGTCTGAATGACATGTACGATATTGTCCCGCAGATGAACCGACGTATCTTCCATTAAAATGCCGTTCCATATCGTATGGTCCAAGTCCCACACGACGCATTTAATTTTGCGGCTGGAAATATCTTTTTTCTCCTCGACCTGGTACGACACGGGCTTCATCTCCTTAGGAATGGACTGTTTCTGACGTCGGGCGGACAGGCCGGCGGCTCGTCGCAAACGTCTGCTCGGCTATGAGCATCTCATGCATCTGTGTCGTTCCCTCGATAATTTCATTGATTTTGGCATCCCGGAAGTAACGCTCGACGGGATAACCGTTATGGCAGCCGTTTGCGCCATGGATTTGCACGGTGTCATTCACAATTTTAGGCAGCATCGTCGAGGCAAAATATTTGGCCGTCCAGGTTTCCATAATGCTGTCCGGATCGCCAATATCCCGCAAATAACCGGCTTTGTAACAGAGCAGCCGCGCCGCATTCACCTGCACCGTCATTTCCGTAACCATCTTCTGAACGAGCTGGTTGTCCCGCAGCGGACGGCCGAACTGAATTCTGGAGCTGCCATAGTCCGCTGCCGCTTCCAGGCATGCCTGCGCAAGACCAACGCAGCCGCATGCGATTGTATAGCGGCCGTAATCGAGACACGGCAGCGCAATATGCGTCAGTCCCATCCCGATCTGTCCCAGCAGATTGCCCTTTGGAATGCGGCAGTCGCTCATGACAACTTCCGCGATCATGGAGCCACGCGCGCCGAGCAGGCCCGACATCGGCAGCACCGTTAGCCCCGCCCGTTCGCGCTCCACAAGGAAAGCCGCAGCCTTTCCGTCGCATTTTGCAAAAATAAGAAACAGATCCGCAATTTGAGCGACAGTGATCCATTTTTTGCTGCCATTTAATATAAAGTCGTCCCCGTCAAGAACGGCCGTTGACTCAATGCTCTTGGCGTCGCTTCCCGCTCCAGGCTCCGTTAAGCCAAACGCAGCCAGCACGCTGCCGGTGGCGAGCTGGGGCAGCCAATAATTCCGCTGCAGCTCCGTTCCCCAGCGCAATATCGCCAGGGATACCATGCCGTGCACAGTCAGCAGGCTTCTGGCCGAGGAGCAGCCGCGCCCGATCTCCTCGTTCAGAATGCCGCAGGTCACATTGTCCAGTCCCATGCCGCCGTACTTTTCGGGAAGCATGGATCCAACGTAACCGGCTTTGATTATGCTTTCGAGCATATCCGGATGGATGCGCTCCTCGCGGTCATTGGCGTCAGCAAGCGGAATAATTTCGGTATCGGTAAACGCTCTGAATTGCTCCTGCCATTCCAGCTGCTCCGGCGTCAGCTCCAGCCTCATCGTCATTCCCCCGTTTCGTGGACTAAGGTTGATCGACCGCGGTTTTGCCTTCAATAAGAGCAATCATCCGGTTAATCGTGCGAAAGTTGTCCAGATCCATATCCTTGCTGTCGATGGTGAGCGCAAATTCCTTCTCCAGAAACATGACCAGCTGCATCGCAAACAGCGAATTCACAAAGCCAAGCGCGAAAATATCCTCATCATCCGCCAGCTCATGCTTGCGGAAAAACCGCGACAGAAACTTTTTGATTTTCACTTTGTTTTCTTCCATTGTTGACACGCTCCTTGTTGAGATGGGATGAGTTAAATTGTGAGTTCAAAAAGGTCGGCATTCAGCACCGAGAAGGTTGTGAGAACCTGAAGAAGGAGGAGCGGAATGTAGTCAAACCTACATGAGCACCGCATTTCGAAGGTGAACACAAGATTCGATGTCGAGTACGCATCCTGAGTTACTTCGTGATCAATGTCGGGCTTTTTGAACAACCTCTAATAAGAATAAAAACCTTGGCCGCTCTTGCGGCCATGCAGCCCCGCATCCACCATCTTTTGCAGCAGCGGGCAGCAGCGGAATTTCGGATCCTGATAGCTGTCATAGAGCACCTTCAGCGAGTGGACGACCGTATCCAGGCCGATCAGGTCAGCCGTTTCCAGCGGGCCCATTGCATGTCCGTAGCATTTTTTGAAAATATCGTCCACTTCCTCCGCCGACGCAACGCCATCCTGCACGACAAATGCCGCTTCATTCATAAACAGATGGGAAATCCGGTTGGATACAAAACCCGGATAATCATTAACGACGATCATTTCCTTGCCCATCTCGCCCATCAGCTCTCCCACTGCGCTAACACACGCGTCGGACGTATGGAAGCCGCGAATGACCTCCACTGTTTTTTTGGCAGGAACCGGATTCATGAAATGGGTCCCGATCACTTGAGCCGGACGGCCAGTAACCGCAGCCAGCTTAGTAATCGAGATGCAGGAGGTGTTAATCATAAAAATGCAATCCTCCCGGCAGATGCCATCGATCAGCTCGTAAATATCCCGCTTAACCTCCCAGCTCTCCGTCGCATTTTCAATGACAAAGCTGACGTCGCTAAGTTGTTGATGCTCGGTCGTAAATTGAATGCGCTCCATAACGGCATCCGCCGCCTCCAGCTTCTCGGAGGAGCCGAACAGCGCGCGGAAGCGCAGCGCGTTAGCAATTTCCCCCCTCGCTTGCTCAAGCTTGGCTTGATCGATATCAACCACAACGACGGACAGACCTGATTGAGCCAGCGCTTGGGCAACCCCGCTTCCCATAACTCCCGCGCCAATTACTCCGATTTGCACTACGCTCCCACTTCTTTCCGAGTGAATTTTGACCGTTCTTCCGCTTCTGCTTAATAAAGCGATGCGATGCGCTCCATTGCCCCGTTAGTCCCGGCGAGCTCAGCCAGCTTGAGCGCGTATTCACGCTCCAGGGACACGGCCTCGTCAAGCTGGGCGGACAGCTTCGCTGCCGTCTCCGGGCTTAACTTGGCGGTGAACAGCGCCTTGGCCACCTTCGCCCGGATCGGCTTCCATACTTTCAGCAGCTCGTCCACGTCGCTTTGCAGCTGGAGGTACGGACCTTGCAGCTGCACATAGCGGTACTGGTCGAGCAGCTTCGCGTTCACGATCCCGTTCAGCGCGTCGAGCAGACGCTCGCCATCCTTTTCAATAAAATGCTCCTCCCGCAGCGCCTGATGAACGATTCCGGCAAAGCTTTTCAACGCGGAGACGCTGTCGTTAAACATGTCCCGGAGACCGCTGGCTGCAGCAGCGGAATTCCCCGGACGGTCAGCCTCCGCCGAACCGGCAGCCGGAACTGCGGCAGACAGCTCGTAATACACCGGCGTTTCGCTGCCAAATGCTTCTCTATAGCCAAGATGACCGTTTAAGGTATCCTCGTAGCTGACCCACCGCTTCCGGTACGTTAAATTTTCAATGTGATCATGCTCAATTACGCCAAATGCTTGCCGGTTGTCATCATAACCGAACACGAGCCAGGAATGAGGCCAATGCTTCTTGCGGTACGTTTCCTCACGGCCGGAGGCATAGTAACAGTCGATTCGCACAATAACGAGCCGATTGCCGCGGATAGACGATTGGATCGCTTCAATTATTTTTGAGCCCACGATGCGGGTCTCCACGGCAATTCCCATGTTTGCCAGCAATCCGTGCAGCGGCGATTTCGTCTCGTAATCCACCTGAAAATGAACCGTCTCCTCGTTGTACCGGTAAACGACGGTATCGTTGGCCAGAAGCGGCAGCAGGCTTTGCCCGAAATAACGGACAGCCGGAAATAACGAGTGATAGAAACATTCTTTATAAAAAACATCGTTGAACGGAGTTATCCGTTCAGCCCGCTCAACCGCGACCCATGCGTCGCTTATTCCGGAGAACGCCCCGTCTTCGGCTGCGGGAACTGCCGTTTGAACCGTATCGTTATCCGCCGGCTGGCGTGTCATCCGGTTCAAAAAGCTGCGGATCGTTGGATAATGGTATAAATCCTCGCTCTCAACGGCGAACCCTGCCTTCTCCAGCTCTACCTCTAGCCGCAGCGCCTTTAGCGAGTGGCCTCCCGCATTAAAAAAGTCATCGGTTACGCCGATTCCTTCCACCCCGAGGACCGCTCTCCACATGTCTAACAGCTGCTCCTCCTGCTCGCTGGCAGGCGGTTCCCCGATAAATTCAGCCGCCACATACGGATCGGGCAGCTGTTTCCGGTCGATTTTGCCGTTCGGCGTATACGGAAGCTGTTCCAAAGGAATGTAAAATGAAGGCAGCATATAATCCGGCAGTTTTGCGGAAATCGCGCTCCTCAATTCATCCGCCGACAAGGAAGCTTGGGAAACGTAATAAGCGCACAGGATCAGATTCCCTTGACTATCGTCCCTGGCATGGCAGACAGCCGCCTTTATATTGGGCACGCCGAGCAGCGCCGACTCGATCTCGCCAAGCTCCACCCGATACCCTCGCATTTTCATTTGATGATCGATGCGTCCGAGAAATTCGAGCTCGCCGCCCGGCAGCCTTCTGGCCAAATCACCCGTGCGGTACATCCGTCCGCCGTTAAACGGACAAGGAACGAACCGCTCATCGGTCAGCTGCTCCCGCTGCCAGTAGCCGATTGCCACACCGTCACCGGCAATGCAGAGCTCGCCTGCGACGCCCTCCGGCATAAGCCGCATAAGCGAATCGACGATATAAATCTGCGTGTTGGCAATCGGGGCTCCGAGCGTAACGGAGGACGCGCCGGTAACATTTTTCACAGCGGACCAGACTGTCGTCTCCGTCGGACCGTACATATTGTAGATGGCCGCAGCTGCGCATTGTTCCTGAACGCTGCGCAGCAGCTTGTCCGGGAACGCCTCCCCTCCGATCATCCAAGCCGTCACATCTCTTAGGCCAACTTTTGCCTCCGAATCCTGAAGCAGCAGCTGCGCCCGCGACGGCGTCGTCTGCAGCAGCTCGATGCGATGCTCCGCCAGCCAGCGGTTCAGCAAAGCGGAGCTCTGCTGCTCGGCTTCGCCGGCGATAACAACCGTAAGGCCCTGCGTTAACGGCAGCAGCGTCTCCAGCACAAAAATATCAAAGGAGAGCGTAGTAACGGCGGCGATTCGTCTGCCCTCCGTGAAGGCAGGGACAGCTCCGGTAATGCCGGTGATGAAATTGACGACCGCCCGATGCGGAACTAACACGCCTTTAGGCAATCCGGTGGAGCCGGAAGTGTAGATTAGATAAGCCCCATCCTCAGTGTCGTTGACGTTGATTGGCGGAGGGCCTGTCCCCTCGTACAGAGAAGGGTCCTCCATGTCCAGCACCTCGCCTTGAAAAGCCAGCGAATCCGCGAGTCCTCTCCGGGTCAACAGAACGCCCGATCCGCTGTTGTCCAGCATATGTTTGATGCGGTCGAGCGGGTAGGACGGATCGACGGGAACATACGTCCCGCCCGCCTTTAATACCGCCAAAATCGCAACCAGCATCTCCGGCGAGCGCTTCGTCATTACAGCGGCGATCTTCCGGCGGCTAATTCCTTTGCTGCGGAGCAGGCCGGCTAGACGATCCGAACGTGCCTTCAGCTGCTCATAGGTGAGCATTTGCTCCGCGAAGCGCAAAGCCGGCAAGTCCGGCGTCCGCAGCGCCTGCGCATCAAATAGCTCATGAATCGTTTGATCCTTCGGATACGGGACCGCCGTGGCGTTAAACGCATTAAGCTCGGCAATTTCATCCAGAGAGAGCATCCTGATCCCGCTCAGCGGCATACTGCTGTTGAGCAGCGCCTCATCCAGAAAAGCGATCAGATGGCGGCTCAAGCGCTCTATCATTTGCCGCGAGAACATCGAACGTTGATACAGCAGCTCCAGCTGAAGCTTGTTCTCTGCCAGCAGGAAGCAGAACGTAACCGTCGCCTGTGAATCCTGAACATAGACGGGGGCATGCAGCGTGTTCAGCGCGACGACCGTTTTGAAGGCAGGCGCAATCGCCGCTGCTTCCTGCTTCATCAGCCGGACGATGGCCGAATACGGAATGTGTTTATATTTCCTCGCCTCTTGAACCGTTTGGCCGACCTGCTGCATGTAAGCTTTAAACGAATCTGTTTCGTCGACGTCAACCTGCAGCGCGGTCAGCTGATCCGGAATGCCGCTCTCTTCCGGCCGTCGTCCGCTCGGCATGCCGACGGTCAACGTCCGTTCGCCGGTATAACGGTGGAGCACATAAAACACGCTGGAGAGCAGCAGCGCATACAATCCTTGTTGCGAGCCTCTGCTTGCCGACAGCAGCCTGGCGCTCAGCTCAGCAGGAAGCTGTCCGCTGAACGTCTCCGCCGCCGCTGCGCGTCCTCCGTGTTCCTTAAGGTCTCCCTCGAATCCCGAAGGC
Organism: Paenibacillus pasadenensis; assembly: GCF_023715725.1. Lineage (GTDB taxonomy): Bacteria > Bacillota > Bacilli > Paenibacillales > Paenibacillaceae > Paenibacillus_O > Paenibacillus_O pasadenensis_A. Next base: position 730,689 of record NZ_JAMBOT010000001.1, read on the forward strand.
AAGGCGTCAGCATTCAGCTTGTGAAGCCAATATTCCCGCTCCTCCTCCCACTTGCCGCTCGTCAGGAGAAGATTATCGGAATAAGAATCTATTTTCACGCACGAATCCCTCCCTTCGTTTCTACTCGTACCGCCAAGAGCTACAAATTAAAGGAAATTTCTTCATCCGCTTCATATTCCGGCGCCAGCCGGTCCAAGCTGGCCAGCTCGATATGCTGCAGCCGTGTTTGGGGCGAATCGGCTATGGCCTTCAGAATACCCGCATAATCTTCCAAAAGCCGCTCAGCGGTTTGAGGCCGGAACAGGAAGGTGTTATATTCCAGCCGGAGCTGAAGAGCGCCGTTTTTCTCCATGGCCTCCATGGTCAGGTCGTAGTCCGTCAAATTGTAAATCCCGTCTAGCGAACGTCCCATCTCCCTCTCCTCTGCGGCAGCGCTCTGGTAAATAAACACCGTATCAAACATTGGATGGCGGCTCGCGTCTCTTTTCATGTCCAGCTGATAGATGAGCTCATCAAGCGGGTAATCCTGATGATCAAATGCCTGGACCGCACCTGCCCTCACTTCATCCAAACAGTCCAGAAAGGTCATCTCCTTGCGCGGGTTCACCCGCATCGCAAGCATGTTAATAAACATGCCGACGATCCGGTCCATCTCGCGTTTGGGCCGTCCGGCTACAGGTGAGCCGATAACTAGCTCCTCCTGGGCGGCATACTTGGAAAGCAATACGGCGTAAGCGGCGAGCAGCAGCATGTACATCGTCGTCCCGGCGCTTCCCGCCAGCGTTTTCAGCCTGTTTGCCAGCTCCTGATCCGTAAGCCGCAGCATCAAGCCGCTTTCAAAGGCCAGTTTGCCTGATCGCTCAAAATCCGTCGGAAGACGCAGCAGCGGAATTCCGTCCGCGAACGTATCCAGCCAATAACGCCGCTGGCGGTCCATAGCCTCCGATTGCATGAAGGAGAGCTGCCACTCCACGGCATCCTTATATTGATAGGCTGGAGCAGGCAGCGTCTCGCCCTTGTAAAGCTGCACGAGCTCCCGCATGAAAATCTCCATCGATACGCCGTCCGTAATGATATGGTGGGCGTCATAGAGCAAATAGTATTTTTGCTCCTCCACCTTCACCAAGCCAAGCCTGAACAGCGGCGGCGCATTTAAATCAAACGGCTGCTTGAAGCTGCCGATTATCGCCTGTGCCTCTGCTTCGCCGGCTTCCCAGTAAGCGAGCTTAAAGTCCGCCCGCTCCTGAATGACCTGCACGATTTCGCCGTCCCGTGCCATTACGGCGGTGCGCAGCACCTCATGCCGGTCGATCAGGCGGCGCGCGGCCAGCTCCATTCTTTCGGGCTCGATTCGGATGTGCAGCACCGAGACGCGGAACTGGTTGCTGCTCGTCGTCTGCGGCTCCCGTTTAAAAGCGAGAAACATCCGCTGCTGAGCGTGAGAGGCCGGATAAAACGGCTTCTCCTCCGCCTTCTGCATCGGCGGATACGTATGAGTGCTCACAGCTCCCCGGCCGCTGGCCCGCCGAGCTAAATACTCAGCCAGCTGAGCAACCGTCGTGTGCTGGAACAATTCACTGACCGGAACCGCTTCAAACGTATGGGTTTCAATTTCACCCTGCAGCTTCATCAGCACGAGCGAATCTGCTCCCATTTCGAAAAAATTATCGTAGATGTCAATCTCTTCGTAGCCAAAAACCTGTTTGCAGCAGAGAGCAAGCTTCTGCTCCAGTTCGGAATAACCGCCATCCCCGCGTCCGAGCAAGGTTACGCCGTCCGCGCTGCGCACGCTTTTCTCCGCTGCTCCGCCTGTTTTGGGCTTTTTGTCCCGTTTGGCGGCAATCCGCTGGCGGATGAGATCCGAGTAAGCGACGCCGGAACGCTCAAGCAGCATCGCGCCTGCTCCATCGTAGTGAATATGTCCGACAAGCGCCCGGTCGGCTTCCTGCCGCAGCAGCAGGGACAGCCCGTCCAGCCCAAGCTCTGTAGGCAGCGTTTTGAAAATGGTGTCAAACACGTGACCGCCGTCAAAGGCCATCCCGGTTTCCTTCCATGTTGTCCAATTCACGGAAACCGTCCGCCCGCGACCGTCCCTGCGGTACGAGGCGTAAGCATCCAGGTATGCGTTTGCGGCAGCATAATCGCCTTGTCCCCGCGCCGTAAAAATAGTTGCTACCGAGGAGAACAGGATGAAAAAATCAAGCTCCTCCTCACGGGTCAAGTGATCGAGCACCCATGTGCCGTAAACCTTCGGAGCATAGATCGCTTCAAACATGCCTTCGCTTCTGTCCGCGAGCGGACCATCGCTGGAAACGCCCGCGCCATGGACAATGCCGCGAATCGAGCCGTAGCTGCTCTTTAGCCCCGCCATCACCTTTGCCATCGCCGCGTAATCGGCAATATCGACGCTGAAGCAGTCCACGTTTGCGCCGAGCGACTCCAGCTCCAGCAGCGAGCGCAGCCGCTTTTTCAGCTTGTCCGCCGAGCCGCCGTCGCCGTTGCCGAGAATAGCCTGCCACTGCGCGCGAGGCGGAAGCGGCGTTCTGTTCAGCAGCGCCAAATTCACCTTTCCCGCCGCGGCGAACCGCTTGGCGACTTCCAGTCCGATCCCGCCTAGACCGCCGGTAATCAAGTAGACGCCTTGTTTCTGCAGCGTCACCGGGCTGGCGTCTTCCGTCACGTTGGACAGCTCGGCGAACACCTCGGTGTAACGGTCGCCGCCGCGAAGCGCAACGGCATAGGTGCCGTCCGCTGCCTGCAGCTCGTTCATCAGCCCGGAAACCGGAACGTTTCCGTCCAGATCAATTATTTTGACAGAAACGCCCGGAAGCTCCTTCGGAATCGCCTTGCCCATTCCATGGAGAGGCGCATAGTCGGGAATGAGCTGTTTCTCCTCCCCGGAAGCCCGGACCGTAGTGCGGGTAACAATGTGCAGAGCAAGCTGCTCGCGATTATCCGCTGCCGCTGCCGCCAGCGCCCGCGTTAAGTACCAGAGACTGTATGCGCCGCTGCGCTGCTGCCGCTCCTTCAGCGTTTCGAGCGAGCCGCTGGCGTCCTGCGCATCCAGTGCAAACAGATGAATGATCTGGCTAACCGATACGTCCTTCAGCTGCTGCAGCAGAAGCAGATAACCTTCCTTGGAGCCGTTGATCCGGTAACGTTGGCCCAGAGCCGTACAAGCTGGAGACGCCTCATCCGCAAGCTCGATCTCAATTACCGGCCTGCCGCCAGCCCGGAATGACTCGGCAATACGCTGGCCGGTACCAGAGGAATCCATAAAGATTACGGCGGCGCCCTTCAGCGCTGACGGCTCAGGAATGCGGCTGCACTTGCGCCACTCCATCGCATACAGCAGCGGCTCCTTCACCTCACGCTTCGATACGGCCTGAGGCTGCTCCAGCCAGCAGTGCTTTTTCTCAAAGGCATACACCGGCGCATCCGTAATTTTGCACTCCTGCCCCCGGTACAACTCCTCCCAGCTCACCTCCGCGCCGCCGGTATAAAGGCAGCCGATTTCGCGAAGCAGCTCTTTGTCCGTCCCTCCCGAATCGGCAAGCTGCGCGAGCTTTCCGGCAGCCTGCCGCGTCAGCTCTCCGCGTTTGCTCTCCTTGATTTCGCCTTCACCCAGCTCCTGTTTGTTGCCGGAAACAACTTTGTGTCTGCCGTACAGGATATCGGAATGCACAAGTTCCTCCAGCGGCTGGCTCTCCAGCAGCGCTATTTTGCGCTTCAGATCAGCGGAATCCTCGCAAATAATGGCGATCCGGTGCGCATAATGGCCCCTGCCCGTATTCGCCGTGTAGCATAAATCCCGAAGCGGAAATTCCGCTTCACGGTTCAACAGCTGTCCATAACGGCTGATAATGCCATGCAGCGAGTCCAGCGACCGGGCCGATATCGTAAGCAGCTGGGGTTGAGCCGGGACATTTTTATCCGAATCGCCGTCCGTTTGCCCGGCTGGCGCAGGCGTGTACTCCTCAAGCACGATATGGCAGTTCGTTCCGCTCAAGCCGAACGCGCTGATTCCGCATCTGCGCGGATGCTCCTGAGCCTCCCAGTCCCGCGTATGCGTGTTCACATAAACCGGCGAGTCGCTGAAGTCTATGGCGGCATTGGGCCGGTTAAAGTTCAGGGAGGCTGGCAGCTTGCGGTTTTTTAACGACAGGGCGGCCTTGATTACCCCGGCGATTCCAGCGCATTCGTACAGATGGCCTACATTCGTTTTGAGCGTGCTGACCGCGCAGAACTGCTTTTTGCGCGTATGCTTTTTGAACGCTTTGTACAGCCCTTCTATTTCCAGCGGGTCGCCGAGCCTCGTCGCCGTTCCGTGCACTTCAATATAAGAGAGCGTATCCGGCTGGATGCCCGCTTCGTGCCAAGCTTTCTGCAGCACATCCGCCTGCGCATTGGAGTTCGGGGCGGTAATCCCGATTGAAGCGCCGTCCTGATTCAAGGCAGTGCCTTTAATGACGGCGTAGATCCGGTCGCCATCGGCAACCGCCTTATGGAGCGGCTTGAGCAGCACGGCAGCGCTGCCCTCTCCCCAGCCAGCTCCCTCGGCATCGGCGTCAAATGTCCGCGTCCGTCCATCGGCCGCTTCCACTCCCAGCTTCAGTCCCGAGTTGTCGACGGGCAGCAAATTGATGCGAATGCCTCCGGCGAGCGCCATGTGGCAGTCTCCGTTATGGATCGCTTTGCAGGCAAGATGAATGGCCACCGATGATGAAGAGCACGCCGTATCTAAAATGAGCGTGGGCCCTTTTAAATCAAGCATGTATGAAATTCGGGTCGGCAGCATGGCGGCTATATTGCCGGTCAGCGCCGCAGCCGCCGCTTCCGGCTCCGTATCCAAAATCATATTGTGATAGAGCGAGCTGCTGGAATAACCGACATACACGCCTGTCCGGCTGCCGGCCAGCTTTTTGCCGCCATAACCGGCATCCTCGACGGCTTCCCACGCTGTCTGCAAAAATACCCGCTGGGAAGGGTCCATCAGGTTCGCCTCATTAGGCGTAATGCGAAAAAAGCTGTAGTCGAAGGAAGCGATATCATGCAAATATGCGCCCGGCGAATATTTCACTTCCCAGCCCATATCATCCAGCATCGCGGTCAGATAGCTTTCAATATCTGCGCTGCGCTCCTTGGGGAACGCTCCCGTCAGATCAATCCCCGCTTCGATGCTCTTCCAGAATTCCGCCGGGGAGTCGGTACCTGCAATGTGGGAGGACATCCCGATAATTGCGATGTCCTCCTTGCCGTTTTCCTGAAGCTCCGCCTGCGTCTGGCGCAGCATCGTAACCATGCGCACAGCGTCTTCCTTCTCAATCTTTCCTTCGGTAGCCCGCTTGAGAATATAGTGATAGAGCTTGTCCATAGCCGTTAACCCTCCGGGCGGCCAAAGCTTGCCAAAGTTCCCTTTGCGCTCGCCGATTACTTTTTCCTAGTGCTGCTCTCCTGCGACGGTTTCATCAGCTGCTCCAGCGCGTCCTCCAGAGACAGGCTGCCGCTGTCCAGCTCTTCCATCAGACGCAGCGTATCTTCCTCCAGATCAACGCTTGCGCTTACCTGCTGCAGTACCTCCGACATTTCGCGGTCATAACCGAAGTCATCCGGCTCGTCGTCCTCCTCGGCCCGCAAGTAATCGGACAGCTTGCTGACGGAGGTGTATTCGAACAGATCCAACAGCCGGACTTTGCCCGGATAATACTTCTCTAGCGATGCATGCACCCTTCCCAGCAAAATGGAGTCGCCGCCAAGCTCGAAGAAATTATCGTCGACGTCAATTTCGTTAAAGCCGAGCACCTCGCAATAAATTTCCGCCAGTTTCGTCTCCAGGTCGGTAATTTCGCCGTCCCCGCCCGTCAGCTTGATTTCGCCCTCAACGCGCCGCTGCGACGCCTGCAGTCTCGCCTCCCAGCGCTTGCGCGATTGGGTAATGGCCGCATCGATCGGCCCGTCCGACAGCTGCGGGACAAGCCCAAGCTCCCAAAGCAGTTCCGAGCCGTAGTTAAGCTCGCCGATGAGCACATTGGAAACCTTTCTGTTTAAAGCTTCGTCGATGCCGCGCACCGCCACCGCCGTTGGCAAGGCTTTGAACGCCCCGTCGGCATTGACGCCGAATTCGACTGCCATGCCGGTTTCCTTCCAAGCGACCCAGTTAATCGCAAGCGACTTATGCTGCTTCATCATTTTGTATTTGGCGTAAACATCAAGAAACGCATTGGCTGCGCAATAATCCCCCTGCCCCGGCACGGCAAACCGCGAGCTCATGGAAGAGAACATCAGGAAGAAATCCGGCTTGTCCTGCTCGGTCAGCTTGTCGAGAATCCAGGTTCCGAACACCTTTGGATGGACGACTCCGTTGAACACCGAGTCCTCCTTCACATACAGGAAGCCGTCGCCGCCGACTCCGGCGCCGTGCACAATGCCGTTAATCCGGCCGTATTGCGACCGCAGCCGGTCTACCAGCGACTCCATCTCCTCCAAGTTGGAAACATCAATACCGTAACATTCAACGTTCGCTCCAAGCGCCTCAACCTCGCGCACCGCCTTCATCCGCTGGATCGATTTGCGGTCCATCCGGCTGTTGCGCTCCATGATGCCGTCCCAGGTCGATTTGTCCGGCAAAGGGCTGCGGTTAAGCAGCGCGATATTCACTTTGCTGCGGGCCGCCAAGTATTTGGCGGTCTCAATGCCCATGCCGCCCGTACCGCCGGTAATCAGATAAATTCCTTCCGGCTTGACCTCAATCGGCTGCGGCTCCGCCTCTTGCACCCGGTACTCCTTGAAAATCTCGGCGTACCGCTCGTTGTCGCGGAATGCGATCGCATAAAGCGACGGAACGGACGTAAGCTCCCGCATCAGCGTGTCCAGGCTGGTCGTTTCATCGATGTCAATGGCGCGGCACACAAGGCTCGAAAGCTCTTGACGGACCGATTTGCCAAGCGTCAGCAGCGGTGCGTTCCACGGATTAATCCGCGGCTCGCGGCCGCTCACCGCATCGGCATAATCGGAGATCAGCACCGTATCGGCTGCCGCGCTTAAGCCTACCTGCGCAACCGCTTTGCTCAGATAGTACAGGCTGTATACGCCGCGCCGCTGGGTTTCATTAAAGCCGTCCCAATCTGCGGCCATTCCTGCCTTCACCATGCTGAACATATGAATGATTTTGCTCCACTTTTTACCCTTGTTGTCCTTCAGCAGCCGGATATAATCGTCAACCGTACCGCTCACGTGATAGATGCCGCCTGCCTGCTTGGCGTACTGCGGGCGCAAATATACTTTGACGGTCTCTGCTCCCTGCCGCTGAAACCGTTCGGCTAGTTTTTCGCCAAGACCCAGCTCGTCCATAAACATCAGCACCGGTCCGTTCTGGCTGATATCCATAGCGGCCATCTGTTCCTGGCGCACCCATTGTCCGCCGTAATACAGCCCGCCGGATGCGGTCTCAACCGCCTCCTGCTCATACTCAGGAATCTCGATCCAGCACCGTTCCGGCTCAAACGGATAGGTCGGCAGCGGCATCCGGTACAGCTCTTCCCCTTCGTACAGCTGCTCCCAATTGACATCCGCTCCCTGCACGTAAAGCTCGCTAAGCTGCCGCAGCCTGCTGTCGTCGGCCCTGCCGCCGTTTACATAACTGCCGACCAGCTCCGATGCCTGCTTGGACAAGCCTGTGCGCTGGCCCTCGGAAATCTCGCCGTCCGCTTTTTTCGCTTTTGTCTCCGATACGATTTTGTGATAGCCGGAAAACAGCCACGGCTGCTCCAGCCCGCTAGTGCCGCTTGTTTCATTCCATTCCGCCAGCTTTCGCTGCAGGTCTTCCATATCGCTTGCCATAACGGCCAGCCTGTACGCATAATGGCCGCGTCCCGTGTTGGCAGTATAACAGGCGTTGCGGAAGTCCGAGGCCGATCCGCTGCCGAGCTTCTGCGATGCATAAGCCTTAACGAGCCGACGCAGCGCCGTTTCGGTTAAAGCGGAGAGCGTAAACAGCTGCGGATGCCCCTCCGGCGATGCCGCCGTTTGCGCTTCTCCGGCGCCTGTGTATTCTTCCATGACAACGTGGCAGTTCGTGCCGCTCATGCCAAAACCGCTGACGCCGCAGCGGCGTGGATGCCCGTCCGTCTCCCACGGTTTTCCGGTGGCATTGATATACACCGGCGAATTCACAAAATCGATTTTCCGGTTTGGACGGTTGAAATAAAGATTAGGCGGCAGCTCCTTATGCTTCAAAGCGAGCACCGCTTTAACAACCCCTGCAATGCCGGCCGCTTCTGACAGATGCGTCAGATTCGTCTTTGACGAGCCGACTGCGCAGAACTGCTTCTTGCGGGTGTAACGCCGGAAAGCGCTCTGGATGCCTTGAATCTCAACAGGGTCGCCGAGCTGCGTGCCCGTTCCATGCGTTTCGATGTACGTCACGGATTCCGGGTCGATGCCCGCATCCTCCCACGCCTGAATAATAACCTCTTCCTGCGCAGCCGGGTTCGGAGCGGTTAATCCCGCCGAGCTGCCGTCCTGATTGGACGCGCTTCCTTTAACGACCGCATAGATATGATCCCGGTCTTCAATCGCCTTTTTCAGAGGCTTCAACAAAATGGCTGCAACGCCTTCGCCGGTGCCGGTGCCTTCCGACAGCTCATCAAACGCCCGCGTTCTGCCGTCGCCCGATTCCATACCAATGCCCCTTGGCGAGCCTTTTTTGAAAATCGGCATCATGTTCAGCCTGACCCCGCCGGCGATCGCCATGTCGCAGTCGCCCATCCGAATGGATTTGCAGGCCAGATGGACCGCCGTCAAGGAGGACGAACAGGCTGTATCCACGACAACGCTTGGCCCCTTCAAATCGAACAGGTAGGATACTCGGCCCGTTGACACGGAAGCCGTGTTGCCGACAAGCGCAGCCCCTTCCGACTGCGGCTCAACCTCACTGATAAAGCGGTGGAAGTAGACCATGTTGGAGGCATAACCGAGATAAACGCCGGTGTTGGTGCCATGAATTTTTTTGCCGCCGTAACCGGCGTCTTCAATCGCATGCCACGCTGTCTGCAGGAACAAACGGTGGTTCGGATCGGCCATGCTCGCTTCCTTCGGCGACATGCGGAAAAAGCGGTAATCAAATTTGTCGATTTCATCCAGATAGCTGCCCATCTCGTAATCAACTGCGTTCAGCGGCCAGCCCTTAAATTTGACGTATTTCTCCATGTCGCTTTTTCTGCTGTCCGGGTACCCGCTGCCGAGATCTACGCCCGCCTGCAGCGCGCTCCAGAACTCCTCCGTCGTCTCGGCCTTTGGAAAGCGGAACGAGACTCCGATGATGGCAATCTCGCTATCCGCATTCAGCGTCTCTCTGGCTGCGATCGTCTCGGTAGGCGCGGCGCTCTCCGCATCCTGCTCAACGATGTATTCCGCTAGTTTGGCGATGGTTGAATACTCAAACATGTCCGCCACCGAGAGCACGCCCGGAAACCGCTTCTCCAAGTCCATATGGATGCGCATAAGCAAAATCGAGTCCGCGCCAAGCTCGAAGAAGTTATCGTAAACGTCAATCTCGCTGTATCCGAGCACATCCCGGCATACCGCAGCGATTGCCTTCTCGGTTTCGTTGTATACCGCCCCGTCCTTACCGGAAAGCTGCACATCGCCGCCTTTTTGAGATTCCTTCGGCTTCGCGGCTTTGCTCGTGCTGGCAAGCTGCTGTTTATGCCAGTCCAATCTGCGCTGCAGCGGCCCGGACAGCTTGACGGTTGCTTTTTCCAGCAGCATAATGCCGAACTTCTCATAGTTGAATGCACCGATCAGCACTCTTGGAATCCGTTTATTCAACGCCGCCATAAGTCCAGCTATGCCGTCAGCCGTAGGCAGCGTACGGAAAATTGTGTCCACGGCAACCCCGGAATTTTTGGCCATCCCGGTTTCCTTCCACGTTGTCCAGTTGACCGTCAGCGTCTTTCTGCCCTGTCGGCTCCGGGCTTGGGCGAACGAATCCATATAGGCGTTTGCCGCCACATAATCGCTTTGCGTTGAGCCAAAATAAATGGTCGCCACCGACGAAAACAGGACGAAGAAATCGAGATCGTCTTCAGCGGTCAACCGGTCCAGCAGCCAAGTGCCGTTCACCTTAGGCAGCAGCACTTCGCGTATGACGCTCTCTTGTTTATCCTTCAGCAGCTGGTCAATCGCCACGCCCGCACCGTGAATGACGCCGTCGATCCGGCCGAATTCGCCGCGAACCTCTGCCAATACCTTGGTCATATCCCCTTCGTCAGAGATGTTGGCCGCGATCAGCTTTACACAGGCTCCAGCTGCCTCAAGGCCACGGATGGACTGAATTTTGTGCAGAGCACGCTCATCCAATCCAGCAGCTGCGATCTCATCCCAGCGCTCGCGTTCGGGCAGCGCCGTCCGGTTGATCAGGATCAGATTGACGGCGGTTGCGCGGGCGGCAAGCGCTTTGGCTGTTTCCAGGCCAATTCCGCCCGTTCCGCCGGTTATGATATAAACGCCGCGATCCTTGATGAGAACGGGCTCATCTTCGGCGCGCTCCAGTGCCAGCTGCGCGAATTGCTCCGTATAACGGCCGTCTCCCCGGAAGGCAACGCCGTATGCGGCTGTCCCGTGGCCCTGCCGAATTTCGTCCACGATCCGTGCCACATCCGCTGCCGAATCGATATCAATGCTCCGGCATTCGAATTGCGCATGCTCCTTCGCCAGCACCTTGCCAAAGCCAACCGCTGTCGCTTGCTCGGGATGAAGGCCGGCCTCATTCCCGTTTACCTCTTGCGCGCGGTCCGTAACAAGGACCAGGTCTACCTTTTGCAGCCCGTTTACGTGCATCCATGCCTGATACAAATAGAAGAGACTATAGAGTCCGCGGTTTTGGCTCTCTTCCAGCATCGCCAGACTGCCAATCGGCTCCGCGCCCTCCAGATTGAGCATATGTACGATCTGCGTCAGCCCGCCGCCGATTTCGTTCAACAGCCGGATGTAGTCCTCCGGCGTGTTGCGGATCGTATAGGAACCGGCATGATGCCGGACAAATTGCCCGCCGACGGATGCGGTTACGGTATGCCGGTCCGCGCTTGCATTCGCGTCCGCGATAGAAGCGCCAAGCTGCGTGTCCAGGCCCCCAAGGAGCAGCGAAATTCCAGTCGGCGGCTCTCCTGCGGCCAGGCCGCGTTCCTCTGCCGTCCATATTGGCGCAAAATAACAACCGTCCTCTTCTTCCGCTTCCGGTGCGGCCGATTGCGGGAACTCCAGCCAGCTTCTGACGTTTTGCAGCGGATAGGTTGGCAAGCTGACACGCCGTCTCCGTTCACCGGCATAAAGCAAGCTCCAGTCTGCGTCGCCGCCGCACGCATAAGCGGAGCAAAGCGCCTGCAGGGCTCCTTGATCCGTTTTTCCCGATCCGATCCAATCGTTCAGCCGCTGCCCGGCCTCAAGGCTAAGGCGATGCTTCTCCTGCTCGTCCAATTCGCCTTCCTTGGCGGGAACATTCGTGCGGGCCGCCCGATGGAAGCCGTAAAACGACCAGGAATGCCGAAGCGATTCCAGCTCCGAGTCCAGACAGATGCGAATTTTGTCCCGCAGATCGTCCGCATCCTGCACAATCAAGGCCAGCCGGTGCGCATAAGCGCTGCGGCCTGTGTTCGCGGTGTAGCTGATATCGGCTAACGCTGGCAGCGGTCCTTCCTGCCCTAAATAGCCGTCATACAGCTGCAGCAGCTCCCTCAGCGCCTGGCTGTTTCGTGCCGACAGCGTGAACACCTCCGGCTGTGCAGCATCCGTTTCATTCCCGCTCCCGGCGGGCTCCGGCGCTTCTTCCAGCACGAGATGGCAATTCGTGCCGCTCATGCCGAAACCGCTTATGCCTCCGCGTCTTGGATGGCCATCGGTGTCCCAGTCGCGCAGCTGAGTGTTGACGTACAGCGGCGAGTCGGCAAATGTGATGGCGGAATGCGGTTTTTGAAAATAAATGGATGGCGGCAGCTTTTTATACTTAAGCGAAAGCGCCATTTTGACCAAACTGGCAATGCCCGCCGCCTCGCTGAGATGCCCGATATTCGTCTTTACCGAGCTGATTGCGCAGAACTGCTTTTTGGTGGTGTATTTTTTGAAGGCGCCTTCAATGCCCTTGATTTCGATCGGGTCGCCGAGCTTTGTGCCCGTGCCGTGCGTTTCGATATAATCCAGCGTCTCCGGATCAATGCCGGCTTCCTCCCAGGCTTGCTGGAGCACCATCGTTTGCGAGGCTGGGTTCGGCACCGTAATGCCCGCAGTCTGCCCGTCGTGGGTGACGGAATTTCCTTTGATGACCGCGTAGATGTTGTCTCCATCCTTAAGCGCCTTTTTCAGCGGCTTAAGCAGCACCGCGCCTGCGCCCTCGCCTACGCCGGAGCCGTCAGCCGCATCGTCGAACGCCCGGGTTCTCCAGTCGGTTGACTCGATGCCGATCCGAATGTTTTTATCGTCGATCGGGATGATGTTCAGCTTGATGCCCCCGGCAATCGCCTGCTCGCACTGCCCCTGCTTGATTGCCTGGCATGCGAGCTCAATGGCCACTAGCGCCGAGGAACAGGCCGTATCCACGACAAGCGCAGGCCCCTTCAGATTGAGCAAATAGGAGATGCGGGTCGCCGCCATCGCCTGCATGTTGCCGACGGTCGCAATCGGAATTAAGGACGGGTCCGTTTCAAAAATCATTTTGACGTACATGTCCTTCGGACTTTGCGTATATCCCAGATAAACGCCGGTGCGGCTGCCGACCAGCCTGTCGCCTCCATAACCGGCATCCTCGATCGCTTTCCATGCCTGCTCAAGGAAAATCCGCTGATGCGGGTCCGTCAAGCTCGCTTCCCTGGGCGACATTCGGAAAAATTCGTAGTCAAAACCGTCGATTTGCTCCAAATACCCGTACTCCGGATATATGACTTCTTCCTTGTCCATTTGTTTGAAGCTGGTGTACTGGTCGGTGTCGTCCCGCCGCTGCTTCGGAATTTGCTTCACGCTGTCGATGCCGCTCTCGATATTGCGCCAGTACTCATGGATGTCCTCGGCTCCCGGCAGTCTGGCGGACATCCCGATAATCGCGATGTCATCCTGAACCTTAGGCCCGCCCTGCTTCAGCATCCCGATCATCTCAACAGCCGTTTCCTTATCAATCTTTCCGCTTGTCGTCTGATTGACGATAAACGAGTAAATGTTATTCGGATTGTTCTGCACGATTCTCCCCCTTTCTGTTACAGGTCCTCCAGGACGTGAATGGCGTCCTCCAAACTCATCGTTCCATCCGCAAGCTTGCCGAAAATGTTCCTCGCTTCCAGACGGACGTCCATTTCCTCAACTGCCGACTCCTGCTCTTCCTTGTTAATGTGCTGGGCCAGCCTCTGCACGGAAGGAAACTCGAACATGTCGGTAATCGTGACCTTGCCCGGATATTTGGCATCGATTAATTTATGAATCCGCATGAGCAGCAGCGAATCGCCGCCAAGCTCAAACAATGTGTCGTGGATGTCGATTTCAGGATAGCCAAGGATCGTGCTGAAAATATTCGCGACCTCTTGTTCAACCGCGTTATAATCCGCTCCGCCCTTGCCCCGCAGCGCCGCTATGACAGGCTCGCCGCTCCGGCGGGCCGGCGCGCTGCCCTTCGGCAAAATAATGAGCCTGCCGTTATCCAGCATGGCGGCATCGTAATCGCCGTTAGAGACGACGCTCCCGCCCTCAAGCCCGGTGCTGCCGTTTAGAATCCGGTGAATGCGCTCATTCAAGCGAGCCGCCAAATGAAAGGGGAACGCCAGATGAAGCGATAAATACGCCGGGCTTTCGTTCATCTCGCCAACGAGCACCCGGGTCAAATTCCGTCCGAGCGCGCTATTAAGGCCCTCTATTGCTTTTGCCGTCGGCAGCGCCTTATAAATGGAATCAATATTAATTCCAAAGCGGACCGACATGCCCGCTTCCTTCCAGGACACCCAGTTGACCGTCAACGCGTGGCGTCCCTGTTTTCTTCGATAGGCGGAAAATGCGTCCAAATATGCGTTAGCTGCCACATAATCGCCCTGCCCGGCTTCGCCGACCATCGAGACGCCGGAAGATTGCATAATGAAGAAATCCAGCTGATCCTCCCTCGTGAGCGTGTCCAGAATCCAGGTTCCGGCCAGCTTTGGCCGAAGCACGCGGTCGAACATGTCCATATCCTTCTTGAACAGGTAACCTGCGCCCGCAACACCGGCTCCATGCGCAATTCCGTTAATCCGGCCGTACTGATTCCGCAGCTTCGCAATAACGGAGGTCATCACAGCGAAGTCAGCTACGTCTGCAGCATGAACCGTAACCGCAGCTCCCATCGCCTCCAGCTCTTGAAGCTTGCGCAGCTTGTCCGGCAGCTCGCCGTTGCCGCTTGCGATAAGATCCGCCCATTCCTCTTTTGGAGGAAGCGGCGAACGGCTGATGAGCGCCACATTAACGGCCGCTTTGGAAGCAAGATACTTGGCCGTTTCAAGCCCGATGCCTCCCGTGCCGCCGGTGATAAGATATACGCCGCTTGTGCGAATTTCGACCTCAGCGGGCTGCTGTTCTTCCGGATTGACAGGACCGTACTCCTCCGTATACCGGATGCCGTCCCGGTAACACGCCTGGAACTGCTTTGTATACCGCTCAAGCTCCGGCGCAACGGCCGCAGCCGGCGTCGATTCGTCTACATCAATCGCTTTGCATGCAATTCCGTCAAACTCCTGGGGAATCACCTTTCCAAGGCCGGTCAGCGTCGCCCATTCCGGCCGGAGCTGCGTTTCCACACCGGTAGCGGCGTGCAGCCCCTTCGTGAAGAGCACCATATGCAGCTTCGTTTTGGAATCATGCCGCATGACAGCACGGGTTAAACGAACCAGGCTGTACACGCCAAACTGCTGGCTGTTCTCCAGCTCCTCCAGTGACCGCGAGCCAAGCCGGTCCGATAAGCCGCACATATGCAGAATATGCGATATTTTCCGTCCATTAAGCTCGGCCATCAATTGATCGTAATCGTCTTCGCCGACGCCAATCGTGTAGCGGTCACGCTCATGACAGATGAAGCCGCCGCCAAGCTCCGCCACTATGACGGTTACGCCTCTTTCCTGCAGCATGCCAATCATCGCTTGCACAAACGGCGAACCGGATCCGTCCTTCACCATGAGCACCTCGCCTAGCGGCGCGGGGGCTGCGCTCTCCGGCAGCGGCTCTGCAACCCACTTAAAGCCGTAGAGGAAATCCGCCTCCCGCTTTTGTTGAGCTGCCTCCGGCTGCGCCAGCGGCGCATCAATCCAGCATCGGCTGCGCTCGAACGGATACGCCGGCAGCGGCACTTTATGCGGCGCATTTTCACCCGCCAGCTGATCCCAATTCACATCGGCTCCCGCAAGATACAGCTGTGCGAGCTCCTCGATCCAGCCGCCGGACGCCTCCGGCGCCTCCCAATAGGCGGCTGCCGCCTCGGCAGCTTTGGCGCTTAACCGCTCCTGCTCCTTTGCCGTCACCTCATGCGCTGCCTGCGCTTGTTTCGCCGAATCGATCACCCGATGAACCTGATAACCGGCAGTTTCGGACAGATCGCGACGAGCGCTTGCAAGCTTGCTGTGCAGATCCTCCATCGTAGCCGGAAGCAGCGCCAGACGATGCGCATAATGGCCTCGGCCGGCGTTGGCGGAATGACAAACCTCTTCAAGCTGCAGCTTGCTGTTATCCGCCAGGAATTGCTCATAAAGGCCGATTAATTCCAGCAGCGCCGGTTTTGATTTGGCGGACAGCGTGAACAAACCCGGGTATTGCTTGGCAGATGCCGCCCTCTGAGGCGCTTCCTCCAGCACGATATGACAGTTGGTGCCGCTGATCCCAAACGCGCTGACGCCGCATCGGCGCGGCTCCGCGCCGGATTCCCAAGGCCGCAGCCTCGTGTTCACGTACACCGGCGAATCCTCGAACGGAATCGACCGGTTCGGCTCGTTAAAATGAATCGTCGGCGGCAGCTGTTTCGTCTGCAGCGCCATTACGGCCTTGATGACGCTAACGATCCCCGCCGCTTCGCTTAAATGGCCGATATTCGTCTTAACCGAGCTAACCGCGCAAAACCCCTTATTGACCGAGTGTTTGCGGAATGCGCCGTGGATGCCCTGAATTTCGATGGGATCGCCCAGGTTCGTGCCGGTACCGTGAGTTTCAATATAGCGGATCGACTCCGGGTCGATGCCCGCGTTTTCCCATGCCTGCAAAATGACATCCGTCTGCGCTTGCGGGTTGGGCGCGGTCAAGCCGGCTGATCTGCCGTCTTGATTCGTCGCGCTTCCTTTAATGACCGCATAAACGTGGTCCTTGTCCCGCAGCGCGTCCTTCAGCGGCTTCAGAATGATCGCGCCGATGCCTTCGCCAACACCGGAGCCGTCGGCGTAATTGTCAAATGCGCGGGAGACGCCGTCGGTCGATTCGATTCCGGTTTGCATATAGTCCTTGTTGACCGGCACCGTATTGACGTTAATGCCGCCGGCGACGGCCACCTCGCAGGAACCGCTGCGCAGCGCCTGGCAGGCCGCATCAATCGCCACAAGAGAGGAGGAGCAGGCCGTGTCGATGACCATGCTCGTTCCCTTCAAATCCAGCAAATACGATAATCTGCCCGATATAACTGCGGTGAGGTTGCCAACTAAACCAATCGACAGCGCGGACGGATCGATATCCTCGATAATTTTGGCGTACATGTCGCGGAAATTGCTTGCGTAACCGACGAACACGCCTGTTTTGGAGCCTTCCAGCCTGCTGCCGCCGTACCCGGCATCCTCAATGGCCTGCCAGCTCGTCTCTAAGAACAGGCGCTGGCATGGGTCCATCAAGCTCGCTTCGCGGGGAGACAGCTTAAAAAACTGATAATCAAACTTATCAATTTCCGGCAAATAAGCGCTTTTGCTGTAGCGGATCTCCTCCTCCGGTATCCCCTTGAAGGCCAGATAACGCGAGATATCCCGGCTGCGGGTCTCGGGAAAGTCCGCAATGCAATTGACTCCGTTCTCCACATTGCTCCAGAACTCCCGGATCGTGTCTGCAGACGGAAGTTTAGCCGCCATGCCGATAATGGCAATTTCGCCCGCATCCGTTTTGGCTTCGGATTCCAGCAGCTTAATCAAGTCGATTGCAACTTGCCGGTCGATCGTTTTGTCCTGAACGCTCTGAACCAAATACTGGTACGTTTTCTCCATATGTTCACCTCTTTTTGGAACCGAGCTTTGAAAGCATCTGCCCGATATCCATCGCCCCGCTGTCAAGCTCGTCAAACATCCGGTTTAAATCGTCTTCCTGCAGCGCCTCGCGTTTAACAGCAGGAGCAGTATCCTGCAAGCCCGCTCCCCGCTTGTCGAGATGCCGCGCCAGCTTGTAAACGGTCGGGTATTCAAACAGATCGGTAATATACGCTTCCTCGGGATACAGCTTGGCGAGCTTCTGGTAGATTTGGCGGATCATCAGAGAGTCTGCGCCCATTTCGAAAAAATTCTCGTGGATGTCGATCTCGGCGAAACCCAGCACCTCTTTGCACGCTTGCGCCACCTGCTGCTCGGTTTCGCTGAATGCGTCCTGCTCGTTGCCAAGCAGCTTCACAGCTGCGTAGCCGGCATCCTTATCCGCTGGCGCCGGGCCAGACGTTTTTGCTAAACGCGCCCGCAGCGTTTCCAGAGCCGCCTTGACCGGTTCCGCCAGCTCGATGGCGTAATTATTCAGCCATAGGGCCATTCTGCTTTCCAGGTTCAGCTCTCCGATCAGCGCCCTATGCTGCGTCGTCGACCAAACTTTATCCAGCATCGCCATTGCGTCGGCGGCCTGGATCGTCTTGAACATCGTATCAACCTGGAATTTGTTGTCGGCTGCCATTCCTTTATCCCGCCAGGTCGACCAGTTAATCGTTATCCTTCTTCTCCCGTCGTTTGAAGGCATCGCGCTATAAGCATCGAGATAGGCGTTGGCGGCCAAATAATCGCTCTGGTCGCCTGTCTCAAACAACGTTGCCACCGAGGAGTACATGACGAAGAAATCGAGCTCATCCTGCTGTGTCAGACGATCCAGCAGCCAAGTGCCGTATATTTTGGCGCTGACGACTTGCTGGAACGTATGGAGGCTCTTCGCGGCAAGCGGTTCAGTCCGCACAATGCCCGCGCCGTGTACAATGCCTCTGATCTCGCCGAATCGCAACCGGATGTCCGCCAGCATAGAGGCGGTCTCGGCTTCGTCGGCTACATTGCATTGGTACAAAATCACGACTGATCCGCCCGCTTCAATTTCCCGGATTGCGACAATTCTCTCGCACAGCAGCCGGTCTTCTCCGCTTTCCAGCAGCTTGTCCCAATACATCCGCTCCGGCATTGCCGAGCGATTGGCAAGCACAAGATTAATCCGGCCTTTGCCGCTAAGCCAGCGAGCCGTCTCTAGTCCGATTCCGCCGGTCCCGCCGGTAATCAAATAAATGCCGCCTGTACGAACGGTCAGCTCATCCGCTGTCATTTCCTCGTTGTTAACCGGCTGGAACAGCTCCACGTAACGTCTGCCGTTCCGGTAGGCGGCCAGTCGGGCCCCGGAGCCCTCCGTAACTTCGGACAGCAGCTCCTCGATTCCGAGCGTACCGTCGATATCGATGCAGCGGCAGGTTATATGGGGATGCTCTTTCGGAAGCGCTTTGGCCAGCCCGTGCAGCGGCGCGTGCTCCGGCCGCAGCTGTTTTTCCTGTCCCGTAATGCGGTAAGCGCATTCGGTCAGCACGACTAGTTCCAGATCGTTCTCAAATTCGCATGCCGCCCACGCCTTCATGAGAAGGAACAGGCTGAACGTCCCGCGAAGCTGGCTTCGCTTCAGCTCGTCCAGTCCCGCAACCGACGTTCGGCTCTCCAGGCTGGTGCAATGAATAATCCGCGTAATAAACCGCCCCGCGCTAGCCTGCTGCAGCTGCTGCTTATAGTAATTCAGCATGTCCGCCTCTGCCGCCGGCGCTTTCTCCAACGATAGCTCAACCGCCGAGCCGGCAGACGGCGTTTCGAGCAGGAACACCCCTCTGCCCTGAGCTTCCAGCGCGCTGGCTAACCGGTCCGCGTATCCCCCCTTGTCCTTAACGATAACCGTCACGCCTGCCGCAAGAAATTGCACGGGTGCGGCAATCCGTCTCTGCGGCTTCCAGCCCATGGTGAAGGCTGCCGGGAGTTCGGCGGCACTAGCCGCAGCCTTTGTTGGCTGCTTGGCTCGTTTCGGAAATTCCACCCAGCATTTGGTTCTCTCAAACGGATATACCGGCAGCTGCACCCTGGTATGCGATTGTCCGGCATAGAGCTGCTCCCAGGACACATCCGCCCCCTCCGCATACAGCTGGCACAGCTGCTCCAAACGCCCGCGGCTTACTCCCGAATCCGCTATTTCCTGGAGCAGGCGCTCGCTGTTCTGCCTGAGCTCACTTTTCTCCGCTTCGGTAATGTCGCCGGGATTACGAATGCTGCGGCGGTCGCTAACCGTCCGGTGAACGCCGTAATAAACGCCCTCCGCCGCATGCGGCTCAAGCTGCTCCGCCGCATACTGCAGCTTGCCGAAGAGGTCTTCCGCGTCCGCCGAGATAAGCGCGAGACGATGCGTATAATGGCCCCTGCCGGTATTAGCCGTGAAGCAGATATCCGCCAGCGCTGCAGCCGCGCCGTTTTTGAATTGGCTGGCATATCGCTTCACCAGCCGCGCAAGCGAGCTTTCGCTGGCAGCGGAAAGGGTCAGCACATACGGCGGCGTGAGCGCCGGGTGCTCTTGTTCCATTTCCGGCACAGCCGCTTCCGGCCTGTATTCCTCAATAATAAGGTGGCCGTTCGTGCCGCTCAGTCCGAAGGAGCTGATGGCGCAGCGCATCGGCCCGCTGTCGTCCGCCCATTTTTGGGTTTGAGTGTTGATGTACAGCGGCGAGTCATGCAGATCGATGTTTGAATTGGGCTCCTGGAAGTACAGCGTTGGCGGAATCTCCCGGTTTTTCAACGCCATGACCGCTTTAATAATGGAAGCCATTCCGGCCCCTTCGTTCAGATGGCCGATGTTGGATTTAACCGATCCGATCGGAATGAACTGTTTCTTGTCGGTGTAGGTTTCAATGGCTTGTTTCAGTCCGCTGATCTCAATCGGATCGCCAAGCTCAGTCCCCGTGCCATGCGCTTCAAAAAATGCGATCGATTCCGGATGAATGCCGGCCTTCTCCCATGCCCGCAAAATCACATCCGTCTGAGCGGCCGGATTCGGCGCGGTAATGCCCATCGACGTACCGTCCTGATTAATGGCGCTGCCCTTAATGACCGCATGGATATGGTCGCCGTCCGCCTGTGCTTTGCGAAGCGGCTTAATGACGATGGACGCAATTCCTTCCCCGTTGCCGGAACCGTCTGCATGAGCGTCGAAAGCTCGCGTTTTGCCATCATGGGATTCAATGCCAATTTTATTGTGATCGTGGTTGAGCGGGATGAGAAACAGCTTGATTCCGCCAACCAGCGCCATATCGCAGTCGCCGCTGCGGATGGCATTGCTGGCCATATGCACCGCCACAAGGGAGGAGGAGCAGGCGGTGTCCACCACCATGGTCGGCCCCTTCAAATCTAGCAAATGCGAAATCCGTGTCGGAATCATCGCGGAGACGTTGCCAACAATCGCCTCGGACATTAAAACTGGGTCAACATCGGTCAGCATCCTCTGGTAGGAGTCGCGAATCACGTTGGCATATCCAACATAGATGCCCGTTCTGCTGCCGCGCAGCTTGTCTCCGCCATAACCGGCATCCTCCATCGCCTGCCAGGCGGTCTGCATGAACAGCCGTTGTCCCGGATCGGTCAGACTGGCTTCCTTCGGCGAAATCCGGAAAAACCGGTAATCAAATTCGTCGACGCCGTCCAAATAATTCAGCTCCATATAACCCGGGTGTTCGCTGGAATACTGCCCGGCAGCAGCGAGATAATCATCCACATAGGCGCGCCGCTCCGGCGGAATCGGGCCCGTGCAGTCAACGGCATTGCTGACGTTTTTCCAGTATTGCTCGACCGAGCCCGCTCCCGGGAACAGCGCCGCCATGCCGATAATCGCCATATCCTCGTCATGCCCGGGTTGGGCTGCAGGTTTAGAGACCGCGGCCGGACGTTTGGCTTTTTCTTCCCGGGTCAGGAAGGAAGCCAGCCTGGAGATAGAAGCATAGGCAAACAAATCGGCAATCGAAGTGCGCCCCGGGTAGTGCCGCTCTACGAGCTTATGCAGCCCATGCAGCTGCACGGAATCGCCGCCAAGCTCAAAAAAAGTGTCGTGAATGCTGAGCTCCTCGTAGCCGAGCACCTCCCGGTACAGGCTTGCCAGCCGCTCTTCAACGTCGGTGTAGGCGCCAAGATCGCTGCCCAGCAGCTTCACCTTTGGCGCTTCAGCAGATGGTGAAACCGCCATTGCCGGTTGAGCAGCTCCATGACTTCCGCCGTTGAAAACAGCGCGCAGCTTTGCGGGAAGATGGAACACATCCTTGCTGAACAGCTCCAGCCCGCTCGGATTAGCCGTATTCACTTCGCCAACCAGGACGCGGACAACGTTTTTGTTCAGCACTTGATCTAAAGCATGCAGAGCCACCGACGGGGACAGCGCTTTAAAAATGCCGTCAATCGTCTCGCTTTTCCCTTCCCCCATGCGCGCTCCGTCCCAAACGACCCAGTTGATGGCGTGCACGGGCTTGCCCAGACTGCGTCTGTAATCCGCGAAGGCGTCCAGATAGCTGTTCGCCGCCGTATAATCGCCCTGTCCCATCTCGCCAACTAGCGAAACGCCGGATGAGAACAGCACGAAGAAATCCAGCTCATCCTGCTCTGTCGCTTGATCTAACGCCCAAGTGCCAAAAACCTTCGGACTCAGCACCTCTTGAAAAACCGCTGTGTCCTTACGAATCAGAAATCCGCGTCCAGCCACGCCGGCAGCATGTATAACGCCGTTTATTTTCCCGTATGTCTGTCGCAGCCGCTCCATCGTTCCGCGCAATTCCTCCACGGAAGCGACGTCAACCGCAATGCAATCCACTTTTGCGCCAGCCGCTGTAAGCTCCAGCAGCTTCTCAACGGTCTTATGCAGACGTGAGCCGTCGTGCTGCTGCATCATTGCCGCCCATTCCGCTTGCTCCGGCAGCGGAGTCCGGTTCAGCAGCGCCAGATTAACTCTGCCTTTAGAGGCCAAATACTTTGCCGTATGCAGACCCAGATTGCCTGCGCCGCCCGTGATGACGTAAACCCCGTCTTCCTTCACATTAACGGGGAGATCAGGCGCCTGCTCAACATCGGTCTCAACCATCATCTCCGCATACCGTTTCCCGTTTCGGTAGGCAATTTGATAGGTGGTTCGATCCGTGCGCAGCTCCTCAACGACTACCCGGGCAGACGCTGTCGCATCCACATCGATTGCTCTGCAGGTGAGATGCGGATACTCGATGCCGATCACTTTGCCGAGGCCGACCAATGGCGCGTTTTCCGGCTTTAATACCGCTTCCTCCCCGGTAACCCGGCTCGCATAATCGGAAACGATCATCAATTCCTGTTTATGTCCGACCCCTTTGCGCAAGAGCTCCCTCACCAAAAAGAATAAGCTGTATACGCCTAACGACTGGCTTTCATTCAGCTTTTCCGGCGAAGTAATCGCAGCAGGCCGGTTATAGGAGAGCAGATGCACAATTTTAGTAAATCCCGCATGTTTAATCGCTTCCGCCAGCTGAACGTAATCGTCTTCATTTCCGCTCACGGTAAAGGACCTTGGGCTTAACGCCTGATAACGTTCTCCCCATTTCACATGAAGGCAAGTAACACCTTCCTGCTCAAGCTGATGAGTAAGCTCATCCCATTCTCCCACTATGAGAACGGTTTCACCTTGCAGGCTTTGCAGCCGTTGATCTCTCGCTTCCTCTATCCATGTCATGGAGTAAAAAAGCGAGCTTGGGGCTGCAGCAGGCGCGAGCTCGGGAATTTGCAGCCAGCTCCGCTTTGTCTCAAACGGATACACGGGAAGGGAAATCTTCCGGGCGTTGCTCCCTTGGAAAATCAGCTCCCATTTTAGCGATGCCCCCGAGGTGTATAACTCAGCGATCAGCTGCAGCAGTTCAGCCCCTTGTTGTTCTCCGGCTGTTTTCAATTGCCGCAGCAAAGCAGTTGATTGCTGAGTCATCGCCGCAGCGTCATTGCCGGACGGCTCCGCTCCGTAAGACCACCAAGGGGCGCTAAAACCGCTCAAGTCTAACCCGTGACGGATGGCCTGCTGCAGCTTATTTTTCAAGTCCCGCATATCCCCCGCTCTTATCGCAACGCGATGCGGATGATGGTCGCGCCCCGTCGAGAGCGTATAAGCGACATCTTGAATAACAGCTGTGTTTTCCCCTGCCGCATAATCCCTCATCCGGCTCAGCAATGCGTTTAGCGATGTTTCGCTTTTGGCCGACAAAGGAATGACAAATTGCTGGTTCAGCCCGGCCGTATTGCGCTCAGACCGGACAGGCTGCGGGATATATTCCTCCAGCACGACATGACAGTTCGTACCGGAAAGACCGAACGAGCTGACACCGCAGCGCCGCGGCGTATCCCCTGACGGCCACGGCTGCTGGGATGTATTTACATATACCGGCGAATCAATAAACGGAATCCGTTTATTCGGTGTATGAAAATGAATGCTTGGAGGAATGAGCTGATGCTTCAGCGATAAAGCCGCCTTAATCAGTCCTGCTATTCCCGCGCAATCATAGAGATGGCCAATATTGGTCTTCACGGATCCGATGGCGCAAAACTGCTTTTTATCCGTAAATTTGGCGAACGCCTTGCTGATTCCCTCAATTTCAATCGGGTCGCCAAGCTTAGTTCCTGTTCCATGGGTTTCGATATAACCGAGCGTTGCCGGGTCAATGCCTGCGTTCTGCCAAGCTTTGGTCAATACCGCTGTCTGAGCTGCGGGGTTGGGTGCCGTAATACCCATCGACGCGCCGTCCTGATTCGAAGCGCTGCCCTTGATGACGCAATAAATAGGATCGCCGTCCCGTCTGGCCTTGCTCAGCGGCTTCAACAGCACAGCCGCGCTTCCTTCCCCCATGCCCGAACCGTCAGCCCCGTCGTCGAAAGCGCGCGTCTCGTCATCCGTCGATTCAATGCCAAGCTTTGCATGATCCTTGTTCTGCGGCAGCAGATTGAGCCGCACCGCGCCGGCCATCGCCATGTCGCAATCGCCCCGGCGCAGCGCATGGCAGGCCAAATCAACTGCAATCAGCGAGGAGGAGCAAGCCGTATCCACCGTCAGGCTCGGCCCTTTCAGGTTCAGCAAATAAGAGATTCGGCTCGGAATAATAGAAGACAGGTTGCCTGGCATCGCCGCGGACAACAACGCGGGATCAACGGTTTCAACCATCTCTTTGTACACATAGCTCTCTACATCTCCAATATTGCCGACATAAATGCCGACGCTGCTGCCTGCCAGCTGCTGCGGCCCGTAGCCCGCATCCTCCAGCACATTCCATGCCGTCTCCAGAAACAGGCGCTGGCGGGGATTCATCAGCTGCGCTTCTTTAGGAGGAATGTTAAAAAAGGAATAATCAAATGCGTCAATATCCTCAAGATAAGCGCCGTCGGCATAGGGCATATCCGGTTTGTCCGCGAACTTGATGAACCGGTCCGCATCTTCCTCGCGCTGCTTCGGAAGCTTGGACACGCAGCTTACGCCATTTTTGATGTTTTGCCAGAATGCGTCCGTATTTCGGGCCATCGGGAAACGGGTAAACACGCCGATTACGGCGATATCTTGATGGTCGACCTCCCTGATTGCGGCCGTCGATGGTTCGTCCACACTTCTAAGACGCAATTGAGCCAAATCCGGCAAATTCGTCTTCAACTTCATCCCCCTGTTCTTCCGCGCATCATTAAACCGACACCTTATCGCTGCTCCCCACAATGTCAGCCAGCAGCAGCATATATTGCATAAGCAGCTCCTTGGCTTTGACCTCCCTCAGCCTATGGCCGTTAAAGCCGCACAGCACCTCGATTTGACCGCTATATGCTACCGGCTCAATAACAAAATCGAATACGTCATGCCACTGCATATGGGCAGGCTTTGCCTCCGCCGCCATAACAAAGAGCGGTACAACCTGCTGCTCTTCCGGCTGCTGAATGCGGTCCAGCTCCTCCGCCGAATAAACGCCAACACCGCGTTTAGCCACCGCAGCAGCAAGCCCGTCACCAACAAGCTCAAGCAGCGTGTCCATCGTCTCCACCGCATTAAAATCGATGGTCAGCGTCACGAATTCGAGCTCCTCCGCAACGACCTGAACATGAATCATCCGCTCGCCTGAAGCGAGCTTCAGCAGATAGAAAAATCCGGCCAGCAGCACAAGCTTGACATCAGCCTCCGCACCGCCTGCAATCACGCGGAGCCCTTCGCATGTTTCCTGCTCCAGCGTCGCCTCCAGCTCAGACATATACCCGGCGCCGTCCCCATTAAAATAAGACGGTTCCAATGGAACACCGGGCAGGCTGAGACTGCCTCCCCGGTCAATAAACGCGGTCAGCTTTGCAATCGTTGGATATTTATATAAATCCGGCACGGATACCGATATGCCATGCCATTTGGCCAGCTGATCCGACAATTGGGTCAAAATGAGCGAGCTGCCTCCGCTTTCCTGGAAAGGCTCATCGGCGCCCAGCTCACGCCCAAGCAGATCCCGGCAAAGCCGGTGCAGCAGCTGCTCTGTCGGTTCACCGGCTGACTGCTGGTTTCTGATGCGCTCCAAATTCTGCATTATTCCGTCAAACAGTCCGCCTGAATACTGCTCGCTCAGCTTAAACCGCTGAATTTTGCCGCTCGTCGTTTTAGGAATCGATCTTACCGGGATGACATGAGTGATAAAAAGCCCCATCTTCCGGTGAATATGCTGCTTGACCCGCTCGGCGATTTCAGAGAACGACTCCAAATCTCTGCTTCTGTATAAGAGAAAGAGCAGAATTTCTTCCGCGGCCTCAGATGATGCCGCCGAGGCTGCAGCTCCGCAGGCCGCGACATTCCACAATTCAACCCCGTCCACTTCCTCAGCGACACGCTCGATGTCATGAGCAAATACGTTTTGCCCGTTCACGAACAAGATGTCCTTCGCCCGGCCGACAACGGACAAACGGCCGTTCTGGACAAAACCGATATCCGCCGTATTGAGCCAGCCGTCCGCTGTCCGCATGCCGGCGTTTGGATCGTTATAATACCCTTGTGTGACGCTGGGTCCCTTAATTTGTATGTATCCGACGGTACTCTCCGGGAAAGATTGGCCCGCTTCATCCGCAATTCGAATCTCGCAGCTGTCGATAGGCGGGCCTACATCTATGTACAATAGGCTGTTCGCTTCTCCGCGCTGCAGCAGGCGGACGGGTTGTCCCGCCTGCATAAACCGTCTGTCTGCGGCAGCATACTTCAACGGCTCGCCAATGGGAGTAAAACATACCCCGACGGTCCCCTCCGCTAATCCGTATGCCGGCCTCATCGCCGTGCGCGGCAGTCCGTATTTGGCCAGCTGCTCGACGAAACGCTCGCTGATCTCCGTTGAGATGGGCTCCGCGCCGTTGCACAGGCAGGTCAGACGGGATAAATCCCAGCCGTAGTCATGCTCCTGATCATAAAAAGCCAAAAAATAGTTGTAGCCGAAATTCGGGCTGTACAGCCGGTTGATCCGGTGCTGATGCGTCTTTTCAATCCACAGCAGCGGGTTCAAAATAAACAGCTTCGTCCGCATAATATACTGCGAGGACTGAGTGAAGGCATGCAGCAAATGCATCGCAATCAATCCCATATCATGCGTCAGCGGCATCCAGCTTAAAACATGCTCGCTGGCTTCAATCCCCCATATTTTCTGCATAGCGGCCACGTTGGACATGACGTTTTGATGGGTTAAAATGACGCCTTTGGGATCGCCGGTTGACCCCGAGGAAAATTGGATGAACGCAATATCGTCCGGCTGCGCCGGTTTCACTTCCCCGGCATGCAAACCTTTCAAAGAAGCGGCATCGATAAAACTTTCCTTCATCACCTTCACACGCGGCTGCCATACCGGCTGCTCCGCTGCAAATTCCTCAAGGCCGGAAACGATTGAATCAGGGCCGATGAGATGCGGACGGTTCAGCTTGCCCCATACTTTGCACACCTTCAGCCTCGTTTCCTCATTCGTGCCGACAGTGACAGGAACCGCGATAATCCGTCCTAACACGCAAGCCCAAAATACTTCCAGAAACAGCCGATTGTCCTGAATCTGGATCAACAGCTCGTGACCTGCTTCCACTCCGCAAGCCTGCAAATCATGCAGCAAACCTCGTGAGCGCTCATAGAGCTGCCGGTAGGACACAAGCTCCTCCTGATCCGCTTCGTCGATAAACGTAATTCCCCGCTCCGTAATCCCGCGGTTTGCCTCGGCAATATCGTGCATGAGCAGGTATTTGTTCATCACCGATTACTCAACCCCAAATCGTAAAATGATTCCTGCGCGTTATTATGAAGCATTCCCCCTTACTCTTACTGCACCGTGCTGAGCAAGGAACGGTTAATATGCTGAATGACCGCCTCAAAGCTGTCATTGATATAAAAATGTCCGCCTTTAAACTTGTGGAGCGAGAATGGTCCTGTCGTATGCTGTCCCCACTCCGCAAGATCCCGTTTGTTCACGTCCCAATCCTGAACGCCGGTCATCACGTTAAAGGCTGCTGTCAGAAGCTCTCGGCCGCCTTGATAAACATAGGATTCCATCGCATAAAAATCGGCTTTCAAAATTGGGATAAACGTATTCGCCAGCGCCGGATTCTCAAACAGCTCCGGCGGCGTTCCGCCAAGCTCCATGAGCCGCTCGATCAGCTGTTCATGCGGTGTGCTGGGGTTCACCAAATCCGGACGCAAGATATGGGGAGCCCAGCGGCCGGACAAAAACATAACACTGGGCTCAGGGCGGCCATGAGCTCTCAGCATGTAGGCCAATTCAAAGGACAGCTGACTGCCCATACTGTGGCCGAAGAAGGCATAAGGCCCGTCGTCGATCAGACCTTCCACTTGCTCATAAACGTCATGCACCGCTTCATCAAAGGTCCGGTACAGGGAATCCCGTGAACGGAATCCCCTTCCGGCAAGCTCAATCGGCTTAAAATCGATTTCATCCGACAGATGCTTCTTCCACTTGTAATAGGCGGTGGCGGAGGCGCCAGCATACGGGAAAGCGAACAGTTTCAGCTTGTTCATCCGCTTCCGTCAAGCCTCGCCCGTTAACACGGCCACACGTTGGGCAGGCCGCAAATTAACGAGCCGGAGCGACCACAGCTCAATAAAGCTGTCGGCAATATCGGCTTTAATTGCCTCGGAGAAGCCCAGCTCATCGGCAAGCTCGCCAAGCGACTTTTCGCCGTCCGCATGCTCCAGCACAAGGAATACCTCCTCTGAAACCGCCTTTTTGTACTTGTCGCCAAAATGCAGCCGGACCTCATGGACCGTGCGTTTTGTCCCGTCGGCCGAATAGCCGATCGACTTTTTCAGCTCGGCGTTCATCAGCCGGGTCGGCGCCAGATTCAGGTAATCGTCCGTATCAACCTGCTTCTTCTCGACCAAATAGTCCCCGATTGCCAAATAATGAATGTTCGTCGTCAGAAAGCTTACGATGCCGTCCTCTTCCGAATCGACAATCGGTTCAACGTTATTGTTGAACGACGTATTCAGCAGAATCGGCACCCCGGTCAGCTTCCGGAATTCATCAATTAACCTCCAGTATTTTTCATTTGTTGCTTTTGAAACGGTTTGAATGCGTGCGGTTCCGTCTACATGCGTAACGGCGCCGAGCAGCGGTTGTTTGTCCTCCTTCGTTTTCAGTACAAAATTCATGTAGGAGTACGGCGCTTTTGTAACCGGCATCTCGTAATACTCGCCAACGTATTCCTCCAGCACCGACGGCGCAAACGGCCGGTACCCTTCGCGTTTTTTCACCATGCTGTTAATGACGCTTTTGTTCTCCGCAGGCCGCGGGTCGGCCAGAATGCTGCGGTTGCCGAGCGCGCGCGGGCCGAATTCCGCCCGGCCCTGCACCCAGCCGAATACCGAGCCCTCGGCGATCCGCTTGGCGGTTTCCTCGGCGATGTTATCCGTTTTGCGGAAGCCTACAAACCGCTCCCAACGCTTCAATATGTCCTCTAAGCCGTCATTGTGCTGAATATCGCTGCCCCAATACAGATGCTCCAGCTGCTGCGGCGCAGCGTCCGGATTAAATTTATTGGAAACGAACAACGCCCCGCCGAGCGCGTTGCCCGCATCATGTGCCGCCGGCTGCACAAATACTTCATCGAATAAACCGGAGTAGAGCACTTTGCCGTTCATGGAGCAGTTATGCGCCACTCCGCCGGCCATCGCCAGCTTTGTATGCCCCGTAACCTGCCGGTAGTGGGTCAGCATATGCAATACAATCGTCTCCAGCGCTTCCTGCAGTGATGCAGCCAAGTCTTTATGCTCCTGCGTAATCGGACCGCCCTTTTTGCGCGGCGTCATAAAATCGAACAGAGCCGTCGACCAGGCCATATTCAGCTTAAATTTCCCCTCCGGAAGAAGCATGTACGCCTTTTTGAGCATACGTCTAAATTTGCTTGGATCTCCGTACGGAGCCAGCCCCATCACTTTATACTCATCATGCTGCTGGTAGCCAAGCATGCGAATTACGGAGATATAAAAGGAGCCAAGGCTGTTTTCGTTGTCAATGCGGTCCAGCACCTGGAAGTCCGTTCCTTCGGCGCTAATTACGTAACCGGCATAACCTTCCTGCGACTGCCCGTCGATCGTAACGGTGAGGCTTCGGTCAAAGCCGGACATCATATGCGCGCTGGCCGCATGGCAAATGTGATGGTCGACGAACACGATATTGTCCGGGTCGAAGCTCGTTCCGTCCACCTTGTAGAAGAAGTCGACGAGCATCTCCCGCGCGTTTTTACAAAGCGATTCCCGGTAGTAAAAATCATCCCGCACGTACAGGTCGGACTCTTGTTCTCTCGTCGTTATGACAACCTTATCGATATCCGCAAGCGTCAGATTCCTCTTTCTCAAACAGAGTAAAATCGCCTGTATCGGAGCTTTGCCGGTATGTTTGACCCGGTTCAATCTTTCTTCCTCCGCACCCGCAATGACGACGCCGTCCTGAACGAGCACAGCAGCCGAGTCATGCAAAATTCTGCCGTAATCAAACACCTTCAAATCCTCATGCGGCAAGTCAAAACCGCCCGTAAGACCTAGCACTAGCATAGTCTTCCTCCCGCCGACCCGTATTTGATTATGCCTTGTCCGCCCTGGGGCGCTGTTAAATCGCAGCCAATGGAACCGATTCCAAAGGCCTCAAGCTGACTAGACGCAGCGACCATAAATCGATCATTTCATCTACAATTTCCTCTGTTTTCCTGCCGCCGCCCGTTGCCGTCAGCAGCTCCGCAATCGTTTGCCGACCGTCGGATTGCTCTAAAATCCGGAATACCTCTTCGGAGAGGCCCGTTTTGTATTTATCTCTAAAATGAAGCCGAATCTCGTAATTCGTCTGTTTTTCCCCTGCGGCTGAATAACCGACCGACATTTTCAGCTCGGAATTGTCCGGCCTTCTCGGCACAAAGGTTAAAAATAGCTCTTTAGCGACCGGCTGTTTGTCGATAATGTAGTCCCCGATAATCAATGTATTGATATTGGTAGTCAGGAAGCTGACAATTGCATCTTCGATAGAATCGACAATCGGTTCGGCATTGTTGTTAAAGGATGTATTGAGCAGCACCGGGACCCCCGTCAGCTTGCGGAAAGCCTCGATTAAAAGCCAATATTTCTCGTTCGTTTCCCGCGAAACGGTCTGAATGCGCGCAGTGCCGTCAACATGAGTGACCGCGCCAAGCAGAGCCTGTTTGTCCTCCTGCGTCTTCAACACAAAGTTCATATAAGAATAAGGCGCCTTCGTTTGCGGCATGACGTAATAGTCGGCGACATGCTCCTCTTGAATCGAGGGAGCAAACGGGCGGTAGCCCTCCCGCTTTTTCACCATTGCATTAATAATGCGTTTGTTCTCCTCTGGACGGGGATCCGCCAAAATGCTCCGGTTGCCAAGCGCACGCGGACCGAATTCCGACCGGCCCTGCACCCATCCGATAACTGCGCCGTCCGCAAGCAGCTGGGCCGTCTCTTCAACGAGATGTTCGGTTTTACGGAAGGAAACAAAAGCTTCCCACTGCTTCAAAGCTTGATAAACACCGTCGTTAGGCTCAATCCCAGATCCCCAATACAGATGGCGCAGCGTCTCGGTCCCCTTATGCGGCTCAAGCTTGCGCGACGCCAGCAACGCGCCTCCCAGCGCATTGCCCGCATCATGGGCAGCAGGCTGAATAAATACCTCATCAAAAAGACCGGAATACAATATTTTGCCGTTCATGGTGCAGTTGTGAGCAACGCCGCCGGCCATGCAGAGCCTTTTATGCCCGGTCACCTGCTGATAATGCTGGAGCATATGCATAACGACGAGCTCAAGCGTTTCCTGCAGCGCGGCCGCAATGTCCATATGCTCCTGAGTGAATTCTCCGCCCTTCAGCCTTGGTTCAAAGGAATCCATCAGTACGTAGTACCAGCTTCGGTTGAGACGGTACTTCCCTTCCGGGAGCAGAGTAAACGCTTTTTTGAACAGCCTCCGGAAAGTGGCGGGATTTCCATACGGCGCGAGGCCCATTACCTTGTACTCGTCATGTACGGTATACCCTAAAAACTCGATGACGACATTGTAGAAGGAGCCAAGGCTGTCGTCGTTTAAAATAGTGCCCAGCAGCTTAAGCGAATCCCCTTCCGCGCTGAGGATGACGCCCGCATTTCCTTCCGGCGAAGCGCCGTCAATGGTGACGACAAGGGCATCGTCAAAACCGGACATATAATAAGCGCTTGCCGCATGGCAGTAATGATGGTTTTCCAGCATTACTTTTTCCATGTTTACCTTCACTTTGAAGTGGCGGCCAAGCAGCTCGGCCAGCCATGCCTTGGGATCGGCGTACGGATAGTCACGGTACCGCTGACGATGGCCGATCGTTTCGAATTTAAGGTGGCTTTCCGCGCAGTAATACACAATTCGATCCACTTCATCCAGCTGGATTCCGCCGATCTCCAGGCATTTTTGTATTGCCTGCACCGGCAGCTTGCCCGAATGTTTGACCCGATTGAGCCGCTCTTCCTCATAGGCTGCGACTACCTGTCCGTCCACAATTAATACTGCTGCCGAATCGTGAATTGTATCAGTTTTCAGGTTGATAGAGCTGAAGCCTTCCTCATGCGGCAAATCCGCGCCTCCGCTGATTCCAAGAATCTTCATCGTTACACCCGTCCCTTTGTAGTTTAATCGTCCTATTACGTTGAATCTGGCATCGTTACCAGACTACCTGCAATGAGCTCAAGCAGTTCCTTGAATTAGCTCGTCAACTGGGTTTGGTGCAAATGGTTATAGATTCCGCCGGATGCCAGCAGCTCTTCATGACTGCCCTGCTCCGCCACCGTTCCTCCTTCAATCACAACGATGGAGTCCGCCTTCTCGATTGTGGAAAGCCGATGCGCGATTGCAATCGTCGTTTTCCCTTCCATCAGACGCTCGATTCCGCGCTGAACGGCCAGCTCCGAATCCGTATCCAGCGCTGACGTTGCCTCATCGAGCAGTAAAATCGGCGCATTTTTCAATATTGCCCGGGCAATTGCGATGCGCTGTTTCTGTCCGCCTGACAATCTCGCCCCCCGCTCACCGACGAGTGTGTTATAACCTTCAGGCTGTTCCATAATAAAGTCATGGGCAAAAGCCGCACGCGCCGCGTCCATCACTTCATCATCCGTTGCGTCCATTTTTCCATAGCGGATATTGCTCGCAATCGTCCCTTCGAACAAATAGGGCTCCTGCTGCACATAAGCCATTTTGTCGCGAAGCTCCTGCAGCGTATAGTCCGCAAAGCTTCTGCCGTCCACCGTAATCTCTCCGGAATCAGACCGATAGAAACCTAACAGTATTTTCATAATCGTGCTTTTCCCGCCTCCGCTTGGACCGACAAGCGCAACCATCTGCCCGCGTTCCACACGAAGATTCAGCCGGTCAAGCGTTTTTTTGGCTTGAAGATAGGCAAATGACACGTCATTAAACTCGATCATGCCTCCGCTGTTTGCGCTTTCGCTGCGCTTTTCTGGTAAGGGCACATCATATCTGTCCGGCTCCGCATCCGCGTCGAGCAGTTCAAAAACGCGGTCGGCGCCCGCCAGCGAAGTTTGCAAATCCGACCAAAACATCCCCAGGTTGCGGAATAAGCTCGTGACGTTCTCAAGCAGCAAAATAACCCCAAGCAGATTACCGATAGAGATTTGTCCATTAAGCATCATAAAGGCTCCGATAATAAAAGCGCCGCCGTTGTTGATCCACAGCAGTAAAAAGTTCGTGCCTGACAAATAGGCGCTCTTTTTTGACCGCAGCATGGATAGCAGGGCAAGCTTGCCTGTCGTCTCCTTATACTTGCCGTTCACTCCCTCTACCATCTGGAACGTTCGGCTAACCTGCGTGCCAGCGACAAGATTGGACAGCTGCTCCAGCTGCACGCTGGTTTGCTCCTGAATATCAGCGCTAATTTTGCGAAGCGGCTTGGCGTATCGGGTATTTACATAAGTGGATACAAATCCAAGCGCGATCATCGCGATTGCGAATCTCCAGTCCATGTAGAACATAACGGCAGCCGAAATGCCTCCGCTCGCGATTAAGGAGACTAGCATCAGCGCTTGTCCGGAAAAAGCTTTCTCCATCGTTTGCAGATCGTTCGTAATCCGGGACAAGCTGTCTCCGCTATGGTTGTTTTCATGGTAGCTGACGGGTAGCAGCTCCATATGGCGGAACACGCGCAGCCGCATGCTGTTCATCGCCGTTTTCACCGATTTGCCGAACCAATACTGCGCAAGCGGCGTCAGCGTACATAGAGCAACGATGACGAGCAGGAACTGCAGGCAAAGCACAACCACCGCATTCATGTCCTTTTCGTTCAATGCGTCGAGAATGGTAGAGACCAAAAGAGACGTAACGATGGATACGCTGGAGCTCAGAACGCCGAAGATTACGAGGCTGAAAAAGTACGATTTTTTATTCCGCTCCAGCATGCGGGCAAGCTTGGCAATTTGTTGGATCACCGGTTACGCCCCCTCTTGAGCCATCTGATCGGAATGTCCGGTTTGTGAATCTGCCTGATTGTGATACAGACGCTGATAGATTCCGTTCTGCGCAAGCAGCTCCGCATGGGTGCCGCTCTCCGCAATGCGGCCCTCATGCAAGACTAGTATGCAATCCGCATTCATGACCGTTGATAGCCTGT
Organism: Paenibacillus pasadenensis; assembly: GCF_023715725.1. Lineage (GTDB taxonomy): Bacteria > Bacillota > Bacilli > Paenibacillales > Paenibacillaceae > Paenibacillus_O > Paenibacillus_O pasadenensis_A. Next base: position 765,098 of record NZ_JAMBOT010000001.1, read on the forward strand.
GCGCGACGACAAGCACCGTTCTGTTGCGCATCATGCGGTTAATCGCTTCCTGCACGAACTTTTCCGATTCCGTATCCAGCGCCGAGGTGGCCTCATCCAACAGCAAAATAGGAGCGTCCTTCATAATCGCCCGGGCAATGGCAATCCGCTGCCGCTGGCCTCCTGACAACTTTACGCCGCGCTCGCCGACAAGCGTCCGGTACCCTTCCGGCAGCGCACGGATGAACTCGTGGATGTTCGCCTGTTTTGCTGCCCGTTCCACATCTTCCAGCTTGTAGCCGTCATCCGTGCAGGCAATATTTTCGGCGATAGAGCCCGGAAACAGGAAGGTATCCTGCGACACCTGCGAAATTAACGTTCGCGCAGCCGAAAGCTGCAAATCCGTCAACGGTTCGCCACATAGCCTGATACAGCCGCCCTGATAATCATAAAAACCGGTGATGAGCTTAAAAACGGTCGATTTGCCCGAGCCGCTTGCTCCAACCAAGGCGATTGTTTTCCCCTGCTCCAGCTTGAAGCTGATTCCATCCAGAACCTTTGATTTACCGTCGTAGGAGAAGCTGACATCCTGAAATTCAATTGCGGCAGCTTCAGGCACAAGCTTTTGCGGCTGTTTGCCCTCCATTCGCTCCGTCTTTTGATCCAGCAATTCATAGAGATGATCCGCAACGCCTGCGGTCATTTTGAACCGGCCGATCTGGCTCGGAATGTCCCCCATGCCCTGCACGAGGTAATTAATGAACTGGACAAACGCCAGCAATGCGCCAATCGTCAACAGATCTTGTTTGACCAGGTAGCCGCCGAACAGGAAAAAGCCTACCAGAGGAGCCGTCTGAACAAATATGCTCACGGAGCCAATTGCCGCGATCCGTTTCTCTATCCGCAGGAAGCTGCCCATCAGCTTATCGAGCAGCTGCCGGCATTTCTTGTACATGACCTCGGTCAGATTATAGGCTTTGATCATATGAATGCCGCCGATCGTATCCTGAACGACCGTATTCATCCGCGCCATTTCCTGCTGCACCTCTGCCGAATATTTGCCCAGCGGTCTGCTGATCGTTCCGCTCAAAAAAGCCATGAGCAGCACCATGCCAAAGCAGAACAGGGTAAGCTGCCAGTTCATGTAGAACATAATTGCAATACAGATCGTTACACGGAAAACATGGAAAACGAGAGAGGCAAGATCGGTGTTAATAAACCGTTCAATATCGTTCATTCCGCTGGTCATTCTGGAGCTGAAATCACCGGAATGGCGAGAATCGATATAGGAGATGGGAAGCCTGTTAATATGCTCGCCGACCGTATTTTTGAGATCCCGGGCTACAGCGGCGCTGTACCGTCCCGATGCGTAGACGTTAAAAAAATTGACGACGGCGCCGATCAGAATGAACGCGATGAGCCAATAAACCGACTCTACCAAACCCGATTTATCCTCGGACAACGTGGATGAAAATAACAGGTTAATAATATAGACAAGCAGGATATCGTTAGCCGCCATAATGATTGTGCTCAGCAGCTTAACCGCAAGCCAGAACCGGTAGGGTCTAAGAAATGCAAACAGTCTGCGGATCGGAGAGTACGTAGACTGACGGTTTGCGATCTGCATAGATGTCCCCCATTTTTTATAAGTTAGCCTTATGAATCGGGTATGAGTTGGGAGCCTTAGCTGCGCTCCTCAACAAATTGCTGAACGCTCGCTCTGAATTCTTCTACGGTGGAGAAATTGTCGGGGATTAGAACTGCATCCTCCAGCTCGAGGTCAAATTCATTTTCCAGCGCTACAATCAATTTTACAAAGGCAATCGAGTGCAGCCCTACAGATACAAAATCCAATTTCAGCACATTTTCGTCGACGGCTTGACCGATGTTTTTTTCCAGCACGCTGTTAAATCTTCCGTTAAAGCTTACCGTTTGCACTTGCTCGCTCATCATTAAACCTCCCTAAATGGATTGTCCTCTAAATCATGCCGCCATCCACAACAATCGTCTGGCCATAAATGTAGCTGGCCTCGCTGGAAGCGAGGAAGAGCGCTACCTTGGCCACTTCATCCGCTTCACCAAAACGTCCGCATGAAATTTTCTCTATAAACTGACGCCGGATTCGCTCCGGCACCTTCTCCAGCATGTCCGTCGCAATATAACCAGGGGCGATCGCGTTTACACGAATTCCTTTGCCGCCCACTTCTTTGGAAAGCGCACGGGTCAAGCCAATAAGTCCCGCCTTGGAGGCGCTGTAATTCGTTTGGCTCGCGGCGCCGGCCATACCAATTACCGAGGCGATATTCACGATAACGCCGCTTCGCTTGCCGATCATTGCAGGCAGCACCGCCTTGCAGCAGTTATAGGCGCCTTTTAAATTCGTGTCGATGACGTTGTCCCAAGAGGACTCCTCCATCAGCATCAAAAAGCCGTCTTCCGTTACGCCGGCATTGTTGACCAGCACGTTGATTGGTCCCCGTTCCTGAACCGCCGCTTCTACGACTGCAAGCGCTGCATCATGGCTGGATACATCCAGCGCAACCGCTTTTGCCTGCTTCCCTTGGGCTGTCAGATCGGCTTCCAGCTGTAAAGCTGCGGACTCACTGCTCCGGTAGGTAAAAATAACGCTGGCCCCTTCGTCCGCAAACCGTTTTACAATTGCCTGCCCGATTCCTCGTGCTCCTCCGGTCACAAAAACAAGCTGGCCGTCAAACCTCAAGGACTCACCTCCGTGAACCTGGAGAGCACGACGCAGTGCAAGCCTCCATTGACATCGTATCCGTTTACCAGAATAGAACGGTAACGTCCAGGGCGCGGCTGCTGATGCACGATCCCAAGCTCCAGCGATGGATCCGGTGTCACGCAGCCCGCTGTTAAAGGCATGCAGCCTTTGGCAATAGCTAACGCCCCGGCGACCGTATTCATGGAGAACGATGCGCCCAGCGTTTCCCCTACCGCTCCTTTAATGGAGGCTGCGGGAATGGAAGCTGACCGCTCACCGAACAGCTCGCGAATCGCTTCCGCTTCTGCCCTGTCGGCAGCAGGCCTTCCGCCGGCCGCCATTAAAATTCCGTCCATATCGTCCGGGCCGAGAGCGGCGTTCGCAAGCGCCAGCTCCATTACCTGACGTATCGCTGCTGAACCAACAAACCCCTCCAGCTTCTGGTCAGGACGGCTTGCACCGGCTAAGCTGGCACATCCGGCTACCTCGCATAAAATGCGTTCCGGGCTGCTCCTGGTTACACTCTCCGGCTCGAGCAGCAATGCAGCAGCCCCCTCGGTAAGCCGCGTACCGCTTCGATTTTCATCCAGCGGTCTGCAGAGGTAATGCTCATCCTCGGTGACGTGATGATGCAGCTTGAATGCATTGAACAGCTCGGGACAATATTCTTCCACCCCGCCGCACAGGACGGCATCCGCCTTGCCGCTTTGGAGCAGATCAGCGGCATACGCAACGGCGTTGCTGCCCATCAGGACGGTGCTCGCCCCTTGCAGCTTCAAATTCATGCAGGTATGCCCGATGCCGGAGTTATAGAGCGTGCTGGCAAAAACCGTCGGACTGACCGCATCAACGCCGCCGGACACAATTTGCTGGCTCAAAGCAAGATTGGAAACGACCGGTCCGTAACCTGTCGTAAACACGGTTCCGATTCGCGTGCGGTCCATCCCTTCTCTCTCCAGCCATTCCTCGTCCAGCACCTGTTTTGAAGCGCTCAAGGTCAGCCGCGAGAAGCGGTCCATCCGTCTGGCAGCCTTATTATCGATGCGCTGCGGAAAATCAAGCGGCAGATCAAGTTGGGCGGGATCGAGGCCTGCTGAATTGTTGATCCCATTCCAATATTCATCCGCACCGGACCCTGCACAGCTGATCGCTCCTACGGCCGTAACAAATATTTTCTGCATATGCCACTCCCGAAGTCAGTGTAAAATAACTGGCCGTGCTAGTTCAGCGCCGCATTATATACGCAATTAAATGGACTGGCACAGCGTCAGCATGCCGGTTGCGACAGTCAGACCGCCAACTGCAGCCTTACATTTAATCTGATGGAACTTATGAAAGGATTCGATTAATTCCGCCTCTACCATGAACGTATCGCCTGGCACAACGGGATGAAGAAACTTGATGTTGTTGACGGCGCTCAAATAAAATTTAGTTGCCGGTTGACTGTCCGCCTTGCAAAACATCAAACCGCCCACCTGAGCCATCGTTTCAATCATCAGCACCCCCGGAAACAGCGGTTCATCAGGAAAATGTCCTGCGGTCCAATGTTCGTTCATGCTGATGTGTTTGTAGCCTTTAGAACGTTTCATATATTCAACTTCTACCATGCGGTCCACCATGAGGAACGGATACCGGTGCGGCAAAGCTTTTGTTATTTCAATAACGGACTCCATGCCAGGCAACTCCCACTCCTGAGTATTCATGACGCTTCCTATTCAACACGCCCAACAACAATAGTTGCCGAGTTGCCGAAAAACGCGTACGAGTTGGAAAGCGCGTAGTTAATTGGCCGGTTGACTGCCCGGTCTTTCAAAATTTGAAAATCTTGAAATTGTTCCTGTGTTTCCTTCAATGAGGCGGTTGGAGGCACAATTCCACGGTCAACGGCGAGCAGCGTTGCCGCCAATTCGACGCTCCCTGCAGCTCCCAAGCAATGTCCTGTGACCGCCTTTGTGGAGGAGACCATCACGCTGGACCGTTCCTCCTCTGTATGAAACACTTTGGAAATGGCCCGCATTTCCATAATGTCGTTCAATATGGTAGCGGTTCCATGTGCATTGATGTAGTCAATATCGCATGGCTGCAAGCCGGAATCCTCCAGCGCCATCCGCATCGTCCTGGCCGCCCCTTCTCCTTCGGGATCCGGACTTGTAATATGGTGCGCGTCATTGCCCAGCCCGTAACCCAGCAGCTCTCCATAGATGTGAGCCCCGCGCTGCTTCGCTCTATCCAAGGTCTCTACGATAAAAACAGCAATTCCCTCGCCAAGCGACAAACCGTCACGATCTTTATCAAACGGCACGCAGCCGTTTAAGCTCATCGATTGCAGACTGTGAAAACCCGCAATATAGTTGTCCGATAATGCCTCCGCCCCAACAACGATCATGACATCCGCTCTTCCGTACCGAATTGAATCGAGTGCAATGCCCGCACCGGCCGTTCCCGCTGCACAGGCCGACATCGTGGTGAACGTCTGGCCCCTAATACCTATGTAAGACACAATACTGGAAAGCAAAGATGGAATTTCAATTAATCGGTTCGAATCCAGCTTACCGTTCTGGAGTTGCTTCATATACGCCAGCGTTCTGATATGGCCTGGAGCAGACTCCGATAAAGACAAACCGGCCCGTACGCCGAGCTCTTCAATATCCGTTTTGGTTAGGCCGCTGTCTTGCAACGCTTCTTCCAGCGCAGCGTAAGCCAATTGTACGACCCGCTGCTCCTCTTCCAGCTCAGGAAACGGTTCACTGATACAGCCTGCCACATCGCTTTTTACGCCAAGCTGCCTTAGCTTCTCCTGAGGCCGCAGCCCGCTTTTTCCGTTCATAATGGACTGGAAAAACGTTTCCCGATCCGAACTTCCTGACGTAAGAATGCCGATTCCGGTAACTACGGCTTGACGTTTTACCATCGGTTATTCGCCGTTAATACTGCGGATCGTGTCCGCTATGGAACGAACATTTTTGAACACCGACATATCGCTGCTTTGAGGCTTGACGCCGAACAGCTCCTTCAAACCAACCGCCAGCTCCAATGCGTCAACGGAATCAAGATCCAAGCCTTCTCCGTTTTCATTTACATCAAAAAGCGGTGCGGTATCGTTAATGTCTTCCGGTAAAATATCAAGTCCCAGCTTTTCAACGATCATGCTCTTAATCTGACTTTCAATCGATACTTGCACTTGTCCCATAAATGTCAGCCCCTTTTCACCTAAAAATAGAATTTATTACATTGGAAGCACTTACATTTAAGGTTTGATAATTTTTCGGCAATAGCGAGAGCGAACTACAAGCGCATCAGCCCCCCTCCTAATGGCGTTTTCAATTGATGAGGGAATTCAAATCTATTAAACGCTGGATTATGCTTAATTAGAATTGAGAGCAGTTCATAGAGGTTTAAGATGAATCAAGAGCAGATCACATGGGGTCATCGTCGATGGAGTAGAGACAGCCACTTACAACATTACCGTTCATCTCAACCGCCATCCGAAATGTGGTGGAAAGGAAGCTGGAGTCTCAACTAGGAGGGAAAATTTCAAATCGTTGCCTGTTCTTCAGTATATTTGCAGTATATATTCGTTCAGACGCTAAATCAACAATATATTCCAAGTTTCCTCCTAAAGCGTGAGCCAGGAAAAATACTGTTATATTTTGTCTTAATCGTTCGGAGTGGATTTCAACCGAACATAAATATTAATATAAAATAACCTTACCTATTCTGAATCAATTTAGATCTCCTCGGAATAGTTATATTAGATCTTTTCTAATCAATTCGAATCATTTTGATTCATAAGCGATTTCAGTAAGGGAAATATTTCAATTCTATCACTCTACTTAAAAATCTGAAATCGATTCCCTATTTGGAGAAAAAATCCCTGGTGAGCCTCGCCGGACGACCCCCTTGACCGCATTTCGCCCGGCGCTGTCCTTATTAATGAATCAAAATTTCTCCCGCTATGCAAACATGCGCCGGTACACACTTTCATTCAGTTGCACCTCCGCGCTTTTTACCTGTTCATCCAGCCGCTTTTTCAGCTGCTCCTCGACATAAGCTGACTTTAGGCTGTCCTGTACCTCCGTCAACGGTTTGTACCGGTTCGTCTCTCTTTCCGAGCAGCGCAAAATAACATAGGAACCTACGGTCTCAATAACCTCGCTCATCTGCCCCTGTTGAAGCTGCTCCGCGATCGCTTTCATCCCGGAATAAATGACATCGTCGTTGCGCTGTGTCGTTTCGTCGAACAGCTGAACGAGCATTTGACCATTTTTGTTGTACTTCTTTTGCACGCTCTCAAAGCTGGCGCCGCCCGTCAACTGCAGTTGAGCCTCGCCGATGATCCGTTTGGCCGCTTCGCGCCCGGCGCTGCTCTCAGGATCAAAGCGAATTTCAATTTTGTCCAGCTTAATGGAATCCGGCAGCCGGAACTGGGGCTTGGCCGCTTTATATCTGGCGCGCAGTTCCTCCTCCGTAAGCTTGAATTCGCCCTGCTCCAGCCTGTCCTTCAATGCTACCTCGTCATTCGTCAGAACGTAACGGAAATATTCGCTTTCCGAATATTCGACCGGCCCGTATATCGGCTCGCCTTTAGCGACCGCCGCTTTTCTTCGTGCGTTTTCCTTCTGCCAGCCAGCAATAAATGTGCGGTAGCTCAAATCCGGCTTCACTCCGTTTTGCTTCATCAATAATTGATTCAGTTTAATCCGCACGAGCGCCTCCACCGTTTTGCCGCGTGCGTAATCGATCGGGATCTCTCCTCCGAAATTGGATTCCCAGAAATTTTTGCCGGGCGCAGCCCCATGCTTCTTCTGAAAATAAGCGTAAGTCTCGGCAACCGGCCCGGAATTCATAATCATTCTGAACTCCCTGGCCGTCACTGGCTCATTATTGACGGTCAGAACCTCCGCGCTGTCTGCCAGATCGCCAAATCCTCGTGCTGACGCCAGTAATACAGCAGCAATGAACACCAGTGCGACACCCGTCCAGATAAAGTGCACTTTTCTCATCGTCTCCCACCTCAAGGGGAAAAGAGACGCGAAGGCTTCCGCCCTGCAAACGTCTCTTTCCGATTCAAATATACAACTGACTATTATTGCTTGAGCAGGCTAATATCGTCGCCCCAGGCCGCGCTTGCTCCGGATGGCTTATAAAAAAAGATCGTCGCCGTTGTGCTGGAGGCTCCCGTCGTAAACATAAATTCGCCCTTGGTGTAGTTCACGGATGCAATTTCCGTCGTTTTTTGATTGCCGCCGTAATGTTTAACGCCGAGCTGCACCGGCTCGCTCGCGCTGGCCGTTTTGCCGTATCCGCTTAATACATAAGTCGTGTTCGGTTCAACGGCAACAACCTGCTCCGCTGAGCCCGGTCCTCCGTTCAGCTTCAGCGCATAACTTCCGCTTCTCGCTCCGCTGCTCGCAACGCTTGCCGTCTGCCAGTTCGTCCACGGACTCAGAACGCCGCTCTCAAATCCGCCGTTTACGGCCATCTGCCGGGGCTTGACGACAAAGTCATCGCCCCAGGCCGCGCTTGCTCCGGATGGCTTATAAAAGAAGATCGTCGCCGTTGTGCTGGAGGCTCCCGTCGTAAACGACAGCTCTCCCTTTGTGTACGTTGTAGAAGAAAACTGCACGAGCGTTTGATTGCCCCCGTAGTTTTTGACGCCCATCTGGACCGGCTCGTTGGCAGAGCCTGTTTTGCCGTATCCGCTCAATACATAAGCGGTATTGGGCTCAACCGTTATAACCTGCTCCGCTGAGCCCGGTCCTCCGTCCAGCTTCAGCGCGTAACTGCCGCTTCTCGCCCCGCTGTTGACTACGCCGGCCGTTTGCCAGCTGGTCCACGGGCTTAAGCTGCCCGTCTCAAAGTCCTCGTTAACGACGAGCTGCTTCAGGTTAACGCTGAAATCATCCCCGAACGCGGCGCTTGCGCCTGCTGGTTTATAAAAGAAAATGGTCGCGGCCGTGTTGGAAGGCCCTGTCGTAAACTCAACCTCGCCCTTCACATAGGAGGCGGATGTTATCTGCACGCTCTGCTGGCTGCCGCCGTAATTTTTGACGCCGATCTGCACCGGCTCGCTGGCGGAGCCGGTTTTTCCGTACCCTTTTAATACATAGGTGGTGTTCGGCTGAACGGTTACGACCTGCTCCGCTGAGCCCGGACCTCCGTTCAGCTTCAGCGCATAACTCCCGCTCCTCGCCCCGCTGTTCACGACACTGGCTGTCTGCCAGTTCGTCCACGGACTCAGGCCGCCGCTTTCCAGACCGCCATTGCCCACTACGGGAAGCTCAGCCGGTGGTGTCGGAGTCGGTGAAGGAGTAGGCGTCGGGGTTGGCGTTGGAACCGGACTGCTCGGCGCCGTCACGCCGGAGCCCCCGTAAGCGCCGATATTAAAGCTGCTTTGAGCGCTGCCGCCAACCGGATTGCCCCAGTAATCCTTACCGCCGTTGTTCGCAATGAACAGGCCGGAGCCGATGGCAGGCGAGCCGTTAACCAGCTTGTAGCCATCCACCGTGTTGATGCCCAGTCCGCCTGTGCCAGGCGAAGCCAGCTGCGGATCCGCCGTTGCGACGGCACCTCTTGCCTTATCCGCTTCAAGCGCAACCTGATTCGGCTCTGGATTTGTGTCGCCGGGCGTACGGTAAGCGATCCGATAATTGCCGTAATAAATGTTATTTTCAAAAACAGTGTTAATTGGATTTCCCGCAATCTGCGAATCGTTAAACTTGTAACCGCCGGAGCCCAGATTGTAAAAGATATTGTTCGTAAACGTCGTGTTTGTAGGCCAGCCGTTGTTCCACGGCCAGGAAGCAATGATATTTGAGTTCAGGCCTTCCCGGACATAAATGGTATTGTTGTAAATATGCGTGTTGTTTGGATTGCCGTTCAGCTGAATGACGCTGTTGCGGTCGTTCTGGCTGATGTTGTAACGAATGATCGTGTTGTTCGTGAATTTGCCGGACTGAGACGGCGCGCAAATCAGCACAAATCCGCCTTCGTTGTCATGGCTGTAGTTGTACTGGATAATAGTGCCGTTGCTCTGGTAATCGCTGTCGAAGCCTTGACCGTCCCACGTCGTGCGAGTCAGATAAGCCTCGTTGTACTGAATGACCGTGTTGTCCGCTGCCCAAGGCCAAATGGCAACGTTGGCCGATCCAGCCCTTGCGTTTGTGTTGGAAGCGGTATTGTATTCCACCAGCGCGCCGTCCGTCCCCTTTGGCACGATGCCGTCGCCGCCAATATCGTCAACCGTGTTGTTGCGGATGACTACGCCCTGATGCGGATACCACTGGTCCCCGCTTTTCCGGTCGGGATGGGTCCACCAGCTTACGCCTGTGCTGATGGCTGTCCGGTCCACATGCCGGATCACGTTGTTTTCAATTCTGGCATCGGAAAAACGGGTGGGAACCATATTGCCGCTTACGTCAAAATGGATGCCTCCCGTATCCTTGCTCGTCAAGCTTCCGGCAATGTCCCGGACGTAGGTGTTACGGATGTAGACATGCTTCAGCTCCCCGATATCCTGCGCGTTAACCGCAATGCCTCTGGACACGCTCGGGTTGTTCATGCCGGTTATTTCAAGATTGTTGACCTCGATATACGCATTGTTATGAAAAAGCACAAACTGGCGTGACAGGTACAGATCATCCGCAAACGCCTTGCCTGTTCCGCTGTTCGTCTTTTCCAAATAGATTACGGCTGTCGTGGAATTGCCTGTCGTAAAGGGAATGCTATGATATTCGTAGCCGCCCCAGAGTCCGGTTGATAACTTATTCGCCGTGTACACATCGTCGCCCACTGAATTGAACTGTTTTGCGCCCAGCCGAACCTCTTCGCCGTAATTTTCCAGCCGGTAGGCAACGCCGATTTTATACGTCGTGTACGGCTGCAGATCGGTAATTGTCTGCTCCAGACGGGTTCCGTTGGTCAGGAAAGCGCGTTTTCCTCCGTTGACGGACTCAATTCCCGCATTGGCCGCTCCGCTGCTGCCGTCGGATTTTTTGGCTGTCCACGCCGTATTGACGGCATCGTCAAACTTAAAGTTGGCATAATACGGTTCAGCAATCGTGTCGTTGTAAGCGATGATCGGCTTTGCGCCTTCGCCGTACTTGTCGATTACGATGGGATTGCCTTCGGCGCCGGAGCCTTTCGGCGTCAGCTGCCCGGTGAAGTAACTTCCCGCCTTCAGCAGCACCTTGTCGCCTGGCCCTAATGTAACCGCATTCAATTTTTCAAGCGACTTCCAAGGCGCCCCGATTGCCGTGCCGCTGTTGCTGTCGCTGCCCGCCGCGGAATCGAAATAATACGTTATGCCCCCGCTGGAGCTGGCATTTGCGACGCTCTTCTGGCCCGGGCTCGGCGGATTGCCGAATACAAGCGTTAGGGCCATCGCCAGGCTCAACCATTTTACCGTTTTTTTCATTAATAATCCCTCCTTATGTGAGATGCCGGGAGCGCTTGGCTGCGCCCCCGGCGTAAGGTTTTAAGATTGCAGCGGCGGGTAGGCAAATTTTAACCCGAGCTTCTCCTTGTTCGCTTTGAATTTGGCATTCATAATGTCATACCACTTCTGCCAGTCATGCTGGTCCATGTACTGGATCGCTTCTTTATACAGCGACTCCAGCTCGGCGTCGTCCTTGGCCAACACCATTTTCGACTCCATCTTCTTCCAGTATTCATCCAGCTTAACGCCGGTTGCGACCTCAGGCGTTCCCGCATCCGGAATCAGCCCGTCAAATGTCCGGTCATCCATTACGCGAGGGCCGTACACTTTGCTCTCGTACTCGCCGTTGGAGCGCTGCAGCTCGTTCGCAGGCAGCGGGAAGCTGCGCTGTACCGGCACCCAGTTGGTGAACCATTCCATGCCGTTCAAATATTTCTGGCTCGCGGCGGCCCAGTCTTTATCCAGCTCCGCTTGAACTTCCGGCTTTTTCACTACATGTCCGTCCACCATGTCCCATGTGACGCCTTCAATGCCGTGCACATTGTTCAGCACTATTTCCGGCTGCGTCATATATTCAAAAAAGCGCACAAGCCGGTCGGGATGTTTGGAGTCTTTTGTAATCATTGTCATCGTCCAGCCGTTGAGCCCGGAGCTGGACAGATAAGCTTCCTTCGCGGAATCGCCTTTAACCGGTCCGGCAATCCAGTAGCCGATCTTCTCGCTGGCGCCTTCCATTTTTGACGCGTACTGGTCCATTTTTTGTCCCTGATAGGCAAATACCGTTCCGTTGGCTACCTTGCTTCCGAGCTGTTCCTCCTTGAGGAGCATGGAATCCAGCGGCATCAGATTTTCGCGGTACAGCTGATTCATGAACTTGACCGCCTCCAGCGCCTCCGGCTGTTTTCTCCAGTCAAGCCAGTTGCCCTGCGGGTCTTCCCACGCCATTCCGAACTGCTGCGCAAAGTATTGAGCGCCTTTTTCCTCCAGAGGATAAAACGGGATAACCTTTTGCCCGTTGTACTCCAGCTTGGCGTCGCGAACTTTGCGCAGCGCGTCCAGCATGCCTGCTTTTGTATCCAATCCCTCGCGCGGAATTCCGAGCTGCTCCGCAAGATCCTTTCTCATCGAAAGTTTGTTATGGGTGACATAATAGTTCTCTTCCGTCATTTCTTCCGGAGCATAGAAGTAGTTCACGTACCCGTAGAAATTGCCGTCCTTGTTGCGGAACCAATCCTGCATGCTTTGCGGAACTTTAAAATCAGGCGCGTATTTCTCGATCAGCTCGTTCAGCGGCAGCACCCGTTTTCCTTTTTCAAGCAGCTCTCTCTGCGGCGAGCCATGATAGGTCGTCACTAGATCGGGAAGCTGGCCGCTGGCGATCAGCGCGTTGAATTTATCCGAGTTGCCGGTAATGAACTCAACTGAAATGCCCGTTTCTTCGGTTATCTTTTTGTCCAGCGTGTTAATACCGGTGTCCCAATTCTTTTTATACCAATCCGCATCGACGAACCATTTGATTTTGAGCGGTGTTTTATCCCAGGTCCAGCTCGGCCCTTCCTGTTTAACCGGCGCAGCCGAAGGAGCCGTCGAAGCGGCCGGCGTATTTTCCTGTGCGCTGCTGGAGCAGCCTGCCAGCGCCGTGGCCAGCAGAACCGAAATGGATAATAGAGAGAATGTGCCTTTTCTGCGCAATTTGTTCATTCATTGTTCCCCCTGCGTTTGTTTTATAGGAAAACACCGGTGAAGGTGCTCTGCTAACCTTTGACGGAGCCAATCATGACGCCTTTGACAAAATACTTTTGAAGAAACGGATAGCTGATTAGAATCGGGAACGTGGTAACCATCATTGTCGCCATCTTAATCGTTTCCGGGTTGACCTTTCTCGCTCCGACCGGCACCGCATCCGCGGCTGCCTTGGCCATGCCTGCCGCTTCGGAGGAATTGCTGATGATCCGGTAAAGGAACAGCTGAATGGTCTCCAGCGACTGGGACGAGGTAAAAATCATCGAGTCGTAAAAGGCGTTCCAGTGTCCCACGACGCTGAACAAAGCGATTGCAGCCAGCACCGGCTTCGACAGAGGCAAAATGAGCTGGAAAAAAATGCGGTACTCCCCTGCCCCGTCAATGCGGGCGGACTCAATGACTACCGAAGGAATTTCTCTGAAATAGGATTGGAAAATTAGCATATTCCAGACGCTGAACAAGGCAGGGATGATATACACGAAAAAGCTGTCGATCAGCCCCAGCTGCTTAAGAACGAGATAATACGGAATCAAGCCGCCGCTAAAAAACATCGAGATCAGCAGAAACACGGAGTAGATGTTCCGGCCCTTTAGATTGCTGCGAGAGAGGCCGTAGGACACAAGAGCTGTGAACAACACGCTCAAAGCCGTGCCGATCAGCGTTCGCATAATCGTAACGAGGAACGCGCTGTAGATCGTTTTGTCCATAAACACAACCTTGTAATTATAAAAGTTGAACCCTTCCGGCCAGAGCGAGATAGCGCCCCGCAAATATTCGTTGCCGTCGCTGAAGGAGCCGACCAGACACATCCAGAACGGAAGCAGAGTCACCACAATGAGACCAATCATAAAGAGACTGTTCGCAAATTCGAACACGCGGTCTCCGATCGTTTTGCCAATTACCATCTTGAAGCACCCTCTCTCTACATAATTCCTTTGCCGCTGATTCGCTTCGCCAAGTAGTTGGCCAGGAATACGAGAATCAAGGCAATGACGGATTTGGCAAGGCCGACCGCGGCCGAGTACGAATATCTCATCTGTCCGACCCCAAGCTTGTACACATAGGTGTCGATCGTTTCGCTCATCTCTACGTTTAGCGAATTTTGCAGCACGATAATTTGATCAAAGCCGGTATCCAGTATGCCGCTCACCGAGAAAATGAGCATAATGACGACTGTGCCCATGATGGAAGGCAGCGTTACGTCAATAATTTTCCGGAATCTGCCGCAGCCGTCGATCGAAGCAGCTTCATAAAGGTCCTGGTCTACTCCCGCTATGGCCGCAATATACAGCACGGCTCCAAAGCCGAAGCTTTTAATAATGCCCGAAACGACGGCTACCGTCCAAAAGTAATCCGGATTCGCCATAAACTCCACCGGTGAATCGAATAGTCCGAGTCCGACCAGAATCGCATTAACGACGCCTCTGTCAGCCGACAGGCTCGTCAGCACCATCCCGCCAAAGATGACCCAGGAAACAAAGTGCGGCAGATAGGATACCGTCTGCACCGTTTTTTTGAATTTGGCCGAGGTGATCTCGTTTAACAGGAGGGCAAAAATAATCGGAATCGGAAAGCCGAAGATAAGGCCCAAAATGTTGATTCCCAGCGTATTCCGCAGCACCGGCCAGAAGCTGTCGTCATGGATGAATTCCTTGAAATTTTGCAGCCCGACAAATTCAGAGGATGCGAAAATTTTAAAAATGTTAGCGTTCGCATTTTCAATCAAGGTGAAAAAATCGAACTGCTGGAAGGCAATCATGACCCCGTACATCGGCAGATAGGCAAAGATGAATACGAAGAGAAGCCCCGGCCAAACCATGGACTGGAGCTCAAATTGAGCTTTGAAGCGGTAGCTGATTTTGAATGGCTTCATGCGAGACATCTCCCTCTTTGGAATGCGCTTACATTAGGGAGTATAAAAGATTCGAGCCGGCGATCGAATCTCTTTATTTTGGTTTATGTATCATGTTTTGCGGTACTCGCTCGGAGAAACGCCAAAGTAATTTTTGAACGCCCGCGAAAAGTTATGGATGTTATCGTAACAAAGGCTGACGGATACCTCTTGAATTCTCACGGAAGGATCGGTCAGCATTTTGCGCGCCTCCTCCATCCGCAGCTTCGTTATATAGGCGGTAAAGGTCATGCCGGTGCCTTCCTTGAACAGCTTGCTGAGATAGGAATAGTTGACACACACATGAGCCGATACGTCCGCCAGCGTAATCGGCTCGCGCATTCTGGCATTGATGTAACCAAGCGCCTTGTCGATAATCGTGCGTTCTATTCCGCCATTCACCGGCAGGCTTTGAACGATCAGATCGCCTACATACTGCTTCAATTCGGACAGGCTGGCAAAGCTGCTGAAGGCACGGAACGGCTGTCCGCCCAGCGCAAGCCGCTCCGCGTCGGACAAACAGCTTGCGGCAATTCCAGTGGCGAGCGTATACCGCTGGCGGACATGCTCGATGGTGCGGTGTTTAAGCGCCGATACGCTGAACCACTCGTCAAGCGCGGCCCGGATACGCTGCGGCGATTGGGATTTCAACTGCTGCTCCAGCTCAAGCAGCTCCGCCTTCGTGGCGGCAGGCTGATCGGGATCGGCATGCAGCAGCAGGCTTCGCGACGACAGCAGCTGTATTTGACTCAGCAGCCGATAGGACAGCAAATGCTCCGCCTGCTGGAATTTTTCGGGAAGCTCCCCCATTTGTGCAAACCAGTCGCTCTGCGAGGCTGTCATTCCGGCTGCGTGCTCATCCGTCATGGCCAATGCCTTCAGCTCCTGCTTGAGAGCCGAATGAATCTCATCCCACTGCTGCAGCTCCGCATAATTGCATACAAGCACAATCCGGTTTGCTATATTCCGCGCTTCCCGGACGACAATTTCGCTGATCTGCCTGGACAATGCCCCGCTGACACGCTCACGGACCGATTTTGCCCAACCGTCCGTGAAGCTCTTAGCCGATGCAGGCTCAATCAGCAAGACACAGCAAAAAGAGAACGGAAAATAAACGGACCATTCATTGTCCGGCTCCTGGAGCTCTGACCCTCGCTCGAAAAGCAGCTGTTGAAGGGAGGACTCAAAGCGCAGACGGTCGTAGTCCTGTTTCACGGAGAACAGCGTTTGCCGGGCAGCGCTGTCGTCCATCAGCTTCTGAATCGCGGATTGGAGCCGCGTTTGCAGCTCATCCATGCTGACCGGCTTTAGGAGATAATCGATTGCTCCATGTTTAAACGCGTTTCTGACGTAGCTGTAATCGTCGAAGCCGCTGAGCGCAATTCTTTTAACGTCGCTATGCTCCTCCTCCATGCAGCGAAACAATTCAATTCCTCCCATCTCCGGCATCATCATGTCGCTAATGACGATATGCGGCTGCTCCCGCCGGATGATCTCAAGCGCTTCAAGCCCGTTGGAGCCGACCAAAATCTCTCCGACATGCTCAAGCTGCAGCGCCTTGATCCGATGCCTCAAGCCCTCACGAATAACCTGCTCATCGTCAACGACCAAAATTTTATACATGATGTCACCCCTGGTAGGCAATATTCGGCAGGACCATGACCGTTCTCGTAAACTCGTTCTCCACGCTCTCCATATACAAACAATAGCTGCTGCCATAAAACAGCTTGATGCGGAAATTGATATTTTGCAGGCCGATTCCGCTTCCGTCGCTGAAATCCGTCTCCTCGTTCGTCTGTTCGCGGAATTGCCGGTTCATCCGCTCAAGCTTGCCGCTAGGCAGCCCTTTTCCGTTATCCTCCATTTCGATGTAGATTAAGCCGTTCTCCTCGCGGACGCCGATTCGCAGCTGAAGATCTCCGCTGTTGGAGCTAAAGCCGTGCATGATGCTGTTTTCAATGATCGGCTGCATAATAAATCGGATGATTTTGATCTCGCGCAGCTCATCCGGCAAATCCACCTGGAGCCTCAAGCGGTCTAGCCGCAGGTTTTGCAGCCCGATATAACTTTTCATATGTAAAATTTCCGTCTCAACCGTCGTGTACATGGAATTATCGTCAATGACATATCGAATCATTTTGCCAAAATGAGCGATGGCGTCCGCTACTTCAAAGTCCCCTGCCAAGGCGCAGCGGTTGACGAAAATATCCAGCGTGTTGTAGAAAAAATGCGGCTTAATTTGCAGCTGCAGCGCTTTGAGCTGGGTGTCCTTATGGGCGGTTTCCCGCTTGATTCCTTCCTCTATCAACACCTGAATTTTGTCCAGCAGCTGGTTGTAACGCAGCGCGATCTGGCCGATCTCATCCTTTCGTTCAATCGGGATTCGGGTGCTGAAATTATTTTCAATGATCCTGTCCATCATGCGGACGTTTTTAATCATCTTCATCAGCATTGTGCGCAGCAAAATATAAAAAGCGACGATCATCGCAATCATGAGGAAAATCGGTATTCCGACCGTCAAGCTTAAAAATCCCATCCGCGGCAGAGCTGTAACGACTCCAACCGTTGATTTTAGATCCGGTATAGGCTCGGTCAAAATTAACTTCCCGCCCCGTTCGATGTCCGCGCGTTCCTTAACCGTTCCTTGCAGCAGATCCCCGTCCGCCTTATCCATATGTCCGTTCAAATATAAAATCGGCCCTTGAGGCGGAACTGCGAAGATGACATCTGAGTTATCGGGAAGCTCCGCCTGCCTGCCGAACAGCTCCTCTTTGGAAATGCTGATCGCAGATAAGCCGACATAGGTGCCGGCTTCGGTATAAATTTTATGAACATAAGCGTATTCGTCCGGATTGCTTCCAAACAAATCGTCCATGCCGGGCACAAGCCAGAGGGAAACAGCATCGGATAACATGAAGTCGCGGTACCAAGCCTTGTCCTTCACCCGGTCGATATGAAAAAAGTCGCCAAAACCTTCTGGAATCTCCGTGTTAACCATATAAATCGAAATATCTTTGATCGTAATTTTATGGTAAAACACCGCATAGGAAACGAGCGGCGTAATTTTGTCGCGGTAATATTCAATGTCTTCGGAGGTTGGGGCGAGCGGGGTCGCCAAAAATTCAGTTAATCTTGTGTTAAAGCTTATGTTCATGCTCACACTTTCTACCAGCTCTTTTTTCTGGCTGATGCTGCCTGCGATTTGCTGAAGAGTCATCCTCCAATTTTGGCGGAGATCGTCATGATATCTCTGTTTAATCTGGTCGTAGCTGATCAAGCAAAGAATAAGTGAAGGGATCATAATAAAGAGAAGAAAGGAATACGTGAATTTATGCATCAGCCTTAAATCTTTGAAATAGTTCATCCGAGCCTTTCCTCCTTCTGCCGGCAAGTGGTGCATGAAACGGGTTTCTCAAAGCCAGCGCTGTACATGATGGCGGCGCATGAAAGCCCTACCACCAATTCTCTGTATACACTGTTTCTCCTCCCTCTTAAGTCGGTAAAAGAAAAAAAATAGCGAGCATCCGCCAGGATGCCCGCTATTTGCCCTGCCTGCTATCGTTGCCGCAGCAGCTGAAACGGGGTTAGCTCCCGCTCCCGAGCCCAGCGACTGCACATAAAAAATCAATTTTGCAGCATCTCTCGTTGTACAAGCAAAACGCTCTTCAGGCTGCGAGATATTGGATCAGCTTGTACTGACCGGGAGAAGCTCATGTTTAATTTTGGGACAAGAAGAACAGTAATCTTCCGGCTCATCAGAGGCTTGATAGTAGTAACAGCAGGTTTTGCGAATACGAATCGGCTGTTCGCAAGCGACTGTTTCCACCTTAGGACCATAGTATCGGGCCAGCGGATTCTTTTTCTCTCCGAACAGATGCGCGGGGGCTTGAATCAAATAGGCAAAATCCTCGCGGACCCGCGCCTGCATTTCTTCCCCGATTCCTTGCAGCATCCGGCTTTCATAGAGCCAGAACACATAAATGGAAGTATTTTCCCAAAGTACGGCCTTAGAGACAGGGGCATTGCGGGAAATGGCGTCCCACGCCCGGCTGAGATTCTCGGCAAATAAATTAGAGATGACCCGGTCGCGCCATTCCGCCCTTCCGCCAGCTTCCGGCCGGCTAACCTGCCAGTCATTTAGCCTGATTTTAGGCAGCCAGAGGTCTTCCTTCCATATGGATTCGATATGGGCGTTCTCAATCGAATAGTCGAGTCCCTTATCGAACACACTCATCGCGTAAAGACAGGAGGCTGCAGCGAGAAAGCTGTATCTTTTCCCGAACAAAGAAGCATTGGCCATGAGCGTTTCCGCCTTGAAAACTTCTGCTGTCCGCGTAAAATATGCTAGGCTTTTGTCGCGGTCTAATAAGTCAATTGCCGGCACCGAAAGTCCTCTATCCTCCGACGGTTGTATAGCTAGACGAAATTCTTCGACCAACAGGTCGATTTCATGCTGTTCGTAAACGAAGGCCATTGGCGCCCTCCACCCCAACTCCTATATTTACCATACACTTTAAGCCAGCGCCTCCCGATTTGTCAATGATAATGAGAATTGTTATCAAAAAATGCCGAAATACGACTGTGCTGATGCAAAAAATCGCCTCTTCCAAAACAGAAGGGGCGATTTTATTTCCCGTTAACCGAAGAACTTTACACGAACGTCTAACGGCTGGTAGGTTTTTTCGAACGGCTCCATGCTCGGTTTGCCAAACGGCATTTGCGCAAGCAGCTTCCATGCGGCCGGAACCACCCATGTATCAGCCACTTCGGCGTCGATGAGCGGATTATAATGCTGCAGAGAAGCGCCAAGCCCTTCTTGCGACAGCGCCGTCCACACGACATGCTGCAGCATGCCTGAGGACTGGTTGGACCACACCGGGAAATTGTCCGCATAGGACGGGAATTGCTGCTGCAGGCCTTCCACAACGGCTTGATCCTCGAAGAACAGAATCGTGCCGTAGCCGCTGGAGAAGCCGTCCAGCTTCTGCTCGGTTGCGGCGAAGCTGTCCGCTGGCACGAGCTTTTTCAGCGTCTCCTTGGCAATGCTCCACAGCTTGTCGGATTGCTCGTGAAACAGCACAACTACTCGTGCGCTTTGGGAGTTGAATGCAGATGGCGTATGGGACACCGCTTCCAGCACGATTTCCTGAACGCGCTCCGGGGATACAACCTGCTCTTTGCTCAAGCCATATATGGTACGGCGTTCTTTAACTGCTTCCATATAAGTTTTGTTCATGTTAGAACCCTCGCTTTAGGTTTAATTTCCTTTAAACATTAGAGCTGGAACATCCATCGATAAATGTCCTCTCCGTTCAGCCAGCTCATCTCTTTATTTCATAACTCTTGATATTAAGATATATTATATAAAGATATGTGTCAATACCATTTATTAAAAAGAGGCAACCACCGGCCCAAACTGCTAGGGCCAGATGATTGCCGCTGTTCTGATTGTTTTGCATCATTTAGTTCGACAGTTTGGGCATCAACCGCAGGGATAACGCCGATACCCAGCCGAATGCGAGCATTCCGGCAATCGCCATGACAACACCGATCCCATTCGACATGCTCGCACCCGCTGCAATCAAAGCAGGGGATAGAGTCCCCGTAGCTATGCAATAACTCATCCAGGCGCGATTTCTCCGTACCGCAAAACTCCGGGCGTACATCAAACATGCCGCTACCAAACAGATAAATGACGTGAAGAAGGCAGCAGAATGGATTAAGGCTGTGCTGCTCATCCTTGCCGGCATTTCCACTGAAGCGCCAGGGGGAAAGCTCAAACCCGCATCTGGAGGGTAAATGCCGGCAACAATCATTCCTACTCCATATAATCCGATGAGAATCGCTCCCCATACGCCCATCCGATCTCCTCGCAGCTGCCTGCTGATTCCAATGGCCGCCACGATTCCTAGACATCCTGTGAGCATGAAATTAGCACTCTGAATCCAGCCGGCATCCCCTAGCGACAACATGCTGATAGCGTGCCGCCGAATATCAAAGCCACTGCGCATCATTACCTGAACTATGGACACTACGAAAAATAATGGCGCGGAAATAGCTCCGCCAATCAAAAGCATCCTGTTTACATCTGCACGGTCCGTTTTCATCATTGTTTGTTGCATCGAGCTCATCCTCTCATTTTATGCTGGCTGAAAAAAAGCGGATCAGCTCTGCCGAAATTGCCCCCGCATCCAGCTGTTTGGTATGTCCTAGCCTTTTTTTGCTCACCAGCTTTGAACCAGGAAGGGAATCCGCCAGCGCTTGCGCCGCACGGCGCAGCGAGACCGGGCTTTCCGGACCTGCCAGCACAAGCACCGGCATGCTGACTCTGTTCCATGAATCCGCGGGAAGCGGTTTGCCAGCCATGTATCCATCCAGCAAAATGGCATCATAGGGCAGAGTGTGCGCTACAGCCATCAGATTGGACCAAACGCCTGGCATTAAACGCATCATGCCCACTACAAACGATGGCGCGCCCATGCCTTTGGTCATGAAGTATTTAATCGCTTCGGCGCGGCGGTTATCCGCAATCAGCTCCAGCAATTGGTCTGAGAAATCAAGAGGCGGCTTGGAATCTGCCTCACTTACGACAAACGGCGGCTCATGCAGTGCTAGCTTTGTTATATTCAGCCCTTTCGCCGCCGATTGGAGAGCAAGCGCAGCGCCGGACGACAGTCCCCAGACATAAGCTTCTCCCCCTGCTGCATCAATCAGCGCTTCAAGATCCTCCATCTCACGCTCCACGGAGTATACCTTCTGATCTCCGCTTTCGCCGCGGCCGCGCCGGTCATAATTAAGGACAGTGAAATTTGCGGATAGTAATGCAGCTAGTTTCACCATTTGCGGAAATTTCCGATAACTGAACGCTCCGCCCACAAGTATAAGCGGCGGGCCTTGGCCTGTTTGGTCATAAGCGATCTTGGTGCCGTCTTTAGAGGTTACGGTGTACATATAAAATCTCCTTTACGGTTGAGTTATCGATGCCTTTACTAAGACGACGAACGGTTGAACGGATAATCGACACATCTTTCAAAATAAATTTGTTTGAGATAAAAAAGCACCGCCTCATTCGAGGCGATGCCTGGTTCTTCATCATCAAGGGGAATGGTTTAATCCGCAGCGCAATCGGCAGCACGTTTCAAAAGCAATTCACGTTCCTTCTCATTACCTGCCAGAGCAGCCGCTCGTTTGAACTCTTCGCATGCTTCTTCCTTGCGTCCCAGCTTCATCAAAAAATCCCCCCGCACACTCGGCAGCAGATGGTAGTTTTTCAATGTAGGCTCTAACAGCAAAGGCTGCAGCACTTCCAGAGCTACCTCCGGCCCAAAAGCCATCGACAGCGCGACGGCCCGGTTTAATTCAACAACCGGAGACGGCGCAATTTGAGAAAGCGCGTCATATAACGCCGATATTCGGACCCAGTCTGTTTCTGTGGCTGTATGGGCCAGGCCGTGACATGCCGCAATGGAAGCTTGAATGAGATAAGGACCAAATGCTTTTCCGAGCCGCTCCGCCCGCTCAATTGCTGCCAATCCCCGGCGGATAAGCAGATGGTCCCATAAAGCGCGGTTCTGATCCATCAGAAGCAGCGGCTCCCCGCTTTTGCTGACACGAGCCTTGAAGCGGGAGGATTGTATTTCCATCAGTGCGACAAGTCCATACACCTCCGGTTCGCCAGGCGCTATTTCAGCCAATATTCTTCCAAGCCGCAGCGCCTCTTGACAGAGCATGGGACGAATCCAGCTCGCCCCGGACGATGCAGCATAACCTTCATTAAACATGAGGTAAATGACCTCCAGAACCGAAGACAGCCGCCCTTCCAGCTCAGATTTTGATGGAAGCTCAAATGGAATTCGAGCAGCGGCTAGCGTGCGTTTTGCCCGGACAATCCGCTGGGCGATGGTCGGCTCCGGAACGAGAAAAGCGCTGGCGATTTCTCCTGTTGTCAAGCCTCCTAACAGCCGCAGCGTGAGCGCTACCCGCGCCTCAGTGGACAGGACAGGATGACAGGTCGTAAAAATAAGCCGGAGCATATCGTCACCAACGGAATCATCAATTGCCTCATCCCAATCCGGCTCCTGCTGCCGGGTCAGCTCCCTCCCCAGCTCTTCATATTTGCGGTCCTGCAGCTTATTCCTGCGAAGATAGTCCAGCGCGCGGCGCTTCGCCGTTGTTGTCAGCCAAGCTCCCGGTTTATCAGGTATACCTGTGTCCGGCCACCTTTCCAGCGCAGCGATAAACGCTTCTTGCGCCAAATCTTCAGCAAGCCCCACGTCTCGAACGATCCGGGTTAAACATGCAATAATTTTCGCCGATTCAATTCTCCATATCCCATCAAGCGAGCGGTGGACATCCGACTCGTTCACGATCTGGGTTTCCTCGTGACCTGTTCTCTCATTTCCTCTAATTTAGTCCGCTCCTCTGCATCCTCCGTCAGCTCCGGCGCCTCGAATACTTGACGCAGCTCAATCTCGCCCTCCCCGAAGCCATGCGGATCCGGCATCCTCATCGCCCACTGAACGGCTTCTTCCCTTGATTTTACTTCGATTAAAGTGAAACCTGCTATCAATTCCTTTGCTTCCGTAAAGGGTCCGTCGATTACTTTCGGCTTTCCGCCCGGCTCAGGGTACGAAATGCGAATTGAGCTGCTGCTAGGGTGAAGCCCTTCCGCTGCAACCAATACTCCGGCCCTTGCAAGCTCTTCATTATATCTGGCCATAGCTTCAAACAGCTCCGGATTCGGCATAGTGCCAGCCTCGGAATCTGTAGTTGCTTTTACGATCATCATGAACCTCATTGAAATCTCCTCCGTTTAATGGTTTATTTGCCTCTATACATACAACGAATGAAATAATCCGGAATCGACATTCAACCTATTTATTTTAAATTGTAAAAAACGGCTGCCAAATCAGTAGATTCCCGAAATGCAGCCGCCGGCTTGTACCTCGGCCGTATGATTTTAGGTTATTTACACTTAGCCTGAGCTGCATGGCCCAGCTTTTTCAACAGCATCGCAGCCTGTTTCTTTTCCTCTTCATTCAGACCGTCTACCGAGCTGCGGATAACATCTCTATGCTTTGGGAAATTCTCATCCAGAAGCCGCTCGCCCTCCTCGGTGAGCTCCGCATAAATAACACGGCGGTCCGTCGAAGAGGATTTGCGCACGAGCAGCCCCTTCTTTTCCAGCTTATCGACGATATAGGTCAGATTGCCGCTCGACACGAGCACTTTTTCTCCGATCTGCTGCAGCGGCATGGACCCTTTATGATAAAGCGCCTCCAAAATTCCGAACTCGGTCGGGATCAGACCATAGTTTTTAATGTTGTCGTTAACGATTTTTGTGACCCAATTGTAGGAGCGCATCAGAGCAATGAGCAGATCCGTCGATTCGTCTGGGACATGTTCTTTAGGCATTTTGTTCAACATCCTTTTATTTGTATCATCTTGATATAGAAATATAAGGATTAAAAAGAAAATTGTCAATGCCGGAAAAGGCGGTGGCTTACGGGTCTATGCAGATTGGCATACAAAAAAACGCGTTCTTCAACGAGGAAGAACGCGTTTAGGAATTCTGTTAAAGTCAGATCAAGCAAGCTTCCAAAGTGCTGACAGCTGACCCGTCAGTCGCCCCGGAAAGCCTTTTTCATCCGGTCGAAAATGCTTTCGTGATGCTCGGATTCTCCGCCTCCGCCGCTGCCGCCCAATCCGCCGAGCTGACGCAGAAGCTCCTTTTGCTCGTCAGTCAGAGCAGTAGGCGTGACAACGGTCACTTTAACATGCTGATCGCCGGTACCGTAACCGCGCAGCTTGGGAACACCTTTTCCTTTAAGGCGGAAATAAGTACCCGTTTGCGTGCCAGCTGGAATTTTGAGCTTAACCTTCTCCGTCAGCGTCGGAATTTCGATCTCGTCTCCGAGTGCTGCCTGTGCAAACGTAAGCGGCACCTCACAGTAAATATCGTCATTCTCACGATCGAAGAAATCATGCGGCTTAACACGAATGACGATGTACAGATCGCCATTCGCACCTCCGCGCGTGCCGCCTTCGCCTTCGCCGTTCAGGCGGATTTGCGCGCCTTCATCAACGCCGGCCGGAATGCGCACCGAAATCCGGCGCTGCTTTTTAACTTTGCCCGCGCCGTGACAAGTGCCGCATTTATCCTTGATGATTTTGCCTGTTCCGCTGCAGTTCGTACAAGCGCGGCGGTTGACCATTCGGCCAAACGGCGTATTCTGTACCACTTCCTGCTGTCCGCTTCCCCGGCAGACGGAGCAGGTTTCCGGTTTGGTGCCTGCTTTAGCGCCAGACCCGTGGCAAGTATCGCAGCCTTCGGTACGCGGAATCGTAATTTCCGTTTCCTTACCGAATACTGCTTCCTTGAACTCAATCGTCATCGTATACTGCAGATCGTTGCCGCGCTGCGGCGCGTTCGGATCACGACGGCCTCCGCCGCCCCCGAAGAACATATCAAAGATATCGCCAAAGCCGCCTCCGCCAAAGTCCTGGCCCATTCCGCCGCCGAACTGATTCGGGTCAACATGGCCGTACTGGTCGTACACGCCGCGTTTTTGATCATCGCTTAAGGTGTCGTAGGCTTCCTTGACCTCCTTGAACTTGCTCTCCGCATCGGCTCCCTTGTTCACGTCGGGATGATATTGGCGGGCAAGCTTGCGGTATGCCTTCTTAATATCTTCTGCTGAAGCGCCCTTGTCTACTCCAAGCACCTCATAAAAATCGCGTTTATCTGCCAACCACTCTCACCCCCATGAAAATACCGGTCTACATGCAACAACCGCCCTCTCCCTCCTGACGCCCCGGCGTAAAGCCGGAGCGCTGCTCGGAAAAAGGCGGAGCCGCTAAAGTAACGTTATATAGCTATCGTACCTTTTTTATTTCTTATCGTCTACGACTTCATAATCAGCGTCAACAACGTTGTCGCGTCCGCCGGCATTGCCTCCGGCTTCGCCAGCGCCGCCAGCAGCACCTTGCTCTGCTTGAGCCGCTTGCTCATACAGCTTGACGGACAGCTGCTGTACGATTTCAGTCAGCTCTTCAGTCGCTTTTTGGATGGCTTCCAAATCTTCGCCCGCTACTGCAGCTTGCAGAGCTTCCTTGGCCGTGTTCGCTTTTTCGATTTCGCCGGCGTCAACTTTGTCGCCCAGATCCTTCACCGTTTTATCAACGGAGTAGATCAGCTGGTCGGCATTGTTTTTCGCTTCAACGAGCTCTTTGCGCTTGCGGTCATCCTCGGCATGCAGCTCGGCGTCCTTCATCATGCGCTCAACTTCGTCGTCGCTCAGGCCGCTGGACGAGGTGATCGTGATTTTTTGGCTTTTGCCGGTGCCTTTGTCGAGCGCGCTAACATTAACGATACCGTTAGCATCGATGTCAAACGTAACTTCGATTTGCGGAATTCCGCGCGGAGCCGGCGGAATGTCTCCCAGCATAAAGCGTCCCAGCGTTTTGTTGCCGGAAGCCATGGAGCGCTCGCCCTGCAGAACGTGGATCTCAACGCTTGTTTGGTTGTCCGCGTACGTGGAGTAAACCTGCGATTTGCTCGTCGGAATCGTCGTGTTGCGGTCAATCATTTTTGTAAATACGCCGCCAGCGGTCTCAATGCCGAGGGACAGCGGAGTTACGTCAAGCAGAACGACGTCTTTTACGTCGCCCGTCAGAACGCCGGCTTGCACGGCTGCGCCGAGAGCAACAACTTCGTCCGGGTTAACGCCTTTATGAGGCTCTTTGCCAGTCAGCTTTTTGATTGCTTCCTGTACGGCAGGAATACGGGTGGAACCGCCGACAAGGACAACCTTCGTGATTTCGCTAGTGGACAATCCGGAATCGCTAAGCGCCTGGCGCGTTGGTCCCAGCGTACGCTCTACGAGCGGAGCGGCCAGCTCTTCGAACTTGGCGCGGGTCAGGTTGAGCTCCAAGTGCTGTGGAACTCCGTCTACCATCGTAATGAACGGCAGGCTGATCGTCGTTGTCAGAACGCCGGAAAGCTCTTTTTTCGCTTTTTCCGCAGCGTCTTTCAGACGTTGAACAGCTGCTTTGTCTTTGGACAGGTCGCTGCCATGCTCTTTTTTGAATTCAGCTACGATGTGGTCAATGATCACTTGGTCGAAGTCATCGCCGCCCAGGCTGTTGTCGCCGCTTGTTGCTTTAACTTCGAAGAAGCCGTCGCCGAGTTCCAGAATGGAAACGTCGAACGTGCCGCCGCCAAGGTCGTATACGAGAATTGTTTGGTCCTCGGACTTCTCCAGGCCGTATGCAAGCGCAGCAGCCGTAGGCTCGTTGACGATACGCAGCACTTCCAGGCCGGCGATTTTGCCTGCGTCCTTCGTCGCTTGGCGCTGGGAGTCGTTGAAATAAGCAGGAACGGTAATAACCGCTTGAGTTACCGTTTGGCCAAGATAAGCCTCGGCGTCGGATTTAAGTTTTTGCAGGATGATAGCGGAAATCTCTTGTGGTGTGTAGTCTTTGCCATCAATCGTTTCCTTGTGGTTCGTGCCCATATGGCGCTTGATCGACATGATCGTGCGGTCCGGGTTCGTGATAGCTTGGCGCTTCGCCGTTTCGCCGACGATACGCTCTCCGTCCTTTTTGAAGCCTACAACGGAAGGAGTGGTGCGGTTGCCCTCCGGATTCGGAATAACGACAGCCTCGCCGCCTTCCATAACTGCTACGCAGGAGTTGGTTGTTCCAAGGTCAATCCCAATTACTTTACTCATCGTATAGTCCTCCTCAATAAATATCCTTCTCGTTTAAATAAGTATAACCTGTTTATCTTAAAGGCAGCTTAAGCCTCAACCGCTCACCTTTACCATGGCTGGACGAAGCACCTTGTCCTTAAGCGTGTAGCCTTTTTGCAGCTCCTCAACGACGGTGCCTTCCTCATGCTCATCGGACTCCACCTGCATTACCGCCTGATGGAATTCCGGATTGAACGGCTGGCCGACAGTATCCATCGACTTGAGGCCTTCCTGCTCCAACACGCCTTGCAGCTGGCGGAAAATCATATCAACGCCTTTGGCGAGCGACTCGGAATCTCCGCTGCCTGAAGCGGCTGTCAAGGCGCGCTCAAAGTTATCGACAATCGGAAGCAGCTGGGTCAGCAGCTTCGAGGAAGCGTATTGAGCCAGCTCTTCCTTTTCCTTTTGCGTACGGCGGCGGAAGTTGTCAAAGTCGGCTTGTGCGCGCAAAAAGCGCTGCTGAGAATCTTCCGCTTGGCGGGCAAGCTCGGCATAACGAGGGTCATCTCCGTTTGCTTCAGCTGCCTCGCCTTCTGCTCCAGCGGATTGTGCAGGCTCGCCTCCCGCTGCTGCCGCAGCCTGATCGGCCGTTTCCGGATCGGGCGACAAAATATCTTCCGCATCCGTATGGTTCTGCTCATCTATCGTATTCTTCTTGGAATTCAAGCATGCTCACCTCCCATAAATGGTTGCCTGACACATGAGATCGTATGGAGGAACGCGAGGCTTCAAGCATGCCCCTGCGTCCGCAATTTGCCCATGCCGGGTCCTTGGTTACTGTCCGGGACGAAGCAGCTGCAAGCTGCTGCCGAACACGCCAAGCAGGCTGATGACCCGTCCGTAATCCATCCTAGTCGGTCCTAAAATGCCAATCGTGCCAAGCGGTTGTCCGTCAATCGCATACGTTGCCGTAATCAGACTGCAATTGGCAATCGCCTCATGGTCGTTTTCCGTACCAATTCGCACCTGCAGCCCTTGAGGCAGCGAACTGAACAAGCGCAGCAGCGCTGGCGTTTCCTCCAGCAAACTGAACAATGTTTTTACCTTATCGACATCTTTGAACTCCGGTTGAGTCAGGATGTTCGTCGTGCCCGATAAAAACAGCCTGCCGTCATGCTCAGGTGTCAGCGCCTGATCAAGCAGCCTCAGCAAACCTTCGCACTGATCCGCATAACGTCCCATCTCCTCGCCGGCTTCGGAGAATAGACGCGACTTTAGACGTGTCAGCGGTACGCCGCTCAGCTTGTCGTTAAAGAAACGGACAGCCTGCTCAATCTCGTTCATCTCCAGATCCGGCGGAATCGTCACGGTGCGATTTTCGACATGACCGGTATTGGTCACGACGATTGCAACCGCCTTGTCGCCGCCAAGCGGCACAAGCTGAAAATGCTTCAGCGCCTGATTTACAGAGTCCGGCCCCAGCACAATAGACGTATAATTGGTCATATTGGACATAATCATTGCCGCATGCTGAATGACCTGTTCCATTTCCATCATCCGTCCGGTAAAAAAGGAGCGAATAGCATTCAGCTCGTTATCCGTTACCGCCTCACGCTTCATGAGATGATCGACATAATAACGATAACCTCTAATGGAAGGAATACGTCCAGCAGACGTATGCGGCTGCTCCAGGAAGCCGAGCTCCTCCAGATCAGCCATCTCGTTACGGATCGTGGCGGGACTAAAGGAAACATCTCCCCGCTTCGAAATGCTCCGGGAACCTACAGGCTCAGCAGAACGGATATAATCATCTATGATTGAGCTAAGAATCAGCTGCTGTCTTTCTGTCAACATCCGTGCCCATCCTCCTCTGTCAGCCGCCGGCGCCGTTCCGAGCCGGGTTGCCATAGTCATTAGCACTCCACTCCAACGAGTGCTAACATTCAATACAAAAATACCAAACCTGCTCGACGATTGTCAAGTCAGGTTTGGCTATTTGGGCGCTTATATAGACGTTTGCACGATGAGCGTATTAGATGTAGCGAAGAACAGCAATTTCATCGCAGGCATGCTGCTTCGGGCAGTTGACGCAGTCGGTCCAGACCTTTTCCGGAAAGATCTCTTTGTCCACAACCGAGAAGCCGTTCCGTTCAAAAAACCGCACCTCGTAAGTAAGAGCCATAATCTTCGGAATGCGCTGCGCTTTCGCCTGAATGATTAGCTGATCAACAATTTTACTGCCGATGCCGTAGCCCTTGTAGCCCTCGCTGATGCCCAGCGAGCGGACCTCCACGAGATCCTGGCCGAGGCGGGTTAACGAACCGCAGCCAACCACCTCGCCGTCAATTTCGGCGATGACAAACGTTTCGATCTGCCGGTGGAGAACCTCCTTGGACCTGGGCAGCATAATTCCTTTCTCCGCATAACCTTTGATCAGCTCATATAGCTTCTCGACGTCACCGCTATGCGCCTGTCGGCACAACGCTTCTTTAACCAGCATCCGCTTCTCCTCCTCCCGGCAGCCTTAAGCAATATGAATAAATATACATCAAAGCGAATTAATGCTCAAGAGCAATTATGGATAATTTTTTAACGGCTCGGACATTTTCCATAATATAATATTGGAAAGATCAGCAAGGGAGATGACGCTCATCAAACGCAAGCGCCAAACTGCAATTGTGGCTCATCTGGTCATCAGTCTAGTAGCGCTAGTCCTTTTTATTATATCAATGTTAGACTTTTGGTGGGGGCGTCTTACGCCGCAAACTGGCCCCATCGGGAACGGCCCTCGCCCAGTCCCTACACTTGCTTGGATAATAATGATTCTGTTTGGAGTTTCTTTTCTCGGAAACGTCGCTGTCGGAATTTTTCGATATGTGAAGCTGCAGAAGATGGGGAAGGAAGACGAGCAAAGCGAGCCGCCAGCAAATCATTGAAAGGGTCAACTTATACTAAATTATGAATAAAAGAGATGCCCTATTGATTTGGGCATCTCTTTTATTCCGGGCAAGAATATTACTTCAGATTAATTTGACCTTGTTCTGTTCCCCAGAAGCCAGTTTGAACATTCAGCACGTAATCTTTAAGCGTTTCTGGAATCTCAAATGCTACATTACCAGATTGAGCAAGACCCGGATTAATGGCTTCAAACAAGAAAAAGCCATCTGCCCCAATTAAAGTGGAAGGAGAGTATTCAATGTCATCCTTAATCAGCTTAAAAAATGAAGAGTCGGTATTTATCGTATCTTTACCTTTGTTCGTTACAGTTACGTTCACAATAAGAAACACCGCGCCTTCGGAATCAGGACTGAATGAAAAATAATCGCTGGAAACTTCTTTTGTCGTTTTGACTTTATTCACTTTAAATACGACATCTCCAACCTGTAGCTCTTCCCCTATTTTGGCAAGTTTCGGCTCTTCACTCGGAGCTTCCTCTTTAGCGTCTTTCGCCGTTTCGGAATCCGTAGTTGCCTTATCTTTTTGAGGCGATGGAGAAGCAGATGATTTATTTGCCTCCGAGCTTTCATTAGCAGCGGTAGGCTGCTCGTCCTCGGACATTGAGCCAATAATAAACAGAACAACCAGCAATCCCACTAACCCAAAGAAAAACATTTTCAAACCTTTCTTCATTTCCAGTTCCCCTCTCTAATTCGAAAAATAGGCTTATCGGCACAGGACTATAGAACCTATTCCCATCTTTTTTACTATCGGTAACTGAATATGAAAATTTTAGATAATTCCATCTTAATTTTTAAAAATCTTCCATACACTTGCACTCTAAACGAAAATAAAAAAACCAGCCCTTAAATTTCCAAAGGGCTGGTCATTAACATTTTCCAATTAAAACGAAGCTTTCCACTGCTCTTCCAGCCAAGCGTCAAATTGCTCGCCTTTATCGCCTTCAAGCACGTCATATACGTCAAGCCTCATTTTTTTCAGCTTTTCTTTAAAGTCGGAGAAGCTGTGCCCGTTCGGCAGGCTTTTACGGATACGGACGACAATTTTGTCCAGGCCTTTAACCGGGACGGACGCCTTGCGTACCGGAGCTTGCGCCTGCTCGCCGAGCGCGACGAGACCGCGGTAAGCTTCCTCGCGCACCGGAAGTACCGGATCTTCGGCTAACAGCCGGCGCAGGATGGCAGCTGACTGAGGCGCTTTAAGCGCTGCAAGCTCTTTGGCTGCTCCAAGGCGCGCGCGCCAGTCTGACATACGGCTTGCCGCGCGTTTTAGCTCGGTTACCGGATCGATTGCAGCAGGCTCTGCCGCTTCAGGAGTAGAATTCGGATTTTTTTTCAAGGACATGATCTCCCTTACCTTCAATTAACATCTATAGTTGGATCTGTTCGGCAGGCTCATCCAGCACACCGATGAACGCGCCGAACACTTCATTGCCTAGCAGTACACCTTGCGGCGTTAACCGGTAACCCCGGCCAGGACGAAGCGGTGTTCCTCCAGGCAGCAGCCCGTGTTCGCCGTCTTCCAGCTGCAGCAGCAGCCCTTCGCGCAGCAGCTTCTTCAGCTGCGGGCCGAACACATTCTCGACGGTTCGTCCCGGGAACTGGCGTTCAAAATCCGCGCAGCGCACCCCATCCAGCAAACGCAGGCCGACCATCATAAAATCTTCCATCGCTTCGGCTTCGCTGATTGTCTCGCCCGACAAACGCGGCAGCCGCTGCAGCGCAGCGTCAATATAAGCCTGCACGCCTTTGATATTCACATGGCGATGGCGATCCAAGTAGCCGTGCGCACCGGCGCCGAGCCCATAATAAGGCTCGTTTCGCCAATAAGTCGAATTATGCTTGCTCTCATAACCCGGCTTGGCAAAATTGCTGATTTCATAATGCTCGTATCCCGCTCCCTGCAGGCGGCCAATCAGATGGAGATACATCTCCAAATCTTCTTCCTCCGTAGGAAGAGGCAGCTCATTCCGCTCATACAGATGGTGGAACAGCGTGTTCTCCTCCACCTTAAGGCTGTAGAGAGAGTAATGCGGCAGGTTCAGCGCCAGCGCTTTGTCCACACTGTCGGACAGATGCGCGATTGTCTGTTTAGGCAACCCGAACATCAAATCGATGGACAGATTGCTGAAGCCCGCCGCGCGGGCATTCTCCAGGCTCCGGTAAACGTCATCGACGTTATGGATACGGCCGATCCGCTCCAGCAGGCCGTTGTCGAACGACTGAACGCCGAAGCTGAGGCGGTTCACCCCACCGGCAAACATGACCGCAAGTTTGTCGGGATCGGTCGTGCCGGGATTGGCCTCCATCGTAAACTCCGTTCCCTCATGAAGCGGCCAGAGCTTCCGGACTGACGCCAGGAAACGTTCCATCTGCGGCGGCGTCAGCACAGTCGGCGTTCCGCCGCCAACAAATACGGTATCGATTCGTTCTGCAGGAGTTTGCGCCAGTGTCAGTTCCATCTCCTTCTCTAGAGCGGTCAAATATTCATCAACCGGCTGCCCTTTGAGAATGTAGGAATTGAAATCACAGTAATGGCACTTGTTCGTGCAAAACGGGATATGAATGTAAAGCGCTCTAGGCGCATGCTGCACCATGAGGCAGTCCTCCTCGCAAGAAGCTGCGGGCCGGGTTCAGATACGCGCAATAACCGCGCCGAGTTTCCGGCCGGAAGCTCCTCAAATGCCGCTGGAGGAGAGCCGCAGCCCTCCCCCAGCATCGTAACTTTAGTCCTCGTCGATTTTCAGGACGGCCATAAACGCCTCCTGCGGCACCTCAACGTTGCCGACTTGTTTCATCCGCTTTTTGCCTTCCTTCTGCTTTTCAAGCAGCTTGCGCTTCCGGCTGATATCGCCGCCGTAACATTTGGCAAGGACGTTTTTGCGCATTGCCTTAACCGTTTCGCGGGCGATAACCTTTTGGCCGATGGACGCCTGGACCGGCACCTCGAACATCTGGCGCGGGATAAGCTCCTTAAGCTTTTCGCAAATGATCCGTCCCCGCTGGTACGCGCGATCACGATGCACGATAACGGACAAGGCGTCGACCGTCTCGCCGTTCAGCATGATGTCCATCTTAACAAGCTTGGATTGGCGGTAGCCGCTCAGCTCATAGTCGAAGGAAGCATACCCTTTTGTGCTGGACTTTAGCTGATCGAAGAAATCATAAACGATCTCGGACAGCGGAATATGGTACGTAATCGTGACACGATTCGTATCCAAATATTCCATGTTGACGAATTCGCCGCGTTTGTTCTGGCAAAGCTCCATTACGGTACCGACATAATCGTTTGGAACGATAACGCCAGCCTTCACATACGGCTCCTCAACATGCTCGATTTTGCCGACCTCCGGGTAGTTGGACGGGTTGTCGATGTTCAGCATCTCGCCGTTTGTAAGCGTGACCTTATAGATAACGCTTGGGGCCGTCGTAATAAGCGGGATATTGAATTCGCGCTCAATACGTTCCTGGATGACATCCATATGAAGCAGGCCCAGGAATCCGCAGCGGAAGCCAAAACCAAGCGCCGTGGACGACTCCGGCTCAAACGTCAAGGAAGCATCGTTCAGCTGCAGCTTCTCCAGCGCCTCGCGAAGATCGTTGTAATCGGTGTTCTCGATCGGATACAGGCCGCAGTACACCATCGGGTTGATTTTGCGGTAGCCCGGCAGCGGTTCCGGCGCCTGGCGCTTCGCCTCGGTGACAGTATCGCCGACACGCGTATCCTTTACGTTTTTGATGCCTGCTACGACGAAGCCGACATCGCCGACCTGCAGCTCGTCCACAATCGTCATGCGCGGCTTGAACGCGCCGACCTCGATGACCTCGAACTCGGCCCCGGTTGCCATAAAATGAATTTTTTTGCCGGCTTTGATGCTGCCGTCAACAACGCGAACGTATACGATAACCCCTTTGTAAGGATCGTAGTGCGAGTCGAAAATAAGCGCCTTAAGCGGCTCGTCCGGATCTCCGGTCGGAGCGGGGACCTTTTGGACAACCTGCTCCAAAATTTCCTTGATGCCGATGCCTGCCTTGGCGGATGCGAGCACCGCTTCGCTGGCGTCAAGCCCGATGACATCTTCTACCTCCTGCTTCACGCGCTCCGGCTCCGCGCTCGGCAGGTCGATCTTGTTAATAACGGGTAAAATCTCCAGATTGTTATCCAGAGCCAAATAAACGTTGGCCAATGTCTGAGCCTCAATGCCCTGCGCCGCGTCAACGACTAACAATGCGCCTTCACAGGCGGCAAGACTGCGGGATACCTCGTACGTAAAGTCGACGTGTCCCGGCGTATCAATCAGGTTCAGAATATATTCTTCTCCATCATCGGCCTTGTAGCCCAGGCGTACAGCCTGCAGCTTGATCGTAATGCCGCGCTCCCGTTCCAGATCCATCTGATCGAGAACCTGGGACTGCATTTCACGGGAAGTAAGCGCGCCGGTATACTCCAGAATCCGGTCAGCCAGCGTGGACTTTCCGTGGTCGATATGCGCGATAATGGAAAAATTCCGTATCTTCTTTTGGCGGTCGCGTACGTCTGCCATGCTTTGTGATCCACACCCCTCAATATGACTAACCTTCATTATACCTTTTTGCCGGGAGGGGGGCAACGACTACCGGAGACGATTACTGCGTCATGGAGTCAAACAGAGTCACAAGGAAGCGAATGCCGGAGCTGGATACGGTTTGCAGCATGCCGGCCGTTCCGTCGGCCAGACGATTAACGCCTGTTTCCCCGTCAACGTCCTCAATACCGGGAAGCCTTGATTCGGCAGACGGCCGCTCCTGTTTCGGGTCCAAATCGCCGTCAGAGCCGCTAGCAGCGGCGCTGACATAAGCCGCTTCCTCATCACCTGCAAAATCGCCCCCGCCGCCAGTCGTTTTCTCGCCGGCAACGCCGTATTTTTTCTGCAGCTGCTCCAGCTCCTTCTCGTACTTCAGCTGCTGCAGCCGCTCTTGCTCCTGTGCTCTGGCGGCCTCCGCGTACCGTCCGATTTCCTCCGGGGCCGTATTGCCCAGCGGTCCATAAACCCGGTTGATGCCGCCCGCCGTCATTTCCATGCCGAACAGCAGCACCGCCGCCAGCGCGGCCCCGATTATAGTCCATTTCAGCGGGCTTCTTCTCATTTCAATCGTTCCTCCTTATGCCTTCTGGTCTTTAAAATAAATATCCGCGATCACTTCCGCCAGCGCTTGCGCCGTCCGGTAGCATTCCTCCAGCGTGTTGTCTACGCCGCCAACCTCAATCAAAATGCTGTTAGCCGATAAGGACTGGTTGTATTCGCCGTTATTGCGGCCGCCATTGGAGGACTTGCCAAGAATGCCGCGCGACAGGCCGGGATAGCTTTTTTCCAGCCCATCGTGGATTGCTTGCGCAAACGCCTCGTTCTGCTTCCAGTTGGGATTGCCCTTTCCGATTACAAAAAACACCTTTGCGTACACGACGCCGTTAATGGTTTTGGTGGTCAGCTTGCGTTTTTGCGAGTCCCGGTGAATATCGATAAAATATTTCAGCCCTTGGTCCGTGCTCATCGCTTCCTGAACGGTTTTTCTGGAGTATTTATAGCTTAAAGGCCATGAGTAGCCTTTCACCTCGGTCGGATAGTCGGCGTCGGAATGAATCGTTCCAACCCCTTTTTTCTCCAGCTGCTCCGCAAGCCGCGCTCCTACCTGGCCGACATTCAGCTTATCGGACTGGGGATCGTCTTTGCCGTCGTTAAGCTCTGGCGCAAATGATTCTCTGGAGTGCGTTTGATAAATAAATACTGCTTTTTCCCCCTGTGAAGGCTTGTCCGGCGAGTTCTCTCCCGCATTATTGCCCGCTGGCTCCTCCGGCAGCTCCCCGACCGGTCCAACGCCGGTACCCTCGCCGCTTCCGTCATCGGCTCCGGCATCATGTCCATCCGGCTGATCATCTGGACCGGGCTCCTCCACATTGGATGTCCCGCCTTGTGCCGGATCGGAGTTTTGTCCGTCGTTACCGCCAGCCTGACTATCCGTACCTGCCGCGCCCGGCATGCCGGGAATTCCTGCAGCCAGCAGACTGCGCGGACTGGACGGGTTGACCTCCGTCAGCTTTTCCATCATATAACCTCCGAGCTGGCGATTAGAGAAGCTGCTGTCGGCCGGATTGCGGAATGAAGGAAGCTCCATTCCAAGCATATCCGCAAAAAACGCGGTTGAAACCGCGGAGGCTAGTCCTTTTAACGAGCTGGCTCCCTGATGCTCCCGAATCATTGAAAAAGCGCCCGCCAGCAAAAACAACAGTGTCGAGCAGAGGCTTATGACAACAAACGTTTTTCCCGCCGTTAAAAAACGCCGGATGCGAAGGCTGCCGCCTCCTGTTGAAATGATAGAGGTCCGTTTCATTCGTTATCCTCCTGAAGCCGCACGGATTTTCGCCGATGACGATTCACGGTCTGCTACTAAACTATGAAGGGAGGATAATTGATAGAACAAAACTCATAGAATTTGATTTGATTCATAGAAAAACAGGCCGGCAATCCGGCCTGTTAGAAATTTGTATGAGCGGTCAAACGGCATTTTCACCGAAGCCTCAGTGGGTATAAGCGGCTACATTGCTGGAGTCTACGGCATCATGCAGCGCCGCATTCAAACCGCTGGCGATAACATTAGCGATGTCCTCGATAAACTGGTCAATTTCCTTTGGAGTGACCAGCAGATCATGCTTAAGCGGCGATAAAACCTCTTTTACTAGAGCGAGCCTCTCCTGCTCCGCCAGCTGATCGACCAGCCCCATAATTTGACTGGTGTCCCCCTGCTCCTTGCGGAAATGCTCCTTCATCATATCAATGACGCTGTTTACTAGAGTGGAGGCATAAACAACGGTCGGAACTCCGATTGCAATTACCGGCACGCCGAGAATCTCCTTGGTCAGCCCCTTGCGTTTATTGCCGATGCCGGAGCCGGGATGGATGCCGGTGTCAGCAATCTGGATCGTTGTGTTTACTCGTTCCAAGTTGCGCGAGGCTAGGGCGTCGATGGCAATGACCAGCTCGGGCTTGGTTTTTTCAATTATCCCCTGTACGATTTCGCTGGATTCAATGCCGGTAATGCCGAGTACGCCTGGCGCGACGGCACTTACGGCACGATAACCGGGCGCAACTTGATCTGGCATCAGTTCAAAAAACTGCCGGGTCACCATCGTATTCTCCACAACGAGCGGACCGAGCGCATCCGGCGTGACGTTCCAATTGCCCAAGCCAACGATTAATACCCCGGCATTCACCGGAACGCCAAGCTGCTGCAGAAAACGTTCAAATTCCTGAGCAAACCGGGTGGCCACCTTATCGCCCAGCTCGGAATCATGCGTCCTCAGCTCCGGCACCTCAAACGTAACGTAATTGCCGATAATTTTGCCGATTGCCCGCGAGCCGGCCTCGTTCTGGACTTGAAGCCGGGTCACAGTAATACCGTCCGCTTCCTCCGTTTCGGAGACGACGCCAGGAATGGGCCCGCCGGCATTTTGCTCCGCCATTTCCTTCGCTTCCAGCGCCAGGTCGGTATGTACGGCGTACTGGCTTAAATCTACATCATGGGTCATGCGCACAGCTCCTCTGCCCGGTTTTTTCTTAGTGTGCGAAAAGGGGCGTTTTCTTATTCGGCAAAGGTTCCTCATCCTTCCTGAATGGTTGCATTTTGGGCAGGCGCATGATAAGATACTTTAAGTTGTGTTGCAGTTAGGGGGTTGCCCCTTTGTAGGAGGTGAATCACAAGTGCCAAACATCAAATCCGCTATTAAACGCGTGAAAACGAGCGAGAAACGTCGCGCTCTGAACGCTTCCCAAAAATCCGCACTCCGCACGGCTGTTAAGTCTGCTGATGTTGCTATCGCCGGTACCGATGCAGAAGCAGCTAAAGCTGCCCTGATCGTGGCTACGAAGAAGCTGGATAAAGCCGTTACTAAAGGCCTGATCCATAAAAACGCAGCAGCCCGTAAAAAATCCCGCCTGGCCAAAAAGCTGAACGCTCTGGCGTCCCAAGCTTAATAACCTTTAACGGTGGACAACCCCTCTCCCCTGGAGCGGGGTTTTTTGATGTCTCTAGTTTCTCTTTTCTATTTTTACAATAGCTTAAATTGTAATTGTCTCCTTTGGAATTTACACTTGGGTGGACACCAAGACGAAGAAATATGGTATCGATACCATATCCATAGGAGGTTCGATTCAATCATGAAAAAGAAACATCTTGCTCTTTTGCTCAGCCTGCCGTTGTCCGCTATCAGTTTTATGAATGGAGCTTCGGCTGCCCCGCTCGCCAAACATCAACCCGGCAAATGGATGACCGGTGAATATCATGTCCACACCTTCCAATCCGACGACGCCCAGTATTCCCTCAGCGGCGTGATGGATCTCGGTTTTAACAAGTACGGTCTGGACTGGATGGCAACCTCCGATCATCTGCGGATGGAGAAACGCGATGACGAAGGAAGAGATATTTCTGGCGGCCCGGTTCCGCTTTCCAAAGGCATGGCCGATTATCAGGTGCCCAAAATCAACTCCCTGATGAAAGCCGGACAATTTCCAGGGAAAATCATGTTCACCAGCTTCGAATGGGATATCCCCAACTATGAGCATGCAGGCGTTGGACTGGTTACGAATAAACCAAACTCTTCTGAGCTGTTGAAGGCCGTCAGCCAATTCGAATATTTATTTACCAATCGGGAAGCAAAATACTTCGATTCGGCCGACATCGCCCGCTGGGAAAGCAATACGAGCCGGGCCTATTCTACGGCAGAGGATGCGCGCATAGCGTTCCAATGGCTGGAGCAAAACATGCGCAAAAACAGCTTCCTTATTTTTAACCATCCTTCGCGTAAAACAGTTTACACCATTGCCGATTTCCGCGACTTCAACAACCTCGCTCCAACCGTCGCTTTTGGCTTTGAAGGCATGGTCGGCAACCAGATGGAGCCAGACCGCGGCGGCCTCAATTTGGAGACACCGGCAAACCGCACCTACGGAGGCGCGGACTATATGCTGGCCAAGCTTGGCGGAGCCTGGGACGCTTTGCTCGGAGAAGGACGGCACTTCTGGAACTTCTCCAATTCGGACGCTCACTTCCATATTAGCGAAAACAGGCTGTATTCCAGCGGTTACGCTCCGGGCGAGTATTCAAAAAATTACACCTATGTCAAAGGCAACGATATGCAGGCCGTTCTGGAAGGCATGCGCTCCGGCAAATCGTATTCCGTATTCGGCGATTTAATCAACGCGCTTGACTTTAAAGCAGGCAAAGGCAGTCGCAAAGCTGAAATGGGCGAAACGCTGACCGCCAAAAAAGGCGATGTCATTACGCTGAAAATCCGCTTTAAAAGCCCTCAAAAGAACAACAACGGAGATCCTGTTAAAGTTGATCATATCGACCTCATCTCCGGCGTAGTAAGCGGAAAAGCGAAGCCTGGCACAGATGCTTACGACAAAGAAACGAACACTTCAACTAAGGTGTTAAAGCGGTTTACAAGCAAGGACTGGAAGATGAGCAAGGACGGTTATTATGAAATGAGCTATCCGGTTAAAGTAACGGACAAAGATATGTACTTCCGGCTGCGCGGAACGAACCTTGGCGTTAATGTATCAGGCGAAACGCTGAACGGCGAGCCGCTTGTTGATGCCAAATCGACGACAGAGGACAACGAAGCCCGCTTCAAGGAAATCAATGAGCGCAACTATAACGATCTCTGGTTTTATTCCAACCCGATTTTTGTTGATTCCGTCTCCAAAACCAACCGCAAGTGGTAGTACGACAAAAAATTAACCAGCTAATCTGCCCACAAAAATTTAATTGGGCATAAAAAAAGCAGCTTCGGCCCCGCCGAAGCTGCTTTTTGTTATTGGCCTGAATTATACTTTGCCTGCGGCTGCATCGGCGCCCATGGACAGAAAAAACAGCTGCAAACCAAGCTCCTTGTCCACCCGTCCGGTTTTCATCCGGTAGTCCAGATCGGCAAGTGCCGCCAAATGTTTGCCGAGCACCGCCGTATCAAAGCGGCGGGCCTTCTCGGCAGCCAGCTTGACCGCATAGGGATGCAATCCTAGCTGCCCGGCCATCTGCTGGGGAGAATAACGGTGCCGCTCCAGCTCTTTGATCTGGAGCATTATGCGCAGCTGCCGGGCGACAAGCGCCGCGATGCGGATCGGCTCTTCTTTGCGCAGCAGCAGCTCCCGATACATAGCTAACGTACGGTCCATGCGCAGCTCGGCAATTGCATCGATCAGCCCGAATACATCCTCCTCCACCGTGGCCGCTGTCAGGCGGGATACATCTTCTCTGCCGATTACGCCGCCTTCTCCTGCAAAAAGGCAGAGCTTATCTACTTCCTGGGCCAGCGCCTGCATGCCTGTTCCTAGCCGGGCGACGAGCAGCTCCGCCGCTTCCTGATTCAGCGTACGCTTTTGGTCAAGCGCTCTTTTAACCGCCCATGTTGCAAGCTCGCTCTCGGTCAGCTCCGGAAAAGCCACGATCAGGTTCCGGTCTTTAAGCATTTTTACGATTTTGCGGCGCTCATCCAGCTTCTCGGCTTGGACTAGAAATAAAATGACGCTCGTTTCGGAAGGCTGCTCCATGTACGCCAGAAATTTTTCCGCTTTATGCTCCAGCTTGCCATTTTCTTTGGCTGCGGCGCATAATACGGCGCTGTCACGCACAACG
This sequence comes from Paenibacillus pasadenensis, assembly GCF_023715725.1. Classification (GTDB taxonomy): domain Bacteria; phylum Bacillota; class Bacilli; order Paenibacillales; family Paenibacillaceae; genus Paenibacillus_O; species Paenibacillus_O pasadenensis_A. Next base: position 806,190 of record NZ_JAMBOT010000001.1, read on the forward strand.
ATCAGCTTGCGAGGCACAAAAAAAGGCAGCGTCTCCGCTTCCGCCACAATTTCCTCCAATGCCGTCTCCGATGTATCAAAGCGCACCATGCCCAGCTCCCGCTCATCCGGAGCGAGCAGCTTGTCAGCCAGCATGCTGGAAAACTGTCCCATACGATAACGATCTTTACCGAAGGCCGCATACACGGGCGCAATCCGGCCGGCTCGTATTTCCTTCATGGCATCTCTAGCCTGCAACTTGCACCAACCTCCTGCCTGTTGTCCCATCATAGGACAGAATTCTCCGCCGGGCAAGCTTGGAGCAAAACAAAGGATGCCTCCGTCCATTGGACGAAGACACCCTTTGCCGCGAAGATGGGAACATCTATATAAACATCGCCCTGAAGGGCTCCTAGGCACCCTCCACCGATGGTCATACGATGCCTGGGGCCGCGCGTCCGCCCCGGTGCATAACGCTTAACTCATCATACGCAATTGCCCGCTAATCTGTGCTTATCGAGTCTTACTTTGTTCAAAGGATCCTTTGGCTGCATCAATTTTATAATGGATCTCGCTGCCGTCGCCTGCCAGAACCGTTACCGTCAGCTCACGGCTGTCGCTGCTCCAGACAGGATTGGATACGGATCCTTCAAACGTATGGTCAAACTGTTTGCTGCCGTCTTTTTTCTGAATGACAACCCAGGCATTGTTAATCGAGTAGCTGTATTCGTCATTCGGAGAAGAAGCGATCAAAGGCAAGAGCCCGCTGCTCTCTCCCCTTTGGTCTGATTTGTCCGGGGACGGTCCGGAGAAACCAGGCATTACGCCGTTCTTCTGAATGGGATTGCCATCTGGATCAGGGTACGTAGTGGACCCTTCCCCTCCCCCAGTAGGATAAGAGGACGGGTTCCTTCTCATTTCAATGTCAGATTCGTCGTTGGTTTCATCCGATTCAGTAGAAGTTTGAATTTTATTTCCATCGAGCGCGTCAAAATTATCATTCATCGAGTTGAGCTCCTGCTGGTTTTCCATCATTTCAGATGTAGCAGCACCTCTGTTTTGCGCTGTTTTGGTGCTCGCCCCGCCATCCAGCGCCAGCTGTTGGTTAATGTTCGTCCCCCACGGCGCCAGCACCAAAATAACGGCAGCGGCTGCGACTGCAGCAAGGGAGCCCGTCCAGATGCGGAAACGCTTATTAAAGCGTGTATTGGGCACAGTACCGCTTCCGCGGGATCGGGCCGGAAGCTCCTGATCTTCAAGATCTGCAGCGGCCGCCTCTTCTTCGTCAATCGCTTCAAGCGATGCGAGGGCAGCGGCTTTAGCTTCCCGGTGTTCGTCGATCTCAGCAAGCTGCGGCAAAATAGAATCCACCAGACTGAAAGGAGGACTTATTTTGGGAAGCTCCTCCAATTCACCTGACAGTTGTTTCAGCCGTTCAAACAGTTCCTGGTCATCCGGGCATTGTTTGAGATGCTCCATGAGCAACATGCGCTCATGCTCGTCAAGATCGCCGTCGAGATATCGGTTCATATAATCTACCACCTCTTGACAAGTCATCCTCGGACACCACCTTTCTGATAATCATGGAGCAGAGTCTGCAGCTGCTGTCTAGCCCGAAATAAGTAGGATTTTACAGTATTCAGCGGAAGATCGAGCGAATCCGCAATTTCGTTGTATGAAAAATCCTGCAGGTATCGGAGCACAACAACGGCTCTGTGATGATCCGGCAGCTTGTCGATTGCTTCACGAATATCCTTGGCGGCATAGGCGGACAACACTTCTTCCTCCACGTCCTGCTTTTCCCGAAAGACCATGTCATGCTCTTCAATGGAAACAGCCGGTTTCGTGCGACGGAATTTATCAATGCAAATATTCGTGACAATCCGCTGGATCCAGGTTTTGAACTGCGCTTTTTCTTCGTAGGAGTTGATTTTGGTATAAATTCGAATAAGTGCTTCCTGCGAAGCGTCCAACGCGTCCTGCTCATTGCCCAGAATGTAATAGGCGGTCCGGTAAACGTGATTCTCAATGTCTCGCAATAGGGACACGAGAGCGTCGCGATCGCCCTGTTGAGCGGCTCTTATGAGACCAGGCTCTACCACGAAGGTTCCCCCTCTCTTGCACCGTCACTGACGCAGCTTGGCTGCGGAAGGTTGCAGGCGCTTTTAAATAAATATAAAAAAGTTAGTAAATAGAATATTTTACCGAAAGGCGGAACAGTAGTGGCAGAATTCTTCGTTATTACACTCCAGCCATCCACTTACATTAACAAAAAAAGCTTTCGGCGTATAGACGCAGGGAGCGGAGGTTGTTGGAAGGTTCTTATATTACATTCAAGTTCAACGCAACAATGCCGCATGGTACAATAAAAAGAAAAGGCTGGCGCGCTGATTGTCGGATGGCGGATTTGCTCGACCCGAAAAACGACTTTTGAACTAACGCAATTTTTTGTATGAAATATCGTACAAAAATCGGTTTGGAGTCGGCTTTTCTTAACACTCTGTGTGATAAATCATACAAAACTCAGTGTTCACCGTATACACCTAGCCAATTTGTATGATTTATCGTACAAAACCTAAAAAACCGGCACTACCCAAACATATTTTGAGTGAAAAATCATACAAATTGCACAACAACACATCTATACTAAGTCTAACTTGTTTGAATCGAACGTTTGCAGAATCGGGTGAGGCACCGTTAACAGAAATTGTGCTCCTGAACCCTTACACTGACAAAGATGCCCCGCTGGATAAACAGTCTATTTTTGACATCTGGGCCAAAACAACCGAAGGAAAGCTCATTAATATTGAAATGCAGCTATTCAATAAATATGATATTGAAAAACGGACATTGTATTACTGGAGCAAGCGGTATTCGAGTCAGCTTCAAGAAGGACAGCCTTACACGGAGCTTAAAAAATGCGTCACAATTAATATCTTGAACTATTCCTTCCTTGCAAACGATCGTTATCATAATACATTCCATCTTCGTGAAGATCATTCCGGCATTGAACTGACCGACGATATTGAAGTTCACTTTATGGAGCTGACCAAGCTGAATAATCAATCAATCTCGCTGGAGGGTGGACTGATTAACTGGCTGCTGTTTTTAAAAAGCTCCGACAAAGCCAATTGGGAGGTGCTGAAAATGAATGAGCCCGGTTTGAAAAAAGCGATGGATACACTGGAATTTCTCAGTCAAGACCGCGAGGCGCGTCAACGGTATGAAGACCGGCAAAAGTTTTTACATGATGAAGCGTCTATGATTGAATGGGCTACGACAAAAGGCATGCAAAAAGGCATGGAACAGGGCATCGAGCTAGGAATAGCCGAAGGGGAAAAAAGAAGGCACTTCAAATTGCTTCAACGATGCTTTCAATGGGATTAGAACTATCCATAATTGCGGCCGCCAGCGGCTTAACGGAAGACGAGATTATCCAGCTGCGCAGCAAGCATTAAAAAAGGCTGCTCCGAACCGCTTGCGCGGATGCCGGAGCAGCCTTTTTCACACTTTTTTCGTCGAGGTAACGAACCAGCGAATCGTCAGCAGCATAATAAGCCCCGCCAATCCGCCTGAAGTATTCAAAATCATATCGTCCACATCAAATTGTCCGATCGAGAATATGAGCTGAGCGCTCTCCAGAGCAAAGCTGGTCAAAAAGCAGAGCAGCGCCCCCGCAAGCAGAGGAAGATTGCGCTTAAACGTCAGCATTCCCATCAAAAAACCGAACGGAATAAAAATCAGGATATTACCGAACAGATTGGCGTAACCCAATGAAGTTCCGTCTCTGAGGTCACTTTTCATCTGACGGAACGGCTCCAGATTGCCTGAAAACATGCGGTCCTGGACGAGCCCGGGGTGACTGAGGCTGTATTGAAGCTGATTCCAAAGAAAACCGGCATCGCCTGAGCCAAATTTGAACAAAATAACTTTTATCAGAAAGTAACCGTACAGGAGGAAGATGCATCTCGCCGCATAAGCTGTCCACCGGCTGCGTACGAAGCTGGAGCCGCTTATTTTCCCGGAATTTTGCGCGTTCCTGTAACGTTCCGCACGGCTTAATTCCTCATGAGCCAATAAACCGGACGATTGCGCTGGATGCATGGTTACATAGCTTTTGGACTTCATTGAGCTCCTCCTCCTTTCATGATACTGGTTACGATTACTCCGTCCGTATTGTTGCCTGACACTTCATAGACGGCATTTGCCGGAAGCGTAATTTCGGTGTTTTCCGACACCGGGTAATACTCCACCATGTACACCTTTCCATCAACTGTAGTCTGGTATGACTTTACTTCCTTGAGGTAATCCAGATATTCCTCCAGCACCATATTCTGCTTTTGCATAACGACGCTGTGGGGAAGCCCTACATAGCGGAAATGCCATGGCTCATGCTTGATGCCGGTAATGTCTGTTTTATTCGGCGGATAACGGAGAACAAACCCGTACTTCCAGGCGTTTTCCTCCATCCAGCGCCCTTCCTCAGTTATGTCCATTTTTCCTTGAACGGAACCAATGTCGACGGACAAACCAAGGTTATGCTCGCTGTATCCGGGCGGAAGGGCACTTTCAGCTCCCTCTTCTTCATACAGCCGCTCTTGCTGGGCCAATGTCCGGTAACCGCTGTTGATGACAAGCCCGTCAATGCCATCCTTGCGTGCGGCAGCCGCGAGTTCAGCCAGCCTTTCCGCCACTTGGCCGGACAAACGGATCTGATTGTTAGCGAGCGCAATATCGGTCATCCCCGGCTGGGAAGCCAGTTCCACAATATCAGACAGCACCCCGATGTCCGGAACAGCAGTAGCTGCGTTGACCAAAAGCAGGTTTCCCGTATGCACCTGTTTCAGCTGCAGCTTTACGGTTTTTGTTTCAGAAGCCGCTCCCATCGCATGAGACAGTGGCTGGCCGTTCGTTTCCCACGGTTTGCCCATCAGAATTCCATATGTCAACAGTGCGGCGAGAGAAATCCATATCAGGCGCTTTTCCATCGCGTTCATCCTCCTGCATCTCTTCATCGATAATGCAAGGATAGAGGATAAAGCTAAAAACAATATAGGGCTAAACTTAAAGTTTTTTTAAAGTTTGGGGGGGCAGAACCTCCACAGTTTCCGATTTCGCGAGCACACGCGGCAGCCGCACCTCGAAACAGGTTCGAATTACATCGCTATAGGCCGTAATCGTGCCCTGATGCCGCTCAACGATGTTTTTAGCGATAAAGAGGCCGATTCCCGTGCCCCCGGTCTCGCTCTGCCGCGCTTTATCCCCCGTATAAAACATTTCGAAAAGATGCGGCAAATCCTCCGGCGGAATGCTGCTGCCGTAATTGATAAACTGCACAACAGCCTCGGTCTCTTCCTGCAAACAGCGGATTTCCACGTATCGGCCATCCTTGCCATAACGGGCGGCATTTGTCGCCAGATTTTCGAATACCCGCGCGAGCAGCTCTCCGTCAGCCTTCACGAAGAGCGGCTGGAACAGGTCGAGCCTCGCCTTCAGTCCGCTTTTTTCAAATACCGGGTACATTTCCTCGCTAAGCTGGGCCAGCAGCTCCGCCAAATCCAGCACCTCCGCCTGAACCGGCAGCAGTCCGTAGTTCAGCTGCGTCACTTCAAACAGCTCGTCAATTAACTTTTCGAGCCGGTTCGCTTTGGAATAAGCAATTGAAGTATAATGCCTGGACTGCTCGGGAGAGAGCTCTTTATCATTCAGCACAAAACCTAAATACCCGATAACCGAGGTGAGCGGCGTCCGCAAATCATGGGCCAGATTGAGCACCAGCTGATCCTTGCTGCTTTCAGCAAAGTCGCCCCGCTCCACGGCCTGCTGCAGCTTTTCGCCAGCCAGATTGATGTCCTCGGCTACGGATTGGAACTCGTCCCTGGATTGGATATCAACACGCCCGGAAAAATCGCCTTCAGCAAGCCTGCGGATGGAGGCGGATATCTTTTTGAAATAGGATACATACGGAGCCATAAGCCAGTAATAACAACCAATCGTTAAAGGCACATAGATGATCAGAAAAAAATTCAAGTCGCCGATATTTCTGATGAATCTCCGCATATTGGCAAGCGGATCGTCTTGCATGCGAATTTCCGACAAATAAAAAATCTGCAGCGCCTTGTACAAAATAAACGTGACGACACCGGCGAGCAGCATGCTGAGCACAAGCAGCATAATCATGCGGGAGCGGAAGCTCCTCGTTCCACTAAGCATTAAAGCGATACCCCACTCCCCATACGGTTTTGATCCATTTGTCCTTGTCGTCCCCCAGCTTTCGGCGCAGCGTCCGAATATGCACCATCACCGTGTTGCCGCCTTCATAGTAGTCTTCCTTCCATACCTGCTGGAACAAGTTTTCCGCGCTGAATACCTTTTTGGGATTGCTCGCCAGCAAATAAAGAATATCGAACTCCTTTGGGGTCAAATCAAGCGGATTGCCGTAAAGCGCAGCCGTATGCTGCTCGGGATCAAGCGCCAGTCCCGCCGTCTCCAATGCAGCTCCTTCCGGCTTGGGAGGCTGCGACAGCAGCAAGGACCTGCGGAGCTGGGCGTTAACCCTTGCTACGAGCTCCATGGGATTGAACGGTTTGGTCATGTAATCGTCGGCGCCGATGACAAGGCCGGAGATTTTGTCAAAATCGGAAGTTTTGGCGCTCAGCATAATAATCGGAATCGGATACTCGCTGCGAATGCGCCGGGTGACCTCCATGCCGTCCAATCCAGGCATCATAATATCAAGAATGGCTAAATCGATGGAATGGCGCTGCACCGCGCGCATTGCTTCTTCACCGTTAGCCGCCTTCACGACCTGAAAGCCCTCTTTATTCAGATGCAGCTCAATCAAGTCTGCAATTTCGGTCTCGTCGTCCGCAACGAGAATGGTCGTTGTTTTCATCAAGAGTTCACCACCTAGTTCTGTTCTACCAGAATTACCGGCAAAAAGAAAATCAGGAAGGTAACAAACGCAAAAAAGCCTCCTGCACCTAAGTACAGGAGGAGAAGAAAAGGTTATGGTTGCAGCCCGTTTCCTGTTCCGCGCCCACTCTCACATAAGCGCTCTGGGAAAAGGGCGACGGACTGCAACGCCGCGGACTTACGCCCTTGGTAGCGATTAGTATACCTCACAATTCGCCCCAGCGCTTTATGAAGTTGCAGGCAGGGAAGGTAAATGTTTCTGGTGGTTTACACTATTTCAAATAAAAAACTTCCCGCATCGGAACTATCGGCTGGGGTTCATTAAAATCGAATGAACCCTCAACCATCGTCGAGGTAATTGCGTTCCAGCGCTGGCAAGGCTCACTCTCGGCAATGATGCGAAATGCCTGTTCGACATCGTCGCATTCAAAACAATAAAAAAACTGGTTGCCCTGCTGAAAAATCGAATAGTTGCGAATTCCCGCACGTGAATGCTCTTCCATAATTTCCGGCCAAGGATTCAAATGCATTTCTACATACTGCTCCAGCCTTTCCGGCTTTACGCTCCAGGTCCAGGCATACTTGTTGCTCATCGACATCGTTAGTCTCCTCTCGCTTTCCGCTTTATGGAATCGCTTACGAAGGTAGCATGTTCCTCTTAAAGTGTGAAGAGGCAATCGGGACAATGGGACGTAATCGGTTGGATTGGGTCAGAAAAAGCGCCTTTAAACACAAAAAACCGCCTGTAAAAACAGGCGGCAGCAATCAGCTGGTGAAAATGATACATTCAAAACGTTAGCTTACCCTATTCGCCGTGGCGGCGCTCAAACTCAGGCCCTTCGTGCAGAGGCTGCGGATGCGGAGCGCTCGACCTGCCCAAGAACAGCCGCAATCCGGCGGCAATGAGCAGAAATGCAGTCAAAGCTGCGGGAAGATTGTAGCGTATATCCGAATAGGCCCGGTACATCAGCGGAAAATGCTCCGCTGCAAACTGGACAAAAAAGCGGTCCGTCAAATAGAAGGCGCCAAGCGCAATCAGTCCCATTCCGATCCAGCGGTGATACCGGGCTAGCTCGCTTAACACCGGCGTATCCGCCATTTCGCCGCGCAAGTAGCGGCCATGCTGCTGTAGTGCATCAAAAAACGAGTAACACCAGATTAGCGGCAGCAGGAACAGGAAAAGCGTCATGCGCATACTGTCCATCAGGTAAATGGAGACGAAGAATACAGCCATAAGCTGGAGGCCGCGCTTCTGCATCCCAAGGTACATATGTCCGGCTCCCGGCAGGAAGGACAGCGCTGCGGCAGCCGTTTTATTTTTGCGGCCGGAGGCAAAATGGCCCTCAATCTCTTCAAAAAGCGAACGGTCGGTCAGCTGCTCTCCGAGTTGCTTGCGCTGGACCAGAGTGACGGCGTCAAACATCGAATAGATCCAGAGCACCGGGAGAATCAGCAGAAAAATAAGAAATACCGGCGTTTCCAGCACAATGCAAACGAAGAAAATAAAGGTGCCGAGACCAGCAAACGTGACCAAAAAAGCGATGCCCCGCTGCAGCAGCCCCAGGTGCATATGCCCCAGCCCCGGGATGAAGGACAGCAGAATCGTAATTGACTTCTCCCGCTGATGCTCCGCCGATTGGCTCGGCACAAGACGAGCGGTTGGAATGCCGCTTCTGTCCATTGGGCCAGGCTCGTAATCATGTACCGGGGCCGGCCGCCGGAGCAGCGTAACTAATAAATCAATCATGCTTACGCCCCAGACAAACATAGGAAACAATATAAGCGGAGCTACTTCATCACCCAGCCCCTCTGATACTACGAACAGAAACATAACGGCGAGCGGAAGCCAGATCAAGCCTCCATAAATAACCATGCGGACATATCTTCTTAAATAAGCGTGTCCAGCCCCTGGAATGAATCCAAGCAGCAAAGCCACGATCGGGTTCGACGGGTTATACATCATTCTCTTCCTCTCTCCTATTATTTAAAACGGGCGGACTGCCACTCGTTCAGCCAGTCGGACGTACGATTTACAACATGGCTGGACCAGCTTTCCCTCGCAGGGTGATTCTCCGATTGCTCTTGAGAAGGAGACGCCACGTTTGGGGAACGGCTGCCCTCCAGCTCACGGGTCAATTCCCCGAGCGTTCCGCTGAGCAAAAGCAGCAGCGTGAGCGCAGCCGCAAGGCCATAATGAAACGCCGGATGCCGGGTCCATGTCCGGCGGCGCGGCCGCGCGGCGAGCTGTTGAAGGACAGCTTGCCGCACTCGTTCCAGGCTGTCACCGGGGGCAAAGCCGGCAGAGGAAGATGGGGCGTTTAGACTGGGACGATGAACGACCGGCTCTGCCGATGGGGATAATTCTCCGGATTTTTCTACACAATGGCCTATATTCGTCGATGGGATGGCGCTTTGCGGAGCTGGCACCAACTCAATCGATTCCATAAACAGCTCTAAGCATAGCCCGCAGCCAGCCAAGTGCTGCTCCATCGCCGTACGTTCCGGCTCAAAAACAGCGCCTGCCGCGTAAGCGCTCCATTCCTCCCTGGAAGGATGGTGAATAAGCTTCATTCAAAGTCCTCCTTTTGCCAATGCCGCTTCATCCAGCTTCGCGCCCGGTACAGCTTGGACTCGACGCTTTTGGGCTGCATTCCTCTCTCGCGTGATATTTCTTCCTGCGTTCGGCGGCGAAAATAAAAATCCCGTACCACTTCCCCATAATCCGAAGGAAGCTCAGCAAGCTTCTCCCGAATCGTCCGCCGCCGTTCCTTGGCGATAAGCTGCTCCACAATCGGCGTCTGCTCCTGGCGTTCCGGCTCTCGGCCGAGTTCCGCGCTGTCATCCAGCGGCTCCGCGCACATCTCCTCCCGGCGGCGCTTCATGCGCTTCCAGTCGATGGCGCGGTTGACGGCAATGCGGGTAATCCAGGTTTTAAACCCTTCCAGCCGGCAATCGGGCAGGGAGCGGCAGATCGCCAGCAGCACCTCTTGAAGCACATCCTCCGTATCATGGGGAGAGCGCAGGACGGCATAAATTGTGCGGTATAAATAATCTCCATACTCATCGATAATTTCTCCAAACCGGTCCGTACCGCTGTCGCGAACCGCCCGAAGCCACTCCACATCGTTCCTGATCTCCTGCGCCTCCCTTCCCCATGCCTTAATAGACGGATGAGCCGCCCCCAACCCCTGCACTTGCCAAAAAAAAAGAAGAGCTCGCGCTCTTCAAAAAATGAGACAGATATGAAGCCGATTGTGAGCCAGTAAACATCAGCTCGGCTTATTCTCCTCTACGCTTTCTTCATCGTAACCCGAATGAGACTTAGCGGCTAGTAGGTTAGCTTTGGAAATCAGTGTTCCGTCCACACCAAAAACTCCAGCCGGTTCCCGAAGGGATCGGCGGCGTAAAAACGTCTGGCTCCCTCTTCCGCCCGAGCCCCATCTTCAATGACGTCAACATCGTGCGAGCGCAGCCGGTCGCAAAGTTCATCCAGCCCCTTCACTTCAAACGCCGGATGGGCTTTGGCAGCCGGCACAAAATCCTGTTGAACTCCGATATGTACTTGGTGAGATCCGCACTGAAACCACACGCCCCCGCGCTTACGCAAAGCTTTGGGTTTCGGAATCTCCGGCCATCCGAGCAGGTCATGAAAAAATTCTCTCGCCTGCTTCTCGCAGCCATCCGGTGCGGCCAGTTGAATATGGTCGAGACCGAGGAATGAAATCGACATCTGCATCGCCCCTCAAGTTTCATTTAATGAAACTAAGTTTTAATATAACCAAGAAAAGTGTACCCCACTTTTTACTAAATTGGAATACAAAAGGTCATCTGCGTTACCGTTTTTATACAGAAAGGGCTGCCCTGCGGCAGCCCTGAATGATCAATCTTTTTTAAATGCGGCTTCCAAGGCTCCCGTATCTTCAAAACCGCGAAAATACTTTATTTTTCCATCTTCTACTTCTCATACGACCGCCCAATAGCTTTCAAAGCTTTTTCCGGTCGGCCGAACCCGGTGCCGGAACATTCCCCAAGCAAAAACCGTCGTTTCATCGGCCAGCATTTTATGCATTTCGAACTCTTGAGGCTCCAGATCCCGCTGGAACTTTGCCAATAACGTTCGGACGCCATCAATCCCGTTATAGGTCCCGTAAAAATGATGACGGTCCGATTCCGTTTCGGACGCTGCGATAAAAGTCGCCGCCGGATGAACATACTCCAGCGCTTTCTCCGGGTCAGCCATGTTTTGAAAATATTGCTGCAGCACCTGTTCTGCTTTCATAGACAAACCGCCTCCTTGATTTCAATTGGATAACAAAGCTTTAAGCTGGCTCATTACGATACCGAGGTGAAGGCCCTCGTGAATAAGGGCAAAGTTGAACAGCTCTCCAGCGGTATCAAATTGAAACGGCCCTATGGTGAACGGAGAGTCTAATCTCGCTTCAAGCATCTCTGGCGTCAGCTCTGATAACCGGGCCAGCTGTTCGCTCAAACATTGCAGCAGTTCGTCCTTGCTTGGAGGGACTATCGTCCATTGGGACGGTCTCGTTCCCGTGTTGAACAACGTCTCATAACCTTTGGGAATTGCAGAAGGGACGTTAAAGGACAGCATGGAATACCGGTCGGTCCAATAAATCATATGCCCGGCGTTCCAACGAATCGTGTTGTTATAGCCTCTCGGCTGCTGATCGAAATGTTCTTCTGGAATGGCCTGAATTTGACCTATCACGATCTGGTGAAGCACCTTTGCATTATGAATAATTGCCTGATAGCACATCGGGGATTCCTCCTTGGGTTTGGGGCTGCTTTCCATATTCCCAGTTTAGACCTCCCCTGAAATAGCAGCAATCACATGATTCCGATGCAATCGATCGGTCTTACTAATGAATCATTATTAGTGAAAATTAGCCGTTTGTTCGTTATACTGGTTGCTGACCTGACTCCGCCATTGTACAAAAAACCAACAAAGGAGCATCCTGATATGGAACTTAGACAGCTCCAGTATTTCGCTGCCATTTGTAAGGAAATGCATTTTTCCAAAGCGGCAGAAAACCTTTGTACGACCCAATCGAATCTCAGTCAGCAGATTAAATTTTTGGAAAATGAGCTGGGAGTCCCATTGTTCGACAGAATCGGAAGACGGATTGCCCTAACAGATGCTGGACGAATCCTTTTAGAGCAGAGTCAGCTTATTTTTGAGCGCGTCGACTATATTCAGTCGGCACTAGCGGACCTCAAAGAGGTAGAGGGAGGGAAGCTGGACATTGGCATCCTTCCCGGCGACGGGGATCTTTTATTCGATGCGCTGCTGATCGATTTTCACCGGACCTACCCGAGGCTGTCCATTAAAGTAACCGAAACAACAGCTGTGTACGAACAGGTATTAGAAGGCGTCAGAGATATCGGCGTGACAACAACGCCCGAAGAGCCGGATGAACGTATCGCGGTTATACCGCTATTTCATGAAGAATTTGTGTTGGCGGTCAGGTCGGATCATCCCGCCGCGAGGCTTAAGGCGATTCCTTTTGAACAGATGCAGCAGCTGAAGCTGGTCATGTTCGGGCCGGAGCACCAAATTTCGAAGTACATTAACGACTGCTGCCGGAAAAAGGGCATCTCTATCGATAGCCCTATCGTCACTTCTACCCTGTCGACATTGCTTTCCTTAGTTGAGCAAGGCATTGGAGCCTGCATCCTCCCTCGACTATTGGTGGATAATCTTAATCGGGATAACATTAGGCCCGTCACTCTTCTGAACCCCACGCCAAGCCAAGACATCTGCGTCATCTATCGCAAAGACCGTTTCATGGGTAAAGCAGCCAAAATATTCATCGAGGAATTGCAGTCCTACATTAAAAATGCAATTGATCACAGCAGCAGGGCATCGGGATAACGAAAATTGGAAACTTAAAAAATCGGCATCCCTTATCAGCAAAATGCTGCATAGAGATGCCGAAAACCGTTACTGAAAGATATGCGCCCGAGAAGCCTTTAACGCGGCGGCGTCCATTTTTACTAAAACCTGTTTCCAAGCTGGTGAACGAATGAAAGACTCCTGTGATGACGGATCGACGGATTGCATTTGCCTCCTACTCCGCGCGCGACTTTAGCGCCTCGGCCATCGGAATGGCAGCGATTTTCTTTTTGCTCATCGCTTTGGAAAGCTCAAAAATTAAATAAATGATGACGAATCCGACTCCAACGTAGACAACGCTCATTTTGACCGGCATGACGATGCCGGCGGAGTCGGCCAAGGAACGGTACATCGCTTTCAGCGAGAAAACAAGCAGCGGCACGCCCAGTAGAAAGCCCAGTACGACGGTAACCGCAGAGCTGTTCAATATAAGTGAGTACACTTCTTTTTTCCGGTAACCAAGCACTTTCATTAGCGAAATATTGTCCTTGTTTTCTTCAATGATGAGCGAGGTAACCACATAAATGACTATCAGCCCAATCATAAAAGAAAGCAGCGAGATTACGCCAAGCATCGCCTGCATCGGCTGCGTCAAGGAATCAAACGCCTGGCGCATTTCCGCAGCGGTCGAGGAACTCAGCAGCTCATGATCGGGGATGTTTAAAGGCTGCTGGCTCCATACGCCCAGATAGCTCTCAGCCGGAAAACCGAGCAGCTCATTAAACGATTCCAACGGCATGAACAGCAGCTCCCCGACGTAACTGTCGGCAACTTCATCCACCTTAATGCTGTATAGGCGGGAGTCCAGCTTGCTCACCATTTTAATCGTATCATCCGGCTTGACGTTTAAACGCTCCGCCAGCGGTTTTGTGATGACAACCCGGTCAAAGGCGATAGGTTTCCCGTTCCTATTATTAAGGCTAATTGAATGCGTATCCGAGATCACGCCATAAGCGGTAAAGTTAATTGGGCTGCCTGGACCGGAGGCAAACGGCGCTGCGGAGAATGTCTCCCCGCCATTGGGCGGCGCGCCCTGCCGCATGGAATTAAACATATATTCATACCGGTACTTATACGTACTCTCGTAGCTGTCCTTCAGCATATAGTCGATCGAGCTTTTCATTGTAAATCCGAGCAGCAGAAGCATCGTTGCGAGCGCAACGCCAAGCAGCAGGAACAAACTTCGCGGCACACTTCTCAGCTGCTCGCGAATTTTAAATTTGGCGGCAAATTTGAGCCGGTCCAGCTTCGCGCGCCGCTCCAAAAAACCGGTTTTTCGCTGCTCCCCTCCCCCTCGCAGCAGCTCGATCGGAGTGTGGACAAGCTTCCTGCGAATGGCGGCATAAACGCTAACCAGCAGCAACCCAAGCGGCAGCAGCAGGCTGACGGCAAGATGAGTGATGCTGAGCGACACCGAAGCAATCGGGATATTAAAATAACCGGTCATATAGTCCAGCATGGGCCTAAGAGCTGCCAAGCCGAGCACGGTTCCCGCAACGGCACCGCCAAGAGCGACGAACAGAGGATAACAAAGATAATGCCGCGTAATTTCGCCGCGCCGATATCCCTGGGCGTATAGCGTTCCAATAATAACGGATTCCCGCGCCAGCATCCTCTGCATGACAACGGCCGTTAAAACACAGGTGAGCAGCAGAATCGCAACCGGCATGATGGAGCCAATCGTTTTCATACTATCCATTTTGGACGTAGACAGCGTCACCCGGGGATTTTCATCCGTATTCATCCATTTTAAAATGACGGTCCCCTGTTGTTTGAGATGCTTTTTCAGCTCCTCCAGCTTGGCATCCGCATTCGTTCCGGCATTTCCCATAACCTTTACGCTGTAAAAATGGCTTTCCGTCTCGAAGCTTTTGTACTTATCTTTGCCGATAACCGCGATGCCGAAGGAGCCGGGAGCGTTCAGCAGATCGGATTCTTTTTTCAAAGGGTAGATGTAGTGGGGAAGCGACATGAATCCTGCAACGGTGAAGGAGGAGCCGCGGATTGTTATCGTGTCGCCGATAGAAATGCCGTTTGTTTTGGCGTATGCCGGATCAAGCAGCAGATCGTTCTCGGCAGACAAAGGCCGCCCCTTAATAACCGCATACTTGTTCACTTTGCTCATCTCGGCAAAAACACGCAGCGTACGGCCTTCCGAAACGGTGTCGTCGAACGACTCGCCCTGCTCGATTAAAAGGCCGAACCGGGCTTCCAACCCGGAAATTCCGCTAAGCGGAGCGGCCGTGACAAAGCTGGCATCCTCCTGCGCGTAGTCTGTTACAAACGCGGCTGTGCCCGCATCAGTGTTGAAGCTGAGCTGATTGAACAGCGTATACAGCAGGCAGCTTAGAGCGATAAGCGCCGCCGTGCCGAAATACTGGGCTTTGCGCTCGAGAATTGTCCTTCTCGTTTTGCGGCCGAGTCCCATCACCACTCCATCCTTTCCGCCGGCAAAATACTCGCGTTCGCAAGCGTCTCCACAATCTCTCCGTCCCGTACTTTGTATACCCGATGAGCCATTGCGCTGATCGCCGTGTTGTGTGTAATCATCAAAATCGTCGTGCCGTAATCGCCGTTTATACTCTGCAGCAGCTTCAAAATATCCCGCGAGGTGTTGAAGTCGAGCGCGCCGGTCGGTTCATCGCAAAGCAGCAGCTGCGGATTTTTCACCACCGCTCTGGCAATTGCCACTCTCTGCTGTTCCCCGCCGCTAAGCTCCCTCGGAAAACGCGACTTTTTATCCAGCATGCCGACCGCTTCCAATACCTGGTCAATCGGCAGGGGAGCTTTGCTTATATGGGACACAACCTCCACGTTTTCCCCAACCGTCAGATTCGGAATAAGATTGTAAAATTGAAAAATAAATCCGACATGCTCGCGCCGGTATTCGACCAGCCCGTTATCGTTTAATCCCGTTACGTCCGAGCCGCCTACCGTCACGGTTCCGGAATCCGCATGGTCAATACCGCCAATCAAGTTAAGCAGAGTAGACTTGCCGGAGCCGGATGGGCCCAGAATAACGCCGACCTCTCCCTTGCCAAGTTCAAGATCCACTCCTTTGAGCACGACCGCAGCCGTTTCGCCGGTTCCGTAGCTTTTTTTGACCCGATGCAGATGAACAAACATTTACCTCGCCCCCATGCCGTTCAGGATCAGTTCGTACAGCTGGCCCGCTTCGCGTTTGTACTCCTCAGCAAGAACATCCGAAAGCTCGCTGCCGCTTGCCTTCACCTTCTGGAGAAATTTTTCTTTAAAGCGCATCGAGGCTCCCGTCAAAAATTGCACCAATAGCTCTTCGTCAAGATCCGTGCGAAACTGCCCGCTTTCCTGCCCCTCTTGGATGAGCGCATGAATGAAGCTGTCCGAAGCTTTAAGCATCGCTTCCCGCGATTCTGCGGCCACAGGATTAAACGTTCCGAGCAGCACCTCCTGCAGAAACAGCGTTATTTCCTTCTCTTCTTTCAGCTGTATCCACGCATGGTCAAGTGAATGGAGGAACACCTCGACAAACGACGCCTTTTTGAGGGTGCCGGATGCGGCAGCACTGTACTTCAGCAGCAAATATTCCGACGACCAATGCACCGAGTGGAGAAACAGCTCTTTTTTATCCTCGAAATATTGATAAAGGCTCCCTTTGGCAATACCGGCAAGGCTGGCGATGTCGCCGATTTTACCGTTCTCAAACCCCCGGGCCAAAAACTCCGTAATCGCCGCCCGCATCACCTTCTCCTGTTTATCGCTGCTCAGGTTGTAAAATGTGTCTTTTGGCATGTAAATGTAAAACCTCCTCTCCACAAAACTTGATTCGTTAAGCCGCAAGTTTTGTGGACTAACCATGACTCACTGGTCATATGACTTTATGGTCATAGTATAGGAGCGGATGCTTTACCTGTCAAACTTTATTTTTCCATGAGTTGGAAATATGGAAGGGCCCAGATTCAATCCAACAGCAAATCTTTGATAGGCTTTCAGAGAAACCTTAGTCAATTTTATTTGCGTCAACATCTACTGCTGCTCGCGATTGGTCGGCTCTCGAAGAAGCCTCATCTCCAAGCGTTTCCGGGTAACTCGAAACTCGATTTCCCCATTCCAGTCTGTACGGACCGCACGCGAGCCGGATTGCCGGAGCCTCAGCAGCGTATCGTTCGAAGGATGGCCGTAACGATTGTTAATGCCTGCGGATAACACGCTAATAGACGGCTTCCAGTAGGCAAGCCACGCGTTCGAGGTGGAATAGCGGCTCCCGTGATGGCCGGCCTTCAAAACATCGATTGGACGCCCGTGTACAGGCAGGCCGCGCTGCGCTGCCGCAGTCAAAACAGCTGGCTCTGAAACGCTGCCCAAATCGCCCGGAAACAGAAAAGTCCGGTTAAACAGCGTAAGCAACAGAACGACGCTTTGTTCGTTTTGCTCCTCCTCAACCCCCAGCTGCAGCGAATCATGCGGCCAAAGCAGATCAAGCCGGGTAAAACGGTCCGGCTGCAAGCTCATCCCGCTGTTTGCCCCATATAAAGGAATCCCTTTGGACAGTGCTTTCTGGATGAAAACCGGCGTTTTGCCTGACTCCTTGAGACTGCCGTTCCATAACAGCTTTTTGACCGGAATTGAATCGACGACCGCCTCCAGCCCGCCAATATGATCCTGGTCCAAATGTGTCGCTATGAGCAGATCAATGCGGTTGACGCCCCTTTTCATGAGCAGGGGAGCGAGCATTTTGCGGCCAATTTCATAGGGATCGCGGCGCACTCTCCAAGGCTCGCGTTTGAACTCCACCGTGCCTCCACCGTCGATTAAAATGTTTTGCCCGGACGGGGTTCGAATCAAAACGGCGTCGCCCTGGCCGACATTCAAAACCTGTACGATAGCAGCGGAGCGGTTATACCAGCCCGGATGGGCGGCGTGCAAAATTAGCAGCGATAACGCCAAGGCCGCAAAAATGGCTCCTGCAAGCGGATGGTTTGGTTTGAATAACAAAATCCATGTGCTGTTTTGAAAAATCCCGGTTAGCTTTGGCCGAAGGGGCCATTTGTTATAGATGGATGGAGTTCTATTACCAGGCACTTTTAATTCGGGAGCAGGCTTGAAAAAGGACCGTGACGGTACGAGCGGCTGCGTATCCTCATCTCCTGCTTCACGGGCTTCATCCGCTGCCGCCCTCCTGCGGCTGCTCCAGCTGCCCAGTCGGTGAAGTAAACCGAATAACAGCGCATAATACGCTCCGATCCACCACAAAGCGGGTGTTGCCCAAATAGTCGCCCCCTCGTCCCACTCGCCCATCCATTGAATCAGCCGAAATGTCCAATCATTGCCGTAAGCCGATCCGTCTGCAATGAATCGCGCCGCGCCGGGCCATATCGGCTCCAGCAGCATAACCGCCGCTCCCGCAGGCATGATGATGAAACTGATCAAGGGGACGAGAAACAGATTTGCCGGCAGCGAAAGCAGATGGAGCTGGTTAAAATAAAAAATCGTAACGGGAAATGACACCGCCTGGGCAATGACGGTGACGACGAGAGCGTCCCGCGCAAAACGAAACCGGCTGCGCGAGCGCGGCAAAATCCGGCTCACAGCCGGAACCCCTAGCATAAGACCGGCCGTAACGATATAACTCAGCTGGAATCCAACGCTTTCAATTAAGCGCGGATTCCATATTAGAAGAAGGACGACTGATGCCGCTATAAGATGCAAACCGTCCTTTAGTTTGCCCGTGCGGGCGGCGGCAAGGCCAAGCAGCGCCATTAGCCCGGCGCGCAAAATGGATGGCGAAGCTCCGGTGAGCAGCACATAGGGCGGCACCGCCAGCATGAGCAGGAGCAAAATCCGCTCCCGGGTCAGCCGCAGCAGGCGCAGCGAGAATCCGAGCAAGCCGAGCACGATGGCCACATGCATGCCGGATACGGCCATAATGTGGGTCAGTCCCAGCCGGGCGAAGCGGCGGTACAGCTCGGGATCTGTCTCGTCCTGGCTGCCGAGGACGAGAGCCTGCATGTACCCGGCCTGCTCCGCCGGGTACATGCGGGTTAAAGCGGAGCCGAGCTGCGAGCGGGCCGCGTCCATGCGGCCCAGCAGCGCGGCTGCGCTGCGGGGGCTGCCGGGCGCGGCTTGCAGCGCGTCCGCGCCCTGAACCTGCAGCAGCCAGGTGATACCCTGGCTGCGCAGGTAGCGGCGGTAGTCGAAGCCGCCGCGGTTGGCCGGCGGAGCCGGCAGCTCCAGCGTGCCGCGTATGCGCACGCTGTCCCCCCGCCGCCAGCCTTTGGCGGCGGCGAGCTCTTGCTCGTGCGCAAGCTTGACGCGCACGAGCAGCTCCTCGCGCAGCGGCTTCGCCGGCTGCGCGGTTCCCGCTTGGAGGCGCATAGCCTCCAAGCGCAGCTGGACCAGGTCGCCGTCGATTTCGACCGGCGACACAATGGTCCCCGCCGCCTCAGCGCGCAGCTCCGGCGGCTCCAGCTGCGCCGCAGCGGCGGCGTACTGCGCGCTCAGCGCGGTCTCCGACCGCGCATCCGCCCACAGCCGCTCGCCAGCGGCGAGGGCATAGGCCGCCAAACACGCGGCGGCCAGCCCAGGCCGGGCCTGCCCGGCGAGCGCAAGCGCCGCCAGGAGCAGGCCGAGCCCCAGCCCGGCGGCGAATACTCCGCCGGGACTCCAATACGCGGCCGCCGAGCTGCCCGCGACAAAACATACGGCCGCCCATACTAGCGGCCGCGAATCCATCCAGCCTATATGAGCCAGCTTCACCTCGGCGCCTCCCTTCTCCGCATTTTCCATTCCCCCTTCTCGACCTCTCGCTTACAGTCCCGGCTTTCGCTCGCTTCCTCTTCCGCCCTCTTTTGCTCTTTCCCCCGCTGCCTCTTTTACCGCCTCTTTATTGAGCTCTTTCTTTTGCTCTTTCTTTTGCTCTTTCTTGAGCTCTTTCTTTTGCTCTTTATCCTCCTCCACCGCTTTCACCGCCTTCACTCCCTGCTTCACTTCCGCCTTTCTTTGCTTTTTCCGCCGCTTACTCCCCCGCTTACTCCCGCCAAACCTCCTGTCTTTCCTCTCCCTTCCGCCTCACCCTCCAGCTAACGCAACTGAGAAAGCTTATTCCACCAAAAAATAGGCTTTTCAAATTCTAACGCAACTCACACGGCTTATTTGGAACATTTCCCTGCCTAAACGGCCTATAACTGCCAAATAACGCGTCTCAGTTGCGCTAGAATTCCTAAACCCGCTTTTAAGTGCCAATAACACATCTCAGTTTCGTTAGAATTCGAATCCCCCTATCGCCCCTCTTCCGCAGTCCTCCTTTTCGCCAGCAAACAAAAAAGCACCGCCCGAAATCCCGCTTCATGCGGGATAATCGGGAGGTGCTTCCTCCTTGCCAATAGCAAGCTCTTGGCTATTCTTCTATTTACTGAAACAATTTGGGTAAGACGCTACGGACTCGCCAATGCACGTTGGCATGCCAGACCAGCTCATGTCCCTCGGCACCTTCAACCGCTCCGCTTGATCGCGCCTTTAAGCTCCTTCGCACATCGCTCAGTCCGTCACCGTCAAATCTCGCCTGAGGCGGCGCTCGTAGCCTTTCAGCCTACAGAGGCGATGCCCTCCCGCCTCTTCAAGCGCTCCGCTTGATCGCGCCTTCAAGCTCCTTCGCACATCGCTCAGTCCGTCACCGCTAGTCCCGCCTGAGGAGGCGGTTCATAGCCATCCAGCCTGCGGAAAACGATGCCCTTTTGCTCCATTAGACGTCCAACCTTGTCAGAGTCCTTGGGATAGCCGCGGTGGAACACGATCTCGGCGACGCCGCTGTTAGCAAGCATATTGGCGCAGGTCCAGCAGGGCTGGTCGGTCACGTAGACGGTCGAGCCTTCGCGGTCATTCCGGTCCGTGAACAGAAGCAAATTCTGCTCGGCATGGATCGTGCGGATGCAGCGCTGCTTTTTCACCATTTCGGGTCCGCCCTCGGCGGCGCGCTGCTCCCATTCCTCCACGATCATGCAGCCTTCCTCGGAGCAGTCGGCAACGCCCATCGGCGCGCCGTTGTAGGCGGTGCCCAGCAGCTTTTTGCCCTGGACGAGCAGCGCGCCCACATGGCGGCGCGGACAGCGCGAACGGGTCGAAACCATATAAGCGATGTCCATAAAATACGTATCCCAGTCTTTGCGGGCCGCTTCCTGCTGCGCAGGAGTTGCGTTAGGCATGATGCCGCCTCCTTCTATGTCGAACCTTGTCTAGTCCTATTATAACGGAAGAACAAGGAAAGCAACACGGGATTGAAAGCGGCCCCCCTGAAGTTATCGTAAAACGCAGCGATTCGCATTCAGCTGCCAGCCTCGCTCACAGCCCACAAAAAAGGCTTTGAATGTGCACGCCTGCCTTACCGCAGCGGCTCTATTCCTCTGGCCCTGCCTATTCGCTGCTTAGCCGTTCTGGCTGGCGGCGATTGCCTGCTCCAGATCGTAAATGATGTCGCCGATATTTTCCGTTCCGATCGACAGACGGATCAGGCCCGGCGTTACGCCGGAGCTAAGCTGCTCATCCGGGGACAGCTGCTGATGGGTCGTGCTTGCCGGATGGATGATTAGCGACTTCGAGTCGCCCACGTTGGCAAGATGGGAGAACAGCTGCACGGCGTTGATTACTTTTTTGCCGGCCTCTACGCCGCCTTTGATCTCGAATGTAAGAATAGCGCCTTGACCGCGCGACAAATACTTTTTCGCCAGTTCATGGGAAGGATGGCTCTCCAGGCCGGAGTAGCTGACCGAAGCCACGGCGTCATTCGTTTCCAGCCAGCGCGCAACAGCAAGCGCGTTGGAGCTATGGCGCTCCATGCGCAAATGCAGCGTCTCCAAGCCTTGCAGCAGCATGAACGAGTTGAACGGGGAGATAGCCGCCCCGAGATCGCGCAGAAGCTGTACGCGGGCTTTAATAATATAAGCGAGCGGGCCAACCGCGTCCGTGTAAACGAGTCCGTGGTAGCTTGGATCCGGCTCCGTCAGACCCGGGAAGCGGCCGCTGGCTTTCCAGTCGAACTTGCCGCCGTCCACAATAATACCGCCGATCGATGTGCCATGGCCGCCGATGAACTTGGTTGCGGAATGGACAACGATATCAGCGCCAAAATCGATCGGGCGAAGCAGGTATGGGCTCGGGAAGGTGTTGTCGACGATAAGCGGCAGGCCGTTCTCATGAGCAATTGCCGCCACTGACTCGATATCCAGCACATCGCCGCGCGGATTGCCGATTGTTTCGGCGAAAATCGCCTTTGTTTTGTCCGTAATGGCAGCGCGGAAGTTGTCCGGGTTGGTAGAATCGACGAACTTCACCTTAATGCCAAGCTTAGGCAGCGTATGAGCAAACAGATTGTAGGTTCCGCCGTAAAGGCTGGAGGAGCTGACGATTTCATCTCCAGCGGAAGCGATATTCAAGATCGCAAAGGAAATTGCGGACATTCCCGAAGCGACGGAGAGCGCTGCTGCGCCGCCTTCCATAGCGGCAACTCGCTTTTCAAACACATCGCTCGTCGGGTTCATAATACGCGTGTAGATGTTGCCAAACTGCTTCAGACCAAACAGATCAGCCGCATGCTCCGTGTTTTCAAAGCCATAGGACGTTGTTTGGTAAATCGGCACCGCGCGCGAAAAGGTAGTCGGATCAATTTCTTGGCCTCCGTGAACGGCCAACGTTTCAGGTGCAGGCTTGCGTGGTTCTGTCATGATATTTTTCCTCCTATGTCGATAAGAATGATATGATTTTCATTAATCTTCTCACATTCCATGTCAGATCACAACAAGATTTTTCCATTTGGCGATTAGTTTGGGGCCGATGCCTTTTACCCGCTCCACCGCATCTACACTGGGAAAAAGACCGTTTCGCTCCCTGTCCTCCACTATCGCCTTTGCCTTGGCGGGGCCGATCCCAGGCAAATCCTCCAGCTGGGCCGCTGTCGCCCGGTTTAAGTCCAGTTTTCCTTCCGCCGTATAACCTCCGCTCGTTGAGCCGCCAACCCCATCTATACTGCCGCCGCCTGTTCGCTCATCGACTGCAGCCCCTTGCACCGTAAGGCCTTCCGCCGCGTTTCCTGCCTGCTCCTCCGCAGCTGCGCCGTTTGAGCTATCGCCGTCCGCTCCTGAACTCTCATCTCCGTCCGGCTGCCCGCCGTCTGCATCTGCCCCAGAGGTTCCGGTTTTATCCTTTCCTACTGCATCGGCTTGCTGAGTGCCATCCGTAACAGCGCTGGTTCCTTTTTCTTCGAGTCCGCTCTTATGAAGTCCTGCTTTCCCTGTTTCACCATTGGCCGATGCACCGTCTGTTTCCGGCTGCCTTTTCCCTTCTCCAGAAACGCCGCTCCCCAGCGCCTCCGCAAGCGCCCCATCCAGCCTGATCCAACCGGCAGGCTCTGCATCGCGCGGCTGCTGAAACCCAAACACAATGAACAAACAACCTGCCGCCGCCAGCAAAGCTGCCGTCATTTTCCCATTGCCAATCCGCCGTCCATTCGCCTGCCGTCTCTTATCCATGCTTCAATCCCCTTCTTTTTCATTTTTTCGCCATCTGGCTTGCTGACTCGACATGTTAGCCGAGCCTAGCCGCATACAGTAGTACCAATCCGCTATCCGTCTATCGTTTGCAAGCCTGATTATGATTGGCCGCTTTGCGATACAGGCTCTTGCAATGGCTATGCCTCCGGTTATTCCGGGCATGTTCCGGCGGAATTCGGATAGCCTGAGGAAAAAGCGGAATTCTGTCCGCTGCGCGGAACAAGAGCTCTTTTTCCATGCGGGGCGCCCTGTCGAAACAGCCGGTACAGAGAGCGCCTCAGCCCGCTAGGAGGGATTTATTCATGAAGGTGGGTTTTATCGGTACCGGCAGCATGGGAAGCCTGCTCGTCGACGCCTTTGTCCGATCCGGCGCCATCGATGCGGCGGATATCGTTGTTGCCAACAGAACGTTTCACAAAGCGGAGCGGCTTGCCGCACGGCATCCGGGCGTCACTGCCGTATCCAGCAACAGAGAGCTGCTTCAGCGGTGCGACTGCTTCTTTTTGTGCATCAAGCCGTCCGAGTTCAAAAACGTGCTTAAAGAGCTTCAGCCCTATGCGCGGGAAGATCAGATCGCCGTTTCCATTACAAGCCCTATTCTGATCAGCCATCTGGAGGACCAGCTGCCCTGCCGGATCGCCAAAGTCATTCCCAGCATTACAAACGGCGTGCTGAGCGGCGTGTCGCTCTGCATGTTCGGCAGCCGCATGAGCGTGCCGGACTGCTGTTTACTGGAGGGTCTTCTGTCGCGCATCAGCGAGCCGCTGCTTATCGATGAGCAATACACCCGCGTTGTTTCCGACCTGTCCAGCTGCGGACCAGCCTTTATGGCGTTCCTTGCCCAAAAGCTGATTGACGCCGCTGTTGAAGTAACCGGCATCGATCCTGACGAGGCTGTTGCTATTACAAGCGCTATGCTGCTCGGAACCGGAAAGCTGCTCACCGAGGGCGGCATGACGCCCACTGATCTGATCCGGCGCGTATCGGTTCCCGGCGGAATTACCCAGCAGGGACTGCAGGTGCTGCAAAAGGAAACGGACGGCATGTTCCAAAAGCTGATTCGCACTACGCATGAGAAATACCGCGAGGATGTGGAGAAGGTGCAGGCCGACCTATACGGCGAAGAGGTGAACGGTCCCTGACCGCTTGCGAACAAGCGGACTCTCAGGGTCCATTCACCTCTTCCGGGATTCTTTCCTCAGAAAGAGCTTATAAACGCCGGAAGTCCATCCCCGCAGGATTGGATTTCCGGCTTCATTTTAGTTGGCTACGATGTTGACCAGCTTGCCTTTAACGGCAATCACCTTACGGACCGTCTTGCCTGCCGTAAGCTCCTGCACACGCGGCAGCTCCTTGGCGATGCGCTCCATTTCGTCCGTTTCCGTATCGGCGGCAATAGAAACGCGGTCGGCAATTTTGCCGTTTACCTGCACAACGATCTCAACCTCTTGATCGACCGTCCAGGCTTCCACAAACTCCGGCCATGGCACATAGCTGATGGAGCCGCTGTGTCCCAGCTTCTCCCACAGCTCTTCCGCCAAATGCGGCGCAAGCGGCGACAGCAGCTGCACGAAGTTTTCCATCGACTGCTTCGGCAAAGATTCCGTTTTGTACGCTTCGTTAACCCAGATCATCAGCTGGCTGATCGCCGTGTTGAAGCGCAGGTTTTCCAAGTCGTCGGATACTTTTTTGATGGAACGGTGCCAAATGCGGTTGTAAGCGTCGCTGCCTTCCTCGCCGGCAATTTTCGGATTCAGCTCGCCATTTTCGCCGATAAACAAGCGCCAAATACGGCTCAGGAAGCGGTGCATTCCTTCTACGCCGCTAGCGTTCCACGGTTTGGTCGCTTCCAGCGGCCCCATAAACATTTCGTACAGACGCAGCGTGTCCGCGCCGAAATCGCCCACGATATCGTCCGGATTGATGACGTTGCCGCGGGATTTGGACATTTTTTCGTTGTTTGTGCCCAGTATCATCCCTTGGTTGACCAGCTTCTGGAACGGCTCCTTCGTGTTTACAACGCCAAGATCGTACAGCACCTTATGCCAGAAGCGCGCATACAGCAGGTGAAGCACCGCATGCTCCGCTCCGCCGATGTACAGATCAACCGGCAGCCATTGCTGCAGCTTCTCCTGCGAGCACAGCTCCTTGTCGTTGCGCGGATCAATGAAGCGCAGGTAGTACCAGCAGCTGCCCGCCCATTGCGGCATCGTGTTCGTTTCGCGGCGCGCAGGCAGGCCTGTTTCCGGATCGGTTGTGTTCACCCATTCGGTGACGTTGGCCAGCGGCGATTCGCCCGTGCCGGAAGGTTTGATGGCATCAACATCCGGCAGCAGCAGCGGCAGCTGATCCTCCGGCACCGGCTTCATTGAACCGTCCTCCAGATGGAGAATCGGAATCGGCTCGCCCCAGTAGCGCTGGCGGCTGAACAGCCAGTCGCGCAGACGGTAGGTCGTTTTGCCGCGTCCTTTGCCCGTCTCTTCCAGGCGGCTGATCATCGCTGCAATCGCTTCTGCGTTGGACAGGCCGTTCAGGAAGTCGGAGTTCACATGCGCACCGTCGCCGACAAAAGCTTCCTTCTCCACATCTCCGCCCTGAACCACTTCCACAATCGCGAGGCCAAACTGCTTGGCAAATTCCCAGTCGCGCGGATCATGCCCAGGGACGGCCATAATAGCGCCTGTGCCGTAACCGGCAAGCACGTAATCGGCGATCCATACCGGAACCTTTGCTCCGTTAACCGGATTGATGGCATACGCGCCAGTGAATACGCCGGACTTCTCCTTGGCCAGATCAGTACGCTCCAGATCGCTTTTGCGGGCAGCCGCTTCACGATACTCGCTTACTGCCGCCTGCTGCTCCGCCGAAGTAATGCGGTCGACCAGCTCATGCTCGGGAGCCAGCACGCAGTACGTTGCGCCAAACAGCGTGTCGGGACGCGTCGTAAATACTTGAATCTCGGCATCCGTGCCTTCTACGGCAAACGCCACCTCAGCGCCGACGGATTTGCCGATCCAGTTGCGCTGCATATCCTTAATGCTCTCCGACCAGTCCAGCTCCTCCAGGTCTTCCAGCAGGCGCTCGGCGTATTCCGTAATTCTCAAAATCCACTGGCGCATCGGCTTGCGAATGACCGGATGGTTGCCGCGCTCGCTGAGGCCGTTGATCACTTCCTCGTTCGCCAGAACCGTGCCGAGCGCCGGACACCAGTTAACGGGAACCTCGGCTACGTAAGCGAGGCCTTTTTTGTACAGCTGAATAAAAATCCACTGCGTCCATTTGTAATATTCCGGGTCCGTCGTGCTGATTTCCCGGTCCCAATCGTAGGAGAAACCGAGCGATTTAATTTGGCGGCGGAAGTTATTGATGTTTTTGACCGTAATGTCGCGCGGATGCTCGCCCGTATCGAGAGCATGCTGCTCCGCAGGCAGGCCGAATGCGTCCCAGCCCATCGGGTGCAGCACGTTGTACCCCTTCATCCGTTTATAGCGGGATACGATATCCGTTGCCGTGTAGCCTTCGGGATGGCCGACATGCAGACCCGCTCCCGACGGATACGGGAACATATCCAACGCGTAAAATTTCGGTTTGTCCGCGTCCTCGGTCGTGCGGAACGTTTTATTTTCATCCCAGAACTGCTGCCATTTCGGCTCCAGCTGCTGGTGATTATAACTTTGAAAATCGGTTTTCTCTTGACTCATGGCTTGTGCCTCCTGTTCAAAGTGAGGGGGACGGGCAGACGCAAAAAACCTCCCGCCCCCAGCGATAATCGCTAGGGACGAGAGGTTTGAATTCCCGTGGTACCACCCTAGTTGATGTCTGGCTTCAGCAAGCCTGAGACACCCACTCATAAACCCTTAACGCGGGCCGATACGGCAAAGCTCCCCCGATCCGGGCTGACTTTGCGGCTCCGAGGCGAGATTCGGCGCGCTGCGGGTCCGGCTTGCACCAAAGTGCCGGCTCTCTACATCCTCGCATGCGGCTTACTGCTCCTCTTCAACGCCAATATGGCTAATTTAACAACGATTATAGCCATTTTCGACCGTTAAGTCAAGGAACTAGCCGATTATACCCACTTTACAACCTCATCCGCGCAGCGTCTGATTTTTTCGCGTGGCTCTTGAACGCGGTAACCGAAGGCGGCCATAACGGACAGGCTGAATTCGTCTCCTAGAATGCCATGCTCGCGCAGCAGCGCTTCCGCCTTTTCCTTATGGAAGCCCTCGATCGGACAGGAGTCGATGCCGATTTGAGCCGCTGACGTCATCATGTTGCCCAGCGCAATATAGGTTTGTTTAGCAGCCCAATCCTCCAGCTGGCGCGGATGCTCCATCAATCCGAAGTCTCTTACCTGGAAGTCGCGGAACATCGCTTTGCGTCCCTCTTCCGCTTTCTCTGGAAGCTTCAGCACCTCACGATTCATATAATCCAAATAGGCGGAGCCGTGACGCACCTGCTCCGAGCTTCTCGCCAGAATGAGCAGAAAATGGCTTGCCGTCGGCAGCGTGCCTTGCGCGCCCCAGGTTACGGCTTTCAGCTCCTCGCGGATGGCGGGATTTTGCAGCACAACAAATTTCCAAGGCTCATAACCGAAGGAGCTAGGGGAAAGGCGGCCCGTTTCCAAAATAAAGTCAAAATCCTCCGCCGGAATTTTGCGGTCCGCATCAAAAACCTTTGTGGCGTGCCGGAAGCGGAAAGCCTCCAAAATCTGCTCCTTGCGTGTATGTTTCTCCTGCTCGTTTAACGCTATTGTTGTCATTCCATGATTTGTCATAATTCTTCGCTCCTTTTCCCGATTTATTTCGGGGAATAATTTATACTTCACATCTTAGCGGTTTTACTATATTTTTAATAGTAGGCACATTTTTGTTGTATAGGATCATTTTTGAACCTATTGGAGGTAACGATGGATGGACAAACAACTCTGCTCTTACCCCGCGCTGGAAAAGCACGGTTTTACTTGCCCGGTGGAAATGACCATGGACGTCATCGGCGGCAAATGGAAATGCATCGTCATTCACCATCTGCTGGACGGCTCCAAACGCTACAACGAGCTTCGGCGGCTGATGCCCAAGGTTACGCAGCGCATGCTGACGCTTCAGCTGAGAGAGCTGGAGCGCGACGGCCTTGTCGTGCGGCGTGTTTATAACGAGGTCCCTCCCAAGGTGGAATATTCGTTGACCGAGTTCGGACGGGAGCTTGCGCCGCTCGTGCGCTCCATGATGAACTGGGCGCTTAAACATGCGGATACAGTAATGGAAAACCGCGCAAAATTATTGGTGGAGACGGAAGTCTAAGCTTTGGCGCCGCCGCGTCAACCATAATTAGGGCCGTCTCAAGGTCATCTCAGGATGACGGTTGAAACGGCCCTTTTGCTCACGCGGCGAAATCACTTAGGTCCATGAGCTTTATGATTAACTACGATTGAATCGACGCAAGCTTTCAAGCTAACAAAATCTTCGATTGACGGCTCTGTGAGACTGTCGCCGCTATCTCTGTTCTGAGCGACGCTTGGAGGAAGCTGAAGCTCGTTGCCCCGGAAAATGAGCGAGCCGATGCTGAGCGCGTGAAGCGCCAGCCCTTCACTCAGCTCAAAGAAATTGCTCTCGATCACGATCCCGCTGTGTACCGGCCGCTGTTCATTAACCTCCTCGATCTCGGGTAAAAGTAAAATAACGGGCTGATCTGCTGCCCCGCACGCTTCAAAGCGGTTGCCACGGATCGTTAGGTCGTTAACCCGGCCGGATTCGTACCAGCTCCCGGCGTCGCAGCTGACGAGAACCGCGCTCGCTACCGTCCCCTCGAAAACATTGTTTTCGATCAGCGTCCTGCGCCGTGTCGTCGTCAAAATGCCCCGTGTCGGGATACGCGCAAAAATGTTTCCCGCAATGGTAACCTCCGGCGTCCAGGTCACATTTTCCACGGCCATTCCTGCCTCGATGCGGTCAGGCACGTCCTCACGCAGCGTAAGCAGCATTTCGCGAGGACTTACAAGCTCAGCCCGCTCGACGATGCCAGTGCCGCAAGCGGCCAGTGAACGGCTTTGCACAAATTCCAGCTCGTCGCCGGCAGCAAATGCTTCAAAGCCGTATGTCTGGGGATGCATGAAACGTACGAGCAGCTCGCGGGAACCAGGCTGCTCGACGACCTGCAAATACGTGCCGTGCACGTTGATGCCATCGTCATGGAGCCCCTCCAGCCTGCTGTTCGTAATGCGGATGATTCCCCGGCAGCCGGAAAGATGAATGCCGTCTGCAAATGCTGCGGCAGTCCGTCCTGTCCCGGGACGAGGGGAAATTGCCACCTCGTCGAAGCTCAGGTGCTCGCAGAATTGCCCCGTCACGCCAAGGCCGTGCATGAAGTGCAGGTTGACACGCTCGAACGACACATTACGGCTCCGGTTCAGGAACACGCCAACCTGATCGCGAATGCCGTCCCGCGTCTGCAGCACCCAGCCCTCCTGCAGCTCCAGCTCGGGGCTGCCCTCGTAGCGCAGCCGCACCAGAGACGCCTCCAGCTCTTCGGCGAAAGCTGCTTCCTCCACCCAATTGGTTTCGATCCGCCAGGTCCGGTTTCTTGACGGATCGTAAGCCTGCATCGGCCCGCTGCGGAATCGCCAGCCCGGACCCATCCATGTTAATCGTCCGGCAGCGATTTCATAACGGCTGGATGGATGTGTCCTTATATCCATGAAACCATCCCCGATACGCTCGATCGTCATCTCAGCGACCGTCGGCCGCTCGTAATCGAAGCTGATATCGCGAATTGTGATGCCGTCGCAGTGATCAACGGCCAGCATCGTCATTTTGCTATGGAAAACAAATAACGCTCCGCAACCGTCCAGCGTCACATTCGACAACCCGCGTAGATGGATGCCAATCTTCTTCGTAATGTCCGAATTTTCCTGCTCGCTTGTCGTGTTCGTAATCCAATAGCGTTTCCGGACGGCATGCTCCTCATAAAACTCGTAACGTCCCGGCTCGCAGACCAGCCGCACAGGGCCTTCAACACGTGCTGCGGCATCAATCGCCCGGCTTAGCGCTGGTGTGGAATCGTTACCAGAATCCGGCACAGCACCAAAATCCGCAAGGCGCAGCACGGATAGGTCCGCCGCAGGCGTGTTTTCCTGCCTCATCGTATCATCCATCTTTGCCAGTTATCCTCCTGTCATCCATAGAATTACCCTTTTGCGGCGATTCAGCGACTGCTGACTTGCCAAAATAAAACAAATCGTGGCTTAAATATATCATGTTGAGCCGTTATTGAAATCAGAAAAAAAAGACCGCTCCCGATTCATCGTTTGATGATTTCGAGAACAGTCCTGCTCATTTATTTGATCGCTGCAAAAAACAGCCGTTCCGACTGCTCCGTAGGCTCCTTCAGCGTAAAATCGGCATACCGGTCCACCCGGCTGAAGCCGGCGGCGCGAAGCTCGGATACAATCCAGTCAGGATCGTAAGCCCGCTGATGATGGACCTCTTCAAATCGGACAAAACGCCCCTCGCGATCGGAATCGTCCTGAGCAAAAATCGTAAGATGATGGCGGATTTCGATGCGTTCCTCATCCAGCTCGGAAGTCCAGATGTAACCGACGTCCCGTTCATCCAGAGTGAACGGCTGCTCTTCGGCATACCGGCGCAGCGTCAGCGGCGCATGTACGTCAAACAGAAACACGCCGCCGGACTTAAGGCCGCCGTAAGCGGCGCGGAATGCGGCCGTCACATCCTCTTCCTCCGTTAAATAATTCAAACAGTCGCAAAAGCTGATCGCCGCGTCAACCGGGCCCGGCAGCTCCCAATCCCGCATATCCTGCTGCAGCCAGCGGACTGAGCCGGACCTTGGACGGACTGCCTGCTGCGGCGTCTCGTCCCATTTGCTGCGGGCGATGGACAGCATGTCCGCCGACAGGTCTATTCCGTACACAGTAAAACCCGACTTGGCTAGCGGAATGGCCAGGCTGCCAGTGCCGCAGCCCAGATCGGCGACCGACTCCGGCACGCCGTAGCGTTCCCAGCATTCTCTCATGAACCGGATCCAATCCGGATACGGCATCTCTTCCATCAACCGGTCATATACGCCGGCGAACTGGCGGTAAGCCCGCATGGGCAGTCCCTCCTTGCCTGCTACTTGGCGTCGTCTCCCTCTGAGACGGCTTCCTCTGCCGGCTGCTGGATCAATCTTGTCCAGTTGCCGTCCTGTTTCACAATTCCCTCGCGCATCAGCTTGCCAACCGCACGTTTAAACGCGGATTTGCTGATGCCAAACTTGTTTTTGATGATGTCGGCAGGCGTTTCGTCGGAATAAGGCATCGCCTGGCCTGGACGCTCCTTAATAAAAGCGAGAATCCGGTCCGCATCCTCGACACGGCCAACCTCTTTGCGCAGGTTCATGGACAGGTTTGCCCGGCCGTCCTCGCGGATATACGTCACGCGCGCTTTGACGCGCTGTCCAAGCCGCAGCGGCTCCGGACGCTCCGTTGACGGAATAAGGCCGTACGCGCCAAAGCCGACAACTCCGCCGTCAAGGACAACAAACGAGCCCATCTGCAGCGTGCGGCTAACCCAGCCTTCCTTCCATTCGTTGCGCCACGATGCGGGAGCCGGAAAAACAAGACTGGCCAGGTCTTCCTCGCGGGCCAGCTTGGCGAGCAGCCGTCCGCTTTTGTCATGCGACAGCTTGACGAACACCTCATCACCCGGCAGCGGACGAAGATCAATAAGCTCCGGCAGCTCCGAGAGCGGCAGCAGCAGCTGACGGCCAAGGCCGATTTCCAGGAAACAGCCAAGGCGCGGATGAATGTCCGCAACGACGAGCCTTTTCAGCTCGCCAAGCTGAATGAGCGGCTTTTTCATCGTTGCCGACAGGCGGTCGTCCGTGTCGTGGAACACAAACACTTCAACCTCCTGGCCTTCCTTTACTTTCGCTCCGGCCGTTTCGGAATAGTGCAGCAGCACCTCCGTGTCATCCTCGTCTCCCAGAGACAAAAAATAGCCGAAGGGCGACACTTCGCGCGCCACCCTCAGCTTTAACGTCAAACCGGCGTAAGTCGTCATGCGAACTCCACAACTTTAGCGTCGGACCAGAGCCTCTCCAGGCTGTAGTAGTCGCGCTCGTCACGGTGGAAGACATGGATAACGACGTCGCCAAGATCAATGAGCACCCAGCGTGCCGTATCCATGCCCTCGATGCCGCGCACTGTGACGCCGCCTTCTTGAGCGCGCTTGCGGATTTCGGTGGCGATTGCCTGGACTTGGGTGTCGGAATTACCGTGGCAGATGACAAAATAGTCTGCGACGAGAGAGATATCCTTCAGGTTAAGAGCGACGACGTTGTTTGCTTTTTTATCATCAGCCGCCTCTACGACGGCTTGCAGCAATTGTTCTGGATTAAGGGCCATTCAGTTGCCTCCTTGGGCATGTTAGTTTAGTAAGATTTATGCGGTATTGCTTCGAAGCAAATCGTTGCGGGCCGCAACGGTAAGCGGATAAATACGTTTGCCCTTTTCCAGCAAAAAGCGGATCGTAGAGTCAAATCCGGCGGCCAGCGCCGCATCGAGATCGCTTAAGGCCAGCTCTCGAATCCGGTCCACGCCGGGAAAATCCCGGCTTGGCTCCATATAATCCGCCAGGCATACAACGCGGTCAAGCAGCGTCATGCCTTCCCTTCCGGACGTATGATAACGGACCGCTGCCAAAATCTCCGGATCATCGATTCCGTAATCCTTCACCGCCGACCAGGCGCCTGCTGCGGCATGCCAGAGCTCTTTGTCGTAGTCCAGCACGGCCAGATCAACGCCTTCCTCGCGGATGTAGGCTTCCATCCGGTCCACGGGCCAAAACTTAGCCAGATCATGCAGGATGGCAGCCAGCTCCGCCTTGCGCGAATCGGCTCCGAATCGTTCAGCAAGCACGATGGAGGTGTCGATCACTCCTTGCACATGCAGCCATCTCCGTTCCGGCATGCCGGAACGGACCGATTCAATGAGCGCCTGTTTATCCATCATGGCGGTACAGCTCCTTTTCCGTCAGATAATCTCTTACGGCATCAGGAACGAGATAACGGACTGATAATCCGGTCGCGAGGCGGGTGCGGATTGCCGTAGATGAGATGTCAAGCTGCGGCATCGGAACCCGAATGACCCGTTCTCTTAACTCCTCCGGCAAATCAGGCATTGAACCAGGCTCGGCTGGACGCCCCGCCTCATCCGGCCGGTCAACTCCGATAAAACGGATCTGCGCCGCCAGCTCGCCAATCCGATGCCAGAGCGGCAGGTCGCGCACACGGTCCGTGCCGATAATCAGATGAAATTCCGCCTCCGGCTCAAGAGACCGCAGCTCCTGTACCGTATCGTACGTGTAGCTGATTCCGCCGCGTCTCAATTCCGTATCCAGCACGCGGAATCCCGGATGCTCTCCTGCGGCAAGCTCCGTCATGCGCAGCCTGTCACTGGCCGGAGCGCCAGGCGCCCTGTCCTTGAGCGGAGGGCCGGCGTTCGGGATAAACCAAACTTCCTCCAGACCGCATGCTTCCATGGAACGCTCTGCGGCGACAAGATGCCCGATATGGATCGGGTCGAACGTTCCGCCCATCAGTCCTATTTTGCGCATCTTGTCTCCTCCTAATTAAGAAGCTTGGTGAAAAGTAACCGCTGCGCCAAATGCCCGGCCCTCCGATCGCTGTTGATCTCGGATTTTTTTGAATTATACCGCCATAGCGGTTAAAATCCGACATCAAAGGCGAACGCTGACGCTTCTACCGGCTCGAGCTTTGGCTCCGCTTTGTTCAATGACCGATTAGAAGTTCGGTAAATTCGGTAAAAAAGCTGTAAGAACTTGGGCTCCACTTAATGTTTAACGAGGAAGCTCAATCGTTTTATGGTCCTTGGACTCTTTGTAGAGCACAAT
This sequence comes from Paenibacillus pasadenensis, assembly GCF_023715725.1. GTDB lineage: Bacteria > Bacillota > Bacilli > Paenibacillales > Paenibacillaceae > Paenibacillus_O > Paenibacillus_O pasadenensis_A. Next base: position 840,418 of record NZ_JAMBOT010000001.1, read on the forward strand.
CGTTTTGCCGATAACCTGAACCAGATGAGAGCCTGAGCCCTCTGCCAGCTGAGCGCCCACTTCGCGCGGGTCTTCATCGCAGTTGTTGAGCAGGTTCACCTTGAGCAGCTCGCGCTTCTCAATCGCCTCTTCAATATGTTTCACCAGATTCTCGTTCATGCCGCCTTTGCCGATTTGAAAAATCGGGGTCAGGTGATGAGCGAGCGCGCGCAGATGGCGCTTTTGCTTCCCGGTCAATGTCATGTCAATCACAATTCCTCTCTGTGCAGCCCGTCCTGCGGACGGGCGGTTAGGTCGCAGACGGCGCTTGCAGCGCCTGCAGCACGGTTTCCCGCATCGCCTGCACCGGCGCGGGCAAGCCCGTCCAATATTCAAAGGCGTAAGCGCCTTGATAAATAAACATGCCAAGCCCGCCGTGCGTACGGCAGCCGAGCTCGCGGGCGCGTGCCAGCCATGCCGTTTCCAGCGGATTATAGATCAGATCGCTCGCAACCGCATCCGGCCGCAGCAGCGATACATCCAGCGGCATATCATCCACATACGGGTACATTCCGATGGAGGTCGTATTAACGACGAGATCGGCGGAGCGGATGACGGCGTCAGCCGCATCGCCTGCAGAAGACAGCGCCTGCACGTTGCCGCAGCCGGAAAAAGCTTCCGCAAGCTCCTGCGCCCGCTCCTCCGTGCGGTTGAGCACCGTGACGAGCTCGGGCTCCTCGCCAAGCAGCGCATAGAGGATGCCGCGCGCCGCGCCGCCTGCGCCAATGACCGCAATGCGTTTGCCCTTCAGCACCGGCATAACCTCTTCCTTCAAAGAGCGCACATAACCGATGCCGTCCGTATTGTAGCCCGTCAGCATGCCGCCGTTGTTAACGACAGTATTAACCGCACCGATCAGGCGCGCCGCATCGTCCACATAGTCCAGATGTTTCATGACATCCAGCTTATGCGGGATCGTTACGTTGACACCGCGAATGCCCATCGCCCGCACGCCGAGCCAAAAATCTCCCAGCCGTTCCGGGCTCACATGGAAAGCGGCATAAACGCCGTTTACCCCCGTCTCGCGGAAAGCCCGATTCATCATAATCGGGGACTTGGATTGGCGGATAGGATCGCCGATTACGCCAAATACCGTCGTCGAGCTGTCGAGCGCCAGCCTTGGAATTGCTTTTTGACTCGTCTCCATAAGCCGTATCTCCTGTCCGAATGTTCTCGATGCCGATCGCTTAAATCAGCGCTTCGCGGACAAGCACTTTAACGCCTTTAGGCGCGTACACCTCAACCTGCGCCCCGCTCGTGCCGTTGACGCGAATCCAGCCAAGTCCGGAAATGAACACATCCGATTCGCTGCCCCGCGGAATGCGCAGAGAGTGGCGTGTCCATGCCGGAATGGTTTCCAGCTCTTCCAAGGACGGAGGAGCAAGCATTACGCCCTTATGCTGCGCATACAGCTCGTCCGCGCGCTCCAGCTTCGTGCGGTGCACCTTCAAGGCATTGGCCGTATAAAGCGTAAAGCTCAAATTAGAACCATGCGTGTAGTCAAAACGCACCAGACTGCCGAAAAACAGCGACTGTCCCGCGTCCAGCTGATATACGAGCGACTTGATCGGCTTGTCCGGCAGCAGCGCGCCAAGCACGCCGCGCGGCACCAGCTCCGTCAGCCTGGACGTATATACGATGCCTGGCGTATCGATGATAAAATGGCCGTCGTCAAGCGGAATACGAATCTCGTCCAGCGTTGTGCCCGGGAAGCGGGATACAGTCAGCTCGCGCTCCAGATCGCTGTAATCGGAGATGAGCCGGTTGATTAGCGTAGACTTGCCCACGTTGGTCGCGCCGACGACATAAACGTCGCGGCGGCCTCTCAGCATCTCTACCGCTTCAACAACGCGGTCAAAGCCCATGCCTTTTTTGGCGCTGCAGAGCACTACGTCTACGGTACGCAGACCTTGAGCTTTGGCTTGGCGCTGCACCCAATTGCGAATCCGGTTGTAGTTGGTGCCCTTCGGCAGCAGATCGATTTTGTTGACGACGAGCAGCACCGGATTGTTCCCGACAAAACGCTGCAGGCCGGAAATCATGCTCCCCTCAAAATCAAACAGGTCCACGATATGCACGACCAGGCTGTCTGTGGACGCGATTCCGCCCAGCAGCCTGAGAAACTCGTCGTGATCCATGGACACCTGAACCGCGTCGTTATAGTTGCGGATGCGGAAGCACCGCTGGCAAATCGCGCCTTCCGTGTTTAAAGAGGATGCGGGCACAAATCCCGGCAGCTCTTTATTAACCGACTGCAGCGCGGCGCCGCAGCCTCCGCAGCCTTTGGCGCTTTGTTGTTCCTTCATCTCGTTGTTATTGCTCACTTCCTAGCTTCCTCCTCCTGCCACAGGCCCTTCCGGCGAAGACGGGACAAGGCGATCCGCTCCAGCACCCGGTTGATCCGGGTGCCGAATCCCTCGTCTAACGGCGCAATCGGAGCGACCAAAATCGTATACAGCCCCATCCGTTTGCCCCCCAGCACGTCGGTCATCATCTGGTCGCCAATAACGACCGTCTGCTCGGCTCGAAGGTCCAGCACCTGGAGCGCCTTGCGAAAGGCGCGCGTGGACGGCTTGCGGGCCGCATGAATGAACGGAATAGCTAGAGGTTCGGCGAAGCGGGATACCCGCGTCTGGTGGTTGTTGGATACAACGACCACCTGAAACCCGAGCTCCCGGAGCCTGTCCAGCCAAACGATGAGCTCTGGAGTCGCGAGTGCGATTTTGGAGCCGACAAGGGTATTGTCCAGATCGGTAATAATACCCTTGACGCCTTTCTCCGCCAGCAGATTCAGATCGATATCATATATAGATTTCACGCGCATGTGCGGCACTAGCCGTTCGAACATCGCTAAGTCTCCCTTGCTAAAAAGCCTGCTTTCTTACGAAACTATACCATATTACAGGATATTGGCGCAAAAAGGAACCGCTCCTATTCCTGGATGTTAACAGAAAAAAGAACCGCCCCTTTCAAACGGGACGGCTCCAATCATGGATTATTAGGCTTTGCCGGATTAATCCGCCTATTGTGCAGCTTCAGCGAGGAGGCTTTAACCTACCGCGCAGCTCGCGGACCTTTACGGAGTAGGCCTCAGCCTCTTCCGCCGTAACCGGCCGGCCGCCGTACTTCGTTCGCTCAAAAAAGCCTAACAGCTCGGCGAATTCCTGCTTCAGGAAGCGGCGTTCGCCAGACCAGCGGACGACCGCCTCCCGGAACGTTTCATGCTCTTCTTTTGGCAAGCCGTTCTTGCGGGCGGAACGGATGAGACGCTCCGTTTCCCAGACGACCTGCTGCTCGGCAGTGAGCGAACGGGTACGGAACGAATGCCATAACCCTGCAAGCTGTCTCCGGCGCATAAAGGCTGTACATGCAGCCGCAGCAGCGATAATCGCGGCTCCGGTCCAGCCTGCCCATGCCGGCATGGAGAAGCCCTGCCCTTCCGTAACGCTTTCCTGAGCTGGCTCCGGCGCTGCGGACGGCGTTGGCTCCGCGCTTGGCTCAGGAGCGGCCGTGCTTTCACCCGTTGCATAGGGGAAAGTGAACCCAGGCGTAGGCTCAAACGGAATCCAGCCGTAACCTTCAAAATAAATTTCAACCCAAGAGTGGGCGTCGGAGTTTTTGACCGTATACGTTTCCGTGCCGGTCGTGCCAAGCTGCTCCATTGCTTCCGCGCCGCGTCTCATAACATCTTCTTCGGGAATCGAGCCGCTTCCCGGCGCGTAACCTTTCACCCAGCGCGACGGCAAGCCGATATGCCGGGCCATAACCGCCATGGCGGTGGAGAAGTAATCGCAATAGCCCTCTTGAATTTCAAATAGAAAGGAATCAACAAAGTCCTTGCTCTTTTTTCTGGAAAGGTCAGGCTGGTTCGTGTACCTGAAATTTGAGCGCAAATAATTCTGGATCGCTAATGCTTTATCAAAATCTTTCTCCGAATCCGCCGTAATCTGCTGCGCCAGCTCCGCCACACGGCTTTGGGAGTTCTCCGGAAGCTGCCCAAAGTTAACAAGCGGTGCACTGTTTACATTGCCGGCCGGAACATGCTGAACCGCTTCATTCAGCACAACCTGCTCCGATACAATCTTGTATTGGGCGGGATACGGAGCTCTATCTCCAATATCCAGGCTCATTTTGTCCGTGCCCACATCGTACTCGACCTCTTTGTACGAAGTCCGGCCGTTGTCCGGAATTTCAATTGAACGCGGATCAGGCGCTCCGAATATAACCGGAAACTTGTCCTTGCGCAGCATTTTGAACGACTGCTCAATTTTCACCGTCTGGACTGTTCCGTTCAATGCAATATCTCCAACATCAGTGCCGTCCGCAGGTACCGTCACGATATCCTCAAGCTCCTCGCTGCTTTTCCAGCCGGAGCCCGTATAATAATCCTTCGTCTCCCCGCGCCAGTAGCTTTTCTGCGAGGACGTAACCTCCATGACCGGCGAATGGTCAAAATTGAAGCCGCCTCCGAGCTTATTGTCGTCGCCGCTGTATCCCGATTTGGCGGAGCGTTTGCCCGTGCTGGCCGGCTCGCCTTTGTCGCCGACAAAAGATTGCACCTGCTCGCCTTGCGACTCCTGCCACGCGGTATACGGGTCCTTAATAACCGGCGGAATTTCCGGAGCAACCAGCCCGGTAGCCATGACCAGCGACAGCACAAGCACAACCGGCAGCAGCAGCTGCAGCGGATAACGAAGCAGCCGCTTCCAGCTGTGCGGATGCCGCTGCTGGAACCCGGCGTAATGCTCGGCAATCAGCCAGACCAGTCCCGAAAACACGACAATTGCCACGCTGTCCCACAAATAAATAGGGGTAAATGAATCCGTCACGGCCAGCACAAGCAGATTGACGGCGGTAAAACCGACGATGCGCATGCGCGTATTCGTCCAGGCCGCGAACAACGCGAAAATTAGCCATACCGCTAAAGCAATTTCCAGAAACGGGCTTAACAGCCGTCCCCCGGCAAGCAGAGTCTGCATCGCGCCGGCATCCGCTGGACGCGGCAGCACGCTCCAATCTACGGGAGCGAACTGAATCAGAACGAAGACTACAGCAATCAGCTGCAGAGACCATCTCAGCACACGGCGGATAGGCAGCAAATCGAGCACAACGCTTGTTGCTATAACCGTATACACGACGATATAGGTTTCTTCCCACCAGAGCTGCTCAAGCACCGATACGGAGCTGGAAATCATTGCTGCTGTCAGCAGGCTGGACAAAATAGCAAACCATCCGGCCCGGGGGAGTCGCGGCGGTGCAATGCTGCTCTGCAGCCGCGTTCCAGCCTGCCTCGGTTTAACTTCCAGCATCAACCGCCGCCTCCCTTCCTTCGAGCGCCGCCGGCAGCTCCTCCAGATTGCGGATGGAATAGACCGGCCCTGCGGCAAAATAATCGTTATCCATCGATGACGGCTGGTCAGCGGTCATGATCCGAATGCAGACCGGATTCAGGCTGCGCCGGGAAAGCCAGCCCATCGCCTGGCGGATTTCCTCTAAAGGTGCATCCGTGACGAGCAGAGCCATGGAGCCAGTTTCCAGAATAGGGTCTGCTCGCATGACCGCTTGCGCAAGCTTGTCCGTGCCGTCACTGTCTACTTCTGTCAGCATTTCGATGGCGCGGTGAAGCTGATCTCCGCCGCTGCGGGCTTTTAGCGCCAGAGGCACGGACGATGTGCACCACAGGCCCATCGATGTGCCGCGCTTCATGCCGTGCTCAAACAGCGAGGCTGCTGCGGATACGGCCGTTTCAAAACGCTCCTCAGCCCCAGCGTCGCCGCGCCGGTAAGCGTCAAGCAGCACAATGGTGCGCGGGAGCGCTTCTCTTTCGAACTCCTTGGATTTCCATTGGCCGGTTTTAGCCGTGGCCCCCCAGTGAACCCGGGACAAGCGGTCGCCGGGCAAAAACTCGCGTATTCCGTTAATCTGCGTCGTTTCGCGCGAGGAACGCGGTGCAGCGGCGTGCGAGAAATGTCCCTTTGCTCCCTTTCGGATCCGATCCCAGCCTTGCAGCGAAATGGTTTGCGGACGCACGGAAAATTCGCCAGGTTCGTGAAACGACCCTGTGTGCTCAAAAAACCCGAAAATATCCCGCGTCATGCACATTGTCGGCAGGAACCGGTACACTCCGCGCTGCAACGGCGGCGTTGCATACTCCGCTGAGCCCTCCCGCTTCAGGTTCGGAACAAAGCTCGCCTCAAACGGAAGCCATTCCGCTCCATTGCGCTCCAGCCTTTCCTGCACGAGCACGTACGGGACGGGATAATATCCCGGCAGCCTGAGCTCCAGCTGAGCCTGCAGCGTAGCGCCAGCCGCAATGACCCGGCTGTCGGTTCCGGACGCTGCCGTCAGCCCGGGAACATGGATTCCGATTTTGCGCGTTCCTGTAATACGCCGGATCCCGCTCCAATAACCAAGAGTAAGATAAACGATAAGACCGTTGAAAATACAGAAAAGCATGACGGAGGTTTTGCCTCCCTGAAACAACATATACAGCAGGCTGGAGACGTACAGAACAGCCATAAGCAACAGCCTGCGCCGGACATCCGACATCATTCGTCCAGCAGCTCGGCGCTTCATCTTAGCGCTCCAGACGAACAGGGGCTTTAATCCGTTCGATAACTTCCTGAACGACCGTTTCCGCGCGCACGCCTTTCAGTCTTGCCGAAGGCTGCAGCAGCAAACGATGCGCCAGCACATGGGGCGCCAGCTGTTTTACGTCGTCAGGTATAATGTATTCCCGCTGCTCTACGAGCGCCCTTGCTTTAGCCGCCCGCATAAGCGATACCGCCGCCCGGGGGCTGGCCCCGAGCTGCACGCCTTCATGCTCCCTCGTGCCGCGCACGATTCGAACGAGGTAGTCTCCTACCGCTTCATCGGCATGAATGCGTTCAGCCTGGCGCTGCAGAGAAATAATATCTTCAATACTAGCCACCTGAGACAGCGCATCGGACGGATGTCCGGTGTCGCGCATCATCACCATCCGCCGCTCATCCGCCTCATCGGGATAACCGAGCGAAAGCTTCATCATAAAACGGTCCATCTGCGCCTCCGGCAGCAAATAGGTTCCTTCGAACTCAATCGGATTTTGCGTAGCAATTAAAATAAACGGGGAAGGCAGAGCATAGGTATCGCCGTCGACGGTTACGCTTCCTTCCTCCATCGCTTCCAGCAGCGCCGATTGCGTTTTGGTCGTAGCGCGGTTAATTTCGTCGGCCAGCACGAGATGAGACATAATCGGTCCGGCACGGAAGATAAACTGCTCCTCCCGGGGATGATAGATCGTAAGACCGGTTATATCGGTAGGTAAAAGGTCGGGGTTGCACTGAATGCGGCGGAAATCACCGCCGATAGAACGGGCAAGCGCTTTGACAAGCTGCGTTTTGCCGGTACCGGGAACGTCTTCAAGCAGCAGATGGCCTCCGGCCAGCAAGGCGATTAGAACAAGCTCAATTTCTTTTTCCTTGCCGAGAATTACGGATTCCAAATTACTGCGGATCGCCGAGCTTAGCTGGATATTAGGCACATATAATTCCACGATCGACAACTCCTCCCGAATTCAACCTTTAGCAACCGGTTTCCATAGGACGCCGGTCTTATTATTTTACAGTAACCGCATAACTTGAACAATCAATCGACAACTGCAGCACCATCCCGTTTAGACGAGTCAGACAGATAAGTAGTTGCGATTCGAGAATAAAAAACCAAAATTCCCAAAATTAGATAAATAAAAAAAGAGAATCCCCGAAAATGGGAATTCTCTTTATACGCTTCTCTACTCCAAACGATTCAGCCTTTTGGCCGAACGACCAGAGCCGCCAGGAACGAGAAGATAATCGCGGCGCTTACGCCCGCGCTGGTCACTTTGAATATGCCGGATATAACGCCAATCCAGCCGGTATCGTGAAGCTCCGTCAACGCTCCGTGAACGAGCGAATTACCGAAGCTTGTAATCGGCACCGTCACGCCTGCCCCGGCAAAATCAATCAGCGGCTCGTACCAGCCCAGCCCATCAACTACAGCTCCCAGGACGACAAGCAGCGACATCGTATGCGCAGGAGTCAGCTTAACGACATCAAACAGCAGTTGACCAAACACGCAAATCGCGCCGCCGACGACAAAAGCCCAAAAATAAATCATCCCTGCACCTCGTTTCTTTCAATAGACACCGCATGAGCGACACAAGGAATGCTCTCTCCCTGCTGATAAGACAAGGGCGACAGCAGCGCTCCCGTTGCAACGACCAAAATCCGTTTCAACTCGCCCTTCTGTACCCGCTTAAGCAGATGCCCGTAGGTGACAACAGCGGAACAAGCGCAGCCGCTGCCTCCGGCTTGAACCTTTTGGCGATCTACATCATAAATCATTAAGCCGCAATCATTAAATTCCGTTTGCTCCATCGGCACACCGTTGCGCTTCAGCAGATCGGTTGCGATGCGATGTCCAACCGTGGCAAGATCGCCGGTTACAATCATGTCGTAATCGCCGGGAGAACGGCCCGTATCGTTCAGATGCGCTTGAATGGTGTCAACCGCCGCCGGGGCCATGGCCGCCCCCATATTAAATGGATCCTTGATGCCCAGATCGACGATCCGGCCGATTGTGGCACATTCCACGACAGGTCCGCTGCCTGTCGGAGCGACAATGGCCGCGCCTGCGCCGGTAATCGTAAACTGGCCCGTTGGAGGTTTTTGAGAGCCGTATTCCGTAGGGTACCGGAACTGCTTTTCAACGGTGCAGTTGTGGCTGCACGTACCGGCAAGCACATGTGTGCCGTTTCCGGAATTGACAATCATGGAAGCGATAGCCAGCGACTCCATCGACGTTGAGCATGCGCCAAATACGCCAAGATAAGGCACGCCTAAAGAACGAGCCGCAAACGTGTTGCTAATAATCTGGTTCAGAAGATCGCCGCCGACGTAAAATTCCAGCTGGTCTCCGCTGATCCCGGCGTTTTTGAGAGCCATATCGGAAGCCTGCTCCATGAGCAGCCGCTCCGCCTTTTCCCATGTTTTCTGCTGCAAATCGAGCTCCGGATGCACGAGATCAAAGTCAGCGGCGAGCGGGCCGTCGCCTTCGTCCGGGCCTACCACTGTCGCAGTTCCGATTATGACCGGCCTGTTTTCAAACCACCAGGTTTGCTTCCCCTTTTGCATCTCATTGCCCCCCTGTGCCGAGAATCAAATGAGCGATGCCGACGAAAAAAGCAGCCACTACGCCAAAAACGATAACTGGCCCCGCAACCTTAAACATATTAACGCCAATGCCAAGCACAATACCTTCGCTCCGATGCTCCATTGCCGCCGAGCTCATGGAGTTGGCAAATCCGGTAACAGGAACCGCTGTACCCGCGCCGGCCCATTGAGCGATTTTGTCATATACGCCCAGGCAGGTAAGAATAACTGAAAGAAAAATCATTACAGCTACTGTCGGGTTTGCCGCTTTTTCAGCACTCATTTGGAAAGCATACATGAAAAACTCCTGAACTCCCTGACCGATCAGACAGATGAAACCGCCGACGAGAAAAGCCCGGATACAGTTGCTAAGCACCGATCTGGCCGGCTCCCGGTTTTTGGCAAAAGCCTGATATTCCTTGGCGGACATCGTCATTTTTTTGTATTCGGCTTTGCTGCCGCTTTTGCTGGACATTGCAAATCCCCCTTGCCGGCCTCATTGGGCTCAAATTTCAACCGATACCCGGCCTATTGTGGAATTATTATTTGCCGCGAAACACCGCATTATCCAGTGAGTTAATCATATGCTGTTTTCCAGGGGAGAAAAGAAGCTTAAACGGAGATACTTAAGGAGAACAAATTACTAGTGATTATTTTATTAAAATGGTAACGAAGTAAAGCAGCAATATTTACTTAATAGTTGAAATAAGCTATAGTAGCTTGAACTGCGTCTGCATCACTTCTGTAATAATTCTATTTTTTTCCAGAAAGAAGGCTTGTCTGTTATGAATTCTTTACCTGATCCGTCGCGAAATCAGAGGAGCATCTGGCTCGTAGCGATCGGCTTTTTGCTGATTGCAGCCAATATGCGTGCAGCCATTACTTCGGTTGGTCCGCTGATCGATAAAATTTCCGGGGTCTACAATTTGAGCAGTGAATTGTCCGGCTTGCTGACCTCTCTTCCGCTTCTGGCTTTTGCCGTTATGTCGCTGCTCGCCCCAAAAATCGCGGAGCGATTCGGTCCCGAGCGCTCCATCTTGTACAGCCTCATTCTTCTGCTGATCGGGATGTTTGTCCGGGCCGTACCAGGCACGGCGGCATTGTTTACCGGCACTGCGCTGATTGGCTTGGCGATCGCCATAAGCAACGTTCTGCTGCCGAGCTTGATCAAAAGAGACTTTCCGAATCAAATCGGCCTGTTAACCGGCTCTTATTCCGTAACGATGAGCGTATTTGCCGCAATTGCGTCCGGAGTAGCGGTTCCGATGGCTTCTTTGCCTGGCTGGGACTGGAGCCGGTCGCTGCTCGTATGGTCGGCGCTAGGTTTTATCGCATTAGCGGTATGGCTGCCGCATAGCCTGCGGGCCAAACCTGCCGCCGCTTCAGGCTCGCGCGGCTCCTTCGCGGCTATGTTCCGCTCGCCGCTCGCCTGGAGCATCACCTTTTATATGGGACTGCAGTCGATGACGTTTTACGTCACAGTCGCTTGGCTTCCCTCCATGTTTCATGAACGTGGCTTCAGCCCGGAGTCAGGCGGACTTATGCTGTCCATTATGCAGCTTGTCAGCTTGCCGACATCATTTTTCATCCCGCTGTTGGCAAGTCGCATGCGTTCCCAGGTTCCGCTTGTTATCGCAGCCGGTGCGACGGCTATCGCCGGTTATTGCGGCATGATCTGGGGGCCAAATTCCCTGTCGCTGCTCTGGATTGCGCTCATTGGACTTAGCCAAGGTGCAACGATTTCTCTTGCGCTTACGCTTTTTGGACTCCGGACCCGCAACTCGCAGGAAGCGGCCCGGTTATCCGGCATGGCGCAATCCATCGGCTACCTGCTGGCTGCGCTCGGTCCCGTTCTGCTCGGCTCGCTGCATGATGCGGCTCAATCCTGGTCTCCTGTGCTGGCTGTCCTGCTTGCGGTATCGGTCATTGTGTTAAGCCTCGGGCTCAAAGCCGGAAGAGACAGCTATGTATCCGAAGACAATTCCGATCAAACAGCAAAAACGACCGCGCCGGTTCGCTAAACATTTCAAAAGGGATTGTCCCAAAAGTCACACAAGGTGACTCGGGACAATCCCTTTTTTGATTTGGCGATTTTCGGCTTTGCTTGTCCCGTAAGGGCGTTTGACGCCCTTACTTTACTAAGCGCGGATCTGCAAGTCGTCCACGCTATAAACAAAAGCGGGAGGAAACTGAGCTGAGCTCAGTCTCCTCCCGCTTGTAATTCAGGAAACATTAGAACGCCGGTACGATAGCGCCTTTGTACTTTTCTTCGATGAACTTTTTCACTTCATCGCTGTTAAGCGCCTTAGCCAGCTTCTGGATCGCTTCGGAATCCTTATTGTCCGGACGGGCTACGAGAATGTTGGCGTACGGGGAATCCTTGCTCTCGATGAACAGTGCGTCAGCCGTTGGATTCAGATCCGCTTCCAGGGCGTAGTTCGTGTTGATGACAGCCAGGTCAACCTCTCCAAGCACACGCGGCAGCGTAGCAGCTTCAAGCTCTTTGAACTTCAGGTTTTTGGTATTTTCCGTGATGTCCTTCACGGTTGCAGCAACGCCAACGCCGTCTTTCAGCTTGATCAGGCCGTTGTCAGCCAGCAGCAGCAGCGCACGGCCGCCATTGGTTGCATCGTTCGGGATTGCGACCGTAGCGCCGTCCTTCAGCTCGTCAACCGATTTGATGGAGCTGGAATAAGCGCCCATCGGCTCAACGTGAACGTTATTCACTTTAACGAGATCATATCCCGCTTGTTTGTTTTGATCATCGAGGTAAGGAACATGCTGGAAGAAGTTAGCGTCAAGCTGTTTTTCATACAGCTGAACGTTCGGTTGAACATAATCCGTAAACTCCTTAACAACGAGATTAACGCCTTCTTTAGCAAGCTGGTCTTTAATGTGATTCAAAATTTCAGCATGAGGAACCGGGGATGCGCCAACCGTCAGCGTTACCGGCTCGGAGCCGGAACCGCCCGTATTGGAAGCGGCGTTGTCCGCCGGAGTATTGGATTCATTTTTGGCGCCGCAAGCGGCGAGCGACAGCGAAAGTGCAGTAATAGCAATACCTTTAACCCATTTGTTCATAGTAATAGACCCTCCTGTTGTATATAACGATGTTATTTTTGGATTTGAGAAAGACCGCTATTTGCGGCTGATGCGCCCGACAAGCCAGTCGCCGATCATCTGCAAAATTTGAACCAGTATAATTAGCATCACGACGGTGACAAACATAACCTCCGTCTGGAAGCGCTGATAGCCATAACGGATTGCCAAGTCGCCGAGTCCTCCGCCGCCAACTACTCCAGCCATTGCCGTATAAGACACGAGTGTAATCGCCGTTACAACGATTGCTGCCAGCAAGCCTGGACGGGATTCCCGCAGGAGCACGCGCCTTACGATATCCCATTTGGAAGCGCCCATCGCCTGAGCAGCCTCGATAATGCCGCGGTCAACCTCGCGCAGCGCCGTCTCGACCAGCCGGCCAAAGAATGGAGCGGCTCCGATAACAAGCGGCGGTATCGTGCCCGCAACGCCGATTGTCGTGCCTGCAATTTCCTTTGTAAGCGGCATGACAGCGATCATCAGAATGATAAACGGTACAGAACGGAGAATGTTCACGACGATGGACAAAACGGAATACACAATCGGCATGTGCAGCAGTTGGCGGCTCGATGTCAAATACAGCAGCACGCCAATGACCAAACCTAAAATAACGGTAAACAGCAGCGAAATCGCAAGCATCGACAGCGTATCCTGCGTCGCCTGCCAAATTTCAGCCAGGTCGATTCTGCTCCAGTCCCATTCCAGTCCGCCCGCTGAACGAAGCTGGCTTGCATTACTATGAATCTGCATCATGAGAGCACCTCCGCATCCAGGCCGCTGCTGCGCAGCGAAGCGATTACGGCTTCAATGGCAGGCTGCTCCCCGCTCAGCTCAACAAGCAGTTGTCCATAGGGCGTATGTTTCATGCGGGATACCGTGCCCTGCAAAATCGCGCATTGAACCGTGCTTCCTTTAACGGCCTCAAAAAGCACCGGTTCATACGTTTCCTCACCGACAAAGTGCAGCCGGACCAGCTTGGAGCCCGTGCGGCGCGGCAGCGGCGTACCGCTTTCCAGCTCCGAAAGCTCATCGGCAAACTGCCGGGTGACGGCGTTTTTCGGACGCAGGAATACATCCAGCACCGGGCCCATTTCGACGATACGTCCCGCATCCATGACGGCTACACGATCACAAATGGAGCGGATAACCTGCATTTCATGCGTAATCAAAATAATCGTCAGGCCAAGCTTTTCATTGATGCTCATCAGCAGCGACAAAATGGAGCTGGTCGTCTGAGGATCAAGCGCCGATGTGGCCTCGTCGCAAAGCAGCACCTGCGGATTAGCGGCAAGCGCTCTGGCGATGCCTACCCGCTGTTTCTGTCCACCGGACAGCTGAGACGGATACTTGTCGCCATGCGCCTCCAACCCTACCAGCGTCAGCAGCTCGTCCACGCGTGCCGCATAATCACGCTTGCTTTTTCCGGCAAGCACGAGGGGAAAAGCGATATTGTCTCGCACCGTTGCGCTGGACAGCAGATTGAAGTGCTGGAATATCATACCGATCTTCCGGCGTTCCGCCTGCAGCTGCCGCTCGCTTAACGCGGTCAGCACCTTGCCTCCAAACAGCACTTTGCCCGAAGTCGGCCGCTCAAGCAAATTCATACAGCGGATGAGCGTGCTTTTGCCTGCGCCAGAGTGCCCGATAATGCCGAAGATTTCTCCAGGCTTTACCTGCAAGGAGATATCGCGCACAGCGTCGACGCTGCCTCCCCGGCCCTTATAGGACTTGGTCACATTATGCAGATCAATCAGGGTAATCCCTCCTGAACAACACCGCCCCATTTTAATTCCTACAAATCCAAGTAGTTTAAATGGTATTATATAGAATGACCATTGGTTTGTCTATAGCGGTTATTGCATGTATTTAGATTGCGAATTAGAACAAAAAAAGATACTTCAGTGTCCCAAATATCATATTTTATCGGCCTTTTTGCGCTATGTCAATTTACTCTATCACCGTATTGATGCATTATCTATTAAAGCAATGATAATATAATAGAATGTACATATTCCTGGAAAAATTATACGGGGTGAACGCCAATGATATATATCGTAAAAGGCTTGTACAGCTTCATACTCCCTCCCGGCCTGTTTCTGCTGCTGCTGGCAGCAATAGGCTGGAGAATGTGGCGCAAGGACAGGAAATGGGTCCTTCTGCCGTTTGGCAGTTTGCTTCTGCTTTATTTGCTCTCGTCCGGCTGGTTTTCGGATGTGCTTATGAGGGGTCTGGAGCAGCGTTACAGTCCGCCGGCCGCAGCCGATGTAAAAGGCGACGTCATCGTTGTGCTCGGCGCGGGAGCCGTGCCGGACTCGCCGGATATCGGCGGCATCGGCAACATGTCCGGAACGGCCGAAGCAAGGCTGTTAGCCGCTGCGCGCCTGTCGCGCGTGACCGGACTGCCGGTGCTGTTCAGCGGGGGGCAGGTTTTTGCCGATAGCGGCAACGAAGCCGACATCGCTGGACGGCAGCTCCGGGAGCTCGGTTTTGCCTCCGACTTTATTTTGCTGGAAAATAAATCGCTTAATACCGAACAGAATGCAGCCTTTACAGCACAATTAATGAAAGAAAAAAATTTAACCCGTCCGGTGCTGCTCACCTCGGCCATCCATATGCCGCGCGCTCTGGAGCAATTCCGCCAAGCCGGATTGGAGCCGCTGCCCTTTCCCGTCGATTACGCCGTTTCGCGCCAAGCCAACTGGTATTGGAGCAAGCTGCTCCCGACCGGAACCGCTCTTTCGAACAGCCTGGCGGCGTTGAAGGAATATCTCGGATTGGCCGCTATTAAGATGAAGCTTTAATTCCGGTTGAGAACAATTTCCTCTAAATCGCAACTTTTCCATATAAGCTGCGTTTCTAACTAACGTGAAGAGCGAGCCAAACAAACGCTCTATGTTTAAAGCCAAAGGAGACGCATATGAAACTGATTAAAGGCTTAACGCTGCTCAGTCTGGCGGCCGCGCCGCTGTACGGCATGAGCGGAACCGCAAGCGCCGAGGGCGGCGCAAAATTGCTGACGCTCACAAAAGGCAGTAGCCAAATGATGCTGGACGGGACGTCCGTAACGGCTGTGCAGCCGATGACGATTAAAAACAATTTCAGTTATGTCGCATTCAGCACTTTGGCGCAGCTGTACGGCTACAAAACCTCTTATGACGCCAAGTCAAAGGAATCCATCGCCAAAACGCCTTCCGGAGAGATCCGCTTCCGCATGAACACTAAGGATATCTGGGTTGACGGCGTCAAATGGACGGGCGAGGCGCCGAGCTTCTCTCAAAAGGGCTCCCTGATGATTCCGGTTCGCACCTGGGCAAAAGTAAGCCGCAGCTCAATCAGTTTTGCCGGCAAAAACATCATGCTCAGCTGGGCCGATCAGCCGTCAGCCGCCTTCCAAATTCAACCGTCCGTAATTCATGCCGGTGAGGCTGTCCAATATATCGATCAATATAGTTCCCCTGCCGGACTGCCTCTACTGTCAGAGGAATGGACCGGTAAACAGGACGTATTTACAGAGCCGGGAACCTATACCGTTACTCGGCGTGTGCAGGATGCTTCCGGCATCTGGAGTGAGCCCTACAGCGCAGATGTGCAGGTGCTGGCGGTTAACCAGCCGCCGGTTGCGGACTTTTCTACCGACAAAGAGGTATACCGCCAGGGCGAGCAGATTCAGTACTCCGATTTGAGCACGGACGACAACAACGCGATCGACACGGCCAAAACAAAGTGGACGGGCCGCCAGAACGCCTTTTTTGAGCCGGGAGAAAAAACGGTTACGTTGACCGTGACCGACAATGAAGGGCTGACTTCAACGATTAGCAAAACGATTCAGGTTACGGACGAGATTCTCTATACCCAGGAGGAATACGGCCTGCTGTTCACGCCTGCGGGCGAGAAAATCAGCGTAGACGGCGCTCATATTAAGGACATTCCAAAGATAAAGTACGGAATTGAATCCGAGCCTTCTAAAATGATGCGCAGCAACAGCCCGGAACTGTGGACCTCCGAGGGCATCGCCTTCGACGATCAGTTCGACGGCAAGGTCCGCATGCTGTTTCATAACAAAAATACGCTCGGCTACAATGTGAAGATGTATCTTGCGGTTACAAACGAAGGGTTCCAAACGTCGCGTTTTGGCGTAAAAGCGACCGGCATGGGCGGCCCGGACCCGTCGGAAATCCGTACGGGCAAACTCTCCACCATCCGATATTTAACGGCGCTTAACAACAATGTGCCGGAAACGTTTATCGATGTGAAACCGGGCCAAACGGAGCTGGTGCTGCAGGAAATTTCGGCGGTGCCGATCAAGCCGGGCATGGTTTATTCCGCTTATGCCGACGTATCCGCAAGCTCGACGCTGCGCTTCCGCGTCATCGTTGTAGCTGACGGCAAGGATCCGCTGGCGGAGATGGACTCCATGGAGCTTATGCCAGCCGACGGCAAGCATACACGCGGCTCGTTTAACAATACGGACCGCGACCTGATCGTGGACGGGGTCATTGGCGAGCAGCCGCAGCAAATTTTGCTTGGAGACAACAATTACGATCCTTATCTTGACGGCTACGACAATACGGACGGCTCCTTGCAGCTGAACCGGGGAAATTTCGGCGTACTGTACAAAATGAGCATCACGCTGGCGCCTCGTACCGTCGTATATTTGAACCCGCGCGGCGGCCTGTTTGCCGGGGCGTTCATCATTAACGGACAGCTCGTTCCCGTTACGAACAATGAACAGCTGAAAGATCAGAACGAAGGCGCTGTGCTTTATCGCTCGGGGGATTCAGTCGAAACAGTCGAGTTTAAATACATGACCCCGTCAGGCAGCAATCTTCCGGTAACGATGGTGTTTCAGCCGATGCCGGGTCTTAAAAACTAGTTTCTAATTTAATGGCGGTGAAACGTAACCATGATAATGAACTCGCCGCGTTTCAAATCGATTATGTGGGGAACGGCGGCTGTATTGGTGCTCCTCGCTCTTTGCATTAAGGCCGTTTCATTCTACTCCCAGCAAGTTTTCTATTATAACGAAAACACGTACAGGCTCGCTGCCGAAAACGGCGATCAGCGCCGCTATGAATCGCATCACGGTCCCGCTTTTGTTGCAGCCGGCTCCGGCCTTGAGCGCACCGTTACAGTAGACGGCATCAAAGCAGCTATAACCGCACTGCCGAAAAATACGAATACGCCGCCGAAACTTCTCGACGGCAGCTACCGAGTCGTTTATCCCGGCGGCAAGAGCCTCAGCCTCGAAATAAGCAATGGCATTCCGCTCGCTTATCATGCAGACGGCACCCTTGAATCGCCCGTTAGGGTTACGTTTAATGACGGGCAAATGCCGCCGGGCACCCCGGTTTGGGAGAGATATCCTCCCGTAACGCTTGTCATCGCAGCTTTCCCCGAGTTCCATGAACGCCCCGGCCAGCCGGTTTATTTTGTGCTTGGGTTGCTTGCCCTAGCCGTCGGCTGGGGGCTGTTCCGTTATGAGCGCATCCAGCGATTAAGCTACTGGATATCTTTGCAATGGATCGGTACGGATGATCCCGAACCGAGCTACTTCCATTTTTTCATGTCTAAAGTTACAGGCATTTTCCTGATGCTTTCTTCCCTCTATTTATTTTTCAAAGCATTTGATCTCATCTAAAAAAGGCTGGTGAAACGCAGGCTTAACGCCTGCTTTCACCAGCCTTTTATTCATCATCAGTCCTGCTGATTCATGTAAACCGTTTTGCCCGTTTTTGCTGATTCGTACATGGCCTCCAGAATTTCGGTGACAACCAGAGCCTGCTCCGGCAGTACGACTGGATCCTTGTCCTGCAAAATGGCGTCAATCCACATTCCGCACTCGACATCAATGTCACGGGAGCTGTTGCCGCTGTAGAACGCTACTCCTCCGGCGCTAAGGTCTACTTCCTTGACGAACAGGCGGCTATGCTCCTCGCCGTTAATGCGCAGTCCGCCCTTCATATCAGCGCCGCCCTCTGTGCCGCTAAGCGAGCATTTGGCTTCATCGATATCCAGCGTATTCAACGCCCAGCTGGCTTCCAGGACGATTGTAGCCCCGTTTTCCATCTTAATAAAACCCATCGCCGAGTCTTCAACCGTAAATTTGGCCGGGTCCCACGGGCCCCATGCATTGGCGCCGTTTTCCTTCGAACCGAGCTTGTGGTAAACGGAACCAGTCACCGAAACCGGCTTGTAGTTGTCCATCATCCACAGCGTCAAATCAAGCGCATGTGTGCCGATATCGATCAGCGGACCGCCGCCTTGTTTTTCTTCGTCCAAAAACACGCCCCAGGTCGGGACAGCACGGCGGCGGATTGCATGAGCGCGGGCATAGTAGATTTCGCCAAGGTCGCCAGCTTCACATACTTTTTTTAGATGCTGGCTATCGGTGCGGTAGCGATTGTTGTAGCCGATGGTCAGCTTTTTGCCGGTGCGGCGGGAAGCTTCCAGCATCGCGCGCGCTTCTGCAGCCGTTTTGGCCATCGGTTTTTCGCACATGACATGGTTGCCGGCTTCAAGCGCAGCAATTGAAATCTCCGCATGAGAGTCATTCGGCGTACATACATGAACAACATCAAGGCTGGAATCCTTCAGCAGCTCTGTATAATCGGCATAAACGCCAGCGTTTTCCGCGCCGTATTTAGCCGCTGCTTCACGAGCCTTTTCAAGATCAATATCGCAAAATGCCACTATTTCTACATTTTTGTTTCCGCTGAGCGCCGGAAAATGTTTGCCGTTCGCAATTCCGCCGCAGCCAATAATACCTACACGTAACTTGTGGCTCATCTTGTTCCCTCCACCTGTTCCTCGTATCGGACTTTGCGTCCCAAGCTCTACTGTATCATACAGGAAGCGGCGCGGCGACTAGCGGAATCGGACAATATACCTGCAAAATCACGACAGCTCAGTGCCCCTCATGCCCTCCGCCCGCAGGTGAGGCAATTTCCAGCATCGCATCCAGCTCCGCCTGCGCAGCTCCCGTCAGCCGAGTATCGCCGCCAATGAGCCAAGCATGGTTGAAAGGTCCGTCTGCTGGAGATTGATCATAACGCGGCTGGAGGCTCATGACGTAGTTCATAACCGCATCCGGCATTGCTTCCTTGTCCGTCCAAATGAGCGGAGCGTGTTTCCCAAGATGCGCAAATGGAGCGCCTGCAAGCGCTAGCGCCGGCTCATCCGCGTTGGCAAAGGTGAGATTGCGGCCAGGGGCGTTAATTCCCCAGCCGAAGCCGGTTGACTCATCCTTAAATTCGGCAAAAGCAATGGCATTCTCGAATGGGTCCCCTCCGGCAATGCGAGTCACCTTCCCGTACGCCTGCAGCTGCTTTTCAATTTGAGCCGATACCGCCTTTTCCGGCCCGATGATGTAAATGGATGCTTTTCCGCCGCGCTTCTGAAGCGCTTGCGCTGTTGCATCCGGGATGCTGTTCCCCGATATGTATAACAAAGGCTCCGGCATATGCGCGCTCCAATACGCCGCTGGAATCGTGAAGCTCTGCTCGTCCGAGGAGCCGACGATAACGCCGGGCGGAGTTTCCCCTGCCGAGCTGATATAGTAGGCATCCGCCGCGGCCGCCAGCTCAGCTGCCGACCGGCCTTCCACACGCGCGGTTTTGAACCCTCGTTGTTGAACTGCTTTTTCCAAGTCCTTATCGATCTTTCCTACCAAAATAACCTGTACTCCGCTGCCGGAAATGCCCGTCGGATTTAGGCGGAGCAGCTCCTGAAGCGTAACATCCGGCATTTTTCCGGCATCCGTATACAATACGGGGCCGTTATGCGGATGATGGATCAGGTGCGCCGCTGCCGCCGCCCCGGCCCAGTCCGTAGGATCGGTCAGAATGACCGCGCCGGGTCTCCCGGTTTCAAGCTGCGCCGGCCATAACGTACGTGATACGAGCACCGCCGCCTGCACCGGATTTGAAGCGTTGATCCGGGTGGTGTTTTTGGTGGCAACCCACGGTGCAGCCTCAGCCGCGCCGGATGCCGAGTATTCCGCCGGAACGGAGGCAGTGACAGCCTGCTTGTCCGTGTCCGGGGCAGAAGAGCTTCCGTGTCCTTTATGCGTATTCCCGCCGCTCGAGGAGCAGCCTGCAAGCAAAACTGCAGCGGCAATGAGCAGCGCCCCGTTTCGCACCGCGCCTAACCTCTTCTTTTCCAACGAACGATTGTTATGCAGCAAACTTATCAACATCATGCACCTCCGCCAAAATGACCATTATCCAGCCTGCCCATTGTCCCGGCCGCGCATAACCCCCTTCCTCCAGGCTAACTTCACAATAAAAAAAAGGCTTTCGGAGCTCCGAAAGCCTTGCCTCCCAAGCCGGCCGAATGAGATCGAAGCCGCCTTGTACTGCCTTTATACGATATCGTAGCCTTGCTCTTCGATGGCGTCCTTAATTGTTTGCAACGATTGTTTGGCTTCATCGAAATCAACGGTTACTTTGCCGGTGGCAAGATCGACTTTCGCGGAGCCGCCCGCTTGTTTTACGGCCGTTTCTACGGAGTTCACACAATGTCCGCAAGACATCCCTTTTACTTGCAGCACTTCTGTTTTCATCTGTTCTTATCCCCTTTCAAGGCTTGCTGTGAATAATCCTTCCCTCTCTGAAATATACCCCCATGGGGTATATTAGTCAATTAAAACCTTTCAACTACGGCAACAAAATCAACTCTCGCAGTCTATCACTCGGACTCACCTTTCTTTTTATCTAGCATATAGTACTATCAAGCGCTATTCAGAAGGAGGTGATATCAAATGGCACAACAATTTTTGGACCTCCGCTTATCTCAAGCGCTTAATTCTCCAACGGCCAGCGTTCCGCTCGGCACTGAGCTTCTTCTTGTGGGAGATATAGGACTTCAGACAGTTGCTGCGGCAAACACCCCTATGGCCGCCACTGTTAAAATTATGCTGACCGGAACGATGGCATATATGACTGAGGAACAAAGAGATGCAAATGTATCTGTAGCAATAGAGAAAAATGGAGGCGAAACATTTGGCTCCGGCATACTGGTTTATTCCAATCTCCTAATGCCTGGAACTCTAGGAAGTGTCACTATATTTCCGATATCCGTCAGCTGCGCCGACTTTCCGACCGTTGCTGAGGTTAATGCCGGACAGATTCGATACACTCTCTTTATCTCTTCACCTGTCCCTGATGGGGAAGATACATCTCTTATTGGTCCTGTCGCATTCAATGGGATAGCAGTAGCGGACAGCTAATATCGGATAGCCATTGAACACTCCCACCACCTGGAGAGGTGGAGGATTCTTGCGAACAGAGAAGCAACCTTCTCTTTAGGAGCAAGCGATTCCCTGCGGTTCCCGCAGTTCCGTTGGGAGTTCCCAACAAACGTAATCCTTCTTTCCGGATGTTCATGCTCGCGTTATGATCGCGGTCGTGATGTGTGCCGCATTGGGAGCAACTCCATTCCCGTAGGCCCAACTGTTTCACGTCGCGATTTCGGCTTCCGCACACATGGCAAAGCTGGCTCGATGGATAGGTTTTTGCCACGGTTTGAATTTGACGTCCATACCAATCCGCTTTATAGCTCAGCATGGTGCGAAGCGTGGCCCAACTGGCATCCCCAATGGACTTGGCCAGCTTGGGATGTTGCATCATATGATTTACCTGCAGCTCTTCCAGGCAGATCGTTTGGTTTTCACGAATCCATTTGGTGGAGAGCTTGTGCAAAAAGTCCTGTCGGCAGTTGGCGATTTCCTCATGAATCCGAGCAATCTTCTGCTTCGCCTTGGCATAATTTGAACCGCCTTTTGTACGCCGCGATAAGCGACGTTGCCAGAACGCCAATTTCTTTTCGTACGTGCGGAGATGCTTCGGATTGGACACAACCTCCCCGTTGCTGCACACCGCAAACGATTTGAGACCCAAGTCAACGCCCATGACGGTGTCCAATTCCGGGAGCGGCTGAATCTCCACTTCGCAGAGAATCGAGACAAAGTATTTGCTTGATGAATTCTTCCGAATCGTGGCTGAAAGAATTCGACCTTCCACTTCTCTGGATCTGGCAAAGCGAACCCACCCCAGCTTGGGCAGCTTCAGACGACCGCCTTCAATCGCAATGTTATCGTTGGTATATTTCGTGGTGTAGCTTTGCACAGGATTCCGCTTCGATTTAAAACAAGGGGCCTTATTCTGCTTCTGGTGAAACCGTGCAAAGGCATCCGCTAGGTTCCGTACACTAGATTGCAGAGCAATGCTGTCCACTTCTTTGAGCCAGGAAAAGAGACGCTTGAGGGGAGGCAGTCCGATTGCACAGGTGTTGTAGGTCAGCCCTTTTCCTGATTCTTGGTAGGTTTGATTCCACTTTTCAAGGAAGTGATTAAAGACATAGCGGGCGCAGCCGATGGTTTTATGGATGAGCGTCCGTTGTTCTTCGGTGGGATAGAGGCGAAAGCGAAACGCCTTGTGATGCACCATTCAACCATCACCTCCGGTTTTGCGGTCTCCCCCAATTATAGCACATACGTTCGGTTTATACAGCCAAAAAATGCCGATTCATCCCCTCCTTGTAGAAGGTGGAGTATTCTCGGCAATTTTAAATAAATAGGCTCACTTTTAAAGCTACTCTAGCATATAGTACTAGCATATTTCGATTAGAGAGGAGGCAAATCATGTCTCAATTTGTAGATATGCGTTTATCGCAAAATTCTAACAGACCTAGCTTAAGCCTGGAAATAAACAACACGGTGAAGCTGCTCGTTGGCGACCTCGGCATTCAAACGGTCTCCGTCGCAAATACGCCCTTAGCCGCTAGCGTTAAAGTCATGCTGAGCGGGACGGTAACTTTTTTCCAAGAACTCGAAGAGCCCAATACCGACGCCTTTGTTACTCTGCTGATTGAAAAAAACGGAGGCGACACGTTTGGCTCCGGCATCCTGATCTATGAAGAAATCGTTCAACCGGGCACGATCGATGTTCAGACGATCTTCCCCGCATCCGTTAGCTGCGCCGACTTCCCAACGGTTGATGAAGTAAACGCCGGACAAATCCGCTATACGCTATTTGTCACCTCGACCGCCACCCAGTTTTCCGCCGATATTCTGCTGAATGGACCTACTACCTTTAACGGCATCGCATCCGCAGACAGCTGATTTTGCATGTTCTTGAACAGCTTTACCATTCCATGATGAGGAAAGGAGATGAAAGAGTGGCCGAGCAATTTGTCGATCTTCGTTTATCACAAGCCACAAATTTGAGCAGCGGTGGCCCTGAAATATACGACGGACAGTTTCTGCTGGTCGGCGATATCGGACTGCAAACCGTGAGCGTCGCCAACACCCCGCTTGCAAGCAGCGTTAAAGTTATGCTTAACGGGACGGTTACCTTTTTTCAAAATCTTGACGAGTCGAATTCAACTGCCAGGGTGACGCTAGTCATTGAGAAAAACGGCGGAGATACGTTCGGCTCCGGCATATTCGTGTATGAAGAGCTGGTTCAGCCCGGAATAGTCGGCGAGGATGTGCTTTTCCCTGCTGTCATAAACTGCGCTGATTTTCCTACAACCGACGAAGCGAACGCCGGACAGATCCGTTATACGCTGTTCATTACTTCCGACACTCCGCAATACTCCTACAATGTTGAGCTTAGCGGTCCGGCAACGTTTAACGGCGTCGCCGCTGCGGGCTGACCGCGATAACACCGATTTGGTTAAAATCATACGCTTTAAAACGTGAAGAAGACAGCCTTTTGGCTGCCTTCTTTTTTGATTATTACAGGCAAATTAAGCGCGCCAGTCGTAGCTGCCCGGAGCCGCTTCCGGCTCCGCTACCATCCGATTGCGCAGCGTACCGAGCTTGTCAATGCTGATCTCGACAATGTCTCCCGGCTGCAGGTACACCCGCTGCTCCGGCGGCAAGCCCAGCACAACGCCCTCCGGCGTACCGGTAAGGATAATATCACCCGGCGATAAGGTCATATGCTGGGAAACATAGCTGACGATCTCGTCGCAGCGGAAAATCATATCCGCCGTGTTCGACGATTGTCTGACCTCGCCGTTCACTGTCGCGGAAATAGCAAGCTCGTTTGGATTGCCGACCTCATCGGAGGTGACAAGATACGGCCCAAGCGGGCTGAACTTGTCGCAGGATTTGCCGAGCAGCCATTGCGGCGTCCGCAGCTGCAGGTCGCGGGCGGACAGGTCGTTGACGCAGCAATAGCCGTACACATGCTCCAACGCCTGCTCGCGTCCGACATATTTGGCCTCGCGGCCGATGACGATAACCAGCTCGGCCTCGTAATCCACCTCCGAGCTGACGCGCGGAAGCGGAATATCGTCGCCTTGCGCAGCAACCGTGTTCGCAAATTTATTGAACAGAATCGGGTAATTCGGAATCGGCGCATTCGTTTCCTCGGCATGTTTGCGGTAGTTCAGTCCGACGCAAATAATTTTGCCCGGATTTGTCACGCAAGGTCCGAGCTGCAGCGAATCCTCCGCTTTCCACAGCTCCGGCGATTCCTCTGCGCCTGCTGCGAGCGTTTGGAGCGCGGAAAGCGCCGCTGCTCCGCCCTGAATCGCTGCATGGATGTCCAGAGGGACTGCCGCCCCCTTCCCTTGTGCCGCGGCAGCAGCCGCAACGTCCAGGACGCCCTGCTCCGTGCGAATGCCAAGCGCCAATTCACCGTTTTTGCGGAATGTTAACAGCTTCATCGTTTAAAAGTCTCCCTTCCGGTCAAATGTTAAGCGTTTTTCCCAAACACGACGCCGCCGTCGATATAAAGCGGCGAGCCCATCATAAACTTCGACTCGTCGGAGGCCAGGAACAACGCTCCGTCCGCCACATCCTCCGGGCGGCCAAGATCGCCGCTCAGCTGGCGCTTGCGGATGCCGGCAAGACCCTCTTCCGGGTCGCTGTACGATTCCTGCAAGTATTTTTCTACAAACGGGGTCAAAATCGTGCCCGGCAGCAGAGCGTTCACGCGAATGCCGTATTCCGCATAATCCACCTGCATGGACTTCGTGAGCGCCAGCACCGCTCCCTTGGTCGCGGCATAGGATGCGCGGCGGGCAAGCCCGATTTCGGCAATACAGGAGGACATATTGATAATAACGCCGCTGCGGCGCTCCATCATGGACGGCAGCACGTACTTGCTCGGCAAAAACGTGCCGCGAATGTTGACGTTCATGACGCGGTCCCAGGCGTCAGGCTCCAGCTCATGAAGCGCGCCAACGCCGCTGATGCCCGCATTGTTAAACAGCACATCGATCCTTCCGAACTTGTCCAGCGCTTCAGTCGCCATAGCCTGCGCCGATCCGGGATCGGTAACGTCGCAGCGAATCGCATAACCTTGCCCGCCCGCTTCCGTCAGAAGCGTTACCGTTTCGTCGGCAGCCTCCTTGTTCAGATCGGCTACAACAACGATGGCCCCCTCCGCCGCGAAGCGCAGCGCCGTGCTGCGTCCGATGCCGGAGCCCGCTCCGGTAATCAGGGTAATTTTATCCTTCAGTCTCATGCTCGTCTCTCCCTCGCTCTTGAGCTAGTTTTGCGGCCGGACGACACCTTTGGACAGGATCAAATTGGCGTATTGGGCCGATTCGCCCGTTGCGACCACGGCATACGCTTTGCGCGCCCGGTCGTAAAACGCAAACCGTTCCAGCTCTGAAATCGGCACCTCGCGTCCTTCATGGCGGTTCAACAGCTCGCGGTATTTGTCCCAAATGACCGGCACAACCGGATCGCCAGGCACAACGCTCATCACCGCCGCAGGCGATTCAATATAATCGTCGACGGGAAGCAGTTCCAGTATGGCGTCCAGCAGCTCAGGAATAGAATGACCGTCGGCGCGAATGAGCCGGGCTGCGGTGGAATCGGCCGGGAAATTGCCGTCGGCCAGTACCAGCTCGTCTCCATGCCCCATCGAACGGAGCACGGCCAGCAGCTCTGGCGACAGTATTGCGGGAATGCCTTTTAACATAATGAATCAGTCTCCTCTTGGGCGATTTCCTGAAGCGTAACAGGACGGTTCTCTTGCATGGAACGATACGCGGCAAACACGAGCTGCATCGTTTCCAAATTGTCAGCCACACTATTCTCAGGCTCACGCTCTTCCTCGATCGCTCGCAGCAGTTCGCCCATCGTGCCAAGGAACGCATCCGGGAACCATTTGCCATGCAGCTGAGGCGTGAACCAGTAATCCCGGTGAATCAGCTTGGAGTGAAACTGCAGCGTATCCTCCCGGCCGATCGGATAGTTGTACAACGAGCCGTTTGTGCCCTTAATGATTCCTTGCGTGCCTTCAAAGCGGAAGGTTGCATGCCAATCTTCTTCCCCGGCGATATGGTTATGGTTGTCGTGAATGAGCGCGCGCGCTTCTCCGGGGAACTTCAAATGCAGCATCGTACGGGTCTCGCCAACGGTCTGTTGACCCGGGAAGCGGGCTCCGTCCGCATAAATGTATTCCGGCGTGCCAAACAGAAACCGAATACTATCGAGATAATGAATGCTATGATACATCACTTCCAGCGTCGGCATTTCTCTCAGCCAGCCCCAGTTGGCAAACTCCTGTTTAACGTTGACGGAAATCGTCGCCTGCAGCGGCTCGCCAAGCCACCCCCGCTGCATAATCGTATGGCTGGCGCGAATGCCGGGGGACCAGCGCATCTGCTGATTGACCGCTCCCTTGACGCCATGCTCGCGGCAAGCCCGCTCGATAGCTGCAGCCTCCGCATAAGTTTCGGCAAGCGGCTTTTGGCAGAGGATATGTTTGCCTGCTCGTGCGGCCAGCCGTGCGATGTCCGGCTGCGCTTTGGCCGGAATCGCAATGTCCACAACCTTGACGTCCGGATCCTCCAGCAGCTCCTCCAGAGTCCCGTATGCTCGCGACAGCCCAAATGCGGTCGCTAAGCTCTGTGCGCGCTGCTTATCCAAGTCAAAAATGCCGACAACGTTTAATCCGCCCATCCGGTAAGCAGGCAAATGGCAGGATGCCACTATTTCGCCCGCTCCAATAATGGCGATGCCCATGCTGCGGTTTTTCGGCAGCTTCGGTTTATAGTCCAAGTCGAGCCAGGCTCGGTCTGCTTCCTTCATCGTTCAGCTATCCTCCTCATTACAGGCTTGGCCCGATGCGATTAATAGAAAACTCCTGATGGCCGAGAATTTCCGCCTTTGTCAGCTTGCCGTCCGCAACTTCAATTATTTCCTGCCACACCCGCTCGCCGGCTTCTTCCAGCGGCAGCGATCCGTCCAGCATTGGACTTACGTCGACGTCCATATTGTCTTCCATCAGCTTGAACGTACGCCCGTTTCCGGTAATTTTGATGACGGGAATAACCGCTGCTCCAGTCGGCGTGCCGCGCCCTGTCGTGAAGCAGACGATGTGGGCTCCAGCCGCCGCCATGCCGGAGACGCATTCAATATCGTTTCCTGGGGAATCCATAAAATAAAGCCCGCCCTCAGGCAGCTGCTCCGCATATTCAATTACGCCGAGAATCGGAGAAGTGCCGCATTTGCTAATGCAGCCGAGCGACTTTTCTTCAATGGTGGATAATCCGCCGGCGATATTGCCAGGGCTCGGATTGCCGCCGCGCATGTCAGCGCCCATACGCTCCACCTCGCGTTCAAAACGGTCCACGATATGGTACAGCTGCTCTTTGATTACCGGCTCGGCGCAGCGTTCGGCAAGAACATGCTCGGCGCCGATAATTTCCGTCGTTTCGCCAATTACGATCGTACCGCCCTCGCGTACGAGCGAATCAGCAGCAGCGCCAAGAGCCGGATTGGAGGCCAGGCCTGACGTGGCGTCGGAGCCGCCGCATTTGACACCAACCTTTAGGCGGGACAGCGGAATCGGCACCTTGGGTTGCATGTGCAGCTTCGCCTGCAGCTCGCGCGCAAGCTTCGCTCCATGCTCAATTGCTTTAATGGAGCCGCCGACACTTTGAATGTCGAACCATTCGACAGGTTTACCGGTAACTCTGATTTTGTCAGCCAGCGCTTGAGGATCAACGACTTCGCAGCCAAGGCTGATGATCAGCACGGCTCCTACGTTCGGATTCATGCCTGTTCCAGCCAGCACGTCGAACGTCCGGTCCTTGTCCGCACCAATCTGGCTGCAGCCATGCTGATGGGGTACGGCAATGGCGCCTGGCACAAGCTGGGAAACGCGGCTGCTGACCTGATTGGAGCAAATGACCGTCGGGATAATAAGCAGATGATTGCGAATGCCGACGTCTCCATTTTCCCGTTCATAACCCATAAAAGTTGCTTGTTTGCTGCCCGCTGTCATAACGCGCCGCCTCCTTCTTTTGCTTCGGCCTGGTCGCCCCTGCCCCGAATGCCTTCGATATTGTGAACATGCACATGGCGGCCAGCTTCAATAAACGCCACCGACCTGCCGATGACCTCTCCGTATTTGCGAACTTCCGTGCCTTCAGAAATATCCGAAACGGCCAGCTTATGCCCAAAAGAAACCGCTTCCAGCAACGTAACTGAGCCCGCCTTGCCCCCTGCCTGATAACGGACGACTTCGCCCGCCTGCAAATCCCGCAGCGCCGTCGCGACATGATCTCGTGCGTCCATCACGATCGCATCCGCGCCGGCTGGTAAGGAATGATCCATGCTTTTGCCTCCTTGAAGATACTTCGCACAATTTGTGTTATCGATAACTCTAATTTAACGTCGGAATTCCTTGCTGTCAATGGGGTCGTTTCGATACAATAAGAACAATGTATTGTCCCGACGGAGGAGCATCCATGATTACTATTTACGATATCGCCCGCGAGGCCGGAGTGTCTGCCATGACCGTATCTCGCGTTATCAATAACACAGGAAGAGTTAGCGATAAAACCCGCCGCCGCGTGAAACAGGTCATGGAGGATCTCCATTATGTGCCCAACTCTAACGCGCGCAGCCTCGTCCTGCAAAAAACGAACATCCTCTCCCTGCTCATTACCGATATTGCCAATCCCTTTTATACAACGCTTGCCCGGGGAGCGGAGGATACGGCCAAACGGCTCGGCTACCGGCTGCTGTTCGGCAATAGCGATGAGAATTACGCCAAGGAGAAGGACTATGTAGACATGATTTTGTCCACGCGCGTGGATGGCGTTCTTTTTGCTCCGGCCGGAGACGGCTCGGCGGCCCATCTGCAGCAGCTGGAAAAACACCGGATTCCTTTTGTGCTGCTGGACCGCGACGTGCCAGGCATAACAGCCGACCGGATTATCGGGGAAAGCCGCGACGGGGCGCGCAAGCTCGTTGAGCATCTGTTCCAGCTCGGCCACACGCGCATTGCGCTCATCAATGGCTCGGAGGATGTATCCACTGCGCGCGAACGCCATGCCGGCTACCGGGAAGCGCTAAAGCTGAACGATCTGCCTTATGACGAGAAGCTTGTTCTGCATCTTGGTTACCGGGAAGAGGCGGAACGAGATTTTCTGGAGCAATTGCTGGCGCAGAACAAGCCGCCTACCGCCATTTTTGCCGCCAACAACTTTATCGCCCTTAGCGTTATTCAGTCCCTGCGCGGTATCGGCTTGTCCGTCCCGGAGGATCTTTCCGTTGTCTGCTTCGACGACTTGGGCTTTGCCTCCGTATTGAACCCTTTCCTTACGGTAGCGGCGCAGCCGGCTTACCAATTCGGGGCGCTCGGCATGGAACGGCTTGTGGACCTGATTGAAAACGGCAGCAGTTCAGGCCCCCGCACCATTATTTTGCCATCCGAGCTGATTGTCCGCTCCTCGAGCCGCAGGCTGGAGGTTTAATTGGGACATGAAAAAGAGGCTGCGCCTTCCATAAAGGCAGCGGCCTCTTGCTGCTGAATGAGGAAGAGCGCTGAAAATAAAAATAACAAGAAATACTGAACATACAATTAACCAAACGAGGCTCTATTTATTTGATCTTGTTTTTTTGGCATACATAGCGGCGTATCCCTTATACAACTGTCTGAACGTGGAGTACAAAACGCGGTATCTATCGACATATTCCTGAGTTACCTCTTCAAGCGCATCCGCTTCTGCTTGCGTGCTGACGGTAGCGCCATGCGGGATGAATCGGTTAGGGGCAATCGTGACGTTCCGGATTGTCGCGCCCGCGGAGATGAAACAGCCGTCTCCGATCGTGGAATAAAAAATGGTCGTTTGCGATCCAACAACGACGCGGCTCCCAATGTAGCTCGTTCCGTTAATAATCGCTCCGTGAGAGAGGACTGATTTTTTGCCGATATAAATCGTATACGGTTCAGGTCCGTCCATATTTTTTTCTTCACCGAACAAAACGACTCCGATGGAAAGACTGACATCCGAGTCGACCAAAACAGGACCGCCTAAATCCCCGCTAATCGATACATTTTGGGCCAAAAACACATTGTCGCGGATGCTTACATTTCCCGTCACGCTGGAACTCGGACCAATAAACGCGCTCTTGCAGATTTTTGGATAATACTGAGTCGGGGATAACTTCGTTTTAGGATTTTGACTAATAATTCTAGTGAATGCATTTACCGGTCCAATCGGATTTTTACGGCGGGTTTTCGCTTGCTTGGAAGACTTTACCGCTTTTTTCACCTACCAAAACTCCTTTGACTGAATATTTTCTATCCGTCATTACTATATGTAAGTTTTGGTAGATGGACCGATTCAAACGCCTATTCCATAGATATAAAATACAAGATAAGCGGGGTCAAACCGCCTCCTAACCCGGTTTATCCGATTTTCTGAGCTCATCCGTAAATTCTTTAAGCAGCTTCCGGCTCTCTCGCAGCTCTTTAATGATGGAGTACTGGTTCGAAATGATATACAAAAAGCCTACGGCTAACAAAATCAATATAAATAGCAAGCTGAGCCCTCCTCGTTATGATATGCAGTCTCTGTCTTATTTCAATGTTATTTCCAGCATTTCCTTTCAACCATGTAATCCATTCAACAAAAAACAAAAGGAGCCGCCCCTATCAACCGGGACCAGCTCCTTTGTATGTATGGACAGTGCAGCGGTGCGTTTATTCTCCCGCTACGTCTTCTCCGTCGTCATCCTCGCCGATCATCGTCATGTAGTCTTCGCCAGTTACAACGCGGCGAGCTGTTACATAACGCTTGGCATAGTAGGAATCGGACAGCGCCGTGTAACGGA
This sequence comes from Paenibacillus pasadenensis, assembly GCF_023715725.1. Lineage (GTDB taxonomy): Bacteria > Bacillota > Bacilli > Paenibacillales > Paenibacillaceae > Paenibacillus_O > Paenibacillus_O pasadenensis_A. Next base: position 871,819 of record NZ_JAMBOT010000001.1, read on the forward strand.
CGCCTTTGCTGGACGAGTGAGCGAACTTGCCGTCGCCGACATAAATTCCGGCATGAGAAATGCCTTTGCCGCTTGTGTTAAAAAACACCAGATCTCCTGGACGCAGGTCGGACTTGTCCACCTTTGTGCCGGTCTTCGCTTGCGACTTCGATGTGCGAGGCAGCTTTACGTCAAACTGATTAAAAATGTGACGGACAAAACCAGAGCAATCAAAACCGGCCGTAGTCGTGCCGCCGTATTTGTACGGCGTTCCAATAACCTTTTTGATGGCGCTGTCGAGATCGGGCGTGCTTGCAAATGCGCTAGTGCTAAACGTAAGAAGTAAAATCAGACCTAATACGGACAAGACGGCTTTCTTCACAAAAATTGTTCTCCCTTCAGATGCCTACGAAGTTAGCTGTGGGTTCGGTAGAAGGTTCCCTAGAATCCTCTCTTGCAAGATTCATTCACCCGGAGTGGTTCCCCCGTTTTTCTTCTCGAAAATTCGGCATGTTGTTTCATGATTTTTTGTTAAGGTTAATATTCGTAGTTTCTTGTCGAATCCCTCCTCATTTTTTATTAGAACTCTTTCATAATTCATATGATTGAAGAACTATGCAGGTACTTGCAGATCATTGCAGTTCGTTCCGCCTTATCGCCATAGCGACGCGGTATGAGTGCAAAGTCCTGCAAATCGCTGCAAAGGTGGATATCTTGTTCGGCACCATCTTTGGCACCAAAAATAAAAAGCTGGCACCAAGAATGGCACCAAGCGGCACCTTCTCATTTTATGTCGAAACGGTGACAAATCAGAAAAAAGCCCACTTCCAATGAAGGAAGCAGGCAGGACTTACGTTATACATACATCTTCTTTGTCTCATTATCCCAATCCACCGGCAGCCCCAACCCCCGTACAATATCCGCCACCGGCGCGACAAGCTTGCCGTCCTCGATCTTACCGATGGCCAGCAGCTTACCGTCCGACTTGCGGACAACCTTTGGCACCATTTCAATCACCGACTTCACCTCCGGCTTAATCTTTGAATGCACCATCGCCTTGAACGCCTCCCAACCAGTCCATTTTCCACCGTCATACATGAGCCGCGGGCAAATCTTGCCGCTCCAGTCAAAGTGCCGCCGTAACCGATCCACGCCCCAACCGCGCTCCTGAAGCATCTTGGCGACAAGCTCAGCCGCATTAACGAGTGTCTTCGCGTAATTACCGCTCTCGCAAATCTCTATGCCTATGCTTGTCCGATTCCCACTCCGCGCGCCGCTGCCATCTCCAGCGTGCCAGGCATGCTCTGTTAGCGGAATGCACTCCACCGCCTCGCGCTCGTCAATGACAATATGATAGCTAGCCTGCCGAGTATTGCCCGGATTGGTCAGCCAGCTCCGCTCATTGGCTGCCGTACTCTTGGCGTTACCGGTGTTATGGATGGTAATCGTCTCGGCCTGCATTGGCACGCCAGGACGCCGCTTGCACGTCGTCGTCAACGGGATATGGTCGATACGGTAATTCATCGGGCACCATCTCCTTCCGCTGCCTTGGTTGTTTGCTTGACAATCTGATACCCAAACACAGCAACCGCTGCACAAAGGACACCTTGAATAATACTCATGACTGTCCAATCAAGCAGCATACAAGTCATCAACAGGCTGACCAGCGTCACAATGTAAATGATTGACCAATTCGGTATTTTTGGCGTCTGCTTCAGCACGTAACCTAGAATCCAACAAACAGCTAACACTCCGGCCAATTCCGGTTTAATAAGCGCATTGATAATAGTCCAGTCCATCGTCATTATCGCCATTCTCCTCTATTGTACAAATTTGAATGCAAAGCTCAGGAAAGCAACTCCTAAGCTAATGAGTGTGCATGCCGTTGTGATGATATACTTCTGATTTTGTTTCATTTTATCCATTTCATCCTTCAATTCTTCTTTATCGTCTTTCAATTCAGCTTCCATCTTGTCGAGCCGTTTATGAGCAGAGCGTGTGCTTTGGGCCGCTTCTTTTGCTGTATCGTCAGAGGATTCAAGACGATCTACCAACCGCCCTACACTTGTAGCCATTTCACTTAATGCTCGGGTGTTGGCTTCCTGCAATGTCTCCAATTTAGCTACCTGAATTACTAAAGTACTCACTTGTGCATCATGCATCTCGCCACCCCTATTCTTTATCTCTGAATTTCTCTAACATCCCGTATTTCTACGTCATTGGCTTTCAGGTACTGGATATACTCCTGCAGCTTTTTCAGTTCATCAAGCTGGTTGTAAAACTGGAACTTCTCGTAGTCATAAGGCTTGATCGGCAACGCTAGGCCCAACGATGGATTCAGATATTGCCGCTCCATATCGCTGCTGTCCGGCACCTTCGTTAAGCTGGACACCGCCCGAACCGGTTGGCCTCCGAGTGACTCCATGGCGTATGCGAGCTTTGGATCGAGTCCAATCTCGCCTAAGCCTGGAATTCCGTAATTCGTCGTTTGCCCGGCGAACTTCTCAATGTCCTTGTTCCGGAAGAAATCACGGTTCGTCGCCAGCTCGATCGGCAGCGTGATCGGCTCCGCGAAGCTATCCGTAATCATCTTGATTGGGTTGGACAGCTTCGTTAGGTCACCAATTGGTAGGTTGAGGCCGAGCATATACCCCTTTCCGCCGTCGCCGCTAATCGGCACTGCGAAAGATTCCTTCATATAATCAGGTGTATTGCTGTCGTCCATCCCCTGCATTTCAATGGCGTTGTCACGCGCCTTTTCCAGCGCCGCATATCGGGCAGGGTGCATAGCGAAGTTCGCCACCTGGAAAGGAATGTTATTCCGCATCCACCGATAAAACGGAATGACCCGTGCGAAAATCTGCCGCTCCGCCGGAGTGATGTCCTGATAATCGAAGTGTGCCTGCCGGACCTTCGCCGCCGCCTGCTCTGGTGACAAGCCTTTTGTCCGCGCCCATTTGTACAGAGCGTATTTGTTTGTCGCATCACTAAATTCAGCGGCATTCCTTATTGGGTTTCCAACGATTGGCGTGTACCGTTTCAAACGGCTGGAGCTAGCCTTCTCCACTTCTTTGTTCAGTGCCTTTGCTGGATCTGCGCTGTTTAAAAATTCCGCACTGGTCTGGCCGCCACCAAGTCCCTGACGGTAAAATTCGTCCAGCATCTCGCTTCGTTTACCACCCTCACGGCCGGCCTTCTCCACCTCACTCATTGCCTGCTTGGTGTACTTGACCAGCGAAGCCGGGTTCGTCATTCCTGCCAAATAGTTCTGCGCAAGCGCGCCGGCCGCGTTCCGGATGACGTAGTTCGGACTGGCGAGAGCAAGCTTCTTCCATCCATTCATCATGGCGTCGTAACCTTTCAGGAAGGCGTTCATTCCCTCGTCGGTTGTAAGCTGCTGGTAGCGGTCCAGCAAACCCTTAGCCGCTTTGGTCACCAGGTACTGTCCGCCAACTTCATAGGTGAGCGGGAGCCCGTCTGCATCCGCCAGCGCATTTTCACCCTGCCGCAAAAACGTGTAGTTGTTGGAATCGATGATGATCTCTCCACGACCTGGCGTGACCTTCTCACCTTTCTCGATTTTGCGTGCGTAGTTCGGATTATTCAGGACTTCCCGCCGCAGTTTGACAGCATGGATGTAATCGATAAGCTGCCGCTGCCCCTGAGCCGACGCAAAAAAAGCGTTAGGCTCGAAAAACTCCCGGCCCAGCCGCTCATTGATATCCTCGACACTGCCAGTGAGTTCCCGCTGAGCCAGTACCTTCTTACTCGGCTGAGCAGCTCCGAAGCGGCCCTGATCCACCTTGACGGCCTGACCAATCCCCTTCGCCCGTGCCTCCCGCTCCGCTTGGCTGAGAGTATGTTTCATGTAACCTTCGAGCTCGCTGATTTCGATTCCAGCTTCACGCGCATAGTCACGGATGGTTTGATTGAATTCTATGAGGCTGCGAGCGGCGGATTGGATTCCAGCGTCTTGCGACAACTCCCGCGCCGCCCGCTCAGCCGGCTGCGTCTGTACGACCTGGTTATCCGCCGCGGCTCGCAACTGGTCGATAGAATCTTGAAGACTACGGACGCCCTCTCTGCCAGCAGACAAAGTCGCATCTCGCTCCGTTCGCAAGCTCCCAAGTTGCTCTTCCAACGTCCGGCGCTGATCTGTCAAACCGGCATAGTTCGGATGCCTAGCCACTGCGGATACGATGCCCTCCTCAGCCATCGCCGCCATATCTTTGTCCGCGAGGCCCTGAAGGGATTGCTGCAGCGTTTCCCGTGCCGCAGCCAGCGCCGCCCGCTGTTCATCGAAGTGTTCGAACGCACCTTCCCGCTCAGCCCGGCGCGCCGCCATATCTCCAAGCGTGGCGTCATCCATCTTTTTCGGCTGCCGTGCGACGTGTTCTAATTCCTGCAGCAGTTCGTCTCCACTGGTGTATCCCATCTCATCCGCGAGCTCGTCGATATTCCGACCACCGTCACGAACAATACCTTGTAAACTCTTTGGCAGAGCCGACACGTCATAGTCTGTTAAACGGATTCCAGCCGGAGCGAATTGCCGGACCTGCTTCAACAGATCAAATTGAGCGCCGTGATTGTCACGGAACTCCTTCTTGTACCGCTTAAGCAGAGCGTCTTGGGCCTTGTCCAATCCCGTGAGCTGCGAGTCAATGCGGCTTATTTCTTTGGTCGCCTCCACCACATTCCTCGCGTGGTTCCTCTCGACTTCGCTTCCGGCCGTTCTCGCCACCCGCTCGTATAAACTGCGGAGCTTGTCATTCGTCTGGTTGAGTCCGCCTGCTAGTTCAAGTTCCGCTCGCTTGTAGTCCTTGGTCTTTTTACCCAAGTCCGCGCCCGCATCGCGCAGGGCTGACTTCTGGCCTTGAAGTTGGTCCAGCACAGCGCGGCGGTCCTTGACGAACTCACCGCTTGGTAGCTCGAAGCCCGGCACATCCTCAAACTGCTTCAGCGGAGCCTCCATAATCCGGCCGACGTCTGTTCCCGCATCCACACCACCTGCTTTTTGCACCGCGTCCACCACACCACGGAAAGACTGGTCCTGCATGTAGCGTCTGGCGTTCTCCGTCTGTTGGTACAGCGATCCAAGTGTGTCGTCAGTGCCGCCGCCGAGCGTCCGGTCGATCCCGTAGCGCGGGACGAACATATTTCCCAGCGCATCCTTGGCGTTCTCCGCTGCCGGCTTCAATACGTTCTCACTCAGCCGACCAAACGCCGGAATCTTCTCAGCTGCTTTGTATCCGAGCTTGGCACCGGCCACCGCCGGGGCTGCTGCAGCCTTCGCCCCTTTGAGCAGCACGCCGCCCGGGACATACGTAAGAGGGTCTGCCACCATATCAATTCCGAACCCAAGCAACCCTTTGGCGTATTTGTTCTGAACCCCCATGTTCTCCACGATGTCCTGACCGCTGTACTTTTCCTTGCCGCTGAATCCCTTCCAGGCGTTGGAGAGTGAGTTTTCACCAGTCTGCGCGCCGATAATTGCTCCTTCAACGGCCTGCATGGGTCGGCCGAGAACGTCAAGTACGTCAAATAGAACATTCTGTTTCTGCGGCAAATTAAGGCTTTTCTCCAACCAATTTCGTTGATCGCTGTCTTCCACTTTTTTGCCGGAATCCTCAATGCGAAGTTTCGCATTATTAATTTGATTCTGGAGCTTTTCGAAGTCGAGCTCGTCTTCGGCCTTCTTTTTCTGTGCGGCATTAAAGCGGGCGAATCCTCGCCCGCCGCCGCCACTCGATGCGAATGGCACACGATCCCCTCCTCGTTAGTACCATTTGTTTTTATCCCAAAATTGCAGTGCTTTGGTAGGATTTCCATACCTATCCGTCACGTACTGAATGCCTGCCAACGTCTGCTGGTATGGATCGCTCCAATCCACTTTGTTGCCTCCGTAGTTTTTACGCGTTCCATCCAAAAACTGAAATAACCCCGCAGCCGATGACTTGGGATTGTCAGCGTTAGGGTTATAACTGGATTCTCGTCCAACTAATTCAAGCAATGGATCAAGCCACTCTTGAGACATTCCTTTTTCTTCAAGCGCTCGGCTGATTAACTGCCTGGATTGTTGATATCCTTTGTGGTCTGTGCCGAACTGAGCGGTCTTCCAATAATTCGTATAGCCTCCGCTGCCGCTTTTGGCGGAGGATGTTACTTTCCCCCGCTACCTCCGCCAATTTGTGGGCCATAGAGTGTTTTCCAATCTTGGTAGCTGACGCCGGCCGACTTACCCTGTGGGCTCCGATACCAAGACTTCCAGTCCATCTCCGGGTAGCCCTTACCCTCAGTTTTGTATGCTGTATCAGCCTGCTTCTTCGTTGGCAATTTCGCCAGCTCCTCTTTGCTCAATTTAGATACATCAATCGGAGCCATATTCTTGCTGGCCTGTCCAACAAGCGCTTTAAGTGACGCTGCTTCATCGCCTGAGTAGAATCCATACTGCATATCCTCATCAATCTGTTTCAGCGCCTGAGCTGGAGTCATGCCGCCGCTGCGTAGTGCCTCGATGAGTCCCTGCTGTTCTTCTTGTAACTTTTGATTTCCCGATTGCGATTGCGTGATTAAATCTTGTTGCTGCTGGTAGGCAAGTTGGTCACGCCGGTATGCTTCGTCTAGCCACATATTTTGTTGCTGCACGCTGAGCTGATCATAATTCAACCCCATTTGTTCAGCGAATTGGCGTGCATCCTCCTGCATTTTTTGCTGGAATTGAGAATCATTGACACGATCCCGACCTGCTTGATACTGGCGATTGTAAGCAGTGTTCGCTTGTTCCTGTTCAAACTGCTTTTGCTGCACCGTCTTTTGGCCGTTTCCAAATTGACCAATTGCATTCCCGTATTGGAAACGCTGATTCCATGCCGCCTGTTCGTCAGCTTTCGCATCACGGCCAGCCTGATAGTTTCGGTCATAGGTCGTGTCGGCGCGGCCTGTTGAGTACTCCAGCAAACTGGCGAGATTAGCAAGCTCTGCTTGTTGTCGGGAATCCGTTAGTCCTTGTTGCCCAGTGAGAGCAGAGAGGTAACTTCCCAGGTTCGCCAGTTTCTGCTGCTGAGTTGCCTGATTCGCCGCAGTAAGTTGTGGCACGACTTGCATCTGCATGTATTCGTTTTGGTCATTCTGTATACGCTGCGCCCGTTCCGCCAAGTTGGTGGAGCGGCCAAATCCAGCTGCACCCATTGCTTCTTGCGCTGCACGAGTGCTTGCCTGGGATGCACGCGCTGCCTGAGCCTCGTACGCAGCATAGGAAGGATCGGCATAAACGTTGTAAGGTGTTGGGTTCTGAATCAGCCCGAGGTACTGTGCCAGCGTGTCTTGTACCTGCTGATCGTAGGGGTTAGCATTCGGAGTCTGAACCGCGTTACGATAAGCGGACGCATCTTTATTCACTTGTGCTTGAGAAGAGTAATTCCCCCAAGCTGGAGCCCAAGAATCGCCGTTTGCATACGACACACCGCCGACAATCTTATCAGGCTTGAGAAAATTCTGGCCGTTTACTGTAACGTATCCGGTCGCCTTGTTCCAACCGATCTGGCTCGGGTCGACGCCTGACTTAATGAGTTGGTCGCGCACACCGAGCATATTCGCTGGAGCAGCACCGGCTGCTGCCGTTTGATTGGCTGTAGCCGTCGTTTTGAGAACTGGTTGGGTATTAACAGCCATTTTCATCCTCCTTTCTAATGAAAAAGAGCCTGCGCGTTGGCAGACTCTTTGGGTTATTAAGGATTTATTTTTGTGATGAATTCTTTGAACTCAGGATGTCCGATGACAAAGTCGTCAAGTGCAGCTGCGGCTACAGCAAGATCCGCCTTGGTAGCCTCAAGATTTTGTTTCTCCGTTTCAAGGTTTACAAGTAAAATGTCCAGGTACCGCTGCTCGCGCGCCTTTGCCTCTGGCGTTGGCGCCGTATCGACTTTAGCCTGCTGCCGGACAACGAGCGTCCCTTGCATGTTCGTCACGATCTTCGCTTGGGACGCCTCGCTCCGAAGAAGCAAATAGTGAGCCTGATTTAACCGGTTGAATTCGGCCGTATTGGCGTCGAGTTCTGACTGCTCCTGCTTGGCGATGCTGGCGAGGTCCTGCGCGTTACTCGACAAGATGATTCCTCCCTTACTTACTTCCGCTTCGAGATCAAGCGCATCCGCCACCGCACGTACCGGGAGATAACTTACACCACCAGTGACCACAGCGGTACCAACCGATTTCCCATCCAAGGACACGGACATGACTTTCTCAATCTTTGCTCCGATAAGTCCGGCTGCTCCGAAAGCTGTGGTGGTAAGTGAGATTAGCAGCCCAACAACGATGCCGGCGACGAATTTTTTCATCTCAATCTCCTGCCTCTTCCATGTTTTCCTTTATCTACGACTGAACATGCGTATGCGTTCCAGCCGGTACCCATGTCACTGATCCTCCACCAACAACCATAAGCTGCGTCCCGAACGGAATGCCGTGATTATGCGCCCCGTCTGGACCTGTCGGCATGCCAACACTAGCTTTACCAGCAAGAGCAGTTTGCAGCGTCTCTCCATCCATCACTGACAGAACCGAACTCCAACCTGGAACTTGAATGTAACCTGAAGAGGTGTCGAACAGGTCTAAAATGATATTGTCGCCTTGTAGCGTGAGATCCCGCCCGGCGTTAATATAAAGCGAATCACTGCCGAGGTATACAGCTGCAACGGTCGGCATATCAACGAATAATAAAGCTGGAGTGCTAGATAGTGGATCAAGCACACTCATCTGGACATATTCGGTTGCAGACGCGTATGCACTGAACAGATTGCTGTCCGGATCCAACTCAAGTTTCGGATACCCAAGCCGAGACTGCACAAGCACCTCAGTCAGTGTGAGTTTCCCGTGAATGTCCGCTGTCAGCGTGTCAAACACTCCGTTGTTAATTACCATACCCGTTCCGTCTATTTTGACATAGGCACCGCCGGTCAGATCGCTTCGGATCGTTACCACACTGGCGTCGATTGTGCCGGCATAGATGGAATCAGCCCGGATACGCTTCACGTTTAAGTCATCGAGATTCTGGAGCAGCCAGTCCAGGTCCCGCTGCAACTTCACCACGTAGTCCGTGATTTGCTTCGAACTCGGGTTATCTCCGAGTTCCGGTAGGCTAGGCGTCGGCATTAGCACCCCCGCCTCTCAGCGCCTCAATCGCGGTTGCCGCATCATCCAAGCCCTTAATGCGCTTCAGACGTTCGTCCACCGCTGCGTCATCGCCAGCTGCTCGCAGTGCAACCACATCGAGGTAGTAACTGAACCGCTTGGCGGCATACTCCTGCAGCCGTTGATCGAGCATTTTATCCTGCTGCTCTTTGCTCAAGATGTACATGCCATTCCCTCCTCACCGCTGGACGCGGCAGACTTTGAAATACCGCTGCATTTGCAATATTGTCACCCGTCCGGATCCGTAGATGCGGAACTGTGCGTAGTTGGTGAGTGGTAGCGTATCAAGCGGGATGATAAAATTCCGGTTCGCTGCAGCCGTCGAAGCTGGCGGTCCAGAATAGGAGATCGTCCGCCATGTCGCCCCCTGGTCTGTGCTGTACTCGACGGACACGCTGCTGCCGGTTGGGAAGACGCCCTGCAAATGCAGCTCCTTGTATTGCTTTTCCGCCTCTGGGTACCCCTCATCAAAAACGCCCGTAGTTAGCCCCCAGGTGATTGAACCACCGTTATCCGTTTCGCCGTTGTTCACGGTCCAAACTTGCCCGGCCGCGTCACCGGCGTATACCTTGCCAGCGAACTGCCAGCCGCGTCGGTAGTTTTCATTCGTATTGGCCTCTCTCCAAATATTAACACGAGGATCGTAGACCAGGCGCACGTCCGGTTCACTACTCCCGCCAGTTGGGATGCAAAGATAATATTTCAAACCGTCCGTGAATGCGCATGCTTTGTCGATGGCGTTCCAGTTAATTTTATTCAGCCAACCGCGAACCTTCTCACCCACTGGCGACGGCTTGCCGCCCTGGTGTGCGTAGACATCATGCTCACCGAGCCAGAACAGCGTGTCGCCGACTTCGACGACCGTCTTGCCGCTGACGCAACCGATATCGTTGCTGACGGAAACCAAGGCGAAATTGAAATAGCTTGTGCCTTTTATTACGGCCATGCTGTCCCGCTTCCAAACCCACTTGTCTCCATAGAATTCTCGCAGCGCCGTAATGTAGCCGCCGTTCGGTGTGTAGTATTGCACGGACCCGCTGTCCTCGGCAGCTGTCCAGTTGTCACCGTCTTGAAATTTGGAAAAGTAGATTGTATCCCCTTCAGCCAGCCAGAGTCGGACATTGTCGTTTGTGATGAACTTGGCGCCTGCGGGAGGGCTGCCACCGATTGCTGAAGCAGTTGAGCCATCCCATTTTATTTTGTCCGTTCCGTTCACCAAGTACAGTTTGTCATTAAAATTCGTGGCGTCCCACTCCGCCGCAGTGTAGGAGCCGATGTTTGTCCAACTCCCGGCCCCTGCATCGTACTGCAGCGTGCCGCCGACCGCCCGGACCATCTGCTGCCGGGCAAAGTTGGTAAGGAGCAGCGTCGCCGCACCGCCGGAGCTGCCATATGATGTACGCCCTTTCCGAACTGTGAGCGCTGGTAATTGGTCCGTGTCGAAACCGTATTCCTCGGCCGATTCGTTGTCGCCAATCTCAAACGGCGCGGTCCCATTGTTGAGTCCGCCTCCAAATTGGGACTCTGCGCGCTGCGTGCGGTTGGCTTGTCCTTGATATAATGCACCCATTCCTCCACGCTCCTCACAGATTTTTCGGGATCAGGTCTGACACGCGAGAACCACTACTGCCAAGAATACGATCTCCACGGTACCCTCTTCCCCAGCGGCTGCGATTTTGCGGCATAACATCCTTGGGACTGTAATATTCCGGTTGCCGCAGCTTATATGTCCTGACATACTCCTGCAACAACATGTTGTAATCAGAAGCGAAGTTATTCTTGTCCTCGATTTCACCGCGTGCACGGGCGATGCGCTCCAAGCAACCAAGAACGAGTAGTTCGTGGAAATCTTCTTCAAGTTCAGGAACAGCACCAGGGCTCGCTCCGGTTAGTGCGGTCGGACGTCCGTTGTAGAGAATGAACACGCGACGTCCTGCTGTTTGAGTTTCTGGCACAGGATTGAGAAAAACCATGTTTTCCAAAAGACTATAGAATCTGCTACCCTGACCAACGGGTATATTACTTTCTGTGGAGAGGAACGGGAGAGTTTCGTATCGATCCGATGCCAGTCCCGTCTCGATTGTGACCTCCTTGATTCCGAAACGGTCGCAATCCGCAGGCAAAGGGTAAAGTGCCGTTCCATCCACGGTTGAAAAGCTATAGGGCGTTCGTTCCTTGGGGACTTTCTGGAAAATCTGTCGCTGAGTAAAATCCATCCACTCTACCTTCTGTGCAGACGTAAAACTGTTCCGATACGTCAAATCTACGGAATCAAGCAATTGTTGGATCGTTGGCATGTCTTCACCTCCTAGAAAATAAAAGAACCGCTCATTTGAGCGGTACTTTGCTGTGTGTCCACATGCCCGGTTTATTGGACCATGTGGTTTGTTCTACTTTCTTCGACCATTCCATATGTTCGAGCTGTGCATCGCCGATATAGTCCACCAGCAGGTAAGCTGCGATCACGAATGTCAATGCATACCCAAGTAGGTTTAAAGCTTTCATACTTTTTTCCTCCTCATGTCAATCGTAACCTTAGCTGCAAGCCCAGCCACAAGCCAAAGATAAAATGAATTCGAACGAATCTCGAAATTGGGTCCAAGGAATCCAGCGACCACAAAGCAGCTAATCAAAGCCACAGCTGCAATCAAGATGGTTCGTTCATCCTCTGTGGCATTTTTGGATTTGGAAAGGCTTTGAAAGGCAATCGACAAGAAGAAAGACAAGAACAGCAATACACCGATGATGCCAAGTTGACCGAGCAGGCTGATCCAATTGACATCCGCGACGAACTTCAAGAAGTATTTGTCCGTGATGCCGTACTTGTAATAGAGCGTTGCGTTATCATCGACCGTTTGCGCCGAACCAAAGGTATTCAGCCCAAGGCCCAGCGGATCACGCTTAAGCAACTGCTCTCCAATGTGTGTGATGTAATAGAGACGAAAATTGTTCTCCTTCGTTGCGCTGTATGTCCCAGCGTCGAATAGAGTTGTGATTTGCTCCAATGGATTCCGCTCTGTTGTTGCGAAACTCCGGTTATCACCTGATGGCGTAAGAAGAAGGAAAATCGGAGCAGCGACGAAAAGAACTGCCATAACCAACGAGACGAGTCTGCCCTTCTTTTGCAAAGCCTGGCGTCCACGTGCCGCGATGAAAATAACGATAGCCCCGACGACAAGGACGATCAAAGCTTGCCGCGATGTGGAAAGCATGATGCCTGTTACCGCGGCGACGAACGGAAGGAACTTTACCCCATCTTGAATGAAGTACCGCGTCAGTGCGAGCAGCGCAATGATTGCGAGAAACATGCCGTACTGATCATAGCGACCAAGCGTGCCTTGAACGCCGAACACGCTTCCAGCCATGACCATGTTGTCGCCAAAGGTGTTCCACGGAGCCGGACCTAATGCTGCTTTGCTCAGGAACTGAAGTACACCAAGCCCTACTTCGAAGTAAAGAAGCTTCGTCAGGAGGTCCAATAATCGTCCATATAGCCCGGTCGTATCCGGCAGCAGCCGAACAATGAAGTAGACCAGCGCGAAGCGGAAGAACAGGCGCCCACCCATCACCATATCCACGAAGCCGACACTGTTGTAAAGGCTGACGGCGACGGCTAGCATAATGACGGAGATAAGGAGCACGTCGGGTAGTCCACTCACGCCACCTTCCTTCCGTTTGCTAAGGATCGCCCCCATGAGTACCGCAGCAAGCAGCAGCTCCGGGGCTATCCGCATCGCGTCCGAGAGTGACGGCGGGATCCACGAGACGATAAACGGTTCGATCGGAACGTACAACACCGTGAGGATGAGCGCCTTGCGTGGGTTGGCGACCGCTGCCATTGCCACAAGCGCAGCTATAACAGCTCCGACACTTAGCATAGGCTGAAACGAAACCATAGCTGCAGCAATCAGTGCCACTAGGACTACGATGGAAGTTCTACTCAGCGTTTTTAGAGTCACGCTCAGCACCCCCAAACAGCCTTGTATACCAGAATTTCTTTGTTTCCTCTGTAAATTCCCCGTGATCGAGCCGCTTCAATTCTTTAAAGAGCTTCTGATCTCGTTCATTATTTGGGTCGAAGCTTACAGATTTATTTGCATATTTTTTCGCCATTGCTACACCTCTCACTCAATAATGATACGAATAGTATCACAGAAAGATGATTTACGCAATTGCTTAAATTAATTAGGGTGCGCTTCCGTCTGATCGCCTCCAAAGAGAACCATTCGTCCAAAGAGGGACATTCAGGTCTGTATCATAAATCATTGATCCAACGGGGAGTGTAGTGGGGCCTGGACGGCTACCCGAAGCATAACTCGCTGTCGGTTGTGTAATTGCAATCCATCCCGTGTTCCCACTCCCGGAGTATTTGATATAGAGGCTATTTGCTGCCCCTCCGTCACTCCTCATAAATATGCTACCCTGCGGTGCCGTCAAGACACCTTCTGGAAAGCCACTACCGCAATAGATACCCGGACCAACATTCTGCGGCCGTACGACACCGGTACTCGTCACTCGAAGCGCATTCAAAAATGCATGGTTCACGCCGTTCTCGATAATCGTTGTCGCATAGCCAGTGAACTTCTGCGGGCCGACCAGCCAACCGACGTCACCGCTGCCCATGCTGATAGCCACGTTCCCCGGCAGGCTCCGTCCATCGAACTCGCAGCCAATAATCGTAACACGCTTCGCATTATTGGAGAGTATCCCATTCTGGTTATTGATGAAGAATGTGTTGTAAAACCCAATGCCTTCGCACTCAAGTCCGCTGCCAAGCTGCATGTCAACGGCCTTTGTACCGCTGTATAATTCGCCATCGTGGTTTTCAAAATGATAGTTGTAGAAGCTGGCATTGTAGACGTTCTTGCCAATTCGCAGGCCAGTGTTGTAATTGTTCCCGAACGCGCCGCCGAAGCAGCTCACGCCGTCAATCAGGTTGCTTGTGCCGATGACATCCATGCCGTATTGGCAGCGCTGCACGATAGTGTTGTAGAGATTGAGCTGCCCGGCATTCCCCGTCACGGCGTTGACATAAACACCTGTTCCATTACTGATGGCGTTCACCTGAACCGTCTTCAGGTTAATCTGGAAGAAGTCTTCGATGTAAATAGACCGTGCAGCCATGTTTGGGTACGATCGGACTTTTACATGCTCAAGATCAATGATATACGTGTTGACTAGCTTGATTGCCCCGAATGTATTCGGACCGCCAACAAAGTCTAGATTACGAATCGTAACATGAGTTTTAGCCTCTACAGCGAAGGCTGGACCTCCCACGATCTTGAAACACCAGTCATTTGAGACGCGATCATAAATGATCGTCATGCCGCCGCCCTCTATGGTCTGCCCCGTTTTGAGAATGATGGGTGTCCCAATTTTGTATCCCTTTCCCGGGCCGGGATCAGGAAAACGAATCACTCCACCTGGGCCAGCTGCTTCGACCGCCGCCTGAATAGCCCATGCATCATCAGTACCGTCAGATCCATTCGTGGAATTTCCGCGCGCTCCAAACGCTTTAACATTGGCGACGATGCTACCCCATGTTTGAATGTTTATCAGGGTATTGGGGATGCTTTGCGCCATTAATTCACTCACATTGGACATCCCACATCACTCCTCTTCTTTATGATCCTTTGCCGCTGATCGTCGCAGTAATCGTCGCCGCCCCGGAACTGATGAGCCGCACATACCGTGCGCCTGTGTCAAACGTAAAATGGAAATCTCCAGCGCCGGAAAGCGTCTGTTGAAAGGTGGTATTGTAATAGTTCGTTCCATTTGCGCTGACTTGGGCTGTGATCGTCGTAGCGGCACTGGCATTGCCGAAGCAGCTTATTGTCTTCTGCGATTGGAAGTCAATCGCATTCGATACGCCACTAGCTGCCACTGCTGAAGCATTCCATGCATTCGCATGTCCGCCGCTGAACAAAGAACGAATCCAGATTTGGTTTGTACTCGTTCCAATTTCATTCCCTGCACTGTTTCGAAGTGTAACGTTAGAAGGATTCGCTGCCGTTCCAACCTCCGCACCACTACTGTTCACGAGCGTCACATTCCCACCTGTCGTTCCTCCGCCCGATGCGAGCACAACGGGGAGTGGGTTGTTCTGTGAAATCGCCTTTCCATCGGGTGTCATCAAAATATCGTAACTCATCTGCATTACCTCCCTGAATACAAAAATAAGGGGCGGCCGAAGCCACCCCTTGTGTCTTACAGAAAATATTCGACGCGCAATGTGCCTGCGCCGGTCGTATTGCTGCCACCGCCTGCAAAGGTCCCAATGAGTATGCCGCTGGTTACACCATTCCACTGCGCAGCCGTGGCTGTAGGCGCATTGAACGTCGTAGAACCGGCTGCAGCTGGCAATGTGCCGCTTGCGACTAAAGCGTCATTGTCCGCAGCGTATCCGACGTGATAGGTCGGCGTCGTCCCATTGAACCCGGTTGTCGTGATTAGCGAAATGCTACGGATTTTTGCACCATTGGGGATTGTGAGCAGCGCTTTTCCATTATCATTGAACGCGATGGCAGCCTGCTGCACCATGACCGCAGCGCCTTTAATCCCTGCTTTATGTTCGTAGGTGATTTTGTCTTTGAAGTTTGGCATGCTTAGTTTCCTCCTTTTCAAGAAAATCAGGCGGCCGAAGCCGCCCGTTCATCAGCCTTGTGAGCCGACCAAGCCTGCCCAGTGGACGTAGCCCACCGCGTACCGAGAGTATCCGTAATAGAACCAGTCCACCGTCTTCGGCATCTGGTACGAGTCGAAAATAGGCTTGTCCCTCCAGCCCATCATGACGTTGTCAAAGCGCGGATCACGCAGGAACCACTTGGAGCCGTTGATGTAATCGAACACCTTTGGCGTGATGCCTTCGATGACGTTCTTGGTGTTCGACTGCTCGTAGGCTTGTTTGTCAGACTGAGTAATCTCTAGTGCCGTGAACTCCAGGTCTGGTCCGACAATAAGGTCTTTTGCGCGGGCCTGAATTTTCAGCCCTGCTTGGTTGACCTGCGCACGCATGAGTGACTTACCGGCTTTAAGGTTCTCCGGGTTCAGCGCTCCCGTAAGTAGGTTGTCCCCAAAGCTAGAAGAATCCGCCAATGGGTGTGTGTCACTGAAGAGTGCAACACCGTCGTATCCCGTGTTTGTGAAGCCGTTGTTGTAGACGTTCGCCACGTCGACTTCAACGCGAGTATTGAGTCCGTATCCAAGACCGGCAGCATTACCGTTTTTGCCCAGACCTTTCATCACGTTGTACAGATCGTCGCGGACAAGCTCCCACGTCACGGAATAGCCTTGGTCAAAGCGCTTCGCGGTCAGCGTAGCCGTCGGACCTTGGTTGAATTCCGTTTCGTTGATCGTGTTGCCCTCAGTATTTTCGTCCCACATACCCAGCGCGCCCATGTGTGGGAACGTGTCGTCCTTCTTCGTCATGTCGTACACTTTGGCGAGCTCTGGATACTGTTTCTCCAAGCCGTCGTACTCATTGAAGAAGACTTTCTTATGGACCGGCGTCAGCAGCTCGCCAAAATTAGAACGTGTCAGTTTCATAGATTATTCACTCCCCCGAGTATGATTAGGCGTTTTCAACGCGCTGTTTGATTTGAACAAAGACGGCGTTACGTGGCGTACCACCAATGCCCGGCGACGGTAGCCCTGTTACCTCAAGGAACGCGCCGGTCGTGTCGTCCGGGTTAAGCGTGTAGTTGTTCGATGCGGACAGATCATACATCGTGCCAATGTCCGACGCTGTGAACGACGTCTTCGTCCCGCCAGTTTGAAATGGAATCTCGTAAATGCTGTCCGGGTTAACGTCAATTTTGACCGTGTCGGCCGCCGTCACCGTGCCTCCGGTTGTTTTATCCTCTGCCGCAATGCCCCAGATGATATTTCCAGACGGACCAGCTGCCGCCACCGAAGCTTTACCGCTCGACTTGATGACGATGGAGCCCTTCTGAATTGTCTGGTTGATGTTGACCGGCACGTCACGGTAAATCGGCTGTGTGCCGTTGTTCGTTCCATGAAAAACCATTTTGCGTCCTGCCATGTTTTTCTCCTCCTAGCGCTTTCTGAATTTGGCGTACTCTTCCGGCGTCATA
This sequence comes from Paenibacillus pasadenensis, assembly GCF_023715725.1. Lineage (GTDB taxonomy): Bacteria > Bacillota > Bacilli > Paenibacillales > Paenibacillaceae > Paenibacillus_O > Paenibacillus_O pasadenensis_A. The sequence goes on from NZ_JAMBOT010000001.1 coordinate 889,077, forward strand.
CCCGCAGCCTTCGCCACAGCCTTTTCCGCAGCGGATAATTGAATGCGAGACTTCGCCGCGGGCGAAGCAGACTTGCCCGTCGGAGATGTGCTGACGGACTTCTGCGCTTTGCGCTCTTTGCTTGCCTTCACCTTTGCCTCAATCTCGGCCTCGCGCTCTTTCATGCGTTGCCTGCCGCGCTGTGCCATGTACACGGATTCCAGCGTCTGCCCGGTGCGCTCGGCAATACCTTCGAACTCTTCGCGGTACTGCTCGATGTCCGCAAAAAACGGATCAGCCTTGAGGCGTTGCGCCTCTCCGTCGTACTTGTAGCCCTTGAGCTGCTGCTGCATCTCGGCAATCTGGCGCTGACCAAGAGCCATGCTGTGCGCGATGTGCTCCGGCACACCTTGTTGGATGAGGTTCTGCGCATGCAAGGCATCCATGCGCTTATTCATCTCCTCAAAATCTTTGACGCCTGTCTGTTCCATGAGCCTGCGGGCAATGCCGGCTTCTTTCTCCAACTCTTTCATGCGGGCTTGCCATTTGCGGCGCTCAGCGATTACGGCGCGCCCCGTAGTGTCCGGGCCCTTCTTGCCCCCTGTGGTGTCGGCTTCTTCACCCTCATCCTCGACTTCATCGGAGGATTCATCCGCTTCGCCCTCGGAATCGTCTTGTTCCTCTTCATCCTCCGTTTCTTCCTGCTCGTCCGATTCCTCGCCGTCGCTGTCATCTTCACCGTCTTCGAGCAAATCAGCGTAAGGGTCTTCGACTTCTCCCTCATCCTCGCTGTCGTCAATCTCAAATTCCGGGTCTGTATCGTCGGCAAAGAGCTGCAGGTTCATTGGGTAAGCCAAACGTTTTGTCATCATTGGTCCTCCGCGCTTTACGCCCGCATGGCGATGAGTTAGCGCACGTCCCGGTGTGCGGCGCCGGTTATTTGGGCGGCGTTGTCTCGCCGAGCAAAGAAAAAGGAGCCCGTTAGGACTCCGCAGGATCTTTCTTACCGCCGGAAGCTTTGACTTCACGGCGACTTTGTTTTTTCGGCTGACTTTCAAGTGCAGTCAAGTCCGACTCGGTGAAATCGACTTCATCACGTGAACTAATCGTCATGACCTTGTGCTGCTGCTGGCGCGTGTTAATCCATAAGTAGTAAGGCTTCCCACAATCAGGGCAATCGGCGGCGCTGAACCACTGGACGTTTCCGCCATAAAGGTTCACGTCGTGCATGCCAAAAACTTGCTGTTGGTTGAGCAGCGGCGCTTTGATGTCGTTCACGCCGAATACGTGATCGCAGCAAACGCGGGTGTTGAAATGCTTGGGCATGGGGATGCTCCTTTCAAACGTATTCAATAAGTTTGTCGATATTGGCTTCAACCATGGCGTACATAACATCAGCTTGAGCATGGCCGATAAGCTCACAACGCTGTCCGAAGTCGGCATTTGCCCAAGAGGTTGCCACAGTTCCATCAGGACAATGGGATGCAAAAATAAAATCGGTCACTTCCCCGTCTTTCGCTCTTTCAAGTAAAAACTCAATCGCCTCAATCACGCTGTCCTGTGGCGTTTTAATTCGAACAATTCTAGCCATCGCTTTTCACCCCTATCGATAGAGCCCTTGTTGCACATATTCTTTCATTAAATGCGTTGCTCGGCCGCTCCAACCACAAGCTGGGCAGCGAGCCTTTCGATTCTCCGTCCATCCGATGTCACGAAGCGCAATCCGCTCACAACGCGGACAGACCGGATGCTCTGTATACGGCTTCTTCCCGCCAATCCAAGGATGCGAAGTGGCGTGTTGCTGCCATCGCTTCGGGTCCATCTGGCTGAATAGCATTATGCTCCACCTCCCGGCATTGGTTGTCCGCCTGCGGAGAGTCCTTGCACTAGCGGGTTCTGCGGCGGCCCGCCCGGTCCTGGCATGCCAGGCATCTGCGGCGGCATCGGCGGAGCTGGCGGCTCCTCGTTAACTGGAAGCCCAAGGTACTCCTTCGCCAGTTTTCGGCCCTCTGGCTGCGTGATGAGACCATTTGCCATGGCGTCCTTAATCAAAGACCACATGAATGCTTTGTTGCTCGGCAGCCCTGCTCCCATCGTTACCTTGATATCCAGCGCGATACGCTGCGTAAGTCCTTCTGGATGTGGGAGAAATTCCGGCATTGACTCCGCTGTAGGAAATTGTTCCATGAAGCCCATCTGCCGCTCCGGCGTCGTCGGCACAAGCGTCGGAATCTGCTTCATTGCACTTGGATTAATGGCCCGGAACGTATCCTCGCCATTCTCCGTAATGCGGAAAATCTCCGTCTCGGTGTAATTCTCCATCATTAAGATGAGGCAGTATTCCATGACCTCGCCTAGCGTTTCCTCCAGCAGAGACTTGTCATGGCTGATATTCTGGGTTCCAGCCTGCTGCAGCCCAAGACTTTCGGTCGCCGTATCGACGCCACTTTGCTTCACACCGTTCATCTGATCGGACCACCGGCTAACGACGGTCCGCTCATACTGAAGCTTCTGTGTCCGGTAGTTAATGATATAAGTAGGCATGCCTGGCGGCTGAATCCATTCCAAACCACCTGTACCCTGGTCGCTCGGAATAACCAAGCCCGGCTCGTTGGTCAGTTTGTCAGGATCAATGCCGGAATTGGTGTCCAAGACGCGCTGCGGATTACCGGTTAAGCGGGCATTAATGCGGATAGCGTCCTCCACATCATTGATAGCGTCCTGCTCCGGGATAAGCAGCTCCGCTGTCGCCTTGCCCCAAACGGTTCCTTCCCGGTACATATCCGGCGTCATAAAGTAAGGGAAGCGGTTATCGTCCTCACAAATCGGAACACCGTCGGAGAGCGTATCGCGGAAGATTAGGCCGCATGCGCTCATCTCAATGAGGCGAAGCACTTTCTTTTTGTTGCGATACTGCGTCGGCCTATCCGGTTGTGGGTCGTCGGACGCTTCGTCCTCATCGATCCCGCCATCCTGCATAGCAGCTGCGGTGTCGAAGTCTTCCTCCGTCGCCTGTTCCTCCATGGCGTCATCATCATCCACCCAGGCATGCGTCCAGACCAGCCAGTGCATGTATTGTCCGTCCTCGTCCGCAGCAGCGAAGGGCTCCGCCGTGTCGTCGCCAAATCCGCCATCGTCCACTTCGTTTGGATAGTAGCCTGGCTTGATGGCGTCAGCAAAGTCATCGCCGTACAGTTCGCGGGCAGACTCCACGCTGCGCGGAATGCGCTCGATGATATACCGGCCCTCTTGGATTTTGTAGATGTCCTTGACCGTCGGATCAACGAATACGTCTCCGGGATTAACCGGTTCGATGCGCGGCAGGCCAAACCCGTCGAGCGCCTCGTAATCAAAGAGAACGCGGAATACACCGGTACCAAACTTCTTGCGGCGCCGTTCGTGGACGTCGATCTTGCGGCGCATCCGGTTCTGGTCAATGCACCACTCCATGAGCGCGACAGCCTTGCCTCTGAACGCTAAGTCGCTCGGCCCGCGCGGCTTTGCCTCGACGGCAAGGTTCTGCTCAACGAGATACGCGACCATTCCCTCAACGGTTGAGTTTACAATGTTTGTGTTCGAAGCGGGATCAAAGTCGCTATCCGGTGGATGCTGGTCTCCTTCCCAGTACAACTCCGCTGCCTCCATCTTGTCGTAGATGCCGCGGTCATCCTTATCCTCGTATGCGTCCCGATACCATTCCTGAATCTTGCCGGCCAGCTGCACGGCGTCGTCGGTCATCAGGTCGGCGCGGTCCACGAAGTCGTCTCGTTCCTTTGCAAACGTGGTGTCAATCTTCAGCTTGCTTTGTTTCGCCACAGGGTCACCTCCTTCTTTGGGAATAGAAAAAGAGCCGGATTTCTCCGACTCTTTCAACCGTGCTGTTTAAAATGTGAGCCAAGCTCGGCGGACAACCGCCTGATATGGTCCGCTACCTCTCCCCGCATGACATCTTTGGATATGCCGAACGTCTTTTCAATGCCATTCCTATATGCTTTGAAATGAGGCACGCCATCAACTTCGGCTATTCTCGTCACTCGGATACGAAGCTGGCTAAGCCCTCGACGCGAATCATAGAGCTCCTGTTTAGCTTGCTGCAGTAAGGTCCATCCCATCATGGCGTACATGCGTCTAAGCACATTCTTGCCATTTTGTAATTCTGCCACATTGCTGTCGATTAACTCAACTACATAGGGCAAGGTAATGCTTGCGCGGATAATCGCCATTTCATCGGTCGTAAATGACATCATAACCCCTCCGAACAGATCGTATGTTCTTATAATAACCGAACATGCGTTCTTTATCCAGAAGAAAGAAATGTAATTTTCAAATCACCATCACACTCTACAAAATGCGACATTTTTTTCATCGTTAAAATTGTATCCTGTAAAGGTCTTTAGTTTTTAATTAAAAAGGGGGCGATATTATTGGGAAAAATTAAGTCTATCCAAGTAAGGTGCCAGCATTGTAAAGGGTGGACCTTCCCAGGGATTGTGGCAGATACCACAGAAGAACTACTGTCTCAACTTTTAATGATAAAAGGAAACAAAGTAAATTGCATAGTATGTCGTAGATTGACATTATGCGATCGGGAACAGATGCGTATTCAAGATGAAGATGGTGGATTTAGAGGAGTTAACACTTTATAGATAAAAAACCCGCCTTATTGGTGGGTTTTTTATCTATTCCTTCCTCCTCCGATTTCAATACCGTCTGGATCGTCCTTGACTCCAGGTCTGCGCGGTGCATATAGTCCTTGCTTGGTCCGGTACTCGTGGTATTCAACGCGCGGCTTCTGCGTCACGGACCTGAAATTAGGCCTTGCCCGCTTAACCAGCACTGTTTTCTCCGGCTCTTCGCGGGATGGTGGACGCGGCAGCTTGGCCCTTCCGCCGCTCAGCAGCAAGGTCAGCGTCGCCACGTTGCAGGCAAGGGTGCAGAGTACCAAGAAAAATATCATCAATCCCCCACCGCCTCACCGTTCACGCGCTTAATGTCGCTGCCCAAGTCGGCCACGCCCGTCGATACAAGGCCGCATGACTGGCAGAACCATTGATACATCCGAAGTGGCTTGACACCATCGGCCTTGAAGAATCCAATGTCGTTCCGGCTGCGGACCGGCGCTGGGGCTTTGCATGCTGGGCATTCCTTCATCGTTGTTCACTCCGATCTATAGCCGTCTATCTTGCCACGGCAGGCTTCTTGAATAAGGTTGATAAGGATTCCGTTGAATACGTGCATGGGCAGGGTCGTCGGCAGTCCGTTCTCCTCCAAGAGAAAGTTGTATGCCCCGGTGTTTGTGTCGTAGCGGATGGCGATATCCACCACTCCTGCGGTTGCTTCGATCTCATGAAACTCTACGTTTAGCGCCTTGCCCATTACCGTATCCTCCTCAGCTCATTTTTCTTAGTCAATCCCAAGTCCTCCAATTCATTCGGCCCATAGAACCCGCCATCACTCGGCTGCTCGCCAGGCTCGTCCACCCAGCGGTACTGCATTCTATTGATGGCCTGACTCATGGCGTCCACTTGGTCGTCATTGGCACCGCGCGGGAAAGCTGCCGCTTCCTCGACGAAATCCTGCACCCAAGGCTTATTAGACGGAAGGAACACATTGCCCGCTTCGATCTCTGGGGCCACCGCGCTTACCCGAGCAATCTTGCCACCCTCAGGGTTAACAGCAATGATGCCGCCAATGCGGGCCTTGAGCAGCTGAATGATTGCCGGTCCGTTTGCTTTGTCCTCGATGTACTTGGCGCGGGCCTTGGGCCACTTGGCTGTCATATTAATGATCGCCTGCATGGTCGCTCCGATGTCCGCGCGGGCTCGCCACTGGTCAAGCAAGTATTTGTTGGCGCCGATCCGGCCCCACACCTGGCCCACGACGTAGTCACTGCCGTCGCTGTCCTTGAATGTACAGTCCCAGCTCTGCGCCATCTCGTCCCACTGTTTCAGACGCGGATCGAAGTCGTAATATTGCCACCAGTCCCGCTTGAGCATGGCGCCCTCTGCCGCACTAGGCCGCTGCTGGTACAGAGCATTCCATACATAGGAGCCGACATTACTCTTCGTCACCTTGGCCCATGCCTCGTCAAATCCGCGCTGTGGCCAAAGTGCTTCGCCCACCTCGCGGCCCAAGCGGTCACCGGGTTCCGCGAGTGCTGGGTAATCAATGACTGTCCAGCGCTCACCGACATGGCTGCCATCTTTGACCTCGGCAGCTTCTTTAGCGAGCAGCCTGCCCACCAAGTCGTCCTCGTGCCAACGCGTCATTACGACGATAATTGCGCCGTCCGGTGTGAGCCTCGTATACAAGGTGGACTGGTACCACTCCCAGACCTTGTCCCGCATGGTTTGAGAGTTCGCTTCCTCTGCATTTTTCAGCGGATCGTCGATAATGGCGATTCTTGCGCCCTTGCCGGTGATGGGGCCGCCGACGCCAGCTGCATGCAGCCCGCCTCGTGTGCCAAGGATACCCCAACTCTCCGCGCCGGAATTGTTTGGATCGAGTTCCACGCCGGGGAAGACGTCTTTGCTGTCCACCACCGCTTGCCGGGCTAAACGAGAAAAGCCCCTGCTCAGATCCACTGAGTAGGAGCTTACAATGATTTCATCGTTTGGATGCCGGCCAAGATGCCAGGCGGGGAAGGTCTTCGATACCCGCTCACTCTTCCCGTGCCTGGGCGGCATGGTCACAATGACCCGTTTCAACTCGCCATCACTGACCCGTTGCAGCACAGCGTCCAACTCTTCCAGGTGCTTGCCGCTGACGTAGCGGAAGCCATTCACAAAGTCAACGTAGTACCCGAAGCTGCGCTGCGCCCTAGCTGCTTGGACCTGTTGGAGGCTCGGCAGCTTTGCTGAGGAGAGTTTCAAGGTCGTTCAACTCCTTGTCACTCAGGGCCGCTAAGTTTATGTCGTGTTTCATGGAACCTGAGACTTCCTGCTTAATAGATGGCGTATACTTGCCCGCCATTTCCAAGATCATCTTGCGGTCCTGATGACACTTGGGTTCATTAAGGGCAAAGTCCATCGTTGCAGAGAGTACCTTCTCCACTGCGTCGCGCAGGAATTCAGTCTGCTTGGCTCGCCGGTACGCTTGGAAGTCAGGTTTCGCCATGAGTTCATAATAGTAATCGCGGCTAATATTCGCCACCTTGCAAAGCTTGGTGATGTTTAAATGCCGGTTTGCCGGATCGGCCATGGCTTCAAGCAACGCCAGCGCTTTCGGCGGTAATGTGTATTCGTCGGGAATCGCAACGTTTTCCACGGCTTTCACCTCTCTCAAATAAAAATAAAAAGAGCCCCGGCGTATGACCGAAGCTCTTCAAAATACGATTCTAGCGAATATAGGGTATAACTACCCCAATATGATAATATCATGGCGTTCGAGGACACGTCAAGTTCACTAATTGCCATAAAATCCTTATCTTACGCGGATTTCAGGCGAAGTTATGGTAATTAGTCATTTGGGCACCAATCACACCACAGCCAGCCTCGGCAGCTTCGCACTCTTCTTCTTCACGTAACTCAGGCTCATGCCAACCGCGCTAGCGATCTGTTCCATACTCATGCCCTCCACGTCCCGAAGCCGGATAATCTGGGCATTGATGCCGCCGTAACCTTCGATCACTTCGTCCATCCGCGCCAGCACCGCCGCCTTGCGTGCTGCAGCTGCTTCGACCTGCGCAATCCGATCCTCCACATTGTTCAGCAGCCGAACAGCCTCGTCCAGAGAGTATCGCGGGATCCGGCCCAGCGAGAATGTCGCTGCATACATCGCCGCGTGCTCTTCGCGCAGCTCCTCCGCTCGGAGCTCCAGCAGATCATGCTCCGCTCGGAGCTCATTGTACGCCAGCATGCCTTCCATCGCATCAGCCTCCTAAGGAATGAGTGCATCCATAACCGAACGTTTATAGTCACCGACGCCTGCCGGATCGAATCGCATCTCCATTAACCGGCGGCTTGCGCTGGCATAATCCTGCTGGAAACCGGTGTACGCGACGATATGCTCCGCAATCTCCTGCGGCGTCTCGATCACCCAAAAACGCTGGCCCGCAATGCCTAATGCAGTTGCTGTGCCTCCGTCACACTCCCCAGAGTGCATATATGAAACATCGCTTGGCTGAATGTATAAGACTTCCCCATGAATCGTTTTCACTTTAATCAATCTGCATCCCCCTTATCAATTTTCACCTTGCTCAATTATTTCTCCCCATGCTTTCAGGAGGTTGGTTAAAATTGCAACCTTTAGCGAATCGTCCCCACTACTATTTTCAATGATTGCACTTGTGAAGCCCACAAAAACCGCATGCCGACGATTTTGCTCATTCTCCTTCAAAATACCATCCTTGAAATAATCGACCGAAAATGCCCCCGTATCTACAGGCTTTGGCTTCGAGCGCCTAGGCATGCCCTGCCTCCTCCCGAAGTGCCAGGATGAACGCCCTCGTTGCCGCCAGGGGGATCGTCTCGCCGTCAGCTTTGGAAATTGTGACAAGAAACTCCTCAACCGCACGGTAAACCTCGACGGTGGTCAAGCGGTCCGGATCAATGGTGATGTGGATGGTGTAGCCGCGCTCTGTAACTTTCTTGGCTGCCCAATTCGTAATCCTAGCGTCAGTCGAGGGCGTAAACACTCCTGTTGACCAGTGCCTGTTGCGACCATCTTCCACCCAGTGCACTCCGTTGGCATCTATTTCGTATCCAAGCGCCCGCGCCAGCTCCGCATCCAACTCCGCATCCAACTCCGGCCCAGCAGGCATCGTCCTAATGTCCATTGGGGGCCTCCTATTCAATGATTTGTCCATGCGTCGATAGATTTTCTGCCCTTAAACCACCAATGCGTTCGGCAATCCGCATCATTTGGTTTGGTCGGTCACGCTTATACAGCCAGAGCATGGCACCTACGCAATGCTGTTCTTCCTTGTTAGTGGTTGAGTCATAGTTAACCGTCTTATGGCATGAAAATGTTCGACCTTGGAGCAAATCCATCTTTATCCCTTTGATCCTTTCCGGCCGCAATGTTTGATTGGTCGAGCTGCCCTCTATAAACGGGCAGTCGGGGCAGGTCCTTTTTAGATCGAACATCCCTCTCCCTCCTTGAGCAGATGGGGGTGGGTATACTTGGAGCCGATGACTTCACACTCGTCCGCGACATATTCGGCGTAATCACACAACAGCTGGTTACCCAAGCGAAAAGCGCAATTGGAAAACCTGATTATCTCGTTGTGGTACGTCATGCTCGTGTTTTCAGGCGTTTCATATAAATCCGGCACTTTGAGGATATCCCCCTCGTAAATCCCCGTCCCCATCTTGTCCTTGAGTCCCGTGTACTGCATGAGATTATCGTGCGGAGCGTCGTTCCCGTCCTCGAAGTCTCTACCGCAGCGATAAATTTTGCCGTCGGCTAGAATTGGCGTGTACATCTCTGTTCCGTCCCAGGCTCTGAACTTGTACTCCCTACTCATTGGCTTCATTCCTTTCGTAGAGGAACTTCGTGCCGTCATGTCCCGTTGCCCCAAGTTTAAAGGCGAGGCTTGAGAGGCACATTTCAGGGCCGTTCTCGCCGGGAACGCTGTGAAACTCGATCCATCCATCATGCTGGCCTACAGTATTGAGGACGGCACGCGCCTGTTCGTTTACCTCGATGTAGTGATAAGGTGGATTTCCCTTTTCGTGATAGATGCACGGCAGTGTATTGAGCAGATCGATCTTTTCCTGATTACTCATTGGTTCTATCTCCTTTCAGAAGCTCACGTAATTGGTTGTCAGCTTCTCTATGAGCTTTCGTAAGGAAACTCTCACGTTTCAAAGCCTGCTGATACTCCTTCTCCCAATCCTTATTTTCAAGCTTTAGCGTGGTCACATCTGCTTCCAAGCGTTCCAGTTCTGCTTTATATCCCTGTCGAGTCTGTTCATGGCAAGCTCGCTCTTCGTTGTATTCCTCCGTTATCTGCTCAATCTTCCGGCGCTGCTGGTCGTTCTCGGCCTGTAGGCGTTTCAGCTTGTCATAGTCCGGCGCGAAATGCTTTCCGATATCCTCAAATAAATCGGCTTGTTTCTGCTCCAATTCTGTCTGGAGTCGCGCTATCTCTCCCTGCTGGCGCTGTACCTCTGCGGTCAGTTGGTTGCGCTCATCCGACATTCGCCATTCGATCATTTCGCGCAGATCGTCTGGCGTGGCACGACCTTGGTATCCGCCGTTATCTTCGCAATTTTCACCGGGGATCAAAGCGGCATCTTCCCATTCTCTTAGCCGCTGTACCTCGGCTAGGAGGGAGTTTATCCATTTAGGGGCGTTGACGATGAGGTGGGCGTCATCCGAATCAAGTTCAGTCCTTGGTTCTTCGTTGTGGCTTGCACGATATTGAGCGCCAAATGCGACTGCAATCGTTCGCCTTCCCGGAGAGAAGATTGACTGCTTGCAATTCCTGCCTGCGCATCCCTTGTGCCAATGTACGGGAGACAACCTCCACGGCCCCGGCGTTGCTGCATCCACCGCCTGCCTTATTGCGTCAATCTGCTCCGCTGTCATCGCTGTCATGGGCTGCTGTTCGCTCATGCCTGCACCTCCGGTAGGTTGATATGGGCGTAGTGGGTGATTTGCTTGTCTGGAGGTGCCATTGCTCCGATGAACCACGGACCATTGCTTAGCACAAGGAGCTGTGCTTCCGAAACATCGCTCCCGGCTGTGACAAGGTAGTCTCCTTCCTCCGGCGGATTCTCGCGGTCGTACTTGATCCACGTAATGCTTCCCTGCTGCTGTTCGTTACTCATGGGCGGCCTCCTCTACTTTGACCACCGCCACACACTCGCGGAACTGGCGCTTAATGAATTCGTCATGCCGGGCATTCGCCACGTTTGGATGGCGGTGCCGCTGTTTAAGGTATTCCGGGCCTACGTGGTCGATAGAAGCTGGCGGGCTGCACCACCACGAGTCGGTGAAGCGGCCTTTTCCGTCGGTAAAGCGACTCATGTATCCATTGACTTCGCCGCCAGGCTTATCCCTGTGCGGCCACATCTCGAATTTTAAACGTGCCATGCTATCCCTCCTTGGGAGACCCCTAGCTAGGAGCGCCCACCCAAAATGATTTCAATATCGCTCGGCTCGCCCATGGCTTTGGCCGTCACCTGCAAGCCCGTTCCCATCGCTGCCGTAAGATGCATTAATATTTGCGATCTTTCGTCAGCATCGAAGTGACAGACCATGCCGCCAATCGTGTGAGCAGCCGTTGCCATCAACGCATAGAGGCTTTCGTGCGTATTGCATTTGGTTGACTCCGTGAGTAAATAGTTCATGACATGATCAAATTCTGTTTTCGCTCGGTTTACTTTTGACTTCAACCGTTTCCCCTCCTTGTGGTAAGGCCGTAGCCTCCCTGATCTAATATCTACCTTTGATCCACGCGAACCAATTGACTCGGACGCGGGCAATAATAATCAACTAATGTGCTACGTCCCCGGCGCTGGACAGCGACGATATACCGGGTTTGATCCGATCCCGTTGAACGCAGCGCGTCGTCAAACTTAACTCGCCCCTTGGGGGTGTCGATAGGGAGCAATTTTGAGGCGTTACATTGTGGTGGCACAACTGCGATCACTGCCCCCTCTTTAACCTTGTGACTGCCCTGAGATTGGCTGGTCCAACTTACTATGTCTCCAACGTTTAACAACTTGCGCATCCCCTTTCGCTTGTCTAAGCGACAACTTCTTTCAAAATGAACTCTTTCACCCGGTCCACTTCACTCTGTTCGACGATAATTGTTTCGTATGAATCTACTGCATGAAAACTAATGATTTCATGGACGAATTCAGGGACCAACCGCTCCATGTCTTCAGGGTACTCTGCGATATCTTTCCAATCTGCCCACGACAAAGCATCATTTTTACCGATGTTGAACACTCTTTCCTTGCTCATTTTTGGAGCAGGAAGCTTTTGGTCGCAGCAGGAACAATAGTTCCTTTTTGTTTTGTATTTGACGGTGACGCTCAATAGCCGCACTCTCCTTCTGTTGAACTAAAATAGCCGCTGCTGTCCGGCTGTTGCTGCTATAGGGTTGATCCAGAGGTACGCTCAATGGCTTACCTCCTCCCTGTTGTGCTGCCCCTGGGGGCTATATGCTGAGCTGCAGCTGACCTTCCGAAGCTGCTGCGTATCGTTCAAATGCAAGCAACTTGCCAGAGCCAATACAAAGCTCGGGGAGGTTAGCCCGGACCAGAGCTGTTGCCAGCGGCGGGCAAACGCTGTTGCCGCAACGGGCGACCTGCGCCGCCTTGCTTACCGGCTTGCCGTCGGCATACTTGTCGATGATGTAGCTGTCTGGAAAGCCCTGCGCCGCGAACAGCTCGTGAGGCTCCAGCATCCTCATGCCGATATCGACGATTTCATAATCAACGCCCTCTATCGTCACCAGCCCGAACCGGTCCTTGGTTGTCACCGTGTGCAGCGGGTCCGTTAGCTGCTGGCCGTTGTCGGCGCTGCCGTAGTATTTGAGCAAAAATGCACGTACCTCTCCGACATGCAGCCCGCCAGCCGTAATAGTCGGCATAGGCTCCGTAACAAGCTGGCCGTCCTGGCATGTGCCACGCAGCTTAACGAGATGGCTGGTTACGAGTGAGGACTTGCCACCACCGCCAGCTGTGACCGTGCCAATTGGCTCCGCTGCATCGCTGCCAACGGATTGCCCGAAGTGGCGAGCGATAAAAGCAGATACAAGCGCATGCTTCCGGCCCCCGGCAACGACCGTTCCGAGCGGCTTATGCAGTCCGGGTACCCTGGGCGCTTGCCCCGGCCCCTCACCATAGCCAATTTCAATTAGCGTAGGACTCACAAGCAGGTGCTCGCCCTTTGTCGTGATGGTTGTCAGTGGGTCTATTACTTCGTACTGCAAGCGGTCGGAACCGAAACCTGTTTGCCCGATCCGGGCGATGTATGGAGTGACCACGCCCCAGCCGTTTTTAGCCGTGACGGTCTGCAGCGGCTCGTCGATCTCTTGCCCGCGAAACGCATCTCCATGATGATTGACCTTGATGACAAATGGATCAGGACTGTCGATGACAAAGCGCTGGATGCCACGGGCGATGCGCCGCAGCGTGTTCTCGGCCAGCGGCTTCCGGCGTTCGAAGATACTCGGGCACGGGATCGACCAATCGATAATTTCCGCTGCCGTGCGCCACGGCTGCAGCCGCCCGGACTTAACCGCCTCGCTTTCCGGGTCGCCATGCGTTGGCTCCGGCCAGACGATCGGCCTGCCATCCCGCCGGGCGACCAGAAACAGTCGTTTACGGATCGTCGGCGCGCCGTAGTCGCAGGCCCGCAGCTCCCGCCAGTCGACTTTGTAGCCGAGTCGCTTGAGAGCATTAACAAAGCAGTTAAACGTCCGGCCCTTATGTTTCGGGTCAGGCATGCCGTCCAGTAACGGGCCCCATGTTTTAAACTCCTCGACATTCTCAAGCATGATCACTCTCGGTTTGACCGTCGCCGCCCAACGCACCGCTACCCAAGCGAGCCCGCGGATGCTTTTTTCGACCGGTTTGCCGCCTTTTGCTTTGGAAAAATGCTTGCAGTCCGGGCTGAGCCAAACCAATCCAACCGGCCTGCCAGCAGCCACCTCCCGGGGATCAACCTCCCAAACCGATTCGCAGTAATGTCGCGTTTCCGGGTGGTTGGCCTCGTGCATGGCTATAGCATCGGGATCATGGTTAATCGCCACATCCACGCTGCGACCGATAGCTATTTCAATGCCGGTACTGGCTCCGCCTCCGCCGGCAAAGTTATCTATGACCATCTCCTGCATGGCTCTCTCCTTTCTGCCCCTGGGGGCTAGGAGGCCTGTGTCGGCCCCCGCTTTGCTGGGTGATTCGGTCGCCCCGATGCCCTTCGGCCTAAGCATTATCGTAGGCGTTATCCTCGGACTCTTCGTTATCATCTGGCTCAAAGTGGCCGAATTCGATCTTGATCATGAGGTCCTTGATAAACCGGCGTACTTCCGGCGTTTGTTCGTCGCATGTTTCAGTGAGGTACTCTTCCAATTTGGTGCGGCTAAGCATATCCGTTTCTCCTATATTGACGCCTCGCGGCGAAATTGGTACAATCTGGACATAATCCGAAAGCATCGGTCATGGAGAGCCTGGGGCGCACACCCTGGGCTCTTTTTGTGTTCTCAGCACGTTCCGTTAAGGACGCAGACATTTGCCGAAAGTTTGACTACCGCTGGGAGGTTCGTGCTGCCGGAATTATATTCGGAGAGGTCTACTCCAAGGTCTTGAAGTTGCTTAAATGCTTTGTCGCCATTGGTGCTAGCACTGATAATCGTGGACAGTTCGTCTTTAAGTTTCTGCAATTCCTGATACGCTGCGATCTTAGCTTGAAGTTCAGACTTGAGATCGGCCTGGAGAATGTCAAGGTCTTTAATCAGACCATTGGTACTCCTATCCAAAATGTTTTCCAATGCGTTCCTCGCTTGTTCCTGAACAATATCTTCTCGTAACGTTACAATGCGATTATTGACATCAAAGACAATTTCTTTGAAAAACCATCGATCAAACCGTGTATGAGAATGTATAAGGTTTTCCAAGTTATTATTAAAAATCTGAGCTTGCCGTTCGAGTGATTCTGCTTCTTTAAAAAGATCGAAGATAACGGGCCGGAACCGATCTGCTACGTATGTGAGAGTTTCCTGTCTAATTGCTAAAAGTTTGATGTTTGATTTATTAACAATGAAATCCTTAAGGTCATTTTTACGAATTGCCATGTTTATTACCTCCCAAGTGTTTGTTTTTAATGTTTACAGGTTCATTTCCCTTGTAAGGAACTCGGCACCATTGGACCACCGCATTTTATGCACCTGTCAACCTCAACGTTTGACGACCATCCGCAGCCCGGCCCCATTACCTTTCCTATAAGAGTCTTGTGCAGCCTATTGCAGACGAAGCGCTTTTTCTCATTTACGCCCTCGCCCGTCGAACCTTCACTTGGTTCGTCTGCCAAGCCGGCCGCCGGCGCCTGTGCAGTTCCGCCGCCGCGGACAGCTTGTCGGCTAGGCTCGCTCCACTGTCCTGATAAACGATCTCCTCGAGCTGCTGCCGGGTCGCTAGGTGCCACGAAAGACGCTTCATGCTCGGATCGCTCCCTTTTCACGGCAGCCTCAACTGCCCACGCCAGATATGTGGCTGCCTTTTTCAAGTCTTCACTGCCATTCTTTTCCTTGTATCTGCAGGTGTATTTGATGACATTTCCGATGAGGTAAGCTTCAAAAGGTGGGAGATTCGCGGTGAAGGCCTGAATGACTTCGATTGTCTCCAGGCCACCGCGCTTGTAATGATTGGGGTTAACGGGACTATTACTCACTTAAACACCGTCCTTTCGCGGTCGGTGTAGCGGTGCTTGATTACCATTTCGGAGTTGAGGTCTTTCAAAATCAGCCAATGCGCCCAGTCAAGCCCATTGGATTTGAGGATAGTTCGCTGCTTAACGGTCGGACGCTTACCTGCTGCCATTAGGCCGCACCTCCTTTTTGGAGGACCACAGAATGCCTCGTACTCTCTGGCGGCTCAGTCCGTACCTTTCCGCCAGTTGTTCGAGCGTCTCACCTTTTTCGGCAGCGGTGATGATTTCAATGTTCCGCCGCGCGCAGCCTGCCTTGCTCATCCGGGGCTTGTAGGGCCGACGCTTGATTTTCGTTACATCAATTAATCCAGCCTGTTCCAATGCCTGATAAATTCGGTCATATCCGACGTGCAGCGTAGTGGCGATTTTCACGATTGGCGCTTTTTCTTTGCGCATTTTCACGATCTTTTCCGCCAATGCCGAATCCTTCTTTTGTTTGACTTCGATCCAGTTGGCATCCTGCTCCACACAACCAAGCAGATTTGCCACGGTACGCTCAGTGAGGCCATATTTTACGGCGATTTCCTCATTCGTCCTGCCCTGCTGCCGTAAATCAGCCATTTCCTTGTTCCGTTTATACAACAGCTCTGCTTTTACAATATGACCGTTTAAATCAGCCCCTTGCTTCCGGCAGATAGCCCGCACGTGGTGGACCGTAGTATCAAACTCCTCTGCCACTAGGCGTACCGCGTTTGGCAATTTATCTTCAAACATGATTTTCTTAACCCGCGCCGCGATTTCGGGGTATAGGTCTTTATCTAATCCCGTTTTATCGAATCCCTCCAAGAGTTCACGCACATCATCAATGGAGATTCCTTGCATTTCCGCGATTTCGTCCACCGTGAAGCCGCTACGCCTTTTCTGTAGCACATCTTTTTTTAATTCAACTCTGCTCACCAATACCGTCTCCTTTCGTTAGTCCTGCATCCGCCAGAGCCTGCTGCACCTCTGCCACACTCCGTGCGACAATGGCGAGACCGCCAGCTTTTTTAATTCGGAGGAGGTGCTGCTCCTGCAGCACACTCAGCTCCCCTCCATCACGTTTCACTTCAATATAGACAGCACGGCCATTTACACATGCCAGAATGTCCGGCACACCAGCTGCGCTGTACAATCCGCCATGATGGTTCACCACGTAGGCGCCTAAACCTCGCAAAAATCGAATGATCGATGTTTGAATGGATGATTCCTTACGAGCTGGCATCGTTTTTCTCCATGGATTGCTGCACCGATATCAGCCAAGCCCGGCAATCCTCTTCAATGAAACGAAAGTTTCCCTTCCCGACCTGAATCTTTGGCATTCCTTGCGAAGCGAGACGGTAAATCCATGATCTCGGACAATTCAGTCGCGCAGCCAGCTCTTCCGTTTTGAGGAATTGTCGATTCCCCATATGCTCACCTCCGAAACACCCTATGCAACTATAATAAACAATTTCAATGACAAAATCAACTATTTGTTGCCTAATGGTTGCAAAAAAGTCAGCTCCGAAAGAGCGTGAGGAATCCAGTCTTTATAAGGATTCAGGCATGTTTTGGCGTTGTCATACTCTTCTTGACTCTGCCACCCTTTGTTGCAATCGATCTCCGGACGCAATACCCAAATTTTGTTGCCAGCCACCAGTCTCGTTCCACCGCCGCGCAAATAGTTCAGTGTCGCGGCAAACGCCATACACTTCTCCCGATCCACCAATTGATATCCCGCCGCGATCCGAAGTAGCTCTCCCCACAACTTGGAGTCCTCCGCCAGATCCGGGCGCGGGTCCTCCGTCACACTACGAGCAAAGCCATAGCGTTCTTCCGGGGCCTTAATCAGAGCGTCCACCGTCGGCCCTTTTTTCCTAATGGCCTTCCGCTCGGCTAATTTGCGCTGAAAATCGGCTTCAATACTCATTGGGACACCTCCCAAACGCCGTATGTCCACTTTTGTGGACATAAAATCAACAAATATGTCCACTAATTTTAAAAGTCATGTCAGGTTTAAACCGCGCCAATACTGGGTTTTTCAAAAAATATGTCCACTATGTCCACAATGTCCACAAAAAAACGGATGAAACACTATATAGGGTTTTATATGGCGCACACGGCATTATAGATTTACGTATTTTTGTGCGTGTGAAATTTCGCCCCATATATAGAGGTAAACCTTAAATTAGTGGACATAGTGGACATAAAAGGCTCCAAACCCGCGCCCCGCCTGGTTTTTTCGTATGTCCACTACTCATTTTTTTGTGGACATATATGTCCACTCTTGTGGACATATTAGGCCTCTTCATCAAAATTTCGCCGTTTGACGCCAACGAAATATTTGTAATCCTTGGACGCATCCTCGCCATACGAGACGTACACACGGCGCCGAACCTTGTGCCGAACCTTTGCCTCGCCCTTCCGCTGATCGGTGAGCACCATGCCATTTTGCGCCCAATCCTTTAAGATGCGAGTCGGATTGAAGTTCCCCTCCCGCAAAACCTCATCAAACACCGTCGGAAAGTAAAACGTATATCCCTTCACATCAAAAGGCGCGCCGGACACCCGATCCCCAATGAATCCACTCCACACCGGGCGTGGACGGTCCGCAAATGTATCCTCGTGCGCTTCGGTCCAATCCATTAAATAGTCGTACGCCCGCGTGGCGTCGTCGACTTCCGCCTGCTTAACCAGCTGCGGGAACATCGTCTCCGCGAGCAGCAGAGCCTCGTCCCAGGCGTCGATCTCTTCCATCCCAAAGATGTACCGGCTCGCGTAGAAATCGCCCAGACAGGCCGCAGCGACGCTGGATAAGTGGCTGGTCAGATTGTCCGGAAAGCCTTCCTGCAGCGTTGCCACCATGCGCTCAAAGTCGTCCATGATCGCCCTGGGGTTCTCCTTACTGAGCGCCAGCAGCGCCTGAATGTACGTAGGCCCGGCGACGCCGTACGCACCATTGATACCACGGTGCACCGCCTGCGCCTTGAGCTCGTCGGGGATCGGCCGTCCGTACACTTCAAGCGTCCGTGTCTTAACGCCGGCCGTGGAGTTGTCCGCGCTGATCGGGTCCTCCCCTGTGGTGAGAATAATATTTTTCCAGGACTGGTACTCCCTGATGCCGCCGCCCTTGGAACCGCGGGTCTTGCCTTTCCCCATCGAGAGTGCGTAGACGAGCTTATCAATGAAGTCCTGCTTCCGTCCGGCGACCTGCTGCTCGTCGAGCCCGACCGGTAAGTCGTTGTAAAAGCCGCAGAGCTGCTCGATGCCGACGGCGGTCGTGTTGAAATTCGCCATGATGTCCTCCGGTCGGCCCCACACACTCAAAGCCGCACTGAGCGCAGCTGTTTTGCCGCCGCGTGATCCGCCATAAGCGTGAAAGATGAATATCCGCCCGTTCACGATCCGCAGCAGCGGAGAAGCGAAGCTGCACGCCAGCATGAACCGGGCAATCGGAAACGCACGCAGCGGCTCAATAAATGACACCCAGTCTATGAGCTCACCGTGCCCGTGAAAGCCCTCCTGCTGATTCTTCATGTCAGGGTTATCAATCTCCATGTCGCCCTGTACGCCGGGAAAAAAGTGATTCGAGCCATACCAGCCGAGCCGGGAAACGGTCTTAACGAGAGGAATTTCGCCGCCGTATACCTTTTCAAACTCGGACATGTAGCCAACAAAGGTCCTGGCCATTTCACTGTTCACGGGTATATCGAGGTTTGAGAGCATGGGAACCTTGCTCGCCATAGATACCATGTCCTTGTCGAGCGCAACCTTTTGCCATTCGTTGTCCCGCCACCAAGTGAGTTCAACCCTGGCGTCAGCGGTGCCGTCGACGCGCTTCATTCGGCGTGAAATAAATATCGGCGCATCGCAGGCCGTCGCTTCCTGCGGACCCTGGTCTGTGAAGATGACACGAGTTATGCCGCGTTCACTGATGTTCCAGTCTCCGAATTTACGGACCGCGAACTCGAAGGGCTTCTTCTCCAGCCAGGTGCCCTCCATCGGCGGCGCATCGTCGAGTTTTTCGACTACCTTGAGCTTGCTGTCCCGTTTCGCCCGCTCCGTGATGGCGCTGTTCAGGTCCCGCATGCTGATGTCGCGTCCGGCGAGATCCTTAATCTGCCCTTTCACAATGGCGAGCTCAGCCGGCTCTTTACGCTTCAGTACCGCGAGAGCGCCGATAACGTCCTCCGCAAACACTTCCTCCCGGATCACTGCATCCTTCATACGGTCGATCAACGACGCGACAACCCCACGCGCTCCAGCTACCGCATCCGTTGCAAAACCAATTGGCGCCGTCACGCCGCAGCCGCCGTTCGGACAATCAAAACCGACGTTGTTCTGGATGTACTGGCAAGTGTGCGGCTTATCGCTCTGTAGCGCGTGTTCAATCTTCCGTTCCGTCTCCCGCTCGCTATAACCCGAGTAAGGCTTGCTCAACTCATGCACGGCAGCCGGACCATCATCCAGCGGCGCCAGGTTAGTCACCATGGCGTACCATTCATTCTCCGGCAGCATAGCAGCGTCGTCCTTGCAATGGCGGCAAAACGCGCAGCCCGCAAGCACAGCAGCGGCACCTTTCGCCTTTCCCGCTTCATAATTACCTCGGATCGCACGCAGCCGCTCTGTTTTCACTGCTGCAGCTGCTTTCTTGGGAGTGAACAACTTCAGGTACCAGTCCGGCTCCGGTCCGCCTGACGCCAGCTCCGCGAGCCATTCCGGGCAATCTGCTGGTTCCAGATCATTATTCCATTCGTATACCCCGCCCGAAGGATGCAACGACGGCGCCACAACAATGAAACCACCATCGCCACGAAAATCAATCCCGATCTTCTTCCTGCTAAAATTGGTGAGCGTGCCGCCGGGATGTTTGAACACGTAGTGCCGACCGCCGCTGCCCGTCGTCGCCGTCAGCGTATCCGGCAGCGCGCCGCGATCAGCTTCAATCAGGGCGAGGGACGCGAAGCCATCCGCGTCCCCTTCTTTCTTTGCTTTATCGATATCAAGTACAATAATGCCGCTCACTGCGCCAGTTGGTATGCCTATATTTCGTTCGTTCCCCT
Source organism: Paenibacillus pasadenensis (assembly GCF_023715725.1). Classification (GTDB taxonomy): domain Bacteria; phylum Bacillota; class Bacilli; order Paenibacillales; family Paenibacillaceae; genus Paenibacillus_O; species Paenibacillus_O pasadenensis_A. The sequence continues at coordinate 909,467 of NZ_JAMBOT010000001.1, forward strand.
TGAACCACGCTGTTACCAAGTCCCGCGAGGGATGCTTGGTACTGAAGCTCTGCCAAGATATAGCCGGCTTCTTATCGCGTGGATGCAGGGGGATGACGCTCCATCCCCGCTGCAAGTATTTCAGAGCTATTTCGAGTTGTGTCATGTAAGCGCCAGCACTCCCTTCACACCCTGCTCTCTTCCGCGCCTCCCCCAAGGCGTCGCCCTCAGGCGATTAAAGAGCAACCCGAGCCTTTTCGAGCAAGAAATCCTCAAATGCATCGGGCAAATCTACAATTTCATTTTCATCTCCGTACCATTCATATGATCCGCCCCCGACCACACTGGGAGGAAGCATCGTGTACCAGCCATCCCCTTTGACAGCAAGGTTTCCGCTGATTCGCAGCGAACTGAGCTTCTGCTCAAACCGGAACAGATGCGTCACGTTGTAGTCGCCGTAGTCATAGCCGCGTTCCGGGCCCCAACTCGGCGGATACCGCCGGATCATGAGTGTTGGAGGCAGCGGACGGATTGCTTTTTCAATCCGCCGCAGCGTTCCTGCTCCGTCCCGACCGGAAAATTCAAACGCTATGATACCGCTGTTTACTCCGGTGCAGAGGGCGATATTATTTTCTGCGACACTGAACCAGCGGCGCAGCGTGCTGTTATCAGGATGATTTTCATTGTAATATTGCCATCCCGATTCAAGAGCGGACTTGGAATCAGGATACGTCGGAATAATAGGATAACCACGATCAACCAGGTACCGCGCCCATGGAAGCTGACTTTTCATTGTTGACTCCTCCTCAATTTAGAACAATTGATCTTCAGCTTCCGGCGGTGCCATCTCATCACTTGGCGGCGGGGCACTGGCTCCGTATCCTTCTTCAACAACCGTGACAACCTGTTCCGGCTCGCGGCGCAGGATCGGACGCAGCTGTTCGCCGTACGCTTTGATTGCTTTGGCTTCATCCTTGGTCAGGTCCTTGACCTTCGTGAAAACACCGCTGGAGTACTTAATGCCGCCGTTCGAGACTTCTTTCTTCAACTTGATGCTCGTAACCACCGCGTGCGCCGGCTTCAGTTTGTTCATCAAACCGGAGAGGTAACTGTTCAGCGGCTTACGACTTGTTGGCGGCACGGTAATAATGACAGGGAAGATGTCTCCCTCGCGCAGCAGGTACAGGCGTTCCTGATTCTTACATGGCTTCGGCTCGTTGTTAGGTCCGAATTGGTTGAACGGGCATGTTGCGCATTCCTGGCAGCCGCCAGCCCATGGCACCGGGGCACCTTCTGCAGCCCGGCCAATCTTTCCATCCGCAGCCGTGCAGTCCGGCGCTTCATTGCCTCCCGTGAATGCACTTTTATAGTAGACATTCACAGCATGGCGGTCGATGATGACACCCTGCAGGTCCGATATTGCGACGTCCTCGCCGCTCTCGTCCTTGAGATCGAATGCCAGTGCGCCGCCAGCCGGGAATTTGACACGCTGAAATTCCGGCGTCACTCCTTCCATGTCTTGCATGAGCTCCATCATTTCATCACGGTCGGCTAGGATCGGAAGGTTGTAGGACGGTTGATAAATTTGTACCGCGTTAGATTGATTCATGGATTAATCCCTCCATTAGTTTGATTTTCAACGTAACCAATTGCCCCGTGCAGCTTCGGCATATCAAGCAGCCATAACTCTCCCGTCGCGCTGCGAACGTCCTCGCGCTCCAGATGCTCCGCCAGATAATTCAGGTAGCGGGCATGGTCGCGTAGCGTCTTTGCCGCTTCCCCTGCCGCAGTCATCGTCCGGACTTCCTTACATTGATTTGTTGCTTGTTGTGGACGTTAAGCAGCGCCAAAAATTCCTCCGGGGCTTCGTCGGCGCCGAGTTCCTTGTACAGGCTGGTCAGCGAATTGGCATTAACCGCTTCCTTAATCAGATCGCCATAACCGTTCTCCCGCAGCCAGTCAAAGGCTTCTTCCTTCGTTTCAGCAGACAGGCTGGCAAACGGTCGAACCGATGGACTGAAGCTGAACCCGCCGTGCTTAATGCCATCGATGCCTTCCTCCACCATCATGGCGAACATGCCCTGCTCAATCTCCGCCTTCTTTTCCCCGAGTCCTTTCAACACGGACTCGGCCGTCTCGATCTCCTCGCGCACTTTCACTAACTGCTCCGCATAGCCAGTCACCGCATTCTGCATGTTTGTCGTCATTTCTTTTTTCCTCCTAATAGAGTTTTGTAATTGTCCACGACCAAATCAGCCATGCTTTTTTTCTTTTGCAGCGCCTCGGCGATGTCTTCGTCGATCGTATCCTCGCAGACCAGCAGGTAGTGCGTTACACTTCGGGTCTGCCCTGTCCGGTGGATCCTTGCGCAAGCTTGGGCATAGTCCTCCAGGCTATACCCCGTAGAGTAAAAGATCGATGTGTCCGCCGCCGTCAGCGTGAGACCGAGCCCCGCCGTCCGAATCTGAGCCACAAACACCCGCACCGCCGGGTCATCCTGGAACTCATCCACAAAACGCCCGCGGTCGTCCTGGCTCACATCGCCGTAGATGCTGCGGTACCCAAGCTTCCGAGCCTCCAGCAGCTTCTCGATGGCGTGCAGCTCGTCGAGGTAGCGGACGAACACCACCGTCTTCTTACCTGCGTCCATGATCTCATCGAGCAGTTCCTCGAAGACACCAAGCTTGTCGTCGTGCAACTTGTAGGTGATGCCGGTCGGCAGGCCGTCCTCCTCCAAACTCACGAAGCCGCCCGTCATGCGCTGCAGCTTACCAATCTTGGTGAGCACGTTCTGCGCCGTGATTTGTCCGCCGGACTCAAGCTCCAGAAACGCATCTTTCCGCATAGCGTCGTACATCTTTCGAGCCTGCTTGCCGAGCTCCACCACGCGGGTGACGTACATCTCCGGTGGTAGGTCAAGCGCTTCGGCCTTGCTGACGCGGTACGCGATGCTATGAGCCTTGGCAACGAGCTCTGGTAGATTTTGATAGCCGACGACGACTTTCCCCTGAAAGCCACCCATGCGGGCGTAGCGGGATCTAAATGCGGTGAAGCTGGTGCCGAACACGCTGGGATCGAGGAACTTATATTGAGAGAAAAATTCCAGAGGTGAGTTATTGACCGGGGTTCCGGAGAGAATCATGCGCCGCACGGCGTCTTTGCCGAGCCTGTGGACCGCCTTGCTTTGCTCCGCGCCGGGCGTTTTGATGCGCTGCGACTCGTCGGCTACCACACCATACCCGTCTGCCTTGCGCAGCCAGGCAAGCAGTTGGGCTTCGATACGCCATGCACTTTCGTAATTGATGACGATGACCTGCAAGGCATCCCCTGTTGGAGGGAAAGCGGAGAGTTGCTTTTGTTTTTGCAGTGAAGACCCGCGCAGCGCCGCTACTAGGAAAGGGAAGTCTGCGAAACGATTAAACTCCTTCGGCCAAACCGGGACGACCGATTTCGGCGCCAGGATCAGCATTCGCTGCAGCCGACCTTCTATAAAGTCACTGCCGGCGATTGCAATTGCCTCCAACGTCTTACCGCAACCTTGCTCGAACAGCAGCGCAATATTTGGCGTAGTGAGCGCCATTTGAAACGCTTTGCGTTGATGCACGAATGGGACAGCCTTTATTGGAAGATTCACTTCAGCATCGTCCGCTTCTTTGATCGCTTCGATGGCTTCGTTCCGCTGCTGCACCGCCTGCACATCCGCCAAAACTGCCGGATCGACGATGACGTGCGGGAATACTATTTTCAGGTCGCGCAGGCTGTACGGCGTTGCGGGGTACGTCCAGCGACGGAGCTTCGTGTCCCACTTTGCGCCTGGAATGCTTTTGGCTGCGTCCTTGTCGCCGAAGCCGCAGGTCAGAATGAATTTCTTTTTATCGGTGGTGAGTTCGGGAAAATGCGAGATGGACATGCAGAGGGCCTCCGTTTCTTCTTACGTTCAAGAGCAATCCATTCGTAAGGATTTATAAGGAAGGGTTGATGATGCGGATATCCGGTCAACTCAGTGCGCCGAATTATTGGAGCATCACCGACATTCACGAGCTTAAGCGCCTTTCCTTGCGAATAATCTGTTGTTGCAGTAAACTATCCTTGAAATCTTCCGCTTCTCCCAAGTGGTTAAAGGATTTCTCATGGCTGCTCTCTTTGTGCAAAAAGAGGGCGGCCATATCTTTTTTCATTTGATCGATAGCAAACTCAATTTCACGAATCTCATCGCGAAGCCAGTTCAATCCTCCATGATTTGCATCCGAACGTTTCAATTGGCGATACATCCTCACCAAATCGTTACTACGTTGACGTAACCCCCGAATGCTCTGGACCACAATCCATGCCATACTACCGTCTCCCTTCGCGGACTTCATTTTCGTATTGCTGAATCAGCTTGTTACGATCAAGTTGGAACTGCTCCTCCAGCACCCCCATGAATACAAACACGTTGTCGCAGACATCCTTTGCCTCACTCCAAAGCCGCGTTGCTTCTTCTGGAGTTGCTTTGTTCAGCAGGATGATTTTGCCCAATTGTTCCATCAACTCCCGTAATTCCTTGGTGACCAACTCCTTGAGGGCAGCTGGATGCAAATCAAAATCCGGCATGATGGCGAGCAGATCCGTAATCCACCCGCCAGTGCGATGGTTTGCCACACGCAATGCAAACCTCCAACTGCTGCGTGAAAGTTTCGATTCAATGTCCTCTGGAATCGGGCGGTCACCCGATTCAATTCGGCTGAGAGCGCTGCGTGTGTAACCCATACGAGATGCAAAATCTTCTTGAGATAATGATAACTTTTCCCTAACATCCTTCATTGCGACTCCCAAGTGTCCCATTTTCATCCCTTTCTGTGACATCGTGTCACGATTAGTTACTAGATTCGTTGCATTGTTGCTAGGATAATAGAGACAAGGACAAGCGCCACAGTCCCTACATACTCTGCGCCGGGGAGCCCCCCAGCAATCCGGCCGGCTTTACGCCATCTGCTTCGTTTCTTGATCTGCAAGCCATCTGCGCAGCGATTCTGGACGAAACAGGTACTTATTGCGGAATTTCACGAATGGAATCTGACGCTTCGCGAGCATGTCATACATGGTGCGTTTCGAGATTCCAATAAAAACGGCGGCCTCATCAATATTCATCGTTGCCCTATCTTGCGTTTCAAGTGTTGCATCCATTTGCTTTTCACCCCATTTCGTTGAATTTTGTTGCAAATCGTTGCACCGTTTCCGGCTTGGTTCTAATTTACATCAACAGATTGTGGAATGTCAACAAGAATATTTCCACAATTTAAAACATTGTTAACCTTAATTACTTTTAAATCAACTATGAGTTGTATGTCCTTTTAATTTCACAAAAAATATAGTATATCGTTGCCTTGAGTGTTAAAATGTTTGTGTAATACACAACTATTATTTAGATCGATGTATTTAAACTTCACTTTCAACTTAATAAAATTGAGGAAGGTGATAAAATTTAATAATTTATACAAGTATTTTTATATATATTTTTCATGTACATGAAGACCCCTCGTCAAAATGCCAAAGAAAGTAGAGGAAAAACCCTCAGATATCTATGAAATTATATATTTTGGTTTTAAGCGTGGATTGAAACCATGAGTTTTTGGAGATAAAAAGTAAAAAATACATTTTCACAAAAAAGGCATCTACATCTATGTCGAACATCTACGAGCGTTGGGTAGAATTGAACGAGGCGTTTAGTGTTAATGAGAATGCTGAGTTAAAGAGGATGGCGAATATGTCGATAGCGGATAATCTACCAAGTGTGTTGAAGGAACTTAGGCGGAAAAAGGGCTGGAATCAGGGGCAAGTAGCAGATTCTATAGGCGTTTCAAGGCAAGCATATTCGTACTATGAACGCGGTGAAAGAAACCCTCCACTAGATACATTGAAGAAAATTGCAGAATTACATGGCGTGACAGTGAACCGATTGATTGATGAAGAAAATTATAGTGAAGATGAAAAAAAGCGACCACCTAGCACGGCGACCGCAGCTGTAATTTTAAATGCCATAGAAATAAATAATGAAGAATCCATAGGAGTTTTACAACGTTTACTAGTGCATGATGGAGAGCAGCTGTCAGAAGATCAGGTTAGGGAGATTCTTGCGATCGCGCGTTATCAACTGGCGAGGAAACAGTCTTCAAATTAAGGCCAGGAAAAACACGCTTGAGCGGCGTTGGATCTAAACCTTGACTAATAAAAAATTGAACCACTTCCATTGGTTGGAGCTTACACTGCTTTTCATCATCCATATCGAATCCCCCGAGAGTGTGATATGTTCCCATTCTAACGAACAAGCGTTCGTATTACAATAGCGCTGTTCAGAATTGGTGCTTATGTAATATCCTGCTGCATTACCTATTATACAATAAATCGTCGGTTTTTGTTGCATAATCAACACAAATAGTGGAGTGTTTTGTGGAATGAGTAAAAACAAATTGTTGCTTTTGTTGCTTTTTGTCGGATATGCTGTTATTGGGTCGATTTATTACTATCTATTGTATGAGAAGGAAAATGCCGACAGGGAACGCTTTGAACAAAATCGCTACACCAAGGGGGATCGACTATGGCTCGCGTCGAAAAGCGAGGAAAAGGAACGTATCGGCTACTGGTTGAAGGCGGACGGGATGCAACCGGAAAACGTATCCGCCACACCAAAACTATAAAGGCTCGTAACGGCCGTGACGCCGAAGTTGAACTAGCAAAATTCGTAACCGAAATAGAAGCTGGAACTTATATATCTCCGGAGAAAATGACGTTTTTTGATTTTATTAAACAGGAATGGACAGTTAAGTATGCTGTAAACTTAGCTGCTTCAACACAACATATTTATAACACTTACCTTGATGCCTATATCCTCCCGAAAGTTGGTCATCTCAGGTTATGTGATATATCAACCATACAACTGGTCAATGTCATGCATGAGTTCACTCTGCCGAGGCTTAAACGTAACGGAAAAACAGAGCCATTATCGCAGCGAACCCAAAGTTATATTTATAACCTTTTGTTTAGTGTACTGGAAATAGCGAAAAAATGGCGCCTCATTCCTATTAATCCGATGGAAGGCGTCATACGCCCTAAAGTGGATCGTAAAAAGATGGAAGTTTACCACTCCCAGGAGGCTGCTGCGGTAATTGAAGCGTTACTGACTGAGCCGAGACGTTGGAGACTCCTAATAATAGGAGCTTTAGTTGGAGGATGTCGGCGCGGCGAAAAGATCGCTGTAGAATGGTCAGACGTTAGTTTCAGTACACATGAAATTTCAATAAATCGATCCATCACACTCAGGAAAAAAGGAATCATATATGAAACGGCTCCTAAAACTGAATCATCTATACGGATTGTAAAAATGCCAGAGTGGTACATGGCTGAATTAGCGGATTTTCGAAAAGAATGGTTAGAAGAAAAACTTCTGGCAGGAAAGGACTGGAAAGGCGGAAACCGTCAATATATTTTCCATCGTGGCTACGGGGTGCCCTATCATCCAGGTAGTGCAACTAAATGGTGGAACAGATTTGTCAAAAGACATGGTTTTAAAAAGATACGTTTCCACGATTTACGCCACTCTTCTGCATCCATCCTCTTTGAACAAGGGGCAAGGATGAAAGAAATACAATTACGCCTGGGACACAAAAATGAAAGCACAACGTCAAAAACTTATGTGCATTTGACCCAAGAAATGGTTGGTGCCTCTGCGGATAGACTTGAATTCCTGGCTCCAAAGAAGAAAAGCGGAGAGCTTTAAAGCTTCCGCTTTTTCGTCTGGATTGGGTCTCGTGCGAGTTCTTCGATGTCCAGACAGATTTCGTACTGCCAGTCAACATCATGCACGAGACTGGCGACAAGGGACATGTTCTCCAAGTAAGCCATGGAGAGCGCATACTCAGCGTTCAGGTGGAGGCAGATTGCCATCTCTTGCATTTCATCAGCCGTAAGCTCGCGGCCCTTACCAAGGAGATGCAGCTCTGCTAGGCGCTGGTGAAACGTCTTGAGGCCGGTCATAATAGAATCACCACGATGGCGATGATTCCGGCAGCAATAATTATCCAAGCAAACCTATCGCTACTGCAGCTGTCCTCCGCATCTGCCTCCACCTGATGGATGCTTTTAATTCGGTTATCGACCGTGTAACGCACTTCGTATCGTTTCTCTTTCATGGTTCCCATCCCCTTCTCCCTTGGATGGTATAGCATATGCGTAATGTTCGTTTTTGTTGCCAAAAAATAAACTATTTTTAACAAAAATATATTCAGGCACCAAAATGGCACCATTTCAAAAATACGAAGAGATTGAGTGGTTCAAATGCATCTGGAAAACCTAGTATTGGCGCGGTTTTTTGGAGATTCCAAATGAGAAAATGCGGCTTAGGGAATTAGAACTCTTTCATAATTCCCTTACTTTTCTCATAATTCGTCACGGGACCATCGTCCCATACCTCCGTTATGTGTAAAAGGTCTTTGGAATCACTCTGTTTTAACAGCCAAAAAAACGGCCCCCCGCGCTGGCGGGCAGACCGTTTAAGACGAGTATTTAGTTAAGATAAGAGCCGAAGGAATGGCGGATTACGTCGCCTCTGCTAATGATGCCTACTAGCACACCGTTTCGATGCACCGGCAGCTTTTTAATTCTTTTTTTGCCCAGAATAGCAGCGATTTGTTCCACATCTTCGTCCTGGCTGACGGTAACGACCTTTTTGCGGGACAGCTCCATCACGTTGAGGCGCAGCAAACGTTCAATCCGCTCGTCATACTTGCCGTCATTCATCCGCATCACGATCGAATAATAAAAGGAATCCACAACGACATCCTCCCGGTGGCCGATGTACCGCATAATATCTCCGTCACTAATATATCCTACAATTTCGTTGCGCTCATTCACCACCGGCAGGCCGCTGATGTTATATTTAATAAATTTCTCAATTACATCTCTCAGCGTATCCTGCTGTTTCACTTTATGAACCTGACGAATCATGATCTCATGAGCTTTCATCCCTGATTCCCCCGCTCGTGGAATGACCTCTCTACTGCTATCAATTGCATCAAATGTAATTGTATTATACAACTATAATGAATGCTGTCAATGTATGTTATGCGCCAGCTTGCTTCCCGAAGCGGCGCATGGTACATGTAAGATACATAATCGTGAGAAATGGGGTGCATCATGAGCAGCCTTCCCGTGGAAGCGATCGAAATGGAACTTTCCCATATTATCCGCAAGCTTATTTCGGAAACGACCTATCGTAAAAGCGACAGCAGCCTGGATCGGGCCGCCTATTTGTTATTGGATCATATTGCCTCCGGCGGCTGGTCCTCCGTCAAGTCGCTAGCCGAGGAGTTTAAGCTCGACAGCTCAACAATCAGCAGGCAGACCTCCTCCTTGGAAAAGAAAGGTTACGTCCGCCGCGTTCCGAGCGAGCTTGACCGCCGCGCCTATACCCTGGACATTACGAAATCGGGCGCGGAGGAGCTGGAAAAAAACAAACAGCAGCGCGCCGAGCGGATCGGCGAGCTGCTGGCCGGCTGGCCGGCTGAGGAAGTGGAGCAGTTCAGCCAGCTGCTGCAAAAGTTCGGACGCGCCATCGACGAAGCATGACTGCAATTTCGGCTTCCTTTGGGCGTCAAACGCCTTTAGCACGCACCTTCTTGTCACACATAAATGGGGAGCTTATGTCATCGCAAGATGACACAGGCTCCCCCTTTATGCTCCCGTTGCAGCTCTCGCCGCAGTCAGACCGTATCGGAGCTTTTAACGCGCTGCAGACGAAGCGCGTTGACCACGACCGATACGGAGCTCAGCGCCATTGCCGCTCCCGCCAGCCAGGGCTCTAGCAGGCCTGCGGCAGCGACCGGCACGCCAAGCGAGTTGTAACCGAGCGCCCAGAACAGATTTTGGCGGATGTTGGACATCGTCAGCCGGCTCATGCGGATTGCCTCGGCAATGCCGTTCAAATCCCCGCGCATCAGCGTAACATCGGCTGCCTCAAGCGCCACATCCGTTCCCGTGCCAACGGCCATGCCAATATCCGCTCCGGCTAATGCCGGCGCATCGTTGATGCCATCCCCAACCATCGCGACGATACGGCCCTGCTGCTGCAGCTTCCGCACTTCCTCCGCCTTGCCTTCCGGGAGCACCTCCGCCAGCACCTCGCCGATACCGGCTTGGGCGGCAATCGCCTCAGCCGTACGCCGGTTATCTCCCGTTATCATGAGGACGCGCAGCCCAAGCGCCTTTAATCTGCTTACGGCAGCTGCAGAGCCCGGCTTAATCGTATCCGCAACGGCAAGCATGCCGGCATAACGGCCGTCTAGAGCGACGAGCATCGCCGTTTTGCCCTCGATCTCCAGCCTCTCCATCTCCTCCGCTCCAGCAGAAGCGTCTACGCCTTCCTGCTCCATCAAGCGGCGGGTGCCGATCAGCACGCTCCGTCCCTCTACCTCCGCGCGGATGCCATACCCGGGCAGCGCCTGGAATGCGGAAGGCTCGGGCAGCTCCGGCATTTCCCGCCGGATGCCCTCCACTACGGCCTCGGCAAGCGGATGCTCCGACGGCTTCTCCGCCGCGCCAGCCATGCGCAGCAGCTCGCTGCGGGCGGTTATTGCAACCACGTCCGTCAGCTCCGGTTTCCCCGCCGTCACCGTGCCTGTTTTGTCCAAAATAACCGTATCAACGGTATGGGTTCGCTCCAGATGCTCGCCGCCCTTGAACAAAATGCCCAGCTCGGCGGCACGTCCGGAACCGGCCATAATGGATGTTGGCGTCGCTAGCCCGAGCGCGCAGGGGCAAGCGATAACAAGCACGGATATGGCTATTTCCAGCGCCTGGGCAAAATTACCTGGAGCCGCAAATAAATACCAGATTAGCGCTGCGACGATTGCTGCCGCCACAACGATTGGCACAAACACGCCGGAAATTCGGTCCGCTACACGCTGAATCGGAGCTTTGGATCCCTGCGCCTCCTCTACGACCCGGATAATGTGCGCCAGCACCGAATCCTTGCCAACACGGGTAGCGCGCACCAGCAGCATGCCGTTTTTGTTCAAGGTCGCTCCGGTCACGCTATCCCCGGGACCTTTTGTGACAGGCAGGCTCTCTCCAGTCAGCATCGATTCGTCTACAGAGGAGCTCCCCTCCTCCACGACACCGTCCACCGCCACTTTTTCACCTGGACGCACCCGCACCAGGTCGCCGGGAACGACTTCCTCCAGCGGCACCGTCAGCTCGACGCCGCCGCGCTGCACAACCGCTGACTTCGCCTGCAAGCCCATGAGCGATTCCATCGCCGCCGTCGTGCGGCCTTTGGCCAGCATCTCAAGCAGCTTGCCTGCCACGACAAGCGTAATCAGCACGGCGCTCGTTTCGTAATAGAGCGACGGTCCAGGACCGGCATGGTTCATGTTATCGCTTTGAAGGGACCACATAATCGTCAAATACAGACTATAGAAATAGGCTGCCGACGTGCCGAGCGCAATAAGCACATCCATATTGGCCCCGCCGCCCCGCAGAGCATTAAACGCTCCCCGGTAAAAGGGGGCGCCGACGATAAATTGTACGGGCGTCGCCAGCGCCAGCTGCACCCATGGATTCATCAGCAGCTCCGGCAGAGGCAGCCACGAAAGAAAACTGAAGTGGGCCGCCATCGTATACAGCAGCGGCAGAGAAAGCAGAGCTGACAACACGAGCCGCAGCCGTTGGCGCTGCAGCTCCTCCTGCTTGCGCTGCTGATCGCCGCCGCTGGAATTTTGCAGGGAGGCTTTATACCCTAGCTTAGCGACTTTCTGTTGAAGCTCGGCCAAGTCCGTTTCACCAGGCCTGTATTGAACTGCTGCCGTCTCCATTGCAAAATTAACCGAGGCCGAAACGACGCCGGGCATACGGCTAAGCCCTTTCTCAATCCGCGTGGCGCAAGCCGCGCAGGTCATGCCTGCAATTTGCAGCTGCAGCGTTTCTCGCACGGTGCCGTAACCGAGCTTTTGCACCTTCTCATCCAGCTGTTCACGGGTTACCGTGTCGGGATGATAAATGACGTTAGCCTGCTCAGCGGCAAAATTAACGTTGGCGGAAGCGACCCCTTCCATCCGGCCAAGACCTTTCTCAATTCGAGAGGCACAGGCCGCGCAGGTCATGCCAGTCAGCTTCAGCACAGCCTTGTGCTCACCCGCCGCCGCATGGTTTGTAGTGTCTGGCTCGTTCATACGTTAACCTCCAAGTGTAATGCTTCTCCCTTTAATATACCCCCACCCCCTATATAGGTCAAGGGAAACAGCGCTGATTTGCCGTTTCGATAGCTGCGGGTTAAACTGAATTATTACGTTCAAGAAGAGGTGGACCGATTATTATGCTGGAAGTCCGTACCTCCCCTCATACGACCGGGGAGTTTACACGAGGCGTTTTTGCGACAGAGAACATTGCTAAAGGAGAGATTTTCCACAAAGCCCCTGTCGTCACTTATCCAAATGAAGATCATGTCCATATCGAGCAGACGATTATCGAGGATTATGTATTTAACTTCGGGGCGAATCATGGCGCGCTCGTGTTGGGATACGGAAGTTTGTTCAATCACTCCTACACGCCAAATGCGGTTTATGAGCTGAACTTTGAAGAATTAACCGTCGATTTCTACGCCTATACCGATATCGTTCCCGGTGAAGAGATTCTCATTAATTATAACGGCGAGCCGGATTGCGACGATCCGCTTTGGTTCACAGAGGAGCCGGAACAAAGCTGAGCCAGCGTAACCGCTGAATAACGATCGTTTAACCGCCACATAGGCAGCAGGTATTCCTTTTGGAAAATGCTGCTGTCTTGCCCTTTGAATCGCTATATCGTAATATTACGTTATAATGATTCACAGCAGAAAGGAAGTATCCCATGATGAAAATGGACAGCCAATCGTTTGAACAATCGGCTGAACTGTTGAAGGCGCTGGCGCATCCCGTGCGGCTTTGCATCGTCAACGGTTTGCTCAACAAAGGCTCCTGCAACGTCAGCTTTATGCAGGATTGCCTTGGCCTGCCGCAATCCACCGTATCTCAGCACTTGCAAAAGCTGCGCTCTGCCGGCATCGTGCAGGCCAACCGGATTGGCCTGGAAGTTAATTATACGGTCGCCGACGAACGCGTGCGGCAGCTGGCCGGTATTTTATTCAAGGAGGATTCAGAGTGATGAACGCCAAAAAAATCATTATTGTCGGAGGCGTTGCGGGAGGAGCCTCCGCGGCTGCCCGGCTGCGCCGTCTGGACGAACATGCCGAAATGGTTATGTTTGAGCGGGATGAGCATATCTCCTTCGCTAACTGCGGCTTGCCGTATTACATTGGCGGTTCCATCCAGGACCGCTCCCGTTTGCTCGTACAGACACCGGAAGCGATGACCGCCCGGTACCGGCTTGATATACGTACCCGGAGCGAGGTCATTGCCGTTAATGGCTCCGCCAAAACAGTCACAGTTCGCACAAGCGGCGGGACCGAGTACGAAGAAAGCTACGATTATTTGTTATTGTCTCCCGGCGCCAAGCCGATTCGGCCGGATATACCCGGTATTGATCTTCCGGCAGTCGCCGTGCTGCGCAACCTTGCCGATACAGACCGGATAAAAGCTATGGTAGACCGGGAAGGAACCCGTTCCGCTCTGATTGTCGGCGGCGGCTTTATCGGCGTGGAAATGGCTGAAAACCTGCGCCAAGCCGGTCTTGAGGTAACGCTGGTTCAATCGGCTGGACAGCTGCTCGGCAGCTTTGATCCCGAAGTTGCCTCCCTGCTTCAAAATGAGCTTTTACAAAACGGCGTTAACCTTTGCTTGAACGATCAAGTGCAGGCAATTCGTCAGCTGGAGGACGGTTCTCTGCAGGCGGAGCTTGCCTCCGGCCGGATTGTGCGCTCCGAACTGGCTGTGCTGGCGATCGGCGTAGAGCCGGATACGGGGTTTTTGCGGAGCAGCGGCATTGAGCTGGGAGAACGCGGTCATATTCGGGTCAATGAGCAAATGGAGACTTCAATGGACGGCGTATATGCGGTTGGCGACGCTGTGCTTGTTGCCGCGTACGGCTCTAGCCGAAGAGCTGCCTTCCCGCTTGCGGGACCGGCGAATAAACAGGGGCGTATTGCCGCCGACAACATCTGCGGCATCTCCTCCATCTACAAAGGCGCTCAAGGCACCTCCATTATCCAGGTATTCAATCTTACCGGCGCCATGACCGGCAGCAGCGAAAAAACGCTGCGCCAGCTCGGCATCCCGTATCACGCTACCTATGTTCACCCCGCATCGCATGCCGGTTATTATCCTGGCGCTGCGCCGATGGCGCTTAAGCTGCTTTTTGGTCCCGATGGGCTGATTCTCGGAGCGCAGGCTGTCGGCGCGGACGGCGTAGACAAACGGATCGATTCCATCGCTGCTCTGATGAGGCTGAAGGGCACTGTGCAGGACCTCGCTGAGCTGGAGCTTGCCTACGCTCCGCCCTATTCCTCAGCAAAAGATCCCGTCAATATGTCGGGACTAACGGCAGAGAATATACTAACGGGCCGCATGCATGTATTCCACGCCCCTGAGCTTGAGCGCAGAAACCCGAACGGCACGCTGCTCATCGACGTCCGCTCGGTCATCGAGCATGAGTCGGGGCATATCCCGGGCTCGCTCCATCTGCCCGTTGATGAGCTGCGGGAGCGGCTCCATGAATTGGACCCGTCCAAGGAGCTTTGGGTCTACTGCCAAGTCGGGATGCGCGGGTATACGGCGGCCCGTCTTCTTAGCCAGCATGGATTCACTGTCCGCAATCTGAGCGGCGGCTTTAAAACGTACCGGATGTTCGGATTGGAGGTGGAATCCGGTCCTTCCTCCATCCTTGAGGCGAAGCATGCTTCACCGGCATTGCGCCCACCGGGCAGCGATACACACGCGGGAGCACTTAACGTTCATTGCGTCCCGCTGGCGGCAGCGCTGGAAGCAACAGAAGCCCTTTTAAAGGAAAAAGAGAATTCCCATGCGGATAACCCCCGTAATGGGAGGGAGGCCGATTCATTGGCTATCCATACGGAAAGCAATCCTGAGATCATTCATGCAACGCTGGATGCCTGCGGCCTTTCCTGCCCCGGCCCGCTCATTGAGGTGAAAAAGAGCATGGACCGGCTGGAGCCCGGACAGCTGCTGCAGGTTAGCGCTACGGACCCGGGATTCTATGAGGACGTACAAGCCTGGGCCCGGATGTACGGTGCCGAGCTGATCCGCGCAGGGCGCGAAGGCAGCAGGTTTGAAGCGCTGCTGCGCAAACTGCCGGCGGCTTCAACCGGCGTCGCGGAAACAGCGGCGGCGGTTCCGGCAACTCCAGAGGGCAGTACGCTGATCGTATTCAGCGGGGATCTGGATAAAGCGATCGCCTCCTTCATTATTGCCAACGGCGCGGCGTCCAGCGGCAAAAAAGTAACGTTATTTTTCACCTTCTGGGGCCTTAACATCATTCGCAAGCCTGAAAAAATCACCGCAGACAAAAGCCTGATCGGCAAAATGTTCGGCTTGATGATGCCGCGGGGCAGCAGCCGGCTGGGCATGTCGCGTATGAATATGGGCGGCCTTGGAGCCAAAATGATTCGAGGCGTCATGAAGGGCAGCGGAATTTCCTCGTTGGAGGAGCTGATCCGCGCGGCCCAGGAGCAAGGCGTCGAGATCGTCGCCTGTTCGATGTCGATGGATGTCATGGGGCTGAAACGAGAAGAGCTGATCGATGGCGTTAAAGTTGGCGGCGTCGGATATTATTTGGGCAAGGCGGATCAGTCCGGCATTAATTTGTTTATCTAATCTTGCGCTCATTCCAGAATCGCCTTCTTCCCCGGCAAAAAAGATATACTGGTCGTATGGAGGTGTCAGCGATGAACCGAACTCGCATAGTCGATCAAACAAAGCGGTTGTTAACAGCACCAACGGAAGCTCAATGGGCGGCTATTACAACCTGCGATGCCGGCGCTGACAGCAGCTTTTGGTACGCCGTTCGGACAACGGGCATCTTTTGCCGTCACTCCTGCCGCTCCAGAACGCCAAAAAGAGATCACGCTCTCGTGTTCTCTTCGCCGGGGGAAGCGCTTGATGCCGGATTCCGCTCCTGTAAAAGATGCCGGCCCGAAGCCGCCGCCCTTCCCGGATTCCCGGAGAGGCTTGGATCGATGAAGTCATTCAGTATATTCGTACCAATCTGCAAGGGGATTTGTCGCTGGCCGCTTTGGCCCAAGCCGGCTGCAGCTCGCCTTGGCATTTGCATCGAAACTTCAAACAGCAGACAGGGTTAACGCCGCAGCAGTTCGTCCGACAGCAGCGTATTCGGCTGGCTGAGCAACTGCTTCTGGAAACCACCTCATCCGTTGCCACGGTTGGCGGGCAGGCTGGCTTTCACGGCACGGCTCATTTTATGAACTGTTTTCGCAAGGAAGCCGGCTGCACGCCTGTGCAGTTCCGCAAACAGAAGCTGGCTGAGGCAGCTCAAAGGAGGTAATACCCATGGATAATCGGCAGCAGTTATACTGGAGCCTGCTTGAAACCGGCGATTGGCGGTTTTATATAGCGGCGGATGAAAACGGGCTCGTTTTTTGCGGTTCGTTGAACGGAGAATTTACGGAGCTGGCGGACTGGGCCGCACAGCGCAGGCCCGAGCTGCAGCTTGAGCCATCCAAGGAGCAGCTGCAGCCGTATGCGGACCAGCTCACGCAGTTTCTGGAAGGTAAACGAACCTCCTTTAATCTGCCGCTGGCGCTTAAGGGGACTTCCTTCCAAATGAAAGTATGGGAGGCTTTGCAGAACATTCCATTTGGCGAAACAAGATCGTACGCCGAGCTGGCAACAGCAATCGGGCGCCCGTCGGCCGCTCGCGCGGTTGGTGCGGCGGTTGGCGCCAACCCGGTGCTCATACCGGTGCCCTGCCATCGTGTCATCGGCGCAAGCGGCGCTCTCACCGGTTACCGCGGCGGGATGGACATGAAAACAAGACTGCTGGCTCTGGAGCAGAGCCAGGCCGAATAACCTGCGCAGCCGAAGCTGCTGTTTGCAGCCATCGCCGCCGTAAGGGCTTCAAACGACCTTACCGCGAACCTTTCGCCGAACTTCGGCTCCCGTAAGGACCTCAAACGACCTTACGACGCTCCTTTCGCCGAACTTTGGCCCCGTAAGGGCTTCAAACGACCTTACCGCGCTCCTTTCGCCGAACTTTGGCTCCCGTAAGGGCTTCAAACGACCTTACCGCGAACCTTTCGCCGAACTTTGGCTCCCGTAAGGACTTCAAACGACCTTACCGCGAACCTTTCGCCGAACTTTGGCTCCCGTAAGGGCTTCAAACGACCTTACGACGCTCGTTTCGCCAAACTTTGGCCCCGTAAGGACCTCAAACGACCTTACCGCGAACCTTTCGCCGAACTTTGGCCCCGTAAGGGCTTCAAACGACCTTACCGCGAACCTTTCACCGAGCTTCGGCGTTAAAAAGGGCTGTCCCTAGCCACGTAGTGGCATTAATGGGACAGCCTTTTTCCTTTTCAAACGTTCATTCCTTTTGTTTGCGGTAAACAAACCGGGAAACGAGGATGCCAACAGCTCCAAGGCCGATGAACAGCACCGCCCTGACTGCTACAGATACGCCCGGCAAATCGACAAAAATTACCTTGAGCAGTGTCAGGAACAAAAGTACGATGCCGGCCATCCGCACTTTGGACTGAGTCAGCCATAAGCCCAGAACAATCAAGCTGAGCGCATAGGCGACCCACACCGCCGAAAGCACAAGCGAACGGTTGTCAGGAGCAAGCTCATCTGCCAACGCCAGCGTAAGCTGCGTCAGGAAAATCAGCAGCAGCACGCCGCCGCTCCATAACAAAAGCGGGCCCGGCCCGGCTGGCATCTGTTTCGGCCGCAGCGGCCGCAGCAGAAAATATAATGCCGTCCACACTGCGAGCAATATGACCCATGACGCCGTAGCAGCCGACCCGGCAGCTTCGATTGGTTTTTCCAGCACAACCAGAGCGCCGATTAGCAGCACCAGCCCTCCAGCCGCTTGCTGCATATGCGAGTGCAGCTTGATGCCGAGATATAGCGATAAGATTCCCTGCACCAATAACGTTGCTCCCAAATAATCGGACGAAGCGATGGCAAACACGAGCAGCGCCACGCCAAACGTTGCGATTATTGCATACAACGAGACTATTTTCCCGCCAGCCGAGCGCCTCATAAATGCGGATCCCAAATATACTAGCGCAAGTATGGCAACCGTCCAGCGGAATTCGATTGGACCGAGCAGCAGCCGCAGTAAACCGGCATTAATCGCGAACGATGCAAACAAGAGCCCGAACCGTTCCGGCCGCGAGGCAAAAGCAGCGTCCTTCAACGACAAGCCGTACTGCAGCAGATGATGCAGCAGCAGCGCGCCGACGATAACCCAGCGGTTCACCTCGGAATCCGACATCATACTTGCAATCAATACCGCAGGCAAAAGCAGCGCATAAGAAATGACGTAAGACATCCGATACTCATTGCGCCAGCTAATGAGCAGTATGGCCGAGGCGAATAATGACTCGTATCCAAGAAGCAGCGCTAGATTAGGCTCATCCGAACTGACCAGAAACGGCACAAGCGCGCCTGCTGCCGCTGCCGCCGCCAGCAGAGCCTGCGACCGGTATCTCAGCGCGGTCGCCACAAACAACGCCACAGCCGCCGTATATAACAGGACAGCTGTTCCAGCTCCAATAAATCCGTACAGCATGTGGGCCGCAA
The DNA here is from genome assembly GCF_023715725.1 of Paenibacillus pasadenensis. Taxonomy (GTDB): domain Bacteria; phylum Bacillota; class Bacilli; order Paenibacillales; family Paenibacillaceae; genus Paenibacillus_O; species Paenibacillus_O pasadenensis_A. The sequence goes on from NZ_JAMBOT010000001.1 coordinate 928,189, forward strand.
AAAGCGTCAGCACCAACACGCCGTTGCCTCCGCCAAGCAGCACTTTGCCAAGAGCGTCGCTTCCCTGGCGCATCCAGCGTGCTCCTGCGATTAACATTGCGGCAGAAGCGGCAATTCCGAGCAGACAACGCACTCCAGGTGTAATATACCCGGCGCTAACTGCAGCAAGAAAGCCCCATAACACGCCGAGCAGCAGCACAATCATAAAGATGCGCGGCAGCCAAACGCGAGCAATTACATGCTCCCAGTCTGTCTGCTGCTGTGGCGGCTTTACTGGCGCCGCAGGCCGTTCCGATCCATGCATGCCAGGAGCAGCCGATAGAGCCTCTCTGTCCGCTTGTTGAGGCATCCGTAGGCCTGCCTGCTGCATGCTGCTCGAATGTTCAGCTCCCTGCAAGCCTGCCTTCTGTTCCCGGCCTGTTAACTCGCTTTCTGGAGCGGAAGGTCCGGCGGACTGCTGCACGTTAACTTCGTGACCAGCCTTGCCCTGCTCATTGTTCAATAACAGCTGGCCAAACCGATGCACCTGGCGGCGCAGCTCCCGAACCTCCTGCTCCAGCTGCTCCACCCGCTGCGCTAACTGATCCGATTCTCTCACCTGCATGCCCCCAGTTGAATCTGGAACGGCCTGCGTCAGCCAGCCGTTCCGAATTCTCTTTTCTAGCTTCTTTCCCGGTTCGTCTGCTCCCGGAGCAGATCTCGAATCTCAATCAGCAGCTTCTCTTCACCGGTGAGCACAATTTCTTTTTGACCCTGATCCTCTTCTACCTTCTCCTTGCGTTTAACCTTGCTCAGCAGCCGGATAAACATAAAAATCGAAAACGAGATAATGAAAAAGTCGATAATCGTCTGCAGAAACAGCCCATACTTCAATACCGTTTCTCCGAACGTAACTTTAAGGCCGGAGACGTTGATCCCCCCGAGCAGCATGCCGACTAGCGGAGTAATGATGTCATTGACAAGCGAGGTGACCATTTTGCCAAACGCCGCACCGATAATAACCGCAATCGCCAGCTCCATAATGTTGCCTTTCATTGCAAAAGCTTTAAAGTTCTTCCACACCTGCTCTTTCACTCCTTATTCCAGAACTTCATCTATTATACAAAAATTTCATATTCCGTTCATTATGACTGTGCTTCAGGCTGTTCCTCTCGGACCAGCTTGAGCAGCAGAAACTGCAGGAGCGCCAGGACGACCAGAACGACGGCAATGCCAACCGGCTGCAAGTTTCCGGCAAACAGCAGCAAAATCGAGATGGATACAATTCTGCCGCCGTTCAAAAACAGCTCCCGCATAATAACCGACTCCACCCGCAGCTCTCCTTTAAGCGGCAGCGTGCCAATCAGCCGGTAATAATAAGAAGTGAGCGTATTCATCGCAAGCGGGTTGAACACCGAGAACAGCATCATGAACAGTACGACCGACCATAAGCTCACCTCAATTAGCAGCAGCGACGAACCTAACGTTATTCCGATTGAAGATACGAGAAAATATTTGCGGGCGTTCTCCTTTTTGGCCATGCGAGAGAGCACGTATCCCGTCGCCACAATCAAGGAGGAGAAAAACACCCCGAAGTAGCCGACCCAATCCTCGCGGCCGAGCGTCAGGAAAAGCAGAATATTGGGCAAAAACAGCATAACGCCCTGGAAAAGCCCAAAAATGAATAAACAGTAAAGCCCGTGAAGCCAGCGGCGGTTTTTGCTCATGAGCAGCCCCATCAGCTTTAAGTAAAAGGTCCTGTGGCGGGCGGGCTGCAGCGGAATGCGGAAGCTGACTATGGCAGCGATAAGAAACGTAATAAACGCCAAGGAGAAAATCAGAATATATCCGCTCAACCCGTCGCTGCGCTGGATCACAAAACCGGCGAGCGCCGGTCCTGCCAATCCGGCTGCGTTATATGAGATCATATTCAATGCCAGGTAACGAATTCGGTTTTTGTCGGTTGAAACATCGTATTGGAGCACCAAAAAGCCGACCCAGTAAAAGCCCGAGGCAATCCCGTTCAACAGGGCAAATAACACGTAAAATTCGGCTACGTTTTCCTGAGCGATAACAACGAGTAAATAAAACAACGCGTTCATCAAAATTCCAAGCCGGTAAGTAACCATGCGGTCCTTGCGTTTGGCTAGCCAGCCCCCCGCCGCAAAGGCGGCTGGAGCAATAGCAAATACCAGGATGTTGTACAATCCGTTAATGATCAGGTCCTGGGTCAACCGCCACAGGTAAAGGTTCAGGAACAGGCCCGACATCGAAGATCCGAATTGAAAACAAGCGTGGATACTTAACGAAATAATCGCGTTTTTCCCCAATCTTCGATCCGGCGGAAGCATTTCTCTCTCTTGCCTTCTCCACCATTGTCTCGCTCCCATTTATTCCTCTCTTCCTTCCATGTATCCCCCAGGCTGCCAGATTCGCACCCGCCCGCATTTGCGGCAGGGAAGTTAGTCAAAGCGGATTATAGCACCATTCCTTTAAAGCGGCATCCCGCTTAATGCCGGAAAAAGCCGGTAAATAAGGCAAAGAAGCCTCATTCGCCCAAGAAGCGGACGCCAGCCCATTGATTCGGCGGCAATCATAGTTTTACGAGGTTTAACAAGTTAAAAAAGACCTGGCGGCACTCAGCCTCCAGGTCTCTACTGCTTATTATTCGCCTCCAACTTATCTTTATCTAGTAAACCGTCATTTTTAATACGTTATTAAGCCGGCAGAACCTTGATTGAGCTGGCTTTGTCGTTCCACCCCCCTAAGCTTGAATTGCTGGAAGTATAAGTAATGGAATTGCCTGTATAGTTCCCGTGTTCGTACACAACTGCTTTGTAAGGACCAACAATGCGGATTGATGAAGCCTGATCATGACCAAGAGCGGTTGCTCCCATGTCGGACACATCGGACGTCAACTGAATAAACGATCCTTCATAGTTGGAATGCTGATAGAGATATACGCCGTTGGCGTTAGTGGTCGGGAAGACCTTAATGGAGCTGATTTTATCGCCCCAGCCGCCAAGACTGGCGCTGCCGCCCACATTGTATTGATATGAATTACCTTGATAGTTGGGATGCTCGAACACTTGAACCGTATAGTTGCCGACGATTTGAATGGACGAAATCGAGTCGTTGCCGACATAAGTTAAAGCCATGCTGGGCTCATCTGCAACCAGCCGAGTCCTTTTGCCGACATAGTTGGTATGTTCATACAAGAATACGCCGTTATCGGTGCCGGTTTTATCCACGCGGAGCGAGGTTACCACGTTGTCTACCCCAAGAGTGCTCAGATCGGCAACGCTGGAAGTTAACACCGTTTTTGTGCCGGAATAATTCGGATCGTTGAACAACTCGACTTTGTAAGGACCTACGATTTTAACGGAGCTGGCCGTGTCGTCGCCGACGCGGAATCCTGTAATAATTTCGGCATCTCCGAAGAAACGGTTATAGTTGCCCTGGAAGTTCGGATGTTCGTACACATACACGCCGTATTCCGTATTGCTGGAATCTTTCTCTTTCATATTGAGCCTTTTGATAACGTTTACAATATCATTATAATTGAAGAAGTCGAGCATGACGACGTTAACGCCTTTGCTCTGCCAGTCGCTTTGCAGGCCGTTCAGCGCGAGTAAGTTTGCGGCTCCGGCGACGCTTGACACGGAGGTTCCCACAGATGGCGTAACGACATTTTGCAGCACATGCAGTTGATTCGGGTAAGAAGCAGCCGCATTCATTTCTGTATCAAGCTTCGGTTTCAGGCTGCCGGCACTGCTCTCGTTCATCCAGGCCGAACGCATCGCCGTGCTGCGGTCCCATACCCAAGACTCGTTCATGAACTGGCTTGGAACCGGGCCGGAAGACTTTGACGTTGCGCCGGACCAGTAGTTATGTGTGCCGTAATAAACAATGACTCGTTTGTTCTCATTCCAAAGCGTGCTGAGCGTCGTATTGACGCCATAGGACTTTGGAACAAGCTTGTCGCCGAGATAATACTCGATGCGGTTCTTCAGATGCGTGTAACTTGTGTTGGACATAGCATGGAAATGCTGAAAATCGAGCACGACGATTTCTTTTGGATTCGCATCCAGGAAGTTTTTCGTGGACTGCAGCACGCTTTCCATGTATTCGCCATACAGACCGTGCATCGTTCTCAGCGTCGTTTCTTGATTTTGGAAGCTGGTCCCGGAAAAATACTGATTCGGACCAACCCTTAGGTCTAAATAACGGATACCCGCATTGAGCTGCTCGGCTACGTTGTAATCCTGGGTTCTGGACTGGCTTTTAACCGTGCCTGTAGGAATGACGTATTGGTAGATTTGAGACGTGTTAATCAGATCGGGGGCCAGCGACTCGTCGAAACCAGCATCATCAAAGACGCCGGTTCCGGAGTCGTGGGTTCCTGGAAGAATAACATTGCGGAGCGTCGTGCTTGCAAAATTAGGATTTACGGCATTTACTTGTTCCATCCAGTTTCTGTTCGTGGAACCGATAAAATCCGCACTTGCCGGAGAAGGAGGGACAATCGCTAGGCTTGATACTGTCATCAACATCGTTAAACCTAACATCCAACCTTTTTTCTTACGCATTCATACACGGCTCCTTTGGGTGATTCCGTTTTTTTATGGATGAGTCCGGATGAAACGTCTGGCCGGCAGAACGCATTAACATCGTTTGGTCATCGTACGGAAAACAGGGCTCGAGCGTATGGTACAGCTTGCGTGAAATTGATTATCCCTCGTTATGTGTTAGGCCTCGATAAATAAAGGCTGTGAAAACGCCGCATATCCTCCTTCCAAATAAGCTGCAACCCGCACATACCCTTCATCGCCCTTGCACTCGTACTTGACCTGCGTCAGCCTGCCAGACGTCTCATACAAGACGTGGCCATCTTTGCCAAAAAAGCTTATATATTTATACATGTTGTCCAGCAGCTTGTTGGAGCGCAGGTTGACCGTAATGGTGCCTTCGTTCGTCTCGATGGAGTCAAACCCGTATCCGCTGGATACATAGAAGCTTCCGTTTTTAATGGCATCCAAAATGGATTCGCGTGTATTTTCTGTTGCCAGAACCATGTTCCAAGCGCGTTTATCCTGACCGTATACATGTGAATCATCATTGCCGAAGCCCCAAACTTTCCGGCCTGCCGAGAGCAATTGATCCCATTTATCAAAGGCGATGTCGTATTCCGGGTTTCCGTCTCCGTTGTAAACCTCGATGCCAAGGTAACGCTCCATTTTAAACATATCCTCTTCTCTCCAATAATGAGAGAAAAAGCGGTTTGGATGGGCAAGCACGGCAAAACCGCCGTTTTCATTGGTCATATCGACGTAACGCTGATAGTTCGGAATTGAAAATTCGTTTGTGTACCCTTCCATCATGGTGCGGGTAGGATGAACGAGCAGCATATGAGTTTGGCTGCTGCTGACTTCAATAGCTTCAAACAGCGTCTCAATCTCGCATTCGCCGGCATGCTCCGTTATTTTGTCATGATCGGAGATGCCCAAGAAATCATATGCGCTGTACATTTTGTACACGGTCTCCAAATCAAACCAGCCGTCGCTGTTTGTTGTATGGTTATGAAAGCTGCCTCTAAGCCACGTGCCTTCTTTCGCATATGGATTGTGTACGTTCATCTTAATCCCGCCCTTTTTGTATATGACTATTCTTTAATCGAACCAATCATTGCGCCTTTGGCAAAGTGACGCTGTACAAACGGATACACCAAAATAATCGGCGTAACAACAACAACGATCGTTGCCATCTTCAAGGAGTTGGCCGTTACCTGGATTTTCGCCAGTCTTTCGTAGTTTACACCCGCCGCTTCAGTCAGCGTATCACGCATGGCTTCGGCGCTAAGCAGCATTTCCTGCAGAAGCGTTGACAAAGGACGAAGATCCTCCGAACGAACATAAAAAGCTCCGGTGAACCAGTCGTTCCAATGGCCGACAGCAGTAAACAACGCGATAACGGCAATTACAGGACGGCTAAGCGGAAGAATGATTTTCCAGAAAATAGACATGTCATTATATCCGTCAATGCGAGCCGACTCCTCCAAACTCACATGAATTTGCTGAAAAAAGGTCCGGAAAATAATCAGGTTCCAAGCGCTGTATAGACCTGGCAGAACGTAAATCCAAATATTATCCAGTAGATGCAGCGATTTGTACAACATGTAGGTCGGAATAATTCCGCCGCTGAACAACATCGTGAAAAAGATAAACATCATGAAAAATCTGCCGCCCGGGATCGTTTTGCTTTTCAGGGCGTATGCAGCCATTGCTGTCAGGAGCACCCCTGCAACAGTACCTACAACCGTACGAAAAATGGAAACGAGAAATGCAGAAACGATATTCGTCGAATCAAATACCTTTTCAAAGTTTTCAAGAGACCAGACCCTCGGCCAGAAATAAATGCCGCCGCTTTCCGCGTCTTTGCCCGCGTTAAACGCCAGTGCCAGGATGTTCAAGAAAGGAAGAACAATCGATAAGCACAGCGCAATGATGAGCAAGTAATTAATGAGTTTTAGTGCCTTTTCCCCGACGCTTAGCTTATAAAATTCATTCCCCATATCTTGCTCCTCCTTATTAAAAAGCAGGCGGCGGAGCGTTAGCCGCCGCCTGTTAGCCTCTAGAGGCTGTCTTAACGAGATGGCTTAAACTTGATTTTGGTCAATTCGTTGCTGTTCTTTTCTTCCAGAAGCTTGAGGTAGCCGTCCAGGTTGGCTGCTTGCAGCTGTTTCAAAGCTTCGTCCAGAATTTTTTGAGCAGCTTCTTTGCTGTCGCTGTAGTAAGCCTTAACGAGGCTGTCCTTGTAGTTGCCGAATGCCGCGTTGAGGTCGGTACCCGTTGCAAATTCGCCCAGGAAAGATTTTGGCGTATAAGCGTCAACTACATTTGCATTAGCGATTTTTTCGTCCAATTTATAGAACTCCGCTGCTTTCAGGCCAAGCTCAGATGCTCCGCTTACTTTGTCGCCGTAGCTCTCTTCGCCAAAGTCTGCCATATAGTCGGTGTCGGTTTGGCCAAGAATCTCGCCCCAGTAGTTTCCTGCTCCTGCAAAGCCAAGCTTTTTCGCTTCAGCAGCGTTGGATTCTTTCAGATCGAGCACTTCTTGTTTCGGAACTGGATTGCCTTTGTCGTCCAACGTGTAATCGCGGCCTTCCAGACCGTATCTCCACAGCATCTTGCCTTCGCGGCTTGCCATGAAGTCAGCGAATTTAACGATTTCTTCCGGCTTTTTCGTCGTGGAAGGAATTGCCCACGCGCTGTATCCGCTCTTGAAGTCAATTTGCATTTGATAAGGATTGCCATCAACATCGTTGAAAGGTCCGAGCGGCAGGTAATGCAGATCTTGGTTAAACTGCAGGTAGCTGTGCATATCGCCGGCGATACCCCATGAACCGTTCAGGGCGCCTTCTTCGGCACGGCTTTGGTCAATCGTGAAGAACTCAGGATGCATCAGCTTTTCTTTCAGCAGCTTTTGCATGAATTCTACTTTTTGCATTGCTATAGGCGTTTGGCTTTCATGCAGAATTTTGCCGTCTTTGCCTTGGTAAATCCATTGATCGGTGTCGCCCCATTGCAGATCAGCGAAGATCTGGCCGAGCTCTTTGCCGCCCCAGTAGCCAGGTCCGATTGGCGTAATCGGGTTGCCGTTGTTGTCTTTAAAGTTGCCGGCTTGAATTTTCTTTGCCAGATCGTACAGCTGCTCATGCGTTTTGATGGAAGCCGGGTCAACCTTAAGAGCTTCAGCGATATCCTTACGGATGTAAGGGCCGCCAATCAGCTTGCTTGGTTTGCCGCCTTCGCGGTTAACGTTCATATGAACGAAATAAGTGGAGCCGTTAAATTCCGGACGGAACATAACGCCGTAATTTGTGTCGTTAGGCAGGTAACCTTTTTCAAGGTATTTGCTGTACACTTTTGTATCTTTCATGAGCGGGGTCAGGTCGGTGAACATGCCTTCGCGAGCGGCTTTCAGCACAACCGGCATTTCCGGACGGCCGCTGTTGTTCAGGTAGAAAGCAACGAAGTCCGGCAAGTCGCCTGATGCAAGACCGGCGGTCAATCCCTCGATGGCCTTGTTTGCTTTCATGATTTCAACTTCGTACTCGATACCGGTACGTTTCTTGATTTCTGCCAGAATTTCAGGGTTAATCTCGGAGGTTTGATCGTCGGATCCCATAAAGATAAGACCTTTGATTTTGCGGTCCGCAATCCATGTAGCTGGTTTGTCGGAAGGTGCATTTGACGCTGTCGGCTCATTGCTTGCCGCCGGCTCATTGTTGCCTGCGTTGGAGCATCCTGCCAGCAGCGAGGCTACCAACAACGGAACTGCAACCAGTTTTCCCCATTTCTTACTCATATGACTACCCCTTTTCCCCAAATTAATCTATGAAGACGCTTGTCGCGCTTTCACCAAGGCTCAAAACTTGCAATTGTCTGGAATCGCTTTCACATCTCAGGCGTTACCCTGCTGGGTAACCCCTGAGTGCGTGGATTGGTACCGTTACCACAGCGAGGTATCCGATACTTTTTTAGAAATCCGGTTAGCGAGAATAACAAGGACTAATCCGATAATGCCTTGCATCATACCGACAGCTGTTGCATATCCATACTGGCCTTGCTGCAAACCGACTTTAATTATATAAGTATCCAAAATATCGGCCAGATGCATGTTGCCCGGTGTCCGAAGCATGTAAATCTGGTCAAAACCTGCGGACAGGATGCTTCCAAGCGATAGAATGAACAGAATAACTACGGTTGGGGCGATGGACGGAAGCGTAATATGCCACACCTCGCGAAGCTTGGTCGCTCCGTCGATTTTGGCCGCCTCGTACAATTCCTGACTGACTCCGGCAATAGCCGCCATGTAAATAATAGAGTCCCATCCGATTGACTTCCAGACGAAGCTGCCAAACATAATCTGATAGAAGTAGTTGGCTTCCATTAGATAAAAGATGCTGCCATCGCCGCCCAGCTTGGCGATAATCTGGTTCAGCAATCCGGTATCCGGAGCGAGAATCCGCTGCGTAAGACCCATGACGACGACCCAGGACAGGAAATGCGGCAAATACATGATGCTTTGGGAAAGATTTTTGAACCATTTATTGCGGAGCTCATTGAACATAAGCGCCAAAATAATTGGGAACGGAAGGTAAACAAAAAGCTTGATGCTGCTAATAACCAACGTATTGCGGATAAGCTGTTTGGCTTCATAGGATTCGAAAAACGCATGGAAATACTTTAGGCCAACCCAGGGGCTTCCGAGTATGCCCGCGTTGAATTTGTAATCTTTGAATGCCATCAACAAACCTACAAGAGGAATGTAAGAAAAGATAAAGAAGAATACGAGACAGGGCACTAACATCAGGTACAAATAACGGTGGGACAAAATGTTTTTCCAAAGTCTATTCTTTCGCGGTGTCGCAGTGGACAAGGACGTCGCTACAGGCTGCATAGTGCGGGATCACCTTCTTTTTAGTAAGTTTTGCAATCAATGAAGCGGCCCTTAAACATGTTTCTGATAACGATACCATATAGCGGTAAAATGTTGCGCTTTCCCAATGAAATAGCCATGGAAAGCGCTTACCTATAGTATAACACAGTCTATGTCAGAAAGGAACAAATTAACATACTTTTAACAACTGAATTAACTTCTCCGGTCTGCGCGTTGTAATAGCATCCACGCCTAGATCGACGAACCTTTGCATGTCCTCCGATTCGTTAACCGTGAACACCCAAACCTTTAAGCCAAGCGCATGAGCGGCATCAATAATCTCCTTGCGGCAAGTCACAAAGTGCATATTCAAACCTGCATAACCGCCGTCAACCGCCTTTTGGCATACTTGCTTCATGAACTCCTCATAGTTGCTCTCTTGTTCAGCAGTCAACAGATAGGGAGTGTTCATAATAACCTGGGCTCCAGGGTATTGCTTCGGAATTCCGACAGAGCTGCCCGTAATATACACCCGGTCCATAGCGCCCAGCTCTACTACCGTCCGCATCGTTGCTTCAATGCTTTTCGGGCTTTTGATGTCAAGATTCAGCTTGACCGGATAAGCTTTGGACACATGCAGCACATCTTCCAGCCTGACGACGGGATGATTGCCAAGCTCAGGGTTCCACTGCGTCAGCAGCTCCGGCTGGCTCAGCTCTGCAAAGGTGTGAGTATGCAATAGCGGTGAATCGTCATGCAGCAAAACCCCGACTCCATCCTTCGTAACTCTTACGTCTACTTCTACGATGTCCGCTCCGGAATCAATGCCTTCCATGAACGAGGCCATCGTATTGTCGGGGGCAATGCCCGAGCCGGTATGTGCTCCAATCTCCGGTTTTCCCATATACTGCGTTTTCCTCCCCATTTCTTGAAAAGGGGGTTCTGTCCGAGCTTGCCGGAACCCCCTACATCAAGATTATAGCTTAAGCTGCATAATGAATATGCCGACTAAAGAACCATTTTGCGCTTCGTTTATTCGTCTTCTTTGAAAATCGGCTGAAGGCTAAGCTCGTAACGGAATTGCTTGTCGTCCATACGATACGGCTCCAGCAGATCCGGACCGCAGGAATTGGAGCCTACACCGCTCATTTTGTAGTCGAGATGAACGATCGTTTCTTTTCTCGGCTGCAGCTTGTAATCGTGGCCGGCCTCTTCCAGATCCTTCGGTGTGAAATGAGAGGCGTTGAACGAGATCGGCTCCTTGCCGGAGAACTTAATTCCCATGCCCAACTCGTTGGATACAACAACCCATTCCGTTCCGAACCTTGATCCATGCTCCTGCGGATGAATGTAAGGGACATACATCTCATCCACCGTTGTTAAGTAATGCCCCCATTTTGCGTTCATGCGCATATCGATGTAGCTTTCATGCGGACCGTAACCGAGGTACTCCACTTCCTCCATGCCTTCCGGCATAACGAGACTCAGGCCGAATCTCGGGAAGAATACAAGGTCTTTGGCCACGTCGGCTTCAACTTGCAGATGGATCAAGCCGGACGGGTCGACGGTCCAGACCGCTTCGCCTCGGAGAATGACAAACCGGGCAACAGCTCCGATGGAGAAAGAAGACTTGATGACTACCGATGCGCCGTCTTGCTCCCAGCTGCAGGAGTAGATTTTGGTTACTGCGCGGTCGTAGCCGACCTTTTTCCAATCTTCTTGAATCTTTGAATCGTTATCTGTAGGCGCGCGCCAGATCGAGAACTGCGGAACACCCTGCAGCATCTCGACTCCGTTTTTGGTAATGCTGGACGGCATGCCGCTATTCAGATTAAAGGTATAGCTGAAATCATGACCTTCCAGCTGAAGCGCATCGCCTTGCTGAACGGCCGTCATCGGCATCACTCTGCCCAGCACTGCAGCAGATTCATCCTTACGCTGTACCGGCAATTCGATTTGAGCAATGGCAATTTCGTAGCCCGCCTCAGCCCAAACGGTTTTGTCCTTCAGCCAGCAGGAAAGGTTGAGCACATACGTTCCAGTGGAAGCTTCCGGCAGCTCGTACGGCAGCTTAATCGTCGTTGACTTGCGCGGCAACACTTGTCCGAGTTCCGCTTGGCCTTGCGATACAACCGCTCCATCCCGCTCGATTGTCCAGTGCAGACCGAGATGGCCCAGCGAGACAAAATCGTACCGGTTTGTTACGTTTACTTCTCCCTTAGCCAGGTCGCCCGCTGTAAACAGCACTGGCGCCATGACCTGCTTCAGCTCCAGCAATCCCGTGTGAGGATTCCGTTCGGGAGAGACAAGACCGTCGAGGCAGAATATGCCGTCATTTGGCGTATCTCCAAAGTCGCCGCCGTAAGCATAATAAGGCTTGCCATCCGCTGTTTTGGTCAGAATGCCGTGATCGCACCATTCCCACACGCATCCGCCCATCAGCTTCGGATAGTTGTAAATGACGTCCCAGTAGTCCTTCAAATCCCCTGGGCCGGTACCCATAGCATGGCTGTACTCGCAAAGGAACATCGGCTTCGTCGAATTTTCGTCCTTGGCGTACGCTTCAACTTCTTGCGAAGAGGTGTACATACGGCTCTCTACGTCCAGGCATTCCGTATTCGTGCTGCCATGATTGACTGGAGATGCGCCTTCATAATGGATCGGGATGGAACCGTCGCGCTGTTTCGTCCATTCCGCCATGGCAATGTGGTTTTCGCCGTAGCCGGATTCGTTGCCAAGCGACCACATCACGATGCAAGGGTGATTTTTATCCCGTTCGACCATGCGGACTTGGCGGTCCAGGAATGCCTCGCGCCATTCCGGCAAATTAGCCAGCAGGTTAACGTTCGGATAAGTCCATTTCGGCCCCGCTACGCCCATGCCGTGAGCTTCCAGATCGGCTTCGTCCACAACGTAGAAGCCATACTCGTTGCAAAGCTCCAGGAAACGCGAATCGTTCGGGTAGTGGGAGCTGCGGATCGTATTGACGTTATGGCGCTTCATCAAATTGAGATCCTTGAGCATATGGCGAATCGGAACCGTTTGACCAAGCTTCGGATGGGAATCATGGCGATTGACCCCTTTAAGCTTAATCGCCTCGCCGTTTACCATGAAGACGCCATCGAGCACTTCGATTTTGCGGAAACCGACAGGGAACAGGATCGTCTCGCCGCCTGCTTTGACCATAAGCCGGTAAAGGTATGGATTCTCGGCGTTCCAAAGCACAGGGTTTGATACCTGAAGCTCAACCGCTCCTTTACCGTCGACTGCTGCAGATGCGCCGTCCACCTTGTTGCCCGCAGAATCCTGCAGCTCTACGTTTACGTCCAATTGTGCCGTTGTATCGAGCTCAACACGCAGTGCAGCATGAGCAAAACCGTCCGTGAACGTTTGCCGGTTGAATACGTCGCGCACATGCGCCTGCTCGCGGGCGAGCAGATAAACATCCCGGAAAATGCCGGAGTAACGCCATACGTCCTGGTCCTCCAAATACGTGCCGTCGCACCATTTCAGCACCATAACCGCAATACGGTTTTTGCCGGTATGAAGATGAGCGGAAATTTCGAATTCAGCCGGAACGCGGCTTCCTTGGCTGTAACCGACAAATTCACCGTTCACCCATACGTAGAAACAGGAATTGACCCCTTCAAATACGATGTATTTGCGCTTTGCTTCCCAATCCCCGGATACCTGAAAGTCCCGGACATACAGCCCCGCCGGGTTGGCGTCAGGCACAAAAGGAGGATCAACCGGTATCGCATAATTAAGGTTCGTGTACTGCATTTGATCGTAGCCGCTCGTCTGCCAGCAGGAAGGAACCATTAAATCATCCCAGCCAGACGTGTCGGCGTCTTTTTCATTAAAATCGGATTGCACGTCTTGAACGGAGGAATGATAAGAAAACTTCCAGCTGCCGTTCAGCGTTTGATAGGCCTCCGAACGGCTGCGTTTGCCGGTTTTGGCCGCTTCCGTATTTGTATATGGAATGTAGTAAGCTCTCGCAGGCTCACGATTTACTTGTAAAGTTGTTGTATCTTCCCAGTATTTCTGAAATTTCATCATCTTCCTCCTACTCCTGGGTGACTGTCTGCAAATCACTGTCCGAGGAATCGTCAAACCGCTGCAGAAAGCCGTGAAGCCCTTCAAGATTCGGTGTACCCGTGCTGCCCCCGTATGCCGATACGGAAAGCGCGCCGCAGGCATTGCCGTATCGAAGGCAGGCCTCAATACTCTGCTTGGTTAAAAATCCGTATAAAAAACCTGCATTAAAGGAATCGCCGGCTCCAGTCGTGTCTACAACATCTACTTTAAACACCGGTTGGTGTATTTGCTTTCCGTTCTGAATGGCTACCGCTCCGTCGGCTCCAAGGCGGACAACAACCTGATCCCCCCGCTCGGCCAAATAAGCCAGGCTCGCCTCAATCGTCTCACAGCCCGTATAGTGAATCGCTTCCGTTTCGTTCATGAAAAAAACATCGGCGTAACCCATCAGCTCAAATATTCCTTTGTACCATTCGCCGGTGTCGTCCCAGCCGACGTCGCAGGAAAGCGTAACGCCTCTTTCCTTAAGCGCTTTTGCAGCAGCGACATAAGCGTCATGGTTCGCTTTGCCACGGTATCCCGTCAAATGTACATGCCGGCCTGAAGCCGCATCGTCCACATTCAACAAATCCAGCGACAGCTCGCTGTTCGAGCCTGCGTAAGTAATGAACGAACGGTCCCTTTCGGGATTAATGGCGATCGTTATGCCGGTTTGGTTTTTTTGGCTTGTTTTAATCCATCTGGTATCGATACCATACTGAGTAAATTGCTCTCGCACATATCTGCCGTAGATGTCCTCTCCAAGAACCCCGTTAAAAGCAACTTGAAATCCCAGCTTAGCAAGCGATATGGCAAACAATGCCGCTCCTCCGCCTACGTGCATCGTAATATTGTCCACAAATACTTCCTGGCCCGGCTCCGGCACCTGGCTGCAGCCCGCTACGACAAGATCAATATTCACGTCGCCGATGACAAACGCGTCGATTTTTTTCATCGCAATCTCTCCCTTCCTCAAACTGACTAGCGCCTGCGATGAACTCGCACCTCCATCATTGGCCTTGAATCGAGAGCAGTTCTGTTACGGTTAAGGTATTGATCAAGAAGTGCAATTCCATTGCACCACGAATGATAACGCTACCAATACAATGTATGTTTGTCTGGTATCGATTCCATAATGACCTGGTATCAGTATACGATCATGTGACTAATCTTAGCAAGACCTAATTGTTTGATTATTCGTAAAGAAGCGGAGGTTTCCCTCCGCTTCTTTACATCTCGTTTTATTTTGCTTGGAACAACCATGTTAGCGCTTCCGGAACATACCCGACTCCTTTATCGAAGGAGTGAAAATCGCTGTCATACACATCAAGCTTGATCCGGCCGTTATCCAAGCGTTTTCCCGCCAAAAGCCCGTAGATTTCTTTCGTATTCGGAACCATCCATTGCTGCCCGTTTGTCCGCCCGGCGCCCTCGGCATGTCCAACATTCATATACAGCCGCTGCTGCCCGCTGGAATGCATTTGCTGCGATTCGCGAATCCACTCTACAATTCCAGGGAACCAATAGGAGCCGGAGAAGCTGCCGATTCGGCCGAACTGAGCTGGATAAAGCAGCGCTGTATAAAGCGATACGAGCCCTCCGAGAGAAAACCCCATAATTCCGGTATTCTCCGCTTTATCCAGCGTTCTAAACTTGCCGTCTATATACGGCTTCAGCTCTTCGGCCAGGAAAGAAGCGTATGCCCCGGCCCCGCCGCCAAATAGAGTGCCCGGCTCAAATACATTGAGGGATACAAAGGGCGTATATTCGTCATTCCGGTCTATCGGTTCAATTCCGACGAATATTAGCTCGGCGAGCATTCCTTCAGCCGCGAGTTCCCCTACCCGCTTCAGCGACTCGGAGTGGACCGGATCGATCAGGTCGCCTCCGTCCTGCACATATACGACCGGATAACGCGCATTGCCCTTTTCGTAACCTTCCGGCAAATAAATGTTCAACCAATGATCCCCATACTTCTCCTTCATGGCCTTGTGCCGCATTCACCCTGCCTCCTATTCCGCCAGATGGACGAGCATTTGCTCGATGACATGGCGGATTGCAAGCGGACCGCCTGCATCAATGGATACGTCCAGCGAATAAACGTTTCCGTCCTTCACGGCCTGCAGCGAGTTCCACACTTTGCTTTTGCTTAGCTCGGAGTTAATCGCATCCATACTGTCCAAATAATCGACGATGAAAATCATCTCCGGATTCATCTGTACAACACCTTCCATGGAGATAATGCCATCCTCCATCTTCTGCGCTGCCGGGAGCTTAAACCCAAGGCCTTCTTCACCGTAGGCGTACTCGACCGAGCTCTCATCCAGCACATAGAAGGTTTGTCCGTCCCCTGTCGGGCGCAGGAACGTAACCGATTTATCCTTGTACGCCGCGAGCTTCCCCCGAGCTTCGTCCATCAGCGCCTCCAGCTCGGTAATAAACGTTTCCGCTTTCTCTTCCTCGCCGGCAAGACCCGCGTATTCCCGCAGCATTTCCTTCCAGCCCAGATCGGAAGTATCCACCATAACGACGGGAGCTATTTTGCTCAAGTCTTCATACACGTCGTTATGAACTCCCGACAAGCCAACAATCAAGTCAGGCTCCAGCTTCATCATCAGCTCCAAGTCAGGCGTTGCCACCTGACCGATGTCTGTCACCCCAGAAGACTCGTAAGGCTTAAGCGTCTCGAAGGACGATAGAATCCGTTCGGCCAAAGTCGAAGCGATCGGAGGACGGTCCAGCGCAAAAAAATACTCCATCATCGCAAAATGCGTCACAATGATCTTTTCCGGCTTTTGCTGGATGACAACTTCCCTGCCCAATGCATCTGTGTATGTTCTTGGCCAGCCTTTTTGCCCCCCCTGCTCCGCCTGTGGAGCAGCTGACGCTATATTTTGCGCTGCGGACGCAGAATTCGTCGCGGCGTTGTTCGTCGTATTTGCCGTATTGGCAGCCCCCGAACAAGCGCTGAGCAGCATGGCCAAACCAAGCATAATCATGGCCAATTTCCCTTTTGTCTCGTACCTGAACATCGTTGAATCCTCTCCCTTGCCGCCCTCAATGTATTGATAATCGTTCTCAATAAAATTGTAGGCTGGCAGGCTTTTTGAAACAAGGGAGGATATGAGCCAGTTGATGGGACGATCTGCTTCTTCCTGATGCAGGAAGACCGGCCGCTCCTTGAACTGGGCAGGCGTTTGTCCAAAATGTTTTTTGAACGTTTTGGCAAAATACGCGCTATCGGAATAACCCACCCCTTCCGCGACCGCTTGCACGGAGGCATCGGTGCTCAGCAGCAGCTCCTTGGCTTTGTTCATGCGGATGCCAATCAAAAAGTCGATCGGGCTTTTGCCCATAACTTGTTTAAAATGTTTCGTAATATACGGAATGCTGTAGTTGAATGCGCCGGCAATCGACTCCAGCGTAATCGGCTCCATGTAGCGCATTCGCAAAAACTCGGCTATACGCTCGGCAAGGAGCTGCCTGTCGTCCGAGTCGAGCCCGGCCTGCTGGATAAGCTCGTACACCCACTGCTGAAGGAGCATACGGGTCCGAAACTGTTTCATTTCAAGCGGACCTTGGCTTTCCCATTGCTCCAAAAGCAACTCGGTAAGCTGCAAAAGCTTCACTGGGTGATGGATGTGGATTCGCCTTGGTTCGTTAAACCAGCTCAGCTGCTCCTGCTTCTCCGTCGCAGCGCTGGAGCGGTCCGCCTTATAGTAGATGGCATATAGGCGCTCTTGCGGCTGATGCATGTCTAACATCGTTCCCTTGCTTCCGTGCAGAACCGTGTATCGGCTAGACGCAGCGCCGGTTTCTTTGAAACCGGCAGCCGCACCATTGCTGAGCTCAATCACAAATGCATGCGCGGGCAACGGCTGCAATACCCGCAGGCCGTCCGCTGGCAGCAGGCGGCGTCTCACATCGATAACTTTGATTTGAAGCTCGTTCCATGCTGCAATCAGCTCATGAACGGACATAAGCAGGCCCTCCTCTCCAGCGCTTCCCGGCTGGCGCCGCCGTTTGATAAAAAGGAGGGAGCATAGCCAGGATCGTTTTTAATTGATAATCGTTATCAATTATAAAGCGGAACATGGCCGGACGCAATGAAAGCATGCGCAGAGGCGCGAATGCGGTTGATTTTATTGAAGATGTCGATATTACTGGAAGCATAGTACTACATTGACTACTATGGCATGGAAGTTGTTAACAGCAAAAAAAGACTGCTGGCCCTTCCTACAGTTGAAGCCCTCAAGGAGATGCTTAATTTTATAGATCGCCATAAGATAAGATGACTTCTGAATTCACAGAAGTCATCTTTTTTATCTCCGGTTCATCGAAAAATCCGGCATAATCGTTTCTCAATTTCATGCCGCCTACAGCCTCACCGTCTCCCCGTGCCTAATCATCACCAGTTCATCGTCCGCGCTGAACCACACGTCGGTCGCCGACGGATTATGCACCATACTGCGGTCGACAGAGAAACGAAGCGCCTCAAGCGCTTTCCTGTACGCGTGGATTTCGCCCATGGTGGCATGCCAGACGGAATCCTGTCCTTGAAGCAGCCGGCCGATCCGGTCTATGATGCTCCAATTGCCGTCGCTTTCGAATTCGTAGCTATGTCCCCATATGAACAACAGCTCCATCCGGTTGCGGTAAGGCTGCGATTGCAGAAAACGTTCCGCCGCTTCGCACATTCCCTTATGGTGGCAGGTTGGATGCCATCTAAGCGAATCGGCGGGCATATCGAATCCGCCATGGCTTTTGATGGTGCGGGCATACTCGATGCCGAGCGCGGGCAGCATCGCCACCACCCGGTCGTCGTACGTGCCGAACGGATAACTCATTCCGCGAACCGGATAGCCGACAAGCCCTTCCAGCGCCTCTCGGTCCTTCATTATTTCAGAGACGATCTGCTCACCCGGAGACTGCTCAAGAAAAGGATGAGTGACGGTATGGGCCGATACCTCATGCCCCTTATATAGCTCGGCGACCTCATCAGCTCGGATGTAACCGTCATGTCCGATAAGGCCTGAATTTAAATGGAAGGTTCCTTTTAATTCATATTGGTTCATCAGCTCTATAAGCCTTCGGTCATGCTCCCGTCCATCGTCAAAGCTGAACGTCGCCGCCTTGTGCAATCCGTCCGGAAACCGGTCAAACTTGATTTTTACTGCTGCCATAACGTATTGCCCCTTTCCTTGTAGTGTATCAAAATGGATCTGTTTCGCTATGCAGAGCCATTGTTTCAGCATGTCAGCCCCTCGTCCGCGTCAAAAGAAGCTCCGCCGTCAGGACGGAGCTTCCAGCAGAGAGATGTTACGGCGCTTGCAGGTAAAGCTCCCCAAAGGAGAAGGTATTCGTCCAATTATCGGCTGTTCCCGCCCACACCGTCTGGCTTTGCCGCCCGTTGCCGTCATCCTCGTCGTTGTTCGCCACGTCAAAACCGATCGTCATCCCGGCGGACGGCGTAATGCCGAGCGAGCTCCAAGGAATGGCCAGCTCCACGCTGTATCCGGCCGTAGTCGCGGACCAGGCGTGCAGCACGCCGCTCGTCAGACTTCTCGCCTCAAACAGCGAGCTGTCGTTCCAGCCCTTAATAAATTGCCGGTCAAAGCTGTCATAGACGGTTCCCCGGTTATAATTGCCGTCCACGTAAATTTCGACGGAATCGTCGGCATAGGGCTCCGCCGAGTTGTTCGCTAAATTCCCGTCGATGACGCTCGCCGCAACATATAAATAATTGTCGTCCCACAACACTCCAAACGTCGTCGTATTGTTGGCAGTGCCGCTCACGGCTTTGTTCGCCTGTTTGGACAAGGACCAGACCTGTTCGTTCAACGATCCGTCGACCGTAATTGCGGCATTCGTTTTGACCGCATGGATCAGCGTATACGATTCATCCGTTGTGACACTGACCGTATTGCTGGCCGCGGACACGTTATGCTCCGCATCTTTTGCTTTTACGCTAAACGTATAGCTGGCGTTCGGGGTTAGACCCGTAACTGTATAGGTCGTCGAGGTAACCGTCGCTACCAGATTTTCGCCGCTGTAAATCTCATATCCGGCAACGCCAACATTGTCCGTCGAGGCGGTCCAGGACAGATTCACCGTTCGGTCGGTATGCGACGGCGATGCCAGATTTAGCGGCGCTGTCGGCGCCTGCGCATCCCCAACGGTGAGGGAGGAAAGCACCAGACTGCCAAATGCGGACGTATTGGTCCAGTTGTCGTTCGTGCCGGCCCACATCAACTGGCTTTGCCGGCCGCTTCCGTTATCCGTATCATTTCCCGCCACATCGAAGCCAATGGTCATGCCGGCGGACGGAGTAACGCCGAGCTCGCTCCACGGAATAGCCAGCTCCACGCTGTATCCTCCGGATTTTGCCGCCCATCCGTGCAGCACGCCGGTTGTCTTCCCTTTCTGCTCCCAGAGCGCGCTGTCGTTCCAGCCTTTAACGTATTGCCGGTCATGGCTGTCATATGCAGAGCCTTTATTGTGATTGCCGTCAATATAGATTTCGACGGAATCATCGTAATAGGGCAGCACGGAGGTATTGTATAAATTGCCGTCGGCGACTTCGACCCCTACATACAAATAATTGTTATCCCACAACACGCCGAATTGGGCCGTATTGTCCGGCGATCCGATAATCGCTTTATTCGCCTGCTTCACCATGGACCACATCGATTCATTTAACGCTCCATCCACCGTAACGGCAGCCAGCGTCTTTTTCGCTCCTACCAGATACGGGTCCGTCGTTACGGCAAGCGGAGCGCTTGCTGCGGAAACGTTGCCGGCGGCATCCTTGGCCCTGACCGTAAAGGAGTACGCGGAATCAGCTGCGAGTCCGGTTACTGTATATGTCGTTGATGTCACAGTGCCGGCAAGAGTTGAACCGTTATACACCTCGTACCCGGTTACGCCAACATTGTCCGTTGAGGCGCTCCAGGATAATCGAGCCGTAGTCTCGCCCTTGGATTCCAGAGTCAAATTCCCTGGCGCAGCCGGCGGCGCAAAATCGCGATTTTGAATGACCTTGACATTGTCGAACTCTACTCCCGTTTTAAAGGCGTAAAGTCCAATTTTGCCCGAGGTATGACTGGTATCGGAAACCGACAGCTCCTTAAACCCGTTCACGTAGAAATCTAGCGTGCTGTTATTTAAGACAGCAGTGAAGGTGTACACGACGTTTGTCGTCATCGGATAATTTTTTTGAGCGAGAATCGTTACGGTGCCGTTCACCGATTTGCCGATTTGCAGCTTTCCTGCCTTGATTCGGAAATAGTAGAAATTGTTCGGGTCCTGGTAACGGGCCGTAATGCCGGCTGCCAGATCGATATCGTTCTGGGTCAGTTTGATGCTGGTGTCCACGCTATAATTCGTGAATGTGCTGGCGTCCACCGTGCTGAACGCGTTCACTGTCATCCATGCCGATTGTTTGTAAACCTTGGAGCCCCCCGAAGAAACAACCGACCAGGTCCCGTTTGTTACGCTCCAGCCGTCAGCCGTGCCGTCCTGGAAATCGTCGGTGAAGGAAAGCGTCCCCGGCCCCGCCGCAGTCGTCACAGAGAGCGTGCCGCTAGGCGATGACAAAGCACCCGCGCTGTCAAAGGAACGAACCGTTAGCGCGTATGTCCTGTCCGGCAGCAGTCCGCTCAGCGTATACGCTGTGCCTGTCGTAGATCCAGCCAAAGCTGAACCGCTGTAAATTTTGTATCCGGCTACGCCGGAAAGGTTGGAAGGCGCATTCCAGCTCAGACCGATACTCGTCATCGTTGTTGACGTCGACGCAACATTCGTCGGCGCAGCCGGCGGCGGCGACGTTGTCACGCTAAGCGCGCTGCTTGCAGCTGAGAGGTTGCCTGCTCCGTCTTTCGCTTTAACGGTAAATGAATAGGCAGTGCTCGGCGCCAGCCCGTTTACGACAAAGGAAGTGCTCGACAGCGATGTGGTAGAACCCGCAAACACGCCTCCGTTGTAGATGTTATAACCCGCTACGCCCGTGTTATCGGTGGAAGCCGTCCAGGCAAGCTTTATCGTCGTGGCCGTCTGTGACAAAGAGGTCACCCCCGTTGGCGTCGAAGGCGGATCGGTATCGCTCCCTTCACTTGTCAAGCTGTCGCCGTAAAATACGCCGGTGCCGTTCGTGCCGATATAGACGCGGCCCCACACCTGACGGTCGCCTTCCATCGTATTGGCTTCATCCCCGATTGCCGGATCCAGCACATCGATTTTTACCCAAGTGGCGCCAAAATCATCGGAGCGGAAAATGCCCACCGCATTGTCTACCTTGCCGTATACAAATACAGTCGGATACGGGGACCCGAGCCGATTTTTGCCAAAAGCGAATAATTTCGCCTGCTGCACGCCCGGCACTGGCGTCCAAGTGTCGCCGGAATTGCTCGAACGCATAAGACCGCCCGAATCCAGGCCGACCCACACTTCGCCAGCCATGCCAGGGGCTGCCTTGACGCTGAAAAAGGCAAGGCTCGCCGTCGACGAAGGCATCGTAGACGCATACGAAAAGGATTCTCCGCCATCAGTGCTGCGGTAAAACTTCGATGTCGCGCGTTCCAGCAAATAAAACGTATTGTTGTTCACCCTGTCGGAAGCAAGCGGCTGATACCAGACCCAGAAATCGTGAACCGTGCCGGACGGCGCGCCTGAACTCGGCGTCCAAGATTGTCCCCGATCAGTCGAAAATAATGGGCTTCCGTACTGCGGAATCCAGACCATCGTCTCGCTGGCCGCCGATACGGCGATTCGTCCCGCAATGCCAGGCGGGTTCGGAAATGCCGTCCAGGTTGCGCCGTTATCGGTGCTATAGCCGCCGCCTCCCGAGTTCTGGTAACGGGTGGAGCCTACCCGGGCGACAAAATTCGGATTGCTCTCCTGAAAATCGATAGATACGGTGTCGCCCAAGGTCGGACCGCCAAATTTGGAGCTTGGGAAAGTGGAAAGCGACGTATGGCGCATCCCGTCCACATCCGCATGCCCGCTCAGCAGCGGAGCTCCGATCGGCGTGCTGCGAAGGGCGAAATTCACCACTTCCTCGTGGCCATTTTCATACGAATACCAGTGGGACGGACTCGCTGTAATACTATCCGTGCGCCATATGCCGAAAAAGTCAGTTAGCCAGACCCGGTCAGGGGACAATGGGTCAATGGTCAAACTCGCCGTATTAGCCGCGAACCAGTTCGACGTCCACCATGGAACGTCCGGATGTTTCACAAACGAAACTTGCGTCCAATCGGCGCCTCCGTTCGTGGAACGGTAAATGGGCGCCGGGAAGTTTGTACCCGTCGCGACGGCCGTCATGATGACGTTTGAATTTGCAGGGTCAACCGTCATGCCGCTGTATTTCCCTGCTGCCGGCGGCGAAATATCCGTCCACGCGCCCCCGGCGAATTTGGCAACGCCCGTCTCATGGCTGACGTATAACGTGCCGTTTGCGGCTACGGCTGCCCTGTTCGGCTTAAGCGGGCTTCCGCTCAGCTGCGCCCATGACGTCCCTCCGTCCGTGCTCCGGTAAACGCCGCCGTCCTCGACGCCGACATAAATCGTTTGCGTCGCGTTGCCCGAAGTCCCCGTATTTTTGTCAAACACGACAAAATTAAGGCCAAACGGAGAGGTGCCGACGACAGGGAAAGCGCTGACCTGCTGCCAGGAGCCGTTGCTTGCTCCGGATGTGCTCAGCCACAGGCCCTGCGTACGGGTTCCCATATAAACAATCTGTCCGTTGTTCGGGTCTACCGCAAGCCGCTCGCCAGCATCGCGTCCGGTTCCGTTGCCGAAATTTTGGGGAATGAATCCGGTAGGCTCCCAGGTGGCGCCTCGATCGGTCGATTTCAGAATATCCGACGCTGCCCCCGGCCAGTTGAATTTGCCCGCCGCGACGTAGACGACATCAGGGTCCGACGGGTCGATCGCAATGCTGTCGATGCCGTACAAATTGAATTTTTCTCTTGGAAGCGCATTCAATAGTTGAATCCACTTCTTGTTCGTTTCATCCCAGCGGTACGCGCCGCCGACGTCCGTACGAATGTAGACGAGATCCGGCTCAGTCGGGTGGATGGCCATGCCCGTTACAAATCCGCCGCCGCCGATGCTTACATTTTGCCAATTGTACCCTTCCTGCTGAGCGCCATGGGCGGAAGGAGCCATACATGCATACATGATGACCAGGAAAAAAAACATAAAGTAACGGCTCGGCTTCCGCCTCAATGAACCGCCTTGATCCCTCATCTTTCATCCTCCTATACATGGTAGATTCTCAAGTAATCTCAGAGCTGTCCGGTCCTGCCTCCCTCTTCCCGCCGTTTTGGCAGAAGGGAGCCGATCACCCCCCTCGATCTGCCGATTTTTCCCTGAACTCAAGCGGCGTCATGCCGTAATAGCTTTTGAACACCTTGCTGAAATAATGGGTCGTCAAATAACCGGTCGATTGGGCAATCTCGTAAATTTTATCGCTGCTGTCCTGTAGAAGCTTTGCAGCCAGCCCCATTCGTTTTTTCAATACGTAATCGCCTACGTTCATGCCGGTTTCCGTTTTGTACATCTTGGAAATATAAGCCGGATGCAGCTTCACCTGATCAGCAATCGCCTGCAGCGACAGATCCCTCGAGATGTCCGCATCTATGAATTGATGGATTTTTTTGATCATGTACTTCCGGGAATCTTTCGTGTTGCGGTCCGCATCTTCCGTCAGTCTGGAGAAGGCGAAATAAACCTTGTCTTTAAGCTGTTTATAGGCGGGAGCCGTATTGCCGGCATCCATCATGGCGTGATGTCCGCCCCCCATGATCTGTCCTAGCTGTTTCCCGTTTTTATGAGCGACATAATGGAACGAGCTCATGACGGAGAACCAGACCTCCTGGGCATATTCAGGCGATTCCGCCCACTTCTCCGCCAGCTCCGCAAATATATCGTCCAGCTTGCGGGCCGCCTTCTCCCAGCTGCCGGTTTCCAGCAAATGAATAAGCAGCGGCGGCTGATAGGGCGTCCGCAATCCGCCTTCAATTGACTGCTCCGGCTCATCACGCGCCGTAACAAAAAAATTGGATTCGTCCCCGATCTGCCGCCGCATGGCGGACAGACAGATCCGGTGCATGCGTGAGAGCCGTTCGGGGAACGCCTCGAACTGTTCCGCCACCGCAATGGATACGTTTCGTTTCAAATAAACGCTAACGCTTCTATGTAAATTAGCCGCCAGCTTTTCAATCTGCCTCCAGTCGTCCTCTCCGTCCTCCGCCGTCTTCTTCGCTTTCAGCAGAAAGACCAGATTGTCGTAGGAATCCTTGCAATGCCAGAGATGAAATGGCTCTCCGAATATTTCTCCGGCGATGTTGGCAACGGCAAATTCCATTAAGGACAGGTCGTAATCGTCGAACTCGTGGAATCCGTCCTCCAAACGCATAATGAACATTCCGGTACGATCTCCGATGTGAAAAGGAAGCTCCAGCATGTTCATGCGGCCGGCGATTACCCCTTTCGGGTACCGTCTGTCCTGCAGCAGGTGATTCAGCAGCTCTCCGCTCAGCAGGGAGAAGTGCTCGCGCAGCGTATAAACGGCCCGCTGATAGGAAGCGACTTCCTTCCATTCCTCATGAAGGTCGGAAACGACGTTTTTCAGCGTCGCGATCAGAGCCTCCGTCTCTACGGGCTTCAACAAATAATGGGAGGATTGCAGCTCGATGGCTTGTTTCGCATATTCAAAATCCGCGTGACCGGAGATGAAAATACATTTAGTTTTGCTAGAGCCTTCCCGAATTCGCCGCAGCAGCTCCAAACCGCTCATGCCGGGCATTCGAATATCGGTTATGACGATATCGACGGTGCATGATTTGACGATTTCCAGCGCCTCCATGCCCGAGTATGCTTGATAAACCTCACCGATGCCCAGCTCTTCGAACGGAATCGTGGATACCAGGCTCTCCACCTGATCCGGGTAATCGTCTACGATCAGCACGTGAAACATGTTGATTGACCTCCCTAACGGCGCCCCGCGATATGCCGCTTACATAATGCGAATCGCAACTCGAAGTCCGCCGAGCGGCGACACCTCCACATGCAGATCGGACCCCGGTCCGAACTGATGCACAAGCCTTTGCCGAATGTTCCACAGGCCGCAGCCTATTTCGTCATCCATCGGCTTCTGCAGCTTCGCTTTCAGCTGCATGAGTTGTTCGGTGGTTAGACCGGGTCCGTTGTCCTCTACGACGATTTCCGTAATTCCATCTTTCTTCGATCCCGTAATCCGAATCATGCCCGGGCCTGGTTTCTCTCCGATGCCATGAAGGATGGCATTCTCCACGATGGGCTGCAGCAGCAATCTGGGAAGCGTGAGCGCCAGCAATTCGTCCGGTATGTCGATCTCATACTTCAGCCGGTGCATTTTCATCGTATGAATGTCGAGGTAATTGCGAATGAGTTCGATTTCTTCGCTCATGCTGCCCGTTTGATTTTCCACTCTCGTCGTGTACCGGTAATACTTGCTCAGGCGCTGCGTGACGGCAATAATGGCTTCCTTGTTTTCGAGCTGGGCCATGCTTTGAATAAAAGCGAAGCTGTTATATAAAAAATGAGGATTGATCTGCGATTGCAGCTGCTTCAGCGTCGCTTCCCGAACCCGCAGCTTCTCCGCAAATACGCTTTCGATCAGCAATTGAATCTCTTCTGTCATATGGTTGAATTGATCGAACAGATATTGAAATTCATTGTTCGTTTTCGCCGAAACTCTTGCGGAGTAATCGCCTTTTTTCAGCTTTTTGACGCTAAGAATCATTTCGCGGATCGGCATCTGCACATTCCGGTATAACAGAGCGGCGGCCAGCAAGCTGAGCGCAAGCAGCAGTCCGGTGGAGATGTAAAATATGTTCCGGCTGTCCGTTATCGGCTGCAGCAGCTCTCCAAGCGGAGTAAAATCGACAAGATACCAATCTAGAGCCTTGGACTTTTCATAAGTCAAAATGTAAGGTTTTCCGTTAATTTCCACCTCTCTATAGCCGGAAGCCTCAAGACGCAGCCCATGCAGCTTCTCCACGGCCTGCTCCAGCAGCTCTGCATCGTACGTTGTGCCGGTAATCGGCTCATAGTCCGGATGATAGAAAAAAGGAGCACCTCTGCTGCCTTGCTGCAGCTGGTCCAGCATATTGGAAATATTAGAAGCCGGGAAGGCAACCTCTACGATCAAATTTGCTTTGTTTAGATCCATCTTTTTCATGTACGGTTCGGTCAAATAGCGGATAAAATGATTGTCTTCGCCGTGGTCGGTAACCATTTTCCGATAGGCCCACGATTCCGTCTGTTCCGCTTGCAGATGATGAACATCGTAGTTCAACGAGGAATTGGTCGTAATCGTCTGCCCGGTGCCCGGCGCAAATATCGTAAACTCGTTGTCCCAGCCGAACGTGTTGCTTTGCAGAGCGGCTTTGGCTGTTATCAATTCCTTCGTAATCAGAACGTCATAGGAAGCGTTCCGTATTGATTTGAACATCAGCTTCGCCGCGTCCGGGTCGCCGCTCAGGTTGAACGCCGCTTTCCACAGCTGGTCTGCCGTCGAGTTCACCTGGCCGATGAAAAACGAGAGCCGGCTGGCGTTCGACTTTTTGATTTCCCGTTCGATAACGTCGGTGCCCACTTGATTGGAGTAGCTGTAGAGAAATACGATTGGAACGAGCAGCAAACAGAGAAGAATCAATATTTTATTAAAAATGCTAAGCTTAAACGGCATGGCTGCAGCCCCTCGTTTTATCCGTCTTGTTCCTCCATGCTAGCCTTTGACGGAACCAAGGACAATGCCTTTTACGAAGTACTTCTGAAGGAACGGATATACGGCCAAAATGGGGAGCGCGCCGATAAAAATTTGCGAGGCTTTGACGGTGCGGCTGGAAATATTCGCAATGTCTTCCGCCTGAATGCCGGCTTCCTGAAAGTTTTCCTTGCCGATAATCGACTGCAGAAACGTGGCGAGCGGATAGTCCTTCGGATTGGTTAAATAAATCATGCCGTCAAACCAGGAATTCCAGTGCGCCACCATTTCAAACAGGCTGATCGTCGCAATGCCCGCCATCGATACCGGCAAGTAGACCCGGAACAAGGTGGTGAAATGGCCCGCCCCGTCGATTAAAGCCGCTTCCTCCAGCTCGATTGGAACGGTGCGAAAAAAATTCAGCATCAGAATGAGCAAATACGCGCTCGCCGCTCCCGGGATAACAAGAGCCCAGATCGTATTGAGCAGTCCGGTTTCCTTCACGATCAGATACGAAGGAATCATGCCTCCGCTAAACAGCATCGGAACGACGAAATACCAGGCATAGGCGCTGCGCCCGCCGAATTTGCGGTCCGGTTTGGACAATGAATAAGCAGCCAGCAGCAATACCGCAATCGAAATTCCCGTCCCCAAAACGGTTCGCATGACGCCGATAGACAGGGCGCGGAGAAAATGGCTGTTTGCCAGCGTCTGCTCGTAGGCGTCCAACGTAAAGCCGATCGGCCAAAAATTAACGATATTGGCAGTAGCCGCCGCTCTGGAGCTAAGAGAAACGGCAAACACATGCACCACCGGAAAAATGCACAGAAGGCCCAGAATGCCGAGCGCGATATAGTTGCAAATCGCAAACAGCTTATAAGAAGGGGAGCGGTACCGCATGTCGACAGACCTCCTTAGAAGATTCGATAGTCGGCCACCTTGTATAAAATCCGGTAGCAGGTAATGATCAACACAAAACCGATGGCGGATTTGAATAAACCGACAGCCGTGCCAAAGCTGAACTGTCCGCCCTCTAGTCCGATCCGATAAACAAATGTATCGATAATATCGCCTGTTTCGTATACGAGCGGGTTGTACAGGTTGAAGATTTGATCAAAGCCCGCATTCATAATCCGGCCCAAAGCCAGAGTGGCAACAACAACGACGATAGGCATAATGGCCGGAATCGTAATATAAATGGTCTGTCTCCACCGATTGGCTCCATCCATTTCCGCCGCCTCATACAAATTCGGATTGACGGCAGCGAGAGCGGACAAAAACACGATTGCGGCAAACCCGAATTCCTTCCACACGTCGGTGAGAACCACCGTCGCCCTGAACCAGTCGTTGCTCCCCAAAAAAAAGATCGGCTCCGCTCCGAACAGTCCAAGCAAACGATTCACAATGCCTCCTTGAACGGCTAGCACATCCACAAAAATTCCGCCCAAGATGACCCAAGATAGAAAATGCGGCATGTAAACCAGCGTTTGAATCGTTTTTTTGAATGCCGTCTTGGCTACCTCGTTAAGCAGCAGCGCGAATAAAACAGGAACGAGAACGCCTAGAATTTGCTTAAAAAAAGCGATGATCAGCGTATTCTGGATCACCTGTTTGCTGTCGGGAAACGTAAACAGGTATTTGAAATGCTCCAGCCCGATCCAGGGCGAATCCAATATGCCCACCCACGGCTTGTAATCCTTGAAGGCGATCACCGCGCCGAGCATGGGAATATATTGATAGATCAACGTAATCAGGAATGCGGGAAGCAATAAAAGGTGGAGCGGCCATGTTCTCTTGCAGTAGGAAGCGAATTTGCTTGTCTCTCTCATTCTCCTCACTCTTCTCCTGTTAGTAGGAGGGCGTTGGGAAGACGGCTTACCGCTTCTTTAGCCCCCCTGGTCTCTCGCTATTTCTTCTTCGTGCTTTCGTACCACGCGTTTGCGTCAGAGATGACCTGATCTCCGCCGCTTGCTCTCCACTCCTTCACAAATTCATCGAAGTAGTCTACAGGCTTTTCCCCATAAATGATTTTCAGATACGCTTCCGATTCCAGCTTGTTCAGCAGCGCCCCCTTCGACTGCATCGTTTCGCTCGGCGCTCCCTGGAAGGAGTTGAATTTGTCGGCGCTTGACTGGGTCTGGCGCACATTGCCCGCTTCCAGCTGGGACTTGGTCAGGCTTTTCACTCTTTCTTCCGCCGAGTTGGCGGCAAGCGCATTCGGGTCGTCAGCGAATTTTTTATAACCCGGGTCGCCCAAATAAGGGACCGTCGGCGCGAAGGCGCCGTGCAGAGCATACAGCGCGTATTTCATATCCATCGTTTTGCCGCTGGCAAGCGGCCATTTGTCTTGCGGCACTCCGCTCTCCTTGAAGCCGTTTTTGATGGTTTTACCGTTGTGATTCACGTAGTCGTAGCCTTCAAAGAATCCGGCTTCAAACGTTGGATCGTAATACGGATCCGTGTTGCCGAATTGGCGGGCGTACATTTTGTTGAGATAGGCGAACCAGGCGTCAATATGTTTAAAATCCTTGCTGAAAACAAGAGATCCGCCTGTCAGATTCACGACGCGGCCGATTTTGCCCTCCGGACCTGCCGGAATCGGATAAGCCTTCCATACCGCATCCGGATTCGACTTCGCCGTATCCTCAAGCGGCCATTGGCCCATCCAGTTCGGTCCGAACAGGACGCCGGCATTGCCCTGCACCGCCGGCTCTACAGCCTTCATAGCGTCCTTGACCCCGGCTTCGGGATCGATGTAGCCGCTATTTTTCCATCTCGCCATCGTTTCCAGGAACGGCTTCGCGGAAGGATCAACAGCGCCGTAAACCAGCTTTCCGTTTGCATCCGGATTCCAGAATTGCGTAATCGACCGGAATTCGGGAGCCATATAGTCGCTAAACGCTCCAAAAATCGGGTCGGCGCTGGCCATCCAGGTGTACATGCCGTCTTTAAGCGATACGGCGAGTCCGAACGTATCCGGTTTGCCGTTGCCGTCGGGGTCCTGATTCGTGAACGCTTCAAGCAGCTTTTCAAACTCCACGATCGTTGTTGGCGCCGTCAGATTGAGCCGTTTCAGCCAATCCTCGCGAATCCACATCACTCCGCCCTCGTCGGCCGACAGAAAACGCGGAATGCCGTAGATGATTCCGTCGCGGGTTACCGACTCGAAAGCCTGCGGATACTGGGCGAACAGCTGCTTCAAATTAGGCGAAGCATATTGCTCAATGGCGTCGTTCAAGGGCAGCAGCTTGCCGGCGTCGATCAGATCGGCCGCAAACGATCCCGTAAAAACATCGGGAAGCTTTTCGTCGCTCGCCAGTAGCAGCCGAAGCTTCGTATCAAAGTCCGTCTGTTTGCCGACGATGAAATCGAATTTGACCTGGATTCCCATGTTATCTTTCATCCACCGGGTAAATACGTTGTCCTCAATCGTTTCACCTGTTTTAAACGCATTGTCCAGCTGTTCTTGCACCAGCGCCGTCGTGATCGTCACCGGCGGATCGAATTTTATTTTTGCCTGCTGCGCATGATCGACCGCTTTGACCGCTTCTGTTGTTGGTTTAGGCGTTTCATTCGAAGCGTCTGTATTTTCTTTATCAGACGAACATGCAGCCATACATGCGGTGAAGGCCAGAATGAACGCCGTGGAGCCTAGCAGACGCCTTTTTTTCGGTTTCACTTGTAATCCCCCTTGAATGGTTAATAGGATTTCTGACGTTATTCTACATCCGCGGATGAGAGATTGAACACACAACACTTTTAAGGTTTACATCAAAATACGAGTCTGCTTGTGCTTTTCGGAAGCTGGAGAGCTGATTCGGAATGAAAACCCGTTGTGGAAATGAAAAAAAGCCGCAGCATATGCGGCTTTTCCTAAAACGGGTTACACTTATGCCGATTTCAACAATGCGCCGGACCGCATGAATTCCGCTCCAAGAGAGAGACGGAGATGAGGATGTGTTTGCCCTCCTCCTCCGGGTCCGCGATCAGTTCAATCAACCGCTGGAAGGCAAGCCGCCCGAGCGATCTCATATCCTGCTTCAAGACGGTAAGAGGCGGACGCTGCAGGGAAGCGGACGGGAAGTCGTCATAAACGAGCAAGGAGACGTCGTCCGGGACGCGGAAACCCTTCTGCTGCAAGGCTTGCAGCAAGGACAGACCGAGATATGGCGCAATGGCAAAATACGCGGTGTAACCTTGCGTCACCATGCGGGAAAACACTGCGGTCTGCTCCTCCGGTATGTAAAACACGCGGTCGCCCATCTCCTGCAGAAGCTTGCGGTCAGCGGAAAAGAACCCGTGAATGCGCTCCTCCATCCATTCGGAAGCCGACTCCGGCGCCACGACGGCAAGCTCCGAATGACCAAGACCGCGTAAATAATCGGCGGCAGCCCGCCCCGCGCCAAAGTGATCGGACGACACCTCGTTTACCTTTAGCGCTGGCGCACCCGCTACTTTGCGTTTGCCGATAAACACGATGGGAAAGCGCATGGCGAGCAGCTTCTCAAACCCGTAAAGCGGGGAGCTCATGCTGATGACGATCAAGCCGTCGACCCCCGAGCGGATCACTTGGTCGGTCCAATCCGTATGCTCTCCGTTTGTATGCCGCGAGAAACCGAGCATCACGACGTTGTAGCCGAGCTGCAGCGCTTCGTGGCCGATGCCCATCAGCGTATCGCTGAAAAAATCCTCCAGAGGATTGCCCAGCCCGCCGTAGAAGAGAACGCCGAGCGACTGGCTTCGTGCACGGCTCAGCCCCCGTGCCATCCTGTTCGGAATGTAGCCGAGCTGCTCGGCGATACCAGCTATTTTGTCGCGCGTTTCGGCGGAAACACGCGAATCCCCGGCGAGGGCGAGCGATACGGTGGATTTTGATACCTGCGCGAGTTTGGCAATATCTTTTAACGTTGGCACTGCGGTCACCTGTCTTCCGGTCATTATGTTACATCCATTGTATTCAATATGAAAGTCGTAAAGCAATGCCCGCAAACAGTCGTTGACTTCTGCGAAACGTTGCATTAGCATTTTATCGAACCGGTTTAAATTATGTTTAAAATATCATTTCGAAGGGACGAGATGGTTTATGACGACTGAATCACCGCAATCCGAATTCCTCATTCCCGCTCAATCGCTGCCTCTATCGTATACCCCCGACGTCGTCGTCGCAGGAGGCGGAGCTTCCGGCATCGCGGCCGCGATTGCCGCTGCCCGGAACGGCGCGCGGACGCTTCTGATCGAACAACGCGGCTACCTGGGAGGTATGGCCACGGCGGCACTCGTTCCCTCTTTCTGCCCCTTTACGGACGGAGAGAAACCGGTCATTCGCGGCATCGGACTCGATTTGATGGAGAAGATGAAGCAGGCTTCCGGCGAGGCGTTCCTTAGCGCCTACAAGGAGCAGCTCGATTGGGTGCCAATTGACGTGGAAGCGCTGAAGCGGGTATATGACGAAGAGGTTCTATTGAGCGGTGCGGAGCTGCTGTTCCACACGTTTGTGGATCAGGTGCTGACCGAAGGCGACCGGATCGCCGGCATCGTCGTCAGCAGTAAAAGCGGTCGGTCGGTCGTACAGGCTAAAGCGTATATCGACGCAACGGGTGATGCGGACTTGGCCGCGCTGGCCGGCGTGCCGTTCCAGATTGGCGGAGACGCCGGGGAGCTGCAGCCTGGCACGATGTGTTATCTCGTCTGCAATGCCGATAGGGCCCAATTTCTGCGTTTCCTGGAGGAGACCGGTCAGAACGCCGGGCTGGAAAAAACGCTTGCGGAAGCGCAGCGAAACGGCGAACTGCCGGAGGGCCGCAAGCGGATTTCGGGCATATCGTGGATATCCGATTCCGTGGCCGGGTTTAATTTTGGCCATATTTTCGGCATTGACGGCTCAAAGGCGGAGGACCTTACCCGCGCGGCTGTGGAAGGGCGCAAGCTGATCGAACGGCAGTTAACATTCCTGAGAAAGTATGTACGAGGCTTCGAGCAGGCGCATCTCGTTCATTCCGGGGATCAAGTCGGCATTCGCGAGACGCGGCGCATCCAAGGCGACTATACGCTCGTGATTGAGGATTTCCTGTCGATGCGTTCCTTCGAGGACGACATTGCCCGCAATGCTTATTATATCGATCTCCATTTGGCCAACGCCTCCAGCACGATGGCAATCAAATATTTGCCCCAGGGCAAGTCGCACGGCGTCCCCTTCCGCTGCATGCTGCCGCAGGGCAAGTCGAACTTAATCGTCGCCGGCCGCTCCGTTTCCTCCGACCGGCCGGTCCAAGGTTCGCTGCGCGTCATGCCCAACTGCTTCGCCATGGGGCAAGCGGCGGGCACAGCGGCGGCAATGGCAGCCAAGGCGGACGCCGGCTTTCGCGGAATAAGCGTGCCCGGACTGCAGCGCAGGCTGATGGAGCAAGGGGCATGGCTAGGCGAGCGCCCCGGGCAGGCCGGTATGGAGCTTCCCATCACTGAAGGTGCCGTCGAATATGACGAAGAAGCCTGAGAACTTGGGAGAGAGGAATGAAGACGGTATGACGCTGGAGTGGCATTCACCGCTGGAGCAGCCTTTTCATATCGCCGGATTCGCATGGTTTGATAAGGAAAGGCTGTACCGAAGGCTTCCACTAACGCGCAAGCTTCCGCCAATGGTCGACATGCTGGCGGGAAATACGGCGGGGGGACAGATTAGATTCCAGACGAACTCGCCATGCCTGTCCGTGAAGGTCCGTCTAAGCGGAGCCGCCAATATGGGCCATATGCCGGCAACGGGGCAATGCGGATTTGACTGCTACATCGGAAACCTTGGGGAGCAAAAGTATTTTGGCTCCACCTTATACGACCACACCAGGCAGGAATACGAGATTTCATTGTACAAAAAGCACAATGGCAGTCCTCGGAACATTACGCTGTATTTCCCTCTCTACATGGGAGTCGAAGAAGTGCTGATCGGGCTGGACTCCGGCTCGGACGTGTCGCCTCCCCCGGCCTACTCCAGCGACCGGAAGATTGTCCTATACGGCACGTCCATCACGCAAGGGGCTTGCGCGTCGCGTCCGGGAATGGCCTACCCGAACATTTTGAGCCGCAGCATAAACGCAGAGTTTTACAACCTGGGCTTTTCCGGAAGCGGAAAAGGCGAAGCCGAGGTCGCCGAGGTAATCGGCGAAATTGGCAACCCCGGACTTCTCGTGCTCGACTACGAGGCCAACTGCGTCTCCCCTGAGCTGCTCCGCGACACACTGCCGGAGTTCATTCGAATTTACCGTAGACGGCATCCGAAAATCCCCATTCTAGTTCTCTCGCAAATTCGTTCCGGGCTGGAGCATTTTGTGCCGGAGCAGCTTGAGCTCCGTATGAAGCGCAAACAAATTCAGCGGACCGTCGTAGAAACTTACCGCGCGACAGGGGACCGGCATATTCACTTTTGCGACGGCGGGGAGCTGCTAGGCGAGGACTATCATGACTGTACCGTTGATGGCATCCATCCAACCGATCTTGGCTTTCAGAGAATGGCGGAACGGCTTGCTCCTGTCATTGATCAGCTATACCCGTGGAAATGAGCGCAAATACTAAGATAGAATAAAACGCCGCCTCCAGTAGGGCGGCGTTCTGCAATCACTACTTAACCTTGTAAACTCATGATACAGCTTCATGAGCGTCCGCTCCTGGCCGAAACGGGCCATGACAACTTCCTTCTCCCGGTCGTCAAGAATATCCAGATTTTTATAAATCTTGGACTTCTCAATTTTCAGCTGCACCTTTTCCACTACATCATCATGCTCCGAGCCAAGAATATCGATTAACGTAATTTCGTTTCCTTCCTTGTCCGTACCGATCGGATCATGCATCGAAACGTCCTTGTGCGTTTTTTTGAGCGAGCGCAAATGCATCAGGTATTCATTCTCGATTCAACGGGCGGTGAAGGTCGCGAGCTTCGTGCTTTGCCCTGCTGGAAATTCTCAATCGTTTTGAACAGACCGATAGTGCCGATGAAAATTAAACCCTTAAATCCTCTCCCGTATTGTCGAATTTTTGACAATGTGAACACGACTCGATGTAATGTAGAGTAAAAATAAACCGATCTCCATCTTTCGGACGGAAATCGGTTTATACCCATACTTTATTTCTCTTTACTAACTGTTGATCAATCATCTCTACCCAGTTCGGCAGGTGTGTTCCATGATGCTTAATGGTGGTTTGATTCGCTTCTAGTACAATCTCACCTGCAGATTTGCTATCGTCAATGACAATGAGATGGTCTATCAAATTCAGATGTTCGAGCAGATTGGTTAATGAAGTTTGATGACGCCTAAGGATATCCTCGGTAGCGATATGATGACCGCCATTCCGAACTCGTGCGGTGACGCGTTCAATATTAAGGCGAACATCCCCCAGTCCTACATAAAACATGATGACTTCAAATCCATTCTTCCTCATCTGGATCGATATTCACACTTACCCCGAGCCGATCAACAATTAGGTTGCGAATCGTACTTTTACCGCTACCGTTATTACCGGCGAATACAAACATGGTAGCCAGAGGTTCATTCAAGGTGAAGGTCCTGTTCATTCATTCGCTCGACCTCTCCATTGCTGTATTCTTTCACAAACTCGCCTTCGCTGGATTTATATACGATATAGGTTCCATTGGCTTTTGCATCCAGTTTTGCTCGATCCCCGGTCAATTTAATGAACTTCCCCAGATCTTGTGTGCGATTCACGCTAACCCCGTCTCCTCATTTTGGCAGATAACAAAAGTATATCACATCTTCATGGTTAACATTAGTTCCACCCAAGCACGCAACATGACAAACAGACGTATCTTTTTGATACGCCTGTCTTTACCGGAGTATGGCAGTAATATCACTTCTTCGCCTTATAAAACTCATGATAAAGCTTCATCAGCGCCCGCTTCTCGATTCTCGACACATAACTTCGGCTTATGCCGAGATCCTTCGCAATTTCCCGCTGCGTGCGCTCCTCGCCGCCATGCTCCAGGCCAAAACGGGCCATGACAACTTCCTTCTCGCGGTCGTCAAGAATATCCAGATTTTTATAAATCTTAGACTTCTCGATTTTCAGCTGCACCTTTTCCACCACATCATCATGCTCCGAGCCAAGAATATCTATTAACGTAATTTCGTTTCCTTCCTTGTCCGTGCCGATCGGGTCATGCAGCGAAACGTCCTTGCGCGTTTTTTTGAGCGATCTTAAATGCATGAGGATTTCGTTCTCTATACAACGGGCTGCAAAGGTCGCCAGCTTTGTTCCTTTGCCGGTTTGAAAGCTTTCAATCGCCTTGATCAGTCCGATCGTGCCGATGGAAATCAGGTCCTCGGAGTCCTCGCCGGTATTGTCGAATTTTTTGACGATATGCGCCACGAGCCGTAAATTGTGCTCAATCAAAAGATTGCGGGAATGCTGGTTGCCCTCCGCCATCTGCTTCAGATGTTTGAGCTCCTCCTCCTCCTGCAGCGGTTGCGGAAAGGCATTGTTTTTCACATACGAGACAAGCAGGCTGAGCTGCTTGATGAACAAGGCAATTGCGGTAAAAAGTCCTGGCATAACGGAGGCCACCCCCATGCAGTACTACCGTTCCTGCCATGGGCAGGCGGTGCGAATGTATGGTTAGTTTATGTGGGCTCGCGCCTAGAAGTGCCTGTACGGGCGGAACAGACTGCAAAATATGTCGGCTGGTGAGAGGTTTCGAACGAGGCTGATCGGGGTAACGGCACTTCCCGCATAAATGTTCTATTTTTTATTTTCTAATCTAAAAATTTCCTTTTTACCATCCGATAAACCGTTTGTTTATATACGCATATAGGAGGCAATTCGCTTGGAACAAACGTTTTCATCTCCGGCGCAAAACCCGGGACCGCAGCATATGTACGGACCTTCCGTCGACGAAGAGGTCATGAGCGTCAAGGCGTGGCTCGTTACGCTGGTCATTCTGATGATTCCTATCGTGAATCTGATCATGCCGCTTGTGTGGGCGTTCAGCTCGGACGGCAATTA
Source organism: Paenibacillus pasadenensis (assembly GCF_023715725.1). GTDB lineage: Bacteria > Bacillota > Bacilli > Paenibacillales > Paenibacillaceae > Paenibacillus_O > Paenibacillus_O pasadenensis_A. The sequence continues at coordinate 965,447 of NZ_JAMBOT010000001.1, forward strand.
TAACCGCAAATATTTTTCGCGAGCCTATCTGATCTGGGGGGTGGCTTGGACCGCAGTAGTGGTCATTGCCATGATTCTCATCGCCGGTTCATTATTAAGCGCTATGGAAATTTTATCTCAGTAGAAGGAGTTTAATTCCAATGAATACAGCTTCCCATCTTCAGCCCGATTACACGGTTAACGATCCCTATTACGGCGGAGGCTCGTCTGCTGTCATGCGCACCGGCAGCTGGCTAGTGACAATCCTGCTGCTTATGATTCCAATCGTAAATATTATCCTGCTTTTTGTCTGGGCATTCGGAGAAAAAGCAAACGCTAATAAGCGCAACCTCAGCCGCGCTTACTTGCTGTTATTTGTAATTTTGTTTGGAGCCATGTTTGTGCTGAATGTTATTGCCCGCATCACGACCGGGCTTGCCAGCATGTAAGTGGGGCCGTATTCACAGGCTGCCTGAGCATTCAGGCAGCCTGTTTTGCGTGTTGCCGCTTAAGCAAATAGCTGTTGCCAGATACAGGAACCCCATTCTATAATAATGATAATCATTCTCGGTATTTCCATTGGCAAAAGGAGCCGTCCATGTCAAGCTTGCTCAAGCATTCTCTCTACTCTATTGCTTCTTTGAAGCGACACTACATAAACGGCGGCGAGGAAATTCAACCCTTTCGTCTAAAACACCCTCTCATGATGTTTGTACTGTCTGGAGAAGGCAAGCTGGAGCTGCACGGACAAGAGCATTCCATAAAACCGGAAACTTGCTGGATCGTGGAGCCGCATACATGGATAAAAGCCTCCGTGTCCGCTTCCCAGCCGCTTGACTGTTATTTGCTGGAATTCAACGGTTCTACTTTGCCGGCCGAGCCTTCTCCTGATGATATAACTCCGGATACAGCTAATCTGCGCGTTTCGAATGAAACGGTCTGCATCAAGCTATCCGGAGCTTCATCCGTTATTCCGCTGCTGGATCAGATGAGCGCTCTTGAAGGCGGCGGATTTTCATCGGTTTATTTCAGAAGGATGGCCCTCTTTTATGAACTGCTGCATCTGCTGAGCCAGATGCCGGGCGATCAAAACGAAAGCTCGCAGGACGCCATCCAGCGTACCATCCATTATATGAACAGCCACTTTATGGAGCAGCTGCAGGTCGGACGATTGCCGCAAATGGCCAATCTTACACCAAGCGCTTTTTGCCGCGCTTTCAAAAAAATAACGGGAATGTCACCAAGCGGATATCTCACCGAGCTGCGCATTCGCAAGGCCAAGGAACTGCTTTTGCAGGCGGAGCGGGGTACTCTGCGCGAAATTGCCTCTAGCGTCGGCTTTAATGACGAGCTGTACTTCAGCCGCATTTTCAAAAAATCCGAAGGCATGTCGCCGACTGCCTACACCGGCAAAAACACAAAACGCATTGCCATCGTGAGCCATCTGTTTCTGCAGGACCATCTGCTTGCTCTCGGCGTGAAACCCGTGGCGGCTCCAGCTTTTCCAAGCGTGTATCGCACACCGTCCGGATTTCCTTCATACTTGCAGAATTCGCTGCACGGCACAAAGCCTCTCAACGCCGAAGGCCCCATTTCCGTAGCCGATGTGCAGAGCACTTCGCCGGATTTAATCATTAAGATGGACTTCGCCGGCAATCCGACAGACGGAGCCTGGCTAAGCGCCTCAAATACCGTATTTCTGGAAGGCTTAGACGGATGGAAAGACTATGTAAACCTGCTTAGCGGCGTTCTCGGGCGCGAAAACAGGGCTGACGCGGTAATCGGCAGAGTGCTGGACATTGAGCAAAATTTCCGGTCTTTGCTGGAGCCCGCCGCCCATAAAGCCGGCCAATTAGCGATTATCCGGGTGCTGCCCGGAGAATTCCGCCTGTTTGGCTCTAAAGGCCATGCGCTTAGCGAGCTGATTTACGAATCGCTCGGTTTTCATGCGCATCCCGGCATCCGCCATTCCTTCTACAAAAGCGGTGCCCTGGAAGATTTGCTTCAATTGGACCCCGATAGCATTCTTGTGCTCTGGAGCCAGCCGAAAGAGCTGCTGAAGCTGCGCAGCCAGCCCTTCTGGCAGGAGCTCCGCGCCGTCCGCGCAGGAAAGGTTTACGTGCCTAACAGCCACGAATGGGATCCATGGGGACCTTTAGGAAGGGAATTTACCATTTATGACTGCGCCAGATATTTTACCGGCACGCAGCGCGGCTCCATGCTGCTGCCGACTCGATAACCGCCGCTGCCGCTCGGGCAGATATCCGCCGGACAGCTCACTGCATCTGCCGTCTTTCGTTAAATCGCCGTTGTCTGCGGGCTGCGTCCCTGCTTGTTCAAGCCGAGCGTTTCCTTACGGAAGCTGCGCGGTTTTCTCTGTTTCTTACAGCCAGGTAATACGCTCGGAAGCCGGTATGCGCGGCTCAGCCGCTGGAACTGCCTTCGGATAACCGATATGCAGATTTCCGACCGCTTTTTCGCCGGGTTGAATGCCGACCGCTTCGCGGAATACAGCCTCGTTCAGCCATTCGTAGGTTTCCCATACCATGCCGATGCCTTGCTCCCAAGCCAGCAAGCTGAAGTTATGGATAACCGCAGCCGTCGCGGCATAGTCTTCCTCGCGCACCTGCAAATACGGATTTTCCTTCATTACAACCGTGACAATCATCGGATTTTTCATAATTTTTCCGTAGTATTTCATGCCCGTTTCCTGCTTTTTGGCTGGATCGCGTTCCCAACGCTCGTTCACATTCCGGCAGGCGTCAGCAATTTTCTTGCGCCCGTCGCCTGCAGCGATAATAAAACGCCACGGTTGTGTCATACGGTGATTCGGCGCCCACACCGCCGTATCCAGAAGTTCTACGACCAGAGCCGGATCGACCTCGCGGTCTTCAAATACATGGACGCTGCGCCGTTCACGAATTAGTTGTTTGAGTTCCATTGCAACCTCCAAAAAAAATATTGGGCATTTTCTGCCCAATATTTATGATAATTGCAAGCTTTCTTTATCGCTATGAATAGGGTTGTCCCGTTTGCATGGACAAAAATGCCTTATAGGTTTTCCAGACTAAACACAATCTCCCCGTTCTGCGGCAAAATGACAATCTCCTTGGAATTCTGCTCATTCTCCTGAATCGTGCCCGCTAAACACGTTAAAGCATAGGAAAAACCATGATATTCATATTGAATGGATTGAGAACCCGCTGTTATGGAAGGCAATCCTTCCCGGTCGCTCCATACCATGCTGAGGGCCCAATCTGGAGTGTCGGACTGGACCGTGATCGTATTTGGAGCCAAAACGAAGTTAACCGGGCTTCCGCCCTCAACATCCGCTGAAGCGCGTAAAGTATCTTCCGACTCTTCCTCTACCGTTACTGTATCTGCGCTCACCTTGAGAGGAACCGTTTTGCCTTGTTTGTCAATGATTACGGGACGCACGCCCGCTTTTGACTGCTTAGCGCTCCAGCGCGCTCCGTCCATGATCGGCAGCGTATCGTAATAACAAACCGGCTCTAGACAGGCTTGATCCAAATACCGCTCCGCATAGGTTTCATCAAACAGATGGATGTCGCGAATACGGAAATCCCCGGCTTCTGCAAACAGATTCATCCGATAGTGGCGGCTATTGTACCAGACCGATTTCCGCCCTTCCTTTTTCCAATCGCTCAAAGCCGTAATTGCCGTGGCCGGAGTAACGGGGTGCCTGTCGCGGAACCACGCCGATGATTCAGCTAACGTTTCTACCGTAAGGTTGCCTTTTGCCGTTTCTTCCACAAGCAGCTGCACCTGATCAATCAGCCCGTCCTTCATGCTTTTCCACCCAAAAGAGTTCTCCTGCCCCACTTGCGTATAACCGAACGCTAAGGATGGAGCGCGGAAATTCACGTCAAAAAACCAGCGCACCCATTGCGGATCACCGCCCCCGCCATTATTGGCGTAAACGGGTTCGAGCGTCACAACGCCTTGCCTAGCATGCTCGTCCAGCATGTCGAGGTCGTATTGATAGATCGGATCGCTGCCAAGCATGCGGAATACGGGAACTGGTATTTGATTGGCTTCGGTCTGAGCCGGCATGAAGCTGTTGAAGCGACTCGGGTAATAGGCCTGGTTATAATAACCGCCCCATAACGTATAGCCATCAGTCCCCCACTGATCCTTGCAGTTGCAAGCGCCAATAATGCCATAACGATCCGACAAATAAGCGAGCAGATGCGCATCGAATAACCATGAGCCTACTGTTTTTGGATACGCTCCGAAAGTATGGTGAAAGTCCTCCATGAACACATCAGCCAATTTTTCCCGTTCACCTGGGGTATAGCCGACGGAAAAACCGACATCCGTATGCCAATCCCATGGATAACGGCCCCTCCACTGCAACCCGGCCTTCTCCACTAAAGGCTGCACGACTTCAAACCATATCCCGATTTCCTGGCTGTCATCCAGCTCTTTAAGGAGCAAATCCCGGTAAGCGGGCTCGATCATCGCATCATACTGCAGCAGCCACGACGCTTTTAAACCGTTGGACTGCACCAGCTTGATTTGCTCGCGCAGCGGTTCGACTAAATCCATTTCCAGCCTTGGTTCGACCGCGCGGATAAAGTTAATGATGTTCACACAATTACGGCTTGGCATAACAGCGTCTCATCCTTTCAGGCTACTTCTGTTGTTCATCCAGCAGCGCTTGCGTGTAGGTTGTCATGTGATCCAAAAATGCTTTAGGTTCAAGCTTGCCTGCGGTAACCTCTGCAAACTTCCCGTCAAATTCAGCCTCATACGGCACCGGGAAAAAGGGCGGGACCTTTTTGGCCTGCTGCAGCACATCGTAGGCAACTTTCATAGCCGGATCCGTCTTGGTCTGCTCCACAAAATACGGGTTATCCTTTACTCCCGAAAGATTTCCGTTAAACTTTAGATTTGCTTCCGCTCCTTCTTTGCTAGAGCTAAGCCATTTGAGCAGCGTCCAAGCGGCTTCCTTGTTCTCTTGTTTGCCCAGAGTCGTCAGCGAGATTCCGTGACCGCCAAGCCATAACGATTCCGCTGGCATCGCCGCTACTTGCAAATCCGGATTTATTTTGCGATATTCCTGCGCCTGATAAATTCCGCCCAGTTCAAACAGCGACTTTCCGGCCATAAAACGCGATGTGTTTTCAGGGAGAGTCTCTCCCAGCTGTTTCATCCGCTCATCGTCAATATTTTCACGCTTGAACTGCATCATCCATTCCAACGCTTCAACAATTTTAGGATCGTTAAATGTTGCTTTGTTTGCCGCTGGATCGTAGAAATGGGTTGAGTCGGCTCCGTTTAAATAAGCAAAAGTGACGAGGCTATTGAAATTTCCAAACGTCTCAAGGGGAGAGAACGTGGTCATCACCTGCTCCCCGTTTTCAACCACCCAATACTTTTTCAGAAAATCTCCATAGTCCTGCAAGGAGTTCATTGCCGGAAGCTCAGTGTTTCCGTACTGCTCCAGAATGTCGGGGTTATAAATAAGCGGGAAATTCGGACCGACCTGAAACGGCAGCTGCCACACCTTTCCGTCTGCGTCTACTCCCCTATTGTAAGCGGGTTCATAAAAGATGTCGGGACTGACTTCCGGATCTTTTTCGACCCATGAGGCCATATCCTCGATCAAGCCGTCTCTGACCCAATCGCGCGGAAATCTTCCGCCGTCGGCAATAATGACGTCCGGCGGGGTTCCTGCTGACACAAGCGCCGCGAGATCGTCGATGCCTTGTTCCATATAGTTTACTTTAATATCGGGATAAGCTTTGTTGAATTCTTCCTTTATTTTTTGAAAGGTTTCTCCCCAGCCGCTTCCCCAAATGGAAAGCAAATTCACCTCTCCCTGCATAGCCCCAGGGTCCGCTGAAGCAGGGGGCTGTTCAATATTGGACACTGTATTCTCCTTGTTTCCGTTTGTTGTGTTAACCTCTCCGCTGCTGCTGCAAGCCGCCATTGCCCAAATCATAATCATGATTATACTGACAGCAAAGTACCTGTTCCGTCGGCCCTGATTGAACTTAACCACTCTCATCCCTCCATTGAAAGATTCTATGATGCGTGGACATGATGATTTTTGGCCCCTTCATCATATGATGGTTCAACACCGGTAACATTGGTCATCGGGACAAAATTACGACGGATTAGGACAAAATGGTAAAAACATAAAAAAAGCCATAACGGCTCAGGATAAACATCCTAAGCACCGTTATGGCTTGTATTTTGTACGATGAAATTCAAGCGCACCGCTTAAAGTGACCCAAGCACCTCACCGATGCTGCCCCGCACCAGATGTGTCGCGTAATGATCCATCGGCGTTGGCGCCCGGTTGACCAGCACCAGATTCTCGCCGCCAAACAAGCCGACAAGACCGGCGGCAGGCTGGACGGTGAGCGACGTCCCGGCTACGATAAGCGTATCAGCCTCCTGAATGTGCGCGGCCGCGCGCTCCAGCAGCGCCACATTGAGATTTTCCTGATAAAGCACAACATCCGGTTTAATGACGCCGCCGCATTCCTTGCAGAGCGGCACCGGCCTCGGATCGCTCAGCACATCGGTTAACGGATGGGACAGGCCGCAGTCTAAGCAGCGGTTGCGGTGCACCGAGCCATGCAGCTCAAGCACATTAACGCTGCCCGCTTTCTGATGCAAACCGTCGATATTTTGCGTAATAACGGCCTTTAGACGTCCCTGCGCTTCCCATTCGGCCAGCTTAAGATGCGCCGGGTTCGGCTTAGCCTGAGGATATACCATATGCATCCGGTAGAACGAGTAAAAGTCAGCGGGATGCTCAAAGAAAAAATCGCGGCTTAATATTTCTTCCGGCTGATAAACCTTGCTCGTCCGCTGCTCGTACAGACCGTCTGCCGAGCGAAAATCCGGAATGCCGCTCTCGGTCGAAGTGCCCGCACCGCCAAAAAATACGATGCTGCCTCCGCCGTTCACCAGCTTGCGCAGTTGCTCCAGCTCCATGAGACATCCCCCTTCATTTGCGGCGCTAGTAGCGCGTACGGTATATCGCCTTATTCTCCAATCCGCGAATCATTGGCGTCCAATTATCCTGCTCGGCGGTAGAGCCGAGCGCGTCCTCGACCATTTGCAGCTTCGCGTCGAGTGAATCGATATAATGAAGAGCGACCGCTTCAGCCAGCTGCGGCTGCACGGGACTGCCCCATTCACCAAGATTATGGTGGGAGAGAACGAGATGCTGCAGCACGGTCACCTTCGGCGAATCCGAAGGAAGTCCCAGCTTAAGAGCCGCCTCTACGATCCAACCGGAAATGAGCGCAAGATGGCCGATCAGCCGTCCCCGGTCGCTGTACTCGGACACGATGCCGAGCTGCGCGTTCATTTCCTCCGGCTTAGCCAGATCATGCAAAATAATGCCCGCTATAAGCGCATCACGGTTCAGGAAAGGCCGCTGCGCGCAGAGGAATTCCCCAATCTCCAGCATTCGGACCGTATGATAGGCTAGCCCGGCGTAATAGGCATGATGATGGCTTTTGGCAGCCGGGTAATGCTCAAGACGGTCGCCAGCCTTGACGACGCAATAGGCAGTGATATTACGGATATCCTCGTCCGCAATGCTGTCCACTTTGCTGCGGATCGCGTTTACGAGCTCAGCCGCCGCAATTGGCGCGGCGCGGATGTAATCGGTCAGCTGCACCCCGTCCTCCGGCAGAGCCGGGCGGATGCGAATCACCTTCAGCTGCAGCCTGTCACGGTACAGCTGCACGATGCCGTGCACCTTTGCGACCTGCAGCGATTGAAGCGTTTCCTTTTCGGCTGGCTTCAGATCCCAATATTTGGCCGTAATTTGGCCGCTTGAATCCGACAGCACCAGATCCCAATAATCTTTAGGCGGAGTTGAGTTGGTTTGTTTGACGTCGAGTTCCTTTACCAGAAAGAAGCCGGTCACTTCTTCTTTGTCACTCAAGGTACTGATTAAAGGCATAAATGAGAGCTCCTTCCGGTTATGCAATCATGCAAACCATTATACTACGTTTGGAAGTTCGGTGAAAAACAAGCGGAGGCGATCCCTGGCCGGCGTATGCAAAACCAGCCGATTGGAAACCATTGCAAAAGGGTATGTACACTGTATCAAACTATTTTGCAGAGGACATTTTGGAGGAGGAAACAATATGAACGGCAATGTGTCGGATAAGCGCAATGGACTGGCAACCGAAAAGGATATCGATCCCCGTCACGGCCTGTTCGAGGACCAGGACAGCAGCTCCTCCGCACCAACGGCGGAGGACGAGCTTCTTCGCACCTACCCGGCCGAGGCTGGCAATTACGGGGGCGTCGAGGTAGACAGCTACACCGTTGCATCTGCGGCGGCCAATGAGCAGCTCGCCGATGATATCGCATACGCCGAAGGGCCGACTCCAGGCGATTACGCCCGCCAGCGCGAAGGCGGCGATTATGCCGTAGAAACGCCGCGCGGCGAGGAGCGCGTGCCCGGTACCGTCAATTCTAAAGCCGAGCTGGACATAACCGACGGAACGCCGGTTGATCCCGCCGCTCCGCCGGATGAATTCCACGGCACTGATTTGCTGAACGGGGCAGGAGGTTCGCCGCTGGAAGAAGAAAGCCGCTAACTTTAGCTTTATAGATATAAACGCAAACAGGGGGATCCGGCATGTCATGATGACATGCCGGATCCCCCTGTTTTTAGCGCCGGTAAATGCGGTTAAAACCGTCTGCCTGGCGATTAATTCTCGCCGCTCCCGTCAATCATCAAAACGAAACCCCTGCTCACGCAGCAGACCGGTGAGCTTCCGTGGCGGATACGCGTTTCTTCCCTGCATTTCCTGCGTCCAGGCGGAATCGCGGCCCCCGCCGGAGCGGTCGCGAATGTACGAGCGGTACTGCTCGTCATACGCCTCAAGCCGCTCCTCCCGCTTTTCCGGCGAATAGCGATTTTCGTAGTACATCTCTTCGAGCGGCAATCTTGGCCTCTGATCCGGACTTTCTGCGGGAACACCAATACACATGCCAAACACCGGATACACAAGCGGAGGCAGCTGGAGAAGCTCTGTTACGGCCCGCATATCGTTGCGGATTCCGCCGATATAAACGATGCCGAGGCCCATCGCTTCGGCGGCGACCGCCGCATTTTGAGCCGCAAGCGCGGCATCCACCGTAGCGACGATAAAATATTCCGTAGACGGCTCCAGCTCGCCCCCGCGGCTGCTTACCGCATCGCTGAACCGGCTCAGATCGGCGCACCAGACGAGAAATACCGGCGCTAAAGCAACATGGCGCTGGCCTCCCGCCAGCTCAGCAAGCTTGTCCCTCAGCTCCGGGTCGGTAATGCCGATGATGCTGTACGCCTGCATATGACTGGAGGAAGAAGCCATTTGCGCGCAAGCGATAATGCGCTCCAGCTGCTCCGGCGGCACCGGGGCGTCGGTGTATCGCCGGATGGAGCGATGTCCCTCCAGCATTCCAAGCAATCTGTCCATGTCCGGGGTTTTCAATTTTTGCTCGTTTGCAGTCATGTATTGTCCTCTCCTTACGCTCGTTTAACAGCTAATGGAAACCAAGCGGCCGTGATATTTTCATCATAATCGAAAAAAGATACAGTCTCCTCCATTTTCTTGAGTGACTGTACCTTTTTTTGTCCTAAGGACTTTTACGGTAGCCTCCAAATTATCGGGAGGCGGTTTACCAAGTTACTTTTCCGCTTTCACTTCCTTCACTTTTTCGGAAAAAGCGTTAAGCGAAGCGGAGGATAAATCATCGAATTTATTAAAATAAGGTTTAATTTTATTGTTATCGTCAACATCAAAGTATGTTCCCGTAGGATGCATAACTTTATAAGAGTTTTCCGCCCCTTCAATTTTTTTTAAGACAAAGATCATTTTTTTACCCTTTATTAACACTGGCTCATAAGGTTCAGACAATTCGCTGCGCCGCAAAATAATCGTAGAAGGAGCATCCCCGCTTATAACCTGCTTGACGTCAATTTCCACTGGTGTAACTTGAACGTTCAGTGTGGCTCCTTTTTTTTCAATTTTTTCTTTAATGGCATCCTCAGCAGGTCCATTAATTACAGCTTCTTCTTTATCTTTGAAATTCTTTACCTGACCGTAAACCACCAAGTCAGCATTTGCTACAAGCTGCTCAAAGGTAGGATCGTAAAAGTCCATAAATTCTGGTTTTGCCTGCGCTTGGCGACTTGTCTGATCTGCCTTACTATTTTGTTTAGCGTAGAAAAAAACGCCGATGGAAAGGATAGCTGCAAGAGCCGGAATCATGATTTGAAGTACTTTTCTATTCAAATTCGCCCCTCCTTTCTAATGCAAAAAAACAGCCAGCGGACAATCCGTCCGCCGGCTGTTTTCAGTTACGATTCTTGCAAATTTTGAATCATGCGGTCAAACGACATTAACATCGTTTGCATTTCTTGCTCCGACATGCCTCTGTAAAGCTTATGCATAAGCGCTTGTCTCGTCTCGGCAATTTTGTCCAGCAACCGCAAGCCTTCCTCCTCGATGCTTAACAAAACGACGCGGCGATCCTGCTCCCCGCGCTCCCTGGAAATATAGCCGAGCTCTACGAGCCGGTCGGCCAGCCCCGTTACCGCCCCCGATGTAATTAAAAGCTTGTCCGCCAGAATGGATGCCTTCTGCGGTCCCTCAGACGCCAGCAAGGAAAGAATGCGGGCATGCGTAAGGCCGAGCCCATGCTCATTGTCCCGGTTCCACTCTGAGGTGATAAGCTTGCGTACGAGCCGGAACCGGTCGTCCAGCTGTTTGGTCAGCTCTTCCGATACCGCTTCATTGACCATGCTATCGCCTCCTGCTTCCCAATTGCTCCTGGATGTTGTGTAAACTAGTATGCCCTTGCTCTATCCATTCCTTCCGCTTAAAGCAAAAAAAAGGAAACCCGACCTGTCAGCCTGAGGAACAGAAGCAATTCGGCTGCGCCCTCTTGCAAACAGCGCACGTAGTTGCCGTACTGCGAGATTCTCGTAGTAGGACAAAAACGACCTTAATAGCTTCTTTACGCAGACTTTTTGGTCAGGTTTCGCTTTTTTGCGAATTATTTTGAGAGCAATTGTGGAGGTTCCTTAAATACGGCCCGCCTGGCCTCGGCATGCGCAGCTTCCAGCACGCGTTGAACCGTCCATGCGGAGAAGCCAGCGGCCTGCACAACGAGACCGCTTTTCCAGGTGAGCGATACGCCGCTGCGGACATCCATGTCTGTTACAGCTTCCAGCGCCGCCCGGATGCGTTCCTCCAGCTCTCGTCCTGCCGGATTGCCAAACAGGCAAAACGTTCCCCAATGGGTGAACGCGTGCCAGCTGCCTGGCGCGGCTATCTGTTGAGATGCAGGCTCGATCAGCTGCCGCTGCCGGTAAATCAGCTCTCCGTTATCATACACGGCAAGCCGGTTATCCAGCCGGCGGAAGCGGAACACTTCGCCGCGCAGCGTCCGGCCCGGACAGATTACCTCAGCCTGCATCCAGACGGAGCCATCGGCCAAATGCACCTCCGAGGAAGCGGTCAAAGACGCTTCCGCAAACAGCATCATCGGCTCCGGCATATGCTCCGCTACCGCATTTTGGCCCAGCTGGAACCGCTGTACGAGCGACGCTCCGCCGTCAGCCCGGCATGGATGCACCTTGAGAAAGCTCTGATTGGATATTTGCACGGAGCAGCCGCTGCCGAGAATCCAGTCCAGCTCATACCTGTCGCCGTCCAGCATGCCGGGAGAAACATCCATAACGAGCACGCCGCTGCCGGCTCCGAGCTGAAACGCTTTGGCGATTTTAATCGGCGATGTGTGATAACGGGAGGCAAGCCTCGTCATTCCGTCACGTGACTCGAAATGCGCCCGCAGCACAGAGACCCGGCGGCCCTCAGGAGCAGCGGAGACGGCTGTCAATTCGATGAACCGCTGTCTCCAGCTGCATGGCGCGCTGGCGCGACGGCCATTTTCAGCGGAACCATACTGCCGCTTCCAGCCGAAATCTCGCTATCTGCATGATGAGAATGCGTCAAACCTTTGGCATGGGCAAGCTCATGCTCAATCCAGGCGACCATCTCGGCCACGCCGTCTCCGCCGAACAGGTTGGAGAATACAAACGGCCGGTCTCCGCGCATGCGGCGGGAATCCGCGTCCATAACCTCGAGGCTGGCCCCGACATGCGGAGCCAGGTCAATTTTGTTGATGACGAGCAGATCCGATCGCATAATGCCCGGACCGCCCTTGCGCGGAATTTTCTCGCCTTGGGCAACGTCGATAATATAGATGAAGCGGTCTACCAGCTCCGGGCTGAACGCCGCCGCCAAATTGTCGCCGCCGCTTTCAATAAAGATCAGATCAAGCGGTGAAAAGCGGCGCTCCAGCTCCTCCACCGCCTCGAAATTCATCGATGCGTCCTCGCGGATGGCCGTATGCGGGCAGCCGCCCGTTTCCACCCCGATAATACGTTCCTCCGGCAGCACGCCGGTGGCCGCAAGAATACGCGCATCCTCCTTTGTGTAGATGTCGTTCGTGATGACGGCGAGGCTGTAACGATGCTTCAGCTCCCGCGACAGCCGCTCCACAAGCGCTGTTTTGCCGGAGCCGACCGGCCCGCCGATGCCAATGCGCACCGGACGCCCGGCAGGAATTGGATTGGTGTTCCACTCGATATGGGTATGGCCTTGACCTTGACACATAGAAATTCCTCCTATCGATTCACAGTTAAACAACGATCAGGACATAAACAGCCGCGAGTAAAGCGTCTCATGCCGGATCATGCCAAGCTCGGAACCCGGCATGTTGCTCCATGCCTCCTCCGGCTCCATAACAAGTACGGCGCGCGCCGCGGCGTCCGTTTCGGCGGACAACAGCGCCAACAGCCGCTGCGCCTCCGTCTGGCCGATCGCCATGAGACGCAGCGCGCTGTTCACCGCATTGCTCAGGCTGCCGTAAAGCCAGCCCTGCACCGCCTGCTCCCGGCCGATGCCAGCCTGCCAGCATATCCAGCCGAACACAAGCGGATGCGTCAGCAGGCAGCTTCCGCTGCGGTAAGCCTCCTCCAGCTCCGCCAGCCGCAGGCCAGGATAGCTGGTGCGGGCCAGCGCCAGCAAGCGGCGGCCCATCTTTTCGAGCCCGGAGCGGGTTTCAGAGGAGATTCTTCCGACATGCACCAGCTTTTCCGCCGCCCATAGCCGCTGCAGCTCTCCGGCTGGAGCGTCGCGGTACACCGCCGAGACGATCAGGGCGTCCGTCACCGCCCAGCTCTGATACAGCATCGCGCGCAAATACTGCTCCAGCTCCGCCCCATTGGTGATGCTTCCTTCCTGCACTAGCGTTTCCAGCCCGAAGGAATGGGAGAAACCGCCGATTGGCAGCGCGGAGTCCAGCAGCTGCTGCAGCACGAGCCAAGGCACAGCGTGTGCTTCAGGACGGTCCGTCAAAACAGGAAATACCGTTGCGCCATCGGCAGCACTTCCGCCGGTTCGCAGGTGATCGGCTCCCCGTCGACCGCTACCCGGTACGTCTCGGGATCAACGTCAATCGACGGAGTTTTGTCGTTATGAATCATATCTTTTTTGGTGACGGAGCGGCAGCCTTTCACCGGTTCGATGCGCTTCTGCAGGCCAAGCCGCTCAGCTACGCCTCCGTCGTAAGCGGCCTGCGAGACGAAGGTGATGCTTGTGCCGTGCAGCGCTTTGCCAAAGGCGGCAAACATCGGGCGGCCGAATACCGGCTGCGGCGTTGGAATTGAGGCGTTGGGATCTCCCATCTGGGCGTAGGCGATCATGCCTCCCTTGAGCACAAGATCCGGCTTCACGCCGAAAAACATCGGGCTCCAGACGGCAAGATCGGCAAATTTGCCGGGCTCAATGGAGCCTACCAGATGCGAAACGCCATGTGTTATCGCAGGGTTGATTGTGTATTTGGCTATGTAGCGCTTGATGCGGAAGTTGTCTCCTTCCTCCGTATCGGGAAGGAGCGGCCCGCGTTGGCGCTTCATTTTATCCGCAGTCTGCCAAGTTCGGATGATCACCTCTCCGACGCGCCCCATTGCCTGGGAATCGGAGCTAATCATGCTGAACACGCCCATGTCATGCAAAATATCCTCCGCCGCAATCGTCTCCGGCCGGATTCGCGAATCGGCAAAAGCAACATCCTCAGGAATGCGCGAGTCCAGATGATGGCAAACCATCAGCATATCGACATGCTCCTCAATCGTATTCACCGTAAAAGGGCGCGTCGGATTGGTTGAGCTTGGCAGCACGTTTGACTCGGCAGCTGCGCGGATAATGTCCGGCGCATGCCCGCCTCCCGCGCCTTCCGTATGATAAGTATGAATGGTCCGCCCGCCAATTGCGCTCAGCGTATCCTCCAGAAATCCCGACTCGTTGAGCGTATCGGTATGAATTGCAACTTGAATGTCGTATTGATCCGCCGCCTTCAGGCAGGCGTCAATCGCTGCCGGCGTTGTGCCCCAGTCCTCGTGAAGCTTCAGCCCGATTGCTCCGGCTTCAATTTGCTCGATTAAAGGGCCGGTGAAGCTGGCATTGCCCTTGCCCGTAAAACCAAGGTTCATCGGGAACGCCTCCGCGGCTTCAAGCATCCGGCTCATATGCCATGCGCCAGGCGTGCAGGTCGTCGCTTTTGTTCCCGTTGCCGGCCCTGTGCCGCCGCCAATCATCGTGGTAACGCCGGACGACAGCGCAGTCTCAATCTGCTGCGGGCATATGTAGTGGATATGGGCGTCGATGCCGCCGGCCGTTACGATTTTGCCCTCTCCAGCAATTACCTCCGTGCTTGCACCGGCAATCATGCCCGGCGTTACGCCGTCCATAATATCGGGATTTCCGGCTTTGCCGATGGCAACAATGACTCCGTCACGGATGCCGATATCCGCCTTCACGATGCCCCAATGATCGATAAGGACGGCATTTGTAATAAGCGTATCCAGCACGCCTTCGCTGCGCAGCGCCGAGCTGGACTGGCCCATGCCGTCGCGGATTACTTTGCCGCCTCCGAACTTGCACTCATCGCCGTACACCGTATAGTCCTTCTCGATAACGGCCCATAACTCCGTATCCGCCAGCCGCACCGCGTCCCCTGTCGTCGGCCCGAACATATCCGCATAACTTCTGCGGTCCATTGATTTCATGATGAGCTACCCTCCCAGTCGGCGAGCCGCTCCCGCACCTTATCCGGCATTGCTCCCGCCTGCGCCGGACCATTCGTAATTCCGCTCAGTCCGTAGCCAAGCTTGCTGCCGCCAAGCTCAACAAGCTCGACCGGCTTCTCCTCACCCGGCTCAAAACGAACGGCCGTGCCGGCAGGGATATTGAGCCGCATGCCAAAAGCCTGCTCACGGTTGAAGCGCAGCCCCCGATTCACTTCAAAAAAATGAAAATGAGATCCTACCTGAATCGGCCGGTCTCCGATGTTGGCGACGAGCAGCTCCTGCGTCCGCCTGCCCTCGTTAAGCGTCAAACTGCCTTTGACCGTGCGGAATTCCCCCGGTATCATCGCGCTTCTCCTCTCCGCTGTTAGCCGCCTATCGGATGATGAACCGTAACGAGCTTGGTGCCGTCAGGGAAAGTAGCCTCTACCTGCACCTCGTGAATCATTTCCGGCACCCCCTCCATCACCTGGTCGCGTCGCAGTATTTGCGTGCCATATTCCATCAGCTTTGCAACCGTTAGCCCGTCGCGCGCTCCCTCCATAATCTCCGAAGTAATCAGGGCAACGCTTTCGGGATAATTGAGCTTTACGCCGCGGTTAAGCCTGCGTCTAGCTACATCCGCCGCCAAAGTAATAAGCAGCTTTTCCTTCTCTCGCTCGGTCAACTGCATGTTTTCACCTCTTTTACCACAGCTCTTGGCAAGAATAGTTCCATTATAGACAGCGATCAGAAGGAAGTAAATCACTTTATGTTAGATTACCTAACACAAAAGACCCTTTTGGCGGTGCTTCAGTAATATTTTTAGTAAGATTCTCTTTTATTTCCAAAATTATCCCAACTATAAAAAGACCCCTGCTGTCCTTTGAAGGGACAACAGGGGCATCCATGAATCGTTCTACATAGGCTTTACCAGATCCGCAGCAATAATTCAACAAGCCCCGCCGGCTCATCCTGCCCCGTACCGATCAGCATGACGGCCATCAGCATCACTGCGCATGCCATAACCATCATCCACAGGTATCTCATGGACGTCCCTCCCGAATGCACAAATTAGTTCCTTTTATTGTAGCGCAACGGTGCGGGCTAAGCCCTAACTCAATCCTAAAAAAACCTTAAAAAAATCTAAAGACTTGACTCTTTGGTCTGCTTGCCGGGAAGTGCTTCCTGAGAAAGCAGCGGCAGCCGCACCTGAAAAGAAGTGAGGAAAGGATCGCTGGCGGCAGCTATTTTGCCTCCGTGCTGCTCTACGATGCTTTTGGCAATCGCCAGGCCGAGGCCGGAGCCGCCGCTGCCCAGCCCCCTAGCCTTATCCACGCGGTAAAACCGGTCGAACAGATGCGGCAAATCGACGGAGGGAATCATTTCTCCATAGTTCACAACTTCGACAACGGCTTCGCCCTCTTCAGCGGAAGCGTGAAGATCTACCTTGCCGCCGTCTTTGCCGTAATGAATCGCATTCGCCAGCAGGTTTTCGAATACACGGACAATTTTGTCGGAATCTCCTGTAATCGGCAGCTTCCCGGACGGGGCGTGCAGCGCGCCGGTCAACCCAGCCTGCTCCAGCGGGACCCGGTACTGAACTAACAGCTGTCCCAGCAGCTCCGTTAAATTGAACGTATGGATCCGTTGGGGCGACGTTTCGTATCTCATCTTGGTGTAATCAAACAAATCGTTGATCAGGACGTTCAGCCGTTTTGATTTTTCGTACGCGATGTGAACATACTGGCGCAGCTCCACCTCGTCCCGGCAGCGGTCCTGCTCGATCAACCCCAAATACCCGATAATGGACGTAAGCGGCGTACGCAGATCATGGGATACGTTCGTAATCAGATCGCTTTTTGTCTGCTCCGCCAGGCGCTCCTCATCCAACGAGATTTGCAGCTTATGAACAAGGTAATTAATGTAGGAGGCCAGATCGCCAAGCTCGTTTTTCTGGCGCACCGGCACCTGGTAGTTGAAGTTGCCGTCCGCAATGTAGCGGACGCTGCGGCTGACGTCGCGAAAATATCGAAACTGCCGCATCTGAAGCAGCAGCAAATATAACAAAAACAATATAATCGCCATAATAACCAGCGTAAAATCGCCAAATTGGTCAATCAATAAATGAGCCATCTGACGCAGCGCAGGAAACTGCCGGGCCAGCCGTTCAATGACCATAACCAGCAGCACCGATGTGATGACCGACAACGCCGCACTTAATGCGACATGCAGCAGCAGCCTCAGCGTCATGTCCTTGACGACATTG
This sequence comes from Paenibacillus pasadenensis, assembly GCF_023715725.1. Taxonomy (GTDB): domain Bacteria; phylum Bacillota; class Bacilli; order Paenibacillales; family Paenibacillaceae; genus Paenibacillus_O; species Paenibacillus_O pasadenensis_A. The sequence goes on from NZ_JAMBOT010000001.1 coordinate 982,822, forward strand.
TCATCCTTCAATTTTGTAGCCAACCCCCCACACCGTAACGATGAACTTGTCTCCGGTTTCCTGCTCCAGCTTCTCCCGCAGCTTGCTGATATGCACCATTACCGTGTTATTGGACTCATAAAATTTTTCCTTCCATACTGCCTGGAAAATATCCTCCGCACTGAATACTTTGCCTGGATGCGAGGCAAGCAAATGCAAAATGCCAAACTCCGTGCTCGTCAGATGCAGCTGGCGCCCTTCCGGACGGCAGGATACCGAATGGGTCGATTTGTCGATCACCAAAGGTCCGAGCTCAACCGCCCCTTCATGTTCACCGCCGTTGTCACCGGGCTTCGGAAATTGATAGGCGCGTCGAAGCAGAGATTTCACACGGGCGACCAGCTCGAGCGGGTTAAAGGGTTTGACCATATAGTCGTCGGCCCCGGTCATCAGCCCCATAATTTTGTCCATATCCTCCGCGCGCGCGCTCAGCATGAGAATCGGGATCGGCACGCTTCCCTCGCGCCGGAGCTGACGGCACACTTCGAGGCCGTCCGTTTTGGGCATCATAATATCAAGCACGATCAAATGAAACGTATCAGAAGCGATGCGCTCCAACGCTTCCTCACCGTCATGCGCAAGCTCAGTTGCATAACCTTCATTGACCAAATAAATCTGAATCAATTCCGCGATTTCGCGGTCATCGTCGACGATCAGCAGCTTTTTCAATCCGTACCACTCCTTACTGCCATAATACCGCATGGGCAAAGGCCATTGGAAGCCGGACGAAACAAAGCACAGGGAAGCTTAAGATTCTTTAGGTTTTTTTTAAAACTCCAGACGGACCGACGCAAAAAAAACCTGTTCCGGATTACTCCGAAACAGGCGGTTATCGAATTATTGCGGGTCTTTTTCGGTAATCAGAATCAGATTCTGGTCCGGATAATAAACACAGTACGCGCCAAGCGCCTCGGCGATGAACCGCAGCGGAACCATCGTCGTGCCGCTTAAGTTCCGGGCTGGTTCGGAAAGCTCAATTTCCATTTCGTTAACCTTCGCTTTTTTCTTGTTCACCTGCAGCTCGATTACGTTTGTGCCTTTAGTCGCTTTAATCGTTTGTGCGTATTGATCCCATTCCACGTTGGCATCCATCGCTTCAAAAATGCCCCGCAGCGGCACAAGCGTGCGCCCGTTCGTAACAATCGGCTCCTGCGGCAGCGTCTGCTTGATTCCATTTACAATCACGCCCGGCGCTGCCTTTTTCTTTGCTGCAGCCGCATCGGCCTGTGCCGGCAGTCCTGCAGCAGCTCCTGTTAAAAGCAGCCCTGCGAGCAAAGCGGATGTCATTTTTTTCTGTTTAATTGAATTAGTTTTCATTATTATAGCCCTCCTTTGAATATGGGGAATCCGTTTCTCATTAAACCGCTTTTCGCTTCATTTAAACGCTTCCGATAACAAGAAGTTGCGATGTCGATAATTTTGAATCTTAATGAATATCTCCGGACCTGCTGAACGTGGCGACATTGTCGGGGTAATTGTATTTGGCCCAAACATTCAGCGTGCACGAAACAAAAAAGAGCGGCACCATGACGTTGCCCTTTACAACGGTTACGGGATCCTTCATCCATAAATCCTTGCCGTTCATCGTGGCCTTGTTTTTGTTTGGGTATACTACAACCGTATTTCCGTCATAGTACGCTTTAATCGCCCCCGTCTCCGGGTTCCAGTGCAGTTTGACTCCATATGCCGCAAATATGCCGCGCATCGGTACTCTGAAGACCGACTTTTTATCCACATAAGGCGCAGGGGTTAGCTTCACCACTTCTCCTTCAGCGTAAACCGTTGTCGCTCCTGCGGATTTTGCTTCGACAGCCGCAGGGGCAACTACCGATCCGGTCAAGAGCAATCCTGAAAGCAGCGCCGTTGCCGCCCTTCTGGATTTAATCCATGCAAATGACATTTTAGTCGTCCTCCTCGTCCAGCTGATCTCGGATGTAATTTAAAATCCATTACTTAATCACTAAAGCAATTAACAACAATTGCTATAGCATTATCTGCTTTAATGCAGGAATACGTCAATCGGTAGTCAAGAAATTCGACATATGGTAAACTGTTTTGAATGATGTTATTCCTGGGAGGGACAAGCATGGCACCGAAAAAAATGCGTTCTGACATGATCAAAAAAGGCTTCGACCGTGCTCCGCACCGCAGTCTCCTGCGCGCTGCCGGAGTAAAGGAAGAGGATTTCGACAAACCGTTCATCGCGGTATGTAACTCTTATATCGATATTATTCCCGGCCATGTGCATCTGCAGGAGTTCGGCAAGATTGTTAAGGAAGCGATTCGCGAAGCAGGCGGCGTGCCGTTTGAGTTTAACACGATTGGCGTAGACGACGGCATCGCCATGGGACACATCGGCATGCGCTACTCTCTCGCCAGCCGCGAAATCATCGCTGACTCCGTGGAAACGGTCGTTAACGCTCACTGGTTCGACGGCATGGTATGTATTCCGAACTGCGACAAAATTACCCCAGGCATGATGATGGGTATGCTGCGCGTTAACATCCCGTCCATCATGGTCAGCGGCGGCCCGATGAAAGCCGGCCGCACGAGCGACGGCCGCGCCATCTCGCTTACAAGCGTATTTGAAGGCGTAGGCCAATTCATGGCCGGCAAAATCGACGAGGTCGGCCTGACCGAGCTGGAGCAATTCGGCTGTCCGACTTGCGGTTCCTGCTCCGGCATGTTTACGGCGAATTCCATGAACTGTCTCGCCGAAGCTCTCGGCCTTGCTATGCCGGGCAACGGTTCGATCCTGGCTGTATCTCCGGAACGTAAGGAGTTCGTCAAAGCGTCCGCTCGCCAGCTGATGAAGCTGATTGAGATGAACCTTCGTCCGCGCGATATCGTGACGGCGGAAGCGATCGACAACGCTTTTGCGCTCGACATGGCAATGGGCGGTTCCACCAATACCGTCCTTCACACGCTCGCGATTGCGCATGAAGCGGGTATTGATTATCCGATCTCCCGTATCAACGAAGTTGCAAACCGCGTGCCGCATCTGTCCAAGCTGGCTCCGGCATCCGACATTCATATGGAGGATGTGGATGAGGCCGGCGGCGTAAGCGCCGTGCTGAACGAGCTGCTGAAAAAAGAAGGCGCGCTGCATGCCGAAAACATTACCGTTACCGGCAAAACGATCCGCGAAAACGTGGAGCATGTCGTACCGAAACGCCGCGACGTTATTCGTCCAATCGACGATCCGCATTCCGAGCGCGGCGGCCTCGCCGTTTTGTTCGGCAATCTGGCTCCTGACGGCGCAATCATTAAAGTCGGCGCAGTTGATAAATCCGTCGGCGGTTACCACCGCGGTCCGGCGATCTGCTTCGACTCTCAGGACGCAGTTCTGGAAGGTCTCACGAAAGGCCTCGTTAAGGAAGGACATGTCGTAGTTATCCGTTACGAAGGTCCAAAGGGCGGTCCTGGCATGCCTGAAATGCTCGCGCCTACGTCGCAAATCGTCGGCATGGGCCTTGGCGCTAAAGTCGGCCTCATTACCGACGGCCGTTTCTCCGGCGCATCGCGCGGCATCAGTATCGGCCACATCTCGCCGGAAGCGGCCGAAGGCGGCCCGCTCGCATTTGTGCATGATGGCGACATTATTGAGCTCGATATGAACAACCGTACGATTCAGCTGGAAATCAGCGACGAGGAAATGGCTAAACGCCGTGCCGAATGGACCGGCTTTGAGCCAAAAATCAAGCGCGGATACCTGGCGCGTTACTCTCACCTGGTCACCTCCGCCAGCACTGGCGGCGTAATGAAGATTTAATCTGCAATGAACAAAAGCTCCGCAAGCCCAGGCTGTGCCTGTTATGCTTGCGGAGCTTTTTTGGCTTTCTTTTTCAATGATGCCTTATCAGGTTAATATGCGTTATGCCTTTAAAGCGCCTGCGAGCACCATTTCACCGCGCGGCGCCGAGCCGAATGCATCCGGCTCCAGCGTAATCGCCACCTGATCAAATGATTCTCCCGAAAAAGTAAACGTAACAGCCCCGGAATTGCCGGAGGACTTGAACGTGCCGGCATTGACCGGTTTATCCCCCTTGATTAGCCACACCTGGAAAGCTTGCTCATCCTTCAGCTCCGGAAGCCGGCTAGCCTGTACAATCAGATGAGTTCCTCTTTCATCAACAAGGATGTAGGCCTGTCCCCGGGCAACCAGCTTATTCACCGGCTTCAGCGACACAATTTGATTAACCGCCGCTCCAGCAAAGGGCTGCATCGCTTTCTCCAGCTCCGAGCGCGTATTATCCAGGCTTAGCTTGGCTGCGTCAAGCTCTGCTGCCAGCCGGTCATTTTCACGGTTCAGCCCATCCATCCGTTGGGCAAGAATTCCCGACAGCAGAAGCATAGCGGCCGCCGCTCCGGCTAGTATAGCCGTCAAAAGTGCTCTTCGCCTACCTGTCGCCCCCGCTGATGCAGGTGCCGTCTGTTTTGGCGTATCCGCCGTTTGGGCAGCCTCGGCGTTTTCACCTCTTGCTTGCGGCGCTTCGACAGCCAATTCCGGTGCCGGAGCCTCCATGAGATGGCTTTTATTCTGTTCTTCAACATTTTCTCCAGCGTTTTCTTCCCGCTTGAGCATGGATGAAGCTCCTGCAGCTTCCCCTTCTGGCTGTGAATCCAATTCAAGATCAGCGGCTGGACGTCCCAGCACAGCGCCGAGCACCCGCCCCTTCATGCCCTGCGGAGGCTCCGCGGGTTCTGCGGCAAGCGGCAGCAAGCCAAGCAGCTCCTGCAGCCTGGCCAGCTCAGTTTTGCAGTATTCGCATCCGAGCACATGCTGATCCATCTCGCGGTTCTCTTCTTCATTCATTAACCCTAACGCGTATAGCTCTACTTCAGAGCAAGGATGCCGTTCCGGCTCCGAATGATGTTCCTTCATGAACGAACCCCCTCCCTCCATGAATCGCCAAGCCGCTTGCGCAGCTGACGCAGTCCGAGGCGGATCCGGCTTTTCACCGTGCCGAGCGGTATGTCATGCCGGTCAGATATTTCCTGCTGCGTAAAACCCCCGTAATAGACCCATTCCAGAACTTGCTTTTGCTCCTCGTTCAGCTCGGACAAAGCCTCTCTCATCTGCTCTGCCATCAACCGGCTTTCAACGGCCAGCTCCGTCGTGACTGGATCGCTTAGCCGATCGAGCACTTCGGCTCCACCCGAGGCCGGACGGCTGTCCCGTCTGCGAAGCCAATCAATGGAGCGGTTGCGGGCCATCGTAAAAATCCAGCTGCTCACCTTGCCGGAGCGTTCATTGGTGATGAATGCTTCAGCGTGATTCCATATTTTCATAAAAAGTTCTTGAACGATCTCTTCCGCGGCCATTGCATCCCCGACAATTCTGAAGATGAATGAAAACAGCGGCCGCTCATAACGATCGTAAAGCTTCTCCAGCGCATCGCTGCTCTGAGAGGCGATCTGCAGCATCAAATGCCGCTCCCAGTCTGCCTCGCTCATGAATCCCTCTCCTTCCCTATACCATCATATCCCCTTCCAGACAAAAGTCCAATCCATACCCAACCCGTCTTACGCAAATAAAAATACCGGCTGCGCCAAGCGGCGGGCCGGTATTGCCAATCAGGATATAACAGTCGGCGAAACAGGCGTTTCTCCTGCAACGACGGAAAGCGGCATTTCATTCCGTTCTTCAGCATTTTGGGATGCGGGCGCCGCCGTGCTCCGGTAGCTTTCCATGTCCCGGCGGGACATAAAGAGCATGCGCGGATACATCGCACTCGGGCCTCCGCGCTCTTTTTTGCTGCTGGAGCGGGTTGGTTTCTTCTTTGGCTTAGCGGACAATACTCGGAATAAAAGCTTTAGATAAAGGCGGGAAACTTTGGCAAACCAATTATCCGGTAAATCAAACAACTGAAACCCCAGCTTGTCTGTTCCGCTGTGAATCATCGTGACGCCATATAACGCTTTAACCGTCGACATCTCCGGATCGTTCAGCACCGCCTTGGATACGGCAGGAAGCGCATGGTCCATCTGCCGCAATAGGCGAATCATGACCGCGACGGGAGAAGAGGAGCGTAAAGCCGCTTGGCGCAGCATGCTGTTATCCAAATGAATTTCAGCCACCTTGTCGCCTTTGACGATTCGTACGCCTTCCCTTAACTCGATAGGAGGACCGCTGTAGCTGACTTTGCGGTAATGGAAAACTGGTTTGCCGCCGTCCCCGGCCTTAACCGCCTTAAGCCGAAATACCAGATGAAACAGATTTTCGTACTGCAGCCAAAGTGCAGCCAGCGCCCGGTTCCACCAGGAAGGCCGGTTCGCTTTGTTTTTCTCGGTCAGTTCAATGAGCTGCGGAATGGTCACAAAGCGGTAATTCCGCGCAGTTCCCTCTTCGAGGTAAATCTGGAGCGCCTCCAGCATTTGGGCCGGCGCATCCTTGTCCGCACCAAGCGTTAAACCGCAGTCGTGAAGCAAGAGCACTTCTCCCGGTTTAAGCTTTTTGACCAGCCTGTTTTTCAGCTTTTTTGAATTCTCATGAGATTTCCAGTCGCCGAAAATACCGGACCAAAGTACAATTTTGTACTGCCCTTTTTTGGAAAAGTCAAACAGATTGACGATTCCCCAGGGCGGCCGATACAGCGAAGGGGCTTGGCCCGTCGCTCGTTTTATGACATCGGCTGTAAGCGCAATCTGCCTTTTAACCGTTTTGGGCCGCATGATCCAGTTGGTTTTGTGCACATAGTTGTGAATGCCGATCGTATGCCCTTCATCCCTCATTCGCTGCAGCAGCTCGGGGTGGCGTTCCGCATGAGCTCCAACGACAAAAAAAGTCGCCCTGGCATCGTGCCTGGCGAGCAAATCCAGCAGCCTTGGCGTATACACCGGATCAGGCCCGTCATCGAAGGTGAGGGCGATTTCCTTGTCTGCCAAGCCTTTCTTAAAGACGCGGAAACCGAACAGGCGGCTCACCAGCCCCGGGATAAAAGCATAGAGCGAGAGGAAATAGAATCCCCAGACAAGCAAGTTCTCCATCTTTCTTTTCCCCACCATATTCTCTTGAAGTCTACCACCCATTGTAACATAAACGAATCAAAATACGCTGTTTATCTAAAATCTATAGTACAATCAGTTCAGAAATATGAATGATTTCCAATTGCCGTCTTAAAGGAGTCTGGTTATTCATGCTGATGTTTTACCGTAAGTATTGGCGCACCGCATTTGATATTGGGCTTATTGTGCTCACCGTGTACCTGATTATGCTTGCCTTCACTTACCTGTATTCCATTGCCGCGCCGATTTTCCTGTCTTTCCTGATCTTCGCGGTCATCGAGCCTTTAGCAAAGCTGCTGAACCGGGTTGGCATCAAAAAATCGATCGCCTCGGCCATCTCCATCATGATTTTTTCCGCTCTGATTTTAGGCGTATTTTTTGGAGCGGGGTATATTATGGTCCGGGAAGCGACGACGCTTGCCGACAAGCTGCCAGAATACCAAATTATTTTGCAGGAACAGGTCGATGAGGGCTCATCCTGGCTGAAGGAGCAAATTGGCGCGCTGCCGCCGGGAACGGTGGACAAGCTCCAGGAATACATCGACTCCCTGACCCGCTGGGGCCAAAAGGTAGCCGAGGGCTTTCTGCTCAAGGCCGCAGGTTATTTAAGCTCCGTCTCCACCTTTATGTTTAACTTCGTAATCGGCATCATTCTGGCCTACTTCCTCAGCATTGAGATCGGCAGCTGGAAGCGGATCGCGACGAACAAAACGCCAAAAACATTTAAAAAAGCCTTTTTCTTTCTGCGTGAAAATGTTTTCTCCGGCATTCTGGCTTATCTGAAAGCCCAGCTTAAGCTGATCTCCATTACGTTTGCCGTTGTATTTGTCTCCTTGCTGGTGCTCGGCGTTGAAAATGCATTGACGATATCCGTTATTGCGGCTGTGTTTGACGTCCTTCCGCTGCTCGGAGTCGGCACTGTGTTTGTGCCTTGGATATTGTACCTTGTCGCCGTAGGCGATTTCCAGCTTGCGATCTGGCTCGGCATCCTATTCCTTGTTATTGTCGCCGCTCGGCAAATTCTCGAACCGCTTATTACCGGCGACACGCTGGGAGTGTCCGCATTCACCATGCTTGCTTTTATGGTCCTTTCCCTGTCGCTGTTCGGCATTGCCGGAGTCATATTGTCTCCGATATTGCTCATTCTTGTCAAAGCGCTTTACGACCAAGGTTATTTCCGGCGCTGGATTACGCCGCCGCAGGGCGAGTACGATGTGGAGCTTGCGGAAAAAGGGTAGTTCAGTGTTTGTTGAAAAGAGTTCGCTGCGCCAAAGACCGGCCCTCCGATCGCTGTTGACCTCCGATTTTTTTTGAACTTATCCGCCTGTAGCGGTCAAAAATCGGACGTCAAAGGCGAACGCTGCCGCTTCTCCAGGCTCGGCCTGTGGCTCCACTCCCGTTTTCACTGCGTTTAACTCCACTGCCTTTTTCGCAGTGGATTATGATGGAATAAGCCGCCCGTGAATCTTCGGGCGGCTTATTTTTGGTCGAGTTATGGCGCTAATTTGCCCTATAGCGCCACTTGTGCATCGCATTCCCATCAGCGCTTTTATGGAGCCAATCCGGCTACCTGCCTCCGCCGGAGGCTTCCCAAGCGGCGATTGTGTTCATCACGTCCCCGAACACTTTGGCGGCCAGATTGGAGCTGCCTACCGGGCGGCTTTCCGCCAGCACGGCTACCGCGTAACGAGCATTCGGCACCGGACCATAGCCGATAAACCATTGATGATTGCCCGCTCCAGGCAATCCGGTTTCTGCTGTGCCGGATTTCCCGGCAACCTTCCAGGCCGCGCTTCGCAGTCTTTGCCCGGTTCCGGCCGAGACGACCTGCTCCATACCGCGGCGAAGAGCTGCGGCAGACGATGCGGAAATGCTTCCATAAGGCGACGGAGAAAAATGGCGGCTGAACGAAGCAAGCCTTTGTCCATTTGCATATCGGATGGAGGAAACAAGCCGCGGCTCCATAACTTTGCCGTTATGCAGCAAGGTGACGATAAGATTGGCGGCCTGCAGGGGAGTGATCTGCACATCCTGCTGGCCTATGCCGGTTCTCGCCAGCGCACCGTTTAACCTCAGCTCCTCTGGTGAGGCTCCTCCTGCAAATACGGTGCCCGACTCCTCTTCCCACAGCAGCCGCAGCGGCCCTTTCAGCGGCCCTTCGTGGCTCCCTTTAGGCAAGCTCCAGCCGATACGCCGTCCTAACCCCAGCTTATCCGCCGTCCGCAGCAGCTGCTGCGGCTGAAGCCTTTCCGCAAGAGCGGCAAATACAATATTGCAGGACTGGGCCAGCCCCTCTCTCAGCGTAACGGTGCCATGCCCGCCTTCCTTCCAGCAGGAAAGCCCGTAATGCCCATACTCCCCGTCGCAATGGAAGCGCTCGTTCTCCTGCGCCGCTCCCGCGTCCAAGGCTGCCGCTTCCGTAACGAGCTTAAAAATCGACCCCGGCGTATACGCACGCACCGCCCGATTCGCCGCACCGTCATAAAACTCCGTCCGGTCAGCCGACGGTTTCATAAGCGGCAAAGATACCATCGCGCGTATATCCGCTGTTTTAACGTCCAGGACAACAACCGCTCCTTTGCCAAGCCCGGAGGCGGCTGCCGTACGTTCAAGCTCGGCCTGAAGCGGCAAATCGAGCGTTGTTTCCACCTGTAAAGGATACATCGGGTTAGCGGGCCGGTTCATCGTCACGTTCAGCCCCTTGAGCGGGTAACCCGCCGCATCGGACCAATAACTTGCATATACGGGCCCGGTCCCACGCAGCAGCGCGTCAAGCGACAGCTCCAATCCGCCGCCGCCCGTTTGTTCACGGAGCGAAGCTTTACCGCTATTGAGCTGACTGCTGTACTCACTAATCATCCGCTCCGGGTTCTCGCTGACATAACCAAGTGCCTGCACATGCGAACCTTTGGCATCCGTACGGGAACGGTAAGGCAGGAGCGCCACTCCCTCCACCCGCAGGCTGGACAGCTCCTGCAGTTGAGCAGGCGTCAGCCTTTTGGGCAGGCCAGTATGCTCGTCCATCCAGAACTCCGGCGACTTGATTCCGTCAAGCTTCTGAAGCAGCTCACGGCTGTTCAAGCCCATGATATGCGCTAGCGCGTTTATATCTCTGCCCGTCACGCCTCTTGGCCGTTTATCCTGATGAGGGTATGGAAAAAAAGCCAGCGCTTCGTAAGAAAATCCCGTCAGCGCCAACCCGTTCCGATCTGTAAAATCACCCCGGCCCGCATCAAGCAGCAGACGATGGCTGCGCTGCTGGACGACAGGGCGGCTCGAAACATGCCGGCTGGTATGAGCCGTGTCCCATGGCATTAACATAAGCCAGGCAAGCCGAATGACGGCAACCGCCAGCATAAAAGCAGCTCCCGCTGCAACAATTCGGATTCGTTTTGATCTCATCCGGTCTTCGCTCCTTGCCCGCCGTTTCCGTTTTTATCTAGTTATTTCCTATAAGAGACAGCATCAATCATTTCCTTGCCGAGAACAAACCGCTGCTTAAACAAAAAAACGGCCCGCATAAAGCGGACCGTTAAAGCTGCAAAATCTATTCTTGTTTGACCTGGAACCTGTCCAGCGATTTCTGCAATGACTTGGATACATCCTCCAGCTTGCCGGAAAGGGAAACGAGGCTTTCGCTGACGCCCAGCTGTTCACTGCTAAGTGATGCTACCTCCTCGGATGTTGCGGAGGCCTCTTCAGCAACGGCGCTAACACTGCCCATTGCCTCGCTAAGCTGCTGCTGGGATTCATCGAGAATGCGCACCGACTCCGATACATTTTCCAGACTGAGCGTCAAAGCGCCCATACGTGCCTGAACCTCAAGGAAAATACCGTTTGCTTCCTTGACTGAACCGATCTGCTCTTGGAAAATAGGCTGCGCTTTGCCCAGCGCCTCGACCGTTTCCTCGATCTCGGTTTGAATCGTATTCGTAATGCCCTCCACCATGTGGATGGATTGTCTGGATTGCTCGGCAAGCTCGCGGATTTCTCCGGCTACGACCATAAAGCCTTTTCCGGCCGCCCCTGCCCGCGCCGCTTCAATAGAAGCATTCAACGAAAGAATATTCGTTTGTTTTGCAACACTGCCGAGCACGTCCAAAATTTTGCGAATGGAACGGGTGCTTTCCTTGAGGCGTTCGACCTTTTCGGTCATTGAACGTACCATCTGCTCGGTTTCGCCGGTTTTTTGAATCATTGCCGCCATATGTTCCGTACCTTCGCGGCTTGCTGTCTCTACCTGCTCCGCAGAGGAACGCATATCGTCGTTGGACGCTTTTACCTTCCGCATGCCCAGATCCATGCTGCCGGTCAGATCGCTGCCGCGCTCCGCCTCCATCGCCAGACTGGTCGCGCCCCCGGCAATTTCCTCCGTAGCAACCGCAATCTCACGGGCCGCTCCAGCAGTACGGCGCGAAGCATCTCCAACCTCTTCAGCAGTGACCAGCACCAGCTTGGCATTGCCCCTTGTTTGAAGAATCAGCTCGGTAATCCGCTCCATCATTTCATTAAAGCTGCCGGCCAGCTGACCGATCTCGCTTTTGGAGCGCATATCGGAACGTACCGTCAGGTTGCCGTTCATCGCTTCGCCCATCAGCTGTTTCATCTGACGCAGCGGGCGTCCGATGCTGTATATAACGTAGATTCCTACCAAAATGGCAAGCAGAGCAGCTCCAAACGCTACAATCCATGTTGTGCGCTCAATTTTTTTGGCATCCTTAACGAGCTCGGCCGTAGGAATCATCGCGATGATGTCCCAGCCGCCATGCTGCAGGCTTTCAAATACGGCGAGAACTTGGCCTACGCTGCTGTCCGTAATTTTGTTTCCTTCCGTTACATCTCCAAAATCCAGAGAACTTGTTTGGGAAACCAGTGTTTCGTCCAGACTGTCGATCATAATTTTATTGTCATTGTCGACGAGCTGCACCCGGCTGTTATCTCCTAGCGTCATATCCTGGAATTGTTCCAGCAGGACCGATTCCTTGATTTCAATCAGCAGTACATAAGCGTTGCCGGAAGAGGTCAGATTAATCGCTCTGGCAAGACCGAATGCGGGATCTCCGACTTTTTGAAAGCCGTTTTTCTGCATCGGAATCCAGAGCGGCTTTCCGTTCAGCTCTTTGGCCTGCTTTAGCCAAGGGGCGTCCTTGAACGTGTCGTAAATCAGACTTCCCGTTCCGAGTACGTGCTTGGGAGCCTTTTCTCCAACAGGAATCAAATTGACATTGATTACATTGGAATTCGAGAGCGCCAGACCGGCTAATCTGTCGTTAATCGCTTGCTGATTCTCAAACCAGGCGTATTCCTCCGTGCTGACAACCGCCAAATTGTTCAAATTCGTCTGCAGCGCTTTATCCGTGAAAAACTGCATCGAATAATTTTCGAGACTCTCCAGGATAAGATCGACCTTGCCGCGAAGCTGATTCACCGTTTCAACTGTTGAGTCCGTTACTTTTTCCTCAATTACATCTTTGGATATCCGATAGGACAAAACACCTACTAGCGACACACAAGCGATAATACTGATAAATACGATAAGAAACAGTCTGACGCTCATGAGATTAAGCGGGTTGCCGCCTTGGCGGCCAAACCCCTTGGACATAACGGGTTGCTGCGTTGACGCCGATTCCTTTTGCACTGCGCCGTCCTGCTTCCGCAGCCGGCCTTGGAACGGATTCCGCATCTGAATGACACCATCCTCTGCTCTTTTAACTCCTTGTATCTATCCATATCGGAATATGTCCCTCCGTTTTTAACCGTCATGGAAAATAAACTGAGAGGGTCGATCAGACTAGTTTGCCTTTCGCGCAAAATAGGCCGTTTTTCCTTCATAAAGCCTTTTTTCTCGTCAAAAAGTATCACAATTGGGTATAAAAATAACCCCCCGGACCAAACGGACCGGAGGGCTATATTTTGTTAGGTTCTGAATTTGGAAAGCGCCTGCTGCAACGACTGAGACACGCCTTCCAGCTTGGCCGAAAGGCTGACCAGTCCCTCACTCACACCTTGTTGCTCCTGCGTCAGCGATGCAACCTGCTCCGATGTAGCCGACGATTGCTCCGATACCGCGCTTACGCTTGTCATAGCAACCGTCAATTGGTTATGAACTTCATTTAACATCTGAACCGCACTGTCCACGCTTTGCAGACTCTCTCCAAATTCAGCCATATTACCTTGAACCTCCAAGAAAATCCGGTTCGTTTCCTTAACCGAATCAATCTGCTCCTGGAAAATCGGGCGTCCCTTCGCAATCGCTTCTACCGTGTCATTCATCTGGCGCTGGATTCGGCCGGTTATTTCTTCAACCATTCCGATGGATTGCCGCGATTGCTCCGCAAGCTGGCGGATTTCAGAGGCGACGACCATAAACCCTTTGCCGGCCGAACCGGCGCGCGCAGCCTCAATGGATGCGTTCAGCGACAAAATGTTTGTCTGTTTTGCAATGCCGCCCAGCACGTCCAAAATTTTGCGGATCGAGCGTGTGCTTTCCTGCAGCGAATCGATCTGCTCCGCCATGTTGCGGGTCAACGACTCGGTTAGCGCTGTTTTGTCTACAAGCTGCGCCATATATTCGCTGCCCAGCCTGCTTGATGCTTCGACCTCCGCAGCCGTTCCGCTCATGCGAACGTTGCTCTGCTTCAGCTGCTCCATGCTGCGGCTCATGTCAGAGGTCAGATCGCTGCCACGTTCCGCCTCCATCGCCAAACTGGTCGCGCCGCCGGCAATTTCCTCGGAGGCTGCTGCAATTTCCCGCGCGGCATCTGCGGTGCGTCTCGATACGCCGCCCAGCTGCGCAGCCGTATCCAGCGCCTGTTCCGATCCGGATCTTGCTTCGGTGACCAAGCCGGTGATCTGCTCCATCATATCGTTGAAGCTTTGCCCGGTTTGACCAAGCACGTCGTTGCTTCTGATCTCCGCACGCACGGTCAAGTCGCCTTCCTTGCCAAGCTGCATTAATGCGCGCAGACGGTTAAGCGGTCCTCCGACTAGCCTCATGACGAGAAATCCGACCAGAATAGCCAACACAGCTGCCCCGCCGGCAATTAAAAAGATAAGGCGGAAAATCGCATCCGCTTCTTTCACCAGCACAGCGACAGGCTGCAATCCCGAAATGACCCAGCCATTGGAGGGCAGCCTTTCGTAGGTAACGAGCACCTCTTCACCGTCGGGCTTAACCTTCAAAAAGCCTGTGTCCTGGCCATTAATTAACGGAACGAGCGGAACTCTTGCCAATTGGCCGATTCCGCGTCCCGAATTGTCTAACAACACGCGGTCGCGTCCGTCAAGCACGGAAATGCTGCTGCCGTTCCCCAAATCCGCTCCTTTCAGCAGATTTTGCAGCGCGCTTTCTTGAACTTCCAAAAGCAGCAGGTATACCGCATCCCGGCCTCCCGGCTCCCGCAGCGCACGGGTTAAGCCCAGCGTCGCTTTGCCGCCGTTCTGAAAACCTTTCGGCTGCGTCGGAATCCACATGGATTGATTATCCGATTTGCGCGCTGTTTCGAACCAATCCTGCTTTTCCAACTCAGCTTTATTGAGCTTTCCTGTCCCTAGCACCTTGTCGCCTAAATCATCCCGCAGCGGGATCAGATTAATGTTTTCGATCCCGTCCAGGCTGATTAACATGCTCTGCATTTTATTGTTTAAATCCTGTTGAGCCCTTACCAAATTCGAAGCATCGGTGGAATAAAGCGTAGAAGAGATCATATTCTGCAGCGTCATATCGGAGACGAACTGCATCGTAATCAAATCGAATTGATTGAATACCAGCTCCAGCTTTGCCGACAGTTGCTTTAACGTCCGGCTGGAGGATTCCGTTGCTTGTTTCTCAATAATTGATTTAGAAATGTGATAAGAAAGCAGACCCATTGCGACCACGCAGATAAGAATACTAGTAAACACCGTTAGAAACAGCTTCATGCTCAGCGGCATTGCCTTGCCCTTGCGAATTGATTTCATAGGTTTATCCGAATTCGAGCCGGATTTGAATTTATTCAGCATCAAGTCGCCCCCGTCATTTACATCAAGTTTATTTTGTCTATTACTTTTTTATCGGAATCAGCATGTTCGTCGTGAATGGTTTTACTGAATTTTATAATTCATCTATAAGGCATTTATTTACAGTTTAAATGTTATACTTTTGTACTGTCTCACACTAAAGCATTCAATTTCATATGGATTTTCATTTTGATAAATAAAATCAAGTTTAATCCCTTTAAACGCTTAATATCATCAAAGTTATGCCAAAACGTACTCAGAACATAAAAAAAACCGACCCGGACTCTTCCGAGTCGGATCGGCATTCCTTAGCGGATGCGTTTGCGCATCATATCCATCGGCTTGACCGGCTGCTCGGTGCGCAGTACGATCTGCTGGAGCGGATGGCGCGCCGCATCGAGAACATTGCCCTCAACATCACGGATTTCGCCTACCTGCTGTTTAAAAAACGTGCCGCCAGGGCCGAAAAATTCGATCTCTTGGCCCGGCTTGAAATGGTTGCGCTGCTGAATGACAGCAAGCCCTGTCGTTTCGTCATAGCTCTGCACCACACCGGCAAAATCATAAGGGGCCGCTTTGTCTTCCGCCTCATAAATATGATCCTCCGTACCTGGGGTATCGAAGAAAAAGCCGGTATTGAGCGGACGATTGGCCGCTTTGTTCACCTCATCCAGCCATTCCGGCTTCAGCTCGTAAGCCGCCGGATCGTTGAAGTAGGAATCGATCGCCTGCCTGTACGCGTTAACGACGGTAGCTACGTAGTGAAGGCTTTTCATCCGGCCCTCTATCTTGAAGCTGTCGACGCCTACCTCGATCAGCTCAGGGATGTGGCGAATCATGCACAAATCCTTGGAGCCCATCGTGAACTGGTTTTCGTCTTCGCCGGTAACCGTATCGCCGTCCACGTAAAGATCGTATTTCCAGCGGCAAGACTGGCAGCAGCCGCCGCGGTTGGAATCCCGGTCGGTAAAATGGTTGGAGAGCACGCAGCGCCCCGAGAAGGAGGAACACATCGCTCCATGGATAAACGCCTCAATCTCAATATCGACATGAGCTTTAATTTCGGCGATTTCCTCCAGGCTTGTCTCGCGGGCCAGCACGACGCGCGGAAGCCCTTCGTCCTTCCAAAACTTCACGGTCCGCCAATTGAGCACGGATTGCTGTGTGCTTAGATGCACCTCAAGCCCGGGAGCAACGCGCTGAGCCGTTTCGACAATTGCCGGATCGGCGGCGATAATCGCAGCGATGCCCACTTCCTCCAGCTTGCGAAGATAGGCCTCCAGCCCGGCAATGTCTTCGTTATGCGCGTATATATTCGTCGCTACGAATACCTTGGCGCCGTAACGAGCGGCGAATTCAACGCCCTCGCGCATTTCCTCAAAGCTGAAGTTGTCCGCGCCGGAGCGAAGGCCGTACTTCTGCCCGCCGATATACACGGCGTCGGCGCCGTAATGGACGGCAAACTTCAGCTTCTCCAGATTGCCTGCAGGAGCAAGCAGCTCCGGGCGATCCAGCCGATGCCTTTTTCCAGTGGGCCCCGGCGTGTTCATAGTCATAGCCATCTTGTTTGTTTCACCTCCGTATTGCACTGTCAATAAACCTGTTCTTTATAGAAAAAGCCGTAGCTCAGCTCACGTTCCGGGTCCTGCACACGGCGAATCGCGTTCAGCCATTCCGGATTGAAGCGGTAACCCGACGGGTTATCCGCATAAGCGTCCATAGCGGCGCGATAGGCGCGAACGACCGTTTCGTTGTACTCCGGCGTTTTCATCAAGCCTTCAATGCGCAGGCTGTCGATGTCCGCTTCCAGCAGCTCATGCAAATTCTCGAGCATGCAGATGTCGTCGGAGCTCATCATATAGGTGCCATGGGCGTCCTGATAGATTGGGTAGCGCTCGCCCTGCCGCTCTTCCTCTGTCAAATAAAGCCCTTTGCCAAGGCTGCTGTCCAGGCCGCCCGGCTCCTTGCCCAGATGCCCCAAATAACTGTCAACCAGCGAGCGCTTGGAATGGTAAATGTTCGTCATGCCGTGCACTTGAACCTGTACCTCCAGCGTCGTCCGCTGTTTGACTTCGATTATCTGCTCCATGTTGAGCTCGCGGGCAAGCACAATCCGGGTCGCGCCCCGGCGTCCCCAGTAATCGGCCTGAGCATAACTCGTTGACGTCATTTCGGCGTTCCAATGCAGCGGAACACCCGGCGAAGCCTCGCGTGCAGCCATAAGCACCGATGGGTCGCCGAATACAATCGCATCAACGCCGATGGCAGCAAGCTTGCTCAAATACTCGGGCAGCGTGTCCGACGTTGCGTTGTCCATTAAATTGTTTACAGCCGCATAAATGCGGACTTGCCGCTCCGAGCTGCGCGCATATTGGACTGCCTGCTCCAGCTGCTCCAGACCGAATTCGCCCGGCAGCCTGGCTCCATAACGGGATTCCCCGATAACAAAGGCATCCGCCCCGGCTTCGGCCAGCCGGCGCAGCTCCTCCAGGGAAGCTGCCGTTACCAGCAGTTCCGGTTTCCTAGCCACTGTTGTTTCCTCCCTGCTACTGCTTTTCGCTTTCGCGAATATTTTTCAAATGCTGGTCATATGTCACGGCAAAAAGATGCTCGTTAGAGCCGTCCTTTTTGGTTACGTAATAAAAGAATCCGTTCGTTTCGGGATACAGCGCCGCCTCAATCGACTTGAGACTTGGACTGCTGATCGGACCTGGCGGAAGCCCGTCGCTGCGGTACGAGTTGTAAGGACTCTCCACTTCGAGATCCTTTTCGTACAGCCGTTCCTTCGGTTTGTCCAGCAAATACTGCACCGTAGCGTCAATCTGCAGACGCATCGGCTTCGCCAGCCGGTTGTAAATAACTCCCGCAACTGCCGGACGCTCCTTGTCGGCGACAACCTCCCGCTCCACGAGCGAGGCGACCGTCATCAGCCCATGCAAGGTCAGCTTACGCTCCGCAAGCGCCTCTTCCAATTCGGAAAACTCGGCCAGCTTGCGGTCGGTCTCGACCAGCATTCTCTCCAAGATTTCTTCTTCGCTGCTGCCCTTTTTTAGCTCGTAGGTGTCGGGGAACAGATAACCTTCCAGACGGTGGCGCAGCCGGTCGTCATCGGGAATCGATTTAACCGCATCGGCGTCCCAGTCGCGAGGCTGATCCGCAAGCTCAAGAAACCGCTCGCGGTCCACTAAACCTTCTGCCGAGAGCTTGTCTGCAATCTGCAGCACAGTAAAACCTTCCGGAATCGTAAAACGGATGGTTTCTTCCTTGACCGTATCGCCGCTATTCAGCTTGGCGACAATATCGTCATGCTCCATGCCGGGGGACAACTGATAGGTGCCCGCCTTGAACGCTCCGCCCTGTTCCTTGAATTTTAAATAGTATTTAAAAATAAAGGAATTGCGGATAATGCCGTCCTGCTCGAGCTGGTTCGCCACTTGAAACGGAGACATTCCCCGTTCAATAACGACCTGTTTGGCTTCCCCCGCCGCCGCCGGCCTTAAACCATTCCAAATATAAACGCCGATGCCCGCCGCCGTAAGGAGCAGCAGACTGACTAGCACCAGCAATACCCATAACGTAATCCGACTTCTGGCCGGCCCGGAGGGCTCTTGCCCGTCCAATCCGCTTTGATTGTACCCATCCATCTGTTCTCTGTCCCCCGCTTCCGACTATGCGTCAACAACCGCCCGCGCTCCCGTATGTTTCAGAGCAGTAGAAAAGGGGCGGTGTGGGCCCGCCCCGTACTTCCAACTATTGCTCGCCTGCGCCGTCGAACAGCAATGCGTCATATCCTTCGGCTGCAAGCTCCCATTCCTCGTCGTCCTCAATCGTCTCCAGCGACGGCGAGCCGTCCGGATCGGTAACGATCCGGAACATCTCCACTTCGCCTTCCTTGCGTCCAGCCGGAGACTGAAGCGCTGCGTAAGCATGACCGTCCAGGCTGAATTCCGCTTGAATAACAAACGGAATTTCCTGGCCCTGCTCATCTATCAGCAGCACCTCGCGGCCGTAGGTTTCTTTGAGAATCGTCGTTCGCTGCGGAATTCCTGTGCTCATTAGTCCTTCTCTTCCTCCAGCTCGCCGAGCAAAGTGTTGAACGTCTCTTCGACCATTCCCCACTCTTCCTCGTCGTCGATCGTATACAGCTTCAGGTCGTCGCCGTCTTCCTCGTAACGGAAGGCGTATACTTCGTCCTCTTCGTCTTCGGAATCCTCAACGCTGAGCGGTACGACCATCATATATTTCTGGTCCGAGCCGTCGACCTCGAACTTCATAATAACCTCGAATTCTTCCTCGTTGCCGTCCTCATCCGGAATATAAATGATTTCCGGCTCTTCAAACTGCATGTCGTCATTTGCCATCGTTTACCCTCACCTTTTCATCTTAGAGTCGAGATAATTTTGCAAAATGAGCGCAGCGGCCATCTTGTCGACGACCTGCTTGCGTTTCTTGCGGCTGACATCTGCTTCAAGCAGTGTCCGTTCAGCAGATACCGTCGAAAGTCTTTCGTCCCATAGGTGTACAGGTAAGTTGAATACTTGCCCCAGTTCCTCGGCAAATGCGATGCAAATTTCGCCACGCGGACCGATGGTGCCGTTCATATTCTTCGGCAGTCCAACAACGAACTCGGTCACCTCGTACTCGGCTGCAAGCTGAGCGATACGCTGCAGCTCGCTGCCGTCTCTGCGCTGCAGCACTTCCAACCCTTGGGCCGTCCAGCCCATTGGATCGCTAAGGGCAACGCCGATGCGGCGGTCACCGTAATCCAAGCCCATAATTCTACTCAGCGGTCATTCTCCTGTTCGTGCCCGATCAGCGGTGATTGGCCAGATAGGAGCGCACCAGTTCCTCAATGAGCTCGTCTCGTTCCTTCTTGCGGATCAGGCTTCTTGCGTTGTTGTGCCTCGGGATGTATGCGGGGTCCCCGGATAATAAATATCCGACGATCTGGTTGATCGGATTGTAGTCCTTGTCAGCCAGCGCATCATACACCGTAAGCAGGATCTCCTTGGAGGAAGCCTCAGGACCGTCTGCAACCACGTCAAACTTCATTGTCTTGTCCATGGAGCTCACCGCCAGCACCTCGCTTTCCTCTGGCCCGACTGAGCGGGCGCAGTTAAAGATACGTCTTTACTATATCACATTTGCCCCGTTAAGAACCAGTTCTTCGACAAGTTTGAGCGCATCTCCGAGCTTGGAAGCATCTTTGCCGCCCGCTTGGGCCATATCCGGGCGCCCGCCTCCGCCGCCGCCGCATACAGCAGCCGCTTCTTTAATCATCTTGCCGGCATGAACACCTTTCTTGACAAGCTCCTGAGGAACGGAGATGACGAGATTAACTTTTCCGTCAGCCGGAGCGCCTAGCGCGATGACCGCAGCCGGCAGCTTCAAGCGCAGCTCGTCGGCGATTCCGCGCAGAGCATCCATCGTCGGTGCCGCGACCTGAGCGGCTAGAACGCTGAATTCTCCAGCGGATTTGACGCCGCTCTCCAGATTGCCTGCCTCGACGCGGGCCAGCTTGCCCTGCAGCGATTCGTTCTCGCGCTGCAGCTCCTTCACCTGGCCGAGCAGCCCCTCCAGACGGCGCGGCACATCGGCGACGCCAGACTTCAGCAGGCCGGCAGCCTGCTCAAGCAGCTCCAGACGCTCTTCCGCAAAAGCGTAAGCATGCTGGCCGGTAACCGCCTCGATGCGGCGCACGCCGGAGCCGATGCCGGTTTCGCCGGTAATTTTGAACAGGCCGATCTGGGCCGTATTCTCAACATGGCAGCCGCCGCACAGCTCGATGCTGTAGTCTCCCACCTGCACGACGCGCACGATATCGCCGTATTTTTCGCCAAATAGCGCCATCGCGCCCATCGCCTTTGCCTCAGCTATCGGCTTGCTTTCGATGACAACAGATGTGCCCTGCCAAATCTGCTCGTTGACGCGGCGCTCAATCTCCTTCAGCTCCTCGGCTGCAATAGCGCCGATATGCGAGAAGTCGAAGCGCAGCCGCTCCGGCTCAACAAGCGAGCCAGCCTGATTAACGTGGGCGCCAAGCACTTCCTTAAGCGCTTTGTGCAGCAAGTGCGTCGCGGTATGGTTCTTAATCGTTTCGCCGCGCGAGGAACGGGAAACCTCGGCCGTTACTTTGCCGCCCTTATGCAAGGTGCCCTCTACGACGAGCGCATGATGCACAGGCTGTCCGTGCGGAGCTTTGGTCACATCTTCAACCTGCAGCTTCAGGCCGGGAGCGCTAATAACCCCTTTGTCTCCGACTTGTCCGCCGCTTTCCGCATAAAACGGAGTACGGTCAAGCATCACAAGCACGCGCGTGCCTTCACCGGCGATATCAGCCAATTCGCCTTCAACCACAATTCCGGTTACGACAGCTTCGCCTGCAAGGTTCGTGTAACCCGTGAACTCGCTCGGCTCCGTGAAGCCGGCCAGCGCGCCGCCCTGAACGCCCATCCCGCCTGTTTCCTGGCGAGCCGCCCGGGCGCGGGTGCGCTGAGCCTCCATTGCGTTGTCAAAGCCGCCGCGATCGACGCCAAGGCCGTTTTCGCCGGCATAATCTTCCGTCAGATCAAACGGGAAACCGAACGTATCGTACAGCTTGAACGCGTCTTCGCCGCGAATTTCGCTGCGGCCTTCCGCTTTAGCCGTGCGGGCCAGCTGCTCCAGCAGGCCGAGGCCGCCTTCCAGCGTGCGGTGGAACTGCTCTTCTTCGCCGCGGATAACTTTTTCAATGAATTCGCGTTTCTCCACAACCTCCGGATAGTACACGCCCATGATGTCGCCCACGGTTCCGGTCAGCTGGTACAGGAACGGACGGTCAACTCCGAGCGTTTTGCCGTAACGAACCGCACGGCGCAGCAGGCGGCGGATTACATACCCGCGGCCCTCGTTGGACGGAAGCACGCCGTCGCCGGCTGCAAACACGACCGTGCGCACATGGTCGGCAATGACTTTAAGCGCGACATCCGTTTCCGTATTCGCATTGTATTTCACTCCGGCAATTTCGCAGGTTTTCTCGATGATAGGCACGAACAGATCCGTGTCAAAGTTGGAATCCACGTCCTGCAAAATGGAAGCGAAACGCTCCAGTCCGGCGCCGGTATCGATGTTTTTGTTCGGAAGCGGCGTGTAGCTGCCGTCCTTGTTGAGGTTATATTGAGTGAAAACAAGGTTCCACACTTCGAGGTAACGCTCGTTTTCGCCGCCCGGATACAGCTCTGGATCGGAAGGATCGTTGCCGTATTTTTCGCCCCGGTCGTAGAAAATTTCGGTACAAGGTCCGCATGGGCCTTCGCCGATCTCCCAGAAGTTGCCCTCCAGCTTAATAATGCGTTCTGCCGGAATGCCGACCGTTTCGTTCCACAGCTTGTACGCTTCCTCATCCTCCGGATGAACGGTCACGCTCAGTCTCTCCGGGTCAAAGCCGATGTAGTCCTTGGAAGTCAGGAACTCCCATGCCCAGACGACAACTTCATTTTTGAAATAGTCGCCGATAGAGAAGTTGCCCAGCATCTCGAAAAACGTGTGGTGGCGGCGCGTCTTGCCGACATTTTCGATGTCGTTGGTGCGGATGCACTTCTGGGCGTTCGTAATCCGCGGATTGTCCGGAATTTGGCGTCCGTCGAGATAAGGCTTCAGCGGCGCGATGCCGGCGTTAATCCAGAGCAGGGACGGATCGTTATGCGGAACGAGCGAGGCGCTCGGCTCCACCTTATGTCCTTTACCTTCAAAAAATTGGAGCCATTTGGAGCGGATTTCTGCTGCTTTCATGAAAAACCCCAGCCTTCCTTGAGCTTAATATGAGTTGGATTTCAAAAAAACAAAAAACGCCCCTGTCTGCTGACAGGGACGATTGATATCGCGGTACCACCCTGGTTACTGCCCGGCATTCCATGCGGAATTTGTTAAGGCAATCTCCTCTTCGCAGACGATAACGGTTCTGCAGCCGGTGGAGTTGGTCCACACTCTGAGATCAGCTTCAGTACGCTCTTCGGCATGAGGATTCTTGCAGCCCACCGCCCGCGGAATACCGCTCGGAAGGAATCCTCTCTCTGCTTGCCGGGCTGCGCCCCTACTTGCATCTCATCAACGCTGTTCATATATGCTCAAAATTATAGGTGAACGGCGTGTTATTGTCAATTTGCGGCCGCTCCGTCCCATTCATTTTGTCCCGAGCCCGCCAGCAGCTCCGGCAGCCAGTCCAGCAGCCGCTGACGGGTGAGCGCATCGCCGAAATTCCATCTGTCGCTCGCCAAGCGGAAAAATCGGCCGGAAGCCTGCCGGCTCTGCCACTCCTCCGATTGGAACAGCCGGTCAGCTGCCTGGCGGCAGCGCGAATCGTCGGCCACGACAAAAAATGTCCAGCTACCGGCATATCGCCGAATATCGCCAGGCTTGATTTCTACATAGGGAACCTTTTCCTGGAGCAGCGGCTGCAGGGCAGCCGGAGGACAAAAACCATCCGGATGATAGAGCGCACATGGGAGTCCGATGGACGCCATGACAAACAGTCTGCCTCCGCGGTCAATGCTGAATACGGCGGCTTCGTTCCAGCCGTCCAGCTGCGGAGCGATCTTTTTCCACATTTCCTTCGTACGCAGCTCATGCTCCTGCAGCCAATTCTCCGCCTGGCCGCGCTTCCCTAACAGATCGCCAAGCCGCAGCAAACGGTCCTCCAGCCGGGCGAAGGTGTCAAAGCTGAGCGCAGGGGCGACGCTTTGCGCCCGCTCTACCTTGGAACGGCTGCTGCTCCCTACAATAATGAGATCGGGATGCAGCGGCTGGAGCTTTTCGGGCTGCAAAGAGAACCCGACGTCCTCCACATGGCTCGTATACTCCCGCAGCATATGCCGCTGCTCCCAAAAGGCGCTTCCGCCAACGATCGGCACACCAAGCGCCGACAGGTCGCCGACCATCTCGCCATGATAAATAATGCGCTCCGGCGACAAAGGAACCTCGACCTTTCTGCCCAGCCAGTCTTTGACAAGCGATCTGCTCTTGCGCTGTCTTGTAAGCGCATATTGTCTTGGACTTTCGCCAGTGGCATCCCGAAAACGCCGGCTGAAATAATACTCATCCCGGAAGCCCGACAGACGGGCAATCTCGCGCAGCGGAGCTTTGCTGTCCAGCAGGCGGCGCTTTGCGTCCTCAACACGCAGCTGGTTCACATACTCCAGCGGGCGCAAGCCGGTCCACTGCCTGAACATAGCGGTGAACTGCTGCTGGGGCAAGCCTGACTGTGCCGCAAGCTCCGCTACCGTAAGCGTGTCCGCAAAGCTGTTATGGATAAACGCCAGCGCTCTGGAACGCAGCTGC
This sequence comes from Paenibacillus pasadenensis, assembly GCF_023715725.1. Classification (GTDB taxonomy): domain Bacteria; phylum Bacillota; class Bacilli; order Paenibacillales; family Paenibacillaceae; genus Paenibacillus_O; species Paenibacillus_O pasadenensis_A. The sequence goes on from NZ_JAMBOT010000001.1 coordinate 1,007,182, forward strand.
TCCGCTCCAAGGGCAAGATCATCCCGCCTCAGCTGCAGCAGCAGCTGATGAAAAGCCAGCCGAAGCCCTTCCTGCTCCAGCTCATCCTCCGCGTTATTCAATTCCGTTAGGCTGTGACATAACCGCAGAGCACGAGCCGATACCGGCTTTGGCGAATCTCCTGACGGGATAATCTCATTTTTCCATATTCCTGGCATCCCATTGCGCATCTCGACAGCAGTGAAGGCAATCCGGACCGTTCGTAACCCCCCGTCAGGTCCGCTGCAAATTCGCGCCGACCGGTACGGGCTCAGCAGAAGCCAAACGGGGCCGGCGAGCTTCTGGCTCTCCCCCTCCGGGCCGATGGTTCCGCTGCCTGACAGTACAACAACGAGTAGATGGCTCTCGCCGGAGACGATTTCCCTCTCCTCCGCAGGCTCCAGCCCGAATTCCGTCACATCCTCAACATCATACAGCAAAGCGGGCTTGTCCCCCGAGGGACAGCCCGCATATGTGTTTTGAGCCGGTTTCAAGCTCAAACCGAGTCCTCCTTTATTGTTTTGCCTCCAGCATGCGAGGCAGCTCTTCAATCATGTTCAGCCGGGATGCGGCGTCAGAATCTGCGCTTTGAATGTAAACCCGGTAAACATGTCCTTTCTGAACGGCAGGAATATGCTTGAACACGGGATTGCCAAGCAGCTCCTCTGTCGAGCGTTTTGCTTCTTCCGCCACAGGGTCTAGAATAAAAATCCGGTCCGCCGCGAAATCATGGATAGATTCCAGCGAAATCTCCCTGAACCCTTCCCCTGCCGCAAGGATATCCTTCACCGGCTGAAGCGGAGCAAATCCGTCTTTTCCGTATAACAGCTGAGGCAGGCCTGCTCTTGCCATAATGAACAGACGGTCGCCCGGATAATAGGTCAGAACCGAAGCCGTTTCGCCTTTTGCGATGACGCCTTTATCATACAGCCCTTTCCACATCTCGGCTTCCTTCGCGTCATAAGTTTCAAGCCAGGCAGCTGCTTCCTTTTCCTTGCCGAAAATTTTCCCCAGCTCGTTCATGCGGTCATGAAGCGAAGCAAACGTATCGAATACGATAACGGGAGCGATCTTGGAAAGCCCCTGATAAACCTTGTCATCCGTGTCCGCGATAATAATAAGATCCGGCTCCAGCTCCGTGATTTTCTCCAGATTGATCGGGAAGCCGATGTTAACAAGCTTCTCCGCTTCCTTTTGATAAATCCGGCCTTCAAGATCGTCACCGAAAATGCCAATGACCGGAAGATCCAGCTCCAGCAGATCGCCGGTCGTTTCGCCTGCAAAAACAACCTTTTGCGGATTGGCAGGATACTCTACCTTATGCCCGATGTAATCCGTATAGGTTTTCAAGGCGTCGGCCTGTTCGGATGGCGCTGCTGTCTGCGTTGGCTGAGGCGACGATTCCGCTTGTTTATTGTCAGCTGCGTTTCCGCAAGCTCCTAAAATCGACAATAGTGCCGCCATCCCTGTCATTGCTGTCCATACTTTTAAACGTTTCATTACTCTTCCCCCGTTACAATAGATAATGATAATCATTCTCTCTCAATAAATCTACCTATTTCGTCTTTTAGAAACAATGGATAAAATCAACTTCGGTAAAATTGAAAAAGTGCAATACCCGCTCCTTAGCCGCAAACATCCTTAACTGCCGCTATCCATCTTAGCCGATAGGGACTGTCTTATTTACAGAATTATGTTTAAAATAGAGAGAGATATTGGTGAAACAGGAGAAGCGAAATGATCAAATCCAAACGAATTCAACAGATGAAGGAATATGTATACGAGCATGAGTCCGTGTCCCTCGACGAGCTGATGGAGTATTTTGAAGTGTCCAAAAACACCGTGCGGCGCGACGTGCAAGAGCTCGTTGATTCCGGCGTGCTCAAAAAGGTATACGGCGGCGTCTCGGTCAATCATTCCACGCTGATCAAGTTCAACGAGCGGAAGGACATGAATTTGAGCAAAAAACAGCTGATCGGACAGCTGGCCGCAGCCTGTACGGAGGACGGAGACGTGTTGTTTGTCGACTCCGGCACAACCACGCTGGAGATGCTGCCCCATCTTTCGGAGAAACAATTGACCATCGTCACGAATAACTTCGACTTTATTCACGATGCCAGAGCCTACCCCGGCCTGACGATTTTTTCGACCGGCGGCATGCTGGAGCGCAACACCAACTCCTTTGTCGGATATCAGAGCATCGAGCTGCTGCAGAAATACAACATTAGCAAGGCGTTTCTCGCTTCCACCGGCGTATCCATCGCAAATGGCGTTACGAACTCCTCGCCCCTGGAGACCGAGATTAAAAGCATGGTCGTCCGCAAAAGCCTGGCCTCCTATTTGCTTATTGACGAAAGCAAATTCGACCAGTATTCGCTTACGACCTACTGCCGCTTGAACGACATCACCTGCATCGTGACAAACGCAAAGCCTCCCGCGGCTTACGTAAACTATGCTGCCGAGCACGGGATTACACTGCTCTGCCCATAATCCAAATGATCAAAGCCCTCCCGAAACCATCGTCGGAAGGGCTTTTTCCATTTATAGAATCAATAGGTTTTGGCTTCACTCAGCTTCTGCATTCTGCTTTCGTGAGCTTGCCGGATGCTTTCTCTCTCGGACACCTCGGCAACGCCAACGTTCCACCAGCCGCCGTAACCGTCGGTCATCGTTTTGGGAAGCACCTTAATTTCAATCAGCGTGGATACGTTCTGCCGTTTGGCATCCGCCAGCGCTTCGCGCAACCCGTCCAGCGTGTTGACGCGGTAGGCCTTTGCGCCGTAGCCCTCGGCTATCCGGGCGTAGTCGATGTTCATGATGCGGCCGCCGGAATCGCGGAACTCACAGCCGTAGCTGCCGCCGCCGTTGCCCATCTGCAGGTTGTTGATGCAGCCAAAGCCGGAGTTGTCGAACAGCAGCACATTAATTTTATGGCCGTACTGGATCGCTGTCACCAGCTCGGAATGAAGCATTAGGAAGCTGCCGTCGCCTGCGGCGGCGTACACCTCGCGGTCCGGCTGAGCCAGCTTGACGCCAAGCGCTCCGGAAATCTCGTACCCCATGCACGAGTAGCCGTACTCCACATGATAAGTGTCCGGTACGCTTGTTTCCCATGCCCTTTGGAGATCCCCTGGCAGCGATCCCGCTGCTCCGACGATAATGCTTTCCGGATCTAAAGCCTCGTTGGCGGCGAGCAGCGCCGCTGTTTGCGTCAGCTCTGTGCCGAGCGCATCCGCATATTCATTCAGCTGCTCCTGCGAGAAATGCCCCTTCACCTCCGGCTCAAAGCCGGTCCGCTCAAATCGGATGCCTGCCAGACGCTCCCGTTCGGCGCTCCACTCCTGTTTAAGCTCGCTGATCCGCGTCCCGAACTCGCTGCGGTACCCGTCTAACAGGGCATGTAGGGCTGATAATGCAGCTCTGGCGTCGGCTACGACCTGCAGAGCGTCCAGCTTATAGGCGTGCAAACGGCTGACGTTAATGTTGAGGAACGGCGTCCGCTCAAAATCAAACGCCGTTTTGGACGACGTCGTGAAGTCGGTGTAACGCGTGCCGATACCGATAATCAGGTCCGCTTCCCGTGCGGCTTTGTTTGCCGCCAGCGTTCCCGTAAGTCCCATGCCCCCCAAGTTGTTAGAGAACGTGGACTCTACGGCCGATTTTCCGGCCTGAGTTTCCGCGATCGGGATGCCAAAAGCGCTCGAAAACGCCATCAGCTCCTCCCGGGCAGCGGAATAACGCACGCCTCCACCGGCGATGATGAGCGGACGGCGGCTGTTTTTGATTAGTTCCGCCGCAGCCTGCAGCTCGCGCTCGCTCGGCTGAAGACGATCCACATAATGGACCCGTTTGCGGAAAAACTCCTCGTCGTAATCGTACGCTTCCCCTTCGGTATCCTGGCAGATGCAGATCGTTGCCGGACCGCAGCGGGCCGGGTCAGTCATGACCTCGAAAGCCCGCAGCAGGCTGCTCATCAGCTGCTCCGGCCTGGTTATCCGGTCCCAATAGCGTGACACCGGCTTGAGCGCGTCATTGGTCGTAACCGCGATGCTGTACTCCTGCTCAATCTGCTGCAGCACAGGGTCCGGCTGGCGCGTTGCATACGTATCTCCCGGCAGGAAAAGCACCGGCAGCTGGTTCGCAAGAGCGGTAGCCGCAGCAGTTACGACGTTAGCCGATCCCGGACCGGAAGAGGAGGTGACGGCGAAAATTTTGCGGCGGCGCTTTTCTTTGCTGAAGGCGATTGCCGCATGCGCCATGCCCTGTTCGTTTTTCCCCTGAATGACCTTCAGATGTCCTGCGTCCTGCTCCAGTGCCTGCCCGATGCCAAGCACGTTGCCGTGACCAAATACGGCGAATATGCCTTCGACAAATGGAGTTTCTTCACCGTCGGCATAAATGTACTGCTGGTTTAGAAATTTGACGAGCGCTTGAGCAGTCGTCAGACGAATTTTGCGTCCCATATTCTACTCCTTTCCTGACCCGGGGGCGGCGTCGGCCGCTGCGGCTTCCTGCAGGGCGATGAGAGCTTCAATATCGGAAACACGCGGCATAGCGTCGGAAGAACTATGCTTGCTCACTACGATGGCTGCCGCCGCACTGCCAAACTTAAGCGCCTCGTCCAGCCCTTTTTCCTGCAGCAGGGCGTACAAAAACGCCGCCGCGTAGGAATCGCCTGCCCCGAATGTTTTCAGCACTTGAGATTTATAGGCGCGGCCGCGATGCACGCTGCCGCTGCGGGTGTAGGCATAGGAGCCGTCAACGCCGTGTTTGATTACAATCAGCTTAGGGCTGTGCCGGAACAGCTCGCGGACTGTATCGTCGTTGGAGCCTCCGGTATGGTTTTCTAGCTTGTCGAACTCGTCTCTCGTCCCGATGACGATATCCGAAAGCCCGGCAACGAGCGAGTAATAAACCGCCGTCTCCTCCGCGCTTGCCCACGTATAAGGGCGATAATCCAGCTCGAATACAACCTTCACGCTATTGCGGCGCGCCAGCTGCACCGCTTTGAGCACCGCTTCGCGTGACGGGCTGCGCGAGAGGCCGGTGCCGGATACGAGCAGCATGCCGGCGCTCCGGATATAAGCCTCGTCCACTTCCTCCGGGCGAAGATGCAGGTCGGCGGCCTCGTCCCGATACATCAGAATGCTGCATTCCTCAGGGCTCTTGATTTCCGTAAACGCAAGTCCGGTCGTCCGGCCCTCGGTGTCCACCGTCATCCCGGCGGTGTCTACGCCTGCCTCTTCCATGTAACGGCGAATAAATCGGCCATGCTGGTCATCGGCGATTTTGCCGATGAATCCAGCCTTCACGCCAAGCCGTGCCAGCCCGATGGCGATATTCGCCGGCGAGCCGCCAACATATTTGGAAAAGGTCATCGTCTCTTCCATCGGACGGTTATATTCCACCGCATTCAGATCGATGCAGGCTCTGCCAATGGCAATCAAGTCTAGGCTCATGCTGGCCTCCTCCGTTTCTCTCTATCCTTATGGTGCTGCTTCGGTTCGTGCTGACGCTACGGCAAAGGTCGGTCCTCCGATCATTGGCGCAGCGCCTACCTTTCAACGTCCAGCCTTACATAAGCTTCACATCATCTATTCACGCCGAGCAATCCACTCGAATGCAGGATCGTTATGGAACTTCCAAATGCGGCGCGGTCCGGCCATAACGTTCAAATAATAGGAGGAGAAACCGTCCGGAACGCCGACCGGATGATAACCGGCCGGAACGAGCACAAAATCGCCGTTGCCCGCGCTCATCGTTTGGTCGATGGAACGGTCGTCCGTGTACACCCGCTGAAAAACAAACGCTTGCGGAGGGTCCACCTCGTGGTAATAGATCTCTTCCAGCAGAGATTCCTGCGGCAGCAAATCGCGGTCATGCTTGTGAGGCGGATAACTGGAGAAGTTGCCTCCCTCCGTATACACCTCAACAACAAGCAGGCTGCTTGCCGAATCGTCGTTGTCCGGCAAAATATTGTGCACCATGCGCTGGTTCTGATATTTGCCGCGATGCTCCGCACTGATCTCTTCCGCTTTAATCCAGCGGGTCGGACGCGGCTCAACCGCCGGGGCGTAACAAAGCGCTACTCTCGCTTTGCCAACCGCCGTCACCAGCAGCTCCTTGCCCCCGCTCATAAATACGCTGTCGGTTGGCTTGCGCTCAAACACGCTCTCCCTTGCGCCAATCCCGCTAAACCGCTGCTCTCCGTCGCTGACGTCAATACGTCCCGCAAGCGCAACCACGCAGCATTCGTTAAGCTCCAGCCGCTCCGTATAACGGGCGCCGGGCTCCAGCTCGATGATGCGCATGCCGGTATACTGCATGAGCGCTCCCTCGCCGTGCATGGATTCCTGCAGCAAGGTGCAGCCTTCTCCGAGCTGCTGCGGCCGAGGCTTCTGATGAAGGTTCTGCATTATTCGCCCCCTCCTTCGCCGTCTTCAAATACAGGCTCTGCATAACGGGCGGTAACAACTTTTTTACGCGTGAAGAAATCAACGCTGTCCTTGCCGTTGGCATGCAATGTTCCGAAGAAAGATGCTTTCCAGCCGGAAAACGGGAAAAACGCCATTGGCGCCGGGACGCCCAAATTGATGCCAAGCATGCCTGCGTCGATATTTTCGCGGAAATAGCGGATCGAAGCGGCGTTATTCGAAAACAGGCAGGCGCCGTTTGCAAATTCGGAGCGGTTCGCAATCGCGATCGCTTCCTTGAGATTTTTCACCCGGATAACCGACAGCACCGGCGCAAACATCTCATCCTTCCAGATCGTCATCTCCGGCGTTACATCCTCAAAAATAGTCGGTCCGATAAAATAGCCGTCCCCGTCCATCCGCTCACGCCCGTCAATGAGCAGCTTTGCGCCTTCCTCAATGCCCTTCTCGATGTAGCGGATCGTGCGCTGTTTGTTTTCCTCACGGATCACCGGTCCAAGCAGCACTCCGTCATCCAGGCCGTTGCCCATCGCAACACCAGCCGTTCTCTCCTTCAAACGGGCGAGGAACTCATCGGCGATGCCTTCCTCCACCGTAACGACGGCGCAGGCCATGCAGCGCTCTCCGGCGGAGCCGAACGCAGCGGACACAACATTGGTTACCGTCTCGTCGAGGTTAGCGTCGTTCAGTACGATCGTATGGTTTTTAGCGCCCGTAAGCGCCTGCACACGTTTGAGGTTTTCGCTGCCTTTTTTGTACACGTACTCGCCGACCGGCTTGGAGCCGACAAAGGAAACCGCCTTGATCTCCGCATGCTCCAGCAGTCCGTTCACGACATCATGCGCGCCGTACAGCACATTAAACACACCTGCCGGAAGTCCGGCTTCCTGCAGCAGATCGGCCAGCTTCGCAATGAGCAGCGGCGTCCGCTCGGAAGGCTTAAGAATGAACGAGTTGCCGAGCGCAATCGCCATTGGGAACATCCAGCACGGCACCATCATCGGGAAGTTAAAAGGAGCGATACCGGCCACTACGCCGAGCGGATAACGATAGTTGACCGCTTCGACATCCGTTGCGATCGACGCCAGCGAGTCGCCCATCATGAGCGAAGGCGCGCCTGCCGCAAACTCCACGTTTTCCATGCCGCGCTGCACTTCGCCGGTTGCTTCCGTCAGGCTTTTGCCGTTTTCCAGCGTAATCAGCCTTGCCAGCTCATCCATGTCCCGCTGCAGCAGCTGATGAAAGCGGAACAGCACCCGCGCCCGGCGCGGCACCGGCACTCGTCTCCATTTTTCAAACGCCGCCGCCGCGATGCGCACCGTCTCCTCTACATCCTCGCGCGTAGACAGCGGCACCTGACAAAGCAGCTCTCCCGTAGCCGGATTGTATACATCCTCGAATTTGTCCGCACGGCTGTCCACCCACGCGCCGCCAATATAGTTGCCCAGCTTTTTCACCGTTTCCATGATAGGCTCCTCTCTATGTGACCGAAAACTCGCCGAGTAAATTGAGTAAGTTTTGATTATATTCACTATCTTATCCCTTCCAAAAAAGACCGTCAATAGACAATTCGGGTTCATATTAACCATGTGTTAAGAAACTATTGATTAACTTTTGATTATACGTTATAGTACCCTCAACAATTCCCATTCAGGAGATGCGCTATGAAAACCCGACGTTTGCAGGACGTGGAAGACTATATCCATGACCGAAAAAAAGTGTCGCTGGATGAGCTGTGCGAACAATTCTGCGTCTCCAAAAATACGATTCGCCGCGATATCGGCCTGCTGCTGCAAAAGGGAACGATCGGCAAAGTATACGGAGGCGTCGTGTCGCAAACCCAGGTGTCCGCGTTTGAAAACCGCGACGCCAGCCGCCAGCCTGACAAAGCGGGAATCGCCAGGGCGGGAGCCGCTCTTGTGATGCCGCATGATATTATTTTCATCGATTCCGGCACGACGACGCGATATTTGACCGAATGTCTGGACCCCGCCATGCCGCTTACGATTTTGACAAACAGCCTGGACATTATTAATGGAGCGGCGGCGCTGCCTCAGGCTGAGCTGGTTGTCATCGGCAGCAGATTTCGCAGAAGAACCCGCTCGTTCGTCGGCATCCTTCCCGAGGAGCTGGACCGCTACAACATCAATAAAGCCTTTATGGCTACAACAGGAGTCAGCATCGCCCACGGCTTGACCAATCTGGATCTGATGGAGCATGAGATCAAAAAACAAGTCGCGGCCAAAGCGGAATCTCTGCTCCTGCTCGCCGATCCCAGCAAATTCGGCCGTTCTACGCTGCTCACCTACGCTTCGCTCGCCGAGATCGACACTCTTGTTACCTCGCAGCTTCCGCCCGAGGAATATGTCCGATTTTGCAGACAGCACGGAGTCCGGCTAATCGTAACCGGCGAAGAAGAAAAAAGGAGCGCGGCGGAGGTCACCTCATGACTTCCGAACACACTCCTGCCTGCCATAAGCCGAATATGTTATACATTGATGCCGAGGAGCTGCTATAGCTCATCGGCTTATTTTTGATGCGGGCGATTTTGCGTAACCCGGCGCTGCGCTGTTTCCGAACTCCCGCATGGAGGAGAGAATCGGCAATTTTAGATAAAAACGGTCGCCCGCGCAATGCCGATTAACCATGGCGCTTGTCAGCCCAAAAAGGCCTTCTCTGTTCGTTTCCGAACGGAGAAAGGCCCAATCAACTACACTTTAACCCTCAACCTACACCTGTTTCTGCACGACCCCGCCGCTGTACAGCTCCGGTTTTACGCCCAGCTCGACCGCCTCGCGCTCGCCGGACTGCTGGGAGCGCACGCAGGCGTCCGCCGTAACCTGCGCCACGTAACCATCCCAGGCTGTCGGTCCTTGCGGCACGCCGCTGCGGCGCACATTGTCGATAAAATCTTGAATTTCCACATCATAGGCGTCGATGAAACGGTCCTTCCAGTCCATCAGCAGCGCGCTTCCTGCAACGCCGCCTTTGCGGAACGCCGGTGCGGATACGTCGGGCAGACGGAGCAGCCCTTCCTCTCCGACAACTTCGCATTGAATGTCATAGCCGAACTTACAATTAACAAAAATCTCAGCGGTAATCACGACGCCGCCCGCCGTTTCCAGCATGACGATTTGCGGATCGCCCAGATGGCTTAAGGCGTTGCGGGATTTTTTCGGAAACGATACCTGAACCGAACTGTACTCATCGCCAATAAGCCACTGCAGCACGTCGATTTCGTGAATGAGCGTGTCCGTAATAGCCATATCCGTCGTGTACGTGTCCGCTACGCTTGCATTACGGTGAGCGCAGTGAATCATAAGCGGCTCGCCGATGAATCCTCCGTCAATCGCTTCCTTCAGCTGTTTGTAGCCTTTGTCATAACGGCGCATAAATCCGACCTGCACAAACCGTTTGCCGCGTTCCACTTCGGCTTCGACAATGCTTTTGCAGCCTTCCGCCGTTGTTGCCAGCGGTTTTTCGCAGAACACGGGAAGTCCCGCCTCGATGGCGGCGAGCACGCTCTTCTGATGGGCCGGCCCCCAGCTTGTGACGAGCACGGCATCAACTTCGCCCGACTGAATGAGCGTTACGTCATCGGGATAGATTGTTGCTTTAATGCCAAGAGCCTCTATCGCTCCGCGCGCCGCTTCCGCATTCACATCCGTTACCGCCGTGATGATGCCGCCCGACAAATTGTTCGTAATGCGGCGCATATGATCCCGGCCGATCGCTCCCGTGCCGATGACTCCAAGTTTAAGCAATTCCATCGTATATCCTCCCGTGTCGTATGCCTGTACGTTATCTATGCGTGGTCAAAAAGAATGCTGTTCAGCAAATTAACCTTTGCTGGCTGCCGGGGCAAGCGGCAGCAGATTGCGCTCGATGTACCCCCGCGCCATGAGAGCGTATTCAAGCGGGTGCGCTTCTGCAGGATCCTGCTCCGCCTCAACGATAATCCAGCCTTTATATCCATGCGAAATCAGCAGCTGATACACTTCTTCAAACGGCACGCAGCCGTCTCCCGGCACCGTAAACATGCCATTCATGAACGATTGCTGGAACGAGAGCCCTGCGGCGCGCGCCTGCTTCAGCACATTCGGACGGATGTCTTTAAAATGAACATGGCGAATCCGGCTGATCTGCTTCTTAAGCACCTCCAGCACTTCTCCATCGGAGGCGTAACAATGCCCGGTATCATACAGCAAATGCACATAACGGGCGTCCGTACCGTCCATCAGACGCGTAATTTCTTGAGCGGTCTGAACGGCAGTTCCCATATGATGATGATAAACGAGCTGCAGTCCGTATAACTGCGCATCCTGCCCCAGCACATTTAATCCAGCGCACAGCTGCTCCCAGTGTTCGTCGCCGAATACCGGCTTTTCGCCGAACACATTAAGCGCCTGCCCCTGAATGCTGCCCGTCTGCTCGGACACAACGATGACATCGGCGTTCACCTTGCGCAAATATTGGCACTGAGCGGCAAAGGCCTCTCTGACCGCTGCGAGCCCGTCCCGCACAATATAACTGCTGAACCATTGTCCCGCGATGCGCAGGCCGCGCAGCTCAAGCTCCTTGTTAAGCTCATCCGGTCCCGGGAAAAATCCCCCTACCTCCGTACCTGCAAAACCCGCTACAACAATGTCTCCCAGCAGATGGCCCAGCGTATTCTCCGCTCCGATTTCCGGGATGTCGTCGTTTCTCCAGCCGATCGGCGATATTCCCCATGTAATTCCCGCTGCCTTCATCGATAGCACCCCGCTCGTTCTGTTCTGCCAAGCTATAATGATCAATTTATGATTAACTTTTGATAGTATGATACTTCCAGTTTCTGCTTTCGTCAATGAAACATTTTAATTTTTGATTAACTTTTGGTAAATGTGATCAACATGCCAAAAAGAAGCTCCACCGGCCTGAAGGCCGATGAGCTCCTCGTTTGTTTGACGCAAGTTCCGCCGCTCCGCAGCTAAACCGTTCTTCTTCTCACATAGTAGGCGAATACATGCTGCAGAATTACTTTCAGCGCGGCAAATACCGGAACGGCGAGGATCATGCCGGGAATGCCGGCCAGCTCTCCTCCAATCAGCAGCGCAAAAATAATCATAAGCGGATGAATATGCAGCGTCCTTCCGACCACCTGAGGGGAGATGACGTTGCCCTCAAGAATTTGACAGATCGTATTGACGATCACGACAAACAGCATCATTTTAAACGAGACCGTGGAGGCGACAAGCAGCGCCGGGGCAGCGCCGATGAACGGGCCCAAATAAGGAATTACGTTTGTCACGGCTACGACGGAAGCGAGCAGCAGCGCGTAAGGCAGACCGATTATGGCATAACCTGCATAAGCCAGCACGCCGACAATGACGCAGACGAGAAATTGACCGCGGATATAACTGCCCAGCGCATCGTCAATATCTTTAAACATGCGGACGATGCCCTTGCGGTGGCTCTTGGGCACATAGGCGATGACCGCTCTTTCCATCACTTCAAAATCCTTTAAGATGTAAAAGACAAGGAACGGGATGATGAAAAGCAGAAATACCGCATTCAGCATCGATCCGATATTGTTGATAAAGGCCGTCGTTGATTCGGCGAGCCGCCTTTCCATAGACACAAGCGCGCGGGAAAGGGCGTCGCGGAAGCTGTCCGGCAGAAAAGACGTATTATTGAAATCGTGGACGAGGCTTTGCGCCCGCATCGTCAGCTCCGGGGCATGCTCGCCGAGCTCCTGCACCTGGCCGGCCACCATCGGAATGAGATTCATCAGAATGACCGAAAGTGCCGAGAGAAATACGGTGTAAATGAGCAGTACCGCCATGGAGCGGGGCATTTTCCGAGAGCTCAGCAGGCTGACGATCGGATGAAGCACATAAGAAATGACCAGCGCGATCAAGAACGGCGTTAATACGGCGCTGGCAAAACGGTACAGGTTCATCAGCAGCGGCTTTAGCAGCAGCAGCAAAAACAGCGCCAGCAATCCGAGAATGGTATAGATAAAGGCCATGAGCAGCCGGTTTTGCGACCATTTTTCCACGATGCTGCTCCCTCCCCGTTTCCATTTCCCGGCACGGCGACAACCAGCCCTCCGGGGCCTGTCTGCCCGGCAGGTCGGTTACAGTATATGTGCTTTCCTGCGCTCCCATACCTTGCATGTCCATGTCCGGCGTGTTCCGGCTGCGGCTAAACACGAAAAAAAACCCTGACGCAAGCATCAGGGGGCGTTTATTCCAAATTCAGTTGGCGTGAATTTCCGGCGAGGCGATATCGTCCTCAAAAAACAGATCGTCGAGGGAACTTAACGTTCCGTCTTCCTCAACCTGATAAACCGACATTTTATCGCCATTCACAGTCAGCTCAATGTAACATCCCCAGCAATAAAACTGGTGCGAGCCGATTTTGCCAATATCTCTGGAATTGCAGTTGGGGCATCTCATCATTAATCAATTCTCCCTACATTACGGATCGGAAGCTGCGACACGCTCCAAGGCATTCTCGTCCAACGGCGGGACGACAATCGCATCTTCCCCTAATAAGAAGACATCAGGATCCCGGGGCGCCTTCAGCCATCTCCGACCGTCCATAAGGTCCGAGACAAATCCGTCCGTCAGTTCATAACCTACTACCTGTGTACCCATATTCGGGTTAATATAAACATCGCATATTCGGCCCAGCTGATTTCCTTCGGCCGTAACGACCGGAAGCTCCTTCAGCCGGATGCAGCCGGAGTAAAAAGAACGCTGCAGAGATGCGATACGGCGAATGCCAACCGACTCGCGCGAACGGATGAACAGACAGTCCGCTCCGCATACGAGCACATCGTCCCACAGCACCGTCCGGACGGTGCGGGGCTTCCAGCACCAGCCGTCAAGCACAAAACCAAGCAGCGACCAATGTTCGTCGAACCAGGCGTCGCGCACCTTGCCAGCCCGTTCTCCAGAATTGGCGATGTACACGGGAAGTCCGACTATTTGCTGCAGCTTGAGCATCCCAGCTGTGGTGTTCGGCACGGCAAAGCGCCTCCTAAGAAGATTTACGGTTGCGGCCCAAAAAAGTTTCAATCCTTAGAGCCGCAAGCTCCATTTCTTCCGTAGTATTGCCCAAACCGAAGCTGAATCTAACCGCCGTATTCGCAAGTTCCTCCGGCACGCCCATGGCGCTCAGCACATGGGAAGGCTCCAGGGCGCCCGCCGTGCAGGCGGAGCCGCCGGATGCCGCGATGCCGGCAAGGTCAAGATTCATCAGCATCGACTCGCGGTCGATGCCGGGAAACATCAGGCTGACAATGCCCGGCAGGCGCAGGTCGGGATGACCTGCAACAACAGCGGTTCCGCCGGATGCCTTCCGCATCAGACGGATCCAAAGGCTTCCCAGCTCCTCCATCCGCACGGCCCGGGCTTCCAGCTCCTCCGCAGCGATCGCTGCGGCGCGGGCAAACCCGGCCAGCGCGGGCAGATTTTCCGTGCCGCCACGGCGTTTGCGCTCCTGGGAGCCGCCGACGAGCAGCGGCTGCAGCGGAGTTCCCTGCCGCACATACAGCGCTCCGATCCCTTGCGGCCCGTTGATTTTATGCGAGGATAGCGTCATCAGCGAAACCGGCAGCTCCCGCACTGTAATCGGCAGCTCCCGCACTGTAATCGGCAGCTTGCCGTATGCCTGAGCGGCGTCCGTGTGAAACGGAACCCCTCGCTCCTGGGCTGCAGCAGCCAGCTCCGCAATCGGCTGCAGCGTGCCGGTCTCGTTGTTGGCATACATGATGCTGACTAGCCCCGTGTCGTCCCGGAGCGCTTCACGCAGGCTGTTGACGGAGACGATTCCGTTGCCGTCGACAGGCAAATACGTAACCTCGTAGCCGCCGCGCTCCAGCCGCTCGCACTCTTTAAGCACCGCATGATGCTCCACTGCGCTCGTAATCAAGTGGCGCTTGCCGGAAGCTGCCTGAGCTTCCATAACGCCTCGCAGCGCCATATTGTCCGCCTCCGTCCCGCCGGAGGTAAATACAAGCTCGTCCGGCCGGCAGCCAATCGTTGCAGCAATAAGGTCGCGGGCGCCGCTGGCCAGCTTCCGGGCGTCGCGCCCGAAGCTGTGCAGGCTGGAGGCGTTGCCGGGCGGGCCCTGCAGCACGGTCAGCATCGCTTGCGCCGCTTCGGGATGCAGCGGCGTTGTCGCGGCGTGATCGTAATATATCCGTTCCATGCCGTTCACCCGCTCGTCGTTTAAATGTAAAACATGTAGTTATCGGCTTCGTTTTTGTCCTTGTACTCAATCAGATCCTGCAGCGTGGTGGAATCAAGCACCTCCGCGATGCTGTCGCGGATGCGCAGCCACAGGTGGCGCTTAGCCGGGTCGTCTTCCTCCGTAAAATCGACAGGAGAAATCGGGCCTTCCAGAATGCGGATTACGTCGCCGGCCGTAATCGTTTCGGGTTCTTTGGATAAAATGTAGCCGCCGTATGCGCCGCGGATGCTTTTGACAAGTCCCGCGTTGCGCAATGGCGCGATCAGCTGCTCCAAATAATGCTCGGAAAGCTGGTTTTTTTCGGCGATGCTTTTGAGCGAGATTGGACCTTCGCCGAATTTGGCCGCGAGCTCCATCATAATAGTTAGGCCGTAGCGGCCTTTTGTTGAAATTTTCATATGGCTGCACCTCTTTCCCTGAATGGCAGATCGGTAAGGCTCTGGTCCTGCAGGTTCGCGGTTTGGCTTGTTGAACGATCATTTCGTTAAGCGAACAAGTACTGGATAAAACAAGGTATTCCCATAACACTGCTATGTTAGCACATTTATACTATGCTCGTCCGCAATTTTGGCTTCTATAAGACGAAGATGAAAAAGCGCCGTTTCCTGTGCTACAATGGTAGGGCTCTTCCTGTGTTAGCAGGCTTCATAAAGACGGATCCGCATCATGCGAACACAAGATGTCAGAGTAACAGGGAAAGCTCAAGATTGTCAAGGTGGTGGATTAGTATGTCAGCGCATGAAAGCAAACGCTTGGGGCGCGTTGTTATAGGCATGTCCGGGGGCGTCGACTCCTCCGTAGCCGCTTTGCTGCTGAAGCAGCAGGGCTATGATGTGATCGGCATCTTCATGAAGAACTGGGACGAAACCGACGAAAACGGCGTCTGCAGCGCCGACGAGGATGCGGAAGACGTCCGCCGCGTCTGCGAGCAGATCGGAATTCCGTATTATACGGTTAATTTCGAGCGGCAGTATTACGACAAGGTGTTCAGCTACTTCCTCGACGAATATCGCAGAGGACGCACGCCGAACCCCGATGTCATGTGCAACCGCGAGATTAAATTCGGGGAATTCCTCGCTAAGGCAAAATCGCTAGGCGCGGATTATTTGGCAACGGGCCATTATGCGCGCGTCAGCCGGGACGAGAATGGCGTAACGACGCTGGAACGCGGCGTGGACAGCAACAAGGATCAGACCTATTTCCTGCATCAGCTGAGCCAGGAGCAGCTTGCTTCCGCCATGTTCCCGATCGGCCATCTGCCGAAGCCGGAGGTGCGCCGCATCGCCGAGGAGAACGGACTGGCGACCGCCCGCAAAAAGGACAGCACAGGGGTCTGTTTTATCGGGGAACGCAACTTTAAGCAATTTCTGAGCGGTTATTTGCCTGCACAGCCGGGCAGCATGGTCGACCTGCGCAGCGGCGAAGTTAAAGGCCGCCACGACGGCCTGATGTATTACACGTTTGGCCAGCGCCAGGGGCTCGGCATTGGCGGCTCCGGCACGGGCGAGCCATGGTTTGTCGCCGACAAGGATCTGGAGCGCAACATTCTTTATGTGGTGCAGGGCGACGCGCATCCGCGTCTCTACTCCTCTTCGCTTAAGGCGAGCGGGGTCAACTGGATTGCGCCGGAGCTGCCGCAGGGTGAGCTCCGCTGCACGGCGAAATTCCGCTACCGCCAGCCTGATCAGGGCGTAACGCTGCGGCTTGCGGCGGACGGCACAGCCGACGTTCTATTCGATGAGCCGCAAAAGGCAATTACGCCGGGACAAGCGGTCGTATTCTATGCTGGAGACGTCTGCCTCGGCGGAGGCACAATCGACAGCATTGCGCTCGTTGACGAGAAGACCTTCGCCGCATCGGGCCAGGCCTAACGGCATTAACTTAACATTTGTCTGCAAGAGTACACAAAGAGGGAGGAGACTGGTCCAGTCTCCTCCCTCTTTCCTTTATGCGACCATGCATCAGACGCCACTCCTGTTAGGTGCGGCGCATATATGCCTTTACGGTCAGCGGCGCAAAAATGGCCACGATGACGGCCGCGGCAAGCAGCGCCCAGCCGACCTCCGCCCCTATCGTCCCAGTGTTCGCCAAATCGCGCACAGCGCTCACCAGGTGAGATACCGGATTGATTTTCGTAAACCATTGCAGCCAGTCCGGCATCGTGTCGACCGGCACAAACGCGTTGGACAGAAACGTCAGCGGGAACAGCACAATCATGGAGATGCCCTGCACGCTGGAGGCGCTCCGGGCGATAACTCCAAAAAAGGCGAAGATCCAGCTTACTGCCCACGAGCAGGCGATGACAAGCACAGCAGCGATAGCCACGTATCCGAGGCCGCCTTCAGGCCGGTAGCCCATCAGGTAGCCCATGACAAAGGTCAGCACGGTTGCGATCGTATAACGGACTGTGTCGGCCAGCAGGGCGCCGGCAAGCGGCGCAATACGGGCAATCGGCAGCGACTTGAAGCGGTCAAACACGCCTTTATCCATATCCTCCCGCAGCTGCACGCCGGTTACAATTGAGGTTCCGATCACCGTCTGCACTAAAATGCCGGGAATAATAACCGGCAGGTAGCTATGCACATCACCAGATATGGCTCCGCCAAAAATGTACGAAAACATCAGCGTAAACAAAATCGGCTGAAGCGTTACGTCGAACAGCTGCTCGGGAGTGCGCTTGATTTTGAGCAGTCCCCGGTACGCCATCGTCAGCGCGTTGCGAATCGTTTGCCCGGGACTGGTCCGATGGACAAGCCGCCGGGAGGCGCCTGCAGGCGCGATGTTGGTTTTCATGCGTGTGATGCCTCCATTCCTTCCGGCTTGCCGGTAATCGTCAAAAACACTTCGTCCAGAGTAGGCTTTTGCACGCTAATTTCCACAAGCTCAACGCCTGCGGACCGCAGAGCAATCAGCAGGTCGGTAACCTGACCGGCCTCCGCCATTGGAGCGGTGATGCGCCCGGCCTCCGCCGTCACGCTGGAGCGCGCCTGCAGCACCCGCTCAACCGCTTCGCGGGCGGCTGCGGTTTGCGCCGGATCGGATACGCGGAGATGGAGCGAGGAATTCCCAACCGATGCTTTCAGCTCGTCTCCGGTTCCCTCCGCGACGACGCGCCCGCGGTCGATAACCGCAATGCGGTCGGCCAGCTGGTCGGCTTCATCGAGGTATTGCGTTGTGAGCAGCACGGTCGAGCCGCTGTTCACGAGTCTGCGGATCGTCTCCCACATTTGGGATCGCGTCCGCGGGTCGAGTCCAGTCGTCGGCTCGTCGAGGAAAATGAGCGGCGGCTGAGAGATCAGGCTGGCAGCCAGATCAAGGCGCCTGCGCATGCCGCCGGAGAAATTTTTCAGCGGGCGCTTGGCCGCTTCGGTCAATCCGAATTCCTCCAGCAGATCCGACGCCTTTTTCCGCGCCTCGGCGCGTCCGAGACCGAGCAGCCGGGAAAAAATGATGAGGTTTTCGGTCGCGCTAAGCGATTCGTCAACCGACGCGTACTGTCCCGTCACCCCGATCAGCTGCCGCACGATCTGCGGTTTTTGCGCCACGTCCCAGCCAAAAATTTTGGCCTCGCCCGCATCGGGGCGCAGCAGCGTCGCGAGCATGCGGATCGTCGTCGTTTTTCCCGCTCCGTTCGGGCCAAGCACGCCGTATATCGAGCCGGCGCGCACCTTCAGATCGACGCCGTCAACAGCCCGATTGTCGCCGAACTGCTTCACTAGGCCGCGCGCCTCAACCGCCCACTCGGCTCCTCCTGCGAGGTTTATTGTCATTGTAAATCGTCCTCCTTGAACTCGTCTGGTGTCAGTATAAACCCCGAATGTGAACTGGATTTGAATTCACTTGATTCATTCGAATTGTACGGCTTTAACTGGATTCAATGAAGGGTCCGGAGAATGGCGGATAGATCGGTCCCAAGGAGGAGAAGGTTCGGTTCGGTAAGATCGGCGGCGTGCCGCAAGGCGGCATAACTCACTCATTTCAATCCAGCTTAAACAAAACGAAGGCAACTGAGCTGGGCTCAGTTGCCTCCGTTTTTTATTCTACTCCCGATTCATTCCGCCTCAGCCCGAAGCCGCAGCAGAACCCGCGTAATCCGCAGATGTTCGTTTTCCTCCAAAATAAGCTCCGTTCCGTTGTCCAGCATGACCGATTGCCCGATGTGCAGCGGAATATCGATGCAGGAGCCAAGCCAACCGCCGAGCGTGCCGTATGTGTCCGTATCAAGCTGCAGCCCGAAACGCTCATTGACCTCATCCAGCTGCATCAGTCCGCTTAGCGAATAGGTGCGGCTATCGATCCGTTCTTGCTCCGGCCGTTCCTCAATGTCGAATTCATCGCGTATATCCCCGACAATCTCTTCCATAATATCCTTCAGCGTCACCAGCCCTGCCGTGCCGCCATACTCGTCAATCAGCACGGCTATGCCCGTTTTGCTTCGCTGCATCAGCTTCAGCAGCGGGCTGATCCGCATCGATTCAGGCACGGCGGTAATCGGGCGCAACAGCTCTCTCAACCCGCCCGACTCCGGCTCGCCGCGCAGCAAATCCTTTATATGGATAAAACCGATTATGTTATCCTTATCCCCTTCGTAGACGGGGTAACGGGTGCGGTTCTGCGTCAATGCTGCCGTTCTGGCCTGCTGGAACGGCAGCCTTACGGACAAACAGACCATATCGGTCCGGGGAATCATAATATCGCGCGCCTGCGTATCCGAAAAATCAAAGATGTTGTCCACAAGCGCCAGCTCCGTACCGCCGATTAGGCCGCTTTCATGGCTTTGCTGCATCAGGATGCGAATTTCGTCCTCGTTGTGAGCCGAATCATGCCCGGCCGCCGGCTCTAAGCCGATCCATTTTAGCAGCCGCCTCGCCAAGCCGTTTAACACCCAGATGAATGGAAACATTGCCGCGTGAAAATAAACGAGGGGAATCGACGTCCACAGGGTCACTTTTTCCGCCTTGCGGATGGCGATTGTTTTGGGGGCAAGCTCGCCGAGTACGATATGCAGCAGCGTAATGAGACCAAACGCCAGCAGAAAAGAGACGGTAACTGCCGGGAGCCCTACAATCCCGAAGCCGTGAAAAAAAGGCTCCAGCAAACGAGCAAGCGCCGGCCCTCCAATCCAGCCGAGAGCAAGCGAAGCGAGCGTAATGCCAAGCTGGCAGGCGGACAGAAAGGCATCCAGATTGCCGGTGAGCCGCGAGGCGAAACGGGCTTTGCCGTTCCCCTCCGACACCAGCGTTGTGATGCGGCTTCCTCTAACCTTCACCATTGCGAATTCGGCCGCCACAAAAAATCCGTTTAAAAACACAAGACAGATAACAAGAAACAGGCTGAGTCCAAGCGGAAAAGGGTCGTCGGACACGGGATTCCCTGCTCCCTGCCGCGTGCGGCGGGAAGTCAGGCGCACCTCCTTGAGGTCATATAGGGGTATTGTAAACATATGGCCCGCGCCGTCTACTTATGCGGACGAAACGTTATAGCCAGCCCCAAACGGTCATCCCGAGCAAATACAAATTAAGCGCTGCGATCAGAAACGCGCAGAACCAGGCCAGCGCCTGAGTAAAGGTTTTGTTCGCGAATTCCCCCATTTTGCGGCGGTCGCCGGTGAACTTGACGAGCGGGAACACCGCGAAGCTGAGCTGCAGCGATAAAATAACCTGGCTGAATATAAGCAGCTGCGTTGTGCCCTTTTCCCCATACAAAGCGGTTACGATAACCGCCGGTACAAGCGCAATCAGCCTTGTAATAAGCCGGCGAAGCCAAGGCTTCATTTTCAGGCCGAGAAATCCTTCCATTACGATCTGCCCGGCGAGAGTGCCGGTCAGCGTAGAATTTTGCCCGGCAGCAAGCAGTGCGACTCCGAATAAAACGCTGGCGGCCGCTCCGCCCATCAGCGGCGCCATCAGATGATAGGCATCGCCAATTTCGGCGATTTCCGTATGTCCGCTCGTATGGAATACGGCGCCAGCCACAATCAATATCGCCGCGTTGATGAACAGCGCCAGGCCTAGTGCCAGCGTAGAATCCACCGTTGCA
Source organism: Paenibacillus pasadenensis (assembly GCF_023715725.1). GTDB lineage: Bacteria > Bacillota > Bacilli > Paenibacillales > Paenibacillaceae > Paenibacillus_O > Paenibacillus_O pasadenensis_A. Next base: position 1,027,914 of record NZ_JAMBOT010000001.1, read on the forward strand.
AAACGGATTGCTTCTCTTTTGCCGGAGGGGGTGCGCTCGAAATCTCGGGTTTGCACGATGGAAGAATGCAAATATAGATTATGCGGCATAACCGTCGCACCCAAAATGCCGATCGCGATGTACAGCATAGCCGGATTCGTCACGATTTGGCCCGATGGAACAAAACCCTTCAGCACTTCTGAAACGACCGGCTGCGCCCAAATGAGCTCGATGAGAAAACAGCCGCCAATCGTGCCGATCAGCGTAATAACGAGCGCCTCCATATACCGGAACCCTTTGTTCTGCAGCAGCAGCACAATCATGACGTCTAATGAGGTAAGAATGACGCCCCATAAAAGCGGTACGCCAAACAACAGGTTAAGCGCAATGGCTGTACCGATTAGCTCCGCAAGGTCGCAGGCGGCGATAGCCAGCTCGCATAACACCCAAAGAAGAAGGGAGACCGGCTTGCTGTAATGATCGCGGCATGCCTGCGCCAAATCCCGTCCCGTAACGATGCCGAGCTTGCCTGCGAGCGCCTGCAGCAGCATGGCAACCAGATTGGACAGCAGAATAACCGACAGCAGCGTATAGCCGAACAATGAGCCCCCTGCCAGGTCGGTCGCCCAGTTGCCGGGATCCATATACCCGACAGCCACCAAATAACCTGGCCCCATGAAAGCAAGCAGCTTGCGGAACCATCCGGCTTGACGCGGTACTTTTAAGCTGCCGTGCGCCTCCGCTAGCGAAGGCTCTCCTCCGCTGCGTTTCCAGCCCTCAGAAATTACTGGCGCGGCTGCGGCTGCGATTCCTGCCCCTGTTCCTGTTCCTGCGATCGTATTTTTTTCCATAACGGCCCCTCCTTTTGTATCCGTCCATCTATGTTGAGTTAGGGAAACTTTTTGGGTAAATGAAGCTCCCTTTAATCTATGTCAAAGGGATGTTTTTGTTACTACTGTATATCTTATAACTAAATGTTCAGTTTGTTAACTCTTTTTATTTGGAAGCGACAACGCATGGCAAAAAGCCCGGACAACAGCATACGGCTGTAACGGGCTTGGTATGAAACCTTAGTCACTGATATATAGCGTGGGGCCTCCATAATAAACTTTGCGAATAGTTAGCGGCAAATCGGAGACGGTAGAGATAAAAGCACCCCAAAAACCAAATTCTAATTTTACTACAAAATTGCCATAAGTAATTCCTGATATATAGAGACTGTAAAAAATTGTGGCGCTCGTTGTATAAGGCAAATTTGTTCTTAACTCATAATGCGATCTTCCCCCTGGCAATATACTAAAATAAGGGCCAGGAGTCGGGTCATAAGCATCACCTGTACGATATAGATATCGTAATGTAAAACGAGATGTTTCATTGACGATATCAAATCCTTGTGTCCCAGTTATACCTATCTCAGGAGACTCATTCCGGCAGTATTGGAGTTTGGTCACAATCACCAATAAAATAAACAATGTAAGGATCAATTCCGTATTCATACCAATCCCCCTTTGCTTTTAATCACAATTTATGAGGAATTGGAAGAATCGTACGGGCTATTTGACAAGAGTATCTCCTGAAAATAGTAAATGACGGTGTTGCTTGCTTAGCGCCCCGGCGGTTTACTCCCTTTGGAGCCCGCTCTGTTTTGGCGCTGCTGCTGATTGAGCCGAATTTTATCCTCCATCCCCTGACGGGTCGCCTCGTAAACGGATGAACCTGCAAGCCGTTCGGGATAATAAAGCTGATCAACGTAATGACCGGGAAAATCATGCGGATACTGGTAACCGATATGTCCGAGCTGCTGCGCCCCTTTGTAATGAGCGTCTCGCAGATGAAGCGGCACCTCAGGCGTGCCAACGGCTTCAATTTTGCCCATTGCCCTGCCGATCGCCAGCGCCGTCGCATTGGATTTCGGGCTTTCCACCGCAAACAAAATGGCTTGGGCAATGTTGTACTTTGCCTCCGGCCAGCCGATTTTATGATAGGCGTCCATACTTGTAACGGCTTGAACCATTGCCTGCGGGTTCGCCAAGCCAATATCCTCGCTGCAGGCGACGATCAGCCGCCGGATGAACACCATCGGGTCCATGCCAAGCTTCTCCACCGCATACAGAAACCAGAACAGCGCGGCGTCGCTGGAGCCCCGGATGCTTTTATGAAAAGCGGAAAGCACGTCGTATTGAGTTGACTCGTCCGCCTGCACGGCGCGGCTGCGGATTGACTCCTGCGCTACCTCCATAGTGACAATAACCGTTCCGTCCGGCTCCGAGGGCGTTGTGACGGCGGACAATTCAAGCGCATTAAGCGCGCGGCGTATATCGCCTCCTGCCATGCCCGCAATATGATCCAGCGCCTCCGGACGCACATCCAGCTTCATGAAGCCAAGGCCGCGCTCTTTGTCGGCAATAGCACGCCGCATCGCCTCCAGCGCATGGCGGCTCTCCAGCGCATGCAGCCGGAACAGAGTTGAGCGGGACAGCAAAGCTCCGTTCACGGAATGGAACGGGTTCTCGGTCGTCGCCCCGATGAAAATAATAATGCCCTGCTCGACGGCTGGCAAAAGCGCATCCTGGCGGGACGAATTGAAGCGATGCACCTCGTCCAGAAACAGAATCGTTTTACGCCCGTAAAGCGTCTTTGAGCTTTTGGCCCGCTCGATGACGTCGCGCACATCTTTTACCGTTGCATCTACGGCGTTGAGCTTGACGAACTCTCCCTCCGTACGAAGGGAAATGATATTTGCCAGAGTCGTTTTGCCGCTTCCAGGGGGGCCGAACAGAAGCAGCGAGCTGACCTGGTCGTTCTCGATGGCGCGGCGCAGCAGCGTGCCCGGTCCCACCACATCGTCTTGGCCGATGTATTCCTCCAGTGTCCGAGGGCGCATCCGGTCCGCCAGCAGCCGCGCGCGGGGCGCTTCCTCTTCCCGGTAATCGAACAAGTCCATCCTCTCATCCCCTGTCCTGTAAACAGAATCCATAAGGGTTAGTTTAACACATCCCATTTTACCGCACAAACGTTCGGGAATTCCGATTGATAACGCTTTAGTTCTAAAATGTGCGGATTTCGACACATGAATGTCTCCCGCTCCTCTCCCGAATCGCGCAAAATGGAAAGGCTGCATTTAACGAAGCGGCCAAACATCTAGAGAGAACAAAATAGAAGGAGAGAATCTGCTTCATGCTTCAAAGTAATCTGCATCATGTCAAACATCACAATGCCGACCCTTCGGCAATCGGCCTGTTCGGCCTCGCTATGGTCACCCTCGTCGCATCAACGCAAAAGCTAGGCTGGACCGACGGTTACGCGCTTGTCATTCCGTGGGCCATCTTCCTGGGATCGCTGGCGCAGCTGTTCGCTGCTGTAGAGGATTCCAAACGCGGCAATCACTTCGGCACGACGGCTTTTGCCGCTTATGGCCTGTTCTGGCTCGGTGTCGCCAGCTCCTGGCTAATCAAGCTGGGCGTTTTTGGCTCTGAGCTTGCGGAAACGGCCGATGGCCATCAGCTAGGCGCAGCGTTTGCCGGTTATCTTATTTTCACCTTATTTATGACGCTTGGAGCAGCCGAAACGAACAAAGCTCTGTTTCTCATCTTTGTGCTGATCGACTTTCTGTTCCTCGGCCTTTCGCTGAGCGCCTTCGGCATCGCCGAAACGTTCATGCACAATGTGGCTGCTTGGTCCGAGCTGCTTATCGCACTTGTGTCCTTTTATGCGATGGGCGCAAACGTGCTGAACAATCACTTTGGCTACGCATTCCTGCCAATCGGCAAGCCGATGGGCTGGTTTAAAAAGCCGAATTAAGCGACACCCGCTTCCTGGCGTGGATGGAGCGTTTATGCAAAAGGAGCAAGCCTTTATGGCTCGCTCCTTTTTTTTGTATACCGTGGTGTGCGGAGCCCTTGCGGGCTTTTCACTACCGCGTAAGGTCGTTTGACGACCTTACCGGCGTGCTTTTCGCGGTTTTCCCGCTCGGTAAGGTCGTTTGACGACCTTATCGGCGTGCTTTTCGCGGTTTTCCGGCTCGGTAAGGTCGTTTGACGACCTTACCGGCGTGCTTTTCGCGGTTTTCCGGCTCGGTAAGGTCGTTTGGCGACCTTACCGGCGTGCCTTTCACGGTTTTCCCGTTCCGTAAGGTCGTTTGACGACCTTACCGGCGTGCTTTTCGCGGTTTTCCGGCTCGGTAAGGTCGTTTGACGACCTTACCGGCGTGCTTTTCACGGTGTTCCCGTTCCGTAAGGTCGTTTGACGACCTTACGCGGTTCCCCCGCCTCCCGCTGCCGGCTAAGCTCCAGCTTTAAGCGCGGCTTTCCCCGGCCTCGCCTGAGCCGACCAAGCCTAACTCCCGCCACTCCTGGCGGAACTGGGCCCGCAGCCGCCCCTTAAGTTCCCCGTCAGCAAACGCAGCCTCAATGCCGTTCTCGGCCACTTTCATGAAATCCCGTTCTGTGAAGCGGAAACGGCGAGCCAAGTTTTCATACTCGCGGGTCTGGTTAGTTGCGCTGACGGTCGGATTATCCGTGTTTACCGTCACAGCCAGCCCGCCGTCCAGATACTCACGGATTGGATGACTCTCCATAGACGGCACCGCCTTCGTCTGCACGTTGCTAATCACGCACATTTCTAACGGTATACGCTGCTCACTCATCAGCTGCAGCAGCTCGGCATCCTCCCGCAGCCGCACTCCATGACCAATACGTCTCGCATGCAGCTTCTCCACAGCGCAGCGGATGCTGCACGCTCCGGCCGCTTCTCCAGCATGAATCGTTATGGGCAGGCCGAGCTGATTCGCGAGTCCAAATACTTCCTCGTGCAGCTCGTTGGGATAACCCGCTTCGTCTCCCGCCAAATCTACGCCAACGACACCGAGTCCGGCCAACCGGCTGGCTGCCCGGACAACCTCCTCGTTATCCGCCTGCGCATGATGCCTCATACAAACAAGAATGATGCGCACGGTATGTCCGTATTTGGCTTCAGCCGCTGACAGCCCCTCGGCAACGGCGCCAACGATCTCGTCGATGCTCAGTCCTCGCCCCGTATGCAGCTGTGGAGCGAAGCGCACCTCCAAATAACGGACATTTTCAAGCGCCGCGTCTTCCGCCGTTTCGTAAGCGATCCGCTTGAGCGCCGCGCGGCTCTGCATCAGCAGAAGCGGCAGCTCAAACCGCTCCAAATACTCCACAAGGCTTGTACAGGAAGGAGGAGCCGTCATTCGTTCCGTGAGCTCGCGCAGATCGGAGCAGTTCAGCTCAATGCCCTCCTCCTCTGCAATTTCCGCCGCCGTCGACGGCCTCACGCTTCCGTCAAGATGAGAGTGCAGCTCGATTTTTGGCAATTGCCGCTTAAGGCTTATCATGATGTTCACCGTCCCAATTGTAATTAGAACGATGGTACTGCTTTCGAACTCCAATGTCAATATTGCTAACGCTAAATAGGCATGCATCACATTAAAGTGACACATGCCTAACGCAGAGTCGCAACAGCGTCTTCAATTCAGTTTAATTGAATGAATAGACGCGTTGCATTTATATGGATTCGGTTGTTAAATCTCGATGCCGTTCGTTTTCAGCAGATCCTGCACCGCTGCGCTGACCATAATCAGACCGGCTACAGGCGGAACAAAAGCGTTGCTCGCCGGAGGCTGCTGCGCTTTGCGGATTTCAGGAGCATTTTCCGGTACGATACGCTGTGTTACATCAACACGCGGCTTTTTAGGCTCCTCAGCCGAAAAGACGACCTTAACGCCTTTGCGGACGCCTTCACGCCGCAGCTTCTGGCGCACCACCCGGGCAACAGGGTCCGTATGAGTTTTGGAAATATCCGTCACAATGAACTGGGTCGGATCGATTTTATTTGCTGCTCCCATGCTGGAAATAATCGGAATGTTCCGTTCCAGACATTGCTTGATCAGATGCACCTTATAGGAAATCGTATCGGAAGCGTCCAGCACATAATCGAGCGGATATTCAAACAGCTTCTCGTAAGTTTCCTCGGTATAAAACATGCGCAGGCTGATCGCGTCGCACTCCGGATTAATCAGCTTGATGCGGTCGCGCATCAGATCGGCCTTCGGCTGGCCGACCGTTGTCGTCAATGCGTGAATTTGCCGGTTTATATTGGTAATGTCGACGACATCTTTATCAATCAGGATGATGCGGCCTACACCCGTGCGGGCGAGAGCCTCAGCTGCGATGGAGCCGACGCCGCCGATACCGAGCACGGCGACCGTGCTGCGCTTCATCGCCTCGATGCCTTCCGGCCCAAAAGCCAGCTCGGTGCGGGAAAATTGGTTCAACATAGAGTTTACGCCTCCTCTTTCTTTTATACCCAGCGGTTAACCGCCAATTCAAAGCCGCACCGAAACCGGTGCGGCCGAGTTAAAGCTATGGTTATATCAAGCGAGCATCCGGGCTAAAAAACGGCCAAAGCTGCTTTTCTAAACAAGTGGCGATTAGTTTTGCGCCGGTGCGCCTGCAGCCGCTTCTTCCGGCTGTCCGCCTTGCGGCTGGGCCGGCTTGGAGCCCGGCTTCGGTACCGTGCGGATATGCAGCTGCTGCAGCTGAGCCAGATCGACGCGGGAAGGAGCGTCGCTGAGCAGGTCGGTTGCGCTTGCCGTTTTCGGGAAGGCAATCGTCTCGCGCAGATTGGTGCGGCCCGTAAGCAGCATGACAAGACGGTCGAAGCCAAAGGCGATGCCGCCATGCGGAGGCGTGCCGTACTCAAAAGCATCCAGCAGGAAGCCGAATTTCTCATGCGCTTCTTCCATGGAGAAGCCGAGCGCGCTGAACATCTGCTCCTGCACATCACGTTTGTAAATCCGCATGGAGCCGCCGCCAACCTCGTAGCCGTTCAGCACAAGATCGTACGCTTGAGCGCGAATTGCACCCGGATCAGTCTCGAACAGATGTACATCCTCGTCTTTTGGACGGGTGAACGGATGATGCTCCGCAACATAACGTTTTGCTTCCTCGTCCCAGCCAAGCAGAGGGAAATCGACAACCCAAGCAAACTTAAACGCGGAGTCGTCGATCAGTCCGAGCTGGCGGCCTACCTTCAGGCGCAGGTTGCCAAGCACGTCGGCAACAACTTTTTTCTTGTCCGCGGAGAAGGTGAGCAGGTCGCCCTCTTCAACGCCAAGACGTTCCGTCAGCGCCTGGATTTCCTCCGGCTTAAGGAATTTGACGATCGGCCCGCGCCATTCGCCGTCCTTCACCGTGATCCATGCCAGACCTTTGCCGCCGTAACGCGCCGCGAACGGCTGCAGGTCGTCCAGCTCCTTGCGGCTCCAGCCTGCGCAGCCTTTAGCGTTAAGCGCGCGCACAACGCCGCCGGAAGCAGCTACGCTGGCGAATACTTTGGCATCGCTGTTTTTCACGATATCGGTAATATCCTGGATCTCCAGACCAAAGCGCAGATCCGGCTTGTCGGAACCGTACTTGTCGATTGCGTCGGCATAAGTGATGCGCTGGAACGGAGTCGGGATGTCCGCGCCTACCGTTTCTTTAAACAGGCGGGCCGCCAAACGCTCCATCATTTCCAGCAACTGATCCTGGTTCAGGAAGGACGTCTCGATGTCGACCTGGGTGAACTCAGGCTGGCGGTCGGCGCGCAGATCCTCGTCGCGGAAACAGCGGGCGATCTGGTAGTAGCGCTCTAGGCCGCCTACCATAAGCAGCTGTTTGAAAATTTGCGGCGACTGAGGAAGCGCGAAAAACTCCTCTGGATGCACACGGCTCGGCACGAGATAGTCGCGCGCGCCTTCCGGCGTGCTTTTGGTCAAAATCGGCGTTTCTACCTCAACGAACTGCTCGCCGTCCAGGAAGTCGCGGAAAATTTTCGCCGCTTTGGAACGGAGCAGCAGCGTGCGCTGCATCTCCGGACGGCGCAGGTCGAGGTAACGGTATTTCAGACGAAGAGACTCGTCCACCTCAATGCCGTCCTCAATTGGGAAAGGAGGCGTTTTGGCTGCATTTAGAACCTCGATTTCGGTGACGCGGATTTCAATTTCGCCGGTCTCCAGATTCGGGTTGCGGGTTTCTTCGTCGCGTTCAACAACCGTTCCTTTTACTGCCAGCACATACTCGCTGCGCGCGCGGTCGGCTACGGCCAGAGCTTCACCGGAGAAGTCCGGGTTAAATACGATCTGTACGATGCCCGTGCGGTCGCGCAGATCGATGAACAGCACGCCCCCCAGGTCGCGGCGGCGCTGCACCCAGCCCTTTAATTCAACCGTTCTGCCAACGTCCGCCTTAGTCAGGCGTCCGCAATGAATGATTTCGCTCATCGGTTACACTCCTTATCGATAGTAAAAATTAATTTTCGCCTTTAATCGCCGCTGCAAGCTCTGCCAGAGGCACCATTCGCTGCTCGCCCGTATCCATCTGTTTCAGGGCGATTTGCCCCGAAGCCAGCTCGTCGTCGCCGAGTATAGCCGTAAAACGTGCGGAATACCGGTCAGCCGACTTCATTTGGGCTTTCATCTTGCGTCCTTGATAGTCTCTGTCCGCAGTCAGTCCTGCGCGCCGCAGCCCGTGCAGCAGCCGGGATACTTCCCGCTCCGCAGCCTCGCCAAGCGCCACAAGGTAAACGTCGAGCGGCTGCGCCGCAGCTTCCCCGCTCTGCTGATGCTCCAGAATAAGCACCGTGCGCTCCAGTCCAAGTCCAAAACCGACGCCAGGCTGATCCGGTCCGCCGATTTCCCCGACGAGCCCGTTGTAACGTCCGCCGCCGCCAATCGTATCGATGGCCCCGATGCCTTCCGCTTTGAATTCAAATGCGGTATGCGTGTAATAATCGAGTCCGCGCACAAGCCGGGAATTAATCTCAAACGGAATGTCCATATCCGTCAGATAAGCCTTCACCTTCTCAAAGTGAGCGGCGCATTCCTCATCCAGACTATCCAAAATGGACGGTGCGTCTTCGAAATGTTTCTGATCCGTTTTGCAATCCAGCACGCGCAGCGGGTTGCGGTCGATACGCGACTGGCAATCCTTGCACAGTATGGAGCGCTTCGGCTCCAAAAATTCCAGAAGCTTGGCGCGGAACGCCGCTCTGACAGCCGGAGTGCCGACCGAATTGATTTCTACCCGTACGCCTCGCAGTCCAACTTCGGTGTAGAACGTGTAGCCAAGCGCGATCACTTCAGCGTCCAGCGCCGGCTCCGTCGAGCCGATTGCTTCAACGCCAAATTGATGAAACTGCCGGTAGCGTCCCGCCTGCTGGCGCTCGTAGCGGAACATCGGGCCAATGTAGTACAGCTTGGACAGATCCGGCTCGCCATACAGCTTGTTCTCCACATAAGAGCGGACCACGCCAGCCGTTCCTTCCGGACGAAGCGTCAGGCTGCGGCCGCCGCGGTCCTCAAACGTATACATTTCCTTCTCGACGATATCGGTCGTTTCGCCGACTCCGCGCCGGAACAGATCCGTCGACTCAAACATCGGCGTGCGGATTTCACGAAAATTAAACCGCCGGCAAATATCTCTTGCCTTGTTCTCTACAAATTGCCAAGTATCTGTCGCGCCGGGCAGGAAATCCTGCGTTCCCGGCATTTTTTGAAATGCCATAACTGTCCCTCCTATCTTTAAAAGTACGGTGAAATGCAGCGGAGCCGCAGCGGGTAGGATCACTGTACTTTAACTGCAAGATGCAAAAAAGCTCCCGTCCGCCGGCGATATCGTATCGCCAGGGACGAGAGCATTGATCTCCCGTGGTGCCACCCTAATTCCGGTCCGGACGAGGATTAATTCCCGCCGATCCGCTTCATGCGGTTAACGCCCGCTCTACGCACGCGGCTACTGCTAACGGTTCGCCGAATGTTCTCCGGGATGTCATTCCTTCCGCCATCATAAGGACGCTTCCAGCCAAACGCCGTCCCTCTCTGCATATGCAAGCGTGAAGTACTTGTTCCCATCATCAAAGCCATATTGTGAATTCTCATCATTCTACCGCGCTGAAGGACTCAAGTCAAGATTCATCCTCTTTTGCACAAAAAAATAACCCGGACATCGTCCGGGTTCCAGATGAAACTTTATTAAAAGGGGGTCGAATACAAGTATAGCCCAGTTATGTTAAGAGAGCATTCCGGCCACATTACAATTCAATGACAAACATTCTCTTCGTCCCCGCGATCCTTGCGCGCCGCCGGGCCTGAGCATGACCAGTCCTCCGCGAACTCGATGTCATCCTCCAGCTCCTCCAGCAGCAGCGCCTCGCGCCGCTCCGCATGAAGCAGACTGCGGGAAGCCCCGCCCAGCTTAAGCTCTTTGCGTCCCACTCGCATGACATGCACTTCCTTTCGAGAACTAATTCATTCCGATAAGTTAGTGTTGCCACACCGGGCCGGACTTAATCCCGGATGAAGCTGATTATTCTTTGCTATCGAGTATCAGCGTGACAGGTCCGTCATTAACGAGAGCCACGTTCATCATCGCTCCGAACCGGCCCGTTTCGACACGCAGACCGGCCTCCCGAAGCGTATTGTTAAACGACTCGTACATTGGCTCCGCTTGCTCCGGCCGGGCGGCTGCCATAAAGTTTGGACGCCGTCCTTTGCGAGCATCTCCGTACAGGGTGAATTGAGATACGGACAAAATGTCTCCGCCCGCTTCCCGTACCGACAGATTCATTTTGCCGGCTTCATCCTCAAAAATACGCAGCCCCGCAATTTTATCGGCCATCCAGCGGATATCGGCCTCGCTGTCCTCATGAGTCAAGCCCACAAGCAGCATAAGACCGTGCCCGATGCGGCCGACAGACTCGCCGTCAACCGTCACTTCCGCCGAGGAGCAGCGCTGCACCACTACCTTCACTTGCCCTTTCCCCTTCCTACTGCATGATGCGCTGAACGGAATAGATATCCTTGACGCGCTTGATCTTTTCGACGACAGACTGCAGATGCTCGATGTTGCGGATCAGAATCGTCATGTGGATAATGACTACTTTGTTGCGGCCGGTGCGACCCGTTACCGCAGAAATATTCGTTTTGGATTCCGATACCGCCTGCAGCACCTCGTTAAGCAGTCCCCGGTGATCGTAACCGGTAATCTCGATATCAACGCTGTAGTTGGATTCCGCAGACTCCTCCCACTCCACCTCTATGACGCGCTCCGCGTCCTCGCCATCGCCTTCATAAGGTATGTTCGCGCAATCGCGGCGATGCACGCTGACTCCCCGTCCGCGCGTAATATAGCCGACAATGTCGTCGCCAGGTACCGGGTTGCAGCAGCGGGCAAAACGCACGAGCAAATTGTCGATGCCTTTAACGGTTACGCCGCCGGCAGCCGCTTTTTTGGCTGTTCCGGGAGACTTGACCTCAACCGGTTCGTTGGTCAGCTCAATTTGCTGGGCCGCCTCCGCTTCCCGGCGCATCTTCTCGGTCATCTTTGTGCAAATCTGCGCGGCGGTAATGCCGCCGAAGCCGATTGCCGACATCATGTCCTCAGGATCGTGGAACGTAAACTTGGCGGCAGCCTCTCTCAGCTTCTCCTCCGTCATCCACGCCGACGGCTCCAGGCCCAGCCGCTTCAGCTCGCGCTCCAGCGCTTCACGGCCTTTAATCACATTTTCTTCACGGCGCTCTTTTTTGAACCACTGCTTGATTTTCGTGCGCGCGTGAGAGGACTTGGTGATCTTCACCCAGTCCTGGCTTGGTCCATAGGAATGCTTGGACGTCAAAATTTCCACGATGTCGCCCGTCTTCAGCTTGTGGTCCAGCGGCACGATCCGTCCGTTCACCTTCGCGCCGATCGTGCGGTTGCCGACCTCCGTATGAATACGGTAGGCAAAATCAAGCGGAACTGATCCCGCAGGCAGCTCGATTACTTCACCCTTCGGCGTAAAGACAAATACGAGATCGGAGAAAAAGTCCATTTTGAGCGACTCCATGAACTCCGACGCGTCCTCAGCCTCGTTTTGCAGCTCCAGAATCTCGCGGAACCAGCTCATCTTGTCTTCTATATTGCCGCTTGGAGCCGTGCCTTCCTTGCCTTCCTTGTAAGCCCAATGCGCAGCAACGCCGTATTCACTCGTCCGATGCATCTCCCATGTGCGAATCTGCACCTCGGTCGGCTCGCCGTTCGGTCCAATCACGGTTGTATGCAGCGACTGGTACATGTTCGCCTTTGGCATCGCCACATAGTCCTTGAAGCGGCCCGGCATCGGCTTCCACAACGTATGGATAATGCCCAGCGTAGCGTAACAATCCTTAATATTGTCTACGATGATGCGAATCGCCATCAGATCATAAATCTCATTGAACTGTTTGTTGCGCATCGTCATTTTGCGGTAGATGCTGTATATATGCTTAGGACGGCCCGAAATGTCGCCTTCAATGCCCATTTCATCCAGCTTTTCGCTGATTCTTCCGATGACAACCCCGATGAAATCCTCACGCTCGGCGCGTTTTTTCTTCATCAGATTGGCAATTCGGTAATACTGCTGCGGATTGAGATAACGGAGAGCGATGTCCTCCATCTCCCACTTGATCGCGGAAATGCCGAGCCGGTGAGCAATCGGACAGAAGATTTCCAGCGTCTCATAAGCGATGCGCCGCTGCGCTTCTTCCGACTGAAACTTGAGCGTGCGCATATTGTGCAGCCTGTCCGCCAGCTTGATCAAAATAACCCGGATATCCTGCGCCATAGCGACGAACATCTTGCGGTAGTTCTCGTTCTGATGCTCTTCCTTGGAACGGAATTTGATCTTCTCCAGCTTAGTAAGACCATCGACCAGCATGGCGCAGGTGTCTCCGAAACGCGCACGCACCTGCTCGACCTCAACCGTCGTATCTTCTACGACGTCATGCAGCAGCGCCGCAATGATGGAGGTCACGTCCATCTGCATATTCACGAGAATCTCGGCCACGGCCACCGGATGGAGGATGTAGGGCTCCCCGGACTTGCGCACCTGGCCGTAGTGAGCCTGGTCGGCAAACTCATAGGCCTCACGGATCTTTGTCAGATCCTGATCCTTCATATAAGTCGACGCCTTAGAGAGTAGTTGGTCAATGCCCATGAAACGTCCCTTTCCATCCTTAAGTGTCAGGATTCGACCCCAGCCGTGTCCCAGTACCTATGAAAATTGGTTTAACTCCTATTATGCCCCTATCCTACATCCTCCGTCAACTTTCCGGGCATATGCAATTATTGAGGTTACGGTACTTTCAAAACAAGGAAACTTATGGGTGTTTTTTTGTCGAAAATTATATTTACAAAAGGATAATATGGGGATCAAATCCAAAAAGTTAACTGGCGGATGAAGGAATTCATTAACATCGTTAAACATTTGAATTTTTCCAACGCAGCTCCAAGGCTGCTTTATGACCGGCCGAAGGATTAGGATTAGGAAGCCAACCACGAATGCAGCAAAAAAGAAAAGGCAGGAAAAGGCGCGCCGCCCTTTCCTGCCTTCCATTATTTCCTGAGAAATAATTAATATTGGATCAACGAGAACACGTCGATGCCTTCAAGCTTGTCGCGGCCGTTCAAATAAGAAAGCTCAATCAGGAAGGACGCGCCGACAACGTCTCCGCCTACCTGGCGAATCAGATTCATCGTTGTTGCGATCGTTCCGCCTGTTGCCAGAAGGTCGTCCGCGATGAGTACGCGCTGGCCCGGAGCGATTGCATCCTTGTGAATAGCCAGCTTGTCTTTGCCATATTCCAGATCATAAGACGCTTCCACCGTTTCACCCGGCAGCTTGCCGCTTTTACGGATTGGCACAAAGCCGACGCCAAGAGCGAGCGCCAGCGGAGCGCCCACAACAAAGCCGCGTGCTTCAGGACCGGCGATAAGATCGATTTGTTTGTCTTTAAGCGCAGCTTTCATTTCCTCGATAGCCGAACGGTATACATCGCCATTGCCCAGCAGAGTTGTAATATCCTTAAAGCGGATGCCCGGCTGCGGGAAATCTTCAATGACGCGGATGTAATCTTTGTAGTTCATGGATAGTTGTCTCCTTTAATCGTTCCATCTTATATTCCTTGTATTTCCATTGGGCGGTTCCGCCATCCCACTGAGAAGATGACCTCCGCCTGTCAAACGGTTTGAGCTCCTCGTGCAAGCTGGCCCAGCCAGCTGCGGATCGCTTCACATTCGCCTTGCAGCAAATCGGATAAACGCCGTTCCTCTACCGCTCTCTGATAGGAAATGGAATCGGATAAGTCCCGTTTAGCGGGAGCGGCGTTCATTGACCAGCAATCGGCCTCATAGCGGATAAAATCAAGCTCGGCAAATGCGTCCAGAGCAGCTGCCGCCGCTTCCGGCGGACAGCCGGACTGCGCGGCAAGCCGCCTGGCGGCGGCTTCTCGCGAGCCCTCGAGCGGGCTCAGCCGCTTAAGCCATGCATACAGCTCGCCCATCTTTTTTCGTTCCGTCCAATCTTCGCGGAGCGGTTCACGGCGGAACAACAGATGCAGAGCAGCAACATCCGGGGAAAGCTGAAGGCAGCGCTCCAGCTCCGTCCACGAAGCCGGCCGCTCCAGCAGCACCACTTCGCAGCTGCGGAAGCCGCCGGGAGGCAGCTGATCGGGGCGGCAAACTTGTATGCATGCTTGTGCCTGTCCCTGTCCGGCAGAACCGGCTGCCGATTCCTGATGCAGCTGCGGCGGCAGCGCACGCTCCGAGGCGATCACGACAGCCGATGACTGCTCCTGCAGAAGCCGGTCGCGCAGCTGCAGCAATATGGCGGCAGGATCGCGATTACCGCGCCAGTCGTACACACGAGGCTCGCTGACGCGCAGATCGCGAATCATGAGCTGCGCGCGCCGGCGGCCGTTCCATTCATTGACGCTTAACTCGCCGACAATATCCGCCTCGCTGCTGCCGGACAACAGCTCGGCCATGCCTCCAAGTCCAAAGCCAACTGCATCCAGCAGAGGCTGTCCGCCGGCTTCAGCCAAAGACAGCTTCAAATGAGCGCTGCTTTTGCCCATCGTCCGCAGCTCTGCAAGCCGGGATGACTGCACGAGCACCTTCGGCACAGGATTTCCGCTGCCGAACGGCTCCAGCCTCGCCAGCTGCTCAATCGTCGCAAGCGTAGCTTCTGACGGACTGCAGACCAGATCGATCTCGCTTACCGGAACATAATCGTCAGGCGTAAGCTGCCGTTCCGCTTCTACACATAATCCTCGTTCAAGCTCATCCAAATGCTCCCGCTTCAGCGTCATCCCGGCTGCAGCCGCATGACCGCCAAAATGCTCCATAAGATGTTTGCAGGTGCTGAGCGCCTCATAGAGATCAAAACCGGATATTGAACGCGCGGAGCCTTTGCAAAGCCCCGTGCTCTCATCCAGACCAAGCAGCACAGCAGGACGGTAATGCCGCTCCAGCAGCTTGGAGGCGACAATGCCGATAACGCCGGGATTCCAGCCCGCTCCGGCCAAAACGATGACGCCAGGATGGGGCATCCCTTCCGCCTCCGCGCGGCGGCAGCGCTCCTGCCAGGCAGCCTCGGCTTCCTTCGTAATCTGCTCGACCACCGAACGCCGGCGGATGTTGAGCTCATCCAGCTCGGCGGCAATCTGCTGCGCCTCATCCATATTGTCGGATACGAGCAGCCGAACTGCTGGAGCTGCATGCTCCAATCTCCCTGCCGCATTAATTCTCGGCCCCATCTGAAATCCGAGATCTGAAGCGGCCAGCGCCGCAGTTGATACGCCGCTCACCTCGGCAAGAGCCCGAAAACCGGCGCGCGGGCTGCGTCGTACGCACTGGAGGCCGGAGCGGACGAGAATGCGATTTTCGTCCGTAAGCGGCATGAGGTCCGCCACCGTGCCAAGCGCCGCGATGTCGCTCCATTCAAGCGGAGCCCGCCCAAGCAAAGCCTGGGCAAGCTTAAAGGCGACGCCAGCACCCGCCAAACCTTTAAACGGATACGGACAGCCCGGCTGTTTCGGATTGACGATGGCATCCGCCTCCGGCAGCACTTCAGGCGGCTCGTGATGATCCGTCACTACAACCGATATCCCGAGCGAACGGGCATGCGCAATCGGCTCCACGGCGCTGATGCCGTTGTCGACCGTAACGATTAACGAATATCCCTCGGATGCTGCTTTGTCAACGGCGGCAACGTTCATCCCGTAGCCTTCCTTTGTCCGATGCGGAATATAGTAATCATGGCGCAGGCCAAGCTCACGGAACAAAAGAACCATCAGCGAGGTTGAGGAGACGCCGTCAGCGTCATAATCGCCGTAAACGAGCACCTTTTCATCCTGCTCAACCGCCTGTCTGATGCGCGCAGCCGCCGCAGCCATGCCCAGCATGAGAAACGGATCATGCAGCGCCTCCGCCCCGGCTCCCAAAAACCGTTCCGCCGTTTCCGGCGTGTTTTGCCCCCGAAGCACAAGCAGGCGCGCAGCCAGCGGCGAAAGACCAAGCGCGGCCGCGAGTGCCGACGCCTGTTCTTCCCCTTTGCTGTCCAGCGCCCCTATGCTCCAGCGGGTTTTTGACGGTATGATAGCCCGTCACCTTCCTTCCGCAACAAACGCTGCCGCTAAGCGGCAGCGTCCACTAACTTCGTTATTGCAGCAATGTCGGCATATGATCCTGATTGGGATCATGGTTGGACTTATACGGATAGCCGGGGTTGTAGGGCTCGACGCTTACCTTCACCTCGACGATTTGCAAAAACCGCTTTTGTACAAGCAGCTTGACGCGGCGGGCGATGTCGCCGCCCTCCAGTACGGTTATACGCGGATTAACGCTTATAACTATGCTCGCGGTCAGCTTCCCGCCGTCATTTGCCTGCTGGACCGATTCAACCGTTACGACTCCGTCAACTCGTTGAACCAGCTCCATTACATCCCCGGTAAGCTCAGCGTCAACCGGACGCTCCGCGTTTCTGACCTTGCTGTTTTGCATAATAAGCCCATAACCTTTACAAACAATGATAATTCCGATTATCGCAGAAGCGAGCGGATCTAAGTACAGCATCCACTCTACTCCCTGCTCCCCTCCTGCCCAGGCGGCTCCCGATCCGGACGCTGCGATAAGCGAGGACAGCCATTCCGTGCCCGGCACTTGGCTGCGAACGAGCCACAGCCGTAGCGCCAAACATACCGGAACGGCGAACGCCGCCGGCCATTTGGGGAACTCGTCAAGCGGAGAAAGCATGTTCTGCACGGCAAGCATTGCGATCTCCAGGCCAATCAGCATCAGCAGGATGGAAAACAGATAGGCCGCCGCATGTTCGCCGCCGCTAAGCTTGAAGCGGCGGGACATTTTTTCGGCTGAGCCTCTGCGGGACAAGTAGCTGCCGCAGGCGTCGCCTGCAGAGCGAAACGCATCGGATAGCACCGCTGCGCTGCCAAGCAAGGCTCCGGACACTCCTTTAAGAAGCGCGAGCCCCGCATGAATCATCGGCTCTTTCATATCGCCGTCGGCGGCAGGCTGATGGTTGATAGCCATTGGCGCGCCTCCTGACTAAGAAGCAGCCGGATTGCCCGCTGGCGTCTGCTTCTCCTTGGACTTCTTTTTCAAAAGCAGCCACAGCGGGCTGGCAATAAAGATAGACGAGTATGCACCGCAGAACAGGCCGATCAGCATCGCCAGCGAGAACAAACGAATCGATTCGCTGCCAAAGACGAACAGTGCCGCTGCTGCGAACAATACGGTAAGCGCCGTATTGATGGAACGGGTCATCGTCTGCCATACGCTGTCATTGACCAGCTTGATCAGATCCTTGTGAGACTTGATTTTGGCAAAACGCAGATTCTCGCGAATCCGGTCAAAAATAACGATTGTATCGTTAATGGAATATCCGATGATCGTTAACACTGCAACGATAAACGGAAGATTCACCTCGAGCCGGAACACCGAGAAAATGCTGATGACGAGAAAAGCGTCATGGACAAGCGAGACGATGGCGGCAAAACCGAAGCGCCACTCGAAACGGATTGCCATGTAGATAACGATAGCGATACTGGCGACGATCATTGCCTTAAGTGCATTCCACTGCAGCTCGCGGGCAATTTCCACATCGACAGTGTTGACCTCGACGGATGCGCCTGTGTCAAACTTCGCTTTCAAATCGGTTTTGAGCTTGTTCTCCTGATCTTGGCTCAGCACCTCGTCGAAACGGATCGTCATGCGGTCCTGTCCGAACGTTGGCGCATTGTGCTTGCCGTAGCCGCCTTCAGTCAAAAAAGTTTCGATTTGAGCCTTCTGGCTCTCCAAATTCTTCGTCGATTGCACGTCGACGCTGGAGCCGGATTTAAAATCAACGCCGTAGTTCAGCCCCAGCGTAGCAAGCGAGATAATACCCGCCAGCGTTACAACAATAGCAAAAATATAAAAATACTTGCTGTAGCGGACAAAGTCAATCCGGGATTCCTTAGAGTGCACGGATCTCACTCTCCTTTACGCCATAGTAGCCCGGTTTGACGAACATGCCGCTTTTAATCATGAGCCAAAGCAGGTAACGGGAAACGACTACGTTGGAAATAAGGCTAATCAGCGCGCTGAGCAGCAGCGTAATCGCAAACCCCTTAACGGAGCCGACCCCGATGAAAAACAGCACGAGCGAGGCAATGATCGTCGTGACATGCGAGTCCAAAATCGTGCGCAGCGACGTTTTAGAGCCGGCGCGGAAGGAGCTGTACAGGCTTTTGCCCGAGCGCATCTCTTCCTTGATCCGCTCGGCGGTAATAATGTTGGCGTCCACCGCGATGCCGATCCCGAGAATAAATGCCGCAATGCCCGGCAGCGTCAGCGTAGCGTCAAGCGCGATATGCGCCGCTAGCAGCAGCCACGTGTAAATGATTAGCGACACGCTGGCCGCCAAACCCGGCACGCGATAGAACATAATCATGAAAAGGACAACAAACACGGTGCCGATAATACCGGCCAGAACGGTATCATCCAGTGATTTTTGGCCCAGCGTCGCGCCTACGGACTGAGTGTATTTAACTTCAAGCTTGAGCGGAAGCGCGCCAAGATTGATCGTATCGCGCAGCTCGGATGCTTCTTCGCGGGTAAAACTGCCTGTAATTGAGGCATCACTGCTAGGAATTTCCCCGCTTACCGCAGGCGCCGAAATTTCTCTGTCATCCAAATAGATGGCAAGGATATTTTTTCCGCTTGGAAGCTTGGACACCTCGCGGGTAACCTCGGCAAACTTGGAAGCGTCCTTCAGCTTGATGGCAATCATGTACTGGTTCAGCGAATCCTGTTGAATGGATGCGCCGTTTTCCTTGAAGTCCAGCCCGGTCAGCTCGACCTTGCAGTACCCCTTGTCATCGGCACAGCCGCGCATGCTGCGGAATGTCAGATTGGCCGGTTTAACGAGCGTCTCGCGCAGCTCGGCTTCCTTGTCCTCCGCCATGCCGGCAATACGGATGCGAATCCGGTCCGCGCCTTCCGTGGTGACCTCCGGCTCGGAGACGCCGGTTGCGTTCACCCGCTTCTCAAGGCTTTTGGCCGTCTCGTTCAGAGATTCCTTCGTCACTTTGCCGCCTTCATTAAGTGGCGTTGCCTGGTACAGAATCTCGAATCCGCCCTTCAGGTCGAGACCTAGTCTAGTTCTGTCAAGCAGGGCGGGGCTTGTTGCACCAATGACGCCTAAGCTTACGACGACAATGAGCAGGAATGCCAGCATCCGTTTCATATGCCCGATGTTCCTCCTTAAGTTCACAATCGTATCTATTATACCGATGCGTAAAAATGGAGTCAAAAAAAAGAAACCCCTGCATCAGGGGCTCTGCCAAGCGTTCATCGTAAGATGATTCATGAGCTGCTGCACCTTGAGCGACAATATGTCATTAACGATCCGGTGCAGCGGCGGCTCTCCGCTCTTGACATACTTTGATTTTACACATTCCCAGACATCCGTACCGGATATGGACTCGTAGCCGATCCAGCGGAACTCCTCCGCCTTGCTTTCGCATAGCGTGAACAGCTCCTCGGCAATTTCGTCCGCCGACAGATTTATTGTCTCGTCCATTTCAGGATAAACCTCCGTCATTCGGCCTGCCGCCTCCCTATGCTGCCTCTATCCACCAGCCGCCAACTCTTCCCCGTTTCCTTCGACGCCAGCGCGCTATTTCCTGCCTGCCGCTGCCGCTTTCACCGAAAAAGAGAGACATGCCCCGCCCCCTTCGCCGCATAAACTGCTTGTACGGACGTGCTCCTAACCTCTCTTGCAGCGTCAAGACAGCTCGCGGAGCGCCGATATCGGATGCGGAAAAGGAAGGTTGCCATGACGAAACAGACATTCATTAAAGGAGCCATGATCCTGCTGGCGGCTGGGGTCATTAACCGGATTCTCGGTTTCGTTCCCCGGATTGCGCTGCCCCGCGTCATTGGCGCGGAAGGGGTCGGGCTGTATCAGCTTTGTTATCCATTTCTCGGCGTTTTAATTACATTGATTACGGGCGGCATACCGATTGCGGTCGCCAAATGGGTAGCGGAAGCGGAGTCTCAAGGCGACAACGGCAAGGTCCGCCACATATTCCGGACCGCGATGGGGCTTACGGTTGCACTCGCTCTTGTCATGACCGGAATCATGCTGCTGGGAGCCGAGTGGATTACGACCAAGGTGCTGACGGACCCAAGGGTATACGAGGCGTTTCTCGTTATGTCGCCGATGCTGCTCCTGATCGGCGTCTCGTCGGTTTACCGGGGTTATTTCCAGGGCCGGCAAAATATGATTCCGACGGCGCAGTCCCAGGTCGTCGAAACGGTGCTGCGTATCGCCGCACAGCTGACGCTTGCCGCGCTGCTGCTGCCAAAAGGGCTGCAATGGGCCGCTGCAGGCGCGATGATGGGCACCGTGCTCGGCGAAGTAGCAGCGCTGGCTGTTATGCTCTTTCATGCGAGGAAGGACCGCCGCCGCAATCAGCAGCTGGACGAATCAAACCTAAACACGGACCCGTCGCTTCCCGCAGCGTACCCGGAAATCAGCAGCGATAATGGAGCCGATGCCCCGTTTGCTTATTCCGGCAATGCGCCGAAGGCAGAACCTTCACCTCACCACACTAAAACGGGCCGGCGTTTCCCGATTATGCGGCGGCTGCTCCGGCTGTCGATGCCAATAACAGGAAGCAGGCTTGTAGGCTCTCTGTCCTATTTGCTGGAATCGATTCTGACCGCCCGCAGCCTCGCGGTCGCCGGTATCGCAACCGGTGCGGCCACCGCCCAATACGGCGCGTTGCAGGGAATGATTATCCCGCTGCTGCTGCTGCCAACGGCGCTCACCTATTCGCTGTCCGTTTCGCTTATCCCATCATTATCTGCGGCAGCCGCCAAGGGCGACCGGGCCGCGATCCATAAACGGCTGCATCAGTCGCTGCGCCTTGCGCTTGTCACCGGAGCGCCGTTTGTCGTCATTATGGGGCTGCTCGCCGAGCCGATCTGCCGCGTCCTCTACCGTCACGCCGAAATTGCCCCCTTGCTGGCGCTGCTCGCTCCAGCCGGCATCTTTATTTATTTGCAGGGGCCGCTGCAAGCTACGCTGCAGGCGCTCGATAAGCCGGGCACAGCGCTAATTAATACAACGATTGGGGCGGCGGTAAAGCTTTTCCTTATCTACGAGCTGGCCTCGCGTCCGGAGCTCGGCATCTACGGAGCCGTTATCGCCATCACCGTCAATATCATTCTGGTTACGCTGCTGCACGGAATCAGCGTGCTGCGCTGCTCCGGCTACCGGATGAAACTTCCCGACTTTGTCAAAGTCGGCGCCGCCATGATTATTATGGGCGCGGCATGCCGCTGGATCATGTCCCATCATCCATTAACGCTGGAATGGCTTGGCCTGCTGGCCGCCTGCGGCACAAGCATCGTTTTGTACTTGCTGCTCATGGCCGCAATGGGCATTATCGACCGGCATGATCTCCAGCGGCTGCCCGGCATCGGGCGATGGCTTTAATACTTCATAAAAAATAAGCAGCCGGAATCGGCTGCTTATTTTTTATTTTTTACGTCGACAAACAGCTCTCCCTTATGGTCCACGGAACAGAAAAAAACTTCGCTGTAATTTGTTGCGTTGAATTTCCGCAGCTGCTGCTTCAGCCAAAAGCGGTTTTTTTCCAGCTTCTCCAAGTTGTGGTCCAGCACTTTACCGTCCATAATAAGCGGAATTGGCAGCGTTTCGAAGCGGTAGCTGACCGGCAGCTCCATTTTAGGCGGGGTTACATTTGAAAATTTGCCTGCCGAATCCGAAGCGGAGCTCCTATTCCCCTGCTCTTGCTCCTTCTCCTTTTCAATCACCGAGAGCTTCCCGCTCGTTTCCAAAATGGCAAATTCCACATCGGCGACACGGGCGACCTGGTTTTCCCTGAGCTGCTGCAGCAGATCGTCGAGATTGTACCGCTGCTTTTTCATTTCAGCCTGATTAAGCTTGCCGTTTTCGATAATGACGCTAGGCTTTCCGTCAAACAACAGCCGGACCCGCCTGTTTTTCATGCTAATAAACGCGATGACCACTTGTACGACCATAAGTACAACCATTGGCACGATGCCTTCAAGCATCGCCCGGTCCGTATCCTCTATGACGAGCACGGCAATTTCAGCAATCATAAAGGAGATGACCAGATCAAATACGCTCATTTTGCCGATCTCCCTTTTGCCCATCATACGCATAATCAGGAACACGACAAAGTAGATCAGAACGGTGCGCAGCATCAGCATTCCGATATCCATCAAGATCCGCCTCCCTCTTATCAAGGGGTATTGTCGCCTTTCTCCATCAGGTCCATGCACCTCCGCCACCGTTGAAATGTTGGCAATTCCTCCTCATCCCGGGAACGCCTGTACTAATTCAACCAGCCTGACCATATGGTGAAGTAAACAACCTGTGGAGGGTGATCCGTCATGAATCCGATGAAAAATGTGCCCAAGGTGCGCCTCGGCTCTCCGATGCTTGCCGGAATTGTAATTGCGGCGTTATGGCTGGCTCTTGGCGCTCTGCTTATGTCAGTAATGATGTATGCCGGCAACTTAAAGGAGGACTCTTTACCTGCATGGGCGCTCGGCATTCATGGAGCTGCCGCTCTATGCGGCGGTTTTACTTCCGGCAAACGCAGCGCATCGAGAGGCTGGTATCACGGCGCAGTGCTCGGTTTGGCGTACGGACTGCTTGTGCTTATCATTAGCTTTCTAGCCGCAGATGCGGGAATAAGCGGACGGACGGGCATTTTGTTCCTGATCGTTGCACTGGCCGGCGCTGCGGGCGGCATGGTCGGAGTCAATTTGAAAAAGTCCTGACAGCAAATCAAATTTGTGTAAAAAATCAGCCGTTATGCTATACTTGTTCCGTTCGTCCGAACCGCCCTTTGTCTGGATGGCGTATCAGGTAAACCTTTAGGGGGAAGCATAATGGCTGTATTTTACTCCATGAATCAAGTGACCTTGCTTACAATTCTGACTTCGATTCTGCTGATCAGCTTTGGCATCGGGCGCAACCCGCTAGCCGCCTGTATGGGACTTGCCCGCAATTTAATGGCAAACAAGCGCTCCATGGTGCTTTTTGGCTCTCTAATTGCCATTCTGTTTCTGAACAAATACGAACTGAAGCTGGAGCAAATGATGCAGCCTCCGCCGGATTTCACGCATATCGTCCAGCGTCTTGAAGGCGGTTTTGTCGAAAGCTTTCAACAGCTGTTTTATGCGCCGTGGCTGACCCCGTTTCTGGCTTATTTTTATATCGTTGTATTCCAGTCCGTGTTAATTGCTTCCCTTGGAATTTATTTGTTTCAAGAACGGAACGGAAGACAGTTTAACGCCACCTGTTACGCCATTATTTTGAACTATCTCATTGCTGTTCCCTTTTATCTGTTTCTGCCGGTTAAAGAAGTATGGGCGTTTAATCCAAACGTTCATTTTTATATGCTGGAAGCTTTTCCGAACTTCGAGACTGTGTACCGGGGTCTGTCCGGCCTCGACAACTGCCTGCCGAGCCTGCACACATCCGTATCGGTGACGCTCGCCCTGCTGGCAGCCCGCTCCTCTAACAAACGTTGGGCCTGGTTCGCCGGCATTAACGCCGCCATCATTATTTTTACGATTTTTTACATGGGTATTCATTGGCTGACGGATATGCTCGGCGGTCTTGCGCTTGCCGGATTTTCCGTTGCTGTTGCATACAAGCTTGCCGACTTCAGCTCTGTTCGCGAGCAAGTGCCCTCCGTCCGGATCTAATAAAAATCTCCGTCCCAAGCGCATGTTGCGCTTGGGACGGAGATTTTTTGGTTTACGTTACAGTTGGCGGCGTTTCAAGCGTTTCAAAGTATCGTCCCCAATGCGGCCGTCTTCCGTCATCGTCCACAAAGCCGTACCTGTCCGACAGCTCCCAGGAGCTGAGCGCGCGTCCGCTAAGCTCCAGCTTGCCGGGGTCGGCAGCAAGACAAGCTAGCGCCCTGCCTACAAAGAGAGGTGTTTCCGACTGCAAAAAATGAACTTCCCGCTCTCCCGCATCCCGCCAATTCGCCTCCGTGACGCCGAAATAATCCAGCATTTCTTCCGACCTTAGAAACCCGGGAGTCAGAGAAACAGCCGTTACACCTTTTGCTTTCCATTCTTCGGCCAACCCATGTCCCATGTGGATGCCCCAAGCTTTGGCCAAGCTGTACGGCAGATTGCCGCGATAACGATAATCGGTGCCGTCCGTAATTTCCGCAATGAGCGCGTCTTCACTGTTCAAAAGCAGAGGAGCAGCAAAATAAGCGGTCATATAATGCGTCTCCAATACGGTTTGCTGCAGCTTCAGCGCATCCTCCAAGGGCGTTTCCCAAAACGGCTTGTTCCAATGGGTAAGCTTTTCACCGCCCCATATATCATTCACCAGGATGTCAATGCGGCCATGGTCCCTCTGAATCTGCTCCATCAGCGACTTGATCTGCTCACGGTCCCGATGATCGGTCCGTACCGCTATCGCTACTCCGCCCCGCTTCACGACACGTTCCGCCGTTTCCTCAATCGTTTCCGGCCTCCCCATCTCCGATTGCCCGCTGCGTGTCGATCTGCCGCTTATATACACCGTTGCTCCTTTCTCTCCTAACGCCTCGGCTATCCCGCGCCCGGCCCCTCGAGTCGCTCCGGCTACAAGCGCCACTTTCCCTGTCAATTCAGCCATTCACGCTCACTCCTTTATCAACTTTCTTATACTTAGTGTAACCTGCCTTCATGACAACCTTTGTCATATATGTAGGATATAATAATGGATAACTACGCCTGGATAAAAAAAGGAGGGGTCGCCTTGAAGGGAGAACGTTTGCTGGAGCTGCTGCTTCTGCTGCAGGCGGAAGGCAAGCTAAGCGCCAAAGAGCTGTCCGAGCGGCTTGAAGTATCCGAGCGCACGATTCATCGGGATATGGAGTCGCTGAGCGCAGCCGGAATTCCCGTCCTAGCAGAGCGCGGCAGCAGCGGCGGCTGGCGGCTCATGGACGGTTATCGCACCCGACTGACCGGCTTGGATGCCGAGGAGTGGAAAGCGCTGCTGATCGCCTCCCAAAGCCGGGCCGCACACGACCTGGGCTGGTCCTCTACATTGGACAGCGCTTTGCTCAAGCTGCGGGCTGCCCATCCTCAGGCGGTGCTGCCACATGCATCCGCCCTTCAATCCAGACTGCTCATAGATGGAGAGGATTGGCATACGGCGGGTTTGAACCAGCCCCATCTTAATGCGCTTATGGAAGCGGTGCTGCAGAATCGTCTGCTCCGCTTCCATTATGTTAAAAACGGAGTCATCAACGGACCTCCTCCGAACCTTCGACTGGCAGCGCCGCTAGCGCTGGTGCTGAAGGGAAGCTCCTGGTATCTGATCGCAGACGAACTGCAGAACGCGACAGACGACGATGAGGCCCCGCCTTCAGCTGCGGGGATGCGTAAAACGTTTCGCGTCTCACGTATTGCCGATGCGGAGCTGGACAGCCGCAGCTTTAAGCGCCCTGAATCATTTGATCTGGCCTCATGGTGGGCCGGCTCGCTGGCACGTTTTCGCCAATCGCTGCCTCAGCCGATTCCCGCCAAGCTGCTGCTAAAGCCGGATGCACTGGAGCGGTTAAGCCGAATGCGCTATGTACGCGTGTTGAATGTCTGGTGTAATGACGCCAGCTTGTATCCGGCTGCTGTCTCTGAGGGGGGCGGTAAATACGGCGATGGAGCGGTTAACCGCAGTGAAGCAAAAGCCTGTACAGCATCCGGACATGAAGAATGGCTGCAAGCGGATGCGGAGTTTGATACAGAGGATTATGCCGCCAGTATTATTCTCTCGCTGGCTCCCGGCGCAGTAGCGCTGGAACCGGCCAGCCTTACAGGGCGCATCCGTCAGCTTGCGTTGAAAGCAGCCGGACTGCACTCCTCCGCAGATTCAACAAATGAATAGCCGCAGCTTTTTATCTTTAATACAAAAAGCCTGTGCTCCGAATCGGAGCACAGGCTTTTGGCACATATAACCGGCTGCCCTGGGAACTCCCGTTCAGCCGGACAATCCGCGGACGATTAAACCGTGCCTTCCGGATCGACTTTGTCGCTTTTTTCTTCTTTCACGGCTGCGGCTTTAATCTCGCCTTTGGCCGGAGCGCTGTGCAGCACCGTGTTGATTGCGCTGCGCTCAAACGTAATGCGGGTTGTGTCGTTCACACGCAAAACGACCGTATCGTCAGTAAGCTCGGCAATCGTGCCGTGCATGCCGCCAATCGTAGAAATTTTGTCACCCTTTTTCAAGGAGCTTAACAAGGCGTTACGCGTTTTTTGCTTCTTCTGCTGCGGACGGATCAGCAGGAAATAAAACACCGCGAACATAAGGACGAATGGCAGCAGGGCACCAACCCAGCCGCCGCTACCTCCTCCGGCTGTAGCAAGAAACATAACCATTACCCCTTTCATATATCTCCAAAGGTCTGAAGCTTAAAACCCTTTGTCGTTGTCATGCAGGCCGTACATCGTGAAGAACTCATCCCGGAAATCAAGCAGCCTGTCCTCCATAATCGCCTGGCGCACGCCGCGCATCATCTCCAACAGGAAATGCAGGTTATGGTAGGTCGTCAGGCGGATGCCAAACGTCTCGTCGGCCTTGATCAGATGGCGCAAATAAGCCCGGGAGTAGTTGCGGCACGTATAACAAGAGCATTTCGGATCAAGCGGCCCGAAATCCTCCGCAAACTTGGCGTTGCGGATATTGACGCGGCCTTCGCTCGTCATTGTGGTGCCGTTGCGCGCAATTCGCGTAGGAAGCACGCAATCGAACATGTCAACGCCGCGAATGGCGCCTTCCAATAGCGCATCCGGCGAGCCAACTCCCATTAAATAACGCGGTTTGTTGCCCGGCAGCAGCGGAATGGTTTCTTCCAGCACCTCATACATGAGATGTTTGGGTTCTCCTACGCTGAGACCTCCAATAGCATACCCCGGAAAATCCAGGGAAGTCAAATCCGCCGCGCTTTGACGGCGCAGATCGGCATGCATGCCGCCTTGAATGATGGCGAACAGCCCTTGGTCACTTGGACGGGCATGAGCTTTCAGGCAGCGCTCCGCCCAGCGGGACGTCCGCTCCAGCGACTTTTTAATGTATTCGTATTCCGCCGGGTACGGCGGACATTCGTCGAATGCCATCATAATATCGGAGCCAAGCGCATTCTGAATCTCCATCGCCTTTTCCGGGGAAAGGAACAGCTTGTCTCCGTTCAAATGGGAACGGAATTCAACTCCCTCCTCCTGGATTTTGCGCATGTTGCTCAGCGAGAACACCTGGAAGCCGCCACTGTCAGTCAGAATTGGACGATCCCAGTTCATGAACTTATGCAGTCCGCCTGCTTTTTTGATCAGTTCATGGCCGGGGCGCAGCCAAAGATGATACGTATTGCTCAAAATAATATGGGCGTCCATTTCCTTGAGCTCTTCCGGACTCATCGTTTTGACGGTCGCCTGGGTGCCAACGGGCATAAACGCCGGCGTCTCGATCACGCCATGCGGCGTGTGGACGCGGCCAAGCCGCGCGCCGGATTGTTTGCATACTTTTATCAGTTCATAGGTTACAGCCACTGTTCACTCTTCCATTCCTTAAAGATAGTTCTAGTAAATAAACATCGCATCGCCGAAGCTGAAAAACCGGTACTCCTCCCGGACTGCCGTTTCATAGGCGTTCAAAACGGCTTCGCGGCCGGCCAGCGCGCTGACCAGCATGACCAGCGTCGACTTCGGCAGATGAAAATTGGTCAATAAAGCATCCACGGCGCGGAACTTGTAGCCGGGATAGATAAAAATGTCGGTCCAGCCGCTGCAAGCCTGCAACCCGTCCGGGAAACGCGCGGCAGCTGTCTCCAGCGTGCGCGCCGACGTTGTGCCAACGGCAATGATCCGTCCTCCGCGTTCCTTCGTCCGCCGGAGCTTGTCCGCCGTTTCCCCGCTCAGCTCGTAATACTCCGAGTGCATCACATGCTCCTCAATCGTATCCGCCGATATGGGGCGGAACGTGCCAAGCCCGACATGCAGCGTCAGCGGAGCCAGCTCAACGCCCATCTCCTGCAGCTCCCGCAAAAATGGCTCGGTAAAATGCAGCCCGGCCGTCGGCGCGGCCGCGGAGCCAGCCTGTCGGGAATAAACCGTCTGATATCGCTCACGGTCATCCAGCCGCTCCTTGATATAAGGAGGCAGCGGCATTTCGCCAAGCCGGTCAAGCAGCTCCTGAAAGATGCCTTCGTATTCGAAACGTACGATCCGGCCTCCCATGTCGCCTTCGTCTTCCACAACGGCGCGCAGCAGCGGCTGCCCGTCCTCTCCGCTGCCAAAAACGATAACGGAGCCGGTTTTCAGCTTTTTGCCCGGCTTCGCCAATGTTTCCCAGGTGTCGCCTTGCAGCTGTTTAAGCAGCAGCAGCTCCGCTTTGGCTCCGGTATCCTCCTTGACGCCAAGCAGACGCGCGGGAAGGACACGCGTATCGTTAACGACAAGCGTATCTCCCGCTTTTAAATATTGCTTAAGATCCCGAAAAACGTGGTGACGGATCTCTCCTGTCTCCTTATTCAAGGATAGCAGCCGGGATGCAGTCCGCTCAAGGAGCGGCGTCTGGGCTATCAGACTTTCCGGCAAATGAAAATCGTAGTCTTCTACATTCATGAAATCAGTATCCGTCCTTAACGAGTTCAATTTCTTTGTAGTAGTATTTCAGAATCGCCTGGTAATCATACCCTTGCTCCGCCAGTCCTTTGGCTCCGTACTGGGACAAGCCGAGCCCATGGCCGTAGCCCTTTCCGCGAATAAACCAGGACGAGGAAGCAGCGACGGGCCGAATTACGCCGCCCGCGCCGATTGTATTAAGAGAAGCTCCGCCGGCCGAGGAAGTTTTCACACCATTTGCTCCCAATAGCTGCACCTGCGAGCCCGATCCTTTGGTGCCGGTGCGTCCCGAGGCTCCGATCAGGGACAATTCCCCGGCCGGTTCAATCCAGAAGCGGGTGCTGGGCAGTCCCCCCAGCGCTCCGCGCAGATTGTCCGGTGTTTTGACGGGAAGCTCCTTGCCGTTTACAAGCAGCTTTTGCACACGGTCGGAAGGCCCGCGCTGCGAAACTTCCAAGCTGATAATCGGTCCTGATACGGCATTTGTCGTTTTGCCTTTCATCAAGTCAAGCAGCTGCTGGGATGTATAAGGCCCGCGAATCCAATTCATCTCGTTCGATTGAACAACCGTCTCCAGCACCGTTACTTTGGCGCCGGCACTGAGCTTTTCGACTGGGCTCACATCCGATTGCACAAGCGGAATCGGCCGCACATTGGTATCGTTCGATTTCACCGACGCAATTGCGGCTCCAGCCGCATTTTTGCTCTCGCTAAGCGTGACCGTATCCGAACGGACATATCCGGTTTTGCCGGACGGGGTAAGAACTCGGTGCCAGTCCATCAAACCGTTCTCGGACGTGTGATCCGGACTGCTTACGCTTTTCAAGTACGGAATCGAGCCGCCCCATACTTCCGACGGATCCGCCGTCTGTCCGCCTGAGCTGGAGGAGAACACCGCCTCAACCGGTTTGCCTTTGTACATCATGACCGTTCCGGCGGTGGCGTCCACAGCCTGAATCGTCGTTGATTTTTCCGAGCCTGTCCCATTATAGACTTGGCTGAGCGTTGTATCAACTACTTGAGCCGTGCCAAACGCAGTTCCTTTGGAGAGCGCGTAGGAGCGCGCTGCGACAGCCTGCGCCTTCAGCGCTTCAGAATGCCATGAACCCGGCATTTCTCCGCCGACGACGGAGTACAGATACTTCTCGAAATCAACCTCATTAATAACAGCTAAAGCGCCGTTATAACTGCCAATCTCAAACTGCCCCCGATAGCTGCGGCCATATCTCTCGGCAAGCTTGATCGGCTCATTGCCGCCCGGCTGAATGACAGCAAAGGAACCAACTGGCGCCTGGTACAGCGTGGTCGGAGAACCGGCCTTCTGGCTTACCGAAAACTCCTGGCGCTTCAGTAAATATCCGCCAGGGGCAGCCTGCTTCAAAACAGCGGCTTCCGCAACTCCAGACAGCTTGATGCGCAGCGCCTCAAGCGCGGCGCTGTCCGCTGCCGCTCCCACCATTACGGAATATTCCGTTCCGCTGCCGCCAGGCCGCAGGGCAAGAAACGTATCCGCTCCCGCCTTGCTGAACTGGGCTGCGGCGGCAATCGCCTCAGCTTCCGACGTAAAGGAGCCGGTTTCCAGATGCAGCGGTCCTCTCAGTCCGGAATCGCCGCCGATCAGCTTCACCGTAGCGTTTTGGCTCCACTTGGCCATAGCCGCAGACGCGGCCGCAGACGTTGCATATGTACCTTCAGATACTTGATATGTTTTCCCTGCGGAGCGCTCTACAGCTTCCAGCACCGGATTGCCGCCCGCCGATTTAACCGCTTTGAATGCAGCCAGCGCAGCAGCAAAGTCGGAGCTTTCGCCCAGCAGAGCAGAGTATGCCTCCGCCATCGCACGGATATCGGAGCCGCTAGAGATCCGGTCCAGCAAAGCGCTTTCCCCGTTCTGTTTAACGCCAATCCGCAAGCCGCCTGCCGAGCTCAGCGTTGCGGCCGGAGTTGTC
This sequence comes from Paenibacillus pasadenensis, assembly GCF_023715725.1. Taxonomy (GTDB): domain Bacteria; phylum Bacillota; class Bacilli; order Paenibacillales; family Paenibacillaceae; genus Paenibacillus_O; species Paenibacillus_O pasadenensis_A. The sequence continues at coordinate 1,058,887 of NZ_JAMBOT010000001.1, forward strand.
AGCGTATATTTGTTCGGTACCGTTATAAAAATGCCGACGCGAATCTGTTTCTCCTCCATGGCGTCGTCTGCCGAAGCGCCAAGCGGCGCAAACAGGCAGCCTGCCAGCACAGCCGCTCCGATTCCCGCCGCCATTACAGCCTTTATGCCTTTCGTTCTAGACATTCTTCTCTCCTTCCGTTCCCCGAAGAGTCCTTACAACCTCGCACGAATATAACCCGTCGAGATAAAGCGACAGGGAATCTATAACATGGTTAGACCTCTAAAGCCCGTCATGACCGGGCACATCATCACCGGATGACAAAGCGGCTTTGGCAAGTCCTTCCTTTGTTATACTCCGGTTCTGCTGTCGAAGTTGTTCTATGTCAACAATTCCGTAAAAATCGCCTACTCCGGTACCGGAATTCCTAGATGCCGATAGGCAAGCGGCGTCGCCACCCGGCCGCGCGGCGTCCGTTGTAAAAAGCCGATTTGCATTAAATACGGCTCGTAGACATCTTCAATCGTCTGGCTTTCTTCCCCGATCGTCGCCGCAATCGTATCCAGTCCGACCGGACCGCCCCGGTAATTCGTAATCATCGCCTGCAGCATCTTATGGTCAATCCGGTCAAGTCCGAGCGGATCAACCGCGATGAGCGACAGCGCCAGCTCAGACAGCTCGCTGGTAATAATGCCGTCTCCGCGCACCTGCGCAAAATCCCGCACCCGTTTGAGCAGGCGGTTCGCGATACGCGGAGTCCCGCGCGAGCGAAGCGCAATTTCGTGCGCAGCCTCGCCAACCATATGTACGTCCAGAATCTCTGCGGAACGCGAGATAATAAACGCAAGCTCATCCGTGCCGTAATATTCAAGCCGGCTTACGACACCGAACCGGTCGCGAAGCGGAGCACTGAGCAAACCGGCCCGCGTCGTCGCCCCGATTAGCGTGAACGGAGGCAAATCCAGCCGCACCGAGCGGGCGCTTGGCCCTTTGCCGATCATAATATCAAGACAGAAATCCTCCATTGCGGGATACAGAACTTCCTCAACGGACCGGTTCAATCGATGAATCTCATCGATAAACAGCACGTCGCCTTCCTGCAGATTCGTCAGCAGCGCCGCCAAATCGCCTGGACGCTCGATTGCCGGACCAGAAGTCGTGCGCAAACTAACGCCAAGCTCATTGGCGATAATGTTTGAAAGCGTCGTTTTGCCAAGGCCCGGGGGGCCGTAGAGCAGCACATGGTCCAGCGCTTCCTTGCGCAGCTTGGCCGCCTCGATGAACACCTTCAAGTTGTCCTTGACCTGCGACTGTCCGATATATTCCGAAAGATAACGCGGGCGCAGACTGAATTCCGCCGTCTGGTCCTCCATCATCAAATTGGCGGATATGATGCGTTCATCCTCCATCAATCAAATCCCCCTTTTCAATCAGCCCTTGAACAGCTGCTGCAGCGCGCGCTTCATCAGCGCATCCACGGACTCGCCCGGCTGCTGAGCGCCGCCCATACCGGCCCAGGCGCGGTCAAGCTCCGCCGCCGTATAACCAAGTGCTGCGAGGGCCTCGCGCGCCTCGCTCCAAAGCTCAGCCCCGGCTGCTGAAACGCCGGCTCCGCCAGCCGCTTCGGCTTCCCATTGCAGCTCCACCGTCTCAGCCGACAGCTGGAGCTTGTCTTTCAGATCCAGTATCATGCGCTGAGCCGTCTTTTTGCCGATTCCCGGCAGCCGCGTCAGAAAGCTCAAGTCCTCGCGGTGAATCGCAGCAATGACGGCCTCCGGGCGGCCGCCTGCAAGAATGCCGACCGCTACGCGCGGCCCGATGCCGGACACGTCCAGCAGCTTGCGGAATAAAGCCTGCTCCTCGCGCGTCTGAAAGCCGAACAGCTGAACCGCGTCCTCGCGCACATGATAGTGGCAGTACACGGTCACTGCATCCTCGCTTCTTCCGAATGCATAAGGATTCGGCGTAAAAATCTGATAGCCGATATCGCGCACGTCAACAACGACGGAATCGGCTTCAATATGGGCGACTCGGCCCCTCATGTAATCGATCATTTTCGGCGCACCTCGTTCAATTTGGTCTGCATAACGGAAAAATGCGCATGGCAGACCGCCACGGCCAGCGCATCCGCCACGTCATCGGGCTTTGGAATTTTGGCCAGCTTGAGAAACATGCGGACCATCTCCTGCACCTGGCGTTTTTCCGCCTTGCCGTATCCGACAACAGCCTGTTTGACCTGCATCGGCGTATATTCGCTAATCGGCAGCCCGCGCTGGGCAGCAGCCAAAATAATAACGCCCCGCGCTTCGCCAACCGTAAAAGCCGTTGTTACGTTGCGGTTAAAAAACAGCTTTTCAACTGCAACGCAGTCCGGCTTGTACTTGTCCATAAGCGCCGAGGCGGAATCGTATACTTGCTTAAGCCGCTTCTCATGCGGAGTGCCCGCCTCCGTCTCAATCGATCCGTACTGCACAGGCGTCAGCTTGCTGCCATCCTTATCAATAAATCCGAACCCGACGATGGCGATGCCCGGGTCTATTCCCAAAATACGCACCCGCGCCACTCCTTGCCGCTAATAGAATCCTAATTGCGTATCTTCCGAAAAAAACTAAAAAAACCCCTTCTGCCCGGGGTACAGACTCTATTATTATAGCAGGATCAGCCCGGCATGAGAACAAGCGTTTCGGAGAAGCGTTTGCCAACCAGCCAAATACGGTCCGCCATATCGGCTCCGTAAGGTCGTTTGACGTCCTTAAGCTATGCCACTGTCGCGAAACCCAATTTCGGACGCAAAAAAGAGCCGCCCCGGACGATTTCTCGTCAAGGACAGCTCTTTCGCTCCCTGCTCTTTAAACTTCAGGGAAATGCAAACGTTAAGCCTTTTTCAATAAGTATGCTGCATCGTTCCGCGGCTGGCACCAACCGCATAATCTCCAAAGCTCGACAGCACGCTGTTGAACTCATCCTTGTCCTGCACACGAATGCCGCTGATAAGCCGCTGCAGCTCTTCTTTAGGCAGCGCGCTCTCCATATGCTGCAGATCAAGCTGGTAGAAAGTCTTCATGACCTTCTCTTCCTTCGGCGGACCTTCAAACAGCGTTAGGCTGCCCCCGCTATCTACACCGAACGTTGCGCTGCGGCGGCAGTTGTCCGACAGATCGTTGATTTGCTCCGTAAGCACGACCGCTGCACCTTCAACCGTAGCCGTCAGACGAGGCTGCTCCAGCAGCATGCGGTGAACTTCCTCCGGGGGAAGCTGTCCGAGCGGCTGCGTCTCTTCTCCACACAGATAGACGCGTCGAAGCGTAACCGGCGCCGCTTTTCCGTCGTTTAAAAATGAGGCTGCCCCTCCGTCTGTCTCCTGCCGCTGCGCTGAGCTTTTACCTGGGGCATCCCCGCCGTACAAAGCTGCTGCGTCCGCCTGCAGGCCCGGAAGCAGCAGCGCGGCCGCTGCGGCTAGTGAACAAGCAAGCCGAAGCGGCCGGCGTAGAAATTTCCGTTTCAACTGGTTCCACAGGCTGAACAACAAGAACATTCGGAATTCACCCTTTCTGTCGCTTTTTGCCCTAGTATTTGATGAAGCTGGATGAATTATGCACGCATAACCAGATGAAAGAAAAAGCTCCTGTTCCGCCAATAAAGAGCGGGCAAGGAGCCTATCCATCCATGCTTTATTTGCCGTTAGTTCTGATTAATCCAGGGGCGGCTTGTTTTATACTGTCTGACGGTCGGTCGGGCCTCAGTACGGATGACCGCCTTTTTAGAAGGCTTCCGCTGCTGCGAAGCCGTTCCGGTTTTGGCCGGCTTTTTCGGGCCGCTCACCGTAAATCCGGCAGCTGGGGCGGCTTCTTCGCTATCCGGGCCAACATCCGCCCCTGGCTCCGTTCGCTCACCACAGCCGCAAGGCTGGGCTTTAACCGGGCTCAGCTGTCCGCTATAACTCCCGGCAGCGGCAGGCTGAGCTCCGCCGTATCCGTCTGCAGCGGATAGTCCGGCATGCTGCGCCGGCCAGGCAGGTTGACCATAAGGCTGAGCTCCGGCGACCATTCCCGGGCCCCACTGAGCATAACCTGGCATCGGGGAGGCTGCGGCAGGCAGTGTCGCCTGCGGCTGCCACGTTCCGCCGCCGCCATAGCTGTACGCTCCGCTATAATCCGGCGCCATTTCGGCTGCCTGCATGGCGCCGTAGCCAGGCTGCGCAGCAACACCTTGAACCTGCGGAGCGCCGTAAGCCCCATACCCGGCCATACCTGCTGCGGCTCCCGCCATATATCCAGCCCCGCCGTAACCCATGCCAGGCATTGTTGCAGCAGGAGCTGTTGCGGAATCCCAACCGTAACCGCCCCCAGCAGGCATCGCATTTGCAGGCCATACTGCAGGCATTCCGTAGGAATCAGCCGCTCCCGCCGTTTGCGCAGGATAGAATACGGACGGCTGCATGCCATATGAACCGTAACCGCCATACCCTCCTCCGCTGACGCCGCCAACAGGCGCGTCGTAACCAGCTCCATATCCGCCCATTCCGGCGGCTTCTGTCATCCCGCCATAACCTCCCATGTTAACCGGCATCGTTTGCATAGGAGCCATGCCGTAGGATGGCATTTGCGCTGCTCCGGCAACGGTCGGCTGAGCACCGTAACCGCCGGACATCGGGGCTGCGCCCCATCCTGGCATCGCATTTCCTGCGTTCATACCGGCAATTCCGGGAATTTCCGGCGAATAGCCGCTGCTATAGCCATGATGGGCAGGCCAGGCTGTTGACGCCATCATCTCAGGCATCTGGGGCAATTGAAACAATGGAGCAAGCGCCTCCGTAGCCGGAATTTTCTCCTGCTTAAACGGATGTACAGCCTCTCCGGCCATTTTGCCGTGATGATGGCCATGCTGCGCTGGCGCCATATATCCGCTGCCATAGGATGGTTTTTTCTCAACCGGCTTTGCTGCAGGCTGCTCTGGAAGAACTGGCGGCGGCGGCTGCACCGGCTGTGCGACAATTTCCTTTTCAATCTCAACCTCAACTGTGGTTTCCGGCTTTGCTTCTACCATCGTTTCCGGCTTCGCCACCGGCGCCGTTTCCGCCTTCGGAATAACAGCGGTATTTTTTTTGCCGGCATGGCCCGTATGCGATTCCGCTTTATGCTCAGCTGTCAGCGGAGCAGGCGTGGAAGGCTTTGGAATATGGACGGTATCCCCTTCCTTCAGCTTTGCCGGATCGGTAATTTGCGGATTTGCCTTGATCAGCTCTTGAAGCGATACGCCCCAAGCTTTGGACAGCTTCCAAAGCGTATCCCCGAGTTTCACCTTGTACTTGTGGATCAGCTCCGGCGCGCTCGGCTTTCCAGCCGGAGACGGAACCTTGACCTTAGTCCCGATCAGCAAATTATGGGGATTAGTCAGATTGGGATTAAGCTTCTGAATTTCCTCCACGGATACTCCATATTTCTGGCCGATCAGGTAAAGAGTATCTCCCTTTTTGACGATATGAATCTTCACTTGCCGACTCCTCCTCTTCGCATGCTGCGATAGCGGTGGCATCCCGCCTTCTGCCCGTCGTTAAATCGTATGCAGCGAATAGGCATCTGTCTCCATTTTCCGTAAAATAAACCAAGCCGCCGGCTTGACCCGCTGCAGCTTATCCGGCGCAAGGCGGTCCTTTAAGCCTAAGATGCAAACGTCAAAAAAGCCGGAACATCGGGTGTCCCAGCCACTTTTGACGGCGTATTACGACTTATCGTCCTCCGAATCTTCTTCTGGCTAATCATCGGAATCTTCAATCCATCCAAATCGGACATAGCTGGACAGATTTTCATCATTTTTATAATCCGTAATCATGTCCGGCACATAGTTAACCGTAAACATATAGCCGCTCATAATCGCCTCTAGCTGTTTCAAATTCTTTTCCGTCCAGCCAAACCAATTTCCTGTCTTAAGCTCATCCAAGCTGCCAAAATGCGGGGTGAACCGCTCGTGAAGCCGTTCCTTGTCCTCTTCCTTCAAAGAATTGTACAGCCTCCCGATGCTCTCCATTCGAGTCTGCTTCTCCTTCAACCAGCGCATCCCCCTTTGCAAATAGAAAAAGAGACCGCCCGGCGTTTGCGCTCTCCGGTGCAGTCTCTTCGATGTCCGTCTATAAAATGGCCTTAATTCTGCTCCGGCAGCTCCGGCGCCGTGCTGCCGAAGCTAGGATAAGAGCCAAGCACTCTTACCTGACAGCCAATTGCCTCAATCTCCTGCAGCGCAGCAGGCAGCAGCACCGTGTCCAGCGCCATCTCGATATCAATGACAAAATGGTACGTGCCGAGCCGTTTTTTGGTCGGCCGCGATTCGATGCGCGCCAGGTTGATCCGCCTCCAGGAAAAAGCCGAAAGCACCTGATGCAGCGCGCCCGGGTAGTCCTCCGGCAGCGTTACAAGGATGGACGTTTTGCGGACCGGCGACTCCCGCAGCTGGAAAGGCTCCTTCCCGACAAGCAGGAAACGTGTGTAATTGTTGTCATGATCCGTTACGCCGGTTCGCAGCACATCCATGCCGTAATGCTCAGCCGCCAGCGTCAAGCCGATAGCGGCCCAGCCGCGGCCGGGGTTCTCACTGACGATTTTAACCGCCTCCGCCGTGCTGCTCACATGCTCCCATTCGGCATGCTGCAGATGGGCGCGCAGGAAGGTGTGGCACTGCGCCATCGCGACCGGATGGCTCAACACCCGGACGATCCGGCTGTAGTCCAGCTCTCCGTCCTCGCCGGCAATTTCGGAGCGGCGGCCGATCAGCTGCTGGCGGGAAGGATAAATCCATTCCGCTTGGATCGGCAGATCCACCTCATGCAGCAGCCAATCCATATGCAGGTTAACGGAGCCTTCAATCGTGTTCTCGATTGGAATAACACTGTAATCCGTTTTCCCTTCCACCGTGGACAGGAAAACGTCGGATATCATCGGGTAATAAACCCGTTCCGCGCCGTTTTCGCCGCATAGGCTGCGCGCGGCTTCGTCGGAAGTAGACACGACGGGGAGCACTGCTACCTTAATCATGCTTGCCGATCTCCTTTACGATTGCCTTGCGGCGCCAGCCAAGGCGCCTCGTTCTCATCCAGCACAACTGGACCGTCTAAATCCGGCTGCAAGCGCAGCAGATCGGCGCCAATTCCGGCTGCCTCAAGCGTCTCCGTCAAAAACGACTCCAGCTCCGCAAGGCGTGAGCTGTCGCGCTCCACCAGCGCCAGCAGCGTTGGACCGGCGCCGCTCAGCGCCGCGCCGAGCGCGCCATGTTCGGCCGCTCCTTCCAGCACCTCAGCCATTCCGGGAATAAGCGGAGCGCGGTACGGCTGATGAAGCCTATCCCGCATCGCGCTGGCGATGAGCTCCAGACGTCCCGTCGCAAATGCCGCAACAAGCAGCGAGCTTCTGCCGACGTTGAACACGGCGTCCTTCATCGGCAGCTCGGACGGCAGCGCATGGCGGGCTTTTTCCGTAGCGAGCTGGAAACGCGGAATGGCTACAACCGTGCCCATCTGCGCCGGTGGTTCCAGACGAATCAAATCCGCACGGATGCCGTCCCATGCGGCAACAATTAAACCGCCGTAAAGAGAAGCGCCCACGTTGTCGGGATGCCCTTCCAAGCGGGTCGCCAGCTGCAGAAGACCGTCCTTGTCCAGCGGACGGCCCGCCAGCTCATTGGCCGCGGCAAGCGCTCCAACGATAGCGCTGGCACTGCTGCCAAGCCCCCGCGTGAGCGGGATCTCGCTGTACATATCAATCTCAAGCTCCGGCACGGAGAGACCCGCTTCCTCGTAGAGGAGCTGCGCCACCTTGTAGATCAGATTGCTTTTATCGGTCGGAATGCCTTCCAGTCCTTCACCATGAAGCCGGATAACCGTGGCGTCGGACTCGCGCATTCCGACCCAAGCATAAAGAGACAAAGCCATGCCCAGGCTGTCGAAGCCCGGACCCAGATTCGCCGTGCTGGCCGGAACCCGAACCAGCACGCTTCTCATGCCCATCAGCCTTCCACCCGGTAGACGCTTTTTACGTTCTGGATGACATCCAGCGTTTGGAACGCGTCTACAACTTTATTCATGGCCGCTTTGCTGGCATTATGCGTAATGACGATGATTTCGGCCTCAGGCAGCTCCGAGTTCGGCTGTTGAATAACGGACTCCAGGCTCACGTCGTACTCAGCAAACACTTGAGTAATGCGCGCCAGTACGCCAGCGCGGTCGGCCACATGCAGTCTCAGGAAGTATTTAGAGCTGATCTGCTCGTCGCTTTTCAGCACCCGCTCTTTATAGGAACCGGCTCCTTGCAGGCCGTTTACGCCGATTTTGAGATTTTTAACGACGGCCACAAGATCCGCGACGATTGAGGTCGCCGTAGGCAGCTCGCCCGCTCCCGCACCGTAAAACATCGTCTCGCCGACCGCTTCGCCATGCACGTAAACCGCGTTAAACACGCCGTTTACCGAGGCAATAGGATGGCTCGCCTTCACCATCGTCGGCTGTACGCTGACGCTGATGAACTCATCCTGCCGCTCTGCAATTCCGAGCAGCTTCACCTCATAACCGAGACGCTTCGCGTAGCCGATATCCTCCTTGCTTACGCTGGAAATGCCTTTAACAGATACATCCTCCAAGCCAACCTCCGAGCGGAAGCCAAGGCGGGAGAGAATCGTCATTTTGCGCGCGGCGTCTAGGCCCTCTACGTCCGAGGTCGGGTCGGCCTCGGCATAACCGAGCTGCTGCGCTTCCTTGAGCACATCTCCGTAGGAGGCGCCTTCCTGGCTCATTTTTGTCAAAATATAGTTCGTCGTGCCGTTCACGATACCCATAATTTTCGTAATGCGGTCCGAGGAGAATCCCTCGATGAGCGTGCGAATGATGGGAATGCCGCCCGCCACGCTCGCTTCGTAAAATACGTCGCAGCGGTTTTCGCTCGCCTTGGCGAGAATTTCGCGGCCGTGCAGCGCCATCAAATCCTTGTTGGCCGTGACCACATGTTTGCCGAGGGACAGCGCCTCCAGCAAATATTCCTTCGTCGTTTGAATACCGCCCATGACTTCAACGATAACGTCAATCTCCGGGTGGCGGATGATTTCCCATGCGTCGGTCGTAAGCTTGGAAGCATCAATTTCGATATTCCGCGCTTTGTCCATATTTTGCACAAGCACCTTTTCAATCACGATCGGCGAACCGACCTGACCGATCAGATCCTCCTGATGACGCTCCACGATACGCACAACGCCCGTTCCTACCGTTCCAAGGCCAAGCAGGCCGACTTTTACTGGTTTCATTCTGTTCTCATCCCCTATGTTCAACTGTATCCCATCAGCCCTGCCCGACAACCGACGCTCGCTTTACCCCCTGCTGCAGGCGAAGTTCATCAAGAAAAGCAAAACGATTTTCCTTCATTGAAGCGGTATCCATTGAAATGACGACATTGGCAAAACCTTGGAGAGGTATGCTCTGGTGAATCGTAAGCACATTTCCGCCCTTCGCGGCCACCAATCCCAGCACATGGGATAAAATGCCCGAGCGATGCTCCAGATCCATCGACACCGTAATAATTGTGCCCCGCTCCATTTCGCCCATCGTCATGACGCCGTCTCTATATTTGTAAAAAGCGCTGCGGGAAAGCCCGGCGCGTTCCACCGCTTCATGAATTGTAACCGCTTCGCCGCGGCTTAGCATTTCCTTCACCGCAATCGTCTTGACGATCGCCTCAGGCAGCAGATCCTCGCGAACGACAAAGTATCGCTCCGTCAAGGTTACGTCCTCCTACGATAGACAGTTGTATTTATATAGTGGACATTATACCGGAAGGCGCGGCCGGCCAGCAAGCCTTTTTCTTTGCCTGGACAGCCTGATTTATCGGAGTGATAAAAACATTGCGCAAAGTGCCGGGCTGATTCATTCAGATTCTATAGAACATAGGCGTTTTTTACAGAAGGATATATCGTTACATTGCGCAAAAAACCGTGAACTCACGAAATTTATATACACAATCGGCATGCTCAAAGCCTGCTTCACGCAGCCAACCCAGCTGCTCCGACGTTTTGGCGTTAATATCTTCCGCTCTCCGCCTGACGGACGCGTCGGCTGCCTCCTTGCTCACCCGGCCGTCGTAAATCTCCTTCAGCCACTGCTCCCGGTACAGCTCGTCGAACAGAGGCGATTCGGCAGCGGTTTGATCGGCATTGACGAACCTTCCGCCTGCTGCCAGCCTTTCCCGGATATGGCGGAACACCAGCCTTTTGTGTTCATGGGTTAAATGATGGATGGCCAGAGAGGATACGATCAGATCAAACTTGCCAACCGGCAGCCCCTGCGTCATATTTCCCTCTATCAGCTGCACGTTATCGTCATCCAAAAAGCGTTGTTTCGCTTTTGCCAGCATGCTGCCGCTAAAGTCCATCAAGGTCAAATTTCCCTGAGGATACTTTCGTCTAAGCATTCCGGAAAAAAGCCCCGTACCGGCTCCAAGCTCCAAAATTGTTGGCTGAGGAGCATCCGTCCAGGCCGCATTCAGGGCGCTTCCGTAAAAATCGTCATAACAGGGAATCAGCCCTCTCCGCTGTTCATCGTAACCTGCTGCCGCAAGCTCAAACTGCTTTTTGACGCTGCCGCTCATTTCCAAACCCCCTCTCCTTGATCATCTGCACTTATCATACTGCCAACTCTTATAGATGTTAAATATAGAGTTTCAATACTTATATAATTATCGCCTATAAAAGTTTGAAATTAACAGGACTAAAAACAAACAAAAACGGCCGTCGCCGGCCGTTTCTCTTAAAAAGCTATACGAATGACAGGCGCATACCGCCCTATTCGTGAATATAGTCGCTTCCTTCAAAAAATTCGAAGGCAAAGTCGCCTATGCGTACAGTGTCGCCGTCTTTTGCTCCGAGTTTGCGCAGTGCGCTATCGACGCCCATACGGCGCATCATGCGCGCAAAACGCATAACGGCGTCGTAGGAGTTGAGATGAATCCGTTTGATCTGCCGCTCGAACGATTCGCTCTCCACCACAAAATAATCGTTTTCCTTGTACACGCGGAATGGAATTTCTTCCTTCTCCTCATGTTTATATATTTTGCGTTCCTCAACCTCTTTGACCTCTTCAAGCTCTGGCGCATCCGGAACGGTGTCAAGCACTGCAGCCGCTTTGTACAGCAGCTCTTGAATACCTTCCTTCGTCAGCGAGGAAATGGGCACAATTTCGTATTCGCGGTCGCTCTCATGCTCCGCCAGCTGCTGGCGGAACAGCTCCAGATTGTCCGCGGACTCCGTTATGTCCATCTTATTGGCGGCAATAATTTGCGGGCGCTCGGCCAGCTTGGCGTTGTACAGCACAAGCTCTTCGTTGATTTTGAGCCAGTCCTCGAACGGATCCCGGCCTTCCGAGCCGGACATGTCCACAACATGAACAATGACTCGAGTGCGCTCAACGTGGCGAAGGAACTCGTGACCTAGACCTACGCCTTCATGCGCGCCTTCGATCAGACCCGGCAGATCGGCCATAACAAAGCTGAGGCCCTCTTCGACATCAACAACGCCAAGATTAGGCGTAATCGTCGTGAAGTGATAGGCTCCGATCTTTGGCTTTGCGGCCGAAACGATGGATAGCAGCGTCGACTTGCCGACGCTTGGGAAGCCGACCAATCCGACATCAGCCATTACCTTCAGCTCCATTACGAGCCAGCGTTCTTGTCCTTCTTCACCTTTTTCGGCGATTTCAGGCGCGGGGTTGCTGATCGTCGCGAAACGCGGATTGCCACGGCCGCCGCGGCCGCCTTTAGCTACGATAACTTCCTGGCCATGGCGGGTCATGTCGCCGACAATTTCACCAGTGTCGTCATCAACGATAACCGTGCCTGGCGGAATACGGACGATCATATCTTCCGCTCTTGCGCCGTGCATCGTTTTGGGTCTTCCTTTTTCGCCGCGGTCACCTTTGAAGTGTTTCTGGTAGCGGAAGTCCATCAGCGTACGCAAACCTTCGTCAACGCGGAAAATAACGTTCGCTCCGCGACCGCCGTCTCCTCCGGCAGGGCCGCCTTCCGGAACGTACTTCTCTCTCCGGAAAGAAACGATGCCGTCCCCGCCGTCTCCGCCTTTTACAAATATCTTGGCTTTATCGACAAACATAATTCAGTTCCTCCATCTATGCGCAGAGCGGAGCCTTCAGCAGAACATGGCGATGCTGCTGGAGGCTGTCGGCCTGCAACGGTGTTCCGTGCAGGCGCTGCTCCAATTTGTCTATGAGTTCAGCCTCGTCAGTCAGCTCGCCATCAAATTCAAGCTCCACCATAAGCGCTCCGCTGCCGCGGTAAAGCCGCAGCTTCAGCAAAGCGGGATCGCCCACTCCGGGCTTCGTACTGAAGCGGTAGGCATTAATGACTTCAATTAGAGCTTCGGCCGCGCCATCGCGATCGCCGTCCAGCTCCTCCATGGATACGTTGTCCTCGATCTCAACATCAAGCACAATGGAAGGAGAAAACGTGCGAAAAGACTGCAGATAAGCGGTAAGCGCCGGACTGCCTAGCTTGGAAATTTTGCTTTCCATAAGCATCTTATCGCGAATCCGCTCAACGCTGGCTAGCGCCCGGTCGGGCTTGTTCATCCGAATGTAACCGTATAACACCTGCAGATCGTTCATCCAGTCATGACGATGATGATTTAAAGTCTGGATTGAAGCCTGCTGAATTGTGGCCAGACTCCTCTTCAGCTGCTGCCGGTGCTGCCGCCGGTCCGCATGGACCCACAAAACGGCTGCTGCTGCTGTCCAAACGAGAAACAGCAGATTTGCCCACAGCAGGGAAGGCCGGATGATCACGACTGCCGCAGGCAGCAAAATAGAGCCCGCTGCATACAGCTTGGCCGATTGAATGCGATTCATACGTCAATCCCACTTTCTACCTTAAGGATGCCTGACGGCCTTTCGCACAACATTCCATCACCAGCTAAAATCCAAATCCATTGACACGTTACATCGAAAAAAAACCCGGCCTGCTCAAATCAGGCCGGGTCGCGAGTCTCTTGGTCTTAAGCTTCTACTGCTGCAGCTACCGGAGCCAGATCAACCGGGTATACGCTGACTTTTTTACGGTCGCGTCCCCAACGTTCAAACTTAACAACGCCGTCGATCTTTGCAAACAGCGTATCATCTTTACCGATGCCTACGTTGTTGCCCGGGTGGATTTTCGTGCCGCGTTGGCGGTAAAGAATGTTACCAGCCGTTACGGTTTGTCCATCCGCACGTTTCGCGCCAAGACGCTTCGATTGGCTGTCGCGTCCGTTCTTCGTGGAGCCTACACCCTTTTTGGATGCGAACAATTGAAGATTCAGTTTCAACATGTCGGAATCCTCCCTTCTTACTTGAATTGTTCCTTGAGGGTCACATGAGCGCTGTAGGATTCCGCAATCCCTTCCAGCATGACCTTCATGGATTCCAGCAGCAGCTGCACCTTGAGATTCGTCTCAGGATCAGACTGCTCCGGAATATCCGACTGGAGCCATCCATTTTTCATGCTTGCCGGAAGCTCGACTCCCGTCAGCACTTCAATAGCATTAACGGTGCCCACCGTGACGGCGGAAACACCAGCGCATACGATGTCTTTGCCTGCTTTGGCATATCGCGCGTGCCCCTCGATGGAGAAGCCGACGATGTGCCGGTCACTGGCCCGCCGAATGAATGTAGCGACAATCATAGGCTATCCTGAACTTACGCCTGGATGCTTTCGATCGTTACTTTCGTGTACGGCTGACGGTGGCCTTGCTTGCGGCGGTAGTTCTTTTTCGGCTTGTACTTGTAAACGATGATCTTTTGGCCGCGGCCGTGTTTCTCGACCTTAGCGGAAACCGTTGCTCCGGCAACAACCGGGGAACCGGTAACCAGACCTCCGTCTTTGGATACAGCCAGAACGCGGTCAAACGTTACGTTCTCGCCTTCGCCGGCGTTCAGCTTCTCAATGTAAAGAACATCGCCTTGCTGAACTTTGTATTGCTTGCCGCCTGTTTCAAAAATTGCGAACATGGATGGTGCACCTCCTTATAGTCGAAGACTCGCCTGGGTGGGGTGTCGGACGCCGCTGAGGGTGCCCGAAGCTTGGTTATGAACCCGTCCTGCGCGGTACCTGAGTATGTCCATGCCGGACATACACTAAGGCATTGTATCATACGCAACCAGCCCAATCAAGCTATTTCGGCTGCTGCTTGACTTCTCGCGCCGCCCCTGAATAACGGTGCCCGCTGCCGCCGCAGCATTCGCAAACGGAATGAAGCTGCGGTCCAACGCTCCGTCTCGTTTTTTTACGGGTAATCTCCAGAAGCCCCAGCCTTGTCCAGCCGTGAATCTGGCATTTGCTGCGGTCTTCGCGAGAGGCGTGCTCAAGCTCCTGGCGCACCTTTTCCCGATTGCCGCTATCTTCCATATCGATAAAATCAGCGATAATAATGCCGCCGACGTCCCTGAGCCGCAGCAAGCGTGAAATCTCGCGAGCCGCCTCCATATTGGTGCGGAATACCGTATCCTCAAGCCCGCTGGTTCCGGTGAACTTGCCGGTATTGACGTCAATGACCGTCAAAGCCTCCGTCTGCTCCCAAACAAGATAACCGCCGCTTGGCAGCCACACTCTTGTCTGGAAAGCGGCGTTCAGCTGCTCGGTGACTCCATACCGGTCGAACAGCGATTTGCGCTCGGCAGCAGAATCATACAGCTTCAGCTGCTTCTCGCTGCCCGGAGAAAGCTCGCCTAACAGCTGGCGCGCCTCCGCAAAACGGGTCTTGTCGTCGATCAGCACTTCCATACCCGACGTATACGTGTCCCGGAAAATGCGCCTCATCAGCGCCGCTTCCAGCAGCACCGGCTCCGGAGGTTTGGCCGCGCGCCCTCTGCGAAGCACCTCTTCCCACAGATCGCGCAGCTGCATTAAATCGCCGCGCAGCGAATGCACGCTCTCCCCTGCCGCCACCGTCCGCATAATGACGCCCTCGCCGTTACGGCGAAGCTCCTCGCCAACGGAACGAAGCCGGTTGCGTTCGCTTTCCGAGGCGATTTTTTTGGATACGCCTACATAATCCGCCCCAGGCATATAAACAAGCCAGCGGCCGGGCAGCGAAAAATGAGTAGATACCCTCGCGCCCTTGCCCCCGATCGGCTCCTTGATAATCTGTACGAGCAGCTCCTGCCCAGGCTTGACCAGCTCCGTAATGGACGGTTTTTCCTCGGGGCGAGCCCCAGCCGGGTGAATCAGCTCATCAATATAAAGAAAAGCATTTTTGTTCAGTCCAATATCGACAAACGCAGCCTGCATTCCAGGCAGCACATTGACAATCCGCCCTTTGTACATATTACCGACAAGCCCTCCCTGCTGGGCGGACTCCATGAAAAAGTCAACGGCGCGGCCATCCTGCAGAACAGCTGTCTGCAGCAAGGCTCCGTCGCCGTGAACAAGCATCGTTTTTTTCATTTGTACCGGCACACCGCCTTTTAGAGGTTGTTCAAAAAGCCCCCCATTGATCGATGTAAACCAGGAAGCGAGTTCGACTTCGAATCTTGTGTTCACCTTCGAAGTCCGGTGCTCATGTAGGTTTGGCTACACTCTGCTCCTCCTTCTTCTGGTTCACACAACCTTCTCGGTGCTGAATGGCGATCTTTTTGAACTCGCCCTTTAAGGTCCCATGCCGAACCGAGATGACTATTATTTTACCTCAAAAGGTCTGAAACTGCACGGTCTCCCGATAAATATCCTTCGACAATTCTCTGCTCCGGCAGCACGCCGACAATCTGTCCGCGGTCTTCCATCACATATACGAGATGATATTGATCACGGAGAAAAAGGCGCGCGGTCGTCCAAATCGGGTGCAGCCTCGTTACGACGATCGGTTTTGCCCTGGAGCCGTCCCGGATTTTGCGCCGGGAACCTCGCTCGCGACTCATAAGAAAGCGCATGAACAGATAAGGCACCTGTTTCCGGTAGGTCCAATTGGCGGCCAGAAGAAAAATACCAACGGCCAGCAAATTGGCTTGTATGCCTTCACGGCCTTCCGCCGGCAGCAGCGCATAAACGATCATGAGCACGCTGAACGCCATGCCGGCCCATGCGCTAAAACGAAGCGTCGTGTAATAATTGAAGCGGAGCCCGCACACATAACGAAGCAGCCGGCCTCCGTCGAGAGGATAAATGGGCAGCAAATTGAATACAAGCAGCAGAAGATTTGCTTTCAGCAAATAATCCGCCCATTGGGGGTCCATAAACCCAAGAGCGCCGAGCGACCACGCTGCGACGCCCATCCATACGTTTTGCAGCGGTCCGGCCAAAGCGATGACCGCTTCCTCATAAGCGGGAGCACCTGGCCGCTCTTCCAGCTCCGCTACTCCGCCAAAAGGAAGCAGCTTGATCTCTAGCACCTTCCAGCCGAAGCCGTAAGCTGCAGCGGCATGTCCAAGCTCGTGGACAAATACGAGCAGGAATAGCGTCAGCAGCTCGCCAATATAACCGGTCATAACCGATAGCAGCATCAACACTGCCAGCAGCGGATGCAGGCTCCAGCGAATGCCGCCGATATTAATCAAACGGAATCACATCCGCAGGATCGATGTACCGGTCCTTATCCTTTACCGCAAAGTACAGCAAGGCCGCTTCGCTGCCCTCAGCCGCTTGTCCGAGCGTTCCGATCGCATCTCCCGCTTCCACCCAATCGTTTGCAGCTACATTGGCCTCGCCAAGCTGCGCGTAGTACGTCGTTCTTCCTCCGGCATGCTGCAGCACAACGGTCGGCCCCTTGGCATCCGACGCCGACACGAGCAGCACCCGTCCTTCCTCCGCCGCGCGCACCTCAGCACCCGGCTGGCCGGAAATTTCCACGCCGCCTAACAGCTCCGCAAAGCTCCGCACGATGCTTCCTCCCTCCACGGGAGTCTCCGCAGCCCGCTCCGGCTTTGCCGAGGCCTGCTGAGAATTGTCGCCGAATCCCGGAATAAAAGAAGGCGGAGCTCCAAACAGCCCTTCATACCAGCCTGCTACGGCCGCCATATTCATCGGCTTTGTTAATGCTTCGCGCACGAGCGCCTGTCCATGCCGCGCTGCGGCTCCGTCCAGCTGAAACAGCCCCCATACGGCTGCAAACAGCGCCGCGGACACAAGCAGCCTCCTTGAAAAGCCTTTGGCAATCCGGGAACCAAGGTTACCGGGTTGTCCGCCGTTTCCGCCGCCTGAGCCGCCGGGGACGCCTCCCGATCTGCCGGATATGCTCCTTCTTTCCCCAAGCCCGCCCTTGACCCCTGAGGCTTCCTCCAGACGCCGCCAAGGATTTGCGCTGTTTTTCCACTCTATCTCCGGGTCTCTGTCCGTCGGCTGCGGCCATGCCTCCAGCCATGCTCCATCAAGCGGCGGCTGCTCCCAATCCGCTGGCGCATTTGGATGGTAAACTCTCGTTCCATATGGTCCCGCAGCGGGTTGTTTTCCAAGCGAATCGCCCGTTTTTTCTCCCGGACGTCTGCTTGGCTTGCCGCCTTCAGACCTTTTTTTTCCAGCCGATCCAGGAGCACCAGCCGGCGTCAGCTGGCGGCCGATTCTGGCATCATTGGCAATCGGTCTGTTTCCCTCTATCGGCTGCACCTCCGGCTCTTCCGAACCGAGACGCTCCGTCAACTCCCTGATCCGCTCTTGTCTGCGCTCTCGATTACCGATGCCACGCTCACGTGTAGCTTTATCCTGCTTTTTGCCCCAGCCTGACGGCGAGGGCCAACGCCCATATTGTCCGCTCATTCCGTTACCCTCCTTCTTTCCCCCGCTCCTCTGGCAGCGGAAAGGCTTGTTTTATCTGTATGAGAGGGCTTATCCAAGTATGCGGGAATTCACGGCTGAAAGCAGAATGACTCTCCAGGTAAAACAAAAAGAGAGCCTCAGTTAACAAGGCTCTCTATTAGCTCTATTCAAATACTTTTGAACGTTCATTGAAAATAAACAGCGAAGCCAAAGTCCGAGCCCATAGAAGCGGCAGCGTTCGCATTTGATGTCGGATTTCTACCGTGAAACATACCCCATTCAAAGAAATTCGAGATCAAGAGCGATCGGAGGGCCGGGCATTTGGCACAGCGGGCACTTTTCACACGAACGTTCAATTCTCCAGCTGGTACCGCTCCTGATGCGCCTTGATGCTGAAGACAAGCCCGATGCACATCATATTAAGCAGCAATGACGTGCCCCCGTAGCTGACAAAAGGAAGCGTGATGCCGGTGATCGGCATTATTCCAATCATCATGCCGACGTTCTGGAACACCTGGAACACATACATGGACACAACGCCGATGATAATAAACGAGCCTCGCAAATCGAAACATTGGAAGGCTATCATAATCATCCGGTATATGAGCAAGAAGTACAATAACAGGAGCACAGCCGAGCCTTGAAAGCCGAACTCCTCACCAATAACGGTAAAGATGGAGTCCGAGTACGTATACGGTACAACGCCGCGGTTTTTGGAATCTCCCTCCAAAAAGCCGTCACCGGTCAAACCGCCGCTGCCAACCGCAATGCGGGCGTTCTGCGACTGGTATCGGGCGTTTTTATCCGCGCTTTCAGGATCAATGTACGTATTGATACGCTGGTACCAGTGACTGACATCATGCTGCTTGGCGTATTCCTTGATTTCAACGTTATAGGTCTTGAACAACGTCACGAACAGCGTCAGGCTGCCGACTACGACCACAAGCCCGATCAGCACATGTGTGTACTTGACGTTGCCGATCCAGAGCATGCCGAGCACGATGACAAGATAGATAATGGCGTTGCCAAGGTCCGGCTGGGTTACAACAAGCAGAAACGGCAGGCCCGCCACAGCGGCAATCGGAATCAGATCTTTTAGGACCTGCAGCTTTTCGCCTTGGCGCCGGCCCATCATAAAGGCAACTGAAATAATAACGACCATCTTGACGGCCTCGGCCGGCTGAAACGACAGCGATTCCGTTATTTTGAACCAGCCGGTAGCGCCGTTGACTGTTGAGCCAAAAAACTGCACCGCAACAAGCAGAATAACGCCGACCGCATAAATATAAATCCAGAATTTAAGAATAATTCTATAGTCAATCAGCGTCATGACAATAAGCACACCGAACCCAAGCGCATAAAATACGAGCGTTTTTTTGTAGGCGCTGGCATAATCCGGGTCGGCATCACCAACGCTGTACAGCAAAACCGCACTGATTGCCATGAAACAGACAAGCAAGGTCAGAATGCCGACATCCATTTTTTTGAGCTTATTGATCACTGCGTTTCTCCTACCCTATTCCAAGAAATTTCCGCAGCATGCGGAAACGCCCCGGCTTATCCTCCAGCGGCATGAGCGGAACCATATCTCCCAAAATGCGGCGCGCGATATTGCGGTAAGCAATCGCCGCCTTCGACGTCGGGTCCATAACGGTTGGTTCTCCGGTATTGGCCGCTTTGATGACGCACTCGTCATCCGGCACGATGCCGAGCAGATCGATCGCCAGCACCTGGCAAATATCATCGATATCCAGCATCTCTCCGTTTTTCACCATCGAATGGCGGATACGGTTAATAATGAGCTTGGCGGGAATTTGCGAGCCCTCCAGCAGACCGATGACACGGTCCGCGTCGCGCACCGCCGCATTTTCCGGCGTCGTCACGACGATCGCCCGATCCGCTCCCGCTATCGCATTGCGGAAGCCCTGCTCAATACCGGCCGGACAGTCGATGATCACGTAGTCGTAATCTTTTTTGAGCTCCAGCACGATATCACGGACCTGCTCCGGCGTAACAGCGGACTTGTCCTTTGTCTGAGCGGCGGGCAGCATGCTCAGATCATCAAAACGTTTGTCCTTAACGAGCGCCTGCTGCAGCCGCACCCGTCCTTCCGCCACGTCGACCAGATCGTAAATAATCCGGTTTTCCAGCCCCATGACCACATCCAGATTGCGCAAGCCGATATCGGTATCGACCATTGCGACCTTTTTGCCGAGCAGGGCCAGAGCGGTGCCCAAATTCGCGGAGGTGGTCGTCTTGCCGACGCCGCCTTTGCCCGATGTGATGACAATTGCTTCTCCCATGCTCTACACCCCTTTGAACAGCATCGGCTCCTTGCGCATGCGCACGAGCTGGTTCATCTTGTCAATCTGCATACGGCCGTTCTCCAGGTAAGCGTACTCCATAGATGCGTCTCCGCTCATCCACTCCTCTGGAGGCCGGCTGATTACATCCGCGATCCTCAGCTGCGTCGGACGCAGTTGAGATGCGGCTATAATCGCGTCGAGCCGCCCTTCCGTTCCGGCATGAGCCATGCCGCGAAGCGCTCCAAGCACATAAATATCTCCCGAGCAGCGCAGCGTGCCGCCGGGATTTAAATCGCCAAGCAGCAGCAGGCTGCCCTCATGTTCAACCGTCTGGCCCGACCGGATCGTGCCCGTCATCAGCTTGAACGCCTCGGAGGCGCCACCCTCATCGGACTGCGGCGCCTCGGATTCAATCGTTTGGACGAGCAGATTGCCCCTTTGGCGGATGACGCTGCGGATGTGCTCCTTGTCCTCTTCCGACGTTTGGCGCAATCCCAGCTTGACGTGAACGTGAACCAGAGGTCCGGACAGCAGCTGCTGATGGGACTTCTCCAGCTTGTATTGAAGCTCGTCCATGAGCTCGGCGAATTCGCAAGTATCGTCAAAGAGGAAGATGAGACCGTCCTTGACTCCCTTAATCGTGATCTTCTGTTTGTCGGTCACACCTGTCCCTCCCTAACGATAAAGTTCGTCTCCGAACCGTCTGATTCCTGCTCCCGCCCTATTCCTTGCCCGGCTTCGGCTTCAGCCGCACCATACCCTCGAACCAACGGCGCATCGGAATGTAAATGGCAAGAGCAAAAGCCAGCTGGAGGAACAGGCTGGGGAATATCCGGTCCTGAAGCGCCCACGCCAGCGGCTCCGACGTAAAGCGGAATACTTCATACACATAGTACACCGCCAAATCGTAGAGCAGGGAGGCCATCGTAACGACGGCAAGCGCAGACAGCATCGTCAGCCTGCGTCCGCCCAGCATAAGACCGATAAAGTAGGCAATCAATCCCATCGTATACGCATGCAGCCCTAACAAGTGTCCGCGAAAGACGATATCCTGCAGCATCCCGAAGCCTACGCCGAGAAGCAGCGCGGAATGGCGGCTGTGATAGAGCGCAGCGTACATGACGATGACAAATGTAAAGTGAGGGATGATACGGTCCGAGAATTCGGCTGGAACAAGCCAGGGAAATAGGCTCGTCTGCAAAATAAAGGCAAGATAAGTCAGCAGGACCATCCCTTGCATCTTCATTTGGACGCCTCCGCTGTTTTGACGACGAATACTTCACTAAGTTGATCTAACTTAGCCGCCAGCTTGATGTTGGCTGTGCGCGTCAAGCCGATGTCGCTGTCCTGGGTGCTTTCGACGGTGCCAATAATCATTCCCCTTGGAAACACGTTGCCGAGTCCCGACGTAATGACCGTATCTCCTTTTTTAATCGGATCTTCCGCCGAAATTTTGGTCATGAGCAGATGCTCGGTCTCCGAGTTGTAACCGGACAAAATGCCGAACGACTGCTTCTGCTTGCCAAGCACCGTAGCGGAAATGCCGGATTCCTCCGCATTCAGGCTAGTAATCGGCATCACCGTTGAGGTGAGCTCCGACACTTTGCTGATGAAACCGATCATTCCGTCAACCGTAACTACCGCCATTCGCTCACGAATGCCCTCACGCGCGCCGAGATTAATGGTAAGGGTGCGGTTGTAAGCATCCGGGCTGACTGCCACGACCTGTGCAATCAGGTATTTGTAGTCGTAAATTTTCTTCTGTTCTTCGGTAAATTTAAGCGCTGCGCTCAGCCGGTCATTCTCCTGCTGAATAGCATTGTATTCCACTTTATCGCGCGCGTATGCGGCTGCCGTCATGCGCAGCTGCTCATTCTCCTCATATACGGAGCGCAGATTGCCGATATCCTGGAACAAGCCCGCTATGTAGCCAGCGGGCTTGTAGAACCATTGCTGCACGTATCCGGTCGTATCCCGCAGGAACTTTTCCGGCATCGTCAGTCCCGCCCGGGAAATCGAATAACCGATGACCGCGATGAAGAGAATGAAGCTGATCATGAGGACGAAGAGCCGCCTGTTCCGCAGATGCTTAAACAAAGGGTTCACCCGCCCGTCTTATTCAGCTCATGCGCCGTTATCTTCTCGACCTGGAGCTGCCTTTAGTTTTAAAAAGATGGATGTTTTCGAGAGCGCGGCCCGTGCCGATGGCAACACAATCAAGCGGGTTCTCGGCAACGATGACCGGCATGCCGGTTTCGCGTGAGAGCAGCTTGTCCAGATTGCGCAGCAGCGCTCCGCCGCCGGTCAGGACGATACCGCGGTCCATAATGTCAGCAGACAGCTCCGGCGGGCATTTTTCGAGCGTAATTTTCACTGCGTCTACAATCGCGGCGATCGTGTCGGTCAGCGCTTCGGTAATTTCCTCCGAAGTAATGGACAGCGTTTTGGGCAGGCCCGTGACGAGATCGCGGCCGCGGATTTCCATCGTGACCGGCTGCTCAAGCGCCATGGCCGATCCGATCTCCATCTTCAGCTGCTCGGACGTGCGCTCGCCGATCATCAGATTGTAGAGGCGTTTGATGTATTGAATAATCGCCTCATCCATCTCATCGCCGGCAATCCGCACCGAACGGCTCGTTACGATGCCGCCAAGCGAGATGACAGCTACCTCGGTCGTGCCGCCGCCGATGTCAACAACCATGCTTCCGGTCGGCTCCCATACGGGCAGATCCGCGCCGATAGCGGCTGCAAACGGCTCTTCAATCGTGTAAGCGTCGCGAGCTCCGGCTTGTTTAGTTGCATCCTCGACTGCCCGCTTCTCCACGGACGTAATGCCGGAAGGAACACATACCATAACGTTAGGATGGCGCGGAAAAAGAGAGCGCTGCTTCTGCGCTTGACGGATAAAATATTTGATCATTGTTGCCGTCGTCTCAAAATCGGCAATAACGCCGTCCTTCATCGGACGAACGGCGCGGATGTTGCCCGGCGTGCGGCCGATCATCTTTTTCGCCTGTTCGCCGACGGCTTCAATCGTTTTTGTATCGGTACGGAGGGCAACCACAGACGGCTCCCTGACGGCAATTCCTTTACCTCTTACATACACCAGCGTATTAGCTGTGCCAAGGTCAATCCCCAAATCCTTTGAAACTCCGAACATCGTTATACTCCCTTCTAAAATGCGGCAATCCTATTTATTATATTACATTGTTCCATGTTCCTTCAAACTGATAAAGCGTTTATCGCCAATGACAATATGATCCAGCACCTCGATGCCGATCAATTCGCCCGCCTCCTGCAGCCTGCGAGTGAGCAATATATCCTCGTTGCTCGGCGTCGGATCTCCGCTAGGATGGTTATGAGCGCAAATGATGGATGCGCATCCATGGCGGATCGCTGCCCGAAAAACCTCCCGGGGATGAACGAGCGAGGCGTTCAGCGTGCCAATGGAGAGCGTTTCACGCGCGACGATATGGTTTTTCGTATTCAGAAAAAGGCAGACGAAGTGCTCCACCTTCAAATATCGCAAATCCTCCATAAGATAGTTAGCGGCATCCTGCGGCCGGCGGACGATGACGGTGTCGGACTGCTTGGTGCGGGCAAGCCGCCTTCCCAGCTCGATGCCGGCGCGAATCTGCAGCGCCTTGGCGGGGCCGATTCCCTTGATGCGGGTCAGCTCGTTATGGCCCATGTCGATCAGCCCGCGCAGGCTTCCGGAGTGGTGAAGCAGCCTGGAGGCCAGGTGAACCGCCGTTTCCTTTGAAGTGCCGGTACGCAGCAAAATAGCAAGCAGCTCGGCATGGCTGAGCGCCTCGGCGCCATGCTGCAGCATTCTTTCCCGGGGACGCTCGTCCTCCGGCCATTCTTTAAGCGAAATGGACTCCGACATCGATTGACAACCGCCTTTGGCTTCATATTCATTTAAAGTTTACCACCATTTGCCGCTATAATCTCCTCCAATTTTCGACTTTTGCTTTGTTAACCTCTTATGTGACGATTCATCTACGCAAAAAGTCCACTCCTAAAGGAATGGACTTAAAATTTTGTTCTACGAGCGCAGCGGGCTTACGCCAAACGGCAGAAGCATCTGATATACGAGAGCTAGCGGAAGCCCCATGACACTGTAAAAATCGCCCGCGATTTCTTCAATCAGCACAGAGCCTAGCCCTTGCACGCCATAACTTCCAGCCTTGTCCAGCGGATCGCCGGAGGCAACGTAAGCTTCAATCTCGGCCTCGCTCAGCTCGCGGAAAATGACCTCGCTGCGCGTATACCCTACTGCGCATACAGGCTCGTCCGGACTCGCTTCGGCAATGCGCCAGCGTCCGATCCGGCCCAGCCGGGCTTCGCTGCTCCAACGGAGCCCGCCGCTAGAGCGACCGCTTGCGGAGCTTGCGTCAACGGCTTCGCCGAAGGCCGGTACTGCAAGCTCGGACGCAGGGAAAGGCTGCTCCGAATCCGCGGCGCCTCTAAATTCGCGCATGCCTGTCCGCAGCAGACTGACGCCGCTGTACACCTCATGGGCGCGTCCGCTCAGCCGCCGCAGCGTGCGGCATGCATCCGCGGCATCTGCCGGCTTGCCAAGCACTTCTCCGTCGAGAACAACGATTGTATCTCCGCCAAGCACCAAAGCAGACCGGCCCTCCTGCAAATCGGCCGCAGAAAGCCGCTGAGCGGCAGCCGCAGCTTTGCGCAGACTGAGCTCCGTTACAATTTCATGGGGCTCTAGCCCCGGTTCAACCGTCTCATCCGTATCTGTTGCCAGCACTTCGACCGGCAGCGGCAGCCGCAGCGCTGCGACGAGCTCCCTGCGCCTCGGGGATGAAGAGGCAAGCACAAGCCGGTCCAGTGCATATCGTTCGTTCATCGTTAAGTCTCCTTCAAGTTCGCTTCCTACGTCGCAACCGGTGTCCGGTTCAGCAGCAGGCGCTGCGCGAATGACGAACGCCGATGCTCCCCAACACGCACGATGTTTTCTAAATAATCCGCTGCCTTATTAAAGCTTGCGGTAAAGCCAAAAGGCCAGCACAAGGCAGGCCAGGCTGACAACGCTAAAATTCAGCGTCAGCTCAAGCTTGTAGCTGAGCAGCCCCAAATCGGCCGATGGCTTCCAATCCAGCTTCGCTGAACGAGTCAGCGCGGCTAAGGAAGGAACCTCCTTCAGCCAACGGTCTGCCAGCGCTCCGGCAAGCAAGCCGAGCACCGCGAACAGGAGCAGCGTCCATCCGTTCTTTTTCATCTGCCGTCCCTCCGCCCTGGGTCCAAATCTTGTCCCATTATAAGGGAAGAAGCCGCTCTCAAGCAATGTGAAGCAGCCGGGTCCCGACCTGACAGGCGGCTTTCCCGGCTTGGCCATGACGCCCTTCAGATAAAAACTTCCGTTCCATACGTCGTAAAGGCGTGCAAGAGCTTCCTTACTTTTTCCCGGCCGAAGCAGCCGCTGCTTCACGCAGCTCGCGCTGGGCAAACACCGCTTCAAGCAGCTTGCTCTGAACCGTCCAGAGCAGCTTCATAGAAGGCGCTTTATTGTATGCAGCCAGCGCATTCGAAGCCCCCTCCATCGCCGTAACAAGCGAGCCGGCTGCCGCCTGTTCTTTTTTACCGGACAAGCTCTCCTTAAAGGCTGCTGCCTCCTTGAGCCAATCATCCCGCTTGGTGTTCCAGGAGCTCATTGCCTCCGCTCCGACTGCGGACGGTTTGTTCACGGACAGCTGGGCGGCGGCAAGCCCTGCAAGCGAACGGATCAGCTCGCTGCTATTGGCATCAAAACTCTCTGCTTTCTCCGCGCTTCCCCCAAACAAAATTTCCGCTACTGCAGGAAGCTTGGCTTCCTTAATGTAAACCTCTGTCCCGTCAAGCTTGCTCCGGAGCGTCTCAGCGCCTTTGCGGTCCAGTGCCATGCCCGCGTAAACGCGGTAATCCGTGCCGCTATAGGCCAGCGCGGAGGCAAGTCCCGCCTTTTTCAAATCGGATGCCGCGGCCTCCGCGCTTACTTTAGAGGAAAACACTCCGTACTGCAAAAGCTGGTACGTCTGCGCAGGCCACGCTGCAGCGACCGGCTTAGCCGGTCCGGGAGCAGCCGTTTCCGTTTTTGAATCCGTGTTAGGTGCAGGATCATTCGAAACACCTTGCCCCGGCTCCACAGCCTGAATGCCGCCGACGGTTTCTTCTGCAACCCCTCCGTCGGAGAACATACCGCCTCCTGCAAACAGAGTCAGCGTAATATATCCAAATACCGCTCCCGTCAAAATCGCACCAACAACCGATAACAGCACGATCGTCCACGAGGGCCCGCCGGCACGGTCGCCTGTTTTGCCAACTCCAGGCGCGACCGCCAGTATGCCTCTTTTACGGGAAGGCCGGGCTGCATCCAGCTCAATCAGCGGCCCGTTATGCCTAAGCTCGGCGTCGAACACATCCGCCGGAAGGAGACTCTGCGGTGTTTGCAGCTTTTTAGCGCTCTTTACTGAAGCCGCAGGAGGAACGGGAGGAGGATAGATAGCCTCGCTGTCGCTCCATGGCCAATCCACAACAGCTTGAACGCCCCAATCCTTGTCATCGGACTGTCCGCGAAACGGCTCACGATCTTGAGTATGCTCCTGCCCGGCAACCCGCTCGACGTTGAGTTCCCAGACCGCATCAAGCTCTTCATCAGCCTCAGCCCAGTCCGCATCTTCATGAAGCGAATTTCTGCGCGGCGCATCGAAACCCGGCTCGCCGTCTTCCTCAGCCTCTACGTTCCCGCCGCTTAAAATATTTTCAGCCGGCTGCGGCTGCGGCTCAAGCTCCTCTATCGAACCCTGGAACGGACTGCTCCATGGTTTGTACTCCTCGGTAAACCGCATCGCCGACAGCTCCGTTTCCGCCTCCATAGCCCCGCTCTCTGCGGCGCGGCCGGACAAAACCTGCGGCTGGACGGCAGCGTGAGCGGACAGCATCGACACAGCGCTTTTTTCCTGCACCAGCTTGCCGCTCCCATTGGGACGGTATGTTACACGGGCCTTTGTCATCGTTTTCCTCTCCTTGCATACTGAGTTCATACTCTACTCTATGAGACTAGCAGCAAAGATATGACCTGTTGCATAAATGAGAGGATCAAAAAAACCGGTTTGAAGGGTTTCCCCGTCAAACCGGCATAAAATCAAACTAGATTAAGAGGACTTTTCACCCTCGTGGCGCTCGCGCAGCAGCTGCGCCAAGCCTTCGCCTGCTTTCCAAATGTCTCCCGCACCCATCGTTACGACGAGATCGCCTGGAGCGATACGGGCGGCAAGCTCCGCCTGAACCTCTTCCTTGGTCGGAATATAGGCGGTGTTTGCGTTGCTGTTTTTGACGATCAGCTCCACAAGCTTGCGCGAGTTGACGCCTTCAATTTCTTTTTCGCCCGCAGGGGAGTAGATATCGGTAATAATAACCTCGTCCGCCTCGCCAAACGCGCGGCTGAATTGCTCCAGCAGGAAGAACGTACGCGTATAACGCTGCGGCTGGAATACGGCTACAATGCGCTTTCCGGTCGCTTTGGCGGCGCTGATCGTCGCCTGAATCTCGGTCGGATGATGCGCATAATCGTCGATGACGAGAATATCGTTCACGTCGCCAAGCACCTGGAAGCGGCGCTTCGCTCCGATAAATTCCTTGATTGCGGCTGCAGCGGCGCCAAACGGAATGCCTGCTTCCATGCACGTAATCAGCGTTGCCATCGCATTGTAGACGTTATGGCGGCCAGGCACGGACAGCTGCACGATGCCCAGCTCCTGTCCCGCGCGGGACAAGGTGAACGTCACTTTGCGGTCGCCAAGCACAAGGTTCGAAGCGACGAATTCCGCATCGGCATGGTCAATCCCGTAGGTGATGATCCGGTCTGCGGGCAAAGCGTCCGCCGCGCGCGGCAGCAGCTCGCGGACGATCGGGTCGTCGATGCAGACGACGGCACGGCCGTCCTCCTTCACCTGGGAGAGGAACTGCACGTACGCGGACTTCAAATTCTCGAAGTTGCCGTCGTAGTTCTCCAGATGGTCCGGCTCGATGTTCGTCACAACGGCAATGGCCGGGTGATAATGCAGGAACGAACCGTCGCTCTCGTCGGCTTCGGCAACGACGTATTCCCCTTTGCCGGCTTTGGCGTTTGTGCCGACATTGACGATTTCTCCGCCAATAATATAGGTCGGGTCCGCGCCGCAGCTCTCCATCACAAGCGCAATCATCGAGGAAGTTGTTGTTTTGCCGTGCGCGCCTGCAACTGCGACGCCTTTGCCGGCGTTCATCAGCCGGGCCAGCATCTGGGAGCGGTGCAGCACCGGAATTTTCAATTCCTCGGCTGCGCGGCGCTCCACGTTATCTCTCGGCAGCGCTGTGCTGTATACAACCAGATCAGCGCCGCTCACATATTTGGCATCGTGGCCGATATGGATTTCTGCTCCCTTTTTGGCGAGTTTGTCCGTAAGCTCAGCCCGGGCAACGTCAGACCCCGTCACCTTATAACCGAGCTCCAGCATGACACGCGCGATTGCGCTCATGCCGTATCCGCCTATCCCGATAAAATGAACGTGTTCTGCTGTCGTCGTCATGACGGTCACCAACCTTTTTCAGAATCCGGCAGCCCAAGCACATTTGCGCGGACATCGGCTATAAGATAAAGTGTGCCGGTAACGACCGGCAGATCACCCGGGGCCGCAGCCTGCTCCAAACGGCGCAGAGCTTGCGTCCAATCGGGTTCTACGATAATTTCAGGCGAAACGCCGAGCGCATTCGCTTCTTCCCGCGCCAGCTCCGCAAGCGCGGCGGCTGGCATGGCCTTGCGGAAAGCAGGCTGCGTAACGACAAATGTATCCACTATAGGGAGTATATGCCGGAGAACGTCCCGGTGATTCTTGTTATCCAGCATTCCCATCATGAGATGAAGCCTATCATAGGAATACGTGTCCCGCAGAGCGGCGGCCAACGATGCCGCGCCTTCCGGATTATGCGCTCCGTCCAGCAGCAGCCGCGGCTCCGTCCGCACCATCTCCAGACGGCCCGGCCACTGGGCAAGCCGCAACCCGGCCCGCAGCTGCTCGTCCTCGACGAGCAGCGCATTGTACTGGCGCAGCACCTCCAGCGCCATGACGGCAGCGGCGGCGTTTTTGCGCTGATGCGCGCCGCCGAGGCCGAGCGCGAGCGAATCTATCGCCCGGAAAGGTCCCTGGAAGCGGAAGCTTTGCTCCGTTTCCGTCGCTTCAATCCGCGTTTCGCTGAATTGCTCGCCGAGCTGATAAAGCGTCGACTTCGAGGCGCGGGCCGTTTCGCGAATGATTTCCAGCGCCTCCGCATTTTCCACTGTGCTGACGACCGGCACGCCAGGCTTGATAATGCCGGCTTTTTCGCGGGCGACCGCTGCAATCGAATCGCCAAGCACGTCCATGTGGTCGTGGCCTACGTTCGTAATAATCGACATGACAGGAGTAACGATATTCGTCACATCCAAACGGCCGCCTAGCCCCGTCTCCCAAACGACGTAATCCGGGTACGTAACCTTGGCAAAAAACAAAATGGCCAGTGCCGTCGACACCTCAAACATCGTTGGCGATCCGTGCTCTGTTGCAGCGATTTCTTCGACATGCGGCTTAAGCTCATTGGCAAGACGCAGCAGCGTCTCTTCTTCTATATCTTGTCCATTATAGCGGAAGCGGTTCGTAAACTTCGTGATATAAGGGGACGTAAATGTCCCCGTATCGTATCCGCCGCGAATTAGCGTCTCTGTCAAATAGGCGCAAACCGAGCCTTTGCCGTTGGTGCCGGCAACGTGAATGAAACGCAGACGGCGCTCCGGATTGCCAAGGCGCTCCATCAGCAGCCGGATGCGGTCGAGCCCCGGACGAATGCCGAAATTGATCAGCCCTTCGATCCAGTCTCTCGCTTCTCCATAGGTGGAGAGAACGGCTGCGGAGCCGGACTCTCCTTTAACATTGTCGTCATTCATTAGCCGCGCAGCTCCTCAATCCGGGCCAATACTTTATCAAGCTTCGCCTGATAATCGGCCCGTTTCGCTTTTTCCTCGTCGATGACTTTGGCTGGTGCTTTGGCGACAAACCCTTCGTTGGACAGCTTTTTGTCCACGCGCTCCACCTCGGAGCGAAGCACGCCGGCCTCCTTGTTCAGACGGGCGATCTCCTGCTCGATATCGATAAGGCCAGCCAGCGGCAGGTACAGCTCGGCGCCGGTGACAATTGCCGTCATCGCTTTATCAGGCGCGGACAGCTCAGAATCAATAACGAGGGAAGACGTGCCGGCAAAGCGGCGGAGCAGCTCTTCGTTCGCCTGCAAAATCGCCTGCTGATCTGCTCCGGATGGCTTAATTTGCAGCTCGATTTTTTTGCTCATCGGCACGTTGACCTCTGCCCGGATGTTGCGGACGGAACGGATTGAGCTCATAAGCAGCTCCATCTCGCGCACCGCCTCAGGAGCCTCCAGAGCAGCGTCGTATTGCGGCCATTCCGCAATCGAGATGCTGTCGCCGGAATGCGGCAGATGCTGCCAAATCTCCTCGCTGATAAACGGCATGAACGGATGAATCAGGCGCTGCGTGCGGTCAAGCACGTATGCGAGCACGGATTGCGTCGCTTTTTTCGCCTCGGGATTGCTGCCGTAAAGGTTCAGCTTGGCAACCTCGATGTACCAGTCGCACAGATCGTCCCAGATGAAGTTGTACAGCAGTCGTCCGGTTTCGCCAAAATCATACGTGTCGATCAGACGCGTCACGTCGCGGGACGTCTCGTTCATGCGGTGCAAAATCCAGCGGTCCGCTGTGCCAAGCTTCACGCTAATGTCGATATCCTCGTAGCGGAAGCCTTCCAGATTCATCAGCGCAAAGCGGGAGGCGTTCCAGATTTTATTGGCGAAGTTGCGGGCCTGCTCCACTTTTTCGATGCGGAAACGCAAATCCTGCCCCGGCGTGCTGCCAGTGGAAAGCATAAAGCGCATCGCGTCTGCGCCGTACTGCTCGATAATATCCAGCGGATCCACGCCGTTGCCGAGTGATTTGGACATCTTTTGACCTTCGGCATCACGCACCAGACCGTGCATGAGCACGTCCTTGAACGGAATCTTATCCGTGAATTCAAGGGCGGTGAAAATCATGCGCGCTACCCAGAAGTAAATGATGTCATATCCTGTGACGAGCAAGTCGTTCGGATAGTAGCGCTTGAAGTCTTCGCTGTCCGTATCCGGCCAGCCCATCGTGGAGAACGGCCATAGAGCCGAGCTGAACCACGTATCCAGCACGTCGTTGTCCTGGCGCAGCGTGCCGCCGCAGCCCGGACATGTGTCCAA
Organism: Paenibacillus pasadenensis; assembly: GCF_023715725.1. Classification (GTDB taxonomy): domain Bacteria; phylum Bacillota; class Bacilli; order Paenibacillales; family Paenibacillaceae; genus Paenibacillus_O; species Paenibacillus_O pasadenensis_A. Next base: position 1,090,238 of record NZ_JAMBOT010000001.1, read on the forward strand.
ATCTTCACGCGCCACATGAATCGTGCCGCATGCATCGCAATGCCAAGCCGGAATGCGGTGGCCCCACCACAGCTGGCGGGAAATACACCAGTCACGCACATTTTCGATCCAGTTCAGGTAAATTTTTTCGAAGCGGTCCGGCACAAAGTTTACGCCGTTGCCGGATTTTTGCGCCTCAATGGCGCGGTCGGCTAGCGGCTTCATGGCCACAAACCACTGCGTGGACAGGTAAGGCTCAACAACGGCGCCGCTGCGCTCGCTGTGGCCGACCTGATGCACATGCTCCTCGATTCGAACGAGCACGCCGCTCTCCTTCAAGTCGGCGACGAGCTTTTTACGCGCATCGGCGCGGTCCAGTCCTTGATAAGGTCCCGCCTCGGCGTTCATAACGCCGCTTTCGTCCATCACGATAATTTGCGGCAGGTTATGGCGCTGGCCAACCTCAAAGTCGTTCGGGTCATGAGCCGGCGTAATTTTGACAGCTCCGGAACCGAAGTCCTTTTCCACATATTCGTCCGCGATAACCGGAATTTCACGGCCGATAACCGGCAGCACGAGGTTTTTGCCGATCAGGGCGCTGTAACGCTCGTCTTCGGGATGAACCGCTACGGCCGTATCGCCGAGCATCGTCTCCGGGCGGGTCGTAGCGACCGTCACATGGCCGCTGCCGTCAGCGAGCGGATACTGCAGATGATACAGATTTCCGTTAACTTCTTTGTATTCAACCTCGATATCCGACAGCGCCGTGCGAGCCGCAGGATCCCAGTTAATAATTTTGGCTCCGCGATAGATCAGGCCTTTTTCATAGAGCCGGACGAATACTTCCCGCACCGCTTTGGACAGCCCTTCGTCCAGCGTGAAGCGCTCGCGGGAGTAGTCGAGCGAAAGGCCCATTTTGCCCCATTGGCTGCGGATCGTATTGGCGTAGGTATCCTTCCATTCCCACACCTGCTCCAGGAATTTCTCGCGGCCCAGATCGTGGCGGCTTACGCCGCTCTCGCGCAGCTTCTGCTCCACGCGCGTTTGTGTTGCGATGCCGGCATGGTCGGTGCCTGGCAGCCACAGAGCGTCAAACCCCTGCATGCGCTTTGTGCGGATCATAATGTCCTGCAGCGTGAAGTCCAGCGCATGGCCGATGTGAAGCATGCCCGTTACGTTTGGCGGCGGAATTACGATTGTGTACGGTTTTGCTTCCGGTACGCGGCCGGCTTTGAAAAAACCTCCGCTGTTCCAAAGCTCCGTGCTTTTTTGCTCGGCGCTGCGGGGGTCGTACGTAGTTGGCATTTCAATAGTAGGCTGATGCTCTGACATGTCATATTCACCCTCGTTCATATAATTAGGCTATAGTTGGTCTCAAGTAGAAGGATTAGGCCCAGACCGACAAAAAAAGCCTTCCGCCCCTTGTATAGCAAAGGACGAAAGGCATTGGCTTCCGCGGTACCACCTTTGTTCCGCTCGCGGTCAATTGACCCGGACGGCACTTTGGCGCTGGATAACGGCTGCGGCCGGCAACGGCTGGCCGGATCGAGCTGAGCTCGCGGCATGACCATTGCAACTCCGGGGCGACCTGTACGACTTTGCAACCTGCGGACCTTCCAGCACTTTCAGTCCGCTCTCTGTAGGCGCCCGGCGCACTCTTCCCCATCCTCGTTGTTCACTAAGAATACTGGTAAATAATCAGTTCTAGTTTAACGTTGTTGGTTGCCGTAGTCAACTCGCCTTCTGTTTGAAGGAAAGATAAACAAAATCCCCTACTTCTAAATTAAGAAGCGGGGATTAATAAAGTTATCGTGCGAACGATGGCCTTCTTTTAGAAACTTTGCCGCTAACGATTTCAATATATTCTACGTCTTCTCCATCCAAAGAAGGGCCAGTAAAAAACTTAATTTCAGAATGGTTCTGCTGAACCCATCCATTACTTTTCAATGCAGCAGTTACATCTGAAACGACAATTCCCTTGTTTAACCTTTCGTCAGGCCCATAGCGAGGGACGACTTTTCCACTTAAACTTGCTTTAATTCCGGATCCTTCCTGGTGGATGTAGCTATTGCCACTGGCGGATCCTGCTGCACGAATGACGCGTTTTAATGGACGTTTATTCATTTCGAATCGCCTCCAACCAAGCTTTGAATTGTCACTAGCAGATCATCATTCTCCTCAACAATTCCTTTCAGTTGCTCTGCAGTAAGCTCAATTTTGCCGGAAAAGTGGACAGACAAAACATGTTCTGTTCCTAAAGGATAGCATAGAACATGTACAGCAGCAATCTCACGCCGGCCAAAAAACGTCCATTCTCCTGTGTTGTATACTCGTAGAACGATGATATGCTCTTCATCCGATTTCTTCTCATTATTAGCTAGTATGTGAAAGCTTCTACCTCTTCCCACATTTCCGCCCACTTGTACAAGATCATCGTTTATCCGTTTCCATAGTGCAGCGCCTAATGTTCTGTAACCGCTAGGAGGTAAAATGGAATTCCGAATAGCTTCGGCATAAGCCGAGTAACGTTGGGTAGAATCTGAAGTGTTAATGTTTCTAATATATTCCCAGAAAAACTGGAGCACACTTTCCTTGCGCTGAATGAGTGTTTCACTCTGTGCAATAATTTCATGTCTTTGCTTGAAGAGCCCTTCTTTTGAAACCGATTCCAAAATTTTACCACACGATACATCTACAGCTGCGGCTAGCCTCTCATGATCAGTATATCTCAGCAATGTTAGACCTTGAAGGTCTGAAGGGAGATGGAAGGATGCTGGTTCAGCCCCTGTTACTTCGGGAAGAGATTTCTGAGTCGGAATCAGACAAAATACCCTATTTCTTCCTAGTCTTCCCCAAAACAACCCCATTTCAAATAAGGTATTATCTCGAGTAACAAAAAATAATTCGTTCCGAATTGATGCAATATCCTCTGCAGCAAAAATGAAAACACCAAAATCATTTCCATCAAGTTCTCTTTCCAATGATTCCATAGAATAATCATTTGCCCTAAAAGATCCTGCATACCATGGATTAACTTCCATAAACATTTCTAGTTGTTCGCAAACAGCGCGAGCATAAGGAATAGCTTCACGAGAGCTCCCGATGAATACCCTAGACTTGCGAATTAATTTCATAAGCCTATCCCCTTTGAAAAAATCCATCACTGTAATTACCAGTATACAGTTACCCTGCTTTTTAAGGAAAGTTTTAACATATAAATTGTATATGAGCAAAACAGAAAAAAACGCCCCTCCGGCTTAGCCGGGGGACGCGTATGAATTCAGCCGGGCCTGGGACAGCAGGCGCCTGGGTATTGCCGTATGGCGTTGCCTCAGAGGTCCGAGGCCGCCCTCTCAACCTGGGAATCCCTCTAATCAAGGGATATAGAGCACCTGGCCTTCGGAGACACTTCCGTCGGCTAAGCGGTTGTGAAGAGCGATTTCTCTCGCTTGAAGCTGATAGCGGTCCGCTATGAGCTCAAGTGTTTCTTCCCGCTGTACGATGCACATTTTCACTTTGCGGAAAGCACTCTCATCGCTGGCTCTGGACAGAAAGAGAGACTGCCATTCAACCTCTTCCGCAGGAACCGCAGCGGACGCCTCCTGCTGCTGCTGGCGGTTTCGCTCAGCTGCCTGGCGCTGCTCCTGCTCGCGGCGGCTTCTGCCGATCAGCGATGTTATTCCGTCGCCTGCTTCCTGCTGAGGCGGGGCCGGGCTGCGCTTGGCGCCGACGGCGATGCGAAGCTCCTGGCGCTCCGGCTCCTGAGGCTGCTCCGCCGCAAATGCCGAGGCGTAGGCGGATTGGCCGGAAGATTCCGGCTGATCAGCGGAACCGGTCGCATTCGCCGCAGCCTCGGCTGAAGCCTCTCTTGCGCCGCTGGCGGCCGGCTCATCAGCCGACGGACGGTCGTTAGCCGCAGGCTCCTCGGAAGCCGGCTCGGCTGCTTCAGCCGCAGGCTCCGGTTCCTGCGTGCCCTGCGGCCTTCCGTACAGCACCGCCGCCGGCTCGGCTTCCTCTTGCCCGGCATTTGAGCTGCTGGCTGAGGAAGAGAGACTGCTATAAGCGCTGAATGACGCCCAGGATACCGGCTTTTCGCTGTACGCTTCCGGCTGGTTATCCGGCGGCTGCTCAAAAGATTGGCGCTGCTGCTCAAATTCAGCAGCCGGCTCGGCTTCCTCCTGCTGCGTGAATTCATCCTGTTCCTCTTCCTCTTCCTGACGCTGAAGAGCAATCCAGTCCGGCTGATCCGTTTGCTGGCGCTGATATTCCGGTTCCGGCGGCTGTTCATCCTGACGCGGCAGCCCAGGCCACTGATCAAAGGAGGGCTGCTGATACTGCTGCGCGTCCGCCGACTGAAGCGGCGCCAAATAGGTTGGCGGTCCGGCCGGGAAATCGTCTTGGGCGCGCGGCGTGCCAAGCTGCGTCCAGCCTGCAGCATACTGATACGGCTCGTTTAGCGCAGCCTCCATCGGATCAACGTTATCTTCATACTCTGATGAAGAGGCTGGCCGGTAGTCTTGCTCTGCCGCCGTTTCTTCCTCATCCTCGCTGCCGGAGACATTCGGATAAGCCGCTTCAGTCCCCGCGTAAGCTGCTTGCTGCGGCTGCTCCTCTTCTTCCTGCTCTAGCTCCAAGTAGCGGAACGAGGATATGTCTCCCGTAGGCTGCGGCTGAGCTTCCGGGCGGTGAACGGCCGTAAACGGCTCCTCCTGCCACCCGGCCTGCTCCTCGGCGGCAGGCTCAACGCGAAATCCTGTTAACGATAATACCCCGGTAATATTAAGCGTTCGGGAGGAAAGCAGGTCGACATCAAAGTTGTCGATCTCCACCGAAATATCCTCCAGACTTTCGATGCGGTTCATCGGAAGCGTAATTTCTACCGGAATCCCATGCTCCATCGTCTGCACGTTATCCGCACGATCCGCCGTCCGATATACGCCGCTCAGCTGCAGCTGGCCCCGCAAAATCGCCTGTTCTCCCTGCTGAATGACCTGGATGCGGGGAACGAGCTCGATTTCTTCCAGCTCTTCAATTGCCGCGACTTCCTCCGGCAAATGCACGCGCTCGTAGACGTCAAAGCGCAGCCCTTGCGATTGTCCGCTCACGCTAAAGCCTCCCTTCCCTTGCTGATGCTTGGGCAAATACGATTACTCCCTACCATCTATATGGCAGGGAGTCCGGCAGCATGACTACTTTGCGGGAAGAGCTTTCTTTAGCGGCGGGCGGCAGCGCTCTAACACCCCATCCCGAAAAAGCAAAAAAGAGCAGAACCGCCAGGCAAATGTTCGCCTGTCGGATCTGCTCTGCAAAATACTTGTCCCAGTACTGATTTATATTAAATCGGGCTGCCGCCGAGACGCTCCAGCAATCGGCTGAAGTCGGGCGGAAGCGGGCAATCGACGCTCATCATCGTTCCGGTCCACGGATGACAGAACTCCAGCTTCCGGCCATGCAGCGCCTGCCGCTGCAGCAGCTGCACCGAGCCGCCGTACAGCGCGTCTCCAATGAGCGGATGGCCGGCATGGCTCATATGAACCCGGATCTGGTGGGTACGCCCGGTCTCAAGCGTGAGCTCGACCAGCGCAGACTGCGGCCATGCTTCCATCACCTTATAACGGGTGACGGCATGGTCTCCGCCGGGCGATACGCGCCGCCTTGCCGCATGATGCCGGTCGCGGCCGATCGGAGCATCTATGACGCCGGAGCTCGGTCGCGGTACGCCGTGCACGGCCGCCCAGTAAATACGGCCGATGTTTTTATCACGCATCGCTGCGTCCAGCAGCTGCTGGGCCAGATCGTTTTTGGCATATAACACAGGTCCCGACGTCTCATCGTCCAGCCGGTGAATATGCCGCACAGGCAGCGGATCGTCCGCCGCAACACAGCGGCATGCCGCCGCCTCGTCGAGCGTCGCCGGCGCGGCAAGCTGCGCGCTGCCTGCAGCCTGGGCTGCAGCTGCTGGGCCTCGCCGTTCCTGCGCAGATTCGCGCCGCTTTCCTGCCTCGGCTCCGCTCCTGGCAGGGCCGGCCGGAGCCCCGCTGCCGTGCACCGCCATTCCGGCCGGTTTATTCAATACGAGGCACCAGTCGTCCTCGTACAGCGTCTCCGGCCACTCCGCGGCATAACCGCCGCCGCTTGCCGCCAACAGCGTCCGCGCGCGGCGAAGCAGCGGATCGGCGGCTGAATCCGCCGCCGGAAAAGCCCTCAGCTGCAGTGCGGGCTGCTCTTCCTGCCCGTCGCTCCAGCGAATGCCTCCGGTGGATAACAGCGCGCCAAGCCATTTTGCCGGCCATAATCCAAGCTCCATCAGCTCCAGCCGCACCCCATGCGGATGCAGGCCATGCTTCAGGCGGCTGCTCTCGCGGGCGGCTCCTTTGTCATCCAGAAGGAGCGGCACAACGAGCCATTCCCCGCGCCGAAACGCCGTTTTAAGGTCAAGTCCGCTGCCTTCCATACGCTTCTCCAACGTTATAAACGGCGCAGCGCTTCACGATTCGCTTCAATCGTGCGGTCGATCAGCTCCGGCGTATGCGAAGTGGAGACGAACATGCCCTCGTACTGCGAAGGAGCAATGCTCACCCCAAGTTCAAGCATGGAGCTGAAGTAACTGCGGAAGCGGCCTAAATCGCTGGCTTGAGCCGTTTCAAAGTTAATGACATGCTGCTCGTTGAAAAACGGGCATACCATGGAGCCGACACGGTTGATCGTAACCGGAACGCCTGTTTCGCGCGCATTGTCCTCAAAGCCAGCCTGCAGCCGCACCGACAGCCGCTCCAGCAGCTCGTACGCCTCCGGCGTCATCAGGCTGAGCGTTGTATATCCCGCAGCCATCGCCAGCGGATTGCCCGACAGCGTGCCCGCCTGATAGATTGGTCCGGCAGGAGCCATGCGCTCCATAATGTCGCGGCGTCCGCCGTAAGCGCCAACCGGCAGGCCTCCGCCGATGACTTTGCCAAGACAGGTCAGATCCGGCGTAATGCCGTACAGCCCTTGCGCACAGTTATAGTGAACGCGGAAGCCGGTCATAACCTCGTCGAAAATAAGCAGGCTGCCGAACTGCGTCGTTACGTCGCGCAGCCCTTGCAGGAAACCCGGCAGCGGCGGCACAACGCCCATATTGCCCGCAACCGGTTCAACAATGATACAAGCAATCTGCTCTCCGAATTTCTCAAACGCCAGCTTGACCGATTCCAAGTCGTTGTACGGGACCGTAATAGTATGCGAAGCGACCGTTTCCGGCACGCCGGGACTGTCCGGAAGGCCCAGCGTTGCAACGCCGGAGCCGGCTTTGATGAGCAGGCTGTCGGCATGTCCATGGTAAGAGCCTTCGAATTTTAAAATCTTGCTTCTGCCCGTGTATCCGCGCGCAAGACGCAGTGCGCTCATCGTCGCTTCCGTGCCGCTATTGACCATTCGCACGATATCGCAGGATGGCACGCGCTCGCATACAAGCTTGGCCATTTCCGTTTCCAGCAGCGTCGGAGCGCCGAAGCTGGTGCCTTTTTCAGCCGTACGTTTGATGGCTTCGACAACCTTGGGATGGGCATGGCCCACAATGAGCGGCCCCCATGAGCCGATGTAATCGATGTATTGATTTCCATCAATGTCATGTACAATCGGTCCCTCGCCGCGCTCCATGTACGCCGGAGTCAGTCCGACGGATTTGAAGGCGCGAACAGGGCTGTTGACGCCGCCGGGAATATACTGCTTGGCCTCTTCAAAGGCGGAGCTGGACTTAGTATCGTCCTTCCGTCCAAAAGCCCCCATGTTTGTCTTTTCCGTAAACTCGCTCATCAGCCTTAAACCTCCCTTAGCCACCGCGCCGCATCCTTGGCGTGGTACGTAATGATCAGATCCGCTCCAGCGCGTTTCATGCCAAGCAGCGTTTCCAGCACGATTTTTTGCTCGTCGACCCAACCGTTGGCAGCCGCCGCCTTAACCATCGCATACTCGCCGCTGACGTTGTAAGCGACCAGCGGCAGATCGAAGTTTTCCTTCAATGCGCGCACAACATCCAGGTAAGCTAGAGCCGGCTTGACCATGAGCATGTCCGCGCCTTCGGCTACGTCCGTATCCGCCTCGCGCAGTGCTTCGCGGAAGTTGGCCGGGTCCATCTGATACGATTTGCGGTCACCGTACTGCGGCGCGGAATGAGCAGCCTCGCGGAACGGTCCGTAGTAAGCGGAGGCGTATTTGACGGAGTAGGACAGAATCGGAATATCATGAAAGCCGGCTTCATCCAGTCCGGCTCGGATGGCTCCAACAAAGCCGTCCATCATATTGGACGGAGCGATAACATCGGCACCAGCTTCCGCTTGGGACACGGCTGTACGGATGAGCAGCTCCAACGAAGGGTCATTGTCGACCTCAGCATCGCCGGTCTGTTCGTTTTGGCGCACGATGCCGCAGTGTCCGTGATCGGTGAATTGGCACAGGCAAGTATCGGCCATAACGATCAGCTCCGGCGCCCACTCCTTTATTTTGCGGGTAGCTTGCTGCACAATACCGCTGCTGTCATAGGCTGAGGTGCCTGTTTCATCCTTATGCTCGGGAATGCCAAACAGCATGATCGATGGAATTCCGAGTGACACGATATCGCGAATTTCCGCCTCCAGACGGTCCAGCGAGTAACGGAAAACGCCCGGCATGGAGGAAATTTCCTCCTCTTTATTTGCTCCGTGAATGACATATACCGGATAGATGAAGTCGTTGGCCGACAAAACCGTTTCGCGCACCATGGAACGCAGCACCGAAGTACGGCGCAGACGGCGGTGCCTTACGAGTGGGAAAGTCATACATACAGCCTCCTTAAAATAAATCGCGTTAGCATTCATACATAAGCTTACGGCGGCATTTATTCAGCAAAATGCGCACTCAGGCCGCAAAACCGCAGTGCTCAAAAAAGGCGGCGGCAGCATGCCGCCGCCTTTCCCGCGGACTCAATCGTTAATGATCCTGCTGCTCCAAACGGCGCCCAGCCATCCGCAGCGCAAGCGAAGCGGCCAGCGACTCCATCGTCGCCTCTTCCGGCTGCACGGTCGGTTCTAACCCCGCCTCGCGGGCGGTTTGCGCCGTTATCGGGCCGATTACGGCAATTTCACAGCCGGCCAGCAGCTTTTGCGGATCGGTTTCACCAGCGCGGCGAAGCATTTCCAGCAGATTGGTTACCGTCGAGGAGCTCGTAAACGTAACCGCCTGCACCCGGCCTTCGCGCAGGCACTCTAGAGCATAATCGTCCTGCTCTTCAGGCAGCAGCGTGTCATATAACGTCAGCGCGTCCGTTTGCAGTCCGCGCCGCTCCAAATCCCGCTGCAGCGTGCCGCGGGCGAGCGCGCCTTTTACGAACAGAGCCTTCTGTCCGGGCTGCAGCAGATGATCCAGATGATCCAGCATTCCTTCCGCTTGAAAAGATCCCGGCAGCGCCTCGACCTGCAGCCCCTTCTCTTGCAGCGCTTGACGCGTCTTGGGGCCAACGGCTGCAATACGGGCTTGATGGAATTTGCGGATATCGCCGCCGGCTTCCGTCAGACGCCGGAAAAAATGCTCTACGCCGTTGACGCTCGTGAAAAACATCCACTGATATCCGCCAGCCTGCTCGAGAGCCGCTTGAAAAGACTCATCGACTTCCGCTCCAGACAAAACAACCGTCTCGATGACCGGAAATTCGCAGGGCTCTCCGCCCATCTCTTCTATGAGATCGGACAGCGTACCGGCCTGATCGCGGGAACGGGTGACGAGCACACGGCAGCCGAACAGCGGCTTGCGCTCATACCACTGCAGCGTTTCACGCTGTTTAACAACCTCACCGACAACGATAACGGCCGGCGGCTTAAAACCAGCAGCCTCCACTTTGTCCGCAATATCCCCGAGCGTGCCGGTCAGCGTCCGCTGCTCCGGCCTCGTTCCCCAGCGGACGAGCGCTACAGGAGTTCCTGGGTCGCGGCCGTGTTTAATCAATTGTTCGCTGATATAACTGATTTTGGCAACGCCCATCAAAAACACAAGAGTTCCCGTAGCATTCGTAACCTTGTCCCAGTAAATGCTCTGATCCAGCTTATCCGGGCTCTCATGACCGGTTATAACGGAAAAGGATGAGGCATGATCGCGGTGTGTTACCGGCATGCCGGCATAGGCAGGCACGGCAATGGCCGATGTAATTCCCGGCACAATTTCGAATGGAATGCCATGCTCGGCAAGCAGCCCGGCCTCCTCTCCGACACGGCCAAAAATCGTCGGATCGCCGCCCTTTAGACGGGTGACAATTTTGCCCTGCAAAGCAAGATCAACCAGCAGCTGGTTGATCTCCTCCTGCTTCATCGTATGGCGGTCAGGCAGTTTGCCGACGTAGATCTTTTCGGCGCCCGGCTTCAGCTTGCGCAGCAGCCTTGGACTTGCCAGACGGTCATATACAACAACGTCGCTGCGGGAAAGCAGTTCCATTCCCCGCACCGTAATAAGCTTGGGGTCTCCCGGCCCCGCGCCGACCAAATAAACGATCCCCTTTGACATGTCAGCCCCCGATGTCCGCTAAAATGCGGTCCGCTCCTTGATCGCGAAGCGCTTCCGCCACTTCCAGACCAAGCTGCTCCGGATTTCGTCCGCTGCGAATTTCTTTTAGAATAGTCGATCCATCCGGGGTTCCTACCATTCCCGTCAGCATAAACAGAGGACCTTGCTCGTCCCGTTCGGTAATAACGGCAAACGCGCCGATTGGAATCTGGCAGCCGCCATTAAGAGCCCCGAGAAACGTCCGCTCCGCCCTTACGGTCTGCTCCGTGTCCGCGTCATTCAGAAGAGCAAGCAGCTCACAAACCTCGGCGTCGTTGCCGCGGCATTCAATGCCGAGCGCACCTTGTCCAACTGCAGGCAAGCAAATGTCCACGCCGATTGGCGCGCTCATGCGGTCTTCCCAGCCCATCCGCTGTAAACCGGCAGCAGCCAGTACGATGGCATCAAGCCCTTCCGTCTCCAGCTTGCGAATGCGGGAATCAATGTTGCCGCGAATAGAGCGAATGTCCAGATCCGGCCGAAAAGCTTTCAGCTGGCTTGCGCGCCGCAGGCTGCTCGTGCCAACTGCCGCACCGCGCGGCAGCTCCTCAATACCGCCTCCGCTGCGCGTAATGAGGCAGTCCCTTGGATCAACCCGCTTCGGCACCGCGCCGTTAATCAAGCCCTCGGGGAGCTCGGACGGCATGTCCTTCATACTGTGCACGGCCAGATCGATTTCCCCGTCAAGCAAAGCCTGTTCAATTTCTTTAACGAACAGCCCTTTGCCTCCTACCTTGGACAAGGTGACGTCGAGAATCCGGTCGCCCTTTGTCACAATTTTGCGGATTTCGAATTGATAATTCAGCCCGTGTTTTTCGCTGAGCTGCTTAAGCGCATCTATGACCTGGCCCGTCTGGGTTAACGCCAGCGCGCTTTGCCGCGTACCGACGACAATGGTGCGGTATTCCGCAGATTCATGCAACATGCTGCTGACCCTCCTGTATGAGAACTCTACTCTACCGATTTATTGCTCACAGACTTCTTAGAGGCTCGGTGAAAACGGGCCGCTCCGCCAATGATCAGCCCTCCGATTCGTGGTACAGCACTCTACTGACGCTTATCTTCGGCGTCCCGACTCCTGCCGTCCGCGGCCCAATCCGCTAGCCGCCTTGCTTCCGCTCGAAGCCGCTCCCGGCGTTCGGCAGCAGGCATTCCCTCATCGTGCAGCCTGCGGCGCAGCTCTCCCATTCGCTTCACTGCTTCTTCATAACGCGAATGCCCGTAAAGAAGCTCCAGCTCCTCGCGCACAACAGCAGCCAGCGCTGGAGCCTCTCCTCCCGTATGTGCCGTAAGCAGCAAACCGCCGCTTCGCACCGCCGCAGAGGAGGTGAAGCTTCCCTGCTGACCGCTAGATGCATCGCTGAACAGCGACCCTGCCGCTTCGGCCTGGAAACCGACCATCCGGTTCACGCTGTCCTTATCGGTTGCGGCAATAACGAGAAACCGGCCTTCGGCGTCCCCGTCTTCATAGTCTCGGTGCAGGAGCGACAGCCTTCCTTCCGCCCCAAGTGTTAACAGCGCCGTCGTGAATGTTGGACTGACCGCCGTAAGCCTGTCCGCTCCGCCCTCCAGCAGTGCAAGCGCCTTGCGTTCAGCGACCCCGCCTCCCCCGACAATGAGGCAATCTCTGCCCTGCAGCCTAAGCACGACAGGATAACCTTCCATCATGAAGCGCCTCCTCATTAAGAATGGGGTCAGGACCAGCGGTGAAAATCCGATATCGGATTAATCATCGTATTCAGCACAAGCAGAGCAAAACAGATCAGATTCCAGCGTGCAGCTTCCATGCCGGGTTTATGCTGAACCGCTCTTTTAAACAGATAAAAACCGTAAAAGATCAGCGCCACAAAGGAGGTAATGACTTTCCAGTCAAACAGATAATTCAGCCTGTCCTCCACAATGACCGAAGAAACGGCTACCGACAACGAAAGCGCCAGCAAAGGCACGCCGATTAGCACCAGCCTGTACGAGAAACGGTCAAGCTGGTCAAGACTGGGCAGCCTTGCCAGGGAGCGGCTCCATTTGCGCGATTTCAGCCTTCCATGCAGGAACAGGTACATGCCTGAGAACACGGCGGCAATCGCCAGAGCGGCGAAGGAACAGAGCACAAGGCTGATATGTAAAATGAGCAGCTCCTGCGCCAGCTTCCACGGCTCAAGCGGAATTTCGGAATTCTGATTGCTGAACAAATTCAGCGCCAAAACGCTGAAGCCAATCAAATTAACGAGAAAAACGATGAATTCAATCCGGAAAAACCGGCTTATCACAAGAGATGCGGTAAGCAGCAGCCAGGAGACGCCCAGCCAATATTCAAACCGCGAGAACAACGTCATGTCCATATGCTCCCAAATCCGCTCAAGCACAAACGCAGTTTGCAGTACCCATACGAACACAAGCAGCCCTGCGCCCATCCGCTTCGCTCTCCGGTTCGCATCGACGAAGTCCGAGAAGTAAAACAGAAGGCTCAGGGCGTATATATACAAAATCGTATCATATAACCAGTATGTGGTGGCCATTGCGCCCTCCTGTCCTAATAAAGATGCAGGGCTAGACCGCGGTGCGGCCGGCGAAGCTTAAGGCGTCACGACCGCGAGTGTGGATTTGACTCCGCCCGTGCGGGCGGCGGAGGGGTCGCCTTTTGCAGCTTCCGGCTCCGATGCAGGCTCCTCCAGGGCAAACAGCTTGGCGAACAGCTCCATGGCCTCGTCCGCCTTTCTCTCGCCCGCCAGCTCTTTAATTCCGTGAATCGGATCTTGAACCATCTGATTCAGCATGCTTTTGGTCAGCTTCTGAATGACCTTGAGCTCCCGATCATCCAGTCCGGGGAGCTTTTTGGAAAGGCTGTCCATCGTCTGGCGATGAATGTCATCCGCTTTTTCCTGAAGGGAACGAATGAGCGGAACGACCCCAAGCGTGCGGTACCATTGATGGAACTCGTCCAGCGTGGAAGCGATCATCAATTCGATTTTTTCGGCTTCCTGACGGCGGTGCTCCAGATTCGTTTCCACAATGCCCTCCAGATCGTCAATATCATAAAGGAATACGTTATCGACCGAAGCAATGCCCGGGTCCAAATCGCGCGGCACAGCGATATCGATCATAAACATCGGACGCGAACGCCGGCGCTGCATAGCCGCTGCAACCTGTTCACGGCGAAGCACGTAACCGGAAGCGCCAGTAGAGCTGATAATAATATCCGCTTCATGAAGCCTCCGCTGCGCCTCTTCCATCGAACACGGAATGCCGTTAAATTTCTCTGCCAGCTCTGCCGCCCGGTCAAAGGTACGGTTGACGACAAACACACGATCCGCTCCGTTGGAGTAGAGATGTTTGGCCGTAAGCTCGCTCATTTTGCCCGCGCCGATAATCATGACCGTTTTGCGGTTGAACTGGCCGAAAATACGCTTGCCGAGTTCAACGGCCGCATAACTGACCGACACAGCCGACTCGCCGATCGACGTCTCGGAATGAGCGTTTTTCGCCAGCGTAACCGCCTGTTTGAACAGCATATTAAAAATCGTGCCGGTCGCCCGCTTTTGCTGGGAAAGCAGCCACGCATTGCGCACCTGCCCCAGAATTTGCGTTTCGCCGATGACCATGGAATCCAGACCGCTCGTAACACGGAATAAGTGCTCGATCGCCCGGTCATCCTCGTACATATATAAATGATTGGTGAAGTCCTGACGCGGCAGGCGAAACCACTGCTCCATGAAGGAGCGGATATGGTGCGCGCAGAGCTGATGGCGATCCACGATCGCATACAGCTCCGTCCGGTTACAGGTCGCGACGATGACACATTCAAGAATGCTAGGGGTCGCTTTCAGCGCCTCGACGGCGCGCGGAAGCTCCTTGTCCGAAATCGCGAATTGCTCGCGCACCTCAACCGGAGCTGTCCGGTAATTAAGACCGACCACAACAATGTGCATGTGACATCACCGCCTTCCCATAAAGGTTCGTTCACTAGTATAGCATAGTTCGACAAGCACATTTGACACGATTTATGACGGAATTTTGAAGGCCGCCCTCATCCGGACAGCACTCTGTTACGATTCCACCATTAGTGTTGACCCGTTGCTGGCTTTCTATTCCACGGTTGGAATAGGACAGCATTTATCCCATATTCGACACCGGTCAACCTGCTTCGCCACAAGCGCTTGCGGTTCGTTCAAAAAAAATAACCATGGGAGACCCCATGGTTATTTGTACAGAGTTCCGGTCTATTAAACCAGTTCGGTTGCTTTCATTTCCGGCTCTACGACTTGAAGCTCGCCCATTCCGCGGATCAGCTTCTTGGCGTGAGTTGTTTTAGGCTTCAGAACAGCCAGCATATAATCGATCGCAAGCTGCGGATCCACCGTCTCGCCGCAGGTGTAACAATCAAGCGCGGCAAAGCCTTTTTCTGGATACGTGTGAATCGAGAGATGGCTCTCTGATAAGAGTACCAGTACCGTTGCGCCTTGAGGTTCAAATTGCTGAGCTTGAACCGAGAGCACAGATGCGCCGCATGCTTCCGCCGCCTCTACCATGTGGGCTTGCAGAAACTCTGCCTTGTTAATGAGTTCAAAATCTACTCCCCAAGCATCAACCGCAACATGTCTTCCGAAAGTTGAGTATTCCATCTTCCGGTTCCCCCTTCCTAGGAATAAAATGATTAAAAATTTCATCCGCTAGGACCTACGTCATTCACTTCCCGAGGGATAACTCTCTCTCGCAACATATCCATGTCCTGAGTGAATCCTGGTTCCTATATTGGGTTTTTTCAACGAAATTAAAAATAACATCTATCCCATTGAATTGCAACCTTTTTTTCGGTAAAGGATTGATTGAGCGCACCCGTTTTTCTTATGAGCATTAAAATGAAAAGGACCGCCTTCTGAAAAGGCGGTCCAAAGCGGGTCTAGATGTTTCGAAATCCGAAAAACTAAGCCTCTAAAGCAAACAGCCGGCTGGACATCTCGGACAACTGCAAATCAATCTTTTGTTTGTCCTCATCTGTACCCGCAGCAATCCGCTGATCAAGCAGCCGGTTAACCGCCCGCTTCAGCCAGTCAATCTCGTTCTCGACCGTATTCATGCGGAACGTGCGCTCCATCTCGCCCAGCGTATCCTTGAACTGGTACACGACACGGGAGCCCGCATCATTCTGTTCCGTAATGCGCTGAACCGCACCGGCCTGATAATGGTAAGTCATCGTATAATGGCTGTAAATCCGATTGACGACCGCGTCGCCCTTGAATGCCGACACAACCTTGCGCATAACATTGGTCAGCGCTGGCTGCGTAATCCGGCAGGACCACTCGCAAATAAACTGGCCGTCTTCCTGCTGAAAAACAAAGCGGACCTTTTCCCTCCCTGCGTTGTCTTCGAGAACCGCCTCTTGGCTGCCGTTTTCAAGAACCATGACGCTAAAGCGCACTTGCTGCTCCTTGATAAAACGGAAAAAACGGGTCATCTCATCACGGGTCAGTTGCAGTTTGGCATGAACATATTCGGTGGCTATCCGCTGAGCCATATGAATCTCCTCAATTCTTTGTTTTGAAAAAGGGACGCTGCAGCTTGCAGGCTAAAATTTACTTTCTTACTACCATTATACGTGATTTAGCGCGCCGTTTCCTGCCAGCCGCCTCTGATAATCAGCCGAATTTTAGAATTATCCGCTGCCAGCCGCGATTGGACCGAATCAGAATACAGTTTCCTTACGATTCCGTCATTCCTTGCTGCTCTTCGCTCGCAAATCCGGCCGAATCCTTAATTACATCCCATAGTTCTTCTCTTCCCATACCCGTTTCGGAGGAGAATAAAACGAGACGGTCGCGGGCATCTGCGCCAAGCGTCGTTTTAACGGCTTTTTTGTGCTTCTCCCATTGGCTTTTCGGAATTTTGTCCGCTTTTGTGCACACAATGCACATCGGAATCCCATAATGCTTAAGCCAGTTGAACATCAGCACATCGTCCTTGGACGGATCATGCCTAATATCGATGACATGCAGAACCAGCTTCAGCTCTTCCCGGTTTTGCAAATAACGTTCGATCATTTTCCCCCACGCTTCGCGCTCCGTTTTGGACACTTTGGCATAACCGTATCCCGGAAAATCGACGAAATACACCGCTTCATTCACGCGGTAATAGTTGAGCTGCTGGGTTTTTCCCGGCTGGGAGCTTGTCCTCGCCAAATTTTTGCGGAGAATCAGCTTATTGATGAGCGAGGACTTGCCAACGTTGGAACGCCCTGCCAGAGCAATCTCCGGCAAGGCGTCACTAGGATATTGATGCGGTTGAACCGCACTGATAATAAATTCGGCATTCGTTATTTTCATAAAATCGGCGTACCTGCTTTCTCTTCGTTCACATCGCCGCTTGCGTCTTCCGCCGGAGCGCCTTTCGGCAGCAGCGCGTGCTTCAGCACTTCATCCATATGAGCCACGGGCACAAATTCCATATCGCCCCGCACGCTGTCCGGAATATCGCGCAGATCCCGCTCATTATCGGCCGGAAGCAGCACCTTGCGTATGCCGGCGCGATGCGCGGCCAGCGACTTTTCTTTCAGTCCGCCAATCGGCAGCACTCTGCCGCGCAGCGTAATCTCTCCCGTCATCGCAACGGTTTTGCTAACCTTGCGGCCCGTAAGAGCAGAAATAAGCGCCGTTGCCATCGTAATGCCGGCAGATGGGCCGTCCTTAGGGATTGCTCCCTCCGGTATGTGGATGTGGATGTCATTTTTCTCGTGGAACTGCGGGTCAAGCTCCAGCTCCTCCGCCCGGGAGCGGGTGTAGCTGAACGCCGCCTGCGCAGACTCCTTCATCACGTCGCCAAGCTTGCCGGTAAGCGTCAGCTTGCCAGTGCCCGGAAGCACCGTCACCTCAATAACCAAGGTGTCTCCGCCGACCTCGGTCCAGGCCAGGCCCGTCACCGCGCCGATCTGATCTTCAGCCTCGGCAAGCCCGTAGCGGAACTTAGCCGGTCCCAGCCATTCCTTGAGCAGCGGCACATCGACGTTAAGCGATCCGCTGTCCGGCTCCGAAACAAACCGTTTGGCGGCTTTCCGGCAAATAGAAGCGACCTGCTGCTCCAGATTACGTACGCCGGACTCGCGGGTATACTCGCGAATCAGCGCCATCAGCGCCTCTGGCTCCAGCTCCAGCTGCTCCTCCTGCAGCCCGTGCTCCCGCTTCTGCTTTGGCAGCAGGTAGCGGCGGGCGATCTGCTGCTTTTCCAGCTCCGTATAACCCGGAATATACAGCACTTCCATCCGGTCCAGCAGCGGACGCGGAATGTTATGCAGCGCATTCGCCGTCGTTACGAACATAACGGAGCTCAGATCAAACGGCGTTTCAATAAAATGGTCGCTGAACGTGCTGTTCTGCTCAGGATCCAATACCTCAAGCATGGCGGATGCGGGATCGCCCCGGAAATCCGATGCCATCTTGTCGATCTCATCAAGCAAAAACACAGGGTTCATCGAACCGGCCGTTTTCATGCCCTGAATAATTCTTCCCGGCATAGCGCCGACATAGGTGCGGCGATGGCCGCGAATTTCCGCCTCGTCGCGCACGCCGCCAAGCGAGATCCTTACGAACTCGCGGCCCAGCGACTTCGCAATCGAACGAGCCAGCGACGTTTTGCCGACGCCAGGAGGGCCGACGAGACATAGAATCGGACCTTTCAGCTTGCGGACCAGCTGCTGGACAGCCAAATACTCCAGCACCCGTTCCTTTGGCTTCTCCAGTCCGTAATGATCCTCTTCCAGCACTTCCTCGGCCTTTGCCAAGTCCAGATGATCTTCGGTCTTTTTGCTCCATGGAAGCGATAACAACCAATCGATATAATTGCGGATGACGCCGCCCTCAGCGGAGGACGCCGGCATTTTTTCGAGACGGTCGATTTCCTTGACAACCTTCTCTTTTACTTTTTCGGGCAGCTCCGCACTTTCCATCTGAGCCCGCAGCTCTTCCACCTCGCCGGCGCGGCCTTCGCGGTCGCCAAGCTCCTTCTGGATCGCCTTCATCTGCTCGCGGAGGTAATACTCCTTCTGGGTTTTCTCCATCTGTTTTTTGACGCGCTGGCTGATTTTACGCTCCAGCTCCAGCACCTCGCGCTCGTTGCCGAGCAGATCCAGCAGCTTCTCGAGACGGGCTTTCACATCGACCGTCTCCAGAATCTCCTGTTTGTCCTTGATTTTGAGCGACAGATGGCTGGTAATCACATCGGCGAGCCGCCCTGGCTCGTCGATGTCGGAAACAGCGGCATGCGTCTCCGGGGTCACCTTTTTGGACAAGGTGATGTAATGCTCGAATTGACTCAATACCGTACGCATCAGCGCATCGATCTCGGGATCGGTGGATTCCTCCTCCGGAAGCTCGATGATTGAAACCTCATAAAATTCCTCTTCCGGTAAATAATCCTGAATCTCCGCCCGGGTTACGCCCTCGACGAGAACGCGGATCGTACCGTTAGGCAGCTTGAGCATCTGCCGCACCTTGGCAATGGTGCCAATCCGGTAAATATCCTCCTCTGTCGGCTCTTCAATGTTGACCTCCGACTGGGAACACAGCAAAATCATATGATCATCGAGCATAGCCCGATCGAGCGCCTTGACGGACTTATCTCTTCCTACGTCGAGATGTAGCACCATGCTGGGGTAAACAAGAAGGCCCCGCAGAGGGAGCAGCGGCAGTCGACGGCCTCTTCCTTTGGAAGGTCCCATGCCAATTCCTCCCACCTTAAGATAGTCTTCCTATTGTATCATTCTCGGGAATCCGCCTGCAAATAAGGAACTTGCGGCGTCATGAACAAATCTGCGATTTGCGGCAGCTCCTGCGCCTCATCGAGCTTGCTCTCTCCAGGAAACAGATCGCTGAAAATTTCCTCGACACGATCGACGGCGATGACCTTAAGGCCGTTCAGGTCGGCAAAAATAGCCTGCCAGTTATCCTTCGGAATGTAGACGGTAAGCGCTCCGGCTTGAAAAGCGGCTTCTACCTTCGCCAGCACTCCGCCGACCGGCTTAACGTTGCCGTGAATGCCGACCTCACCCGTCATGGCAATCGTGTGATCAACCGGAATACCGCGAATAGCCGAGGTAATCGCCGTCGCCATCGCCACGCCGGCGGACGGCCCGTCAATCGGCGTGCCTCCAGGGAAATTGATGTGCAGATCGTAGTCCTGCGGACGAAGCCCTGTACGGCGGAGCATCGTGATGACGTTTTCCACCGAGCCTTTAGCCATGCTTTTGCGGCGCAGCGTGCGCTGTCCGCCGCCCAGCTCCTCTTCGTCCACAACGCCGGTAATCGTGAAGCTTCCTTTGCCCGCTGCGGTCGGGATAGCGCTGACCTCAATTTCCAGCAGCGTGCCCATGTTCGGTCCGTATACGGCAAGGCCGTTTACGAAGCCAACCTGCGGAGCGGACGGAACTTTGCGGTCCGGGCGCGGCGGAATCTGGCTGCTGTTGACGACCCACTCAATATCGGCCGCGCTAATCGTTTCACGCTTCTCGGAAAGAGCGAGTCCAGCCGCCAGTTGTATAATATTAACCGCTTCGCGTCCATTTGTAGCATAACGTTTCACGACGCCAACTGCTTCCGGGCACGGAGCAAAGCCGATTTTTTTGACGGCATTGTCGGCGATTTCGGCGATTTCCTCCGGCAGCAGCGGCCGGAAATAGATTTCCATACACCTCGATCTAAGCGCGGGAGGCAGCTCCTGCGGCGAACGGGTCGTTGCCCCGACAAGCCGGAAATCGGCGGGCAGGCCATTTTGAAAAATATCATGGATGTACATCGGAATGTTGGGGTCCTCGGAGTGATAGTAGGCGCTCTCCAAATAAACTTTGCGGTCCTCTAACACCTTTAACAATTTATTCATCTGAATCGGGTGTAATTCACCGATCTCGTCAATAAAAAGCATGCCGCCATGTGCTTTGGTCACTGCGCCTGGTTTAGGCTGCGGAATCCCGGCAACACCCATTGCACCCGCTCCCTGATAGATCGGATCATGAACGGAGCCGATTAACGGATCGGCAATGCCCCGCTCGTCAAAGCGGGCTGTCGTAGCGTCAATTTCCGTAAATTTGGCCTCGGCCAAAAACGGTGAAGTCGGATTTTTCTTCGCCTCTTCAAGCACAACGCGCGCCGCAGCCGTTTTCCCTACCCCCGGCGGACCATAAACGATAACATGCTGAGGGTTGGCGCTGCACAAAGCCGCCTTCATCGCCCTTAATCCGTCGCGCTGCCCGACGATGTCGTTCATCGTTTGCGGGCGCGTTTTCTCAGCCAGCGGCTTGGTCAAGGAAATCGAACGAAGCTTGCGCAGCTTATCCATTTCCTTGCGCGACTCCTTGTCTACAGCCGTTTTGTTCGTGCGCTGGCTGCGCAGCATATTCCAAAAGTACACCCCGATTACGACTGCGAAAAATACCTGCACCAGCATCAAAAATAAACTTAATGTCATGCTCATCCGCTCCTCTCAAGCTACCGGAATAAAAGACCCATACCGGATAGTATTGCCTGTACCGGCAGGAGTTAGTCGTTTCGGAAGCAATTCGGGGAAACGTTGAGCAAAATTTAATTCCGGTACAACATCCGCCCGAGCTCCGCCCCAAGCAGATCGGCGGACATCGGCTTCAGGCCGATTAACGGGGCAAGCTGGCTGATAACGGACGGCCCGCGATTCGACAGCACCACAAGTCCGGCTTCATGCTGCGGATTAAAGGAAATGAAGCTGCTGGAGCCGTAGGTACCGCCGTTATGCCAATACGTCCGGCTGCCGTCCGCTTCGGAACGGATAATCCAGGCATAGGCAAGCGCGGTTCCTTTGCCGAAGTTCTCCAGCTCCTGCTGCGAAGCCTTTAGCGCGCGTAAAACAGTTTCACCAGCGTCTGCGGATTGACCTGCCATTGACGGCTGTTCCGTTTCCGACGGCTCCGCTGAAGAAGGCTGCGCATGCGGCCCGGCCGCTGCCGCTTCAAGCTGGGCTTCGACATACCGAAGCATATCGGCGGCTGATGAACATACCGCCCCTGCGCCGTCCATCGCTTCCGTGAACGTCCAATGTTTGGCTGGAGCGCCGGAGCTGCGATAGACCGGCAGCACTTCCCCGGCGGCTCCTTCCGGAGCCCCGACTGTTGTGAGGTTCATTCCTAACGGCCCAAAGAGCCGCTTATGCAGCAGCTGCTGCAGCGGCACCAGCGACCCGGGTCAGCAGCAAGCCGAGCAAGCCAAACCCGTAATTGGAATAAGACATCGGCGCTTTCGTTTTCAGCGTCTTTTCGGCCTTCTGTTTCAGCAGC
The DNA here is from genome assembly GCF_023715725.1 of Paenibacillus pasadenensis. Taxonomy (GTDB): domain Bacteria; phylum Bacillota; class Bacilli; order Paenibacillales; family Paenibacillaceae; genus Paenibacillus_O; species Paenibacillus_O pasadenensis_A. The sequence goes on from NZ_JAMBOT010000001.1 coordinate 1,112,049, forward strand.
TGCATGATTCCGTCCATACGGGAACCCTCCTGTCAAAGATTCTTATTTAAATGCAGCCTCTGTTCCACCATTCTCCGAATCATCCGCAAGCTAAATCCAGACCTATGCAAAAAAACCGTTCAGCCCAAATGGCGGAACGGTTCCTAAGTGTTATGCCGGCAAATGCTCTTTACGACCCGGAATTTCTCCCGTTTCCTCAAACACCCGGACGATCTCGTCGATTTCTTTTTTGAGCTCGGACAGCAGCTCTGCCTCAGGCACTTTGCGAATCATCTCTCCGTAGCGGAAAAGCATACCTTCGCCGCGTGCGCCGGCGATGCCGATGTCGGCCTCGCGCGCTTCACCAGGGCCGTTGACTGCGCAGCCGAGCACCGAAACTTTAATCGGCACTTTGATCTTCGAAATGTACTCCTCCACTTCGTTCGCGATGGAGAACAGGTCGATGTCAAGACGTCCGCAGGTCGGACAGGAAATGAGCGTCGCCGCATTCGTGATCAGGCCGAACGTTTTGAGCAGCTCCCGCGCAACCTTTACTTCCTCGACCGGATCTGCGCTAAGCGAGATGCGCACCGTGTTGCCGATGCCCATTGCCAGCAGCGCGCCGATACCGGCGGAGCTTTTAATCGTGCCGGAATGCAGAGTGCCCGCCTCGGTAATGCCAAGGTGAAGCGGATACTTGATTTTCTCCGCTGCCATGCTGTACGCAGCAATTGCCATTGGCACATCAGAAGCTTTTAAGGAAACGATAATATCGTGGAAATCCAGCTCTTCCAAAATGCCAATGTGGAACAAGGCGCTCTCTACCATGGCCTCCGGCGTCGGATAGCCGTATTTCTCCAGCAGATGGTTCTCCAGCGAGCCGGCATTAACGCCAATTCGAATCGGAATGCCCTTCTCTTTACATGCCTTAACGACGGCTTCTACCTTCTCGCGCCGTCCGATATTGCCGGGATTAATGCGGACCTTGTCGACGCCGTTCTCAATTGAAAGAAGCGCTAGACGATAATCGAAATGAATGTCTGCAACAAGCGGAATATGAATGCGGCTTTTAATTTCCTTGATTGCTTCAGCCGCTTCCTTATTGTTGACCGTCACACGCACGACCTGGCAGCCAGCTTCCTCAAGACGGAGAATTTCGGCAACGGTCGCTTCCACATCTGCGGTTTTGGTCGTACACATACTCTGGATGATTACTTCGTTGCTGCCGCCGATGGTCAGATTTCCGACGCGGACGGGGACAGTATCCTTGCGAGAATACATAAACGTCATCTCTCCCTATGAAATGCCAAAGTCCACCCCATCCCGGCTGGTCAAAAGCCGGGTAAGGTGGAACGATGACGGGTTTGACGGTGCAGCCGTCATCCTATGCCGTTAAAGCGTTAAGATCAGGCGCTCTCTTCTTTTTTCTTGCCTTTTTTGGCGGTAAGCTCAGGAATTACTTTATCCTGCACAACCTTTTCGGTAATGACGCAGGTGCTGAGCTCCTCGCGGGAAGGCGCCTCGTACATAATCTCCAGCATAATGCCTTCGATAATGGCGCGCAGGCCGCGGGCGCCGGTGTTGCGCTTAATCGCTTCCTTCGCAATTGCATCAAGAGCCTCGGCTTCAAACTCCAGCTTGACGTTGTCCATCTCAAGCATCTTCTGGTACTGCTTTACCAGAGCGTTTTTCGGCTCGGACAGAATGCGGACAAGCGCAGCTTCGTCAAGCGGCTCCAACGTCGAGATGACTGGAAGACGTCCGACGAACTCCGGAATGAGACCGAATTTGAGCAAGTCCTCCGGCAGTACCAGAGACAGGTACTCGCCCGCCTTCATATCTTTTGTGCCATCGCCGCCGGTGTTGAAACCGATGACTTTTTTGCCGATACGCCGTTTGATGATCTGCTCAAGGCCGTCGAATGCACCGCCGCAGATGAACAGAATATTCGTCGTATCGATTTGAATGAACTCTTGGTGAGGATGCTTACGTCCGCCTTGCGGTGGAACGGAAGCGACCGTGCCCTCGAGAATTTTGAGCAATGCCTGCTGCACGCCCTCGCCCGATACGTCGCGCGTAATGGACGGGTTCTCGGATTTACGGGCTACTTTATCGATTTCGTCGATGTAGATGATGCCGCGTTCAGCCTTCTCCACATCGTAATCGGCAGCTTGAATCAGCTTCAGCAAAATGTTCTCGACGTCTTCGCCCACGTAACCGGCTTCCGTCAAGGAAGTTGCGTCGGCAATCGCAAACGGAACATTGAGGATTTTGGCCATCGTCTGCGCGAGCAGCGTTTTGCCGGAGCCCGTAGGGCCGACCAGCATAATGTTACTCTTCTGCAGCTCAACGTCCTCAAGCTTGTTCTGCGAATTGACCCGCTTGTAGTGGTTGTAAACCGCTACGCTCAGGGATTTCTTCGCCGCCTCTTGGCCGATAACGTAGGAGTCCAAAATCGCCCGGATATCTTTTGGCTTTGGAATGTCCTTGAGGTCAAGCTCTTCCTCATGTCCAAGCTCCTCTTCCACGATTTCCGTGCAGAGCTCGATGCATTCATCGCATATATAAACGCCAGGACCTGCTACGAGCTTGCGGACCTGGTCCTGAGACTTACCGCAAAAAGAGCACTTCAATTGGCCCTTCTCTTCGTTGAATTTAAACACTGGATCACCCCTTCAAGGAAGATGTTACAAAATACCCGCTTCCGGAACGCTGACAACCTTATCAATCAGCCCGTAAGCGAGAGCTTCGTCGGCGCTGAGGAAATTGTCGCGGTCGGTATCGCGTTCAATCTTCTCATACGGCTGGCCGGTGCGTTCGACGTAAATCTGGTTGAGCTTCTGCTTCGTCTTGATAATCCAATCCGCATGGATCTTGATGTCCGAGGCTTGGCCGCGGACGCCGCCGAGCGGCTGATGAATCATCACTTCGCTGTTAGGAAGCGAGAAACGTTTGCCCTTGGCGCCTGCCGTGAGCAGCAGGGAGCCCATGCTCGCCGCCATGCCGACACAGATCGTCGACACATCCGGTTTAATAAATTGCATTGTATCAAAGATACCCATACCCGCAGTTACCGAACCGCCGGGAGAGTTGATATACAGGTGAATATCTTTCTCCGGATCGTCGGCCGCCAGGAATAGCAGCTGGGCAATGATGGAATTCGCAACATCATCGTCGATTGCGCTGCCCAAGAAAATAATCCTGTCTTTGAGAAGACGGGAATAGATATCGTAAGAACGCTCACCGCGATTTGTTTGTTCGACTACGATCGGTACCAAATTCATGCGACCAACCTACTTTCCGCTTTGGAGTTCAGATACAACTTCATTCTAGCACGCCTGAGCGCCTCTGTCATTTTTGCCGGCTCGAGGCAGTCCGCGCTGTGTTCCATTCTTATGTAAGGGGACTCGTCCCCATTCCTGCAGAGCGCAGGTGCCGTTCATTATGTCGTTCCCAGTGGTAAAAATAAGGCACGTGCGAAGACGTGCCTTACGGAATTGCATAGAAGGCGACTTAAGCGACTTCCGATGCCACTTTGCTGTTGTCGGAAAGGAATTTGATCGTTTTGCGGAGCTTCAGATCTTCCTTCATGTTGTCCAGGTTGCCGTTGCGCTCAAAAATGTCGCGCAGCTCGGAAGCAGGACGGTTGTACATCTTGGAAAGGTTCTCCAGCTCTTCGTTTACTTCGTCCTCGGATACTTCGATGGACTCTTGTTTAGCGATCGCGTCAAGCACGAGGTTATTCAGAACACGCTTCTCAGCGTCGGAACGCATTTGGCCGCGCAGAGCAGCCTCGTCCTGGCCGGAGAACTGGAAGTACAGCTCCATGTTCAGACCTTGCTGTTTGATGCGGTTTTCGAAGTCGCGCAGCAGGAAATCTACCTCGGTGTTGATCATCGCTTCAGGAATTTCAACTTCAGCTTTAGCTGCAGCTGCGTCGACGAGAGCCGTTTCGCGGGCTTGCTCGTTTTCTTTATCCTTACGCTCTTTCAGCTTGGCGGACAGGTCTTGTTTGTACTCGTCCAGCGTGTCGAACTCGCTAACGTCTTTGGCGAACTCGTCGTCAAGAGCCGGCAGGTTTTTGCGCTTGATTTCATGCAGCTTCACTTTGAATACCGCTGGTTTGCCGGCAAGGTTTTCCGCATGGTACTCTTCCGGGAACGTAACTTCAACATCCTTGAAATCGCCTGTAGCCAGACCGATCAGCTGGTCTTCGAAGCCAGGGATGAAAGAGTTCGAACCAAGCTCCAGGGAATAACGCTCAGCTTGTCCGCCTTCAAAAGCTTCTCCGTCTACGAAGCCTTCAAAATCGATGACAACCGTGTCGCCTTTGTCCGCTGCGCCTTCTTCAACAACGACGAGCTCAGCATGACGCTGCTGCAGACGCTCCAGCTCAGCCGCCAGTTCCTCTTCGGAAACCTCGCTGTTTGCTGCTGGAATTTCAATGCCTTTGTACTCGCCGAGCTTTACTTCAGGCTTAACCGTTACTTTTGCTTTGAACTTGAACGATTGGCCTTTGCTGAATTGCTCTACGTCGATTTCAGGGCGGTCAACTGGCTCTACGCCCGTTTCCTTCAGTGCATCGGAGTAAGCCGTTGGCAGAAGGATGTCGATCGCATCTTGGTACAGGCTTTCCACGCCGAAGCGGGATTCAAAAATGGAGCGAGGCACTTTGCCTTTGCGGAAGCCAGGTACATTTACGCGGCCTACCACTTTTTTGAACGCTTGATCAATCGCGTCCTTAACTTGCTCTGCACTAACCTCAACGTCGATGGAAACGACGTTCGTTTCTATTTTCTCCCAAGTAGCTGTCATTTATGCTTTCCCCTCCAAAAAATAGGCGCCAAGCGCCGATTATCCACGTTGTAATAAACCATTCCATTATAATCAACTAGCCGCATGATTACAAGCCGCCTAGTGTTCTCCGTAACCTTCCTGCAAATCCGTAATTTGCCTCATGGAGCGGCTTGCCTGCTCGTAGCGGAAGCGGAGCTCATCGGTAATGCCGTATGTATGCCTAATTTCGTCCTCGTCGGCCGATCCGTACACGGCAAGCAGAAGAGTCTGATGCAGCGCCGCAGCATAACTGTCGACGACCGCTTCTTCCTCGCTCAGCATCCGGGTGTAAGCGGAGCTTCCGTACAAATACTGCAGACATTCCTTCCAGAGCTCGCGGGCAAAATGAGGCAGCGTCGGATCCATCGTCTCCGTCACGCTTTCCACCCGTTCAAGAATCCGGCGCACCGGCTCCGGGTAATCGTCCAGCTCAAGCGGAACCCGGTCAATCTCAAGCTCAGCCGTTTCGCCAAGCCTCTCAAGCCGCAGCGGGCCTGAATCGCCTCTCCGGCGCAGACATTGCAGCGCTTTGAACTGCACGACGGGATGCAGCGACTCTTGCTCCAGCCATTCCCGGATCGCCGTATCCACCTCGGGGCTCCGCAAATGGGCCGCCCTTTCCAGCGCAAGCAGCTGCTGATCCAGCATCGGATGGTTTTTCATTATGTACAATACCTGCTGCACGTAGGATTCATCCTGATTCGAGGGTGTCAATGCCGATTGGCGCAAATCGTCCTCGTCGGGATCATCCTCCTCTTCATCACCCTGGCTTCCGCTTTCGGGAAAGGCCATCTCCAGCCAGGCGAGCAGATTGCCCCACTCTTCATAATGCCGCTGATCCTCTCCCCGGCATTGAAGCAGAAACTGGAGCATGCGCTTGGCTTCTCCGTACTGCTCCGCTTCCAGCATTCGGGTCAGCTGCTCCTGATAAAGATCCAGCGTATTCGGAAACAGGTAAAGGTTGTCTTTTTCCCCGCGGGGAGAATCATTGGATGTCGTAATGCTACCACCGCCTCATCTTCTGTGACGACCTTATTTCACCAAAGTTGGCTACATTATAACACGAGCAAGTTAAAAGGAAAAATTACGGTTCCGGCCTGCGGCGCTGAAAAAAAGATTGTAGCTGCCGCTAATTGACTAATATACCTGATACGCGCTGAAGCCCGTACCAATCTATTGCTCTCACATATGTTGGTATAAATGCATCAGGAGGTGTTGGGATGGACTCAGCCATAATTCTTGTTTTATTCATTTTGCTAATCATTGTCGTGAGCCTCTTTTGTAGTCCGTTACTGAACAGGAACGGCGATTCATCAGAAATACAAGCTACTCGCGGCTTTAATATTTATAACGAAACAACATCGCTTATATTAATCTCCACGAGTCTCAAGGGAGACTTTGAACGGCCTGTCCCAGTAACGATTTACCCCAGTCAAAAACACTCGTTTGAAGTATTGTTACGAGTTACTCCATTTCCAACGACCAGTACTGCAATCGTGACCTTCGACGTAGTATCGGGCCCGTTGCCGGGAGATACCATTGGAACTCTAAGAGTTACAATGAAGGTCGAATTTACCTTGGACCCAACGCAAACAATCCAGGTTGAATCTTTCGGGAGCAAACCTTATAGGATTGATTCCGGCAGAACCTTTGTTACCGTCCATAACCTAAGAGCCGCCATTTAAATCGCTTAAACTGAGTGAAAAAAAGATTCAAAAAAGCCCGTAATTCCTTGATTAACAAGGGATTACAGGCTTTTTGGCATTTATTAAAATGGACATAATTATACGAACTGGCGTCCCGGAAGGGATTCGAACCCCCGACCGTGCGCTTAGAAGGCGCATGCTCTATCCGACTGAGCTACCGGGACATACATGCCGAACTGCGTCTAGAAAGTCCGCAGGCTCAAAAATGATACTTCCTGATACTACAGGAAAAACATTCATAAATCAAGTCTTTTCTTTGACGTTGACTAGCCTAATTAGACAGTCGTTTGACGAAGCAGAGTTATCGGAATCATCTCCGTCAATTAAGGTTAAACCATACTCAAATACCAAGCCCTTACTTCAGGGCTGAGGAGGTTCGTATAAAATGTGGCTTCCCTATGCGCTGCTTTCCGCTGTTTTTGCCGCACTGGTATCGATCTTCGGCAAAATCGGCCTCAAGGATCTTGACGCCAATTCCGCTACCGCCCTGCGGTCCGTCATTATGGCCCTGTTTCTTCTGGCTGTCATCGCCGTACAGGGAAAATTCGGCCAAATGGGTGACATTTTAGCCCAGCGCAAAGCTCTAGCCTTTATCGCAATGAGCGGAACGGCCGGCGCGTTATCGTGGCTGTTTTATTTTCTTGCGCTTAAGGTCGGTACCGTCTCTCAGGTTGGTCCCATCGACAAGCTGAGCGTTGTGTTCGCTATTGCGCTGGCCTTCCTGTTTCTTGGCGAAAAGATTACGCTTTGGAACGGCATCGGCGTTGTCATGATTGCCGCAGGAGCGATTCTTACTTCGCTAAAATAACAAATAGGCCTTCTGAGGTGTTGTGACCCAGAAGGCCTAAACTTTAGCCGCTGCTGATGCAGCGGAAAAGTTCAATTAAAGTTACGGTTTCACTTGCGGCTAGCATCTCGGAATTTTGGGCCCTCCCCGAGATCTAACGAAACTGAGAGGCGTTATTGCCACAGATTAGGACGATTCTAAGATCTAACGCAACTATGAAGCGTTATTTGCAGAATATGCGGGTCTTTTCGCCTAGAAAGGACCGGATAAGGCATCTCAATTGCGTTAAATTCTACATACGACGATATTTAGCCCAATAAGCCTGCTCAGTTGCGTTAGGCATACTGTTGATCGACCGCCAGCGTGCAGCGAAACACCGCGTGTTTGGAACTGTAAGCCGCATCCGGCGCGCAAAAGCTCCCGTAATATCATCCCATGCTCAAATTCAGATCAGCCGAGAGTCGGTTTAAGTATCGTTAGGCGCGTGAGCGAGCCATCAGGTACAGGAAATACGGCGCGCCAATAACGGCGACCACGATGCCGGTCGGAATTTCCGACGCCGTTGGCATCGCCCGGCTTATCGTGTCGGCAATGAGCAGGAGCAAAGCGCCGCACAGCGCCGATGTCGGCAGCAGCGCGCTATGGCGCGGCCCGACAAGGCGGCGGGCGATATGCGGCCCGATCAGCCCGACAAAGCCGATCCCGCCGCTGACTGCGACGCAAGCGCCGGCGAGCCCGGCTGCAACGAGCAGCAAACGGGTACGGTCCTTGCTGACCGGCGCTCCGAGACCGCTCGCAGTCTGCTCGCCAAGGCCGAACACGTCCAGCGTGCGCGCCTTCAGCATGATGTAAGCGCCGAACGCAATTAGCCAAGGCAGCAGCGCAAGCACAAACGTCCAGGTGCTGCCCCAGATGCTGCCCGCCATCCAGGTGGCGACGAACTGGTACTTCTCCGGGCTGATGCGCAGCATGAGCACGATAGTTGCAGAGCTGATTGCAGCCGCGATAGCGATACCCGTCAAAATAAGCCGCGACGGCAAAATGCCCTCGCCGCGTTTATAAGCCATACCAAATATAACAAGCGCGGTCAGACAGGCGCCGAGCAGCGCCAAAACCGGCAGCGCAAACACCGGAGCCGCGTCCGTGGACGGATAAAAGGCGACAAACATCAGGACGACAAGACCCGACCCCGCATTAATGCCGAGGATGCCCGGATCTGCCAGCCCGTTCCGGGAAATACCCTGCAGCACACAGCCGGACAAAGCAAGCCCCGCCCCGACAAGCAGCGCGATTGAGATTCGCGGAAGGCGGAATTCAAACAGCACAAGCTTCTCTTTATCGGTGCCGTTTCCAAACAGCGTGTTGAGTACTGTGCCCGGAGACATGCGGAAAGAACCCGCGTTCATGCTAAGCAGGAATGCGGCAACGATAAGCACGCCGAGAATTCCCAGCATGAAAAAAACTTTGCTTCTGCGGCGGCGTTCCGCCTGAAGAACCGTATCAGCGTTCATTACAGCTCCCTCCTTTCACGGCGCGCCAAATAGAGGAAAAACGGCACGCCGATGAGAGCGATCAAAGCGCCGATTGGAGATTCATATGGCGGATCGATCATTCTCGCGCCTATATCCGCCAGAACAATCAGCAGAGCGCCGAGCACCGCTGAGCAAGGAATAATAAACCGGTAATCAACGCCGACCAGATAACGGGTTACATGCGGAATGAGCAAGCCGACAAACGCGACTGCTCCTACCGCTGAAACAGCCGTTCCGGCCAGCACCAGCACGAGCAGCAGCGCAAACATCCGGGTCCGGCCGATGTTCAGGCCGAGTCCCGACGCCACTTCTTCCCCAAGGCTCAGCAGCGTAATCGAACGGGATAACATCATCGATAAGACGAGCGCAACGGCTGTCCATGGAAGTATGGCATCGAGCTGCGTCCATTTGGTGCCGGCCAGTCCGCCCGCATACCAGAAGGCCAGGTCTTGTCCGATCCGGAAATACAGCGCAACCCCTTCGCTGAGCGCCGTGAACAGAGCGGACACCGCCGCTCCGGCCAGCACGAGCCGAACCGGCGTTAAGCCGCCTTTCGACAAAGAACCGATGCCGTATACGATTCCGGCCGCGACGCCGGCGCCGACAAAACACCATACGATAATGACGAGATAAGGCGTTCCCGGAGCGAAGGCAAAACAAAGAGCCAACGCCAGCGCAGCCCCCGAGTTCAAGCCTAACAGCCCGGAATCGGCCAGAGGATTGCGAGTCATGCCCTGCATCAACGCGCCTGCTACGGCAAAACATGCTCCTGTAAGCGCACCTGCCAATGCTCTTGGCATGCGCAGCTCATGGATGATCAAATGCTCCTGCAAATCCGCGTTGTAGTGGAATACAGCATTCCATACTGTAGCCAGCGAAATATCCGCCGCGCCAAATGCAATGGACAGCGCCAAGGCAAAAGCTAGCGCCGCCAAACCTGCTACGAGGACGACAGCTGCCGCCGCAGGTCTGGATTTGACCGCTGGCGCGCTCTTACGAGCGGGACCGGCTTGTAAATCTGAAGATGAAGTTGCACTCATAAGATCAAATCCCCGTTTCAATTGAAAAAGATTCTCATTATCAAGCAATTATAATGGATTCATCTCAAAAAGAATATCCCTTTGCAAACTTAAGCTCTAAAATAGTTAACGAAAAACGCCAATCCGCTGGGCAAACTCGCGAATTGGCGCTGGCAGTAAAATGAGAATTCATTTCTCTAACAGACAACAGCCTTCTCTTGCTCAAGCAAGTATCGGGCGGTAAACGTATCGGTGACGATCGTTTTGGGATAACCGCCGCGCACAGCAGCATGAACCGCTTCTGCTTTGCCGATGCCGCCAGCCACAAGCACCGCGTACTCCTTGCTGCGAAGCTCCTCCAGCTCGATGCCGATAGTGCGAGCATCCAGCTCCTTGGCGCAAACGTCGCCGTTGATATCAATAAAACGAGAGCATATATCGCCTTTTCCCACCTGGTTGACCACTTCCAGCTCCGCCTGGGTTAAATAGTTGGCCCGGACAAGTACGGAATCCGCGGTTGGCACGCCTACGGTAAACATCGCAATGTTCGCTTTACGGCCAATCTCAAGTATTTTGGAAATGTGCCGATCGGCTTCGATAGCTTGTTTCACAAGCGGCTGATCCACAATGGCAGGGAGCGGCAGCAAATACGGCGTTGTGTTGAAGGCTCCGCCAATCATATGCATAATTTCCGAGGCATGCGTGTTCGTTTCGGAATAGCTGAGTCCCCCGTTCAGCTGCACTACTTTTACATCGCGCACATTCTTGATTTGCAGCCGCTGGGCAATTTCGAACAGCGTTGTTCCCCAGGTCACGGCAATCGTATCTCCGTCGCGGACAATATCGTACAAGTATTGAGCGGCCGCTTCCCCAATATACTTTTTAACAACGTTGTCGTCATTGGACGGCGTGCTAACAACGATCGCCTTGTCCAGCCCGAATTGACGCTCCAGCTGCCTGCACACAAGATCATTGTTTTCAAGCGGGTCATTAATGGTAATTTGCACGATGCCGTCCGCTTTGGCCTGCTGCAGAAATCTTGAAACGGTGGGCCGCGATACTCCAAGCTTTTTGGCAATATCTTGCTGACTGTAATCCATTTGATAGTAAAGTCTAGCCGCTTCTACAATTTTCTCCAGCTTTTCTGACATGATCCCACTCCATATCCGTCCGCTTCTGGATTTATGGATAAATTATAAAATCCTTTAGTGCCGAAAAGCAATGAAAATTCCAAACTGCGTCCGAAAACCTGCCACGAATGACGTTTTTAGACGATGGCTCCAGGGTAATGCAGTTCATACAAACGATTTCGCAAGGAGGGATCTCCGATGCCATCCAAATCTTCATTTGTTAGCAGAGCATTTACGTTTGGCAAAAATATGTTTGCTCGTTTCCGGGACGACGATGTCCCCGCTTTGGGAGCGCAGCTTACTTATTATTTGCTGCTGTCGTTTTTTCCATTTTTAATCTTTCTCGTCAGCCTGCTCGGCTATTTGAACTTAAACGGGGACGATCTAATCAGCGAGTTCATGCGTTTGCTGCCTGAGGACGGCGGCACAACGGTACGCACCATTTTGAGCGAGGTTACGGTAAGCAGCAGCGGCGCCCTGCTGTCCATCGGTATGATCGGTACCATCTGGGCTGCCTCCAACGGCATCAACGCCATTATTAAAGGAATCAATAAAGCCTACGGCGAAGAAGAGAGCCGTCCTTTCTGGAAGGTTCGCGGAATAGCGCTAATTGCCACTCTTGTGCTGGCCGTTGTCATTATTCTCGTAGTGGCGCTGCTTGTTTTTGGCCGAGTCATCGGCGAATATCTGTTCCAAACGTTAGACTATCCTGCCGGGTTTGAGCCCGTCTGGGCGATTGTCAGTTATTTGCTGCCTTTCGTGGCGATGATTCTGGTGTTCACGCTGCTTTACTGGATTACGCCAAATTGCAGGTTGAACTTTCGCGAGGTGCTTCCCGGCGCATGTTTTGCAACGGTAGGCTGGATCGCTACCTCGATTCTGTTCTCGATGTACGTCAGCCAGTTCGGCAACTACACAAAAACGTACGGCAGCCTTGGCGGCGTTATCGTTTTATTGATATGGCTGTACTTAAGCTCAATCATTATCGTGCTTGGCGGCGAGATTAACGCAGCGCTTCGTTTCGGAGCGGCAGGCTTCCATAACGGCCCTCCTGCACAAAAGATCAGCTTCAGTTCGCTTCGCAAGCCAGACGGCCGCAGCGCCGGCAAAGACAAACGTGTTCCGCTATAAAAATAGTGAAAAACGTCCGCTGCTTAAAGCTGACGCTCAAGCATCCGCTTCTAGCGCTGCGCCAGCAACCCGCCGGTTCCGACCGGCGGGTTGTTTTGGGTCTGCCGCAGACTGCACCGGCGATGCCAAGCTGTTCAGCCGAGCAGTCTTTTCAAATCGTCGCGGACATGACCGCTTGAGAGCACCTGCTGCTTGAACGTTTCGCGGCGGCTCCAATCGGTTTTGAGCGCTTCATTTTCAAACCACTGCATGGTAATGTCCTCGTACGCCGTGTGCATGCTGTTGTCGAACCAGTCCGTCAGCAAATCCGCATCGCTCCGTACGACCGAAACCATATCATACTCCTCGTCTTCCGCCAGCCTGAAGTAGACCAGCACCTGCTCACACTGCGGATCGTCAGTCTGCACCTGTACCTCTCCGCACGGCATCCCTTCCTTATCCACTGTTCCGCTGACATGGGCCTCAATTACGTTCATCCCTGCAGCCCTCCGAGGTCCAGCTTCATGCTTGTAATATGCTGTTTCGTCTCTTCCGTGCCCAGCCGGTTGATCAAGGCATAAATTTGTTTAAGAATGCCTTCATAACCGCGGTTAATCTCTTCCAGGCTGGCGGAGCCGTACGGGCTGCTGTGAAAATGAGCCATTTGCGCCTCGTCCATGCTGGACAGCTCGGCAAACAATGCCTTGAGCCCGTCCTTTTCCTCCTCGGTTGCCTCGATGACGAGCTCGTACGCCGCCGCTTCGGAGTCTTCCAGCACCTGTCCGGCGCCAACTGCTACGTAATAACGCTTACGCTGTCCTTCCTGATCATGGTGATTCATTACTTGTCCAGCTCCTTTCCTGTTTTTGCCGCCTTCATTCGTCAATTCCCCCGTAGTTTCTCCCCGTGGACAGACATGTTATGCCCTTATTTCGCATATTCATGGTCATATGTCGCATTGCGCCGCAAGCTTACGAACAAGAGAGGAATGAACCCCATGTGCGGATTCACCGGATGGATCGATTGGACACGCGACCTTACCTTGCACAGCGAGGATCTTGAAAAAATGACCGCCACCCTTGCGCTCCGGGGACCCGACGCTTCAGGAACATGGATCTCGGGCTCCTGCGCCCTCGGCCACCGGCGTCTGTCGGTCATGGACCCCGAAAACGGCGCCCAGCCGATGATACGGAGCCAGGACGGCCATAAATTTGTCATTGTCTACAACGGGGAACTTTATAACGCGCCGGAGCTGAAGCGGGAATTGGAGAGCAGAGGGCGCATGTTTACGACGACTTGCGACACCGAGGTGCTGTTAACCGCCTATATGGAATGGGGACCTGCCGCCGTCGAAAAATTCAACGGCATCTTTGCTTTTGCTATCTGGGACGATCAAGAGCAAAAGCTTTTTCTCGCGCGCGACCGCGTCGGCGTTAAACCGCTGTTCGTCAGCCATGCGGGCGGTCAATTTATTTTCGGCTCGGAACCAAAAGCGCTGCTGGCCCATCCGGCGGTCACGACAGATGTCGGTGCGGAAGGAATTGCGGAGATTTTCATCGTCGGTCCCGCCCGTACTCCGGGAGTCGGCGTTTACAAGGACCTGACCGAGCTGCTGCCCGGCAAATGCATGACGATCGACCGTAGCGGCGCACGCACGCATACGTACTGGGAGCTGCGCAGCTGGGAGCATGAGCATGATATCCCCCAAACGGCGGCGCGTGTCGGCGAACTGCTGCGCGATACGGTTGAGCGCCAGCTCGCCTCCGATGTGCCGATTGGCACGCTTCTGTCAGGCGGCCTTGATTCCAGCGCGCTTACCGCGCTGGCTGTCGATTTTTACAACCGCTACGGAGCGAGCTCGCTGGATACGTTCTCCGTCGATTATGTTGATAACGATATCCACTTCAAGTCCCATGCGTTTCAGCCGAATGCCGACGCCCCTTGGATTCGCAAAATGGTCGACTACCTCGGAACCGTCCAGCACGATGTGAAGTTTGATACGCCCGAGCTCGTTGCCGCACTGGACGACGCTCTGACCGCTCGCGATTTGCCCGGCATGGCTGACGTCGACGCCTCGCTGCTGTTATTTTGCCGGGAAATCAAAAAAAGCGTCACTGTCGCCATATCCGGCGAAGCGGCGGATGAAGTGTTCGGCGGATATCCTTGGTTTCACCGTGAAGAGTCGCTCAATGCCAGCACCTTTCCGTGGGCGCTCGCTTCCGGGATGCGGTCGGAGCTGCTGTCGCCGGAAATGCGGGAATGGACCAAACCGCTCGATTACATCGGAGACCGATACAGCGAAGCGGTCGCTGCTGTGCCTCACTTAAGCGGGGAAAATGAAGCTCAGCGCAAGATGCGCACAATGTCTTATTTGAACATTACCCGTTTCATGCCAACGCTGCTCGACCGCAAGGACCGGATGAGCATGGGCGCAGGGCTGGAGGTCCGCGTGCCGTTCTGCGATCATCGGCTAATTGAATATGTGTTCAATATTCCGTGGGAGATCAAAACTTCGGGCGACCGCGAGAAAGGCATTCTTCGCCAGTCGCTGCGGGGCTCTTTGCCCGACGAGGTGCTTTTCCGCAAAAAAAGCCCGTATCCCAAAACGCATAATCCGAACTATTTAAACGCAGTGCGCTCCAAGCTGCTGGATGTGCTGAACGACTCCAGCTCGCCGATCCTGCCGCTGATCGATGCCGGTAAAGTCCGTGAAATTGCGGAATCCGACGCCGCCAGCTCCAACATTCCATGGTTCGGCCAGCTGATGAGCGGACCGCAGCTGTTCGCTTATCTGTATCAGGTGAACCGCTGGCTGGTGCAGTACAACGTTTCGGTTAAATAGAGGATTTTAAATACAGAATAAAAAGCCATAGCGCCGCCGCTATGGCTTTTCGTGTTCTGTTGCGCTCAACACATGAAGCATGATGGACAAAAGAAAAGGCCGCCCCTCGTCGTCTGACGACGGCTTTTACAGGACGGCCATAGGATTAACTCGGCTTGAGACATGTTTAATGCAGCATGCCCGGCGCGCGTTCGAGCCGCGTCCTACAAGCGCACGCCGGATTGCTCCAGCTTGCCTAGCAGCTGCCGCAGCGCCTCGCCGCGATGGCTGATTTGCTGTTTTTCCTCCACGCTCAGCTCAGCCGCGCTGCGCCTTTTTCCGGGAATCCACAGCAGCGGATCATAACCGAAGCCGTGTTCGCCGCGCGGATGCTCCAGAATATAACCTTCCAGCGCTCCCTCGCTCTCGATAAAATCGTCCTGCTCCGGCATGTAGAGCGCAAGCGCACACCAGAACCGGGCCGAGCTCAGCAGCCGTTCGCCGTCCGGGCGCTCTGCGGCTCCGCTTGCAGCCTCCGCGCCGGCAGCGGCCAGCTCCTGCAGCAGCTTGGCGTTGTTGGCGGCATCCGTAGCTCCGGGACCGGAATAACGGGCGGAATAGATGCCTGGCTCACCGCCTAGCGCATCCACGATGAGGCCGGAATCGTCGGCCAGAACCGGGGCGTTCAGCAGCCGTCCGAGCGTACCCGCCTTGATGCGGGCGTTGGCAGCGAAGCTGTCTCCGTCCTCCACGATGTCCGGCACGTCGGGATAATCCTTCAGGCTGCGCACCTGGAGGCCGAGCTTGGCGAAGGCATGGGTGAACTCTTTTACTTTTCCAGCATTGCCGGTAGCGACGACGACATAACCCCCGCTCATGCCCGTACCGTTCCGATGCGCGTTCCGGCAGCGCCGAGCGCTTCTTGTTGAATGGCGATCAGATCACGGATGCCCTTTTCTCCAAGCTCAAGCAAAGCGTTGAGCTCCTCGCGGGAGAATGGCTCGTCCTCTCCGGTTCCCTGCAGTTCAACAAACTTGCCGTTCCCGGTCATGACCAGGTTCATATCCACTTTTGCGCGCGAATCCTCTTCGTAATGCAGATCGAGACGCGGCTCACCGTCAATGACGCCAACGCTCGTCGAGGCGAGGTAGTCGGTCAGCGGGTAGACCGGGAAGTTGACGGTTTTGGCCAGCTTGTCAATCGCTAAAGCCAGTGCGACGAAGCTGCCGGTAATCGCCGTTGTGCGGGTGCCGCCGTCGGCTTGAAGCACGTCGCAATCAAGCGTGAGCGTGCGCTCGCCGAGCGCCTGCAGATTCACAACCGAACGGAGCGCGCGTCCGATTAACCGCTGAATTTCCATCGTGCGGCCGTTTATTTTGCCCCGATGCGATTCGCGCTGATTGCGAGTATGCGTCGCACGCGGCAGCATGGAATACTCCGCCGTAACCCAGCCCTTGCCCTGTCCCTTCATGAAAGGCGGAACCCGCTCCTCCAGCGTTGCGGTGCAAAGCACCCGGGTATCTCCGGCCTCAATCAGCACCGAACCCTCTGCATATTTGTTCACATTTACCGTGATATGTACCGGCCTTAGCTGGCCCGGCTCCCGTCCATCCGATCTCATTCTGGTCGTACTCCTCCTTCAATACATGACTGCAATAGCCCTCATTGTAGCAGACCGCAGCTGGAAAATCACGCTGGCGGCGGTCCCGGCAAAAGGCTCAGGCACTCCAAACAAAAACCGCCCTCTTCGGCGGTTAACGCTCGAAGAGGACGGTCTTGGTTAAACATTTTCCTGGGAAGCGAATTGGAGATGTTAGGATTTAAATGCGTTCAGCTGCTCTGGGCGGGTCACCGGGTTCGCGTAGGAGAAATCCAGCTCATCCTTGAAGTCGGATTGTCCGTTCAGCTTAATCTGTACCTGTTCGACGCCAGCATTTTCGGTCAATGAAAGCACGACGGCGCGCATCATTTCGGATGGAGCGATGTCGCCCTTTTTGTATCCCTCGTCCACCAGATCCAGCGTGAGGCTGCTTTTTTCTGTGTCCGCCGTCACTTTGCTGACGTCGAAATTATCTAGCCAGACCGGAACAAGGTTGCTCTCTTCCAGCGGCCCTTTTGCCAGCTGGTCCAGTACGGCAGTCAGCTTGTCGCTTGTGCGCGGCACGAGACGAGTGACCGGCACGAAGTACGGATCGCCTACTTCCGTTTTACTGGAGAAATAGAGCGTTACCGGAGTAGAAAGGCTGTAGTCGACTCCTGCTTCCGCCTCCACGTTAATGCCCATGGAACGGGTCAAAGCACGGTCAAGCGGATATTGCCCCTGCGGCATTTCAGGCAGCTTTTGCCCTTCCTCCCACAGCTCGACGCTTTGAATGCCCTCCATTCCCGTCAACGTATAGGTAATCGCCTCCAGCATGCCGCGCTCGTCCTGCTCGTTATAATCGTTTAAATGACTGGAGAAGTCCACCTTTGCCAGCTTTGTTTCGGTATTAACCTCTACATTCAGAATTTCGGTGCCTTTTGGCAGCACTGCGGAAAATCCGGCAGGCAGCAGCTTGGCATAGGCGCCGCCATCAACGAGCAGCTCCAGTGCTTGAGCTTCCGGGCGCAGCTTGCTGTCAAGCTTCGCCTGGATTGTAACAGGAGCCAGATATCCCTCCGCATCCTTTAAATACACGGTAAGGCCTGTGCCTTGTCCCGCTTCCACACCGGTTCCCGCCGTTGCCGAGCCGTCTTGGCCGGTTTCCAGCGAGCCGTTCACGCCCTGCGGCGGATCGATCTCTTTGCTTTCGGATGGAGAGAACCAGCCGCAGCCGGCGATGACGACCGGCAATGTAAGGGCGCCAGTCAAAGCTGCCCTGCGAATCCATTTGTAGCGCTGCTTTTTCATTTCCTATATCCTCCCTTGGTTACCGGCCGCGTTTGTGCCGCCTGGTGGTACTAGCTCTTTTGTTGTACTATGTGTATGGGTTGTACCAACCTTTTAGACCAGCTTGTTCAACAATTCCTAGCAAGGGGGATAACCGCATGTCCGATCCAGGAAAATACGCGCTCAACAGTCAGGCTGTCGCCCAAGCTACCGCTGAATGGCTTTCCAAACGAGGAATTACAAAGAGCCAGATTGCCGAGCTCACTTTATTTTTGCAAAAGGATTACTACCCGGATCTGTCGCTCGATGAATGTGAACGCAACGTAGAGGCCGTGCTCTCCAAGCGCGAGGTGCAAAACGCCATTCTGACCGGAATCCAGCTCGATGTGCTCGCCGAAGAAGGCAAGCTCATCCCTCCGCTGCAGGAAATGATTCATAACGACGAGGGCCTTTACGGCTGCGACGAAATACTTGCCTTATCCATTGTCAATGTATATGGAAGCATCGGGCTGACAAACTTCGGTTACGTGGACAAGCTGAAGCCGGGCATTCTTGTCCGTCTCAACGATAAAAACGATGGTGAAATCCATACGTTCCTCGACGATATCGTCGGCGCGATCGCGGCTGCGGCTGCAAGCCGCATTGCGCACCGCAAACAGGCGGAACGTGAAGAAGCCCGCGGCGAGCGGGGCGAGGACGTTCCACTTCCATAAGAACAAACGCCGCCCGGTCCCTGAATGGGAGCCGGGCGGCGTTTGTTGATTTTTGAGCTACTTAAGGGCGTTTGACGCCCTTACGAGCGGCGGTTTTGCGCTTTTGAGCTAGCTTAAGGGCGTTTGACGCCCTTACGAGCGACGGTTCTGCGCTTTTGAGCTAGCTTAAGGGCGTTTGACGCCCTTATGGGCGGGGTTTTGCGCTTTTGAGCTAGCTTAAGGGCGTTTGACGCCCTTACGAGCGACGGTTTTGCGTTTTTGAGCTAGCTTAAGGACGTTTGACGCCCTTACGAGCGGCTGCTCAAACAATTGCTTCGTTTAAAATGAAGCCAACTCCTCCATCTCAACGATCAGCTCGTCTCCCTCGACGAGCAGCAGAGTCATGCCTGTTTTTGTGCCAAACTCATGCTCTTCGTCGGCGTCCCAATAAGCGGCCTGTCCGGCGCGCACCGTGATGCGCTGATGATCCGTGCCGCTCACCCAGCCCTCTCCGTCTATCAATAAACATAACTGGCTCGTTGCAGCCGCTTGCCGCCCGATGACTGCGTTGGGCTCTACCCGCAAACTGCTCAGCTGTATTCTTCCTTCTTGCCGGGTAATACCGGAGAACATCACGCCGCTGCTCCCATAATTATGGACCGGCTGCTCTTTGTCCGGCAGACGATAGATTTTCATCGTTATCTCCCTCTGTCCCGCGTCGTTGAGCCTAAGCTATTCGCCGCCGTCATCCGAATTTCCTTGGCGTTGGCGTTCTAATGTTAATTTTCCTAGCGATGATACTATTGGGGCTCGCCCCTCAAATCAATAAACTTGAAATAAGACCAGAGAAGGGATCTATTTCAAGCCACACGCACCACCATTTGCAAAATAAGACCATAAATGGGCCTATTCAATGGCTAAACTGGAAAATAGGCAGAAAAAAGACCAAAATCGGTCTTATCCTAACTAAATACGCAAAAGTGCGCTTCATGAAGACCAAAAACGGCCTTAATATCCGCTTCGTAAACAGAAATGGGAGTGCAGCTAGCTACCTGCTACAGTCCCCATAAATGACGAGCACCATAGCAGAAAAAGAGTAGCTTCCTCCCGCTCAGTAACAGCCAGGGTTGAGAAGCATGCCCGTGAGCTGAACATTAAAACACAACCACTACTCCTTCACGCTGAACAACAGCGCTCCAGCCGCCGTCTCCCGCTCCTCCGCCTTGCCCTCGGCCGCAAGATAAGCCAGATGAGCCAGCGTTTCCGACATCGCAAACCTCATATTGTGGATGTTGCGGCGCAAATGAGAGCCGAATTCCAGCTCGCACAGCTGGAACGCGCTGGCCGGGCCGCTTTCCCGCAGCAGGCCGAGCAGATGCTCCAGCCGCCGCTCATGATGAGCCGCAATCTCCGCCGCGCGTCCCGCCAAATCGCGGAAGGGCTCCCTATGCCCGGGATAAACGGCCTCTACCTCGTATTCGGAAAGCTGCTGCAGGCTAGTTAAATAAGAGCGCAGCGGGTTCGGGTCTTCATCGGGACCCGGGATAAGACTGATGTTAGGCGTAATGCGAAGTAATACCTGGTCACCCGCAATCATCGTCCGGCTGCTCTCGCTATACAAACAAAGCGCTCCGCCCGCATGCCCCGGAGCGTCAATTAACAGCCACTGCTCGCCGCCCATTTCCAATTGCCGGCCTGCTGCAACATAGGTTACCTCCGGCTGCGGCTCCACCCGCTCCGTGAAGGAGGCAAAATGAGGCCCTAACTGCTCCAGCAGTTCCTCCGGCATGCCATGCCGGCCGAACCAGCCGGACAGCTCCGCCGCAAACCGGCTGCTGTCCGCTCCCCACATTCGCTGCGCATACCGGTGCGACAGCTCCGTCATCACAACCGGACAGCCGTACCGCTGCTGAAACCAGCCCGCCAGCCCGTAATGGTCCGGGTGCTGATGCGTCAGCAGCACGCGCCGCAGCTTGCCTTGCCCAATGCCAAGCCGCTCCAGCGCAGCCAACCATAACCCCCGCGCTTCATCCGTATTTAGCCCGGGATCAATTACCGTCCAGTCCCCTTCCGGCTCCGGGACGAGGTAACTGTTCACATAGCGCAAGGAATAAGGCAAAGGCACCAATATCCGCAGCCAACCGCCGGATAGTTGTTCCATTGACAGCTCCAGCCCCCCGCTAATCCCCCGAACAGAATGTGCTGCTTCGTCCGGTTTCGGTCGCACGCCTTGCTGTTCCCTCATAACCTTCTCCCGAACAGAGTCTGCCGTTTCATCCGGTTGCGTTCCCCTGTCTCGCTGCTCGTTCATGGTCTTCTCCCAAACAAGATAAGCCTTTTGGAAGCAGACCGGTCGTATGCCTCGCCGCCGTAACCGCCGCTAACTGCATCCAATACTAATCCCGCCTCTAACAAAGCCGAACGGAACCAGTCCTCGTCCAGCAGACGTACGCTTTCGGTGTACTCGCGGACGCGGCCTCCCTCCCCATCGGAGAGACGGATGCATTTGACTACTCTGCCGTCCTGAATCCAACGCCGCTCCATAATTAACGTGCCGCTGGAGTCATCCGTCCGTTTGGACTCCGGCACGAGTGATGTCCGGACCTGATCGGGATTAAGAAAATCAATCAAAAATCTTCCGCCCGGCTTCAGAATGCGCCTAATCTCGCGCAGCACTTCAATATGTTCCTCATCCCGCTCAAAATAACCGAAGGAGGTGAACAGGTTTACGACCGCGTCGAATCCTTCGTCTTCTAACGGAATCTTCCGCATATCCCCCTGCACAAATTCCACCTCGCCGCCGCTGTTCTGCCGGTTGGCTTCCTCCAGCAACGCTTCGGATAAATCCATGCCGACAACGATGTATCCCAACCGGCTGAGCGCAAGAGAGTGGCGTCCCATGCCGCAGCCGATATCGGCGATGCGGGCGCCAGGCTGAATATCCAGACGAGCGGCCAGCTGCGCCACCTCCTGCTCCGCCTGTTTCCAGTTTCTATGGCGATAAACAATTAAATAATCGTCTCCAAAGCTTTTTTCAAACCATTCCGACATATGCATTCCACTCCTTAGGCCGGGTCTTGCTCTCCGCTCCGGCTCTCTAATCTATCGCTTGTGTTATTGTACTGCATGTTCCGCTTTTCCGGCAAAATGAGGAACATACTTTTTTGGAAGGGACGGCATACTACTCCTGAACTGGAAGGAGGAGGAAGGGCGATGATTCAGGCAATCCATGAACGGTTCGCTAATGCGAAGGACGTCAAAACCCACCGGATGACCAACAGCCGCTTCATTGCGGAGGTAGCCTATATCGCCACTCTTGTGGACGAGAGTAAGGTCAGCGAATTTATACTGGTTCCTTTTGCCAAAGAGGAAGTGCCGTTCAATGATCTGCTTGACCGCAATCCCAACTTCACGGAGCTGGACGATTCTGCGCGCTGGACCGATGTAATGCTGCGCGGTTTTGTGCTGATTAAGCTTGAGTCGAAAATTTACACGATGGACGCCGCCCGCGTCATCCGTAACGCCAATCCGCTGACGAGTGTGGAAAGCACGATCGAGGGACCGCAAATCGCGCTCAGCGAGGATTTGCTGGATTCGGTCAACATCATTCGCAGCCGCTACGCAAGCCCTAATCTTCAAAGCGAGGAATTTACGGTCGGCTCTATTTCCAAAACAAGAGTGGTGATGGTCTACGATCATATCCGCGTTGACCCCACCGTGCTCGATATGGTGCGCCTGAAGCTCCGCAGCATTCAGACGGATGTGCTGAGCGCGACGGGAGAGCTGGCCAAATTCATGAACGACAACCGCAAACGGCTGTTTCCGGTGGAAATGATAACCGAGCGGGTGGACCGGCTGACGCGCGGTCTGTCCAAAGGCAAAATTATCGTCATGATGCAGGGCAGCATGTTTGCGATTATGCTCCCAATCATGTTTACCGAGCTGATGACGGCAACCGAGGACAGGTACGAGTCGTTCTGGACGTCGGTTATGCTGCTGTCGCTGCGTTTTGTCGCGCTGCTGATGACAACAACTCTTCCCGCTCTATATATCGCCGTTATTTCCTACAACCCGGAGCTGTTCCGCGTCCAGCTTGCCTTTTCGATAGCCGGCAGCCGTGCCTCCGTGCCTTATCCATCCTTCATTGAAGTGTTCATCATGCTGTTCATGATCGAAATGCTCGTGGAGGCAAGCGTCCGTTTGCCCAAATATATCGGCTCCACGGCAACAACCGTAGGCGGCCTCATTCTCGGCCAGGCGGCGCAGCAAGCCGG
Source organism: Paenibacillus pasadenensis (assembly GCF_023715725.1). GTDB lineage: Bacteria > Bacillota > Bacilli > Paenibacillales > Paenibacillaceae > Paenibacillus_O > Paenibacillus_O pasadenensis_A. The sequence goes on from NZ_JAMBOT010000001.1 coordinate 1,134,804, forward strand.
TCTCGTCAGCAGCATTATGATTATCGTCACCTCGGTCATGGCGATCTCCAACTTTGTTATCCCGATCTATTCCTTGTCGCTGGCGGTCCGGTTTATTAAATATCCGCTCATCGTACTTGCTATCTTTTTTGGCCTTCCGGGAGTGGCCTGCGGCATTTTCGCTGGAGTCATCTACCTATGCAGCCAGCGAAGCTTCGGCAAGCCGTATTTCAGATTAATGCTGCCCATCGATTGGAAGCACACGGATATCGGCGAGGTGAAATCCAAATGAACCGCTATTTCTACTATAGCTTTGTCATGGTGGCCATGCTTAACCTGATGCTGTTTGTGCCGGCCGTGCTCATTGAGCAGCGCATGACCGGAGCGGTATCCTCGATGCTCGTTGCCATCGTGCTGGGCACGCTGACGGGATATGCGGCAACCGCAGCGCTCGGGCGTTACCCGGGCATGGGAATTCCGGAAATTTTTCGGCTGCATATGCCAGAATGGTTCGTTAAGCCGGTCCTGGCGCTGTACGCCTTTATGTTTTTTTTCGCTTCCAGCTTTGCTCTGATTGCCTTTACGCTGCTGATGAACCGGGTATTGACGCCGGATTTGCCAGCCTGGAATCTGCTGTTAGTGCTTGGAGCGGTTTGCATCTACGGATCGACCCGTTCCTCCATGACGCTGATGTTCATGCTGGAAGTGACGATTTTGCTCATTACTCCGGTCGTGCTGTTCATTTTGTTTAAAGGCATCCGCAGTCCCGATGTCGCCTGGAACGCCATTTTCACCGTAGCCCAATATGTCCGGGTGCCCCCAACGCTTAAGAGCGTAGCGGCGGGAACGTTTATTTTTACCGGGTACATCAATTTAGCCATCTTCAACCGACTCAATCCGCCTAACTTCCGTCTGAAGGGCAGATGGCTCATCCCGCTGTTCGGCAGCGGCATTCTGTTTACGACTTTTTTTCTGCCGATCGGCTTCCACGGCACGGTGGCGGTGCAGCGTTATATGTTCGTCTGGACGCAGACGGCGGACTCCATGACGATGAATTTTGGTTTTATCGAACGGGTCATGTTCCTGTTTCTGATGATCTATCTCGGCCTGACGGTGCTCTACACCTGCGTCGGCTGGCATCAGTCGATCGAATTTGTGCGAAGCATCAGCAAAAAGTATCAGTACGAGGTTGATTTCAACAAAACGCCAAAAGCCAACTGGTGGATCAGCTGCATCTATTTTGTCATATGTATCGGGGCAATGTTTATTTGGGATGAAGGGCTCAATATGCTCGTAGCTGAAATTTGGCTCGTCACCAGGATGTTCGTTGAACAAGTCTCCATCGTCTTTTTGTTCCTCGTGTGCCGGAAACGGCCGCCGGCGGTGAAAGGGGCTGTCAGCTCATGAATAGGTGGAGAGCAGCACTTAGTCTCATGCTAACGCTGCTCCTGATTTTCCCGGCCAGCGGCTGCGGATTTATCGATATTGACAAGCGTTTTTTTGTCGTTGCCATTGGGATTGATAAATCCGGCAATGAAAATAAGCCTTACCGCGTCACAATCCGCCTGTCGATTCCAAACTCCAAAACCGAGCCCGGCATGGAAAAATCCCAAATTGAGACGATTGATGCAAAGGAAATTTCGGAGGGGCTGCGTATTCTCAAATCCCGCGTGGACAAGGAGCTCGACCTCGGCCATTGTAAAATTTTTGTGCTTGGCAAAGCGCTTGCCCGCGACAATATTACGAATGCCACGGAATGGATGATCCGCCGCCGGGATATCCAGTCTTCAGCTTTTGTAGCGATTGGCTATCCGGATGCGAAGAGTATTCTACAACAAATGCCGTTATCCGAGAGGTACTCAGGCAATACGCTGTTCCTTACGTTTGGAGGTGACGGCACCAAATCATCATTCATCCGTCCGCAAAAACTGTTCGATCTGTTCCGGCGAATAAATGAACAAGGAATGGATCCCTATCTGCCGGTAATCGAGGTGACCAAAAACGGCTATGAGGTAGACCGCCTCGCCCTGTTGGACAAACAGCAGGTCAAGCTTGTGCTGGGCCCGGATCAGACGCAGCTGTTCAACCAGCTCGATCAGCAGTTCATCAACTCAACGATCAAAACCAACTTTCACGATCGTCCGGTTATGATTGCAGTGACCGACCTGCGCGTCCATTACAAAATTAAACGGCTCGGCAGCGGTGAGGGCAGGCTGAGCATGCACATTCATATGGGAGGCTCGATCGAGGAAGGGGCCGACAACATTCTGACGATGCATTCCGCAGAAGTGGAAAAGAGGCTGGAGCAAGAGGTGCAGAAAGATACGGCAGCATTTCTGAAGCGAATTCAGCGAGCCAATATCGATCCGCTGCAATTCGGCCTGAAGTACCGGGCGACCCACGGCAGCCGCAATGCATTCCAGGAATGGTTGGAAATTTATCCAAATTTGCAGTTCGACATCAAAGCAACCGTAGATATTCAAGGCGCTGGCCGCATCAAATAAAAAAAGCCTGGCCGCCTTTACAGGCGGGCAGGCTTCAATTTGTCTCCTGCGGCAAGCTCCCGCAGCGTTCCCGCTCCGCTCGCAAACATCGCTGTCCGCAGCTCGAACTCAATCCGCTCCATCTGCATCGCCACCGCTTTGGCTGAATCCCGGCCTGCCGAAGCCTGCGGCAGCAGCACCCTGCCGAAGCCGGCCAGATCGGCGCCAAGCGCAATCGCTTTGGCCGCATCTACGCCGGTATTTAATCCGCCGGACGCAACCAGCGTCATATGCGGCAGCTGCAGCCGGATCGACTGTACGCATTGCGCCGTCGGAATGCCCCAATCGGCAAAAGCCTCCGCCGCCGCTGCATGTAGCGGGCTGCGGGCGCGGTATTTCTCAACCTGGCTCCAGGATGTTCCGCCAGCTCCCGCGCAATCAATGAACGCCGCTCCAGCATCGGCCAGACGGGCCGCCGTAGCGGGCGAGATGCCCCAGCCAACTTCCTTTACGCCAACCGGCACGCCGCTTCGGCGGCACACCTCTTCAATAAGCCGGAGCAGATGGCGGAAGTTCGTATCGCCTTCAGGCTGAAATACTTCCTGCAGAGCGTTGAGATGGAGCACCAGCGCGTCCGCTTCGGCCATCTCCACCAGCCTGCGGCATGCGTCGGCATCAAGACCGTAGTTCAACTGGACCGCTCCGACATTGGCGATAATCGGCACATCCGGCGCTTCCCGGCGAATTTGGAACGAATCGGCAAGCTCCGGCTTCTCCCATGCCGCGCGCATGGAGCCAAGTCCGATGGCCCAGCCTCTCTGCTGCGCCGCTTCGGCCAGGTAGCGGTTAATTCGTCCCGCCTCATCGGTTCCGCCGGTCATCGAGCTGACGAGCAGAGGAGCTTTAAGCCGTCTGCCAAACCAGCTTGCGGAAGTGTCAACCTCCTTCCAGTCCAGCTCAGGGAGCGCTTCATGTTCGAATCGGTATTTATCAAATCCGGCGCCGCCGATCGAGCTGCCGACCTGCTCTTCCAGGCAAATGCGGATATGCTCGGCTTTGCGCGCTTCCGTGCCTGCGGCGTTTTGGTCCGGATGATCTTGGTATTCGCTCATCATGGGCTCCTTTCCAACGTAAATCGGCTACTCTTTCCCATCATACCCGCTCTGCTCCTAACGGGGCAAATTCAGGGTGACGATTCAACGAAATGATTGTTAAAATCATTTTTATGTTTATAACGATCATTTTTATTGTCATGAAAACGAAATAGTCGTACACTAGAAGCATACGATATCGTAATAGCGCTCAAGCCTGAATAACGGCTGGACCGAGGAGGACATTGGAATGGATATTCGCGTATTTGAAGACAATGCAGAGCTGGACGTTGCAGCTGCCCGCCTGATGGCGGATCTGGTTAAATCGAAGCCTAACGCCGTGCTTGGCCTGGCTACCGGCTCAACTCCAATCGGCGTTTACCGCAGCCTTATTGATGCCGCAGCCAAGGATGGAATCAGCTTCAGCAGCGTAACGACATTTAATCTGGACGAATATGTCGGTTTGACTCCGGACAACGATCAGAGCTACGCTTATTATATGAACCAGCACCTCTTCTCCAAAATCGATATCCCGCTGAACCAGACTCATCTGCCGGACGGTATGACATCGGATCTAGAAGCATTTTGCCAGAAGTACGATGCCATGCTTGAAGACGCTAAGGTTGATCTGCAGCTGCTCGGCCTCGGCCACAACGGTCATATCGGCTTCAATGAACCCGCAGCCGAGCTGAGCGCCGGTACTCATGTTATCACCCTTGACGAGGCGACGCGCGAGGCTAACGCCCGCTTCTTCTCCTCTATCGATGAAGTGCCGACCAAAGCCGTAACGATGGGCGTCGGTTCGATTCTGAAGGCGGAGCGGATTCTGCTTGTCGTACGCGGAGCCGATAAAGCTTCCATCGTACGCCGCGCGCTGACCGGCCCCGTCACGACAGACTGCCCGGCGTCGCTGCTGCAGCTGCATGCACGAGTAACGGTTCTGCTGGATAAAGATGCGGCGAGCCTGCTGGCAACAGGAGGGAAAGAAGGATGCAGCAATTTCGCGTCAGCAATGTAAATATTGCAGTGAACGGCCAATCGGTCAAAGGCTCCGTTACAGTCAAGGACGGAGTCATCGCTTCTGTCGATGCCGGTGAAGCAGCGGAATCCGGGCTTCCCGTCATAGACGGACATGGCGGCTGGCTGCTCCCGGGCTTTATTGATGTCCATGTGCATGGCGGTTATGGAGCAGACTTTATGGATGCCAGCCGTGAAGCTTATGACACGATTACGAAATTCCATGCTGAGCACGGCACAACGACGATGCTCGCCACAACGATGACGGAATCGCAGGAGCGTATCCGTCAAGCTTTGGCTGCTGCCGACGATTACCGCCAATCGCCCATGCCCCATGCTCGGCTTGGCGGCGTTCATCTGGAAGGTCCGTTCATCAGCCCGGACTGGATGGGTGCTCAAAACCCGGAATTCCGCGCCGATCCGCAATTGGATTGGCTGAAGCAGTGGCATGCCGATCACCCGGGCCTGATCAAGCAGCTAACGCTGGCTCCTGAGCGCGAGGGCGCGCTGGAGATGATCGCTTGGCTCGCGGAGCAGGGAATCGCCGTGGCAGCAGGGCATACGGACGCTAAGTACGATGTGATGGAAGCGGCGGCCGATGCTGGCTTGAACAGCGCTGTGCATACGTTCAACGCTTGCCGCGGCCTGCATCACCGCGAGCCCGGCACCGTCGGCGCTGTGCTGACGGACGACCGGATTCATGCCGAGGTAATTGCCGATGGCCATCATGTGCATGATGCGATCATGCGTCTCCTTGGACGCGTGAAGCCGGACGGCAAGCTGCTGCTTATAACCGACGCCATGTCTGCCGCAGGTTTGCAGGACGGCCAGTACGAGCTGGGCGGACAAGCCGTTACGATGAAGGACGGCGTTTGCCGCCTGACCGTCGGCGGCAATCTTGCCGGAAGCACGCTAACGATGGAAAACGCGCTTAAACGGTTCATCGCGGCTACAGGCTGGACTGTGCCGCAAGCAAGCGTGCTTGCCAGCGCGAACCCGGCAGCGCTGATCGGCCTCGGCGATCAGACCGGCAGCATTGCCGCCGGTAAATGGGCGGATCTTGTTCTGCTCACCGAAGAGCTTGAAGTTCAACGCACTTGGGTCGGCGGACTCAGCGTGTTTGAAGCTTAACTATCTGCAAAAAGGCCGGCTCCGGGTTACCCGGGAGTCGGCCTTTTTGTCATCTAACATTTAATTAAACACCCGACAAAGAGGAGCCGGTTTCAAGAAACGTTTTCATGCCCGACAATACGATTGGAATTCCATTCAGAAGCACCTTTTCCGCTGCAGGAGCCTGCTCGAAATCGTCATGCACGACAGTGACTAACGTAACGCCTTGCATTTCCGCATGAGGCGTAATTTCCCATGTGACCCGCGACAGCTGGTCGCCAGCAGTATCCGGCATAAGAAACTTCCAGCTCATCACCAGTCTGCCGGGAGGATCGATTTCCAGCAGCGTGCCCTCTACCTTTTTCACCCCTTGCTGATCCGTAAGCTCAAAGGGCGAGTTTTTCTCCCAGCTGGAAAGAATGGAGCAATTGAACCAAAACTTTGACGTCTTCGCAGGATCGGTCAGAGCTGCCCATACCTGCTCCGGCGCTGCCTTTATCGCAATCCGGTTCACGTTTTTCGGCTTATTTTCCATCACATCCGCACTCTCCAATTCTTGTTTAAGCGAAGTCAGTCCTATCGCCCAAGGCTCGGCATATTGGCTGACCCAGCGCTCATAGATTTGCCGGATCGGCACGGCGTTTAAATAATGCAGCTTCTCCCGCCCGGCCTTCCTCGTCGTAATCAGTCCGGCCTCTTCCAGCACGTTCAGATGTTTCATCACGCCAAACCGGGTCATCTGCAAATGCGCGCAAAGCTCGTTCAGCGTACGTCCGTCGGAACGGTTAAGCAGATCAAGCAGCAAACGCCGGCTTGGATCGGCCAAAGCTTTAAACACTTCATTGTCGTCCATCTCGGCTTCTCCCTTCTCGCTGCTCTATTTCCCGGCTGCAAGGTTACCATATAGTCACAAGTTATCATAGATTTAGGCCAATGTCATGTAACGCCAAAGACTGCCCCTGAACGAAGGGACAGTCTGTAGGCTTAATCCGTTTTATTAAGCTGATGCCACATCGTCGCCATGTCGATCCAGCCGCGGTGCTCCGTAATTTTACCGTCTGCGACCCGGTAACGGCGGTACAATGTCACGTCGATCTCATTGCCCGTCGCCGCCCGGCCGAAAAACATTCCCCCATGTTTGCCCTTCACGTTCATTCTTACAAGCACGATGTCTCCTTCGCCGATTATATGTTCTACCGTATAGAGCTTGTCGGGAAAAGCCTCCAACAGCTTGGCGGCAAACTGCTTTAAGCCTTCCTTGGATTGATAGGATAATTCCGTATAGTCCTCCGCCAGAAACTGATCAGCGCAGTCCAGATCCCCTTCGTTCCAAAATCGCTCGATGAAGGCGCGAACCGTATCAAGATTGGTTTGTACCGTTGTGCTCATGAGACATTCTCCTTTAAATTCAATTTTTGTTGTAAAACGATTTATCCGTTTGGTTGCAGCTGGGGCAGCAGCGACGAGGTATCGAACCAGCCCCGATGAGTCTCAATCACGCCAGCTTTCAGTTGGAATTCGCGGAACTGCACCGCTTTAATCGCCCGTTCCGTCGCTTTGTTTCCGAGAAAAGCTCCCGCGTGCTGCGCCGTCATGGAGATCCAGGCGGTTACCCGCTCTCCTTGAACGAGCAGCTCTTCCACCACGTAGCGCCTGTTCATAAAAGCGGTCCCGATTTGTCCGGCAAAAAACTGGTCCGTTGTATCCATAATCCGTACGTTTGCCAAATCCTCAATAAATTCCGTCACGATTACGGCGTAGTTCTGTTCCGCTGTTTTCATCTCAATCTCTCCTCATACGTTACTATTTAGTCACATTTTGAACAAAAAAATCAGCTTGCCGATACCGCTTTGCCGCTTAGCTTTTCCGCCAGCTCCATAAAATGGTTTACCGCGCCGTGAATTCTTTGCCGTGTGCCGGCATCAACAGGCGAACCGTCCGCTCCAAAAGCATTGGAACCGTACCCTATCGAAATCCATTCCGCGCAGTTGATGCCGTGCAGATTGCGGATAATGGTTTGCAGATGCTGCAGCGAGCTTATGCCGACCGGCCCCCCGGCAGAGCTTACGGACAATACCGCTTTGCCTGTTACATGGGCGGGCTGCAAATAGTCCAGCGCATTTTTGAGCGCGCCTGAGATGGAGCCATGGTATTCCGGCGTTGCCAGCACAAGTCCGTCCGCCTTGACGGCAGCCTCCGCGAGCTTCCTTGCATTAGGATGTAAGTCCGGTTGATCCAGTGTAAAAATCGGCAGTGTCAGCTCCGCCAGATCAATTACTTCAATGGCCGCGCCTTGCTCCTGCAGCTTTTGACCAATGTAGCGAGTAAGAATGGTGCTCGTTGCGGCGGAACGGCTGCTGCCTGCGATTAAAAGAATGTTCATGCGATGTCTCACCTTTCCGGTTATGAATTTTAATTGTTACCATTTGGTCACATTTCATATCCTTAATATACGTTACTAATAAGTCACATGTCAAGCGGATTAACAAAATAAAAACCGGCCGCTTTAACCGCAGCCGGTTGTAACCTTTAATAGCTCCTGTTTCCCCCTGTAATCCGGTCGGCCAGTTGTTTCATGTCCATCCCTTTTAGCGCGCCCTCAATTAGCTCGGGCAGTCTGTCCGGCGTGCAGCCGAAGCAGGGAATGCCGTACCCCGACAGCTTTCCGGCAACCAGGGCGTCATAAGCGGGAGTTCCATCATCGGATAATGCCAGCAGACAAACCGTTTTTACGCCGGCGTCATGCATCGTTTTGAGCCTGCGAAGCATCTGCGCCTGATTTCCGCCTTCCAGTAGATCGGATATGAGCAGAAAAATCGTTTTTTTCGGTTCCGTTATAAACGATTCGCAATAGGCGATAGACTTGTTAATATTCGTACCGCCCCCCAGTTGGATACCGAACAGCATATCGATGGGATCGTGAGCGGATTGCTCCGTCAGATCGACCACCTCCGTATCAAAAGCGACAACCCGCGTCTCCAATGAAGGCATGGTAGCAAATATCGCTCCGATAATGGAGGCATAGATGACAGAGCTAGCCATAGATCCGCTCTGGTCAATATCCAGAATGATCGTCCAGTCCTTACTCTTCTGCGCCCGGTCAAAAAAGTATACCTTCTCCGGAAGCAGCAGCTTGCGTTCGGAATCGTAATGCTTCAGGTTTTTGCGAATCGTTTTGTTCCAATCCAGCCCGCTGAGGGATGGGAGCGGCGAATGCCGCCTCCGGTTGAGGGCGCCAATGACCGCTCTCCGTATATCCTGCTCCAGCCGTTTCATAATTTCATCCACGACCTGCCGGACAAGCTCTCGCGCCGTCTCCTTCGTCCGCTCCGGAATCTGGCCGCGCAGGGACATCAGCGTTGCGACCATGCCGATATCCGGCTTCACCTGAGACAGCAGCTCCGGCTCAAATAACAGCCTGGTCAGCCCTTTGCGCTCCACCGCATCGGTTTGGATGACGCTTACGATATCCGGCGGGAAAAAGGTGCGCACATCTCCCAGCCATTTGGCCAGATTCGGAGAGGATTTGCCATGTCCGGCGGAGCGTCCGCCAGGAGCGGAGCCGGCAGCCCCGCTGCTGCTCCCGCCGCCGGAGCTTCCGGCTTCACCGCCTGCTCCTCCATAAATGAATGCAAGCGCATCGTCCAGCAAAGCAGCTTCCTTATCCAGCAGGCTGGAGCCGCTGGCGCCAGCAAGTCCCGACAGCTTCTCCTCCGCAGCCTCTCCCAAAATAAGCCGCCATCGTTTTACATGCTCCTGATCCGGCGTTGTCATCGGCTACAGATCCCCGAAATCAAAGTCGTTAAGCTCATCCAGCTGCTCCTTTTCTGTCTCGTTCAGCGGCTGCTGCAGCAGCTCGCTCGACTCCTCCGCGCCGTCTCCCCAAATATCACCCAGCATATCTGCAACTGCCGCTCTTTCCCTTACCTCAAAAACACTGAACGCGCGCCGCAGAAACAGGAGCGATCTTCGGAACGATTTCTCATCAAGCTCTTGAATGTACACATCCAGCTGCCGCCACAAATGTTCCCGGGACAGCAGCGCGTACCGGTTCCTCAGCGCAAGGCCTTCGAACCAGCCCGCTCCCAAATCGGCGGATATGCCCGGCGACAGGCGGCGCGCGACCTCGCGCTCAATTTCCAGCTCTCCGGCCTCGTCACGCTCCAGTAAAATTCCGAACGCATAGCCCGAAAGCTTGGCATTCAGATCGTCGCGCATTGCCAGCTCCTTCAGCTTGGAAACCCATAGTGCTTCGTCCACTTCCTGGCGCTGCTCGCCGGCTACGGCGTTCATCGCATGAATAGCCGGTACGAGCTCTTTGGCGGCCTCGTCATCACAGCTCGCGCTGTCCATCAGCAGCAGCGCGCCTCTCAAAAACAGCTGTTTCAAGATCGGAACAAGCCCGGAGGGATCGTAGCGGCGGACCGAGCCGTAACTCAGCAGCGCGGACAGCTCCTGCACCGTTTCGGCGATCTGCCCGTAATGGCCCGCGTCAACGGCCAGACGCTGGAGCGCACCGGTTGCTTCACCCATAATCCGCTGAAGCCCGCACTCGCTCGCCTTGCGGATTAGCCTGGCGGCTGAGGCAACATTGTCGCAACCGAGCAGCTTCTCATGGAGAACATAGGCTGCGGCAATTTCTACGGTCTCCCCTTTAAGGGTCGCTTCTACCGTTTCTATTTCCGCCTCCGGCGACCATTGAAGCACCCATAACTCCGCCCAGGTGGCATTGTCCTGGTTAACGTGGAGCGGACGGACAAAACGGATGCCGAGCGCTGCCAGACGATGCAGCAGCACAGAACGGTTCAAATCGAGAAAAGCGGCTTCCTCCGACTTGGCTCTCCGGTTTTCACGCAAATCAAGCTTCAGCTCCGCGGCAACCGGCGACTTGTATTTCTCCAGCTTCAGCCGCTTGAGCTGGCGGTTCAAATCCGCTTGCACCGGCGTCTGGCTGACACCTTCCGGCAGATAGCCTATAGCCGTTCCGATGTCGATCTGCGCCAGCGCTTCCGCAACGACCGAAAATTCGCCGTTGCCGAGCAGCACTGCAGCCGCATCCCGCAAATCACGCAGCGTCGGCAGGCCGCCGTGCATACCGGCAAGCGCGGCAGCAAGCCGCACTCCCTCGATGACAGATGCGGTGGAGCGCCATGTTCCTTTTTCCCGCATATAGCCGGCAACAAGGGACAGGTATAAAGAAGGCAAGCTGTCGAGCGTTCCGTCCTGCCGCATGCAGCGCCACATCAGCTCGAAGTATGCCGGCGCTTCATTGCCCGCTCCGTACCCGGAGCGGGAGGACAGCTTGTAATAGGTGTAAGGCATCAAAGTCATGCGGGTTGAAACTTCCGGAAGTTCAGCCCGCTCCTTATCCGTCATGCCCGGCAGCTCCATGGACAATCCCGACAGATGATAGGCGCCGCATATAACGACGATTTTATCCGGGGGGTGGCCTTCAGCGATGGTCTCGATGATTTTGCGCCGCATATACGCCTCACGGATCTCATTGAGAGCCGCTTCCTCCGGGGCGAGCCGGCGCTCTCGCTCTTCCATCAGCCCGCGCAGCCCGGAAGAATAATCGGCTATTGCGCTGCGATAAACGCCTGGCCGCGCGGCGTGCTCAAAGTTCCGTTCCCAATAGGTTTCATAGTCCGGCTCTCCGGCAAGCTCCGCTATCCGCTCATTCAACCGATGCTGCAGCAAAGGCAGCGCCGTTTCCTCATAAGGCGTAACAGCTGTTTTGTCCGGTATCTCTCCGGCTGGAACTTGTTGCGGGGATTCGGCGGGCAGACCGGCTGGCGTAATCGAATCTGCCCCTGCATCACCATCTGCATCTTCATCCTGTTCGCAAGATTCAGCTTCAAGCCGCTCCGCTTCCAGGTTTCTGCAGCGCTCCTTCAGCGCCAGCGCCGCCGATGTTGGCAAATCGATCAGCCGCGCGAGCCGTCCGTTCTGCGCAGCCCACCTAAGCGCTTGATATTCAGGCGAATAGTCGGCAAAAGGATACAGCAGCGTGCGGATCGGGAGCTCATCCGTGTAAGCAAGCAAAGCGACAGGCGGCACAACGCCATTCCCGGCGAGCTGGGCCGCAGCTTCGCCAGCATCGCTTGGGCCTTCAATCAGTACAGCTGTAGGCTGGACCTCTTCCAGCAGGGCAAGCAGATGGAGCGAGCCGGCAGGCGACAGATGACGAATGCCGAAATAATGCGGCTGCCCGCTCACCCGTTTATCTCCGAGCAGGCGTTATACAAGTCGCGCCATACGCCGCCGCGCTTTTTCATGACATTTTCGAGGTACTCCTTCCAGACGTGCTTATCCTTTTCGTCATCCTTAACGATCGCTCCCTGCAAGCCGGCCGCAACATCCTCATCGCTTACAAAACCGCCGCCGAAGCTGCCCGCCAAAGCCATGCTGCCGGTGAGCAAGGAGATCGCCTCCGCCGTGGAAATGACGCCGCTTGGCGACTTCACCTTTGCTTTTCCGTCCAGCGTCGCCCCCTTGCGGAGCTCGCGGAAAATCGTGACCACTTTGCGAATCGCATCGTCCGAAGGAGCTGCCGCAGTCAGCTCATAAGCGGCCGACAGCTCTCCGACCCGCCTGCGTACAATGTCAACCTCCGTCTCGATATCCTCTGGAGCGGGAAGCACGATAATGTTGAAACGCCGCTTCAAGGCGGCGGACATTTCATTCACGCCGCGGTCCCGCGTATTCGCAGTGGCGATGATGGAAAAGCCGCGTTCGGCGGATACGTCGCGGCCCAGCTCCGGAATTGAGATCGTTTTCTCCGACAAAATGGAAATGAGCGCGTCCTGCACCTCTGAGACGCAGCGGGAAATTTCCTCAAATCTGGCAATGCCGCCGGATTCCATCGCACGGAGAATCGGGCTGCGGATTAGCGCCGCGTCCGACGGACCCTGGGCAAGCAGCAGCGCATAGTTCCAGGAGTAGCGAACATGCTCCTCGCTCGTCCCCGCAGTACCTTGAATGACTTTTGTTGAATCGCCGTGAATAGCGGCGGTCAAATTCTCGGACAGCCACGACTTGGCTGTACCGGGCTCCCCAATTAGCAAAAGCGCCCGGTCGGTAAGCAGCGTCGCAATCGCCATCTCAATCAGCCGTTTATGGCCGATGTATTTAGGCGTTATGACGGTGTCGCCGGCTTTTCCTCCTAAAATAAATGTGAGCACCGCTTTGGGCGACAGCCTCCAACCAGCGGGTTTGGCCTCCTTGGCATCCAGCTCGGCAAGCGCCTCTAGCTCGTGCGCGTACAGCTTTTCGGCCGGCAATCGAATCGGCATCGTTATCGTTCTCTCCTTATCGTCAGCTTCTTTTGCTGCAAAAGCCAGTTAAATACCCTCCGCGCCAAGGTCGCCCCTCCGGTATTAATACAATAAGCGTATGATTTTGCTGTCCGTCACAATACTCATCGGCTGCACAGCCAGCACTCCGCTTTCCGCATCGTACCGGAACATGACCAGCGCAGCCTGATCGTTTAAATCATTCTCGCGCAGCAGCCGAAGCAGCCCCGACGTTGCCCTTTCCGTCTTCGGAATATCCGTAATCGGCAGCTGACGGCCTTCGCTATCAAGAAAAATAGTTGTAGCTCCGATTTGTTTTACCGATTGGAACGATACCAGCTTGACGGGATTTTTGTCAGCGAGCGGATTTTTGATTTCATTTTTCACCTGCTTGATGACGTCAGGGAACGAGAGGGCCGCCAGCGCTTTAACGCGGGTATAATCCGCTTCAACCGCTTCCCGCTCCTTCGCTTTTTCCCATCTGATGCGGGCGCTTCCGTCTGCCGGATAAACAAACAGCTCCTCCGGCTGGAACACGCCGTATGACGTATCGTCCTCCTGCATCAACTTGGCTGCTTTGTAGGGCCGGTAATTCCGGGTTACGCGCAGCGTCCCGTCGTTCAGATCGATCCACCAGCCCTCATCCACAAACTGTTTGCGGGCCTCGTCCGAATAGGAAAGAAAAGACAGCTGCACCAGCTCCGCGCCCGCCTGAACGCAGCCATGCTCCCGCAGCTCCGACAGCTGCCACGCATGGCCGAGAAGCTCCTCAATCGGCGAATCGATTGCCATCGGCTGCTCCGGCTGCTCCTCGCGCCCCTGCAAATAAACTCTTCCTTTGTTGATCAGTGACTGCAGTTCAACCAGCTGCTCAATCGCCGCGCCATAGGCCGATTGGCGGGTTTTATCCGGCTTCATCAACGCCGCCAGCTCCCGCAGCCGCGCCTGCGCCCCCGGAATATAGTAGTTGCCGAGCTGCTTCGCCTGGTCCTCAATCAGCTTCAGCGTCCCTTTGTCAAAGCTGCCGAGGCCGGACTGTACGAGCTGATGCACCAGCTTCTCCAGCATGTCGAGGCCTTCGAGCTGCGCCCCGATTTTTTTCTTGAGCGCAGCGAGGCTTGTTTTGCTCTTCGGCTTTTTGCCGCCCTCCTGCTCCGTTTTGGCTGCGGATTCCTTTTTCTTTTCCTCGCGCTGCTCCGCCTTGCTTCGTTTATCGGCAATGTCGTCCGGCACGTCAGCCTCTTCAAACGGCAAACCCTGCGCTTTTGCATACAACAGACCAAGCGTATGTTTGCACGGGAACTGCCGGCTCGGGCAGCTGCAGCGGGACACCGGGTCATCCTCCTGGATAAAATCGACCGAGCAGCGGTACGGCTGTTTTCCGCTTCCTTTGCATTCTCCGAACAGCAGCGTTCCGTCTTTGCTCATATTCAGCACGGTAAAACTGTTCTTTTTGACGAGATCCTTGCCATTTTTAATCGCTCCGGCATTAGGAGCCAGCCGGTCTACATTTGCTTCGGTTATCGTTGTCATGGTCCCATCTCCCGTGTCAGTAAAATGATAAAATGTAAATCCTCAATTGACGCTGCTTCGATCCGGGCCGAGCATGATCTTTCTATTCGTTTGCCTCAAGCTTATCCAGCGCTGCGGTAAAACGGTCTTGTCTTCCTTCAAAAGCAAGTTTCTCTCTTAACGAGCGCAGCTTTTCAACGAAAGACTCAGGCAGCATAGAAATCATCAGCGGCAAGCGTTCATCCCAATTGATATGTCCGAAGCCGTCCTCCGGTTGGAGAAGTTCCATAAACAGCTTTGGAGCCTCAAGATCGTTCGTTCTAAATAACGCCATGAGCAGGAGCCAATCCTGATGCCATACAAAACGACTGCCAAAATGGTAATGCCCGCCGTTTTTCACTTGCTCCCTTATGTATTCAGCCGCCTTTTCGTCAGCTCGATGGGTGAAGCGGCTTACAAGCACCGGATCCTCCAGCTCCACAAAAAGGTGCAACCAGCGGGAATCCCATAATTCCTCCGGTACGACAAGATGTTTGGAATAATCGCGGTGAGGGAGCTGCCCGTTTGAAACTCGCTCGATCGTGTTGAGCAGCACCGACGCAGCTTCCGTAGAATCGCTCAGCACGCCGGCAAAACGGTCATAAATTTCGGTTGGATTGAGCAGCCTCGTCGCAGCTCGGAAGCTAAACCCTATGTATTTTTCTTTATGCTCGTGTTCAAGCTCTAGTGCAAAGCGGTTTGCCTCCGGCGTATTCAGCTCCAGCAGCAGCTCTGCCGCAACGACGTGAGCGTCATCCTTGGGCAGCTCGTTGAAGGCTTCTGCAGTTAGAAGACGCTGCAGAAACAGCTGCACCTCGTCCACAACCTTGCTTCCTGAATCTTTCAGGCAGCGCACAATAATCTGGATGATTTTCAGCGAGTCGGATCTTTTTGGCGCTGGGCTGTTTTGCAAGCGGAGCAGCTCTTCCTCGGCATGCGCAATCAGGCGTAAAAGCAGCTCTCTTGAAGGGCTGATTCTAAAGGGTTCAATTGCCAGCTCTCCACCTTTCGCCGTGACAGCCTCAATGAGGCGGTCTTGAGCCCGTTCCGTACCAAGCCGCTGCAAGGCGAACAGAGCCGTCAAACGGACATCCTTGCTTTTTTCATAGCTCATGTCCAGCAGAAGCGCTTCATGCTCGGCTGAAGTTCCCAGCAGCTCTATTGCGGCCGCCTTCATATCCGCAGACCCGGTTTTTGCCGCTTCCAAGACCAGATCGAGCGCATCATCGCCGAGAAAACCGCGAATAAGCTTGAGCCGCCGGACATCTGCCGTGCCGCCCTTTAAATTTAGCGATTGCTGGAGCAGCGGAACGACCTGTTTTCCGTATTCCGGTATCATTTTGTTTTGCACAAAATCAGGTATTTCGCTGTATTTATCAGCTAACGCGGAGAGCACATCCTCCACTACCCGCACATCCACAAAAACTTTCTCGGACAAACTTTCCTGCAGCTGCTCCAGCCGGCCGGAGCCGGTCGTCGTCAAAGCTTTTACAACCGGATTCAGCTTGCGGAAGCTTGCCGCCGTTTCTAGGTCAAGTGCAACCCGATTCAAGTCGGAAATATCTCCGGCCATTTCCGTTTTGCCTTGCGTGGCGGACACCGCGCTTATCAGCATGCTCAGCTCCAGCAGCTTCACCGAGACATCCGATTGTGAAGCGCCAAGCACCTCCTCGACGGAGTCTGCCAGCCGTTTAAACACCGGCACCTTTTCCCCCAGCTGTCTCAGCTGCGGGAGCAGCTTTGCAAGCCTGGAGTCTCCCGCCGCTATTCCGCTGCCTGCAATAAACAACCGGTGGAGCTCTTTTTGAAGATCGATTAGTATCTGCATGATGTTGCCCTCCATTGTTTGTAAAATGTTCTTTCTGAGTTAAAAGCAGGCGGTTATTTCACCTAATGATGTAAGTGCTAGTTCCCTTGCTATTCTCACAAGCAGCTTCAACGCGTCAGTGCCACAAAATCTATGGATAAGCCTCAGCGACTGCAATGAACAATCGGCGGACCTCCAGACACAAAATCAGGTTATGATTTTAAAACGAACCGCTCCGGTACTGCCTTTCCAATCGGAGATGAAACCGGGAAATCCGTTTTTGACACATCTTGTTGCACAATATTACGAAAGTGATAGAAAAAAGTTTTAATTATCGGCCAAAATGAGAAATTTTTTATAATCCAATCGATTGGACGACAAAAAGGACAAAACAGAATGAATCTGTTTCGTCCTTATTAAATGACATTATCGCAACGAGCAAGCCCTATCCCTGCTCGTCCGTTTCCTCGAATTCCTCATCTCCCGCCAAATAAACCGTGACGCCGCAGCGACGGGCATATTCAGACAGCGATCCCTCTAGCCGGCGGTCGGTAATAACCGCATCGAGATCCTTGAGCTGGGCGATGGAAAACAGCGAGGTTCGTCCAACCTTGCTCTGATCGAACACGGCATACGTAATTTGCGAGCGGCTAATCAGCGCCTTGGCAATTTGCGCCTCTTGCTCAGAGTAGGTCGTAATGCCGCCATTTTCGGAAATTCCGTCTACACCGATGAACATTTTGCCGATGTTCAGATGAGACACCATGCCTTCGCCGAGCGGTCCGCACAGCTCAAAGCTGTTATGACGCATCATGCCGCCCGTAACGACAACTTGAATTTCGCTCCCGGCCAGCTCCATGGCGATATTGACGGCATTGGTCACTACGGTAATCCCCCGGCGCGTTTTAATGAGCTTGGCGATCAAATAATTCGTCGTTCCTCCGGAGAGGCCGATCACATCGCCTTCGACGATATGACGGGCGGCTACAGCGGCAATATGCTCTTTTTCCAGCAAGGAAATGCCCTGCCGTTCAGCAAAGGAGCTGTCGCGCACCGGATTCATCCCGTCATA
Source organism: Paenibacillus pasadenensis (assembly GCF_023715725.1). Lineage (GTDB taxonomy): Bacteria > Bacillota > Bacilli > Paenibacillales > Paenibacillaceae > Paenibacillus_O > Paenibacillus_O pasadenensis_A. Next base: position 1,152,209 of record NZ_JAMBOT010000001.1, read on the forward strand.
CATCGCTCCGCCAATCGTCCGTACGAGCGGTCCGGTCCGCTCAAGCAGCTCCAGATCGCGTCTGGCCGTAGCTTCGGAGCAGCTGAACCGTTCGACGATTTCGGCGATGGTAACACGTCCCTGCTGCTTGAGCATGTTCAAAATGCCCTCGCGCCGGCGCTCGCCTTTGTTCGGTAGTTCCGTCATTGAATCAGCGCTCCACCCATCCAGAATTGTTAAGCCGCTGCTGCGCCGCTCTCCAATCAGGGAGCGCCTCCCAGTCGCCGCGGCTCTGTACGGCTAACGATCCGCAGATGCTGCCCAGGCGCACCGCCTCCGCCGCATCCATTCCTTTGAGAATTCCGGCCAGAAAACCGGCGCAGAAGCCGTCGCCCGCACCAACCGTATCCACGATTTTTTCCGCCGGATAAAAAGGGATAAACGCGCTGGTGCCGTCGTTCATAAGCAGAGAGCCGTCGCCTTTGCTCTTAATGACCGTTACCGCTTGAAGCGAGCGCACACGATCCAGAATTTTTTGTTCGTCCTCCGTATCGTACAGCAGCTTCAATTCATCCCAGCCCGGCAAAAAATAATCCGCCAGCTCCGCAGCCGGAAGCAGCGCCTCGCGCGCTTCCTCGATGCTCCACAGCTTGAGCCTCAGATTGGGATCAAAGCTGATTTTCACGCCGGCCTCCTTGGCCGTTTTCATGGCATGAAGAGCCGTGCTGCGCGCGCTGTCCGACAGCGCCATCGTAATTCCGGTCACATGCAGAATCCGCGCTCCTTGCACATAAGCGGCGTCGATATCATCCGGTTCGATGCGGCTCGCAGCCGAGCCTTTGCGGTTATAGTGAACGGCCAGGCGTCCGGCGATTTCCTCCCGGAACATCAGACCCGTGGGAGCAGCGCTGCTCAAAATAGCGCGCGATACGTCCACTCCCTCGCCGCGAATTGCTTTAAATATCCGGCGTCCCAGCGGATCGTCGCCAAGCGCGCCGCACCAGCCGACTGAACATCCCAGGCGGGCGAGCCCGATCGCCAGATTGCTTTCCGCGCCTCCAAATGCCGACTGAAGCGAATCCGCGTGCTCCAGCGTCCGGTTCTCCTGCGGCATAAGCAGCGCCATACTTTCTCCGAACGTAACGAGGTCAGGCGATGAAGCAGTCATAATTAAAGCTTCCCCTCTCTCCACAAACAGGCTGTTAACAAAACAGCCTATCAAAAATGGTCCGCCTGTCCGATGGACAGGCGGATTCAATGAAACGATTAAGTATTACTGGAAAAACGGATTAACCATGATATAGAGGATAACAACGTATAACGCGAGCAGAATGAAGCTGAACATGCGCACCTTGGCGATGTTGCCCGTTGCGCTCTCCCCTGCTTGAATCTGGGCAACGATGCGTTTGAGCGGCTTCGTCTGGATTCCGCCGAGCGCCGCGATGGCCAGGAACAGCACGATGGAAAGTACCATCCACACTACCGTATAATCCGCTTTTGAAATCATGTAGCCGCCGGTAATGAATTGCACAATGAGGAAATACTGGGCGATCCGGTTGCCGGTAATAAGGCCTTCCGCGAGCCCTTGCTGTCCTGCGCCGGCAAGCCGGGACGCGCGGCCGACCAGAAATGGAAGCACCAGGTAAAAGCCTAGCCCTCCCGCGCCGAGCACGTGCAGGAATAACATTACATCAGTCATCATTCAACCTCCTACGCTTGTCTACGTCAAGTATACTAAATCAGGGTTGGCTTTACAAAAGAAACTCCCGTTTAGCGTGGATATGCTTCCGCTACCTCTAGTTTTCACCTGCAGGCTTGTTCATGAAAAAGCAGTCCGGGATTCGATCACCTGGACTGCTTGATTTGCGCTAAGTAGCTGGTATGGAAGATGACACCTATGCACCGCGCCAAAAGTGGCCTTTCAGGCCTGACTGTTCACTCGCCTTGTCGGCAATTAATGCTACCGTATTAATGAGGTTGGCGCTTGAATGGTGCTGGGACGGAGCTGGACTCGCTCCAGATTGAAGCTAATCGCAACTAGCAGCTTCATTGGGCCCGGATTCGCTCTAGTTTGAAGCTAATCGCAACCAAGCAGCTTCATTGGACCTGGACTCGCTCTAGCTATATGTCTAACGCAACTGAGCAGCCTTATTTGGCCTAAATTCACCCGTTTTATTGTGTAACGCAACTGAGACGCCTTATTCGCCCAAAAGGCATTAAAAAGCCCCCAATTCCAGCAAATAACGCTTCTCAGTTGCGTTAAAGTTTAGAACATGACTTTTTCGCTGGAATAACGCTTCTCAGTTGCGTTACAGCTCCAGAACACGCCTTAACACCAAAATTGGCACTTCTCTATTGCGCTAACCTTAGAGCAAGCCACCGTTCAGCAAATCTACGTCACTATCTATCAAAGCAACCCTTCACACTGAACTAATGCTTCTCCGTTGCGTCACACCTTAAACCCAGCCACCGTTCAGCAAATTTAATCGCGGCACTATCAGAGCAAGCCTATTACTTCGGAATAGCTCTATTCAATAAACTCCACTCTAACCCTGGCGAATACCGTGCTTGCGAAGCACGCCATGAATGGCAAAATAATCGACCTCCGGCGGCAGCGCGTCCTTGAGCGGACGGAGCTTGTCGCTGCCAAGCCGCTCCACTGCCTCCAAAATAAGCGGCTCCTGCTCATCCGGAATGATGCGGCTCCAATCGAGCTCCATGCCTTCATCGGCGCAGCGCATCAGATGATTTTCCGCGGTGACGCGGCTGATGCCGCGCTCGGCAGCTATGTCCGCGACTTCGCCGCCCGCCTGAAACATCTCGTACGTGGCCAAATGGCTGCCGCTCTCGCCCCGCCCGGAGCCGCTGCCGTCTGCACGGCCCGACGATTTTGCCGCAGAAGCTGAATCCAACGAACTAAAAAGATTCGGCTCTGCGGAATCGCCCGAAGCCTCCTGCCCCCCCGTAATGGCAAGCAGCGCGTCGCCGTACTTATCCGCCTTGGCCGCGCCGATTCCCTTCACGCGCAGCAGCTCGTCCCGCGTCGATGGCGCGGCTGCCGCAAGCTCGCGCAGCGTCGCATCGAAAAACAGCATAAACGGCGGTACGCCCTCGCGGGCCGCCGTTTCCTTGCGCCACTGGCGCAGCGCCTCGAACAGCGGGGAAGCTTCTCCGCCCGCCGCTGCCGCCCGCCGGACCGAGGTCGACTTGCGGCGGACAACCGTTTTGCTGCCTTCCAGCACGGGCAGCGCCTCCGCCGTCAGCGAGACGGTCGGATACTGCCCCTCGCTCATTCTCAAATACCCTTCCGCAACGAGCCAGTACAGCCAGTCGGAAATTTCCCGCTCCGGCCACTCTTTCATCAGCCCGTAGGTAGACAAACGGTCGAGTCCGAACTGAAGAATCTTTTTGTCGCGGGAGCCCTTAAGCACCTTAGCCGCCATCGTAACGCCAAAGCGCCCCTTCATGCGGCCAACGCAGCTGAGCGCTTTCTGCGCCTCGCTCGTCATATCCAGCCGTTCGCTTTTATCGAGGCAGTTGCCGCATTTGCCGCATGGCTGAACACCCTTTTCACCGAAATAATCGACGATGAACTGCTGCAAACACCGCTCCGTGCGCGCAAAGTTCATCATCGAGTACAGCTTGGACAGCTGTACGGATTTGCGGCCTTCGTCGCCAGCTCCCTGCTCGATCAGGAACCGCTGAATTTGCACATCCTGCGGCTCGAACAACAGCAGACATTCCGATTCCTCGCCGTCGCGCCCGGCACGTCCCGCCTCTTGATAATACGATTCCAGGTCGCCCGGCATTTGCCAGTGCAGCACAAAGCGCACATTCGGTTTGTCGATGCCCATGCCGAATGCGTTTGTCGCCACCATCACACGCGTCTCGTCAAAACGGAATTTCTCCTGCGCATCGGCCCGCTCGGCATCTCCTAGCCCGCCGTGATATTTGCCCGCCGGTATGCCCTGGCGCAGCAGTTCCTCATGCACCGCTTCCGTCTCTTTGCGCGTAGCCGCGTAAATAATTCCGGACTGGTCCGGACGCTCCTGCAAAAAGCGGGTCAAAAACCGTTTTTTGTCCGTGCCGGTCACGACCGACAGCGACAGATTCTCTCTCGCGAAACCGTTGATGAACACGCTTGGCTGGCGCAGTCCGAGCATGCCGGATATATCCTCCGCCACCTCTGGCGTCGCCGTTGCCGTAAACGCGGCCACAAGCGGCCTGTCGTCCATGCGGCCGATCCAGTTCGCAAGCTGCCGGTAGCTTGGACGAAAATCATGTCCCCATTGCGATACGCAGTGCGCCTCGTCAATCGCGATAAGCGGAATGCGCATCCGCTCCGATAGCTCCCCAAACATAGAGCCGTCCAAACGTTCCGGCGCGACGTACAACAGCTTGTATTCCCCGTTCAACGCAGCTCGAAGCACCTCTCGATACTCGCCAGCGCCAAGCGAGCTGTTAAGAAAAGCAGCCGGAACACCGACCCGGCGCAGCGCGTCAACCTGATCCTTCATCAGCGAGATCAGCGGCGAAACAACAATTGTCGTTCCCGCAAGCATCATGGCCGGAATCTGGTAACAAACCGACTTGCCGCCGCCTGTAGGCAAAATCGCCAGCGTATCGCTGCCGCCCGTTATTGCCGCAATAATATCCTCCTGCCCTTGGCGGAAGGAATCGAATCCGTAGACGCGCTTTAGCAGCTTGCGCGCTTCTTGCAGCATAGGTTCACTCTCCCCGAATTGCCGGGCGAACGCTGCCCGGCGGTCATTCTTTTATTGTGACATGATCAGAAGAGAGTGTCCACCGCTCGGCAGGCTGTGCTTCATCCTCATCCAAGCTTTCTGAAGCCAAAGCTGCAGCCGCCGCCATGCCGCTGGCGGCAGCCTTCAGCCGGGTTAGCTCCCGGTACATTTCCAGGAGCTCCGCCTCGCGGATGCGGATTGCCGATTCCACCTCGGCAAGGCGGGCAAGCAGACCCGGATCGGAAGGTGCCGACTCGGCCGGGCCTGTTAACAATAGACCGGCTCCAAAGGTTGCTTCCACCCAGCGGTCAGCCGCCTCGCGCCCTTCGCCCCGGTACAGCTCCACATACACGTCAAAAATCGCCAGCACCGTGCGGCGGCTGTCCCAGCCTAAAATCTCAATGCTGTCCGCCGCTTTTGTAACGGCCCGGCTCAGCTGAAACTCGTTCAGCTTGCCTCGCAGCGCCTCCACCCGGGCCATCTCGGCCGCAAAGGCCGGGAACGCCGAGCGGAAAAGCTCCGCAGCTGCCAAGTATTCTTCATGCGTAATCCAGGATTCTTCTTCCATCCCGAGCTCCCCCTTTGCCATCTTTGATGATCGTTTTAGAAACCGTTTATCGAGTATACTTGTTTCATAGCAACGTTTTCAAGGAAGGAGAGATTAGAATTGCAATCAGGTCCAGGCTATTTGCGCAGCGTGGAGCTGCGCAGAGACGGCATTTCCGACCCGGAGAGCTACCCGTTTATGCTGCCTGCAGTCCGATCGCTGGAGCGGCTCAGCTTCCATCCCAAAGTGACCTACATCGTCGGTGAAAACGGTACTGGAAAATCAACGCTCATGGAGGCTATCGCCGTTGCTTGGGGGTTTAACCCAGAGGGCGGGACGATCAATTTTAATTTTTCGACGACGGAATCCCACTCCGAACTGCACCGCCATCTTCGCTTGGCGCGCGGCATCCATAAACCTCGCGACGGCTTCTTTTTCCGTGCGGAAAGTTACTATAATCTCGCCAGCGAAATCGACCGGATGGATAGCGAGGACAGTACTAGTCCGCCAATTATTTCCTCCTACGGCGGCAAGTCGCTGCATCAGCAGTCGCATGGCGAATCGTTTTTCGCCACCTTCCAGCACCGCTTTGGCGGCCGGGGCCTTTATATACTCGACGAGCCGGAAGCCGCGTTGTCGCCGCTGCGGCAGCTGTCGATGCTGTCGCGCATGCACGATCTGGTCGGCAAGCATTCCCAGTTCATCATCGCCACGCATTCCCCCATTCTAATGGCTTACCCGGAAAGCATCATTTACGAACTGAACCAGGATGGCATGCGGGAAGCTGAGCTGGAGGAAACGTCCCATTTTACGCTGATGAAACAGTTCGTCAATCACAAAAAAGCGATGCTGGAGGAGCTGTTCGCGGAGTAGAGGGCAGATTTCTTCTGTTCGCCCAGAGCGCTTGTTGACTTGCAGCGAGATGTGCATGAGGAACGGCTCGATCGGCTAACGCAACTGAGACGCGCTATTTCAGCTAAAAAGCTTTGTTTTGAGATGTAACGCAACTGAGAAGCGTTATATGCTGTTAAAAAGAGTTTTTTGGCACGCTCAGAGCTTAATAAGGCCGCTCAGTTGCGTTACAATTCGAATTGGCCGAATTAATTCCAAATAAGACTTCTGAGTTGCGTTAACCAACCAGTTGGAAGATTGGTGCTATAAGCTTTCTCATATACCTTCTAACAGCTGCGGAACAATTAGACGAGTGAATCGGTCGCAGCATTTCCCTTATTTCAACACACAAAAAAAAGCTGCACCTCTGTCTAAAAGACAGGGGAGCAGCTTTTGAACTATAACCAGCTTACGCCTCAGCGCCTGCAACAACTTTAACGACGTTGCGCACGGAGTCAGCGGACTTGTCGAGAGCCGCTTTCTCTTCAGCCGTCAGCTCCAGCTCGAATACTTTCTCGATGCCGTCGCCGCCGAGGATTGCAGGTACGCCCATGAACAGGTTGTCATAGCCGTATTCACCTTCCAGCAGAGCGATAATCGGAATGATGCGTTTTTTGTCCTTCAGAATCGCCTCGGTCATTTGAACGAGGGAAGCTGCAGGAGCGTAGTACGCGCTGCCATTGCCGAGCAGGTTAACGATTTCGCCGCCGCCAACGCGTGTGCGTTGTACGATTGCTTCGATACGGTCAGCAGAAATCAGCTTCTCGATCGGGATACCGCCAACGTTGGAGTAACGTACGAGCGGAACCATGTCGTCGCCGTGGCCGCCAAGCACGAAGCCGCGAACGTCTTCAACGGATACGTTCAGCTCTTGCGCGATAAACGTGCAGTAGCGGGCGGTGTCGAGAACGCCGGATTGGCCGATAACGCGGTTTTTCGGGAAGCCGAGCGTTTCGAAAGCAGCATAGGTCATCGCGTCAACCGGGTTGGAAAGGATGATGACATAAGCGTTCGGGCTCGTTGCTTTGATGTTTTCGCAAACGGAACGCACGATGCCGGCGTTGGTGTTCACGAGATCGTCGCGGCTCATGCCTGGTTTACGGGCAATGCCAGCCGTGATGATAACGATATCGGAATCCTTCGTGTCCTCATAGTTGGACGTGCCGGTGATGTTGGAGTCAAAGCCTTGAACAGGAGAAGCCTCCAGCATGTCAAGCGCTTTACCCTTAGTCGGGTTTTCCAGCTGCGGGATGTCGACAAGCACAACGTCCCCAAGTTCCTTTTGAGCAAGCATAAGAGCTGTTGTTGCGCCCGTGAAGCCGGCGCCTACAACCGTGATTTTTTTGCGCTGAATCGCCATGATCAAAAACCTCCGCTTATGTTGGTGTGATGAATCGGATGCCTGTGCCTGCTTCCCCGGCAAAACATCTGCCGGACAGACGGAAGAGCCCGCCGAAGCGGGCCCCGGTATGTCCTACATGTTGGCGATAACTTGATCTGCGAACTCGGAGCACTTCACTTCTTTGGCGCCTTCCATCAGGCGGGCAAAGTCGTAAGTAACCGTTTTGTTGTTGATCGAAGTTTCCATGCCTTTGTAGATGAGGTCGGCCGCTTCTTGCCAGCCCAGGTGCTCCAGCATCATGACGCCGGACAGGATAACGGAGCCAGGGTTGACAACGTCTTTGTCGGCATACTTCGGAGCCGTGCCGTGCGTAGCTTCGAAAATAGCATGTCCCGTCAGGTAGTTGATGTTGGCGCCAGGTGCGATACCGATGCCGCCTACTTGAGCAGCAAGAGCGTCGGACAGGTAGTCGCCGTTCAGGTTCAGCGTCGCGATGACGTCGAAGTCGGTCGGACGAGTCAGTACCTGCTGCAGAGCGATGTCGGCAATAGCGTCCTTGATAAGGATTTTGCCAGCTGCAAGAGCTTCGTCTTGGGCTTTGTTAGCCGCATCCGTGCCTTGCTCGTCCTTAATGCGGTCGTACTGGCCCCACGTGAACACTTTGTCGCCAAACTCGGCTTCAGCCACTTCGTAGCCCCAGTTTTTGAAGGCGCCCTCGGTGAATTTCATGATGTTGCCTTTGTGAACGAGCGTTACGGACTTGCGGCCGTGCTCGATTGCATATTCGATAGCAGCGCGCACAAGGCGTTTGGAGCCTTCTGCGGATACTGGCTTGATGCCGATGCCGGAAGTTTCCGGGAAGCGGATTTTGTTCACGCCCATCTCGGTTTGCAGGAAAGACAGAACTTTTTTCACGGCGTCGGAGCCTTCTTGGTACTCAATGCCTGCATAGATGTCTTCCGTGTTCTCGCGGAAAATAACCATGTTGACCAGCTCAGGACGCTTCACTGGGGAAGGCACGCCGTCGAAGTAACGGACTGGACGCAGGCAAACGTACAGGTCAAGCTCTTGACGCAGCGCAACGTTCAGGGAACGGATGCCGCCGCCGATTGGCGTCGTCAGAGGGCCTTTGATTGCTACGATGTACTCGCGGATCGCCGTCAGCGTGTCGGCAGGCAGCCACTCGCCGTATTGGTTGAACGCTTTTTCGCCGGCAAACACTTCGTACCAAGCGATTTGTTTCTCGCCTTTGTAGGCTTTTTCTACAGCTGCGTCAAGCACGCGCTTGGAAGCGCGCCAGATGTCGCGGCCGGTGCCGTCGCCTTCAATGAAAGGAACGATCGGGTTGTTCGGGACTTGCAGCTTACCGTCTTGAATCGTAATTTGCTCGCCTTCAGTAGGGAGCGCGAATTTTTCGAGTTGCGGCATGGGGTAATTCCTCCTCTTGGAATGATGGGATTAATGCTAACCAACATAGGACAGCGGATGACGCTGAGTACAATTCTCATCGAGATACAGCGAAACAGACGCGCGCAGCCGACCCCCCGGCTATTAGCCGAGGGGGGACCTTATTAGCGCTGCTCGATTGGAATGAACTTGGCGTTCACCGGTCCCGTATACTCCGCGCGCGGGCGGATCAGACGGTTATTATCGTACTGCTCAAGGATATGCGCTGTCCAGCCCGACAGGCGGCTGATGGCAAAAATCGGCGTAAACAGGTCGCGCTTAATGCCGAGAGTCGTGTATACAGATGCGGAGTAGAAGTCTACGTTAGGCTTCAGACCCTTTTGTCCGGTTACGATATCTTCGATATTCACGCTCATGTTGTACAGGTCGAGGTTGCCCTTCAGCTTGCCGAGCTCTTGGGACATTTTTTGAAGATGTTTGGCGCGCGGGTCGCCGTTTTTATAAACACGGTGGCCGAAGCCCATGATTTTTTCTTTGTTATTCAGCTTCTCGTTGATAACCGATTCTACGCGGTCCGGAGATCCGATTTCCTCCAGCATAACCATTACCGCTTCGTTAGCTCCGCCGTGCAGCGGGCCTTTCAGCGCGCCGATTGCGGATACAACGCCGGAGTAAATGTCCGACAGCGTTGCGACCGTAACGCGGCCTGCGAATGTAGAAGCATTCAGCTCATGGTCGGCATGCAGGACAAGCGCCTGGTCAAGCGCCTTCACGGCTACGTCGTCCGGAGTCTCGCCGGACAGCATGTAGAGGAAGTTAGCGGCTACGGACAGTCCGGCCTTCGGTGCAATCGGCTCCTGGCCTTCGCGGATGCGCGAAAACGCGGCAATGATCGTCGGCAGCTGTGCCTGCAGGCGGATTGCTTTATCCACGTTGGCTTCATGGGACATATCTTGAGCAGCCGGGTCATACAGAGCCAGAGCGGATACCGCCGTACGGAGCGCCGCCATAGAGTTCGCGTCTTTCGGATAAAGCTTGATCGCTTCGATTACTTCGGACGGTACCGCAGCAAAAGCGTCAAGCTTGGATTTAAGCTGTTCCAGCTCGGAGGAAGTTGGAAGCTTGCCATACCAGAGCAGGTATGCCACTTCTTCAAACGTCGCGTTTTCGGCCAGATCGTCAATATTGATGCCGCGGTAAGTCAACACTCCGTCGATAATGGAGCTGATGGACGAGGTTGTAGCGACAATGCCTTCGAGACCTTTGGTAGCTGTCATTGAACTCTCTCCTTTGTCTTCGGCCTGAAGACCTTGCCTTGGATTGCAGGCCGGGTGTATAGGGGACAAGCGAACATGGTACTGCGGCTGAGCGATCCGCCCCGCCCACCTTGACAGCGCATTCAGCTAGTGTAAATCTGAACACGGAGAACGCTACAAAAAAACACAAGGCAGACGAATATCCGCAGTGATCCTTATTATCATAAAGTATTTTTCACTTTAATCCAACTCATGGCCGCATAAAAATGCTTTATCGCCATCATAGAATTTAGTTGTCGCCAAATAAAGCGCGTTGTAGCGCGGTTTTTATGAATTCTGGAAATAAAGCCCTGGATCTAGCATTTTTGTAAATCCGGCCTGTCCATGAAGACAAACGCCGACATTTTGCACTAAATTTCTATTAATGAATATTTATGCTCCATTACCGCATGGGCCGCTGACGGCTTCCCGGTTGCAAAACTTTGATGCAGCTGCAGCGGTTACCGCCTCGTTTGGAACTGCAAGTCTGAAAATGGTACACTAATTGGAACCAAATTTTTAATGGCTTAAAAAGGAGAACTCCGATGAATGAACAACGGATCGGAATCATTGACATAGGCTCCAACTCTATTCGTCTCGTCGTCTACGAGCAAACTGCTGCAGGCGCTCACCGGGTCATCGACGGCAGCAAACGCCCCGCCCGGCTCAGCCAGAAAATTACCGCCGATAACCGCATCGACGAAGAAACGGTTCGCGAGCTTGCCGAAACGCTTGGGCATTTCCGCTTGTTATGCGCCCACCATCGGACAAATACGATTCGCGCTGTTGCCACGGCAGCCGTGCGCAATGCCGTTAATGGAGCCGAGGTGCTGCAAGCGCTCGGTGCGGAAACCGGCCTTGAAATCGAGCTGCTTCCCGGCGAAGAAGAGGCCGGCTTTGGTTTTCTCGGAATGGTCAACACAATGGAAGTGCGCGACGGCTTTCTGATCGACATCGGCGGCGGCAGCACCGAAATTTCTTTGTTTAAAGAGCGTACGCTCGTCCAAAGCGTTTCCTTCCCGTTCGGCTGCGTCAGCCTTGCCCGCAAATTCGCCGAGCAGGGCGCGCTGGATGAGGTTGGCTTGCTCGCCCTCGAAGAGATGGTGCTAGAGGCCGCGGAACGGGAAAACTGGCTGGGCTGGTCCCCGGGCCTGCCCCTGATCGGCGTCGGCGGCACCATCCGCTCGCTAGCCAAAATCCATCAGGCAGTACGCAAATATCCTTTCCCGCAAACTCATAACTATGCGATTCCGACGCAAGATGCGGATCGTTTATTTGAGACGCTGATTCGCATGCCGCTGGACAAACGCCGTAAATTTCCCGGGTTGTCGAAGGACCGCGTCGATCTGATCGTTCCGGGGCTTGCCGTGCTCAGGCTGTTTCAGCGCCTGACGGGAGCGACGGAGTACAGGGTATGCGCCGCCGGCCTGCGTGACGGTCTCTTCTTCTCGGTCCAATGGCCGGAACGGCCAAGGCTCGACAATGTGCTGGATTACAGTGTCCGCAACACCTGCGCGCTCTATCCTGAGGCGCCGCTCCCCCATCTTAACCAGGTAAACCGGCTGTCTCTGCAGCTGCTGGAGCAGCTCAAACCCGCCGTTCAGAACGGCGTGCTGGCGGACTTTGGCGTTAGAGCCGCCACGCTGCTGGACGCCGCCTCAATGCTGTACCGGATCGGCGCTTCCATCGAGTATGCCGCATATCCTAAGCATACGTTTTATTTGCTGGCTAACTGCAGCTTGAACGGCATGTCACACCGCGAAAACGTGCTGACCGCTGCCATTGCCGCCTTCCGCAGCCGCAACCGCTGCAAGGCCCAGCTAGAGCCGTTTGAAGCGCTGCTTCAGCCCGGGGACATCGAGGCAGCCGCAATGCTGGGAAGCCTGCTGCTGCTTGCCGTTTCGCTCGACCGCAGCGAGACGCAGTCAATCAGTCGATTGGAAACGGAGATCTCTGCAGAGGCTCGTATTCTGAAGCTTACCGCCGTACATCCGGCCGATTCGCTGGCGCTGGAAATGCAGGAAGTCGAGGAAGCCGGCAAAGAATTTCAAAAGCTGTGGGGCCTTCTGCCGGAGCTAGTCGTCCGCTGAACGGAATGGGCCATTAGGCATTGATTCTTACATCACTTAAAAAGCCAACGGCTCCACCGCGCACAAGGCGGTGGAGCCGTTGGCTTTTTAAGCGGCATGCCGCTTGATTAGCTGCCGCGTTTGTTACGCATCCTGCTATTATAAGCCGCCTAGCCCGCGGGCTGTTAGCTCCGCGAAGGAGCCGCTTCCGCTCTCATATGCTTCCACGACGGAATGTTTTCCGCCATAAACTGGCTTCGCCGGCTTTTCTCGCCTTCTGCCGGGAGAACGCGCTCATAACTGCCCGAGGATTTCAGCTCGCGGGCTTTAGCGTTATCGCTAAGCTGAAGCTGAATAATTGAGATGAGACTATCCCGCAGACCGGGATCGAATACCGGACACATTAATTCAATGCGGCGGGTCAGATTGCGTGTCATCCAGTCCGCGCTGGACAGATAAACTTCTTGTTCCCCAGCATTGTGCACATACAGCAGCCGGGAATGCTCCAGAAAACGGTCGACGATGCTGAGGACCCGGATGTTTTCGCTAAGGCCGGGCACGCCGGGACGCAAACAGCAAACGCCGCGCACGATCAAATCGATGCGCACCCCGGAGCGCGAAGCCTCGTAAAGCTTGTCGATCATCTCCTGGTTCGAAAGCGAGTTCATCTTGGCCGCAATATAACCGCCTCTTCCATTTTCGGCATGCTCCCGCTCGCGGTCAATCAGACGGAACAGCTTTTCCATCAAATCGCTTGGCGCGACGCCAAAGGCCTGCCACTCGTACGGGGACGAATAACCGGTCACCTCGTTGAACAAAGCGGACGCGTCCGCCCCGATAACGGGATGTGAAGTAAACAAGCCGATATCCGTATAAGCCTTGGCGGTGCTGTCGTTATAATTACCGGTGCCGACATGGACGTAACGACGAAGCTGGTCCTGCTCGCGGCGAACGACAAGCAGTATTTTAGCGTGGGTTTTGAGACCGACAAGTCCGTACACAACATGGCAGCCGGCCTTTTCCAGCTGACGGGCCCAGGCAATATTGCGCTCCTCATCAAAACGGGCTTTCAGCTCCACAACAACCGTCACCTGTTTGCCCGCCTCGGCCGCTGCCGCAAGCGCCTGCACCAGCTCGCTCTGGCCGCTGACCCGGTAAAGCGTCATTTTGATCGCAAGCACCTCGGAATCCTCCGCCGCCTGCTGTACAAATTCCGTCAGCGGTTCAAACGATTCATAAGGATGATGCATCAGCACATCCCGTTCGCGGATCGTATCAAACAGCAGTTCATGCTCTTCCAGCTCCGGCGGATACACCGGCTCCAGCCTTGGATAACGCAAATTATCCCTTCCCTGAAGGGTGCTCGCAAAACGCATCAGAAAGCTGAGATCAAGCGGTCCGGAAATCTCGATGACATGATCCTCAATTTCCAGTTCCTCCCGCAGCAAATCCAGCGCATAAGGATGGAATCCTTCCTCGATCTCCAGCCGGACCGGTATGCCCCAACGGCGGCGCCGAAGCTCCTTCTCAATTTCCTCCAGAAGGTCCTCGGCCCCCTCTTCGTTAAGCGTCAGGTCGGCATTGCGGGTAAGCCGGAACGGATGAACAGCAATAAGCGCATAACCGCTGAATAACGTTTGGATGAATGCTTGAATCAAATCCTCCAGCAGCACAAATTCCTGCTTTTTGCTGTTGCCATGCATAGGCACCGGCACGCAGCGCGGAAGAATGGAAGGCACCTGCACAATAGCAAAGTAAGGATCCGACTCCTCTTTTTCCTCGGGATCCTGCAGCACAATGGCCAAATACAGCTCCTTTGTATGCAGCAGCGGAAACGGACGGCTCTGATCGACCGCCATCGGCGTCAGCACCGGAAACACGATTGTACGGAAATAATGATCCATCGCCGCCATCTGGCTCGTGTTCAGATCGTCCATATCGCGGATATGTAAACCCTCTTTGGAGAGTCCTCTCATTACTTCGCGGTAAGTCCGGTATTGCTCGGATACCATCTGTCCCGTCCGCTTGATCAGCCTTTTCCACAAGCCTTGAGGCGTATAACCGGTAAAATCAATTTTGGTATAGCCCGCCTTGAGCTGATCCTGAATTCCCGCCATTCGCACACTCATGAACTCGTCCAGATTGCTTGATACAATCGCGAGGAACTTTGCCCTCTCCAGCAACGGAGTTGATATATCCTGCGCTTCCTCAAGCACTCTCCGGTTGAATTCGATCCAGCTCAAATCGCGGTTCACATAGGGGGACATAACTTTACTCATAGGTGAGGAGCCTCCTTGTCATTGTCCCAATTATGCCTTGTAACTGTTACTATAATATTAAGATGCTGTAAAAAGAGCGTAAATGCCAGTTATCGTCGTCCTAGAAAAATAAACGGCCCGCCTCCCGGTCCTCCGAAGCCGCCCCCGCCGCCGCGGCGGAACAGCTTTTCCATCCAGCGGTACAGGCTCATGCGATAAAAGCGGTTCGTCACCGGAATAACAAGCGTCAGTCCGATAATATCGCCGATGAATCCAGGAAAAATGAGCAGCAGGCTGCCTGCAAAAATGCAGAGCCCGCTCAAAAGCGCATGGCCCGGCGGCTCCCCAGCGTTCATTTTGACCCGCATTTCCTCCCAAGCTTTACGTCCGCGTGTTCGAATCAATACAGCCCCAAGCACCGCGGTTCCGGCAAGCAGCAAAAACACTCCGCCCAAACCGATGCGGCCGCCCAGCCAGGCCATCGCAAACACCTCAAGCAGCAAATAAACCGCCGCTCCGGCTAAAATCTTTTGCAGCGTCCCCCATCGACGATTCATAAATGCTCCTCCTTCGGCGGCTCGGCGCCGTACGTTTGAATGATCTCGTACAGCTCCGGCAAACGGCGGTCCAGCCGAACCGGCCGAAAGCTCCGGTCCACCCACACATGCCGCGTACCGCCTGTCGCAAGCAACTCCCCGGGAAGCCCTTCTCCATCCCTGGATGCCTCAATTCCAACAGATGGCGCGGGCAGCGGCATGTCCGGTTCAGACGCCAAACGACGGATCTCATACCGAAATGCAAGCCGCATCGGCGTATAGCTTTCCACACAGGTGCAAATTACAACCGCGTCATCGTAACGGGCAGGCATCCGAAAGCTGCTGTCCAGATCCGTCAGCGGAAGCATCAGCCCTTCTGCCTCCACTCGTCCATATGGATAACCCAAAGAACGGATCAGCTCGGTCCGTCCGATTTCGAACCAGGTCAAATAATTGGCATGATAGACGACGCCCATAGCGTCGGTTTCCTGGTAACGAACACGCAGCGGTTGAATATGCCATTTTCCCATCGCTCAGATGCCTCCTTTCTCTTACCCCCATTATCCGCACATTGAGCCAAGGATGCAAAAAAAGGCCGCTCAGCGGCGGCGTCCAAATTCATTTCTTTTAGAAAAGAAATGTTGGATACCGCCGGCTGAGCGGCCATTCATATCGCGGTAGCTTACAGGACTTTGGATTGGCCCGTGTAAATTACGCCCATTTCACCATATACGGTTACTTCCATGCCGTCCTGCAGAAGCTCAAACGCATCCTGAATGCCGATAACGGCCGGGATGCCAAGGTTCAGGCCGACTACTGCCGCATGGCTCGTGATGCCTCCGGCAACGGTAATGATTGCGGAAGCTTTCTCGATAGCAGGCATATATTCCTTGTCGGTGGATACCGTCACGAGGATGGAGCCTTGTTTTGTTTTTGCAATTGCTTCTTCCGGCGTACGGGCTACGACAATTTTGCCGGTAGCCGTTTGGCTGCCGATGCCTTGACCTTTGGCAACCAGCTCGCCGATGTGGTGAACCTTGATCAGGTTCGTTGTGCCTGCGCGGCCTACCGGTACGCCTGCAGTGATGACAATCGTGTCGCCAAGGCCAACCAGGCCTGTGCTCAGCGCGCCTTCAACAGCGAAGTTGAACATTTCGTCCGTCGTATCAGCAGGAACGCCCTTTGTAGGGATAACGCCCCAAGTCAGGTTCAGGCGGCGCATAATGCGCTCATCCGTCGTTACCGCGATAATTGGAGCTTTTGGACGGTATTTGGATACCATACGCGCCGTATAACCGCTCTCTGTAGACGTCACGATAGCTTTGGCCTGCAGATCCAGGGCGGAATTAGCAACAGCCTGGCTGATTGCTTCCGTTACCGTCGTCTGTTGGGCGCTGGCTTGTTTCGTCAAAATTTCACGGTAGTCAAGCGCGGACTCAGCACGCTCTGCAATGCGGGACATCGTCAGCACGGATTCCATCGGGTATTTGCCAGCAGCCGTTTCGCCGGACAGCATGATTGCGTCAGTGCCGTCGAAAATTGCGTTGGCAACGTCGCTCGCTTCGGCGCGAGTTGGACGCGGATTGCGCTGCATGGAATCCAGCATTTGCGTTGCCGTAATGACTGGCTTGCCGGCAAGGTTCGCTTTTTGAATCATGTTTTTCTGAACGAGCGGAACTTCTTCAGCTGGAATCTCAACGCCGAGGTCGCCGCGGGCAACCATCAGGCCGTCGGATACTTCCAGAATTTCGTCGAGGTTGTCCACGCCTTGCTGGTTCTCGATTTTGGAGATGATCTGGATATGGCTAGCGCCATGCTGCTCCAGCAGCTCGCGGATTTCCAGCACGTCGGAAGCTTTACGCACGAAGGAAGCCGCGATGAAGTCAACGCCTTGCTCAACGCCGAACACGATGTCGTTAGCGTCCTTCTCCGTAATGCCTGGCAAAGAGATGTCCACGCCTGGAACGTTCACGCCTTTTTTGCTTTTGATCGGGCCGCTGTTGACGATTTTGCAGTTGATTTCCGTGCCTTGAATGTCAACAACCGTCAGGCCGATCAGGCCGTCGTCGATCAGAACCGTGGAGCCGACTTTAAGGTCAGCCGGGAGGTTTTTGTACGTTACCGGGAGACGGTGGCGGTCGCCAAGAATCTCTTCGGTCGTCAGCGTGATGTAGTCATCCTGCTGAAGCTCGATTGGCTCTTCCTTCAGCTTGCCGAGACGGATTTCAGGGCCTTTTGTGTCAAGCAGAATGGCAACGGTTTTGCCGAGCTCGGAGCAGGCTTGACGAATGTTTTTGATCCGGTTGCCGTGCTCTTCGAAGTCGCCGTGCGAGAAGTTAAGACGGGCTACGTTCATGCCAGCCAGAATAAGTTTTTTCGTATTTTCCAGCGACTCGCTGGATGGGCCGATTGTACAGACGATTTTTGTTTTGCGCATGGGTATATAATTCCTCCATCAGTTAGCTTGCTTATACACACTATCAACCATTCTACCACAATTCAATACTTCATAGACATGACTTTACTCACTTTACAACACTTTTGCGAGAGAGCAGCGAGACTTTGGAAGCTAGTTCCAGAGACTCCCGAACACAGGAAAAAGCGGCCGATAAACGGCCGCCCTTGCAACCTATGAACAACGACGGCCCGATGAACGGGACGTACATGCGGTTCCTTGATGGTTCTGTTCCTAATAATTGCCGGACCGAAACGAAGCTGCGGTTTAATGCACTCTCGCAGACTCCGTGGACGAGGCAGAGACGTCTTCCTTAGCTGCAGCTTCTGCGGCAGGCCCAGCGCTTGCTTCAAGCGTAGAAGCAGCTGGCGTTTCCGAAGGCTGGCGGCCTTCTTCTTCCGAACCGTTCGGCTGCGGATCAAAGGTAAACTGTCCGATTTTGCGGAACTTCATGTAGCGGTCTTCGATCAGCTCTTCCGCCGTCATGGAGCCAAGCTCCTGCAAATGGCGCCAGAGCGCTTCCTTGATCGTCTCGGCCTGCTGCGCGTAGTCGCGATGGGCTCCGCCCTGCGGCTCCGGCACGATCTCTTCGATAATTCCGAACGAGAGCAGATCTTTAGCGGTTATTTTCATCGCTTCGGCTGCCTGATCCGCCTTGGAAGCATCCTTCCACAAAATAGAAGCAGCGCCGTTTGGCGAAATAACGGAATAGATCGCATTTTCCAGCATCAGCACGCGGTTGCCTACGCCAAGAGCCAGTGCGCCGCCGCTGCCGCCCTCTCCGATTACAACGCAGACGACCGGAACGCCCAGCAGCGCCATCTCGCGCAGATTGCGGGCAATCGCCTCCGATTGGCCGCGCTCCTCCGCCGTGTTGCCAGGATAAGCGCCCTTCGTATCGATGAAAGTAATAATCGGACGGCGGAATTTGTCCGCCTGCTGCATGAGACGCAGCGCTTTGCGGAACCCTTCCGGATGCGGGCTGCCAAAGAAACGGGCGATATTATCCTTCGTATCTTTGCCGCGCTGATGGCCGACAACCGTTACCGGCATTCCGTTCAGCTTGGCCAGGCCGCCGACAATGGCGAGGTCGTCCGCGAACAGACGGTCGCCGTGCAGCTCCAGAAAGTCCGTGAAAATAGCCTGAATAAAATCAAGCGAAGTCGGCCGCTGATGATGGCGGGCCAAATGCATTTTCTCCGCAGCGCCAAGCTCGCTGTACAGCTCTTCCTCTAAATGCCGGCAGCGGGCTTCAAGCCGCGCGATCTCGTCGCTGAAGTCGATGCCCTTGCCTTGGCTGAGGCCCTTCAGCTCTTCAATCTTGCGGCGCAGGTCGCCAAGCGGCTTTTCAAAAGGCAGTTCACCCGCCATATCCCAAGTCCTCCTTCACTGCGTGCATATCCAGCAGGCGCGTCAGCGTGGACTTCATGTCCTTGCGGTGCACGACGCGGTCCAGCTGGCCGTGCTGCATATTGAACTCTGCCGTTTGGAAATTGTCCGGCAGCTTCTGACGGATCGTCTGCTCGATAACGATGCGCCCGGCAAAACCGATCAGCGCCCCGGGCTCGGCCAAATTATAATCGCCAAGCGAGGCAAAGCTTGCGGTAACGCCTCCGGTTGTCGGATCCGTCATAACGGAAATGTACAGTCCGCCCTCGCTCTGGAATTTCGCCAAAGCCGCGCTCGTTTTTGCCATTTGCATGAGGCTCAGAATGCTCTCCTGCATGCGCGCGCCGCCGGAAGTGGAAAAGATAAGCAGCGGCAGCTTGCGCAGGCTGGCCTGCTCAATCGCCCGCGTGATTTTTTCCCCGACGACAGATCCCATGCTTCCAGTGAAAAAGTCGAAGCTCATCACGGCAACAACAACAGGAAATCCTCCGATCGTTCCTTCGCCAGTAACAACAGCGTCTTTAAGACCGGAATTTTTCTTCTGGGTTTCCAGCTTGGCTGCGTAACCCGGGAATTCAAGCGGGTCCTCCGAGATCATGTCCCGGTCGAATTCAGACAAACGTCCGTCGTCAAGCGTCATTCCGATGCGCTCCCAGGCACTCAGACGGAAATGATGCCCGCAGGACGGACATACTTTGTTGTTCTTCTCCAGTTCTTTTGAAAACTGAATCGTGCCGCACTTAGGGCACTTATTCATTAAGCCTTCCGGAATATCCCGCTTTGGCCGGTCCTGCTTATCGCTGCGTTCCCTCTCCGAAGGAACCGTTGCGTATTTACGTTTATGAAATAAGTCCTTAAACACAAGTGACACCTCTCAAGACGCTAAGTATAGTCGGGCCGGCAATCAGGAATGAAGAATGGAGCTCAGCACTTCCTGCACTTCCTCCAATTCTCCAGACGGCACGAGGATCTCGTACTGCTGCTTGGACATACTGATCGGCCTGGTCTGAACGAGAAATCCTTCTTCCGTAAGCCTCTTCTTAATACTTTCCGCGATTTTTGCCGTTGGCGCGATGTAGATGACCGTCCACATGAAAGGTACCCCCTGATAATCCCGGAAACAGGTCACATGATCTCACAATCATAGCATAGGAGAACTTTTGCTAGCAAGAAAGGCCCGGCGCGCGCCAAGCGCGGAGCTTGTCCATACGTCTGCCGGATCATTCCGGGAGGGGCTGCAGGAACGATTCGCTCCCGCAGCCCCGGAATCCTGCTTGCTCTAGTTTTTTGTGCCGTCCTCGCTATAATTGACCGCTTTCGGGTCCTGATGAGCGATGCGCGCCGACGCCGCGGCTGCCAGTCCCGCCACCAGATCGTCCAAAAACACGTGGATTGCGCCAGCCGATTTGTCATTCAAGCGGCTTATAATGCCCGGCTTCACTTTATCGAGATAACCGAAGCTCGTCAACCCGATCATGCCGTAGACATGCGTTATGCCCATCGCCAGCGTTTCGTCGACGCCGTATAACGACTCGTCTTTTTCCATAATTCTTTGCAGCGGAGTCGGCAGCAGCTTTTTCTCCGCCAGCTCATCCAGCGCTATCCCCGTATACAAGACGTACTGCACCTCGCGCTTGCCAAGCACCGTGCGCACGCTTTCCAAACATTCCTCCATCGTCAAACTAGGATTATAGGGAAGCTGCAGGGCGTGTACAATATCCGCTACATCTGCTACCGTGACGCCGCGCCTTTCCAACCAGCGCTCCAATTCGGAACTCATCCGCATTCCCTCCCGCTCTGCCATATGCCGTCCAGCCTGCGGGTGCAGGCTGATTCCCGGCGCGCAGCCGTGGATGTCCATCGGCAGAGACAGCAGTAGAGGGCTGCACCCGCGCCCCCTCATCCGCCGCCATCCGCCTTCGCAGGCCCGGCCGCCCAGCAGCTTTGCCGCTGCTGTGTCTCCTACTCTATGCACCTGTCCCGCAAAATGTTCCGGGAATTTGAGGCGATTCGAGAGATTTGAGGAGGGGGCGGGGCGACGGGCTGAGAGTAATATGCTTGAGTGGGGTTAGTGGCATGGGTACCAGGAACGGCGGCGTTAGGGTGATGCGGAGGGAGCATAAAAAGAAGGGGTTTAAGGGCGTTTGACACCCTTATTGCGGGTCGTCTGAGCCTGACTGAGCGTGGAAGGTACGTTTGAAGCGCCCTGATTGGTCGCTGAGCTTGAACCTATTTCTTGATACTGGTCGCAGCAACTCAAACAGCGGTCAAGCTATGTGCATCAATGATTGCATGAAAAAGACCAGCTCTCGCTCGGAAGCGAAAGCTGGTCTTTGAAAGCCGATAAGACCCATTTATTTGACTACGGCCGCGCCTTTGCCAAACAGCTGCTCAATGCGCTCGATCAGCTCCGGGGAAGGCTTGACCCGGTAGCGCTCGCTCAGCTCGAGCGTCCGCCCCTCGCGCTCGTAAAAAAGCACGGTGCCGAGCGGCCCTGCATGCTCGGCGAGGAGCGCCTTCAGGCGCTCCAGGGCGGCGGGAGTTCCGCGATCCGCCGCGATTTTGATGTACACCCGCTGAGCGGAACGCGCAGCGGGTGGGCTGCGCCGCGCAGCGGCGCCTGCGGGCGGAGCCTCGCCGCCGCCCGCGCGCCCCGGCGCGGAAGCGGCCGGGCGCTCCGCCGGAGCGCCCGCGGGCCGCGCCCCGCCGGGGCGCCT
>NZ_JAMBOT010000020.1 GCF_023715725.1 Paenibacillus pasadenensis
CGGAAGTTGCTCCGGACGCCGCGGTAAACGTCAAGCCCACTTCTCCGTCTCCCGGTGCTGCGGACAGGTCGGCTATCTGTGCCACTGGCGTTGCCGACGCTTCATTCGACTCGCCCGCATACGCTCCACCTGTTACGACCAGACGGAACTTGTAGCCCGTTCCGTTTGTCAATCCCGTTACCGTTGCGCTTGTGGAGCTGGCATCCAGCGTTTCCGCTGTCGCCGCTGTGATCCATGTCGCGCCTCCGTTGGACGACTGCTCCACCGTTACGGAAGTTGCTCCGGACGGCGCGGTAAACGACAGTAAAGCGGTACCATCCTCGCCTGAAGCCGTCAAATCCGTTATAGCTTCACCAGGTGTTACATTCACAACATTAGAAATGCCGGGATATGAACCTCCTGTAATAATCAGCCTCAGCATATAGGCTGTGCCATTCGTCAGTCCCGTTACCGTTGCGCTCGTCGAGTTAGCATCGAGCGGAGCGTCCGTTGCCGCCGTGGTCCACGTCGCACCTCCGTTCAACGACTGCTCCACCACTACGGAAGCTGATCCGGACGGGGCGGTAAATGACAGATGAGCCTGCTTGTCCCCCGCTGTGACCGTTACATCTTCCACTGAACCGGACGGAGTCGCGCTTACAACGTTGGAGAGGCCTGGTTTTAAACCTCCAATTACATTGACACGGAATGTGTAGAAGGTTGCATTGTTCAGCCCAGTCACCGTTGCACTAGTTGAACTGGCATTTAATGGTTCCGTAATGGAAGGAGACCAGTTCATACCTCCGTCAATCGATTGCTCCACAATAACAGAAGTGGCTCCTGTCGGATTTTTGAAGCTCAAAACAGCCTTTTCTTTTCCTGCAACTGCCTTTACGCTTGTCAAAGGAAGTTTAGCGTAATAAACCCCAAGGTTGGTGGATGTCGTAGATTTATAGTGGAAATATACGTTGTCTTCCTGATCTAAAGCTACCGATATGCGATTTACATCGTCAAGAAAATTTGCCCCTCCGACATACTCCCACGCACCGTCAATAAATCTCATAACGTTTGCTTTATAGGAATTAGCCCCAAATGCTACGTAAGGTACGTCTGCGCTGTCCAAATTAAACGACATGAACGTATCTGCCGCAGGAGAGAATCCCTCAACGCCCAAAGTTTCCCAAATTCCGCCTACAAAACGTTTGACAGTCAACCTGCTGGATTGGCTACCGTCTATAAAATCTACGTATGGAATATTATCAGATGATAATTTCAGTTTTACGGTATAGTTGGAATTAACGCCTGTTCCCACAGCCGTACCGACCATGTCCCAAAAACCGGCACTATACTGATACACTTTAACCTTGTTGCTGTCAGAGCCGTCAACAAAAGCAACGTACAAGGAGTTGTCCGAACCAATCGCCATTGATGGTGATACGGTACTGTTGTTCCAAGGCAATACGCCCAAGTTTGTCCAGGTTCCGTTCACAAGATTTGAAACGATCGTTTTGGTTGATTGTCCAAAATCCGTAAACGCCGTCACCGGATTATTTTGAGAGTCAAACACTAAATTCTGATAATAACCATTCGCTGTAGATATTCCCGCGTTTCCTACACGCACCCACTCGCTGCCATTTAATTTCACAATCTCAACCTTATTACCGGCGCCAGTGTTGTTAAAAGCAAGATGAAGCGTATTGTCATTGTCAAAAGCGATTTTAACCATATCATTCGCCCGCATTGTAAACGAAGCGGGCGAAGCGATAACGTCCTGCCAGCTTCCGAATTCATACTTTTTAACATTAATCGTGCTGCCTGAAGCAAATGCAACATACGGAACACCGTTGTTGTCGAGAGCCAGACTGTTATGCGTACCGTTTGCGAACCCGACTGATCCTACCGGCTCCCAGGCTACCGCAGCATGTGCTGTTGTTAATCCAGCAAGCGATCCTAGTGCCAAAGCAATACAACACAACCATTTGATCCCTATCAACAGTAATTTTTTCATAACTGATACCACCCCTTTTGAATTCCTAGAACTTTCCTAACACTTTCCTAACCGCTTATGACCTCCTGCTGCGTAAAAATTATGTTGTCTACAATTTAATGACTAGGCCTTTATTCCTTATTTTCGGTATTGAATTCAGAAAATTTTAGACTAAAGACCCAAATAAAAAAACCTCATCTAAATGAGTGAACTGTGCCCCGTAAAATAGACACTTTGAAAAGAGGTCATTTGTGTTTATTCGAGTTAATGAGAAAAGAGTGAGGTATGGTAAGACGAGGGACGTTTCGAAAGTTAGCCGCCGTAACAGCGTACCAGGAAGGGAAGGGCAAACCCCTATGGAGATCTTTCTCCGAGCAAACTTTGAGATCCCACGTCATGGGGACAAATAAGCCGAAGCACTTCCTCAAACGTTTGCGACATACCTTTACATGAGCCGACCACCAACAGGTGAAATGTCTGCAGAGGAAAAATTGCTTTGCCATTGGTGGAGCGAGCGTTGGAGAAATGGATAGAACGGCTTGACGGCAACTTTTACTTTATCAAAGGCAACTACTAATTTCCATTTTATTCAAGTTAACATTTTCCCCCTTCAAGACCGCCCGCCTCTTTTTAAATAAAAAAGAAGCCGCGCTTCGCGGCCTCTCCCAAAATCTATCATTCCTCAACGGAAACCATACTGTCCCGCCTTAACATGCCGACTGCCAAAACAACGAGCAGCAAGAGCAGAAACACGATGGAATAGCGGAAGATTCCTGCATAGCCGAACATCTGCACAACACCCCCAAGCAAGACCGAGCCAACAGCGATACCTCCGTCCATGCGGATAAGAAAGCGCTGTTCGCGGCTCCGCGTCGGTCCGGCGACGCTCTTCCGACCGTCCATGCCATAATGGACGGCTGCGCCGATCCAAAGGACGTTACTCCAGGGACAATCGCCCAGCCGAAGCTCCTTCCACATTTTCCTTCAGATAGACTTACGATTTAAAACGGTCCCCGTGTTCCGACACCCACTGAGCAAAGGTTTTGGCCGGACGGCCCGTAATCTGCTCAACGGTTGGAACGACGGTATAGGCGGATTGAGGAGGGTTGGCATGCCAGCCGATCACAAAGTCGATTACATCCTCCTGAGCTCCCTTTTTCCGCATCCGTTCGCGCGCCTGCTCCTCCGTGAGCTCGACAAACTTAATTTCCTTTCCGAGTACCGCGCTAATTGTGCGGACCTTTTGCGGAATGGTCAGCACCTCAGGACCGGTAATATTATAGGTCTGCCCCGCGTGACCGCCGTGAATCAGCGCAGTTGCAGCCACGCTGCCGATATCCGATGGGTGTACCATAGCATCCAAAGACTGTTGAAACGGTTCACTCACAATCCCTTCCTCGCGGATAGAATCGACCCAAACAAGCGCATTGGACATAAACTCAGGCGCTGGCTGGAGAAAAGTCCACTCCAGGCCACTGGCTTCCACGGCCTGCTCCACAGGACCGTTCACACCGCTCCACAACACCGTTACCCGGCGTACTCCGGCCTTTTCCGCCAACTCAACAATTTCCGGCCCTGTTTGCAGCGGACCATATCCGTCGCTGTTAAACGTAATTAAATGCATTGCGGTCACACCGTTAAATGCCGGCGCTAGAGATTCCGGCACCGCAAGATCGCCATATACGACCTCGACTCCCTCCGGAAAATCCGTCCTCTCGGGGTGGCGCGTCAGCGCCCGCACCTGCTGACCCGCTCCCACAAGATGCTCGACAACATAACGGCCTACATTTCCGCTTGCTCCCGTAACTAAAATGGTCATCATTCATCCTCCTATGTTAAACCCACTTATCCCGGTTTTCCTTCATCGTCTTGATCTGCTTTTCCAGCCGCTGCTGCACTTCCTCAATGGCCTTCTTCTGTTCATTAACCTCATGTAATTTAGCTTCGTAATGCTGCAGCAGCTCTGCGCAGTATTCATCTTTTTTGCTACTTGGCGCGGATTCGTCCTTACCGGAAAGATCGCAATGTATAACGGCTTTGATCTGCTCCGTTGTTAAACCTAATCCAAGATACATCTGAATCGTACTGACTAAGTCCACAATTGATTCGTCAAACTCGCGATAGTTATTGTCTTGACGAGCAGCCGTAAGCAGCCCTTTCTTTTCGTAGTAACGGACGGATCTGGCGCTGGCTCCGGTTAATTTCGCTATTTGACTTATTTTCATTGACGGCCCTCCCTTCGTTTCCATAATTAACCTCATCATAAAGTATGACATTAGTGATAAGGTCAAGAGCTTTTTTCAGCCGTCTGGAAAAGAAAAACCGGGCTCCGCCAGAAGTACCCTGACTAGCCCGGCTTCATAAACAGCCTGCGTTTAAATGTGTTCAGACGGATTAATAATGGCGAGCACCTGATGATCCTCCCATTTTCCGTTAATTTTCACATTGCTTCGAGCGATGCCCTCTTTCTGAAAACCAGCCTTCTCCAGCACGCGGATTGAACCTGGGTTGCGGGGAGATGCTTCTCCGGTTACCCGGTGGAATTTCAGCTTATCAAAGGCATATTGAACGACCTGTTTCAGAGCTTCCGTCATATATCCTTTGCCGTTATAGGCCTGATCCAGGCTGTAGCCGACCATACAGCTTTGAAGCACTCCCCTTGCCACAAAGGACAGATCGATGCTGCCTATTACCCTATCTTCCTCCTTAAGGCAGATCACAAAGGAATACCTCCGATCCTCCAGCGCATCATTTTTGCTCTCATAAATCATTTTGAGCTGGTAAGGCTCCGTATAAAATTCCTCAGCATTATGCGGCGAAAACTGCTGGAAAAACTCCCGGTTGTTCTTGTACATTACCGTTAATGGCGCGGCGTCTCTCTCTTCAGGGAAGCGGATGTATACGCGTGGCTCCGACATTTATATCAGCCTTTCCAACTTAGATCATGAGAGAATTATAGCATAGACAAAATTATATCTGCCCGTGCATTTCCTGTTTTACAGCGACCGCGCAAGCCGAAAGCCGAGATCGTCAATATAAAACGTCGGATGGCTGCGGCGGCGGCATGTCGCACCGCATCCTCTCGCTTCCTCCGCCCAGCTGCCGCCACGGAAGATTCGATACGTACCGTAGACGTTTGCATCATACACGTCCCAGCACCACTCCCAAACATTGCCCAGCATGTCGTAGAGCCCCCACGCATTGGGCTCCTTCCTGCCTGCCTCTTGCACCTTGCCCTCGGAATTTTCCTGATACCAAGCGATGTCCTGCAGCTCTCCATACCGGTATCCGTCTGTTCCCGCTCTGCAAGCAAACTGCCACTCGGCTTCCGTCGGCAGCCGAAATCCATTCAACTCTCGATTCCACACGACCGTATTATCAACCGGATTTACCGTGTAGCATTCCTGTAGTCCGGATTGCCTGGAAAATAAATTACAAAAGGCAATTGCATCCTGCCAGGACACTTCCGTAACAGGCACTTTACCATCCTCGCCAAGCCGGTCCTCCTGATGCATGATGGAGCAGAATAAAGCTTTTGTAACGGGAATCGGCGCAAGCTGAAAAGCCTCAATCCGTTCTGTCCACAGCTTTTTGATCCGGTCATCCCTTAATTGAACCTCTCCCGCAGGAATATTCACCATCGGGTATTCGGCTTGTTGACGCCATGCATATGACACTCCGGCTCCTCCATTCAAAACTTGACTATATAATCCATCATCGGTGACATCCATTCCATTTCAAGACGACGTTTCTCAAGGTATATTTATGTCCGAAACAGGTACGCAGGACAGCAAATTCGCTTAAATACCTTACCTTTGGAGGGATAGCATCATGTCTGATCATTTATCAGCTCCTATGGATCTAAAGCTTAGAGACGTCGAAACCGCCAGTAGAATGATGCGCCGATATTACCGCACTGTAAAAGAAACGATGCGGGCCATGGCCGGATATCTCCCTGCTATGCGCTGGTGGCCGGGCAAAAAATTGCTGGCTCGACACATTTGGCTGGATTCCTTACACGCCGATATGCTTCGGTTGCGGACGCTGGATTTGCGGTACCCGCGAGTGGATGTTGAGGACAACGCCGATGTGAATCTGCTTTTTACCTTGGAAAAAATACCGACGGCTCCCACCGACGAGCAATTTTTGCATTCCGTTTATGAAATAATCAAACCTTCTATGATTAAGGCGCTTAACGAGTATTTGGATGCCTCCGACCCCCTCGACGATGCGCCAAGCCATCTTTATTTGAAGAGGGTCATCGATGAACTCAATATGGAGCTGCAAGAATACGATAAAATCATGCGTGAATCCCCAGGAGCAGCGAATGCGGACGAACACGGAGAGTGGATAACTGCCATTAGCGGCGCTCTTTCATCCTGCGGCGGCTTCCACGGACCAGACCAGCCGATTAATCCGTCCGCTGCTTCTGTTCTCGAAGGCCTCGTATACGAGCTGCCGATGGAGGGAGGCCGGGACGCTTCCTGGATGCCGGCCGTTACGCAGGTATCGCCCAGACCTGCCAGAAACTTCACCGAGGAGCAAATTGCCGCAGCTGTAGATCATGCCAACGAGGTTTGGGCTTCTGAGACCCCGGCCGCTCTGATCTGGGAATATAAAAATATGCCGTGGGAGCTCTACCATGGCGCGGCAAGATGGTGTTACGACGAAATCCGCCATGCCATGATGGGCGTGGAAAGACTGACCGATATGGGGCTCGAAGTAGGGGTTGATTACCCGATGGTGCCGGATCATTGGCGGGCTTTCCGCTCAAGAGGCGTAAGGCATTTGCTGCTGCTGCTTCATCGGCTGGAGCAAGGCGGGCCCCGCAACAAATCAAGCATGAAAACCAAATTTATGGAAAAGAACGACCTTGCCGCCGCGCAGGATTGCGACTACGATTGGGCGGATGAGTCCGGTCACATCTCCTACGGGGTTGCCTGGCTGAAGGCCGTATTCCCGGAATGGAGCAAGCAGCAAACCATTGACGAGGGCAACAATATAGCGCAAGAGTGGAGCGCCTGGATCGGCAGCCATCATGTCAACGGAACGCATGGGTATGAAGGTTTCCTGGAGCGGATGGATAAAAAGCTGGAAGCTCTCGGTCTTGCTCCGGACAAATAAAAGAAGAGCGGGCTCCTGAATTAAATCGGGAGCCCGCTTTTTACGTTGCCTTTTGCTAAATTCAAATGCTGTCGCGGAACTTCTTCGCCGACATACCGGCATATTTTGTGAACAGTCGAGAAAAGTAGTATACATCCGTATATTGGAGCGCCAACGCAATTTCTTTAATGCTTGACGTTGTGTTTACGATCAGCTTTTTCGCTTCATTAATTTTCAAGCGGTGAAAATATTCGTTTAACGGGTAGCCCGAATGCTCCTTCACTAACCGGCGAAGCGTTGAAACGGATATGTTATGTCTGCGGGCAATCGCTTCGGCGTCAATCGGATCATAAAGGAGTTGGGCGAGATCGTCGATCACATCCAGGTTTTTACTCGATTTATGCGAGTTAGTGTCTGTCATCAATGAAAGCTCAAACAGCAGAGACTCCAGCTGAAGCGCGGCACGATCCGCATTGGCGGGAACTCCGCTTTCTAAGAGGGAGGCCAACGTTTCCAGCTTTCTGATCCAGGCAGGATCGGCTCCGACCTGCAGCACCTTTCCCTTTTGGACCAGGCCCCTCTCCTCGAACTCCGCGACCCGGCTCCCGATCATATCGACATAGTACTCTTCCCACGAGCCGCCTTCCAACGGTCCGTAGTTGAATTTGCTGCCGGGCCATACAAAAAATAAGCTGCCCTTCTCCACTTTCTGAATCGGTTCGTCGTTCACCTGGTAAGTGCCGCTGCCGTCTGCGATATAAGCCAGCGCAACATCATTAAAGATAGAGTCGCTCCTGCGGGAAATCCGGCCCGGAAGATGCCCCATTCTGGGGATGATAAGGCTTTGCAAGCTCAGCCTGCTGCGGTCGACCAGAAGCTCAACCAATCGGATTGGCAATGGACTGATTTGTTGATCAATCGTTTTATTCATCGAATCCATGCCTCCTCGATCACTGCATCGTTAAGTTCAATTATAGATGCAAAAAATAGAATTTCACAACAAATGCAACAGACTAATCGTAACGGAAAACACACAGAGAACAAGGGCCGGAACTGCTTTTGTAAAAGGATCTTTGGCGACAACGATAAGAACAAAAGCCGCAACTATCATAGTACCCGCCAAGAGAGCTCCCGAGATAACAGCCAAGACCGGAAACCAAATACCAACAACCATGCCGATAGCAGCTGTTAGTTCAATCAAACCGGTTAAGAAGTTGAACATGGGTGGCATTCCAAATCGTTCAAACTCGGCTGCCATTTTACCGGATATAATTTTAATGCCCGTAAACATAAAGAAAATCCCAATAAGTATTTGTAAAATAGTGACGGCCATGCAGCTACCTCAATTCTTGTTTTAATTTCACTTACATGCTATAGCATATAAATGCAGGAAGAATCAAATTATTCGTCTCTGACACTGTCATACAGTTTATTTAGAATAACCGTTAACTCCTGCTTTTCATCCTCGTTCAAAAACCTCGTCACATGATTATGCGCCCCGATGACAATCGGCTCAATCTTTGCTTTGAGCAGGACACCTTTCTCGCTTAAATATAAGTTATGGGAGCGTTTATCCATCTCATTTAATTTCCGATCCACGATTTCCTTTTTTTCAAGAGAGTGAATCATTCGTACAACTGTAGTCTGATCCCGATCGATTGCTTCGGCAAGCTCCTTTTGCGTTGTTGCTCGAGCTCCATCTAACACGCTAATAATTCCCCACTGCTCAGGCGTTATTTCGTACGGCTTCAGTTGTTTGGTGAAAAAATTAGTCAGTTTAACATCAGTACGGTTAATCAGAAACCCCGTTAAATGATGAAGCTCCATAACCAGCCTCCAATTTATATGCTATACCATATAAAATACTAAGCGGATTGTTTTCTGTCAAGCCAATGTAGCGGCAATCCTCGTTTGAGGATTCATTATTTTCGGTCCACAAAAAAAGAGCAGACGCCAACTGCGGCAATCTGCTCCTGCCTTACCTTAAATCCGTCCGATTGCCGTCTGCCGTGGAATTAGTAGAGATTCCGAGAGACTGTCCGCTGTTGCGATTGGTTACAGCATAAGTTTTGTTGTGTTTACCGCTGCTGCGGGAAGCGTGCTGTTTAGCGCAGCGCAATGCTCCACTCTTGACTTGCCCCTGCTGTTTGCAGCCATTGAACAAGCGGCGTCCCGGCTAGCTGCGACTGATTTTGCACATCCAAATAACTTTTCGTCTTCCGATTGATTAACGTGTACGTTCCGTTATCGGACTTATTAATTTGCCATTGTTGATTCTCTTGATTGTCAGGCGCCGCCAAAATAACTTGAACGCCATTGTCTAACGAATCCCCATTCAAGGACAAATACTTATTGCTGGCCTGATTGACGATGTAAAAATAGTCGTTAGAGCTTTCTGCCGAAACCAATTTCCAAAGTTGAGACCCGTCATTCTTTGGCGCTGCTTGCTCGGCGTTAGCTCCCTCGGCGGTTCCTTGAATCGATAAGGCAAGCCCGCTGTTTAGGTTTGTCATTGTATAATACCCGTTAAAATCCCAGGCATTATCCGATCCCGTTACCGTTCCGGCTGCCGTATCAATCGTCAGGTTATCGTAGTAGCTGTAAGTAAAGGAAGTGTTAGAAGTAAATACGATTGGAGCCCACACATATTTGGATTGCGG
This sequence comes from Paenibacillus pasadenensis, assembly GCF_023715725.1. Classification (GTDB taxonomy): domain Bacteria; phylum Bacillota; class Bacilli; order Paenibacillales; family Paenibacillaceae; genus Paenibacillus_O; species Paenibacillus_O pasadenensis_A. The sequence continues at coordinate 9,730 of NZ_JAMBOT010000020.1, forward strand.
TACTCCTCCGCCCCAGGAAGGCCCCCACCGGTCCCCCATGTATAGATAACTGACGACATTGTTGCTGGAATCCCGTACGGGCAGAACAAATCCCGTTTGCGAATCATAATTGTTGCTGTTCCCCACATCCGTATTTGTGGACCATTCTCCAGCGAAATCTGTCGTTGTCGCATATCTTTGCTGATTGGCATTCCACCCGGAGGTTGTAGAGCTCAGCATAAAATACACGCCGTTACGCTTAAATATTGCCGGAGCCTCGCGGTAAAGCCCCTCAAATATCGTATTCACCTTGCTATCTACATTCATGTAATCATCCGTAAGCTTGAAAATGTTCATGGTCGAGTTCCAGCTGTCTGGCTTCGTCGGAGAGGAGGAGGAGGAGAAGAGGTACGCATCCCCGTTGTCGTCCTGGAACAGCGTCATATCGCGGGAGTCATAAGCGACCCCGTTTACCGTCGGCTGAAAGCTTCCCGTATATGTATAATCACCGTCGATCGTATCGGAATAAGCGACAGCTACCCGGCCTTCCGAATAGTTAATGCCATTTTCTTTATGCATCCACATCACGTACTTGTTTGTCGTGCTGTTGTAAATCACTTTGGGCCGTTCGATGTAAGCAAGCGCCAGCTCCGGAGCCGAGTTCCGGGTAAGCACATGGTTTCGAAATTCCCAGTTTTTCAGATCGGTAGAGCGATAGACAGACACATAATATTGATTGTCGCTGGTCTCTGTGCGGTTTTCACCAAACCAGTAATAATAATTTCCCTCTTTTAATACGGCGCCTGCATGCGCTTGAACTAGATTGTTATCCAAGTCCGTAAACTGAACCCCATTGGATACGGAAACAGGTGCGGCGGATAGGATACGCTTGTTATTCATCGTGAACCTCCTTGCAATAATTTTAATGTAATCGGATTCATGAATTCGAACTTGTCATGTAAAGGGGGACGTTTTGTATCGTAATGAATCCGCATTATAGTGTCAATAGACTACATCTTGATAAAAGATGGACATTTTTTCAATACTTCGCAGGCTCCTCCATAACCTATAAGCAGTCTTTGTCACTTGATTGAATGCTTCTTTAACAAAGTAGCCGCCTGGTTACACGTTACGAAAAAACAGCGAGCATGTTCAAGGCTTTTTTGACGTTGCTTTCCATTCGGTTTGGCTCAAATGAGTTTGCGTACAGACTCAAATAACCATTTTTCCTTTACACTTTTCGCCAAATAAAAAAAGAAGCAGTCGCCGCAACCTCGGCAATCTGCTCCTGCCTTCAGTCCATCCGATTAAATAACCGAAAAGCTCCAATTTTGATTGGCCGACCCCGATACCGTCCACTGAATGCTGTTTCCGCCGTCCGCTGTTGTACCGTTGTTCATGCAGAGCACTTTACCGCTATTGCGGTTTTTGACGATAAAATAACCGCCCCCTGCATCCATCAGCTGCCATTGCTGGCTCGTGCTTGTGCTGCCAGCCGCTTGAACCACTTGCACGCCGTCTGCTGTTGATGACCCGGCCACATCCATGAATTTGCCGCTGTTCACATTTTTAATTTTGTAATAGCCTGCTGAGTCATATACAAATTGCCAGGCTTGGCTTGAAGTTGTGCCGGACGGGTTCTGAATAACCGCTGCGCCGTCCGTTGCCGCATTGTTCGAAATGCCCAGCGATTTACCGCTATTGCGATTCGTAAGCGAATAGGTCTTGGTCAGGTCGATTGCCGCAACTTCCGAGAAGCTCCAATTTTGATTCAATGAGCCCGTTTCCGACCACTGAATGCTTAACGCGCCATCCGCCGTAGAACCGGCATTCATAGCCAGCACTTTGCCGCTGTTGCGATTTTTAATTTTATAATAGCCGGACCCTGCATCTACCAGCTGCCATTGCTGATTTAAACCGCCCGTTTCAGTCCAGAGAATATTATTCGCTCCATCCGCAGCCGAAGCTCCTGAAATATCCATGAACTTGCCGCTGTTGACGTTTTTAATTTTAAAATAACCGGCGCCCGCGTCAACGAATTTCCAGGCCTGGCTTGCAGCTCCAGTATAGCCTCGCTGTTCAATGCTAGCGCCATCTGCTGTGGAATTAGCAACGGTTCCGAGAGATTTTCCGCTGTTGCGATTGGTTAGAGCGTACGTTTTTGCTGTGTCTACCGCTGCTGGCGGAGGCGTGCTGCTGCTCAGCTCCATGCTCCACTCTTGACTTGCTCCTGCTGTTTGCAGCCATTGAACAAGCGGCGTTCCGGCCAGCTGCGACTGATTTTGCACATCCAAATAACTTTTCGTTTTTCGATTGATTAACGTGTACGTTCCGTTATCGGACTTATTAATTTGCCATTGCTGATTGTATTGACTGGCCGGCGCCGACAGAATAACTTGAACGCCATTGTCTAAAGAAACCCCGTTCAAGGACAAATACTTGTTGTTAGCCTGATTGACGATGTAGAAATAGTCGTTAGAGCTATCTACCGGAACCAATTTCCATAATTGAGACCAATTATTCGCAGGCGTTGCTTGCTCGGCGTTAGCTCCCTCAGCGGTTCCTTGAGTCGATAAGGCAAGTCCGCTGTTTTGGTTTGTCATTTTATAATACCCGTTAAAATCCCATGCATTATCCGATCCTGTTACCGTCCCGGCTGCCGTATCGATCGTAAGGTTATCGTAGTAGCTGTAAGTAAAGGAAGTGTTAGAAGTAAACACGATTGGAGCCCAAACGTATTTGGATTGAGGTATTTTCCCGCCCCAGGAAGGCCCCCACCGGTCCCCCATAAACAGATATGTGACGACATTGTTGCTGGAGTCCCGTACGGGCAGAACAAATCCGGTCTGCGAATCATAATTGTTGCTGTTCCCCACATTCGTATTTGAGGACCATGTGCCGGCAAGATCCGTCGTTGTCGCATATTTTTGCTGATTCGCATTCCACCCTGAAGTCGTGGAGCTCAGCATAAAATAAACGCCGTTACGCTTAAATACTGCTGGAGCCTCACGGTAAAGCCCCTCAAATATCGTATTTATCTTGCTATCTACATTCATGTAATCGTCCGTAAGCTTGAAAATGTTCATGGTCGAGTTCCAGCTGTTCGGCTTCGTCGGAGACGATGCGGAGGAGAAGAGGTAAGCATCCCCGTTATCGTCCTGGAACAACGTCATGTCGCGGGAATCATAAGAGACTCCGTTAACCGTTGGTTGAAAACTTCCCGTATACGTATAGTCACCGTCGATCGTATCGGAATAAGCGATAGCTACCCGGCCTTCCGAATAGTTAATGCCGTTTTCTTTATGCATCCACATCACGTACTTGTCTGTCGTGCTGTTGTAAATTACTTTGGGCCGTTCGATGTAAGCAAGCGCCAGCTCCGGAGCCGAGTTCCGGGTAAGCACATGGTTTCGAAATTCCCAGTTTTTCAGATCGGTAGAGCGATAAACAGATACATAGTATTTATTGTCGGCGGTCTCCGTGCGGTTTTCGCCAAACCAATAATAATAATTTCCCTCTTTCATTACGGAACCTGCATGCGCTTGAACCAGATTGTTGTCCGAATCCGTAAACTGGACCCCATTAGGTACGGAAACGGGTGCAGCAGATACCGCCTGTGCAACACCAAATAGGCAAAAGATTGTAAACAACGAGAGCCAAAATGGTTTTTGGATTCGTTTGTTATTCATTATGATCCTCCTTGAATAAATTTTAATGTAAGCGGATTCATAAATTCAAATCATGAGTCTTTCACTTCCTGTGCCCTTAAATCCCTCCTTTGCTCAAAAATATGCCGGGTACATCATTCAATATGAAAAGGGTTTCATGATTTGAATAGTAATGAATCCGCATTATAGCGTCAATAGAAAATATTTTGAAAAAAGATGGATAATATTTCGATACTTTCAGTCTGATCCAAGCTATTTTTCATCCATTAAAAAAGGAAGCAGCCGCAGCGGCGACTTGCTTCCTGAATGTTAATCCTATCGTGAGATCAGCAGCCATTAACCGCCGGAAGCGCCTAATTTAACCGATGAACCATCTCATACTGATTTCCGCAAGGATCTGCAAAATAAACGGCATAATAGGTTGGGCTTATCGGAAATTCACGGGTTCCGTCGGTAATCGTTCCGCCTGACTCCTTCACAATTAATGCAATCCGGTCCACCTCGGCCCGGTCCTCACCCCAAAATCCAACCAAATTACGATTTGGCACATGATCCGGATCTTCCGTAATCGCAAAATAAGCGGCGGATGGCAGCTCACCGTCAGCAGCGAACACTTTCCAGTTCTCGCTGTGGAAAGTCCGGGTAAATCCTAGCGCTGGGAGAAGCTTTTCGTAAAACGGCAGCGCCCGCTCCAAATGATTCACCCGCAGATCGATGTGGCTGAATTTGTTCATTTACTCTCATCCCTTCTCGTATGATTCGGTTATCCTTTGACCAATCGTGTTCAAAACATCTTCCCAGTGATGCTTCATTTAAGTTCTTTTCTCACGAACTCTGTTCAATAAAAAAGGACGCTCCCGAGCTTTCGCTTGGGCAACGTCCTTATGTAATGAATGAAGCCAAACTTACCTTTTGTCCACTTGCAGCAGAATCACGTTTTTAACCGTAAACGTATCTTTGATCTTCTCCTCGGTAATCACATTCAGCTTGATCAGACTCGCAATTTTGGAGGTGTCCGGCTTGGAGAGCATGCGCCATACCTCAGAGTCAGGCAGCGCTTCGTAAAGCTTGTTGTCGTCATACTCCCTGCGCTCCTGAAGCACGAGCTTCACCTTATAGCTCCCTGCTTCCAGCTCCGTTGCGCCCTGCTCTGTCATATGATTTAAAATCTCACTGCGCAATTCGGATAGCTCCTGCTCGATCTCTTTTTGCTTCTGCTTCAGCTGAAAATATCGTTTTACTTTAAGGTCCAAAGGGTTCACTCTCCTCTAACACCATACTTATGCGGAGGAGGTTAATTTGTAGGACCGGATGTTGAATTATTTACTGAAACAAGGATATGAGCTAAAAGCCGCAAGGAGTGCCCGTCCATGCGTGAAGAAACCTCATTATTCAAAAGTAAATCTTTGCATTCACATCATTTAATGCGATAAACGGATCGGCTAAAAGCATTGCCTTATTTTCTCTTTCACTATATTTTATAGTGTTTAACCATTCAACTAAAGCATTCGCATCATAGTGAAGAGCATATTTAATTCCGTCTTTAAACGTCCAATATTTGTGATCAACCTTCCTATCGTATAACCATGTTAAAAATTCTTCTCTTAATTCTTTGATATTCTCACAAATAACATTTTCACACTCTATATATTGTTGGAATTGTGCAAAATCCACTTCGATTATTATTTTATCCAATCTCCTTTGTCCCATAATGCTCCACTACCCAATAGCTGTACCTCCTTGCTAATGCTCCAGTCGCAAATGCAAATTGAATCCACATAATCCTGAATACAAGTTCAGTATTTGAAATTAAAGGTAAAAAGTGTAATCTCCTCATTCGGAACAGGAGGACTTCCATTTACGTTGATTGATGTATTGCTCACCCCACTCGTCCAATTGGTCAAATATTGATTTCAGCGTCATTCCAAATTCACTCATTTCATAGACAACTTTTGGCGGTACTTGATTATAAACCGTACGAATGATGATGCCGGCTTCCTCCAATTCTCGAAGTTGCTGAGTTAACATTTTGTGTGTAATATCGGGAATTTGCTTTTTTAATTCACTCGTTCTCTTGGGTCCGGATCCACAGTTTAAGTGACATAAAATTAATAATTTCCATTTCCCTCCTATAACCTCCAGTGCCGCTTCGGCAGGGATGTTAAACGTTCGTATATTCTGCATTTTCATGGAATAACCCCCTTAAATGGATTGGTTAGAATAGGTACTTTTTGGTGCCTATATTACCTTTTAGTTCCTATTGTACAAAAAAGTGCGTTCTTCCTTTTTTTTGCATCCCATAAGATAATCTTATCGTACCTCATTCGAGGTAAAAAAGTGGAAAATGGAAGGTGCCGACTATGAAAATCTTGACCGTTGTTTCGCACCCTAGGGTACAATCCTTAACCTTTTCGGTTGCAGATAGATTTACACAGGGCCTCACTGATGCGGGACATGAGACGGAAGTGCTTGATCTGCATCGCAGCGGGTTTAATCCTGTATTGTGGGAGGCCGATGAACCCGATTCGTCATCTGAAAATAAGATCTACTCCCCCGAGGTTGAGACAGAAATCGAACGAATGAAGCAACACGATGCTCTCGCCTATATTTTTCCTATATGGTGGCACAGTTTCCCAGCCATGCTAAAGGGATACATCGATCGAGTTTGGAACAATGGTTTTGCGTACGACTCCAACAAACTGCATCATAAAAAAGTATTGTGGATTGGTCTAGCATCGGCTCCAAAAGAACACTATGAGAAGTACGAGTACGACAAAATGATGAGCCATCACCTTAACATCGGAATTGCCGGTTTCTGCGGAGTCTCTAATAGCAAGGTTGAAATATTGTATGACACTTTGAATTCAAGACCGGAAACTTTCGAAAAACTCCTGGCGCAAGCGTATCATCTCGGACTATTTTATGACAACGATTTAAAGTCCGTTGCTCAATAATTCATTTTTCGCGAAGCCATTCTCCCCACGAGAATGGCTTCGCTTATTTTAAAATAGATTTTGAAGAAAACTGCCAGTTAGCTTAACTGACCTGTCTTCCAGTAGTCCAACCGAAATCACTAGTCGATCTTTCTATTGATGGCACAACTTGTACTCACAGCCACGAAAGATAATCTGCTCCTGTTCCTTGCCCTCTGCCTTCTTTGATGAATCTATAAACCTTTGGATTACACTTTGCCAAGACGAAAATACCCCTTTAAAAGAGAACAGGGCTACCCGAAGGCAGCCCCGTTTGGAGTCATAATGTTTCAATTCTATAGACAGTAGAAAAGCTCCTAGTAGCAGTATTGCCGATTGCGTCAGTCTACTACTTTATTTTCCAAGTCTAACACTTTATTTATCAGTCTAATACTTTATTTTGTTTAGACAGAATCATGATGTTATTCCCAATCCCTACTCCACCGTCACGCTCTTCGCCAAGTTCCTTGGCTTATCCACGTCGTTGCCTCTTGCGAGGGAAGCGTGGTAGCTGAGTATCTGGAGCGGCACAACCGACAGAGCCGGCGTGAGCAGCGGCAGCGTGCGAGGGATGGAGAACACCTCGTCGACGGACTTCAGCACTTCGCCTTCGTAGCCGGCGTTGGCAATGCCGAGGACATGCGCGCCGCGCGCCTTTACTTCCTTGATGTTGCTCAGCGTTTTTTCGTACAGGTCCTCCTGCGTCACCAGCGCGATGACCGGAATACCATCCTCGATCAGTGCCAGCGTGCCGTGCTTCAGCTCACCCGCCGCATAAGCCTCGGAGTGGATGTAGCTGATCTCCTTCAGCTTCAGCGAGCCTTCCTGAGCGACAGCGAAGTCCAGGCCGCGGCCAATGAAGAACAGGTTGTCATGCTTCGACATCGCTTCGGCAACCGTTTTGAACAGCTCTGCCTGCTCCAAAATGCTTTCGACCTGCTCCGGCAGCTTGTGCATCGCTGCGACAATCTCCTCCACCTGCTGCGCCTGCGCCATGCCGCGCTCTTGGGCCAGATAAAGGCCGAGCAGATAAAACGCAATCAGCTGAGAGGTGTATGCTTTCGTCGAGGCGACGGCAATTTCCGGCCCAGCCCACGTTGTAATGACATCATCCGCCTCACGGGCAACCGAGCTGCCGACAACGTTCGTAATCGCCAGTACGCGCGCGCCATTGCGCTTCGCTTCGCGCAGAGCCGCCAGCGTATCCGCCGTTTCGCCGGATTGGCTGACAACGATGACGAGCGTATCCGGCGTAATGATCGGCGAGCGGTAACGATATTCCGAAGCTACATCCGTTTCAACCGGGATACGAGCTAGGCTCTCAATAACCGTTTTGCCAACCAGACCGGCATGGAACGCCGTGCCGCAAGCTACGATGTGGATACGGGAAATGCCGCGAAGCTGCTCGTTCGACATGCCGATTTCCTTGAGTACGACCGATTTTCCGTCTTCGCTGATGCGGCCCATCATCGTGTCGCGGTAAGCCTTCGGCTGCTCATGGATTTCCTTGAGCATGAAATGCTCAAAACCCGCTTTTTCAGCGGTAACGAGATCCCAGTCGACATGGAATATTTCCTTGGAAATAATGTCGCCGTTCGTCGTCATCAGTTCGACACCGGAGCGCGTCAAAACCGCCATTTCGCCATCGTTCAAAATATAAACGTTACGCGTGTATTCCAAAATGGCCGGAATATCCGAGCCGATAAAGTTCTCGTTCTCACCGATGCCGATGACCAGCGGACTCGCAAAACGCACAGCTACAAGCTTTGTCGGCTCATACTCCGTCAGTACGCCCAGCGCATACGCACCTCTCATGCGTTTTACAGCGCGCTGCACAGCGGTGACGATGTCGCCATGGTACTCATCGGCAATGAGATGTGAAATGACCTCGGTGTCGGTTTCCGACACGAAAATATGCCCTTTAGCGGAAAGCTCTTCCTTGAGATCCAGGTAGTTTTCGACAATGCCGTTATGCACAACCGAAAACTTGGAGCTGTTGTCCGTATGCGGATGGGAATTCACGTCGGAAGGCTTGCCGTGCGTCGCCCAGCGCGTATGCCCGATGCCGACCGAGCCTGCAATCGGCTCGTTTTTCAGCTTATCCTCCAGCATCGCCAGACGGCCCTTGGATTTGCGGATCTCCAGCCCATTGTCCGTGAACACGGCAATGCCAGCGGAGTCATAGCCGCGGTACTCCAGCTTTTTGAGACCTTCGATCAGAACTTCCTTCGAATCCCGGTTTCCGATATAGCCAACGATTCCACACATAAAAATAAACCTCCGTATGCGGCTGCAAGCCGCTACGGTCAAGATGCCCTGAATGATGGCTATTCAGCATATTTAATTAAGCCTTTGGCCCACAGCCAAGGCATCCGACCGCATAAAGCGGCTTGCCCGCTCTTCTAAGTTAATAGGATACATTTTATCAAGCCGTCTCCCTGATCGGGGCAGCAAAATGAGCAAAGCCGATAAGCGGCTGACTATGACAAATACAACACGGGTACGGCAAAGCCGAGTCCCGCCCTCAAGCCTATTCAAGCATGTGTGCCATTCGTTTGTAGAACCGGTTGCCCGCGTCCTTTTGCGATAATGGCTGTCGATGTCATGCTTCACCGGAAGGTCCCCGCCGAATAATTCGAACACCTTCACCTCGTCAGCTTGTTTCAGCGCGCCGGTCGTCCAATTCAATCGCCTCTTGCGAAACGATCGCTCCGCCAAGCCTCGGCTTTAGCCCTCAGGCTGCCGCTGGCTATCCGCCGGAGCGCGGCTCAGATGAGCCGCTCCTCAAGTCCCTCTCCCGCTTCGGAGCGGAAGGGCCGGTTGGTAATTCCACGCTGTTGTTATACAAGCTCTGGCGCTTATATTGCGGAGTAACCTCTATCCTCACTTTCCTTCTGGAATCACAATACATTCTATCATATTCAATGAAGCCGCCGAGCGCAACCTAAATTTCCGGAAAATGCTTCCTTGCGCTGCCTCGCCCCTAACCCCGGTGCTGCAACGTCATTAACCTTTGGCCTTTACCCATGAAACACAGCTCATTCAAACCATCCTTCATACAGAAAAAAGCGGAACCAAAACCAAGCCGGAAGAAGAAGAATCCGCTTTGCGCCTTCTTCAATACGGCCTAGCTTTTGATTCCGCCTCCAATATTCCGATTAAACTCGGCCGTATTAGCCGAGCTCGGATTTTACAACATGAACGATCTCATCGACATAAGCCGCAACCTGTTCCTTGTCCGGACCTTCCGCCATGACACGAATGAGCGACTCCGTACCGGATGGACGGACGAGCACTCGGCCGTTGTCGCCAAGCTCCTGCTCCACCTTCTGTACCGCAGCGAGAATAGCTTCATTGTCGTTATACAGCGACTTGTCGGCTACACGTACGTTAATAAGCACTTGCGGATATTTGCGCATCAGCCCTTTAAGCTCGCTAAGCTTACGGCCGGATTTCGCCAGCGTATCCGTCAGCTGCAGCGCGGTCAGAATGCCGTCACCTGTCGTATTATAATCGAGGAAAATAACGTGCCCGGACTGCTCGCCGCCCAGGTTAAAGCCGCCGCGGCGCATTTCCTCCATAACATAACGATCGCCGACAGCGGTGCGGGCCGTTCCCAGACCAAGCCCTTCCGCCGCTTTGAAAAAGCCGATGTTGCTCATGACCGTCGTAACGACCGTATCGTTTTTGAGCGTCCCGGCACGTTTCATCGCATCTCCGCAGATGCACAGGATGTAATCGCCGTCGACCTCTTCGCCGTTTTCGTCAATGGCAATCAGGCGGTCGGCGTCTCCGTCAAAGCTCAAGCCAAAATCCGCCCCATGACGCAGCACTTCATCACGCAGATATTCCGGATGTGTGGAACCGACGCCATCGTTGATGTTGCTGCCGTTCGGCTCCGCACCAACAGTGATGATCTCAGCACCCAGCTCGCGGAAAATTTGCGGCGCAAGCTCGTAAGCGGAGCCGTTAGCACAGTCGAGCACGATTTTAAGGCCGTTAAACGACGATGATACCGTGGTTTTCAGGAAATCAAGGTACTCGCGCTTCCCGCTCTGATGGTCCTCGACCGTTCCAATATCTCCGCCAATCGGACGCGGCAGCTCGTCAGTCTCTGCGTCCATGAGACGCTCAATCTCAAGCTCTCTTTCATCCGACAGCTTGAAGCCGTCGCCGCCGAAAAATTTGATGCCGTTGTCCTCGACCGGGTTATGCGAAGCGGAGATCATAACGCCTGCATCCGCGTTCAGCTTACGCGTCAAATAAGCGACAGCTGGCGTTGAAACGATCCCAAGACGAACAACGCTTGCGCCAATGGAAAGCAGTCCGGCAATAAGCGCGGATTCCAGCATTGGCCCGGAAATGCGCGTATCCAATCCAATAACTACCGTCGGTTTATGAGCTCCAGCAGTAAGAACATACCCGCCGCAGCGTCCGATTTTATATGCAAGCTCTGGTGTGAGCTCCTGATTTGCTACCCCGCGTACTCCGTCGGTTCCGAAATATTTGCCCATGAATTCATGCTGCCCCTTTTCTGTATGAGTTGACCTCAGGTTCTTATAAAAGTAACTTGCAGAATTAATCATCCAGCTCATAAAAGATATTTAGGTTTAAAAGTTGATGCCGTTAATAAGGCAGCGGCTTCATTTATCCAGTTAATTGAATAAGACGCCAATCCATTCCATGTTTAGCCTATCTTACGCCGAGTAGCCCCGTAAAGGTTCCGCCTAAGTCGTATTGCCGCCAGGAGGTTCAGTTTCGATGTTTCCGCTGTTTCCCGGCTCTTCGTTGGAATCATTCCCATTGTTCCCGGGTGCGCCCGGTGAAGGACTTGGAGAGGGAGAGGGAGACGGAGGCGGCGATTCGTCTCCGCCATCCGGCTGCGTCAAAGTCGGTTCGCTGGCGGTCAGCTTTACCGTTACAGTCGGCTCATCTCCCACTGCTTCCACATAGTTCGGCAGCGTCAGCTGCAAGCGCACCTTATGCGAGCCTTCCTTTAAATCCTGCATGTTGGCAACAGCCCTAATATCTGCCGCCGTTATGCTCTCCAGCTCGTCCTTTGTGCCTCGAACCTGAACCGTAACTGTGCTGCCAGCTGGAGCCTCCAGCTTTGCATCCAGGTTGCTGCCGACATTTTCGAACGTAACCGGAACCTGCAGCGTCTTCAAATCGGAGGAGGACAGCGTAACCGACACCTTTACCTTGCTCGGCTCCACCGCCTTCATCCCTTCCGGCGGCAGCAGCTCCAGCTCGACCTCGCCGGATTCGCGAATCTGCGACAGGTCCACGTCTGCGGCAAGCAGATTAACGTTGTCCAGCTGTCCGCGGTCCCCGTAAACCGTAACTTCCTTAACCGCCGTGTCAATCGCCTGTAAGGACAAACCCTCCGGCAGCTCGCCTTTATACCCGATTTGCAGAGGCACACGTTTGCCAGGCAGCTTAACAGGGACTTCCACATCCAGCGTCTCGGGTTCAATGGAAGCTCCCTTTATTTCATTGCCAGACTTGTCAAAGACGATCATGCGGGCTTTTTTGTCTCGGACCGTCTCCTGCTCACCGTCGACATTGACAAAAATTTTCACCGAGCCGACCCGTGCCAGATCCTGAGCCGGAAGCGTCACTCTCACCGAATCACTCGGCTGAATGATCGGCGCGCCTAATTCATAACCTTCGGCCGGTTTGCCCTGCGTGACAACGCCCACGTCAAAGGTGCCGCTATCCAGCCTGTCAATGACGACCTGAACCTGGGCTGGCGATACCGTTACCAGCTCAATGCCTTTTGGCAGCTTGCCTACGGTAAGCGGAATGGTATACGTTCCCGGCCCCTTGCCGCCCAGATTAACGCTGACCGAATAGTCATCGTCATCGGCAAACGCGAGTGCCGAACGGCTGCCGCGCACCATCACCCTGGCAACACTCGGCTCCACCAGTTTGAGCGCGTATTCGCTCTGGTCAAGCCCCTCTGTCTGGATGCTGATCATATCGATGCTTTTGGTTTCGCTGGAAGCGGTGATGCTATTCTGCGTCGACTCCGGATCAAAATGAACGACGGCCCAGAGCAGAATTCCGATGACGACCGACAATATTTTGACTGCCGTAGGATGGCTCAGCCACTTATCCATTGGCATCCCCTTCTTTCCTTCGACGGAACGAGAAAATAGGCTTGGATTTTGCCGCCTGCCCGTTCTGCTGCGTAAGCTCCTCAAACAGCTTGGAGATGAGCGACTCTTCCTTGATATCCCGCACGATCATGCCGCCAACCGCAAGCGTAACCTGCCCCGTTTCCTCCGAAACGACAATCGACACCGCATCCGTTACTTCGCTGACGCCGATTGCAGCGCGATGACGTGTGCCGAGCTCTTTGCTAATAAAAGGATTTTCCGAAAGCGGCAAGTAACAAGCCGCCGCCATAATCTGCGGACCGCGAATGATGATCGCTCCGTCATGCAGCGGAGTATTAGGCGTGAAAATATTAATAAGCAGCTCCGAGCTGATGCGGGATTCCATTTTGATCCCGGATTCAATGAGCTCACTCAGTCCTGTGCTCCGCTCAAACACGATTAAAGCCCCAATTTTGCGCTTCGACATGAACTGCACCGCGCTAATGAGCTCTGTGATGCGCTCGTTCAGCTGGTCACGGTCAAGGGACGAGCTGCGTGAAAACAGCTTGCCTCTGCCGAGCTGCTCCAGCGCACGCCGCAGCTCCGGCTGGAAAATGATAATGATCGTAACGACACCAAAGGTGAACATCTGGTTCATCAGCCACTTTAACGTGTACAAATTAAACCAGGTGCTGATTGCCCAGGTGAGCACAAGCAGAAGAATACCCTTTATAAGCTGCACCGCGCGCGTCCCGCGCACGAGAAGAATCAATTTATAGATGATATAACTGACGATTCCAATGTCCAAGACATTGAGAATTCCGCTTTGCCAGGTCATTTCTTTGAAAAAGCTCATCTGCGATACCCCCGCCGCTGCCCGCGGTCCCTTTCTCTATGTATGGCCGAAGGACTTCTCCATTCAATCTTTATGGTAACCCTATTCTTTTCTAGGTATCATAACATAAATCCTTTTTAAGCAAAAAAAATGCTCCCTTCGCAGGGAGCGAAACCCGACTTAAGGCTTACCGCCAAAAGATTGGGTTACTTTATACCACAAACGGTCCAACAGCTGATCCACGATCCGGGTTTGACCCGCGATGTTCGCCGTTGACGCTGTCAGAAGCGAACCGTCAACAACGGTTACGCTGCCTTTCACATCTCCACGCACATCGGCTGTACCGTTCTCCACGGTTAGGCTTCCGTTAATTTCGGCTCCTTCCGGAACGATGACCGTATGCCCGTCAATTACGACCTGCTTCAGGTCGTCGCCGCGAACGATAAGCTCGGAGCCGTTATTCACGGTAGGCGCCAGGCTGGCCATCATAACGAGCAGGAACACGGCAGCCGCCGTAACGGCAGGATGTCTGCGAATCCATCCCGTCCAATCTCTATGACGAGCAGGGGCAGGAATTTGTTTCATGATCTTGTCGGTTAGCGCAGCGGAAGCGGCCGGCGTCATCGCCTGTCCCTTTGGCTCAGCCATTACCGAGGTGAGAAGAGCTTCCGTCTTCTCCAGCTGTTCGAAGCGGGCTCTGCATGCCGGACAGGAAAGCAAATGCTGTTTGAGAGTGACGGTGTCTTCACGAGGAAGCTCTCCGTCTATATAATCGTGCATCCAGACGATAGCGACATTGCAATTCATGGCAGCCAGTCCTTTCTTCAGGGTACAGAGGCAGGCCCTGCCCATCTTCTATCGGCAACGGCAGAGAAGCCTCCGGCGCCGGGTCTACCTATAACTTACGTATGAGAACGAAAGGTGTTTCATTTTTTCCATCCGCATTACGCCTATAATTTATGCTCTAATTTTTTCCTTAAAAATTCCCGTCCGCGATGAACGCGAGTTTTGATCGTTGTCACCGGCATATCCAGCACATCGCCGATTTCCTGCAGCGACAAATCCTCCAAATAACGAAGCACCATAACGGTTTTGTACTTCGGCGGAAGCGTATCGATTGCATGACGAATAATCTGCTGCGTTTCCGACAGCAGCACTTCCTCTTCGGGAGAGGTATCGTCACTCGCGAACATGGAATAACCGTCCAGCCCGTCATGCTCCGGCAGCTCTGCATCGAGCGAGAAGCCGGGTTTGCGGCGGCGGAGACGGTCGATCGCCAAATTGGTCGTAATGCGGTAAATCCAGGTGGAGAACTTCATGGATTCGTCATAACGCTCCATGTTGCGGAATACGCGCAGGAATGTTTCCTGTACCGCATCCTCTGCCTCCTGCCGGTTGTACAGCATTCGATAGGCAAGATGGTAAAGCTTGTCCTGATACATACCAACCAGCTCTGCAAACGCCCTCTGGTCACCCTTCAGCGCCAAGCGGATCAGGTTGGCTTCAATGGATTTCACAGCCTTCATTCCTCCAGACTAACCGACTTACCCTATGAAAATACGGACATTGCCAGGCGCGGACTCGCGCTGCTGAATGCCGGCAATTCCAAAAACTGTATAGCGCAATGGTAATCGACACACCGGGAAAAAGCAAGATGAAACCTGACGCCGCATTCAAGCAAATAAAGTTCCGTCTCCCGCCATACAAGGCGAAAGACCGCGCGCTGCAAGAGCGTCGCGGCCTTTCGCATCCTTATATTACGGTTACCGTATTACCTATAGATTGCGGCAATCAGCCCGTATTCCGAAGACCTGAGGCAATGCCGTTAATGGTGAGCAGCACTTCACGCAGCAGCTCCGCATCGTCGCCTTCCGCATCGCGGATCTGACGAAGCTCTGCCAGCAGCTCCACCTGCAAATAGCTGAGCGGATCGACGTAAGGATTACGCAAACGGATTGATTCTTGGATGACCGGCACATTGTCGAGAATTTCCTGCTGCCCGGTAATATCCAGAATCAGCTTCAACGTGAGGCCGTATTCCTCTTCGACCATCTTGAAGATGCGGTCGCGCACCTTCTCGTTTTTGATCATGCCGGCATATTGACGGGCGATAAGCAGATCCGCCTTTGCCAGAGCCAGCTGGAGGTTGTCAACCAGCGAACGGAAGAACGGGAAGCTTTTGTACATATCGCGGAGCGTCTGCAGACGGTTCTCGTCGCCCTGGATATAGGCTTGGAAAGCCGTACCGGACGCGTACCAGGCCGGAAGCAGATAACGGCTCTGCGTCCAGGCGAATACCCAAGGAATGGCGCGCAGATCCTCGAAACGGTCGCTGTTCTTCCGTTTGGACGGACGGGAGCCGATGTTCAGCTCGCCAACCTCGGACAGCGGAGTCGATTCTTTGAAGAACTCCATGAAGTCTTCATCCCGGAAAATAAGGTCCTGATACTTCTTCTGAGCCGTCTCGGAAATTTCCTTGGCGATCTCGTTCCATTCCGGCTGAACCTCCGGCATTTGCTCCGGATGCATGGCCAGTCTGGCTGCTGTAAGCAGCGCCCAGGTCGCTTGCTCCAAGCTGCGGGAAGCAATGCCCTGCATGGAATAGCGGGAGCTGAGCACCTCTCCCTGCTCCGTAATCTTAATGCCGCCGCCTACTGTATGCGGAGGCTGAGCCAGAATGCTGCGGCCCAGCGGCATGCCGCCACGGCCAAGCGCACCGCCGCGGCCATGGAAGAACTTCAGCTTCACGTCGTAGCGGGAGCCCATTTCCGTAATATCGTTCAACGCGCAGCGCAGTTCCCAGTTAGCCGTTACAACTCCGCCGTCCTTGTTGCTGTCGGAGTAGCCCAGCATAATCTCATGCAAATTGCCGCGAGCCTCGACTCCCTTGCGGTAGAGCGGAAGCTCGAACAGGCGCTGCATGATGCCCGGAGCGGCATGCAGATCGTCGATCGTCTCGAACAAAGGAACCGATTGCAGCGTGCAGCGAACCGTGCCGTCCGCTTCCTGGCGGAACAATCCAACCTCTTTGGCAAACACCATAACTTCCAGCATGTCGCTTGCGCCCTGGGTCATGCTGATCAGATAGCTGGAAATACAGTTCTCACCGAACTCCTGCTGGGCACGGTATACGGTTTGGTACACATCGAGGCATTCGCGGGTCGATTCCGAATAATCCAGGTGAGAAGACGTGAGCGGTCTCGGATCGTTCAGCAAACGGTCCAGCAGCACAATTTTCTCTTCCTCGGAAAGAGACGCATAGTCGGATACAATGTTCATTTTGGCCAAAATCTCAGCCATCGCCGATTCATGTTCCTTGGAGTGCTGGCGAATGTCCAGCGCTGCCATATGGAATCCGAACAGCTCGACTTGGCGGATCAGCTTGCGAACATGCGTATCTGCCGTATAATCCGCAAAGTGAGAGCGCAGGGAGCGGTCAATCAGCAGCAGATCCTGTTTAAACTCCTCCGGGCTGTTGTATCGCTTGGCGCTTCCGCGCAAAGTATCGTCCCCGGAATTAACGAGTTTCTCCAGCATGTAGCGCAGTTTGCTCTTGTAAGGCTCCTTGCCGTTGCGCAGCTTGTCAACGCCGCGCAGCTCGATCTCGCGCTGGTCCTCTTCAATGGAGGAAAGCAGCTCGGCCGGCACATCGACGATGTTCGTGCTGAAGCTTAACATATCCATCCATTCCTTCAGAACGGCGGTGTATTTGCTCAGCGCCAGCTCCTTGTGCAGCGTCAGCGTCTCCCAGGTAACATTCGCCTTAACGGAAGGGTTGCCGTCGCGGTCTCCGCCGATCCACGAACCGAACTTCAGGTAAGTCGGCACATGCCACTGTTCCTGAGGATAGTATTTGTGAAGGCAGCGTTCCAGCTCCTCGTAAACGTTAGGAAGAACTTCAAACAAAGTCTCGTCAAAGTAGTACAGTCCGTTGCGGACCTCGTCAATGACGGTCGGCTTGCGGTCGCGCAGCTCGTCGGTTTGCCAGAGAATCTGCACCTCATTCAACAAACCGGCCCGCAGCTTCTCGCGTTCGCGATAAGTCAGCGTCGGGTTGTCCAGCTCCACCATGCTGAGCGCGATGCGCTTGTGGATGTCTTGAACGACGCGGCGAGTCGCTTCGGTCGGATGCGCTGTCATAACAAGCTCCAGCGAAATGCCGTCCAGCATTGTTTTCACTCCGTCGACAGGAATGCCGCGTTCATGCAGCACTTGAACAGCAGCCTCAATCGAGCCCGGCTGCACGCCTTCTCCGGCAGAACGCTCGTAATCGCGCTTGCGGCGAATGCGGTGATTCTGCTCGGCGATATTCACCAGCTGGAAGTAGATCGCGAAAGCCCGAATGACCTGGTGGCGGATATCAGGACTCAGCGTGGTAATCGTCTTCTTGAACTCGTCGTACAGCTCGGTTACGAACTCCGCACGAAGCGCCTTGCTCATCTCACGGATGCGCTCGACTACCTCGAGCAGCTCCTCGCCGCCTTGATGGACAAGCACTTCGCCTAAAATATTGCCCATAAACCTTACGTCGCGGCGCAGCAGGTTGTTCGATTGCGGGCGAGCCTGCGCTTGGGCAGTTACAGCCTGTTCCGACATTCTGTTCCTCCTCCAGGTTCGCATCCCGCGTACGGGAGGAACCAAATCGTAAGCATAGGTACCATGGCGCTGAATCCCTGGGTGTCATTGTTAAGGCAAATGGAAGTTGTGGTCGCCATTACCTCAATCCGATGCTCCTCAAACGTCTCGCACGCGGCTCCCGGCGCGCCTTTCCCGTTAACAGGTGACTTCAAATCGCTTTTCTCATCATACTACAAAATTTATGGGTATAGAAGACTAGGAGAATAGGTTTTTTATGGCGAATCAGCGTGTTAAAGCACAACAAGCCTAAAAGCTTTTTCGCCGCTTCGCGGCTTTTTGCTGAATTCGCAGCAGCTGGAGGAATATTTAAGCCCTGTTCTTTTCGGGATAAATAAACAAAAAAACCTTGCATCAGCAAGGTTTAAGTTATGTATTAAGGTTGAAATGGAGCGGGTGATGGGAATCGAACCCACGCTATCAGCTTGGAAGGCTGAAGTTCTACCATTGAACTACACCCGCAATTCAGATGGTCATGCAAGAAAAAACAATGGTCGGGATGACACGATTTGAACATGCGACCCCCTGGTCCCAAACCAGGTGCTCTACCAAGCTGAGCTACATCCCGTTATTAAATGGCGTGCCCGGAGAGATTCGAACTCCCGACCTTTTGATTCGTAGTCAAATGCTCTATCCAGCTGAGCTACGGGCACGTATGGAGCGGAAGACGGGAATCGAACCCGCGACCCTCGCCTTGGCAAGGCGATGCTCTACCGCTGAGCCACTTCCGCTTGTCGAAGAACTTTTTGTTCAGCGCGACAAGTAATAATATATCAGGGCTCATCCCATAATGCAAGTCTTTTTTATAAAAAATTTTAACCGGATTTTTGAGCGCATATTTCATCGTACATCCGGCTGCGTTCCTGCGGTTTCAGACGCGGGCAATTGTAGCAATACTTGGCGTATTCCGTTTTAAATGCCAGGCAGCAACCGCCTCGAAGAGGGATTTGAGTCCCCGGTTCGTAAGGGCTGTCAACCAGCGTAAAACGGATGGCCAATGGATTTCGCCGCTCTCCAACCACTTCCCCTGGCATATCAACCAGCACATAGGCAAAATCCTCGCTAAGCGCTTCGTAAAGCTCCGCATCATCAGCTGCCGCTTCGAGAAAATAACTCTTTACATACTGCAAATTGCTGGCAGCAAGTCTCCACAGCTCATTTGCCCGCACTCCCGCCCCTTCAGCCAAGCTGCGGAATAATGGAGCGAGCAAGCTGCCGTACAGCATTTCCAGCGCTTTCTGCCGGTCTAGTGCTGTTGCTTTAACCGGAGATGGAAATGCCTGAATGGAGGTGCAGATAAAGCCAATGGACGCGTAAGAGGCTTCTTCGGCTTTGTAAAGGACAAACTGCCAATCCTCCGGGCGCATCGAGGCGCTTCCCGTTCCGCTGGCCGTTAAATAATGAACCGTTCCGACCAAGCCCCGAATCCAGGAAGGCACATAAGTTGCGGCAGGCTCAATGGAGCAGGAAGGAATAAGCTCCGCGTAGCGCTGCAAAAATTGAAGAGCTGTTTCTGGACGGTCCGCCATTTCCTGCAGGGAAGCCTGAACCTGTACCCCCTCTGGAGCATCACTTAACAGTCCGATCTTTCCGTGCAGCATATCCTTCAAAGCCTGATCCATCCCGCAGCTCTCCTTCAAAAATAAAATACCGGCGGATTAAACTCCCGCCGGCTCCAGTACATGACTCGCTTCCATACCCGCTTCCGGGCGCCCGACAACCCGTTCTCCCACAGCTAGCGCATAAGGGAGGCAGAGCGGCACGCCATTGCGTGGATCGGTTACGATATCCGCCTCAATGCCAAACACGTCGCGCATTACCTTCGGGGTCATCACCTCAACTGGAGATCCTTCTGCAAGCACCGTACCTGACTTGATAGCGATCATATGCTGAGCAAACCGCGATGCATGATTGAGATCATGCACAACCATTACAATGGTGCGCTTCTCTTTTACATTCAACTGATGGAGCAGCTGCAGCACATCCAGCTGATGCGCCATATCGAGGAACGTCGTCGGCTCATCCAAAAAGAGAATGTCCGTCTCTTGCGCCAACGCCATAGCGATCCAGCCGCGCTGACGCTGGCCTCCGGACAGTTGATCGACCGGGCGATCAGCGAATTCAGTCATCCCGGTAGCTTCCAGCGCCCATGCAATAATTTCACGGTCTTCCTTGCGCATCGAGCTGAATCCCTTTTGATGAGGGAAACGGCCGTAGGAAACCAGCTCTTGAACGGTCAAACCATCTGGAGCAGTCGGGTTCTGCGGCAGTATAGCTAATTCTTTGGCTACGTCCTTCGTAGACAGCTTATGGATGGACTTGCCGTCCAGCAGCACTTGGCCGTTCTGGGGCGACATCAGACGCGCCATCGTTTTCAGAATGGTCGACTTGCCGGATCCATTCGAACCTACAAGCGCGGTAATCTTCCCTTGAGGAATGCTCAAGTTCAGACCCTTGACAATTTGTCTCTTCTCATAGGCTATGTCCAGCTGGGTGGTCACTAATCGCACCATGCTGCAAGCTCCTCTCTGATGACGGAGCCACGCTCCGATTCCTTGATAACGATTATCATTATATAAAACATGATAAAGGTTCTCACTACTCTTGTCAAAAGAAACCTGCGACTCTTCGGCCATAAAAAAAGCCATTCGGACCCAAAGGTCAAAATGGCTTTAACTATTCCGTATGATTATGGTCAGCTTTTCTATAGGCTGAGGCCCATTGAGCACTACAGCTTTTTTTCCCTGTACAGCGAGCCTTTACCTTTTTGAGCTCTGTCCCATAACTCTTCGTCTGAAAGAGCGGTTTGAATTAATTCAACCGGCACTCCGCCGTCGTTAATGACCGCTACCCAATAATCGTCGATGGGCTCGTAAGGCCCTAAAATAACTTCCTCACCTTCAATGGCGGCTTGAAGATCACTTACTTTAAATGCGACATGAGGCAGCGTTCTCAAAAGCGGATGCAGCGGAGAATCCTCTTCAAAGCGATGCCACTGAATTTTAAACTTGCCATCATTATCTGTTGTATACATCTTAGCGGATTCGCTGAACTTCTCATTCTCTCTCAATTCAGTTGTAGGAATACCGGTATGATGGAACTCATAGTGAATGCCGCTTTTCATCGCTAATCACCTCATTCGTCTTTTCCATTCTTTGAAAAAAAGAAAAAGCCACCGGACAAGTTGTCCAGATGGCCAGGTTGAAGCTTATCATGCGCGTAGAGGGACTTGAACCCCCACGCCGAAGGCGCCAGATCCTAAGTCTGGTGCGTCTGCCAATTCCGCCATACGCGCAAGATTAAAAGTGAGCCATGAAGGACTCGAACCTTCGACACCCTGATTAAAAGTCAGGTGCTCTACCAACTGAGCTAATGGCTCTTAATGGCTGGGGATTCAGGGATCGAACCTGAGAATGACGGAGTCAAAGTCCGTTGCCTTACCGCTTGGCTAATCCCCAACAGATGAATGGTGGAAGCTGAGGGGATCGAACCCCCGACCCTCTGCTTGTAAGGCAGATGCTCTCCCAGCTGAGCTAAGCTTCCACAATAGAATGGCCGGTAATGCCAGCTCTTATGTAAAAATAAAAAAAATGGTGACCCGTAGGGGATTCGAACCCCTGTTACCTCCGTGAAAGGGAGGTGTCTTAACCCCTTGACCAACGGGCCACGCAAATGGAGCTCTCAACCGGGATCGAACCGGTGACCTCATCCTTACCATGGATGCACTCTACCTACTGAGCTATGAGAGCAAATGGCTCCCCGAACAGGACTCGAACCTGTGACAACTCGATTAACAGTCGAGTGCTCTACCAACTGAGCTATCAGGGAATAGTATTCGGTACTGCTCCTACAGGACTTGCGCCCTGAAAACTGAATCGAACGGTATGCCGTGCTGACCGGCTGTTGTCTTGCATGAATAAGGATAAGCCCTCGACCGATTAGTATTCGTCAGCTGCACGCATTGCTGCGCTTCCACCTCGAACCTATCTACCTAGTCGTCTTCTAGGGGTCTTACATACTGGGAAATCTCATCTTGAGGGGGGCTTCGCGCTTAGATGCTTTCAGCGCTTATCCCGTCCGTACTTGGCTACCCAGCGGTGCTCCTGGCGGAACAAC
>NZ_JAMBOT010000021.1 GCF_023715725.1 Paenibacillus pasadenensis
GGTTATTCTGCACACCGAGACAGAGTTGGAGCAATTAATATCATGCGCCAACCTGTGATCGATGGTAACAGTCGATCAGCCTAGTTAGCTAAACGCTCTGAACTAGGACGGGCTATTGATCTAGCCCAAAACTTGGCCGTTGAACAAAACAGAAATGGTCTGCGTTCGCCAACGAGCTAGGAATCCCACGGTTTCAACCGTGTGGAGGATCAATAATAAAAGTATATCATGCCCGGCGGTGCGGAGAAAAACATGCAAACGCAGGCTTCCACGCACGGCAATCTTAAGCTGCCAGATGGGGAGAGCCTGTTTGTCATTGTGTTCCGGAGCGTTTCACTCAAAAACAAACGGCGGCCGCCTCCGAAGAAACGACCGCCGCTGGCAAATAGATTTATTTTGAGCCGACATCGGTGCTGGCCCTCAGCACGGTAATTTCGACGCGCCTGTTTTTGGAGCGACCGGCTGAGGTGTCGTTCGAGGTGACAGGACGTGTGTCCGCATATCCGGCGATTTCGAATTTGCCCGGAGCGAGCTTGCTTTTATCGATAAAATAATGCAAAACCGACAGAGAGCGCGCCGCCGACAGATCCCAGTTGTCGCTGTATTCTCCGCCGTAAATCGGCAAATTGTCCGTATGCCCTTCGATGCTGATTGTATTGTCCAGCGTGCGGAATAAGCTGGACAGCTTGTCCAGCACGGGCGTGGCTCCTTGTTTAAGCTTGGCTTCGCCTAAATCGAACAGAAACAGATCGTTTAGCCGGATGGCAATGCCCTTGGGCGTATCCGCTACATAAACCTTGTCCTGCAGCTTATGGTCACGAATATAGGTTTGGATGACTTTAAGCAGGTTCTGCAGCTCCTCCTCCTGCAGCCGCTTCAGCTGCTGCTGCGGCGTCTCGGACACAGCGGGCGGAGAGGAGGGGGCGACGCCTCTTGCCAGCATTTCTCCGGTTAAGCCTTGGCCGCCTTGAATGACGGAGTCCGACTTGGCGAACTGGAATTGCAGCGACTGCGCAAGCACCTCGTATTTTTTGACATCAAGCTGGCTCATCGCGTATAACACGACGAAAAAGATCAGCAGCAGCGTAATCAAATCGGAGTAGGTGATCAGCCAACGCTCGTGATTTTCCGCCGGTTCCGTCGTTAAACCGCTTCGTCTACGCCTGCGCCGCATGTTCCTCCGCCTTTCCTTCCGATCCGCTGGATTTCCGGCTTACAACCGGCTCGTCGACGACGAGGAACGACTGGAGCTTTTTGCGGATAAGCTGCGGATTGTCGCCGGCCTGCAGGCCAAGAATGCCCTCCATCATCATTTCCATGCGCTGGATGCGCTCTTGGCTGCGCGCTTTGATTTTGGAGGCGATGGGCAGGTAGAGCACGTTTGCAGAAGCGACTCCGTATAAGGTTGCCGTAAAAGCGACCGCAATCGACGAGCCGAGCGAGCCCGGTTCATTGAGGTCTCCAAGCACGTTAATCAGCCCCATCACAGTGCCGATGATGCCCATCGTGGGAGCGTAGCCGCCTGCGCTTTCGAAAATTTTCGCCTGCTGCTCATGGCGCCGCTCCATGGCGGCAATCTCCAGTTCCAGAATTTCACGGGTCAGATCGGGGTCGGTCCCGTCTACGACCATCAGCACGCCGTCGCGCAGAAACCGCTCTTCAATTTTACCGGCATGGGTTTCCAGGGCGAGCACGCCGCCGCGCCGGGCTAGCGTTGCCATTTCCGTCAGGTTTTCGATGATTTGCTCGTCGGTATCGCTATCCTTGCGAAAAGCCATCCGC
This sequence comes from Paenibacillus pasadenensis, assembly GCF_023715725.1. Classification (GTDB taxonomy): domain Bacteria; phylum Bacillota; class Bacilli; order Paenibacillales; family Paenibacillaceae; genus Paenibacillus_O; species Paenibacillus_O pasadenensis_A. The sequence goes on from NZ_JAMBOT010000021.1 coordinate 1,783, forward strand.
AGCGCCGCCGGAATCGTGCGCAGCCGCGCGGCCGGAAAGCTGACGGCAACCGCCGCAAACGTGCCGCCGAATACGATGAGGATGGCCGTTTTTTCCATAAGGCCGTGCGCCTCGCCGCCCTCCCAAAGAAAACCTCCCAGCAAAGCGGCAATGCCTGCTATGATGCCGATTACAGTCGTTAAGTCCATGCTGTATGTCACGCTCCCGCTGTAAATTTTATGCCAACTGTTCTCATTGCAAGCCGGTTTTTAACCCGGTATAATGGACGGGAACAGATATTCTTATCCTTGATTCATTTTTATAGCATTCATGTGCAGCATCGTCTTTACATGACAGAGATGACTTATTTATCGGTAGATTTGGGTATACAGATGAATAGGGATTTCTTCATATAATAATAGATTCATCCCGCAATACTGGGACTGATGGACCAGGACTTTTGCGGCATGAAGGAAGAGGGTGAGCTTCGCTCATGGCCGAAAAGGTGCAAGAGCCTAAGCTGTTCCAGCTGAGATCGGACTACACGCCGCAGGGAGATCAGCCGGGGGCGATCACCCGGCTCGTAGACGGCGTCCAAGAGGGGCGTCATCATCAAATTCTGCTTGGAGCCACCGGCACCGGCAAAACCTACACCATCGCCAATACGATTGCGCGGCTTAACCGCCCGACGCTCGTTATTGCCCACAATAAGACGCTCGCCGCCCAGCTGTGCAGCGAGTTTCAGGAATTTTTCCCCGATAATGCCGTTTCCTACTTCGTCAGTTATTACGACTACTATCAGCCGGAAGCCTATCTCCCGGCGACCGACACCTACATCGAGAAGGACTCCAGCATCAACGACGAAATCGACAAGCTGCGCCACTCCGCGACCAGCTCGCTGTTTGAGCGCCGCGACGTCATCATCGTAGCCAGCGTGTCCTGCATTTACGGTCTCGGTTCTCCGGAGGATTACGGCAATCTCGTGTTGTCGCTGCGTACAGGGATGGAGAAGGGCCGCGACGAAATTTTGCATAAGCTGGTCGACATCCAGTACAAGCGCAACGACATTAGCTTTGTGCGCGGCACGTTCCGGGTACGCGGGGACGTCGTGGAGATTTTCCCTGTTGCGAACAACGAGCGGGCGATTCGCGTCGAGCTGTTCGGCGACGAGATTGAGCGCATTACCGAGATTGACGTGCTGACCGGCGAAATCGTCGGCGAGCGCGACCATGTCGCAATTTTTCCGGCGTCTCACTTCGTAACCGAGGAAGAGAAAATGCGCATAGCGCTGGTTAATATCGAGCGGGAGCTGGAGGAGCGGCTGGCGGAGATGCGCGAGAACGGCAAGCTGCTGGAAGCGCAGCGCCTGGAACAGCGCACCCGTTATGACATCGAGATGATGCAGGAGATGGGCTTCTGCTCCGGCATCGAGAACTATTCCGGACCGCTCACGTTCCGTGAGCGAGGCGCAACGCCATATACGCTGATGGACTATTTCCCTGACGATATGCTCATCGTCATTGACGAGTCCCATGTGACGATTCCGCAGGTTCGCGCCATGTACAACGGCGACCGGGCCCGTAAGGAAGTGCTCGTGGAGCACGGCTTCCGCCTGCCGTCGGCAATGGATAACCGGCCGCTGAAGTTCGAGGAGTTCGAAGGAAAGAACAAACAGACCATCTATGTATCCGCAACCCCTGGCCCTTACGAGCTGGAGAAGTCGCCTTATGAGCCCATTCAGCAGATTATCCGTCCGACCGGCCTGCTGGATCCGATCATCGAGGTTCGCCCGACCAAGGGACAGATCGATGATTTGCTAGGCGAGATCCGGGACCGCATCGCCAAGGACGAACGGGTGCTGGTTACGACGCTCACGAAGAAGATGTCGGAGGATCTGACGGATTATCTCAAGGATGTCGGCATCAAGGTCCGCTACCTGCACTCCGATATCAAGACGCTGGAGAGGATGGCGATACTGCGGGATTTGCGGGTTGGCACGTTCCACGTGCTGGTGGGCATCAATCTGCTGCGGGAGGGCCTTGACCTGCCCGAGGTGTCGCTCGTAACGATTCTGGATGCGGATAAGGAAGGCTTTCTGCGTTCGGAGCGCTCGCTCATCCAGACGATCGGCCGCGCGGCCCGCAACTCGGAGGGCCGGGTCATCATGTACGGCGACAAAATTACGGATTCGATGGAACGGGCGATAACGGAAACCCGCCGCCGCCGCGAGATTCAGGAGGCGTACAACGAGAAACACGGCGTTACGCCGCAGACGATCCGCAAACGGATCCACGAGGTGATTGAGGCGACGAAGGTAGCCGAGCAGAAGAACGATTATCTGACCGGCGTCTCCGGCAAGCTGACGAAGAAGGAGCGCCAGCAGGTCATCAACCGCCTCGAAGCGGAGATGAAGGATGCGGCCAAGAGCCTCCAGTTCGAACGTGCGGCGGAGCTGCGCGACGCGCTCCTCGAGCTGCGCGCAGAAGAGGGCTGACGGCCTAGCTTCGGATTTAACCGAAATCATTCCTGCAGGATAACCTTGCAAACCGACAGGAGCGAAGATGCTCCGTTTACAAATAGGAGGTACTAAGTTGGCAAGCGACCGTATTGAAATTAAGGGCGCAAGAGCCCACAATCTGAAAAACATCGACGTTACGATTCCGCGCGACAAATTTGTCGTGCTGACGGGCCTCAGCGGGTCCGGCAAGTCGTCGCTGGCCTTTGACACGATCTATGCCGAGGGTCAGCGCCGTTATGTGGAATCGTTGTCGGCTTACGCCCGCCAGTTCCTCGGCCAGATGGAGAAGCCCGATGTTGATTCCATCGAGGGCCTCAGCCCGGCTATATCTATCGATCAGAAGACGACAAGCCGCAACCCTCGTTCCACAGTTGGCACGGTTACGGAGATTTACGATTATTTGCGTCTGTTATATGCCCGCATCGGCAAGCCTCACTGCCCCGAGCACGGTATTGAAATCACCTCGCAAACGGTGGAGCAGATGGTAGACCGCATTCTGGAATACCCGGAGCGGACAAGGCTGCAAATTCTCGCGCCTATCGTCAGCGGCCGCAAGGGCGAGCATACAAAGCTGCTGCAGGATATTCAAAAGCAGGGCTTTGTGCGGGTTCGTGTAGACGGCGAGCTGCGCGATTTGAGCGAGAGCATCGAGCTGGAGAAGAACAAAAAGCACAGCATTGAAGTTGTCGTTGACCGGATTGTTGTGAAAGAGGATGTCCGCACCCGCTTGGCGGACTCTCTCGAAACCGCGCTGAAGCTGTCCGAAGGCCAGGTCATCGTTGACATTATCGACCAGGAGGAGCTGCTGTTCAGCTCCAATCTGGCTTGCCCGATGTGCGGTTTCAGCATCGATGAGCTGTCGCCGCGCATGTTCTCGTTTAACAGTCCGTTCGGGGCTTGTCCCGAATGCGACGGTTTAGGCGCCAAAATGATCGTTGACCCGGATCTGATCATTACCGACAGCAGCAAATCGATTGCGGACGGCGCGTTTGAGGCGTGGGCGGGCAGCACGTCCAACTATTATCCTCAGTTCATGGCTGCCGTCTGCAGCCATTACGGAATTCCTAGAGATGTTCCGGTAAGCGAACTGAGTGCGGAGCAGATGAAAAAGCTGCTTTACGGCACGGGCGGCGAGAAGGTCCGTTTTGAATACGAGAACGACTTTGGATTCCGCAAAGAGGCGTTTGTTCCGTTCGAGGGCGTCGTGAACAATCTGGCGCGCCGCTACCGCGACACCGCCTCCGATTCCATGCGCGAATACATCGCGGAATACATGAGCGCCAAGCCATGCGGCAGCTGCAAAGGCCAACGGCTCAAAAAAGAAACTCTCGCCGTTACGGTCGGCGGACAAAATATCGCGTATGCGACCTCTCTATCGATTGGAGACGCAAAAAGCTTTTTTGACGGACTGGACCTGAGCGAAAAGGATCGCACGATTTCCAATCTTATTCTTAAGGAAATTAACAGCCGTCTCGGCTTCCTCGTCAACGTGGGACTGAATTATTTGACGATGTCGCGCGCGGCAGGCACGCTGTCGGGCGGGGAGGCGCAGCGTATCCGGCTGGCTACGCAGATCGGCTCCAGCCTGATGGGCGTTCTTTATATATTGGACGAGCCTAGCATCGGTCTGCATCAACGCGACAACGACCGTCTCATCGGCACCCTGGAGCATATGCGTAATCTGGGCAATACACTCATCGTCGTAGAGCATGACGAGGATACGATGATGGCTGCCGATTATATTATCGATATCGGCCCCGGCGCAGGCATCCATGGCGGTCAGATTATGGCTAAAGGCACTCCGCAAGAGATTATGCAGGATGAGAATTCACTCACCGGACAGTATTTGAGCGGGCGCAGATTCATTGCCGTACCGGAGCAGCGCCGGCCTCTTACCGATAAGTGGCTGGAGATTCGCGGCGCCAAGGAGAATAACCTCAAAGGTGTTAACGTCAAAATTCCGATTGGCGTATTTACGGCGGTCACGGGTGTATCCGGCTCCGGCAAATCAACGCTAGTCAATGAGATTTTGTACAAAACGCTGGCGCGCGATCTTAACCGAGCCAAGGTTCGTCCAGGCGAGTATAAGGAAATCCGCGGCCTGGAGCAGATCGACAAGGTGATTGACATCGACCAGTCGCCAATCGGGCGCACGCCTCGCTCCAACCCGGCAACGTACACGGGCGTATTTGACGACATTCGAGACGTATACGCCTCAACCACTGAGGCTAAAGTGCGCGGCTACAAAAAAGGCCGCTTCAGCTTTAACATTAAGGGCGGCCGCTGCGAAGCTTGCCGCGGCGACGGCATTATTAAGATCGAGATGCACTTCCTGCCCGATGTGTACGTGCCATGCGAGATTTGCAAAGGCAAACGCTACAACCGGGAGACACTGGAGGTTAAATACAAGGGCAAGAGCATTTCCGATGTGCTGGATATGACGATTGAGGATGCTACGGAATTTTTCCGCAACCTCCCCAAAATCCATCGCAAGCTGCATACGCTGCTGGACGTGGGCCTTGGTTATATGAACATGGGCCAGCCGGCGACAACGCTGTCGGGCGGCGAGGCGCAGCGCGTTAAGCTTGCTTCCGAGCTGTATCGCCGCAGCACGGGGCGTACGTTCTATATTTTGGACGAGCCGACGACAGGTCTGCATATGGACGATGTGGACCGCCTGTTAGTTGTGCTGCATCGTTTGGTGGATTCCGGCGAGTCGGTGCTTGTCATTGAGCATAATCTCGACGTTATCAAAACAGCCGACTATTTGATCGATCTTGGACCGGAGGGCGGCAGCGGCGGCGGTACTATTGTCGGCGCAGGCTCACCGGAGGAGCTGGTGAAGGTCGAGGGCTCTTACACTGGCAAGTATCTCGGCCCTGTGCTAGAGCGCGACTTGCAGCGTACAAGAGAGGCGCGCGTTAAGGCCGAAGCGCTGCAGGCGGCAGCCGAGGTTGGGGCCGCTGCGGAGGCGACAGCCGATCCGGCAGCGGAGGCGCCTGTATCTGCGCGGAAGGCTGGCGGACGCGGCAAGTCCGCTGCAGCTAAAGGCGGAGCGCTGTTAGCAGCAGAAAGCGGAGCCTCCTATGAGGCGGATGCCGCTCCACGGAAGCGCGGCCGCAAGCCGAAGAGCGACGCTTAATTCGCCGCAGCAGGAACAAGCGGCGATTCAGCAAAAATCAGCAAAGAAGCCCAGCTAGCAGCTGGGCTTCTTTGCTGTATTCTTCTCCAAGCTTCAGGAACGGGCCGAATCCGAAATAAAAAAAGAACCAAGCCGGCACGGCTTGGTTCTTTCCCTTTATCATACTCAGCCTGCTGCGGAAGCGGCTGCTAGAATGCCGGTCAGCTTCTCTTGGAAGGCCGGTACGCCGACGCGGTTCACGTAAGCGTGGAACGTTTCGTTCTCCTCGCGTCCTTCTTTGTAGAACTCAATCAATTGAGCGAGAACAGGCGCAACATCGTCGCCTTTAACACGGCCTTTAAGCGGTTTGTTGAACGTCGCATCGGGGCCAAGGATGCCGCCGATCGCAATATCAAACGCATCTACCGTGCCTTGCGGCGTTTTCACGAGTGAGCCCTGCAGGCCGATGTCTGCGATATGCTTCTGTCCGCAGCCGTTCGGGCAGCCGATGAAGTGGATGCGGATTTTCTCATCCAGCTGTACATGCTCATCGAGGTATTCAGCCACGCGTACTGCGCGTACCTTCGTTTCAACAATGGCCAGGTTGCAGAACTCGTTGCCGGTGCAGCTGACCGTACGGCTCATGAACGGCTTCGGATTCGGCGTCAAACGTTGGAATACCGGAGCGGCCAGAGCGGCTTCGAGATCCTCGTCCTTCACGCCGGTCAGGATGATGTTTTGGGACATCGTCGTGCGGAGCTTGCCTTCGCCGTATTGATCGGCGATATCGCACAGCTGCTCCAGCTCATCGGAGTTGGTGCGGCCGACCGGCACGTTCATGCCGATATAGTTGCGGCCGTCTTTTTGTTTGTGCACGCCGTCGAAGTATGCCGCCTGCCAGCCGACGGTTTTGCTCGTACCTTTGGTCGGCATATCGCCAATCAGCTTCAGCAGCTCTTCCTGGAATTTCTCCGGTCCCCAGTCGGCGACGAGGAATTTCAGGCGGGCGTGGTGGCGCTTTTCGCGGTAGCCATGGTCGCGGAACAGCGTTGTTACGCCGATAGCCACTTTCAGCGCTTCCTCCGGACGGACAAACATATCAAGCTCTTTCGCCAGGTAAGGCTTGGCGCTGAGGCCGCCGCCTACCCAGGCGTGGAAGCCGATAACCTGCTCGCCGTCAATCTCCTTCACAGCCGGAGTAAAGGCAAGGTCGTTAATTTCCGCATGGGCGTTGTTGTAGATGTTGGCGGAAATGGACATTTTGTATTTGCGCGGCAGGTTGGAGAATTCACGGTTCATCAGGAAGAAATCGTTCACTTCCTCCACAAGCGCCGTTGTGTCCATCAGCTCGTCTTTGTCGATGCCCTGAAGCGGGTTGCCGACAATCGTACGCGGGCAGTCGCCGCAGGATTCGTAGCTGTACAGGCCAACTTCTTCGAGACGTTTAAAGATGTCCGGCATATCTTCAATGCGCAGCCAGTGGTACTGAATGGCTTGGCGTGTCGTCACGTCAATCAGATCCCGGCCGTATAGGCGGCCAATCGTAGCGAGCGCGCGCGCTTGAGCCGTCGTCAACACACCGGAGTTGATGCGGATCCGCATCATGAAATAACCGTCGCGTGGCTTCTGCTCGTAAACGCCCGCCCACTTGAAGCGGTTCATATCATCCTCGGGAATGGAGTCGTAGCCTTCCAGAGCATATTTCTCGATAATGGTGCGGATTACGTCAAGTCCGTCCTTCTCGATTTTCCACAGTTCCATTTTATTCAGCTTGGATGGATCGTTCATCCACGGCGTTTCGTATGCCATTGCTCAAGAACCTCCCTAAATGTTGACTCCCGAAGCAAGGAGCCGGCAGCCTGTTTCCAAAACCTTGTGCCAGCAAGGGGAAATGGCTGTGTGCGGCTGCTCCGCATGTGAAGTATAAATTCCGATAAAAAAGGTGTGATTATGTACTCCGATCGTACCATAATGCCGTGTAAATGGGAATAACGGCAGAACAGCGGCTTATAACGATTGTTGATGCAGATGATTGAGATTTTTTATATTGGCCAAGAATAGGAAGGGCTTCCTTGTCGCACGCTATATCGTGACAAATTTGTGGCAAACCAGTTACAGAGCGAAAACATCTTGCATCCAAGCCGCCTAAAAGATACCATAGCTTATATGAAGATATAGAGAAATGGTGCCGGCTATCCATCCGTCTGTGCGGTATAACGGGGCGCGATGCGGATAAAGCCAGCAATTCAATCCGGGAGGTAGCACCCCATGTATCTTGCAGCAGAAGAAGTCGCCGCAACATCAAGCACCTTTAATACATTTGACCTGTTCATGGTTGGATTTACCATTCTGATTGCTATCGGTCTGGTTCGTCTGCTTATGGAGAAAAAGAAGAACATTTTCGCGATTGGCTTTGCGGGCGTTAGCCTGCTTGTATTCCTTATCGTCGACTTCTTTATGGTCAAAATTTGGTTCGGCCTCTAAGCCGTCCGAATCGGCCTACATAGGCGCGCTGCCGCCGGAGCCAATACCCGGCTGCAGCGTATTGTATGCGCCATCACGGCATACTCAAAAGGCTCCCCGCTCGGCATCATTGCCGGATGGGGAGCCTTTTTCATCTTTGCCGGGCCGGGCTAACATAAGCGGGCATAAAAAAAGGGAGCGGAAGCTCCCTTTTCAAAATTAAACCCACCACATCTCGCCAAGCGGCTCGCGGATAAGCACCTGCTGCAGGTTGGAGACCGCTTTGCTGAAGCCTTCCTCTACGCTCATCAGCCCGTCCTCGTGCTCGATGCTGACAACATAGTCGTAACCGACGAGGCGCAGCGCGCTGATGATGTCCGCCCAGACCTTGAGGTCATGGCCGAAGCCGACGGAGCGGAACTGCCAAGCGCGGTCCAGCATTAAGGCGTAGGATTGCATATCGGTCACGCCGTGTTTGTTGACATTAATCGGGTCAATCGTTGTATCCTTGGCGTGGAAGTGATGAATCGCACCCTCGCGGCCAAGAATATGGATAGCCTGCACCGGATCGATGCCTTGCCACCACATATGGCTCGGATCGAGGTTGGCGCCGATTGCTTTGCCCGTCGCTTCGCGCAAACGCAGCATCGTGGCCGGCGTATGGACGGAGAAGCCGCCGTGCAGCTCCAGGCCGATTTTGATGCCTGCCGCTTCGGAAATGCCGTTGATTTCGGACCAATAAGGAATGACTTTTTGTTCCCACTGCCATTTAAGCACGTCCTGGAAGTCGTTCGGCCATGGAGCAACCGGCCAGTTCGGATATTTAGCATCCTCATGGTCGCCCGGCAGGCCGGAGAACGTGTTCACAACGGGAACTTCAAGCCGGTTAGCCAGCTCAATCGTTTTACGGATTACCGAATCGTGCTCGGTGGAGATCGCTTTTTGCGGGTGAAGCGGATTGCCGTGGCAGCTCAGCGCGCTGATGATCAGGCCGCGGGATTCTACCGCTTGTTTGAAGGCGCGGCGTTTGCCGTCATCGGCCAGCAGCTCGTCCAAATCAAGATGCGGGCTGCCCGGGTAGTTGCCGGTGCCGATTTCCAATGCGTCCAGCCCTTTGGCGGCGATGTAGTCCAGTGATTCCTCGAATGATTTTTGGGCAAATAGAACGGAGAATACGCCAAGTTTCATATTCGAAATAACCTCCCGATCGGGTGATAGTAAGCGGTCGATACAAGCGATTTCATTATACCACGGCCCAAAGCGGCAATTCAGCCGCTCCGGTCGTTTCCGGCAAAATTACATAAGAAGTGGACAAAGGAGAGTTATCGATGAAAAATCCAGTCGCCCTGCTGTTTGCGCATCCGGATGACGAAACGTTTCTGGCTGCGGCGCTTAGCCGCAAGCTTGCCGATGAAGGGCATCCTCCCGTATTGCTCGTCGCTACCCGCGGCGATGCGGGCATGAGAGGCAGTGAACAAGCCAAGCTGCTCGGCAGCGGCCTCGGAGCGGCGCGCGAACGGGAGCTTGCCGATGCGGCACGTATTTTGGGCATTGGCGCGGTCGGGCAGCTCGGTTATCCGGACGGAAAGCTGGAGGAGGCTGACGAAAAAGAGGCGGTGCGGCGGGCAGCTGAGTTTTTACGAACGTACAAGCCGTCAGCACTCGTAACGTTTCCGCCCGATGGAGGCAACGGACACCCGGATCACAAAGCGATTTCCCGGATCGGAACAAGACTGGTTAAGGAAGGACATATTTCAGGACTGAATCAGCTCTATTATGTCGCTTCCCCAGCGTTAGAGGAGCAGGGCCGCACGGCGGAGCTGACGCTCGATTCGGCTGAGCAATGGACGGCAAAGGCGGCGGCGCTTGCCGCGCATACCTCTCAATCGGATACGATTGCCCGCTACTTCGGGGATCTGTCCGCGCCTCCCAAGGATTGGCGGTACGAACGGTTTTATTTGGCTTGGGAGGACGGGCAGGAGCGGTTTTGAGGAAGAGCGGGCGGCAGCTTTTGCTGCCTCCGTTGATGCCACACTTTACATGCCGACGTCGGAATCGTTCCCCGGCGGGTTCTGCCGTTCTTCTCGAATCCTTTTTTCCGTCAAATAAAAGAGGAAGAGCATGGAGCCCAGCGTAATCAAAGTGCTGATGTAAGAAAAGAAAAATCTCCCATTCAGCATAAAAAACAAGGAAAAGACGACGTTGATCAGCCCTGCTGCAAGTGCGATAACGAGCTTTTCATGCTGCGGGGCCAAGTAAACAGACCATGATTTTGCGCGCTGCGGCGCAGGCGGGATGAAACGAAACCTTTTTCCGGTCAGGCCAAGAGCAATCGCAATCAGAAAAGCAAAGGAGTCTGTCAAAATCTGAAGGACAAATACCAGCCCGGTGTTATCCCCTACGATGGTTGAAGGCAGCAGGCTGAAACTAGTCAGCAGCAGGTACAGCGTAGATTGCAGCGCCAAAAATTGAGCATAACCCGCTGTTATAATAATAGCGGCCCAAAATGCCCTATACCGCATTAATAAAACGGTTGCCAGCATATAAAGGATGAATTGGGCTAACACGTCAAATACGGGAGCCTGCATCACCATTCGATTGAAATAGGACAATACGCTAATGACGAGCGAGGAGCCGACAATAGTCGGCCAATGGCGCAGCGCCGGAATTCGGAACAGCGACAAAGCGAGCGCCCAGACGGCCAAGGCATCTAATATGCCAAGGGTAAGGTACAAAAGATGAGAGAGCATGAACCCGGACACCTTTCGTTGTATCATTATTGTGCCGAATTAAGGCTGTTACGGCACACCAAGTATAGCGTCCATAACGTCATTTGTGCCAGCCCTTGCCGGTAACCATCTATTGTGTTAAAATTCAAAAAATTAATTACATCCAATATGCCGATGAAGAGATTCCAACTCGGAGGCGTTTTCGTCAAGGATCGCTTCCGCAGCGTTCCCTAAGTTTGCCGGCCCGCCCGTTACCGCGGAACCAAAGAGGATGGACTGCCTACCGGCATCCGTCAAATTGGGTGGCACCGCGAGTCGTAAGCGCTCCTCGTCCCAACAGGCGAGGGCGCTTTTTGTGTTTTTTACATTACGGCAAACGGGAAGGATGCGGCGGAACATGCTGGATATGCAATGGATTCGCGAAAACAAGGAAGCGGTGCAGGAGGCGGCGCGCCGCAAAGGAATGGAGTTTGACGCCGATGCGCTGCTTCTGGCGGACGCAGAGCGGCGCAGGCTGCTTGTCCAGGTGGAGGAGCAACGCCAGAAGAGGAACGAGCTGGCGGAAAAAACGGCAGCGGCCATGCGCGACGGCAGAGCGGAAGCGGCTGAGTCGCTCAAGGCTGCGGGAAGGGCAGCGGCTGCTGAGCTTGGCATGCTGGAGCCAAAGCTTGTTTCGGTTGAGGCGAGGCTGGAGCGGCTTATGCTTGAAGCGCCGAACCTTGTGTCGCCGGACACGCCGCAAGGAGCGTCGGAGGCGGACAATGTCGAGGTTAACCGCTGGGGAGCCCCGCGCGAATTCGAATTTGAGCTGCGTGATCATGTCGCGCTCGGGGAGCTGCATGGCCTGTTTGACTTGGCCCGCGGCGTCAAAACGGCCGGAACGCGCAGTTATTATTTAAAGGGAGCTGGAGTCCAGCTTCATCGAGCGGTCCAGCAGCTTGCGCTTGACCGGCTCGAAGCGGCCGGTTTTGAGCTGCTTGAGGTGCCCGTCATGACGCGGGCCTCGGCCTTTGTGAAAACAGGTTATTTCCCGGCGGGTGAGGACCAGGTGTACAAGGTGGAGGGGCATGACTTGCGGCTTGTCGGCACGTCGGAGGTTCCGCTTGTCGGGTACTATGCCGGTGAAGTGCTTGAACTGAATGAACCGATTCGGCTGGCGGCGGCTTCGGCTTGTTTCCGGAGCGAGGCCGGATCGGCAGGGCGGGATACGCGCGGTCTCTACCGCGTTCATCAGTTCGCCAAGGTGGAGCAAGTTGTCATTTGCAGGGCGGAACCGGAATTGGCGGAGTTAATGCTGCAGGAAATTACGCGTCATGCCGGCGAGCTGCTCCGTCTGCTGGAGCTGCCTTACCGGATTATGAACGTATGTGCGGGCGATATGTCGCCCAAAACCTACAAGCAATATGATATCGAAACGTGGATGCCCGGGCGCGGCGCATACGGCGAAACGCATTCGTCGTCGCTGCTGCAGGATTATCAGGCAAGACGTGCCGGGATTCGTTACCGGGATGGTGACGGCCGTCTGCGCTATGCGTATACGCTGAATAATACGGCTGTCGCTTCGCCGCGCATTCTTATCCCGCTGCTGGAAAACCATCAGCAAGAGGACGGATCGATCGTCATCCCCGAAGCGCTGCGCCCGTATATGGGCGGAATAGAGCGTTTGTCGCCTCCGGCCGGATAAGCTCAGAGCTGGAAGGTTAACGGAGCCATTGCGGCCTGAACTTGCCAGCGGGCATTTCGCCGTAAAAGCTTGGTCAAGCGGCGGCCACTCTGCTACACTAGCAGTATGGAGGCCGCTGCTTGCGGCCAAGCTTATTTTAATAAGAAGCAGAAGCAAGTTTAAGATATGGAGGCATACTAAAGGCATGACCTTACCGATACAAAGGCAAGACATTGAGCTGCTGGCCCCAGCCGGCGATTGGGATTGCATGAGGGCGGCGGTCGCGAACGGTGCGGACGCCGTTTTCTTCGGCGTAGAGAAGTTCAACGCGCGTGCGCGCGCCAATAACTTCCGCATGGACGAGCTGCCGGAAATCATGGGTTTTCTGCATCGCTACGGCGTTAAGGGCTTTTTGACGTTCAATATTCTGGTGTTCGAGGACGAGCTGCGGGACGCTAAAGCGCTTATTGACGCTTGCATCGACGCTGGCGTAGATGCAGTTATCGTGCAGGATCTCGGACTGGTGAAGCTGATTCGCGAGATTTCGCCGGACTTTCCGATTCACGGCTCGACGCAAATGACTATTACGTCGCCGGAGGCGGTGGAGTTCACGAAGCCGTTCGACATCGAGCGCGTCGTCCTGGGCCGCGAGAACAATTTGAAGCAGATCCGCACCATTGGCGAAAAAGCAAAACTGCCGATGGAGGTGTTCGTGCACGGAGCGTTGTGCGTCAGCTACTCCGGGCAGTGCCTCACCTCCGAAATGTGGGGCGGCCGCTCCGCCAACCGCGGCGAATGTGCGCAGGCATGCCGTTTGCCGTACGACCTGATGGTTGACGGCGAGCAGAAGCCGATGGGCGACATCGCCTACCTGCTTTCACCGAAGGATCTTGCAGCTATCGAGCTGGTGCCGGAGCTGATTGAGGCTGGCGTGACCTCCTTCAAAATAGAAGGCCGCCTCAAAACGCCGGAATACGTCGCCAACGTCGTTTCCAAATACCGCAAAGCAATTGACGCTTATTTCGCCGGCGACCGCAGCGGGCCGACACGCGAGGAAATCCGCGAGCTGGAACAGAGCTTCTCGCGCGGTTTTACGCATGGCTTTCTTAGTGGAACGAACAACAAACAGCTCGTCGACGGCTCCTTCCCGAAAAGCCGTGGCGTTTATCTGGGGCGGGTTGAGCGCGTTCTGCGCGACGGCGTTGTCTGCCGCATTGAAGCTCCGCTCAAGCGCGGTGACGGCATTGTGTTTGACGCCGGCGATCCAACCCAGAAGGAAGAGGGCGGACGCGTCTACGACATCCGTCGCCAAGGCGTTAAGCTTGAAGGAGAAGCGGGGGAAGGCACGGTGCTGGACATCGTGCCGGGACGCAATGACGTTAATCTGCAGCGGGTGAAGGCCGGCGACCGCATTTGGAAAACGAGCGATCCCGCTCTCGACCGCCGTCTGCGCGCCACCTTTGAAACGGACAAGCCATACCGGGTATTCCCGCTGGCGCTTCATGTTGAAGGCCGGGAGGGCGAGCCGCTGCGCACTTGGTGGACGGACCTGCAGAAGGGCACGACCGTACAGGCGGACAGCGAGCTGCTGCTGGAAAAAGCTTTGAAGCGGCCGATGGACCGCCAGCTGCTGGAGGACCAGCTCGGCCGTCTCGGCGGCACGCTGTTCCAGCTGGAACAGCTGGAAATCGACCTGGAAGGCGACCTGATTCTTCCCGTGCGTGAGCTGAACCGATTGCGCCGCGAGGCAGTGGAGCAGCTGGATGGCGAACGGCCGAAGCCTCCGGTGTACGTCAAACGCGACGTCAACGTGTTTGACGGGGCGAGGACGCCGGAGCAGCAGTCGGCGGACGCGGCAGTGAAGGCGGGGCCCGGAGCGGCTCGCCTGACTGCGCTGTGCCGCACGCTGGAGCAGGTGCAGGCCGCCTGCAAAACCGATGTTGAAATGATTTATGCCGATTTCGAGTTCATCAAGCAGTTTCCAGCGGCAATCGAGGCGGCGCGTGCTGCAGGCAAGCCGATAGCGCTGGCGACGCCGCGCATCCATATGCCGAACGAAAACGGCTACCATGCCAATATTTTGCGGCTGCAGCCGGATGCGGTGCTCGTCCGCAACACCGGCGCGTTGTATTATTACCTGCGTGCCCGCATGGAGCGGCCGGGAGAGCCTTTCCCGCGGCTGATCGGCGATTTCTCCCTTAACATTGCCAACCATAAAGCGGTGGAGCTGTTCCGGGAAGCAGGCTGCGACGTGCTTACGCCGTCGTACGATCTGAACATTCAACAGATGGTCGATTTACTGGGCCGCACCAACGAGCCGGAGGCATTGGAAATCGTCATACATCAGCATTTGCCGATGTTCCATACGGAGCATTGCGTCTACTGTACATTTATCAGCGAGGGCACCGACTTTACGAACTGCGGCCGTCCTTGCGAGGAGCATAACATTTCGCTGCAGGACCGCATCGGCATGTCACATCCCGTGCGTGTTGACGAGGGCTGCCGCAATACGGTATACAATGCCATTGAGCAGTCCGGCGCGGAATACGTCAAAAACTTCCTTGAGCTTGGAGTGCGCTCTTACCGCGTAGAGTTTCTGGAGGAACCGGCAGAGAAAGTGGCCGAGGTGCTTGCGCTGTACCGCGACGCGATTGACGGCCGGATCAGCGGAACCCAGGTGTGGCGCAGCCTGAAGGCGACGAACCAGCTCGGCGTCACGCGCGGCCAGCTGGTAAAGTGAAGCAGCTTTGCAAGCAAAGCTTAAAATTGCTCCCCGGATTTCCGGGGAGCTCCTGTTTTTGCGGAGACGGAAATTGGAATGAAGAGAAGACAGAAGGGAAGCCAGACGATTATGACAACAAACATTGAACCAATAAAAATGATTATTGATGCGGATACGGGAATCGACGATGCTTTGGCGATTTTATATGCGGTTAAATCGCCGCGTATCGATCTGGAAGCGGTCTGCACCGTTTTTGGCAATATCGACGTCGAGCAAGCGACGGACAATACGCTGCGCCTGATCAAGCTGGCCGGCAAGGAAGGCCGCGTAGCCGTAATTAAAGGAGCAAACAAGGCTTTGCGCCGCGAGTTCCCGGGCTCAAAATCCGACGTGCACGGAGAAAACGGCATCGGAGGCGCAGTTATTCCTCCTTCCGATCAGCAGCCAACAGGCGAGGCGGCAGCGGATTTCTACATCCGTATGGCCAACGAGCGCCCTGGCGAGCTGACGCTTGTGCTTATGGGACGGATGACCAATCTGGCGCTTGCGCTGGAGAAGGACCCGAGCATTGCCGATAAATTCCGCAGCGTAGTCGTCATGGGCGGCAACGTCCTCGTACCGGGCAATATTACGCCGGCTGCTGAAGCGAACTTCTGGGGAGATCCTGAAGCGGCGCAGGTGCTGGTAGCGGCGGAAGGGCTTCCGCTTACTGTTGTCGGCCTCGACGTCACGATGGAGACGCTGCTAACCCGCGGCGAGCTGGAAGAGCTGGAGCGCAGCTGCAAGGAAGAGGACAAGCCGGTTGCCGCTTTCCTGAAGGATTGCTTCTCGGTCTACTTTGACTTCTACGGCATGGTAAACAAGCTCGACAACGCTTGTCCGATGCATGATCCGCTTGCCGTAATCGCTGCGGTTCGTCCGGAGCTCGTCACCTGCCAAACGCTGCTGGCTTCTATCTCCTGCGGCGATCACCTGACTGCCGGCATGGTCGTTACGGACCGCCGCGTCACGCCGAGCGTTGGTCATCCGGTCTCGTTCGCACTGGAAGTAGATGCTCCGGCTGTCACGGAAGAGCTGTTCTCGGTATTTAAATAACTGCTGATACAGGAAGGATTCGGTCTAAAGGACTGGATTCTTCTTCTTTTTGGTAAAATAGTATGGTGACAAATTGTAGAATATGGTACTATCTTCCTATTATTTAATAGAGAGGAAGATTTCATTTTATGAGGAGTAAACGCTGGCCGGCACTGAACCTACTGGCATTGGCCGCCCTGTTGTTTCTTTTGCCTGGAGGGGCTTCGGCGAACGAAGCCAGTCGCGTTGCGGATTTTGACGGATTTAACTATTTGCTAGAAGATGGCACGGTATGGGTGGAAGGTCCTAAAGGCTACTCCCCTGCGGATATAAAGCTCACCAGTATTGAGAACGGATACGGCTTGACTGCTTCAGGCGAGCTGGTGCTCCTTGATAACGGGAAAGCCCAACGGGTTAAGGGAGCGACAGGCATCAAGGCTCTGTCCGGAACCTGTTTGTTAAAGCAGGATGGGACGGTTTGGAATCTTGAGGGCGGCAATGTAAAAGGCACAGCTGCCAACGCCTCCATGGTTTACTGCGACGATTTAATGTCTGCATCGATTAACCCTGCGGGAGAGCTGTTTGCAACCGGAAATTTCGGCAATCTCGGCAAGCTCGTCGATCGGATTGACGCCGAATCCGTTTCTACGATTCGAGCCAGTGGCTATTATTCATCCCAGGTGGCTGTTCTATATAAATCCGGCAAGCTGACCATCTATGATTATATATATTTTGACCATAAAAATCTCGAAGCCTATGTACCGCAAGTAATGGCGGAAGATGCAGTCAGCGTTGCATTTGGCGAAGACGATACGATCGTGGTCGTACGCAAGGACGGCACGGTATGGCATAACAGCTACTCCAGCCGCTTTAAAATGGCCGAAGCCTATCCGGGAATTAGCGGAGCCGCAGAAATTTTGAGCATAACGTATAATTCGGCTTTGTTGCGCATGCAAAACGGCGATTTGGAGATCTACGGTTTAGAGTCAGGCAAGAGGGAAAAAGTGGAGCTCCCGGTTGTTGCCAATCTAAAGCTGACGCTGGAAACGAGCCAGCTGACGGTGGGGGAAAAGGTACCGGTAACAATTGAAGAGCAATGGAGCGGGTCCTCGTACCGGAAAGTCCCTTTGGCTGAAGCAAATCTTGTCATCGAGAAGCCAAGCCTGCTGCAAAAATTGCCTGACGGTACGCTGAAGGCTCTTGCTGTCGGCGAGACGGATGTCACAGTAACCTCCGGGGGCCAAAGCAAGACCGTAAGAGTATCCATCAGCTCTGCCCAAGCTTTTGCAGGAGGAGTGTACACAGACGGAGTGATGTACTTGCCGCTCCAGCGCACCTTTAAGGAGCTGGGAATGACTGTGTCTGCCGATGCCGCGGCCAAAACCTTCACGGTCAAGCAAGGCAAACTGTCCATTTCCTTGAAGCTGGGAAGCGCATCGGCTGTCATTAATGGCCAGACGGTTACTCTCCCCGGTAAAGTCCATAAAGCTGAAGGAAGCACCGTTTTTCCGGCAGCGCTGCTCAAAACGGCCATTGGAGCGCAGTTGAACTGGAATTCGTCTTATCAGTATATGACTGTCGGTTTAGGAAAGGCCAAGCTTCAAGTGCAGACGGAGCGCACGGCGCAAATATTAAAAAAGGAACTGCTGGGCAGTTTGACAAAGCTGATTGGTAAAAGCTATTGGGTGAATCATTTTGACAGTAACTATCGGTTTCAAAAAGTGACGATTACCGATATTGTTCCGGACGGCAGCGGAAGCTTCACCATTTACTTCAAACTTCCTTCTGGCAGCATTGTAGATTATACGACTTATGGAGCAGAGCAGGTCAGGACGACATTGGGCAACAGCGAGAACTTCCTGACGGCAGATCCGTACAAAACGTACAAGTGGTCGCAGTCGTCGTGGGCTCTAATCAAGCAAGGAAAAATTACGACCGGAATGAATAAGGATCAGGTGCTGTTGAGCTGGGGCAGACCGAACGAACGCAGCACACTGACCGCGAGCGGCATAACGGCCGAGACCTGGAGATACGGAGTTTCGAACTACGTGACCTTTACTAACGGCAAAGTGAGCTTCATCTATACGGGATAAATTATAAAAGCCGCATGGCAGCCCTTAACAGGCTATCATGCGGCTTTTCCGTTCTAAATACGCGGCTCTTTATCGTACCCCGGCAAATCATAATCCGTATTGTTCAGCTCGCGGAACATATGCGTATCTTCTATAAATGACCGCGTTTCCTGCGTTCCCAGCTGGTGGATGGTCATGTACAGATCGTTGACCGAGTTCTGGAACTTCTTTTGCGTCGGACTGCGGTCATTGGATTTGTACGGAATAGCGGCTACAAGCGAGCTGATGTCGTCCGTCGACTCCATCTCGTCCAGCAGCAGCTTCAGCTTTTCCAGCTCCTCGGGTGTTGCCAGAATTTCCAGCTGATCTGTGCGGGAGCGCTCATGCTCAATCGTTTTGGATGTGAGCGAGATAAAATAAGGCTTTCGCTCCGTTACCGGAGTCAGATCCTTGGCGCTTGGCACGCGCCGCCTGTCCGATTCCTCCTCTTCCTCGGGCGGCGGGTCCTGATAAACCGGGCCGTCGGAGCCTTTCACCGCAGGCGGATGCACGGCGCTGTCCGCTTCGACGACGCCCTGCGGCTCATGGCCGCTATGCGGCTTGCCGTCGGCGTTAATGCCGGCAGGCTGGCCCTCCATACGATTCAACTCCTGCTTGGCCCGTTTTTCATCATGGATGGCGTTCGTTTCCGTTTCCATAGAAGATGCAGTCGGTTTACTCATATTTAGTTCCTCCTTTGGTTCATTGCGAGTTTTGCTGTATCCTCCCTTACCATCAAGCCGGACCGTTGAAACAGGCAGAAACCCCCTGCTTCGCACTCGTTGACACTGGGCGGAGCCTTGTCTAGACTGAGAAAACAGACCTCGCAATGACGGGAGCATGACCAATAATGACGGAACGATTCAAACAATGGCGGCATGTGTTCAAGCTCGACCCGGACCGGCCGCTCGGAGAGCGGGAGCTGCAGGCGGTGCTGGGCTCCGGTACGGACGCGATTATGGTCGGCGGCTCCAGCGGGTTAACCTGCGGAAATACGTCAGAGCTGCTGGAGCGGCTGAGCGGCTGCGGCATTCCGCTTGCGCTGGAGGTGACGCGTCCCGAGCTGGCGTTGCCCGGTTTCGACGCCTATTTGATCCCGATGGTGCTTAACACCCCGGACGGGGAATGGATTACCGGAAGGCAGGCACAGGCGCTGGAGCAATGGGGGGCATTTATTCCGTGGGAAAAAACTTGGGCTGAAGGGTACCTGATTTTAAACGGAGATTGCGAGGCAGCTAAAGTGAGCGGCGCAAACGCTGGACTAACGGAGCTGGAGGCGGAGGCCTACGCCCGGTTGGCGGACCGGCTGCTGAGGCTGCCGCTGCTTTATGTGGAATACAGCGGCCGCTTTGGAGACATGCGTTTGCTGCGCAGGGTTAAACGCTCGTTGAATGGAGCGCAGCTTATTTACGGAGGCGGCATCGACAGTGCGCAGCGCGCGGCGGAGGCGGCAAAAATCGCTGCTACGGTCGTTGTTGGCAATATTATTTACAGCGATTTGGAGGCGGCGCTGAGCACGGTGCAGGCCGTCCGCGGCATCGAGTCTCTGGATTGACACAGCCGGGCTCGTTGCCCTAGACTGGAGATAGGCGAACAAAGGCGAACAGAACCGCCGGCAGCAAGGCAGGCGGGGCATCCTGCGGCATTGCCGCAGAGGTCCACAATACGGCAAGGCGCGCCTTCTGGCAGGCTGCCGTGAAGAAGGAGAATTAACCAACCTATGATAAATCCGATAGGAATCGAGGCGGCGGTTGCCAAGCTGAATCCGCCCCAGCGCGAGGCGGTGCAGGCGACAGACGGGCCGCTGCTCATTATGGCAGGTGCGGGCTCGGGCAAAACCCGGGTGCTGACCCACCGGATCGCTTGGCTGATTGAACGCCGGCGCGTTGCTCCGTGGAGCATTTTAGCCATAACCTTTACGAATAAAGCCGCACGCGAGATGCGCGACCGGGTATCTGCGCTGGTCGGCGCGGGCGGCAGCGATATTTGGGTATCGACGTTCCACTCTATGTGCGTGCGCATTTTGCGCAAAGATATCGACCGGATCGGCTTTACCTCGAACTTCTCGATTCTGGATTCCGGCGATCAGCTGTCGGTCATTCGCGGCTGCATGAAGGATTTGAACATCGACACGAAGAAATTCGAGCCAAAAGCGGTGCAGTCGGTCATCAGCAGCGCGAAGAACGAGCTGATTGATCCGGCGCGCTTCGAGCAGAAGTCGGGCGGGGATTATTTTAATAAAGTCGCCTCCGATGTGTACAAAATGTATCAGAAGCGCCTGCGCAGCAACAACTCGCTGGATTTCGACGATCTGATCATGAGCACGATTCAGCTGTTCAAGGACGTGCCGGAAGTGCTGGACTTTTACCAAAACAAATTCCGCTATATTCATGTGGATGAGTATCAGGATACGAACCGGGCGCAGTACATGCTTTGCCGCATGCTGGCCGACAAACATCACAACATTTGCGTCGTCGGCGACAGCGACCAGTCCATCTACCGCTGGCGCGGCGCGGACATCAGCAACATCCTTAATTTTGAGGAAGACTATCCCGAGGCAAAAACGATCATGCTGGAGCAGAACTACCGCTCTTCCGCCAATATTTTGAATGCGGCCAATGCCGTTATCGGCCAGAACACGGGACGTAAGGACAAAAGGCTGTGGACCGAGCGCGGAGCCGGCGAAAACATCAGGCTGTACCAGGCGGACTCGGAGCATGACGAAGGGTACTATATTACCGGCGAAATTCGCTCGGGACGCAACGGCGGACGCAATTATGCCGATCACGCTATTTTGTACCGGACGAACGCCCAGTCCCGCGTCATTGAGGAAATTCTCATCAAGTCGGACATCCCTTACCAGATCGTAGGCGGCATCAAGTTCTATGACCGCAAAGAGATTAAGGACCTGCTGGGATACCTGCGGCTTGTATCCAACCCGGACGATGACATCAGCCTGGAGCGGATTATCAATGTGCCAAAACGCGGCATCGGCGACACGACCGTCGCCAAGCTGGCGGAGGAGGCGGGCCGCCGCGGCGTTTCAATTTATCAGGTGCTGGGAGATTTGAGCGGCGTCGAGGTGAATGGGCGTACCCGCTCTCTGCTGGAGGGCTTCCGCTCGATGATTGCGAATCTGACGGCTATGCGTGATTATCTGTCGGTGACGGAGCTGACGGAAAAGGTACTGGAGCTGTCGGAGTATACGATGGAGCTGCACCGGGAAAATACGCTGGAGTCCAAAGCGCGCATCGAGAACATCGAGGAGTTCCTGTCGGTAACGCAGGAATTCGAGAAGCGCAACGAAGACAAGTCGCTCGTCTCGTTCCTGACCGATCTGGCGCTGATCGCCGACATCGATTCCATGGATAAGGACGAAACGCCGGATGACGCCGTCATTTTGATGACGATGCACAGCGCCAAAGGTCTTGAGTTTCCGGTTGTATTCATTATTGGCTGCGAGGAGGGCGTGTTCCCGCACAGCCGGGCCTTCACCGACAACGAGGAGCTTGAAGAGGAAAGGCGTCTCGCCTATGTCGGCATTACCCGCGCCGAGCAGCGGCTGTATATGACATGCGCCCGCATGCGCACGCTGTTCGGGCGCACGAGCAGCAACGCTCCTTCACGTTTCCTCAAGGAAATCCCCGATGACGTGAAGGAGCTTGCCTCGCCCGGCCGCACAATTGGCGGCGGCGGGCGTTACAGCGGCGCGTCGGGCGGAGCCGGAGGCTTCGGCTACCGCGGCGGCGGCGCCGCAGGCGCTTCCGCGCCGGGCTCCGCATCCGGCGCGGCGCGTTATGGCCGCCCGGCCGGGTCCCCCGGGGCCGGGGCGGCAAGCTCTGCCGCGGGCGGCAGCAGCGTGCGGGTTAGCACGCCGAACGCTCCCGCGGCCGGAATTGGCGAAGCGGCGCGCAGCTTCGCCGCCGGTGACAAGGTGTCCCACAAAAAATGGGGCACCGGAGTCGTCGTGTCGGTTAAGGGTACCGGCAACGACACGGAGATTCAGATTGCATTCCCGGCTCCGGTCGGGCTGAAGAAGCTGCTGGCCAGCTTTGCTCCGGTGGAGAAGGTCCAAGAATAATCTTTCGGCAAGCTTGTTCCGCTGATTTTCCTGCCCGGGTGCTGACCGATCAGCCCCGGGCAGGGTTGTATACATAACGATTGGTATAAACTTGAACTATTCGTCGTTTGCCGCATGTCGAATCTATTTTAAAGGACGTGAATTCAGAATGGATAACCGCACAAAACAGCAGGAGGAGCTTGTACAGGAAGCCGATGCTGCCGTATTGGAGCGCATGCGGGTGTTGGCCGGTGAGCTCGCCGTTCATAACCACAACTATTATACGCTGGATAAACCGGTTATCAGCGACGCGGAATATGACCTTCTGTACGATGAGCTGATCCGCCTGGAGCAGGAAAGCGGCGTTGTGCTTCCGGAATCGCCGTCCTTGCGGGTGGGGGGAGAGGTGCTGAAGGGCTTTGACACGTATCGTCACCGTGCCCGGCTGTGGAGCCTTGACAAAGCGAAGGACGAGGACGGAGTGCGCGCCTGGCATCAGCGGCTGCTCAAAGGCATCGCGGATTATAATGCTAAAAATCCCGAAGAGGAGCCTTTGCCGGACCCTTCCTTTGTCGTAGAGCTGAAGTTCGACGGCCTGACGCTGAACCTCACGTATGAGGGAGGCAAGCTCGTTCAGGCGGCTACGCGGGGCAACGGCACGGTCGGCGAAAGCATTATGGCGCAGGTGAAAACAATCCGTTCGGTTCCGCTCACCATCCCATATACCGAAGGGGTTATAGAAGTGCAGGGAGAGGGGCTCATGTTCCTGTCCGTGCTGGAATCGTACAATAAAACAGCGGCCGAGCCGCTCAAAAACGCCCGCAACGGCGCTGCCGGCGCGCTGCGCAACCTGAATCCGAAGGTGACGGCGGAGCGGAGGCTGGATGCTTTCTTCTATAACATTGGTTATTCCGACGAGCTTGAATTTGTCACCCATAATGAAATGATCGAGTTTTTGCGGGACAACCGCTTTAAGGTGAACCCTTATTTGGCTTATTTTACAGACATAGAAGAGCTCATTACAGAGCTGCACCGGATTGCTGTGCAACGCCCGGAGTTCGATTTTCTGATCGACGGAGCTGTTATAAAGGTAACCGACATGCGCACCCGCAGCGTGCTCGGCTATACTGACAAATTCCCGCGCTGGGCGGTTGCATTCAAATTCGAGGCGGAGGAGAGCACGACGGTACTGGAGTCCGTTTCCTGGAATGTCGGCCGCACCGGAAAAGTAACGCCGCTGGCGCGGGTCGAGGCCGTGGAGCTGGGCGGCGTTACGGTACAGAACTGCACCTTGAACAATACCGGGGATATTGAGCGCAAAGGGCTTAAACATGCGCTGGGCACGAGGGTATTCATTCGCCGTTCCAATGATGTCATTCCGGAGATATTGGGCAAAGCGGATGAAGAGGAGCAGGGAGAAGAAATCGTCTATCCTGAAAACTGTCCGTCCTGCGGTACGCCGCTCGTGCAGCGGGGAGCCCATTTGTTTTGCGAGAACCGTCTTGGCTGCAAGCCGCAAATCATTGCCCGGATTACACATTTCGCCTCGCGGGATGCGATGGACATCGAAACGTTCAGCGTTATGACGGCGGACCAGCTGCATGACAACTGCGGTGTGAACGATCTGGCGGATCTTTACGATCTTTCATATGAGCAGCTGATCGGTCTGGAGCGCTTTGGCGACAAAAAAGCCCGCAATCTGCTGGATGCGCTTGAAAAGTCAAAGGACCGCGATCTTGCTTCATTCTTGAATGCGCTTGGCATCCCCAACACCGGGAAAGCGACTACGCGCATGCTGGCCGACCACTACGGCAGTCTGGATGCGCTGATGGCAGCGCCAGCGGAAGAGCTGACGGGCCTCCCCGATGTCGGCGGCATCGTAGCGGAAAGCATTACAGCCTTTTTCCGCGAACCGCTCATTCAGGAAAGTATCCGCCGCATGCGCGAGCGCGGAGTGAAGGCCGAGGCCGACCGTCCGCTGCTCAGCGAGTCTGCTGAAGACAGTCCGTTCAGCGGCAAGACGGTTGTGCTGACCGGAACGCTGTCTACGATGACAAGGGATGAGGCTGGCAAACGGCTTGAGGCGCTTGGAGCTAAGGTTACAGGCAGCGTATCCAAAAAGACCGACTTTGTCATCGCCGGCGAGAGCGCCGGAAGCAAGCTAACCAAAGCCCGCGATCTTGGTTTAACCGTTATTGAAGATGAACAAGAACTGCGGCGCATGCTGGGCATGGAAGAGCAATAGCGCGATTAAAAAGCCGGAGAGCGGAACAGCTTTCCGGCTTTTTTGCTTCCCTGTGAAATTAAATCACTTTTTTTGAAAATAAGGGTTGCAATTCATTTTTAGACTGTGGTATATTACTTCTTGTCGCTTCGGCGGCACGGTAAAAAACAGCGAAAAGAAACAAAAAAGAAAAACAAGCTGTTGACAAGGAGACAAGCAGTGTGGTAAAGTATTTCCTTGTGACCAACCAAGTTCTTTGAAAACTGAACAAATGATTAAGCTATAAATTCGACAACGTTTTATCATGAGCAAGTCAAACACCTTGAAGCTTTTCTAATCCTTCGGATGCGAAAACTTCTTTTATGGAGAGTTTGATCCTGGCTCAGGACGAACGCTGGCGGCGTGCCTAATACATGCAAGTCGAGCGGACG
>NZ_JAMBOT010000022.1 GCF_023715725.1 Paenibacillus pasadenensis
CCCCCCTCAAGATGAGATTTCCCAGTATGTAAGACCCCTAGAAGACGACTAGGTAGATAGGTTCGAGGTGGAAGCGCAGCAATGCGTGCAGCTGACGAATACTAATCGGTCGAGGGCTTATCCTTATCTAGGCAAGACAACAGCCGGTCAGCACGGCATACCGTTCGATCCAGTTTTCAGGGCACAAGCTTTGAGAACTTAAGGCTTACATATTATATGGGGCCATAGCTCAGCTGGGAGAGCGCCTGCCTTGCAAGCAGGAGGTCAGGAGTTCGATCCTCCTTGGCTCCACCATGCTTATATTCCCTGATAGCTCAGTTGGTAGAGCACTCGACTGTTAATCGAGTTGTCACAGGTTCGAGTCCTGTTCGGGGAGCCATAAATGGAGAAGTGTCCGAGTGGTCGAAGGAGCACGATTGGAAATCGTGTATACGTTAATCGCGTATCGAGGGTTCGAATCCCTCCTTCTCCGTAGCAAGTCTTTAAACGATTTGGAGAGATACCCAAGTGGCTCAAGGGGACCCTCTGCTAAGGGGTTAGACTGCGTAAGTGGTGCGAGGGTTCGAATCCCTCTCTCTCCGTTCTTTCTCAATTAGATAAGGCCCGTTGGTCAAGGGGTTAAGACACCTCCCTTTCACGGAGGTAACAGGGGTTCGAATCCCCTACGGGTCACCATTATGGAAGCTTAGCTCAGCTGGGAGAGCATCTGCCTTACAAGCAGAGGGTCGGGGGTTCGATCCCCTCAGCTTCCACCATTCAACTACCGCGGGGTGGAGCAGTCCGGTAGCTCGTCGGGCTCATAACCCGAAGGTCACAGGTTCAAATCCTGTCCCCGCAACCAACATGGAGCTGTGGTGTAGAGGCCTAACATGCCTGCCTGTCACGCAGGAGACCGCGGGTTCGAATCCCGTCAGCTCCGCCATTTATTTTCCATATGCCGCTGTAGCTCAACTGGTAGAGCAACTGACTTGTAATCAGTAGGTTGGGGGTTCAAGTCCTCTCGGCGGCATTTGTTTAAATGCATGGCGATCGTGGCGAAGTGGTTAACGCACCGGATTGTGGTTCCGGCATTCGGGGGTTCAATTCCCCTCGATCGCCCCATTGATTTTCTGATGGGGATTAGCCAAGCGGTAAGGCAACGGACTTTGACTCCGTCATTCTCAGGTTCGATCCCTGAATCCCCAGCCACTAAGAGCCATTAGCTCAGCTGGTAGAGCACCTGACTTTTAATCAGGGTGTCGAAGGTTCGAGTCCTTCATGGCTCACTTTTAAACTTTATATGCGGTTGTGGTGGAATGGCAGACACGCTATCTTGAGGGGGTAGTGGGCGTACGCCCGTGGAGGTTCGAGTCCTCTCAACCGCACCATTTACTTTTCGCCCTGCCAGGCGAAACTAGGAAATATCTTTTATATCATGCGGTCATGGCGGAATTGGCAGACGCGCTAGATTCAGGTTCTAGTGTCAGCAATGACGTGGAGGTTCAAGTCCTCTTGACCGCACCATTTGCGGAAGTGGCTCAGCGGTAGAGCATCGCCTTGCCAAGGCGAGGGTCGCGGGTTCGATTCCCGTCTTCCGCTCCATACGTGCCCGTAGCTCAGCTGGATAGAGCATTTGACTACGAATCAAAAGGTCGGGAGTTCGAATCTCTCCGGGCACGCCATTTAAATAACGGGATGTAGCTCAGCTTGGTAGAGCACCTGGTTTGGGACCAGGGGGTCGCATGTTCAAATCGTGTCATCCCGACCATCTTTTTTGCGGGTGTAGTTCAATGGTAGAACTTCAGCCTTCCAAGCTGATAGCGTGGGTTCGATTCCCATCACCCGCTCCATATGTGAAATTATTCAAGCCCTTGCGCTGCAAGGGCTTTTTTTGTTTTTACCCGTAAACGTATCTTATAATATGCAATCTCGGATTTCCGAAAATGACAGGCACAGAAAGTTGGACACTAGTAAAGAATACTTGCCTTCCAGGTTAAGACTTAAGGATATAGAGTTTAATCTGCTGCTCCTGCAAGTAGGCTGACGATATTTTGTATATGAATCTGAAATTTAAGACATGGATAAAGTAAGCGCTTCCATATAAACTGTTGTTAGTTTGATGATGTAATCAAACCATTTCAGATTTGGAAGGGGAATCGTTAATGAAAGTGTTTGACCTAGTCTGGCCTGTTGGATTATGCAGTTTGTTGCTTTTGGCATTTACAATTATAGTTCCGCCTGCTCATGTTAATGCTGCAGGCCCGGAGCCAGCCTCGGGCGAGAGCCGAATATCGCTTAACGGAATGTGGAAATTTAAAACCGATAGCACGAATGCTGGAGAGTCCGGATCTTGGTTTGCTCCTTCGTATGACGTATCGGCTTGGGATTCCTTGAAAGTGCCAGGCAACTGGGATACTCAAAGTACATATAGCGATTATATGGGAACCGCATGGTATCAGCGGACCTTTACCGTTCCGACCGACATGCAAGGGTACCCTGCGAGGCTGAAGTTCGGAGCCGTATCTCATCTGTCAAGCGTGTGGGTAAACGGAGTGAAAATCATTAACGATCACAGAGGGAGCTACGGGGCTTTTGAAGCGGACTTACTTCAAAAACCGGATGGAACGCCACTTCTGGATGCAGCCGGACAGCCGCTTTTAAAATACGGCTCTCCAAATACGGTCGTAGTAAAAGCGAACAACTTGCCAGAAAGCTGGGATGGCAGCGCCTGGTGGCACTGGGGCGGAATTAGCCGTGATGTGGAATTAATCATTAATAGGGATGCAAGAATCAAGTATCAGCATATTACCGCAATTCCTGATCTGACCACGGGAAGCGCGTCAATTCAAGTGAAGGTAAACGCACTAAATGCATCATCCTCCAGCAAAACAATTACGGCCGTCTCCAAAATCTATGACAAGGCCACGGGAACTCTGATTTGGAGCTCTGCCAACGATTCCTCCTTCTCCGCTTCTGCTACAGTAGCTGCAAAAGGCAGCCAAGTTCTTACCCTTCAAACAACATTGCCTTCCTCGTTCGTCAAGCTGTGGAATTTTGATACGCCGAACCTATACCGGATGGAAACCGAAATCCGAGAGGGCGGCGCGCTCAAGCATAAAACGAGCGATTCGTTCGGAATACGCAAAATAGAATGGAATTCAACTCAATTTCTAGTTAACGGCGAATCCGTTCGTCTGGTAGGAGCGAATCGTGTGCCTGATGACCGGGTGAACGGTAATACCGAACCGGACTATTTAATCAAACGCGATATGGACATGATGAAAAAGGCCGGCGTTAATATGACGAGAATTTTCCACGGACAGCAAGATCCGGATTTGCTGGATTATGCAGATGAAATCGGCATGTTGATTGTGGAGGAAATTCCTTTTTGGGGACATGGGGCTCCAGTTACTCCATCCGGTTATCCGCTAGCCGAGGAATGGATGGGCGTTATGCTGGAGACGGATTATAATCATCCCAGCATCGTGGGCTGGAGCGTCGCGAATGAAATCCAGTGGAGCACGAATACGGATTCTTTTGTACAGCATATGTTCAGCTTCGTCCGGCAAAAAGATTCGACACGATTTGTGACCTATGCCAGCAATGGAGCCACGAATAGCCCGAACGACGGATCCCGATTTTCAGACATTATTTTTATGAATGCATACGGCAATCACGGGCAGGTAGCGACGGTCGCCAATTATTATCCAAACAAACCGATTTTTGTATCCGAATATGGCAATTCCCAAATAGGTGAAGATCCTGACAAAAGCTGGTTTGATCCATCGACGATTTTAAACGCTTATAAACATTTTCCGCAAGTTATTGGTGCTTCGATATGGACCTTTAACGACTACCGCAGTAATTTCTGGCAGAAAGACAGCGCAGCCTCGCAAAACCGGACATGGGGCGCAGTCAACGTATGGCGGGACGAAAAGAAATGGTTCGAGACGTTTAAAAATACAAACAGCCCTGTCCAATCGCTTGATCTTGCGCAGTATTCGCACACCTTTACGCCAGGGTCGGAGCAGGTGACCAAGGTGACCCTATCTCCTAGAGCGGTGCTGGACTTGCCGGCCTATACGATGAAAGGGTACAAGCTCAGATGGGAGATTTATGACCGGAACTATATAGTCAAGGACTCGGGAATTACGGATTTGCCGGTCATTCATCCGGGCGATTCGGCTTGGTCGACTTTTGTATCTTGGAAGGTTCCGGCTGCAGGGTTGCTCAAACAGCGCTTTACGGTTGTGTCGCCTACGCAGTATGAAATCAGAGCCAAAGAAGCTTTCTTTTCCGCGCCTCAACCATCTGCAATAAAGGAGGTTTTGGCTGCTGGCGGGCAAGTTAGAGTGGTGTTCAATAAAACGAACGGAGCACAGTCCTACAAGGTCAAATACGGAACAACTTCCCTAAACCAGGTGACAGCCGCAACGATTAATGATTTTGTGGAGATTACCGGTTTGACGAACGGCACCTCTTATCAATTTGCCGTTGTAGCCGTGAATGGTTTTGGAGAAAGCGTAGAATCGACTCCCGTAAGCGCGACTCCGCAGGCTGCGCAAGCGCTGTTGCCGCCAAAGCTGTGGAAGGCGGTTGGAGTTGACGGAGGATTTTTTGTAGGATATACGGGCGGACCGGGGACATTTAAGTCTGAGGAAAACAATGTATCCAGCTATACAATTCAATATGGAACTTCAAGCGGAGCTTATACGCAAACGATAAGCAACATCAAAAATTACGGGGCCTTTAACGTAACGGGGCTTAACAATGGTACCACTTATTACTTCCGGATCAAAATGGACAAAACCGTAAACGGAACCTATTTTGGTTCCAGCGGATGGTCGCAGGAAGGATCCGTTACCCCTAAAGCGGATAATGCCGCAACCGAGGCTCCTATTCTTTATTCCGCGGCAAGCGGTGACGGACAAGTGTCCTTAAGCTTCAGCTACGCGGAAAAATCAACGGGATACCGGATTAAATACGGAGCTTCTCCCGGATCGTTAACTTCCGTCAAGGAGATCGAATCGGCTGCTTCCGGGCAGTACACGGTCACCGGTTTGTCAAACGGCACGACGTATTATTTTGCAATTAGCGCCCTGAACGGTATCGTTGAATCCGGATTGTCCGGTATCCAGTCGGCCAAGCCGAATGTTAGAACGATTCCGGCAGAACCGGGCCCGCTGGAGCTGCAGCTGCTGCTGCAAGATAATTTTGAGGATGCCAATTCGCAGGGGTGGACTGTTGGAAGCGGTAGTTGGTCGGTCGTAACGGAATCGACTTATGGCTATAAACAGTCCTCCAATGCAGCCAGCGAAGCCGTGACTACGGCAGGTGATAGCGCTTGGACAAATTACGAGGTAGAAGCCGACATCGTGATGAAATCGTTGACATCAGCTGCTGCAACAGGTATTATCGGGCGGTATAAGGACAGCGGCAATTATTATTACTTGCGTTTGAATGCCGGAGAGAGCAGTCTGCAGCTGTTGAAAAAGGTAAACGGAACGTTTAGCGTCGTTGTAAACCTGCCTCAGACTTTTGCTCTTGATACGGTCTATAAGCTTAA
Source organism: Paenibacillus pasadenensis (assembly GCF_023715725.1). Taxonomy (GTDB): domain Bacteria; phylum Bacillota; class Bacilli; order Paenibacillales; family Paenibacillaceae; genus Paenibacillus_O; species Paenibacillus_O pasadenensis_A. The sequence continues at coordinate 5,546 of NZ_JAMBOT010000022.1, forward strand.
ATTGTCGATGATGGGAGGGACGATCAAAGGATATTTGAACGGCGTAGAAAAAATCTCCATTACCGATACGAGTGTTACGGCAGGAAAAATAGGCATCCGTTCGTACAATCAAATCGCCGTTATCGACAATGTGGTCGTAAAGGGTGTTCCGGTTGAAGTGATTGTGGACAACAAAAGCATGGAGTTTTCGGAAACCGGAGGCTGGACGAGCAGCGTGTACGATGCCGGCTACTACAGCGAAGATTATTTGCATGACGGCGCCGAAGGCGTGAATGCGAACAAATCGGCGGTTTGGACGCCAAACATTACGGAGGCAGGCACCTATAAAGTATACATGAGGTGGACGGCTACTGCGAACCGACCGTCGGCCGCGCCGCTTGAAATCAAATACGGCGGAACCGTCGATACGTCTAAAACGGTCAATCAAACCCTGAACGGCGGCCAATGGGTCGAAATCGGGACGTACGTTTTTACAGCATCCGCTACAGATAATTATGTAAAAATTATCGCATCTACCTGGGGGTATACAATCGCGGACGCCGTCCGATTTGTAAAACAGTAAACGTTAAAAGGCGGAGTTATGCGTTAGCGCGTACCCGCTCCATATGAGAAATGAAAAAGCCCTTGCGCCGCAAGGGCTTTTTAGTTCCTCTTTGACTACCAAAACCTAATAAGGCCGTTTTGCACCATCTTAAAATCGAGGTACCCAATACTTGAAATCTGAACGATAGTCGGTAATATTACACGAAAATTCGGCCTCATCATTGAATGACAGCTCAAGCGAGTCCGGGTAGGAAGCATAATGATATTTTTTATATGGGAATGAAATTAAAGCCATGGATTAAATAAAGCGCTTTCAATAGAATGGATTTAGTTTGACAAGTACTTCCAGCCCTGTTGGGGGAGGGGCTGTTCAAACACTTCAAATCGGGAAGGGGAATATTAATGAAGTTTTTTGAAACCGGTTTACCTGCTCGTTTAAGCGTGGCCGTATTGATTGCTCTATTATTTATCTTTCACAATGGAGTGGTGGCAGAAGCGGCAGGACCAAGTCAGGTTTCTGGTGAAAGCAGAATTTCGCTTAACGGGACTTGGAAGTTTCAAACGGACAGCAATGAAACCGGAGTTGCCGAGCAATGGTTTGCTCCAGCCTATGACGTAACAAATTGGGATTCAATGAAAGTGCCGGGAAACTGGGAGACGCAAAATGTTTATAGCGAATATACCGGTACCGCATGGTATCAGCGCACGTTTACCGTGCCGGCGGATATGCAGGGCTACCCGGCCCGCCTGTATTTCGGAGCAGTTTCTTATGTATCGAGCGTTTATGTGAACGGGGTTAAAGTTGCTGATCATAAAGGGAGCTACGGGGCGTTCGAGGCCGATCTGATCAACAAGCCGGACGGAACGCCGCTGCTGGATGCCGCAGGTCAGCCTTTGCTCAAGTACAACGCTCCGAACACCATTGTTGTCAAAGTGAACAATACGGCTGAATCTTGGGATAAAAGCGCCTGGTGGCATTGGGGCGGTATTAGCCGAGAAGTAGAGCTTGTATTCAACCGGGATGCAAGAATTCAATATCAGCATATTACCGCTACGCCGGATTTGAACGCCGGAACGGCTGCCATTCAGGTAAAACTAAAATCGATCAATGCATCGTCTTCAGTGAAAACCGTTTCAGCAGTCTCAAGCATCTATGATAAAAAAACGGGAGCTCTCGTCTGGAGCGCTGCTAACGATCCTGCATTTACAGCCTCAGCCTCCATTGCCGCAAAGGGAAATCAAACGCTCCTTTTGCAAACAAACTTGCCCGCCTCGCTCGTCAAGCTGTGGAGTTTTGATACACCTAACCTTTATCGAATGGAAACCGAAATTCGCGAGGGCGGCGTATTAAAGCATAAAGTAACTAACACGTTCGGTATTCGTAAAATCGAGTGGAATTCCACCCAATTTAAATTAAACGGCGAGTCCGTGCGTCTTGTCGGCGCAAACCGCGTTCCGGACGACCGGGTGAACGGGAATACGGAGCCGGATGATTTAATTATGCGTGATCTTGATCTGATGAAAAAAGCCGGGGTGAACATGACGAGAATATTCCACGGCCAGCAGGACCCGGATTTGCTGGATTATGCGGATGAAATCGGGATGCTTATCGTCGAGGAAATCCCTTTCTGGGGATTCAGAGCCCCTACGAACCCATCCGGTTATCCGCTCGCAGAGCAATGGCTGCAAACGATGGTTGAAACGGATTACAATCATCCCAGTATTGTCGGCTGGAGCGTGGCGAACGAAATCGCGGGTAACAGCGCTAGCGTAGACAATTTTGTGAAGGACATGTTCAGCTTCGTTCGGCAGATGGACAATACCCGATTTTTGACTTACGCCAGCAATCAGGCTACTAACGCGAATGACGCTTCTAGGTTTTCGGATATTATTTTTATGAACATGTATGGAAATTACAACCAGGTTGCTGCGGTGGCCAATAACTATCCCGGCAAGCCGATTTTTGTGTCGGAGTACGGGATATCCCAGACAGGCGAGGACTTGGATAAAAGCTTTTTTGATCCGAAGACGATTCTGAACGTATACAAACATTTCCCGCAAGTAGTCGGCGCTTCGGTATGGACGTTTAACGATTATCGCAGCGTTACCGGAAGCACCCCTGCTTCGCAAAATCGATCTTGGGGAGCGGTGAATGTCTGGCGGGATGAGAAAAAATGGTTTGAAACGTTACGGGATACGAATAGCCCGGTTCAAGCGATGAGCCTTGAGCAATTCTCGCAGCAATTTGCGCCAGGCTCGGAGCAAGTGACTAAAGTGACCTTATCGCCAAGAGCTGTGCTGGATTTGCCCGCTTACACGATGAAAGGGTATAAGCTGAAGTGGGAAATTTATGACCGCAATTATGAGGTCAAAGACGGGGGCATTACGGATTTGCCGGTCATTCAGCCGGGAGATCCCGCATGGTCGACCTATGTCGCCTGGAAGGTACCGGCCGCTGGCCTGCTGAAGCAGCGTTTTACCGTCATTTCGCCTACGCAGTATGAGATTAAGGTGAAGGAAGCTTATTTTTCCGTACCTGGCCCTTCCGCGATTAAGGAAGTGCTTGCTGCCGACGGGATGGTTCGGGTGGTGTTCAATAAAGTGAACGGCGCTCAATCCTATAAGGTGAAGTACGGCACTTCTTCGCTGACAAACGTGACAGCTGCGACGATTAATGATTTTATCGATATTACCGGTTTGACAAACGGCATGGCTTATCAATTCTCCGTTGTTGCCTCTAACGGGGCCGGAGATGGAGCGGATTCTTCCGCTGTCAGCGCAGCTCCGCTGGCTAATTACAAGCTGCTTCCTCCGACATTGTGGAAAGCGGTCGGCGTGGACGGGGGCTTTTACGTTGGCTACACGAGCTCGACGGGAACCGCTAGCGACGAAGCAAACAACACCACGACCTATACGATTAAATATGGCACTTCAAGCGGTAATTACACGGAAACATTGGATGAGATTACGAACTACGGGGCATTTAACGTTATGGGGTTGACAAACGGCACAACCTATTACTTCCGGGTCAAAATGGACAAGGATGTAAATGGAGCTTATTTTGGCTCCAGCAATTGGTCCCAGGAAATGTCGGTAAAGCCGGCAGCGGACGCCGCTCCTGGCATTAATCCGGTGCTGTATTCCGCGGTAAGCGGAAACGGCGAGGTATCCCTGCATTTTAACTACGTGGAGAACACGACCGGATACAGAGTGAAGTACGGCGTCTCGCCAGGAGCTCTTACCTCCGTACTCGATGTTAACTCGGCTGCTTCCGGCCAAGTCACGGTTGCGGGGCTGGCGAACGGCACGAAGTATTACTTTGCGGTAAGCTCATTGAACGGTACGGCCCAATCCGGCGACTCCAATACGGTTTCCGCGACTCCGCAGCAGCGGATAATTCCGACGGAACCGCTGCAGCTGTTAGTAAAGGATGACTTTGAGGACGGGAACGCTCAAGGCTGGACAGCCAGCAGCGGCGCTTGGTCTGTCGTGACGGAGACGACTTACGGATACAAACAATCTTCGGAAGCGGCGAGCGAGGCGCTGACAACAATCGGCGATACCGGATGGACAAACTACGAGGTTCAGGCGGATGTGAATTTCCTGTCCCGGACATCAACTGCGGCAACCGGCATTATCGGCCGTTATACGGATAACAACAACTATTATTATTTGCGGTTGAATGCGGGGGAGAATAAGCTTCAGCTGCTGAAAAAAGCAGGCGGCACGTTCACAATGCTTGCGAACCTGTCTCAGTCCGTGTCGCTGCAAACGATGTACAATCTTAAGCTGTCTATGATAGGCGGCACGATTAAAGGGTATTTAAACGGAGCCGAGAAAATAGTCGTCACTGATACGAGCTTAACGGCGGGCAAAATCGGAATCAGGACGTACAATCAAGCAGCGGTCGTGGACAATGTCGTAGCGAAAGGGCTTCCGGTAGTCGTGATCGTAGATAATGAAAGCCCGGAATTTACGGCCAATGGCGCGTGGACGTCCAGCACGTATGATCCCGGCTATTACAACGGCAACTATTTGCATGACGGGGATGTCGGGGCGAACCCGAGCAAATCCGCCGTTTGGACTCCGACCATTACGGAGGCTGGCACCTATAAGATTTACATGAGGTGGACGGCTGCTGCCAATCGCCCGACGGCGGCCCCGCTGGAAATTAAATACGGAGGAGTTATCGATTCGTCGAAAACGGTAGATCAGACGAAAAACAACGGCGTGTGGGTCGAGATCGGAAGTTATACGTTTACCGCTTCCGCAACGGACAATGCCGTTAAGCTGATTGCCTCGAGCTATGGGTACACCGTTGCAGATGCCGTCCGTTTTGTGAAGCAATAAGAAACATATTCGATGATGCAAAAACAGCCCGGTCCAATGGCGGACCGGGCATTGATTTTAATTTACGGCCTACAGAGTTTTCAGGAACTCTACAACGGTAAGCAAACCTTTATCAAAGTTCTCCAAGTTGAAATGCTCGTTGGGAGCATGCAGATTCTCGTCATCCAGGCCAAAGCCCATTAGCACAACCGGAGCTTCCAGCACCCGGGAAAACGCCGCCATAATCGGGATGGAGCCGCCGTCCTTGGTGAAAAGAGCGCGCGTGCCATATACGCTTCCGTATGCGTCCGCCGCTTTTTGCAAAATCGGATGAGAAGGATCGATGTTAAACGCATTCGCTTTTTCCATCTGACGCACCGTCAGGCGGACGCCAGGCTGAACTCGGTCGCGCAGATGCTTCTCGATACGATCCAGCGTATTTTGCGGATCCTGGTCTCCGACGAGGCGGCAGGTAATTTTGGCATGGGCTTCTTTCGGAATAACCGTTTTGGAGCCTTCTCCCTGGAAGCCGCCATAAACGCCGTTAAGCTCCAGTGTCGGCCGGGCGCCGACACGTTCGACGAAGCTGTATCCTTCCTCGCCGTACAGAGCCTCAAGGCCGAGGCCGTCGCGAATTTTGCCGTCGTCCACGCCTTGCTTGGCGAACTCCTCCCGCATAAGCGGTGAGAGCTCCGGCACTCCTTCATAAAAACCTTCTACCGCAACGCGGCCGCTGCTGTCATGCAGGGAGGCGAGCAGCTCGACGACGGCATGAAGGGAGTTCGGCACAGCGCCGCCATACGTGCCCGAATGCAGATCCGTGTTTGCCGTATTCACGGTAATCTCCAGAGAGCAGAGGCCGCGAAGCCCCGTGCAGATTGCCGGACGTCCGCGCTCCAGCAGCGACGTATCGGATACAAGCACGGCGTCGCAGCTCAGCTTGTCTCGGTTTGCTTCCAGAAAAGCCGGAAGATGCGGGCTTCCGATCTCCTCTTCTCCCTCCAGGCAAAGCTTGACGTTGACCGGCAGCGTGCCGTCCTCGTTCAAAATGGCTTCGATTGCCTTGATATGGATGAATACCTGTCCTTTATCATCCGTGGCGCCGCGGGCGTACAGCTTGTCATCTCTAATTTCAGGCTCAAAAGGCGGGCTTTGCCACAGGTTCAGCGGATCGACCGGCTGCACATCATAATGCCCGTAAACAAGCACAGTCGGTTTGCCCGGAGCATGGAGATAATCGGCGTATACAACCGGATTACCGGCTGTTGGCATAATCTCGACATTTTCCAGTCCGGCGCTGTTAAGGGCATCCGCCAGCCAGGAGGCTGCAGCTGCCATATCTCCAGCGTGGGAGGAGATGGCGGAAATGCTAGGAATGCGAAGCCATTGCTTTAGCTCTTCCAGCTGGTCTTCACGCCTGGATTGAAAATAAGCTTCATAGGACACAAGTATGTACCTCCTTGGTTGGTTCTTGATATGGTTTTATTATACCCTTTGAACATAGCGATAAGAAGCGGGCGGAGCACCGCGTTAGAGCAGCAGCAGCTGGAATAAATAGCGGCGCGGGGGAAAAATGTTTAATCCATTTTCTACCGTCCATAGCCGTTGACGGGGCAGGCGGCGCGCCATAGAATACAGATATCAACTTGAAGAGGGAGGCGGATGGATATGATCAAGGTATTAAAGGACGCGCGACAATTGCATTTACTTGCCGGAGGGTCAGCTCCGGAGGTCTCCACGGAATGGCATAAAAAACGGGTTTGATCATTAGGCGCAGGGCTGCCGATCAGCAATCGGAGCCGCTGCAGCCTTTAACCCGCAGTCCGCATCTTGCGGACGAAGCCACGGACAGGAGTCCGTGGCTTTTTTCGTCTCGCGAAATGATGACAACTATTTTATAGAAGAAAAGGTGAACCTTTTGATAAATGATTGGAACTTTTATGGCGTAAACGGAGGGGAGCATTCAGGACCGTCCTCGCTGCAAGGAGCCAGTACGGTCATTGCAGCTATGCCTGCCTCCGCGGCAAGCCTGATGGCGAGGACGCTTATGACGGGGGATTACGCGACAGGCGGCCGGAATTCATCCGAAGGGGCTTGGAACGAACACCGTCAGCTGCTGCGCATGATGCGGGATTTGCTGCAGAACCGGTACGGCCAGGACTTTATGGTGTACAAAGACGAGGATGGACTGGGATTCTGCTGGAGCCAGCTGGCTCAAGATGTGAAGGAAGGTTTTGATGGCCTTCAGCTCGTGGCGAGAATATATGAATCAATGGAGAGCAGAAGCGTCGAGCGGCATTCCGCGGATTTTCGCATCTATCCTTCGCTCGACAATCATTTGTTTGTATATCCGGAATGGAAGGTGGCGCTGGCGCAGGTGCCAGTGCCGCGATTGATCGGGCAGGCTGCGATTCCGTACCTGTTCGCGCCAACCGACGATTCGCTCCGCAGCTTTCTTCACTACTCCCGGGAACGCAGCCGCAGCATTGCGGCGAATAAGCTAACGCTGTTCACGGACCGGGATGACGGATTAAGCCGTGAAACATTTCTGGCAGCGCCCGGTTCGGGGAGCGGGTTCATTAAAGATCCGCTCTGGCTGGAGCTGGAAGAGAACATCACCCAATTTTTCAACTCGGCGGACGGTTTTTATGAACAATTCGGAATCCCTTACCGCAGGGGCGTGCTGTTGTACGGCAAACCGGGCAACGGTAAAACAAGCCTCGTCCGCTCACTTGCGGCACAGTCCGGAGTGCCTGCCGTTTGCTGGCAGATGACCGAGCATACGAGCAGCGACAGCATCCGCGAAATATTCAGCTGCGCCGAGGAGCTCGCGCCGGTTGTGCTGATTGTGGAGGATCTAGACGGTCTGAATCCTGCTTTGCGGTCTGTATTTCTGAACGAGCTGGACGGAATGCGGACCCGCAAAGGAATTTATCTTATTGCAACGACCAATTATCCCGAGCAGCTTGATGCGGCTCTGCTGGGCCGTCCGGGAAGAATCGACCGGGCATATGAGGTGCAGGAGCCTTCCTTGGAAAGCCGTGAGGCTTACTTGAGCCAAAAAGGGATCGGCCGCCTGATTCAGCCGCAGGAGCTAAGTCTGCTTGCGGAGCAGACAGCCGGTTTTTCGTATGCTCAGCTAGGCGAGCTGTATACATCCATAGTCTTTGCCTTGCATGAGGCGGGGGCGGGAAATCTGGATACGGCGGATATCATTAAGGCCATCAGGATGGAGATGGATAAAAGCAGAACCGGAGCCTGGTTAACGGCGTCCGGTTCGGCTAGAGTCGGCTTTTACGCTTGATGCTGCAAGGAGACGTTACGTTCCGATCGGATAGCGGGCGCGGAGTGTTGCTGCCAGTGCGGCAATGTCCGCACGGTCCGGCATCCTGCTGTCCGGCATGCGGGCTTCATCGTCGCCGCGCGCTCCGATGGCAGCTGTCCCGACCGCTTCCGCAAACATGCGGGCGGAATCCGGCCATAAACCGGCAAGCTCCTCTAGACTGCCCATCGTTTCCGCGTGAACCTGAGGGTAACTAATGCCGTGAGCGGAGCTTCCAGCGGCAGTATCGTAAAACTGGCGAACGAGACGACCGCGCTCCTCTCCGGAGCCGCCGGCGTTGACGAATGCCTGGACAATATAGGACTTGGAAAGCCTGCGCTGTGCAATGCCGCAAAATTTGCGCCCGCTGATGCTCAAATCATAGTCGCCGGGGCAATAGGCTCCGGCGATTTCGCCTTTGTCCACTTGGACGCCGGTGTCCTGCAGTGCAGCGGAGATCAGCTCGTACATCAGCTGAAAATCATCGTTGAAGCGGGACGATGCGGCGCCCTCCAGCGGTAAAATAAGCGAAATATTAACGACGCCGGGATCAAGCGGGACGGCCGCTCCGCCGGAATTCCGCACAGCAGCAGACAGGCCAAGCCGTTCCAGCTCGCGCGCGGCCAGCGCCGCCTCGGGCAGTCTGCTGTCTCGCGGGCCCATCACAAATCCGGACGGATGCCGCCATAAATGAAGAACGGGGATGCCGTCCTGGCCGGTGCGGCGGCAGAGCAGCTCGTCCAGAGCGAAGGAATGCAGGACATTGGGCTCTGCCCAGTCGTCCATGCGGTCGAGCAGCAGCAGCCCGGGATAACGTTGTGCAATCATAATGAGACAAAGTCCTTCCTATAATAAGGCTTATTCGTGTTAGGGCTCATCCTTTTATTATAACTTCGGGCTTCAGATTGACGCAAAGCCTCATGACGGCTAGAGCGCAGCGTGAGGAGACATATAGGAAGATTGGTTTCTGAATCGTATAAAAGAGAAGCTCCTTCGGCAGGCCAAAACCTGCTGCGGAGCTTTTTAGTCTATCCTATGCTCAGCAAGAGCAGTTCAGCACAGGCTTCCGTGCCGCGCCGGTTTCGTCCAGCCGCCGCACAATCGTTGTATAGGGCGCGTTCCGCACAAGCTCCGGCGTCTCCCGGGCTTCTTTGGCAATTCGAAGCATAGCATCGATAAAGGCGTCCAGCGTTTCCTTGCTCTCCGTCTCCGTTGGCTCAATCATGATGCATTCCTCCACATTGAGCGGAAAATAAATCGTCGGCGGATGGTAGCCAAAATCGAGCAGCCGTTTGGCGACATCCAGCGTACGCACGCCAAACGGCTTGAGACCGCGGCCCGACATGACAAACTCATGTTTGCAGACGCCGGGGTAAGGAATCTCATAGGATTCCGATAACCGCGCCATCATATAATTTGCGTTAAGCACGGCGCATTCCGATACGCGGCGCAGCCCTTCCGGCCCGTAGGTGCGAATATATGCGTAGGCTCTAACGAGAATGCCGAAGTTGCCGTAGTAGGATTTAACACGCCCGATGGACTGCGGGCGCTCGTAATCAAAATAATAGCTGCCGTCCCCGCGTTTGCCAACGACCGGTTTAGGCAGAAACGGAATGAGATGCCGCTTGACGCCAACCGGTCCAGCGCCGGGCCCGCCTCCGCCGTGCGGAGTGCTCATCGTTTTGTGCAGATTAAGATGCACAACGTCGAAGCCCATATCCCCGGGGCGGGTGATGCCCATGATGGCGTTGGAGTTGGCTCCGTCATAGTAGAGCAGCCCTCCCGCCTCATGGACTATTGCGGCAATCTCCTCAATCTGCTCCTCGAACAGCCCCAGCGTGCTGGGGTTGGTGAGCATAAGTGCAGCGGTGTCCGGCCCGACCGCCGCGCGCAGCGCGTCCAGATCGACAAGTCCTCGCTCGTTGGATTTAATCGTAATGGTATCAAGTCCGGCGGCAGTGGCGCTGGCCGGATTCGTGCCGTGTGAGGAATCGGGAACGATGACCTTTGTGCGCGCCTCGCAGCGGCTTTCGTGGTAGGCGCGGATCATCATCAGTCCGGTCCATTCGCCGTGAGCGCCGGCCGCCGGCTGCAGCGTTACAAAATCCATGCCGGTCAGCGCGGCCAGGTCATTTTGCAGCGTGTACAGGAGCTCCAGCGCTCCTTGCAGGCTTTCTTCCGGCTGGTAAGGATGAATGCGCGCAAATCCGTTCAGCCGCGCCGCGTCCTCGTTGATTTTGGGATTGTATTTCATCGTGCAGGAGCCGAGCGGATAAAAGCCGTTGTCGACGCCAAAGTTGCGGCGGGACAGCTCCGTGTAATGACGGATGACGTCAACCTCGTATACTTCCGGCAGAGCGGCGGGCTGCTTGCGCAGCAGCTTTTCAGGAATCAGCGCCTCCAGCGGTTCGTCTTCCGGCACGTCGCAGGCAGGGAGAGAGTACGCTTTGCGGCCAGCTCGGCTCATTTCAAATATGAGCGACTTTTCCGGCTTCACGCCAGCTGCTCCGGCTAGCAAAAGCTCGGATCCAGTAGTTGTATTCTGGCTCATAAGCTCACCTCCTTGCTCAGCCGATCAAGGGCAGCGGCAAAAGCATCGATTTCCGCGCGGGTTCTTTTTTCGGTAACGGCTACGAGCATATGGCCCTTCAGCTCAGGATAAGCCAAACCAAGATCATAACCGCCCATAAATCCTTCCTGCAGCAAGCGGCGGTTCAATTCAGATACGTCCGTCCCGTCCGGCAGGCGAAGCGTGAATTCGTTGAAGTAAGGTGAATCCGGCCATGGGAGCGAACATCCGTCCAGTGAACCCAGAACTCGCGCTGCGTAATGCGCTTTGCGAATATTGAGCTCGGCAGCATCACTCATGCCCTGCTTCCCCATTACGCTCAAGAAGATAGACGCGCATAGCGCCAGCAGCGCCTGGTTGGAGCAAATGTTGGACGTCGCTTTTTCGCGGCGGATATGCTGTTCCCGCGTTTGCAGCGTAAGCACGAAACCGCGCTTGCCGTCCAGATCCTTTGTCTGGCCGACAATGCGTCCTGGCATCCGCCGCATCAGCGGCTCGGCGACGGCGAAGAAGCCGCAGGTCGGCCCGCCGAGCGAGGAAGCGATGCCGAGCGGTTGCGCATCGCCCACGACGATGTCGGCGCCGAGCGCGCCGGGCGCTTCCAGCAGCCCGAGCGAGAGCGGGTTGGCGCTGACGACAAGCAGCGCCTTGGCGGCATGCACAGCTGGCTCGCAGGCTGCGATGTCCTCGATGCCGCCGAGAAAGTTCGGAGACTGCAGCAGCACAGCCGCAGTCTGATCATCGATGGCGGCCGCGAGTGCAGCCGCGTCGGTCAGCCCGTCGCGGACCGGCACTTCGACCATGTCGAGGCCGAGGCCGCGTGCGGTCGTGCGCACAATTTCGCGCGCTTCGGGATGAACGGCGCTCGATATAATGATGCGCTTGCGCCTGGTATGGGCGGCGGCGAGCGCGGCCGCTTCGGCAAGCGCCGTCGCTCCGTCGTACATGCTGGCGTTGGCAACTGCCATTCCAGTAAGCTCGCAAATGTACGACTGAAACTCAAAGATCGCCTGCAGCTCTCCTTGGCTGATTTCCGGCTGGTAGGGCGTGTAGGCTGTATAAAATTCGGAGCGGGAAGCGAGATGGCCAATAACGACCGGAATATGATGATCGTACAACCCCGCTCCGAGAAAGCTGGCCGTGCTTTCCTGATCGGCATTGCGAGCCGCAAGCTCTTTGAGATGCCGCAGCAGCGACCATTCATCCAGCGCAGCCGACATAGGCAGCGTTCCCTCGTAGCGGATGGAAGCGGGAATATCGCGGAACAGGTCTTCCACGGATGCGGCGCCGACCGTCTGAAGCATCTCGGCCTGATCCTGCTCCGTCATGGGGATATAGCGGTGCTGGCTGGTCATGAGCAATCCTTCACTCCTTATCAGGGCTGAGCGGAAGCCGCGTTTTTTTGTAAAAGGGGGCGGGCACAACGGCTGCCTTCAGCCGTTTGCCGCGAATCTCAACTTCAAGCTCCGTGCCGGCTGCTGCGTACTCCGCCTGAATCAGGGCAAGCCCCAGATTGCGCTTCAGCGTCGGCGACTGGGTGCCGGACGTTATTTCGCCGATCTGCGTTTCACCGCAGAAGACGGGATAGTGAGTGCGCGGAATTCCCCGCTCCAGCAGCTCAACGCCAACAAGCCTGCGGGGAATGCCCGCTGACTTTTGCGCGGCGAGCACGCCGCGGCCGATAAACTCGCCGCTGTCCAGCTTGACGAACATGCCAAGTCCCGCCTCCAGCGGCGAAATGCCGGAGGACAGCTCCTGACCGTACAGCGGCAGCTTCGCTTCAAGGCGCAGCGTGTCGCGGGCTCCGAGTCCGGCCGGTTCAAGGCCGAGCGGGGATCCCGCTGCCATCAAGCCGCGCCATAGCGGGGCGGCGTCCTCCGCAGGGACGTACAGCTCAAAGCCGTCCTCGCCGGTATAACCTGTGCGCGACAGCAGCGTACGGACGCCGCATACTTCCACGGCCCGCAGAAAATGAAACGGCGGCAGCGAAGCGAACGGCGCATCCGTGCAGCGGGACAAAATTTCGGCGGACAACGGGCCTTGAAGCGCCAGCAGCGCGGTAACATCGGAGCGGTCCTCAATCGTCACATCCCCGATCAGATGCTCCTGCAGCCAATCGAAATCTTTGCCGATGTTGGAAGCATTAACGACGAGCATATATTGATCCTCGGAAATGCGGTAAACGAGCAGATCGTCCACAACTCCGCCGTCTGGATAACACATAAGCGTGTACTGCGCCATGCCGTCCTTCAGCCGCCGGATATCGTTCGTTGTAACCCCTTGCAAAAAATCGGCCGCGAATTGCCCGGTCACGATAAATTCGCCCATATGGGACACGTCGAACAGGCCGGCCCTCATCCGAACCGCTTCATGCTCGCGGATAATGCCGCTGAATTGCACCGGCAGCTCCCAGCCGCCAAAGTCGATGCAGCGAGGTTCGCCGTACTCTCTATACAGGGGATAAAGCGGTGTGGTGCGCAGATTAGCCATTAAAATCTCCTCCTCGCAATGCTTGAACAAACAAGCGGAACGGGCCGGCCGTTCCAGAAGCGCGGTGAAAATTGCGGCAAACTCAAAAGTCGATTTTAAAATTGCCTCCACAAGGCATAAAGGAAAAAGAGGTGTCATTTTGCATTAAAAAGCCGGGGAACATAATCATGGTGAAGGTTAGTTAGGTCAGCTGCCGGCAGGACAAAAAAAGGACAGCGCAGAAAATTGCCGCCGCATGCCGTCTTAATCAGACATGCTGCTTGCTAATTTTCCGCTCTGTCCCTTGTACCTGAGAGTTACCTCGCGTCCGGATCGTCAGTCCCTGCTGTACGGCGGCGAGTTTCCCCTTGGGTGACGATGCGCACCATGGTCCATTCCGTGCGCTCGTTCTCTCCAGAGGCGCGTCCCGCAAAGGTCCTTTTGCCTGAGAGATTCCCCTGACTCCGTCAAGGTTACTCCTTCGGCGCCGCCTCGACTTCCGGCGATCTCTCCCGCTGCGTTCATCCGCTTATTCGGTTTCTCTTCCAGTTTGTCAGAAGGGACAAGACAATGTCAATATCCATTCGCACACTCGTAAGCAAGATATTGACATTGCGGAGCGGGATCGTATACGCTTTCCGCATAAACGGCCGTTGGCCAAGATGGGAAAGGATGAGCGTCCAGTGAGTGAGATTCGCGAAGGGTTAGGCTATACCGAGGAACATGAATGGGCAGCATCTGCGGGAGACAACGTCATTCGCGTCGGTATTACCGATCATGCCCAGCATCAGCTGGGAGATATCGTGTTTGTCGAGCTTCCGCAGCCGGGCGACAAGGTGGAATCCGGGCAGCCGCTTGGCACGATTGAGTCGGTCAAGACGGTGTCGGATCTATATGCTCCCGTAAGCGGCACCGTAACGCGGGTCAACACAGAGCTGGTTTCCTCGCCGGAGCTCGTCAACACAGAACCGTTCGACGGCGGCTGGATGGTAGAGATTGAGATTAATGGAAGCGCTGCCGAACAAGTGGCGGCTCTGCTGGACGCAGCAGCTTATGAAAAGCTGCTCGACTGATTACCGCTGGTCCCCGGACCCTTCGGAAGGGAACGGAATCAATCCATAATCGGGCGTCAGCCGGATTTTCGCCTTCCGTAAGACAGCCTGGCAGAACGGGCAACCGTTTCCGCCAGGCTATTTGTGCATGGTAAAAATCAATTTTAATCAAATCCTTAATTGCTCTTTCGGCTGAAATTATGGTTAGATTGTAGAGGACCTTATCAGGTTAAACCAAACAGACAAAGGCAGAACACTGCCTAGGAGGGGAACACTGTGGAACAAACGATGCCGGCGGACGCTTCCGTGAAGGAAGAGGCGCCGCAATATAAGGCCGTACCGATTATGGCCGCGCTGCTCATCAGCGGTTTTATCGGGATGCTCAGCGAGACCGGGCTGAATATCGCGATTTCGGAGCTCATGGGCATATTCAACGTCGAGGCGGCGCAAATTCAGTGGCTCACAACGGGCTTTATTCTTGTGCTGGCCATTCTTACTCCCGTATCGGGACTGCTGCTGCAATGGTTTACAACCCGCCAGCTTTTTGTCGCTTCGCTGTTGTTTTCCATTATCGGCACGCTCGTCGCCGCGCTGGCTCCAAGCTTTGAGGTGCTGCTAGTCGCCCGTTTGATTCAAGCTGCGGGCACGGGATTGCTTATCCCGCTTATGTTTAACACCGTGCTTGTTATATTCCCCCCGCATAAACGCGGAGCGGCAATGGGCATTATGGGCCTTGTCATTATGTTTGCTCCAGCCGTAGGCCCGGCTATCGCCGGCCTGTTTTTGGAATACTCCAGTTGGAGAGCGATTTTCTGGATGGCGGTACCGCTGCTGGTCGGCGCGCTCATCTTCGGCATTATCTTCATGCGCAACGTATCTGAAGTGACCCGCCCGCGCATTGACTTGCTTTCCATCGCGCTGTCAAGCGTCGGTTTCGGCGGCATTGTGTTCGGCTTTAGTACCGCCGGCGAAGGCGATCATGGCTGGAGCAATCCGAAGGTTATTATCGGTATCTCCGTCGGCGCCGCTGCTCTGCTGCTGTTCATCGTCCGCCAGCTGCGGATGCGCCAGCCGATGATGAATCTGCGGGCATTCCGCTACCCGATGTTTACGATGGGCACGCTAATTGTGTTTGTTGCGATGATGATCATTCTTTCCACCGTTATGCTGCTGCCGCTTTATTTGCAGGCCGGAATGGCCATGCTGCCGCTGGCGGCGGGACTGCTTCTGCTGCCGGGAGGACTCGTCAACGGTCTTATGTCTCCTGTCATGGGCCGCTTATTCGACAAATACGGCCCGCGCTGGCTCGTTCTGCCGGGCTTGGCGTTAGTCATCGTCATTCTTTGGCTGCTGACCGGAATTGAGCCGACAACGCCAAAAGGCATTGTTATTCTGCTGCATACGCTGATGATGATCGGCATCTCCATGATTATGATGCCGGCTTCTACAAACGGGCTGAACCAGCTGCCGCGCGAGCTTTATCCGGACGGAACGGCGATCATGAATACACTCCAGCAGGTAGCCGGAGCCATCGGCACCGCGCTGGCAATCAGCGTAATGAGCGCCGGACAAAAGGCCTACTATACGGACAACAGCATTCCGAAGGAAGACCTGTCGTTCATTCCGCTTGCCATGACGCAAGGCGTCCAATCGGCGTTTATGATGGTCATTTTCTTCGCCACAGCCGGTTTTATTCTCTCGCTGTTCATTAAGCGGGTCAAAGTGGATTCGCCGGACGGCATGCAGCCGCCGATGCATTAATGGCTCGGTCAACGCAGTACAGAACGCGTTCATCTGGTCAAAAACAGCTATAACTGAATTATCTCCAGCCCGGGCATTGACGAATGATTGAGCCCGGTGATACATTGGCAAAGTGCGCTCTGCAGCGGTTTGGCTGCTGCGGACAATAACGTTAAGAGGAGGGATTACGATGAAGACCAATCTAGGAGCAGATACCGCTGCTATTGCTTTGATCGCGTCTTTGATTAACCGTAATCCTGCCGCAAGCTAATTCAAGTTGCGCATGATTACGCTCCTGTAATCGTGCGCTTCCATATCGCTGACAGCAGCTTTCCGTGCAGTTCAGCGGCTTCCTACGGGATGCCGCGGCCTGACTGGCTGCTCTCGCGTTCAAGGGCGTATCGCTTACAGGCGATACGTCCTTTTTTTATCGAAATGAATCAGCCATGCCGCCGGAACGTCTATGCCGGGGTAAGGCTGGGAACGGAGGTGCCGTGTGTTAGGTGTTATTGGCAAGCTGGGCTGGTTTTTCAAGCTCGAATGGAAAAGATATGCGATTGCGATTACGCTGCTCGTATTGATCGGTTTTGTAGAGGTGCTGCCTCCAAAGCTGCTCGGATACACGGTGGACGGCATCAGCCAGGGGACGCTGTCGACGGAACGGTTTTTATGGATTGTAGCTGCCTGGCTGGCCATTACGGTCGGAAGTTATTTTATTACTTACATTTGGATGTCAAGGCTGTTTGGCGGGGCCAACGTGCTGGAGAGGCTGCTTCGCGGCAAGCTGATGGGCCATTTTCTGAAAATGACGCCTACGTTCTACGAGCGCAATCGCACCGGCGATCTGATGGCGCGTTCCACAAACGATTTATGGGCTATTTCGATGACAGCCGGCTTCGGCATTCTTACGCTGGTTGACTCTACAGCGTTTATGCTGACGATTCTGTTCATGATGGCGGTGTTTATCAGCTGGAAGCTGACGCTTGCTGCTCTGCTGCCGCTGCCGATTATCGCCATTGTCATGGGTATTTTTGGCAAAATGATTCATGAACGCTTTATCAAGGCGCAGGACGCATTCGGCGAGCTGAACGACGAGGTGCTGGAATCGGTATCCGGCGTGCGCGTCGTTCGGGCGTATGTGCAGGAAGAAGCCGACCGTGACCGGTTCCACGCGAAAACTAACGAGGTGCTGAAGCGGAATATTGCGGTGGCGAAGATCGACGCCCTGTTCGAGCCGTTGAATAAAATTCTCGTCGGCCTCAGCTACATTATCGGCCTGGTGTACGGCGGCGTTCTTGTGTTCCGCAACGAGATTACGCTCGGCGATCTGATTTCCTTTAACATCTTCCTCGGCATGCTGATCTGGCCGATGTTCGCCATCGGCGAGCTGATCAACATGCTGCAGCGCGGCAACGCCTCTCTGGACCGCGTTGAGGAAACGCTTGGCGCTAAGGCGGATGTAGAGGACAAAGGTACGCTGTCTGATATCGGGACGCCAGGAGAAATTACCTTCCGCGATTTTACGTTCCGCTACCCGTCCTCGCAGGTAGACAATCTGATTGATATCAGCTTTTCGCTGCCCAAAGGAGCGACGCTCGGCATCGTCGGACGCACCGGAAGCGGTAAAACGACGCTGCTTAAACAGCTGATCCGGGAGTATCCGGCCGGGCACGGCGAAGCTGCGATTAGCGGCGTTCAGCTGGAGCGGATTCCGCTAGACCGGCTGCACAGCTGGTTCGGCTACGTGCCTCAGCAGCCGATTTTGTTTTCCCGTTCGATTCGGGAGAACATTCTGTTTGGAGGACATCAGGCAACGGAGCAGGATTTGGAGCGTGCGCTTGTAAGAGCCTCTTTTGCCAAGGATATTCTGTTTCTGCCGGACGGCCTGGAAACACTTGTCGGGGAGAAGGGCGTTGCGCTCTCCGGCGGTCAAAAACAGCGTGTCAGCATTGCGCGCGCACTGATTGCCGACCCGGACATTTTGCTGCTGGACGATGCTTTGTCTGCCGTCGACGCCAAAACCGAAGCGGAAATTATCGAGGGCATCCGTACCGAGCGCGCCGGTAAAACGACGATCATAACGACGCATCGCCTGTCTGCCGTGCAGCATGCGGAGCTGATTCTGGTTCTGGACAACGGCCGCGTCATACAGCGGGGAACCCATGAGGAGCTGCTGCAGCAGGGCGGCTGGTACCGAGAGCAATACGACAGGCAGCAGCTGGAGGCTATCGTCGAGTCTTAGGGCGGCCGGCAGAAAGAATGATTTTGACAAAAGAAGGTGAGCAAACGTGGAAGATACGATGACCGTTGCGCCCGGAACCGGGAAACGGCTGCTCCGATATGCGCTTATATTCAAAAAACAGATTCTGACCGCGCTTCTCCTGCTGACGCTGGCCGTCTGTTTCGAGATGGTCGGACCTCTGTTGGCCAAGCGGATGATTGATAACAACATTCTCGGCATTGAGAAAACCTGGGTTCAGGTGACGGAGGGCACAAAAGGCTCCGTAACGTACGGCGGCGTCAGCTACAAGCGCAGCGACCGGCTGGGGCCTGGCGAGGGCGGAGACGGCAGGCTCTCCATTGTTCAAGAAGGAACGAGCTTTTACTCGGTTCCGCTTGAACTGCCTGCGGGGGCGGTCAAAAAGGTCGAGAACGGAGTGTTGAGGCTGACTCCCGAAGGCGGAGAAACAGCTTCCCAACCGGTTACGGCTATGTCCCGTGATGAGGTATATGCCTTTTACGAGCCGGAACTGAATCCGCTGCTTGTTCAGGCGGCTTTATATTTCGGACTGCTCGTGATCGCGGCCTTTTTCACTTACGGCCAAAAGCTGCTGCTGCAAACGACGGCTAACAAAATTGTTCAGCGCATGCGCGAGGACGTTTTTGCCCATACGCAGCGGCTTCCGGTTCAGTATTTTGATAATCTGCCTGCCGGTAAGGTCGTATCCCGCATTACGAATGACACCGAAGCGGTGCGGGAGTTATTTGTTGCCGTGCTGGCGAACTTTTTCTCCGGCATCATCTATATGGTTGCCGTACTCGGTGCGTTGTTCATTCTGAGCCCGGCGATGGCGATGTTTGCACTGCCGCTGTTTCCCATCCTCGTGCTTTGGATTATCGTGTACCGCAAAGTGGCGGGAAGATACAACAGCTTGATCCGCTCCAAGCTGAGCGATATCAATGCGATGATCAACGAGTCAATTCAAGGCATGAGCATCATCCGCGTGTTCCGCCGCCAGAAGAGCATCTCGAATGAGTTTAAAGAGATGAACAACGAGTTTTACAAGTATCAGATTAAGCTGCTTAAAGTTAACTCCTGGACGTCGCATAATCTCGTGAATACGATCCGCAACGTTATTTTTCTGATCGTGCTGTGGATGTTTTGGGGCGACGATCTTGGCAAAGCGGTTACCGTTGGCGTCATGTACGCCTTCATCGATTATATGAACCGGATGTTCCAGCCGATTGTCGGCGTTGTGAACCAGCTGACGAATCTGGAGACAGCCCGTGTGTCGGCGGGAAGGGTGTTCTCGCTGCTGGACGAACCGGGAACCGATGTCGACAACGGTTCGATGCCGCGCTACAAGGGCGAGGTAGAATTCCAGGACGTTACTTTTGCCTATAAAAAAGAAGATTACGTCCTCCGCAACATTACGTTTACGGCTCGCCAAGGGGAGACGGTCGCGCTGGTCGGCCATACCGGCTCCGGCAAAAGCTCGATTCTGAACCTGCTGTTCCGGTTCTATGATGTGGAGAAAGGCCGGATAACGATTGACGGAATGGACGTCCGCGATATTCCGAAGCAGCAGCTTCGCCAGCATATGGGCATCGTGCTGCAGGATCCGTTTCTGTTTACAGGCACGATCGCCTCTAATGTAAGTCTCGGTAATCCGGACATTTCCCGGGAGAAGATTGTGCAGGCGCTTAAGGACGTTGGAGCCTATGAGATGTTCATGCGCTTCCCGGGCGGCATTGATGAGCCTGTGGTAGAGAAGGGCGCCACGCTGTCTGCCGGACAGCGGCAGCTGATCTCATTTGCGCGGGCGCTGGCTTATGATCCTGCGATTCTTATTCTGGACGAGGCGACGGCGAGCATCGATACGGAGACGGAGGCGGTCATCCAGCAGGCGCTTAATGTGCTGAGCCAGGGACGCACGACGTTTGTTATTGCGCACCGCCTCTCGACGATTCGCCAGGCGGACCAGATTCTCGTGCTGGACCGCGGCGTTATTGTAGAGCGCGGCAACCACGATCAGCTGATGGAGCATGGGGGCAAGTACTATGCCATGTACCAGCTTCAGGCTGGGGACAGCGTAGGCGTAAAGGTATCTTAATGTATATATAGAAGATAGAGCCTCGGCGGTTGATGCCGGGGCTTTATTCTTTTTTTTAGTTTTTTAAAAGTTTTTTAGAAAAAGGGTTGCACAATCCTAAAAGGGTATGGTATATTCTAATTCCGGCCGAGAGATACGCGGTTGGGACGCTAGAAACGGACAAGCTGTCCGGTAAGCGTTAAAGCGAATTTGTTCTTTGAAAACTGAACAACGAGTGAAGCAAGTCAACGTTATAAATGAGCAAGTCGAACAACCCTTTATGGAGAGTTTGATCCTGGCTCAGGACGAACGCTGGCGGCGTGCCTA
>NZ_JAMBOT010000023.1 GCF_023715725.1 Paenibacillus pasadenensis
GACCGTTTTTAATTTGAATTCATCGTTGTAATGTTGCCGTATTTTCCCCACTGTGAACACCTCACCTTTCGTAGCTTATTTTATCTGATCCACGTTAGGGGGTGTCCACTTTTTATTCTAACTGCATATTTCCTCCGCTTCGTCCGTCTCGGCCTCATTTAAGACCAGAAACGGTCTTATTTCCTCCGCTTCGTCCGTCTCGGCCTCATTTAAGACCAGAAACGGTCTTATTTCCTCCGCTTCGTCCGTCTCGGCCTGATTTAAGGGCTTGAAACGCCCTTAACCAATGCCAAACCGACAATTACAGGCTTCTTAAGGGCGTCAAATGCCCTTACCTATTCTCAAGAGCCTAAAGAACAAACAAAGCCTGCGAGAAACGCTCAATTTCGCTTCAGACGCAAAAAAACCGTCCCAGCCTTGCAAGAAGCAAGGTAAGGAACGGTTTTTTGAACTTAAATCCGGTAGGATCCGTAAACGCTGCGGCGGCGTCCTCTCCTGTCGCCAACAAGGACGGCGACACGGTGGACCAGCCAAGCGGCCGATGCCAGCAGCATCATATCAAAGGTCACATTGTACAGGAACAGATGTTTTTCGATGTCTGCGAGCCCGTCTCCAAGTACAGGCACAACAAAGGAAAACACCCCGATGAACCCGACCAGCATAAGCAGCTCAGCCGTCATACGGACGGATTGGCTGCGGCTTCGAATCCATTCAACAACGCATACGGCGTAAAACGCCGCATAAAACAGCACGATGAACAACAACGAGCGCGGCATGTACTCCGCCTTGAAGCTGCTCCAGCCGCTATACGTGTAAACATCCGCCAGCGCGGGCTTCCCCTCGCCTTTTTCATAGTTGCCCAAATACGTCACTTCAAGATAGACGCCTCGCTCCGCTGCCCGGTCCAGCAAGGTGATCAGACGCTGCGGATGCGTTGCATAATAGAGCAGAACTTTGCCATGCGACATGCGGTCGTAGAAATCCGCCTTCATTTCCGGCGAATCCTGCTTAATTGGAGCGTCACTCTGAAAATAATTTGTGCCTGCGTTCACGGCCAGCTTTTCCGGAAGGCCCAGATCGCGCAGGTCGCCTTCAACATCGGGTGACTCATTGAGAATGCCGTAGAACACCGTCTGGTACAAATTAATGTGCTTAAACTGGTCTGGAGCAAACGTATAAAGCAGCGCCGATAGAGCGAACAGCACGGAGCAGCCCCAGAGCACGAACCGCCGCCACGACAAATCCCAGCGCAGCTGCAGCAGTCTCAAGCCGTACAGCGCAAAAATAATGCCCAGCGGCGTATTTTGCAGCTTGCTGCATACGAGCATGAATATACAGAAAAAGAAAAACAGTACGACGCGGGTTGTCGGCTTCTCCTGATGGGCCAGCCACAGTCCCGCCGCTACAGTAAGCAGCAAAAATAGGAATGATACCGGCTCGGCATAAAAGGAATTAAAGTATACCGTATAACGAACATCCAAAAACATAAACAGCAGCCCTGCTGCCAGCATGAACGATGCACTCAGACTGTACTGCCTGCCAGCGCGCACGATTAGATATACGGCTGTAATAAGCAGCAGACTGTATAGAGCTCCCAAAAAGCGGATATGAAAAACGGACTGGTCAAAAATCCAGCCGATTGTCCTGGCCGCATAAACAGGAATCAGCTGAGATGTAATATAGGCTCCGCGGATTGAATCATACGCAAAAACAGAGTGCGACCAGTTAAAAAAACGATCCTCATAACTTACGGCCGCTGGATTATAGTCCAGCCCCGCTACCAGCAGCACGCGAAGAAAATCTCCGCTGTCGGCCATTCCAATAAACGGGTTTGAAAAAAGCAGCCAAATTAATATGCCGGCTGCTCCGGCTCCGGCGAATATTTCCAGCCTAAGCCGCTCTTTCATAGAGACTCCTCCTAGTACAATGCAGGAAGCACGCGCTCAGACTCCGCATCCTGCTGCGCTTCGAGATCCGTTTTATGTTGCGACTGCTCCGCTTTATCAAGGCGGACAGCCGGCACAAGTTCTTTTTCCACGATATAGAGCGGACGGCGCTTGACCTCGCGGTAGATTTTCCCAATGTACTCCCCGATTAATCCGATCGACAGCAGCTGAACACCGCCGATGAACCAAAGCGAAACGATTAACGATGACCAGCCGCTTACGGCATTGCCGATCAAATTGGATACAATCCCGTAAATCGCCATGACGATGCTGACGGCGAACACGATAAATCCAGCCGCCGTAACCATCCGAATCGGCTTAACGGAAAGCGACGTTATGCCTTCCAAAGCAAAACTGATCATTTTTTTGAGCGGGTATTTGGACTCGCCAGCGGCGCGCTCTAGCCGTTCGTAATATACAACTCCGGTCTGGAAGCCGAGCATCGGCACCATGCCACGCAGAAAAATATTAACTTCCGTAAATTTCGCCAGCTCGTCCAGCGCACGGCGGCTCATCAGCCTGTAGTCCGCATGATTGTTGACGATACGCAGACCGAGCCCTTCCATGATTTTATAAAAGCCTTCCGCTGTCGTCCGTTTGAACCAGGTGTCCCGCTGGCGGCTGCTGCGCACGCCATAAACGATATCGCAGCCCTCACGGTAGCGGAGTACCATCTCGCGAATAGCCCGCACATCATCCTGTAGATCCGCATCGATGGATACGAGGCAATCAGCATGACGTTTCGCCGTCATGAGACCGCCAAGCAGCGCGCTTTGATGGCCGACATTGCCTGCCAAATTAAGTCCGCAGACGCGGCTATAGCGCTGAGAAAGTTCCGCAATCAACGGCCACGTACGGTCGCGGCTGCCATCGTTTACAAACATGATGAAGCTTTCAGGAGAGATTAAACCTTCCTTCTCCATTCCTTCCAGCATCCCGTTAAGCTCCACGACGGTAAGCTCCAGCACTTCTTCCTCGTTGTAACATGGAACGACAATGCCGAGAATTGGCTGCTTAATGTCCACTGCTTCAATCACCCCTGATCCGATGCGCCATGCACGCGAAATTATGCCTAATTATAGTGCCAAAATCCTTGCGAGCGCAAATAGTCGGTTATACCAATTTGTGCTTTGCATTAGATTCCATATGAAGAATCTGCCCCGCTTCCTATTCCTAATCATAATCCGAGAACAACAAACCCGCCTCCCATGAAAGAGAAGCGGGTTTATCATACAGACAGACCCTGCAGGCTGTCTTCTCGTAGCAACATTTCCCGATTTTCGCGGCCTCTCCGCTACAGCGGTTCAGCTCAAACGTGCAGGTTAACCCAGCACAAGCCGGTCGTCAGCCAGCTTTTGGCCGCTGATCTGCTCGAACTCGCCAAGCAGCTGTTGCACGGTGATGCCCTGCTTGCGGCTGGCCGGGATGTCCAAAATAATACGGCCTTTATCCATCATAATCAGCCGGTTGCCCAGACGAATCGCTTGTTCCATGTTGTGGGTAACCATGAGCGTCGTCAGATTCATCTCGCGGACGAGGCTTTCGGTAAGCCGCGTAATCAGCTCCGCACGCGCCGGGTCAAGTGCCGCCGTATGCTCATCCAACAGCAAAATGTCGGGCCGAGTGAACGTCGCCATCAGCAGGCTGAGCGCCTGGCGCTCGCCTCCCGACAGCAGGCCTACCTTGGCGCGCAGCCGGTTTTCCAGCCCAATGCCAAGCTTCTCCAGCTGCTCCCGGAAAATCTTCCGGCGGTTCTTCGTCACCGCCAGCCCGAAGCCGCGCATTTTGCCGCGGTTGTAGGCCATCGCCAGATTCTCCTCAATGGTCATGTTGGGAGCGGTTCCTGCCATCGGGTCCTGAAACACACGGCCGATCCAGCGGCTGCGGTTCGACTCCGACACAGCGGTAACATCAGAGCCGGAGATGGAGACAGTCCCGAGATCGGGCTTCATTACGCCTGAAATCAAATTCATCAGCGTTGACTTGCCCGCTCCGTTACTGCCGATAACTGTAACAAAATCGCCTTTGTCCATATGAAGATTAATGTTCATTAGAGCAACTTTCTCATCGGCAGTTCCTGCGTTAAACAGCTTGGAGGCGTTTTGAATCGTAAGCATTACAGCCCCCCCTTTCCGCTGCGGGCAAGCTCTGCTGTGCGGAGTCTTGCTTGGCGCTTCTGCTTGATCGACCGGCTGACGGTCGGCACAACAAGCGCAATGATGACAATTACAGCCGTAATCAGCTTCAGATCGGAGGTTTCAAGATTAAGCCATTCGGCATTCAACGCGGCGGCAATGACCACCCGGTAAACAACAGCGCCGACGATAACGGCCAGCGTTGTGCCTAGCACGCCTCTAGAGCCGAAAATAGCTTCGCCAATAATGACGGAGGCAAGTCCGATTACGATCATACCGATACCCATGCTGTTATCGGCGAAGCCTGCATCCTGCGCAATGAGCGCCCCGGAAAGCGCAACAAGGCCGTTGGAGAGGCTGACGCCGATAATTGTTGTGCGGTCGGTATTGCCGCCGAAGCTGCGGATCATCCGTTTGTTGTCGCCAGTTGCGCGCAGGCTTAATCCCATATCGGTTTTGAAAAACGCGACCAGCAGCAGCCAGATGATAGCTACAACTACGCTCAACACCACAGCGTAAATCCAGGAGACGCCTCCCGCTGTGAGCAGATCAGACCGGATGAAGCCGCCGAGCAGACCTTCATCGACCTTAACCGGCACATTGGGTTTATCCATAATTCTCAAGTTAATCGAATACAAAGCAATCATCATGAGAATACCGGCTAACAAACCGTTGATTTTACCTTTTGTATGCAGCAAACCCGTGCAGACGCCGGCAATCATGCCTCCCGCCATACCCGCCAATGTTGCGATTAAAGCCGGATAGCCGTGACCGATCATAATGACTGATATAGCGGCTCCAGTCGTGAAGCTGCCGTCTACAGTAAGATCGGGAAAGTCCAAAATGCGGTACGTGATGTAAACCCCGAGAGCCATCAAGGCAAAAATAAGGCCAAGCTCAATCGCTCCATTAAAGGACGTGAGGGACATGATCACAGCAAAAACACCTCTTATTGAATAATATTCGCAGCCGCGTCCTTGACCTGGCTTTTCATGCCGTCGGTAACGGTAATTCCTTGCGCCTCGGCGGCTTTAAGATTAAGAATCAGATCAAGCTTCTCTTGCATTTTTACCGGCATATCTCCCGGGTTTTTGCCGTCCTTCAGCACTTCGGCGGCCATTTGGCCAACCTGGAAGCCGTGATCGTAATATTTAAAGCCTACGGTAGCAAATGCGCCCTTCTCAACCGTATCACGGTCGCTGGAGAAGAACGGGATTTTATTCGTGTTCGCAACTTCAATCAGAGCGTCAACGCCGCTTACAACCATATTATCCAAAGCGATGAACATGGCGTCCGCTTTGCCTACAAGCGACTCAGCCGCTTGTTTTACTTCGGACGTGTTCGTCACCGGCGCTTTGATCAGCTTAATGTTGTGCTTGGCAAGAGCCTTCTCGGCGTTGTCCGCCATAACAACGGCATTGGATTCACCTTCGTTAATGACCATACCAACGGTCTTCACATCTTTGAATTCAGCTGCGATGAAGTCCATCAGCTGCACGACCGCTGCCGGATTCGTATCGGAAGCTCCCGTTACGTTGCCGCCAGGCTTGTCCATGCTAGTAACAATATTGGAAGCTACCGGATCGGTTACCGCTGCAAACAAAACCGGCGCATCCTTCACGTTCTCTACCAAGGCTTGAGCGGATGGAGTCGCAATTCCGAGCGCTAAATCCACTTTATTGCCGGCAATTTTTTGGGCGATGGACAGGTTATTGCTCTGATCTCCCTGTGCCGTATCAAACTCCACCTTCAGGTTTTTGCCTTCCTCAATGCCCGCTTCCTTCAGCGCGTCAAGAAAACCTTGGCGGGTTGCATCCAGGGACGGATGCTCAACAATCTGCGAAATGGCGATTGTGTACGTTTTGCCTTCAGCTGCGCCTCCAGCGGACGGAGCCGGCGTTGCCTCATTGCCTGTGTTTTTGGCGCCGCAGCCCGCAGCGACCAGTGTCAGCGACAGCAATGCCGCAGCCCATATTTTTTTGCTCATACCCGATCCCCTTTTCTACTGTTTTCTTCGTGTTACCGCTATCTTTCGCCTTTATTAAATCAGTGCAAACGCAATACCCCCAGTTTAAGTCCCTTTGCCCCATTCGTCAATTAAAGCATGACTGGCCCAACGGGCCAAAGCGGCGGTCCGAGCAAGGGGCAGCGCAACAGTCAAGCGAAGCGGAAACAGGAACAAAACACAGGGTTTTTTCATATAAAACAGATCCGTTCATAGGCTAAAGAGAAGCTTCGGACACATTCGGAAGGGGATGAATATGGAGGGAATTTGGAAATTTCACGAACCTATTTTTGAAATGAATAGCATTTCCCCGCTCTTCCACAGCGAGTCGGCCTGGAGGGGACATCTTCGCTTCGGCTACGATCTTATCGCCAATATGAAGCCGGCTTGTGCGGTAGAGCTGGGCACCCACTACGGCAGCTCCTTTTTCAGCTTCTGCCAGGCGGCTAAGGATCTGTCGCTCGACGGCACGGTGCTGCACGCCGTTGATACCTGGGAGGGGGACGCCCATTCCGGCGCATACGGGGAATCGGTCTATTCGCTCGTCAGCCGCACGGCGGAACGCTATCCGCATGCACGTCTTGTACGCTCCACTTTTGATGAGGCGAACGGGCTTTTTGCCGACGGCTCGGTTGATATCGTGCATGTGGACGGCCTGCATACCTATGAGGCGGTGCGCCATGACTGCGAGCTGTGGATGCCGAAGCTTGCGCCCGGAGGACTGCTGCTGATTCACGATACGGAAGTACGGATATGGGACTTTGGCGTCTGGAAATGGTGGGAGGAGCTGTCGGCGCGTTTTCCCTCGTTCAGCTTTCCGCATTCGGCCGGACTTGGCGTAGTCGCTCCAAACGGCGTCAGTCCGCTCACGCAGCAGCTGCTGGAAAACGTGCCAAAGTTGAGGGAGCATTACGGAGACTGAAGGGACTAAAGGCTGCTGGAACCCGCAACCGGAGGCGCATGCGGTGATTTTATATCATTATAAAAAAGGCATCCGTCACACGACAGCAAACAGCTGCCGCAACCGGATGCCTTTTCCATGTCGCATTAAGATTCCGCATACCACGACTGAGGCTTGATCGCCCAGTCATAATGATATAACACCGCATCTATTCTCACTTGGCGCTTCACCTCTGCACTCGCCCGCGCAGCCCACTCGTCGTCCTCTCCATAACTGAGATCGGCAAACGGATGTTTTAGCGCAATTTCCTTCCGGTAAGCCATCAGGTGGTTTGGTTTGCGGTAATAATAATTATAATCCATCCCGTATTCGTACTCAGTGCCGTATTTGCACAAACGGAACGGCTGTCCGCCGGAGTACACCATCACATCAAACACGATGCAGTCGGAGTCCGGTTCGCGGCGGATCGCTTCCACAAGCTTCGCCACATAATCATGCGACAGCCGGTCGTCATCGTCGGCAAAGACAACGAAACGCCCTTTAGCCTGCTGGAGCAGCGAATTGCGCTTTGCGCCCGTCGTCCGTTTGCGGTTATCCGAAAGCACCAGCAGCTCTACCGGCTGCCCCAGCAGCTGCGCTTGCAGCTCCTCCAGCACCGCGGCTAACGAAGCGCTTCGCTCGGGCAGCGACGGGATGAGCACCGACAGCAGCAGCCCTTC
Source organism: Paenibacillus pasadenensis (assembly GCF_023715725.1). Lineage (GTDB taxonomy): Bacteria > Bacillota > Bacilli > Paenibacillales > Paenibacillaceae > Paenibacillus_O > Paenibacillus_O pasadenensis_A. The sequence goes on from NZ_JAMBOT010000023.1 coordinate 7,707, forward strand.
GTCTCCAGCAGCAGCTCCAGCGGCGGTGTTTCCGGCTGCCTCGCTCCGCACGGCATTCCTCTCTTCCTCACAAGCATCCAACAGTCCGCGCAAATAAATCCGGTTAGCCGCAATGCTCGGCTGTCCGTCCGGCGCATAGACGGATGCCGCCTCATTGCTCAGCCAGGCTTTTTCCGTTTGGCCGAGCCGGTCGTAACAGACCGCCAGCTGCAGCAGCGGCAGCCATTTCAGGCTTGAATCGGGCTCCTTGCCCGCCTGCTGCTCCCGCGCTCTGGCGCTGTCAGCCAGCTGCAGCCAGACGATGGCCGTTTCATATTCCTGCTCCTCCATCGCCTTGACGCCAGCACGATAACAGGCCAACGCAGGCTCCGCAAGCTCGTGAACGATCTGCCCGGGGGAAGTTTCATAGATAGCAGCCCCGCCGCCGGCTGACGCATTATCAGGCGAAAAGCTGCTTACATTGGCAGTCTCTTTCCGCTCTTGGGAACCAAGCTCAGCCGTTGAGCTGCGGATGCCCCGATGCCAGTAACAGCCGTGCCGCCACGTCAGCCGCAGCAGGCCGGAGCTGCGCATCCAGGCGTCCACCCGTTTTTCGAAAAGCTCCCCGCCATATGCCGGATAACGCTCGGAGTCGGAATGTTTCTCGTTGTAAATACGGGCTTTGAAATCCAGGGTGCGAATGAGATAACACTGATCGGAAAAACCGTAGCCGAGATGAAAGTCGCCATGCGTCACCATCGCCTCCCGCCGAGCTGCCTCATGCCAGCCGTTCGGAACGGGATTGGCGCACACGATGGACGGCTGCAGCCGCATTCTTTTTAAGGCGGGCTCCACCCATTCCACTGGCTCCTCCAGCATGCAATCTCCGGCGTAATGCAGCAAATAATCCGTGCGGCACAAATAAATGCTGACCAGCTCCGCAATGGAATAGTAATACCCGCCCTGGAAATCCTCGCGCTTCAGCCCGAAAAAACGCAGCGCTTCCTCGCTGTAATCGTCTACGACGACATAGGAGGTGAGCACGCCCTCGTCAACGAGCCGCTGCGCATGCCGGCAAACCGTATCCGGCTGCTCCACATTATTAATGTACAAGACCCGTTCGGCAAAAGAATACCGGTGCAGCCCGATCGCGCGGCTCAGCCGGTCGGTGAGCAGCAGCTCCCGCCAATCCTGCTCATAACATTTTGTCTCAAACGTAACCCCCGGCTTCAGCAAGCTTACCGGCCATTCTCCTGCCGGACGATGCAGTAGGCTCATTTCGGCCCCTCCTTTCCGGGCAAGCCGGATAGAATAACCGGGGCCAAGCCTCCTCCGCCCCCCGAAATTCGCGCTTTCATAAGGCCTCCAAGCACGTAACCTCCGGCTTCAGCATCCCATTCCGGCCTTGCTCCAACAAGCGCCATTCGCATCGCAACGCTGCCGTCCGGTAGCTGCAGCGCGACCAGCGGCGTTCCGGCTTGCAGCCCCAGTTTTCTGCGCACAGCCATCAGGCGGCGTCCCTGCTCCTGCCCAAGCTCCTCTCCGGCCCGCAGCCACAAAACGTAATCGCGTCCGGCTTCGTACAAAGCCGTAATCGTCCCGGCCGTTTCGCTGCGGCCCGCCCGTACCGTCTTCAGATCACGCTGCGCTCCGATACGGCGCGCGGCTTCCCAGCTCTCGTCCCCGCCGTAGTGAATAATCATAATTTCGTCCGCAAATCCGATAATGCTGTCCAGCGTCCGCTCCAGTGACTCCGGATCGCCGCTCTCCCCCATGCCGATGGCGCAACTGAGCGTCGGAACACGCCGGTAAAGCATATCAACGAGATCATCGCCCCATTTGGAGTTGGCGATAGCCTTATTGCGCTGCAGCAGCCCGGGCAGGTCAAAATCCTCCAGCGCGTTCATCGTCACATGCCCGTAATGATGCACAAAAGAATCACAGGCAACGAGCAGACGCCAGCCTTCGCGGCTTACTCGCATGCACAGGTCGTCATCCTCGTAATTGCCGAGGCCGAACCGCTCGTCGAAGCCGCCCAGCTGCTGTGCCAGCGAGCGTCTTAGGAGCAGACAGAAGCCAACCAGTCTGGGCAGCTCCCAGCAATGGTTTCTCCAAACCGGTAATCTTGAAGCCGCAAAAGCCTCCAAGCCTTCCACGCCCGGCCCGTACCCCGCCTCGATCTGCTGAGGCCCGCTGACGTAGTTGCTCACGGGTCCGACCATTCCGCATAACGGTTCATCCTGGAACAGTCTCAGCATTGCATTCAGCCAGCCCGGCGTTACGACCGTGTCATTGTTCAGAAAAAGCACATACTCGCCTTCAGCCAAAGCTAGGCCCTGATTGCAGCCTTTGGCAAAACCTTCGTTGACCGGATTAAGCACCGTTTTGAAGGAGCTGCGCAGCAGCACCTCAGCCGTGCCGTCGGTCGAGCCGTTATCAACCAGAATCAGCTCGTAATCCTCCGTGTGCAGCCGGATGCTTTCCAGACAGCGTAGCGTGTATTCCAGCTGGTTATGCGTAAGAATAACAATGCTTGTCTTTATCATAGTAAAGGCCGCCTCCCATGCCACATATTTATGTAGCAATCGAAGACGGCATGACGGATTTGCTGCATCGCATCGATTAAGCGGCGCGGCCCGTATCCCAGTGCATGCTCCAGCTCAGGCGCAGCAGGCGACGACTTGCAGCCGCAGCGTTATTCTCCAAAAAACTTGATCAGCGCGCGGTTCAAACCAGCCGGATCGTCCAGCATCGGAAAATGCGCGGAATGCTCCAGCACAACGCCGCGCCAATCTTTCAGCCCCTGCTCCAGCAACGGAAGCAGCGTGAACGTATCGGCATAATCCAGCGCGCCGGATACGCTAAGCACCGGAATGTCCAGCTCCGGCAGCCGATTGACGAGATCCATCATCATACGGGGATAACGGTAAGTCTGCATGCTCGGCAGACGCTCCATCATATACCGTTGAAAAGCTTCCCGTACGTCCGGATTAACGCGTGTTGACGGCTGTCCCGGCCCGTCCAGCCACATCTCAGTCCAGACGCGCGCCGCCGCGCTCATATCGCCGGAGCCAATTACCTGCTCAAATGCCGCATCATCATGCTGCATCTGTTCGGAATACTCGATGGAGCCGAAAATGCTCCCGTTCACTAACGCAAGCTTTTCCGTAAGCTCCGGATATGCCGCAGCGAACTCCAGCGCACAATGGCTGCCTGCGGATACGCCGACCAGCGACACTTTACCGATGCCCAGCTCCTTCAGCAGCTCCCGCGCCGTTTCGTATACGGTGTACTCGCCCTCCGGGAGCTCGGATTGCCCCATGCCGGGCATATCAAAACACACCGTCCGATATCCCGCCTCATGAAGCGCAGGAACGGTATTGTCCCACAGCCTGCTGTCGGCAATCGCCGCATGGAACAGCAGCACCGTCCCTCTATCCGCCGTTCCCGAAACTTCCGTCCATACCCTGCTTCCCGATACCTGCACCGCTTGACCTTTAATGGCTGAACTCATCCCAATCGCCCTCCTCGTCATCTTAAAATAAGATTACCAGAAGATTCCTGACAACGGTCTGTCAGCATTGAATTCGATGTGGAAAAGAAACAGCGGTTATCCATCCAATCCAGCGCAAATATCATTACCTCACGGCGTCCTGCCTCCGTGTGCAGCTCGTGGCGAAAGCCGGACCATTCCCGGAACGTGCAGCTCCCGCCGGCGCGGGTCGCAAAAAGACGGCTCGCCTGGCAGGAGGTGACGCGGTCTTCAGTGCCATGCATAAGCAAAAGCGGCAGCCGCAGCTTGTGCGCATGCCGGAGCGCCCAGCGTCCGGCGCGGCTAACCGCGCTGAACGTCCGCAGCGTAATCCGGGCATGGCGCAGAGGGTCCTCGAAATACCGGCGCAGCATATCAGGATCGGTTGTGCTCAGCTGATTGCCGAGCGGATATCGATAATTGCGGCGTACCCGTTCCTTTATCCTGCCCAAAACGAGCGGCAAAGGCGGCGCTGCCGCAGCCAGCCTCAGCCATGGTCCGGCTGCAACTGCGCCGGCCAATGGAGGCGAATGTTTCAGCACATAGTTCAGCACTAAATTTCCGCCCATGCTATGGCTATATAAGAAAAGCGGCAGTCCGCCGAATTCCCGTTTCATATCTTCCAGCAGCAGCTCAATCGGCTCCAGCAGCGAGTCATACCCCAGACAGTCTCCGCGCCGACCCTCCGTCCGACCGTGTCCTCGCTGATCAAAGGCATAAACAGCGTAACCACGCTCCGTAAAAGGTTTCGCAACATGCCCGTAAGCTCCGCAATGCTCGCCAAGTCCATGCACAATGCCAACAGCCGCTTTGACCGGTTTTCCCTCCGGAAGCCAACGGCAGCCATAGATGCGGACGCCGTCGCGGCAGGTCCATTTCAGCTCTTCATGTATCATCCGCAGCACGCTCCTTTGCCGCCTATAGTCTTAATATAGGTATAACCTGACTTGGGCGTGAGCAACCGGACGCAATTGTTTTTGCACGGCTTGTACGGACATGGGCGGCCGGTAATATCAACCCACCGTTGACGCGGCACCGCTTCATCGTGCTAGAATAGGAGATCACTTTTGTACGGAGGTGTCTCATGGATACGATGGTGCTACGAGTAGCCCGCAACCTCAAGAGAATCCGCAAATCCAGAGGCCACAGCCTTGATAAGCTGTCCGAGCTGACTGGCGTCAGCAAGACGATGCTTGCGCAGATCGAGCGCGCGGATTCCAACCCGACCATAACCGTGTTATGGAAAATAGCCAGCGGACTCCGTGTCTCCGTCACCGATTTGATTGAGGAAGACCGGACGACCGTCACGCTTGTCCGCGCTGCGGACGTCATTCCGATTACATCCGGCGACGGGCGATATCTCAGCTACCCGCTGTTCCCTTATACGGACGAGTCACGGTCGGAAATTTACCGCGTGCTCATGCAGCCGGGCTGCCAGTACGAGGCAGAGCCGCATCATGAGGGTGTCGAGGAATATGTGACCGTAACCCGCGGCACGCTTCGCCTGCGCATTGGCGCAGAGTGGTATACCGTCTCCGAGGGAGACGCGCTCCGTTTCAGCGCCGACCAGACCCATGCTTACTACAACGAATCCGATACGGAGACAGAGCTGCAGAGCGTCATTCGGTACCCGTTTTAGCGCAGGACAGGCAGAGTTCTTGCAGCCCGGATGTGCGGATGTATGATGTGCTAATGTGCTGATGCTGATGTGCTGATGTGCTGATGCTAATGTGCTGATGTGCAGATGCTGATGTGCAGATGCTGATGTGCAGATGCTGATGTGCAGATGCTGATGTGCTGTTCTTCAAGCCGCTAATGATGTTCCCCGGGCAGATAAGACCATTTTCGGTCTTAATGAACAGAGAATCTTGCGAAACAGGCATAATAAGGGGTTTTTGGGGCTTAATTCAGCCATTTTCCACATTAACGTTGAAAATTGATCCCTTTTGGGACTTATCTTATCCAAAATACCATTTCTGAATCGAATTAAAGCCACTCTGCGGCCTTACCCCAGCGGCTTCTCCACGTTTGCCTCCAGCCCGCCGTTCATACAGCTTATGCTGTGTGATTGGCGGCTTTTTTACGCTATTTAGAGTCTCTAGCGCCATCATCGCCCTTCATAAACAGCATTCTTTGTGCATTTGAGGCAATTTCTCTTCAAAATTATCATTTTTGTTGAATATCCTTATCATTTCTTGTTTACAAAAGCTCTGCCTCTAATATACTATTACATACGGAATTGTTCTATATAATGAACATATATTCGCTATATTGCATATTTTCTCATAAGGAGAATGAGCATGACAACGAGCATGATCGGCCTCGTGAAGGCCGAGCGCAAAGCGGGAGCGGTACTCATGGAGCTTCCCGTGCCGGACATTGCCCCGGATGAGGTGCGGATTCGCGTCAAAGCGAGCTCTATTTGCGGCACCGACATGCATATTTATCACTGGGATGAATGGGCGGAGCAAAATGTCGTGACCCCGAACGTGTTCGGCCACGAATTCGCAGGCGTCGTGGATGAAGTGGGAAGCGCTGTCAAAGGCATTTCTCCTGGCGACAATGTATCCGCAGAGGGTCATATCGTATGCGGCGATTGCAAGCAATGCCGCTCCGGCAATGCCCATGTCTGCCCGAATACGCGCAGCTTTGGCATCAGTGCGCCGGGCTGTTTTGCCGACTACGCGGTAACTAAAGCCGTCAACATCATTCATAATGATCCTTCGCTGCCGCATGAGCTGGCTTGCCTGCAGGACCCGCTCGGCAATGCGGTGCACACCGTTTTGTCCGGCGGTATTGTCGGCCGTTCGGTCGCTGTCATCGGCTGCGGGCCGATTGGCCTAATGGCGATTCAGGTCGCCAAGGCTGTTGGAGCCGGACGCATCATCGCCGTTGACCTGCATGACTACAGGCTTAGCTTGGCGGCCAAGCTCGGCGCGGATGCATGCGTGAAGCCGGTACCCGGCATGGATGTTGCCGCTGAGCTGAGACGGCTTACCGGCGGCTCAGGCGTGGAGGTTGGTCTGGAGATGTCCGGCAACGGCGGGGCTATCAATAGCTTGCTGGAGGCGATGGCCAACGCCGGACGCGTTTCCCTGCTCGGAATTCCCGCCAAAGCGGTACCGATCGATCTGGGACGCCATATTATTTTCAAAGGCTTGCAGGTGCATGGAATTACAGGCAGAAGAATGTATCAAACCTGGCATCAGCTCAAAGGGCTGCTGGATGCCGGGCGCATCGATTTGAGCAGGCTGGTGGACTATACGTTTACATTGGACCGGTACGAGGAAGCGTTTCAGCTGATGAGCTCCGGGCAGTGCGCCAAAATTGTGTTTAAGCATTAAATATCCCAGGCTGACCGAAGGAGAGGAACCTATGAGTGGATTGGAGAGGCTTCGCGAGGAGCTGGAACAGCTGAAAAATCAAGGCCGCTACCGGATGCCTGCCGTGTGGGAAAGCGGCTCTGGGCCGTGGATGGAGATTGGCGGGCGGCGCGTGCTGCAGATGGCGTCGAACAACTATCTTGGCTTGACGGATCATCCGCGCCTGAAACAAGCGGCTATTGAAGCGACACAAAAATACGGCGTCGGAGCTGGCTCCGTTCGCACGATTTCCGGCACGCTTGATGTACATGATCAGCTGGAGCGGGAGCTGGCCGATTTTAAAGGAACCGAAGCCGCGCTTGTGTTCCAGTCGGGTTTTACGACGAATCAAGGCGTCTTCGGCACGCTATTAGGCGAAGAGGATATTGTCATCAGCGACGAGCTCAATCATGCCAGCATTATCGACGGCATCCGGCTGACCAAGGCGGCTCGCCGCATATACAAGCATAAAGATATGGACAGCCTGGAGGAGGCGCTAAAAGGAGCTTCCGGCCATCGAACCCGCTTTATCGTAACAGACGGCGTATTCAGCATGGACGGCGACATCGCGCCGCTCCCGCAAATCGTCGAGCTGGCCGAGCGGTACGATGCCGTCGTCTGTATTGACGATGCTCATGCAAGCGGAGTGCTTGGCCGCTGCGGCAAAGGAACGACCGATCATTTTGGCCTGCACGGCCGGGTTCATATCCAGATCGGCACGCTTTCCAAAGCGGTCGGCGTTGTAGGCGGATATGCAGCCGGCAGCCAGGAGCTTAAGGAATATCTCATCCACAAAGCTCGTCCGTTTCTGTTCAGCACCTCGCAAACGCCAGCGGTAGCAGCCAGCTGCCTGGAAGCGATCCGGGTGCTGCGTACGAGCCCGGAGCTTGGAGAACGGATGTGGGCGTCAGCCAACTCCTTCCGTTCGCAGCTGCAGCGCGACGGCTTCGATACCGGCGTCAGCGAGACGCCGATTATTCCGATCGTCATCGGCGACTCCGCCCGGACGATGGCTTTTTCGGCTCGGCTGCTGGAGGAGGGCGTATTCGCTCCCGGCATCGTGTACCCGACAGTTGCGGCGGATAAAGGCCGCGTCCGCTTCATCGTAACCGCCGCTCATACGGCGGATGATCTGGAGTTTGCCCGCCAAGCGGTACTGAAGGTTGGACGCGAGTTCGGGCTGGTGTAGCGGCTGATGACACTTCGGCTCTCATGCTTCACATAAGACCAAGGTGAATTCACCTTGGTCTTATTTTTTTGCTCTGTTCTGCTGATTAAGCGGCAGCCTTAGTGAATCGCCCCTCTCTTAAGGTCGTCAAACGACCTTACGCAGACTCATTCGAGCTAATCCCCCTCTCTTAAGGTCGTCAAACGACCTTACGCAGACTCATTCGAGCTAATTCCCCTCTCTTAAGGTCGTCAATGCAGTTAGAATAAAAAGTGGACACCCCTTAACGTGGATCAGATAAAATAAGCTACGAAAGGTGAGGTGTTCACAGTGGGGAAAATACGGCAACATTACAACGATGAATTCAAAT
>NZ_JAMBOT010000024.1 GCF_023715725.1 Paenibacillus pasadenensis
CACGCGTACCCATCCCGAACACGACCGTTAAGCCTTCCAGCGCCGATGGTACTTGGACCGCAGGGTCCTGGGAGAGTAGGACGTCGCCAAGCTCATGTATGAAAACCCGTCGTATCTTCGGATACGGCGGGTTTTTTGTTGTATTCTTGAGTTTCCATGTTTTTCTGAAGCTAGATAAACAGGGTTATTTCATTCGTTTCAGACCATACTACGCTCACGGACTAAGAGTGGGGCGGGTGATGGGTATGGAGCACCGGAATTTATTTATAAGTAAGGCTTGGATAATCGCTAGCGTCACGGCCGTTCTTGCAGGCGGCTGTGCAGCGCGGGAGCCTGAGCAGAAGGCGACAGGCCAGCAAAGCGCTTCAAGCGTAACACAGCTGCTGACTCAGCAGCGCGGTGCTCATCAGCTATCCAAGGATAACCGGGATGTTTCGGCAGCGAAAGCAGTCTCGCATGCACAAGAAGCAGATTCAGCAACGTTTAAGGAGCCAGTTCGCGGCATCTACGTATCTGGCTACGCTGCGGGCAGTGTAAAAGCAATGGGCCGCCTCAGGGAGCTGGCACGGAAAACAGAGATCAACGCAATGGTTATAGACATTAAAGACGATTATGGTCTGCTGACCTATTCATCGCAAAATAAACTCGTTAAAAGGCTTGGAGCAGATCGCCGTCCTGTCATCCAGGACCCCAAAAAGCTGATCCGCCAGCTTCATGATGACGGACTGTATGTGATCGGACGGCAGGTTGTGTTTAAGGATGCCTTGCTTGCCGGGAAAGTACCGGATTGGGCCATTCACGAAAAGAGCGGGAAGCTGTGGAGAGACGCCAAACGCAAAGCATGGATAAATCCATACCGCACGGAAGTATGGAAGTACAACGTAGAAATTGCCCGCGAAGCAGCTAAGATGGGCTTTGATGAAATTCAGTTTGACTACGTTCGTTTTCCGGCTAACAGTGCTCGTACAGATGCAAAGCTTAATTACGGCGAGCGAGGCGGAAGTAAAGCTTCGGCGATTAAAAAGTTCCTTCATGTTGCAGCGCAGGAGCTGCATCGGGAAGGAGTAAAGGTGTCTGCTGACGTATTTGGGCTGGTTACTTCATCACCGGACGATTTGGGAATCGGCCAATCGTGGCGATCGGTAGCGTCGGAAGTGGATGCCATTTCGCCGATGGTGTATCCGTCCCACTACTCACCGGGGATGTATGGGATCGCTAAGCCTGATCTTTCCCCTTACGAGGTCATCCAAAAGGCGATGACAGATGCATCTTCCCGCAATCGGTATTTAACGAAGGAAGGCGGGAAGCCTGCAGCAATTCGCCCTTGGCTGCAGAGCTTTACGGCCTCATGGCTCGATACGCATTTGGACTATACCGAACGTGAGGTCAAAGCACAAATTCGCGCCGCCCGTCAGGCCGGTGTTGAGGAGTACTTGTTATGGAGCCCCCGTTGCGTGTATCCGCTCTCTTTTGAAAAGCCTCCTTCTACCTCTTGAACCGGAATGAGACATTGGTTCTAAGAGAAGGAGGCAACGGTTGAAAATCCGCATGAAAGCAGCATTTTCCTTGCCTTGACAGCCCTAGACCCCTCTGCTAAGATGGTCAATAATATATTCGGCAAGTCACAAGAACTAGGAGGAAAACATTCGTGTGGGAAACGAAGTTCGCTAAGGAAGGCCTCACTTTTGACGATGTTCTGCTTGTACCCCGCCGCTCGGAAGTTCTTCCGCGGGAAGTTCAGGTAGGAACCAAGCTCAGCGATTCGGTGAAGCTGAACATTCCGCTCATCAGCGCTGGCATGGATACCGTTACGGAGGCTGCTCTAGCGATTGCACTTGCGCGCGAGGGCGGCATCGGCATCATTCATAAGAATATGAGCATTGCTCAACAGGCAGAGGAAGTCGATCGCGTTAAGCGCTCTGAGAGCGGCGTTATTACGAATCCATTTTCCCTTACCCCGGATCACCATGTTTATGACGCAGAAGAGCTTATGGGCAAGTATCGGATTTCGGGCGTTCCCATCGTTAATGAAGAAGGCAGGCTTGTTGGTATTTTGACCAACCGCGACCTTCGTTTCGTACACGATTACTCCATGAAAATCAGCGATGTCATGACTCGCGACGCGCTCGTCACCGCTGCAGTAGGCACGACATTGCAAGAAGCGGAAGTGCTTCTTCAGCAGCATAAAATTGAGAAGCTGCCTCTTGTAGACGAGAACAACATTCTCAAAGGCCTTATTACGATTAAAGACATCGAGAAGGCAATCCAGTTCCCGAAAGCGGCGAAGGACAAGCATGGCCGTCTGCTGTGCGGCGCTGCCGTGGGCATTTCCAAGGATACGCTGGAGCGTGCTGAGGCGCTTGTCCAGTCAGGCGTAGACGTTCTGGTCGTTGACTCGGCGCATGGTCATCATATCAACATTATCGAGATGGTGCGCACGCTCAGAGGACAATATCCGGATCTTACGATTATCGCCGGCAATGTCGCAACGGGCGACGCTACTCGTGAATTGATCGAAGCTGGAGCCTCCGCAGTTAAAGTAGGCATTGGTCCTGGTTCAATCTGTACAACCCGCATCATTGCCGGCATTGGCGTTCCGCAAATTACGGCTATTTACGATTGCGCATCCGTCGCACGTGAATACGGCATTCCGGTCATTGCTGACGGCGGCATCAAGTATTCCGGCGACATTACCAAAGCAATCGCTGCTGGCGCCAGCGCGATTATGATCGGTAGCCTTTTTGCTGGAACCGAAGAAAGCCCAGGCGAATCCGAAATTTACCAAGGCCGCCGTTACAAGGTTTACCGTGGCATGGGCTCGCTCGGCGCCATGAAGGAAGGCAGCAAGGACCGTTACTTCCAGGACAACGAGAATAAGCTTGTTCCAGAAGGCATCGAGGGTCGCCTTGCATACAAAGGACCGCTGGCGGATACGGTGCATCAGCTGATCGGCGGCTTGCGCGCAGGTATGGGCTACTGTGGAACTTCATCGATTGAAGAGTTGAAAAACGACACTTCTTTCATCCGGATTACCGGTGCCGGCCTTCGCGAAAGCCATCCGCATGATGTGCAGATTACGAAGGAAGCTCCAAACTACTCGCTCTAAGATTTAACGGGAAACCGATTAAGAAAGCAGACCTCCAAGGGTCTGCTTTTTTGTTGTGTTTACTTTAAAACCAGTGGATAAATTATGATTACAGAAATTAAAGAGAAGCAGCTTAAGCCGATAGTAAAGCAAAAACATCCCCTCTCTCGTTTATCGTATGGTACAATAAAGGCTGGACAAACCCCATTTGAAGGAGAGAAAACAAGTTGAAAGCAAGATTTGCACCGGCACTCATTAAGCCGGCTATCTCCGCGTTTCTGGCGGTATCCCTTTTTGCAGGTTCGTCTGCAGTGACGACGTCGATCCCTGCTGCCTATGCGGCGGCGACCAATACAACAAATCAAGAAAATCCGGCGGCGGTTAAGCAGGATGCGCCGTTTTTTAATTTGCCTGCACAAAACCCCAGCTCCAACCCGCTCGACCTTGCCCTCTCAGCGGCAATTTTGATTGATGCGGATACGGGGCAATTGCTTTATAGCCACAATATCGATAAAGTCATTCCTCCGGCGAGCATGACCAAAATGATGACGGAATATATGGTCCTTAAAGCAATCAAGGATGGCAAGCTTGCCTGGGACCAGGAAGTCTCGATCAGCAAGGAAGCAGCCAGCACGCCGGCCGATGGTTCCCAGATTTATTTGGCTGAGGGCGACACTCATTCCGTCAAGGAGCTTTATACAGCGATGGCTGTAGCTTCGGCCAATGACGCCACTGTTGCGTTGGGCAATGCAATTGCCGGCACGGAAGCCGAGTTTGTGAAGCTGATGAACGAACAAGCGAAGGAGCTTGGGCTGAGCACCGCGGTGTTCACAAGTTCAACGGGATATTTGGATACAACTGTAGCGGCAGCGAAAGATATTGCTAAGCTTGCGGCGGTTATTTTGAAGGAGCATCCGGAGTTTCTGGAATACTCCAAAATTCCATCCGTCAAGTTCCGCGAACGCGATGAAAAGCCGATGGTCAACAACGACTGGATGCTGGAGAGCAATAAAGGCATCGAGAGCTTCAAGCAGTATACCTACGATGGCGTAGATGGCATGAAAACAGGCTTTCTAAGCGCATCCGGCTATAATTTCACCGGTACGGTCAAACGCGGCGATACGCGGCTGATCAGCGTCGTTTACGGAGCGAACAGCAAAGGCAAACGTTTCTTGGAAACACGCAAGCTCTACGATTGGGCATTTACGAATTTGGAGCGCAAAACGATTGTTCAAGCCAAATCCGTAGTAGATTCCGCTGCTTCGGCCAAAATAGCTAAGGGTAAGAGCAAAACGGTTGATTTGGTGACCGGCAACGATTTGACGCTTATGGTCAAAAAAGGCTCCACTTCGCAGGCAGTGTTAAAAAGCACGAAGCTTCCGGGTGACGGCGAGCTGGTTGCTCCAATTAAGGCGGGCGATAAAGTCGGTACGGCAACCTACGAATTTAAAGATCCGGATACAGGTGTAGTCGTGACGAAGGAGCTTGATCTTGTTGCGGCGGAGGATGTGGCCAAAGCGGGCTGGTTCTCGCTTTTGATGCGCAGCATCGGCGGCTTTTTCTCCGGATTGTTCCAAGGCATTGTGAATTTGTTCTAATCGGTTGTCGCCCCGTTGCGTACATGATAGAATTTGGATTAATCAACTCGGAATAATCCGCTCGGATTGAACAGACTATAGGAGGCAAAGGGATCATGTTGGAAACAGGTACTTCGCGCGTTAAACGCGGTATGGCAGAAATGCAAAAAGGCGGCGTCATCATGGACGTCATGAACGCTGAGCAAGCTAAAATCGCTGAAGCGGCAGGAGCAACGGCGGTTATGGCGCTTGAGCGCGTGCCTTCTGATATTCGTGCGGCTGGCGGCGTAGCCCGCATGGCTGACCCGACCATTTTGGAAGAGGTCATGAAAGTTGTTTCCATTCCGGTTATGGCGAAAGCTCGTATCGGCCATTATGTAGAAGCGCGCGTGCTTGAAGCGCTTGGAGCTGACTACATCGATGAGAGTGAAGTACTGACTCCAGCCGACGACGTTTTCCATATCGACAAACGCGAATTCACCGTGCCGTTCGTTTGCGGTGCTAAGGACCTGGGCGAAGCGCTTCGCCGTATCCAAGAAGGTGCTTCCATGCTCCGTACTAAAGGCGAGCCGGGAACAGGCAATATCGTTGAGGCAGTGCGCCATATGCGCCTGATCATGAGTCAGATCCGCAAGGTACAAGGCCTGTCCAAGGACGAGCTGTACCATGAAGCAAAGCTGCTCGGCGTCAATTACGAGCTGCTGCTGAACGTGCACGAATCCGGCAAGCTGCCGGTCGTAAACTTTGCAGCTGGCGGCGTGGCGACTCCATCTGACGCGGCTCTGATGATGCATCTCGGCGCGGACGGCGTATTTGTAGGCTCCGGTATTTTCAAATCCGACAGTCCGGAGAAGTTCGCTCGTGCAATCGTAGAAGCGACGACGCACTACAACGATTTCAAACTTATCGCTGAAGTGTCCAAAAACCTCGGCGCGCCGATGAAAGGCATCGAAATCTCCAAGCTGGCGGCGCATGAGCGCATGTCCGACCGCGGTTTGTAATATCCCTGCCAGGGATATTCAGGGAAAGCTCAAGGAAGAAGGCAGATGAACATGGCACACAAGATAGGCGTTCTTGCGCTTCAGGGAGCGGTGGCGGAGCATATCCGCAGTCTCCAGTCAGCCGGCGTGGAAGCGGTAGCTGTTAAACGTACGGAAGAGCTGGACGAGCTGGACGGTATCGTCATCCCCGGCGGCGAAAGCACGACAATCGGCAAGCTGATGCGCAAGTACGGCTTCATTGAGGCGCTTCGCGAGTTTAACGCGCAAGGCAAACCGCTTTTTGGCACCTGCGCCGGACTTATCGTGCTCGCCAAGGAGCTCCAAGGCGGCGAAGAAGCGCATTTGGGCCTGATGGACATGACGGTTGTACGCAATGCGTTTGGACGTCAGCGGGAGAGCTTCGAGACGGAGCTGAACATTAAGGGAATCGATGAGCCAGTACGCGCTGTGTTCATTCGGGCCCCATTGATTGGGCAAGTAGGCGCGGATGTGGACGTACTCTCGGTTTATAACGATGAGATCGTAGCGGCTCGCCAGGGCACCTTGCTCGCAGCCTCCTTCCATCCGGAGCTTACCGACGACTACAGGCTGCATGCTTATTTTGCGGATATGGTCCGCGAGGCATCGGCAGCTAAAACAAAAGCATAAATAAGGAGAGGGGTGGACGGATGGCCGTCCGCCCTTCCTTCTGTTAATCCATAACGGACAAAGGGTGAGTATAACGTGTTGGACGTAAAATTGCTGCGCAGCGATTATGACCGCGTAGCCGGGGCGCTTACGAACCGCAATAAATCGCTTGAGCTAATCAGCTCTTTCCCGGAGCTCGACGCCAAACGCCGCTCCATTATTCAGGAGGGCGAGACGCTTAAAGCCCGCCGCAATACGGTATCGCAGGAAGTGGCCAAGCTGAAAAAAAGCGGTGGAGACGCTGAAGCGCTCATCGTTGAGATGCGCGAGGTTGGCGACCGGATTAAAGAACTGGATGAAGAGCTGCGCGTACTGGATGAAGAGATGGACAACATGCTGCTGGCTGTTCCTAATATGCCGCATGAATCCGTGCCAGTAGGCGGAAGCGAAGAGGACAACGTTGAAATTCGTCGCCACGGAGAACCAACCAAGCTCGACTTTGAACCGAAAGCGCATTGGGATCTGGCTGAAGAGCTGGGACTGCTGGACTTTGAGCGCGCGGCTAAAGTTACCGGCTCGCGGTTCGTTTTTTACACCGGGCTGGGCGCTCGTCTGGAGCGGGCTCTGCTTAACTTTATGATGGATCTGCACAGTGATCAGCACGGCTACTCCGAAGTGCTGCCTCCGCAAATCGTCAATCGCGACAGCCTCGTCGGAACCGGACAGCTCCCTAAATTCGAAGAGGATCTGTTCAAACTGAAGGACAGTGAGTATTATCTGATTCCGACAGCTGAGGTTTCGGTAACGAACCTGCACCGGGAAGAGATTTTGTCTGCTGAAGAGCTTCCGAAGCGGTTTGTCGCTTTTAGCGCATGTTTCCGCAGCGAAGCCGGTGCGGCCGGACGTGATACGCGCGGTCTTATCCGCCAGCATCAGTTCAACAAGGTGGAGCTGGTCAAGCTCGCGAAGCCGGAGGAATCGTACGAGGAGCTCGAGATGATGACTCAGAACGCCGAGCGCGTGCTGCAGCTGCTTGGGCTGCCTTACCGCGTGCTGCAGCTTTGCACGGGCGATATGGGCTTCTCCGCCGCTAAGACATACGATCTCGAGGTATGGCTGCCTAGCGCAGGAACGTACCGCGAAATTTCCTCGTGTTCCAATTGCGAGGACTTCCAAGCACGCCGTGCCGGCATCCGTTTCCGCCGGGACGCTAAAAGCAAACCGGAGTTCGTGCATACGCTCAATGGTTCGGGCTTGGCTGTAGGCCGCACGGTTGCGGCTGTTATGGAAAATTACCAGCAAGCGGACGGCACCATTATTGTGCCTGAAGTGCTGCGTCCTTATATGGGCGGCATCCAGGTTATCGGTCCGTGCGCTTAACGAACGGCCGTCTTCCAAAAGGGAGACGGCTTTCTTTTTGGCAGGACAGATATTGAAGGTGCAGAACTGTTGCCTGATGCAAATGCATTATGGTACAATGCTCGGGTAAGTCTTATCCGATGGAGAGATACCGAAGCGGTCATAACGGGGCGGTCTTGAAAACCGTTAGGGCGCAAGCCCACGTGGGTTCGAATCCCACTCTCTCCGCCATACTTGAATACGATCACCCGAGCGCATAACAGCGCCGGGTGTTTTTTGTTTTAGCGTCGCACAAGCAGCAGCAGGTTCCAGTTCACGGCAGGCATAGAAACGGCTCTCCGGTCGCAATCTAGAGAATGGAGGTGGAAAGCGACCATGAGCAAACTTGATGAGCTTAAGCTGGACCAAACCCGCCTGGCGAATGCTTGGAGGGAAACGCTGCCGACCGTTCTAAATCCTACAGACCGCTGCGAGGTGTTCGAGGACGAGGGCGACGAGCGTTCGCTTCGCGTAACAATTCACGGAGCGGGGCATGCCCTTTACTCTTATGATTTTAAAGTCACGTATGTGGATAGCCGCGAAGTCGATATTCAGCTGATCGACGTTGATCAGGACAAAAAAACAATTGACGAACGCAAGGAGCTTGTTCAACAACAAGTGTCCGATTATGTTCGTCATCTGCATGAATGCGCGCAAGCGCTGCACCGTCTGACCAAAGTCTAACGGGAGGCCAACATGACAAAAAATAAAAGCGCTGTGGATAAAAATCTGCAAAACGTTGTAGACGATCTTGAGCAGGAGCCGGTCAACGCCCACCATGCCAATCAGCTGCAGCGGCAAACGGAAGACCGGCGCCATCAGGATAACCTGAATCATAAAAAGCATGAAACGGACTTGAACCATCCTTTGAGCTAATGAGGCTGGACGGCATTTAGACCGTAAGGAGGGATAAACCATGAGCAAGCCCGATAACGTTCCGGTGCCCAATCCGGAGGAAGACCGCAAGGCTTCCCGCAGCAAGGATCATGGACAGCCGCAGCAGCCGATGTCCGGCAGCAAGAAGGTCAAAAACCGGAATCATGTCGATCATCACAACCGTGAGGGCGGCTGACCTCATTTCAGTTTGCCCGGTTAGGCTAAACGAACAGGAAGTAAGAGTTGTCCTTGGTCTTACCCCCGTCAAGTAGACAGCTAAAAAAGAGTGCAAATTAAGCGGCGACTGCAATTCGGTACTCTACCGGAGAGCGGTCGCCGAGTTTTTTCTGGAAACGCTCCTGGTTGTAGAACTCG
>NZ_JAMBOT010000025.1 GCF_023715725.1 Paenibacillus pasadenensis
ATGTATTAGGCACGCCGCCAGCGTTCGTCCTGAGCCAGGATCAAACTCTCCATAAAGGGTTGTTCGACTTGCTCATTTATAACGTTGACTTGCTTCACTCGTTGTTCAGTTTTCAAAGAACAAATTCATTTCTCGTCAGCGCTCTTCCAAGCGGCGACCTTCATAATATATCACAGCTTTGAATTTACTTGCAAGATGTTTTTTTATAAAAATCATCTCGCTTCGTTTCATCACCGTTTACTTATGAGCCCTTTCGAAGGGGCGAGAATTAATTTACCACAGCCTGTACAAAGCGTCAACCCTTTAGAACAACTTTTTTTAAAATCTTATCTTTGGTTGTGATTTACGCGCAGAGCGTAGCGGGAAAGCTCTCTTGGAGGCGCTATCCGGGCAAACATACGAAATACGATGCGGTATCTTCTCGTAATCGCTTGTTTGATCTCCCCATCCAGACGCGAGTCGCCCAGGTCAAGCAGCATTTCATCCAGTTCCTTGCGCAGTACATAGTCAAGTTCCTTGCATTCTTTATCGTTGAACAGAATTCCGAGCATAACCGTTCCTCCTAGGCGATATGGTGGAGCATGCGGGGTCATAACATAGCCTTACTGTTATGCTCAAATAATGGAAAATTTATTACAACGAAAGAATCCAGGGCGTCAGAGTGCTCTCAATAATGGCCGCAATAAGGAGCAGCAACGTGATTCCTGCGCCAAGCAAAGGCAATCTTAACGCAAACTCCTTCCACCCGCGCATAAACTCTTTTTTGCTTTTGCCCGTAACAGTAAACAACAGCCAGCGATACATAAAACCGCCCAGCTTCATTCCGAATGCTGCTGCGAGCACAATGGCCGGAATTTCAATGATCCCATGCGGAAGTATCCCTTTTGCCAGCTCGCCGAGCGTTGAAGCCGCCCCCGTCTCACCCGCCCGCAGAACATATAAATAGCCCAAAACCGCTCCATTCATCACGAGAAAAAAAGCCGGCAGCACAGCAAACAACACGCCAAGCCCCAGAACAAGCAGTGCTTTTAACACATTGTTGACCAAAATAATCAGGAAAAGCTGCAGCTTAGGATTAGAGCTTTGTCCTATTGTTGAAGCAAGCTTACGAACGGATTCGAGCTGGCCATCCAGCGCCGCATGCAGGTTTTCATTGAATATGCCGAGTCCGATCCCTGCCGCAAAAAGAAGAAATGAGACGAAGACATACTTCCGGGCTTCTTTTACTGCCTGAAAAAATTGTTTTGAATATGAGCTCATCTGTCACTCTCCCTCCCTCTAAATCATAGCAATCGGATGAATATCCGTCCAAGTCCGTCATAGATTGTACAAGAAGAGCGACAAGCTATGCCCCAGCTTTTTTAAGAGAGGAGACAAGGAGCATCATGAATTTCTTTTATGTTTTTAACGGACGGAAAATAAGGCGGTACTTTTTTTTAGCCGCAGCAGTTGTGTTCGCCGCAGGAGTCATTTACACGGAGAAGGATCATATTACGGTGTTTGCCAATGATCAACCCGCCGCGATTTATAATGTGCCTACGGATAAAAAGGTCATCGCGCTCACGTTCGACATTAGCTGGGGCGACAAACGGGCCGAGCCGATCATGCAGATTTTGAAGGAGAAGGGCATTAAAAATACGACCTTTTTCCTGTCCGCACCATGGGCGCAGACGCATCCCCAGCTGGTGAAGGCCATTATGGACAACGGCTGGGAAATCGGCAGCCACGGCAACAAGCATGATAATTACAGCAAGCTGAGCGAGGAAGAAATTCAGACGCAGCTGCGGACCTCGCATGATATTTTGACCCAAACAACAGGAAAAGCACCTCAGCTTATCCGTCTTCCTAATGGAGACTTTGATAAACGGGTGCTTCAAATGTCGGAAAGCATGGGTTACAAGGTCATTCAATGGGACACCGACTCGCAGGACTGGATGAATATCGGAACGAAAAATATCGTGGACCGCGTCATGAAAAGAGCGCATCCCGGAGATATTGTGCTGCTGCACGCAAGCGACTCCGTCAAACAAACTCATCAAGCCCTCCCTGCTATCATCGATCAGCTGAAGGCGCAAGGATATGAATTCGTCAGCGTTACCCAATTGCTGAGCCAGACCGAGGCCAAGGGCAAGGAAGTCCGGGACAACGGCGTTTCGACAGAGCCGCAGCCCGTAAGCTTTGACATGTAGTTGTTACGCTGAATAAGCTTAAGCCGTTTTCGCGCTTGACGCGGACTCGGCTTTTTTGTCTAGACTGGCCGTTATACGATGAAGCATCAAAATTTGATAAGCATTACAAACGATTAGCGGGAGAATCATAAACCAGACGGCGCTTGAGCTAATCTCCCCGCCTTCTCCCTGAAAGCTTGGCCATGCCTCAATCGAAGTGACTACGACCATCAGAAAAATCGTCGGAATAAACGCGCGGTTATTGGTCATCCGGGATTTGATGTAGCCAATCGCCCAAGCGGTGAAGGCCAGAAACAGCGGAAGAAGCCAGAACAGAACCGGTCCCGTCTGCTCGCGAGAGCCGTACAATATGTAGCCAAGGAAGCCGAGCGCAAAAATGGTTGTATACGCCTGCAGGGCATTCCAGAGATACGCTTTGCGAAATACGCTCATCGCTATATAGTTAAGCGTCAAATAAGCGAAAAATCCCATTTGGCTAAAGGCTCCGACCAAAAGTCCGACAAGCGCCATGTTAAAGGCGTTAAAACCTGCGCCGGACCAGCCATAGGCGCGAAGCGTCTGGTCCATCCATTGCATGCCAAATCCGGTCAGAAGGGTTACTCCTGCCCCGATTGCCATTGTTGTCCAGAATAGAAAAAACCACTTGCGTATCGTCATTTGCGCTGCATCCTCCCAAGCATGTTCCATCTTCCCTTTATCTTACCATGAACGGAACAAAAAGCTAAGACTTGGCCTGATATTAGCCCCCCGATTCGAGCATACTGTACCTATCCCGGGCCGGAGTCTTCACCAACTATCCGGCATACGAAGGAAAGGAGCTCCAAGCAATGAAGCTTAAACAGGCCTTGTACAGCTTATCCCTGACCGCTCTGACCGCAATCCTTCTGACCGGATGCGGAGCCGAGCCACAGGGCGGGGGCGGTCAAACGAGTTATAAAGACATGAAATCCATGGTTATAGATATTCTCAAAACCGAAGACGCTCAAAAAGCGCTTCAGGAAAGTCAAATGGGCGCTGCCGGCGGAGACGGAAACGGGTTAAAGGCGTTATCCGTTCAAGATGCCGAAAGCATCCGTATGACGGTACGCGAAACAATTACGTCTCCCGAGTATGACAATGTAATCAAGTCGCTCATGACCGACACCCGCTTCGCAGGTGAGTTCGCCAAAGCGGTCAATAAGCAGAACAAAGAAATTCACAAAGAGCTGATGAAGGACCCTGCCTATCAGAAAGAGCTTGTCACTGCGATGAAAACGCCGGAAATGGACAAAATGATCCTTGAAGTTCTCATGAGCAGCCAATACCGCAAACAGGTTATGACGATTATGCAGGATTCGATGTCCAACCCGCTCTTCCGCGTTGAAATTCTGGATCTGCTGAAAAAGGCCGTTCAAGAAGAGCTTCGCGTTAAACCGGAGGAAAAGGTATCGACCAAATCCGGCGGCAAAGAGGAAGGAAAAAGCGGAGGAGAAGAAAGCAGCGGCGACGAGACGAGCGAGGAAGGCGGCAGTGAAGAGAACAGCGAGGATTCCGCGACTTAAGAACGGTCGAAGTCAGCAGACGCAGTAATTTAAGAACGGTCGAAGTGTGAGCAAGATGGAAAAGTTTAGAGATTAATAAAAGCAGTCCTGCGGAAGCTGTGAGCTTCTGCGGACTGCTTTTTACTTAGGTTAAGTTGGGCGCTGAAAAGTCCGCAAATTCGGATTGCTCAGCGCTTCCGGCTTACCATGTTCTCGCAATAACACGGTCCGCCAGCTCCAGGTAGAGCTGACCGGTTTCGGATTCGGCTTTGTATACCGATGGCGAAAAATCAGGCTCGGACACATGGTTGTCGGGCGCGCCGAGCGGAATTTGCGCCAGCAGATCGGTATGCAAATTCTCGGCGAGCCGGGCTCCGCCGCCTTTGCCGAACACATACTCCTTCTCGCCTGTGGACGGGCTTAAATAGTACGCCATGTTCTCCACGACGCCGAGAATCTCATGCTCCGTATGCAGCGCCATAGCGCCTGCACGCGCTGCGACAAAAGCGGCGGTGGCATGCGGTGTCGTTACGATGATTTCTTTGCTCTGCGGCAAAATCTGATGCACGTCAAGCGCGATGTCGCCTGTTCCTGGCGGAAGGTCGAGCAGGAGGTAGTCCAGCTCTCCCCACTCCACTTCTTGAAAGAAGTTGCGCAGCATCCGCCCCAGCATCGGGCCGCGCCAGACGATCGGGCTGTTGTCCTCGACAAAAAAGCCCATCGAAATGACTTTGACGCCAAAGCGCTGGATTGGCTCAATGCGGCCGTCAACAACTTGCGGCCGCTCCTCGATGCCCATCATATCGGGCACGCTGAAGCCGTAAATGTCGGCATCGATGAGGCCGACGCGTTTGCCCCTGCGGGCTAGCGCCACCGCGAGATTGACGGTGACGGTGGATTTGCCGACGCCGCCTTTGCCGCTGGCGATGGCGATGAATTCCGTGCCGCTCTGCTCGGAGAGCAGCGGCACGCCCTCCAGGCCCGCCCCGTGGCCTTGCACAGGGGCGGCGCCTGGGGCGCCCGAAGCGTCGGCAGGCTGGGCCGCCGCTTCGGGCGTTGCGCCTGCGGC
>NZ_JAMBOT010000026.1 GCF_023715725.1 Paenibacillus pasadenensis
GTGAGGCACACCAGGGGAACTGAAACATCTAAGTACCCTGAGGAAGAGAAAACAATAGTGATTCCGTCAGTAGCGGCGAGCGAACGCGGATTAGCCCAAACCAGGGGGCTTGCTCCCTGGGGTTGTGGGACGTCTCACACGGAGTTACAAAGGAATGGGGTAGGCGAAGAGGTCTGGAAAGGCCCGCCACAGCAGGTAAAAGCCCTGTAGCTCAAACCTCATTCCCTCCGAGACGGATCCCGAGTACCGCGAGACACGTGAAACCTCGTGGGAATCCGGCAGGACCATCTGCCAAGGCTAAATACTCTCTGGCGACCGATAGTGAAGCAGTACCGTGAGGGAAAGGTGAAAAGCACCGCGGGAGCGGAGTGAAATAGAACCTGAAACCGTGCGCTTACAAAAAGTCAGAGCCCTCTATATGGGTGATGGCGTGCCTTTTGTAGAATGAACCGGCGAGTTACGTTCACGTGCAAGGTTAAGTCGGGAAGACGGAGCCGCAGCGAAAGCGAGTCTGAATAGGGCGCCATAGTACGTGGATGTAGACCCGAAACCGGGTGATCTACCCCTGTCCAGGGTGAAGGTGCGGTAACACGCACTGGAGGCCCGAACCCACGAATGTTGAAAAATTCGGGGATGAGGTGGGGGTAGCGGAGAAATTCCAATCGAACCCGGAAATAGCTGGTTCTCCCCGAAATAGCTTTAGGGCTAGCCTCGGTGTTGAGCATGCTGGAGGTAGAGCACTGATTGGGTGCGGGGCCCGCCAAGGGTTACCAAGTCCAGTCAAACTCCGAATGCCAGTCATGTATAACCGGGAGTCAGACGGTGAGTGCTAAGATCCATCGTCAAGAGGGAAACAGCCCAGATCATCAGCTAAGGTCCCCAAGTGTGTGTTAAGTGGGAAAGGATGTGGAGTTGCCCAGACAACCAGGATGTTGGCTTAGAAGCAGCCACCATTTAAAGAGTGCGTAATAGCTCACTGGTCGAGTGACTCTGCGCCGAAAATGTAACGGGGCTAAACACACCACCGAAGCTATGGCATGTATCTAAGATACTTGGGTAGGGGAGCGTTGTGTATAGGTAGAAGTCAGACCGCAAGGACTGGTGGACAGTACACAAGTGAGAATGCCGGTATGAGTAACGAAAAGATCAGTGAGAATCTGATCCGCCGAAAGCCTAAGGGTTCCTGAGGAAGGTTCGTCCGCTCAGGGTAAGTCGGGACCTAAGGCGAGGCCGAAAGGCGTAGTCGAAGGACAACAGGTTGATATTCCTGTACCACCGTAAGCCGTTATGAGCAATGGGGTGACGCAGAAGGGTAGTGACGCGGACCGATGGATGTGTCCGTCCAAGCAGTGAGGCTGGTTTGTTGGCAAATCCGCAAACCGT
>NZ_JAMBOT010000027.1 GCF_023715725.1 Paenibacillus pasadenensis
TGGTCTTACCCCCGTCAAGTAGACAGCTAAAAAAGAGTGCAAATTAAGCGGCGACTGCAATTCGGTACTCTACCGGAGAGCGGTCGCCGAGTTTTTTCTGGAAACGCTCCTGGTTGTAGAACTCGATATACTCCGCAATAAGACGACGAGCGGAATCCGTATCATTCGGCCGTTTCAGATAAAGCTGTTCCGTCTTTAAGTGAGAGAAAAAGGACTCCATACAGGCGTTGTCATAACAGTTGCCTCTTCTGGAGTGGCTGCCCGTTAGCCCTTGCGCCAGTAGCAGGGTTTCATAGGCTTTATGTGTGTACTGAAACCCCTGGTCAGAGTGTAAGAGGGCACCTTTGCGGATACCAAGCTGCTTGACGGTATCGAACACAAGGTTTAAATCATTACGTTCGGATAACTCCCACGCTACAATTTCGTTATTATGCAAATCCATAACCGTGGACAAATAACTGAAATCGTGACCGATCCGCACGTATGTGATGTCCGTGACGAGCTTGCTAAATGGAGCCTCCGCTTTAAAGTCTCGGTTCAACACATTCGCAAAGACGACCGACGGCTTCCGTCCCGCAAGAGGGCGTTTCTTACGAATGACCGAGCGGATTCCAAGCTCGCGCATCAGCCGCCTCACTTTTTTGCGGTTGACAAGAAGCCCCTCTCTCTTCAGGGCTGTACTCATGCGGATGTAACCGAAATAGGGGCGCAGTCGGTGGATAGCTAAAATGTGTTCCTTTAAATCAGCGTCCTGTTCCTGACGCTGTTCTTGGGCGCTCAAAGCCCCTTTCCACTTGTAATATCCGGCTCGAGAGACTTCAGCAATTTGGCATAACAACATGATAGCGTGACCTTGTGTCATCGTTTCAATGATTTGGAACCGGGCTTGTTTATCCAGCTTTCCTCCCCATGTAGATTTGGATTGAGCTTTTTTAAGTATTCGACCTGCGCTTTCAAGTACTCATTTTCTTCCTCGATCCCACTGAAATGCTTCTTTTTCCAGCGTCCGCGATAATCCTCAAACGATTCTCCATTCTGGTGTTTACGTACCCACATGAGAATTTGAGCGTCGCTCTTTATCCCCAACTTCTCTTGGATTTGAGCATAACTCCATTCTTCCTCTAGGCGTAATCGAACGGCTTCTTTCTTCGTTTCTTCATCGTATCGATTAAATTTCTGTCCCTTCTTTGGTGGCATAATAAAATCCCCTCCGGTCAACAGTGTTAGATTCATGATATCATGAACTCTTTTTTCACTGTCTACCACGAGGGGATAATATCA
>NZ_JAMBOT010000028.1 GCF_023715725.1 Paenibacillus pasadenensis
AGTACCGAAGGTCATGATCTCCGGCTGCCAAGAAAAGCCTCTAGCCAGGCGAAGGTGCCCGTACCGCAAACCGACACAGGTAGGCGAGCAGAGCATGCTAAGGCGCGCGGAATAACTCTCGTTAAGGAACTCGGCAACATGACCCCGTAACTTCGGGAGAAGGGGTGCCTCGGTAGGGTGAATAGCCCGAGGGGGCCGCAGTGAAAAGGCCCAAGCGACTGTTTAGCAAAAACACAGGTCTGTGCGAAGCCGTAAGGCGAAGTATACGGGCTGACGCCTGCCCGGTGCTGGAAGGTTAAGGGGAGCGGTTAGGGGCAACCCGAAGCTGTGAACCGAAGCCCCAGTAAACGGCGGCCGTAACTATAACGGTCCTAAGGTAGCGAAATTCCTTGTCAGGTAAATTCTGACCCGCACGAATGGCGTAACGACTTGGGCGCTGTCTCAACGAGAGATCCGGTGAAATTTTAATACCTGTGAAGATGCAGGTTACCCGCGACAAGACGGAAAGACCCCATGGAGCTTTACTGCAGCTTGATATTGGACTTTGGTACGATCTGTACAGGATAGGTGGGAGCCTAGGAATCCGGAGCGCCAGCTTCGGAGGAGGCGCCGTTGGGATACCACCCTGATCGTATCGGAGTTCTAACCCGCTACCGTGAAACCGGTAGGGGGACCGTGTCAGGCGGGCAGTTTGACTGGGGCGGTCGCCTCCTAAAATGTAACGGAGGCGCCCAAAGGTTCCCTCAGAATGGTTGGAAATCATTCGCAGCGTGCAAAGGCATAAGGGAGCTTGACTGCGAGACCTACAAGTCGAGCAGGGACGAAAGTCGGGCTTAGTGATCCGGTGGTACCGAATGGAAGGGCCATCGCTCAACGGATAAAAGCTACCCTGGGGATAACAGGCTTATCTCCCCCAAGAGTCCACATCGACGGGGAGGTTTGGCACCTCGATGTCGGCTCATCGCATCCTGGGGCTGAAGTAGGTCCCAAGGGTTGGGCTGTTCGCCCATTAAAGCGGTACGCGAGCTGGGTTCAGAACGTCGTGAGACAGTTCGGTCCCTATCTGTCGTGGGCGCAGGAAATTTGAGAGGAGCTGTCCTTAGTACGAGAGGACCGGGATGGACGTACCGCTGGTGTACCAGTTGTTCCGCCAGGAGCACCGCTGGGTAGCCAAGTACGGACGGGATAAGCGCTGAAAGCATCTAAGCGCGAAGCCCCCCTCAAGATGAGATTTCCCAGTATGTAAGACCCCTAGAAGACGACTAGGT
>NZ_JAMBOT010000002.1 GCF_023715725.1 Paenibacillus pasadenensis
GTGCCGGGGGCCGCATACGGGCAGCTGAGCGACGCTGCCCGCTTGCGGCTGTGGCGGGAGCGGCTGACCGCCTCTCCCGCCAGCAACCGGATGGGCGTCCGCTTGCAGCCGGACGGCCCGCCGCTGGAGCTGCTTCGCCGTGCGGATATTTTATCGCACGGCGTGCTGCCTGGGGCGGTGCAGCTTCCGCCCGGCGGAGAGCCGGTCGTGCTTGGCGCAGGCGCTCAGACGACAGGCGGCTATCCTGTCATCCTGCATGTCATCTCAGCCGATTTGCCCCTGCTGGCGCAAATACGGCCCGGCGATTATGTGCAGTTTGCTCAGATGGAGCTGGAAGAGGCTCAGCGCCTGCTGCTGTTTCAGGAGCATGAGCTGAAGCTGCTTGAAACCGTGCTTCGGTTTAAACACTTAGAGTGAAGCAGAGAAAGTTCTGACATTCGCACCGCTGTCATCTCATATTTTATTAAAAGGAAACCATTTTAGCGGTCCGGAATTTAATTTGAACTTGAACTCAATCCGAACTTGAACTATTCCGAACTTGAACTCAATCCGAACTTGAACTTATTCCGAACTTGAATGTAATCCCGAATCCGGTTCAACCTCAGCGGTCTGGGGGTCTCATTCAATTCGCCTTGCTTCCACCTGCGGGTTCGTTTCCACAATACATATCGTATATTTTTTTAAAAAGGAGGGCTCCAATCATATGATTACAATGGATTTAAATGCAGACTTTGGCGAAGGCTACGGAGCATATTCCTTTGGAGCGGACGAGGCGCTGCTCGCCAGCATCACGAGCGCCAATATTGCCTGCGGCTGGCATGCGGGCGATCCGCGCACGATGCGGCAGTCTGTCGAGCGCTGTCTGGCGGCAGGCGTGTCGATTGGAGCCCATCCCGGCTATCCTGACCGGCAGGCTTCGGGCGAAGATCGTTGGGTTTAACGCCGGAGGAGGTTTATGAGGCGGTGCTGTATCAAACCGGCGCGCTGCTTGCTTTTGTAAAGGCTGCTGGAGGGGAGCTTCGCCATATTAAGCCGCATGGGGCGCTTTACCATCAATGCGGCAGCAGCTCGGAGCATGCTCTCGCTGTCGCCAGAGCGGCAGCCGACCTGGGCGGGCTGGCCGTTTACGGTCAGGCAGGCAGCCAGCTGCTCGCAGCTGCAGCCTCGACGGGTCTGCCTTTTGTCGCCGAAGGCTTTGCTGACCGCATCTATACTGCCGATGGCAGTCTTGCCGACCGCTCGTTGCCCGGTGCGGTGCTGCATGATCCGCAGGCTGCGCTAAGGCAGGCCAGATCGATCGCCCTGGAAAGCAGGGCGGAAACGATTGATGGAGGGACAGCAAGCGTGCGTGCAGGCACACTATGCCTTCATGGAGATGCCCCGGGTGCGGAGCTCGCGGCCTCAACAATTCGTGCTGGATTGGAGGAGGCAGGTGTGATCGTTGCAGCGCCGAAGTTTCTATGAGCCGCCAGCAGGATCTGGTATGGCTGTTCTCCTATGGAACGTTAAAGCCGGGCATGAGCAATTATAAATTCATTGCTGACTCCGTGCTGGATGCAGAGCCGGGAGCAGCATTAGGCCGGATGGTTGACGTAGCGGACGGGGAGTACCCGGCATTAATTCGCGGGCCAATCGGCGGTATTGATTCGGACCGCTATGTGCTTGGCTGGTGGCTGCTGATTACAGTGGATGCGCTGCGTGAAGCCGATCAGATCGAGGAATTTTTCGGAATGGAAGAAGAAAACTTTTACGAGCGGGTGTGGACGAAGGATCTCTTTAATCCAAACAGGGAAGGCTGGATTTACGTATGGCCGTCGGACCGAGGGCGTCCGACCATCGACAGCACGGTTTGGCTGCCTCGCTGACTTGCGTCAGCGAAAGCGGCCTTTTTGTTCGCTGATTCTGCGTTGCTGCTTCAGCCGATCAATCCCGGTTACTATTCAAAGCAATCTACTATTAACGCTGTTCTTCCCGGCTCTCCGCCGCTTCAAAAGCAATCAGCGTCACAGGAAAACCGGCCTCCTCGGTTAGCCTGTTCTCCAGCTTGCGAATCTGCTCCACAGCTTCCTGCATTCCAGAAAGATCAGCATAACGATAAGGGTCGAATAGTTCTGACATAAAATCACCTCCTGCAGCTAGAATGCGCCGCCTTTTAATCGTCTATTCGAAATGGAGACAAGCTGAGATCGCGTCTTGAAATGTTCACATTCCGGCTTGGTCCAACTGAAACGCATCAAGTAAAATAATAGAAAAGAAAGACATTAACCTGTGAAGGAAGTGCAAAAGCAAGCATGAGCGCTCTATGGAGGCCTATATATGTATTATTTTTCATTCTATTGCCAGCGGTCGGCACGGCTTCCGGCGCTGCTGCTAAAAATGGCAAAAGAGCCCTGCCGCTGCTGCTCGCGCTGATTGCCGCGCTGCCGCTGCTTTTGTCGGCGCCGGGCCAGCTGTCGGCTCATGCCGCCTTGCGGGGAGCTTCGCCTGAAGCCGGCTCCCGATTGGAGGCTTCACCGGCCGAGGTCAAGCTGACGTTTAACGAGCGCATTGAGAGCGCTGCCGCCAGGCTGGAGGTGCTGGACAAAAGCTCCTCCAAAGTAACGGATGACAAGCCGAAGCTGAGCGAAGATAAAAAGTCGATGGCGCTGAAGCTTCCTGCATTGGATAAAGGCGTGTATACGGTAAACTACCGGATTTTATCCGAGGACGGCCATACGGTAAAAGGTTCCCATACGTTTGAGGTGCTGAAGGCTTTGCCCACACCTTCACCAAAGCCGACGCCGGTTCCTTCACAAGCTCCGGCTAAACCCGAGGCTCCTGCGCTGGAATCCGCTTTACCGGCGGCTGGCGCGCGCCTTGACGCGCCTCCGGCCGAGGTCCGCCTGACGTTCAACAAAGAAATTAAGGATAACGGCAAGCTGGAAGTGCTTGACGCGGGCTCCTCCAAGGTGACCGATGCGGCAGCGGCAGCGGGCGGCGATAAACAATCGCTGACGCTGCAGCTGCCAGCACTGGGTAAGGGCGTTTATACCGTCAATTACAAGGTGGAAACCAAAGACGGAGAACCGTTGTCCGGTTCCCATGTGTTTGTTGTCGGCGAGCCTGCCGCAGCCCGGGATGCCTCCACCTACAATGTGCATGCCCAGCTTGGCCATTCCGGCCATGAGGACGAGGGGCTGACGACGGAGAGCCTGATTTTGTACGCTGTCCGTTTCCTTTATTATGCCGGCATGATGTTAGCTGCAGGCTGCGCCTTGTGGCAGGCTCTGTACCGCAGCAGCTGGAGCGGCGTGCCCCAGCTGCTGCGCGGCCGAATCGAGAAAATACCGCCGCAGGCATTAGTGCTCGTAACGCTGCTCTATGTGTTTGTCGAGAGCCAGCAGCTGATGCAGGGGCTGCCGCCGTCGGAGTGGCTGTCGCTGTTTACCGGCACATCTGTGGGCCAAGGTTATTTGGCGCTGCTGCTGCTGGCATTCGCTGGCCTCGCTCTCCCGCCCGGCAAAAGCTCCATCCATGCCGTATGGGCGCTGCTATTGCTTGCTGTGGAAGCCTGGAAGGGCCATTCCGCCGCCGCTTCGCCTCGCTGGGCCGCGGTTGCGCTGGACTACGTGCATCTGGCAGGAGCGGCGTTATGGGCCGGCGGACTGATGCTGCTGCTCATTTTCTGGTATGGAGAACGAAAAGAAGCAGGGAGATTTGCGGCCAGCTTCTCGCGCGCTGCATGGATCAGCATCGTTGTCCTGACGCTAAGCGGCATAGCTCTTACGCTTCTTTATGTGACAAGACTGGACTACTTGCTTTTAACGGCATGGGGCATACTGCTTCTCGTCAAGGCGGGACTGGTTATTTTGGTCGCCATAACGGCTTTTCTGCTGCGCCGCCGCATGAAGCGGTCGGGATTTCCGGGAGGAGCGCTGCTCAAGCTGGACGCAGCGTTGATGGCGTTAATTTTGGTCATAGTCGGAGTGTTTACCTACGTCAGTCCGCTGCCCGCCAACCAGCCGGTCGCATGGCATAAAATGGGCGCCGAAATGCATGTGTCCATCCGGATCTCGCCTAATGTGCCGGGCAGCAACGAATTTACGGTCCGGATCTGGATGTTCAAGTCGCTTGGCGATCCCAAGTCGGTGAAGCTGCGGCTCATCTCGGAGGATAAACCGGAGCTTGGAGCGATTGACGTTCCGGTGAAGCTGTTTACTGATGACGAAATCAGCACATTTGACGGTTATCTCAAAACGTCCTATCGCACAACCGGCACGTATTTGCCGTTTGCGGGACGCTGGACGGCGGAAGTGCGGACGGTTGACGAAAAGGGCAAGGAACGCGTGGAGCGGGTAAGCTTCCGCAATTACTGACGAAGCGGAGGAGAAGACATGAAGGCGATCTCAATTAAAAGACTGATTTTGTGGACGCCGACCTTTGTCACCGCCGCATGGGAGTATGCCAGACATACGTTCCTTCTTCCCTACGTGTCGATGGATACCGGCAATGTCATTAGCCCGCTGCTTGTATTTTTTGTAACGGCCACGCTGCTCTCCAAGCTGTTCCGCATGCATGACAATATGCAGGAGGAGCTGCGCAAGCAGCAGGCCGTCAAAGTCGCGATTCAGGAGCGGGACCAGCTCGCGAGAGAGCTGCATGACGGTATCTCCCAGTCGCTTTTCCTGCTGTCGGTTAAGCTGGACAGGCTTGACCGGGCGGGCTCGCCGGAGGAGGTCAGGCAGACGACCGAGCAGATACGGGGCACGGTGCGCCATGTGTATGATGATGTCAGGGAGTCGATTGCCAATTTGCGCTCGGCGCCGGAGGATTCCGATTTGCCCTGGCTGCAATCGCTGAAAAGCGCTGCGGCCGAGCTTCAAGACGCGGGCACTGAGGTGCGTATCGATTGGAAGCTGCCGGATGTGCTGCTGACAAGCCGGGAAAAAATCGAGCTGCTTGCGATTATCCGGGAGGCGCTGATGAACGTGCGCAAACATGCTTCCGCCACTTTTGTGCAAGTATCCTGTGAGCAGGAGGGCGGCGACGGCTTCCGCTGTATCGTTCAGGATAACGGCGGGGGAGCGCCGCCTGGCGCAGAGCTGGCCAAAGACCGCTACGGCGTGAAAATGATGAGCGACCGTGCTCGCGGCGCAGGCTGGACCTTTTTGTTCCGCAGCCCTGCGGAAGGAGAGGAGGGGACGGCGGTTGAGGTGAACCGGCCTTCCTCCCAGAACAGACGAGACAACGAAGCATAACGTCAGGACACATCGGCATCCAATAAGATAGATAGAGAAAGAGGAGGAGCAGCGATGGATGACAGACCGGCAGGTTTGAACAGGCTTCGTCAGACGATGAACGGAGAGATTGACGGTGGCGGAGGTTTGAGCGGCATGGACCGTTCAGGCTCCGAAAGCTCCGCAGCATCCCCGCGAGAGAGCGGTCAGCAGCAGATAAGCGAGAATGCAGAAGCCGGACCGGTGCGGGTTCTGCTTGTGGACGATCATCCCCATGGCCGCGAGGGCATGCGCATGATTTTGGGAGAGGACGCATTTTTTGAGGTGGCGGGCGAGGCGGCTGGCGGCGAGGAGGCGGTGCAGCTGGCGGAACGGCTGAAGCCGGATCTGGTTCTGATGGATATTCGTATGCCCGGCGTAGACGGGCTTGAAGCGACCTCCCGGATCAAATCGCTGTTCCCTTCCATTAAAATCGTCATGGTAACGGTATCGGATGATATCGCGGATTTATTCGAGGCAATCAAACGGGGCGCGCAGGGTTATTTGCTCAAAAATCTTTCGCCGTCCGCCTGGCTGGATTATTTGCGCGCGGTATCTCTCGATCAGGCGCCGATGAGCCGCGAGCTGGCCACGCGGATTCTGCATGAGTTCCTGCCAAGCGGTGCGGGAACGGCAGGGGCTCCGCCTGCCCGGACAAAAGCGCAGCCGCAAGGCCGGTCCGCATCACTCACCACTCCGCTTACCGAGCGGGAGAAGGAGATTCTGGAGCGGGTCGCGCACGGGGAGTCCAACCGCGAGGTCGCCCAAACGCTTGGCATATCGGAGCATACGGTCAAAAACCACCTCAAAAACATTTTGCAGAAGCTGCATTTGGACAACCGGGTGCAGCTCACGCGTTACGCGTACGAGCACGGACTGATGGAGTGGAAAAAATAGTAGGGCTGGGAATTATTCCAGTGCCCAATTGTATGATTTTTCACTCAAAGTACATTGGAGCAGTGCTGATTTTTGGATTTTGTACGATAAATCATTCAAATTGGCTGGGCATAGGCAACGAAAGCTGAATTTTGTATGTTTTATCACATAAAGTGATGAAAAGAGACGGCGATACACCGATTTTATAGGATAAATCGTACAAAAAAAGTAAAGCCTTCGTTCAAGTTGCAACATCGCCGCATCATGGATATAATGATGAAGATTATTCGCACTGCTATGATAGAGACTAGTACGCCGAGCCTGATCCGACAGGGAGGGAGCGCCGCCGATTGAGAGCGCGCCCGGGGCAGTCAGCCGGCCGAATTCACTCTGGAGCTTGAGTTTTGAACGCACCGTGTTTGGTGCTTGTAGAGACTTGCGGGCAGCCGTCCGTTATCCGGCTATAGAGCAGCCAGGCGCGTTTGCGCCGGGGGATGACAGTTTGAACGCGCCGTTTGCGGCAGTCCGGACAGCAATCATCGTTTCCCGAGGCTGGAATCAGGGTGGTACCACGGTCCTTTCGTCCCTAGCGGAGAGAGGGCCTTTTTTTGTTTTTCACCAAGCACAAGGAGGCATTTGCGATGAAGGAACGTTTGGAGGCGCTGCGCGCGGAAGCGCTGCAGGAGCTGCAAGGAGTCGCCGGTCCACAGGAGCTGGGCGAGCTTCGCGTCAAGTATTTGGGCAAAAAGGGTGCGCTCACCGAGATTTTGCGCGGCATGGGCGCACTGAGCGCAGAGGAGCGTCCGGTTATCGGTGAAGTTGCGAACAGCGTTCGCGGCGCGATTGAAGCTGTCATCGAGGAGAAAACCGCCGAATACCGCCGCGCCGAAACGGAGGAGCGCCTGCGCTCCGAGACGATCGACGTTACGCTGCCGGGCAGCGGCCTGCCGACCGGAGCGGTTCACCCGCTCAACAAGGTGGCGCAGGAGATCGAGGATATTTTTATCGGCATGGGTTATACGATTGCGGAAGGCCCGGAGGTTGAGACCGACTATTACAACTTTGAGGCGCTGAATCTGCCCAAAAACCATCCCGCGCGCGATATGCAGGATTCCTTCTATATTACGGATGAGATCCTCATGCGCACGCAGACGTCGCCCGTACAGATTCGCGCGATGAAAGCGATGAACGGCCAATCGCCGCTCAAAATCATTTGCCCCGGCAAGGTGTACCGCCGCGACGATGACGACGCGACGCACTCCTTCCAGTTCAATCAGGTGGAAGGGCTTGTCATCGGCAAGGGCATCCGCATGAGCGATCTGAAAGGAACGCTGCTGCAGTTCGTGCAGGAGATGTTCGGCAAACAGGCGCGCATCCGCCTTCGTCCGAGCTTTTTCCCGTTCACGGAGCCGAGCGCCGAGGTTGACGTAACCTGCGCGCAATGCGGAGGCAGCGGCTGCCGGATGTGCAAAGGAACCGGCTGGCTGGAAATTCTCGGCTGCGGCATGGTTCACCCGAAGGTTCTGGAAGCAGGCGGCTACGATCCAGAGGAAGTAACCGGTTTTGCTTTTGGCATGGGCATCGAGCGGATTGCTCTGCTCAAATACGGCATCGACGACATTCGCCATTTCTATACGAACGATCTGCGCTTCCTGAGCCAGTTCGCAAGAATGTAAGGAAAGAGAGGGTACTGGACGATGAAAATTTCAACGAGCTGGCTGGCGGACTATATCAGTCTGGAAGGGCTGACGCCGGAAGAGATCGCCGAAAAAATGACCTCCGGCGGCATCGAGATCGACTCCGTGGAGGCTGTCGATAAAGGTGTAACCGGCGTTGTCGTCGGATACGTGAAGGAGAAAACGAAACATCCCGACGCGGACAAGCTGAACGTGTGCAAAATCGATGTCGGCACCGGGGAAGAGCTGCAGATCGTCTGCGGCGCGGCAAACGTGGATGCAGGCCAGTATGTGCCGGTGGCAACAATCGGCGCGAAGCTGCCGGGCGACTTCGCCATCAAACGCGCGAAGCTGCGCGGCGTGGAATCCCAGGGCATGATCTGCTCCGCACTCGAGCTGGGCCTGAACGACAAGCTGCTGCCGAAGGAGCTGCAGGAGGGCATTCTCGTGCTGCCGAAGCTGCCGCTTGGCAAGCCGATTGGCGAGGTGCTGGATCTGAACACCTCCGTGCTTGAGCTTGACCTGACGCCGAACCGCTCCGACGCGCTCAGCTATATTGGCGTTGCCTATGAGCTGGCCGCTTTGACGGGCCATTCGGTAAAACTGCCGGACGGCAAAGTGTTTCACGCAGCGGAAAAAACATCCGATCATCTGTCGGTACGCATTGAAGCCCGCGAGGAATGCCCGCATTACAGCGCCCGTTTTATCAAGCATGTTCAGGTCGCTCCGTCGCCGCTTTGGCTGCAAAACCGCCTGATGGCGGCTGGCATCCGTCCGATCAACAACATCGTTGACGTGACGAACTATGTCATGCTGGAGTACGGGCAACCGCTGCATGCGTTTGACGCCGACCGTGTTGCGGACGGAGGAATTATCGTCCGTATGGCACGTGAAGGCGAAGAGCTGGAGACGCTTGATGGCCAGCAGCGCAAGCTGCAGCCGCATATGCTCGTCATTGCGGACAGCGAAAAGGCGATTGGTCTGGCAGGTGTCATGGGCGGAGCGAACTCCGAGGTGACTGCGGATACGGTCAATATCATTTTGGAATCGGCAAAGTTTGACGGCTCTGTCGTGCGCCGCACCTCCCGCCAGCTGGGGCTCCGCTCCGAGGCGAGCCTGCGTTTTGAAAAGGAAGTGGACCCGGCCCGCGTTATTCCGGCGCTTGACCGCGCTGCTGCGCTGATCGCAGAGCTTGGCCAAGGGCTCGTTACGGAAGGCATCGCCCAGGAGCTTATCCATGCGGCTCAGCCAGCTGTGATCGAGGTCAGTCTGGAGCGGATTGGACGTTACCTTGGCATTGAGCTTTCCAAGCTGGAAGTTCAGACGATTTTTGGCCGTCTAGGCTTCGACTCCGAAATCAGAGACGGAGGCCTGATTAAAGTTCAGGTGCCGACTCGCCGCAGCGATATTACGCGCGATGTGGACCTGATTGAAGAGGTTGCCCGTCTGTACGGTTACGACAACATTCCGACAACGCCGATCGTCGGCGAAACGACGCCGGGAGCGCTGACGGTACCGCAAGCGGTCCGCCGCGAGCTGCGCCGCCGATTGTCGGACGCCGGGCTGAACGAGGTAATCAGCTATTCGTTCACCGCCCCGGCCCGTACGAAGCTGTTCCCGGAGCTGTCGCAGGGCGCAGTGCCGATTCGTCTGGCAATGCCGATGAGCGAAGAGCGCAGCGTGCTCCGCACCTCGCTGCTGCCGCAGCTGCTGGAGACAGCCGCTTATAACCGCAACCGCAAAAATAATGATCTGGCTTTGTTCGAGATCGGAACCGTGTTCCATACCGATGAGGCGGAGCTGACCCGGCTGCCGCAGGAAAAGCATCGCTTTGCCGTGCTGCTCACCGGACTGCGCCGTTCAGCCGCGTGGAACCGCAAAGCGGAGAAGGTGGATTTTTATGACGCCAAGGGCGTGCTGGAAACCGTGTTTGACGTACTCGGCCTGACTGGGTCCGTTTCGTATGAGGCGGCTGCGCCTGGCGATCTTCATCCGGGACGCACCGCCGCAGTGAAACTCGCAGGCGAGCGTGGCGAGCAAATCGTCGGTTATGTCGGCCAGCTTCATCCGGAGCTGCAGCAGGAAAGCGGCCTCGACGACGTATATGTAGCCGAGCTGGACCTGGCTGCGCTGTACGACGCGGTTGACCGCGATATCGTGTACCGCCAGCTGCCGCGTTACCCGGCTTCGGACCGCGACATTGCGGTGACGGTTGATGAGGCCGTTCCGGCTGCCGCTCTGGCTGCTGCCGTACAGGCTGCCGCAGGCGAACTTCTGGAGTCGGTTCAGGTGTTTGACGTGTACACGGGCGAGAAGCTTGGAGCCGGCCGCAAAAGCGTTGCGCTGGCGCTTGTGTACCGCCATCCTGAGCGTACTTTGACCGATGAAGAGGTGACTTCGGCCCATGCTGCCGCAGTTGCCGCTTTGGAACAATCTTTCTCCGCTGAATTAAGGAAATAGGCAGGAAACGCAGGAAGCCGCATCGAAGTAGTCCCCAAGGGGCTGCGGATGCGGCTTTTCTGCTCTCATTTTCAGCATGCAAGCGTTTCTTTTAAGGAATGCGTGCTGCGGATGAGCGGTTTATGAATTCGTTACCGGCAGGCGATTGAAGCCTGGAGCGGCTTATAATCGTTCTAGTGATTGCTGGAAGCGATTTTAATATCATTTAACGGATTATGACCCGTATGAGGTGTTATTTCAGGGAATGAGTCCGTTTTGAGCAGCAAGGAGCCCGTTTTTTGGTCTTACCTCGTCCAGACGAGAGTTTACGCTTCGGAATAACCCTCTTTTCCTGCCTAAACGTGTTTCAAACCAGGGACAAAATGGGGATTAGTAAGGATTGTCCTAAATCGCGGTTGCCGTTAGGCTCATTCATGATGACAGAGCTGTTACACACGGCATGCGGTTAGGCTTTTCGGAGCTATTTTACTTAACGAATGCCCTGACTGGGCTATTGCATACAGGAGCGGCGGCAGCCGGCTTCAGGCAACAACCGCTCGAAGAAGCGCGGCGTTATCACGCAGCCGGACGCTTCTCCAACGAAGACTAGACAGCAAGAGAGCAGCTCAAACAACAACGGGAGGATACCGCCTTGAAGGAAGCCGATCGCTTGAGAGTTACGGTGGATATTTATGGACATCAATATAGACTGACAGGGCACTCCAGCACGGATTATATCCGCCGGGTGGCGGCTCTTGTCGATGAGAATATGCACAAGCTGGCTAAGGGTTTTCCTCGGCTGGACATGCCGAGGCTGGCGGTGCTTGCGGCCGTGCATATGGCGGAGGATGTGTTCCGCCTGAAGCAGGACAGCGAGCTGCTTAAAGAAGAGCAGAGCATCCGCAAAACGCTGATGAGCGAGCTGGAAAAAGCCCAGGAGGCTGCCGAAACGGCGCGCAAGGAGCTTTTTGAACGGGAGGAAGCGGCTCTGGAGGAGCTGCAGCGGCTTTCGGAGGAAAGAACTGCGGCCGAGGGCAGGCTGCGCGCAGAAGCCGAGGAAAGGCTGGCTGCGGTGCAGGACGCGGTCAAGGAAGAGGCGCAGCGGCTTGAGCGCGAAAGCGCAGAGGCTGTTGCAGCTTTGGAGAGCCGCTGGCAGGAAGAGCGCGAAAGGCTCATGACCGAGCACAGAGCGCAGAATGAGCAGCTTGAGCTCCGTCATGAGGCGGAGCGCAGCGATGCAGCTTTGCTGCTTGAGACGGAGCGCCAGGAGTGGGAGCGGCTTTACGAGGCGGAAGCCCGCGAGCGGGAAGCCAGCCATGCCTCTGCTTTTGAAGAAGCGAAAAGCAAATTTGAGGCCGAGCGGGATGCGGTGCGCGAGCAGCTGGAAACCGAGCGCCGCCGCCTTAGCGTGCAGCTGGAGGAGAGTCAGCGCGAGCTGCAGCAGCGTCTGGAAGAAGAGCGTGCGGAGTCCGGGCGGCTGTTCGATCAGCAGCGCGAGGAGCTTCAGGCTGCGCATGCGGCGGAGCTTTCCGCGCGCGAGGAAACGTACGTCCGCGAAATGCAGGAGCTGGAAGAGCGGCTAATGGCGCGCATAAGCGAGCTGCAGCTGCTTTACGACGGCGAGGCTGAGGCTCGCGAGCGCGAGCGCGCCGAGCTTGAGGAATTGTACGAGACGGAGTGCCGGGAGCGCGAGGAGGAGCGGACGCGTTTGGTGGAGCAGCAGAGCGCGGATTTGGATGCGCGCGAGGCTCTTTACCGCGAGCAGCTTGGCGAGCTGGAGGCGAAGCTGCTCGCCGAGCGCCGCAGCCGCGAGGAAGGGCAGGCGGCGCTGAGGCTGCAGCAGCGTGCGGAGCTGGAAGGCGCGCTGGCAGGACGCGAAGCGGAGCGCCAGGCGGAGCTTGAACGGCTGCGCGAGGCGCATGCGGCGGAGCTGGCCGAAGCCAATGCGGCTGCGGAGGCGGCGGCTGGAGCGCTGGAAGCGGAGCTTGCGGAGCTGCGCGAACGCCTTGCGGAAGCGGAGCGCGAGCGGGGGCAGCTGGAACAGCGGCTGCAGGAGCAGGCAGCGCTTGAGGCGGAGCTGCGCGCTGGCTCGGCAAGGGAGCGCGAAGCGGCTGCTGCCCTGCTGAGCGAGACGCAGCAGCAGTATGAAGCGAAGCTTGCCGAGGCGGCTGAGCGCCACGCGGCGGAGCTCAACGATACGCGCGAGCTTGGCGAGCTGGAGCTGGCTGAGGCAGCCGGCCGTCATGAAGCTGAGCTCAGCGAGCTGCGGCGCAGCCATGAAGCGAAGCTTGCCGAGGCGGCTGAGCGCCATGCGGCTCAGCTGGCTGAAGCGCGCGAGATGGGCAAGCTGGAACAGTCAGAGGCAAACGGGCGCCATGAGGCGGAGCTGAATGAGCTGCGTCAAAGCCATGAAGCGGAATTGGCCGAGGCTGCTCAGCGTCATGCCGAGCAGCTTAAGGAATCGCGCGAGCTTGGCGAACTGGAGCTTGCAGAGGCTAAAAGCCGCCATACAGCGGAGCTGGATGAACTGCGCCGCCGTTACGAAACTCAGCTGGAATCGGCTGCCGCCGAGGCTGCAAAGGCAGCGGAACTTGCCGAGCAGACGGAGCTGCGCCATGCAGCACGCCTGGAGGAAACACGCGAGCTTAGCGAGCTTGAGCTTGCGGAAGCAGCCGACCGCCATGCGGCAGAGCTGGAAGAGCAGCGCCGCCGTTATGAAGCGCAGCTGGAATCGGCGGCGGCTGAAGCTGCAATGGCGGCGGAACTCGCCGAGCAGGCGGAGCAGCGCCGAACGGCGCAGCTTAAGGATGCGCGGGAGCAAGCGGAGCAGGTCCGCAGCGAGGCTCAGACTGCGCGCGAGGCTGCGGAGCGCCTGCTTCAGGAACGCGCCGATGAGCTTGATGCAGCGAACCAGCTGCTTCAGGAAGAGCTGGAGCTCCGCGAAAAGACGGAGCTTAGGCTTGCTGCTGAGCTGACGAAGCGCGAGCAGGCAGAGGAGCGTAGTGCCGAAGCCGCTGCCAGAGCCGAGGCTGCGGAGCGCGAAGGAGCGGAAGCGAACCGGCAGCTGGAGCTGGCTGCGCAGCAGCAGGCGGAGCTTGCCGAGCGGGCAGCCGCGCTGGAGGCGGAGCTGGAGCGTTTGCGCGCAAGCTCAACAGCCGAGCGCGAAGCGGCTGCGTCAGAGCTGCGCGAGGCGTTGGAGCGCGCTTCGCTGGAAATAACGCATGCGCGCGAAAGTGCTGAAGCTGCGGCCGCTGAGCGGGAGCAGGCTGCGGAAGCGCTGCTGCGTGAAGCGGAAGAAGCGGCGAGCAGACAGTCGGCCAAGCTGCAAGCCGAGGCGGAGGAACAGGCCGAGCGTATGCGCCGCGCAGCTGCCGAAGAGCTGGAGCTTGCTCAGCTGGAGGCGCTGGAGGTTCAAGAACGGCTAACCGCCGAGCATGCGCAGGAGCTGGAGCGTCTGCAGGCGCAGTCTGGACGCGAGCAGTCTGACGCAATTGCAAGGCTTGAGCAGCTCGAATCGGCTGCGGCAGCCGCAGCGGAACGCGCTGAGCAAGCGGAACAGCAGCTGCGCGACCGTGAGCGGGAATGGACCGGACAAGCCGCTGACGCGAAGTCAGACGCATTGGCAGAGAAGGATCGTTTGACGGCAAGTTGGGAGGAGGAACGCTCCAGTCTGAAACGTGAACTGGAAGCGGTTCGCAAATCCCAGTCGGATGCCCGTGAGGAATGGTCGAAGCGAATTGGAGAAGCAGAGGAGCATCTGCTGTTTGTTATGGAGCAGGAAGAGGCTCGCGGACGGCTCCTGGAGGAATCTCAGCGCATGCTGCGCGGCTCTCAGGAAGAGCTTGAGCTGTCGCGGCGCCGCTCGGCTGAGCTTGAGGAGCAGCTGCGTGAAGCTGCGGAACGGTTCCAGGGCACCGAGTCCTCCCGGCTGCAAACGATCGGGGAGCTGCAGCAGCAGCTGTCCGAAGCTAAATCAAGGCAAGAGCAGCTGGAGCGCCGCTCGGCGGAGACGATGGGCCAGGCAGAGGCCATCCGCGAGCAGGCTGAGCGCGAATGGCAGCAGCGCCTTGACGCCTTGAGGCTTGAGCGTGACCGCCTGGAGCAGCTTGCCGGGGAACGCGGCGAGCAGTTGGATCAGCTGTCGCGTGAGGAGAGCGAACGGGCGGAGGCCGAGTCGGAGCTGACTCGCCAGCTGCAGCTCGCGCTTCAGGAGTCGGCAGCCTCTGAATCGGCTGTAGAACGGCTGGAGGATGCGCTTCGCACGCTGGAGGAAGAACGTTCCGGCAACAGAGATGATCTGACTCTGCTGCAGCAGGATCACGAGCGGCTTCATGGCTCTTACGAGACGCTGAAGTCGGAATTTGACAAGCTGCGTACGGAATATTCCAAGCTCCAGACCGAGTACAACGAATGGATCGAGCTGATCGAGCAGAGCTGACCGATTCTTTCAACCTGATGCAAAAAGCCTTCCGATTTCCGTTTGTACAAGCGGATAATCGGAAGGCTTTTTATGGTTTGGCCGTCTTAGACAACTTTCAAAACAGCTTTCATGCGTTCATGGCCATTGCCGCAAGGAATGCTGCATTCGATTTGGTATTCTCCGGCCATACTGAAGGAGTAAACCTTCTCGTCGCCCGGCTTCATTTGAACGGAAGTGTTGCTTACACGAATCCCGTGAATACCGTCGCTTTCGAGCTTAATGCGCAGAGCGTCGCCTTTTTTGACCGTGTATTCCTTCTTGTCGAACTTAAAGTTGGTCGCCTTGATGACAACCTCCTGGGTTGGCGCAGCTGTAGTTTCCACTGCAGCGGAAGGTCCTTCGGATGCCGGTGTTGCGGCGCTCCCGCAGGCTGCGGTCAACAATAGGGCAAGCGAGCCAAAAGCTATCAGAGGCAGTCTCCGGAAATAGTTGCGATTCATAATAGTAACTCCTTTCAAATTGGGGTAAAAGCCGCTGTTGAATCGGCCGATATTGCTCTTCTTTGCTTCATCATACCGAATTTGCCAGCTTGCTGAAATGGACAAGCCAACTAAAGCGATGAACAAATGATGACAATCGACTGCAGCCCTTTAACCGTCGCCACCTTTCGCCACTCGGCCCGTCCCGGCGAAAATAAGGGAGCGAAACGCCTTTAGGAAAGGCCCATCGGCCTTTCTCTATGTAAGCCTCGGAAGCCGCCGCTGCTGCGGCTAAGCTCCGGGCCAGCCTTTTTAATGGGCTTCTTTACTGCGGCCTGCATCAAAAGGCGTTGGAATAAACAGGTCGATAATTCCAATAACCAAAGCGGCCAATATAGCGCCGAGCCAAGTGACTGCTACTCCGCTGACAATGAATTGAGCGACATAAATGACGATTACGCTGGCAATAAATCCGACGATGCCACGGCCGAATGGCGTGACCCTTTTGCCAAAAATCGCCTCCACGACCCAGCCGAGCAAAGCGATGACAAGGGCAAGAATCAGAGCGCTCCAAAAGCCGCCAACCGAGAACTGGGGAACGATAAAGCCAACAAGCATCAAAACGATCGCCGATACAACGAAGCGAACGACATGTCCAAGAAAGCTCATGCGATTTCCCTCCTCTAAAAGATGTAGTGCCGCACAGCGAAGCATGCACGGCCTGCTGCCACGGGTATAGTGTGGTTGTTTCCGGTCGAAATCATGTATGGCTGAACTCGCCCCGTGCGCACGCTTGGCGCATCCGTTATAATGGCCTAGAGAGGAGCTGTGGAACGTTCGTGGACAGCAAAATTTTACACACACTTGAATACGCTAAAATTATTTATAAATTGAGCCAGCATGCGGCCACTCCGATGGGACTGCAGCTGGCGGAAAATCTGGAGCCGGATTCGCAGCTTGAAGATGTCGTGCGCTCGCTGCAAACTACCGCAGAAGCCGCGAACGCGTTCCGGCTCAAAGGAAACGCTCCGTTTCGCGGCGTCGCCGATATTCGCGCTCATCTCAAACGCGCGCTGATCGGCGGTACGCTGAACCCAGGCGAGCTTTTGGAAATCGCGCTGACCGCTAGAGGCGCGCGGCGAGTGCGCAATCATGTGCTTCATCTGCACGAGGATGAACCGATGCCGCTGCTTGCCCATCTCGCGGAAAGCATGTATCCAAGACGCGAGCTGGAGGAGGAAATTCTCGCCTGCATTGACGAAACGGCAGAGGTGCTCGACAGCGCCAGCCCCGAGCTTGCCCGCATCCGCCGCGAGCTAAGGCAAGGTGAAGGCAAAGTTCGCGAGAAGCTGGAAACGATGCTTCGCTCCTCTTCGGTGCAAAAGATGCTGCAGGACAGTCTCATTACGCTGCGCGGCGACCGTTATGTCATTCCGGTTAAGCAGGAATATCGCAGCCATTTTGGCGGCATTGTGCATGACCAGTCCAATTCCGGCGCTACGCTGTTCATTGAGCCAGAAGCCGTCGTAGCGATGAACAATAAACTTCGCGAAACAAAAGCGGCCGAAGCACGCGAGATCGAGCGCATTTTGCAGAAGCTGACGGCGCAAGCGGCAAAAGCTGCGGAAGATTTGGCGATCAATCATGATTACTTGGCGCAGCTCGATTTTGCATTTGCGAAAGCTCAGCTTGCACATGAGATGAAAGCGGAGCAGCCGCGCATGAATGATGACGGCCGCATTGTGCTGAAGCGCGGTTTTCATCCGCTGCTGGAACGGGGAAAAGCAGTGCCCCTTCATTTGGAGCTCGGTCAAACACATACCGGCATTATCGTGACAGGTCCCAACACAGGAGGCAAAACAGTCGCTCTCAAAACGGTCGGCCTGCTGAGCCTGATGGCGATGTCCGGTTTGTTCGTACCGGCTGACGATGGCACGGAGCTATGCGTATTTGATGCAATTTACGCGGATATCGGGGACGAGCAGAGCATTGAGCAAAGTCTCAGCACGTTTTCGAGCCATATGACGAACATTATTCGCATCTTGTCCAAAATGACGCCGCGCAGCCTTATTCTGCTTGATGAGCTTGGCGCCGGTACGGATCCTGCCGAAGGCTCGGCGCTCGCGATATCGATTCTGGATCATATCCATCGCATGGGCTGCCGCCTGCTGGCAACGACTCACTACAGCGAACTGAAGGCTTATGCTTACAACCGCAGCGGTCTGATTAATGCCAGCATGGAATTTGACGTCGCAACACTGAGCCCGACGTACCGGCTGCTGGTCGGCGTTCCAGGACGAAGCAATGCTTTTGCAATAGCGGAGCGGCTCGGACTGGACAAGGCCATTATCCAGCAGGCGCGCGGTGAAGTGAGCGAGGACGATCTGCGGGTCGAAAATATGATTCAGTCGCTGGAACGCGACCGGCAAAGCGCGGAGCAGGAGCGCGAAGGAGCAGAGCAGCTGCGCCGAGAGCTTGAGGAGGAGCGCAGTCTCTACGAAGAGGAATTGCGCCGCTTCGAGGAACAGCGTGAGCGGCTGCTTGCCAAAGCCCAGGAAGAAGCGCGCCAAGCCGTTCAGAAGGCGCGTCGCGAAGCCGACGAGATCATTCAGGAGCTTAGACAGCTGCAGCGCGAGGAAGGTGCGGCGGTCAAGGACCATAAGCTGACCGAAGCCCGTAAAAGGCTGGAAGAAGCCGCTCCGCAGCTGGTACGCGGCAGCAAGCCTTCCCGTGCCGCTGCATCCGAGCGTGCTATCGAGTCGGGAGACGAGGTTAAGGTGCACAGTCTGAATCAGCGCGGCCATGTTGTTGAGCTGTCAGGCTCCGAGGCGACTGTTCAGCTTGGCATTATGAAGATGAAAGTGAAGCTGACCGATTTGGAGCTCATCAAGCAAGCGCCAGCGCCAAAAACGCCAGCTCCTAAAGCGGCTGCAGCGACTCTGAAACGTACGCGCGACGACAACGTAAAGATGGAATTGGATCTTCGCGGCTCCAATCTGGATGAATCCATCATTGAGGTGGATCGATTCCTGGATGAATCATTCCTTTCCGGGATGGGACAGGTGTATATCATCCATGGCAAGGGCACCGGCGTTCTGCGCGCCGGCATTCAGGATTTTCTCCGCCGCCACAAACATGTCAAAAGTTATCGCCTGGGCAATTACGGCGAAGGCGGTGCGGGAGTGACGGTCGCGGAGCTCAAGTAATTCCCGAAAGAAGGCGAAGCGATGTCTGGAATTGTAGACCAACTGCTGGACAATGCCTATTCTTCATCGTTGATTTATGTTGCCGTGACAGTTATGGCGCTGGTATTGTTTTTGACCATTTTTGAATGGGTCACGCGTTATAAATGCTGGGATGAAATTCGCAAGGGGAATGTTTCGGTCGCCATGGCGACGGGAGGCAAAATATTCGGCATCTGCAACATTTTCCGCTTTTCCGCAGGTGCCGGGGATTCCATTTACGAAAGCTTGCTGTGGGGAGCGTTTGGCTTCGTCATTTTGTTAATGGCTTATTTCCTATTTGAATTTTTAACGCCGGTGTTTCGCATAGACGAGGAAATTCGTAAGGATAACCGGGCTGTAGGATTAATCTCTATGATTATTTCTGTATCGGTATCCTATATCATCGGCGCTACGATTTAATAA
The DNA here is from genome assembly GCF_023715725.1 of Paenibacillus pasadenensis. GTDB lineage: Bacteria > Bacillota > Bacilli > Paenibacillales > Paenibacillaceae > Paenibacillus_O > Paenibacillus_O pasadenensis_A. Next base: position 18,793 of record NZ_JAMBOT010000002.1, read on the forward strand.
ACGGAGGAAACAGGCAATGAAATATTTATGGGGCTCGCTGGCTATATTGGCGGTTTTGTTTTTTGTGCTCGGCGTTTTATATTTAATGTAGCGTGCCTGGCGATAAAGCCGGGCCGGACTTGGGAAGGAGCTGCACAATGGAAAGAGAGCAGCAGGAGCGTACCGTGGACCTTTGTCCCTGGTGCGATTCCGAAATCGTATGGGATGAAGAAATCGGGCCGGAGGAGCATTGCCCCCATTGCAGCAATGAGCTTGGCGGTTATCGGACGCTGAGTTTAGGCGAGCAGGATGGCGATAAGGGCCAAGAGGAAGAGGCTATCGGCATTCGCGAGAAACAACCTGCATCGCATCATGAAGCCGACGCGGACTGGGAGGAAGAAGCGGGAGACGATACCGGCTGGGCTGGTGCGGGACGTTCCCAATCTTGGCTCAGAGCCGACGAGAAGGTGCAGCGCATTCTTGACGATCAAGAGGAAATGCCGGAATGCCCTTCGTGCCGCGAATTCATGCTTCATGGAGGGACAAGCCTGCTTGGAGCCGGTGCGTTTGAACCGGCCGTTCCGCCTTCGTTGAAAAAGGCGCTGCTTCCGGCAACCGTTAAGCTGCAGCTGTACGTATGTCCGAGCTGCCACGAGGTTTCGACCAAACTTGATTTTGCATCCCGCTCCCATATGGCCGAGGTGCTGGATCAAGAAGATTAATGGTAAATTTCCTAAGCCTGCGCAGCGTCGTTTGACGCCGTGCAGGTTTTTTAGTTGATTAAATGGACTTTTAGCTTATTCAAAAGCATCGTCCAATCGGTTGTATTAGCTCCGTTGATGCGAATGACTTTTCCATCGTATTGCTGCAGCTTTGCTACAAAGCTTTCACGGTTTCACAATCGTTCCTCCATCCCAATTGTTTCCTGCGGCATTCCTTTTCCCGTTTCTGGGCAACCTGTGCCGATGGAGGTGTCGCCTGTGAGAAGCGAACAAGCGCTCCGCCATCCTTCGCGGATGGGCGCGCTGCGCGGGCAGCCGCTGCTGCTGCTTGCCGTGCTTACGATGTTTAACAGCGCCAATGCGCTATCAGGAGTATTCATTCCAGTTTATCTGTTCAAAGCCCAACAATCCTACGTTTTAATCGGCTGGTACTCGCTGCTTCAGTACGCTGCTGGCGGACTTACCGTATGGATCGCTGGAGCATGGGTGAAAAAGAAGGGACTTGTTCATTCACTCCGCGCCGGTCTTGCGCTGTCGGGTATTTTTTATTTATGCGTACTGCTGCTTGGTATAAAAGCGGCCGCTTGGGCGGCGCCGCTGGGTCTGTTGAGCGGAATTGCGAGCGGCTTTTTTTGGCTGGCGTACAATGTGCTTTATTTTGAAATCACGGAAAAAGACAATCGGGACGCTTACAACGGGATGGCTGGAATGATGGCATCGGCCGTCGGCATGGCCGCTCCTTTTTTGTCAGGTCTTATTATTGGCATGAGCCGGGGCAATTCCGGGTACACGATTATTTTCAGCCTGTCGTTAGCCCTGTTTACGGCAGCAGCCTGGACCAGCGCTGGCATTCGCAAGCGAGCTCCGCAAGGCAGCTACAAATGGAGCTTTCCTGTGCAAGAACTGCGCGATTGCGGCAGCCCTTGGCGGGTATTTTCACCGGCGATCGTGCTGCAAGGCGTGCGGGACGGGGTGTTTTTATTTGTGCTTGGTTTGGCGGTGTATGCCGCAACCGGTGAGGAGCAAAAGGTGGGCACCTTTTACCTCGTTTCTTCACTTGCCGCGATGGCTGCATTTTGGATATGCGGCCGCTGGCTGAAGCCTTCCCGCCGCAAAACAGCAATGCTTGCCGGGACATTGTTGCTGGCGGGAGCCGTAGCTCCGCTGCTCGGGGGAATGAGCTATTTTAATCTCATGCTGCTTGGCATCGGCACCTCGTTATTTGCGCCGCTTTATATGATTCCGATGACTTCGTCGGTGTTTGATCTGATGGGACGCAACGATGAGGCGGTGAAAAACAGGGTCGAGCTGACAGTGCTGCGCGAGGCTGCGCTTACGCTGGGCCGTCTTGCCGGGACGGGGGCGTTTTTGTTTATCGCTGCGGGGACAGCCGCCGGAGAGCGAAGCTTTGCATGGCTGCTGCTTGCGCTAGGCTCAGCTCCGATTGCGGGCTGGTGGTGGATCCGAAACAAGCTTAACACCAAAACAAAAAACTGAACCTGGAAGGAATGGAAGCATTTACTTTCAAAAGTCCGTTGCTCTGGATCGGAGCGTTTCGGCTGAGGGAAGAGCGCCGGGCCATTTTTGCAGCTCATGCCAAGCGTTCAGCTTCCTGAGCTCCATGAATTCGCGGATGAAATCCGCCTCGCCGCTAAAAAGACTTTTGGTTGCGGAACGGCTTGTATCCAGCCGGACCGCTGCAGATAGTGAGCTAAAAAGCTCATCAATAACCGGACCGAGCCGCTCCTCCGTAAAAATCTCGTCGAGAAGCTGCTCCAGCAAAAGGGCATAATCCCGTTTTAAATCCGGAAATTGCAGCAGCCTGCGGGTTAACCCATTGTAACCTTGGATGCGCACCGTATCGGCTTTGCACGGCTTGCCGTAACAGTTGCGGCCCCATGTGCCTTCGTAGTCCCAGGGCAGAATGCCGTAAGTGCGATCATTGGCATTTTCATACAGGGCGTAATTTTGCTCAAAGCCGTCAAAATTCCCTGTCAGAACAACGCCGGCCAGCCAGCGGAAATAAGCGGGGATATCGATGTGCTCCTCAAGCAGCTCGCGAAGCTTATCGTCCCTCTGACGATGAATGCCGCGAATAAACGCGCAAAGCCGGGGCAGCGTATCGCCGTCGCCTTCCATAAATTCATACCCGTCTGAAAAATCCCGCTTGCGCCTGCCGGTATCGGAATGGGTAGCTTCAAAATTGGCGCTGTCATTAGCCGCATAGAGAAGCGATTGATAAGGAATGTCGCGCAGCGCGAAAAAACGCGAGTTTACAGCCTCGATTTCAAGATAGAGGCCCATTGGAGTGCCGTTGATATCGACCCAAACGTGCCTCGTGCGGGGGGCGGGAACGCCGATCTGTTCCATGAACCGGAATGACAAAGCGTTGCGGATCATTGAGGGATCGTCGGATTCTGCATTCAAATGCAGCACCAGGCCGCTATCGAGCCGAATTTCGTACGATTTTTTCGGATATTCTCTCGTATGGCCGCCGCGGTAGCGGATGCGCGCCCCGGTTGTCATTCCTCCGGCCGTCAACTGAATCGGCACGAATTTACGGCTCCATGCGTCTTTGGCCAGCTCAGCTTGGCTTCCGGCGCTTATGAGAATTGATCTGACCGGAAGTCCGGCTCTCATCGTATCCGCCCCCTATCCCTCTTCGCCAGGCGATTGCCTATGCGATACGATATTCCGCAAGGGCCCGGTTGGTTCGGAATTGCAGCGGTGCAAACGTCGGCGGCATCTCCCCATACGGGCCGAAGACAGGCCGCATACAATGCAGAACATGCAGATCAGGAGGCAAACGGCATTAAATCTCGATGCAGGAGATGCGCCGGTGTTCGGAGGGAGATTAACGTTGGAAGCGGGAAACAGCTGGTTTGGCAGGTCGGTCATGATTCAATTGGACGGATGGGAAATGGAAGCGACAGTGGAGGCGCGCTTGAAGGATATGCTTGTCGTAAGGGAGCGGGCGAAAGGCAGAATCGTTTACATTCCATGGCACCAGGTAAGAGGTGTAAAAGCATACCCGTCCGCTGATGGGGCAGCGATGGCGAGCGGCAGCGGTTTGGCTGAGGCACACAAGGCGGAAATAGTTCCGAACGGATACCGTGCAATGCTGCAAGGGGTAAAAGGCAGCTATTCCGAGGTCCGATTATCACGGCTGCATGTACTGCACGGGTATTTAGCTGGTGTCATGAATGACTTTTCGATATTTTGTACCCCGCTTCATGGCGCTGTGTTGATTCCGATGCATCATTTGCAGGCCTTATCTCCCTATTTTCCGGGGACGGCGCCTTACCGGCTTGGACAGGAGCAGTTTCCTCTTCGTCCGCTCACGCTTGGGCTCGCCCGTAATTTTGAGCAGCAGCTGGAAAGGCTTGAAGGCGAAATGGCCGTAATTTGCCGCGGCGGATTGCCGGATTGCTCCGGCGTTGTAGGACCGTCCAAGGATGGAATGATGACGATGACGGAGGCGGACGGACAGGAGATTCTGCTTCCCGTTTCCGCTATTCATGCGCTGTTTATTTGATGCTGGGGAGCTGAAAGCGCTTCTCCGCTTACATATTAGAGTCTGCCTTGGGCATCCTACCCTTTGGCAACTTAATCTCATTTCCAGGGAGGCACCATCCATGCTGCAGCCGATTTCCGGTAAAGAATTGGAGTACATTGCGGACTCTATGTCCAATGAAGATCTGTTAATGAAGCAATGCGCTTGTGCGGCCACGAGCATCAGCGATGCCGGCTTAAGCCAGCTGCTATCCAATATGGTTAAAACCCATCAGCAGAACTACACAACGCTGATGAATTCGCTCAACCAGCATCAGCAGCTTGCTCCGACGGCTCCACAAAACTAACCATACCGAATAGGAGGCTTAACCGATGAATCAGCAAAACGGAATGCAGCTGCCTAAACTTCCCGACGCAGACTGGGCATACACGGTGCTTTCTGATCTGAAACGTGTTGTGCGTGAATACGCGACAGCAGCTACGGAATCTACCTGCCCGGATGTGCGCAGCATGTTCACGGATTTGATGAACAGCAGCTTGAAGATGCAGGGCGATCTTTACAACGCAATGCAGTCGGCCAATATGTACGATACCTCTTCTCCGGTGCTCCGTCAGGAGATCCAGAAGCAAATCGGCACGTATACGCAGACGCAGCAGCAGACGCAGCAATTCATTCAGCAGCGGATGAGCGGTATGAATAGCGGACAGGCGCAGCCGTTTATGGGGCAAAACCAGCAGCAACCGCAATCGCCGATGTACAACTAAACGACAGAACAGGGCCGGATGCCTGCATCCGGCTTTTTGTGCTTACATAGATCATTGTTTAATTTTGATAGGGGAGCAGACTCTTTTTTGCGGGATTTAAGGGAGAGCGGCGATGGAATCCCGCTGCCCGGCCCGCAGGACGCGGAGAAGCGCGGCCTTTCCCGATTTCGCTTTCCAAACAACTTGTTTACGTTGTAAAATGTTCTTTATACCGCTTCAGGAAGGGAGTTATAACGACGATGGATGATAAGAAACTCAAGGTGCTCGAACTGCTGAAGGAAGACGCGCGCAGGAGCCCGCAACTGATCGCAACAATGCTCGGACAACCGCAGAATGAGGTGGAGCAAGCGATCGCGGAGCTGGAACAGGAGCACGTCATCGTCAAATACGCGCCCGTAATTAACTGGAGCAAAGTAGACGACCAGAAGGTAACCGCGTTAATTGAGGTTCAAATTACACCGGAACGGGGACGCGGCTTTGAGGGCATTGCTGAGCGAATTTACCTGTATCCGGAAGTAAAGAGCGTTTATTTGATGTCCGGAGCCTACGATTTGCTCGTTGAAGTGGAAGGACGCACGCTCAACGAGGTCGCCAATTTTGTATCCAGCAAGCTTTCTCCGATCGACTCCGTGCTGTCGACAAAAACCTTCTTCATTTTGAAGAAATATAAGCAGGACGGCATTATCCTGGAAGAAAAAGAAGGCGATCAGCGGCTGCTGGTTACGCCATAATGTGGGTGAGCCGACATGAGTCTATCTAAGGAATTTACTGTGCGCAGCATGTCCGATTATTTGTCCCCGCAGGTGCGGGCGATTAAACCTTCCGGCATCCGCCGGTTTTTCGATCTGGCCAGCAGCCGCAAGGATGTCATTACGCTCGGCGTGGGCGAGCCGGACTTTGTCACCCCTTGGCATGTAAGAGACGCCTGCGTGGCGGCGCTGGAGGCGGGCAAAACCCAATATACGTCGAACGCAGGAACGCCGGAGCTGCGCGGCGCAATCGGGCAGTATTTGAGCGACAGCTTTGATATTGATTATGATCCCGGCAAAGAGATTCTCGTAACGGTAGGGGGCAGCGAAGCGATCGACCTGGCGCTCCGCGTACTCATTACGCCAGGAGACGAGATTCTGATTCCCGAACCGAGTTATATTTCCTATTCTCCCATTACAGCGCTGTCGGGAGGAGTACCCGTCGGCATCGAGACGTTTGCGCGCGATGCTTTCAAGCTGAAGCCGGAATCGCTGAAAGCAGCGATTACGCCGCGTTCCAAAGTGCTCGTGCTGAGCTACCCAAGCAATCCGACCGGCGGCATTATGACGCGCGAGGACTGGCTGCCGATCGCCAAAATCGTCGAGGAAAACGATCTGATCGTCATTTCCGACGAGATTTACGCCGAGCTTACGTATGGTACCAAACATGTCAGCTTTGCCTCGATGCCGGGCATGAAGGACCGCACCATTCTCGTCAGTGGTTTTTCCAAGGCGTTTGCGATGACCGGATGGCGGATCGGATACGCTTGCGGCCATCATGAGCTCATATCGGCCATGCTCAAAATTCATCAATACACCGTTATGTGCGCGTCCAATATGGCTCAAGTTGCTGCATACGAAGCGCTCACGAACGGCATCGATGAGATGCATCGCATGATGGATTCTTACAACCAGCGGCGCAGGCTCGTCGTAAGCGGATTGCGGGAAGTCGGGCTGGAATGCCACGAGCCGCAGGGAGCATTTTATGCGTTCCCGTCTATTGCAGGCACGGGACTGAGCTCGGAGGAGTTCGCCGAGCGGCTCGTTCAGGAACACGGCGTTGCGGCAGTGCCGGGCAATGTGTTCGGTCTTGGCGGCGAAGGGCATCTGAGATGCTCCTACGCGACGTCCGTTTCCCAGTTAACCGAAGCTATGGAACGTATAGGAGCATTTGTTCATAAGCTAAAAAAATGAAGAAATTGTATAAAGATCCCTGTAACACGGTAGGCAATATAGGTTTCATTTGGTATAATGAATGTGACTTTCCAGTAATTAATTATTTATTTTCCGCTACAGTGCACTTAACAATGTTTCTGCAGCCGAGATGGACCGGGAGGGATGCCGTATGACGACAGGGATGAAGACCAATGTTGTTGATGAAGCGGAGCCCAAGTCAGTATCGGCAGTCAGCTGGACCCCTTTCCTGCAAGGTCTGGCGGAGGAGATCGACGCCCTTCGCAAAGAGATGGAGCAGACCTTTGAGCAAGGATCGGGTTTTCAGTCGGAGCTTCTTCTTTCGATGAGCCAGAAGCTGGATATTAAAATTAACGAGTTTTTGCATCACCGCTTAACCTAGCAGTTTCTCGCTGCCGCTAGAGCAAGCGGATAGGATGATGAAGAGAACGGCTTCTCCCGCAGCTGCCTTTGGCAGCCGTCCGGGCGGAGCCGTTTTCTATGTTCTGGCAGAGATAATATCAGAAAGCGAATATGGTATAATTGAGTCTCTAGTTAAGATAGACGGGATGTGACGGATGATGAAGCTGTATACGCGAACTGGCGATGCCGGTCAGACCTCTCTCATCGGCGGTCGTGTCGGCAAGGACGATGCGCAGGTCGAGGCTTACGGTACAATAGATGAACTAAACGCTTTTACGGGAGCTGCCCGGGCTGCAGCTCTTGCCGATCCGTCCGCTGCGGAGCTTGCTCCGATGCTGGAAGAGATTCAGCATGAGCTGTTCGACTGCGGCTCCGACCTCAGTTATGCCGATCCCCGGCCGGAACAGCTCAAGGTGAGCGAGGTTATGGTGCAGCGGCTGGAGGGCTGGATCGACGAGATGGACGGAGAAGCGCCGCCGATCAAACGGTTTATTTTGCCGGGAGGAACTGCGCTTGCTTCTTCACTGCATCTTTGCCGGACGATTTGCCGCCGTGCGGAGCGCCGGACGGTGACTCTTGGCGCGCTAAAGGAGATTAATCCGGCTGTGCTGCGGTATTTGAACCGGTTGTCCGATTTTTATTTTGCCGCTTCGCGGGCTGCGAATGCCAGAGCGGGACAACCGGATACGGAATACGTGCGGGGAGCGGATGTTTTTCGTGGCGACCGCTAAAACCGATCCAAGGTATGTGCAAGGAACCGTGCCGCCCCTTGGCTACTATGAACCGATTGCGGTGACTGCCGGCGAGCTGGAGCATGGCTGGCGGCTGTCCAAGCTGCTGGAGCGCCGTCTCGGCGTTTCGCGCAAGCTGCTCTCGCGGCTCAAGCTTACGGATAAAGGGCTAATGATTAACGGGGTGCGGGCGTATTCCGGAGACCCTGTTTCGGCTGGCGATATTTGCGAAATTCGCATGGAGCAGGAGCGCTCCGACGATATTTTGGCGCAGCCGCTGCCGCTTGAGATTGTATTTGAGGACAAGTGGCTGCTGCTTGCCCATAAACCGTCTGGCATGGTCGTGCATCCGACCCATGGGCATTATACGGGCACGCTTGCCAACGCGATTGTGCATCATTGGCAGCAGCAGGGCGAAAACGTGCGTTTCCGGCCCGTCCATCGGCTGGACGAGGACACGTCGGGCCTTGTGCTGATCGCCAAAAATCCGTACGTCCATCAGCAGCTGTCGGAGCAGCATAGCGACGGCCGCATTCGCAAAGGGTATTTGGCGTTTGCATACGGCGCCCCAGTCATCCCGTCCGGACGGGTGGACGCTCCAATTGACCGCGACCCGGATGCGCCGCATTACCGGATCGTGACGCCAGTTGGTTACCCTTCCGCAACGCTGTACGAGACGGCGGATGTTTACGGCGGTGGAGGCGCCTGCAAGCTCAGGCTGAGGCTGGAAACCGGCCGGACGCATCAGATTCGTGTCCATATGGGCTGGATCGGCTGTTCGTTGATCGGGGACCGGATGTACGGCCCAGCAGCAAACGGCTCCGGCCGCGAGGACTGGGAGCGCGCAGCCGGACGGCAGGCGCTGCATGCCGAGCGGCTCAGCTTCCAGCATCCGATGACGGGCGAGGAAATGAGCTTTTCGGCTCCTCTTCCGCCCGACCTGGCGGCGCTGGAGACGCTTTTGCGCGGGGAGTAGGATTTAACAGTTGAAAATGGAGCGAAGCCAAAGGCTGAGCCCGTAGAAGCGCCAGCGTTCGCCTTTGAAGTCGGATTTCTACCTTTCTGAGAGAATAAATTGAGGGAAATCTGAGTTCAACAGCGATCGTAGGGCCGGGCTTTGGCGCAGCGAATTAATTTTCAATGGCTTAATAGCATTTACGACACAAAGGAAGTGGACGCAGTTGAGCAAGCCGCTAACCATATATGAATACAGCAAATGCGGGACCTGCCGCAAAGCGATTAAAGATTTGGAAGGGATGGGACGCGAGCTTAACCGCATCCCGGTGTTTGAAGAGCCGCCGTCTGTGGAGCATCTGCGCGAGCTGCTGGAGCAAAGCGGTCTTCCGCTCAAAAAGTTCTTTAACACCTCGGGCGAGGTGTACAAGGAAATGAACCTGAAGGACAAACTTACTGACATGAGCGAGCAGGAGCAGCTGGAGCTGCTTGCCTCCAACGGCAGGCTGCTCAAGCGGCCGATCGTCTCGGACGGCAGCGCAGCGACCATTGGTTACAAGCCGGAGGAATACGGGAAGGTATGGCATGGCTGACCGTTTAGGAGCGGACAAGCTGGCCAGGCTCGGTTCTTCTATTTTCGCCGAGGTGGCGGAGTGGCGGGACAAAGCGTCCGCTGCCGGTTTGGATGTCATTGATTTGAGCATCGGCAGTCCGGATTTGCCGCCAAGCGAACGGGTTATGCGGGCTCTTAGCGAGGCGGCTTTGCGCCCGGGTTCTTATCGCTATCCGTCTTCACATGGCAGCGATATGTTTCGCCGCAAGGCAGCGGAGTGGATGAGCTTTCGCTTCGGGGCCGACATCGATCCCCATCATGAGCTGGCTACGCTCATGGGCTCTCAGGACGGCCTTGCCCATCTCGCGCTTGCACTGTGCAATCCCGGCGACAATGCGATTGTGCCGGACCCGGGTTATCCCGTTTATGCAGCGGCGCTTGCCGTTGCCGGAGTTGAGCCGGTCTACATGAAGCTGCGCCCGGAAAACGGCTTTTTGCCGGACCCGGACAGCCTGCCGGACGAAGTCTGGGACGAGGCCCGTTTTGTGCTATTGGGACTGCCGGGCAATCCCGTCGGCGCCGCTTCCAGCCGCGAGCTTCTAGTCCGCTTGCTCGATAAATGCCGCAAGCATAACACGCTGCTTGTCCATGATCTGGCCTACTCGGAAATGGGCTATGACGGGTACCGTCCCGAAAGTGTGCTTGCTCTTCCCGGAGCGAAGGGCATCGCGGTAGAGTTCCATTCGATGTCCAAAAGCTTTCATATGGCCGGATGCCGAATCGGCTACATCGCCGGCAATGCGGAAGCAGTTGGGGCACTGCGCAGCCTGAAAGCCAACATTGATTACGGCGTGTTCGGAGCCGTTCAGGAGGCGGCTGTCGCGGCGCTGACGGAAGCGATGGAGCCCGGTTATTCCGGCTTCGGGAGCATATACGAAAGCAGAAGGAATGCTTTTGTGCAGGCGCTCGGCGAAGCGGGCTGGCCGGTGTCCGCACCGGCGGCTGCCATGTTCCTCTGGGCGCCGGTGCCGCAGCCGCAGCAGGGAGAACGCTGCAGCAGCCGTTCCTTCGCGGAGCGGCTGCTGGCCGCTACGGGCGTGGCGGTTGTGCCGGGCGATGCATTTGGCAGCGAAGGCGAAGGCTATGTGCGAATTGCAATCGTTGAGGAGCAGGACAGGCTTGTTGAAGCGGCAGAGCGGATTGCCCGCTGGCTGCCTGCATTTTGGAGAGGAGAGGGATAGGGATGGATCTGTTTACCTGGAACGAGGAGGAGAAACGCCCGCAGCCGGCTGGAGAGGCGGAGCTGCCGGAGCGTTCTCGTCTGCTGCTCGTGGATGGCATGGCTATTCTTTTCCGCGCCTATTTTGCGACTGCATATGGCGGCAGCGTTCGGCGCACCAGCTCCGGCTTGCCGGTTAACGCCGTGCATGGCTTTGTCCGTTATTTCATGGATGCCGTCCGCAAGTTTCAGCCGACGCATGTCGCTTGCTGCTGGGATCTGGGAAGCGGCACATTCCGCACGGAGGAGTTTTCGCTTTACAAGGCTAACCGTCCCGACGCGCCGGACGATTTGATTCCGCAGTTTGATCTGGTCAAGGAGGTTGTGGCCAGCTTTGGCGTGCCCAATATTGGAGCTCCGGGTTATGAGGCCGATGACTGCATCGGCACGCTGGCGCGGCTGCACGGCCAGGAGCATGAGGTGTATGTGCTGACCGGGGATCATGATCTGCTTCAGCTGGTAGATGAGCGGATTTCGGTCGTCATTATGAAAAAAGGCCACGGCAACTATATGGTTTATACGCCGGAAAGCCTGATGGAGGAGCGCGGGTTGACGCCGCCGCAGATCATTGACGTCAAGGGCCTGATGGGCGACGCGAGCGACAACTATCCCGGCGTAAAAGGGATCGGGGAAAAAACCGCTATGAAGCTCGTTCAGGAATACGGCTCCGTCGAAGGCATTTTGGCGAATCTGGACGCCCTGTCCAAGTCGGTCCGCGCCAAGATTGAAGCTGATCTCGACATGCTGCATCTCTCGCGAAGATTGGCGACGATCAACTGCGAAACGCCGGTGCTGCTGGCGATGCATGAATGCTGCTGGGCAGTGGACCGCCATGCCGTGGAGCGCAAATTCGAGGAGCTGGAGTTCCGCAGCCTGATGAGTTTGATTAGCTGATTAAAGTTGAACAAGTGTGACTATTCCCCAATTCCACCACTTTTCGTCACGAAAACAAGATAAATAACGTAAACGGCCCATCCAAGGTTCATTGGATAGAGGCCGTTTTTTGGTTGTAGAGGCCTTGACATTAATCTTGCAGTTACCTTCAAAATCCGATGTTCATAGTCGTCTCAAATTTTGAGAAGTACTCCGTCAAGATTGAAAAACGAATATTTGCCTATCAAATTATGTATCCCCTTTCTCAAAATTTGAGATGCAGCACATCAAAAAAATAAAGGCGAATTCTTAAGAGAATTGAATTAAATCATCGTTAATCTGCCGGCACCGAGCAGCATAAAAAGGAAAAGCGACTCAGGGTATCTGATGAAAATAAAGTGTTAGACTAGGAAAATAAAGTTCTAGACTGGCAGCGGCGGCGTTAAGCTAGCGGGCAGGTTACTTTGAATAATCTGGAAGGATATTTAGGGAATGTCCCGAATTCTAATTTGTAAATAGGACACAAATGGAGAGCATTCTTCAATGAATATGGACGAAAAATTATTTAACTATTACCTTGAACTTAAAAGTCCTGAAGCTGGCGAATGGAACTCATCCCCACAATGCATACATACAGAATTGATAACAAGGGATTACGTAAGAAGAACATTTACAGTTACTGATGGAATTCAGGTTTGTAATGTTGGGATTGGAACAGGAGATTGGGATGATTACCTCGGATATTGGCTAAAAGGCAAAGGAAACATAACAAGTATTGATATTAACAACGAAATTTGCGAAATATTCGCTTATAGACAACAACGGGAAGGTCATCCTAATCCTTCTAAAGTGTTGTGTAAAAGTATTTTCGATTCTGACTTACCTAAAGAAAAATTTGATATTGTTACCTTAATAGGCTCTGCGATCAACGAGACTGGTGACTTAGAGAGGTGTTTAGATTCGTGTTTTAGTTTATTAAATACCAGTGGATACCTTATGTTTATGGCTAACTTAAAATACTCTTCGTTAGAGTTGTTAGAAGAATACCTGAAACAAACGAATTATCAGTTAGAACAAAAGAATTTGTACGAAGCTTTTCCTGAGTACCCTTTCTTCATTTGTAAAATCAAAAAATAATTACGCTAACTGGGAGACGTTAGCTGAAACCCTTGAAAGAGGTGAAATATTGCGTAAACCGTTTATTGCATTTATCCTGATTTTTGCTGTCCTAGTATCTGTAATCGTGTATTTAAAATCTGAATTTATAAATAATTACTCACCATCAATTGAAGAGGCTGCTAAAAGTGCCAATATTACATTAGATGTAATTTATGACTTGCAGATAACTTAAAATCGTGTGCTTCTCATTTATGGAGATAATGAAAATAAGGTATTCAGTGTAGGTTTATTAAAGAAAAACTGGTTTGGAAGACTGGACGTGCGGTTTTAGCTCGCCTAAGCTCTTCCTGACGCAGGCATAATGTGTGGTACCCAACCCACGGATAGCAGCGTGCCAACCGTCGCTCGCTTATTTGCTCCCGCGCCTAGGGCTTCGGCAAAGGCTTGTTTTTCGAGGAAATACGGGACGTTTGACAAAAATGTTCATAGCAACGTAACAGTCGTATATGACATTTGGAGGGTTGATCAATTTGGGATATATGATGGAACTTAGAGGGCTTATAGGCACTAGCCCGATAATCATGGCAGGTGCATGTGTTTTACTCACCGACGCTAAGAATCGATTACTATTACAACGTAGAACCGACAATGGTTTGTGGGGGCTACCAGGCGGTTCATTAGAGCCAGGAGAGAATCTCACAGATGTAGCTAAAAGAGAACTAATTGAAGAAACAGGTTTAATCGCCAACTCGTTGACGTTGTTTAATGTGTTTTCAGGCAATGAGTTTTATTATAAATATCCTCATGGTGACGAAGTGTATAACGTTGTGACAGCTTATGTATGTAATGATTATAGTGGCACTTTAGAAAAAGACGGAGATGAAGTCTTAGAATTATGCTTTTATGATCCTAAGGAAATTCCGCCTGAAATTAATCCCCCAGACTTACCCATAATAAAGCAATATCTATTGCGCTAACGGGAGACGTTAGTTTTAATGAGACAGCGGCAGTCTAAGACTTTATTTTTCAGTCTTGGTCTGCCGCTGTCTCATTTGTAATGTTCAGTCTATAACTTGTTTTTCATAAGCTGAGATGCGTTGGACTTCACCAAAGCATGAAGCATGGGTTTAGACATATATTGTTAACTTAAATATATGGCGGATTGTCAAGCCAAGTGCAACACTTCGTTCATGAAAGAATCATGTGCTGATTTCCAGTTCAAAACTTTTCGAGGGTGATTCTTGATCAGGTAAATTGCCCCATCCAATCCCTCATCACAAATAGTTGCGAAATCAAATCCTTTGGGGTAGAACTCGCGCAGCAATCCATATGGCATTCTCGTTGGAACGGCCCCGGACAACGACGCCACAACCTCATTTGTGTGCGGATGCAGGCTATCAAGGGGAAACAGCCCATCAGCAGGTCATCGACCACGGCTTTATCCCTCACATTCGCTCACGAGGTGATGAAAGTAAGAGATATAAGAAGGCAAACACCCTCGTCGCTGGGTCGTGGAAGTGTTATTTTCATGGCTCAATCAATTCCGTAAAATACTGGTTCGTTTTGAAAAGAAGGCTCGAAACTATTTAGGGCTGCTTCACTTCGCCTGCGCTCTCATTTTCTGGAGAAAAATAATCCCTGTTCATGCTCTCTGATTTTATTTTGGGATAGGCTCTAAATCGATGATTTTTAGCTGAGAGTGATTCAACGGACGACAGCCTTCCCACTAAGATTCGAAATCAAGATTGCCAACCGGCAATCTTTTTTAATTTAAAGAGGGGGAAATTCCGATAAATAAAAAGCAAGGCCATGTATTGCACCAGTTGGATGAGGTGACGCGAAAATGAAACAACTAATAGGGAAAAGGATGCGCTGGTCGCTCCTGAAGAGAATTGCTTTGCTGACCGTACTGTATCTCGGAATACCGCTGATGATCGCCCAGTATATTTCATTCACGGGGACCTCCTCCCGAATCAACGAGATGGAGCGGCAAAATTTACTGGATATGAAGGCATCGGTAGACAGGTATTTGGCCGAGCAATCCAATCAGCTGATTGCCTCTACGAAGTCTTACGCGGTCTGGGGAGCGCTCTATGAGGCTGTTCAGCGGAGGGACAAGGCGTTTGTCGAAGAGAATGTGAATACCGTTCCGGATTTAATCGAAAATATTCATTTTACACAGGTGTATGACGCTTCTGGCAAGCTGATCTCATCCTCCTCGGAAGAACTTACGGAATTCCAGTCTTCTTTTATTCCTGCTCAACTAAAAGAAAAACCTGCGCTCGGCGGCCTGATGCACACCTCTAAGGGGATGACGATGTTTGCTGCCGTCAATGTTCTGAGGGATGTCGATAAGCTGGATGAATCAATTGGGTATGTTGTTTTTGGCACCTATCTAAAGGGCAATGTGATTCAGCAGATCGACCAGATTTTTAAAGTTAAAGCAGCCATACAGGATTTGAATGGTAACGTTATTTCTTCTGTAGAAGGAATAGGGCCGACCAACTTTGCTCCTGTTGCCGGAAAGCTGGGAAGCGGCGGCGAGCCGATTCAAGTATTTGAGAGAAGCGACGCCGAAAATCGGTCCAGGCTGTATTCGGAGCTCAAGGATGCGGAGGGAAAAACCGCTGCGGTGCTGCTGCTGGATCAGGATGTGACGAACAATGGCGCCATTAAAAACGGATTGCTTCAATTTGTCATTATCATGGTTGCCATTATTGTTCTTATGCTTCTGTTCTACACAATTCAGATTCATTTTGGAGTCATTCGGCCGATTGTAACGCTGACCCGTTCGATACAGGAATCGGAGAAAACGGGCTTAAAAACAGGCGTTCCGGAAAAGGTGCAAAACCGTTCGGATGAGGTTGGCCAACTGGGCCGTTCCTTTGAGGAAATGCGCTCCAATCTGCACGGCTTGCTGGAACAGATCAATGTGAATGTGGGGAACGTGACAGCAAAGCTGGGGCAAACAACGGGTGAATTTAAAACGACCTTTGATCATTCCCTGCAGGCGAGCGAAACAACAATCGGGCATCTGTCTGAAGTGTCGAGCGGGGCCGAGCGGCAAATGCGCAGCACGCAAGAGACGGCTCTATCGATTCAAGAAATGGTAGAGGGCATTCAGCGGATTTCGGAATCCTCGACGGATATTCTCGGGGTGGCCCAGCACTCGTCGGAATCGGCGGAGACAGGCATCTCGGTTATGGGCGGCATGACGGAGCAGATGCGAGCAATTGAGGCTTCGGCTGAGCAATCGGCTTCCGCTGTCCATTCGTTGAATGATTCGATGCTGCAGATTGACGAAATTGTTCAAACAATTAGCGGTATTTCAAGCCAGACCCATCTGCTTGCACTGAACGCTTCCATTGAAGCTGCAAGAGCTGGCGAGCATGGAAGAGGGTTTTCGGTTGTTGCGGAAGAGATTCGCAAGCTTTCCGGACAGACGTCGCAATCCGTCCAAATTATCGGCGAGCTCATTCGCAGCATCGAGGCTGCGGCAGCATCGTCTGTTCATGCGATGGAACAAGTTGGCCAAAAGATTAAGATCGGATCAGCTTCGGCCAGCGAGGCGAATGAGATGTTTTTGACGATCGTCCGCGGCTTTCAGCAGGTGTCCGGGCAAATCGAAGAAGTTAGCGCGGCCTCGGAACAGCTGCTGGCAAGCTCGGAACAAATATCCGCCGGCATGCTGGAAACGAGCGAAATCGCCAGCAGCAACGCTGAGTTTTCCGCCTTGATTGTGAAATCGGCGAAAAAATCGTCGGAGCAGTTCCGGCAGCTGCGCACGGAAGCCGATACGCTGGATGCAATGACCCGGGATCTGCAGAAGACGGTACAGCAGATTAAGCGGTAAGGTGCACGCCAACTCTAACAATTTCTATCAACAGCCTTTGTCCTGAGCCTCCATGGGACAAAGGCTGTTTTGTTTCTATATCACTTGTCCTCGGCTCTAGGCATATGTACAGTTTTGGCGTTACCCAGGGACGGCGGATAGGCTGCTGACATAGTCTATAACGTTGCTACTCACTGTTACGGAATAAGGGGAACTGCCAGATGAATATTTGTGTCGTCGGCGCCGGGTATGTCGGGTTAACGACAGCCGCCGTATTGGCGGAGCTAGGGCATAACGTCCGCTGCATAGACCGGGTCGCCAGCAAAATTGCCAATTTGAACGAAGGCGGCATGCCGATCTACGAGCCTGGGCTTAAGGACTGGACATCAAGGGCGATCAAAAAGAGGCTGCTGAGCTTTGGCACGGATATTCGCTCCAGTATCGCCGAAAGTCCGGCGGTTATTCTGGCGGTCGGCACTCCTTCGCGCAGGGACGGAAGCGCAGATATGAGCTTCCTCGAAGCGGCTGTTGCGGATATTGCGGCTTCAATTCATTCCTACAAGCTGATTATGGTGAAAAGCACCGTGCCGCCGGGAACAGGGGATTGGATTGAAAGCAGGCTGCTGGAATACGGCGTTCCGGCAGAAAGCTTTGATGTTGTTTCCAACCCGGAGTTTTTGCGGGAGGGAACGGCTCTGATCGATACGCTGCAGCCCGATCGAATCGTAATTGGCTCGAACCGGAAAGAAGCTTCCGATGCTGTGAGGGCATTGTACAGAAACATCGAGACCGAATATGTCATCACCGACCGGGTCGGCGCAGAATTGATCAAATACGCCTCCAATGCCTTTCTCGCTGCCAAAATCTCGTTCATTAATGAAATTGCGCAAGTATGCGAGGCATTCGGAGCCGATGTGACTAAGGTGGCGAAAGGAATAGGTCTGGATCAGCGGATCGGCCACAGGTTTTTGCAGGCGGGACTTGGCTATGGGGGATCTTGTCTGCCAAAGGACCTGGATGCGCTCCGGCATGCCGCCGGCCAAAAGGGTGTCAAGCTACAGATCTTGCGCGCCGCCCGCGCGGTGAACCGGGCACAACCTAATTTATATGTGCATAAGCTGAAGCAGGCTATGGGCGAAGCGACCGGTCAGCCGCTCATTGCGGTATGGGGAGCTGCCTTCAAAGAAAACACCGACGATATCCGGAATTCTCAGGCTATAGTGTTCATCAAAAAGCTTGTGCGAGAGGGCTGGAAAGTAAAGGCTTATGATCCGCTCGTTTCCCCTGAAATTGCCGGCGTGTCCTGGGCAGAGTCTCTTTATGACGCAGTTCAGGAAGCCGACGCGCTTGTGCTGGCGACAGGCTGGGAGGAATTTCTTAGCGCCGATTGGCAGCAGGTGTCTGCGGGAATGAGGGGCGATATTGTGCTGGACGGCCGTAACCGTCTTAATTCCGCTGCGGTTGAAGCTGCTGGCTTGCGATATGTCGGGGTGGGACGTTTATGAAAATCGTCGTAACCGGCGCGGCCGGTTTTATCGGTTCTCATCTATGCGAATTTTTCCTCCAGCATACCGGACATGAGGTTGTTGGCATCGACGGAATGGTGCGTGAGGAATTTCGGCAGATCGACACCCGTAATATGGAGCTCTTTCTGGACCATCCCCGCTTTTCCTTCATGAAGGCCAATCTGCTTCAGATCGATTGGGCTCCGGTTCTCGCAGATGCGGATATTGTCTGTCATCTTGCCGGCATTCCCGGCGTCAGATCCAGCTTCGGCAGCTCGTTCATCGATTATATCGACGGGAACATTATGGCCACGCAGCGGCTGCTGGAGGCTTGTGCGGGCACAGCGGTTCAGAAGGTTGTATTTGCTTCCACCTCGTCGGTTTACGGCGAAAAATCCGGCCCGGTCTCCGAGGAAGCCGTGCTTAAACCGCTCTCGCCTTACGGCGTCACGAAGCAGACCGGGGAGCAGCTGTGCCGGGTATACCGGCTGAGCGACGGCATTCCTGCTGTTGTGCTGCGCTTTTTCACGGTTTACGGCCCGCGCCAGAGATCCGATATGGCTTTTCATTTGTTTATCCGTCACATGCTGGCGGGAGAGCCGCTCCGCATTTACGGAGACGGTACGCAGACCCGGGATTTTACGTACGTTCTGGACTGTGTCCGGGGCACTGCCGCAGCGGCGCTGCAGCCGGGTTTAATCGGGGAAACGATCAATATCGGAGGCGCGCAGCGGGCGTCGGTGAACGAGATTATCGGAATGCTGGAGAAGCTGACGGGCACGAAGGCCAACGTTGTGTATACAGGCAGCGCGCGCGGGGAGCCGAAGCATACTTGGGCGGATATTTCCAAAGCGCATTCGCTGCTTGGCTACAAGCCGCAGGTAACACTCCAGCAGGGGCTGTCCTTGGAGCTTGACGATTTGAAGAAGCTGTACAGCTGACAATAAGCAAGGCGGAGGAGGCAAGCCGATGAGGCTGGCGTTCGTATGCACCGAAAAGCTGCCCAGTCCGGCCATCCGGGGCGGGGCAATTCAAATTATGATTGACGGCGTGCTGCCGGTGCTGTCGAAGCAGCACCAGATGACGGTGTATTCCATCACCGATGAGCAGCTGCCGATTTATGAGGTTCGCAGCGGCGTCACTTATTACCGTTATCCTCGGGAAGTTTATATCGCTAAGGTGGCGGAATCGTTAAAGCAGCACAAATACGATGTCGTTCATGTGTTCAACCGCCCCAAAAATCTGATTCGGCTGAAGTCGGCTTCGCCGTCCAGCAGATTCGTGGTCAGTCTTCACAACGAGATGTTTCACATGTTCAAGCTGTCGGACGCCGACGCTCAGCTGAGCGTTCGATATGCATCCCAAATCACCACTGTCAGCAATTTTATTAAAAGAACTGTTACCGAACGAGTCGCGGGTTCGGACAACAAAGTCAAGACGGTGTATTCGGGCTTTGACCCAAGCACGTTTCATCCGGTCTGGACCGCGCAAGGACAGCAGATCCGACGATCCATGCGCGCGGAGCATGGCCTTGAGAATAAAAAGGTCATCTTGTACGTGGGGCGGCTCAGCGTCAAAAAAGGGCCGCATTTGCTGATCCAGTCGATGGAGCATGTGCTGCGGGAGCATCCAAACGCCGTGCTTGTCATTGTCGGCGGCAAATGGTTCAGCGACGATACGGTTGATAAATATGGGCGAATCTTGCAGCGGCTGGCAAAGCCGTACGGCAGCAAGGTTATTTTCACGAAATACGTCCCTTCCGATGAAATTCAAAACTATTATTTGATGAGCGACGTATTCGTGTGCAGCTCCCAGTGGCAGGAGCCGCTCGCGCGGGTTCACTATGAGGCGATGGCTGCAGGCATCCCGATTATTACGACGAACAGGGGCGGAAACGGCGAGATTGTGACACACGGGGTCAACGGTTATATCGTGCGGGAGTATAAAAAGGTTGAATCGTTTGCCGGAGCGATTTCCTTCATGCTGTCCAATCCGCAGAAAGCGTTACAGATGGCGCGCAACGGGCGCCAGAAAGCGGAGTCTTCGTTCACTTTCGAGCATGTGGCGGAGCGGCTCAACAACGTGTACATCGAAGCCTACCGCAGTGTGCCGACCAAAATGCTGATCGACAGAAAGGCTGCATTCATGCGGAAAAGAAAAGCGACAGCCGGAACAGGCAAACCCAGCCGCAAGAGGCGAAAACGAGTAAGAGGCAGGTAATGAGCGATGGATAACCAGTCCAAAGTGAAGGCGGTCCTGTCCCAGTTCCCGCTTGAGATCAAAGAGGCCGTCATTCTGAATGACAAAGATAAAAAAGCTTCATGGCTCGTCAGCACTTCTTCCGGGCCGAAGGTGCTCAAAAAGTCTCCGGCAGAAAAGGACCGATTGCTGTTTCTCCTGCAGGCGACGAAATACCTTCAGAAAAAAGGCGTTCGTATCCCAAAAATGGTGCAAACGTCATCCGGCGCCGATTTTGCGGAAGATGACGAAGGAAGAGGTTATGTTTTATCCGACTTTGTGCCGGGCACCTCGCCTAAACGTTATACAGCGGTGGAGCTGGCGTCGATTATGCGGCAGCTTGGCATATTCCATCGCGCGTCCCGCGGCTTCCAGCCGCAGGCTGAGCTGCGTGAGCGGCGGCATTTGGGACGATGGAGCAATGCGTACCAGAAGCAGCTGGACCATCTGGAGCTGTTCAAGGCGCTTGCCAAGCTGGACCGAAGCGTTTTTTCCAAATTGTTTATGCGGCATGTTGACCGGTACATCCTCCAGGGCAAACGTGCCATGGCCATCATTGAAGGCGGCTCGTACAGACGCTGGGTCAATAAAGTGGCGGAGCAGGGCAACTTATGCCATCAGGATTTTGCAGCCGGCAACCTGATTAAGTCTCCGCGCGGTTATTATGTGATCGATATGGACTCCGTGACGATCGATCTTCCGGCGAGAGATATCCGTAAAATTTTCAACAAGGTGATGAAAAAGACGGGCTGGAGCGGGCTCAAAGCGGCCGCGATGCTGCGGGCTTACCATAAAAGCCATCCGCTCACGGCGGATCAGTGCCGGGTTATCTACGCCGATCTGCTGTTCCCGCATCTGTTCTATGGAATGGCCAGCAAATATTTTCATGAGCGGCTGGAATGGGATCAGACCGAGACGCTGGACAAATTTAAAGATATGCTCCGCAAAGACAGAAGCCGGCTGCGCATGCTGGCTGCCTGGAAGCGGATCGTCAAGCGCGCGCTTCGCTAAACGCCAGAGCCGTTTCCTTTCCGGAGACGGTTTTTTTGTTTTGCGGCGTTGGAGCTGCGGCCGGGAATTGGGATACGGAAGCTCTGCTAGAATTATGATATAGTGGTCTTAGCTGTACATAACGGATTCGGAGGGTTCCATGTTATCTTTTGATGAAAAGCTAGACCTGTTTACTTCGTTCCCGGAGCTGACGCGCAACGATGTTTCGATGGGCCGGGTTAATTTCCACTTTGAAGGCAGCCAGCATGAGAAAAAAACAGTCGTATTCCGGCTGCATCCAAACGGCAGCGGTTTTATTTACGCCGGACTGCTGAACGGCTGGGATACGGATGAAAAAGGGTATACAAACATCCGCGAGCTGGATGCGGACGAGCTGCGGGAGCTGACCGCCGCTTCGATTGCTTCGCTATCCAAGCCGCCAGGCGCGCCAGCCCGCGAGCCGGGACAGAGCCGCGCCGCCAAGCGGAGGCGCATGGCGAAGAACAGCTGGCGCGATGGCGACGGCAATACGCTGGAGCTGCGGCATGAGGAAGATTTGTGGTACCTTTACGCCGGGCTGAATTTGGAAATGGCCTTTGAAACGTACGAAGAGGCAGAGGATTATTTAATGGAAGAGGGCTTCAAGCCTGAGGCTTGATTGAGTACAGCCGGGAGGTAAATCAATTGAACGATAACGGCGGTGAAATACGGATTTGCGAGGCGGATCCCGGCATGTTAAGGAATCTGTCGGAGCTGTTTCATCAGTATCGCCTGTTTTACGGGTATGCGGATGAGCAGCCGCAGCGGGAAGCGGCGTTAGACTTTATCCGGGAGAGGCTGGAGCGCCGCGATTCGGTTCTGCTTGCAGCTGTTGTTGAGGATGAATTGGCCGGATTCGTGCAGCTGTATCCTGTCTTTTCTTCGCTTTCCATGAAGCGGTCCTGGATTTTAAACGATTTGTACGTAGACCGCCGCTGGCGCGGACGGGGAACGGCACGTCAGCTGCTTCATGAGGCGGAGCGTCATGCCAGATCGACAGGCGCGGCATATATTCAGCTGTCTACGGCCCCGGACAATATGGCGGCGCGCCGTTTATACGAGTCGGAAGGGTATGAACAGGATACGGAGTTTTTGACCTATGAGCTGAGGCTGCGTTAGGAGCCGAGATTACGGGAGGGAGGCGCGCGGGATATGAGCAAAGGAATGATGACGGTTCGCCGATTGGCGGATCACTTCAAGCTGGAGATTCTTGCCGGAGAAGAAAGCCTTGACCGGAAGGTGAGCAAGCCGGGCGGACACCGGCCGGGACTGGAGTTTGTCGGGTATTTTGACTATTTTCCGATGGAACGGGTTCAGGTGCTTGGAATCAAGGAAATCACTTATTTACATAAATTGACCGAGCTGGAGCGGAATCTTCATATCGGTAACATCGTGAAGTATCATCCGCCTTGTTTTATCGTGACCTCCGGCCAAGATGGTTTGAAATACCTCATGCGGTATTGCGAGGAGGAAGGAATTCCGCTGCTGCGCACAGGCCAGTCTACGTCCGAATTCATCGCGCTGATGGACGCCTATCTCGTCAAAGAGCTTGCCGAGCAAATTACGATCCACGGCGTATGCGTGAACGTATCGGGCATCGGAATTCTGCTGCGCGGTGCTTCGGGGGCAGGCAAAAGCGAAACGGCGCACTCGCTGATCCGCAGAGGCCACCGGCTTGTCGCTGACGATGCAATCGTGCTGAAAAAGCTGAGTCCGCGCACGCTGCTCGGAACGCATAACGGTAAAACGAAGGAGTTTCTCGCTCTGCGCAGCATTGGGCTAATCAATGTCGTTCGGTTATACGGCCGCAAGGCGTTTCAGGACGAAACCCGCATTGCGCTCGATATTGAGCTGACCAAATGGCGCGACAACGATTTGAACAACGATCTCGAGATAGAAGAGAGATATACGGATTATATGGGCGTAAAAATACCTCATATGCAAATTCAGCTGCAGCCCGGACGTGACGTAGCAAGTTTGGTAGAGGCGGCCGCGAACAACTGGTACCTGCAGCAGCAGGGCTACAGCGCCGTCGAAGAGTTCATGAGCCGGCTGCAAGAGGATTAAAAAGAGCTGTTGCGATACGTTTGCTAGAAGTACCCGTTCTTGAGCCAATTGGCCGGGAACGGGCTTTTTTTGTCGAATTGGTTGTCCTTGATGGTAAAAAAGCCCGCCTTCGCGCATATAGTAGCCCTGATGATGTCGGAATTAAAGGAGAGGGCTATGGCAAACAACCGGAGAGGCAAGCAGCCGAAGCTTCGGAAGAAGATTTTGCAGGTGGAAAATCCATCGTATTCCGAAATTGAATGGATTGACGATCTGAAAACGAGCCAAAAGCAGTTCCAGATTAGCAGCGTGGAGGCTCCGCCTGCGCCCAAGGAATTGAATCTTGAAGATTTAGAGCCGGATTTGGAGCTGAGTTCAGAATCGAACTTGGAGGAGCAGCAGCAGGAGCAGGCTTCATCCGAGGAAGAGGCTGACGAGGAGGCAGCGGTCGAAGCGGAACGCACGGCAGTTCTACAGCAGGAGCTGGATGAACGCAAGCTGGTGGAAGAGCCGGTCAATCCTATCGTATTCGGCTCTGATTTGGCAAATGGCTCCATAACGTCCGCCAAGCTGGCCCCGCGCAGTGTTAGTGCGGAAAAACTGGTGGAGGGATCGGTAGGCGAAGGCGCGCTGGGGGACGGCTCCGTCAGCTCCATCAAGCTGCAGGATGGCGCTGTGACCTCCGTCAAGCTGGCATCGCAGAGCGTATATGAGGAGCATCTGGCGGACGGCTCGGTCAGCGGCAGCAAGCTGCTTGACGGGAGCGTCGTTGCTTCCAAACTCCGCGATGGCAGCATTACGCCCGAGAAGCTTGCTGACCGGAGCTTTCCGGGCCGTCTGCTGCAGGACGGATCCATTGAGGCCCGTCATATCAAGGAGGGCTCGCTCACAGCGGAATCGCTTGCCG
This sequence comes from Paenibacillus pasadenensis, assembly GCF_023715725.1. Lineage (GTDB taxonomy): Bacteria > Bacillota > Bacilli > Paenibacillales > Paenibacillaceae > Paenibacillus_O > Paenibacillus_O pasadenensis_A. The sequence goes on from NZ_JAMBOT010000002.1 coordinate 43,183, forward strand.
ACGGCAGCATTAACGCACGTTTATATGCGCCGGAATCGGTAGGTGCGGAAGCGCTGGCTCCAGGCTCAGTCGATCAAGTAAAACTGGGCGATCAAGCGGTAACGTCCGCCAAGCTGCGAGACGGCTCGGTAACGTCGGATAAATTGCAGGATGAAGCTGTACAAACCCGGCATTTGGCGGAAGATGCAATCGTCTCAGAGCATATCGGAGAGCGTGCGGTGCAGAGCCGTCATCTGGAAGTTTCGTGCATCGGGACGGAGCATTTAGCCGACGGAGCTGTGGGCGGCAGCCAGCTTGCCGACGGCAGCGTAACCTCCGTAAAGCTTCAGGATAATGCCGTTACGGCTCAACAGCTTGCGGATCAGGCTGTGTCGGCCGCTAAACTGGCAGATGGCAGCGTTGGCTCGGCTAAGCTTGCGGAAGAAGCCGTGTCAGGCCGTCATTTGTCTCCTGGCAGTGTGGACGGCTCAAAGCTTATCGGTCAAAGCGTAAGGCAGTACCATCTTTCCGAGCGTTCCGTTGGCGAAAAGCAGCTGCAGGAAAACGCCGTCGGTGAACCTCAGCTGCAGCCGGGCAGCGTCAGTTCCGCCAAGCTCCAGGCATACTCGATTTTACCGGCTCATCTTGCGCCTGAATCGGTCAATTCGTTCGGCCTGGCGGAGGGGGCGGTTACACGCGGCAAGCTGGCTCGCCATGCGGTCGGCTCCTCCGAGCTTGAAGAGGGCAGCGTCGGCAATCGCCATCTTGCCGATGGCGTCTTACAGCCAAGACATTTTGCCGCAGGAGCGGTTGAGGGAGGCGCGCTGGCGGAGGGGGCGGTGTCGCCGTTTCATTTGGCGGACGCTGCTGTAGAGGGCAGATCGCTGGCGACGCAGGCAATAACGAGTGAACATCTTGCCGATTTCTCCGTAAGCTCCTCTAAGCTGTTCCCCGAATCCGTATCCACGGATAAATTAGCGGACGGCTCTGTAACGTCAGACAAACTTGCTGACGGCAGCGTGAACTCCGCCAAGCTGGCCCCCCAATCCGTCGGCCAGGCGGAGCTGCAGCCGAGCTCCATCGGAGCTGCACAGCTTCAGCAGCATGCGGTCGAACGCAGCAGCCTGGCGCCGGGTTCAGTCGGAGCCGAACAGGTGGAGGATGGGAGCATTGGCTCCGCCAAATTAGGCGAATCATCGGTCCAGGCGCGCCATCTTGCAACCGGCATCGTCGGTTCGGCCGCGCTGGAGACGGATGCAGTGCGCAGCACTCATCTGAAGGAAGGAAATGTGTTAGGGGTGCATATCGCAACGGAGGCGATCCGCGCTCATCATTTGACGGATGGATCGGTGACGGCGCGTCATATCGCTCCACGCAGCTTATCAGCAGAGCAGCTGCAACCGGATTCGATCGGGACTGAACAGCTGCAGCAGCAGTCGGTCGGCTCCGAGCAGCTGGCTGCCGGGTCGGTACAGACCTATCATATTGCGGAAGGCGTAATATCGGCTGCACATCTGGCGGAAGGTTCAATCGGCAGAGACCAGCTCGCACCGAATGCCGTAGGGAACGGGCAGCTTGCGGATGGCGCCGTTACCGATGCAAAGCTGTCCGCAGGTTCGGTTGGCAGCGATAAACTGGCGCTGGAATCAATCGGCGGCAAGCATATCCGGCCGGGAGCGCTGCAGGGCTTTCATCTGCAGGAGCAATCGGTTGGAGCGGAGCATATTCGGCAGGAAGCGGTCTCAGCCCGGCATTTGCAGCCGGGAAGCGTAGGAAGGCAGCAGCTTCAAGACGGGGCGGTAGGTTTCGCTGCACTTAGCCCGGATGTTGCAGCTGAGCTCAGACGCATCGCAGCAGAGATCAAACACGAGCTGAAGCTGGAGCTCGAGGCGTTAGAGCTTCGCTGCGGCGAGCTGGAGTCGGAGCTGACGGCGAGCGAATCCCGCCACCTGCATGTGCAGGCGAGTCTGGAAGCCCGCTGCAGTGATCTGGAGGCTGAGCTGGCGGCGAGCGAATCCCGCCACTTGCTAGCGGAGGCGAGTCTGGAAGCCCGCTGCGGCGAGCTGGAGTCGGAGCTGTCAGCGAGCGAATCCCGCCACCAGCTAGCGGAGGCGAGTCTGGAGTCCCGCTGCAGCGAGCTGGAAGCGGAGCTGTCGGCGAACGAGTCCAGGCATTTGCTAGCGGAGGCGAGTCTGGAGTCCCGCTGCGGCGAGCTAGAGTCGGAGCTGTCGGCGAACGAGTCCAGGCATTTGCTAGCGGAGGCGAGTCTGGAGTCCCGCTGCGGCGAGCTGGAAGCAGAGCTAAAGGCGAGCGAATCCCGCCATTTGCTAGCGCAGGCGAGTCTGGAATCCCGCTGCAGCGAGCTGGAAGCGGAGCTGTCAGCATGCGTGTCCGGCCTCAAGCAATCATTGGCCGGATTGGAGTCCCGCTGCAGCGAGCTGCAGTCTGAGTATACGGCAAGCGAATCCCGCCTCCAGCAATCTCAATCGGGATCAAAGTCGCGTTACGATGAACTGAAGGCCGAAATAACGGCGAACAGCTCCCGGCAAATGCAGGCTTTGGGCGGATTGGATGCCCGCTGCAAAAAGCTGATGGGCGAAATTGCGGCCAGCGAGTCCAGATATTTGCAGGCTCAGGGCGGGCTAGAAGCGAAATATGAAGAGCTGAAGTCGGAGCTGACTGCGGCTGAATCACGGTTATTAATCAGCCAGTCGGAGCTGCGCAGCTCCATGCGAAGCCAAGCGAACCCGGAACCGGTTCAGCAGCCTGTAAATGAAAACCCGCCGCGATTCGGATTGGCCAGCTTCACATTCGGAGAAACGATGGAGGAGATCGAGCTTCCTATTCGTTTCCCGGAAAGGTTTAAACATGCCGACTATGCGCTAACGGCATCCTGCGATCATCCGTCATGCAGCGTTATCATTCGCAGCAAAACGGCTGAAGGCGCCGTGCTGGCCGTCGTACGCACCCGTTTTGGGCCGACACCGAGCGGAACCGTCAATTGGATCGCACTAGGGTAGCTAAGCATTGAGGCTAATGCGCAGCATTGGTCAAACACCGCATGAATGCCCGATGCCGCTTTAGCTTGAGGCGGATTAAATGCAAAAGGCCGCAGTCCGCTGCGGCCTTTATGCTGCTGAAGCTGCATGCATTTTCGAATGGCTGCCGTTTTGGTTATAATGCAACTAGAAGTAGCTAAATGCCGAATCGGGGGAACATCCATGAGAACCAAATATGCGGCCGGCGTATCGCTGGCAGTGATGGCAGGCGGTTTTGCCGTTACAACGGTATTTGCGGGCGAGGGCCGCTTGGCTCTTGAGCTGCTGCAGGGCGGATTCGAAGCGGGATTGGTCGGCGGTATTGCAGACTGGTTTGCAGTCAGTGCGCTTTTCCGCCATCCGCTTGGCCTGCGGATTCCGCATACAAATTTGATCGTCAAAAACAAGCCGAAAATGATCAATGCGCTTGTCTCCGCACTGGAGAACGAGTTGTTGAACAAGGAAAGCATCAGCGGAAGGCTGCGCAAGCTCAAGCTGATTCAAAGCACAGGCCAATTTATCGTCAAACAGCTGGCAAAACGGAGCAGCCGCGTGGCGGTGCTGTCTGCGGCGCAGGCGATTGTAGAAAGGCTGCCGCTGGACAAGCTGGCCGCTTCGCTGCTGCAGGGAGCAGTTGGGTATACGCGCCAGCTCGATCTGAAGCCGGGAGCTGAGAAAGCCGCGGAAACCGTCATTCGTGAACGGCTCGATGAAAAGGCGCTGGATTACGCGCTGGATCAGGCGATAGATTGGATTGCCAAGCCGTCAACAGGCAAAATGCTGGGCGAAATTGCGCAGAACAAGCTGCAGGAGCTGCAGGTTGGCGGATTTATGGGGTTTGCCGTACAGGCCTTTGCCGGTTTCATGAACGAGGAAAAAATGGGAGCGATGCTGCAGCATATGCTGCTCTCCGGCGTAAAGGATTTGACCACACCGGGAAGCCGCCAGCGCGAAGCAATGCTGCTTGAGCTGCGCTCCCGCTTGATGGGGCTTGCGGAAGACGAGCAGAGCCTTGACCGCGCCAAGGAGTGGGTCGCCGCCAAGCTGGAGACGCCGCAAGTAAGCGAATTCGCCAGCGGCAAAGCGTTGGAGCTGCAGCGCAAGCTGCTGGATTGGCTGGAGCGCGACAAACAAGAGGGAGGCCGCCTTGTTGTGACGGCGGTAAGAGCGGTCAGCGAAAGGCTGGAGCGCGAGGAGGAGATGGTTGCCCGTTGGGAGGAGCGGCTGTCCGATCTGGTCGTCCATGCGATTGAAAGCAACCACTTCCGTATCGGTCTGCTTGTGCGCGACAACCTGAACAAGCTGGACGACAAACAGCTTGTGGATATGCTGGAATCCAAGGTGGGCAGCGATTTGCAGTGGATTCGCGTCAATGGCGCGGTGTGCGGCTTTTTAATCGGGATCATTTTGACGCTGATCAGCTGGATTTAAGCTGCCGGATACTAGGCGAAGCCTAGTTGGGGTAGCCGTTTGAAAACTAGTGAAAAAAAGCGGAGCCAAAGGTCGAGCTCGTAGAAGCGGCAGCGTTCGCCTTTGACGTCCGATTTCTACCACAGATGCGGAGTAATTCAAAGAAATCGGAGGTCAACAGCGATCGGAGGGCCGAGCTTTGGCGCAGCGGCTACTTTCACCAGTTTTATTAAGGAAATGCAACGCCAAAAAGCAGCTCAATCCCGAAACGGGCTGAGCTGCTTTTTGGCGTCTACGGCAACCTTATTCCGTCTGTTCCGGCGTCGCTTCGCTTCCGGATCCGCTGCGGTCATCGCCGGGATAATCGCGTTCCTGATCTCCGTGCAAACGGCGGTTTTCATAACCGAAACGGTTCGGTTGACGCTGCTCCGCGCGCCATGGCGTGCTTTTGACGGCTTCCTCCGCATGCAAATCCGCCCCGTAAGGTCCTTCCGGAAATTCCTCAAACGTCAGGTCGTTGCGGCTGGATTCAACCGTAGATAAGTCGGTGTACTTCTCCCGGCGGGATTGCTCTGTGGCAGCGTCGGTGTCAGGACGTCCGATGAAGCCGCCTTGCTCCTGCTCATTCGGCAACGTACAGCAACCTCCTTCATTCGGAACGGTCAGCCGTTCCAGATTTGAGATGCTGTAGTAGCTTCTCCCGCTCAATCGGTAAAATTCACTTCTCCGACAACGAGGGAAAGAAATCCGGCCAGCTCGGAGGCTTCTTCTTCCGTCAGCTTGAATACATGCTCAAGATAACCTTCCTCCTCCAGATCGTCTTGGCCGATGATGGCGGTTCGTCCTCCCTGCAAATCCGTAACGAGCTTTTTGCCGTAAAATCGGTTTGTTGTCAATATTGCGAGATCAAAACGTTTCAATCCTGGCGTAATCAAGGTTACAAATCGCGTCGACGTCTGCTCCGTCGAGTCCGACATGAAATCATAATCTTTAAGCTGCATGTTCCAATCCCTCCAAGTACGCGTGCCCAATATGCCGGATCAATGTCCGTTCGGTGCTGTAAGTATATCACGGATTAGTCAATTTGGAATTGCGGGAAGGGAGCATGCTGTGCTAGGATAAAGCTACCAGATAAGGTTTGAACCGGGAGGAAGCACCTCTCTTGCCTGCAACTTGCAGGCGGGAGAGGTGCTTTTTTTCGTTTTGCCCAGGCTGGACACATTTGCGGAGGTGCTTAACGAAGATGCAGATCGTATTTTTGAATTCCTTTGAAAAACCGCTGGATGACGGCAGGCTGGAAAGCGCTCAGCTGTCCATCTGCGAGCAGCAGGGCATCTGGTCGGTTATGTGGAGCGTCAGCTCGGAGCCGGAAGAGGCATGGTACGAGGGATCGTCCTGGGAAGAGATGCTCGACGCATTCCGGCACGGTATCGCTATTCGCATGGGGCAAGGGTTTGCGCCGCTTATCGACGGCATGCTGGACGAGCGCCAGACCGGAAAGGGCGGTTATATCAGCCGTCTGCAATGTTATGGCGAGCTTCATGCGGACAGCGCTCTGTACGAGGCATTGAAGGACTGGAGGCGCGTTAAGGCATCTCAGGATAAAAAATCCGCATATCTCGTAGCAACAAACCGGACGCTGCTGATGATAAGCGCTTTTGTGCCAAAAACGCCGGAGGAGCTCGTTCAGATTCCGGGATGGGGTCCGGGTAAAAGCGCCAGCTACAGCGCGGAAGTACTGGACATATCGGCAGGTTTCCCGCAGCCGCAGCCGTTTCCGCTGGATTGGGTGCAGCAATCGCTGGACACAAAGACATATGTTCAATGGCTGTACAAGCAGAAGGAAACCAAGTATAAAAACCGGCTGGACCGCCAGCAGTCCTGCCGTCTTATTTTGGAAGGGGTGCAAAGCGGAAAAATGCTGGAGCAGCTGCAAGCCGATACAGGCCTTCCGAGAAGGGAGCTAATGGAACGGATTGAGCAGCTGGATCAGGAGGGATACGACCTAGAGCCGCTCATTGCCAGAGAGCTGGAAGGTGTTCCGTCTGAGGAGCTGCTCCGTATCCGTGAAGCGTTGAAAGAGGAGGGGGATAAATACTTAAAGCCGATTCTGCAAAAAGTGTATGGCTCGGAGCCTGCACCGGGACTTAAGATTGAGCTGATTTACGACCGGCTGAGGCTGGTCCGCATGTACAACAGAAAGGAAAATGCCGGAGGGACGATGGAAGCGATGTAAATCGATTCGAAAGCAAGCGTAAACGCTTTCTCAGCGCCGCTTGAGGCAGGTCCTTGGTCTTGTTGCAAATTGAGGGTTCAAGTCTCAATACCTTAATTACCCAGCCTTTACCATCCCTCAATATAGATCGCCAATAGGGTTGACAACATAGGTCTAAAGTCTATTAAATGCAACTATTGGTATACTTGCTTCAGGTTATTTAGTATAATAGCTCCTATATACATACGCACGTGAAACTTGATTCATAAGGAGCGTAGTGGCGCTGATGAAAGCCGAATTTATCAATCCGTTCCTGGAATCTGCGGTAATGGTACTGGAGCAGGTCGTACAGAGGAAGCCGCAGACGGGACCTATAGGTCTTAAGGAGCTGCGAGGACAATCGGGCTTTATCTGGATTCAAATTCAGTTGATCGGACAAGTGAATGGAGATATCGTATTCGGGATGAGCGAGGTCTCGGCGCTGAACATCGTATCGGCCATGATGGGCGGCTTTCAGATCTCCTCTCTCGACGATATGGGAAGAAGCGCAATTTCCGAGCTTAGCAACATGATCAGCGGCAATGCCAGCACGAAGCTTTCCAGCCAAGGGGTGCATGTCGATATTACGCCGCCGGCCCTTTTGCAAGGAGCTCAGCTGCAGCTTTTTGAAGCCCGCAAGGCGCTTACTGTTCCGCTGTTTATGGATGGAATCGGACAATTGGATATACAGGTGTTATTGGCATCCTAACATGTATTTAAGCTCCCTGAGGGAGCTTTTTTTTGTCGTCAGCACGGGATGCGGCGGCAGATTCGGAGCAGGTCCGGCAATAACATGCAGCTGCCGGCGATGAGCGGAGGAATTTTTGCTAAGAGACGGCGGATAAAGTACACTTGGTGCAGGTGATTTGGATGATAACGAATAAAATTGTAGCCATTACAGGCGCGTCCAGCGGGATCGGAGCGTTAACGGCCTATTACTTGGCGCAGAGAGGCGCAGTGCCTGTTCTTTGCGGACGCAATGAGGATAGGCTTCGCGCTGCCGCAGAGCGAATCGGTACCCGCTGCGGGACGAGACGGGTCGATATTACGGACGACCGTTCCGTCGACGCGGCATTCCGCAGCATTCAAGAGGAGTTCGGCCGGATCGACGTGTTGATTAACAATGCGGGATTTGGCTTGTTTAAACGGTTTGAGGATGCTCCTCTGGAGGAATTCCAAGCCATGATGGATACGAACTATATGGGGATGGTCCGCTGCATTAAAGCGGTTCTGCCGGAAATGAGGGAACGCGGCAGCGGCCATATCATTAATGTTGCTTCAATTGCGGGCAAGCTGGCTACACCTAAGTCCAGCGGTTATGCAGCCAGCAAACACGCCGCGCTGGGACTGACCAATGCGCTGCGGCAGGAGCTGTCCGGCAGCGGCATTTACGTGTCCGCCGTCAATCCCGGCCCGATTGACACGCCTTTTTTTGAACAGGCCGATCCCGAGGGCAGCTACACGCGCAATATAGGATGGCTGATGATGAAGCCGGACAAGGTCGCGCAGCGTATCGCCGGTCTGGTGGATAAGCCGCGTCCTGAGCTGGATCTTCCTTGGGCGCTTGCCGCTGGTACGAAGCTTTATCAACTATTCCCGAGAATCGCCGACCGGATCGCCGGACCGATGCTCAACAAAAAATAGCATGGTTGAAGGAGAAATTATTGTTATGTCACTTGAAAGCTGGAAACGTCTCGGACTGAACGAGGCCGCATGCACACGGTTCCCGGAAAACGGCATCGGAGAACCGACGCCAATACAGGAGCAGGCAATTCCGCCGCTGCTTGACGGGAAGGACGTATCTGCGGGCTCACAGACGGGAACCGGCAAAACGCTGGCTTATTTGCTTCCGCTGCTGCAGCGCCTCGATTCGGACAGCAAGGCGATCCAAGCGATTATTTTGGCCCCGACTCAGGAGCTTGCCATGCAGATCGTACGGGTGGCGCAGGAATATGGGGAGCCGCTGGGCATCCGGTCGCAGCAGCTGATCGGAGGAGCGGCAATGAAGCGCCAGCTGGAGAAGCTGAAGCTGAATCCGCAGCTGGTCATCGGTACGCCAGGCCGCATTCACGAACTCGTCAAAGGCCGCAAGCTGAAGCTTACCCAAGCAGCCACCGTCGTAGTGGACGAGGCGGATCAGGTATTCGCGCTCGGCTCGACGAGCGAGGTCGAGACGATTCTTTGGGCAACGCCGAAAAACAGGCAGATCGCATTTTTCAGCGCCACTTATCCCGATGTAATGAAGACGCTTGAAAAGCGCTGGATGAAAGATCCCATGCGCATCGATATCCAGCCTGAGCAGCGCGTATCCGATACGATATCCCATTTTTTTGTTGTCTGCGATTGGCGGGACAAGCTGGACACTGCACGCAGGCTGTTAAGGCTGCTGGAGCCAAAATCCGCTCTGCTGTTCATTAACAACACCGATATGATCGCTCAATATGAGGCCAAGCTGGCCTATGAGGGATTTGCGGTTGAGACATTGTACGGCGACGCAGACAAGCAGAAACGCGCTGCGACGCTGGCCCGCTTCCGTGACGGCCGCTGCCAGCTGCTGCTTGCTACCGATGTTGCAGCACGCGGGCTGGATATTCCAGGGCTGCCGCTCGTAGTTAATCTGGAGCCGGCTGCAGACGCGGATCAATATGTGCACCGTTCCGGCCGGACAGGCCGCATGGGCCGGGAAGGCACCGTGCTGACCATTTCCGCTCCGAACGAGAAGTACCTGATCGAGAAATACGAACGGAAGCTGGGCATCGAGCTGGTGGAGCGTGCCATGTACAAAGGAAAGCTGTGGGACCCGGCCGATCTGCCGCGCCAAAAAAACGGCGGCGGACGCCAGGTTGCGCGCACCGCTGCGGCTGGCCGCAGCAGCGAGGTCAAACCAGGCTCCAACGGCAGCGCCAGCCCGGCAAAGCCGGTCCGTTATGCAGCGGAACCTGGCTTGAGCAGCAAACCTTCCGAGACGCGTCAAAGCGATAACCGGCGAGTGTCCGGTCCAAACGGAGAAAAAAAGGCTTCCGTTTCGGTTCAAGGCGCAGCGCCGGCCGCTGCCGGAGCAGGTAACAAATCATCCGCAGTAGCTCCGGCTGGCACATCCGCCAAATCCGCGGCAAAGTCTTCTCAAGCCACGGGCAAGTCTTCCAAATCCCGTCCGGCCAAAGCGGACAAAAATAAGGGAGCCCCAAAATGGCTGAAGGCGAAGCGGGAACAGAAGCCGCCACAAAGCTAAGCGACTGGAGGGAGAACAAGTTGAATCAGGAGCCAATCGGGGATGTTGTGCTGCAGGTGAAAGGACTGACCGGAGGGTATAGTCCGCGCCGTCCCGTGCTGCATGAGCTGGATTTTACCGTGCGGGCAGGAGAAATGATGGGATTGATCGGCTTGAACGGAGCCGGTAAAAGCACAACGGTGAAACATTTGCTCGGCTTAATGACGCCTCATCGCGGCGAGATCATCATTTCCGGCACGACCCTCCAGCAGAATGCGGAAAAATACCGGGGATCGTATGCGTACGTTCCGGAGGTTCCCGTGCTGTTTGAGGAGCTCACCGTAGAGGAGCATTTGAGGCTGACCGCTATGGCATACGGAATCGGGGAGCAGGATTATGCGGAGCGTTCCGAACAGCTGCTGGCTGAATTCCGGATGACCCCGAAAAAAACGGCAAGCGCCGCTCATCTGTCAAAAGGGATGAAGCAAAAAGTCATGCTCATGAACGCCCTGCTGGCGCGCCCGGCTCTTTATATTATCGACGAGCCGTTCCTTGGCCTTGATCCGCTCGGCATCCGCTCGCTTTTGGAGCGTCTGATGCAGGAAAGGAGCCGGGGGGCGGCGATTCTTATGAGCACCCATATTCTGTCTACGGTTGAAGCATACTGCGACCGGTTCATTTTGCTGCACGGAGGCAAAATCCGGGAGATGGGGACGATGGAGCAGGTCAGAACGGCACGGGGGCAGGACGGGGATTCTCTGGAAGAGATTTTCTACCGCGTCGTGGAGGAGAGTGACGCCGATGGAAAAGGAGCTTGAGCAGGAATGGCGCCGGAGAGCCGGCGCCTTTTACCGGAGCTGCATGCCTTATATCGGCGATATGATCCGCAGCGGGCTGCCGCTTGTCATTTTTGCACTGATTATTATTGGCGCCGCTTATTATACGGACTTTATTGCCAATATTCCCGCTGACTTTCCGGCCGCTGCGGTTGGAGCGCTGCTGTTGACTCCCGTCCTCTACTGGAGCCCAATGCGCACATGGCTGAAGCCTGCGGATATTGTGTTTCTAATGCCGCGCGAGGGCGCCATGGGACCTTATACACGCCGCTCCCTGCGGCATACGCTGCCCGGCGGGCTGCTGCTCTCGGCAGCCGTCCTGCTGCTTTACTGGCCGATTCGCGCTCATGTGCCTCAAGACGCGCTGACGGGCTGGTCGCCGGCGCTCTTCCCGGTGCTGGCTGCACTGCTGGCCCTTAAGCTTTTAGCGGGAGCGGCGGCATGGCGGGAGCGTCAAATCGCATGGCCGGCGAGCCGTATGCTGCTTAAAGCAGTTAGGCTGGCGCTCACAGCGTGGCTCATCTATGTATGGCTGACGGCTCATCCGTTAACGGCGCTGCTCATGACGCTGCCCTCGCTTTTTCTCTGGTGGGCGGCTTCACGGCTGCCAGCCCGGCACGGACTTCCGTGGGAACGGCTGATTCAGGAGGAGGAGCGCACCGAAGGGCGTTATATGGGCTTTTTCGGCTGGTTCACCGATGTTCCCTCTCAGCCGTCAAGCGTGCGTTCCCGGCCTTATTTCTCCTGGATTGCCGCCGTGATTCCGCTTCGCCGCCGCAGTACCTATACGTATTTGTACAGCCTCAGCGCGGCTCGTACGGAGCTCGGAGGCATGCTGCTTCGTTTAACGCTGATCGGCATGCTGTGCAGCTATTGGCTTGGAGACTCTGTCTGGCTGGGCGGCTGGGGCGCTGCCGTCTGCACGCTGCTGTTTCTCGTTATCGCCGGCTTGCAGTCGAGCGCGCTTGTATCGTGGCACCGGCATACGGTATGGAGACATGTTTATCCGCTGCCTGAACTGGAGCGTTTGCGTTCGGCGGCGGTTGTCGACCGCTTTGTGCTTGCTGTTATCGCTGTCCTGCTCTGGCTGTCCGGCTGTTTGCCGCTGTTGCTTGACGGCGCCTTGCTTCCTGCTGTCTTAGCTGGAGCAGGCATGCTGGTTTATGTGCTGATGCGGCCCCGCCGCATGCTGCGCAAACAGCTGATGGAGGAAGAGGACGATTAGACAATCGTTTGTTAAGTATAATCGGCCATATAAACCGGCGGCTGGATTGTTCCAGCCGCCGGTTTTTTTGTATTCAGCCGAGCTTATTTGCCATTGTTCTGCGGCTAGTTACGGCATAGCCAAAGCATTTCCATTTTTCGGAATGCTCTGCGAGAGAGTGCGAATGAATTCCATGCGTAATACTCCCGCCCCGATAGGATAAGCCTGGGGCGTGGCGATAGTTTTGGAGACTACTTGGACAACTTTTCGCATGAAAAAAAGCCCTGTTCTTTGCGCTGAGGCAAAGGACAAGGCTTCTGCTGCGGCGACACGCGACGGGCATGGAACAAAAGGCGCCCGTCAGTCTGCCGGTATAATCTTAAAAATTAAGCGTTTTTTATATCGTTGACTGCCTGATAAACGCAGTCGAACAGCTCTTCCAAATTCGCTTCCTCCGTACAAGAGAAGGCGACGCGCAGATCGGTTTCGCCAAGGGCAATCGTGCCTACGCCGTATGCTTCCAGCAGACGCTGGCGGACGGCTTCCGCGCCTGCGCCTTCAAGGCGGAGACACATGAAGTAACCGGAGTTAAACGGATAATAGGTCCAGGCGCCTTGATATCGGCCGCTTTCCAGCAGCGATTTGACGCGGTTGGCACGGCTTTTCATAATGGCATACTTCTCGGCTTTTTGCGTCTCGAACTCAGGATCCTTCAGCGCTTTAAGGATGAAGGTCTGGGAAGGATGCGGGCCGCTGGAAATGGTGGAACGGATAATGCCAAGCGTTTTTTGCTCCAGGGCGGCGAGCACTTCCGGCGATTCGGAGGCGTAGGTAATAAAGCCGACGCGGAAGCCCCACACGTATTCTTCCTTCGTTGCGCCGTCAACTTTGACCGGAAGAATGCGCTCGTGAAGTCCGGCGAGACGTCCGAACAGCGATTCATGAACGGAATCCTCGAAGAAGAGACCGAAGTAGGCGTCATCCGTCACGGCTACGACGAGAATGCCCTCGTTGGCGGCGGCTTCAAGCGCTGCAATGATTTCTTCACATTCCTCGCGTCCTGGCGTGTAACCGGTAGGATTGTTCGGAAAATTAAGAATGACGATGGCTTTGCCTTTGTCGCGTTGAGCGAGCAGCGCTTCGCGCAGTCCGGCTGCATTAAAACGGTTGTCGCTATTGTAGAGCGGGTACTCCACAATTTGAGCTCCGCGGCGAATGCCAAACGTCATCTCGTAGTTCTCCCAGTTTTTGTCTGGAATGATAACGGCGTCGCCGTTGTCCGCAAACAGATCCGCCACGATGCTGAGGCCATGGGTAAGCGCATTGGTCGTAACCGGATTGCCGAAGGATTTGCCGTTAAGCGACGGATTCTCGTGAATCATTTTCTCGCGCCATGCAGTGCGCAGCTCCGGCTTGCCAGCGGGAGGAGCATATTCGTACAGGTCTTTCGGGTCGTACGCGGACAGCGTATCCTGAATCGCCTTGAGATGCATCGGCACCCCGTTTTCCGTAGCGATACCAATGGTAGCGTTGAACTTCTTGGCCTTCGTCTTAGCTTCTGCAGACTGGCTCAGTATGCCTTCCTTCGGAAAATACAGCTGCCGTCCGAGCCCCGACAGCATGGCATAGACATGGGCGTTGCCTTTTTCCAGCGCGGTGTTCAACTGCTGCGCAAGTGAGTTCATGATTCCTCTTCCGTCCTTCCGGGAGCGATGTGTCCGGGCCTTCATAGTGCAGGTCCCGGCGGGCTTTAGTATTCGGCAGTCATTATACCATTTTTTGAGCTCCGGCGGGAGGATAAAAAGCAAACTTTCTCCGTCTTGCCGCAGGCGCCGCTGCTGGGTTATGATGACGAAAATAAATGATATGCACCTAACGGGAGGCTTACATGCTGCACGTACCGCCCTCATCCTTTGTTTTGCTGCCGTCCTTTGCCAAAATTGTCTGCGAACCAGGCTGGAAATGGCCGCGCAGGGACAAGCCGATGGCCAATTACGACCTCTTCTATGTCTGGAGCGGAGAAGGGGAGCTGACGCTTAACAACGACACGTATCCGCTCGAAAAAGGCAGCTGTTTCCTGTTCCGTCCCGGCGACTATACAAGCGCCGTCCACAACCCGCAAAAACCGCTCGTCCTTACGTATATTCATTTTGACGTAGAAGGCGAATCGGGCGAGGTGCCGGAAAGGCATCGCGTTTTGGAGGATACGGTGGAGTTTGAATATCTGCTCTCGCGGTATGTCCGGCTGTTCCTCGTAAAGCTGTTCGCAGCGGAGGAAGAAGCGAGCCTCATTTTGAAGCAGCTCATGATTCATCTGCTGCGGGACGATCTGGAGGCTCCGGTTGAACGCAAGGCGAGCAACCAGCTTACAGAGGCAATTCAGGAAATCGCCAACTTTATCCGGCAAAACCCCGGCATTTCGCACCGTGTCGAGGATTTGGCGGGCCGGGCGGGCCTGTCGCCGCGTTATTTCAGCATCAAGTTTAAAGAGATTATAGGAATCCCCGTTCAGACCTATATGATTCGTACGCGAATCGAACGCGCGCAGCATCTGCTGATGCACGGCGGGATGAATGTAACGGAGGTGGCTGATGCGCTCGGCTACCGGGATATCTTTTTTTTCAGCAGGCAATTCAAGCAATATACGGGCAAAAGCCCATCCGAGATCCGGTAGCCGCCGGATCTTTTTTTTATAAATTGGACGATCCTTGGGAATATTTAGATGAGGTAACGCCTTTTTCCTGTTCGGAATGCAACCAACAGCGAAAAAGAGGCGGTAATTCATCCTACCAGGGGGACTCATGACAACGATGGAATCCTACGTCAAGGCAGCTCGGCAGTTGGCCTTGATTCAAGATACGGCCAGGGGGCGCTCGCCGGGCCGGCAGCGAAAGACGCTTGCAAGACAGCTTCGTTCCATGCAGGAATTTGCGGAACAGCTGCGGCTGGCCAGCTCTCCGGGCTGCGCCCAGCCCGCTGCGGAATGGCTGCTCGATCATGCCGAATTCATTGAGGAGCAGGGGTATCACGCCCAAATGGAGCTGCGTGAAGGTGGTCTCAACAGACTTCCTTGGATTCGCCGCTCCGGACATACGCGCGTTGAGGCGATTTGCGACGGATACCTGGATGCGGCTTCCGGGCAGTACACACTCCAGACATTCCGCGCGTTTATCGATGCGTATCAAGAAGTATCCGTGCTCTCAATGGCGGAAACATGGTCGCTGCCGCTGGCCCTGCGCTGCTGCGTTTTTCGGCGGCTGTCGGAAGTATTCCGCGAAGTGCGTCAGCGCCATGACACCTGCATGAACGTCGAGGGCATGCTGCGAAACGCGATTTTGCCGGGCGGACGGCCCAATGCGGTTACATTAACGGAGGCGCTCGACCGGTCTGGCAGAGATGTTGCGCTGTCTGGGGCAGTCATCGCCCATCTCGTGTCGCGGCTTTCGGAATGGGCGGATGATTCCGAGGAGGTCCGCCGCTGGCTGCTGCTGCGTCTTGATAACGGCAGCGAAAGCCTGGCGAGGCTCAACGCCTACGAAACCCGGCTCCAGGCTTCCTACCAGATGGAGGCGGGCCGGCTGATCGGCAGCCTAAGAGCAGTAGAGCGGACAGCCTGGGAGAGAGAGCTGGAGGCGTTCAGCTTCACCGAGCGTGTTCTGCGGTCGGAGGAAAGCGGCATGTACAGCCAGCTGGACTCTGTCAGCCGGGCGACGCTTCGCTCCGCAGCTGCGCGCCTCGCTGCGCGGCTGGGACTGCCGGAGAAGCTTGTCGCCGAGTATGCGGTCAAGCTGGCCGCAGAGGAGCTGCGTGTTTGGCGGGGCGGCGCTACTGATTCACAGACGGCCGCAGCGCCGCTTCCTCCCCGCTCCGCCTACGCTGCGTTTTATTTGCTGGAACCGGAGGGCAGACATAAGCTGCAGGGCGCGGTAAACAGCGCGGTACGCTCGCGCCGGCTGCCGGAGAGCGGCCTGATGCGCAGGCGGACAGGCGTTTATCTGTCCATGCTCGGTCTGTTTTTCCTTGTGCTGGCCGCAGGTCTGATGTTTGTCGCCGGAAGCGCAGGCGCTGCGCTCCCGTTCTGGGGCTGGGCGCTTGCGGGAGCTTTGCTGCTGCTGCCTGCCTCCGAATGGGCCGTCGCACTGCTGCATGGCCTGATCGGCCGTTCCATGCCGACCCGTCCGCTGCTCCGGTACGACTTTGCATCCGGAGTGCCGGAAGCAGCGGAGACGATGATTGTCATTCCGGTCATCTGGTCGAGCACGGACGAGGTGAGGGAGCTGGCCAAACGTCTGGAGCTGCATTATTTGGCCAATCGGGACGAGCGGTTTCACTTTGCGCTGCTTGGCGACTTCGCGGATGCTGGCGAGCAGGAAACGGATGGCGACCGGGGCCTTGTTGAAGAAGCTATACGGTTAATCCGCAAACTGAACGAAACCTACAGCGGCCAAGGCGGCAGCACGTTTCATCTGCTGCAGCGCGAGCGCGTATGGAACGAGTCCGAAGGCGTCTGGATGGGCTGGGAGCGCAAACGCGGCAAAGTGGTCGAGTTTGCCAGGCTGCTCGGCGGCGAGGGCGGCACGGGCTTCAAACATGCGGAATCGGATCGCTCTGTTTACAGCCGCATCGCCTATGTCATTACGCTGGACGCCGACACGCAGCTGCCGATTGGCAGCGCGCAGCGTATGGTGGGCACGATGCATCTGCCCTATAACGCGCCTCGGCTTAACCGCAGCGGCACAAGAGTCAGCGAAGGTTACGCCGTTTTACAGCCGAGAATCGCCATTAGCGGCGAATCCGCCGCCCGCTCCCGACTGGCGGCGCTATGGGCCGGCAATCCCGGTATCGACCCGTATGCGTTTGCCGTGTCCGATCCTTATCAGGACGGGGTAGGACAAGGTATTTTTACGGGCAAAGGAATCTTTCACGCCGGAGTATTCCGCGAGCTGCTAAGCAGCCGCATTCCCGACAACACAGTGCTTAGCCATGATCTGCTGGAAGGCGGCTTTCTGCGCAGCGGGCTGCTGTCCGACATCGAGCTGGTGGACGGGCATCCCGCTACATTTTACTCTTGGCAGCTGCGGCTGCATCGCTGGGTGCGCGGCGACTGGCAGCTGCTCTGCTGGCTGAAAAAGCAGGTGCGCGACTGCGCAGGAACGCCAAGGCCGGTTGATCTGGGCGCGATAACGCGCTGGCAGATTATCGATAACATGCGGCGGAGCCTTGTTCCGCCGGGCTTGTTTCTGATTGTTCTGCTTTCGCCGGTGCTTCCTGCCGGTACAAGAACGGCGCTGCTTGCGGCCGCGCTGCTTACAGCCGCTCTGCCGGCTCTGCAATCGCTGCTGGCTCCTGTATATATTTTGCGCCATCCCGGCCGCTTCGGAGCGGCGCTGCTGCAATCGCTGCTGACGATTGTCATGCTGCCTCACCAGACGGCGCTCATGATCGACGCGATAGTCCGCACCCTTTACCGCACCGGATTCAGCCGCAAAAATTTGCTGGAATGGACTACCGCCGCAGATGCGGACCGCTCCTCCGGCCGAAGGCTGCTTGCTTTTCACGGAGCGGGCGCGGTTCTGAGCCTGCTGCCGCCGGCCTTGTCGCTTGGCGCAGCAGTGCTCGGCGGCTGGCTAGCCCTTTACATGCTGTTAACCGTAGTGTGGCTGGCCGCGCCGGTTCTGGCTGCTTATTTGAACGGCAAACCGGCGGTTAAGGACGCCGTGCCTACGGCGGAACAGGCGGAAGAGCTGCGGGCGCTTGCGGGCAGCATATGGGCTTATTACGCCGACTATGCCGGCGAGCAGGACAACTGGCTGCCGCCGGACAATGTGCAGCTGGAGCCGGACCGGGGAGCGGCTCACCGCACCTCGCCGACGAACATCGGCTTGATGCTGGCGTGTACGGTTACCGCGAGAGATTTTGGCTTCATCGGCACCGCCGAAATGGTGGAGCGGATGAGTCGGACGATGGACGCGCTGGAGCGGATGGAGCGCTGGAACGGCCATCTTTTCAACTGGTATGAAACGACGACCCTGAATCCTCTGTACCCGCGGTACGTGTCTACTGTCGATTCCGGCAATCTGGTCGCCTATCTCATAGCCGCCCGCCAAGGGGTCATGGAGCATATGGACCAGGAAACCGGGGACGGCTCCAGCTGGCGGGAGGTAGGCTCGAGGCTGCTGGAGCGGCTGGACGCCTTTGTGCGGGAAACGGACTTCCGTCCCTTGTACAACAGCGAGTCCGGGCTGCTGGCGCTTGGTTATCATGCGGATCAGAACAGGCGCGACGATATTTTGTATGATCTGCTTGCTTCCGAAGCCCGGCAGGCAAGCTTTCTGGCGATTGCGCAGGGGCAGCTTCCGGCTTCGCACTGGTTCAAGCTTGGCCGGGGGCTGACCCGCGTCGGGCGGCGTCCGGCGCTGCTTAGCTGGTCCGGCACGATGTTCGAGTACCTAATGCCAGCTTTGCTCATGCGCACGTACAAGGGCTCGCTCTGGGACAGCACTTACCGCGCCGTCGTGGAGAGACAGAAGCAATACGCCAGCGAAAAAGGCGTGCCTTACGGCATATCCGAATCGGGCTATTACGCGTTCGATTACGATATGAACTATCAATATCGCGCTTTTGGCGTGCCGGGGCTTGGCTTTCAGCGCGGCCTCGACAAGGAGCTTGTTCTCGCGCCGTATGCGGCGGTGATGGCGCTGCCTTGGGATCTGGACGAAGGGATGGACAATCTGGAGCTTTACGAGCAGATGGGGGCCAGAGGAAAATACGGCTTTTATGAAGCCGTGGACTACAATCCGTCCCGGATGCCGGACGGCTCCGAATACAGAGTTGTGCGCAGTTTCATGGCGCATCATCAGGGCATGAGCCTGATGACGCTGGGCAATCTGCTGCTTGAGCGCACGATGGTGGACCGCTTCCATGCCGATCCGCGCGTGGAAGCGGCGGAGCTTATTTTGCAGGAGCGGCTGCCGGACAAAGCGGCGGTTATCGCGCCGCAGGCTCTAAAGTCAGGTTCGGCGCGGACCGCTCCTTCAGAGGAAGCGCACCAGGGCCGCGAGTTCAACCATCCTGTTACGCCTTCGCCGGAAGTATGCGTCCTGTCGAACGGCTCGTTTACTTCCGCTGTTACTGCGGCGGGCAGCGGCCTCATCCGCAGCGAAGGCGTGTCGCTTACCCGCTGGAAGGAAGATGCGCTGACAGACAGCTACGGTCCTGCCGTATATATTCGCGATTTGCACGGAGATAAGGTGTGGTCGCCGAGTTTATATCCCGTTGGCGATATGGAGGACGGCGGCGCGCCGTATTTGACCCGGTTCCGGCCGGATAAGGCTGTTTTTCAAAGAGTGGTTAACGGAATTTCAGCGGAAATGGAGCTGTTCGTTGCGCCGGAGCATCCGGCGGAACTCCGTGTCATAACGCTGCGGAACGAGAGCAGTGAAACACGGCTGCTAGAAATAACCACGTATTTAGAGCTGGCGCTGGCGCCGCCATCCGTAGACGATGCGCATCCTGCGTTCAGCAAGCTGTTTGTGCAAACGTCGCATGACGAAGCGAGCGGAGCGCTGCTCGCCTGGAGGCGTCCGCGCTCGCCGGAGGAGAAGCCGCTATGGGCTGTTCATATGCTGCATGCAGGCTCCGAAGCGGTTGGACCGGCGGAGTACGAGACGGACCGGGCCCGGTTTATCGGGCGCGGCTATTCTCTGGCATCGCCGCGATGCGCAGGAGAGCGGCTGAGCGGCTCCACCGGAGCCGTGCTCGACCCGGCATTTGTGATGAGGCGCAAAATCCGCCTTGAGCCCGGAGAGAGGGCTTCGTTGACTGCGGTCAGCGGCATGGCCTCCTCGCGGGGCGAGGCGCTGCAGCTGCTGCGCGAGCTGCTTGCTCCGGGCAAGCGGGAATCCGCTGAAGAAATGGCATGGACGCTGAGCGCGATTGCGATGCGCCAGCATGGCATGAGCGCTGCTGAAGCCGCCTCCATGCAGCAGCTGGCGGGCCGGATTTTATATACGCCGCCGCTGTCCAAGGAGCGGGCTGCGGCTGTGCAGGCCAACCGGCTCGGCCAGCCGGGGCTGTGGGCACTCGGGCTTTCCGGCGATCTGCCAATCGTTCTGATGAGGGTCGGCGACACATCGGACATGGCGTTTGCGCGCCGGGTCATTAACGGACACGGCTATTTGAGAAGGCTGGGCATCGCCTTTGACCTGGTGCTGCTGAACGAGAGCGGCGAAGGATATCAGCAGGAGCTGCAGGATGCGCTGCAGCAGGCAGTTGGTGCCGCAGCCTCCTATCCGCCTTTTACAGTCGGCGGAGGCATGTATCCTATCGCTTCTTCCCGGCTGACAGCGGAGCAGGCGGTGCTGCTCGACACGGCGGCAAGGGTAACGCTGCGGGCTGACGGGCCGAGTCTTGCTGCACAGCTTCGCGTCCGGGCGGAGGAATTGGCGGCTGCCGGCTTGCAGCCGGGAGCACCGCAAACCTTTGCAGCAGGCGATAACATCGAATCGGCATTTCGCGCTGCCGCAGCCGAAATGCCGATTGCCGGCGGATTGCTGGAGGATAAGCTGGAGATGGGTTTAGCGGATGCAACCGACGCAGCTAGGCCTGCACGCAGCCGCAAAAAAACGCCTCTTGCCGTCCTGCCGCTTGAGCCGGAAGCGGAACCGCTGCTCTTTTTCAACGGATGGGGCGGTTTTACGGCGGATACGGGAAATTACGCGGTTCGGCTGAGGCCAGGCGAGCCGCTGGCGGTGCCGTGGAGCAACGTCATGGCAAATCCGAAGTTTGGCACGCTTGTCACGGAACGGGGAACCGGTTATTCCTGGTGGAGCAACAGCCGCGAATTCAAGCTAAGCCCCTGGTCGAACGATCCCGTTCTGGACGCTCCGGGCGAGCTGCTGTTTGTTCGCGATGAGCAAACGGGAACGTATTGGACCGCTTCGCCCGCTCCTTCCGATTCGAGGGAGTTCCGCATCGAGCATGGCAAAGGCTCCAGCCGTTTGTTTACCCGGATGGAGGGGCTGACGCAGCAATCGAGCATCGCCGTCCATCCCGAGGATGCCGTTAAAGTAACGGAGCTTGCGATCCGCAATGACAGCGACCGGGTCCGTACGGTGTCGGCAACTGCCTACATTGCATGGGTGCTGGGCGTCAGCCGCGAAGGCAGCGCGTCGGCTATCGTCTCGGAATGGGATGTTAAAGCGGAGGCGCTCATTGCCCGTAACGCGTATCAGGAAACGTTCCGGGACGCAGCGGCGTTTTTGATGGTTGTCGGTGACGGCCAGGGCGAACGGACAGAAGCGGAATTCACCTGCGACCGCCGCGAGTTCATCGGGCCGGGGCATGGTCCTTATGCGCCGGAAGGAATGGACAAGCGGCTCAGCGGCCGGGACGGAACTGCCTCGGACAGCTGCGCTGCCGTGCGCCGGGTGATGACGCTTCAGCCGGGTGAGGAACGGCGGCTGTACGTTGTGCTTGGAGCGGCCGCGACACCGGCTGAGGCAGCCCAGCTGGCCCGCAAGTACGCTTCGGCTGAAGCATGCGGGTCGGTTCAGCCAGCGGCGGAAAGCCATTGGAAGGAGCTGCTTGGACAAGTCGAGGTAGAAACACCGGATAAAGAGATGAATCTGATGCTGAACGGCTGGCTGCTTTATCAGGCGCTCAGCTGCCGCGTCTGGGCTCGGACCGCCTTTTTCCAGGCGGGCGGAGCCTACGGCTTCCGGGACCAGCTGCAGGATTCTCTGGCGCTGCTTAATGCCCGCCCGGATCTGACGCGGCGCCAGCTGCTGCTGAACGCTTCCCATCAGTACGAGGAAGGCGATGTCCAGCACTGGTGGCATGAAGAGACGCATAAAGGCATCCGGACGAAATACACCGATGATCTGCTCTGGCTCCCTTATGCCTCAGCCCGTTATGCGGTTCATACAGGGGACTGGAACGTATTTTCCGAAAAAGCTCCGTTTATAACGAGCAGCCCTCTGACCGAGGAAGAGCATGAGCGTTATGAAGCGACGGCGCTTTCCGGCAACGAGGGAACGTTATATGAGCACTGCCTCCGCGCCATTGACAAGGGATTGACGTCGGGCAGGCACGGCATCCCGCTAATGGGCATTGGCGACTGGAACGACGGCATGAATTCCATCGGCGACGAAGGCCGGGGCGAAAGCGTTTGGCTGGGATGGTTTCTCTGCGTCGTGCTGGAAAAGTTCGCTCCGGTATGCGACAAGCTCGGCGACGAGGTCAAGGCAGCTCACTTCCGTAAGGAAAGGGAGCGGATTATCGCGGCTCAAAATGAACACGCCTGGGATGGCGAATGGTACCGCCGCGCCTGCACGGACGAGGGGGAATGGATCGGCACAAACTCCGGCAAGGAGTGCCGGATCGACGCCATCGCCCAATCCTGGTCCGTCATTTCCGGCGGAGCTTCACCGGAGCGGGCCCGCAAGGCGATGGGCTCCTTCGACCGGGAGCTGGTTGACCGCAGCCTCATGCTGGCACGGCTGCTCACGCCGCCATTTGATAAAACGGAGCCGAGCCCCGGATATATTCAGGGCTACCCGCCAGGACTGCGGGAGAACGGCGCTCAGTATACGCACGGAGTTATCTGGAGCATCGTGGCCTGGAGCGTGCTTGGCGAAGGAGACAAGGCGGCGGAGCTTTTCCGTCTGCTGAATCCGGTTGAGCATGCCAAGTCGTCCGGCGATGTGCGGCGTTATGGCGGCGAGCCTTACGTCATGGCGGCGGACGTTTATACAACGGATACCTATGGCGGCAAAGCGGGCTGGACTTGGTACACGGGAGCCTCCGGCTGGATGTACCAGGCCGGTCTGGAATGGATTCTCGGCATCCGCCGCGAGGCCGGCGAGCTTGTTGTCCGGCCTTGTATTCCGGCGGACTGGCCGTCTTACTCCGTGCGCTACCGCCATGAAGGAGGCCTTCTGGAGCTTCGCGTATTAAACCCTCACCGGCTTAAGTCAGCCGATGCTGTACCTTGCCTGAACGGGGAAGCACCGGGAGGAAAAGAGGAAATTCGTCTCCCGTTGGCCTCCGACGGAGCGCTACAGCAGTTCACAGTAGTAATGGAGCAGCGCGTTTTAGAGGGAGTGCAAACGTTTATGCATGACCAGTGAACAAATTTTCAAAGGCCAATGAACAACCTTGCAACGCTTTCGGGCGTTTCGAGGTTGTTTTTGCTTGAAAACAAGTCATTTTGTAACTTATTGAATTAGGATTAAACTAATTTGCTTTCAAATTGTAAATCGGATTTTTTTCGTATTTTCATGCATTTCATGCGTGTGACTATTGTCCTAAATAAAGGATTATTCGACACAGTAATATTTTTCTTTACATAACCTTTGATAATAATTTATGATCTCTATGATTTTCGATTTTACTTTGACTGTTATAATGTCGAAGTACGAAATGAAAAAGGGGAGGTCTCATATCATTATGAGATGGAAGCAGCAATGGAACAAACCGACCGCTTCTGTATTGGCGGCTGCTGTGCTGTCGGCGCAGGTGCTGGGCGGGGCTGTACTGTTTACCGGAAAGGCGGAGGCGGCGCCGGATGCGACGATCGATCTTCGGCTTCTGAGTACGACGGACGTACATACAAACGTGTACGGCTGGGATTATTTCAAAAATGCAGCCTCGATTACGGTAGGCCTGGATCGCACAGCCTCAGTGATCGCAAAAGCGCGGGAAGAGAATGCAAACAGCCTGCTGCTTGACAACGGCGACCTGATTCAAGGAACTCCGCTGGGAACGTACATGGCGAAACAATCCGCATTTTCGAAAAATCTCGCCGATCCAAGCGGCATTCATCCGATGATGGCGGTTATGAATTATCTCGGGTACGACGCAGCGACATTTGGCAATCATGAATTCAACTACGGCTTGGAATTTCTGGACCGGACAATCGGGAAAGGCGTATTTAACGGATTGCCGGGAGCCAATTTCCCATATGTAAACGCCAACATCTACAAAGTGGATGGGGACAACGATAAAAGCAATGACCAAAACGCATTTACACCATATGTTCTAATCGATAAAACCGTTAAAGATTCCAACGGGAACGACCAGCAGATTAAAGTTGGCGTGATCGGCCTTGTTACTCCGCAAATCATGGAATGGGACAAGGTTAATCTCGAAGGCAAAGTTTACGCTGAGGATATCAGCATAACGGCGGCAAAATATGCTCCATTGGCGCGCGCTGCAGGCGCTGACGTGGTCATCGCTCTTGCCCACAGCGGATTTGACGCGGCGTCTTCCGAGGGAACAGGCGAGGAAAATGCCATTAACGCCCTGACTAAAGTTGCGGGCATTGATGCGGTAACGTTTTCCCACTCCCACAAGATTTTCCCTGCGGCTTCCGTAGATGCCCTTGACGGCAGCTTCAAGGATCCGGACACGAAGGCTCCTTACGACAACTCAAAAGCCAAAGTGGACAATGCCAACGGACGGATTAACGGCACTCCTGCCGTTCAAGCCGGCTTTGGCGGCAACAACCTTGGCCTGATTGATCTGAAGCTCGTTTCGAACGGAAACGACTGGGTAGTGGACAAAAATGCCTCCAAAGCATCTACACGCCCAATATCCGTGAAAAACGAGAAAGGCGCAAACGTGTCTATAGTTGATCCGGATCCTAAGGTTCAACAGCTCGCTGCAGCAGAACATGCCGCTACGATTGCCTATACGGGACAAAAGCTTGGCGAGACATCCGCGCCGATGAACAGCTTTTTTGGGCTGGTGCAGGACGATCCTACGGTTGAAATCGTAACGGACGCTCAGAAATGGTTCGTAGAAAAAACCGTAGCGGGCACGGTTTATGAAGGACTGCCGATTCTGAGCGTTGGCGCTCCGTTCAAGGCAGGCCGCAACGGCCCGGCAGAATATACGGATATTAAACAAGGCGATTTGACGATTCGCAGCGCCAGCGACCTGTACCTGTATGACAACACGCTGAAAGCAATCAAGGTGAAAGGCTCCGTCGTTAAAGAGTGGCTGGAAATGAGCGCCGGCGCGTTCAATACGATCAGCACCCGCAAAACGACGGCTCAGCCGCTGCTCAACCCTAGCTTTCAGGTGTTTAACTTTGACGTCATCGACGGCGTTAATTACAAGTACGACATAACTAAAGCGCCTAAATACGATCCAAACGGCAAGCTGCTCAACAACGGCTCCAGCCGCGTGACGGAGCTGACTTACAACGGCCAGCCTCTGGATATGGAGCAGGACTTCATCGTTGTCACGAACAACTACCGCCAAAGCGGCGGCGGCAGCTTCCCGGGCGTGAAGGGCTCTCAGCTTGTGGTGGACTCTCAGGAAGAAAACCGCGCCATTCTGATGGATTACATCGTTGCTCAAGGTCAAATCGATCCTTCCGTTGACAACAACTGGTCGCTGAAGCCGATTGAAGCCAACGTTAATGTTACCTTCACTTCAACTCCGAGCGCAGCAGACGTGCTTCCTGCAGGCATCAGCTATACCGGAGTGAATAACGCAGCCGGCTTCGGCGTGTTCAAGCTGGATCGTCTGAAAGTAGAGCAGGAGAAGGCAACCTCCGATGTGGAAGTCCATCTGCTCGGCATCAACGATTTCCACGGGCAGCTGGATACGGAATCGACCGTGAGCGGCAAAACAGCGGGATCGGCGCCTATTTTGGCCGCGTACCTGAAAAAAGCCCGGGCTCAGTACGAGAACAGCCTTCTGTTCCACAACGGCGATTCCGTTGGCGCATCGGCTCCGGTATCTTCGCTCGAGCGCGACAAACCGACGCTGGAATGGATGAACCTGATGCAATTCGATGTCGGCACGCTCGGCAACCATGAATTCGATCAGGGCGTTGACGCGCTGAAAGCTCAGCTTTACGGCGGCGCTGATCCTAAAAATCCGAAAATTGTCCATGGCGGAGTTAATTTTGACTACGTGAACGCCAACGTAATCGATAAAGCTACGAACAAAACGCTTATTGATCCTTACGTCATCAAAGAAGTGGGCGGCGTCAAAATCGGGTTCATCGGTCTGACCACAAAATCTACGCCAAGCAAAGTTGCTCCTTCCGGAACGGCCGGAGTACGTTTCCTCTCTGCGGAAGAAGAAGCGGCGGCAGTTGAGAAATACGCGGCTGAGCTCCAGGCTAAAGGCGTTGAAACGATTATCGTTCTGGCGCATGATCCTGCCAAAACGACGAAGTCGGGCGACAAGGTGACAACGGCGGGAGAAGCAGTTGAGCTTGCCAAAATGCTTCCAGCCGATTCTCCAGTAGACGTTATCGTTGCAGGCGATGATCACGCGTTTGCAAACGATACGATCAACGGCAAACTGATTGTGCAAGCCTATTCCTACGGAACGGCTTATGAAGACATCAAGCTGGTTATCGATCACACGACCGGCGATGTTAAATCCAAATCTGCCGAGGTTATTACGACTTTCCACGAAAACGTGACTCCGGACGCGGATACGATAGCGCTGATCAATAAATACCTGGCTCTGCACCCAGAGCTGACGCAGCCGGTAGGCACAACAGACGGCACGGTTACCCGTACGGACGCTTACAACAACGAAGCTGCACTGGGCAATCTGATTGCGGACGCTATGCGCACAGCGGACTTCGGCGATGGAAAAGGCACGGCTGATTTTGCCTTTATGAATCCGGGCGGCATCCGCGCCGATCTGCCAAAAGGAAATGTGAAATTCGGCGATTTGGCGAAGGTCCAACCGTTTGGCAATACGCTCGTGAAGCTGACCTTGACCGGCAAACAGGTTAAAACCTTGCTTGAACAGCAGTGGGGGATGAAAGACGGCAAAGCGGATATCAAAACGCTGCAAATTTCCGGCTTGAAGTACACTGCTCATATGTATAAGCCTGTCGCGGAGCGCGTTGCAAATCTGACGCTTACCAACGGCACGCCAATTGAGGACACCAAAGAATACACGGCTGTAGTGAACAACTTCATGGCGGCTGGCGGCGACAACTACAAGGTGCTGCTTGATGCCAAAAACTCGATTGCAGGCCCGATCGATCTGGATGTGTTCTACGACTATGTGGTAGATACGTTCAAAGGCGGTTCAATTACGGCGAAGGTTGAAGGTCGTATTACAAATCTGACGGAGGCTCCTGCAGCGTCGCCGACGCCAGCACCAACTGCAACGCCAACACCTTGGAATCCGACGCCGGCTCCAACGGCAACTCCATCGGCAACGCCGGCGCCTACAGTGACGCCAGCACCGACGGTTACGCCGGCTCCAACTGCAACGCCGAGCCCTGCTCCGGTATTCACGGACATCGCGAAGCTGGCCTGGGCGAAGGCTGCTATTGAAGAGCTGACGGCTAAAGGAATCATTAAAGGCATGGCGGACGGCAAGTTTGCTCCTTACGAGGAAGTAACCCGCGCTCAATTTGTCACGATGATTGTCCGCGCGCTTGAACTGAATGATCCGGCAGCTGCGTCTTCCTTCAAGGACGTGAAAGCTGGCGCCTGGTATGAGGATGCCATCGCTAACGCGGTTAAAGCAGGCCTTGTCAAAGGCAGCGGCAACGGCAAATTCGAACCAAACCGAGACATTTCCCGTGAGGAAATGGCAGTGCTGATGGCTAATGTTCTGAAATATCTCGACAAGCTGCAAACAGTCGACACGAACAAGGAGCTCAGCAAATTCGAGGACAAATCAAAAATTGCTGCCTATGCCAAAGAAGCGGTCGCTCAACTTGTGCTCGCAGGCATTTTGAATGGCATGGACGCTGATTCCTTCGGACCGAAGGAGCTCGCGACACGCGCGCAAGCTGCGGTAATTATTCAACGTATGCTGGCTCAAACAGCTTAAGCTGCCCGCACTCAACAAGCTCCGTTCCCGTTATCGGGAGCGGAGCTTTTTTTCATGGTCAGCACGTTTACGATTCGGTTGAGGAATCAGTTCCTGCATTTTCAGGCATTGGCGCATAACGGCGCATGAGGCTTGCCGTTTCATGATCAAAAGGACAGCCTCTATGCTCCAGCTTTCCGGCGAGATCCTCGCGCTCATCCTGTTTCAGATTTTGGCCGAATTTGAATTTGGCGCTAATCTCTGACACAGTGAGGCGCACCACAGCAACTCCCTTCACGTTGCCTCTATATTTCTCGTCATTGGCTGTAATCGGCAGATGTCCGCCCTCGGGCTGCAGCTTGACCATCATCGCTTGCAGCGCAGCTGCTTTTTCGGTCGGGTCCTCAACCAGAGCGGCTGTTCCGCGCAGCAGCACCGATTTAAAAAAGGCGGTTGCCGGACAGGCCAGCTCGGGGTCGGTGTAGTAGGAAGGAATAAGCGCGAATTCTCGGGCGACACAAAAGGACACCTCCTGATTCGCTTTCAGACTTTTAATTTTTTCACCTGCGCGGCTCCCATGAAAGTAGATGTGACCGTTCTCGTAAACAAAATTGAGCGGCGTAATGCCTGGTGTGCCGTCCGGGCGGACGGAGGCAAGAAAGCCGAAGCTCATTTCCTTTAAAAACTGCTGCAGCTCGGCGTCGTCGCTGCTTATATCAAATTCCATTCTTCTCATGCCGGCTTCCCCCTTGTTAAGCGATAACTTCACTAGTAATGTGCTTAAATCTATAGGATAATTGGATATCAAGAAAGATCCAGTTTTATTTGATTTCATTAAGCCACTTTATATCATCTGTCAAAAAATGAACTCAAGCCTGGAGGTGCGCTCCATGGAGATCCGCCTGTCCTTTGAGCGGTATTTGCAGCAGGGGAAAGGAAAAAAGGAAGCGTTATACGAATCGCTCAAAGAGCTGATTTTAAACGGAAGGCTTCAGAGTGGAGAGAGGCTGCCAAGCTCGCGTAAGCTATCCGAGTTGTATGGACTGTCCCGAGGGACAGTCAGCGCCGTTTATGACATGCTTTATGCGGAAGGTTACGTGAAGGGGGAGCATGGCAGCGGAACGTTTATTTCATATTTTCGGGCTGGTACTGGCTCCGTCTATGACGGAGGGCAAAGCAACGGGAAGACGTCTCCACAGTCACTCCCGGCCGAGCCGCCAGCGGCGATGAGCAGCTGGTACCGCCGCCTGGAAGCTGCGTCCGTGCCAAGAGCCGCCAGGTTCGCAGCGGTTTCGTCCTCTCCTGTCCCCCCGTCCGCAGCTGCCTCGGAACGGTTTTGCGCAGCCGGATCCGCCTCGTTTTCTCACTCTGCAGCCGATACGGATAACGCTATGATCGGAACGCTTCAGCCGCCGCCCGTGCAGCTTTTCGCCTCCGGCCAGACCGACTTCCGCCTTTTTCCGACCAAGGAGTGGAAGCAGTCGCTACATGCCTCCGTCAGGGAGCTGTTGGAGCGGCCGCTGGAGGACGGTTACAGGGAGTTGCCAGCTGCGGGCAGCCTGCGCCTGCGCGAAGCGATTTCCGCCATGCTGTCCAGGGAGCGCGGCATAACGGCAGCAGCGGAGCAGATCGTTGTGACGGGCGGCTCCAAACAAGGGCTGGCGCTCATGCTGCAGCTGCTGGCAGATGAGAGGAGCTGCGTTGTCGTAGAAAACCCTGGTTATTCCGGCACCCGCGAAGCGGCCGCCGTAACGGGCGCTTCCATCCTTTATGCCGAAGTGGACGAAAGAGGCATCATGCCGTCCGATTGGGAGGCTGCTTTGGCAGCTGTAACGCCGAATCGGCAGTTCCCGACGGGAGCAGTGCTCCCGGCGTCCCGCCGCTCGGAGCTGCTCGACTGGGCTGCTAGACGCGGGGCCATTTTGCTGGAGGACGATTATGACGGCGAATTCCGCTATACGGGGCGGCCCGGGGAGCCGCTCAAGTCGATGGACCGGAGCGGGAGAGTCGTTTATCTCGGCAGCTTCTCAAGAACGATGTACAGCGGGCTGCGTATCGGGTACGCGATAGCTCCAGACTGGCTCGTGCCGAAGCTGCTCCGCGCCAAAACATTTTACGAGCCGTATGCTTCAGGACAGCTGGAGCAGCTGGCGCTGGCTCGGTTTTTGCAGGAAGGCCGGTACGCGCGCCATTTGGGAAGAGTTCGCAGACAATATCGGAAAAGGCTCGCCGCCCTTCATCGGGGGCTGGAGAAGTTGCCCGGCAAGCCGTTTCGCTGGCGACCCGCGCATGCCGGGCTGCATCAATATGCGGAATGGACCGGTTCGGAAGAGAGTTATGTCAGAACGCTGGAGACGGCTCGGCGGTATGGCGTCGCCTGGAGCGACGGAAGGAAGTACCGGGTTGATACAAATGGAGCTGCATCATCGACCCCGGGGGCGTTGTTCGGCTTTGCCCATTTAACGGAGCAGGAAATTGAACAAGGCATGAAGCGGCTGGCGGAGGCCGTCACGGCAGCGGCAGCGGGCTGAGCCCGACAGCGAGGTCTTCTCCCAAAGCGGATGGGTCGATCGCGTCAAAATTGGATGGTGTGCGCTGCGGATATTATCATTATAATGGCCTCATAAAGAGGGGGGATCCGGGATGGGCTCGATAATTTTAGTATTGATCGTAATACTGGCCGGCGCTGCGGCGACCTTCATGATTGGACAATCCAAGAGCAATCGGCAGACCGATTCGGGATATATGGAACAAACAGGGAAAAAATGGGCCAGGCTGAGCTGGATTTATATCGCCGGCATGCTGCTTGTAGCCGCAATCCTCTTGTTCGTTGATTAATTACGGATAAAATAAACCGCAGCACGTTTAACCGCCTTCTCCCAGAAGGCGGTTAAACGTGTTTCAACGGCTCGGCTGTTTTGAAGTCACTCATCCGCTTCCGCCCGGTCAACCGCTTGCCTAAGCGCAGCAATGCCGCGGTCGATGTCGGCAGCATCCGCGCGGCCGTAAGTCAATCGTACACAGCCCGACTCCGAGCCGTGAACACTTCCTGGCACGTAAACAAAACCAGCCCGAATCGACTGCTCCAGCAGCTGGCTTTCGCTGAAAGAAGCACGGATGGAGCACCAAAGATGCATACCGCCCTCAGGAATCCAGAACCTTGCGCGGTCATTAAACTTATGGCGCAAGGCGTCAACCGTCAGATCCCGCTTGAATTGCAGCCCGATCCGGAGCCGCTCCAGATGCGGCTCAAACCCAGCGGAGTCCAGAAAAGTCGCTACAACCTGCTGCGGAATGACGCTTAAGCCAAAATCCATCTGCTGCCTTGCATCCGCCAGCTGTTCCACAATAGAGCGGGGCGCGACCATCCAGCCGATGCGCAGGCCGGAAGCGGCTATTTTGGAAAAGGAGCCGATATAAATGACCGATCCGGCCTTGTCCATCGCTTTGAGCGGAGCAGGCGGAACGCCGTTGAATGCGGTCAAGCTGTAGGGATCGTCCTCCACAATCGGAAGCGCCAGCTCGCTGGCAAGATCCATCAGCTGAATCCGCCGCTCGTTTGAGAGCAAAGCGCCGGTCGGATTTTGAAAATTCGGATTGAGAAAAACCATTTTAATGCGATGTTTTTTATGCAGCAGCCGGATGTCCCCGGGATTAACTCCGTGACGGTCGACGGGCAGCCGAAACACGCGCAGGCCCGCTGTCCTGAACATAGGGAGCGAGTAACAATAGGAAGGGTCCTCGATGGCGACGGCATCCCCCGGAGACAGCAGGCAGCGAAGGATCAGATAGAGCGATTGCTGCGAACCCGATGTAATGATGATAGACGTATCCGTCGTATGAATGCCAAGTCGCTGGAGATAACGGACAAGCGCCTCGCGCAAAGGCGGATAACCTTGGGGATTGTCATAACCCAAGTAGGATAGCGTGCTGCTCCGGCTCATGATGTCGACGATTTCGCGTGTCGGCATGAGATCGGCGGACAGCTCGCCGCTGGCCATATCGATAAGACCGGGGATTTGCTGGAGAGCCTCGCGCACCTTTCGAAACATCGCCGGATTGCGAACAAAGCTGCTGTCGTCGGCAAAACGGCCCCAATCCGGCGAATGCCGGCGGATCGCTCCTTCCTCCGGGCGGCTAACCATTGTCCCGCTGCCGCTGCGGCTTTCGATCAGCCCCAGCGAGCGCAGCTCGGCAAAAGCGAGCACGACTGTGCTGCGGTTGACGCCGAACTGCTCCGCCAGCCTTCTCTCGGATGGGAGCAGGCTGCCCGGCGGGAATTCGCCCACCCGGATCCGCTGCTCCAGATGCTCGGCAATTTGCTCGTATAACGTTTTATCGCTTGCGCGGTCAGGCATCCACAAGAAGCTCACCTTTTTCTGATGCTGTTCTGATGAAAATAAAGGCAATAAACAGGTCTGTTTTATCATAGCATACCGCTTCAGAACAAAAAATTGGAGGGATGCGGATGCCGGATGAGAAAGAGACTAAGGAATCGAAGGTAGAAGGGATCAAAAAGCAAAGCAACCAGCTTCGCGGCACGATTAAGGGAGAGCTTCAGTAGGAAACGCCGCGTTTTTCCGAAGAGAACGTTCAGGTGCTGCTGGCGCTATCCGACCGGTTGAGCGCCAAAACGAACGCTTATCACGAGATATGGGTAGATGGGGAAGCGGTGGACCTGGAGAATGGACAAGCCGAGGAGCCGCTGTACGCAGCAAAATATAATTTTAAGCGGACTTGCGGACGGGCTGCGTCATGCTGTTGAGCAGGAGCTGCGTCCGGTGCTCGCCGCATTTGCCGCCAGCCGCGCAGAGGGTGAAGATTTTGGCACGTATTGGCGGAGAGCAGGGCGGTCCACACTGCTGGATGGGTAGAGCCATCCAGCCGGTTAATGCCCGGAGCAGAGCGGCGACCGGCTGGACGCACAAAACAAGCCTTGAACCGGCGGTGGCGCCGGTTCAAGGCTTGTTGATTTCAGAACGCTCATTCCCTAGCGGACAAAACGGCCCAGCGTTTCGCCCATGCGGACTTTCAGCCCGACGGCCAGATCGTCGCGGGGGATAAAGCTGCCGTCCTGGAATAGAAGCACAACGGTAGAACCGAATTCAAAATAAGCGAGCTCGTCGCCCTTTGCTGCCTGATCCCGCTGCGGCTCCACATATCGGATGCTGCTGACGTTCAGAGCGCCGACTTTAACGATCGCCAGCTCGGAGGAGCCGTGCGACATGTAAGTTACCAGCCGTTCATTGCGGCTCAGCACACGTTTCATACGCGTTAAGCCAAATTCATTAACCGGATATACACGTCCGGGCAGATGCTCCCGCTCAATTATCGTGCCGTCCACAGGGACGTGAATGCGATGATAATCGGTTGGGCTGAGATAGAGAACGGCATAATAACCGTTCAGATAATTGCCAGTGCGCGGGGAGCCGCTCAGCAGCTCTTCCACCGTATAATCCTGGCCTTTAATGCCAAGCATCGTGCCTTCTTGAATATAACCCGCTCCGGTAATAAGCGCGTCCACCGGGCTCGCCGCCGTATCGGGGCCGGCGTCTACGATTCGCATGCCGGGCTTCAAGCGCCGGGTGAAAAAATCGTTAAGCGTGGCATATTCGTGAAGAGCCTTTTCGGCCTCTTCCGTACGAATTCCGTACGTTCGGGCAAAACGGGGGATGAAGCCCCGGCTGGCTCGGGATTTGGCCAATGAGCCCGTCAAGCGGGACAGCCATTTGCGAGAGCCAAGCTCCGTCATATTTCGGAATAACCAGGTCCACATGCCTCCGAAGTCACGTCCTTTCGCGGCCGCGCCGCTGCCTGATTCCAGCAGCGTTCCCTGCTGGGATAGGCCATCCCGACTAGTTTGCCACATTTAAGAGCAAGAATCAATTCCGGTCTATCGCCATCGTCTCCAAGCCTGGATGAGGCAGGACAACAGCAGCAATGCGGCGCACAGCCAAGCGGCTGTCACGGCCGCTTCCGGAATTCCGGCCTTCATGGCAACGCCGCTGAGAGCCCATGCTCCGGGCAAGCCGATAAAAGGCTCCCGGTATACGGTTCCTACCGCAATACCAACTGCTGCCGCCACGGCAATTCCGATCAGCAGCCAAGCGCGGTCTCCCCAGCCGAATCCGTCCCAGCCGAGATCGTAGAGGTATACCGTGATATTTACGAGCGTTGCTACTGTTATCCAGCCTAAATACAGACTAAACGGCAGCTGCACGAGCAAAGTTTCGCCCGCAGATGCACCGGTTCCCCGGTTCTGCTGGACGCGGCTGTATATAACGATTAGCACTGCAAGCAAAGCTAGCATGACCAGAACGCTTAGAGCCAAAAGCTCATAATGCCAAACGGCAATCCAGGCGGAATTAAGCAGCGCGCTGGAGGCAAACAGCAGGCCGATCCGGCCCGCAGACGGATTGACCGCCCCGGCGCGCGTCCAACCATAGATGATATACCCTGCCAGCAAAATGTAAATGACGCTCCAAATCGAAAAAACATAGCCTGGAGGCGTTAGCAGTACGGGATAACGATCCGACAGCTCACCCGTTGTTTTGCCTGCCAGAGGCAGGAACTGGGCTAACGCATTCATGGCGATCATAACTATAAAACCAACGGTATTGATCATTGGAAGCCACGCTGGAGCTGCGGTCATGCCGTTTCTATTTGCTTGCATAGAGTCTCCTCCTTCAGGAGCTATAATTATACTCATGGGTATATATTCACCTGCCGCTGCTTTCATTAACCAAATAGTGAACTTGGCATCTGTCCGTGACAACGGGAAAGGCTGCGGAATATGCTGATGAAGCAAATAAATCGGAGTTTTAGAAAGCAAGGAGAGCGGTGAAGTGGCAAAGCTTAAGGTGGCAATCGTAACACCGGGATCGTTTCCGATTCCTTCTGCGGGGAGCAGTTCGGTCGAACGGGTGGTGGAAAAGATCATGCCTCTTACTGCCCATGCCGTCAATCCGGTCATTTACGGACGAACAGCTAAAGGCTTTGGGCCGGTTGGCCAAATTGAGGGAGTGCCTTGTCTGCGCTATCCCGCCGGGGACAAAGGGGCGTACATTAACCAGGTGAGCCGCTCGATAAGCCTGTTCGCTCCCGATCTGATTGAGGTGGAGAACCGGCCCGGCTACGTGCTGACGCTTGGCAGGCGCCATCCCGGTACGAGAATTTGGCTGAATCTGCACTCCTCCTCCTTTATTGGCAGGGATGCGATCAGCCGGGAGCGGCTGAGGGCAAGCTTCAAGCGGTCCGAGAAAATTATCGTGAACAGCGAATTTCTGCGGGATGAGGTCATTCGCCGCGTGCCGGAGGTAGCTCCTAAACTGCGCGTTGTCCATATTGGAGTGGATACGGAACGTTTCGTATCGCGCTGGGATCCGGATGGAGAGAGCCGGAGAGAGAACTTGCGTATAAGCAGAGGCTGGCAGGGGCGTGATGTCGTGCTGTTTATGGGCCGTCTCATTCCTTTAAAAGGCGTGCATCATCTGCTGGCCGTTATGCCTTGGCTAATTCGCGATCATCCGTCGATTTTACTCGTTATTGTAGGCAGCCCTTACTACGGTTCGCACCAGTCGAGCAAGTACAGCCAAATGCTGACGCGTCTTGGATGCAAATACCCGGAGCATGTTCGCTTCGTGCCGTATGTGCCGTATCCCGAAGTGCCGGACTGGTTTGTCGCGGCCGACATTGCCGCCGTTCCTTCCGGCGCGAGAGAAGCGTTTGGGCTCGTAAACGTAGAGGCGATGTCCTGCGGAATTCCGGTTGTCGCTTCCCGGGCTGGCGGAATGAAGGAAATCATTCTGGAACATGAAACCGGCTATCTCGTAAATCCCGCTCGGATGTATGACGAGCTTGGCGACAGGCTGCTCGATCTGCTGCGCAATCCATCGTTGCGTGAGGAAATGGGCCGCCGCAGCCGCAGCCGCGCCGAGGAGCATTTCACTTGGCGGGCTGCTGCGGAGCGCTGGCTGAAGCTGTTGGAGGAATAGTGGCGATTGCGGGATATTTTCCATTTTCAACAGCCGAATCAGAGTGGTGCATGTTCGGGATTCTGCTTGGCTAGAACCGGTAGGCCAGCCGGTGATGGAATGGATAGCGGGGCATCTGAGCATTAAATAATAGAATCCGAGAGTGGGTCCAAACGGACTCGCTTTTTTTCGTATTGGGGTGGTGCATTATCGTATTAAGGTTCCGTTACGGATAGCGTGGATGCGGCCGTCACATAGCGAGTCTAATCCATTTTGGACAAAAACGTGCCACCGGCTTCACTTGGAGAAACAACCATCTGGTTGTTAACCCAAATCAAAATCTATGTTGCAAGCATAGAATATTTCAAATTGATGAAAAATTGGAGGAAATGATATGAATGATGGAGAGGTACAGATTAGCACGCAATCTAATTTAGGTGTAATTCTAGTATTGTTTATCCTGCTTGTTATTGTTACAAAAGTATTTTATTTTAGGCCCGATGAAGACGGTGAGACTTCAATAAATTCAACATTAACTTTTGAAATATATAACGGATCTACTTTTGCCTCACCAGCTTATCGGCTTCGATTTTATACCCGTACAGGCCAGATACCTTTGCCAAGCAGATATATCTATCCTTTTTTTTCTGAATTTATCACATTCCAATTTGATGGCTATGAACAAAAAGTGGCGACTATCACCTACCGGGTTTACGACGACTATGATAGGAGTACGCCACCCGTAATACTTGGGGAAATCACCTTTCAACTAGAGGGAGTACCTGGATTTGGATTAATAAGAGTTTTACGAAACACTTCCCCGGTAAGAGCTCTTGTGTTTCCACCTAATCGAGTTGCTGTTCACCCTCCTGCCGAATACCGGCAATAGCGAAAGTCTTGGAGCTGTTTGGCATCCGCGAAGCTTCGCCCAGTTTCGTTTCTGGTGAAGCCTTTGCTCCGACTTGCTCAACCGGTTTAAACTTACACGCTCCTTGCTGTACTCCCACACATGTCGAGTCACCATTTTCAGTGGAACATAAATGAGCAGCGGCTCCTCCTTTTTAGTTTGGGGATCGTGAATTTGAATGTTTTTTAGCCGGGGCCAATTCTAGTCAGCGTTCATAGAATAGCTTAACAGACGGAGAATTGGAGGGAGTTTACAATGCATAATGCAGTGATGCAGATCAGCGCATATGCAACTATGGGGTTAATTCTAGTTTTGTTTATATTGCTTGTTGTCGTTACAGGTATCTCTTGGATTAAACAAGACGAAGAAGAATCGTTAAATCAAAGCACGTTTGAGTACGAGCTGAAGAATTTATCAAAACAGTATAGACTTCGCTTTTATACGCGAACAGGGCCATTAAATATACCGAGTTCGAACCTTTTGCCCGGCGGCTTAGAGATTCTTGTGTTAAGGTCTGCTGTCACGGAAATAACGGTTGCGACCGTCACTTACCGGGTCTTTAGCATTTCAGATACAAACGTGCCGCCGGCTTCACTTGGAGAAGTCACTTTTCAAGTGGAGTGGGATCTTATTTTTGGCTACATTAGAACGATAAAAAATACTTCGCCGCTTGCTGCAATCGGTTATTCTTCCAGAGGAATGGCTCTATATGAAATATGAAGTTAGGATATTCCAGCAGATAATAAATTGGAGGTAATAGTTTGATCAATGAGTTTACGCATATTAGCTCTTATTCCAACGTTGGTATCATTTTGGTTTTATTTATTCTGCTAGCTATCGTTACGAGCATTTTTTGCTACATCCCTGATGAAAAAGGAGAAAGAGATGTTTCGATTCAATCGACATATGATTTTGGACTTTATAACGCATCCACCTTGTATAGGCTCCGTTTCTATACACGTACAGGTCAAATAAATTTTCCGGAATTAAATCTTTATCCTGGTGAGAAGGAAGTTCTCAAATTAAGATTTAACGGTTTTGAACAACAAGTTGGCACGATCACTTACCGCGTTTACTATAATGCGGATAAAAGCACACCGCCATCTATGCTCGGAGAAATAAGTTATCAGTTAGAAGGGACTCCCGCCTTGGGATTGATAAAATTATTGCGTAATACTTCGCCAGCCAGAACGTTATCAAATGGATTGAAAAGTGAATACATTTTAGACTGACTCAAACTAACAGGAGGGTCCTCATAACTCGCTTTTTTGCTTTTTGCAACGGTTCCTTGGCCTGCTGCTTATTGACGTTGCCGAAGGGTACGAATCATTTTTATTCTCTCTTCCGCTTCCAACGTAGTTTTAACCATTTTGGAACCTCAGATAATGTCCAGCTATGGATATAGGCAGAGGGTGGGTCCAATTCTAGTTCTCATTCATAGAATATTTCAGCAGATAAAGTATTGGAGGAACTAGGATGGAGCATGAGATTGCGCAAATTAGCGCGTATACCAACATTGGAATCACTTTGGTTTTGTTTATTTTGCTCGTTATCGTAACAAGCATTTTTTGCTATAAACCTGATGAAGATAATGATTCTTCCATTCAATCCACGCTGGATTTCGGGCTTTCCAATGAGTCGAGATTGTACAGACTTCGCTGGTATTCCAAATCAGGGCCAATGAATATTCCCGAGCGGCGTTCTCTTTTTCCCGGCGACTTTGACTTGTTAACTTTAAGATTAAACGGAGTTAATTTACAGATTGCCACTGTATCTTACCGCGTTTATTATGTAGCTGATTTAAGCCCAACGCCAACATTACTTGGTGAAATAAGCTTTCAGTTAGAAGGGACTCCCGGTTTGGGGGTCATAAGTGTTTTGCGCAATACCTCCCCAGCTAGTTCGGTATCGGTAACTTTGCGGAACAAAGCGATTTACGACTGATTGAGATTGAAAGGAGGGACAATATCCGCTTTCCTGCTATCGGTTAAACGCACAATCAACTTCAAGTTCTATCACATATAAAATAGAATTCCCGCGTAATAGGAGATGAATAAATGAAGTCCAAAGCACCGGCGAAAAAGCAATTAAAACGCCCGATCAAAAAACAAGCAACAAGCGGCACGATGCAACTGAAATTGAACAATCTTTTGAAAAAGCAAGTAAGGATGAGCCAAAAAACGGCTGGAACAAGGCAAGGACGTTCCTTAATCCGCAGCACAGGAGTGCTCAAAAAGAACCCAAGCACGGATACGGCTAACGTTGATATTATGAATCGCGGCGACTCGGAGATATCTGTAAATGTGTTAATCATTAGTTGGGATTCCGATAACCCTGAAACGATTGGCAACATTAGCGACATTATACCGTCCAACTCGTTTCGTTCCTTTAATACCTCGCTTATTGACGTTGCTGAACGATACGAAATCATCATTTTTCTTTCTTCCGCTTCCAACGTAGTCATCAACCACTTTGGTACTTTTGATAATGTTCCACAGATCGGGAATATTGTACTGGATCGCGATTTTGTAGGAGTTCGCTTATAAAAGTAGCGATGCTAATGTGCGTTTTGAATAGAACTCTAGCAATAGATATAGGCAGAGGGAGGGTCCAAACGACCCTCTTTTTTAATAGGTTAAATTGAATTCCATTTGCCGGTCCAATTCTATTTTTAGTCATAGAATAATTTAGCAGAAAAATTGGGGAGGAATTAAGATGGAGCATGAATTTGCGCAGATTAGCGCATATTCCAGCATTGGGATCACTTTGGTTTTGTTTATTTTGCTCGTTATCGTGACAAGCTTTTTTTGCTATAAACCTGATAAAAATAGAAATGTTTCAACTCAATACACATTTGAATTCACTTTAACTAACTTATCAACAAAATATTGGCTTCGTTTCTCCTCGCGTACAGGTAAGTTGATTCGTTCCAAAAGGTTCCTCTATCCAGGCGATTCAGATATTCTCTATTTAACGTTTGACGGTATTGAAGAACAGATCTCCACGATCACTTACCGCGTATACAGCGTTTCGGACACGAATATACCGCCAGAAATGCTTGGGGATATAACCATCCAAGTGGAAGGAATACCCGGTTTAGTATTCACTAGAGTGGTAGGGAATACTTCGCCAGCCACAGTATACAAACAAGGATCGGATGACGTGGAGGTCCATGACTAATGGAGACAACACCCGGAACAATCTGTTGAAAAAACAAGTCCGTGAGCCAAAAAACAGCTGGAGCAAGGCAAAAGGCAAGGGCGTTAGCCCGCTCCAATTCTATTTTTCGGCCATAGAATAATGTAGAAGACGAAGTATGGAGGTAATAGAATGAGGGATGAATTTTCACAAATCAGCTCGTATTCCAACGCTGCTATCACTTTAGTTTTGTTTATTTTGCTCGTTATCGTGACAAGCATCATTTGTTTTAGCCCCAAAGAAGATCATGATCCTTCCAATCTATCCACGTTGGATTTTTGGATTAACAACGATTCTAGCTTATATAGACTTCGCTTTTTTTCCAAATCCGGGCCGCTGAATGTTCCCGATAAACGCAATCTGCTGCCTGGAGAGTCCGATAAAAACCTCACCTTAAGATTAGACGGGTTTAATATAACGATTGCAACACTGACCTACCGTGTTTATTACGCCTCAGAAACGAGCTTTCCGCCTGCATTGCTCGGCGAGATGACCTTTCAAGTAGAAGGGACTCCGGGCGTGGGAGGTATGAGCACATTAAGCAATACGTCGCCAGCATATATAGCTATTGCCGGTTTCCGGGGTAAATCAATTCTTGACTAGCTTGTCTGCCTTATTCATCTCCAATAGTTGTGCGTGCGAACCAGAAAACTTATTATAGATATAAAATGAACGGGAACTGGAGATACCCCATGAGTTCAATGGATCGTACGCCTTTATATCAGAAAATTCAAGAGCATATTCGCGACTTGATCGCTTCCGAAGAACTGGCCGAGGGCGACCGGATTCCGACGGACCGGCAGCTCATGGACGAATTCAACGTCAGCAAAATTACGGTTGTCAATGCGCTGAAAGGACTGGCAAACGAAGGTCTAATTACAAGAGTGCCGGGGCGGGGCAGCTTTGTAAGCGGATCAGTCCGGAATGCGGAGACGACAGGCACAGCCGAGCCGCGTTTAGCTGCTTCCCTGTCCACATCCAGCAGCGGAAGCGGCGTCAAACAGGCAGGTTTAATCGGCATGGTCATTCCATCCATCGGGGATTATTTTGCAACCCGGCTTGTGGAGGGAGCGCGTAAAGCCATTGAGGCTAAAGGCCGCAGGCTGGCGGTTCTTTTTTCCGGCGGAGTGCTGGAGCATGAAAAGGAAGCCATCGCTGCGCTGCAGGGAATTGGTGCGGAAGGACTGCTTATTTTTCCTGTGGACGAGGAGCAGTACAACGAGGAGATTTTGGCGATGAAATTTGCCGGATATCCGTTTGTGCTGCTGGATCGTTATTTGCCCGGAGTGGAAACAAACTTTATCGCCGCTGACGGCCGCAAAGGTATGGAGCTGGCGGTGAACTACCTTTGGGAGCTGGGGCATCGCGAGATTGCGCTTTGCTCCGATTCGCCGCTGCAAACCGTCACGGTGCAGGAGCGAATAGAAGGGTACATGAACGCGCTAAAGCAAAAAGAGGCGCTCATTAACCCGGCTCATATCGTAACGGGTTTTAGTATTGACAGTCTGGATGATGCGGAAGCTCATCCGCTGTATAGTATTCTGCGCAGCCGCGCAGCCAGTGCTTATATTACGCTGAACGGCTATCTTGCTGTCCGAATGAGCCAGCTAGCGGAAAGTGCGGGACTGAACGTGCCGGAGGATGTGTCGATTGTCAGCTTTGATGATCCAACCTCGATTGTGGAGGGAATGGGGCAATTCACCCATATCCGGCAGTTTGAATTCGAGATGGGCAAGCGGGCCGGTGAGCGCTTGTTGGAAATAATCAACAGCGAGGGGAAGGACTACGGCTGCGTCAAACAGCTCCTTGAGCCGGAGCTTGTCGTAAGACACACTTCGGGACCGCCGCGATAACGGAAACGAGCAAAAAAAGCTCAGAGCAAACGGCTCTGGGCTTTAGTCATTTTTTAAGCATATTGCCTACTGCTCTGCATGGCAGATCCAGCCCGTCATAATTGCGGACGAGAAAAACCGGGTTGGATGCGTGAAGCCGGCTTCAGTCAATTGACTCTTGATCTCCTCCTCCGTCAAAAGGGACAGATCCTTAATCCGCTCATCCAGCTCATCCACCTTTGACTTCGGAATTCCGTTATCTAAACGAAAGCTTTTCCAAATATTCAGCTTGGTTTGCATCTCGCCGCTGTCGCTCTCGCCGCATCCGCAAACGACGGCAAAGGGCGCGCCTGGCTTGAGCCGAGCCTTTACGTTTCGCAGCAGCTCCAGCTTTTCATCCATATCCTGGACAAAGTGAAGCACCAGCAAACAGCTGGCCGCGTCAAACTTTGCCTCTTCCAAAGGCAAATCCTCCACCGTTCCGTGAAAAAGCTTTACGCGGTCAGTTAGGTTCAGCTGTTCCGCTTTATACTGCGCCAGCCCGATCATCTCTTCGGAAGGGTCAACCCCCGCAAACGTCCATCCCGGATTGGATGGTCCCCAGGCTGCCAGTTCATTGCCCGTGCCAGCTCCGACAACAAGCAGCGAAGCATCCCGCCCGTCGAGCTGCATGCGAAAATAGGATTGAATAATACTGAACATGGCATCATATCCCGGAAGAGAGATGCGGGTATTTTTGTCGTACAGCGCCGATTTTTCCGCCTTAGAGACTTGATTGTCACTCACTTGAACCAGCTCCAATTCTACAATTCTCTTCTATTTATCCATCATAGTCCAACGCAGAGTGAATACCAAACTCATATTATAATATATTGAACATATACAATACATATATTATAGTTAGATCAACTAGGAACGTTTAAGTTACAACGAATGAGCCAAAGGAGAGAATATTATGCCTTACGAGGTCATAAAGCTGGATCGTCTTAAATCGGTGCTGGAGCGCCTGCAAGCAAAAATATACGAGCCTATTGCCAATTTGGAAGTTTCGGCTTGGGTTACAAAAGAGCCGGTTACATATGCGGACCGTATGTCGGGACGGCCTCTAACGCTGCAGAACGGCGATAAATGGGGCGAGCTTTGGGATTGCGCCTGGTTTCACTTTAAAGGAGTTGTGCCGGAGCAGGCTAAAGGAGAAAAGGTTGTGCTGCTCATCGACGTAAACGGCGAGGTGTGCCTCGTTGATGAAGAAGGATCGCCGGCTCAAGGGCTGACCAACATTAATTCTGAATTTGATTATTCGCTTGGCCTTCCAGGCAAAAGAGTTGTTCCGGTTAGCGAAAGCTCAACCGGCTCGGAGGAAATCAATCTTTGGGGCGATGCGGGCTGCAACGACCTGTTCGGCCATTACCGGAGCGGCACGCTGAAGGAAGCCGTCATTGCGATATGCCGTGAAGAGATTCGGAAGCTATATTATGATTTTGAGGTGCTGCTGGAAACGGCGGAGCATCTGCCGGAAGGCTCGGCCCGCAAGGAGCGTATTTTGCACACGCTTTATGATGCTTCGCTGCTGCTGGCGAATTCTACGGAGGAGAAGCTGGCGGAAGTCCGCCGCATGCTCGCTCAGCAGCTTGCCAAACGCGGAGGCGATTCCGTATTAACGATTAGCGCTGTTGGACATGCCCATATCGACTTGGCTTGGCTGTGGCCGATCCGCGAGACGATTCGTAAAGGCGCGCGCACATTTTCGAC
Source organism: Paenibacillus pasadenensis (assembly GCF_023715725.1). Taxonomy (GTDB): domain Bacteria; phylum Bacillota; class Bacilli; order Paenibacillales; family Paenibacillaceae; genus Paenibacillus_O; species Paenibacillus_O pasadenensis_A. Next base: position 86,581 of record NZ_JAMBOT010000002.1, read on the forward strand.
TGTACTGCACATGATGGAGCGCTACCCGGATTATGTATTTGGCGCGAGCCAGCCGCAGCTGTACGATTGGATGAAAACCCATTATCCGAAGCTGTACAGCCGTATCAAGGAGCGTGTGCAGGAAGGCCGCTGGGAGCCGCAAGGCGCGATGTGGGTTGAGTCCGATACAAACGTGCCGGGCGGCGAGTCGCTTGTCCGCCAGCTTTTGTACGGGAAGCGGTATTTTCAGCAGGAGTTTGGACAGGAGATGAAATCGCTCTGGATGCCGGATGTGTTCGGCTACACGGCGAGCCTGCCGCAGCTGCTCAAAAAAGCCGGCGTTGATTACATGATGACGCAAAAGCTGAGCTGGAGCTCCTACAACAAACATCCTCATCACACGTTCATGTGGGAGGGCATCGACGGCTCGCAGGTGCTGACGCATATGCCGCCGGAGGATACGTACAATAGTCCGGCTGCTCCTCGCTCTCTTGCAAAAGCCGAGCATGAATATCTGGACAAGGGCGTTTCTGACCGCGCCCTGATGCTGTTTGGCATCGGCGACGGCGGCGGAGGTCCTGGCGAGGAGCATTTGGAGCGGCTGGCCCGCGAACAAAATCTGCTTGGACTGGCGCCGGTGGAGCAGGAGCCGTCTCACCGGTTTTTTGAGCGGCTGGCGGAAGGGACCGACCGATACGAAGCTTGGCGGGGCGAGCTTTATTTGGAGAAGCACCAAGGCACGCTGACGAGCCAAGGGCGGAACAAGAAATACAACCGCAAGCTGGAAAAAGCGCTGCGCGAGCTGGAATTTGCCGCCGTACTGGCGGAAATGGCTGACGGCAGCCCCTATCCGGCGGAGCAGCTGGAGACGATATGGAAGGAAGTTCTGCTCTATCAGTTCCATGATATTTTGCCGGGATCGTCGATCAAACGGGTGTACGACGAGTCGCTGGAGCGTTACGCAACGCTGCTGGAGCAGACGGAGAGTCTGATCGGGAGTGCATATTTGTCAGTTGCGCGCGGCGGCGGCATATCCGGCACGGCTGTGTTCAACTCGCTTCCATGGGAGCGTGAGGAATGGCTGAAGCTGGACGGGGGCTGGAAGCATGTTCGTATCCCGGCGATGGGGTATTCCGATGTATCGGACTCGACTACGGGGACGGATGGCGTGGAATTTCCGCAGCTTAAAGCTTCGGCAGAGCAGCGAATCATTGAGAACAGCCTGTTGAAGGTCGTTTTTTCACCGGACGGTTCCATTGAATCGATTGTGGATAAAGAGCATGGACGCGAAATTGTGCAGCCGGGTCAGGCTGCCAATGCTCTGCGCATTTACGCCGATGAAGGCGATGCGTGGGACTTCCGGCAGGATTACCGGGCTACGGGAGGTATGAAGCTGGAGCTTGCGGATCTGATACCATTCCAGGATGGACCAAAAGCCGGATTTATTATGCGTTACTGGTTCGGAGAGTCGATGCTGGCGCAGCGGGTAGAGCTTACGGAGGGAAGCCGCCGGATTGACTTTGAAACGGAAGTGGACTGGAAGGAATCGGGCAAAATGCTGCGTACCTCGTTCCCGCTGAACGTTCGCACGGATTCCGCAAGCTGTGAAATTCAGTTCGGTTATCTGAAACGCCCGACGCATCGCAACACGATGTGGGATTACGCCAAGGACGAAATTTGCGCTCATCATTATGTGGACTTGTCGGAGCCGGATTACGGCGTGGCGCTGCTGAACGACAGCAAGTACGGGCATCGCGCCGAGGGCGGCGAGCTGGATCTCAATCTGCTGCGCAGCCCCTCCTGGCCTGATCCTGAAGCTGACCGCGCGGAGCACTCGTTTACGTATTCGCTGTATCCGCATGCGGGCAATCATGTGGAAGCCGGCGTTTACCGCCGGGGGTATGAGCTGAACGTGCCGCTGCGTGTATACGAAGGGGATAGCGGTATTAGCGTGGAAAACGAATCCGCCTCCGCAGCAGCCGAAAGCTCGCAGCCGGAAAGCTCCTTCCTGCTTGCCGGACATCCAAATGTGATGATTGAAGCCGTGAAGCGTGCGGAGGATGACGGGGATATCGTCGTTCGCCTGTACGAAACGGCGGGCACTCGTCTGCAAACGAAGCTGCAGGCCGGTTTCCCGGTCGCGGCAGCATGGAATGCCGATCTGCTGGAGCAAAAGCTGGAGCCGCTGGATGTAACGGGAGATGCGATGGAGCTTGAATTTGGGCCGTTTGAGGTGAAGACGGTTAAGCTTTCCCGAAAGAGCTAGTAAGCAGCAAATTTTATAATGCAATGCCATAAAGCCGCTCCGTAATCGGAGACGGTTTTTTGGCATGAGCTTCAGCACTATGCTTAGTCTAGTTTGACCATTCAGACAATAGCGGATTTTCCAGCTAAACCGGGTATAAGAGTTTCACAAAAATCGGATTCAGATTTGAGGATTTAATTGGAATTGACGGCGAGTGTTATAATTCTTACAGTCTTGCTAGAGATTAGATGTTGTTATCCTGTTTGGGAGGCTGCTGAAAATGAAGCGAATCCGTATAAATCCTATCCGCAGCTGCGTGATTCTTCTCGCCGCAGTAGCACTCATTTTGATTGTATGGCGGATATCACAAGACCAAAACGGCTATACGGAGCCGGAAACTGCCGCGAAAAAACTGCATATTTTTGCAACCGATTTTGGGGAAAAGAAATCGTTTGAGGACAACTGGTTTACGGGAATGGTAGAAGAGAAGTTTAAGGTTGATTTGGAGTGGATGTCCGTACCAGGCGGCGCAGCCTCGGAAAAAAGAAAAATGCTTCTCTTGGCGGGGAGTGACTACCCGGAAATATTTATGACCTCATTCTCCAAGTACGAACAATTTCAATTGGGGCAAAACGGCACGCTTCTGCCGCTGAACGAACTCATTGAGCAATTCGCGCCGAACGTGAAAAAGGCTTTTCAAAACAATGAGGAATTGCGGAAAGCTGCAGCGTCGCCTAACGGGAAAATTTATTTTATTCCAACCATTGATGAGTGTTTTCATTGCTCCTACCCGCAGAAAATATGGATGAACAAAATGTGGCTGGATAAGCTGGATTTACCGGCTCCGCGTACATACGAAGAATTGTACCGTACGTTGACCGCTTTTAAAAAGCTGGATCCCAATGGCAACGGCGCAGCCGATGAAATTCCGCTAAGCGGCAGCTCGGCCATGTATGTCGGCAATATGATGGGATATTTAATGAACGCATTTGTCTATTATGACGGAGAGAATTTTCTTCAGGTTCAAAACGGCAAGGTGAGCTTTATCGGCAACAGTCCGGAATACCGGCAAGGTCTTCGCTATTTGAGGAAGCTTTACGAAGAGGGTCTGATTGATCCTAATATTTTTGCGCAAAGCGTAAATACCTTCACGGAGCGGACAAACGGCAGTCCCGCAAGGGTCGGCGCGTTTGTTGCAAATCATGCAGGAGCGGTAATTCCATTAACGTCTCCGCTATACAGGGAGTACGAAGTGTTACCGCCTCTTATTGGGCCTGCCGGCAAAAGGACAACCGGCTTCAAGCCGCATAAATTTGGCAGCGGAGGCTTTGTGATCACGGACAAGGCGACGCCGGAGCAGGCCGAGGCAATCATTCGAATCATTGATTTTTTGTACACGGAAGAGGGAACCATGCTGGCTACCTACGGCAAGGAGGGGGAGGTTTGGGAGAAGGCTGCAGCCTCGCTTGATTTTAACGGGAATCCGGCGAAGTACAGATTGTTGCCGGCTTATTATACCAATCGTATTCGTGACAGCTGGTGGAATTCCGGACAGGTAGCCATGACGAATCGCCTTCGCGAGTCGTTTGCCGTTGAAGGAGATCCGCTTGACCCTCGGAACTACGAATATCGTCTTTATTATGAAACGAAAACTAAATACGAGCCATATCGGCCCGACCAGTTCATTCCGCCGAATTTGCCGTTCACCACGGAGGAGCTGCAGCAGGTCGAATTGCTGCGCAATGAAATCGGGAACTATTTGAATGATCAAACGGTGCAGTTTGTACTTGGCGCCAAAAATCTGGACGATGACTGGGCAGAGTACATGGCTGGATTCAATAAGCTCAATGTCAACTATTACGTGGAGCTGACTCAAAGAGCTTATGATTCATCGAACAGATAACATGGATTGCAGCCTGCCGCGAATTCGCGGCAGGCTTATTTATGCGCTCAGATCCCTTTAGCAGCGCGGCTTGTAGAATACGGCATATCGGAAGAAAGAAGCTTATTGAACGGAGCCGGACGTGCAGATAAGCTCATATCACTCGGGCAAAGGCAAAGGAGGAATTGCATGCATGACGGCAGCGAAGACAGTTCGTTTGTTTAAAAAGAGCTTCAGAAAACGGTGGCAGCTTTATCTGTTTATGATCATTCCGCTATTGCATATAACCGCATTTAAGTATGTGCCGATGTTTGGCAATGTGATTGCTTTCCAGGATTACTCGTTTGAACGAGGGCTGTTCGGTAGCGATTGGATAGGATTCAAATATTTCAAACAGTTTTTCGATTCGCCGGAAGCGCTGAATACGATTCGAAATACGATTTTAATTAGTTTATTTACGCTGATATGCTCGTTCCCTGTACCGATCCTTTTAGCGATCATGCTGAATGAAATTCGCAGCCAAGGCTTCAAAAAGATCGTGCAGATGGTTACTTATGCTCCATACTTCATCTCGACGGTTGTTGTGGTTTCGATGTTAATGTTTCTGCTTTCGCCCCATACCGGATTTGTTAATCCTCTTCTGGTGAAGCTCGGAATGGAGCCGATCAATTTCATGGGAGAGAGCCAGTTTTTTAGGCCGATCTATATTCTTTCGGATATTTGGCAGACAGCGGGCTACAGCGCAATTATTTATATTGCCGCGCTTGCCGGTGTCAATCCCGAATCCTATGAGGCCGCCCGTATGGACGGCGCTACCCGGCTGCAGAAAATCCGGCACATCGATCTTCCATGGATAATGCCAACGATTACTATCTTATTGATTCTTGGAGCGGGAAGCATCATGAGCATCGGCTTCGAAAAGATTTTCCTGATGCAAAATCCGATGAATACCAGCGTATCGGAAGTTATACCCACCTATGTGTACAAGGTTGGCCTCTTGTCCGCCAACTACAGCTATTCGACAGCCGTTGGATTATTCAACTCTTTGGTCAATATGATTCTGATACTGTCCGTTAACTACGCAGCGCGCAAAATATCCAATAACAGTCTGTTCTAAGGGGGTTACACCATGCTCCAGCGGGTTTCCATCCGGCGGAATGCCGAACGCAGAACGCCCATACGCGAACCTTTGACCGACAGATTGTTTGTTGGGTCCATTTACTTCATCTTATCTCTTGTCACCATAGTTGTTTCCTATCCTCTGATTTATATTGTAAGCGCATCCTTTAGCGCCCCGTCCGCCGTTATTTCAGGCAAGGTATGGCTGCTGCCGGTTGATCCTACGCTCGTTGCCTACAAGGCAATTCTGCAAAGTCCAAAGCTGCTGGCGGGTTTTGGCAATTCACTGTTTTACACGGTTGCAGGAACGATGGTCAGCTTGGTTTTATCCCTTTTGCTTGCTTACCCGTTGTCTCGAAGAGATCTGGTAGGCAGAGGCCCCATTATGTTCTATTTAGCGGTGACCCTTGTCATCGGAGGCGGGCTCATCCCTATGTATTTGACGGTCAAATACTTTGGAATGCTTGATACCCGCTGGGCAATGATCATCCCGGGGGCAATCTCTGTATGGCAGGTTATTATTGCGCGAACCTTTTTTCAGACAACCATACCGGATGAGCTTTCGGAAGCAGCCGAGATGGACGGAAGCAGCGACTTCAGGTTTTTCTGGCAAATGGTCATTCCGCTCTCCAAGCCGATTATCGCCGTTATGGGACTCATGTACGCGGTCGGCATGTGGAACAGTTATTTTGACGCTTTAATCTATCTGAACGATTCCAAGTTATTCCCGCTTCAGTTGGTGCTTCGAAGCATTCTTGTCATGAATCAGGTCGATCCCGAGATGATGAGAGACGCCCAGCAGATGATTCAGGCTCAAGGCCTGTCGACGCTGCTGAAGTACTCGCTGATTGTGGTCGCGAGCGCACCGGTGCTGATTTTATATCCGTTTGTGCAAAGGTTTTTTATCAAAGGCATCATGATTGGTTCTCTGAAAGGTTAAGCGGACACTCAAGTTTTGCAGAGATTTAATTATGAGGAGGAGTCAAGCTTGAGCAAACTATTCCGGTTCGTCGTGCTGTCTGTTTTTATGGCGTTTATCGTCATCCTGTCTGCCTGCAGCAATAACGGAAATAGCGGAGGCGAAAATGCTTCCGGGCAAGAAGGAAAGACGGAGGGGGCTGAAGGAGCAGAGGCTTCGGTCCGGTTTAAAATGTTCGCGATGCCTGATAACCGGATTGAAAATATCGAGACCAATGAATTTACGGCCTATCTGGAGGACCGCCAAAAAATTAACATCGACTGGATGACCGTTCCTGGCGGCCAGGATGTCGAGCAGAAGAAAAACCTGCTCATGTCCACTGGCGATTATCCGGAAGTAATGTGGAGCACATTTACGCCTGCGGAGCAATACAAATACAGCCAGTCGGGCGCGCTGATTCCTCTGGACGATTTGATCAATCAATATGCTCCCAATGTGAAGAAGGCAATGGAAACGAATGAGCGTTACAAAAACGGCGTCACGGCGGCAGATGGAAAAATCTATGCGCTTAGCCAGCTCGGCGAGTGTTTTCATTGTTCGTATTCTCAGAAACTATGGATCAACAAAGCCTGGCTGGATAAGCTCGGACTCCAATTGCCTAAAACGACCGAGGAGTTTTATGCGGTGCTAAAGGCATTCAAGACGCAGGATCCGAATGGAAACGGGAAGGAAGATGAGATTCCGCTCACAGGGGCGGTCGGCACTTGGAACGGCGAGCTTTATGGCTTCCTCGTCAATCCATTCATCCTGAACAATAGGACCGACTTCACCGTTACTCAGAACGGCAAGGTAACGTTTGTCGGTGACAAGCCGGAATATAAACAAGCTCTTGAATATCTTAATCAGCTTTACAAAGAGAAGTTGATAGATGCGGCGGCGTTCACGCAAAATCTGGACAGTATGAGCCAGCTCATTAATTCCGCTGACCGGGTGGGCGCATTTACGGCGGGGCATGTGGCGATGGGAGCTACGCTGGATTCTCCGTTTTATAAAAATTACGTAGCGCTTTCTCCGCTAGAGGGACCGGGCGGACTGCGGACGACGGGTTATTTCCCTTCCGGTTTTAATACAGGCGGGTTTTCTATCACGAAGAAGGCCACAAATGAGCAGGCTATCGCCGCGATCAAAATGTTTGATTATTTGATGACCGAAGAAGGCACGCTGCGGGCAACGTTTGGAACGGAAGGCCAATTCTGGAGCAAGCCGCCGGAGGGGGCAAAAGATTTTGAAGGCAAACCCGCTAAATATTTGCTGAATCCGGAATTGGTCACCGATACCAAAATCCAAAATCTGACTTGGCACGGTATGGGCCAAGTCGGCCTCACCAATGAAATGCGCGTCTCTTTCGTCGCGCCGGAGGATGTTTTCTCGCCGGAGGCATACGAATACAGGCTGTATAGAGATACGAAGGACAATTATGAACCGTACACGCCAAAAGAAGGGCTGCCGCCCGCACTGCCGCTGCTCCCGGATGACCAGGACCGACTTGCGCAGCTGCAGACTGACATTAAAAAATATATGGAGGAGAATACGGTCCGCTTTATTACAGGTGACCAGAATATCGAATCCGGCTGGGACGGCTATGCTGCATCCTATTCCAAGCTGAAAGTAGACGAATATTTGGGTATTTTGCAAAAGGGCTATGAGCAGTTGAAAAAATAGAAGTTGCGTCGGAATCCCCTTCCTGTGAGGGGATTCCTGCAACGGCGGCTAGGAAACTTCTACCTGGAAAGGGGTACGGAATCGTTGAGCGAAGAAATCCAGATTTACGTCTCGCCGTACGGCTCGGACGAAGCGGCAGGTACGAAGGAGCAGCCATACGCTTCAATTGGGCGAGCTCAAAGGTCAGCGAGGGAAGCTTCCTCGGCTGGTAAAGCGGTAACCGTTAAAGTTGCCGGAGGCATTTACGATCTGAGCGAGCCGCTTCGCTTCGGAGCGGAGGACTCCGGTTCGGAAGCCGCGCCGGTTGTATACGAGTCATACGGAGACGAGCCCGCGGTGCTTAGCGGCGCTGCCGGGCTGCAGCTTAGCTGGGAGCCTTTCCGCGACGGGATTATGCAGGCCAAGCTGCCTGACGGCGTTGACCTGGACCAGCTTTATGTGGACGGCAAGTTATACCATATGGCCCGGTATCCCGACTTTGATGAAGAGATCCGCATCATGAACGGGTATGCCGCTGACTCCATCAGCAAGGAGAGGGCTGCACGCTGGAAGCGGCCGCAAGGCGGATACGTGCATGCCATGCACAGCCATTTGTGGGGAGATTACTGGTATCGGATCGCAGAAAATGACCGGACCACCGAGCTTCAGCTGGAGGGTGGCTGGCAGAATAACCGGCAAATGGGCATTCATGAGGAATTCCGCTACGTCGAAAATATTTTCGAGGAGTTGGATGCGCCTGGGGAATGGTATTGCGACCGGGAGACAGGAATTTTGTACGTGTTTCCTTTACCGGGCACGGATCTTGCGAAGGCGGAGACAAAGGGTGCCCATTTGAGCCATCTGCTGGAAATGAAGGGGCTTCCGGGGGCAAGTGCCCGCCATCTGACGGTGAGAGGATTTACGTTTACGATGACATCCCGCACCTTCATGTTAAACCGTGAACCGCTGCTGCGAAGCGATTGGACCGTTTATAGAGGCGGCGCGGTGCTTTTGCAGGGGACGGAGCACTGCTCCATACGGGATTGCACCTTTACGAAGCTTGGCGGCAACGCCGTATTTGTTGACGGATACAACCGGCAAGCTAGCGTTATCGGATGTCTTCTGGAGGACATTGGCTCAAACGGGATTGCTTTTGTAGGGCGGCCGGATAGCGTAAGGAATCCGCTATTTGAATACTATGAGCGGCAGAGGAAGGCAGACATCGATATGACGCCAGGTCCGCAATCGGACCAGTACCCTGCGCAATGTCTTGTCGAGGATTGCCTGATTACTAGAGTGGGAAGAGTGGAAAAACAATCTGCGCCTGTTCAAATTTCGATGGCGATGGATATTACCGTCCGCAGCTGCAGCATCTATGAGGTGCCGCGGGCCGGCATTAACATTTCGGAAGGCACATTTGGCGGGCATCTTATTGAACACTGCGATGTGTTCGAGACCGTGCTCGAAACGGGAGACCACGGCTCCTTCAATTCATGGGGGAGAGACCGCTACTGGCTGCTCGATGACGTAGACATGGATTCCATCAATGCGGATGAGCAGGCCGAGCGTGATCGGCTGCCGATTCTGGACATGGTCCGGCCGATCGTCATCCGCAACAACCGGTGGCGCTGCGATTACGGCTGGGATATCGATCTGGACGACGGATCGAGCTGGTACGAGATTTATAACAACCTGTGCCTGGCAGGGGGAATCAAGCTGCGAGAGGGCTTTTACCGGCGCTGCGAGAACAATGTGACAGTCAACAACAGCTTCCACCCGCATGTTTGGTTTAAAGGGAGCCGCGACATTTTCCGGCGCAATATTATCTTTACCGAGTACGCGCCAATTCGCGTCCCGCAGCCTTGGGGCAGCGAATGCGACGACAATCTGCTGCACTCGGCGGAAAGGGAACCGTCGCATGCTGCGCCGTTAGCAGCGATGAGCGGACGCGACGAACGCTCTATTGCGGCGGATGCGCTGTTTGTTGACCCGGATCATGGCGACTACCGGGTACGCGAGGGGTCTCCGGCGCTGGCTCTCGGCTTTGTGAACTTCCCTATGGATGAATTCGGCGTCCGTTCAGCCCGTCTCAAGGAACGGGCAAAAACGCCGAAGCTGCCGAACATCGGGGAACATCAAAGCGAATCGGGACGTCTCCCGCAGCATTCGCGCTGGGATCGTTGCAAGGTGAAAAACATTGTGGGGCTTGGCGAGGTATCCGCATCCGGCCTGCCGGAGGAGACAGGCGTACTGCTTGAGACAATTCCCTGGGGAAGCTGGCAAAATGAGCGCGGCTTTCAAATAGCGGATGTTATCCTTGAACTGAATGGGAGCCAGGTGGATACTGTAGACGATTTGTTTGCAGCGTTTGGAGGGGTTGGTGAAGGCGAACCGTTTGATGTGACCGTATTTCGCGGGCAGAAGCGGATTATTCTGCAGGTAAACAATTGGCAAGAGGAACGAGCATAGCTTAACTGAAGAAGGGGCTGTCCCAATGGTCGCGCTATGCGGCCAGGGACAGCCCCCTTAACTGTATTTGCTCTTGACGGCTGTTTGACGCCCTTAAGCGAGGCACAGCCCTCCATTTAATCCGTCAGGCGCGATTCGCGAAAGGCGCTAGGAGTCGTGCCGGTAAGCCGCTTAAATACCCTCCCAAAGGTGACGGAGCTGGAGTAGGCGACAGTCGTCGCAATTTCTTGAACCGGGAGGCTGGTTGCAGCCAGCAATTCCATTGCATGCTGGATTCGCAGCCGGGTGACGTAATCGATGAAGTTCTCTCCGAATTCTTCTTTAAATAATTTACTCAAATTTTTCACGCCGATTTCGAACCGGTCGGCAAGATAATCCAAGGAGAGATCAGGATCTTTAAAGTGCTCGTCGATGTGCAGCCTTATCGTATGAAGCAGTCCAAAGTTTTTTCTCTCCCTGCGAATCATCTCCAGCTGCTGCCGAATGGCGGAAAGATGCTTTTTAACCATGTCCAATAACTTATCAAGCGAATCCAGCTTGGCTAAATCGTCAGCAAAGGACAGGTCGATATTGTCGCTGTAATTGTCGGCGAGCTCATCCAAAGAGCGCTGCAATTGAAATTGAAAAAATCGCACCAGCTGTATAATCGTCTCGCGTGAAGGCCTGGTCGATCGAATTTCACGATCAAAACTCGCAAAGGGCGACTCCCAGTCCTCGTGCATGACAAGCTGCTGTATGATGGAGCGGATTGTATGCAGATATTGATAAAGATCCTTGTCTCTTCGATCGGATATTTCGCTGAATAATAAAATCCGGTTGGCCCCGTCCGCCATCTTGTATTCCAGCGCCTTGAGCGCTTCCTTATTGGACTCATGAACGGAAGCGATATCCTCGATATCATCTCCGACTGCGACTGTAATCGTGAACGGGAGATGCATTTCGGTCCATGACCGAAATCTCTCCAGCATTTCAATGACATCGGTATGACGGATTCGCTTGGCATGCATCAGGAGAATGGAGAGTTTTGACGGAGAAATCCATTCGTGCAGGAAGGCGAGATCGGCCTCCGAGCTCATTTCCTTCCATACGTTCGTCAGCGAAAAGATTAACAGCTTCTGATCGGTATCACTGAATTGTTCCTCAAAGGAAGCAAAGCCGTCAATCTCCACGATGACTGCGGTCTGCCGCCCATGCAGCGAAGGCAGTTTCAGCTGCTCCCTGGCCTTTTCCCACGCGTCGGCAGTGATCGGTCTTGTCCCTTCCATCAATTCATAGAAAAATAGCCGGCGTTTCTCGGGAATGCTTTCCTCAACCCGCTTTTTATAGTCGTCGGATTGCTCCACTACGGATTCAATAACGGATTCAATAAAGCGAAACTCGTTGCTCTCCCCAAGCACGCTGGTTGATCTCGACACGGCGAATGACCGGATTCTCAATAAAATCTGCTGAATTGGCCTGTAAGTCCGCCGGGTCAAAAATAAAATGAGCCACACGCCTGCCATAGTGACGCCAAGCGCGGCATAGGCCCATGCTTGATTCACTGTGCTTAGTGAATTGAGCCAGCCCCTTTTGATATCCCCGTTCTCCATCGTCCAGCCTGAATACGGAGAGGTATAAACGGAAGATTGCCGGGAGGCCTTTGCTGATATTGTTGCGGAATCGGCAGTAGCAAACAGGCTCTGTCGATTTTGATCCGTAATTTGAAAATAGGAATATTTCAATGCGGAAAAGTCGTTAAAGTCTTCTATAAAATTCATCAAAGTGTGAACCGGTATATTCACAATGGCCAGCCCTTTGGGACCGTAACCTAGCGGATATTTCACTGTCATGGACACAACCTCTTGGCATGCCTGTTGGCTGGACGGAGTGTAACAGCGCTTCGTTGACCAGCGAGACAGTGATGGATTATGCGGCCATTGCTTGATGATAAAGGGCAAATCAGGATAGCTGGAAAGCTGCCCCATCCCATCCGTTCCAAAAATATAGTCGTTGGAGAATCTGACTAGGTAGATGGAATAAATAGACGGATGATCTTTCATGAGCTGGTTCAGTGCTTGGGAAATCTTATAGTTCAATAAAGCGTTTTCATTGGAGCCGGTTCTAAAAAATTCTCCGAAAACAGAGTTAAACATGAGGTCGTTCACGACGGATTCATCCAGCTTGCGCAGCTCGTCATCAAGTTTATTCATAACGTTTAAAGTGAATTGATGGTTTGTTCTCGTTAATTCCTTTTTGTGCATCACGATATTGTTCAGAACGAGCAAGGCGATTAGAAAAAAGGTTATGCTAATAAAAATCAAAAGATAGGAGAGCATCATGCGATACAATGAGGATTTTATCAAAACGATCCCTCTTTCTTGTAACCTATCGTTATGATGAGCAGTTTCAATTAATTTGTCAAATACAGGGTGAAGGAGAAATAAGAATGATTTTTACAATAGATTGCCCGGATAAAGGAAATGGTTTGTAAAGCCGGTTGACAATAATCTCTCAAAAAGCGTATAGTCAGAACCAATGATATCCACTAGGGGCGCCCGCAAGGGCTGAGATAAAGCGAAGCTTTGGTCCCTTTGAACCTGATCTGGGTTATGCCAGCGTAGGAAAGTGGTTGAACGGTGCTTTGGTTTGGTATGCCTGCGCCGTTTGCCGCTTCCTGTCCGGAGGCGGCTTTTTTGCGCCTTGCGCTTGACAGGAAGAAGCAAATCGCAGCGCTGCTGCCTTAATCGTTTCCGTGAAACGGAAAGGTTGATTGCCGCAATCTCAGGCGATTCGGGATCATTCCCGAGGATGCGTGCGGGTACGAGGCAGCAGCATACAAATTCAACCGTTCCCTTTTCTTTCGTCAGCACCTCCTAGCGGATATCGTTCAGAATCTGCGAGGAGGTTTTTTATTTATGGCGATTATGACAAAGCCCCTTCCGGGCAGCCGCAAGGTGTATATAGACGGTGGAACTGCGGGAGTCCGCGTGCCGGTACGAGAAATTGCACTTTCGGACAGCGATGTGCGCGGGCAACAGGTGCCGAATGAGCCCGTCCGGGTGTACGATTCCAGCGGTCCTTATACGGATGAAAGCTATGAGGCCGATATCCGCCGCGGTTTGCCGGCGCTTCGTGAGGAGTGGATTACCGGGCGCGGAGATGTCGAAAGCTACGACGGCCGCGAGGTGCGTCCAGAGGACAACGGTTTTGTTTCCGCTGAAAGAGCTGCAGAAAAAGGAGCGGAAATTTTTCCGTCAAACGGCCGGAAGCCGCTGCGCGCCAAGCAGGGCGGCAACGTAACCCAGCTGCATTACGCCCGTAAGGGCATCGTCACGCCGGAAATGGAATTCATCGCGATTCGCGAGGGTATGGAGCCGGATTTTGTCCGCAGCGAGATTGCAGCCGGCCGTGCCATTATTCCCGCTAACATCAACCACCCCGAAATCGAGCCGATGATTATCGGGCGGAATTTTCACGTGAAAATTAACGCGAACATCGGCAACTCCGCAGTGGCATCCTCAATCGAGGAAGAGGTAGAAAAAATGACGTGGGCGACCCGTTGGGGAGCCGATACGATTATGGATCTGTCCACGGGCAAAAACATTCATACTACCCGCGAATGGATCGTCCGCAACTCCCCGGTTCCTGTCGGCACGGTGCCGATCTATCAAGCTCTCGAAAAGGTAAACGGTAAAGCGGAGGATCTCAGCTGGGAAGTGTTCCGCGATACGTTAATTGAACAGGCGGAGCAGGGCGTTGACTACTTCACCATCCATGCCGGAGTGCTGCTGCGTTATGTGCCGCTGACGGCTAAAAGGGTGACTGGAATCGTCAGCCGGGGCGGCTCTATTATGGCGGCCTGGTGTCTGGCGCATCACAGGGAGAATTTCCTGTACACGCATTTTGAGGAAATCTGCGAGATTATGAAAGCCTACGACGTCAGCTTTTCACTTGGCGACGGGCTGCGTCCGGGGTCAATTGCAGACGCTAACGACGAGGCGCAATTCGCAGAGCTCGACACGCTGGGCGAGCTGACAAAAATCGCCTGGAAGCATGATGTGCAGGTCATGATCGAAGGTCCGGGCCATGTACCGATGCATCTCATCAAAGAGAATATGGACCGCCAGCTGGCAGTGTGCGACGAGGCGCCGTTTTACACGCTGGGACCGCTGACGACGGACATCGCGCCGGGCTACGATCATATTACGAGCGCGATCGGAGCGGCAATGATCGGCTGGTTCGGCACGGCGATGCTTTGTTACGTGACCCCGAAGGAGCATCTTGGCCTGCCGAACAAAGAGGATGTGAAGGAAGGCGTCATCACGTACAAAATCGCCGCTCATGCGGCCGATCTGGCAAAAGGGCATCCGCGCGCGAGACTGCGCGACGATGCGCTTTCCAAGGCGCGCTTTGAGTTCCGCTGGCGCGACCAGTTCCATCTGTCGCTTGATCCGGAGCGGGCGATGAGTTATCACGACGAAACGCTGCCGGCCGAGGGAGCCAAAACCGCTCACTTCTGCTCCATGTGCGGGCCGAAGTTCTGCAGCATGCGCATCACGCAGGATATCCGCGATTATGCGGAGCGTGAAGGCTTGGACACGAAGGAAGCGATTGAGGCCGGCATGCAGCAGCAAGCGGATGCGTTCAAGGCTAGCGGCGGCAAAATTTATGCTTGATGCGGAGCAGCGCGAGCGGTATTCGCGGCAAATGCGTTTTACGCCAATTGGTGAAACGGGCCAGCTGAAGCTAATGCGGTCTCGCGTGCTGATTGCCGGAGTCGGTTCGCTTGGCGCTTCGCTGGCGCAGCATATGGCGCGGGCCGGAGTCGGAGAAATCCGGCTGGCTGACCGTGATTACGTCGAGTGGAGCAATCTGCAGCGGCAAATGCTGTTCGACGAGGATGACGCCAGGCTAAGCCTGCCCAAAGCGGCGGCGGCGGCGGATAAGCTGAGCCGCATCGCCAGCTCGGTGCGGACGGAGGCGATCGTCGCCGACCTTACCGCGCCTGGCGCGCTGGAAGCGGCGGCAGCGGGCTGCGATTTGGTTCTAGACGGGACGGACAACGCGGCAGTCAGGCTTCATTTAAACGATTGGTGTTTTCGGAACGGTGTGCCATTTATCTATGGCGGCGTTGCCGGGGCGGCTGGAATGAGCGCGGCGCTTGTGCCGGGCAGCACCTGCTGTTTGCGCTGCCTGTTCGGCGGCGAGGAGGAGCAGGAGAGCGGCGATACATGCGACACAATCGGCATGCTATCGCCGGCGGTGGAGATGATTGCCGCGCTGCAGTCGGCAGAGGCAATCAAGTGGCTCAGCGGCAATCGCGGGGAGCTTCGGCGCACGCTGGTCAGCGCAGCCGTCTGGCCGTTTGCGATGCGGGAGCACCGGCTGCCGGCTTCGTCGGCCGGCTGCCGGTTGTGCAGCGCCGCGGCGATAGCGGGTGACGTTAATCAAGCGATGACGCAAACGATGAGTGCGGCAGCACCTGTCTCCAAAGCGGCTGATGCCGCTCTTGCCGTTTCCAAAACAACAGCCGTGCTTTGCGGCCGGGATACGGTACAGGTTGAGCTGCAGCGAACCGGAAATCCCGGCATGTACCGGAGCAGGCTGGAGCAGCTTGGCTGCACGGTCATTCAAAATCCCTATTTGCTGCGCGCGGAGCTGCCGGATAACGAGGGGCGCTTCGTTGTTTTTCCCGACGGGAGAGCGCTCGTTCAGGGCACAAGCGATCCCGGTGAAGCGATTCGCCGTTGCGAGATTTATTTGAGCTAGCGATTTTTAGGAGGGGCAAGCATGAGCAAGCTGGATTTTAAGCTTTACGTTATTACGGGCGAGAACTACCATCCCGGCAGAACGCTGGAGGATGTGATGCGCGAAGCGCTGCACGGCGGCGCGGACATCGTGCAGCTGCGAGATAAAACGGCGAAGGAGCCAGAGCTGCTGGAGAAGGCCCGTCTGCTTAGACGGCTTACCCGTGAGTTTGGCGTGCCGTTTATCGTGAACGACTATCCTCGGCTGGCTCTGGAGGCTGAAGCGGACGGCGTACATATCGGACAGGACGATACCGGGTTTTCGGAAGTCCGCGAGCTGCTTGGACCGGACCGCATCATCGGGATCAGCACGCACAGCCTGGAGCAGGCGCTGGCGGCCGAGGACGCGGGAGCGGATTATATCGGCGTCGGCCCGGTTTTTCCGACTGGCACGAAGCCGGGGCGCAAGGCAGTTACGTTGGATTACGTGCGGCAGGCGGCGCGGCATGTTCGTATTCCATGGGTCGCAATCGGCGGCATTCATACGGGCAATGCCCAGGAAGTGCTGAACGCAGGGGCGACGAGACTGTGCGCGGTTTCCGCTATCGTCGGCAGCGACGATCCCGCATCCGTTTGCCGCAAGTTGAAATCAATGATACAAACATCCGCAGGCGCGGACATCATGCTGAACGGAACCAGGCATCGTACACAGGCTGCAACGCTGAAACAGCTTGTCGAGGAGAACGGTTTGGCTGGCAGACGAATCGTCGCGGAAGCGGACGGCTCCATTATCCCCCGCGAGGGCTGGGGAGAAACGATGCTGAGAAGCGGCATGACGGTTGAGCTGGTGCATTTTGTTGGAGGAGGCTGAGATGGTATGAGACTGGATGTGAATGAAGTTATACGGGGCGGCTCAGGCCGTCCGAACGATGACGGAAGCAGCGGGAATCGTTCAGACGGGACAACCGGCGCCAATACGGGGGACAGCTGGACCGTCGGAGGCAAAACGCTCACCTCGCGTTTTTTCCTGGGGACGGGCCGCTTCCCTAGTCCGGCTGTCATGCTGCAGGCGCTGCAGGCGAGCGGAGCGGAGGTCATTACATTCGCCGTGCGCAGAGTTAATCTGGACGAGGTTGCGGATGACTCCATCTTGCAGCATTTGCCTGAAGAGCGGCTTACTTACCTGCCGAATACATCGGGAGCGAGCAATGCCGACGAAGCGGTCCGAATTGCCAGACTGGCGCGCGCAGCGGGCCTGGGAGACTGGATCAAGGTAGAGATCAGCGCGGATGCCCGCACGCTGCTGCCGGACCCGGTCGAGACGTTAAAAGCGACGGAACGGCTGGTCAAGGAAGGTTTTACCGTCCTGCCCTACACGTCCGACGATCCGATTCTGTGCAGGTATTTGGCAGAGGCAGGAGCATCAGCTGTCATGCCGGGAGGAGCGCCGATCGGCACCGGTCTAGGCATCCTTAACCCGTATAATTTGGGCCTGATCGCAGAGCAGCTGAACGTGCCGGTCATTGTTGACGCCGGACTCGGCTCTGCTAAAGATGCGGTACAGGCCATGGAGCTCGGCGCAGCGGCCGTGCTGGCTAACACGCCGGTAGCCAAAGCCGGGGATCCCGTTGCGATGGCCGAAGCGATGGCGCTGGCGATTCGGGCGGGACGGCTGGCGCGGCTTGCCGGCCGAATCCCGGAGCTGCCTTATGCTTCCGCGAGCAGCGCGGAGGCGGGCAAGCTGTTCACCTTTGCGCCGGATGCTGCAGGCTTGGGAGCGAGTTCATGAAGGAGCGGGTGCTCATTCTCGGCGGGGGCATTATCGGGCTTGCGTGCGCGCTTGAGGCAGCCCGGACTGGGGAGCGGGAGGTAGCCGTTG
Organism: Paenibacillus pasadenensis; assembly: GCF_023715725.1. Taxonomy (GTDB): domain Bacteria; phylum Bacillota; class Bacilli; order Paenibacillales; family Paenibacillaceae; genus Paenibacillus_O; species Paenibacillus_O pasadenensis_A. The sequence goes on from NZ_JAMBOT010000002.1 coordinate 104,500, forward strand.
TGGAGCGCGGCTCCTTTGGCGGCCAGGCGACCGGAGCTGCGGCGGGAATGCTGGCGCCGTATTCAGAAAACCCGGAGCAGCCCGACGCCTTTTTTCAGTTGTGCCAGGACAGCCTGAACCGCTACCCGGAGTGGGCAAGCCGCATCGAGGAGCTTAGCGGAGCGGATGTCGGACTGCGCCGAACGGGCAGTGTTGGCGTCGTTTTCCATGAGGCTGACCTGCTGCCTCTGCAATCAAGGCTTCGCTGGCAGCAAGCGGCAGGCAGCGGGGGCGAGCTGTTGAGCGCTGCTGAGATCGCGAGGCTGGAGCCTAAGCTGGCCGCAGGCGCGGCAGGCGGAATTTTCACGCCGGCGGAAGCGCATGTTGACGCGCCGCGGCTTGCCGCCGCGCTGGAGCAGGCATGCCGGCAGTTAGGTGTGCGCCTTGACGGCTGCACCGGCGGACTTGCCTCGCTGGAGCTGCGGCCGCATGGAGGCGGCGGCAGTCCGGTTAGGCTGACGACTGAAAACGGAGAAAGTTACGAGGCTGACCATCTGGTCATCGGGACCGGAGCATGGACCGGCGAGTTTGAGCAGCTGTTTGGACTGCCTGCTACCGTTCACCCGATCCGGGGCCAAATATGCTCCTACGAAGTACCGGACGGCCTTGTGCGGCATATGGTTTTTTCCAGCCAGGCGTACTGGGTGGCCAAATCCGGCATGAGGCTCGTATGCGGAGCTTCCGAGGACGTAGCCGGATTTTGCTCAGATGTGACCGCTAAAGGCATCGGCCGGCTGGAGCGCTGGAGCGCGCGGGCGTTCCCGATGCTGGCGGACATGAAGCCTAAGCTGAGCTGGGCGGGACTGCGTCCGGCAACCCGTGACGGAAGACCGCTTATCGGCCGGCTGGACGGCTATCCTCAAGTTATTTTTGCAGCCGGGCATTACCGGAATGGAATTTTACTAGCTCCGGCTACGGCAGCAGCGGTGCTGGCTTTGCTGGAGGAGAAGCAGCTTCCGCTGCTGAGAGCATTTCGTCCGGAACGGTTCCGCAGCTCTTCCGCTGGCGCAGCCGTCCCGGCAGCAGCCCCAGCTGTTGTGCCGGAGCTTTCCGCAGCAGGGCTGGCAGCGGCAGCACAGCGGGGGAGGGATGGAAGATGAGCAAATGGATGATACCTGCGCCGGGGCGCAGCGGCAGCCTGCTGCCGGTTAAGCGCGTGCTTACCATTGCAGGTTCCGACTCTGGCGGCGGCGCTGGCATTCAAGCCGATCTCAAAACGTTCCAGGAGCTTGGCGTGTTCGGAATGAGCGTGCTCACGGCTGTTACGGCTCAAAACACAATTGGCGTGCAGGGAGTCTATCCGCTGTCTGCCGAAGCGGTTGAACAGCAGCTCGATTCCGTTCTGGACGATATCGGAGCCGACTCCGTGAAAACGGGCATGCTTTTTTCGCCTGAGCTGATTGAAACCGTTGGGAGAGGGCTGAAGCAAAGGGGCGTGTCCAACCTTGTTGTTGATCCCGTCATGATATCCAAACACGGCTCGAGGCTGTTGGAGGAGCAGGCGGTGGACGCGCTGCGGCGCGTCATGATTCCGCTGGCGGATGTCATTACGCCGAATTTGCCGGAGGCGAGCGCGCTGCTCGGCTGGGAGGAACACGAGCTTCATACGGCAGCCGGCATGGAGGCGGCGGCAAGGGAGCTGCTTCGATTCGGCTGCCGTCACGTTCTGCTTAAAGGGGGGCATTTGCCCGGCAGCAGCGACGCGGTCGATCTTTTGCTGAGCGCGGACGCGCCGGACTGTCCGGAGCGCTTTTCCGCGCCTCGTATCCCGACGCGCCATACGCATGGCACGGGCTGTACGACGGCTTCGGCGCTTGCGGCTTTTCTTGGCCGGGGGCTGGAGATGAAGGAGGCGGCGCGGCAGGCGAAGGCGTTTACCCTTGCGGCGATTCGTTCCTCGGGTCCGCTTGGAGGGGGAACCGGCGCGTTATGGCATGCAGCATGGAGAAATGAAGCTGAATTGGAAACAATTCCCTCAACCCGGAGTCTAATCTTTTAAATGAGGAAAAAGTCCGGGGGGCTGATGCCATGAGTTTCCGTTCAGGTTCACCTAGAAGTCTGAGTCCAAGGGACAGAAACCGAAGGGCTGTTGGCGCTCTGCTGCTTCTGTTGCTTACTGGCGTCGCTGCTCTGTTCTGGAGCGGGCTGGCCGGCATATGGATGGACGGAATGAGCGCTATCGTCAATAATACCAAAAGATATGTGAATCAAGGCGCTCCGATTGCAGGTTCCTATTCGGTAACGGTCAATTTGGACAACCTGGACGAGAACATTGGCAAAGAGCTATATCGGGATTCTACCCGCTCCATTTCCATCGGTTCTTTTGTTAAGCACGGGGAACATTATCTCATCTGCTTCCGCTCCTATGGCAGCTATTCCTTGAAGGGGGCGGAGCTGGCGAGCGGAAACCGGCATATTTTTGACGGCACGGCTTTCTCTACGGAAACGACAGCTAGAATGAAGGCGGAGCTTAATGGAGTTACCTATGAATCGTCGTATGCAGGCGGAGGAGGAATCAACTGGAAAGACGGAGACGAGTTCTGTTTTTATCCGTTTCCGCAGCAGGAAGCCGGACAGACTCAGCCTGACAGCGGCCTGGCCGTTTTAACCGTGGAAGGTTTATACAACAACCGCTGGACCAAAAGATAGGCCGTTCATCGTCTATATGTTCAAGTTCTGGAATTTTGAGGCAGAGGATTCGCATAGAATAGTTCTAATAGCCTCGATGAAGGAGCATGGTCCATGAAAACGAATGGAAAAACGGCCAAACCGAACAAACCTTTTGTTCCAAGCGGAGCTCCAGTTGCCAAAAGCAAAAATGAATCCATTGGCAAGGACAAAAAACCATTCAAAGGATTTCAGGTCGACAATCCGAATTATTCCGAGCTTGATTGGCTGGACGGTCCCGCGCCTAACGAACCGGTTCTTGTTCCAGCTCCCTCCCAAAAGCCGGGCGCAATCCGCAAGGTGAAGCTGCACGGCTTTTCAAACGTGATGGAGCACAATGCGCCGACGGATGCCCTGAACGCAGACTTTGAAGCAGAGGAGCAAAAGGCGCGGGAGCGTGCTGCTTTCGGCGGCGAGCCGAAGCATGAGGAAACACAGGAGCTGAATGAAATCCGGTACAGCCCTTCGCTCAAAATAAGGACGGCTCCGTCCGTGCGGATGATGCCTCACGAGCAGGTTTCAGAAGCAGGATCATCCGATGCGGGCAAAGAAGCAGCATGGCCTGAGGACATTCAAGAAGAGCGCATTGGCGAGAGTTTGTACGGAAGTTATTTTGCAGCGGCCAAACGGGGAGGTTCGGCCGCTGCCGTCAAGGAGCGTCCCTCGTTGCAGCGTACCACCTTTGCCGGGGGCAGCAAGCTGAAGCAGGCGGGGCATGAGCTGCAGCATGGAGCCGTTCCGTTTGATTTCAAGGACCGCAGCCGTGTGGATGTGATCATTCGGCTGGAGAAGCCTTTTCAGGATGCCGGTTATTCGCTGGCTTGTTCCATGGATGTGCCGTTCTGCCATGCCGTCGTGCGCGCGAAGCTTGGCGCCGAAGCGGTTGTGACGCTCATTCGAACGCAGGAGGAGGGCAATTCCAAAGGCAGGCTGGATTGGATTGCCGCAGGACGCCCCGCACACTGAGCCCCGGCTGCCGGTCTGACGGGATAACTTCTCCGCATATAGCTCTGCTTCATAAAGAGGCTGCATTGTCATCTTCCGGATGGCGGCGCGGCCTTTTTGGCGTTGAGGGACTTTTTTAATCCATAAGGCATATGTCCAACGTGTACAATAGCCGTTTCCACCTGTACCCGATTCTCATAAGCTGGCTAGCAAGAGGTGAGACGATGAGAGAGTCACGGCCACGCCAGAAAGGCAAACATCCTTCCCTGAAAAAAGCCCGGAAAAAGCCGGCGGTCCGGCCTGTCTCCCGCAGCCGAAGCAAAGGAGCGGGGACAGCGCTTCTGCAGCCGGGTCACGCTCCTGTTGTATCGGTCATCGTTCCGGTCATGAACGAAAGAAGAACGATTGCCGGTGTGCTGAAGCAAGCGCGGCTTGTCCATCCGCACACGGAATTGATCGTCGTAGCCAACGGTTCTACCGATGGATCGGCGCAAATTGCGGCGCGCATGGGGGCGAGGGTCATTCACTGCGCGCATGCATTAGGACATGACGTTGGGCGCAGCGTCGGCGCGCGCGCGGCAAGAGGCAATGTGCTGCTGTTCCTCGACGGGGACATTATCGTCCCCGCTGCCCGGCTCCGCCCGTTTGTAGATGCCATTCTCAGCGGCAAGGTTGATATCGCATTGAACGATTATTCCGGTCCGGTCAGCGTGAGCCAAGTCCATCCTGTCGTGCTTGCCAAACACGCGCTGAATACGATGATGGGCCGCGACGATCTTCTGGGCGCTTCGCTTACGGCCATTCCGAATGCGATGTCGCGCGCAGCAGCGGAGCGGGTCGGTTTAGAGACGTTGGCCGTGCCCCCGCTGGCCCAAGCCAAGGCAATCGTGTTAGACATGGTTGTTTCCCGCGTCGCTTATGTCAACGTTGGCAGCACCAACCGTCCAAGGCGGGAGCGGGAGCGGAGAAATCCGCTTCACCGCCTCATAACCGGCGATCATCTGGAGGCCGCTTATTGGCTTGGCGAACAAGGGCTGGCAGCCGCCTGGAGAGGAGCGCCTTCGTATTCCGGCCCACTGGTGCAAAATGGAGAGCTTGTTGTCGTAAGCGGTTATTCGGAGGCAATTGCCCATGCTCAAACTGCCGGACTGGAAGAGCAGGAGCCGCTTGATGCGGATGAAATGGAGGAGCTGAGTGAGCCTGAGGACCTTGATGAGCTCAGTGAGCTTGAGGAGCTGAGTGAACTTGAGGAGCTGAGTGAACATGAGGAGCTCAGTGAGCTTGAGGGAACTGGTGAGCCCGAGGAATCAGATGAACTTGATACATCCAAGGTGTTAGAAGACCCGGATCCAGCAGAGCCGACGGAACAAGACGAATGACCAGCCGGTTTTTAACGCTGCATATGATGCGATTTTGAGGAAAGGGCGGTTACCGAATGTTGCTTCTTCAGCAGAATGGCCGTGTTCCTGCCAGGGGTAAGGGCAGATTCGATTTAAACAAAGCGGAATCGGCGGCAAAACGAATGCCTGCCAAACCGGCGGGCTCCAGTAAAGGGCAAACGGCTGGGCCAGCCTCGGAACGCAGCCCATCCTCGTTGCCCGAATCGGCTCAGAAGCCGGCAGCGCGCAGCCGACAGGCCGACGCCAAGGCGCCGCGTATTAACCCAACCAAACGGAAACAAGAGCGAATGAATAAACAACAAGCCAAACCGGCCCGCTCAATCGGCAAAAAGGATCGGCAGTCATTCAAAGGACAGAAGGCCGAAAATCGGCGGATGCCCCAGACTGTCCCCGTTCATAGTCCTCCAAGCCAGCCGTTCCCGGAACAATGCGCAGCTGTATTGACGGGTTCCAGCAAGGAAGTGCTGGAACAAAGGGCAGCGGCATTTGCTGCGCTTGGCTGCCGCAGGCTTGTGCTTGTGTTGTACGGAGATCCGCTCAACGGAATGGAGGAGCTGGACGGCTGGTTAACCGTCGAATCCGCTGAGGTTGAACGGAATGAGCAGCCTTTTTGGTTAGCTGAGGTAGGCGATATAACCGAACAGCCCGTCTTTCGGATAAAGCTATCCGGCGGGGGAGCAGCGGCTGCGCGGGCGGCTGGCGCTGCTGCTGCGGCCGGAATGAACCCGGCTGCACTGCTTGTGGCCGATGCGGATGCGGCACAGGAGCCGGAAGGAATCGCGATGCTCCATACTGCGCTGAGAGCAGCAGGACCCGGCTTTCCGGCAGCGGCGCTGCCGGATGACCGCGCCTGCCAAATGCCTTTCGCCCGCTGGAGCGCGAGCACAAGGCTGAACGCTTTCCTGCATTGGTCGCTCGGCGGAGAGAAGCGCTTGAGCGTTTCGTTTGAAAGAGCGCCGTTTGCCTTAAACGGAGCGGCGCTCCGGCTGCTTGCAGGACAAAAGCTTGCTTCGCCTCCCCACGCGCTTGCCGCCTTCCTTACAAGCGGAGGAATAGCCATTCCGGTACAGACCCGCACGCCGTCTATCGCAGAGAATTCCCCTCAGCTGTGCTACTTGCAGGCAATCTACAGCTCCGCCAGAACTCCGCGGCAAAGTTACCCCGATCAAAGCCGTAACCGGCTGGCAGCGGCCACTATGCAATAGAATCCCTAAAGCCAAAGGAGTGAGATGAACGTGAAAGCTATTTTGCTCGCGGGAGGAAACGGCACGAGGCTTCGTCCGCTGACGAATCTGATGAACAAACATATGCTGCCGGTTCATAACTTTCCGATGATTCATTACGCCGTCCAGACGCTGGCCGAAGCTGGCGCGGATGATATTTTGCTCGTCACGGGAAGGCAGTCTGCGGGCTTGTTCATCGACTATTTGGGCGGCGGGGGGCAGCATGGGGTTCGCATCGCTTATCTGATTCAAGAGCAGGCGGGAGGCATTGCGCAGGCGCTTGAGCTGGCGAAGCCTTATATCGGCAAGGATGAGAAGTTCATCCTGCTGTTGGGCGACAATTTGCTGGAGGAGCCGCTTCGTCCCTTTGTCGAGGCGCATCTGGCCCAGGATACAGGGACGGCGATGGTGCTGCTTAAGGAGGTGCCCGATCCGCACCGCTACGGAGTGCCTGTGCTGGAGGACGGAAAAATCATGCGGATCGAAGAGAAGCCTTGTTATCCGGCAACGTCCTTCTGCGTGACAGGCATCTATTTTTATGACGGCAGCGTGTTTGATATCGTCGCCGATACGGTCCCTTCCGGCCGTGGAGAGCTGGAAATCACCGATGTGAACAACGTATACGCCTGTCGCTCGAAGCTCTTTTACAGACGGTTATCCGGTTGGTGGATGGATGCGGGAACATTTGACTCGCTGCACGAGGCCGCAGGCTGGATGAAAAAACGGGCTTCCGCCGGAAATGAGGCAGATACATGAGAACTGCAAAGGAGAACAAGCCGGTCAGGAGCGAGGCGGAGCTCCAGCGCCAGAAGGGCAGGCGGGACGGTTTTGAGCAAGGCATGGAGGCCGGCCGCCAATCATTCGGAACGCCTTGGCCGGGCACAAGCATTATTATTCCCACATACAACAAGCGCGTTTACTTATACCAGTGCATTCAAAGCATCCTTGAGCATACGCCGGAGCCCTTTGAAATTATCGTTGTTGACAACCGATCGCAGGACGGGACGGGGCAAATGCTTGCCGGGCTGTCGGGCAAACTGGGCTTCGGCAAGCTGCGCTGGCGTGTTCTGGAGCAAAATATGGGGTTAGCCGGGGCTGTGAACCGCGGCATGATGATGGCACGCGGCAAACGGCTTCTGCTGCTCCATAACGATACGCTCGTTACGGCCGGTTGGCTGGACAACATGACGGCTTGCCTGGAGCGGGTTCCTGATGCCGGAATCGTCGGACCTGTCACCAATCTTGTTAGCGGTCCGCAGCAGGTGCGGGCTCCTTACCGGACGATTGCCGCAATGCGGCAATGGTCGGCAAAGCGTAACCTGCCCAACCCCGGCAGCTGGCGTGAAACGGACCGGCTGATGGGGTTCTGCATGCTGATGCGCCGGGAGCTGATGGAGGAAATCGGGTATTTTGATGAGGAATTTGCCAGCGGCCATTATGGGGACGGCGATTATGGGGACGGCGATTATGGGCTTAGAGCGAGGCTGCAAGGGCAGCGGCTGATTATCGCCGGGGATGCGTTTATTCATCAGTACGGAAGCAGCGGTACTCGCAGCTTTGGCCGCCGCTTGGAGGAATTCGTGCTGGGCAGCCGGAGATATTTTTATGCCAAATGGGAGCATGCGGAAAATCTGGCGTACGACGAATTTTCCCGGCAGGAGGAATCAAACGCCGGCAGCGAGCTGCAGCTGTATCCCGGCGGCGTCGCAGCGGAAGGAGCCGACGGCACGATATGGTGGCTGGAGAACGGCAGGCGTTGGCGAATCGTGGGCAGTTGGCCTCTGCCAGCAGTACGGCTGGCGATGCCGCTGCTGCGCCGGTTGCCGATATCGCCGGAGCCGGTGCAGGCGGAGCATGCCGCCCTGCGCTGGCACGGGGATGCCGCAGCGCAGCCGCTGCCGGATACACCCGAAGCAATTACCGTGCAAACAGACGAAACAGCTGCCGAAGCGAAAAGCACCGAACACCTTAGCTGCAGCAAGCCGCCTGAGCTGGTGCTGCTGCCGGACGGAGCACCGGCTTACGTGGAGCGCGGCCGGCTGCGGCGCTTCCTGAACCGGCGGGCTATCGAAGGATGGGCGCTGGACGGTAAAGCTCCAGCACGCAGTTTAACGGAAGAGGACGAGATCGGCCTGCCTGCCGGTTTGCCGATCATTCCGCCGCCAAAGCTGCAGCAGCGCTTGTGAAGCAATCGGCTCGAATCGATAAGGAGGAACAGCGATGGCAAAATCAGCAAAGCCACAGCGTTCAGCGCCAAAAAGCGCAGGCAAACCGGCAGCCAGGGCAGGCGGCAGAGCTGCGGCCGCTCGCGCAGCAAACAAGGCTTCGTCCGTGAAGCCAGTCAAAAGACTTGAAGCCGGAAAGCCTGGACAGAAGAGCAGAGCAGCCGCAGGCAAACCAGGAGCATTGGCGAGAGGAGCTGCCGGAAAGACAGCGGGGGCAGCGAGAACGACGGCTCGGTCGGCTGCCCGCAAGACCAAGGGATCCGGCTTCGAGGGCGGCTTTCAGCAAGCCTATTCCGAAGGGTATCAGATCGGTTTTGTGCAAGGCTACGAGGAAGGTCTTCAGTTCGCATACGAGACTCAGCCTTGATGCATTTTCTCCGCTAAACATGGATTGGGCTGTCAGCTGATTCATCCATAGATTTGGAAGGCTGGTCATTCGCCATTTTTGAGCTGCAACGGACAAGAGACCACAATGGCGCGGCAGCAGAGGAATACAGTGGATGAGGAAGAGAGGAGACATGTGGCATGGCAAGGCAGAGGTCTATCAAACCGAAGTCCAGTCTGGAGGCTAGTTACGCAGAAGGATGGGCCGACGGGGTAAGGGATGGAGCCTGTCAAAGCGCGGCCGCAACGGTTGCGCAGCCTATTGTCGCTAAACGCGAGCTCCGTATCCTGTATGTGCCGCAAGGTTTTCCGGCCATTGATCAGGGAGTGATGGATGCGCTCCAGCAGCATGCCGGAACCGTTCATCAGGTGCACCCGTCCGGTATGGAGGCTGCTGCTGCCGAAATGAGGCCGGATCTGGTGCTCGTCATGAACGGCCTGCACGTATTCCCGGACAATCAAGCGGCCCAAATTTCCGCGATCCGGGCAATGGGAATCCGCACGGCAATCTGGTTTGCCGACGATCCCTATTTTTCGCGGGAAACGAAACAGCTTGCTCTTGTGTACGATCATATTTTCACGCATGAGCTGGAGGCAGTGGACTTTTACCGAAGTCTTGGCGCGGCTAACGTCAGCTACATGCCGCTTGGGGTAAACCCGGCGCTGTTCAAAGCAAAACAGGTGGAACGAGAGTACCGCAGCGACATCTGTTTTGTCGGGCAGGGCTTCTGGAACCGGATCGCTCTATTCAACAAAGTGCTGCCGTCGCTTGAAGGACGCCGTGTTGTCATTGCGGGCGGGGAATGGCAGAGGCTGAGGCAGTTCAAACGGTACAAACGCTGGATTCGCCAAGGCTTTATGCCGGTGGAAGAGACGGTCAACTTTTATAACGGGGCCAAAATTGTGCTGAATGTCCATCGCACGACGAATCCCGGTCTCGATAACCACAATGATGCCGGTCTGCGCGGCGCTTCCATCAACCCGCGTACGTACGAAATTGCCGCATGCGGCACGCTGCAGATGACAGATGTGAGAGATGATCTTCCCCGGTATTTCACGCCTGGCCGCGAGCTTGTCACCTTCCAAACGCCATTGGATCTGGTGTCCAAAATCAACTATTTTCTGGAAAACGAGCATGAGCGGAGAGCGATCGCAGTGCGCGGCATGCTGAGAACGATGCGGGAGCATACCTTCGTCAGCCGAGTGGGAGCGCTGCTGAATCAGCTTGGTTTGTAGTGGGGCGCTTGTGCGCGAAGCCGGAATCGGATGAACCTGAGAAGGAGGGCTTACATTGGCGGTTAATTTGCGCGGCAAAGTGCGCCGAACAGGCAGCGCTAAGGAAACTGCGGGACGGCGCGGCGCCATGCTGCCGGCCAGGGATGTGCAGAGAAGCCGTCAAGCGGGGTTTAATGCCGGCTTAGAGCATGGGCGATGGTACGGCAAATGCCAAGTCGGGCTGGATAAGTCGGCGTTTAAGCCGCCGGTATTTCCGATCCATGTCCTGTTTGTGGCTACAGCAAAGGGATACCCGTATTCGCCTCTTGACGCAGCTATTTCCGGGACGCTTCGTTCCATGACGGCGCAACTAAGCATGACTGACACGCATCAGCCGGTTGTTCAGCAGGCAAAGTCGCTCCGTCCCGATGCCGTAATCGTGCTGGATGGGCTGCAGTTTCCGGTAGAGCAGGTGGATGCGATCCGGGCGCTTGGAATTCCGACGGCGATCTGGTTCACTGACGATCCCTACTACTCCGACATTACAAAGGTTCTGGCCCCTCATTATGACTATGTGTTCACGCTGGAAAAAAACGCGGTCGAGCTTTACCAAAGCATGGGCTGCGCCAATGCGCATTACTTGCCGCTGGGAGTTAATCCCGCAGAATTCCGGCCGCGCAATCCCGAGCTGGCAAAGCGCCGGGAGGTTTGTTTTATCGGCTCCGCCTATCATAAGCGCGTGGAGTTTTTTAACGAGATTACCCCCTATCTTTTGAAACGCAGCGTGTTTATTTCGGGCTTATGGTGGGATCGTCTGCGGGACTACAAACGGCTGAAATCCCAGATTCGCTCCGGCAAATGGATGGGACCAGCGGAAACGGCAGCCACGTACAACGGCGCTAAAATCGTCATTAACATGCACCGCGCTCATGATGATCACTCCTTCAACTACAACAGCGCCGGCCTGACGGCGGTTTCCCCGAATCCCCGCACGTTTGAAATATCCGCTTGCGGAACGCTGCAGCTGACCGACATCCGCAACGATCTGCCCCGGTTTTATAAACCGGGCGTTGATCTGGATACGTTCGCTTCCGCGAGGGAGCTGATCGACAAAATCGACTATTATCTGGCCCATGAGGAGCAACGCCAGGAAATAGCGCTGCGCGGAATGTACCGGACGATGAGAGAACATACCTACGGTCACCGCTTGACCGACATGCTTACCGTCATGTTTCCTTCACGGCTCAGCTGACGGATGGCAGATTCGGCCTGGCAGAAAGGAAGGCGCTGAGATGAATTTCAGACCGAAACTGCTGTTTTTCTCGCATATCGGAAGCCCTGAAGCGATAACCGGCGCCGAAAAGCTGCTGCTCGCAACGGTCATCGAGCTATCCGCCATGGCGAGCTGCGTGCTAGTCGTTCCAGAGCATGGCATGTTGTCCGAACGGGCGGCCGCAGCGGGCATTGAGGTGAGAGCGGCGGGGAATGTGCCGATTTTTTACTCCATGTATCAGGGATTGCCGACGATACGCCGCGAGGTGGAAGCCGGCATGCGGGGTTATGGGATGCTGACGCTGTACCGGCTGCTGGCTGAGCTTCGGCCAGATGCGGTTTGGGTGAATACTTGCGTTCATCCCTTGCCGGCGGTTGCCGCAAGCCGGCTTGGAATACCGGTTGTGTGGTGCCTGACGGAAACGATGAGGACGGCGGAAGGCACAAAACACACGCTATCGCTGATTGAGCAGTACGCGGACCGCGTTATCGGCATCTCCTCCTCAACGCTGGCTCCGGTAAGGCGGATTCGCCCTTTGCTGGAAGCAAAAGCCGAGGTACTTTATCCCGGAATCGATGCGGCCGAGCTGAACCCCGCAGCTTGGGAGGTTAGCCGAAGCAGCCGCAGAGCCCAGCTTGGTTTATCGGAAAACAGCTGCCTCGTCGGTTTTATCGCCTCTCATCTATATGAGAACAAAGGCGTGGACCAATTTCTGGATATGGCTCAACTAACGGCTGCAACGAGTCCTGAAACGGTATTTGCCGTTGTTGGCAATCCGGTTCTTCCGGAATATTACGAGCGGTGCAGAAGCCGGACGGCAGCCGCCGGACTGGAGAGCCGCTTTCGCTGGCTTCCGTTTGAACGGAATGTTGCCGCGATTTATCCCGCCATGGATATTCTCGTTGTGCCGAGTCTGATTGAAGAGGGATTTGGCATGACGGCGCTGGAAGGGATGCTGTTTGGAAAAGCGGTCGTAGCGTATTCCTCCGGCGGCCTGGAGGAAATTATGCACGCGACCGGCAATGCGGAATGGCTGCTGCAGCCGCATGATAGCGCCGGTCTGGCGGAGCGGGTCAGCCGACTCAGCCTGAACCCGCCGCTGCGTCTGGCGATCGGCGGCCGCAATGGGGAAGCCGCCCGAAGTTTGTTCGGCCGGGAGGCGTACCGCCAGCGCCTGGCCGCCAGCCTGGAGAGGCTGGGGCTGGCCGGCGAGCCGAAGCCCCGCTTCGTATACGGCAGCGGCGGCAAGGCCCGCTACGAGCTGCGCGGCTGGAAGCTGCGGAAGCTGCGCAGCCGGCGCGAGCGGATCGCGGCTGGCTTGGGCGCTGCGAAGGAGCATCCGCTGCCGCAGAGCGTGCTGGCGCTCTTCGAGCGAGCTGAGCCGCTCGCCGCGGAAGCGGGCAGCGCCGCCGGCGCCCCGGCCCGGCGCAGGCGAAGCGGCGGAGCAGGCGCGCGGGGCCGGGCCGCTCGGCGCCAGGCTTCGCCGGGCCGGCGGGCGCCTGCCGCGCGAAGAGCGGGCCGCCGCGCGGGAGGCGGCAGGCCCGGCGGAGGCGCTGGCGGAGCCGCGAAGCGGCGGCGTTCGGCCAGCCGGGCCCGCCCGGCGGCCAAACCGCCAGGCCGCAGCAAGGGCCGCAGCAGAAGGTAAACGCCGGGTTTTAAGGCAAACATAGAGAAAGGCGGAGATGACCTATGCGGGTGATGACTGTGCTTGGCACGAGGCCGGAGATCATCCGGCTCAGCCTCATCATCGGCAAGCTGGACCGGCTTGCCGACCGGCACATTCTCGTGCATACCGGACAAAATTACACCGCTTCGCTGAACGATGTGTTTTTTCAGGAGATGGGCGTGCGCAAGCCGGATCATATTATGGCCGGGGGCAGCCATTCGCTTGGCGGACAGCTCTCGGGCATGTTCGGCGAGATGGAGCGGCTGCTCAAGGAAGAGCGCCCGCATGTCGTGCTGCTGCTCGGCGATACGAACAGCGCTTTATGCGCCATCGTCGCCGAGCGGATGGGCATTCCCGTTGTTCATATGGAGGCCGGCAACCGCTGTTACGACCTGACGGTGCCGGAAGAGAAAAACCGGCGCATTATCGATGCGGTCTCGACCATCAACATGCCGTACACGGAATACAGCAAAAACAATCTGCTGCGCGAAGGTTTTCCTGCAAACCGCATCGTGCGCACCGGCAACCCGATCTATGAGGTCATGAGCTTTTACCGCAGCCGGATCGATGCCAGCGATATTCTGAACCGGCTCGGACTGCAGGCGGGGGAGTACTTGCTGGTAACGACGCACCGGGCGGAAAACGTTGACGTGCCGCTGCATTTAGACGGCATTTTGGAAGGGCTGAACCGGATTGCGGAGCGGCATGGAAAAAGGCTGATCTGCAGCATTCATCCGCGCACCAGATCACGCATCGACAGCGGCGGAACAGGCGTCAAGCCGCATCCGCTGGTGGAATTTCACGAGCCCTTCGGCTTTTTTGACTTCGTGGCGCTTGAACGCAGCGCCTGGTGCGCGGTCAGCGACAGCGGCACGGTGCAGGAGGAATGCTGCCTGCTCGGCGTGCCGACCGTCACGATCCGCAATACGACGGAAAGGCCTGAGACGGTCGATTGCGGCAGCAATGCCGTAAGCGGCTTGAAGGCAGACAATATCGCGGCGGCCGTTGACGTTATGACGGCTTTGCCCGCAAGCTGGAGTATTCCGGCAGGCTACGAGGCGACAGACGTTTCAGACATCGTAGTGAAATTTTTGCTTGGAGGGAAATGGAATGTTTGAAAATTCTCGGATCCTCGTCACGGGAGGAACCGGTTCATGGGGATATGAGCTGGTACGACAGCTGCTGCCGCAAAATCCAAAGGAAATTATTGTTTTCTCGCGCAGCGAGTCGGCTCAGGTTTCGATGAGCCGGATGTTTGAGGACCCCCGTCTCACGTTCCGCATCGGCGACATCCGCGATTTGGACGCATTGACCAAAGCGACGCATGGTGTGGATTATGTCTTTCATCTGGCGGCGCTCAAACATGTGCCGGTGTGCGAGGAGCATCCTTATGAAGCGTTGAAAACCAATGTGCTTGGCACGCAAAATGTCATCGAGGCATCCACAACGAATAAGGTAAAACGAGTCATTTATATCTCTACGGACAAAGCGGCGAACCCGTCGAATTTTTACGGCATGACCAAAGCCATCGGCGAAAAGCTTATCGTATACGCCAACCTGCTGAATACGGACACCAAGTTTGTCTGCGTGCGCGGCGGCAATGTGCTCGGCACTAACGGCAGCGTCATTCATCTGTTTACGAATCAGATTAAAACAAAAGGCCAGGTGCGGCTTACCGACCGCGGCATGACGCGTTTTTTCCTGACGCTGCAGGATGCGATTTCGCTGCTGTTCAAAGCATCGGAGGAGAGCCTTGGCGGCGAAATATTCGTCATGACCATGCCGACCTGCCGGATCGAGGACCTTGCAGAGGTGCTGATGGAAGACATCGGCATAAAAGCCGAAGTAATTGAAACGGGCATCCGTCCCGGCGAAAAGCTGCATGAAATTTTGCTGACCGAGTTCGAAAGCAAGAGCACGGTCATATATGATAAAGAATATCTCGTTATTCTGCCTCCGCTCGATATTCCCGGGTTGAAACAGCATTACAGCTCGTATGACGAGGTGGCGTTCGACAGCTTCTGCTCCAGCGAAAATCTGATGGATCAAGAGCAGATCCGGGCGATGCTGCAAAGGGGCGGCTTTCTGAAATGAAGCTGCTCATCCTTGGAGGAGGCGGTATGGCCGGCTCGATGTTAGTAGGCTATTTTCGCGGCCGCAAGGGCTTCGAGCTGGTTTGGACTACGCGCGACGGCAGGGACGATTCCCTGCCGCTCGACGCCTCCGATCTGGAGGCGGTGCTTACGCTGGTGGAGCAGGTGAAGCCGGAACTGATCGTGAACTGCGTCGGCAAGCTGAACCAGGACGCGGAGCAGCATCCGCTTGAGGCGTATACGCTGAACGGCTTGCTGCCGCATTGGCTCGCTTTTGCCGCAGGCGAGAACGGGGCGAGGCTGATTCATATCAGCTCCGATTGCGTGTTTTTGGGCGACAGGGGCGGTTATACAGAGGAAGACAGGCCGGACGGCGTTTCGGTGTATGCCCGGTCCAAGGCGCTTGGCGAGGTTCGGGATCCGCGGCATCTGACAATTCGCACCTCAATAATCGGGCCTGACAGCAGTCCCAAAGGGATTGGCCTGTTAAAATGGTTTCTCGCTCAAAGCGGCGAGGTATCCGGTTACAGCCGCGTTTATTGGAATGGCGTAACAACGCTGGAGCTGGCCAAAGCGGTGGAGTATGCAGCGGGCAAACCGGACGTTGGCGGACTGGTGCATCTGCTCGCGGAAGCGCCGGCAAGCAAGCTGGAAATGCTGGACTGGTTCAAGGAAGCCTACAATCGGGATGATATTACGATTGTGCCTGCGCACGAACCGGCGATAGACCGTACGCTAAGCGCTGTGCGGAGCGACTGGGATTATAAAGCTCCAAGCATCCCGGATATGGTGCGCGAGCTGGCGGCATGGGGACGGAGCTAGCTCCGGCTGGAGAAAGGCGGGGGAGTCATGAACAAACACGCAGAGCCGAGTGCAGGCCGCGCAGCAGCCCGCCGGCTGCTCGTGACGGGAGCAAACGGCTTTTGCGGCAGCCATGCCGTCACCTATTTTGTGTCGGAAGGCTGGCAGGTCATCGCGGGCGTACGGCCGGGCAGCCAGCCATTCTGGTCTAAACCTGGCGGAGCGCCGGCATGGTTCGGAGACGCTTGTGAATCCGGTCTCGTTCATATCGAGCCGATTGACCTGTCCGACAGCGGCGGCATTCGCCAGACGATCGCGCAGACGCGGCCCGACGCTGTACTGCATTTAGCCGGATTAAATACGGCGGGGCCGTCATGGGCCGACCCTTCCGGTTATATGGAGGTAAATCTGATGGGGACGCTGCGTTTGCTGGAAGCGGTTCGCATGTCGGATCACGCCTGCCGCATCGTCGTTGCCGGGTCAATGCTCGGCGTCTCCCTGCAGGAGGGCGAAGTCCCCCGGCCTGCCCATCCGTACAGCCTCAGCAAATCGTTGCAGGCAGCTGCTGCTCTCAGCTGGCATGCCCTGTACGGCCTTGACGTAATCGTTGCGGTGCCGTCCAATCTCATCGGGCCCGGCCCCTCCGCCGGATTGAACCGGCTGCTGGCGCGATATACGTCGGACTGCGAGCAGGCGGCAGCGCTTGGAACGCCGCAGCCTCCGGCTTTTCGCTTATCCTCCGCTACGGAGTCCCGTGATTTTCTGGATGTGCGGGATGCCATGCGTGCATACGGCTTACTGCTGGAGCGCGGAATGGCTGGTCAAAGTTACGCAATGGCCAGCGGGCGAATGACGGAGCTTGGCGAGCTCGCAGCCATGTACGGGGAGCTTGCTGCAACGCTGCTGCTGCTGGAAATCGGTTCAAGCGGCGCGCCGTCGCCTGCCGCTGCGGACACTTCCGCGCTGCTGGCGCTCGGCTGGCAGCCGGTTTATTCGCTGCGCCAGTCGGTGCAGGATACGCTGGACGATTGCCGGAACGGCCATTAATTCCGGCTTCAGCAACAGCATAAAAGCGGCCTGGACATGATCCAGAGCCGCCTATTTGTCGTTTATACGGTGCCGGGCTCCGCACCGCTTTGCGGATTTGTTTTTTCCTTCGAAAGAAACCAGCCGCACAGAGCGATGAGAATCAAAACGCCCCAGAACGTAATTTTCCAGCCGGCGCTTTTGGGGAACGTTTTGGCAAACACGCCAACGTCCGGGTGGGACAACGTATAAACGGCCAGCTTAATGCCAACCCAGCCAACGATGGCAAATGCCGCCGTTTCCAGGCCGGGGCGCCTTTCCAGCAGCCGGCCAAAATAAGAAGCGGCAAAACGCATAATAACAAGGCCAATTACGCCGCCGGCGAGAATGACCGAAAAATGTCCGCCGTCCAGGCCGCCGATGCGCGGCAGCGTCGTGGCCGGAAGGGTAATGGCCAGCGCAACTGCGGCCAGAATCGCGTCGATAGCAAAGGCAAGATCGGCAAGCTCTACTTTTAGCACAGTGACCCAAAAGTTTTCCTGTTTTTTCTCCGCTTCTTGTTTATGTTTTTTCTGTTTGACGAACAGCCGTTTTGCCATATGGCTAATCGCAATGTACAGCAGATATGCCGCGCCGATTGCTTGTACATACCAAACATCCGCCAAGAAGGAAATGATGAACAGCGAGGCAAATCGAAATACAAACGCTCCGGCAAGCCCGTAAAACAGCGCCTTTTTGCGTTCTTTTTCCGGCAGATGTTTG
This sequence comes from Paenibacillus pasadenensis, assembly GCF_023715725.1. GTDB lineage: Bacteria > Bacillota > Bacilli > Paenibacillales > Paenibacillaceae > Paenibacillus_O > Paenibacillus_O pasadenensis_A. Next base: position 122,219 of record NZ_JAMBOT010000002.1, read on the forward strand.
ACCATGATGGAGATGACAAGCGCATTGTCGGCGGCAAGTATGCCTTCAAGGCCGATCAGAACGACCAGCACCCATAAATATTCGAGAAGCACAGCAGTATCCACAACGTTCAGCTCCTTTCCAATCTGCATTAGCTAACCGTTAGAATACGCGATGCAATCGGATTTTATTAATTCACAAAACGTCATAGAACTATTTTGATATTGATAAAATCTTGATTTTACCTCTTGCCAATTAATTTTTTGATGTGATAAAGTAGAAACCTAGCCGCAATTTTCGACAAGATTCGATATTTTATTCATATGAAAGCGCTTATATACAAGCTTTGAAGGGCGGTGGTAGGGCTAAGAAGCAGTCGGCTTTTTAATTATAGAAATAAATTATTACCATTATAAATATCTAAAAGAGGTGTAATGAGAATGATATCCATACAGCGTACACAATATCCTAAAAGCCTGGCCATTTTAGTAACCGGTTTCATCGTTTTGGTGTCGATGCTCCTTTTTGCTCAGTCCGCTAAAGCGGCTCCGGTCAACATCGTTAATAACTCTGACTGGTACGATACCAATGGCAACGCGATTTGGGCTCAAGGCGGCTTTATGATGAAAAAGGACAACACATATTATTGGTACGGCATGAACTATGAGGTTCCCAATACGAAAAAAGTAAATCTGTACACGTCCACGGACCTGAAAAACTGGACGAAGCAAGAGAACTCGGTTAACCCGGATTCGGTGGTTGATTTTGGCAGCATCAATACAAAGCTGGACGCAATTGGAGATACGACGACAACTCGTTATGCGCCAACTCAGTGGATTGGCCGTCCGTTAGCCGCTTATAACAGCGCTACCTCAAAATTTGTCATCTTAATTGAATGGGGCAATGGAGACGGAAACGGTCGCAATAAAATGGCGGTGTTCACGAGCAGCACTGCAGCGGGACCGTTTACGTATGAGAAATTCATCGCCATGCCGGGCGGTTATAACATGGGCGATCTTGGCTCTGTTTTCACGGATACAGATGGAAGCACTTACATTACGTATACAATTGACTACAATCCGGCGTGGTATAACTCCGGCATTCAAATCAGCAAGCTGACCTCGGATTACACGGGCATCGCCGAAGTAACAAAAACGCTGCAATCGACCGGCCCTTACAAGGAAGCGACAACGCTGTTCAAACGCGGGTCCGAGTATATTATGATTGCTTCCACAACAAACGGATGGACGTCCAGCCAGAGCTGGTGTTATTCGGCAACGAGCCTGTCCGGAACATGGGCGGCGCCGTCCTATTGCGGAACGAGCCCGTCCTCGAGCAACTCGTTTGACACTCAGGTTGACCAAGTACTGACAATTGAAGGCTCTTCCGGCACCTCGTATATTTACTTCGGCGACCGCTGGAACGGGCGTTTTGGCGGCAGCACGGCTGTTGGTCGCAACCAATGGTATCCGCTTACATTTGATGCAAACGGAAAGCCGGTCATTAACGGTTATGCGCAATGGACGCTGGATGCTGCAGCAGGAACGTGGAGCACATCGGCTCCAGTAGACATTACAAAAACGTATTCCATCTCCAACCGCTGGCCTGGAAAAGCACTTGGAATTGTAGGCGGATCTGCCGCCAACAGCGCCAAGCTGGAGCAGCGCACATATTCGGGAGCGGCAGGACAATCGTGGAAGTTCATCGATGCGGGCGGCGGTTACTATAACATCCGCAACGTGACCAGCGGTTTGAATTTGACGCTTGGCGGTTCTACTCAAAACGGAGCGCAAGTAACCCAGTATACGCCAAGCACGTCAACGAGCCAGCAATTCAGCATTGTGGCGGTAGGCGGAGGTTACTTCAAGCTGGTTAACCGCGCGAGCGGCAAGGTGCTCGGCAATGCAGGCAGCGGCGCGGACGGAGCTATTATCGTCCAGGAAGCCGACGCTAACGAATGGTCGCAAAACTTCAGCTTCACGGCGCTTTAATCGTAAAATCAATGCATAAAACCGGCCTTTTCGGGGTTCCCCAGGAAAGGCCGGTTTTATGCAACAAAGTCGCCAGTGAAGAACTAGTAAATTTTTTATAATTCGACGGAAAGGCATTGTTCAATTTTAGCTTATTGTGGTAATCTTTGAGTGAAAACGCTCTATTTTTAAGTTGGCGGCAGGGGGGATGCATGGAAAGGCAATAAGGAGAATAGTTGTTGCATCTGCAGAGAGAGAGCAGCTTGAAGTGAAAGAGGTGTAGTTGAAGTAAACGAAAGTCAGGTACGGCCATTTTCGTAACCGGTTTCATGGATATTAAACAAAATCTCATGATGCATAGGAGTGACAAAATGACCGTTTCAAACCAATTCCGGAAGAACGCTTTTTATTTAGTAACCGGTTTCTTGATTGTATTGTCTATGCTCGTTGCCGCACGTTCGGCTGAAGCCGCTCCCGAAACGATTGTGAACAATGCGGACTGGTACGATACGTCCGGCAATCCGATCTGGGCACAAGGCGGGTTTACGTTTAAGAAGGACGGCACCTATTACTGGTACGGCATGAACTATGAAATTCCCAATACGAAAAAAGTAAATCTGTACACGTCCACTGATCTGAAAAACTGGACGAAACAGACAAACGCAACGACTCCTGACTCGATCGTTGATTTCAGCACCATTAATGCTAAGCTTGACGCAATCGGCGATACGACGACAGGGCGCTTTGCTGAAACGCAATGGGTCGGACGTCCGGTCGTCGCGTACAACAGCCAAACCTCCAAATATGTCATGCTTATTGAATGGGGCAACGGAGATGGCAACGGCCGCGGAAAGCTTACCTTTTTCACGAGTGATACACCGCAGGGACCGTTCCAATATCAGAAATACATCGCTATGCCGGGCGGCTACAAAATGGGCGACCTCGGGACGATCTTTACCGATTCGGACGGCAGCACCTACATTACGTACACGATCGATCACACCTACACCAACGGCGGGCTGCAAATCAGCAAGCTAACCTCGAATTACATGGACATCGCCGAGGTGACCAAAACCTTCGTTTCTACCGGTCCGTACAAAGAAGCTACTGCCTTGTTCAAACGGGGCTCCAAGTACATTATGCTGGCTTCGACGACCAACGGCTGGAGCTCCAGCCAAACCTGGTGTTATTCTGCTACCAGTCTGAACGGAACCTGGGCTAACCCTTACGTTTGCGCAACAAGTCCTTATTCAGGCAACTCGTTCGATACGCAGGTTGACCAGGTATTAACTGTTGAAGGCACGTCAGGCACCTCTTACATTTATTTCGGCGACCGCTGGAACGGACGTTTTGCTGGCAGCACGGGCATAGGCCGCAATCAATGGTATCCGCTTACATTTGACAGCAACGGCGCACCGACGATTAACGGTCATGCCAGCTGGATTCTGGATGCAGCGGCGGGAACATGGAGCGCTACCCCTGCTCCGCCCGTTGTGGACGTGACTAAAACCTACTCCATCTCCAACCGCTGGCCTGGAAAAGCTTTAGGCATCGTAGCCGGTTCAACGGCCAACTATGCCAAGCTGGAGCAGCGCGCTTACAGCGGGGCGGCAGGACAATCGTGGAAATTTATCGATGCAGGCGGCGGTTATTACAACATCCGTAACGTGAACAGCGGACTGAACTTGACGCTTGGGGCCTCCACAGCAGAAAACGCGCAGGTGTCGCAGTATGCGGCAAGCACGTCGACGAGCCAGCAATTCAGCATTGTGCCTGTAGGCGGAGGATACTTCAAGCTGGTTAACCGGGGCAGCGGAAAGGTGCTCGGCAACACGGGAAACGGCGCTGAGGGCGCGATTATCGTACAGGAGACGGACACGAATCAATGGTCGCAAAACTTCAGCTTTACTGTGCTGCCTTAATTGGGTCCATGCGTCAAGGGCAAATGTGATACTCTATGCTCAGCTTATGAAAGCGCTTAACAAAGAGTCGAAAGGGGGCAATTAGCAAAACGAAGGCATGGAGTAATCGGCTATTTAAAAATACGAACGAAGAGGTGTCAGCTCATTATGACAAGAACGGTCGGCTTTACGCTGCCTACAAAAATTATCACTTTGGTAACCGCTTTCATTATGGCGATTACAGCGCTATTCGTAACTCCTGCTTTGGCGGCTCCGGTAGACATCGTGAACAATTCCAACTGGAACGATACCGACGGCAACGTGATTTGGAATCAGGGCGGTTTTGTGATGAAAAAAGACGGAACGTACTACTGGTACGGCATGGACTATTCCGTCTCCGGCTCGAAACGAGTCAAGCTGTATACGTCCACCGACCTGAAAAACTGGACGAAACAGACCAATAGCTCGAATCCGAATTCAGTCGTTGACTTCAGCACGATTAATCCGAAGCTGAATGCGATCGGAGATACGACGACGACGCAATTTACGGAATCACAATGGATTGGCCGTCCCGTAGTTGCTTACAACAGCTCCACCTCCAAATACGTCATGCTGATCGAGTGGAACAATTCAGACGGCAACGGCCGGAACAAGCTGGCGTTTTTCACAAGCAGCAGCGCTGCAGGACCGTTCACGTTCGACAATTTTGTCGCTAAGCCAAGCGGTTACAGCATGGGCGATTTGGGCTCCATTTTCACGGATGCCGACGGCAGCACTTACATTACCTTCACGATCGACTATTTCCCGGTAAGCTACAACAGCGGCCTGCAAATCACCAAGCTTTCCTCCAATTACTTGAGCCTTGCAGCGAACACAAAAACCTTCGTTTCCGGCTCTCCGCATAAAGAAGCGACAACGCTGTTCAAGTACGGCTCAAAGTATATCATGATGGCTTCAGCGACAAACGGCTGGGGCTCCAGCCAAACCTACTACTATACAACGACTAGCCTGACCGGAACGTGGTCGAATGTAGAGCAGCTGGCCGGCACAAGCCCGAGCTCCGGCAACTCCTTCGATACGCAAATCGACCAGGTGCTTCCGGTGGAAGGCACGTCCGGAACGGCTTACGTGTACATGGGAGACCGTTGGAACAACTTTGGCGGCAGCACGGGAATCGGGCGCAATCAGTGGTATCCGCTGTCCTTCGACGCCAATGATAAACCGACGATTAACGGCTATGGCGCATGGCAGCTGGACGCTGCGGCTGGTACGTGGACGACAGCGCCAAGCCCGGTTGATGAAACAAAAACCTATTCCATCTCGATCCGCTGGCCGGGCAAAGCTCTGGGCATCGTTGGCGGCTCGACGGCGAATAACGCCAAGATGGAGCAGCGCACGTACAGCGGAGCGGCAGGCCAATCCTGGAAGTTCATCTCCGTTGGCGGCGGTTACTACAACATCCGCAATGTAAATAGCAACCTGAATCTGTCGCTCAGCGCCTCTACTGCTGACGGCACGCAGGTAATCCAGTACACGCCAAGCACGTCAACGAGCCAGCAGTTCAGCATTTTGCCGGCAGGCGGCGGCTATTACAAGCTCATTAACCGCTATAGCGGCAAAGTGCTCGGCAATGCGGGCAACGGTTCAGACGGAGCGATTCTCGTGCAAAGCACGGACGCAAACGAGTGGTCGCAAATGTTCAGCTTCACCGTTCTTCCATAATAGAAGGAAAGTCAATTTTATTCGTGCATCAAGCCGGGCTCCTCGCTCAGAGGGGCCCGGCTTTTTACGCGTATTATAAAAATCAAAGAAAATCCCTAAAACCGAACATTTCCAGCAGCATGCAGGATATGCTAATCTTTAACTAGCTATGCCGCCATGAGAGGAAGGTAGAACGAGTTGAAGCTTAGGTACATCACAATTGCTCTAGCGCTTGTGCTTCTAGCGGTATCGGTGCTGACGGGCCGCCAGCCCGTGTATGCGGCGGGAGAGCTGCTCGGAAACGGCAGCTTTGCATCGGTCAAGGACGGGCTCCCGGAGGGATGGAGCAAGGATGGTTACCGTCTGGACGAGGCTGTAACAAAGTGGTCCGTGGAAAAAGGCAGCGGAGGGGATCCGGCCAGCTTTGTCCGCGTGAGCAATGCGCAGCCCAATGATGCGCGCTGGCTGCAGCGCGCCGCCGTTGAGCCGGACAAGCTGTACAAGCTGAGCGCTCTCGTCCGGGCTTCCGATGTGCCTGCGGGCGGAACCGGCGTCAATCTTTCCGTGCTTGGCGTTATGGAGACGTCCGACTCCCTCTATGATACTGCGGGTTCCTGGCAGACGGTGGAGGTGTACGGAAAGACGGGCGCTTCACAGACGGAGCTGGACGTTTTGCTTCGTGTTGGAGGATACGGAAGCGAGGCAACCGGCACGGGAGAGTTTGCAAATGTATCGCTGATGGAAGCTGCGGAAGCGCCCGAAGGAGCAAAGGTGATCTCCTTTGATCCTGCATCCGCGCCGCCTGCTGGCGGAGGCGAAGAAACAGGCGCTCCGAAAGCTCCCGGTTTTCTGATCCCGTTCTCCGTGCTGAGCGGAATTTTGTTCCTTGGCTTGTTATGGATGGCCTGGAGCGCGCTCTACTCCAAGCAGGCTGCTGGCGGATGGGCCAACTCGCTGCGTATGCAGGAAATCGGTTCATCCCGCCGCACTCTTTGGATTGTGCTTGGAGCGGGGCTGCTGCTGCGGCTTGCGCTGGCGCCGACGATGCAGGGGCATCCGGTCGATTTTCCAGACTTCGCGATCTGGGCGGACCGCGCCTATTCGGTAGGCTTGAACGGCTTTTTCAGCGATGACGTTTTTGCGGATTATCCGCCGGGCTACATCTATGTCCTATGGGTGCTGGGCATGCTCAAAAGCGTGTTTGGCCTGGCCTACGGCAGCGGCGCAGCGATTATTCTGGTCAAGCTGCCTGCGCTGATTGCCGATCTTATCACCGCTTGGCTGCTGTACGATCTGGCCCGCAGCCGCTTCGGAACGCGGCTCAGCGTCTTTTTTGCCGCGCTGTACGTATTCAGTCCGGCGATCTGGCTTGACTCAGCGCTCTGGGCGCAGGTCGATTCCGTCATGACGCTGCTTGTCCTGCTTGCCGTACGCTCTCTTTCCGGCGGCAAGTACGCGCCGGCGGCAGCCTGGCTGGCTGTTGCGGTGCTTGTGAAACCTCAGGCGGTGCTGTTCCTGCCGCTGCTGCTGTTTGCGCTGCTGCGCACTCGCCGGTTATCCGATTGGCTGAAGGCGGCCGGCGCGGGCATTGCCACAGCGCTGATAATGCTGCTGCCATTTGCCGTTGGTCGCGAGCCGTTATGGATTGTGCATCACTATCAGGCGATGTTCCAGTCCTATCCCTACGCAACGCTTAATGCGTTTAATGTGTACGGGCTATTCGGTCTGAACGGCATTGATACGGCGAAAACATGGCTTGGATTGTCTTTGTCGACCTGGGGCAACGTCGGTGCGATTGTCGCGCTGGCGGTTATGGGTTTAATTTGCTGGAAAAAGGGCCGCGAGGGCATGTATTTGGCTGCCTTTGCCGGAGCGCTGTTCGTTTTCCTGCTCAAAACCGGCATGCATGAGCGGTATCTTTATCCCGCCCTTGCGTTTGCGCTGGCCGCGTTCCTCGTTTCCGGCAGCAAAAGGCTGCTGGCGCTGTACGGCGGACTGACGCTGACGGTGCTGGCGAATACCGCTCCGGTGCTGAAGGATGCCATCGAGCAGAACTTTTACCGCGCCAACGGCGACAGCCTGATGGTGAGTGTATCGGCGCTGCAGCTCGCAGCCGGAGCGCTGACGCTGTTCATCGTCTGGCAGCTGCTGCGGGGCGGAACGTTAGGCTCGCTGGCACTCACGGCAGACGGCCGCTGGCGGCTGCCGGACCCTGCGCCTGAGGGAGCTGGCGCCAGAGCGGCAGAAGGGAATCGCCCGGGCAGCTCCGACACGGAGCCGGCTGATTATGAAGATGAGATTTCTTCTGTGCCGAAGCGCAAGGAATGGCTGCCTGTCCTGCTGCTGGCCGCCGTTTATGCCGTGATGATGTTCTGGCAGCTCGGCGATGCCAAAGCGCCTGTTACGCCTTGGCTGCCTGACGGGCAAAACCGGGAAGTGACGGTGCAGCTGCAGGGAGAGGCCAAGCCTGTAGACCATATTATGCTTTACGCGGGCATCGGCTCCGGCACAGTGAACGTTTCCTTGTCAGCGGATGGCGTGAATTTTGGCGCTCCGGCGGAGCAAAAGCTCGACGGCGGCACCGTGTTCCAGTGGAAATCCGTCGGTGTGGACGGCCAGCTTATCAAAGCGGTGCGTATTACCGGAACGCCGGGCGTAACGCTCTATGAAGCGGGTGTTATTGATGCGGAGGGCCGCACGATGGCTTTTGAAGACAGCTCCGGCTCCACGCTGTTCGATGAGCAGAAGCTTGTCCCGGCTCAGCCGTCTTACCGCAACAGCATGTATTTTGATGAAATTTATCATGCGCGCACCGCCTTTGAGCATCTTTACCGGATTGAGCCGTACGAAACGACTCATCCGCCGCTCGGCAAAGTCATCATTATGGCGGGCATCTCCATCTTCGGGATGAATCCGTTTGGCTGGAGGGTAATGGGGGGCATAGCGGGCATTCTGCTTATTCCGGCGATGTATGCTCTGGCGCGCGGGCTGTTCCGCTCCCGCAAGGCGGGACTGCTGGCGGCCGGACTTATCCTGCTGGACTTCATGCCGCTTGTCCAGTCGAGGATCGGCACGGTGGACACCTACGCAGTGCTGTTTATCATCATGAGTTACCACTTTATGAACCGGTTTGTCCAGCGCAATAAACCCGGGACGGCTCTGAGTCGCGTGCTGCTGCCGTTTATGCTGTCCGGTGTCTTTTTCGGGCTTGGGGCTTCGGTCAAATGGGTCGGCGTATACTCCGGCGCAGGGCTGGCCGTGCTGTTCTTCTGGTCGATGTACCGCCGCTGGAAATCGTCGCAGAACGCGAACGCAAACGAGACGGGCGAAAAGCGGGTTCCGCTGCTCATGATCGGAGCAGGCTTCCTGTTTTTCGTCGGCGTCCCTGCGGTCATCTATGTGCTGACCTATATCCCGTTCATGCTCGTTCCGGGGCCAGGCCACGGATTGATCAACGTGGTCAAATTCCAGAAGTTCATGTACGATTACCATTCCAAGCTGGTCGCTACGCATCCGTTCTCATCCACCTGGTGGGAATGGCCGATCATTCGCCGTCCGATCTGGTACTATGGCGGCTCCGGGCTTGAGCAAGGTCAAATCGCCAGCATCATGAGTCTGGGCAATCCGCTCATCTGGTGGGCGGGCATCCCTTGTGCGATTGCGGCATTTGCAGCGGCGCTGCGCAAAAAACACCGCGCCATGCAAATTGTCAGCATCGGGCTGCTGTCGCAGTATTTGCCTTGGGTCGGCATTCCGCGGCTGACGTTTATTTACCACTATTATGCGACCGTACCGTTTCTGATTTTGTGCATCGTTTATGTGCTTATGGAGCTGCCGGACCGCTTCGGCAGACAGAGGGCAAAGGCGGTTACATGGGGGTATCTCGGCTTGGCTGCGCTGCTGCTCGTCATGTTCTATCCGGTATTAACCGGGCTGACAATCAGCAGAGAGTATGCGGACACCTTCCTGAAATGGTTCGATTCGTGGACGTTCTTTTCCTAAGCGATAGCCTACAATTGCCCCGGGCCGTGATGGTTCGGGGCTGTTGTATGAAAGGTGTTTTTGAAATGGCTAAACGATTGTATATGGCGTTGATTTTGCTCAGCTTGATTTGGGGCGGGTCTTTCTTTTTTATCAAGCTGCTGCTGGAGTCGTCCGGTCCGTGGACGATCGCATTCCTGCGCGGAGCAACGGGGCTGTTGACGATTAGCTTAATCATGTTGATTTTTCGCAAGCCGTTCGGCTTGCGGGATATACCATGGCTGCCGGTGCTTGTCATGGCGGCTTTTAATACAGCCGTGCCGTGGGCGCTCATAGCTTTCAGCGAAACGCGAATAACCAGCGGAGTTGCGTCGGTCTTAAATGCAACAACTCCGCTCTGGACCATCGTAGTCGGAACGCTGTTTTTCCATGTGACGGCTGGACGAAGGCAGTGGGCAGGGATGCTGCTTTCTCTGGTCGGCATGATGATCTTATTAGGCGTGAACCCGGCAACCTTTATTACTGTAGACGGGCTTGGTTTTGTCTGTATGCTCGCAGCGACGTTGTGTTACGGCATCGGCTCCCAGCTGTCTAAACGGCTGTCCAGCTTGAGCCTGTATCAGTCTACGTTTGGCACGCTGCTCTGTGCGACGGTTCTCAGCCTTATTCCCGCCGTCCTGATGGACGGGCTGCAAATCGATGTTCCAACGGGCGGTGTTTATGCTTTTGCCGGGGCGCTGATCGGTCTCGGAGCTTTCGGTTCCGGCATCGCGTATGTTCTGTTCTATTACATGATCCAGAAGGGCAGTCCCGAATTTGCGACCATGGTAACCTATTTGGTACCGGCCAGCGCAATTATATGGGGATACTTTCTGCTGGATGAGGCCATCCATTGGAACCTGCTGGCTGGCCTGGCGGTTATTTTGGCAGGAGTGTTTCTGGCTACGGGGAGGCGTAAACGAGGGGCGGAGGCTCGAGGAGCCGGTTAAGTTTTTCCGAAGCGATTGCATTCCTTTGGTCTGCTATAAAATACATCAAACGCCGCCGGGACATCGCCCGGCGGCGTTTGATGTATTTGAATTTAGTAAGCCATAACAATAATGTTTCAATAGTTCAAGTTAGTTCACTGGATTATTAATTAGACAGCCAAACAGCGATATAAAAGGGGTGCAGATTTGTATATAGTTTAAGATAAATGAGATGGCATTGAGTGGCTCATCGCTCTTTTTGATGAACAATATGTGTAAAATTCAATACTTTTCAACCTGATATTGCCAATAACGAGTAAGATACATTAAGCTTCATATAAAGAGCCCTGAGTTTAGATAAAATGGATTTCGGTAATTAGGATAAGAAAGGGGGGACGGTATACTATGGAATACACAATCTACATGGATGAGTCAAACGACGAGGGAGCGTATTTTGGCAACTTCTATGGTGGTGCACTCATCAGATCCACAGACATTGATAAAGTAACCGAATCGATAAAAGCGTTGAAAAGTGAACTAAACTGTTTGGGAGAAGTTAAATGGGGCAAGGTAACTCTAAATTATTTGGAAAAATACATTGCCTTAATGGATTATTTCTTTACTTTGATTGAACAAGATATTGTAAAAATTCGTATCATGTTCACTCAAAACTACCGACAACCTACCAACCTTTCTTTAGATCAAAGGGCTAAAGAGTATGAATTACTTTATTATCAATTTTTTAAACATGCCTTTGGACTGAAATACTGTAATCCTAACTCCTTTCTCCCAGTGAAACTCAGAATATATTTCGATGAACTACCAGTTTCAAAACAAAAGGCCTCTGATTTTAAAGATTTTATTACGAATATCCCTAATACCAGGGATTTTAGTATGGCGAATATAAAGATTAATAAAGAAGACGTAACAGAGGTCAGGTCTCATAATCACGAGATTATGCAATTAATGGACATAGTTCTGGGGTCAATGTATTTCAAGCTTAATAATCTTCATTTAGTTAAACCAGAAGGGCAAAGACTTAGGGGAAAGAAAACCATTGCGAAAGAAAAGTTATACAAATATATTAACTCTAGAATACGGGGAATTTATCCAGGATTTAACGTCGGAGTTTCGACAGGCATAACTGATCTTGCTGATAGATGGAATCATCCGTATCGTCATTGGCTCTTTATTCCCAGTGAATTTAGAATAATGCCTGAATACTCAAAAAAACAAAAAAATAGCGGCCCCATCTCTCCTACGTCAATGGCCTAAGTGGAACTTAAGCGTTCGGAGAAGACAGAGCCTCATAATGAGAATATAACTTTATTGGTGGAAAAAAGCAACACAATATCTTAAATTCTAAGAAATCTAACCCATCCGCATTAGGATGGGATTCTTTTTGTCAACAAGTTATTTTGCCTTGATGACTTTATGATCGCTGGAGTTCTATTCGCTCATCTTGATTGGAACCCAGACCTCGCTAATTACGTCTCCGCCAGAGCTTCCGTCATTCAGATAGATCTCAAGCTCCGGCCCGCCCGCATGCTCGTACCCTGTAGAAGGGAACCATTCGGAGTAAATGCGTAGGGTAACGGATTGGATGGATTCCGGCAGAGGGCCGACTGCGGTGAATACCGCCCAGGTGGAGGCCGGAACCTCACGCTCGACGTATTCGGCTCCATTATGCTCATACGGCTCGGCAATCGTTCCGGAGGGAGCTTCTACTGCGATCATGTAGCGTAAGAGCGTGCCTCCTTCCTTGTCGGACGCGGAGTCGGGAACCATTTTGAAATCGGTACAGGCTCCGATTAATGGAGCGCCGGGATTAAAGCCAAGCACCCGGTCAATCGTGCCGTTAGGTCCGCTCTCCTGCCAAAACTGCGGAATGCGCCGAAAATTTTCGCCGTTTTCACAGCTTACAACGATGGACGCACCGGCAATGGAGAAGGCGTCTCTTTTTTCAATCCGATAGTTCATTTCAACTTCTCCCTTCATCAATCATCTTATCGCATGAGGCTGGAGTCAGCCTGATTTGAAATGCTGCTGCCGGACAGACGGCTAACAGCCGAGCAGACGGCGGTACAGCTTGATTACGCTGAAATGCATGCCTTCGTGATACAGGCCCAGCGTCAAAAATTGTCTCGGTGTTGATAGCGTAATGCCGGTTGACGTCGTATAAGGAGGGACGGGCTCGTCCAGTCTGCCGTCCAGCGCTGTTCTAAGCCGCTCCGGCTGCTCGGACAGCAGCTCCTTTAGCTCTGGCAAAGAAGGAACACGCGGCGTCTCCTGCCAGTCCGCTGGCGAAGTGCCAAACTCAAATTGCGCCTTGAAGCCGTCCGGCAGCAGCATCGGCAATTGGGGAGACTGAAGGGCAAAACGCTCCAGCACGGCGTAAATATGCCCGGCATTCCAGCGGATGGAGTTGCGGAAGCCGGAAGGGATGAGGTCGGCTTGCTCCTCGTTTAACCCCTCCAATTGTTTCAAGGTAAAGCTCCGAATCGAAGTCAGTTGATCCAAAATGGGCTCTAGCTTGTCTGTCATATGTAAAGTCTCCTTTCAATATTAAACCTGTTTATCGGTAGTTCGGCATAATAGGCGCTAATCCTTTTCTGCATTTCCCTGCGCGGCAAAGGCCGCCCATGTGATTTGCCTCAGGCAATCCAAGCAGGGGCGGCCTCAGCGAGGTCCGATTATGATATGGTTATACTATCCCCAAATTAGAGGAGGCAAAGCATGATTCCGATTAAAATTCCTTTGGAGCAGAAACAAATTGTTGCGGAAAGCTTACAGGACTACGCTAACCATGAATTGGATCTGAACATAGGCTCGATTGCCGCAGAAGGCTTGCTTGACCATCTGATTACCCAGCTTGCCCCGTACCTGTATAACAAAGGGATCGAGGATGCAATAAGCCTTCTATCGCAGTGCATGGCTCAAGCAGAGGAAGATTTGCACTCGCTCAAACGCCCTTTGCGTTAAGAGTGAAAGCCTCAATCCCGCATGTGGGCGAGCTTCGCCCGCAGCTTGGGCCGATAATAGGCGCGGACCGATTCAAATTCGGGCCAGATGCGGGAAGTATGTTTGATCGTTCCCATTTCGGAATGGCGCCGGTACAGCGTCAGCGGCTCGTTAATATAATGCATGCCGACGCCGTTTAAGGTGGTCCGCACCCATAAGTCGTAATCATGCGTGAACGGAAGGCTGGGATTAAACCAGCCGAGCGACTGAATCAGATGGCGCAGCATCATGACCGTGCAGCCGTTGACGGGGCAGTAGTCCTGCATAGCGGCGACAAAAGCTTTTTCTGTCGCAAACTTCATCGTTGCGCATGTCTGCGTAATGACTCCATTTTCGTCAATCAAATGAAAGTCCGTGAAGCTGAACTGAGCTTGCTTCTGCTCCATATAACGGACCTGCTTCTCCACCTTATCGGGAGTAAACAGATCATCGGAGCTAAGCCAGGTCACGTATTGGCCGGTGGCACATTGCATGCCGTAGTTAAGCGCGCTGGCGGTGCCGCCGTTCGCTTTGCTCAAGTAATTGATTTTGGACCGGTACGGCTTGATCAGCTGCTGGTTTTTCGTAGAACCGTCGTCAACTACGATGATTTCAATGTTGGGATAGGTCTGGTTGAGCGCACTTTCAATTGCACTCGCAATGTAAGGACAATTGTAAAACGGTATGACAACCGTAACTTTCGGCAGCATATCCGGCATTCACCTCGTTTTGTTCGGAAAAGCTCACTTCCCTATAATATGAAAATCGCTTCTCCGCCGGCAGAGACAAGTGCCGGAGGCCGCTAGCCCACTTTTTTATTAGCCCGCAGCCGAACGCCAGCCGCTGTTAAATAGCCCACCGCAGCAGCAATCCCGATTGAGTCAGCCCGCCGCCGAAGCCATGCAGAAGCACTAAGTGTCCGGCGCGCAGACGACCGTCCAGCACCGCTTCGCTTAAAGCAATTGGAATGGACGCAGCTGAGGTATTGCCGGTATGGGCCAAAGTTGTGACGGTACGCTGGAGCGGAATGCCCGTTTTTTCGCTGACGACTTCCAGTATGCGCATGTTCGGGTTATGCGGAGCGAACCAGTCCACCTCCGCAGGCGTTACCCCTGATGTCTCCAGGAAGCTGTTGATGCTGTCGGGAACCTTACTGATCGCCCAGCGGTAGACGGCGCGCCCGTTCTGGACAAGCTTGCCGCTCGGATCGATCGGGTGGCCGCCGATTCGGTCCGCCAGGCTGGAACGATACAGCTGATGTCCCTCGGAGCCGTCCGTAGCGGCAAAGGCGCTCAGCCAGGAAGGAGAGCTGCCCTCAGCTCCTGCTTCTACAAGAGCAGCGCCAGCGCCGTCGCCAAACAGAATGCAGGTCGTGCGGTCGGTGTAGTCCGTTATTTTCGAAAGCGTCTCGGCGCCGATCACGAGAATTTTGCGGAATGCCCCGGATGCAATCAGACCGCCCGCCATCTGCAGCGCAGTAACATAACCGGCGCAGGCAGCCGCAATATCCGCCGCTCCTGCTGCACGGATGCCAAACTCCGCCTGCACGCGCGCCGCCATTTGCGGAAAAAACGTGTCCGGTGTCGCTGTTGCGACGAGAATATAGTCTGCATCCTCAACCGTGACCTCGTAACGCTGCATCATATTCCGCACGGCGGCAAAACAAAGGTCGCTCGTAAACTCGCCCTCCGCTGCAATTCTTCTTTCCCGGATGCCCGTTCGCTGCACGATCCATTCGTCATTTGTATCGACCATTTGTTCCAGATCGGCATTAGTCAGAATGCGCTGAGGGACATAAGCTCCAATTGCTGTTATCACCGCTGAGGTTTGGAATTTAGCTCCGCCGTTGTGGTGTGATACGCTCATAGAATAACCTCCTTGTTATCTGGTATTAGTACCTGGTTCTAATTTTTTTATCAAGCATACTCTTCCGCCTCTTAGCCGTCAAGCCAATCAAGAGTTTGTTAAAAAATAAAGGTTGTATTTTGACGCCGAACTGCCTACGATGGAAACGAACCTTATGTTTGTTGAAACCCATTTCATTGTAAGAGGAGCAGATGTATAAATGACCGTTCACACTCCTTTGCTAGACTGGCTTTCTGATCCGTCCATTTATAAAGTGAACCGGCTGGACGCGCATTCCGACCATCGTTACTACGAGACGATTGAGGAAGCGGAGACAGGCGCTCCAATGAGATTGAGACATAGCTTAAACGGGAGCTGGAGCTTTCACTATTCGGACAATCCAGGCTCGCGGCCAGAGGCTTTTTATAAGCAAGAGTTCAATACTTCGGGCTGGGGGCTTATTCAGGTGCCAGGCCATATCCAGCTGCAGGGCTGGGGCAAACCGCAATACGTCAATACGATGTATCCATGGGATGGCGTGGACAGCGCGCGGCCTCCGCAGCTCCCGGAACATAACCCGGTTGGCAGTTATGTGAAACGTTTTGAGCTCCCGGCCAATATGGACGGCAAGCCTGTTTATATTTCTTTTCAAGGTGTTGAATCCGCTTTCTACGTATGGTTGAACGGAGAGTTTGTCGGTTACGGCGAGGACAGCTTTACGCCTTCGGAATTTGATCTGACGCCATATATCCGCAGCGGCGAAAACCGTCTTGCTGTAGAGGTGTATCAGCGCAGCACCGGCAGCTGGCTGGAGGATCAGGATTTTTGGCGTTTCTCCGGCATTTTCCGCGAGGTTTATCTGTATACAGTACCGGAAATTCATATCCGCGACTTATTCGTTCGGGCAGAGCTTGACGACAGCTACCGTCTAGGATCGCTTCGCGCAGAGCTGAAAATGGATCCGTCCGATAAGCTGGAGGGTGCATATGCACGGCTCACACTGAGTGATGCAAACGGGAATACGGTAACGGAAAGCGGCCGTTTGGAGCTGTCGGGCGAAGCTGTATCTGCTGTGCTTGACGCTGGAGAGGTACAGCCGTGGAGCGCAGAGCAGCCGTATTTGTACCGGTTGCTGATCTCCGTATACAACGCGTCGGGTGAGCTGGTTGAGGCAATAACGCAGAAGCCTGGCTTCCGCCGCTTCGAAATGAAAGACAAGCTAATGCTGGTGAACGGCAAACGGATCGTATTCAAAGGCGTTAACCGTCATGAATTCAACAGCCGCACCGGGCGGGCAATCGGCCGTGAGGATATGATTCGCGACGTAAAAATAATGAAGCAAAACAATCTCAACGCGGTCCGCACCTCGCATTATCCGAACCAGACGTTATGGTATGAGCTTTGCGACGAATACGGCCTATACGTCATTGATGAGATGAATCTGGAGACGCACGGCTCCTGGCATTGGGCCGGTGCAGTAGGCGAACCGTGGATTTTGCCCGGCAGCCGCGAAAACTGGCAGGACATTGTCATGGATCGCGCCATATCGATGCTGGAGCGGGACAAAAACCATCCTTCGATTGTTATTTGGTCATGCGGCAACGAGTCTCATGGCGGCAAGGTGCTGTTCAATGTTTCGAATTATTTCCGCGAGCGCGATTCCAGCCGCCTTGTACACTATGAAGGCGTCTTCCACGACCGGACTTATAATGGGACAAGCGATATGGAAAGCCGCATGTATGCCAAACCGGCGGATATCGAGGTTTATTTGAACGGGAATCCCGACAAGCCTTACATCAGCTGCGAGTATATGCATGCGATGGGCAATTCCATCGGCGGTATGCATAAGTATACCGAGCTTGAAGATAAATATCCGATGTACCAAGGCGGTTTTATTTGGGACTACATCGATCAGGCGCTTATACGCAAGGACCGCTACGGCAAGGAATATTTAGCTTACGGCGGCGATTTTGAAGACCGGCCGACGGACTACAGCTTTTGCGGCAACGGCATCGTGCATGCCGACGGCAGCGTGACTCCGAAGATGCAGGAGGTTAAGTTCCTGTATCAAAATTACAAGCTCCAGCCCGGCAAAACATCGGTTACCGTCCGTAACGCCAGCCTGTTCGCCGGCACAGATCATTTGGAGCTGCATTATCGTTTGCTCCTTGAAGGCGAGCTGCTTTATTCCGGAAAAACAGAGCTGTCCGTTCCGGCTGGCGCTGAAGACGAAGTGCCGATTCAGCTGCCGAATGGCGAGCAGGCTCCAGGCGAATACGTTATCGAAGCGGCGCTTGTGCTGAAGCGGGCGGAATTGTGGGCGGATGCGGGACATGAGGTTGCTTTTGGACAGACTGTGTACAATGTAGAAGCGAAGGAAGCGCAGCTTCTCCCGGCAGGCCAGCTTCGCGTTGTTGAAGGCGATGTGCATTATGGCGTATTCGGCGACGGCTGGGAAGTTCTTTTTTCCAAGCAGAAAAATACGCTCGTATCGCTCCGTTACGGAGGCCGCGAACTTATTGCTGAGCCGCCGCAGCCGCTGTTTTGGCGGGCCGCGACCGACAATGATAAAGGAACGGGATACGCCTTCACGCACGGTGTATGGCTTGGCGCCAGCATGGCACGCCGCTGCCTGGGACGGGAAACGTCTGTAGAGCCGAATCAGTTCCGCATTACGTACCGGTACGAATTCAGCACCGTTCCGGGGGTAGAGCTTAGCGCAGCCTACACGGTCCGCGCCGACGGAAGCATACAGGTGCATGCAGCCTACAAAGGAGCGGAAGGGCTGCCGGATCTGCCGATTGTGGCTCTGTCTTTCAAAACCTATGCCGATTACGGCCAAACGGAATGGTATGCGATGGGTCCAGAGGAGAATTACTCGGATCGCCTGCATGGAGCTCGCCTTGGCAAGTTCAGCCGTGCGGTGATGGAGCTGCCTTCGCGTTATCTCGTGCCGCAGGAATCGGGCAACCGGACTGGCGTACGCCGTGTTGCGGTAAAAGACGAACAGGGACGCGGGTTCCAGATCCGCTCGTCCGCCGAACCGGTGGAATGCAATATTTCCCCGTATACGGCGATGGAGCTCGAAAACGCGACGCATTCATGGGAGCTGCCCGACGTTCATTACACCGTCGTAACTGTCGCCGGCAAACAGCTTGGCGTCGGCGGAGACGACAGCTGGGGCGCTCCGGTACATGCTGAATTCCGTATTCCATCCGATCAAAATCACGAGTTCGAGTTCCTCATCGCGCCATTGGGATAAGGGGCAAACTTTGCTCGTTTGCCAAGCTTTGTCCGGGATAACCCGATACCGCCATGGTGAAGCTAAAAGAGCCGTATCCCGCAGTGGAGCGGACGCTCATTACATGGAGGTTTTTGAATGAAACATCCCTGGAAAGTGCTTGCTGCCAGTGTTGTTCTGACTACGGCCCTTGCAGGATGCGGAGCAAACCATGGCGAGCTTGGCAACAAAAATATCCGCAACAACAATGTCGGCAATTACCGTTTGCTGGATAAACGTTTTGCCGACGACAACATGAATGAAATGCATCGTAAAAACGGCACTCAGCTTAACGGAAACAACATTATCGGCAATCATAAAAATTATCGTCTTCAATCGGACGGCCATATCGCGACTTCCATCAAAAAAATCCCTGGCGTCCGTGATGCCTACGTCATGACGACGAACGACAATGCATACGTTGCGGTCGGCCTTAAAGGGAACAGCATTGTTGAGAGCACCCGCTCAGGCATGAGCGCATCGGATACGGGAAGGATGGGCGTCGGCAACAGCTCGATGAAAAGCCGGACCTATAACCGCATGGACAGCGGCGTCAACCGTCTGGAAGCAGACATGAACCGTGGCGTCAATCGCCTGGAAACCGGTGTTGAGCGCGGCCTTAACCGGGCCGGAAACACGGTCGAACGCGGAATGAACCGGGTTGGCGAAGGTGTGAACAAAGGTTTAAAATCTCTTGAACGCGGTATGAACGATATGCTGGATAACGGGATGGCGGACCGTTCGAACAATAACGGCTACAAATCCTATTCCAACGGTTATAATTCATACGGCACCAGCGACGCTACAAACAACCGCGGAAAATTGGAGAACGGTTTGTCCGACAACAACAATATTTACATGGACCGGGAGCTGAATTCTCAGTTCAAAGCTCAAGTAGCCGATGTAGTCCGCAAGGCTATGCCGGGCGTGGATAAAGTGTTTGTGTCTTCGAATCCTGAATTTGTAAGCCGGATGCAGGGATACCACAACGATGCTAACCAAGGCAATTCCATTCAAACTTACATGGCTGAATTTAACGCCATGGTTGACCGTATTTTCCCGAATGTTGACGATGGCAGCAACGGTATGGCCAAAAAACTGAGCGGCCGCGACGCTCACATTTTTAAGTAAGCTACCGGAGTATTTATCATTACTCTGTTTATGAATAAGCTTTGCGCTAGCGCACAAGCTTATCCAAAAAGCCGCCTCCCAGCAGGCGGCTTTTTGCTGTCTTCATTATACGAAAAAGGTGGAGCGGAGCCCAAAGGTCGAGCCCGTAGAAGCGGCAGCGTTCGCCTTTGACGTCGGAATCCCACCGCTTAAGCGGTACAAATTCAGAGGAATCCGAGGTCAACAGCGATCGGAGGGCCGGCCTTTGGGCGCAGCGGAATTTCCTTTTTCGTATAATGCTTCTGAGCAATAAGCCCGCCATCCCCCTTATCATTGACAAAAACAGCAAGTGCTATCAGTATGAATGACATATGGGCCGAAAGCGGTACCAATCTAATTTTTCGCCAGGAGGCAGCAGCATGTACAAGCTCATTATTGCCGATGATGAAGCCGTCTTCCGCGAAGGCCTGATGAATACAATTGACTGGAACCGCCACGGCTTTGAGCTGATCGGCGACTGTACGAACGGCCGCGAAGCGCTGGAAGCGGTTCAGCAATTAAAGCCGGATCTGGTCATTACAGACATCAATATGCCGCATATCGACGGGCTCGAGCTTGCCGCCAGAATCGCCGATCAATTTCCCTACATTAAAATTATTATTGTCACAGGTTACGACCAATTCGATTACGCCCAGCAGGCGCTGCGCCTCAAGGTGCATGACTTTATTCTCAAGCCGATTACCGCGTTTGAAACGAGAGAGCTGCTTGACCGGGTCCGCGCACAAATGGATGAGGAGAAGCGGCAAAAGGAAGATCTCAGCCGGTTGCGAAGCCAGCTCAACCAAAGCCTCCCGCTGCTGCGGGAAAGGTTTCTGGAGCGGCTTGCCGTACACGGCGCGGGAGCAAAGGCGGCGAACGAGCGGCTTGATTATTTTGGCCTGCCGCGGCTGGAGGCTCCGCTGCTTGTAGCTCTGTTCGATTACGACGACAATACGCTTCGTTCCGATGCCGAGCCGGACCGGGAGCTGCTGCGTTTTGCAGGCTACAACATTATTGAGGAAATTGTGCAGCGCGAGCACGGCGCGGTATTCCGCACTCGCGAGGACCGGATTGCGGCCATTTTTAGCGGGGGCCCGGCTGAGCTGCTGCACGAGCGGGCGGCCCGAATCGCGGAGGAAGCGCGTTACGGAATCGAACGTTATCTTGGTTATACGGTGACAGCCGGAATCGGCAGGACGGCCGAAACGATGGAGGAGCTTCCGGACGGTTACCGCAGCGCTTCAACAGCGCTCGATTACCGATTTCAGTACGGCAAAAACCGCGTGCTCAGCATTATCGATTTAGAAGGCGCCTTTGCTTCAACGCCTGCCATGGGAGAGGAATGGAGCCGTTCGTTTGGCGCTGCGCTCAGATCGGGAGCCTCTCCTGAAATTACGGAGCTGATCGGCCGATTTGTGGAGCGCTTGAGGCAGTCCCGCGCGCCGCTTCAGGCTTGCCAGCTGGAAATCCAAAAGGCGCTCGTGCAGATGATGAGCATTATGCAGGAAATTGGCGTTGGCGATGGCGGATTGGAAAGCGGAAGTCCGGTGCTGTTTACCGAGGTGTACCGGCTTGGAACGCTGGACGAGGTCGGCGATTGGTTATCCGGCGTCGCCTCAGCCGCTGGACTTGCGGCAGCTGACCACCGCAACCGGCTGAACCGCAGCCAGATCGGAAGGGCTTTGCTGTACATAGAAGAAAATTACGCGGAGGAGCGCATATCCTTGCAGGATATTTGCCGCTACGTGATGATGAGCACCAGCTATTTCAGTCAAATGTTCAAACAGGAAACTGGCGAGACGTTTGTCGAATATTTAACCCGTTACCGGATGACCAAGGCGAAGGAGCTGCTTGAAGATACCTCGCTGAAATTTTACGAAATTGCCGCTCGAGTCGGCTACAGCGACCCCAACTATTTCAGTCTGTGCTTCAAAAAACATGTCGGCCAGACGATGCGCGAATATCGCGAGCTGCAAACGAAGGATAACCGATGAGACGCGGCGGGGTCGGCCTTCTTGCATGGCTGCGGCGCCGATTTAATGGGTTGAACACGATTCATGGCTGGATCTCAGTTGCCTTTTCCATCCTCATTCTGATCGCGATCGGTGTGACAAGCTGGATTAGCTACAGCCTGTCCGAAGATGCGGTGCTCACGAATTCGGAAGATTATATGGAAGAGGTTATTCAACAGGTCGGCCAAAATATCCAGTCCTACATAGACAGCATGGAAAACATCTCGCTCCTTATTTTCACCAGCAAGGACGTCAAATATTATATTTCAGACAATCCTTTCATAAGCCGGGAAGAGGTTCACACCTACGAAAAAAACATCTCCAGCCTGTTCCAGTCACTGATGTATATGCGCAAGGATATCGCGTCCATTATGGTGTTTGGGTATAACGGGCGCAACGTATCCGACCGCAAACAGATGATTCTGAATCCAAATGTGCAGCTTGAAGATCAGGAATGGTACCAGGGGGCGACTTTGGCCGGCGGCAAGTCCTTCATTTCGTCTCCGCATGTGCAAAATGTTGTCGAGGGGGACTACCAGTGGGTCGTGTCGCTCAGCCGGGAGCTCAAAAACAGCAGCAGCTTATCGGGACAGGGCATCGCGCTCGTCAATCTTAAACTTAACGTAATTAACGAAATTTGCCGAGGGGTCAAGCTTGGATCCAAAGGTTATGTGTTTATCGTCGACGGTCAGGGAAACGTTGTGTATCATCCCCAGCAGCAGCTGTTATACAGCAATTTGCGCACGGAGCCGATCGGCAGGGTGATGTCGAGCGGGGAAAACAGCTTTGTTGTTGAGGACGGGGACAGCAAAAAAATCTATTCCGTTCAGGATAGCAATTTCGGCTGGAAAATCGTCGGCGTTGCTTATCAGAACGAGCTGATTGCCAATCGCGATCAGATGCGGAATTCGTTCCTGCTTTGGGCGGCTGCCGCGCTTGCGGTGACCATCCTCATTTCTTTTCTGCTCACCCACCGCATAACGAGGCCGATCCGCAGACTGCAATCGGTTATGCGGCAGGTCGAACGGGGCAATTTCCAGGTCAGGGCCGAAGTGGAGAAAACGAGTGAAATCGGCCAGCTGGGACGGGCATTTAATATGATGGTCGGTCAGACTCAGCGGCTGATGGACGAGCGGATTCAAACCGAAGAAACGAAGCGGCGCACGGAGCTGCGGCTGCTGCAATCGCAAATAAATCCTCATTTTCTTTATAACACGCTCGACTCGATCATATGGATGGCGGAGCAGCAAAAACACGAAGAGGTTGTGCGGATGACCTCGGCGCTGGCGAAGCTGTTCCGGGCAAGCATTGCCAAGGACGACGAGCTGGTGTCCATCCGCATTGAGCAGGAGCATATTGCAAGTTATTTGCAAATTCAAAAAATGCGCTACCGGGACAAGCTGGATTACCGTATTGATATTCCGCGCGAGCTGCATCTCTATCGGACGCCGCGTATTTTGCTGCAGCCTTTCGTGGAAAACGCCATTTATCATGGCATCAAAAACCTGCCCGAAAGCGGCATGATTACGATTACGGCGGAGCAGTCCGAGGATCATATTCTGTTCCGCGTCTCCGACAACGGACAAGGGATGAGCGAGGAAGCGCTTCAGCTTCTGATGAGCTCAGCCGCACGGGACAATGACGGCCGCGATCACATCGGAGTAAGCAATGTGAACGAGCGGATCAGTCTGACGTTCGGACCGGCTTACGGCGTCTCCATGGAGAGCGAGCTGGGCGAAGGCACAACGGTGACGATCAAAATTCCGAAAGTCCGCTAAAGGAAACGAGGGATGTGGAACATGGGAAGCAAAAAGCTGTGGCTGCCGCTGCTGCTGCTCCTTATGGTTATGCTGGTCGTCTGGTCGGGGCTCCGGGAGGATGAACCGGACTCTGCAAAACGCGGAATTGCGCTCATTATGAAAACCAATGACATCAACAATTCCTACTGGCAAACCGTTCACTCAGGAGCTCTGTCCGCTGCAAAGGAACTAAACGTTCCGCTTGAATTGTACGGACCGCTCGGCAAGGAGGACCCCGAGGCGCAGCGCAAGCTGCTGAAAAAGGCGATTGCCCGGAAACCGGCCGCTATTGTGCTGTCCCCGATTTGGGAAGACAGCTTGAAGCAAGAGCTTGCGGAATGCCGCAGGAACGGAATCAAGCTTGTCATATTGGACACCCCGCTGCTGGAAAATGCCTTCGACAGCTATGTTTCCAGCGATCATATCGAGGAAGGGCGCCAGGCGGCGAACCGTCTTGGGCCGGGGCAGCTTAAAAAACCTGTTTACGCGTTGATTACCAACGATAAAATCTCCGTCGTTTCCAGCCAAAGAGCCCAAGGAGTGCAGGAGGTGCTCGCTCCAGGCAAAGCGTTCAATCTGGGATTGTATCATGTCGGCGGCTCGGAGGAGCAGGCTTACTGGACGGTAAAATCGCTCACGATCGCCTATCCCGATATAACCGGCGTTATCGCGCTTACTGATGTTGGCGTCAGCGGCGCGGCAAGAGCGCTAGCGGAGGTCGGGCTTACGCATAGCGTCAAGCTGATTGGCTTCGACAGCTCGATTCCGGAAATTCAACTGCTGGAGCGAGGACAGATGCATGCGCTGATCGTGCAAAATCCGTTTAACATGGGTTTTTTGGGCGTGCAGACGGCAGATGCTCTTATCGACGGCCGCAAGGTGTCTGAAATGGTGGACATCCCCTCCACAACCGTGACAACGGCGAATATGTATGAGCCGGAACATCAAAAGCTGCTCTTCCCGTTTGTGTATTAACCATCATCAAGGAGAGGAGGAGCGGCGATGAGGTTTGCCATCGGGCTGACAGCCTCGAAAAGAAGAACGGTAGCTTTGGCGGGATTTCTATTATTGGCGGTGACAAGCGGCTGCTCCCTGCCGGCGGACGCTCCGCCAATTGACAGCCCTCCAGGCTCGCTGATCAAATTTGTGGCAGCGGAGTACAGTCCTCTCACCAAGCCGATGCTGGAAAAGCTGGTACGTGAATTCGAATCGAGAAATCCAACGATAAATGTTGAGCTTCAGGTTGTCGGGTGGGACATTATGGACGGCATCTATACCAATATGCTGGCCCAGAACGATCCTCCCGATCTGCTCAATGTGTACAACTATTCCCATCTGGTCGAGCAAGGTCTGTTGAACGATTTCGAAGAGCTGCTTCCCGTCTCCTTCCGAAGCAATTTGCAGCCGTATTTGGTGAAGCTGGACCGCATTGGGGAGAAGCAGTACGCCATTCCCTATGTGGCGTCCGTCCGCAGCCTTTACTACAACAAAAAGCTGTTTCAACAGGCAGGAGTGCAAGCGCCGCCCGCCACTTGGTCGGAGCTGAAACAGACGGCGGCCCGAATCGGCAGCGAGACTCAGGCAAACGGCTTTGGCATTGGAATGTCGGATGACGATATTGCCGGCTATCTGAGCTATTTTTTCTTTGGGGCGGGCGGAGGCTGGCTGAAGGACGGGCGATGGGCGATCAATCAGCCTGCTAACGTAGAAGGGCTGGAAATGCTCAAATTCATGTATGAAGCCAATTTCACCGACGAAGAGCCTTGGATGACGACCCGCGAAGACAAACAGCGTTTTGTCGGTGAGGGAACGCTCGGCATGTTGATTTCCGGCAATTTTTTTAGTTCTTTTGCAGTTCGGGAGTTTCCGGACCTGGAGTGGGGCAGAAGTCCGATCCCGGTTAAGGACGGCATGCCGCCGCTCCATTTTGGCGTACAGGATGTGCTCGTTTCGTTTAAAACCGCACACAGCGACCCGAAAGCAATCGCTTCCTTCATCGAATTTCTGTATGAGGACAGCTATTATACCCAAATGGTCTTAAACGAAGGCTTTTTGCCGGTGACGCGTACCGGTGAGCTTACTTTAGCCGTCAATTATCCGGGTATTCAAGCCGACCTGACCGATTTGTCCGAGGCTCACTTTTTCCCGGTGGAGCAGGAGCGTTGGGGCATTGTAATCGATGCGGCGCGAAGCCTGGGAAGCGCGGTGCTGGAGGGGCGTTACTCGCCGCAAAAGGCTCTGGATGAGCTTCAATCGGTAGCGGAGGGCGCGGATAACAGATACCGGTAGCGAAATTAACGTACCGATTGCACCGACATCCGGTCTCGAAGCGAGGCCGGATGTTTTGATTAAATCATAAAATTCTAAAGATTTTATGGAAGATATTCCATAGAGACGATTCGAGATTCCGATTAAGATACAACTAGAAGCCGGGCCGGTGCAGGGATACAGTCCAATCCGGACTTCGGACGAGAAATGAAAGGGAGGGTTATGCCAGATGACGTTTACCGTAAAAAAGACAGCAGCAGGCGCGTTGGCAATTGCAATGTCCTTGGCTGTATTGGCAGGTTGCGGAGGCAATAACGGAGGCGGCAGCAACAATGCGGCTAACGAACCGGCTCCAAGCGCGGCATCGAATACGGCAGCGGAAAACACTCAACCGGATAGCGGCAGCGAGTCAAAACTGACAGGTGACTTTACGATTCAGTATTTCGTCGGCGGATACGGCGACAAATGGTGGAAACAGGTTATCGCCGATTTCAAAACGGCCAATCCCGATCTGAACATCAAAGAAGAGGCCGGTCCTCAAATTAACACTCAAAACAAACCGAAATGGATCGCGGGCAACCCGCCTGATTTTGTATACATCGACGGACCGGAGCTGAACGACCGCCAAATGGCGGAGGACGGCCAGCTGGAGGATCTGACGGAATGGATGCAGACGGCGACAAACGTTGACGGCGTTAAAATTCTCGATCTGTTAGCCCAACAGCCGCCTCAATATGACGGGAAAATGTATAACATCCCGCTGGTTCTGAACTCATGGGGCATTTTCTACAATAAAGCGTTGTTCGAGAAAAACGGCTGGACGGAGCCGACGGACTGGGATACGTTCATGAGCTCCTCCGAAGCAATCAAAGCGGCCGGAACAACCCCGTTCATTCATACGGGCAAATACCCTTACTACATCAACAGCTCCTTCCTGTTCCCGGCGATCGTATCGGCAAACGGCAACGACTACAAGCTGCTGCAGGATATGGGCAACAGCCAGGTGGAAGCGTTCAAATCGCCAGTGGTGCTGGACGCGCTGAACAAAGTTGTCGAGCTGCGAGACAAAGGATTTATCGACAAAGCGTCTGCATCAATTAATCATACGGATTCCCAGATGTTATTCCTGCAAAACAAAGACGCCTACATTCCAAACGGCCTGTGGCTGCCTAATGAGATGAGCAAGGACGTTCCGGCTGACTTCAAATTCGGCTTTATTCCTTCCGTTACGCAAAAAGCGGGCGATAAAGTCGTCGCCAATACGTCGACCGCAACGGTGGCCATCGCCAAAAACGCGAAAAACAAAGAAGCGGCTAAAGCGTTCCTGCAGTTCATTTTCTCCGTCAAGCAAGCATCCAAATTTGCCGAGCTAAGCGGCGCGCCTTCCAACATCAAGGGCGATATCAGCAGCTCCAGCGCGCCAGACTTCGTTAAACAAGCCGCGGCTTACTTGACGGCGGATACAACGGTCGTTGTGCCTACGGTAACGTTTAATCAGGACGTAGACAAAGCGATGCAGGATGCTACGGTTGCATTAACGATCGGCAAAATCGATCCTCAAGGCTGGGTTGACCGCGTCGTGAAGGTTGTTGAGAAGGTAAACAAGTAAGCAGCTTCGAACCTATACAAAACCGGTCAAGAAACATCCCCGGGGGCGGACGCTTCCGGGGATGCTTTTCGATAGCACAACTTAAGGGCGGTGAGCTTGACATGAAGCTGGGAGGAGCCAATCTGCAGCGCAAGCTGTTTATAGCGGCGTTTATCGTTCCGACCTTTGTATACTTTGGCCTGTTTACGATCTATCCGATCCTGCAGGCGCTGTACAATTCCTTTTACGACTGGTCCGGCATGTCGCAAAACAAAGACTTTGTAGGGCTGCAAAACTTCAAGGATCTGCTTCAGGACCCGATCATGCTGACGGCCATCGGCAACGATTATTTCCTGGTCGCGGGCAAAGTAATCGGCATCATGATCATCGCCACGTTTTTCGCCGTTGCGCTGACACGGCTGCGTATCCGGGGAGCCGCGTTTTTCCGCTCGATCTTTTTCATTCCGAATGTATTGTCCGTTGTCGTCATCGGTGTTTTGTGGGGATTTATCTACAATCCGCAGATCGGGTTTCTGAACGGATTTCTGTCGCTGTTCACAAAAGAGCCGGTCACGATTAACTGGCTCGGCTTTGAAAGCTATACGATTTGGATGCTATTGCCCCCTACGATCTGGGCCGGCATCGGCTTTTATATGATTTTGCTTATTGCCGCAATTACGAATATTCCGGAGTCGCTTTATGAAGCCGCCAATATAGAGGGTGCAGGGCAATGGCATCAGTTCAGGCATATTACGATGCCGCTCGTCTGGGAGCAGATGAAAATTTCCGTCATCAACATCATGATGACCACGCTAAACGGTTCGTTTGTCATCGTGACGATTATGACGGCCGGAGGGCCGGACAATTCGACTCAGGTTATGGGCTCGTATTTGTACCAGCAGGCATTCAGACAGGCGCATTTTGGCTACGGCGCCTCCATCGGCATAGCGATTTTGACCACCTCGCTCGTCACCACGCTTCTCCTGCAATGGCTTCTGCGCAAGGAACACGTGGAAGTCAGCTAAAGTACAAGCTTAATTGAAAGGGGAGAAGCGGAATGGTGCAACGCACGGTACATCCGGTAATCAAATCCGTCTTTATGGCATTGCTCATTTTATGGGGCGTCTCAGTTATTTATCCGCTTATATGGACGTTCACGGATGCTCTGAAGGATAATCAGCAGTTTTACTTCAATATGCCATGGGCGCTGCCGGAGCTGCCGCTTCAATGGGCCAACTTCAGTTATGTATGGAACAACTATAATTTCGGAAAATACTTTGGCAATTCCATTCTTGTTACGGCGGGGGCGACCCTGCTTGGCCTTGTATTGGCCTCAATGACGGCATATACGCTTGCCCGTTACAAGTTTCTGGGCAGCCGGGTTTTATATCTAATCTATATTTCGTCGATGATGGTGCCATTCAGCCTGGCGCTAATTCCGCTCTTTTTCCTGATCAATGATTTGGGACTGACCAACAATCCGCTCGGTCTCATCCTCGTTTATGCATCCAACTCGCTGGCGTTCGGAATATTTGTGCTCATCGGGTTTTTCCGTTCGCTGCCGAAAGAGCTGGAGGAAGCTGCCGCTATCGACGGCGCGGGATACTTCGGCACCTTTTTCCGCGTCATGCTGCCGCTCTCCCGTTCTGGATTAATCAGCGTGGGTATCATCAACGTACTGGACATTTGGAACGAGTATATCGTCGGGACTATACTTGTCAACGATCCAACCCGTTATACTTTGCCGATCGGCCTTGCCGCTATGCAGGTGGAGATGCAGTACAAAACGGAGTGGGGGCCACTGTTCGCAGGGCTTATGTTTACGATTGTTCCTGTTTTGCTTGTATACATTTTCGCTCAGCGCCATATTGTCTCGGGACTTGTGGCTGGAGCGGTGAAGTGAAGAATCCAGTGTCAGGCCGAAATGGCCTACTCAGGCAGGTTCCGCCCTTGAGCGGGATCTGCGTTTTTTTTCATGCACGTATTTTTAGATATCACTAATGAGCAGGTATTTGGACCCGTATTGTACCGTCCTAATCGGTCCGGAGGTTGCTACATCGGTGAAACGGGCATTCCGGACTGTAAAGGAAGACGGGTTGCTCATCTTGAATGAAAGTTTTGCGCCGGCAGCTCCAATGTATTCGACATCGGCGGAGGTAGACTGCCATATTTTAATGTTCAGCTCGAAATGATTTGTATTTTTTCCTTCTTCTGAATAAAGAATGCTGGAAGGGGTAGGATATCCGGCATCTCCTTGGAGGGAATTAACAAATAGAGTGATGCTGCTTATATTCACAATGTCGAAGCCCGTAGTCAACTGCAAGCTGGCAACTCCGGATTTGTTGGACAAGGGAATGTGCTGAAAACAAGTAACAAGAACGAGTAAAATAAATAAAATCAATATCATAGCCGTCTGATCAGCTTTCATCTGTGTTCCTCCCAGTAGAGTCTTTGTGGCAGGTTCCGCTCATGAGCGGAACCTGCCGTTTTTTTGTTTAAGCATCTACAATCGTCAAGCGAGTGGAGGTCGTGTTCCAACGGACCGGAGCCGTAGAAGAAATGCCGGTGATGGAGGAAAATAAGTAGGTGTCGTAGCCAACCTTTGTGAGTGTTTGCTCAAGCGTGAATGAAAGGTTGCCAATTGAAATATAGCTGTTCGATAAAGCTGCGTTATATCTGACCGAACCTCTTAACGTCTTTCCTAGTGAAAGCTGACCCGACAACTCGATTCGGTTCTCTCCGCCATTTGGAATCAGAATAGAGGTGGGGGTCGGGGGAGACGCGCTGTCTGTGAGAAGGGTGACGTTTAACCGGATATTGCTCGTGTTATTGGTAATATAAAATCCAGGATTAGCCGTTAGGGAATAAGATTCATCAACGGGTTGAATGACATAAAAAGGACATTTAACGATTATGAGCAATAGAAACAAAACTAAGATCACTCCGATATTGGAACCCTGATCATTGCTGGTACCCGTTATATGGCCCATACCGCTTCCCTCCTACTACTATGAGTGTTGTTCTATGTATTTATATTCAAAAGAAAGAGGCGCGGACTCCGGCAGCTGACCTGAATGCAGAGGATCTTCCGTGCAAAAAGCCCCGCAGTTCTTTTCCTTCCCATTAAAAAACCTCCCCGCCGAATACGCCAGGCGCATTCGGTACAGGAAGGTTTATCAAGAGCGCTATCCGAACTAAATCGTCAGCTCTCCAAGCTTAATCAGTTCAACTACGGCTTGCGAGCGGCCTTTTACATTAAGTTTCTGCATAACGTTAGATATGTGATTCCTGACTGTTTTTTCGCTTATGAACAGTTGGCCCGCAATATCTCGTGTGGTTTTGTCCTGGACTAAAAGCTCGAAAACTTCACGCTCCCGGTGAGTCAGCAAAAATTTATTTTTGTGGTCAGAGCCTTTCAATTCGTCACCCCTCCTTGCACGGGTTTTTGTGGGTTACAACAAGGTTAAGGGATACAGTCAACTTATATTATGAATCGCTCCCCCAAGGGGTGCGGTCAATTTCCGATTTGGGCGCAGAAAAATGGAATATGGGCGAATAAGGTTGGACAGCTTCCAATAATTCCTTTTATTAGGAGGGTTAATCATGCTATGATTAGATGATTGATGCCGTTAAAGAAAGGAGCTGGTTCCGTGAGGCTCGTGCTTTTATTCGGGTTGTTATGGGCGCTGCTCGGCAATCCGTTTATTGCGCTGTTAGTAATATTGATTGTTATTTATTTGCTTGACCGGCGGTTCGTTGGGCTGACGCCAAGCGTGACAAAGCCGATCCGCAGAAGGAATCGTATCGCCGCGCTGCGCCGGGAGCTGGATGCCAATCCGAGCAACAGCGGCTCGCGTATGGAGCTGGCGAGACTGCTATTAGAGCGCAAAAACTTTAATATCGCGCTGCAAACGCTGGAGCCGCTTAAAGAGTCCGGCGTGATGGAGGAATCAGCTGAATTTTGGGATGA
The DNA here is from genome assembly GCF_023715725.1 of Paenibacillus pasadenensis. Classification (GTDB taxonomy): domain Bacteria; phylum Bacillota; class Bacilli; order Paenibacillales; family Paenibacillaceae; genus Paenibacillus_O; species Paenibacillus_O pasadenensis_A. Next base: position 153,630 of record NZ_JAMBOT010000002.1, read on the forward strand.
CTACGGGACGAGTCTGCTTTACTCCGGCAAGCCCCAAGAAGGAGAGGCTGCAATTGAAAAAGCGCTTGAGCTAAATCCGCGCGTCAAATACGGACAGCCCCATCTCCGGTTGGCTGCTCTGAAAGCAGACCGTGACAAAGCGGCGGCGCTTCGCCATCTCGAGACCTTTTCCCAAATTCAATCTTCTTCCTGCGAAGGTTATTATCGAATGGGACTGCTGCTGAAGGACTTGGAGCGCAGCGGAGAGGCCAAACAAGCGTTTGAGGAAGGATTGCGCCTGTACCGGATGCTGCCCAAATACAAAAGACGCCAGGAACGGCGCTGGGCGCTGCTTTCTAAGATGCGTTTAAGGTCTTTATAGCTCATTCAGAATGGTTCCGATATGTTTATCCCAGAAAAGCCGGCATGCGCATCAAAGCGAAGCTGGTTTTTTTGTTCTGCCTTGCGTTCCTCAGCTTCATTTGTATTAATTCACCCTGCACGAGTCCGCTTGCCGTGTTTTTTGGTATAATGGTAAGAATGCCGAAACAGAGAAGCGGAGGACAGCAATGGGAGCGGACGGGATCTCGGAATCTTTTCTGAACGAGCTGGAGCGGAAAATCAGCGATTATACGCGTAAAGAAATCATCCAGCGCGGCTGGGACTATGCCGCGCGGGACAACGTTTCTCCCGTACAGATGGCGGGATCGCTGCTCATTGGCGTTGTAACGGGAAATAAACCCTACAAAGTCAGGCTTGGCCTAAAATTTGACGACAATGATTGCAGCTGCCCGTACAACGGCTGGTGCAAACATATGGCGGCCATGTACTTTGCTGCAATAAAGCAGTCGGGCGGTAAACCGGAGCGTGCGATGGAAAGACTGACCGGAGCCGGGCCGGTGACCGTCAGCCGGATTGAAAAACTACAGCAGGACCAGCCGGCCGCAGCTGCGGTTTCTGCTTCCGGCCTTACGGAAAGCGACTCTCCGCAGGAGTGGATGGCCTGGATGGAACGGAAATACGGCCACACCTGGCAAGGCTGCCGTCATACCTTGCATCCGCTGCAGCCGGTGTTGTCCGCACTCAAGGGCTCAGCGAGAGACTGGCCCAAGCCGCTCCAGCATTATCACTGGATGTACGCGATTTTGTTCATACTGGAGCAGGCTGAGCGTGCGCTCAAGCTGTCGGACGCCTTCAGCCGTTATTATCAGGAAATGAGCTTTACCCGGATGGCGGAGCCATGGATTGAGCATTATTATACGCTTGCCGCTCAGCTGGACCCATCGCCTACGGACGAAGCCTCACTGGCCTGGCAGGCGGAGCTGACCGACTATTTGCGGAGCCAAGCGGGAAAGAAGGACTCGAGGCTGTTTCGTTGGAATCAGCTGTATTTCGGGCTTGCGGCAGTGCTGCTGGGCAATGACGAGTGGCGCAGAGCGGAGCGGTTGGAGCTGGAAACGAAGCTCACGGCCGCTGATCTTCTGACAACAGGAGCGGATGAACAGACTGAGCCGCAGAGCAAAGCCCAGGAACAGGAGCCGGCCGGGCGTGAACGTCATTTTCCGCTAGCTGCGCTTGCTTATTTGGATGCGGCTCATGGGGAGGACCGCAAAGCGGTTGAGCGGCTGCGCCAGATTCCTCCTGAGAATGCTTCTGATCTTGCGCTTGATTATGCCCGTCAGCGTTTAAAATCCGGCGATTGGGACCATTTTGAGGTTTGGATGGACTATTTGTATGCGATTGCCGACGGCAAACGCGGAGGACTGCTGCAGCCGTTTCTCGGGCTTTGCCGGGAAGCGGATTTGGCCCAGCGGAATAATCCGGCATGGCAGCGGTATATGATGGATAAATTGCCCTATTCCTATATGGAGCTGGCTGATCTGCTTCTGGAGAAGGGCGGTTTTGAAGAATGGGCGGATCTGCAGCTGGCAATGGGACTCAGGCCAGATGAGCTTGACCCGGCCGATATGAGGCTGATTGCCAAGCGGGCTCCTTCCGTGCTCATTCCGCTTTATCATCAGGCTATTGAGGGCTGGATTGCGCTTCGCAACCGGCAAAGCTACCGGATGGCGGTCAAGCAGCTGAAAAAGCTGGAGAAATTATACGGAGCAGAAAAACGGACCGAAGCGTGGAACAACTATTTGGAGCGGACGGTTATCAAGTATCAGCGGATGAGAGCCTTCCAGGAAGAATTGCGGAAAGGAACGCTTTTGAGATGATGAAGGGATTTTCTGCAGCAAAACCGATCGTAGTGGAAGGAAGCTGGAACGGAGCCGGAATTACGCTTTGGACCGAGGATGCGGGCGAGCTGGAGGCTCGGCTCCGCGACCTGCTGTTTGCCTGGCATGAGCCATCCTGGTTCGGAAGCGACATAGAGTATACCGATGCAGAGGAGCCTGGCAAAGGGCGTAAAATGCTGATTGAGCCGCTGCTGGCGCTGGATTATTTGTGTTCTCCGCAGCCGGTGCGGATGCTGGCGGTTGAATGGGCGGAATCCGCAGCGAAGCTTCTAAGCGGAGCACAGCGAATCATGAATGCTCTGACGGAGGGGAGCTTCGAGCCGGATTGGTCGGGCTGGAAGGATGGCGACCGCAAATGGCGCTTTAAGGATGCCGCCTCCGACATTGAGCTCTGGATGAACGAGTGGCTAAGCGCATCTGTAGAGGCGCTGCTTGCTGCAAATGCCGATATTAGAGCGGCTTGGTCTGCGCTGGAGCGCTCGATCGGACCTGCGCTGGAGCGCCGATCGCCGGATGAAGAGGACTGGTATATCGGAATTGGCCTCAAACAGGATACGTTCCCGTTCCGAATTGCCCTGCAGCTGGCCGAACCGGATGAGAGCGGGGTCTGGTCACTGCGGGCTGCTTTGCGCGGACGCTCCGGCGAGGACGGGTGGATTCCGCTTGACCGGGGCAGCCGCCCCGGCAGCTGGCGTCCGGCTGCGGGTTCGGTGCTGCGGCTCCCGGAGGATTGGCTGGCTCTCTTGGAGGAACGGTTGGAGCGGGAAGAACGCAAATGGAAACAGGCGCTGCCGGATTGGGTTGAGCCAGACGGCGAGACTGTCAAGCGGCAGCTGGCAGACGAGGAGGCCTGGCAGTTTCTGGAGCAGGCAAGTCTGAAGCTGCTTGACGCGGGTGCGATTGTGCTGCTTCCCGGCTGGTGGGAAAACGTGCGGAAACGAAGAGTCCGGCTCAAGGCGAAGCTTCGTTCGGCTGCGGGCTCGGCGGAACAGCCGATGTTCGGCTTATCGCAAATCGTGCAATTCGATTGGAAGCTTGCCCTGGGCGGCGCGGATTTGACCGAGGAAGAATTCATGGAGCTTGCCGCTCAAAATAAACGGCTGATCAAAATCGACGGGGAATGGGTGCATCTGCATCCTGAGGATATTTCGCGTATCAAGAGCTGGATGAAAAAAAACGGCGGCCGCAAAGGACTCAGCTTCCAGGAGATTATGCAAATGCATCTGCAGGGCGGCATTACGCTCTCGGATGAAGCCGAGGACGGCGAAGAGCTGCTGAAGGCTGAAGTAGAGCTGAACGGGCATTTGCAGCAGCTGATGAACCAGCTGCAAAACACGGCTGAGCTGCCGCTTGTGCAGGTGCCGTCAACCTTTAGGGGAGAACTGCGCCCCTACCAGCTGCAGGGCGTTTCCTGGCTCGCATTTCTGCGCCGCTTCGGGCTTGGAGCCACGCTGGCGGACGACATGGGTTTGGGCAAAACGATCCAGTTCACGGTTTACCTGCTGTTTATTAAAGAGGCAGGCGGAATCTCCGAAGGCCAGCCGTCACTGCTCGTCTGTCCGACCTCGGTCATCGGCAACTGGGAAAAGGAGCTGCAGCGGTTCGCGCCGGGGCTGGACGTCAGGCTTCATTACGGCCCCCGCCGCGCCAGAGGGGAAAGGGCGTTTCGGGAATTTGCCGAAGGGGCGGATCTGATCATCACGTCTTATGCGCTTGCGGCTTTGGACGAAGAAGAGCTGGGCGCTCTTGAATGGGAAAGCCTTTGCTTGGACGAAGCGCAAAATATCAAAAACATCTACACGAAGCAGTCCTCGGCGATCCGCAATCTGCGCAGCAGGCACCGTATTGCGCTTACCGGCACGCCGATGGAAAACCGGCTCAGCGAGCTGTGGTCGATTTACGATTTTACAAATCCGGGCTATCTGGGGACGCTGCCTGAATTCCGTCGCGCCGTTATCCTGCCGATTGAAAAAGAGCGCAACACGGATAAAATCGCCTCGCTTCAGCGCCGGATCAAGCCGTTCATGCTTCGCCGCCTCAAAAAAGACCCGGCCATTCAGCTGTCGCTGCCGGAGAAAAACGAAGGCCAGGTTTATGTAACGCTTACGGCTGAGCAAGGAGCGCTTTACGAGGGCATCGTATCGGATCTGCTGGAGAAGCTCGATACGTTAGGACCAATGCAGCGGCGCGGCCTTATCCTTGCCTCGATTACACGGCTTAAACAGGTATGCGATCATCCTGCCCTGCTGCTTGGCGAGGAGCGGGAGAGCGGACTATGGACTCCGGACCGTTCGGCAAAGCTGCTTCGGCTGCTGGAAATGTGCGAGGAAATTGCCGCCGAGGGTGAACGCGCGCTTATTTTTACGCAATTTGTTGATATGGGCAAGGCGTTGCAAAGCGCATTGCAGGTAAAGATGGGCTTGCCGGTGCCATATTTGCACGGCGGCGTTCCAAAAGCGAAGCGCGACGAAATGATTGCTGCATTCCAAGATCCTAGCCAGCCTCACGGCGCGTTTGTCCTGTCGCTCAAGGCGGGCGGAACGGGTCTCAATCTGACGGAAGCGAACCATGTGTTCCATTTTGACCGTTGGTGGAACCCCGCTGTGGAAAACCAGGCAACCGACCGGGCGTTCCGCATCGGCCAGCGCAGACAGGTTCAGGTGCACAAGTTCGTAACGCTCGGTACGCTGGAGGAGCGGATTCACGAAATGATTGAGCGGAAGCAGTCGCTGAACGATCAGGTCGTAAGCCAGACGGAACAGTGGATCACAGAGCTGTCCAACGATGAGCTGCGGGAGATTTTCACCCTGCGGCGGGAATGGCTGGACAGTTAAATGACCAACCGCAGGGCAAAGGAGGTTTGGCATGGAGAGAACGAGCGAGGCGGATAAGGGGAAAGCAACGCCGGCAGTAGCGGATAAACCTGCAGCCGATCCGGATAAAAGGGATGCGGAACCGCGAGACTCCGCCGCAGCAGCGCCGACTCCTGCGAACGTGCCAAGCAGCGAGGCAGATCTGCAAGCGAGCGGCTCCGAAAGGCCGCCGGAATGGCAGTTGTTTTACGATGCGGTGTCTCAAGCGGCGAGCCGCATGCGCCGACAATAACCGGTGAGATTACAGCAGCCGGCTTCCTTTACAGGAGGCCGGTTTTTTGATGCGACAAAACAAGAGAAATCTATCCCTTGACAGTTTATTTTTCAACCTGTAAGCGGCAAAGGGTTTGTCTATAATAAAAGAATAGCAGAAGCTGCCAGACAAGGGGGTCGCACAATTGGGCAAAAAAAGCCTGTCCGCGCTGCTTGCGCTGACTGCCGCCATAACTGCAGCCAGCTGTGGAAGCGGCACACAACAGGAAGACGGGCAAAACCGGGGAGAAACGGAGAATACAATGAGCCATGTCACGCTTACGATCCGGCATACCCAGATCAAGCAATCGGCCAAGGCGCGGCTTGGCATTTTGCAGGATGTGCTGAATCAAACCGAGCGGGACAATCCGCAGCTGAAGTTTCAGCTGGAGGGCATCGACGAGATCATTAACCGGGATCAGAAGCTGAAAGCGGAGATGGCAACCGGCTCGACACCGGATATATTCGAAATATTTGGCGGATCGGACATCAAGCTGTATGTGAAGGCGGGACGGCTGCTTGATTTGACGCCAATCATCCATAAGCTTGGAATCGACGGGAAATTCCACAGCCTTGATGAGTTTACGGTAGACGGCCGGGTGTACGGCTTGCCTTTCGGGGGTTACAGCGAAGCGGTTTTTTATAATAAGCAGATCTTTCGGGATTTGGGCCTTGGCATACCGGTAACCTGGGAGCAGCTGATGAACGTTTCCGAGAAGATCAAGCAGGCCGGTTACAGTCCGTTTGCCTTGTCTGCGAAGGACCCGTGGCTGGCCGGTATGATGTGGAATACGATTATGGACCGTTACGCGGGCACGGACAAGCTGCGCCTCATTGTCTCGGGAACGGCGAAGTGGAGCGACCCTGATATTTTAGCCGGCTTTCGGGCCTATGCGGAGCTGGTGGAAAAGGGATATTTTCCGCAGGATGCGCTAGGGCAGGAGGAGAAACAGCAGTTGAAGGATTTGCTCAGCGGAAAAGCGGCGATGCTGTTTACCGGCACCTGGGATTTGGCGGGTTTGACCGGAGATGAAGCAGGTCAATATCGGCATCAGATCGGTTATTTCAGCTTTCCGTCCGTTCCAGGCGGAAAAGGAGATCAGGGAGCGCTGAATGCCGGTTATTCCAACGGTTTTGGCTTCTCTTCCGATCTAAGCACGGAGCAGCAGGGCATGGTGGAGCGGTTTATACGGAATTTTTTTAACGAGAATGTGCAAAAGCGGATTTTACTTGAGGATAAAACACTGCCGTCCATGAAGCTTAGCGACTACACCGGCATCGACCCGCTTATTTCCGAGGTGCTTCAAGTGGCGGGCAATGCCACCCGTTCCTTTCCGGCTTTTGATTCCATCTTTTCGCCTCGGATCAATGCGGAAATCGGCATCGGTCTTCAGCAGCTGATCGGCGGGGTTAAGACAGCGGAGCAGATCGTGCAGCGCTTGCAGCAGCTTCAGGACAGCGAGCCCGCAGCAGCGGACCGGGATGCGCAGTGGGAGAACGAGAGAGGAGCCGAATAGAGCCGTGAATTTAAGACCGAAGCTGCTGCTCGCTTTCATTCTGTTTATCGTTGTGCCGGTAGCCGCATCGGGCGTGGTGTCCTTTTTGTACTACGAAAACGTGATCGAAAAGAAGTACAACGAACAAACCGAACTGACGATGAATGCCGTCGGCCGAAACATCACGAATTTTTTTGACGAGATGGACCGGCTTACGGATGCCAATCTGACCAGCTCCGTTGTGCAGCGGACGCTCAAAATCAATGCCGTTCCCAGCGAAGGAGCGGGCTCGCTCATTACGATCGGACTGGCCGAAAAGGAAATGGGCCCGCTGCTGTTTCAAAATCCGGCCATCAGTTATATTGCGCTTTATGCCAACAACGGCACGCTATTTCGCTCGACGCGCAACGATCCGACCTCGTTCAAGCCGCTCAGCTATGAAAAGCTGCAGCAGCAAGCCGCTTACACGGAGGCGGTTAGCCGAAATGCCAAGCCGCTCTGGATCGGGCCGTATGAGCAGCAGGAGCTGACGGGCAATGAATTTGCGCTGTTCACACAGCTGCGGCTGGTTAAAGACCTCGAAAGCCTCAACGACCTCGGACTGATGGTCACTCAGTTCAAGTCGTCTGGCGTGGATGAGATATTGAGTGATTTTCTGGGCAGCGTTCCGGACGGAACGAGATATTATATGATCAACCGCGAAGGGCTTGTTCTGCTGGACAGCGAGAAGGAAATGGACGGGCTTAGCCTTAGCGGCGAAACCTTTGCCCATGCGCAACCCGGCCAGCCTTACATCAGCGGACGGGCAGACTTTTTGCAGACGGACAGCCTTGTGTCCTGTTATTGGTTAGGCATCAATGACTGGATGCTCGTTTCCGCCAAGCCATGGAGCTCCTTAATGAGCGAAAACGTTGCGTTTATGAAGTGGGTCAGTCTCATTACCGGAATATGCCTGTTATCCGCCATTTTGTTCAACGTTTTTTTTGTAAACCGCGTCGCCAAATCAATCATCCGGGTCGTCCGCAAAATGCGGCTTGTGGAGCAGGGATTGCTCGATATTCGTGTTCCGGTTCATGGCAAGGACGAGACGGTGCTGCTCGCCAACAGCTTTAACAGCATGACGGAGCGGTTAGGCAAGCTGTTGAACGAGGTGCGCGAGGAGCAGATTCGTAAACAGCGGGCGGAAATGATGCTGATGCAGGCGCAGATAAAGCCGCATTTCCTGTTTAATACGCTGGAATCGATCAATGCGCTGGCCGCACAGAACGAAGGCGCCAAAATCATGCAGATGGTCCGCCGGTTAAGCCGGCTGCTCCGGACAAGCATGCACCAGAAGGAAGAAATAACGGTGTACGAGGAGCTGGAGCATGTCCGCAGTTATTTGGATATCCAAAAATACCGGTTCGAAGATCTGTTTTCCTACCAGCTGGAGGTGGACGAGGCAGTGTTGGAGCACAGAATTTTGAAGCTTACGCTGCAGCCGCTCGTTGAAAACAGCATCCAGCATGGCTTTGACGGCTTGGACAGGCCAGGTGTCATTCGGATCCGTGTCGAGGCGCTGCCGTCCCGGATTGTATTGACCGTGGAGGATAACGGCATCGGCATGGACGGGCTGACGCTGCTGCGCATCGCCGAGGGCAAAAAGGATGAGCGCTGGAGCCCGATGGAAGACGGAGAGCACAGCGGGCTTGGCCTGCGAAATGTCGCGGACCGGCTGAGCATTCATTACGGAGTCCATTACGGCTTGATGATATGCAGCAATCCTGGTGAGGGTACGATGATCCGCTGCACGATACCGCGCAATAAGGGGGAGCTCAAATGACCGGCAAAGTGATGATTGTGGACGACGAGCCGCATATTACGCGCAATTTGGAAAAGGTCATACCTTGGGAAATGTTAGGCCTGGAGGTGGGGGCAACAGCCAAAAACGGGCGCGAGGCGCTGGAGCTGCTGCAGGGCGGCGAAGTGGATTTGCTGCTCTGCGACATTCGGATGCCGGTCATGGACGGCATGACGCTGGTCAAAACAATTCGTGAGCTGAAGCTGGATATTGATATTATTATGTTATCTGGATATCAGGATTTCAGTTACACCAGAACGGCAATTCAATATGGAGTTCAGGATTATATGTTAAAGCCGATTCCGTACGATGAGCTGACCGGCGTTATTGCCCGGGTAATGAACAGCCGCCGCACCAGGCAGCGGCAGCAGCAGGACGAGCGTGTGAAGCTGAATGCCGTGCTTGATATAGCGAATGAAAAAGTTCTGTTCGACGTTTTGAAGGACTATACGGATGTCTCCCATAACCATTGGCTGATGGCGGATGACGAACAAGACCGTGCTGCCTGCTCCTATTTGCTGCTCGTTCTGGATATGGATGCCGGAGCCGAAGAGGCCAAGGACTGGAGAGAATGGAGCGACAAGGAGCGTAAGTTGTGGAATTTTGCAGTGGCCAATGTTGTGCGGGAATCCGCCCGAAAAACAGGGCTTCGCCATGCTGTCATTCAGATGCGGGACGGAGAATGGTGCCTGTTGGCCGAGATGAAGGAGGGCCGCCGCTTTGACCGGGACGAGATTAGGATGTGGATCGAAAAGCTGCTCGGAGAGGTCCGCAGTCATGTAAAGCTTGACTTGCATGCTGGGGTATGGGGCGAGCTTGTTGATATAAAAGGGCTGTCTACCGCGTATAAACGCGTCCACCGCTCCATGCAGCTAGATCCAGAGGCGGAACAAATTCGCTTTTTTGCGAAAGAAAGCTCCCTTCATAACGATTCTCATGAGGTCATATGGTCTGGCTCGGAGCGGATACTCGAAGCGCTGAAGCACGGGCATGCGCAGGATGTAAATGAGGAGATGAAGCTGCTGTCGGCAAGGCTGCAGGCTCTCGGAACTCCCGAGCTGGGGAGGATCAAGCCGGTGCTTCATTATTTCGCTCTGCATTTGATGCGGGAGATGAAGGAGATGCAGCTTCTTCGCAAGGAACAAGAGGAAGCGTTATGGCGCAAGCTCGATCGCCGGATCAGCGCCAAGGACTTGCTGAGCGTGATCCGTCAAACGGCTGACGCGGGAATGGCAGGTTCGAGCGACAAAAAGAAACAGTCCGAACGGACGATGGCGGAGGCCAAATCGTACCTTGACCGCAATCTGTTTCGCGACATTGGCGTGGAGGAGGCGGCTACCCGAGCCGGGTTAAGCACCTCGTATTTCAGTCTGCTGTTTAAGCAAACCTACGGCGAGACGTTCATTGAGTATGTGACGCGCCAGAGAATGGAAAAAGCGAAGCAGCTGTTACAGAACACAAGTAAAAGCGTCGCTCAAATCTCCAAGGAAATCGGATATTCGGAACGTCGATATTTTACGAAGGTGTTCATGAAGTATACCGGTGAAAATCCGACTGATTTCCGTACCCGACTTCAGCAGCTCGGTGAGCTGAACTCAACGGTTTGATTTTAGGATAGATAACCTAACAAAATCCGAGTTAGTGGGATGGTTACCTAACAAAATGAAGGTCAGTGTTCGCTGAAATCGCTTGATTTGCTAGAGGAAACGACGATTCCGAATCAAATTCTGGATTCCGGCTTTAGGTGCTGCTACAATTCTGTTATTCTTTTGTTATTTTGTGACGAGGGGCGGACATAACAACATGTCGACGAGCAAAAACACTACCTACCGGGACGTATACGCGAACTGGTCTTTGAAAGAAAAGGCCGCTCAGCTGTTTGTATTCGGTTTTCAAGATAAACTGCCTTCAACAGAGTTTTTAACGATGATCGATAATCACGGCTTAGGCGGAGTGATTTATTTTTCACGCAACATAGAAAATGCCCGCCAGGTTCATGACTTGTCCAGCCGTTTGCATGAGGCGGCAGCCAAGGCGGGACGTCCGCCGCTGCTCGTCAGCATCGACCAGGAGGGCGGCATGGTCGCCCGTATCGTGGACGGCGTGACGCTCATGCCGGGTAATATGGCGCTTGGCGCAACGGGTTCGCGGGACGCGGCTTATGAGACGGCGCGTGTTTCCGGTACGGAGCTGCGGCTGTTAGGCGTTAATTTGAACTTTGCTCCTTGTCTGGACGTCAACAACAACCCGGATAATCCGGTCATCAACGTGCGTTCCTTCGGAGACCGGCCGGAGCTGGTGTCGGAGCTTGGCGCTGCAGCCGTGCAGGGTTATCAGTCCGCTGGTGTTGCGGCTACAGTCAAACATTTTCCGGGCCATGGCGATACAAGCGTCGATTCCCATCATGAGCTGCCCGTTGTTGCGCATGACCTCAAACGTCTTGAGGAGATTGAGCTGCCGCCGTTTAAAGCTGCAATCGCCGCAGGTACAGACGTTATTATGACGGCGCATATTTGCCTGCCGGCTCTTGATGCAAGCGGAGTTCCGTCCACGCTGTCCGAGCCGGTGCTGACAGGGCTGCTGCGCGGAGAGCTTGGATACGACCGTGTTATTGTGACCGACTGTTTGGAAATGGATGCCATTGACCGGTATTACGGACCGGCGGAAGGCGCGGTTAAAGCGATTGCGGCCGGAGCGGATCTGGTGCTGGTCAGCCATACGTTTGAAAAGCAGCTGGCTGCGCTGGATGCCGTAACAAAGGCGGTCGAAGAGGGCCGGCTTACGGAAGAGCGGCTGAACGAATCGCTGGAGCGCATTCTTGCGCTTAAAGCGAAGCTGAGCGCTGGCGAGCCGCTGCTTCCATGGGAAGAGACGGCGCTGCGCCTCGCTACGCCGGAGCATCAGGCAGCGGCTGAGCGCTGGAGCGAAGCTTCCGTAACGCTGGTTAAAAATGAAGGCGGCCTGCTGCCGTTGTCTGCCGATGGACGCACGCTGGTCATTTGGCCGGAAATCAAGGCCATTTCGGTAGCGGATGAGATGCTCTCAAGCGACGGAACCCTTGGCACATGGCTGTCCAAAAAGCTGCCAAACGTCGAGGAGCGGTCCATGACCGGCGACGGCCTTTTTGACGGATTGGAGCAGTACGACCGCATCGTATTTGTCAGCTACGACGCGTCGAAGCAGCCGCTCGAGCGGCAGGCTGCGGAACAGCTGATGAAGCTTGCGCCGGAAAAAACCATCGCCGTGTCCATTCGCAATCCGCTGGACATTAATCTTTATCCGCAGGTGCAAGCTTTCTTGGCGGTATATGAATCCCGTCCGCTTGCGCTCCGTTCTGTCGCCAAGGCGCTGACCGGCGAGTTGAAGCCGAGCGGCAAGCTGCCGATGGCTCTGTCGGAGGAGTTTCCTTTCGGGTTTGGGCTCTAGCTCAGGATGCCAAATAATCGGTGAACCAATGCCGCTGCGGCAAACGGCAAGCAAGCGCACCCTCAATTGTAGGATTGAGGGTGTTTGCGCTGTCTTCCGCAATGTGGAAGGCAAGAATGCCGCAGCAGTAACGCTAAGAACCAATGCTACGCCCCAAACCGAGGAACCACCATATAGAGCGTTAGGTAATAGGAGCCCACTACGGGCCAAGTAAACGGGGGATACTGTTTAACATCTACAAATCTAGATTCGTTCGCTAAAGCAAACTCGAGAGCTCCTGCCGGAGAACCGTCAAGGTAAAACGCATTATATCTTACCGTAAAAGTTACTCCGGGATATTTCGATAAGTCCAGTATGTTCGAGCTTACAGGGGGGATGACAACGGCGCCATTATTGGGCGTAAGACCGCTAGGAACGGACTTGTCGTAAACAAGATTAAGGAAATCGGTTCCATTTACAATAAAATATACGGCAGAATTGCTGGAACTGCTGTTGGAATTTCCAATAGAGCGGAATAGCTCTGATTGTAAGCTTTGCAGAATCGTAACTAACAAAATGAATAAAATTAAAACCATCCCATATTTCATCATGATCCCTCCTAATGCTTATAAGCAAAGTATGAAGAGTCATAGAGAATGGTACGGGCTTTAAGGCTTGGATTTGCCGGGTTCCGGCACTGATTTTCCGCTAGAAGCGAATGAAATTTTACATAAAGTTTACAATACACGTATGGCGCCCCAAATAGGCTGGATGTACGATAAGTGGAGATTGCATTAGACAGCGGGGAGATGCCGGCATGAAGCGTTTTCGAGTTCGCTTGACCTGGATTATGATCGTTATGATTGGTTTGTCAGTAACGGCAGCCGGACTCATAATGGGCAAAACGTACAAAGACAACCATATCGCCGCGCTCGAGGAGAGCATGCTGCGCGAGATGCAGGTCATCAACGCCCATTTGCAGTGGAAATTTCCCGGCGAGGGCGAAGCGATGACTTATTTCCAGGAGCAAGCCAACAAGCTAAAAGAGCTTACCGGAGCGAGGGTCACGTTTATCCGCAAGGACGGCAAGGTGCTGGGAGATTCGGATTCCGATCCGAACTCAATGGACAATCATCTGGACCGGTCCGAGGTTAAACAGGCCAAATCGGAAGGCACGGGCAGAGCGATCCGGTACAGCGATACGATCCGGCAAAATATGCTCTATGTCGCGATGGCCGCGAGTCCGGCGTCATCCGACTCCGATCTGATTCGCCTTTCGTACAGCCTTGCTTCCGTCGAAGGCAGCGTGAACAAGTTATGGACGGTGTTAATCGCCGGTCTGCTCCTGTTGTTCCTGCTTGCGGCAGCGGTCAGCTATAGGGTTGCGCTTGGACTTACCCGGCCTCTGGAGCAAATAACGCGGGCTGCGCGGCGAATTAAAGCGATGGATTACACGGTGCGCGTCGACATCCGCAGCCGGGATGAGATCGGCGATCTTGGTGCAGCGGTCAATTCGATGGCTGAAGGGCTTCAGGTGCAGATGAACCGCATTCAGCAAAACGAAACGCAGCTGTACAGCGTCCTCGACAATATGACCAGCGGGGTTGTCATGATCAGCCCGGAAGGGCGCATGGTGCTGCTTAACCGGCGGGCGGAGGAAGTGCTTGGCTTTGAGCACCGCGAGATGGTCGGACGGCATTTCAGCGAGGCCAAACAGCAGTATGAGCTGTCCCAGCTCATCCAGCAGGCGCTGGACAAGCAGGAGCCGCTGCATGAAGAGATCACGTTTTATTTTCCGGAAGAGCGGCTGCTGGAGCTGAACCTAGTGCCGGTATATCAGAGCGACGGCAGTTACGGCGGCGTGCTGCTCGTGCTGCAGGACGTATCGGCGATCCGCAGGCTGGAGAGGATGCGCAGCGAGTTTGTGGCGAATGTGTCCCATGAGTTGAAAACGCCTGTGACGGCCATTAAAGGTTTTGCCGAGACGCTGCTTGGCGGAGCGGTGCATGATCCGGTCATGTCGCAGCAGTTTATGCAAATTATTTATGATGAGAGCGAACGCCTTAACCGGCTAATCGGCGATATTCTGGAGCTGTCCAAGGTGGAGTCGCGGCGGGTGCCGCTGCAGATGTCCCCGGTCGATCTGTCCGCGTTCCTGAATCGTTCCATTGCCGTTATGGATCAGGAGGCGGCCAAAAAATCCATCTCGCTGGAAGCCTCGATACCGGGCGGGCTGTTTTTGGAGGCGGATGAGGACCGGCTGCGCCAAATTATCGTAAATTTGCTGCAAAACGGCATCAACTACACGCCGGAAGGCGGCCATGTATCCATAGCGGCGGCGGTTGCGCTCCGTGAGGATGGAGTCGAGATTGTACGCATCCGCATCAGCGATACTGGGATCGGCATTCCGAAGAAGGACCTGCCGCGCATTTTTGAGCGTTTTTACCGGGTAGACAAAGCCAGATCAAGAATCAGCGGAGGCACCGGGCTTGGCTTGTCGATCGTGAAACATCTGGTTGAGCTGCACAAAGGAACGATATCCGTAGACAGCACGCTTGGCGTGGGGACGGTATTTACGCTGGAGCTGCCGGTCATTCAGCCATGATTCGGCAGAAGCTGCAAGGTAATTGCCCCGTTTACGGTTTCATCATGTTAAAATAAATCTGTTCAAGCTGCATGCACTGCATGCGGACGGGACCGGCAGGCGGGACGAGCCTGCTGCCGGTTACGAATATGGAAACGGAATTCCGTTTCCGAAAGCTGGAGGTCGAATGGCAATGTCGCACAAAGTGCTTGTCATAGAGGATGAGCCGACTCTTTCGAGGCTGCTCTCCTACAACTTGTCTCAGGAAGGCTACGACGTGACTGTTTGCGACCATGGAGGAGAAGGGCTGCAAGCGGCCATCCAGCGCAGCTACGATCTGATCATGCTGGATATTATGCTGCCGGGAATTAACGGCTTTGAGGTGCTTGGCAAGCTGCGGCAAAACGGAGTCAAAACGCCAGTTATTATTTTGACGGCACGCACGGCGGAGGAAGAGGTCGTGCAGGGGCTTAAACACGGAGCCGATGATTATATTACGAAGCCGTTCGGCGTTGCAGAGCTGCTGGCGAGAGTTTCCGCCGTTCTGAGACGGTCAGGACATACCATTCCCACTCAGGCTGAGTCCCAGGACAAAGTGATTACGGCGGGGGACCTTTCCATCTACCCCGAGCGTTACGAGGTCATACTCGCCGGAGAACAGGTTCCTTTACGGCCGAAGGAATTTGAGGTGCTGCTTTATCTGATCCAGAGGCCTGGTATGGTCATTACGCGGGACGATTTAATGAACGTTGTGTGGGGTTTCGATTATATCGGAGGCCAGCGGACGGTGGACGTGCATGTCAGCTCCCTGCGTAAAAAGCTGGAGCTCGGCGCCAACTCGGTCTGTATTGAATCCATCCGCGGTGTCGGCTACAAGCTGGTCATGCCCAAAAAAATCGGGGCCGGCTAAGCCGCTCCCGAATTGCAAAAACTAAAGCCGGACTTCCTCTAATGGAAAGTCCGGCTTTTAATTAATATCGTTAATTGCGTCCCCATGAGAGCATTTTTTTCTGGAATTCCTTCGGGGAGCAGTCGTTGTATTTTTTGAACATTTTATAAAAATGAGCCATATTCGGCATGCCGATCCGGTCGCCAACCTCCGAAATGCTAAGGTCTTTTGTCAGCAGAATACGTTCCGCCCATTTAATTTTTCTGTAATTTACATACTCCGTGAAGCTTAACCCGATTGTTTTTTTGAAATACTTGACGAAGTAATAATAGCTCATGTTGGCCAGCTTGCACACTTCCTCCACCTGAATCCGGTCGGTCAAATGCTGCTCAACAAACGTCAGCACCGGCTTCAGCCGCAGACGGTCAAAATCGTCCTGGTCGGTCAAAATTTGGCGTGTGTCGTTGCGCAGCAGCAGGAGCAGAATTTTTTTCAGCAATAAATTGACGGCGAGCTCGTACCCGAGCTTTTTGGTCGTGGCCTCTTCAAGAATTTCTTTGCTAATCAGGCCGATTTCTTCTTTGACGAGCGGTGAATCCTGAAAGATATAGTTAACCTGGCTGAGCGGATGGTTCGTTTCCATGAAAAAGCGCATGTACGGCATTGTACTGTGATCAAAAAACTGCTCCAGGTCAAACTGAAGCACGATATAGTCCAATGTCTCGGATGAACACCGGTCTCTATGGAGTTGATTGGCACCAATTACGGCCACATCGCCGGCATTCAGGTGGAAGCGCTCCTCCTCCACATGCACCTCCAAACTGCCGCTTATAATGTAAAGCAGCTCCAGCTCGCGATGGTAGTGCCAGTTGAGCAGCAGATTGTGTTCACGCTGCGGCCGAAAAATCCGCAAGGACAAAAGAGGGTTTTCATAAGGTACCTTTTCATTATAAACTTCCAAATGGGACGGCCTCCATATACCAAGATCGCATAAAAGCAGCGCTAGAAAGAAGCTTATTTTAGCCGATCGGTTCTCTTATACTTATTCTAGTGTTTGTAGCTATCCGCTTCAAGCGTAGACCTAAAACCAATGGGTATCCACATATGAAAATTCGGGAGGAAATCACATGTCTAAAGTTCGCGTAGGCATTATCGGCTGCGGCGGAATCGCCAATGGCAAACATATGCCGTTCCTGGCTAAAGTACAAGAAGCAGAGATGGCGGCGTTTTGCGATATCGTTCGTGAGCGCGCTGAGGAGGCCAAAGGCAAGTTTGGCTCCCCGGAAGCGGCCATTTATGAAAACTATAAGGATTTGCTGAACGATCCGTCCATTACGGTTGTGCATGTGTGTACGCCGAACGACTCCCATGCTGATATTACGATTGCTGCGCTTGAGGCAGGCAAACATGTCATGTGCGAAAAGCCGATGGCCAAAACGGCTGAAGATGCGCGCCGTATGCTGGAAGCGGCTAAACGTACCGGTAAAAAGCTGACCATCGGTTACCAAAACCGTTTCCGCGGCGATACGCGTTACCTGAAGGACGCTTGCGTGCGCGACGAGCTGGGCGAAGTTTATTTTGCCAAAGCACATGCCATTCGCCGCCGCGCCGTGCCGACCTGGGGCGTTTTCCTCGATGAAGACAAACAAGGCGGCGGACCGCTCATCGATATCGGCACGCATGCGCTTGATCTTGCGCTGTGGATGATGGACAACTACAAGCCGAAGGCCGTACTCGGACGCGCGTACCATAAGCTTTCGCAAAAAGAGAACGCGGCAAACGCATGGGGCCCTTGGGACCCGGCTAAGTTCACGGTAGAGGACTCCGCTTTTGCGATGATTACGATGGAGAACGGAGCTTCCATCGTGCTGGAGTCCAGCTGGGCGCTTAACTCCCTAGAGGTTGACGAAGCAAAGGTTTCCCTGAGCGGCACTAAAGCCGGCGCCGACATGAAGGGCGGCCTGCGCATCAACGGCGAGGATAACGCTCGTCTGTACGTGAAGGAAATTGAGCTAAGCAGCGGCGGCGTTGCCTTCTACGAAGGCGCGTCCGAAGATCCGGGCGAGCTGGAAGCACGCGCTTGGATTCATGCCGTAATCAACGACACCGAGCCGGTCGTTACGCCGGAGCAAGCGCTCGTTGTTTCGGAAATTTTGGAGGCGATTTACGAATCGTCCCGCACGGGCAAAGCGATTTACTTCGAATAGGTTTTATAAACGGAAAACCGTTCCCCACCAAGGGAACGGTTTTTTATGTGACCTCAGGTTCAGCATGACAAAGGAAATGTGGTTACGAATAGGATAGCTGCATGGTTCCAAAGTCTGCTTTGAACTTGGCTTTTATCATATAGTCAATTCCTAGTATGCCGTCAAAACCATAAGAGTCTTGAACAGCGCCGAGCTGGATAGGGAATGAGTCTAATTGAATCTGATCAATGTACAAACGAGGAATGATCTGTTCATAACAAAGTTCACTTGTACCTCCAACCCCATACATTCGTATTGCTCGACCTTGAATAAAATCGATGTGAATGCCAATTTGAGCAAGCAAATCAGTGTCAAAAATCGTCGCAGCACATCCCGTATCGAATAGTTCATTGGGCAATGAAACAAGCTGATTGTTATGGGTTAGAGTGAGGGACACAATGGGAAGACCATGATGAAGTCGAATTTTCAAGTACGCTGTCTCACACCTGAAAAAAATTCTCGTACGATTTCTACATCTGTTCGACTTGTATGGAATACATACAGCTCACGCGAAGGAAATCGCTTATGAAAATCCTTATATCCGTGCCAAGCTTCTTGGGGACTGTCGAAGTCTTGAATCATCGCCATGTCCTCTATTTGGCGGAGTTGATTACTGGAACTAGCTTTAATTGCTTCTATCAATACAAAGCGGCTTGGATAAAGATGGGCAATCTCTTCCCATTTCATCGGTTTCACCTCGCTAATGTGATTATTTTCAATATACCATACTTAGAAATATTTGATTATTAGAACAAGCAATTAAAGGATATATAAGGTTGCTGATCAAAATAAATGGTGTAAGCTGCTGAATTGCAGCCAGAAAATCCATTCGCCGGAGGTTAAAGGATGAACGGCCTGAATAAACGTCTAAACAATCAAGGAGCATTGCAATGGGATGATTTTAAATCTCAAATTGCGGCTCTGTCTGAGTGCTCCAAAATGGAGAAGATTGATAAGGGCTATTCCAATGACGATAAATATATCATTTTTAATGCCGAAGAGAAGCCGCAGTACATCCTTCGAATCTACCCGATTGAAGTAAGCTCGAACAAGCGGTCCGATTTTGAGGCTCTGAAACGGATGGAATTGCAGGGGATCAACTGCTCCCGCCCAATTGAAATAGGCGTCCTGCCGGAGCTCGAGTTAGGCTACATGGTTGTATCGTTTATCGACGGGCATGAGGCTAAGGATGCGCTGCCGCTAATATCGGAGCAGGAGCAATTCGATATCGGTGTTCAGGCTGGGCGGGAGCTGTTCAAAATTCACCGGATTTACGCCCCTGATACGATAGCCACTTGGAATGAACGGATGACGGCAAAACATCAGTGCTATCGACTGGATTATGCCCGCTGCGCCGCGACGATTAAGCAGGAGTGGCAGCTGCTGAGCTTTATTGACGCTAATCTGCATCTGATGCACGATAGACCGAATTGCTTTCAGCATGATGACTTTCATCCTGCCAACTTAATTGTGAACAACGGCAAGCTCTCGGGAATTATCGACTTCAACCGCTGCGACTGGGGCGATCCAATTCATGAGTTTGTTAAAGTCGGCCTGTTCAGCTCGGAGGTCAGCGTGCCGTTTTCGGTCGGTCAAATCCAAGGGTATCATCATGGCGAAGAGCCGACGGAGCAATTTTGGCAGCTGTATTGCCTCTACCTCGCGATGGAATTGATTTCGTCCGTCGTGTGGATGTTAAAGGTAAAGCCAGAGGAACTCCCCGACATGATGGCAAAAATCGACCGGGTTATGGAGGATCACGAGTGTTTTGAACTCATCGTACCGAAGTGGTATAGTGGGTTCATTAAGAGCAGAATCAAATAATCCGACAGCGGCTTCTCCTTTATAGAGACCAGAGACCGCGATACTCTAGGGGAACACCGTGATCTTTTTTGTTGGGTATTTCCGTTAGGAGGCAATAAAACCATGAGTGACAGAATTTGTGAACTGACCGGCATTCATCAAAAGGACACCAGCTTTGGTTACACCTTGTCTGTAATAAGCGGAAAATTCAAGATGAGCATATTGTACTGGCTCTCCGAAAAAAAAGTCATGCGGTTTAATGAGCTGCAGCGGGGAATAGGCACCATTTCCTTTAAATCGTTAAGCATGATGTTAAAGGAGCTGGAGGCGGACGGTCTCATTAGCCGCGAGGAATTCCCGCAGATTCCTCCCAAAGTGGAATATTCGCTGACCGAACGGGGCCGTTCAATCATTCCGATTTTAGATATGATGTGTTATTGGGGAGAGGAGAATTTCGTGCCCGACGCCAATGGGGAGACGGAACCGCTTCCCATTTAACAAGTCATAGAAAAAACAGCATCTCCATTAATGGAGATACTGTTTTTTTGTGCAATTAAAGCTTGTCCAGAAATTCTACGTAACCCTGCGCGCTTCGGTCCAATAAAATCGGTAACTCGCTGTTTCCTGCCAAATAATGTTCAGCTCCATAAAAGGCATAGAAAGAGCGGTAATTCATTTTGCAGTACGATAAAGACGTTTCAAAAGGAACCAGATACTGGTCAAGGGTTTTGCCTAAGCTTCCTTCCACGCTAAAATCATGCTCCGTACCGCCGGCCGTTACGGCCAATGCGGTTTTTTTGTTTTTTAAAGCTTCCGCCTTCGACCCGTAGGCCCATCCATGCTGTAATACTTCATCAAACCATTGTTTGAGCAGCGGCGGGGAACTCCACCAGTATACAGGGAATTGCAAGACCAGTTTACCATGGGCTTCAACCAGCTCTTGTTCTTTTTTTACGTCGATCTTTCCATCGGGATAAGCTTTATAAAGCTCATGGACCGTATATTTGTCCGGGTATTTGCGAAGCTCTTCTACCCAGCGTTTATTGACGATGGACGTCTCCATATTTGGATGCGTGACGATAACAAGTGTTTTCATTATTAATTCCTCCTTAAATTAAAGCTTATCTAGAAATTCAACATAATCCCCAGCGCTGCGCTCTAATTTGCTCAACAAGTCAGTGTTCTGTGCCATAGTGTATTCAGCTGAAAAGAAGGTAAAGGGGGGATGATAATCCGCATGGCAGAATTTAAAATTCACTTTAAAGGGAAGCAGAATTTCATCCAGCTCGTGGCCTACAATTCCTTCCTTGCTAAAGTCGATTTCTTCCGCGCCCAAGGATATGGCCAGTGCCGTTTTTTTGTCTTTAAATGCTTTTCCCTGCGACCCATAGGCCCATCCATGGGTTAATACTTCATCGAACCATTTTTTAAGCAGCGGCGGTGAGCTTGCCCAATACATGGGGAATTGCAGGACAAGATTTCCATGCTCCTCAATCAGCTGTTGTTCCTTTTCTACATCAAACTTTTCATCCGGATATGCTTTATAAAGCTCATGAACCGTATATTTGTCCGGGTATTTGCGAAGCTCCTCTACCCAGCGTTTATTGATGATGGAAGTTTCCATGTTTGGATGGGTAACGACGACAAGTGTTTTTTTCATATGGTTGCCCTCCTTGAGCGATTAATCTCTATTGCTCTTGAAGTGTAACCCGCATCCTAGAATTGCGTAAGTACGCACATTTAGTTCATGTACTTACCTAAAGGTGAGTGCGCCTTGCAACGCCGGACTTTAATGAATAAGCAATTCAAGAAAGGATTTTGCCGCCATGGAAGGCGTAGAATGCTTGCGAGTCGCGACCCCGATTTGGCGATCCGGCAGCGGGATTTCTGTGCGCAGCTCGACCAGCGTTCCATCTTTAAGCTGAGGTTCCACATAAGCCCGCGGCAGAAAGGAAACGCCGTACCCCCGTTCCGTAAATTCAGCGAGCATATCCAGGCTGTTCAGCTCAAAATCGGCCTCGGCGTCGACTCCCTGCATCTGAAACCATTCCTCGATAAAAGAACGTGTCGAGCTGCCGGGAGACAGCATAAGCAGCGGCAGCCGCGCCAGCTTTTCGGCCGACAGGACCTCCTGCGACCAGTCTGCAAAAGCTTGTCCGACAACGGCGCAATAAAGAGAGATTTGGCTGCCGACAATCTCAATTTCCTCATCTGCAACGGGAAGATAAACGCAGCCGATATCAAGCGCTCCTTTTTTCAGACGGTCCAAAATAAGGCGTGTGCGCTCCTGCGACAATTGAATGCGAATGCCGGGATTCCGTTCGTGGTAGGTGTCCAGTATGGGGAGCAGAAAGTGTTTAATAATGGCTCCGTTGGCTCCGACCCGCAGCATTCCTTCGTTCAGACGGAGCCGCTTCTTCAT
Organism: Paenibacillus pasadenensis; assembly: GCF_023715725.1. GTDB lineage: Bacteria > Bacillota > Bacilli > Paenibacillales > Paenibacillaceae > Paenibacillus_O > Paenibacillus_O pasadenensis_A. The sequence continues at coordinate 175,659 of NZ_JAMBOT010000002.1, forward strand.
GCTTCGTTCGGCGGCTTCAAGCTCAGCGAACGCTTGCCGGACGTGGCGCAGCAGCTCTTCTCCTTCATGGGTTAAACGAACGCCTTTGGGCAGCCGGTCAAACAGTCTGACGCCGAGCTCCTCCTCCAGCTGTTTAATAGCATAACTGACGGAAGGCTGGGTCATATGGAGCGATTGAGCTGCTCGGGTCAGATTGGAGCTTTCGGCCGCATGAAGGAAAATTCGGTACCATTCAGAGTTAATCGCCATCTTGCCATCAATCCTCTCTATGTCAACGTGTAAATAACTTGATTTCATTTATTGCAAGTATACGTGTAAAATGAAAATAAGAAAATGAGCAGAACAGCAGGCGGGCTAGTCGCCGAATTATACAGCGGGAGTGAAGAGAGATGGCAGGAAGCACATTTGGAGAACGGTTAAAAATGACGACGTTCGGCGAATCGCACGGTGAGTCGGTTGGAGTTATTGTAGAAGGAGTAACTCCGGGAGTGGAGCTTGACGAGGCATACGTCCAAGTGCAGATGGACCGCAGACGTCCGGGCCAGTCGTCGGTTACGACTCCGCGCAAAGAATACGATAAAATCCGGATCGTGTCCGGTATTTTTGAAGGTAAAACGACGGGCACGCCGCTTTGCATTATGCTTAACAATACGGACATGCGCCCTTCTGCATATGATGATATTAAAAATCTCTACCGTCCTGGGCACGCGGATTTCACGTACGATCAGAAATACGGTTTCCGCGATTACCGGGGAAGCGGCCGGGCGTCCGGCCGGGAAACGGCTGCCCGCGTAGCGGCGGGAGCGGTAGCGCGCAAGCTGCTGGAACGGCGCGGCGTGTCGATTGTCGCTTACACGAAGGAGATCGACGGCATCAAATGCGAAACCTTTGACGCGGAAGCGATTGAGCGCAATCCGGTCCGCGCCTGCGATCCTGCGGCAGCGGAGCGGATGGTGGAGCGGATCGAGCAGCTGGCGGCGGAAGGCAACAGCAGCGGCGGCATCGTGGAATGCCGCATCAACGGCGTGCTGCCCGGACTGGGAGAGCCTGTGTTCGACAAGCTGGACGCTGAGCTGGCGAAAGCGATGCTGTCCATCGGAGCGATCAAAGGGATTGAGTTCGGAGCGGGATTTGCGGCGGCAACGATGCGCGGCAGCGAGCATAACGACGAGATGGACGCTAATGGATTTGTAACGAATAATGCCGGAGGAATTGTAGGCGGCATCAGCACGGGAGCGGACATTGTTTTCCGCGTTGCCGTGAAGCCGACCTCTTCCATTTCCCTGCCGCAGCGCACGGTGGATGCAAATGGGGAGGAGCGCGAAATCAGGACAATCGGCAGGCATGATCCTTGCATCTGTCCCCGCGTCGTTCCCGTAATTGAAGCGATGGCTTGTATGGTCATCGAGGATCATTACAAACGCCAGGCAGCGCTGCTTAGCTAAGTTTCAGTACCGCAAATAGAAAAACCGCAATGACAGGAGCCTATCCTTCATTGCGGTTTTTTCTGTTAATTGCCCCTTGCGACCTGGTCAAATTCCGCGCGTACCTCCCGGTAAAGCTCCGGATCTGCCAGCACCTCATAAGCGGTAGAAGCAAGCAGCCTTGCCCCTGAAAGCATGGCGTCAAGCGCTTCCTCCCGCATAGCCGCATCCCGGAATTCCGCCGTGTGCAGATATAGCTTATCGTTGACCACTTTTAAATATGGGTGAATCGCCGGACAGCGGAGCGACACATTGCCCAAGTCGAGAGAGCCGTGATCGCTTCCGGCCAGCACATCTTCGTCTGTAACTCCTGTTTTGTAAAGCAGCGATTGATAGACCTCCGATAAAGTCTCGTTTGTAACCAGCTCGTCATAGCTGAGCTCGAAGTGTTTCATCTCCATCCGGCAGCCGGCTTGCAGCGCAGCGCCATCAGCGCATGCCTTTACGCGTTGCGTCAGTTCGTTGGTATAATAACGGTCGGCAGAACGTACGTAAAATTGCGCAGAGGCATGCCCGGGAATGACATTAGGGGCTTGTCCTCCGTTATTGATAATGCCGTGAATACGGGAATCGCTGCGCGTTTGCTGGCGCAGGGCATTAACGGAGTTGAACAGCATAATAACGGCGTCCAAAGCGTTAACTCCTAGATGGGGGCTGGCTGCAGCATGGGCGGTTTTGCCGAAATAATCAAATTGCAGCGCATCCAGCGCCAGCGATTTACCGGAACGCTCATGAGAGTGGTACGGATGAGCCATGAGCGCAAAGCCGCAGTCGTCAAACAGACCTGCGTCGCTCATCGTCACTTTGCCGCCGCTCGTTTCCTCAGCCGGTGTGCCGTATACGCGGATTTTTCCTCCGGTATATTCAATGACGCTTTTGAGCAGGATGGCAGCGCCCATGCTCATGACGCCAATCAGATGATGACCGCAAGCGTGTCCAACATCGGGCAATGCGTCGTATTCGCACAAGAATCCCGCGATTGGCCCCGGTTTGCCGGAGTCATATTCAGCGATAAAGGCAGTTTTCATGCCAAGCACACCGCGCTGGACGGTGAATCCTTCTTGCTCCAGCTCCTCGGAGAGCCAAGCCGAAGCCAGAAATTCCGCGTGGCCTAGCTCAGGGTTATTGCCGATTTGAACAGACAGCTCTTTCCAGCGTGAACCGTGATGTTCAGACAGCTCTTGTATGATTTGTTCATATGCGGACATAGATCAGTCTCCTTAGCGGTAAATACATCTTTGTTCAGTATAACGCACAAACTCTCTAAGCAAAAAGGACGAGACTCCAGCCGATCGACTGGAGTCTCGTCCTTTTTTGAAATGTCAGGCTGCAGTTAAGCCTTTTAAGCTTTGCTCAACTTATGCAGCGGTCCTGACCCGCCTTAGCGGGCTCGACGCATGCTGCCGAGAATAAGGCTCACGATGGCCACAAGGACAATCGCGCCGAGCAAAGCCGGAATAAAGTAGAATCCGCCTACGACCGGTCCCCATTGACCAAGCAGCATCGATCCGAGCCAAGCTCCGACAAAACCTGCAATGATGTTGCCGATGATGCCTCCCGGCACGTCCCGGCCGACAAGCATTCCCGCCAGCCATCCGATAATACCGCCTACAATTAACGCCCATAACCAAGCCATGATTGTTTCCTCCCTTATGCTGTTTCGTATTGTGTTGCTCATGCTATTTAGTAACCCTATGGCAGAGGCTCCAATCACCCTGCGGCTAAACCTGTCGCTTGCCTTTTCAGGTTTCCCTGCTTGGCGAGCCATTATTAATATAAGAAAAGGAATTTTCAAACTTAGTCCTAAAGAACCATTTCTTAAGAAGGATCTTCAATAGGTCTTTATTCATTCCGAAGAAACTATTATCTAAAAAACCCTGCCAATAGAACTATAAATCGATATATGGATAGATATTTAGTCTTATATCGAATGTGCTGTGGGGTTACTGAGGAGGAATCGGAATGATGGGACGAATGATACAGAAAATGGCTAATGATGAGGCAAAATCGTTCAAGCTATGGAGAGGCACCAAAGCTTTGGCAGCTGCTGCGTTAGCCTTATCGTTGTTCACTTCGGCTGCGTTCACGAATCCGGCCGCTGCATCAGGCAGCCTGCAGCAAACAACAAACGCGGCAAGCCTTTATGCTTCAGGAACAACGCATTCCGCGACTTCCTATGAGGAAATAACCGATATTGTATTTAATGTTATGTCCAATAATTATGGCGAGCATGTAACGATCCGCTATCGCGGGGATACGGCGGGCATCGATAAAAAGCTGCAGCAAGTATTCAAGGACGTTGGAGCAAAAGATGACTACATGCGTTTTGTGCTTAAAAAAATGACCTGGAACTGGACAAGCACCGCATTTGAAGCAACGATTGATTTTCGGATGACCTATTGGGAGACGCCGGAGCAAAGCGAAGCGGTGCGCGAGGAAGTGCAAAAAGCCGTTGCGGATAAATCGATTGCGTCCAAACGGAACCGGGAACAGCTGTTAGCGATGTATGAGTGGGTTATGGGCCGCCTCCGGTATGACCGGACGCTTGCCAACCATTCTGCATATGCGGGGCTGTTCGGCACGGAGGGAACCGTTTGCCAGGGTTATGCGCTATTGCTGCATCGGATGCTGGAAGAGACCGGATACGAAAGCAGGCTCGTTTACGGTAAAGCCAAAGGGGATTTGCATATTTGGAATATGGTCAAGCTGAACGGAACCTGGCATCATCTGGACGCTACGCTAGATGATCCGGCATACGGCCGCAGCAAGCTGGCGTATTTCATGAAGCCGGAATCTGTGATGCTGAAAGATCATACATGGGACCTCGCGGCATACCCGCGTACAGAAGCAACGACAAAATCTTCCAAATAACGGGTAAAGTGGCGGATAACCCTTTGAAACGGCTTTCCCTTTCCAGTCGGTAATGGTAAGATGGACGCATGAGGAGGATGCGTTCATGACGACTAATCATAATACCGAAGAGCAAGAAGCGCAAAGCCCGGAGGCCCCTGAACAAGGCAAGCCTGAACTTACCGAGGCGGAGCTTCAGCAGATGATTGCCGCGCTGTACAAGCATGGCGAACTGGCGCTGACAAGTTTTTACCAAGATGAATATGAAGTGGACGGCCAGGTCGTGAGCCATCCTATGTATGGACCTTTGTTCACTTACCGGCTATTGGATGCCAATAAAAATCCCCATTCCGTGGGCTTTTTCATGAATGAGCTTGTCCAGAATTTCCAAAAGAACGATGATCCTGCACTGTGGATGTCTTCATTCTTTGTCGATATTTTACGCGGAGAGCGCAGCCGCTTGCTGCCGCCGCCGCCGCAGAACGAAGAAGAAGCTAAATACCTGTTTGATCAAGTAATCGTTCCTCATTGCGCCACCGCTTGCCGTGCCGAGTTCCCGGACGAGCCGGTGCATGTTGATATTGATATTCATCCAGACCACGGTCCGGTTGTCGAGGCTGGTTTCCCGTCCATTAAGGAAGGGAACAACGTTGTAGCGATGCCGTTCCATTTCCTGCTTGCGCTGCATTTATTGAACCGTGATACGGCCGACCCGCTTATCACCGGTTTGTATCGCATCCGCGAAGAGCACGGATTGGATGCTTAATCTCATGTTCCGAACCCCTTAGCCTGCAGGCTAAGGGGTTTTTATCTGAGAAAATCTATTTCCGACCTATTGACACAGAATTAACCGCTCCCTATACTGTGATTATTACAAATACAGTTAAACGGGAGTGGAGAGAATGAGCTTAACAGGGGAGCAGGAAACGGTGCAGGCTGTAGATTTTTATGAGGTGCTTAAAGGCCGCCGTTCTGTAAGAAAGTACGATCCGGATTTTAAGCTTTCCGATGAGGAGATCAAGGAACTGCTGCAGACAGCTGTAACGGCTCCGTCCGGCAGCAATATGCAGCCTTGGCGTTTCATTGTCATTACAGACAAGGAACTGAAGCAGCAGCTTCTGCCAATCGCTTTTAATCAGGAGCAGATTGTAGCGGCGTCGGCTGTCATTGCCGTCCTGGTGGACCTGCAGGCTTACACCGAAGCGTCCCGTATATATGCCAAGGCGATCGAGGCCGGCTACATGGATGAAGCGACGGCGGAAAAGCTTGTTGGCAATATGAGCAAATTTTATGGCAATCTTGCACCCGATAAAGCGCTGCAGAATGCGCTAATCGACGGGGGCCTCGTTTCTCAGCAGCTGATGCTGGCGGCTCGCGCCAAAGGACTTGATACGGTTCCAATGGCGGGTTACAACGTTCAGCAATTCCGTGAGCTGATGGGCGTTTCCGAGCGTTATGCCAACGTTATGCTGATAGCTCTCGGCAAGGCGGCCCAGCCTGGGCATCCGACCGTGCGTCTTGATGTAGACGACGTTACGAGCTGGAACGGCTTCAGCCGTTAATCGGTCTTGCTCCATTGATTGAATTCGATTTTCCCCGGGTAAGTAGTGCTCAGGCAAGACAAACTACGCATCGGGAGGCGGATGAAACGATGGCGCATACAAACGAATCAGCAGCGGAGCCGCAGGCTTCGGAAGCCTTTGAACGGGTGAAGAATACGCTTCGGAATATGGACGCAGCCAAGAAGAATGAGATTCTGTCCAGCTTTACGGAGTTCAAAAGCTATCTTGGCAATCGAATCGACTTGGCGAGGCGAATTGGAGTAAATGACGAACAGCTTGCCTTGGCTGCCGAAAAGGTTGCCGGGTATTTGGCCGAACATGAGGAGCCGCGCAACAGCGAGGAAAAGCTGCTGCAGGAATTATGGAAGGTCGGCAAGGATGAGGAGCGCCATATGCTCGCTCATATGCTGGTCCGACTAAGTCAAGAAACAAATGAACCATTAATTGAACGTTCATAATTGGACATAATAAACACCTGCCCTTAACCGGGCAGGTGTTTTTAAGTTAACTGTCGCCAAACAAACGTTCAAACAGCGCTGAATCAAGCTCTCGCAAGCGGATTCCCGGCGTGAGCCGAAGGCCGTAGGCCAAGGAGGCGGGAAGCGGGAGAAAACGAAGCGCCCGATCTCCTGGCAAGGATATAGAAAACGCTGATGCATGCTGACCTTCCATAACGTCGAATTCGGGCACAAAAGTGAATCCAAGCCCTTGCGCTGCCATCTTCCGTGCAGAGCCGGTGTCTGCTACCGAATAGCTTTCGCGAAGCATCGTTTCACGGCTTGCGGCCCAGACGAGACTTTGGCGCCTCAGCAAAGTGCCCGATTGCGCAGCGATCCAGCCTGCGCCAATATCGATCAGCTCTTGTGCTGAAGCCGTGGAATAAGGAGGAAGTGCCGCCGATACAGCCAGCTTAAGCTCCGCTTTCCAATAATGCTCCTTTTCACTAGGTGACGGCGCCAACGCTTCCCGGATGATCAGATCAGGCTCGTCATGTTCTGCTTCGACTGCTTTAAAGCTGCCGTCCGTAAACTCAAGCGCATAACCGAAAGGCTGAAGCAGCACCGACGCAAGAACCGTTGCTTCCTCCCTGCAGGGGGCATCGATTTTAATGCGCAGCCGCTTAATAGCTGCGCCTCGCAGCTTCATCTCTACCCGTGCTTCCTCATGCAGCTGCAGCATTTGCAGTGCAAATCTGTATAAAATCCGTCCGGCGTCTGTCAGCAAAATCCGTCCGGCTTTTGTGTGAAAAAGCTGCGTTTCCCATTCTTCCTCCATTTTTTTCATATGAAAAGTAACCGTTGGCTGTTTTAGGCCAAGCTCCTTTGCCGCAAGCGTCACCTTTTTATGCTTCTCCAGCAGCACGATCAGCTTCCATTTAACGATTGTCATGATCAATCATCCGCCATTCATACTGATATAGATTAAATATTGTATTATTCCAATTAAGTATAGATGATATCTATTTAATTTTACAATTCCCTTTACAAACTGAACATATGGCTTTAACAACAGGTTCGTACAATAAATCCTGTAAGCCAGTTCAAAACTTGGTTCTCGGAAGGGGAAACAAAAAAGATGAAGAAGACAATGCTGGTCCTGATGACAATGGTGCTTGCCCTTACGCTTGCGGCTTGCGGCAGCAAAGAAGGCAACAATGCTTCCGGCAGCGAAGCGGACAGCGGCTCGTTGAGCGGTTCCATCCTGGCAGCCGGCTCTACGGCAATGCAGCCTCTGGTGGAGCAAGTATCCAAAAAATTCATGGCCGATTCGAAATATAAGGACATCACGGTTCAAGTGCAAGGCGGCGGCAGCGGCACCGGCCTGACGCAAGTTTCCGAAGGACAAGCCGATATCGGCAACTCCGATATTTTTGCTAACGAGAAGTTCAAGGACGGCGACGCTGCTAAAGCGGACGAGCTGGTTGATCATCAAGTAGCGGTTGTAGCAATGGCAACGGTTGTGAACAAAGACATCGCCATCGACAACCTGACGAAGCAGCAGCTGGTTGACATCTTCACCGGCAAAGTAACGAACTGGAAAGATGTTGGCGGCGCAGACGAAAAAATCGTTATCGTAAACCGTCCTTCCAGCTCCGGTACGCGCAAAACGTTTGAGAAATACGCGCTTGGCACGAAATCCGAAGATCTGCCGGGTAACATCCAAGAGGATTCCTCCGGTACGGTTAAAAAGCTTGTCGGCGAAACTCCTGGAGCAATCGGTTACCTGGCGCTGTCTTACCTCGATGATTCCGTTAAAACGCTGAAGCTGGACGGAGTAGAAGCTACGCCGGACAACGTTAAAACAGGCACGTATCCGGTATGGGCTTACCAGCACATGTACACGAAGGGCGAGCCGAACGAAGCCGTTAAAGCGTTCCTCGACTTCATGGTAAGCGACGATGTTCAAAAAACCGACGTAACAGAGCTCGGTTACATCTCCATCAAAGAGATGACGGTTGAGCGCAACGACGCTGGCGAAATCGTAAAAAAATAAACAGCTGAGCCCTTGGGCGCAGCAGCAGGCCAAGAAGGCGTCCTAACAGGCTCCTTCTTGGCTTTGCGCTGAATATAAGAAAGTATAGATATTATCTATACTTTCTTATATTCCTTTGAATGAAACGCACCGTGCCGTCAAGGACGGCAACAGTCGTTTCACCTTGATGACAAGAGTAAACGGCGTAAGGAGAGAACAAGCGATGAAAGCCACCCTGCAACCTTCCAATAGAAGCTCCGATGGCGCAAGCCTTGCTGCGCCGGTCCAAGGAGAGGCGGATAACCAACCAATGAATGATACATCAAGCCGGCCATCCGGCGGCAATCGCAAGCGCAGCCGTTCCGGCGGCGAATGGTTTGGCAAAACATACACGCTGATTTGCGTTTCCGTGTTAATTATAACGATTTTTTCTATCGTCTATTTTGTTGCTTCCAAAGGGCTTGCCACTTTTTTTGTTGATGGTGTAAGCCTGAAGGAGTTTCTAACCGGTGTAAAATGGTCCCCTGACGGCGAACCGGCTTCATTCGGAGCCTTGCCTTTTATTACCGGTTCCTTTATGACCTCCATTCTGGCAGCGTGCATTTCGGCCCCGCTGGCGTTTTGCGCCGCAATTTTCATGACAGAGCTGATGCCGAAGTTCGGCAAACGGGTTATGCAGCCGGTAATCGAGCTGCTGGCCGGCATTCCTTCCGTCGTTTACGGTTTTGTTGGTCTGACCGTTATCGTACCGACGCTGCGCGCCATTTTTCCTGGACAAGGCTTAGGTGTCGCGGCAGGCGCGATTGTGCTGTCGATCATGATTTTGCCGACAATTACGACAATCGCCACAGATGCCATGTCCAATTTGCCGCGCGGTCTTAAAGAAGGCAGCTACGCGCTCGGCGCCACGCGCTGGCAGACGATTTCCCGCAGCATTCTGCCTGCCGTAATGCCGTCGATGCTAACAGGTGTGGTGCTCGGCATTGCCCGCGCCTTCGGTGAAGCTCTTGCCGTGCAGATGGTCATCGGCAACGCTCCGTTTATTCCGAAATCGCTGTTTGAATCCGCCTCTACGCTGACTAGCGTCATTACGCTCAGCATGGGCAACACAATTATGGGCAGCGTGCAAAATAACGTTCTGTGGAGCTTGGCGCTTGTGCTGCTCACGATGACGTTTGTGTTTGTCTTTATCGTCCGCGTTCTGGAAAGGAGAAGCCTGCGATGAAATTATCCAACAAAACCGTTGACCGCATTGCCACCGCAGTCTTCTACTTTTTTGCTTTCCTGATCATCGTGCTTCTGGCGGGATTGATCGGCTTCATTTTGTTCCGCGGCATCGGCCATCTAAGCTTCGACTTCCTGACCTCGCCGCCGGAAACGTTCAAAACCGGAGGCGGCATCGGACCGCAGCTGTTCAACTCCTTGTTCCTGCTCGTGCTGACGATGCTCATCACAGTGCCGCTTGGCATTGGCGCAGGCATTTACATGGCCGAATACTCCAAACCCGGCAAATTCACGGATTTCATCCGTCTTGTCGTTGAGGTGCTTTCCTCGTTCCCGTCCATCGTTGTGGGCCTGTTCGGCTTGCTCGTGTTCGTGAATTACTTTGATCTGGAGTTCTCCCTGCTGGCTGGCGCGTTAGCGCTTACGGTATTTAACCTGCCGCTGATGGTGCGGATTACGGAGCAGGGCATTCGCGGCGTTCCCCGTGAGCAAAAGGAAGCGGGACTTGCGCTCGGCCTCACCCGCTGGAAAACAATTACCAAGGTAATGCTGCCTGTAGCGCTGCCGACTATTCTCACCGGCACAATTCTGGCTGCTGGCCGCGTGTTCGGCGAAGCCGCCGCACTGCTGTTTACGGCCGGCATGAGCTCGCCGCGCCTTGACTTTACCGACTGGAATCCGTTCAGCCCGGTTTCGCCGCTTAACCCGCTTCGTCCGGCTGAAACGCTGGCGGTGCACATTTGGAAAATCAACAGCGAAGGCATCGCTCCCGATGCGGCGCAAATCGCTGCCGGCGCTTCCGCCGTGCTGATTATTACGGTGCTGCTGTTCAACCTGGGCTCCCGCTGGCTGGGACGTTATTTATACCGCAAGCTGACGGCATCCCGCTAATAATCACAGATTGAGGAGGTTACACAGATGGCGATTGGAGCACCCCCTATCAGCGCCATTGGCGCAAGCACGATGCCAGGCAGCGGTATTGCTTTGGCTGCGGAGCAGCTGAGCATCTTTTACGGAGAGAAGGAAGCGGTCAAAAAGGTTGATCTCAGCTTTGCCCAGGGCAGCGTTACGGCGCTTATCGGCCCGTCCGGCTGCGGCAAGTCCACCTTTTTGCGCAGCCTTAACCGGATGAACGACACCATTCCGGGAGCAAGCATGAAGGGCAGCATTTGGCTGGAAGGCGAAAATATCAACGCGCCGGATACCGATGTTGTAACGCTGCGCCAACGCATCGGTATGGTGTGGCAGAAGCCGAACCCGTTCTATAAGTCGATTTATGAAAACGTCGCGTTCGGCCCTCGTTACCACGGCATTAGAAACAAACGCGAGCTCGACGAAATTGTGGAGTCCTGCCTGCGCCGCACGACGCTTTGGGACGAAACGAAGGATCGTCTGCATCAGTCGGCGTTAGCGCTTTCCGGCGGCCAGCAGCAGCGTCTTTGCATCGCCCGCGCGCTTTCCGTACAGCCTGAAATTCTGCTTATGGACGAGCCGGCATCGGCGCTCGATCCGGTATCCACCTCAAAAATTGAGGAGCTGATCTCGGAGCTCAAGCAGGAATATTGCATCGTTATCGTCACGCACAACATGCATCAGGCTGCGCGTGTCTCGGACAAAACGGCCTTTTTCTATATGGGCAACCTGATCGAGCATAACGATACAAACGTCATTTTTACAAATCCGCATCATAAACAGACGGACGATTACATCTCGGGACGTTTCGGTTAAAAGCCGATAAACCGGGATTAAGCTGGGAAATTTGTTCATAAGACATGGGGAGAAGGGGAAAGCAATGACATCCATTATGGAAATTGAGCGCTTGAATCTGCACTACGGGGAGTTCCATGCCCTGAAAAACATGAAGCTCGACATTCCGAAACAGACCGTTACAGCGTTCATCGGCCCGTCCGGCTGCGGCAAATCGACTTTTCTGCGCACGCTCAACCGGATGAACGATCTTGTTCCCGGCGTACAAATCGATGGAAGCGTGAAGCTGGACGGACAGGATATTTACAGCGACGACACGGATGTGGAAACGCTGCGCAAGCGGGTGGGCATGGTATTCCAGCAGCCGAACCCTTTCCCCAAATCAATATTTGACAACGTAGCCTACGGTCCTCGGCTGCATGGCATTAAGGATAAAGCCCGGCTGAACGAAATTGTGGAGCGCAGCCTGCGCGGCGCCTCGTTGTGGGAGGAAGTGAAGGACCTGTTGAACAAGTCTGCCCTTAGCCTGTCCGGCGGACAGCAGCAGCGTCTTTGCATCGCCCGCGCTCTTGCGGTTGAGCCCGACGTGTTGCTTATGGACGAAGCGACCTCCGCGCTCGATCCGATCTCCACGCTAAAGATTGAAGAGCTGGTTCGCGAGCTGAAAAAGGATTACACCATCGTCATGGTTACGCACAACATGCACCAGGCAGCGCGTGTGTCGGATCGCACCGCCTTTTTCTTGAACGGCGAGCTGGTGGAAACGGATGATACCGAGAAGCTGTTCTCCAATCCGGTTGATTCCAGAACGGAAGATTACATTACAGGACGTTTCGGCTAAAACGCCGGAGGAGAGGGGAGAGCCAGCATGATCAAACGCAGAGAGCTTGACGAAGGACTCCAGCAGCTGAACAAAATGCTTCAGGAGATGGGGGACCATGTAGAGTCCGCCCTCGCCAAATCCATGCAGGCGCTGATGACGGTGAACGCCAAGGAAGCCGCGGAAATCATCAAGCATGATCCCGAGCTGAACCGCCTTGAGGAAAAAATTGCCGAGCTCGGCTCCAAGCTGATTGCAACCCAGCAGCCGGTGGCGAAAGACTTGCGCCGCATACTGGTCGCGTTCCGCATCTCCGGCGACCTGGAGCGCATGGGCGACCTGTCGGTCGACATTGCTAAAGTGGTTATGCGGTTGGAAGGGCAAACGCTGATTAAGCCGCTCATCGATTTGCCGCGCATGTCTGAGATTGTGCAAACAATGATCTTTGAATCAATCCAGTCATATGTACAGGAAAACGTGGATCTCGCCTACAAAATGGCGAAGGACGACGACGAGGTTGACGCGCTTTACTCCAGCATCATCCGCGAGCTGTTCTCGCTTATGGTGGAGGATCCGAAGACGATCAACCAGTCGATGCTGCTCAGCTTTGTTGGCCGCTACATCGAACGGATTGCCGACCATGCCACAAACATCGGCGAAAGCGTCGCTTATCTCGTTACGGGCAAACGCCCGGATTTGAACGCTTAATGGATTGAATGAATCAATGAAGGAATTGAACTGAAAAGTACAGCCTCGTCGAATTCGAGGTTGTACTTTTTTTGTTTTCTAGAAAGAAAAAATGAGGAGTAGCCATGTTATTCACCTAAAGTTTTTATTGCCGATTACTTCCAGTTTTGTTATAGTGAACAGGAACGTATGTTTCTATTTACGACCAATTTTACATAGCCGAAACGGAGACTCAGAATTGATTATTAACGGAGAGAGTGACATCCTTGAATTCGTCCGGCAAGACGAGTGGATGATGGATATTTTGCGGACGGCCCAGTCGCTGGAGCTGCCCGATTGGCTGGTGTGCGCAGGTTTTGTAAGGTCAAAAATATGGGATGTTCTACATGGATTTACGGCCAGGACGCCGCTTGGTGATATTGATGTCGTTTATTTTGACCCCAGCAATTTGGAGGAAGCTGTGGAGAAGGAATTGGAAACCCGTCGTTTTCAATTGAGGCCCGATGTACCTTGGTCCGTTAAAAACCAGGCTCGCATGCACCTCAAAAATAACTTTCCGCCATATACTTCAACCGTTGATGCAATTTCCAAATTTCCTGAAACGGCAACGGCGCTTGGGCTTGCTCTGGATGACCGGGACCAGGTTATTTTGGCCGCTCCCTGCGGACTTGAAGCGGTGTTGAATATGGAATTAAGTCCTACTCCTTATTTTCTTGAAGCGAAGGAACGGCTGGATATTTTTGATCTGCGTATGAAGCAAAAGAATTGGCAGAGCAGATGGCCGAAGGTGACGGTTGTAAGGTAAATTGGTTCGTAGCGGGAGGGGCGAATTGATGGAGAGTCAGCGAATCGACGCCATGGAAACGTACCTCCCATTATGGTCGAGAACCCGAGGCAGACGCTATTATTGATGATCTGAAGGAATTAATTTCAATCGTTTTATGAAACAATTGAGAGGGGGATGAAACAACATGCGAACAGATTATTCGAACTGGGAACCGATATCAGTTGCGGAAGCGCGCAATATATTTGACCCTATTCCTGTGTGGTGGGCCATTGCAGGAGGCTGGGCTCTGGATCTCTACCTGGGGCAGCAAACAAGATATCATGAGGATACGGATGTTATCATTTTCCGGGACGAGCAGGAGGCCGTATTTGACCGTCTCTCACAGGACTGGTTAATCTACAAGGCTGACAGCGGCAAGTTAAGCCTTAGAGAGCCGGGAGAGTATTTGAATACGACAAAGGATATTTGGTTGTCTAGAAATGAGACTTCACCATGGGAGCTCCAGCTCATGATTATTGACCGCGAACAGGAAGATTGGATTTATGGGCGAAAGCCGTCCATTCGCCGCAACTGGGCGGATATTCGAGCCTTTACTCCAGAAGGAACTCCCTACCTAAAACCGGAGCTTCAGCTCTTTTATAAAGGCGGCGGCTCTCAAATCAGAGAGAAGGATCAGTTGGATTTTGAACGGATCCTGCCTCATCTGAATAGAGAGGAGAAGCTGTGGTTCTACTCCTCTCTGCAAATGCAATTTCCACAAGGGCATCCTTGGATGGATGATGTTATTAATTCGGTTCAATCATGAGGCGTGAACTAAGATAAGTTTTTAATTTACCAGGATAATCGGTTATGATGCCCGTCACCCCAATGTCGAGCAGCCGCTGCCACTGAGCGGGCTCGTTAGCCGTGTAAGGATATACGGCCATACCTGCTGTAACCGCATTTGCCGTATCTTTAGCGCCAATCAGCTCGTGGAAGGGATGCAGGGAGAAAACATCAACGTTTAGCAGAGCTGCGTAACCAGCATGATCGACCAGATCAGCCGCATAAAGCAGTCCGATCCGCAGCTGCGGCTCCTTATTTTTCAGCCGAACGAGCAGCTTGTGGTCAAAAGAAGAGACTACTGTACGTTCTATTCGTTTACCCTCATGCAGAAATTCCAATAGGTTATCGTCAAGTGCGCTTCCGGCGGCATCCTTGACCTCTACATTAATTTCCATTGAATCCGGCAATGCTTCGTACACTTCTTCCAATAAAGGAATTCGCTCACCAGAAAAGTCAGGAGAAAACCAGCTTCCCGCATCTGAGGCAAGAACAGCGTCTGATGTTAGGTCGCGAATCGCACCAGTTTGGTCAGTAGTCCGGTCCAGCGTCTCATCATGGCATACGATGAGCTTTCCGTCGGCTGACAGATGAACATCAAGCTCAACCATATCGGCTCCTTGTTCAGCGGCCAGCAGGAAGCTGGCCAGCGTATTTTCCGGGGCTTCTCCGGCGGCTCCTCGATGTCCAATCACTTTAACCGCTCGATTTGACTTCATTTCCGTCACCATCCCCGAGTCGATATTGAGACTTTCTTTAAGCTGTGCTGCAAGCTGACTAAGCTTATTATATGCGCCTTTCATCCAGGCTGTCCTGTTCAAGTAAAGCTTGATCTCCATTGAAAAGTCCTTATAAAAAGAAAACTATTGACAATGATAATCGTTATCAATATGATGATGAAGTCAATTGATATTGATTCTCATTATTAATAACTAACGCAGGGGGTAATTGTTCTATGTTTCGCAGTAAAAAGTGGGTTTTGTCTGCTGCGGCCGCAGCATTGTTGATCACATCGGGAACAGGAGCCCTTCAGCCATCTACAGCAACAGCGGCGTCCGCGCCGATTAAAGTTACGCTGGATGGCAAATCACTCGCATTGGACGCTTCGCCAATCGTGGTCAGCGGACGTACGCTTGTGCCATACAGCTCTATCGTCAAATCGCTTGGAGGCACGGCAAGCTGGAATAACTCCACCAAAACCGTCATTGCTACGAGCGGCGGTGTGAAGGTCAAGCTGACAGCCGGTTCCAAAACCGCCTACATAAACGATAAATCATCCCAATTGGATGCCGCGCCAGTCATTAAAAACGGAAAAACCTTTGTGCCGCTTCGTCTGCTTACGGAAGCATTCGGCAAATGGGTCAACTGGTCCTCCAAAAGCCGTACGGTTGCGATCAGCAGCAAGCTGACGCTCCAAACGAGCGCAGGCTCGTTCACGCTGAACAAACGCCCGCAGCGTATCGTGACGCTTTCCTCGTCGGATACGGAAATGATTTACGCGCTCGGCGGCAAGGTTGTAGGCCGTCCAACGGCAATGGGGAAGGTTAATCCTCCTGAAGCGGCTTCCGCCGTTGAGGTCGGCAGCACGCACGGCATTCTTTTCGAGAAGCTGGCTTCCGTCAAACCGGATCTGGTCATTGCCAATCCTTCTCTGATGAGCCAAAAGGCAACGATGGAAAAGCTCGGCGCTCAGGTGTTATTCAATTCTCATAACACGTACGACCAGATCAAGTCTTCCATCCGTCTCTACGGCAAACTGCTAAGTAACGAAAGCACGGCGGAGCAGGTAATCGCGAATATGGACCGCACCGTAAGCAGCCTGCAAAAGCCTGCTGCCAAGCCAAAAACGCTCATCGTATACGGAGCACCGGGCAGCTTTGTCGTAGCGCTTCCTTCCAGCTACCCGGGCAACTTCCTGGAGCTTGCAGGCGGTACTAACGTAGCGGCTAAATTCCCGAAAATGGACAAGATGCCCCAGTATTCGGAGCTTAGCATGGAGCGTATTGTCGCTTCTAACCCGGACCTAATCCTGCTGATCACTCACGGGGACGCGGCTGAAGTAAAAGGGTCGTTCAAAAAAGAGTTCGAAACCAATCCCGCTTGGAAAAACCTGAGCGCAGTTAAAGAAGACCGTTTCGAAGTGCTGCCGTCGGAGCTGTTCGCAGCTAATCCAGGCATCCGCGCGCCAGAGGCGATTAAATCGATCAACAAGCTGTTGAATCAGGTGAAATAAAAATGGCTTCCGTTCTGTCTCCGACCGAGCTCAAGCAGGCTAGGTACCCGGCAGCGGCACGGAATCTGATCGTACTGGGAACGGCATCGGCCCTGTTAATTGCAAGCCTGTTATGCGGGCTTGCGCTGGGGTCGATCCGCATACCGGTTAGCGAAGTGTGGAACGCCCTCTGGCATCGCAGCGACACGGAGGCATGGCAAATCGTATGGAATTTACGTCTGCCTCGCGCACTGACAGGAATGATGGTGGGCTGCTGCCTCGGATTATCCGGAGCGCTGCTGCAGGGTGTGTTCCGCAATCCGCTTTCCGATCCTGGTATTATCGGCGTTTCGTCCGGCGGCGGTGTTGCTGCTGTTGTTATTATGATTCTTTTTCCGGCTCAAATCGCTCTGCTTCCGGCAGCTGCATTCGTCGGGGCGCTTGCCGCGAGCATTGTTATTTATTTGCTGGCTTGGAAGGGCGGCGCATCGCCGATTCGTCTTATTCTTGCCGGCGTGGCGGTCAATTCCCTGCTCGGAGCGGGAATGTCCGCATTGATGATTTTGAACAGTGAAAAAGTGCAATCGGTGCTTCCGTGGATGAGCGGCAGCCTCAACGGCAGAAGCTGGCCGCATGCGGATACGCTGCTGCCTTATGCTTTGGCTGGTCTTATAGCGGCGCTTGTGCTCATCAAACCGGCCAATCTTTTGGCGCTTGGCGATGATGCGGCGAAGCTGCTTGGTGTCCGGGTGGAAATGTACCGGCTCATAATCATAGGCGTAGCTGCCTTTTTAGCGGGGGCGGCGATTAGCCAAGCCGGTATGGTCGGTTTTGTCGGGCTTGTTGTGCCGCATATCGTAAGGCTGATCGTTGGTGCAGATTACCGCATTTTAATGCCGGTATCGGCCATTGGCGGAGCTGCATTGGTTGTTTTTGCTGATACGATGGCCCGCACATTGTTTGATCCAATCGAGTTTCCGGTTGGCATTCTGCTCGCTCTGCTCGGCGCGCCGTTCTTTCTTTATTTGCTTCGCAAGGGGGTCAAACGATGAGCCGGATTTCCGGACAATCCTTAAAATTAAGCTACGGGGATCGCCCGGTCGTACATGGAATCGATCTGGACGTCCAGCCGGGCGAGTGGGTCGGCATCATTGGCCCGAACGGCTCCGGCAAATCGACCGTGCTGCGTATGCTTGCCCGGCTTACTAGACCGCATGGCGGCAAGGCGATGCTGGATGGCACGGATCTCGCGGTGATTCCGAACAAAGAAGCCGCGCAGCGCATTGGCATGCTGGCTCAGACGCAGGAATCAGGGCTTGAGCTTACCGTGCGCGAGCTGGTCCGCAAGGGCAGGCATCCGCATCTGAAATGGTACCAGGACGGCAGCGCGGAAGCACATGAGCGCATCGTGGACTGGGCATTGTCCGCTGCCTCACTGCAAAGTCTCCAACACCGGCCTCTGCAAGCACTGTCAGGCGGCGAGCGGCAGCGGGCCTGGCTGGCGATGGCAATTGCCCAAACCCCGTCCGTTTTGCTGCTGGATGAACCTGCTACTTATTTGGATATCGCCCATCAGCTTGAGCTTATGGAGCTTGTTGGCAGACTCAACCGAGAGCAGGGCATTACCGTTGTGACGGTGCTGCATGATTTAAATCAGGCGGCTCGTTACTGTCACCGGCTCATTGCCGTCAAGGATGGCAGAGTTGCCGCGCAAGGACGTCCGGCGGAGCTGTTCACCGCCGCTTTTTTTCGCGATGTGTTCAGCGTCGAGGGGCGGATCACGATGGACAACGGCATTCCTAGCTTCCAGGCAGAGCGTGCGGCAATGCCCCGCGAGGAGCAGATTGAGCTGCTTCATTTGAGAGAAACGGTTTTGAATTAACAGCATTTGAAAAAATAGATTTCATTTAATGGAGGAATGAGGATGTCGGAGCAAGCCTTGAACCCGGAGCTCGTCCGGGCATTTGTCGGAGCGGCTCATAGCGATTTGACGCGTGTGCAGGAGCTGCTGGCCCAAGAGCCGGGGCTGCTGCATGCCGCAATGAACTGGGGAGGCGGCGACTGGGAAACGGCGGCTGGCGCTGCTGCTCATACCGGACGGAAAGATATTTTAGGCTGGCTGCTGGCGCAAGGAGCGCGTCTCGACCTGTTCGGAGCGGCGATGCTGGGAGAGCTTGAGCTCGTTCGCTCGGTGCTTGAGCGCCATCCGTCGCAGCTGAACGCCAAAGGACCGCACGGCATAACGCTGCTGCAGCATGCGCTTATGGGCGGCCCCGAAGCGGCCCCGGTTGCGGAATATATTAAAGGCCTGCTGGACGAAAACAAACCGGCCGAGCCGGAAGGTCCAGTGCTGGTAGAGAACCGAATCGTCGTAAAAGCAGGTTTCGCGGAAGCGGTGTTAGAGCGGTTTGCGAAGCCAAAGACGGTACATACATTCCCTGGTTTTATCCGCATGGATGTGCTGCACGGCAAAGTATCGGATGCGGAGGAAGAAATTCGCGTATGTACAACCTGGCAGTCTAAGGCCGATTTTGAGGCTTGGGCTTCCAGCGATTCTTTCCGCGGCGCGCATGCGCGCCGCCAGGAAGCATCGGCGGAGAATGAGGGAGCTGCTTCCGGCGGACAAGCGGAAGGCAGCCATGGCGGTTCGCAGCAGAGCTCTGGCGCTGCATCCGGCCACGGGCATGGACATGGCGGTCCGCACGGCCGTCCGGCGGCTGGTTCCGAAGGAGCAGGTCCGATCGTTGGCAACAAAGTGACGATCTACCGCGTAGCTGCTTCGCATTTGCCGGAGACAGAGGCGGCGGAACAGGCTTAAGCAAATAGGTTTAAGTTTTTAACGAATCACACAGCCCTTCTGGGACGCGAACAGCGCCTTGAGGGGCTGTGTTTTTTTAAGGAATGTGCGTTGTAGAAAGGCGGAAACACACTCCACTAACACGGGATGCCGGAAGGGGCTTTTTGGATGGAAGCCAACGAATTTAACGAAACTGAAAAGCGTTATTTAGCGTTTTTTGCGGCTATATAAATTCTAACGAAACTGAGCGGCGTTATTCGTACAGTTTCAGGCCGTTTTAGCGTCTATATGATGAAATAAGGCGTCTCAGTTGCGTTACGTTTGCGGAAGAGTCGTTTTGGGCTAAATAAGCGCTCTCAGTTACGTTAGAGGTTCCATCAAGTTCAATCAATAAACGCACCAGATATGAGGACATGAAAATTTCCAGGCAACTATATTTCTAAAAGAAGCGCCGCATCTATTGAAGCCTGCCCATTTTCCCGATATGTTCAGTTGAGTTGTTGTTCCCTAAAATGGGGGCTGCTGGCGGGAGAGGAAAGAGGCTGAACGGATGAAAGTATCGATTAAGGCATGGCTTGTTATTTTGCAAGTGATCGGAGCTGTATGTCTGGTGCCTTGGCTGGTCGTTATCGGCCTGTCTTTCATGGCGTTTGACAGCGGATTCAGCTGGTTTGCGGTTATGCTCGTTGCAGTTATAGGAAGTTACCCTGTGGTATGGTTGGGCGGTGTTATTTCCAGCTGGCTGCTCTATAAGCGCCAACCGAAGCTTGCTTTGACGCTGAGTGGAATGCCTTTGCTCTGGCCCGCAGTCATCTCGTGTTTTGTGCTATCATGACATCAGACACCAAAAAGCCATTCCGCGCGGGATGGCTTTTTGCATTAAAGTTAGCCTCTAAACCGGCCGGTAAGCTCGTTGCGGATAAGCAGATAAACAATTAGGCCGATAACCGGGAAAAACAACAGAGCAATCATGACCAGCAAACCTAGTTCGTTGCTGCAGCCGCGGCTTTTGGCATCTCGGTATCCCCACACGCAAATCGCGATATGAACCGCAAAGAACAGCAGCGAAATCAGTAAAAAAAATAGCCCAATAATTCCTACTCCATCCAAAGTGGATTACCTCCTAAATTTACATGATTCTGGATGTATCGATAATACGGTTATTTTACATCCCCCGTTTCAGAAGTTCCATCCCGGTATGGTATGATAAAAGCAACCAAGCAAAGAACGAGGTGCCAGCCAATGGACAAATGGATACTGATCGACGGCAACAGTATTGCTTACCGGGCTTTTTTCGCAATGCCGCCGCTGACAAATGCGGCCGGACTACATACAAATGCCGTATTCGGCTTTACGACGATGCTGCTCAAAGTGCTCGAAGAGCAAAAGCCGACCCATGTGCTGGTCGCTTTTGACGCTGGCAAAGTTACGTTCCGCACGGAAAGCTTCGCCGAGTACAAAGGCACCCGTGACAAAACTCCGTCGGAGCTGTCCGAGCAATTTCCTCTCATTAAAGAGGTGGTCAAAGCGTTCGGCATTCGGCAGTTTGAGCTGTCCGGTTACGAGGCGGATGACATCATCGGCACGCTGACACGGATGGCGGACGAGCAGGGCGTTGATACGGTTGTCGTCAGCGGCGACAAGGATATGCTCCAGCTTGCCTCCGACAAGGTGACGATTGCCGTAACCCGCAAAGGTGTCAGTGAAACGGAGCTGTACGATCCCGCTGCTGTTAAAGAGCGCTACGGACTCGTGCCGCAGCAAATTATCGACCTGAAGGGGCTTATGGGCGACACCTCCGATAACATTCCCGGCATTCCCGGCGTTGGCGAAAAGACCGCTCTGAAGCTGCTGCATGAATTCGGCAGTGTGGAGCAGGTGCTGGAGCGCTCCGGCGAGCTGAAAGGCAAGCTGAAGGAGCGTGTGGAAGAGAACCGCGAGTCGGCGATCATGAGCAAAAAGCTGGCGACGATTTTCCGCGAGGTGCCGCTGGAGGGCGAGACAGGGAATTTTGCCTACAACGGATATGAGCCGGCCGAGCTGGCGGAGGTGTTCGGCAAGCTTGAGTTCAGATCGCTTATCGAGCGTCTGAACTTGTCTGCTGCCGGTGCAACCAACGCCGAGCCGCAAAAAGAGCTGAACGTGCTGCCAGTGGAGATAGGCGATACGGCAGCACGCGAGGCGCTGGAGAAAGCTCTGCGTGAGTCCGGCGCGTTTTATTTGGAAGCAATCGGCGACAATCCGCATCATGCGGACCTTATCGGAGCGGCCTATGCCGCCGAAGAAGGCGTATACACGATGGGAGCGGAATGGCTGGATAGCGAGGATGCCTCCGGCTTCAAAGCATGGCTTTCCGACGTCAACGCGCCGAAGATCGGCTGCGACCTGCACCGGGCGGAGCTGGCGCTGAACAAGCTTGGCGTGCATTTGCAAGGCGTGGAATTCGACATCGTGCTGGCGGCGTACATTTTGGACCCTACAGCGACGGATCAGAGCGTCAGCGGCATCGCCACGCGTATCGGCCTGCCATCCGTGCCAACGGACGAGTCCGTTTACGGCAAGGGCGCGAAGTTTAAGGTTCCGGGTAAGGAAGCGTTGTACGCGCATTTGGCTTCCAAAGCGGACGCGGTGCGCGGAGCTGCGCCGCTGCAGCGCAGCCAGCTTGAGGAGCAGGGCATGCATCAGCTGTACTACGATCTGGAGCAGCCGTTGTCCGGAGTGCTCGCGGATATGGAGCGGCAGGGCATTCAAGTTGACGCGGAGACGATCCGCCAGCTCGGTGCAGAGCTGGAGGGCCGCATCAAATCCGACATGGAGGAAATCTACCGTCTGGCCGGTCAGGAGTTCAACATCAACTCACCGAAGCAGCTCGGGGAAATTCTTTTTGACAAGCTCGGCTTGCCTGTAATGAAAAAGACTAAAACCGGCTATTCCACCGATGCAGACGTTCTGGAAAAGCTGGAGCCATACCATGAAGTTATTCCTCTCATCCTGCATTTCCGCCAGCTGCACAAGCTGCAGTCTACCTATGTCGAAGGGCTGCTTAAGGAAATTCGCCAGGACAGCGGCAAAATCCATACGTACTACCGGCAGACGATTGCGGCAACCGGACGGCTTAGCAGCCAGTTTCCGAACCTGCAAAACATCCCGATCCGTCTCGAGGAAGGACGCAAAATCCGCAAGGCGTTTGTGCCGTCCGAGCCAGGCTGGCTTATTCTTGCGGCGGATTACTCGCAGATCGAGCTGCGTGTGCTGGCGCATATTTCGGGCGACGAAGGCTTGGCCGAAGCGTTCACGAACGACCTCGACGTTCATACCAAAACAGCGATGGATGTGTTTGGCGTAGCGGAGTCGGAGGTGGATTCCAACATGAGGCGTTCGGCGAAGGCGGTTAACTTTGGCATCGTGTACGGAATCAGCGATTTTGGCCTGTCGCAAAACCTGAACATTACCCGTAAAGAGGCCGCGCGTTTTATCGACCAGTATTTTGAAGCGTTCCAAGGCGTGCGCAAGTATATGGACGACATCGTGCTGCAGGCTCGCCAGGACGGATATGTTACAACGCTGCTGGAGCGCCGCCGTTACCTGCCGGAGATCAAAGCGTCGAACTTCAACCTGCGCTCGTTTGCGGAGCGGACGGCGATGAACACGCCGATTCAAGGCACAGCGGCGGATATAATCAAGCTGGCAATGGTCAAAATGCAAAATCGTCTGCGCGCTGAAGGCCTACGCTCCCGCATGCTGCTTCAAGTGCATGACGAACTTGTTTTTGAGGTGCATCCGGACGAGCTGGAGACGATGAAAACACTCGTGCCTGAGGTCATGGAAAGCGCGCTTGAGCTCAACGTGCCGCTTAAAGCCGAAGTGAGCTACGGGGCTAATTGGTACGAAGCGAAGTAATGGATGTTGTTGAAGCGATAACGATATAAGTTCATGAAAACCGTCCCTCCGGCAGCCCGGAGCGGGCGGTTTTTTGGTATAATAGACTCCGACAGAAAGGTGTGATTCAGTTATGCCGGAATTGCCGGAGGTAGAGACGGTAACCCGTACGTTAAACATTATCGCCGCAGGCAAAACGATCTCCTCGGTCGTGGTCAGTCTGCCGCGTATTATACAGAAGCCGCGTGAGCCGGAAGCGTTTGCCGCTGCGCTTGCCGGTCATACGATTGAAAAAGTGGAACGCAGAGGGAAATTTATCCGTTTTGTGCTGGACGGGCTCGTCATGGTGTCCCATCTGCGGATGGAAGGACGATACGGGCTTTTCCAAGCGGATGAGCCGGTTGAAAAGCATACCCATGTCCAGTTCCGGTTTACGGACGGAACGGAGCTGCGCTATAAGGATGTGCGCCAGTTTGGCACGATGCATCTGTTTGCGCCGGGGGAAGAATTCACTCAGCCGCCGCTGGCGAAGCTGGGCCTTGAGCCGCTGGATGAAGGCTTCACGCTGGAAGCTCTGCGATCGAGATTGGCAAAGCGCACGAGCAAAATTAAGCCGCTGCTGCTCAATCAGGAATACATTGTCGGGCTTGGCAATATTTATGTGGATGAAGCGCTGCATACCGCACGCATTCATCCCGAGCTTACGGCTGACCGGCTGAAGCCGGAACAATGGAATCTGCTGCATCAGTCGATCCGCGCCACATTGGAGCGGGCGGTTGCAGCTGGCGGTTCTTCCATTAAATCTTACGTGAACGGTCAAGGAGATCCGGGGAAGTTTCAGCATGAGCTGCTGGTGTACGGGCGCAAAAACGAGCCTTGTCCAACCTGCGGCTCACCAATCATCAAAACGGTCGTCGGAGGCCGGGGGACGCATTTCTGCGGAGATTGCCAGCCGCTACCGGGCGTCCGCCATGCTGTAGGATCCCAATAATCGGCTGATTTTATAGCCGGATAACACCCTCAGACCGACGATAGGAACAGACGCCTACCCCTTGCATATGATGGAGCAAAGTCATACGCAGGGAGGACCTTTCAACGATGGTTGCCCATTTGTTACCGCTTCTGCTGCTGTCCTTTGCCGTCAGCGTGGACGGATTCGGCGTCGGCGTTACGTACGGGCTGCGGAGAATTCGTATTCCGCTGCTGTCTGTGCTTATCATAACAGGCTGTTCGGGTGCAGTTATTTTGCTGAGCATGAATCTGGGAGCCTGGCTGACGGGATTTGTAACGGCGGACGGCGCAAAGCTCATTGGCGCGTTCATTCTAATCGGTATCGGCTGTTATGCGTTGTTCCAGCAGTCCCGCGGGAGTGACATTACCGTCAGCGATGCGCCAAAAAACAATCAAGCTGATGATATGCCATCCGGAGCAACAATGACGCAGCAAGCTGCAGCCGAGCATGAGTCAGCCGATCCCGCGAGCGGTGTTTATTCCGCCAGTACGGCTGGAGGCGGCATGACCGCTGCGGCAGCGGAGCAAGCAGTGCCGGCGATTGCGGTGCTTACGTTGGAGATCAAAAAGCTGGGACTCGTCATTCAAATTCTGCGCACGCCGCAAGCGGCGGACGTGGACAGCTCAGGAAGCATCAGCGCTGGCGAGGCGCTACTGCTGGGAGCGGCTTTGTCGCTTGACGCGTTTGGCGCAGGGCTCGGAGCTGCAATGGTCGGGCTGGAGCCGTGGCTGACGGCGCTGTGCATTATGACGGCGAGCGGACTTTTTCTGCTTGCAGGCATGAGATTCGGCTTTCGTTTCTCCGGGGTAAGGAGGATGAAGCTGTTAAGCCTGCTGCCGGGAATTCTTTTGCTGGCGCTTGGGTTAGGCAAGTTATGGTGACATCTGAGATATCCCTCCGTTACGGGGGGATATTGAAGTTTAAATTGGCTGATCTGGCTGGAGGTGAAATGCGATGAGAATCGGATTGACAGGTGGCATTGCGAGCGGAAAAAGTACCGTTTCCCGCATGCTTCACGAGAACGGCGTATTCGTATCGGATGCAGATGAAGCGGCTCGGGCTGTTGTGCTTCCAGGGAAGCCGGCGCTCGCCGAGGTCGTTGCCGCTTTTGGAGAGCAGGTGCTGCTGGCGGAAGGCAGCCTCGACCGCGCCGCGCTTGGGCGCATCGTGTTTGGACAGCCGGACAAGCTTAAGCGGCTGGAAAGCATATTGCATCCGGCGATCAGGCAGCATATGAAGGAAGAGATGGACCGGGCAGAAGCAGAGCAGCCGGGCCGGCTTGTCGCTGCGGACATTCCATTGCTTTTCGAAACGGGGCAGGATAGCTCCTATGAAGGTGTGTTGGTGGTCTATGTGCCTGTACATATTCAGCTGGAACGGCTGATGGCACGAAACGGCATGGAGCGCGAGGAAGCGCTTCGACGGATCGGGCTGCAAATGGATTTGGAGGAGAAAAAGCGCAGGGCGGACTGGGTTATCGACAACAGCGGAACCGAGGAGCAGACACGCGAGCAGGTTATGAGGTTTCTTGCCGACCGGAGAAGCCTATGAGCTGGGGCTGGTTTGCCCGCAAAAGGGTGCTGCTGCTCGTGCTGACGGGTTTTATCGCGCTGCTTTTTCTCAAGTCGGATTGGATGGGCAGAATGATGTATCCGATCGCCTATATGCAGAGCATTGAAACGGAGGCCTCCATTAACGACGTAGATCCGTACCTCATTGCGGCGATAATCCGGGTCGAGTCCAATTTTAAAACCGATAAAGTGTCCAGCAAGGGAGCAGGGGGAGTCATGCAGCTCATGCCGGAAACAGCGGATTGGATTATCGAGATGGCCAAGTTTGATGCGGCAACGACGAGGGAAACGGTAGTCGGCTCCGCCGAGCTTAGCATTAAGGCGGGCTCGTGGTATGTCCATGCGCTGCACGATCAATTTAAAGGAAACTCAGTTGCTGCTGTAGCTGCGTACAACGCCGGTCCAGGCAAGGTTCGCCAGTGGATGCGGGACAAGGTGTGGGACGGAACGATGGAGCATCTGGATCAGGTGCCGTACGGGGAGACACGCCATTACGTGCAGCGGGTTGATTATTACTACAAAAAGTACAAAAGCCTTTATCCCGAATGGTCCCGTTATGTATAATGAAATTATACAGGCAGCGATAAGGCTGTAACGCGAGGTTAAAGGAAAAAGCCCGGAGGCTATCCGCTTCGGGATTCGCCTCCGGACTTTTTATATCCATGGATAAGTCAATTATTTGAATTGACCTGCCAGGGATTGCTCGCCGATCGTTACAAGACGTTTCGTGATGTAACCACCGATGGAGCCAGCGTCATAAGTCGTGAAGTTGCCGTAGTAGCCGTCTTGTGGGATGGCGATACCGAGTTCTTGAGCAACTTCATACTTCATTTGGTCCAGGGCTGCATGGGATCCTTGAACAACCAGCTTGTTGCTGTTGTTGTTTTGTGCCATTGTCGTTTCACCTCCTCGCGGTTGGTAAAAGTATTATGTGCCGAAATGCCAGCTTCATACGCCGCAGGAAAATAAATTTATGAAAAAGTCCGCAAGCCCTTGCCAGGCGCGGAATTACAGGATCAGGCACGTTAACGGAGAGGAGGAATTGATCATGAAATGCCCCTATTGCGAGCATAACGGGACGAAGGTACTGGATTCCCGCCCCGCTAATGGAGACAAGTCCATTCGCCGCCGCCGCGAGTGTGAGCGCTGCAGCCGCCGGTTTACCACCTTCGAGATGATTGAGGAGACTCCGCTCATCGTCATTAAGAAGGATGGCAGCCGGGAGGAATTCAGCCGGGACAAAATTTTGCGAGGCCTCATCCGGGCATGCGAAAAACGTCCCGTGCCGGTGGAACGGCTGGAGGAGATCGTTTCCGAGGTCGAAAAGGAGCTGCGCACGACAGCACAGGCCGAAGTGGAAAGCCGCAGCATCGGCGAGCTTGTCATGCAGCAGCTGTACCCGGTCGACGAAGTGGCGTATGTGCGCTTTGCGTCGGTGTACAGGCAGTTCAAGGACATCGACATGTTTATGAAGGAGCTGTCCAATCTGCTTTCTAAGAACTCCGTGGAGGATTAGGGCGGACGTGGCGGATGGTTAAAAATGAGGGAGGACCCGCAGGAACGGTGAGGGCCGGGCTGCGGGTCTTTGCTTATAATTGTTAGGGTGTAGGGTAATTTAAAGATGCTTAAGGTTAGGAACGTTGAGAACATACTTGTCCAAATTTGTGTTGACACTAATTGAGGCTGCGTGATATGATCTTTCTTGTCGCGGTAAGCTTTTGCTTGATTGATCAAGCTGAAATTTTACATACGACATCTACATACGGGGCCTTAGCTCAGCTGGGAGAGCGCATCGCTGGCAGCGATGAGGTCAGGGGTTCGATCCCCCTAGGCTCCACCATAATTTATCTAACATACAGCCTATATAGGCTGTTTTTTATTGTTTTGGAAAATGTGTGAGCTTGTACTATAATTTAGACAAGTTAGCCTTAGCAATGATGTGGTAAGCGCAATTTGTATGATTTTTCACACAAAGTATGTTTAGGCTGTGGCGATATTTCAGGTTTTATACGATAAATCATACAAATTGGCTGAATGTAGACGGTGAAGGCTGAGTTTTGTATGATTTATCACACAAAGTATTAAAAAGAGGCGGTTCCAAACCGATTTTTGTATGATATTTCATACAAAAAATTGCGTTGGCTCATGGAAGGCGAGTTTAAACAATATTTAAATAGAGAGGCGAAGCACGCCCCGATGATTCTGCACCGTGCAGGATTATTCGGGGCGTTTTTTATTTAATCTAGGAGGTGGTTGGGATGAGTTTTGAAATTGAGCACGCAAAATGGATAAAAGGGCATCTGAATCGGCGCAGTGGGGAGCGTAAAGACGCATTGAAGCGAGGACATGGTTTTGGAAACCGGATGTTTGTTGAAAAAATCTGGTGGCCATTACTGGGACATTTTGATGGGTTGCATCCGGAGTACGAAGTGTTGGATTGGCGAGGACGCTCCTATTTCCTAGATTTTATGTGGACGGTAGGAGGAAAACGTTTTGCAATCGAAATTATGGATTACGGATCGCACGGTAAAGACCGAACGAAGTATCGATTGGATTTAAATCGTATTTTGTTTCTTCAATCACAGCAATTTGAAGTTATTTTGATTTCATTGGATGAGATGAAAGATAATCCATCATTTATTGATGCAATGCTACGGAATCTATTATCCCCTTACCTCGGAACGCTTGCAGAGCAACATGTTGTGGCCGCCCGACCTTTTTGCAAAATTGAAAGACAACTCATGCAGTTCGCAATCCGATACAATAGAGTTCTGCGTCCTTCTGATGCTGCAAGGGAATTGGAACTTCACAAACAAACCGTAATTAAATACTGCCGCATTCTTGTTCAAAAAAATAAACTTAGACCTGTGCCAGCCGGATCAACAGGGAAGATTTATCATTACGAGTACATAGGATCGAATCAAAGCTCTGATTTATTTTAAATCTCTTGTCATGGTCGGTTTAATCGAAGCAAGACATTAATAAGATTCGAGTAATAGAAGTTTCCTGAGCTTGGGCCTAGAAAAAAAAGGAGGAGTTGCAGATGAGAAGTGTTAAAGAGACTGATAATTTCCCGTATTGTATAAGTACTGTTTGTTTTTTTGAGGTAGACAAAACGGGAACTGTATCTCAAGTTTACCATAAAAACAAATCGGATAGGTCGAAGGTGCTGGAGGCTTATCAAAGAGCTATGAATAAAACTACGACATTGTATGCTGTGTGGCCAGGTAGTTGGAGTAGTGACTTGTTTGTCATTGATGACCTAAATGCTTTTGCAAAAGCATTTAATCTTATTTGACCAATTTATTTCCATACACAAACAAACCGAGCGTCCGCTTGACTCAGCGTGGCTCGGTTGTTCGTGTTTGTACTTTAGCTATCATTGATTGGCGCTATAACTAATAAACTTCCCGCAATAGCTCCATTACCTCATCTATCGTAAGTCCGATAGATTTGTAATAAGCAGAGTCGATCGCCATCTGTTTCAACACCATTTCATTGCGCTTCTGAAGCATCTCGGCGGGGGAGAGATCAGCGACAAAACAGCCTTTACCGGTTACGGTGTAGATTAAACCATGGCGTTCGAGCTCTTCCCACGCTTTTTTGACGGTAATGATACTGACCCGAAGCTCCGTGGCCGCTTGGCGGATAGGGGGCAGGCTGTACCCGTTTTCTAGCTCGCCCTTGAAAATTTGCGCGCTGATTTGTTCAAAAAGCTGCTGATAAATAGGTTTATCTGAAGCGTTTGAAATTGCTATGTTCATTGTGCTTCCACTTTCTGGAACCGTTTGATGGCAATATAATAAGCGATTATCGTAAATAGCGCAAATATCACAATGCCCGCCATGAATACGAACAGGTGATTGGCCAGCTGGTCTGATCCCGCCCCTTTGAAAAACTCGTAAATGGCAGCATTTTCGATGCTGAGCCACTCCGCGCCGGTGGCAAACAGCATAGCTCCTGCGATAGATGCAAATGTCGCAGCACCGTATTTATACGCCGTTTTGTAATACATGGAAATAAAAATCAGATTAAAAATCGCTATCATAACAAAACAGAGTCCCCAGAAACCAAACGTTGGTTTGAAGAAATAGTAGACCAGCTCCGGGAAAAAGCGCACCGATATGGCTCCATAGATCATCGCAACAACAAGATGCAGCAGCTCCAGCAAAACAATGACGTAAATTCGTGCTTTTACAATATCTTTTTTGGTTACCGGCAGCATGCTGGAGAAAATGAGATCATTTTGAGTTTTATAACCGGCAAACATGTTAGGGATCGTTAAAAAGCAGAAGTATAAAATGACCAGGAAGTATAACCATCCGGGAATTAACATTAAGGCGCCAGTCAGAAAGGGCATCAAATAGAAGAAGGGATGCACGCCTAGCCGTAATTCTTTAATGAGCAGGTTATACATACACACTCTCCTTTTTCGAGCAGTAAATCATAATTTCCTCAAGATTCGGAATGGATGCTTTAATATCTAAGGCTGGATCAAAATCTTTGGTATGAATCAAACCGGTGAAGCCAAATGAAGTTGTTTTGTAAGCGATCAGCGCCTGTTTAACCTTATCCAAATCCTCGTTTTTACCCTGCAGCAAACGATACGTATCGATGAACGTTTCTTTTTCCGCAGAGTTAATAATTTGTCCGTCATGAATATAGGTAATGTAGTCGGCGCATTTCTCCAGGTCGGAAGTAATATGAGTGGAGAATAAAATGCTGATCTCGCCGTCCTGCACAAGCTCCTGAAAAATATCGAGCAGCTGGTCCCGGGCAACCGGATCTAGTCCGCTGGTCGGTTCGTCCAGAATGAGCAGCTTGGCGCCATGCGACAGGGCAAGGGCCAAGCTGTATTTTACTCTCATGCCGGTTGATAACTCGGCTATTTTTTTGTCTTCAATTAAGTTGAATTTTTTTAAATACTTGTTGTACACTTCATCGTCCCAGTGTGTGTAGAATCGTTTGATCACATTGGTTAACGTTTTGATTTTGCTGCGCGTATAAAAGTTGATGTCGCCAAATGCGGAGCCAATTTCTTGTTTTAATTCAATTTCATGCTCAGCCATGTTTTTGCCTAAAATCTGAATCTCGCCGCTGTCCATGCGCACCAAATTTAAAATGGACTTGATGGTGGTTGTTTTCCCGGCGCCATTGGCTCCGATAAAGCCCATAATATAACCCTTTTCCAGTTGAAAGGATACGTTTTTTAATTGAAAATGCTCGTAAGTTTTATTTAAATTGTTGATTTCCAAAGCCAGCATGGTGTCCCTCCGCTCCAAAATTGTGTATGTTGTGTATGCACAATATACAGCTGGGACAAGTTCCTTGTCAACGGCTATTTTCTAATTGATGTTTAGGGATTAAAATTTACGCTTCAAGTCAAAATTCTTTCCATCCGATTAAACCAGATATAATATTACATAATGTTTTTTAAAACGTACGGAGGAGTGTACAAGCATGTACCGAGTGGCGATTTGCGATGATGAGGAAAAACAAAGAGAGCTTGTGAAAAAAATGCTCATTGCATTATCCATTAAGGCAAACATAGAATTTGAAATCGAATTATTCGGCTCGGGGGAGGAGCTGGTCTCCTATTATGGGCTACAGAAGCCTGCATTTCATATTTTAATTTTAGATATTGAAATGAGCGGGATCAACGGGATTCAAACAGCCCGCAAAATAAGAGGGTTAAAACATCTGGATGAACAGATTATTTTTCTGACAAGCTACCCGGAATATATGGTGGAAAGTTTTGACGTGATGACCTTTCAATATTTGATTAAACCTGTTGCTCCTTCGGTATTGGAGGAGAAAATCATTAAGTTATGCCATTACTTTCAAGCGCTTGATAAAAAATTTATGGTCATCAAGTCAGCCTACGATGAAATTGTGCTTAAACATGATGATCTCATCAGCATTGAAGCTGCCAAAAGCATAACGATGAAAAGCAAGCTGTATTTTGTCACGCCTAATGAAACCTATGAAAGCAAGGGCATCCTATCGGATTACGCCATAGCTTTGAAGGATTGCAATTTCCTGCAAATTCATCGTTCCATCATGATTAATTTGCTGCATGTACGGAAATTTGCCAGCGGAGTTGTACTTATGTCCAACGGCAAGGAATTGCCGATCGGACGCTCAAAAATGAAAGAGGTTAAAGACGTTTACACCAAATTTATGGTTATGAAGGCCGGCGGCTATGATACATAATCATTGGCTTATTATTCTTTGTGTTGTGCTTTTGATGGGCGTTCAATTAAATTTTTTCTTTAACTCGATTTTTGGGAAATCCACTCAAAAGCGTCAACGGTATTTTTATTTCATTATGTTTGGAATTCTTGATTACTTGTATTTAACGATTAAGTTTTTCCCCATTGTGTCCTCCATCTTATTTTTTGTTCTTGTGTTTAGTATCGCGCAGTCATATCAAACAGAGCTGAAATTAAACCTTGTTTTTACGATGTTATTAGCTGTTTTATTTACAATTGTTGATTTTATTTCGGTCTATATCTTGTTTGCGCTTAATTCGGTTGACTTTAGCGGCCCTCGTCCTATTGCGGGTCAAGATCAGCTTGCTCATATAAAAGTCGTTTTTCTAGATTGCATCCTTATGTTTCCTGTTATTCAGATATTACGGCTCGTTGCTAAGCGAAGAAGGTTCAGCCTGCCTTACCGGTATTACGCTTTATTTTTAGTTATTCCGATTGTGAGTGTTTATCAGTTGAATATTGCGTCGCATAAAAGCTTTTACTATTTTCTCTCCAGCGTTGCCCTGCTTTTTTTGAATATAATGATTGTTTATTTTTTCGATACGATTATGGAAAAGTTTCAATATAGGCATGAGAACGAACGGCTGCAGCAGCAGATGGATTATCAGGATGCAAATTATGAAAAGGTTGTTCACAGCTTTAAATCGATCAAAAGAATCATTCATGATACGAATCAACAGTTTTTGTATATTGAACAATGCATTAAACGCAATGAATTGGCGTCCGCAGTGGAGCATATCCGCACGACGTTAAATAAAATTGAGGGCTCCTATCAGAAGGTGAATACGGGCAATTTGGTTATCGACGCTCTTGTGACCAATACGCTGGACATCGGACAAGCAAACGGCATCAGGATTGATACAAAGCTAAGCTTAAGCTCTCATGATGTGCCTATCGACCGGTATGACTTATGCGTCGTCATCGGCAATATGCTGGATAACGCAATTGAAGCTTCCAAACAGGTCAAGGTTGCAGCGGATCGGCATATTGTGATCAAAATACACGCTACCGAGTCGAATTTGCTTATTCATATTCGGAATTATACGGATCATGAGGTAATCCGCCTGCGCAGTCAAAAGCCAAACCGTGAATATCACGGAATCGGATTAACCAACATAGCTAGAATCTGCGACAAGTATGGCGGACATATGACCGTTGAAACGGAAAATAAACAGTTTCATAATATGGTTCTATTGCCTCTCATGGCGAACAATCCCTGAACAGCTGCTGTTTAGGGATTGTTTTTTATCGTTTCGGGACGTTTTAGGACCAAGCGGGCTTTTGACTTGTATGCTGAGTCCAGAACGGAAGTCCATTATGTAGGAGGCGCATTATGAAAAGAAAGGTTCTTGTATTCATGGCCGCTGTGCTGGCCGTCATTCCAGTCCGTTCAGCAGCTGCTGAAACGGCGGAGCAGTCCTTTGAACAAAAGGCAAAACAAATGGCTTTAAACATTGTATCGGATTATGGCGTTAGCGGGATTCAATATGCAATCAGAGACGACGGAAAGGTTGTATTATCGGGCGGTGCTGGAATAAAAGATAAAGCGGCCAAAACGCCGGTAACAAAGGATACGATGTTTGGAATTGGTTCAACAAGTAAAATGTATGTAACGGCTGCTGCGATGAAATTGGCCGATCTCAACAAAATCGATCTCGACAAGCCATTAACCACATACGTAAAAGAGTTTAAAATGGCGGATGAAAGATACAAAAAAATAACGCCGCGCATGTTAATGAATCATTCGTCCGGATTATACGGAAGTTCCTTTAAGAACAGTTTTCTGTTCGACGACAACGATACGGAAGCTCATGATGAATTGCTGGACAAATTGCGCTCCCAGCGCTTAAAAGCGGCCCCCGGCGAATTTTCGGTTTATTGCAATGACGGCTTCCAGCTGCTTGAAATTTTAGTTGAACGTGTGAGCGGATTAAGCTATAGCAAATTCCTGCAGGTTCATTTTAACAAACCGCTAGCTCTCAGCTCGACCAAAACGCCGCTTGATTCCTTTGACAGAAACAAGCTTGCCAAAACATACTTCACTGGGTTCCAGCAGGCGTTACCTGTTGAAAACGTTAACCTCATTGGAACGGGAGGCATTTATTCCACTGCTGAAGACGTGAGCAAGTTCGCCGATATGCTGATGGGCAACCGTACGGAGCTTTTATCCGAAAGGTCGGCAAAGGCAATGCAAAACCCGGAATACCGGAAGGGACTTTGGATTGCGGAGGAGTCTAACACCTTTAATTACGGTCTCGGTTGGGATGCCGTTCAATTAGCGCCGTTTGACGAATACGGGATTACAGCTTTGTCTAAAGGCGGAGATACGCCAATGTATCATGCAAGCCTGATTGCGCTGCCGGAGTATGATATTTCGATGGCCGTGCTTTCTTCAGGCGGAGCCTCTTCTTTTAACAGCACGATGGGCACCGCTATTTTACTTGAATATCTAAAATCCAAAGGAATCATCAGTGAGATTTTGCCGGATAAAACGTTCCAGCCTCCGGTAAAAGCCGATATGCCTGCCGATCTGGAGGCTTATTCCGGACTATTCGGACATACGGGCAGCATGGTTAATCTGGATGTGAAAGACGGAGAGCTTTTAATGGATCCTAACGACGATTCGCTTCCTGTACAGAAATTTGTGTATACAGGTGATGGGCAATTCAAAAGCAGTGATGGAAGTGCAACCGTAAGTTTTGTACAGGCGGCAAATGGAAAAACGTATCTCAAAAAATATGGATATGACAACATTCCCGGCTTAGGCCAAGTTATTAACGGTTTGTATCTGAGTCAGAAGCTGGAACGCAACCCGCTTGATCAACCGACCCAAAAAGTATGGGAACAACGAAACGGCAAAAAATATTACCGCTTGGATGAAAAAATCAGCTCGCTCGGTTATCTAATGGCAGAAGGGCTATTGATCAAAAAAATATCCGTTAACGCCGATTACGGGTATGCTTCCGGTACTAAAATTGTTGATAAGAATAAATCGGTCAATGCAATGGCAATCCCGGTCATGAACGGACGAGACTCGTTTGACCTGAATTTCCATACGAAGAACCGTACGGAATACTTAACGATCAATAAAGAAGCTTATATTAGCGAAGACGGGATTCAACCGTTCTCTCAAGGAGTCTCCACGGTCCGCATTAA
This sequence comes from Paenibacillus pasadenensis, assembly GCF_023715725.1. Classification (GTDB taxonomy): domain Bacteria; phylum Bacillota; class Bacilli; order Paenibacillales; family Paenibacillaceae; genus Paenibacillus_O; species Paenibacillus_O pasadenensis_A. The sequence goes on from NZ_JAMBOT010000002.1 coordinate 210,973, forward strand.
CGAAGGCAAGGCTGTTTGGTATAAAATTGATAAAAAGACAACGAACCGGGACGTAACGGTTAAGTATCCATCAAGCGGAGGATATGTCGTTTATGACGCCAAAGGAACGGTTGTACATTTTTCCAAGATTAGTGGCAAAAAAACGGTCGTGCTGCCTGAAGGCGGATTGATTGTTTTTGGCGGGGAGAAGGGCGACGTCTTTTCGGTTAATGTTAAAAAGAGTTAACCGTTCGCTATGAAGTAAAAGCCATGAGCACCCGGGAACCCGTGTGCTTCATGGCTTTTTGCGTGCTGCATCATGTTCATGATGCCAGTTCACCAGCCTCTTTCCGTTATTGCGATTGAAACACATCGATTCCCAGTTCTTCAAGAACATCCATTGCCTTTTCCACAGGCAGCTTCGGTAGGTTAAATTCACTGTCGATCACTTCACGGATCTCATTGCGGTTCGTTAATATCCGTTTTTCGGCCTGGCCGAGGCTGTTGCGGATGCTGAGCACATTGTTGACTAACGATAGGGATCGCTGCTGCTCCAGCTGCCAGAGCTGGCAGCGCAGCGAAGAGGTGAACAACCCGTTCGGCTTGTAATAATGGGCAATTGCTTGTTGGAAATCATTAAAGCCGTACTGTATTCGGGCATCAAACGTCCAGTTCATCTCAGTGAGCTCTTTTCCATCCACCGATCTGTGATAGGTGTACGTTCCGGGTTCGTCTCCCGGGCTGAACCTTATCTCTATCCCGCAGTAGCTGGATACCTGGTGAGGATCACTCTCCAAGCGCATCGGCTCAAATAAAGGAGCGCTGTTCCCGCAATCCACATACAGTTCTTCTTGTTCATCCGGGAGCCGGACGAGCAGCGCGGCATGCCCGCCGCCCAGTAAAGCGTAACGAGAGTGAAATCCAAGCCGCTTCAGCAATTCATGCAGGCTGCTGTTCAGGACATAACAGGTTCCGCCCATATGATGCTGATAGAGCTGCTCCACAAACTTCTGTACATCCTGCTCTAGATGTTTTTGCTGATGATAAGCTTTAACATTCATCAAAGTGCTAATGTTTTCGAAAGGAATCCGATTGAGATGGGCGGTACAGATCCTTGTTAAATATTCATAAGAAGGTTCCTGAACCGGAACTTGGATATAATTTAAATATTGGGCGGCCCATGCAGGCAATGGCTGTCGAGTCATGGTTTGCTCCCTTTCCGATAAATTGAGGTAATTGTAACGTTAGTATAAACGTTGACACTAATGTCAGGGTCAAGCAGCTTTACCGAACATCAATTGAAATTTCCACTAAATACTTTAAACGAATGTCTTTACAGGAAAAGCGCTGGTATTATATTATCAGATAGGACACTGAAAGGTGTCAGATAAACAAAAGCTAAAAGGGCGGGGATTTAGGTGCATATACTGGCGATCGTACTTCAAAGTTGGCTGCTTTTCTCTATGGCATTTTTCGGCATCAGCAAAATTACAGGAGCGCAGCATCAGGTGGAGCTGTTTGATTCCATTAAGCTGCCTCAATGGTTCCGTACGGTTACGGGGTTTGTGCAAATTATCGGAGCCGTAGGACTTGTGATCGGTTACTGGTACGCGGGTGTTGCCGCTTGGGCAGCCGTGCTGATCGGCATTATGATGCTCGTTGCGGTTGTCACACATCTTCGAGTTAAACATCCGATCGGCAAAATGATTCCGGCACTGCTCAATCTTGCCATTGCGATTGCAGTTGTCGCGTTATATGCAGACGAACTTTCCAATCTTTTTGGATAAAATAATATCCAGCGCAACCTGATCTGGGTTGCGTTTTTTTTATTTCATTAAAAAGCTATGATTTTGTTCACCAGTAATTGGATTTATAAAAAAGGTATCTGCCCCTTAAACGAGAATTACCTAGATAGCCAATTTAAAGGAGGCAGTATTTCATGAAGAAAAAGCTTTTTGTATTCATGGCCGCTGTGCTTGCCGTTGTTCCGGTCAGCTCAGCGTCTGCTCTGCCGGTTCAACAATCTGTTGAACAAAAGGCAAAGGAAATGGCAGCAACAATCGTATCCGATTACGGCGTTAGCGGAATTCAGTACGCCATCAGGGATGACGGAGATGTTGTATTATCAGGCAGCGCCGGTGTGCAGGATAAAGCAAAAAAAACGCCGGTAACGAAGGATACGATGTTCGGAACAGGTTCGATAAGTAAAATGTATGTGACGGCGGCTGCGATGAAGCTGGTCGAGTCTAATGGAATTGATCTGGATAAACCGCTCACGATGTATTTGAAAGAATTTAAAATGGCGGATGAACGGTATAAAAAAATAACACCGCGCATGCTGATGAATCATTCCTCGGGATTAAACGGCAGTACGTTAAAAAACAGCTTTTTGTTCGATGACAGCGATACGGAAGCTCATGATGAGTTGTTGAACCGATTGCGCCACCAGCGCTTAAAGGCTGAGCCGGGCGAATTTTCGGTTTATTGCAACGACGGATTCCAGCTGTTAGAGCTTTTGGTTGAGCGGGTGAGCGGCAAAAGCTACACTAAATTTTTGCAAAAACATTTTATCAACCCTCTTGAGTTAAACTCGACCAAAACGCCGCTGGATTCGTTTAACCGAAATAAACTCGCCAAAGCTTATATGCCAGGGTTAGATCAGGCTTTACCCGTTGAAACGGTGAATGTGATTGGGGCGGGAGGCATTTACTCCACCGCTGAGGATGTGAGCAAGTTCGCCGATGTTCTTATCGGAAACTATGAGAATGTTTTATCGGAGAAGTCGGCAGAAGCGATGCAAAGCCATGAATACGAAAAAGGAGTGTGGATATCGGAAACATCCAACCTCATTAATTATGGCCTTGGCTGGGATGCCGTTCAGCTGGCGCCGTTTGATGACTATGGAATTACCGCATTATCCAAAGGCGGGGACACGCAAGCGTATCACTCCAGCGTGGTTACGCTGCCGGAGTACGATATCTCAATGGCGGTGCTTTCTTCAGGAGGGGCGTCTACCTTCAATGGCCTCATGGCATCGAAAATTTTATTGGAATACATCAAAGATAAAGGAATCATAAAAGAAATTTTGCCAGACCGAACGTTTGAGCCAGCTGTTAAAGTGGACATGCCGGCGGATTTGCAGGCTTTCTCCGGTTTGTACGGTCATCCGGGCGGCACAGTTCAACTGGACATTAAAAACGGAGAGGTTATCCCTGTAGTCGCTGAAGGTCCAGCTCCTCCTGAAACATTCGTTTACACAGGGGACGGGCAGTTCAAAAACAAGGACGGTAGTGCGGCCATAAGCTTTGAGCAGGCGGAGAACGGCAAAACGTATCTCAAATATTACGGATACATGACCTTACCTGGATTAGGCCAAGTCGTTAACGGCATTTATCTGTATCAAAAGCTGGATCGCAACCCGCTAAATCAAGCTGCCAAAAAAGCGTGGGAACAACGAAACGGCAAAAAATATTACCGCTTGGATGAAAAAATCACCTCTATGGCATATCTGGCACAAGCCATATTGACCAAAGAAATAGCTGTAGATACGGATAACGGATACGTCTATGGCACAAAAATAGTGAATGCAAATAAGGCTGTTAATGCAATCGCCATCCCGATTATGGGCGGAAGAGATACGTTTGATCTGGAATTTTATAAGAAGAATCAGAAGGAGTATTTAACCATTAACGGAGAAACGTATGTCAGCGAGGCTGCCATTGGAGCGTTTCCTCAAAACACCAAATCGATTCGCATTACGAACGGTGAGGCTGTATGGTACAAAATCGACAAAAAGTCAGCCAAAAAGGTAATCACGGTCAAGAGCCCGGCAAGCGGGGGATTTGCTGTTTTTGACGCAAAAGGCACGGCGGTGCATTTTTCAAAGGTTCACGGCAATAAATCCGTTGTGCTGCCTGAAGGCGGTATGATTGTGTTTGGCGGAGAAAAGGGCGATGTATTTACGGTTAAAAATTCCTAAATTTTGCGCATACGTTTACCACAGATTTCAGTTGACGGAGCCCTTTTCTAACGTGAAAAGGGCTCTTATATGTGCGTAAAACTCGCACCGTGTCTCTTCATTTCTCATAAGTTGTAGTATAGGACGAGGAGGTAGAGACATGAATTTAGGTATGATCTTGGTTTTGTTTATTTTGTTAGTGGCTGTTACGAGAATATTTATACCGAATAACTGCTCTGATGACAATTCTATTGAAGTTAGGGGTTCTCAAGAGTTTCAAATTATTAACAATAGTCGTTTCTATCTTTTTATTTCCATTTATTCAGGAAGTCTTGAATCGGAAATTCCTAGTAGTATTCCAGCTAATGGCGGACAGAATCTATTTTATTTGCATGTTGACACTTGGAGACCAACCTCCGCCAGCATCGGTTATTATTCGTTAAGTAGTGACCGATTTTCAGTTACTTTGAACTATGACACAAACTACAGACCTAAAGCTTTTTTTACAAATTATAGCAGTTCCAGTTCAATAACTTGGAAAGTACTGACGAATACTAAGCTGGAAGTTTTAGATGCCGTTTTATGAAAATACGCGGATGACTTAACGCAGCTCAGCGAGCTTATTCAGCTCTAATCAGCTTGACCGTTAAAGTGCTCCTGCCGAAACTCTTTAGGTAATTGCCCTTTTGTCTTATAAAAAACTTTCGAAAAATAATTCGATTCCACATATCCGACCTGGCGGCATATATCGTATAACTTGAGCTCGGGGTTTTTAAGCAGCTCGCATGCTTTATCCATTCGCATCTTGGTCAGGTAAGACAGATAGGTTTCGCCGGTAACCGCTTTGAACATTTGGCCGAAGTAATGGGCGGTCAGATGAACCTCCTCGGCCGCGTCAGCCAAGGAAATGGGCTGGTCTAAGTGGGCCTGAATAAATGTTTTGGCGCGCTGTACGACGGACTCCTGATACGTTAGGGAACCGGCTTCAACCGGCTCCGGTTCTGCAGCAGCCGATCCCTTCAACGCATGCGCAGCGATCATTTCGTCAATAATACCAAGCAGTTCATCCGTATCGAGCGGTTTAAGCACATAACCTTTTGCTTTATATTTCAATGCGGTATGGGCATACGAAAATTCAGTGTGGCCGCTGATAACCACTACCTGCAAGCCAGGGTTGTTTTCATAAACATGCTGAAGCAGCTGCAGCCCGTCCATATCCGGCATCTGAATATCGGTAATCATAAAGTCCACATGCTCGGTCTCCAGACGCTGAATTGCCTCCTCGCCATTGGAAGCGGTCCCGATCACCTCGATGTTCCGTTCCTGCCATTCCTCCATCGTGCGCAGGCTATCCGACACCATCCATTCATCGTCGACGATAAGCAGTTTATAGGGATTCATTCGTCGTCCTCCTTGGGATTTTCACGGTTACCTTCATGCCCTCATGCAAGACGCTATCCAGATATATACCGTAGTTTTTGCCAAAATGAAGCTGAATGCGGGATTGGACATTGTACAGCCCGACCTTTTTTTCCTGCTTGGTCATATGGTCGGAATCATGCTGCAGATGATGCCGCATCTGCTGCAGCTGCTCGTAAGCGACGCCAACGCCTTGATCGGCTACTTGAATAAAGATATCCTCTCCATCGCTCCAGCCGGTAATTTTAATGCTGCCGCCATGCTGTTTGCGGTCTAATCCGTGAATAATGGCATTTTCAATAATCGGCTGCAAAATCCATTTGACGGTGTACAGCTGGCGCATTTCGTCATCCATCGTAATTTCATAATCAATCGGTCTCTGCAGCCTGAATTTATGGATCTCCAAATAATACTGCACATATTCGAGCTCTGACTCGATGCGGACCAGATCATCATGTGTGCTGATGCTCATCCTCAACAGCTTGCCTAACATAACGATCATTTTGCTGATCTCAGGCTCTTTATGCTTCCTTGCCAGGGAGTTAATGGATTCCAGCGTGTTATACAGAAAATGCGGATTGATCTGGGACTGTAGAGCAGCGACCTCGGCTTTGCGCTTTTCATTTTGCTCGTAATAAACAAGCTGAATTAATTCCTTGATCCGTTTCACCATCCCGTTAAAACCGACGCCGAGCGCGCCTATTTCATCCTTCCGCTGAATTTCAAAGTATTGGTCCAAGTCGCCGCTTCCGAACTGCTTCATCAATCGTTTGAGCTTCTGAATAGGGCTCGCAATGCTGCGGGAGATGAAAAAGGAAGCGATCAGACAGAGAAGTATCGTCTGAATAATTGTGACAATGGTTGAATTGCGGAATTGATCAATGGATGCGTAAAGCTGATCCTCCATAAAATAAGCGCCTAACGTCCAGCCGGTTGCCGAATCCCGCTTGTGAATGACCTTGTAGAACGTATCGTTTTTAACCATCCGAGAGGTTCCGTTCATATCCGTTAAATCCTTTGCTGTAATAAACGGCTGGCTCACGGGGTGAACAATCGCGCCGTTCTGATCGGTAACAAACACCCCGGAAAGCTCTGCTGAGGACGGGGAAGTCTCAAAAAAATCATTCAGTACTTCCATGGGAAAATCGATAATCAGCAAGCCATGCTCCTTCAAATTGTTGCTTGTAAGCTGGAGGACAAATGAAAAAACAGGCTGCAGCTCTTTAACGGCGACATAAGGCCGGTCGTGCAAGGGCGTAAGAAATGGTTTATCCATGTAAGAATGGGACGGAGGCAGCCACGGAAATTGCTGAAACGGAATTTGGCGGTCGCTGAGCGTGTAGCCAAAATTATAGGTAAACCCGTTATCACTTACGATCGTGATGCCGATATTTTCTGGGCGAATCGCATGAATGCGTTCAACTAAACCATCCAGCTGCCGGAAGGAGGAAAAGTAAACATCCTGATCCGTATTTTTCAAAAAATCCGAGACGGCCGGGCTTTGGGAGATGGAGCTGCCCATCCGGTCGATGTCATTCACAAATATTGTTAACGCTTTCATTTTTTGATCCAAATAAGCGTTTGTTTCTTTATCCAAATTGTTGTTTAATGTTGCCGCCATATTTCGATAGGTCACGTATCCGGTGAGCGTAAGTGATGCGGATGTTAGAATTGAGAATGTAAGGAATAACTTGGCAAATAAAGAAAGAGATATTTTCATTAACTCCCACCTCTATTCAAGGAGTAGTGTCATTGTATTGGCCAAATTTCAAGGTTGAACTACAGGAGGAACCATTATTTTTACTCTTTTTTCGACTTAATGTACCATTGTTCTTCGGGTTTATATTATTTATAGTTGCTTTAAGACGGGCCGTCAACCACATTCAAGGGGAGGGAAAGTATGAAAGGCCAATACGTTATGAGCGGAATTATTGTAATCGCTTTATTATCCGGATGTTCATCTCCTTCCGGCAGCCCAAATACAGCAGCGTCTAACGAAACCGATCCATCTGCTGGGGCTGGGAATACGGGTGCGCAGACATTGGATTTATTGGTTCCGAATTACTATAACGACACCGAGAAAAAGCTGTGGGAAAAAGTCGTGAACAAGTTCAAAGAGCTGCATCCCGACATTAAAGTGGAGCTGGTAGCCGGCGAGGTGAAGGTGGAATCCGGCAAGCTGACGACGATGCTGCAATCGGGCGTTACCCCGCCTGACGCGATTCTGATTAACGCGGGACCGGGCCGGGTGAAAACGCTGTCCGATGTGAACTTGATTAAACCGCTGAACGAGCTCTACACGAAAAATAAATGGGAAGAACAGCTGAGGCCAACCGCTTACGAGCTTGTAGCCGGCGAGGAAAACATTTTTGAGCTGCCCCATACATTAGATGCCATTATGGTGTTTTACAACAAGGATATCTTTGATAAACATGGCGTTACTACTCCTGCAACAAAGGATGAGTTCATGTCCATGCTGGAGAAGCTGAAGGAAGCCGGCGTATCGCCAATTACGGTCGGAGCCAGAAACGGTTATGCAATCGGCTGGATTTTCTCGAACATTATGGAGTCTGTTGCGGGCCGTGAAGCCGTTGAAAATCTGATTTACGGAGACGGCAAATGGAATGCGCCTGAGTTCGTTAAAGCGGCCGAGACGCTGGAGGATTGGGTTAAACAAGGCTACATTCCGAAGGAAGCCGTTACCCTTACGCAAGCGGATTCGAAATTTTCTCTGCTTAGCAAAAGAGCGGCAATGGAAATTGAGGGCACGTATCTGATTTCCGATATTGCCGATCAGAAGCTGGAAGACAGCATGGCAGCGTTCACGATGCCTTCCTTTATTGAAGGCAAAACGGCCAGCCCTACGGGCGGAATCGGACTCACATGGGTCGTGCCGTCGAAGGCGGAGGACGAAGATTTGGCGGAGACTTGGCTGAACTTTGTGTTATCGAAGGACTTCAGCGAAATCACCTTGGGAGATCCGACCTATAACCTGATCCCGGCATCCAGCAGCTCGGCAAGCATTCAACCGGCAGGAGCTGTGCTGGCGCAGGCCATCAAGGATATCGAAAACGGATTTGGCTACAATCCGACCGTATTTATCGGACCGGAAGCGAAGGAAGCCTACTATCAGAATTTGCAAGGACTGCTTGGCGGTCTGGTGACGCCAAAACAGGCGATGGACAATATTGAGGCTGGAGCGGTTAAGGATCGGGCTGCCGGATATCAGGTCAAGAAGAAATAATCCGGAAGTAGGCGAATTACAAGAAGAATTGAAAGCGCTTCAAAGTGAAGGCCCGTATGTCATGCAACCCTTGGAGGGATAGCAATGAGTACAACAAATATGGTGGTGAATCCTTCATCCGTCAATGAAGCCAACCGGCTTGCTTCAAAAGGAAAACGCAGCATCAAACGTATGTTAATCATTCTTTCGTTTCTTTCCCCCGCGTTAATTCTATACATCCTGTTTATGCTTTATCCGATGGCGGATGCGGTTCGTCTCAGCTTTTTTGATTGGGACGGGGCGGCGCCAACGATGAACTTTGTCGGAGCCGCTAATTACACGCAATTAGCGCAAGATCCGATCTTCCTCAAATCTCTGTTTAACAACTTTTATTGGGTCGTGCTTTCGCTTGTACTAATGATATTGCCGACGCTCGCTATTTCCGTAATGATCGCCAAGCTGAAACGGGGAAAGATGTTTTTCCGGGCCGGATTTTATCTGCCATCCGTACTTTCGCTCGCGGTTATCGGGGTGCTGTGGTCCAAAATTTACGAGCCATCCTATGGAGCGATTAATGTATTTCTCAGACAAGTAGGGCTGGGAGCCTTGGCGCAAAATTGGCTTGGAGAACCGTCTATTGTCATCCCCGCTCTCGTAATCACCAGCACATGGGCGTTCTACGGCACGTATATGGTTCTGTTTCTGGCAGGCTTGCAAAGCATTGACAATTCCATGTACGAAGCTGCAGATATTGACGGTGCGGGCCCGCTCCGCAAGTTCTGGAACATTACCGTGCCGAGCCTGCGAAACACGATGAACGTCGTCGTCAGCATGGTTGTCATCCACGCCTTGAAAGGCTTTGGCCTTGTGTGGATTATGACCCAGGGAGGCCCCTTTTACAAAAGCGAGGTGGTGGCGACTTATGTGTACAAAGCGGCTTTCAGCATGAACAAGGTCAGCTATGCGTCGGCTGGAAGCGTCGTGCTCGGCATTATTGTTATCGGACTGACGATCGCCTTCAACTATTGGCGGGATAAGGGGGAATAGAACATGCGGACACGTTTGGCTAACCCGCAAGTCCTGTTATGGACCGTTCTGCTCGTGCTGCTTGCGGTCGTAACGCTGCCGATCTTCTGGGCTGTATTGGCCAGCTTCAAAACCAACATGGAAATTGTCAATCAGCCCTTCTCCCTGCCGAAGTCATGGAGTTTCGATAACTATGCCAAGGCGTGGGACTTGGGCAACTTCAGCACTTACTTCTGGAACACCACGATCATTACGATTGGCGGCATGCTGCTTGTTCTCATCGTAGCCTGCCCGGCTGGATACGCCTTTGCGCAGATCAAATTTAAAGGAAACAATCTGATTTTTTATCTGTTCCTGCTCGGCATGGCGCTTCCGGTCCAAGCCATCATCATCCCCGTCTTTTATCAATTAAAATCCATTGGGCTTGTAGACTCGCTTTCGGGCGTGGTGCTTGTTTCCGCTGGACTGGCCCTTCCGTTTTCGGTCTTCCTGATGCGGAACACGATGAAGGATATCCAGAAGGAATTAAGAGAGTCAGCCTATGTGGACGGCGCGTCGGAATGGAGAGCGTTCTTTTCCATCATGCTCCCGCTTGCCAAGCCCGCAGTCGTAGCTCTGCTCGTGTTTACGTTCATGAGCATCTGGAACGATTTCCTGCTTCCTCTAGTGCTGCTGATCTCCAACGAGAATTTCACGTTATCGCTTGGTCTGCTGTCCTTCCAGGGCGAGAATTCCACCAACTTTGGCCTGATCTTTGCAGGCACCGTTATTAGCATGATTCCGAGCATTATCGTGTACCTGATTTTTCAGCGTCAATTCGTGGAAGGCATGTCCGACGGGGCAGTTAAATAAATTTCTGACGTACAAAAAAGGAGAGAGATCGATATGGCAACAGTGACAAATGCAAATGAAGAAAAATACATGTATCCCGTAGAATGGGGCGGGCTTCAGTGGCTGATGGGTCAAGAAATCGATTCCGAGTGCGAGTTAACCTTCGGCATGGTATTTATCCATCCGGGCACGGAAAATCCCCGCCACATCCATCCCAACTGCGAAGAGGTTATCTTTGTTCTCTCCGGCGAATGCGACCACACGCTTGGAGACGAGGTTGTTCATCTCAAGCCAGGCATGCTGCTGCGGATTCCGCGCAACGTCCCGCATAATGCAAAGGTCACCAGCTGGGAGCCATGCCGCATGATTATCGCTTACTCCGCGCCTGACCGCAAAACGATCGGCGAATAACAGACATTCAGCAGAGAGGGACGTGGATATGTACAACATTAAATTCAATTACGAGTACGACCGGAAAATCAGAGTAGGCTTCATCGGCTGCGGCGCCCATGCGTTCCGCAATGTGTATCCGACGTTTGATTATGCGCCGATTGATCTGGTCGCAGTATGCGATCTGAATGCAGAGCGCGCGGAAATTTACCGTAAACGGTTCGGTGCTGACAAAGCCTATACGAGCCATCTGGAGATGCTCAAAAAGGAACAGCTGGACGCGGTGTTTGTCGTGCTGAACTTTGACCAGAACGGCCATCCGCTCTACCCGAAAATCGTGCCGGATATCCTTGCCGCCGGCTTGCCGGTCTGGATTGAGAAACCGGTAGCCTATACGGCTGAAGAGGCGGAACGCCTGCTGGAGCTTGAAGATAAATCAGGCCAATTTGTTCTGGTGGCCAACAAACGCTATTTTTACCCGACGTTTGAAAAGGCTCGGCAAATTCTCGACCGTCCTGAATTTGGAGAATCGGTGTCGATTAACGGGCGTTACCCGCTGACGCTGTCGCCGTTTCAGCCGGAGATTAACACCAGAACGAGCTTGCATTGGTTTCTGGATATTTGCCACCCGATGTCGGGCATTCACTACCTCATGGGCGATGTGAAGGAGATGTGTTTTATTGAGCATCAGCCAAGCGGCAATGTCCAGACGCTGCTGAAGTTCAAGTCAGGCGCAATCGGCTCGCTGCAGCTTTCCTCCACGCAGGCGGAGACAAGCCCGCTCGAACGTTTTGAGGTCATCGGGGACAAGCAAAATGTCGTCATCGATAACGCAATGAGGCTCATTTACTACAAAGGGAAAAAGGGCAGCGGCGAGTACGGCAAAGCTCCGATTTACATCGGGGATGATCCTGCGGACGGCCCTGTATTATGGGAGCCGGAATATTCTCTTGGACAGATTTACAACAAAAACCTGCTGCTGCAGGGCATGGTGCAGAGCGTTAATTATTTTGCCAGCCACGTCTTGGAAGGGAAAAAAATCACCCGTTCGACGCTTAAAGACTCCTTGCATTTAACGCGCATCTTCGATGCTTATAAAAAACGTTCGGATCAGTGGATTACGATTGAATAGGGAGGTCAAACCATGAAGCTTAGTGTGTGCTCGGATATGCTCGGCTGTGAATCATTTGACGAGGCGCTGCAACAGGCAAAAGCGCTTGGGTTCTCCTATGTGGATTTGAGAGCCAAGCTGGACGGTTACACCCTGGATAACATCCCGATGGACGCGGCCCGTGTCATCAAGGGCAAGCTGGATGCAGCCGGCATGAAAGTAAGCTGCTTGAGCTCATGGGCGGTTAATACCTGCTCCTTCTCCGGGCCTCCGAAATATGACAATTACGATGAACAGCATCATCAGGAAATGAGCCAGGTACTTGAGCGGCTGTTCGATCTGGCGGATTTGTTCGAAACGTCTTATGTTCGGGTTTACTCGCTTCATCGGGCGGAAGGCTTCGATGGGCTCCCGATGTCGGAAAAGGACGTCGCATATCGCTATAATGCAGCGATTTTGGCTCGCCATGCCGAGCATGCCCGGACCCGGAACAAAACGATTCTTGTTGAAAACGAGCCACCGACGCTGACGAAAAACGCCAAGGAGCTTGGCATTCTGGCGCGGTACGCCAATCATCCTAATCTTAAGATCAACTGGGATATTATCAACGGCTGGAGAGCCGGAGAATTTCCAGAACTGGATGCCTACGAGCATGTGAAAGGTTATGTTTGGCAAACGCATCTGAAAGGGGCTAACCGCGCTTACGATTCGCAGGACGAACAGCATCCGCACGGCTTGTTCGGCAATTTTGCCATTGCCGGTCGGGATGATTACGATCATGAGCCGGTGTTGAGAGCGATTGCCCAGCATGATCCGCAAGCGATGATGACGATTGATACTCACTATCCATCCTTCTATCAGCAAGACCAGATCGGCGAGGCGGAGGTTGTCAGGCTGACCAAGCTTCATGTTGAAGCTCTAGTGAACGGAGTGGAGGCAAAGTGACCCAAAAAGCGGTTCTGGTAGGTGCGCTGGATACAAAAGGCGCAGAGTTTGATTTTGTCAAACAGGCGCTCGAGTCGCTTGGCGTTGAAACCTTTGTCATTGATATGGGAGTGCTCGGCACGCCGTTTTTCACTCCTGATATCAGCAGTGCAGAGGTGGCCGAGCGCGGCGGAATGAGTCTGGCTGAGCTGCAGAAGCAGAACGATCGAGGGAAAGCGATCTCCGTTATGATGGACGGCGTGTCCAGCATAATGGCGGATCTGCTGGAGCAGGACCGGATAGGAGCTGTGTACGGCATGGGCGGCACGGCTGGAACGACGATTGGCGCGGCAGCGATGAGAGAAGTGCCAATTGGCATTCCCAAGCTGCTCGTATCTACGGTCGCATCAGGTAATACCCGGCCCTACGTTGGGGAAAAAGACATTATGATGATGTACTCCGTTGTCGATATTGCGGGCATCAACAAGCTGTCCCGGCGGATTTTGCGCAACGCCGCGTATGCTTTGGCCGGTATGATACAGGAGATTTCGAGAGAGCAGGATGACGAAACGGAAAAGCCGATGCTCGGCGCGACGATGTTCGGCGTTACCACGCCATGTGTAACCCGGGTACGGGAGCTGTTAGAGGAGCAAGGGTACGACGTCCTTGTGTTTCATGCCACAGGCGCCGGGGGAATGGCGATGGAAGAACTGATCCGGGCGGGATTCATTAAAGGCGTTGCGGATATAACGACAACAGAGCTTGCGGACGAGCTGGTCGGAGGCGTTTTCAGCGCCGGGCCGAATCGATTGGAGGCGGCGGGTGCGGCGGGCATTCCTCAGGTCGTGTCTGTCGGCGCATTGGATATGGTCAATTTTGGCCCGCCGGAGACGGTGCCGCAACAGTTCAAGGACCGGACTTTTTATATTCATAATCCAACCACAACGCTAATGAGGACGACCTTATCCGAGAACTCGGAGCTGGGCCGGCGAATTGCGCTTAAGCTTAACGCAAGCCAGGCAGGAACGATCGTCATTTTTCCGCAGGGCGGAGTTTCCATGTTGGATCGGACCGGACAGGCTTTTGACGGCGTGGAGGAGCGCAAGGCTTTATTAAAAGGAATCAAGGAGCATCTTCGCGAGGATATCCCTTTAATCGAGACGGAAGAAAATATTAACGACCCGGCTGTAGCTGCGCTAATCGCGGAGCGGCTGCTCGTTATGATGAATAAGTAGATCCTAGCTTAGGAGGAATGGAACATGGCAATTTCCAGAAGCGAGATTTTGAAGCGGCTCCATGCGCAAATCAAGGAAGGTAAAGCGCTCGTCGGCACGGGGGCGGGTACAGGGCTGTCGGCCAAATGCGCCGAAGCGGGCGAAGCCGACATGATTATTATTTACAACTCGGGCCGTTACCGCATGGCGGGGCGCGGTTCGCTGGCCGGACTGATGCCTTACGGCGATGCCAATAAAATTGTCGTGGAGATGGGCGGAGAGGTGCTGACGATCGTGAAGGATACGCCGGTGCTTGCCGGAGTATGCGGCACGGACCCGTTCCGGCTCATGGAGGTGTATCTGAAGCAGCTCAAGGATATGGGCTTTTCCGGCGTCCAGAATTTCCCGACCGTCGGGCTAATTGACGGGGTTTTCCGCCAAAATCTGGAGGAAACGGGCATGGGGTATGACCTTGAAGTTGAAATGATCCGCAAAGCGCATGAGCTGGATCTGTTCACCACTCCTTATGTGTTCAGTGAGGAGGATGCGATCAAAATGGCGCAAGCCGGAGCTGATGTGCTTGTCGCCCATGTCGGACTGACGACCAAAGGCGCGATCGGCGCCAAAACGGCGTATACACTCGACGAATCGGTCGATTTGGTGCAGCGAATTCATGACGCAGGCAAATCCGTCAATCCCGATATTCTGGTCATCTGCCACGGCGGGCCAATCTCGGAGCCGGAGGATGCGGCTTATGTGCTTGAACGCACTAACGGCGTTGTCGGATTTTTCGGAGCCTCCAGCATTGAGCGGCTGCCGACCGAGGTGGCAATTACGCAGCAGGTGGAAAAGTTCAAACAATTAACGACAAAGTGAGACGTTAAGCCCCTTTTCTAGCGAAAGGGGGCTTTTTGAATGCACGACCTTAAAAAAATAGAGCAAGTGTACAATTTCGCTGTAGCAGCAGAAACGTACAAGCGCTCACGCTTTGATTTTCATACTCTGCTCCAAATGGAGTAGGGAGGGAATCGAGATTAGTGAAATCAAAGTCATCGCAACGATTCGTGTAGGCAGCAGGCCGTCGGATATCGCCATAAATAAGCGCACCGGCATGTTATATGTACCGAATAACGGCAGCGGCAGTCTATCGGTAATTGACAGCCGTTTGAATCGGGTCGTTGCGACTGTTGAAGGGCTCGCCGGAGCCGTTTTCACTGCCGTCAATCCGCGGACGAATCAAATTTTTGTGTCGGGTTTGACAGGCAAGCTGTTTATAATTGACGGCAGGTCAAATAAGCTCGTCCGCACTTTGGAGGCAGGCGGGGCTTTTGCTTCCATCGCGGTCAACATCAAGACAAATAAAGTATATGCGCTTAATATTGAACGAAACTCGGTTACGGTTGTTGACGGCACGAGGGAGAAAGTCATCGCAACGATACCGGTTGGAACGCAAAATCCCAGCTTTGCAGCTCCTCATGCGGTTGCCGTTAATCCGTTTACAAATCGGGTGTATGTGTTAAATACCGGATCGAATACTGCAACGGTCATTAATGGATGTACCCATCGCGTAATGTCTGCCATAAAAGTGGGGCAGGGACCGCTCTCGCTTGTTATTAATTTACGTACGAATCGCCTTTACATTGCGGTTGAAGAGAGGAGCAGCGTGTCAATCGTCAACGGGCGGACGAATCAGCGGATCAAAACCATTCCAAACGTTGGAGACATTGACACCTTTGCGGTTAATCCTGTAACAAACCTTATTTACGCGCCGGACGACACGACAAACAGCTCTAAAATTACGGTTATTAACGGGAAAACGAATCAAATTATGACGACGATTCAAGGCGGAGAATCGCCGCGGATTCCGGTAGTTAACCGCAAGCTGAATCGCATTTATGTCTCAACCGCCGGAGAAGAAATACCGCCAAGCCGGGCGACAGTCATCGATGGAGCGACGAGTAAAATCATTAAAGCGGATCTTCGTATGGGGCTGGGGACGTCGGCAGGCGTCGTCAACGAGAAAAACAACCGCGTTTTTTTCGCCAATGGTGCGGGGAATACAATAACGGTGCTGTCTGGATAATGCTCGATAACAAAAGGTGATATCCTTCGGCGGATATCACCTTTTTTAATTAATGTTTATGAATAAGCTTTACCGGAAGCGGCCTCTTCTAGTACTGTCGGTGCGATCCGTTATTATGAGCGTCGGAAATTCACCTTTACTATCTCCTATATTAATTTGATAAAAAGCAATGTCATTGTTCGTCCACTCGATATTAGAAAAATAGCAGTATGGAATGTCCCCAATAAGGTGAGTAATCATCAGAAACTGAATTAAACCGTCAACTTCACCTCGATCATATATCTGATACCAGCATTTGCTGAATCCCTGACTAATATCTTGTAAGAATAAATCTTTTCCTCCATCGGGTTCCAGCCAGCTGTTGGAGGGCGGAGCTTCGATGAAGCCGGAGTTTTCGCGCATTTGCAGCCTTAAGTTATCCGATTCGTTTATGACTCGAAAGGTTTGGGTTGCATGTATCGTTGAAGAACCGCTGCGTTTATAAAGAAGCTTGGAAAAAGTCTGCGTGACGATGAATAGCAAAATAAATAGAACGAGAATTATGCCAAGCTGCGATCCTTTGATGGTATGGCTAAAGGTTTTTTCCATCGTCATAATACGTTACTCCTTCTACTTGAACTACGGCATTATATGAAAAATCAATAGAAAGCGTGCGGGCTGGCTTGATTAGAATTTCAAAAAGATCCCATTTCTTATTTACATACATACAGTATGTATGTTAAGATCGCTTTAAATAAACGGAGAGGGGCTTTTCCTATGAAACTATCCAGCTTTTATCCCGTCCTTTTAACGGAAAAGGTGGCGGAAACTGCCGCATTTTACGTGAGCCATTTTGGATTCGAGCTTGTTTTTGAGGCGGATTGGTATGTGAGTTTAAAAAAGTCAGGCACGGACATGCCGTTTGAGCTGGCGATTCTCGACGCCGCGCATGCTACGATTCCCGTATCGTTTCGGAATAAAGTAAACGGATTGATTCTTAATTTTGAGGTGGAGGACGTGGATGCCGAATACGAGCGTCTCATCCGCGAAGCAAAGCTCCCTCTTGAGCTCGACATCCGCAGCGAGGACTTTGGGCAGCGGCATTTTATAACCTCTGATCCTAACGGGGTTTTAATTGATATGATTACCGTTATTCCTCCGGCTGAACATTTTGCAGATCAGTACAAGGAACAGACTCCATGAGGAGAAGCAAGGCCGAGACGGAGGATACGATTAGCAAGCTGATTGAAATTGCCAGAGTTCATTTTACTGAATACGGTTATGCCAATACAGCCCTTGAATCCATTGTGCTCGAAGCAAACATGACGAGGGGGGCGGTCTATCATCACTTTCGCAGCAAAAAGGAATTGTTTCGGATTGTACTAGAGGATGTGCAGCGGGAGGTAGCCGCAAAAGTAGAACAGGAAGCGTCGACAAGCGAGGATGAATGGGAGCAGCTATATTTGGGCTGTCGAGCCTTTATTTTAGCCGCTGTTGAGGAAAGAAACAGGCGCATTATGCTGATCGACGGCCCGGCCATTCTCGGCTGGGAAGTATGGCGGGAAATGGATACAAACCATTCCATGCGTTTGTTGCGAGGCCAGCTTAGCCAGATGCAGGACAAAGGATATTTAAGCAGAGTTCCTCTCGATGTGACGACTCATTTTATTTCTGGCGGATTGAACGAGACGGCGCTTTGGCTAGCGAATGAATCGGAACAGCCGGATGCTCTGAATGAAACGATGAAAGCTCTCGCCGTATTTCTGGGAGGCTTTAAACAAAATAGCTAATAACACGGCGATTAAATTCGCCGTGTTTTTTTTACAATTAGCTATTTTCGGTAACAATTAAATTTCTGCTGTTACTGACTCTGGCACTAATAGGACCCGTTGTTTTAACAAATCTTATAATCGGAGCTGCGCCAAGGCCGGCGCCATTTCGAAACGTACAGCTAAGCGTTCCTACAGTTTGATTACTGCTATTGGTTACATTATATTTAGCCTCGGCATCCTCAATATCACCAAAAGATGTGACAACTTCATAATTGTAACTACCGCCTGCCGCTATTGTATTCAAGTCCGGTTTCGGCGATTGGAAATCTCCCGAATAGGAAGTAGCAACTAAAGAGTAGTTGGCCGTTTTGTTATAAACGGTGAACCCCTCCGTCGTTTCTCCTACCGAACCGCCGCATTTCCGCTTTCGTTTGAGAAAAAGAAGAATTAATATAAACAGCACTAAAATAACTTGTTTTCTTGTAAGTTTTGCTTGATTTGAAGATATTTCGATCATACTGCCGTCCTCCTATGAAAATAGTTGCTCTCTACTACTATATGGAGCTGCCCGATTGCCCGTTTGGGCGTAAAACAAATAAAGCCCGCTTCCACAGAGGGAAGCGGGCTTTATTCAGGACTGATTTAAATCCATGCCATATATCCAAATCCGTACACGGATCCGATCGCCATAGCGATGGTCCATACAACGAGGCTGATGCCCATCCACTGAATAACTCGAGTGCGAGACAGGCCTAATGAAAAGGCGAGTACAGCAGCAATATCCGTGCCCAGCAATACCGGAGCGAGCAAAGCGAGTCCGGGCAGGCCGTACTTTTCCAAAATGCTTTTGGCCCGCAGTTCTTTTTTGCTTGGCCCTGATAGGCCGCCGCTTTTAACCCGGCGGCTCTCTCTCCATAACGAGAATTGTTTAAAGAATAATCCAATGAGCACAATCATTAGGAAATTTCCTGCAAATCCTACGATGGATACCGTTACCGGTGATAAGCCTGCGACAATTCCGAGCGGTACTACAACAAACACATCCAGCCAAGGAGCTGCAGCCAATAAAAACAAGGCGATATAGGCCCATACTCCTTCTGCCTGCTGGACTAATTCCAACATGTACGTTCCCCCTGACGCTCAAGCGAGTTCACATTCCGCACTCCTATACGTTTGTCATAGGAAAACGTTTCAAGATAGCATCCTCATAGAAGGATGAGGATTAGGGCAGATTGATCTGCCAGGATACGCCAAACACATCGTTGAGCCAGCCGAATTTACGGCTGAAGCCGTAGTTGCCAAGAGGCATTAACACTTTTCCGCCTGCCGAAAGACTGTCGTAAAGCCGTTGGAGTTCTTCTTCCGTATCGCAGTTGACGAAGATGGAAAAGGACGGCGTAAACGTGAACGCATGTTTGACGTGGCTGTCGATACACATAAAGCTTTGGCCTTTTAACGTAAAGGTGGCCTGGATTACGCTTCCTTCGGCTCCCGGCCCGTCAGGCCCGTAACGGGTGATGCTTGTTATGCTGGAGTCTTCAAACAATGATGTGTAAGTATTCATAGCTTCTTCAGCGTTGCCTTCAAACATAAGGAAGGGGGTTACATTTTGCATGGAATCGCTCTCCTCGTTTTAAGAAATGGATTTCACTTCATCCTCGATTCCGTTTACTTCTACGGAAAGGACAAGTTCTCCTACTTTCATCTTGTCAACAGTACGAAATGGTTTTACAATGAGTAAAAATTCATTCAAAAAAGGTGACAGTGATGCCGCGCACAAAAGAGCAGTATGAGGAGATGCGCAGAGCAACCCGCGAGAAAATTCAGGCGGCTGCGATGCATGTATTTGCACGGAAGGGCTTTGGAGCGGCCAACGTTCAGGACATTGCCGAGACGGCCGGAATTAGCATCGGACTCATGTACCGCCACTATAAAACCAAAGAGGTTCTATTCCGCGAATTGGTAGAGTTTGCTGCGGCAGGGATGGGCAGAGCGGCGGAGCGCTTTGAATCGGGCGATTCGCCCCGGCTCGTCATCAGCAATTTTGCCGGGGAAGTGTGGCGGGATATGACGTCAGGAGATGAGCTGGCAAACTTGCTTATCCTGATGAGCCGTTATGCGGCCGAGCCGGCAGGGGAAACGGAGCTAATTGTCGGGCAAAACGAACGCATGATGAATGCTGCTGCGGGTCTTATTCAAAGAGGGCAGCAGCTGGGCGAGTTTCGCGCCGGTGATCCCGATGCGATGACGCTGCTGTTTTTCGCGGCGCTGCAGGGGCTGGCGGAGATGAAGCTGAACATGGGCTCACGTTTTGTTATGCCTTCAGCCGAACTGCTTACCGCTTTTTTATTCAAGGAGGGATGACGGATGACGTTCACAATCATAAGGGCGGATCAGGCGGGAGCCGATGTCAGAACACAAATGGCAGAGATTTTTGCGGATGGATTCACCCAGTGGCTTCATTATTTCTCCAAAGACCGGAACCGGATTGCCAAGGCGTTTGCGCATATGTTTGTGCTAGACCAGTTTTATGTTGCCCTGCAGGATGGACAGGTCGCCGCAATGGCAGCCTGCACCGATGGAACGGCAACGTCGGTACGGCTTGACTCAGCGCAGTTGCGGAAGCATCTCGGGCTGATTCGCGGAACGTTTGCCGGAATGGTGCTCCAAAAAGAATTCGAGCAGCTGCTGCACAATCCCGGCGGAGACAAATGCTCGATTGAGTTTGTCGGCACCGCTCTTCCATACAGGGGCCAAGGCGCAGCTTCGGCGATAATTCAATATTTGCTCCAACATGCAGCGTTTAAGGAATTTCTGATCGAAGAGGTAGCCGATACGAATGAACCCGCCATGAGGCTGTATGCCAAGCTGGGTTTTCAGGAGTACAATAGCAAGGCAATGCCTGAAAAGCATGCCCGAAAAAACGGGATTAACCGTCTTGTTTCACTCCGTTATATGAAGCCTTAAGAAGTACAATCCATAAATTGAGCCGAGTTTAACAGCCCTCTTCCGCCGGAAGAGGGCTTCTTCGTTATTGATGCTAAACTCAATTTTCCGCGTTAAATCAAGGAAATCCGGCCCTGCAAAAATTGCGAATTGGGATAATTTATGTTTCTTGCCGAGTCAGTAGGCACGCTCTCTATAATAGAAGCTAACGGGCCCGGTTTTCCTCATTCATGTGGAAGAAAGGAGACGGTCATGAAAGCAAGCATTCAGAGGAAGCAGCTTCTGAAACATCGCAGTTACGAAAATGTACAGCTTTATCTGATTATGCTTCCTGTGCTTTTGCATATTCTCATTTTTTCCTACATTCCGATGTACGGCATTATCATTGCGTTTCAGGACTATTTCCCCGGCGCATCCTTTTTCGCTTTGGATGGAAGCGTCCGTTGGGTCGGCCTCAAACATTTTATCGATTTTTTCCAAGGTCCTTACTTTGGGCGGCTTATGCGCAATACGTTTCTGCTTAGCCTATATATGTTCGTCTTCGGCTTCTGGGTGCCCATCCTGTTCGCCCTGCTGCTGAACGAGCTGAAAAACGGCTGGTTTAAAAAGTACGTCCAGACAGCAAGTTATTTGCCTCATTTTATTTCCAGCGTTGTTGTGGCCGGTATGGTTTTGTCGTTCATCAACATCGACGGTTTGGTGAGCGAAGCGATCAAGCTATTTGGCGGCAAGCCGATTGCGCTGAATACGGAGCCGGGTTATTTTCCTGCTATTTATACGATCACGAGCATCTGGAAATCGTTCGGCTGGAGCAGCATTCTGTATTTGGCCGCTATGTCCTCCATCGATCCCCACCTGTATGAGGCAGCAAAAATGGACGGGGCGAACCGCTGGAAACAGATGCTGCATATTACGCTGCCTTCCATTCGGCCGACTATTTTCATTCTGCTGATCTTTGCAATTGGCGGTTTATTGTCGGCTAACAGTGAATTCATTCTGCTGATCTACAATCCAATGGTGCTGGAAACGGCCGATGTCATCGGCACTTATCTGTACCGCGACGGGCTGCTGGGCGGAAATTTCAGCGCGGGAACGGCGGTAGGCTTGTTCATCGCTGTCATTAATTTTACGCTTTTGTATACGGCCAACACGCTCAGCCGCAAATATTCCGATTATGCGCTATGGTAAGGAGGAGTACGATGGCCGCCCTTTTTAAACCGAATCCGAACAAAATCAAGCAGGGCTCGGCCGCAGTCGACGTTGCGCTTTATGCAGCGGCTCTGTTTATCTGTCTCGTTACGCTATATCCTTTCTATTACGTGGTCATTATGTCGGTCAGCTCTCCGCTGGAGGTAGCAGCCATGAACGTTTACTGGTGGCCTAAAGGATTTTTCCTCGACTCCTATGAGCTGATCGTCCGTGATTCAAAGATGTGGTGGGCCTATTCCAATACGATCATCTATGTTGCGGCCGGCACGCTGCTCAACTGTTTAACTGCCGTGCTTGGAGCTTATCCGCTTACCGTTCGCAAATTAAAGGGGCGCAAATGGGTCGTTACCTTTCTGCTCGTGCCGATGTATTTTGGCGGCGGGCTCATCCCGTCCTATTTGCTAGTCAACAAGCTCGGCCTGTACAATACGATGCTCGCCATTATCGTGCCGGGCATGGTAGGCATCTGGAACATCATCCTTGTCCGCACCTATTTCACGACGATTCCTGAGGCGCTAAAGGAATCCGCATTTATGGACGGAGCCTCGCATCTGCAGCTGCTCTTCAAAATTATGCTGCCTATATCTAAGCCGATTATTGCCGTTGTCGCGATCTATACCATCGTTGGCATCTGGAACAGCTGGTTCGATGCGCTCGTTTATTTACCGAACGAAAAGCTGCATCCGCTGCAGATGTATCTGTACCGGGTCGTTGTCCAGCAGTCGGTTGATCTTAAGCTGCTGTCTCTGGAAGAAACCCGCACGGCGGTAGCGACGATGCTTTCGAACATGCAGCTTAAGTATTCCATTATCGTGTTTACGACGCTGCCGGTTATTTTCACGTATCCCTTTTTTCAAAAGTATTTCATGAAGGGCGCGCTGCTCGGCTCGCTGAAGGAATAAAAAATGATGATCCGCCATGGGAGGAAACAGGGATGACAAAGTTGAAAAGATCAATCACCTGCACGCTGGCATTCGCGATGGCGCTAGCCGCCGCAGCGGGATGCAGCAACGGAAACGAGCCGGATAATAATGCGGAGACCGCCTCTGCGCCAAAAAATGAAAGCGCAAGCAAGCTGAAGCTGCTCGGGCCGACCAAAGCGAATAAATTCGTCAAATTTGACGACCGCGAGCAGTACCCCGTCTGGCAGGAAGTAGACAAAATGTTCGATGGAGCGGGACTGGATCTGGAGTATGAGCTCGTTCCGAACGAGCAGTACGACGTTGTAATCAAAACAAGGATGGCATCCGGCAGCAGCCTTCCGGACATCGTGAACCTGTCCGCACTTGACGATACGACTGTACTCAATCTGGCCAAACAAGGCGTTATTCTCGATTTGAATCCCCTCATTGAAAAATACAGCAACGGCAATATTAAAAAGCTTTACAACGAGCAGTTCCCGTTTGCCAAAAAAACGACAACTTCGCCGGATGGCAAGCTGTTTTGGCTTAGCGACCTGCACAAAAAAACGTATGAAGGCGACAAACCGGCTCCGGTCGCTCTGACGATGCTCATCCGCAAGGACTGGCTGGAGAAGCTGAACCTTTCCGTGCCTGCAACGGCGGAAGCTTACCGCAACGCGCTGCTTGCGATGCGTGAAGGTGATGCAAACGGCAATGGCGAGAAGGACGAGGTGCTTGTGTATAACCCGGGGAATTTTGCCGGTGCGATTGCCCAGTGGTTTGGTCTCGGCACAGGTGTGACAGCCGTTGATGTGGAGAACAAAAAGATCGTGTCTCCGTGGTACCAGGACGGCATTAAGGATTATTTCCGCTACATGCAGCAGCTGGTCAAGGACGGCCTGATTGATACAAGTCTGATTAGCGCGCGGCAGGAGCTTGTTCAGCAAAAAATCGCCGACAACAAAGTAATTTCGCTTAGCGATTACAACCTGGAGATGTGGCTGGAGCCAACGATCCGGGGAGGCGGGGAGTACCTGCCGCTTATGCCGCTGAAGGCAGTGGATGGCATTAAACCTGCGGCTCAGCTGGAGGATCCGTACCTCGTTTGGCAGAAGTACGCTATTACGAAGGATGCCAAGGACGTTGAGGCGGCGATCAAGTTTTTTGATATCGTTTATTCCGAGAAATATGCGGATTTGCTCTATTGGGGCATTGAAGGTCAGACGTATACGTACGAGAACGGCGCCAAGGTGTTTATCGACAACGGCACCGAGGAGGACAAAGCAAAGTCCAAGCTTGCTCCCGGCGGTTTGATTTATGGAGGAGGCATTTTCCCAAGAATACAGTTTGCAAATCTCGAGTCTGAGCTGACGAATGTGCCGAAGCACAAAGCGGATCAGCAGCTGGCGATAATGGAATACAAGCCGTACTACGTCAACATGAACCATAAGTACTTGGCAATACCGGATGACAAACAGCTGGAGACAAAAACAAAAATCATGAACAATCTGTCCACGTACTCCATGGAGCTTGCCACGAAGCTGGCGCTGGGCCAAAAATCGCTGGATGACTGGGATCAATACATGAAAGAGCTGAAGGAGCTCGGACTGGATCAGCTGATCGAGATTGAGCAGCAGCTTCATGACCGCTACAACGAGATTGAGTAGACCGATCCGGCTCCTTTAGGGCACACATTCAAGTACATTGAAGGACGAGGGAGGGGCAGCGAGTGCGCCGACAACGCTTTGCAAGCAAAACGTTTCGTAAAACGTTCTTCTCTTACACGGCCATATTATTGATCCCGATTATCGTGTTCAGCGTGCTAAATGTGCATAAAACGATCCTGGAGGAGCGGAACTCGGCCAACGACAAACATCTGGCGGACGCTAAGCGAATCGCGGAAGTAATCGACAGCAAGCTGGCGCAGCTGAAAAACGCTAGCAATGCGATCAGCGAGCAGATGTGGATTCAAAAAATGATGCAGAATACGCAGGTGTACGACCGGGAGTTCGATCTGATTAAAATGCTGGAAATCCGCAAGGAGTTTGCAAATACCGTCAACGGCCTCGGCGTTCTGCCGTTTGGAGCGGTGATCTTTCCGGATAAGGAGCAGGTAGTATCGACGTGGGGGAGCTTTGAGCAAAAGCAGTTTTTTGCCTCGGTCGCCTCGTTTGACGAATCCGTGCTGCAGAAATTCAATGAACAAATGAAGCTATATCACTATTTTAACGTGCTGGAGCCAGCCTGGATTAAGCTTGGTACGGAACGGCGGCAGGTTATACCTGTCGTGCAAAGCCTTGAGGTGGTCAACAATCCGCGAGCTTCTCTGCTTCTGTTTATCGACATGGCATATTTTTCTGAGTATTTGCAGCGCTTCGGCGGCGCCGAGCCGAGCCGGATTCGGATTACAGCTGGTAATAAACCCGTCTACAGCCAAGAGTTTAACCAAACCGAATCGCCTGACGGTAACGTATATATCCAGCAGCTTAACTCCCGGATCAGCGATTGGCATTACACCGTCACGTATGTTTCCCCCGTCGCAGTCGGCATCCAAAATATAGTCGGCTCTTTGCTTGGCATCATCCTCTCCATTGTCATTGGCGTAATCACCTCTTATCTGCTGTCCATTATCAGCTATCGGCCGCTGGGCATGCTCCTGCAAAGATTTGCCGCGGTATCCCGCAAGGAGGATCAAGGCTCGGAATACAAGCTGATTGAAAGCTCTTTCGACCGGCTGATTGATGAAAACCAGCATTTGCAGCAGGCCGTCAGTGATTATGAAAGCGCAGCCAAATCCAATTTGCTGCTGCGCTTGCTGAAGGGTTATTTCGCCGATGACCAGAACATGAACGGTCTTAGAAAATTCGGCCTGAGCTATACGGACGATATGTTTTATAGTTCGCTGCTCGTCAGCTTCCAGACCGCCGGCGATTCGCCGGACCGTTTGCCGGACCGCACGGCGGAAATCGCAGTTATTATGGCCGCGGAAGCTGTGCTGAGCCGATATCCGCTTCATTATGAGCTGTTTGAGGTTGCGGCGGCCGATATGGCGTTGATTCTCTCCTCAAGCGAGGCAATGGATATCGCGGTCATGGAGCGGATTGCTGGCGAATTGGCTGAGCGGGTCCGGGCAGCATGCGCCTTAACGCCGGAGGTGCTGTACGGACCGGCCGAAAAAGGGCTCGTCGGCATAAGCAAATCTTACTACGCGGCGAATGAAAGCTTGCAGGCACGGCTGTTTTCCGGCCGCAGCATGCGTTCCCATCCAGGGGGGACATCGCTTCCGGATGCGCAGTCTTATTATCCGACCGATTGGGAAATTCAGCTGATCAACAATTTGAAGGTTGGCAATCTCGAAACGGTCATGCGGATTTTGGACGAGATCAGCACGGAAAACCGCAAGCGGATGCTTCAGGAGCCTTTCATGGCGCAGCTTGTGTCCCGGCTGATGGATACGATGCTGCGCGTCATGGATGAGCTCAACATTGATGCCGGCATTTACGCGAAGCAATTTGCGGTGAAGGCGAAACAGACGGATATCGAGGCGATGTGGAGCTATGTGTTCGAGGTCGGAACGCTGCTGTGCGAGCGGATTCGATATTCCAACAGCGCAGCGGAGCTGGAGATTGGCGCGAAGCTGGTCGCTTATGTAAATGACCATTACACCAGCTCGGAGCTGTCGCTCAAAAAGATGGCGGATGTGCTGCAGATGTCCACGCCGCGCATTTCCCGGATGTTTAAAGAGGCGACCGGAATTAACTTTTATGATTATGTATGCCGGCTGCGCATGGAAATGGCTAAGGAGCTGCTGCGCGACCATACCGGTATTGACGTTGTGGCGCAGCGGGTCGGCTACGACAATGTTTATTCCTTCCGGCGGGCCTTTGCCCGCTACGAGGGGATCAAGCCTGATGAGTACGCTAATGTGACCGCATAAGCTTCTGCACCGGATATTTGAAGGAGGAAGACAATGAGCGCAATCAAGCTATCGCTGCATGGCGATGTGGAAGGGCTGGAAGAAGGAATCGCTTTGCTGGCCGGGCAGCTGGGACTGCAATGGGATGACGAGGGGCTTCCGGTCCGGATTGAACGGGCTGACGGACCGTTGGAGGTTTCCTTGACGGAGCAAGGCGGATGCATCCGTTTTGCTGATAATATCCATTTTTTCCGCTGCCTTGGCCTGTTCATGGAAGCTGCTGCGGAGCGCGAGAGCTTCCATATTATCGAAGAGCCGCAGTTCACGATGAACGGAATGATGATTGACGCCTCCCGAAACGGCGTTATGCGCGTGGACGGCATCAAGCGCATGCTGCGGCTAATGGCGGTAATGGGGCTTAATATGATGATGCTGTACACCGAGGACACGTACGAAATTAAATCACGGCCGTATTTCGGTTATATGAGGGGCCGTTACACCTTTGACGAGCTGAAGGAATGCGACGATTACGCCGCCAAGCTCGGAATTGAGATCATTCCCTGCATTCAGACGCTGGCCCATCTTAGCGAAGCGCTGAAATGGAGCTTTGCCGAGCCGATGAAGGACAGCGGCGACATTTTGCTCGTCGGCAGCGAAGAAACGTATGCTTTTATCGATGAAATGATTGATGCGGCATCGGCGCCATTCAGAAGCCGGAGAATTCATATCGGCATGGACGAGGCGATGAGCCTTGGCTTGGGCCATTATTTGGCGCATAACGGCTATCGCAGAAGAATTGATATTATGAACGAGCATCTGGCGCGGGTGAAGGAAATTGTTGCCGCCAAAGGGCTCAAGCCGATGTTATGGAGCGACATGTATTTTCGGCTGGCATCCAAGTTTGGCGGTTATTATGATCCCGACGCCGTTGTGCCGGAGGACATTATCCGCGACATGCCGAAGGACGCTCAGCTCGTATATTGGGACTACTACCATAGCAGCACGGAAGAATATGAGAATTTCATCAGCAAGCACAAAGAATTCGGCTGTGACGTTATTTTTGCGGGCGGCATCTGGACCTGGGGCGGGACGGTCGTCAACTATAAAATCAGCTTTGGCAACACAAATCCCGCGTTGACGGCTTGCAAGCGGCAGGGCATTAAGGAAGTGTTTGCGACGCTGTGGGGCGACAACGGGACGGAAACGAACGTATTTTCCGCGCTGCTTGGCCTGCAGCTGTATGCCGAGCACGGATACTCGCATGAGCTGGATATGGAGAAGCTGCACCGAAGATTCCAATTCTGCACAGGCGGCAATGCGGAAGCGTTTTTAAGTTTGACGGAAATGGATGTAACTCCGCTTAACGAGGAGGAATGGAGGAAGCTGCCGCCGAATCCATCCAAGTACCTGCTGTGGCAGGACCCGTTGATCGGGCTGTTCGACCGTCATGCGGAGGGAAAAGAGCTGAGCGGCTATTATGAAACAATGGCAGCTAAGCTAGCAGGACATCGGGACAATAGCGGGGAATGGGCGTTTGTGTTTGATATGCCCCAGAAGCTCGCTGCGGTGCTGGCGGTTAAGGCGGATATTGGCATCCGGCTCAAGGACAGCTATGACCGGAACGATCTCGAAGCGCTGCGGCAGCTTGCCGGGAATGTTCTTCCCGACCTGACTGCGCGGGTGGAGGAACTGCGAGCGGCGCATTGCAAGCAGTGGTTCGGCACCTATAAAGCGTTTGGCTGGGAAGTCATCGATCTGCGTTATGGAGGCCTGTTGGCACGGATTGATACGGCAAGGCGGCGTATAGAGGATTATGTGCAAGGACATACCGATAACGTGGAGGAGCTTGCAGCCGATCGGCTCTATTTTGACGGGCCGGACCGTCCGGAAGGCGCAGTGTTCGGCTGGTGCAATCAGTACCGCCGCATCGCCTCGGCCAGCATGCAATAAGGCCGGGCTTCAGCGGCCGGAGCAACGGCGGCAAACGAATCGTAACCAAGGACGGAATGAGGGAAGAAGCATGGCTTATGAAGCGAAGACAAAAGAGACCGACAACAGCGTCATCGAGTTCATCGACAACATCGATAGCTTAAAAAAACGCGAGGATGCTTTCAAGCTGCTCGATATTTTCACGGAAACGACAGGTTATCCTGCGAAAATGTGGGGGCCTAGCATAATCGGCTTCGGATCCTATCATTACAAATATGCGACAGGCCATGAAGGAGATGCTCCGCTTGCCGGCTTTTCGCCGCGCAAAGCGAAGATAAGCCTGTATTTTGATGCTGGCTCGGAGCGGGAGGAGCTGCTGCAGCGGTTCGGCAAACATACGTCGGCCAAAGCTTGCGTTTATATCAACAAACTTGACGATGTCGACGTCGAAGTGTTGAAGGAGCTCATTCAGCAATCGATGACGCATACGCAAAAAATGTATCCCGCAGAACGTAACGATGCTTAACTGAATCTGTTTTTGAAAGCCGGGCGCCTCGCCCGGCTTTTTTTGCGTTTGGCGGAATTATGCAAGATCGTCTGATAGTTCAACAAATCGTGGCATTGTTAATAGAGCGCCTTCAAAGCGGATTGTATACTCGACTCAGAAACAGCAGAGGTGAGTGAGAATATGACAGCGGAACTACTGCAGCACAGGCTGGAAAGCCCGGACGGAACGATCGCCATCGAGATTTTTCTGACAAAAGGGCGTTTGCAATATGCGATACAAAAAAAGGGTCAAGTCGTGATGGAAGCGGCGGATCTTGGCGTAACCGTTGACGGACGGGACCTTGGCTTGGCGGAATGTTTTGGGCCTTTACAGGGAAAAAGCATGAACGAGACTTACCCGGTTCGAGGCGGGCACAGCATTGGCGTCAACCGCTGCATGGAATGGACAATTCCGGTTGTGTATACGGAGGAAACGGCGGCTTGCGAGCTGCATGTGCGTTTGTATGATGACGGAGCTGCTTTCCGATATTTCGTTCCCGGATCGGGAGAGCGGACGGTTAATGGAGAAGCATCAAGCTGGCGAATACCGGATGGCAGCAGAGTCTGGTATTTTGAGCGCAACAACGATTGGAAGCTCAAAAGCTACGCGGGGGAGTTTATTCACACCGAGAGCGCCCGGCTGCATGAAGCCTCCAGTCAAGGCCCGCTGCAGGGGACGCCGCTTGTTATTGAGCTGCCTTCGGGTCAAGGATATGCGGCGATTATGGAAGCGGCTTTATACGATTATAGCGGGATGAGGCTTGAAGCGGTCGGTGAAGGTATCGTACGCGCTAACTTTACGGAAGGAGAGCGGGGATTTGCGGTGGATGGCCCGATATTGACTCCATGGAGAGTGACCTTATGCGCCGCCGATCTGAACGGGCTCGTTAACAGCGATCTCCTGACGAATCTGAATCCGCCGCCTTCGGAGGAGCTGTTTGCCGATACCGGTTATTTAAAGCCGGGACGCTCGGTGTGGAGCTGGTGGAGCTCTGATACGGGTACGGTCGAGGATGAACGGGAAATGATGGGCTTGGCTGCCGAGCTTGGGTTTGAATATACGACGATTGACGAGGGCTGGGAGCTGTGGCCAAAACCATGGCAGCAGCTGGCTGAGCTGACGGAATACGGCCGGAATGCGGGCGTCGGCATATTTGTCTGGAAAAGATCCAAGGAAATCGATGATCCGGGAGACGATTGGCGGCAGCTTCGGCAGTTTCTTGACCGGGTAAGCGACGCAGGCGTTGCAGGAGTCAAAATCGATTTTATCGACAATGAGGCCAAAACGGCGATTGACTTTGAGATTGCGGCGCTGGAACAAGCGGCTAAACGGAAGCTGATCGTCAATTTTCACGGCATCTCCAAGCCGACCGGGGAATGCAGAACGTACCCAAACGAGCTGACGCGCGAGGGCATTCGCGGGCTGGAGCTGAACAAAATGGAGGAAGGGCCAATCCCGGCCTGGCATAATGCGGCGCTTCCGTTTACCCGTTTTGTGGCGGGGCACGGCGACTATACGCCAGTCGGCTTTTCCAACCCGGGTCACACTACGGCGGCGCATCAACTGGCAACGGCGATCGTGTTCACCTCACCGATCCAGGTCATTGCCGAGCATCCGCGTTACCTGCTTCAGCAGCCCGCTATAGCTCCGGCTGTAGATATTCTTCGCACACTTCCATCAGTGTGGGATGAAACGATTGTTCTTGCTTCCAGTTCCATCGGTGAACTGGCCGCATTTGCCCGCCGTTCGGGGAACACCTGGTTCGTAGCCTGGCTGAATGGTCTCGATCGTCCGGTGCGGCTGGAGAACGTCGATCTCTCCTTCCTTGGAGAAGGCAGGTATAACGCCTATTACGTCGAGGATGCCGAACTTAAAGATGCGATTGACGCCAGCCGGACAACTCCTGCGGGAGCGCTCGTTAATCGTATGGAAGAAGGAACCGGGCAGGATTTCAAGCTGAACGTTGAGCTAAAGCCGGTCGGCGGATTCGTGGCGCGGTTTAACCGGATCTAGAAGCCCGATCTTTGGAGCAGCTCCAGAAAGGCAGGTCATATCATGCAAGCAAGCACGGAGCCGATCATTTCGGCACAACATCAGGCCCGCAGGAAAAATACCGTTTTGAACTATGTGCTTCAGAATAAATGGCTGTATCTGTTTCTCGTTCCGGGTTTTCTATATTTGCTTGTATTCAAATACATCCCGATGCTTGGTTTGGTCATTGCTTTTAAAGAACTTAGCCTCGTCAAAGGGATCATGGCCAGCCCATGGGTAGGGCTGGAGCATTTTCAATACTTATTTGAATCCCAGGAATTTTACAAGGTGCTGCGCAACTCGCTTCTGCTGAGCCTGTATCAGCTGTTATGGGCGTTTCCGGCTCCGATCGTGCTGGCGCTGATGCTGAATGAAGTCAGGCATATGCTGTTCAAGCGCGTGTCCCAGACGATTTTGTATTTGCCGCATTTTATCTCATGGGTCGTTCTGGCGGGCATGATCATTAACTTCCTGTCCCCTTCAACAGGTCTTGTCAATCATATCGTGGAAGCGCTCGGCATGAAGCCGATCCACTTCCTGATTGAACCGGATTACTTCCGGACGATCCTAGTCTCCGCCGAGGTGTGGAAGGGCGTTGGCTGGGGAACGATCATTTATTTGGCTGCTATGACCGGAATTGATCCGACCCGTTACGAATCCGCCAAAATTGACGGAGCGAACCGGTTCCAGCAAATCTGGTATGTCACGCTTCCCGGTATTACGACGACCATCGTTGTGCTCCTCATTTTGCAGGTCGGCGTCATTTTGGACAACGGTTTTGAGCAAGTATTCCTGTTGTACAACCCGATGACCTACTCTGTCGCGGATGTCTTCGAAACGTATACGTACCGGATCGGCCTCATCGACGGCAGGCTTTCGTTCGCAGCTGCGGTAGGTTTGTTCAAATCACTCGTCGGTTTGGTGCTTATCCTCATAGCAAACCGGATTGCGCGCAGTTTCGGCAATCAGATATGGTAGGTGAATTTTAATGCGAATTTGGAAGCGCTTTGAATGGTTTGATGCCGTCAACTATACGCTGCTGCTGTTGATCTGCGTCATCATGCTGTACCCCTTCGTTAACGTGGCGGCGGTGTCGTTCAGCTCGTACAGCAGCTTTCTCGAAAATCCGATGATGATTTGGCCGAAGCAGCTAAGCTTCGCCGCTTACAATCAAATTTTATCTCATCCCGTATTGCTCAGCAGTTATACGAACACGATCATTATCACCGTCTGCGGCGTGGCGATCGGCATTTTCCTCTACATCATTACGGCGTATCCTCTTTCCAAAAAACATCTTAAAGGCCGCAATTTTTTCATGGTTATCGTCATCTTCACGATGCTGTTCAACGGCGGCCTCATTCCGAACTTCTACCTGATCCGCGAGTTAGGGCTGTTAGACACATTAACGGCGCTTGTTGTGCCGATGCTGCTGTCCGGCTTTAATCTGATTTTGATGAAAAACTTTATGGAAAGCCTGCCCGAGGAGCTGGAGGAGGCGGCCAAAATGGACGGAGCCAGCGAGCCTTACCTGTTATTCCGCATTATTGTGCCGTTATCGATGCCGATTATCGCCACGCTCTGTCTGTTCACGGCTGTTGGTTATTGGAACAACTTTTTCAATGCCGTCATTTACATCCGCAGTGTTGAAAACTGGCCTCTGATGCTCTTTTTAAGAGAGATTATCGAAGGGGCGAGAATGCAGGAAATATCAGGCGCGAACGCCGCAGAGGTGGGAAAAAACGCGGTTGTGCCGGAAACGCTCAAATACGCCACGTTAATGATCGTCATGGTGCCGATTTTATGCGTTTATCCGTTCGTCCAAAAATATTTTGTTCAAGGGATCACGCTGGGCTCCGTAAAAGGATGACAACCCGCTGCTCCATAGATAAGCTGATAACAGAGAGGGGAAACGAAATGAAGAAGACATGGAAAGGGGCTTTTGCCCTGACAGCTGCAGCCGCGATGCTGTTCGTGACCGCATGCAGCGGAGGAAACGGCGGTAATGCCGGGGGGAACAACACTTCCGCCAACTCAGAGAAAGAGCAAAGCGGCTCAGAGACTCTCAAAATTAAAGTTATGGCCAATCACGATCAAGCGACGCTTTCGGCTTCCGACAAAAAATGGATTGAGCAGATGGAAAAGGATATGGGCGTAGATATCGAATACGAAATCCCGCCGGTTACGGGGTATCAGGAGCGGGTTCAGCTTATGCTCGCTTCCGGCGATTATCCTGACCTCGTTTATTTTCCAGGCACGAACGACCAGAGCTTTGTGAACGCTGTTAAGGACGGCCTCATTGTGCCGGTGAACAAATATATCGAGAGTGCCGAAAATATTAAAAAATATACCTACGAAACATCCTGGAACGCGTTGAAGGTTCAGCAGGACGAGAACATTTACGGCATTCCAAGAACAACGGTTATCCGCAATGACGCTTTCTGGTTCAGAAAAGACTGGCTGGCCAAAATCGGCTTTGACATCCCGGCTGATTCTGAAATTACGGTGGATCAATTTACCGAGATTTTAACCAAGTTCACGAAGGATGATCCGGACGGCAACGGAAAAGCGGACACTTACGGACTGGCTGCCGGCGTTGACGGCAACAAGGTGCTGCAGCCCGTGCTGACAAGCCAGTTTGGCTTGCTGGGCTGGCAAAAAACCGAGGGCGGCGACTATCAATATCTGGACGCAACCTATGACCGGAAAAGCGATGCCTACAAAAAAGCGCTGGACTATACGGCGCGTCTGAGCGGAGAAGGCCTGCTTGATCCCGATGCGGCAGTGAACAACGCCGTTTCGGCGAGAGAGCGGTTTTGGCGGGGCATTACGGGAGTCATGGGCGGATTTGCCGGGCACTACAGCTGGCATTCAACCGAGCTGAAAAAGCTTAATGCAAATGCTGACCTCACCTATCTGTTCGTCAAAAACGAAACTGACGGCAAAGTAGCCGGTCAAGGTTTCGGAGTCGGACTGTGGGGCTTCTGGGGAATTACGAGCACGGCTAAAGACCCGCAAAAGATCGTAGATATGCTGGAGTACTACCTGGATGACGCCAATTATGAGACGATGATGAACGGTTACGAGGATATCGATTACAAAAACGAGAACGGCAAGCTGACAGTTGCGGACAACAAAGAAGAAGCGCCGGTGCGCCGCAATACAATGCGCCGGGCAGGCGACATTCAGATCTACTTTACGGCTGCAACGCCTCAGGAAGAAATCGATATGAGCAAGCCTTGGCTCGAGAAATCGGTGAACACGGTTGTCCTGTCTAAAAATCTTGATTTTATGCCGGAAGCTTCGAAAAAGCCGAATTTCATGGATTACAAGAAAACATGGGATCAGACGATTATGAGCATCGTGCTCGGCCAAACGCCGGTCGACAAGTTCGACGAGCTGCTTGACGGCTGGTACAAAAACGGCGGCGAGGAATATGTGCAGGAAATGAACGCCTTTATTGAGAAGTCGGAAGGCGCAAGCAAGTAAGAGGATTGGAAAAGCGCAGCGAGTAATCGCTGCGCTTTAGCGTTTAGAGAAACCTTAAACGGAAGGTTTCTTCGTTCATTATTTATTGGAATCATTGCGATTGATAAGGTGATTCCAAACAAAAACGTCCCGATGGATTCTGCGTTGTGCAGGATTTTTCGGGGCGTGTTTCGTTTCTCGAATTGAATTTGGCTTAAGCTCGACTTTCGGTTAGGCCCCCGAAGCTTTTTTGTATGATTTATCGTACAAAATCGGTCCAGATCCGCCTTTTTTCAAATACTTTGTGTGATAAATCATACAAAACTCGGCTTTTGTCGTCCTTTCCCAGCCAATTTGTATGATTATTCGTACAAAATCCAGGAAATCGGTGCTGTTGAATTGGTTTTGAGTGAAAAATCATACAAACTGCGCATGCGCCCCTTTTTAACCCCGGATGTCTTTATATATCCAAGCTTAGGACTTAAGTGCAACAATTTCCATTTGCATTCGTTTTATATAAAAAATGGAAAGTGGTGTTGATGCGTGCGACAAATAATTACCAAATTATTACTTTGTGCTGGGCTGCTTGCTTCTGCAGTCCCTTCTTTTCAGCCCAGCCATGCTCAGGCATTAAAATCTGAGCTGCCAGTCACTCAAAATGACGCTGCTGTGTTTCAAGTAATACAACACAAAATATCTGCACAATTGAACAAGCCATCCATCATGTTGGACTCAAATTCTTTGCAAGCTTCGCCGCTGCTCATGAAGAACGGAAACCTATACATACCGATCAAATGGCTGGAGCTAGCGGGTATTGGACGGATTATGAAAAGCACCAAAACGAATAGTTATTGGATCGACTTTAGTCCGGAACATCCGACATACTTTTCAATCATTCGTTTTAAAGCTGACAGCTCCAAGTTATATGTTGAATTAAACGGAAAGCTTACCGAGCTCGACGACAAGCCGAAGATTCCCCCGCCTTTTATGAAAAAAAACACGCTGTACGTGCCAGTGTCCATGTTATCGCGGATGGGGATCAACTATGACTGGAGCCAAGGAACTTTGCAGTTAAAGTGGAGCGAGAAGTCGGTAAAGGTTCTGCAACCTGTCTATGCGACAGAGGCAGGGCGGATCACGTTCAGTGCATTGGTTCAAAAAGAGTACGGACGCATCTATTTAATGCAAAGCATGGGATTTGGCGGAATGACCGGCGTTGCGATCGGTGGTACTAGTTCATTAAA
Source organism: Paenibacillus pasadenensis (assembly GCF_023715725.1). GTDB lineage: Bacteria > Bacillota > Bacilli > Paenibacillales > Paenibacillaceae > Paenibacillus_O > Paenibacillus_O pasadenensis_A. Next base: position 247,071 of record NZ_JAMBOT010000002.1, read on the forward strand.
AGGGACTGAGCAGACCATCGACAAGTCCATCAAAATTGGAAGTCGTGAATTTAGTCGCGTTGAGTTTTCCGTTGATCTCCGTCCAGGACCTAATCCGCTGCAGATTCATTCCAATGACAATCCATCGGCAGACATCATTGTGAATCGGAACGTTAAGGATCCAGCCGTAATACCTATCCGATATAACCATGATACGGATGCGAATAATATCGTGTTTAATAAGCCAACACAGGGCTATCTGCAGGTACAGGCTGGAGAAGCCATAGAGATTAGCGGATCTGTCATTACAGACGAATATATTGAGAGTCAGGTTGTTGGATTTCAATTGACGAAGTTTCAGAATGGGGACTTTAAAACAAACGGCACAAAAACAGTCGTTCAGATGAACGAGAAACGAGAGTTTAGCGGGTCGGTCGCAATCAATGAGCCTGGCACTTATTTGATTAATATACTGAGTCCAGACTTATTCGCAGGAGGAATGACATCACCGTACGGCTCGGTTAAATGGGCGGAAATTGCAGTTGAAGTACGACCGAAAGGCAGGTAGCGGCCAAAGATAAACGGCATACTCATGAAGGGTTATGCAGAGGCTATCTGGCGGATAGCCTCTTTTTTTATTTTGACAGCATGCGCTCGTCCAGTAACGTCAACGGCAGCCTCAACGTAATTCGCGTTCCGATTCCTTCCTCGCTGCCAATTTCCAGTTGGAAATCTGAGCCGAACATAAGCTGGAGACGCTCATGAACATTCGCTAGACCGATATGTTTTCCGCCGCTCCGCTCGGACATTGGCGTTTTTATATCGACCTTCAACTGGCGCAAAGTATTTTCGCTCATACCGGTTCCATCGTCCTCGATGAGAATTTCCCAGCTGTTTTCATTCATGCAAGCCCCGATAAATAACGTTCCTTCCCGCTGGCCGGGCGCAAGACCGTGAAAGATCGCATTTTCCAGCAGCGGCTGCAAAATGAACTTGGGCAGCTTCTGATTAAAGGTCAGCGGATCGATATCCAGGCTTAGCTCGAAGGCTCCCGGGTATCGCTCCTTCATGAGATCCGCATAGTTTTCCGCCGCCTTTAGTTCCTCCAGAAACGTGACGGGCGCCGGAGACAAGTCCAGCGTGTAATGCAGCTGATTGGTCAAGGCTGAAATCAGCTTGTCCACCCGGTCGGTTCGTCCCTGCCTGCCCATCATGCTGATTGTGTTCAGCGTGTTGTACAGGAAATGGGGCTTGATTTGCAAATGAAGCGCCTGAAAATCGGAACGTTTTTTCTGCTGCTCCGTTTCCTTGAGATCCCGGATTAAATCTCTGATTTTGCGTGTCATATGATTGAACTGAAAGGCGAGGAAGCCGATCTCATCCATCCGGTTCATGCGAATTTCGGTATCCAGATTGCCGTTTCCGACTTCGTGAAGGGAGGAGGCGATTTGCCGGATCGGCCTGCTGACGAAGCTTGACAGGATAAAGGAAATGACAACCGACAGCATCAGGGAAATCAGCGCGAGCCAGCCGGATAGCCGAAGGAAGGAATCAAGCGGCTTCAGCAGCTCGTTTTTTGTCATGATCCAGACAATTTGCCAGCCCGTAAAATCATTGATGCCCCGCGTTACGATGAGCTCGTTTCCGGCACGGTCGGAGGCGGGAGTTTGCAGCCAGTCGTTGCGGAAAAATTCGGAGTCGAGCGCGCCCATGGAAAAGCTGTGCGACCGGTAATCGTACAGCAAATAGGGCTTTCTGCCGTAGACCGGATTGCGTTCGCTGTCCAGAATCATAAGCTCGCCAATAGACGCGGAAGGCTCCACCGGCAGCAGCTCCGCATACAGGCTTTCCAGGTCGACATCCATCATGACCTCGTATGTTTTGCCGGGAACCGGAACGAACCTCATCGCGACAGTCAGCGTTTGCCCCGATACGCTGGAAAAATAAGGGCCGATCCACTGGACCCGATTCAGCTCCTTCTGGCCTTCGAGTCTCTCTTTCAGGATGCTGTTTTTGAACAGATCCCAGCTGTTCAGCGATGTGCTTGCAATTACGCTGCCGTCTGAAACGATATGGATATTGCTTACATTGGGAAGATAGGAATGATGGTTGCCGCGCAGCCAATTGCGGAGCTGCTCGTTAGCATCCGGCTCCGCAAATCTGGGATCGGCACATAGAGTGAGCAGACTGGAGCGGATATGCCGCATATTCATTTCCAGATAACGGTCGGCCTTTTGGACCATCTGAGACGCGTAATTCATTTGGGATTCGATAAGAAGGCCGGACGAATATTTATGGTAGGAATATCCGAGCAGCAGAATCAGCGATTCAAAACAAAGAAATATGAGCAGAAACATTTTGGAGGTAATCTGCAGCCTTTTTAAGCTCAACCTTCTCATGGTGGGTGCTCCTTGTAAACTAGGAATAATTTAAAATTCGAGCAGCCGGCTAAAAATCCCTTGTCAGGCAATAAACCCTTGCCGGTTAGCGGCCGCGCATGCAGGAGCTCATGGGCGGTCCGCCGGAACCGGAAGGGGCTGCGGCAACGCATTATCTGGCTTCTATCGTAAACTCATCGATTCCATAACTTGCGTTATACCCGCGGATGCCGGCTTTCCCGCCGGACAGGGGAGCGGAATCCGTGACGCTCAGCTTTTCTTCGCCGTTCAGAAAGCCTTTCAACGCTCCGCCGGAATAGGAAAGCTCAAGCCTGTACCATTGGTTCACGTTGACGGTGACCGGAACGGAATTCAGCTCCGTGACCAGTCCGCCGCTCTTTTTGCTGATGGCGAGCTTGCCGGCAGCCTTGTCGAGACGGAGGAAGTAAAAGTTGTTGTTGTCCGCATAACGGCCGACCACGCTGGCATAACCGCCGGACGTCAGCAGCTTTATTTTGGCCGATACGGATGCGTTGTTGTAATTGGCGCTGTTGGCAACGGTCAGCGATTCTCCCGTTGTTGAGCTGTTTTGAAGTATGTTCGTGCCATCGGCGGTTACCGACCATAGGCCGTTAACGGCTTTCCATTTGCTGGCGTTCCCGGACTCAAGATCGTCGCTGAACATAATCCGGGCAGCTCTGAAATCGTCTATGCTCAGCGCCTGATTCCATGACCTGACTCCTGCATAACCGAGGGCGTAGGCCTCATCCTCAACGGATAAAAGCTCCGCTCCGTTTAAGTATCCTTTCAAAATAGGGCCGTCCATGGACAGCTTCAACCGATAGTCCTTACCGGCTGTTACCGTAACCGGGACGTTTGCAAGCACGGGATTAGTCGAATTGTTATAACGGACAAGCTCCAGCATGCTGTTCACACTGTTAAGACGCAAATAATAAAACGAATTGTTGTTGTTGCTGACCCGGCCGATTACGCCTGCGCTTCCGGTTAAACCGTTAAACTTGATGTTCGTTTCCACCGTGCTGTCCGACCAGCTGGAGGAAGAGGCGGGTTTGTCGTTATACAGCGCCATGCCAGTACCGCTAGACGTTGTTGATCTCATTCTTTTGCTGCCGTCGTCAAGAACATCCCAAGTTCCGCTAGCTAAATTCCAATTGGACAAAACGCCGCTCTCGAAATTATCGCTGCGGACTGGATTATGAGGCGACGGCGCAGCAGGCGTCGTCACGGGCATCGTGCCGGTTGCCGTGTAGTATTTAAAATAATCGACGTACATCGTGCCGTACACGTAGCCCGCCGGACGATTTGGGTCGGGATTGGTGCCGTAGGGAATCGTAGATAAATAGAAAACCATAGGAGAATTATGGGGCATTGCGGCTCCGGACTGGCCGTAAGTAAACGTTCCGATTGCCGCATCATCCTTGTAAAAGGTCATATAGGTGGGCTGATAGTCAACGGCATAGGTATGATAGGATTCGTGATCGCCGTAATATACTTTTCGTGAGGATGAGCCGGAGGTGTACTGATCTCCGCCGCCGTTGGGATTAGTTACCGCCGAATTCCAGTTCAAGTAGCCGGCATTCACCTGATGCTCAAAATCCTCAAATAAATCAATCTCGGTAAACGGGGTGTTGCTGTTCGTTTTGGGAAGCTGTCCGTCCCAAATTTGCGTCCAGGCTGAGGGGTGAAACCCGCCTGGATTGGTCCATTTTGTTTTGACCTCGTAATAGCCATAGCCGAAGGTGCGTTTGCTCGTCACGCCAGCCCCGCGAAAGCCGGTGTTGGCCTTGGTCATATCCAGCTCGAGAACTCCGTCCGTCACGGACACATTTTGCTCCAGCGTATTCTGGTTTTGCCGGTATCCCCACTCATCCTCGTTCAGGCTTGTGCCTTCAAATTCGTCCGACCAGACCAGGCTGTAGCCCGCAGGCGGAGCGGCCTGCGCTTCATCTGCTGCTGCCGATAATCCGATCGCTGCCGCAATTCCAATGCCCAATACAATTGTTTTTTTCTTCATTATGGACAAATCCTTTCATCGGGAGATGTTATTGCGATTAAATGTATCCGCTTACAATAAATGAAGTAAACACTCCTTTCATACAGAGTCATGTGTCTGATCTTCCTCGGTTTTTAACCTGCCGGAGTGAATCCAGTATAATCCGCGTGCAGTTCCCGAAACATGCACAATTGGAGGGAAATATGCGTAATCCGGCGGACATGCCTTCTAAAATGGAGCAGCGCAAAAAAAAGCCCGCCGCATGCGGCTGGGCCGATGAAAAACGAAGCGGGGCCAAAAGTCGAGCCTGGAAAAACGCGGCGTTCACTCTTGACATCGGATCATGGTTTTAAATGAATCTGCGGCCGAATGGACCGTTTATATTCGTTCGGGCTCATGCCGGTCACTTTTTTGAACATATTGGAAAAGTAAGAGTAGTGCACAAATCCGACCTTTTCAGCAAGCTCGTAATTGCGGTAGCTGCCCTCGGTCAAATATTGCTTCGCTAATTCGATCCGCTGCTCAATCACAAAGTCGATAACGGACTTGCCGATTTCCTTTTTGAATAAATAACTTAGATGGGAGGAGCTGAGCCCAATTGCATTGGACAATGCTTCAAGCGTGATTTCCTCCCCGATATGCTCGCGAATATATTGAATTGTCCGCACGATTTCGGGACGGGCAAGCACCGCCTCGGCCGATTGGCGATGGTTGTTATGCAGCCAATTGCGCACAGCTTCGAGCAAATCGTTCAGCGTATCGTCCTCCGTCATGTTAGGCCACTCCGGCTGCCCGTTGTTCTGACGCAGCTTCCCCTCCAAGGAAGCAAAAAACGCCAAAACCTCTTTTGGGGCAGGTCTGTAGCGGTAAAAAAAGCTTTTTAAGCTGTTCAATCCGCGCTCGGCAGCGTTGAAATCCTCGTTGAGACGTTCTGCCAGCTGCTGGAGCGCTGCCGACTGCTCCGCGCCAGCGTTTTGAAAGCTTTGCAGGCCGTGTCCGTGCAGCGTTCCGGGCTTTTCTTGATAAAAACGGTGCTCGAACAATCCGTCGGCTTGTTTAAAGCTCGTTCGAATTTGCGCCGGATTAGCAAAAATGGGGCTTGCCGAAAGGGTCATCGTCAGATTGAAATAAGCTTGCAGCGGCGGGAAAATAGCTTGTTCAACTTGACGGCACATGGAGGTGATCTCCTCCGGACCCGGCATTGATTCGTTCAAGTTCAGCACAATAGCAAGTTTGCCGTAGTGCAGAGGAAACAGCTCGACCTGCGCAAAGTCAATGGAATGCAGCGACTCCCGAATTATCTCCAGCAGGCTGAATTCAAGAAGCGAAAGGTCGCGCTCGGAGTAACGGGCCTGGAATTGGCCGATCCGGTCGACTTGGCCGAGCAGAAGCATGTAAGCAGCGCCTTGAAAATTAACGCCGATGGAATGACCCTGATCGATTATTTCCTGATTTTCATCGTATACACCCGTAAGCAGCTGACGGAAAAAATGCTTTCGCAGCGGATACTGGTTCGTCTGAATGGCGAGCTGGCTTCTGAAGGCAGACCGGGCCTTAACCTCCTTCTCGGATTCCAGCATCGCTTTGTCCAGTGCTGCTTTGGCATCCGGCAGATTAATCGGGGATTTAAGGATGTAACCCGATGCTCCGAACTCCAGTGCCTGTTTGACATACTCAAATTCCCTATGGGCGGTCAAAATAACACATTTGGTGTCCAGGCTTTCTTTCGAAAGCTGTTTCAGCAGCTCAAGCCCGTTCATGACCGGCATCGTAATGTCGACAAGCGCGATGTCCGGGGTTAACTCCCGCATCATCTCCAGCGCTTCTTGGCCGTTTCCAGCCTCGCCCGCAACCCGGTAGCCCCAGCTCTCCCACGGAAACACCTCCCGGATATGTCCCCTTGTGAGCTCCTCGTCATCTACCAAAATGACTGTTTTCAAGTGTATTTCACCTCATTGGCAGAAAATCGGACCGTTAAGTTCCGAACCGCTTGCGATAGCCGCATTTGCGGCACAGCTCCTCGACTGCTTCCCGTCGGGAGAAGCCTTCATAGAGACGTGTCGCCCGCTCGTCCTCGATAATTTCGGAAAACGGCTTCTGATTGATGTTGCCCAGGTTAATGATGCCTTCGCCGTCGAGGCAGCAGGGGACAACAGTGCCGTTAGCGAGTATGGCGGCCTGGTTGCGCAGTCCGTGGCAAAAGCCTTTTCCGTCATCCTCTTCAGCGCTCAAGTCCGGCCATTCGAACTCATGATCCTGATTCAGATACACCCGATCCGCAATCTTTAGTCCGCCGCCGCGTTCGAATCTCTCTTCAATTTGGTAGTCGAGCCCGAATTCTCTCTCCAGAATTTCTAATACCTGCCGGTTCCGCTGCCGCTCCTGATTGGTCGCGTTATTCGTATGCAAATTCCATAACCGCAGCGAAAACAGGATGTTCGTTGATTCCAGCGCTTCCTTGATAAAGGAAATAATCGTCGTCACATAGGCTTCCTTATTGGTGGAGCCGATATGGCCGTCGAAGCTGTGCAGCGAAAAATTCATTTGGCGCAGCGCCGGTTTATTCAGCAGCTTCGCTTTATTTTTTGTAATCAGCGTGCCGTTTGTCGTGATGTTGACCTTGAAGCCGCGTTCGTGGCTCAAATCCAGCAGCTGATCGATTTTGGGATGGAGCAAGGGCTCACCTTTGACATGAAGATAGATGGAGTCCGTGTGAGGGCGGATTTCGTCCAGCCGTTTGGTAAAATCCTCGGTGCTGATAAAGCTCTTTTCCCGCTTTGTCGGTGGGCAGAACGTGCAAGCAAGATTGCAAATGCTCGTAATCTCGATATAAAATTTTTTGAATTTCTTCACGTCGGTCGGCCTCTATTCTCTAGGTTCGAATGCGAGAGCAAGTCCGCATTGATTATGCTAACCTCCATCATACCATGAAGCCCTGTGCTCGCACACAAGGAACCAAACAGGCAGAGAGCAAAGGTTTGCTCAACTATTATTAAATATGTACCTATTAATTTTATATCGATGTTTACAGTACTAGTAATTGATGTTCAAATCGACGTGATTTCAATATCGTGTCGTCATATTGCAGTTTCTTTTCGCTTCAATTTGACTAAGAATATAGTCATGCCTTTGATCACTATGTTTAATATGTTAAATATGTCTAAAAGGTTGAAAGCGATCTCAATGTCTCAGCTTCTTCTGCTCCGCAGCAATTGCATCTGCACCGGCATCAACCATGAACGATATCTTCAGTCATCTACCATTGAAAGGGAAGGTGTTACGAGATGAATGGTTTGAACGGAATGAAAAGAGGAACCAGCATGCTTGTTGCAATATCTCTTGGGGCAATGGCGCTTGCAGGCTGCTCCGGGAATAGCGAACCGGAGGGAGGCAAGGCGGGCAAAACGACGGTTACGCTCTGGCATCCGATGACGGAGCTCACTGGGGAAGCGATGGAGGAAGTTGTGAAAGCGTTTGAGGTCAAACATCCTGAAATTAAAGTAAATCCCGTTTATATCGCTCAGCAGGGCGAGGGCAAAAACGAAAAGCTGCTGGCGGCGGTTGCCGGCGGAAATCCGCCGGATGTCGCCTATTTTGACCGGTTCGAGGTTGCGACTTGGGCGGCGCAGGGCTCGCTCACCGACCTCACGGAATTTGCCAAAAAGGACGGGATAGGCGAAGGGCAGTTCTATCCGTTTGCCTGGGAAGAATCCAACTACGACGGCAAGCTGTATGCGATGCCGACAACGACGGACGCCAGGCTGGTCTTTTACAATAAGGATCATTTCAAGGAAGTCGGCCTTGATCCGGAAAAGCCTCCCACAACGATTAAGGAGCTGGAGCATGCGGCCGATCTGCTAATGAAAAAGGACGGCAGGCGATTCCAGCGCATCGGCTTCATTCCCTGGTACGGTCAAGGCTGGTTTTACGGCTGGGGCTGGTCGTTCGGCGGAGAGTTCACCGATGCCGAAGGCAAAGTGACCGCTAACGATCCGAAAAATGTGGAAGCGCTTGCTTGGATGGCGGACTACGCCAAAAAGTATAACATCGAGGACATCGCCTCGTTTACGGATTCGCAAGGAACAACTACGATGGACCCGTTTTTCACGGGTCAGCTGAGCATACAGGTGTCCGGCCCATGGACGGTGTCCCAGGCGAAAAAGTTCAATCCTGATCTGAACTATGGCGTGTTTGCAATCCCTACTCCCAGCGGAGACAATCATACGACCTGGTCGGGCGGCTGGGCGACCGTCATGCCGAAGGGCTCCAAAAATCAGGAAGCGGCATGGGAATTCATGAAGTTTTTCTCAGGTGAGGAAGGCCAGGAAATTTTCAGCCGCATCTCGGGCGACTTTTCAATTAATGACAAGGTGAACGAAAAACTGGGCTACAAGGAAGATCCGGTATTTAAGGAATTCATCGGTCTGCTCCCGGTATCACATGCTCGTCCGGTTATGCCGCAGGGCTCGCTTTATTGGAACGAGCTGGCTACGGCGGTTGACAACGCCACTCGCGGCAACGGAACGCCGAAGGATCTGCTGGACACGGTCACAGCGAACGTCACGAAAGCGTTAGGCAAATGATGATTTCAATGACCTTTGTGCTGGTCGGAACGACAGGTGAGAGGAGATGCCGGATGTGAAGGTTAGCCCCAATACTGCAACACCGCTCCAGCGGTCCAATGAGGCTAAACGGCCCAGCGAAGCTCTGTACGGCTGGTTGTTCGCATCTCCATGGATTGCCGGGCTGCTCGTTTTTTACGCGATTCCCTTATTATCGTCGTTTTACTTCAGCTTGACGACCTACAGCATTTTGCAGCCCGGCGAATTTGTCGGCTTCGGCAACTATGCGGCGCTGATGCATGATCCGGTATTTTGGAAATCGATCGTCAACACCGTTTATTACGTCATATTTTTCGTGCCGCTCAGCATCTTCATGGGTGTAGCGCTCGCTATGCTGCTGAATATGAAGGTGAGGGGGATGTCCGTATACCGGACGGTGTTTTTTCTGCCGACGCTCGTGCCAAGCGTAGCGATGGCCGTTCTGTGGATGTGGCTGCTCAATCCCGGATTTGGCCTCGTCAACGGCATGCTGGACGCTTTTGGCATACAGGGTCCGGCCTGGCTCGGCAGCGAAACCTGGTCCAAGCCGTCGCTCATCATAATGTCGCTATGGGGCATCGGACAGTCGATCGTTATTTATTTGGCTGGTCTGAACGATATTTCCAGCGATTATTACGAGGCGGCGGAAATCGACGGTGCGGGCTGGTTCAGCAAAATGAAAAGCGTAACGCTGCCGCTGCTTACGCCGGTCATCTTTTACAATCTTGTCATGGGCATGATTCATGCCTTTCAGCAATTTGCCCTGCCGTATACGATGACCGGGGGCAGGGGCACGCCGGCGGATTCCATGAAGTTTTACGTCATGTATCTGTATGATAACGGCTTCAAGTTTTTTAAGATGGGATATGCCTCCGCCATGGCCTGGATTCTGTTCGCGGTCGTGATGGGACTAACCGCGCTCATATTTGCGACCTCGCGCAGATGGGTTCACTACCAAGGGGAATAGGAGGGGGAGGCCATGTCCGCCCGAACCGTTAAATCGGCAAAACCGTTGAAAACGTGTTTAGCCCAAGCATTTCTTATTGTCGCTTCGGTCTTTTTTCTGGCTCCGTTCATTTGGATGGTGTCGACATCGCTCAAGCCGTCCACTCAGGTGTATACCTTCCCGCCGCAGTGGATTCCGAAGCCGTTTCAGTGGAGCAACTACTCGGCGGCGATGGATTATATCCCGTTTTTCACCTACTTAAAAAATACCGTTGTCATTACAGGCTTCAGCACGCTTGGCGTTGTGCTGGTCTGCCCGCTCGTCGCCTACAGCTTCGCCAAGCTGGAGTGGAGAGGGAAGGGCCCGCTGTTCTTTTTGACGATTGCCGTCATGATGATTCCGGGTCAGGTGACGATGATTCCACTGTTTCTGCTGTTCGAGAAGCTGAATTGGATCGGCTCGTCGCTACCGCTCATTGTCCCGGCGTTTTTCGGGGTTCCGTTTTATATCTTTTTGCTGCGGCAGTTTTTTCTAGGACTCCCCAACGAGCTGAAGGACGCCGCGCGAATCGACGGAGCAAGCGAGTTCCGGATCTATTGGCAGATCATGCTGCCGCTGGCAAAATCAGCTGCGCTTGCTGTCGGGCTGTTTCAGTTCATGGCAAGCTGGACCGACTTCATGGGGCCGCTGTTATATCTGACCGATCAGCATTCCTACACGCTGTCGCTCGGCCTGCAGCAGTTCCAGAGCCAGAAGGGCACGGAATGGGGGCTGATGATGGCGGTGTCAACGATGATGACCGCTCCGATTATTCTGCTGTTTTTCTTCCTGCAAAAAACGTTTATTCAAGGCATTACGTTTAGCGGGATTAAGGGCTGAAATTAGGTTCCAAATTCAGGATATGGAATGGATCCTTTAGAATTTTGTGTGATTATTCACTCAAATTATGTTTGGACAGCGTCTATTTTTCGGTTATTGTACGATAAATCATACAAATTGACTGGGCATGGACGAAAAAGTTTGAGTTTTGTATGTTTTATCACACAAACGTTGAAATGCGTTGGCTCCAAAAGGATTTTATACGATTAATCACACAAACAAGTTGAGTCGGCCCAATTCTAGCGAAGAAGCACGCCCCGATCATCCTGCCTAGTGCAGGGTAATCGGGGTATTTTTTTAATTGCAGCCTTATTGGAAGCGGTAGTTCCATCTCTAAAATGAAGTAGAAATTCTAGAAATTCCTAGTTCAAAGCGATCGAAGGTGGAGGAGCGGTTTTTTTAGGTACCAAAAAATAAGCCCCTAAAAACAAAATGGTGCTATTTTAGCGTCAGCTCTCCTTTTTTACAATAGAGAAAACGCTGTCATAGAGGAGGTCGCTCATGTTCAAAAAATTCATCGGCCAATGGGAAACGCAAAGCATGGTGTGGCCGGGCATTATCTTTCTGATCATCTTCTCGTACATCCCGATGTACGGCATCGTGATTGCGTTTAAGGACTACAACCTTCTGGAAGGCATAGCAGGCTCGGAGTGGGCCGGTCTGGAACATTTCCGCGAGTTTTTCAACGATCCGAACTTTGCGCAGGTGCTGAAAAATACGCTGACGATCAATTTGCTAGCATTGGCGGTTGCGTTTCCGGCACCGATTATCTTCGCTCTGCTGCTGAACGAGGTGACCAGCACCAAGTTTAGGAGATTCATTCAATCGGTTTCCTACCTTCCGCATTTTGTCTCCTGGGTTATTTTCGGGGGGCTGATCATCAACGTTCTCTCGCCTTCCAACGGCGTCATTAACGAGATTCTCATCCAGCTCGGTATTCTCAAGGAACCTCTCAATTTCATGGGCGAGCCGCATTATTTCAAATATATCCTCGTTGCGGGCGAGATGCTGAAGGGACTCGGCTGGGGGGCAATCATCTATATCGCCGCTATTGCGGGCGTTGATGCCGAGATGTACGAGGCTGCCAAGATCGACGGAGCGGGACGGTTTCAGAAAATGTGGCATATTACGCTGCCGAGCATTATGGGGACAATTGTCATTATGCTGATTTTTGCCATCAGCGCTCTGCTGAACACGGGTTTTGAGCAAATTCTCGTCCTGCAAAATGCGCTGAACCGCGAGATGAGCGAAACGATCGATACGTACGTGTACAAGCTTGGCTTCCAATCGATGCGGTACTCCTACTCCACTGCGGTCGGGCTGGCCAAATCCGTCATCGCTCTGTTCCTGCTCGTATCTGCCAACTACGTATCCAAACGGATTACCGATAAAGGTTTGTTCTAGAAAGGGGAGTTAACGCATGAGCAGCACCCGGTTTGGCTCACGGGCCTTCGACATCTTCAATGTTCTCGTCATGATTGCGGTTGTTATCGTAACGCTAGGGCCGTTTTGGTTCACGATCGTTGGTTCCTTGAACAACGGACTGGACTATTTGCGCGGCGGCGTCTATTTTTGGCCCCGGGAATTTACCTGGGCGAACTACCGGGCCGTGCTCGTCGATTCAACCATTTACCAGGCCTTTATGGTCACGGGCTTCCGAACGATTGTCGGTACGCTCATTCACGTATTGTTTACCTCGCTAATCGCTTACGGAATGTCACGGACGTATCTGATTGGCCGGAACTTTTACATGGCGGTAATCATGTTCACGATGTTTTTCGGCGGCGGACTCATTCCCACCTACATTCTCTACAAAGACCTGGGGCTGCTCAATACGGTATGGGTGTACATCGTACCGGGCATGTTCAGCGTGTGGGATATGATTATAATCATGTCGTTCATGCGCACCATTCCCGATGCGCTTCTGGAGTCGGCGAGAATGGACGGGGCGGGCGAATACCGGTTGTTCCTGCAATTCATTCTTCCGCTCTCCAAGCCGGTGCTGGCCGCAATTACGCTGTTCAACGGCGTTTATCACTGGAACTCTTATTTTGACGCGATGATGTTTACGACCAAGGATTCGCTTCAGACGGTGCAGCTGTTTCTGATGCGGATGGTGACAAGCGCTGACTTTGCGCAGGGTGTCAACGCCTCGGCGCTGGCTAATATCCCTTCGCAGGCAATGAAAATCAGCCCCGAGACGATGAAGCTGGCGATGATGATGGTTGTCAGCATTCCGATCATTCTTATCTATCCGTTTCTCCAAAAATATTTCGTCAAAGGCATCATGATCGGCTCGATTAAAGGTTAAAGGCTAGCCCGCGGCAAAAGTTAATCTTTGCGGCCGGTGCCGCAAATTAACATAGCAGCAAATACAAGGGGAAACACACAGAGGGAGGAACAGAGAATGAAGCTGGGGAAAAAGTTCACGCTTTTATTTTCCGCTCTTGTTATGGCGGGGGCTGTATTGACCGCTTGCAGCTCTTCCGGCAATAACGGCACAAATGCCGCCAACGGCGGTGAGAGCCCTGCGCCGCAAGCATCCGGACAACCGGCGGGAGAAGACAAAACGCCAATCAAGGTAAACTGGTTCATTGCAATGGACTGGTATAAACGCGATTGGAATCCGGAAGTGAATCTGATGGACAAAAAGCTGTTTGAAGAGCTCGGCGTTGAGATCAACTTCACGTCCGGCAGTCCGGAAAAGCTGTCGGCCATGATCGCTACCGGCGACATTCCCGATCTGATTACGCTGGAGAGCAATACGCCGCAGCGCGGCGTGCTGGAGAAGTCCGGCTACGTGCTTCCGATGGATGAGCTGCTGCCGAAGTACGCGCCCGACCTCAATGTGCCGGAGACGGTTCAAAGCTGGTTCCGCACAAGCGACAATCATTACTACGGCCTGCCGAACTATTTCTATGCGCCGGAGCAGATGAAGCCGGACAATTTTTTCCCGACGCACAACACGATGCGCGCCAGGGACGACCTGATGAAAAAGCTGTCTATCGACGCTTCCGCCTTTGAGACGAAGGAAGGAACGCTGGAGGCGCTGCGTAAAGTAAGGGACGCCAAGCTGAAATACAACGGCTTCGACGTCGTTCCCGGCTACTTTTTCTACGATCATCTTGTTCAGTTTTTCGGAGCAAAACGCGAGGATGCGCAGGGCAATTACGTCGATTCCTATCGTGAGCCGGAATCGCTGGAGACGTTCAAATTTCTGAATCAGCTGTACCGGGAAGGGCTGATGCCGCAGGATGCGCTGACGCTTACCCGTCCGCAGGTGCAGGAAAAGGTTAACGCCGGCGGCGTGTTCATGTACACGAACTGGCTCGTCAAATGGCAGGCGCTCGGAACTGCCGATCCAAACGCTTTTTATGTGCCGGTCGGGCCAATTAAGGGCGACGAAGCCAAACCGTTCCATTTTACACCGAGCACCGTCTCCGGCTGGACGATGACGATGGTTGGCAAATCGACAAAACATGAGGCAAGAATCGCCAAGATGATCCAGTATTTGAGCCAGGATGAGATGTCGCTTGAGATGACCTACGGGCCTAAAGGGGTCGCATGGGATTACGACGCCAATGGCCACGTGAAATTCACGGAGCAATGGAAGAAGGATTACGACGCAGATGCGGAGTCGGCAAATTTAAAATACGTTGGCTTCGACTGGCTGGTGAACTGGCTTCCGATTCAGGCAGCGTTCCCGGTGCCGGAGACGACGCATGACAAATGGGAGGCCGAAACCGAGAAATATTTCTCCAAATACAGCTACAATACAATGGCGTTTGAGGCGATCAAGCCGGACGGCGGCACGGATCTCGCTGCAATTGACGTCAAAATTGCCGACTACCGCACCAGCATGGGAGCCAAAATGGTGCTGGCGAAGTCGCCGGAAGAGGTAGAGCGAATCTTTAACAGCATGGTGGAGCAGGAGCGCAAGCTTGGCTACGACCAATTGTTCCAATACTGGAATCAGAAATTCATCGAAACGAAGAAAAAGCTTGGCATCGAGTTCGCTTGGCCGGATAATCAGAAGTAATCGATAATCCCAACAACGAACGGGAGGCAGCGCGATGTACAATCTGTTAATTGTGGACGACGAGCCGCTAATCTGTGAAGGAATCCGTTCAAAAATTATACGGATGGACCGTCCGGATATCGGCCGGATTCGCATCGCGCATGACGGGCGGGAAGCGGTGGGCATGATTCATGACGCCGCCCCGCACATCATCCTTACCGATATCAAAATGCCGCAGATGGACGGAATCACGCTGCTGCGCAGCGTGGCCCAAACTCATCCCGACATTAAATTCCTCATTCTTAGCGGGTTCGGAGACTACGAATATGTGCGCGAAGCGTTCAAATACGGCGTTTTCGACTATTTGCTCAAGCCGGTCAGCTATGCTGATTTAAGCGATCAGCTAGGGCATGTCATCGGGCGTTTAGAGCCGCCGGCCGCCGAGCCTACGCATCATGTGAGCGGCTTCGCCAAGCCAGCTGCAGCGCGCCATAAGCCGGAGGAAGGCCCCTCCGTCATTGAGCTTGCCAAAACTTACATTCAGCAGCATTACCGCCACAATCTGCAGCTGGCTGAGGTCGCCAACCGCTACTCCATGAACTACTCCTATTTCAGCTCTCTGTTCAAAAAAGAAACCGGCATGACCTTTACGGCGTTTCTGACCAAAATCCGCATGGAGGAGGCTTGCCGCCTGCTGCGCGACCCTACTCAGCGTGTGAAGGAAATCGCCGAAAGCGTCGGTTACGACAACGCCCATCATTTTTCCCGCGCCTTCAAAAATGTGTACAGCTACTCGCCGAATCAATTTCGCAGCGAAATTTTTATTGAATAACAGGAGGAGCCTTCGAGATATCGGGGGCTCCTTTGTATAAATGCCTCAGCGTGATGGTTGGAAATGAAAGGTGGGCATCGAATATGCGATTAGGTCATGGAAGGCCGCTTCCGGCAGTTGCTGCGGTTTTGCTGGCAGGAGCGCTGCTGGCGTCATGCTCCTCCAATGGAGGAGTGCAGAGCAACGCTCCGGTTGCTTCAGCGCAAAAGGAAGCCGAGCCTTCAAGCTCAAACGACGACAAAACGCCAATCAAGTTGAATTGGTTTGTTGCGCTGGACTGGTATAAACGGGACTGGAACCCCGGCGTTAACTTGATGGACAAGCAGCTTTTGGATGATCTCGGCATCGAAATCAACTTTACGTCAGGCAGCCCGGATAAGCTGTCCGCGATGATTGCAACCGGCGATATTCCCGATCTCATTACGCTGGAAAGCAATACGCCGCAGCGGGCAATTTTGGAGAAATCGGGCTACATCCTTCCGATGGACGATCTGCTGGCCAAGCATGCTCCGGAATTTAACGTGCCGGATTCAATTCAGAACTGGTTCCGGGCCGAGGACGGCCACTATTATGGATTACCGAGTTATTTTAAAGCGCCGGAGTCGATGAAGCCGGACAATTTCCTGCCGACGCATACAACGATGCGGGTTCGCCATGATTTACTGACCCAGCTCGGCATCGATCCGGCCTCATTTGGCACAAAAAATGGCACACTTGGGGCGCTGCGCAAAGTGAGAGACGCCAAGCTAAAGTACAACGGTTTCGACGTCGTTCCTGCTTATTTTACCTACGAGCATCTCGTTCAGTTTTTTGGGGCCAAACGCGAGGATGACCAGGGCAGGTATGTGGACTCGTTCCGTGAGCCGGAATCGCTGGAAACGTTCCAGTTTTTGAATCAGCTATACCGCGAAGGGCTGATGCCGCAGGATGCCTTAACGCTGACGCGCCCGCAAGTGCAGGAGAAGGTGAATGGCGGCGGCGTGTTCATGTATACCAATTGGCTGGTCAAATGGAATGCGCTTGTCAGCCAGGACCCTGCCGCCTATTACGTGCCGGCCGGTCCCATTCAAGGGGACAGCGGCAAGCCGTTTCATTTGACGCCGAGCACCGTCTCCGGCTGGACGCTTACGATGGCAGGCAAAAGCACGAAACACGAGGCTAGAATCGCGAAAATGCTGGAATATTACGGACAGGACGAAAAGTCTATCGAGGTCCAATACGGGCCTAAGGGCATTGCATGGGACTATGATGCCGAAGGACATGTCAAGTTTAGCAAGGAACGGGTCGAGGATTATGCCAAGGACGCGGATGCGGCCGCTTTAAAATACGCGGGTTTCGACTGGTTTACAAACTGGATGCCGATTCAGTCCGCATTCCCCGTTCCTGAAACGGCGTTTGACAAATGGGAAGCCGAAACCGAAAAGTATTTCTCTCAGTACAGCTATAATACGATGCCGTTTGAGGCGATCAAACCTGAGGGCGGGACGGATTTGGCCGCAATTGAGATCAAAATCGCCGATTACCGCAAAAGTATGGAGGCGAAGATGGTGCTGGCGAAGTCGCCGGAGGATGTTAAACGGCTGTTCGACAGCATGACGGAGCAGGAGGAAAAGCTGGGTTACGGCGAGCTTTACGCCTATTGGAACGAACAGTTCGTCGCGACAAAAGAGAAGCTGGGCATGAAGTTTGCTTGGCCGGGCAACGGAACATAAACTGCGTATGGCAAAAAGGCGCTCTCCTGGCGGAGCGCCTTTTTGCGGTTCTTTTGTATTCTCATAAGCTTTCACATCCGCCCTTCGTACAAAACCCGAAAAAAAAAGAGCTAAAGAGAATTTTGCATCATTTTGCATCCAAAGCCCGCCTAGTATGCTAAACATATCCGCTGCAACCGCTTCTGCGTTTCATGTACTAGGACAAGGGGAGAACATTTATGAAATGGTCGCTCGGCAAAAAAGAGCATCTGGTATGGGCCGCGTTCATCGCTCCGGCCTTCCTGATCTATACGGTTATCTTTTTGGGGCCGGTTATTACGAGCTTCTACTACAGCATGACAAATTGGAACGGCTTGTACAAAACGATGGATTTTGTCGGGCTGCAAAACTTCACCCAGCTCGTCTCCGACGACAAGTTTCTGAGGGCGCTGCGCAATACGTTCTGGTTTACTTTGCTGGTTGTCATTCTGCAGAACGGACTGGCGATGCCGCTTGCGATGGCGCTCGACTCCAAAATCAAATCGAAGTCCGTGCTTCGGGCCGCATTTTTTGTGCCAGCTATCTTAAGCCCGCTCGTGGTCGGTTATACGTGGATGTATATTTACCAGCCGGATGGAGGCCTGCTCAATGAGCTGCTCGCCGGCTTAGGCCTGGGCTCCTGGCAGCAGTCATGGCTCGGCGATCCCGCATACGCGCTGTACGGCATCGTGGCGATTGTGCTTTGGCAGTTTGTCGGTTATTCTATGGTCATTTTTATCGCGAATTTGCAAACGATTCCCGGTGACTATTACGAGGCTGCAGATATTGACGGCGCTGGCGGCTGGCGCAAGTTTCTCTCGATTACGTTTCCGCTGATGGCTCCGTCGATCACAATCAATGTGGTTCTGGCGAGCATCGGCTCGCTCAAGGCATTTGACATTATTTATGTGACGACTAAGGGCGGTCCTTATTATGCGACGGAAACGTTCACAACGCTGCTGTACCGCACCGCCTTCACCGAAAGCAGCTTTGGCTACGGCACCGCAATCGGGGTTGTCATGTTTTTCATCATTCTGATGATCTCGTTCATTCAAATCGTTGTGCTGCGCAGAAGAGAGGTAGGAGTGTAATGAGAACAAAATCCCCGCGTTATGCCATGCTGGAAATCGGCCTCATTGCGCTGGCAGTGCTGTTTATGATTCCGCTGTATTTCGTCGTCTCCATGACGTTTAAATCGCCGGAGGAAATGGCCGGCTTCCCGTTATCTCTGCCTGGCAGCCTAAGCTTCGGCAATTATGCGGAAACCTGGGCGATGATGAGATTCCCGCTTGTTTTTGCCAATACTCTGCTTATTACCGTCAGTACGGTAGCTCTGCTCATTATTTTTGGCTCTATGGCGGCGTACCCGCTTGCTAGAAAATCGAGCAAAACCTATAATTTTCTATATATTTACTTTATCGCAGGCATTATGGTGCCTTTTCAACTCGCTATGGTGCCGCTGTACCGGTTTGTGAATGCGCTCTCTCTGGTCAATACCTATCACGGTGCTATATTAATTTATACGGCAATTAATTTGCCGCTGACGGTGTTTCTATTTACCGGCTTTCTCAAATCAACCTCCAGGGAGCTGGAGGAGGCGGCCTGGATCGACGGCTGCTCCAAATTCCGCGCTTACTGGGTCGCTGTATTTCCGATAATTAAGCCAGCTACGGCTACGGTGGCCGTACTTTGCTCGCTCAGCACATGGAACGATTTTCTTATTCCCCTGTTATTCCTGCAGGATAGCAGCCGCCGGACGATTACAATTGAGCTCTATATGTTTGTCGGCGAGCATGTAACAAACTGGTCGCTGCTGTTCCCCGGGATGGTGCTGTCCGTTCTGCCGCTGCTGCTCGTGTATCTCTTTTTGCAAAAATATATTATTAAGGGCATCGCCGCAGGTTCGGTCAAAGGATAAGCCGGACCGGGCGGCAAATGCCGCTTGCGCCGCTGCAGAGGCAGGAGGCTGAAGCATTGAAGCTGAGCACCTTTTCGTACAAGGAATGGAATCTGAATGCCAAGCTGATCTCTGCCTACTCCATCACGATCATTATTCCGGTTATCGTGCTGACGCTGCTGGGATACAACCATTACAACGAGAACATGCAGAAAAAGGTCGGAGAATACGGACTCAGCCTTTCCGATCAGGTCAGCAAAAATTTGGATACCTATATTCAGCAAATTGACCGGATGGCGTCAACCTTCTACCTGGACGTTCGAGAGAGCATCGGCGGCAAGGTGGATCGCGAGAATCCGTCCAACGCCTTTCGCGAAAAGGTAATGGTCGACCGCGCTTTGCGTAACACGATTTTGGCGATTCCTTTTTCCGATCTTGCGGGCGCCTATTGGATTGCCGACGGGGAAGTTCTCTATTCCCAATATGGAACGGGAAGCTGGGTCGATCATTCCGGGTTCCAACAGGCGGATTGGTATGAAAAAGTGCTGGAGCTGGATGGTAAGGGACTGCTTATCGAGCCGTATCAAGTGACGATGGGTTCGGAACAGAAGTATGTGTTCTCTTACGCCAGAAGCATTGTCAACATTGCCAACCGGCAATCCTACGGCGTGCTGCTGCTTGATTTTTCGCTGGAGAGCATGGCGGAGCTGATGGACAACTCCAAAAGCTCCTCTGCCGGAACTTTATTCGTTGTAGACGGGCAGGGGCGCGTCGTATATCATCCCGACCCGGACCGGATGGGTGAATCTTTTCCGCTTAAGCCCGGTCCTTCTTACGGCTACTACACCGATGATATTAACGGGGAGCCAACGATGGTGCACTATGTGCGCTCCGCGATTTCCAACTGGACGGTCGTGAACACGATTGAAGTGCGCAAGGTGTCCAATGAGCTGGAGCTGCTGCGCAATCTGCTCTGGATATCCGCAGCCGTGCTGCTGCTTCTGTCCATTACGCTGTCCGCTGTGCTGACAACGACGATCATCCGGCCGCTTAAGGAGCTGAAACGTCTGATGCTGCGCGTAGAGCTGGGCGATTACAACGTCATGTTTCGTCCGCGGTCCAATGACGAGATGAATCAGCTTGGCCGCTCCTTTAACGCGATGGTGTCCAAAATCAACGAGCTGGTCAACAACGTGCTGCATATGAAAATTTACCGTCAGCAGGCTCAGGTGCAGGTGCTGCGCAGCCAAATCAATCCACATTTTCTGTACAATACGCTGGCATCCATTAATATGCGGGCGGAAATGAACGGCGATTACGAGGTCGCCGATATGGTGACGCTGCTTGGCAAGCTGTTCCGGCTTTCTCTGCGCTCCGAAGCGGAGGCGGTTCCGATTTACCGTGAAATGGAGTATGTCAGCGTATATATGAAGCTGCAGCAGATTCGATTCCCGCAGCTGAAGGTTACAACCGATATCCCCGAAGGGCTGATGATGGCGGAAATTCCGCAGTGGATCATTCAGCCGCTGATCGAGAATGCCATCGTGCACGGGCAGGTGACGGGCAAGCCGGATGGAAAAATCCGCATTCGGGCAGCAGTGACGGACGGACGCTTGACCATATACGTCGAGGACAACGGAACGGGCATTCCTCCCGAGCGTCTGGACTGGATTCGCCAGCGGCTGCGCAACACTGCTTTGGAGGAGCTGGAGGAGGGCGATCATATCGGCCTGCAAAATGTGCACCGGCGCATCTTGTTTTTATGCGGTGAAGGATACGGGTTACAGGTCGAGCCGCTGCCTGACGGCGGGACACGAGTTGCGATTTATTTGAGCTCTCTCAAGAAGGAGGACAGTACCGATGCCTAAGCTGCTCATTGTGGACGACGAGGAAATGATCCGGGCTGGCCTTTCCCAAATGGTTCCCAGGCTGCTGCCGGAGTGGGAAGTTGTCGGAGCTTGCCCCGATGCGGCGAGCGCATGGGAGGCCGTCTTGCTGAAGGAGCCGGAGCTGGTGCTGCTCGATATCGGAATGCCCGGGGATAGCGGTCTGACGCTTGCCGACAAGCTTGCCAGGCTCAAGCCGGACATCACAGTGATTATGCTGACCGGGTACGACCGGTTTGAATACGTGCAGTCCGCTTTGCGCAGCGGCGTTGTGGAATATTTGCTCAAGCCGGTGCAGCGCGACGAGCTGAAGGAGGCGATTCTCAAGGCTGGCGGGCGAATCGCCAAGCGGCATTATGAAAGCGGCAAGCTGCTTTCACAGGCGTTGTCGGAGTGGATCGTGGCAGGTGAGGAAAAGGCGCTGAACACCTTACTGGAGCTGTTGGCCGGTGAGGGTCATACAGGGCTTGATATGAGTTATCAGCTGCAGTTGACTGTGTACACCCAGCCTGATTTAAGCGGGACAGGCAGCGCCCGGGAGGATCGCCTCGCTCGAGCGGCTAATCAAGTTGAGACGCTGACGCGCTTCGGCGCCGAAATCCGCAAATGGGCGGTCGTTCCGCTGGCGAAAACCTGCGATTTGCTGTTTCTGGCAGGAAAAAGCCTGGGCGATGCTTCCCGGCGCAGAGTGCAGGAGGATAATTTGCCTCCAGATTCGGAAGCTCGCGCTTTGATTCCGAATATGACCGCGAACGGCTTGACCGCTTCATCCGATCCGGTTGCTCATCCGACCGAGCTGCCGGATTGTTTCCGGCAGGCGCAGGAGCGGCTGCTGGGCAGAATGGCGGAGACAAATGTCACGCCGGCCGAGGAGGCGGAAAGCCTTTCGCGCCTAACGCTTGCTCTGGAAATGAACGATTTGGCCGGAACGGTTGCCGTGCTCCGCCAGCGGGTGGAGTCCTGGAAGCAGCTGGAACCTTTTCAAGCGCTGCGCGGCATTATTTCCTTGATTGCTCTTTTTGCCGGACCGCGTACGGAGCGTATCAATTCCAATTTGCTGCAGCAGATGCGTCCGGCCATTGACGAGCTGACGGGAAGGCTGCTTTTTGCCTATGATCCCGGTGTGCTGCTTCAAGAAATGGAGCGGTTTATCGAGCGGATTTCCCGTCTGGAGCCGCAAGCGCAGGAGGAACGCAAAGTCATTCTGAAAGTGAAGGAAATTATTAAGAGCGGCTACGCCAATTCCGAATTCACGTTGGAGCAGGTTGCCTCCAGCGTTTATCTGAATGCGACGTATTTAAGCGAGCTGTTCAAGGAGTCCACGGGCCAGAAATTTATCGACTTTGTTACCGACGTTCGTCTGAACGAAGCAAGGCGCATGCTGCTGGAAACCGATATGAAGATGAGCGAGGTTTGCGCCGCGGTCGGGTATACAAGCTCGAAATACTTCAGTACGTTATTTCGCAAACGGTTTCACGTGACGCCGACCCAGTACCGGGAGAGCGGCTCTTATCCAAACGTCACAACCGGGGATTCGGCTTGAACCGAAATTCAATAAACGCCAGGCCGCTGCGCATTCCGCGCAATGGCCTGGCGTTTTTTTGAATAGCGGGCGATCAGGCGATTCGGAAGCGGTAGGTGCCGCTTTCGAACTGCAGTCTGATTGCTTCAGGCAGTCTATCTCCGCACACCTCCCGGGATTTGGCGGAGGGCAGCAGACGATTCTGCTGCCAGATCGGGCTGCCGGATTCATCAATCCGCAGCTCCTCCAAAGGACGGCCAAGCGTCTCCGCAGTCAGCCATAGTTCGCCCTCCGCTCCAGCCGGTACTTGCAGCATGAGCTCAAGCCCATCTTCATTTCTAATCCATCCCGCGCTTGTTATGCCAAACGGGGTTGGCACCGAAGCTTCAATTTGCTGCAATCCATTCGGACAAAATGGACGGAAGCGAATGGTAGTAAAACCTGGAGCTCCGGCTTGGATGCCAGCTACATATTCACTGAGCAAACGGACAGGGTACCCGTTCCAGGCATGGCTGTGCGACTCCCTGTCATCCCAGCCTTCCCATAACGTAGGGGAGCCCTGAGCAATCATGTAACCCCAACCGGGATATTCGGTTCGATGAATGTAAGAGTAGGCTTCGTCGCCCATGCCTTCCTGGAACAGCAGCTTCAGCAGCGGAAGCGATAGGACGGTGCGGGCTTCCCACGCCTCGGTTGCGATCCGTCTCAGCAGCTTTTTCCGGTCGGCCGACGGAGGCGCAAGTCCGGCCAACACGGCCAAAGCGTTGACGCCCTGATGCCTCGCCGGCGAGCCGTAACTGTCCATGAAGCCGTTTGTCTCGATGTCAAACAGGGAATCGGCAATTGCAGCCGATAGAGCATCGGCATCCGATTTCCACTGCCGGCTTTCCTTTCCCAACCCGATTAAAGCTGCGATCCGCTCCAGATCACGCACCCCTTGGTACAGCTTCGTGTTTTGCACCGTGAGCGCCGAGCCGCTGTCATCCACAACGGGATAAGGCCAGTCGCTAATATGCCACCATTCGCTTTTGGGCACGAGTCCGTTGTCGCCGCGCATCGCCAGCCAGCGATTCGCCGTGCGTTTGGCCGTCCAGTAATGTTTGCGCAGCAGGCTTTCGTCCCCGGATGCCTCATACAGCTTCCAGAGCAGGCTGATGAAGTGCAGATCCCACTCCGGTATGCGGATGGAAAAGTCGGGATTGCCGGCATTGCATGGAGCGACAAAAGGAAAAGCGCCGTCCGTATCCTGCGCGTTCTGGAAGTCGGTGAGCGTTTTGTCCAGCATGCCGACCGCCGATCCGAAATGATAGAGCAGCAGCTCCGCCTGAAGATCGCTGTCGGCCAAATACTGAGCTTGCTCGCGATGCGGGCAGTCCACGACCTGGCCTAAAATATTGTTTTTCTGGGTTTTAATTGAGGCGGAGAACAGCTTGTTCAGGAAATCATCCGAGCTGCGAAATGAACCAAGCTCCTTCAATCCGGTGCGGGCAGCGATAACGGTCAGCTGGCCTTGCTGCAGCGTATCCGGATAACCGGTGACCTCAATAAAACGAAAAGCCTTGTAGGTAAAGGCGGGCTGCCATTCCTCCAGCGCATCGCCGCGCATCGTATATTCGTCGTAGTAACGCTCGGAACACTCATTGGCCACCTTGCGCTCTACCAAGCCGTCTTCGCCGAGCTGCTCGGCATATCGGGCGCGCACTTGAACATCTCTTACGCCTGGCGCCAGCAGCCTCACCCAGCCCGAGACAATGCGGCCGGCATCATAAATGTGGCAGATCCCGTCCTCCGTAGGCTGCGAGAATACTAGCTTTGGCTGTATCTCCTCATCGATTATTCCCTCGGGTATGAGCTGTGGCGTCAGCTGCCAGCTCGTATCCGGGGCAAGCGAGAGGGATGCGGGCTTGAGCCCCTTATGATGAAAATTGTACTCCATCCAGGAGGACGGCAGGAGACGCGCATCTACGCTTTCAATCGGCGTAATTTTCCGGTTTTGCTGAAATGCCGCGCCGCTCTGATGAGCGCCGCTCGACAGATGCTGCCAGTCCGTTCCGGTGGCCCATCTCCGCCTGCTGCCGTCCTGCAGCTGCAATTCCGCCTGAACGATTAAGCCCGGCAATCCGTCTACGTTATTTTGCCCGCCATCTCCGGTGTAAAGTGCGATGACCGCCAAACAGTTGCGGCCGTCCGGCTTCAGCAGCGGAGCGATATCGTACGTAACGTATAGCTTGCCTTTGGCCGGGTCGGATGGAGCGGGACTGACATATCCGCCAGCTCTTTCTCCGTTGACATACAGCTGAAAGTAATGATGGGCACTAATGGATACGTAAGCCGATTCCGCCTGCTGCTCCAGCAAATATTCCTTGCGAAAGTAGACAAATTGGTTGCGAGACAGAGAGCCGCCGTCCCAAATCCATTCGGCGCTCCAATCTTCAGCAGCCAGACCCGTCACAAAGCGGCTTTCCGCCTCAACCGGATCCGAAGCGCCCGTTTCCCAAACAAGCAGCTTCCAGCCGTAGGCCCGATGCGGCTGCAGACGGGGGCCGAGATAACGGTGAAAGGTCATGCGGGATCTGGTTACGCCGCTGTTCCACAGCTCAGGCTCCCGGGTTCCGTCCGCATGAAGGGGAAATAGAGAGAGCTGGAAGCTCTTCTGTTTAACGCCGCGTTTGTCGCTGACCAGCTTCCAGCTGAACGAGAATTCGGAAGGGTCGGCGCCGATCCGGTTCGGGTTCCCATCTATAGCCAGAGAATCGAGTTGTATATGTTCCTTGTCGTTCAAAGGACATCTTCTCCTTGCGTTAGGTCTTAGTCGCTTGAATCTTTCCTCATTATAGAGGCAGAGTTCGGGATGACCTAGTGTGCAAAATTGCGAAACGGTTCGTTTTTTTCTGGCTTTAGGAGGCAATTGGGACGGAGCTGTTCAATAAGGACGAACGATCCGAAAATAAAGGAAAAAACATGAAATTCTAGTCCTGTTTTTTTGAGAGTCTTTTACCTAACATAGTGTTTGAGAGATGAACTTACACACGAGGGGGATGCATCAATTGAGCAAAAAGGGATCAGCGGCAGCATTAACGGCAGCGCTTGCATTGGCTTTGACCGCATGCAGCAGCGGAAGCGGAAACAACCCGGGCAATACCGATAAGGGGGCGAGTCCGGCTCCATCCGCCCCGGCCGCCAGCGCACAGCCGGAACCGCAAGAAGCGGTTACGCTGAAGGTGACGGGCTTTAAATCAGGGTCCGAGCTTGGCGCTCTTCCGGAGTTAAACGATAAGTTCATGAAGGAGAATCCGGACATTAAAGTAGAGTACGAGGGAATGCCGGGCGGGCAATTCAAGGAATTTATCAAAACACGTTTTGCCTCAAACGACGCTTCCGATGTCATCATGCTGCATCCGGGTCTGTCGGAAGTAATCTCCTACGGCAAAGCCGGTTATTTGTACGATTTGACCGCCGAGCCATGGATCTCAAATTTTACCGAAGCATCGCTTAAAGCTACCACGGGCGAGGGCAAAATATTTGCAATCCCGAATGATATGAATGTTCTCGGCGTGTACTACAACAAAAAGCTGTTTTCCGAGCTGTCGATCGCGACGCCGCAAAATTGGGATGAATTCCTTGCCGCAGCCGAAAAAATCAAAGCTTCCGGCAAGCTTCCGATCTCGATCGGCAACAACGACGGCTGGATGACGCTGGCCGCGCTTTATACGATGGCTCCATCCCTGGTCTACACCGGCACGCCGGATTTTGACAGCCAGCTGAATGGCGGCACAGCAACTTTTGCGCAGGGATGGCAGGAAATGAACAAAAACTGGTTCTCGCTGGACGAGAAGGGCTATCTTACGCCAAAAAGCACCGGCGTCAGCCTCGACCAAGCGCAGCAGGCGTTCGCCAAAGGCGAAGCGGCCATGTATATTGACGGCAGCTGGTCGCTCTCAGGAATCAAAAAAACGAACCCGGATCTTGAGGTCGGCATGTTCGCGATGCCTTCCAACGCAGCCGGCAAAGACGTCATTGCTTCCGCGGCAGTTGGAACGACATTTGCCATCAATAAAGATACTAAAGTGCTCGATGCGGCGAAGAAATACCTTGAATTCTGGAGCAAGGCGGAAACTCAAACGGCATGGGCGAAAAGCCAGCAAGCGTTCATGACGATTAAAGGCGAGACGGGCGATCTCGATCCGGCATTCAGCGAAGTCGCTGCAGTTGTCGCGGCCGGCAAAAGCTATCCGTTCCTGGATCAGGGCTGGATAAACGGCGGCGCAGCTACCGCCGAGATGATGACTTCCGCGCAAGGAGTCTATTTGAAAGCAATCTCTCCTCAAGAGATGCTGGAGAATATGGATAAGGCATGGAAGCAGGCTGCCAGCCAAACGAAATAATTGAATCTTAACTCCGCAAAGAGCCGCCCTACATCGCAGATGACACTAGGGCGGCTCTTTCCTCTCCTTCTATAAAAAGCTTCACGTCCAAAGGGTTGAAAGCTCTTACAATAGAGTTCGTACCATCGCTTCATCAGTTCAATTTTTGAGGAGGGATCATTGATGAAAAGAAGAGCGGTGCTTTCCATGCTCTTGGCGGTTGTGCTTGTATTGGGCGCTGTTTCCCCGTTTGGGCCGTCCAGTGCGGCAGCCGAGGAGCCGTCCGGAGGGACGGAGGGCCAAACAAATGTTGCGCTTGGCAAAAGCGTTACTGCCTCAAGTAGTTATGTCGGCTCCGGCTGGAGCCCGGAGCGGGTTGTGGACGGACAACGAACCGGAATCAATACGGGAAGCGGCGACAAAGGCTGGACGAGCAATCCCGCCGACACCAATACGCCCCAGTGGCTATCAATTGATTTTGGCGCAGCTTACAACATCGATAAAGTTATGCTCTGGCCGCGCGACGACGAGGGACAGAACGTTGGAGCCGGCTTCCCGGTTGGCTTTGACATCAAAATTTCGGTCGACAATGCGGAATGGACGACCGTAACGAGCAAAACCTACTATCCGGTTCCGGTTGGCGGCGGCGCGCAGACGTTCGAATTCAGCGCTGCAAACGCCCGTTATGTCAAAGTGGAAGGTACCGATCTGCCCAAGGATGTTTTTCATAAATATGTCATGCAGCTGGCAGAGGTTGAAGTATATGAAACCGTCGTTCCAGTGGTGGAACAGCCCAATCTGGCGCTGAACAAAACGATTGAGGCGTCTTCCAGTTACGTTGGCTCGGGCTGGAGACCGGAGCTGGCCGTTGACGGCGAAAAAATCGGCTCCAATGCGCCAACGGGGAACAAAGGCTGGACGAGCCAGCCGAAATCCAGCGCCCCCGCTTCCGAGTGGATCATGGTTGATCTTGGCTACATGGACCGGATTGACAAAATCGTCCTCTGGCCGCGAAACGACGAAGGCCACCATATCGGCGGCGGATTTCCGGTAGATTTTACCGTACAAATTTCCATAGACAAAACGACTTGGACTACGGTTGCGACGAAAACGGATTATCCGGCTCCAACGCAAGGGGGAGGGCAGGCGTTCGGCTTCGCTTCCGCTTACGCCCGTTACGTCAAAATCGAGGCGACGGAGCTGTCCAAAGACGATTTTAATACCTACGTCATGCAGGTAGCCGAGCTTGAGGTGCTGCAGGCGATTAGCCAGCTTAGCGATCAGGAAGCGGTTGACGTCGGACATGGGTGGCTGACGCTTGAGGGTACGACGAACATTTATACGAATATGACATTGCCAACCTCCAGCATGGAGAACACGCAAGTTACATGGGAAAGCTCGCATTCCGACTATTTGCGCGGTGACGGCAAGCTGATGAAACGCCCGGCCTGGAATGAAGGCGCGCTGACGGTAACGCTCACGGCAACGGTAAAAAAAGGAACGGCAAGCAAAACGAAAGACTTCCCCGTCACGCTAAAGCCGTATCCGAACGTGGCTCCGGAGGCACCGAACACGTTTAAGGTTGCCGTATTCTGGCCGCCAACGAAGGATTACGTGAACGCGCAGCAGTATGATTACTTGCAGGAAGCAAACGTGAATTTCATCGAAGTGGTGGAAACGGGTGACCTTACCTCGGTCGAAGTGAACGACAGAATGCTTGATCTGGCCGGAGAAAGAGGCATGAAGGTAAGCGTGACGAACACCGAGGACCTGTCCAGCGTGTCCGATCACGAGGTTGAGGAGTTTGTGAATCACTTCAAGCCTCATCCGGCAACCGGCGGTTATTTCATCCGTGATGAACCGGTGGCGTTTAAGGACTTTCATGATTCCGCGCGGCTGTACAAAAAAGTCAAAGAGATGGACCCGGCCCGTCTCGCGCATCTGAATTTGCTGCCGGGCAGCGATCACTGGGCGACCTGGACCGGTCTTGTCGGTGCGGAAAATATCGAGTTTCTGACCTTTGACTCTTATCCGTTCGGTATTAACGGCATGGGCCAGGATTTTTACTACTTGCTGGACCGCATCCGCAAAATAGGCTTAAAAAACAATTATAAAACGGCGGGATACCTGCAAAGCGTCGGCATCGAAAACAGGCTGATCCGGCCGACTCCGGAAATTATCCGTTACGAAGTATACCTAAACCTGGCCTACGGCCTCAAAAAGCTGACCTGGTTCACCTGGTGGACACCGACGAACCGCGGCGAGCCGTTCACGACGGCGATCATTACCCCGGACGGCCAAAAGACCGATTTGTTTGAGCCGGTCAAAAAAATGAACAGCGTCATGCTGAAGCTGGGCACCACGCTGCTGGACCTGGACGCGAAGGACGTCTATCATTACGGGCAAATTCCAGAGAATACTGTTCAGCTGCCGTCCAGCTTCTACTTCCAGCCGGTGTCCGCACCGAACTCCGGAGACGATATGGTCATTTCGAATTTTGTCCACAAAGATACTGGACGGCGTTATGTGATGGTCGTGAACAAATCGATGACAACGAGCAAAAACTTCACTTTTGCCATAAACAGCACTACCGGCATCACTAGCGTTACCGAGGTATCAAACGTAACAGGCGCGGAAATCGCCACGAACTTCAACCCGGCCACTTCGCAGCTTTCGGCCGGCTTCCAACCGGGCGAGGGCAGACTGTACGCCATGCCGGAAACGTTCATCCGCCACTATCCTGTGCAGGCGGACGTGTCGCAGCTGACCAATCCTTCGCCGGATAATCTGGCTTTTGGCAAAAAAGCAGCCGGAAGCAGCGATATTGGCGTGGAATGGGGCTGGAACGCGCCGTTTGCGGTAGACGGCAAGCGTTACTCAACACCGGCTGCTAACGGGTGGAGCAACACGCTTGACACAGGTGTGAATCATACGGAATGGTTTACGATTGACCTGGGCTCCGAACAGGAAGTTGGAGCGGTCAGCCTGTTCCCGAGAACGGATCAAGGCAACGCTGGAACGGGCTTCCCGGTTGATTACAACATCCAGGTCTCCACTGACAACGTGAGCTGGACGACTGTTCATACGACCCAGGATGACACGGAAAGACCGGCAACAAGACGGAACATAACGTTCCCTTCCGTCAACGCCAGATACGTCAAGGTAGAAGCAACCGAGCTTGGCAAGGACAACGGCAATAATTTCAGAGTGCAGTTTGCCGAAGTCGAAGTGTATAAAGATGCTGCAGGCTTCTCCAATCTTCGGGCAAAACAGCTGCCGTCGGATCTGTATGCAGGCTCGGAAGCTGAACTTACTCTCGGACGACTGCAGCCGGACGGCTCCGTGCAAGCGATTAGCGGTCCAGCGGCTTTCAGCAGCAGCGATTCATCCGTCGCCGCAGTTAACGCTCAAGGCGTCGTAACGGGAGCAGCCCCAGGCGTGGCTGTCATATCCGTCACAGTTCCGGGTGAAGCCGGAGGGGAAGAAACAAAAACCTTCTCCGTAACGGTGCGGCAGCTGGCGGATTCTTGGAACGTTGCCTTTAAAGGCGGAGCCGACGGAAAAGTAGACTCGCTGCCTGGCGGAAGTTTTCAAATTCAGGCTGCGGGCAGCGGAGCTGAAGCATTGAACGAGCAATTCGTGTTTGTAAATAAAACCGTTAGCACTGCTTCGCAGATTACGGTGACATCCGAAATCCAATCTGTCCTCTATGCGGGTACAGGAACGGCTGGATTAAACGGCAAAACCGGCGTTATGCTGAGTGCGGTTCCTTCCGACGCGAGCAGCTCTCCTTATGCTTACTTGTCCGTGAATTCGGAAGGCAGAACGGAATTAACGGTTCGAGACAGCAGCGGCAACGGGACCAGTATCGAAGGTGATTATGCCGCCTTCCCGATTGAGCTGAAGCTATCTAGAAGCGGCAATCAAGTCAGCGGATACTATAAAAAAGCCAACGATTGGATTCCAATCAACGGAACTTCTGCTGCTTCTACTTTGGCTGTATCCAGTGAGATTGCGTTGACCCTTGGAGGTATTGCAGCAGCGTCAAATACGGAAGGCAGCTACAGCAGCTCGATTGCAACAGCGCCTGTTATTTCAACGTCGGCAACACCTACGCCAGCGCCGACCACGACGCCAACGCCAGCGCCGACAACGACGCCAACACCAGCGCCGACCACAACGCCAACGCCAGCGCCGACCACGACGCCAACGCCAGCGCCGACAACAACGCCAACACCAGCGCCGACAACAACGCCAACACCAGCGCCGACAACAACGCCAACACCAGCGCCGACAACAACGCCAACACCAGCGCCGACCACGACGCCAACGCCAGCGCCGACAACGACGCCAACACCAGCGCCGACCACGACGCCAACGCCAGCGCCGACAGCGACGCCAACGCCGACAGCGACGCCAACGCCATCATCGACACCAGTGCCGTGGACGGACCTGACTGTCGGGCACTGGGCGGCAAAGCTCATTCAAAAAGCGGTTGAGCTAAACATTGTCAGAGGGTTCACGGACGGATCGTTTAAGCCGAACAAAGAAACGACGCGCGGAGAGTTTGCGGCCATGCTGGGAAGGGCTCTTAAGCTGGATGAAGCCTCAAACGAAGCTCCAGCTTTTGCCGATCAAGCCAGCATACCGGATTGGGCCAGGCCGTTTGTATCCCAATTGGTCGAAAAGGGCGTAATTAACGGATTCGAGGATAATACCTTCCGAACTGGGAAATCGATGACTCGGACCGAAATGGTTGTTATCGTGGTAAAAGCGCTGGGGATCAAGGCGGACCAGTCAGCGCAATTATCCATGTTTACCGATGCAGCGCAAATACCGTCATGGGCTGGACCTTATGTCGCTGCGGCTTATGATGCCGGGCTTGTGCAAGGGAAGGAACACGGGCAGTTTGATCCCGGCGCATCCGCCACTCGTGCGGAGGCAGTTACCATGATTATGAGATTGCTGGAACTAATGAACAAATAGAACATCTAAGGAAAAAACAATAACGGGAGGAGGTGAGTTAAGCTCAGCTTTCTCCCGTTTTTTTGTGGCAGTACGTCTTCTAAGGCCGGCCTATGGCGCAGCGACATCTTTCACCGAATAAAACAGACCGATTCCGAATTATCTGTCCTTTTCGCCGGATTGAAAGCTCTTACAATAGAGTTCGTACCATCGCTTTATCAGTTCAATTTTCGAGGAGGGATCATTGATGAAAAGAAGAGCGGTGCTTTCCATGCTCTTGGCGGTTGCGCTTATGCTCGGAGCCGTCTCTCCATTCGGGCCGTCTAAGGCGGCTGCCGAGGAGATGCAAACAAATCTTGCTCTCGGCAAGACCGTAACCGCATCAAGCAGTTATGTCGGTTCAGGCTGGAGTCCGGCGCGGGCCGTAGACGGCCAACGGACCGGCGTCAACACGGCAAGCGGCGACAAGGGCTGGACCAGCACGCCAGTTGCCAGCAACCCGGGAACGGAATGGCTAACCGTTGATCTTGGAGCGTCCTACAGCATGGATAAAGTTGTGCTCTGGCCGCGTAACGACCAGGGGCAAAATGTAGGGATGGGTTTCCCGGCCAGCTTCAACATCAAAGTATCAACCGACAATTTAACCTGGACCACGGTGGCAAACGAGACCAACTATCCTGCGCCTGTCAGCGGCGGCGCGCAAACGTTCAGCTTCAGCGCGGCCAACGCCCGTTACGTTAAGGTAGAGGGCACCGTTTTGTCCAAGGATGTTTTTCAGGCGTATGTGATGCAGCTGGCGGAGGTAGAGATCTATCCAGTTCCGACTGTCCAGGCAAATCTTGCGCTGAATAAACCAATCGAAGCTTCCTCCAGCTACGTCGGCTCGGGCTGGAGACCGGAGCTGGCCGTGGACGGTGTTAAAATCGGCTCCAATACGGCGACCGGGGATAAAGGCTGGACGAGCCAGCCGAAATCCAGCGCCCCCGCTTCCGAGTGGATCATGGTAGATCTTGGCTACGTGGACCGGATCGACAAAGTGGTTTTATGGCCGCGAAACGACGAGGGCCAGCATATCGGCAGCGGTTTTCCGATTGATTTTACTATCAAAGCCTCCACGGATAAAACGACTTGGACAACGGTCGCAACCAAAACGGATTATCCGGCTCCATCGCAAGCAGGCGGACAGGCAATCGGCTTCACCTCCGCTTACGCCCGTTATGTGAAAATCGAGGCGACGGAGCTGTCTAAGGACGACTTCAACGCCTACGTCATGCAATTGGCCGAGCTTGAGGTTCTGCAGGCGATCAGCCAGCTGACCGATCAGGAAGCGGTGGACGCCGGACATCAATGGCTGACGCTGACGGGCACGACTAATATTTATACCAATATGACGCTGCCGACATTTAGTATGGAGAATACGCAGGTTACCTGGGCAAGCTCACACCCCGCCTATTTGCGCGGCGACGGCAAATTAATGAACCGGCCTGCCTGGAATGAAGGCGCGCTGACGGTAACGCTCACGGCAACGGTGAAAAAAGGAACGGCAAGCAAAACGAAAGACTTCCCCGTCACACTAAAGCCGTATCCGAACGTGGCTCCGGAGGCTCCAAACACGTTTAAGGTTGCCGTATTCTGGCCGCCAACGAAGGATTACGTGAACGCGCAGCAGTATGATTACTTGCAGGAAGCAAACGTGAATTTCATCGAAGTGGTGGAAACAGGTGACCTCACCTCGGTCGAAGTGAACGACAGAATGCTTGATCTGGCCGGAGAAAGAGGTATGAAGGTCAGCGTGACGAACACTGAGGACCTGTCCAGCGTGTCCGATCACGAGGTTGAGGAGTTTGTGAATCACTTCAAGCCGCATCCGGCAACCGGCGGTTACTTCATCCGGGATGAACCGGTGGCGTTTAAGGATTTCCATGATTCCGCGCGGCTGTACAAAAAAGTCAAAGAGATGGACCCGGCCCGCCTTGCGCATCTGAATCTGCTGCCGGGCAGCGATCACTGGGCGACCTGGACCGGTCTTGTCGGTGCCGAAAATATCGAGTTTCTGACGTTTGACTCCTATCCGTTCGGCATTAACGGCATGGGCCAGGATTTTTACTACTTGCTTGACCGAATTCGCAAATTAGGCTTGAAAAACAATTATAAAACGGCGGGATATCTGCAAAGCGTCGGTATCGACAACCGGCTGATCCGGCCGACTCCGGAAATTATCCGTTACGAAGTATACCTGAACCTG
Source organism: Paenibacillus pasadenensis (assembly GCF_023715725.1). Lineage (GTDB taxonomy): Bacteria > Bacillota > Bacilli > Paenibacillales > Paenibacillaceae > Paenibacillus_O > Paenibacillus_O pasadenensis_A. Next base: position 281,327 of record NZ_JAMBOT010000002.1, read on the forward strand.
GCCTACGGCCTCAAAAAGCTGACCTGGTTCACCTGGTGGACACCGACGAACCGCGGCGAGCCGTTCACGACGGCGATCATTACGGCGGACGGCCAAAAGACCGATCTGTTCGAGCCGGTCAAACAGATGAACAGCGTCATGCTGAAGCTGGGCACCACGCTGCTGAACCTGGACGCAAAGGATGTCTACCATTATGGCCAGATTCCAGAGAACACCGTTCAGCTGCCGTCCAGCTTCTACTTCCAGCCGGTGTCCGCACCGAACTCCGGAGACGACATGGTCATTTCGAATTTTGTCCACAAAGATACCGGACGGCGTTATGTGATGGTCGTGAACAAATCGATGACAACGAGCAAAAACTTCACTTTTGCCATAAACAGCACTACCGGCATCACTAGCGTTACCGAGGTATCAAACGTAACAGGCGCGGAAATCGCCACGAACTTCAACCCGGCCACTTCGCAGCTGTCGGCCAGCTTCCAGCCGGGCGAGGGCAGACTGTACGCCATGCCGGAAACGTTCATTCGCCACTATCCGGCGCTAGCGGATGTATCGCAGCTGAATAATCCATCGCCGGATAATCTGGCCTTTGGCAAAAAAGCGGTTGGAAGCACCGACACAGGCGTGGAATGGGGCTGGAACGCGCCGTTTGCCATTGACGGCAAACGCAATTCAACCCAGTCTTCATACGGCTGGAGCAATTCGCTTGATCTTGGCGTCAATCATACGGAGTGGATTACGATCGATCTGGGCTCCACCCAGCAAATTGGCGCGGTCAGCCTATTCCCGAGAACGGATCAATGGCATGAAGGAACAGGCTTCCCGGTTGATTACACCGTTCAGGTATCTTCCGACAACGTAAACTGGACGACTGTTCATACAACTCAGGACTACACGGAGAGACCGGCAACAAGGCGGAACATAACGTTCCCTTCCGTCAATGCCAGATATGTCAAGGTCGAAGCGACCGAACTAGGCAAGGATAACTACAATAATTTCCGTATGCAGTTTGCGGAGGTTGAGGTGTATAAAGATGCTGCGGGTTTCTCCAATTTAAGAGCGAAGCAGCTTCCATCCGACTTGTACGTAGGCGCGCAAAGCACGCTGACCCTTGGACGCCTGCAAACGGACGGTACTTTGCAAACGATCAGCGGCCAAACAAGCTTCAGCAGCAGCAACCCGTCCGTTGCCTCGGTTAATGCTCAAGGCGTTGTAACAGGAGTTGCCGCAGGAACGACCACCATTGCCGTTACAGTACCGGGAGCAGGCGGCGGCACGGAAACGAAAAGCTTCGCGGTTACAGTGAGACAATTTGCAGCCCCGTGGAGCGTTAGCTTTATCGGCGGCGCCGACGGCAAAGCCGACGTTCAGCCAAACGGAAGTTATCGTATTCAGGCGTCCGGCAGCGGGACCGGGCAGACAAGCGAGCAATTTGTATTTGTGAATAAAACGGTGAACAATACGGTGAACAATACTTCGCCAGTAACACTGACGTCTAACATTGAATCGCTGCGTTATGCAGGTGCGGGAATCTCAAGCGGCAAAACAGGCATTATGCTGCGCAGCGCCGGCACGGCTCCTCAGCCGTCCAGCGTGTTGCTGTCCGTCAACGCTGAAGGACGGACAGAGCTGTCCTACCGCAACTCGTCGGGGACAATAACAACAATCAACGGCGATTATGTAAAACTGCCGGTTGAGCTTAAGCTGGAGAAACAAGCTAACACGGTCACGGGTTATTATAAAAAGGGAACGTCGTGGGTTCCGATTAAAACGAATGCCGCGCAATCTTCCGTTACGGTAAGCTTTACGGGCACGCTGACCGGCGGCCTCGCTTCCTATTCGAGCGTGTCCAATTCGTTTAGCGACGCAGTTGCATCGATATCCTAATATGGTTCCGGCTCCGGGCATACCGGAGCCGGATTTTTTGTATCGAAATGTACACGATGGAGCAAAATTTTGTTATTCCCTTTGCCGCATTTGCTGCTTATTATCCTTATAATGGGTTCATAACGACATATCAATGCATTCACATAATTTCACATAATCTTTTGATATTTTGGCTGAAATCGTTTGTTAGACTTAGGCCAGGAACGAAAAGGAGCTACTTCCTCATGTATACGATCTACCTTGTCGAAGACGATATGAACCTAAATCAAATTCTTGCTTATTATTTACAGCAGGAAGGCTGGGATGTCGTTACCTTTTTGAATGGAGAAGACGCCAAACAGGCAATCGGCGACAATCCGCAGCTGTGGATTCTCGATATAATGATGCCGGGCATGGACGGCTACCAGCTGCTCAAAGAAATCAAGCTTCAGAATAACAGCGCGCCGATTATCTTTATTTCGGCCCGGGACGCCGATCTGGACCGCATTGTCGGCCTGGAGCTTGGAAGCGACGATTATTTGGCCAAGCCGTTTCTGCCGCGGGAGCTTGTCATTCGCGCCCGCAAGCTGCTGGAGCGCATATATGGCCAGCCCGACCGGGAAAGCGCCACGCTCAAGACATTTAAGGTAGCCGCTTATTTAATTGAAGGGCGAGCCAGAAGCGTCAAAAATGAGCTTGGAGAAAACATTGATTTGACGGCAAGAGAGTTTGATCTGCTTATGTATTTTGTGCTTCATCCCGGACAGCTAATTCAGCGGGAGCAGGTACTGAGGCAAATTTGGGGGGAGGACTTCTACGGAACGGACCGCGTCGTCGACGACCTGATTCGGCGTTTGCGCAAAAAAATGCCGGAACTTAGGCTCGAAACGGTATACGGCTCCGGCTACAGGCTGGTGAAAGCATGAAAAACTGGCCTATGGCAGTGAAGATCTGGTCGGTTTTTGCAGCTGTGATGTTATGTCTGTTCATTGCCGTGTCTTCACTGCTGCCATCCATGTTGCGAGACTTTTTTACCGGTCAGATTTACGGTATGATTCAGGATTCGCAGCAGCCGTTTGAAAATCTGACCTTTGACCCTGCACAAGGGGTTTTTATAAGCAAAATGGACGATAACGGAACCGCTTCTCTACAGGCTATACCGAGAATCCCGGTGAGCTCAGAAACTAAAGTGGCTCTCCCGTCTAATGGAAGCAGAGAGTTTAGCGGTGTGGCTCAGACTACTACAACAGGGGGGCCGGATATTCGTCATCTGTATTTAAGCGGTGACCAGATCTACCTTTTGTTCAATTCCGGGCAAGAGCTCTCCCAGAATATGTACTACCAGATCGCGCAGCAGGCCGCATCGCAGAAGGAGACGATAGCTACCTACGAGGGGCGTGTCGGCGGCCAAACTCTCTTTTACGTCATTAACAAAAAAAACGGAAGCAGCACCGATTCGCTTGTTTCATACACATGGGGAAGCTACCGGAACGAACAGGCGGGGGCGTTATTTAAAAATCTCAGCCTGCTGCTGGTTGCGCTGATGCTCCTATGCTGGATTCCATGTATATGGCTGTCCAGATATCTTTCCAAGCCGATTAACGAAATGGAGACACAGATGACCCGCATCGCAGATCGCGACTGGCATGAGCCGGTTGATCTGCAGCGCCGCGATGAGATTGGGCGGCTGGCTAAAGCGTTTGAAACGATGCGCCAGCGGCTCGTCCAGCAGGATCAGGCGCAGCAGTCCTATTTGCAGCATACCTCTCACGAGCTGAAAACACCGGTAATGGTCATTCATAGTTATGCGCATTCCATTAAAGACGGGGTTTTCCCAAAGGGCTCTTTGGAAAGCAGCATTGAAACGATCATTTCGGAGGCTGACCGATTGGATGAGCAAATTCATAGTCTTTTGCGGCTCAACCGGCTCCAATATGTGACGTCGACAACCCGTAAAAGCGAGATGAAGCCGCTTGAGATCAAAGAGGTGCTGGAGGATGTTGTACAGCGTCTTCGGTATCGCAGAGCCAATCTGGAATGGAGCGTTGATTTGGAGCCGTGGATCATTCAGGGCAGCCGGGAACAGTGGAAGGTTGTCTTCGAGAATATTATCGACAACGCTATCCGTTATGCTTCAAAAGAAATTAAAGTTTCCGCAGTTAAAGGCGAGGGCCCCCGTTCCATGATCATTGAGATTTATAATGACGGGCCTCAGGTGGAGGAGTCGCTGCTGGCGAACATGTTTTCCACTTTCCGGACGGGGCCTTACGGCAAATTTGGACTTGGATTGGCGATTGTCAAACAGATCTTAAACAGCATCGGCGCGCAAATTGAAGTCGTGAATAAAAAGACCGGAGTTGCATTTAGAATCGCACTGCCGGAGGAGGAACCATCCGATGGATAAGATGAATTTCGGCCGACGTCTCCTGCGGGTTTTCCGCTCCGACGGGTCGTACGCCGCATTGTTTTTAATTCCGAGCCTGGCAGGAGTGACGCTGTTTTTCTTCCTGCCCTTCGGGATCGGCTTTTATTATTCGCTTGTGGATACGCCGATCGACGGGAAACTGGTCGGCATCCGCAACTACTTGGATCTGTTAAGCAACAATTCGTTTAAAAGAGCGCTGTGGAATTCGTTTTTATTCACCGCTCTATGCGTACCGATCAATATGGTTCTTTCCCTGCTGCTTGCCAGCCTGCTGAACGGAAAGGTATACGGGCAGCGCTGGTTCCGCCTATCCTTTATCTCGCCGCTAGTCATACCGGTTGCTTCCGTCGTGTTGATTTGGCAGATTTTCTTTGAACGAAATGGAACTTTGAACGGCTGGTTGGAAGCTTGGGGTATGGCGCCGGTTGATTGGCTGGACAGCAATTCGGCGCTGTACATCGCGATTTTAATCTATATTTGGAAAAATGTAGGTTACAATATGTTGTTGTTTTTGGCAGGCTTGCAAAACGTGCCGGAGCATCTTTATGAAGCAGCCCGGATCGACGGAGCGGGAAAATGGCGGCAGTGGCGCTCCATCACCATCATTTATTTGACCCCGACTACATTCTTCGTCTTCATCATGTCAATCATCAATTCGTTTAAGGTATTCCGCGAAACGTACATGCTTGCAGGCCCTTATCCGCATCAGAGCTTGTACATGCTGCAGCATTTTATGAATAACATGTTCCAGCAGCTCGATTATCAGAAAATGACCTCTGCGGCATTTTTGATGGCCAGCGCGATTGTAATTATGGTGCTTGTCCTGTTTAGCGTAGAACGCCGGTTCAGCCGGTGGTTATAAACGGGCGGTTCGAGGCAGTCGAAAGGAGAGTGGGGCCGAATGGAATTCGGTAGCAGTATACTGCGTGGGAAAATTGGCAGCAGACTATACAAAGGAGTGCTAACGACATTTTTGGCGCTGCTTGTCGTCATCTTTGTTTTTCCCATTGTGATGACAACGATCCATTCGTTCAAAACGCCCGATGATATCAAAACCGAGCTCAAGCCGATTATTAAAAGCTCGGACGAAGATCAGCAGAAGGAAAAAGATAAAATCGGAGAAGAACCCAAATACGTGCAGCTTAAGCTGATTCCGTCCAAGGCGACGTTAAACGCTTATTACGATATTTTGCTTGCACAGCCTCAGTTTTTGCTGCTCTTCTGGAATTCAATGAAACTGACCGTGCCGATTGTAATCGGACAGGTCCTTGTATCGGTGCTGGCCGCATATGCCTTTTCCCAGCTCCGGTTTCGCCTGAGGGAGCCGCTATTTTTTGCCTATATCGTGGTCATGCTGATGCCCTTCCAGGTTACACTTGTGCCTAACTATATCATGGCGAACTCGCTCGGACTGCTCAACACGGAATGGTCGATTATTTTACCGGGCATCTTCAGTGCTTTCGGAGTGTTCCTCATGCGGCAGTTCATGCAGGTCGTCCCCTACAGCTACATTGAAGCGGCTCGCATGGACGGGGCTGGGCATATGAAAATTTTGATTATGATCGTGCTTCCGATGTGCCGCTCCGGCATGGCCGCGCTGGCGGTGCTAGCTTTCATCGACAATTGGAACATGGTTGAGCAACCGCTTATTTTCCTGAAGGATGCGATCAAACAGCCTCTCTCCGTATACCTTGCCTACATTAGCGAGGACGATATCGGACTTGCGTTTGCGGCATCGGTTATTTACATGCTGCCTGCAATTCTGCTTATGCTTCATGCGGAAAAAGAGCTAGTCGAGGGCGTACAGCTTTCAGGCGTTAAAGGATAGAAAGGAGAATCGACATGGAAGCAGCTGTTTTAACGGAAGAAAGATCCTCCGGTAAGTCGAAAAAGAAAAAAACAGGCGGCATCATTATCGCGTTTATTTTAATGATGATCGTGCTTACGTTATTTTCCAATACGATTCTGGAATACTCTCTGCCTAGAGTTTCGGCCGAAAGACCAAGCTTTGGCGGTCTGAGCTTTAAGGTTAACGGCACAGGCACGGTGGAATCGGCAGAAGAGGTCAAGGTGCTGGCCGAGTATGGCGCATGGCCGGTGGAAGAAGTGGAGGTAGAGGTCGGCGACAAGGTCAAAAAGGGCCAAGCGCTTATCCGTTTTGATACATCGGCTGCGGAAGAGCAGATTGAGGCGGAGCAGCTGAACTACGAGAAACAGCAGATTGCGCTGGAAAAGCTGCAAACCAGCTACAAGGAAGCCAAACAGGTATTTGATGATAAACTGGCCGCCGGATTTAGGCGCGATATGGAGAGCGCTCAGCTTGATCTGGATGCTCAAAAGCGCAAAATCGACCGGCTTAGAGAGGAAATCAGCAAATATTCGGTGCTGACCTCCTCGGAGGAAGGCACGGTTACCGAGGTTCTCGCCGCAGTCGGTGCGACGGTAGCTCCAGGCTCAGCCGTTGTTAATCTAAAAAAAACATCGACCAGCTTTGAGTTTAAAGCCGACGTAACGAATGAACAGGCGAAACGGCTGAAGGCGGGGGATTCCATTAAAATTACGGTTCCAAGCCTTGATGACGCTGTGTTTGAGGTAAAAATTAAATCCGTTGGAACCAAAAAGCCTGATAAACAGGAGGGCCAGCAGAACAATCCGGGCGGAGGACAGCAGGAGAATACCGACCAGAAGGAGATTATCGCTGTACTTAAGGATAAAAGGCTGCAAGGTGGCGAGACCGGGGACTTTGAATGGTCCAAAAAGGCGGGTTCGGAACAGGAGCCGGAAATTTTAGTCCCGAACAGCGCGATTCGAGAAAGTAATGAGGACGGCAAATTTGTGTATGTGGTTTCGGAAAAAGAAGGCTCTCTCGGCAAGGAATATTACATTCGCAAAGTTAAGTTGACCGTGAAGGAATCGGATGCCGAATATACGGAAGTTAAAGACGGGATTAGCCCGGCTGACTTTGTTGTCACCTCCAGCAATAAGGCCATTGAAGAGGGCAAGCGGGTATTGGTGACGGATGAAGAGGAAAATGGATCGGAGTGAGGACAATGCGCTTAGCTACCTTTCTGGTGGCCATCGGCATGCTGCTGATGAGCTTCAGCAGCGTCTTTTCCGAAGCTGCCGTCATGGCATGGCAGCAGTCGGGCGGAACGATTGGCCCAGAGCGGTTTAATTTGCAGGCGGTCTCCGCTCCAGGCCAAACCGGGGCTGCCGGTTATACCGCCAAAGAGGCCAATAAGCTGATCGAATCCTGGAAGGGAGAAGCGGCCTATTCTATAAAAGGAACATTCCCCGTAAAGGCTGGCAGCCGCCAAAAGGAAGTTGAAACGGCGGGGATCGGCGGGAACTATAGCGACTTTACGTCCATTTTACTGGACAGAGGCAGCATGATTACGGAAGCCTCCAATGAACGAATGGACCAGGTCGTTGTCATTAGCGACAGCTTGGCCGATTACCTGTTCGGTTCAACCGATGTGCTTGGCAAGGAAATAATGATCCAAAACCAAAAGCTGCGAATCATCGGCGTATACAGCACCGAAAACAATCTGATGGATTGGATGAGCAGAGGCGTGAAGCCGGAGGTGCTCCTGCCTTCAAGCGTATTTGCCGAACTCAGCCCGGAGTCAAGAGTCGGAACGATTTTGCTGGAGGCGTCCGGAGACGCGCTCTTGAACGGGGAGATGCAAGTAAATAAGGCGCTGCTGGAAAACAAGCTGACGCCAGGCGTTTATAAAATTGAAATCGGCGAAAAAGGCTGGCGTTTGATGAAGCAGCTGCCGCGTCTGCTGCCGGCGTTAACCGGCGTCATTATATTAGTGCTTGGATTGATCTGGATGCGGAGAATTGCCGGCGGCACCTACGGCCGCATGAAACGGGCGCTGAAAATCGGAGATTCGGATGAGGTCATGAAACGGGAAAGGCTTTATATGTTTAGGCAGATTCTGGTCTTTATTGCCATAGGGGCAAGCACAGTCGCTCTGGTGCTGCTCGCTCGCTTCTCCTTTTTCATCCCTTCGGAATATATCCCCGACCGCTGGATTGATTTGAACTTTTTCAAAACGAAGCTTTTTGAGCATTGGCAGGAGCAGCCCCCGCTATTTAGCCATATTCTTCCCTATCAATTATTGGAAGACCGGCTTGGCTCCTATATTCCGGTTGTTACGGCCGTCGGCCTGCTGCTGGGACTGCCGTTGTTTCTGCTCGGAATCCGTGAATGGAAAAGGAACGCTCTCCCGCTTGCTAAACGTTTTGTCCGTTTGTTTTACTGCATCGCATTCTGTTACTTGCTGTTAGGTCTGGTGATGCTGCTTATCGGACTGCCGCAGTTTATTTCACCGGGTTTATGGATTTCGCTGTTCGGATTTTGTCTGTTCTTCGCGGCTTATCAACAACCGAATCGAGAGGATGATTATGTTAAACATTAAACTTAACGGTAAACAGGGTTTAGCTCTCTGTTTTCTGGCAAGCACAGTAGCACTGTCCGCCTGCAGCTCCGGAGCAGGTTGAAAAGGCCAAGGGGATCGTGCCGCAGCTGAAACGTTACGGCGGTATTGAGCCAAAAATCAGTGACCTAGTAAAGGAAGAGACGGCGCCGTTCTCAAGGGTGAAAAATCTGCCGAAGACGTGGCCAAGTCGCTGCAAAACAAAGTTATGCTTCATATGGAAGAGTAGCATAAAGCCGATTTGCATCGAACCAGGTTTGAATCGGCTTTCTCTTGTTCGTCCGGCCCATGATTTCCCATAATTCTTTCATCTTTCTTCCGTAATTTTTCGCTAAACTACCACCAGAAGCTCTTACAATGAATATTTTGATGATGGAAGGATGGAGTAAAAATGAACGTTAAATCTTGGGGTAAAACGGGGCTGCTGGCATGTACAAGCGCGGCGCTGCTTGCAATTACGGCTTGCTCAAGCGGGGCGGGAACCAACGTTGAGAACGAAGGGGCAGCGCAGCAAAACAACACAAACAATCAGGGGTCAGGCGTGATTACGGTATCGGTCGTCACGTCTAACCGGTTTCTGGAGCAGGCAAAAGCGAAGTATGAAGCGGCAAATCCGGGCGTTAAAATTGAATTGAAACAATCCTACGAACCTCCGAAACAGCAGGCCGGCTCGGCAACGATTGGCGGCTTCGGATACGATCCTGCTGCAGTTGAGAAGCATATGGCAACCGTTAACTCAGAGCTGATGAACGGTAATGCCGCCGATCTTATCATGGTCGATACGCTGGCATATTCCAAATATGCCGATAAAAAGCTGCTGGCCGATCTGCAGGCGTATATGAATAAAGAAAAAGGCTTTAACGAAGAAGATTACTATATGAATATTTTTGATGCAATGAAATACAAGGACGGTCTTTATGCTATCTCGCCTAACGTAATCGCGAATGCGTGGATTGGCAATATGGATCGGATCAAAGACTTGAAGCTGGACCCGAAATCATGGACCTGGGCGCAGTTTTCTGAGCAGCTTGGCGAGCTTGCTAAAAAAGGCGGAGATCCTATCTTGCCTTATAGTCCTCCAGGCAACCTTCTCAATGATCGAATCGGGGAAAACTTGGACAAGTATTTGAACTGGAGCGACAAAAAAGCCGGCTTCGACAGCCCTGAATTCATTGCTCTGTTAAATGAAATTAAATCGTATTACGATAACAAAATTATGGTAGAGCCGGATCCAAGTACGGGCGGCATGGGCAAAGCAATCCGCATGGGCGAGAAAATGAATATGAAGGAAGCTTTCCTGAATATGAAACTTGTCAGCTTTAGCTCGCTTGGTTTTGGCAATATGGCGTTTGAAAATTCGAAGGTGTTTTCACCTCCTACCGGGGACGGTAGCTCTGGCAACTCGTTTGCTGCCGGAATGCTGCTTGCGATGAATGAAAAATCAAAAAACAAAGATCAAGCCTGGGACTTCCTCAAATTCCTGCTATCGGAAGAGATGCAGTCGCTGCCGGATCTTGGCGGTCTGCCGGTTAATAAAAAGGCAGCAGAGGCTCAAATTAATGCTTTGACGAGCGGAGAAAATCCGTTGACCCAGGAACAAGTGGATGCGGCCAAAGAAATCATGCCGAAGCTGTCACGGTTCTCGGGAATTGAACCTAAAATCAGCGACCTTGTAAAGGCAGAGACGGAACCTTTCTTCAAAGGTGAAAAATCCGCTGAAGACGTGGCCAAATCGCTGCAAAACAAAGTTATGTTATACATGGAAGAGTAGCCAGAAAGCCGATTCGCGTCGAACCAGATGCGGTTCGGCTTTTTCTTTGTCCGGACCGGACCACAATTTCCCATAATTCTTTCATTATTCTTCCGTAATTTTCCGCTAAACTACCACCAGAAGCTCTTTAAAATGACCATTTTGATGATGGAAGGATGGAATAAAAGTGAACGTGAAATCTTGGAGTAAAACGGGGCTGCTGGCTTGTACCAGCGCGGCGCTGCTTGCGATCTCGGCTTGTTCGAGCGGCGCCGGTACAAATAATGGGAATGTTGGGAACGATGGCGCATCGGAGCAAAACAACACGAACAGCAAAGGATCGGGCGTTGTTACTGTATCCGTCGTTACATCCAACCGTTTTCTTGAATTGGCGAAAGAAAAATACGAGGCTGCAAATCCAGGCGTTAAAATCGAGCTGAAGCAATCGTATGAACCTCCTAAAACGGAAGGCGGCGGCATGGTGGCGATGCGTGCTTTCGGTTACGATCCGGCCGCTGTCGAGAAACATGTCGCACTCGTTAACTCGGAATTAATGAACGGCAACGCTGCCGATCTCATCATGGTCGATACCTTGGCTTACACCAAGTATGCGGATAAAAAGCTGCTTGCCGATTTGCAGGCCTATATGACCAAAGAAAAGGGCTTTAACCCCGACGATTATTATATGAACATTTTTGATGCGCTCAAATATAAGGACGGGCTTTATGCCATTACTCCGAATGCCATTGCAAACATTTGGTTCGGAAATCAAGACCGGATCAAGGATTTGAAGCTGGATCCGAATTCATGGACTTGGGCGCAGTTTTCCGAGCAGTTGAGCGGGCTTGCCAAAAAAGGCGGAGATCCGGTCATGCAGTACTTACCGCCTGAATATTTTGCCAATGAGAGAATCAGTGAAAACATTGATCAATTCATGAATTTGAATGAGAAAAAAGCCAGCTTCGACAGTGCCGAATTTATCGGTTTGCTGAACGAGATCAAATCCTATTACGACAATAAGATTTTTGTGGAGCCCGATATGAACGGTAAAACCGGAATGGGCAAAGCGATTAAAATGGGCGAAAAAATGAACTCCAAGGAAGCTTTTATTAATTTGAAGCTTACCAGCTTTGGATCGCTTAGCTTTGGTGAAACCTGGTTCGCTAAACCTCAAATATTCGCGCCGCCTACGGAACAAAACAGCAAAGGCAACTCGTTTACTGCCGGCATGCTGCTCGCGATGAACGAGAAGTCAAAAAACAAGGACCAGGCATGGGATTTCCTCCAATTCCTCCTGTCGGATGAGATGCAGTCGGAGCCGGATCTGTTCGGTCTGCCCGTCAACAAAAAAACGGCAGAGGCGCAAATCAGCGGGCTGGCCGAAGGAGAAAACAAGCTTTCTCCGGAATATTTGGAAAAAGCCAAAGAAATTATGCCTCAGCTGACGCGATTTGGCGGAATGGAACCAAAAATCAATGATATTGTCATGGAAGAGACAGCTCTATTCTTTAAAGGCGAAAAATCGGCCGAGGACGTGGCTAAAGCGCTGCAAAACAAAATTACGCTTTATATGGAAGAGTAAACAATCAGATAAACCGGTGCGCGTCATTGGACGCGGCCGGTTTTTTTGCGTTTCATCAAGGACCATAATTTCCCACAAAGCTTTCATCTTTAAACGACAATGTTTCGCTAGACTAATCCCAAGTAGTTAACTATGGGGCGATGAAAGGATGGGTCATATATGAACGTAAAGTATTGGAGCAGAAGAGGTATTTTGGCCGGATCAAGCGCTATTTTTCTAATGCTTTCAACAAATGCAGCTTCGGCGGAGCCGTTTACGGGAAACAATAACCATATTTCAAACCGCTTTTTGCAGCACGCAGAAGAGAAGGTTAAAGCGGCGAATCCGGATATAGATCTGCGAATCGTTTCTCCGCCCAAAAGTGACTCAACCTAGTAAGAATGCTCTTTTAAGCCAAATATGCTCCTTTCCATTAATATTAAGTCCGAGAAAAAGGAGGCGGCTTGGTAGCCCCTGAAGCTCCTGCTCTTGGAAGAAATGCAAGCCCCGTTTCAGCCGCTGACGCTGATTCGGGGCTTTTGACGTACATCTTCACACATTTTCCCATAATACTCTCATTTTTTTACCGCATTTTTTGACTACACTGATCTCGTTGTTGCTTCATATCTAACCTCAATGATTAATCCGAAACTGGATCAACATTTTCGGATAACGGGTTCAACAAGAAAGGGGAGCATGTTATGAATAGACCAAAGTTGAAACATAGCCGTATTTTTCTCCTGTTATGGATGATGCTGCTCGTTCTGTCGGCATGCAGCTCTGCGGGGAATTCAACGGCAAATCAGAATCCGCCATCAAATCCGCTCTCCCAATCCGGGTTGCAGGACAAGGAGCAAACAAACGACGGAAATGCTAAATTAGAAGGCGTAGTTACTATTTCGGTCGTTACAACGAATTACTTTCTGAACGAGGCCAAAAAGAAATTCGAAGCGGAGAATCCAGGTATCCGAATCGAGATTAAAGAAGCTCAATCGCTGGAGATGGAGGGCGGCGGCAGAGTCTCCATGGAAGGGTATTCTCCCATTGCCGTAGAGAAATATACGACTCAAGTGAATGCAGAGCTCATGAACGGCAATGCTTCCGATCTGATCGCGGTAGATATTCTTGCCTACAACAAATATGCGGATAAAAAGCTGCTCGTTGACTTCAATGAGTATATGAATGAGGCGAACGGCTTTAAACCGGAAAACTACTATATGAACATTTTTGATGCTATGAAGCATAACGGCGGCCTCTATGCTTTGCCGCTGAGCGTTACAACGGATTTGTGGTTTGCGGATAAGGCTCGCATTAAGGACGCTAATCTGAATCCCGATTCCTGGACATGGGAGCAGTTCGACCAAATCGTTGAGGAAGGGGAATCCGGAGGCGGTCCTGTTATCGCCGTTGAGCGTCCGGACCTGTTTTTTCTGGACCGGGTGAAGGGAGAGCTTGACCGTTACTTGAACGCTGGAGAAAGAAAAGCGGCCTTTGACAGTCCAGAATTCATTCAGCTGCTGGAGCAGATCAAGGCGTACCCGAAAGGGCAGTATTCCTCCGGCAAAATTAAGGAGACCTTTTACCCTTATTTGAAATTAACCGTCCCGCAAATGATTACGTTTGGACATGTCATTTTGGATCATCCGCAAATCATGGCTCCGCCAGCACCGGACGCCGGAGACGGCAGAGCGTTTAAATCCGACTTGCTGCTTGCGCTGAACAACAAATCAAAGGTTAAAAAGGAAGCTTGGGCATTTCTGCAATTCCTGCTGTCGGAAAAAATACAGGGATTACAAGGTCCGGACGGACTCTCCGGCCTTTCGGTCAATAAACAGGTTATGGAGGCGCGGCTGGCTGAGCTTCAAGAGGGCAAAAAAGAAACCGGTTATAAAAAGCCGACAGCCGAGGAAGCCCAGCTGTTGTCAGATCTTATGCCTCAATTAAAACGTTTTGGCGGAATGGATTCTAAAATTGAGGCTATTTTGACGGACGAAGCAAATTCGTTCTTTAAGGGAGAGCAATCGGCGGAGGATGCGGCAAAAGCGATTCAAAACAAAATAACGCTATATTTGGAGGAATAGCTCCATCTGCTGCCCGTCCTTCCCGGCTCTGCCGGTGAGGACGGGCTTATTTTGTACATCAAAAGGGAACGGGGGACTAGATGTCAAACCTATTGTCAGAATCGGTCAATCGCTTCAAGAAACGGTGGGGTCCCAATGACTTATCCTCAGCTTATATCGGCTAAGCTTTTTATTCCGCCGCCGCGCAGCAATGCCGTCATTCGTCCTCGCTTGACGGAACGGCTAAGCGGCGGTTTAAACGGCAAATTATCGCTTGTCCACGGGCATGCAGGCAGCGGCAAAACAACGCTTGTTTGCGAATGGCTGCATGGCAGCGGGCTTGCAGCAGCATGGCTATCGCTAGACGAACAGGATCGGGAGCCGTCGCGTTTTATCCTTTATCTTTGTGCTGCGCTGCGCAAAGCCGGCGTTTCGCTGGAGCCGGAGTTCATGAGAGCTCTTCAGTCAGGAAGCTATCCTGCTGCCGAGCCCGTGTTAACGGAGCTTCTCCATAAGCTTGAGGCTGAAACGAAGCCGCTCGTCCTCGTCCTCGACGATTATCATCTGTGCGCAGCTGACGCGACTGACTCGGCTCTGCAATTTCTGCTGGAGCAGCTGCCGCAGCTGCTCCATATCGTTCTCATTAGCCGGGAGCTGCCCCGCTTTCCGCTTGCCCGGCTGCGGGCCAGCAATGCGCTGAATGAAATCGGAGCCGCTGAACTGAGCTTCTCCGCTGCTGAGTCTGCCCTGTTTCTGCGGGAGTCGATGGGGGTGACGGGGCTGTCCAAAGCGGACGCAGAGCTGCTCGGCAAGCGGACAGAGGGCTGGATTGCCGCGCTGCAGCTGGCCGCAATTTCCTTGCGCCGGACAGAGAACGTTTCCGGATTCGTCGCTTCCTACACCGGCAGCCACGGTTTTATTGCCGATTATTTTCTGGAAGAGGTGTTAAGACGGCAGCCGCAGCATATTCAGAGCTTTTTGCTGCGGACTTCAATTTTGGAGCGGATGTGCGGGCCGTTATGCGCTGCAGTGGCAGCGGGAGCCAGCGAGACGTTAGACGCAGCTTCCGGCGGCGCTTTGCTGTCCGAGCTGGAGCTGGCTCAGCTGTTTGTTGTGCCGTTGGACGGAGAGCGGCGCTGGTACCGCTATCACCATCTTTTCCGTGAAATGCTGCTTCAAAGATTGCCGCTGCATGACGAACGGACGGCGGCGGAGCTGCATCTCCGGGCAAGCGATTGGCATGAGCAGAACGGCTTTCCTGCGGAGGCGTTCCGGCATGCCGTGTCGGCTGGGGATATCGGCCGTGCTGCCCGGTTGGCGGAGGGCGGGGGCATGCCTCTGCAGTTCAGAGGCGGTCTTGATCCCGTGCTGGGATGGTTGCGGAAGCTTCCGGCAGCTGAGCTGGAGCTCAGACCGCAGCTGAGGGTGCTGTATGCTTCTGCGCTGCTTATGACAGGCGAGCTGTCCAGCGTTGAGCCGCTGCTGAAAGCGGCCGAATCCGCTTTTGAGGGCGGAGAGAAGGAGGAGCGGGCTCTAGACTGGATCGGTCATATCGCTTCGATCCGGGCTGTGCTGGCGGTCACCAGACACGATGCTGCGGCGATATTGGAGCAATCGCAAAAGGCTCTGCAATTGTTGCGTCCAGACAATGTGCCGGTGCGAACGTCCGCGCAATGGTCGCTTGGGTATGCGTACCAGCTGCAGGGCAATCAGGCGCTGGCCGAAAAAGCGTATGCTGAAGCATTGTCAGGAAGCCGCAAAATCGGGCATACCGTTATTTTCATGATGTCCATGCTAGGGCTCGGGCAATTGCAGGAAGCCGATCTCCGCTTTTACGAAGCGTCTGAGACGTATCGGGAGGTCATCGGATTGGCTGGAAAACCGCCGCTTCCCGCAGCCTGCGAAGCCTATTTAGGCTTGGCTCGAATACATGCTGCGAGAGGCGAGCCGGATTTAGCCCGGCCGCTTGCGATGCAAAGCCTGCAGCTGGCCCGGCAGCTGGAACAGACGGATCGCGCTTTAGCAGCAGAGCAGCTGCTGGTTAAGCTGGAGCAAACGGGCAAACGAGGAGTCGACCGAAACGTAATAGCTGCAGCAACCGTTCCAGACAGCGGAGCGAATCGGTTCCCTTTAGTGGAACCGCTCAGCGAACGGGAGCTGGAGGTTCTGCGGCTTGTGGCTCAAGGCCGTTCCAATCGGGAAATCGCCGATCTGCTGTTCATTGCGCTCGCAACCGTTAAAGGGCATAACCGCATCATATTTGATAAGCTCCAGGTCAAGCGCCGCACCGAAGCCGTGGCTCGCGCTAGAGCGCTGGGGCTTTTGCAGGGATAAGCCCTACGAAGCGACAGTCAAACGCATAAGCGAAGCCGTGTGAACAAGAGGAGCGGAGCCAAAGGCTGTGCCCAACGAAGCGTAGCGAAAGTCAGGGCAAGTTCTCTCCGGCACAAGCGCAGCTGTGAAAAAATAGGGAGCGGAGCCAAAGGTCGAGCTTGGAGAAGCGTCAGCGTTCGCCTTTGACGTCGGATTTCTACCGCTATAGCGGTTAAATTCAAAGAAATCTGAGGTCAACAGCGATCGGAAGGCCGACCTTTGGCGCAGCGTTTTTTTCACCTCAAAACAATACTTTAGTTGCTCCAGCGCAGCATGGTCGTGCGGGTATACTGGAGCGGCGAGGTGAGAGATCAAATGAAAGCAATCCTATGCACAAAATATGGTCCGCCCGAGGTGCTGGAGCTGCGGCAGACCGCAAAACCAAAGCCGAAAGGAAGCGAGCTTCTGGTCAAAGTCCGCGCGACGACAGTCACGACCGGCGATTGCAGAGTGAGATCGTTTCGCTGCCCGTTATTGTACTGGCTGCCGATGCGGCTGATTCTCGGAATTCGCAAGCCGCGCAACCCGATATTGGGCGTTGAGCTTGCGGGCGTAGTCGAAGCGGTCGGCCCCAAGGTGAAAAAGTTCCGGCCCGGCGATGAGGTGTATGCGCTTAGCGGAATGCGTTTCGGGGCTCACGCCGAATATGTATGTTTGCACGAAAATGGGACGATAGCGCTTAAGCCGGACAACCTCGATTGGCAGGAGGCGGCGGCGATTCCATTCGGCGCGACAACGGCCCTGTACTTCTTCCGGAAGAGCGGCATCGGGCCTGGGAAAAAGGTTCTTGTGTATGGAGCGTCCGGGGCAGTAGGCACAGCCGCCGTGCAAATCGCTGCCTATTACGGAGCTGAGGTGACGGCCGTGTGCAGCGGGGCGAATACCGGGCTTGTGCGCTCCCTTGGGGCAAACCATACGATTGATTACACCAAAGAGGACTTTGCGGACAGGGCGGAGCGGTATGATATCGTGTTTGATACGGTCGGCAAATGCCGGGCGGCCAGCGCTCGCAAAGCGCTTGCTCCCGGCGGGGCGTTTCTTACCGTGGAAGGGAAGGGAATGGCTAGAACCAGCGGTCCGGATCTTGTGCTGCTTAAACAGCTGGCGGAAGAGGGACATATAAGAGCCGTCATTGAACGAACGTATCCGCTGGAGCAAATTCAAGAGGCGCATCGGCATGTCGAGACTGGGAGAAAAAAAGGGAATATAGTAGTTGTTGTTTCAGAAAATTAGTGTCCGGGCTGCGATTGTCGAGTTAGAGAATTGATTTGTTAAAATGCAAAATAAAACTAGGCCCGTAAGGTCGTCAAACGACCTTACGGGGCGGTCATAGCCGAAAAACGCCCTCGGTAAGGTCACCCAATGACCTTACCGAGCAGGCAAAGTCGAAGATCGGCCTCGGTAAGGTCACCAAATGACCTTACAGAGCAGGCAAAGTCGAAGATCGGCCTCGGTAAAGTAGTCAAACGACCTTACCGAGCATGTAAAGCCGAAGATCAGCCTCGGTAAGGTCACCAAATGACCTTACCGAGCATGCAAAGCCGAAGATCGGCCTCGGTAAGGTCACCAAATGACCTTACCGAGCATGCAAAGCCGAAGATCGGCCTCGGTAAGGTCACCAAACGACCTTACCGGAGCTACAAAGCTCGAAAACCGGCAGTTTAAGAAAGGGAGCAGTCCCTAGTCACATCACGTGACTTAAGGGGAAGCTCGCTTTCTTTTTGTTTTCGATGAAAGCGTAACAAATGAAAGTAAATGAAAATAAAGAAAAGTAGTTGACAAAATACGAAATAAAAAATAAATTAAAGATAAGAACTAGTTGCGGTTCGACGATAAACGATTTGTAAACGGAGGAGAGTGACACAGAATGAAAATCGGAATCGGGGCGGATCAAAACGGATTCGAAATGAAAGAGCAATTAAAGCACTTTCTGCTTGAGCTCGGCCACGAGGTGGACGACTACGGTTGCGATGCCTGCCAATCGGTAGACTACCCTGACATCGCCTTCCAGGTTGCCCAGCACATCTCGGAAGGACGGCTGGAGCGAGGGCTGCTCATATGCGGCACCGGCATCGGCGTGGCGATCGCGGCAGGCAAATATCCCGGCATACGCGCCGCCCTTTGCCATGATCCCTATTCGGCAGAACGCTCGCAGAAAAGCAACAATGCGCAAATTATTACGATGGGGGCGCAAATTATCGGAGTTGAGGCGGCTAAAAAGGTCGTTGAAGCATGGGCTTCATCCTTCTTTGAAGACGGACGTTCCACCGCCAAAATTCAAAAAATTATAGATAAAGAACGGGAGATATTAAAAAACGGTTTCCCGGAAACAAAAGCGGACTCTGAATAAGAGGAGTGAATCTGCCTATGGAGTCAGTTTTATATGATTTTGCCGGAGTTACGGAGGCTGCTGCGCTCGCTTCATATCCATGGATCGGACGGGGCAAAAAAATCGAGGCGGACGACGCGGCTACCTGCGCCATGCGGGAGCGGTTGAACCGGATGAGCATCAAGGGCAGCATCGTCATCGGTGAAGGTGAAATGGATGAGGCGCCGATGCTTTATATCGGTGAAGCCGTCGGGCTTGGAGGCGGACCGGATCTTGATATCGCCGTCGATCCGCTGGAGGGCACCAACCTGACCGTGACCGGAAGCTCACATTCCATTGCCGTTATTGCCGCAGCGCCGAAGGGCATGCTGCTGCAGGCGCCGGATATGTACATGGACAAAATCGCGGTCGGCCCAAAGGCTGCGGGTCATATCGACATCGAAGCGCCGCTGCCGGTTAACATGCGTGCCGTTGCCGCAGCGACCGGCAAAAGAGTTGATGAGCTGTGCGTGATGATTCAGAATCGCGAACGCCATAAGGAGCTGGTCCGCACGGTGCTGGATCAAGGAGCGCGCGTAAGGCTGTTCGATGACGGGGATGTCAGCTTTTCGATCGCAGCGGCGCTGGAGCTTGGCTTGGCGGATTTATTTGTTGGCATCGGAGGCTCGCCGGAAGGCGTCATTTCGGCCGTAGCGCTGAAATGTCTTGGCGGGGAGATGCAGGCGAGGCTGCTTCCGGCTAATGCTGCGGAATATGAACGCTGCGTCAGCATGGGTTTGAGCGATCCTGGAAGACCGCTCGGCATGGAGCAATTGACCGGCTCCGGCGACTGCTTGTTTGCGGCGACCGGCATAACTGAGGGACTGTTTTTACGCGGAGTTCGCGAGTCGGCTGGCGGCAGATCCACCCATACGCTGCTGCTGCACAGCAAAGGCAGAACGAAACGATTCATTGAAACTCATCATTCATCCTTTCTTAAGGAATGAAGTGAAAAATTGGTAATCGAATAATATTGAAAGTAAACGCAAGGAAATTGTAAATAAATAATTGAACAAAGAGAAATAGGAGTGTAGAATCTAACCCATAAGGAGCGACGAAAACGGTTAATGTAAACGCTATCAAGAAAAGAGGTGCGATATGCGGGATAGCGAAACGAAAGTTTTTCCACGTAAAAGGATTCGTTTTCACATCTTTGTGTTTTTGTTCCCTGCACTGCTCGTCTACACCTTATTTATGATGTTTCCCATTTTCGACTCGCTCCGAATCAGCTTTTACGTTATGGATGCCAACCGGATTCCGCGGTTTGCCGGACTGGATAATTACGCCGAGCTGCTGAGCACGCCGAAATGGCGCGAGGATTTGCTTAATGCGCTTCGCAACAGCTCCGTTTTTTTCATCATCAACTTCTGCGTACAAAACCCGGTTGCGCTGTTTTTGGCGGCGCTGCTCGCAACGAAGACTAGAGGCGGGGCTACGTATCGGGCTCTGCTTTATGCACCGACAACGCTGTCGCTCGTCGTAGTCGGCTTTGTATGGCAGATGCTTCTGAATCCGATCTGGGGCATTGTAAAAACGCCGCTTGAAGCGGTTGGGCTGCCCTATCATCCTTGGCTCGGCCTGGAAAGCACAGCCCTCATCGCGATGGCGCTCATTTCTTCCTGGCAGTACATCGGCGTTCCGATTCTACTGTATTACACAGCTCTAATTGCAATCCCCGAGCAGCTGATCGAGGCAGCTCATATCGACGGCGCAAGCGGATGGAAAATTTTCTGGACAATCAAGTTTCCGCTCATCCTGCCTGTGGCCGGCGTCATTTCCATCATGACCTACATTTTCAACTTCAATGCATTTGACATTATTTACGCTCTAAAAGGGCCGCTTGCCGGACCTAATCTCTCCACCGACACGATGATGTCTTTCTTCTACCGCACGTTTTTCGGCCATGAATTCCAGCAGCCGAATCCCGAAATGGGCGCGGCTATCGCTGGCCTGATCCTCTGTATTTTGCTCGTCGGCGTCCTGATCTATTATTTTTGGCAAAAGAAAATCGAAAATTACGAATTATAAGAAGTTAGCGAATCGGGGTGAAAACCGTGGTTGCAAACAGATGGGCTTCTGCCGGCAAACATGCCGTCCTGATCGCATTCAGCTTTTTGGCGATCTTTCCCGTGTTCATCATTATCATGAACTCGTTTAAGACCAGAGCGGCGATCTTCGCCAATCCATACAAGCTGCCTGGATCGGGCACGTTCAGCCTGGCCGGTTACGAAGCCGTTCATGGGCAGTCGGACTTTTTAATGTACTACAAAAACAGCCTCATCATCACAATCGTTTCCATCATTCTCATTACGCTGTTCGCTTCAATGGTTGCCTTCTGCCTGTCGGAATACAAGTTCAGGGGCAACGGCTTCTTCTACATCTTCTTCATTCTTGGCCTGCTGATTCCGATTCGGCTCGGCTCGGTCAGCCTGCTCGACATGATGGTATCCATGCAGCTTGTCGGCACGCTGCTGGCACTCATTCTGGTCTATATCGCCCAGGGGTTGTCGTTAGCCGTTCTGGTGCTGACCCAATTCATGCGCAGCATTCCAAAAAGCATCAAAGAAGCGGCGCGCATTGAAGGCGCGGGCGAATACAAGATTTATTTATTGACGGTGCCGCTCATTAAACCGGCGCTTGCCACCGTAGCCGTATTTACGATCATTCCGATTTGGAATGACATCTGGTTCCCGCTCATACTGGCGCCGGGTGAAGCGACGCGTACCGTTACTTTAGGCGCTCAGCAGTTTCTGGGGCAGTTCTCCAGCGATTGGAACGCCGTTTTGGCAGCGCTTTCGATGTCGATCGTCCCGATTTTCATCATGTTTTTCGTCTTTTCCAAACAGATTATGAGCGGTCTGACATCAGGCAGCGTCAAGTGACGGAACAGGAGGAAGGAGGAGCTGCATGCACAGCATACGGCTGACGGAACGCAAAATCGCCCCGCTTATTACGGAGCTGGAGGAGCGGGCGCGAACGCAGACACTGCCGCTTGAGCCGTTCAGAGTGCATTACGGAACGGAACGGCTTACCGGCGCCGAAACGGACGACCGTGAATGGGATGTTTTGCTCCCGGGCCAATATTGGGGAACAAAGGGACAGCCGTTCACGATGAGAACAAGGTTCGCCGTGCCGGAAAGCTTGAGCGGCCGCATCGAGCTGCTGCTGCCGCTTGGCAACAGCAAAAGCTTGGAAGCGCTGTCGTTTCTGTATGGCCCCGAAGCGCTGGTGTTCATTGACGGGGAGCTTTTAATCGGACTGGCTCCGAACCGCACTCTGATCTCTCTTCCGGAGCGATACCTTGACGGGCGTGAACATCAAATTGCGCTGTACGGATGGACCGGCATACGTGACGAACGGTACGAGATGGGACAGCCCGCAGTTGTGGAGATTCACGACCGGGCGGCGCAGCTGGCGGCAAGGCTTCATGTTTTATATGAGGCCATGCGGTTAACGGCGGATGCACAGCCATCGCGCTCCAAAATGCTGGATCTGCTCGACAAGGTACTGCAGGAGCTGGACTGGACTGGCGGGCAAGGAGCATTTCTGGAAAGCGCCGCCCGCGCCGAGCGCTTGCTGGAGCAGGGGCTTCCGGCATGCGGCGAGCCGCTGCAGGTGACGGCGGCGGCAGTCGGCCATGGACATCTCGATCTGGCCTGGCTTTGGACGCTGGAGCAGACGAAGGAAAAGGGCGCACGTACTTTTGCCAATGTGCTGAGGCTTATGGACGAGAATAAAAGCTTCGTATTCGCGCAAAGCCAGCCGCAGTTATACCGGTATGTGGACGAACGTTATCCCGAGCTTACCGCAGAGATTGACCGGAGGGTAAAGGAAGGACGCTGGGAGGCGCTCGGCGGCATGTGGGTCGAGGCGGATTGCAACCTTTCCGGCGGCGAAGCGCTTGTCAGGCAGTTCATGCTCGGACGCGCTTATTATATGGAACGGTTCGGGCAGCCGGGTTCCCCGGTCGTCTGGCTGCCGGATGTGTTTGGCTTCAATGCCCAGCTGCCGCAGCTGATGAAGCTGGCGGGCATGGACTATTTTGTCACTGCCAAGCTCACCTGGAATCAATATACAAAGTTTCCGTACGACAGCTTCTGGTGGAAAGGGCTTGACGGCAGCTCCATTCTTTCCCATCTGATCGGCACCTCCAAGCCGGGATGGTGGGGAGCGACCTATAGCGCCGACTTGACGCCGGAAGAGCTGATCTCCACCTGGCGGGGACGGCCGCATAAGGAACTGGCGGAAGAAACGCTCATCGCCTTCGGCTTTGGAGACGGCGGCGGCGGTCCGACGCGAGAGATGGTGAAACGCGCGGAGCTGCTCCAGCATCACCCTGGATTACCGCAGGTGAAAAACAGCACGGCGGCCGAATTTTTCGACCGGCTGGAACGCAGCGTCGGCGACCGGCTTCCCGCTTGGGACGGCGAGTTGTACTTTGAGCTTCATCGCGGCACCTATACGACGCAAGCGAGAAACAAGCTGCATAACCGGAAAAATGAATTCCTGCTGCATGACGCTGAATTCCTCGCCGCAATGGCGGCGATGGGCGGACGGAACCGCTATCCAAGGGAACGGCTGCGGGAGGCATGGGAGCTGCTTTGCCTCAACCAATTTCATGACATCATTCCCGGCTCTTCTATTAAAGAAGTGTATGAGCAGAGCGAGCTCGACTACGCGCAAATTCGCGCTGCTGCGGAAGGTATCGTATCCGAGGCGCTGGATGCTCTTGAGGCGGATTTGCCAGAAGACGCGATCTCCGTTGTGTATAATCCGTCTCCGTTCCGCCGCAGCTGTGAGCTGATCGAACTTCCCGCGAAGCTGATCGGAACAGGCGAGGCGTTTGTGTCGGCGGATGACAGGCTTGAGGTGCAGCAGACTGCGGACCCAGGGCTGCTGCTCGCGGAGCTGCCTGATATAGAGCCTTACGGGCATGCCGTGCTGCGCAAGGCGTCTTTTGAAGAGAAAGGTGCAGAACGGCTCTTGTTTGCAGGTTTGGCGAAAGAAGCAGCGGCCGATGCGGCGGCCCATGCGGATGTTTATATGGTGCTGGAAAATGCCGCGCTGCGCGCCGAGCTGGACCGCTGTGGAGACATCGTCAGGCTGTACGACAAACGAGCCGGGCGCGAAGCCGTCGCGGAAGGCGCAAAGGCGAATTTGTGGCAGGCGTTTGAGGATAAACCGCTGGACTGGGATGCCTGGGATATCGATCTCTATTATCAGGACAAAATGTGGGCCGCCGAGCCGGCAAGCCGGATGGAGATCGTTGAATCGGGACCGCTGCGCGGGACAATTGAGATAGAGAGAAAAATACGGGACAGCGTAATCGTGCAGCGCATTAGCTTGACCCGTTCGGGAGCGGCATTGGAGTTTGGAACAAAAATCAGCTGGAACGAAACGCATGTGCTGCTTAAGGTGGCGTTTCCGGTCCGGGTGAACAGCACGCATGCCACGTACGACATTCAATGGGGGAATGTGGAGCGGCCTACACATCGCAATACGCTGGAGGATTGGGCCCGCTTCGAAAGCTGCGCGCATAAATGGGTTGATTTGAGCGAGGGCGACTATGGCGTAAGCCTGCTGAACGATTGCAAGTACGGCTACGACGTTACAGGGAATACGATTCGCATGACGGCGCTGCGCAGCCCGACCTTCCCCGATCCGACCGCAGACCGCGGCGATCACGAATTTGTGTACCGTCTCCTGCCGCATGAGGGAGACTGGCGGGTGACTACATCGGCGGAAGCGTACGCGCTTAACGATCCGCTGATCGTCCATCCCGCAGGAGCCCGCAGGCTCGGGCAGGTAGAAGAACGGACAGCGGATGTCCAGGCGTCAGCAGGGAGCGCTGCATCAGCTCAACTAACTCAAGCCCTGTCAGGCCCGGTACAAGCAGGCTCCTTCATCCGCTCGGACAAACGTCAGCTTCTTATCGAAACGGTAAAGCTGTCCGAGGACGATTCCGGTATCGTATGCCGGGTGTATGAGAACGAACGGACGCGCGGAACCGCGCAGTTGACCGCTGCTTTCCCCGTCGCAAAAGCCTACCTTTGCGACTTGTACGAAACGCCGATTGCCGAGGCTGAGGTTACAGGAAACGTCGTTCGTTTGGAGTACCGGCCTTATGAGATTTTGACCATAAAATTGCTGCCTGTCCGCTCCGGAAACGGCGCTGCAGACGGTGAAACGGAGGGAATGGCATGAACGCGCTGATCGCAATGAGCCATGACAATCTGGAGTACGGCGAAACGGGGGACCCGAAGCTGCAGCCGGGACATGTGCTAATCCGGGTAGCCGGATGCGGCATTTGCGGTACGGACATGCATGTGTATAAAGGAATGGCTTCGACCTGGCCGACTCCAGGCATTCGCGGCCATGAATTTGCGGGCACGGTGCGAGCAATCGCGGAAGATGTAGAAGGTTTTAGTCCAGGCGATCGTGTCGTCGTTCAGCCGCTGTTGTTCTGCGGAGTATGCCGCTCCTGCCTTGCCGGACGCCGCAATTTATGCAGCGACATCAACCTGATCGGCGGGGAGCAGCCGGGCGGATTCGCGGAATACGCCGTTGTTCCGGCAGCCAATCTGTTTCGCATTCCCGATTCTTTGCCGCTCGCGCATGCCGCGCTGGTGGAGCCGCTTGCAACGGCTGTCCATGCGCTGGAGCGCAACTGGTCATCCGAGATGGAAAGCATGGTTATTTTTGGAGCGGGGGCGCAAGGCTTGATGCTGCTTCAGGTGGCGTTATTCCTTGGGATTAAAAAGGTGGCGGTAACCGATGTCGTCGAAAGCAGGCTGGAGCTGGCGATGGAGCTGGGAGCGACACGGGTTATTAATCCGGCAAAAGAGGATACGCTTCCAGCGGTGCTGGAGATGAACGGCGGCGCGGAGGTGGATCTGACCGTAGATGCGGCAGGCATTACTTCGACGAGACAGCAGGCGCTCTCCTGTCTGCGTCCAGGCGGAACGGCGATATTTTTGGCGCTTGGCGCCGCGCCAACGCCGGTGGATTTTATGGGCGTGGTTGGCAAGGAGCTGAAGCTGACCGGCACGCAATGTTACACGGAACGCGATTTCGCGAAAGCAATCCAGTACTTGGCGCATGGCTGCGTATCGGCGGACAAGCTCATCTCCGAGGTGCCGCTCAGCGAAGGCGCTCAGGCGTTCCGCAGACTGGCCGCCGATCCCGGCCGCATGATCAAAGCGGTGCTTGTCCCTTAAACGGCTGGCTGATGAAAGAAGCGAAGCCATAGGTCGAGCTCGTAGAAGCGTCAGCGTTCGCCTTTGACGTCAGATTTCAGCCGCTATGGCGCTTAAATTCAAAGAAATCTGAGGTCAACAGCGATCGGAGAGCCGGCCTTTGGCGCAGCGGCCTACATCATTCAATCAAGGGACAACTGAGGGAGGTTAGGAACGTTGAGCAAACATATTGTTGTCATCGGCACGCTGGATACAAAGGGGCCGGAGGTGGAATACATCTGCAGGCTGATCCGCGACAGAGGCCATATTCCCCTTATTGTGGACAGCGGAATCAAGGGCGTGCCGACTGTAACACCCGATCTGTCGAGGCATGAGGTTGCGGCTGCTTCAGGCACAACCATCGGAGACCTGCTGGCCGCCGGCGACAAAAACGCCGCCATCGAAGCGATGACGCGCGGGCTGGAGCGGCTCGCCCTCCGCCTGTATGGCGAGGGACGCCTCGACGGGCTGCTGTCCATCGGCGGCGTCCAGGGCACGATGATGGCTACAGCCGCTATGCGGACGCTTCCGGTTGGCGTGCCAAAGCTAATGGTGTCGGCGGTAGCCAACGGGCAGACGGCATTTGGCCCGTTTGTCGGCACAAAGGATGTGACGATCATGCACTCCGTTGCGGATATTACCGGTTTAAACGCGATAACAAGAGCGGTATTCCGGCAGGCGGTCGGCGCAATTACCGGCATGGCGGAAATGGGGCCGGACCCCGGACAGGACGATCGTCCGTTGATTGGCATTACGATGGCCGGCGTAACAACCGCATGTGTTATGCGGGCGGTGCCGCTGCTGGAAGCGCTCGGCTACGACACGGTTGTATTCCATTGCAACGGCATCGGCGCCAAGGCAATGGAGGAGCTGGCAGCGGATGGACGGCTGGCAGGCATTCTCGATCTGAGTCCGCATGATGTGTCCGATCTGCTGCACGGCGGAATTATGCCGGCTCATGCCGGCCGCTTCGAAGCAAGCGGACGGCGCGGCATTCCTCAGGTTGTCGCGCCTGGCTGCGCGGACATCGTTTTATACGGGCCGATGTCGTCGGTGCCTGAGAAGGCGAGGGAGAGCAAGTTAGTCCGGCACAATCCCATTCACACCCATGTCAAAGCAGATCGCGCTCAGATGAGGGAAACGGGAGCGTTTATCGGGCAGCGGCTTGCGGCATCGTCCGGTCCGGCTGCGGTGCTGATACCGCTGCGCGGCTTCAGCGAGCTGAATGCCCCGGGAGGCCCGCTCTATGAGCCGGAGTCGGATGCAGCATTTGCGGAAGGCGCGGAGGGGGCGTTGACTGCAGCTGGCGGCGGAGCACGGACATCGCTGCTACGCATCGACGCACATATTAACGATCCCGAATTCGCCGCAGCCGCCGTGCGGGAGCTGGACCGGATGATTCGGGAACAACGCAAAGCATAGGAGGCGAAGCGGCTTGTACACGCTGATGGAAGAAGCAAAAGACGGAGACTACGTGATTGCAACCTATTACATGGCGCTTCGCGCCGGTGACGATATCGTCAAAAAAGCAGCAGCGCTGGCCGTGGGCCAAACGCTCGGAACATGGCTGCCCGTGCCGGGCATTGACGATGCGATGCGGGAGCGGCATATGGGCCGCGTCGTAAATATTTACGACGTGCCGCCAAGTGAGCTGACCTCACCGCAGGACGCAGACAAGCAGCAGGCCTATCTGGTGCAGCTGGCTTTTCCTTCAATTAACTTCGGGGCACAGTTCCCGATGCTGCTGACGACGCTGCTTGGCAATGACGCCTCCACATCGTCACAGGCGAAGCTGGTCGATCTGCAGCTGCCAAGGCAGCTGGCGCTGGATTTTGGCGGCCCGCGTTTCGGGGTTGAAGGAATCCGCGATATGACTGGCGTTTACGGACGCCCGCTCATCATGAATATGATTAAGCCCTGCACCGGCCTGACCCCGGAAGCGGGAGCGGCGATCTTTTACGAAACGGCGCTTGGCGGCGTAGATATCATCAAGGACGACGAGCTGCTTGGCAACCCGCCGTTCAGCCCGATTGAAAAACGCGTCAAGGCTTATGTTCAAGCGGCAGAAAGCGCCTACGGCGTTACCGGGCAGCGGACGCGTTATATCGTCAACATTACCGACAGCCCGGAGCGTATCGCCGATAACGCAAGGCGCGCCGAGGAAGCGGGAGCCGACGCGGTGATGGTCAACTTCGCCGCAGCCGGATACGGCGCAGTCCGCCAGGCGGCGGATGCCGTCAACCTCCCGGTGCTGGGCCATTATGCGGCGGCGGGCATGTATTACGAAGGAGCGTCCTCCGGCATGAGCTCGCCGCTTGCGGTAGGCAGGCTGCCGAGGCTGGCCGGGGCCGATATGGTCGTCATTAATACGCCGTACGGCAATTATCCGCTGCGCCCGGACAAATATTTCCGCACGGCTCATCAGCTGACGCTGCCGTTTTACGGCTTAAAGCCGACGATGCCGGCCGTTGGCGGCGGGCTGCACCCCGGTATGGTAGAGCGTTATATCGCTGATCTGGGCAAAGACATCGTGCTGGCAACAGGCGGCGCGATTCAAGGCCATCCGGGCGGAGCGGCTGCGGGCGGCAAAGCGATGAGGCAGGCTGTTGATGCGGCGATGAACGGCGTATCCGCTGCGGAGCATGCCAAAAGCCATCCTGAGCTGCAGACGGCGCTTGAGCTGTGGCATCGGCCGTCCGGCTCCGGGAGGTGAGCGGGATGAAACGGATGATTTTAGGCTCAGGCTGGAAAATGTTCCTGTCCGACAGCGAAGCGCTGGCTCATGCCGAAGCGATTGCCGCTTACGGAACGGAGGCGCAGGGATTGGAGCTGTTTGTGCTCCCGTCCTTCACGGCGCTGCATCGGGTAACCGAACGTTTGGCGGGCAGCGGCATCCGGGTCGGGGCGCAGAATATGGCCTGGGCGGAAAAGGGAGCTTTTACCGGCGAGGTTTCGGTTCTGTCGCTTAAGGAAATGGGCGTCACGCATGTTGAGATCGGCCACACCGAGCGGCGCGAGCTGTTTGGGGAAACGGTGGCAACAATCGCCCTCAAGCTGCGCACAGCGCTGCAGCACGGCCTCACACCCGTTTATTGTTTTGGCGAAAATGCCGCCGAGAAGCGGAACGGGCAGACGGAGCGTGTCCTTGCCGAAGAGTTCCGCGAGGCGCTGCACGGAATCGGATTTGAGGAAGCGCAGACAATTATTTTTGCTTACGAGCCGGTATGGGCGATCGGAGTGGCGCAGTCGGCAGAACCAGAAGAGGTGAATCCGATTATCGGCTCCTTGCGCAGCGTACTGGCCGAGCTGTACCCGTCCTCCAAGGAAGGATCGGAATTCCGCATTGTTTATGGCGGGAGCGTCAATTTGGACAATTTTCCGAAGCTGCTGGAGCAGCCGCATATCGACGGACTGTTCGTCGGACGTGCCAGCCTTGTGCCGGAAAATTATGCGGAAATGGTCCGGCAGATGACAAGAAAGGCGGCGGAGCAGCGATGAGCAGCAATTTGGCACAGCTGAAAAACGACTTTATTACCGCCGCCGCCCGCTCCTACAACAAGAGCATCCAGCTTGGCAATGGCGGCAACATAAGCGCCAGAGTGCCGGAGCGGCCCCATATGCTGATCAAGCCAAGGGAAATATCGCTCATTGACTGCACGCCGGACAATCTGATCGTGACCGACTTTGAAGGCAATCTCATCGAGGGAAACGGGCTGCCGACGAAGGAGGCGTACCTGCACGGCATGCTTTACAAGCTGTTGCCGGACATCGGCGGCATTGTGCATTGCCACTCGCCGTGGGCGGTCGCCTGGTCGCTGGAGGGACAGGACATCCCGCTGCTGACGCAGCATGCGCGGCTTAAATTGAGCTCGCCGATCCCGGTGCTGCCTATTGATTCGCCAGTTGTCGGGCCGGAGCATTTTCCGGAGATTGAGCAAAAACTGCGGCAGGACACGCGGCTGGAGGCGTTTGTGCTTGCCGCGCACGGCAGCGTCGCTTGGGGGAAAAGCGTCATCGCCGCCGAGCACAACGCGCAGCTGGTCGAGGAATGCGCGCAGATCGCTTGTCTCCGGCGCATGATGAAATAATCAGAAAGGAGGTGATTATGGTGAAACTCGCCATTAACGGTGCAACGACGATGCCATATTCGCTGGAGGAAGACATAACAGCTGCGGCTGCAGCAGGCTTTGCCGGCATCGAGCTTTGGTGGGACAAGGTTAAGGATTGCCTCGAAACTAAAGCTCCGGAATATGTGCGGCTGCTGCTGGACAGGAGCGGACTGGAGGCGGTGGCGATCTGCCCGTTCCTCGTCTCTCCGTTCCGTAACCAAGAGGCGCTGCGCAAAGATTTTGAGCTGGCGGTGCGCGTCGCCGAAGAGATCGAGTGCGGCATGCTTGTTGTATGTCCCGACTTTCAGCCTGCTTCGCTGAGCAAGGAAGAGGCATTGCAGCGTCATGCGGATGAGCTGGCCTGGTACGCGGAACGCGCCGCAGCCGCAGGCATCCGGCTCGCAATCGAGCCGATCGGCGGCCATACGCTGGTGCCGGGACCGCTGGAAGGCTTGGCCTTGATCCAGCGTGCAGGCTCTCCGGCCAATGTAGGCGTCCTGTTTGATACTTTTCACAACTTGCGCTCCGGAATCGGCAACGATCAGCTGGAGCAGATTCCGCTGGACAAGCTTTATATCGTGCATATCAACGATTCGCCTGATTTGCCGCTGAACGAGCTGAAAGACGCCGACCGGGTATACCCGGGGCATGGCATCATACCGCTCCAGGAGGTTATCGGCCTGCTGCGCAGACGGGGATATTCAGGACATCTTTCGGTCGAAATCTTTCGGCCTGACTATTGGGAACGCCCCATCGCCGACAACGTTCGCGATGCCTACGATTACACCGAGAAGCTGCTGAAAGGCTGATGACAGTCAAGCGCAGCCAATAGAAAACAGGAGGAGACCATATGTATCTTGGAGTGCCGACATGGGTGTTTAGCTGGGGAGCGCCGTACGATGACGCAATTCGCCGCATTGCCAGACTGGGAGGCTTTAAAAGCGTTGAGCTTACCGTATGGAATGAAGAGCTGCTGAATGGATATTACACGCCGGCGACGAACCGCCAGCTGCGCCAGCTGATTGCCGACGAAGGACTGAAGCTGTCCGAGCTGTTCTGCATTCCGCTTGGGATGGCCAGCGAAGATCCGAAACAGCGCGCCGCATCCGTCGAATATTTGAAACGGGTGCTGGACGTTGCCCATCAGCTTGGCGCGGATACCGTGCTGACAGTGACATCCTGCCCGTTTGAGCTGGACTTCCCGTTTGAGCAGCTGAAGCCGACCTCGCAGGAATGGACGATTGAGCTGCCAAAAGGATTGGATTGGAAACGCAACTGGTCCGATTTTGTGGACACGATGCGCCAATACGAGGTTCTGCTGGAAGACGCCAACATGCGGATGGCGATTGAGCCGCATCCGAACCGGATGATTCATAACAGCGCGGGCATGCTGCGGCTGATGGATCAGCTGTCAACGAACCGCATCGGACTCAATCTTGATCCGAGCCATCTGTTCCCGATGGGCGAAATGGCGCAAGTGGTCGCTTACGAAGTTGGCGACCGCATTTTCCACACCCACTTCTCCGACAACGACGGCCAATCCAACGCCCACTGGCGCCCCGGCAAAGGCAAAATCGATTGGGGCGCGACGATTCGCGCGCTTGACGATATCGGCTACAACGGTCCGCTGTCGCTGGAGCTTGAGGATGTGCCTGGCGCAGCCGGATATCCGGGCTTCAACCGGTCACCGCATAGCCAGCCGGAGCTGCTGGAGCGCGAATACCGTCTGGCGCGAGATTATATCGTCCGTGCGGCGGAAGAGCAAGGCGTCACAATCGAGCTTTAATCCATGACAATACTACAATTCAAATTCAGGAGGATATTATGAACTACACAATCAAACCGATTATTACAGGCTACCAGCTGCTGGACAAAGGTAACTACGCGACATTCCGTCAAGGGAACGGAGAAATTGTGGAATTCCCGGTATTCTGCTTCCTCGTTGAAGGCGGCGGCAAAAAGATTCTTGTTGATACGGGCATGAGCGATACGGAGCACTCGATCAAATATCATCATGACGGCAGACAAGACCCGGGCCAGGCCATTCACGAGCAGCTCGCTTCCATGGGCATCTCGACGGATGAAATCGAGCTGATTATTTTCACGCATCTGCACTGGGACCACTGCTTCAATCTGCATCACTTCCCGAACGCGAAGCTGGTGGCAAGCCGCATTGAGCATGAATTCGCGGTCAATCCGATTCCGTTCTACTGGAACTCCTACGAGTACCCGGAAGCGACCGGCCTGACGCCTCCGTTTGCAGGCCGCACCTTTGATCTGGTGGAAGGCGACGCCGACATTATCGAAGGAATCAGCGTGTTCCCGACACCGGGTCACAGCCCGGGCCATATGGCAGTTTCCGTACAGACTGAAAAAGGCAAATATGTAATCGTCGGCGACCTGATGTTCGTTCGCGAAAATATGGAGCCGGACAAAAAACACGGTTGGCCGTTGACGCCTCCAGGCCGTTTTGCCAATGTGATCGAGCTGTGGCACAGCATGGAGGAAGCCATCAAACGCGCGGATTATATTCTGATGTCGCATGATCCGGAGCAAATGGGCGTTAAGCAATATCCATGAATTAAGTAAGTTAAGACAACTCAAACGAGGGGGATTGTCGACATGAGAAAGAGCTGGCTGGCAAGCACTGTACTTGTAATGGCACTGGCGGCTGCAGGATGCGGCGGAGGCGGCGCGCAGACGCAAGGAGAGAACAACAACGCGGGAACGGGCAATGGCGGAGAGAAAGTGAAGCTGACGATTGAAAGCTGGCGCACGGACGATATGAAAGTTTGGAACGAGGTCATTTTGCCGGCGTTTGAGGCAAAATATCCTAATATTCAGGTTGAGTTCAAGCCTACGCAAAATACCGAATACGGCACATCGCTTTCGACCAAATTATCGGCCGGCACAGCAGGGGATCTCATCATGGTGGAGCCCTATGATTTCCGGATCGATATGGCTAAAAACGGCTCGTTTGCCAAGTTGAACGATCTTGAAGGTCTGAACAAGGGCAACTTCCCAGAGATGGCTCTTGACGCATGGAAACTTGACGACGGCACACAGTTTGCCGTTCCCCTCGCATCCGTGCTCCATGGCTATATTTACAACAAGGCAATTTTCGACGAGCTGAAGCTGCAGGTTCCGACGACCCGCGAGCAATTTTTCCAGGTGCTGGACGCGGTCAAAAAGGATGGCAAGTATACGCCGTTTGCAATGGGCACAGCCGACCAGTTCGTGCCGGGGCTGCTCGGGTTTAACCTGAACGTGCCGGGCTTTAACAAAGGTGAGGAAGGACGCCTCGCGCTGATTGAAGGCAAACAGAAGTTTACCGACGCGCCTTATGTGCAGACGTGGGAATTCCTGCGCAAGCTCGCCGATTATATGCCGGATGGTTATGAGTCGATTACGTATGCCGATATGCAGAACCTGTTTATGTCCGGACAAGCGGCGGTTTATCCGGCTGGCTCGTGGGAGATTTCGATTTTCAAAGATAAAATCGGCTCCCAGTTCGAGTATGGGGCCTTCCCGCTGCCGGTTGAAAAAGAAGGCGACACCGGTTATATCAACAACCATCCGGACAGCGGCATGGCGCTGAACGCCGCCACCAAACATCCGGAGGAGGCGAAGCAATTCCTGCAATGGCTCATGACGCCGGAGTTCGCCGAGCTTTGGAACAATGCGCTGCCGGGCTTCTTCTCGCTCTCCAGCCATAAGGTTGAGCTGAAAGACCCGCTGGCTCAGCAGTTCATGAGCTGGGTGAAGGACGGCAACTCTTCGCCAAGGCTTGCCTACCAGCTGCTTTCACGCGGCGAGCCTAACACCGACGCTGAACTGGGACGCATCTCGGCGCTTGTCATGAACAAAAAGATGGAGCCTGCTGAGGCGGCCAAAACGATTCAAGACGGTCTGGACGGCTGGTTCAAGCCGCAGGCGAAATAATAGAGAAAGCGGCAGGCGCGTTTATGCGCCTGCCGCTTTTTTTGGTTTACCAAATTCGAAGCCTATCCTCCGGGGCAATGTACATGGCATCGCCTTTTTTGACACCAAAGGTGGAGTAGAACTCATCCGTGTTGGCAATAACCGTATTTACCCTGACCTTATGGGGCGAATGCCGAGAGGTGATAAAAAACATTTCTTCAAATTCAGGGCGAGTCTCTCGTCTCCACACGGTAGCCCAGGATTGATAAAACTCTTTCAGATTGGCATCCGGCAGCTGTTTCACCGCTTCGAGCGCGCCTGTGAGTCCGCCAATGTCGCCGATGTTTTCGGAAACGGTCATTTGTCCATTGATTTTTCGGCCAAAGTATTCCACTCCATTGTATTGGTCAATAACGGTCTGCGCGATGTTTTCGAAGCTTTTGTAGTCCTCAGCCGTCCACCATCTTCGCAAATTTCCAACCTCGTCATATTTGGCTCCATTTGTATCAAAGCCGTGCGTAATTTCATGCCCGAGAATAGCTCCTAAACCGCCATAATTCCGGCTGGCGCTCTGGTTTTTATCATACACCGGCGCCTGGAGAAACGCTGCGGGAATCGTCGCCGTGTTCGTCAATGCCAAATAGGAGGCGTTCACTGTATTGGGCGACATGAACCACTCATTGCGATCAACAGGTTGATCTATTGTTGAGAAGCTGTTTTTCATGATAATCGTTTGTATGAAACGGTCGTTTTCAAGTAAGGTTTTATTTTCATCTACCTTAAACATCGAATAAACGTCATCCAGCTGATCGGGATAACCAACGAGTGTGTTCATATTGTCCAGTTTTTTAATCGCTTCTTTTTTCGTTTGCTCCGACATCCAGTCATTTTTCACAAGCTTGTTTTTGTAAACTTCAATCAAGTTCTTAAGCATGTTCGTAACATCCTGTTTTGCTTCCGCGCCAAGGTATTTCTGGCCATAATAGTAACCGGCAACATATTGGAAGGGCGAATTAACAAGATTATAAATCTTGTCTTCCATTTTTTCCTCACCGAAAAGCGCTTTTTTCAATTGAGACGATGTTTGTACAAAATCATCCGATAACAGAGGCGCAGATCTTAATACAAAAGTGGCGTACGTCCAGCTTTTCATTTTTGGCCAATTGTTCTCATGGACAATTTTGTCCAAGTTCTCGAAATACTTTACTTGCGCGAGAGAAATATGCTTCGGAGCTTTCCCGGTAACATCGATCAGGAATTGTTCCAGATCCATATTTTTGCTGTATGCTTTTAACTCGGTGATCGTTTTCGGGTTATAAATCAATTCAAAATTGGCGAGTTCTTCCGAGCTTAAAGAGTACTGCATATACTCGGTTTCGAAAGCCACTGCCTCACTGGCAATGCGGTCCGCTTCCTGCTGCGTTTCTCCAACCATGACTAATAGTTCCGACAGCATTTTTTTGTATAACCCTAAGTAGGTTTTGCTCTGAGGATTATCAGGCGAGTAGAAGCTCTTATCTGGCAAAGCGGGTACAGGGACATCAATATAAAGGGCGTTTTTGGTCGCGTTTTTCATATCCGGCAAATCGAACATTGCAAATGGCAAGCCTAGTCCTCTAAAATAAAGATCCTTTTGATTTTTTTCAAATTCCGCCAAACTGTTGATTGATTTGATGGCTGCGATATCCGCTTTAATGGCTTCGTATCCTTGCTTGTTTAACGTTTGTCTGTCGGCGGCAAGCTTATAAAATTGAACCATGTTGCCGATCTCGTCATCGGTTTTATCGCGGCCCTCAGCCGCCATCTTTCTGAAATCCGCGGACAACAGCTTTTTGATATTCGTACCTAGATCTTCAAAAAAGCCTGTTGTCATTTTACCCGGCGGCAATTCCGTGGATTCCATCCATTTCGCATTCACAGCTGCATAAAAATCGTCTTGCAGGCGAACTTTGGGATCGGTCGGTTTGGAGGTAAGGCTAATCCGGCGCGACGACGGATCCCAACCAACTTGATAACCTCCAGCCTCGGCGACAAAACGAAGCGGCGCATAAGTCACACTCCGAATTTGCTTAGGCGCCGTATTAACCTTGACCGATTTTCCATTTGCCGTTGCGTTTGTGCTGCCAATTTGCATTGAAATAGAGAAGTTCTCTTTTGTACCGCTGACCGTGCGGGTCGTTTTATCCCATTTCATTGCGGCGCCGAATTCCTGCAAAAGCGGGCGTAATGGAACGAGGGCTACCCCTTTTTCAATGAATAGCTCGGATTGATCGAATTGGATTTTTTTTCCGTTTATCCAAACGGTTGTGGCTTGATCGGATGCTTGTACAGAAGAGACGCCGGAAGCAAGCAGGCTTACGGATAGGAAGACGGCACTGATCTTTTTCATAAATACACTCCTATTTTGTGAAATAACTAACAGCAACTATTTCCTATCCTACTCGCGTCAATGAAACGGAGCCTAAACAAATCGATGAACGGAAGCTTAACTTTTCTTCCGCCGTTTAGGTTGTGTTAAGGTGAATGTGCTACGATGAAATAGGGTGAGTTGATGACAAATATATCCAATATTAAAATCGCTATTGTGGACGACGAGCCTTCAATTGCCACGATGCTGCAAATGGTGCTTCGCCGGGCAGGCTTCCATCAGCTGTACACGGCTGCAACCTGTGCAGAAGCGCTTAGCCTGGCTGCGCGCGTAGTCCCCGATATCATTCTGCTTGACATTATGCTTCCCGACGGCAGCGGACTGGAGCTCTGCTCCAAGCTCCGTGAATACGGGAATCCCCATATTTTGTTTCTGACGGCCAAGGCTTCCGATCTCGATGTGCTGCGAGGCTTCGCCATGGGAGGGGACGACTATATTACAAAACCGTTCAATCCTCTGGAGATAGCCGCAAGAATTCAAGCGCGCATACGGCGTCTGGAGCCGGAAGCTCCCGTATTCGATTCAGCGAACCGGCCGGATACGGGAGTTTACCGGTTCGGCCGTTTCACCGTCAAGGAAGCGGAGGGCGAGCTGAACGTGGAGGGGAAACAGGTTAGTTGCCCCGCGCAGGTTTTCCAGCTGCTGGTTCATTTCTGCAAACATCCCGGAATTGTATTTTCCAAAACGCAGCTCTACGACAAGGTTTGGGGAATTAACCGACAGGGAGATGACTCGACGGTGATGGTGCATATCCGGCGCATAAGGGAACGGATCGAGATCGATCCCGGTAATCCGCAGCTGCTGCTCACCATACGCGGGATCGGCTACAAGCTGGTGAGGGAGTCCCCGGAGCCATGAAGATCAGGCAGCGCATGTCCTTCCACTTCACGTATCAGTTAGTCTTTTATTCCTTGCTGATTGTGACCGTTACTTTAGTTGCTGGACTGCTGTTCATCCAGAACATGAGAACGAACGAGCTGCGCCGGAACTTCCCGGTCGGCGCTCTGCAATTGATCGCCCAAGAGACTAAATACAAGGATGGAACGATTCGAATATCTGCTAAATGGGGCGAGCTCATCGAGGAAAAAGGAATGTGGCTGCAGGTTGTCAGCGC
Organism: Paenibacillus pasadenensis; assembly: GCF_023715725.1. GTDB lineage: Bacteria > Bacillota > Bacilli > Paenibacillales > Paenibacillaceae > Paenibacillus_O > Paenibacillus_O pasadenensis_A. The sequence goes on from NZ_JAMBOT010000002.1 coordinate 318,982, forward strand.
CGAAGGAGACGTCATTTACGGTGCCAATACAGCCCCCCATTCAACGCTGCCGGCCTCTTATTCCATGACTCAATTGCTCGAGATCGAAGAGACAAGGAAGCTAGGGGAGTATGCCGTACACACTCAGCTGAGTTTTGCTTACGAACAACCGCTCCTGTACTTGCTCGGCTATCCTAGTCCTGGTCTTGACCGGCTCGTCGTCTGGTTTGACGCCTATGAGGAGGCGGGTCTGGTGGAGAGCAAAACGCTTCCCCTACTGGACCGGCGGCTGCGCGATAACGGCAGTTATTTGCAGGTAGTCGACCCCTCGGGCCGGGTCATACAAGACATCGGGGATAAAACATACGCGCAGAAGGGGTATCGTCCGCTGGATATACTAGCCATCGAGCAGTCGCCCGGCAGCAACTACGATACTTCGATTGTCGCGCATCGGGATCAGCGCAGCGGAATGACTTGGATTCTCTATACAGCCAATACAGCGGGAGAATCTCTGAAACATTCTACGCTGGATACGGCAACGCGCGGACTTGTCTGGTTTTCGGCTATCATCCTGCTGTTGGCCGTTCCCCTTTCTATCTGGCACGGCTACCGCTACAGTCGTCCGCTGCTGCTGTTTGCAGGCTGGTTTGAACGGATGGGCCGCGGACAGTACGATCAGGTGCTGACCGCCAAGGATAAACGCAAAATATTCCGCCGAGACGGAAAGATGCGAATCCGCTACAGGTTGTATAAGGAAGTGATTGAATCCTTTTATCAGATGACCTTTAAACTGGCTCAATCCGAGAAGGAGCGCGGGAGACTGGAAAAGGCGCAAGCGGATTGGATGTCAGGAATATCCCATGATTTGCGTACGCCTCTGTCCACCATTCAAGGATACGGTTATATGCTGGAGAGCTTGCCGGAGCAATGGAGCCAGGAGGAGCTGCGGACGATGGGGACGACGATCCGTGAGAAGGGGGATTATATGCTGGAGCTGATATCCGACTTCTCGATGATTCATCAGCTCAGGCAGGGCGATTCAATCATGGAGCTGCGGGAGACGGATCTGGATGAGCTGGTACGGTATTCCGTACTGAAATACGTTAACGACACGACCATGTCGGAGTATCATTTTCACTATAACGGGAAAGAGCGTCCGCTGCGAATACAAGCTGATGAAACGTGGCTGCATCGTCTGATGGACAATCTGCTGTCCAACGCCGTGAAGCACAATCCGCCGGGTGTGGACGTCACCGTCTCCATCGGCGCGCTGAACAATATGGCATGCATAAGAGTTATCGATAACGGCAGGGGAATGGACGAAGAAACGCTGCATCATTTATTCAATCGCTACTACCGGGGAACGAATACGAATGAATCGACGGCTGGCTCCGGGCTCGGAATGAGCATTGCCAAAACGATCGTGGAAGCGCATAACGGTAACATTCAGGTCCAATCCGAGCTGGGGCAAGGCACAAAAATTGAAATTTTGCTGCCCTGTTAGTAGACTGCACTTGATGACATAATACAACTGATCTAGCCTACGGTCCCGGAGGATGAGAAATGTCAAAAACAATTTTAATCGTGGAAGACCAGCAGGTGCTGCGGGAAATCATGAAGGAATACTTGGCGGATGAAGGCTACCGCGTACTGGAAGCCGGCGATGGCAAGCAGGCTTTAGCACTATTTCAAGAGCAAGAAATCGATCTGGTCATCCTTGACATTATGCTGCCAGAAGTGGATGGCTGGTCAGTCTGCCGGCGGATACGCAAAACGTCCAGCGTGCCGGTGCTTATGCTGACCTCCCGGTCGGACGAGGATGATACTCTGCTGGGATTTGAACTGGGTGCGGATGATTACGTTGTTAAACCATGCAGTCCGCCTATCCTGTTGGCGCGGGTGAAGCGTCTTCTGAGCGGTCAGCCGCGGCATCAATCGCGAGAAACGCTGTCCGGCGGGGCGATCACATTAAATTTGCCTTCGCGAAGCGTTACGCTTAACGGCTTGCCTTGCAGCCTGACCCATACGGAATTTGAGATTTTAGCCTGTCTGATGGGGAGTAAAGGCGTGATCTTCACAAGAGAGCAGCTGATTACGAAAATTTGGGGATATGACTTTGCGGGGGATGACCGGACGCTCAGCAGCCATATCCGCAATCTGCGCGCCAAGCTCGGAGAACATGCCGATCATATTGTTACGGTTATCCGTACCGGCTACAAATTTGAGGACAGCCCATGAGAAAAAGCATTGTTTTTAAGCTATTTTTACTCACGGTAAGTTTGTTTCTCTTTATTCTCGCAGGTCTTTTTGTTGGACAAACGATGTTTTTTGAGCAATTTTATGTCTCGCAGAAAGTGGCGAACGTACAGAGCGCGCTGGACGGCTTATCAACAGAAGAGTGGGAAAAGACACGGAATTCTCAAGCCTCCTTTGAGATGGAACAGCAATTTTACCAAACGTATAACACTTGGGCCGCCCGGTTAGACGCTTCAGGTTATCTAGCCAGCACCGATAATTTCAAAGCCGAGGTAAAGCTGGACAGCGTGCCTGATGCTCCGGCTCTCTCTAATACAACCTTCTCCATTCCTTTGTACACCGTCATGAATGTAGAAGAGCTTAGAAGCGATAATCCCCTTCTGGCTGATTTTTTTGTTAAACCTGGAGAACGTATCGCTATAGAAGGTCTCCTCATAAATGGTCAGTTTGTGCCGCAGCGGATTGCTAGCCAAAACTCTAATTTGAGAGAGGAGGGACGGCTTGAGAATACCCCTTTCGTCAACAAGGAATACAAAGTCGCCTCCCGCTTGGGTGCGACGGAATATCGGAAGCATTACACGAGCATTCTTGTGCTCGGAACGGTAACCAAGCTTGAAACACCGGAAGGAGCGGCGGAAGCCCGTTACACGAACCACTTGTTTCTGGAGCAAATAAAGTCGTTTCAAGCGGACCTGCTCTATGGAGAATTTACCGAAAAGGGAAATGCAGTTATTGACTACGTGGAAAATAATGTTCCCTACAAAATCTTCGTAAACCAGCGGAGGGACAGCTCCGGAGCTCCCTATTATCTGTTTGCTATGACGTCCTTGCAGCCTGTAAACGAGGCAGCGGGGGTCATGCGCAATTATTACATCTATATCGGTTTTGGCGCATTGCTGGTTGTTGCTCTCGTTTCCTTTTATTACGCACGCCGCATTGCCCGACCATTGCTTCGCGTGAATGAAGTTACGCAGCGAATGGCCAATTTGGATTTCTCCACCCGCATTTCGGTGAACACGGAAGATGAAATTGGACAGCTGTCGCAAAACATCAACGGACTTTCAAACATGCTGCATGATCATATCAATCGGCTGGAACAGGATATTGAGCAGGAGAGAAGGCTGGAGCAAACGAGGAAAGCGTTCATTGCCGATGTTTCTCATGAGTTAAAAACGCCGCTCAGCATCATGGAAAGCTGTCTTTACATTATCCAAGACAAACCGGACAGCCCCAAACGGGAGCACTACTTTTTGGCCATGAAAGATGAGGTCCAGAAGATGAACCTGTTGGTTGGCGACATGCTGGAGCTGGCGAAGTACGAATCCGGCACGTATAAAATGGAGATGTCCGTCTTCCGCATTGATGCTTTGTTAGAGAAGGTTTGTGACAAGCTGGCTTTGGATATAAACGATAAACAGCTGCGGCTGCACACTCAATTCATTCCCCTGGAAGTCGTCGCCAGCGAGCAGCGCATTGAACAAGTCATTGTTAATCTCCTCACCAATGCCGTCCGTTATACGCCGGAGGGGGAGAACATTGTAATTAAGATGACGGAAAAAGCGAAATCAGTTGTCGTCATGATTGAAAATTACGGCGCCCGTATCCCGGATGAACAGATGAGCAAAATTTGGGACCGTTTTTATCGGATCGACGAGTCCCGCCAGCGCTCAACGGGCGGAACCGGTCTAGGTCTGGCGATATGCCGGCAAATTCTTAACCTGCACCATGCGCGGTACGGAGCGGTCAATACTGAGAACGGCGTGCAATTCTATTTTGAATTAAGCACAAAGCAAGATGCGTAGAACTTTATGTTCTGCGCTTTTTTTATTTCATCTGCATCTGGTCTGCACATGGTCTATATATCTCCTCTGTAATATTCAAGGTGAGGAAACGAGAGGAGAGAAAAAAAGATGAAAAAAAATACGGGGTTTGGAATGCTGCTCATCGCAATCGTGCTGCTGTTGGCCGCTTGCGGAAATCAAACAAATGACGGAGGGGCTGCAGCTACTCCGGAACCGAAGCCGACAGCTGTAAATTACAAGGAACTTTACCGGACAAGTGTATTTTTCGGCGATTCCATTACGGAAGGCCTGTCCTATCATGATGTATTAAACAAGGAAAACGTGCTGGCTGGCGCGGGAAAAACAGCCGAATTCGCATTAATGGAAGATGACGTTGCCAAGTTGGCGGACCGCAAGCCCGAGCACGTATTTATTCAATTAGGTTCAACGGATATTTTGTGGCCTACCGAAAATCCGAAGGAATATTCGATGAAGCAATATGCAAAGCTTATCGACGCCATCAAGGCCAAGCTGCCGGATGCGGCCATCACGCTGTTGTCTGTGACGCCGGTGACGGCTGAAGCGGAGAAGCTTGAACCGCGTTACGCCAACATTGCGGATTACAACGAAGGGCTTAAGGCGCTTGCCGCGGAAAAGCAGGCGAAGTATATCGATCTGACCGCTCTCGTTGCCGAGCACACTGATCTGTACGACACCGACGGCATTCATTTTCAGGCTGCGTTTTATCCTTTTCTGCTCGAATATTTGAGTAAAGAGTCCAAGTGAATGCCGCCAATCGGGGAGGGAGGAGGGAATAAGCTTTGGTTTTTAGCAGCCTGATTTTCCTGTTTCAATTTTTGCCGACTGTCCTGCTTGTTTATTACCTAGCGCCCAAACGGCTGCGGAACGCCGTTCTGCTAGTCGCAAGTGTTGTTTTCTACTCTTGGGGAGAACCAATCTATATCTTCTTGATGATTTTTGCAGGCGTTTTTGATTATGTGAACGGGCTTCTAATTCACCGTTTCAGGCATCAAAAACAAATAGCCAGGCTGGTTTTCATTATTTCTTTGGTTGGCAATTTAGGACTTCTCGGCTTTTTCAAATACGCCGGGTTCCTTGCCGACAATCTGAATCAATGGTTTTCTCTGAGCCTGCAGGCGACTGACCTTCCGTTGCCGATTGGCCTGTCCTTTTATACGTTCCAATCATTGTCCTATATCATTGATGTCTACCGCGGAAAAATGGAGCCGCAGCGGAACTTACTCACCTTCGGAACCTATGTGATGATGTTTCCTCAGCTCGTAGCCGGGCCAATCGTCAAATATTCAGACATTGCACGGCAAATGATTTCGCGAACCGTAACGCTGCATCGCTTCGGTCAAGGAGCGGTCTTATTCATTCGCGGCTTGGCAAAAAAGGTGCTGCTGGCCAACAATCTCGGTCTGTTATGGACAAGCGTAAAAGCGACGCCTGCGGACGAGATGACCGTGCTGGGCGCCTGGCTCGGCATCGCCGCGTTCACGCTGCAAATTTACTTCGACTTTAGCGGTTACTCGGACATGGCGCGCGGTTTGGCCAAAATGTTAGGGTTCCATATGAAAATTAATTTTAATTACCCGTACATTTCCCGCAGTGTAACGGAGTTCTGGCGGCGCTGGCATATGTCGCTCGGTTCCTGGTTCCGCGAATACGTCTATATTCCGCTTGGCGGCAATCGGGCGGGGATGAGCAATCAGCTCCGAAATTTGTTCATTGTCTGGTTTTTAACCGGCTTATGGCATGGGGCAAGCTGGAATTTTGTTATTTGGGGATTGTATTTCGGATTGCTTGTGACGCTTGAGAAGCTGTTTCTGCTGAAATGGCTGAAGCGTTTGCCGCGACCTGCAGCTCACCTGTATTTGCTTTTAGCTGTCGCTGTCGGCTGGGTGTTTTTTGAATTCGAGCGGATGGAAGCAGCTTGGACGTTCATCGGCAGTATGGCCGGTTTCGCTGCGAATGGATGGGTGAACGGCGTTGCGCTTTATGATCTGTCGACATACGGCCTCGTGCTGGCGCTGTCGGCCCTGTGCGCTACACCGCTCCCTCGCAAATGGCTATTGCGGTTTACCTACAAGCACCGCCTCATAGGCGCGGCTGCCGTTCCGGCTCTTTACTTCATTGCTCTAGTTATAGCAACGGCTTACCTGGTCGCGCAAACCTACAATCCATTTTTATATTTCCGATTCTGAGGGGGAAGAAACGACGATGAGACGTTTGGTTAAATCAAATTCCCTTATCGGATTGCTGCTGCTATTTTATATCGGCGGGATAAGTTTGGCGAACATGCTGACGCCGGATAAATCCTTTTCGGATACGGAGAATAGGGTACTGGAAAAACGGCCTGACTTTTCGCTGCGAGCGCTGACCTCGGGGCAATTCACTTCCGATTACGAACGTTATGCGACGGACCAGATCGCTTTCCGAAACGTCTGGGCGGGAATGAAAACCGACGCAGACCGCGCCATTGGAAAAAAAGAAAGCAATGGCGTTTTTCTGGGCAAGGACGGCCAGCTGATGGAGCGTTATACGTCTCCGCCAGATGCCGAGCTGGAGGAACGGGTGGAGGCGATTCGGAGCTTTGACCAAGCGACGCCTGGTCTTCGCAAAGTGGTCATGCTCGTGCCAACCGCCGCCGCGCTGTTTCCCGAGAAGCTGCCGGCATACGCTCCCGTCGGCGACCAGCTGGCCGATCTGAAGCGGATCGGCGGGCTGCTGCCGCCAGATATCCAGGTTGCCGATGCTTACTCCGCATTAGCTGCCGAGCGGGATAAGCCTCTCTTTTATAAAACCGACCATCACTGGACTACAAAGGGCGCTTATTACGCCTACCGGGAGCTTGGCAGCAAGCTGGGATTCGTTCCGCAGGAAGAAAGCTCGTTCCGCATCGATGTGGCAACGGACGAGTTCTATGGGTCGCTGTATTCCAAAAGCGGGTTCCGCCGCCTTCAACCGGACCATATTCAGCTTTATGTACCAAAACAGGAAAGCCCGTTGAAGGTTTCGTATGAGGAGGAAGGCCGACTGACGGACTCCTTGTATGAAAAGGAAAAGCTCGATGAGAAGGACAAATACGCTGTCTTTTTGGGCGGCAATGAGGCTTTAGTTCGAATCGTGACAGAAGGACCGCCAGAGAAAAAGCTGCTGATTGTAAAGGATTCATTCGCCAACAGCCTGATTCCATTTTTGACGAAGCATTATGGCGAAATCGACGTTGTTGATCTTCGTTATTTTACCGGTTCGCTTCCGGACCTTGCACGAGAGCGCGGATATCAAGACATGTTGATCCTGTATAATATCAAAACCTTTTTTGAAGACCCGTCTATTTTGAATGTATCGGAGGAATCGCCATGATAAAACGAGGCAGTCTCATGTTTGCAATGGCCTTGGTCATCGCACTTTTAAGCGCCTGCTCCGACGATGGCGGGACAGGCAAAGTTCCGACTGTTGCCGGTCTCAAGGACCGTATGGAGCAAGCGGCGGATTTAAGCGGAATGAAGCAGCAGGATGCGGATAAGCTGCAGAAGTTATATGGCATAACAGCTGACGAAATAGAGGATTTTGTTCTGTACACATCGACCTCAAATGTGAAAGCGGACGAGCTGGCTATCATCAAGGTCAAAGATGCAAGCAAAACCGCAAGCGTGATGGAACGGATTCAGCAAAGAATTAAGGCGCAAACCGTTAAATTTAAAGATTACCGGCCCAAAGAATACTATCTGATTGAAAAACATGTGCTCCTATCGAAAGGGCCGCTTGTATTCTTTGCGGTTTCGGAGAATGCAGGCCGAATGGATGAAGCATTTAACGCTGCATGGAAATAGGCGTGTGCAACATGAAACGGTTAAGGAGGAGTTATGGGCAGGAATAGAATACGGAAACGCGGCAAATCAATCAATCGTGCATCTGCTCTGGTGCTGTTATTGCTCTCCATTATCATGATCTTCCTCATTGTTCAAAATAACTTCTCTATCAATGATCTCACGTCTCCCGTAGTTCCCCTGCATAAATCCAATTCGGGAGCTCCGGTGAAATTCAGAATCGTCATTGATGCGGGACATGGCGGCAAAGATCCGGGAGCAACGGGAGCAAGCGGAGCTTATGAAAAAGATTCCAATCTGTCTTTAGCTTTTCGAGTCAATGAACTGCTGGGGCAGGACCCGATGTTCGAAACAAAAATGACCCGGACGGATGATCAGTTTATTGAGCTGGTGGATCGGTCCAAGCTGGCAAACGAATGGAAGGCAGATGCCATTATATCTCTTCACGGCAATACGTACGAGGATCAAGAGGTTTCCGGAACCGAGACCTTGTATGAACAGGAACATAGCATAGCTCTTGCTACAGCGCTGCAGAATCAGGTTTCAAAGGCATTGGGAACCCGGAACCGCGGCGTAAAGCAGGATGAGTATATTATTTTGACAACGGCAGAGGTGCCGGCTGTTATCGTGGAATCGGGATATTTAACGAATCCGGATGAGGAAGAAATGCTGTTAAGCAGCCAGGGGCAGCAAACGGTCGCCGACGCCATTCATAAAGCGCTGAAGAAGTTTTATAAAGGAAAACAGCCCTTTCATTTAACCGTGCCTTCGGAATCGCCATGAATGCGCGGGTAAATTGCTGCATCCATAAACGTTGTCCCGTTTAGTGTTGGCAAACTAACGTGACGCGTCCAAAATTATTAACTGCGTTCTACTGGTAGATAAATTGTAGGTTAATTGCAATGGTAAAATAATATTACTAATACTAGGAAGCGGTCTGGAACTCAAAGAAACACAATTTAATCTAAATTTAGCCAACGTTAAAAAGAAAGGGGAATAATAGGACTGAGTGGATTGAATCACCTCATTTGGCACAATCGGTAACTCAAAATGCTGAAAACCATCCCGGGCAGCCAAAATATCAGTAGGGGTTGGAAAAGGACGACGTGTACCAACGGAACTGACCCACTTTAATTCATAACTCGAATTGTTAATGATGTCAAATCCTTGATAATCTACTATGCCGCTCATACCCTCGTTCTGAGAGTTAAGGCTATCCATAGACGGGAAGCATTGAACAATGAGAACGAGAAGAATAAATATAACCAATATAAAACTCATGTTGCTTTTTTGGCAATTGTTAATATTCATTTTAATTACTCCTTTCAGCTTCAATTACGAGGTTTTTCTAATATCGATCCCTCAAGCTCACCTTATATCAAACACTATATGCGTAATAAAAGACTAAGCTTGGACTCTAAAGTAAAAAGCGAAGTGTTTTTCGGAAGAACAGGCTTTTGGATCGTCTAAACGGAGTTATACAGAAAAAGTGGGGGAAAGAGGAAATTATTTAAATACAGGTACAGAATCAAACAGCAGTATAAGTAGTCCCTCCGCGCCAAAAAGCCCTTGCAGTTTGCAAGAGCTTTTTGGCGCGGAGGAAGCAAACGAAGATCGAGCGTCAGTTGCTCAAGGAACGATGACGTTGATTCCTTGGCCGCGGATCTCATCGACAATTTTGCGGGGAGTAGCGCTGTCCGTGATTATCGTATGGATTTCATTCGCGGCGGCAAAGGTGGAAATCGAGTTCCTGCCGATTTTGCTATGGTCGAGCAGCGCGACGATGCGCGTGGAAGCAGCGGCCATTTCTTTTTTGAGCTCAACCTCGTACACGTTGAAGTCAGTCAGCCCTTCCTCGGCTGTGAAGCCGCTGGCAGAGGTGAACATCGTGTCTACATTAATTTTCTCCAAAATGGTTTTGCCAAGCGTGCCTTCCAGCGCGCTGCTGCCTACACGAAGCACGCCGCCGATCAGAATGACGGTTAAGCCGGGATTTTCACTCAGCTCCAGCGCCGTGTACATTCCATTTGTTATAACGGTAAGCCGCACTTTCATCTTTTTGAGTCCACGCGCCATCTCCAGCACGGTGGAGCTTCCGTCCAGCACGATGCATTGGCCGTCCTCTACGAACTCCAGCGCGCTCTGGCCGATAGCCGATTTCTCGTCATGATTTTTCTTTTCCCGGACGGAGAAATTATGCTCATTGCGCGGCTCCTCCTGCAAAATAACGCCGCCATGGGTGCGTTGGATCAATCCGTCCTTGTCCATCAGGCGCAGATCGGAGCGGAGTGTAACTTCGGATACACCGAGCAGCTCCGACAGCTCTTTCACTGTCGCCCGTTTCTGCTGAAACAGGTAGTCTAGAATTTTGTTTCGGCGCTCCGCTGCCAAAAAAGAAGCCAAAGTCTCATCCCCCGAAAAAGTTATGGAAGCATTTAAATACCATCCCATGCATAATCCTGTATAAAATTGAAAAGAAATTTAATCAAAAAATAAATATACGAAAGTATAATAAAATTATAGTTAACGGGGAGAGACTTTGTCAACCTGGGTTTATAAACCGAAAAGGCGGAGTTTTTCGGCGTATTCTGTTTCGTTTATGGCTGTTTTAGTCATTTGGCCGTCCACCCATTGCGTGAATGTCTGCGGGCTCAGCGATATGCTTCCGTTTTTAGTAAGCTTGGCTGCAAGCGGCTTTTTGTTAAACGGAGATTTCGGATGCCGTTCGATCATTTCCTGCACCTCGCGCGGTTCGTCCAAGCTGGTCAATGCGAGCGTGGAATCGAACGCATAACCGAGCCGCCAGTTATCGTCTTTACCGCTTAACATCATTTCGTATACATAGTCGCCGTAAGGAGTCTCCTCCTGTCGGATTCGAAACCGCCCGTTTCGGGATTCCTCCGCCTCGCCGGTAAGCGGCAGCGCGCGCAGAGCGTGATTAATGCCAAACCCCGTATCGACCAAATAACGTTTGCCCTGCTCGGTTAACAGAACGGCGATGTGCGTCCTTCCTGAGTCCGGCCATTGCTGCAGCTCGTGATTATACACAATGCCTCTCGTCATACGGACATCAAAGCCGTTATCGGCCAGAAAAAGATAGAGCAGCGAATTCAGCTCGTAGCATAATCCGCCTTCCTTGCGGATCAGCAGTTTATCCGTTAACGACTCGTCATTCATCGGGATAGAGGATCCAGAGATTACGCGCAGATTTTCAAACGGGAAGGCAAGCGCTGCCGCTTCGAGTAATGAAGGGAGCTGCGAAAACTCCAGCTTGCCTGTCTCCGACCAGCCGATCCGTTCCCGAAACAGTTGGTTCAATTGGTGTCTATTTGTCATAGTGATTCAGCACCTTTCGCTTCAGTATTAATTGTAGAATCGTTTCTTTTTTTCATGGCAGCTGATCTGCGGCCGAATACCGCCGTCCCGACTGCCCCGGCAATAATAAGCACAGAACCGATAAGCGATGCAGCTGTCATGGACTCGCCAAGCAGAACCATGCCTGCAGCGATTGAAACGACCGTCGACAAATTAGAAAAGACGCTAGTAATGGAAGCGGAAATGCGGGACAGAGCATAGATCGATGTGAGCGACGTAACCAGCGACGCCAAAATGCCGAGATACAGAATGTCGAGTATAAATGAATTATTCGACAGCGGAGCTGCCAGCTGCTCCAGAGTGCCGGAGAGCGCGTGGCGGGCGACGGCCCAGCCGATAAAGCTCACAAACCCGATACCCTGCAGCAAAAACAGAATTTCAGCTGTTGTGAAGCTGCGCAGCAGCGAACGTGTCAGCACGCTGTAAAAGGAAATCGCCAAGGTGGACAATAACAGCAGAACAATACCCGTTGCTCCGCCCGTCATGCCGTCCCCGGATTGAAAGGCAAAAATGCTGACGACGCCGGACACGGATACCAGAATGAATAGCTTCTGCAGCGGAGTCGTTCCTTCCTTCAAGATAAGGGAGGCAAGAATTGTGGTCACAATCGGGCCGAGCGAAAATAACATGCCAGCCTCCGACGAGGTGGAAAGACGCAGCCCAAACGTTTGAAACAGGAAAAAACCGAGCGGGTATGCCGTGGCCAGCAGCAAAAGCTTGCCAACCGGCTTTCCAAGGTAGTTTAGCTTCAGCCAGCCTAGCGCCGCCGGAATGCATAACAGCCCAAAGGAAACTGCAAACCGGTAAGCCAGCGTATCCAATGGAGAAGCGTATTCCAGCGCCATTTTGGCAAACAGGAAGGAAAGACCGACAATTAGAGCATGCAGAATGGTTGCGGCGTATGCAAGCCATGGAATTATGGGAGATTTCATCTGACGTTCCTTCTTTCCGGTTATATGATTCTGTTTCCAGATTAAGGGGATATGAGCAAAACGAACAGAATGAAATCGGAGAACTGTACCGGTACAGTTAATGGCAGCATGCGGGTATAATGGAGAAAACAGGCTGAATCGGAGTGTGTAAGGGATGAGCAAATACGGGGAAATCCTCGCCGGCTTGGAACGGCAGCTGGCTGACGGGGCCATCCGTCCAGGGGAGAAGCTGCCTTCAGTACGAAACGCTGCGATGCAGCAGGGCTGCAGCGTCAGCACGGTGCTGCGCGCCTATTCCGAGCTGGAAAAAAGACATTTAATCTATTCGATTCCGCAGAGCGGATATTTTGCGGTCGGCCGTACCGGGAACGGACAGGCAGGTGAGAGCTCGCTGATCGACTTTTCATCTGTGCTGCCGGATACGGAGCTGTTTCCGTACCGGGATTTTCAGCACTGCCTGAACAAAGCGATTGATACCTACCAGCACGAGCTGTTTCAATACGGATCGGTTCGCGGGCTGGACTCGCTTAGACGGACGCTTGTTTCCCATTTGGCAGGGGACGGAGTGTATGCTTCGCCGGATTCAATCTTTGTAACGGCAGGGGTGAAGCCAGTGCTCGACCTGCTGGCGCGGATGCCTTTTCCTAATGGCAAAAACGCCGTTATTGTGGAGCAGCCGACCTTTGACCTTTACTTGAGATTTTTGGAGGCGGAGGGAATTCCGGTACGGGGGGTGCCGCGCGGCGAGTCGGGGCTTGATCTGGCGGAGCTGGAGAAGCAATTTAAACGAGGCGACGTCAAGCTGTTTTACACGATGTCACGGTATCATAATCCGCTTGGGACTTCGCTAAATGATGAGCAGAAACGTAAAATAGCCAAGCTGGCGGCCAAATACGACGTGTACGTTGCGGAAGACGACTACATGGCGGATCTCGGCGAGGCGCGCGGCTTCAAGCCGATTCATGGGTTTGACCGGACGAGGGTCATTTATTTAAAAAGCTTTTCCAAATCGATTTTCCCCGGCCTGCGTATTGGGCTCGCCGTGCTGCCGGAGCAGCTGGAGGCGATCTTTCTGGAGCGGCTTGCCTATTCCAGCTGCTCGCTGCTGTCTCAGGCCGCGCTTGATATTTATATGCGAAGCGGGATGTACGACCGGCATAAAAGCCGGATCGGCAGCCGTTACGCGGCGCGGATGAACGATATGAACGAAGCGGTCAAAGCCATTCATCAGTCCGGCGAGCTGCGGCTGCCAAGCAGCGGGTCAGGCATCTATATTGCGCTGCGGCTGCCGCAGGCAGTCAATCTGGACCGGCTGGAGGCGCGGCTGGCAGCTCAAGGAATCAAAGTCCGGACAGGCCCCGACTTTTATTTGGCGGGCTGGCTGGAGCGGGACAAGTTTTTGCGGCTCAGCATATCCCGCACCGGAACGGAGCAGATTCAGAACGGCGTACGAAGGATCGCCGAAGCGGCTGCGGTTAGGGATATGTAGCTGCGTATGAACGATGGATTCGATTAAGCACTGCGACCCGACCAAACCGGAACCTGTGCGGTCGGATTGGGCGGCGCTCATAATGATAAGCTGAGCTTGTGAAAGGTGGCTGAGGAAAGATGCTGGAGGCTTGGAACAGAGCTTTGGATTATATTGAGGCTCATTTGGCGGAGGAACGGCTGGATGTCGGGCAGGCGGCTCGGATTGCCGTATGCTCGGAGCATCATTTTAAGCGCATGTTCTCCTATCTGTCCGGTATTCCGCTTTCGGAGTACATCAGGCGGAGAAAGCTCACGCGGGCAGCAGAGGAGCTGCAGCAGGAGAACTCCAGAATTATTGATATCGCGCTGAAATACGGCTATACCTCGCCAGATGCGTTTACCCGCGCGTTTCAGAGCCTGCATGGTGTTACGCCGAGCGAGGCCAGAGAAGGGCATGTTCAGCTTCTGCATTTTCCGAGGATGACCTTTCAACTCAGCTTGAGGGGCGGTATGGAAATGAACGTAAAAATAGTCGATAAAGGCGTTTTTCGCATCGTAGGCATCGGACGCCGCGTGCCGATTCAGTTTGAAGGAGTTAATCCGGCAATCCAAGCGATGTGGGAAAGTCTGGATATGGCAAGAATTTTGCAGATCAAAAGTTTATCCGACGGAGAGCCATCCGGCTTTGTAAGCGCTTCGGTGAACTTCTCCGAGGGCCGTATGGAGGAGAGAGGGGAGCTGGACCATTACATCGGCGCAGCTACAACGAAGGAGACGCCGGAAGGCATGGATGCCCTGGAGGTAGCCGCTTCGCGCTGGGCCGTATTCGAGGCCGTTGGCAAGTTTCCTGATGCGCTGCAAAACGTATGGGGGCGAATCTATTCCGAGTGGTTTCCGTCCTCCGGCTGGGAGCTTGCCGAGGGCCCGGAGCTGTTATGGAATGAATCGCCGGACACGAGCAAGCCCGATTACCGCAGCGAGATTTGGATCCCGGTTGTGCCGGCGGCGCATAGAAGCGGAGTTTAGCCGATAAGCAACTAACCCCGGTGCCGTTGGCTGCGGGGTTAGTTGTTGTATTCAAGCGGAACGCGCAGGCTGGCGGCGATTAGCCAAGGAATTTTTTGATGATTTTCATTTTATCGGCGGTGTACGGCGGGAACATGAAGCTATTGTTCAGCTTGAAGCTGCGGATGACCACACTTTTGCGATGCGAGAACAGCTCGTAGCTGTGGCGGCCGTGGTAGGCGCCAACTCCGGATTGGCCAACGCCGCCAAACGGCAGGTTGGAATTGACCAGATGGGCCAGCGTATCGTTGACGGAGCCGCCGCCGAAGGAGCAGCTTTCCAGCACTTTGTCCGTCACGTCCTTGTTCTCCGTGAACAAATACAGGGCGAGCGGCTTCGGCCGGCTGTTGACCAGCCGGATCGCCTCGTCCACGCTGTCCACCCCGATAATCGGCAGCAGCGGACCGAACAGCTCCTCTTCCATCGCCGCCGAGGAGCGGAAGTCCGAGTCAAGCAGCGTTGGCTCAACGTAAAGCGACTCCCGGTCGGTTTTGCCGCCGAATACGATCTGCGACTGATCCCGCTGTAAAATATCGGCCAGCCGGTCGAATTGGCGTTCATTGACGATCCGGCCGTACTCCGCAGTGGACGGGTCCTCGCCGTAAAAGGCGGTAATCGTTTCGCCCAGCTGCCGGATCAGATCAGCTTTGACGCTATTTTCGACGAGCACGTAATCGGGGGCAACGCAGGTTTGGCCGGCATTGATCAGCTTGCCCCAGATCATGCGCTGCGCCGTCACCTTTAGGTCGGCCGAACGCTCCACGATTGCAGGGCTTTTGCCGCCGAGCTCCAGCGTGACGGGAACGAGATTTTTGGCCGCTGCAGCCATAACGATTTTGCCGACTGCCGGGCTGCCGGTAAAAAAGATGTAATCGAAGGCTGATTCGATCAGCGCCGACGTTGTTTCCTTTTCTCCCTCGACGACGCGGATATATCCGGGCTCAAACGTATCGGCAATCATCTCCTTGACGACAGTCGACACATGAGGCGTATTTTCAGAGGGCTTCAGCACGGTGCAGTTGCCCGCAGCAATCGCGCCGACAAGCGGCTCAACAAGCAGATGGAACGGATAGTTAAACGGTCCGATAATTAACACCGTGCCGTAGGGCTCGCGGTAAACACGGCTTTTGGCTGGCCAATGGTACAGTGGAGAACGAACCCGTTCCGGCTTCGACCAGCGGCGCAGCTTATTGGCGGCCTCTTTAATGTTGCCCAGCGTGAAGCCGATCTCGGTCATATAGGCCTCGTTAGGGGCTTTGTGCAGATCCTTGTATACCGCTTCCAGAAGCGGCTTTTCGAACTTGCGGATTGCTTCCGCCAGCCGATTCAGCTGCGTGATGCGGAAATCGATGGAACGGGTGCGGCCGGTGTCAAAATAACGTTTGTGCTCGGCAAGCAGCGTGTCGACATCAGAATGGGTGAGCGGAATCATAGCCTAGCCTCCTTAGCGGGGATCGTGGTATCGAATTTCGGCAGACACTCTTCTTCTACAACGGAAATAAGCTCGCGCAGCATCGTAACCGAGGCCTCCAGGCTCAGCGAATAATGCCGCTGCGTGCCCTGCTGCTCGCAGGACACCAAACCTGCCTGCAGCAGCAGCTTAAGATGATGAGACACAGCAGGACGGCTCAAGCTTAACTTGGAGGTCAGTTCATTTACCGGGAGCGGACCGTTCTCATGCAGCAGCAGCAGTATGTCCTGACGATTGGGGTCGGACAGCGTCTGGAATACCGGCAGGCATTCCCGGAACAGCTTTAAAGCCAGCTTTCCCATACGCCCCTCCTTCGTTGAAAGGTTTAAAAATTTAAACCCTTTAATATGGATTCGATTATACCGAATCCATGATGCATATGCAAAACCCCGCCTCCGGGCTCGGAGGCGGGGTTTTCAGTTTAACTGACTGGTGCAACAAGCAGCGAAGCCAAGGGCCGCGCCCGGAGAAGCATCAGCGTTCGCCTTTGACGTCGGATATCAACCGCTATGGCGGTAATTATTCAGGGATATCCGAGGTCAACAGCGATCGGAGGGGCGGCCTTTGGCGCAGCGGGTGCTGTTCACCAGCTATCAGTAAGCTCGGCGAAGCCAAGCCGAGCCCGGAGCACCATCATCCCCTAATTAAAGCCTCAACCGTATCGCGGTCCAGCTTGCGCACCAAAGCGGTCAGCAGCGTTGCGGCCTGGTCAAAATCACTGCGCGACATGACGGCGTTATGGCTATGGATATAACGGGTTGCAAAGCCGACGGACAGTGTCGGGCAGCCGATGCCGCTCACATGGATTTTGCCGCCGTCCGTGCCGCCGCCGGTAATGGCGTCGAACTGGACTTTAATGCCGAGCTCCTCGGCCGTGTCTACGGCCAGGCGGCGCAGGCCTGTATGCGAAATCATCGTTGCATCCATCAGCAGAATAAGCGGACCGTCTCCGACGTTGCAGCTCATGGAGCCGGATTCGCTGCCCGGCGTGTCGTAGGCGATGCCCACATCAAGCACAAAGGCGATATCTGGCTGCACGAGATTGGCCGCCGTGCCAGCGCCGCGCAAACCGACCTCTTCCTGTACGGTAGCTCCGGCGTACACTACGTTGGGATGGTTTCCATCCTGTAAACGGTTGAGCACCTCAACCGCCAGCGAGCAGCCGGCGCGGTTGTCGAGCGCTTTGCCGGCCCACAGCTCGCCGCCGCGCATCGTGAAAAACTCGCTAACTGGCGCAACCCAATCGCCGGGACGTACGCCCATCTCGCGGGCATCCTCTTCACTTTTGGCGCCGATATCGATATACAAATCCTTTAGCTTGAGCACCTTGTTCCGCTCATCCGGCGTCAGCACATGGGGCGCTTTGGAGCCGATAAGCCCCATATGATCGCCGCCGCGCGTTTTGACGAGCACGCGATGAGACAGCAGGTTATGCGGCCACCAGCCGCCTAGCTGCGTGAAGCGCAAAAAGCCCTTTGGCGTAATTTGCGTTACCATAAAACCGATTTCGTCCAGATGTCCGGCGAGCATCACCTTTGGCCCGCCTTCCGCGCCGGTTTTTACCCCAAACAGGCTGCCCAGGCGGTCGGTTATAATTTCCCCGCTCAGCGGCTCCAAATAACTTTGCATCAGCTTTCGTACTGCGCCTTCATGCCCCGGAACGCCGTCGCATTCCGTAAGCTGCTTCATTCTCTGCTCCATTAAATCCATAGTGAATGCTCATTCCTTTCGTTAACCTTGCGAAGAAGCCGTTGCCGCTTTTTGCAAACTTGCTTGTAGAGGTTCGCGGCCGATGCCGCAATGTCCTGTTCCTAATATAGCCGTTTATGGGATGAAAAAAAGGCCCTTGCGGGCCTGGCTCCAAAAAAAACTCTATGCCGTCTTTTTGAGCAGCAGATAAACGAAATAGGGAGCGCCGATAAAAGCCGCGACGATGCCGGCAGGAATGCCGCTCGGATCGGCCATATTGCGGCCCAGCGTATCCGCCGTGAGCAGCAGCAAACCGCCGATCAGCATCGCAATCGGAAGCGACAGCTGGTTGCGCGGGCCGACGAGCGCTCTGGCGATATGAGGCGCCATCAAGCCGATAAAGCTGATTCCGCCTGTAACGGCAACGGAGGATGCGGCCAGAGCAACGGCGGCGACCATGAGCCAGATGCGCTCCTTCTGCACCGGCAGGCCGATACCGACGGCGACCGGCTCGCTCAGCTCCAGCATGTTAAGCTGGTTCGCCTTAATGAGCGTGAACGGGATGAGCAGCAGCAGCCATGGCAGCAGCGCCCAGATGTACAGCCAGTCCGTGCCCCAAATGTTCCCGGCGAGCCATTTGGCGATGAAGTCGACTTTATCCCTTTCGGCGACCGAGGTAATTAGGACCGTCATGATGCCGGAGATTGATAACGAGAAGCCAACGCCGACCAGCACAAGCCGGACCGGGTTTAAGCCCTCTCCTTTGCGGTAGGAGAAAAGGTAGATCAGAAACGCGGTCAGCATGGCGCTGAAAAAGGCGACAGCCGTAAGCAGGTAGGCGAAATTGCCGGGCTCAATCGGGCTGTACAGGAAAAAGATCGCCACGCCGAGTCCGGCGCCGGCGTTGATGCCGATAATGCCGGGATCGGCGAGATCGTTGCGCGTGACACGCTGTAAAATCGCGCCGGACAGCGCCAAGCCGATGCCTGCCAGCAGAGTAATAAAGATGCGCGGCAGACGAATCGTAAACAGCACGAATTCTTCTTTACGCGAGCCGTCGCCAAACAATACGGGCAGCAGGCGTTTGTAGCCTAGCGAGGAATATCCCCAGCCGGCGCTTATGAATATCATGGCGATGATAAGCACGAACAGGATGGCAAGCGCGATGCGCTGTTTGCGGATTGCGGCAGGAACCATTAGCGCAGCGCACCTCCTTTACGATTAACGATCCATAGGAAAAAGGGAAGACCGAGCATGGCGACGATAGCGGTAAGCGATGTCTCATAAGGCGCGTTGATGGTGCGGCCCATCGTGTCGGCGATCAGCATAAGCGCCGCGCCGCCCACAGCCGATACCGGCAGGACAAAGCGGTAATCCGGGCCGGTAATCGTGCGAACGACATGGGGAACAAGCAGTCCGACAAAGGCCATGTTGCCAACAAGCGCTACCGAAGAGCCGGCCAGCAGCACAACAACGATGAACAGCATCGTTTTGGCTCTTGCCGTATTTTGGCCAAGACCTGCGGATACCTCTTCGCTCATGCTGAGCACGGTCAGCTGCCGGGACAGCAGCATGGCGGCGATAATGCCGACTGCGATGAACGGAGTAATGACGGACAGCTGCTTCCAGGTGGTGCCGACTACGCCGCCGGCATTCCACATATTCACCTGCTGCGTAATTTTAAAATGCAGCCCGACCGCTTCCGCAGCTGCGAAGAACAGCGCTGAAATGGCCGAGCCCGCCAGCACGATGCGCAGCGGTGAGAATCGGTTCTGCTTGGATGCGCTGACACCAAAAACGAGCAGCGCGGCTACGGCCGCTCCAATGAAACATGCGGCCATAATGCCAAAGTATCCGGCTGCCGGAAAGAAGGCAATGGTCAATGCAAGCATCAGATTGGAGCCGGCCGTAAGCCCTAAAATGCCGGGGTCGGCAAGCGGATTGCGGGTCATTCCCTGCATCGCAGCGCCGGACACGCCAAGCGCGGCTCCAACCGCCATAGCCGCCAGCTCGCGCGGCAGCCGCAGCTCGCGGATCGTTAATACCGCTTTGGCGGAGGAATCGGTGAACAGCGCAAGCCATACATCATTGAATGATGTGTCCGCTGCGCCAAAGGTGAGCGAAATGATAAAGCATAGGCCCAATACGACCAGCGAAGCCGCTAGCTTCAAGCCAAAATATTGTCCGCGACGCCTTGCTGTCGCCTTTTGCATGACATTCATCACCTTATCCGCAATTTAAATAGGGAAAAGGAACTCTTGAGCGGCTCAAGAGTTCCTCTATCCCTTGGCCCTAATGGGTTTAGTTGCCGAGGAAATGCTGCTTGAAAAATTCCAGTTGGAAGTCCAGCGTAATCGGATCGTTGAAATAGAACTCTTTAGCGTTGGCTTCAAACACTTGACCGTTTTTCACGGCAGGAATGTTTTTGTAGGATTCGGTTTCTTGATAAGAATTGTCCTGATCCGGGAACTTGCTGATGATGAGATAATCGCCTGCAAACTCAGGCAGCACCTCGGTGGACAGGGCGTGGTAGCCTTCCTTAAGCGCCGTTTCTTTGACTTTTTCAGGCATGTTCAGCTTCATTGCCTGATAAAGAATTTCCGTGCCGCGGCCCCAGTTGTCGCCGTATACATACAGCTGTTTGTTGAAGCTCTCAATTACGGATACCGTTTTGTCTCCGATTTTGGCGCGAATCTGCTCGCCGGCTTCGTCAGCGCGTTTTTTGAAATCATCTACCCAAGCTTGGGCTTCGTCGCCTTTATTCACCAGCTTGCCGAGCTCGACATGCTGCTGCAGGTAGTCCACTTTACCGTAGGTGTACGTGACCGTTGGCGCGATTTCCTTAAGCTTATCCAGGTTTTTGACGGAGGACAGGGCAATGATCAGATCAGGCTCAAGCTCGATGATTTTTTCAATATTTTCATCGCTTACTTCTTCCACATTAGCCAGCTTGTCCTGGTAACGCGGGTTGCCTTTGGACCAGCTGTCGACACCGACAAGCGGAACATCCAGCGCCATAATATTGCCGGCGAAGGAAGCGAGCACGATGACGCGCTGAGGATTAGCGGGAACTTCAATCGGTCCGTTTTCCGACTGATACGTAATCGTGCCGGACGCCGTTTCGCCGCCTGCAGCTTCGTTTGTCGCAGTATTTGTGTTGGCAGGCGTATTCTCCGCAGCGCCTGTATTTGCGTTATTGCTGGTGCTTCCGCCGCCGCAAGCGGACAGAACGAGCATTAGAGTCAGAACGAGTGGCAGCCAAATCTTTTTCAATGATGAACTCTCCTTAGAAGTGATAATGATTATCAATGCCGTTTACCAATATATAAGGACGGGGCGGATCTGTCAACCTGATTGCAGAAATCTTTAAAAAGAAGTACACTAATTGAGAATGATAATCAATGAAAATGCGGAGGTGCCCGAATGAGCGATTCGCTGCAAAAGCCTGAGCTTGAAGCAGACCTGCAACCGGCGGGGGAGCAGGAAGAACTGTTTGAAATGACGATTATCGGCGGAGGTCCGGCTGGCCTGTACTCTGCTTTTTATAGCGGTCTGAGAGGCATGAAAACGAAAATTATCGAGTACCAGCCGCGGCTTGGCGGGAAAATCCACGTATATCCTGAAAAAATTATCTGGGATGTCGGCGGTCTGACTCCGGTTCCAGGCGCGCAGCTGATTGAGCAGCTGGTGAAACAAGGTCTGACCTTTAATCCGGAAGTTGTGCTGGGCGAAAAAGTTGAGCAAATTGCCAAGGATGGGGACGGCGTGTTTCTGCTGAAGGGCTCCTCGGGCAGAACTCATCGTTCTAAAGCTGTCATTGTTGCCGTTGGAGGCGGAATTTTGAATCCGCAGCGGCTGGACATTGAGGGAGCAGAGCGTTTTGAGGTAACAAACCTGAACTATACGGTAAAGTCGCTTAAACAGTTCAAGGATAAAGTTGTGCTCGTGTCCGGAGGAGGCAACTCTGCCGTTGACTGGGCAAACGAGCTGACAGCTGTTGCCAAACAGGTGTATGTCGCTTACCGGAAGGATCAGCTGAGCGGCCATGAAGCCAGTGTGGATCAGCTGCTCTCCAGCTCGGCGCGCTGCATGTTCAATACGTCGATTACGAAGCTGGTCGCCGAGAAGGGCGGAGAACGCATTGCTACGGTGGAGCTGACACATGCCGTGACGGGTGAGGTGACGGAGCTGGAAATCGACGAAGTGGTCATCAACCACGGCTACGAACGGGAAAGCTCGCTGCTGGACAACAGTCCTTTGGAGCTGAAGCGAGTTGACGATTATTATGTTGCCGGTAACGGCTCCGGCGAGTCCAGCGTGCCGGGTTTGTACGCCGCAGGCGATATTCTGATGCAGGAAGGCAAGCTGCATCTGATTGCCGGGACGTTCCAGGATGCCGCCAACGCCGTCAACCGAGCGAAGCTCTACATACAGCCGCAGGCGGAGGAGTACGGCATGGTGTCGTCGCATAATGACGTATTTAAGGAGCGCAACCGCGAAATTATGAAACAGCTTATTAACAGCTGAGACTTGTCTGCAGTGATAACCGAAATTTAAAATGGGCGGTCCTATGTCATAAATAATGACTTTTGGGACGGCCCTGTTTGGAATTCAAACCAATCCCAGCTAATTGTCAGAGCTTTGTTACATGAAATCTCAATACCGTTTTCAGCTTGGCCGCTTCCGTTCTGCGCGGGTCGGACAGATAGATTTCGCGGTGAGTAAGGGCTGAGCGCTCGTAACCCTGCTCCTTGCAATACGCCTCCATTTTTGCCATGCTTTTGGGTTCATCGGCGAAGCTTCCGATATGCATCATTTGGCAGCATAAACCATCCGTTATTTCACCTAACTCCACGAGGTCTAGATGGGGGTTCGACTTTTTCTTTTTGGTGCGTTCCACGAAGCTCCGGAAAAGCTCATCGGTTAAAAAGTCCGGCTGCCGAATCATAATGGTATATTTCAAATTGTCCAAGTCCGTTGGCGGCTTGGATGTATCGATTAAATCCCAGACTCCTTCTAGCGGGAAAACCGTATACTCGTAATATCCGTCAGGTACTTCATTGCTTTTGTAAGACATTTTCACCGCGTAGCTTAGACTGTATAGCGCTTCGGTTTTTTTGGCAAACTCCTCGCCGTTCGGATTGCCCATTCCATTGATGCTCATAAAAGACATCTTTCCCACATCGATAACAGCAGGTTCCGCTGGAGGCAAATAAAGCTGTTTGTAATGTTTTTTATAGTCGATCTTATCGCCCACGTGAATTCTCTCCTTTTTGCGTCTAACTTCAGAATACAGGCGGTGTACTGACAACAGTATGTCACTATTATCGCCAAGGCTGAAATATTTGGTTCAAAAAAGCCATAACTGCAAAGGATGAGAATCCTGTGCGGGCTATGGCTTTCGGAATGAATGATTAAGCTTTAGGGCTAGCGGGACTCGCAGGGCTGGCTTTGCTGGCAGGGCTAGCGGGACTCGCCGGGCTCGCAGGGCTAGCTTTGCTGGCAGGACTCGCAGGACTGGCAGGGCTAGCTTTGCTGGCGGGACTAGCCGGGCTGGCCGGACTAGCGGGGCTTGCAGGACTAGCCGGGCTCGCAGGATATTTCACTGGCGGTTTTGGATTGTTTGTCGGGCCAGTTGGACCTGTCGGGCCAGTTGGTCCGGTAGCGCCGGTTGGTCCTGTTGCTCCAGTTGGTCCTGTGGCACCCGTCGGGCCAGTTTCTCCGGTAGCACCAGTAACGCCGGTAGCACCGGTTGGTCCTGTTGCTCCAGTTGGACCTGTGGCGCCCGTCGCACCAGTAGCGCCAGTAACTCCGGTATAACCTGTCTTACCGGTATAACCTGTTGAAGCACCAGCGACCGCTGGCAGAACCGTGAAAGATAAGGCAGCCATAGCAGCTAAAAGAACTGTTTTTTTGGCAATTTTACTTTTTAAGTTCATCATAGTTTCCTCCGTTTACATACTAATTCTATCAAAGCTAATCAAAGACTATCAGGCATAAATACCCATGTCAACTTATTTTGAAACGGGTTTCATTATGACTTTTGATCTATTTTCAGTATATTTATTTGTTCAAAGCAGCATGGAAATCGTTTTTGCGATACTTCTTTTCCGCGCTCTGTTAAATTTACATGATATTAACGAAAAATGTGGTTTCGCTTAACTGTGCTTACCTAAACTTGGATAGAAAGAACGGAAATGTATTGTCAGCCGAGGGGGAAGGACAGATGAGGATGGAAGACCGTGGAAGCTGGGCTGATATGAAGTGGAAGCTGATGGCAAGTTTTGCTGTCGTTGCTTTGCTTTTTTTGGGATCGGCGCTGTATCAGAACGGGAAAATCGCAGAAGTCAGGCTCTCGATGAACGAACAAAAGAAAGAAATGGAAAAGCGGATTGCTGTGGCGAAAATTAGCCAGTTTTTGCAGGAGATGGACCGTCTTGAAGGTGAACTGAAACAGGAAAATGACGCCGAACGTCTAGAGCCGTTTTTACAAATTCATTCTGCTATGGAAAAAGAGCTGGAGAAGCTGGAATTCAGCGGCAGCTCCGCGGCTGAGGAAGATTTAAACGCTTTGTACGTCAAATCCTCCGAATATGCGGATGGGGTGAAACAAATGTCCTCGCTGCTGCAAGACGGGAACGCCGAGTCGCTGCTTCTGCTTGAGAAGCTGGACGAGCTGCATACGTTTGTTACCGCCGATAATCAAAATATGCAAGAAATCAGCAGCCGCCTCAGCGCAGCCGCCGACCGGAATGCATCGCGAGCGCAAGCAGGTTCTTTTGAGCTGCTGCAGGAAACGCTCCATGTGTCTCAGGCTGCAGCAGTTGCAGTGCTGTTATTAACAACGCTGGTTGCGTTTATACTCATTCGCTCATTCAGTTCCGGCATCGGCAGGCTAAACAAAGCAGTTCGCATTTTAGCCGAGGGAGACCTCCGCGAACGGATTGGCTCCAAGCGTAAGGACGAGCTTGGCCGCCTCAGCCGCCAGTTCGATTCCATGGTGGATAAAGTGCACGGGATGCTGGAGCAGAGCCGTAAAATCGCTGGATCGATGCTTGACAACTCGACTGTTTTCAGCGGATCAGCAGCAGTTACGGCGCGGGCGAACGAGGAAATCGTCCGTTCCATATCGGATATAGCGGAAGGGGCAGAGCAGCAGAGCAAGCTATCCGAGGACACCAAGGGGTTGATTGACGGGCTGTCTGCAGAGATTGGCGAAATTGACGGATTAACAGACGGAATGCGGCAGCTTGGCCGGCAAGCAGAGGAGAATACAGGGCGCGGCCTGCATGCGGTGAAGGAGCTTCAGGCAGTATCCAAACGTACAAGCGAGCGGATGGATGAGATGTACCGCGAGCTGGAAGTGCTGTCCGGACATTCGCAAAAAATTAATGGCATCACCGCAACCATGATTGAAATCTCGGCGCAAACTCAGGTGCTGGCGCTTAATGCATCTATTGAAGCTGCTCAGGCTGGCGCTGGGGGCAGAGGTTTTTCGATTATTGCTGATGAGGTGAGGAAGCTTTCAGTTCAGTCCAAGGAATCTTCCGTATTCATTGGCACGCTTATCCGGCGGCTGCAGCAAGGAATGGAAGGTTTCCGGGCGGCGATGGAGGAAAACCGGCAGCTTTTGCAAGCGCAGGAAAAACAAACTGAAGTGACGTTCCGCAGCTTTGAAGCGATTGGCGACTCCGTGGGACAGATCAGCAGCGGAATCCAGTCTGTGCATGTACAAGCAGAACGGACCCGCGCAAGCTGCGAGCAGCTGCTTGCAGCCGCTGGAACGGTATCCAATATCGCAGAACATGCCGCCGCTGCAGCTCAGCAGGTACTGGCTTCAGGCTTGCTGCAGGACGACGAAATTCGCCGGATTGCCGGACAAGCCCAACAAATTCATGCGTTATCGGAGCATCTGTCAGGCGAAATCAACCTGTTTTTGCTGCGGGAGATGGCAGCTTCGCACTATGAGGCAGCTGAGGATGAGGACGATTCAGAAAAACAGGCGGCTTAATTTGAAGCCAAAAAGGGATCAAGCGGACGAAAGGTCGGCTTGGTCCCTTTTAGTGTTTAGAAGAAAAGCGGGCTGAAAATACAGCCCGCTAAATATTATCGAGCGGATGGGATTTCAACTAGCGGGTTCGTATCCTGCTCGTAATCGACGCCTTCCGTTTCAAAGCCGAACAGCTGGAAAAACTCCTTGCGGTAGCCGTCAAGATCGGTCAGGCTGGCGATATTGTCGCTATTGACCTCGCTCCAGATGCGTCCTACTTCCTCTTGTACATCCTCACGCAGCTCCCAATCGTCAATGCGGATACGGCCTTTTTCGTCGATTGGAGTGCCGGTTTCGCGGTACAGCTGCTCAAACAAGCGATGCGACTGCTGAATGGTGTTTTCATGCAGTCCTTTTTCTTTCATTACTTTATAAAGAGCCGACACGTAAAGCGGAACAACAGGTATGGCCGAGCTGGATTGGGTGACAAGCGCCTTGCTTACGCTCACATAAGCGCGGCCGCCAAGCGGCGCCAGCTGCTGTTGAAGCTGAAGCGCAGTAGCCTCCAGATCATCCTTTGCCTGGCCGATTGTGCCCTCGCGATAGATGGCTTGCGTTATACCGGAGCCGATATAAGAGTAAGCAATTGTGACAGCGCCCTCGGCGAGAACGCCAGCCTCTTGCAGGCGAGTCAGCCAGCGCTGCCAATCCGCTCCGCCCATAACAGCGACCGTTTGCGCGATATCGTCACCTTCCGCAGGTTCAATTGTCACTTCACTAACCTCGCCCGTATGGAAGTTGACGGTTTTGTTCGTATACGGAGCTCCGATTGGCTTAAGCACGGAGTTATACGTTTCGCCGGAATCGGGGTCGACACGGCGCGGCGCCGCTACGCTGTACACGACTAGATCGACTTGTCCGAGCTCCTCGCGAATCGCTTCAATGACACGATCCTTTGTTTCGTCGGTAAAGGCGTCGCCGGTTACGCTGACTGACTTCAGGCCAGCCTCGGCGGCTTTGCTTTCAAATGCGGCGGAGTTGTACCAGCCAGCCGATGCGGTACGCTTGTCCGTTGCGCTGCTTGGGCGGAAAACGCCAATCGTAGCGGCTCCTGCGCCAAATGCGAGCGCAGTTCTGGCGGACAAACCGTATCCGGTAGATGCGCCAAGCACGAGCGCGCGTTTTGGACCATTCCATTTTGGCTGGGACTTTATGTAATCGATCTGCTCCTGTACTTGTTTGGCGCAGCCCTCAGGATGCGCGGTTGTGCAGATAAAGCCGCGTGTTCTCGGTTTAATGATCATAGAATCAGGCTTCCTTTCTTAGGCGGTTATCAGATAAATCAATATTCGCTCATTCTGTGTTTATTGTAAGGGATAATCTGCAAAAGGGAAACCGGACCCTTTTTCATGGAGAAGCGGCCGCTTGGACAAGCTAACGGGGCTGTGATGCCTAACGGCGCAGCGTCCTCAATTAAACCGGACTTTCAGTGCCGGCAGCTTGCAGCGACGGAGGTGAACGGATATGGCTAAAGGCGGCAAACACTCTTTCGAGAGCAAACAGGCCGGAATGGCGAAACGTTCCAAGGAAGCGGAAAACAATACGGCAGCCGGAACAGACGAAAACCGGAATCAGAAAGGCCATGTGCCAAATAGCCCGTCGACGGGTTAGAAGCGCTATTCTCCAAACAAGGTACAGCATATGCCAGCGGTTCGCAGCCATACGGCAGCGGGCCGCTTCTGTGCGCCGAGGTTGAAGCCGCGGCCAGGGAGGTAATAGGATAGAACTTATTCATGAAACCGATATCATCTGTATATTTCAAAGGAGAGGATGTTGCATGATGGAAGCTGCAGACAAAAATATTGTCGTCATAACGGGAGCCGGAGCGGGCATTGGCAGAGGCTTGGCGCAGGCTTATGCAGCGAAAGGAAGCAAAGCTATCCTCGTTGACCGCAGTCTGGAGGGACTGAAGGAAACCCAAGCGGCAATTCGCAGCTTAGACGGCGACGCAGCGGTTTACGAAGCGGATCTCGGGAATGCGGAAACGATTTTAGCCTTGTTCAAGCGCATCCGCGAAGAGCATGGCGCCGTCGATATCCTCATTAATAATGCCGGCATCAGCCCGTTCAAATCGATGTGGGAGCTAAGCGTCGAGGAATGGGACCGGGTTATTAACGTCAACCTGAGAGCCGCTTTCCTGTGCAGCCGTGAAGCGGCGGGACAGATGAAGGAGGCGGGCAAGCGCGGCCGCATCGTTAATATCGCCTCTACCCGCGCGTTCATGTCGGAGCCGGATTCGGAAGCCTATGCAGCATCCAAAGGGGGAATGATCGCGCTGACCCATGCAATGGCAATGTCTCTTTCCCCTTATGGAATTCGCGTCAATTCGGTTAGTCCGGGCTGGATCGCAACCGGCGACACGGCGCAGCTTAGCCGGGAGGACCATGAGCAGCATCCTGCAGGCAGAGTCGGCAAGCCGGAGGATATCGCGAGGGCTTGCTTTTATTTGACTGATCCGGGCAACGACTTTGTTACCGGCCATAACATAACCGTTGACGGCGGAATGACGCGCAAAATGATTTATGCCGAATAACCGCCCATACTTAAATAAGCACACTCAGCAAACGCTCTCCAAACGGGGGAGCGTTTTTTTAAACCCTTCCTCGTTTACCGCTTTATTTGGATAAAGCTTCCGGTACAGGGATATTCTATACCGGAAAGAGGTGAGAGAGTGAGCCAACAATCAACCTTTGGCAGACTTCCTGCCGTGTGCATGCTGATCTTATCGGTCGGGCTGGTCAATCATGTTTTGATTGTTCCCGTCATCCTCAATACCGCCGGAAGGGACAGCTGGATGAGCCCGCTGCTGACCTGCGTCATCGGAATCGTATGGGTCAGCTTTCCCTTATACGGCACCTTAAAAAGGCTAAAGGAGCCGTTCTGGTGCATGGTCGAGAGAAAACTCGGCAAAGCGGGAGCTTGGCTGATTAAATTGCCCGTTTTGGTGCTTTTATTAGGCATCGCGTTTAATACGCTGATTGACTCCATTTCATGGTCCAAAACAACTTACCTGCCCTATACCCCCAATTACATATTTGCAATCGCCATGCTCGGGGTTTCGCTTTATGCCGTAACAAAAGGATTAAGGACAATCGCGTTTGCATCGGGTATTTTGCTGCCTTTTGTTATTCTGCTTGGCGATTTTGTTATGTCCGCGAATATGCCGCACAAGGATTATCAATATTTAAAGCCTTATTTTGAGAACGGCTATTGGCAGATCGTATCGGGGGCGCTGCTGGCCGCCTGCACGATGGGCGAGATTTACATGCTCGTTTTTTATCAGCATCTGATTAAAAATCGTTTTCGCCGCTGGCAGCTGCTGCTGCTGATGGTTTGTCTTGTCCTGCTCTCGCTGGGGCCGCTTTTAGGAGCGATTGTCCAGTTCGGCCCAACCGAGGCCGCCAAGATGAGATACCCGGCCTTTTCGCAATGGCGGCTTGTTCAGGTCGGCAAATATTTGGAGCATCTCGATTTTTTTGCTATATACCAGTGGCTGTCCGGGGCGATGATCCGAATTGCTCTCAGTCTGTATTTGCTAAAAGACATGATAGGTATTCGCAAGCCGAAAGGAAATGCGGTTTACGGCTGGATGGTCATCGCCCTATTAACGCCGCTTGCACAGATCGTCACCGACCATATGCTGCCTTATCGGCACTTTATGAATATCTATTTCCCTTTTTCCGGAATGCTAGTGCTCGTTATAAGCCTCTCCGGCTGGCTTTTGGCGGTTCTGGCTGCGCGGGACAACAGCGGAGAAAAACCGCTTCTAAAGGAGGAGAGCTGATATGTCCCAAAAAGGATATTCGGGCAAACACTCTACAAATAGCCCGCGCTCGCACGGAAACGAAGCGGAGCAGCCGAATGAAGGGGCAACTCATCCAAACAGGCGTTGGAATCTTGCTTCAATGACAGAGGAGCTGCGGGGATGCGGAGACGTCGAGGTGCTTCAATCCCATTTGGAGCTGGAAGGGAAGCCGGGTACGCTGGTCACCCTGCTTTATTGTCCCAATATGATCGACGCCGTGCTGTTTCAACAGACGGTTCTCCGCGAGCTGCGACAAAAAGGAGGCAGGCTGGAGGCAGGCTGGGACAGCGAGCTGCTTCATTTTCAGGAGTATAAAGACAATACGGATCTATATGAAGCGTTGTTCAGCGGAACCGTCATTATCGGAGTCGGCGAGGGAAGAGAGGAAATGCTTTATCTGTACAATATTGCCGACATGCCGGTGCGGCAGCCGGACGAATCGGTCATGGAGGTTTCGCTCAAAGGACCGAGGGACGGGTTTGTGGAGGATGTTAATCAAAATGTTTGCCTTGTTCGCCGCCGGCTCAAAACACCTGATCTCCAGGTAGAAATGATGACGCTAGGCAGTCAGTCGAGGACGCAGGTCGCCCTGCTTTACATGGCCAGTCTGGCTAAGCCCGATGTAGTGGAGATGGCTCGGACAAGGCTTCAGGACATCCGATCCAACGTTGTATCGATTGAAAGCAGCACTCAGATCGAGTCGCTCATATCGGATGTAAAAGGAAGCATTTTTCCTTTGGTGCATTACAGCGGAAGGCCCGATTTTGCCGCATCGGCTTTAATGTCGGGACGGATCGCCATTCTGGTGGACGGCAATCCGGCCGTCATCGCCGCTCCGGCTAACCTGGCTTTTTTGATTAAATCCCCCGAGGATTTGTCCATGCCGTTTTTTTACGTTTCGCTTGAGCGGACATTACGGTTTATCGGTTTATTCATGAGCATTTTCCTTCCCGGGTTTTGGATTGCGCTCTGTTCCTTTAATACCGATCAGATTCCGTTTACGCTGCTTGCTACTGTCTCCACTTCCCGCAACGGGCTGCCTTTGTCTTCCACGATGGAAATGTTTCTGATGCTGGCGATGTTTGAGCTATTCCGCGAAGCGGGGGTCCGCCTGCCGCGCGCTGTTGGACAGACCGTTTCGGTCGTAGGCGGCTTGATTGTCGGCAACGCGGCGATTGACGCGGGGCTGACCTCGCCGACGATGCTGGTCGTAGCTGCAATCACGGCTGTATCTACGTTCACGCTCGTGAATCAGACGCTCAACGGAACAGTATCCGTGCTGCGCTTTTTCGTGCTGACCTGCTCGGCGGTGCTGGGAATGTTCGGTTTTTTTGCCGGCATGTTTCTCATCATTATCCATGTTTGCTCGTTGGAGACGTTTGGGCAGCCGTACATGGCGCCGCTGGCGAATATGGACTTTAAGCTGATGCTGCCAAGCTTTCTTCAGGTTCCATGGAAAAGGCGCCGGCAAAAGGGGGGCGGGAAAAGCCATGATTAGCCGGTATCGAATCACGGGAAGCTGGCTCCTTAAGCCTTTGACTGCCGTGCTTCTGCCGGCCGCGCTGCTGACGGGCTGCTGGGACGAGCTGGATTTGACCGAGCAGGGATATGTGTCCGGGCTTGGCATCGATTATGTTGACAAGCGATATGTTGCTTACGCTCAACTGATCCAGTTCGCTGCCGTTGCCAAAACGAGCTCCAATAGGGCGGGAGATCCTGTTGCCTGGGTTGGGCGCGCGGAAGGGAAGACCGTTCTGGGAGCTATATCCAATTTGCAAAAATCGTCGCAGTTTGTGCTGAATTTGGAGCATATGAAGGTGCTTATCGTTCAAGAGAGAGCGCTGCCGCATCTGGACGATATTTTGGATGCGAACAACAGGCAGAGAGCCTCGCGTTACACAAGCTTTGTATTCGGAACAAGGGAGAAAATAGACAAGCTGTTTAATTCGGGAACCTTTTTTGGGCATTCCCATTTGATGAGTGTCATGTACAACCCCAAAAGGCAATATGAGCAAAGCAGCTATGTGCGCCCGCTTACGATGCAGGAATTCGTCCGGGGAATGGACGAAAAGGGGATTACCGCCCTGCTGCCCTCAATCGGGCTGGTAGACGGGAAATGGAGCAAAGCGACCGATCCGCTGGAGGTTCAGTCTTATGATGGTTTGTTTGCGTTTAATAACCGGAATTTCCGCAAGTTTTTACCCATTGAATTGAGCTCGGGATACCGCTGGATCGACCCGGAATTCAAGCACTATATTTTGGAAACGGAAGAAGCCGGAAGCTCGGAGGCTCACGATCCGGACGACCAAGGGGACGCGACAGTCAGCATTGATCGCTCCGTTCCGCAAATTACGGTAAATACGGACGGAGCAAGACCTCAGTTTAAGCTGAATCTGCATCTCCAAGGGCATGTCATTGAGCTTGGCGGCCCGATGACGGAGGAGGAGATCAAAGATGCTGTAAAAGATCAAATCAAACAGGAGATTGAAGCTACATACCAATACGCCTGCCGGGAGAAAATCGATTTGTATTTGCTGGGGGAGCAGCTTTACCGCAATCACTTAAGCTACTGGCGGCAGCTGGAGCGTACGGGAGGCTGGGTTCCGAGGGAGGGAGAGCTGCAGATCGACATTTCGTTCGATTTGGTTCACACCGGCAAATTTGATTTGACTTAAATTGGCGAATTAATGACTAATGACAGGCGGACAAACAGGCGGGCTGGCAGCAGCGCACATACAATACTCTATCAGTCTAATGGTAGAGGGGGCAGATGCGTTGAAGGAATATATCGCTGTATCGTTGTTCGCTGTCATTGGTTCAATTGTCAGTTTTTCGTTTGGCATTTGGCAGGAATCGTTGACATTGCTTGTCGTTTGCATGGCCGTGGATTACATTTCGGGCGTAGCGGCATCCTTGAAAGAAAAGCGCGGTTTAAGCAGCGTTGTCGGCTCCTGGGGATTGGCTCGAAAAGGGTTGACGCTACTTGTCATTTTGATTGCCCACCGTATCGATCAGCTGATTGGCGGCGGGGATGCAGTCCGCAGCGCGACCATCTTTTTTTATATTGGAAACGAGCTGTTATCCATCACCGAGAATTACGGGAGAATCGGCTTGCCGCTGCCGACCAAGCTGAAGGAATTCATTGAAATCTTCAAGCGCAAAGACTCCTGACGGTCACGCAATGTTCAAAAAGTTGTCATAAATGAGCCGTAATCTTGCGAATGGAAACGGTTAAAGCTTGTGATTGCCCCCTATATTTCGGTATATTAGCAATAGTTATGGACAAAACTGGGTAAACAACAACGCACAAAGGGGAGCAAACAACCTCATGAAATGGATTATGTCTTTTTTGCTTGTAATCGCTGCTGCGGTTGGCATCTATATGATGACAATCGGCCTGCCGAAGCCGCCGAAGGATGAAGCGGCGGATCTTCCCGAGGGCGTAGAGCTGCTTAAAATCGTTGCTTCTAACGATTTTGTATTTGACAAGGAAGAGTATGTCGTTAAAGCGGGCCAAAAGTACAAAATGGTGCTGAGCAACAAAAGCGGCATCCACGGCGTAGGCGTTGAAGCGCTCGGCATCGACCTTCAGGGCGATACGATGGAGCAGGAAGTGACGTTTGACAAGCCTGGCCGTTATGAAATGCACTGTTCCGTTATGTGCGGTCTCGGACATGACAAGATGAAAGCGACAATCGTCGTTGAATAACAGTTGTACAGCCGGCAATTGCCGGCGAAGCGAATAGGCTATGCGAAAAAGCGTTCCCGATGGGGGAACGCTTTTTAGTCGCTGATAGGAGCTGAGCTGACTGCCGCTAAACAGCCAAAATATCAGGAAAGGCGTGCAGGCACGGCTTTCCGCCCGATAAGGCACTAAGCGCGGCTGCGCTTGCGTCCTGCTGCGATCAGCCGGTCGCAGGCATAACCGACGATGGCATAGCTTATTATGGTGAGCACATACATCGTCATCACCGGGGTTTTGTGGATGTCGTAAAATACATCCGAGATCCAGGCTGGCGGACTAAGCATGAAAAAAAATACGTTATGCGGATCATAGCCCGTGTAATTGAACAGGCATAACAAAAGTCCAATTGCCACGGCCGCTATCGTTATAGGATATCGCATCGGTGGGGCCCCCTTGTGACGGCATTGCCGAATCGTACGGCTTGCGTTATTATGGGTCAAAAGGGCGCCGGACATGCAAATGGCCCGGCAGGATAACGGGACAAGCTTCCGTCGCCCTTCAGCCCGGACAGCGGGCATGACCGATTGGGGGAGCGTTTACAGCATGCTGACACATATCGTCTTTTTCCGTTTAAAGGACCGCACGCCGGAGAGCGTGGAGCGCACAGCGGCCGTTCTGCGCGACATGGAAGGCAAAATTGAAGTGCTGCGTTATCTTGAGGTCGGCAAGGACATCGTTCATTCCGAACGCTCTTACGATATCGCGCTCGTTACAAAATTCGATTCGCTTGAGGCGCTGGGAGAGTACCAGGTTCACCCGGTTCACCAAGAAGTGATCCGCCATATGAATGAAGTCCGCGAATCTTCGGTAGCCGTAGATTACGAGTCCTGATCGGGCAGGAAAGGAACGTTCAAAACGATGGAGGAACGGTCGCTCGGCGAAGATTTTTACATGATGGTTACGTATTTGTTTGTCGTGGTAATCAGCGGCATCATTATGATCGCCTGGCTGAAGCGCCGCGGCAAAAAGAAGAATAAGCGATAACGGAGGCGCCTCATGTATTATGTGAACGTGCAGGATATCCGGCTGCGGCTGGACGCCATACCGGAGCTGACGGAAGCGCTGGACCAGTTGACTGCGGAATGGAGCGGCACGCTGCTGCAGGGATTGGCTCAAGAACGGCTGCTGCATTTGGCGATTGAAACGGTAACCGATGTCGGCAGCTGCCTTATTGACGGATATTTGATGAGGGATGCCAGCAGCTACAGCGACATTATCGAGATTATTGGCGCCGAAGGCGTCCTGGATGAAGAGCTGAACAAACAGCTGCAATGTCTGGCCCAGCTTCGCCGCCCGCTCGTGCAGGAGTATTACAGCTGGCCGCGCCGGGAGCTGCATGACAGCACCGTTCAGCTTGCCGGATGGCTTCGCAGCTTTGGGGAGCAGGTTGAGTCTTATTTGCGTAAGGAGCAGTAAATCGGTTGCTCCTAACTATTCAATTGCCGGATAGCCGGCCTTTCGTCATGGAGATGACGGAAGGCCGGTTTTTTTGCCGTTTCACCTTATTTGTGCAAAAGTTACGCATGCTTTGTGTCAGGCCAAGCCCATCCTGCTTATACTGTCACCAGGAATGTGGGCGCCCGCCCGGTTCTGAAAAGCAGGCGCGGAGGTGAAGGTATGGAATGGTGGATAGCGGCATGTGCTGCTGTGTTTGCCGCTTCTGCGGCATGCACCGCCTGGCAGCTGAACCGGCTGCTGCATCGTCTGGGCCGTTTGGCCGACGGCTTGGAGCATGGCGCTTCGGAGGCGCTGAAGGAAATTGCGAGCGCAGCCGAGGAAGTGCAAAATGCGCTTCAGCCGATGCATGAAACCGCAATGCTGGCCAAACGGCAGCTAGAGAGGCTGGAGCCGCTGCTGGAGGCAGCTGATTCGCTGCGGGTTGCGGCGGATACGGCTGGTGCGGCGGCTCGGCGCATTGCGGATCAGGCGGCTGGAACGGCGGATGCGGCAGCCGAACGGGTGCGCCGGGCGGCAGGCAAATACAGGACGCAGCTGGAGGATGCCATCGGCATCGCGGATGCGGCGCTGGAAGGCTGGATGTATATCCGTACCGCAGCGGCCAAACTAAAAACGCCTGCATGTTCTGACCGTGAGATTGGGAACCCTAACGCTGAAAGGAGAGATTGAACATGATGAAATTTAAATCGAAAAAAAGCGGAGGATTTCTGCTTGGAGCATTGGCAGGCGGGATTGTTGGTTCAGTAACCGCACTGCTGCTGGCGCCAAAAGCAGGCAGCGAGCTTCGTGCTGAGCTGGGCGAGCGTGCGGCAAGAGCGGCTGACCGTGCCGGAGAGCTGAGCGAAAAAATCGGCAGCGGCGCTGTGCATGCGGCAAGACAAACGGCGGAAGGGGCCGCTGCGTTGAAAGACAAAGCGCTGCATACAGCGGATCATCTCGCCTCAAACATTAAGTTCTGGGAGCGTAAAGCGGAGGGTGAGCTGGCGGTTATTTCCTCAGCAGGCGCTAAAGCGGCACATGAAGCAAAGGATTCGTTCGAGGAGCTGACGGATAATCTACCCTTAGATGAGCTAGCTGACGAAGCTCGTGAAGAAGCAGAGACGTTCATCCGCGAGCAAACGCTGGACGACAAAATTTAAGTTAAATACGGATTATTCGTGCCGCCCTGCATAATGAGAAGGCGGCATTCCGTATGAGCGCTTGAAAATGCGCTGAAAATAAGAAACCTCCCCATAGCCGAGATAATCGGCTATTTCTTCTATGGTCAATAGCGATTCCGACAGCATATATACGGCTGTTTTCATCCTCTGATCATGGACGTAGCCGCTGATAGTCTGGCCGGTGCCCCGCCGGAAAAGGGTGGCGGCGTAATTGGGCGTCCGGCCGATGCAGCGGCCCAGGTCCTCCTTCGTCACCTTTTCCCGGTACCGGTCTTGAATGTAGGTTTTCATCCGCTCCAGGTGGCGTGCTGCGGCCGGTGCGGCAGCGCCGGCTGTTCGCTCCCTGCTCCACAAAGCGAGCAGCTCGAGCAGGATTCCCCATCCGCGAATCCGAAAGCCCGTCTGTTTCTCCTTTTCTTCCTCCGCCAAAGTCCGGTAACGAAGCAGCGCCCAATCATAACGGATCGTTTTGAGCGAATGGCAGCTTAACTCCGGCAGCTCAAGCATACGAATCTCTGGCGATTCCGTCTTGAAGGAAATGGCATACAACTCATATACTTTCCCGTCTGGTTGAACAAGTGCAGGTTGAAAACCTGGCGGTACATAAGCCATTTCTCCCCGGCGGAGCGGCATGGAGGCCGGTTGACCGGGCAAGCGCAGCTGAATGCCGCCATAGGTCATAAGCAGGAGCGTTCCTTGATTTCCCCGCTGGAGGGATTCAGGAGCAGATCCGTGCCGTGATGAATGACTGCCTTGCAAATGGATGGTCGACCAGTTCATGAACGTATCCCCTCTGCCGCTGCTCAAAATTGTACTATAGGTTTTTTATTATACTATAGCATGTCGAATCCTGACGACTGCAGAGGTACAATAGAGGCAGTATGTGAAGGAGGCTATATTTGTGACCATTCGTAAAACAAAAATTGTCTGTACTATGGGACCTGCATGCGAAGCGCTGTCCGTCCTGATTCAAATGATGGAAGAGGGCATGAACGTTGCCCGTATCAATATGGCTCACGGTGAGCTGGAAGACCATTCGGCGCGCATCCGCGCTGTGCGCGAGGCATCGGCAAAGGCTGGCGTTGTTGTGCCGGTGCTGATGGACATTAAAGGCCCGGAAGTCCGGATCGGCAAGCTGCGCGAGGCGTCTGTTTTGCTTGTTCCAGGTGAAGAACTGACACTGACAACGATTGAGCTGGAAGGAGACGCTTCCCGAATTTCCGTGAACTACGCCGGATTGCCGGAGGACGTATCCGCAGGCAGCACGATTTTGATCGACGACGGCTTGATTGAGCTGGAAGTCATTGAATCCGGCGGTACCGAAATTCGCTGCCGTATTATTAGCGGCGGCGTGCTGAAACCGCGCAAAGGCGTGAACCTGCCGGGTGTGCGCACCCGACTGCCAGGCGTAACGGAGCGCGATGTGAAACACATTCATTTCGGCATCCGTGAGCAGGTAGATATTATTGCAGCTTCGTTTGTACGCAAAGCAGAGGATATTATTGAGATTCGCCAGATTTTGGAGGAGAACGGCGCCGGCCATATCCAGATTATTTCCAAAATCGAGAACGATGAGGGCGTAGAAAACCTCGATGCTATTATCGAGGCTTCCGACGGCATCATGGTTGCCCGCGGCGACCTTGGCGTAGAAATTCCGGTAGAAGACGTGCCTGCGCTGCAGGAGCAGATGATTCACAAATGCAACCTGGCTGGCAAGCCTGTCATCGTCGCGACGCATATGCTGGAGTCGATGCAGGTTAATCCTCGTCCAACGCGCGCTGAGGTTAGCGACGTTGCCAACGCCGTTATCCAAGGCACGGACTGCATCATGCTGTCCGGCGAGACGGCTGCGGGCAAATATCCGGTTGAGTCGGTGCGCCGCATGGCGACGATCGCCACTAAAACGGAATCGCTGGCTGATTACCGCCTGCAATTCCGCACCCGCCAGACGCTGCATGCAACGACGACGACCGAAGTCATCAGCCAAGCTGCGGTTAGCTCTTCGCTGGATCTGGACGCAAAAGCGATTCTGACGCCTACGGAATCCGGCTTCACGGCGCGCATGGTGTCCAAATACCGTCCAAAAGCTCCGATCATTGCCATTACTCCGGATCCAAAAACGATTGCGAAGCTTTGTTTGCTTCGTGGAGTCATTCCGGTTCAAGGCGAGCGCGCCCGCTCTACGGACGAGCTGCTGCAGTCTGCCATTGTAGACGGCGGCAAAACCGGCCTGCTGCATGAGGGCGACTACGTCGTTATCTCTTCCGGCGTGCCAAGCGGCAAATCCGGCGCAACCAACCTGATTAAAATCCAGCAGGTTTAATAAGCTAAGCGAAAAGGCTCTGCTCTTCATCACAAAAGGCGTCAACCCTGTTGGAAGGGTTGACGCCTTTTGACGTTGGGCTAGTCCTCTTTCTGCAAATCTCCGCCTCCAAACCATTTCTGGCGGTAAGCCGAGGGAGACAGGCCGAAGCTGTTCTTGAATTGTCTTGAAAAATAAAGCGGGTCGGCGAAGCCGCTTGATCCGGCGACCTGCTCAATCGTCAAATCGGTTTTCAGCAGATCGGCGGATTTTTTCAGACGGAGCTGCTGCAAATATTGCATCGGCGACAGCCCGGTATATAGCCGGAACAGCTTGGACAAATGGGTCCGGTGGTAGCCGAGCGAACGTGCTAGCTCCTGAATGGACACCTGCTCCGCATAATGCGTCTGCAGCCAGCGGGCCGCTTGATCCACTTGCCGTTTTGCCGCTGCGGAGGAGTGGGGGGCAGGCCTTGTCCGGTGGGGCTGCAGGCGGGCGAATTCGCCAAGCAGCAGTCTGAGCCAGCCGCTTGCCTCCAAGTCGGTCACGGCGGCGCTGCCGCTGCCGGCCAGCACGGCCTGCAGCCGGTCGTACAGCACGAGAGCTCCGAATCCGGATGCCCCGGTAATGACGGGATGCTCAGGAGTAAGTCCAACCTCTCTCAAGAGCTGGCCGGAGGCGTAACCGCGAAAAGCTACCCATTTATAAGTCCACGGATCATCTCCGTCTGCTTCATACTCAAACAAGTCATCCTCAAAAATGACAAACGTATCGCCGGATGCGAGCTCATACTCGCTGCCTTTCCAACGGAACACGCCTTTGCCGCTGATGATCGTATGCACCAGAACGTAATCGTGAATGCCCGGACCGGTGCGCTGCAGCTTCACCGGGCTTCCTTCTCCGCAGAACAACACCGTAAGCTCGCTAGCCTCGGCCGGCTCACGGTTGCCGCTTACCTTATAAACGTAATGATCCGGCAAATCGTTGTGTTGTGTCTCCGTATCCATCCGATTGAATCCTCCTCCCGGCGGGCGTTGCTTCATTCAGGATAGAATAAGAAACGACAAATGTCCATCCATTAGCTCCAAACTTCCATAGCGCTATAAGCCGAAAACCTCGTATAGTTTAAGTATTAATTCCCGATGTTACGGCAGCGAAGCGGATTGGCAGCGTTTTCTCCGTTTATGCCAAAAAAGACATTAATCCGGGTTATATAGGAGGATGCAAGATGAGCAAAATTACTTTTTTAGGCGCAGGAAGCACCGTATTCGCGCGTAACGTGCTGGGTGACGTCCTGCTGACTTCGGCGCTTCAGTCGTTTGAGATTGCATTGTTTGACATTGACCATAAACGGGTCAGGGAATCGGAGCAGCTGCTTAATGCAATCAAGCGTACGAGCGGCAGCACATGCACGATTAAAGTGTATGAGGACCGCAAAGAAGCTCTGCGCGGAGCAAAATATATTATCAATGCGATTCAGGTAGGCGGGTACGAGCCTTGTACGGTGACGGACTTTGAAATTCCGAAAAAATACGGCCTGCGACAAACGATTGCCGACACGATCGGCATCGGCGGCATTTTCCGCAATCTGCGTACGATTCCGGTGCTGGAAGGTTTTGCGCAGGACATCCGCGAGGTATGTCCGGACGCGCTGTTCATGAACTACACCAACCCGATGGCCGTTTTGACTAACTATATGAATACTTATGCCGGTGTGAACACGGTCGGCCTCTGCCACAGCGTTCAGCACTGCGTGTCCAATTTGTTCGATAACCTTGGAATCGACAAATCGGGCGTCAAATCCAAGATTGCCGGCATCAACCATATGGCATGGCTGCTTGAGGTGACGCGCGACGGAGTCGACCTGTACCCGGAAATCAAACGCCTTGCTGCCGAAAAGCAAAAGGAAAAACATTGGGATATGGTTCGCCTTGAGCTGATGCTGAAATTCGGAGCATATGTGACGGAATCGTCGGAGCATAATGCCGAATATCATCCGTATTTCATCAAGCGCAACTACCCGGAGCTCATCGAGCGCTTCAATATTCCGCTGGATGAGTATCCGCGCCGCTGCGTGGACCAGATCGACAGATGGAACAAGGTGCGCGACGACTTGCTCAGCAAGGCTGAAATCAGCCATAAGCGTACCGAAGAATACGCTTCATACATCATGGAAGCAATCGAAACCAACATTCCGTACAAAATTGGCGGTAACGTCATGAACACCGGAGGTTTGATCTCCAACCTGCCGCGCGAGGCATGCGTCGAGGTTCCGTGTCTCGTCGACCGCAGCGGCATCCAGCCAGTTCACATCGGCAATTTGCCGCCGCAGCTGGCTGCGCTGAACCGTACGAACATCAATACGCAGCTGCTGACGCTGGAAGCGGCGGTTACTCGCCGCAAAGAGCATATCTACCACGCCGCGATGCTGGACCCGCATACGGCTGCCGAGCTGTCAATCGATGACATTGTCTCGCTGTGCGACGACCTGATTGAAGCGCATGGCGATTGGCTGCCGAAGTACAACTAAATTAGAGCTAGAGTGGAAAGGCCGCTGAGAAGCGGCCTTTTTGGCGATTTCGGTTGATTATCGTAGTAACAAGCAGCTGTCATTTAAGAATATTAAAATCAATTTTGTAGGGAGGAATTAAATGAAGAATTATTTAATTGTTTTTACAACTTTAATGACATTACTGATTATAGTGGGTTGCTCAAATGACGAGGCATTAACTGACTCTAAAACAAAAAATGAAATAGAAACAATAGAAAAACAGGGGGTAATTTAGAGGTTTTTTATGAAATGAACAACTTTTACCTTTGGCCCGTTATCTGTGGATCAGGTGATAGGGAAAGTACTTGAACCAGAGGAATTTCAGCCGAATTCAGATCGTCGCTTGTTCAATAGCGAAAGTCCAGAATTTATTTTCTTGAACTCAGAAACTTTCCAAGTAATGGAAACGTATATAAGCAAACTTAAGATGAGGGAGTGGACTTGGATGGAAGAAAAGGGATGCGTTAAATGCGGAAGTAGGGACGCTAGGACCAAAGAAGTCGCAATGACCGGGACCGGTCTTTCCAAAATGTTCGATATTCAAAATAATCAATTTGTCGTTGTGTATTGCGCTGATTGCGGATACTCCGAATTTTATAACAAACAATCGTCGGCCGGTTCCAACATTGTGGATCTCTTCTTCGGTTGACCGAAGGTGCATTTAAAATTCAACAGAGAGGATTGACTGTTTGAAAATAAAGAACCCTGGCAACGGATCTGCAGCTGTCGGATTGTAAAAGTTAGAGACGGGATGCCGCCAGGCCTGGGGACGATGCTGCTGCGAAATGTGGTCGCTGGTCTGATCTAAGGATTTACATTGGGTATTGCACTTATTGTCAGCGCAATTATGATTGGGGTTCATGAAGATATTCACGATTTTATTGCAGGTACGGAAGTTGTGTATGATTGAACAGATACGCCCTATACGGCTAGATGAATGACGGCCCTTGATGGGGCCTTTTTATTTGGATATCTTTTCGGCGATACTTCCATTAAACGCTTAATCGAGGAGTTTGGCAGGTGAGCCGCCCAACGTGCTCGGCATCAATCTCTACATATGGACAGCGCTAGAATGCTCTGCTCCCAGGACATATTCGGTTCATATTGCTCGGGTATGATTATGATAAAATTGTGCTTAATTCACAGCACATCACTACAAACGTTTAAAAGGAGGGGATCGGCGTGCCGCACATCCTCGTTGTGGACGACGACAGCCATATTCGGGAGCTGGTCGCTCATTTTATGCGAAGAGAAGGCTTTACAACATCGGAAGCCGCTGGCGGACGGGAAGCGCTGCAGCTGTACGAGTCGGACCCCGCCGATCTGGTCATTATGGATATTATGATGCCGGGCATGGACGGCTGGGAGTTATGCCGCCTGCTGCGTGAGGATTACAGCGAGCTGCCGCTGCTGATGCTGACCGCGAAAGGCGAAACGCCGCATAAGGTAAGGGGCTTTGAGCTTGGCACGGACGACTATGTCGTGAAGCCGTTTGATCCGCTGGAGCTCGTCGCCCGCGTCAAGGCGCTGCTTAAGCGCAGCCGGATTTCGGCATCCCAGCAGGCTGCCGTCGGTGATTTGTTTCTGGACCGCCAAACGTTTCAATGCCGCATCGGCAGCAGGGAGCTTATTTTGCCCCGCAAAGAATTCGAGCTGTTGTTTCTACTGGCTAGCTATCCAGGCAAAACGCTGCCCCGGGAGCAATTGGTGGAGCAGGTTTGGGGATATGATTACGAAGGAGACGAGCGTACACTCGATGTCCATATCAAAAGGCTGCGCAGTCGATTGGAGGAAGCGCAGCACGTAGAAATCCGCACGATTCGCGGGCTCGGATACCGGCTGGAGGAAAAGAAGTGAGGCGGCATAAGGAGAGAACCCGCGCCAAAATCCGTGGTGTGTTTGCGGTAATAGGCATCATCAGCTGGCTTGCGCTCTGCTGGATCGGCGCGTATTACGTCATGCAGACGAGCGGCTGGAAACCTTCGCCGCTGGTGGAGCATCTGGCAGGCGCCGCGTTAGGCTTTTTGATTTTCGGCTTAACAGTCGGCCTCATGGCCCGTGTTTTGAACAAACGTAATTTCGATCTGTTCCAGTCCATTCTTGATGCGCTGCGGCAAATTGCAAGCGGAGACTTTCAAGTAGAGATCAAGCTGCCGGAGCCATGGGACGACCGTAACCATTTCAATCATCTGGTGCGGGGTATCAACGATATGGCGGCCGATTTGGGACGAATGGAGATCATGCGGCAGGAGTTTATCTCCAACGTCTCGCATGAAATCCAGTCGCCGCTGACGTCTATTAGCGGGTTCGCTCAAGCATTAAAGGATGACAGCCTGCCGCCGGACCAGAGAAAACGTTATCTCGATATTATCGAGCAGGAGAGCATTCGCCTCTCGCGTCTGTCCGATAACATGCTGAGGCTGGCTTCGCTGGATTCCGAGCATCATCCGTTTCATCCGAGGACGTTCAGGCTGGACAGGCAGCTGCAGCAGGCTATGCTTTCTCTGGAGCCACTTTGGAGCGCGAAAAATCAGGAGATCGGTATGGATGCGGAGCCGCTGGAGGTGGAGGCGGACGACGATCTGCTGCGTCAGGTGTGGACGAATCTGCTGCATAACGCCGTTAAGTTCACGCCGGAGGGCGGCGCAATCAGCATCAAGCTGCGCAGCCGCGGCAGTGATGCGGTAGTGGAGGTGGAGAATTCAGGAGCCGGCATTCCGGCGGACAGCCTGCCCTTTATTTTCGACCGGTTTTACAAAGTCGACCCGTCGCGCACGCGAAAGGGCGGAGGCAGCGGACTTGGTCTCTCTATCAGCCGTAAAATTATGCAAATGCACGGAGGCAGCATCAGTGCGGCCAGTGAAGAAGGAGCCGTAACGGTAATGACTGCCGTCCTGCCGCTCCACCGTCCAGAGTGAGCCCGGCTTGAAGCGATACGCGGAATCCGCTAAGATGTAGGTACGTTTGGCAGAAGCTATTCATATGCTGTCATAGTTTTAACCGACATCAATTTTGTACAAGGAAAGCGGTGTGTACGTGCAAAGACCGATAGCCATCCTAGATTCCGGAGTAGGGGGACTTACGGTTGTCCGTGAAGTCATGCGGCAGCTTCCCCGCGAGAAGGTCATCTACTTTGGAGATACCGCACGAACGCCCTATGGACCTCGGCCGGCCGAGGAAGTGGTTCGGTTCACGCGAGAGATTGTCACCTATCTGATGCAATATAACCCTAAAATGATTATTATTGCTTGTAATACAGCAACTGCGGTAGCATTGGAGGAAATT
This sequence comes from Paenibacillus pasadenensis, assembly GCF_023715725.1. Lineage (GTDB taxonomy): Bacteria > Bacillota > Bacilli > Paenibacillales > Paenibacillaceae > Paenibacillus_O > Paenibacillus_O pasadenensis_A. The sequence continues at coordinate 363,213 of NZ_JAMBOT010000002.1, forward strand.
CGCAGCGTCGTTGACGTGCCGGTCATCGGAGTGATTAACCCCGGCGCTCGCGCTGCGATTAACAGCACAAAATCCGGCGTGGTCGGCATTATCGGCACCGTCGGTACGGTGCGCAGCCGCGCCTATGAACAAGCGCTCAAGCGGCTCAATCCGAATATTCATGTCGCGAGCTTAGCCTGTCCGCTATTCGTGCCGCTTGTGGAACAGGGGAACTTTCATTCACCGGAAACGTTCCATATTGTTGAGGATTCGCTCACTCCGCTGAAGGAAATTCCGCTGGATACGCTTATTCTCGGCTGCACCCATTATCCGTTTCTGTCCGAATCAATCGGTCGTGCGGTAGGTCCCGGTGTGCAGCTCATCAGCTCGGACAACGAGACGGCCCGCGAGATGAGCACGATTTTGCAGGAAACGGGCAAGCTTGCTTCGCAGGCGGAGCTTCCTGTGCACCGCTTCTTCTGCAGCGGCGACCCGGCTCTGTTCAAAAGCATTGCGCAGCAATGGCTCGGCAAACAGATTGAGCTGACTCCGGTCGTGTGGCAAATTCCTCAGATCGGCAATCATTAACACCATGGCCTAATAACCGACTCAGAATTATTCTAGCAGCATGTTGCTGCAATAGAGCCAGTCGCCAGCCTTTTTTCAGGCTCGACTGGCTCTATTTTTTGCTGCTGCGCCGCGCTGCCGCTGCTTGTGACAAAGCACCGGGATAGACCCGCTCGTCCCGGCATATAGATGAGTGAGGACAGACAAGGGAGGCGGCAATACGTGAACCGTGAACGATTGGGCAACATTGTTCAGCCATGCCGCTATGGTCCGGCCGAACTGGCTGCGGATCTGGCTGCATTGCAGCTTCGCTATCCTTTCCTGCACAGACAGCCTGCGGGAACAAGCGTTATGGGCAAAAGGCTGGAGTCGCTGCGTATTGGCAGCGGCGCGGCATATGTGCATTTGAATGCGTCCGTGCACGGCTGCGAGTGGATTACGAGTCTGCTGCTCATGATGTATACGGAAGAACTGCTGGAGCGGCAAGCTGCCGGTTCAAGCGGGATGGAGGAGCTGACGATCTGGCTCATGCCAATGGTTAATCCCGACGGGGTCGAGCTGTCGCTGAAAGGCGCTCCGCCGGAGCATCCCTATCGCCGCCAGCTGCTGGAATGGAATGGGGGCAGCGAGGATTTCAGCGCATGGAAAGCCAATATCCGCGGTGTAGACCTGAACGACCAATTTCCCGCCAATTGGGAAGAGGAGCGAAGCCGGCGGGGCACGGACGGACCGGGGCCGCGCGATTATCCCGGCGAGAGCCCGCTCAGCGAACCGGAATCCAGAGCGGTCGTTTTGCTCAGTGAACGGGAGTCGTTCGATATGGTAGCTGCGCTGCACACGCAAGGAGAGGAAATCTATTGGAACTATCGGGGGCTGGAGCCGCCGGAGTCGAGAGCGATAGTGGAACGGCTCGGTGCGGTCAGCGGTTATGCGCCGATTGCGCTTACCGACAGCGATGCCGGTTACAAGGATTGGTTTATTCAAAAGTTCCGCCGTCCCGGGTTCACGATAGAGGCGGGGCGAGGCGTCAATCCGCTGCCGCTTGAGCAGTGGGAGGATATGTACGTCAAGCTGCGCAGCCTGCTCGATGAGCTGTTGCGGATCGCCAAAGGAGTTGGACGGTAAGGAGCCTGCGGGCTCCTTTTTTTAGTTTCACCATAGAAATTCACGAAACACAAACAGAATAGGACATTATTTTCAGAAATTTCATTCAATTGATTACACTGGGAAATCGTCACTCAGATCCGTGAACGCAATCGAAATCAGCTAACTGGCATCCATCAGCTCATGGAGCTTTGTGAAGAACTTGGACTGCGGTCCTGGTAATCCTGACAACCATGTTGTCAGGATTAGGGGTGTACAATAAAACTCAGATGATCCGTAAAACGTCGTCAGCAGTACCGACTGGATCATCGACATTGGTCCCGAGGGCGGAAGTAGAGGCGTGAGCGTGGTGTTTGAAGGCACGCCGTCACAGCTGCTGCAAGCGGAGCACTCACTGACAAGCCGGTGTCTGCTTGGATGATAAATACAAATACAAAGGAGAATGAACGATGACAAACATCAACCCGCTGATACAGCCTTTTCAAATTCAGGTATCCGAGGAAGCATTGCAGGATCTTAAAACGCGGCTGGTCCGCACCCGTTGGACAGAGCTGCCGGAGACCGGATGGGAACGCGGAGCGCCCCAATCCTATATCCGTGACCTTGCCGATTATTGGCAGCATCGATACGATTGGCGGGCGCAGGAGGAGGCGCTTAACAAGCTGCCGCAATATACGACCGTTATCGACGGGCAACAGATTCATTTTATCCATGTCCAATCACTCGAGGCGGAAGCGACGCCGCTCCTGCTGTTGCACGGTTGGCCGGGATCGTTCGTGGAGTTCCTGGACACCATCGACGAGCTGACGAACCCGCAGGCGCATGGCCGGGAGGGGGCGCAGGCATTTCACCTCGTCATCCCGTCGCTGCCCGGCTTTGGATTCTCTGCTCCGCTGGCCGAGAGCGGTTGGACGCCCGGCCGGATGGCCGAGGCGATGGTACAGCTCATGGATCGTCTCGGTTACGAGCGGTACGGCGTGCAGGGCGGCGATACCGGCGCATTTGTGGCCTCCGAGATGGGGCGGCTAGCGCCGGAGCGGATCATCGGCATTCATCTGAATGCGATGTTCACCTTCCCTTCTGGCGAAGAAGGAGAGCTGGATGCATTGTCCGAGGAAGAGCAAGCTCGCTTGGCGCGTATGGAGACGTTCAACGACGGCTACCTGCAGATCCAGTCCAAGAGCCCGCACACGCTCGCATTTGGCTTGGGGGATTCGCCGGTGGGGCAGCTTGCGTGGATCATGGAGATTTTCATGAAGTGGACCTCTCCCGCTGAAACGCTGCCTGAGGAGATCATCCATCTCGACCGCCTGCTGACCAATGTCAGTCTGTATTGGTTTACCGGCACGGCAGGATCGGCGGCGCAGGTGTACTACGAGTCAGCGCATGATGAGTCCGCGTGGCTGCCGAAGGAAAAGGGTACGGTGCCGACCGGCGTACTGGTTTCACTCTCCCAAGATATGTCAGTGCGGGCTCTTGCCGAGAAAGATCATGCGATCGTGCATTGGAGCGAATGTCCGGTAGGAGGCCATTTCTACGCGATGGAGCAGCCGCAGCGGTATGCAGAAGAAGTGCGGACGTTTTTCGGAAACGTCTAAAAACACTTCTGTGAACCCATAGACTACAACATACAATCGTTCCGAAGAGAATCATAACAGGCAAGGTCTTTTTAACGCTTTCAGTAATCAGCATTGCGGGTGGTTTGATTGCCGTCATTTGACCGTTATTTAAGCAGAGGAGGTATAAAAGCAATGGGTACTCTGTCCATCCGTCGCATCGGAGCTCCCGAGCGTCGAGCGCGATTGGCCCGTCGCCACCGTATAGCGCCTGGCTTTCGGGCGACGAAAGTTGTTGACGCAGCGAGGAGCATGGTGTGTCTCCACGGGACAGACCAGCCAACCGTGTATCTCTCTTCCTGGGCGCGTGTCGATGGGATGACCGTGGATGACATGGATCGTGCTCTCTACGTTGAACGCTCCCTCATCAAGCACTTGGCGATGCGACGAACCCTGTTTGTCTTCCCTCGTGAGTTGCTTCGCTTTGCCCAGGCTGGGGCGAGCAACCGCGTCGCCATTGCCGAGCGGCGCCGTTTGGTACGCGAGGTGGGACAGGCCGGCCTCCATCAGGATGGCGAACGCTGGCTCCGCGAGGCAGGCGATCAGACGCTTGCGCTGCTCGCGGACGGGCGCGAGGCGACTCTGTCCGAATTGCGCGAGAAGATACCGCTTCTCACCGGATCCATAACTCAAGGAGAAGGGAAATCCTGGGGAGGGAAAGTCGCGGTCGGTCCAAGAGTTTTAACCACTCTGTCCGCAGCAGGACAAATTGTGCGCGCATCAAACGATGGCTCATGGAGCACATCCCGACACCGTTGGGCCACGATGAGCTCCTGGGCGGGTGAGGACATCGAACCTTGCAACGAAGCCGAGGGTGAAGCGAGGCTGGTCGAACTGTGGCTGCGAACTTTCGGACCCGGTACCGTGACCGACATCAAATGGTGGCTCGGATCGACAATCACCGCGGTGCGTAAGGCGCTTGTCGGCCTCCACGCGGTTGAGGTCGATCTCGACGGCCAGATCGGCTATATCCTTCCTGATGACGTGGAATCGGTCGACCCTGTCGAACCGTGGGCTGCGCTCCTGCCGCCGCTGGATCCGACGACAATGGGGTGGGCTGAACGCGACTGGTATCTCGGCCCTTACAAAGAGCACTTGTTCGACACTAGTGGCAACGCAGGACCCACGGCTTGGTGGGATGGCAGGATCGTGGGGGGCTGGGTCCAAAGTGACAAAGGCGAAGTCATCCTTCAACTGCTTGAGGATATCGGCTCAGAAGGGCTTAACGCGCTCGAATTCGAAGCCGCACGGCTTAGCGGCTGGCTCGACGGTAAACGCGTACTGCCGAAGTTTCCCTCGCCGCTGGCAAAAATGCTCACCCAAGCCGACTAATGCATTCTACTTGACTCTTGTAAAATCGTCTTAAACTATCACAAATTACCAATCTACATAAGCGTGAATCCGAATTCTTGGATTCATTAATATTTCGGTTCGTGATCCTGTTAGCAGTGATCTGTGTCATTGGACAACTGTCAGAGGACAAGAACATATATGCATAGAAACCGCGTATAGAGCGGTTTTTTTGTTTTAAGTGTTTTTTCTTTCTCAAGTGGTGGAGTGTAATCCGTCCCGGTTTTACGATAGAGGCTGGAAGAGGAGTAAATCCGCTGCCGCTGGAGCAGTGGGAGGACATGTATGTAAAACTCCGCAGTTTGCTCGACGAGCTGCTGCGAATTTCCAAAAAAGTCGGACGCTAGGGAGCCTGCGGGCTCCTTTTTTTATTTCACCATAGAAATTCACGGAAAACAAACAGAATAGGACATTCTTTTCAAAAATTCCATTGATTACACTACAGGTGGCAGTCATTTCCAAAGTGGATTGCCGGCCGGCACAGTTTTGTAAGCGCTATATTTCAGGAAGGGGGCAACGGAGCCTTACGTGCAAATTCGGACACAAAGCAGCGCAAAATTGAAGGAGGAGCAATAATCATGGATAGTACGGCTAAAAAATGGTGCAGTTCGATTCTGGTCTTTTCACTGATTTGCACAATGTTCATCGGGATTGGAGTACAGCCGGAACGCGTTTATGCTGCAGGCAGCTCCTATTATGTGGATTCAGTCAGCGGCTCCGACAGCAATGACGGCCTGAGCAGCTCGTCGCCTTGGAAAACGCTGGACAAGGTGAACGGAACGACGTTCTCCCCGGGAGATAACATTTTGCTGAAGTCCGGCAGCGTTTGGACAGGCCAGCTGTATCCGAAAGGCTCCGGCGCAGCGGGCAGCCCCATTACGATTGACAAATACGGCACCGGCAACCTGCCGCTCATTCAAGGCAACGGCATTGTAGGCGGCGCTGTTTACCTGAAAAACCAATCTCATATGGTGATTCAGAACCTGGAAGTCACCAACGATATCGCGTCGAGAGCGCCTGGCCTGTCCGGCATTCTCGTCGAGGGGGTTGACTCCGGCCTCGTCAGCGACATTAAAATCCTCAACAACTACGTGCACGACGTGGACTCCGACCATAACTGGAATTATTACGGCGGCATTATTGTCCAGGTTTTGGGAAGTGCAACTCCGACCAAGTTTGACAACGTTCTGATCGAGGGGAACCGGGTCACGGAGGTTGGACGCTCCGGAATTGCGACGTATTCCACTTGGCGCAAGCGCCCGGGAGTTACAAATGGCGCCGGAGATTTCTTGCCATGGTCCAATGTAGTCGTCCGCAATAATACGGTTCATAAAACGGTTGGCGACGGCATTCTCATCACAAACGCCAACGACTCTATCATTGAGTACAACACGGTTGGCTACGCGAATTACACCAATCTTTATATCGCTATAGCAGGCATATGGGTGTGGAACGGAGACCGCAACATCATTCAATTCAACGAAGCGTTCGCTACGCAAAACACGCGTGACGGGCAAGGCTTCGACATTGACTACGCGCAGGACGGAACGATTATTCAATACAATTACAGCCATGATAACGTCGGCGGCTTCCTGCTTGTCTGCTCCAACGGCAGCATTGGCGCCAATACAACGACAAACGGCATCGCCCGTTACAACATCAGCCAGAACGATATGACACGCTCCATCCAGGTTTCGGGCCCTGTGGAAGGGGCAAAAATTTATAACAATACGATCTATGTCGGCTCGCATCTTGGCCCCTATATGAGCCCGACCATTATTGAGCATGGCAACTGGGGCGGATTTGCGAACAATACGCAGTATTACAACAACATCTTTGTTAATCATGGTCCAAAAGGGTATTACTTGGGTTCCAGCACGAACAACGTTTTTGACTCCAACGTGTTCTACGGCAACAATCCGGCTAGCGAGCCAGCCGATCCGAACAAGCTGACCAGCGATCCGATGCTGGCCAATCCGGGAACGGCCGTCAGCAAAAATACGGTGGACGGGTACTTGCTTAAGGCAGGCTCTCCTGCAATTGGTTCCGGTTTCGTTGTACCGAATAACGGCGGGCATGATTATTGGGGCAACAGCGTATCCGCGACGGCTGCTCCGAACCGCGGCGCTTATAACGGACCGGGCATCACGCACGAGGTGCCGACGCCTTCGCCGCTTCCGACGCCAACACCTCCATCGCCGACGCCGACCCCCAGCCCGACGCCAACGCCTTCGGCAACGCCGACGCCAACGCCGCTCAGCGCAGAGCTGTTTAGCGATACCTTCAACGATGGCGATGCCAACGGCTGGAACGTAGTGAGCGGCACGACGTCCAACTGGAGTATGGTGAACGACGGCACGCCGAAATATCAGGGCTCCTCGCTGACAGGTGACGAAACGATTTCGCTGCTCAGCCCGGCTTATTCCAATTCGAGCATCGAGGCAAAGGTCAAATCAACAAATATGACGTCAACCGGCTCCGTTTCGCTCATAGCCCGTTATGTTGACTCCGCCAACTACTATCGCTTCGGCTTCAGTAAAACAACGGGAACATGGAAAATTTGGAAAAAACAATCCGGCTCATGGACAACGATCGCCGAGAGCGCGCCTTTTACTTTTGCCGTTAATACGGAGTATGGCGTAAAGGCTGTTTTGAAGGATAACCAGCTCTTGCTGCAAGTGAATAGCTTTAGCGGCTATGTTACCGTAGCGTCCGGTACAGACTCCGCCTTCTCCAGCGGGTTGACGGGACTGCTGGCCTACAGAAGCACAAATCTGTACGATGACATTGTGATCAAGCCCAGCCTGATTAGCGACAACTTCAACGACGGCAATGCTAACGGATGGAGTCCTTCCTCCAATTCCGTTGGCGCCTGGAGCATCGTAACGGACGGCACCTCCCGTTATAACATCGCTTCGGCGGCTGGCGAATCGATGTCGCTGTTCGAGCGTCCATGGGATGACGCCAGTATTCAAGCCAAGGTCAAAGCGTCTTCAATCGCCGGCGACGGCTCGGTGTCGCTCGTAGCCCGTTATGTCGATACCAGCAATTTTTATCGTTTCGGCTACAGCAAAACTTCGGGCACATGGAAGATTTGGAAAAAGCAGTGGGGAATGTGGAGCACGCTGGCTGAAGGTCCGGCCTTCACGTTTAACACCAATACGGAGTACACTCTCCGCGCCAGTGTGAAAGGAAATCAGTTGACGCTGGAGGCGGATAGCGGATCGGGCCTTGTGACGGTTTGCTCCGTAACCGACAGTTCGTTTGCAGCGGGAAAATCAGGCTTATATGTCTATAAAGCGGTAAATTCGTACGATGATATTGTAATGGAGCAAGTTATTTCCTAGCGGAGCCTATGATTTGCGACATAACAAGGACAGCACAACAGGGAGCCTGCGGGCTCCTTTTTTGCATTTTCCATCATCGCAGAAATTCACGGCAAATCAACAGAATAAAACATTCTTTTCAAAAATGACATTGGTTACACTTACTCAAGAAAGGCCTTTCAGCCTGCAGACTCTCGATTGGAACAGTTGTAAGCGCTACATTTTGACGGAAGGGGGATATGTGAAGGTTTAACGCAAATTCGGACAAGGATGAGGTGAACGTTTTGCAAGTGCATCCAGGCTCCCGTCTATACGGACGGTTATCGCAGCTCTTGCGCCCGCTCTCGCGGCCTGTTTTTCGCCTGCTGCTTCCGCTCGCCATTGTGTCCGCAGCCTGTGCGGGCTGCGGCTCCGATCAGCCTGTTTTCACCGTAAACGGGGAAGCCGTCGAAAAGGGGGAATTTGAGCTCTATACGCAAAAGCTCCGTTCCGGCGTCATCCAGCATTATACGGAGCAGTACGGCGCAAGCTTCGGCAAAAATTACTGGACGGAGAAACATGGCGCTCCTGAATCGCCTTTGGAATACATCAAAAAAGAGGCGCTGAAACAGCTGGTCGAGGCCAAACTAATCCAGAAGCAGGCTCAGGAGCTGAAGCTGGAGGAGTCGTTCGATTACGCATCCTTTCCAGAGAAGCTGGAGTCGGAAAATGAGCGAAGACAAAAAGCGTTAGAAAACAACCAGCCTGTCTACGGCCCTACGCAATACTCTGAAGCCGATTACTATGATTACCTGACCGCCAACCTGAAATTGGGCCTTGTTCGGAAGCTGCTCGCGGATCCGGTCTGGAGCCCCGATGAAGCCGAATTGAAAGCCTATTATGAAGCGAACAAAGACGCGATGTTTCATAGGCCCAACTCCTACAGCATCAAAAGAATCGTTATCGACAAGGGCGATGAACCCGAGGCGGCGCTGAAACAAGCGGAGTTGCTTGCGCAAGACATATTCGGCGGAAAACCGTTTGATGTGGCCGCGAAGCAGGTCCATGAGTCTGGAAAGCCGGAATCGGAAATCTGGGATCCGCGCAAAAACATGAACCCCGGAATGAACGACGAAGGACTGCTGAGGATGCTGCAGGACATGAAGGCTGGGGACATCAGCGGGGTTTGGGAAGAAACCGGCAGCTATCAGATTATTCAGCTTGCTGAAATAATGGAGGGCGGGTATCAGCCGCTGGAAGAAGTAGGCGGTGCTATTGCAACGATGATGGTTGAGAAGGCATTTGATGCCGAGGTTGCTGAACAGGCGGATAAGGCAAAGGTGGAATTGACAGGCGCTTTTAATGATTTTGAGATGGAATAAAGTAAAATATGAACGAGGAGCAATCATCATGATGAACAGATTGGCTATGAAATGGTGCAGCCCAATCCTCATTGTTTCACTCGTATGTACGTTATTTATTGGAATTGGAACTCAGCCGGAACGCGCATACGCGGCCGGAAACTCTTACTACGTAGATTCCGTGAGCGGGTCCGATACCAACGACGGCCTCAGCAGCTCGTCGCCTTGGAAGACGCTGGACAAGGTCAACAGCACAACGTTCTCCGCAGGAGATAAAATAATGCTGAAGTCCGGCAGCGCGTGGACAGGCCAGTTGTACCCAAAAGGCTCCGGCGCTCCGGGCAGCCCGATCACGATTGATAAATACGGCACAGGCGGTTTGCCGCTCATTCAAGGCAACGGCATTCAAGGCGGCGCCGTTTACCTGAAAAACCAGTCCCATATGGTAATTCAGAACCTGGAAGTGACGAACGAAAGCCCGACAAAATTGCCCGGTCTGTCCGGCATTCTCGTCGAGGGAGTTGACTCCAGCCTCGTCAGCGACATTAAAATCCTCAACAACTACGTGCACGACGTGGATGCAGATGCGAGCTGGAAATATGACGGCGGCATTATTGTTAAAGTTACGGGCAGCGGGACGACGACCAAATTTGACAACGTCCTTATCGAAGGGAACAGAGTCATTGATGTTACCCGTTCCGGAATCGCAACTTATTCCAGCTGGCGCAAGCGCCCCGGCGTGTCAGACGCCGCCGGCCCGTTCCAGCCATGGTCCAATATCGTTGTCAGGAACAACACGGTGCAGCGGGCGTGGGGCGACGGCATTCTCATTACGAACTCCAACGATGCCGTCATTGAATACAATGTCGTTAGCTATTCTAATTATAACGATAAATTTTTAGCGCATGCGGGCATTTGGGTATGGAACGGAGACCGCAACATCATTCAGTTCAACGAAGCGTTCGGCACGCAAAAAACGGCGGACGGGCAAGGCTTCGATATTGACTACGCGCAGGATGGAACGATTATCCAATACAATTACAGCCATGATAACGTTGGCGGCTTTCTGCTTGTGTGCGTTGACGGCAGCAAAGGCCAGACAACGACAAACGGCATTGCCCGTTACAACATCAGCCAGAATGATATGACGCGCTCCATCCAGGTCATGGGCCCGGTCCAAAATACGAAAATTTATAACAATACAATCTATGTCGGATCCCACTTGGGTCCTTATATGACTCCGACGATTATCGAGCATGGCAACTGGAACGGTTTTGCGAACAATACGCAATATTACAATAATATCTTTGTTAATCACGGTACGAAAGGCTACTCCTTCGGCTCCAGCACAAACAACCTTTTTGATTCCAACGTCTTTTACGGCAACAATACGGCCAGCGAGCCGGCCGATCCGAACAAACTGACCAGCAATCCGATGCTGGCCAATCCGGGGACGGCTGTCAGCAAAGACACGGTGGACGGATACTTGCTGAAAGCAGGCTCTCCTGCGCTGAATTCCGGTGTTGTTATCCCGAATAACGGAGGAAGAGACTACTGGGGCAACAGCGTGTCCGCGACAGCTGCGCCGAACCGCGGCGCCTATAACGGACCGGGAATTACGCATGAGGTGCCGACGCCATCGCCGCTTCCGACACCGACGCCTCCAACGCCAACGCCAACGCCGACACCAACGCCGACACCAACGCCGCTTAATGCCGAGCTGTTCACCGATAACTTCAACGACGGCAACGCCTCGGGATGGAGCGTTGTAAGCGGACCAGCAGCGAACTGGAGCATTGTGAACGACGGGACGCAAAAATACCAAGCCTCGTCGCTGACAGGCAATGAAACGATTTCCCTGCTCGGCTCGACTTATTCCAACACGAGTATTGAAGCCAAAATTAAGTCAACGAATATGACCTCTAACGGCTCGGCAGCTATCGTGGCACGCTACGTAGACTCCGCTAATTTTTACCGGTTCGGATATAGTCAAACGTCCGGCACATGGAAAATCTGGAAGAAAATTTCCGGCACCTGGACAACAATCGCCGAGAGCGCTCCGACTGCTTTTGCTGCTAATACGGAATATGGCGTACGTGCCGTTCTAAAGGACAATCAGCTCTTGCTGCAGGTAAACAGCGGAAGCGGGTTCGTCACGGTTGCGTCCGGGACAGACTCTTCCTTCACGAGCGGCTTGACGGGGCTGCTTACCTACAATAGTATCAATCTGTATGACGATATTGTCATTAAGCCAAGCCTGATCCGCGACAACTTTAACGACGGCAACGCAAACGGCTGGAATCCATCCTCCAACTCCGTCGGCACCTGGAGCGTTGTGACGGATGGAACTTCCCGGTATAACGCTGCTTCGGCAGCTGGCGAATCCATGTCGCTGTTTGAGCGTCCTTGGAATGACGCCAGTATTCAAGCTAAAGTGAAAGCGTCTGCAATCGCAACGGACGGATCGGTATCGCTTGTAGCCCGTTATGTCGACACCAGCAACTTTTACAGGCTCGGCTACAGCAAGTCGTCGGGAACGTGGAAAATCTGGAAAAAACAAGCCGGAATATGGAGCACGCTTGCGGAAGGCCCCGCCTTCACCTTTAACACCGCTGTGGAATACACGCTCCGCGCCACGGTAAAAGGAAATCAGCTGACGCTGGAAGCGGACAGCGGATCGGGCTTCGTAACGGTCTGTACGGTCACTGACAACACGTTTTCATGGGGAAAATCGGGCTTGTATACCTATAAAGCAACAAATTCATATGACGATATCGTCATGGAACAGGCAATATCCTAATCATTTAGCCGGATTTCCTTATCAAGCTGACGGGCATTCCCCGGATCAACCCGATCCGGGGAATCGCCCTTTTTGTGCAGAGCCTTCAGGCAGGCCTAACTAGACTGCAATCTCCGGGGGGACAATGTTGAACGAACCGTTTAAACGTTTTATTTCCATTCGCAGCAAGCTGCTTGGAGCGTTTATTGTTGTTGTGGCGCTGCCAACGATCCTTGTGTTTTACCGGTTCACGGCTGAATCCTCACAGCTGCTGGAGAAGGAGGTTTATTGGGCCAATCAGTCCCTGATGGATCAAGCTGTCAGCGGCATGAACCTGAACGCGGAAAAAATGGTTAAGATGACGTACATGCTTGACGCTCAGCTGTATTCGAGTTATTTGAACAAACCGGCGCTTTGGAATACGGCTGACAATCAGGATATGTCGACGATATTGCAAATTCAGAAGAGCATGTTAAGTTTGCGCGATGTGATGCTAGATAATTATTCCTTTGTCGGCATTGTGGATGAGAACGGGGACGCGGTGACAACGCTAAGCGATTTTCACCTGGAAGCGGTTGGAAACATTCGCAGCGAGCCTTGGTACAAAATCGGCGTTGAGAAAAAGGGCTATCCGTACTGGTTAAGGGGGTACCGGATTCCGCCGGAATGGGGATATGTCGAAGGCGCGCCTAATAAAGATTTTTTAGTCGTGTCGCGTGTTCTGAACGGCGTTGGCAGCGTTCAAAATTATGGAGTCGTCGTAATCGGAATGTCGATGCAGCAATTTTTTAACGTTCAGCCTCAGACAACTGCCGGATTTTCGGAATTGCTCGTTTGGGATGGCGGCGAATATATGGCGCATCTGAGCGGAGAACGTGAGATTAAGCTGGCGCCGGAGCAGATGGTCGAGCTGAAGCAGCATTCTCGGACGGTAAAAAGGCTGAAGCTGGACGGAAACGAATATTTGGTTAATATCGCTCAAATCCCCCAGATAGGCCTTTCCGTAGCGGCGCTGCTGCCCATAGACGAATTCCGGGCGCAGATGAACCGGAGCAAAAACGAATCGCTTGTTATTCTGGTGCTGTTTTATATGATAGGATTGTCGGTTTTTGTGCTGCTGCTGATCCGGTTCACCAAGCCGCTGCACACGCTCATCCGGTCAATTATGCTTGTCGGCAAGGGAGATTTTAAACAGAAGGTTCCCGTTATTGGCAACGATGAAGCGGCTGTGCTTGGGAGCAGCTTTAACGGGATGGTATCCCGGCTGGACGAGCTGATCCGGCATGTTTCCGAAGAGCAGCGAAAACGGGAGGAGTCTCATTTTCAGGCGCTTCAGGCACAGATCAATCCGCATTTTTTATTTAATACGCTGAATTCGATCAAGCTAATGGCGATGCTGTCCAATACGAACCGCGATGTAAGCGACATGATTACGGCCCTTGGCAAGCTGATGGAGTTTTCGATGAAGCAGCATACGGTGTTTGTCACGCTCCGCCAAGAGCTTCAATATTTGGAGCTGTACATGAAGCTGCAAAAAATCCGCTATCACGATGATATTAATATTTCCATTCACGTGCCGGAGGAGCTGCTGGATTGTACCGTGCTGAAGTTCACTCTGCAGCCTCTGGTGGAAAACTGCATTATTCACGGGGCAAAGCTGCCGCTGCACATTTGGATTGAAGCGGAGCGTGAGCGGGACGATTTGAAAATCCGGGTCCGCGATAACGGCCAAGGGGTGTCGGAGGATAAAATGCTGCGTATTCAGAGCCAGCTGAAGCATGACGATGCCAAGTACAGCGGCCTCGGCCTGCTCAATGTCGACCGCCGCATCAAGCTTCATTTTGGAAGCGAATACGGTCTGGAGGTCTCTACGCCGGAGACGGGCGGCATGCTGATTACGGCAACTATTCCTGAGCGGAGGGAAGAATGAGATGAGCACAAAAGTTCTTATCGTGGATGATGAGATTTTAGTGCGGATATCTTTAAAAACGTTGATTCCGTGGGAGGAAGCGGGATTTGAAATTATCGGCGAGGCCACGGACGGACTGGAAGCGCTGGAGCTGCTGGAGAAGCAGTCCTGCCAGATCGTGCTAACCGATATCCGCATGCCGAATATGGGCGGGCTGGGACTAATTCAACAAATCCGCAGCAAGTGGCCGTCGGTCAAATGTGTCATTTTGTCCAACCATAACGACTTTGAATATGTTCAGCAGGCGCTGCGCCTTGGAGCGGTTGACTTTATTCTTAAGCTGGCCTGGACGCCGGAAGAGCTGTTGGATAAGTGCCGGGGAATTCGGGAGGCGCTGCTGGAGGAACAGCTTGAAAATGAGAAGCAATCGGTGCGGCTGGAACGGCTGAGCAGGCAATCAACAGAGCTGCTGCTTCGCAATTTGCTTGGCAAACAAGCGTCCAAGCCGGAAATTGATACTCAAATTCGCGATCATCCGCTGCCGCAGTTTTTGAAAGAGGGTTATCGCGTCGCAGCGGTTTCCATCGACCAAAGAGAACGGGTGCTGGAGCAGAACCGGTTTAAAAGCGAGCAGCTGCTTTTATATACCGTCGCTAACATTATAAATGAATTATTGCGGAAATACGGCAGCAGCGAGCTGGTTGACATGCACAGCGGCAGGCTGCTGATCATCCGCAGCTCCATTTCCGATGAATTGCTGCATGAAATCCGTTCGGCCGTGATCCGGTTTGCTCAGGTTAGCATCAGTTTTGGCGTGTCCTGTTCACATCAGGGAGAATACGAGCTGCATCAAAGCTTTATTGAAGCGGAGGCGGCGCTGGCGAGGCGCTTTTTCTTACGCGGAGAATTTGTGTTTTACCCGGGATCAGACAAAAACAGCAGCCTGTCCTTGCTGCCAGTGGACAATTGGATCAGGCGAATCGAAGCGGGAGAGCTGGAACCGCTCAAGCAGGAATTTGCCGAATGGCAGGAAACGCTGAAGGGTCAGACTGCTCTCGGAAGCTCTCTCGTCAGGGAGCAGTGGCTGCAGCTGCTGCATGGGCTGGGCCGGACGCCGGATGGAAGCGGAAAGGATATTCATCTGCTGCAGGATGCCGAGGGGCGCTTTCCGTTTGATGTCATCCGCAATGCCGAGACGCTGCAGGAAATCGCTGATTGGTTTTTCGGCTGGCTCCCCGGAGCGGTTTCTCTAATTCGCCGTCCGTCCCGTCCGATTTACCGCGAGGAAGTGCAGGCTGTAATTGAGATGATGCAGAGGGAATACGCTACGCCGATTAAAGTGTCGGACTTGGCGCGGCGCGTCGGTTTTTCGGAAAATTACTTGAGCGTTTTGTTCAAAAAAGAAACCGGCGAAAAAATCGTCGATTTCCTGACGAAGATCCGCATGCAAAAAGCGAGAGAGCTGCTCATGAATCCTTCGCTGAAAATTTACGAGATTTCCGAGCGTGTCGGTTATACCGACTCCAATCATTTCAGCAAGTATTTCAAAAAAATGGAAGGATTATTCCCGCTCGAATACCGCAGACTGGCGACCGGCCGGGGTGAAGCGCCGAGCGAGGCTTCGCCAAGCCAGCATGAATCAGCTGTTCGACCCTTGGATGAACGGAGCGGAGCGAAATGATGCGGAAGAGGAGGGGGACGGTTGAGACGCAAGGCAATCGTTATGTTAATGGTGCTGGCAACGGCTGCGGTGCTAGCAGGAGGCTGCAAAAATAAACAAGCTCAGCCCGACGCTTCAAATACGCCTTCTTCGGCGGTAACGCTGAAATGGTGGGGAGGAGTGCCGGAGGAAAACGGCCCGAGCGCCGTCGTTGACGCCTGGAATGCGAAAAATAAGGATAGTCAGATCGAGTATGTCCGCTTTGTTAACGATGACTCCGGCAATACAAGGCTTGATACGGCGCTGCTGTCGGCTGCCGATGCGCCGGATCTGTTTTTCTCCTATAGCGAGTTCCAGCTTGACCGGCGCGTGAAGGGAGAAATGGCGGAGCCGCTGGAAAAGCTGATCGAAAAGTCGGGCTTTGATCTGGAAGGAATTATCGGCTCCAAAAACGTGATGAAGTATAACCGTGGCATCTATTATTTGCCGGCTACGATGGATATTCGTTTTTTCGCCTTTAACAAGGCGTCTCTTGATGCAATCGGCGAGGAGGTGCCGAGAGCGGGCTGGACATGGGACGAGTTCGCCGAGCTGAGCAAAAAGCTGACGAAGCCGGGGCAGTACGGCACCTTTTTTAATCCGACCTGGGAGCCGATTGCCTATGACGTGTTGAGCACGGTGAAGCCGCATAATCCTTATTATCAAAAAGACGGAAGCTCCACAAACTTTGACGAACCTGCGTTCAGGGAGGGACTGGAGCTGCAAAAAGGCTTGCTGGACGCTAAAGCGACAATGCCGTACCTGGAGGGAATTGCGTTCAAGGCCCAAACGCAGGATGAGCTGCTGAAGGAAAAAGCAGCGTCCGTTTATGCCTCGCTTTATTTTGTCCGATATATTAAGGACGATAAAACGTATCCGGATCGGAAGTTTCAAATTGCGTTTGCGCCTACGCCTAGAATTCCCGGGGGATCCGGTATCGACAAATCCAAACATGGCGATTATTTAAGCATCAACTCCAAAAGCGCTCATAAGGAAGAAGCCATGAGGTTTATGGTCTGGTATTTGACGGAGGGGAATCTGCATATGGTTCCAGGGGGGCGCGTACCTTCCAGTAAAAAGGTGAACCTGGATCAAATCGCCGATCTGATCATCGGCGACAAAGGACAATATTTTGACCGGGAATCGTTTGAAAGGCTGCTGAAGGGCCGGTATATGCCGATTGTTGCGACAAATACGACAGCCAGCACGGTTATCCGGCAAATTTTCATGGAAGAGGCCGAGAAATATTTTATGAACGCTCAGAGCATTGATACGACCGTTGCGGAGATTAAGCGGCGTGCCGATGAAGCGGTTCAAAAAGCATCTCGCTAACAGCCGTGCAACCAGGAGGGCAGTTGATTCGTATTAGTAGTGCCGGTTTAAAAGAGGTTCAATCCGGCAATTCTGTCTTCAAGGAGGGATGACCATGCGCAAGCTGCTTTCCCTGCGGCATTGGAAGCATGTTTTTACGAGAATATACCGGCTCCTTCGTTCACCTCAAGTGAAGCTGTCCCATAAGCTGATGTTTCTGCTTCCGGTTGGGCTTTACTGGGTTTTGCCGGATGTGATGCCGTTTATCCCGGTGGACGACGTTGCGGTGACGATGATTGCTGCCGAAGGCTTCACCCGTTGGATGGAAAACAAATACCGCGCGGGTTGAAGTTTCAGCCTGCATTTTATAAAATAAGATAGAATTGGACCGACAGTCCTCTTGCTGCGGCAAGAGGGTTCTGATAGACGAGGAGGATACACATGAATTGCAAGATTACCCGTAATGCGGCGAAGATTTTGAAGGCCGAGCTGGACAAGCCGGAGCACGAAGGAAAGTTCCTTCGCGTCTATATTACTCATTCGCATGGCGACCATGCTCACTACGGCCTTGGCATTGACGATCAAACGGAGAAGGACGAGCTTGTCTCCACCGATAAAGAGATCGACGTGCTGCTGGAAAAAGGGATCGAGTTGTTAGACGGCGTTAAAATCGACTACCTGTACAGTCCGGAAGAAGGCTTCACTGTAACTAATCCGTCGAAGGGCAACCACGGTGACCACTGAGACACTGGCTGCGCCAGGCGGGGAGTGTTACACCGCTTTGAACGATATCCGCATTTGCGACAAATGCAACTTTACCCGGGTCAAGACGCTTCTGCCCAAGCTCCAGAAGCTGGACCCTGAAGCGGACATCAAGGTAGGCTGCAAGTCTTACTGCGGGCCTTGTGCCAAGAGGGCGTTTGTGTTTATTAACGGCCGATATATTACGGCGCCGACCGAGGACGAGGTACTGGAGAAGGTCAAACCCCATATTAAAAAATAAACCGGCTTCCGCTGGCGAGAGAGTTGCTCTCTCATGGCGGGGCCGGTTTTTTTGCGGGATGTGTGAAAGCGGCGACCGTAAGGTCGCCAAACGACCTTACGGGGCGGGCGAAGCCGAAAAGCGGCAGCCGTAAGGTCGCCAAACGACCTTACGGAGCGGGCAGGGCTGAAAAGCGGCGACCGTAAGGTCTCCAAACGACCTTACGGAGCGGGCAGGGCTGAAAAGCGGCGACCGAAAGGTCGCCAAACGACCTTACGGAGCGGGCGAAGCTGAAAAGCGACGACCGTAAGGTCTCCAAACGACCTTACGGAGCGGGCGAAGCTGAAAAGCGGCGTCCGTAAGGTCGCCAAACGACCTTACGGAGCGATCCAAGCTGAAAAGGGGCTGTCCCTAGTCACATCGTGTGACCTATGGGACAGCCCCTATTTCATTCTTCCGGACGAGGACGCGGCGGCAGCGGGCCGAGGTACTGGTACAGCTGGCATTCAATGCGGCCGTTGAACAGCTTGCGTTTTTTGTCCGCCGAGCGGCCGTAGCTCTGCTCGAATGTTTTGGACGGACTGAGCGCAAATACCGACCAGTCCTTCTTCACGGCATCAATGAAGCCGAGCTGCCGGACTACCTTGTCCGCTTCTTTCTCGGAGCCGAGACGCTCCCCGTAAGGAGGGTTCGTAATGATGCAGCCGAATTTGCCCTGCGGCTGAACGCGGGCAATCGGCATCGTCTGCAGCTTGATTTCACGGGCGAAGCCGGCTTTGCGCACGGCCGCTTCCGCAACCTCAATCGCTTCGGGATCAATGTCCGAGCCGCTAATATCCAGCTTCACGTCATCCTTGACGGAATCCATCGCTTCCTCGCGCGCGATCTCCCAGCGGCGATCTCCCATAATGTCCCAATTGCTGCTGTTGAATTCGCGGCGCAGGCCGGGAGCTACGTTCCAGCCAATCATCGCCGCTTCAACAAGAATTGTGCCGGAGCCGCAAAACGGATCGTACAGCGGACGCTCCGGGCGCCAGCGGCTGAGCAGCACCATCGCTGCCGCCATCGTTTCCTTCAGCGGCGCTTCCGTAACGAGCTTGCGGTAACCGCGCTTGTGCAGGCTTGGCCCGGTTGTATCGAGCGTAATGAGCGCGACATCGTTAAGCAGGCTAACCTCGATTACGTAACGAGCCCCGTCCTCGGTAAACCATTCGGTCCCGTATTCGTCCTTCATCCGCTCAACGACGGCTTTTTTGACGATGGACTGGCAGGCAGGCACGCTGGAAAGCTGGGATTTGTGAGAGCGGCCGTTTACCGGAAACTCGCCGTGCTCAGGAATCCAGTCCGGCCAGTTGATGGCGCGCGTGCCTTCAAAAAGCTCTTCAAACGTGACGGCCGGAAACTCCGCCATTTTGACGAGCACCCGGTCGGACGTGCGGAGCCACAGATTGGCACGGGCGATATCCTCCAGCCCGCCGCGGAACGTGACGCGTCCGTTCTCGGTTTTGGTATCCTCGTATCCAAGCTCCTTCAGCTCCCGGGCGACGATCGCTTCGAGGCCCATAGGAGAAGTTGCAATAAGTTCAAGCTGTTGCATGTCGTTCAATTCACTCCATATCCGGTGAGGAGCATTTGTGTCTCCTGACCTGTCGTCATACAATCAAGTATAGGCGATTGAACGCAACAAGTACAACGAAGAAAGGCAGGAACCGCGAATGAAGGAACGATTGTACGGACAGGAAGAAATGGAGGCATATATAGAAGCGTTATTTCCGCCCGATCCGGATTTGCAAAGAGTGCTGACTGGCATCCGCGAGCGGGGCATGCCGGAAATTTCCGTGCCGACCGGTTACGGCCGGCTGCTGACGCTGCTCGTTGCCATGAGCGGAGCTTCCCGTGTATTGGAAATCGGCGCGTTAGGAGGTTATAGCGGCATTTGTCTGGCGCGCGGGCTGCAGCCGGAAGGCCGGCTTTCTTCGCTGGAACTGCTGCAGGATTACGCCGATACAGCGAGAGATCATCTGGCTGCGGCCGGATTCGGCCCACAGACGGAGTATGTTGTCGGAGATGCTGCGGACAGTCTGGAGCAGCTGAAACGGGAAGGAAGGCGCTTTGATTTCTTTTTCATTGATGCGGACAAAGGAGGATATCCGCGTTATCTGGAGGCGGCCATCGGGCTGGCGGAGCCGGGGGCTGTTATAGTTGCCGATAACACGCTGCTGCGGGGCCGTGTCGCCGATCCGTTGCGCACAGGACCTTCCGTGCTGGCGATGAGGGACTTCAACCGGATGTTATCCGAAGATCCGAGGCTGACAGGGACGCTTCTGCCTGCTTATGACGGACTGGCCGTCATGCGCGTCAAGGACTGACCCTTTTTGGCTGTATTTCATTAAAAAAGCCATAATGAAGCAAAATAAGCCTCTCCCCTCAAAAGGGGAAGAGGCTTATTGCGGTTGTACATCAGGTGCTTGCGCGCACGACCAACTCCGGCACTAAGCCAATCCGTTCGACGGATGCTCCGGGCAGCCGCATTCTGCGCTCAAGCGCTTCGACGGCGCGATGCCCAAGCAGCTCTTTGCCGAGATCCATCGTAGTCAGAGTTGGCTTGGTCCAGGCAGAGCCTTCAATGTTGTCGATGCCGGCAACGCGGCAGCGTCCCGGTACGGCAACCTCGCGCTGCTGCAGCGCTTTGAGCAGATGGATGGCGATATCGTCGTTAGCGCAAACAAAAGCGTCCGGCAAATCGTCCGGGGTTGTTTTGGCGAGGCGGGTCAGCAGCGCCTCGTCCCATTCGCGCGAGTACGGGATATTCCAGCGGCGCAGCTCTCCGTCCTTGCGCTGGGCGAATGCCTGTTCAAGCGCGGAACGGCAGCCGAGCCAGCGTTCTCTGAAGCTGACGGAAAAGCGGTCGCTGCCAATAAAAATAAACCGCCGGCAGCCTTTGTCGAGCAGCATACCGCAAATCATGCGCGCAGCGGCAATATTATCGTTTGCCACGCTGTCGATTCCGGAATACGGCTCCTGATGGTCGACGAGCACGACGGACAGCCCCGTCCGCTTCATTGCCGTCAGCTGGCGCAGCGGGAACGCGCCAACCGCAAGCCCGCCGACGCACCGCGAGCGGTCCAAGTAAGACGGCAGTATTTCGGCCGATTTGCCTTCGTCCATCGGGGCGAGCAGAACAGTGCCCCAGCCGCGCTGACGGCAGCCCTCCTGGATGCCGCCAAGCACCCGCTGCCAGTACATGCGCTCTTCTTGATGGGCTCTCGACATCCATATGACCACATAACGTCCGTCCGTTCCCGCCGAACGCGAACCGGAATTTGTCAAATCGTTAGGATGCTGCGCCGCCGATAAACTTGCAGCAGGCTCCGCCTTGGCCGCCGGGGCTTCATAGCCCATCGCATGCGCTGTTTCCATTACCCTTTGGCGAGTAGCCTCGCTGACCCCGGACTTGCCGGACATCGCCTGGGATACGGTATATTTTGACACCTGCAGCCGATCGGCGATTTGCTGCATCGTTACTTTTCCGCCTCTTGACATCGATGTTTGCACCCTCTATTGTTTGGTGGAATTTATGCTTCTCATTAGCCTAACAAACCTAACAAATTAGCGCAAGACTATTTTTTCGGTTGACCTTAAATTTGCGGCGGGCAGCAGATCTGATGCCAAAGCCTGCCGCCCGGCAGCGGCCTTTTTAACGGCTATATAATCGTATGCAGCTGCCGGAAGAAGCCGGAATGAGAGTATGAAGAGAGGACGTATGACATGTATAAATGGATTGCTTTTTATGACGCTAACTTCCCGTTCGCGGGACAGCGCCCTGCTGAGGCACAGCTTCGGCCGTTAGGTGAATCGCTCGTTGAGGCGGCAGCTCTGGCTGACCGTTTGGAGCAGGAGCGGCCGGAGGCGCTCGTTATGCTGCACGGTCCTTATTTTCCAAAAGCGGCTTGGCCAGCTATTATGAACCACCTGAAGCGGGGAGGCGGACTTGTCGTAATCGGCGGTATTCCGCTGCGTGTTCCGGTAGCGCATGTGGAGGGCAGCTGGCAGCCTGAGGCTGAGCAGACCGCGTATCATCAAGCAATCGGCATTCACGAGGCGCTCAAGGCCGATGTATCCCGGGTTGTCGAGTGGAAAGCCTCTTCGTCGATCCCTCTGCTTGAAGGCGCAGAAGGGCTGTTTGATCAGTCGCCGACCTACGGCTTGGCGCTGCATGTGACGCGCGCTAACGATCACCCGGACGAAAACGGCTCTGCCGGACCGATGGATGCGCATATTTACCCGCTGCTCACCGGCCTGGACAAAGATTCCCGCGAGCGCTGCGCTCCGGTTGTGCTGTTGGAAAATACAAAAGGGGACTTCGCGGGCGGACGGTGGATCTTTGCCAACCGCGAGGCGGGAGCCGCTTTCTGGGAAGACGGCAAAGGCGCGGAAGCGTTGGCGGCCTGGGCTGATTTTGCTGCGCGCGGCGTGACCGAATGGTGGCTGAAGCCTAACTACGCCTGTTATGAAATCGGCGAGAAGCCGGTTCTGACATTCCAGCGCCAGCGGCTTAGCCGCTCCGGCGGTGATGCTAGCTGGAAGGTGATGTACAAAGTAAGCCGGATCAAAGGCGAACAGGAGACGGTTGTAGTCGAAGACAGCCTGACGCTGCAATCCGGCGCGCTAACCGACTATGAGCGTATTCCGCTGCCGATTACGGCAGATCCGGGATACTACCGCATCGACGCCGAGCTGACGGCCGAGGGCAGCGGCGAGATTCGCCGTCTCGTGCAGGGCTTCTGGGGCCGCGACGAGCAGCTGCTTCGCGAGGGCAGCATGCTGGAAGCGAACCGCGATTATTTTGTGAAGGACGGCAAGCCGCTGCCGATCGTTGGCATGACGTATATGACGAGCGATGTGGCGCGCAAATATTTGCATCTGCCTAACACGGCGGTATGGGATCGCGATATGGCCCATATGGCAAAGTCCGGCATCAACATGATCCGTACCGGAATTTGGACGGCGCTGCGTAAAATGGCGTTTGTCGACGGCCATGTCAGCGAAGAGATGCTGCGTGCGGTTGATGCGCTCATCCTGACGGCAAAACGCCATGACCTGGAGCTAGTGTTCAACTTCTTCGCGTTTACGCCGGAGCTGTGGGAGGGCGAGAACCCTTATCTGGATCCGCGCAGCGTCGAGGCGCAAAAACGCTTTATTACGGCGATTGTGACCCGTCATAAGGACAGCGCCCATGTGCATTGGGATCTGATCAACGAGCCGACGATGTTCCACCCGCTGAAGCTGTGGAGCGCGGCAAGCACAATCGGCGACCGCTTCGAGCTGGCCGCTTACCGGGAATGGCTGCAGCAGCGTCACGGCAGCATCGAAAAGCTGCAGGAGACGTGGAATATGTCGCCGCTTGATCTTCCTTCCTTTGACAGCATTAAAACGCCGACCAAGGAAGACATCGGCTTCAGAACGACTGAGCTGCTGGAAAAGCGCAGCGGGCAATGGCTCGACTACCTGCTGTTCTCCCAAGAGATGCATAACCGGTGGGCGGCCGAACTGCGCGAGGCAATCCAAGCGATTCAGCCGAAACAGATGGTAACGGTTGGCCAGGACGAAGCGCTTCAGGCGCAGCGCCCGTCTCCGCTCTTTTATGAGGCGGCGGTTGATTACACGACCAACCATACGTGGTGGATGAACGATCAGCTTGTGCTGGACGGTATTTTCGCCAAAACGCCGTTTAAGCCAAACGTTATTCAAGAAACGGGCATCATGTACATCGAGACGCCGGACGGCTTCGCCAAACGTTCGGAAGAAGAGCTGCATTCCATTCTGGAGCGCAAGTACGCCTATACGTTTTCTACTGGCGGCGCAGGCGCGGTCCAATGGATCTGGAACATCAACTATTACATGCACAACATCAATGAATCGCATATCGGAGCCATCCGTGCTGACGGTACGGAAAAGCCGGAAGCAAGCGTATCGTATGATTTCGGCCGCTTCATTAAGGAAGCGGGACATCTGTTCGAGGACCGCAAGCTGGAAGAGGTGGCGGTCGTATATCCGTACAGCAACAGCTTCTCGAACCGTTCTTCCGTGCTTGAAAGCACGTCCTGCCTGAGCCGCTCGCTGGCTCACCGGATGAACGTTCCGTTCCGCTCGCTGAGCGAGTACGGGCTTGATGTGCTCAAGGATGAGCGTTATGAATCGCCTAAGCTGATTATGGTGCCTTCCGCGCAAAATTTCAGTGACGAGGCGCTGCAGTCGCTTATCGACTGGGCAACCGAGACGGGAGGCACGCTGCTCGTGACCGGCCCGCTTAACCTGGATGCTTATTGGCATCGCACCGAGCGTGCAGCCGCGCTGACCGGCCCGTCTGTGGCAGCCAACGTGCGCCGCGAAGAGGCGCTGGAGCTGGATGGAGAGCTGCTGCCGGTAAGCTTTGCAGGCGAGAGCATCGCGCGTCTCAGCAAACAGGCGCTGCTCGGGGAGGACGGCCGTCCAATGAATGCGGCCGCTCAGCTGCATGAAATCGAGCTTGGCAAAGGACGTCTGTTCTGGTGCCCTCTGCCGCTTGAGCTGGCGGAATCCTACATGCCGCTTGAAGCCGTTTATGACCGCGTGCTGGAAGCGGCGGGAGTAGAGGCGGAGCTGGAGTGGGAGCAGGGCGGACAGCTTGCCGGCGTGTACGGCCGCAAGCTGCAATTCCAAGGCGGAGCCGTGTATGTGTTTGTATCGGAGTACGCGCTGGATGCGGATATTACGGTCAAGGACCCTGTCACGGGCGTCCGTTATTCCTTCAAGCTGGAGGCGGAGCGGTCGGTGTTGTTCGCTGCGGACAAAAACGGCTCTCTCGTCAGCGTATTCCGTCCGGATGAAGTGGAAGTGCGGATTGTAAAAGCATAACCGGATAAAGCTCAGGCCCGGCATCGGATGATTGCTCATCCAATGCCGGGCCTTTTTGTTGAAGCTTAATCTTTGTATTCAATAATCGGACGGATTACTTTGGATATAAGGCGGATTTTTTCGGGCGGACAGCCTTCCAGCATCTCCATGATCTCGTTGCGCAGGAAATCCTGGGCCGAGCTGTTGGCGCCGCTTAACAAATATTCCGGCGTTTCCTCCAGGACAACGCATAACTCCGAAAGCCTGTCCAGATTGATCGGAGTCCGTCCACGCTCGATCTTGCTGATATAGGCATTGGATACGTCCAGCCTTTCGGCCAGAGCTTCCTGAGTCAGACCTTTATCCTCTCTTGCTTTGCGGATTCTTTTTCCAATTACGGAGTAATCATAAGCCATGTCATCACCTAATCCAAACTATAGCAACGTTCAACGCCGCCTTACATGGACTAGTGTTCCAATTGAACCAGTAATTCAATACATCTGCGGTTCATGCCGGGTTAGGAGGAGCCGTCAGCAGGCGAACCGCCATATACGCCCGACACTAAATTGCCCAGTACGCGTGTCACTTCAGAGGCGAATACCGGCTTGCTAATGAAATCTTTCATTCCGGCATCGGAGCATTTGTCCCGGTCGGATTGGCGGACAAATGCGGTGACTGCCACGATAGCCGGCTGGCGCTCGGCTGGAATTCGGGCGTGAATCGTGCGGCTTGCCTCCAGGCCGTCCATGACGGGCATTTGCAAATCCATAAACACGATATCGTAGCTTTGCTGATCGAGTTTTTCCACAGCTTCCTGGCCGTTCGCGGCCGTATCGGCACTGCAGCCCATTTTGCGGAGCAGGGCGGTAAGCAGCATCCGGTTCACCTGATTGTCGTCAGCAACGAGTGCATGTATGCCGCTGAAACGGGCGGAACAGGCGGGCTGGGGCTTCAAAGCTTCCTCGAATTCGGCTGCCTGTTTAATAGCGGTGGCAGTTTGCTGTTCGTATGCCAGGCTGATCATCACCCGGAACACGGAGCCTTCGCCAGGCGTGCTTTCAACACCGATTGTGCCGTCCATTAGTTCCACCAGCTTGCGGCTGATGGCTAAGCCGAGTCCTGTTCCGCCGTATTTCCGATTCAGAGCCGGATGCAGCTGGGAGAACGACTGGAACAGAAGATTTTGCTTATCCAGCGGAATCCCGATTCCGGTATCGTGCACCGCTAGCTCCAGCATGCAGGAATGATCGTCGATTGCCAGCGGGTTCAAACAAAGCGATACGGAGCCGCGGTCCGTAAATTTCACCGCATTGCCGACAAGATTGACGAGCACCTGGCGAATACGTCCGGCATCGCCGACAAATAGATCCGGCAAACGCTCGCTGAGCTTAAGCTCCAGGTTCAATTGTTTCTCCGAAGCCACGGGACGGAACAGCTCCAGCACATCCGAGGCGAGCGAAGCTAAAGAAAAACGCTCCTTTTCCAGCGACATTTTACCCGCTTCAATTTTACTGAAGTCCAAAATCTCGTTCAGCAGCCGAAGCAGCGATTCCCCGCTCTGGATTATCGTATCCGCGTAGCTTTGCTGCTCCTCGTCCAGCTCCGTTCCGGCGAGCAGATCAGCCATGCCCAGTATGCCGTTCATCGGCGTGCGAAGCTCGTGGCTCATTATCGCAAGAAACTCGGATTTGGCCCGGTCCGCTTCCTCTGCCGACTCCTTGGCCCGGATAATCTCCTTTTCGTTCGTAATATCCTGAAATACAATAACTACGCCGCGGTTGACGCCGTTATCGGAAATGGGCGTAACCCGAAATTCAGCCAGGAAGCTGGTGCCGTCCTTGCGCCAAAGCACCGCTTCCTTGTTGCGGTAATGGCGGCCTTCGGTCAGAGCCTGGTAGATCGGCGCTTCTTCCAGCGGATAAGGCGTGCCGTCGGAACGGGTCTGATCGATAATGTCCAAATAGGAACCGCCGAGCGCTTCTGCAGGTGAAAGACCGAGCATGGCTGCGGCGGCCGGATTAATAAAGGTAGAGCGTCCCTGGCGGTCCAGACCCATAATTCCTTCCGACACGGCGTTTAAAATCAACGTATAGTTGTAGCTGAGCTTTTCAATTTGATCCAAATATCTCCTATGGTCCGTTATGTCCATCGCGATTCCGTAAACACCGACGATTTCCCGGTCCACAATAATAGGGATGTTTGTAATGTTGACTTGGATTTCATAACCGTTTTTGTGACGGAGCGTAATGTCAAAGGATTGCGGCACGCCCTGGCAGGCCAGCTTAAAATATAGCTTTGCCTTGTCCGCGAACCCGGCGGAGACGAGCGAGTGCCAGTCCATTCCGACAAGCTCTTTCACGCTATATCCGGTTAACTGCTCGATTTTGGCGTTGGCGGTCAGAAACTGGCCGCTCATATTCATGGAATACACCGTCTGCGGGTTATGCTCAAACAGCGATTTGTATCTCTGCTCGCTGTCCAGCAGCTTCTGCTGCAGCTCGCGCTGCTCCGTTACATCCCGGATGATTCCGATATATTGATAGATATCCCCATAGTGGTTTACCTTTGCTTCACACTGCACCTGGAAATATTTCAGGCTCCCGTCTGGCAGCTTCATTTTGTATTCCCACAGCTTATGCTTGTCCTTGTTGTGCGCGCCAAGCCGCAAAAAATGCTTGAAGTCGAAGGAGACAAGAGGGTCCAGGCCAAGCGAATCAATCAACTCGTCACCCGCAGGCGCCACGGAGGGCAGCAAATACCCGTACATTCGCCGGGCATCCTCGGAAAAGGTGATCCGATTGGCGGCGATATCCCATTCCCATGCGCCGATTTTGGCGATCCGGTGTACGGCAGCCAGCATCTCCTCATACTTCTTCAACGCGGTTACGTCTCGTCCGAACGTCAGAATCCGCCGGTTCCCGCTTTGCAGAGTAATGATTTTGAAGTACGTCTCCATCCAAATAAAACGGCCGTCCTTATGCCGCACCCTGCGCACAAAGCTATTCTCCGGATCGAACATACGGCTGTTCGCCATATCGCTTGCTTCCTCGGCATGGTAAAATTCTCGGCGGTTGCGGCCCAGCATCTCGCTTTCCGTGTAGCCAAGAATTTCCGTGACGGACGGAGTAATATAAAGAATTGTGCCCTCAGGCGTGCTGCAGGAGACGATGTCCTGCGTGCTGTTTACGATCAGGTCGTATAAATCCTCATCATTCAGCCGTTCGGGCAGCACCTGCCCCGCTTCAACGGCTGTAATCATGACGGCCCGGCCGCCGCCAAAAGCGACTTCATTCAGGCTGACCCGCAGCTGCACGGAATACCCTTCGGCATGCTTGAGACGAATGCGTCGATAAATATAAGGATGATTGCGCAGCAGCTCGCCAAGCTGCTCCGGCGTTTCGCCGGGCTCCGTAAGAACTAGTCCGGGAGCTTCCTGCTGCTGTGCCGGATTAGAGGCTGTGCCGAGCAGTCTGCCAAAAGCGGCGTTCATGCCAAGCCAGGTCCCTTCTGGCAGTACGGCAAAAGCGATTCCCAGCGGCGAGCCGTCATAGGCCAAAGCGGCCAGCTCGGAATTCATCGCAGATGAAGTCATAATCGAGGCATTCTCCTTGTCGTAGCCTGATTCTTACTGAAATCGAATAGTTGTGCATAGTATAATCGTTTTGGCCCGAACTTGAAACTTCTTTGTCATAGGATTGTCATAGCCGTGACAGGTCGAAGCTTGTTAGCGTTTTTAAAAACGGGCATAATGGAAGCGATGGGAAATTCATAGAGAGCAAAGGGGAGCGGAAATGATTAAAAACGACTCCTTCCTCCGGGCTGTCCGGAGGGAAAAAACCGACCATGTGCCGGTCTGGTACATGAGGCAGGCGGGGCGGTACGACCCGGATTACCGCAAAATCAAGGAATCCTACAGCCTGCTGGAGATTTGCCGGCAGCCCGAGCTGGCCGCAGAGGTTACGCTGATGCCTGTTCGCAAGCTTGGCGTGGACGCCGCTATTTTATATTCCGATATTATGAATCCCGTAGCTTCAATCGGGATTGACTTTGATATTGTCGCCGGCACGGGACCGGTTATTCACAATCCGATTTGCAGCGCGGAAGATGTGCGGCGGCTGAAACCGATCGATGTCGAAGGGGACCTGGGGCATGTGCTGGAGACAATCCGCATTCTTGACCGGGAGCTTGAGGTGCCGCTCATCACTTTCGCCGGAGCGCCTTTCACGATTGCCAGCTACTTGATCGAGGGCCGTCCTTCGCGCAGTTATTTGAAAACAAAAGCGATGATGTACGGCGATCCGCAAACTTGGTTTCTGCTCATGGACAAGCTGGGCGATATGGTCATTACTTATTTGCGCGCTCATGCGGCGAACGGTGGCAAAGCTTTTCAGCTGTTCGACAGCTGGGTCGGCTCGCTCGCGCCGCATGATTTCCGCGTCTTCGTGCTGCCGACAATCCGCCGCATTTTTGCGGAGCTGTCCGACCTGGAGCAGCCGGGCATTTATTTCCCTGGCGTAAGCTCGGGCGAGCTGCTGCCGGAGCTGCGCGGTTTGCAGGCAGAAGCGATCGGTATCGACTGGCGCGTCAGCATTCCGGAAGCGCGCAGACGTCTGGGAGGCGGGTACGCGGTTCAGGGCAATCTTGATCCCGTAGTGCTCACCGCTCCGATTGAGGTTATACAGGAGCATGCCAAAGCGATTATCGATCAGGGCATCCAGGAGCCTGGCTATGTGTTCAATCTAGGCCACGGCTTGTTCCCGGAAGCTTCGCTCGACAAGCTTAAACAGCTGACGGATTACATCCACGATTATTCGGCGCAGGCTCTTTCCAGCGTATCTTCTAGCAAAAAGAGTGCAGGAGAGGAGATTTCCCATGCCTGATGGAACGATCGGCGTTCTGGTTATGTCGTACGGAACTCCGGAAAGTCTGGACAACGTTGAGGAGTATTACACGCATATCCGTCGCGGCCGCGCTCCTTCGCCCGAGCAGCTCAAGGAGCTGACGGACCGTTACGAGGCCATTGCCGGGGGCGTGTTCCCGCTTCGTGAAAATACCGACCGGCAGGTCAGCAGCCTGCAGGACAAGCTGGACACGGCGGAGCCGGGACGTTTCCGCTGTTATCAAGGCTTGAAGCATGCCCGTCCATACATTGAGGACGGCGTGGCTCAAATGGCTGCGGACGGCGTGAAACAAGCGGTCGGCATCGTGCTTGCGCCGCATTTTTCCACGATGAGCGTGGCGAGTTATAACAAAAGAGCGGTTGCGGAAGCGGAGAAGCATGGCATTGGAATGGTATGCGTCGACTCTTATCATCTGCATCCGAGCTTGATTCAGGCGCTGGTGGAGCGTGTGCGCGAAGGTGTTGAGGCTGTTTCCGCAAAGGCAGACGGCGCCAAGGTTAAAGTGCTGTTCAGCGCGCACAGCTTGCCGGTGCGAATTCGCGAGGCTGGCGACCCTTACGAGGAGCAGCTGCTTGAAACGTCGCGTGCTGTAGCTGAAGCGGCTGGAGTAGACAGCTGGCAATTCACCTGGCAGAGTGCGGGGAGAACACCGGAGCCGTGGCTCGGACCCGACATTCTGGAGACGATGGAATCTCTCGCGGGGGCAGGGGAGCGGGCGCTGCTGGCTGCTCCGGTCGGCTTTGTATCCGATCACCTGGAAGTGCTCTATGATCTCGATATTGAGGCAATGGCGCATGCCGAGCAGCTCGGCGTTGCATTCGGGCGGATTCGCATGCTTAATTCCGACCCGCTTTATATGGAGACTCTGGCCGATTCCATTCGCGAAGCGTCTGCGGAGCTAGGGGCATGACTACGGCAAGGAAACCCGTCATTGCTGTTGCCGGAGCGGGGCTGACCGGTTTAAGCGCCGCTTTTTACTTGCAGCAGCAGGGCAGGGAGCAAGGGCTTGAAGCTGAGATTGTCCTGTTGGAGGCAAGCAGTCGCCTTGGCGGACGGATAGAATCCCTCCAGAAGGACGGTTTCACGATTGAAAAGGGGCCGGATTCTTTTCTGGGCCGCAAACATGCCATTTTGGAGCTGACGAAGGATCTCGGGCTGCTGGATGAGCTCGTAACGACCAATTCCAAGGCGGTCAAAACGTATATTTATCAAGGCGGACAGCTGCATCCGATGCCGCCTAAGCTGGCGCTTGGCATTCCGGCGGACATCGCCTCCTTCCTGAAGACGGAGCTGCTTGACGTGGACGCCAAATTCCGGGCGACGGAGGATTTTCTCGTCCCGCCGCGCCCCGATGACGGCACGGACGAGTCTGTAGGCGCCTTTTTGGAGCGGCGGTTCGGAGCGGATATGGTGAAGAGTATCAGCGAGCCGCTGCTGGCAGGCATCTACGCCGGCAATCTGTACAAGCTGAGTCTCGCCGCAACCTTCCCGCAGTTCCGCAAAGCCGAGCTGGAGCATGGCAGCCTCATTCGCGGCATGCGGGCTTCTAAGCCTGGCGCTGCAGCCGCGTTGCCGGATTACGTGCCGGCTTCGGCGCGCGGCATGTTTATGACGTACCGGAACGGTCTGCGTACGCTCGTTGACGGGCTGGACAATGCTCTCGGCGGCGTTGAACGCCGGATGGGCGCGTCGCTTCGCTCGATCCGCGCTGCGGAAGGCGGCGAACGCCCGTACGTGCTGGAGCTGGACGGAGGCGGAGAGCTGCTCGCTGATGCGGTTGTCGTTACTGTGCCTAGCCCGACTGCGGCGGAGCTGCTCCAGCCGTTCACGGATGTTTCTGCTTTGCGCGCCGTGGAATACGTTTCGGTCGCAAACGTCGTCATGGCCTTTAAAGCTGAGACGATTGCCGATATGGAATTTGACGGCTCCGGATTTCTGGTGCCGATATCCGAGGGCAGGACAATCACGGCCTGTACGTGGACTTCCGCCAAATGGCTGCATACAAGTCCTGACGATCATGTGCTGCTTCGTTGTTATGTTGGCCGTTCGGGCGCCGAGGAAGGCGCGTTCCTGCCGGACGACGAGCTGTTAGCAGCTGTTAGGCGCGATGTGCGCGATACGATGGGGATTGACGCAGAGCCGCTGTTTACGGAAATTACCCGGCTTCATCACTCCATGCCGCAATATCCGGTGGGACATGTGCAGGCAATTGCCAGCCTGAGGGACGCTATGCTGCAGGATTGTCCCGGCGTGTATGTGACGGGAGCGGCATTTGATGGAGTCGGCTTGCCCGATTGCATCCGTCAAGGCCGCGAAGCGGCCAAAAAAATTTGGTCAAGCCTGATTTAATCTGCAACAGCTTCTCTTTGCGGGACGTTATAGAATGGTATAATGGCGGAAGGCTGCCCTGCGGGTGCGGCCCGGTCATCATCCATTCATTTCACCCGCGAGAGGAGCTGTCTTTTTTTGTACCGTAATCGAACTCAAGCCAGGGAGCAGGGACGCAAGCGTAAGCAGCGTACGATGCGCAGGCTGTTATTTTTTAATGTAACACTGCTTATTTTATTGATCGGGGCAGGGGGCTATTATTTATTTTATTATGCAGGCGCTTCGGAGCCGAACGGCGTCGTTGCAGATAACGCAGGAAGCCCCGGAGGTTCCAGGGGGGATTCGCAGGAGCCGGGGCAGGGAGAACATGCCGCCTCAGCTGGCACAGCCTCGCCGACGCCTTCACCGTCCATGTTGCCGACTGTTACACCAAGCCCAACACCGACGGGTTCGCCGACGCCATCCGCTACTCCGTCTCACTCAGCAACGCCTAGCGTGAGTCCAAGTCCAAGCCCTTCGCCCAATGACAACGAATCCTCTTCAGGTTCGAATCAACCGGGTTGGGGCGGAAGCGTTCCAAAGGATGCTCCCACGGTTCATCTGGCGTTTACAGGCGATATTTTGCTTGCTTCCAAGGTAGCGGCACATATGGACAGCAAAGGGCTGGACTATCCTTTTACAGGAGCCGGAGCTTTCTTGAAACAACCGGACATAACGGCCGGCAATCTGGAAACGCCAATTACGACCGGCGGCACCCCTGCGCAGGATAAACAATTTGTGTTTAAAGGCAAGCCCGAATACTTAAAGCCGCTGAAAAAAGCCGGCTTCGATGTTGTCACTCTCGCAAATAACCATACACTTGACCAGGGCACGGAGGGACTTCTGGATACGATCCGCCATCTGGATGAAGCCGGACTTCCTTATGTCGGGGCCGGTCGCAACGACAAGGAAGCTTACGAGCCGTATATTGTGAATCGCGGAGGCATCAAGGTGGCTTACATTGGCGTTAGCCGTGTCATGCCCGTTATTGAATGGAAAGCGGGCCCTAACCGGATAGGCGTCGCGGACGCTTACGATTCCGCAAGCGCCGAAGCGGCGATTCGCGCGGCAAGGGACAAGGCGGATTTGCTCGTCGTGATGGTTCACTGGGGCAAGGAACGGGCCGATCAGCCTGTCGATCACCAAAAAACGCTGGCCCGAAACTTTATCGATGCCGGCGCAGATCTGGTCATCGGTTCGCATCCTCATGTGCTGCAAGGATTTGAGCTGTATAAAGGCAAGTGGATTGCTTATAGCCTCGGCAATTTTATTTTCACCTCCAACGCGAATTCCAACACGAGCGAAAGCGGCGTGCTGGACGCCGTGTGCTCGAAGGACGGACGCTGCGGCTTGAAGTTTAATCCGATGAAAATCGTTCAATCCCGCCCTCAATCGGTAACGGGCAAAGAGCGCGAGGCTCAATTAAAACGGCTGGACAGCATTAGCAGAGCTGCTTCTGTAGCGGCAGACGGGACGGTGGCTAAGCGTTGAGGAATCCTTGCGTCGCCCATCGCGGCTGGTCAAGCCTTGCGCCGGAAAATACGCTGGCAGCGCTCAAGCTTGCTGCGGAAGCCGCCGATGTTGGCTGGGCTGAGGTTGATGTACAGCTATCGGCCGACCATGTGCCGGTGCTTGTACACGACCGCAAGCTTCGCCGTACGGCGAACGGCGGAGGGGCGGAGCCGGGACAGCTTACGGCGGCGCAGATGGGCAAACTCGATGCGGGGGGCTGGTTCTCGGCAAAGTACCGGGGAGAGAAGCTGCCAACGCTGGAGGAAGCTTTGCGCGAGACAGGGGACAGGCTGCGCTTCAACATCGAGTTGAAGCATCACGGGACCACGCGGCCGCTGGAAGAGAAAGTGATTGAAACGATTCACAGGGCGGGGATGGCTGACCGCTGTGTGCTCACCTCCTTCAGCCGCAGCTCGCTGCGAAGGGTGAAGGAGCTGGATGAGCGGCTGCAAACGGGTTTAATTACCGACAGCTGGAGCGGCAAGCTTCCGGCCGAGCTGCTGGAGCTAGGCTGCAGCCTGCTCTCTATTGATTATCGCTCGCTTAACCGCGAGCGGCTTAAGCAGCTGCGGGCGCATGGGCTGAGAACGATGGCTTGGACGCTCAATGAGTTCAGGCTGATTCGCCGCTATGCGCTTATGGATGCGGAACTGATGATTTGCACGGACGATCCGTCCCACTGGCGCGCAGCGCTGCGGAGCCTGCCCGAGCGGGATGATTTAAGCGGCTAGGTAGTAGAATTCAACTCGAATAAGCGCAACTGCTCGTAAGAGGACTTTATAATTCTATCAAAAGGACTCTGGGCCTTTTGGTGTTTTACTAACACTTTCCAGCTCTCCGCACGCTCTACTGTTTTGTGTGTGCTGTTTGCTGTGTGCTGTACACGTTGGTAAGTCAAGGAGCTAACGCAACTGAGAAGCGCTATTTGCCCGATTT
This sequence comes from Paenibacillus pasadenensis, assembly GCF_023715725.1. Taxonomy (GTDB): domain Bacteria; phylum Bacillota; class Bacilli; order Paenibacillales; family Paenibacillaceae; genus Paenibacillus_O; species Paenibacillus_O pasadenensis_A. The sequence goes on from NZ_JAMBOT010000002.1 coordinate 397,767, forward strand.
GACCACTTTTAGAAGTCTAACGCAACTGGGAAGCGTTAATTGCCTTCAATCGACGTGTTTAGGCGTTAAAATGGCGGGATAAGGCGTCTCAGTTGCATTAGGTTATGAATAGTGGGGATTACACCTGAATAAGAGCTCACAGTTGCGTTAGAATTGCGAAATGGTAGGATTGCGTAGAAACGTGCAGAGTTGCGTTCAGTCGCTAAAGAGTGTGTAGTTTTGAAGAGTACTAAGTTGAGTTTGATAGCTAGAGCGTAGGTTTAGTGGAGTAAACGCAACTCAGTTGCGTTAACGAATCCGGATTAGGGAAAGGAACCGAAGCGAATGGATATTTGGAGCTTACTGGATGCCAGTCCGCTGCTTCGGCTGGCTGTTGGTGCGGCTGGAAGTATATTGATTGCCGGCGCCGCCTGGAAGCTAAGAGCGCTATCGGGCTCTGGAGCCGCGGCAGCAATTCTGCTTGGCACCGGGTATGTATTTTGGGGCGGTCCGATTTGGTTTAGCCTGCTGATTGCCTTTTTTGTAAGCTCGACGCTCTGGTCAAAGTGGAAAAAGCATCACCGGGCCAAAGCACAGGCCGAGAGTAACTATGCCAAAGGCAGTCAGCGTGACGCCTTGCAGGTGTTTGCAAACGGAGGGGCGGGGCTGCTTCTGTGCGCAGCTTACAGCGTATGGCCTGAGCCGTGGCTGCTGTACACATTTATCGGCGTAATGGCCAGCGTTAATGCTGACACTTGGGCGACGGAAATTGGCGCCCTCAGCCGCAGCGAGCCAATATCCGTGCGCACGCTGCGCCGCGTTCCGGCCGGCACAAGCGGCGGCGTTACGCCGCTCGGCACCCTCGCGGCGCTGCTTGGCGGCGCCTTCATCGGCGCAGCCGCCGCATTGCTGGCGGAGCTGCCGCTTGCATGGGGCGCGGCAGCTGCGCAGCCGGCTCCGCCGGGAGCGGCGCTGCTAATCGCCGGCGCCGCAGCGGGCCTGGCCGGAGCGCTCGCCGATTCCTGGCTCGGCGCAACCGTCCAGGCCATGTACCGCTGCCGCGTTTGCGGCAGCGATACGGAGCGCGCCGAGCATTGCGGGCGCGCTGCCGAACCAGTACGCGGCTTCGCCTGGATGACCAACGACGCCGTCAACCTGCTGTCGTCGCTGCTCGCCGGAATCATTGCCGCCGCCATCGGGGCGGGCTGGGCATAATTACTCCCTGGCGTCTCCCGCTACAATTCCAGCAACGCTGCTAAACCCATCCCTCATATAACGCAAACACCCCTGCGAAACCGCGCCAAGCGCGGTCCCCGCAGGGGTGTTTGTCAATTCGCCAGCTAACTGCTGCAGCGATTTCCTGGTTTTCACCAAGGTGTTCCCGCCAGCGTTCTACGGATGGTATCCCGGTTTTCACACCTGAGTCACTCCATCAATGTTTCCGCTGGAGTAGTCCCAGCGGAAACGCCACATGTTACTCCACCAGCGCTTCCAGCTGGCTGATGACGTCCTCGAACACGCTCATCGCTTGTTCAATCGGCTCCGGCGAGCTCATGTCGACGCCGGCTTTTTTCAAAATCTCAATTGAGAAGTCGCTGCCGCCGCTTTTCAGGAAGCCGAGATAACGGTCGACGGCAGGCTGGCCTTCGTCCAGAATCTGCTTCGCAAAGCTCGTCGCGGCAGAGAAGCCGGTCGCGTATTTGTACACATAAAAGCTCGTGTAAAAATGCGGAATGCGCGCCCATTCCATCTCGATGTCCTTGTCGATGGTCATGCCCTTGCCGTAATACAGCTCGTTCAAGCCGTAGTAAATTTTGGACAGCTCCTGCGGTGTCAGCGATTCGCCTGCCTCGGCTTTTTCATGGATGATTTTCTCGAACTCCGCAAACATCGTTTGGCGGAACACCGTTGTGCGGAATTGATCCGCGTAATAGGTGAGCAGATACATTTTTTCCTTGCGGTCGGTCGATTTTTTGAGCAAATGATCCATCAGCAGCGCCTCGTTCAGCGTGCTCGCGACTTCAGCGAGGAATATCGTGTACTGCGCATCCCGGTACTTCTGGTTCTGATCCGAGTAGTAGGAATGCAGCGCATGGCCCATCTCATGAGTGAGCGTGAACATGCTGTTCAGGTTGTCTTTGTGGTTCAACAGCACGTAAGGATGGGTGCCGTAAGCCCCCCAGCTGTAAGCGCCGTTGCGCTTTCCTTCGTTCTCGTAAACGTCGATCCAGCTGTTCGTGTAGCCTGCCTGCAGCGTTTTGCCGTAGTCGTCGCCGAGCGGTTTTAGGCTTTCAGCAGTAATTTTTTTCGCTTCCTCGAAAGAAATCTTCATATCGAATTCGTCCACAAGCGGAACGAACAGATCGTACATGTGAAGCTCGTCGAGATTCAGCAATTTTTTGCGGAGCTCCATGTAACGGTACATGAGCGGCAGAGACTTATGCACGGTGTCGATCAGGTTCGTATAAACCGTAGTTGGAATATTGTCTCCGTAAAGAGACATTTCCAGCACGGACGGGTATTTGCGCGCCTTGGAATAAAAGACGTTTTTATTTACGTTTGCGTTCAGCGTGGAGGCGAGGGTGTTTTTCAGCTTGCCGTATGTATCGTACATCGCCTTGAACGCATCCCGGCGCACGTCGCGGTTGCGGCTTTCCAAAAACTCGATGTAACGCCCCTGAGTCAGCTCAACTTCTTCGCCCTTTTCGTTTTTCACCTTAGGGAATTTGAGATCGGCGTTATTCAGCATGCTGAAAATCGTTTGCGGCGAGGAGCTGATGTTGCCGACCTGCGCCAGCAGCGATTCCTCGGATTTGGACAAAATATGGGCCTTCTGCCGCTTCATTTCTTCCAGCGTTTGGCGATATGGCAAAAGCTGCTCGTCGGCGATGAATGCTTCCAGCGTTTCAGCGGGCAGCGCCAGCACTTCAGGCGTCAAAAAGCTTAGCGACTCGCCAGCTTCTACGCTAAGCTTCTGGGACTTCTCGGACAGCGCCTGGAACCCGGGCTCAGCCGTGTCCTCATGATGCTTCATATTGGCGTATACGTACAGCCGCTCGACATGATAGCCGAGATCGTCTTCCAGCTCGAAGCATTTTTTCAGCTGGGCAGCGTCCGACAGCTTGCCTTGAAAGGCAGCGGCGGCCTTGAGCAGCTCCTTCGCTTCAGCATATTCTTTGTCCCACGCGGCCTGATTGGCAAAAATATCCTCCAGCTTCCAGCGGTACTCCGGAGCCGTCTCGGAACGTTTCGGTAGTTGGCTCATAATAGGCCTCCTTGTCGGGGATGAGATTTGGAACGCATTCGCGGTGCGGTCATGCAGCGGCGTTGAAGGACGGTTGGCTGCGCCGCTTGCCTGAATTTCGGAAAGCAGGCTCAGCGACAGCAGCAGGGGCAACCATTTCATGGAACAGGCCTCCAGAGAGAACAGAATTCTCCCTAGTATGGCTGTTGCGCCTAATCCTTATGTTCCCATTTGGAAAAGCGAGGCGACCAGTACGACGAACGATACCGCTACGAGGACGATGGTGCTGATTGCCAGAGGTCTCCGTACCTTCTCATTCAGACGCTCGCGGTTCATAAGGACAACTGCAGCTAGGCAGAAGCTGGCGATGATGAAAATGACAGCGTTAGTCGTGTCCATGCAGGCTTGTTTCCTCCATCTGTTCAATTCGCTCCGCTTGGAGCGATAATTCGAGAGATATGACCCGGACTCCTTCAAGCGCATAATTAAAATGGACGTTAAAAAAGGGCCTCTGCGCCAAAGGCCGGCTATCCGATTTTAAACGTCGCGCAGATTCTGCATAATTTCGGCCAGTTCTTCCTCGCGGCCTTGAAAGCTTTCCGGCTTAAAGCGATTTTGTGCCCAGTGCATCAGCTCAGGACGGCTGAGGAAGGTATGGCATTCCTCGCCCCATTGATCGGAAATTTCTCTGGCGATAATCGTCTTGCCGTGAACCTCCACGTTGAGCATATTGTATTTATCCGTTTTATAAATAAGATGTTTTTTAATCATGCTGCTGTTCCTCCTTCAATACCTGTGCGGCTTATCCCACCATAATAGCGCTAAAAAACGTTGTAAAGCAACCGTGAAGCGGGATAAGATGGGGCTATTCCCTTTCCCTTACAGGGCATAGGGGCGCGCTGCCGGCAGGAGACCGGCAGGCAAGATGAGCTGAGGAGAGATGAGCCAGTGGAGAAAAGGATGAACCGGGAGCATTATGAGCAGTTAGGCGTTGCCATGACCTGCAGAAGCTTTGAGGAGTATTCGGCAATGTTTGGCGTGGGGGAGAAAGATGTTCGAGGGCTTCGTATCGCTGATGCAGCGGCAGGAGCTTCATCGTTTACGGCGGCCGCTCGGGCAGCCGGGGCGGACAGTTATGCGTTTGATCCCAGGTACGGAGAGCCGCTTGCGAGCTGGGAGGCGTCTGCCCGTGAGGAGATCGAGCTGTCTACAGCCAAGCTCGAGGCGCTGAAGGAACATTACGATTGGAGCTTTTACGGCGATCTGGACATTCACAAGCGCAATCGGCTGAGTTCGCTCGACATTTGCGCTGCGGATCGCAGCAGCGCTTTATCGGAAAAAAGATATATATCGGCACTTCTTCCCAAAATTCCGGCTCCAGACCATTCGTTTGATCTTGTTTTTTGCAGCCATTTTCTTTTTCTTTACGCGGAGCAATTCGGGTTTGATTTTCACCGGAGCTCGCTGCTTGAGCTGATGCGCATATGCCGTCCGGGCGGACGCGTGCTGGTTTATCCGCTGTTGTCGCTGCGCAGCCAAAGGTTTGAGCAGATGGATATGCTGCTTCAAGCGGTGCGTTCCGCAGGCGGAGAGCCTTCGTTTCATCCGTCCCAATTGCCGTTTTTACCCCAGTCGGCCGAGCGGTTGGAGATCAAAATCCCAGCTCTGGAAAAAGAAAACAGGTAAAGAATGGATATAATCAAAAGCGGTGCATTGCATTCTGCTCCGCACGTGTGTATAATGGGCTTATTCGTTGCTTCAAGCAGCGTCATTTTAGGAGGTTGTTCATTTGAAAGGAACAGTTAAGTGGTTTAACGCAGAAAAAGGTTACGGCTTCATTCAAGTCGAGAACGGCGAAGACGTATTCGTACACTTCTCTGCAATTCAATCCGAAGGCTTCAAGACCCTCGACGAAGGTCAAGAAGTTGAATTCGACATCACTGACGGAAACCGCGGTCCACAAGCTGCGAACGTAATCAAATTATAAGATCCGCCCTGCGGATTAGCTTATAATAGAGGAATAAGGCCCCTGCGAAGGGGCCTTATTTTTTATATTCGGGCTCTTGAGCTGAGCGTAATCGCAGCCATCGGGAGGATTTGTTTAAAATATATTGCTGCACCCGTCAATGATATCGGTCTCTGCGGCTGCTGCTTACATAGAATGAAAGCTTTGCACAAATATCCGCCTGGAGGAACATCGTTTTCGGCTTCGACACTGGATTTTAGGGCATCAGGATGGTAAAGTATCAATGGAGGTTTACGATGAGGGACCGATATTTCCATACGGATGTTAGACTCGGAATACCGCTGCCAGTATTCGACCGGGAGTGGGAGCAGTATGACGTTGCGGAGCAGATGGGGATTGTGGAGCAATGGGAGTTGATCCGCGGCCGCATACCGGATGTCATCTTTGCGCTGGAGCGCGAAATCGTCCGCACACAACATCAGCTCGACAACGAAGACGATTTTGAGGCATCCTGCAGGCTCAATTCCGATATTGCCGAGTTGGCAAGCCGAATTAACGATTTGCATATTTGGTACCGCGTCAATCAAGAGATTGAACAGCGGCGCCATTCCTGAGACAAGCATAGGAGGCGCCAATGATGAATGAAAGGGCAATCGGAGCCGCTAAAGCTCCGTCCAAGCCACTCCGTTTAATGTACCGAGTGTACCGTTATGTGCTTCCCGGCGTATCCGCCGAACTGGAAGGGCTGAAACAGCGGGCGCTGCGAATACCAGATCCTGAGCTGCGTGCTCAGGCGCTGGCTAGCATGGCAGACAAACGTTTTCACTGCCAGGGCGGCTCCGTTTATGCTATATTGGACCCCAGTAATCGCCATCTACTGCTTCCGCTCATCGTAGCGCTGCAGACGATAAGCGATTATTTGGACAACCTCTGCGACCGCAGCACGTCGCTTGATGCGGATGATTTTCGCCTGCTGCACCGTTCGATGCTCGACGCTGTCGATCCATACGCGGAGCTGACGAACTATTATGCGCTGAGGCAGGAGCAGGATGACGGGGGATATTTGCATCATCTGGTACGAACTTGCCAGAATCAAATTCGTCTGCTCCCGGGTTATGCCGCCGCCCAGCCTGAGATTACCCGTCTGGTGTCGTTGTACGGCGATCTGCAGGTGTATAAGCATATTCGCAAAGACTTGCGCGAAGAGCAGCTGCTCGCCTGGTGGGAACGCAACCGGGACGAATTGCCGCACATGGGCTGGAACGAATTCGCTGCGGCGACGGGCTCCACACTCGGCATGTTCGCTCTGTTCACCGCCGCTGCCGACCCTGCGCTGACGCCGGAGCGGGCTAGAGCGGTTCGTGACTGTTATTTTCCTTACGTATGCGGACTTCATATCTTGCTCGATTATTTAATTGATCAGGACGAGGACCGGGCTGGGGGAGACTTGAACTTCTGCAATTATTACCGGGACCCGCAAGAAGCGGCGGAGCGCATCGGTTTCATTGTGGAAAAGGCTCGGGAAGATATTAGGCGGCTTCCGGACCCCGGCTTTCACCGGCTGATCGTGGAAGGGCTGCTGGCCCTGTACTTATCTGACCCCAAGGTCAGCGTGCAGCCGGAAGTGAAGCGGGTTTCACGATATTTGATGAAACGAAGTCCGCTTGCCCGCCGGTTTTTCCTGATGAACAGCGTCTGGATTCGCCGTATTCGGGCCTAGCTCCGCTTATTGTGGTTAACCTGTTTTTTATACTATAGCGTCATTGGAGGACCTACTTATGTCAGCAGTCAAATCAATTGCCGTCCTTACGAGCGGCGGGGATTCACAAGGCATGAACGCAGCTGTGCGCGGAGTTGTGCGCAGCGCTCTTTATCATGGCCTGGAGGTGTACGGCGTACAACGCGGTTACCAGGGGCTGATTAATGACGATCTGCGCCCGATGGACCTGCGAAGCGTCGGCGATATTATTCAGCGCGGCGGCACGATTTTGCAGACAGCCCGTTGTAAAGAGTTCCTGACGGCGGAAGGACAGCAAAAGGGTGCGGACGTGCTGCGTGAACGCGGCATTGACGGCCTTGTTGTCATCGGCGGCGACGGCTCCTACCAAGGCGCCAACAAGCTCAGCAAGCTCGGCATCAAAACGATGGGCCTGCCAGGCACAATTGATAACGATATCCCGTTCACCGATTTTACGATCGGATTTGATACAGCGGTTAGCATCGTTGTGGATGCGATCAACAAGCTGCGTGACACAATGACGTCGCATGAGCGTTCTTCGGTTGTTGAAGTTATGGGACGCCATTGCGGCGATATCGCGCTGTACGCCGGTCTTGCCAGCGGCGCCGAAACCATTCTCGTACCGGAAGTTCCATACGATCTGGATGAGGTTTCCCGCCGGATGCAGGATAATTTCAAACACGGCAAACGCCACAGCATCATCATCGTTGCGGAAGGCGCCGGCAAAGGCCAGGATGTGGCGGACCACATTACGGGCTGCTGCGGCATCGACCCTCGCGTAACGGTGCTTGGCCATATACAGCGCGGCGGGGCTCCAACGCATAACGACCGCATTTTGGCCAGCCAGCTTGGCGATTTTGCGGTGCGCCAGCTGATGGAGGGCAACTCCGGCAAATCCTGCGGCATCATCAAGGGCGAGCTGACGGCGACGGATATCGATCTGGTTGTCAACACGAAGAAACCTTTCAACATGGATCTGTACAATTTGGCGCTGCGTCTTTCCCAATAAGCAGCAGAGGAGTAATGAGCCTTGTTCCTGTACAAAATTGAGCTTCAGCTTCCCGAAGGCCAACAAGCGCATCTGATCGTGCTGGCTGCAAACGACGAGAAGGCTTTTTCCTATGTGGAAAGCCATGTGCAGCGCCATTATCTCCATATGCCTGAGCTGCAATCGATTGCGATTGTGGAAAAAAAGCGCACCGATCCCGGCAGCGGTTATTTGATTGAAGGTTAGACGGTAGTTATCTGAAAAAGAGTCACCGCAAAAAGCTCCGCCCCTCTACGAGGGGCGGAGCTTTTTGCTTAACCATGAAGAATGGAATAAGTGCTAAAACTTTATTTGTAATTTGCTTCCGTATAATTATTGCCGGCATTCCACAGTAAATATTCTTTCACGCCGGTGTCGTTCAATGCTTTAATCTGCGCTTCAACCTCAGCCTTGCCGTACTTCATGTAGTTGCCTTTGCCAAGCCAGCTTGCCGTAAAGTCCTGAATCCACGGCCGGATAACCGGCTTGAAGCTTCCCAACGGGTCGAGCTTTTTGTGCGTATCCACCATGGAGCCTTTAATTACGTCGTAAGGCGCCCGGTCAGGAGCTTTGGCTCCGTACCAGCCGGTGGAGTAATGGCTTGGATAAACCATCGGGCTGATGACGTCAACATATTTGGATATTTTCACAAAGTCCTGGCCGATGCCTTCTGCAGCAGGAACGGATGCCGCATAACCAAATATATCAACCGATACCCGCACGCCAAGATCGGCCATCTGCTCGCGGGCGTATTTGACAAAGCCGGCTACGGCGTCCACGCGGTTGAGCTCGTTTTTGGTGAATTTAAGGGAGTCGGCTTTTTTCTCAAAGCCCTCTGGGAAACGGACGTAGTCGAATTGAATTTCCTTGAAGCCGAACTTAACGGCTTCCTTCGCAACGGCGATGTTGTAGTCCCAGACTTCCTTGGAATAAGGGTTGACAAAGCTGTCGCCCTTGCCGTTTTGCCATATGCTGCCGTCCTTGCGCACAAAGCTCAGCTCAGGATTTTTTCTGGCAAGCACTGTATCCTTAAACACGACAATGCGGGCAATTGGATACACATCGTGTTTCTCCAGCTTCGTCATTAGCGCTGGCAAATCCTTGATGTATTTTTTGGCCGTACCCATCTTCAGCAGCTCGGCGTTATCGGTCGGATAAGTAATATAACCGTAATCGTCCTTAATATCTACGACCATGCTGTTCAGCTCCGTGCGGTCCAGCAAGGACAGCAGCTTATCCAGCCGTGCTCCGCCTGCGCTGTGCGCTGTCGCATATATGCCCTTAACCTCGGGAGCGTCCGGTTGAGGGTCCTTTTTGCTATAAGCTCCTCCGGCATCAGGGGCTTTAACGTCATCCTGTTTAACGGCAACGATTGTTTTTCCAGCGGCACCGTTAATGTAAGAGGCCATCATTTGATGCGAGGCGTCGGACTCGGCGCCGCCGCTGCCTGAAAGCAGCTGCATCAGCAGCAGCAATGTGCTGTAGATCATTTCCATTCCATTCTCTCCCTATGTATTCGTCTCTTGAAATTATAAAACAATATCCGGGATGCTGACACAGAAAAATTGCGGGACAAGCCGCAATGAAAAAGCCCGCCAGGAGTGGCGGGCGCTAATCCGGCCGTTGAGACCGGATCAGTTAATGCAAAAGCGTGAGCTTCTGGTGTTCGCAAATACTGTGCTGCACGATCTCCATGGCATCCGCCGGTTCGAGAACCGAGAAGCCGTCCCGGAGAACAATTTTGAGATCAAGCTCATGCGCCGTAAGGAAGGAATGAAGCTCAGGCGCCAGTTTTTCCACAATCCTCGAAAGTTTGACCGTTTCCATATCCACCTTGCATCACCCTTTCTCATGAGATATCAGGGCAAGAACGCTGGGCATGAAACAATGAACTACGGGATAACTCCAGTATACCCCATGCAAGCGGCGTAGGAAAGGGCGGCGCTGACAAATCCGCTTGAGCCCTGCCGGACGCCGGGTTCAGTTAGCTGGAATTACGCCTGAAGTCGCCAACGACGCCGACAGTTTCAACGATATTTACGAAAGCCTTCGGGTCCAGCTTGCGAATCATCAGCTTCAGTTCTTCCAGCTCGTAGCGGGTTGTGACCGTCATGAGCATATCGTTTTCACGATGGGTGAAAGCTCCTTGCGTTTTGATGATCGTGACTCCGCGAGGACGGGCAAGCATGCGGGCGAGCAATTCGTCTGTTTTTTGGGTGATAATAAATACGGTAACCTTGAGATGGCGAATGTGAATCAGATCGACGACTTTACCCGCCGTAAAGATGGAAATTAGGGAATAGAGGGCGATGTCCCAATTGTTGGTAAAAAAGACTAAAATTCCGATAACGAGGCCGTTCAGTACAAAAATTAACATGCCTACCGGCAAATCTCTGCTGCGGCTGACGATGGAGGCGACGATGTCGAAGCCGCCGGAGGAGCCGCCTGCACGCAGGCAAAGGCCGGTGCCAAAGCCGAGCAGGATGCCGCCGAACACAGAAGAGAGCAAAATATCCTGCGCGAGCGGAGTTGCGGGAATGAGCTGCATGAATAAAGTGGCGGCGGCTACGGAATAGGCGCTCCAACCGACAAAGCGGCGGCCAAGCGTAAACCAGCCCCAGATCAAAACAGGGATGTTAAGCGCCATGTACAGCCATCCAATATTGCTGCCGGTCAAATAACCGATCATCATCGAAATGCCCGACAAACCACCGCTCAGCAGCTGCTGGGGTATGAGCAAAATATTAAAGGCGGCGGCGATAAGCAGGGACCCGGCAGTAACCGCAAGCCAGGAGGTAATCGCTCGAAACGGCTTCATGGCTTCCTCCTACCTGGCCAGCCAAATCGTGCCGGCCTTCAAATCGTGCACTTGAATGTAGTATGGCTGTTTCCGGGCGACTGGTATTCATCAGGTTCTTTGTGCTATACTTAACAGGATATTTTTGAAGTGAGCTTCACAAAGAGAAGGAGTTAGGATAAGATTTGAAAACATTTGCTGAATTTGGCCTGGACCCTAAAGTGTTGCAGGCAATTACGGAGCTTGGATTCGAAGAATCCACCCCGATTCAAGATAAGTCAATCCCGATCGCGATGGCCGGCAGCGATCTCATCGGTCAAGCACAGACCGGTACGGGTAAAACCGCTGCATTCGGAATTCCGCTCATCAACAAAATTCCGTCCAGCGAAGAGCGCATCGTGGCGCTGATTATGACACCAACCCGCGAGCTTGCGATCCAGGTCGCCGAAGAGATTGGCAAGCTTTCCCGGTTCAAAGGCACACGTTCCCTCCCCATTTATGGCGGACAGGAGATCGGTCGCCAGATCCGTGCCCTCAAGAAGCGCCCGCAAATTATCATCGGTACTCCAGGACGCCTGCTCGATCATATTAACCGCAAAACGATCAAGCTCGACGATGTGCAGCATGTCGTTCTCGACGAAGCGGACGAAATGCTGGACATGGGCTTCATGGAAGACATCACTTCCATCCTGAGCCTTGTTCCGGAAGAGCGCCAAACGATGCTGTTCTCGGCAACGATGCCTCCGAACATTCAGCGTCTGGCACAGCAGTTCCTGAAAAATCCAGAGCATGTATCGGTCATTCCGAAACAGGTAAGCGCTCCGACGATTGAACAGGCCTACATCGAGGTGCATGAGCGCCAGAAGTTCGACGCGCTTACCCGCCTGCTCGACATGGAAAGCCCTGACCTTGCTATTATTTTCGGCCGCACGAAGCGCCGTGTTGACGAGCTGAGCGAAGCTCTTCAGAAGCGCGGATATTCCGCCGACGGCCTGCATGGCGACCTGAGCCAGAATCAGCGCGACAACGTAATGCGCAAATTCCGCGACGGAAGCATCGACGTGCTTGTGGCGACGGACGTAGCCGCTCGCGGTCTCGACGTATCCGGCGTGACGCATGTTATCAACTTTGACCTTCCGCAAGATCCGGAAAGCTATGTACACCGTATCGGCCGTACTGGACGCGCAGGCAAAGAAGGCACGGCATGGAGCTTCGTTACGCCTCGCGAAACGGATCACCTGCACTTCATTGAGAAGGTGACGCGCCAGCGCATCTCCAAAAAGCCTGTTCCTTCCTTGGCGGAAGCGATCGAAGGCAAACAGCGCATCACCGCTGAGCGTATTCTGGAAATCGTCCAAACCGACGGATTCCAAGAATACAAAGGCATTGCCATTCAACTGCTGGAGCAGTATGACTCCGTTAACCTTCTTGCGTCTGCAATCAAGCTGATTACCGGCGAGAAGAAGGATATCAACATCGAGCTGACTCCGGAAGATCCGATCCGCGCTAAAAAACGCCGTCCAGACGTTCGTTCCAGCGGACGCCGTTTCACGGGCAGCGGTTATGGCGGTAATCGCGGACCTGGAGGCAGCGGCGGAAGCGGCGCCCCTCGCGGACGCAGCGGTTACGGCAGCGGCGGAAGCGGCGGCGGCAGCAGCTACGGCGGCAACCGCAGCGGCAGCAGCCGTGACGGCTACAAGCCGAGAACTGAAGGCGGACGCAGCTACGAAAGCCGCGGCAACAGCGAGAACCGCAGCGGAAGCGGCGAACAGCGTCGTCCGAAGTTTTCCTCCGACGACTTTGTGAACCAATAAGCCGGAGCGTTTCATACGAAAAAGCCGGACGGCCGCTAAGCGGTCGTCCGGCTTTTTTTGCTTGCGCTCGAGATAACATGAATTGTCTCATGCTCTAGCCCTGCCCAAATGATGCTTCGTTAACGGCGATGTTCTGTTCCCCTAAGGGTTTCCCGTAGTCCGCCGCCGCCGAGGAGCAAATTAGTAGCAGAACGCGCTGACAATGATGACCAGAAGAATGAACAGCACAAGAATGGCTGCAGTGCTGTTGGAGCCCCAAACGCCCATACCGGCACCTCCTTAACATGATTGGATGGGTGAAGCTAATCTTACTATATTCAGGAGATGTTACAACGGACAGGACGGATGTCAGGAGCAAGGAATAGTTGGGCTTCTGCGCGCGAAAGCGTTATAATAGATAAATGAAACCGTAACCGCTATCAGCAGGGGGGATTAACAGCACATGGAAATGAAAGGCATTATGGGAGGGTTTTACCGCATATCCGAATGGATTATGAGGCTTGCGGTCATTAATCTGCTCTGGATCATCTGTTCCATTCCGTTTGCATTTTTGGTGTTGACGGCGCTTCTGTCGACCGGAGTTGAAGGAGTCGACGCTACGCAAAGCTTTTTGAGCTGGATGTTCCTGGCGCTTGTTGCTGCGCCATTTACGTTATTTCCGGCCACAGCGGCCATGTTCGGCGTTGCCCGCAAATGGGTAATGGGCGATGTTGACGTTCCGCTTTTTAAAACTTTTTTTGTCAATTACAAGCAGAACTATGTGCAGAGCATGATCGGCGGTATTTTATACGCGCTGCTGTTCGCGATAATGATTGTGGACTACCGGGTCTATATGAGCAACCCCGATCTGCAGCTTGTATCGTATATATTCATTGGTCTGCTGCTGCTGCTGTCGATCTCGGTGTTTAATTTCTTTTCGATGGTTGTCCATTACCACATGAAGACGTTCCAGCTGATCAAAAATGCGATTCTGATTACGATTGGAAGACCGCTTCGCTCCTTCTCGACGGCGATTGTAAGCGGCTTTATCCTGTACATCAGCTTCATGCAAGTTACGTTTTTGATTCCGTTTTTCATGGGCAGCATTATCGCATATTTCGCATTTTGGAATTTCTATTTGGTGTATCAGAAGGTACAAGCCCAAATGGAGGAGAAAAATCGTCTAGCCGAAGAGGACGCGGACGTTGTCGACTCGGAGCTTGGCGAAGGCAAACAAAAATAATGCTGTATTACGGATAATGGAAAGGCGCGGGATTTTACTTTTGCGCCTTCAAAGTTTATAATAACAGTACATCCTGCGATGCCCGTTACGGCTTTAAATTGTTTTGAACCAATGGCTGTTTCCCGGGAGTTCAACATCGGCCAGCGGCTGACATGCCTTCATTTTATGGAGGATCTCAAAGGCTGACCTGAGGACACCCACCTGCGAGAGCGGGTTCAGAAACAAGCAAGTCGGACGGCATTGCGGGATCTTTTATTAGAGTTATTAACGACTCTGACAGCTGTCAGAGCCTTTTTTTTAATGCTTGCAGCCAGACGTACATACATAGACGTTGGAGGGGGAATCACCATTGCTGAAACGGACGCTGATTGGTCTGCTGCGCAGCTTTGAACAGTCAGGGGACAGAGCGAAGGACCCATTGCTGAAATCCCATTATTATAAGCTTTCGAGGGATAAAGCGTTCGAGGAAGTTTTGTCCACGCTCAAAAAGATGCAGGGCTATAAGGTGCTTCACGATGTGCCGTCTGTTGGTGAAATCGTGCTGGAGAAAAGAACTGTGACCGGCCGGACGATGGATATTACCGTCTCCGTAATCGGGACGGGCCCAGTTACGTCTGCAGTTGACATCTATTCCGCTTCCCGCGGTTCATTGGGTGATCTTGGCGCCAATTACAGAGTCATTCAAGACATCTTCCGTACGCTGGACAAAAAGCTGGCCTCCTACAAAACAACTTCCTGAACATGCAAAAAAGCGAGCGGAGGACCGGAGGTCCTGGCTCGCTTTTGTGTTTCAGCTGGCTCGATCAGCTAAGCTGAACAGCCTACAGAAGTGCGCGTACTGCTTCAACCGCCGCTTCGTAGTTCGGGTGTTCTGTCATTTCGCCGAGAACCTCGACATAAGTAATGGTGTTGTTGGCATCAAGAACAAAAATTGCGCGCATATCAAGGGCAAGTTCTTTGATATAAACGCCGTAAGCTTGTCCGAACTCGTTGCCTTTGTAATCGGACAGGAGAGTAACCTGATCAATTCCTGCAGCGCCGCACCAGCGGGCTTGAGCAAATGGAAGGTCGGCGCTTACGGTCAGAACCGCAACGCTTTCGCCGAGCTTAGCGGCTTCTTCATTGAAACGGCGCGTTTGCGCGTCGCAAACACCGGTATCGATTGAAGGCACTACGCTGATGAGCTTGATTTTGCCGGCATAATCGTTAAGGCTAACGGTGTCGACAAGGGATTTGTTGAGGGTGAAATCGGGAGCTTTATCTCCTGCTTGAAGCTGCGGGCCCACCAGTGTAATCGGGTTTCCCTTTAAGCTTGCTTGACGTTCCTGTGCCATATGGAATATCCTCCTTCAGCCTGTACCTGAGTAATAGCAAATGCTAGTCAATTATAAACGGTTGTTAACCCCGTTGTCCAATCGGTTAAGGAGGGACGCTCCATTGATTTTTCTGCGTTATGAAAGTTTCCGCGGATACTTGAAGGCTTATCCCGTTACATCGATACTTATTGTACTGAATTTGATTCTCTTCTGCGGGCAAGCGCTGACCAACGATCGTCTTACCAACCAGATGCTGTTCATGCAATGGAATCATGTCGCCGGTTATCCTGACAACCCGTACGGCTTTCAGGAGCCATGGCGGTACGTTACATCGATCTTTGTGCATAGCGGGCTGCAGCATCTGTTTTTCAACATGTTTGCGCTGCTCGTATTTGCGCCTCCGCTGGAGCGGCTGATTGGCACGTGGCGGTATCTGGTGCTGTTTATCGTTAGCGGCATTGCAGGCAATCTGCTGAGCGCGGTTATGTTCATCGTGCTGTTATCGGCTGGAATGTCAGATGTGAATATGAATGCTTCCTTAGGCGCTTCTGGGGCGATTTATGGAGTGTACGGAGCTTATCTGTTTATGGCGCTGCATCGCAAGGGCATGATGGACGAAGGCTCTGTGAAAACAATCTACATGATCCTTGGCCTTGGCGTCATATCGATGCTGTTTTACTCCAACATTAACTGGTATGCGCATTTGGGCGGCCTGATCGGCGGTTATCTGCTTTACGCAGCAATGGACAATAAAGAGAGATACCGTCGCGGCCGCTCTCGTTAGAGCCTGACACGAAATGAGCCGTTAAACCATAAGCAGCCCCCTTGAGAAGAATCTCAAGGGGGCTGCTTATTTTATGCTAATCGCGAGGCTGGAAAAAAATCATAATGTACTTAATCAGCTCAAGCAAGGAGACCAGGGCGGCTGCCACGTACGTCAATGCCGCCGCATTAAGCACTTTGGCTACGCCGCGCTCTTCTTCGTTGGAAATGAATCCTTCGGAGATCATCAGCTCGCGAGCTCTGCTGCTGGCATTAAACTCGACCGGCAGAGTAATCAGCTGGAACGCTACGGCAACCGAGAAGAAGACGATACCCACGCCGATAAGTCCGGTTGCTTGGAACAGGAAACCGGCGATCAGCAGAAACGGAGCGATACCGGAGGCAAAATTCACAACCGGGAAAATCCGGTGGCGAAGCGTCAGCATCGGATAGCTGACTTTATGCTGAATCGCATGTCCCACCTCATGGCAGGCGACGGAAATCGCCGAAATCGAGCTTTCATAGTATACCGGCTCCGAAAGTCTCACCACACGGTGAATCGGATCGTAGTGGTCAGAGAGGCGGCCGGCGACCGGTTCAATCGGCACGTCGTAAAGCCCGTTTGCGTCGAGCAGGCGGCGAGCTGCGTCATATCCTGTCATTCCGCTCATTGCCTGTACCTCGGACCAGCGGTTAAATGTGCCCTTAACCCTGAATTGCGCCCAAATTGAAAGCGCGAAGGCGATCAGGATGAGAAAATCCATCGGGTGAAACAACAACATAAAATCCCCTCCATCTTCAGATGCTTCGTCGGCTACATAAAGTTGCCCTTGTTCAGAATCAGCATAAGCGCCTCAATACAAGCCGCTGTTTGCGGAATGAGTCGCTGTACGGCTTTATTAGCCTGTTTCGGCTTTAAATTCTGAATGACGGGCTCTAGCTCCTTCACTTCGCGCTCAAGCTGGCTCAGATGCAGCTGAAGATCGCTGAGCTTTTGCGTGACCTGCGAGACAGAGGAGACGTCGTTCCAGCCGTCAAGAGCTTGCTTGATTTCGTCCAACGTATATTTTTCTTTCTTCATCTGTTCTATACGCTTGAGCCGTTCCAAGGTTTCAGCACTATAGAGACGATAATTGCCCTCGCTGCGCCCTTCCGGGTGAATGAGTCCAAGCTTCGTATAATAATCAATCGTTCGGGCGCCTACTTCTGCAAGCTTGGATAAAGCCCCGATTTTGAGCAGATGTTCAGCCATTCTACTCCACCATCCTTAATTTAAACCATGCTCAGTCTATGAAAACTATGATAATCGCTAAAGCTTCATGCCGTCAAACCAAATGGCTTCCAGCCTTGTCTTGAGCGGCACTCAAAACTTGATTGTTGTAAAACCTGACATGGAAGCAGTCGAAGATTTCATGCTCTATAAGAAAGAGGAATAGCTCTCAATTGCATGAAACACGAATATTATAGAAGAGAATAGAGGATAAGCTTCGTGAATATCAATAAAAACTTAACATTGATTACGATATGAATAGAGATTGTTCCACATTATTTTCGATTCAGTTAAAAAGCGTATTGTCAAAGTGGACGCCACTGACTATAATGGCAATAAGTCTTTCCTAGAATGTTAGATAACATCACATTAGGGAGTGGTCGTCTTGGTCAAAAAAATGCTGATTTCAATTTGCGCGATGCTGGTTATTTTCCCGGCAATGGCGTTTGCGGAGGAGCCTTCCGCTGCAGCGCTTAACATGGGGCTTAACGCGCTGTGGGTTATGCTGGCGGCAATTTTGGTGCTGCTCATGCAGGGCGGATTCATTCTGCTTGAAACGGGTTCCACCCGCATGAAAAACGCAGGGCATGTAGCAGGGAAAACCATTTTCACCGTCGGCCTTTGTTCTCTGATTTACTGGGCAGTAGGGTACGGTATCGCATTTGGCGGTTCAGGCAACGACTTCTTCGGATGGGGAGATTTCTTCTTCGATCCAAGCAAAACTTCGGTGGACAATGCGCTTCCGCCAACGCTGTTCTTTTTATTCCAGCTAGCTTTCGCGGCTGTATCGCTGTCCATCGCCTGGGGCGGCTTCGCAGAGCGCGCCAAGCTGTCGGTTTATCTGATCTTCACCATTCTGTTTACGGCCATCATTTATCCTGTTATCGCACACTGGATTTGGGGCGGCGGCTTCCTGGCGCAAGACGGAGCGCAGGACTTTGCCGGCTCGACGGTGGTTCACTTGACTGGCGCTATGGCTGCGCTAGCCGGAACGATTCTGCTCAAGCCGCGCATCGGCAAGTTCAACAAGGACGGCTCGGCTAACGAGATTCTCGGCCATAACCAAGTGTTCACGGCGCTGTCCGTGCTCATTCTGTGGGTCGGCTGGTTCGGCTTCAACGCAGGCAGCACGGTAGCGGTCGGCGACGGATTTTTCGGATATGTTGCTTTCAACACCCAGCTCGGGGCGGCGGGCGGCGCAGTAGCAGCCTTGCTCATCTCTTGGGCTGTACTTGGCAAGGCGGATATCGGTACTACGCTGAACGGCGCGCTTGCCGGTCTGGTCGCCATCACCGCATCCTGTGCGTTCGTTGATCCGTGGGCGGCTGTTGTGATCGGTCTTGTAGCCGGCGTACTCGTGTTCTACAGCACGCGTTTCTTCGAAAAAATGAAAATCGACGATCCAATCTTCGCTCTTTCCGTACACGGCGCCGCCGGCGTATGGGGTACGCTGGCCAACGGCATTTTTGCAACGGAAGAACTTGCGGCCAAGGTCGGCATCGGTCAAGGCGGCATAATCGATACGGGCTCCTGGCATCAGCTGTGGGTACAGCTTGAAAGTGTTGTAATCTGCGGCGTGTTCGCCCTTGTAGTCAGCTTTATCCTGCTTGGCATCATGAAATCGGTCATGGGACTGCGCGTAACGGAGGAGCAGGAGATCGCAGGACTTGACCTGAGCGAGCACGGCAACTACGGTTATCCAGAGCAGCTCAAAAAGGCTTCCTCTACGAATATCCAAGCTTGACAACGTTTCGGCATGCACTCATCATGAGCTTGGAATAGGCAATAAGGGGGAGAAGGCCGAATGACTGATCCGGGATGGGAGCAGCTTCTGTACGGGATTGCCCATGCCGACGATTCCGCCGCTCTGCATCGTTACCGCAAGCTTGTTCACGACCGGATGGCCGCACGGCTGCCCCGGCAGCAAACCGAACTTTTTTATGACGAGTTGAATGACGCGCACGACGCTTTTGTACGGCGCGCCATTCAGCTTGCTGGGCAGGAGATGGCACGGCTCGGGAACGGTATTCCCCCCGTGCCTTTTGCCTATTTACTGTTCGGAAGCGGCGGCCGGCGGGAACAAACGCTTTTAAGCGATCAGGACAGCGGCTTGATCTACGCGGATTCTTATGATGCAGCGGAGCAGGAGCGGAACCGGCAGTATTTTTCAGACCTGTCGGCCCGGATAGTGCGCCTGCTGCTGGAGACGGGGTATCCTCTCTGTGAAGGAAATGTGTTAAGCAGCAACGCGGATTGGTGTTGTCCGGTCTCGGGATGGAAGGACAAGCTGAACGGATGGTTCGCGGAACCAGCCTGGGAATCGGTGCGTTATCTGCTCATTGTAGCGGACAGCCGCTGTGTTTATGGAGACGGATCGCTGCATGACCAGCTCAAGGATTGTTTTTACGGAGATGTGTTGAGCCAGCCGATTATCGTGAAGCGCATGCTGGAGAATACAATGAAGCATAAAGTGCTGCTTAACATATTTGGACAGCTGCTCAAGGAACAGTATGGGGAGGATGCCGGAAGTATAGATATCAAATACGGCGCCTATATTCCAATGGTCAATGCGATCCGTCTGCTCGCCATCGAGGCCAATCTGAGGGAAAGCTCAACGCTGGAGCGAATCCGCAGTCTAGAGCAGTTGGGACTGGTGGAAACGGAGGAGGCCGCGGAGTGGATTGACACGTTCAGGCTCTTTTTGCGGCTGAGAATGCTGACGACGGAGAAGTTCGAAAACGGACAGTTCACGACAAACGGAAAGCTGTCATCTGGAAAACTCACCAAAGAGTTGTCCGAGGAGCTTAAAAGCGGACTGAAGCTCGGGAAAAAGCTGCAGCGCAAAGTATACCGCCAGACGATGAACAGGCTCTGACAGGACGAAAGGAGTCCCCATGAAAGAAAGCAAAGGCGTCAACCGGATGTGGCAGCTGTACAAAATGGGAGGCGTCACGCCTGCCATCGCGTCCATGCTGGGAGCGCAGAATGCGCAGCAGATGGCATTCATGCGCGCGGTGAACCGCGATTTGCGCAAGCACTCCTTGCTGGATACCCCCTTTAGCGAGCTGGAGACGGTGGTGTTCGATCTCGAGACAACAGGTTTTTATCCTTATAATGGAGATGAAATCATCAGCTTTGGAGCGCTGCTGCTGCGGGGCGGGACGCCGGTGGAGGGCAAAACGTTCTACAGTCTTGTGAATCCGAAGCGGAAAGTGCCGCTGCATATTACCGAGCTGACGGGCATTACGAGCGCGATGGCGGAGGATGCTCCCGAGCTGCCCGATGTGCTGCACCAGTTCATGCAATTTTGCGGGAAAAGGCTGCTGATCGCCCACGGCAGCGGGCATGACAAACAGTTCCTGAACGCTGCGCTGTGGAAAACGTTCAAATGCAACCTCACTCACCGGGTGCTGGATACGATGATGGTCGCCAAATGGCTGCAGCCGGGCCGGGATGCGTACGGGCTGGATGAGCTGCTGGAGGAGGAGGGCATACCAATTACGCGCCGCCACCACGCGCTGGAGGACTGTGTGATGCAGTCAAAGCTGTGGCTGACGTATTTGGCCCGTATCCGTTCCCGCAACATTCATACGCTAGGCGATTTATATGCCTACCTCAGCCAGCACTGAACGCTTGGCGCCTTGAGCAGACGGCGCAAATACGGCTACTAATGGCGCTTCTAAATCCGCCAGCGAAATAATCCACATTTGCAACCCTTCGGCGGAGCCGGAGGGTTTGTTTTTGGGCGGTGCGGGCTCCCAGAGCCGTTGGGCAAGATCCGTTTCCGAGGGGAAAGCCGGTCCGTTCGGGTGGGAATGGTAAATGCCTGCAACGCTGTATCCATCCCGCAGCAGCTGAAAGTAGGCGGATACCCATTCGGCAGGATCGAGCTCGAAGTGATGGCGGGGAGAGGGGTGTGCATTCTGGAGCGGCATAATAGCTGACACAACCCGTTTTGGATCGTCAGTGCGGTATGCAACCAGGCCGCAAACTTCATCAGGCATGCCTGACCGGCAAATTGCGATGAGCTGCTGCAAAGCCTCAGTTTGAATATAAGTTACATAATCTGACATGAAAGCAATTTCACTCCTTGGCCAAAAGCTGGATTAGGCTCGCTTGAGTCCGCCGCATCATCATGATACCATGTCCAATAGGAAGAGGAAGACGCAGCGAAGGAAGGTTACGCATGAAACGATTCATGACAGCAGGAATACTTTTGGCTGCCGTGCTGATTGGAGTTTGGGTCGCACGCGATAATTTGCCTTTCAACATGGCCTTTTTGAATGCGGGCGGCGATTCGAAGCCGAAGGAAGGTTATGCGGCTCCGCCGTTCAGCCTGGTTGGAATGGACAACACAACTTATACGGTTCAAGGGAAAAGAGAAAAGCCCGTACTCGTCAACTTCTGGGCGTCTTGGTGCGGCCCATGCGATTTGGAAGCGCCGGATTTGCAGGAGCTGTTTGAAAAATACGGAGACCGGATTGACTTCTACGGCGTAAACTCCACTAGTTATGACCGGGAGCGCGACGCGCGCAATTTCGTGGCAGAGAAAAAGCTGACCTTCCCGATTCCGATGGATCGTGACGGCAAGGTGACTCAGGCGTATAAGGTAAGCAACTTCCCGACTTCGCTGCTTGTTGGTACGGATGGGAAAGTGAAGGAGCGCATCACCGGCGTCATAACCAAAAAGCAATGGGAGCAGAAGCTGGAAGCTCTGCTGAAGAACTCTTCAAAATAATGAATTAAACAGCCCGGAAGCTGCGATATCGCGGCATTCCGGGCTGTTTGCATTTACGCTGAAGTTAGTGGTTAACGACGCCGCTGCGCAAGCGGATGACATCGTCACTGCCGCCGGATTCCATTCTGTCCATGCCAAGCAGGGCATACCGAATGCTGTCCAGCAGCGCTTCCCAGCTGGCTTCGATAACGTTGCCGGATACGCCGACGGTGTTCCAGCTGCTGGAGAAATCGCTGGATTCGATCAGCACGCGCACCTTGGCGGCCGTAGCGTCTTTTTCGTCGAGCACGCGGACTTTGTAATCCGCCAGATGGATGTCGTTAATGCGAGGGTAGAACGGCAGCAGCGCTTTGCGGAGCGCGTTGTCCAGTGCATTGACCGGTCCGTTGCCCTCGGCGGCGGTGTAGACTGTTTCGGAGCCGACACGCAGCTTAACGATCGCTTCGGTAACCATTCCGTGCGAAGTCTTTTCCAGCAGAATTTTGAAGGACTCAACGGCAAATACTTCTTCAAGACCGCCGAACGCGTCCCGCAGCAGCAGCTCAAGGCTGGCATCGGCCGCTTCGAACTGGTATCCCTGATGCTCCAAATCCTTGATGCGTTCCATAATGGCTTTTGTGTTCTCGTTATTGCTGTTGACGTCCAGACCAAGCTCCTGAGCCTTGGAGATGACATTGCTCTGTCCCGCAAGCTCGGAGACGAGAATGCGCTGTTTGTTGCCAATCAGCTCCGGCTCGATATGCTCATAGGTTTTGGAGTCCTTAAGAATCGCCGAGACATGGATGCCGCCCTTATGGGCAAAAGCAGCGTTGCCGACGTACGGCTGGCCGACAGGCATGCTGACATTAGCGATTTCGCTAATGTAACGAGCGGTGGAAGTCAGCATCCGCAGCTTCTCGGGGCCAACCGCGCTGTAACCGAGCTTAAGCTCAAGGCTAGGCAAAATCGAGCACAGATTGGCATTGCCGCAGCGTTCGCCATATCCGTTAATCGTGCCCTGCACCTGAGTCGCTCCGGCTTGTACCGCGGCCAGCGTATTAGCGACGGCAAGCTCGCAATCGTTATGCGTATGAATACCGAGCGGAGCGGAAATTTCCGAGCGGACGCGCCGCACAATTTCTGAAATCTCCCCCGGCATCGTACCGCCGTTTGTATCGCACATAACAAGCCAGTCGGCGCCGGCTTCCTGCGCGCGTTTGAGTACGGCGAGCGCATAGTCCGGATTGTTTTTGAAGCCGTCGAAAAAATGCTCGGAGTCAAAAATCGCTTCCAGGCCGCGCTGCTTTAAAAAGGCGATGGAGTCATAGATCATGGAAAGATTCTCTTCCAATGTCGTACCGAGCGCCGTGTGCACGTGAAAATCCCACGACTTGCCGACAAGCGTGGCGGCCTGTACGCCGGATTCGGCGATGCGGATGAGGCTCGTATCCTGTTCGGCCAGACTGTTTTTGCGCCTTGTGCTTCCGAAGGCGGTAATCTTAGCGTTCAGCCCGAGCTTTTGCACCCGCTGGAAAAATTCAATGTCCTTGCTGTTGCTGCCAGGATTGCCGCCTTCAATATAATGAACTCCCAGTTCATCAAGCTTTTGGGCAATTTTTAACTTGTCGTCCGCAGACAGGCTAATCCCCTCGCCTTGGGTGCCGTCCCTGAGGGTAGTGTCGAAGATGGAGATGGCCTGGGTCATAGACTGAGAGTCCCCCTTTAATGTCTTAGCTCAGCGCAGCGTAAAAGTTGCGATTTGATAATATTATTGTATTATAGCACTCCGCTTTAGCCGGATAGAAGAGTTAAGCGCATATTTTTATGCAAAAGGGGCTTTATTGACCGTGAATTGGGGCAGGAGTATTCTAGTAATTAAGGAAGGGGGAGACGGCATGAACGGGAATAGCGCCGAAGGTGCAAGAAAGGGCAGAGTCATTCTGCATCTTGATATGAATGCCTTCTACTGCTCCGTCCATGAGGCAGAGCAGCCGGAGCTGTACAAGGGCAAACCGACGGCTGTTGCGGGCAGCGTTGAGCAGCGGAAGGGAATTATCGTCACCTGCTCCTATCCCGCGCGCGCCCGCGGAGTGCGCACCGGCATGACCGTCCGGCAAGGGCTTAAGCTATGCCCGGAGCTTATTTTGATCTCCCCCGATTTTGATCTATACCGGCGGTACTCCAGGGGCTTCAAGGAAATTGCAGGCAATTACAGCCCGTTGATGGAAATAGTGTCGATTGACGAGTGTTATCTCGATATTAGCGGATCCTCCATGTTCGGCTCTCCTTTGGAAATTGCGGAAACGATTCAGCGGAGAATTGCGATGGAGCTGTCGCTGCCCTGCTCCGTTGGTATCGGCCCTAACAAGCTGCTTGCCAAAATGGGATCGGATATGAAAAAACCGTCCGGGCTTACCGTGCTGCGCATCCGCGATATGCCCAAGCTTTTATGGGACAAACCTTGCGACCAGCTGTTCGGCGTCGGCCGCAAAACAGCCGACAAGCTGCGGCGTTTGAATATTCGCACGATCGGCCAGCTGGCCAACGCAGACGAAGCGCTGCTCACCAGCCAGTTCGGCGTATACGGCTCCTCGATGAAAAATGCCGCCAACGGTATCGACCATTCGCCAGTACGCGAGCTGCGGGAGCCGAACAAGTCGGTCGGGCATACAACAACGCTTCCTGCTAATGTCAGCGCAAAGCCGGAAATCCACCGCGTGCTGCTCAATCTGGCGGACCAGACGGCGCGCAGAATGCGCCGCAAAGGGTTTGTCGCCTGCGGCGTGCAAATAACGGTCCGGCTGCCCGATATGACAACATTTACAAGATCGAGAATGCTGGACGTGCCTGTTGAGGATGCGCCAACGATTCACCGCGAGGCGTGCCGCCTGTTCGACGAGCATTGGCCGGAGCCGCCCCCCGTCCGGCTGCTTGGCATTACGCTGCATAATCTCCAACCGAAGGAGAGCGCGGCGGTGCAGCTGGATCTGTTCAGCTACGAAAGCGAGCCGAAGCGTGAAGCGCTGACCAAGGCAATGGACGCTCTGCGCGACAAATATGGCGAAAGCGCGGTGTTAACCGCAGGCATGCTTGGCGATGATCCGTCAACGCTCATCCGCAACCGTAAGATTCGCGGTACATCCTTGCAAATCGATGAGGATTTTGTTATAAATTGATGTGTAAAGACAGGCTCACAACGGGTAATAATAACAATACCTATATATCATTGCTGTAGGCTTTACTTATTGGAGGAGGGAAACACCATGTCTAAATACTCATGGGTCGATAAAGATACTTGCATCGCATGCGGAGCATGCGGCGCTGTGGCTCCTGACATTTACGATTACGACGACGAGGGTCTTGCTGAAACGATCTATGAAGGAGACGGCAACACCGGCACGAAGGCAATTCCGGACGATCTGTTTGACGATCTGCAGGATGCCTGCGACGGCTGCCCGACGGACTCCATCAAAATCGCGGATGAGCCGTTTAATATGTAATCATTTCGTTAACCGCCTGTCCGGCATGCCGGACAGGTTTTTTTGCGCGTTCAGTAAACGGGAAACAGTCAGAGGAAAGGTCTGGTGCGCTAAAGGATGCGTCCATTTGCTCAAATGAAGCGGCGGCGGGATGCCGATAAACAATTAGATCATCCTGCCTAAGGAAAGGAGAACGAGCATGAAGCGGTGGGCATCAAAAAGCGGCTCAGACGATGAACCGTCAAAAGCCAGGGAGAGAGAGCTTGCTGCACCGGCCGAAAAGGGAGAAGCTGCGGAATCGGGAGGGCGTAATGTCCCGGCTGAGAAGGCGGTAGACAGCCGCCATGCTGCCATTCTGACTGAAGCAGCTTTGGAGCGGAGGCTTGGCGAATTAAAAAAATATGTGTCTAATCATCCGCATAACAAAATGGCCTGGTTTTTGCTCGGCAAAACGTACGCCCGTTTAGGAAAAGAAGGGAAGGCCAATTATTGTTACATTCGATCGGGTCCGATCTACGAAGCGTATGAAAACACGCCTCATCCGTACGAGAACAGCATGCTTCCTGCGGATGAGCTGCTTGACTCATGGAATGAGGAGCCTCGCCAGAACTGGAAACCGCTCGTCGTTCTGCTTGCCGCCTTGTTAGGCGTATTGTTGATGCCGGCTATTTCTCAAGCGCCGGGCACGGTCCAGGAGGAGCAGCCAGGAGCAGCCGCTGAGAGTAAGGATGGAACAAAAATTAACGAAAAGCCGGAGAAGCAGCCAGCTGCTGCAGCCGTTTCGCCGGGAAAAGACAAGCCTTCTCTTGTGTGGGTAGACAGCCGTTCGTTTGCAGAAGGAGCTGCTGCCGCTGCCTCTGCAGTAAGCAAGGACAACGGAAACCGGCAAGCAGTGGCGGTTACGCTGCCGCAGGCGGGAAGACATTTCCGCTGGGAGCTTCCCGCAGTTGGCACTGCCTTCGCATCGCGTGCGGACAAAAACGGATCTTATGTGCTAGATGAGCCGGCCGGGCGTGAGGAATGCCGCTGCGAATCCGGGCTAAATTCTGCAGTAGACGCCGAGCTTGCAGCGATGAAAGCCGCTCAGGAGCAAAGGTGGTCGGTTGTAAGCGGAATCCGCAGCTACAGGCGAATGAACGGAAAGTGGCCGGCAAGCTTAAGCGATCTGACACGTCCGTACCCCGACAATATTTTGGCCGGAGCAGGGAAAGGTATGAAGGAGAGGTTTCCGGAATGGCTGGAGGAAGCGCGTGCAGCGGAAACGGGCGGAACAGCGTCCGGCGGAACATCAGCCGCAGCCGCGCAAGAGCGCCAGACTTCCGGTCAAGGCGAGCTGGCAGCCGCCATGTCGGAAAGCCTGCGCATTGTGGTCGATATTAAATCTTACCGGCTGGCTTTGATGAGCGGACCGGTTGCCGTTCGCGTTTATCCCGTCGGATTAGGCGGCTCCAAGACTCCGCTGGGGCAGTTTGCTGTCAGCGAAAAGGTCCGCAATCCGAACGGAAGCTCGACCGGGCCGTTTGGCAGCCGCGGGATGACCTTATCGGATACCCGGTATGCGATACATGGCACCGATGAGCCCGATTCCATCGGCAAGGACAAGTCGCTTGGTTGTGTGCGAATGAGCCGTGCCGATGTGGAGGAGCTGTTTGATTTGGTGCCGATTGGCACGCCTGTCACGATTCAGTCCGGAGGACTCGGGCAGCTGGAGCCGCAGAAGCCGAATGCGAAAAAGAGCCGCTACAGCGTGCGGCCCGTGTCGAATGAGGAAAATCCGAATAAAGTTTACGATTGGTTATAGTTCGCCCTGACCGGATCAGGAGTAAACGACAAGCAGGACGATGATGAGAACGGCAAGAAGGCCGAATACGCCGGAAAAAATAGCAATCGCTTTCCGGTTCGGTTCTTCTTTTTTGGCCTGCTTCATGGTAGGGGGCTTGCGTTTCGGAGTGCTCATCGTACTTTCCCCTTTCACTTCGAGTTCGTTTGGGCTGGTCCAACCAGCCCTTATATTGTAATCGCTTGCCGAGGGCTTGGGCAATAGCCGCAAGGCGGAAATTCAACGGTACAGGCTATTGTAAACGCTGCCTTCAGGCGGCGCTCTTTTCTTTTCCTGCTGAACGCGATAAACTGAAGGGCAGAGCATTTTCAGACCGAAACGGAGTGAGTAGGTTGCTTTACCGATCGTTAGCCAAGCCGGTGTTTTTTAGCATGGACCCGGAGAAAGCGCATCATCTCGTAATCGATGGGCTGCATCAAGCAGCGCGAGTGCCTGGAATGACCTCTGTGCTTGAAGGAGTATACGGCGTTCCGAATATGCAGGAACTGCATACAGAGCTTTTTGGCCTTAATTTCCGTCATCCCGTTGGGCTGGCCGCCGGATTGGACAAAAACGCCAAGTCCGTACCGGGCTTCTCCAGCGTTGGATTCGGCTTTATGGAGGTAGGCACAGTGACGCCGCGCCCGCAGGCTGGCAATGAGCTGCCGAGGCTGTTCCGGTTGCCCTCCGACGAAGCGCTCATTAATCGGATGGGCTTTAACAATGACGGCACTGCGGCTATGGCGGGCAGGCTTGGAGCGCTGCGCAGCCGTAAAATTCCGGTGTTTGTCAACATCGGCAAAAATAAGGCGACGCCAAATGAGCTCGCCCATGAAGATTACATAACTTGCATCCGGGATCTGTACGTTTACGCCGATCTGTTCGTCGTAAATATCAGCTCGCCGAATACGCCGGACCTAAGGGCGCTGCAGCATGGCGACGAGCTGCGCACTTTGCTGACTGCCGTCACCGGAGAAATTCGGGAGCAGGGCCGCAAAGCCGGAGCAGACGCAAAACCGGTTCTCGTCAAGATCGCGCCAGACATGACGGCCGAACAGCTTGAGCTTACGGCGGAAACAATTGCCTCAAGCGGAGTGAACGGCATAATTGCGACGAATACGACGCTCAGCCGGGAAGGCTTGACCCATTCCAATGCGGGAGAGTCGGGAGGGCTTAGCGGACGTCCGTTGACGGAAAGATCAACGGAGGTTGTCTCGCAGCTTTACCGGATGACGGGCGGCAAGCTTCCGATAATCGGCTCAGGCGGCATTTTCACAGCGGAGGACGCCTATCGCAAAATTCGTGCCGGTGCTTCCCTCGTGGAGATTTACACGGCAATGATCTACCGCGGTCCTGGCATCGTGAAGGAAATAGCGGTCGGGCTGAGGGATCTGCTGCGCAAGGACGGATATGCAAACATAACGGAAGCGGTCGGCGCCGATCATCATTGACAGACAGGAGGCGGACGGATGGACAGCCGGGATTGGAATCTTTTTTTGCAGCCTTACGAGCAAGCCGTGGAGGAAATGAAAGTTAAATTCAAGACGCTGCGCTCGGAGCTCAAGGCCCGGGAAGCCTACGCTCCAATCGAGTTTGTAACCGGCAGAGTCAAGAAGATATCCAGCATTCTGGAGAAGGCAAGGCGGCTCGGCGTTCCGATGGAGCAGCTCGAGACAGGCATCGAGGACATCGCCGGCATCCGGATCATGTGCCAGTTCGTGGATGATATCAACCGCGTGGCCGCCATCGTCCGGACAAGGCAGGATCTCAAGCTCGTTTATGAAAAGGATTATGTGACGAATTATAAGGATAGCGGCTACCGCAGCTACCATATGATCGTGGAATATCCTGTACAGACTGCGCTTGGCTTCAAAAAAGTGCTGGCCGAGGTCCAGATCCGCACACTGGCGATGAATTTCTGGGCGACGATTGAACATTCGCTCAACTACAAATATAAACAAAGCCTGCCTGACGAAGTGAGGCTTCGCTTGCGAAAGGCGGCCGAGGCGGCTTTTAATCTGGATAATGAAATGTCCAGCATCCGCCGCGAGATCCTCGACGCCCAGATCGGGTTTGAGGAAGGCTCCAACATCGTCGGCAAAGTGCTGAGCGATATACAGGATCTGTACTTCTACCGCAGGGTGCGGGAGGCGGTGCAGTTCCAGCTGCGATTCAATGAGCTGTGGGAGCAGAACGACACGTTTGGCCTTAAGCAGCTGCTGGGCGACATTCAGACCTCCCTGCTCAAAGCGCGCAGAGGCTCGGCGCAGCAGGACGATCAAGGCTGAATACACGCCAAGCATGAGAACTGATGGAGCGGGGCCAACCGGCCCTGCTTTTTTTCATTCGGCAGGAGCTGACGGGCAAACGAAGTCAGCAGACGTTGTTCAAACGGCATAAATGAAGGAGGCAAGGCGATGAGCAAAAAAATCAGGCTGGATAAGCTTCTCTCAACGATGGGGCGCGGCTCCAGATCAGAAATTAAAAAAGCGGTCAAGGCAGGCCGGGTAACGGTGGACGGAAAGCCTGAAAAGGATAGCGGGCGCATTGTCGACCCGGATCAGCATATCGTTGCCATGGACGGTGCTCCTGTCCGATACCGCGACAAAATTTATATCATGCTGCATAAACCTCCCGGCGTTATTTCGGCTACGGAAGATACGCGGGAGCGCACTGTTATCGATCTGCTGTCTCCTGAGGACCGGGTTCTGGAGCCGTTCCCAGTCGGCCGGCTGGACAAGGATACGGAAGGGTTGCTGCTGCTTACTAATGACGGCCAGCTGGCGCATGAGCTGCTGTCGCCGCGCAAACATGTGCCCAAAACGTACGAGGCGATCGTTAGGGGGCCGGAGCCGGTAGGCGAATGGGAGAAGGAGCGATTCCTTCAAGGCGTGGAGCTGGACGACGGTTATGTGACGCTGCCGGCAGAGCTGGAGGTGATCTCCTGGGAGCGGGCGGAGCCCGCAGAAACAGCTGAAAGCGGCAAAGAGCTGAATGCTGAAGGCGGTCAGGAAGCGGCGGAGCAGGCGGCTCCAATCGTATCGAAGATTCGTCTGACGATCCATGAAGGAAAGTTCCATCAGGTGAAGCGAATGTTCCAATCGGTCGGGGGCAGAGTCGTTTATCTCAAACGGGTGTCGATGGGGCCGCTTGCTCTGGACGAGCAGCTGCCTATCGGCAGCTATCGGGAGCTGACGGAGGAGGAAATGCGGCTGCTGCAGCCGGAGGCGCTAAAGGAAGCGCGGACGGGCGGTAAAGAATAATTATAGCCATGTTGTTTCTTGCCGGATGTTGGGAAACTATGCGTTAATATAGATGTCGGGCCGACGCATCCTCTACTGGAAGGAGGCTGATACAAATGGATCAGGCATACGAGGTGGTCTCCGCGTAAGCGGAGACCCGTGCCATAAGGGAGGCCGTCCGGCCTCCCTTAGTCTTTTTCTTGAAGCAGGCAGGAAATGTATCGCTCGCACTCGAATAGAATGAAGATGGCTAAGAGCCAAACCCACTGAGGTTAATTTTCGAAAGGAGGCAGTTAAAGATGGACAATGTAACTTTTGAAGCTGGTGCAGTTGTTCTTGGCATGCGTGTTGCTGCAAGCCGCCGTTTGGTTGTGAATGGTTTTGCATATGAGGAGGTAGGAACAATTGAATTACAAAAATGGAAAAGACGTGCTTCCCCCTAGTCTGCTGAAAGAGCTGCAGAAATACATTAACGGGGAACTAATCTACATTCCGAAGCAGCAGGAGCGCCGCGCTGCCTGGGGCGAGCTGAGCGGCTCGCGCAAAATGATTCAGCGCCGCAACGAGGACATCTATCGTTGTTACTTGAGGGGGCTTTCGCTCGCCGAGCTGGAAGGGAAATTCCATCTCTCGATAGAAAGCCTTCGCAAGATCGTTGTGAAAATGCGTGCCGCCGGAGTTCGTCTGGAGTCGGTCGCTGGCTCCGCCGCGTCGATCCGCCACGAAGGAAGCCGCTCCTAAGCAGCCGCCGCGGCGGCGGCTTGCGGAGACTGCTTGAGGAATCGTCAATAGAAGAGGCCGCCTTCCCGGAGAAGGCGGCCTCTTGACGTTATAAAAAATAACCTCCCGCACTTATCAGAGCGGGAGGTTTGTTCGCTATACGAGCGCATTTGTGCGGCAAATGCGGCATCTATATGCGAGGCCGGCAAAGCCGTTAGAAGCAGAATACTTGAACGATGATAACAAGTAGGATGAACAGCACCAGGATCATGGCGGTGCTGTTATATCCTGCACCAAAGCCAGCAAAGGACATGGAATTTTCCCTCCTTCGACTAATCCGGCAGCTAAGGCTGCTTTATACATCAGTCTATGCCCGCCCGCCAAAAAGGTCAGGACATTCGCCCTAAGCCTGAAAATTGGGCTGCTTCATAGGAGGAAATCCGTACAGCTTAGCGCTGGCGCCGTCCTTGGCCGCCCGATTTGCTGTTGGAGCGGCCGCCTTGCTGCGGCTTGGAGCTGCGTCCGCCTGGTTTGGCGAAGGAACGGCCGCCGCCGCTTGTACTACTGCTGCGGCCTGCTGATCCACCGCGCGCTGAACTGGAGCGAGCGCCGCCGGAAACGCTGCGTGAGCCGCCGCCGGAAGCGCCGCGTGCGCCGCCGCTGCGCGGCTCGTCGCTCCAGCTGGCTGCGCCGGCTGTACGTGCGCCGCTCGTACGGGCTTCAGCTGAGCGAGCGCCAGCAGTGCGAGCGCCGCTTGTGCGGGCTTCGGCTGAACGTCCGCCAGCCGGACGGCCTTCAGCACGAGAGCCAGCGGCTCCGGCTGAGCGTCCCGCTGAGCCGCGCGAGCTTTGCCCCGAGCGACCGCCAGAGCGCGGTCCGCCAGAGCGAGACGAAGCGCCGCCGCGTCCCGCTCCTTTTGATTTGCCGAAGCCGCCTCCAGCTCCGCTGCGCGACGAGGAGCCGCTGCGCTGCGGACGGTCTTGCTCATCCGCCTGGTCCTGCTGGGATGCGTGTCCGACTCCGTATTTGGAGCCGTGTGCATGCTTCAGCTTGGCGCGGATTTTTTGCTCAATTGTCTCCAGGCTCATCCGGTCGCGCGGCGTAGCAAACGTAATCGCTCTGCCGGATTCCCCGGCTCGGCCGGTACGTCCGATGCGGTGGATATACGTATCGCCGTCGGAAGGACAATCATAATTGAACACATGCGTGACGCCTTCTACATCCAAACCGCGAGCAGCGACATCCGTAGCGACGAGCACTTGGAGCTTAGCGCTGCGGAACCGTTTCATAACGGTTTCGCGCTTTGCCTGTGTCAGATCGCCATGCAGCTCGTCCGCCGGTACGCCGGCTTCCTGCAGCGCCTCCGTCAGCTTTTTGGCGCGCAGCTTAGTGCGGCAAAATACGACGGCCAAGTAAGGGTTCTCTGCATCGAGCATCGCAAGCAGCAGGTCTTGTTTATTGCGGTCGGTCGTATCCACGACGAGCTGGCTGATTGCATCAAGCGTTACAGCCGTGCTGCGGATGCGGATATCTTCCGGGTTGTCCATATAACGTGCGGCCAGCTGTTTGACCGGACCCGGCATCGTAGCGGAGAACAGCATCGTCTGCCGCTTAAGCGAGCACTGGTCGATAATGGCTTCAACTTCTTTCAGGAAGCCCATGTGCAGCATTTGGTCTGCCTCGTCAAGCACCAGCATGCGGATCGAGCTGAGCGTAACCGTTCCGCGGCGCAGATGGTCGAGCAGCCGGCCAGGCGTTGCTATGACGATATGGGGAGCGTTTTTGAGCTTGCGGATTTGCGATTCCACATCCTGGCCGCCGTAAGCGGCAAGAACCGATACGCCAAGCTGCGGAGCCAGCTTGGAGAGCTCGCCCGTAATCTGGATCGCCAGCTCGCGGGTAGGCGTCAAAATAAGAGCTTGAGTGTAGCTTTTATTGGAATGAATGCTCTCCAGAATCGGGAGCGCAAACGCCAGCGTTTTGCCAGTGCCGGTCTGCGCCTGAACGATAGCATCCTTGTTTTTCATTAAAACGGGAATAGCGGTTTCCTGAACCGGGGTTGGCGTAATAATACCCTCCTGGTGCAGCAAGGCGCTAAGCTCCTCACGGATGCCAAGAGCTTGAAAAGATGATGACATAATGGAAATTCCTCATTTCGGATTAGTGCAGGCAGGTCTCTGGTTTGTCCCTTGACTCGTAAAAGCCGCTGCCGCTTATGGCCTCAGTATAACAGTTGCGGCGGCAGCTTGCACATCGTCAAAACGCGCTTACCCGTATTTTTTGCCATTGGCTGCGCGGTATGGTACTCTGTGACGCATCAGCCCCGAGCTTAAACGACTCATTTTAAAGAAAAGAAAAGGTGTGAAAAGCATGACCGTCAGCCAACGTAGCAGCCTATGGTCCGGAATGACCGTAGATATCGTACTTAAGCAAGATCAGCGGACAGGCAAGTTAACGAGAGGCATTATCAAGGATATTTTAACGAAGTCCCCGTCCCATCCGCATGGAATTAAAGTCCGTCTGGAGGACGGCCAGGTCGGCCGCGTGAAGGCTATCGTAGAATACACCGGGGGGCTGTGAGGAGATTATGGCATTCGGAATAGGCCGCCAGGAGCTGAATGCCTGGAAAAGCGCCGTAGACCGGGGAGAAATTGCGTTTCTGACCCACTTTTGGCTCGATGAGCGTTTCCCGGGCGTTACAAGCGTGACGAAGGTCGGATGCTGCGATTTGCCGCGTCTGGAGGAATGGTGTCTCAGGCATGGCCTGCTCCCCAACTATATTCACCGCAGGGGACGTTACCCACATATGGATTTATTCGGCTCGCACCAGGAAAGAATACTACGGGAACAAGGTTTGGACGAGCATTTGCTCCGGTTCAAAATCGGACAATCCGGGTAAACTTTTTCAGTTGTGTCGCAGCCATAAAACGAATATGGAGGGATTCCGAATGTCATCCCAAGCGTTTCTTGAAGCAATCCGCAACCGCCGCTCTCTTTACGCCATTACGAAGGAAAAAGCTGTTCCCGTCGACATGGTAACATCCATTGTGGAAGAGGCTGTCGAGCATACCCCTTCGGCATTTAATTCCCAAAGCGCGAGAGTTGTAGTGTTATTTGACGAGCAGTCCGACAAATTATGGGACCTCACGCTGGAGACGCTGCGCGTCGTTACTGGCGGCGGAGAAGGCTTCGGCTCGACGGAGGAGAGAATAGCCGGTTTTAAGGCTGGTTACGGAACCGTGCTCTTTTTTGAGGATGAGGCCGTCATTCGCAGCCTTCAGGAGCAATATCCGTCTTATCAGGACAATTTCCCCAAATGGAGCAATCACTCCTCTGGCATGCTTCAGCTGGTTGTCTGGACAGCGCTTGAAGCAGAGGGGCTTGGAGCGACGCTGCAGCATTACAATCCGCTCATTGACGAGCAGGTGCAGAAGGAATATGACGTGCCTGCAACCTGGAAGCTGATTGCTCAAATGCCGTTTGGCAAACCTGCCGCTCCGGCAGGGGAGAAGCAGTTCCAGCCCATTGAAGAGCGCGTCAAGGTGTTCAAATAGGCCTGGCAATTCATGATTCCTATACAACCGGCCCAGTAGGGCTGGTTGTTTTGCGTACGGGCGTCTGCTGGTAAATGATCGGAGCCGGCTTGGTTTTACGCGGAGACGCTTGGTGGAATGTGCTGATGCCTGACGCGAGCGGCGATGGCCGCAGCTGCTGCTTATTCCCGATGCCGAGCACTGCGCTGCCCGCCATGACGATCCTCAGCGGTACGATTCCAGATGAATGAAGCAACCCTTATCCCGAATTTAAGACGGGTGCCAAAAAGAGCGCAGCCAAAGACCGAGCCCGGAGAAGCGGAGCGTTCGCCTTTGACGTCGGATTTCTTCCTCCGGATGCGGAGTGAATTCAGAGAAATCAGAGGTCAACAGCGATTGGAGGGTCGGCCTTTTGCAGAGCGGGTTGGGTGTTTAAGCAGAAAAAAATTGCGGCAAATAAACCCGGTTTGCTTCCAGCATTTCATCCAGCAGCGCCTTGGCAACGTTTATGGACGGCACAAGCGGATGATGCGCCATCGCCTGCAAAGCGATGCTGCGGTCGCCCGTCACAGCCGCCTGAATCGTCAGCGCTTCGTACGTTTTTACCGCCTGAAT
The DNA here is from genome assembly GCF_023715725.1 of Paenibacillus pasadenensis. Lineage (GTDB taxonomy): Bacteria > Bacillota > Bacilli > Paenibacillales > Paenibacillaceae > Paenibacillus_O > Paenibacillus_O pasadenensis_A. Next base: position 433,027 of record NZ_JAMBOT010000002.1, read on the forward strand.
TAGACCGCGCGACGGCTCTGGAACAGATGTAAGCTGCAGCGGCACCGGGCCGGCCGCCGTTACAACGCAGTTGACCTCAATGCAGGCGTCGTCCGGCAGGAAGGGGAGAATTCCTTTATTGAGCACATTGAGCGTTTGCACATCGCCGGTTCCATTATAGAGCGAGCGCATCAGATTAACAGCCGCCTCGGAGTAATATGCGCCGCCGCGCTGCTCAAGCTGTTTTGGCTTTTCTTGCAAATCGGGATTGCTGTACAGCTGGAACAGCTCTTTTTCAACCCGCTTCACGACCTCGGCGCGATTGCCTTGGGTTTTCAAGGAAGCCTGCTGCTCGGCGAGCATGGTGTCGGTCATATAAAAATATTTTAAGTAATAGGAGGGCAGCGCATTTAAGCCTTGCAGGAATTCCGTGTCCCAATCGGAGCCGGAAACATTGGCGGCGGCAAAGCTGTCGTCGCCTTTTACAAGCTCCGGCAGCCGGTCAATTCCGTCAACGGACACGCGGCTGACCCAGTGCAGATGATTCAAACCGACAAACTCGGCATATATGCGGTCGGTCGAAGCGGCGTACTTGCCAGCCAGCCATTTGAGCAGCCCGATCGGAGCATTGCACAACCCGATGCTTTTGACCGAGGAATGTTTGTGAATCGCCTCCGTTACCATTCCGGCGGGATTGGTGAAGTTAAGCAGCCAAGCGTCAGGCGCGAGCTCTTCGATATCACGGCAAATGTCCAGCAGCACGGGGATAGTGCGCAGCGCTTTCATCATTCCGCCGGGGCCGGTCGTTTCCTGCCCAATGACCCCGTGTTTCAGCGGGATGGCTTCATCCTGGCCGCGCGCTTCCAGCATGCCGACTCTCATCTGAGTGCTTACAAAATCGGCGCCTGCAATCGCTGCACGGCGGTCGGTCGTAAGATGGATTGCAATCGGGAGCCCTGAGCGTGCTACCATCCGTTTGGCGAGCTCACCAACGATATGGAGCTTCCAAAGTCCGGGCTCGATATCAACGAGCCATAACTCGCGGACGGGCAGGCTGTCGTAACTGTGGATGAACCCTTCGACGAGCTCCGGAGTGTAAGAGGAGCCGCCGCCAATGATAGCGATTTTCAGGCCATTTCTCATCGTTAATTCCTCTCTTTCGTATCTGCGATTGCTATATCGTTAAATTCCCGGTACTCACACATACGGGTGTACATTTCCGCGGAAACCGGCTGGCCGTCCGCCTCTATTGCAGCCCATACCGCACCGATAACCGGCTCCGTATCCAGCTTCACTAGCGATGCCAAGGGAGCGGCGTGTGCCGCCATCTTTGCGATCGGCCCGCTAATCCATCCTTTGTCTCCGCGTGTAAGCAAACTGCCGGCTAGAACCACGTCGAACGTATCGCCCGACATGCCAAGCTTTTGAATGACGGCTTTGACGGATAGAGCCAGCTCATCTCCCTGCTTGGCAAGAATGCGCAGCGCTGCGGCGTCGCCTTTGTCCGCTGCGCGGAAAAGCAGCCTGGTCGCGTCGACAGGAACGGTTAATTCCCGGTCCAAATAATCGTCGAACATCGCCTGCACGCTGCCGTATCCCAGCATTTCCAGCAGCATCGGCGTCAGCAGCGTTTCATCCTCGCGGCCGTCCCACGCGCGGATGACCGTACGGAACACCTCGGTGCACAGTCCGCCGCCGCCGCCAAAATCGCCAAACAGATAGCTGAAGCCTCCGCATTGATATGCGGTTCCGGCTCGGTTAAGTCCGGCGCAGTTGACGCCGGTGCCACAAATAACGCTCACGCCGTATGGGTGCTGTGAACCGGCGCGCAGACCAATCATTGTGTCGCAGACGATGGTATAACGCTCCGTGAAGCCTAAGCTGTGCACAAGCGGATGAAGCAGCCTGAAGTCGGCTTCCCTGTCCGCGCCAGCTAAGCCGAAGCACGTATGCGCCACATCCTCAATTCCGGCTCCGGCTTGGGCAAAAGCTTGGGATATCGCCTGGTTCAGGTTGCTTCTGGCATCCTCGTACCCGTTCTGGTGATTGCCGTTACCGGCCGAGCCTTTGCCGAGCAGACGACCTTGTGAATCGGCAAGCAGGCCATAGGTTTTTGTTCCGCCGGCGTCAATGCCGAGATATAGGCTCATAGCTGATTCTCCTTTTGTCGGCTTGGCGGAGCGGAGCTTTCTCTGGAGATAAGCTCTGGCTTGAGCACAACGGGCAACGATTGCTCTTTACCCTCAAGCTGCACGAGAAGCGCTTCAACCGCGCTGCGGGCGATGGACAGCACCGGCTGCGCGACTGTTGTCAGTCTGGGGCGGAGCAGCGCAGCCAGGTTTTGGTCGTCATAACCAACAATCGACATGTCACGCGGCACGGATAAGCCTAGCGGGGTTATAGTTGACAATAGCCATTCGTAAAGCCAACAGCGGCGAATGACGCACGGCTCCGTTCCGCATCCGAGGGGGAGATTCCTATCTCGCAGCGAATAGGTTAAACATGCGCTTTTGGGTTTAACTGGATCTAACAGGAGAAACGAATTGATGCCTGGGGGGAAGTTGGATGACCAACAATGCTGTGCTGCTGGAAGAAGACGCGGTTTTAGCCGAACAAGCGGAGCTGGAGGCGAATCTGGACCGGCTTGAAGCTGTAAGGGAGAGGACGGGCAATCCCGAAGGCATCGAAATCGAACGTTTGGATGGAATGGCGGCGCTTTACAGCGCTACAATGCCATGGCCGCAGTTCAATGTCATTAAAGGAACTCATGAGGGCATATTGCCGGAGCTGGAACGGCTGGAGAGGTTTTATCGGGAGCGGCAAAAGCCGGTCAGGCTGGAGCTAAGTCCGCATAGAGCCTCCGCAACTTTCCTCAAAGAGCTTGGAAAAAGGGGTTACAGGCTTGCCGACCATCATGCCGCAACGTTTATCCGGTTCCGTTCTTCAGAAAGCAGTGAAGAAGGACATTTAGACCGCGCAGGAGACGGAATCCTCGCCAGCGAGCTTAATTCGTTGCAATCCCCGCGCTGCCGCATCCGTAGAGCTTCTGTTCGCGATATTGAAACCTATGCCCGCATTCATTGTTTGTCGACGGGCATTGGCGAAAACGGGATAAAACCTGTTGCACTCAACAACGAGATGCTGATGACGCGGCCCGGCTGGAGTTTCTGGATTGGCGAGACAGACGGCGTGCCTGCAGCGGCCGGCGTACTGCGCTGCGACGGGGAGCTGGCGAATCTGACCTTTGCCGCAACGCTGCCGGAGTATCGCTCGCTCGGATTCCAGCGCCTGCTTATCCGGGCCAGGCTTGAAGAGGCGAGAAATCAAGGCTGTCTGCTCGCCGCGAGCCAATGCTCTCTTTACTCCGGCAGCATGCGCAACATGCAGCGGGAGAAAATGCGCATAGCCTTCATCCGTTCCGTGCTTGTATTGGATACCTAAAGTTTGTGTGAAAAACGTAGAGGAGGCGATCAACCATGATCATTCGAGCAACGGAGGAAGGCTTTATTTTAATCCGCCAGCATGATCATGCGGAGCTTTCGGAACAGCTTGCGCGCTCGTTAGCGCCGGAGCTGCTGCCTGCAGGCGCGAGGAGAGCGGACATCATTTACGCGGCGGGACAGCATGACCGGGGCTGGATCGGTCTTGATGAGACTCCTGTCTGGAACGATGGAGAAAACCGCCCATATACGTTTGAGGATTACCCGCCGCTTCCCAAAATCGCCTTTTATACACGCGGCATCGATGAGGTTGAGGCGGTTAGTCCGTATGCAGGGCTGCTGTGCAGCTATTTTTACAGTTCGTTTTTTGCCGGGATGGATGACGAGGCGAGCCTTGGATTTCGCAGGCGTGAAGAGGTTCGCCAGCACAGGCTGGCGATGAATATGCGGGCGGCGAGGAAAGAAACGGAACGTGATTTAAAGCTGCTGCAGCTGCTGGACGGCCTATCTTTATATGTTTGCCTGAACCGGCCTGAAGCGTCGGGAGCGGAGGAGCATCCTTGGTACCGCGCCGGGTTTGCAGGCTCGGAAGCGCTGACCGCATCCGGGAAGAGGCTAAGCGCCAAATGGGCAGCAAAAGAGCGCCTCCTCCTTTCGGAAAAGGCGCTGCAGGGAACGGTCGTGACGACGCTCCTGTACAAACATGTGCCCCATACCCTCATCTCGGAAATGGGCATTGCTGCTGCTTACCTGAACTGCCCGCTGTTAACGCAGACTTTGGAATGGTCCAATCCGGCGTAACCTTTGACGTCAGCGATCGGAGGGCCGGGCTTTGGCGCAACGGACATTTTTCATCACCATTTCAAACCTTAAGTCGCCCCGTCAGGCATCGATTTGCGTTCAAAATGCTCGGCAATCTGCAAAATAACGATTTTGCAAATCATATACACCGGAATCGAAATCATAATGCCGACAATGCCGCTTACCGCGCCAGCGACAAGCACGACCACAATGGTCGTTAACGGATGAATGTCCATCGTGCGGCCGTATACAAACGGCGAGATCAGATTGCCTTCCAGCTGTTGGGCCAACAAAATAATTACGAGCACCCAGACGGCTGTAGTAAAAGAATCCGTGAAGGCGATCAGAACACATGGGATGGAGCCGATGATAGACCCGATGTATGGAATCATGTTCATCGCTCCGACGAAGATGGCCAGCATCAGCGAATAGGGCAGATCAACAATGAGAAAGCCGACATAGGCAAAAGCTCCGAGAGCCAGGCAGCAGACGACCCGCCCGATGACAAACTCGCTTAGCATTTTATCGATGCTGTTGAAAATTTCAATGGCGTCGGCGCGATATTTAACCGGCGAAAAACGGACAAAGGACGTATAACCTTTGCGGTCTTCCTTGAGCATATAATACAGCAGGACGGGAACCGTACCTACGACCAGCGCTAAAGTAGTAACGATGGAAACGGCGTTCTCCAAATAGACGGATGCGTAATTGATGGCTTGCTCCAAGTACTCGGACACTTTGGAGGAAAAGTCGATTTCCTGCAGGCTGAAGCCGCCAAAGCTTTGGTTTTGCAGGAATGTCAGCTGATTCTGAACCTCTGTAGCAAGCGCGGGCAGATTTTCGACAAAGGCGACCGTCTGCGACTGAAGCGTCGGCCATACAAGCACAACGAGCAGGGCGACAACCGTGAAGAGAAAAATAAACAGCACGATGACGGCGAGCCACTTTGGCATTTTCCATCGATGGAGCTGCGTGACAAGCGGCCGAAACAGGTAATAGAAAAAAAAGGACACGACAAAGGGCAGCAGCAAAATGTTAAAAGCGAGCATTACGGGGCGATACAGGAATTCAAGCCGCGACAGCAGATATAAAATAACAAGAACGAGAATAACGCTGATGCATGCCTGATAGAACCTGCCGATTTTCAAGGCGGGACAACCTCCGTTCACACGTTGACTATTTTATCCATTGTATACCCTTGAAATCGCAGGACTAACCCTGCTGGCGCCGCCGGAACGGGCTTTTAAAATTTTTGGAAACCATCCGGTAGGGGCGGCGTATAAGGGGAAAGATGCAAAACATTAGTTCAAAGCTATTCAGTGCTTAACCAATATGGTAAATTCAAGGAGGAACTATCTATGTCTCTGTTCAAACGACTGCGAGACCTTACCCTGTCCAATGTGTATGCCTTGATCGATAAAGCCGAGGATCCGGTTAAAATGACCGATCAGTATATTCGCGATATGGCCAGCGATCTTGAGGATGCGGAAAAAGCGGTAGCCGCGCAAATCGCACTGGAGAAAAGGTTCAAAAAGCAGTATGAGGAGCAGGAAGCGCTCGTTCAAAAACGTCTCCAGCAAGCTCATGCCGCAGCGGAAGCCGGAAACGTCGATTTGGCGCGCAGGGCGCTGGAGGAGAAAAAGGCTGCAGAGACCAAACGCGACGAATACCGTACCGCATACGAAACCAACAAGGCGGCTGCGGACAATCTTCGCGAAAAGCTGGCTCAAATGCAGAAGCAGCTGACCGACCTGAAAAACAAACGCGAGACGCTTGTCGCCCGCGCCAATGCAGCCAAAGCCCAGGTGGAAATCAACAAGTCGATGAACGGCTTCGGAGCAGATACGGCAATGGCGGGATTGAAGCGGATGGAAGAAAAGGTGCTTGGACTGGAATCTCAAGCCGAGGCGAGCAATGTGATGAACGACAAAGGCAATTCCTTGGATGAAGAATTCGAAACGCTCGGCCGCGACAAAGCGGTTGAAGACGAGCTCGCCGCGCTTTTGAAACAATACGATAAGAACTAAGCATGGATAGGGGCAGGCTGGCGGCAATCCGCCGGCTGCCCCTTCCTTAATCGAGGAGGCTGTCCATGACGCTGGAGGATGCGCTGCGAATTTTGACCGGCACGTTTGCCTGGACTGCGGCAGGGGCGCTGCTGCTTGCCGTATTAATGGTTGTTGATTCCCTGTTTACCCGTTATAAGGATCTGACCGAGATGCGCAATGGCAATGTGGCGGTGACGACGCGTTTTGTGATGAAGCTGTTTGCTCAAGGTTATATTCTGGCTCAGTCGATACGCACGTCTTACAGCATTCCGGAAGCGCTGCTCGTTTCCGCGCTTTCGTTCGTCATTTTGCTTGTGCTGGAAGCTCTTGTCCGTTATTTACTTGACCGTTTTGCCGGTTTTCATCTGGACGAGGGGACGCGTGACGGGAAAATCGCTCATGCCCTGCTTGCAGGCTCGCTCCATTTAACGGGAGCTTTAATTGTCGCGTCTACCCTTTAATTTTCGCTAACCATAACAAGGAGGAAGCAGGATGAGCCTGTTCAAACGTGTAGCCAATCTGATGCGCAAGCCGGAGCCGCCGCAGCCGGAAAAAAGCGTCCTTACGCTCGGCCCCGGAGATATATGCGAAGTATCCCTTATTACGTACGAAGTGATTGGACATTCGAGAAATTACCGCCGCAAGGAAACCTTTCTGACGCTGCAGGACGGCGCCGAGCTGAGATACCTGCATATCGAGGACAGAGAGCAGACAGAGTACACGCTGTACACGCCGATTGACGGCAGGCTGGATTCCATTGAGGAAGTGCCTTCAACGATGGAGCTTGACGGGACGGAGTATTATTTGGAAGAGCAGTATTCCTCGCCTGTGTCTTCCCAAGGCCGTGCGCCGCATCAGCCGTCCGGCGAGCTGCATGTTTGGCAATATCAGTCTGACGACCGCAAGCTGCTGCGCATTGAATGGCAGGAGGGGCGTTTTCTTTTATACGAAGGCGAGAAAATTTTGGCGGCTGACGTCAAGGTGCTTCGAGGCCGATAGGAGGCGCTGACATGAGGTTGGACGCCGCTTTAAAATGGCTGCTTGCCTTAACGCTGTTTGCCGGCCTGCTGGCCGGCTGCGGCTCGCCGGATCTTGGGCGGCAGTACCCGCTGGAATCCGTGAGCGGTGAAGGCTCCAGCACCTCCTACGTTTACAGAGCTGCGGGCGAGACGGTACCGGAAGTCGCAGCAAGGCTAGCGGGCGAACATACGCCGCAGCAAATTTCGCCGCAAAGCGATGAACGAATGTTTCTCGTTTACAGCGATAAATGGTATCATCTTCAAAGAGATACTGCCGAGCCGCAGGACACGCTGATTGAAGTAAGCAGCACCCAGTATGTCCGCAGCAATTACAGCCCTTCGTTTCTTGAAGCCTATCTTACAGCCGCATTAATTGGAGAGCTGTTCGACGCAGCCGGACGCCATGGCAAGTACCGGGGTTATACGGGGCGGGACGTATACAAGCCTGCAACGGGCAGCTTCCGCAAGCCTTCCGAACAGGACATCCGGAAAGCTCCTCCGCTTACTGCGCCTGGCAAAGGCTACATTACAAAACGCGGAGGCTCGGTCAAGGAGCGGCCGGCCGACAGCGGCGGATGGCTGGACCGCTCGACGGAAAGCCGAGGCAGCATCAAGCGGGGCTCGCAAAACTCAGGCTCTTCGCCAGGCAAATCATGGACATCGCCGCGCAAAAAATCTCCGTCAACCGGCTTCGGCAAATCCGGCCGGATCAGGCGCAGATAAATTAAGGACTCAGTTGATTTATTTGTTCATATAGGTGATAGTAAACCGCTTTCAAGGAGGGGACATATGGAGCGAATCGCGATCCTATCCGACATTCACGGTAATATGCCGGCGCTCAGGGCGGTGCTGGACGATGTCCGCTCGCGCTCGATCAATCGGATTTTTTGCCTGGGCGATCTCGCTGGCAAAGGCCCCGATTCTGCGGAAGCGGTCGATGTCATCCGGGAGAGCTGCGAACGGGTTATTCGCGGCAACTGGGATGAATTTCTCGGCAACGCCACGGACAACGAGACGCTGAGATGGCATCAGCGCCAGCTAGGCGGCGAGCGGCTGCGTTATATGCAGGAGCTGCCTTTTAGCACGGAGCTGCGCATGAGCGGGCGACTTGTACGGTTTGTTCATGCTTCGCCGCAAAGCGTTTACCGGCGCATTCAGCCCTGGAATTCGGAAGAGGATCGTATGTCCATGTTTCAGCCTCCGGGAGAGGGCGGCCAGTTAGCCGACGTGCTCGGATATGGCGATATCCACCAAGCTTTTTCGCAATATATTCAAGGCAGGCAGCTGTTCAATACCGGCAGTGTCGGCAATCCGCTTGATGTCCCGCTAGCCTCATACGCCGTGATAGAGGGAGTGGAAAACGCCGGACAGCCGGCGCCGTTTTCGCTTCAGCTGATTCGGGTTCCCTACGATATCGATTTGGCAGTCCGTCTGGCCGAGGAGGCCAGCATGCCGGAGCTTGAACCTTACCGCCAAGAGCTGTTGACAGCGCGTTACCGCGGATTGGAAGGAGGCAGCCGATGATTCGAGCGATACTGTTTGACCTCGACAATACACTGCTTGACCGATGCAGCGGCTTTCACGAGTTCGCGCAGCGGTTTGCGGGAAAATACGCCGATGTTCCTCAGAATCAGCGGCTAAGGTGGATTGAACGGTTAATCGAGCTGGACGAGGATGGCTACAAAAACAAACCGCAGCTGTTTCGAGAGCTTCCGGAGCAGCTGCCCTGCCGCAATCATGCCGGCTGGGAGGAGCTGTATGCCTTTTACGAGCGGGAATATGTCCAATGCGCAACGCCGATGTGCGGCGCCAAGGAGCTGCTCGCCGCGCTGCGGCCTTATTACCGTCTCGGAATCGTCACAAACGGCGTAGACCGGATTCAGCGCGGCAAAATCGGCATCGCTGGCATCGAGAAATGGTTCGAGTCCATCGTCGTCTCGGAATCGGCTGGCATTAAAAAGCCGCATCCCGATATTTTTTCGCAGGCGCTTCGCGAGCTTGGCGTTTCGCCGGTAGAAACGCTTTATGTCGGGGATCATCCGCTCAACGATATTCAAGGCGCCTATTTCAGCGGCATGAAGTCCGTCTGGTTGAAGCGCGCCCAGCCGTGGCCGGACGAGGCGCCAGCGCTGCCGGATGCCGTTATAACGGAACTGGCGCAGCTGCCGGCGGCAATCCGTATCGTCTCCGGGCAAACGGCCGCTTCCGAACGGCGGCTGAGCAGCGGCGCATAATGCATAGCTGAAAAAAAGGCAGCTCCCTAGAGAGCTGCCTTTTTGGATCTGGAGCCGCGCGAAGGCGCATTGACGATCGTAACGCGGTTTTTTCCTGTTGTTTTGGAACGGTACATCGCCTCGTCCGCTTCCTTCACGATCTGTTCGACGCTTACGCCAGACCTCGAGAAGCTGACCCCTACGCTTACGGTAACAATCGTTTCTTCCTCAATCCGTCTGCGGAGCGTCTCCGCCAGCTCGGAGGCGCTTTCTCTAGAGCCGGTCACGAGCAACAGCTCTTCTCCGCCGTAACGTCCCGCAGCGCCTAGCCCTTGCGCCAGCTCGCGCATCATTTCGGCAATCTGCTTGAGCACTCCGTCCGCGCGGTGATGACCCTGAGTATCGTTAAGCTTTTTGAAGTTGTCGATATCGCAGAAAATGACGGCGATTCCCTTGCCGCGGCGCAGCAGCAGCTCTGCCTTTTGCTGAAAGTGGCGCCGGTTGTAAAGCCCGGTGAGCCCGTCCGTAATCGAGGAGCGGTAGGTGGTCAGCAAACGCTCGACAACCCATTCGAACAGAAGCAGGAACAGCAGCGTAAAATATACGACTGGCAGCATGCGCGAGATTATAAGCAGCGCAGGGACGGCGCCTTGGAAGACGTAGCGGTCTGTCACCAGAGCAAGATCGGCGGCAAAATACACGATTAGGCTGGCGGAATATTTGGTCCGCAGCTCGACCCCGCGCGTATCCAGCAGGATGAGGAAGTTGACCAGGATGCCGTAAAAATCAAGGGCGACAAACGGTACGGACCGGACCTGCTCCGTGCCGCTGAGCAGCGAAGGATTTAACAGCACCTCGGCTCCTGCGATAAGCACCGTCAGCAGAGCCATAATCGTGAACGGCGCGCCGCGTAGCTTGGCTCCGGGAGAGCTATATAATTTCATGAACACAAAGTTTATAATGATAAAGGTAAAGATGCCAAGCATTCGGGTTGCGAGCTGCAGCAGCGGCGGCGATTCTCCCTGATCCATGCCGGCCAGCAGCATGAACTGGCGGATCATCAGCAGTGGCAGCACAAGAATGAGCAGCCGGTAAACGGGATGGCGGCGGTAGCTGCGGTACAGCTTCACCCCCATGAATATCATCAGTGCCAGCACCGTTATGGAGCTGGCGGAAGCGAGCAGTTGAATTGCCGAAGGTTGGGGCCAGTTCATCATAGGAATACACTCCGTCTTGTCAGCATAGGCCTGGTTTAGGTCATAAGTCAGGCACGGCGGAATGGAATCCGCCGATTGAAGCGCGGTGATAAGCGGATGGCAGTTGTTCATGCTCAGCCTTCTTTTTCACCGGACTAATAGCGGTATCGGCTGTTCGACGCCCCTTCGTTAGAGGGAACGCATGTTCCATTATAACTTGGCATCGCTTTTGAAGGAGACAACAGCTATGGAAATTTTGCAGGCATTGTTTTTCCCTCCGGAACAGCCCGGAGGCGTATCGTCAATGGTTCCGTACATGCAGGACCGGTTTAATAAGGTCGGCTGGCCGAGCGATCTGTTCTCGCTGCCCAAGCGGATTCGGGGCAAAGGAACGGAGGAGGTTGTCCTCCATACGTTTGACGCCGGCCCGTACCGGGATAACCCGATTGCCGCCAAGTATTTGCAGACGCTCAGCGACTACCTGTGGTGGACTAAAATGCGCATTAAGCGCAACTATGACCTCATTCACGCCCACCATCCCGTGGCGGCGCTAGTGATGAAACAGGTATTTCCGGATACGCCATTAATCGTCACTATCCATTCCAGCTACGAGCGGGAGCTTATTTTGAACGGGAAAATCGAGGAAAACGGGCCGGAGCATCAATTTCTGACCTCGATCTATCGTGAGCTTGAGCATTCGGCTGACCGGATTTTGACCGTGTCGGATTCGTTCAAGCATTATATTGGACGTTATGTGGAGCGCCCGGAAGCGATAGGCGTTATCGCCAACGGTTTTGATGAGCGCCGCTTCAAGCCGATCAGCCACGAAAATGAAGTGACGCAGCTTATTACCGTCTGCCGGCTCGTTCCGGCAAAGGGGCTGGATGTCCTGTTTCGCGCCTGCGCAGAATTGAAACAGAAGGGGCATCCGTTCGTGCTGCACATTATCGGTGACGGACCGATCCGCAAAGAGCTGGAGGCGCTTGCGGTTGAGCTGAATCTGTATGACGACATTATTTTTTACGGCTATATGCTGCATCCGGAGGAGTTCATGCCGTTTTTCGACGTGTTCGTGCTGCCTTCGAGGGCGGAGGCGTTCGGCAGCGTATTCGCGGAGGCTGCGCTTTGCTGGCTGGCGCTTGTCGGCACCAATGTCGGAGGCATCGGCGAGCAGATCGAGGAAGGCGTGAACGGGCTTCTTGTGCCGCCGGATGATCCGGCAGCCCTTGCTATAGCGCTGGAGCGGATGATCACGGATCCGACGTTCCGCTACCAGCTCGCCCGCGCGGCCTGGGACAAAGCCAAAAAAGCCTACTCGCTCACGAGAGTTATCTCGCAATTGAAGCAGGTTTATCTGGAGACGGCGCCTGAAGCGGCGGGGAGAGGTTAGCTCCCTCGCCGTTTTCCCGTTTTTTTGAGCATTATGAGAATGAGCCAGCCGAGACTGAACATCCCAAACAGCGGATATAACGTCTTGACGAGCGGCCCGAAGCCGATCTGGCTGAGCAGATAACAAATGACCAGAATGATAATCAACAGTGTGTTCCGATGAATGGAAACCCGCTGCTGAAGCTGAAGGGCGAGTCCGTAAATATCGGCGATCAGCGTTGTGAAAATTTCGGAAAAAATCAGAAAAATATAAATGAACTGGATGGCCGTTCCGAGCTGGCGGGCGATGCCGCCCATCGGAATTTCGAACTGGCGGATACCCGGCATATGAGCGGATAGGGCGATATGGCCTGCAAGCAGCATAAATCCGATGCCGATGCCTCCAAACAGCGAGCCCCAGCGGATGGCTGTCCGATCTTTAAGCTGCGCTCCGAGCGGTACGAGGACGGCTTGAGCCATAGCGAGATTAAAAGCGGTGTACAGCAGCGGCGCGCTCCATATTCGCAGCATGGAATCTTCGGCCGGCATTGTAATCCAGCGGTCTGCGCCAGGCGAATTGAACGTATCGTACAGCACGATGGCCGTGAACAGCAGCATAAACGGCACGACGATGCTGTTCACCATGAGAATGGCGGTCATGCCCCGCCGCAGCATCAGGTAACAGGCGACTAGGGTAACGGTAAGTCCGATCTGATAGGAGATATTCCAGTTTTCATAAAAAATCGTGCCTGCTCCGGCCAGCATAACGGCGTTTACGCCAAGCAGCACGACGAGCATGAAATAACTGACCAGCTGGCCAATTTTGGGGCCGAACAGCGCTTTATTGAGATCCTCATAGGATTTGGCGCCAATTTCACCGGCGAGCAGCATCATTTTGGCCCCAAGCCAGATGAAAAAAATCGTCGCCAGCGCAATCGTCAGCACAGCCCATTGGCCGTAACGGGTAAAAAATTGCAGGATCTCCTGTCCTGTGGCGAATCCGGCACCGACTACGGTGCCCATATAGGTAAATCCAATCTGCAGCACTCGTCCAACACGTCCCGGCATAACTCCGCCTCCGATACTCGTCCGTCTTATCCTTACATCGTATGTTCGAGCGGGGACAGGCATGCCTCGAGGCAGGGGCGAATCCGCTTGCAGGAAACGTCAAGCTATGATAATTTAACTGAAAAGAAATTCGGATGGAAGGGATAAGGGTTCTGATGGAACAATTAAAACAAAGAATTTTGCAGGAAGCCTCCATTCTGTCGAACGATGTCGTAAAATTGGATGCCATTCTTAATCATCAGGTTGATCCGGCGCTGACGATGGAGATGGGGCGGGAATTCGCACGGTTGTTTAAGGAGGAGCGGGTGACCAAGGTCATTACGGTTGAATCCTCGGGAATCCCGGTCAGCTTTGCAACGGCGTTGGAGCTGAATGTCCCGATGCTGTTTGCCCGCCGCAAAAAAACGCTTATCGCCGACAACGATCATTATTCCGAGCGCGTGCCGTCCTTTACAAAAGGCATCGTTACCGACCTGATGGTATCAAAAAAGCTTCTTTCTCCGGATGACCGGCTGCTGTTCATCGACGATATTATCGCGAACGGCGATGCCGCTCGCGGCCTCGTCCGCATTATCGAGCGCTCCGGCGCGCATTTGATCGGTCTGGGAGTTGTTGTGGAAAAGTCCTTCCAGGCAGGGGCGAAAACTCTCCGGGAGAACGGCATCCGGGTGGAGTCGCTGGTAAAAATCCGTTCCCTGGACAACGGTCAAATTACATTTGAAGAGTAAAAATTCTACCCTTCCCCATAGCTTCCATTTCACCTATAATGGGGGAGTAAAGAGACCTACTAAGGGGAGGCACAAGGCGATGGAAAACGTAACTGCCGATTTCTTCGAAGCCAAGCTGTCCGCTGCCAAAATTCATTTCGAGCGCGCGCTCGATTGCAAGCATACCGAATTCGACGATCTCTACCCGTACATGATTGAGCATCCGCAGTTTTTCTGGTACAAGCGATATGTCGCCTGGTCGGAGCTGCTGACAATCGTCAAGTTGAGCGAAGAGCTTGGTATGGAATGGAAAGGCCAGTTCACGGAACGCCAGGCCGACTACATCTCTAAACGGGTTATGAGCTCCAGAGTTCTGGACGAATGGTTCGAAACGAACGATACAAAGGAACATGTAGGAAACGCCGAATAACATGAGGGACCTCCAGAACTGCCCTGCAGGGGCCTGGGGGTCCTTTTCTTCCTGAACGAGTGGAGCATGGAAGATTAAGCTTGTACAAAAGGGGGTAAATACAATGAATCGAACCGTCGATGAAAACCTGCTGGACGAGTATCGCCAGTCGGGTGAAAAGGTCAGGGTTGTCCGGGATGAGATGGAGCAGAACGATGTTGTTGGCATCGTTGTAGCCTGGGATGACGATTCCGTCATGATCCGCAGGCCCAACAAACGAGTTGTTAAGCTTAGCCGCAGTTATTCCTACCAGTCTGCGTCATCTCCCCGCATCGTTGAACCCTGAACATAACAGGAGGGATTTCAATGATTTGTCCGGAAGATTTTACGATGATGAACGAGTCCGAGCATAATGGAGTCACGATGAATAAATGCCCCGTATGCGGCACGGTGATTTTGGAAGATAAAAAAGGAAGGCTGCCTACAGGAGGAGATGAGCTGTATCCGGCAGCGGCTGACGGCCAGGAGCTCAAGCTGATGGACAAGCCTTACGGCATGCCTCCTGGTGCTGCTGACAGGGAGCTGCAGGCAGCTGCAAGCGCCGATTCACCTCCCGCTACAGAGCAAGCGTACGGCTCGCCGCCAGTGCCTCAGCCGCCAGCAGACAATCCGTACGGATACGTTCCAGAAGGGTTTGGCAGCGCATCGGGAGCGGCTGCAGACAGCTCTTCCGAGCCTGCGTATGGTGAAGCTCCTGCATTCGGAGCCAAAGCTCCAGGGGAGCAGCGGGACGGAAGCGGACCTGTTCTGCGGGCCCATCGTTACTATGTTGTCTGAATTGCGGAACATTTGCCGTAACAATTGACTTGTCCTCATACGCCATGATAAGATTACTTTCGTTGCACGGAGTAATCCCGCAGCAAAATGCGGTCATGGCGGAATTGGCAGACGCGCTGGCTTCAGGTGCCAGTGGTAGCAATACCGTGGAGGTTCGAGTCCTCTTGACCGCACCATCCTTAATTATGAAACTCTTCGAATTTATTCGAAGGGTTTTTTTGTGTACAATTTTCGAGCGGCGAAATTTCAAAAATATGATGTCCGAAAATGACCAGGTTAAATTTTCAGAAGTGGTATACTAACGAAAATGTTAAGTTGATTCAGAAAGGAGATGCGCGATGACGAAGGTCAAGCCGACCGCTCCCCTTGATCATAAAATCTACTATCCGGCGTTTAAATCCCATGACGCCCGATTTGACGGGCGAGTTTATGTCGCTGTTTCTTCAACGGGCATTTATTGCCGGCCGGTGTGCCGCGTGAAAATGCCGAAGGAAGAAAACTGCGCTTTTTATAACAGCGCCGCTGCGGCAGAAGCGGCAGGTTTCCGCCCTTGCCTTAGATGCAGGCCGGAGCTTGCGCCTGGCTTTGCGCCGATCGATGCGCCATCCCGTCTTTCCCGGAAAGCTGCGCTTTTAATGGAAGACGATTGTTTATACGACAGCAGCATGGAGCAGCTGGCGAAGGAGCTGCATGTCACCGACAGGCATTTGCGCCGCTCCTTTATGGCGGAGTACGGCGTTTCGCCTGTGCAATATTTGCAAACGTACAGGCTGTTATTGGCAAAAAATTTAATGACCGACACAACTTTGCCGGTTACCGACGTAGCGTTTACAGCCGGTTTTGGAAGTGTCCGCCGGTTTAACGCCGTGTTCAAAAAACATTACCGGATGTCGCCGTCAGCGCTTCGCAAACAAGCGCAGCCCGCTCCTTTAGCCGGCCATGACAGCATTACGCTGTATCTGGGATATCGACCTCCTTACCTTTGGAGCGGCATTCTTGCCTTTCTTGGAGGGCGGTCAATCCCTGGCGTAGAGCTGGTGACGGACGATGCGTATCACAGAACAGTTGTCCTGCGGCATAATCAGACGATATACCGGGGCTGGATTTCAGTGCAGCATGCCGAAAAAAAGAATATGCTTGCGTTGACCATTTCCGGAACCTTGCTGCCGGTACTGCCTAAGGTGCTCATGCGGATCAAACATTTATTTGATCTGCACAGCGACCCTGCGGAAATTTACGATAAACTCGCGGTGATGAATCGGATTAAAGAGGGCATGTGCGTACCAGGTACAAGGCTCCCGGGGAGCTTCGATTCCTTCGAAATGGCCGTGCGCGCTGTGCTGGGACAGCAGATAACCGTAAAGGCGGCGCGAACGTTGGCAACGAGAATTGTTTCCGCGTATGGCAGCGCAATATCTACTCCGGTTGCAGAATTGACGCATACGTTTCCGACTCCGGAAGAGATTTGCAGCCTGGAAGGTCCTATCGAAAACCATCTCGGAGTGCTTGGCGTGACGGGCGCAAGAGCAAAATCGATTCATGCATTGGCATCTGCGCTGCTGAATGGCGATTTGGAGCTGTCGAGAAACAGCGATCCTGATCTTCAACTAAAAAACCTGCTCGAACTGCCTGGATTTGGACCTTGGACCGTGCAGTACATCGCGATGAGGGCGCTGGGCTGGCCGGATGCCTTCCCGCATACCGATTATGGTGTTAAAAAAGCGTTGAGCGGGTATTCACCCAAGGAAATTCTAGAGTTAGCAGAGCAATGGAGACCTTGGCGTTCCTATGCAACGATCAACTTGTGGAATTCGTTAAACTAGCTGAAAAGGTGTGTTTGTAGCGATGCAAAACAACCAGTACACAAAAGAAATTCATTCTCCTATCGGGTCCATGACAATCTCCAGCGACGGAACAAATATTACCGGGCTTTGGATGCAGGGCCAAAAATACTATGGGGCAACATTGGGCAATCATGAGCCAGCACCGTCGCTTCCTGTTTTTAAGCTTGCCGAGGAATGGCTGGAGCGTTATTTTAATGGTGATCAGCCTAAGTTAACGCTGCCATTGGCGCCGCAGGGAAATGTGTTCCGCAATACGGTATGGGACATTCTTTGCGAAATTCCCTATGGCGAAGTTATCACTTACGGTGAAATTGCCAAAATGATGGCGAAAAGATTGGACAAAGCCACTATGTCAGCACAGGCGGTAGGCGGAGCTGTTGGACATAATCCGATTTCAATCATCGTTCCATGCCACAGGGTTGTAGGCGCAAAAGGCAGTTTGACCGGTTATGCCGGCGGAATAGACCGAAAAATCAAGCTGCTGCAGCTGGAGAAAGTAAACATGGATAAGCTTTATATTCCGGCTAAAGGCACGGCATTGTAGAGGGAATGAGTCGGCGCAAGGCTTGTTTAAACCGGTAAATGACCCCAGTTTGACAAGCCTGTCGCGCAAATGATAGGATGTTCTTTGTCTCGCTCAGCCCATGGCTGAATCGAAGACGAGTTATATATTCAGGTTCTAGTGTCAGCAATGAGATAAAGGTGTAATTCCTTTTTTACCGTATTGCATGAACAATGACAGGTTCCTGATCTGCTTTTTTCCGGCAGAACGGGGATTTTTTTGTTCCATGAAATTTTAAAAGCGATTCTGAAATCGCTTTCGCGGAATAAAGACATGGTGGTGAGAATGTACACGCTGCCTTTTATACAAATAAAAGCAGAACCTGACATAGAAACGGCGTCTTCGGGTAAATAGAGTCAGCGGGGAGACAGGCGAATATAGTTGGACATATTGCCGCATACTTCGTGATATGGAAATTTGATTGTGTAAGTTGGTAAGCCGGAATAAGGAGGTACTTCAAATGAAATATTTGATTGCGATTGCCGGATTGGTGGTCATATTTGCATTATCCTACCTGGCGAGTAAAGATAAGAGGCGCATCCGCTATCGGCCGCTGGCGCAGTTGATTATATTACAGGTTGTCCTGGCGTTTATATTGTTGAACACGACCATCGGCGAGACGCTGGTTCGTGGATTTTCTTCCGTGTTTGAAGCGCTGCTTGGTTATGCGGCGGAGGGCGTTAACTTTGTGTTTGGCGGATTGCTGAACGAGGGCCAAGGAACGCAGTTCTTCTTGTCGGTGCTTCTGCCGATTGTGTTTATCTCCGCTCTGATTGGCATTTTGCAATATACTAAAATACTGCCGTTTATTATTAGATACATCGGCTTAGGGCTTAGCAAGGTAAACGGCATGGGCAAGCTGGAATCGTACAATGCGGTTGCTTCCGCTATTTTGGGGCAATCCGAGGTGTTTATTTCCGTCAAAAAGCAGATCGGCCTGCTGCCGGAGCACCGCATGTATACGCTGTGCGCATCCGCAATGTCGACGGTATCCATGTCCATCGTTGGGGCATATATGACGATGATTGAGCCCAAATACGTCGTTGCGGCGTTAGTTTTGAATCTGTTCGGCGGTTTTATTATCGCGTCGATTTTAAATCCGTATACAGTATCCAAGGAAGAGGACATTCTTGAGGTACAAGAAGAGGAGAAACAGTCGTTCTTCGAAATGCTGGGCGAGTACATTATGGACGGCTTTAAGGTGGCCATTGTAGTCGCTGCAATGCTGATCGGTTTTGTCGCGCTGATTGCGATGATCAACGGACTGTTCGGATTGCTGTTCGGCATTACGTTCCAGGAGATACTGGGCTTTATTTTTGCGCCGGTTGCCTTCCTTATGGGGGTTCCTTGGAGCGAGGCTGTTGAAGCCGGTAAAATTATGGCCACAAAAATGGTCGCCAACGAATTCGTGGCGATGCTTGATTTGGCTAACGTTACAAAAGAAGGCATCATGTCTTCGCGGACGATTGGGATTGTGTCCGTATTTTTGGTCTCGTTTGCGAACTTTTCGTCGATCGGCATTATTGCCGGTGCTGTAAAAGGGCTGCACGAGAAGCAGGGGAATACCGTTGCCCGCTTTGGCCTCCGGTTGCTGTACGGAGCTACGCTGGTCAGCATGCTTTCGGCTACTGTTGCCGGTCTGTTCCTATAATGTAATTCCAATCGCGTTTTGTCAGATGTGAAATAGGAGGGCCTATTATGATGCTGCATGTTCGGTGCAGCGTTGTAATAGGCCCTCTTTTGTGCTGAACAGCCGCTTTTCCGCCTTATTTCTAGAAAATTGAGAGCAATTGAGATAAATGCTACATGGTCCAGTATGCTTTTTGCTACAAAAAAATAAATGTGAACCTTACTCCGGGACGAATCATTGGCTACAATTGGCAGTGTCGTACTCGGCTAGGTTTCAGGTTTAATGGAGAAAGGATGATCTACTGTGACAGCTTCAAGCAGTCCCGTATTAGAACTTAGATGCATCAGCTCGCTGATTAAAGTGTTTGCCGATTGCGATCTGGATGCAGGTTCGCATTCACGCGCTTCGGCTTTATCAAATGAGACCTATTCCTTCCAGGTCGCTTACCGCTCGGAACGTTTGCTCAAGGGAATAAGCGTTCACGCGGAGGGAAGCCTGGCTTCAGTTATTTCGATTCGGCAAGTCGGCCTTGTCCCGGCTGAAATGCTTAATTATTTTGACCATGACGCTCATGTCGTTCGAGTTACGCCTGGACTTTATCCCGATCCGTTATATCCGCATAAAAAAGCCGAAGGTGCGGTCAGCGTGCCCGGGCAATGGAGAAGCGTCTGGATAACCGTTTCGCTTGACCTCTCCGTTACACCGGGAGTGCATCCTATAAAAATCATTTTCACCTCCGCACAATCCGAGGAGCTCGCGCAAGCCGACTTTGAACTGGAGGTGCTGCCAGGCACGCTGCCGGAACAGCAGCTGGTTCATACGGAATGGTTTCATGCCGATTGCCTGGCCACGTACTACAACGTTAATGTGTTTAGCGACCGCCACTGGGAGCTTATTGATAACTACCTGCAAACGTACGTCCGGTATGGCGGCAGCATGATTTTGACACCGTTGTTCACGCTGCCATTAGATACAGCTCCCGGCCTTGACCGTCCTACTGTTCAGCTGGTTCAAGTGGAAATCACCGGCGATAACCGTTACCGTTTCGATTTCAGCCTGCTGGAAAAATGGGTGGAGCTTTGCAATCGCCGAGGCATTCGTCATTTTGAATTTTCGCATCTGTTCACTCAATGGGGGGCGAAACACGCTCCTAAGGTGATTGCTTTTGAAAATGGAGAAGAGAAAAAGATTTTCGGCTGGGAGACTGATTCTACAGGGGAGCCTTACAAACAGTTTCTTGGGCAGCTGCTTCCGGAATTGATGGAATTCATCCGCAAACACAGACTTCAGGACCGGTGTTATTTCCACATCTCCGACGAGCCGAAGCTGGAGCATTTGGCCGAGTATGAAAGCGCCAGCGATTTGATGCGGGAGCATCTCGACGGTCTGCCAATTCTCGATGCGCTGTCCGCACCTGATTTTTACGTCAAGGGGCTTGTGCATACGCCTATTCCTCCAACAAACCATGCGGATGACGTTTTGCCAATCGTAGAGGGCGAGAGATGGACGTACTACTGCTGCGATCAATATAAAGAAGTGTCCAACCGGTTTTTCAGCATGCCGTCCTCGCGTAACCGGATTATCGGGATGCAGCTCTACAAATACGAGATTCACGGCTTCCTGCACTGGGGCTTTAATTTCTGGTACTCGCAATTTTCCCGGAAAGCGGTGGACCCTTTCAAAATAACCGATTCCGATTACGGGTTCCCGTCCGGAGACGCCTACCTCGTTTATCCGGGGGAGGACGGCCTTCCCATTGATTCAATGAGGCTGCTTGTGTTTCATGAGGGGCTGCAGGATCTTCGCGCGCTGCGCCTGCTGGAATCTCTCGTTGGACGCGAACAGACGGTAGCTATTTTGGAGGAGGATTTGGCTGAACCGCTGACCTTTGCCGTCTACCCTCGAGAGGATGAATGGCTGATCCGCTGCAGGGAGCGCATTAACGCTGCTATCAAGTCCCATCTGCCAAGCGTATCTATAAGCTGACGGCCGTAAATAAACAGAGACAAGCCCGATCCGGCCGCCGGTCACACCGGCTCCAGACGGGCTTGTTTGCGGTAATGCCCCGGAGCGCAGCCCATAATTCGTCTGAATAACGCGGTAAAATGGGCATAGTCCTGATAACCGACGGCAGAGCCGATCGCGGCTATTTTCCCGTCGGTGTCGCGCAGCAGACGGCAAGCCTCGCGGATGCGCAGCCGCTGCTGGTACGCAAGCGGCGGCATGCCGGTATGTTTGGCGAACAGCCGTTGAAGCTGCCGTTCCCCAAGCCCTGCAATACGAGCCAGCTCAGATGTGGGAATAGGCTGGTCGTAGCAGCGGTGCAGATGCCGCAATGCCTCCTCCAGCATCGCATGAACGGGAACGCTGCTGTCTGCTGCCTCCGTGTTCAGCCGCTGAAGATGTACGAGAAGCTGCAAAAGCGCGGCGTGGAGCGAGGCTTCCCAGCCCGGTCTGCGGGCTGCATATTCGTAGTAGAGCCGCTGGAACAGCTTGCCGCATTCCCCGTCCTTGTCCCGGAAGCGCCTAATGCCCGTTGCGGCAAGCAGCGCCAGCAGCGGCGTTCCGCCAGGAACATAGTGAATAAACGATGACAGCCTAAAAGGATCGATCAGGCAGTTCTGCACGACTAGCGGACCTGCCGCATCGGGAGAGGTAGGCCGGAATACGTGGGACACGCCGATCGGAATCAGGATTACGTCGCCCTGCGAGACCGGAAGAGAGCTCCCGTCTCCATAGTGGACACCGCTGCCTTCCGCAACATAAGAAATTTCCGCAAAATCATGCGTATGTTCATGAAGCTCATAACTTTCGACGGCACGGTTCACATAAATCGGAAGATTGGCTTCAAAAAAGTGAACACCTTGCAATGAACCGATGACTCGTTGGACCATTTTGCCAGTGCTCCTTTCCGTTGTCGCAACCCCCCCCTTCAAATGTCGGTAATGCCGCCTACAAGGGGGTGGTTTTCATTATAAGATGAAAACGATTGCGAGAATAGATGTGAAGGGAGCTTTTTGCCGTGACATTGACTATAAAAAGCACTGCCTGCGAGTACCGGAATGAAGCGTTGGGATTAGACGCCGCAAAGCCTAGATTCAGCTGGAAGCTGGAAAGCGCCGCACGCGGAGCCGCTCAGAGCGGATACCGGCTTCAGGTGGCCGAGGCCAGCGATTGCTTCGATAAACCGATATGGGATACAGGGCGCGTCCAGAGCGCGGAGTCGATCCAGATTGCCTACGACGGTCCGGCGCTTCGCTCCAGAACCCGTTATTATTATCGGGTGCAGGCTTGGGATAAAAGCGGTGAGCCTTCGCCATGGAGCCAATCGGACTGGTGGGAAACATCTTTTATGCAAGAGACGGACTGGAAGGCGGAATGGATTTCGGCCGATCCTGAGCTCTATGCGCCGGACGACGAAGCGTCCCCCTTGCTCCGCAAGGAGTTCGAGGCCTTGCAGCCGGTAGCAGCCGCGAGGCTGTACGTTACGGCAGCGGGGGTGTATGAGGTCCATCTTAACGGACAGCGCGTCGGAGAGGATCTGATGACGCCGGGATGGACCAGCTACGGGGATCGGCTCCAGTACCAGACGTTTGATGTTACCGGCCTGATTGTTCAGGGAAACAATGCGCTTGGGGCAGCTCTCGGCAGCGGCTGGTACAAAGGCGAGCTGGTGTGGCAAAATTCGCGCAATCATTACGGCAGCACGAGAGCGCTCCTGCTTCAGCTTCATGTCGTTCATCAGGACGGCAGCGAAAGCATCATAACGTCAGACCCAAGCTGGAAAACGTCTACGGGAGGGCTGCTCTCGTCCGAAATCTATCACGGTGAAGAATACGATGCGCGCCTTGAGCCGAACGGCTGGCTGCAGCCAAACTTTGACGACAGCGCCTGGAAACAAGCGGTGAAGGCGTCCCCTGCAGTCGGAAGGCTGACCGCGCAGGAGCAC
The DNA here is from genome assembly GCF_023715725.1 of Paenibacillus pasadenensis. GTDB lineage: Bacteria > Bacillota > Bacilli > Paenibacillales > Paenibacillaceae > Paenibacillus_O > Paenibacillus_O pasadenensis_A. The sequence continues at coordinate 456,097 of NZ_JAMBOT010000002.1, forward strand.
TTGCCGGTTCGGGTAACCGAGCGGATCAGTCCGATTGCCTTGCTCCGTACGCCAAATGGCGAAACGGTGCTGGACTTCGGACAGAATTTGGTTGGCAGAGTTCATCTCAAACTGAATGTGCCGGAAGGCACGGTGATTATGCTGGAGCATGCGGAGATTCTCGACAGCGAAGGGAATTTTTATACGGCGAATCTCCGTTCGGCGAAGCAAAAGCTGGTTTATACGGCTTCAGGAGCGGCCGAGGAAAGTTATGCGGCAAAATTCAGCTTTTACGGCTTTCGCTACGTCCGGTTGGAAGGTTTTCCGGGGCAGGAGCTTGGAGCGGTGCCGCTGGACGGCTTTACTGCCGAGGTTATGCATACGGATATGCCGCGAACTGGCTCGTTCCATTGCTCGAATGAGCAGATAAACCAGCTGTTCCGCAATATCGTATGGGGGCAGAGAGGCAATTTTCTGGATGTGCCGACGGACTGTCCGCAGCGAAACGAACGGCTGGGCTGGACGGGAGATGCGCAGGTTTTTGTGCGGACAGCCGCGTTTAACTATGACGTCAGCCTGTTTTTTGCCAAATGGCTGCGGGATCTCAAGGCGGATCAGGAGCCGGACGGAGGGGTGCCGCATGTTATTCCGGATGTGCTGCATGATCATTCTTCCGCAGCCTGGGGGGATGCGGCAGTCATTGTTCCGTGGACCGTTTACCGTTGTTATGGCGACCGCTCCATTTTGGAAGATCAGTTTGAAAGCATGAAAGCCTGGGTTGAATACATTCGCAGGCAGGGTGAGGACGAATTTTTGTGGAATACGGGGTCCCATTTTGGCGACTGGCTCGGACTGGACGGCAAAGCCGACAGCTGCGACGGCGCAACGCCGAAGGATCTCATTTGCACGGCGTTTTATGCCTATTCGGCCTCCCTGGTCCGCAATGCGGCGGCAGTGCTTGGCAAAGAGGAAGACGTAACACGTTATTCGGAACTGACGGATCGGGTACGAGAGGCGTTCAATCGTGAATTCATGACACCGGCCGGACGGCTGGCGGCTCCGACACAGACGGCGCATGCCCTTGTTTTGGCGTTCGAGCTTGTTGAGGGCAAGGCGCGGGAACGGGTGGCAAGAGAGCTGAACAGGCTTGTCGCGGAACAGGATTTCCATTTGACGACGGGTTTTGTAGGCACTCCGCATCTTTGTTTTGCCCTTTCCGACAACGGCTACCATGAGACGGCGCTTAAGCTGCTTGTGCAGGAAAGCTATCCTTCATGGCTGTATTCCGTCTCCAAAGGAGCGACCACGATCTGGGAGCATTGGGACGGCGTGAAGCCGGACGGATCGTTTTGGAGCGCCGACATGAATTCGTTCAATCATTACGCCTATGGCGCGATTGGCGATTGGATGTACCGGCGTGTGGCCGGCATCGATATAGACGGGGAGCTGCCGGCGTACCGCTCGATTCGAATTGAGCCTATGTTCGGCGGCGAGATGCTTGATCATGCTTCAGCTGAGCTTGAATCGCCTTACGGCCTTATCCGCTCCGGATGGCGAAAGTACGGGGACAGGCTGGAGCTGGACATCGAGATTCCGGTTAATACGACCGCGAAGGTTCGATTCCCGGCTTCTTATGCCGGGAAAATTAGCGAAAGCGGAGGTTTGATTCGGGAAGCAGACGGTATTGAGCTTATTGAAGAAGGAGAGCTTGGGATCGTTGTCCAGGCCGTATCCGGCACCTATCGCTTTGTACTGGGAGAAAAGTGAGTTAACAGCGAACCAATTCTTTTGAAATCGGAAACAGGCGCTGGCCTCTGCTGAGGTTGGCGCCTGTTCTTTTCTAGCTGTGACCGATCGTTACCCGACTTGCATCGTTGGAGCCAGAACAATCTCCCGAATATTTACGTTTTGCGGCTGGCTGAAAGCAAAATAGATCGTTTCCGCCACTGTTTGAGGAGAGAGTCCTCCTTGGATGGAGTTTTTCCATTCGTTATATCCGCTTTTAATCTCGTCGCTGGTCGTATGCCCGAGCAGCTCCGTCTCAACAACGCCAGGAGCGATTGTTATGACCCGCACATTATGTTTTGCAACTTCCTCACGGACGTTTTCACTCATGGAATGAACCGCAAACTTGGTGCCGACATACGCAGCGTGATCCGTAAAGGTTTTTTTGCCCGCAATGGAGCTGACGTTAATAATGGTGCCGGTTTTACGTTCAATCATTGAAGGCAGCACGGCCTGCATTCCTTTCAGCAAACCGAGCACATTCACATCAAACATTGTTTTCCACTCGTCGCTGCTCTGATTTGCAACATCCCCAAGCAGCATGACTCCTGCATTGTTAATCATGGCTTGGATGGGGCCGAACTTGTCCGCCGCTTGCTGAATGGCGCTTTTCAGCGCTGCCTCGTCCGTTACGTCTACTTTGGCTATCCTAACTTGTTCGCCTTGAAATTTCTCCAGACGCTCGATTCGGCGGGCGAGCAGCAGTACATTATGTCCTTTTTCCAAAAAATAGTTAGCTGTAGCTTCTCCGATGCCCGAGGACGCTCCAGTAATCGCTACAAAACCTTTTGTCATACCATACAACTTCCTTTCTATGTTTCATTTGCAGTTAAGTGTATAATGTAAACTCTTACGAGAACAGTATGCACTTTCAGGTTATTAGGTAACCTCAAGGTGCGTATGAAAGGGGATCGCGAGAATGGAAAACCAGGATGATAAGCCGATTGCGGACACGCGCCGGTACAAATACATGAATGAATTCGATGCAACGATGCAGATGATTCAGGGCAAATGGAAAGTGATGCTCCTCTATGAGCTGTATGAACAGCCTGCGCGAAGGTTTGGAGAACTGATGAAATACATTGACGGGATCTCCCATAAAACGTTGACCAAACAGCTCCGTGAATTAGAAGCGCATGAGCTCCTTACACGGACGTTGTATTCCGAAGTTCCTGCAAGAGTGGAATATAATCTAAGCGACAAAGGCCGCTCGCTGATCCCTCTGCTGGAGATGATCTGCAAGTGGGGGCTGGCGAATGTGGACCGGAATGAAATGGAACGTTTATTATGCGAAGAGGAAAACGATGAATTATTTTCCTGATTTTTGTTGACAAGCCTAATCTTCGCGTGATATATTCTTTCTTGTGATTACGCGGTCGTGGCGGAATTGGCAGACGCGCTGGCTTCAGGTGCCAGTGGTAGCAATACCGTGGAGGTTCGAGTCCTCTCGACCGCATTCCATTTTCAACAAAACCCTTCTTCGGAAGGGTTTTTCTTTTTTCCTCTAATGGGCCGCTGATTATCTCACGTCCATTCCACGATTATTTCCTCAAAGAAGTTTGAATCTAGTGATCTTACCCCATTCACATATTTCAATTATCTAAACACCATACTACTGTAGTAATCAACATCCAGGTGAAGGGGATTTTATGTCACAAAAATCAAACAGACGAATTGTCCTCTGTTTCGTGTGTTTTTTTGTCATGAGCGGTTTTGCGGGCAGTCCCGCTAAACATGGCCGGAGTTATTATGAAGCTCGAGGAGATGTAGTTTGGGAAGTGCCCATGGATGAAAAATGGATTGCCTTGACATTTGATGACGGGCCGAGTCCAAAAGCAACACCGCAAATTCTGGACTTGTTAAAACAGTATAAGGCGAAAGCCACTTTTTTTGTAATTGGGTACCGGCTGGATAAATATCCTGAAATTGCGGCGCGTGAAGCTGCGGAAGGACATGAGGTAGCCAATCATACGGATTCTCACGTTTATTTCAGAGGGGGAATCAGCGAAAAAACCATTGCAGCCGAAATGGACAACGTCCAGAAAAAAATAAAAGCGATAACGAAACATTCTAGTCCATGGTTCCGGCCGCCTGGCGGTTATTATAACGATACGGTCATTCGAATTGCGAAGCAGCACGGTTATACGATCGTATTATGGTCCTGGCACCAGGATACAAAGGATTGGAACAGCCCTGGGACGGGCAAAATCGTCAACAAAGTTCTTAAAAATGCTCGGAACGGCGATATCGTACTGCTGCATGATTATGTCAGCGGCTCCAATCAAACGATTGAAGCTTTAAAAATCATCTTGCCTGAGCTGAAAAAGCGCGGTTACCGCATGGTAACCATTTCGGAACTAATGGCGCATCAAAAACAGCGCTCTTTTCGTAACAGCCAATAAAAGGCCTCCTGCCGCTTCTAATAGCGGATAGGAAGCCTTTTTTTGCTGCAAGCACCGTCAACGCTTCTGGATAAGCGGCAGGAACACCTGGTCCACAATTTCAGCAATCGTTTCTTCAGACATCGGTTCATTGTACAAAATGATTTCATTACGTGCCAGGTCTATGGGCAAAGTAAGCAAACGGGGTGTAACGGCTTCTCCCGATACTTCCCCTCGCTCAACGGCCCGCTGCAGCACAATCGACATTGATCTGCTTGAGCGGCCTTCAGGGAACAGCACAGAGGCGAGCGGCATTGCGCCGAGCTCCGAGATAATTCCGTAAATCGCCTTGGATAACAGCTGCGTATTGTTCAGATTCATCGAACGCAGAATGCCGCAAACATCATCTCTAACATTACCGAAGTCTGGAACTTCCTCAAGCGGAAGGGGAACGCGCTCCCTGATTGCAGCGAGCACAATTTCTGCACGGTTGGCCCAGCGGCGGTACAGCACCGCTTTGCTCGTTCCTGACCTTTCGGCGATGCCCTCCATTGTGACAGCGGCATACTCACGCTCTTTCAGCTCAGCTCTTACCGCCTGCAAAATGGCCGCTTCCAGCTCCTTGCCTCTGCGGCGCGTTTTCAGCTTGTCTTGTTCCTGAGTATTTGACATATTAGCTTCATACCTCTCAAATAAAATACGTTGCATTTCTTATAAGGGCAGTATATCATAAACTCAAATAAGAAACTTAAAGTATCTTATATGTTCATCGAGGAGTGATTGTCATGGGAAAACAAGACGCCACAGCGCTAAATCCGGCCTCAAACGAAGCGGCTTCGAAAAAGATGATGTTCATTTTAATGCTTGGCATTTTGGCACCGTTATTTGATACGACTATAACCAATGTGGCCATTGATACTTTGGTCCGTGAATTTAATACGACTGTCTCGACCATTCAATGGGTCATTACCAGCTATTTGCTGGCGCTCGGCATGGTCATTCCTATCACCGGCTGGGCGGTGGAACGTTTTGGCGGCAAACCGATGTGGCTGTTTTCGCTCCTGGTGTTTTTGCTTGGCTCTGTGTTATGCGGCTTCGCATGGAACATAGAAAGCTTGATCGTTTTCCGTATTATTCAGGGGATCGGCGGCGGTTTGTTAATGCCAATTATGCAGACGATGGGCGTTCGCGCTTCAAACGGGCAAAAGATGGGCAAATCAATGGCTGCAGTTTCTTTGCCGGCGCTGCTCGGACCCATTTTGGGCCCCGTGCTTGGCGGTCTAATCATTAATCATCTGAATTGGCGTTGGATCTTTTTCGTAAATGTTCCTCTCTGTGTTGTTGCAATCGTTATGGCGTGGAGAGGGCTTCCTCATGAAAAAAGCGAGGGCAAAACGCTGCGGCTCGATCTGCTGGGATTGCTCATGCTGTCGCCGGCTGTTGTGCTTATCATTTATGGGCTCGGAGAGGTAAGCTCCAGCCATGGCTTTGGGCATGCGGCGGTGTTGATTCCCGTAGCGGCTGGACTGGCGCTGTTAGCTGGCTTTATCGTTTATGCGCTAAAGAAAGGAGACAAGGCGCTGCTTGATATCAAGCTGTTCCGGGTGCGCTCCTTTACGGTATCCTCTGCGCTGCTATTTTTATCCGGGTTGACTACTTACGGGGCGATGCTGCTGATGCCGCTTTATTTTCAGCAAATCCGCGGGGAGTCCGTGCTTATATCAGGCTTGCTGCTCGTCCCGCAAGGAATCGGAATGCTGCTGACAAGATCGCTGGCTGGAAAATTAACGGATGGGATCGGTTCTCGCCCCGTTGTTCTTGCCGGAACGCTGCTTACGATTCTTGGAACGCTGCCGTTCACCCAGGTCGGCTCAGATACGAGTTATTTCTATTTATGTGCTGCTTTAATTGTGCGCGGAGCAGGGCTTGGAGCCGTATTTATGCCGGTTATGGCTTCTGCTTATGTGGGGCTATCGCCAAAACATATTCCGCATGCCAGCAGCACCACGCGCATTATGCAGCAAATCGGAGGGGCCTTTGGAGCCTCGGTTATCGCGATTATATTGCAGAATGAGCTTGATTCGGTCATGACTCATGATGCGGCTGCAGCAGCTGTCGCGTTTGATCATACGTTCAAGTGGTCAATTGCCTTATCGGCATTGGCGTTAATTCCGGCGGCGATGCTGCCAAGAGTGAAAAAGGAAAACCGCTAATCGTGTCGAATTAAGCGGTATCGGTACAATGTGCCAAGCCTTCCGGACGAGGTCCGGAAGGTTTTTTGACTGTTGCCCGGGCATAATACGCCCAATATGAACAAATTCGGAGGTAAAAAATGAGCAGGTTAAAACAAAAATGGGTTCAATTCGGCGCTGCATGTGCAGCTGTTGTAATGCTTGCGGGATGCGGCTCCGGGGCAGGCGGAAACGCAGATAAACAAGTCTCGGAGTCCGACCCGATGCCGCTTTACAAACGCAACTGCATGTCTTGTCACGGAGGCTCCTTGCAGGGCAGCTCCGGTCCGAATCTGCAGAAAATTGGCAGCGCGCTGACCAAAGATCAGCTGATTGAGACGATCCGCGACGGCAAAGGCAGAATGCCAAGCTTCGGAAAACGTCTTAAACCGGAAGAGATTGACAAGCTAGCTACCTGGCTCGCCGAGAAAAAATAAGAGAACAGCTGCGCATGCAGCCCAAAATCCAGCTTAATTGACGGATCTTCCCTCCTTGGAGCGGCGCATATTCGCCGTTTGACGGAGCAAAATGACTTTACCATCCTAACAAGGGAAGGGAGAGACCGTGAATGAAGCGAGTTAAGCGAATCACTACGGCAGCAGCGCTAGCTTTTATGCTCCTGCAATCAAGTGTCCATTCCGCAGAGGCTGTTTCCGACGCTCCAGCAACAATCGGCGAAACTGCGGCTGAATCGGTTCAGCAGAGAAGAGTTGCCGTCGTCATCGATGATTTTGGCAACAACATGAAGGGGACAGACGAAATGTTCAAGCTGCCGGTGCCTATAACGGCGGCGGTTATGCCCTTTATGCCCACAACCCGCGAGGATGCGGAGGAGGCTCATCGGCTTGGCCTTGACGTTATCGTGCATATGCCAATGGAGCCGAATCAGGGCAAGCGCTCATGGCTTGGACCCGGAGCTCTGGTCAGTACGATGACGGACGCCGAGGTGCGGCAGGCGGTTGAAAAGGCAATTGAGGCAGTGCCGCATGCAGTTGGCATGAACAACCATATGGGCAGCAAAATTACGGCGGACGAGCGGATCATGCGGGTGGTGCTGGCCGTCTGCAAAGAGCGCGGCTTATTTTTTCTGGACAGCCGTACGACCTACAAAACCGTAATTCCTAAAGTAGCGAAGGAGCTTGGCGTCCCGCTGCTGAATAACGATGTTTTCCTGGACGATGTTTACACCGCAGGCCATATATCCAAGCAAATCACCGTTCTGATGAAAAAATCCAAGGAGCAGGCGGATTGCATAACGATCGGGCATGTTGGCGTTCCGGGCGTATTAACCTCCACGGCGCTTCGCCAAGCGGCAGCTTCAATGTCCGGAACCCGCTTTGTGCGCGCCTCCGAGCTGCTGCCTGCTTCAGCGGAAGAAAAGCTTGTACTGCCGAACTCCTGAGGCAATCGCTTCGGCAAGTTTGTCTTGGCCTTTGTCCGATGTAAGCATACGCCGGTCCGCTTCATTGCTGATGAAGCCCATTTCCACAATAACTGCAGGCTGTTTGACGGTGTTTAACAAATAAAACGGGCTGCCGGCTCTCGGCAGCTCGTTTGTTTTTTGCTGCTGATTGAGCGCATCCTGAATGCATAAGGCGAGCAGAGCGCTTTCTCCGCGATTTTTTTGATGCAGGACAACGGGTCCATGAGCGGCAGAGCGCTTCGACCAGTTGACATGCAGGCTGACGAGCAAGCCGGTATGAATTTCTTGCGTTAACTCCGTGCGTTGAGATAAATCCCTTTGATGGCGAGAACGGCTGCCCAGCCAGCGGTTATCGTCACTTAAAGCATAATCGTCGCTTCGGTTGAGGACGGAGCTGACACCGAGCTGCTGCAACCGAGCATGAAGCTTTTTGGATACCGCAAGGTTAATATGTTTTTCCAGAACATCCTCGTGAAAGGTTCCGCCGTCGATTCCGCCATGGCCGGCGTCAATTAATACTTCCGCGTAAGGAAGCGCGCCGCGGTAATTCGGCCCAGGCGCTGTAAACGGCAGGTTATCCTGCTCATTTGCAGGCGCGGCAGCCAGGGCAGCGGCGTACATGGAATCCGAATATCCAAAAAAGAGGCAAATCGCAAGTGTTGCGCCAGCCAGTTTGGCTAGTTTCATGAAAGAATCCTCCATCCGCAAGTTCAAGTTCCTACATACTTTTCCACGAAGAGGAGGAACTATTCGCGTTTGAAGGCTGACGGCAGCGGAAATACTAAGGTTATTGAGGAAAAGGGGGAGAATCATATGGATTCCGAAGAGTGGATTAAGGATATCACGGTGCGTTTTGTTCGTTATGTCGAGACTCCCCGCAAGGTGCATAAGGAAAACCGCAAGCATCGCAAACAAAGCAAAGAACCATGGCTGACACGCTGGTTTGGCATGTCAGGCATGGGAATTTCGATGTGGCTGCGCGGTTTTCGGCGTTAATGGATTAGAAGCTTGCCGTTACACGGGATAAAAGCTTCCTGAAGCGGCTGCCTCTTCCAACGGCCAATAACGGATGCCTTCCGCGCCTGCAATGGAAAAAGCGCCAAAATTCCGTCCATCCGACCAGCTATGATACCCGTAAGCTTGTCCAATCAGCCGGATGGACCCGCCATATAGCTCGGCTGAATAATCGATTCTGCGGCCCGCATCCATCAGGGAAAGCAGACGCTGTTTGCTGGAGTCGGATAACGCAGGCTCAATCAGCCATGCGAGTCTCCGGAATGGATCGTCAGGTTTAAGCAAAATTGCTTTGCGGATTTTTGATTTTGGCATGATAGAGCCCGTTAACGGCTGAGCGGCAACAAATTTGGCGTGTGCATATTTGGAAGCGTTCACATAATGGCGGGCGCCGGTGTTTTTTGCTTTCAATCGTGCGGCTGAGGCGGCTTTCCCAGCCGCCTCCATCAGCCACTGATTATCGTGCAGCGGCAAAACTTCCCCGGACGAAGCGTCGGCATAATAATTCCGGCCTTTTGCATCGGTCAGCCTCCACACTGAAACAGCAGGGGATATATACAGCTTGCTGCGTTTGGCAACGGTTAAATTGGCTTTGCGCAGCCCTTCCTCCAAACGGGAGGTTTCAAAAAGCGGAGCATCTCCTGCTCCGTACTCGCCAAGCGTAAAGCCGCCATCCGGTTTGGCGTGCACAATCATATAACCGACGGACTGGCCGGTTCCGGCGTCTGTTACGGTTGCCAGCCAAGAGTGCCCGCCGGGCCCAAGCGGCTCCAGCTTTAAAGCGGCCCCGCTCCAGGCAGCGAATTCCGGTTGAGCGGACAGCTCGTCCTGCCAAGCCGCAGCTTGCTTTTTCAGCGAATTCATAAATTCGCTTCCTTGATTGGAAGCGCTGCGAACAGAACGTTGGGCAGGTGAAGCATCAGAATTTGCCGCAGCGGCTGCGGTAGTACAAATCAGCAGGGCAAGCGAAGCGGCAACAATTGCTTTTGCTTTCAGATTCATGATGGCGTTTCCTCCGATCATCGTAGCGGCTATGATAGCCCGAATGCTGTCGCCGGTCCAACCGGTCTATACCTTTATTGTAGACAAGCCCGCCGGCGAAGGCTGTTGCATGCTGGCGGGCGACCTTTGACTGTTCTTGCCGTTCTCTAGCGCAATTGGTCAGTCGATTCCCTCAAGATGAAAAACTCCGCAGTTTATCGCGGAAACCGTCACCCGCGGCTCATACTGCCAGCGGATTTCCTGACGTTTTGTCTCATATTGGGCTGCTATTGCGTCCTTATGCTCATCCTCTGCTGATTCCAGCATTTTTTCGTAATAATGAGCCAAAATAGCAAGCTCTTCCTCCAGCCTGCGCGCAGCCCCTTCCGCCCAGCTGAAATCTGCTCCGCGCAGCTTTTTCTCCAAATGCGCTTCCACCGTTGCAAGAGCCCGTGCCAGCGTAAACCCGTTGCGGGCCGTATGCACATTGGCAGGTAACTTAGGCGTAAGCCGCAGCGAAGACAGACGTTCGTGGAAGTTCTCCTGGATGTTGCCTGTCGCAAGCGAGATTCCGTAGGAATGGATTTCCTCGCGTTTCATATCGCAGGCGAATTCCACCCGCAAATTGACTCCAAGCCAAGCCGTGTACGCGATGGAATCAAACGGATTGAGAGAGCGGCGCTCCGGCTCTTGGAACAGATACACGTAACTGCCCCCAACGCGGGCTGCTTCAAACAGCTGATCCAGCTTGCGTGAGCCAAAATAAAGATCCTCGCGCGGCGTCCGAACGCCGTTGATAGCCCCATGCACAAATCCGATGGACCGGCTGAGCGCATCATGCGCCGCCTGGTCCAGCGCGCCTAGCTCGGCGGAGGCTTCCGCTTCCGCCTGGCGAAGCTGCTGTTCGTCGTAACGTTTGCTGTCGGTAACGAACAGATAGGTCATCGTTTCCGGCTCGACCCCGGCACGATCAACGTAGCTCCAGTAATAGGGCCGGTTCGTCAGCTCGCGGTCGGCGGCGGGGGAGAGCTTAACTGTCATATGAGCAGGCGACTTTTCTACGATGCGGGAGCCGGTGGCATCCACATAGCGTGAGACAAAACGCTGAATTTGTTTGTCGTTCAAGGCGAATCGACCTCCACAATCGTTGATGCGCCGTCCAGCAGGCGGTTGATCGCATGGCGGCGCGCGGCTCGGGATCCTCTACGGGGAGCGGGGGCTTCCGCTTCTTCAGGCATAGCGGTGTTTTCCGTTTCCGCCGGCTGCTCCGCGTACTTGCGGATGGAATGGCCCAGATGCTCGATGCCTTGCGTCAGATCCTTCTCGTCGCGGGCTTCCAGCAGAACCCGGGCCAGCCGCTGCTCCATCGTCTCTTCCTGTTCAAAACGCTCCAGAATATGATCCAGCTCGCCGATGACGGATTCGAACATATTGATTTTTTCATGCAGCAGATTCACGATATGCTCCTCGATTGTTCCCAGCGTGCACAGATTGTAAATCTGCACATCCTCGGTTTGGCCGAGACGATGCACACGTCCAATCCGCTGCTCAACCCGCATCGGGTTCCAGGGCAGGTCGAAGTTGATAATGCGGCTGCAAAATTGCAGGTTGATGCCCTCGCCGCCGGCTTCCGTGGCGATCATGACCTGGGCTCGTCCCCGGAACAGATCCATCATCCAGTCTTTTTTGCCGCGTCCCATGCCGCCCCGGTACGGAACAGCCGTTATGTCCGAGCCCCGAAAATATTGCAGCAAGTATTCCTGCGTGGCGCGGTATTCCGTGAAAATAATGACCTTGCCGTCGCTCTCGCGGACGAGCTCCATCGCTTTTTCCGCTTTGGTGTTGGATTTGATCTGTTTGATGACCTCGATCAGCTCCCAGATCTTACCCCGTACCGGTGAATCCTCGGCCGTCTTTTTGAACAGATTGACCAGCGTCAGAAACACGGAATCGCGGCTGGAGCAAACCTCGCGCTGCAGCGTCACCATGGACAGCATGCTCGTCAGATTGCCGCCGCTTTCCTCATAACGCTCTCGCACGAAGGTGGTGACCGCCTCGTACAGATTCATTTCTTCGGTGGAAAGCTGCAGCGGAATGTTGCGCACGATCCGTTTGGTGAACTTCACGTCGCCCTCGCCGCGCCGGTTGCGAATCATCACCGACGACAGCGCTTCCTGCAGCTGGCCTTCGTTTTTCGGCGTGCGTTTGCCAACAACAAAGTTGGAGGCGAACTCGCCGTGTCCGCCGAGCTGGCCCGGTTTAAGCAGCGTAATGAGGTTGTACAGCTCCTCCAGGTCGTTCTGCACCGGCGTGGCGGTCAGCAGCAGGCAGTATTTTTTGCGCAGCTGTGTAATGAATTGATAGTTGGTCGTTTTTTTATTTTTCAGCTTATGCGCTTCGTCGATAATGAGCATGTCGTAGTCGGTGCCAAGCAGCAGCTCCCGATGCGGGTCGCGCTTGGCGGTGTCGATAGAGGCGACCACAACATCGTAATTCCATGTGTGCGCGCGTTTTTGCGCAATGGCGGTGATGCCAAATTTGGTATTCAGCTCGCGTACCCATTGCAGGACCAGCGATGCCGGAACAAGGATGAGCGCTTTGCGCACAAGCCCCCGCACCATGTATTCCTTGAGGATCAGTCCGGCCTCAATCGTTTTGCCAAGCCCGACCTCGTCGGCCAAAATCGCTCTGCCGCCCATATCGTGCAGCACGCGCACAGCAGTATCGGTCTGATGTTTCATCGGCTCCAGGCCGTTCAGGAACCGGACGCATTGCAGCTCTTCAAAACTTTCGATACGGCGCGAGTGCTCCGCCTCCATGGCAAGCTGGTACAACGTCCAATCATCCCAAGGACCGTTGCGGTCGATCCGGGACTGCAGCTCCTCAAACCAGGCGCGGTCCATGCGCAGATCGACGAGCGGATGCAGCCGTCCCGCTCCGCCTTCTTTGACGGTTCTTGTCATCTCTCTCGGCCCCTCTCTTTGTCTTCAATGCTTCCAGTATGCCCCAAGGAACGAGGTTCAATAAGCGTTTAATCAACGGATGAACAACAACATGCAAATCAATATCTAGTAGGGTATACTGAAAATGAGACACGAGATATGGAAGGCATGATCGTACAAACCAAGGGAGAGTGGCGAATACGATGACAACGAAGGTAACGGGACTGGAAGGGCTAAGCGAAAAAATTTTCCTCGACCGGTACGCCTGGAAAAAGGCCGATCCGCGGGAAGCGAGAACAGGCGACACGGTGCTTGTGCTGACGAAGGATGATCCCAAATTTCCGACCAAGGAAGTTGGAGAGATCATTGGCCGCAGCGGGACAAAAGCGACCGTACGCACGCGCAGCGGAGCAGTGGTGGAATCCGACGTAGAAAAGCTGACGCTTACAGCGGAGAAAACGCCGGAGGAAATGTGGAGCAGGCTCGCCAAGGCGATGAGCTCGGCGGAGCCGGATACCGAGCGCCGCAAGCTGTGGGAGGAGCGCTTCCGTTATATTTTGGAGGATTGGAAGCTTGTGCCTGGCGGACGCATCGCGGCCGGTGCGGGAGCGAGCGACGAGCTGACGCTGTTTAACTGTTACGTCATCCCATCGCCGCATGACAGCCGGGGCGGCATTATGCAAACGCTGGCTGAAATGACCGAAATTATGGCTCGCGGCGGCGGAGTCGGCATTAATCTGTCCTCGCTTCGTCCGCGCAGGTCTGTCGTTGCCGGAGTGAACGGCTCCTCCAGCGGCTCCGTCAGCTGGGGCGGACTGTTCAGCTACACAACCGGACTGATTGAGCAGGGCGGAAGCCGGCGCGGCGCGTTAATGCTCATGATTAACGACTGGCATCCCGATCTGCTGGACTTCATTACGGTGAAGCAAAAAATGGGCGAGGTCACAAACGCCAATCTGTCCGTATGCGTCAGCAACGGCTTCATGAAGGCCGTTAAAGAAGACGGCGAGTGGGAGCTGGTATTCCCGGACACGAAGGATCCGCTTTATGACGAGCACTGGAACGGCGATCTGTCCGCTTGGCGCAAGCTGGGAGGAACGGTGCAGCCATACCGTACCGTCAAGGCGCGCGAGGTGTGGGCGACCATCATGGAATCTGCCTGGAAATCGGCCGAGCCCGGCGTTGTGTTTATGGAGTACTACAATGACATGTCGAACAGCTGGTATTTTAACCCGATTATTTGTACCAATCCATGCGGCGAGCAAGGGCTGCCAGCCTGGGGCGTCTGCAACCTGTCGGCGATTAATCTGTCCAAGTTTTACGACGAAAGCCGTCATGACGTCGATTGGGAGGAGCTTGGCCGCGTAACGCGCTGGTCCGTCCGTTTCCTCGACAACGTCATCGATACGACGCCTTATCATTTTGCGGAAAACGAGAAAAACCAGAAAAACGAGCGCCGTGTCGGCCTCGGCTCGATGGGATTAGCGGAGCTGATGATCCGGCTTGGCATCCGTTACGGCAGCCCGGAATCGCTGGACTTCCTTGACCGGCTGTATGCGTTTATCGCCCGTGAATCTTATCTGGCTTCAGCGGAAATCGCGGCGGAGAAGGAATCATTCCCGGCGTTTGATGCGGAGCTTTACTTACAGAGCGGATTTATGAAAAATATGACGGAGCGCTTCCCGGAAGTCGGCGAGGCGGTGCGCGCCCAAGGCATCCGCAACGTCACCGTGCTGACGCAGGCTCCGACGGGCAGCACCGGCACCATGGTCGGCACCTCGACCGGCATCGAGCCGTATTTTGCCTTTGAATATTTCCGGCAAAGCCGTCTCGGCTTTGACAAACAGTTGGTGCCGATTGCGCAGGAATGGAAGGACGCGCATCCCGGCGAGGAGCTGCCGGAGCATTTTGTGACCGCGATGGATCTTTCGGCAGAGGATCATATCCGGGCGCAGGCGGCAATTCAGCGCTGGGTGGACAGCTCCATCTCCAAAACGGCGAACTGCCCGTCCGATTTCACTGTTGAAGAGACGACCCGTCTCTACGAGCTGGCCTATGATTTGGGCTGCAAAGGCGTTACGATTTACCGTGACGGCAGCCGGGACGTGCAGGTGCTGAGCACGGCGAAGGAAGAGAAAGCGGAGGACGCCAAGGGCGAGCCAGAGGGAGCGGGGATCGTTGAAGCTTCGGACGCAGGCGCGCAAGCGGCGGCAGCTTTTGGCGCGTCCGTAACGGCTGCTGCCGCAGGGGCATCAACGGCCGGCACAGCGATCTCGGCAAGCGCAGCGCAGCTGGACAAACCGGTCGCGTCCGCCGCAACGGGCAAAGTCATCGATAACGAATACAAGCGCCGTCCGCAAATTTTGCGCGGAGCGACCTATAAAATAAACACGCCGTTTGGCATGGCGTACATTACAATCAACGACCTGAACGGCACGCCGGGGGAAATCTTCCTTAACGTCGGCAAAGCCGGCTCCGACGTGTTTGCCATGGCGGAAGCGCTTGGACGCGTCTGCTCGCTGTTCCTTCGTTACGGCGATCACGGACAAAAGGTCGAGCTGCTGACCAAACATCTCAAAGGCATCGGCGGCTCCGGCGCAATCGGCTTTGGCGCAAACCGGGTCGAGTCGATTGCCGATGCCGTAGCTAAGGCTCTTGAGATGCATGTCAGCTATTCGCGGGAGGAAGCGGCGTCATACGCCAATGAAGCCGGGCTAGCGGCCGCTCAGGAAGCTCCAGCTTTGGCGGACGAGCCTGCATTGACTTATGGGAACGGCGGCGCAGTCGGTCTGTCCCAAGCAGATGGAGGCGGACACGCTTATACAGGCGCAACCGGCAGCGGCTCGCTCGATCTGTGTCCTTCTTGCGGCAGCGCGGCGCTGCTGAACGTGGAAGGCTGCAAAACCTGCGGCAACTGCGGGTACAGCAGATGCGGGTAAAAATGTTGTAAGTTGAATAGTATCTAAACAGGGCTGTCCATTAAGTCACACAGGTGACCGGGACTGCCCTGTTTCTATTTGTGAAGCTTGCCCCTAATATAGAGGTACCAAATCCAAAATAGAGCTATTTTTCCGGGTGTCCTGAAAAGGTATACTAATCCGGAAGCGCTTACAAAATTTCATGCGATCAATACGGTATTCCCCTCTATGCGAAAGCAGCTTGGTCAAAAGATTAACCTAAACTCCCCCACAGATGGAACACTCATCAAAATCATTCGAGCATACATCTCGAGCCAACGAGAGAAGGCGAGATGAACGATGCTTAGAGCCTGCCAATATCGTATTTTCCATCATTAGAGCACACAGCAAAAGGAATTGATTTACAGCAAATGACTAACGGAGGTGGTGTCTCGTCGACGCTTTGGATCATCATTCATATTAATTGGAGGGGAATGAAAATGGCTTATAAAATCATGCTCTCATTTGTGTTTTCTTTTATTTTAGTCCTGACTGGTTTTTCAGTAAAAACGGATGCGGAAGGCACAAGCAATGCCGATGATTTATTGCAGAGTATTATTAATGTTGCGCCTTCCATTTCGAACAATAAACTGATTTTACCCCCAGTTAATAACGCGAACTACAAGGTGTTATTAGCTGCGACGTCTAATGATTCGGTCATTGATCTGGACGGAACTATTTACGAGCCGCTGGAAGATATGAATGTAAAAATCATGTACAAAGTCGTTCATAAAACCAATCCGCAAGACGAAGCTTTCCTATCCGATAAAGATGTTACCGTTCAAGTTCCAGGGAAATTCAATCATGAAAATGGCGATAATGCACGGCCAAACGTTATTCCCGGAATTCGCGAATGGAAAGGACATGAGGGGAATTTCACTTTTTCTCCTACAAGCAAAATTAAAATTGAACAAGCAGAATTTCAGACTGCAGCTGAAACGATCGCTTTTTATATGAAAGAAATGCTTGGTGTGGAGGTAGCGATTGAAGTCGGAGCTCCCGTTGCAGGAGATATTTATCTGAAAAACTCCAATTCATCTGAACTGCGCAGCGAAGGATATTCTATTTCCATTAATGAAACGATCGAGATTGATGCCCCAACCGCTACAGGTCTGTTATACGGCGGAACAACTCTAACTCAAATTGCCTCGCAAAACAACAATCATACCATTCCTAAAGGCTTGCTTCGAGATTATCCTGCTTATGATGTAAGAGCGGTTATGATTGACGTCGCCCGGTTTTATATGCCTTTAGATTACCTGGAACAAATAGCGAAATACATGGCCTACTATAAAATAAATCGATTTCAAGTTCATATTAACGACGACGGCGGTGAACAAGCCTCCTCGCTCAGAGTGGAAAGCAAAAAATTCCCGCTGCTGAATTCCGGAAATAAACCAGGCGAGACCTACACTCAAGAAGCATACAGGCAATTCCAAAAAAACGTGAAGCCGTTAGGAATTGATGTCCTCACGGAAATCGATACTCCTGCTCATAGCGGATTTATCGCTTTGCATGACCCGTCAATCATGCTGGATGAATCCCATATCGATTTGGCGAATCCCAATGCAATCGCATTTGTGAAAGAAATGCTTAACGAATTTTTAGATGGCGATGACCCTGTATTCCAAAGCAATAATTTTCATATTGGTGCGGATGAATATCATAGAGCGCCTAAGTTTGCGAGTGATTTTTTAGTGTATCTAGATGAAATGATCCAATTTATTAATGATAAAGGTCTCCATCCCGTCATGTGGGCCTCTTTAGGCGGGGGAGGAATCGTCGGTGACATCCCTGTAGACAAACGAGTCAGCACCAACTACTGGGCCTATTCATGGGCTGATTTTCCTAAAATGATCAAGGACGGCTACAGCATTATTAACTCATCCCACGATCTCTATGTCGTGCCGGGAACAAGCACCGGATACGAAGATTTCCTGCCTTTGGAGCGTCTTTACAAGGATTGGGGAGTAAATACGTTAAGCGGTGGAACGAATGTTTCTCCGGCCCATCCTCTTCTGGAAGGCGGGTTAGCGGCTTTATGGAATGACCGCAAAGTGGGCATGTCTGAATTTGATCTGTTTACGAGATTCAAGGATCAGATCATGCTGATGAGCGAAAAAAACTGGTATGGCAGCGATAATAATGTCCCTGCTTTTGCTGAGTTTAAATCCAGAATATCAGCAATAGCAGATACAGCGCCAGGCGTTAATCCGGGGAGAGTTGTTCCGAGCGTTGATGAAACGGTTGCGGACTATACTTTCGACACAACAAACGATCCCGGTGCTGATCTTTCGCTAAACCATTACGATGCAGAAATCGTTGGTTTACAGTCAACAGTGGGAAGAAGCGGAAATGCGTTGGCGTTTGACGGAAGCGGCCACATGAGCTTGCCTTTTAATAGCATAGGGTTCCCTTATACGGTGAAATTTGATGTTTTAGTCGATGAAAACACAAAGGATAACGCGCTGTTATTTAATGGCGAGGACGGAAAAATGTTTTTAAATTATCAGGGAACATCTAAAATCGGTTACGAACGAAAAGGCTACCGATTTATATTTGATGCGGACATTGAAACGGGCCGATGGCAAAATGTAATGCTCACTAGCGATAAACGCGGGTTGAATTTGTATATTGACGGAATTTATGAAGGTACCGCAAGTTATTTGGAGGACAAATTCACAACACCGGAATCTTCAACGTTTATTTTACCGACTCAAAAAATCGGTGAGGATTTAATAGGCAAGATCGATCATTTCTCGATTACGAATACATTTATTTCCTATGATTCAATGACTGGAATAGACAACTTAGACTATCGGAATCTGGCGCTGAATAAACCAACTACAGTATCCGGCTTAGAGGTGGAAGGACGGTTTTTAGGCGCAAACGCAGTTGATGGAGATTCTGCCACAAGGGTTTCGTTAGAACGAAAAGACAACGCGTGGTTTTATGTAGATTTAGGAGCAGAGTACGATATGGACCGAATCGAAATTGATTTTCTTGAAAGACCTACTAAATACCAGATTTATATTTCGAGCGACTTGATGAACTGGGAAATGGTTCATGAAGATTTAAATGCTCAAGGCCGTTCAAAAGGAACGGATGTTGTTCAATTAAACAATAATAAAAAAGCAAGGTACATCAAATATCAGCAGCTCCAAATGTTTGTGTTAACGCCTGGCGACAACTATAGCGGGAATTTTTCCGAATTTAAAGTGTTTAGCTTTGCAGGATTAAACCACATCTACAGTTTATTGCAGGATGCGCGCGATTTATTGGATCAAACCGTTATTACAGAAGAAAACAGAAAATTAATGGAGCGCTTTTCCTTCAATGTCGACCTATTAGACAAAGCGATAACAAACAAAGACGTTGTTCACATGAGCTGGATATCTAAAAAAATGAACGAGCAAATAACCATTATCCAATCTGGAACCATTCCAGAAGGATTAAGCGATGTTGCAGAACTTACGGAGCTTATGAATTTCCCTGTTGACCGAAGTTTGTTTGATGAAGAGACATTAAAACGGTATGACGCAGCAATTCGCAAAGCGGAATTCGCAGTCGTCGATTTTACATCCGACCAGGATCGGATCCATTCGGTTTACTCCAAGCTGGCCCAAATAATGGAGAAGTTAACCGAAAATAAAATTGTAGTCTCTGCAAATAAACAGCCTTGGAAACCGGAATACGCCTGGCAAAACGCTGCAGACGGCGACTTAAATACGTTCACCTGGATCGGCTCTACCCAAAGCGCAGGCGATTACATCCAGCTAGAATTAAGATATCCGATGCAAGTCCATTCCGTAACGCTTGTTGCAAACAATACTTCGGACTTGTTAGGGAAATCGGATATTGAAGTATCTACGGATGGAACGACGTGGGTTAAAACGGGTGAGCTCGATAAAGTAAACGAGCAAACGGTCGAATTTGAAGAAGTGGAAGCGAAGTACATTCGTTTTACCGTAAAAGAAGATGCGGCGCATTGGACTCGAATGGATGAAATCATTCTAAATGATGCGGAACCTGCAGAGCTGGACCTGGAGAACTCAACCATTGTGGTCTCTACTTCAACGGTTGTGGCCGATGGCGTGTCCGTTGTTACGGCTTCGGTCTATTTACGGGATACGGACGGTCAGCTGGTGACAGACCGGAATCTGCACTTGCAAGTAGAAGGTGATGCGGACCGGAAATGGGCTGCCGTCACCGGTACGGACGGTGTTGCCAATTTTCAAGTATCCAGTTCAGCTGTAGAAGATATCACTGTGTATGTAACAGATGTGCTTACCGGATCCGAACTTCAACAACGGGCTAATCTATCTTTTGTAGCTGGAGATGCTGATGCCGACGCTTCCAGTATCGTTGTCACGTACGGTACTGCTGACGCAACGATTACAGTAACGGTGCAAGATGCATATCAGCATCAATTAAGCGGTTTAACCGTTTCGTTAATGGACGATGGTGCCGCAATAGAGCAGCAAATAACCGATGGAAGCGGAAAAGCCCTTTTTACTGTAGCAAAAACGGAAGGAACAAAGCGATACGAAGTGTATGTATCCATTAATGGGGAGGATCAGCTTCTTGGCGAAGCAGAGGTGAAATTTACGACTAGCCCTGTAGACATTTCTGCTTCCACCGTCGTTACAGATGCGCAAGCGCCAATTGTGGCGGACGGAACGACAAACGCAACCATTACGGTGACTGTAAAGGATCAAGAAGGTCAGCCCATGGCTAATCGCGAGATTGAGCTTGTAGAGGGCAGTACAAACCGCAGCTGGCGTGCGGCTACGGATACGAATGGGCAGGCGAAGTTTTTCGTTAACAGCACAGCGATAGCGATCCGTACCTATCATGCGTTTGATGTGGCGGAACAGAAGGAATTTCAGGGGACGGTAATGGTCACATATGTTGCAGGAGCAGCAAGCCGTTCGGCCTCAACGATTAAATTGATACCGAACGAGGTTAAAGCGGATGGAGCGAGCAAAGCGAAAATAACGGTGACGGTAAAGGACGATTACGGACATACGTTACCGGATTACCAAGTTTCGTTGCAAGCTTTAAACGGCCGTGCACAAGTGACAGGCGAAGTGACTGTAACAAATGCCGATGGTCAGGCTGAGTTTACCGCTGTAAATCAGTATGCGGAGAACGTGCAATTTGAAGCTGTCGTTTCAGGCATTAACACGAATATCGTATTGGAGCAAAAGGCGGAAGTGAAGTTTACAGCTGTTCCGCCAACAGCAACACCTACACCGACAGTAACGCCAACACCGACACCAACGCCGATGCCAACAGTGACGCCGACGCCGACGCCGACGCCGACGCCAACACCAACAGTGACGCCGACGCCAACACCAACGCCAAATGGGGACCAGCCGTTGTTTCAACCGGATATCATTGACACTGAAAAAGTATTCGCTCGTTTTCGTGCTCAGCTTGCGCTTGCAGCGGGTGAAGACGATGCCGCAACATTCACGGATTTGGCTGGCCACTGGGCGGCTAAGTCTATTGAAATAATCGCAAAATTAGGCGGTATTCGCGGATATGAGGACGGTACGGTTCGTGGCAATGGAACGATTACTCGCGGTGAATTCGCTTCTTTAATCGTGCAGTTGCTGCAGATTGAAAACACCGGAAAGGAACCGTGGTCGTTAAAGGATATCAATTCGCATTGGGCTGCCTCTTCCATTGCTGCATTAGCGGGACATGGCATCACGAACGGTTATGCCGACGGCACATTCCGACCGAATCAGACCATTACGAGAGAAGAAATGGTCACCATGCTGCTTCATTTGATTCCTGCAGGCAGTTTGCCAGAACAAAATACGGCTGCGTTTAAAGACTCAAATCAAGTCAGCGCATATGCTGCATCGTTTGTACAGTTAGCGTCGGGTGCGGGAATTGTAAACGGTTATCCGGACGGCACCTTCCGGCCTTACGGAAAAGTGACTCGCGCTGAAGCCGTTGTCATGGTGCTGAATCTATTAAAGTTAAATAGCGAAATGAATGAATTACTGCAATCGGCATTAACGGATGTAAAAGCAGAGTAACTTAAAACGCACCCCTTGGAGCGGGCATCGGCGATTCGATGACTTCCAGGGGTGCTTTTTTTGGCGAGATAATTGCTAGATATTGTACTTTACTGGGATAAAGAGTAAGATACGGATGGGATGAAAAGCATGAAGAGCGCGGCATCGAGACAACCCCAACTAAGTTAGCTCATATCGAAAGGGGAATGTTGATGAAAAAAGAATTGCCGATTATGATTCCTCCCGTTATCGGGTTATTGCATCATGCGCATCCTCTAGCGATTTTGTTGAATTACGATGAGTACAAGCCGGTATATCTTTGCAATTATATCCAACTTTATTCGCATTATAATCTCGTAAACGACGGATTTAAAATCGATTTTTATTCCTATGACGGAATTGGATCGTTTTATCCTTTCATGCAGCAATCCTTTACCATGCAGCGAACGGCGCTTAACGTAACCAATATCATTGATTTTATTGTCAGCCATATTGACAGCAATATTTATGTAGAAGCCTATACGGATGAAAACTACCTCTCCAATAAGCTTTCGTATAACTTGCAGCCGTTTGTCCATCAAAATCTGATTTATGGATATGATTTGGAGGCAAAAGAGTTATACGCAATCGGTTTTGATCAAAACCGGATGTTTGCCAAGCTTACCTTTCCATTTGACGAATTCATCGACTCCTATCTGCTCGGCGATCATGCTTGCGTCAGCCTGATTCGCAGCAATTTCGATAAAATTGGGAAAATGACGAATACGGATTTTATCTATAGCGCCTATAAAGAGTTTAATCTAAAACAGTTTATCCAGTACGCTCAAGACTATCTGGAATGCAAAACTTCCTTCGCCAGTCATCAATCCGCTGCACAGGTACGGTATGGCTTGGATGTCTATGACGATTACATGGAGAAGCTGCAGCATGAAGTACATATAAGAAGAGAAGTTAAACCGCTTCACATGCTTTGGGAGCATAAAAAATGCATGATTGAACGGATTCAGTATTTAGAAAGCTGCGGGTATTTGCCGGGCGATACGAACCTGGTGGCAGAATTCGAAAAAATGAAAACCGACTTGCTGATTTTACGAAATACTCTGGTCAAACGTCTAGTTAAAGACGCTGAAATAGATGTGCCTGATTTTTGTTTCAAATTAGGGGAGATCCGCTCGAAGGAGAAAGAGCTTTTTGAAGAGCTGCTGACCCTGCTTTCAAACAAGGAAAATGTTCTGGAACCATTGAGTTACTGAAAAGTCAAAAAAGAGCTCAACTTCCGCGCTGCTGCGGGAAGCGAGCTCTTTTTTTTGTGTAACTATGGTGAATTATCGTATGTGCTCATCTCTCCTGCACCCGAAAGCTTTTCCCATAAACACTTGGGGTTACGTTCATGTACTTGCGGAACTGCCGCGTAAAGTGGTTGTAATTCTGAAAGCCAGTCAGATGAGCCGCTTCGGCTGCGCTCCGGTTCATATGGGCGATCAGCAGCGCAGCCTGTTTGACCCTCATCCGGTTTAAAGCCTCGACAATTGATCCCCCTGTATTCTCTTTAAAAAGATGCGATAATCGCGATGCAGACAGCCCAACGGAACGGCTCAGCTCTTCGATGCGCACCGGCTCCTGCATCCGCTGGGCGAGCAGATGGAGTGTTTCTTCAATACGCGGATCCAATCCGCTCGTTTGCTGTTTGGCCAGCAGCATCAATATTTCCCGCAGCGCGCTTAAACATAACTCATGCCAATAAGCTCCGCGCTCTCTGGAATCGGAAATGATCCGTTGAAAAGCGGTTAAAATGCGGCTCCGCACGGCTTGCTGTTCGATTGTCCGGTTGCTGAGAGCTTCATTTGGAAGCAGGCCGGCATCCATATGCCCGCCAACAAAATGCGCCCAGACAAAATGCCAGCTCCCGCCCTTTGGCGTGCCGTAGCGATGCGGCGTTCCAGGCTTCAGCAGCGTGATATCGCCGGCTTTGACGCGCTGTTCCCGGCCATCGACCAAGAAGAATCCTTCGCCGTCCAGCGTAAATGTAATGAGCCAATCGCTCATTCCGTCTGGGCGGTTCGTTTCATAAGTATCGGACTCGTTAAAATGCCCGGCAATCACGACGCCGCTCGCCTGTTTATCAAAATTGGATGCACGGTCGAGCTCCATGAGAACCATCCTTTTTTCACCTTGAATTGGTACCTATAGCTTAGTTTAACAGGCTGCCCCACACAAGTGAGGATTCGCCAAGATAGCAGGATCGTATGAATAGTTAGCAGCATCCTTCCTTCTGTAAAGCGGCCTTGCAGCTTTATACTTGAGTTATTCCGCAGGATAGGGAGGGCTCACGAATGAGCTTTAATCTTCATGTGTTAACGGATGAGCAGAAGCGGCAGTTTGCCACGGAAGGTTATGTAATCGTCAAAAACCTGTTTACGGAAGAACAGCTGGTGGAGATGGATCAGACCTTTGAGGAAATTAGCCTAAAGGCCGTTCCTGGTTATTTTGAGCCAGAGCTCGATCAACAATCAAGCGATCCTTTGAAGCGATATCCTCGGGTCATGCACCCGCACCATTTTAATGAGACCGCGAGACGGTTTATGCTGCACCAGCCGGTGCTAGAGGTGCTGACCGATTTGTTTGAAGAGGAGCCGCTGGCGGCTCAAAGCATGTTCTATTACAAACCGCCGGGCGCACGCGGGCAAGCACTGCATCAGGACAATTTTTATTTAAAGGTCGAACCGGGCAATTGCATCGCTGCATGGACGGCGGTTGATGCGGCAGATGAGGAGAACGGCGGGCTGCTGGTCGTGCCCAAAACGAGCACTTACGATATCGTTTGCCCGGATGAATCGGATGCAAAGGAGTCCTTTACGACCCATTATGTGAAGCCGCCAAAGGATCGCAAGGCAGTTCCGGCCATAATGGAACGGGGCGACGTGCTCTTTTTCAACGGGAATCTGATTCACGGCTCCTATCGCAATAAAACGAAGGACCGGTTTCGCCGCTCCTTTATTTGCCACTATGCTAACGCCTCAGCTACCCGTATTGGATCGCATTACAACCCGCTGTATCGCGCGGATGGAACTACAATAGAGCTGGAGACCAATCCCGACGGAGGTCCTTGCGGAGTGGAGCATGAGTCGCCCTATGCGCACTAATCCAGAGCCTCGGCTAGAGGTGCTGATGTCCTGGTGGGGGATGACCGGGCTGGGCCAGGACAATGGAGGCGCTGAATGGAGCATGGAGGAAAAGGTTCGGCGCATCGCTGAAGCCGGTTTTGACGGTATTCACGGCGGGCTGCCGGATGATGAAGAAGCTGCTGACTGGAATCGTCTATTGGAGCAGTACGGACTTTCGTACAGCACTACCGCTCACCTGAGCTCGGCGGGGGAGCTGGATGAATATCTGCATAAAGCGAACTTATTTGGAAAGATTGATTTTGTTAATGTCCAGGTTTTAAAGCCGTTTTTGACCGGAGAGCCTGCTGTACAGATGCTGGGCGAGATGGCTGAGGTGTCACGCAAAGCAGGAATTCCGACGTTTATTGAGACGCATCGCGGAACGATTACGCAGGATTTGCTGCGGACGGCTGAGTATGTGCAGAGCCTTGCCAAGCTGGAATTGACGATAGATTTCTCCCATTATGTCGTTGCCGGAGAGATGGTCGGTGTTTCGGACGAAGCAGAGCTGCTGCTGCAGGAGCTGCTTACCCGGACGAGGAGCATTCATGCGCGCGTTTCCAACGGGGAGCAGATCCAGGTCGGCATTCCGTCAGACGTCAGCATCGCTGAAATTGAAACAGAAAGCAACGCAGATGAGCCGATGCTGAAGCATTTTCTGCGCTGGTGGCTTTGTGGGATGAGCAACTGGCGCCAAGCGGCGCAGGCAGGAGACGTGCTGCCGTTTGTGTGCGAGCTGGGTCCGCCGCTATATGCAATAACCGTGCGCGGTGAGGTCGGCGTGAAGCGGGAGCTGAGCGATCGCTGGACGCAGTCTCTGCTGTTTGCTAGATTGGCTCGGGAGTTATGGGCGAAGGTTAATAACGATAAACTGCTGCATCTCGCCGAAAAATAATAATTAGCCGTGATTTCGTTCCAAATGGAATGGGATCACGGCTATTTTCAGTGGATTTAAAGGTATGCAGGCATCCCCATGCTAGAGTCAGCTTTTAATCATGAGAAGATCTTGAAAAATAAACTCCTGAATTTGATGAACGAGGTTAACTGCTTGTTTGTCTTTACCGTTTTTTAAAGTCCAGCGTATCATTACCATGGAATTGGCAGCATACATCCGGGCTAGATAGTCAAGCGATGTCTCTTGCGACGCGCTTTCCTTTTCCAGAAAGGATAAACAAGTTTGATATAAAATACTCTCTAATTCCACCTGAAAATCCGCCGAAGATATATGTACGTCTAATAATGCGGAAATTACCGCCTTATCCTCTGTTATTTGATCCAAAATCTTTTCGAACACTCCATTGACATTGCCTTGTTTAATGGATTGAAAACGCATCATAGCTCCCGTTTTGAACGAGTCGGCGTGCTGCCTGACGAGTTTCTCCAGCAGATCGTATTTATCGATATAATGGCTGTAAAAAGTGGATTTACTAGTTAATGAAAAGGCGCAAATTTCTTTAACTGTGATGCAGATGAAATCCTTTTCACCCAATAAATGGATAAATGCGTCAGCAATATTTTTTTTTGTTTTGTATACCCGAACATCTTCTTTCATGCAATCAATTCCTTTCAAAACGTTGCTTTTCGAACGTATTGCATTCAATCGTTTGAAATCGTACTTAAAGAGATCTTTTGCAGGTTGTTGAGTGAATCCCCTCGAGTTACCATTGCTTTGTATTAACTATGAGGAGGGATTGTATGTTTAAACAATTTGTTGCCGATGAACAATTTAACTTTCAAATTAACCGGTTTGTGAGTGATTATTATCTGGATGACGAGCGGGTAAACAGCGATTTGCAAGGCATAGTGCCAAGATTGACGGACATGGATAACTGGCATAAAGCCTGGTTGGAATATGCGGTCATGCGAGAAGAACGTCAGGATTATGATATAGCATCCGTCTATTACGAGGCTGCCGAATTTTACATGAATGAGTCGGATCCAGTCAAAGAGAAAATTTATCAAAAATATCATGAGACATTTTATAAAGGGTTTAATGATTTTGAATATGAGTCCTACCAAATCCCGTATGAACATTCCTATATGCCAGCGATTAAGCTGGTAACTCCTGGCGCCAAGAAAACCTTGATCGTATTTGGCGGATATGATTCGTATTTGGAAGAAATGGTCAAGATGATGAAGTTTTTAAAAGGCATTGATTATAATATTATTGTTTTTGACGGTCCAGGGCAAGGCAACGCGCTTAAAAATGGTTTGAAGTTCATTCATAACTGGGAAAAGCCTGTTTCAATCGTTATTGATTTTTTTAAGCTCGACCGCGTTAGCCTGATGGGATGTTCATGGGGCGGTTACTTTTCGATGAGAGCTGCCGCTTTTGAAAAACGTATCGATAAAGCGATTGCTTTTAATATTTTCTACTGCGGTTTGGATGCGCTCCGGATTCGGATGCCTGAAGATATCTGGAACAAGCTGAGCGCGCTTTTAGATGCCAATAAGGCGGATCAGGTTAACGCCATGATTGAAAGCATGATGAAGCAAAGCGTCGATTTAAGTTGGAAAATGAAAAAAGGAATGGAAAATACCGGAGAGAAAACACCGTTTAATTTACTGAAATCTTTAAGTAAACATACAATGGAAGGGATCGGCCCGTTGATCAACCAGGATGTGTTGCTGACGGCCGGAGAGGATGACCAGTATGTGCCGATCAGCCGTCTGCCGCAAATTGAAAAAGAATTAATCAACGCGGGATCTATCACGACGAAGGTATACACCAAAGAAACGGGCGGAGAGCAGCATTGTCAGGTCGGATATCGCGAGTTGGTTTTTAACGATATAATTAACTTTTTAAAAGCATAACGCTAGGTTCTCCTCGTGCATAAAAAAGCGGCCTTAATTAAATTATCCCCTCCAGGCAGACTTCGTGTAAAAGCGAATAAAGTCTACTTGGAGGGGATTTTTGGTGAAAGCTTATTGGCTTTAAATGGTCGTTCCAGTCGCCGCGCTGCCGTTAAAAGTCACCGGACCGGTTAATGTTGGTGTCCCTCTAGGAAGGCTGATAAACATCGTATAGCGAATTTGTCCTTCCATGACGACATCTGCGGGAGGGAAGTCGCCCGCAACAACAGCTAGCGGGCTGAATGCCGGTTCTCCTATCAAGATGAAATTCTCCTCGAATATTACGGTGCCGGAACCAAACGTATCCGTCCCATTTCGTTCAATTCTAATCGTAAAGTTCAAACTGAGTTCCATAGGTCCTTCAATTTCTCTAATTCCTATCATTCCAGTCAGAGACACTCGAACACTTGTCAGATGCTCAGGCACAAGTTGAGCCGCTGCTACCTGAAGCCCAATATCTCCAATTAATAACGGGGTATTCGAGAGGAGCTCGGTGCCGCTGCTATCAATGAGTAAAGTAGACAAGCGCTCATCTAAAAATTGTATGGCCATTTCTATCACCTCCTATTTTGGTAACATAATATATGAGGGTATTGATAGATTGGTGCCAGACGTTTTCTAATAACGAAGATTAACCTGTGCCAAGACCGGAACCGTTTCCTTTTTTGAATCATTTTTATGGGGCTGCAAGTTGTGCTCCTAAGTTTTCATGTATAAAATATACAGTATATTCATTATCTCCTTTGAAACAGGTGAGCACTTCATGATCGTCATTGACCGGGACCTGGTGTCCGAATTATTGTCCATGGAAGCCTGTATCGGACTGATGGAAGAGGCGCTAAAGGATTTATCAGCCGGGCAAGCCGAGCAGCAGCTGAGATCTGTCGTCCCCGTCCGCGATGGCGGATTAATGGGACTGATGCCGGCATATCTAGTTCGGGAAAATATCGTCGGAGCAAAGCTGATCAGCGTGTTTCCCCATAACCACAGTGCCGGACTTCCGTCGCATCAGGGCGTGATCGCTTTATTCGATGCCGGGAACGGCGAAATGAAAGCTGTCGTTGATGCCCGTCAGGTGACTGCGATTCGCACCGCTGCTGTCAGCGCAGCCGCAACGAAGCTGCTAGCCAAGGCGGACTCGCGCTCCTTGGCGCTCATCGGCACAGGCGAGCAGGCGCGCAGCCATCTGGAAGCGATTCTTCATGTGCGCCCGATTGAACGCGTCAGCTTTTGGAGCCGAAACAGCGAGCATGCCCGAACCTTTCAATCCGAAATGAGCGCCAAGTACGGCAAGCGGCTCACGGTTACCGCCTCAGAGACAGCCGAGCAGGCCGTGCAAAGCGCCGATATCATCTGCACAATTACCTCTTCCACAACGCCTGTATTGCAATCGGAGTGGATTGCCGATGGAGCACATATCAATGCGGTCGGCGCCTGTAGGCCGAATGACCGCGAGCTGGCGACGGGAATCGTCCAGCGGTCAAGCCTCTATGTGGATCGCCGGGAATCCGCTGAAAATGAAGCCGGAGACTACCTGATTCCACTTAACGAAGGTGCGTTTGGCAGCAATCATATTGTCGGTGAGCTTGGCGAAGCGCTGCTCGGACGCATTCCAGGAAGAATCTCGGAGCAACAGCTGACGCTGTTTAAATCGCTCGGACTTGCAGTAGAGGATTTGGCAGCCGCAGCGTATGTGTACAGCCAGGCCAATCAGCAAGGCAAAGGCGTTACAATTGCCATCTAGGAGAGTGACCGGACAGCATGAGCGATGAATCCAATGTGTATGATTTTCAATTATCACCGGAGCAAGAACAAAGAGCGCGCGATATTCACGAACACAGCATTGTGATCGACCTGCTATTTCAAGGGCCGCTCTCGCCAACGGTCGTTCCTGCGGAAGTTTCTCGTCAAATACGCGAGGAATGCGAGCCGCTAATGGACGACCCGATGGCTTACAGCGCCCATCCGGCAAAGAGGCTTCGCGGCATGTCAGTGCGCGGCGAGCTGGCGGAATTCAAGGACGAATGGTACCGCTCCGGCATTACGGCAGGCAACCGCGAGCTGGACTTATCCGACGTCAACGGAATTATGACGAGCATGGGCGAGGTGCAGGAGCAGTTCGACCGGGTCGATTGGCTCGTTAAAGCTTTAACTGCCGCCGATATCCGAGCTGCCAAGACGAAGGGCCTCAAAGCCGGCATCGTGACGGCGCAAGACCCGGCCGGACTTGGCAAAAACCTCGACTTGCTTGAGGCGCTGCATGGATTTGGCTTGCGCGTGCTGCAGCTTACTTACAATAATCAGAACGCCATCGCCTCGGGCTGCATGGAGCTGGCGAACGGCGGCGTTTCCAACTTCGGAATGAGCTTTATTCGCAAGCTGAACGAGCTTGGCATTGTTGTTGATACGAGCCATTGCGGCAAACAAACGACGCTGGACGCCTGCCGCCTCTCAGACAAGCCGGTGATTGCTTCCCATACGGGAGCGGAGGCGATTTACCCGCACCGCCGCTGCAAAAGCGACGAGGAGCTGCAAGCGATTGCCGCTACCGGCGGCGTAATCGGCGTATTTGCGATGCCTTGGTTCGTACACGAAGACCCGCAAGCCACGTCAATCGATCATGTGCTTGATCATATTGATTATATGGTGAAGCTGGTCGGAGCGGATCATGTCGGGATTGGCACCGACTGGCCGATGAGCGACGTCGATTGGTCGCTCGTTTATTTTAAGGAGCATATCGCGCCAAAGCTTGGTTTTGCCAAAGGAGACGGGCCTTCCACGGAGCTGATTCACGGCTTTGAGCAGTACGGCTTGTTCATCAATTTTACCCGGGGGCTTGTCGCGCGGGGCTACAGCAATGAAGAGGTCAGCAAAATCATCGGCGGCAACTGGCTGCGCGTATTCCAACAAGTATGGGGGAGCTAGCTGATGGCAACATTTAATTTTTACTGTGCTGGCGTGTATGAGGGCAAGATCCGGTTCACGGACGATAAGGTGCTGCATGCTAAGGTGGACGCGAGACGGCGTACGCAAATGCAGGAGCATGTGCTGGATGAGCGGGCTAAATACGTTCTTCCGCTCTCCAAAATCCGCGAAGCGCTGCCCCTGTACCGCAAGGCGGAATGGACAGGCGAACGTGTTAACGTCGAAAACGGGGAGACGTATGACCGCCATCTGACGTACCGGGACGAAAACGGCCGGCAGTCCCAGGTTTGGGCAAAACGCAACGATACCGCTGTGGATATTGTGACGCTTGAGGGCGAAATTATCGCGTTCCTTTGTCCTAACCGGTACGGGATGGAGCTGATCGTTCAAGAGGGGTTTGAAAAGCTGACTCCGCTCGTCGTTTATGACGATCCAAAGCTGTCCAAGCCGGAGTACGGCGTGAACGAGCTTGGCACATACCTCATTCCGATGCGTGACGGCGTCAAGCTGGCAACGGATGTTTATTTGCCGGAAGGCGTTGAACTTGGAACCAAGCTGCCTGCTATTTTGGTGAGAACCTGTTATGACCGGCATCTTCGTAAAGAAAGCTGCTTGCGCTGGGCGAATAAAGGATATGCCGTTGTAAACCAGGACGTGCGCGGCCGGGCTGATTCCGAAGGGGAGCTTGTTCCGTTTTATTACGAGCGCGAGGACGGAAGCGACACGATTGATTGGATCATCGCGCAGGACTGGTCAAACGGCGATGTTGGCATGTGGGGTGCGTCGTATCTGGGATACGTAGTGATGGCGGCTGCTACAAGCGGTCATCCCAATTTAAAAGCAGTCGTGAATGAAGTGAATGTCGGCTCGCCTTTTGTAGACACGGTGCGCAGAGGCGGCACGGTATGCTCTTGGCCGTTGCTTAGCTGGACGCTGGCGCAGTCGGTCGGCACGCGAACGAATTTTGACCTATTCGGCGGAATTACGATTGATCCGGTTAAAGCAGTTGATGCGCGCCCGCTCCGTGACATTCCGCAGCAGATGATCGGCAAAAGCTCCGGCCCGTGGGACCTGTGGAGCCAGCATCCCGAGTATGACGACTACTGGCGCGGCTGTACGCATTCGGAGCGCGCTCATCAGATTCAAGCTCCGATGTTCGTTATATCCGGCTGGTATGACGGCGATAGCCCCGGCGTATCGGAAACCTGGCGCCTGCTCACCGAGCATGACGTTCCGAACCGCAAAATCTGGCTTGGTCCGTGGGAGCACGGTCCGAACCGGGCCCGCGATCTGCAAGGAACCGCTTTTGGCGCAGACGCTGTTGTGTACGATTACGATGTAAACGTGCTGCGCTGGTTCGACCGTTTCCTGAAAGGCTTCAACAATGGCATCGATTACGAGCCGCGCGCCCGTTATTATGTCGTCGGCGAAAATAAATGGCGTACCTCCGCGGAGTGGACGCCAGCGGAAGCAGCGGTTAAGCCATTTTATTTGCATAGCGGAGGCCGGGCGAACTCGGCTTTTGGGGACGGTAAGCTGACAGCGTCAGCTCAGCCTGAGGCCACTCCGGATGTGTACGTTTATAACCCGGCTGATCCCGTCGTTGATGCTGGCGAACGGGTGCCGGAGAACCGGCGCACAATTGAGCTTCGCCAGGACATGCTTTGTTACACAGGCGAGAAGCTGGCGGATGCTGTCACGGTCGCAGGCGAGCTCGCCGCAGTTCTGTACGCTTCCAGCTCCGCCGTTGATACCGATTGGGTCGTCTCGCTAAGCGATGTAGACGAAGAAGATAACTCGATTTTGCTTTCCAGTTATATCGTCCGCGCCAAATACCGCAAAGGCTATGAGAAGCCGAAGCTGCTGACGCCTGGGCAGGTGGAGCGGTTTGATATATTCATGCCGAATATTGCCCATCGTTTCGCAGCGGGGCACCGGATCCGATTTTCGATTACGTCGTCCAGCAAAATGGTCGCATTCCCGAATTCGAACACGGGTCTTAATCCCTATGACGACCCGGAGCCGATTCCGGCCACGCAAACCATTCACCACTCCGAGCAGTATCCAAGCCATGTACTTCTGCCTGTGCTTGGTTAAACTTTTAGCTTCCAGCCGTCTCCTTGAACTTTTCTGAGGAGACGGCTGTTTTTTTCTGCCCGCCGCTGGCAAAATGGATATTTGTACCGGACTGTTACTGAAATTTCGGCCAGATGAATAAATTAAACGGATAATCTACCAGAATGTTTGAGGGGGCAGGACAATGAAATATTTCATCCTCACAGGAACATCCAGAGGAATGGGCCAAGCGATTGCCGAGCAGCTTATATCTCCCGATCATCAATTGTTTTGCATTTCGCGGTCAAAAAATCCGGCGCTGGAAAACGAACTGGTGGAGCAACTGGAGTTCGATCTGCGCCGCACAGAGGAGATCGAATCGTTAATGGCCCGTATTTTCCAGCGGATCGACGGGTCCCATGTCGAAGGAATCTATTTAATTAACAATGCCGCCGTCATCGCCCCGGCTTCCTTTATTGACCAAGCTGTGACAGGAGAAATAACCGACAACCTCAACATAAATCTGCTTGCGCCGATTGTTCTGACCTCGTTGTTTATCCGGCACACAAACCGATATTTGATCGAGAAACGGATATTGAACGTTTCATCGGCTTCGGCCAACTATCATCTCCCTGGTTTGAGCGTGTATTCAGCGGCCAAAGCGGGACTGGATGTATTCACCCGATGCGTTGCCCTTGAGCAGCAGCATTTCAGCTCTTCCGTTGCCATTGTTTCCGTATGGCCGGGAATGATTGACACAGGCTTACAGCAGGAAGCGCGGCAAGCCGCTATTCCAGCTGCGGGCCAGTTCAGAGAAGCGCAGTTGTCTGGATTGCTGAAAACTCCGCAGGAAACGGCGAGGCAAATCATCGAGGTATTATTGCCCTAAGGAGACCGACATGGCATAGATCGCCCGCGTAGCGTTGCCTGTAGCGGACGAATAACGGACTTTAAGCGCGTAGCCCGGGCCGAAATTCAGAATTACGGCGGATCTCCGATCCACGCGAATATTAGCAAAGACGGTATTTGGAAGTATATTAGCGTCAGCGATATTATGGTCACGAACGGCCAGATTTCCGTCGGTTTTTAAGTAGATTCGCCAGGCGGAACTACACTGCAAATTGATGATGTTCGGGTTACAAAGCAGTAAATGTCTCATTCCGCTTGCAAGGCAAAGGTCTGGCAGGAGCTCAGCTCCCGCCAGACCTTTATCATGTTAAAATACCGAATTATGACTTAATAATTCTGATAGTATTGCTATTTGAATCGAGGACATTAATGATTCCGAAATTTGAAACTTTACTGACACTATAGGCCGAGCTACTTGCAAGGATTGATATCCTAAATGTGGCGTTTCCCCATATTCCGCTATCCGATAACACGATATAACTAACATCAATGCCAATGTTTGTCCTGTCCGGGCCAACCATTTTCAACGCAGCACTGCTTTTCGGTGCTACAGGTGAAGGAGGGGGAGACAAAAAAGTGCTTGGTGTCCCATTTGAGTCTGTATTATACCGGATGTAAAAGCTGGAATCATTGTATAAATTAAAACTGTAAATCGCCAAAATTCCGGCTTGGCCTTCATCCTCTTCCATTCGATAAAGGTATTGGCTGCTCGTTATGATAACGAGCAAGATAAACAAGACTAAAGTCAAAGCCCAATTCGATTTTCCGCCCCAACCGCTAATTTTGAGCCATTCTTCCATTGTGTCCACCCCAAACTACTATAGTAGTACAGAGTATGATGGAGGAAGATAATAAGACACGGTCATTCAACCAAAGGGGCTAAACCGGAAGAATCTGATAGCCAATCATCGAAAAATAACATTGAAATTATGAACCAGCAAGTTCTGCGGAAGCGCGGGAAGCCTTGATGTTCCGCGGTTTAACCGATTAATGTCAGAATGGGAGGATGCGAATTATAGATTGCATATAGGCAAATACAGAGCGGATTCAGCATAATGAAAGCGTTACCTTTACTTCGGGCAGCAGGAAGGAGTAGAAGCAAATTCAGCCGAAATATACTATGTGAACGGAGGGTATGTAACATGCGAGGATGGTTTAAAAAGGTTGTCGTTGCGGGATTGCTTATTGTGATGGCGGTTCCGGTGCTTCCTATGAAGACTGAGGCTGCACCTTATGTAAGCCAGAACAATAACCGGGTAGAATGGAACTTTAATACGGATTGGCTATTTTTTAATAGCAACGTCCCCAACGGCCAAGCGCCTGATCTGGATGAGAGCGGAGCGGCTCAAGTCAATTTGCCTCACTCCAATTCCGACATTGAACTGTTCGACGTAACACCGCCGGAATGGCAGACGGTCAACTGGTACCGCAGGCATTTTTCGATCGCAGATACATATGCGGGCCGGCGTGTGTCCGTAGAGTTCCAGGGAGCCGGACAAATTAACAAAGTGTACGTCAACGGCAAGCTTGCTGGTGAAGGCAGAGGTATTCATACCTCATTCACTGTTGATATTACCGACTATATCAAGTTCGGCAATTTTGATAATGTCATCGCCGTGCAGGTAGATAATCAGCCCCACGCAAACACGATGCCGTATCAAGGCGATTTTTACTCCTTCGGCGGCATTCACGGCGACGTCAAGCTGCATATGACCGATCCGGTATATGCTGCGCTGCCTTATTATGTAACCACTCCAAACAGCGGCGGCGGCGTGAACGTGACCGGCTCGGTTAACATCCGCAACGAAAATCCGTCCAGCCGTGACGCGGTCGTTAAAGCTTCCCTTGTGGACGCGACCGGTGAAGTCGTTGCCGTTTCCGAGCAAACGGTCACAGTAGGCGCACGCGCCGAGACGAGGTTTGATTTTGTTCAGCAAGTCGCAAACCCTCACCTGTGGACGATCGATGATCCGTATCTGTATAAAATGAAGGTGCAGACCCGTATCGGCTCCTCCTATGTGGACGAGCTGTCGACTAATATTGGCTTGAAGTGGGTTGCCATTACAGGCGACAGCACAAATAAAACGAGCAAGTTTTTTCTGAACGGCGTTGAAACTAAGCTGATTGGCTACAACAAGCACAATCAGCAGCCGTATCTCGGCAACTCCGGTCCGAATCGGCTTCAGCGCAAGGACGCTCGGATGCTAAAATTTGAGCTTGGAGCAAACGTAGTCCGCACCTCCCACTACACGACTGATCCGGAATTTTTAGATGAGGCGGATAAAATCGGTCTGCTTGTCGAAGAAGAAGCGTTTGGCATGAATACGTTAAACGACGTGCAAAAGCCGTTGTTTGAGCAGTCGCTCAGCTCGATGGTGTATCGCGACCGCAACCACGCCAGTATTTTCATGTGGAGCGTGGTGCCGAATGAAACGCTTACGATCGGCCCTTGGCATGCGCAATTAAATGCGATGGTCAAAAGCATCGACCCGTCCCGTCCAACCGTTCAGGAAATGGTGCATGGGGATTATGAACAAATAGCTGATGTATACTCGTCACATAACTACGCTCCGCCAGGACAAGCGGTTAGTCCAAAAAAATTCCCGCACTGGATTGGCGAGTACAACAACTCGCTTGGCTCTTCTTTTGTTGTTCCAGGCGATTCGGAAGGCCGCAAGCTGAAGCAGCTGCTTGACGATGCAAGCAAATTCCAGACCTTTTACAGCTCGCCGCAAATAGCCGGTCTGCTGCACTGGGAGTCGTTTGGATATATTACGCCGCTGGTAAATGATCAATTTGGCAAAAGCGTGAATGAGTACCGGGCGGCAGGCGTAACTGGACCTTATCGGGATGCGCTTAATAAATACTGGCTCGGCTATTTCTATCAGTCGCAGATGGACCGTTCCGTTGTCGGCGATGTCTTGCATATCGCAAGCGAATGGAAAAAGGATTCCAACAAGAAGGAATTCTACGTCATCAGCAATGCGGCAACTGTAGAACTGTTTCATAATGGAACCTCGCTCGGCAAAATAGCTCCAAACTATGTTACAAGTTCAAAACAGGGGATGTTTAAGTTTACGTTGAGTCAAGATTTAGTATGGTCGCCAAGCTCGATACTGGAAGCAAGGTCGTATGACGCAAACGATAATCTGCTCAAAACGGACAAAAGGTTCGCTTCCACCTATGACGGAGCAGCTTCTCTGAAGCTGAATGCCACGACCGGCAATGAAATTGCTGCTGACGGCTCAGATGTGGCTTGGTTAATTCCCGAGCTGCTCGACGCGAACGGGCAGCGCGCGTACTATGGCGATGCCAATGTTAGAATCAAGGAGCTGTCCGGTCCGGGAGAGTCCGTTTTCACATCGTCGAGCAGAAGTGAAACGCTGCAAATGACAGACGGCTTGACCGGATTTTATGTCCAGTCCAAGCTGCGCCAGACAGGTGCGGTTAAGGTCAAAGTTGAAGCCGATCTTGGCGCAACGGTGAACGATAGCGTATACGGCGCAGGAGCGGGCCAGTTTACATTCGCCGGCAGCGGCTGGACGGTGCAGACGGGCCAAACGGGCCGTTTCAATGGTGATGAACATGTTGTGTCTACCGGGGTTGCCGGAGATACTTATGCCGAAATGACGTTTACAGGAACGCAAATCCGCGTTTACGGCACCAAGGCAAGAAATATGGGTATCGCTACGGTTGAAATTAACGACCAGGCGGCTGGAAGCATTGATTTTTTCAGCAATTACGGAGAAGTTCCAAGCCAACTGGTATACACAAGTCCTGAAATGGCATATGGCACGCATAAAATTCGCATAAGCTACACGGGCCAAATGCATAGCCGTCCTGATCTGAACGAGCAAGCGGCTACCGGAGCGGGGATCAACATCGACCGCGTCAAAATTATGGACGGACAGTACGAGCTCGTTTCCAATGAGATTGCACTGAATGCCGTGCCAATGAGCGACACGGTTGTTCCTAAACCGGCTGCCGGAGCGCCAAAAGCGGAAGTATTCTCTGCTTCCGTTGTGTTTCAGGCTGAGCAGGCGGCGCGTGCAACTGGCGCGGTTGTCGCTTCGGCAGAAACAGGCTTTAACGGCACAGGTTATGTTGATATGAAAAATACGCAGGGATATGTGGAATGGACGGTACCGGTAACTCAATCGGGACGTTACCCGCTGCAATTCCGCTACAAAAATACCGGCGTAGACCGTAAAGCGGATCTCTCGGTTAACGGCAGCGTTGTTGCCGCCAAGCTGTCTTTTATGGAGACAGGCACGGCTGGAGCCGGCGATTCTCCTTGGGGAGTTGTAACCACAACGCAATACCTGAAGGCTGGAATTAATAAAATTCGGCTAGCGGCAACTGGAAGCAGCGTCACGCATATGGATCAGCTTGAGGTGCTGGGATTGCCGCAGCCGCCATCCGCTCCTTCGCCTCAACAGGTTGTGCTGCAGGCGGAGAACGGAACGTTTAATACGAGTGCCAGCGTCAAAAATCTGGGCTCGGGCTGGACAGGCAGCGGTTTTGTCAATTTTAATAACGCCCCGGGTTACGTGCAATGGAACACAACGATTCCAGCGGCTGGCGATTACTTGATTGATATCGCTTATGCTTACGGCAGCGCTGGCTCAACGACCGCGAAGCTGATCATTGACGGAGCTGCCGTAACTCCGGACATCAGCTTCCCGTCAACAGGGAGCTGGAACGCAGCTTGGGGCAAAGCGCAGGTGACCGTACCGTT
Organism: Paenibacillus pasadenensis; assembly: GCF_023715725.1. GTDB lineage: Bacteria > Bacillota > Bacilli > Paenibacillales > Paenibacillaceae > Paenibacillus_O > Paenibacillus_O pasadenensis_A. The sequence continues at coordinate 494,466 of NZ_JAMBOT010000002.1, forward strand.
AACTGCCGGAGCCCATACGATTAAGCTGGAAACAGTGGGCAGCTATTACGTGAATCTGGACAGCATCACTGCAACCGAAGTGACGGTACCGCCGACACCTGAGCTGTTTGATGCCGCGCTTCAAGCAGAAACCGCAGCTCGGTCCGTCGGAACAGTCGGTTCGTTAGGCACGGGCTGGAATGGCACCGGATTTATTAATTTTTCTGGCGGTGAAGGTTACGTAGAATGGACGGCCGACGTTCCGGAATCCAACTATACGCTTCGTTTCCGTTATGCGAACGGAAGCTCGAACCGTCCGATGAAGCTTCTTATTGACGGCAAGGAAGCCAGCGGCTCGCTTGCCTTCCCAGGCACGGGCCACTGGAACCAGAACTGGTCGGAAGTGACTTTTACGGCGGACTTGTCCAAAGGCGCGCATAAGATTCGTCTCGTCACGACCGGAACCAGCGGAGTCAACCTGGATCAGCTGAGAATCAAGGAGAACTGAATCGTTCCATGGTAAAGAAGCTTCCCCGCCTGATAGCAGGGGGGGAGCTTCTCTTTTGCATTTAGAAGGGGGCTATTATTATGCGTTATAAAATTCGATATCGTTGCCCGCGCCGTCTCCTCGGATTGAACCGCTTGCGGAAATGTTGAGAACGTCATAGCGTATGTTGCCGCCCGATCTTCCGACCTGCATTGTGAATTGAATGGATCCTACTTGAGCGTTGTTCACATTATACGCTCGATAAACAACTCTAGCCGTGGATGTTCCGCTTGACGCGCCCTGCATGTACAGCGTTCTTGTGCTTGAAGGAGCCACATTGGGCGGACTGACTACTGTACCTGATAATGTTTGATAGTAGCGGAGAGCGTAGCTTGAATTATTAATTAAATTAAACCCGTAAGTCGCCGCGATGCCGGATCCTCCATCATCATCATCATCGGATCTAAATCCGCAAGCGCTGCTCGTTATGATCACGAGCAAGATAAACAAGACTAGAATTAGAGCTAATTTTGAACCTCCGCAATTGCTGATGCTTAAAGCCTTATCGTTCATCCTGATCACTCCAATAATACTTGTATTTTATATACAGTATGAAAGAAGAAAATAGGATGACACGGGTATATATCCTGAACCTATCATCAAATCTAAGATTGCTAACTTTGATCCCGTTGTTTAACAGAAAGCTCTACGAATTCATAACCGTGATGGTGTTAGAGTCAGTGTCCCATCCAATGGCAGTGGAAGAAGAGGAAACATCCCGTACTCTATAGAGTCTGAGAACTGTCTCAGGCGCGACATAAAGCCATGTATACAGAGTAAATTGAAGCTGGCCGATGAGAGAGCCGGTGATCGGATTCATTACGTTGTAAACAACGGTGGCGCTCACGTTAAATGTAGTGCCTTGTATGGTCAGCCTTGCTGAGCTTGACGGAGGTGCATCATTTATTTCAGTCAGTGTGCCACTTACGATGTGATCGTACTCAAGCCGATATTCGGAATTGTTAACTAGATTAAAGCTATACTCTGCCCTAACTCCTGCATCATTTTCATCCGAATTCCGTTCGTTTCCGCACAAACGGATTACGATAACGAGCAGTATAAATAAGATTAAAATAACGGCACGATTAGAAACGTCCCAGCGGCTGATCTTTAAAGTCAGATTATTCATCCTAATCACTCCAACCATACTTGAATTACTAAGTACAGTATGAAAGAAGCAGCTAGAATGACACGGCGGCATAGCCTTATTCTCATAGATTCAGAACAGCCGTCTGACCGCCCCGCATTTCCTGACAGACCATTTTTCACGAACATCCGCAATCCAATCGTAACGCTGGCGTGCGAAACGAACAAATAAAAATGTCGTAAAAATCAGGGCTGTTTGCCGCCGGAATGAAGATAATGAAAGAAAAGCCGAGAAAAATAGAGAATCGAAGAGATTAACTTCCTGTTTGTTTCTTTAATCCGGCTCTAGGAATTGTTTTTGAGCTTTGGCCGGCCTTTACAGATTTAGACATCGAGGCGTAAGATTCGTCTCAAGTTAGTTGACTTTACAACGCTTAATTTCCAAATCAGGAAAACGGGGGAACCATATGATGCCGCCATTCCGATGTGAGAGTCGGAAGAACGGTCATCCGGGGTGAATCCTGCAGTGATGGAGCCATGGCAATCCATTCTGCGGGTAGGGCGACTCTCACCGCCCGAATCCGACAGCTAACCTCGTCAGCGTGATTGAGCCAGAACAGGACGATGGTCTTGACAGGGCTTTAATCGGGAGAGAGGATGATGACGCTTGTGATCGCTAGCGACCACAGGGGCCGTAGCCTCTGTGGTTTTTTTGCGCCCAAATTACGGGTTTCAGCAGCTTTTGTACCAAAAGAATTGTTCGCGGAAGGGGAAAATTTCTCTTGATGGATATAGCCATGGTCGGCCTCGTAGCCGCATTGACCGCTTGTATGCTGGGATTGCTGGCGTGGGCCGGCAAGCATGTTTCGGAAGGAAGGGAAGAGAATTGATCTGGATGCTGGGCGCGCTTATTGCCGCCGTGTTCGTCTATTTGGGTTACGTTTTGCTGCATCCGGAAAAGTTTTGACCGGGGAGCATGATCCGGTAGTTAAACGCTTAATCGGAATATAGTTTGAGTACGAAGGAGCTCTCATTCATGATGGCATGGATATCGATTGGAATTATGCTGCTGCTCGTCGCGCTGCTGGCACGCCCGACAGGCATGTACGTGTATAAAGCGTTCAACGGGGAACAAACACGTTTGGACAAATGGTTCGGCCCGCTGGAACGCGTCATTTACCGTCTTGGCGGCATCTCGCCTAAACAGCAAACCTGGAAAACCTACGCGGCTTCTGTAGTTATAAGCAATGGAATGATGACCTTGCTCGTGTATCTCGTGTTTCGCCTGCAAGCGTATTTACCGCTTAATCCGAGCGGAATCGCGAACATGGAGCCTCGGTTGGCGTTTAATACCGCCATTAGTTTTATGGCCAATACAAATCTGCAGCATTACAGCGGTGAAAGCGGCCTTTCTTATTTGGCGCAAATGATCGCTATTGTGTTCATGATGTTTGTATCGCCGGCAACAGCGCTCGCTGTTGTCATCGCGATGATGCGCGGGCTCGCGGGCAAACCGCTCGGCAACTTTTTTGTCGATCTGACCCGGTCGATAACACGCATTTTGCTGCCGATTGCATTTGTATCCGCCCTCGTATTCGTTGCGCTTGGCGTGCCTCAGACACTAGAGCCGACCGCAGTTGCGCAAACGCTGCAGGGCGGAGAACAGTCGATTGCACGCGGACCGATGGCTTCCTTTCTGGCAATTAAGGAGCTTGGCAATAACGGTGGAGGCTTTATGGGGGCCAACTCCGCGCATCCGTTTGAAAATCCCGGTGCGCTTAGCAATATGCTGCAAATGCTGCTGATGCTGCTGATTACGACCTCCCTGCCGTTTGTATACGGAAAAATGGTTGGCAACGCCAAGCAAGGCCGGGTGCTGTTCGTCTCCATGGCCGTACTGTTTATTGTCATGCTCAGTACGTCGCTAACTGCCGAATATTCAGGCAATCCCGCGCTGAACGCGCTTGGCGCAGACAGCGGACAGGGGAGTATGGAGGGCAAGGAAACGCGGCTTGGCGTTGCGCAAACTGCGCTTTATTCCGTGGTCACAACGGCATCGGAGACGGGCGCTGTCAACGGCATGCACGACTCCCTGACTCCGATCGGAGGCATGGTGCCGCTGGTCAATATGATGCTGAACACCGTATTCGGCGGTGTAGGGGCAGGTTTTATGAATGTGCTGTTGTACGCCATGGTGGCGGTGTTCCTTTCCGGGCTCATGGTCGGACGAACGCCTGAGTTTCTGGGCAAAAAGCTGGAAGGCAAAGAGATGATGCTTATTGCCGTCACGCTGCTTGTTCATCCCGTGCTAATTCTTGTCCCGTCGGCGATTGCGCTGTTTGTTTATCCTGAAACGGTATCCAACCCGGGTTTTCACGGGTTGACGCAGGTGCTGTATGAATTCACTTCCGCGGCGGCTAACAACGGCTCCGGATTTGAAGGGCTGGGAGACAATACGCCGTTCTGGAACATTAGCACGGGGCTCGTTATGTACCTCGGACGTTACATTTCCGTCATTACGCTGCTCGCTGTTGTCGGATCGCTTGCCGCCAAACGGAAAGTGCCCGAAACGACAGGCACCTTCCGCACCGACACCGGGCTGTTTGCGGTTGTGTTTCTCGGCACGGCGCTGATCGTCGGCGCGCTGACGTTTTTCCCAAGCCTTGTGCTAGGACCAATTGCGGAGCAGCTGACCTTAAAACCTTGACGGATTAGTTAGAGAAGAGGAGACGAACTGAATGAGTCATCGACAAAAAGCGCTTGGCGGCGAAATCGTCCGGCAGGCGTTGAAACAATCTGTATTTAAGCTGGATCCGCGGATTATGATTCGCAACCCAATCATGTTTGTGGTTGAGCTCGGCTTCCTTGTTACGCTTGTGCTTGTTGCTGCACCAGATGCTTTTGGCGGCGGAACGCCGTTATGGTTTAATGCGTGCGTTGCGGCGATTCTGCTTATTACGCTGCTATTTGCGAATTTTGCGGAAGCATTGGCAGAGGGACGGGGCAAAGCTCAGGCGGATTCGCTCAAACACTCCAAACGCGACATAACCGCCTATAGGGAAGAGGGCGGGGCGCTGCGCGAGGTCCCTTCAAGCGAGCTGCGCAAAGGAGACATTGTGCAAGTAGCTGCGGGACAATGGATTCCCGGCGACGGGGAGGTTGTGGAGGGGCTTGCGTCTGTTGATGAATCCGCGATTACCGGCGAATCCGCACCTGTTATCAAAGAAGCGGGCGGCGACTTCAGCTCGGTTACCGGCGGCACAAAGGTGCTCAGCGACTGCATCCGGGTCAAAATAACAAACGATCCCGGCGAATCCTTTCTGGACCGGATGATCTCGCTTGTAGAAGGCGCCAAACGCCAGAAAACGCCGAATGAGATAGCGCTCAGCACCGTGCTGACGAGCTTGACGCTGATCTTTTTGCTCGTCGTTGTCACGCTTCCGTTTTTCGGGAATTATCTCGGCATCAAGCTGGATATTCCGATTCTTATCGCTCTGCTTGTCTGTCTCATTCCAACCACGATCGGCGGGCTTCTGTCCGCTATTGGCATTGCCGGTATGGACCGGGTCACTCAGTTTAACGTCATTGCCATGTCCGGAAAGGCTGTTGAGGCTGCCGGCGACATTAATACGATCATTTTGGACAAAACGGGTACGATCACTTACGGCAACCGGATGGCTAATGAGTTTATTCCAGTCGGCGGCACCGAAGAGCAAACGGTTGCGGAATGGGCGGTCATAAGCTCGCTCAAGGACGAGACGCCTGAAGGCCGCTCCGTGCTGGAGCTGGCGAGAAAACAAGGCTTGCCCGTTCCAAGCTCCGCAGAAGGCGAATGGATTGAATTCCGGGCGGAAACCCGGATGAGCGGCATTGATTTGGCTGACGGCCGGAGCGTGCGCAAAGGCTCGGTGGATGCAGTCAAAAAATGGGTGTCCGCACAGGGCGGGGCGATTCCGTCTGATCTGGACGCACAGAGCGATGCGGTCGCTTCCGCCGGAGGCACGCCGCTTGCTGTTGCCGCTGATGACAAAATATATGGCGTCATTTACCTGAAGGATACGGTAAAACCGGGCATGCGCGAGCGGTTCGACCAGATGCGCCAGATGGGCATCAAAACGATTATGTGCACAGGCGACAATCCGCTGACGGCGCAGACGATTGCCCGCGAGGCGGGAGTGGACGATTTTATCGCCGAGAGCACGCCGGAGGATAAAATCGCCGTAATTCGCCGCGAACAGGCGGCGGGCAAGCTGGTAGCGATGACAGGCGACGGCACAAATGATGCTCCGGCGCTTGCTCAAGCAGATGTCGGCATTGCGATGAACAGCGGCACGACCGCGGCGAAGGAAGCGGCCAATATGATCGATCTCGATTCCGATCCGTCCAAAATTATCGAGGTTGTCGCCATAGGCAAACAGCTGCTCATGACACGCGGCGCGCTGACGACGTTCAGCATAGCGAACGATGTGGCCAAGTATTTTGCCATTATCCCAGCCATGTTTATGGCAGCGATCCCCCAGATGGAGGCTCTGAATATTATGCGGCTGGACTCGCCGATGTCGGCAATCTTGTCCGCACTTATTTTCAACGCGATTATTATCCCAATGTTAATTCCGCTCGCCATGAAAGGCGTCGCTTATAAGCCACGCAGCTCGTCCAGCCTGCTGCAGCGCAATTTGCTCGTATATGGCCTGGGCGGTGTAATCGTCCCGTTTGCTGGAATTAAGCTGATTGATCTCGTCGTGGGACTATGGGTATAAACCTGTTCGGAAAGGAAGCAGCTCTATGAAATCAATTGTAATGGGAAGCCTGCGGCTCGGCCTTGTGCTGATGGCGCTTTGCGGAGTGTTATACAATGCGGCGGTAACCGGAATCGCGGGAGCGATTTTGCCAAAACAGGCGGAAGGAAGCTTAATATACGATACAAAGGGCCGCATTGTCGGCTCGGAGCTTATTGGCCAAAATTTCACCGATCCGCAGTGGTTCCACGGCCGGATTTCAAGCATTGAGTACAATGGAGCCGGTTCCGGCACGCCAAACTATTCACCATCCAACCCAGACTTGCTGGCCCGTGTGCAGCAATCGATTCAGGATTGGCGGACCAACAATCCGGAGGTGCCTGTAGATCGGCTGCCACTCGACCTCATCACTAACTCGGGCTCCGGGCTTGATCCGCAAATCAGCCCCGCTGGAGCAAAAGCACAAATTCCCCGCATTAGAAGCTTAACGGGAATTCCTGCCGAACAGCTGGAGAAGCTGGTCGAAGAGTTCACGTTGCCACGGCAGCTCGGCATTTTCGGGGAACCGGGAGTTCATGTGCTGAAGCTTAATTTGGCATTGCAAAAGCTTGTGCAGCAATAAGGCGAATGACCCGCCGCATCTTTCGGGATGCGGCGGGCATTGCCATGTCAGGGGGAGTCAGCCATGAGCATCGAGCCGTTCAGACGCAAATCGGCGGAGGAAATACTTGCTTCCATCATGAAGCTGCATCGCGGCAGATTGACAATTTTAATTGGCGCTTTCAGCGGCTCCGGCAAAACGTACCATATGCTGAGCGAAGGGCATGAGCTGCGCAGGCAAGGGCTGGACACGGTAATCGGCGCGCTGAACGGCGCAGAGAGCGCGGAGACCGTCTCGCAAATCGGAGATTTGGAGTCAGTGCCTGGCATCGACTGGAGCACTCAGGAAACATCCGGCACGGATCTGGATCTGGGCCGGATGCTGGAACGGAATCCCGAGGTTGCGCTTATTGACGATCTGGCGCACCGCAATCGGGATTGGGCTCGAATGCCGACCCGCCTGCAGGAGATCGAGGCGCTGCTCGCGAAGGGCATCAGCGTCATTACGACGGTGAACATTTACGAGATAGAAGGCGCAGCGGAGATGGCTCGCAGCTGGACAGGCGTAAATGTGCCTCATCCGGTTCCTGCACATGTGCTGGAGCTTGCCGACGAAGTGCGGCTCATCGACGTAACGCCGGAAACGCTGCTAGAGCGGGCGGCGGAAGGCCGGCTGGCGCAGCCGCCGGAATGGCTGCATCGCGGCAATATGGCTCGGCTGCGGGAGCTGGCTCTGCGTTTATTAGCGGAGGATGTGAACGAAACGCTGGAGAAACATCGAGAGGAGCTTGGCCTGTACGGTACTTCCGGCATTGCGGAGCGTATTCTCGTTTCGGTGCAGTATCATTGGAACGGCTCCATTCTTGTGCGGCGCGGGCAGCAGGTTGCCAAGCGGCTGGGCGGCGAGCTTAACATCGTATCGTTTAACATAGCCGGACGACGACTGGCCGGGGAAGCGGAGGCGTTCCGCAAATCGCTTCTTTTGCTGACGAAAAAAGTTGGGGGCAGCTTTGAGGAGCTGCCGATCCGCCACCGGCGGCAGCTGCCGTCGAGGCTGATGGGATATGCCGTGCAGCAGAAGGCGACCCGCATCGTGCTGGGACACTCCCGGCAAAGCCTGTGGCAGGATATTTGGAAAGGATCTGTCGTCAACAGACTGCTGAAAATAACGCGCAACATCGATCTGCTTTTTGTTGCTGATCGGGCTCATTCAGAGGGCGAACGGATTCTGCCGGCGCATACTCCGAGCCGCAAGCCCAACAAGCGGTACCGTCGCCTGACGGAGCATGAAATACGCGAGCAGATTGGGCAAATCCGCAGAGGCAGCTTCAAAATCTATATTGGGGCGGCGCCGGGTGTCGGCAAAACCTATACGATGCTGCGGGAAGGGAACGAGCTGCTGAAAAAAGGCGTTAAGGTTGTGGTCGGACTGCTGGAGACGCATGGCAGGGCGGATACAATGGCTCAGCTGGGCTTGCTCAGGACGGTGCCGCGATTGCAAACGAAGTACAGAGGCGCTTTGCTGGAGGAAATGGACGTTGAGGCCATTTTGCAGGAAAAGCCGGAGGTTGTGCTTGTGGATGAGCTGGCGCATACGAATATTCCCGGCAGTCTCCGCAAAAAACGGTATGAAGATGTGCTTGTCCTCTTGGAGGCCGGTATTTCCGTCATTTCAACGATGAATGTACAGCATTTGGAAAGCTTAAACGATGCGGTTGAGCAGATTGCCGGAATTGTCGTCAGAGAGACGGTGCCGGACCGGATTTTGCGGGAGGCTGACGAGGTTCAGCTTATCGATGTGTCGCCAAGGGCGCTGCAGGAGCGGATGAAAGCGGGAAAAATATATGCTGCCGACAAAGTGGAGCAGGCGCTGGGACGCTTTTTCAAGCTTGGAAATTTGATCGCGCTTCGCGAACTTGCGTTGCGGGAGCTGGCCGACGATGTGGACGAACGGCTGGAGTCATGGGACCGGAGGGATTCTCTGCGCGGCCCTTGGCGTAGGGAGGAGGTCATTTTTGTCGCGGTAACGGCCGGACCGAGCGCCGAACGGCTTATCCGCCGCGGCTTCCGTATTGCTTATCGGCTGAAGGCGGATTGGTACGTTATTTTTGTGCAAAAAGGAGAAACGGAGGGCGAACACAGCGAAGCAAGGCTGGATAAGCTTCAACAGCTTGCCGAGCGGCTGGGCGGATCGTTCCTGATTTTGCCTCGGTCCGCAGGCGAGACGCCGGCTGCAGCTCTGCTTGGCTGCGCCATGCAAAAAAAAGCAACCCAAATCATTGTCGGACAGCCCGGGAGAATCGGCTTGCTGCAGCCAAGGCAGCGGGCATTTGTACCCGCCTTGCTGCGGAGCGCAAGGCATCTGGATGTGCTGGTCGTTGCCGATTACGATCCGGTTCGCTCCAAGCCTGAACCTGGCGAAGCTTAATAAACAGAATAGGTAAAAAACGAGCCCGGAGCATCTTCTCCAGGGCTCGTTTAGCGTTTGCAGCTAACTGATTTTCTGAAATATGCCACCGATTCTTTATTTATTTGTAAACGTTACGGTTGTGCCGCTTATAGCGAGCTTGATTGGAGTGTCTAAGTTTACGATGTCAAAAAAGTTAGTACCCAAAATCTGGCCATTCACCACCATTGTTATTCTAATTTCTTCAACGGATTTCCCATCTTGATTCAAAATATTCCAAAAAGTGTTACAACGATTGATGTCAGGAAATGATTTTTTAACTGCAAAGGAGGCCGAACCGCCATTGGCGGCAATTATGGAAGGAGCAGCCGTTTCACAACCGGCCCCGTTTTGAGCATTCAACCTAAACGGATAGCTTGAGTTGTTTATTATCGTAAAGATTACGGATAGGGGGCCAATTTGCGGGTCATCATATGCCGCCGAAGGCTGGCTAAAGACGGAAACGGCTATAACCAGAAGTATAAACAGGATAACAATGATGCCTGGACCGGAACTGGGGCGGTTGCTGCTGTTCGTTACTTCTTTCCCAATAGGTTGCATCCCATTCTTCCTTTCCTTTAAAACTAATCATGGAGTTGTTCATACTAGGTTATGAGAAACACAAAAATAGGGAACGGTATATACTCGGAAAATTTGCGCACACCTTGCTTCCGCAAGAAACAAGGATTTTTTCGGCAACTATATTGACGGATCATCATTTTTTGCGTAAATTAAAGATAGAATTTGCGCAAACGAACTGGCCCGATTCGTAAAGGAGAGAGAGGATATTGGTTAAAACCTGGAAGGAAGACGGAGTATTCCTGCTATTCATATCCCCGTGGATCATCGGAGTTTTATGCTTCTTCGTCGGCCCCGCGCTGGCAAGCCTGACCTACAGCTTCGCGGATTACAATGCGATTACGGCTCCGAGTTGGATTGGCTTTGACAATTACTCCAGGCTATGGAGCGATGAGGTTTATCTGAAAAGCTTGCGCAATACGCTCTATTTTGTGTTCATCGGCGTTCCGATTACGGTCGGTTTTCAAATCGTCTTATCGCTGATGCTCAACATCGAAGTGCCCGGCATTCGTTATTTCCGTACCTTGTACTATTTGCCATACCTCGTACCGCCTGTTGCAACCGTTGTCATTTGGATGATTTTGTTCGGTTCCGGGGACGGGGTTGTCAATACGGCGATTCAATGGCTTGGCGGCAATCCGGTGGATTGGATGAACAGCGAAGCTTTAATTAAACCGGTAATTATCACAATTGGCATGTGGATGTCGGGAGGTTCGGTTCTCGTATTTTTGGCTGGACTAAAAGGCATTCCGCGCTCGCTTTACGAAGCGGCCCGCATCGACGGCTCCGGTCCCGTACGCACTTTCTTCAATATAACGCTGCCGATGCTGACGCCGTCCATTCTGTTTACAGTTGTCATGCAGGTCATCTACTACTTCCAAATGTTTACGGAAGCGATGCTGCTGAGCAAGGGCGGTCCGGATTACTCCTCTCAAACCTACATGATGAACACCTATCAGGTCGCCTTCCGCGATCTTGACTTTGGATACGCCATGGCCCAGTCATGGGTGCTGTTTCTGATTATTCTCGTAATTACCGTTGCGCTTATGAAATCTTCCAACCGCTGGGTGTACTACGAAGGCGAAGACAAAAAGGGAGGCAAGCGTTGATGCAAGCCGAAAAGCTCATTTCCCGCACTTCTTCCTATCTGTTTCTACTATTTGGATTGCTGCTATTTATCGGCCCTCTTCTATGGATGCTGTCCACCATGCTGAAAACCCAGGCGCAAACGTATGTGTTTCCTCCCGAGCTGATTCCGGCTCCGTTTACGTTCAGCTCCTTTACGAGGCTGTTTGAAACGATGACTCTAATGCCTCGCTGGATTATGAACTCGTTTATCGTGTCGTCGATCAACGGAATCGGCACCATCATTTCCAGCTCGCTCATCGCGTTCGGCTTTGCCCGGTTGAAGTCCCGTCTGCGCGCGCCGCTGTTTGTCGTTGTGCTCGCTACGCTCATGATCCCTTCCCAGGTTACGCTTATTCCGATGTACATCCTGTTCAGCAAAATCGGCTGGTACGACACCTGGCTTCCGCTCACGATTCCGGTTCTGCTGGCGAGTCCATACTTCATTTTTCTTTTCCGCCAATACTTTCTCACTCTGCCAAGAGAGCTTGACGAAGCAACCTATGTCGACGGCGGCAATTACTGGACGATTTACAGCCGCGTCATTTTACCTTTATCCGGCCCGATTCTCATCTCCGGCTTTATTTTCTCCTTTGTGTTCACCTGGACCGACTATTTCACTCCGCTCATCTTCATCCAATCCGAGGATCTGCAGATGATGAGTGTCGGACTGCAGCTGATAATGGGCAAAAACTCGCAGGATCTTCCGATGATGGCTGCAGGGTCTTTCCTGGCGCTGCTGCCAATCGCCGTTATTTATTTCTCAGCACAGAAGTACTTCGTCGAAGGCGTTGTTATGTCGGGAATCAAATAAAAAAAGGGAGAGTGTTCTCATGGTTAAAAGAGGGTCTGAAAGCGCAATCAAATGGCTAATTCCAATGCTTGGCATTCCGCTCATTCTGGCAGCCTGCAGCGGCGGCAATAACGGTGAACAGACTGCAGCGTCCAGCTCGACGCCTGGCGGAACGGGCAAAACAAAAATTACGTTTATGCAATGGGGAACGCAGGAAGAGGTCAACCAAACGAAAGAGCTTTTGAAAAAATTCAACGAGAAGTTCCCCGACATTGAGGTGGAAATTACCTCCAAGGACTGGGAGACGTATTGGACGGCAATTACGGCGCAGGCCGCTTCCAAGACAATGCCGGATGTATTCAAAATGGATGAGGCGTACCTGGATAAATACGCCAAGCTTGGCGCCATGAAGGACCTTACGGAGCTTATGTCCAAAAACAGCTTTGATACGAGCCAATTTGAGCCGAATGTGCTGGGCAAGCTGCAATCCGAGAGCAAGCAATATGCTCTTCCCCGCGACGCCAATACCATCATTATGTACTACAATAAAAAGCTGTTTGCAGATCCAAAAAGCAATCCGTCCGGGGTTAAACCGCCAGTTGGAGAAATGACCTGGGATGAATTCATTAAAATCGCGCAAAAGATGACCGTGGATAAAGCGGGCAAAACGGCAGATCAGGAAGGCTTTAATCCAAAAAGCGTTGTTCAATGGGGATTAGTGATGGACCCGGCAGGCTCGGCGGATTCCGTGCTGGAATCCCAGCTTTGGTCCAACGGAGCAAAACTTGTTGACGAGAACAAGGCGTTTGCGATGGAATCTCCGGAGGCCATGCAGGTGCTGGAAACATTCCGCAGTTATATTACGGAGCTATACGCGGTGCCGAATTACGGTCAATCCCAAACGCTTTCCAAGGACCCGTTCCTTGCTTTGACGACAGGCAAGGTTGCCATGGGCTTCGGCGGCAGCTGGAATGCAACCGAGTATGAACAGGCCGGCATTGAATTCGAGGCCATTTTGCCGCCGAAGTTCAAAGAAGAAAAAACCGTTATCCAGGTTACAGGTTATTCCATCGGCGCATCCTCCAAAAAGGATGAAGCGGCTTGGACGCTGATGAACTGGCTTTCCGGAGCGGAAGGGCAAATTGCGCTCGCGGAGCAGGGCCAGTCCGTGCCGGCGAACAAACAGGCGGCAGACGCTTATCACGCCAAGGACGAAGGGTATAACAAACAGGTCTTCCTCGATTCCCAGAAATATGCGATACCGGTTCCGTTTTTTGACGGCAAAGAAAAATTATTGTGGGAGATCATCCCGCAAAAGCTAGCCAATCCTCTCTCCGGCAAAGGCGAGCTGGACAAAGCGGTGCAAGATATCAAAAAGGCTTACGGCAATTAAACGGTCAATCGCAAACGCAGCATGATTACAAGGCAGCAGGACAAGCGGCTCCAACAGGCATCGATCCTGATCTCAGGCTCGATGCCCTGCCGCTTTCTGCGGCTTCATGTGTAATAGCTGCAATTGCAGACTTCTCCGGTTGACATTAATTGAGCGGAAACCGTATGATTATAGTACTTTTATATTTGCGCAAAAATTTAGACAAAAAGAGACAAAGGAGTGCAAAAAAGTGACAACGCTGAAAGATGTCGCTGAACGAGTCGGAGTGTCCATCTCGACGGTATCACGTGTAGTCAATAATGAGGCTTCCCATTCCGTCCGTCCGGAAACACGCGAAAAAATATGGAATGCTGTCACTGAGCTTGGCTACCAGCCAACCAAATCGGCACGAGGACATGACAGCGACAAAAAGCATCATGCCACGATCGGATCGCCGTTAGGCTGTATTTTAGCGGTAACGCAGAACAAGTATAACCACCCGTATTTTTCTGGAATATTGGAAGGTATCGAAAAAGGTATTGCAGAGATGGGGTATGAGCTGGCTTTTGTGCAATCGGTTGACGATCTTCGCAATCCAACGGTGTTGAATCGTATCTTATATGAAAATACACCAGTCGGGCTTATATTGGTTGAAGGTTTGGAACCGGGGCTCTATTCGCAGCTCAAACAAAGAATTCCTCATCTAATCGTTGTTGACGGGAGTGACCCCAGTATTCCGCGCGTAACGTATGATCGGGTTGAAGCGGCCAGGGCGGTCGTAAGGCATTTGCTGCAGCAGGGGCATAAAGAGATCGCATTTATCGGCGGTTCGGGACTGTCCCAGGAAATTGAGAAAGAAAAGCGTTACAGAGGGTATAGAGATGCGCTGCTGGAAGCTGGCATTGCGGTACGCCCGGAGTGGGTTGTTGACTGTTACTGGGATGTCGAGAAGAGCTACCAGATGACGAAAGAGCTCCTGCAAAACAAAGAACGCCCAACCGCAATTTTTGCGGCGAGCGACATGATTGCCATTTCGGCTATGAGGGCTGCCAACGAATGCGGCTTGCGAATTCCTGATGATATCGCCTTCGCCGGGATCGATAACATTGAATTGTCCGCATACTGTTCGCCTCCGCTGACAACCGTTCATATTCCGAAGCTGGAAATCGGAAATATCGCCGCCAAAACGCTGATCGACTACATTCAGGGCAGATATCCCGTTCCGGTAAAAATCTCGGTTCCGTTCGAGCTGAAAATCCGCCAATCTTCAGTGAAATCTAAAAAATAGCCGGTTATTGCAATACCCGAATGCCTGCGTCTTGAAAAGGCTCCAACTGCTCGCGGCTTGCCCCGCGGTCCGTTACGAGCGATGTGACACCACGCCATTTCTCGATTAAAAAGAGGGAGGAGCGGCCAAGCTTCGTATGATCGGCCAGAGCATACGTTTCAAGCGATTGCTGCATCATTTTGCGGTTCGTATTGGCTTCCAGCTCATTAAATGTAGTCAATCCGCGCACCGGATCGGCTCCATCGACGCCAAGGAAGGTCTTCTGAATCGTAATCCGCTCCAGAATGGTATCCGCCAGCGGTCCTGACAGCTCGTAGCTCTGGGTGCGGGTAACGCCCCCGGTCAAAATCAGCTCAAGACCGGGAACACCAGCCAGCTCAAAACCGATATTCAGCGAGTTGGTCACAACGGTCAAACGCTCAAATGGCTGCTGAATAATTCTGCGGGCGATGAACATGCAAGTTGTGCCTCCGGTTAGCCCGATGACATCTCCTTCATGAATGAGGGAGTAGGATACTTCAGCAATTTCTTTCTTCTCTTCCGGATTCATCTCCATCTTGCGATAAAACGGGACTTCCTTGCGAACGCTCTCCAGGACAGCTCCGCCAAACATGCGTACGAGCCTTTTCTCCTGCTCAAGCGTTTCAAGATCGCGCCGGGCTGTTGCTTCCGATACCCCGAACCTATCCATAATTTCCGCTACATTCACGGCTCCCTGCTCTTTGAGGAGCGCGATAATCCCGTCGCGGCGGGCCGCAATCTTGCTCATGCACAATCCCCTTTGTTCCCGAGGTTTCGCTTGCGAGGCCTCGGGCTTTCTTTAACTAATGCGCTTTCTTTCCTCAGAATAGCATAAACGATTGAGTTCGTCCACAAAAAGATTGAAAACGATCATTAAAAGGATGGAATCCCGGTCAAATATCAAAAAAATAAATTGACTCAGTCAAAATTATGCCTAATAATGATTGTGAACGATCAAAAATATGAATGGAGGGTATGTCGGTGACGCGAATCTCGATTATCGGTTCGGGAAGCATGTTTACCAAGCACTTAGCATCCGACATTTTGCAAATTCCTGATTTTAATGAAGGGATATTTGCCCTGGTCGATGTCGATGCCAAAAGATTGGAGCTGTCGGTAAAGCTGGTGCAGCGGCTGATCGAGCTGAGCGGGAAAAACTGGATCGTTGAAGCCTCGACTAACCGCAGAGACGTAATTGCCGGTTCCCGCTTTGTTATTAACCAGATTGAGGTTGCCGGGCTTGAAACGGTCCGTAATGAATTTGAAATTCCGCTTCGTTATAACGTAAAGCAGTGCATTGGCGATACGCTTGGACCGGGGGGGCTGTTCAAAACGCTCCGCACGCTTCCGGTATGGCTGGAAATTGTCCGGGATATTGAAGAGCTTTGTCCCGACGCCCTCATTCTTAATTATACGAATCCGATGTCGGCCGTTACGCTGGCAACGTCCAGAGCGACGAGCCTGCCGGTAATCGGGTTATGCCACTCCATCCAGCATTCGTCCCAGCAGCTCGCCAAATACTTAGGTGTTCCATATGAAAAGCTTGACTGGCGCTGCGGCGGCATTAACCATATGTCTTGGTTTACGAAGCTCGAAGTGGACGGCCAGGATCAGTATCCGGCGCTGTTCGAAAAAATGTCCGATGAAGCTTTTCTTGCAAAAGATCCGGTTCGCTTTGATTTCGCCCGTCATTTCGGCGCGTTTGTTTCGGAATCCAGCGGTCATTTTTCCGAATATATCCCTTATTACCGCAAACGGCAGGATCTGATCGATCGTTACTGCGCTGCCGGGTACAACGGCGCCACAGGCTTTTACGCCAATGAATGGCCGGTGTGGCGCAAGGAGACGGACGAGGAAATCGAACGAATGATATCGGGCGAGCAAGAGATCAAGCTGGAGCGAAGCGACGAATATGCTGCGGTCATTATTGACAGCATCGTGAACGAGAAGCCGAATGTGATTTACGGCAATGTTCCGAACCGCGGTTTGATCGAGAATCTTCCATTTGAAGGCGTGGTCGAGGTTGCTTGCCTGGTGGATAAAAAAGGCGTGCAGCCAACCCGCTACGGCCGTCTCCCCGAGCATCTTGCCGCGCTTTGCCGCAGCAACATGGCCTTCTTCGAACTGGCGGTACAGGCAGTGCTGGAGAAAAACCGCGAGAAAGCGCTGCAGGCGCTCTATATCGACCCGCTGACGGCCGCTGCCTGCTCGCCTGCTGAGATCAAAGCCATGTTTGAGGAACTGTGGGAAGCAGATCGTCCATATCTTCCAGATTGGAAGTGATTCGATGAATCAGGCAAAAGTTATCGTGGTCGGAGAGCTTAATGTGGATTTAATTTTTGCAGGCAGCGGCATCCAGCCGGAGCCGAATCGCGAAAAGCTGGTGGAGGATTTTCGGCTTGCGCTGGGATCCTCTTCGGCGATAACCGCGGCTGGTCTGGCCGGACTAGGCCTTGAAGTAGAACTGGTATCGATCGTTGGTGATGACGATTTTGGCCGGTTTTGCGTCAAGGAGCTGGAAAATTTCGGCGTTGGCACCGGGAATGTCAAGCTTGACGCTACGATGCGCACGGGAGCAACGCTGTCCCTGACGGACGGCCGCGACCGATCGCTGCTCACCTATCTCGGCTCCATCGCTTCCGTAACGCCTGAGCTTATACCGGACTCGCTTTTTGCCGGAGCTTCCCATGTTCATTTCGGTTCCTATTATTTGCAGGCAGGAATGAGGGAGCATTGGGCGGCGCTGTTCCGCATGGCGAAGGAAGCCGGTCTTACGACGTCGTTTGATGTGGGCTGGGACCCGGACGAGCAGTGGGACCGCGAAAGGTTGAAGCAATTGCTGGAGTGGACCGATTGGTTTTTGCCGAGCGAGGAAGAGGCAATGGCGATTTTTGAGTGCAGCGACATTAATGAGCTGCCAAAATATCTGCCGGAGCGCCGTGGATATGTAGCGGTGAAAAGAGGCTCTGCCGGAGCGCTGATGATTAAGCCTGACGGCACCGTAATTGAAGGGGAACCTGTACGGGTGTCGCCGGTCGATACGACCGGAGCTGGCGATTCCTTCAATGCCGGTTTGATTGCGGCGCGGCTGAACGGCAAGCCGGAACAGGAAGCGTTAACGTATGCCAATGTATGCGGAGCGATGTCGACGCTGCGTATCGGAGGGGCAGGGAGCCTGACCATCGAGGACTTGAAGCAGTTTTGGCAAGCCCAGCCCTAGAACTCTGCCTTGCATGACGACGAAATTGAGGAGTGACAAAAACGATGAAGCAAGTCATGGGAGTCCACACATACCGGGAAATAGCCGAGCAGCCGCAGGCGTTGAAAGAAGCCTATGAAGAAGCGCTTCGCCGCAAGGAATGGGCCGAAAGCTACCTGGGCGACAATGCCGTGCAGCAGACGCTCTTTTTAGGATCGGGCTCATCCTATTACCAAGCGATCACAATGGCGGCAACCTACCGTTCCTGGCTTAAACGTCCGGCGACTGCGCTGCCGTCCTCCGAACTGCTGCTGATCAGGGGGCAAGCCGTGCTGGAGCATTTAAACACAGTTGCAATCGGCGTATCCCGTTCCGGGGAATCAACGGAAGTTGTTAAAGCGCTTGAATCGGTGGAAGGATTGGACAACTGGCGGCTGGCTGGAGTGACCTGTTATGCGGACAGCTCCATGGCCAAGCTTGGCGACAGCCTTGTATCCAGACTGGGAGCGGAAAAAAGCACCGTTATGACCAAATCGCTCGCCAGTATGATCGTTGGCATGCAAACGGCGATTGCGCTTGTGTCCGACCGGTCTGAGGAACGTCTGAAAGAGCTGGAGCAGCTCGTGCAGGCTCAGGAAGCGCGGGTACAGGAGGGCGAACGGCTTGCGGCAGCGACTGTAGCCGCCCGGAATTTTGACCGTACTGTATTTCTTGGCATGGGAGCCATGTTCGGCATTGCCGAGGAAGGCTGCTTGAAGCTGAAGGAAATGTCCAATACATGGACGGAAAGCTTTGGCACGCTGGAATTCCGGCACGGTCCAAAGTCAATCGTCGATCAGCACACATGCGTCATTGTGCTTGTGTCCGATCAGTCCCGCGATGCGGAGCTGAAGGTTGCGCGCGAAATGCAGGAATACGGAGCTCATGTTGTCGTTGCAGCCTCCGCCGCGGGTGAAGATACCGCGTTTGCGGATACATTTGTGGAAACCGGCCTGGTTGGTGCTTCTGATGAAGCACGTGCTGCAGCTGCGCTTCCGTTCCTACAATACTATGGTTACTTTACGGCTCTGAAGCGCGGCAACAATCCCGACGAGCCTCGCAATTTGACTCAAGTGGTCCTTATTTGATCATCAGGAGGAATAACGATGTCTTTGGTCTCATCAACTCCGCTGCTTCAAGCTGCGCGGGCGAACGGTTACGCCGTTACCGCATTCAACGTTCATACGCTTGAGATGCTTCAGGCTGTCGTAGAAGCGGCGACAGAGCTTAACGCTCCTGTTATTTTGCAATCAACGATGGGCACGGTCAAACATCTTGGGGCTGATTATATTGTAACCGCTGCGCGGGTCGCTGCGTCCAAGACGCATGTTCCAGTGGCGCTGCATCTGGATCACTGCCATGAGTTTGAGATGATCGTCCAATGTATCCGCGCCGGATATACTTCCATTATGATTGACGCTTCGATGAAGCCGTTTGCGGAAAACGTAGCGGACACAAAGCGAATTGTCGAGCTAGCCGCTGCTATCGGTATTAATGTTGAAGCGGAGCTCGGAAAAGTAGGCGGCGTTGAAGACGACATTACGGTGGAAGATCATGAGGCTACGCTTGCTGATCCGGATGAATGCGCGCAATTTGTTGCGGCGACCGGCGTTGCGACGCTTGCGCCGGCCATTGGTACGGCTCATGGCATTTATAAGGGCGAGCCCAATATCGATTTTGACCGGATAGGTCGCATTGCCTCGCGGGTAAAGGTTCCGCTTGTGCTCCATGGCGGCTCCGGAATTCCGGAAGAGCAGGTAAAACGGGCGATTGCGCTGGGTATGGCCAAAATGAACGTTGCCACCGAGCTTCGCATTGTATTTTCAGATGCGATCAAAAAAGTGTTTGCGGATAATCCGGCAGTTGACGATCCTCGTCATTATTTGAAGCCGGCGAAGGATGCGCTTCGCGAGGCTGCTAAAGAAAAAATCCGCATGTGCGGCGCGGTTGGCCGCGCGGTGGATCATGTATCCTGAGCTTAAACCGGCTATCGTATGCGGAGCGCTGAATCCCGCCGTAGACAAACGGCTGCATGTGCCAAAGCTATCCATCGGCAGTGTGCAAAGAGCGAGCATGCAGGAGTCGACGCCAGGCGGCAAGGGGCTGAATGTCTCCAGAGCGGCAGCCTCCCTTGGCGTGCAGGTTAAAGCCGCCGGATTTTTAGGCGGGGAGAACGGGGAGTGGATTCAAAGCGCTCTTTACGAGTCCAGAATCGGACAGGAATGGCTGTATGTTTCGGGGCTAACGAGAATGTGCTTGAATATTATTGATGATTCCAGCGGCATATCCACCGAGATTTTGGAATCCGGCCCTGAAGTAAAAGCGGAGGAAGCGCTTGAATTTATCGGCCGCTGGAAGGCTTTGAGCGAAGAGGGCGGCTGGATGACATTGTCAGGCAGCTTGCCGAAGGGGCTTAAAGACAATTATTATGCCGAGCTGATCGCTGTGTCCCGATCCGAAGGAGCAGTTACCGTACTGGATACTAGCGGTACGGCGTTAATCAAGGGAATTGAAGCCGGGCCGCATACGGTCAAGCCGAATGAAGAGGAGTTCCGCCAGTGGACCGGAGCCGATCCGCGGAATAAAGCAGCGGTCCAGCAGCTTGCCTCAGAGCTTGCGCTAAAAGGCGTAAAAGTGCTGATCGTGTCCCTTGGCAAGGAAGGCTGTATTGCTGCAACGGGTGATGGGGAGTTATGGCGCGCAGTGCCTCCGGCCGTCGACGCCGTTAACGCCGTCGGCAGCGGAGATTGTTTTGTAGCCGGCTGGACGGTGGCGAATGCCAGAGGGTTTGACATCGCACAGTCATTACGCCTGGCGACGGCCGCTGGGGCTGCCAATGCGATCTCCAGCAGCACGGGCAAGATCAGCTTGGCTGACACGGCAAAGCTGTCTGCGTTGACAACGGTAGAACGTTGGTAGAAGGGAATCGCGCGAACAAAAGAGCCGTCTCATAAGTCGTCGGAAGCGACTAATGAGACGGCTCTTTCAGGATATACCGATTCAATAATTTTATTACCGGGTTAAAATCCTAAGCAGTGTACCATTGATTTCATATGTTATATAGGAAGAATTAAAATTGGTAACGGTCCATCCTGAAGTGCCGACACCCCAATCCGCCTTTGAGAATAAATCAGCGTTAAAGCTGCCATAACCTATATAGGGCAAGCTAACGTCAAATTTTACGGTGGCTATATGAGATGCGACTCGGGATCGCTGGACCTCAAAGCTTTAGGCGCTGTTTGAAGGAATAATCAAATTTTCAGGTGGACCGGGTTTTTCAAACTGATTATTTTGGGAAACCAGGTGTAGATTATAAGAGGGAATATTTACTAAATCAAAACATTGAACCGCCGCCCGATCCTGTTGCAGAGTACAGCGAGGTATCAAAAGATCCAAATCCAATATAGGGCAAAGTAACCGTGAATGTTGCAGTGGCTGTATGGGGGGTGGCAGGGGATGCTTGTACCTCAAAATTATAACTGCTGTTTGGGGGAATAACGAGATTGAGCGGTGGTCCCGGCCTTTCAAACTCATTATTTTTGTCCGTGAGTGTTAAATTGTAACCCGTGTTGTTTTCCAGATCGAACCTTCTTGAATCTGTAATAGATTGATCCTCACCAGTACCTCTAATAATTGAATATCCGCAAAAAAGACTGGCTACTATTACGAGCAGGATAAATAAAACAAGAATGATTCCGATGTTTGAACCTTTGCTCTTGAAATTGCTTAAAGCCGCGCGTTCATTGCTCATTTTCATTCCTCCCCAAAATATATAATTCTATTGTATGTAGAGTAGAAAGAAAGGTTTGGGCTAATCGTTGCATGTCAAAAAAAGCGATAACAACAGAGAGGGGCTCTACTCTGTCGCTATCGCTTTTTGCATATAGGCGCTTTATTTGTACTCGTAGGCTCCGATATCAACCGAGGCGCCGAGAAGCCGGGTCTTACCAGCCAGATCGGTAACACCTATAGTTGTTGCCAGCTTCTCTCCTTTGTTCACAGCGGGGGAGGCAGCGCTCAGACGATAGTCGCGGGCCGCCGCATTTACGAAAAGCGGATTGACAAACAAAGAGTTTGCATCGTTTTTAGTGGCTTTTTTATAGGCGGCAAAGCTTTTATAGGTCGAATCTTTCCAAGTCCATTCCGATCCGTTCGCGCCGCCAGTCCCGTAGTAGAGGTTATAGTTCACAATATTGCCGCTATTTTTTGTATATTGATTCTGGATCATAATATTGGAAGAGCTGGCGACCAGGATGTTATTTTTGATGATGTTATTTTTGGTGTCGTACTGAAGCAGGATTTGGCCGCCTTCATACCCGATCGTATCGTTTTGCACAAGCGTATTGTTGACGATTTTGCTGTCGACGGTGGAGCCGCGTTCCGTATCATATCCGCCGATGGCAATGCCGGTGTAGCTGTTGGCGTAGATCAAATTGTTGCGCAGCGTGATTCCGCTTGTGGATTTGCCGTAATGTTCGCTGGCCAGCTCCACGCCGATGTCGTTTTTATAGCTTTTATTGCGCTCAATAACAATATTTTTGCCGCCGTCTACGTAGATTCCGCCTGCGGAATACTGATCATTCGGAACCGGTCCGTACGATGGGTTTTTGGTAGCTGAAATGTTGTAAACGGTGTTGCCGCTAATCAATCCGTTCCGGGCCTGATCGTTTGCAGGAGCAACGTCCTCAAAGCCGATTATGTCGATCCCGATGTTGTCGTTGTCATGGACAAGGTTGTTGGTCACCTTGAACGTATCTACGTTGCCGTTCAGCACAAGCGCTTCGCTGGAGCCAAGCACAAGATTAGACAGCTCGTTGCCGTGGATCGTAATATTTTTGAGAGCGGTAGACTTTGTTCCAAAAACAGCGATACCATGCGCATTGCGGCCAGTCCAATCGTCGCCGTCTTGGATTACTTTGGCATTGCTCTCAATATGATGCACCTTGTTGCCGCTCAACTCAATATTGCTGCCCGCACCGGATATGTAAATTCCCATCGGGACTTCGTCATAAACGGAGGATTTGAAATTGCGAACCTCAAAATTTTTAAACTTAATGTTGCTGGCATTGGAAATTTCGACGAGTCCTTCGCTTTGATCCGAAATTTTTAGCCCGCTTCCATCGATGACAGCTTTTGCGTTCGAGTAGCTCTGGAAGGTGATTGGAGCGGAAGCCGTGCCGGATTTAGTAATCTTCAGCTTTTGATTATAGACACCGCCAAGCACATAAACCGTATCTCCCGGGGCTGCCGTATTGGCAGCTTTTTGGAGCGTCTTAAAAGCGGAGCCAGTGCTCGTTCCCGAGTTGCTGTCACTGCCGCTCGTAGAAACATAGTAGGAGGAGCTGGCATGCACGATCGTTTCATTGCCGGCATATTGGAACGCTGTAATAGCGGTCGCTGCAGCAGTAGCCATAAGGACAAGCTTAAACCCTTTTTGTGTGAGCATCATCATGGGGTCTCCTTTTATCGATAAACGGATTTTAGATTACTATTTCACTAGTTTTATATCATTTACTTAAATATTATGTCAACTTTTAAGGGTTTTTTGTTACTAATTTCATAGAAAATTGAGCAAAAACTATTACATTAGTATGTATAAGCTTGCAAATGCAACTATTTTGTCATTATCGCGTTGATATTTGGGGAGAGGAAAGGCTGCTCCGTTTTGGAACAGCCTTTTTGAAATCATTATTGTTTCTCGTAAGCTCCGATGTCGACCGTACCGCCTTGAACGCGCGCGTTGCCAGCGAGATCGAGTGCGCCGATAATTGCCGTATCCGTGCTGCCGGCGTTAATTGCCGGTGAGCCGCTGCCAAGCGTGAAGTTAGTCGTAGGGCTAACGAGCAGCGGATTGGTCAGCAGAGAGCTGGCGTCGTTACCGGTCGCGGATTTGTACGAGCTGAAGCTTGTGTAGGATACATTTTTCCAAACCCATTTGAGGCCCGAAGTTCCGCCAACACCATAAAAGAGGTTGTTGTTCACGATATTGCCGGTGTTTTCGGTGAATTGATTTTGAATCAAAATTTTGGAGGAGCTGGCGACCATAATGTTATTTTTAATGATGTTATTTTGCGTATCGAATTGAATCAGCAGCTGTCCGCCGTTGTTGCCGACCGTGTCATTGTTGTACAGGGTGTTGTTTACGATTTTGCTGTCTACAGTAGATCCGCGCTGGGTGTCGTAACCGCCGATGGCAATTCCGGTATACCGGTTGTTGTAGACGAGGTTGTTACGCACCGTAATGTTGGAAGTGGAGCCCCCGTCCCATTCACTAGC
Source organism: Paenibacillus pasadenensis (assembly GCF_023715725.1). Taxonomy (GTDB): domain Bacteria; phylum Bacillota; class Bacilli; order Paenibacillales; family Paenibacillaceae; genus Paenibacillus_O; species Paenibacillus_O pasadenensis_A. The sequence goes on from NZ_JAMBOT010000002.1 coordinate 518,555, forward strand.
CAGTTCAATTCCCATATCGTTGTTGAAGCTGCGATTTTGTTCGATCACGACGTTTTTGCCGCCATCGACATAAATGCCGCCAGCACAGTAGCAGTCGCTATCATAGGCGGGGTTGTTTTGAACGGCAATATTAGAGATGCTGTTGCCGCGAATAACGCCGTTGCGAGCTTGGTCATATCCGCTCGGTGCTGTTTGCTCGAAGCCGATAATGTCGATGCCGATATTGTCGTTATCACGGACGATGTTATTCGTAATGGAGAATCCATCTACGTTGCCGTTAAGCACGAGCGACTCGCTGCTTCCCAAGACGAGGTTGCTCAGCGTGTTGCCGTCAATCGTAATATTGCTCCAAGGAGTTGTTTTGGTTCCGTAAACGGAAATGCCGTGCGCGTTTCTGCTGCTTGAAGCTGTGTTTTTAATATTATTTACGTTATTATTCCGAAGCTCGATGTTGCTGCCTGAGCCCTCCAGGGCAATGCCTACCGGGACGGCGCCGGAGCTTGTTGTTTTAAAATTACGGATTTCAAAGCCTTTAACCTTAATGTTGCTGACATTGGCCATATGAACAAGACCCTCGCGGCCGCTAACGGATAAGTTGTTGCCATCAATCACAACGGCGCCGTTATTGTAGTTTTGGAATGTAATCGGCGAGCTGGACGTTCCTGATTTGGTGATTTTTAACTTCTGATTGTAGGTGCCGGCCATGACAAATACGTTGTCTCCCGCATTAGCCGTATTGGCCGCTTTTTGCAGCGTTTTGAAAGCGGAGCCTGTGCTTGTTCCTGAATTGCTGTCGCTGCCGGATGTGGAAACGTAGTAGGATGTTGCGGCATGGACGGTAGATTCAGCACCGATCAGTTGAAACGCGGAGAAGGCGATTGCTACTGCGGACACCATAGCTCCCAGTTTAACGCTTTTAAATTTAGTCATTAATGATTCTCCTTTGTCCGATAAAGTAATTTACTTATGCCGATCTCTGGATGTCGTCTCTGCCGGTTCACCTCCTAATGAAAGCGTATTATTTATTGCGCAAAACAATTAGACAAAATTGCGCAAACCTTGCAACTTGTTTATAACATTTTCCGAAAACAGTGTCAACGGTGAAAATCAATTCGATTGTTCATGTGGAATGAAACAGGCTGCTCCATCGCTGGAGCAGCCTGTTTATGCGTAATTATTGCTTTTCGTAAGCACCAATTTCAACAGTGCCGCCAAGGACGCGCGTTAGTCCTGCCAGATCAGTAGAGCCGATAATAGCGGTATCCGTGTGGCCGGCGTTTATCGCCGGAGAGCCTGTGCTTAGCGTGAAGTTTGTTGTTGGGCTAACGAATAGCGGATTTGCTACCGCTGAATGAGCATCGTTGCCAGTTGAGGATTTGTAGGTGCTGAAGCTGGTGTAACCGGAAGTTTTCCAGTTCCAGGTCAAGCCCGATGTCCCGCCAACGCCATAGTACAGATTGTAGTCTACGACATTGCCTGTATTTTGAGTGTACTGATTTTGAATCAAAATTTTGGAGGAGCTGGCGACCATAATATTGTTTTTGATGATGTTGTTCCTGGTATCGTATTGAACGAGCAGCTGACCGCCTTCCTGGCCGACCAAATCGTTATTGTAAAGAGTGTTGTTGACGATTTTGCTGTTTGTAGTAGAGCCGCGATTCGTATCGTAGCCGCCGATGGCGATTCCCGTGTAGCTGTTGTTGTAAGCAAGATTGTTACGAACGGTAATATAGGAGGTGGACTTGTCCGGCCATTCGCTTGCCACTTCTATGCCAATATCATTGTTGTAGCTGCGGTTGCGTTCAATGACAACGTTTTTGCCGCCATCGACATAGATTCCGCCTGCCGAGTAGTCCGTTGAAGGATAAGAAGGATTTCCTTGAACGCTGACATTATAGATTAAGTTGCCGCTGACAACGCCGTTTCGCGCTTGATCTACTGATTCGTTAGGAGCTTTGCCTTCAAAGCCTATAATATCAATGCCGATGTTATCGGAATGGTGGATCGTATTGTTGGTTACGGAAAATCCGTCAACGTTGCCGTTAAGCACGAGCGCTTCGCTGGATCCCAAGGTGAGGTTAGCCAGTGTATTACCATCAACGGTAACATTGCTAAAGGCCGTTGTGCTGGTTCCATAAACAGCGATTCCGTGGGCATCCCGTCCTTCACGATCACTGCCTGCAGGTGTTGCTGTGCTTGCAATATGATGAATATTGTTGTTCCTGATTTCAATATTGCTGCCGGATCCGGTAGCAAAAATTCCAACCGCTGCATTTCCGTTTGTAGACGTTTTGTAATTGCGGATCTCAAAGCCTTGAACCTTGATATTGCTGGCATTTGTAATCTGAACAATGCCTTCCATGCCGCTTACGGGTAAGCCGGTACCGTCGATAACGGCAACATCGGTATTGTAGTTGCGGAATGTAATCGGTGCGGAAGAGGTTCCGGAATTCGTAATTTTAAGCTTTTGATTGTATGTGCCTGCCAGCACATTAACTGTGTCGCCGGGACCTGCTGTGTTGGCGGCTTTTTGCAGCGTTTTAAAGGCTGAGCCTGTGCTAGTTCCCGAGTTGCTGTCGCTGCCGGAAGTAGACACGTAATAGGAGGTTGCCGCATGGGCAGTCGGCGGGGATCCAATCAATTGAAATGCGGAAAAAGCAATTGCTGCTGCGGAGATCATTGCTCCGATTTTATAGCCTTTTGGTTTCATGAAATACTCTCCTTTATTCGATGGGTTGGCATTGCTTGTGCCGATACAATGCTGTCGTTATCGCTCGTCACCTCCAGCATAGCAAGATGTTTTTGCGTAAAATCGCTTAATTATTGCGCAAATTGACGCAATTCGGTTATAACATTTTCCGAAATGAGTGTCAATGCGATTTAGGAGTTTTTTCATTCGTGATTTTAATTAATGACTGATTTAACCTAACAATTAATAATTAATATTGAGTAATTAATATGTGAAGTCACTTTATGAGTTAAAAAAAGAAGTTTTATTCTCTGTAAAATTGTTATTAATTTTAATTTCTATATATTTATAATTAAGGAAACTGCTCCTCGAATGCAGGCAAATCGCTCCCAATTCCATGTTATGATAGAGACAATTGTGAGTGGCGTGAGGCGTATGCCTCCGTTTCAGCTAGGCTTGATCTGGATGGAGGAAGGAAGACGCAAGATATGGACAAGGAACTATGGAGTGAATCCGAAATTCAACTCCGCTGCGGCAAGCTATCCAGCCGTAAGGGGAAGGAATTGGCAGCGGAGGGGCTTGTCGCCTTACATGAATGGTCCCTGGAAGGGGATCGTCTGTCTGCCGACATTATTGGCAAAGATGCCGCGCGGGTAGAGCTGGCTTTTGGAAAACACGGACTGTCTGAGGCGAGCTGCAGCTCCTGCCCGTCACTCGGCTCCTATAATAAAAGCTGTAAACATATCGCTGCTGTCCTATATGCCGTGAAACAGCGGCAGAAGGAAAAATCAACTGTCAACTCGCGATTGCGCGCTGCCCATAAACCGGCGTCAACTCGTACAGCGGAGCAGTTAGAGCCTGCTGTTACCAAGAATCAAACGCAGCCAGGCTCGGATGCGCTCGCCAAACTTATGGCCGCGTTTATCCGTAAGCCGCGTGCGGGTTCGTCCTTAACTCGTCCGGCGTTATTTGACCAACGCGAACCGCTGGACATGAGACTAAAGTTTCAGCCCAAAATCATGAGGGACACGCTTTTGTTTGCCGTCAGCCTCAGCGCTCATATCGAAGGAGGCTGGCAGCCCATTTTCCGCGTGAGAAGTTTTCTAGAGAGAGTAACGGAAGGGCGTCCGGCAACAATTACGCGCAAATCGGCTTTCGACCCGGAAAAACACCGGTTCAAACAAGAGACCGCCGCTTTAATCCGGCAGCTGGGAAAGATTGTTTCAACCGAAAAGCTGCTGCGCTGGGAGAATGCCGGGCTGTATAGCCAGCATCGGGAAGAACTGCTTGAAATTCCTCCGGCAGAGTGGCCGATGATTATTCAGTTGGCTGAGGTTAGTCCCGAGGCTCGATTGAGGCATGGAGAGCATGAACAGCCCTTTACTGTGCACCGGACCGGATCGATGGACTTAAGTTTTGAGCTTTCTTCCGGCTTAAACGGGGGAGGAGTTCTTTCGGCTGAAGGGCTTGGCGAATTGCTTGTGTTGGCTGCTTACGGCGCCGCGCTGCACGGCGGCAAGCTGCATGATTGCGGGAGCGAGGCATGTGAAAGACTGACTGCATTGCAGCAGCTGTTTCGGTTGGCTCCGGATGCCAAAATCAGCCTTAACCAGGACCAGCTGGAAGAGCTGAGCCGGCATGTGCTGCCCGGGCTCGGAAGGCTGGCAAAGGTGCGGTTAAGCAGCGCAATGGCTCAGCGGATCGAGCATCCTCCACTAAAAGCAAAGCTGTATTTAGATCGGGTAAAGGACAGACTGCTGGCAGATATAGAGTTTCACTATGGGGAAGAGGTTTTTCGGCCGCTTCAGCAAGAGGAGCCGCGAACAACGGGGAAATTGCTCGTGCGCGACCGCGAGAAAGAGTATGACATTCTAGAGCTGATGAATGAAGGCCGGATGAGCATGACCGAGCGCGGCTGTTTTTTGGACAGCGAAGAGGATGAGTTTCACTTTTTATATACGGTGCTGCCTCGTTTGGAGCGGCTTGTTCAGGTGTATGCCACAACGGCGGTAAAAACGCGGCTTCACCCTGAAGCCCAGACGCCTATTGTCCGGGTTTACCCTGACGAACGCACGGACTGGCTGGAATTTCGATTTGATTTGGATGGAGTTCCCGAATCAGAGATTCGCTCTGTGCTGCGTTCGCTGGAGGAAAAGCGGCCCTACCACCGTTTGCGCAATGGAGCGCTGCTGCCTCTGCAATCGGATGCCTATCAGGAAATGATCCGGTACATTAACGAGACAGGTTTCACCTATGCGGAAAGAACCTCGTACGGATACCGGCTGCCAGCGGCTGCGGGAGTGCCGTTGCTTGATGCAGCGGTGTCCAATCGGGTTGTTCAATCCACTGAACAAGCGAAACAGCTGCTCCAAGCTCTTAAACAGCCAGGGCATGCAAATTATCCGCTTCCGGTTGAGCTGGACCACGTGCTTCGAGATTATCAAAAGCTCGGCTATCAATGGATGAAAACATTGGCGGCTTACCGTTTCGGAGGTATTTTGGCGGATGAAATGGGATTAGGAAAAACCCTTCAAGCGTTAGCGTTTATGCTGTCCATTCTGCCGGAAATTCGCTCCGAACGTCGGCCGGCTCTAGTGGTGTGCCCGTCATCGCTAGTGTACAACTGGGCTGCCGAGCTGGAAAAATTCGCGCCGACCCTGCGTGTTTTGATTCCGGACGGGACGAAAAAGGAGCGTTTGCACAAGCTAAAGTCCTTGCAAGAGGCGGACATCGTGGTAGCATCCTATCCGCAGCTCCGTTTGGACGGGGAGGTGTATGCGGCTCATCCTTATACTGCGCTCGTTCTGGACGAGGCTCAGACGATCAAAAACGAGTCGACGCTTACGGCCAAAGCGGTGGCTCAGGTGACGGCGGGTTACAAATTTGCTTTAACCGGTACGCCCGTTGAAAACCATGCTGCTGATCTTTGGTCGATTTTTCATGCTATTTTCCCCCGTCTTCTGGGGAGCAAAAAACAGTTTGAGGAGCTTCGGAGAGAAGAGCTGGCGCTGCGGATACGTCCTTTCCTGTTGAGAAGGCTGAAAAGCAGCGTGTTGGAGGAGCTGCCTGACAAAATTGAGACGCTGCAAAGCGCCGAGCTGCTGCCGGAGCAGAAGAAATTGTATGCCGCTTATCTGGTGCAGCTGCAGCAGGAGGCGCTGAAGCATATCGATAAAGACGAGCTGGAGCAAAACCGCATTCGAATTTTGGCGGGGATAACAAGATTGCGGCAAATTTGCGGTCATCCCGCTCTGTTTGTGGAAGATTATGCTGGAGGCTCAGCCAAGCTGGAGCAGCTGGTGGGATTAATTCAAGATGCGCTGGAGTCCGGACGCCGCCCGCTTGTATTTTCCCAATTCACGACGATGCTTGGTTTGATTCGCCGGCGGTTGGAGGATGCAGGGCTGGCTTGTTTTCAATTGGACGGCTCGACGCCGGCCCGGGATAGAGTGCCGATGTGCCGTCGTTTTAACGAGGGAGAGCGGGATGTGTTTTTGCTTTCCTTGAAAGCTGGAGGGACCGGTTTAAATTTAACGGGAGCGGACACCGTCATTTTATATGATTTATGGTGGAATCCTGCCGTTGAGCAGCAAGCTATGGACCGTGCGCACCGGATTGGGCAGAAAAGAGTGGTGCATGTCATTCGCCTTCTTGCGAGAGGCACAATTGAGGCCAAAATGGTTCAGCTTCAGCAGCGCAAGCAAGGTTTGATGGAAGAGCTTGTCCAGCCTGGCGGTGCTGAGCCTGCGGCATTATCCGAAGAGGAGCTGCTGGATTTGCTCGGCTTGCCTGGTCATTAAAAAAACAAAACTCCGGTTAACCGCTTGGGGAGCGGAACCGGAGTTTTTTTGCGCAGCATCATGTCATTTGGTGTACGGACCAGGTGGAGACGGAAGAGGCGGCCCCGCCAAGGTTCAGGTTGATCGTTAAGCCATTTGAGACGTAAAAAATGCCGATTACATCGCCTGCATTTAAGGCGTACTCGCCTGTCATCGTCACGGTGGATGAGCCGAGAATAGCCCTGAGCGTGAGCAGCAAAAGTATATTGACGTCAAGAATCGGGAACAAGGCGGTGACCAGATCCGTTACAACAGGTGAAGTTCGGCGTATGACAAACAATGGGTTGATTGCGGGGCCAAGCGAGATGGAGAGCGCCGCTGTAGTTGAATAACTTAGCGTCGCTTCAATCGAGTACCGCCCGGTCACGGGGACGGTGTAGTTGCCGGTTGTTGCGTTGAATCCTGTACCGGTGTAAAACGGCGACGCCGTGGTCCAATTCGCCAACTGAGTGCTGGTTGAAGCTGAGCTTGGCGCTCGTGTTGCCGAAAAGCCGTTTGCTAAAATGTTTGGCCCGGTAGCTCCAGTGAAGCCCGTTGGACCAGTCGAGCCGGTAGCGCCGGTGGCACCAGTAGTGCCGGTAGTTCCAGTAGCGCCGGTGGCGCCAGTGATGCCAGTAGTGCCGGTAGCGCCAGTAGCTCCGGTCGGTCCAGTTGGTCCAGTAATGCCGGTAGCGCCAGTAGCTCCGGTCGGTCCAGTTGGTCCAGTAATGCCAGTGGTACCCGTTACGCCTGTAGATCCGGTGCTACCGGTTGGCCCGGTAGCGCCAGTGTTCCCTGTGGCACCAGTCGCTCCAGTAGCACCTGTAACTCCAGTAGCACCCGTAATGCCGCTTGTACCGGTCGGTCCAGTTGGTCCAGTGCCGCCCGTGGGTCCAGTAACGCCGGTGGCTCCCGTAAAGCCCGTATCCCCAGTAGCCCCGGTAAAGCCTGTTAGGCCCGTTGGTCCAGTGATGCCCGTAGCTCCGGTCGTTCCAGTAACTCCAGTAACGCCGGTTGTACCGGTTGGGCCTGTAACTCCAGTGGCTCCGGTAGAGCCCGTATCCCCAACAGCCCCGGTAAAGCCAGTTGGACCCGTTGGTCCAGTGATGCCCGTGGCACCAGTTGCTCCTGTGACCCCGGTAGCGCCAGTAACGCCAGTAACGCCGGTGGTTCCCGTAGAGCCCGTATCTCCGGTTGAACCGGTTGGGCCTGTAACTCCAGTGGCTCCGGTAGCGCCAGTATCCCCAGTGGTTCCGGTAACCCCAGTGGTTCCTGTAACGCCAGTTGTCCCGGTAGGGCCCATGGCTCCGGTGACCCCCGTAGCGCCTGTATCTCCAGTAGCCCCGGCAAAGCCAGTTGGACCCGTTGGTCCAGTGCTGCCCGTGGCTCCGGTCGCTCCAGTAGCGCCAGTAACGCCGGTGGCTCCCGTAGAGCCCGTATCCCCAGTAGAGCCGGTAAAGCCAGTTGGACCCGTTGGTCCAGTGCTGCCCGTGGCACCAGTCGCTCCAGTGACCCCTGTAACACCAGTTGCCCCAGTGGTTCCTGTAACGCCTGTAACTCCAGTCAGTCCGGTAGAGCCCGTATCCCCAGTAGAGCCAGTAACACCGGTGGCTCCAGTAGAGCCCGTATCCCCGGTGGCCCCGATAAGGCCAGTAGCGCCAGTGCCCCCCGTAGAGCCCGTAACGCCAGTTGTCCCGGTGGGGCCCGTGGCTCCGGTGACCCCCGTAGCGCCTGTAACTCCAGTAGCCCCGGTAAAGCCAGTTGGACCCGTTGGTCCAGTGCTGCCCGTGGTTCCGGTCGCTCCAGTAACGCCGGTAGTTCCCGTAGAGCCCGTATCTCCGGTTGCCCCGGTCGTTCCAGTAACTCCAGTGGCTCCGGTCAAGCCCGTAACACCAGTAGAGCCTGTATCCCCGGTGGCCCCGGTAAGGCCAGTAACGCCGGTGGCTCCCGTAGAGCCTGTATCCCCAGTAGAACCGGTAGGGCCTGTTGGACCCGTTGGTCCAGTGCTGCCCGTGGCACCAGTCGCTCCAGTAGCGCCAGTAACGCCGGTGGCTCCCGTAGAGCCCGTATCCCCGGTGGCCCCGGTAAGGCCAGTAGCGCCAGTGGCCCCCGTAACGCCCGTATCTCCAGTAGCCCCGGTAAAGCCAGTTGGACCCGTTGGTCCAGTGCTGCCCGTGGTTCCGGTCGCTCCAGTAACCCCAGTAACCCCAGTAGCGCCGGTGGCTCCCGTAGAGCCCGTATCCCCAGTAGAGCCGGTAAAGCCAGTTGGACCTGTTGGTCCAGTGCTGCCCGTGGTTCCGGTCGCTCCAGTAACCCCAGTAGCGCCAGTAACGCCGGTTGTACCGGTGACTCCAGTCAGTCCGGTAGCGCCTGTATCCCCAGTAGCCCCAGTAAAGCCAGTTGGACCTGTTGGTCCAGTACTGCCCGTGGCTCCGGTCGCTCCAGTAACTCCAGTAGCGCCGGTTGTCCCGGTAGGGCCTGTAACTCCAGTGGCTCCGGTAGAGCCCGTATCCCCAGTAGATCCGGTAAAACCTGTTGGACCCGTTGGTCCAGTGCTGCCCGTGGCACCAGTCGCTCCAGTAACGCCTGTAGTTCCCGTAGAGCCCGTAACACCGGTGACTCCAGTAGAACCCGTAACGCCAGTGGCCCCCGTAACGCCCGTATCCCCAGTAGACCCGGTCGGGCCTGTTGGACCCGTTGGTCCAGTGCTGCCTGTAGCTCCAGTCGTTCCGGTCACTCCCGTAACGCCAGTGGACCCAGTGGACCCTGTAACGCCCGTATCCCCAGTAGCCCCGGTAAAGCCTGTTGGACCTGTTGATCCCGTACTGCCCATGGCTCCGGTCGCTCCAGTAACTCCAGTAGCGCCGGTTGAACCGGTTGGGCCTGTAACTCCAGTGGCTCCGGTAGCGCCAGTATCCCCAGTAACTCCGGTAACCCCAGTGGTTCCTGTAGCGCCAGTGGTTCCCGTAACGCCAGTTGTCCCAATAGGGCCCGTGGCTCCGGTGACCCCCGTAGCGCCTGTATCTCCAGTAGCCCCGGTAAAGCCAGTTGGCCCAGTTGGTCCAGTGCTGCCCGTGGTTCCGGTCATTCCAGTAACCCCAGTAACACCGGTTGCTCCCGTAGAGCCCGTAACCCCAGTGACCCCGGCTGTACCGGTAAGGCCAGTAGCGCCAGTGACCCCCGTAGCACCCGTAACGCCAGTGGCCCCGGTAAGTCCAGTTGGTCCAGTGCCACCCGTGGCTCCGGTTACTCCCGTAAACCCAGTAACACCGGTGGCCCCCATAGCACCTGTATCCCCAGAGGCCCCGGTAGCGCCAGTTGGTCCAGTGCTGCCCGTGGCACCGGTCGCTCCAGTAACCCCAGTAGCGCCAGTAACGCCGGTTGTACCGGTAGCTCCAGTCAGTCCGGTAGCGCCCGTATCCCCAGTAGAACCAGTAAAACCGGTTGGACCCGTTGGTCCAGTGCTGCCCGTGGCTCCGGTCGTTCCCGTAACCCCAGTAGTGCCAGTAACGCCGGTTGTACCGGTAACTCCAGTCAGTCCGGTAGAGCCCGTAACTCCAGTAGAACCGGTAAAGCCAGCTGGCCCAATTGGTCCAGTGCTGCCCGTAGTTCCAGTCGTTCCGGTCACTCCCGTAACGCCAGTGGCCCCAGTGGTCCCTGTAACGCCCGTATCCCCAGTAGACCCGGTCGGGCCTGTTGGACCCGTTGGTCCAGTGCTGCCCGTAGCACCGGTCGCTCCAGTAACCCCAGCAGCGCCGGTTGAACCGGTCGGGCCAGTAACTCCAGTGGCTCCGGTAGCGCCCGTATTCCCGGTTGGCCCGGTAACGCCGGTTGTACCGGTAAGACCAGTAACTCCGGTAGCACCCGTCGATCCCGTATTCCCAGTCGTCCCGGTCAAGCCAGTTGGACCTGTTGGACCAGTACTGCCCGTAGCCCCGGTAGCTCCAGTCGTTCCTGTTGCTCCAGTGCTGCCCGTGGCTCCAGTGTCCCCAGTGGCTCCTGTAACGCCGGTTGAACCGGTCGGGCCTGTAACGCCCGTGGCTCCGGTCACTCCCGTAACCCCAGTAGAGCCAGTAACACCGGTGGCTCCCGTAGAGCCCGTATCCCCGGTGGCCCCGGTAAGGCCAGTAGCGCCAGTGACCCCCGTAGATCCTGTAACGCCAGTGGCCCCCGTAGCACCTGTATCCCCAGTAGAACCAGTAGTGCCTGTTGGACCTGTAGTTCCAGTGCTGCCCGTGGCACCAGTCGCTCCAGTGACCCCTGTAACCCCAGTGGCCCCCGTAGCGCCCGTAAGGCCAGTTGAACCGGTAGTTCCAGTGCTGCCCGTAGCCCCAGTCGTTCCGGTCACGCCCGTAACGCCCGTATCACCAGTAACGCCTGTAACTCCAGTGGCTCCGGTAGCGCCCGTGGAGCCCGTATCCCCAGTGGAACCGGTAAAACCTGTTGGACCCGCTGGTCCAGTGCTACCCGTGGCTCCAGTCATTCCAGTAGCGCCAGTAACACCGGTTGTACCTGTAACTCCAGTCAGTCCGGTAGCGCCAGTAACTCCAGTGGATCCGGTCACGCCCGTAACCCCAGTAGAGCCAGTAACACCGGTGGATCCGGTATGACCAGTTGCGCCAGTGACTCCCGTAGATCCCGTAACGCCAGTGGTACCGGTAAGTCCAGTTGGTCCAGTGCCTCCCGTGTCTCCGGTTACTCCCGTAAACCCAGTAACACCGGTGGTCCCCGTAGCGCCCGTATCCCCAGTAGAACCGGTAAAGCCAGTTGGACCCGTTGGTCCAGTGCTGCCCGTGGCACCGGTCGCTGCAGTCGCTCCAGTCGCTCCAATAACCCCAGTAGCGCCAGTTATACCGGTAGCGCCCGTAGCTCCAATCGTCCCTGTAACGCCTGTCGGACCCGTTGGTCCAGTACTGCCCGTGGCTCCAGTCGTTCCAGTAACCCCAGTAGCACCTGTAATGCCGGTTGTGCCGGTAACTCCAGTGGCTCCGGTAGCGCCCGTATCCCCAGTGACCCCGGTAGGGCCAGTAACTCCGGTTACACCAGTCGTTCCCGTATCCCCAGTAGAACCGGTAAAACCTGTTGGACCCGTTGGTCCAGTGCTGCCCGTATCTCCAGTCGTTCCGGTCACGCCCGTAACGCCCGTAGTACCAGTAGAGCCGGTAACGCCAGTAGAACCGGTCGGGCCTGTATCTCCAGTAGCCCCGGTAAAGCCGGTTGTCCCGGTAGTGCCCGTAGCCCCAATTGCTCCAGAAACCCCAGTAGCGCCGGTAAAGCCAGTTGGACCTGTTGGTCCAGTGCTGCCCGTAGCACCCGTAGCTCCAGTCGTTCCTGTCACACCCGTAACACCGGTTGTACCGGTAAAGCCTGTATCTCCATTAGTCCCCGTAGAGCCCGTAACGCCAGTCGTCCCGGTAGGGCCAGTATTTCCAGTGGCCCCCGTAGCACCGGTATCCCCAGTAGCACCCGTAAAGCCTGTTGGACCTGTTGGTCCAGTGTTGCCCGAAGTACCCGTTGCACCCGCAGTTCCTGTCACGCCCGTCACGCCAGTGGCCCCAGTAACTCCGGAAACCCCCGTAGTACCTGAAGCTCCAGTAGAACCGGTAAAGCCTATTGGGCCCGTTGGTCCAGTGCTGCCCGAAGCACCTGTAGCTCCAGTTGCTCCTGTCACACCGGTTGTACCGGTCGAGCCAGTTGTTCCAGTGTCACCCGTGGCACCGGTCGCTCCAATTACTCCAGTGGCTCCGGTAGCGCCTGTATCCCCAGTAGCCCCGGTAAAGCCAGTTGGCCCAGCTGGTCCAGTGATACCCGTGGCTCCGGTCACACCCGTAACCCCAGTAGCGCCAGTGACCCCCGTAGAGCCCGTATCCCCGGTAAAGCCAGTTGGCCCCGTTGGTCCAGTGCTGCCAGTGGATCCGGTCGCTCCAGTAACCCCAGTAACCCCAGTAACCCCAGTAACGCCGGTTGAACCGGTAGGGCCAGCAACTCCAGTGGCCCCAGTAGAGCCCGTATCCCCAGTAGTGCCGGTAAAGCCAGTTGGCCCCGTTGGTCCAGTGCTGCCTGTGGCTCCAGTCGTTCCAGTAATCCCAGTAGCGCCAGTAACGCCGGTGGCTCCCATAGAGCCCGTATCCCCGGTAAAGCCAGTTGGCCCCGTTGGTCCAGTGCTGCCAGTGGATCCGGTCGCTCCAGTAACCCCAGTAGCTCCAGTGGCCCCAGTAACGCCCATATCCCCAGAAGCACCCGTAAGGCCAGTTGGACCCGTAGTTCCAGTGCTACCCGAAGCACCCGTAGCACCCGTAGTTCCAGTCGTTCCTGTCACGCCCGTAACGCCAGTTGCTCCTGTATCCCCAATGGCTCCAGTAACGCCAGTGGCACCTGCAGCACCCACATCCCCAGTAGAACCGGTAAAGCCAGTTGGTCCAGTTGGTCCAGTGCTGCCTGTAGCTCCGGTCATTCCCGTAACTCCCGTTGCTCCAGTAATTCCAGTGGCACCAGTATCTCCTGTGGCTCCAGTCATTCCCGTATCCCCAAAAGCGCCCGTAACGCCAGTAGTACCGGTCGAACCGGTAGCTCCGGTGACACCCGTAGAGCCCGTTATTCCAGTATTTCCCATAAAACCAGTCGTACCGGTAACGCCTGTAACACCGGTAGTGCCGGTAGGACCGGTAGCACCGGTGATACCTGTCGCGCCTGTATCTCCATTAGAGCCGGTAAAGCCAGTGCCGCCAGTAGCACCAGTAGCACCGGAAACACCAGTGTTGCCGGTAATCCCAGTCGCGCCGGTTGCTCCAGTGCTCCCGATGGCACCTGTCGCCCCTGTAGCTCCATTCGGTCCAGTTTCGCCGGTTGCCCCATTAGCTCCAGTAACGCCTGTAACGCCAGAGCTTCCCGTAACTCCGGTGGCGCCATTGCTCCCAGTAGCACCAGTATCACCGGTAGAACCTGTTACTCCGGTCGCTCCATTATCACCAGTCGAACCCGTAACCCCAGTCGCGCCTGTGGGGCCAGTCGCTCCCGTGACTCCAGTAGATCCTGGATCGCCCGTAACCCCAGTCGCCCCAGTAACTCCGGTCGGCCCGATAAATCCTGTTGCCCCAGTCACACCTGTAGCACCCGTCGCTCCAGATGAACCAGTAGCCCCCGTAGCGCCTGTGGCTCCTGAAACACCAGTGGCACCAGGATCGCCAGTAGCTCCAGTTGCCCCTGTAAAACCCGTACCTACGGCTCCGGTCGGCCCAGTGTTACCCGTAACTCCAGCAACTCCCGCGGCGCCAGCGGCACCCGTAACGCCTGTCGCTCCGGTTGCGCCGGGAGTCCCCGCGGCACCGGCCGCTCCAGCAGGGCCTGCGGCACCTGCAGCCCCGGTCACACCGGGATCACCTTGTGCTCCTGTTGCCCCCGTAGAGCCAGTGCTTCCTGCAGCCCCCGTTCTGCCTGCATTTCCTGCTGGTCCACGCGGCCCTTGGGGACCGATCGGTCCAGTCGGCCCTGTCGGACCCCGCTGGCATCGATGGCAATGATGATGGTGGTGGCATTGGCATTTCTTTTTCCTGCATTTATGACAGCAACGGTTCTTTTTCCGTTTGGCCAGCTGTTTCTTCTTTGCCTCAATTAATAACGCAAGCTCTTCGTCGAGTGTACCGTCTGAACGGTTTTGGCTGACGGAATAGCTCTGTTCTTTCGGCGCTTTAGGCGACTTTCGTTTAGGGGCAGCATCATTGGGATAAAGGCGGATGCGCCGTTCCTTAGATGATGCAAGCCGTTGCTGGCCGCCGGAAGCGCCTTGGCGCTTCGTGGTTCCTGTACGTTTTTTGCCTGCCATTCATTGCACATCCCCTCATCCCGATCCGCATATGGATTAAGCAAATCGACTTCATTCGTTGTAATGGTATATGCGACATGCTGTTGTTCGTGTGAGGGAGAACTGGAATGAATCTCTTTGCAGCATGCAATTCGTCAACGATAGCTGTCATGAGTGTTTTGAAGCCGGAATACGGATAAACAGAAGGAGGGATGAGCTTGATTACGATCAGCCTTTGCATGATCGTTAAAAATGAGGAAGCGGTGCTTGCAAGAGTGCTGGAGTCCGTAACAGGCATTGTGGATGAGATTATTATCACCGATACGGGTTCAACGGATCGTACCGTCGAAATTGCCAAGGCGTTCGGCGCGCGTGTGGAGCCGTTTAAATGGGTGGACGATTTTGCCGCTGCACGGAATTATTCGTTTTCCAAGGCGGCTAGCGATTACATCATGTGGCTGGATGCGGACGATTATTTAAAGCCAAAGGACATTGCAATCATCCAACAGCTCAAGCGTACCATCGATCCTTCCATTTGCCGGGTGACAATGCCATATGTGCTTAGCCGAAACGCTCAAGGAGAAGTGCTGACCAGCTTGAGGCGCAACCGGATCGTACGGCGCGACTGCGGGTTTGAATGGATCGGGGCTGTCCACGAGTATTTGAATGCGTACGGCACTTATTTGGATAGTGAAGCAGAGGTGCAGCACGATAAAGATAAAGCATACACGGATCGCAATTTGCGTATTTACCGGAGCCGGCAGGAAAAAGGGGAAGCGTTTAATATCCGGGACCTCTATTATTTTGCCAATGAGCTGAAGGATCACGGGGTTTACGATGAGGCTGCGGCGCATTATGAGACGATGCTGCGGACCGGTGAGGGTTGGGTGGAGGATAATATTCAAGCCTGCTTGAAGCTGTCCACCTGTTATGAATCGCTTGGCCAGCCGGAACTTCGTGTGCAGACTGCTTTAAGAGCGCTCACCTATGATAAACCGAGGCCGGAGATTTGCTGCTCCATCGGAAATGCTTTATTTGATGCAGGAAGTTACTCCACAGCAGCGTATTGGTACGAGCTGGCAACAACGATTGAAGCGCCGTCAACGATGGGGATGTCTGACCGTGCGGCAAGCACATGGTATCCTCATTTGCAATTATGTCTTTGTTATGACCGCTTGGGCCAGCATGTTAAAGCTCACGAACATAACGAGGAAGCGTTGAAGCTGTTTCCGGGGCATTCCAGTATGCTGCATAACCGGAAATATTTTCAGGACGCTCACGGACTTGAGCCGTTGCACTAAAGCCAACTCAATACGGACTTAACGGGGGCCTGAATCGGGCCTTCTTTTTTACGTTCCAGATGTCTATGAAACCTTAATGGTTCGTTAATCGACTTCGCTATTTTAAACTGCATAAATTTTACAAATCAATATTATGATCAAATTGTCTAGACATCAATTATACGAGGAGAGGTGTTGAATCATGTTGAAAAGGTTATTCCTGTCAGTTGCTGCGTTGTTGTTGCTCCTGCCGTTTGTCTGCCAGCCGGTTAGTTATGCCGCGGGGTATTTCCCCAAGGTGATGCAAAATGATCCCCAATGGATGTATTATCGGGACGTAGCTGCACAATTTTCACCAATCTTTTACCAAAACGTAAGAGAGAAAGGCGACAATCTGACCTCAATTAGAAAAGCGGGTCTGGACGGCATCTATGACTACCAGTTGTATGCAGACTACCCGACGGCCGCCGATTACGACGGAGACTGGAACGCCCGAAACAACTGGAATAACTTGTCTGCCTACAAGGATGCTCTTCTGCCTCTCATCTACTACGATGTCAAAGAAACTGAAACGCATTATTTCATTGGCTATTATCTGTACTATCCCAAGGACGATGACCATGATGAGGGCGGACGCCATGAAAATGATATGGAGGGCATGCTGGTCGTTGTACGAAAGGGAAACGAGAACGGCGGATTAGGCGCACCGCAAATGGTCGTTTTGGGCGGCCATGGCAAGTTTTATCAGTCTCAAGTTCATCCGTACGGAAGCGGTCTGCAAAACAGCAACGACGACTTCGACACTCAGGGCATTCGGATGGCCGGATCGCATCCTGAAGTTTTTGTCACTTTCAACGGCGGAAGCTGGGACTTTTTATCCGGCACCAGCAGTTCCGGGCATAATCTCATGAAATGGAACGGGGACAACACGCCTGTTGATCAGAGCTTTGGCGGGATGAGGCTTTCCTATAATGGAACGTTTAACTACTACAACAATACGACGATTCGAAATGCCAAAAACAATTTGGACTATACAAACGTAAGCTATTGGCTGCAGCCGGCTACCGAGCTTTGGTCCAAGCGAAATGAGATCGGCCCGGATAATCTGTTCAGCGAATTCGGTAAATTCAGCGGGGACGAAGGTTCGGATAATGCCGCGAACGCGCCGTGGAATTGGAGCTATCGCGACGGACAAGCAGGTATGGAAAAGGGATCGATCTTCTATGATCCGGCTCTCGTTGTTTCTTACATGGTTAGCGGCTGGGGCAATTTCTCTTACAAGTACGTATTGAGAGACGATAATAACCAGGATCTGCCGGGAGTTTACCTGTACCAGCATCCAAATGGAGAAGGCAGGATGCAGCGCCTGACAAGCTCAGACCTAGATTTGCGCAACGGTCTTGTCGGCAACGACTCCATCACATCTGTACGGGTTGTCGGATCGATGTATCAAGCGACAATTTATAGCGATATTCATGCAGGCGGTTCTCCATTTGGCCCTATTAAAAATTCCGATGCAGGCGGGTCTTATGTCAATCTGCATCTGAATCAGTCCGGCATGGACAATCTGACATCATCCGTACTCGTAACTCAGGCTCCATAACAGGCGGCATTGGACTTTGTAACCGCCGTTAACTGAATAGGTTTGGAGGAAGTGCCGAAATTCCCGCTTTGGGTATTTCCGGCACTTCTTTAATGCTAAATGAATAACAACATTTGGTTAGAGCTTTCTCATCATTTTCTCACAAAGTATCATAATTCCAGTCTCATAGCGGCTTCAGGCTCTTCGTGGAAAATAATAGGCTGTTTCAAATCTGTTAAGCTTGGTACCAGACAAACCCAAGGAGGATACTACCAACGATGAACAACAACTGGGTTACAAAAAAATGGCTTGGAGTCACTTTAAGCGCAACAATCGGCTTAAGCGCATTAGGCGCAGTCTGGGTCCCGGCTTCTAATACGGCCTATGCCGCTGTCTCTTACAATACGACAATTACATATGGAGTCAATTTGCGGGACAAGCCAGGCTCAAGCGGTGATATTCTACGTATGCTGAAAAAGGGAGAGAAGGTAGCGGTTGTTAATGAGGCAGGCAGCGGCTGGCTGCAGGTGCAAACCGCTAAAGGGGAAAAGGGGTTTATTTCCTCAGCTGACAAATATTCTTCCTATCAAGACGGTGGGCAATCCGGCGGCGGAGAAGGTTCGGGTGAAGAAGAGAACAGCTCCAAGCGCAGCCAGGTCATTTCTTTGGCTAAAAGTTACATGGGGCGAGTGACGTATGATTTCGGTACCCGTAATCCGTCCAAGCTTATTTTCGATTGCTCCTCATTCACCCAATTCATTTACGAAAAGGTCGGGGTTGACCTGAAATGGGGGACAAGCTCTCAGAAAAGCCAGGGCAAAGCGGTAAGCCGTGCCAACCTGAAAACCGGAGACCTGATCTTCTTCGATACGATTGGAAGCAATAACCGCGTCATTAATCATGTAGGCATCTATATGGGAAATGGACAATTCATTCATAACGCCCCTTCGGCGGACGGAGTTCTGATTAGCCCGCTCGATAGCGGTTATTGGAAAGACCGCTACGTATCTGCTAGAAGCGTTTTTTAATAGTTCTTATTGCATTAAACAGCCCCGTCTTTCGGCGTATGCCGGAGAGCGGGGCTGTTTTTCGCTATTCTTCCGAGATTATAGAAAAATCTTTGTGTTCATTCTGAAAATCGAGCAGCAGCTGCAGGAGCGCCTCCGCGTTTTGGCTGCCCAGCTTTGACCTGCTCTCCGCGTAATGGACCCAGCGTATTGCCAGTGGCGGGTTCCAGCAGTCCTCCAGGCAATCCCATAAAGCATCCAGGTTGCGGCCGTAATAGTCCGGAAAGGCTAGTTCCTTCGCCAGTAGATTGTGAATGGCTTCCGCCGAATCTAGCTTTGATCCGTCGAGAAGGATTTCTCTCATTCCGATTCGCCTGCCTTCATTCATGAGTAAGAGCGAAAACCAAAGGACCTGCCGGGAGGTTTCCCAGATTATTCTATCATGGTCAATTCCATTTGGTGAAGGTCACGTAATGGTCATCTGTCGTGTAGTAAAGTCCATCGTTGGAATAAAGGACGCGGTACGGGCCGCGGAATCCCGACTCGTAATAGGCGTCCGCCTCGCGCCAGGTGCGCCCGCTTTTTTTCGGAAGCTTGCCCTCGCGGTTTTGGAAGACGTCTCCGCCAATGCTGTAACCCGGAGCAACCTCCGCCAAATTGCCTTGATTGGCTACCCAGCCAGCGGCATAAGCTTCACTTTTGGTCATAAAGTTTGGGGGAAGCTCGCCGTTTGTTTTCAGATAATGAATAATTCCGGCGTAATCGGTTATTGCCGCTGCATTAGCTGCCGCTGTTGGCACCGGAGACACTCCGAGCGGCTGCGCGCTGCCCAGCACAAGCGCGAACACCAATGCAAGGCCGGCAAATAATCTTAAAGCTGCTTTCATCATTTCATTCCTCCTAACAAGATTTGGATAACGGCATGCTCTGGATTATACCATCATTTTCTATATATAGTGATATACGGATTGTCGCGTAACATTTATACACAATGTAAAAACGAGAACTGGAGAAATACGGTTACTGAGCTATAATGAGTGTACGATGTTGGAGAAAGGACGAATGATATGCAGGCATATGCGGAAAAGCGGGGATGGCTTATCTATGCGGGCGCTGCAGCCGGCATTGCGGTTTTGACGGTTGTGCTGCTGCTGCCGCCGCTGCATATGGAGCCGGTTAATGCGGCTCTTCTTTATTTATTTCCCGTGCTCCTCTGCGCCGTTTATGGAGGGAAGGGACCGGCGGTTTTTGCCGCGGTGTTAGGAATTATTGCATTTGATTTCTTTTTTGTCCCTCCCGAGTTGAGCTTCGATGTGGAAGATTTGCGCTATTTGATTTCCTTTGCCGTTTATTTGGCCGTTGCGCTGATGACTTCGGCGCTTGCGGAGCGGTTGAAGCGGCAGGCCAGACAGGCGCTGCAGAGGGAGCGGCAGACGGCCATACTGTACGGCATGAGCCGGAGCATGTCGGATATAACGGAGCTGCCAAGGCTGACGGAAGCTTTTTGCGGCGGAATCCGGGAAATGTCCGGCCTGGAAGCCGTCGTTTATGTTCCGGACGGGGCTGGAAGACTGCAGCGATACGACGAAGCAGGGGCGAACTTCCCGGAGGGACAGATCGATTCCGGCTTGCAAGCGGCGGAAAGAGCGATGAGGCTCGGCGAGGCTGCGGGACGGCGTTCTCCGCGAGCTGCGAATGGAAAAGAGGTGTATTTACCGCTGCTAGCTGAGGACAGTGTGCATGGGGCTGTATCATTTCGCAGCCCGTCTGGCGACATCGGACTGGAACAGGAGGAGCGGTTGCGGCTTGCCGCTTTATGCGATCTTGCCGCCGGTGCTATTGCTCGCATCAAACGAGGCGAAGAGGCGCGGCTTGCTGTGATTACGGCGGAATCCGAGCGGATGAGGGCTGCTCTGCTGGATTCGGTATCGCATGAGCTGCGGACTCCGCTGGCTGAAATTATCGGCTCTAGCAGCGGTTTGCTGGAATCAGGCAATCTGTTGACCGGGGAGGAGCAGCGGGAGCTTCTGCATTCGATCCACAACGGAGCGCAGCGAATGAACCGGCTCGTTGCCAATCTGCTCGGCATGGTCCGCCTTGAAGGGGGCATGCTCAAGCTGCGCCGCGACTGGCTTGGTGCAGACGAGCTGCTTGGGGCTGTGCTTCGACAGCTTCGCGAAGCGCGCGGCAGCCGCAGCGTCTCGCTTATTTTGCCCGAGCCGGTTCCTCTGCTTAGAGGCGATCCGGTGCTTCTGGAGCAGATGATGGTCAATCTGATCAGCAATGCGTTCAAGTACTCCCCGGAAGGCAGCCGGATTGAGCTGGAGGCGCGGTCAGAGGGTGAATATGCGCTGTTAATTGTGCGGGATGAGGGAATCGGCATTACGGAGGAAGAGTCTAGTAAAATATTCGATAAATTTTACAGAGGCGGCAACGCGCTTCATTTAACGGGCACCGGGTTAGGCCTTGCCATAGCCAAAGGGGTTGCCGAGCTGCATGGAGGAAGCATATCAGCCGGGCAGGGAATCGGAGGCCGGGGAACGGCTGTTACCGTGCAGCTTCCGTTAGATGAGCAAGGAGGAGAGATAATTGAGCGAGAATCGTAAAGGGGCGAGAATTCTTTTAATCGAGGATGAACCGCCAATACGCAAGCTGTTAAAAGTAACGCTTCAAGCCCATCAGTACGAGCTGCTGGAGAGCGAAACAGGCTCAGACGGGCTGCTGCAAGCATCGATGAATCATCCCGATCTTATTTTGCTGGATCTTGGACTGCCGGACGGATCAGGAATGGATGTGCTGAAGCAGATTCGGCAGTGGTCGCCAGTGCCGGTCATCGTATTGACGGCAACGGACCGCGAAGAAGACAAAATTGAAGCGCTGGATTGCGGAGCGGATGATTACGTGACAAAGCCGTTTGGCATGGGCGAGCTTGTCGCTCGTATTCGCGTAGCTCTCCGCCATGCGGCAGGGGCAAACGCAACGGAACCGGTGCTTCGTTTCGGGCAGCTGACGATCGACTTGGCACAGCGGCTCGTCGAGCTGTCCGGCAGCCGGATCAAGCTAACGCCAACGGAGTATGATTTGCTAAAGACGCTTGCGCTCAATGCGGGCAAGGTCATGACGCAAAAACAGCTGCTCAGGCAGGTGTGGGGCTCCGCTCATGTAGAATCGGAAGGCCATTACCTTCGCATTTATGTTGGACATTTGCGCAAAAAGCTGGACGACAACCCTGCCAAACCGCTCTATATTGCGACGGAGCCGGGCATCGGGTATCGGTTTTTGACGGTCGAGCAGTCGGAACGGTAATTAATAGGTGTCATCGGAATCATAGAAAAAGCGGATCACGCTGCGCTGGATTTAAGCGCGGTGCAATCCGCTTTTTGCTTAAGGATGCAGAAACGATGGAGCGGCCTGCACAGCCGTTCGAGCTGGCTCCGGCTTGGGTCTATTTGGCGTCGGACGATTCCCGGTTTGTTACGGGGCAGGTTATGCATGTAAACGTCGGAGAGATCTTTGGCTAGTCCGGAATCGTTCCGCCGTTTACAATAGAGGTTAGGTAAGGGAGCGGGGGGAGCTCCTCCCCTGATACACATTATCGCCGAAGGCAGGGATCGCCGTGCAGATGGAACAATTTTGCGAGGGCATCGGACTTGAGGACGGAGCGAAGGCGCTGATCCGCGGCTACAGAATGGACGAGCTTGACTATGCCCGCCTTAAAGCGGCGTTTTACCGCGATTCGCGCGCTTTTATCCGAGGCATCCGGCATGAAGCCGCTCTGCATGTGCAGCTCCTATATTTGTTTGTCCGATTCGCAGCGGATGTTTATTCCGCCTATAAACGTCGGGGAATAAGCGACAAGGTGTATTGGGATACGTTTTCAGATATCCGAATATGGAGTGACATGTATTACCGGAAAAACGGCGAATTCGGCATTTCGGAGTACAGCTGGCTTAAGGAGCATGTCCAGCTCAAGCTGTTCCGTCTAGGCCGGCTGCAGTTTCAGCCCTTCGTCATGGAGACGGAGGTCGAGCTGAACGGTTCGAGAGTCAAAAAAGATCAAATCGTGCTTAACGTCCATATTCCCGAGGGTGAGCCGCTGCTGCCGCAGGCGGTCGAGGCATCATTTCAGGAGGCGGCGGATTTTTTCAGAGGCATATCGCCGGTGTTCGTTTGCCATTCCTGGCTCCTCTATCCGGGTTTAAGTGAGCTGCTTGGAGATTCGTCCAATATTGCACATTTTCAAAAACAGTTCGAGATTTATGCGACGGATGAGGAATGCCGAAAGGGCGAGGAATGGGTGTTCGGCAGCCTGCAGGAAAATCCGCTCCAGTATGAGGAACGGACAAGCCTGCAGCGAGCGTTGAAATGGTGGCTTGCGTCTGGCCGGACATTCGGCTCGGGCAGCGGCGTCCGGCTGCATCCAGTCCCTTAAGCTCAAATTGCTGCTTCGGCTCTTTACATGGCAGCTTCGGCGTTCATCTGCAGAGGGGACGGCGGCTCCAGCCCGTTGTCCTGCAGAAGAATTTCCGCTTTTGGCGATGCGCAGGGGACAAAGTGAATTCGATAATGCCCGGTTAATGTTCCTTCTGCCCCGGCTTTTGGCTCGTATGCCATAAAGATCAGCTCGTACATGCCGGCAGGAAGCAGCGCCGATATGTGCTGTGACAGGATGCTGCTTACGCCGACTCCGCTCTCATCCGTCTGAAACGGAACGGCAATCGCTCGAATGCAGCCGGTTAGCGGCGGTCTTTCGGTGCCCGTCGACACTTCGACTCGGCTGCGGATATCGTCCAGTGTGCTGAAGGACACGCTGCCGTCTCTCCATGCGAAGCCCTGTTGGATATGCTCCTCCGTCCAATCCGAATACGGATGCTGCAAACCGCTCCGATAAACGGCAATTTGCGAGTAGGAGATAAGCAGTTCCGAGTCTGCAATAGTACGCATTCATTTCACCTCTCTTCATACTTGCTAGTCATATCCAGTATAACGGACAAAAAGATCGATTGGCGGCTTGCTCCATATTTTTTCCAAGAGACTGTACAAATTCGGCCAGACAGTGGTTAATATAAATTGAAGTATCATCAGCAAACAGTCATTAGCGGGAGTGGTAACATACAAATGGATAACCGTCCGATAAGCCAGACCGGTAATCAAGGAATGGTTTTGCCGCCAGAAAGAGCCATTCTGGCTTCTGTTGTGAGCCACAATCCGAATGCGCTTGTATTGTTCGACAATGAGCAGCGGATAAGTCTGATCAATCGAGCTTTTACCGTCAGCTTTGGCTGGGAAGAAGCGGAGATGCGCGGCAAAAGCGCGGCTGAATTCAGCCAGATTATGTCCTCGGGGATAACTGGAGGCCAGTGGCCGGACACGCTCTGGAGCAAAGAGCCGTGCAGCTGCGAGCTTGAGCTGAGAAAGCGCGACGGGCAGACTCTTTTTGTACAGCTGACAGGATACGGCCTTGAGGATGATGGCGGCAATCAAGCTGGCTATCTGATCTCGCTAGCCGATATTTCAGAACGCAAATTATTCGAGCTTAAGCTGCAGGAGACGATAGAACGTTACACCTCTCTCAAAAAATACAATCATGATGCCGTTATTTCTCTCGATCTTGAAGGCAGGGTCATCAACTATAACAATGTCGCCCAGAGGATGCTTGGAAGACCGGTGGAAGAGCTGGTTGGCAAAGATTTTTCCCCCTATGCGCTAGTGGACCGGATTGGTCCGATCTTGGCGGAGGCACATCGAGATGCGACGGTGGAGCGCATCTTAACCGGAATTCAGCACAGCAGCGGAAGCGTTTGCGAAATTCTCGCCTCGATTGCTCCGATCATCATCAACGGGGAGATCACGGGGTATTACATGATTGCCAAGGATATTAGCGAGCAAAAAAAGCTGTTGATCGAAAAAGAAGCGGCCGAAGCGATGACTCGCGCCAAAAGCGAGTTTTTAGCGATGATGAGCCATGAAATCCGCAATCCGATGAATGGAGTTATCGGAATGACCCGGCTTCTTTTGAGTTCCCCCTCCCTGGAGGGTGAGCTCCGCGAGTATGTGGAATTGATTCGTAAAAGCGGCCATTCGCTGCTCAACATCGTGAACGATGTGCTCGATTTTACCCGGCTGGAATCCGGCAAGTCCGAGCTTAATCACGAGCCGTTCCGTCTGTCCGAGCTCACCGGCGAGCTGCTAGCCATTCAGATGCCTAACGCGGTGCAAAAAGGGCTGAAGCTTGAGGTGTGGAACGACGAACGGATTCCAGCTCAACTGATCGGCGACAAAAGCAAGCTCAGCCAAGTACTGCTTAATTTAATCGGCAATGCCGTGAAATTTACGGACAGCGGATCAATCAAGGTTTCGTTCCGGCTGGTGGAGCAAAGAGGCGATCAGCTTGAGCTGGAAGGCGTAATTGAGGATACCGGAATCGGCATTTCCGAATCGGAGCTGCCGCAGCTTTTTCATCCGTTCACCCGACTCGACAATTATTTGACGCGCACTGTGGAAGGCAGCGGCCTTGGATTGGCCATTTCCCGCAGGCTTGTAGAGATTATGGGCGGAAAGATAGCGGTACGTTCCGTTGTTGGAGAAGGATCGACGTTTACGTTCCGGGTTGTATGCCGTGCTGCTCCTTTGGAGCTGGCAGCGCCGGTTCGCGTCCCGCAAGTTAGCGAGAACACTCGTCCGTTGCGCGTGTTAATTGGTGAGGATAATGAGATTAATCAGCTCGTCATTCGCAAAATGCTGGAGAAATCGGGCCATCATGTTGTGCTGGCTGCCAATGGGGCAGAGGTTTTGGAGGAAATTCGGCGTAACAACTGTTATGATCTCATTCTCCTAGACATTTTAATGCCGGTCATGAATGGAATGGAGACGATGCAAGAGCTGCAAGCATTGCAGCTGGACCGTCAGCCATATGTGATTGCGGTGACGGCAAATGCCCTCAAAGGCGATCGTGAAGCCTGTCTGGCAGCAGGCATGGACGATTATCTCAGCAAGCCGATCCGGCGGGACATGCTGGAGCAGGCGCTTGCAAAGTATTGGGCTTCTCCCAAAAATAATCTAACCTCAGCTATAGATTACGGCGAATAATCGGATTGCCGTTGACACTGCAAAAAGGAGCAGGCGCCCAAGGGCTGCCTGCTCCTTTTGTATGTGTCCAAAGCGTGATTGGATGGACTAGAACGCCCAGTTTCCGCTCCGGAAGATCGGTTCGGCGGTCCCGTCCTCGGTAATGCCGTCGATGTTCATGTCGGCGGAGCCAATCATAAAGTCAACATGGGTAATGCTCGTGTTGAGTCCGTTTTTGGCCAGATCGTCCTGCGACATTTCCTTGCCGCCCTCAAGGTTGAAGGCATAGGCGCTGCCAAGCGCAAGATGGTTGGAGGCATTTTCGTCAAACAGCGTGTTGTAGTACAAAATATTGGACCGGGAAATGGGGGAGTCGTAAGGAACTAGCGCCACCTCGCCAATTCGGCGGGCTCCCTCGTCCATCGCCAGCAGTCCCTCCAGCGTTTCAAGCCCACGCTCGGCCTCTGCCTTGACAACGCTGCCGTTCTCAAAGGTCAGCTTGAAGTTGTCGATAATGTTCCCGCCGTAGCTGAGCGGTTTTGTGCTGGACACATAACCGCTCACTCCATCGGCTTTGGCTGCTGTAAACACCTCTTCCGTCGGCAAATTCGCCACGAAAGACACTCCGTTCACGTTGATGCTGTCTGCCGCTACCCACAGATGACCTTTAGGGAGCTCGATCGTAAGATCGGTGCCGGGAGCAGTGTAATGAAGCTTTTTGTACTTGCGCGCGTTCAGGTGCTCGGAGCGGGCGTTCAAATTCGCGATATGCTCATCCCAAGCTTGAATCGGCTGCTCCAGGTCACACCGGACTGCTTTAAGAATGGCGTTCCACAGGCTAACGTACTGCTCTTCTTCGGTAGAGCCGGGGAATACCTTCGCCGCCCACGCTTTGGAAGGAGCTGCGACGACGCACCAGCTGATTTTGTCGGACTGCATCATTTGACGGTATGTAGACATTGCCTTGCCGTACGTTTTCTGATGATTGACGATGCGCTCCTGGGCGATGCCCTTCAGCAGATCGGGATCGGAGGATACTACGCTGATGACAGCGGCGCCTTGTTCAGCTAGCTCCTGCAATTCTCCTGCGAGCCATTTGGGCTCTTCCAAAAATGCGTCGTCCGGGGCAAGCTCATAACGCGTACGGGTTATGGCGTCATCCGCCCAAATGACCTTTACGGAAAAAGCTCCGGCTTCATACGCTTTGCGAACGAGAAGGCGGACGAGATCGGCGGAATCAAGCGAAGCGTTTATGACCAGCTTTTGGCCGGCCTGTATGCGGACGCCAACTTGGATAATAAGCTCTGCGTAGCGTTGAATTTGCTGCTGCAATTTGCTCAAGAGATCAGCCACCTTTTCAATTTAGACGTTATACAGTCACTATTGTACACGATCCTGTTCGAAAAAGGTAAATGCCATGGTATGATGGGCTTTGACAGGATGGAGAGGGGGACGATGATGTTTACTTGCGAGATCGGGCGCGGGCTGCTGCTCAGGCTGCTTCAGCCGGCTGATTCCAAAGCCCTTTACCGCACGGTGGACCGCGATCGCGCTGCGCTGCAGCCTTGGCTTCCATGGGTAAGCCAGATCGGCACGGCCGCCGATATGAAGGATTATGTCCGCTTTGAATGTAAGCGCTATAAATCAGGTGAGGCGATGTCCGCCGTCATCATCGAAGGGGCGGAAGCGCTTGGGCTCATAAGCTTTCAGGAACTGGATTTCCGGCATAGAAAAGCCTCGCTCGGCTACTGGCTGGAGTCCTCCAGGCAGGGCCAGGGAATTATGACAGCCGCTGCCGCCGGCCTGCTGCAATTTGGCTTTGCCACGCTGGATCTGAACCGGATGGAAATCCGGGCCAGGACCGACAATGTCCGCAGCCGTGCCGTTGCCGAAAGGCTTGGCTTCACGCAGGAGGGTGTGCTGCGCGAGGAGGAATGCTTGGAAACGGCCGGGGAGCTGGAATATCGGGACCATGCTGTTTACGGCCTGCTGGCGCATGAATGGAAACGCGGGCAAGATATCGGTTGAAATAACTGCCAAGCGGCTTTCCTGCTCGGGCGTTTGGTATAATTAGTGTGCGAACATCTAGAGGACCTGGGGGAGCTTTGCCGTGTCAATGGAACTTAACGAAGCGCTGCGGGGCAGCAAGCGGAAAAAGATAGCGGCGCCGGGCTGGCTGCTTCGTACTCCACCTGCTGCCGGGCGAGATGCTCTTTTCTGGAGAAAATCGCTGGGAGGGATATGGCTTGCCGCAGCTTTATTATGCGGTGCTGTATCCCAAGGCTTGCCGCTCGGCTTTGGCGCCGGATTGGACCTGATGGCGGCAGTGCTCGTTGGCACTATGCTTTTGGCGCTTGGTTGTTGGCTGTTTGCCTGGCTTTTTGCCTTGATGCGGGTCCCGTGGCCAAGATTGTTCACCGGCAGCTGCGTCACTCTGTTTGGAGGGATGTTAGCCGTGCTGCTTGTGCTGCAAACCAAGCTGTTCGCCGCGTTAACGATTGCTGCGGCGTATGCGCTTGCGGCAGGCAGTGCCGGTCTGGCGCTGGCATTTATCTGGTCCAGGCTGCCGGAGAGGCGGCCCGGACCAGGGCGGCTGACCGTTGCAGCTGCGATTGGACTTCTGCTTGTTTCGTTCGTTTCTTGCGTATCGTTTGCTGGAATCGGCGGCAGCGCGGATGACAATGCAGAGTCGGCTGGGGAATCAGGAACAGTACACGATGGAAAATACGCTTATTCCGTTCTTACTTACGGAAGCGGTTCAGGAAGAAGAGCGGAGTTTGGCTCAAAGGCGGACATTGTCACCAGCACGGTCGACGGCTCCAAGCTGTTAACCGATTGGAGCTGGCTGCAATCCTGGTACTGGGGTTTTGAACCCGAGCGTTTACCCGTTAACGGTACGCTTTGGATGCCGCAAGGAGCTGGGCCGTTTCCGCTTGTGCTTATCGTTCACGGCAACCACATTGCGCAGCAGCCGTCCGACCAAGGTTATGCCTATCTCGGGGAAATGCTAGCAAGCAAAGGCTATGCCGCCGTTTCCGTCGATGAGAACTTTTTTAATTATTCGCCGTGGAGCGGAATATCCGAAACGGATATGAAGCTGCGCGCCTGGATGCTGTTGAAGCATTTGGAGGAGCTGCGGAGGTTGTCCGAACAGACAAGCGGACCGATTTCTGGACAGCTGGATACGGAAAAGGTGCTGCTGATCGGGCATTCACGCGGCGGTCAGGCTGCGGCAATGGCAGCCGACGCCGGTCGCTGGTTTGGAGCCGAAGAGAAGGAGCTTAGCTCTGCTATCGCCGGAGTCGCGGCGCTTGCGCCGACGGACATGAACGTGGACGGTAAACGCGCACAGCTTAATCATGTAAGCTATTTGACGCTGCATGGCTCGCGGGATGCGGATTTGACCGTATTTTACGGCGAGCGGCAGTACGGACGGACAAGCTTTTCTCCCGGTTTCAACGGCTTTAAAAGCACGGTATACATTGAAGATGCGAATCATAGCCGCTTTAACAGCGACTGGGGAACGATGGATCAAGCGCTTCCCGGCGGGCTGCTGTTAAATCAGCAGCATATCTTAAGCGGAAGGCAGCAGCGGACCGCTGCCGCTTTATATATTGGAGCATTTGCCGATGCTGTCTTGACGGGAGATGAGCATGCACGGCAGCAATTGGCGACGGGAGCTCCAGTGCCGGAAGGGCTGGACGTGTTTACGCAATTTGCAGCGTCTGATGATCAACCGTTTGCGGATTTTGAGGCTGCAGACAAAAGCAGGCCGGGAGACGGCGTTGCAGCAGCAGCATCTCCGCAGCTCGCATGGTCCGTTGAGACGCTGAAGGACCGTACGGGAGATGACAAAGGAAGCCGCGGAGCTGTGTTTTCGTGGCAAGCTGCTAGTGAGCTGGAATTAAAGAGGCCGTCCGGCTTGGACGGGGAGAAGGAGACGTACGGCTGGCTGAGGCTAACGGGGCTGCCATATCCTGGCAATGTCGGACAGGATTTGCCGTCACCGTACGATGCAGGGCTACGTTTTACCGCTGCTAACCGCAGCCGGGAGTTATGCACGGACGGCGGGCTCTGTTCGCCGGAGCCGGTCGTTTTGTCTGTCGCGCTTCGCGACCGGCACGGACAAGAGGCGCTTGTTGAGCTGTCTGCAGCGTTGGCAGCACCGAGGCAGGAGAGATTTATGCGAGTCTCGTGGCTCGACGGTCAGATCGGCAAAGGAAAATATGATGATCCGCCTGAAACGATCCGTCAGACGATGCGGATTCCATTCGCAGAGTTTCTGCGGGTTAATCCCGCTTTGGACCTGCAAGCGCCGTTAAGCGCGGAGCTGCGGTTCCGCTCACAGAACAGCGGTTCAGGCAAGCTGATGGTGGATGATTTTTCCTGGTACGCCGGTAATTGAGCTTCACAAAATAGTCGATATATGCCCCTTATTTCAGTTATTTCCATGCTTGACGCTATTCTTGGTGGGTGGCTATACTTTAGTAAGTTGCACGAAGGATTACTCTTTTAAAAAATGAAAGCCACTTTATAGTTGCGAAAGGATGAGCTTACGCTTGGGCCAATCTAATACGAAAAAGAAAAAGAGGGCTGTTTATATCCCGCCAGCCAAGCAGAAAAAAGGAAACGGAGCTCTAATTTGGCTAACAATTGCTTTAGCTTTCATTGCTGTTGTTATTGTGCTTGGCATCAATAATTCATCCAAAAATGCATCTAAACCGTATGCCTTTGAATACAGCGAGCTGCCGCGCCTCGGCCAAGAGGACGCTCCAGTCAAAATCGTAGAATTCGGCGATTATCAATGCCCGGCTTGCAAAAACTTTTCCGAGACGGTTAAGCCAAGCCTCGTGAAGGATTACATCGACACCGGCAAAGTTTCCCTGTACTTCGCCAACTATGCTTTCATCGGTGAAGATTCAGAAACGGCGGCGATTGCAGCCGAATCTGTCTATCGCCAAAATCCGGAAGCATTTTGGGCTTACAACGATGCGCTTTATGCGAATCAAGGCGAGGAGAACAAAGGATGGGTAACGCCGGACACCCTGGTGCAAATTGCAAAGGACGCC
Organism: Paenibacillus pasadenensis; assembly: GCF_023715725.1. Lineage (GTDB taxonomy): Bacteria > Bacillota > Bacilli > Paenibacillales > Paenibacillaceae > Paenibacillus_O > Paenibacillus_O pasadenensis_A. Next base: position 548,869 of record NZ_JAMBOT010000002.1, read on the forward strand.
AAAATTGACGTGGATTATGACAAGCTGCTCAGCGATATCAATGCCGGAGCTGGCAGAGACAAGATTGCAGAGTACAGCAAACTTGCCGAATTCACTCTTCGCGTTGGCGGCACACCAGCTGTTTTAATTGACGGCAAACAAGTTAAATTCAACAGCTATAATGACATCAAAGCTGCGATTGAAAGCAAGCTTAACCCACCAACCCCTAAGGAGAACGGTTAAGAATGAATAATTCCACTCAATTCGATTTATCCTCGTTTGATGAGGAAGAGGTTGAGGAGCAGCTTGGATTTTGGCAGAAATACCGCTTATATTTTGCTTGGATTGTTGCACTGACGGCAACTCTCGGCAGCTTGTATTTCAGCGAAATACGCGGGTTCATTCCTTGCGATCTTTGCTGGTACCAGCGTATTTTTATGTATCCGCTCGCGATTATTCTTGGCATTGCCGTGTACAAAGGCGACCGCGCCGTCGTGCGGTATGTCATCCCGCTGGCCTGGATCGGCATCGCGATTGCGCTGTACCAGAACCTCCTGATCTGGAATCCTTCTATGGCGGGCTTGGTGCCTTGCAAATCCGGCATTCCTTGTAATGTAGATTACCTGAACTGGCTTGGCTTCATCACGATTCCTCTGCTGTCACTGACAGCATTTACGCTGATTCTCGGCTGCCTGCACATTAAGGGCCGCCGTTAGGCTAGGCGTAGTCGTACATTCAGTTGAACTAATGGTCGTGAAGCACACGCCGCTTTGTCGAAGCAACTCTCTTTTTTAGAGGGCGCTTCGGCGGAGCGGCGTTTTATTTTTCACATAAACATTAACAAGAGAAGGGTGAGCGGAAATGGCACTATTCGATTTAAGTTTGACAGAGTGGTTAAATGGCGAAATCGAGCAGGAGAAAAGCCCGCGCAGGCGCGAACGGTTGAATGAAGGGCTGGGACATGGAACGCTGGAGTTTTTGCGGCTGGTATGGTTCCCTGCGGTTAAATCATTTGACTGTTTGCGCCCGGAATGGGAGGTAAGGGATTTTAATCATGGATATCGCTATCTTGATCTGGCCTATCTGCCAGGAGGAGGAGTTAAAGGTGGAATTGAGATTCAGGGGTTTGGGCCTCACGCCCGGGATCTTGATGTGCGGAGATTTAAGGATCTGTGCTGGAGACATAGTTTGCTGGCGCTGGACGATTGGATTTTTCTTCCTATCGCATATTTGTCCATAACCGAGGAGACAAAGCGTTGCCAGCAGTTGATTCTTTCGTTTTTAGGCAAATTTGTCGCTTCCAATGCTCCGGCTGGACTGTCCAGCCCTGAGGCGGAGGCGATCCGGTTTGCGAGAAGGCTAATGCTGCCGTTTACGCCTGCTGATCTTGCCGCTCATTTGCGGATTACCGATTCTTATGCCAGGACGATTCTTCACAAGCTTGTTGAGCTGCAATGGATCGTTGTTGCGAGTGGTAACAAGCGTTACCGGACCTATCAATTGCGGGAGTTCCACTGGTAACGCAACTGAGACGCGTTATTTCGCCTAAAAGGCTGGATTTGAAATTTTAACGCAACTGAGAGCGCTTATTGGGCGGAAAAGAGGCGGAAATACTCCCAAATAAGCCATATAACGCCGCTCAGTTGCGTTAAAACTTAAAAAGCGCTCATTTTCGCTAAATAAGCCTTGTCAGTTTCGTTAGAGCATTCGGCTAAGCCATTCCCCCTGATTGGCTGAACCCCGCACCGGGTAAAGGTTTAAGGCACGTCCTTCGTAAGAGCGTTTACATTCCAAGGCAAGCGTTTTCCATATAAATTCATCTGCCTCCAGGAGAAAAATAACCTCGATTCGTGTAGGACTCTTCCGACTCGATGTCGAAGAGGATTGCTAGAAGAGGTTTACTACCATGAAACCGACTTGAAGCGATTGCCGCTGCCTCATCTTTAATTCTCCGGAGGTGTCCCCATGCCCGCAGTTAGAGAAAAGCAGGATAAGGCTTTATTAAAAGACGTTTATCTGTTCAACCGAGGCGACAATGATTTTGCTTACCGTACCTTCGGGGCTCATATTAAGCTGGAAAACCGCCGCAAAGGCGTACGCTTCACCGTCTGGGCGCCGAATGCAGCCGATGTTGGCATCGTAGGCGATTTTAACGGCTGGGACAGCGCTGAGCACCGGATGGAGCCGGTCGCCGACACTGGAGTATGGACGCTATTTGTGCCTGGCCTAAAGGCTGGCGATTTATACAAATACGAAATTCACACTTCGGACGGACGACGCCTGCTGAAGGCTGACCCGTTTGCTTTTGCTAGCGAGCTCAGACCCGGCACCGCCTCCGTTGTAGCTGACCTGACGAGTTACAACTGGAAGGACGAACAGTGGCAAACACGCAAACAAGAGACCTCCCCCTACGACCAGCCGATGCTCGTCTATGAAATGCATATGGGGACGTGGAAAATCAAAGGCCCAGAGATTTTCTACAGTTATGACGAGATCGGCGCGGAAATTTTGGATTATGTCGTAAAAATGGGTTACACCCACATCGAGCTCATGCCGCTCGCAGAGCATCCGTTTGACAAGTCTTGGGGATATCAGATTACAGGCTTTTTTGCTCCGACGGCCCGGTACGGCTCCGCCAAAAGCCTGATGAAGTTCATTGACCGCTGCCACCGCAAAGGCATTGGCGTCATCCTGGACTGGGTTCCTGCACACTTCTGCAAAGACGAGCAGGGGCTGCGCGAATTCGACGGCACCCCCATTTTTGAAGGCAGCGACCCGCGTCTGGCCGAAAAGCCTCTCTGGGGCACCAATTCCTTTGATTACGGCCGCACCGAAGTGCAGAGCTTCCTGATTTCCAATGCGCTCTATTGGATGGACATGTTCCATATCGACGGTCTTCGCGTTGACGCGGTTGCGAGCATGAGGGATTTGACGATGGACAAGTCACCGGAGCAGCAGACCCGCAATATTTATGGCGGAACGCGCAATTTGGATGCCGACGAATTCCTCAAAAGGCTGAACAAAGCGGTTTTCCGCTATTTCCCGAACACGCTGATGATTGCGGAGGACAGCTCCGCCGAACCCGGCGTAACCGCTCCCGTACACGAAGGGGGGCTGGGCTTTAATTTTAAATGGAACATGGGCTGGATGAACGACATGCTCCGCTACATGCAGCTGGACCCATCCGAAAGACCCAAGCGTCATAACTGGCTTACATTTGCCATGATGTACGCCTATTCCGAGAACTTTATCCTGCCGCTTTCGCATGACGAAGTTGTCCACGGCAAAAAATCGCTGCTGAACAAAATGCCGGGCAGCTACGAGGAAAAGTTTGCCGGCTTGCGGGCTTTTTACGGATTTTGGATGACGCATCCCGGTAAGAAACTGCTGTTCATGGGAGGAGAATTCGGTCAATTTGACGAATGGAAGGATAGCGAATCTCTCGATTGGATGGTTCTCCAGTACGACTCCCACAGCAGCATGCAGCAGTACGTCCGCAAGCTTAACGGACTATACCGCAAGCAGGGAGCGTTATGGGAGCAGGACTTTAATCCCGAGGGCTTCGAGTGGATCGATGTCAACAACTCAGAGCAGTGCGTAATCTCGTTCATTCGCAAGGGCAAAAGCGGGAATTACACCGTTACTGTCGCCAACTTCTCGCTCAATCACTATGGGGATTACCAAGTCGGAGTGCCGGATAAGGGCCGTTACAAGCTCCTCCTGCACAGCGACGATTCCATATTCGGGGGCTCCTCCTCGGAGCTTCCGGCCCGTTATTCCAGTACAGAAGCACCAATGCATGGCCGAGATTTCAGCCTTAACCTGCATCTGCCCCCGCTGTCCTTTCAGCTGCTAGAGTTTCAATCGCGGGGAACACACTGACACGAGGAGTTGGGAACCATGGGCCAAAAAGAAATGATTGCGATGCTGCTTGCCGGTGGAGAAGGAAAACGCCTCGGCGTCCTGACGAAGGATTTGGCCAAGCCGGCCGTACACTTCGGAGGCAAATACCGAATCATCGATTTTACACTCAGTAATTGCATGCACTCGGGAATAGACACCGTTGGTGTGCTTACCCAATATCAGCCGCTCGTACTGAATCGGTATTTGGGCATCGGAAGCCCTTGGGGTCTTGACCGCAGCGATGGCGGCATGGCCGTTCTCCCGCCCTACGTAAAGTCCAAAGGTGGCGACTGGTACAAAGGGACAGCCAACGCCATTTACCAGAACATGGGATTTATTGATCGTTACGAACCGGAATATGTGCTTATTATATCCGGCGACCATATATACAAAATGGATTATGAAAAGATGCTCGAGCATCATAAAGAGCTTGGAGCGGACGTGACCGTTGCGGGCCTGGAGGTTGACATCAAGGAGGCCAGCCGCTTCGGGACGATGATTATCGGCGACAACTGCCGGATTACCGATTTTGAAGAAAAGCCTAAACATCCCGTCAGCAATGTCGTGTCGATGGGAGTATATATTTTCAACTGGAAGGTGCTGCAGCGTTACCTGATTCGCGACGAAGCGGACCGCAAGTCGTCCCATGATTTCGGCAAGGATATCATTCCGGCGATGCTGGAGGATGACATTCACCTGCACATGTATCCGTTCAAAGGGTACTGGAAGGATGTCGGCACGATTGAAAGCTTGTGGGAAGCGCATATGGATCTGCTGGGCTGCGAGCCGCAGCTGGATCTTGGCGACAGCGACTGGCGCATCTTTTCGACGAGACATAACCGCCCGGCGCACTATGTATCTCCGTCAGCTTCCATTACCGAGTCGATGATTACGGAAGGCTGCGTCGTGGAGGGCCAGGTGAACCGCTCCGTGCTGTTCAGCGGCGTGGAGATCGGGGAAGGCTGCGTGATTGAAGAATCAGTCATTATGCCGGGAGCCGTCGTTGGCGCTGGAGCCAAAGTGTATCGCACGATTGTAGGCGAAAATGCGGTTGTGGAGCCGGGAGTGACGCTCGGCGAACGGGGCAGCGGAGAAATCGCCGTTGTAGCCAGCTATGATAAGGTGAATGTGTCCCAACTTCAGGAGGTGCAGCAGCCATGATCAACAAAGCGATGGGCGTAGTCAACCTGATTCACGAAACGGATGAGCTGGAAAGCCTGACCGTTTCCCGCTGCCCGGCTACCGTGCCGTTTGGAGCGCGTTACAGGCTGATCGATTTTATTTTGTCCAGCATGGTGAATTCCGGCATCTCCAAGGTTGCGGTGTTTGCGCATACGAAATACCGCTCGCTGATGGACCATCTCGGCTCCGGACGCCCTTGGGATCTGCACACCCGCCAGAGCGGACTGTTTATTCTTCCGCCTGCTACCGACAACATTCATGAGCTGAGCCGCGGCGACCTGTTCCATTTTTATCAGAACCGGGATTACTTCCAGCGCTGCAAGCTGGAGTATGTCGTTGTAACGCGTAGCCATATGGTATGCAACATCGACCTGGACGCCGTTATCCAATACCATGAAAGCAACGATGCGGATATTACCGTTGTCTGCAAAAAACAGGCGGATCTGCTCGGCGGCAAAACGCGCAAGGTGGAGCTCGGCGAGGGCGGACGCGTCAAAGGGATGCAGGATCATTTTGGCAATATGGAATCTGACATCCACTCCATGGAAATCTACGTGATGAAAAAAGACCTGCTAATGGATCTCGTGCAGACTTCGCTTGCTCAGGGACAGGATCATCTGGTGCGCCATGCCATTTTATCCCGTGTCGACAGTCTCCGAATCTATGGGTATTTATATGAAGGGTATCTCGGCGTCGTCAACACGGTGGACGCTTATTACCGGACAAGCATGGATCTGCTGCGTCCTGAAGCGTGGCGCGAGCTGTTTTTCAAGCCTGGCGCTATTCTGACCAAAACAAAGGACGAGCCGCCTACCCGCTATTTGGAAGGGGCCAAAACGGGCAACTCGCTCATCGCAAACGGCTGCAAGATTGAAGGCACCGTTATCAATAGCGTGCTTTTCCGAGGCGTGCATGTCGGTAAAGGCGCAGTCATCCGCAACAGCATCGTGATGCAGAACGGCATCATTGGTGCGGGAACGGCTCTGGACCGGGTCATTCTGGACAAGGAAAGCCATGTTGAGCCGGGCCGGGATATTCGCGGTGCGGAAGGGCTGCCGTTCTTGGCTGGTAAGCGGAAAACGATTTGACAGAACGGTGAAATTACAAGGAACTGATGAAAAGAAGCGAAGCCTAAGATTGAGCCCGGAGAAGCGGAAGCGTTCGCCTTTGATGTCCGATTTCAACCTCAATAGGTTAAGTTCAAAGAAATCGGAGATCAACAGCGATCAGAGGGCCAATCTTTGGCGTAGCGGGAACTGATTCATCAGGTCATTGAAAATAAGCTGCGATGAGTAGATAGAGCCAATCCGCAACAGGAACGGCCTATATGGAGGGAACCATACGTTATGAAAGTATTGTTTGCCACTTCGGAAGCGGTCCCGCTCGCCAAAACAGGCGGGCTGGCCGATGTTGCCGGAGCGCTGCCCAAGGCGCTGCTGGCGGAAGGCGTCGACGCGCGGGTCATTTTGCCTAAATATGAAACGATTCCGGCGGAGCATCTGCAGCATTTTGAAACGGTGGATGTATTCTCTGTCCAGCTTGGCTGGCGCATGCAGTATTGCGGCTTGCTCAAGGGCAAAGTCGACGGCGTTATCTATTACCTGATCGACAATGAATATTATTTCCGGCGCGGCGGCCTGTACGGATACGACGACGACCCGGAGCGGTTTGTGTTTTTCAGTATCGCCGTTTTGGAAGCGGCGCGGCGCATGGAGGACATATGGGATGTCATTCACTGTCATGATTGGCAGACCGGCCTGATTCCGTTCCTGCTGAAGCGCCGTTATTGGAGCGACGACCGCCTGTCTGGAGTACGTACGGTATTTACAATCCACAACCTGAAATACCAAGGCGTATTCGGCAAACAGCAGATGATGGACCTTGTCGGCATGGGACCGGATATTTTCGGCTGGGACGGTCTGGAGCATAACGATGCGGCCAATTGCATGAAGGGCGGATTGCTGTACGCCGACAAGCTGACTACGGTCAGCCCTTCTTATGCCGATGAGATCAAAACCGCTTTTTACGGGGAAGGCATGGACGGCATTTTGCGGCTGCGCTCAGGCGATTTGAGCGGTATTGTGAACGGCATCGACACGGAGCTGTTTGATCCGATGAACGATGCGGCGATTGATACGCCTTACCTCGACTCTCTGCCGCGGAAAAGGCGCAATAAGCTGGCGCTGCAGAAGGAGATGGGCTTGCCGCAAAATCCGAACGTGCCGGTTATCGGCATCGTTTCGCGGCTTGTGGAGCAAAAGGGATTTGATCTGATCGACGGCGTGTTAGGAGAGCTGCTGGAGGAGGATGTGCAGTTCGCCGTGCTGGGATCAGGTGACTATAAGTATGAGGAAATGTTCCGCTCCGCCGCGTATACCCGGTTTGACAAGGTGAGCATTCGCACCGGCTTTAACGACGGGCTGGCGCGCCGTATTTACGCAGGATCGGACATGTACCTGATGCCTTCTCAATTCGAGCCTTGCGGGCTGAGCCAATTGCTGGCGCTGCGCTACCGCACTGTTCCCATTGTCCGCGAGACTGGAGGACTTCGGGACACAGTCCGGCCGTTCAACGAATATACTGGCGAGGGCAACGGTTTCAGCTTTGCGAATTACAATGCGCATGATCTGCTGCATACGATCCGCAGAGCGATCGGCTTCTACCGCAAGGAAAAAGTCTGGAAGGAAATCGTTCACAACGGAACGTTGGACGATTATAGCTGGAGCCGTTCCGCCGGAGCCTATATCGGCCTCTACGAACAACTCGCACCAGAGCGGAAGGAGAAGGAAACATGGCCCGTCACCTCGTAATCGGCAATGGCAAAATGCTCCTGAACCTGGACCATAATTGTTACATCCGGGATATTTATTATCCTTTTGTCGGACAGCTCAATCATGTCGGCGGACAGTATTGCCGTCTTGGCCTGTGGACGGAAGGGCAATTCACCTGGCTGGAGGATGCCGCTTGGGACAAAAAGCTCGGGTATATCGAGGATTCGCTCGTCACGGATGTGACGGCCCGCCATTACGGTCTAGAGACCGAGCTGCAGATGAACGACGGCATTCACCAGCGTGAAACGATTTATTTGAAACGTGTGGTGATCCGCAACCATGCGAACCGGGAAAGAGAATTCCGGCTGTTTTTTCATCAGGACCTGATGATTGACGGCTCTGAGGTTGGCGACACCGCCGCCTACTATCCCGACAACCATACGTTGTTTCATTATAAGCGTTCGTCTTATTTCATGTTTAACGGCTTCTCGGAGGAAGGCGGCATTACGCAGTACTCCACCGGTATCAAACGTTTCCACTCTGCGGAAGGGACATGGCGCGACGCCGAGGATGGAGTGCTGATGGGCAATGCGATTGCGCAAGGCTCGGTTGACAGCACGATCAGCTTCCGCACTTCGATTCCGGCCGGAGGGGAAAAGACAATTTATTACTGGATGTCAATCGGCAAAAGCCTCGAAGAGGTCAAAAAGCTGAATCAATACGTTCAGGACAATCATCCCGAAAAACTGCTCAGCCGCGTTGTCGTCTACTGGAATCACTGGCTGAACCGGGCGGAGAAGGATCTGGGCGATCTTCCGCCCGAGGTAGGGCGCATGTTCCGCCACAGCCTGCTGATGGTACGGACGCAAACCGATGAGCGCGGCGCGATTATCGCAGCGAACGACACCGATATTTTGCAGTATAACCGCGACCATTACAGCTACATGTGGCCTCGGGACGGAGCGCTTGTCGCGGATGCGATGTCGCTTGCCGGTTACCAGAGCGTAATTGCTCCATTTTTTCAATTTTGCACCGATGCGTTAACGCCGGAAGGTTACCTAAACCACAAATTTAATCCCGATGGTACGGTCGGCTCGAGCTGGCATCCGTACACCGTGCAGGGAGCCAAAAGGCTGCCGATTCAGGAGGATGAAACGGCGCTTGTGCTGTTCGCTCTGTGGCGGGACTATCAGCGGCATCAGGTGATCGAGCTTCCTCAGTCGATGTACAGCAAGCTGATTCGTAAAGCTGCAGCATTTTTGAGCGGATATATGGAGCATTCGTTGTCGCTTCCCAAACCGAGTTATGACTTATGGGAGGAGCGCTACGGGATCTGGACGTACACGGCGGCCTCGGTTTACGGCGGTCTTATGGCAGCTTCGTTCTTCACCGAGCTGTTCGGCGACTATGAGCGCAGCGATCATTACCGGCGTACTGCGGAAGAGCTGAAGCAGGGCATGCTGACGCATCTGTGGGATGAAGAAAGCGGACGGTTTGCCCGCGGTCTCGTGCAGAAGGACGGCGGCTGGGTCAAAGATATGACGCTGGAAAGCAGCCTGTTCGCTGTGCTGGAGTTCGGCGTGCTGCCGGCTGACGATTACCGCGTTATCCGCACGATGGAGTCGATTCGCGACGGTTTGGCGGTACGCACCCATATCGGCGGCATCGCTCGTTATACGAACGACTACTACTTCCAGCAGTCCGGTGAAATCGATAAGGTGCCGGGCAATCCGTGGATTATATGTACGTTATGGGTGGCGAACTATGAGATCGATTCCGCCAGCAAGCTGTCCGATCTTGAAGCGCCCCGCCGTACGCTGGAATGGGTAGTATCCCAAGCGCTGGAAAGCGGCGTGCTGCCTGAGCAGCTGAATCCGTATGACGGCAGCCCGCTGTCTGTCGCGCCGCTGACGTGGTCGCATGCTACCTTTGTGCAGAGTGTCTGCAAATATGCCGCGAAGTATAAGGAGCTTTCCTTGAAATGATCGGCATCAGCAAAATCCCGGCCTCTTAAGAGGGCGGGATTTTGTCTTTACTGGTTGCCGTTTCGAAAATTTAGAGAGGTAATTAAAACGCTCCATGCAGCAACTATAGCTGCATGGAGCGCTCAACAAAAGATTGGATGATAAGGTCCAGTTAAAAGAAAAAGGCGCGTGAAATAATAACGAGCAGAATAAATAAAACCAGAATAACGCCTATGCCAGAACCAAGGCCGCCCCAGCCCGTTCCGCAGCCGCAGCCGCCTCCGTAGCCGCCGATAGGGTAGTTAGCGGCTCCAACGCCGCCTACTGCTGCATTTTCGACTCCATAACCCATGGTGAATGCCTCCCGCACGTATAGTGGCGAAGTTCCGCATCCTTCATGAATACCGGCTGAACTCCACATCCACACTTTATGCGGTTTTTCCGCGCATGGACCCGGCAACTATCACGGTTACGTCGACTCGGCTTCGCTTCCTGGCACTTCGGCATTTACGATTAACTCGCTGATCGCTTCTTCTGAAGCGGAAGTTGCGGATAAGGCATAGGCAAATTGCCTAAAGTGCTTCAGACGAGTTTCCAGCTCTGCCTCCACGGCATTGCCTGTAAGCATAACGGCTGCTGAGCTGTAAGCGATGACGCTTACCGAGCCAACTTGAATGCCCGGAGTTGGATTCGTTCGAATCGTTCGAACATCGGCAGCATCGGCGCTTTCTTTTAATTGGGCAAACGGTTTGTAAAACAGGGGATAGCGGTCAAACTCAACCTCTCCTCCGACTCTGTGATCGAGCTGGCGCTGAACGGCCAAAACTTTAGTTCGCGAGTGTATTCTTCCGGTATCTCCGAATTGAACAACGGAAGACAATCCGATGCTGATCAGCTCAACGGAGCCGATGTAAGCAGTTCGAATGGAAGCGTCGGAGTCAATCATCGCGCGCCCCCTCTGGAAGAAGGTATTGCACGATTGACATTATTGGACGGAGTTAACGCTCCTGAGGATGATTGAAGAGACTCGCTTTCTTCAATGACCGGAACAATCGTTTGACCGCCTGGATTTTGAATGACTCCCGCTTCAGTATTATTGTCCGGCTCGGGCAGAGGAGCGAATGGGCCGACGATTATAGCCTCGGGAGGGGTGTCAAAAATCGAATACATGACCATCGAATCCGTATCCCCGATTTGAAAAAGGGAGGATGCTGCGACGCCAAGTATTTCCACGCAGCCTACAGATAAAACATGATTCGTAACATGGACATTCATTGCCATTTGAATCACCGCTTCCTTTCAGGGGGAGCTATGCTAGATAATTGCTGGACGTAGTTTTTAAGCGCGGTTTCTGCATCTCTGACCGTACGTTCAGCCGTCCGGTGCAGCTTTTCCGGGGCGAGACGCGTTTGTTCGGGAGAATCTCCCTGGGAATTCCCGAGCCCGGCCAGCTCTTCATTCATATATAAACGAATTCTTTCAGGGATTTGCCTCCGAACATCTTCAATGACCATTTGGCGATGGGAGGGATCCAGCTGCACTTTGCTGGATTTAGCTGCAGCGTCCAGCTTCATATGGGCATTAGCATTCAACCATGTATTCACTGAATCGCGTATGTCGGTAAAACCCGGAAGCATTACGGCGGGCTGGGCGCTGCCGGGAGCCGGAGAAGCTCCGATTGGCGGAAATCCGGTCGGGCTTCCGTTCGCAGGCTGAGCGGCAGATGCTGCTTGCGGCGGTGCAGCTGGAGTCCCTGAAAAGCCTGGTATAGCTGCGGCTCCAGGATCTAATATTGGATGCGCCGGAACGGCAGGCGGCTGGCTGGCCGTTAAGCCTGGAGCTGCTCCGAAGCCTGGTTGCGCTGGTGTGGTGAAAGCGCCGGGAATTGCGGGCTGAAATGGAGTCTGCGCTGCTGACTTTGCCGCAGCGGCTGAGCTTGCAGCCTGAGCTTTAGCTGCTTGCGACGCTATACCAGCTGCAGCCGATTGCGGAATAGGCAGCGGATAAACTTTTGCACCGCCATTCTCGACGTTGATGTTTGCCGGTAATGAAAGCTGTCCCAATTCCTGCAGCTGGCTTTCCGAAGGAGCCGTCATGCCGATATTAAGCGTGCCGTCAAGCTGCTCAACCTTAAGCTGATCAAAATTGTATTCTATTCTCTCAATCGTATACGACGGTTTCGATTCAAGCTCTTGCAGCTGAGCTGCCAGCTGTCTCACATAAGCAGCAAGCTGCACATTATATTGCTGCTGCTCCGACCACCCTGCAACGAGAGATTTCACACATAGCTGCAAACAGGACGGATCGTTGAGGTTGCCCGTGCATGGATGCGATTCATCTGAAACCGACTGCAATACGGCGGAATTTACGGGATTTTCGTCCGGTACAATCGTGTAAGGAGGCCCAGGAAACGGCCATCCTTCGTAGTTCTCCCATTGTTTCATGAAATCGGAATTTGGGGCGCTGATAAGCTGTTCAAACTTTTTCTCGTCCAGGCCCTGCAGTAAGCTTGGATCCAAACCGGGAATCCCGCTGCCGACAGGCCAGCCTCCTTGGGATAATCCGGCTGGCGGTGCGCCTAAAAAAACGGTGCCTGGCCCCCATGAAGGGACAGGCCCACCTGAAGACGGCTGCCAACCTCCGGGAATTTCCGTCGTTCCCTCAGGGGTAACGACTATAGTGGTCCCTGGAATTTCGACAGTATTGCTACCTACTATTCCAGCGCTGTCCACCTCTTCAGCTTCCGCATTACCCGCTTGAGTACCTGGAATACCCGGAATCACAGGGAATGCGGGCGATGGCACGGCAGATGGTGCGGGCTGCAAGCCGGGAGGGGCGGCAAAACTTCCGGCAGGCTGCATGCCGACCGGAAGCCCTCCAACAACGGTAGGTTTTGCCTGCTGTTGCCCCCATCCGGGAGGAGGAGTAGGAGCCGCCTGCTGTTGCCCCCATCCGGGAGGGGGAGTAGGAGCCGCCAGCTGCTGTCCCCAACCGGAAGGGGGAACAGGAGCCGCCAGCTGTTGCCCCCATCCGGGAGGGGGAGTAGAAGCCGCCAGCTGCTGTCCCCAACCGGAAGGGGGAACAGGAGCCGCCTGCTGTTGCCCCCATCCGGGATTAGGCGGCGGAGCTTGATTTGCAGGCCAGCCCGGATGGAGTGCGGGGGCTAAGGCTTGTTGTGCGCCCCACCCGGCATACGGCTGGCTGGCTGGCATCGGCGCTCCTTGCTGCGGCCAGCCTCCCGGCATCATTCCGGGATAGGGCGCCCATTTTCCTCCGAATCCGCCGCCCATGCCGTTTCCGCCCATCATGCCGGGAAACGCTCCGCCAAGGCCCGGCCAGTTCATGCTTTTGCCAAGCAGACCGGGCACTAAACCGCCAGATAAGCCTTTTCCGCCCTTGCCCGTCAACAAGCCGAGCGCTGTCGATAGGGGATAAGAACGATCCGGATGTACTTGCGGAGCCTCCGCGTGCTGCTGAATTCCAGGTGCCTGTCTAGCAGCGAAAGATTCCTTATGCTCCATCCGTTCGGTCACCTCCTTGATCGATTAGCTTTTTTAGCTTGGATTAGGAAGCGGAACAAAATTAATTGCATTTGCGTTTTCATCCGTGGCGGTCAACTCATCTGCAGGATGGGTGAAGCCGCCGGAGTTGTACAGCTGGGAAAGGGGACGGATTGATCCTGCGCTTCCGATTTGCAGCACGGAGCTGTTCGTCAGGCTATCCACCCGCAGCTGCTGAATTGTAATCGACTGGTGAACGGTCAGATTCATATCACGTTAGCTCCTGATGCGATTTCGTTGCTGGAGTTATCCTGCAGATCCGGGTCTAGCGTATTGGTGGCGCTCAGCCCGTTATTTGCATTGGTAAGTCCGCCTGTCAAAAAGGAACCGGAACCGGCATATGTTTTGGAGGTGCTGGACGGGGATATTTGCACACTGTCCCCAAACTGCACCACTGCGCTGGAACCTACACTAACGATGTTGACAAAGCCTATCGCAGCTGGCATATTTCATCACCTCTGAATCGGCAGGTATAGGCAGTTCGCATGAGTGCCGGCTGCCTCTTGTATCTCCACTATATGCGGCATTCGCCCAAATGTTCCAAAAGCCGAGCCTTAAAAGTCGGCAGCTGTCACCAAATTGAGCCCGGCTGCATACCGTAGGGCATAGAGGAGGCGAATGCCCATGACTGGCAAGTTCGAGCGGATGCAGGATTGGCTGTCCAAACAGCAGCTCCCCCGCGGCTTCGAATTAATGAAAGATCCGGAGTGGGTTGCAGGTTTTGTTAGAGGGATGATGGAAAGCGCAATGAGCGGCAATCCTTCAGCTGGATTGTCAGGCATGCAGCAGGCGGATGACAAGGAGAGCAAGGAGAAGGACTTCAAAGCGGCCGTTTCGTCCGTCGAAGCGGAATGGAGCGAGGGGCGGGAGTATTTGCTGCTCAAAGTGCCCATGAATGGTGATCCCGACTGGGATACACTGCGTGTGTTGGCCAAAGAAGAGAGGCTTAAGCTGGAAGGGTTGCCCGGGCGAAAACCACAAATATTCAAGCTGCCAAGCCCGATTATGCCCAGATCCACCCGTGCGGTGCTGCGCGGAGGCGTGCTGAAGATTCGCATGAAAAAAAAGCAGGCCGGACGTTATATTGATATTTCAATTGAAGATGGAGCCGACTGAGCGGGGGAAATTGCCTTCGCTCTTTATTTATCTAAAATTGCCGAGAATACTCCACCTTCTACAAGGAGGGGATGAATCGGCATTTTTTGGATGTATAAACCGAACGTATGTGCTATAATTGAGGGAGACCGCAAAACCGGAGGTGATGGTTGCATGGTGCATCACAAGGCGTTTCGCTTTCGCATCTATCCCACCGAAGAACAACGGACGCTCATCCATAAAACCATCGGCTGCGCCCGCTATGTCTTTAACACTTCCTTGAAAAGTGGAATCAAACCTACCAAGAATCAGGAAAAGGGCTGACCTACAACACCTGTGCCATCGGACTGCCTTCCCTCAAGCGTCTCTTTTCCTGGCTAAAAGAAGTGGACAGCATGGCTCTGCAATCCAGTGTACGGAACCTGGCGGATGCTTTTGCACGGTTTCACCAGAGGCAGAATAAGGCCCCTTGTTTTAAATCGAAGCGGAATCCTGTACAAAGCTACACCACGAAATATACCAACGATAACATTGCGATTAAAGGCGACCGACTGAAGCTGCCTAAGCTGGGTTGGGTTCGGTTTGCCAAGTCCAGGAACGTAGAGGGACGAATCCTCTCCGCTACAATTCGGAAGAACCCAACAGGCAAATACTTTGTCTCGATTCTATGCGAAGTGGAGATGGAGCCGCTTCCTGAATTGGAAACAGGCATAGGTGTTGACTTGGGTCTCAAATCGCTTGCGGTGTGCAGCAACGGGGAAGTCGTGTCCAATCCGAAGCATCTCCGCACCTTCGAAAAAAATTGGCTTTCTGGCAGCGCCGCTTGTCGCGGCGAACAAAAGGTTGTTCAAATTATGCCAAGGCGAAGCAGAAGATCGCTCGGATTCATGAGGAAATCGCCAACTGCCGACAGGACTTTTTGCACAAGCTCTCGACCAAGTGGATTCGTGACAACCAAACGATCTGCCTGGAAGAGCTGCAGGTAAGTCACCTCATGCAACATTCCAAGCTGGCCAAGTCCATTGGAGACGCGTGTTGGGCCACGCTTCGCACGATGCTGACTTATAAAGCGGCTTGGTATGGCCGTCAAATTCAGACCGTGGCAAAAACCTATCCATCCAGTCAGCTTTGTCATGTGTGCGGAAACCGAAATCGCGACGTGAAACAGCTTAGCCTGCGGGAATGGAGTTGTTCTCGTTGCGGCACGAATCACGACCGGGATCATAACGCGAGCATGAACATCAGGCAAGAAGGGCTACGTTTGTTGGGACATCCCAACTCAACTGCGGGAACCGCAGGGATCGCTTGCTCCTAAAGAGAAGGATGCTTCTCTGTTCGCAAGAATCCTCCACCTCTCCAGGTGGTGGGAGCGTTCAAGGCGATCCGTCTAAATTGTGAACATAGCGTCAAAATTGGATGAGCGCATGCGGTTGCGTTTGGCAAACGCTTCCTTTATGATTTTAAGAGACTGAATTATACATAAGGGAGTGTCCAAGGTGACAGCCGTTGACGTTAGCAATGTTTCCGCAGGATTGTTTGTCCTGGGGGCAGTTTTCATTCTGCTCATATTTTCACTGCTTAGTCTTGGCGTACTGAGAATGTTCCAGCAGCGCTTCCGGCAAGGCTGGTTTTACTTCGCAGGAGGCGTGATCAGTGCGATTGTGTTCTACATTTTGTTGGATTTATGGTATATCTAGCCCTATCAATTGCATTTGACTAAAACCGCTTTTGCGGTTTTTTTAATGTCTATCGAAGATTTCAGGGGCGGTCTGGATCTAATTCAATCCATTTATGAGAAGGAAAGAGGCTTTCTGATGTGGCAAAAAATATGGTTTATTAGCAATATGGGATTTGTGGCGACGTTGATTTGGTATATGTTCCTGCAGCGGGCTTATGCGGATGCGCTGCATCGCAAAGATTCGCCGGAGCTGCTCTCCAGGCACCGCCGCCGCCGGACATTCGCTGCCATCGGGGCTATTTTGCTGTTTATTTTAATGGCTGCGGCATTTCTGACAAATATGAGATTAAACGGTTAAGCCATATGGCGAATTTATGACGTTTCCTTGTAAAATCGCAACTTTGGGGGCCAGTTAGCGTTAATGCTTACGACATAGGGATAGCACGGCATCCGGTGCAGTCCGACAAAAAAGGAGTCGAAGCATGAAACGATTGAAATGGCTGCTGACGGTTACTCTCTTGGCTTTGCCACTGCTGAGCGGCGTCGCATCAGCTCCGGCGGAGGCGCTTGGCGCTTCCAATGAGCTTGTGCTGACAAAAAACAGCAAAACGATGGTGCTTAACGGCACAGCTTACACCGGAGCTCAGCCTCTGACGATTAAAAACGGATTTTCATATGGATCCTTTAGCTCGATGGCGGCGCGCTACGGTTATACTATTTCTTACGACGCCAAATCGAAGGAGTCCATCGCGCGCAGCGCGGGACAAGAAATTCGTTTTCGAATGAACACGCGGGAATACAAGGTTAACGGCAAAAAGATGACGGGACCAGCTACGTCCTTTTCGTTAAATGGCTCTCTGATGGTGCCGGTCCGCACCTGGGCGTTAGCCACGAACAGCAAATTAACGGCTTCGGGCACCAAAGTGAAACTCGCCTGGGATACCAAGCCAAGCGCTGCGTTCAGCGTGCAGCCGGCTAAAATTTATACCGGCGATCCTGTCACCTACATCGATCATTTCAGCTCACCGAACGGCGGGCCGTTACAGAACGAGGAATGGCAGGGGCGGCAGGAGGTGTTTCTTGAGCCAGGCGTTTATACGGTTACCCGCAAGGTGCAGGACATTACCGGGGAATGGAGCGAACCGTTTACGCTTACCTTTCAGGTGCATGCGCCGAATCAGCCGCCGAATGCGGATTTCCGTACGGATAAAGAAGTCTACCGGATTGGCGAGCGCATCAATTATATGAACCTGAGCACAGATGATTCAACGAGTGATTTGAAGGAATACTGGATCGGGAAGCAGGATGTGTTTTTTGAGCCGGGAGAGAAGTCAGTCACGCTGGAGGTTACGGATGAGGAAGGTTACGCGTCTAGCATAACCAAAACGATCACCGTTTCGAACGAGGTGCTGTATTCCCGCGAGGAGTATGGCAAGCTGTTCACGGATATCGGCAATATTTTCCCCATTGATGGGAAATCTGTGCTGAACATTCCGGCTTTGTCGTATGACTATCATTCCGAGCCTTCCAAGCTTGTACGCAGCAACAGCCCGGAATTATGGACATCGGAGGGAATCGCCTATGACGACCAGTTTGAAGGCGAAATAAGGCTGCTTTTCCATAACAAAAACACAACGAACATTCCGCTCCGCATGTATCTGGTCGTTACGAACGAAGGCTGGCGGACGGCCCAATTCGGCGTGAAACATACCGGGACGGGCGGACCGGCGCAATACGAGGATTCTACGGGTAAAATGTCTACCGTGCGATATTTGGAGTCTCTGACCAAAAACCCGCCAGTGAAATACACCAGCGTTAAACCGGGCGAGTCCAAAGTGGTGCTGACTGAAATCTCGGCCGGGGCGATCAAGCCGGGACTTGTTTATTCCGGTTACGCAGATGTGACCTCTGATGAGACGCTGCGCTTCCGCATTATTGTCGTCGCCGACGGCAAGGACCCGCTGAAGGAAGTGAACCGGATGGAGCTGATGCCGGCTGACGGCAAGCATACCCGCGGATCGTTCAACAATGCAACTCGTGCGATTGACATTGAAGGCATCCTTGGCGATAAACCGGAGCGGATTGTGCTTGGCGACAACAAGCTGGATCCCTATCTGGACGGTTACGATAACACGGACGGATCTCTGCAGCTGAATCGCGGCAACTTCGGCGTGCTCTATAAAATGAACATCCGGCTGGCTCCGCGGACGTTAGTTGCCATCAATCCGCGCGGCGGCTTGTATACCGGCGCGTTTCTGGTGAACGGCACTCTCGTACCGGTTCCCAAAAATGGCTGGCTGCGCTCGCAAAATGAGGCCATGGTTTTATACCGCTCGGGTAACACAGTTGAAACGCTGAATTTGACCTATCTGATCGCTTCCGGCAGCAATTTGCCGATTGCAATGCTCTTCCAGCCGCTGCCGGAAGAGAAAAGCTGATTCTCATATTAAGCACAAAGAAAAGCCCAGGTCATGACAAATGACCTGGGCTTTTCTTGTTAGAAATCTATTCGTCAGCGGACCCGCCAGCATAATCCGGTACGGTTACGCTTACTTCGGCACGCTGTTCCGCTGAGCGGAGCACGCCGTCGATAATCGCCTGTTGAATCAAAATTTGCTCGCCGGGAATAGGGGCTCCCCGTCCTTCGCGGATGGCATCCACGAAGTCGCGCACCTTTTCCCGAAACAGATCCAGCTGATGCTCGATCATTGGGATTTGCGTCATCGTCTGGCCGCCCATGAAGTCATGGTACATCTGGATGCTGCCGACTTTACCGTCCCATACGCCGGACCAGTTGCCCTGGCCAAACGGCGTTATTTTCAGGCCGGCATCCGTGCCGAGGAAGTTGGTCGTTCCCAGGGAGTCCAGATGCATTGCCCAGCTGATTTTAAAATGAAGCGTCAAGTCGCCTTCGAAGCGAATCATTGCCGCGCCAAAGTCTTCCACATCGAACCGGTCGGCCTCAGGATGGTAGAGCGGGTTACGGCCGAAATGGTTGAAGGTGCTGGCTGAAACGGTCAGCGGTTTCGGATAGTCCAGCGCATTCAGAGCCATATCAAGAGAGTAACAGCCGATATCGGCCATCGCTCCGGCGCCTGCCAGCTCTTTGCGGATAAACGTTCCGCCCGGCATGCCGCGGCGGCGTCCGCCGCCCGTTTCGACATAATAAACTTTGCCCAATTTGCCGGAGCGCACGATATCCTGAATCAGCTTCATGTTCGGATCATAACGCGGCTGAAAGCCGATCGTGAGCATGCGTCCGTTCCGCCGGGAGGCGCGCACCATGTCGAGGCCTTCGTCCAGTGTGACGGACATCGGTTTTTCGAGCAGCACATGTTTGCCAGCGTTGAGAGAGTCTACAGTCGGCTGGCGATGCGCCGAATTGGGCGTGCAGATGCTGACTCCGTCTAGATCGAGCTTCAGCAGCTCGCGGTAATCGTCAAATGCAAGCGTGCCGGTAAGGCCGTGCCGCTCTACAAATTCAGCAGCTTTGCCTGGGATAGCGTCGGCAACGGCTGCAATTTCGACACCTGCGATTGTTTTATAGGAAGCGGCATGCATGCCGGCGATTCCGCCGCTGCCGATGATGCCGATTCGAAGAGTCTGAGTGGACATGTAGGTCACTCCTTGTGTATATGCTGCCAGTCCGGAAGACTTCGAGAGTTTTCGCGGTATCGGCTCGGGGTCATTCCAAATCTGCGGCGGAAGACGTAATGCAAGTAGTTGCCGCTTTGGAAGCCGTTGTCCGTTGCAATTTGCTCAATGGACGAGCCTCCTTCCGCCAACGCCGTGCATACCCGGTCCAGCCTGCAGCGCTCCAAATATTCGCTGAAGGAAACGCCGCCCTGGTCTTTCATAATGCGCTGCAGCTGGCGGCTGCTCACGTGAATCCGCTCCGCAACTTCCTTCAGCGTAATCGGGCTGGCGTAATTGTCCTGGATGAACTGTGTTACCCGCTGAAAGCGGTAGCTGGCCATGTCTCGCTCCAGCTGGCGTACGGCCGGAGGGCTATCGAGAGCGGCATGCGAGGCGCGCAGCAGAATTTGAATTACGGCCTGCTTGACGGTTGTCGCCCAGCCGGGCTGCGCCTCGGCGACTGCTTGATAAGCGGCGAGAAACCAAGGCATCGCCATACTGCGGTCATGCTTCGGAAAGGCGCCTAACCGGTCTAGCGTTTCTATGCAATTGCGCGCCTCTAAAGCCTCCCAATCTTCTTCGTCGGGAAAGGGCCCGTGGAGAGGATTGATGTCGATATGCAGGCACAGCTCGTACATGGTTTCATCCTCGCCGCCAAGCTGCTGATGCATCACGCCGGGCCCGGTCAAGTAGAACATGCCCTCCGTGAGATCGAACTCTCCTTCTTCCAGTGTAACCTGGCCGTATCCGGCGGCGATGAAGTGGAATTCATATTCCGAATGTTTATGAAACCGGATAAAATAGCCTCTTGGAAAAGGATCCAAATGCAGACGCAGCACGCGCAGCCGGTAGCGGCCCCAGTTGAAGCTTAACTCCATCCGGTCCAGGATGTCCGGCTTTACAAGCATCGGGGCATAGAGTTTGGCCACGCGTTGTTCCCCCTATGCTTCGGAAAGCTCGGAAAGTTGAATGCTGCGTCCTTGGGCTGCGGACAGATTAGCCGCCTCCATGAGACGGGTCAGGTTACTTGCGAGCTGCAGATTCTCCTCGGCAACCGTACCGTTTTGAATATGGCTGACCCATTGGCTGAACGCGCTCGGCAGCGGTTCCGCAAGCGGAAGCTCACTCCAGATCTTTTTGTCCAGCTGTTCGCTGCGCACGAGCAGGCGGTCCTCCGGCATCCCGTAGAGCAGCGTGCCTTGCGTTCCGGAGATTTCGATCTGGAACGGGGAATGTTTGCTGGAGAAGCCGGCTTCCACCACGCCAATCGCTCCATTCGGATAAGAGAGCAGGGCAATGGCATTATCCTCGACTTCGCGTCCCGTGACATAACCGTAGGAGGCCGTGATTTTTTCCGGCAGGCCGCCGAGGAAAAGGCTGGTCAAATACATCGGATGGCAGCCGAGGTCGATCATGGCGCCGCCGGCTGTCTGCTCCAGCGTGTAAAAATGCTCCGGAAGCCAGTTTCCGATTGCTCCGTCATGCGCCATGCGCACTCTGACTTGGGTCGGTTCGCCAATCAGCCCTTTTGCCAGCACATCACGAATAGCGACCGTGTAGGCATCGTACAGGCGCGGAAGCGAAACGGTAAGCTTCACGCCTGCTTCTTCAACCGCTTTCAATATATCGTTCAGCTCTGCTGTAGTCGGAGCGACGACCTTTTCGGTAAAAATATGCTTGCCTGCGCGTGCGGCCTTAACCATTACATCACGGTGCATCGACGTTGGGGCATCCACAATAACGGCGTCAATATCATCGCGGGCCAGCACTTCATCAAGATTCGAATAGAAAGGAACGCCAAGCTTTTCGGCGGCTTCCTGTCCGCGCTGCGGCAGCTCGTCCCATACAGCTGTAATTTCGGTATCGGGATGTTCGTTGGCGTTACGGGTATAGTCCCAGGCATGGACATGCCAGTAGCTGAGTTTAGCAATGCGGATTTTCATTCGGAATTAATCTCCCTTCGATTCTCGAGTGTCTAAGATAATGCGACATGTCTTTAAAGTATCATAGCCCTGTGACAGAAGATAGTGTACAAAAAGGACATTAAATATGCAAAATTACGTCGGGTTGCTTCTTGTATCGTTCTGCTTCAAAATAGAAACAGTAGAGAAAAGGATGGGGAAGGGGGCCGCTCATTGAGCTTTAAACGAGTGGTTAAAGCGCCGATTCATGTATACCGCACCGTCATTTCGCCGCTCAAGCCGCCGACCTGCCGGTTTTATCCGACCTGCTCCGCTTATGCGCTGGAAGCGATTGAAAAACACGGTGCAGCTAAGGGCTCCTGGCTTGCGGCGCGGCGCATTATGCGATGCCATCCGTTTCATCCCGGAGGGATTGATCCGGTTCCCTGACGTTCCTTGACAGGTACGGAAGGCATTCGGTATTATTACCATTAAATACGTAATCCGATGACGGGAAGAGTAGTTTCTCCGCCGCCGTTCCAGAGAGCCGGGCAAGTTGGTGCAAGCCGGCCGGAGGAGAGAGACGAAGATGGTCCCTGAGGGATTTGTTCCGAGCGCCGTACAGAATGTGGCGCAAGGGATAAACGCGGCTGCCGGCGTTAATGGCGAATTGCCGTTCCGGCCGGAACGGCGACACGAAGCCTTCCTTATTCTCCGACTGGAGAGGGAAGGGAATTTGGGTGGTACCACGAAGCGCTCCCGCTCTCGTCCCATTGCGGACGGGGGCTTTTTGTATTTCCGGAAAACCCGATAGGTTTACGGCCCAACGCTGCCGATTCAAATCAAAGGAGAAGATATTATGACTGACAAAGCCAAGTCGTTTTATATTACAACGCCAATCTACTATCCAAGCGGCAAGCTGCATATCGGTCACGCCTACTGCACGCTGGCTGGCGACGCTATGGCCCGCTACAAGCGGGCGAGAGGATATGACGTCTGGTACTTGACCGGAACCGACGAGCATGGACAAAAAATTGAACGCACCGCAGCCGAAAAAGGCTTGACGCCGATTCAATTTCTCGATAACACCGTCTCCGACATTCAAAAGCTGTGGACCAAGCTTGAAATAAGCAACGATGATTTCATCCGCACGACGGAAGAACGGCATAAAATTCCGGTGCAGAAAATTTTCAGGCAGCTGCTCGACCAAGGGGACATTTATAAAGGAACCTACGAGGGCTGGTATTGCACGCCGTGCGAATCGTTTTTTACGGAGCGTCAGCTCGAAAACGGCAACTGCCCGGACTGCGGACGCCCTGTCGAGCTGGTTAAGGAGGAAAGCTACTTCTTCCGCATGAGCAAGTATGCGGATCGTCTGCTGCAATATTACGAGGAGCATCCCGACTTCATTCAGCCGGAGTCCCGTAAAAATGAGATGATCAACAACTTCATCAAACCAGGTCTGGAAGACCTCGCCGTATCGCGGACGACGTTTGAATGGGGCATTAAAGTTCCAAACGATCCCGAGCATGTCATCTATGTATGGATTGACGCGCTTTCGAATTATATTACTGCGCTTGGTTACGGCACGGATAATGAAGGAAAATACAACCAGTTCTGGCCTGCTGACGTACATCTGGTCGGCAAGGAAATTGTCCGTTTCCATACGATTTATTGGCCAATTATGCTGATGGCGCTTGACCTGCCGCTGCCGAAAAAGGTGTTCGGACACGGCTGGTGGCTTGTCAAGGAAGGCAAAATGTCCAAATCCAAGGGCAATGTTATCGATCCGGTCGTTCTTCTGGAGCGTTACGGCCTGGATGCGCTGCGCTACTTCCTGCTCCGCGAGGTTCCGTTTGGCTCGGATGGCACGTTTACGCCGGAAGGTTTTGTGGAAAGGCTCAATTTTGACCTCGCCAACGATCTCGGCAATTTGCTGAACCGGACCGTTGCGATGATCGACAAATATTTTGGAGGCGAAATTCCAGCCTTCTCCGGAACGGTAACGCTGTTTGACGAGCTGCTGCAGAAGCAGGCTGCCGACACGATCGACGCGGTTGAAGCGGCTATGGATAAGATGGAGTTCTCCGTCGCGCTGTCTGCGGTATGGCAGCTTGTGAGCCGCACGAACAAATACATCGATGAAACTCAGCCTTGGGTGCTTGCCAAAGACGAGGCGCGCCGCCCGGAGCTGGCGTCGGCGATGTACCATCTGGCGGAGTCGCTGCGCATCGTTTCGGTTCTCCTGACGCCGTTTATGACTCATGCTCCGAAGGAAATCCGCCTGCAGCTTGGAGTTGGTGAAGGAGAACTGTCGGTTTGGGACAGCACCCGCGCTTTCGGATCTCTGCCAGGCGGAACTCGCGTTGTCAAAGGAAACCCGCTGTTCCCGCGTCTCGATGCGGAGGAGGAAATCGCTTATATCGTAGGCTCGATTTCCGGCGGCGCCAAGCCTGTCGAAGGGGCAGAAGCGGCAACCGGTGACAAGAATACGTCCGCAGCAGCCGCTTCGGCTCCAGCAGAGGTCCCGGAGCTGAAAGAAGAGATCGGCATCGACGATTTTGCCAAGGTAGAGCTCCGCGTAGCCCAGGTTATCGCAGCTGAGCCTGTGCCGAAGGCCGACAAGCTGCTGAAGCTGCAGCTGGATCTTGGCTTCGAGCAGCGACAGGTCGTTTCGGGCATCGCGAAGTTTTACAAGCCGGAAGAGCTGGTGGGACGCAAAGTAATATGCGTAACGAATCTGAAGCCGGTCAAGCTGCGTGGCGAGCTGTCGCGGGGCATGATTCTGGCAGCATCCCAAGGCGACCAGCTGACGCTTGCAACGGTGCCGGATTCCATGCCAAACGGCGCTGTTGTAAAGTAGGTTAAGCGAGCTCACCTATGCGAAAGGGGGATTTCCCCGCTTATGTCCAGTCTTAACATCGGATTGGCGTTTATTGGCGGCATCGCGTCATTCATCTCGCCATGCTGCCTGCCGCTTTATCCATCCTATCTTTCCTACGTAACCGGAATTTCGGTGTCGGATCTTAAAAGCGAGAAACCCGGCGCCGAAATCCGCAAACGCACGATGAGCCACACGCTGTTTTTTATCCTTGGATTCTCCGCCGTATATTACACGCTCGGTTACAGCACAAACAAGCTGGCCGAGCTGTTCGCAGACTATCAGGATCTGATCCGCATGCTGTCGGCTATATTGATTATGCTGATGGGGCTGTTTTTAATCGGCTTGTTCCAGCCTAGAGCATTGATGAGAGATGTTAAACTTCCTGTCAAGCTGAAGTCAGGGTACGTTGGATCATTCATTTTTGGTGTAGGGTTTTCGGCGGGGTGGTCGCCGTGTATCGGACCGATTTTGGCGGGAATTCTTGCGCTTGCTGCATCCGATCCGGGAACCTGGTTCGCACTTACAACTGCTTATGCGCTCGGATTTGCAATTCCGTTTTTTGTGATGGCCTTTTTCATCGGATCAGCGCGTTGGATTCAGAAATATTCCTCGATCATGATGAAGGTAGGCGGGGCGCTTATGATCGTAATGGGCGTTCTGCTGTTCACCGACCGCATGTTTATGATTACGGTCTACCTGAACAGCATCACGCCGGAATGGCTTAGATTCTAGAGGGGTCGTTGAAAATCGTCCGCTGCGCCAAAAATCGGCCCTCCGATCGTCAAAAGGCGAACGCTGCCGCTTCTCCGGGCTCGATCTTTGGCTTCGCTTCTCTTTCAACGAACTTCTGCCTTATGTGAAATAATCAATTGTAGCCTGCGGGAAGTGTTCAAAAATGCGCTCCGAGATAAACATGCGGAGCGCATTTGCCTGTTCATCGGGGTAAACGTACTTGCCTTGCCCCCAGCGGCCCCATTTATATTTGCGTTTTTCAATATCCATTTCCAGCTTTGTTTTAGGATAGCGCTTTTCAATCGTATTTTTCGCTGTTTTGGTGAAGCGGTGTTGAATTAATTCAAAGGTCAGGTCGGGAATGCCGGAAGGAAGCGTCTTGGCCAGATTTTCAAGCAGCTCGGCATATCCCTCTTCCCAGCCGTCATGCCAAATAATCGGCGCAATGATGAATCCGATTGGATAACCGGCGCGCGCCACTTTGCCTGCCGCCTCAATGCGCTGTTCAAAGCGGGATGTTGCGGGTTCAAAGTTTTTAATGACATAACGGTCGTTGACGCTGAAGCGGATGCGGGTATGCCCGTTATGATTGAGGCCGAGCAGAGAATCAACATGATGAAATTTGGTGACAAAACGCAATCTCCCGAATTCCTGCTCCGCCATAAATTCGATCAGCTCAGCCAGCGAGCCGCTAATCGGCTCCAGGCCGACCGGATCGGATGTGCAGGCCGCTTCAAAGCGGGTCATTTGCGGAATTCGCTCTTTAATGTATCCGCGGGCAGCTTCCATAATGTCGTCAGTATTTACATACACGCGGATATAAGGCTTCGCTCCGAGCGTTGTTTGCAAATAGCAATAATGGCAGTGAGCCATGCAGCCGGTCGCAATTGGAATCGCATATTCAGCCGAAGGCTTGGATTGATCAAAGGTCAGCGTTTTGCGGAGGCCGACCACAAGCGTCCGTTTAGCGATTTTATACTGCTCCAGTTCGCTGTCTCCGGGAAGATTAGTGATTCGGTTATGGGATGTTGTCATACGAATCGGCAAGCCTTGTTTCACGGCCCATTCGTGGATGCGCCGGCCTTTTGGATAATTCAGCGAATCAGGTTCAAAATAGACGAGCTCCGGCACAAACACATCCGGCCGGCCCGTACGCGGTCTTTCCATTGTTGTGCTCACAGGGCCAATCCTCCTCAACGAGCGGAATGAGTACGGGTTTTAGTTTAGCCTCGGCCGTCGCGCTCCAAACCGGTAAATTAGGGGCAGGAGCAAAGTTGCAGTTTTATTTCCTTACGTTGTATGATACTAAGGAGCATGGCAGTCACCAGCGCAGGTGTACGGCCGGTTAGGAGGGTTTACATGCCTACACCGAGCATGGAGGATTATCTGGAGCGGATCTATAAGCTGATCGAGGAAAAGGGTTACGCCCGCGTTTCGGATATAGCGGAGGGACTGGAGGTCCATCCTTCCTCCGTAACCAAAATGATTCAAAAGCTGGATAAGGACCAGTACCTCATTTACGAAAAGTATCGGGGATTGGTGCTAACCAGCAAAGGCAAAAAAATGGGCAAGAGGCTAGTGGAAAGGCATCATCTGCTGGAGGAGTTTTTGCAGGTGATCGGCGTTCAGGAGGAAAATATTTACCGGGATGTGGAAGGAATCGAGCATCATTTGAGCTGGGATTCCATTACTTGCATCGAAACGCTGGTTGAATACTTCCGGCGGGACGCTCAGCGTCTCGAAGCGCTGCGCGGAGTTCGCAGCGAGCTGGACACCGAGGCTTAATGGCTCAAGTTCAACGGAATTCATCATTAATCTCGAATGAAAAAGGCTGTTCCCCCGCGGGAACAGCCTTTTTGTCAGTGATATTTAGGCATTCCGTCATCATCCTTACCGCCTTCAATAACGCGGAAAGGCGAAGCTTTGCGGGTGCGGGTTTTGGCAGCAGATGCTGTTGGACGCGGTTTTGCTGCAGTTCTGGAAGCGGTCGTATTGCGCGGCTTGTAGCCGGAATTTGAAGCAGCCCACCTGGGATACCACTTATAAAGACCCCAGATGAGGGCGATTAACGCCAAGGGAAAAAGCATGGCGGAGTAATTGCGCTGGGCGATCATGTTGATGAGTCCGATTGCCCCAAGAACCGCCACAATGCCTGTTCCTATCGCTGTTGTTCTTCGCTTCATATTGACCCTCCGCCTTTCGTTGACTGCTGAGATTAAACCGCCTGCCCGGCCGGACGCGGAGCGTTAATTTCCTTTTCCAGCTCGCGCATGCGGTTGAACGAGGCAATCGATACTGCTACCTGATCGTCCGTCGGTTCCTTGGTCGTAAGAAGCTGCAGCCACAGGCCCGGATAACCGAGATAACGCAGCACAGGCACTTCGCGCAAGGAATTCGTGAACCGGAGAACTTCGTAGGATACGCCAAGTACGACCGGAAGCAGCAGCAGACGAATGTAGACCCGCTCCCATAGCGTATCCCAGGTGAAGAAGGAATAGACGATGACGCCGACTAACACGGAAAAAATAATAAAACTGCTGCCGCAGCGGTAATGCAGCCGCGTGAACTTCTGGACATTGGCTACAGTCAGTTCAACGCCGTTCTCGTAAGCGGTAATGACTTTGTGCTCGGCTCCATGATACTGGAACAGCCGTTTAATCATTGGGGTTAAAGACAGAAGGTACAGATAAGTTAATAAAAATCCGATTTTAATGGCGCCTTCCAGCAGGTTGTGCACGACAATATTATTGAATTTGCCGCCGAATAAAAACTCTTCAACAATTGCGGGCACCGCGGTAAACACCACTTTGCCGACGATAAAGCTTATTACCCCGGCGACGGCGACTCCAAAAACCATCGCAAGGCTCCAGCCTTCCTTTTTCTCAGGCTTAGCTGTAGAAGTCTTCTCCGCTTCAGCTTTGCTGTCGTCGTCTTCGCTATCCTCGGCATAAGCTTCCATGGAAAAGTTGAGATGCTGTGAGCCTCTGGCGCTTGACTCAAGAATTCCGATTACGCCGCGCACAAAAGGAATTTTTTTGAGCGGCTGATACCAGCGCTTCTTCATTGGAGCTGGAACTTCAAAATATTGAATTTCGTCATTTTTACGCCGGACAGCCGTAACGTTGACATTGCGCCCGCCGAACATGACGCCCTCAATTACCGCTTGTCCGCCGTAAATGGATGTATTGGATTCTGACAACGGACTCACCTTCCTCTGTGTTGCAGCGGTTTCAAGTCCCGCTGAATCTGCTTATGTCTATTGTACTTGATGAGCTTCTTCAATTCCAGCGGACATAAGCGCTGGCAGACGCGGTATTCAAAGCCATTCTGGTGCATACTACCTTCATTACACTGGAGGAGGTTTACAACAATGAGCGCATCCGCTGCCGCAGCTTCTGGAGAGAGGAGAAGAGAGCGAGGCCCTTATCGCCGCCAACAAACGAATCCGTGGAAATTTTGTCTCATGATCGGCTTTTGGGCCGGCCTGATTTGGGGACTTGTCCATTGGTTAATGTATACGTTCCGTTTTACGCCTGTGCTGCCGGGATTTTTGGCTGAACCGTTTTATCAGCATTCTTTTCTGCAAACGAACTGGGGACATATTTCAGGCGTCCTGTTTTTTATTTTGTTTTCCATCGCCGCCGCTTTTCTGTACAAGATTTTGCTCGGCCGCTCACAAGGGCCTTGGGCAGGGTTTATTTACGGGTTGCTATGGTGGACGCTGCTGTTTGTCGCATTCGGTCCATTGCTCGGCATGACGCAGCCCGTTAACCGGATGGGATGGGACGGAGTGCTTTCAGAGCTGTGCCTGTTTGCGGTCTGGGGCGTTTTTATCGGTTATTCCATCGCCTTTGAGTTCACCGACGAAGCCTCGCGGGAGCCGCGCCGGGAGGAATGAGCCCTTCTCAACGGCTCCTTTTTTATGGTAGAATGCCAAGTAGCCTTTTTTACGGGAATGAACCGCCGGCATCGGCGTTCATCTTGTATTGCGGCGAATACGGGCTGCAGGAGCAAGTTGTGCGGTTCGTATCGCTTGACGTCTTGGCATTGGAGGAACGGGAATGGTCCGAATTCTCGTATTAAACGGCCCGAATCTCAACATGCTTGGCGTTCGGGAGCCGGGCGTTTACGGCACGGTTACGCTGGCGGATATTGAGGCGATGCTTCGCGAGCAGGCAGCAGAAGCAGGTGTCGAGCTTGATTTTTGCCAGTCCAATCACGAGGGTGTGCTGATCGACCGTATACATGCCGCATATGGCAATACGGACGGCCTGCTCTTGAACCCGGGAGCGCTCACGCATTACAGCTATGCGCTGCGGGATGCGCTGAGCTCTGTTGCAATCCCCGCCGTTGAAGTGCATCTGTCGAATATCCACAAAAGAGAGGCCTTCCGGCATGTCTCGGTGACGGCAGCAGTAGCGGTGGGACAAATTGCCGGCTTTGGCGCAGCCAGCTATTCGCTTGGCCTGAAGGCTTTGCTGGATCATTTGGAAGCGGGTAAAGGGGCGTAACCGTGCGGTCCGCATGGTAATTCTGCCTTAGAGGAGGTGGCTGGCGTCATGAAGCACCGGCTGGACAAGCTTCGCGAGAGGCTGGCAACCCAAGGCTTGGAGGCGCTGCTGATCGGCAGCGGTTATAACCGCCAATACATAAGCGGATTCACCGGATCGGCCGGATGGGTGCTCGTCACAGCATCTAAGAGCTGGTTTTTGACGGACTTCCGCTATACGGTCCAAGCTGCTGAGCAGGTGCAAGGCTTCGACATTGTGGAGCACGGTCCCGATCCGATCGCCAATGTTGGAGAGCTGCTGCGCGGCGAGGGGATTTCCTCGCTCGGCTTTGAGCAGGAGCATACCGTGTACGCACAGTTCGTGAAATGGTTCAAAACGCTGGAAGGCATCACTCTTGTGCCGGCCCCCGGACTGGTGGAAGAGCTGCGGATGATTAAGGATGAGTCGGAGCTGTCCATTATGCAGGAAGCAGCCGATCTTGCCGACCGCGCATTCCAGTACATCCAAGGTTTAATCAAGCCTGGTATGAAGGAGTCCGATATCGCTCTGGAGCTGGAAGTGTTTCTGCGCACAGGCGGCGCAGATTCCTCTTGCTTTGATACGATTGTTGCATCCGGCGAACGCTCGGCGCTGCCGCATGGCGTGGCCAGCAGCCGTATCATCGGCAGCAATGAGTTTGTAAAGCTTGACTTCGGCGCGCTGTACAACGGTTACTGCTCGGATATTACCCGCACCGTCGCCGTCGGCGAGGTGTCGGACAAACACCGCGAAATTTACGACATCGTTCTGGAAGCCCAGCTTCATGCGCTGGATCATATCCGTCCCGGCATGACCGGCAAGGAAGCCGACGCCCTGGCCCGCGATGTGATTGCCAAGTACGGATACGGCGACTGCTTCGGCCATAGCCTTGGCCACGGCCTCGGCATGGAAGTGCATGAGCAGCCGGGTTTGTCCAAACGAAGCGATACGGTGCTAAAACCGGGCATGGTCGTTACCGTTGAACCTGGTATTTATATTCCGGGCTTCGGCGGTGTGCGCATCGAGGACGACGTTGTCATTACCGATAGCGGCATCCGGATTTTAACTTCTTCGACCAAACAATTGATTGTGCTTTAAAACCCATCTTAGGAGGAATCACCTGTGATTTCAGTGAACGATTTTAAAACCGGCCTTACGATTGAAGTAGAAACCGATATTTTTACTGTAATTGAGTTCCAGCATGTTAAACCGGGCAAAGGCGCCGCATTCGTTCGCACCAAGCTTAAAAACCTCCGCAACGGCAACATCGTGGAAAGAACGTTCCGTGCTGGCGAAACGCTTGGACGCGCTCATGTCGAAAACCGCGAAGTGCAATACCTGTACAACAGCGGCAACGAATACACCTTTATGGATAACGAAACGTACGACCAGTTCAACCTGGACAAGGATCAGCTGGAATGGGAAATCAATTTCCTGAAGGAAAATATGAACGTTCATATCGCCAGCTACAAAGGCGAGATTATCGGCATCACGATGCCAAACAGCGTTGAGCTGAAAGTAACGGAAACCGAGCCTGGCGTTAAAGGCAACACGGCCCAAGGCGCGACCAAAAACGCAACGGTGGAAACCGGCTTTACGGTTCAGGTTCCGCTGTTCATCAACGAAGGCGACGTGCTGCTGATCGATACCCGCGAAGGCCGCTATATCTCCCGCGCGTAGGCTGATCAATTGCACTGCCGTTCCTGTCTGGAACGCCGCTGCATTTTAATACAAAGCCGTCCGGTGTTCCGGACGGCTGTTTGATTTTGCCCCAGCCTGGGGCATTAAGAAAATCATCTACTCTGCAATGCGGGAATGTGCTATAATCTGTACTTGATTGTATTTGCATAGGATGGTGAGTGAAACCTTGTTGATCGTAATGAAGTTCGGCGGCAGTTCGGTCGGCACGACGGAACGCATGCAGCGGGTAGCACAACGAATCGTGGAAAACAGGGATGCGGGCCATAAGGTTGTCGTGGTCGTATCGGCGATGGGGGATACGACGGATGATCTGATTGAACAGTCCAAGCAGCTCAATCCGAATCCGCCAGCTAGAGAGATGGACATGCTGCTGACGACAGGCGAGCAGATTTCGGTCGCGCTGCTGTCGATGACCATACATGCACTAGGACGCAAAGCCGTTTCCATGACGGGCTGGCAGGCGGGCATCCTCACCGAAGCGCTGCACGGCAAGGCCAGAATTACCGATATTCAGCCATCGCGCATTCATGCAGCGCTGGATGACGCAGGCATCGTCATCGTTGCCGGTTTCCAGGGAATGACGGATGAAGGCGAGATTACGACGCTTGGACGCGGCGGCTCCGATACAACGGCCGTTGCGCTTGCCGCAGCGATTGAGGCGGATGTATGCGAGATTTTTACCGATGTCGACGGAGTGTATTCCACTGATCCGCGCGTCGTGAAAAACGCCCGCAAGCTGCCTGAAATCTCGTATGACGAAATGCTTGAGCTGGCTCATCTCGGAGCGGCTGTGCTTCATCCGCGCGCAGTAGAATACGCGAAGCATAACAACGTGAAGCTGGTCGTTCGTTCCAGCTTCACGTACAACGAGGGAACGACGGTCAAGGAGGAAGCAGTGATGGAACAAGGAATCGTAGTACGCGGCATAGCATTTGACAAGGACGTAACGCGTATCAGCATTATAGGCGTTGAGGACGTTCCCGGCGTATTGGCAGGCGTGTTCGGCGCGCTGGCTGACGGCGGAATCGACGTTGACATGATCGTTCAAAGCGGCGTGCAGGACGGCAAAGCGGATTTCAGCTTCACTGTGGCAGGCGGCGATGCTGAAGGCGCGGTGTCGATCATCGCGGGTATTCGTTCTACCGTTCCTTATCGTGAAACGTCTTCCGAGACCGGTCTGGTGAAGGTGTCGATCGTCGGCGCCGGAATGGTGAGCAATCCGGGCGTTGCGGCCCGTATGTTCCGCGCTATTTCCGATCTGGGCGTTAGCATTAAGATGGTCAGCACCTCAGAGATCAAAACCTCCTGTGTAATCGCGGCCGAGCCGCTCCAGGAAGTCGTTCGTGCTTTGCATACGACTTACGGTTTGGATACGGCGGAGCAAGTATTTGTCGGCGGCCCTTCGGAGCGCCGTTAATCGTCTGCCCGTTGCAGAGCTTCGGTTCTGCTTGAGTACAATTGGTCTAATTCCACAACAAAGCGTTTCCGGCCTGTTTATGCCGGAGGCGCTTTTTTTTGTTCCCATAGTGTCATAAAGTGACGCCGAACAAGCCCATAAATTCAGACAAGCTCGCATAGGATGAGAGAAAGAAGCTGCGGAAGAGGTGGTTTGAATGATGAACAAGGTTGTTGTGGCAATGAGCACGCTGCGAATCGTTTCCGGCTCTATCGAAATTATGGCGGCACTGTTAATGCTCCGCCTGAATCAGGTGGACAAGGCGTTAGTCGTCAACTCCTCGCTAGCGTTTGTCGGCCCTATCATACTCCTTTCTACAACGGCAATCGGGCTGGCAGGCCTTTCGTTTAAGCTGTCGCCTTCCAAGCTGCTGTGGCTAACAGCCGGCATTGCCTGTCTATTAATCGGTGTTTTTAAAAAATAGAGTGGTGCGCTAGATTCGAGGTCATAATGCGGACAAGAAGGCATACATTTAAACATACAGGATGAGCCAAGCCTATTTTTGAATGTAAAAGAGGACAAACACCGGGAAGGTGAATGCGATGCTTAAGCCTATTTCCCATCTGCTGCCCGCTGAGCTGAAGGAACGTCTGGAGCGGCTGCCCGATACCGTGCTGAATGCGCTGGAGGAGGTCAGAATCCGTGAGAACCGGCCTCTCGAGCTTGTCAGCGGCGGCAGATCTGGGTTTCTCAGCCTCCATGGCGCATGGACGGATAACCCGGATCAGTCGTATCGGCCGGATGCAGAGCTTTGCCGCAGAATGCTCGGCAAACTGACCGGCCACTCGCTTTATGCCGTAGAGGAAGAGTTAAAGAAAGGCTACATCACTGTGACAGGCGGGCATCGGATCGGACTAGCCGGGCGAACGGTTCTGGAGGGCG
This sequence comes from Paenibacillus pasadenensis, assembly GCF_023715725.1. Lineage (GTDB taxonomy): Bacteria > Bacillota > Bacilli > Paenibacillales > Paenibacillaceae > Paenibacillus_O > Paenibacillus_O pasadenensis_A. Next base: position 582,722 of record NZ_JAMBOT010000002.1, read on the forward strand.
GAGAGGTAAAAGCGATTCGGGATATAGGAGGTTTTAATCTCCGAATCGCGAGGGAATCTGTCGGAGCTGCGGAAGGCATCGTCGCCGGTCTCGGAGACGATCGGCGCAAAAGCATCCACTCCACACTGCTGATCGGCCCGCCTCGCTCCGGCAAAACGACTCTGCTGCGCGATCTGGTGCGAATCGTCAGTTACGGAAGCTGGAGAGGCCCGGGACAGACGGACTGGCCGGGCAGGCGGGTAGCTGTTGTGGACGAGCGCTCCGAAATCGCCGCATCGGTGAAGGGCATTCCGTCCTTTGACATCGGGCCGCGTACCGATGTAATGGACGCTTGCCCCAAAGCGGAGGGGCTGATGATGATGCTTCGCTCCATGTCGCCGGAAGTTATTGCAGCTGATGAAATCGGACGGGCGGAGGATGCTGCGGCATTAAGGGAAGCGGCGCATTCCGGCGTGGCGGTGCTTGCGACCGCACATGCCTCCAGCCTGGACGAGGCTAAAGGCAGGCCGATCCTGAGGGAGCTGCTGGCCGAAGGAGCGTTCACCCGCTGTGTTGTGCTGGGAAGGGAGCGAACCGGGTTTCGGACACGGATTATCCAGCTCGGGGATACCGCTCCAGGTTTTGCGGCGAGCAGCATGGCGGTAAACCCCATCCCTGAGGCTAAGCGGCGCGCGGCTCCTACGGCGCGTGAACCGACAGCTGCCGGCAAAAGGGGGGCTGCCCCGTGATTAAAGCGATCGGTGCCGTGCTGGTGCTGGTTGCCGGCACGCTGATCGGATTTATACAGGCAGCCCGCTTTGCCAAGCGCCCGCAGCAGCTGCGCGAGCTGGCCGGAGGACTGCAGCGGCTCGAAACGGAAATCGGCTACGGCTACACGCCGCTGCCGGAGGCGCTCAAGCGAATCGCCGCTCCGATGGCTGAGCCGCTGGCGTCCATGCTCAGGGCTCCGGCGGAGCGGATAGAGGACGGGAGCTCGGCCGATTTTCAAGCCGGATGGGAAGAAGCGATCTCCTCGTACGGCCCGCTGACGGCGCTCAAGCAGCCAGAGCTGACTGCGCTGCGGCGGCTAGGCTCCATCCTTGGCATGAGCGACCGTGAGGATCAGCTGAAACATCTGAAGCTGGCGCAGCAGCAGCTGCTCGTTGAAGAGAGCGGCGCCAGAGACGATCAGGCGCGCTACGAAAAGCTTTCCCGGGGCCTTGGCATTCTTATCGCCGCGCTGGTCGTCATTTTGATCGTTTAGGGGTGCCGATGACATGACAATGGATATAAGCATTATTTTCCAGATTGCCGGCATCGGCATTATCATAGCGATGATCCACACGGTGCTGAAGCAGATGGGCAAAGAGGATATGGCGCATTGGGTGACGCTGATCGGATTCGTCGTTGTGCTGTTCATGGTCGTGCGGATGCTGAACGACCTGTTTCAGGAGATCAAAACGATCTTCCTGTTTGAGTAGCTGGCGGCGGGGCGGGAGAAGCATATGGAAATGGTTCAAATTGCCGGGATCGGCCTTTTAGCTGCAATTCTAGTGCTAGTACTGAAGGAGCAGAAGCCAATCTTCGCCTTTCTGCTCGCCATGTTCGCGGGAATATTCATTTTCCTGCTTATGGTCGGCAAAATTGAGGCGGTAATTGGCACGATGGAGCAGCTGGCAGAGCGCTCAGGCATCCCTTCGGTCTATCTGAAGACGATTCTGAAAATGATCGGCATCGCCTACATCGCGGAATTCGCCGCTCAGATTATACGGGATGCGGGAGCGGACGGCGTCGCGGCCAAGGTGGAGTTTGCCGGAAAGGTACTGATCCTTGTGCTGGCGGTGCCGATTATCAATGTTATTGTCGAAACGGTAGTCGGCCTGCTGCCGGCCGGGGGGTGAAGGGATGCGCTGGAGCTGGACGAGGCTGCTTCCGCTGATGGTGCTGCTAGCGGCAGTGTTCCTGGCGGCGGCGCCGGGAATAGCTGCTGCGGAAGCGCCAAGCGACGCAGCAACTGCCGCTCCAGGCGATTCCAACGGACAGGCGGCAGGGATGACGGAGGAGCTGGCGAGAGAGCAGGCTCGCGCTTATGGAACGGACGCGGTGGAGTCTTACTGGAACGACCTCATGAAGCAGTATGGAGGTTATTTTCCACAGGGAGCGATGCCGAGCTTCATCGAAATGATTACGCCGGGCGGAGAAGGAATGAAGCCGGCCGTTATCATGAAAGGTTTGCTCAACATGGTCGCACACGAGGTGCTCTATAACGCCAAGCTGCTCGTCTCCATCGTCCTGCTGGCCGTGTTCAGCTCCATCCTGCAGACGCTGCAATCCGCTTTTGAACGGCAGGCGGTCAGCACGGTCGCCTATGCCGTCGCATACATGGTGCTCATCGTCCTTGCCGTCAACAGCTTTCATGTCGCGATCGGATATGCCAGAGAGGCGATCGAAACGATGATTCAATTCATGATGGCCATGGTTCCGCTGTTAATGACGCTGATTGCCAGCACAGGGAGTCTCGTCACGGTATCGCTGCTGCATCCCGTCATCGTATTCATGGTTCATCTAGTCGGCACGCTGATCTACACGGTGGTGTTCCCGCTGCTGTTCTTCTCCGCCGTCCTGCATATTGCCAGCGCGATTTCGGACCGGTTCAAGGTCACCCAACTGGCTAACATGCTGCGCACGATCGGAGCCGGATTGCTCGGTGTCATGCTGACCGTTTTCCTCGGAGTCGTTTCCATTCAAGGAGCGACCGGCTCCATGACGGACGGAGTTACGCTGCGGACAGCCAAATTTATCAGCGGCAGCTTTGTGCCGGTCGTCGGCAAAACGTTCTCGGATGCGGCGGATACGGTCATCTCCGCTTCAATGTTGGCCAAAAACGCGGTCGGGCTTGCCGGTGTCATCATTTTGCTCTTCCTGAGCGCCTTGCCGGCCATAAAAATTCTTGTGCTGGCAGCCATCTACAATGTATGCGGAGCGGTGCTGCAGCCGCTTGGCTCAAGTCCAATCACGGTCTGCCTGAGCACAATCGGCAAAACGATGCTCTACGTCTTCGGCGCTTTAGCGGCGGTCAGCCTGATGTTTTTTCTGGCCGTGACCATCATCCTTACTGCTGGCAATGCAGCGATTATGATGAGGTGACATCCGGTTGATTTGAAAGGAGGCGGCGGTTGTGCTGGACTGGCTGAGCAGCTGGCTGCGGGATGTGGTCGCGGTCATTTTGCTGGCCGCCCTGGTGGAGCTGCTCCTCCCGAATGAAAGGATGCAGAGATATGCCAGGCTTGTGACGGGACTGATTATTCTGCTGGTCATCCTGACGCCGCTCCTGCGGCTGGTGCAGGGGGATTTTCAGCGGAACCTTGAAGCTGGATATTCCGAATGGAGCCGCCAGCTGGAAAATTCTCAAGCGAAAATGCCGTCGCTGGACGAAATTTTGCGGAAAGCCGAGGTTGCGGCAGGCAGCTCGCAGGAACAAACCGTAGCGCTTGCCCGAACACAGCTTGAGGCAGGAATCGCCGCAGCGGTGGAGCAGGAAACCGGTGCCGGGGTGAGCGGAGTTGACGCAGCGGTCGTCTGGGACGGCAAGGGAGGCGGCGTCATCTCCTCGGTAGTCGTAACGCTCGCAGCCGAAAACGGAAGCGGCAAGGCGGATTCCGAAGAGGCCGGAATGAATTCAACAGCAATTGAAGAGGTCAGTCCGGTGGACATCGGAGTGCAGGCGGAACAGACAGCCCAAAAGCAGCAGGAACCAGATGCGGCGCCGGAACAGGAGGCGCTGCCGGCAATGGGGGCGGTAATTGATCCCGCAGCGGAAGAAACGGGCGTTCCGCCCGAGCTGGAGCGCAGAATTCGGGCTTTGGTCAGCAGCGGTTGGCAGATTGGAGCCGCAGGCGTCCAGGTCCGGCAGGAGCCGTCCCGAAACGGCTAGGGAAAGGGGGAGGCTTTTTTGGCCAAATGGTGGGAAAAGCTGGAGCAGGCGGCCAAAGGCGCGCCCGGCGGTCCCGGCCGGATCAAATCGCTGCGCTGGCTGCTTGTGCTTGGCGGCATCGGGGCGGCGCTCATTATCGCGGGCAATGTGCTCAACTTTCGTGAAGTAGGGACATTGCCCGGAGGAGAAGCCCAGCTGCCGTCCGGAGAGGAACAAAGCGTGCTGGGAGGCAAAATCCAAAGCGCGGGAACGGATTTTACGAGCATTGAGACACCTTTGGAAAACCGCTTGAAGGAAATTTTGGAGGAAATAGTCGGGGTCGGTGCCGTAAGCGTGCTTGTCACGGTGGACTCGACCGAGGAAATGATTTGGGGAAGAAACGAGAACAACTCGCAGCAGACGACGAATGAAACGGATAAATCCGGGGGCAAACGCCATGTGACACAGATGACAAACAGCGGGGAAATTGTCATGTATGAAATATCCGGAGAGCAGAAGCCGGTCGTCACCAAAATCATCAAGCCGAAAATCCGGGGGGTTCTTGTCGTTGCAAAAGGGGCGGAAAACGCTACGGTGCGGCGGATTATAGCGGAAGCGGTGGAACGCGGCATGGACGTTCCGTTGTCGGCGATCTCAATCGTACCCCGCAAAACAGGCTGAAGCTGGCGGTTGAAAGCCAGGCCGGTATAAGAGCGAATAAAACGAATTTACCAATTCAAGGAGGGTTAACAATTATGAATTCCAAACGTCAAACAATTTGGCTTGTGTCGATGCTCAGTCTGATGGTGGTGCTGTCCGCGTATTACCTGCTGACGGATAGCCCGGGCTCAAAAGGGATTACAGATGCTCAGACGCAGGCAGGCGCGCAAGAGGTCGTAGAAGGCATCGACGTCGATCAAGTGACCGGCGGCGAAGCTGTGAACGAAGAAGCTGCTGCAGAAGCTGCTGAAACGGACGGAGCATCGGCAGCTGGCGGACAGGATTCAAAGGACGGAGCGCAGCAAGGTACCGAAGGGTCTGGCACGCAGGACAGCGGAACACAGGCAGAAGAGAAAAATGCGGATAAGGAAACCTCTGCGGAAACCGGCTTGTCCCCTGAAGATCAGGCTGTGCTCGAGCAATTTGAAACAGGCGGAGCTGCAAGCCAGTTCCAGGACATGGGAACCCGCTCCCAGGAGCGCGTCAATGCGGAGTACGAGAAGCTGATGAGCGAAATTTCCTCGGCTAGCGCAGAAGAATCCACCAAAGCAATTGCTGAGCTGGACAGCTTCGAACTGCGTCAAGGCAAACTGACCGACCTGCGCGATCAGCTTGAGAAAGACTTCAAAAACGTCGTTATCGACGAAAATGGCGAGTCGGTCAAAGTGGTCGTTCAAAGCCAGAAGCTGGAGCGCAGCCAAGCGGCCGCAATCATCACCAAAGTAAGCACTTCGCTGAACATTAGCGCAGGCGATGTGCTTGTCCAGTACCTGCCTTAACAGAGTAAGGAATGAAAACAAGAGCTTCCCGGATCATTCCGGGAGGCTCTTGTTCATGTTGCAGGAAATGCGGATTTATCGGCATAAACAGCCGGTTTAAACACAGTCGCGACATCTCTTTCAACGCTAGTCTGGCATTGACACTCGTCCTGAAGAAGGGCTTGTGCTATAATACACTACGTCTGGCCGCTTGGAGCTGGTGGCTCAGGCTAGCAGCGCGGCTGGAGCGGCATGAATGCTGCTATCTATGCTGCAACCGTCGAAGGAGTGAATCGGATGTTTAAACTTAACGAAATTAAAGCGCTGATTGAGTTGATTGACCAGACTTCCGTATCGGAACTTGAAATTGAGAATGAAGGAACCCGCCTGCTTATCCGTAAGCCTGGCAAAACGGAAGCCGTTGTTTATCAGAACGCGCCTGCTGTCCATACATATACGCCTGCGCCAGAGCCAGCTGCAGCAGCCCCAGCGGCTGCAGCTTCCGCGCCTGCCGCAGCAGCCCCCAAGGCGCCTCAGGAAAACTTGCATTCCATTGTATCGCCGATGGTCGGAACTTTTTACTCCGCCTCTTCTCCGGACAACCCTCCATATGTGACGCCGGGCAGCAAAGTGACCGAAAAAAGCGTCGTCTGCATTTTGGAAGCGATGAAGCTGATGAATGAACTGGAAGCGGAAGTGCGCGGCGAAATCGTCGAGGTGCTTGTGCAAAACGGCCAACTGGTCGAATACGGCCAGCCGTTGTTCCTGGTTCGTCCGGAATAACTTCGCAGGGAGGAGACAAGCATCTTGAAATTCCAAAAAATCCTGATTGCCAACCGCGGCGAAATTGCCGTGCGCATTATCCGCGCCTGCCGGGAACTCGGCATCGCAACGGTGGCCGTTTATTCCGAGGCTGACCGCGAATCGCTGCATGTGCGTCTGGCGGACGAAGCCTATTGCATCGGTCCGACGTTGTCGAAGGACAGCTATCTGAACCTGACGAACATTATGAGCGTCGCCACGCTGACGGAATGCGACGCCATTCATCCCGGTTACGGCTTCCTGGCCGAAAATGCCGACTTCGCCGAGATTTGCGAATCATGCAATATTTCATTTATCGGCCCGTCCCCTTCTGCGATTACCCGGATGGGCGACAAGGCGATGGCCAAACAAACGATGAAAGACGCCCGCGTGCCGGTCATTCCCGGCTCGGACGGCATCATTGAAGATCTTGATGAAGCAATCCGCATTGCGCGTGAGATCGGTTATCCCGTCATTATTAAAGCGACGGCCGGCGGCGGCGGCAAAGGCATCCGTATCGCCGAAACGGAAGAGGCGCTTGTTCAGCAAATTACGACGGCACAGCAGGAAGCTCAGAAGGCGTTTGGCAACGCCGGCGTATATTTGGAGAAATACCTCACCGGCATGAAACATGTCGAGATCCAGATCATGGCCGACCGGCACGGGAACGCCGTGCATCTGTTCGAGCGCGACTGCTCCGTGCAGCGCCGCCGCCAGAAGCTGGTCGAGGAAGCTCCATGTCCGGTATTGAGCGAGGAAATGCGGGAACGGATGGGACAAGCGGCTGTGCGCGCCGCGCTTGCCGTTGAATACTGCGGCGCCGGCACGCTGGAGTTCCTGCTTGGACAGGACGGGCAGTTCTATTTCATGGAGATGAATACCCGTATTCAGGTTGAACATCCTGTGACTGAGATGATTACCGGCATCGATCTGATCAAAGAGATGATTTCCGTTACGGAAGGCAATCCGCTTTCGTTCAAACAGGAGGATCTCCAGATTAACGGAGTTTCTATTGAATGCCGGATCAATGCGGAGGATTCCGACCGCAATTTCATGCCCTCTCCAGGCAAAATCGGCTTTTACTTGCCGCCAGGCGGCATTGGCGTGCGTGTGGACAGCTCGGCATACCCGGGTTATACTATTTCGCCGCATTATGATTCCATGATCGCCAAGCTCATCGTGTGGGCGCCGACCCGGACCGAGGCGGTAGCCCGGATGAAACGTGCGCTTTCCGAATTTGCGGTGGATGGGATCAAAACGACGATTCCGTTCCACCTGAAGCTGCTTGAGCATCCGGTGTTCCTCGGCGGCAGCTTCGACATTAAATTCCTGGAAGAACATGATGTGAACAAGCCTTACGGCGACGAAGCCGTCAACGCTTGAATCCGTTTGTCATAAAACCCATGGAATGTTATAGTATAGGAATATGAAAACGGATGAGCCCCCGGCATTAGGGCCGGGGAACCTATCAAGCGGAGGTGCGCTTAAGGGATGAGCATCATAGCGGTAGACTACGAGAAAACAGACATCGGCACCATCCAGATTGCGCCGGAAGTAATCGAGGTTATCGCGGGACTCGCGACAGTCGAAGTTGAAGGCGTAGCTGGAATGAGCGGCGGTCTGGGAGGCGGCATCGCGGAGCTTCTAGGGCGCAAAAATTTGTCCAAAGGCGTGAAGGTTGAGGTCGGGCACCGCGAAGCGGCTGTCGACGTGTCCATCATTGTGGAATACGGCAATCCGATTCCTGAGATCGCAGCGGAAATTCAGCGCAGCGTTAAGAAGTCCATTGAAATGATGACGGGCTTGATCGTAGTCGAAGTGAACGTACATATCCATGACGTTTACTTCAAGTCAGGGGAGCGTCCTGAAGAGGAAGATGCTGCCCACCGGGTTAAATAGATTGAATCCATCACCCCCTTGTGATTGGGCTGCCGCTCGGCGCAAGGGGGTTTATTCCGCTTTATAGAGGAGGTCTATCTCGTTTGAGCCGAATTGTGGACAGGCTGCTTTTGTTTTTATACAGCATTGTGATTGGCATTGTTGCCGTTATCGCAATTGTTTTCAGTGCGGGAGGCATCAGAGAAGCGGTGACGGAATCATTCGTTAATGAATGGTACAAGCTTGGCAGCATCGTTAATATCTCCATGCTGGCAGGAGCTGCTGTCATTTTGCTTATTACGTTGAGAATGCTCTACGTTTCCTTGCGGACAAAGGGTGTTTCATCGTCCTCCATCGACCAACGCAACGACTTTGGCGATATTCGGATTTCCATGGATACGGTGGAAAGCCTTGTTCTTAAAGCAGCCGGACGCCAGCGCGGTGTTAAGGATATGAAGACGCGAATCACTACAGCAGAGGCTGGTCTTGATATCGCAGTTCGCGCCGTTGTCGACGGAGAGTCGTCCATTCCTCAGCTGACGGAAGAAATTCAGCGTGCGGTTAAGGATCATGTGGAGGAAATTACGGGAATTCCGGTAGCGGCCGTATCTGTATTTGTAGCCAATGTCATTCCTTCTCCTTCCTTCAAGAGCCGTGTAGAATAGGAGGCGGACAGCGATGTGGAGAGAGTGGTTGGAAGGTTACGGCGGCAGAATAGCCGGAGTCGGAACCGCTTTGTTTTTGGCGCTTGTGTTTCTGATCTCAGGCTTCTGGGATATGCTGTTTGTCGCTCTGCTGCTGTGGATCGGCTATGCGGCTGGCGTCCGCAAAGATACCGGCGGAGAGCCGCTAGTGTCCTGGAGACGGCTTGCAGCATGGCTGGAAGAGAGATTTCAAAGGTTTCGCTGATCCTGTGGTCTCCTCCGTACTTCGGACACGTTTGCCGCGCTGGAGCGCGGCTGTTCGGAGCAGGGAGGAGATCATAGGTTTTTTTAAAATTCCTATACTACATTACGAGCTTTGGCTGGGAGGCATTATGAAACGAAGGTTGGCGCGTGAAATTACGGTACAGAGTCTGTACCAGATGGAAATGAACGAGGTTACGGCTGAAGAAGCCGTTGCGACATTGCTTGCCGAGGCGCGGGACGAAAATGAAATAGGTGCCGGCAAAGTGGACGCGGGAGAAACAGGCGAATTTGCGAAACAGCTCGTGCTCGGCGTATTGGAGCGCAAAGCGGCGATTGACGGCATGCTGCAGCAGTATTTGACTGGCTGGCAGGTTGACCGTCTGTCCAAAGTGGACCATCAGGTGCTGCGGCTGGCTTGTTTTGAGCTGGTGTTTCGTACGGATGTGCCGCCAAAAGCGGTTGTTAACGAAGCGATTGAGCTCTCGAAGCATTTTGGCACGGACGAGTCCGGCAAGTTTGTCAACGGGGTACTGGGAAGACTGATTGCCGAGCTGGACAAGCTCAAATCCTGATCCAGGCGTAACAACGAGAGGTTATAGTTCCGAGGGGAGAGATTTCTCATGAGTGCGAAGGTTATTGATGGCAAGCGGATTGCGCAGGAAATTCGGGAAGAGGTACGGCAAGAGACAGAAAAATTGAAAGCGCAAGGCATCGTGCCTGGCTTAGCTGTAGTGCTCGTCGGCGGGGATCCGGCTTCCGCCGTTTATGTCGGCAGCAAAGAAAAAACCTGTCTTGAAATGGGCTTTCATTCCGAGGTGCATCGTCTGCCGGAGGATACGACGGAGGAGCAGCTTCTGGAGCTTGTCGACAGCCTGAACCAAAATGAAAAGGTCCATGGTATTCTCGTGCAGCTTCCGCTGCCTAAACATATCCAAGAGAAATCCGTCATTGACGCAATCGCGGTTGAGAAAGACGTAGACGGCTTCAGCCCGCAGAGCACAGGCAATCTTGTCATTGGCGACGAGAGCCTGCTTCCGTGCACGCCTGCCGGTATTATTGAGCTGATTAAGCGCACAGGAACAGAGATTTCCGGCAAACATGCGGTTGTTATCGGGAGAAGCAACATTGTCGGCAAACCAGTTGCTATGCTGCTGCTTCGTGAAAATGCTACCGTTACCGTTTGCCACTCTCGTACGGCTAATATGGAGCGGATCGCTGCTGAAGCGGATATTTTGGTCGTCGCAATCGGAAAGCCTAAGGCGATTGACAGCCGTTACGTGAAGCCGGGCGCGGTTGTAATCGATGTCGGCGTTAACCGTTTGGATACCGGCAAGCTTGCCGGAGACGTCGATTATGACGATTGCTCGGCAAAAGCCTCGGCAATTACGCCTGTTCCGGGCGGCGTTGGCCCAATGACAATTGCGATGCTTATGCAGAACACGCTGAAGGCGGCGAAGCTGAAGGCGGGAGTTTAAAGCTGTGGCAGATTCACCGCGCATTTATTCCATCAAAGAGCTGACACGTTATATCCGGATGAAGCTGGAAGGGGATCGTCTGCTCGGCGACGTATGGATTCGGGGGGAAATCTCCAATTTCACGCATCATTCCAGCGGCCATATGTACTTTACGCTCAAGGATAAAGACAGCCGTCTCAAATGCATTATGTTTTCCACTCATAACCAAAGGCTGCCTTTTATCCCGCGCGAAGGCGCCAAGGTGATTGCCAGAGGCAATATTTCCGTATATGAACGTGACGGCAATTATCAATTTTATTGTACCGGCATGCAGCCGGACGGCCTTGGCAGCTTATATCTTGCCTACGAGCAGCTCAAGGCGAAGCTGGACGAAGAGGGGCTCTTTCATGAGTCGCGCAAACGCCCGCTGCCGCGCTACCCTTCCGTAATCGGAGTTGTTACCTCTCCGACAGGAGCGGCAATCCGGGATATTATAACGACGCTGCAGCGCCGTTATCCGGCAGCGGCGATTCTGATCTATCCTGCCGTAGTGCAGGGGAAAAACGCTGCGCCATCCATTGTCCGCGGCATTGAAGCGATGAACCGGCATGGACAAGCTGATGTGTTGATTGTTGGACGCGGAGGGGGCTCACTCGAGGAATTATGGGCCTTTAACGAGGAAGCGGTGGCAAGGGCTATTGCTTCCTCGCTTATTCCTGTTATTTCTGCTGTTGGTCATGAGACCGATTTTACCATTGCCGATTTTGCGGCCGATCACCGTGCGGCGACGCCGACGGCGGCTGCGGAGCTGGCTGCTCCGCATATGGCGGAGCTCAAAGAGACGATAGGAAGGCTCGACCAGAGGCTTCATGCCGCGATGCAGGACAGCGTGCGCAGACGCAAAGAACGGCTGCTGCGTGCGCGCCGTTCCCCTTATTTTGTGCATCCTCGCCGTTACATGCTGGATCAGGCACAGCGCCTGGACCGGCTGAAACAAAGGCTAGAGGACCGAATTCGGCGGCATCCGGAGCAAGCCGGGCATAGACTGGATAAAATCCAGAGAAGATTAGCCTCCCGTTCGCCAGAACGCGGCGCCGGTGAAGCGCGTAAGGAGCTAGGTCGGCTTGAGGAGAGGTTAATTAAGGCGGCTCAAGGCGGCGTCAAAGACAGCCGGCACAGGCTGCTGTCGGGCATGCGACAGCTGGATGCGCTGAGTCCGCTGAAAGTTATGGCCCGCGGTTATAGTCTTGTTTACGAAGAGCGCAACGTAAACCTGGTCCGTTCCGTAAAGGATCTGGAGCTCGGCGACCTGATTCATGTTCGCTTGACTGACGGGAGCGCTCAATGCCAGGTATGGTCGATCAAGGAGGATGAACAGGAATGAGCAAGGAGACTCAAGAGCAGGAGCTTAGCTTCGAACAGGCGATGGAGCAGTTGGAGGAGATCGTCGAGAGGCTGGAAAGCGGCGACGTTCCGCTGGAAACCGCGATCGAGCTCTTTCAGGAAGGGATGAGGCTGTCCCGCCTGTGCGGAGGCAAGCTGGAGCAGGTGGAGCGCAAAATCGAATCCTTGCTCGATAGCGGTATGCAGCTGAAGACGGAGCCGTTCACGGATGAGTCTGATGATCGAGGTGACTTCCGGTGAGCGACAGCCAAGTGATGCTGAAGGATTATCTGTCCTCCGCCGCAAGGCTCGTAGAGTCTGAGCTGGAGCATTCGCTGCCGCCCGAGTGGAGCGTTCCCGAGAAGCTTCGTGAAGCAATGGCGTACTCACTGGCAGCTGGCGGCAAACGGCTGCGCCCGGTGTTTGTGCTGGCCTCTGCCGAGGCTGCCCGCGGCGACGAGCGCGACCGCGAAGCTGCTGTGGCGGTTGCTTGCGCAATTGAAATGGTTCATACGTACTCACTCGTTCATGATGATCTTCCTGCTATGGATAACGATGATTTTAGACGCGGGAAACCGACCAATCACCGTGTTTACGGCGAAGCAATGGCGATTCTGGCAGGCGACGCGCTGCTCACGCATGCGTTTCACCTTGCGGCATCCGCCCGCCACCGCGGAGCTCAAGCGGAAACCGTACTGGATATCGTAGAGGATCTTGCCCGTTTGTCCGGCGCATCCGGCATGGTAGGCGGGCAAGCGGCCGATATGCAAGGGGAGCAGGGCATAACGTCGTTGGCCGAGCTGGAATATATTCATGAACACAAAACGAGCGACTTAATCGTCTTCTCAGTAACGGCCGGTGCAAGGCTTGGCGGTGTTGATTCCGAAGCTTTGGAAAAGGTGGCCGAGTTCGGCCGCAAGATCGGTCTTGCTTTTCAGATTCAGGATGACATTCTTGATCTGGTTGGAGATGAGCAGAAGCTTGGTAAAAAAACAAATAGCGATACGGCTGCCGGCAAGGTAACCTATCCCTATTTGGTCGGTATGGAGGAAAGCCGCAGCATTATGGAGCGGTTGACCAATGAGGCGAAGCAGGCGCTGTTGGCGGCGAATTTGCGCCGGCCGGAACGGCTGTTGGAGCTTGCGGACTATCTCATGAACCGCGATCGGTAAGGAAGCAGGTTTCAGCCTGTCTTCTATGGTATAATGAAGAATAATGTGTACTTACGGGACGGCATAATCGTATGCCGCTCACGAAAGCGAGGAACCTATCGTGCTGCTCGACAAACTTAACGGACCTCAAGATTTGAAAAGTCTTTCCGTGCCGGAGCTGGAACAGCTGGCGGGTGAAATCCGAGATTTTCTCGTGAATAAACTGTCCGTCACCGGAGGACATTTGGCGCCGAATCTTGGTGTCGTGGAGCTTACTCTGGCGATGCACTATTTATTTGACAGCCCTAAAGATAAGTTTATTTTTGATGTGGGTCATCAGTCTTACGTGCATAAGATATTGACGGGACGGATGGACCGCTTTGATACGCTCCGTAAGCAGGGCGGACTTTGCGGGTTCGTCAAACGCGCCGAAAGCGAACACGACGTATGGGAAGCCGGCCATAGCAGCACATCGCTGTCAGCAGCAATGGGCATGGCTATGGCTCGGGACTACAAAGGCGAAACAAACAAAGTGGTTGCGGTCATCGGCGACGGCGCGCTTACCGGCGGTATGGCGTTGGAGGCCTTGAATCATATCGGCCATGAGAAGCGGAACATGATTGTCGTTCTAAACGACAATGAGATGTCTATTGCTCCGAACGTCGGCGCGATGCATCACTACCTGGGCCGCATTCGTACGGACCGACATTACCAGAAGGCGAAGGAAGACCTGCAATCGCTGCTGCAAAAAGTTCCGGCAATCGGCGGCAAGCTGGCTAAAACGGCGGAGCGTTTCAAGGACAGCCTGAAGTATTTGCTCGTTAGCGGAATCTTGTTTGAGCAGTTCGGTCTCCATTATTTCGGTCCCGTTGACGGACATGATATGGAGCAGCTTCTAGACACGATGCAGCAGGCGAGCCAGGTGCAGGGACCGGTGCTCATTCACGTCGTCACGGTTAAAGGGAAGGGTTACAAGCCGGCTGAGGCAGATTCGTTCAAATGGCATGGCATTACGCCGTACAAAATCGAATCCGGCCAAGTGCTCAAAGCTGTCGGACCGCCGATGTACACCGATGTTTTCGGAAACGCCTTGATTGAGCTTGCCGAACGCGACGACCGGATCGTTGCCGTCACGCCTGCGATGCCTGCAGGCTCGGGTCTCATGAAGTTCGCCGAGCGTTTTCCGGGCCGGATGATTGATGTCGGTATTGCCGAACAGCATGCGGCGACGATGTCCGCTGCGCTGGCGATGGAAGGCATGAAGCCGGTATATGCGGTGTACTCCACCTTCCTGCAAAGGGCTTACGACCAGGTTGTGCATGATATTTGCCGTCATAATGCCAATGTCATTTTTGCTATCGACCGGGCCGGCTTTGTCGGACCGGACGGAGAAACGCATCATGGCGTGTTCGATATCCCGTTTATGCGTCATATTCCGAATATGGTTTTGATGATGCCGAAGGATGAGAACGAGCTGCGCAACATGATGAAAACAGCCGTTGATTATAATGACGGCCCAATTGCGGTTCGTTATCCGCGTGTGAACGGAACAGGCGTTGAGCTGGACCCGGCCATGACGCCGATTCCAATCGGTACATGGGACATTGTCCGGCAAGGCGATTCTGCCGTTGTCATGGCTGTAGGGCCGATGGTTCAGGTTGCGGAAGAGGCGGCTGAGCTGCTGCGCCGCGACGGATTGTCGCTCAGAGTCGTGAACGCGCGTTTTATCAAACCGCTTGATACGGCGATGCTGGATGCACTGGCGGATGAAGGATTGCCGCTTATCGTAATGGAAGAAGGAGCCGTGCAAGGGGGCCTCGGAAGCGCCATTTTGGAGCATTACGCTTTGACCGGGCGTTCAGGCGTGCCAGTTCGTTTGATTGGCATTCCCGACGAATTTATTGAGCACGCTACAATTAAGGAACAGCGCATCGCATGCGGCTTGACGCCAGAGCGCTTGGCCGCGGAGGCGGTCGCCCTGCAGCCGAAGCGCAAGCGCGCAACTAATCAGCATTAATCAATCTATATGGCCTGCGGCGCTTCCGGCTGCAGGCCATTCTACGGTTATAAGGAGAGCTGGAATGACCAAGGAACGAATCGACGTTTTGCTTGTTGAGCTAGGTTATTATGCAAGCCGGGAAAAGGCCAAAGCGGCGCTGATGGCCGGTCTTGTGCTGGTGGACAACGAACCGGTGGACAAAAGCGGAACCAAAGTGAAAAGAGACTCAACCATTAAAGTAAAAGGAAGCCTGCACCCCTACGTCAGCCGGGGCGGCTTGAAGCTAGAGAAAGCAATTCGTGAATTTGGCATCGATATGAAGGGCCGCGTGATGCTTGATATTGGAGCGTCGACAGGCGGCTTTACCGACTGCGCTCTGCAGCATGGCGCGGAATACGTTTATGCCATTGACGTCGGTTACAATCAGCTTGACTGGTCGCTGCGCCAGCATGCTCAAGTAGGCGTAATGGAGCGCGTTAACTTCCGATACATGAAGCCCGAGGATTTGCA
The DNA here is from genome assembly GCF_023715725.1 of Paenibacillus pasadenensis. Taxonomy (GTDB): domain Bacteria; phylum Bacillota; class Bacilli; order Paenibacillales; family Paenibacillaceae; genus Paenibacillus_O; species Paenibacillus_O pasadenensis_A. Next base: position 598,176 of record NZ_JAMBOT010000002.1, read on the forward strand.
AGGTCCTCCGCCCGATTGTGCTTCCATAGACGTTTCGTTTATTTCGCTCAAGCTGATTCTCCCTGCGCTTTCGCCATTAATTCCGGCTGGGGCGGATGTAGTCGGATTAATTAAGCCTCAGTTTGAAGCGGGACGCGATAAGGTCGGCAAATCCGGCGTGATAAGAGATCAGGCTGTGCATTTGGAAGTGCTGCAGCATGTTGCGGGAGAAGCGGCTATGGCCGGCTTCAATCTTAAACATCTCACATTCTCTCCAATAACAGGCGGGGAAGGAAACATCGAGTTCCTCGCTCATTGGGTGAAGGACGACAAGCCGGAGCCGCTTGACGCCTGGTTTGCCGTTATGGAAGAACTTGTCCGCCAAGCGGCAGGCCATTTTCAATCCGGCAAATAATTCCGATTTCCTCTTTACAGACAAACGCATGTTCTGGTATTCTGGTTTCAGCAAACAAATGTTCGGAATTTTCTCCTCATCTCCAGGAGGATAATCCCGCTCCTGAATCGAAACTATCCCTCATCATGAACCAGGAGGGGGTTTCATGGACGGGATTATCATGATTCTCGCCGCGCTCTTAATCGGCTTCTGGATTTATCGTGCCTTCTACAATTGGCTTCATGAACCGAAGGGAATGAAGCGGCTTGTGCTTGGGCGGGGAGAAATACTTGCGCCGGATGACCCGCATGTGCTCTTTCTTGAAGCCCAAGGGTACGAGGTCGTTTCCGGCAAACACCGCGTGCCGCTCGTTGTCGAGCTGGACGGGCAAGAAATGTCAAGCCGGCTGTACGTGGATTACGTAGCCGTGCAGGGCGACAGCATGTATGCGGTGAAGCTCGTCCGGGACCGCCAGCCGATGGAATGGACAGGCAGCGGCTTAAGAGATCGGCTGCTCGTGTTCAGCCTACTGCTCCCGGAGCTCGAGGGTATACTAATTATAGACAGCGAAGACAGAACAATACGAACGGTTAAATTCGATATCAACGCAGAACCTACACTGAAGGAGGCCTGAATGATGAAAGGATTGCGGCATGTTAAGATCCGCGAAATTATCGGACGCAACGTCATTGAAACTCAGGATGAGCTTGTTGAGGCTCTTCGGGCGGCAGGCTTGCAAGTGACACAGGCCACAGTTTCAAGAGACATTAAGGAGCTGCAGCTCATCAAAATCCCGGCGGAGGACGGAAGGTACAAGTATTCTCTTCCGCAGGAGCAGCGTTTTATTCCGGTTAACAAGCTGAAAAGGGCTATGCTGGACAATTTTCTTCATGTTGACCAAGCGGAAAATCTGGTCGTCATGAAATGTCTCCCTGGTACGGCTAATGCCATCGCTTCACTTGTGGACGGTATGGAATGGCCGGAAATTATGGGAACCATCAGCGGTGACGATACCATCTTGCTCATTTGCCGCAACAAAGAATTTGGGAGCAAAATTGTCGAGCAGCTGCTCGCTATGATGAACTGATTTTAAACCTTATGGGATCAAAGGAGTGTTTCTATGCTTCGCGAAATGTCCATCCGCAATCTTGCCGTAATTGAAGAAGTCACTGTCGGGTTTCATGACGGATTTCATGTCCTTACAGGAGAGACCGGTGCCGGAAAATCCATTTTAATTGATGCGCTCATCCTGCTTATCGGGGGAAGAGGATCATCGGATATGGTTCGTTACGGCTGTGACAAAGCGGAGATGGAGGCCTCTTTTGATCTTGCACCTACACACCCGGTTTGGCATGTGCTGGACCGATTCGGTTTCAAGGCAGCTTCCGAGGATTTGCTTACAATTCGCAGAGAGCTCACGATTCAAGGGAAAAGCTCCTGCCGTATTAACGGCTCCATTGCCAACATGACGATGCTTAGAGAAATCGGCGAGTGTCTGGTGAATATTCACGGACAGCACGAGCATCAATCCTTGCTGCGAAGCGAACAGCATCTGGAATGGCTGGATTTATTTGCGGGCGAAGAGGTATCCTCCCTAAAAAAACAATACCAAGCCGCCTTTTTTAGTTATGGAGAACTGCGTGGCAATTTAAAAAACGCCATGGACTCCAGCCGTCAAAACATGCAAATGCTCGATCTGTATAAATTCCAGATGGAAGAGATCCGATCAGCCAATTTGCGCAAGGACGAGTGGGAACAGCTGCTGGAAGAGAAAGACCAGCTTGCCCATTCGGATAAAATTATGAACCATGCAACTTCTGCATACGAGCTGTTGAACGACAGCGGCGCTCTTGACTCCATTAGTACAGCAATCGCGAAGCTGGATGATATTTCGAGCTACAATCCCAGTTTGCTTGGTCCGCTTATGGAACAGCTGAAGAACGCTTATTATCAGGCTGAAGATGCAGCTCATCAGCTGCGCGGTTATAAAGAAACGATTCAAAGCGACCCTGTGCGGCTTGCCGATATCGAAAATCGAATTACGATACTAAACGGTCTGCGCCGTAAATACGGCGATACGGTTCCTGATATTATGGCCTACTACAAAAAGGTTAAACATGAGGCCGATTTGATTGAAAATCGCGATGACCATATTCGTGCCTTGAAGACAGCATTAAAGGAAGCACATGCAAATTGCTCACGTTTGGCTGAAGAGCTTTCTCATAAACGGCGGGCAGCTGCTGATTTGTTGTCGGCATCGGTTGAAGCTCAGCTTAAGGATTTGGGAATGAGCAGAACTCTGTTCCGGGCCAATATGGAAACCCAATCGGATCAAGAACCTTATAAGCTGTCTCTGCACGGAATTGATGAAGCGGCATTTCTTCTCGCGCCCAATCCCGGGGAACCGCTTAAACCGCTCAGCAAAATTGCTTCTGGCGGTGAAATGTCCCGTATTATGCTTGCATTAAAAAGCATCTTTGCCGAAATTGATCAAGTGCCTGTGCTTGTTTTTGATGAAGTGGATACGGGAGTGAGCGGACGAGCTGCCCAAGCGATAGCGGAAAAAATGTCGCAATTATCTGGCAAATGCCAGGTGTTTTCCATCACCCATTTGCCACAAGTGGCTTGCATGGCTGATTACCATTATGAGATCAGCAAAGACATCGTGCGTGAACGCACCGTTACCTCAGTTAAAGAGCTGAGCGACCGGGAGCGTATTGAAGAATTGGCCCGCATGCTGGGCGGAGTTGAGGTAACGGACAAAACAAGGCATCATGCTCAAGAAATGCTGGTGTTGGCAGATCGTCAAAAAGGCGCCTAATGGCAGGCTTTCAGGGAATGTTTTATCGGACATAAATCAGGGGGGGCAGGGTACCTTATAGGTACGCAAATGGCGAGACCAATCGTCAAGCGATGGAACTACAGGGAGCGTGAAATCATGAGCGCCAACCAGCGGAAGCGGTGGTTCGGATTAGTTCTCGTATTCTTCGTTTGCATGATCGGCATCTCCAGTCCGTTCCTGAACTATGCCTCGTTTCCGAATGAACTGCGTTTGTTCTCCGGGCAGCTGAAACGGCTGGAATACAACATGCCTGTCCATGCGGACATGACGGTGGATTCCAATATTCTTCAAGTCAACGGGCAAGCGAAGCACCGACAGACCCTGGATTTGAAAAAACCGATTTCCATCGAATCACGCCAGAGCGGTAAGGCTACACTGTCGTTAAAGCTGTTTGGGAAAATTCCATTTAAAACAGTCCATGTTGATGTCGTTCCCGATCTTAAAGTCATTCCAGGCGGTCAGACGATTGGAGTAAAAGTTAAGTCATCCGGTGTTCTTGTCGTAGGCCATCATCTCGTACATGAAAATGCCGATTCTAAAGTTTCTCCTGGTGAACTTTCCGGTATCCGATTAGGCGATTTAATTATGGAGATTAACGGTCATAAAGTACGCGAGGTCAAACAGATTGCTCAATTTACGGAGCAAGCCGGTAAAAACAAAGGTTCCATGAAGCTTACTGTCAAACGCTCAGGCAAGCTCATGACAATTAAGCTTAAACCAGCTTATGATTACGAAGACGGCGCGTGGCGAATCGGTCTCTATATTCGGGATTCAGCTGCAGGCGTTGGTACGTTGACTTTTTATGCTCCGGATCAAGGCGTTTATGGCGCTTTAGGTCATGTTATTACAGATCTTGATACGGGTACTGCAATTGAAGTTGGCGAAGGACAAATTTTAGAGTCTAATGTAACTTCCATTAACAAAAGTCAAAATGGCGAACCAGGTGAAAAAAGAGCGACGTTCGTCAATGAAGCAAACATTTTAGGTAATATCGAGCGAAACACGCCGTTTGGCATATTTGGAAAGATGAATCAGCTTCCCGGTCACAGCTATCGAGCTGATGCGGTTCCAGTCGCTTTTTCAGAAGAGGTTAAGGAAGGGCCAGCTGAAATTCTCACCGTCTTAAACGGCCAGAAAGTGGAACGATTCGCCGTACAAATCAGTCATGTCAGCAAACAAAAACAACCTGCCACTAAGGGCATGGTTATAAAAGTGACCGATCCAAAGCTTCTTGAGCTGACTGGCGGGATTGTACAGGGGATGTCAGGAAGTCCAATTATTCAAAATGGCAAGTTAATTGGGGCCGTTACTCATGTGTTCGTTAATGATCCATCTTCCGGTTATGGATGCTTTATTGAATGGATGCTCCAAGATGCAGGGATTATGCTCCGTACAGCAAATAAAAATCTTAAGGCTTCCTAGCCTTAAGATTTTTTCTGTAATTTTGTCGAATTTTATACGATTAGGTCGGCATATGTAGTAAATTATTTATTATACATAATTGAGCTCCAAAAAGAAAGAAAAATAATATTCGACAGAAGGAAATCCATTTGGTGTGTCGAATCGATATAACAAGCCAATAAGAGACCATTCCATCGCCATGAAGGAGGACTTCCCTTGTCCAAGATTGAGGTTTTACTTGCCGATGATAACCGTGAATTTACAAATTTATTGTCCGAATATATTACGGAACAGGACGATATGGAAGTAACCGGTATTGCTTACAACGGTGAAGAAGTGCTGCGACTGCTCAAAGAAGCCGACCGTCTTCCCGATGTCCTGATCCTAGACATTATTATGCCGCATCTAGACGGCCTTGGTGTACTGGAGCGTTTGAGGGAAAGCGGTCTTCATCCAATGCCTAAAATCATCATGCTGACGGCGTTCGGTCAAGAGAACATTACTCAAAAAGCGGTTCAACTCGGAGCGTCGTATTACATTCTAAAACCGTTTGACATGGAGATGCTGGCGAACCGCGTACGCCAGCTTGTCGGCAATCAAACGGTTGTTGCTTCGTCCACTTCCAGCTCATTCTCTTCCTCGGCTTCGTCCATGATCAAGTCTAATGTGGTGCCGATTGCCAAAGGTAAAAACCTGGACGCCAACATTACGAGCATCATACATGAAATCGGCGTTCCTGCACATATTAAAGGATATCAGTATTTGCGCGAAGCAATTACGATGGTTTACAACAACATCGAAATTCTCGGGGCAATAACCAAAACGCTCTATCCGGCGATCGCCGAAAAATTCAAAACAACGCCTTCTCGCGTTGAGCGTGCAATCCGCCATGCCATCGAGGTTGCCTGGACGCGCGGCAACATTGACAGCATCAGCCACCTGTTCGGGTACACGATTAACATCAGCAAGTCGAAACCTACCAACAGCGAATTCATCGCGATGGTCGCAGACAAGCTGCGGATTGAGCATAAAGTAAGCTGAACGTAGATGGGGTAAGGGTTTCAAGGGATTGGGTCTAGATCAATTTGACCAACTAACACCAAATTGATCTAGGTGAAACCATAAACTTTCCATCATGATGTGTATAAATTCAACTCCTTTATTGGTTGTTATAAAAACCAGTGAAGGAGTGTTTTATTTTGACGGAATACATCAAGTATCTTCAGGACCGTGCTAAGGGACTGATCAGCCCGAGAAACAAATCAGACTTTAATAAACAATTATTAGACAACGATAATGGCTAATTATGTCTGTATCATCAAGGTCTTCTTCAATTGGTTTTATGGAGATAATAGAGCGTGAAATCACCAAGAATTCAATTGAGAAAATTATTAACCCAAAAGTGCATTGCAAGATAAAGCCAACCTTAGCTGAAGAAGAAATTAAGCGTGTCTTGGATCAATTTGACATGAGTAAGTTTCATGCCTTTAGAAACTGGATTGTTACTCGTTTACTTCTTGATACGGGAATGAGGATAGGGGAGTGTTTGTCATTACTTCCTGAAAACGTTGATTTGCCACATAAAAGCATTTTGGCTGTTACCACGAAGAATAAGGAACAACGATATGTTTATTTCTCATCTAAGATGGCTCAGGACATTAAGAGCTGGCTTCGTTATCGTGATCGCTACAATGACAGCCCATTTTTATTTCCAACCACTACGGGTACACAACTGGAAATCAGGAACTTTGAGAAGGCTCTACGGGATGCTGGTAAAAGAGCGAGGGTGGAGATTCACCCGCATCAACTTCGGAACAACTTTGCGAAGTACTATATTTTAAATGGGGGAGATTGGTTTACCCTATCTAGGATACTTGGTCATAGCTCAGTTGAGGTAACGCAGAAGGCTTATCTTGACTTTACGGACAATGAGATAAGCAAGAAATATCAAAGACATAGCCCACTAATGGGAATGGACAAGCTCTAATTAACATCCATAACAAAGCAGGCTCATGGCACATCAATCCGAAGGGCCTCTTTGTTATGTGTAGTTAGAACGCTCTAGGAGGCTTGTGCAGGCGTTTTAGAGCTGAGTGAGGGAAAGTATAAGGGGTTAAAAGCGATTCGGCCTTTAAATTAATATCTATAGCGGGATAAGGGTTATGCGAGTAAAAATCTGTTTCGCCTGGAGTGGATTTACATAGATACAAAAAATGGTTTTAATGGTTCTATTCACCTATAGATAATAAATTATTATTAAATTAGTATTAATTTACTGGATCTGGCCGGAGCAGAATATGATATATTTAGGGGAGTATTAAATTGTTTGCGAAAACCGTAGTTTCTGGACTTATTATAATTTCTATTTTGGGAAGTCAATTAGCTCTAGCTTCTGCACCACTTCCAGTAGCCACAGAGAGTAACCTAGAAAAAGAAGAAGATGCACTAAATAAAATTAAGATTAATAAAGAGAAACAACAGTTAGATGAGTTGTTTAAAGTAGTTTTGAATAATTCCCCAGTTTCTGAGGATGAATTTTCGAAGATCTATGATAACGCACTGTTTAAAAGTTTTGTTCCAGAAAACAGTAAAGTAAACCAAGTCTTGTTTATGGAAGATGGAATTAAATCTATAATGATTGATTATGAAGAAGGTAATATTAGAACTATTGTTACCTATTATGATGATGGTACAGTACGTAAGACAGTATCTGATACTACCACAGGAATTGCAGAAGAGAATTTTAACAATGTTAAAGGTGACTATTATGATAAGAAAGAAGATATAAACAAAGAAAGAACCGAAGAAGAACTTAAGAAAATAGATAAGCTTCTAGAAGAAGAAAAGTTCGCTGAAATTGAGGCTTTACCAGATACGACCATTGATTTTGTAAATGATATTCCGACTGTTTCATTCGAAAACGGTGCAATTGAATCGGGAAATACTCCTCTTTCGAGGTCGACACGTGCGGTAGCAGCAACACCCGTATTAGTATATCCTGCTCCATCACATGAGACGTTTCAGAGACGATATACAGCTAAGCAGGTTTATGGGACTAGCTTTGTTTCGCAAAAACTAAAAGACTTAGGTTATTCAGGTAACAGTCATGTTAGAGTTTTTGAAACTGTTAATGCATTTAACCAAGTAAAAATGAAATCACAGGTGTTTAATGCAGATACAAGTATCTCACTTATTATGGCAGCGTGGGACGTTGCAAGGGCTACTGCACTTGGATGGTTAGGTTGGTTTGGTGTAGTTAAAACGCTAAATGATACAATTAACAAAGCTGCTGAAATCGTAAGAGAGAATGAGTATGAATTCCAAGGTGGAAAAGAAGCGACAGTTGAAGATCCGACTAAGCATAGTAATAAACAAGTTGAAGTTGTCCAGTATTGGGATAAAGGACTTATGACTCTTATATGGGATTACGATAGTGTAAAAGGCTATAATAATGCTAGATGGGGGCACTCTGCTAGGTCTTCAGCGCTTGATATGTCAAATGTAACAGTTGGTAGCAATGCAGTGAACATTTATAACAGTAATCTTGCTTCCAGAGGATATTGGTCGCATGGACTAGGACAATTAGGTTATTAACTTTTAAGGAGTCCTCATGACTAACAAAAAGCGTATTGGTATTTTTGCAAGTATATTCATTATTCTATGTTGCATTTATGTATACATTGATTGGGACATTATAAAATTAAAGAATGGTTATACTCAACCTATGATCATCACTTATGACCAATATGACGAGACGCCAATTCCAATAAAGGTTCCTAAACATAAATTAAAAAATTTAAATATATCTATAACTGATCTTTACTATTACCCCGAAAGTCAAGAGATTCAATATGGATTATGGTATAAAAAGTGGTATTACAGGGGAAAGGAAGTTCCTTGGCGCGTATTTGATGTTAGTTTTGTTAGTGACTCTGGTCAAGTATCGAACATTAGTGGAGTAGCGACAAAAGATGGTTTGATTGATGTATTTCAAATTAGAGCGAATCAAAAAATAACTCTTAAACAATCCAAAAGTCTTAAGATGATTATTACATCTGTCAAACAAGAAGGAAAAACAGTTACGCCTATAGTAAAAGAAGAAATCAACATTAATTTGCCACAACTTACTAGCTAATTATTTAATGAAAAAAAGCAGCCCATCCATAGCGATAGACTGCTTTTTTTCATACACTTTTCTTCCTTACTTTGACCATAATATAAACCGCTAAACTTAATCCACTATAAGCAGCCGTAGCATATAGTATAACACTCTGCCATGTTTCTTCTGACAATGGTAAAAGTATCAGTGAAGTAACTAATAAGATTAGCCGATATGTGAGTTTTGTCTTCACAGTATCCCTCCTGTTATAGCTTGAGATTCTCCAACAATTTATTAACAGTCCCTTGAATCCAATACGTGAACTTAAGCCTGAACCTTCAATTACTGAGGCGCACATTCCCGTCACATAATCTGCAATAGTAAGGATGAATAGGAAGGATAGTGTAGTCCCAACCGCTCCAATTGTTGATTTAATAAATAGTTCCATATGTAATTATCTCCTTATAAAATAAATAAAGCCCCGTCAATTAAGACGGAGCCACTACTCCAACAATTTCATCAACCTGCACCTGTGTAATCTTATTCAGCACTACAAATCGATTTAAAGAAAACAGGGATGTGGCTGGCAATCATTATCCTTTATCATGCAGATAATTTCCTTGGACTCGAAGGGAATCTGAGCCTCATGACAGGTGCGATTTACTTCTTCATGGCTAATGAAGCGATCAGTATCGCGGAAAACTATGGACGAATGAAGCTTCCTATGCCCAGTCAATTAAAGAGCCTTATTGCCGTACTGAAGGAAAAAGGTGAACAGCGATGAGTTATGACATTCGTGTAGACTTGATTCCTGATTTCCACGAGAGGGATATAGGAAGGGAATTGGTGCTTGGGAAGGCGTTTGTATTCATGATACACAGTGTCCCGGAGATAGCGATGAGAGCGAAGTAAAATACTTCAAGCGTGAATGGAGGAACCGTAGAGCATTCGTTCATGCATTTGTTGATGGAGATTCCATGACTCAATGTGCCAAATGGGAATATAAGTCATGGGGATGCGGAAACGGGAATAGTCGGTTCATCAATATTGAGATGTGTTCAGCGCATAGTCAGGCTGACTTTAACGAGCTATATAAACGTACATGCTGGCTTGCAGCCAAGAAGCTATATGAACGTAAATTAGGCGTTATAGATGGCGTTACACTTGTTTCTCATGCTTGGGTGAGCAAGAATCTCGGTGGTACGAATCACTCTGATCCCATCAGCTATCTGAAACAATGGGGCAAATCTTGGGCAGATATGGTTAAAGATGTTGAGACAGCGTATGAAGCTTTATCAAATGAAGCAAAGCAACAGGAAACGGTTATCAATGTGGCTGTAGATGATAAAGTGATTTGTAAAGGTATTCTTATTGATAGACGTTCATATGCGCCAATTAGAGCTATTGGAGAAGCTTTAGGTAAAGTTGTTGTCTGGGACGATAAGCAAGCCAAGACAAGCGTAAATGGAACTGTAATTAAATCTACAGTGAATCGAGATGGCATTACATATGGCTGGTCTGGTGAGCTTGCTCAGGTAACGAATACCAAGCTTGAATGGAATGGGAAGACGAAGACGGTTCACTATTAGAAATAACATGATGATAAGCCTGTGCTGATAAAGCATGGGCTTTTTTTTTGTCTTGGAGCAAATTTATACTTAGTATACAAATTACATTCATTGACAAGCTATGGGATTGAGTTATACTGAAAAATGGAAAGCAATTTAACCAATAAACTTTCCAATAACAAGCCAATAACGTGTTTGAAGTTATAGATGTCATGATACCCTAAGAACCCTTGATACGCCTGACCTTACACGATTAACATCAGCAAGTCGAAACCTACCAACAGCGAATTCATCGCGATGGGTAGCAGACAAGCTGCGGATTGAGCATAAAATAAGCTAATCTGACTGAATTATATTCACTCCTTTATTGGTTGCTACATCAACCAGTAGAGGGGTGTTTTTTGTTATATTAAATCCTTTGTCAAATCTATTGAAATAGCCTATTTGCTTCTACTATTGATAGCACTATAAGAGCTTCGGAATAGGATAGAGGGGGGATAAGCTCCAACGTATATAAAAAGGATAAGGTGAACGGCGATGAGTTATGACATTCATGTAGATTTGATTCCTGACCTTCCAAGCGAAGCGTACAGAAACGGAATTGCAGCTTGGGAAGGCGTTTGTATCCATGATACGGAGTGTCCCGGTGACAGCATGGACAGTGAAGTTTCCTACTTCAAGCGCAATTGGAGGAGCCGTAAAGCATTTGTCCATGCTTTCGTTGATGGCACTTCTATGACTCAATGTGCCAAATGGGAATTTAAGTCCTGGGGATGCGGAAATGGGAACAATCGATTTATTAATATTGAGATGTGCTCCGCTCAATCAGCGGCAGAATTTAATGAAATTTACAAGCGCACATGTTGGCTTGCAGCGTTAAAGCTGAATGAGCGCAAGTTAGGCGTTATGGATGGCGTGACTTTAGTGTCCCATGATTGGGTTCGCAGAAATTTAGGAGGCACTACTCATACCGATCCAATCGCATATTTAAAACAATGGGGCAAATCTTGGGCGGATATGGTTAAAGATGTTGAGACTGCTTATGAGGCATTGACTCAACCGGAGTTAACCTCTGACACGCATATCTCTGACAGAGGTATCCAAGTAGCTGTAGATGATCATGTTATTGCGAAAGGAATTCTCATAGATGGCCGATCCTATGCGCCAATCAGAGCCATTGGCGAGGCGTTGGGCGCAGAAGTGGCTTGGGACAGTAAGTCAGGCTTAACCAGTGTGGACGGAACGGTGATGAAGTCTACGGTGAACCAGGATGGGGTCACTTACGCATGGTCCGCCGAGCTTGCTCAGGTGACAAAGAAAAAGCTGGAATGGGATGGGAAAACAAAAACAATTTATTTTTGGAACGAATAGAAATCTATTTAAACTAGATTAGAGAGCTAAGTTGGAGGGAGAAATGATGACCCCAAATAACGCTGGAACCAGCAACGAAATTTAAACTGGCGTTCGTGGGATCAAATTAACCGCATTCATGAAGCGCCTCGAAATATTGTATTTGATGCGTGGACAAACGACGAGCATTTATCAGTGGTAGGGACCTCAAGGATCTGCGAATAGGATTCAACAGTTTGATTTGAAGTCTGGCATTTTATGGCAGTATATCCTGCACGGTCCTGATGGCATTGATTATTCTAATACAATCCTTTTTGGCGAATTCGTCAAACCGTAGCGAATCGTTATTTTTTGACAAGGTGAAAACTATGCCGTCCCGGGACCGAGCAGACAATGGATTAGCTTGGAAGCAGCTGGCTGGCATGATGAACAATCAGAACTAAAAATTTTTGTTACTAAAAGAGCCGCTATTGGCTCTTTTTCTATGTTTATGCAACCATAGTATATATATCCTCTATATACCATTTAACTATGATATGATAGGCTAAATGGGTAAAAATACCTAATCGGAGGATGTTATGCGAACTAAATTTATTGGAATTACGCTAATCTTAATCATCATGTTTACGTTGGCTATTCAGCCGCTATCGGCGGCACCCAAAACAATTAAAGTAAAAGTAACGTTAGTCAGTGCTGAACTTGTGGAAAACAATCATGTTGGTAACGAGTGGTGGTGGGGCAGTTACGTCAATGGGAAAGAACTCGAAGAAGGTAGCTCCGTTACGCTTACTTTAAAAAGCTCAGATACGATCAAGCTTAAAGCCGAGGCTCAAGAACAGGACAAAATTCCTGAAGAAGGCGCAGCAAACAAATCCATTAAAGTGTCTTCCGTTAAGGGGACGATTACTAAATCTTTAAATGTAACGGTTGAAGAAAATCGGGGACGTTATTCTGGAGAACAAGCGACTTGGAAATTCACCTTTAAAATTCAAAAAGTATAATTAATAAATGAAAAATAATCCAAGAAAATTTATTTAAACTATTTTATTCGGTAATAACTGACCATTTCCGACAAAACACGTTTATTGACAAGCTTCCGTATTAAAGTATACTAGGAATTGGAAAACGAATTTACGGCCGGATTGACATTAGATAGCATGAATCAATCGGATCGACATCTGCAAAAAGAAGACCGTTGGGCACAGGCCGCAACGGTCTTCTTTATCAGAATGAAGCCATTATTTTTTAGAGCGTTTTTTAGAAGATTTTTTAGGTTTTTTGCGGGAAATGGTAGGGCGGTCAAAATCGCCGTAAACGCCATTTTCCATAACTCTGTTGTTTTCGTAGGCGTTATTGTAATTGTTGGCAAATCCATTAGCCGCGCCATTGGCATATCCGTTATCATTGTCATAAGGAACGCCTTCCTCAGGGCCGCCGACAAATTCATTGCGACAGAAAACTTTATATACGTCGCAGCGAACAGGGAAGCAATGATGGCGAGTTACGATTTCTACAGGATGAACGACACGCACCAGTTGGGGATGATATTGGTCACGGTAAATGGTTTGAACCGGATCGACTACTGTCTCATCAGGGCAAATGCGATTACGATTGCAGCCACAAGACATTCAAAGCATCTCCTCTCCTTGTTGGATAATGTATTGTACGGCTGAGGAGGAGATGTTGCTTGTGCCAATGCCATGTAGGGTCAAACGTTGGGTCTTGGACGTTTCTTTTTGAAGCGCGGCGCTACATAATTATGCTTTCGGTCGCGGAAGAAAATCCAGCCGCCGATGAAACCGATGCCTATTGCAAAAAGAATAAAACCGACAATAAACGTAATCCAGTTAAAGTCAGGAATTACGGCATCATTGCCAAAAGCAGCAAAGTAATCAAAGGTTGCTTTTTTCATTTGCAAAAAACCGTAACAGGCGATGATGCCAGGTATGACGAGAATAAGAATAGCAACAAACCTGGAAATAACTACTTTCATGGTGTTCTCTCCTTAATCCGGCCTTAGATGCAGAGTTGTCCATATTTAATCTTACTTCAAACATAACAGCCTTGTCCATGCAGTGTTATTCGGGCCGCAAAAAAGGTACAATATTCCCTAGCATGTTGTTCACGATCACAACAATCTGCGCGAATGACCGCGCTTGGGAAAGGGAAATGATGCAATGCCAATTCAAGTGGATGTAGCGGTATTGGGAGGCGGACCGGGAGGTTACTCGGCTGCGATCCGCGCCGCTCAAGAAGGAAAAAAGGTAGCTATTGTAGAAAGGGGCCGCATTGGGGGCACCTGTCTCCATCAAGGTTGTATTCCAAGCAAAGCGCTGCTGCGAAGCGCCGAAATCTACGCCTCTCTGCTTGAAGCGGATACATATGGAATCAAAGTGGACCGGGCAGCGGTTCAACTCGATTTTGGCGCCGTTCAGGCCCGTAAAGACAAAACGGTGGAGCAGCTTCACCGCGGGCTTATGGGACTGATGAAAAAACACGGCATCGAAATTGTATACGGAAAAGGGCGGATTGTCGGCCCGTCTATCTTTTCTCCAAAAAGCGGTTCGCTGGCCGTTGAACTGGAGAACGGCGAAATGGAATCCGTTGTGTCGAATCACCTTATCATTGCAACAGGCTCCCGGCCTCGCCAGCTTCCGGGCTTGGAGGCGGATGGAACATATGTGCTGACCAGCGACGATGCGCTGCGCCTTGAGTCTTTGCCTGAATCGATGCTGATTGCCGGCGGCGGTGTGATCGGGGTGGAATGGGCATCGATGCTGAGTGATTTTGGGACGAAGGTGACGCTTGTTGAGGCGGCAAACCGGCTGCTGCCGGCAGAGGACCCGGACGTTTCTGCAGTAATCTCCAAAGCGCTGGCTTCGCGCGGAGTTCGCATTGTTACCGGAGCTATGATTCAGGCCGATTCCCTGGTCAAAAGCGCTGCAGGCGTCTCCGTTACGGTGAAAAACGGTGATTCCGATGAAACGCTGCAGGCGGACAAGCTGTTTATTTCCGTTGGCCGTCAGGCAAACGTAGAAGGTCTGGGCTTGGAAAATACCGATATTGCGCTGCAAAACGGCTGGATTAAAGTGAAAGCAACGCTGCAGACGGCTGAGCCGCATATTTATGCGATTGGCGATGTTACCGGCGGTGTCCAGCTTGCGCATGCAGCCGCGCATGAAGGTATTTTTGCCGTAGAGCATTTGCTTGGCCTTGAACCTCATCCGCTGTCCGACCATCGGATTCCGCGCTGCGTCTACAGCAGGCCGGAAACGGCAAGTGTCGGCTACACAGAAGAGCAGGCTCGGGCAAAAGGGTATGATCCGGTTGTAGCAAAAATTCCGTTTGCCGCGATCGCAAAGGCGATTGTGCAAGGAGATACGGAAGGGTTTGTCAAAGTAATCAGCGACCGTGCTACAAATGATCTGCTCGGCGTTCATATGGCTGGAGCTCATGTAACGGAGCTTATTGCTGAAGCTTCCCTGGCGCAGTTCCTGGATGCGGTTCCTTGGGAAGTAGGAGCAAGCTTCCATCCTCATCCAAGCTTATCGGAAGCGCTTGGTGAAGCGATGCTGGCCATTAGCGGTAAGTCGCTAAACTTCTAGAAGCCGAGCAAAGGTTTTCTTTTCGTGCGGGCAGAGTTATAATACTACTATCAAGTATTAGTACCAGGTATTAAGCCTGGGAGAAAGAGGAGGTTCTTTCATGAGCCGACCACAAGTAGATTCGCGGCATCGCGAGCTTGGCTTGTCCGACCAGGACGCTATTGACATGTATAAGATGATGAGAACGGCACGCATGTTTGATGAGCGGGTGCTGCTGCTTCAGCGTGCAGGCAAAATTAACTTCCACGTATCCGGCATCGGCCAGGAGGCTGCGCAGGTTGCGGCGGCTTGGGCGCTGGATCGCGCACAGGATTATTACCTTCCCTATTACCGGGATTACGGATTTGTCCTCTCTGTCGGCATGACGCTGCGCGAGCTTTTGCTCTCCGTATTTGCCAAAGCGGAAGATCCGACAAGCGGCGGCCGGCAAATGCCGGGCCATTTTGGACATAAAAAGCTTCGCATCGTCACGGGTTCTTCCCCGGTTACGACTCAAGTTCCTCATGCGGTCGGCATTGCGCTGGCAGCCAAGATGAAGGGGGAGCAGCGGGTTAGCTTTGTGACGTTTGGCGAAGGCTCCAGCAACCAGGGTGACTTTCATGAAGGCTGCAACTTTGCTGGCGTGCATAAGCTGCCGGTCATTCTGATGTGCGAAAATAACCAGTATGCCATTTCCGTTCCGGTTCACAAGCAGCTGGGCGGCAAAGTGGCCGACCGGGCGCTCGGATACGGCTTCACCGGTCTGCGCGTGGACGGAAACGACGCGCTGGCTGTATTCCAGACGGTCAAGGAAGCCAGAGCGCGCGCGATCGCAGGCGAAGGCCCGACGCTGATTGAGGCAATGATGTACCGGCTTTCGCCGCATTCAACCTCCGACAACGACCTCGCTTACCGGACCAAAGAGGAAGTGGAAGAGAACCGCTCCCGCGATGGCGTAACTGCATATAAACAATATCTGCTTGCAACCGGAATTTGGAGCGAGGAGCAGGAAGACGAGCTGGCTGCCGTTATCCGCCGGGAATTGGATGAAGCGACGCGTTATGCGGATGAAGCACCGTTCCCGACGCCGGAGAGCACTCTCTGGCATGTGTATGCGGGCGACGCGCCACAGGAGGGACGATAATCATGCCGGTAATGGACTATATTGAAGCAATTCGTCTCGCCATGAAGGAAGAGATGGAGCGCGACCCCGACGTATTTGTGCTCGGCGAGGATGTTGGCGTAAAGGGCGGAGTATTTACGACGACTAAAGGGCTGCAGGAGCAGTTCGGCGAAGCTCGCGTCATGGACACGCCGCTATCGGAGTCGGCGATTGCAGGCGTCGCCATTGGCGCTGCCATGTACGGCATGAAGCCGATCGCTGAAATGCAGTATTCGGACTTTATGTTTCCGGCTACGAATCAGATCATTAGCGAGGCGGCCAAAATCCGCTATCGTTCCAATAACGATTGGACTTGCCCGGTCGTCATCCGTGCGCCGATCGGCGGCGGCATTTTCGGCGGGCTGTATCATTCCCAGTGCCCGGAATCGGTCTTTTTTGGCACGCCGGGACTTAAAATCGTCGCGCCTTACACGCCTGCTGACGCCAAGGGGCTGCTGACGGCGGCGATTCGCGATCCCGACCCCGTCCTCTTTTTTGAAAATAAAAAGTGTTACCGCTTGATTAAAGGTCCGGTACCCGAAGGGGACTACGAGATCGAAATCGGCAAATCCAATGTGCTGCGGGAAGGCGACGACATTACGGTCATCAGCTACAGCTTGCCGCTGCATTTTGCAATGCAGGCAGCCGAGGAGCTGGCGGAGGAAGGCATTAACGCGCATATTCTGGATCTGCGTACGCTTCAGCCGCTGGACAAGGAAGGCATTCTGGCAGCTGCGCGCCGCACCGGCAAAGTGCTCATCATTCATGAGGACAACAAAACCGGCGGCATCGGGGCTGAAGTGTCAGCCATTATCGCTGAGGAAATGCTCTATGAGCTGGATGCGCCGATCCGCCGTTTATGCGGTCCTGACGTCCCTGCGATGCCGATCAATCCTCCGGGCGAGAAGTTTTTTATGCTGAATAAGGATAAAGTGCTTGAAGCGATGAGAGAGCTGGCGCTCTATTAATACAGTGAATCACCACAATGTTTGATAGGTAATGTATCCCGAGGGCAGCGCGCCAGCTTCCGGCTGCAGCTGTCCCGGCAAGGAGCGATACGATGAAAGCAACGATACAGGAGATCGTTATGCCCCAGCTGGCCGAATCGGTCGTAAGCGCGACAATTGAGCGCTGGTTGAAGCAGCCTGGAGATCAGGTGGGCATGTACGAGCCGTTATGCGAAATTATTACTGAAAAAGTCGGAGCGGAAATTCCATCCACGATTACGGGCACGCTCGTTAAAGTGCTGGTCGGAGTCGGGGAGACGGTAGAGGTCGGGACTCCGATCTGCCTGATTGAAACCGAAGCCGGAGCAGGCGCGGCAACGGAAGCGCCGTCAGCTGCAGCACAGACGCCGGACTCTGCGGTTGAGGCTGCGCCGCCAGGCCCGGCCCGGCCGCAGCTAGGCGATTCAGCAATGCGCGGCCGTTATTCACCGGCTGTTCTGCAGCTGTCCTCACAGCATGGAATTAATCCGGCCGATATCCCGGGCACAGGAGCAGGCGGACGCGTAACGCGGAAAGATATTTTAGCCTATGTCGCAGGCGGAGGCGCCGCAACGGGTGCAGCAGCCGGACGACGGGCAGCATCTTCTGGCCAAACGGCAGCAGCCCAGCCGGAATCGACGATGATTCAGCCCGGCGACCGCATTGTCGAGGCAAAAGGACCGGTACGCTCTTCGGGACTTCATCTTACGGAAACGCCGCGTATTCCTTCTGTTGAAGTAGAGGGACAGTCGATCCCTGGGCGCGGTGAATATTTTATTGACGTAACGCCTGTACGCAATACGATCGCTTCCCGCATGCGCCAGAGCGTGACGGAGATTCCGCACGGCTGGATGATGATTGAGGTGGATGTGACCAATCTGGTCGTATTGCGCAGCAAGCTTAAGGACGACTTCAAAAAGCGCGAAGGTACAAATTTGACGTACTTAGCCTTTTTCATCAAAGCGGTCGTCAATGCAATCAAGGACTTCCCGATTATCAACTCCGTTTGGGCGGTTGACAAAATTATTGTTAAACGGGACATCAATATTTCTCTGTCGGTCGGTACGGAGGATTCTGTTGTCACTCCGGTCATTCGCAACGCCGACCAGAAAAATATCGCCGGCCTGGCGCATGAGATCGAAACGCTTGCCCGCAAAACGCGGGACGGCAAGCTGAAGCTGGACGATGTGCAGGGCGGCACCTTTACCGTCAACAACACAGGCTCCTTCGGGGCAATTCTCACTCAGCCGATTATTAACTACCCGCAGGCGGCAATTATTACGTTTGAGTCGATCGTCAAACGGCCGGTCGTCATCAACGACATGCTGGCCGTACGCTCAATGGCGAATATTTGCTTGTCGCTGGACCATCGGATTTTGGACGGTGTAATCTGCGGCCGCTTCTTGCAGCGGGTGAAGGAGAACCTGGAGAGCTATAATTCGGAAACGCAGCTGTACTAAAGGCTGCGCGGGCATCCAGAGCAGGAGGATCACAGGTGGAAACGAATATCATCACGCGGCCGTTGGCCGCACGTTACATTAACAGCATTGACTATGGCGAAGCCTGGGACCTGCAAAAAGAATACGTCGGCGAAATCGATCGGGGGGAGCGCGTGGAAACGCTGCTCCTCCTTCAGCATCCGCCGACGTATACGCTAGGTACGGACCGGCATCCCGAGCATTTGCTGCTGGCTCCTGAAGAGCTGCGCGAGCGAGGCATTTCGGTCTACGAGATTGACCGAGGCGGAGACATCACCTATCACGGCCCCGGCCAGCTGGTTGGATATCCGCTTATGTATTTGGATGCCAAAGGGCTGAATCTGCACGGTTTTTTGCGGGATTTGGAGCAGGTCATCATTGACTGGCTGGCGGATTACGGCATTTCGGGCAGCCGCAAGCCGGAATACACCGGGGTGTGGGTCGGGGATGACAAAATTGCTGCGATCGGCATTAAATTTAACAAGTCGCGTCTGCGCCGGGGATTTGTGACGAGCCACGGCTTTGCGCTAAACATTAAAGCAGGTATCGGAAAGGAAGGCTTTACCGGTATTGTTCCGTGCGGGATTCAGGAGTTTGGGGTAACCTCTTTTGAAGATTTGACCGGACAAACGATGGAGCTGGAGCGCGCCGCGAGGGAGATATTGCCTCATTTTATGAAACGGTTCGGCTTTCATCCCGCCTGACGCTGATAGAGCAAACGCAAAACGGGACGGCCCCTTTGAAGGGCAGTCCCGTTCTTCTAAGGCAGTTGTCAGGCCGGCAACAACGGCTAAATGCGGCCGAAAAGCCGGACGTTAAGCCTGTGAAATAACGCTTACAGCAGCAGGCCGATGCTGGAAAGAATCGTGGTCACCAGGAGGGTGATCAGCACGACATAAACAACGATTTTGACGGCGCGATTTGGTTGGTTCAACTTGATCCTCTCCTTCCGGGGCGGACAACCCATATGACTCTATTGTAACGAATCAGAGGGGTAAAAGCCAAGCTGACATTACGGGAAAATAGCGGATTACCTATCCAAAATCGATTGAATGAAACTTTACATAATAGAGGACGGTGGCTGTAATGATAAACCGCAGCAGGCTGATCGAAGAATTTATGGGATTGGTACAGGTAGACAGCGAAACGGGTCATGAAGCCGCTATTAGCGAGGTTCTGAAGGCCAAATTCGCCGAGCTGGGCCTGGCGCTTGAGGAGGATGAAGCTGCGGCTGCGACTGGACACGGCGCGAACAACCTGTTTGCAACGCTGGCAGCCAACGGCTCGAACGGGACTCCGATTATTTTTTTTACCTCGCATATGGATACGGTGAAACCCGGAAACGGAATTAAGCCGCGCCTCGACGAGGACGGCTACTTGCGAAGCGACGGCACGACCATTCTCGGCAGCGATGACAAGGCGGGACTGGCTGCGATGTTTGAGGCAATCCGCGTGCTCAAGGAAACGGGCGCCAAACACGGCGAGGTGCAGTTTGTCATTACCGTTGGCGAGGAATCGGGTTTGGCCGGAGCCAGGGCGCTTGACCGCTCAAAGCTGCGTGCGGAATTCGGCTACGCGCTGGACTCCAACGGTGAAATCGGCGGCATCGCGACCGCTGCGCCTGCCCAGTCCAAGCTGACGATCCACGTAACGGGCCGCTCCGCTCATGCCGGCGTCAACCCCGAAGACGGAATCAGCGCGATTCAGGTTGCATCCAAAGCGATTGCGCGTATGCCGCTTGGGCGCATTGATCACGAGACGACGGCTAACATCGGCAGCTTTGAAGGCGGCGGGGCGACCAACGTCGTTTGCGATTATGTAAAACTGCTGGCGGAGGCTCGGAGCATCGACGGCGACAAGCTGAAGCGCCAGGTAGAGGCGATGCGCAGCTCGGTGGAGCAAACGGCGGCGGAGTTCGGTGCTTCGGGCAAGCTGGAGGATCTCCTCCTGTACCCATCCTACAATCATGGCGACGATTCACCGGTTGTGCAGGCGGCTGCCGAGGCGATTCGCTCCATTGGCTTGACGCCGCGGACGTTCCATTCCGGCGGCGGCAGCGACGCCAATATTTTCAACGGGTTAGGCGTGCCTACGGTCAATCTTGCTATTGGATACGAGCATATCCACACGACTAAAGAGCAGCTTAAAGCGGATGATCTGGTTCGCACGGCTGAACTGGTGACGGCGATTATTACGCGCACGGCAGCTCAGGGCTAAATGGTTTAACTAAACGTGTTCGCTCACAGAGTCGATGACCAGCAAGGTTTTGAGGGGCTTCAGCCCCCTCAGAGGCAGCTCCGATTTATGATCGCCGGTTCAACAAGGACTGCAATTGTCCAGGCGCCGCATTTTCGGCCGCTCCTCCGCGCGTTGAACGATCTTTCAACTTTCCGGGCTTGTCCGATTCGCGGCTTAATTTGCGCAGCGTGTGGCGAATTTCCCATGCTTTTCCAACAAGCCGAAGCTCTTTTTCACCCAAGTACATTTTCATCCGAAATCCCGCCCTCCGATAGAAGATATGACCACGATATGCGGAGATGGGACAAGTTATTCCAAGGAGGAACAGCGCATGAGTGACACAAAACAGGCAGGCAGCATGCCCGGACCGGAAATTACGCTTTCCAGCGAGACCAAGTTCCAGGGGAAAATCATTTCGCTTCAGGTGCATGAGGTACAGCTGCCTAGCGGCGCGACGTCAACACGGGAAATTATCCGTCACCCCGGCGCAGCGGCGGTAATCGCCATTGTGGACGGAAAATTGCTGACGGTTGGGCAGTACCGGAAGCCGATGGACAAATACCAGGTGGAAATTCCAGCCGGCAAGCTGGATGCGGGAGAAGATCCGGCTGTATGCGCAGCGCGCGAGCTGAAGGAAGAGACGGGCATTACCGCCGCTTCGGTCCGGCTCGTCGACGCGTTCTACACATCACCCGGATTTGCGGACGAGAAGGTGTATCTTTACGTAGCAGAAGGACTGGAGCAGGGAGAAAGTCAGCCTGACGAGGATGAGGAGCTGCATGTAGAGGCGCTCACAATGGAGCAGGCCGAGGATTATATAGAACGCGGACTAATTGGCGACGCCAAAACGCTTATGGCCGTTTATCTATGGAAGCTTTCCAAGCATACCGGACAGATCGGTCTGCGCGGCTGATGTCAGGTTGCGACATCTAGGCGGCATAACAAGCATCATATTCTCCTCTTCCTGAGCATATGCTGTCCTCAACGGACTTGCTTCGGAGAGGGAGGGGCAAATATGCTTGCTGCGGCGGTAAAAAAGGGTACGGAGCAGCGTGTGCTGCTCCTTTTTTTGACGATTCTGTTCGGTGCAGGCGTTATATTCGGAGCGCTTCTGGCCAGCGGGCTCGACGGGGATCAGCGGAGCGTGCTGCAGGAGGAGCTGAACGTGTTCCTGCTGCAGCTGGCCCAGCATGGTTCCGGAGACGAGGGCGGTAAAGCGGAATTTTGGCAAAGCTTCTGGCTGCACGGCCGCTGGCTGCTCGTCATTGCGCTGATGGGCTTGGCGGTCATTGGCCTGCCGGTCATTCTGGCGCTTGATTTTTTCAAAGGCGTGCTGGTAGGCTTCGCCGTGGCAACTTTGGCGATCCAGCATGGCGGAAAAGGCCTTGCCTTCTCGCTTCTGTCGGTGCTTCCGGCGAATTTGCTCAGCGTGCCGGCATATCTTGCGGCAAGCGCGGCTTCTATATCATTCGCAACGTTTATAATCCGCTTCCGCCTCATCCGCCGTTCCGGATCGCTGCTGCCCGCAGCTTCAACGCTTGCGGTTACAACCGCCGGGATGCTCTTGGTGCTTGCCGGGGCATCGGCGCTTGATGCGTGGTTGTCGCCCGCGCTCATGGCTTGGGCTGCGGAGTGGCTCATTGCGGGCTGAATCATTGACTTGGGGTTCAGCTTGCAACTATAATAGATTCATAAGTGCCGGCGGCTAGCCGGTTTTCTTGTGGCAAGGGGGAAAGTTATGGAAGCCCGGATTGATTCCATTAAGCAGCAGCTCCAGTCGCAGGGCTACAAGTTGACCCCGCAGCGTGAAGCAACCGTACGCGTTCTCCTCGAGAACGAAGAGGATCATCTCAGCGCCGAGGACGTGTTCATGCTCGTCAAGGACAAAGCGCCTGAGATCGGTCTCGCTACCGTTTACCGCACGCTGGAGCTACTAACGGAGCTGCACGTCGTGGAGAAGATGAACTTCGGCGATGGCGTGGCCCGCTATGACTTGAGAACAGATAACAGCAAGCATCATCATCATCATTTGATTTGTGTGCAGTGCGGATCGATGGAAGAGATCAAGGAGGACTGGCTCGGACCTCTAGAGGAACGGCTGGAACTAGAATTCGGATTCACCGTGCTGGACCACCGCCTGGATTTCCAAGGCATTTGCCGGCGTTGCCGGGAAGCCAACGATTCGAAGAAGCCCTAACAGCTCCGTATTCATCGTCCATCCCTATTTACGGGCTGGCGATGAATGCCGGAGCTGTTTAATTTAATCGGTCCCCTCAAGGCTCCAGCGGAGGACCGGGACATAACCCTTTCCTGCTGCGCATACCTTGTCTTATGGGAAAGGGGGCGGCCCGGGAAATGATCGTCTCTGTGCGCAGATGGTTGTCCAGGCTTGTTTTTGCGGCAATATTTGCTTGTTTAACCGCCATTGTATATGAAGGCTTTCAGCTCGCTCAAGTCTGGATCAGGCCGCTTGATCCGTACGCGGTTCCACGCGGACAGGCGCTGAAAGTATTCGAACAGCCGTACGAGGTCCCGCCGGAGGGCGGCTCCATCATGGATCGTTTGCGCTGGTTTTATTACAATGGCGAATGATTGCCTGCGATCAACTCGATAACCGTAAGCGATGAGCCCGGGACAGCTGTTCCGGGCTGATTTTTTGCGTAAGCCGCTTTAGCCGCAGCAGCGAAATGGATTTCATAAAAATGCATTGAAGCGGCGGCTTTGTGACAAAATGAAGGCGCTTTAACGGATGTTTGCAGAACGGCATCCGAGCGTCTATACTGTGGAGCGAGGGGGGAAGGAAATGGACCTTACTCAGTGCCTGTATGCCTGGCTGGACGAGCTGCAGAACGGCCGCAGAGTGTCGCCGGCAACTTACGATGCGTACAAACGGGATTTGGAGCATGCAATCGGCTGGCTGGAAGGCCAAGGGTTGTCCACAATCGGCAGCGTAGGACGCCATCATCTGACGGCTTATCTGAAGGCTTGCCGCGAGGAAGGCAGCCGCAGCTCGACGGTCAGCCGCCGCCTTGCATCCATCCGTTCCTTTTACCGTTTTTTGACTAAGGTCGGTTACACCGACCGCGACCCCTCCATGCATGTGGAGCTGCCCCGCGGTGAGTTGGCGAGGCCCGTGCCGCTGACGCTGGACCAGGTAGAGCAGCTGCTCAATGCCCCGGAGACGGATTCTCCGGCCGGACTGCGCGACAAGGCGATGCTTGAGCTGCTGTACGGCTCCGGCGTCCGCGTGTCCGAGCTGCTGGCGATGAAGTCCGGCGATCCTCAGCCGGGTCTTGGATATGTCAAAGTGTGCTCCCCGCGCAACAAAGAACGAATTGTGCCGCTTGGCCAAATTGCCGCAGGCTGGATGGCGCTTTATTTGCGCGAGGGCAGGCCGGTGCTGCTGGAACAGCGGGCCGGAGCGAGCTCTTTGGCCCGCAAGGGAGTTGCCGGCCCGGACCAGCTTTTTCTGAATGTGTCGGGGGAGCCGCTTTCCCGGCAAGGATTTTGGAAAATCATCAAGAAGCATGCCCGCAGCTCCGGCATCGAGGACGGCGGAGCGATTACGCCGCATACGCTGCGCACCTCATTCGCCGCTCATATGCTGGAGCGGGGGGCCGATCTGCGGGCCGTGCAGGAAATGATGGGGCATGAGGGCATCGTGTCGACCGAGCGTTACGCCGGACCCGACCGGCCCAGAGTCAAGGATGTGTACGAACAAGCGCATCCCCGTTCCGGCGTCCGCATTGAAGGCAGCCGGAACGACAGTTAATTTTTAATGACGAGAGGACGATTGACAAATGAACACACAAGCCAAACAAATCCAGGAAGCCGTAGAGTTTATTCGTTCCCAAAGCCCGGTCAAGCCGCAGGTCGGTTTAATTATGGGTTCCGGACTCGGCGTACTGGCTGATTATATTGAACAAGCTGTAACGATTTCCTATAGCGATATTCCGCATTTTCCGGTTTCTACGGTTGAAGGCCATGCTGGCGAGCTTCTGGTAGGCACTCTGTCCGGCGTTCCGGTCGTGCTCATGAAGGGCCGCTTCCATATGTACGAAGGTTATGGGGCTGAGCTTACGGCGTTCCCAGTCCGCGTCATGAAAGCGCTTGGAGCGGACAAGCTGGTCGTTACAAACGCAGCGGGCGGCATCAACACCAACTTCGCGGACGGCGACCTGATGCTCATTTCCGATCATATCAACTTCACGGGCCGCAACCCGCTCATTGGACAAAATGACAACAATGTCGGCGTGCGCTTCCCTGATATGTCCGAAGGTTACAGCCGCCGCCTGCGCGACGTGGCCAAAGGCATTGCGGATGAGCAGGGCTTCCAGCTGCGCGAAGGCGTGTATTTGGCTGTTATGGGTCCTTCTTACGAGACTCCGGCGGAAATCCGCATGATGCGCACGCTGGGGGCGGACGCAGTCGGCATGTCCACGGTGACAGAGGTCATTGCGGCTAACCATTGCGGCATGGAAGTTGTTGGAATTTCGTGCATTACGAACATGGCAGCAGGTATTTTGGATCAGCCTTTGTCGCACACAGAGGTCATTGAAACGACAGAACGTGTCAAATCCCGCTTTTTAAGTCTTGTGCAAACGCTTGTTTCACGTCTTTAGTACTAGAAATGGGCTGAAAATAATTCTTTAGTCTCGACGGGTTATGACAGCCTTTTTCTACTCTCCGTTATATGATGACCGTGACCAATCATGAAACTTGGAGAGGAATGTAATGACGGAAAACGTTCAGCTGCATCAGCAAATCGAAAGACTGCGGGGCCAGATGGTAGAAACGGCAGCGCTGCATAACACGCTGTTTGACGGAGAGGTCCTGCAGATTAGCCAATCTCTTGACCTGCTTATCGTTCGGGTGCAGGAAGAGAGATTGACTCGACTGCGCAAATAATTCGCCTTAAGCCTTCGGCTCAAGGATCGCAAAGCGGGCAAGCTTGCCCGCAGCTTTCGACGTTTACTGCGTCGGAGCTGCGGCGGCTCTGCCCGTTATTTGTGTTTTCTAGCGGAATAACCTTCTGTTAAATGGGCGATACTGGAAACAAGTAGAATGCCGTCTGTCTCTAGCGACAGCGGCAGTTGACCCATTCACTAGGAGGGAACATGTGTTGAAACGAAGAATATCGGTTATTCTTGCCGCTGCCGTAGCTGTACTCCAGCTGACCGCAGCCGCTCCCGCCTTTGCGGGAACCGCAATGCCGCAGGAGCAGCCTGCGTTTGCTTACGTTAACCCGGACACCGGACTGCAGCTGCCAAGCGCGCTGGACAACACCGAAGCCAATGTGTCAGGCGCACCGTCGGCAACCGGAAGCGATCTCGCTCCGTCCGCCCGTTCCGCCATTGTGATGGATGCGGATAGCGGGACGATCATTTACGAAAAAAACAGTCATGACAAGCTGCCTCCGGCCAGCATTACGAAAATTATGACGATGCTGCTTGTAATGGAGGCCATTCAAGACGGCAAGCTGAAGCTGACCGACAAAGTTTCGACGAGCGAATATGCCGCATCGATGGGCGGCTCGCAAATTTTTCTGGAGCCCGGCGAACAGATGACGGTGGACGATATGCTGAAGGGCATCGCGATGGCTTCCGGCAATGACGCGTCTGTCGCAATGGCTGAAAAAATCGGCGGAACCGAGGCTGAATTTGTCGCGATGATGAATGCAAAAGCGGCTCAGCTTGGCCTCAAGGACACGAGTTTTGCCAATCCGAACGGACTTCCGGCGGCGAATCACTACACCTCGGCGCATGATATTGCCGTTATGTCGCGCGAGCTGCTCAAGCACAGCCAAATTACGAAATATACCGGACAATACCAGGACTACTTGCGGAAGGACAGCGAGAAGCCGTTTTGGCTGGTCAATACGAATAAACTCGTTCGTTTTTACACTGGAGCGGACGGGCTGAAAACCGGGTATACGAGCGAGGCTAAATACTGTTTGTCTGCTACCGCGAAGCGGGATGGAATGAGGCTTGTTGCCGTCGTTATGGGCGAACCGAACACCAAAACGCGCAATGCCGAGGTGTCGGGCATGCTGGATTATTCATTCGCGCAGTACGCCAACTATCCGATTTTGAAAAAAGGCGACAGCATGGGAACGCTGACGGTTGAAAAAGGCGTACAAGGAAAGCTGCCGATTACGGCTCAGCATAACTACAGCATTCTGATGAAAAAAGGCGCCGCAGCTAAAGACATCCGTCATGAGATCGTCTGGGACGGCCCTGTAAAAGCTCCGGTTAAACTTGGGGATCGCGTCGGCAAGCTGATTGTGTATCAGGGCGATAAGGTCATCAAGGAATTCCCGCTTGAAATGCCGGTATCCGTCGAACGCGCCGGCTGGTGGAAGCTGTTTAAACGCTCCACAGGCAGCCTGTTCAGCTAAATCGGCGAGAAATGTCATAGCCTGACGGCCTGCTTCTAGTTTTGTCGTCAGGCAGGAAAGCGGCGCTGCAAAAGAGAAATCTTCCACCATTCAACGGGAGGAGTGTGCAGCGCCAATGAGTCTTCATGTGGATCTGGAGCATCAGCGCCATGTTTTGATTGTCCGATTGCAGGGCGAGCTTGACCATCATACAGCCGACACGGTGCGGGTCCGAATGGAGGAAGCGATTCTGAGAGGCGGCAGCACCGATGTGGTGCTGAGCTTGAAGGATTTGGCTTTCATGGACAGCTCTGGCCTTGGCGTTATTCTCGGCCGTTATAAGCTGCTTAAAAGCCGTGGCGGAAAAATGGTCATCTGCGAGGCCAGTCCTGGTGTTTACCGGCTGTTCGAGCTGTCGGGGCTGTTCAAAATTATGCCGATTCATGACAAAGAGAGCGAAGCGCTCTCAAGCCTGGAGGTGGCTTTATGAGCGAGCGTCAGCAGGCCGGGGCCAATGAAATGAAGCTGAGCTTCAGCGCCAAATCCGAAAACGAAGCTTTTGCCCGCGTTGCCGTCGCTGCGTTCATTTCGCAGCTGGACCCGACGATGGAGGAGCTGAACGATCTTAAGACGGTCATCTCCGAAGCGGTAACCAATTCAATTATTCACGGCTACGATAGCAACTCCAGCAAAATGGTGCATATTCGCGCAGCAATTAGCGGAGATTCCGTTACGATTGTCATTGCCGACGAGGGCAATGGCATTGAGGATCTGGAGCTTGCGCGCCAGCCGCTTTACACGTCCAAGCCGGAGCTGGAGCGGTCCGGCATGGGCTTTACGATTATGGAGAATTTCATGGACAGCTTTGAGGTGACCAGCGAGCCCGGACGCGGTACGCAAATCGCCATGACCAAGCGCATTGAATCCAAAAAAGCGCTGTACAATTAGGCGCATAGGGGCTGAATCATGGATGCCGATCTGAAAAAGAACGCGGGCCCGTTTTTGGACGATGCAGAGGTGAAGCGACTGATCGCGCTGAGCCAGTCCGGGGATACGCTTGCCAGAGATACGCTGGCCCGCTGCAATATTCGTTTGGTGTGGTCTGTCGTGCAGCGTTTCATGAATCGCGGTTATGAGCCGGAGGATTTGTTCCAAATCGGCTGCATCGGGCTGCTCAAGTCAGTTGACAAATTCGATCTTAGCTATGACGTGAAATTCTCCACCTATGCGGTTCCGATGATTATCGGAGAAATTCAGCGGTTTCTTCGCGACGACGGCACGCTTAAGGTGAGCCGCTCGCTCAAGGAAACGGCGAACAAGGTGCGCAAGGC
Source organism: Paenibacillus pasadenensis (assembly GCF_023715725.1). Classification (GTDB taxonomy): domain Bacteria; phylum Bacillota; class Bacilli; order Paenibacillales; family Paenibacillaceae; genus Paenibacillus_O; species Paenibacillus_O pasadenensis_A. The sequence continues at coordinate 626,964 of NZ_JAMBOT010000002.1, forward strand.
GAAGGATGAGTTGTCCAAAACGCTCGGCCGGCTGCCGACAATCAGCGAGGTGGCGGAATTCCTCGGCATCACGCCGGAGGATGTCGTGTTTGCGCAGGAAGCGAATAAACCGCCTTCTTCCATTCACGAAACGGTGTTTGAGAACGATGGCGATCCCATCACGCTGATGGATCAGATTGCCGACGAATCAAGTGAGCGCTGGTTCGACAAGCTGGCGCTGAATGAAGCGATCGGAGGCCTGAGCGAGCGGGAGCGGCTCATCGTTTATCTGCGCTATTACCGCGATCAAACCCAGTCCGAGGTGGCTGGAAGGCTGGGCATATCCCAGGTTCAGGTATCGCGCCTGGAGAAAAAAATATTGCAGTCCATTAAAGACCAGATCGCCCAATGACGGGCGGTCTGGTTTTTTTTGGCTGTGCAAAAAAAGGCATGGATAAGAGTAGCGGCAGCAAGGCTGTTCCATACTAACCAGGAGACGGAAATGTTGCCGGAAGGAGGCGGTGCCATGCCGCGCAGAGGACATCATTCCGGGGGGCGCACCGTTTACCTGAGGATGAAAAAGCGAATTTCCTGTCCGCCGGGCGGCACGGTGCTGCTCGGCTCGGTCGCCAGGCTGCTTGCTGAAGAAGGGCTGACGGAGCAGCTAAGGCGCATCCCGCTTTATACCCACCGGCCGGAAGACGGCAACCGCGTCGTAATCGATGTGCTGCAGATTATAAAGGCGCTGCGCGAAACGGCCCCCGATGCCGACGTGGAAACGTATGGAGACCCGCAGGTGCTGATCATGGTGGAAACGCAGGACTCCAGATCCCCGCGCATGGCGGTGCTGGCAGGCGCATGGCTGCTGTTATTTTTCGGAGCGGGCCTTGCGATTATGAATTTTCACACGGATGTGAGCATGAAGGAGGTTCATCAACGGCTGGCGCTGCTGCTTACCGGGAAGGAGTCGCTCCATCCGCTTTGGTTCCAGATTCCTTATTCCATCGGAGTAGGCCTCGGTATGGTGCTGTTCTTCAACCATCTGTTCCGCAAAAAGCTGAACGAGGAGCCTAACCCCTTGGAGCTTGAAATGTACAACTATCAGGAAAATATTAATGCGTACGTCATTTCCGATGAAATGCGCAAAAAAGCCAGCCGCGTAGAGGGGCAGGAGCATGACTGATTTACTGGCGGGATTGTTTATGGCGTTGCTTGGTCTAGCCGGCGGGGTAGCGGTTGGCAGCGGCATGGTAGCGCTGCTGATCGTGTTTGATCTTATTCCGCGGCTTGCCCAGCTGTCCCGGGCGTTCCGTTTGTCCGCCGTGTTTGAGTCAGCGGTTGTCGGCGGCTCCCTGTTTTGGACATGGGCGGACTTTTTTGAATGGAAGCTGTCATTACCGCCGCAGCTCGCGCTTCCTTTGCCGGGTCTGCTCTGCGGCATTTTCATCGGCATGCTGGCAGCTGCGCTTACTGAGGTTATGAACGTACTGCCGATTTTGGCCAAGCGTCTGCGGCTTACCGCTTATCTGGGAGCTTTAGTCATGGCGATGGTGCTGGGCAAAACGGTGGGCTCGCTGTTCGATTGGCTCGTTTATCAATGGTAACGCTTCTGGAAAAGTTCAAACCAAAGAGGGGTGATGCTGCGTGACGAAATGGCAGCGTGTAAGACGGATCGGCGAGGAGAACAAGGAAGAAGGATCGCCTGAACGGGAGCTTGACCGGGATGACGGTGAAACGGGCGACGGACAATGGGAAGGCCTGCTGGAAGAAGTCGACCGCCAGGATCAGGCTGAACGGATTCCGCAGCCGATTATAGCAAGGCGTTCCGACCGGGAAAGCTCTGACGGGCGAGAAGATTGGATGGAAGCTCTGCTGCTGGAAACAGCGGCCGATCCTGGTGAGCCGGAGGCAGCCAGAGAGCATTCAGCTGGCGAAGACGATTGGGTAGCGCTGCTGGATGAGGAAAAAGGGAAGCACAACGAGCGCCGGCTTGACACGGATCGCACGCAGGTGCGAGGACAAGAGACTCGGGAAAGCTCATTCGCTGTAAACGGCAAAGACCAGAACCGGTTTGACGATGGGCTGGACGAGCTTGCCGACGCGCTGCTGCAGGACGGAGACGGGGATGCGGAGCTGCGCGAGCGCCATGCGAAACCTGCCGAATTGGAAAAGGACCGGGATGAAGCGCCGCGCATGAGCGCCAATCCTGAGCATCTTCGAACGCATCCAGACGAGGCCGGCCGCAGCGGCAGGCGTGACAAGGATGCGAATCAAAGAGACAAAAGCGACCGCCGGGACGCTGCAGAACATGGCCGTGAGGAAGCCGAGATGCATGACCGGGACGCTGAGATGAAGCCCATGTCTGATCGGGAGCTTGCCCGTGAAGCGGGCATTGGCCACCGGGAAGGCGCGAAGCATATAAAAATGGAGCGGCGTGGCAAGGAATCGGAAGGACGCTCGCATCAAGCAAAGGGCGGGAGCGGTGAAGCAGCTTTAGACAGAGAAGAAGACCCGCGCCGCGGCGGGAAGGAGCTTCGTGCAGAGCGCAGCCCGGACCGCAAGGAAGAATCCGCTGAAGGATCGGGACGGAACCGAAATGCGCACCACGGTCATGATGACGGGGGGCGTGAAAAGCAGAAGAAGGCTGGAGATAAAGAGGGCGCTAATGCGGCCCCGGGGACGGACGGCGATATGGAGCCGATTCCGGAAGACATTGAAGCTGTTGTCGACCGGCTGAAGGAAGAGGTCGGCTACAAAACAAGCTTCGACGTCATCGTTCGCGAAATGACGCTTGGCGGCAGAAAAACCGCCTTTTTCATGCTAAACGGCTTGACGAACGGCCTAGTTATGACGGAGGTTTTGCAGCGGCTTACGTTTCTGCAATCAGACAGCATTACCACCGACGCGCTGGAATCGTTCATGAGGTTATATGTGCCGGCCGTTCAGGTGGAGCAAGAGGATGACTGGAACATGATGCTGACGGCCGTGTTGAGCGGCTCCACCGGCATGTTTATCGATGGCGAGCCGAGAATGCTCATCCTGGATGCAAAATCGTTCCCGATCCGCAGTCCGGAGGAGCCGTCGCTGGAGCGGGTCGTGCGCGGTTCCCGCGACGGCTTTGTCGAGACGCTGCTCATGAACGTATCGCTTGTGCGCCGCCGTTTGCGCGATCCTATGCTTCGTTACGAAATTTTGCGCGTCGGCGAGCGGACCCGCAGCGACGTCTGTATCGCTTATATTGACGATATCGTAGATAAAGAGCTGCTGGAGTCGATCCGCGATAAAATATCCGCCGTGCAGATTGACGGCCTGCCGCTTGCGGACAAACAGCTGGAGGAGGCGACCGTCAAACGGGGGTGGAACCCATACCCGATGGTTCGTTACTCGGAACGCCCCGATGTCGTCTCGGCGCATCTGCTGGAGGGCAGCGTAGCTGTATTTGTGGATACCTCGCCAAGCGTCATGATTTTGCCGACAACCTTTTTTGATCTGGTGCAGCATGCGGAGGAGAACCGGCAAACGCCGTTTATCGGCACCTATCTTCGCTGGATTCGTTTTATGGGCATATTGGGCTCGTTGTTCCTTGTGCCGGTTTGGCTGCTGTTTGCGATTAATCCCGGCATGCTGCCGCCGTCGCTGGCGTTCATCGGGCCCGACAAGTTCAGCAAAATTCCGCTGGTGTTTCAATTTCTGCTCGCGGAGGCCGGCATCGATCTGATGCGGATGGCCGCCATTCACACTCCGACGCCGCTGGCGCTTGCCATATCGCTCGTTTCGGCGATACTCGTCGGCGATATAGCGGTGCAGACGGGATTGTTCATTAACGAGGTTATTCTTTATATGGCCGTGGCGGCGGTCGGCATGTTCGCAACGCCGAGTTATGAGCTTAGTTTGGCAAACCGGATTGTAAGGCTGGCGCTGATCTGTCTCGTTTCACTGTTCCATGTGCCGGGTCTCGTCATCGGCTGGACAGCTGTGTTCATCATGCTCTGCATGCAGCGTTCGTTCAACCGGCCTTACCTGTGGCCGTTCATCCCGTTTGACCCGCGCGGCATGCTTAACATTTTGCTGCGGCTGCCGGTGATGAAAAACAAGACCCGCCCGAATCTGCTGAGGCCGCAGCAACAGAACAAAATGCCGCGCGGCGAACCGAACTAAGCCTCCTGGGCAACCCCTAATGTAAGAAATGCAAATGAAACGACACAAAATCCATTTCTCCTTTTGCCGGGGTTCGTTTATACTTATGTCATAATAGGACAAACGAACCCCTTTTTAGCTGTTGCCGGGGAGAAAGAGGTATGGATCAATGTATTTTCACGGAACCTCCAAAATTAACGACCAGGGCCGCTTAGAAATCGGCGGATGTGATACGAAGGATCTCGCCGAGCAGTTCGGCACCCCGCTGTACATCGTGGACGAGGCGCTTGTACGCCAGCGCGCCCGCGAGTATGTGGAAGCGTTCAAGGCTTCCGGCTTCCGTTTCCAGGTTGCATACGCCAGCAAGGCGTTCAGCACGGTGGCCATGTGCGCCATCGCCGAGCAGGAAGGCCTGTCCCTTGACGTCGTCAGCGACGGCGAGCTGCATACGGCTATGCAGGCCGGCTTCCCGGCTGAGCGCATCCACTTCCACGGCAACAACAAAACGCCTTTCGAAATCGAAATGGCGCTTGATGCCGGCATTGGCTGTTTTGTTGCCGACAATTTCTCCGAGCTGCAGCTGCTGAACGCAATTGCCGCTTCCAAAGGCCGCAAGGCTAATATTTTGCTGCGCATTACGCCTGGTGTAGAGGCTCATACGCATGATTACATCTCCACCGGCCAGCAGGATTCCAAATTCGGCTTTGACCTCGCGGGCGGAGCAGCATTCAAGGCGGTTGAGGAATCGCTTAAGCTGGACAATCTTGTTCTGCTTGGCGTTCACTCCCACATCGGCTCGCAAATTTTCGAGGTGGAAGGCTTCCGCATGGCTGCGGCTAAAGTCGCCGAGTTCGCGGTCGACGTCCGCAACAAGCTGGGACAGGTATTCCGCGTCATCAATCTTGGCGGAGGCTTCGGCATCCGTTACACGAGCGAGGACAGCCCGCTTCCGGTTAAGGAATATATCGGCGCTATTACCGACGCGATCCGCGTCAACTTTACGGATGCCGTTTACCCGCTGCCGGAAATTTGGGTTGAGCCGGGCCGCAGCATCGTCGGCGATGCCGGCACGACGCTGTACACGGTCGGCACCAACAAGGACATCCCCGGCGTTCGCAAATACATCGCAGTTGACGGCGGCATGACGGATAACCCGCGTCCTGCTCTTTACGAGTCCAAGTATGAAGCGGTTCTGGCGAACCGTGCGACTGAGCCGGCTGCCGAGACGGTTTCCGTAGCGGGCAAATGCTGCGAAAGCGGCGACATGCTGATCTGGGATCTGCAGCTTCCAAAGGCAGAAACCGGAGATCTGCTCGCTGTATTCTGCACGGGCGCATACAACTACGCTATGGCGTCCAACTATAACCGCATCCGTCGTCCGGCAGTTGTGCTGGTCAAGGACGGCCAAGCTGACATCGCCGTACAACGCGAGTCGCTGGAGGACATTTCGCGCAACGATCTGCTTCCTGAGCGTCTGCGCAAAGCACAAGTTCAATCTTAATCTGGTTGACGGCAGGTCTCCCCAAGGAGACCTGTTTTGCTTTGCGGCATAGACGTGTTGTATGATAAACTCCGTACATAGTTTTTAATTTCTGAATCAGGAGTGATGACCAAATGGCAAAACAAGCAAAAATTACGCTCGAAAACGGCGGAGAAGTCATTCTGGATCTGTTTGACCAGGATGCTCCCAATACGGTAGCCAACTTTGAGAAGCTGGCAAACGAGGGCTTTTACAACGGGCTGTCCTTCCATCGCGTCATTCCAGGCTTCGTCGCTCAAGGCGGCTGCCCGAACGGAACTGGCACAGGCGGTCCTGGCTACACGATCAACTGCGAGATTAACCCGAACAAACATGAGCGCGGTTCCCTCGCCATGGCGCATGCGGGTCGCAACACGGGCGGCAGCCAATTCTATATCTGCTATCAGCCGCAACCGCATCTGGACGGCCAACATACCGTTTTTGGCAAAGTGGTTAAAGGCATGGAGTACGTGGATGCTTTTAAAGGCCGCGACAAAATGTCCAAGGTCGAAATTACGGAAGCTTAATTCCGATCTTTTTAGTTGTCATTTGCGGCAACTGCTGCTATGATAAAAAGTAAGTAACCAAATAAAATATGCGAACCTTCGGGGCAGGGTGAAATTCCCAACCGGCGGTGATCCGGAGATTTCGCGGCAAGGGCACAAGTCCCGCTGCGAAGTTCCGGTCAGTCCGTGACCCGTACGCAAGCCAACGTTAACCTTTTGATAGGCAGAGTTGCTTGTGTCCGGTGGACCTGGTGAAATTCCGGGACCGACAGTATAGTCTGGATGGGAGAAGGAATCGCTGATATACAGCATTGCAAGGGACTGCTCTTGCTTATTCGAGTTGGCTTTTCCTTATGCTTGGGGAAGCTAGTTTGTTAAGCTTGGCTTATTTGCGCAACGTTCATTTGAATTCTGATGGCTTCTTTATTATTAGCTATCGTTTCTTTGGCGTATCGCTTCTAGTTTCCTGCGGCTTAATCGGCGCATCTAACCATCACCTCCGAAGCTATCGGGGGTGTTTTTTGTTGTGATAGAAACGATTGACGACCGCTATTACATGGACCTTGCGCTGGCGATGGCCCGTAAAACAGCCGGGCAGACGTCGGTTAATCCCGTTGTCGGCTGCGTCGTGGTCAAGGAGGGACGAATCGTCGGCATGGGTGCGCATCTGAAACGCGGCGAAGGGCACGCGGAGGTGCATGCTTTAACGATGGCCGGCGAAGAAGCGAGAGGCGCGACCGTATTTGTCACGCTGGAGCCTTGCAGCCACTATGGACGGACGCCTCCATGCAGCGAGCGAATTATCGCGTCAGGCGCTTCTAAGGTCGTTGTGGCGGCGCAGGATCCGAATCCGCTTGTTGCGGGCAGCGGAATCGCCAAGCTGCGGGCAGCTGGTCTCGAGGTCGTTACGGGCGTGTTAGCGGAGGAGTCCCATCGGCTGAATGAGGCGTTCAACAAATTCATTACCAAACGTCAGCCGTTTGTTACGATAAAAGCCGCTTCGACGTTGGATGGCCGCATCGCTTCGAAAACCGGCGACAGCCGCTGGGTGACCGGCCCGGAAGCTCGGCAAGCGGTGCATGCGCTGCGCCATCGTCATACGGGCATTATGATTGGCATCGGCACGGCGCTGGCCGACGACCCGTCGCTGACGACGAGACTGCCGGTTCCCGGCATTCATCCTGTGCGGATCGTAGCCGATTCGTCACTGCGTTTGCCGCTTGCATCCAAGCTCGTTCAAGACCGGACGGCACCGACGCTGGTGCTGGCTGCCGCCGATGCTCCGCTGGAGCGGGAAGCGGAGCTGCGGGCAGCCGGAGTTGAGGTGCTGCGCTGCGGCAGCGGCAGCAAGGTGGATCTTGCCGATGCAATGGGACAGCTCGCTGCTCGCGACATCGGCTCGATTTTGCTGGAGGGCGGCGGCAAGCTTAGCGGCTCCATGCTGGAAGCCGGACTGGTCGACCGAATCGCCCTGTTCATGGCGCCAAAAATTATCGGCGGGTATGAAGCGCCAGCCTCCTTTCAATTCTCGGGCTTTAGCCGGATGGCAGATGCAATTGAGCTGGAGGATGTAGAGCTGGAACGGTACGGCCGTGATTTTTGCATTAGCGGCAAGCCGGTTTTGAAAGGAGCGGACTGATATGTTTACAGGACTGGTAGAGGAAAAAGGGACGCTGCGCAGTGTGTCGCGCCGCGGCGAGGCGATGGTGCTGGGCATATCCGCTTCAAAAGTGCTGGAGGGAGCGGCGCTTGGCGACAGCATTGCAGTCAACGGCGTTTGCCTGACGGTAACCTCCTTTGACAGCCGCAGCTTCACCGTTGACGTGATGCCGGAAACGTTCCGCCATACGAATCTTGGCGAGCTGCCTCCAGGCAGTCCGGTCAATCTGGAGCGGGCCATGCGGGCCAACGGCCGGTTTGGCGGTCATATTGTGCAGGGGCATGTAGATGGAGTCGGAATTATAACAGACCGCCTGGCTCATGCAAATGCTGTCGCGTTTACAATCCGGCTGAAGGATGCAGCCAATCTCCGCTACATTATCCCGAGAGGCTCCATCACGCTTGATGGCATCAGCCTGACTGTGACGGAAACTTCCGGTGACCGCTTCACGGTGTCGATCATTCCGCACACGCTGGCTGAAACGGTGCTGCAGCACAAACAGCCTGGGGATACCGTCAATATCGAATGCGACGTGCTCGGCAAATACGTGGATCACTTGCTGAATTTCGCAAACGGAAGCCATGAAGCCGCTGGAGCTGGAGGCGGCCGATCAGCTGGCGGACTGAGCGCGGCATTTCTTGCGGAGAATGGATTTGCATAACAGGGAGGGATAGCGATGAGCCGCATAGACCATCAAGAGGGCAATACGCCTTTTAACACCATCGAGGAAGCTGTGCATGATCTGCTCGCCGGTAAACCGGTCATCGTCGTGGACGATGAGGACCGTGAAAACGAAGGCGATCTAATCGCTTTGGCCGACACGATAACTCCAGCCATTATTAATTTTATGATCACCGAGGCCAGAGGTCTTGTGTGCGTGCCGATTACGGCTGAACGGGCGAGAGAGCTGGATTTGCCGCCCATGGTGACGCGGAACACGGACTATCACGGCACGGCCTTTACGGTGTCGGTCGACCATATCAATACGACCACTGGCATATCCGCACATGAGCGCTCCGAAACGATCCGCGCGCTTGTAGACGGTACGGCCAAAGCGGATGACTTCCGGCGTCCCGGTCATATTTTCCCGCTGATCGCTAAAGACGGCGGCGTGCTGAGACGCGCCGGGCATACCGAGGCGGCAATCGATCTCGCTCATTTATGCGGCTCCAAGCCTGGCGCTGTTATTTGCGAGATTATTAAGGAAGACGGCACGATGGCGAGGCTGGCGGATCTGGCTGATTTTAAACAGAAGCATGATCTCAAGCTCATCACCATTCAGGAGCTGATACAATACCGCAACCGTCAGGAGCAGCTCGTAGAACGAGTGGTAGAAGTGAATATGCCGACGGATTTTGGCGTATTCCGCGCTGTCGCCTATACGAATGAGGTGGACGGCAAGGAGCATATCGCTATTGTCAAAGGTGAGATCGATTCCGAGAAACCGACGCTGGTGCGTGTGCATTCGGAATGCCTGACCGGCGACGTATTCCATTCTCGCCGCTGCGACTGCGGGCCGCAGCTCGCCGCCGCGCTGAAACAAATTGAACAGGCAGGCAGCGGGGTGCTGCTTTATATGCGCCAGGAAGGCCGGGGCATCGGGCTGATCAACAAGCTCAAGGCGTATCAGCTGCAGGAACAGGGGCTGGATACGGTTGAGGCTAACCTGAAGCTTGGTTTTGGCGCTGATCTGCGTGAATATGGCATTGGCGCGCAAATTTTACGAGATCTTGGCGTACGCCAAATGCGGCTGATGACGAACAATCCGCGCAAAATCCGCGGATTGGAAGGGTACGGTTTAAGCGTTGTTGAGCGTGTTCCGATTCAAATGGAGCGTAATGAAAGCAATACGGGTTACCTAAATACAAAAAAATCGAAGCTTGGCCATCTGTTGGAGTTTGAAATTTAAGCTGAATCAAATAGAATAGAAAGGTGTGTTTAAGAGAATGACGAAATATTATGAAGGACATCTGGTATCGCAAGGACTGAAATACGGGGTAGTGGTAGGGCGCTTCAACGAATTCATTACAGGCAAGCTGCTAAGCGGAGCGTTGAATGCGTTTAAGCGTCACGGCGCAGGCGATGACGAAGTTGAGGTAGCCTGGGTTCCGGGAGCGTTCGAGATTCCGCTTATCGCGCAAAAGATGGCTGAAAGCGGCAAGTATGACGCCGTTATTACGCTTGGCGCCGTAATTCGGGGATCAACTCCTCATTTTGACTATGTGTGCAGCGAGGTGGCTAAAGGTGTAGCCGCAATCAATCTCAAAACCGGCGTGCCGACGATTTTTGGCGTTCTGACGACTGACTCCATCGAGCAGGCCGTAGAGCGCGCGGGCACAAAAGCGGGCAACAAAGGCTGGGAAGCCGCAACCGCGGCGATTGAGATGGCGAACCTGACCCGCGTTATTCAAGGCTGATTCCGTCAGCCGGCTGCAAGGAAAGGGTGAAGCGGCATGACCGTTCTATACAAGCTGGAAGCATTCGAAGGGCCGCTGGATTTGCTGCTTCACTTGCTGGACAGAGAAGAAATCGACATCTACGACATTCCGATCAGCCGGATTACGGATCAGTACATGGAATACTTGCATGCGATGCAGGAGTTTGAGCTGGACATTACAAGCGAATTTCTCGTGATGGCGGCGACGCTGCTGGCGATTAAAAGCGGCCAGCTGCTTCCCCGTCCCCCTGTCGTGGAGGAATACGAGGAGTACTGGGATGACGGAGAGCTGTCGGATCCGCGGGACGAGCTGGTGCAGAAGCTCGTTGAATACCGTCGCTTCAAGCAGATTGCGGAGCATTTGCGCGACCGCGAAATGGCGCGGAGTCTTGTGTACAGCAAGGAGCCGGAGGACCTGACAGTCTATATGAAGGAAGACGACTCGCATCCGCTGGAAGGGCTGGATTTGGGCGACATTATGGCTGCCTTCCGGCGTGCTCTCAGCAAAGCGGCCAAACGGACGAGCTTTGCGAGGGTGCAGCGGGACGAAATTTCCGTCAAGGACCGTATTCGAGATATTTCGGAGCTGCTCCGCGAGCGGGATACCGTGCGCTTTTCCCGGCTTATCGGCGACTCCATGGAACGGCATGAGATCGTCGTCACCTTCCTGGCTATTTTGGAGCTGATGAAGATGAAGCAGGTCCGCGTATTCCAGAACAGTCTTTTTGATGACATCGTCATCCACTGGAGAGGGGAAACATCGGATCGTGATGGTTCAGCAGCTGAAATCGATTATTGAAGGTCTTCTGTTTATGGCGGGAGACGAAGGTCTGACGATCAAACAGATTGCCGAGATCGTAGAGATTGACAACCGGCTCTCGGAAGATATCGTTCGGGAGCTTAAAGCAGATATGGAGCAGAGCGGCCGGGGCATTCGCATCGCCGAAGTGGCGGGAGCGTTCCGGTTCACGACGCATCCGGATCATGCGGCTTATTTTGAGCGGATGGCGTATTCGCCCTCCCGTTCGTCGCTGTCCCAGGCGGCGCTGGAGACGCTCGCTATTATTGCTTACCGGCAGCCGATTACCCGGATTGAGATTGAGGAGATTCGGGGCGTCAAAAGCGAAAAGGCGATTCAGACGCTTGCTGCGAAGGATCTTGTAGAGGAGAAGGGCAGAGCCGAGCAAATTGGCCGCCCGATTCTTTACGGAACGACGCGCTCCTTTTTGGACCACTTTGAGCTTGGCTCGCTGGAAGCTTTGCCGGAGCCCTCGGCGCTTACGCCGGAGGCGGAGCTGGAGGAGCAGACGCAGCTGCTGTTCGGGCGGCTGGACGGCCGGGATATGGACTCAGGCAAAGAATCATAGGAACGGCATTTACCCAAGTCACCGCAATCAACGAATCAGGATCGACAAAGCATGCGCTTTGTTTATCCTGATTTTTTTATTGGTTTTTGGAGCCGGCAAGCGGAGAATGCATAGCAGTCCGCGCCATTTCAAGGAAAGCGTGGATGGCTGGAGAAATCCATTTCTTTTTGTGCCAGACCATCTGAACCGCAACGTTAAGCTCAGCTAATTCCAGAGGCAGCGCAATAAGCCGTCCCTGCTCCAGCTCGGAGGCAACGGCGATTTCCGGTAAAAAGGCGATTCCCATGCCGAGCATGGCGCATTGTTTGATCGCCTCGGCGCTGCTGAATTCCAGGTTGGTGACGTTGTCCGCGCCTTCCCGGATAATAAATCGGTCAAACATCGTCCGGTAGGTGCAGCCTTTTTCGTGAACGAGAAAAAACTCGCCGCTTAAATCGCCGGATTCAATGGAGCTTTGACCGGCCAGCCGATGGTTAGGCGCTGCCAGCATGCTGAATCGTTCTTCTCGTAAAGGCTCAACATGCAGCCCGGTTGATGCAATCGGCTCATCAAATATAAATATTACGTCCGTTACTCCATCATAAAGGGATTGTTTGAGCCCTTCATGAGTGGTGGGACGAAAAATAAGGCGCACATCGGGATACTGCTCGCGGAAACGCAGCATCACGGAGGGAAGCATATAGGTGCACATGATCTCATTAGCGCTTATCGTAATCGTACCGGCAATTTTTTCGCTAATTAAATCGTTCTTCGCCTCCTCCACATCGTTCAAAATCCTCTCGACATGCACATAAAACCGTTTACCGGCTTCCGTCAAGGCAATCTGCTTGTTCAAGCGGTCTACGAGTTTTACCCCAAGCTCATCTTCCAGGGATTGAATCTGCATCGAAACATTCGAAGGCACATAATTCAAAGCTGCAGCGGCCCGGCTGAAATTGAGCGTCAGCGCCACCATCCGGAAGGTGATCAGTTGGCGTAATTCCATTTTGCATCTTCCTCATCAATATTATTGAATTCAGCGATCATTTGTAATCACTTTATTTGATGGTAGCACGGTATTAAGCTAGATACAACAAGCCGCGCGTGAGCTAATGATTTAAAATGGAGGTCAGATTATGAACGTTCAACAGATTACAACATCCGCTCGAAAAACCGGCAATTGGTTTGCTTTAGCCGCTTTGGCCGTAACTTTTTTTGGTGTCGGGGTTACGGAGTTTATAAGCATCGGCATTTTGCCCGGAGTTGCCAATGACTTCGGAGTATCCATTTCAACCGCAGGACTGATCGTATCGATGTATGCGCTCGGTGTGGCGGTTGGAGGCCCTATTCTAACATCGCTGACGGCAAAGCTTAACCGGAAACGGGTACTGCTGGCGATGATCGTTTTGTTTATTATCGGACATTTTATAACGGCAATTGCTCCGGTGTTCAGTCTTGTGCTCGCCGGACGTGTGCTTTCAGCGTTTTCCCATGGTGTATTTTTCGCTCTCGGCTCTACGGTTGCCGCTAATCTGGTACCTCAAAACCGCCGTGGCAGCGCAATTGCCTTTGTGTTCGGAGGATTTACGATCGCGACTGCCATTGGCGCTCCGCTTGGAACGTATTTAAGCGAGATTTTTGGCTGGAGATTGCCCTTCTACGGAATTACGCTGATCGGGATTATTGCGCTTGTTTTAAATGCGGTCGCCATACCGGATATCAAGCGAAGCACGGGCATTCCGCCTTCGTTTAAGGAACAGCTGAAGCTGATTACTACCGGCAGAATTTTGCTCGTGCTGGCTATTACAATCATCGGATATGGAGGCACATTTGCCACCTTCACTTATCTTTCCCCAATTCTTCGGAAGTTGACCGGCTACGGCGGCACAGCGATCAGCTTTATTTTGTTCCTGTATGGGGTGGCAATTGCAGTCGGCAATCACTTTGGAGGCCGATTAGGCAACGACAAACCCGTGCATGCTCTGTTTTACATTTTTCTCGTTCAAGCTGTAATTCTGCTGTTATTCACTTTCACCGCGCCGTCCAAAACGCTCGGACTGATTAATGTCATCGCTATGGGTCTGCTTGCATTCATGAGCGTGCCGGTGCTGCAGGCTTATGTGCTGACGCTGGCGGAGCGTTACGCTCCAAGCGCAGTGGATTTTGCTTCTTCGCTTAATATTGCATCATTTAATGGGGGAATTGCCCTCGGCGCTTATATCGGAGGCGTTGTCGCTGACGGAATAGGACTGCAGCATACGTCCTGGATGGCTGCGGTCATGGTCGGCCTGGGGGCGCTGCTCACGTTAGGCAGCATGAAGCTGGAAAATAAGCATATCCGGGAGCAAGGAAACGAAACGGACCGGCCTGCCCAATAAAAGTTGGAGATTTTTTGATTTGCTGGGACATACTACTTCCGATAATGCGGCAACGGGCAGTGTATTTTTCAATGCTGAGCTGATGCTTCCGTGCCGCCGAAGGAGGTGGGTTTCATGTCCATGCCGGATCATTGGATAGGCTGGCTGGTTGTTGTATTGCTGCCGTTTCTTGTCCTTGCGGCGCTGACAGCCGTACCAATCCGGGCAAAGGCTGAAGGACAGCGAAAACACGGCGACGATAACATCGTACTGAATGTGCGTACGCTGTTCGGGCTCGTCAAGTTCAACTGGGAAGTGCCAGTTATGAAGCTGGGCGGCTCCGGGCTGAAGGTGGAGGAGCTTTCCCAAATCGAGGGAGGCTCGCTGCTTCATACGGGAACGCGCAAAGACGAGGAGATCGGGTTCAGCAAAATTAATGATTTTCTGCATAATTGCTGGAATCTGCTTAAACAAACCGATCAATTGACGGCACTGGTCCGAAAAACGCTTGGCAAAGTGAGCATCACCCGCTGGGAATGGCGCACAAGGGTAGGCACGGAGGACGCGATGTGGACCGCAATGGCGACCGGAATGGTCTGGTCATTCAAAACATCCGCTCTCGGCATCCTGTCCCAGCTGGTACGGCTGCGAGCTGAGCCTAAAATGGAAGTGCAGCCTGAGTACCGGGCTCCATGTTTAGAGACCAGCTTTAGCTGCATAGCTGAAATCAGCTTGGGAAATGCTATCCTTGCCGGACTGCAGCTGCTTGTCCGGATGATGAGAACGGAAGGAGGCGTCAGACTGTGGCAGAACATCCTATTCAAGGCCTAATGCAAACGGCCATGGAAAACATCAAGGAAATGGTGGACGTCAACACGATTGTCGGGGACCCAGTGCAAACCCCGGACGGTAGCGTCATAATGCCGATCAGCAAGGTAGGCTTCGGCTTTGTCGCCGGCGGCAGCGATATCCGCATGGACGGGACCGCGCGCAGCGCATCGACGCATACGGAAGGACATAACGCTCACAATGCGCAAGTTTCCCTGCCTTTTGGCGGAGGAAGCGGCGGCGGCGTTTCAATTACGCCAATCGCTTTTCTCGTCGTGGGCACGCATGGAGTGCGCGTTGTGCCGCTGGACAATCAGACGCATCTGGTGGAGCGGGTCATTGATTCCGTGCCGGGAGCGTTTGAAAAAATTCAGGGCATGTTCAAGAATCATGGGCATGACCGCGTGGAAAGCACTCTTATCAACGCTGATCCCATCATCTAAACGGGATTGCTCCCTTCAGCTGCCCCTTCGGGGGCAGCTTTTTGTTGCGGAGGCTGGCTTGATTAAAGGCTTGTTCATATTTAAAGGACAAGACACATACAGTGAATGAGGAAGTCTGGAGCCGATGCGCTCTTGCGCTGCGAGGAGGAACGAATACAGTGGTCTTAAATTTAACGTGGAAAAGAACTGCTGCCGCCGTGATCGGATTGGCGATGTTATGCGCCTCATTAATGCCTGCAGCCTATGCAGCGGAGGCTCCGAAGCCGCCTTCAACGAGCGCCCGGGCATCCGCGCTAATCGATGTGCAGTCGGGCCGTTTGCTGTACAGCGATTCCGGTGATACGCCGATGCGAATTGCCAGCTTGACCAAAATCATGACGGCGATTACGGCGATTGAAGAAGGAAGGCTGACCGATACGGTAACGGTTGGAAGAAATGCCGTCGGCAAGGAAGGCTCATCGATTTATTTGCGCTTGGGCGAGAAAATGTCTCTGGAGAACATGCTGTACGGGCTGATGCTGCGCTCTGGCAACGATGCGGCTACCGCAATTGCCGAACATGTCGGCGGCTCCGAGGAAGGCTTTGTGCGCATGATGAATGAAAAAGCGGCATGGATCGGTTTGGAACATTCTACATTTAAAAACCCGCACGGACTGGATCAGGAAGGCCATCTTTCTACAGCCAACGATTTGGCCAAGCTGACGGCATATGCGCTTCGTAATCCGGTATTCGCATCGATTGTCAAAACCAAGGTGCGCAAAGCTCCAAATCCGTTTGAGCCATGGGACTACAGCTGGGCGAATAAAAACAAAATGCTTGCTATGTACGAAGGGGCGGACGGAGTCAAAACCGGATATACCAAAACGGCGCTGCGCTGTCTCGTCAGCTCGGCAACAAGAGACGGCCAGCAGCTTGCGGCCGTGACGCTCAATGACCGGGACGATTGGCATGATCATGCCGCGATGCTCGATTGGGGGTACACTCATTACAAGCTGAAATCTCTCGCCAAAAAAGGCGAGCCGCTTAACGGCTACGCGCTCGCGGCTGGCAAAGCAATGAGCTATCCGCTTGCGGATGGTGAAGAGGCTGAACTTAGCAACAAACTTGTGCTGCTAAGCCCAGAGAAAGATACGACCGCTTATACGCTAGGTGAACGGGGCAGGCTGGAATGGAGCCTGAACGGGCAAGCCATCGGCTCGGTTCCTGTATATGATCTTGGAAGTCCGCGTTTGAAGCTGCCGGACCGTCCCGCTGCATCATTCCGCCCAGGGGGAATGTTCAGCAGCCGTCCCGCCTCATTCGGCGCGGCGCTGAAACTAAGCCTGAGCGCCTTATTTGGAGCAAAGGAGGGCTGATGCGGCATGGTCAATTGGATTTGGCTGTTTTTTATCGTAGTCAGCGTTGCGGTTGCGGCCGTTACCGGGCGTATGGACGCTGTTACGCAGGCGGCTTTTGACGGAGCCAAAAACGGGGTGACGATCTGTTTTGGCCTCATCAGCATCCTTGTGTTCTGGATGGGGCTCATGCGTATTGCCGAGGATGCCGGGCTGCTTGCCCGGATCGCCCGGCTGCTGGGCCCGTTTGTACGGCTGCTCTTTCCTGATGTGCCAAAAGGGCATCCGGCAATGGGGTACATCATGAGCAACATGAGCGCCAATATTCTCGGGCTGGGCAATGCGGCGACACCGATGGGCATCAAAGCGATGCAGGAGCTGCAAAAGCTCAATCCGAATCCAGACACCGCGACTCCTGCGATGTGTACGCTGCTGGCTCTGAATACGTCGAGCATTACGCTGGTTCCCACCACATTAATCGCAATAAGGATGAACTACGGCTCGGCCAATCCGGCCGAAATTGTCGGCACGACGCTGATTGCGACGGCGATTGCGACAGCGGCAGCAATAGCGCTTGACCGCTGGTACCGCAGCAAGCAACCTCCGCTCGCGCCGCCTGCCGACGGTTCAAGATACAATAAGTCGCCGGTCTGGCCGGACAGCGGAGAGAACGGAAAACAGTCTGCGGTTTGAGGCATGAGGGGGTGTGAGCTATGTACAATTTCATTAATGTAATATCCGCCTGGATGATTCCTGCTATTATCGCCTTCATTCCCCTTTATGCCGCATTCCGCAAAGTGCCGGTTTATGAAACGTTTACCGAGGGTGCCAAGGAAGGCTTCGGAACCGCAATCAGCATCATCCCGCATCTAGTCGGCATGATGGTGGCGATCAGCATGTTCCGGGCATCCGGAGCGATGGATTTTATAACGGGGGCGATTGAACCGCTGCTGCGGCATATCGGCATACCCGGAGAGGTGCTGCCGCTCGCTCTGCTCCGGCCGCTCACCGGCGCGGGATCGCTCGCCTATACATCCGATCTGATTGGCACATTTGGGCCTGACAGCATGATCGGCCGCATTGCCTCTACCATTCAAGGAAGTACGGACACAACGCTGTATGTGCTGACCGTGTATTTTGGCGCTATCGGCATTCGCCGGACAAAGTACGCCCTGAAGGTCGGACTGTTTTCCGACCTGGTCGGATTTTTGGCTGCGGTGTTCATTTGTCTGTACATATTTGGGTAAGCGGGGGCGACTGTGCAAAATGGTTGGCTTAAGGTCGTCAAACGACCTTGAGCAGCTGCGGCTTCCCGCCAACGGCCGACCAGCCAAATGCTGCAAACGAATTGCCGCCCGCCCAATCCAGGGTAGGGCTTTTTTTCGCACGCGCCAGCTTTCTACTAGATTGCCGCACCGCCGCACATCCCAAAAAACGGCTGTTTTCCCGTCACGGGAGAGCAGCCGTTTTTCTATGCGCGTCCTCTATCGCCTGCAGCGGGAGTCTGCTTGTGCTTTTAAGGGACAATGGTTATGATGGTGGGTGAGGTGAACTTAATTGGAACGATTACAAAAAATCCTCGCTGCCGCAGGAGTAGCCTCCCGCCGCAAATGCGAGGAGCTGATTACGAGCGGTGCGGTGGAAGTGAACGGCAAGGTTGTCCGCGAGCTCGGCACGAAGGCCGACCCGGCTTCGGACGTTATTACGGTGAAGGGCAAGCCGATTGCCTCCGAGAAGAAAATTTATTTGATGATGAACAAGCCTAAGGGCGTCATCACAAGCGCGTCCGACCCTAAGGGACGCAAAATCGTCAGCGACTTTTTGACCGGCATAACGGAGCGAGTCTATCCCGTCGGAAGACTGGATTACGATACGGAAGGGCTTCTTCTGCTTACCAATGACGGCGAATTCGCCAATTTGCTTACCCATCCGAGCCATCACGTGCCTAAAACCTACTTGGCTACGGTAAAAGGCGTGCCTCATGGCTCCGCTCTGGAGAAGCTCCAAAAAGGCATCAAGCTGGAGGACGGCATGACGGCTCCTGCAGAAGTGGACTACCAGGATGTCGATATGGATAACAAAGTGGCGACTATTTCCATCACGATCTATGAAGGTCGCAACCGCCAGGTTCGCCGCATGTTCGACGCAATCGGACATCCTGTTGCGAGGCTGAAGCGGATCAAGTTCGGCCATCTTGGCTTAGAGAACATGCAGCGCGGCAAATTCCGCCATCTCACACTGTCCGAAATCAAGGAGCTGCGCGATGCGGCACTTTCACACAATAGTCATAAAAAATGACGGCTGGACAGCCTGTGCGCACCCTTGCGGAAGGTATAATGAGGAAGAAGAAACGCTTTCAAAAGGTGGTGACTCGGGATGAAGGGCTCTGCCCGCAAGACGGTACAAATCATCATTTTTCTCGGCGTCTTGCTTCTTGGCGGTTATGCCGTCAGCAAGACGCTGTTTGCGTCAAACGAAGGTTTTACAAAAGTCGGGGATAAGCCGCCGGAGTTCACTCTGACTGCGCTTGACGGCAGTACGGTTTCTCTTTCCGATTACGAAGGCAAACCGGTCGTCGTCAATTTCTGGGGCAGCTTCTGTCCGCCTTGCGTCAGGGAAATGCCGGAGTTTCAGCGCCAATACGACAAGTGGAAAAACGAAGGCCTGGAAATTCTCGCGATCAATTTGAGCGAGGACGACTTGACTGTCAATAGCTTTGTCGAGGGCAGGAATTTGACGTATCCGATTTTGCGTGACGTCGGAAGAGAAACGGAGAAGCGTTACCGGCTTCGCTCGTACCCGACAACCTTTTTTATCCGTCCTGACGGAACGCTGGAGGAAGTATTTGAAGGCGGAATGACGGAGGCCGATATCGAGGAGCGTGTGCTCAAGCTGATTAAAACGAGCTAGGGCGGCCTGCGGCAACGGCAAGGAATCGGATAAGCGAGACGAACAGGAGGCTATAGCGGTGTTCCAAAACACCAAATGTAAATGCGGTCACCAAAATCCGACCGGCACAGTATTGTGCGAGGCATGCGGCAGATCGCTTGGCGAAGAAGCAGAGGCAGACGGAACCGAGCTGCTGGAAATGCGTTACGACGGTGCGGCGAGACGCTCCCAAAAGAGCAATCCGTCGCTGCTGGACCGGGTCTGGAACTTTTTTTCCTCTGTAAAAGTCGCCGTCTATTTAATTATCATAACGCTGATCGGCGCGTCGTTGGGGACAATCTACCCGCAGGAAAGCACGTTTATCGACGCTCCGGACTTGTCCAGTTACTACAAGGATACATACGGGATATCCGGAGAGATTTATTACGCTCTTGGATTGTCCCACACGTTTGAGTCGTGGTGGTTCGTGCTGCTGCTCGTCATGATCGGCACCTCGCTTGTTGTGTGCAGCCTGGACCGGGTGCTGCCGCTCTACCGTGCGCTAAACAAACAGCAGATCCGCAAGCATGAGTCGTTTCTGCTGCGCCAGAGGGCGTGCTATAGCGGGACGATCGATGCCGATGCGGACGGATGGGTGGACCGGTTTGAGGCCCAGGCCAAAAAGCAGCATTACAAGGTTATCCGCAAAGACGGAGCGCTGCTCGCGGAAAAAAACCGATTCAGCCGCTGGGGACCTTATGTGAACCATATTGGTCTCATTCTATTTCTGCTTGCGGTGCTGGCGCGCGCTGTACCGGCTTGGCAGATGGACGAATACTTGACGATCCCGGAAGGGGATACGTTGCGTATCGAGGGCACGAACTATTACGTAAAAAATGAAGACTTTACGGTCGAATTTTATTCGGATGACGTGCTTCCCAAAGAGCTGAAAGGGACGGCGCGCGTCAAGCTGTACCGGACGGATGCCGTTATGTACGAATGCACAGCGAATTGTACGGCTGATGCAAAAACCTCCCAGCTGAAGGAAGTTAAACGTCATCCTATCGAGGTCAACAGTCCTCTGGAATATAAGGGCTACAAGCTTTATCAGTTTGACTTCGATAACACTCCGATATTGCGGGATGTAAAGCCGGTGCTGGTCGATAAAAAGACAGGGAAAGAGTATGGTCCGTTTAAGCTGTCAATAAGCGACCCGGAGACTAGCTACCAGCTTGGACCGTACCAGCTTGAGCTGAGGCAAAGGTTTATGGAGTTCGCCATTGGCGATGACGGCCGGCCTGTCACCAAATCTCGCGAACCTAAAGCTCCGGCATTTATTTTCCTTTTGCATGGCCCCGGCCTTGCCGAGGGAGGAGAGCCTTTTATTTACTTCCCGATGCAAAAAGACAAAGCTGCATTTAGTCAGGACAAGCTTAATGCGGCTTTGACAGACCGATTCGATATTAACGTGAAGGGCATGGATAACGTCAATTTTGTTGAGTTTTCCACGTTCCTGAACGTCCGCAAAGATTTGGCCATGCCTTATATCTGGATCGGACTCGCCATCTCGATGATCGGCCTGACCATGGGCGCTTATTGGCATCATCGCCGGATATGGGTGCGGCTGGACGGAACGCGCGTCACGATTGGCGCGCATACGAACAAGAACTGGTTCGGGATGCGGTCCGATCTGGCGGCTGCACTGAAGGCGGCCGGCAATGAGGTAGACCCGAAGAGCTTGGATAACGGAGGGAATCGGACGTGAATTGGCTTGATTTAAGCAGCTCCGCTTTTATGGCGGCATTTTTCCTGTACTGCTTCGGCTTTATGTTTTATGTGGTGGCGTTTGCCGGCCGCAAATGGAGCCACGGCGACCCGGAGCGCTTTCAGCGCAAATGGGGAAAAGTTGCGATTACGGTTTCGTCATTAGGTTTGGCGGGCCATCTGGTCTTTTTCTTTGCTCGCTGGATCGGCCAAGGCCATATACCAGTCAGCAACATGTACGAGTTCATGACATTCCTTGGCATGGCGGTCATGATCGCCTTTGTCATTATCTCGCTGATCTACCGCAGACTGATACTGGGCATCATCACGCTGCCGCTAGTCATTATTATCATCTCGTATGCGTCGGTGTTCCCTCAAGAGGTTCAACCGCTCATTCCGGCGCTTAATTCGATTTGGCTTAAAATCCATGTTACAACCGCCGCCCTTGGCGAAGCGTTTTTGGCCGTAGGATTTGCCGCCGGATTGCTGCACTTGCTGCGTACGGTCAACTACAGCAAGGGCGCTGACGATGCCAAATCAAAAAAAGAACGCTTCTGGGTGGAGACAACGCTGTTCATGCTGCTTGTAGCCTGCGGCTTTATTATCAGCGTGTTCGGCTTCCGTATGGCAGGGTATGAAGCGGAATTCAAGCAGGAAAAAGTAGATGTAACACAAGCGGGGGAAGCTGTCACGGAAACCAATACGGTGAAGTATTCCATGCCTCCGATTGTGAAGCCGTACAACAGCACCGTTGTTAAAGCCGAAGAGTTCCTAGGCGCAAACAAGCCGCTGTTCGAGGCTCCGTCCTGGATGAACGGCGTTAATGCCGGCCGCAAGCTGAACACGGTTATCTGGTCGCTGCTTACCGGCGCCATTCTCTATGGCTTGCTTCGTCTCCTATTCCGCAAACAGCTCGGCGCGGTTATCCACCCGATGACGACGGATATCGATCCAGACGATCTGGATGAGATCAGCTACAGAGCAATTGCCATCGGATTCCCGATCTTTACGCTAGGTGCGCTTATATTCGCCATGATCTGGGCACAAATTGCCTGGTCGCGCTTCTGGGGCTGGGACCCTAAAGAGGTATGGGCGCTCATCACCTGGCTGTTCTACAGCGCGTACCTGCACTTGAGGCTGTCGCGCGGCTGGCACGGCAAGCGCTCTTCCTGGCTTACTGTCATCGGATTCGTTATTATTATGTTTACATTGATTGGCGTCAACCTGGTCATTGCCGGCTTGCATTCCTACGCCGGAGTTTAAAGATTAACCAAAGGAGTCGTGCCTTATGAGTGATTATGTGCACCGGATTCTCGTCGTTGACGACGAGGAACGCATTCGCCGTTTGCTGAAGATGTACCTGGAGAAGGAAGGCTATCACATCGAGGAGGCCGAAGACGGGGAGCAGGCGCTCAAGCTTGCTTCCGGCTATGATTTTGATTTGATTTTGCTGGACGTCATGCTTCCGGGGATGGACGGCATCGAGGTATGCAGCCGGCTGCGCCAAATCAAAGGCACCCCGGTCATTATGCTGACGGCTAAAGGGGAAGAAATGAACCGGGTGCAGGGCTTTGAGGTTGGAGCGGACGATTACGTCGTTAAGCCGTTCAGCCCTCGCGAGATCATTTACAGGGTCAAAGCCATTTTGCGCCGCTCCTCGGCAACGGCGTTCCTCACCCGCGAGACTAATGCCAGCAGCAACATCGTATTCCCTCATCTGATCATTGAGCATGACGCGCACCGCGTCACGGCCGGCGGCCAGGAAGTGAGTCTTACTCCGAAGGAGTACGAGCTGCTGCATTATTTGGCGGTTAGCCCGGACAAAGTATTTTCCCGTGAAGAGCTGCTGAAGGATGTATGGAACTACGAGTTTTTCGGCGACCTCAGAACAGTGGACACGCATGTGAAAAGGCTTCGCGAAAAGCTCAACAAGGTTTCCGCCGAAGCGGCTTCCATGATTACGACAGTTTGGGGCGTTGGCTACAAGCTTGAGGTGCCGAAGTAACCGATGAGATGGCTGTGGAGAAGCGTCGTCGGCAAGCTTTGGTTAACGATTATGCTGCTCGTTGCAGTTGTGCTGATTATTCTGGGCATGTTCCTGCTGCAGTATATCGACATTGCTTTTGATGAGCCGAATCGGGTCAAAGTTCTGTTCGTCTACATCGGCATCATCGGTTTTCTGCTCTCCACCTTTTTCGCTTTTTTCCTGTCCAGCAAAATCACTCAGCCGCTGCTGCAGCTTAAAGACGCGGCAAACCTGATTTCGCAAGGGGAATACCAGACGAGGGTTCCGATGCGATCCTCGGATGAAATTGGCGAGCTGGCAGGTGCCTTCAACCGTATGGGCGCCGATCTGCAAGAGTTCATTACCGATTTGAATCACGAGAAAGAGCATCTTTCGAGTGTGCTTCGCAGTATGGCGGATGCGGTCATAACGCTGGATGCATCCGGTCAGGTTGTGCTTGCCAATCCTCCGGGAGAACAGCTGCTGGAGCGTTGGCGCAAAGCAGACTGGAATCAGCCGGAAGAGCTGGGAGCACTTGCTCCGGGCAGTGCGCCGGTACCGCTTCGCGAGCTTTTCCGCACCGTGACGCTGGAGGGCCGTGATTTAAGCGAGAAGATTCAGGTCCAATCCGGGGTATGGTCGGTTGTAATGGCGCCGCTGAAATCCGACGATACGGTGCGCGGAGCGGTGGCCGTGCTTCGAAACGTAACGGAAGAGCATCGGGTGGAAAAGCTGCGCCGGGACTTTGTCGCTAATGTATCTCATGAGATACGGACGCCTTTGTCCATGCTGCAGGGGTACAGCGAAGCTTTGCTGGATGACATCGCGGCTTCTCCAGAGGAACGCCGGGAGCTTGTTCAGGTCATCCACGACGAATCTCTGCGTATGGGACGGCTCGTGAAGGATTTGCTTGATTTGGCCCGTATGGAAGCGGGGCATGTGGAGCTGAATCTGGCCCGCGTCGATTTGGACGGGCTGCTGAAACGTGTCGCGCATAAGTTCAACGTTTACACGCTGGACCGGGGGATCCGGCTCGATTATAAAGAGTCTAGCGAACCCGTCATTCTTATGCAGGCGGATGAGGACAGGCTGGAGCAGGTGCTTACTAACCTGCTCGATAATGCCATTCGGCATAGTCCGGACGGATCAGGCATCCGGCTTGCGCTGGAACAGGTGGATGTTGATGGAATCCCGCATGCGGAGCTTACCGTCACAGACGAAGGGCAGGGCATACCGGAAGAAGATTTGCCGTTTATCTTCGAACGGTTTTATAAAGCCGATAAAGCCCGCAAAAGAGGCCAATCAGGCGGAACCGGGTTGGGGCTTGCTATCGTGCGTAATATTGTAGATGCGCATAGCGGAACAATTCGGGCCGAAAGCGAAATCGGACGCGGCACGGTGTTTACTCTGCTGCTGCCTGTCGAAGCAAAGCCGAATATGTCCTAACACCCTCCTTTGGAGGGTGTTTTTTGTTGAAGCAGCGGTGCAAATATTGTTGCATGTGGAACAATTAAAGCGCTTACAACCAAATTTTGCTTAAGCACGGCGAAGGGACAAAGTTTATAAACAAATAAAAACCCGCCGTAACGGCGGGTTTTTACGAGAAACTATCGTTTAATAAAGCGTAACTTCTTTGGCGGTTTTGAGCTCTTCCAGTTGAGTCATTTGTGCAAGCACCGGTTTAGGCACGCCTTTATCCACGGTAAGCACCATGATTGCAGCTCCGCCTTCGGCCTGACGTCCTACCTGCATCGTAGCGATGTTCACATCGTTCGAGCCGAGCAATGTACCAATGCGGCCAATGATGCCCGGACGGTCGTTATGCGAGATCAGAACGAGATGGCCCGATGGAGCAACGTCGACGGTGTAGTTGTTAATCTGCACGATACGCGGTCCGTAGCCTGTCAGCAGCGTACCTGCGACATGTGTGCTTTCGCTGCGTCCGTTCAGCGATACGGTGACAAGGTTTGTGAAGTCCTTCGCGGTATGCGATTTGTTCACAACAACATTTACGCCGCGTTCTTTGGCCAGGTGCAGGGAGTTGATGATGTTAACTTGGTCGCTGCCGAGATGATGGCCAAGAATGCCTTTAACGATATAACGGGTCAAAGGCTGGGTATCCACTTCAGCCAAATCGCCGGAGTATCCAACCGTAATTTCTCCAACCGGACCTTCGGTAATTTGAGCGATCAAGGAACCGAGTTTTTCACCGAGTTCGAAGTAAGGCTGCAGCTTCGTCATAACGGCTGCCGCAACAGGAGGCATGTTAACTGCATTCAGGAACGGCTCATTGCGGAGAATGTGCAGCACCTGCTCCGATACGTCGATCGCAACGTTTTCTTGGGCCTCAATCGTCGAAGCACCAAGGTGAGGCGTGACGATGATTTTTGGATGAGTAAGAAACGGATGATCCGCAACAGGAGGCTCCACTTCAAATACGTCAAAGGCGGCTCCGGCAACAATGCCTTCATTGATTGCATCTACCATGGCGTACTCGTCCACGATGCCGCCGCGCGCGCAGTTGACAATACGCATGCCGCGTTTCATGATTTTGAATTGCTCTGCTCCGATCATGTGGCGGGTCTCAGGAGTAAGCGGTGTATGAACCGTCATAAAGTCGGCGCCGCGCACAATATCTTCAACGCTTGCGAGCTTGATGCCGAGTTTTTCTGCTTTTTCTTCTGTAAGGAAAGGATCGTAGCCGAGAATGTCCATGCCGAACGCTTTAGCGCGTTTGGCAACCTCGCTGCCGATGCGTCCCATGCCGACAACGCCAAGCGTTTTGCCGCGCAGCTCAACGCCGACGAAGGATTTGCGGTCCCACTCTCCGCCGACTGTTTTGGCATAGGCTTGCGGAATGTGGCGCGCTACGGCCATCATCATGGCAAAAGTATGCTCACAAGTCGTAATCGTATTGCCGTCTGGTGCGTTAATAACGATAACGCCTTTGCTAGTGGCTGCTGGAAGGTCGATGTTGTCTACGCCAACTCCGGCGCGGCCGACAACCTTCAGCGATGTGCCTGCCTCCAGCACGCGGGCGGTAACACGGGTTTGGCTGCGTACGAGC
Source organism: Paenibacillus pasadenensis (assembly GCF_023715725.1). Taxonomy (GTDB): domain Bacteria; phylum Bacillota; class Bacilli; order Paenibacillales; family Paenibacillaceae; genus Paenibacillus_O; species Paenibacillus_O pasadenensis_A. Next base: position 653,214 of record NZ_JAMBOT010000002.1, read on the forward strand.
AGGGCGTCGTATTCACCGATGATCGCAACGAGCTCATCCTCGCTTAGGCCAGGCTTTTTGTCGACAACGACGTCAGCAGCGTCCATGAGCTGCTGAATGCCGAGATCGCTGATCGGATCGGAAACTAACACTTTGAACATGGGGAATGCCTCCTAGCAATTGGTGGTTGCATACAAAACAAGCTGCTTTGCCTTGAAATGAAAGGGCGATTTCACTTGAACGGGTGAAGCTATAGAAAGTTGTATGCTTGCGAGCCATGAAGACAAAACGCGGGTTGCCGTTCTATGGAACGGAGTGCGTCATTGTCGGTACGCTCAACTGAAAAGCGTTACCGCCGGCACATCCCGCATGATAAAAAATCCCCGCCCGGCCGCCATTCAGTCAGCCGGAACGGGAATTTCCGAAAAGCTTGCCCGAGCAAAAGCGCCTTCGGGTGATGAAAATTCTCGAATTCTGTCGATTCTTTACACCTAAAGGCTGACTTTTACTATTTTAAAGCGGTGTTGTCCCAAATGCAATGACAAAACTTGATGAGCATGTAAATTTTAGATATCATTCAACCAGACCGGATCAGCTTTCAGGCGGGAGGAAAAACGGCAGTTGGGGGAGTACCTCCGAACTGTACAACCGGGATTTGATCTGCCAAAAATCTCCGCTGCGCACAGCGCCGGTGCTCGTAAGCAGCTCGGCGGCTTCCTGCAGGCTATCCAGCTTCAGCCGCTTCGCTTCACCGGACTGGATCAGCTGGTCGATTGCGCCGGTCAAGTCTTGAGGCAGATATTCCTTCACCCGGCCTCTTTTGCTTAACAAGTCGGCAATCAGCTTGTTTTTCACCGCTAGCGAATGGCCGTCCCACTGGGCAAGCCTTATGACGCCGGACAGCTCAACTTTGGCGGGGATGTTGGAATTGGCGGAAGAAGCCCACTCCAGCATGGCCGCGTAATAGCTGTTTTGACCGCCTAGCGACAGGTTGGATGCTTTTATGTAGTCTTTATCGGAGCGGAGCGTAGTTAAAAAACGATCCGCGCTGCTGCCGGCCGCTGCTGTCTTTTGCCGGTCTGCGGCAGCGCCAAAGCGGTCCAGGCTGGCCAAATAGCTTGAGCGAGCATCGGCAAGCAGGCCGCTTTTGTGCTCCAGGGTAACGGCTTCAATCTCTTTTCGTTTTTTGGCGGCAAGATCGTCCAGCTGCTCCAGCACGCCGGTCGACAGACCGGCGGAGCGGGATTCCAGGCGGCGCTCCATGCTCAGCCATTCGCTCTGAAATTCACGGTAGGGAGAAAATACGGTATGATAAAAGGATACCAAATCCTGCTGGCTGTATACCGTGCCGGATTTGGCCGAAGCTGCCTGAAGCTTTTTGGCCTCATAACGGGATTCCGTGCGCGAGGAGCCGATCTCAACGCCTGCAAAAAAGGCGCCTACCGCTAAAGCAAGCATGAAAATAAAGCCTAGAGTAAATAGCATTTGATAGCGGTTCAGATGTTTGTCCATTTGAATTCTCCTTGCAATCGGTTAATTATCGGCTGTGATCACTTCTTAGACAGGCGGGACCTCATGAAAAAATTCGATATCCGCAACATCCGTATCCGAAGCGTCTCCGTCGATGAACTGTCGGATCATATGCTGCTGCTCAACCTGTATATCACACAAGCAGTTACCCTTGTTATCGGCTTGGCCTGGTGTTTTTTTCAGGGCCGTAATCCATTCCTGCTGCTTGAGCTTCCGTCCGGACCTGGCTTTTTATATTGGGGGCTTGGATTGGCTGGCGCGGTGCTCGCTGCGGACCTGGTTATATCCAGATGGGTGCCTGAAGAAGCGGCCGATGACGGCGGGGTTAACGAGAGGATTTTCCGCAACCGTCCCGTTTGGCATATCGCACTCCTTTCTCTTATTGTGGCGATCTGTGAGGAGATGCTTTTCCGCGGTGCGATTCAATATGCTTTCGGTGCGTACTGGACCAGCATCATTTTTGCCGCCATCCATGTTCGTTACTTGAAACACTGGATTCCGACCGGCCTTGTATTTTCCATCAGCTACGGCTTGGGATGGATTTACGAAGAGAGCGGCACGTTATGGGCGCCGATTGCAGCGCATTTTGCGATTGACTTTATTATGGGACTTATCATTCGGTTTAGGAGGGAAGCATGAGCCGGATCGAAAAATTCGGACGAAAAAGGCAGAAGGCCGGCGCTTCCGCTTTGCAGGAGTCAGGCCGTAATAATAAAAGCCTGCCGCCGAGAAGCCGCAAGCATCCGTCGCTGCGGCCGCGTTTGTTCAGACTGCTGATGCAGACGCTCGTCTTTTTGTTTATCGTTTTGTCAGGCTGTTTGTTCCTGTGGGGCAGGAGCATGTTCCTGGAAACGGGAGAGCCTGCGGGAGCGGCGGTTTGGAAAGGGTTTGGTGATTTTCCGTAATGAACTCCATGACAATTATTATTATGGCCATTATCGTTATGATTGTTTTCGCTTGGCTTGGCATGCTTCTCCTTCAGAAAATGATACGGGAAGCAGCCGGTTCAGAAGTAATCCAGGAAGCTGTACCGCTGGAAATGCTGCCAAGCGGGCTGGAAGGGCTGAAGATCCTGTTCATCAGCGACATCCATCGCCGAGTTATTGACCCGGACCTGCCCCGGCAAGTGGAAAAGCTGGGAGGGGCGGAGCTGGTATTAATCGGCGGAGACGTCCGCGAGACAGGAGTTAAGCTGCAGCAGGTTCGCGATAATATGCGGCTGCTGCGCAGCATTGCTCCCGCTTATGCGGTGTTTGGCAATCATGACTATGACGAAGACATCACGGAGCTGGACGCTTGTTTGCGAGCGGAAGATGTGACGGTGCTGCAAAACCGTTTCACGCTCGTTGATCTGCCCGGCCGCACATCGTTTAAGCTTGCCGGCACGGATGATCCCCGCACAAAGCGGGACCGTCTGGAAGAGACGCTGAAAACGCCGCTTATGCCGCATAAAAAAGCGCTGGAATTGTTTGGAGGGGAAGCTCCGTTCACGCTGCTGCTGGCGCATGATCCCATTCTCGCGCATCGCTGCCGCCACAGCGGCATTGCGGCCAATCTTGTCTTGTCGGGCCATACTCACGGCGGCCAAATTATTCTTCCTCTGTTAGGTCCGGCGATGCGAACCGCAAGCGTCCGCAAGTTCCGCGCAGGCTGGTTCGACCTTCCGGCTCCACTCGCATGGCAAAAAACCGGACCATCAAAGGTCCGGCTGCTCGTAAGCCAGGGCTACGGCACCTCCAAAGCGCCGATCCGCCTGAATTGCCCGCCCGTTATTCATCTGTTGAGCCTGGAAAGGGCTGATTGAGGCTGCATTACGACTTGGGCAGTTCAATTGTGGCGGGATCGATAAATCCGTATCCTTTCTGCTCCAGCTTCGTCAGCAATTCGTCAAGCCCGTCCGCGGTCCATTGCAGCTCATGCATCAGAATGTTTGCCCCCGGGTGAAGCTGGTCCAGCACCTGCTGGATCACGAGCTGAGGATCTTTTTTGGTCGCTTTCAAATCCCAGTCCAGCGAGCCGTTCGACCAGGTCATATATAGCATGCCTTCCTCCTTGGCTACTGCTTTGCCTACATCGCCGCCTGCACCAAAGGGAGGCCGGAAAAACCGCGGACGTTCACCTATCGTTTTTTCAACAATATCTTGAACATCGCCGAGCTGCTTCTGCACCTCGGCTTTGCTTTTTTTGCGAAGCTCAATATGATCCCAGGAATGGTTGCCGATAATTTGGCCGCGCTCATGAATCAGCGTAAGCAGCTCGGGCTTTTCTTTAGCACGGTAACCGTTGACGAAAAATATGGCTTTGGCGTTATGCTTCTCTAACGTATCCAGCATGGATGTCAGCATTTCTTTCTCTTTTGGACCGTCGTCAAAGCTCAGCAGCACAACCTTTTTCTCAGCATCGCTGATTGGAGAAAAACGAAAGCTTTTTTCGTTCATGCGATATAGCGGTTTGCCTTCGCCGAGCTCCTCCGATGCGGGAGAAGGGGATGGCGAAGGTGATACGGACATCGCCGGTGATGGCGAAGGTGATGCGGATGGCGCTGTGCTAACCTGCGGAGCAGGGGAATTGCTGGCCGATGCCCGCGGTGATTCATCCGGTCCGGCGGAGCAGCCTGCCAATAGCAGCAGCGCGGCTGCTGCCGCTGCCGAGCCGCGGGAAGACCGGGAAAATATATGGGCTGCACTGCGTTTGTTTGTCAAGGGAACTACCTCCAAATTACCTGGAATTGGACTGTCATTAGACCCGCGGAGTCGCGGTTCAAGAAGCTCATTTTACCATAATACCCGGCGGCTTGCCGGGTTGAATCTTAGCCGCAAGTTTCCTTCACACGGATGAAGGCGATAGCAGAGGGCATACTACTGGCGTTAAGAAAGCTCAGGTCCGGTTATCCGGCAAGGAGGAGGAAAGGCGTTGAAACTCGGAACTTTTATTGTTGGCGGCGTTGCAGGAGCGGCGGCAGCCCTATATATCGCCCGCAAAAAACCAGGTTTGGCGGCTGCGGCAGGAGTTGCGGCCGGCCAGCTGTGGAGCGGTGCTGTGCGAAGATCGATGTCGGCTGTATTGAAGCGGCAAAGTCATGGAGAACGTGAAGCTGAAGTAAAACGGGATCAGCACGAAGTCATTGAGCGGAACGCCCCGCAGCATAGCGGAGCAGCCGATTCCCAGGCGTGGGCGCAGATCGCGGCGCTGGTCAGCAGCGACCCGGCCGTCAAGCGCGAAACCGAGAAAATCATGATTGAGGCAGGCACAAATATGCCTCCTCACTGAATCCGAGACAGCCGGTTTTTCTCCTTCTGGGGAGGCCGGCTGTTTTTTTGCTGTTCCCGTGCATTCCTTCTCTGGAGATGGTAATATAGTCATATAGCACGTATGTCGCACCTTATGGCTGGCGCATCATACGCTGTTATATCCGATGCTGCAGAGGAGGATCCTGTCATGAAGATCGAACGGTTAGGGCAAGACAAAATTCGCATTTTTCTGACGTTCGACGACCTGCTGGAGCGCGGGATCCAGAAGGACGACATGTGGCGCGAGATACCGAAAGTGCATGATCTATTCAGCGAAATGATGGACCAGGCCTATTCGGAACTCGGCTTCGACGCTAACGGTCCGCTTGCAGTCGAAGTAATCGCGATGCCTGCTCAAGGCATGGTCGTTATCGTTACCCGCGGCAAAGTCAACATTAGCTCCGACAGCGGACGGCTGGACGATGAGGATGCGGACGAGGACATTTACGAAATGGAAGTAACGCTGGAATCCAGCGATACGATCATGTACTCGTTCCGGGATTTTGAGGATGTCATTTCGGCGGCTAGACAGCTTAAAGCGTCTAAGCTGACGGAAGAAGGCAAGCTGTTTTCTTACCATGGACGCTATATACTCACTTTTGATGCCGCTTCTTCCGATGCGGCGGCGCAAAATGCACTTATTGCTGTTCTTGCCGAGTATGGAGAGGCAACTTCCGTTACCAATGCGGTACTGGAGGAATATGGCAAGGTGATCATGCCGTCCGACGCAGTCAAGGAGCTTTGCAGTCATTTCTCATCCTAATTTTAAGCTGCAACGAGCATTCGCGAACGCCGCTTTCGCCGCGAGTGCTCCTTTTTTGTGCCGGGAGAGGTCGAGCTTAACCGGACATAGATGGCAGGTAACGACCGGGAGTTCAACTAAGATAAAGGAGGCGTGACGACGCTTGCTGCTGTTTTCTATTCTTACTGCCGCTGTAGCGCCGGGAATCGCGCTGCTCACTTATCTTTACCTTAAGGACCGTTACGACAGCGAGCCGATTCATCTTGTTGTAAAGCTGTTTCTTACGGGTATGCTGGTTGTAGTGCCGGTAATGGTCGTGCAGCGCGGCATCGAGCTGTGGCTTGGCAGCAATCCGCTTCTTTCGTCCTTTGGCTTATCGGGCGGAATTGAGGAAATGGCCAAATGGTTCGTGCTGTATCATATCATTTTTAACCATACTGAGTTTGACGAGCCGTATGACGGAATTGTTTATGCGGCAAGCATCTCGCTTGGTTTTGCCACGCTGGAAAACATTCTGTACGCGGTATTTTTTCCTTCAACCTTTACGACGCTTATGCTGCGCGCGCTGCTGCCTGTCTCGGGACATGCGCTGTTCGGCATTATGATGGGATATTATCTGGGCAAGGCCAAGTTTGCTCCACAGCGTCAAGTTCGCAGACTGCTTGCTTACTCGCTTGTGCTGCCCGTTCTTTGGCACGGCATCTACAACTGGATTTTAACCTCCGTTATGCAGCAACTGGCTTGGGTCATCGTCCCTTTTATGGTCGTCCTGTGGATTTGGGGACTTGGCAAAATAGGCCGGGCCAACGCGCGTTCACCTTTCCGTATCGTAGGCAGGGAGGAAGAGGTTAAGCTCTGACAAGACGGTCTATACTGAAGGTATCCAAGTATTGGAAACCGGAGGTCGACGTTTATGGATGAAGCGCGTATTAAAGTGAGCATCCGCTGCAGATTATGCGGGGAAAAATTCGTGCTGCGCGGCAGACGCGACGGCGGCAGAGTAGATACGGGCTTCAAAATGTGCCTGTGCAACAATACCGACGATTTTGAAATTGAAGAAATGCCGGTCTGACCGGTGCATAAAGCTCCTTTCGGCTAACCAAACTAACACCAGGTTTGGCAGAAGAAAGGAGTTTTGTGCATGCATACGTACCGAAGACTGAGCGGTGTGCTTTTTCCCCTTGTGACGCTGTTGCTTCTCGGCGCTTTCTATTGGGGATACCAGGAGCGCGAGGCCAAAAATGCGGTGTTATTAAAAGCGGAAACCCAATATCAAAAAGCGTTCCATGAATTGAGCGCCGACCTGGACCGGCTGAATCATCAGCTTGGCAGCACGCTGGCTGTTAATGCGGCTTCGCAGAGCTATCAGCGCAAAAGCATGGTCAACATGTGGCGGCTGACAAGCCAGGCGCAGGCTGAAATTAGCCAGCTGCCGCTGACGATGATGCCGTTCCAGAAAACCGGCGATTTTCTGTCGCATATTTCTAATTTTGCGTACAAGGCGTCGATGAGAGATCTGACCAAACAGCCCCTTACCGACAGCGAAATGAAAACGATGCAAACCTTGTACGAGAAATCGACGGAAATTAACAACGATTTGAGCACGATTCAAGACAAGGTGCTGCAGGACAAGCTTCAATGGATGGATGTTGAGATGGCGCTTGCCGCGAAGGAGCAGAAGTCCGGCAATGCGATTATTGACGGACTGAAGGATGTGGACGGCAAGGTTGGCAAGTACGAGGCGATCGACTGGGGTCCAACCGTTACCGGGATGTATGAGAAACGCACGATTAAGATGCTGTCCGGTGAGCCGACAACTGCTGAAGAGATTAAACAAAAGGCCGCTTCATTCCTCGGTCTGGATTCGGCAAGCGCGATTACCGTCAAGGAGAACGGCAAGGATACTCCATATGCGACCTACTCCGCTACCGTCAAAAAAGAGCGCGGACATAACTTATCGATGGATTTCACCAATCGCGGCGGCGAGCTGATCTGGTACATGAAACAGCGCGACATCAGCGGCAATAAAATCGAGCTGGCTGAAGCAAAGCTCCGTGCAGCCGAGTTTTTAGACAAACACGGATATCCGACGATGGAAGCCGTCACTTATGACCAATTAGGCAATGAAGGCGTCTTTACGTTTGTGCACAAAAAGGACAATGTGCTGATCTATCCGGACAAAGTGACGGCTAAGGTTGCTCTGGACAACGGCGAGGTGGTAGGGCTTCAAGCAGGCGATTATGTCTACTCGCACCGCGACCGCAAGCTGGACAAGCCGGAGATGAGCGTAGATCAGGTCCGCAAAGGGCTTACGCCTGCCATGAGCAAGGCTAAAGGAAGACTGGCCTTGATCAAAAACGAAGACAATCAAGAAGTTCTCTGTTACGAATTCAAGGGCAAAACAAACGGTACGAACTACCGGATCTATTTGAACGCAGATAACGGTTCGGAAGAAGCGGTCGAGGAAATGCCTGAATTCTAAAGGCCGGCCGGACCCATTGACGCCAGATTTCGATATAGCCCCCCTTATTCCGACATGCTATAATCATGGCATTACGGGAGGGGGGGCTTATTTTGCTGCCTAAAGTTAATGACACATTGTTTATCCAGGTCGCTTCCTCCGATGATGCGGAAGCTCAAGCCGTCTACAAATCCAGGGTGGCGGATGAAGACGCGGATTCCCTATTCATTGAGATTCCGATCCACGAGCCGAGCGGCAAGCTCAAGAAGCTTTATTTGGGAGACGAGCTGTCCATTCATCTGATAAACCAGGAAGGCGTAAAACATTATTTCAATTCTCATGTCATCGGGTATCGGGATGATATTTTGCGTTTAGTCCGAATCCGCAAGCCTGAGCCGGGAAGCATGACGAGAATTCAACGCCGCAGCTTTTTGCGGGTGCCGGCAGAGCTGGAGCTGGCCGTATCAATTCGGGGGCAGCATCGCTTTATCGGACTGACCGACGATGTCGGCGGGGGCGGGATCTCATTTTTATGCGATGGCAGCAAACCGGTGGATTCCGGAATTGAACTGGAGTGCTGGCTGCTTATTCCGTTTCGGAACGGCGTTGTGGAGCATGCTTTTTTCAAGGGAGAAGTTATACGGGTTCAAAAGCTGGAGAGCGGCCGCAAACAGGCGATGCTCAAATTCACCACGATTTCAGAGCCGGATCGGCAAAAAATCATTCGCTGCTGCTTTGAGAAACAACTGGAATTCCGGAAGTAAAATTAACTGAGCCGCTTTCCCTGTCCTCATACATATCTTTCCGGCCGGAGAGAAAAATACCTTTGCCTGAAATTGGGCAGGGATCATCGGGAAAGGCGGGGAGCTATTTGCAGCATAAAGACCGGGTTTTCGGCATTTTGGCAGCTGCTGCGGTTGTGCTTTTGCTGCTAGCCGCGCTTTCGCAGGCATTTTTGTATGCAGCCGGATCTGAGCCGGGCTTTTTCTCTCGCCATGCCGGTGAAGGTGAACAGCTTAGGTAGGAATGGCGATAGAGAGTTAACCCTTTTGCATCCATTCGTTGACTGTGATATAATTGTTAGGCAGGCAAAGCCTGCTTTTTTACTGATTTTGGATGATCATCTCTGCTAATGCCGCTTGGAGGAACTGCCCTTGAGTATCCATCACGACGGGATGGACGAACGCATTAATATTGCGATCGACGGACCCGCCGGTGCCGGCAAAAGCACCGTAGCACGGAGCGTTGCCGAAGCATTAGGCTATATCTATATCGATACCGGCGCAATGTACCGCGCAGTAACGTGGAGCGCCCGCGAGGCAGGACTGGATGTCGAGGACGATAAAGCGATTGCGGATCATGCCGCTAAGCTGGATATTGCACTCGCGCCAGGCCCAAACGGACAGATTGTCCTGCTGGATGGACAAGACATTACCGACAAGATCCGATCAAGGGATGTCAATCTGCATGTGTCCCGCGTCGCGGCCAATGACGCAGTCAGGCTGCTGCTGGTCGAGATGCAGCGCAAGCTTGCATCCGGCAAAGGCGTCGTTATGGATGGACGCGATATCGGGTCCCATGTGCTCCCCGGAGCCGAGCTCAAGATTTATTTGACCGCCAGCGTTCAGGAACGTGCGCTGCGGCGCTTCCGCGAGTCCGGAAACGCCTCGGGCGTTTCGCTGGAAGTGATGGAGCGGGAGATTGAGGAGCGGGATCGCAAAGACATGGAACGCGCCGTGTCGCCTCTAATCCAGGCGGAGGGAGCGCTTCTGCTGGACAGCACCGGCATCCCTGCCGAAGAAGTCGTCTCGCAGATCGCCGAGCTTGGCCGGAAGAAACTTGCGGAGGCGAAACAGGATGTTATATGAATTTTGCAGAGGGGTGCTTCGCGGCGCTTACGCCGTTTTGTTCCGCCTCGAGGCCGAAGGGCTTCATCATGTCCCGGCCGAAGGGCCGGTCATTCTGTGCGCGAATCATATTAGCAATTTCGACCCGCCGACGGTCGGAATTAAGCTGAGCCGCAAAGTGCATTACATGGCCAAAGCCGAGCTGTTTGAGGTTCCGGTTCTAGGCAAGCTGATCAACGGCCTTGGCGCATTCCCGGTGAAGCGGGGCGGCGTAAGCAAGGAGTCGATCCGCACGGCGATTTCACTGCTTAAGGACGGCAACGTCATGGGAATTTTCCCTGAGGGCTCGCGCAACAGCGGAGTGGATGCGGCCAAGAAGGGCGCAGCTATGATCGCGCTTCGCAGCGGTGCAACGGTTATTCCAGTGGCGATTGACGGCACGTATAAGCTTTTTCGCAAAACCCGCGTCATTTACGGACCGCCAGTAGATCTTACCGAATTCATCGATTCTTCTTCCGGCGGAGATACTTTGGAGCAGGTTACGAACAAGATTATGCGCAGTATTACGCAGCTTCGCCAGACTCAGCAAGATCAATATTAAAGATGTTTTAATCCCTTATTCCTGATTCAACAGTGCAATTGGGGTTTAAATAAAGTTGGGGTATGAACTGAGGAGGTAATTTCGATGTCAGAAGAAACAAAAATCCAGGACTCTGTCCAAGAATCTCAGCAAGGTCTCAGCCAAGATGAGCTGGAGAACATCGTCTCCCTTAAAAAGGGCGACATCGTTACCGGTACGATTGTGAAAGTTGAAGACAACCAGGCTACGGTAAGCCTCGGTTATAAATATGACGGCACTATTCCTTTGCGTGAGCTGAGCTCCGTTCAACTGGCTAACGCGAACGATGCTGTCAAGCTTGGCGATGAGCTGACGCTCAAAGTCATCACAATCGACGACGAGAAAGAAAAGCTGCTGCTTTCCAAAAAAGCGGTTGACGCTGAGAAATCTTGGGATTCCCTGCAAGCCAAGTTCGAAGCTGGCGAAGTTCTCGAAGTTACCGTTGCCGACGTAGTTAAAGGCGGTCTGGTTGCCGATGTCGGCGTTCGCGGATTCATTCCTGCGTCGATGGTTGAGCGCCATTTCGTTGAAGACTTCAAGGACTACAAAGGCCGTACCCTGAAAGTCAAAATCAAAGAAATCGATCGCGAGAACAACAAAATCATCCTCTCCGCCAAAGAAGTTTTGGAAGCGGAATTCGAGCAAAATAAACAACAGGTTATGGACAACCTGCAAATCGGCCAAGAGCTGGACGGCACGGTTCAACGCCTGACGCCATTTGGCGCATTTGTTGATATCGGCGGCGTTGACGGCCTCGTTCACGTGTCCGAAATGTCCTGGCAGCATGTAGCTCATCCAAAGGATGTTGTATCTGAAGGCCAAGCTGTTCGCGTAAAAGTGCTTAAGCTGGATCCGAACGCTGGCAAAATCAGCCTTAGCATCAAGGCAGCTCAACCAGGCCCTTGGGAATCCGTAAGCGGCCAATTCAACACGGGCGACATCGTTACGGGTACGGTTCGCCGTCTCGTTAACTTCGGCGCGTTTGTAGAAATCGCTCCTGGCGTGGAAGGCCTCGTGCACGTTTCCCAAATCGCGCACCGCCACGTTGCAACGCCTCAAGAAGCGCTGCAAGAAGGCCAAGAAGTTAAAGCCAAAATCCTTGACTTCAACCCGGCTGAAAAGCGTGTTAGCCTGAGCATCAAAGAAACGGAAGAAGCTCCTGAACAACAAGCAGCGGCTCCTCGTGCAGAGCGTCCGCAACGCGAGCGCTCCGACCGCGGCGGCTTCAAGGAAAAAATCGACAACCCGAATGTTTCCTTGAGCAACCAAAGCATGAGCTTCAACCTTGGCGAGCGCTTCGGCGACAAGCTGAACAAATTCAAGTGATTTTTATTTGACCTCAAATCAAGCCTTGTTCCGTTATATTGACGGAGCAGGGCTTTTTTTCATAATTCAGCTGTCCGGGGTGCATAATACGTCAATGGAGGTGCATCCAATGACTACCATTGAAGATGGATTCCTGGCAGCGGAAGCTGCTGTAATCCTGATCATTATGTTGTGGAGCGGATGGAATCAAGAGGCGGCTGGAGGATTAAAAACGGCATCAGCCGTTGCGGCAATGGCCCTGCTGCTCCTATGCGGGGCATTCCGCATAGATGGTGAGCGGTTAGTATGGAATGTTGCGGCGATTGCACTAATGTTCATTGCAGCATGGGTATGGAGAAACCGAATTCCGCGCGGTGACAAGATGTACTTGATTGGCTGTGCATTGCTGCTAGGGTTTGTTCAAATTTGGCTGAATTCACTATTTCAAGGTTCGCCGCAGCTGATTATCTCGCGTCCAGGCTGGGATACCGCCGTGATAAGCGGTTCGTTGGCCGCGCTTCTGACGCTGCGTGCTCCGGCGCAGTTTTTCATTCTGTCAGCCGCCACCTTGTTTGCTTCCATTTATCCGATCTGGGAAGCGTCTGCTGCTCTGCCAATTGTCATTGGGGAAGCTGCTTGGTGGGATAAATTCGCGCTGTCTGCGGTTTGCTGCCGGCTCTCCACGGTTGCGCTTCAAGCCATGATGTTCTTTATCGGAAAAGTGGCTATTGGGCGGAGAAGCCGTCCAGAGAGGGAGGGCTGACGTTGCTGCAGCATCTTAACGATTATTTTGACGTGCATCAGACGGTAGCCTCTGTCCTGATCGGCATTGCCTTTGGTTTATTTGCCCGCTTTTTGCTGCTCCGATCCGATTATCGACAATATCCGACATTTCCGCATGGACAGATTATCCATATTTCGCTTGGATTTATCGCTTCCGCGCTAGGGGCTGTGGCAGTGCCGGCTCTATACCAGAAAAACCTGACCGCGCTAACGTTTCTTACTGTGGCCGCACAGCAATTCCGGGATGTACGCAATATGGAGCGCGAAACGCTTTCAAAGATGGACTCGATGGAGCTCGTTTCCCGCGGCACCTCTTATATTGAAGGGATTGCTATGGTGTTTGAAGGCCGCAACTATTTGGTCATTATGGCTGCGATGACGGCAAGTCTGTTCACGACAGCTGTTAATGTGTGGGCTGGTACGGCCGGCGGACTGCTGTCGTTAATCGTCGTATGGAAGCTCCGTTCGGGCAAGTCTCTAAGCCATATTGCCCATGTTCGGTCGGCGCCTGTGACGGTTAAAGGCCCGGACCTGTATGTAGGGGATATCTATATTATGAATATCGGTTTGGAAAGTGATCAGAAAATCGTTTGCGAGCGCGGCCTCGGATTAATTTTGGAGCCGAAAAACGCCAACGGCCGCGTTACGCTGTCCAATATCGGACAGAGGCAGGCTATTCTGTACGATTTGTCCACCATTTTAGGAGTGTACCGGGATACCGGGGAACCTTCACTGCTGCCGATGGCCAAGCTGAATCTGGACTCAGGGAGCTTAGGCGTGTTTATTTTGCCTCATGACAAAGATCCATCCAAAGCGGTGGAAATTGCCAGCCGCGTGCCGCTGCTGGAAACGGCGGTCCGCATGCCGTCAAAAGCGGGAGTAAACCAGGAGGCGAAGGATCATGGGTAAAATCGTTGCTGTCGTCAGCCGTTCTGCTTCCGCCGCAGTTGGCGGAGGCGCGCCTGTTTTTATTGAGCCGGAGCCTCAGCAGGCGGAGCAGACGGCCTTTTTGCTGGAAAAAATATTGGACGCCAATGCTCATGATCTGAAAAACGGAACGTACATTCTTGTTGACCATAAACGTTAATTCTGATTTCGCGGATTTTGGGACAACCTGAAAAGTTAGCCAACTCCGTTGTTTTTTGCTATGATGAAAGGCGTGAGAATTTTTGAGAGGGTGTATGTTATGGCAAGACCCGTTATAGCCATCGTGGGCAGGCCGAATGTGGGGAAATCCACGATCTTCAACCGGGTCATCGGCGACCGTCTGGCGATCGTTGAAGACAAGCCGGGCGTCACGCGTGACCGGATCTATGGAACCGGTGAATGGAATGGAAAATCCTTCAGTATCGTAGATACCGGAGGGATTGAGATTGATGGAGAAGACGAAATCATGAAGTCCGTCCGCATGCAGGCAGAGCTTGCTGTGGAGGAAGCGGATGTTATTATTTTCATGGTAGATGCCAAAACCGGCATGACGCTGGCTGATGAGGAAGTAGCTCAAATGCTGTTCCGCTCCCGCAAACCGGTTGTGGTCGCGGTCAACAAAGTGGACAATCAAGGACGTATGGAAGACATTTATGAATTTTTTGGCCTCGGATTTGGAAGTCCGATCGCTATCTCCGGCTCTCATGGAACCGGAATTGGCGATCTGCTTGACGAGGCGGTATCCAAGCTTCCGGAGCTGGAGGACGACGGTTATGACGAGGATGTGATCCGCGTTGCGCTGATCGGACGGCCGAATGTCGGGAAGTCGTCGCTTGTGAACGCTCTGCTCGGAGAAGAGCGCGTCATTGTTAGCGATGTCGCCGGTACAACGCGGGATGCTATCGATACGCCGTTTGAAAAGGACGGCCAGCGGTACGTGCTGATTGATACGGCAGGCATGCGCAAGCGCGGCAAGGTGTATGAATCGACGGAGAAGTACAGCGTTATGCGCTCTCTGAAGGCGATCGAACGCGCGGATGTTGTGCTGATTCTGATCAATGCCGAGGAAGGTATTATCGAGCAGGACAAGCATATCGCCGGTTACGCGCACGAGGCGGGCAGAGCTTCGGTATTCGTTGTGAACAAATGGGATGTCGTTGATAAGGACGACAAGACGATGCAGCATTTTACGCAAAACATCCGCGACCATTTCTTGTTTATGACCTATGCGCCGATTGTATTTTTGTCGGCTCTGACCAAGTCGCGGCTGCACAAGCTGCTTCCGGTCATTAATCATGTTTCCGAGCAGCATTCGCTGCGGATTCAGACTCATCTGCTGAACGATGTCATCTCGGATGCAATTGCAATCAATCCTCCTCCGACCGACAAAGGGCGCAGACTGCGTATTAACTACGTGACTCAGGTCGCGGTGCGTCCGCCGACCATTGTCATCTTTGTCAATGCACCGGAGATTATGCACTTCTCTTATGAGCGTTACTTGGAGAACAAAATCCGTGCGGCATTCAATTTCGAAGGGACTCCGGTACGGTTGTTCACGCGCCGGAAGTCGGATGAAGATTAGGAGAGAGACAACTTGCTGACTTCCATCCTTGCGATTGCGGCCAGTTATTTGCTGGGCTCCGTATCATTCAGCATCCTTATCGCCCGTTATGTTAAGGGCATTGACATCCGGCAATACGGCAGCGGCAACGCCGGCGCCACGAATACACTGCGGGTGCTCGGCAAAGGTCCGGGCATCACAGTGTTTGTGCTTGATATTCTTAAGGGAGTCGCTGCGGTCTGGATTGGCAAGCTGGCGAATTCGGATATCGACTGGCTGCCGGCCCTCTGCGGACTGGCCGTTATTATCGGCCACAATTGGCCGGTATATTTCCGCTTCAAGGGCGGAAAAGGAATCGCAACGGCAATAGGCGTCATGATTTCGCTAGCGTTTCTTCCATCCCTTTATGCAGGCATTGTTGCCATCCTGCTCATCGTTTTAACCCGTTACGTTTCTTTGGGCTCGCTCGCCTTTGCGCTATTAACGCCATTATTCATTTTATTGCTGATTGGACTCGGACCGGTCTTCTGGATGTCTGCGGTGCTTTGCGTATTTGCATTTATCCGCCATCGCACAAATCTGGTCAAGCTGATTAAAGGGACCGAGAACAAGCTTGGAGCCAAAAAGGAATGAGGTGAGCCTGGATGACAAATCGGGAAAACACGCCGCGCAAGCGGCTTAAAACGGCCGTATTGGTTGCGGGCAGCTGGGGAACGGCGCTTGCAACCGTATTGGCCGATAACGGCCATGAGGTCGTAATGTGGACGCGCGGACAGGCTCAAGCCGATGAAATCCGCGATCAGCATACTAATTCCAAATATTTGCCCGGAGCGCAGCTTCCCGAGGCTCTTACCGCCACGACAGACTTGGCTGAGGCGTTAGAAGGAGCACAGCTTGTGCTGTTTGCGGCGCCAAGCTCCGCCATGCGCCAGGTTGCCTCTGCTGCGTCTTCGCTCGTCGCCCGCGATGCCATTATTGTACATGCGACCAAAGGCTTCGAGACCGATACGCTGGAGCGGATGTCACATGTGCTCGCTGGGGAGCTGGGGCGTTCGCAGAAGGAAATTGTCGTGCTCTCGGGTCCGAGCCACGCGGAGGAAGTAGTCAAAAAGCTGCCGACAACGGTTGTTGTCGCCTCCGAGCAGGAGAGCTTTGCCGAAAAGGCGCAGGACGCTTTCATCAATTCCTGTTTCCGTGTGTATACGAATAAGGATGTGACCGGCGTAGAGGTTGCCGGAGCCATCAAAAACATAATCGCGCTCGGCACAGGCCTGTCGGACGGTCTCGGCTTCGGCGACAATGCCAAGGCAGCGCTTATAACGCGCGGCCTTGCCGAAATCGGCCGTTTAGGCTCGGCAATGGGAGCAAACATGATGACGTTTGCAGGACTTGCTGGCGTTGGCGATCTTGTCGTTACATGTACAAGCCCGCATAGCCGCAACTGGCGGGCCGGCTCCATGCTGGCAAGCGGTCTGTCGCTTGATGAGGTGCTGGAGCGAATGGGAATGGTCGTTGAGGGCGTTCGCACGACTAAGTCGGCCAAGGCGTTGTCGGCCCGCTTCGGAGTCGAAATGCCGATAACCGACCAGCTGTACGAGGTATTGTTCATGGGCAAAGAACCGCGCGAAGCGGTGGAAAGCCTGATGCTGCGGGACCGGACAAACGAGCTGTAGGCGATTAGGATACAAGCTGAAGGAAGGTCAGGAAAAGTTCCGCGCAGGCGGGCCTGTATAACAATCCAGCGGCAACAGCCGCTTGAGAACTGCCGCTGCGCAGAGGCTGCTTTTTTTCCGACTCGAACAACGGGCTGTCCGGCCCACACCAATGCTTGCTCCTACTCATAGAATGATGGCAGAGCGGTTAAACCACCGGCGCAACCGTAACCGGCGGTTTTAGCCCCATCATTCCTGAGGAGGGGAACAATCGTGAGCAAACACTCGCCAAAGGATATTTTGGGTGCGGTCAACAAAAAGACCGGCAAGAATATCACAGAGCAGCAGGTTAAAAAACTCGCCAGCGGCGTCACTCCAAGCACAATTAAAAACGAGGACGAACTTCGCCGGCTGGTCAAGCAGGTTGCCGCCATGGCTAAGGTGCCTTTGACAGAAAAAACGATGAACGATATCGTTGCAGCGGTCAAAAGCTCCGGCATGAACATGGGCAGCCTGGAATCGTTGATGAGCATGATGATGAAAAAATAAAATATCCGTATGGCATTGAAAAGGGGCGGTTCGCCCCTTTTTTTCTAAGCTGGCCCCGGACAAGCCCGAGGCTTCACTGCCAGCGGTAGCGCAGATAGGAGTGTCGGACAATGGATCCGATGACAGTTATGTGGATCTCGTTGGTAGGAATCGGGATGATGGTTCTTTCCGCCCTCATGATTACTTTCGCCCGTGCCAAAACGAAGGGATTTTTGCGGGGAGCGCTGTCTCTGCTCGCTTTTGGCCTTCTGGTCGTTGGTTTTATGCTTGGCGTGTTTTCCATCATCGTTTAGAAGCGCGGAGGTACATACAAATGATTATATTGCAGGGCCGCACGAAGCGCACGGTAACGGAAGCGGCAGAAGGTAAAACGCTGCTGCAGCTGGCGCTGAAAGCTAAGGCGGAATGGGGCTCCTCCTGCCAGCGGGGCACCTGTGCGCGCTGCCGCTGCCTGATTGTAGACGGAATGGAGCATTTGGAGCCGGTGACTGATGCCGAGTGGGACCGGCTGGAGCCAGAAGAGCTGGAGCAGGGCTACCGGCTTTCCTGTCAGGCAGTCATTCGCAGTGATCATGCAAACGTGGAAGTTAAACATAAGCCTTATTTTTAGCATTGAACCGCTTTTTTGATGCAGCACCGCTTTTCACCTGACGTTTAAAGGAGAAAATGGGCCATGATCGAAGTCACTTTTTGGCCGCAGGGGCGCAAGGTCAAGGTCAGCCGGGGCACCAATCTGCTAATTGCCGCCCAGCAGGCGGGGCTTCCGATGACGGTACGCTGCGGCGGCAAAGCGGCTTGTCTCATGTGCAAGGTCGACATCCATCCGGACTACGGTGAAGCCGGTATGTCCGCAAGGACGGAGCAGGAACGCTTCAAGCTTGGAGCAGACAGCGGACAGCGGCTTGGCTGCCAAGCGAGAGTGCTCGGCCCTTGCCACGCCATTTTGCCGGAGGATCCGCTTAAGGCAGCGGTTCGCCGCCGGCTTGAGCTTCAAGCCGAAGAGGATGACGATAGCTGGCTGCGCTCGTTTCGCAGCGATTCACCAGGAGGGAAATGAATATGATTTGGAACAACGTTCTCATTCGGCTGCCAAACAACCCTTCCCGCCGTTTCAAAGCCGCAGCTTCGCTGGCGGTGCTGACATTGGCGTTGTCAGGCTGCATGTATCCGAAAGAGCGGTTAGGCCAAAATCAGGTGCCGGCCAAAGACGCGGTTGCCAGCGTGCAGATGGTAGTTGATCTTTATCAAAAGGATACCGGCTTGCTGCCAATGAAAAACGCTTCCGAGAATACGCCGAAATACGAGAAGTTTATCGTTGACTTCGCCAAGCTTCAACAGAAAAACTATATTTCAGAGCTGCCGTCCGCTTCCTTCGAAAAAGGAGGCAGTTATTATTTTGTCATTCAAAACGAGGAGAAGGATCCTGCCGTCAAGCTTTTGCCGATTACAACTTTCCAGGCCGTCAATGATATTCAGGCCGAGAGCGACCGGTACAAACGCAACAACGGCGGCGCAATTCCGTCCGGAGAGCAGGTTTATCCCGGTTTCTATCGGATCAATTACGCAAAGCTTGCGGTGAAAGAGCCAGAGCTGCGCAGCGTTTATTCCGGCGGAGCATTGACGCTTATGATGGATGAGCGCGGCCGGGTATACGCCGATTACGGAAGCGATCTTATGCGCGCCGTTCAGAAGCGCGGTCTCGACGCGATTAAACCGGAAGAGGATTTGCGGGTCCTGCTGGCGGAGGGAACCGACTTTGTGCCTGTAAAGGCGCCCGTATACTATCTTGTGAACAAAGAGCCGGTGCCGCAGCCTTAACCGGCTTGGACCTATTCCTGAACCTTTGCCTTTTACGGCAAAGGTTCTTTTCTATTGCCGGCTTACATATCATTCATTCTTGATAGCGCTGGTTGGTCCAGACCGGATGCAAGATTATAAGGCGCAACCGTCATAATCCGGAAAGATGGACAATATGCTATTACTAGTCCACAGCATGTACGAGTTGCGTCGCTTGCCTGCCCTCTTGACCGGTGGAAGGCGACGAACCGGATAATCGATTGGGAGGGGATCTGAAAGTGGAAAAAGTGGATATTTTCAAAGATATCGCAGAACGGACCGGCGGTGACATCTACCTCGGCGTCGTTGGTGCGGTCCGTACAGGGAAGTCGACGTTTATCAAACGTTTCATGGAAACCGTGGTGCTTCCCAACATCACCAGCGAGGCAGATCGGGTTCGTGCCGTGGATGAGCTGCCGCAAAGCGCGGCAGGCAAAACGATCATGACGACGGAGCCGAAGTTTGTGCCTAATCAAGCCGTCCGCATCAACGTCGCAGAAGGGCTTGAGGTCAACGTACGGCTCGTGGATTGCGTCGGTTATGCGGTTGACGGCGCAAAGGGTTATGAGGATGAAAATGGTCCGCGTATGATTACGACCCCTTGGTTTGAGGAGCCAATCCCGTTCCAGGAAGCGGCCGAAATCGGAACGCGCAAGGTCATTCAGGAGCATTCAACGCTTGGCGTTGTTGTAACGACAGACGGCTCTATCGCCGAAATCCCGCGCAGCTCATACGTGGAGTCGGAGGAACGTGTCATTGCCGAGCTGAAGGAAGTTGGCAAGCCGTTTGTCCTGATCATCAACTCCACCCGCCCAAAAAGCGAGGAAGCGCAGCAGCTGCGCGGAGAGCTTCAGGCCAAATACGATATTCCCGTCATGACGCTCAGCGCGGCTAGCATGGGCGAGGAAGAAGTCATGTCCGTCCTGCGCGAGGTGTTGTACGAATTCCCGGTTCATGAGGTCAATGTGAATCTTCCAAGCTGGGTCATGGTGCTGAACGAAAACCACTGGCTCCGCAGCAACTATGAAAATTCCGTGCGCGATACGGTTCAGGACATCCGGAGGCTGCGCGACGTGGACCGCGTAGTCGCCCAGTTCATGGAATACGATTTCATTTCCCGCGCCGGATTGAGCGATATGAACATGGGGCAGGGTGTAGCCGAAATTGATCTGTATGCGCCTGATGAGCTGTACGACCAAATTCTGATGGAGGTCGTTGGCGTTGAGATTCGCGGCAAGGACCATCTGCTCCAGCTGATGCAGGATTTCACGCATGCCAAGCGGGAGTATGACCGGTTCGCGGAAGCGCTGGATATGGTCAAAACGACCGGCTATGGCATCGCAGCTCCAACGTTGGCCGAAATGCAGCTTGACGAGCCGGAGCTGATCCGCCAAGGCTCACGCTTCGGGGTCAGACTGAAAGCGACGGCTCCTTCCATCCATATGATTCGGGTTGATGTTGAGTCGGAGTTTGCGCCGATCATCGGAACGGAGAAACAAAGCGAGGAGCTTGTGCGTTATCTGATGCAGGACTTCGAGAACGATCCGATCAAGGTGTGGGATTCCGATATGTTCGGACGCTCCCTGCACTCCATCGTGCGGGAGGGAATCCAAGGCAAGATCGCGATGATGCCCGACAACGCGCGGTATAAGCTGCAGGAAACGCTGGGCCGAATTATTAACGAGGGCTCCGGCGGGCTGATCGCCATCATTTTGTAGGATGAATAAAAATACAAAATAGGTAAAGGCCGAGTGTCTGCGGACACTCGGTTTTTTATTTTGAATCGGTGAAATTAGGGGTTTTAATTAAGGTTTTTATGAAAACGATCTAAAGGGCAATTAACTAACCATTAAGTTAAATATGTATAATTATACAACATTCTGATTAATTATTTTGGTTCGGTCAATATAAACAAAACTGATTTTCTAACTGGGTAAAGATGCTGTGATAATCTTAATTCATATATGATCCAGTCTAAAAAGTAGGGGCCAAAAGGAGAAGAGGGATGAACTGGCCTAAAAAATCAATGCTGGCGCTGGCTTCAGCAGTTTTGTTCGTAACGGCAGCTTGTGAAAGCGGTAATGGCGGCTCGAACGCATCCGAGCAAGGGAGAGACGACGGAGCCGTTACATCCGATGCCATTCTGGCTACTCTTGGCGAAGGCAATGACGGTATTTTGACTGACCATGGTACGGTGGAAGCGCTGGAGGCTGGCGTAAAAAAGGCAGTTGATAAAGGTATTCCGGTTGTTGCACTTGATGCAAATCTCAAAGTGTCCGGCGTGACCGTGTTCCAGCATAGCGATGAAAAGCTGGCTTCGACGCTGCATGAATAGATGAAAACAGATATCGGCGGCAAAGGCAGCATCAACTCAACCGGAAACGCGCTTGACTGTCTTTCAATCCGGCTCTGACGAAGCGGAATCAAGCCTTGCTGGCGCGGTAAAAATAGTCTTGTATTCCGGGTGCCGCTGTATTAGTATAAGTTTGTTCCGCCTGAGCAGGTATATTTTTGCAGGAATCGGTTAAACCATGTGATAAGGTGAGAAGAAATAACAGGAGGTGAGTTCATTGAACAAGACCGATCTGATCAATAAGGTATCCGAGGCGACGGAGCTGTCCAAAAAGGACGCGACGAAAGCGGTTGACGCCGTGTTCGAAGCCATCTCCGATGCTCTTCAAGCAGGTGACAAGGTGCAGCTCGTCGGCTTCGGCAACTTCGAAGTTCGCGAGCGTCAAGCCCGCAAAGGCCGCAACCCGCAAACCGGCGAAGAAATCGATATCCCAGCGAGCAAAACGCCAGCTTTCAAACCAGGCAAATCGCTCAAGGACCTTGTTTCCAACTAATCCGGTCCAACCGGAGGCCGTCCGATTATTGCAATCGGACGGTTTTTATTTTTTTCGGAATGTTTTGTGATATCCATTAATCTGGAACAGGCGAAAGAAATAGCGGAAATCCAGGTTACATCGGTCCATACTCAAAGTATTGCAGTAGTTCGCACCAAGGTGCTATAATCGAACCCGTACCGAGCGATTGGTGAGGGCAATGATACATACTTTTTCGTTGAAAATGAGTTTTTACCGCGTTTTCAGCCGTTCCGATTTTTTAGCAGCGTCGGGGTATGGCGCAGCCTGGTAGCGCGCATCCTTGGGGTGGATGAGGTCGCAGGTTCAAATCCTGTTACTCCGACCATATGTAACAGTCAAGGGCTCCTGCAACGTTTAAGCCTTAGATATGGCTCTAGCCTTTATAAACTCCGGTTTAACGAATTAGCCTCCTTTATCAGATGCATCTGATAAAGGGGGCTTTTTGTTGCTCAAATTTGCGGCTAAGGATTTTCTAGGCAATCGGGAGCTTAAATGTCCGTATTTAAACGTCCTAGAATGCCTTAAATGCTTCTTTAGGAGCAGTAGAGTTCTAGGTGCCCTAAGAATAAAAAAGAGCACTAGATGCCGAGATGGAGCGTGTAGAGTTTGGCTTGCGAGACGGTTTCAACCATACTGGTGGCGATAAGGCTCTATCCATCTTCCGCAAGTCGAGTGTTGCAAAATTTAATGTCAAGATGATCCCCCCATAAGTAACAGTTGTCTCCTTCAAGGAATGGGTTATTCTCGATATGATACATATACTCAAGGCTAACGATTCAAGCGCTAATGGGAGGAGGGAAATGACAGGGTACATATTGAAACTAAAAGCACTACCGATTCCAGTCGTCTAAGCGTTGGACAACAAAAAGGAAGAGAGAAGGATGATCCGATGAGTTTATTATCCTTAACAAATGCCAAACGCAAATTGAGTATGGCTTCTCTTGTTTTGGTTCTGATGGCAGGCACGGTGTCAGGCATCTGCAGTCCGGTATCATTGGCGGCGTCTGTTTCAGCTGTGACAATTACCAACCTCAAGGTCGAATCAACCGCAACGCCGCTTGGAATCGATGTGGAAAAGCCAACCTTTAGCTGGCAAATGGCCGTTTCGTCCGATGTCCGCGGGTACGCGCAGACCGCTTATCAGATCATCGTCAAGGATTCCGAAGATCAAGTCGTTTGGGACTCAGATAAGGTCGCAAGCGGCGTTTCAGTAGGTATTTCTTACGCAGGTGACGCTTTGCGGGCGGCAACGAAATACACTTGGACGGTTACGGTTTGGGATCAGAACGGGGATGCGGCTGCGGGAACTTCTTGGTTTGAGACTGGTCTGATGAATTCGGAGCTTTCCGCATGGAATGGCGCAACCTGGATCGGCGGCGGTCAGGAGGATATGGTGCTGTATGCGCACTCCTTGTCCGTATTTAAGGTGAAATACAGCATAAAGCTGGACAGCGGTTCGAACAGTACAAAAGCCGGCTTTGTGCTTGGCGCAAATGATAGCCGGTTGATGGACAAAAATAAAAATATGTACAATATTCAGAGCGGAAAAGACCAGAACTATCTTAAATTTGAGCTTGATATTTCAGCCGTAGACGGTTCTGCTAACGGTCTTGCAAAGTTTAACATCTATCGGGCGGGATATGCTCCAGGCGATAGCTCCGATACTCCGCTTAATTCGGGCACGATTCCATTGGCGTTAATCAACAAGGATAACAAATATGACAACACGATTTTTATTTGGAGGAAAACCTTGAGCAATGCTTGATTTATGTGGATGGCACTGGTGAAAATAACCGAATCATGAGTGCAAAACTTAATCCTTTAGGTGCAAGCGGCGATTTTATCAGCTTCCCGATGTTAGCAGAAATCGGTTTTGCAATGGACGCCGGACAGAAAGCCTCCTTCTCTAACCTCGAAGTGTCCAATTTTCGAAAACCTTCCAGTACGCTGTTTAAAGAAAATCTGAGTCAAATGACTCCATACAACGGCATCTACAGCGGGTATGTAGATGATGCGAATTCCGGATTCAAGGTGGTAAATGATGCCTATGTTCTGGACGGCGGGGGAAACGGCATCTTTGCCGTTGCAGACCCAAGCCGAAATTCGGTTCCCATGCTGCGAACAGAGTTTGCTGCAGACAACAAGGAAATTGATAAAGCCCGTCTCTATGTTACAGCCCGCGGGATATATGAAATGTATATTAACGGCGAACGTGTAGGTGAAGACTATTTCAACCCTGGCCATACGCAATATAATGCAACTCATATGTATCAAACCTATGACGTTACAGATATGATCCAATCTGGTGGGGACAACGCCATAGGAGCCTGGCTCGGCGAGGGCTGGTGGAGCGGCAATTTCTCCTATATTGGGAATAACTGGAACTATTATGGCGACCGTCAATCGCTTTTGGCTAAGCTGGTTATTACGTATAGCGATGGATCGACTAAAGTTGTTACAACGAATCCCGCCGAATGGAAATACAATAATGACGGCCCTATCCTTTACGGAAGCTTTTTCCAAGGGGAAAACTACGATGCGACTAAAGAAGCGGCAATTAACGGTTGGAGCACAGCGGCATATGACGACAGCAATTGGAAAAACGCGGCTGAGGTAAATCTGGACAGCACAAATGCTTTTGTGGAATGGCCATTACTTTATAACAACATGAAGCTAATCGGCCAAATTGGCGAAAACGCAAGCATCGTAAAAACGCTTACGGCAAAAAGCGTAACGGATGTACGTCCGGGTCAAAAGGTCTATGTTTATGATATGGGGCAGAATATGGTAGGCGTACCGAAAATCACAATTAAAAACGGTACTGCCGGACAGAAAATCACGATGCGTTATGCCGAGGTGCTCTATCCAGACCTGCCGCAATACGGGGCAAACGTCGGTATGATCATGCTGGAAAATATTCGAGCTGCCCTAGCCCAGGATACTTATATTCTCAAGGGTGGAGATGAAGTAATTCAGCCGCGATTCACCTTTCATGGATATCGCTATATCGAAATAACGGGAATTTATGAACCGTTGCCGATAGATGCCGTGCAGGGAGTGGTCATCAGCTCCATGAAAGATGAAGCTTCTCATTATGAATCCTCAAACAGTAATGTGAACAGGCTTTGGCAAAATATTAACTGGTCCGCTCGCGGAAACTTCCTAAGCGTTCCAACGGACTCCCCGCAGCGCAACGAGCGGATGGCTTGGTCCGGTGACATTTCGGTGTTTTCGAGAACAGGCACCTATATCGCGGATGCGGACCAATTCCTTACCCGTCAATTGTTGGCGTTGCGCGATTCCCAGGATTCGAGCGGCAGATTTAAAGACGCTACTCCGGGCCAAAACGGATTCGGCGGAGTTTTATGGGGGAGCGCGGGCATTACGCTGCCTTGGGAAGTGTACCAACAATATGGAAATACAGCTGTATTGAGACAGCATTACGATTCGATGAAAAAATACGTGGATTATTTGAGCGACAATTATGCTCATGATGCGAGGCTTGGCGACTGGCTTAGTCCTCAGTACGAAAAGAACGAACCGATATTTCTGGCGACAGCCTATTACGTTTACGATCTGTGGATCATGGCCAATACCGCCGAAGTTCTCGGTCAATCGGTAGATGCCGCAAACTATTGGGCCTCCTACAACGAACGTAAAAATGACTTTAATGACACGTTTGTGAAAGTGGTGAATGTTGATAACAAATCCGCCAAAAAAACGGTCAAATCCGACGGTACGCTTATGGATACACAATCGTCCTACGCTGTTCCGTTAGCTCTAGGCGTATTCAGTGATGAAAACATCCCTGTCATGAATGAAAATCTCGCAAATACGGTGAAGCGTCAAAACTTCGATGATAATAATGCATTATTGCCTGACTATTCGTTAATGACCGGCTTTATCGGAACGGCATGGATCAGCAAGGCGTTATCAGATGGAGGAAACAGCGATTTGGCTTATCGTCAACTGCAGCAAACTTCATTTCCGTCTTGGCTGTATTCGGTAGAGCAAGGCGCAACCACGATTTGGGAGCGATTGGATTCATTCACAAGAGAAAATGGCTTCGGCCGCTACAACAATATGAACTCATTTAACCATTATTCCTTCGGAGCTGTCGGTCAATGGATGATGGCGTATTCGTTAGGGATACAGCGCGATGAGAATAATCCGGGCTTCAAACATTTTATTTTACAGCCTACTCCCGATCCGGATAAAGTCATGACTTGGGCTCAAGGGCACTACGATTCGGTGTACGGACGTATTGTCAGCTCGTGGAATATCAACAATGACATGTTTACGTACAATGCGACGGTACCGGCGAACACTACGGCTACCGTATACATTCCTGCTGCCTCTGAGAGCGCGGTAATGGAAAGCGGGCATCTGGCATCGGAGTCCGCTGGGGTCGCGTTTGTTAAATACGAGAACGGCCATGCGGTTTATGAGCTTCAGTCCGGCAGTTACCAGTTTACTTCCCCGATCCTTAATACTTCCGGACTGGTCAATCTGCTCCAAGAGGCTAGAGCGATCACAAATGCGAACGGAAAATATACAACAGACTCTTTTGCAGCTCTGCAAGAAGCAATTGGAGCTGCTGAAGCAGCATTGGAAACCAGCGAGTCTGAGGAAGAATTGGCCGCTGCAGCGGCTGCGCTGCAAGCTGCTATTGAAGGTTTAACGGACTCCGGCAATACCATTGTTGTAACTGCAAACAAGCAGCCATGGAAACCAGAATATGCATGGCAAAATGCTGCAGACGGCGATATAGATACGTTCACTTGGATTAGCTCCGCTCAGAATATAGGGGATTACATTCGATTAGAATTAAAAGATCCACTGCAACTGCATTCCGTTACACTTACTTCGGTCAATACAACGGATTTGCTGGCTAAATCAGATATCGAAATTTCTATGGATGGTACAAATTGGTTTAAGGTCGGAGAGATGGATAAATTAAATAGGCAGACGGTCTCAGTCAGCCAGGTGCAAGTTAAGTTCGTTCGACTTACGGTTAAAGAGGAAGCGGCTCGTTGGACTCGGATTAATGAAATCGTTCTTAATGACGCACCGGCGCCGACACCGACACCAACACCAACACCAACAGTGACACCGACACCAACGTCGACGCCGACAATTGTTGTATCTGCAAACAAGCAGCCGTGGAAACCGGAATATGCATGGCAAAATGCAGCTGATGGCGATTTAAGTACGTTTACCTGGATTAGCTCTGCTCAGAACGTTGGCGATTATATTCAATTAGAATTAAGCGATCCGCTGCCATTACGTTCAATTACACTTATATCA
This sequence comes from Paenibacillus pasadenensis, assembly GCF_023715725.1. GTDB lineage: Bacteria > Bacillota > Bacilli > Paenibacillales > Paenibacillaceae > Paenibacillus_O > Paenibacillus_O pasadenensis_A. The sequence goes on from NZ_JAMBOT010000002.1 coordinate 680,469, forward strand.
GAGAATACGACGGACCTGCTGGCTAAATCAGATATTGAAGTTTCTATGGATGGAACAAATTGGGGAAAAGTCGGAGAAACGGATAAATTAAACAGGCAGACGGTTCCAGTTACCGAAATACAAGTTAAGTTCATTCGTCTAGTGATTAAAGAAGAAGCATCACGCTGGACTAGAATTGATGAAATCATTCTAAATGATGCACCGTCGCTAACACCAACACCAACACCAACACCAACACCAACACCAACACCAACACCAACACCAACGCCAACGCCAATAACGACGGCAACGCCGACACCGACAGCAACTCCAACAGCGACGTCGACACCAACACCGACGGCAACGCCAACACCGACGTCGACGGCAACGCCGACACCGACGGCAACGCCGACACCGTCGCCAACACCAACGCCAACACTGACGCCAATAGCAACGCCGACACCGACGGCAACGCCAACACCGACACCGACACCGACACCGACGGCAACGCCAACACCGACGGCAACGCCGACACCGACGGCAACGCCGACACCGACACCGACAGCAATGCCAACACCGACGCCGACGGCAACGCCAACACCAACACCAACGCCAACACCAACACCAACACCAACACCAACGCCGACACCAACTATAAAACCTGGTAATGAACCAGACCAGCATGTAGAAACGGTTGAATGGCCGGATGTGGATGCTGGGCATTGGGCAGCGCAAGCCATTCAAAAAGCGGTTCAACTCCAAATCGTCGAAGGTTTTGCTGACGGCTCGTTCCAGCCGGGACGGATAACAACACGGGGAGAATTTGCTGCCTTGCTGGGAAGGGCTCTACATATGAACGAGCCGACAAACTTCGATCCAGCGTTTGCCGACCAAGCGAGCATACCGGAATGGGCCAGACCGTATGTTTCCCAATTGGTCCAGAGAGGCATTATTAACGGGTTTGAGGATGACACCTTTCGAACAGAGAAAAGCATGACCCGGCTCGAAATGGTGGTCATGATTACGAGAGTGCTTGGGATCAAGGTTGAGCATAATGCGCCAGTAACGATGTTTACCGATGCAAAGCAGATACCGGAATGGGCCAGACCTTACGTTGCAGCCGCATATCAGACTGGATTAGTAAGCGGAAAAGAAGAGGGCCGGTTTGATCCTGGCGCATCCGCCACTCGTGCAGAGGCGGTCGCAATAATTATCAGAATGCTGAAGTTGCAAAACAATTAACCTTCCTGTTGCCGCTCCATTTTCCTGGCGGGGAACGAGCGGCTTTTTCTACGCTTAAGGTTTCGTTTAAAGGCTGCTTTTACCATGCAAGGGTTGTACTAAGGTCGCTCAGCAAGACTGCTTTACAAATTCATCAGACCAATTTATAATACGCTTAAATTGATGTTTTCTCGCAATATCGTAGGATACGAATGAATTATGGTCACTCCTTTCTCCATAGAGCGGGTGAGATACCAGATTTAAATCCTGTTACTCCGACTATACATAACAGCCTGAACTGCTTTCCTGACTTGGATCGGGAGGGCAGTTTTTTCTAAGAGCAAGCCTATTTGGTCCAAGTAAGTAAATCTAAGGTTTTTAGAACGAAGGAGGAACGCGTCATGGAACAGCAGCAGGGCGACTACATCGTCATCAAGGCGAAGGACCAAGGCGTCCAGGTTATCGGTTTGACACGGGGGACGGATACCCGGTTCCATCATACCGAGAAGCTGGATAAAGGAGAGGTTTTGATCGTCCAGTTCACGGATCATACCTCCGCAATGAAAATAAGAGGACGGGCCACGATTATATCCCGATATGGCACAATTGAAGCCGGAGATTGAAGCGCAGGCGCAGGCCTGCTTTTTTATTTGTCCCGCCAAGTTTTCATGAAATAGGTCCTGTCCCCGTATACATGCAGTATAGGATGATTGCAGTCTGTTCGGCGGCAGTCGGAGGGGGGATTCGGAAATGAGAGCGGGAGCGGGAATAAGGATGGCTGCTGCTGGAGCAGCAGCTGTCGGCGCCATTTTACTGCTAGCGGTTGTGCCTTTTCATGCAGATATGTTTAAAGGTGACGAAAGGGCTGTATTTAGAACGGAGCTGCCAACGGCGCTTGGGCATACAAATTTGGTCGACGAGCTGCAGGAGCTGCAGCTGTCTGAAAAGCTGAGACGAGTTGATTGGAACGGAAGCGTGTTAAAGATCGAGCTAAACCGTGACGCCGAGAGCAGCTCAGACATTTTGCTCCGCGACGATCTGCTCAAGCTGGCCCGGCTTAGCTTCGTCCGCAGCTCCAACGTCTCCCGGTTGCTCGTCAGGCTGGATACGCCGGAAGGAACGCATATCGCTGCTGCCGACCTGAGACGGACGGACGCATGGATAACACCGGGCGAGCTGCGTGACTGGAGCGGAATTAACCTGGAGACGGATCCGTTCTGGCAAGAGCGGTTAAGGCTGGTCTTTTTTTCGCCAAAGGAAGCACCTAAGCCGCTATAGAGCGATTTTCAACCGGAGTCCGGCGTGCTTCGGGCAAAGGCTTTCAAGCATCGTGTGTTTTGTGCTTGTCCGCCGCAATTGTGGTATACTAGTTTAGATTATGGAACGGTTGTGTCTTGCCGTTAGGTTCGGAGGCTTACCTCATGACAGAATACCGAATACCCGCGTTAGCCAGCAAGTATACGAAGCACGATATGATCCAGCGCTATGCGGATCTGCCTCCGTTTCCGGATGCCCGCATCCGGCTGTTACACCGTTTTCTGCAGCACGGCTCCTCCTTGGAGCAAGACGAGCTGCAATCGCTTGCCGTTTCACTCGTCCAGCTTGGACTGGATACCCATGATTTTGTCGATATTGAAGCCGGCGACCGCGACATGTTTCAGATGAGACAGCGGCAGCTGCGCGTGCTGGCGGGCGACTATTTTAGCAGCCGCTTTTACCAGCTGCTGGCGGGAGCGGGCAACATCGATTTGATCCGGACGCTGAGCGGTGCGATCTGCGAAGCGAACCGGCTCAAGACCGAGCTATATTTGCGGATGAAGAAACGCCGCATTGGAGCAGAGGAGTATGTGGAGCTGCAAAGCCGGATCCGGGCTGTCCTTTTCCTCGGCTTTAGCGAGGTTTTGGAGGAAGGGCTGAAATCCGTCTGGGAAGAGCTTGTAATGGCAATTTCCAAGCTGGAGGTCCTGGCTGCAGAGCGTTTGAAGCTGGAGCAGGCCGGGCAATTCGGCGGCAGCTGGGGGTATTGGTATGTGCTGGAGCATGGCGATTCCCGGGACAGGACCCTCCTTGAGGGAGAACCGGAGAACAAGTCATGCCCATTGATTGAAAAATATGGCCTGGCCGCATTGCTGGCGGACAAGCTCGGCTCCTGCGCGGCCCGTTACAGGCAGCTCTCAGCTTCGCTTGCCCCGTCCAAACTGGCGGAAGAGGCGGCAATGATCGCTGATCTTCTGCTTCGCCCCTCACGCGGAGTGGCGGCCGGAACGGCAGGTGAATCGAGGTGACAGCGAAGATGGACTCCAAGGAAACACATGTTCATGCGGTATTTCAGAAGATCGCTCCCCAGTACGACATGATGAACGATCTTCTCAGCTTCCGCCAGCATAAGGCTTGGCGGAAATTCACCATGCGCAAGATGGGCGTGCGGCCCGGTGAAACGGCGATTGACCTTTGCTGCGGCACTTGCGACTGGACGCTGGCCATCGCCAAGGCGAGCGGCAGCGGCAAAGTCGTCGGTCTGGATTTCAGCCAGGCGATGCTGGACGTCGGTCAGGTAAAAGTTGACGAAGCCGGACTGCGCGGGCAGATTACGCTTGTGCAGGGCAATGCAATGGAGCTTCCGTATCCCGATAATTCGTTTGATTACGCGACGATCGGCTTCGGCTTGCGGAATGTTCCAGACCTGCATCAAGTGCTGCGGGAGATGCAGCGCGTTGTGAAGCCAGGCGGCAAGGTTGTCTGTCTGGAGTTATCCAAGCCGACCTGGCAGCCGTTCAAAAGCATTTATTATTTCTATTTCGAGCGCTTGCTGCCTCGCGTCGGCAAACTGGTAGCAAAGTCTTACGAGCAGTACAAATGGCTTCCCGAATCGCTCAAAGCTTTTCCCGACCGTAACGAGCTGGCGGATATTTTCCGCAAGACCGGCCTGGAAGCGGTAAGTGCAGACCCCTTAACCGGCGGCATTGCGGCGCTTCATATCGGAACGAAGGGGACAGACGGCAGATGATTCGGAAGGTACGCATTTTTTTGGAAATGATCAAGTTCGAGCATACGATTTTTGCTCTGCCTTTTGCTTATATCGGCATGCTGCTGGGAGCGGTGACGATGGAGGGGAGACTTCCCTCCTGGGCCGAGGCCGGCTGGATAACGCTCGCGATGATAGGCGCGCGCAGCGCCGCGATGGGACTTAACCGGCTCATCGACAAAGCGATCGACTTCAAAAACCCGCGGACCGAAAAAAGGGCACTGCCTGCCGGATTGCTTAAAACCGGCGAGGTTGTGCTTTTCGTTGTCCTGAGCTTTGCGCTCTTTTTCTGGGCGGCGTCCAAGCTGGACCCGGTCTGTGTCAAGCTGATGCCAATCGCAATCTTTTTCCTGGTGATCTATTCTTACGCCAAACGGTTTACATGGCTCTGCCATGTCATTCTCGGATTGACGATCGGCCTTGCGCCGCTCGGCGGCTGGGTTGCCGTAACCGGCTCCTTCGAGCCTGCAGCATGGGTGCTCTATATCGGCATCGTGTTTTGGCTGGCCGGCTTTGATACGATTTACGCGCTGCAGGATATTGATTTTGACCGTACCGAAAAGGTGTTTTCCATCCCGGCCCGTTTCGGCGTGCATCGCTCTCTGCATCTCGCGAAGTTTTTCCATTTGATTACGGCGGTTTGTTTCGTAGCGCTGTTTTTCATGACGGATTTGAGCTGGATCTATCTCATAGGTGTGGTCCTGTCGATTGGAATTCTTTTCAATGAACATCTCATTCTTGGTCCTGATGACATGAGCAAGCTGCAGCTGGCGTTTTTTACGATGAACGGCTGGCTGAGCGTGACGATGCTGGTATTTACGCTGCTTGATCTTGTGGTGCTTCGCGCATGGAAATGACACGGAAAACACGCAGATGGGCGGTTGGCATAACCGGTGCTAGCGGTGCTGTTTATGGAGTCAGACTCGTGGAGGAGCTGCTGCGGGCCGGCTGCGAGGTCGGGCTTGTTGTCAGCGACGCCGGCTGGAGAGTGCTCAAGGAAGAGCTGGGCTGGGACGCCACACGTCGCCAGGAAACGCTGCGCAGCGCTTTTGGCGAGGCAGTCGAGTCCGGCCAGCTGCGGCTGTACCCGAGCGGCGACATAGGCGCGAACATCGCCAGCGGATCCTACAGGATGGAAGGCATGATTATTGTGCCTTGCTCCATGGGAACGCTGTCCGCTGTGGCTCACGGGTCGTCGGACAATCTGATGACGCGCGCGGCAGACGTCATGATGAAGGAAGGACGCAGGCTGCTGCTTGTGCCGCGTGAAACGCCTCTGCATGCGATTCATTTGGAGAACATGCTCAAGCTGTCAAGGATGGGCGTTTCGATTGTACCGGCGATGCCGGCTTTTTATTACGGGCCTCGCACGATGGAGGACCTCGTTGATTTTCTGGTGGGCAAGCTGCTTGACTTGATGGGATTCGAGCATGACTTGTTTCGCCGGTGGGGAGATGATGGGCGTGGCTGACAGCAGACCGATCGGTGTCGGCAGAATCGACTACACGAACGCTTGGCCGCTGTTTCATTATGTTCCGGACGAAACGGATGATTACCGCGTAGTGCGGAGCGTGCCCTCGGGCTTGAACCGCATGCTGCAGCAGGGGGAGCTTGGCGTATCCGCCGTCTCCTCCTTTATTTACGGTCTGGAGCCTCAGCGGTATATGCTGCTTCCCGGACTTTCCGTCGGAACAGCCGGACCGGTCAGATCCATTCTGCTTTTTCTCAAAAAGCCGCTCAAGGATGTGCTGCGCGGGAAAATTGCCTTGACCGACACGTCGGCAACTTCCGTTAACTTGCTCAAAATGATTTTGAGCTTGCGTTATGACGGCAATCCGGAGTATACGATCATGAAGCCTGACCTTCCGTCCATGCTGAAGGATAATGACGCAGCTTTGCTCATCGGAGACAGCGCTATCCGCGCCTCCTGGGAGACCCACGGGTTGGAGGTTATGGATCTTGGGCGGGAGTGGAAGGAATGGACGGGCCTCGGCATGACCTATGCCGTTGTGGCTGCAAGGCGGGAAGCGGTAGAGAGCTCCCGCAGCGAGGTGCTGCGGCTGCATGAGGATATGCTGGCGAGCCGGCGCAGAAGCACGGCCGATCCCGGGCCGCTCATTAGAAGGGCGGTATCATCGCTGGGAGGCACGGAAGCGTACTGGCGGGAGTATTTCACCGGCTTGCAGTACGATTTTGGACCGGAGCTGCGCGAAGGCTTGGAGCTGTATTACCGTTATGCCCATGATATGGGCCTTCTGAGCGGACACGCAGGGCTGGAATTTATGGATTCGCAATTATCCACAGGCAGGTGAACGAATGAAACTGCTAGACCTGTACGCGAAAATGAAAGGTGAGTTGAACGCCATCGAGCGTCAGCTTGAAGCGGCAGTAGCTGAGGACGAAAGCCTGCTTGGCGAGTCCTCGCTGCATCTGCTGCAGGCAGGCGGCAAGCGCATCCGTCCGGTATTTGTGCTGCTGGCCGGCCGGTTCGGCGATTATCGCCTGGACGAGCTGCAGCGCGTGGCGGTGACGCTGGAGCTGATTCATAGCGCAAGCCTGGTTCATGACGATGTAATCGACAACGCGCGTACGCGGCGCGGGCAGCCGACGGTCGGAGCCAAATGGGATAACCGGATTGCCATGTATACAGGCGATTACATTTACGCCAAAGCGCTGGAGCTGATGACGCAGTCGCGTAACCCTGACCTGCATCGTATATTGGCCCGTGCCATGGTGCAGATGTGCATCGGCGAAATGGAGCAGGTGCGCGATTTCTTTAATACGGAGCAGTCGGTTCGCAATTATTTACGCCGTATCCGCCGCAAAACCGCGCTGCTGATTGCGATCAGCTGCCAGATGGGGGCCGTTGCCTCCGGCGCCGACCGCCAGACGAGCAATTTGCTGTACCAGTTCGGCTACAACACCGGAATGGCGTTCCAAATCCGCGATGATCTGCTCGACCTGTTAGGCACGGAGAAACAGATCGGCAAACCGCCGGGCTCCGACATTCGCCAGGGCAATATTACGCTTCCGGTACTGCTCGCGCTTCAAGAGCCGGACCGCCGGGATGCGTTGTTGGCCGAGATTGGCTCCATTCGTGAGAGCGAAGGGCGCGGGGATACGCATACGGCCATTCATCTGATCCGCAGCAGCCGCGGCGTAGCGGTAGCCGAGGAGATGGCGGAGCGCTTCACGTCAAAAGCTTTGGCCGCCCTGGCAGGACTTCCGGCTTTGCCGGCGAAGAAGAATTTGTCGGATATTGCTCATTTTATAAACAAACGCAGCTACTGACCGCCGAATCGGTATGAAAACAGGCCCCACAGCGAACCAGGAGGGAACCGCATGGAAAGAACCTTGATAATGATCAAGCCTGACGGTGTGCAAAGAGGCCTTATTGGCGAAATCATGAACCGCTTCGAAAAAAAAGGACTCCAGCTAGCGGCAGCCAAGTTTATGTCTGTCAGCCAGGATCTGGCCGAAGCCCATTACGCCGAGCATAAAGGCAAGCCTTTTTATGAACGGCTCATCGTGTTTATTACGGCTGGCCCTGTGTTCGCGATGGTATGGGAAGCGGATAACGCCATTGCGCTTACGCGCGCGATGATCGGCAAAACGGATGCGGTGGAAGCCTCGCCAGGCACAATTCGTTCGGATTATGCCGTACATACAAATTTGAATCTGGTTCATGGATCGGATTCTCCTGAAAATGCGGAAAGAGAAATTTCACTTTGGTTTGCGCCGGAGGAGATTGTCAGCTATGAACGAACCATTGCCCGCTGGATCTGAACCGGTTCGTGAAGCGGATGCGGATTTCAGCAGGTTTATCGAGCAGATTCGCACCCAAACCCGAATCGATCTTTCCCAGTACAAAGAAAACCAGATGAAACGCCGATTGACGACGCTTCGTCTGAAGCATGGTTATACAACTTTTGCTGCTTATTGGGATGCACTGCGCAAGTCTCCGGAGCTAATGGAAGAATTTCTGGACCGGATGACGATTAATGTGTCGGAGTTCTGGCGCAACCCTGGCCGCTGGGAAGTGCTGAACAACCGTTTCCTGCCGGAGCTATTGTCCCGCACGACAAAGCTGCGCTGCTGGAGCGCGGCATGTTCAACCGGGGAAGAGCCCTATACGCTGGCAATGCTGCTTGAAGAGCTTGGTGCGGCAGGCCGCTCGGAGATTGATGCGACCGATCTGGATCGTGGAGTGCTTGCTAAAGCGCAGGCAGGCGAATATCATGCCCGTTCCCTCAAGGAAGTGCCTCGGGCTTTTCTTGACCGGTATTTTGACGCTGCTCAGACGGGATATACGGTGAAGCCTGAGCTGCGGCGCAACATTCGTTTCAGACAACATAATTTGCTTGATGATTCCTACAGCGGGCCTTATGATCTGATTATTTGCCGCAATGTGATGATCTATTTTACAGAAGAAGCCAAAACGGTACTGTACCGTAAATTTGCCGAAGCGCTTAAGCCGGGCGGGATTTTATTCGTCGGCAGCACGGAGCAGATTTTTTCGCCAGCGGAATACGGGCTGGAAACGGCTGATACGTTTTTTTACCGCCGGAAAGCATAGCAGAGTGAGAGAAGCCTTCGGACTTGGTCCGGCGGCTTTTTTATCGTGGGGTCGGGTTTGCAGAGAAGGGGAGGGTTAAAGGCAAAGCTTCACTCCAGAGTTTAGAAACATAACGCAGCTCACGCGCTTTATTTCAATGAATCAGCAGCCGTTTACATTGTAACGCAACCGAGAAGTGTTATTTAGAATAAATGAGCGATTTTTAGCACAAAAATGGACGAATAAGGCTCCTCAGTTGCATTACATCGCCGAAACAGCTGTTTTTCAGCAATTAAGCCCGCTCAGTTGCGTTAGCGGATGGAAGACGGGAGTAAGTAACGTAACGAGTTAATTAGCGGATGGATGATGAGGCTAGACGGTTGAAAGAGTAGCTTCGGCGCCGATTGTACTAAAGTTTCTTCGACTTAATCCATCCACGGTTGCAGCCGCTGCAGCTCACCTGCCAGACCCCCTGCTTGCCTTGTCAAACCACTAGGGCTGTACTATAATGGGCAAAGAAAGTTGGATGAACGGCATAAAGGAACCAGGACTGGGTAAAGCCCTGCAATGGGAATTCCGCAGGCATGCTGAACAGTCCGCATCGGCGCAGCGCAATACTTGATCTCTTAAAAGCGTCGCCGTGCTAAAGTGATGGAGCTGGAACCGGCTTATGAAGGGGAGAGGGCGGCATGAGTTTGCGTTATTTAACGGCAGGTGAGACACATGGTCCCCAGCTGACCGCGATTATAGAAGGGCTGCCGAGCAATCTCCAGCTTGATTTTGAAGAGTTGAATTTCCAGCTGCACCGCCGTCAAAAGGGATACGGGCGCGGACGTCGCATGCAAATTGAGAAGGACACCGCCCAAATCGTAGGCGGCGTGCGCCACGGACGCACGACAGGAGCGCCTGTAGCGCTCGTCGTAGCCAATAACGACTGGAAACATTGGACTACCGTGATGAACATTGAGCCGATTGAAGGCGGAGACGAGGCAAAACGCCGAGTGCACCGTCCGCGTCCCGGCCATGCCGATTTGAACGGCGGTTTGAAATACAACCTCAAGGACCTGCGTAACGTTCTGGAACGCTCCAGCGCCCGTGAAACGGCTGCCCGTGTCGCTGTCGGCGCTGTTGCGCGCCAGCTGCTGGCTGCGTTCGGAATCAAGGTGGCCGGCCAAGTTATCCGCATCGGCGAGATCGAAGCGCCTCCCAACGCACTCCAAGCGGATGAGCTGGCCCGGCTGACGGAGGAATCCTCGGTGCGTGTCGTGGACAAAGAAACCGAGACGAAGATGGAGGAATATATCGACCGTATCAAAACGGACGGCGATTCCATCGGAGGCATCGTGGAATGTATCATTGAAGGCGTGCCGGTCGGCCTTGGCTCCCATGTCCAGTGGGACCGCAAGCTGGATTCGCGTATCGCTGGCGCCGTAGTCAGCATCAATGCGTTTAAAGGCTGTGAGATTGGCATCGGCTTTGAAGCGGGCATTTTGAGAGGTTCGCAGGTGCATGATCCGATTCTTTACTCCGAGGAACAAGGATATCACCGCTCAACCAACAACGCCGGAGGATTCGAGGGCGGCATGACGACCGGTGAAACGATCGTTGTGCGCGGCGTTATGAAGCCGATCCCTACGCTGTACAAACCTTTGGCAAGCGTGGATATCGATACAAAAGAAGCTTTTACGGCACAGGTCGAACGCTCCGACAGCTGCGCGGTTCCGGCTGCCAGCGTTGTTATGGAGCATGTTGTCGCTTGGGAAGTTGCGCGCGCTTTTCTGGAGAAGTTTGGCGGAGACTCCATGGAGGAGATCCGCGCCAATTACGACGCTTATATGCAGCAGGTAAGGAGTTATTAATATGCGCGAGCTTACAGTTAATTTGGAAGAACGATCTTATCCGATTTACATCGGCGAGGGACTGCTGGACCAGGCGGGCGAGCTGCTGCTGAAGCATGGCTTGAGCCGGAAATCCCCGCTGCTGATCGTTACCGACGATCGGGTGGGGCCGCTGTATCTGGACCGGCTGATCGCAAATTTGGCGGAAAGCGGCTTCCCAGTCGTATCGTTTGTCGTCCCTGCTGGCGAGCAATCCAAGTCGCTTGAAATGTTTGAGGCGATCATAACCAAAGCGCTTGATGCGGGGCTGGACCGCAAGTCGGCCGTTATAGCGCTTGGCGGAGGCGTCGTTGGCGATTTGGCGGGGTATGCGGCTGCGGCTTACATGCGCGGCGTCCGTTTTGTGCAGGTGCCAACGACGATATTGGCGCATGACAGCAGCGTTGGGGGCAAAGTGGCCGTGAACCATCCTAAGGCCAAAAACATTATCGGCGCTTTCCATCAGCCGGAGCTTGTGCTTTATGATCTGGATACGCTGAAGACGCTGCCGCCGCGCGAGGTGCGTTCCGGCCTAGCCGAAGTTGTTAAGCATGGCCTCATTTGGGATGACATGTTTGTTGACTGGTGTATCGACAACGCCACTAGGTTACTGGAATTGGAGCCGGATGCTCTCGGTTACGCGCTTTACAAGGGCTGCTCCGTGAAAGCGGCTGTTGTGTCCGAAGATGAGACGGAGCAGGGGCTGCGCGCTATTCTCAATCTCGGCCATACAATCGGGCATGCGCTGGAGGCGGTGGCCGGGTACAATGAGCTTCAGCACGGCGAAGCGATAGCGATCGGCATGATCGGATCGGCAATGCTCGGCGTACAGCTCGGAGCTTCGCCAGACGTATACGAACGGACTCGCAGGTCGCTCGGAATTGTCGGATTGCCGATTCGTTTGCCGCAGCATTTTGATACGGAGCGTATTATGGAAGCCATGATGCATGACAAAAAATTCGGCGAAGGCAAAATGGTTTTTGTTGTGCCGACTGCAATTGGAAAAGTAGAGATTCGAAACGATATTCAGAGCGAATGGATTCGGGACATCGTGGAGAGGCTGAAGCGGGAGGAAAGCTGGACATGAGCGTAAGAGGAATTCGCGGTGCGATTACGGTTGACCGCAATGAAGAGAAGGATATTTTGGATGCGACCTCGGAAATGCTGGAGGCAATTGTTGCCGATAACCGTATTGATCCGGAGGACATTTGCAGCGTGCTTATTACGGTTACGACGGATTTGGACGCGGCTTTCCCGGCGCGCGCCATCCGTGGCTTGCAGGGCTGGGATCTTGTGCCGCTGATGTGCGCGGTCGAGGTGCCGGTCAAAGGCAGTCTGGAGCGCTGCATCAGGCTGATGGTTACCGTGAACACGGAGCTGTCTCAAAAGGAAATCAAGCATGTGTACCTGCGCGGCGCAAGCGTACTGAGACCCGATCTAAGCGTCAGTAAAAACGCTTGACGGGTGAAGGAACGCTCCTGTATAGTGTAGGAAATCAAGAACAGCACTCGCCTCATTAACAGAGGCTGAATGCCATTTAACCGAGATAAGCAGTGCAAGGTCCGGGTGGACTGAGCAGGCAGTCTCCGAGCATGTCCGGGCGGCAAGAGGGCCTGGAGTGACGGGGAGCCTGCGAGATGAGCAGAGATGAGCTTAGTTGAGCGACAGGTTCTTTACGGGAGCTTCAAACGGCGGGAGTGTCTTTTCCAGATGCTTATTCCAGCCTTGTTTTGAGCTATCCGTCGGTACTTGGTCTCCATCTATATCATGTCATCATCAGCTCCCGCCCTGCGGGAGCTTTTTTGTTTGTCCCGGGATGACCGAATTCCCTTGAGTTAGGAGACGATGATGATGAATCAAGAGCTGGAGACAATAATCCGCTTGGCTGGACATTACAATCTCATTCCGGTTGCACGCTACTTGTTGGCCGATACGGAAACGCCAATTCGTTTGTTTCAGCATTTTGCAAATGAAAAACGGGCTTTCCTGCTGGAAAGCGTAGAGGGCGGCGCCAAATGGGCGCGCCATTCCTTTATCGGCATGGATCCGTTTATGATGCTGCATGGCAAAAACGGCGTTATGGTGCTGGAAAAACGCAGCGAGCGGCTGGAGCTGGACGGCGAAAATCCGCTTGAGCTGCTCAAAGCTCATCTGCGGGCTTACCGCAGCCCTGAGCTTCCGGGAATACCGTCGTTCAGCGGCGGAGCAGTTGGCTTTTTCGGTTATGATCTTCTGCAATATTACGAAAATCTGCCGAAGCACCGTCATGACGATTTGATGATGAACGATTTGCAGTTCATGTTTTGCGACTCCATGATCGTGTTTGATCACTTCAAGCAGCAGATCGGCGTCATCGGAAACGTTCATGTCCCGGAGGCGGCTACCGATAGCGATATTAAACTGGCTTATGAGGCTACGCTGGCTAAAATCGAAAGCACGATGGAAAAGCTGCGCCAGCCGGTGCCGCTGCTCTCGACCGTTGGCGGCCCGCTGCCGGATGATCCAGAGCTTGGCGATATTCGCTCCAATGTGACCAAAGAGCAGTTTCTCGCCAATGTGGACTCGGCAAAGGAGTATATCCGCGCCGGGGATATTTTTCAAGTCGTACTTTCCCAGCGCTTCCATATCGAGACGGACGTTGACCCGCTGCAGGTGTACCGGATCTTACGGACGCTGAATCCATCCCCGTACATGTATTATCTGAAAATGGACGACGAGGTCATCGTCGGCACTTCGCCGGAAGCGCTCGTTAAGGTGTCGGACGGCAAGGTGGAGACGCGCCCGATCGCGGGCACGAGGCCGCGCGGACGGAGCGAGGAAGAGGATCGCGCACTGGAGCTGGATTTGCTCGCCGACGAAAAAGAGCGCGCCGAACACCTGATGCTTGTCGACCTCGGCCGCAACGATATCGGTCGGGTGGCGGAGTACGGCAGTGTGCGCTGTGATTCCTTCATGCAGATTGAGCGCTACTCGCATGTCATGCATATTGTTTCCAACGTAACCGGCAAGATGAGGGAAGATAAAGATTTTTTTGATGCCTTTATCAGCTGTTTGCCTGCCGGTACGGTATCCGGCGCGCCGAAGCTGCGGGCGATGGAAATTATCGCAGAGCTTGAAAATGAAGCGAGAGGCGCTTATGCCGGAGCAATCGGGTATTTAGGCTTCAACGGCCGGAGCATGGATACATGCATTACGATTCGCACGATCATTTTCAAAAACGGCAAAGCTTTCGTACAGGCAGGGGCGGGCATCGTCTGGGATTCCGTGCCGGAGAAGGAATACGAAGAAACGGTGAACAAAGCGAAAGGGATGCTGAAGGCGATTCGTACGGCGGAAGCTGCGTTTTCGACGCGCAGCCGTGAAACGGATTCATCCCGTTCGCAGATCAACAGCGATTATTTTGTCCCGGCAGGGGAGGGGGAGCGGTCATGATGGAAGCGGTTCAAGGAATGACTTTGCAAGGTGCGCTGGCCAAGCTCATCGGGGGAGAAAGTCTGACCCGCAGCGAAGCGGGTGAAGTCATGCGCCAAATCATGGACGGTCAAGCAACGGCGGTGCAGATTGCGGGCGTTGTGACCGCTCTCCGGATGAAAGGCGAAACGACGGAGGAGATCAGCGGTTTCGCAGAGGTGATGCGCAGCTTCTCCCGGCGTGTCGAAACGGTGCAGGAAGGACTGCTGGATACATGCGGAACCGGCGGTTCCGGCATTCATAAGTTCAATATTTCCACGGCTTCCTCTATAATAGCTGCAGCGGCAGGCGTGCGCGTAGCCAAACACGGAAACCGGGCGATGAGCGGCAAGGCGGGCAGCGCGGATGTGCTGGAGGCGCTCGGCGTCAACATCAATCTCGATGAAAAACAGGCGGCGCAATGCCTGAGCGACATCGGCATCTGTTTTATGTTCGCCCAGCTGTATCATCCGTCGCTGCGCCATGCAGCGGTTCCCCGCCGCGAGCTTGGCATCCGCACGATTTTTAATTTGCTTGGACCGCTCACGAATCCGGCAGGGGCGGACCGCCAGCTGCTCGGCCTGTACGACCGTTCGCGCACGGCCACGGTTGCGCAGGTGCTGGGCAGCCTGGGGCTGAAACGGGCGCTTGTCGTCTCCAGCCATGACGGGCTGGACGAAATCAGCGTCAGCGCCGCTACGACCGTATCTGAGCTAGGAGAAGACGGAGCGGTGCGCACCTACGATTTGACGCCGGAGGAAGCGGGGCTGAGCCGTTCGCCGTTATCGGCGATTCAAGGCGGCTCGCCGCAGGAAAACGCGGCCATTATCCGCCGTATTTTCAGCGGTGAAGAGCAGGGAGCATACCGCGATATCGTGCTGCTGAACGCAGGAGCATGCATCTATACTGGCGGCGCAGCGCCAACGCTGACCGAAGGCGTGCACAAAGCGCGCGAGGTTGTTGACGGAGGCTTGGCGGAGGCTAAGCTTGCGGGGCTGATTCAGAAGACGGGAGAGCTGGGATATGTTTCTTGATCGGATTGTCCATACGAAAAAAACGGAAGTGGAGCAGCTTGGCGAAACATTCAAGCTTACTGCTTATGAAAGAGAGATTTCGGGTATGGAGCCGTGCCGCGGCTTCATCCGTTCGGTCACGACGGGACGTCGGCGCGACACCGGCCTCATTGCCGAGGTCAAAAAAGCTTCGCCTTCTAAAGGGTTGATCCGCGAGGATTTTCATCCTGTCGAGCTGGCGGCAACCTATGAGCAGGCTGGAGCGGATTGTATTTCCGTCCTGACGGACCGCCAATACTTCCAAGGCGCGCTGGAGTATTTGACCGCTATTCACGAGGCGGTTTCGCTGCCGCTTTTGCGCAAGGATTTTATTATTGATTACCGGCAGGTTTATGAAGCGCGCATCATAGGCGCGGATGCCGTGCTGCTTATTGCCGCGATCCTTAACCGCTCCCAGCTGAAGGAGCTGCACGAAATCGCCGAGTCGATCGGCATGGATGTGCTTGTTGAGGTGCATGACGAGCGCGAGATGGATCTGGTGCTGGACACCGGCATCGCGCGGCTTGTTGGCATTAACAACCGTAATTTGCACACATTTGAAACAAGCCTGGAGACGACGCATCGGCTCATGGGCATGGTGCCGACCGGCGTGAACGTCATTAGCGAAAGCTCGATTTCGCGTCCGGAGGATATCGAATATATCCGCCAAGCTGGAGCCTGCGGCGTGCTCGTCGGGGAGCATTTTATGCGTCAGGCCGATCCAGGCGAAGCGGTTGAAAAGCTGCTTGGCCCGGTAACGAAGCGATGATTGGCGACATACAGGGAAGCCGGGAAACGCAGCCGCTGCTTAAAATTTGCGGAATTCGCGACCTGGCTGCGGCCAGGCTGCTCGGCGAGCTGCCGGTAGACTATGCCGGGTTTATTTTTGCCCGGAGCCGCCGGCAGATTGCAGCTGCTGAAGCGCAGAATTACATCGCTGCGATGAGGGAAGCGGCAGCCATCTCCGGCGTGAGCGCGCCGCTGGCCGTCGGCGTGTTTGTGAATGCGTCTGTAGAGGAGCTGGAGCGCATCGCTGCCGAGGCGGGGCTGGACGTACTGCAGCTGCATGGGGCGGAAAGCCCGCAAGCATGCGCGGAAGCGGCAGTCCGGACGGGACTGCCGATCTGGAAGGCGCTTCATGCCGGAGCCGTTGAAACGGAAGGAATGCCGCCGGGAGAACAGGTACGCATTTACGCGGAAGCGGGAGTCCAAGCGCTGCTGCTGGACACGGCAGGAGGCGGAACGGGACAAACCTTTGACTGGGAGCTCATCCCGGCATACCTGCAGGCGGCCCGCACCGCCGGCTTGCCGCTTTTTGCGGCCGGCGGGCTGCATCCCGGCAATGTTAGCGAGCTCATTGAAGGGTACCGCCCGGACGGAATCGATGTATC
Source organism: Paenibacillus pasadenensis (assembly GCF_023715725.1). Lineage (GTDB taxonomy): Bacteria > Bacillota > Bacilli > Paenibacillales > Paenibacillaceae > Paenibacillus_O > Paenibacillus_O pasadenensis_A. Next base: position 697,019 of record NZ_JAMBOT010000002.1, read on the forward strand.
AAGCGGAGTCGAACAGGACGGACATAAATCACCGGAGCTGATCCGGGCATTTACAGAAAGGGTGAAACAGCTATGAATCAAGTGCCTGACGCAAGCGGGCGTTTCGGAAAATTCGGCGGACGTTATGTGCCGGAAACGCTGATGAACGCGCTTTTTGAACTAGAGGAAGCCTACAAGCATTACTCCAAAGATCCAAGCTTTCAGGAGGAGGTCCGCTACCTGCTGCATAAGTATTCCGGCCGACCTACCTCGCTGTACTATGCGGAGCGGCTGTCGAAGCATCTCGGCGGAGCCAAGATTTTGCTGAAGCGCGAGGATCTAAATCATACCGGGGCCCACAAAATCAACAACACGATCGGCCAAGGCGTGCTTGCCAAGCGCATGGGCAAAAAGAAAATTATCGCCGAAACCGGAGCCGGCCAGCATGGCGTCGCTTCTGCGACAATTGCAGCGCTGCTCGGTCTGGAGTGTAAGGTGTTTATGGGCGAGGAAGATACGAAGCGCCAGCAGCTCAACGTATTCCGCATGAGGCTGCTGGGAGCGGAGGTTGTACCGGTGCTGTCGGGAACACGCACACTCAAGGATGCCTGTAATGAAACGCTGCGCTACTGGGTCAGCCATGTTGATGACACGTACTACATTCTCGGCTCGGTTACCGGTCCGCACCCTTATCCGATGATGGTGCGCGACTTCCAGCGCATTATCGGGGACGAGGCGCGTGAGCAGATTTTGCGCGACGAAGGCCGTCTTCCCGATTATGTCGTAGCGGCTGTTGGCGGCGGCAGCAACGCGATGGGTATTTTTTACCCGTTCGTCGGCGACGAGTCGGTCAAGCTGATCGGCGCTGAAGCGGCGGGACGCGGCGTGGATACGGAAGAGCATGCGGCGACGATGACGCTTGGCAGCCACGGCGTATTCCAAGGCTCGCTCAGCTATGTGCTGCAGGACGAAGCGGGACAGGTGCTGCCGGCGCATTCCATCTCGGCAGGCCTTGATTATCCGGGCATCGGGCCGGAGCACGCGTACTTAAAGGATTCCGGGCGCGCGGAATATTTTCCGATCACGGACGCCGAAGCTCTGGAGGCGCTGCAGCTGCTAAGCCGCACCGAGGGCATTATTCCGGCGCTGGAATCGGCGCATGCGATTGCCCAGGTGATGAAGCTGGCTCCTACGCTTTCCTCCGACAAAACGATTGTCGTTTCCCTTTCCGGGCGCGGCGACAAAGACGTGGAAGCGATCATGAGTTATTTGGGAGGGCTGGAGCATGAATCTCATTGATGAGGTATTTCAAAAGCTGAAATCGGAAGGGCGCACAGCGCTCATTCCTTTCATTACAACCGGCGATCCCGATCTGAAAACGACGATTGACATTGTGATCGAGCTGGAGCGCAGCGGCGCGGATATGATTGAGCTCGGCGTGCCATATTCCGATCCGCTGGCGGACGGGCCGGTCATTCAGAAAGCGTCGGAACGCGCGCTGCGCGGTCCGGTAACGCTGGAGGCATGTGTTGAGGTAGCGGCCAAGTCAAGGGCGGCGGGCGTGAAAATGCCATTTATTCTGTTCAGTTATTTTAATCCGGTGCTGCAATATGGGCTGGAACGGTTTTTCACACTCATTCATGAAAAAGGCATCAGCGGCCTTATTATCCCTGACCTGCCGATTGAAGAGGATGCCGAAGTGCGGGAAATGGCGGCGGAGGCCGGCATTCACCTCATTCCGCTCGTTGCGCCGACGTCCAAAACACGCGTTCAGCGGATTGCCGCATCCGCTCAAGGCTTTGTCTATTGCGTAAGCTCGCTTGGCGTGACCGGCATGCGGAGCGAGTTTCACAGCGGAATTGAGGAATTCCTGCAATCGGTTCGTGAAGCGACAAAGCTTCCGATTGCAGTAGGTTTTGGCGTTAGCAGCCGGGACCAGGTTGAGCGTCTCAGCCGTCATGCTGACGGTGTCATCGTCGGCAGCGCCATCGTCCGGCAGGTAGAGGAAGCGCTGCCTCTGTTGTCTGAAGAGGCGACCTACCGGGAGGGCATTGCCCAGATTGGACGTTTTGTGTCATCACTGCGTATCTGACACGGTGCACCGCTTTAAAGTGCTTCCAACTTCCCGCGAACTGTGAGACAATAGAGGACATGATGCGGAATGAGGAATTTACTTTTTTATGAGGTGAACCATGAAGACGAAACGACATATCGTACACTTGCCTGTCTACCAGCCCGGGAAGCCGGTAGAGGATGTGAAGCGCGAGCTTGGACTGGCTGAAGTGATCAAGCTTGCCTCTAATGAGAACCCATATGGCAGTTCTCCTGCCGCCAAACAGGCTATTATAGCGGAAATCGACAACAGCAGCATTTATCCGGACGGCGCAAGCGTGGAGCTGACCGCAGCAATGGCGCAGCATCTCGGCGTACAGCCTAATCAGCTGATCTGGGGCAACGGCGCGGATGAGATTATCCTCATGCTCGCGCGTGCTTACCTGGAGCCGGGAGACGAGACGGTTATGGCCGATCAGACCTTCTCTCAATACCGCCATAATGCAGAGGTGGAGAACGCCGTTCTCGTTGAGGTGCCGCTCGTAAATGGACGCCAGGATCTCCCTGCCATGCTGGCTGCTGTAACAGACAAAACCAAGCTGGTGTGGGTTTGCTCGCCGAATAACCCGACGGGCACAATTGTCACGGAGAATGAGCTTGTCGGTTTCATGGACGCGCTGCCGTCCCATGTGCTTTGCGTATTGGACGAGGCTTACTGCCACTTCGTGGACGATGTGGAATATCCGGACGGCGTTAAGCTGCTGGAGCGGTATCCTAACCTGATTCTGCTCCGCACCTTCTCCAAAATTTACGGCTTGGCTGCGCTGCGTATCGGCTACGGCATCGCTCATCCCGATGTGATTCACTCCATTAACCTGGTCCGCGAACCGTTTAATACGGCGCGTGTATCGCAAGCAGCGGCAAAAGCGGCTCTTGCCGACCAAGCGTTCGTTGAGGGCTGCCGTGCCCATAATTTGGAGCAGCGCGACTACTTGCAGGGAGAATTCACTCGTCTCGGCTTGCCGTTTTTCCCGACGCAAGCGAACTTTGTGCTGGTTGACGTCGGTATTCCTTCCCGCGAAGCGTTTGACCGTTTGCTGCGCCGCGGTTTCATTACTCGTGCCAACTGGTCGAAATACCCGACTTACCTGCGCGTATCCATCGGCAAAGCCGAGGACAACCGCAAGTTTGTTACGGCGCTGGAGGAAGTGTTGAAAGAAGCGGCGGTGCAGCGGTAAGTTGATGACTAAAATTGCGATCATAGGAGCCGGCCTCATTGGCGGCTCCCTTGCCCTGTGCTTCAAAGGCGCGCCCGGCCTGCGGGTGACCGGATATTCCTACCGCCAGCAATCGGCGGACAAGTATGTTCAACTTGGTGTTGTGGACGAAGCAACGACCTCCCTGGAGGAGGCTGTCGACGGCGCCGATTTTATTTTTTTATGCGTGCCTGTAGGTTTGCTGGCGGATTACGCGCAGCGAATCAGCAAAATGCCGCTCAAAAGCGGTTGTGTTTTGACTGACGTAGGCAGCACAAAGGCTAGAGTGGCCTCTGCCGTAGCCGGCATTGAATGGGGCGATGCCGTATTCATTGGCGGCCATCCGATGGCCGGGTCGGAACGGGCAGGCGTGGAGGCGGCCAGCTCGATTTTGTTCGAGAACGCGTACTACGTCCTGACGCCCGACGACAATACCCCGCGTGAAGCGTTAGACCGCCTGAGCCGCCTTTTGGAGCTGACCCGGGCCAAAATCGTGCATATGAATCCAGCGGAGCATGATGAGATTGTCGGTGCAATCAGCCATCTTCCGCATCTCATTGCAGCCGCGCTGGTCAATCAGGTGCGCCGCTACAATGAAAGTAACGGCGGTTATGCGATGCTGGCCGCCGGAGGTTTTCGCGACATTACACGAATCGCTTCCAGCGACCCCGTAGTTTGGCGCGATATTTTGCTCGATAACCGCGAGGTGGTGCTTCGCCTGATGGAGGAATGGGGCAGCGAGCTAGATAGGCTGGCGGGCATTCTTCGTTCTGAGGACGGCGAAGCAATCAGCAATGCGTTCCGGGATGCGGGAGAGTTCCGCAGCAGTTTGCCGGAGCGCCGCAAAGGCGTGCTGCAATCCGTATACGAATGTTATATGGATGTGCCGGATCATCCCGGCATTATCGGCAAAATTGCGACCGAGCTTGGCAACCGAAACATCAGCTTGAGCAATTTGCAGATTATCGAGACGCGCATGGATGTGCCTGGCGTGCTCAGATTGAGCTTCCGTACGCAAGGTGATCTGGATCAAGCGGTTGAAGTTCTTGAGGCGTTTAATTACGTCGTAAGGGTGTCGTAACAAAAGTTAAGCCCCGGCGCTGCCGGGGCTTTTTTTTTGACTTTAATGTGACAAATGTTTCTTAAAACTAAAAATGAAAACGCTTATTGACAAATTGAAAACGTATACATATAATAAAAGTACAGTATGGTTTCTCTCCACTCCTATCCTTACTCTGGACGTTCTAGATTGAACGTCGGCTGCCGGCATCAACGGCGGCCTTTTTTTTATTTCAGTATACCACGTTGCGGTTGCCATACCGTATTGCTTTAGCGGGGATCTCGCGGGTTTCGCCCCAACGAAATTCTACAATTGCGGGGTTACCAGGGACAATTTTCTCAACTATCAGTCCGACGGCTTTGCGTTTTTCATCCGGTTCCAATACTTCGATAGCTTCGGCGAAAAGGTCTATAACGTCATCTAGTTCGCCATAATTGTTTTGGGTGGGTAATGGGATTTTTTCAAGTTTGCGGGCTACTTCTTTTTGCCTCGTATCATAACGTAACATCAGGTTTTGAAATTGGGCCTCGTCGAATTTTTGATGGAGGTAATAGTCGTCAAATACTTTCTGTTTAGCTTGTTCTAATATAGTCAATTCATTCTGGAGTTTTTTGATCGAGGTTAAACCTGGCTCTTTCTGATCCGTTAATTCTGGGAGTATGTGCTCCGTTTGATATCTCTCTTTAGCTAAAACGCCGATAAGGTTAATAACTGCAGAATCAAGGGATTCAGTGTCAAAATTAGGACTCAAACATCTACCATTAGAATTTTTATTATCACATACATAATTGCGTCTTTTTTTAGCTGTAGTCATTCGGCTGCTCATTTTAGATCCGCAATGAGGACAGCGCATTATTGTAGTCAGAAGTTGACGATTGTGCATGCCTCGCCAAACATTTTCTTTACTGAACCGAGTCTTTTGTAGGTATTCAAATTCATCCCAACTAATTAAAGGCTCCGTGTTAGCTAAGGCGTACAGCTTGCCTTTCCACTTTTGCCATCCTGCATATGTGCAGTTGGTCAACATATATCGCACTCGCCTAGCAGTCCAACTAACTCCCGTTTTAGTTAATAAGTTTTTGCTTCGTAACCACTTTGCTATAAAATAAGGGCCTTTGCCTTCAAGGGCCAATCGAAAAGAATCCCTCACCAATATGGCGTTTTCCCCATCAGGAGATAATCCTTTTTCCTTATTCTTAATCATGCCGAACGGGGCAGGCCCACCGTTCCAGCGCCCTTTTTCGGCGTTGGTTTGCTTGTTTGCTGTTACAACATCGGACAGGTTATCAGAGTAGTATTCGTTAAAGTCGACCAGTACTGATGTAACCAGCCGGCCCGTTGCTGAACCGAAATCTAACTGTTCACTAGCAGAGCAGATATCAACAGATATGCTTTCGAGAGCTGTCTGAATTAGGTGAAAGTCTTTTTTTCTTCGGGTCAATCGTGAGAGATTAAACAATATGAACTTTTTTATTTTAGGGTGTTCCCGACAGTATTTAAGAGCCTCCATTATTCCTGGTCGCTTTGTGTAAGAAATTCGGAATCCGGAGTAATCAATATCTTTAAAAACCTTGACTAGTTTTATACCGTTATAATCGCAATAAGCTTGTATTTTTGATAATTGAGTTTGTTCGGATATATCTTCTTTGTCATCACGTTCGTCGGATTGCCGGATATAACCGATTCCTTCAACATCTTCCTCAATCGTTTTGAGTTTAAGCATTTTTGGATCCTCCTCGCCGGTTAAAACCTTCTTCGTACCTCAACGACTTTCCCAATAATTTGAATGCTGGAAGAGTGGACAATAATGGGTTGTAATTTTGGATTTGACGGCATCAGTAAACACATGTCATTCATGCACTTGACACGTTTGATTGTCGCCGTTTCGCCGTCCACTGCAACGACTGCAATATCAGTTGGACTGACTTCGGGTTGCTTGATGCAGATTACAACATCCCCATCCAAAATGCTGTCGCCAATCATACTGTCGCCTTTGACCCGGAGGGCAAAAGCTTCCCCGTTTCTCACAACTGATTTATTTACGTATTCTACATCCTCGATAAACTCGATGCGATCTATTGGCTGCCCAGCTGCAATAGATCCAAGAACAGGGACTTTAGTTATGTTACCAGCAAGATATTCAGTTGCACTTTCCTCTACTATTTGGGCCTGTGCATAAGCCGAACGCATTTCTTTGAGCATGTTTAATTTCTCAAACTTCTCTTTGATCTCAACCGGGGCTTTTTCAATGAGTGCCGCAGTTAGCAGGTTTTCAACATCACCTCCCGTAACTTCTGCAATTGCTCTATTAAGCTCTGCGGTTGCAGGATTATCAGTTTTCGCGTTTTGGAGCAAACTAATGTAACCTTTGCTGACTTTATAGCCGTGATTTTTCTTTAGCTGATCAGCAATCTCAGCTAATGTAAGACCTGAATCCTTAATGTATGACTTGAGTAGCTCATAGTAATTGGTTGACAACCGAGACACTCCCTTCGACATGAGATAAGTCTATTATCGTTACAGTAAAAAGTCAACAAAACATTACAAGTTAAGTGTTAACTGAAACGAAGTGGATCATACAAGTCTCAAAAAAGTTTCGGGAGCTTCTATTTTTGTATTAAGTGGAAGCTATTTTTCTACGTCTATACGTTTCAGTAAATAGTAAACACTTTATGTTTGTTAAGTATTGACTGCAACAAAACGATAGTTTACTATCTACTCAACGACTTGTTTCACCAAATAGTAAACAAAAGTCGGGAGGATTCGACAAAATCTTGCGTCCGATTAGAAAGGGGGGTCTCAGATATGGGAAGCCAAGGTAGAGGAGGGGTACGGTATTCAAATCTGCTTAGCAATGCGATTACGGAAAGCGGTTGGACATATGCACAAATCATTCAAAAGTGTACATCCAACGGACGCGCGTTCTCGAAATCCTACCTTTGCAAAATTGCTGCAGGATTTTTACCTCCGCCAAGCGACGAAATCAACAAGGTTCTCGCCGAAGTGCTTTCTCCAGTAACCAAAGTTACTTACATGGATCTGGCAGTCGCAAAATACGAAGAAATCATTCCAAATGAAGTTATTGAACATCTGGCAGCCCGATAGGAGGGAAGATCATGGAAACCTGCAAAACGATTGAGAAGGAACTTAGTAAGCAAGGTATTGAAATTGGCGATTTGGATTTTGAAATCGCAAAGCTCGAAGCGGAACTAAGTCAGTATCTTGGGAATGAGGGGAACAACCATGGATAAGCGCCCCCTGGAGCCCTATGAAAGAGAGTTCCTGAAATTGGTAGGAAAAGGGATGAGACTCCTTCTGGAACAAAAGAAATCTGATCGTTCTGCTAAGAAATCTGCCAGTTAATTTAGCCTGAATAGGATGGAGGTGTTAACAGTGACCCGCAAACAACGCATTCGCTGCTGTGGCAACCTTCTCCAGCTTCTGGAGACGGCCCCATCGGACAAGCTACGCCAAGTTTATCGTTCGCAGCTCGACAGTACAAAAAAAGCCCTGAACGGGGTAGGAGCCGTTCAGAGCCGCACTAACTAAATTAACACGGCCATTGTAACACATAGGCCATGGGAGAGGAAGCATTGTGCTCACCCTTCGAACATCGGACCCGCTCGAAACCCTGTTTAACGACCATGCCGATTTTATTCGTCGCTGTGTCAGCCGCTTTGACTGGGCTGTTCAAATGCACGGTGTCTCCCGCGAAGATTTGGAAAGCGAGGGACGAATCGGCCTCTTGAAAGCATGGCGCAATTACGATCCGGCTAAAGCTGGACAAGCCCAATTTACCTCATACGCCTTTCGATACATTAACGGCGCAATTCATAAATTCATGCAGCGCCATGGAATGCGTATCCCCGTTTCACAAGAGCAGTACCGGACAGCCGGCCGCATCATGGCTGACAAGCTCCATGACTTGCCGCCGGAAGAGATCGCCAAGCGTGTAGGCTGCACCGTCTCTATGGCGACGCGGACTGTAAGGCTTTTATCCTCGAAAGTTACCTCGCTTAACCAGCCCATTCCCGGGCAAGAAGATGGCGAACTCCAAGACGTCATCGTAGGGGGTCATGATGACTCCAGTATCGAAGCCGAACAGTTTCTCTCCTCTTTACGGCCGCAGGAGGCCGCGGTGCTTCGATGCAAAATGCAAGGCTATTCCGATTCGGAGATCCGGAGGCGATTCTTGCTAACGGAGCCGCAGCTTAGTGTTCTGTCTGAATCGCTGCAGCAGCAGGCAACATCCTATTTTCAACTACAAGGCGGTGAAACGGTGAAGCCTTTAAACAAAGAGGATTTTATCAAGCTGAAAGAGAGCGGGCTGAGCGACGAGAAGATCGCAAAGCAATTCAAACTTGCCTCATCAACGATGGGCCGTATGAAAAAGGAATGGGGCTTGACTGGATTTAAATCAGCTCCAGTGCAGCTGCCAGCCGATCCGGTAAGTGAACCTGCAGTTGCAGTGCTGCCTGCTCCGAAAGAGAGCGCCGAGGTTGCGGAATTGCGCAGGCATATTGATGCGCTGGAACAAGAGATCACAGCCCTGAAAACTCTTGTGAAACTCTATATCTAAAGGAGTGAATCGATTTGATGAACAAAGTCATGCTTGCCAAGCTCTGCGGTCGAAAGCTTACCGATGAAGAGATCGCCGTAGTGGAGATGGTCAACAGTCTTGACGTAAATCCGGGGCTAATCCTGATGAAGCTGACTATTGAAGCAAAATCACAAGGGTATGCAGAGGGCTTGAAGGCTGCTAACGAAATGGCCCGCGACCTGCGGAAGATGAAAGTCAATTCATAGGAGGAGGTGAAGCACGATGCAAATTACCGGTTGGGTTTGGCGCCAGATGAGCAAAAAAGATAAATTGCTTATGTTAGTAATCCAGCAAACCCGCACAAGTCAGAAATGGGCAATGCGAAAAGCCCTGATAGGCCCCCACCTAGTCAGAGCTCGATAAAAATGTTCCCATCGCCATTCTAGCATTCATACCATCATTTTATCAAGGAGGCCATTATGAGCCATATCGTTCCTATTCAAATTACCTTGCAAGCTGCTACTGCAATTGATGCCCGTCAGCTCGTCCTGGATCTTGCTGGCACGCTGCACGGAATGCCGCCAACTGAAATTCCTGCTCGTACCGATGTGTCGACCGTAAGTGCACCGCCAGCAGCATCTGCACCGGTTACTCCGGCGGCTCCCGTCAATCCAGCTCCGATCTATCCGCCGACACAGCAGGCTCCAATGAACGGCGGCGTTGCCCCTGCCGGTTATCCGCCTGCAGGTGTACCGATCCAAACGCCTCCAGCCCAAGTACCGATGCAACAACCTCCAGCGGGACCACCTGCAGGCGTGCCTGTTTCAGCTCCGGCGTACTCCTTGGACCAACTGGGACAAGCTGCAGGTCCGCTCTTGGACGCTGGCAGAGGGCCAGAGCTCGTCGGATGGCTGCAGCAGCGTGGCGCCGGACGGCTTGATCAGCTCAACCCGCAGCTTTACGGCGAGTTTGCAACGTACCTGCGGAGCCTTGGTGCGCAGATATGACGGCGATTGCGCATGCTGATCGAGCGCATGCGCTGCTGTCGGCCAGTAGCTCGCACCGCTGGCTGCACTGCACGCCAAGCGCCCGTTTAGAGGAGACGCTGCCAGATTCAGAGAGCGAGGCCGCCAAGCGCGGCACGCTCGCCCATGAAATGGCGGAGCTCAAGCTGCGGAAACACTTTGTTGATCCGATGGGGCCGCGCAAGTTTAACGCCGCCATGAAGAAATTCAAAGCGGAGCCGCTCTATGAATCCGTCATGGATGAGCATACGTCCGCTTATCTGGAGTATATCCAAGCCATTGTTCATGCTTTTCCAACTCCGCCGCACATCGCAATCGAGCAGCGGGTCAACTACAGCCATATCGCACCGGAGGGCTTCGGCACGGCGGACTGTACGATCATAGGCAGCGGGCGACTTCACATCATCGATTACAAAAATGGTTCCGGTGTGCCTGTGTCGGCGGAAGACAATCCGCAGATGAAGCTGTACGCACTCGGCGCACTTGCCAAATACGGCTTCCTGTACCCAATTGACGTGATCCATGTTGCAATTGTGCAGCCGAAGGTATGGGACAAGCCCTCTGAATGGTCGATTTCCGTTGCCGATCTGATTGCCTGGGGCGAGTCGATCAAGCCTGTAGCTGATCTGGCTTGGCGCGGCGAAGGAGAATTTGTTATTGGCGATCATTGCGGCTTTTGCCGTGCAAAGACGACATGCCGGGCGCGGGTGGAGCAACTGCTGAGCGTTGAGGAACATCAGGCGAAAAAGCCGCCGCTGATCAGCTGGGAGGAAGTCGCGGACGTGCTGCGCCGCGCGGAGGGCATCGTTAAATGGTATGAAGCCATTAAAAAAGCGGCATTGGCTCATGCCTTGCAAGGCGGCGAGCTGCCCGGATGGAAAGCAGTCGAAGGTAGGGGCGGCAGGGAGTACACCAATCTCGATGCAGCTTTCAGTCATCTAAAGGCAAACGGTATCGAAGAGGCCGTGTTGTACGAGCGGAAGCCGATCACGCCGCCAGCGCTTGAAGAGTTGCTTGGTAAGGCTGATTACCGGAAGCTCTTGGAGGATCCAGGCCATGTCACCAAGCACCCTGGAAAACCAACGCTTGCACCGGCAGGCGACAAGCGCCCAGCTGTATCCAATCAGGTGAAGCCGGCGGATGTCTTTTCGGCGCCGACGGATGCCTGACACGTGGGGAGTGTTCAGCAACTGGTCAAAGAAGTGGTGCTTCGGTATTGAAGCGCCATCCCAAAAGTCCGCAAGGAAGCAACTGGTAGACAAAATCGGAAACGATGCGCGCAAATGGCGATTTGAAATCAAGCGCATCCAAAAGGAGAAGAAATTACTCATGAACCAACAACAACAACCAGCAAACACCGCACTAACTACCGGAGAAGTCCGCTTGAGCTTTGTCAATCTATTCACTCCGCGCGCCAATCAGCCTGGGCAAGAGCCGAAGTACAGCACGACGATCCTCGTTCCAAAAACAGATTTTCAGACTAAGCAACGTCTGGATGCAGCTATCCAAGCTGCCATCGAAAAAGGGGTTTCGACCGTGTGGGCGGGAGCTCGTCCGCCACAGCCGAAAATTCCCGTCTATGATGGCGACGGAGTCCGCCCGAACGGTGAAGCCTTTGGCCCGGAATGCAAAGGTCATTGGGTGCTGACGGCAGGCAGCAAGCAGCAACAAGCCGTTGTTGGCCCCGATTTAAGCCCGATCATCGACCAAACTCGCGTTTACAGCGGCGTATACGGTCGCGTCAATCTGAACTTCTTCCCTTATAGCAACAGCGGCAATCGTGGCGTTGGTGTGGGCCTCGGTCCGGTTCAGATCCTCCGCGACGGCGAGCCCCTGGGCGGCCGGATCAGTGCGGAGCAGGCTTTCGGCGGCAACGGTGGCGGTGTTGGATTCGCACCAGCTCCGGCACCGAACGGTTGGGAGCAGGCAGCGCCTCCGCAGCAACCGCAATACGGGCAGCAACCAGCCTACGGCCAGCCTGCGCCGGGTGGTTACGGTCAAGCTCCGGCACAACCACAATACGGGCAGCCACAGCAGCCATACGGCCAGCAGCCTCCACAACATAACCCATGGGGGATCTAATCCATCATCTGAGCGTCGACATTGAGACGTTCAGCTCAATCAACTTGAAGAAAGCGGGGCTGTACCGATACGTACAGTCTCCGGACTTCGATATTCTCCTCTTCGCTTATTCCTGGGACGGCGGTCCGGTGCAATGCCTAGACTTTGCCCGTGGCGACCGAATGCCTGATTGGTTACTGCAAGCCCTCCGAGATCCTAACGTCATCAAGCACGCTTATAACGCCGCTTTTGAGTGGTATTCCTTAAACAAATTTTTCCCTTCGCCATTGGAACAATGGCGCTGCACGCAAGTCCACGGCCTGTATTGTGGGTATCCCGCCGGGCTTGGTTCGCTTGGCGACGCGCTCGGCATCCCACAGGATAAACGCAAAATGGGCGTCGGCACGTCGCTGATCAAGACTTTCTGTATTCCTTCGGTTCCAACCAAAAAGAACGGCTTCCGCAGCCGAACGCTACCACACCATGAGCCCGAACGCTGGGAACTGTTCAAGTCCTATTGTGTCGGCGACGTCGTAGCGGAAATGGAGATTCTGCGCCGGCTGTCTGCTTTCCCGGTGCTGGAATCTGAATGGGAGCTTTGGCAGCTGGATCAGCGGATAAATGCCCGCGGGCTGGCATGTGAGCCGGTATTGGTTGATGGGGCTTTGGCCGTCAGTGAGCAGGTAACCGGCGAGCTTATGGATGAGGCGATGCGGCTGACGGGGCTGGACAATCCCAAAAGCGTCCAGCAGCTCAGCAAATGGTTGATTGAAGAAACGGGCGAAGAGGTCGACAATCTCCGCAAGGATACGGTAAGCGGGCTTCTTGGCAAGCTCGATGAGGGAAACGCAAAGCGGGTGCTGGAGATCCGGCAGGAGCTCAGCAAAACGTCAGTCAAGAAGTACGCCGCCATGCAGCATGCTATTTGCGACGATAACCGGATTCGCGGCCTTGTGCAGTTTTATGGGGCCAACCGAACCGGGCGATGGGCCGGGAGGCTCGTTCAGGTACACAACCTGCCGCGCAACTACCTGACGACGCTGGATTATGCCCGGCAGCTCGTTATGAGCGGCAAGACGGAGCTGCTGAAATTTGTCTACGGAAACGTGCCGGATACGCTCTCGCAGCTGATCCGCACGGCGTTTATCGCGCCGAATGGCCGGATGCTTCACATCGCCGACTTTTCCGCAATTGAGGCCCGGGTGCTGGCCTGGTTGGCCGGGGAGCAATGGCGGCTGGAGGTATTTGCGGGGCACGGCAAGATTTACGAGGCTTCGGCTTCTCAGATGTTCGGCATCCCGCTTGAGGATATCGACAAGGAGCTGCGGCAAAAAGGCAAAGTGTCAGAGCTGGCGCTTGGCTACCAGGGCGGCAAAGGCGCACTGATTACAATGGGAGCCCTCAACATGGGGCTTACAGAGTCGGAGCTGCCGGAGATCGTCACCCGCTGGCGCAATGCCAATCGGCGCATTGTTGATCTGTGGTTCGCGCTGGAAGCTGCCGCAATCGAGGTTATGGAGACGGGGCAGCCGGTTGGCATTCGAGGCTTAATCTTTGCGCGGGAAAGCCATTATGCAAGCGGGCTGGACTTTTTCACGGTTCAGCTGCACTCGGGCCGGAAGCTCTATTACGTGCAGCCATCGCTAGCTATGAATGACTTCGGCAAACAAGCGCTTCATTATAAAGGCCCAGATCAAAAAACGGGCAAATGGTCCACGATCAACACGTACGGCGGCAAGCTGGTCGAGAACATTGTTCAGGCAATCTCTCGGGACTGCTTGGCGGTTTCTCTGGAGCGAGCCGATCAGGCAGGCTTTGAAACCGTGCTTCACGTTCATGACGAAATCGGCATTGAATCGGATCGTCCGCAGGATCTGGACCGGATTCTTGATTTAATGGCAGAGCCGATTCCTTGGGCGCCAGGGCTTCCGCTGAAAGCTGCTGGCTTCACGACCAACTATTATATGAAGGATTAAAGGAGCGATTTGTAATGGCTATTCGGAAAGCAGACTTGCGCGCATTTATTGAAAAGAAAGCAAGGAAACGTAAAGCAGAGATGAACCAGAAAGTTCTTGAAGCTATGAAAGCTGCATTCAAGCCCGTCATTCATGAAGTGTACAAGGACTTGGATCCTATTGAACGGAATGCGGCCAGTTTGCACGATGCGCTTCTTGAAGTAAAGGAACGGCACAGAATTTTTCGGAATGATTGGCCTTTTTCACGAACGATTACAGAAGTCGGGAACCTGACAGCAATGCGGCAAGACATCATCAATGAACAAGCCGGATGGGCTTGTCACAATTTACTCTCCCTCAGCACAAACCGCTTACATGATGGCTTGGAGACGGCTTATCACGAGGTTGAAAAATCGATGGCAGCCGTGGTCAAGGAGTACCGAGAGCTAGCAAAAGTTACGGATGAGGTGCTTGCTGTCGTAGACGGCAGCCGTAACGGGGACAAGGCTTATCAGAAGCTGGACGAGCTGGGCGTTGACCTTTCCGGCTTCACGCCGCCGAACCCGAACCTTCCCGCTCTCATCAAGCTGTCCGCTGACGTTTGCGTGCTGAACGGGAATTGCTCCGAAGCAGGTAAGCCGTGAACGAGAAAGCGAAAGCGGCACTCGATAAGCTCCAGGCGCTGCCGGGCATGACGGCTGTCAAAGAACAAGTAGACCAGATTCTTCACTCGCACCGCATCGCAGAAGCACGGAAGCAGAACGGCCTCAAGGCCGTTCCGCATTCCAATCATATGGTTTTCACTGGCAATCCCGGCACGGGAAAAACGACGGCGGCGCGGCTGATTGGCGAAGTGTTTACTTCTATGGGGCTGCTTAAATCGCCTAAGAAGGATGGGGTTTCGCCTTTCGTGGAGATTCACCAAGCCGACATCGCACATCCGCATGTTGGTGAGAGCGAGAAAATCATGCTGAAAAAGTTTCAACTGGCCCGTGGTGGCGTGCTGTTCATTGATGAGGCGTACAGCTTTATGGGCAAGGCTTCTCATAACACTGACGGAAAATTAGTCGCAATCATTGTGCAGCAGATGGAGGACATGCGGGACGAAATTATCGTCATCGCCGCCGGTTACCCGAAAGATATGAACAAATTCCTTGATTTTAACCCTGGACTCCGCTCCCGCTTCAATACGACGATTCATTTCCCTGACTATTCGGTGCAGGACATGCTACATGTCGCCGCTCACATGTGCAAGGAGCGGGAATATCAAATGACCGCTGAGTTCGGCCAGGCACTAGGCATGCGGCTCGCCTATGAAATGGGCGAGAAGGGCTTTGGCAATGCCCGAACCGTGCGGAACATCATGGAGGCAGCAATCAAACGGCAATCATCCCGTGTCGCCAAGCTGCCGCAGATCCGCCGCACCGATCTGTTTAACCTGACGGGGCCGGACATGCCTCCGGCGCCTCAATCGACGGAGGACTCGGCAGCCGAGCTAGAACGGTTGAAAGCGAAGCGGGATGCGCTGGATGCGCAGATTAAAAGCACTTATCGGAAGCTACTGTTTTCATAAAAGGAAGGAGAGTTACCCATGCAGGAGTTGGTCATAGATAACTTTGCTGGTGGCGGCGGAGCCAGTACGGGAATCGAGATCGCCATAGGCCGCAGCGTGGACGTAGCAATTAACCATGATCCGGATGCAATAGCGATGCACGAAGCTAACCATCCCGAAACGCGCCATTACTGCGAATCGGTTTGGGAGGTTGATCCCCGGGAGGTAGCTGCGGGCAGGCCGGTTGGATTGGTTTGGCTGTCACCTGATTGCAAGCACTTTTCTAAGGCTAAGGGCGGCAAGCCGGTTCAAAAGAACATCCGAGGGCTCGCATGGGTTGCGGTACGCTGGGCAGCGACAGTCCGCCCGCGGGTCATCATGCTGGAGAACGTCGAGGAGTTTAAGACGTGGGGACCACTGTTGCGCGATGGCATGCCGGATCCGAAGCAGAAAGGACGGACGTTTAATTGCTTCGTTAATGCTCTCAGGCGTCTCGGCTACAAGGTGGATTGGCGCGAGCATCGGGCCTGCGATTACGGCGCGCCGACGATCCGAAAGAGGCTGTTTCTAGTAGCTCGATGTGATGGACGACCGATAGAGTGGCCGGCGCCAACGCATGGCGACCCAGACAGTGAGGAGGTCAAGGCTGGCAAGCTGCAGCCGTGGCGCACGGCAGCGGAGATCATTGACTGGTCGATTCCATGCCCGAGCATTTTTGAACGTAAGCGTCCGCTGGCGGAAAACACGCTGCGGCGCATTGCTCGCGGCATCCAGCGCTTTGTCATCGACAGCCCTGATCCCTTTGTCATCAAGGTCAATCATCATGGAGATGCGTTTCGCGGGCAAGAGATCGACGAGCCGCTGCAGACCGTCACGGCTAAAAACGGCTGGGGCGTGGTCACTCCATACATCACCCGTATCGGACAAACAGGCTTTGGAGGCGACCGGTTGCAGTATGAGGCAACGGACCCACTGACTACGATCACTACAAAGGCAGAGCACCTGCTTGTGACTCCGGTAATGGCCGTCAATACATCCGGCCATCCAGGCAGTTCGCCGGAGGAGCCACTTCGGACAATTACAACCGGCGGCCATCACATGCTTGTCAGTCCAACGATGATTGAAATTGGCTACGGCGAGGGTCCGGGGCAAGCGCCGAGGGTACCTGGACTGCATAAGCCGCTCGGAACGGTAGTGGCAGGCGGCCGGAAGCATGCGCTTGTATCTGCTTTTATCGCTCGCCACTTCGGGCAATCTGTTGGCAGCGATGCAGCGGAGCCAATTGGCACGGTCACGGCGGGTGGGGGCGGCAAGTCCTCACTCGTAACCAGCCATCTCGTTAAGCTGCGTGGCACATGCCAGGACGGCCAGCTTGTTACGGAGCCTATGCCGACTATTACGGCTGGCGGGCTGCATGTCGGAGAGGTACGTGCATTTTTGCTCAAATACTACGGCAGCGCCGACAACGGCCAGCAGTTGAATGGCCCGCTGCACACGGTGACGACAAAGGACCGTTTCGGCTTGGTGACGATTGCGGGCGTTGATTACGAAATCGTCGACATCGGCATGCGGATGCTTGAGCCGCACGAGTTGTTCGCTGCGCAGGGCTTTCCAGACAGCTATGTTATCGACAGGTACGCGGACGGCAAGCCGGTAAGCAAGGCTTCACAGGTTGCGCGTTGCGGTAACAGCGTTTGTCCGCCGCTGGCCACCGCGCTGGTACGGGCAAATCTCCCCGAGCTTTGTGTCGGCTCCGGATACGCGCTCAGCTATGAGCGATACGCGGAACAGTTTGGTCAGTTGCAGCTCAGCATTTAGAAAGGGGTTATTCGCTCATGCGGACGGCGAATCCATACGACTTTTATATCACGCCGGAAGAGTACGCTCAGGCTGCAGCAAACGGTATCAGCGGGCAAACGCTCGAAGTGAGAATCCGGCAGCATGGCTGGTCGAAGCAGCGGGCATTGACGGAGCCAGTCAATCGGCGCCATTATAAGCATCCGGCATATGACCAGTTTAAAGATCAGGCAGAACAAAACGGTATTCCGCCGCGAGTCTTCGGCGTCCGTCTCGGCAATGGTTGGGCGCCGGAGCGCGCGGCAACGTATCCGTATCGCCCGCGCAGCCTTGGAAACGAGCGGATTGTTGAGTACGGGCGGGCTCGTAGCAAATACCCCGCTGAGCTGATCGAGCGGGCAGCTGCAAACGGAATTAGCAGAACAACCTTCATCTGCCGCGTGCGGGATTCAGGCTGGGACCCGGAGGTAGCGGCGACTCGTCCGCTTATGACCCGTGCTGAGATCAGCCTACTAGGTAAAGAACGTTGTGTAGCAATTCACGGTAATAGAGACGCGCTGATTTTTCAGTCAAACAAAAAAGCTCGAAAGGATTACTCTCCTTCCGAGCGGTAGCGTAACACCAATTCAATTAGACCGATTTGACTCTGATAGTATTTTGCTTTTTTTGTATTCGCATTAAGTCTAAGTAAAGTTAAAAAAGCAGTGGTTAATCCAAAGAACATAACAAAGGAGATATACATCGCGCCGGCTTCTTGAAGGTTTGAATCGACGAGTATTTGAGCTCCAATTGCACAGACGTTAATAATAACTATAATTACTGCAATATAGAATGAAAAACCTGTTAGATAAGCCTGTAGTGCTGTTAAATTGGCTTGCTGTGTTACTGAAAGTAACTGTAACTCTTTATCGGACTTGGCGTTTAAAATAACCATTTCTTTCTTAAATTTATCCTTATCTTTGTCAATATATTTCTCCCATTTCTTTTGACCCACTATAATGCTCCTTTTCTAATTTTTATTTATATCGGAATTAAAACCAATTTCAGTTAGAGTTCGGAAATTTTTAAGAGGTGAAATTCTATGACGGTTTGGGATATTTATCGCTGCAGCTGCGGCAGACGCTTCGCGCTGGAGCAGCCTGTCGGCGACGAGATCGAGGAGCCAGCATGCCCATGTTGCGGCGGCACGTACTGCGCACATGAGAAGCAGCTTGACCAGCTTGGCGGTCCGGTGCTTCCGCCGCTTAAGCAGCATGACGATCTGCTGGCGGGAAGCCTGCGCAGCTTCGGCTTTGCGGTAATCGGCGATTAATTCTATTAAAAGGCGGTATGGCGGTGAATTACGACAGACCCATAACAATTTCAGCCGCGGGCAGCCGGCACGCCATTCACTGGCCGGCTCAGCAGCTTTACTGGTCCGGTTTGGTGGACCGCCTCCGGGTGGCAACGCGCGGAACGGAGTCGTTGGCGCAATACCTGGCGCTGCCCAAAGCTCAGCAGGATACGCTTAAAGACGTCGGCGGCTTTGTCGCTGGTGTGCTGGAGGGCGGCCGCCGCAAGGCTTCGGCGGTTGTCAGCCGGGATGTTCTGACGCTCGATCTGGACAGCATTCCACCGGGCGGCACAGCAGACGTTATGCGCCGGCTGGAAGGGCTCGGCTGTGCCTACGCGGTCTACTCGACGCGGAAGCATGAGGAAGCCCGGCCCCGGCTGCGGGTGCTGGTTCCGCCGGATCGGACCGTAACGGCAGACGAATACGAGCCTCTGGCGCGGAAGCTCGGCCAGATCATCGGCATTGAGCTATGCGACCCGACGACGTTCGAAGCTTCGCGGCTCATGTACTGGCCCAGCTGCAGCGCGGACAGCCAGTATGTCTATCACGCTGCGGACAAGCCGTTCCTCTCCGCTGATGGCGTGCTGGGCATGTACCAGGATTGGCGCAACGTCGCCGAGTGGCCGGAAGTTCCCGGTGCTGCTAATCCCCGCGTCAAGCTGGGAGCCAAGCAAGGAGATCCGGCTTCCAAGCAAGGCATTGTTGGCGCGTTCTGCCGGACGTTTAACATCTATCAGGCAATCGACGCATTTCTGGATTATGTCTACTCGGAGACGGAGGACGGCAGCGGCCGCCTGACCTATGCGGGCGGATCCACCGTCGGCGGCGCGGTTGTGTACGATGACGGGCAATTCCTTTACTCGCATCACGCAACGGATCCGTGCAGCGGTCGCTTGGTCAACGCGTTTGACTTGGTGCGGCTGCACCGATTTGGCAGTCAAGACGACGAGGCGAAGCCGGGAACGCCGACGAACAAGCTGCCGAGCTATACGGCCATGTCGGCGTTTGCGATGGAGCAAGAGGCTGTCGCAGGGCTACTCAAGCAGGAGCGGTACGACAAGGCGCTGACGTCGTTCGGCGGAGCTGCCGCCGTTGCGGATCCGGGCGGAGCTGACTCCGATTGGATGAAGCGGCTTGAGATCAACAGCAACGGGCTTTACCTCAAGACGGTGGACAACCTTCTGGTTATTTTGGAGTTTGACCCGGCGCTGCGCGGCAAGATCGCGTTTGACGAATTTGCCAATCGAGGCTTGGTGCTTGGTCCGTTGCCATGGGACGGTCGCGACGAGCGGAGATCCTGGGCGACATCAGACGATGCCGGCATCTACCATTATGTAGAAAAGGTATACAACATCAGTGTTGAAACCAAGATTAGCCATGCACTGACGATTATCTCGCACAAGCGCCGTTTCAACGATGTGCAACAGTATCTGGAGGGCTTGGAGTGGGACGGAGTGCCACGGCTTGATACGCTGCTGACGGATTATCTGGGCGCCGAGGACAGTACGTATACCCGGGCAGTCTCGCGGAAATCCTTCACGGCTGCCGTTGCCAGGGCGATGCAGCCAGGCGTCAAATATGACTATATGCCGATCTTGGCCGGCACGCAGGGCCTTGGCAAAAGTACGTTTCTGCGGCTTATGGGCAAGCGGTGGTACAGTGATAGCCTCCAGACGTTTGAAGGTAAAGAAGCCATGGAGCTGATCCAGGGTACCTGGGTCAACGAGATCGGCGAGCTGACAGGCATGAGTAAGTCCGAGAGCAACGCCGTTAAGCAGTTTCTCTCGCGGACGGAGGACATTTACCGGGAGGCATACGGTAAGCGTACAATGCCGTATCCCCGGCGCTGTGTATTTTTCGGCACAACGAATGATTCGGAATTCTTGAGAGACCGCACAGGGAACCGCCGTTTTTGGCCGGTTGACGTCGGACAGGTTCAGCCGACAAAGAGTGTCTTTCGGGATCTGGAGGCGGAAGTTGATCAGATTTACGCCGAAGCGGTCATGCGCTGGAGGTTCGGTGAGCCGTTGTATCTGTCCGGTGAAGCAGAAGCGGCGGCGAAGGAGCACCAGGAGGCGCACAGGGAAACGAGCGTTAAAGAGGGCATTATTCGTTCATTTGTGGATAGACCTGTTCCAGAGGATTGGCACAAGCGTGATTTGGCGGCACGGCGGACGTACTGGTCCGGCGAGTTTGGTTCAGGGCGGGATGGCGCGGAAAGCCCCCGGGACCGGATATGCGCCGCGGAGGTGTGGTGCGAATGCTTCCATTCAGATATTAAGTTTATGAAGCAGACGGACAGCAGAGAGATTAACGGCATTTTGTCGAGCATGCCGGGGTGGGAGGATTACCGCGGAGCGTTTGGTCCTTACGCCTTCCAGCGTGGTTTTAGGCGCAAGCCGGGGCTGTGACACTTTGACACTTGGCCTTTGACAGATTCGGAAGTGTCAAAGTCGGTTTTTTGACAGATTCGGAAGTGTCAAAGCAAGTGTCAAAACAAGTGTCAAAGGAAAAACCCTCGCTGCATAAGGCTTTATTATATTTATTTGACACTTTGACACTTTTTCTAATAGAGAAGTAAATATAAAGAATTTAAAGGATATAAGGGATATACGATACCGCCTAAAACGCCTAAATAATAAAAAGGTAAGGGATTTTCACGTGAGGCGTGCACGCGTAACACACCGACCGGAGGGCTGTCAAGTGAGAATTGAAAATTACGAAGCCAGAATTGCGACGGCTAAGAAGCTTCTCCTGGATTATCTGAAACACCCCCGATCTGTTCAGGCGGCCTATGCTTATTGCATGTCAAAATGTCCTGAGCTGTCAAAACGGGAAATCAGAGAGACCCGATTGGAGATGGGTGTTGAATCTAAGCCTAGATTCGGAATCCAATACTGGAGTCTACCGGAGGAAAATCAATGAGAGAGAGCGCAATCGAGCAATATTTACGCGACAAGGTGAAAGCTGCGGGCGGTACAGCCTACAAATGGACGAGCCCGGGGAACTCCGGCGTACCGGACCGCATCGTGATCATGCCTGGCGGCCGGATCCGGTTCGTCGAGTTGAAAGCACCCGGAGGCAAACCGACCAAGCTGCAGCTGGCGCAACACCGCCGCCTGTCAGCGTTGGGCTGTGATGTTCTGATCATCGACAGCAGGGAGAAGGTCAACGACTTCATCGCCGAGGTGAGCCTGTGAGCTCCACACCGAAAGCCTATGTACCGCATGATTACCAGAGGTTCTGCATCGATCGGCTGCTGACGGCAGATGCCACAGGCTTGTTTCTCGACATGGGGCTTGGCAAGACGGTCATAACACTAACGGCGATTCACGACTTAAAATATAACCGTTTTGCTGTCCGCCGCACCCTAGTCATTGCCCCGAAGAAGGTTGCGGAAGCAACCTGGACGAACGAGGCGAGCAAATGGCAGCACCTGCAGCACTTGCGAATCATTCCGGTGCTGGGCAGCGCAGCAAAGCGGATCCGGGCGCTGAACACGCCGGGCGACATATGGGTGATCAACCGGGACAACGTCGCTTGGCTGGTGGAGCATTACCGCAATGCCTGGCCGTTCGATATGGTTGTACTGGACGAATTGAGCAGCTTCAAAAACCATCAAGCGAAGCGGTTTAAGTGCCTGACGTGGATTCGGCCACATATAAAGCGCATTGTTGGGCTGACCGGCACGCCTGCGCCGAACGGACTGCTGGACCTGTGGGCGCAGGTGTTCCTGCTTGACCAGGGCGAGCGGCTGGAGAAGTTCGTCACGCACTACCGGGAGAAGTATTTTGAACGCAATTACAACGGCTTCGGCTACACGGCCAAGCCCGGAGCCGACGAGGTCATTCACCGGAATATAGCTGATTTGTGTATCAGCATGAAAGCGGAGGATTACCTGCAGCTGCCGGACGTCACAACGAACGTCATCCCCGTTGTGCTGGATGATAAGGCGGCGGCGCAGTACAAGCGCATGGAAAAGGATCTTCTGTTGCAGATCGAGGACACGGAGATTACCGCCGCTTCCGCAGCTGTACTAACGGGCAAGCTGTTGCAGCTGTGCAACGGAGCGCTTTACGATGATGCCCGCAACGTGCATGAGATCCACGACAGCAAGCTAGAGGCATTTTTGGAGCTGATTGAGCAGTTAGCAGGCAAGCCCGCTTTGGTATTTTACAGCTACCAGCACGACCTGAGCCGGGTCAAGGCGGCGCTGTCCAAATCCGGGCTCCGCGTCCGTGAGCTTAAAACGCCGCAGGACCAGCTGGACTGGAATGCCGGACAGATTGATATACTGCTGGCGCATCCGGCCAGCGCCGCGTATGGCCTTAATCTGCAGGACGGTGGTAATCACGTCATATGGTTCGGCCTGACATGGAGCCTGGAACTGTATCAGCAGGCAAACGGCCGGCTGCACCGCCAAGGCCAAAAGCAAAAAGTTGTGCTGCACCACTTGGTTGTGCAGAGCGGAGCCGACGAGGATGTCATGTCTGCGTTGGATGACAAGGCGACCACCCAGGATCGACTGTTGTCGGCGCTTAAAGCCAGAATCGAAAGGGCGAAGAAACCATGAGCGAAACTGTGAAGCAACCGGACCATTACACGGTTGGAGGCATTGAAACGATAGATTTCATCCGGGCGAAGCTTACGCCAGCTGAGTTTCTTGGTTATTGCAAGGGTAACGTGCTGAAATATGTGAGCCGCGCACCTTACAAGAACGGAAACGAAGATTACGCGAAAGCGGACACCTATACCGGGTGGATGCAGGAGGCTGCGATGCAAGTTGGAGACGTTCGGCCAGATGAAATACAGGCACTTCGGAAGAAAGTTCAAACCCAAGAGCAGCATATCGACTTTTACCGGGGGATCAATGCCCGCTTGGTAGAGCGAATTAAGTATCTGGAGGACTTGCGATGACCGAACAACAGGCGATTGAACTGCTGAGCTCCTACCGGGCGAAGCAAGCCCGCATCAAAACACTGGATGCCCACAGTGTCGGCGGAGGCATTACAATCAGCCGGCTTTGTGAGGACGATCAGCTGCAGCAGCTGCACCAACGCCTGCGCGGGCTGCCAAGCTATATGTACCTGTCTCGGCAGGAGCTGCAACTTGAGGCGACAGCACACGCCTACTTGGATCGATATCCGGCAGGCACACGGGCACAGCTTGCCGCCGTGCCGTCCGCCGGAGCAGACACAGAGGACACGGCTCAGCTGCAGGAGCTGCGAGGCAAGATAAAACGGGTGATCGAGGCGCGAGGAGTGGGGACACATGACTTGGACACGCTGCTGGAGAGACTGGCAGAGGCTCAGGACTTGCAAACGGAATTGCGCCAGATAGACGCAGCCCTCGAAGCTCTCGCGTCGTACAAGCCCGAATATGCGCGTCTGCTGCGGTTGCGGTATGTGGAGGATTCCAGCATCGAGAGAGTGGCAGAGAAGCTGCAGGTTTCCCGGAGGACGTATGAGCGACTTCGCCCTAGAGCAATAGCCGAATTTGTGAGACTGTCCGGTTAATGGCGGAAAGTTGGCGGGAGATTGGCGGAATAGTGGCGGCAAAAGCCCTGTCAACCCGTGCTAAAATGATATTGTGCCATATATGTAATAGACCGGGGTGATGCCTATTAATTTAGCAACCCCATGTGTAGAGGCAAGCCGTCCACCCCATATGGACGGCTATTTTTATGTCAACGGAGGGAGTATTTCGATGGAGCAGCAGATTGAAAACAATTTCCGCTATCATTCACCCAAGGAAGGTCAGCCGGCCAAGTACGAGTCGTTGCGGAATAAGGCGAAAGAGCTTGCGGAACTGATTGATGAGCTTTGTCCGAACAGCCGGGAAAAGAGCACGGCTATGACCAATTTGGAACAATCGGTCATGTGGGCTAATGCCGCTATAGCACGTAACGAGTAGCGCCTCCGGGCGCTTTTGCTTTTTATTGCGAGGAGGAAGGGGAAATGAGACTAGGTGACAGCTTGAAGCTGTATGTGAGCAATCACGCCCATGAGCAATATCAGCATCGCGTCGGCGAACGTTTAAGCCGGCTGCAGCTTGTGCGAGTTGTTCGTCGTAATCAGCGAGACGGCTTGATCGGCTACCAGAACGGAAATCACATCCAAATTAATCAGGTGTGGTGGGCGTATGACCGTAAACCGCAGGGGTTGCTTCTCGTCACTTGCTTTGGCAAAACGACGATGCACTTGCCTGCAGCGCTTAAGTGGGCTATAAGGCACAAGGATCGTATTGACCTTTGCAACATGGCGTACTAGGCAAAACAAACTCAAATCGCGGAGGTGGCGGTGAGTGTAACATGATACACAAGAAAGCGGAGGCCGATTATAAGCGCGGCATGAAATATAAAGAGATTGCCGAGAAGTACAGTGTTTCCCTGAATACAGTCAAGAGCTGGAAGCAGCGTCACGGCTGGGAACGCCAAAAGGGTGCACACAAAGAAGATAGGGTGCACACAAGCAAAGGAGCTCCGCCCGGCAACAAAAACGCCGTCGGTAATCGAGGCGGGGCAGCGCCAGCTCGAAACCGAAACGCAGTCTCGCATGGCTTCTTTCAAAAGTTCCTTCCCCCCGAATCGCTGGAAATCATGGAGGAGCTGCAAACCAGGGCGCCGATTGACATCCTTTGGGAAAACATCATGATCCAGTACACCGCCATCATTCGGGCGCAACGGATCATGTACGTTAAGGATCAGAAAGACAAGACAATTGAGCGCGTGGAAGAAAGAAGCGGCATGACTGACGGGGAGAAGTGGGAAGTGCAGCACGCCTGGGATAAGCAGGCGACATTCCTCCAGGCTCAGAGCCGGGCTATGGCTACTCTCCAAGGGTTAATTCGACAGTACGAGGAAATGTGCCGCGCGGGTTGGGCCGACGAGGAACAGCAGCTGCGCCTGGATAAGCTCAAGGGCGAAGTTGCCGCCATGAATACGCAGGCTCAGCAGGAGCAAGTCATGCTGGTGGATGATGTCCATGAGTAAACGACGGATCAGCCTGCAGGCTACCATCGGCAAGGGCTACGCGGAGTTCTGGCGCTTCCGGGGCCGGTACCGCGTCGTCAAGGGCGGTCGCGGATCCAAAAAGAGCGTCACAGCGGCACTGTCGATTATTCACGGCATGATGAAAATGCCGCTTGCCAATACGCTTGTTGTCCGCAAGACGTTTAACACGCATAAGGACAGCACCTGGGCGCAGCTCAAATGGGCGGCGAACCGGTTAGGCGTTGCGAAGCTATGGCAATTCAAGAAAAGCCCGCTGGAGGCCATCTACAAGCCCACTGGGCAAAAAATCCTGTTCCGGGGCCTGGACGATCCGATGTCGATTACATCGATAACGGTCGATACGGGCTATTTGTGCTGGGCATGGTTTGAAGAGGCGTACCAGATCCTCAACGAAGACGACTTTGACAAGGTGGACATGTCGATCCGCGGCGAGCTGCCGGAGGGTTATTACAAACAGTTGACAATCACGTTTAACCCGTGGAACGAGGCGCATTGGCTCAAAAAGCGCTTCTTCGATGTCCAGGGAAATCCGAACATCCTGGCGCTGACGACGAACTACCGGAACAACGAGTTCCTGGGCGACGATGATCGCGCGTTGTTCACGTGGATGAAGAAACACAAGCCCAAGCGGCACCGCGTCGAGGGCGATGGGGATTGGGGCATAGCGGAGGGCGCCGTCTATGAAAACTGGAGCGAAGAGGACTTTGACTGGCAAGCCATCGCCAAACAGGCTGGCTATAAGGCCATCTTCGGTTTGGACTTTGGTTACACGAACGATCCGTCGGGCTTTGTGGCTGCACTGATTAACGTCGACGCCAAGAAGCTGTATATCTTCGACGAGCATTACGAGCACGGCATGCGCAATGAGGATATCGCCGAGATGATCAAGCGCAAGGGCTACGCGAAAGAGCGCGTCGTCGCCGATTCTAGCGAACCAAAGTCCATCGACGAAATCCGCCGCAAAGGTGTCGACCGGATCCGCGCCGCCGAGAAAGGCCCGGACAGCGTAAAGGTGGGTATTCAGTTTCTGCAAGGCTTCGAAATCATCGTTCACAAGTTTAACTGTCCGAATACGTCCATGGAGCTTTCCAGCTACGTGTGGGAACAGAACAAGGCAGGGAAGTTCTTGAACCAGCCAATCGACGACTTCAATCACATCTTGGACGCGCTGCGGTATGCAGCGGAGCAGATCCGCCGCGGCGGGAACGCATCTTTCGCATAAGTGAGGTGAGACAATGGACATGCAGACGATTACGGAGATTATCGAGTCAGCCGCACCGATGACGCTGCAGCAGATAATCGAGCAGGAGATTTCGGACTGGCGCCGCTCCCCGCAGCGCAAGGACATGTTGGACGGTCAGCGGTACTACCGCATGAAACACGACATCTTGAGCCGAAATAGAACGGTGATCGGCGAGGGCGGCAGGCAAGTCGCTGCTGCAAATATGGCTGACAACAAGCTGGTTCATGGATACGTCCGCAAGCTGGTCGACCAAAAGGCTAACTACCTGCTAGGTAAGCAGCCATCGCTCCAGACGGACAATGAGGCTTACGCGGAGCATTTGAAGGACGTCATCGGCAAGGAGTTCTGGCGGATGCTGAAAAACCTGGGCAAAGACGCCGTGACCAACGGCAAAGCCTGGCTGCAGGTTTATTACGACGAAGCTGGCGAGCTGTCGTTTAAGCGGATTCCTGCACACGAAGTCATTCCGCTCTGGCGTGACGCCGCTCACACCGAGCTGGACGCGCTGATCCGCATGTACGAGGTGGACTATTACGAGGGCAGGACCAAGCACGTTGTCACAAAAGTGGAATATTGGGACTCGAAGGGCGTGCAGCATTTTACGATGGACGGCCCAGGGCACGCCGGGCTCGTGCCGGACACCGACGGACCGCGAGCACATTTCGCTGTTGTTGGTCGAGACGGAGCGGAAAGCGGGCTGAACTGGGAACGGCTGCCGTGGGTCTGCTGGAAATATAACGACGACGAGCTGCCGTTAATTGTTATGGTTCGCTCGCTGGTGGACGACTACGACCGCAAGCGATCCGATAACGCAAATGTAATCGAGGACACGCCAAATAGTATTTACGTGCTGGATAACCTTGACGGACAGGATCTCGGGGAGTTTAGGCGTAACCTGTCGACCTTCCGTGCAATCAAGTTGGCAGGATCCAAGGACTATCCTGCATCGGTTACAACGCTGGAGACAAACTTGGACAGCGAAGCTTTTGAAAAGCACATGGACTCGCTGCGCAAAGCTATTTACGAGTTTGGTAGAGGCGTAGACACGCAGTCGGATAAGCTCGGCAGCAGTCCGTCGGGTATTGCGCTGCGGTTCCTCTTCGGCGATCTGGATCTTGACGCAAATGACATGGAGAACGAGTTTCAGGCTGCATTCGAGCAGCTTCTGTGGTTTGTGGATCAGCACCTTGCCAATGTCACGGGAGCGGATTTCAGCGATGAGAGCGTCGACCTGATCTTTAACCGCGACATTCCGATTAACGAAACCGAGGCGGTAACCAATGCCAAAAACAGTGCCGGTGTAATCTCCCAGGAAACCATTATCGCTAACCATCCATGGACAACGGATGTTAAGGACGAGCTGCAACGTCTGGAAGATGAAGCAGGTACGGAGCTCGGGGCCGATCCATATACACAGCAGCCAGCCGGAGGTGATCCGAATGCTAAGTAAGCAAGCGGCACGCCGGGTTAATAAGTTGATTGTTTCCTTGTGCGGTCGAGTGGAATCGGATGCCGGCGTAATCACCGCTGAACAGGTGGAACCGATTGCCCGCCTTGTCGATGCACTCGGCCCGCAGGGAAGCACAACGGATGCGATTGGATTCACGGCACCGGTGGGGGATGAAGACGAATGAAGCCGGCTAGCTATTGGGAGCAGCGAACGGCGGAGGTTTCCGAAGCGGCGTTTAAACAGGTTGATGCTTTCGAAAACGTCATGCTGCGGGAGTATACGCAAGCGCTGGACCGCATCAAGGAGCGGATGGCAGCCTTTTACGGACGCTACGCTACCAACGATGGAATCAGCCTGACGGATGCCCGCAAACAGCTGACAGGCAAAGAGCTGACCGCGCATCGGATGACCCTTGAGGAGTTTACGGCCAAGGCAAAAGCCAACACGGACGGCAAATGGACACAGGAACTTAACCGCGCCTCGTTCAAAGCCCGCGTTTCCCGCTTGGAGGCGCTGGAGCTGCAAGTGCGGCAAGAAGTCGAAGTACTGGCTGCGAGCCGTCAGCGCGGCACGGGCAAGCTGCTCGGCGACATTTACGAGGATACGTATTACAAAACCGGATACGAGCTGCAGCGCGGGCTTGGCATCGGGACCAGCTTCGCTCGCATCAACAAGCCAGGGCTGGACAAGGTGCTCGGCACGGAGTTTGCAGGGAGCAACTGGAGCAAGCGCATTTGGGGCGATCGGGATAAGCTGGTGCAGGAGCTTCGCACTAAAATGTCGCAGGCGTTCATTCGTGGCGAGCCGCTGGAGCGCCTGGCATCCGAAGTTTCCAAGCGGATGGAAGTGTCTCTTTCCAATGCGCGCCGCTTGGTACAGACGGAGAGCGCCTTTTTCACAGGACAAGCTGCCATGGACGGATACAAGGCGACGCGGGGCGTGGTCAAGGCTTACAAGATCGTAGCGACTCTCGACCGCCGGACTAGCGACATCTGCCAGGACATGGACGGCCAGGTATTCAAGCTGGAGGAAATGCGCGTCGGAGAAACGTATCCGCCTTTCCACTCCCATTGCCGCACGGCAACGGTTGCGGAGTTTGATAACGCCGGCATTGTGGATCTGGGCAAACGGCTCGCACGGGATGATGACGGCAGCGTGTATAAGGTACCGAGCACGATGAAGTATCCCGAATGGAAGCAGAAATACCTTGTCGACGAGGAACCTGAGCCGGCAGCTCCCGTACAAAAGGATAAACGTGGTACAATGAAGGTGAGGCAGTTTACCACCGCATCTGATGTTGCCGCGTGGAATGACGAAGTTGCACCGGCATGGATTGGTGAGCTCACCTCTGCGGAGGAGGGCGCGGTTAAATTATATTCGGGAAGCTCCTACTCCGAAATCAACCGCCACCTGCGGCAAGCGGCGACCAATGAACATTGGGACCGCATCATTGAAAGCATTAGTACGGGGCTGCAGAAGTTTCCACTTCGGGAAGCGATCGAGGTGTACCGCGGCTTGAGCCAGAACGTTTTCGGAACTTCGGATCCAGACGAGCTTGTCGGCATGAGAGTCCGTGATATGGCGTTCATGAGCACGTCGCTTTTGCCAAGCAGTGCTTTTGGTGGACAGGTGAAGCTGGTACTTCGGCTGCCGCCGGGTACAATTGGCGCACCGATTCAATCACTAAGCGACTTTCCAAATGAGTTTGAGTTCCTGCTTGATAAAGGGACCGAATATGAAATCATTGAAGCACTGTCCGAAAATGGCAAGCTAACTTTAATTGTGGAGGTAATTCCAGATGAAGGACAAACCTGAAAAAGAGGAAGCACGGATTCGCCCCGAACGTGAAGATCGATTTATCGGCACCGGCGAAGGGTTGATCATTACCAAGCCGCCAAAGAAAAAAGAACCGAAACCTTGAAGCACTCCCGCTTAAAACGCGAGGGTGCTTTTTGTTTGCCGTCTTTTTGGTATTGCAGACGTTAAAGAACAAGACATCACCGGGCGCGACCGGGTAAACAAGCGAAGATGAAACGGAGGAACCGAACATGAATAAAGAACAATTTATTGCACTGGGCCTTACCGATGATCTGGCGACTAAAGCCGCCGCCGCATCCGCTGACGAGCTGAAAAGCTTTGTTCCAAAGGCTCGCTTTGACGAAGTCAATGAAAGCAAGAAGCAAGCCGAGAAGGACCGGGATAAGATTTCAGGTCAGCTCGAAGACGTGAAGAAGTCCGCCGGCGACAACGAGGCGCTGAAACAGCAAATCGAGAAATTGCAGGGCGAGAACAAAACGGCCAAGGAGCAGTACGAGACGAAAGTCAAAGACATGCAAATGGAAACGGCAATCAAGCTCGCGCTGGCAGGCCAGGCCCATGACCTGGATATTGTAGCGGGACTGCTCGACAAAACGAAAATCCAGCTGGACGATGCGGGCACCGTCAAGGGCGGCCTGGACGATCAGCTGAAAGCCCTGCGCGAGAGCAAGGGCTTTTTGTTTTCGGAGGCCAAACCGGAGACGCCGAAGTTTAAAGGCGCAAAGCCGCCAGAAGGTGGAGATCCGAAAGGCGGAGGCGGAGAGCCAAGTGTCGGCGCAAGTTTTGCCAAAGCGGCAAATGAGAGCGGAAAAGCCCCCGCTGCCGCAAATAATCCTTGGGGCTAAGAAGGGAGAAGTGACAGCATGTATGTTCAAAAAACATCTGTAACGCAGCCGAATTTTCTGGCGAGCGCAAAATTTACGAGCTTCACCTATCAAGTTTCTGATGCTGGTGTTTTGGCAAATGCCCAGGGTCGCAAGATTGTCCCTGCTGGTACGGTCTACCCGGCCAACGACGCAACGGCAATCGGGCTGCTGCTCAATGACATCGACGTAACAACGGGACCGCAGCCGGGCGCTGTGCTTGTCGAGGCTTGGGTGCTTGAGGCTCGTCTGCCGGTAGCGCCTGCAGCTGCGGCTAAGACAGCTCTTGCAGGCAAGATCAAATTCAAAACGGGCGTTTAATCGACCAAAGGAGGAATAAGGAACTATGGCAACTGTTCTGGAACTGTTTAACCAAAAAGAAATCCTTAACTATCTGAAGAATCGCACGTACCCTGCGTTGCTGGGCGAGACACTGTTCCCAGAGGTCAAGCGCGCATCGCTTGAATTTGACATCATCAAAGGCGCGGGGCGCTCGCCGGTTATCGCATCGGTGCATGCGTTTGACACCGAGGCCGAGATCGGTAGCCGTGAGGCGTCCAAGATGGCGATGGAGCTTGCGCTAATCAAACGCAAGCTACGTCTGGGCGAGAAAGAAATTGTCGCCCTCGAATCCCCTCGTAATGCTGCAGAGGAGCAATACCTGATGAAACAGGTCTATGACGACATTGACAGCCTTGTCGCTTCCGTAAGGGCGCGCATCGAGCTAATGCGTATGGAAGTGTTGGCGAGTGGTAAGGTCACACTCGCAGAGAATAATCTGTCGGCTACCGTTGACTATGGCGTGCCGGCGAACCATAAAGAGGTATTGTCCGGTACGAGCCTCTGGAGCGATGCGGCCAGTGATCCTATCGGTGACTTGCTGGAGTGGGGCAACGCGCTTGATGCGATGCCAACGAGGGCTCTAACGTCCAACACGGTCTTGAGCCGACTCCTGACACATCCGAAGGTAGCTGCAGCCCTCTACGGCAACGGCACAACTCGCATGGCAAGTCGCGGAGAATTGAATACCTACCTGCAGCAGCTCGGTCTCCCGGCGATCGCGACTTATGATGCAAAATACCGTAAACAAGCAGCCAATGGGACGATCAGCTCCGCTCGGTACTTCCCGGAGAACAAAATTGTATTGTTCGGACCGGACACGCTTGGTGAAACGATTTACGGCCCAACCGCCGAAGAGGTACGCCTGACCCGTGATCCTTCGATTGATACGCAAATGGTCGGCAATGTGCTGGCGATGGTCTATGAGGAGGGCGCTGATCCAGTCAGCACATGGACGAAGGCTGTTGCAACCGCGCTGCCGTCGTTTCCCGAAGCGGATAACGTATTCCAGGCGCAAGTCATTTAAGGAGGCTGACGCTGCATGAAGGTACAAGTCAACGATATCAGCATCAAGCATAACGGTCGCCGGTATGCCGCCGGCGAGACGATTGAACTAACCGCTGCGGAGCATGAGGGTATCGCCTCTCTTGTCACCGTGCTTGAGGATGAAAAGGCTAAGTCCGGCAAAGCGGCAGATAAGAGCAATGCTTAATCCGGCAGAGATCCGCGAGCTGGCAAAAAAGCGGCTGGGACTCGTAGACAGCACGCATGACGGGCTAATCGACCTTTACGTCGCAGATGTGGAGCAGGGAATCAAGACGTTCTGCAACATTCCCGCGGTACCCTTGGAGCTTAGCTTCACCTGGGCCGCTATGGTGGCTGCTGCAGTGACAGCTGAGCAGTCTGCGCTCATTTATCCAAAGCCGGAAGCTCCAGAAGCCTACGAGACTACAATCGGGGATACGTCGGTTAAGCCGATCGCTCCGGTTGGCGTCCAGGCTCCGCCGCGACCAAGCGTGACGGTGGTCGACTCGGTGCTGTTTGATTACGAGGCGCAGCTTGTGCGTTTTCGTAGATTGAGGTGGTAGTCATGGATTATACAAAGCACCGCGAGGCAATCGAGCGGATGTATAACGATCTGGCGACGATTAGCCGGATGGTAACGACAACCAAGCCAAACGGAGCTAAACAGCAGGGGCTGGTCCAGATTTATGCGGATCAGCCCTGTTTTTTGTCCGCTGGAGCTGCCGCGGCGAACACACAGACGGATAACCAGAACGACATCCGCGCGAGCATGAAGCTTTTTATCGCCCCGGAGGTCGAGATCCGACAGGGCGATGAAATCGTAATTAGCCGTTTCGGTGCGCCTCATCGGATTTGGCGGTACAACGCCGGCGAACCGCTGCCGCCGTACCCAACGCACCAAGAGGTCGAGTTACTGCGCGAGGATTACGCATGAGCCGCCGCTTGAAGCCGATTGACTATTCCCAGCTTGACGCCGTCGTCGCCAATCTCGATGAGGTACTACGCCGCGGCGAGGTCGAGCAGCTTATGCAGGATTGCCTGCTAGAGATTGCCTACCGGATCGAGGCGCAGGCCAAGCTGCTGACGCCGGTCGACTCCGGGGAGCTGCGGCGCAACTGGCGCGTCGGAGAGATTACCCGTGCCGGTAATGAATATCAAATCGAGATCGTCAACAACACCGAGTATGCCAGCTTCATTGAGTTCGGGCACAGGCACGGCGTGGATCTGACGAAATGGCGGGACGGGAAGTTTATGCTGCGCACGGCGGTTGAGACGGTGGAGGGGCAACTGCAAGCGATCTTTGACCGACATGTCCGTGAGCTGCATCGCCGGATTTTTGGAGGCTGAGCCATGATAACCGTAAACGATGTAAAGGACGGCGTTGTGCGCGCGCTGGTGACGCGCTGGCCTGATTGGGCGGTATACGACGAGCCGATCCAGCAGGGGTTGAAGGAACCCTGCTTCCGCGTCCAAGTGCTGCCAATCACCCAAACGTCAGGCATCGGTCGGCGACGGATCCGCTCGCATAGTGTCGCTGTGGCTTACTTTGGCCTCTCAGACGAGGACCGGCACGCTGTCGGAGCGGAGTTGTTAGAAGTGCTGGAGCGCATCGACACGGGCAGCGGGTTGGCAACGGGATCCGGGATGCAATATCAAATTGTCGACGATGTGCTGCAGATGTCGGTGCAATACAGCATCCATCTGATGCGGGCTCGAGCCGAGCCGCAGCGCATGCAGAAATTGAAGGAGGAGATCAAGCTTGAAGAAAGCTGAAACGGAACATGTCCAGTCCGAAGCACAGGGCTACACAAAGGCACAGCTGCTGCAATCGCAGCGATTTGCGGCTGACCGAGACGTACTGACAGCGCTATTGGTCGATGACCAAGTTTACACGCTGATTGATGTCCAGCAACAACTGGATAAATTTTATCAACGGGAGGTGCAGGCATAATGGCAGGAGGCACATGGACAATGCAAAATAAAGTGCGGCCAGGCGTCTACATTAATATCGTTTCCGCTCCGGCAGCACTCGGCAGAACGGGCACTCGCGGTACAGCTGCGGTGGCGTTGACGCTGGGATGGGGCTCTCCGAAGTCGCTGCTTACCCTTGAAGCTGGCGAGGATCCTACGGCGAAGCTTGGCTATCCGCTGACGGCGCCGGAGCTGCTGCTGGTGCGGGAAGGACTCAAGCGGGCAAGCAAACTGCTCGTTTACCGGCTCAACGACGGGGTCAAGGCTTCCGCCACGCTCGGCGCGCTGACGGCGACGGCAAAGTATTCCGGGGTGCGCGGTAACGACATCAGCGTGGTTGTCGCGTCCAGCGTGGACGTGCCAGGCTCTTTCGAGGTCAGCACAAGGCTGGCAGGTGTTGAAGTCAACAAGCAAATCGTTGCCAGCATTGCTGCACTTGTTGCCAATGACTGGGTGGTCTGGAGCGGAACCGGAACGCTGACCGCATCGGCAGGCACGCCGCTGGCCGGGGGAACGAACGGCACAACAACCAATGCTGACCACACCAACTTCATGGCAGCGCTGGAGCTGGCCGACTTCAATACAGCGGCTTACCCGGGAACGGACGCAACGCTCAAAGGTGTGTATGCCGCATTCGCCCGTCGGCTCCGGGAGGACGAGGGGAAGAAGATCCAAGTCGTGCTGGAAAACTACCCGACGGCTAACCACGAGGGCGTGATCAGCGTCAAGAACGGCGTCGTGCTTGCCGATGGAACGGCGCTGACAGCTGCGCAAGCTACGGTGTGGGTGGCGGCGGCAACCGCTGCGGCGGAAGTCACGGAGTCGCTTACCTATGACGCCTATGACGATGCTGTGGATGTCAGCCCGCGCTACACCAATACGCAGATTATCGCCGCGCTGCAGGCAGGAGAGTTCGTATTTACGCCGGGGCCGGGCGTCGCTCGCATCGAGCAGGACATTAACACCTTGACGGGATTTACCCCGGAGAAGGGCCGTGCCTTTGCCAAGAATCGTGTTATCCGTGTACTGGACGGCTTTGCGAACGACATTAAGGCGACCTTTGACGCTTTCTATTTGGGAAAAGTCGGCAATAACGCTGACGGCCGATCGCTGCTCAAGGGCGAAATCATTGCCCAGGTGTCTGCGCAGCAAGGCGCTGGAGCAATCCAAAACTTTGACCCTCAGACTGATGTCACCGTTACAGCAGGCGCCGAATCGGATAGCGTTTATGTGGAGCTGAACGTTCAGCCGGTTGACTCTGTCGAGAAAATCTACATGAAAGTGACGGTGAACTAAAATGGGTTTTCTCAAATCGAACGACACGATTTCGGGCCAGGAAGGACGGGCATTCGCGACAATCAACGGCGTCGTTGAGGAAATGTTCTATGTCCGCACATTGGAAGCGACCGCTGAAAAGCAAAAGGCTGAGGTAAAAACGCTTGGACGTCGAGGTACTCAGCACAAGGCGACCGGATGGTCCGGCACCGGCTCCATGACAATTTATTACGTCACGTCCCGCTTCCGCCAGCTGATGTACGATTACATCAAAAACGGAAAAGACACCTATTTCAGTATCCAGGTTACGAATGAGGATCCGTCCTCGTCGATCGGCGCGCAGACCGTCATCTTGCGCGGCGTGAACCTGGACAGCGTCGTCATGGCATCCCTTGATACCGAAGCGGAAGCGCTGGATGAAGAAGTGTCCTTTACCTTCGACGATGTAGACATGACCGATCAATTCACAGCCCCGACGCTGGGCTAATAGGAGCGATATGATGAACAAGAACATGGCATTTTTCATGAAGGGCAGGGCAAAGCAGGAGTATATCGAAGAGGAGGTTGTCATTACAAAACGCTTCCTCGATGACAAAGGGGAGCCGATTCCGTTCGTACTCCGTAGCCTGCCGCCGAAGCGGATTGAGGAGATTCAGGAAGATTGCACGCGCCGCATCGTCAAGAAAGGGCGCGTGGTTGATGAGATTCTTGATTCTAAGCGAATGGCTGTGAAGATGGCGCTGGAGTCCACCGTCTTCCCGGACTTTAGATCAGCAGAGCTGCTGGAATCCTATGGAGTGGTGGATCCTGTGGAGGCGGCGCGAGCGGTGCTGTCTGTAGGCGGCGAATATACGGACTGGATCAATGCTGTTAACCGAGTGAACGGCTACGGCGATCAGGACGAGGACTTGGTCGAAGAAGCAAAAAACTAATCAAGTCCGGTGATCAGGATGCGGTCATGGCCCACTACGCCTTGCATAAGCTGCATATCTTACCGCAGGACTTATGGGCCATGGACGATCTCCATCGGGCGTATATTTACGGCAGCATTGAACAATGGGTTAAGGACAATCAGCCAAAGCCCTCTCAGAAAAAAGGGAAATAATGTCGAAAACTTGTTGCGCGATTGCGCCGGGTCATCGTATCCTGTTTCTGGGAGGGATACATAATGACGCGATTTTTAAAGTGGGCCTGGGTGCCCGTTATAATTCTATTAGTTGTAGCGGCTTGTTCAGTCAAGCCTGAAAAGGGAACGGAGCAACCGGCAGCGAGTGCTTTGCCGATTCCGACTACTTCACCGAGTCCATCATCGAGCCCAGAACCGGAAGAGGCTCCAGTGCTAGTGGATAGGGAAGGGCCAAGTATGGTGAAGTTTGTAAAGGCACTTGCAGGTGTGGAGGATTTATCCCTGGAGTATGAAGTCATAAGCGAAATTATGCTAAAAAGCTGGCCTAATGCGTTATACGCTGCAGACGGAGAATCAGTTAAAAAAGCTCCTCACACATATTTTAATGTGGTTGAGTTTAAAACGAATGAAGATGCAAAGAAAGTTTATGACGATTATATCAAAGTAGAAAAAGAAACTAGCCTTGGCGCAGCTACTTTCATAAACGGTCCCGTCGTACTTATGATGATTGACGAGGACGAAAAAGTGATTGAATCATTTTCTAAATTGTTTTTATCAATGACTCCGTGAGGGGTCATTTTTATTTTTCAGAAAGGAGGAGAATCCATTGGCTAAGCTTACGACTATGTTCGCCCTTCAAGATCGCATGACTCGTAATCTCCGTAAAATGAAGCGAAGCATGGATAAAATGAAGAAATCTACAGAGCAAACCCGCAAACAAGCGAGGGCTCTGGAGCGGACAAAAATCAAAATGAAGATTCAAGCACAGGATCTGGCTGGAAAGAAGCTGAAAGAGCTCAAGAAGATGACGGAACACCTTGCACGAAAGCATACCAAGATTGTTGCCCGGGTTAACGATAGGGCGACGCGGGTCTTGAAGAGAATCCGCTCGTCCGCATCTGCGTTGAACAAAATGCGGGTATCTGTAGTTGCCACAGTCAAGGACAACGCAACAAAGGTTCTGAACGACATAGAGGCGCGGGCGCAAGCCGCACAAGGGGCTGTTATCGGGATCGGGGTAGGTGCGGGGGCAGTAGGCGCAGGATCATTCTTGGCGGGGGCAAGTTCGTTTGAAAACGATGCGCGAGCTGCAGCTATAACGAATGCCCCGGTGAATGAAGTCACTCAGCGAGTCAATCGCATTTACTATGATCAAAAGGTCGGCGATACCAGGGAAGACGTCACACGCGCTTATGTGGATCATTCGCAGCAAACCAAGTTAGCTGGTTCTGCGCTTGATGAGGCGACTCGGATATCTGCTGCTTTCGCCCAAATCTATCAAAAAGATGTGCCAGAAGTAAACCGCGGTTTTGCCTCCGCTTACAAAAATCAATTGGGTTCGATGAAAGAAATCGGTGACGTTTCTGCAGCAGTCATGCAGCAAGCAGGTGACCAATACGACGATTACCTGGATACGATTAACGAGTACAGTAGCTCGTTTAAGTCAATGGGCATGAGCATTGGTAATGTAGGTGCTGCTTTGGTTGCTGCAGTCCAAGGCGGCGGGCGAAACCATGACGATACAGCGGATATGATTCGTGAATTTAATATCCGCCGATCCGAATTAACTGATGATCAAATCAATGCGTATACAGCTATGTTCGGCCAAAAAGAGACGGAAAAGATTTATAAGCAAATGGATGCCGGAAAGTTCAGTGGAGCGGGGGCTCTTGCTATGGTGGCAAAGGGCCTGAACAAGATTCAAAGCGAGACACAACGAGCCAAAATCGCCACAACGTTGTTGGGAACTAAGTACGAAGATCTGAAAGAGCCTATGCTCGCTGCAGCGGGGGCCGTCAACGACACGATCAAAGCGACCGGGCAGCTTGATCAGCAATTTAACAAGTTTCGCGACGACAATCCTATGACTCCGATTAATGACGCCGCACGCGAGATGAAAAAGATTCTCGTAGATATAGGTAAATCAATGATCGTATCGGCGAGCCCAGCTTTTGAAGAGTTGGCCGCTTGGGCAAAGACAGACGAAGGTAAGAAAAGCATCGTCGAATTTACCAAGAGTATTTCTGACTTGGCGGGTACATTTGCCGGCGCTTTGAGCAAAGGAATAAAGTGGATGGTGACAAACTGGTCAACGTTGGAGCCTATTATCCTGACCCTTACCACCGCCTTTGCGGGCTTGTTCGCTGCAGGCAAAGGAGTCGCAATCTATAAAAAGCTGGAGCCTGTTTTCAAAGGACTTTGGACCGGGGCGAAGTGGCTCGGTGGCGCTTTCTCTAAGCTGTGGAAATGGATTAAGCCTTTCATTCCGTGGCTCGGTCGTGCTGCTGTTGGCGGGGCTCGATTCCTTCCGGTTATCGGCTGGATTATTACGGCCGTTACCACCCTCTATGCTGTCTGGAAAAACTGGGACACGATCAAGTTAAAGCTGAACGAATTTTGGACGGCTGCTAAGGGTTGGCTGAATGATATAAAGATTTGGCTGGACAATGCCTCGGCCAAAGTCGGCGTATTTTTAGACGCCTGGCGCGAGTTTAAGCCGCTTATGGATACGCTGGAGCCTGTATTTAAGACATTGGCGGATTGGATCAGCAAGCTATCCGGTAAAAAAATATCAATCGGGGTGGATACTCCAGGGATTGGCGCAAAGGATATCCCCGGCATGGTTACGGATGGCATTAAGTTTTTTAACCCGCTTACGCCGCCGGGCCAGCGCTTCCCGAAAAACTGGATGAAGCTTATTCCAGGAGCCGCAACGGGAATCAGTGACATCCCGAAAGACGATATGCTGTTCCGCTTGCACAAAGGTGAGACGGTGCTGCCAGCCCAAGAGGCCGAGCTGATCCGAGGTATGGCCGCCGGAAAAGGTACGGCTGCTCAGAGTATGGGCGACATCAAAGTCTACATGACCGGCGATAACCATTACAGTAACGATATGGATGCCGAGCGTGTTGGCAAAGAGGCTGTCAAAGCGATCCGCGCCGAGCTAATGACCGGCATGCTTACCGGAGCGAAGGGGGCGTACAGCGGATGACGGAGCTGTGGCTCAAGTACAACAACAATACCGAGGTGCTTTGGCTGCCGGTTAACCCGGAGACGTTGGAGATCGGCAGCCCGAGCGTAAATACAACCGTCAGCATTGCGGGGCTTGGTGAGGTGGCCGTCATTCAGGACCCGGCGTTAAAAACGTATAGTTTCAGCTCCATGCTCCCCGCGGCCTGGGGCCGCTATTGCTCGTACGACAAACACCCGTGGCCGCGCCCGTGGGACATCGCCAAAATGCTCCAGCGATGGAAAGACTCCGGCATGCCGTGTCGCTTCATCGTAACAGGCACCCCTGTAAATACGGCTGTCTCCATAGAGGATTTTAATGTAACGGAGGCTGCTGGCGATCCCGACACGCTCAACTACACACTCAGCCTACGGGAGTACCGGTTTGTCAAAGCACGGAAGCTCGCCGAAAAAACGGTCGCGGGCAAAAAGCAAGTCACCGTATCGTCCGGCAGCGCGCGACCGAACAATAAAGTTGCGCCGACGTCCTACACAGTAAAGAGTGGCGATTCGCTCTGGAAGATTGCCCAAGCCCAGCTCAAGGATGGCAGCCGGTACAAGGAGATCGCCACATTAAATGGTATCAAGTCTCCCTACGCTCTGCGCCCCGGTCAAAAGTTGAAGCTGCCTAAGAGGTGATGGCATGATTGAGATTATTTTAACGCGATTCGCTGGCGGCTCTTACGAGCTGCCCGTGCAATCCGTCGAATGGAACGGCCAAAAATACCGGGCCCCGCGCCGCCTGAGCGTGACGCTGCTTTCCATCCCTCGTGGCGGCCACCAACCGGTAGAAGTCTATTGCGGCGATGCTATCCTGTTTCGCTGGCAGGGTGCTGAACTGTTCCGCGGCACTGTCTTCGGAGCGGAGCGCAATTCGGACGGCCAACTCACATTGACCGCTTATGACCAGCTCTATTATCTCGTAAATAATTCTGATACGTACACATTCAAGGGGCTAACAGCCGCAGGAATCCTCCGTAAGCTTTGCAACGACTTTCAGCTCACGCCGGGAGCCATTGCCGATACGCGCCATGTAGTCAACCAGATCAGCGAGGACGAGCCTCTATATGACATGGTTCTGCGGGCGCTGGATTCCACCTATAAGCAGCTCGGTAGCAGGTACGCCCTGCGGAGCCGGGCGGGGAAAGTAGAGCTGCTGGCGCTCAAGGACACGGTCCAGAAATGGGTCATTGAGAGCGGCGGCAACCTGATTAGCTACTCAGCTTCCGCGAGCATCGAGGAGATGGCAACACGGGTTAAGCTGCGCAAAGATGGCGAGCAAGGGGCTGTTACCGTTGTCGCATCGAGCAAGGCACTTGAGGGGCGCTACGGTGTGTTGCAGCTGTATGAGTCGATTAGCGAGGAGCTAAACAAAGCTCAGCTACAGCAGCGGGCGCAGGCAATGCTTGCGCAGAAGGGACGCGTAAAGCGGACTCTATCGCTCGAAGCCTGGGGGATCCCGTCCGTAGTTGCCGGATCCGGCGTACACGTCGTTATCCCGGAGTTGAACGTCAAGCGTGGCTACTTTGTTGACGAGGACACGCACACCTTTGACGGCAAGCAGCACACGATGAGTCTTACGCTCACGGAGACGGACGAGCTGCCGGAGATTGATCCGGCGTATAACACGGACGGCACGGCCAAGTCGGACACGGATGACAAGTCGGACGACGAAAAAACGTTTGCGGAGCAACTGCGCGAGGAGATCCTGGGGGCGGAGGATAAATGAAAGAGCTAATTCAGCAGATTGCTCTTGACGCGGTGGGGTCTGCTAAGCCTGTCCGCACGTTGATTGGCACCGTCATCCAACCGCCGCCGGCGCTTCGGGTGCAGATCGGCGATGACTTGAAACGGGTCTATGATGCCGAATTTTTGATTGTGGCCGCACACTTGGCTGCGCGAGAGGAAACGGTCATCATGGACGGAATCAGCCGTACAATCACATATTCGGATCAGCTAAAAACTGGCGACACGGTAATGATTGCAGCCCAACAGGGCGGGCAGTCATTTTTTATTTTAGACAAGGCGGTGACCTATGGGGCCTAATCTGCAAACGCCAGAGCTTTACCAGCCCGCGGCGCTGCCCAGCAAGACCTATTCGCTGGATCTGATGACGGGCCGAGTGCGCGGTACCGTTGACGGCCTAGAGGCAATCAAGCAGTTTATTGTCAAGACGCTGCTGACATCCCGTTACGCCTACCTCATCTATCCGGACGAGTACGGCACAGAGCGCGACGAGATTATCGGGAGCTCATCCAATGCACTGATGGAGGCTGAGATCGAGCGTGTCGTAACAGAGGCGCTGATTTTTGATGAGCGGATCTTGGCCGTGCGGGATTTTGTCTATGAGCAGCGAGATGATCAGCTGACGGCTTTGTTCGCCGTTGACACGGTAGCCGGCACGATATCGGAGGTGGAAATGAGTGTATGAGAACCAGACGTTTGATACGATCCTAGCACGGATGCTGGATCGGATCCCTGACGATATGGACAAGCGGCCCGGGAGTATTATTTACGACGCCATGGCTCCAGCTGCGGCGGAAATGGCGCAGCTATACGTGCAGCTCGACGTGCAGGCGGACCAACGTTTTGCTGACACGGCGACAGGCGACTATCTGGATCGAGCCATAGCTTGGTCCGGTGTCAAACGGAAGTCGGCGACCAAGGCGCTGGTGCGGGGGCGATTTTACGCCGCTGCCGACGCGCCGCTGGATATCCCAATCGGCAACCGTTTTTCACTGGGCGGCATCAATTATCGAGCCATCAGCCGCTTGGCCGCTGGCGATTACCGGTTAGAAGCAGAGACTACTGGTTCTACGGCAAACGGTAGCTTCGGGACGCTGCTGCCGATTGACTTTGTGCCGGATCTTGTCCGCGCGGAGCTGACGGAGCTACTGATCCCCGGGACGGATCGTGAAACCGACGCCGCGCTGTACGAGCGTTACCAGCAGCAGGTCACCAAACCCGTTACAAGCGGCAACCGGTATCAGTACGAGCAATGGGCAAGGGAGATCAGCGGCGTTGGCCGTGTACGAGCTTTTCCGCTTTGGGCTGGTCCCGGAACGGTCAAGGTTGTCCTACTCGATGAGAGTATGACGTCTCCCGAGCCTGCTCTGGTCACTGCCGTCCAGCAGTATATCGACCCGACTCAGGACGGATTAGGTGAAGGGGCAGCGCCGATCGGGGCTGTCGTGACTGTAGTGGGAGCAACCGAGATCCCGATTAACGTTTCCGTTTCAGTGACGTTGGCAACGGGAGCTACGGTATCCCAGGTGCGCGAGCAGATCCTGACTGGGCTGAAAG
The DNA here is from genome assembly GCF_023715725.1 of Paenibacillus pasadenensis. Taxonomy (GTDB): domain Bacteria; phylum Bacillota; class Bacilli; order Paenibacillales; family Paenibacillaceae; genus Paenibacillus_O; species Paenibacillus_O pasadenensis_A. The sequence continues at coordinate 740,064 of NZ_JAMBOT010000002.1, forward strand.
CCTATTTGGCCGAGCTCGCCTTTACGGACACCATTATCCGCTACACTCGTATCCAGGGCATTATCCTGGGTATTCCGCCGGTGATTGACTATAGCAACTTGCTTGTAAACGGCCAGGCTGCAAACATTCAAACGGCTCTGGATGAGGTGCCAATCGTCGGGACGGTGACCGTCACATGAGCGACCGTTTAATAGGGTATTTGCCCGATCTTTACGACGAAGTCATAGAGATGTATGAGCTGCTGCAGAGTGAAGGTGAGGAGCTTGATTTACTTTTCGCAGGGGCGGAAAGCCTGCTGGATCAGTCCTATCCAGAAAGCGCGACATGGGGACTTGATCGTTATGAACGGGATCTGAATCTCGTTATCGAACTTGGTAAACCGGTAGACCAGCGCCGGTCCGTTATCATCTCCAAAATGCGCGGTTACGGAAAAGCCTCCGGTTCGCTCCTCAAAAACGTCGCCCAGGCTTACAGCGGCGGTACAATCAGCGTGACGGTTTTCCCATCCGAACGGCGGATTCTGATTACATTCGTCGACACGCTCGGGCTACCGCCGAACCTGGACGATTTAAAGGCTGCAATCGAGGAAATCAAGCCGGCGCATTTGATACTAGATTACAAGTTCCGATATTTGCTTGTTCAAGAGGTTCAGGGCATGACAATCAATCAACTGCAGCAACGGAAGCTGACTGACTTTGCTCCATTTTTAGAGGAGGGCTAAAATGCCGAGCCAAACACCAAATTTAAATTTGTATAAGAAAAACCCACAAACAGACGGTCAAGACACATTTAATATTGAAACAATGCTCAACGATAATTGGGACAAGCTCGATACAGCGGTTAGCGAAAAAGTGGATAAAGCTTCTGGTAAAGGACTCTCCACCAACGATTATACCGCTGCAGATAAAACTAAGCTGGACGGAGCAACCAACGCAGCCACCGCTTCCCGGATCGTACAAAGGGACACAAACGGTCGTGCCAAGGTCACAGCGCCATCTGCTGCCGATGATATCGCCCGTAAAGATACGGTTGATGATGCCGTGCAGCCTCTTGTTGCTGATTTAACGGACGCAGCTCCTGCAGCTCTCTCTCTCTTACCAGGACTTCAGACAGTTGAAGCAAAGCAAGATACGCCACTCCGGGTTAAAGGCATTAAGGGCCGAACGCTGTTGAATATGCTGGGGAGAGCTGGGCGAGGAGATAGCTTATCTGGTTGGCCTGGAAGCAATGGGGTTACGTCCCTTGCTGCTGGGACATCTCCAACTGGAGGAAGCTCAATAAAGCTCAAAGTCAATACAGGCTTTGGTAATGCTACGCTTATGCGATCTCCTGCATTAACAACATCGCTAGGCAAAAATTACGTGATGGTTGCCAGTGTAAAAAATCTGTCCACAACAAAGATTGATGCGTATTTTGGCGGTAAGAGTATTTCGGTAACATCAACTAATTGGACAACGGTCGTAATCGCTGCACAAAAAACAAGCGAGTCACAACAAAATTTAAATCCATCCATTTGGTGTTGGGGAGCAGATAAAGAAGCTCTCTTTGCAAACATCGCGGTATACGAAATCAATGCAGACGAGTATGAGGCGGTCTTGGCGATGACCCAAGCTCAAGCAGCAGCTTTGTATCCTTACGTCGATGATATCAAAAACGTGAATGGTGCGTATGTGAGGCAAGCAGGAATAAACTTAATTCCTGCCATCTCTACCTGGGTAAAGTCGTCGTTAACGCCAACGGTTAATTTATCTGCTCCCTATGAGCTTAGTTTTATCCTCCCGTCCGCCGGGCAGTACGTTGGCACGACAGTTAAGGTTATTCCGGGCCAAACCTATACGATAAGCTGCTCCAACATCACCGCCGGGGCTCGCTTGCGCGTAGGGATAAATGATGGCTCTGTGCTGTCAAGTGGCACTTATATTGCAGACCTCGGCGCACTTACAACAAATACCTTTACAGTGCCAACTGGAGTATCTGAGTTGGCCTTGGCGTTTATGAATGGGCCGAGCTATAGCGGGACTTACCCAGTGACGTTTACTCTCAAAGAACCCCAATTAGAATTAGGCTCGATCGCATCTCCCTTTTCGCCTCAATCCGAACAGTATATCTATTACCCAGACTCCCAGCTTGCAGCCAGCTTGGACGGCACCGTCTACGATGAGCTGTATACGGATAACACGGGACAAGCGCGGGCAACGAGACGGTTTAAGTCGTTGGATTTGACGGGGGATTTGGCTTGGCGATTCCTTGGCGGCGCGGCAATTTACAAAACTGCAATCCTATCGATCCCCAACCCACTAAAAGATACAGGCTATGCCGTAAAATTCGACGGAAAGATTTTGAAACGAGTTAGCCAAGGCGGAACACTGACAAATGCCGCTGACGAGCATGTCGTATCAGATGAGACAGACCCGGCTAATAAATCCATTGTGGCTATTACAATTCTTAATACTGATAGCGGCTGGGGCGACAGCTACACGCCGACAGTGGATGATGTTAAGGCGTATTTTAACGGCTGGAAAATGAAAACCGCAGGACAAGCGGCCTCCTCTGGTATGTACAACGGTACGGGAACTAAGGCGTGGGTCGAACAATACAAAGTTATTACTACCCCTTCATTTACAGGCGAACAGCAAGATATAAACGTAGCACTTAACAATAATGCCCATACATCTTCATCTAATGCAGGAGTAACAAAGTCTTACCGCCTCCAATACCAGCTCGCCACACCAACCGACGAGCCCGTACGCTCTGAGGGGGCGATCATGCTGGCGGAGGGAGCCAATACGCTGGAGGTTGGATATGGGGCTGTTGTGCGGGAGCTTGTGACAAACATGTACTACGATAGCAACTGGGCGATTATTAACTACAACAACACGGGCACGAATCAATATTCAAAGCTAGCCTATCGCACAAAAGCAATATTGTCTGTGTTCAGAAATAGGAAAGAGGATCGGGTATTTTCGGCTTACACTGACCTCGCGTACGGGAATCAACGTGCAGTAGCTGTGAGAAACGATTATGATCCGTCCGCCGTTTACGAAGTCACCTATCTTGCGCTGGATACCTACCTAATTGGCATCCCGCCAACGCAGATCAGCACGGAGTATGCGACTAATCAGCGATCAGTGAGTGATGAGCTTGCTAAAACAGCAACGCAGCTGGCCGGGCGCATGACCGTACTGGAAAACGGAACGGCGCAGGCTAAGCTGCTACAATGGATTACGCCGACATTGCTTAATGGCTGGGCACCTTATGAATCAACCGAGCTTTACGCTCCTGCGTATAAGTTGGTTGGTAACACCGTTCAGATTAAGGGAGTCGTGAAAGGCGGAAATAATTATTCGGCGATTTTCTACCTTCCACCGAAATACCGACCAAAAACTGCTTATCACGGTGTTACTATGGGTCAAATAAACAATGTCATTGTGCCTAGCTATCTCAGTATCAATGATACGGGAACTGTGTTCATTTCCTCAAATGCAGCAGGATCAACGGCAAGTAATTATAACTACATTAACGCAATTGTTCCGTTAGACTAAGGAGGCTCAAATGAAAGAAGCCATAATAACAGACCTTAACGGCCTGTTCGTTGACGTCGATCTTGTTGACGACAGCGAAACGGGTTATTTGCTGTTGACAGCGCCGGATGACCCTTACGACAACGAGGATGCACCGATTACCGGATACCGCGTCGCGTTGCCCGTACCCGGCGGCCTGTATCGCCCGCGGTTCGATCGGGAGGCGTATGACCTGCACCAAGCAGCTGAGGTGGCGCATGCTGCTGCAATGGTTGCCTGGCTCACGCTGCCAGAGGAGGAGCGAGGCCCTGAACCGTTCGCCCCGGAAGCTCCGGCGTTTTGGGTGGAAGGGCTGACCCCGGAGGAGATCGAGGCGCTGCAGCCAGCTCCACCGGAGCCGACACCGGATCAGCTCCGCATTGAGCAGCTGGAGGTCGACAACGCCCTGCTGCTCCTTGATTTGGCGGAGACACAGGCGCGGCAGCAGCAAGGCGAACAGGATAACGCTTTGCTGCTGCTCAGTCAGGCAGAGACAGAGGCTCGGCTACAAAAAGCGGAGCAAGACCAAGCGGCGCTGCTGCTGACGCTCGTAGAGGGAGGTGTCATCTAAATGGATTGGTACGCGACGATCAAGCGCTATTACGACTTGGGCTGCTACACGACGGCACAGGTGCAGCGGTTTGTTACCCTGGGCAAAATCACGCAAGAGCAAGCAAATACGATTATTGGAGCAGAGAGCGCCGAGTAGGCGCTCTTTTTATTTAAGGAGGGCAACCATGAGCGATACGCAGATGAACACATTGATTATCCAAGTTGCAAAGCTGGAGACATCGCAAGAGGCCAGCACAAAAGCGCTAAGTGAAGTGGCGTTTAGCGTCGGGAGACTCGTTGACCGGCTGGAGTCATCGGATGATGTGGCTAAAGAGGCAGCACAGAGCGCTCGGTCTGCCCACAAACGCATAGACAAGCTGGAGGATGCAGTTAAAGAGGACAAGGACGATATGGATGATGCAATCGAGCGTATGCGTCAGGGACAGCGGTATGTCGTTACGACGGCCTGTGCGTTAATCAGCATTGGCGTTGCTGCGATTGGACTTGCTATCAAATTTGTACAATAGGGAGCGAATCAACCATGACTATGGACTGGACTTTTATCAATGCGCTTATCAGGCCGGAGCTGGGCGGCGTCCTGGCCGTTTGCTGGATCGTCGGTTACATCCTCAAGCAAACTCCCCGTGTGCCGGACTGGAGCATCGTCTACGCTGTCACGGTGGTAGGTGTGCTGATGGCTTGCCTGCTGCTTGGGGGGAGTGTGGAGAGCATCATCCAGGGCGTGCTCTGCGGCGCGGTCGCCGTCTACGGCTATCAGCTCATCAAACAGACAGCTAAAGGCGCAAGCGGGGAGGGTGGTCACAATGAACGCAAATAAATACCCAATTGAGCGGCGCTATATCGACAAGCGCCCTAACGTAAGGCCAGGCATCCGGCTCGTAACCGGCAGCCCGGCCTTTTTTGTTGCCCACGATACGGGCAATCCGGGGGCTTCTGCGGATAACCATTGGACTTATTTCCAACGCCAGACGGATCGGACCGCATCGGCTCAGGTGTTTATCGATGACAGGAAAATCTTAGAGATTATACCGGCGGGCACCGGCGCCGATCCAGCTGAGCAAGCTTATCACGTCATCCGCAATATCAAAGCTGACAATGAGCTGTACGGCTATGACGCCAATCATGCGGCGCTGGGCATCGAGCTATGTTATGGAGGTTCCATAAACTTTGACCAGGCTTACAAGCGCTTTGTCTGGTATCTGGCGTTGTGCTGCAGCAAATGGGGCAAGACGCCATCGACGCATATTGCAAGTCACCGGCAGCTCGATCCGGCGCGCAAGCGGGATTGTGACCAGGCATTGGCTGCAGGAGGGGTGACGCTCAAGCAGTTGATTGCGGACATTACGGCAGAGCTGGCCGTGCCGGTCCCAATTGCGCCAGCTCCGGCCAAGCTGCCTGCAGATGTCCGGGATCATGTCATTGTGTCTTATATCCAATCAGCTTGGCTTGCGTCTTTCCAAGCAGGAGAGAGGGAAGAGGCGGACCATTACTCGCGGCTGGCGGATAACGTCAGAGCAGCAGCTGCTGGCGAAAAGCTTCCCAAGAGTAATGCGCAGGAGATCATCTTTAATTGGCTGTCGCCTGCCTGGCACAAGGCTAAGGCAAACGGCCTCGACCCGAGCCGTTATAATGTGATGGCAAATGCTTTGCGGACGAGCGCAGGAATTCCATTGGCATAAATAAAGCCCGCTGACCTTAACGGGTTGGCGGACTTTTTGGCTTTATGAGAACAAACGTTTGTGTTATGATCGGCACAGGAGCGTGATGACTCGTGAGGCGGTTAACCGACACAGAGCGCAAGCTGCTGCGGATCGCAAGCAATCACATCAGCAGATATAAGTATTTTCCATCGGTCGCAACGCTGTCCAAATTCAGTGGCCGTGCGCCGGCAAGGGTTGAGGCTGCGCTGCGCGGGCTGGAGCAGGAGGGATATATCACAATGGAACCGGAAGTTCGGGGCGCCAGCCGGGTGCTTATCCCGTGGGAAATAGACATGAATAGCACGTTGAGCAAACTTAAAGCCCGCCGGGATTAGAGTCGGCGGGCTTTATTTGTTACTTGCTTAGTTTATAGAGCAGATATTGGTTTAATGAAGTGTTTTCCAGTTCGGCCTTTGCGATTAGCTCGCGATGCAATGACTTAGGTAGCCGAAGAAGAATCTTACCGCTGAAATCATCCTGCGGCTCGGGAATAGGATCACCGTATTCCAATTTGATTTCAATGTGATCTTTAAACACCGATTCGAGATCCGTGTAAGCCTCGGCCCAGGTTGGGGCTGTCGTATGGCAGCCGTCCAATTCCTTCACGCTGGCATAGTAATACGGATCGCCGTCATTAGGCTCTAAGCGAACTTGAAACGTATAGGGCAGGGACAGGTAGTAATTTACGTCCTTTTGCTTTGTCATAAAATTGGCTAAGATAGAGAGGAAGGAATCGGGGGATTGCTCCCCCGCGAGGTTAACCCTCGTACCTTCTAAGCGCATCCTGTACAGCTTTGGGGTTGACGGGATTTTCGCGCTTAACCGTTGTGAGAAGTCCTTGAGCATTTCGGAAGTGATGGTGAGAGCCGTTAACTCTTACCTCAGTGTATCCGGCGTGTTCGAGGGCTTTTTTCACTTCTTCGAAGGTAATTCCTTTCGGCTTATTTCTCATCTTCTGGATGAGTTTTTCTATCTTTGCCATGTCTCACCTCCTGAAATAATAATATCATATATGATATCATAATGCAACTGTATGTGGAAAAAATCGCGAAAAAAATAAGACCTCCGGCTCTGAAAGCTGGAGGTCTTTTAGGTATGAGCTACTACAAATGTGAATAATTCAGTGCCTTTAGAACTGTTATTTGTAGTAATAATTAGAAGTTTATTGCAATGATAATAAGAAAATTTTTACCGTCGACACAATTCGACTAACTTCGCGCTTATAATGGCCGATAATCACAAACAAAGGGAATGAGGGTTCAGAAAGGAGATAGATTCCGTTGCACCGCTAAAGTACACTGTTAAGTGTACTTTTTGATCGGGAAGGGCAGTTTAAAACTGCTCAACCAGTTGATATCATTACCTTTTGTAAGTATATAAGTCATCCATGCTGCACTCTAAAACAATCGCAAGAGCCTTTAACATTAAATGACTTGCAGGTGTACCTCTGTTATTTTCCAAATTAGATATGTAGGCTTTGGTTACTTCGATGCCACATTCCTCTTCGAGAGCTTCGCAAAGCTCTGATTGGGTATAGCCTGCTGACTTACGTAACGATCTCAACTGGCACTTCCAGATCTGGAGTGCCATGCGATTATCTCCATTTATTATTTAATTGTCGCAATAATGAGTATATCACATCAGGAGGAACACTAATGCTAGATGATATTTTGCAAGCCGTAATCGAGAAAAGAACGTGGGAAGTCGTGAATGAATGTGAGCAGTCAATTAAAGGAAAGATAGAGGAGTTTGAATCTGCTGTAGAGCGTATAAAGGAAAACCTTCCGAAAGAAGGTCATCCTGATGTTGATTTGCTACTTGATCTTTATTTTGAGAAGCATACAGTTTCGGTGAGAGGGGCCTATACAGCTGGGGTTCGTGACAAGTTGAAACTGAGAAAAGAGATCATCGATTTTACAAATTAAAAACGTCCAGTTTCGGGATAGGAGTCTCCACTCCTATCCTACTCACGCACTCATCATGAGAGCGGACCGCCCCTTTAGGGGCGGTTTTTTTTTTGCGTCCTCATTTTAAAACAGGTTAAGATGGAGTTCATTTACGACCGATCAATTCTCACAATTTGTGAATCTTCTTTAACCGCTTTAAATGGACCTGTCACAGTTGCAGTAGCTGTTCCGTATCTGAAGACAATGCTGCCTGCCCAACCCATCTTTATTGTAGCGGTCCCCAAAAGTTCTCCATTTGCAGAAGTGATATTGTAGCTCGCAGTAGCGGAAGCATGAGATTTAGTTAAAATTTCAAAGCGATATTGTCCGCCTGACTGGATTGTGTGAGGAGAAGGTCCTGGCGGTTCAAAATCTCCTGTCAGACTCGTTGTGTTCATGACGTAACTACCTGTGCCGTTTTTTACATAGACGGAAACGGATCCTAATGTTGATAAATCTTCATCCTGGACGGGATTCCCTTGTCGGAAAGGGCTATAGAAAACATTTGCCACAATGACTAAAAGAATGAACAATACAAGAGTAATGCCAATCGAGTTTTTAAAATTACTAATGAAAATAGGTTGAGGGCTGTCGTTCATGATCTGATCCTCCTAATATGAATACATTTTAATAGAATATTTAATGCAATTGAGCTTCAGATTGACCCTATCTAATGCCCGGATAAAGCGTGAAAATGTTAGATAGGAGAGAGTAACCTATTCCATTCTTTTTCCACACTCTTTCTACAGCTGCTCCAGAAGTCATCGTTATGCCTCCGATATACTTGACCCAACTCCTCAGTGAGGTTAAGTACATTCAAGATATAACGGAGGCATGAATATGAACTTTGTGAAACGGGCGTTTCTAAGCGTCAAAATGCGAAAAGTAAAATCGCTCTTGTTAATGGGCATTTTTTTCATCGTACTGAATTTAGTTTTAGCCGGATTAGCGATTCAGAGCGCATCGAAGGAAGCGGCTGTTGTGGCTCGACAAACGCTCGGTGCTGATGTGATCTTAAAAATCGACCTGAATAAATATCTCGAGGCAGGGGGAGCGGGTTCGAAAGGCGATGGAACTCCTGGCAGAGTACCGTCTGTCGACAAAAAGGACGCGGACAAGCTTATCGGCTCCGCTTATATCAAATCCTACAATTACGTCAGGCAATCAGCCGTTGAAATGCTCAACCTCGACTGGGTGAAGGCGTTTGGCGGCAGTGAATCATTCGGGCAAAACGGCGAGCTGAACTTCACGATTTTTGGCGTGATGGAGTCGTCGTTAGTCGAGTCATTCCAGGATGGAAAAGCCAAAATGGTCGAAGGAGAGCCCATCACAAAAGATATGGCCGACCGTAATGTAGCCGTCATCGAGAAAAGGCTGGCTGCCAAAAACAAGTTAAAAGTCGGAGACAAAATTAAGGTCGCCTCGATGATGGAAGGCGAAATGAAAAACAAAGAGCTTGAAATTATCGGCATTTATGAATCGAAAAAGGAACCGGCCTCATTCGGTGGAGCAACCCTGTCGCTGCTTGATCCGGCAAACGAAATTTATGTTCCTTTTGGACTGCTCCAAACAAGCTCGCCTCCAACCTATACGTATTACTTGAAGGACCCTAAAGATGTAGATGCCTTCAAAAAAGAAGCGCTCAGCATCGGAAACTTTCCGAGTTATTATCAACTGGACGCAAATGATGACCTGTACAAACAAATGATGAAACCGATTGAAAGCATGGCTTCCATTGCGAAACTAATGGTAACACTTGTTGTTGCAGCCGGAATTGCGATATTGGCACTGATTATTATGTTGTCGATTAAGGAACGCAGAAAGGAAATGGGCATCCTTTTGTCGATTGGCGAGAAAAAGAGCAAGCTGATCGGGCAATTCGTAGTGGAAGTGCTGCTCGTTGCGGTTATTGCTCTTGGGTTATCGTCTTTGACAGGCGAAATAATCTCGCAAAAGATCGGGGATACTTTGCTGGCTAATGAAATTGCCTCAACGGAGAACAATTTGGCGGAGCAGCAATTTTATTCCGGAGCAGAGGTCGGAGAAGCACCGCAGATAAATGAAATTGATATTAGCGTAACGCCAGATATTCTCGCGCTTATCGCGCTTCTGATGATGGTGATTTCGTTATCGGCGACACTCATTCCGGCTCTATCGATTATGCGTTTGAATCCCAAAGATATTTTGTTAAAGGACGAATAGGAGGTTAACGATGGAAACTGCACTAGAATTTAAACATATCTTTTATTCCTATGGATCGAGCCAGAAAAAAGTTAAAATATTGGAGGATATCAATTATTCCTTTCAAAAAGGCTGTTTTTATACGATTCTGGGACCGTCCGGATCCGGTAAAACAACGGTGTTAAGTCTCGCAAGCGGGCTGGATCAGCCTAAAAGCGGCTCCATATTATTTGAAGGTGAAGACCTCAAAAAAATCGGCTTAGATAAGTTTCGTAACAAACATGTATCGATGGTATTCCAATCCTTCAATCTAATTACGTACATGACGGCATTGCAAAATGTCGTAACGGCGATGGAAATAACCGGTGTTAAGGTGAAGGACAAAAAACGCAGAGCGCTTGAGCTGCTGCAAAAGGTTGGGCTGAATGAATCGGAGGCGAATCGGAATGTCCTTCGGCTTAGCGGCGGACAGCAGCAGCGCGTCGCCATCGCACGTGCCTTATCGACCGATGTGGATTTGCTTGTAGCTGACGAGCCGACAGGAAGCCTCGACGAGCAAACATCCGCAGATATTGTGCAGCTGTTCAAGGAGCTCGCGCATAAAGAGAATAAATGCATTATCGTTGTGACGCATTCCATTGATGTTGCGAACCAGTCGGATGTATCGATTTACTTAAAAAACCGCAATTTTGTCTTAAAGCCCGGCAAATAAAACGATCAAAAAAGCCTGCTGCTTTCCTTAGGGGAAGGCAGCAGGCTTTAAATTTGGATAGACGATGAATTAACTTCCGGCAGCGGGAAACCGCAAAACAAATGCAGCCCCGCCATTGCTGCCGTTACTGGCCGAAATTTGGCCTTGGCAGCGCTCAACGATTGCACGGGAGATGGCAAGTCCAAGCCCGGTCTGTCCGTCCTGTCCTTTAGCGAAGCGTTGGAATAAACGGGGAAGAAGCGAATCCGGAATGCCTGCGCCGTCATCGGCAATTTTTATCGAGATCATGTTGTCTTGTTCTTCAATCTGAATGCGGATTACATGTTGGGCGTACCGTGAAGCGTTGTCTACGATGTTAAGCAATGCCTGAAGCATTTTATCGGGATCGGCTTTAATATGGGAAGCTTTGCTTGCGGGAGAACGTGTAGTCACCTCGAGCTTCAGTCCTTTGTCCAGCAGCTGCGGGTTAATCCTTTCGGCCGTCTGGCTGACCAGCTGCTCTACGGATACGTGATAAGCGTGAAATATGCCTTCTTCACTTTCCAGCTTAGCCAAAAGAATCATTTCGTTGACGATCTTTTTCAACCGTTCACACTCGCTGGCGATTGTTTGCAGGCCCTTAACGGCTGCATTTTCCTTAAATATGCCGTCGAGGATGCCCTCTGCGTAACCTCGAATGGAAGTAAGAGGCGTTTTCAGCTCATGGGAAGCATTTTGGAAAAATTGCTTTTGGGCAAGCTGATGTCGGTCCAGCTCAGCAGCCAGCTGATGGACGCTTTGTGCAACCTCGCCGATTTCACCGCCGGAATGAATGAGCTGAACTTCAGAAAAACGCCTGGTTTCAAGCTTTTTCAGCTCTTCTCTCAGCTTCATCAATGGAGTTGCGATGCGCCGGGTCATATAAATGCTGAGCAGAAAAGCGAGCAATCCGCCAATTGTGAGCACTACCATGAAACGGATAAACAGCTCATTTTGCATCGATTCAATTTTGGCTATCGGTGTCGTGACCAACACTGTCATCGCGTTAGGATTAAGCAGAGAGGGCGGTTCAACCTCAGTTTCCAGCAAATACGCGCCATCCGGTTTATGCAGAATGCCGTCGCGGATCTGAACTTGCTCTCCGGCGGATAAATTCCTTTTTGGCAGGTTGCGCATTATAAAGGTTTGATTCAATTTAGCCAACAGCGACTGCGCCGCTTCAAATTCGGAAGGTTTAAAATTTACGGGCTCTTTACTGGGAATCCCGGGATTTTTGATTTGATTAATGAGCGTAACTGCCTGTTCCTGCATGGATGCACGCTGGCCTTTGATGAGAGTGTTGGACATAATGGGATAAATAAGGACAGCGGTAACAACAACAATCGATAAAAGCAGGACGCCAAACGATAAATTAAGCTGATGGATTAATTTCATCGCTCCGCCACCTCTTCTTGAACGCTTAATCGGTAGCCAAATCCCCATACCGTTTCAATCGGCAGCTCTTTAATTTTTCGGCGCAGCCGTTTCACAAGATCGTCAATGGCGCGCTCGCTTCCAAAATAATCGCCGTGCCACACCAGCGTAAGGAGCTCATCTCTGGAAAAAGCTCTGCCAGGCTGCTGGAGCAAAACTTGAAGCAGCGTAAATTCTTTAAGCGTCATATTAATTTCATCGCCTTGCCAGTACACTCGTCTTTCCTCCAGCAGGAGCTGCAGTCCGCCTATAATCTGCTGCTGTTTAAGGGGATAAGGGGTAGCGGCAGATTGAGCCGGTTCCTCCTGAATTTTCATGATGGAGCTTAAGCGGTAAAAAAGGCGGTTAACCCGGGCAGCCAGCTCGCGCGGGCTGAACGGCTTCGTTAAATAATCGTCGCTACCGAGCTCAATACCCAAGATGCGATCAACTTCCTCGTCTCTCGCCGAAATCATGATAATGGGCACTTCCGTTTCTTTACGGAGGAGCCGGCAAAATTCGTAACCGTTCATTCCCGGCAAATTAATATCTAAAATCCACAGATCGGGCGAATCGTTTTTCCACACGTCCAAAGCCTCTTCCGCATTAGACAACCCGATCGTTTGATACCCGTCCTTTTGCAAATAGGCCTCGACAATCTCACGGATTTTGGCATCGTCGTCTACGACTGCGACTGCATATCCATTCATCATTGACAATCCTCCATAAAAGCTTGGTGCCTCTATTGTATCAAAGTCTGTCCCCATCCTTAGTGAATCCACACTTTTTCCACACATTCGCTAATGAAAGGAAAAAGCGGAATCGCCTCAGGGCGATTCCGCTTGGATAGCCGCAGCAAGCCGGCTTAGGTGGAGCTTCGGACAATCAATTCAGGTTCGACGGAAATTTGCACGGGGACCGATAGCTCGTTAATCAAATCGTTCAGCACTAAAGCCGCCAGCTTGCCGATCTTTTCTTTATCCTGGCGAATCGTGGTGAGCGGCGGGCTGGAGAATTTGGCTGCCTCGATGTCGTCGCAACCGACGATGGCCATATCAAACGGGATGCGCAAATTATGCTCCATGGCCGCTTTCATGGCGCCGATCGCCAGCGAGTCCGATGCCGCAAACAGGCTTTGCGGCCGTTCAGGCTGCTTCAGCAGCTGCTGCATCGCCTGATAACCGCTGGCTTCCGAAAATTCGTTGCCGTGCACGAACCAATTCGGATTAACCGTCAGGCCGAAGTATTTTAAAGCCTCAATCAGATGCTGCTCACGCAAATCCGAAACCTCGGATTTTTCATGACTGCCGATAAACCCGACCTCCTTGTACCCTTTTAAGTACAAATGCTCCACGGCGGCCAAGGCGATTTTTTTGTTATCCGTCATAATAAAGCTCGATATTCCGCCGGACAGGCTAATATCGATGCCGACACATGGAATTTCGCTTTGATTCAGTAGGGCGGTTACCGTTTCCTTTTCATTGCCGCCAATAATCAGACAGCCCTCCGTCTTGTAGCTTTTGCAGCGGGCGACATAATCGTTGGCGTCGGAGCTGTAAGGAAAAAAAATCATATCATAACCGAGAGAATCCATTTGGAACTTGAACGAGTTCACAACGTCGCTAAAATAGACATGATTCAGCCCGACATCGTAGTTTCCCGCAAAAATGACGGCAATATTGCGGAATTTTCGTGATTTTTTTCCTTTGTTAAGAATCAGCTTGTTTGTGTAGCCTAACTCATCGAGCACACGAAGCACCTTTTTTTTGGTGTCTTCACCTACATCGCTATAATTATGAATGATCTTGGAGACGGTGGAAGCCGAGACGCCTGATAATCGTGCTACTTCTTTTAGATTATACTTCACTAGACGATCCTCTCTTCTCAAAGCTAGTCATTTAGATTGCTTCTATTATACATCGTTGCATAACTTTTGCACGAGCAGCAGGGCGTCTCAAGCACAGAAACCTCTTCATTTTTAAAATTGAAAGTATATGTTAATAATTGGGAGTATTATCGGATTAATAAAGAGTAGAATCCAACCTCATCGATTGGATTCTACGCAAACGCAGTTATTTAGGCAGCTCGTTGCTTAGTACGGTAATAAGCGTTTTGCCCCGGTCGGCATCCAGCTCCCAGAACATGGCGCCAGCTAAGCCTTTTGATTTCAGGTAATCGGTTTTAATTTTGAGGGACATCGGATCATCGTACGTAATCGTAAGGCCGCTGGTCGGATTGTACAGCCAAGGCGTCTTAGTTTGATCGTTCCAATAACGAGTAAAGCCGTTTTTGCCGGTATAGTTGCCGTTGGCATCCTTCGTCAAGTAATTTTGCTCCAAATCCCAGAAGTCCCACCATGCATCTTGATCGGACCAGGTGCCGGTATCGGCTTTGGCACAGGTCTGATACATGCCGTTGTTGGCTGCGTTCGGGCCGCAATTCCAGCCACGGCCATAAAACGGAAGTCCAAGCACCAGTTTGTTGGCCGGTACGCCATTGTTCAAATAACCCATGACGGCTGCATCAATATAGAAATTTTGCGGATCAACGCCATTATCGGCCGGATCGTAGTAAAGCGGAGCGTTATGTCCGGATTTGGCGTCCCAGTCTCCATGGAAGTCATACGTCATAATGTTAATCCAATCGACAGCCTGGGCAATGCCGGCCATATCGTTGCTGTTTCGGTAGGATGGGCTTGCTCCTCCGGCAATCGTAACGGTGTAGTGTTTGCCGTCAGCCTGGCCGGCCGTGTCAAGCGCTGCGCGCAGCTCCTGCAGCAGCAGCACGTAGTTTTGGCGGTCCTCCGGTCGGCGGGAGTTGCTTGGCAGACCGAGCTCAACCGGATATTCCCAGTCGATATCGATGCCGTCAAGCTGATAGTCGCGCAGAAATTGAACCGAAGAGGTGACAAAATTGTTCCGGGTCAGTGGATCGGCCGCCATATCCGAGAAGCGGTTCGACCATGTCCAGCCGCCAACCGAAATGATGGATTTCAGACCCGTTTGTTTTTTGAGCTGAATAAGCTGGTTGAACGCGCCTTGGAACGGCAGGGAAGGATCATTGGTCGGGTAAGCGAATTGCGTATCCGCATAAGGATCACCAAGCACCAGCGTCCCGTTCGGAACGGTAATCGGATTGCCGTTTTTGTCTTTACAGGTCGTGTATGTTTTGAAGCTTACGTCATTGGAGCCGTTGCCATGGTAGTTATTCCAGCAAATATCGGCAAAAGCATAGTTGAGATGCGTCAGCTTCGCGGCGTCGATCAGGTCAAGGCGATAAAAGCCTTTGGAATCGTAGATAGCCCATGCCTGCCAGTAACCGATAATTTTGTTGCCTGCGCTTTGCGGCGGCTGTGCCGGCGTCGTTACGTTCACCGTATTGCTCGCTGCAGACAAATTGCCTGCGCCATCCTTTGCTTTAACGGTAAAGCTGTATGCGGTTGATGCGGTAAGCCCGGTGACGGTTGCGGATGTGCCCGTAACGGAGGCGGCCAGTGTGCTGCCCTTGTACACGTTGTATCCGGTAACATCGACGTTATCCGTTGCCGCGCTCCAGGTTAGAGCCACACTGTTGTAAGCGGGCGTGCCGTTAACGGCGAGGTTGGACGGCGCGCTTGGCGCTTGCGTGTCGGGAGCCGCCGTAGTCGTTTGAACGGCGTTGCTGGCTGCAGAAAGATTGCCCGCGGCATCCTTTGCTTTGACGGTAAAGGTGTAGGCTGTACCCGCATTCAATCCGGTAATGGTTGCTGTTGTACCGGTTACGGAGGCGGCGAGAGTGGAGCCGTTGTACACATTGTAGCCGGTGACGCCGACGTTATCGGTAGAAGAGGACCAGGACAAAGTAACGCTGTTGGAAGCAGCCGGGCTTGCAGCGGCAAGATTGGCTGGAGCGGTCGGAGCCTGAGTATCCGGCTGAGCGCTGCTCACTTCGATGGCGGAGACAGTCGCGTAATTGGCGGAGCCGCTGCTCATCGTTAGAACAAGATTAAGCTGGCCGTCGCTAACGGTAGTTGTATAGGTGCGGTCACAAGCAGTCAGCTTGCCGCATTGGGCGAAAATATCAAAGGAGGATGCTTGAACGACATCTTCCATTTTAATGTCGAATTTGCGCTGATTGGCTCCGGTGGCCCAATCTTCGACCATTTTGAGCTTCACTTGATAGGTTCCGTTCGGGAGATCGATTTTGTAGCCGCCGCCGTTGAAATAGAGAGCCTTTTGGTACAATACGGGATCGTTTGTTCCGGCCACGGCATTGGTGAAGGAGATTGGCGTGATGTAGTTGTAATACCCCCAACTGCCGGATGCGTATGTTTTGTCGGCCGACCAGACGGAGCCGCTGCTATCGGTGTAGCTGGAGGAGCCGTTAACATCGATTCGGACGAGAGCGCTGCCTCCTCCTGACGGTTGTGCTGCGGTCGTTGCGTTAACGGAGTTGCTTGCAGCCGAAGCGTTGCCTGCCGCGTCTTTCGCTTTGACGGTAAACGTGTAGGCGGTAGCGGCGTTCAGGCCAGTTATCGTCGCTGAAGTTCCAGTTACGGATGCCGCTAGTGATGAGCCGTTGTATACATCGTATCCGGTAACGCCGACGTTATCCGTAGAAGCGTTCCAAGACAAAGAAACGCTGGAGCT
Organism: Paenibacillus pasadenensis; assembly: GCF_023715725.1. GTDB lineage: Bacteria > Bacillota > Bacilli > Paenibacillales > Paenibacillaceae > Paenibacillus_O > Paenibacillus_O pasadenensis_A. Next base: position 756,795 of record NZ_JAMBOT010000002.1, read on the forward strand.
GGTCGGGCTGCCTGCAACCGCCAGACTGGCCGGAGCCGAAGGAGACTGCGTATCCGGAGCTGGCCCGTTGCCGCCGCTGCTGCTCGTAATTTCAATTGCGGATACCGTGGCGTAATTGAGGGAGCCTGAAGCCATATTGAATGCAACCTGCAGCTGTCCGTCCGTAACGGTTGTATTAAACGTACGGTCGCAAGCCTTCAGCTTGCCGCCGCATTCGGAAAAGATGTCAAAAGCAGACGCTGCTACGACGTCTTCAATTTTGATGTCAAATTTGCGTTGTCCGGCGGCAGATGCCCATTCATCAACCATTTTGAGCTTAACGGAATACGATCCGTTGGGCACGTCGAATTTATATCCGCCCCAGGCGTTAAAATTTCGAATTGATTTGTATAAAGCCTGATCGTTCGTATTAGCGACGGCATCTGTAATCGTAATCGGATTGTAGGTGGTGTAGTATCCCCAGCTGCCGGATGTATAGGCCTGGTCGGCTGACCAGGCAGCTCCGGAGCTATCGGTATAACTGGCATTGGAGTTCACATCAACGCGGATTGGGACGTTTGCTGTTGCTGTGACGGTTGAAGCGGGAAGGACAGGAACAATAGTGGACAAGAATAAAGCGCTTACAATAATACTGGCCATTTTTGAGTTTCTTTTTCTTATCATGCATATCACACCCTTTGAATATGAATTTGAACCCGTTTCGGAGCTAGCGCATAAAACGGAATTCAGTGGATACTCTTTCGTCAATTCGTTCGAGTATTCCTTCTTATATATTCGAAAATTTTAAAAATAATTCGCGGATTTTCTAAGTAATTTCGTTGACTTATAACTATTTAATAGGGTTAATATTATTGGGCATGCTCGAGAAACCCAGGGAAATCAGTCTTTTATAGTGTCGGAAATTGCATGAGACGACTAGAAATGATTGATTTTAACGAAAAACATGCATTTGAACAAAAAGGTCCGACCGAAATCCCCTAAAATTTTCGCGAAAAAAACATCGAATAATTTCTCTGTGGAACGTTTCGGATCAACGAATTCAAGATATTCAAGAAATTAACAGGGGCAAATTGAAGGAAATGAAGTGCGCGTGTAGAAGGAAGAGTTTCGGAGGATTCATTTTCTTAGAACTTCCTCATTTTCCTTTCATCAACTCTAACGCATGTTACAATGTTGAAGGTTTAGAAAGGTTACATATTGGGTAAAGGGATTTGTCGAACCTAGCAGGAAAATGCCACCAGCTGGCGAATTTCTACTCTTATGAATGGTGCGCCGGCTGCCGAAATACATTGTATAGTTGCCCATTTCCATTATTACGGCGCAATAGCGCAACTTTCCCCATCCGCTTCGGTACAATTATGTATACCGGAACGGAATTCGCTTCAGGTGAGGAGGTATAACCGCCTGTCATGAACGATTCTGAATTGATCCGGCAAATCAAACAAGGAAATGTTGAGCTCTATTCTGAATTGATGAGGCGTTACCAGCGCAAGATTATGGTTTTTATCCTTCATATGCTTAAGAGCACCAAGATGGAGCTGGTTGCGGAAGACTTATGCTCGGAGACGTTCTATAAAGCATACCGGAGCCTGCACTCGTTCCGTGAGGTGGACGCGCAATTTTCTACCTGGCTGTACACGATTGCCCGCAACACGGTATTGAGCGAGCTGCGCAAGCAGCGGAGCATACATATTCCTTTGGAAGAAAGCGGCGTTATGCCGGTTGCCCCAATGGAATCCGCACCTGAGCAGCGGGTCCTGCAAGGGGAAAGAATGGCGCTCGTACGCGAAGCCATTAACACCTTGCCCGATAAGCAGCGTTCCGCACTTATTCTCCGTGAGTATGAAGGATTGGACTATCAAGAGATTGCTGATATTCTGGGCGGGACCGTAAGCTCGGTTAAATCCCTTTTGTTCCGCGCCCGGGGCAGTGTGAAATCTCAGCTGGAGCCGTACTTCGAAGAAACGGAGAGCGAAGATTTCGAAGGGATGAAGCTGCGATGAAATGCGAGGAAGTGCAGGAAACACTCGGCCTTTATTGGGATCTGCCGGACGGCGATTCAGTGAAGCGTTCGGTCGACCTGCATTTGAAGCATTGCATATCCTGCAAACAGGAATACGAGCTCTGGGAAGAGAGCGAGCGTCTGATTCGGGAGTTCGCTTTTGAAGAGGAACTTGAAGTGGCTGAAGCAGCGGAGAATGTTAACCGTGCCGTCATGGAGAGAATCTATGCTGAAGATCAGCTGGATTGGAACCTTCGGCGAACGCTCTTTATTACACGGCCGCTTGGCAGCAGACTGTCCGCGGCTATTGCGGCCTGTCTCGCGATGTTCACGACCAGCTTGCTCTACGTTCTGCTTGACAGGGGAGATGACGGCAAGGAAACAACAGGACTGCTTGAAACTGCCAATGCTTCCTCCTCGGGTGTGTTCAAGGCCAGCTTCTCCGGTGAAATTCCGATTGCCCGTGTCAGCGATCCTTTTATTTTAAGTCTTGTTCCGCGTACGCCTCAGTACTGGATTATATTATCCGTTCTAGGGCTCGTCATGACGATGCTTATGATGGGATGGCTTGCACGCATACGCAAATAAATTATACTCCGGCTGCTGAAGCGGCCGGTTTTTTGTCATACTGGTATAAGTGCGCAACTGGCGCAGAAGACCAACGGAAGGATGCTGTTGATGAGATTAGGATTGATCCGACATGGGAAAACCGATTGGAACGGGCTTGGACGAATCCAAGGCGTGACCGATATTCCATTAAATGAAGAAGGATACCGTCAGGCTGAACTTCTTGCGGTCCGGCTGCTGAACGACGGAGAATACTGGGATGCGGTTGTGACAAGTGACTTGTCCAGGTCGATTGAAACAGGCAAGGTCATCGCGGATAAGCTGGGCATTCCGCTTCTTGAGCCTGAGCCGCTGTTAACGGAGCGAAGCTTTGGCCTTATTGAAGGTACGTTGGAGCAAGAGCGGTTGGAGCGATGGGGAGAAAATTGGCGAACACATCCCGAAGCGGGCGTGGAGACCGATGAAAGCGTGCGTTCGCGCGCTGCTTCCTTCCTTCAAACCTATACAGAGCGCATGCCTGAGGGCAGGCTTTTGGCGGTTACTCATGGAAGCTATCTGGCTCAAATGCTGGGGGTCATGGTAGAGGGCTTGGATCAGCCTTATCTTCATAATATGTGTTATTCCATTTTAGAATACAGTCCAGAGGGCTGGAAGTCGCTGCTGCATAACTGCACGCTGCATCTTCAGGCCAAAGTATAATCCTTTAACACCAGGCCCGCCGTTATGGCGGGTTTTTTTGTTGTCTTCCATGTCTTAAATATATCGAATCTTCCCATAATGGTAGTACGAAAACAGACGGAGCCTTGCCGGCCGTCTTGTGAGGAGGGAAGAACGATGAATTTCGCGGATATGCTAGGTTACGCGGATATTGCCCAGCTGAGCCGAATTGCCAATGAATACGAATGCGACTGCAACGGCAATTCCAAGCATGAGCTGATCCAGTCGATTTTGTCCAAGGTAAACTCGCGTGAAGTGTTTGAAGCGCGTGTCGGCGGCATGGGGATGGATGATTTACGGTTTATGAATTCTCTTCTCTTTGATAAAAGAGAACAGTTCAGCCTGGAGGAGCTTATAGCGCGCGTGCAGTCTAGCAAATTTCAAGACGATCCGCCTAAGCAGGAAAACGCCGCCAAGGATCGCTTAAAGGCAAAAGGGGAAAAAGGAACACGGAGCCGCAAAGGCAAAAGCGCGCCGGTTCCGGAAGCCGGCCCGAGGGAAATCATCGCCAGATTTAAACAACAGGGCTGGCTGTTTAACGGCATTGCAGGACCTGATCGCTATTTGTTTCAGGTGCCAAGGGATCTTAAGTCCAGATTCAGGGAGTCGCTTAAAAGCCGCTTCAGCGAAAAGCTTGTTTTTGTCGGCGAGCCCCCAATATACCGCGATGAGCAGGAGCTGTTGGCAGCGGATGTAAAAGCCTTGCTTTCGTACGCCAGGCATCATGAAATTCAACTTACCCGCGACGGTTATATGCATCGGCGAAGCCTGCTTCAGGTGATGGAAAGCTTTGGGGTGCGCGAGGAGCCGCCGCTTAAAGCCGCTTGGAGATTTGGATACGGCCGGCGATTTCGGGATTATCCGGAGCGTTTTTCCCTCATCTATGATTTTTGTTTCTATAATAAGTGGCTGGAGGAGACGGAAACCGAGCTGCTTCTCACTCCGCTTGGCGAGGAAGCGCTGCTCGGCAGACGTCCGGCCGGAACGGAACAGCTGTATAAGTTTTGGCTGCGGCTCTATAAAGGCCCGATTTCAAATCTAGCGTCCATTGTCCATTGGGTGGATGAACTTGCAGACCGCTGGGTTTCGGCTGACTCTCTGCGTGAGGTGCTGATTCCGTTTATTAAGCCCTATTATTACGATACGGCGGAAACGGTTATGGATTCAAGAGTTCTAATGATGATGATGCATTTAGGTCTGCTGCGAATCGGAGAGAATGAAGAGCAGGGAACAGTGCTGCGGATGACCCGGTTGGGCAAAGCGGTTATTGCAGGAATCAAAATTGAACACAGCGACGTGCTTAAGGTTGAATCCGCCGGAAAACTTGGAACCTAGCAGGCGGCGGGCTGGAGCATATTTCTACCAGCCCCGGGCATCTAGCCTCCTCCGGGAGAGGAGCTCCCGAATAGAATAATAGCAGGCATACGCTTGCTGCAAATAGCTGAACCAGCTTCTATACCTGGCGGTATACCGGCATGATTGAAGCAGCAAGAAAGGTATAGGTGCACAAATATGATGGAGGTGTATCCTATGGACAAGATGAAGGCGAATTATGAGGTTATGCTGGGATTGGCTGCGGAGATGCTCCTAGACGAGGCGTTGATGAAATTCCGGAAGGAAAAGATTTACGCTGCAATAGATGACGCATTGGAATCCCGCGATAAGGAAAGCTTTGAGAAACTTTCCGCCCAGTGGAATACGCTTCGCCGCTAACGCGGTGTCAGGGGCCCCTTCCTTTCGGCTAACAGCCGCAGGGAAGGGGCTTTAATCGTGAAGAAGCCGTTTCGAAAGTACGAGGGAAGCATTGGCAAAATCCGTCTCGCAAGGTAACATAGATGAGGTTATTCTTCAATAAAGGAGGTGTGCATGATGAAATTCAGCGAGATTGATGCAGAACGCTGGCCTGAGCTGCAGCCGTTTATGGATACATGCCTGCTCCCGGTAACCGGACTGAGCGGGCTGGAGAATCCTTGGCAGGCGGCAGCCGTGCTGGAGCGTTTGCGAGATGCAATGGATGCGGTCGAGATTCCATTTAAGGGTCGAATTGTCGCTTATCCGGCTGTTCAATATGGGGACGAGCAATCCGCAGCAGCTCTCGGCCCGCTTGTCCGCAAATTGCGCCAGGCTGGTTTCCGATATGTCGTAGCAGTTTCGGCGGCGCTTCAGTTGGAGGCGCTTGAGGAGGCCGATCTTGTCTTGTCGCCGGACGGCGACGGGCGAATGCCGGATGCGGCCGAGGTGCGTGAGCGGATTCGCATGTTGTGGAACGCTTAAAGAGACAGAAAATGCCTCATGTCAAGCGTATAAGACGAAAAGAATTAGGGGAAACCTATTTCTCAGGGAATGATTGTTAACTGCGGGAACTTTTTAAGACCAAATGTGACAAATTAGCAACAAAGATGGGAGCGATTTTTGAACAATGAACTTCCAAATTCTTGACGCTCCTATGCTACTGACGTATGATAGGTATTGCTTGGTTCGACACGGATTGTATGCCGGACAAGGCATTCGATATGGTTGCAAAGGGGGTTGAACAGATGAGTAATCACGAGTTTCAGGAGACCGCACACACTCCCGTAAAACGCAAAGAAATGTCCCGCAGGCAATTTCTGGCGTATACCCTTGGAGGGGCCACTGCGTTTATGGCTGGCGGCGCTGTACTGCCGATGATCCGGTTCGCCGTTGATCCCCTGCTGGAGAAGCGTGCTGGCGGCAGCTTTGTCAAGGTTGTGGAAGAGAGCAAGGTGAAGGTCGGTGAACCGACGGAGTTCAAATTCAAAATCCATCAGGTTGACGCTTGGTATGTAAGCGATCCCGAACAGGCTGCATGGATTATGAAGGACGACAAAGGTAAGATTTTCGCACTCTCTCCGGTCTGCAAACACTTGGGCTGCACGATCGGTTGGAATACCACGAATGCTAATCAATATGTGTGCCCTTGCCACGGCGCGCATTACACGGTTGACGGCAAAAACCTGAATGTAGCACCCGCTCCGCTTGATGAGTACCAAGTCAAGGTAGAGAACGGATTTGTCTACTTGGGTGAGATTATCCCCAACACGCGGGTTTAATGGGAGGCGTTAGTTCAGATGTTTAAAAGCGTATACAACTGGATCGACGAGCGTCTTGACGTGACTCCGCTGTGGAGGGATGTTGCGGACCATGAAGTTCCGGAGCATGTCAATCCTGCGCATCACTTCTCCGCCTTTGTTTATTGTTTCGGCGGACTGACGTTCTTCATCACCGTTATTCAGATTTTATCCGGCATGTTCCTCACGATGTACTATGTTCCGGATATTATCAATGCTTACGCGAGTGTCGACTACCTTCAGCACAAAGTGCCGTTCGGCTCCATCGTCCGCGGCATGCACCACTGGGGAGCGAGTCTCGTTATCGTTATGATGTTCCTACATACGCTGCGCGTCTTCTTTACGGGATCTTACAAGGCTCCCCGCGAGATGAACTGGGTTGTAGGCATGCTGATTTTCTTCATCATGCTGGGACTCGGCTTCACGGGTTACCTGCTTCCGTGGGACAACAAAGCTTACTTTGCAACAAAGGTCGGCATTCAGATCGCGGACTCTGTTCCTTACATTGGGGAGTATATCAAAATCTTCCTGCAGGGAGGCGAGATCGTAGGGGCAACTACCCTTACCCGCTTCTTCGCGATTCACGTGTTCTTCCTGCCCGGCGCTCTGCTGGCCCTGCTGGCTGCGCACTTCTTGATGATCCGCAAGCAAGGCATCGCGGGTCCTCTATAACCGAGAGGAGGGACATACATGGCGCACGGCAACAAAAACGAAAAGGTCGTCTACGTGGGCGACTCCCGGGTGCGCAAGCCATCAGGCGAAGTATCGATTCCGCCGGATTACACCTCGTTCCCAGGACGTTCGGAAGCGTTTATTCCGAACTTCCTGCTTAAGGAATGGATGGTCGGCTGCGTCGTACTCGTAGGCTTTCTCGTCCTGACGATTGCCCACCCGGCTCCGCTCGGTTATCCGGCGGACCCGACCAACTCTGCTTTCATTCCGATTCCGGACTGGTACTTCCTGTTCTTGTATCAGCTGCTTAAATACCCTTGGGTATCCGGCAGTTATGTGGCATGGGGCGTTGTCGGCATTCCAGGCGTAGCGTTTGGCGCCCTGCTGCTGGCTCCATTCCTGGACACGGGCAAGGAACGCCGCTTCTATCGCCGTCCGATCGCTTCGGCGCTGATGATTTTGTCTCTTGCATCCTGTTACTATCTGACCAAGGTCAGCTGGGATTTCTACCAGCACGAGCTTGAAGTGACAGGTACGGTGCCGGAGCACATCACGCGTGAAGAGAAGGCGCGCGAGGCTGCATTGTCCGGCGAAGAAGCAGAATCACCTGCAAAACCTGCTGAAGATGTCGCGCTTGTCGATGCGGACAATGCAGATGTCAATGCAATATTAAAAAGTGCAGGCTGTATCAGCTGTCACGGCACCGACTTGAAAGGCCAAGCCGGGGCAAAGATTCCAGCTTTGCGCGGAGTAGGCGATTTGCTCACAAAAGAGGAACTCACCGAAATCATCACCAACGGCAAAGGCAATATGCCAGCCTTTGGCGATAAGCTCTCCGCAGAAGAAATTGGTACACTCTCCGACTGGCTCGCGAAGCAAAAAGCGGCTGCGGAATAAATCATATAGGTCAAGGCCTGATCGTCCTCATACGGTCAGGTCTTTTCCTTATTCCCCTGGAAAAAGGAATGATGGAGGATGGATGTAAAGCTTGGCTCCCAACTGCTCGTTTACCGGCCGTTCCTCTGGCTGCTATTCATCGTGAATGCGATAGGAACGGTTTATGGCTACTACTGGTACGGCGGGCAGCTTGAAGCAACATTTAATGACGGACATCCGTTATGGCGTCTCGTTTTTGTGCCGGACAGCCCGACAGGCAGCTTGTTTTTCACCCTGTCCTTAATTTATTTGCTGTTTCCGCCTCGTAATCCGGGGAAGGCAGCTACATGGCTGAGAGTAATTATTGAGGGCCTTGGGGTTGTTACTTCTATTAAGTACGGCATTTGGGCGGTGTCGATTATTCTCGCCGGAGCTTCGCAAGGCGAGCCCCTGGAGCCGGCTCATTTCATGCTGATGACATCGCATATTGGCATGGCTATTGAGGCCTTGCTGTATCTTCCCTTTATGCGGTTTGGCCGCATTGCGGCAGCTGCAGCGTTTGGCTGGCTGCTCTTGAACGATTATTGTGATTACAAGTATGGCATTTTTCCTTACCTGCCAGGACCGTTACTGGATGAGGTTCCTGCTGTTAAGGCTTTTACGATTGGACTGTCCATTTTCAGCTTCCTGGTCGTCTGGCTTTGTTTAATTGTCTTCCGCAGACGCAGGCCTGACAAAGCGCATTAGGACAATCATATTGGCATGCCCCCCTGCATAAAGTAGGACAGACAGGAGGGGTTGGCATGTCAAGACGATGGTGGGCGGCCGCAGCAGCGAGCTTGGCGGCAGCCCTTCTGTTTTATAGTGTCGCTATGACCGCAGTTTTTCCAGCAAATGCGGCAGTTGAGGACAACTCCCAATATGCGGTCAAGCAGCTGCGCTTTCATGCGGCAGCCGAAAAGTTATACGATGCGGTTATGAGCGATGACCGGAACGGGCAGTTTTACTCGCTTCGCGATCTGCGGCTGCTGTCTGCCGACGATGAGCTGCGACTGAGCGGAGGCAAGCTTGGCTGGTTGGCGATTGATTCAAGCTTGCGGGAAGCGGAGAGGGAATGGAAATCCGGCAGAAATGCGGGAAATCTCCTTCAAGCGGCTTCCCGAATTCGTCTCGCAGCGGACAGTCTGACTGCTGGCAGTGAAGCGTTGTGGCTTCAGTATGAGCCGCTCATTAAAGAGGATGCCCGCCAGTTAATCATCGCTTGGACGATGGCGGGGGGACGGGGGAGCGCAGCGGCGAGCGCACGAATGGCTACGCTGCAAAATCATTGGGAGCTGATCGAGCCTGCAGCGCTGCTTGTTAAGGAACAGGAAAAAGCGGAAGAGCTGCGCGACAGCATCCTATACAGCTCCAAGCTGCTCACCTCGAAGGACGGCAGCCGTACCGGCTGGGCGGTCCAGTCGTTTGAAACGGTATCCGAAGCGGCGAGCCGCCTATTCCGCTCCGATGCTGAGGCCGGGGCTGATTTGCCGGCCGATGCCCTGCCGCAGCTTGCCCAGCCTCCGGGCGGCTGGATCATGTATTCCATAGCTCCGCTAATCTGCGCTTTGCTCATTTACGCGGGTTGGATGAATTACCGCAGAGGACAGCATGGAGTAACCGTATATCCGCCGCCGGCCGAGCGCCCAAGCCGCAATGGCGTGGCCCGCAAATAAACAAGCCTGGTCCGAATTCGGACCAGGCTTGTTTGATTTTGACTAATGCTCCTCCTTGAACCCTTCGCCAAGCACGTCATGCACGTCGTTGATTATGATGAATGCTCGTGTATCAATCGATTTTACGATTAGTTTAAGCTGGCGGATCTCGCTGCGTGAGATGACGCAGTAGACCATTTTCCGCTCCGATTTGGAATAGGCGCCTACCGCTGGAATAAGCGTTACTCCTCGTTCAAGCTCCACCGTAATCCGATCCGCGATTTCGTCGGCTTTTTCGCTAATAATCGTAAACGCTTTGGCCGCGTATGCGCCTTCCTGAATGAAGTCGATCAGCTTAGCTGCGATAAATACAGTGACTAAAGTGTAAAGCACTTTTTCCTTCGGAATGTACATCAGCGATATGCCGATAATGATGACGTCAAAGCCGAGTATGATCTGTCCCATGCTCCAGCCTCTGGCCCGATTGATAATTCTAGCTGCAATATCGACTCCGCCGGTCGTGCCGCCGAAACGGAAGACGATGCCAAGGCCGCTGCCCAATGTTACGCCGGCATACAAAGCGGCCAGAATAAAGTCCTGCTCGGCGTAGAACGGTACGATCCAGCCGTGGGTAATCGCTTTTTCAAAAACAGCAAGAAATAGGGATAAACTGACTGTCCCGACAATGGTCATAACCATCGGAACCTTTCCCAAAATCCGCAATCCGATTATAAATAGCGGAATATTCAGCACCAGCGTCGTAATGGACAGCTTCCAGCCGAGCGCATAGTTGAGCAGCACCGCGATCCCGGTGAGGCCGCCTTCCATGAGCTGATTCGGCAGCAGGAAATATTGCAGGCCAAACGCATAAATGGCTGTGCCAAGCATGACGGGAATAAGGGTTTTGTAGATGTAGCTGATTGACATAAACATTTCTCCTTGGCGATCCGCATTGGACGTCTTTTGCGCTTACGCGCAGCACTGTCCATATATTGTGTTCAAAACTGCTTTAGGATAACATAGGTAGAGATACCTTGCAAAGAAGGGGACTACAAAATATGGAAGAAAAATCTCTCGCCGAAATACAGCGTGAGGTCGATCGTTACATAGGGCAGTTCAAGGAAGGTTATTTCAGTCCGTTATCGCTTGTCGCCCGGTTGGCGGAGGAAGTTGGCGAATTAGCCAGAGAAGTCAACCATACGTATGGCGAGAAGCCGAAAAAGCCGGATGAGGCGGATAATTCCATCGAGATGGAGCTTGGCGATATTTTGTTTATCCTGAATTGTTTCGCCAATTCGCTTAACATTGACTTGACGCGAGCCCATGACGCTGTCATGCACAAATTCAATACGCGAGACGCAGAGCGCTGGACACGCAAAAACGGCGAACCGCAGTAGCACCCGAGGCATATGCTGTACCATCATCCTGGTTCAAGGAAGGTGGGAGGATGGACGGGGAAAGCTGTATCAAAAAAGCGTATGAATGCATTCTTAACGGCAATTTCGACGAGGCCATCACCTGGTTCCTGCAAGCCATTGAACTGGAGCCGGAAAATGCGGCCTTTCATTATAAATGCTCCTTATCCTGCGCCCGAAGCGGCAAATGGGAGCTGGCGCTGCAGCATGCCGCAAAGGCATGCGAGCTGAAGCCGGAGCATGAAGAATACCGTTATCATTGGGATGTGGTGGAGGCCAGAAGGCTAGTGGCGGACGCCAAGCTGATGATGGCTTCCGGAGAGGGCACTCCGGCTGAGATCATGGCTTTTTTGCAGGAAGCGCGGATTCTTGATCCGCTGCATGGCGAGGCTTGTTTCTTGGCCGCGCAATGCTGTATCCAGCTGGGACGGCTGCATGAAGCGAAGCTGCTTGCGGCTGAAGCCTACCGGCTTGAGCCCGGCTTGGAAGAAGCTCGGCGGCTGTATCGTCAAATCAAGAAAATGTCGCGGCGGCGGGGGCATGAATAGGCGATCCCTGCCGCCTTACTTTTGAACCGAGGTGAAGATCAATGACAACCCCAATTAAAGTTGCAGTAGCCGGAGCTTCTGGACGGATGGGCCGTGAAGTCGTCAAAATGGTGCTGCAGGATGAGCAGCTTCGTTTAACAGGCGCGATGTCTCCATCCGCAGGAGCAGTTGACGCCGGACGAATGGTCGGCCTGGACGAGGCCGGAGTTACGGTAGCCCCTTCGCTGGAGGCGATGTTGGCTGGAGCGGATATCGATGTACTTGTTGATTTCACGGTTCCCCAAACGGTTTATTCCAATACGCTCGAAGCGATTACGCGCGGCATCAGGCCGGTAGTCGGCGCCACTGGCTTTACGCCGGAGCAAATCAAGGAACTGGACGAGCTGTGCAAACAGCAGGGCATCGGCGGCCTGATTGCGCCTAACTTCTCCATTGGAGCCATTTTAATGATGAAGTTTGCCGCAGAAGCGTCAAAGTATTTCCCGCATTTAGAAATTATTGAATATCACGGCGACCAAAAGCTGGACGCCCCGTCTGGCACGTCCATCAAAACCGCTGAGCTGATTTCGGCTGCGCGCCGCGAGCTGAAACAAGGCAATCCGCGTGAGGAAGAAACGATTGAAGGTGCGCGCGGCGGTTATTATGATGGCTTCCGAATTCATAGCGTCCGGCTGCCAGGCGTTTTTGCCCAGCAGGAGGTTGTGTTTGGAGCGTTTGGCCAGTCGCTGAAAATCCGCCACGATTCCTATGACCGCGCAGGTTATATGCCAGGTGTTGCGCATGCAGTCAAAAAAGTGATGACCTATGAAGGCATGATTTATGGCTTCGAGCACATTATGGACTAATAGACAGATAACAAAGGAGCGGGTGAAACATGCTTCAAATCGCCTTTATCGCACATGACCGCAAAAAAGACGAAATGGTCAACTTTATAACCGCATACGAGGAAGCTTTTAAGGACGCCAAGCTTTACTCAACGGGCACGACAGGCTCACGCATTATGGAAAAGACATCCCTTGAAATTCACCGTTTCATGAGCGGTCCGCTCGGCGGCGATCAGCAGATCGGCGCGCTGGTAGCCCAGGATGAGCTTGATCTCATTATTTTTCTGCGTGATCCTTTGATGGCTCAGCCGCATGAGCCGGACATTATTGCGCTGCTTCGTCTGTGTGATGTGCAAGGTATTCCGGTTGCGACGAATATCGCTACGGCAGAACTGCTCGTTAAGGCAATGATGCGGGGCGATTTTGCCTGGCGCGAGCTTGTTCACAAGTACAAGCCGGAGTAAACGCAGCATGGAGACTACAGTAGATATTCTCGTTTTTGGCGCGCATGCGGACGATGCCGAAATTGGCATGGGCGGCACGATTGCAAACCATTCCCAGCGGGGCGTCAAAGTTGGAATTTGCGATCTGACTCGCAGCGAAATGAGCTCAAACGGCAATGTTGAGCTGCGTGCGCAGGAGGCGGAGCAAGCGTCGCGCATCCTTGGTTTATCCTATCGGGGCTGTCTGGAACTTCCCGACCGCGGCTTGACTGGATCCAAGGAGCAGCTGGAAGCGGTCACCAGGGAAATTCGCCTGCGCCGGCCGCGTATTGTATTTGCGCCGTATTGGCAGGATCGGCATCCCGATCATAACGCCTGCAGCGCAATCGTAGAGGAAGCGGTGTTTAACGCCAAGCTGCGCCGTTATATGCCCCAACTTCCTCCGGTTCAAGTGGAGCAGCTCCTTTATTATTACATAAATGACCAGAAGGATTTGGCGCTTACGGCGGACATATCCGGTACGATGGAGATCAAGCTGGCGGCGCTCGCTGCTTATCGTTCTCAGTTTGACGCTGTCACAGGCGGCGACCGGGTCGAAACCCCGCTTACCCAAGGGTATGTCAAACGTGTAGAATCACGCGATTATTTGACGGGACAAGCGGCAGGCTGCGCTTATGCGGAGGGCTTCGCCACGAAGCGCCCGCATAAAGTGTCGAGCTTTATCGGTTCATGATTAACGGGCTCGCTTCCTGAATACAATGGGAACATCAGCGTATTAACTCGGGAGGAATCCATCATGTCCAGAAAACTTAAGATCGGAATTACTTGTTATCCGACTCTTGGCGGCTCCGGCGTTGTGGCGACGGAGCTTGGCAAGCTGCTGGCCGAAAAGGGACATGAGATTCATTTTATTACTCATTCCATTCCTTTCCGGCTCGGTCAATTTCATAAAAATATTTATTTTCATGAAGTCGAAGTGAACAACTATTATGTGTTCCGTTATCCTCCCTACGATTTAAGCCTGGCGAGCAAAATGGCCCAGGTGGCTGCGATGCAAAACCTAGATCTGCTGCATGTTCACTATGCCGTGCCGCATGCGGTGTGCGCATTTCTTGCCAAACAGATGGCGGGCAGCGGCTTGAAAACCGTAACAACGCTTCATGGTACGGATATTACAGTGCTTGCCCAAGACGAGTCGCTTAAAAATTTGATTCGCCTGGCAATCGACGAGAGCGATGCCGTGACAGCTGTGTCCAAGGATCTGATCCGAGAAACCCGCGAGCTGCTCGATATTACGCGCGAAATCGATTTGACCTACAATTTTGTGGACAAACGAATCTACTATCCGCGTGATACTTCGGCGCTGCGCGGCGATTATGCGGCTGATAACGAAAAAATTCTAATGCACATCTCAAACTTCCGTCCCGTTAAGCGGGTGGGAGACGTGCTCGATATATTTAAACGTGTAAACGAACATGTTCCTTCCAAGCTGCTGCTCGTCGGCGAAGGGCCTGAACTGTCACGAATTCAGTGCCAGATTCGCGAAATGGGGCTGGAGGACCGCGTAAACTTCCTTGGCAAACAAGAGGATGTCGCTCAAGTGATATCACTGGCAGATTTGCTGCTGCTGCCTTCCGAAAAGGAAAGTTTTGGCCTCGTTGCGCTTGAGGCGATGGGCTGCGGCGTTCCGACGATCGGATCGACGGCTGGCGGAATTCCGGAGCTTGTGGCGCATGGCGAAACAGGGTTTTTATCGGAAGTGGGAGATACGGCGGATATGGCTCGCAACGCGGTCCGTTTGTTGACGAATGAAGCGATGTACGAAAAGTTCAGCCAGGCGTGTATACGCCGTTCCTGCGAAGAGTTCTGCAACGATAAAATCACGAAGGAATACGAAAAAATTTATTATCGCGTACTCGGCATGGAAGCGGACCTGCCGGTTTCGGCTTGCCGCGGATGAGCGGCCGTCTCGAGCTTGCGCCGCAAATGACAGCGGCGCTTCCTGTGCTGCTGCGGCTTGAAGAGGCCGGACACGAAGCGGTATTTGTCGGCGGCTGTGTGCGGGATTTGCTGCTAGGCTTACCGCTAAAAGATGTGGACATTGCCTCCCCGGCTGAGCCGGAGGAGGTAATGTCGCTTTTTCCTGGGTGCATACCAACCGGTTTGCAGCATGGCACCGTGTCGGTTCGCAGCGGAGGCCAGCTGTATGAAGTGACAACCTACCGCGCGGAAGCGGAGTATGTTGATGCACGGCGGCCTTCCTCGGTTTCGTTTATCCGTGATTTAAAAGAGGATTTGCAGCGGCGGGATTTCACGATCAACGCGATGGCGCTGAACAGGCATGGCGAATTGGAAGACCCGTTTGGCGGGCACGGCGATTTGCAGCGGTCTCGTCTGCGTGCAGTCGGCGTTGCTAAAGAGCGTTTTGCCGAGGATGCGCTCCGCTTGCTGAGAGGGGTGCGGTTTGCTTCTCTGTACAAGCTGCGTCCAACGAAAGGAACTTGGCGCGGATTGATGGAAAGCCGGGAAGGACTGCGGCAGATTGCGATGGAGCGTGTCGGAGCCGAGCTGGACCGTATTGCAGGCGGAGGCGGCCTGACGCGTGCCGCTGCGCTGTTATCCGCTTCGGATTTGCCAGCTTATTTTAAGGAGCCGCTGCCCTGCTGGAAGGAAATCAAAAAATGTTGTCTTTCCGGTACGAAGCAGCGGCAAACAATAGCACAGCGTCTGGAGGCTGCAGATCAGCTGAAAACGGCTGATGCCGGCTGGGCGGCCTTATTTGTCCTGCTAGGCGCAGCGCCGGAGACGGCAGGGGAGTGGTTCGAACGGCTTCGCTACAGCAACGCTCGCAAGGACCGGCTGACCGCTTTGCTGCGGCTGCATGCCAAGCTGGCCCAAACAGGCTGGCAAGCTCCGAGCAAAGCTGACTGGACGGACGCCGTGCTTGAACAAGGACCGGCAGCCGCAGCAAATTGGCTGGAATGGGTCGGGGAAGCGGAAGCGGCTGGACTAACAGCAGACAAGCTGTCAGAAATTACAGCAGTAGAACACATTACAGACAAGTCCTTTAACATGTTACCTCTAGAAAAGGAATCTCTATCCAGTCTTTTCGCAGAATGGTTTAAACAGATTCCGGCTCGTTCTTTAAAGGAGCTTGCTGTCGGGGGACGCGAAGTACAGACAGAGCTTGGACGAAAACCAGGGCCATGGCTCGGTCCGCTGCTGGGCCAGCTGCTTCGCGAAACCGCGCATGGCAAGCTCCCCAATGAAAAAGAAATGCTGCTGAAGCGCGCCCGTCAGCTGGCGGAAGGAGAGCTAACGACATGAATACGGACAAGCTTTTAATGCTTTTTGATGAAGCTGGCGAACAATTTTTGTCGGGGGAATCGATCAGCCGCGAGTTGGGCGTAAGCCGGACGGCCGTTTGGAAAAGCATTCACAAGCTTCAAGAGCAGGGATATTCCTTTGAAGCGTCGCGAAAGCTGGGCTACCGGATAACGGGACGGCCCGATCCGCTTGAAGCTTCTGTTCTGGAAAATTTGCTGGAAACAAAAACGTTCGGAAGAAAGCTGGTTGTGCTTCAAAAAGTGGATTCAACGCAAAACATTGCGCAGCAGCTGGCGCAGCAAGGCGCGGAGGAAGGCACGCTTGTCATTGCAGAGCAGCAGCTAAGCGGGCGGGGCCGCATGGGCCGCGGGTGGGTGTCGCCATTTGGCAAAGGCATCTGGATGAGCATGGTGCTGCGGCCCTTGCTGCCGGTAGCGAGCGCTCCGCAGCTCACGCTGCTTACAGCTGTGGCGCTTTGCCGTTCGCTCCGGGCCGAGACCGGCCTCGACATCGGCATCAAGTGGCCTAACGATCTGCTGATCGCAGGACGTAAAATTAGCGGAATTCTGCTGGAGTCTGCGGCAGAAGACGAGCGGCTGAGCTACGTCGTCGCCGGCATCGGCA
The DNA here is from genome assembly GCF_023715725.1 of Paenibacillus pasadenensis. Lineage (GTDB taxonomy): Bacteria > Bacillota > Bacilli > Paenibacillales > Paenibacillaceae > Paenibacillus_O > Paenibacillus_O pasadenensis_A. The sequence goes on from NZ_JAMBOT010000002.1 coordinate 773,593, forward strand.
TCAGCGTTAATCTGGCGGAGAGCGATTATCCGGAGGAGCTGCTGGAAAGGGCGGTTTCGCTGCGTTTGGCCGCTGGCCGGGAGTTTTCCCGGACACGGTTAACGGCTTCATTTTTGCGGGACTGGGAGGCGCTGTACCATCTTTATCTTGAGGAAGGGTTTGCTCCGATCCGCAGCTTATGGGAGGCATTGTCCGTTTCCTTGAACCACAGGACTACGCTGCGCACGCCGCAGGGAGTGCTGGAAGGCACCCCGATTGGCCTGCATGAAACCGGCGCAATAATGGTCGAGTTTGAGGATGGGACGCTGCGGCCGCTTTATTCCGCCGAAATGGGGGAGCCTGCTTCGACATGAAGCAGGCTTTTTTTGATGCTTAAGAGCAGCCGGTTGCGTTTACGAGCAGAGAGCAATCTGGTATACTTTAGGGTGACCGGGCGGTATCTTACTGCTTTAGAACCGCACTGGCACAGCCGGGCAGACGGCATTCCAAGTCTGCTGTTTTATAAGAAGGAATGGACAATTGGAAGCGCGCGCCTTTTGCGCGGAGCCGCCTGGCGGACCGCGACGTTAGGAAGTCCGCAGCCACGGTACATCCTTTCTCGGGCTGGACTTTTTAGCTGCGGCTAAAAGGTTTTTTTGTGTTCACACTAAACCCGTGCACCGGAAAGGGGATTTAAACAACATGAAACAAGCTCTGACGATCACTAAGCTTCAGCGTATGAAAAAGGAAGGCGAGCCGATCACGATGCTGACGGCTTACGACTATCCTTCTGCGAAGCTGGCGGAGGAAGCGGGCGTCGATACGATTTTGGTCGGCGATTCGCTTGGCAATGTCGTGCTTGGTTACGATACGACGGTCCCGGTTACGCTTGACGACATGATTTATCATGCGCGTTCGGTAGCGCGCGGAGCGGCCAATACGTTCCGCATTGTGGATATGCCGTTTATGACAGCTCGCATCAGCCGGGAGGAGACGCTGCGCGGGGCAGCTCGTCTCATGCAGGAAGGCCATGCCCATTCGGTGAAAATCGAAGGGGGAGAAGAGGTAGCGGAGCAGGTGCGAGCCTGTGTCGAAGCCGGAGTTCCGGTTATCGGCCATATCGGGCTGACGCCTCAATCGGTTCATCAACTGGGAGGTTACAAAATTCAAGGCAAGCTGGAAGCTGAAGCTGCCCGTCTGGAAGCAGACGCGCTGGCGCTTCAGCAAGCAGGCGCTTACGCGGTTGTCCTTGAACTGGTAACGGGACCGATTGCGACTCATATTTCCCGCAGGCTGGAGATTCCAACGATTGGCATCGGCGCCGGAGCAGGATGCGATGGCCAGGTACTCGTTTACCATGATGTCATTGAATACGCTTCTCCTTACACGCCTAAAAAATTTGTTAAAACCTACGCCAATGTCGGCGGAATTATCCGTGAAGCGCTTGGCAGCTATGTGAATGATGTGAAATCACGCAGTTTCCCGGCTGAGGAGCACACGTTTGGCGCAGCTGCCGCAGCTCCGCAGGCCGTATATGGAGGCGATCGCAAATGAGCACTTTAACGCCAGTCAAAACAAAACAGCCGCTGATCGTGCGCACCATATCGGAGCTCCGCAGCGAGCTGAGCATCCGCAGACAAGAGAAGCCCGGACTTGAAACAGGTTTTGTTCCAACTATGGGATATTTGCACGACGGACACGGAAGTCTCATTCAGCGCAGTGCTGCCGAAAATGGGCTGACGGTGCTTTCCATCTTTGTAAACCCGCTGCAATTTGGGCCAAACGAGGATTTGGACCGGTATCCGCGCGATGAGGAGCGGGATTTGAAGCTCGCCCGGCAAGAAGGCGCAGATATTGTGTTCATCCCTTCGGTACAGGAGATGTATCCTAAAAGGGCGTTAACGCGTGTTCTGGTCAGTGAGGTGACGGAATCGCTTTGCGGCGCTTCGCGTCCGGGTCATTTTGACGGAGTCGGAACGGTAGTAAGCAAGCTGTTTCATCTTGTTGAGCCGACGCGGGCTTATTTTGGGCTTAAGGATGCGCAGCAGGTGGCGGTTGTGCAGCAAATGGTCGACGATCTTAACTTTAACGTGCAGATTGTTCCTTGCCCGACGCTGCGGGAAGCCGATGGGCTGGCGCTAAGCTCGCGTAATGTGTATTTGTCGCCGGAGCAGCGTTCCGAAGCTCTTGTGCTGTACCGGACGCTCCAACAGGCTGCGCAATGGGCTGCTGACTCAGAGATGACCGCTGGCGGCCTGGAAGCTAAAGTAAGGGAAGCGATCAGCCGTTCCCCGCTTGCTTCCATTGACTACGCTGAATTGAGAAGGTATCCTTCACTGGAAGCTGTAGATCCGCAGCTGCGGTTGGAGGAAGCGCTGAAACAATCTCCGCTGCTGCTGGCGTTCGCCGTGCGTTTTGGCGGCACCCGGCTTATCGATAACGCTATTTTTCCGATCAAGGGGGCCTAAGCATGTTTCGCACGATGATGAAATCCAAGCTGCATCGCGCAACCGTAACGGAAGCGAACTTGAACTATGTTGGCAGCATTACCATTGACGAGGATTTGATGGATCAAGCCGATCTGTGGGCCAACGAAAAGGTCCAGATCGTCAACAACAACAATGGAGCTCGACTTGAAACGTATATCATTCCAGGCCCGAGGGGCACAGGTGTAATTTGCCTGAACGGCGCTGCGGCCAGACTGGTCCAGCCTGGAGACAAGGTCATTATTATTTCTTATGCAACAATGGATGAGCAGGAAGCGCGGACATACAGTCCTAAAGTGGTTATTCTCGACGAGGAGAATAAGCCGGTTCAAATTATGAACCATGAAGTTCATGCAACGGTGCTATAAACATTCGTTTCCTGATGCGGCCGCAAGTGGGAACTGCCGCCGGGTATAGGGGAGGCTCATCGGTAGAAGAATGAGGGTACGGCATCGGGGCATTCGTCTCGAGCAGCCGGGCACTTATGACCTTTCTATCCGTTGAGGACTCATTCCCAGAGCCGAAGGCAGGTGATTAGCGATGTTTGAGCCGATGTTTGCCGTCATGAACGAAATGCTGGACGACATCATGCTGCGCTGTCCCGGCTGCTCGCCGGAGGAGCGAAAGCAGCTTCTGGATCAGCTGACTCAGCTTCGGACAACGAGCGATCAGTTTATTGAGCAGTGGCTTGTATTTGAGGAAAAGCTGGTCGATTTCCAGGACGCTTTTCCGGCGGAGGCAGCAGCGGCTGGTTTTAGCCAGCTTGCCGTTAACAGCAGCGGGGCAGCCGCTTCGCCGCCGCCCGCTTCTCAGCAGCGGTTAGGCAAAGCGAAGCTGCCGCTGCTTGTTGAGCCGTTCAGCTCCCCCCTGGAGAGCGCCAGTAACGTTCCCTTGCCGCCATCTAAACCGCGGAATGCCAGAGCGGAACACCACTCGAACATAAACGGTGAGAAAGCTGAAGCCATTTCCAAAGCGGCCGAGCTCGAAATGGCTTACGACACGATGGACAAAATCTCCAAAGGCCGGGGATACTTTAATCTTTTTATGTTCCCGCAGGCGATTGTCGAGTTTCAGGCTGCGCTTGATTTATCGCCGGAATGCAACTTGGCGCGTCTGTATCTGGCTATGTCGCTTATGCATGTTAAGCGGTGGGATGATGCCGAGATGCACTTCAAGCTGCTTGCGACATTAACGGACAAGCCGCGCTGGCAGGCGATAAGCTTTAATGCGCTCGGCTGCATCCAGGCCATTCGTTTAAATATGGAGCAAGCCCAGAAGCTGTTCCGGCAAGCCGTCAAAATGGATCCGGCGTTTGAGGATCCAGTTATCAACCTCAAGTCATGCGCGGGAGCCCCGGGACCGTTATCGCTTTATTTCGGGAGTTCGGAGCTGGCTTGATTGCGAGAGGAAGATCGGCCTTTAATGAATTATGCTGTACTCGACGTGGAAACCACCGGCACGAACAGCGGTGAAGACGATTTGATACAGATCGGCCTTGTGCTGATGGACGAGGAGTTCAATGTCGTAAAGACACTGAACTCCTTTGTGCGCCCAAGCGTGCCGATCCCGCCATTTATTACCCAGCTGACCGGTATTGACGATGCAATGGTGCAAGATGCTCCGGAACCGGATGATATACTGCTTGAGCTGATTCCGCTGCTGGACGATTCCGTGCTGATCGGCCATAATGTTTCGTTTGACGCCGGTTTCCTTAATATGGCGCTGGATCGCGCCGGTTATTCTCCTTTTACCGGACGCAAACTGGACACGGTGGAAATGCTTCGCCTGCTGTTCCCATCCTTAAGCTCCTATCAGCTTGGTGCGGTTTCCGAGCATTTTGGCATCCGCCACGACCAGCATCACCGGGCAGACAGCGACGCAATGGCAACCGCAATCCTCTTTTCCGAATGCGTGAAAAAGCTGCGTGCCTTGCCTCTTTTGACCCTTCAGCATTTGGCTGCGCTTGTTCAGGAGGGAGATCTTGCCTGGTTTCTTTCGGCTGAATTGGATGCCCGGCAGCTTAGCACATCGCTGGATATGGACTCCCATAAGTATTTCCGCCAAATTGCCATGAAATCCAGGGATTGGACCGAGGAGGAACCGCCACGCGAGGACGGCACCGACAATCCGCTTGCCCAAGTTGGCTTTGAGGATTTTTTGGAGCAGGTGAAAACCGGCTTCACGGAGCTTTTTCCAGATTATGAGGAACGGGAAGCCCAGACGACGATGTTCCGTGAAGTAAACGAAGCATTCGAAAATAACCGGCATTTGCTCATTGAAGCTGGCACCGGTACGGGCAAGTCGCTCGGTTATTTGATCCCTTCGCTTTATTTTGGAATCAAAAACGAACGGAAAATCGTCATAAGCACGCATACGATCAATTTGCAGGAGCAGCTTCGCCAAAGGGATTTGCCGCTGCTGCGCGAGGTGCTGCCTTTTTCGTTCAGAGCAAGCGTATTTAAGGGCAGAGGCAACTACATTTGCCTGCGCAAATTCGAAACGAGACTGCAAACGCTGGAGCTTGCCGCTACAGGCGATGAGCGCATGGCTGCAACCCAGATGCTTGTATGGCTTGGCGAGACCGAGACCGGCGATCAGGAAGAGATTAATTTTGGCAACAGGGGCGGCGAGTTCTGGAATACGGTGTCCAGCGACGCGGATTCCTGCCTTAACCGGGCCTGCCCTTGGTTCAAGCGCTGTTTTTACCACCGGGCGAAGCAGGAATCCAATCTGGCGGATGTTGTCATTACGAATCATTCACTGCTGTTTACCGATATTCGCGCCGATCACCGGCTGCTGCCAGGATATGAATATTTGGTCATCGACGAGGGGCATCAGCTGGAAGAGGTGGCGGGTAAACATCTGGGCCAGCAGCTCGGATTTTTCAGCTTCCTGAACTTGGCCAACCGGCTTGCCAAAGACTCCCGCAACGGCTTGCTGCCGCAGCTTCGCATGCAAATTCAAGGTGAACATGCCGACGAGGTGTCCAAATGGACGGAACAGCTGGACGAGGTAATTCCAAGATTCGGCTCGCTGAAGGATACGTGGGAAAAACTGTTCGAGCTGCTGCAGACGCTGGCTTCTCCGAGTGCGGGAGCCGGTTCGGCGGAAGCGGCGGGACAGACGATTTACCGGCTTAAACCCGGCAGTCTCCCTAAAGAATGGGAAATGATCGAGTTTGAGGAATCGCTCTTTTTCAAAGAAATGAACAAGGTCGTCAAAGTGCTGGATAAGATGAGCTCCGACATGAAGGACAAGCTGGACGATCTTTCGCTGCAGGGCATGATCACGGACTTGGCCGGCGGTGTAAAAGATGCGGGACGCATTCGCGACGAGCTGCGTGTATTTGTCCGGGCGGACAAGCCTGAAATGGTCTATTGGATTGAGGCTAACGCCAACGCCAGGACCAAAAGCGTGCAGCTGCATACGGTTCCGGCAGATGTGAGCGGTCAGCTCAAGGAGTATTTTTTCGACAGCAAAAAAAGCGTTGTGATCACCTCGGCGACGTTGACCGTGCAAAAAACGTTCCAGTATGCCGCTGAGCAGCTGGGCCTTAACGTGGAAGACACGCGCAAGGCGCGCACCGTGCAGCTTCCTTCGCCGTTTCAATACCGCTCGCAGGCGCTTGTCATGATTCCGCGGGACTTTCCAAAAGTAAAGGGAGCGGTCGCCGATCCGGCTTACATTGAGAGGCTGGTGGAGTCGCTGTCTGCGGCAGCAAATGAGACGGGCGGCCGGATGCTGGTGCTGTTTACAAGCTACCGGATGCTGAAGGAAGTTTATGATCCGCTTAAAGAAGCGCTGCTTGGCACCGGCATTCAAGTGCTTGGACAGGGCATCGACAGCAGCAACCGCAGCAAGCTGACCCGCCTGTTCCGCCAGCAGCCGGCCTCCGTGCTGCTTGGGACGAGCAGCTTCTGGGAAGGGGTCGACATTCCCGGCGATGCGCTTGTCTGCTTGGCTATCGTGCGGCTTCCGTTTCAGCCGCCGAACCATCCGCTGCAGGAGGCAAAGGCGGAATTGCTGCAGGAATCGGGGCAAAACCCGTTCATGAAGCTTTCCGTGCCGCAGGCGGTGATCCGCTTTAAGCAGGGATTTGGACGTTTGATCCGCACGTCCAAGGATAAAGGGATCGTGCTCATTTATGATACGCGCGTGATCGAAACCTTTTACGGGAAGCACTTTCTTTATTCGCTGCCTGGGCCTAAAATTGAACATATGTATGCCGAGCAGTTTGTTCCCCGCATGCGGGAATGGCTGCAAAACGAATCAAAGGAGGCCCGGCAGCTTTGAGCAAGCAGGGAAAAACGATCTCGGAGGCGGTCGTCCGCCGCCTGCCGATTTATTTGCAAGTGCTTAACGATCTGCATATCCGGGATGTGCAGACGGTCAGCAGCCAGGAGCTGGGTCGCAAGCTGGAGCTGAATCCGGCCCAGATTCGCAAGGATTTGGCCTACTTTGGCGAGTTCGGACGTAAAGGCGTCGGATATGACGTCAATTATCTCATCGAAAAAATCCGCGGCATTCTTAAGCTGGATCAGCCGATGCGGGTTGCGCTTGCCGGAGCGGGCAATCTCGGACATGCGTTGTGCAATTACAGCTCCTACCTGAAGGATAATATGAAAATAACGGCGGTATTTGACGCCAGCCCGACCAAAATCGGCACGCGGATCAATTCGCTAGAAGTGTTGCCCATCAACTGCTTGCAGGACAAAGTGCGGGAGGATGAAATCCAGATTGGCATTATTACAGTGCCAGCTGGAGAAGCTCAAAATGTCGCCGACCGTTTTGTCGAAGCCGGAGTTAAGGGCATTCTGAATTTTGCGCCAGTCGTGCTGAAAGCCCCGGAGCATGTGCGGATTCACTACGCCGATTTTACGACGCAACTATTAAGCTTGGCTTATTATATGGATAAGGACGGTCATGTGGATCATGAAGAAATGGTGGATTGAGAACGGAACCTTCGTCACAATGGACGAAACGCAGCCGGTCGTAAAAGGGCATATGGTCATTGAGAACGACCGCATCGTCTACATAGGAACGGAGCTGCCGGCGGATACGGATTCGATGACGGCCAAAATCGACGGCAGCCGTCGTATTTTCATGCCCGGCCTGATCAATACGCATGGACATGCCGCCATGTCGCTGCTGCGCGGTTATTCGGATGACGAGGTGCTTCAAACTTGGCTGCAGGACTATATGTGGCCGATGGAAGCGAAGTTTACCGATGAAGATGTCAAATGGGGCACCTCGCTTGCCGTTATCGAAATGCTCAAAACCGGCACGACCGCATTTGTGGATATGTATGACCGTATGGATGAGGTCGCTAAGGTCGTAGAACAGTCCGGTATGCGCGGCGTGCTGATGCGCGGAGCAATTGGGCTTTGTCCCGAAGATGTTCAGCAGCAGAAGCTCGCGGAAGCGGTGCAGTTCGCCAAGGACTGGAACGGAGCGGCTGACGGCCGAATCGCTACGGTGATGAGCCCGCATGCTCCTTACACCTGCCCGCCTTCGTTCATCGAGAAGTTTGTGCAGGCGGCGCATGAACTGGATTTGCCGATGCATACGCATATGTCAGAGACTGCTGCCGAAGTGGAGCAGAACGTGCGTGATTACGGCGTCCGCCCCGTCGAGCATCTGGACCGCCTTGGCATGTTCTCCCGTCCAAGCTTTGTCGCGCATGCGGTGCATCTGACGGATGAAGAAATTGCGCTGCTCGCCGAAAGAAACGTTGCCGTCTCGCATAACGCGGCCAGCAATCTGAAGCTGGCGAGCGGGGTCGCCCGAGTCCCTGAATTGCTCCGCGCAGGGGTGACCGTATCGCTCGGAACGGACAGCGCGGCTAGCAACAACAATCTAGACCTGTTTGACGAGATTCGTCTAGCGGCGCTCATTCATAAAGGAGTGTCCGGCGACCCCACGGTTGTGCCGGCTTATCAGGCGCTTCAGCTCGCTACGCTTGGCGGAGCCGCTACGATCCGACAGCCGCAGCTCGGCGCTTTGCGGGCGGGCATGAAGGCGGACTTCATCGCGCTTGATGCCGATCAGCCTCATTTTTACCCGGGAACCGACGTCATCTCGCATCTTGTTTATGCCGCTTCCGGACGCGACGTGCTGGATGTGTGGGTGGACGGCCGTCAGGTTGTGCAGGGCGGCGTCTGCCTGCTTCTGGATGAAGAGAAGATCAAGGCGGAAGCCGAAGCCTGCTACCGCAGGCTGGCTGGCCGTTAATGGCCCGCAGCCGCAGCCCGCGCTGGTTTTTCACCCGCCGCGGCTGGATCATATGCGGCGTTATCGTCTTCGCCGGGCTGCTTGTTTATCTGCATGCGGAGCTGCGCAGCATACAGCAGCCGGTATGGCAAGCTGAGCAGCAAGCCGAAAGGCAGGCCCGCGAGCAGGGCGGGCTTGTAGAAGTCGCATCTGCCGAAAAATACGTCTGGGATGAACCGCTCTGGATTGCAAACGGCCGCAACGCCGAAGGGAAAGAGCAATATGTATGGCTGTTTGCCAAAGCTCCCGTCCATAAAGAAGAGGCGGCAGGCAGCGCCAGCAAGGCTTCCATCAGCAACGCGGTGCTGCAGCGGCATCCCGGTGCGGATATTATCCGCGTCCGCCCTGGCTGGTACCAGGGCAAGCCTGTTTGGGAAGCGAGATACTCGCTTCAGGCGGATCAAAAGCGTTATTACTATGAATTCTATCAATTCGTAAACGGCGCTTATATTACTACTTTCTCCCTGTCCGCCAAACGTTCTTCCTGATTTGTTCACATTTGCATGCCCTCTATCTATATTGAAGTGATATACTCATCATATAGCAATTGTGATATACTAGAATGCATCACATTATGCTATATGCATGAGGCAGCCTTTTTGGCGGCTTCAATCATGAAGGGGGCTTTTTGTTTTGATCAAATGGAGGCTTTTGCCTTTTTTTGTGACGATTGCCGTTTCCGCAGCCCTGTTATTTGGCGGCTGGTATGCTTATCAGCAAACTGCTGTTGAGCGTCCGCTTAGCAAGGCCGTCCAGTCGCTGCCGGGTGTCGCATCCGCTGTCCCGTCCCTTAGTGAAGATGCTGTTACGGTCAAGCTGAAGCTTAATGCCGGAGCCGACCTTCGTACGATATATGATCAAATTTTGCGCCAAGGCGCTTCTGTCATTGGCTCCCGCAAACTTGTGCTGCAGGTGGATCAGCCTTCCAGTCCTAAGCTGGAATCCGTTTGGTCCGGACAGCTGTTTACAATCGCTGAAGCGATGGAAACTCGGGCCTATTCCCGTATACCCGCCGCAATGGATTCTCTGGAGAAAGCCAATCCTGGTCTGAAGGCGCAATCGTCGATGGATGATGCAAATGTTTACGTGACGTTGGAATATGGTACGGATACAAAATATATAATTTTGCCCCGCGCGGGTGAAATGATGGGGGTATGGCCAAATGCCTAAGTACAGCGCCGAAATCGGCGCAGGCTTTTTGACCGCGCTGCTTGCATTTCTGTTGTTTCGGGGAGTTAATGTCGTTCCGCTGCTGCTTGCGCTTTCACTCGTAGCTGCCGTGCTGTTCGCGCTCCGCTCCAAAGGCCAGCTTGCCGCTGCCGGAGGCCGGCGCGAGGCGGTAACCAAGTCGTCGTCGCCTTTTTCGTTTGATGATATCGGAGGACAGGACCGCGCGAAGGGCGAGCTGATCGAGGCGCTGGATTTTCTCGTTAAACACGAGGAAATTAGCAAGCTCGGCATTCGTCCGCTCAAAGGCATTCTGCTTACGGGACCTCCGGGCACCGGCAAAACGTTAATGGCCAAAGCTGCGGCGCATTACACGGATTCCATTTATTTGGCGGCTTCGGGCAGTGAGTTTGTTGAGATGTATGTTGGCGTCGGAGCGGGCCGCATCCGTGATTTGTTCAAGGATGCCCGCCGCAAAGCCCAGAAGGCCGGCAAAAAAAATGCCGTTATTTTCATTGACGAGATTGATGTCATCGGCGGCAAAAGGGACGGCGGTCAGCATCGGGAGTATGACCAGACGTTAAATCAGCTGTTGACGGAAATGGACGGCATCCATACGAGCGAATCGCCGCGCATTTTACTGATGGCTGCTACGAACCGCAAGGAAATGCTTGATCCCGCTTTGCTTCGCCCGGGACGTTTTGACCGCCATATCGGCGTTGAGCTGCCCGATAAAAAGGGCCGTCTTCATATCTTAAACATCCATGCCAAAAACAAACCGCTTTCGGACGAGACGAGTCTCGAAAAAATTGCGGAGGAGTCGTTTGGCTTCTCCGGCGCACAGCTGGAAAGCGTGCTGAATGAGGGCGCGATTTATGCGATGCGCGAGAACAGCGAATTTGTATCTCAAAAGCATCTGTCTATGGCGATCGACAAGGTCATGATGGGTGAAAAAACCGATCGTGAGTCAACGAAGGAAGAGCGGGAACGCGTTGCAATTCATGAGCTTGGCCACGCCATTGCGGCGGAGCTGCTTCGTCCTGGCAGCGTGTCTCAGGTAGCTTTGTCGCCGCGCGGTGCGGCGCTCGGGTACGTTCGCCACAATCCGGTGCAGGATCATTATCTTTATACGAAGGACTTTTTGGAGTCCCAGATTATGATCGCTCTTGCCGGAGCGGCGGCGGAGGAGATGTTTTACGGCGGGCGCAGCACAGGCTCACGCAATGACTTTGAGCAATCGCTGAACATTGTTCGGACGATGGTAGAATGCGGCTTGACCGAGGTAGGCATTACCGAGGAACGCATGATGACGCCTGACCGCTGGGCAAGCGTGTCCGGCAAGGTGCTGGACGAGCTTATGCTCCGCATTAAGGAGATGCTGGATACCCGGCGCGAATTGTTCCAGCATTGCCTCGACATCCTGATTGACAAAGAAACGCTTGGCGGCGAGCAATTCCGTATGCTGATCACAGAGGATCAGTTGGTTGGCGCCTAAATATTAACGTTCGTAAAGACGGGCCGCCGGCCCGTCTTTTTCATGATCATTAAAGCGGATATATTCGGACCGTCCGGTGACAGAAGAGGGTGCGATTATGGCCCTTCTGTGACTGTCGTACTGCCGCGCTAACGCGGAAAAATGGCGTAGTGGCGCGGTTTTTCCGTCGTGAGATTGTCAGAAATACAGCCCGCCGGAAGTTGTGTAACAGGGTCCGGGAAAGGTATAATAAAGGGCACCCTACAGATAAAACAGGTTTAGAATGGAGCGGACTTACTGTGAATTTTAGAAAGATCGGCGTCATCGGCGCAGGCACGATGGGCCAGAGCATTGCCGAAATGCTCGCGTACAAAGGGATGGACGTATTTTTGATGGAGCTTACTCCGGCCAAGCTGGAGCAAGGACTGCGCAACATCGAGGTCAGCTTGGATAAGCAGATCGAGAAATGGGCGCTGACGCAGGCCGAGAAAAAGCTGATTCTGAATCGCATTCACGGTGTTTCCTCGATGGAAGATTTCTCGCAATGCGAGCTGATCATAGAGACAATTACGGAGGATCTGGAGCGCAAAAAGGCGGTTATCGCCGCTGTTGACCGCGCCTGCCCGCCGGATGTTATCATTGCGAGCAACACTTCGACGTTATCGCTGACGGAGCTGGCCAGCGCGGCTGAGCATCCGGAGCGTGTCATCGGCATGCACTTTGTGTATCCGGTTTTCAAGGTGGACCTCGTGGAAATCGTGCGCGGCCTGCGCACATCCGACAGCACCTTCAAGAGCACCAAAGGATTCATTGAACAAGTGATCGACAAAAAAGGCGTCATGGTATTTGAGTCTCCGGGCTTCATTACGACACGTCTTATTTGCCTGTTCATCAACGAAGCTCTCCACATTCTGGAAGAGGGCGTTGCATCCGTCGAAGATATCGACAGCGCGATGCGCATCGGCTACTCCTTCCAGCACGGGCCGTTTGAGATGGCGGACCGTTTCGGACTGGATTCCGTACATGCGGCGCTTGATTCCATGTTCCGCGAGTACGGCGAGCTGAAATACCGCCCGTCCTTCATTTTGAAAAAGATGGTGCGCGCAGGCCAGCTTGGCGTCAAAAGCGGCGAAGGCTTCTTCCAATACGACAAGGACGGTGACCGGGTATGAAAATTCTTGTCATCAATGCGGGAAGCTCTTCGCTGAAGTATCAGCTGTATGATATGACGGACGAATCCGTACTGGCCAGCGGCCGCGTCGAGCGGATTGGCATGGATTCCTCGATCGTGACCCATGAACCGGCGGATAAGCCGGAGGTGCGTGTCGTAGACGAGATTCTGGAGCATACGAGCGCAATCAAGCGGGTTCTAGACATGCTGACGCACAAAGAGCATGGTGTGCTGGAGTCGGTAAACAGCATCGATGCAGTCGGTCACCGCGTCGTGCACGGCGGCGAGGTGTTCAAGGAATCAGCTCTTGTAACAGCTGAAACGAAGCTGGAAATCCGCAAGCTGTTTGATTTGGCTCCGCTGCATAATCCGGCGCATATGATGGGCATCGTTGCCGTTGAAGCGGTTCTGCCGGGCGTGCCACAGGTCGTTGTATTTGATACGGCCTTCCATCAAACGATGCCGCAATCGTCGTACCTGTATCCGGTGCCGATGGTGCTGTACAAGCGCCATGCGATTCGCCGCTACGGGTTCCACGGCACAAGCCACGCTTATGTGAGCGAACGCGCCGCTGAAGTGCTGGGCAAGCCGCTGGAAGACATCAAGCTCGTCAGCTGCCATATCGGCAACGGCGCCAGCGCTACAGCAATTCTGAACGGAAAATCGTTTGACACAAGCATGGGCATGACGCCGCTGGAAGGTCTGATGATGGGAACGCGCAGCGGCGATCTTGATCCTGCTATAGTGCCATATACGATGAACAAGGAAGACCTGACGCTGTCCGAGGTCAACTCCATGCTCAACAAGCATAGCGGCCTGATGGCGATTTCCGGGCTTAGCAGTGACATGCGCGAAATTACGGAAGCAATGTTTGACGGTGACAAAAACGCCAAGCTTGCTTTTGACATGTACACGTACCGAGTCAAAAAATACATCGGAGCCTACGCGGCGGCGATGAACGGCATCGACGTTCTGCTGTTCACGGCTGGTGTCGGCGAGAATTCCGTCGTACTCCGCGAAGCGGTTTGCGACGGGCTGACTTTCCTCGGCATCAAGCTGGACAAAGAGCTTAACGCTCAGCGCAGCAAAGAGGCGCGGATTATCTCGACGCCGGACTCGACCGTTACCGTCATGGTCGTGCCGACAAACGAAGAGCTGCTAATTGCGCGCGACACGTTTAAACTGACGAAACAGGCTTAGCTCGGCAGAAAATCGCCGCTGCGGCAAAAGGCCGGCCCTCCGATCGCTGTTGACCTCAGATTTCCCTGAATTTATTCTCTCGAAGAGGTGGAAATCCGACGTCAAAGGCGAACGCTGACGCTTCTCTGGGCTCGGTCTTTTGCCTCCGCTTGTTTCCGTCATCTAAAGAAATAAATAAAAGAGAGGGGCAGTCTAAACATGAGCAAAGAACTCGTAACTATCCGCAATGTGTCCGCCCATGTCGGCAGTAGCGTGCGGATCGGCGCCTGGGTGCAGCGCAAGCGCTCCAGCGGCAAAATCGCTTTCCTGCAGCTGCGCGACGGAACGGGCTTCATTCAAGGCGTAGTCGCCAAAAACGAGGTTAACGAACAGGTATGGGAAGACGCTGGCAAGCTGACCCAAGAAAGCTCGCTTTATGTCACGGGATCCGTAAAGGAAGAGCCGCGCAGCCCGTCCGGTTACGAGCTGATCGTCGAAGGCATCGAGATCATTCAAGTGACGCAGGATTATCCCATTACGCCGAAGGAGCATGGCGTCGATTTCCTGATGGATCACCGCCATCTGTGGCTCCGTTCGCCGAAGCAGCGCGCGGTGCTGACAATTCGTGCGGAAATCAAACGGGCAGTCAACGAATACTTCGATACAAACGGCTTCACGCAGGTCGATCCTCCGATTTTGACGCCGACATCTGCTGAAGGTACGACGAACCTGTTCCATACGAAGTATTTTGACGAAGATGCCTATTTGACGCAAAGCGGTCAGCTGTACATGGAAGCCGCAGCTATGGCGCTTGGCAAAGTTTACAGCTTTGGCCCGACTTTCCGTGCTGAAAAGTCCAAAACCCGCCGCCATTTGATTGAGTTTTGGATGATTGAGCCGGAGATGGCGTTTGTTGATCTGGAGCAAAGCCTGCGCATTCAAGAAGCATTTGTCGCGCATGTTGTCGCCAGCGTTGTGAAAAACTGCCGTCCCGAGCTGGAAACGCTCGGCCGCGACATTTCCAAGCTGGAAGCGATTCAGGCTCCGTTCCCGCGCATCACCTACGACGAAGCGATTGAGTTCCTGAACAACAACGGTTTTGAGGTGCCTTGGGGCGAGGACTTCGGCGCGCCGCATGAAACGGCGATTGCCGAGGCGTATGACCGTCCGGTATTCATTACGCATTACCCGGCCTCGATTAAATCGTTCTACATGAAGCCGGATCCAAATCGTCCGGAGGTTGTGCTCTGCGCCGACCTGATTGCGCCGGAAGGATACGGCGAGATTATCGGCGGCTCGCAGCGGATCGACGATCCGGAGCTGATGGCGCAGCGTTTTGACGAGCATAAGCTGCCGCTTGAAGCCTATCAATGGTACATGGATCTGCGCCAGTACGGCACCGTTCCGCATTCCGGCTTTGGCCTGGGCCTGGAGCGTACTGTAGCCTGGATTTGCGGACTGGAGCATGTGCGCGAGACGATTGCCTTCCCGCGGACGCTCTACCGGTTGTACCCTTGACGATGAGCGGGGAGTTTTCAGCCGCTTACACCCGCGCCTTGGCCTCCCTGATGGGGGACCGGGGCGTGTTTCTGCCTTCGCTGCTGCTCCGCTCTTACCGCGAGCTGGGCTTAAGCGACACCGACTTTATGCTGCTGCTGCAGCTGATGGCGTTCCGGGATTCCGAGCGAAAGGATTTTCCGACGCCGGAGGAGTTAGGCGAGCGGCTCGGCATTTCCGCCAGATCGGTGCAGATGCAGCTCGGCCGGCTGCTAAAAGAAGGATTTCTAAGTATTGACGACGCTTTGGATTCCGTAAGCGGCGTCCGTTACGAGCGCTACAATTGGCAGGGCTGGCTGGAGCGCGCAGCGGTTTGGGCAGCAGCGGCGGAGAGCCAGACTGCAAAAGAGGAACCGGCGCATGCCCGTCCGGCTCTTGATCAGGAGCAAAACTTATTCTCGGTATTTGAGCAGGAGTTCGGCCGTCCGCTTTCGCCGATGGAGTTTGAGCGCATCAGCAGCTGGCTGGATCACGATCGATACAGCGACGAGCTGATCCGCTTTGCGCTGCGCGAGGCCGTATTTGCCGGAAAGCTGCATTTTACGTACATCGACCGGATTTTGCTTGAGTGGAGCCGCAATCGGGTAAGCACGCCGGAGGAGGCGCGCGTACACAGCCGCAAGTTCCGGGGCGGTGCAGGCAAGGGCTGATCCGCTGTTTTTAATTCCTCAGGCTGGAGGAGGCCCGGGCGATGAAGGTTCGATTTTGCCGTAAAAATTTGAGCCGAATGTCCAAGTCCGCTTTCCGCAAGCTCAAGGATGAGCCGGATTTGAAGCTCAAAAAAGCCGACTGTCTTGGCAGCTGCCGGCTTTGCAAAGAGCGGTGTTTTGCCGTTATAAAGGGTAAGACAGTCTCTGCGGCAAAGCCGGGCAAGCTCGCTAAACGCGTGCTCAAGAGACTTAAATCTTCTTAGGAGGGATTTCCAATGAACGACAAGCTGGCGGTTGCGCTTAACGAACAGATGAACTTTGAGTTTTATTCCGCGCATGTGTACCTCGCGATGGCGGCTTACTGCTCCGGGGAAAGCCTGGAGGGCTTCTCGAACTTTTTCCTCGTGCAGGCGGAGGAGGAGCGTTTCCATGCAATGAAGATTTATAAGTTCCTCAACGACCGCGGACGCCGCGCAACGCTGCAATCGATGCCGGAGCCCAAAAACGAATACCGCAACATGCTTGATGTATTCGAGCACGGCTACCACCATGAGAAGCAGAACACGAAAAACTTCTATCACCTGGCTGACCTTGCTTTAGACGAGCGTGAGCATGCGACGATTTACTTCCTGAAGTGGTTCATCGACGAGCAGGTTGAAGAAGAAGCCCTGTTCGATGGCATCATCCAAAAGCTCAAGCGGATCGAATCCGACAGCAACGCTTTTTATATGCTGGATGCGGAATTTGCAGCGCGCAGCTTCACGCCTCCTGCCGAGTAATACTGCAGGTTTGTGCATGATAAGGACAAGCCTGTTGGACGAGACAATGATCATCATTGTCTCGTCTTTTTTCATTTAAACGAAAGGTGATGGATGAGATGAATTTACATATAACAAGGGCGGCCAGATGGTTTGAAAGCGATGAAACGCCAATTAGTCTTCAAGAATGGAAAAACGTTGTGCTTGAAGAAAGCGATATGACAATGGTTAAAGCAGCTGAAATAATGACACCTGCTGGAATTACGATTAGCGTTGAGGGAGAGGGTATGGCCGCTTGGGAGTTTGAAGAAGGCTGCACGGTCTGGTTTAAATACCGGGATGGAGAGATCTGTGTTCCTTACGAAGAGGAGTTCATCGATAAAGTCAAACATTTGGCGGCAAAGCTCCAAGCTAACGTTTTGGACGAAGAAAACGAAATGATTTAACTGCCTCATCAAATTAGAACCGGCGCCGTTCAGGGGCCGGTTTTTTGGCATTCTTTTACGAAAATATTCAGGCAACGTATAATTTAAAAAAATATCCAACCTTTTCTAATAACCAGCACACGTAATACATGACGGTACTCATTTGCAGCAGGAGGCATTGGATGAAACAGACGGACAGGCAGCAGTACGACATATTACGCTCTTATGCGAAGCCAATTTTCGGGTATGCATTGAACAAGGTCAGGCAGAGGGAAGAAGCGGAGGATCTGGCGCAGGAAATTATGCTTCAGCTGTTCAAGTCAGTATCTTCCGGGGCGTTTATAACAAATCTGGATGCCTACGTATGGACGTTCGCAAAATATACATGGGTCAATTGGCTAAAAAAAAGATCGTATATCCCAGCGCCTACCGAAATTATCGGACTGCCTGAACCTGTAGCCAACCAGTGTTATGAACCAAAACGGAAGGACGGCGGTCATTACATTGCTTTTGCCTCCGTTGAGCAGGACAGGCGACCGGAGTTGAGCTACAACCCGCAGCACTATTCCATCTGTGGAACTATGGTGCGTTACCGAGCCGGAAGCCCGCTGTATCTGTGGCAGCTCAATACATATTGGAGCGAGCGTAAAGACTGGAGAGATCTGAATTTTGATAATTCGTGGTCAAGTTTATGGCGGTGTGATGAGCGCATATATCCTGAAGCATCTAGTTGATGACGGCAAGCTTCATGAACCGCTGCCTCATCAGCGGAAAACGATCAGCACCTGGATGGGCGCGGTGAAATAAGTAATTACAACAAACCAGAAGCAGCTAATGGCTATTAGCCATCGGCTGCTTCTAATTTTGTTAAATCTATTGCACCTCGTACGTTATTCCGCTTCGCCAACAATCGTAAACCGCTCGTTCAGGTGCTGAGGGTTCTCGATTTCATCCAGCAAGGCGATTGCGTAGTCGGCATAGCTGATGTAGCTTTGTCCGGCGCTGTTCACCATAACATGATCTTTTCCTTTTGTATAAGCGCCAGTGCGCTTGCCTTGCGGATCAAAATAACCGGCAGGGCTTAAGTACGTCCAGGTCAGCGAGGATGCTTCCTGTAAATCCTGCAGGTTTTTGCCCATATTCATCGAGGTCGGGTATACAAATTCAGGGAAATCAGGCGTATCCATCAGCCGTGTCGTTTTGGCCTCATCAACATACAGGCTGCCTGCTCCGCCGACGACGATGAGCCGAGTATTCGTAGCGCCTTCCAGTGCGCGGATAAGGGCACGTCCGGTTTCAACATGAAGCTGCTCCTGTCCCATAGGGGCCCCGAACGCATTCACGACAACGTCGAACGGCTGTAAATCAGTTGAGGTAAGACTATGAATGTCTTTTTCCAACACATCAACATTGGATTGAGTCACTTTAGCGGCGGATCTAACAATTGCCGTAACCTCATGGCCTCTTTCGAGCGCTTCCTTCATAATAAGGCTTCCAGCTTTGCCGTTTGCTCCGATAATTCCGATTTTCATAATTTTTTCCTCCAAATTTCGTAGTTCGAGATTGTTATAACCAATTCAGTTACAACGGGTGTGAAAAAAATAGCTCATTCAAGAGCTTATTTTATCGCTTTTTTTGCGCCGTTATACGCTTCCCTGATCTGCCCAGCCAGAACGTTGACCGCAGGCAACGATTTTGTTCGCCAACCTTTCAATCGTCACGCTGGCCAATTCCTGCTCCATTGCCGCTTGTGCGGACAGCATCGATTCCCGCAGCGCGTTTTCGATATTGGCACCGACAAAACAGGCAGGATTAGGATGCTCGTGGAAATTAAACAGCTCGTTGCCATCTACCACCTCTACGGCGCGATAAACGTCAAGCAGCGTAATTTCAGCGGGAGTTTTGCTCAATGACGCTCCGCCAGTCCCGGCACGCACATTCACTAAACCGGCTTTTTTGAGCTGGGCGATAATTTTACGGATGATAACCGGATTCGTATTAACGCTAGCTGCAATGAGATCCCCGGTTGGCATTGGCAGCATGGAAATCAGGGAAAGAATATGAACGGCGATGGAAAAACGCGAGCTGATTTTTTTCATGTTGCTCACCCTCTCGTTGTAACCAGTTTAGTTATAACCAAATCAAAAGTCAAGTATTCAGCTTTAACCTTGTTATGGTAACATAGTTTTGCGATTGAAGGCACTGCATAAACCGACTATAAGGACGACAACATTTACTGCTGGGAGATGGATCGATGAGAGTTCTTGTAGTGGAGGACGACCACCTCGTGCGTCGCGGATTCATTAGCCTGATGCCCTGGCAAAGGTATGGGCTTGAGGTGGCGGGAGAAGCGATAAATGGCGAACAGGCGCTTGAATTTTTGGAGCACAACGATGTCGATCTCTTGTTTACCGATTTGTTGATGCCGGTGATGGGCGGCCTCGAGCTTATGCGTCAAGTTAATGTTAAATTCCCGCATATCGGACAGGTTGTGCTTACGTTCCATGAGGAGTTTGAGTATATCCAAGAAGCGCTGCGAATAGGGGCGCTGGATTATATGATTAAAGCGGATTTCTCCTTGGAGCAGATGGATGCTGTATTGGAAAGAATACTGGCTCGAATCGGCCGAGTTAACGGAACCGGAGCCACGAACAGGCTGACGCATGATCATGGTTACCTGTTGTATTATTTGGGAGATGAATGCAATGACGCAGAGCCTCAAGAAAATCAAACGTCGCTGTTTGCACTGAACGTTCAGTGGATAGACCGCAATCTGTGGTGGCTGGAAGATATGAATCACCAAACAGATGTTAAGGCATACCTATTGGAAATCAAGCTGCCCCGTTATTGGGCCATCGTGGAGTGGACCGGAATTCGAGGCCATGACAGGAACCGGCTCCGAACACCTATGAAACAGTTTACGGACTCGCTTTATTTTATCTACGACAGGGATTGTCCTTATTATACCCAGCCTTACACAGCAGCAGCCGTCCCGGGGGAAAACAGCCGTCATCTATTGTTAGCGCAAAATAACGAGTGGGCTTTGTTGGACTGGATAACCGATGATACCGTTTTTGAAGTCCTGCTGCAACGATTATATGATCTGAGGCCGGACCGCTCCCTGCTGGAGTCCTATTTTTTTGCAGTTTCTGCGAAGTGGCAGGAGAGATTCGGCGTTTCTTTTGTTGAAAATAACGAAATCGTTCCGTTTCCGGTGTGGCAGGACTTGGTGGAATGGCTTGGACATGTACGCAAAAAAATCAAATCCGTCTATAAATTAACTGAATATTCCGATGAAATAATCCGAGAAATTATGAAAACGGTTCAATTTATGGAAAATGAGTTTCAAAAAGAACTATCAATCATGGATGCCGCTAAATTTGCCAATATGAGCAGAAGTTATTTTAGCCGCTGTTTTCATGATATTACGGGGCATACGTTTAATGAGTATTTACGAATGGTAAGAATCAGTCACGCCAAAACGTTATTAAAACAATCGTCCAAGCCGATCAGCTGGGTTGCTTATCAATCCGGCTACCCGAATGAAAAGTATTTTTGCAAAGTTTTCCGCAAGGTGGTTGGACTGCAGCCGCGCGAGTACCGTGCCTTATCCTAAACGCTGTAATCGGGGAGGTTATCGGTCAACATGTACCCTTTATTTTCGCTGCGCATCGACCTAAAGCCATACTCGCTGAAACAGAGGCTGATCCTTCTGCTTGTTTTGAGCGTGTTGGCTCCAATTATTTTGATCGGCAGCATTTCATACTATTCCATGAATTCCATTCTCGAAAACAAGACGCAGACGGGAATTAAAACGAATCTGCATCAGGTTCGCCTGTCGCTGGATGAATTGCTGAGGCAGTTGAACCAGGTGTCCCAGCAGCTTGCGTTCGACAGCGGGCTTAACAAAGAACTGGAGCAATACATGCAGTCCTCATCGCTGGACAAAAAAATGGTTTATGACAAAATTCAAGCAAAGTTGAATTTAATTCAATTTACGAATCCTTCGGCCGGTCTAATGTTTTATTTTATTGAGGGCAGCGGCGAATATTTATTGCCTAACTATCCGGTGCTGGACGAATTTAAAGTCCGCGAGCTTCCCGTATTCGACCGTTATCGGGATATTACCTATTACGGCCCGCATCAATCTCAGTCGTCGATGCAGAACAAGGAAGTGATGTCCATTGTGCGTAAGGTCGAGGCGCCCTATACCGACAGCTTATATGTGTATATTGAGTCGGCGCTAAGACTGGAGGACGATCTTTTGGACAGCGGCTCGTTCGGGCTGAATGTTTCGCATCTCATAGTTGATCATACCGGAGTGGTGACGTACAGCCAGAAACCGTCTGACTTCCCGGTCGGTTCGAACTATCAGGCTTCCGCCGGATCCAGGGACGGGATGAGCCGCAATTATTTATTTGAGGAAACCGGCAGCCAGAACTGGAAGGTTGTTGCGGCCATTTCCAAAAAAGAATACGAATCTGAAGTGCAGAGCTGGATGATCCGGTTTGCTGGTTCGGCTATTTTGACGTTAATGATCGGCATTGTCATTGCGCGCCTTATTTGGCGTTCGCTCTATGGTCCGATGCGGCAGCTCAGCCAGAACATCCGCAGCGTCAAACATGAAAAATGGGATGAGCCCAAACAATCCTTTACTATGATCGAGTTTGAATCCATTATGCAGGACTTTTATGGGATGAGAGAAAAAATGGGGAGTCTGATGCGGGAGCTAGAGGCGGAAGGAAAACGGAAGGGACAGCTCGAAATTGAAAAGCTGATGTACCAGATCAATCCTCATTTTCTCCACAATACGCTTGATACGCTGAGGTGGACCGCCCGAATGGACGGATACAGCCAAATGGATACCCTCATCTCCGCGTTAATTAAAGTGCTGCATTATAATTTGGGAAAAAGCGGGCCGGCAACGATCCGCAGTGAAATTGAGAATGTGAAAAGCTACACGTTAATTCAGGAGCATCGTTACCAGTTTCAGTTTCATATTCGGCTGAATGCCGAGCCCGATACGCTGGATTTGCCGATTCCGCGATTTGTGCTGCAGCCGATTGTCGAAAATGCGATCTATCACGGCCTTTCCGACCACGGGACGATTGTTGTGACCATTTCCAAGATGGGAGAACATCAGGTTTTAATCCGGGTGGAGGACAACGGAAGAGGAATGGAAGAGGCGGAAATCGCCCGTATTCTGAATCGGAAAGATGAAGAGGCTCCAGGCGCTTCAGGGATCGGCTTGGCTTATGTGCGGCGTATGGTGCTTGAATTCGGCGAGTATGCGGATATGAAGATTCAAAGCAAGGTTGGTGAAGGAACGACAGTAGTTCTGCTGCTTCCGGTTTATTCCAGTGAACGGGCGGTTTCGAAATAAGGTGCACTTTTGTCCTGAAAAAAGTACATTATTGTCTGTTTTATAGGTTTGCCTGATGGAAAGTTGAAGATAAATATGCACCAAAACAAAGACCTTTCCTCACTTTGGAAAAGGTCTTTTTGTTTACAATTGTTTTAGATTCAATAAGTCTCCAGGAGAGGGGGAGCAATCACGTCTTAGGCAGTCGCTGTTTCAACAACCTAATTTCTGGATGAGCAGAACGCATTCCTAATTGTAGGAGGTCAAAGATGATAAATTCCATGAACAGATTCATTGCGGTCAAGCTGGCGGCGCTTCTTTTGTTTGTATCGGTCCTCGCATTGCTGCCGGCTCAAAAGCCGGTACAGGCAAACGCGACATTGCTTAGCCAAGGAAAGCCGGTAACCGCGCTCAATTCCGAAGCTGGAAACGGGCCGGAGCTGGCCAACGATGCGGATTCGAGCAACAACGGTTATTGGGGCTCCGTTATTACGGACGAACGCAAAAAAACCTGGTGGCAAATTGATTTGGAAGGACAGAATCATATCTCTCAAATCGTAGTGCGCAACTATGTTGATGGCACGAGATTTTATCAATATCATATCGTTGGCAGCATGGACGGGGTGAACTGGAATCCGATTGCCATCAAAGGCGGCAATTCCGCCGCTTCCAATGGAGGCGATGTTTATAACGTATCGGTCGCAGCACGATATATCCGCGTTATCTATACGTTAGGTTCCGCAAACGGTATTGCTCATATGACGGATTTTAAAGCATACGGGCATCCGGTAAGCACCATGCAGACAGATCCGCAAGTGAAGCTGCAATCGGCCTCATTGGACAAAGTGTCGTATTCGGCGGGCGATACCGTAAAGCTGAACTACCAGCTGAAAAACAATTCCCCATCTTACAGCTACAACATCACAAGCGTAAAAGCTAAAGTAATCGGACTTACATCCCCCTATAACCTGTTTGTGGAGCAGCAGGTAGCGGCCAATGTGAATTTGTCGCCAGGGCAAACGTATACCGGCTCCAATATTTCCATCCTGAACATAGACAATATGACGGCGCTTGGATCGTATGCGCTGCATGTTCAGTACAACTTCAGCGATGGAAGCTCATGGGAATCTTATCAGACCTTTTTCAGAATTAAAAATACCGACGAGAAATACGTTTATTCGGTAGCAAGGGATACTTATAACGGCTTGCCGGTGTACAAACTCGACGGAGATATGAGCGCTGGAGTTGCGGTTGAAAAAGCGGCGGAGTCCATCGGTGCGGGCACCTCGCAAATGTGGAACACAAACGGCGGGATGCTCACTTCCATCCATGCGACACCTTCGTTTTTAGTTGATTCCGTGCAGCAAACCGTTGATTTTTACGATCAGGAATTTGGCAGCAGCACCGTATTTGATACGGTTATTATCGGTACGGGAAGTTTTGGAGCCCCTTATCTGTCCAAAACGCTGAACGCTCCGTTTTTGCCGACACATTTCCTCGTCAGCGCGGATACCGTTCAGGAAATTAAATCCGTTCACGACTATTCCCGCAAGCAAGGGCTTTCGGTTTACAGCATGTTTGGCGCGGATGCGTCCGTTAATGAAGGCGTGGCCTGGATTGAGCTGCTGGACCTGCCTCCAGCCTATGTGGATTTTCTCCAGAATCATCAGGTTAAAAACATCGTCTTTGTCGGAGCCAAAGGGAACGGCGGGGAAAGCCTCGTCAAAAAAGTGCTTACAGCTGATTCGCAGCCTGGACCGACCCAAAATGGCGATATTTATTTAGGATTTAATTTTGCCGGAGTGTCCGCCACCCAGAACCTGATCAATATGAACACCAAGATAAAAGACTTCAACAGCTACAGCTTAGGCAGCTTTGAAAATTTGAAAGACTGGGAGAGCGGAATTTTAACGGCGCAGTTTAACAATTACATCAGCACCGCAAGCAGCTCCGTGCCTACTCTGAACAAAATTGATTCCGTAATAAGCGGCCTGTGGGAAATGGCGTCCCATTCCATGTTGTCTTATTTCAAAAAAAATAACATTCCGCTGGAAGGCGTTTCGATCAATCCTTATATGAGCGCCCATCCGTTTTATGAAACGAAAAAAGGCTATGTTCCTTTCCTCATGCTGCAATGGGGAACAAATGTGAATCAAATGGTTGATCAAAATCTGAACGTCAAATTCAGAGCAATCGTAAACAGTTATTTCCCGTCCGTCACCTTTGACGACCTGACCTTCCGGATTAATTTTGCACGAAATGCCGGGAACAATGATCAACCGCCTGTTGGCGGACTGTGGCTGTCGGATCAGATTAAAAACAGGCTGACGCATAACGGGCTGAATGACGTGAAGCAGAATACAAACGAAAAGACAGCTTTTGAAGTATGGGATGTGAGCGACGGCATGAATTCGCCAAGTGAAGAAATTGCCGTCGAGCTGACGACAATGTCCACTGCAGCCCAATTAAAAACGTGGAACGAATCTCTTGAACCGTTGACGTTGGACGAACTCGAGGACATCCAGCTGCAGGATACCGCTATTATTGTTGAGCAAAATTACACCCGAAACTAATTTGGCGACTGCCCATGCATGGAGTAAAAGAAGAAGCCTCTGTACCCTTAGCCGGGTGCAGAGGCTTTGTTCGTTGCGGACATTAGCGGGATTTCATTCCCGCTGCCGCCTCTACCGTACGTGCGTACTCAGACGGAGGCATACCGGTGGAGCGTTTGAACTCTCTGGAAAAATAATGCACGCTGGAATATCCAAGCCGTGCGGCGATTTCCGTCATGCTATAGCTGCGTTCGCGGATCATCGATTTGGCTTCCTCCAGCTTCATCTGCCGGAACAGCTCCATCGGCCCCATGCCGGTATGCAGCTGCACCAGCTCCTTCAGCCGAGTGCGTCCGAGATGCGCCGCCTGGCATAAATCCTCCAGTGCCAGCGGTTCGCCCAGACGCTCAAGCATGACGGCCTTAAGCTTGTCAAACGTTTCCTGCCCGGCCGCACGCGCCGCCGGAGCAGGTGAGGACGAGCGTTTACCATCCCGCTCGCCGGCAGACTGCGCGCTGCGAATCTGACTGATCAGCAGCAGCTCCAGGCAAAGCCGCAGCATTTGCTCCGATGCGGGCGGGGCTTGCGGATTTCTTTCCAGCCGATGCACTTTAGGATCGTGATAAGGGGGCAGGAAGCTCGCAAATCCTTCCTGCAGCAGCAGCGACAGCCAGCCCAGCTCCTTTTCCTGCAGCATGCCGACGCGGTCGTGAAGCTGAACCATGAGCGGACTGTCGCAGGTAAAGGCGATGACGATCAGATTCGGCGGGCGATGCCCGTTACCTACCCGCACCGTATGGAATTCCCCGGGTTTATGAAAAACGATGCTGCCCTGCTGCAAAATAAGCAGCCGGTCGTCGGCCCGCACCTCAACTTCGCCTTTGTCGACATAAAGCAGCTCCCAGAAATCATGAGACTCGCCTTCGAACAGGTACCCTTTTGGATATTCAAAATAATGAAATGATATCAGCTCGTCCACCTGAAGGTCCTGTCTCAGGCGCAAAGGATGAAAGGTTGTCATAGGTTCCCTCCGTCAGGACGTTATGACTTCATCGTACCACGAATAAAGGCCGAAAATGCAAAAACAGCGGCCAAAATGATAAATTCAAAACGCTTTCTTCCGTCTATAATCCAAGTATAAACGCTAAGAAACCGAAGAGGAGGCTGCATCAAATGAAAAAGGGCATTAACGCATGGTCTTTCCCGGCAGGCACGACGGTTGAACAAAGCATCGCCATCGCCAAGGACGCCGGATTCGACGGAATCGAGCTCGCGCTGGAGGAGACGGGGCAGCTCAGTCTGGAAAGCAGCGAAAAGGAAATTCTCGGCTACAAACAGCTGGCTAGCGATACCGGTCTGGAGCTGTCCAGCCTTGCAAGCGGCCTTTATTGGGCCTACCCTCCGACGAGCGACAGCGAATCGGTCCGCACAAAAGCCAAAGACATTATCCGCAAGCAGCTCGAAACGGCTGCTTTGCTTGAAGTAGATACGATTCTTGTTGTACCTGGCGCCGTAGGCGTAGACTTCATTCCTGACGCGCCGGTTGTTGCATACGACAAAGCTTATGACCGCGCTCTGGAAACGTTCCGGGAGCTCGCTTCCGAAGCCGAGAAGCTGAAAGTAAACATCGGCGTGGAAAACGTGTGGAACAAATTCCTGCTCTCTCCGCTTGAAATGAGAGGTTTCATCGATGCCGTCGGCTCCGATTATGTTGGCTCTTACTTCGATGTCGGCAACGTCGTTTATTCCGGTTATCCGGAACACTGGATTCAAATTCTCGGCTCCCGCATCAAAAAGGTTCACTTCAAAGACTACCGCCGCAACGCGGGCGGACTGCACGGCTTTGTCGATCTGCTTGCAGGCGACGTGAATTATCCGGCCGTTGTCCGCGAGCTGGAAGCGATCGGCTACGACAGCTTTGTTACGGCAGAGATGATTCCGCCTTATACGCATCATAGCGTTCAAATCGTATACAACACGTCGGCGGCAATGGACGCCATTCTCGGAAGGAGCAAACGATAATGATTCGGATCGGTATGATTGGACTGGGCTTCATGGGACGGGCCCACCTGGAAAACTATCTGCGCCTGGAGCAAGAGGGCGTAGCGGTCAAAGTTGTTGCGATCTGCGACGCAGACCCTGTTAAGCTGCAGGGCGGCGGCGGCGGCGGCAACCTCGAAGCAGGCAGCACGGTAGTGGATCTGAGCGCGTTTGCCCAGTACACCTCCATCTCGGAAATGCTGGAAAAAGAGCAGCTGGACGCGGTTGACATTACACTGCCTACATTCCTGCATCGCGATGTAACCGTTCAATGCCTGGAAGCTGGCATCCATGTGCTTTGCGAAAAGCCAATGGCCATGGATACCGAAGAATGCGACGTCATGAACCAGGCGGCGGAGAAGAGCGGCAAAGCGCTTATGATCGGCCAATGCCTGCGCTTCTGGCCGGCATACGTCGAGCTCAAAAAGCTCATCGACAACGGAACGCTCGGCAAAGTCACGTACGCCTATTTTTACCGCGGCGGCGGCACGCCAAGCTGGGGACCATGGGTGCTCCAAAAGGACAAGGGCGGCGGTGCGCTTCTCGACATGCACGTGCATGATACCGATGTTGTCAACTGGCTGTTTGGCAAGCCGGAAGCCGTTTCGACAAACGCAGTCAATGTCATTCCAGGCAGCGGCTACGACATCGTATCGACGAACTACCGTTATCCGCAAAACGCCGTCATCCACACGCAAGTGGATTGGACGCTCAACGGCGACTTTGGCTTCGAGATGGGCTTCCGCGTCACATTTGAGAACGGCAACGTCCAGTTCGTAAACAACGAGCTCCGCGTTAACCCGAACGACGCTCCGGGTTATGTCGCCGAGCTGTCGGAAAACCAAGGGTATTACTACGAGCTGAAGTACTTCGTGGAATCGCTCCTGAACGGCACTCCTATCGAAGAAGCGGACGGCCAAAGCACAAAAGACACCATCACGATCGTGCGTGCAGAAATCGCTTCCGCTGACCAGCGCGGCGAGTGGGTTTCCGTCGGTTAATATTCAAGTTATGTATCAAAGCACAAGCCTGTCCGTCTTTTTGCGGACGGGCTTTGCTTTTGCAATACGGCTGTTTCAGCTAATATTGCTATGGAGCTGTTTGCACAAAAGAGGCTCGCTTATATGCTCCGCTCCGCACAAAAGTGCAACTACTCGGCATAGCTGTTCTAGTCCGTATCCAGCGCTGGATTTACAATGGAGGTAGAGCAGAGATAAGAGTTGGAAATCTGAGTTCAACGGGCCGGCTTTTAGCGCAGCGGGTTCTTTTCATCGGACGTAGTCCTATACTGACAAAAAGGCGGTTAAAAAGATGAGCGTAAATAATCCAATTGGCGTTATCGTCGACAGCTTCCAGCTTGGCGTGCGCGAAGGGCTTCGTAAAGCAAAGGAAGTAGGCGCGGACGGCGTTCAAATTTATGCGGTTGCCGGAGAAATGGACCCGGATATTCTTGATGCAGCCAGCCGCAAGGAGCTGCGCGAATATATCGATTCGCTGGGCCTCACCGTGTCCGCGCTCGTAGGCGATCTGGCAGGCCACGGCTTCCAGGACAAAAATGAAAACGGCTGGAAGGTCGAAAAATCCAAGCGCATTTTGGACTTGGCGCTTGATCTCGGCTGCAACATCGTCACGACGCATATCGGCATCGTGCCGGACGACGAAAACAGCGAGATTTACCAAACCATGCTGCAAGCCTGCGATGAAATCAGCCGTTATGCAAGCAGCAAAAACGCCTTTTTTGCCATTGAAACCGGACCGGAGCGCGCCGAGCATCTGAAGCAGTTCCTCGACAAGCTGAGCACGGACGGGCTGTCCGTCAATTTTGATCCGGCCAATATGGTTATGGTGACAGGCGACGACCCGGTACAAGGCGTGTATACGCTCGGACGTTATATCGTTCATACGCATGCCAAGGACGGCGTGAAGCTGAAGGATTATGTAGATCCGCGCAAGGTGTACGGAATGCTTGGTTACGAGCATGAAGCGATGAGCCATGAAAAGCTGGCTGCCGAAGCCGAGGAAGGCGAGGATTTCCGCGAAGTTCCGCTTGGCGAGGGCAGTGTCGACTGGCAGAACTATCTTCAAGCTTTGCAGGACATCGGCTACACCGGTTATTTGACGATTGAGCGTGAGGTTGGCTCACAGCCGGAGAAGGATATTGCGGCTGCCGTTCAGTTTTTGAAAGGTTTCCGTTCATAGCAGGAAGCTGCTGCAAATAGAGGAGTGCCGGCAAACGAGCTCATGGAGCGGCGTTGACGGCGCTCTTCTTTTTTGGTTTAACGACTATCTGGGCCGGAATCTAGGCGGCCCTTTTGGTACGGGCAGGCTTTTTCACAGCGGATTTCAATTCCTTCAGCCTTGGTGCCGCGATGCCTGCAAGCACCAGCAGGCTTCCGCTAATGGAGACGAAGGTTATTTGTTCCTGGAACATGACCGCGCCAAGCGTGAGAGCGATTATGGGAGATACATATAGCCAGGTCGATGGGAAAAACGCGTTTGTAGCTTTAATCAGCCAGGCATAGAGGCTATGACCGAGCATGGAGCCGACTACAATCAAATAAAGGAGCGAGCCTGCTGCAGGCAGAAGCTCGAGCGATGCGGAGGAAGGACTCTCTGTCAAAATAGAGATCAGGAGCAGTCCGCTTCCTCCTGCGGTCATTTGCGCTGAATTTAGTGCAATTGGAGACAAATCCGGTTCCCGCAGAAGCATTCGGCGCGTCAAAAGGCTCCCGCTCCCATAACCGATTACTCCAAGCAGAACAACCAGACAGGCCATCAGCCACAAGCTGTCGCTGCTTCCTGTCAGCTTAGGCAGCATAAGCACGATTACACCTGTGAAGCCCAGTGCGCAGCCGATTTTGTCCAGCCGCGTGGTGGGCTGTTTCATGGCCAACGACTGCATAAGCAAAATGAAAATCGGTCCGGTCGCAGACAACACGGCCGCCATCCCGGATTCAATATGCTGCTCTCCCCAATACAGAGTGGAAAATGTGGTGAACGTACTGGCTGCTCCAATGAGCAGCACTTCTTTGCGCCACAACAGCGAAAGGTTTGTTTTGCCCCGCAGCCAAAGCCAAACAAAGAGTAAGGCCCCCGCCGCAACAAACCGGATGCCGGCCGACAGAAACGGCGGCAGCCCGGCCTCCACGCCAATTTTAATGGCAAAAAATGTGGTGCCGAATATAGCGCACATAAGCGCATAGTTGAACCAAACCATGTTGCAGCCTCCCTTTCATTACCACCTGCATCATATCAGTTGACAAATAGAACAGATCGTCTACGATTAGACCAGATGAGTGAACAGGGATAAGGTGGTTGAATCAATATGAGCAAAATGAAGCCATTGGAATCGAGTTCGATGAGGCTTAAGGTGGAGCAGGCAGTTTTGGAGGGACTGCGAACCGGCGAATGGAAGGAAGGAGAACGGCTGCCGTCTGTCCGCAGCATGGCGGATCGGCTTGGCGTGCATCGATTGACGGTGCTTAAGGCATACAGCCGGCTGGAGCAAGCGGGGCTGCTGGCATCCAGGTATCGATCCGGTTATTTCGTGAAAAGCCGAGAGTCAGGGACAGGGTTCTCTGATTCAGAGCATGAGGAGCATTGGACGTATGCGGCAAGGCCCGGCTATCGAAATCGCAGCCGCTTGTCCGATATTCATCGTCAACCCGTGCAGTACCGCATGTCCGAGGCTCTGCTTGATCCGGCGCTGCTTCCGAACCGCTTTTTAGCCGCTCATGCCAAAGAGGTTCTGGATCAGCATCCGATGGTGCTCAGCACCTATTCAACCGTCATGGGGGATCTCTCTTTGAGAGAGGGAATGGCACAATATTTTCGGGACCGGTACGGGATTGTCGTTGCAGCGGATGAGATTATGGTTACTACCGGTTCTTCACAAGCGATCGATCTCGTGTCCCGAGCCTTGGTCAAGCCGGGGGATAAGGTGCTGATTGAGCGCCCGACATACAGTCCGGCGATTGATATTTTTGGGCAGCAGGGCATCGGCATGCTTCCCGTGGAGCTTACTCCGGAGGGCTTTGATTTAGCGAGAGTGGAGGAGCTGATGCGGCTGGAAAAGCCCCGGATGTTTTATCTGAATCCAACATTCCATAACCCTACCGGATACACCGTTCCAGGTGAACAGCGCAAAGCGCTGATCGAGCTGGCAGAACGTTATTCCTGCATCCTGATCGAAGATGATGTGTACTATGATCTGTATTTTGATAACCCGCCGCCGCCTCCGATGTTTTACTACGACACGGAAGGTTTTGTCGTTTATATTCGCAGCTACAGCAAATACATTGCCCCGGGCATCCGTATCTCCTTCCTGATTGCTCGACCCTCCGTCATGGAGGCGATCTTTCCGCTTAAGGCGCTGTCGGACGCGGGCACTCCGCTGCTCGGGCAGAAAATATTTCAGTCCTTCTTTTTTTCAGCCAGAATGCAGGAGCATATCGTAAAGCTCCGGCTTGCCGTGCGGCTGCGCAAAGAAGCATTGGAGCGTGTTTTGGCCCGGTCTGGATGGCAATGGGAAAGTCCGGACGGGGGGTTGAATTTGTGGGTACGGCTGCCCGAAGGTTTGTCGGCTGAGCTATTGCTGGCTCGGGGTCTTGAACAGTCGATCGCTTTTGTGCCCGGCAGCATCTGTGATCCAATCGGAGAGATGGATGATCGGATTCGCCTCAGTTACTCCTTGCTCGGTGAAAAAAGTCTTGAAGAGGGAGTGGAGCGGCTGATCCGGGCTGCGGAGTTTGTGTAGATAAAACAAGCCGTTACAAGTGAAGTTGTCTTCGCTTGTAACGGCTTGTTTGGGTTAAGCTTAGGAACGCCCCTTGCTCAGCAGCTCCCAGCGGTACACATATTCAAACAGGAATTCAAAAGACTCCAGATGGCGCTTCGCCTCAAAGGCGTCTGCACCCCAGGCGTAAATGCCGTGTTTACGGAGCAATACACCGGGAAGGCGAGGGTTTAGCACATCGGTAATTTCAGGCACGATGCGCGGAATGTCCGCGTAATTAGGCACGATGGGAATATCGATATGCGCTTCTTCTTCCCAAATGCCAAGACCTTTGATAAGCTCTACGCCGGTTACCGGTACGGCGCGCCGCTCCCAGAACCACTCGGAAATGACATTGCTGAACACGGAGTGAATGTGGAAAATCGCTCCCGCTCCGGTTAGCCGGTAAATTTCGCAGTGAATAAGCGTCTCGGCGGACGGCTTCAGAGAAGTTGCCTCGCAAGGCTTGCCGTTCTGGTCAACGAGCAGAAAATCCTCCGGCGTCGACTTCGACTTGTCTTTGCCGCTTGCCGTAATGGCGAACTGAAAGCTGCCGGGATTGTAATCGCCAACCCGCACGGAGAGATTGCCGCTTGTGCCGGCAAACCAGCCGCGTGAAGCGAACAGCTCCTTGACCTCGGTCAGCTCGCTGTATGCGCGCTGTTTCTCTTCCAGCTTCGGCTGATATTCCTGATATGACATTTAGTTCCCTTCTTTCCTCGCTTGCTGCCGCTCCTTAAGATCGTCGACGACGTCGTGGAACGTGCTGAATTCATGATGCGGAAGTCCAAGCTCGCGGCATTTGACCGTAAGATGTGAACGCGAGTATACCTGATCGGCCAGCTTCGCGCCTTCAAAGTCGGTCACGCTGTCGCCGATCAGGATGCGCTCGTAACGTTCGGCGGAAAACTGGCGGATAACCGCCGTTTTGCACATGCCGCAGCTGCCGTTTGGACAGTGCTCGTCGCAAGTATGCGGCCATAAAATTTCGATGTTATCTCCAGAAAAATCCGCGCTGTTGCAGTATATATGATCCTGCGGAATGCCAAACGGCTCCAGCAGCGGATATACAAAAAAGTCGATGCCGCCGCTCGTCACAAAAAACTCGATCTCTTCCTCCTGGCAATAGGCCAGCAGCTCGCGGAAACCGCCGCGGATAACCGCATTGCTGATGGAATAACGAATGACGTCTTCCTTCATGGAGGCGGGCAGCAAGCGGAACAACTTGCCTACGCCTTCCTGAATAGACATCCGCTGCTCTATCGTATCGGTTGCGATCTCTTCCCAGCCAGCGGGGTTGAAATGTTTAATGATGGCGATGATATTATCGTTTTCGGTTATCGTTCCGTCAAAATCACAGAAAATAACGCGTTGTTTGACCGCTTCGGATCGTTCTGCCGCAGCGGGGGAATCTGAAAGGACATCTTGTTTGTTCATGCGTTTTGCCTTCTTTCATTACCGTCAGAGGGCATTCCGGCTCGCGGCTTGAATGCGTGCGGCCAATCGGTTGCCGGAATCCTTTAACGGCTTGTTAAACTTCGCGGACGCCCCAGGCGTCAACGGCTGCCTTAAGAGCTTCATGGCCTGGCTCAGCAGCTGCGGTTTGCAGCGGCACGCCGTTCATTGCGGCCGTTATCGCCTGGCGGAACGCTTGACCGCCTGCGGCTGCGCCGCCGGGATGGCCGTGAACGCCTCCGCCGGCATTCACAACGGAATTGATGCCAAAGTCGCGCAAAATAAGCGGGACGAGGCCGGGGTGGATGCCCGCAGACGGAACCGGGAAGCTTGTCCGCATCGCACGGCTCTCGTCAAGCAGCATCTCGCGGATTGCCAGATTTTCTTCCTTCGGCATGACGACCGAGCCGTATGGGGAAGGGAAAAGCACCAGATCGGCGCCGGCGAGACGCATCAGCTTGCCGAGCAGCAGCGGGGCGGCAATGCCGTAATGCGGCGACGGATAGAGAGCTCCAGCCATGGCGGGATGCGCCGCGATCGGAACGTTGATGTCCGGATCGGCGCTCAGCTCATGCAGGACGTCGTAGCCATAGGCGAGCACGTTGAACAGCAGCGCGTTTGCTCCTTCCGATATGGCTAGGCGGGCTTGGTCGGCCAGTTTGCTTGTCGGTCCTGTCAGATTGACGGCATAGAGCAGCTTTTGTCCGGTCTGCTCCGAGGCTCGGCGGGCTGCCTCCATACAGACTGCCACGCGGCGGTTGATGCCGGTCTCGTCATTTTCAAACAGGATCTCGTCATCCTTAATCAGGTCGACGCCGCCAAGCGCCTGCTGATAGAACTGCTCTTCCAGCCCTTTCAAATCGTGGCCGATAACGGATTTAAAAATACTCATTAGCAGCGGACGGTCATGCACGCCGAGCAGGTCGCGCACGCCTTGTATGCCGAATTTCGGGCCCGGGAACGCGCTTTGGAAACCTTCCGATACGTCGAGATCGATCAAACGGACTTTCCCGTCCATCGAAAGCTTGCCAAATACAGTGACGAGCAGCGCGGGAATGTCCCGGCTGAAGTTAATATCCGGGTAGGCGATGCGGATATCCGCATAACGGCTGCCTGGAGCTCCGTCACCTTGGTGTTCCTCAATGGAGACGACGCGGCCGAGATGTTTTTCCATCTCCGCTTTGCGCAGCTCAGGCAGGTCCGTCCAGCTGCCAACCGTCAGGCCTACCGCAATGGACAGAGCTTTTTTGGCAAAATCGGCCTTGTCGTCATGAACCCGGTACGTTGCGACGCACATGCCGGATAGATTAGGCTTTGTCACCAAGCACACTCCTTTCCAGATCACGGCCAATTTCGGCGGCCCGCTCAGCGGAACGTTTCATGCCGCTGCGGAAATGCTGGCCGACCCCATGCTCCTCCATGAGCGCAATTGCCGCTTGAGTTGTACCGCCCGGACTAGTCACCCGGCGGCGCAGCTCGGCAGGCTCCTCGCCGGTAACGCGCATCATTTCGGCAGCGCCAAGCATCGTCTGCACCGTTAATTCACGCGAGAGCCCGCTGTCCAAGCCAAGCTCCACGCCAGCCTGAATCATGGATTCCATGATGTAGTACAGATAGGCGGGTCCGCTGCCGGAAACGCCGGTTACCGCTTCAAGCAGCGGCTCATCCACCGTCACGGTAAGACCGACCGAGCGGAACAGCTGCTCGCCGATCATGCGCTGCTCCTCGCTTGCATCGGAAGAGAAGCTGATGCCGGTTGCGCCAAGGCCGATGGAGCTGGACGTATTCGGCATTGTGCGGACGACAGGCAGCGGCTTGCCGATCAGCGCTTGAATGGTGCGGATGGACAGTCCCGCAATCATCGACACGATGAGCTGGCCTTCATGAAAAATGCCGCTTACGGCACGGATGGCTTCCTCTGCATCTTTCGGCTTCATGCTGAGCACGATTACGTCCGCATCGGACAGCATTTTTGCTTTATCCTCGGGGGACTCCGCTGTAG
Organism: Paenibacillus pasadenensis; assembly: GCF_023715725.1. Taxonomy (GTDB): domain Bacteria; phylum Bacillota; class Bacilli; order Paenibacillales; family Paenibacillaceae; genus Paenibacillus_O; species Paenibacillus_O pasadenensis_A. The sequence continues at coordinate 808,894 of NZ_JAMBOT010000002.1, forward strand.
AAACGCCGTAGCGGTTGCGCAGCTCCTCCAGACGCGGGCCGCCGCTGCGGTTAAACATGCCAATCTGCTCCGGCGGGCATAGGCTGCGTTCCTTCATGCCGCGCGCGACAGCTTCAGCCATGGAGCCGGCTCCGTAAAAACAGAAGCGGAGCTGCTGCAGGCGGGTTGTATGTGCAGCCGCAGCGGAATCTGCGGCAATATGCGATGTCATCGTTGTTAAGCCTCCTTGGTGTAATCAGCGGACTGAGCATTCATAAATTCGAGTTAGGTTTAGGAATCAGCCCCGAATCTGGCCGCTCCCTTGAACGCGGTATTTGGTTGAGGTGAGAGCCGGCAGACCCATCGGTCCGCGCACATGCAGCTTCTGCGTACTAATGCCGATTTCGGCGCCATAGCCGAATTCGAAGCCGTCCGTGAAACGGGTAGAAGCATTGTGGTATACCGCTGCGGCGTCGACGCGATTCAGAAAGGCTGCTGCCGTTTCATCGCTTGCCGTAACGATACACTCCGAGTGGCGGGTGCCGAAACGCTCGATATGCTCCAGCGCTGCCTCAAGGCCGTCCACCACACGAATGTTCAGGACGTAATCGTTGTACTCGGTCGCATAGTTTTCCTCGGTTGCGCTCTCGATGGAAGCCGCTTCTCCAGCAAACCTGATTGCATCCGGCGAACCTTTCAGCTCAACGCCGGCTTCCTTCATCGCAGCTGCAAAACGCGGCATATGCTGCTCGGCAAACCGGGAGTGGAGCAGCAGCGTTTCCATGGAATTGCAGACGGAAGGGCGCTGCACTTTAGCGTTCAAGGCGATGGACAAGGCCATGTCCGCATCCGCGTCTTCATGCACATAAGTATGGCAGATTCCGGCGCCGGTCTCAATGACGGGCACAGTCGCATTTTCGATGACGTTGCGGATGAGCGCTGCGCCGCCGCGCGGAATAATGACGTCGAGCAGTCCGTTCAACTTGAGCATCGCATCGGCGGAAGCGCGGGATGGGTCCTCAATCAGCTGTAATGCTTCAGCCGGCACGTCGGAATGTTCCAAAGCGCCGCGCAGCACCTCAACCAGCTTCAAATTGGTTTGCAGAGCAGCGCTGCCGCCGCGAAGGACGACGGCATTGCCGGTTTTTAAGCATAATGCCGCCGCGTCAACCGTTACATTTGGACGTGCCTCGTAAATCATGCCGATGACACCAAGCGGTACCGTCACTTGCGTAATGCGAAGCCCGTTTGGCCGCTCGATGCTTTGCACCGTGTCGCCGACAGGGTCCGGCAGGGCAATGACCTGGCGCACGCCTTCGGCGATGCCTGCGATGCGGTCCGGGGTCAGCTTCAGCCGGTCCAGCAGGGAAGCGGCGGTGCCGTTATCGCGTCCACGCTGCAGGTCGATCTCATTCGCGTCGAGCAGCTCAGCCGTGCGCTGAAGCAGGGCTTCCGCGATGCGTTCCAGCGCGTTATTTTTCTGTCCGGTTGTCAAGATGGCGAGAGAGGATGCGGCTTTGCGCGCTCTTGAAGCTTTGTCCCTCGCTTCGGCTTGCGGTGTAGCATAAGTAGTGGATTGGGTGCTCATGTATCGTTCCTCCTCAACGGGTTGAAAATGGATTAAATGCCGCTGTTGCGGCAAAAGTGAAATGCTGCGCTGCTGCGGACATTCGCTCGATTGTGAACTTAAAGAGTCAAGTCGGCTAACAAGTGTAAAGGCAGTGTCGTAAGGTCGTTTGACGCCCTTACGGCGAGTGAACCGAGCCAAAAGCAGAGTCGTAAGGTCGTTTGACGACCTTACGGCGAGTGAACCGAGCCAAAAGGGGTGTCGTAAGGTCGTTTGACGCCCTTACGGCGAGTGAATCGAGCCAAAAGCAGAGTCGTAAGGTCGTTTGACGACCTTACGGCGAGTGAACCGAGCTAAAGGCAGTGTCGTAAGGTCGTTTGACGCCCTTACGGCGAGTGAATCGAGCCAAAAGCAGTGTCGTAAGGTCGTTTGACGCCCTTACGGCGAGTGAACCGAGCCAAAAGCAGTGTCGTAAGGTCGTTTGACGACCTTACGGCGAGTGAATCGAGCTAAAAGCAGTGTCGTAAGGTCGTTTGACGCCCTTACGGCGAGTGCCCCGAGCTAAAGGGGTGTCGTTAGGTCGTTTGACGCCCTTACGGCGAAGCCTTAAGCCAAAGTAATCCATTCGTCGCGATGGATTACTTCAATCCTTGTAACCTCCAGCCGACGTCGAACCTCGTCGGAGCCCAGACCGGCTGCTGCTCGCAGCTGCCAGGCGGCATAGTTGACGATGCCGCGTCCGAGCAGCCTGCCCCCGGCGTCCGTCACCTCTACGACGTCGCCGGGATGGAATTCGCCGCTGACGCCGCTGACGCCGGCAGGCAGCAGGCTTTTGCCGCCGCTGATGAGCGCGCGCTCCGCGCCTTCATCAACGGCGATTTGCCCGCTCGGCATGGAATGGAAGCCGAGCCACTGCTTTTTGACGGGCAGATGATGCTCCCGCGAGTCAAAATACGTGCCTTTGCCAATGCCGTCAGCAGCAAGCTGCAGCTCGCCGGGCTCCAGCACACGGCCGATAAATGCCGGTACTCCGCCGCGCATGGCAATCCGCGCTGCTTCGATTTTGGAGCGCATGCCGCCGGTGCCGACACTAGAACCCGCTCCGCCGGCAAGGCCCATCAGCTCGCCGGTAATTTCGCTGACACGCTCTATTTTGCGGGCGTTCGGATCATGGCGGGGATCGGCGGTGTACAATCCGTCCGTATCCGTAATGATAATAAGCTGACGGGCGCCGACCAGGTTGGCGACAAGCGCTGAAAGCATATCGTTGTCGCCGAATTTAAGTTCGTCGGTCGAAACCGTATCATTTTCGTTAATAATCGGAATGACCCGCTGCCGCAGCAGCTCGTCAATCGTCATCATGGCGTTGCGCCCGCGTCCGCGGGTTGTGAAATCCGGTCTTGTCAGCAGCAGCTGCGCGCAGCGGATTCCTTCTGACGCCAGCGCTTCCTGATACGCCTGCATCAAAAGCGCCTGGCCGACCGCAGCCGCAGCTTGTTTTTCGTGCAGCAGCTTCGGCCTCGTCTCATACCCGATTACCTTGAAGCCTGCGGCGACCGCGCCGGATGTAACGAGCAGCACCTCATGTCCCTGCCGGTGCAGAGAGGCCAGCTCAGCGGCATAAAAGGCCAGCTTTTCCTTATTTAATCCGCCCTCGGGGCTTGTCAGCGAACTGCTCCCGATTTTGACGATGCGTCTTTCTCCGCTCATGCCGCAATCTCAACTCCTGCATTCTTATAATGATTCCTTCCCGCCAGACTCCATTCAAAATAAAATGAAAAAAAGCTTTCGTCCACTAAAGGACGAAAGCTTGGAGCTTCCGCGGTACCACCTTACGTTGAACGGCATAAGCCGCTCCTCTCGGGGCCCTTGTAACAGAGGGCACTGTCCGGCTCATCGCCGGGCGCTCCGGGACGGGTGCAGACGGCCTGCGCCGCAGTCTCTCCCAGCCAATGGAGACCGCTCTCTGATGCGCCGCTGATGTCTGGCATTTCCCTTCATAGCGTGTTGCTTATTCCGATTTCAATCAGCATACCATGACACCCGGGCACTGTAAAGCCGTAAAGAAGCCCGATCAGCTGCCGAAAAGCCCCAGCTTTCCGATTCGCGCTACCGCTTCACGCAGCCGCTCTTCGCTGGTTAATAAGCCAAGCCGCACATAACCTTCGCCGTGTCTGCCAAATCCGACGCCTGGAGCGACAACCACATCCGCTTTTTCCAGCACGAGATCGGCAAACGACTCCGAGGTGTATCCGTCCGGCACAGGCAGCCAGCAGAAGAAGGAGCCGCCAGGACGCTGAGCCTTCCAGCCGATGCGGTCGAGCTCTTCAAACAAGGCGTTCAGCCGCGACTCATACTTGGCGCCAAGCTCGCGGACGGACTGCTGAGATCCCGTCAGCGCAGCCGCAGCCGCTTCCTGAATGCCGCCGAACAGGCTGCAGTAATAATGGTCCTGGATGAGATTAATCAGCTCGATGATTTTGGCGTTGCCAAGCGCAAAGCCGACCCGCCAGCCCGCCATATTGTACGTTTTGGACAGCGTGTAAAACTCGACGCCGACCTCCTTGGCTCCCGGGGTTTCCAGGAAGCTGATTGGCCGTCTGCCCTCAAAACCGAGCGCGCCGTAGGCAAAGTCGCTTGCCGCGACAATCCCGTTAGCTGCGGCGAACTCAACCGTTTCGCGGTAAAACTCCGGCGATGCCACCGCTCCGGTCGGGTTGTTCGGATAGTTGAAAAACATCAGCTTGGCCAATTTCCGGTCTTCCTCGCTAATCGCCGAGTAATCCGGCAGGAAGCCGTTCTCCTCGCGGAGCGGCATAAACGACATGCGCGCGCCTGACAGCGAGACGCCGGACCAGTAATCCGGGTAGCCGGGATCCGGAACGAGACAGAGGTCGCCCGGATTCAGCAGGCATTGGCTAATTTCAATCAGCCCGGTCTTGCCGCCAAACAAAATGGCAACTTCCGTTTCCGGGTCGAGCTCGACGCCGTAATCCTCCCGGTACCTTTGCACAACCGCTTCTTTAAGGAAAGGGAATCCGCGAAACGGAGGATAACGATGATACTTCGGGTCGGCAGACGCCTGCTGCATTACCTCTACAATATGGGCTGGCGTCGGGGTGTCGGGATTGCCCTGACCCAGATTGATTACATCCCGGCCGCGCGCGGCCTGGGCATTCGCCTTGCCGACAAGCTTGGCGAAAAACTGCTCCGGCAGCCCTTGCAGCCTTTGCGCCGGCACGATTTCGGGAATGGTGCGGCTGATACGGCTGTTGCTCATGTTCTCATCACTCCATAACTAGTCCTTGCAGAAGCCCGGCAGCTCGCGCAGTTGGTCTTCCAGCATTCTGCAATCATGGTAGCAGAGGATGAACAGGCTGTCGAGGAAGAAACGGCTTTATGGCTGAAGTCCGGTTTTAGCGAAAAATGGAGTCAGGTCCGGCTTGACCGTTAACAAATAGGGCCTCTTTTGAGCGTCGAAAACAAGCAGCTCCGGCTCGCGATCTTTGCAATAGAAGAGAAAAACATCTTCAACCTGAAAAGAGAGGCTGCCTTTTTGCAACTGATAAGGCTGCTCCAGAGGAATTCGGAACACATATCCGCATTTGTCGTTTATCGACAGGCTTGGCGAGAGGCCTTCAACAGTATTCAGCCAATCTTTAGCAATTTTTTGGTAGTCAGCTGAATTATCAAAGGTTTGAACTACTTTTCCGGCGGCAACGTCAAAAATCTGCACCGGGCGGCGCGACACATCTGGCGATGCAGCTGCAAAAGCTTCGGCCATTTCTTCCGGCAAATAAACAGGCCGCAGTTCGTAGCTTTTGTCATCTGCAGGTACGGCGGCAGCAGAGCGGGATGGGGCAATGTCATTGGAAGCGGGCAGGGAGGCATGAGCAGCAAGAGGGGCGGACAGCATGAACACAATAGCTGACAGCAGAGCAAAAATAGCGGGACGTTTAATTCGATTGGACATGAAAACTTCTCCTTTCATGCTGCCAAGCGGCAGCTGAGGCTCCTCCTTAACCTGTCCATCTTGACATCCCACTATGAGGCGATAAGATTAGTACAATTGAAAAAGCCAACGGAATCTGGTTAGGGAAAGGTGCTGGAAGCGATGAAGGAGCAACAACAGCGGCTGCGCGTAGCAGCGCTGCAAATTCATATTGATGCGGGAGAGCCGGAGAAAAACTTTGACCGTGTTCAAAAGAAGCTGAGGGAGGCCGCATCGGCGGCAGTAAAGCCGGATATTATCGTGCTTCCCGAAATGTGGAATACCGGTTATGCGCTAGACCGCATTCATGAGCTGGCTGATGCCGGAGGTGAACGTACCCGGTCAATGCTCGCCGAGTTCAGCCGTGAAACGGGCATTCATATTGTTGGCGGTTCCGTCGCGGAGAAAAAAGGGAACGACGTATTTAATACGATTTATACTTTTGACCGCCATGGGAATGAAACCGGCGAGTATTCCAAAATCCATCTGTTTCGGCTTATGGAAGAGGAGAAGTATCTTGCGGCCGGTGAAAAGCCGGGCATGTTCCAGGTGGACGGGTCCGCAGCCGGGATGATGATCTGTTACGATATCCGTTTCCCCGAGCTGGCCCGGACGCTGGCGCTCGCTGGAGCAAAGGTGCTGTTTGTTCCCGCAGAGTGGCCGAAACCGCGCCTCCATCACTGGAGGTCGCTGCTTATTGCCCGAGCTATAGAGAACCAGATGTACGTAATTGCGTGTAACCGCATGGGTATCAGCGGAGAAACCGAGTTTTTCGGACATTCCATTATAATCGATCCTTGGGGCGAGGTACTGGCTGAAGCGGGGGAAGCAGAGGAGATATTGACTGCGGACATCGATTTGGCGCTCGTGGACGAAGTGCGCGGCCGGATCCCTGTATTCGAGGATCGCAGGCCGCAGCTTTACCGTTTGGAGTAAGGTTACTGCCCGTAGTGTTTGATGACGGCGGCCTTCATCGTATCGATGAAGGCTTCCGCCGCTTTGGACAGATAACGTCCTTTGCGGCTGGCGATAACGAGCGACCGCGACGGTTTGCCGGCAATGGGGCAAAAATGCGGCGTGAACTCGCTGCGGCTGCCGCGCGCAATCATATGAGGGATGAACGCAACTCCCATTCCGGCTGCGACGAGCGACTGCACCGTCTCGATATTGCTGCTTTCGAATACGATGCGCGGCTGAAAGCCGGCTCCGGCGCAAAGGTCGATGGCGATTTGCCGGAAACCCTGGCCTTTTTTCAGCACAATGAACGGCTCGTCCTGAAGCGTCTCCAGATCTACAGGCTCGGTGCGTCCGGCCAGCCAATGGTTAGGCGGAACAGCCAGCGTAATTTCCTCCCGGATCAGCGGCTCGTACACTAGCGTAGAGTCTATGAGCGGGAGCGACAGCAGGCTGATATCCGTTTGGCCGCTGCCGGCGAGCTGCTCCAGCTTGGCGGTTGTATCCTCGATCAGCACAAGGTCGATATCGGGGTACTGCTTGCCGAATTCAGGCAGCACAATCGGCAGGATATGGGAGCCGGTAATCGGCAAGCTGCCGATGACAAGGCGGCCTCGGCGCATATGCGCCATGTCCTCCATCTCGGTTTTAAGCTGCTCGACACTGTCAAGAATAGCCTGGGCCTTGTCGACGAACACCTCTCCGGCATGGGTCAGCTCTACCGAGTTCGTCGTGCGCCGCACGAGCAGGACGCCGATCTCCTTTTCCAGCTTGGACAGCTGCTGGCTCAGCGAAGGCTGGGCGATATGAAGCTTTTCGGCAGCACGGGAAAAGTTAAGTTCTTTGGCGATGTGAATGACGTATTGCAGCTGGCGAAGTTCCATAAAAAGGCTCCTTTTTGAACAATAAAATCCAGACAAACGACCAAATTATTTCTATAGCGTGTACCTATAAACATTATAGATATTATATCTTGGAACAATCAACTCAATCCATGTATGCTAGAAGCAGTTCAATAACCGTTTCTTCACAATTAGTTCACGATTTGTTCACAATTACGATTCGCACTGATACTCATACGGGGTGATACATGATGAAAAAACGCACCATGTTCGAGAAGATTTGGGACAATCACGTTATTCAATCGGAAGAGGGCAAGCCGAGCATCATCTATATCGACCTGCATCTCGTCCATGAGGTTACTTCTCCTCAGGCATTTGAAGGGCTCCGCCTAGCCGGCCGCAAAATCCGCCGTCCGGACCGCACCTTCGCTACGATGGATCATAACGTTCCGACAAAAGACCGCTTCAATATTAAGGACCCGATTTCCAAGCAGCAGGTTGATACGCTGACCCAGAACTGCGCTGACTTCGGCGTTAAGCTGTTTGACCTCAACAATATCGACCAAGGCGTTGTGCACGTAATGGGTCCAGAGATCGGTCTGACCTGGCCGGGCAAAACGATTGTTTGCGGCGACAGCCATACGAGCACGCACGGCGCATTCGGCGCTCTGGCGTTTGGCATCGGCACAAGCGAAGTTGAACATGTAATGGCTACCCAGTGTCTGCAGCAGTCCCGTCCCAAAACGATGGCGATCCGCTTCAACGGCTCCCGCAAGCCGGGCGTTACCGCAAAAGACTTAATTCTGGGCCTGATTGCTCAATACGGCACGGACTTTGCTACCGGTTATGTTCTGGAGTACACGGGCGATGCGATTACCTCCCTGACGATGGAGGAGCGTATGACGGTGTGCAACATGAGCATCGAGGGCGGCGCGCGCGCCGGTCTGATCGCACCGGACAGCACAACGTTTGAATACCTGCGCGGCCGCGAGTACGCTCCGCAAGGCGAAGATTTCGACAAAGCGATTCTCGTTTGGAGCGAGCTTACTTCCGACGAAGGCGCCGAGTACGACACCGTGCTTGACTTCGACGTAGACAGCCTCATTCCGCAAGTTACCTGGGGCACCAGCCCGGGCATGGGCACTGACATTACGTCTGCCGTGCCTAATCCGGCTGACCTGCCGACGGAGAACGAGCGCAAAGCTGCCGAGAAAGCGCTGGAGTATATGGATCTGAAGCCGGGCACGCCGATGGCCGAGATTCCAATCGACTACGTGTTCATCGGCTCCTGCACAAATGGCCGGATCGAGGATCTGCGCGCCGCTGCCGAAATCGCAAGAGGCTACAAAGTCAGCGACCGCGTAACGGCCATTGTCGTTCCGGGCTCCGGCCGCGTCAAAATGCAGGCGGAGAAGGAAGGTCTCGACCAAATTTTCACAGAGGCCGGATTTGAATGGCGCGAAGCGGGCTGCTCCATGTGCCTCGCGATGAACCCGGACGTTCTGCAGCCTGGACAACGCTGCGCATCGACGTCCAACCGTAACTTCGAAGGCCGTCAAGGCCGCGGCGGACGCACGCATCTCGTATCTCCGGCTATGGCTGCTGCTGCCGCTATCGCAGGACGTTTCACGGATGTGCGCGACTGGGAAATCAAACAAAAAGTAGCGAACTAATCTGCGGCAATTCGCAGTTTCATACAGAGGGGAGCACCACGATCATGGAACCATTTGTTAAACATAAGGGCATCGTTGCCCCTGTAGACCGGGTTAACGTCGATACGGACGCTATCATTCCTAAACAATTCCTGAAGCGCATCGAGCGCAGCGGCTTTGGCCAATTCCTGTTCTTTGAATGGCGCTTTGACGAAGAGGGCAACGTGAACCCTAACTTCGAACCGAACAAACCGCGCTACGAGGGCGCATCCGTTCTGATCTCCCGCGCCAACTTCGGCTGCGGCTCTTCCCGGGAGCACGCACCATGGGCGATTCTGGACTACGGCTACAAAGTTGTTATTGCTCCGTCCTATGCGGATATTTTCTACAACAACTGCTTCAAAAACGGCATTTTGCCGATCAAGCTGGGCGAGGAGCAGGTAGAGGATCTGTTCCAGCGCACGGCAGCGCATGAAGGCTACCAGCTCAACGTCGATCTGGAGAACAAGCTGCTGGCCGACGACTACGGCCTTAACCTGCCGTTTGAGCTAGACGAGCACCGCCGCCAGTTCCTGCTGCAAGGGCTGGACGATATCGGCCTGACGCTTAAACATGCCGACGCGATCTCTGCGTACGAGGAACGCCGCCAGGGCGCGTTTGCTTAAAACGCAAATTCCCGCTAATCACTAAATTGAACAACACGCCGTTTGGCTCCTGAAAGGGAGTCAAGCGGCGTGTTTTTGTAGGTAACCTGCATTTGCATTATCATGTAATTGCGAGATGAGGCAATAGCTCTTTCGAGTACTTCCTGTAGTTTTCACCAAGTTTTCAGAAAGAGTTGACCCTTTCTTTAACGTTTAAAGACGAAGATGTGTCATCAGTTGAATTGCCTATAGACAAAGATATAATAATTTTAACGACTAGTTATTCACTCAATACCATGTGCCACAGCAACACAACCATCTTACTTTGTGAAAAAATTCTCAATCCATAAAGCTAAGATTAACGCTGGTAATAAGCCGATATCCCAATTTGGTATTGAATTCTTCAGTTCATCCACACTGTAACAGAGTATGAAAGGAGGCGGTTAACAATGGCAATTGATACGGTATTGTGGAGCAGGCTGGTGACAGGCTTGACGCTCGCGTTTCACGTTATTTTTGCGACGATTGGCGTCGGCGTGCCATTAATGATCGCTATTGCAGAGTTCATCGGAATCCGTAAGAAGGATTACCATTATATCCTGATGGCAAAAAGGTGGGCGCGGGGTTTTGTCATTTCGGTTGCGGTAGGTGTTGTAACCGGTACGGCAATATCGCTGCAGCTGGCGCTGGTGTGGCCGAATTTTATGAAGCTGGCTGGAAATGTCATTGCGCTGCCGTTATTCATGGAAGTATTCGCGTTCTTTTTTGAAGCCATCTTCCTCGGTATTTATTTGTATACATGGGACCGGTTCAAAAATCGGTATATCCACTGGCTGCTGACGATTCCCATTGTTGCAGGGGCGGGTATGTCTGCTGTTTTTATTACGACGGTGAACGGATTCATGAACCAGCCTGGAGGTTTTGTTATGGAAGCAGGCCAGTTCACAGCGGTTGACCCGGTGCAGGCGATGCTGAATACGGCGACGTTCTCCAAGGTATTTCATGTATTAAGCTCGGCGTATTTGACAGCCGCCGCCATGTTAGCCGGAATTGCCGCCTTTGCCATGCTGAGAAAAGGGGTATCCGCATACCACAAAAAAGCGTTGAACCTTATGATGGCGGTCGTTTTGCTGTTCGGTTTGCTGAACACGCTGGCCGGAGATGTGTCCGCCAAGTTTTTGGCCGAGCATCAGCCGGAAAAGCTGGCAGCGGCAGAATGGCATTTTGAGACGGAAAGTAGCGCAGATTTAGTGTTAATGGGATGGCTGAATGCAGAGCACGAGATTTTAGGGGCCATTCACCTGCCGAAGCTGCTCAGCTTCCTGGCCTTTGGAGATTTTAACGCGGAGGTTAAGGGGCTGGAGGAATTCCCCAAGGACGAATGGCCGCCGCTGCTCGTTCACTACCTGTTTGATTTCATGGCCGGCATCGGATTTACGCTGCTCGCTGTTTCGCTCCTGTATTTCCTGTTCTTGTTCTGGAAAAAGCGCAATGAGCTTAACAAGTGGATGCTCCGTATGATCGCACTGAGCGCGCCGCTCGCTTTTCTGGCGGTTGAGATGGGCTGGTTTTATGCGGAGGTAGGCCGCCAGCCGTGGATTATCCGCGGATATATGCGCGTAGAGGAAGCCGCTACAACTTCACCGAATGTAAAAGTTTTATTTTACGTCTTTTTGCTCCTGTACATCGTGCTCGGCATCACATGTGTAGTCGTGTTAAGGCGGTTGTTCAACAATAATCCGGCGGAAGTTGAGATGGAGAAATGGTTGAAGGAAAAGTCTAATCATTCTGAAGGTGATCCGGCATGATGAGTTACGAACTGATTGGCATCTCGGTGCTCTGGTTATTCCTGTACGGCTATTTAATCGTAGCCTCTATTGATTTTGGGGCGGGATTCTTCGCTTTTTACGCACGATTGACGAAGCAGGATCACCTCATAAATCGTCTCATTTCCCGGTATTTGTCACCTGTTTGGGAAATCACCAATGTATTTTTCGTCTTTTTTTACATCGGCATTGTCGGATTTTTTCCGGACACCGCATATTATTATGGCTCCGCGCTGCTTGTTCCGGGCAGCATTGCGATTATTTTGCTTGCGATTCGCGGTTCGTTTTATGCGTTCGAAAATTACGGCTCCAAAAAAAGCATCGTATATTTATTTTTGTACGGAGCTACAGGCTTGCTTATTCCGGCTTCGTTGTCCGTGGCGCTAACGCTGTCTGAAGGCGGCTTTATTAAGGAGCAGGGCGGAGCGGTTACTCTCGATTATTGGACGTTGTTTACCAATCCGTTGTCCTGGAGCATCGTTGGACTGGCGATCGTATCCGTGTTGTTCATTAGCAGCTCGTTCCTGGTATTTTACGCTTCCCGGGCGGAGGATCATTCCGCTTTGAAGCTGTTGCGTAACTATGCCTTGTTCTGGAGCACGCCCACGATTATTCTTGCACTGACCGCATTTATTTATTTGGGTCAGCACAATGAGCGGCATTTTCAAAATATGATGGATTTATGGTGGCTGCTTGCGCTTTCCGTCGCTTTGTTCATGATTGCGATGTGGCTGTTATTTAACGGACGCCGTTACGGATTAGCATTCATATGCGTGATGCTGCAATTTTTCTGCGCCTTTTTCGCTTACGGAATTGGGCAATACCCGTATATTCTCGATCCTTATATTACGATTCAGAGCAGTGCAACTTCACCTGCGATGGGTCTGGCGTTAGTTGTTGTGTTTATCGGCGGTTTGCTTCTGCTGATCCCTTCCCTGATTCTGGTCTTCAAGCTTTTCCTGTTTGATGCGGATTATGTGAAAGGGAAAAAATAAAGCGCTGCAGGCTTATTTAAAGGAGGAGAGATCAGTGAAAAGGAACCGGAAATCCAGCCTGATTTCTGGGCAAATGTCCTCCCAAAGGAAAAACATGACCCTTCTCGCGGTCATTTCACTTGCGCTCGGTGCAGCTATTGTAAGTCAGGCTGGACTGCTTGCTGAAGCGGTGCAGCGGGTTTTTGTGGAGAAAGCCGGCCTTTCCTCCGTTAGTTTGCTGCTCGGCCTGCTGCTGGCTGTTATGGTTGTGCGCACGCTGTTGTCTTATGGAAACGGCAAAGTTGGCCTGCGAATGGCTGCTGCTGCCAAGACGAATATGCGGGCGTCCGTACTAAAAAGCTTGACCCGTGCCTCGATCGCTTCAACCCTTCGCGGACAAACGGGAGGAAAGGTTAGCATTGCGCTGGATGCTGTCGATGAGGCTGACAGCTATTTCAGCCAGTACATGCCGCGTATGATGGAAGCTGCTTTGATTCCGGTTCTGATTTTAGTCGCTTCCTTTATGCTGCATGCCAATACAGGTTTCATCATGCTGTTTACAGCACCGTTTATCCCGTTGTTCATGATTTTGGTCGGACTGAAAACAAAGAATAAATCCGAAGAAAAATACGCTTTGATGGCCGAGTTTTCCGGAACGTTTCTGGATTCTCTGCAAGGGCTGGTAACGTTGAAAATATTCGGACGGGCGCACCGCCAGCAGCAGGAGATTGAACGCAGCAGTCTTGGTTTCCGTGACGCCACGATGGGCATTTTGAAGATTGCGTTTACGAACACGTTTATGCTGGAATCAATCGTTATGTTAAGTATTGGCATAGTCGCTCTTGAGCTGGCCATCCAATTACTCGTGTTCAAATCCATGACGTTCCATACCGCCTTTTTTGTATTACTGCTCGTTCCCGAGTTTTACAGTCTGTTAAAAAACACGGGAACGGCCTTTCACAACGGCCGGACAAGCATGGGGGCGGTTCGCAAAGTGGAAGGGATACTCCAGGAGACAGCGGAGCAGGGCAGAGAAGCAGATGAAGAAGCGGGCAGAGCCGATGGCATCCAGTTGGAAGTTTCCCAAGTCTTTAATCCTTCCATGCCGCCATCTATAGAGCTGGACTGTCTCCAGTTTCAGTACGCTCGGGATTCATTCATGGTTGAGACGGGTCGAATTTCATTTGGTCCGGGAGAACACATCGCTATTGTTGGCAAAAGCGGTTCCGGCAAAACGACCTTGCTCCATCTCATTGCCGGATTGCTGAAACCGGAATCGGGAACGGTTCTCGTAAATGGAAGACCGCTTTCGCAATATGATGAGAACGTATGGTTCAAACATATCAGCTACATTACGCAGCATCCGTATATTTTTGCAGGCACATTGGCTGAAAATATTGGAATTGGCGCAGGCGGGAGCTTCACCAGGGCTGAAATTGAGCGGGCGGCGGAGGAAGCCGGGCTTGCAGCGCTTGCAGCCCAGCTGGAGCATGGATTGGATACGTTTGTCGGCGAGGGCGGCAGGGGACTGTCAGGCGGAGAAAAGCAGCGGCTTGCCTTGGCGCGCGCCTTTTTAAAGCGGCCTCTTATCATCTTGTTTGATGAACCTACGGTTGGTCTGGATTTGCATACCGAGCGAGTACTGCAGCATTCCATTGCCAAGCTGGCGCAAACGGCCACGATAATTACAGTTGCGCACCGGCTGTATACGATTCAGAAAGCCGACAAGATTTTGTTTATGGACAATGGAGCTTTGGCGGACTTTGGACGGCATGAAGAGCTGCTGGAGCGCTTGCCTCAGTACGCTGAAATGGTTGATGTCCAACGGAAAGGAGGATTGTCATCATGAACGGACTGGCTGTGCTGTCAAAGGCGATGTTACAGGAGCGCAAAGATATCGTCCTCTCGATTTTAGGCGGATTTATCGCTGGCGCTGCCGGCGTTGCGCTCTTTTCCACAAGCGGGTATATGATTTCGCAAACGGTATTTGCGCCGCCGCTTTATACGTTGATTGTACTGACCTCGATGGTCAAGCTGCTTGGTCTGCTGCGCGCGGCAAGCCGATATGGAGAACGGCTGTTTTCTCACCGGGCGACGTTTTCCATGCTTAGCCGTTTGCGAACATCCTTTTTTGCCAAGCTCATTCCATTAACGCCCGGCATATTGAACAAAAATCGAAGCGGCGATCTGCTTGCGCGAATCGTCGGGGATGTAGAAAGCTTGCAGCATTATTTTTTGCGGGTCGCCTATCCGCCGATTATGGTCGTTATGGTGTTTTTGGCTACGGTGCTGTTTACTTCTTTTTTTTCGTTCTGGATTGCCGTGCTGTTTGTGCTAGGCATGCTGGCAACGGCATTTGTTGTTCCGGGAATTGTTATGCTCGGGCAGCGGAAAATGCATGGGAGCGTTCGCGAGCAGCGGGCGCTGCTTTCCACGGAAGTCACCGAGGTGTTGTACGGTTTCCGGGATTTGAAGGTATACGGGCAGTTGGCACAGCGAGAGGAGCAGCTTCAGCAGGCTTCCGCTGTATTGGCGACTGAGCAGCAACGGGCAGCCGGGCATTTGCTGCGGGGGCAATCGCTGCATGCGCTGGTTACGTTCCTCATTTCCTGGGCGGTGCTTGCGCTTGGAGCCTTTTTAATTGCGGACGGAGCGCTGGCCGGGGTGTTTCTGGCGATGCTCATTATGGCCTCGTTAACCGTGTTTGAAGAAGCAGTGTCAATGGCTACATTACCTGCTTACAAAGAGGACAGCGAGCACGCCGCTAAACGGCTGACGGAGACGGTTCAGTCCGCGGACGAGCAGACAGCGCAGCCAGGCGGCGCGCTGCCTGTTAATCAAGCCGTTTCGATCGAGCTGTCCGGTGTTACGTTTCAATACGAAGGGGAGTGGAGACCGGCGATCAGGGACCTGTCTCTGCATATTCCACGAGGCACGAAAACGGCGATTGTCGGGCCGAGCGGCTCGGGAAAGTCCACGATTATCGAATTGCTGCTCAAGCTGCGTACTCCAGCGGCTGGCGATATACGATTAAGCGGCGATTCGGTAAAAGCACTGGATGAGGCAAACATTTGGCAGGCGGCTAACGTAGTGCTGCAGCAAAGCCATTTTTTCCGGGGAACGATCCGCGAAAACCTTCTGCTAAATGAAGAACTTACTGACGAACAGTTGCTGGATGTGCTGCTTAAAGTGCAGCTGCCTGATAAAGCATTGACCGATATGGTGTATGAAAAAGGAGAGAATCTGTCGGACGGCGAAAAACAGCGGCTGGCTCTGGCGAGAGCAATGCTCCGCAATGGACGGTTATGG
Source organism: Paenibacillus pasadenensis (assembly GCF_023715725.1). Taxonomy (GTDB): domain Bacteria; phylum Bacillota; class Bacilli; order Paenibacillales; family Paenibacillaceae; genus Paenibacillus_O; species Paenibacillus_O pasadenensis_A. Next base: position 824,632 of record NZ_JAMBOT010000002.1, read on the forward strand.
CTTCTGGATGAGCCGACTTCATCGCTGGATTATGTGACAGAGCAGCATGTATTAAACCATCTCTTCGCACAAGCCGCCGAAGATACGCTAGTTCTGATCTGCCACCGGCTTGCCGGACTGGAAGCGATGGATCAGATCGTGGTCATGGACCAAGGCAAAATAATCGAGGCAGGCTCCTATTCGGAGCTGATGGGGCAAAAAGGCTATTTTTATGAGATGAAAAAAATCGAACAGCAAATGATCGGTGAAGCCGGAGAGTAGAGGCCTGAGTTTAAGTCTGCTTAAAATCATTCCCTGATGAAAAATCATCAGGGGATTTTTTTACGATCTGAAAGAAAATCATTTTGAGCAAAATTACTTATACGTAAAAAATGTTGCCAAGGTTCCCTTATTTTCGCAACTTTTCGAGCCTGTTCGCGTCTACATAATTGCCTGACTTTGCCAATGCCACTGCCGCCGGCGAGGGCAAAGCGGGTGAATCCGGTTTTTAGAGGTGAATGATGAAAAAAGCAGTACTGATGTTAGTGTTTCTGGTAGCGGCTATATCCCTGTTTGCATCGGTCTCGTCCGCTGCGAGCAAGGCTCCTAAGCTGTTCTTGAACGGCCAGGAGCTGCAGTCGGCAACGGCGCCAAGAGTCGAAAAGTACACCACGTACGTTCCGATTCGCACGGTAGCCGAGGGGATTGGTTTTGACGTTAATTGGGACAAGGCGGCAAAAAAGGCAGTCATACATAATGGAGACAGCCTGATCGAGCTTATCGTGGGGAGCAAATCCGCTCTCGTTAACGGCTCGAAGGTACCGCTTGCCACGCCGGCGAAAATTGTCGGCAGCGGATCCGCCAGCACGACGATGGTACCGCTTCGCTTCATCAGCGAAAACATGGGACTGAAGGTATATTTCGACTCTCCGTCGAATTCAGTCTTTCTGTACCAGCCGAATGATGTTAATCCGGAGCAGCCGGACGGCGGGGGCAATGGAACAATTCCGGGAGAAGATGACAACAATGAACCCGGCGGCGACGGAAACACAGGCGAGAACGGTAATTCTGGCGGTGGCGATAACTCCATCCCGGCAGATGCCGAAGCATTGATCACGTCGATCCAGTTTGACGGAATCGGCACGACAAACATTGCTTATGCGGGCAGCGCAACGGTTGGCGAGCCGCAAATGCTGAGCAATCCGAACCGGCTGGTGCTCGACATTCCGAAGGCGGCGTTTACGGAAGGCTTCTCACCGGGCTTTACGGCTACGAACGCCAAAATGGGCGAGCTGGTAACGGAAAATGAGCTTTTAACTAAAGTGCGTTTTTCCTATTATTCGGACAAGCCGTCTACCGTTCGTGTCGTTTGGGATCTATCGGCGGCGGCGCAGTATACGATCACTAAATCGGACGGTTTGATCCAGGTTAGCATTCTCGGTTCGTTAGAGAATGTACCGCCAAACCCGACGACGCCTGACGGCGACAAGATTTTTAAGGTTGTTATTGACGCCGGCCATGGAGCGCATGACCCGGGTACGGCGAGCGTAAGCGGTAAAGTCGAAAAATCATTTAACCTTGCCATAGCGCTGAAGGTCAATGAGCTGCTCAAAAAAGAGCCGCGCATCCAGCCTATACTGACGCGCTCGGATGACACTTTTGTCACGCTTGACGAACGGGCGGCGATGGCCAACCGTCTGAAAGCGGACCTGTTCCTCTCCATCCACGCTAACGCGCTTAAGGGCTCGCCAGCGTCCGGCACGGAGACGTTCTACAACCGCGCTGACAGCAAAACGTTTGCCGACATTATTCATAAACATCTGCTGGGCGCAACCGATCTTCCTGACCGTAAAGTAAAAACAGCCGGATTTGTCGTGATCAAAAAAACAACGATGCCTGCCGTTTTGACGGAATCCGGATTTTTGACCAATGCAAAAGACGAGGCCGTGCTTTTTAATGAAGCCAAGCAAAACGAAATTGCCCAGGCGCTCGTTGATGGTATTAAGGAATACCTGAAGCTGTAAGGAGGCGACAGTCAGCCATGAAGCAGCCAAGCCGATTCAAACTGGCGGTGCTGGTCGCAGCAGCCGCCACTACGTTAACCATTGCCGGATGCGGCGCGAAGGAGCCGCTTGACAGCGGCAACACGGGCTCAACCCCGCCTCCTTCGTCCACCTCGCCTTCACCGCAGGCTGCAGAAGGAGCAGGCGAAGGAACGTCGGCGAATGGCGGCAAACAATCAGGCTCCAGCCTGATCAAGCAAAAGATTGTCATCTATCAGACGGATGCCGAGCTGACAGAGCTGAAAGAGCTCAAGACGGAGATCAGCTTCCCGAAGGAAGAGAAAAAACTGCAGGCGGCGCTTGAAGCGCTCGCCGGCGACGACCGGGACGGCGCTCTATCCTTGTGGCAAGGCGTTAAGCTGAATTCCGTCAGCGTAGTTGACGGAGCAGCGAAGGTAGATATTACAATTCCTGCCGACTCGCGCCTTGGCGGACCCGGCGAGCAGCTCGCGCTGGACGCGATGGCCAAAACGGTCTTCCAGTTCAAGGATATCCAATCGCTCGACCTGCTCGTAGATGGCGAAGCCGTCGACAGCCTCATGGGCCATGTCGAGCTTCCGCACCCGATTAAACGCAGCGACTACGACGCTGCCAAATAAGTATTCCATTCATAGGGGAGAGCCGAACAAAATGCCACTGTCCACTAAAGCCTATCGTATCGCTACGGGCATGATCGCCCTCTCCCTCCTGGTTGGAGGACCTGCCGCTGCTTCTGCAGCGGCTTCTTCCGTGTCAGGGGGGACGCCTGTGTCTGCCGCAGGCAATTCTTTTTTTGCCGATGTTAAAGCCGGCCACTGGGCGGAGCGGAGCATCATGAAGCTCGCCCTGCAGGGCATTATCGTCGGAGACAAAGGGAATTTCCGCCCGTCCGCTTCGGTTAGCCGCCAAGATGCGGTCATCATGGCGCTGCGTTTTATGGGCAAAAACAAAGACATTAATGAGGACCAGCTGGCAGTGTTTCCCGACGCATTCAAGGTGAGTGAATATGCCAAGCCATATGTCGTGCTTGCATTCAAGCTCGGCCTCCTGAATCAGGAGGAAGAATTCAAAATCGCTGAATCCCAATCCAAACAGGACTGGGGAAGCACGCCAGCTTCGCGCGAATGGATTGCCAAGCTTATGATCAAGGCTGCAGGCAAAAACGATCTGGCGGTGGAGCTTGCGTCCAAGGGCTCGTCCTTCCAGGACGCTGCCTCGATCAGCAAAGGATATGCCGGATATATCAATGCAGGGGTTTCGCTTGGACTGATCAAGGGAGTAACTCCTCAAAAGTTTGAGCCGCTGGCAGCGGTCAACAGAGCTTCAGCAGCCATTATGTTCAGCCGCGCCCAGCTGCATGCTCCAGTCGTTTATCCGGGCCAAACGGAAGGTGTGCTGACAGCGGTTAACGGCTCCACGCTTGTTCTATATACGGATGATGGCGTACGGTCCTTTAACTTGGCTGCGGATGCGCGTTTTTATCGTTTTGACAGCGAAGCCGCGCTGAAATCCTCTGCCAATCTGCAGCTGTATACTCATGTCCAGGTATTGGGTGGCGGTGCGGACGCATTATATGTGGAGCAAACGGATGCGGAGCAGCAGGTGAAGTCTACGGAGGGAACCGTAACCCTCGTGTCTACTGCGAACAATAAAATATGGATTACCGACGGCAACGATATGCAGGCGTTCGACTACGACAGCAATCTGGTTGTCAAAAATCAAGAAGGCGCCAAGCTTTCTCTGGCCGATTTAAAAAAGGACAGTCAAGTCATTGTGCAAACCGGCACATTCCGCGAGGAGCCGATTGCGCTTGAAATTACCGTCAAATCGTCGCCGGTCAACAAGGAGTCCAGCGGCACGGTTGTATCGGCTGCAGGCGGTGCGCTCGTCATCAAGACGGCTTCCGGGGCCGATGAGACTTGGCCGGCTGGAACGGATGTTGTTGTGCTCGGCTGGGACGGTCGCGCTATAGCTGAAGGCGTTTCCGGCCTGAAGCCGGGCGACGCGGTGAGCTATGTGGTCAAGGACAGCCGGATCGTATCCGTGAAGGTGACGGACACATCCGTCCGCAGCGCCACCGGCACGTTCAGCGCGATTGCGGGAGATATTTTGACCTATGTGACAAACGGCAAGCTGCAGTCGAGTTATTTGGCCGATAATGTGACCTTGGTCATTCCGGGTGTTGAACAGCCGGTGCTGACCGACCTCTACAAAGACGATCAGCTTGAGCTTGCGCTGGACGCGGCAGGAAAAGTAACGAATATTACCGTCAAAAACCGCTCGCTCAGCACGCTGACTGGCGCAGAAATTCTTAATTACAGCCAGGATCAGAAGGCTCTGACCGTAAAGGGTACCAACGGCAAGCTGGTTGCGCTCCAGCTGACGGACAAAACGAAGGTGGAGCTGAACGGGACGTTAGTACCGGTGACAAGCGCGTCTTCGTTGCTCCGTCAAGGCCAGCGCGTTACGGTCGGTTATTCCGGCAGCGACGCGGTGCTAATCCGCTTTGTTTACCAATATTCCGGCACGGTCGGACTGCTGAATACCGCCACCAAAACGCTGGCCCTGTCGCTTGACGACGGCAGCTCGGTGACGCTTCCTTTTGACTCTCTGTCCGTAGAATGGTTTGGCAAAACTGGCGCCGTGCTGGCTGACGTCAAGGTTGGCATGAAAGTTACGGCAGCGCTGGACAGCAACCAGGCTAAGGCGGTCGGCCTTAAAGTCCATCAAAACGTTCAGTACAAAATCTCGACCGTTGATGCGGCCGGCAAAATGCTGGGACTCCTGCCGGCAGCAGGCAGCGGCATTACAATTGGCGCGGGCAGCCTCTCCCTTAAAGGGGACGACGGCGCCGCCATTCCGTTTAGCGCTTTTGCCGCCGGACAGACGGTAAATGTTACTTATGCGGGTCAATCACCGGCAGCCATTCGTCAAGTGTTGGTGCGCTACGGTAAAATTACGGCTGTGTCGGCCGATTCGGTCACGTATCAGGAATTCGGCGGCTCTAGCCGTACAGTATCGCTTGGCAGCGGTTATTCCATCATTAAAGACGGTGTTACGGGCAGCTCTTCTGCCGTGCTGGCTGTCGGTGACCGTATCGAAGTCCGGAAAAGCGCGGATGGTGCTGTTGTCATCGAAAACAACGGCGGCATCAAGCGGAACTTCTGGAAAATGGAAAACGGGCAGCTGCTTACGAAGCGCACTTCGCTCAGCGACAGCAATTACCGCTTTACGCTTGGCGAACAGCCGATTGTAACGGCAGGCGGCCAAACAATCGCGCTGGATTCACTGAAGGACGGCGACTCCGTTACGCTTTATGTGTTTGGCGGGAAGCTGCTTGAAGTGGTGAAAGGGTAAATAATCAGGCTTAATCGTGAAATTTTCCTTACAGAAGCGCCCGCGGGCGCTTCTTTTTTTGCAGATAGGCGGAAATTCGGTTGCACCGGGCGGGCAGATTCGATACACTTTGAACGATAGTGCAACTAGGGAGAGAACATTCCAATGAAGGCTTCGGATAAAATCCGGTTTATACTGGATACGATGGCGGAGATGTTTCCTGACGCTCACTGCGAGCTGAACCATTCCAATCCGTTTGAGCTGACGATTGCGGTGCTGCTGTCCGCTCAATGTACGGACGAAACGGTAAATAAGGTGACGGTTGATCTGTTCCGCAAATACCGCAGGCCCGAGGACTACCTGAAGGTGGAGCTGTCCGAGCTGGAGCAGGACATCAGGCGCATCGGGCTGTTCCGCAACAAAGCCGCGAACATTCAGAAGCTTTGCCGCCTTTTGCTGGAGCGTTACGACGGAGAGGTGCCTTCAACGCATGAAGAGCTGACCGAGCTGCCCGGCGTTGGCCGCAAAACGGCGAATGTGGTCGTCAGCAACGCTTTTGGCGTTCCGGCGATTGCGGTGGACACACATGTGGAACGGGTATCGAAGCGGCTTGGCCTGGCCAAACCGGATGATTCGGTGCTTGAGGTGGAAAAAAAGCTGATGCGCCGTGTGCCGCGCGAGGAATGGACGTTAACGCATCACCGGTTCATTTTTTTTGGCAGGTACCACTGCAAGGCGCAGCAGCCCAAATGCGAGATTTGCCCGTTGCTCGATTTGTGCAAAGAAGGTCAGCGCCGTATGAAAGCGGCCTCCAAGCCCCAACCTAAACGCAAACCGGCTGTCTCCGCCAAACGGAGCGCCTCAAACCTTTAAGCGAAGGATGATGACAATGAAATGTATTAGCGTATTCACCAATGACTTTGGGCTGTTCTCCGATATTTACGAGCAAGTTATGACGTCCCCTCCGGGCGAAAATGAAGACCTCGTCGTTGAGGGCGTAACCGTCAGCGGCTCCGGCGATCTGCCGGCTCAATACCTGGAGCGTATGCGCCAGAAGCCTGAGGTTGTTGTTATGCGTGAAAAACAGCGCAACATCACCATTCTGCAGCACGGCAACGTGTTCGAAATCTGCATCCCTACGGATGAAGACACGGACGAAGAAGTTCCGGCTGTATAACATGCCTTGTCGGCGGATTGAGCCAGATGCGCCGGGAAATCCGGCCATCTTGCCATCTTGTCTGAAACGATGAGCCGTCCCTGCCGCCGGGGACGGCTTTTTTTGCGGAATGCCGGAGCGTAAGCCGCTTCGGCATGGCGGACGGGAGAGGAGAAGAGAACTTGCGGCAATTGGAACAGGCAACAAGACATATGGACAGAGATTCATTCGTCAGTCTTCAGCAATCGGCGCGAAGCCTGGCCGGAATGCTGGCGCAAGAAGGAGCGGAGGAGCTTGCAGGACGCTCCCGGCAGCTGGAGGATAAGCTGGAGGCCGCGTTGCTGACCGTTGCGTTCTGCGGTCATTTCTCGGCGGGTAAATCAACGCTGGTCAATGCGCTGTGCGGAGCCAGGCTGCTTCCGTCCAGTCCGATCCCGACGAGCGCTAATGTCGTCACAATCCGCAGCGGCGAGCCTGCTGGCGCTGTCATTCACGCCATTGTTGACGGCAAGGAGCAAATCATACAGGCGGACCCGCTGCGGCTGGAAGATTACTGCAAAAACGGCGAGGTTTTCCGCAGCGTGGACATCACCTATCCGGCGGAAGGACTCGGCAGACAGACTCAGCTGCTGGATACGCCGGGCATCGACTCTACGGACGACGCTCACCGGATGGCTACGGAATCCGCGCTTCATCTCGCGGACGTCGTGTTTTACGTGATGGACTACAATCATGTGCAATCGGAAATCAATTTTGAATTTGCCAAAGGGCTGAAGGACTGGGGCAAACCGCTTTATCTAATCGTCAACCAGATCGACAAACACCGCGAAGAGGAGCTTTCCTTTGCGGCATACAGACGAAGCGTTGAGGAAGCGTTCCGCAGCTGGCATCTGGAGCCGGCGGGCATCCTTTATTTGTCGCTGCGGGAGCCGAATCATCCCTACAGCGAATTCAGCGAGCTGAAGCGTCTGCTGGCGGTGCTGGAGGAGCAGCGGCTGGAGCTGGCGGAATGGAGCGTTGACGCTTCGCTGCGCCATTTGGCGCGCAGCTTCCTGCGGCTGCAGCTGGAGCGCGAGGAGTCGGAACGGGAGCGGCTGGACGAGGCGGCCGGCCCGCCGGAGCAGCGCCGGGAGCTGGAGCGCTCTATAACGGCGCTCCAGGAAACGCTGGCTGGCGCGGAGAACGGGCCGAAACGGCTGGAAGAGGAGCTGCGCGGCGATATTGTCAAAACGCTCGACAATGCCAATCTGATGCCGGCGGCGACCCGCGATGTGGCGGCGGAGTTTTTGGAAAGCCGCAAGCCGGGCTTTAAGGCGGGGCTGCTGTTCGCAGCCGCCAAGACGGCTGCGGAGCGGGAACGCCGCGCCGCAGCGCTTGTAGAGGAGCTCGGACGGCAGGTGCAGGCCGAGGCGGCCTGGCATTTGACGGCTCTGCTGCGCAAAGCGGCGGACCGCGAAGAGCTGCAAGGCCAGCGGCGGCAGGAGTGGGAGCGCCAGCTGGAAGCCGGGTTGGCGTGGCGGCCGGACGCCGAATGGCTGTCGGCCCGCGTCAGCAGCGGAGCGGTATTCGGCGGCGAGTACACCATTGTGTACTGCCGCGAGGCTGCCGCGGAGATTAAGGCGCAGCTGCGTCGCGGCGCGTTCGAGGCCGCGGCGTCGCTTGCGGCTGAAGCAGCGCCGCGTTATGCGGCCGCGGCAGAGGCTGCCGGCGGCGAGCTTGCCGCGCTCGGCGGCCAGGCGGCGGCGCTGGCGCAGCTTGCCGCGCTCGGCGCAGCCGCCGCGCAGCGCGAGGCGCGCACGCTGGCGCAGCTGCCAGCGGCGGCGCAGCGCCCGGCGCTGCCTGCGCCGC
>NZ_JAMBOT010000030.1 GCF_023715725.1 Paenibacillus pasadenensis
TTAGTCGCTCCCCGTGCGGGAGCGTGGATTGAAATGTGATGAACTCGTCTCGGTCCAAGGTGACGTCGCGGTCGCTCCCCGTGCGGGAGCGTGGATTGAAATCATTATCCACTCATATAGATCGTCAATGCTGCTGGTCGCTCCCCGTGCGGGAGCGTGGATTGAAATCGTCCGGCCCCTTCCCGTCGACCGCCTCGGCCGAGTCGCTCCCCGTGCGGGAGCGTGGATTGAAATGTTCCAAGTGAGCTGCACCGATCCGATAGCTGGAAGTCGCTCCCCGTGCGGGAGCGTGGATTGAAATTTTACTGTCTGAGCTGCTACCAGCTTGTCGTACGTCGCTCCCCGTGCGGGAGCGTGGATTGAAATATATCGAGGTCGGCAAAGAGCTGCGATTTTATGCGGGTCGCTCCCCGTGCGGGAGCGTGGATTGAAATTTTACACGCTGGTGGAATGTGCTCTGTTCCACCGGGTCGCTCCCCGTGCGGGAGCGTGGATTGAAATTTGGCAGACAAGGGAGTACGCGCATTCGACGTGCGTCGCTCCCCGTGCGGGAGCGTGGATTGAAATCGCTTGATCCAGCATGTCTCCCCGACGCTCCATCGTCGCTCCCCGTGCGGGAGCGTGGATTGAAATATAAACAAGCTGCGGATCTGTCGTTTTGACCTGGTCGCTCCCCGTGCGGGAGCGTGGATTGAAATATCGCTACCAGCTTCCTGTTGAGATTTTGGAGACGTCGCTCCCCGTGCGGGAGCGTGGATTGAAATAGCAAGAGGTGTTGGAGGCCTATGGGCATCGAATGTCGCTCCCCGTGCGGGAGCGTGGATTGAAATGCTTCGGATATTAGTGGACACAGAAAGAGGTGACGGGTCGCTCCCCGTGCGGGAGCGTGGATTGAAATTGAAGGATATTGCTTATCTGTATGAAAGCAGCACTGGGTCGCTCC
>NZ_JAMBOT010000031.1 GCF_023715725.1 Paenibacillus pasadenensis
TAACCCGCAAGGGAGCCAGCCGCCGAAGGTGGGGTAGATGATTGGGGTGAAGTCGTAACAAGGTAGCCGTATCGGAAGGTGCGGCTGGATCACCTCCTTTCTATGGAGAATCGCTTCCTGCAACGGAAGCATTCAAATTCGAGGCATCGCCAGATGCCTCAGCAGAAACCTTCGGGTTTCAAAACCGGCTTGTCACTCACTCGTTGTCAGTTTTGAAAGAGCAAGTCTCTTTCAATCGCAAGACGCTTCATCGTTTGGTGGCGATGGCGGAAGGGAACCACGCGTACCCATCCCGAACACGACCGTTAAGCCTTCCAGCGCCGATGGTACTTGGACCGCAGGGTCCTGGGAGAGTAGGACGTCGCCAAGCGGTGCATTTTTGCGCCAAGTTTTACCCTTGTACCTTGAAAACTGGATACGAACGATATGAAATGCTGAAACATCCGAAAGCTGTGGTCTTAACTGGAACTTGTCTTTTAGGCAAGATGGTTAAGCTACTAAGAGCGCACGGAGGATGCCTAGGCGCCAGAAGCCGAAGAAGGACGTGGCGAACCACGATAGGCCTCGGGGAGCTGTAAGCAAGCGTTGATCCGGGGATTTCCGAATGGGGAAACCCAGCTGGAGTAATGTCCAGTTACTATAGTGTGAATACATAGCACTATGTGAGGCACACCAGGGGAACTGAAACATCTAAGTACCCTGAGGAAGAGAAAACAATAGTGATTCCGTCAGTAGCGGCGAGCGAACGCGGATTAGCCCAAACCAGGGGGCTTGCTCCCTGGGGTTGTG
>NZ_JAMBOT010000032.1 GCF_023715725.1 Paenibacillus pasadenensis
CGATGGCGGAAGGGAACCACGCGTACCCATCCCGAACACGACCGTTAAGCCTTCCAGCGCCGATGGTACTTGGACCGCAGGGTCCTGGGAGAGTAGGACGTCGCCAAGCGGTGCATTTTTGCGCCAATAATTCCCTCGGGTTTATTTATTGATTAATCCGATGGAACGGGAGTAAGAATATGGGCCTTTAGCTCAGCTGGTTAGAGCGCACCCCTGATAAGGGTGAGGTCGGTGGTTCGAGTCCACTAAGGCCCACCATTTCATCTCGTAAGAGATGACCACTTATACGGGGCCATAGCTCAGCTGGGAGAGCGCCTGCCTTGCAAGCAGGAGGTCAGGAGTTCGATCCTCCTTGGCTCCACCAATAAACCTTTATGGTTGTGTCTTTTACTGAGGTTTACCTTGGTAGCAGATTCGTCCATAAAACCACTTGTACCTTGAAAACTGGATACGAACGATATGAAATGCTGAAACATCCGAAAGCTGTGGTCTTAACTGGAACTTGTCCTTGGACAAGATGGTTAAGCTACTAAGAGCG
>NZ_JAMBOT010000033.1 GCF_023715725.1 Paenibacillus pasadenensis
ATTCAGATACGGTCTGCTGCCCTGCCGGCCAGCGTACGGTGGCGGTCTTCATACGCGTGTAGAAGCGCACGCCGTCCGGCCCGTGGACGTTCAACGCGCCAAACACCGAGCGCTTCCAGCCGCCGAAGCTGTGGAACGCCCTCGGCACCGGGACCGGCACGTTCACACACCAACCATCCCCGCCTGCACGTCGTGGACGCCTTCACGCGCGGTGTGGCCGTTGCTGGTGAAAACGGCGCTGCCGTTGCCAAACTCATGGCTGTTGACCAGCTCAAGGGCGCTGTTATAGTCCGCCGCGCGCACAATCCCCAGCACCGGGCCAAAGATCTCTTCACGCCAGATGGTCATCTCCGGGGTGACGTGATCGAACAGGGTGCCGCCGACATAGTAGCCCGCGTCGTAGCCCGGCACGCGCAGTTTGCGGCCATCGACCACCAGTTTTGCCCCTTCGCTTTCGCCTTTATCAATATAGCCGAGCACTTTTTTCTGGTG
>NZ_JAMBOT010000034.1 GCF_023715725.1 Paenibacillus pasadenensis
TTCCAGTAGTTATCCCCCTCCATCAGGCAGTTTCCCAGACATTACTCACCCGTCCGCCGCTCGTCACCCGAGAGCAAGCTCTCTGTGCTACCGCTCGACTTGCATGTGTTAGGCCTGCCGCCAGCGTTCAATCTGAGCCATGATCAAACTCTTCAATTTAAGTTTGATGCTCAAAGAATTAAACTTCGTAATGAATTACGTGTTCACTCTTGAGACTTGGTATTCATTTTTCGTCCGAGGACGTTAAGAATCCATGTCACTTTGAGTGCCCACACAGATTGTCTGATAAATTGTTAAAGAGCAGTGCCGCTTCGTTTTCGCTGCGGCGCGGGGTGTGCATATTACGCTTTCCCGCTGCAGAGTCAAGCATTTATTTTTGCTTTTCTCTGCGAGGTTCTCACCGGAACCCCGCTGACCCGGCGGCTTGTTTGCCGTTGTTCCGTGTCAGTGGAGGCGCATTATAGGGAGTAATTCTGAGGTGACAAGGGGA
>NZ_JAMBOT010000035.1 GCF_023715725.1 Paenibacillus pasadenensis
CATCCGCCCCCAGCCCCTGCATGGCCTGAAAGCGCTTAACGCCCTCCACCAGCTGGCGATCGTACACACCGCGCGCCGCGGGCTTGCTCTTTTTCTTCGCCGAAGGACTCACCGTCGCCGGGCAGAACGATATTGGCGGAATTTTCCAGCATCCCAGTACGCTGGAGGATCTCGCGCAGCGCGCCGATATCATTGCTCCATTCTCCCGGGCGCAGCGAGCCGCTGCCGGTCATCTGCGGCCATGGACGTGAATCAGCCACCAGCGCCAGCAGCGACTGGTGCATGGCCTCATACTGCGGATGACGCGGCGCCAGGCCGGCGATAAACGCCGGCAGGGAGCCATTATCCAGCGCCAGCTGCCACTGGTTAATCACCGACAGCGGCGGGGTCGCCATCTTGTACGGTGTCGAGCTATATAACCAGCGGGTCCCCTGGGTGGGGATGCCGCTGATAAAGTGCAGATAGCCCATCATGGCATCAGACAACACC
>NZ_JAMBOT010000036.1 GCF_023715725.1 Paenibacillus pasadenensis
TAGATGATTGGGGTGAAGTCGTAACAAGGTAGCCGTATCGGAAGGTGCGGCTGGATCACCTCCTTTCTATGGAGAATCGCTTCCTGCAACGGAGGCATTCAAATTCGAGGCATCGCCAGATGCCTCAACAGAAACCTTCGGGTTTCAAAACCGTCGAATTTAAGGTTCTGAATAAGGACTGGCTTAAATCATTTGTTCAGCTTTGATGGAATTTGTCTGGGGCCATAGCTCAGCTGGGAGAGCGCCTGCCTTGCAAGCAGGAGGTCAGGAGTTCGATCCTCCTTGGCTCCACCATGCAACTACCATCAACGTTTGAAGGAAATATCTTTTATTGAGATTTATCTCGATAAATGGTATGTCCATAAAACCACTTGTACCTTGAAAACTGGATACGAACGATATGAAATGCTGAAACATCCGAAAGCTGTGGTCTTAACTGGAACTTGTCCTTGGACAAGATGGTTAAGCTACTAAGAGCGCACGG
>NZ_JAMBOT010000037.1 GCF_023715725.1 Paenibacillus pasadenensis
ATCCAGCGCATCCATCAGACGCTGCTGGATCTGTGCCAGTCCACCGCTGATGGTCGGGATAATCGGATAGCCGTTAAACTCCTGTATTTTCCCGCGCGGGGGCGCCTTCGGATAGAAGTCGAGATCGATATACAGCGCGCCGGTCACCAGGTTACCGGTTTTCAGCGAGCCGCGCAGTCCGCGGTTGATCAGATCGTCAATGTGGGCGCGACTATTCGGATCGCCGCCAAGCTGATTAATCAGCCGTTGCGGTTCAACCCGCACTTCCACTGGAATACGATAGTCATCGTTCAAACGCTGCTTCAGCCCCGGAATAAAGAACGGCACTTTGCCGACGGTGCCCAGACGGATACCGCGGAACTCCACCGGCGCGCCCGGCTGCAGGCCGCGAACCGAGTCTTTGAAGAACATGACGTAATCGATATGCTCGGTAAAGACTGAATCCTGGATGCTCTTCTGATCGTCAAACAGATGGTATTCCGT
>NZ_JAMBOT010000038.1 GCF_023715725.1 Paenibacillus pasadenensis
CAATCTCTTCGCCCACGCGCGCTACGCCGCGGTACATGCCTTCGCTATTGAACGGCAGCGCCACGTTGCCGAAGCGGTCGATGGCGATCAGGCCGCCGCTGCCGCCCAGCTCGGGAATGGCGTCGTGGATGACGTTAACGCACGCCTGCTGCAGCGAATGGCCGCCGTAGCGCATCTGCGCGGCAATATCGTAGGCCGCCAGGGTGCGAATAAAGACTTCACCCGTGCCGGTGCAGGAGACCGCCACCGTATCGTTGCTGGCGTAGCAGCCTGCGCCCGGCAGCGGCGAGACGCCGACGCGGCCCGCCTGTTTGTTGGTCATGCCGCCGGTCGAGGTGGCGGCGGCAAGGTTGCCCTCCGCATCGATCGCCACCGCGCCGACGGTGCCGAATTTACGGTCGGGATCGAGCGGGTCGTCCGATTTCGCCGCGCCGTCGTGATCCAGCACCATCTCGTCGCTGGCCAGCGCGCGCTGCAG
>NZ_JAMBOT010000039.1 GCF_023715725.1 Paenibacillus pasadenensis
ATCCACGGTTCACTGGGTTACGAATCGCCAGATCGGTTTGAAGCAGCTTACTACGAGCAGCAGAACCGATGAACTACGTTATGCGGTGTCCACTTTCTTGACAGAGGTCCACAAACGACCTTACGCAGACTCATTCGAGCTAATCCCCCTCTCTTAAGGTCGTCAAACGTCCTTACGCAGACTCATTTGAGCTAATCCCTCTCTCTTAAGGTCGTCAAACGTCCTTACGCAGACTCATTCGAGCTAATCCCCCTCTCGTAAGGTCGTCAAACGACCTTACGCAGACTCAACTTTCAAAATGATTCAATAATCCATTTATCAATAAAAAAGCCGACAGGCTTCATCTAGATGATATTATCCCCTCGTGGTAGACAGTGAAAAAAGAGTTCATGATATCATGAATCTAACACTGTTGACCGGAGGGGATTTTATTATGCCACCAAAGAAGGGACAGAAATTTAATCGATACGATGAAG
>NZ_JAMBOT010000003.1 GCF_023715725.1 Paenibacillus pasadenensis
CGGCGGCGCCGAGCAGCGCCCGCGCCTCGCTGCGCAGCAGGGCGCGCCCCTGCAATGCGGCGGCGGCTGCGCACGCCTCGCGCGCCAGCTCCGCAGCTGCTGGCCTAGCCGCAGCCGCATAGCCTCCGTGACGTGGCTTCGCCGCCGTCACATACAATCCGGACGGCTCACCCCCGCCGTCCGAAAGCAGCGCTGCGCGCGCCAAACGCAGCAGCTCCTCAGCGGCCTGCGGCTTGCTAAGGGCCGCACCTGCTGGCGCAGCGAGCCAGCCCTGCTCCGCATTCCGCCTCTTCGCAGCACTCCAGCCCTGCCCCGTATCCCCGCCCTGCTCCGCATTCCACCTCTGCGCAGCAGCATAGGCCCTTCCTAGCGGAATAAGCGCCTCGCAAAGCAGCATCGTCGCGGCGCTTTCGGCCTGCTGGCCCGCCGCCCGCCCTGCCTCTTCCGCCCATGCGGCATCCAGCCGCCACAGGCAGTCAATCTGCGGGGCGATGCTGACGCAAGCCTTCCAATTTCCGCTTAGATGCAAATACATATATAACGTCGCTTTCAGGCCGCTCCGCCTCCTTTTCAGCAGCACGGCAAAAACAAAAAAGCACACCCTCAGACGGTTTCCCGCCGAGGGTGTGCTTCACCCGCGCCTACTATTGGCTTCATTATACTCCGAAGACTAACAGCCGACAACAGCCAAAATGCTTTCCGTCATTGCCGTACTGAAAATTTAAGGAAGCTTGCTCCAGTCGTCCGTATTTTTCAAATCGATGATAACCGGCTGGTCGCCCTCGGCAATAACGCCATGGGAGCGAAGAGACCAAAGGATCTGCTCTTTGCCCTTAGCTGCGGCCGAATTACCCTCCGCAGAAAAAGTGCGCCTTCCCCATGCAAAAAATCCACGTTGTCTGAGTTTCGGTTCCGTAGAGGTGCGGAAGGACTGCTCTTTCTCATCCCTAGCCCCTTCAGTTGGACGATTCACATGTTTCGTCCTGTCCGAAGCTTTCATTCTTTCGCCAAATCCATCTGCCCCCCGGCCTTCCGTTAAAACCGCCTCTTTTCCAGAGCTCGCTGCTCCGGTTCTGTGCTCTTCCAGTCTAACTTCTTCTGCTCTGTCTTCTACCGTTCCATCTTCTTCCGTTCCATCTTCTTCCGTTCTGTCTTCTACCAGCCTATCTTCTACCGTTCTATCTTCTTTCGCCCCGTCTCCCCCCGCCCCCTCGTCTTCCCCACTCCACGCTTGCCGACTCTCAATCCGCTCCTCAGCCTCCATTCTTTCTGCTCGAGTCTGTTCACTGTCCGGTTCCGGTACAACTATCTTCACGTTATCCGCCGCTGCTGCTTGAATAATATCTTCCTCAGAGCCCATTAAATTTCCCCGGATGTCCCCCTCTCGCTTCCCACTCGCAGCCTTCTCCGCCCTTACTTCCGCCCCCGCCGTTCCACTCCCGCTGCACGACTCCCATCCACAGTCCGGCTTCTCCGCCGCAGCGTCAGCAGCCTCCGCCCGCTCCACGTCACCTTGCCCCAGCTTTTGTCCGGTTCCGGCATCCGACGTCGTATCGGCAGTCGGCTCCTTTTTCACACGCGACCAAACGGGCGCCCCCGCCTCATTCTTTTCGGCGGTGAGATCCGCCGGGGCGACGCCCGGAAGCTTAAGCCACACCACTTCATCGCCGCAGCGGCTGGCAATTCCGGCTGTATCGTCCGTTGATCCCAAATCCCATATCGTGATGCGCATCGGCAAGCCCGACCTTCGCGAATAAGCCTGCAAAGAACGAATGCAATGCTCAAGCTGCGATTCATCGTCCCGAGTCATAATAATATAATGTTCTCCATTCCGGCTGCGGCGCACCGCCGAAGTCTTCAGCAGATGAACGGTTGCCGCAGCCGCTCCGTAACAGGCGATGACGCCGATTAAAATTTCATACATGCCGCATCCTCCTTTGTCCCAAAAGCCGCTGGAGGGCCAGTGAAAACACCCTCTGCGCTAAGGATTGCCCTCTAAGCTTGCTGACCACGGACCGCGAATGTTTTGACTTCCTTCCGAATCTCAGAAGAAATATCCAAACATCCCCACCGATTAATCGGCCAAGCAAAGCTTGATACTGTACCATATGCTTCCGGCAGTCTGGGCGTTACGGCACTTGGGACAAGAAGGGCTTTTACCGGATATCCGCTAAACAGCAGCCGCGATACGCATACAACAAAAAAACCCGCAGCGCTTAGCACTGGGGCTTGGTGTTATGTAAGTTCACGGAGTCACGGTCGGCCCGGTTCGGCCGGATTCCGGGCGCGAAACAGGACAGCCTCCCGGCCAAACCTGCTTAGTACCCGAAATCAATGTCAATCGCTGGAAACGCATTTTCATAAACACGCATCCCACGACGCCTGCGTCGCTTCGCGATGCCGGCAGACTACAGCGTAACCCATCCGTATTTAATGGAGTTGATAACAGCTTGTGTTCGATCGTCCACTTCCATCTTCTGAAGAATGCTGGAGACGTGGTTTTTGACCGTCTTTTCACTGATGAAAAGAAACTCCCCGATCATTTTGTTGCTCTTGCCCTCGGCCATCAGACGAAGGACCTCCGCCTCGCGGCGGGTAAGCGGGTTGTTCTCCCCAGCGACAAACTTTACGCCGGTCTCTCTGCCGGCTGCCGCGCCGGAGCCTGCGCCCATCTCATCCAGGTACGTCATGCGGCGGAGCTGGTTGATCAGCTTGCCGGTAACCTTAGGATGAATGTAAGCATGTCCTTGCACAACGGAGCGAATCGCATTGATAAGCGACTCCGCCTCCATATCCTTGAGCAAATATCCGGTCGCGCCCTTGCGGAGCGTCTCAAATACGTAGCTCTCGTCATCATGCAGCGATAAAATGATAACTTTGATATGCGGGAAAAGATCGCGAAGACGCTCGGTCGCTACAACCCCGTTCTCGATCGGCATGTTAATGTCCATAAGGACGACTTCAGGCTGATGCTGATTGCAGAACTCCAGAACCTGAATTCCGTCGCTGCATTCCCCGATCACTTCCAGATCATCTTCCATGTTGAGAATCCGTTTAAGGCCTTCCCGGAAAAGCTGGTGATCGTCGGCAATCAGCAGCTTGATCTTGCGGTTGCCTCCTGCTGCCTTCAGGTCCATACACTATGCTACTCCTTTCGGTGATCCACGCCCGTCGGGATATGGATCATAATCTTGGTGCCTTGGCCGCTGGCGGATTCCAGCTCAAACCTTCCCTCCAGCAGCTCGACCCTCTCTCGCATTCCCATCAGGCCAAAATGCGAATTAATCTTCGCTCGCGCTTGAATAAGCTCGGCGTCGAATCCGGTGCCGTTATCCTGGACGACAATTTTCACCATTTGCGACTGGTAGGTCAGCTCCAGCGACACAAAGCTGGGGCTCGCATGTTTTAATGCGTTGGTAAAGGCCTCCTGAACTAAACGGTAAATCCCGGCTTCCATGGCGGAAGGAAGACGAATCTCACGGCCAATGGTTTCGAACACGGTATGAATTCGAGTTTTTTCCTCAAAATCCTGCACGTATTTACGCAAAGTGGGAACAAGTCCTAAATCATCTAACGCCATCGGTCGCAAATTGAATATTATTTTGCGAATTTCCTCGAGTCCAGATCGAACCTGTGCCTTTAAGTCTACTAATTCGTGCTGCACCATCTGGAATTCCTGCTTTACGAGCATTCTTTCTGCAATTTCCGTCCTAAGAACTAAATTGGCAAGCGATTGCGCAGGGCCGTCGTGGATCTCTCTGGCGATGCGCTTGCGCTCCTCCTCCTGGGCCAAAATGATTTTCAGCCCGATCAGCTGGCGATTTTTGGCGGATTCCAGAATACGCGTCACCTGCGTCAAGTCGCCGGCCAAATATTCCAGCACGACATTAATTTGCGAATGAATCGTCTCTGCCCGTTCGACAGAGCTCTCAACATTGCGGACCCGTTTCTGCAAATCGTCGCGGCGCGCTTTGAGATAGGTTTCCTTTTCCCGGTACACCATCAGATCCAGCTGAAGATGCGTCGCCTTTTCGTAAGCGTTTTTAATGTCTTCTTCCTTATAACGAACAAAATCGCGGCTGACCTCCGTAAGGCGGATGCGCGCAAGCCGGTACTCCATCTCCAGCTTGTCGACCTTATCGATCGTTTGCACCGTGTCCTGAAGCACCTGATTAAGCTCCTGCTCCAGCGTCAGCATTTCCTTACGGGCCGATTCGCAGATTTCATAGATTTGATATTTGCTTTCTTCCATAACTTCAATAGCGTTTTTGATTACCCGGTCTATATCTACAATGCGATTGTCCACAGTCATCACAGCTGCCTTTCTATAGCTGGATAATCCTGTTTATGCGCAAAACGGCTCCGCCGCCCCAGACGGGTGGCAGAGCCGCGCGTAACAGGTCCCTCTAATCATACCATAGGTGATAGACGAGAGATTATATCATTCGACGGTAATCCGTTTAGTCGCTCCATCCCATTTTACGGATAGTCCCATTTGCTCAGACACAACCCGAATAGGAACTAAAGTCCTACCTTTTATGCTGATCGGTGCAGCCGGAGCCGACATGCGCTGTCCGTTTACGACCATGTCTTTGCTGCCGATGACAAACTCCAGAAGCTTGCCGCCTCTCAGCACGCTCACCCGATTGGTTGAGCCCTCGTAATCTACCTTGCCGCCCAAAGAGCTGGCTACAAAACGAAGCGGGAGACACGTTACGCCGCCCTTGATGTAAGGGGCTGAATCCAATGCGACCGTTTTGCCGTCGACCATCGCCGTATTGCTGCCCTCACGCATTTCAATTTTAACTTTTTTCGGCGTAGGGACCGCGGCCGGCGCGTCTACCTGAACGTTGTCAAAGGCGATGCTGCCGGACGCTTGGCGCTCATCCGCACCGTCCTTGAGGCTGGCGACATACAGGCGGGTCAGCTTCACTGGATATTTAACCGCCTTGCCGGACTCCGCAAGAGGCACCTTAAACGTTCTCCAGCCGGTCCAGTCAATTGCTTTAGACAGCGTCAGCAAATGTTTCGTTCCTGCGGCGTCCGTCAGCTCGGCGCGGGCCCAGTTCAAGCTGGCGTCGCCAAACACGTCCATGCTGATATAGGTCGGCTGCCCGCCGATGGCAAGCCCGTCTCCGTCCAATGCCGCATATGCGGCGCGCGTGTCCGTAGAACCGGATGTAAAATCATAATTCAGCCTCAGCGCATTGGTGGCGTTGCTGGCATCCAAGCCATTGGCAAGCTGCGTGCTTCCGGTAACGCCGGCTGTAGAAGTAAAGCTGAACGACGGCGATTTAGCGTCAAAATCAGCCAGGCTTTGGCTTCCGCTGCCTTTAACTAGCGTAAGAAGCGCCGAATATCCGTCATAACGCGCAATCGCATAGCCGACTTCCGTTCCCTCGGCAACAGAGTTGACCGTAAGCTTGTCACCATCGACGGATGCGGTCAAGCCTTGGAATTCCCATTTCACCGATTGGGACGGAAGCGTGTACGTGCCGCCGTCTTTCAGCTTCACTGTGACCGGAACGGAAATTTGCGCCCCGGCTTCCAAAGATGCCTGCGAAGTGCCGATGCTCATCGATTGGATGGCATCCGCTCCAACAACCGTTACCGGAAGCTTGTCGGACGCCGAGCCGGATTTAACCGTAATGGAGCCGCTGCCCGGCTTGGTCGCCGTAAACGTATTGCCGCTCCAGCTGCCGCCGATGCCCTGCGAGCTCCAGCTTGCGTTCACTGTGCCCGGCTCGATCGGATTGTAGTATTGATCGTAGCCTTTCAGCTCGTAGGAGGCCGATTGGCCGATGAACAACACGCCGCTGCCGCTGGCTTTGATGCCTTTTGCCGTGCCCTTTGGCGCGAGGCTGAATACGCCAAGCCCGTTGGACACCTGCCGCATCGTTGTGCCGTATTCCGTCGGATGGGACAGCTGCACGCCGAATTCGCCCAGCGGACGGTTCACCATCGTTGTCGAGCCGCCTCCGTCCAGATTGACGGCTTTGGATATGCCAAGCTTGACGAGCACGGACTGCAGCTCAGCCAGCGTCAGTCCCGTGCTGCTGCCGTTGTCTTCTGCTGTGACCATGTAGACGGTTTGGCCGTCGCTGGAATAGCCGATGGCGGTACGGGAACGCGGGGAAGAGCCGCTGATAGAGGAAATATCGCGGGAAAATGCAGCCGCTTTGCCGTTTTCGACCAAAATCGTATGGCCGCCGACCATTGTCTCGAAGCTGGCTGGATCGACGTTTTTACCTGTTGATCTTGATTGGAGCGAGTAATCGGCGTTTACCTGCTGTCCGACCTGAAGATGCGTGCGAACGTATTCGGCAGCCTTGCCGTGCGCTCTCAGTATGTAACCGTCAGCGGGAGGCGTCATTGCCAGCGCTTTACCGTCCGAAATCTGCTGCACAACACCGTTTTGCACCAGCACCTCGGTTGGAGATGCGTACTTGGCCGCTGAAGGGCGCTCAGGATCCATCCAGGCACTCGTGTAAATGTACATTGCATTTAAATGGGATGCTTCTTTAGCCGGGAACTCCATCGTATAGGAGGATTGATTGATTCCGTTCAACGGGAATGTCGAACCGTCTCCCGCTTTTACGCTGCCCTCAAACGAATACCGGTCGATAATTGCCTGGCGATCCTTTGTCACGCCAAACATGTACATGCCGCTAAGCTGCATTGGGCTTGTCAGCAGCGCGCCGCCGCTGATTTGAGCGCCCATAGGAATGCCGTCTGTTGAAGACGTCTGGAAAAAATCGGCGTTGATGCCGGCGACGGCTCCGGAGTTTTTAACCATATTCATCACGCTGCCGCGATCTGTGATAACGCCTTCTTTATTGTTAATAGCGTTCAGCTTCACATAGGGATTGGACAGATCAATCTTGATGACATGAACGTTAGACTGGGCGGTTTTGCCGCTGCGCGTGCCTTTCCAGATATAGTCGATCCGCTGAGCGCCCGACGTAATCATTTCCTGGTTCGTAACGGTCAGATCGGTAGCAGCATGGGCCGTGCCAACCGGCGATAGAATGCTTGCAGCACCGGGAAGCTGGGGAGCGATTGCGGCCAATGGCTGGATCAAAAGGGCGGCGCCAAGCGCGGTAACAAGCACCCGGCGGCTCAAAAAGCTTCGCTTCCCCTGGGAATGAACAGAATGAGCTTCGCTCATGGCGGAAATTTTGCGACTTGCTTGATTCATAATCGGAACAACTCTCCTATCTGTTTGCCTTCATTCAGGAGTCTCAGACTCTAGCACATGAATGAATAGACTGACAGAATGCCAGAAAGTTACGTCCGATAGAATAGTCCTTTCACTTTTTCGACATTGAATGACTTTTTCTATTAAAAAATGCGAGGAGGAATTTGCTATGCACCAAAAAAAAACCTTCCGGCACAAATGCGGAAGGCTGACGTTTTATAACAAGAGCTGTGGCTGAAGATGAGACAATTTATCAGGGTTTCGGATCAGGTAAATGCGGCGGACTCCCGTCCCTGCCGCATCAAGCTCAAAACAAACCGCCGCCTGGACCGTACCGTTGTCGTCGTATACAAGCAGCTGCTGCTCCCCATTTAAAACGACGGATTGTTTAAGCAATTGCCTAAGACCTTGAAAAGCTTTTGGAGACGATAGAAAGGCCACAATTCGCTGTCTGCCAAAGATGGGACGGATTGCGGCATGCACCTTTCCACCCCCGTCGGTAATCATTACCACGTCTTCACTCAGCAGCCGCTGCAGCTCCTCGATACGGAAGTTTTCGAATGCGGAGACGAAGCGCTCAAGCACCTGTTTCCGGGACGATTCAGGCTCCTTCGTGGCTGGGAGAGCCTCGGTCGAATTCTCCGGCTCCTCATTGCCAATAGAGTCTCCTCCGCGCGCCTGCTGCAATTTTCGCTTGGCCCGGCTGCCATACTGGCGGCAGGCCGCACTGGACTTGCCAAGCATACCGGCAATAGACTCATAGTCGTATCCATACCCTTCATGCAGCACGACAACGGCGCGTTCCGATGGCGTCAGCTTTTCAAGCAAGGTCAAAAAGCCGTACCTCAGCTCATCGTGGAGCTCCGCCAGCTGCTCCGGCCCCAACTCCTGCTGCGGAAAGTCAGGCAGCGGTTCCGGCAGCCACTCCCCGACATAACGCTCGCGCCGCCTCCGCGCCGAGCTCAGCAAATTCAGCGACCGGTTGACGGCGGCGCGAACCAGATAAGCCCGGCTGCTGCGCAGCTCCGGCAAACCGTTCGTTTGCAGATCCGCGAACAGCTCCTGCGTTACATCCTCTGCATCCGCAATGCTGCCGAGCATTCGATATGCGGCTTGAAAAACGGTCGCCCGTTCATCGCGGTACAGCTGTTCCAGCCGTTTCTGTTCCGCCCCGTCATCCTTCCGCAGCTTCATCGTTGCTTCATTCTCCTTTGTTCGCCTAGTCCGGGCGATACTCATTTCGGCTCGTAAAGCTTAACCGAGACAGCCGGGAAACATTCCGGTTGTAATCGCGATCCGGTTCCAGGCTCCGATTGTATTCACGGCCATGAGAAGATCGATCAGCCCTTGTTCACCGTAATGGCGCAGCGCCTCCCGGTATACCTCCTCCGGCATGCCGCTGTCGGCGATGCGAGCCGCATGCTCCGTAAAGTTCAGCGCGGCTCTCTGCGACTCTGTGAATACCGGGGCTTCCTTCCACACCGGGAGCAGGAAAATATGTTCCATATAATCGCCGAGCTTCATCAAATCCTTGGCATGCATGTCAACGCAAAACGCGCAGCCGTTCAGTTGGGATACTCTTATTTTAACAAGCTCCTCCAGCACCGGGTCCAGCTTTTTGCCGGTTGATTTGGCCAGCTCCATCATAGCCTGGAACGCCTCTGGATTCGCCGCACGATAGTTCATTCTTACTTTCATCTGTAATTCCTCCTTAGATCGCCGCAGCATTTTGTACGGCTTTACTATACCGACAACATAGGAGTCGGTTTTGTGACACGCGAACAGGCCCGCTATACAAAAAAAAACGAAAAGGGACGAGGCAGCCTCTGCTTCGTCCCTTTTTCCTATTTGGTTTTAATCATAAAGCGGGCCCGAGCCTTTGGCGCAGCCGCCCTCCAACCTACACACCAACAATAGTTTGGTTAAAAGGACAGGCGGAGCCAAAGGACGAGCCCAGAGAAGCGCCAGCGTTCGCCTTTTACGTCGGATTTCAACCGCTATCAGCGGTTCAAATTCAAAGAAATACGAGGTTAACAGCGATCGGAGGGTCGGCCTTTGGCGCAGCCGCCACACCTTTTCACCAAACCTATTACATATCAATCATATTTAAATATAAAAGCATCCTCTTAATCATAACAACCGCTTCCGCACGGGTAGCATTCGCGGAAGGACCAAACACATCCGCTTTCTGTCCGCTTAACACGCCCGTGTAAACCGCTTTGGCCGCATACGGCTTGGCCCATCCGCTAATGCTGCCGCGGTCCTTGAATTTGCTCAGGTAGGTCTGCTCCTGCTGCGGCAGCGTGATTTTCGCTCCTGTTGATTCCACAGCACGGATAATCATTGTTGCCATTTCCTGGCGGGTAATCGGAGCGTTCGGCTTGAACAGACCGTTGCTGCCCTCAACGATGCCAGCCGCCGAAGCTGATCCGATATAGGCGCCGGAAGCGCCCATTCCGGCTGTATCGCGATAAGCCGAGTTGCCTTGATTGTATCCTTTCAGTCCAAGACCGCGCGAGATGAATTCCGCGAATTCAGCGCGGGTAATCGACCGTTTCGGCTCGAACATTGAATTGGACCGAGGCCGGGTAATCTGTTTGGCAGTCAAAGCATTGATATCGTTTTTGGCCCAGTGCCCGTTCACATCACTCAGTACGGCGCTGCCGCGGACGATCGCATACACGCCTCCTTCGCGGTGTTTAAGCGTAATTTTGGAGCCGCTTCCCGAGGCTTCAACCTTGGTTGGGGTATAGCTGATCGAGCTGGTCTCCGCATCCAGGAATACGCCTGCAGCGGCCGCGGCTGGAATCGGCGAAGCCGACTGAATCGTCGTCGTTAAATAGCGCTTAAGACCCGTATAGGCAATCCTGTTGCCTCCGCTGCTTCCGACAAGGCCCACATCAATGCTGATTGGCCCTGCAAGCAGGCTTGCATTAGCCCGGTTCATGGTAAATTGCAGCGATCCGGCCAAGGAGCTTGCGCTTGTATCAACGGAAAGCAGCAGATAACCTGTTACGCCGCCAGCATTAAGCTGAGAGGCTGTTTTATCGTAATCAATCGCCTGCAGTGGAATCTCAACCGTGATATTGTCGTACTGCAGCTCAAACGAGGCTTGGTTAGCGCTGGCTAACGCCTGCTGCAGCTGGGCGAGCGGAACCGCCACGATGCCGGCTTTATTCGTCTCCGGCACCTTGTAGCTGACCTTGGACAGTCCGGCGTTCCGGGCTGCCTGATAAGCAGCGGCAAGCTTTTCGTTCAGTATCGTATAACGCGATGCAACCCGCCCTGCTGGAGACACATCCTGACTAATCGTTACGTCGTATTCCGTCAGCTGGCCGGGAGTTGCGCTTGAGCCCCCTCCTCCAGCACCGCCGCCTCCGGAGCCGTAGGTCGCATTCGTAATGACAACGGAGGACAATGCGGCAGCGGGATCGCCTCCTGCCAACCGAAGCGGGTTGTAGGATGGCGGGCTATAGGTCAGCGTCACAGCTTGACCGAGCGTAACCGCTGTGCTCAGCTGCAGCGTCACGTTTGTCCCGGAAAGGCTGACTCCGTTGACCGGAATGAGCAAGCCGTTCGCCCGAACCGAAAATTGGCCCGCAGACGGAACTGCACTCGGATCAAGCGGCATGCTGTACAGCAGCGTCATGACCGATCCGTTCACGCTTCCCGATACAAACAGGGGCATTGAGCCTGTAACGCCAGCTTCTCTGCCGCTAAAGGCATCAGCTGCGTTGCCCGCGAGATCCGCAAGCGCAGGTACTCCTTTTACGTAGCTGACTTTGACGGTGCTGCTCGTAGTAAGATTTGAAGCCAGCTGAAGAATTAGCTTGCTGCCCTCTACGCTGACATTGGTGATGCTCATGGAGTTATTGCTGGTCATAACGGAAAATTGGCT
This sequence comes from Paenibacillus pasadenensis, assembly GCF_023715725.1. Taxonomy (GTDB): domain Bacteria; phylum Bacillota; class Bacilli; order Paenibacillales; family Paenibacillaceae; genus Paenibacillus_O; species Paenibacillus_O pasadenensis_A. Next base: position 11,097 of record NZ_JAMBOT010000003.1, read on the forward strand.
GCGCAGGGGCAGCAGACTGCCGTTTAACCCCTCGTTATAGTTCAGCGTAACTTTATTCCCGCTAGCCGTAATGCTGTTCAGAATCGGCTTCGACGTGTCCAGCAGATTTTGAATGTAAGCATTGCTGAATGCAGCAAGCGGGTTGCCGGAACGGTCCATGACCGGATTCGTACCCGGCGTATAGTTCACATAAGCGCCGCCATCGCCGCCCGCAGCGTAGCTCAGTTTAAACGTCAGCGTATTGCCGTTAACAGCTGGTTCGTAAAGCGAATAGTAACTGCCATTCACATAAAGCGCGAACTGCGACGTCCAATCCGACTTTGCCGCATCCAGCATTTCGCTGAATTGCAGCTTCAGCTGATTGCCTGACACCGTTCCGCCTGTCAGCTTAAGCTGGGCTGCTTCCGCATCGTAAACGGCCTGACGGCCCGAGAACCCTGCGGCGCGAGCCCCGCCAAGACCGCGAATAGCGTTTGAGCTAGTGGCGTCTGCCGGAGCCGTATAAGCAGCGGTTACCTTTTGACCGTTCAAAATGCCGCTACGCAGGTTCAGCGTAACCGTATTCCCCGATACCGACACCTGGCTGATCTCTCTCGCTGCGGACGCATCGTTTACCGTTACGTAGAAGCTCGCCGGATACGGCACGCTGGCGGGGTCTAGCTCGTTGTCGTACGTCAGCAGCAGCTTAGTGGAGCTGATCATGGCGACCTTATCCAACGCTGGCGCAGCGGTCGAGCTGCGCAGCGTCGTGAAGCGCCATTCGTATTCGTTTAAAATACCCCCGAACGCATTGCCGGCACCATCGCGGATGCTTCCCACGCCAATTTCCATGTAAAACGAAGTATTGCCTGGCAGCGGGCTCTCGGGTTTGATGATGACCGTATTCGGCTGGTCGCCCGGTACGTACGCTTTTACAGCATAAGTATCGGAGGAACCGGTCTTGTGCAAAATAATGCGCGGCGAGTCGGCCAGCCGGACCGGCTCTGTAAACACGGCTTGGAACGAAGACAGCGTTGAAATGGAGGTGCTGCCCGTGGCTGGACTTAACGTAACGAGAGAAGGCGGAGCGCCGTCGCGTGTCGCTGTAAAGCTCCAGACCGAACTGCCGGATATCCCTGTAAAACGGGAGCCAGCAGCATCCATAATCGCTTGGGAGCCGATTTCGACATAGTAGACAGCGCCTTCCTGGAAGCTCAGACGCGGATCGATCGTGAGCACGCTGCTTCCAAAGCCGGATATCTGCTCCGATGTAATCGCAATTGAAGCCAAAATGGATTGATTTGAAGCAGCGCGGACCACGATGCTGCCCGTCCCTGGATAAACCGGCCGGTCAAACGTAATGTTCAGCTTGCCGTTTGCCGTTCCAATCGCTCCTCCGTTAGCTGGAGCAAACGCCGTTACAGCAGGGCCTCGATTGTCGCTTACCGCTTGCGTCGAGAAGCTCCACGCAGATGCGTCGCTGATGCCGGCAAACCACAGCTCGCCGCTGCGGAATGCGCCTGCGTCAACCAGTACATAATAGGAAGTGCTGCCTGCTAAAGCTTCATAAGGGAGCGTGACCTTGTTTCCGTTGTAGCTTAGATCAGCTGCATCCCAGCGGCGGACCGTGCTGTTGTCGGAAACTTTTTTGAGATAGACGTACTTTGGATTGGCGGATTTGCTGCCAGAGCTGACAGCTTTGTCAAACGTAATCTCAAGCGGTATTGTAACACCCACCCCTTGAGCGCCTTTGTGGGGCTGCAGACCGGCTATTCCGATTGGAGAGGCCCCCGTCTGGAAGCTCCAGCTGAGCTCTCCTGTACGGTTGCCTGAAGCGTCCTGCAGCAAGCCGGACGGTCCCGATACCCTGTAGGACTGTCCCGGCAGCAAGCCGTTTGGCGGGGCAATGGTGATGACCCCGCTGCCGCCTCCAGTCACAAGCTGGCTGGTGATGTTTACCGGTACGCTGTCGCCGCTAGTCTCGTTTGTCAGTTGTAGTGTGCCTGTAGCGGGATACACCGGTTCGCTGAATTTAATCCGCAGTGAAGAAAATACAGAGGCGTCCCCGCCTTGCGGACCATATTCCGTCGGGTATGGCGAAGTGTTATCCGGATCGGCTGCGGCAAAGTTCCAATCCGTAGCGCTATTGATGCCGGCAAAAGAGCCGCTTCCCGAAGTGGAATTAAAGCTGCCTGCATCGATGAGCACATAATAAGCCTGTCCGGCCTCAAAAGAGCGCTCCGGTTGAATCGTGACCAGAGCAGCGTTGGACGGATCGATTTGAACCCTGCTGTCAGAAGACACAGTGAAGCGGGCCCATTCCGAATTGTCGGCCACTTTGCGGATGGATATGGCCGCGTTTCCGCTGCCTTTAACGACCGGTTCGTCAAACGTAATGGCCAAACGGGCATTAGCAGGAGCGGCGTCGGCATTATCCGCAGGGTATTTACCGGCTATGACCGGCCCTCCCTGTGCAGCATTGGCTATATTGCCCGTTAAACCAACAGCAGGAATTACAGCATTTAAGAGCAGAAGAAGCGCTAAAACGTACTTAAACCAAACTCGCATTGCCTTTTCACTCCCCGAGTTGAACATTCGTAGTTACTTTGTCGGCTGTCGGCCAGGGAATGTTTAGGAAAAATGGATAAAGCGATATTAGTTAATTGGAATGAAGGGATTTCCAGCAACTTTAATTTCCAATGCAAAAAACCCCCGCTTCAAAAGAAGCAGGGGGTTGGAAATCAATTAAACGAGCGCTTCCTGTTTCAGCAGGGAAGCCTTGTCTACGCGCTCCCAAGGCAGATCGATGTCCGTACGGCCAAAATGACCGTAAGCAGCGGTTTTGCCGTAAATTGGGCGGCGCAGGTCCAGCATTTTGATAATGCCGGCTGGACGCAGATCAAAGTTCGCGCGGATCAGCTCAACGAGCTTCTCTTCGGATACATTGCCTGTGCCGTAGGTATCAACGTTAATGGATACCGGGTTAGCTACGCCGATAGCGTAAGCCAGTTGAATTTCGCATTTGTCAGCAAGTCCTGCTGCGACGATGTTTTTCGCTACGTAGCGGGCTGCATAAGCTGCGGAACGGTCAACCTTCGTCGGATCCTTACCGGAGAACGCGCCGCCGCCGTGACGGGCATAACCGCCGTAGGTATCAACGATGATTTTGCGGCCAGTCAGGCCAGCGTCGCCTTGAGGTCCGCCGATAACAAAACGGCCCGTAGGGTTAATGAAGTACTTGGTGTCGGCATCCAGCAATTCCACTGGAACAACCGGTGCGATAACGTGCTCACGAATGTCTTGTTGGATCTGCTCAAGCGTAACGCGCTCGTCATGCTGAGTGGATACAACGATCGTATCAACGCGAACTGGCTTGCCGTCCACGTATTCAATCGTAACTTGAGTTTTGCCGTCCGGACGCAGGTAGTCCAGCGTGCCGTCCTTACGCACTTCCGCCAGGCGGCGGGCAATGCGGTGAGACAGAGCGATTGGAAGCGGCATAAGCTCTGGCGTTTCGTTGGTAGCAAAACCGAACATCAGACCTTGATCGCCCGCGCCAATGTCTTCGTTTTCTTGATGTACGTCTTTGCCTTCACGAGTTTCAATCGCAGCGTTAACGCCTTGAGCGATGTCAGCAGACTGTTCGTTCAAAGATGTCAGAACAGCGCAAGTCGTGGAGTCAAAGCCGTATTTTGCACGGGTATATCCAATTTCCTTGATCGTGCGGCGTGCGATAGCCGAGATGTCGACATAATCGGCACGGCTGCTAATCTCGCCAATAACAAGGACGAGGCCCGTAGCTACGGAAACTTCGCAGGCTACACGGGCATAGGGATCCACTTCAAGGAAAGCGTCGAGAACTGCGTCAGAAATCTGGTCGCATATTTTATCGGGATGGCCTTCCGTTACGGATTCCGAAGTAAACAGGTGTCTTCCTTTAAGGGACAAGCTGATCGACCTCCTAGAACCATGGAATGAGAAAAGGATGATGTCTTAACAAAAAATCAACCTTTTCCCATTGGAAAAGGTCGAGTAGACAACTCTTCTAGGACACTATGATAGCGGAACTGTCGCATAGTGTCAATGGACAGCGGTCTTTGCCACATCTTGTCTTAACCGCTTTTTGACAGCTCTGTTTCTAAATGGTGAACACTGCCCCGTTAGGAGCGGAAATTTAAAGTCCAAGCATGGACTGCTCGGCTTTAGCGACGAGCCGCTTCGTAATTTCTCCGCCGATCGAACCCGCTTGGCGCGTAGCCATGGAGGACCAGTGGATGCTCGGGTAGCCGGATGACTGGCTTGCAGTACCAAGATCGCCTGCAAACTCCGTATCTGCGCCGCCGCTTGGCATAGGAGCCGAGCAGAGACCGAGCTCAGTAGCGATTTCGTATTTCATCTCATTCAACATTTGTTTGCAGGCAGGGACGACAACACGTTTGTTTGACTTAGCCATTAAAAAGCACCTCCGGATGGATGTAATAAGGATGTGCTTATAGAATGCCGCTCCTCCGGGGTGACTAAGCGCATAACATATTGTCACTTAGGGAAAATAATAACTGCACTTAACCAAGCATTATTTTTTTATCGTCTGAAGCTCATATCCGCCGCGGATCATGACGGTCAGCCCGCTTTTTACACCGGCAGCCGAACCGACTCCTCTGCCGCCGCGCGGGAACAAAATCAGATGATTCTGCGGCACGCTAGAGCCGGAGCTGATATTCGTGCCAGCTGTTACATCCGCAATACCGTTGCTGTCGGGGCTGTACGCGACCGCTTTGCCAGCCCGTACGACAACCTCCGCTCCGTCGGCTGCAACAAGCGTTTTGCCAACGGGAACGTTTATGACCCGGAAGCTGTCCTCGTCGGACTCCTCGCCGTCTCCAGAGCCAGGTGTCGGCGTCGTTTGCGGAGTTGGGGATGGAGTCGGGTTCGAACCTCCTCCACCTGCTTTAAGCTCGGCGATCTTCTGATCGACATAACTTTTGGTTACAACCGGATCGTCCGCGGTTCCGGGAGCAGACGATGGAGTGTTGTCTGCTGATGCGGCTGCGGCTTGTCCTTCGAGATGTGCGGCAATGGATGACCAGTTGGCCCCGATTAAAATTCCTGCTGTGAGAACTAAAGCTCCGGCAGAAAATTTCCAATAATTTTTATTCATAGCTTCTCCTCTCAAATAACAGTTCATAATATCTTAAATTAAATTCAAGAAATCAGAGAAGCCGTACGAAATCGTACGGCTTCTGGTGTAATGGTACGTGTAATGTTAATCGTTCGTTAAAAACCAGTTCATTTCTTTGGATGCGACCAAAATAGCTGAATTTTGGAATACGTCGTAAACATTCAATTTAAATTTGCTGTTTGTACGAGTTTTAGATTGAATTTCTGGATCGTTAAACACCATATTTAATGGAACGCTCTGTCCTTCTTTCAGCACTTCATCTTGTGAGCCCTGGACAGCTGAGGCAAGATCAAATGTTTTAGAATAAGTAAGCTGGTTCGTATCCTGATTTACAAATTCTATTTTAATCTTATGCGTTCCGGCAACCGCTTCATACTGCTCATCTCGTTTCAAGGAATACTCTGTATTAAGCTTTAGCCCGGAAGCTGTATAGACATCCTTTACATCAAAGAAAGCGCTCGTTTTAGCAAAGGAAAGCGAGAAGCCGCCAATATTGAGATCCTTGAGAACTTGTGAAGTATCTTCATTCGTCGTTGAACCAAGCGAATAAGCCGCCGGTTTTGCAATGACCGGTGTTGCCTGATCTCCACCATTTCCAGGATTTTCGCCCGATCCGCCATTGTTATTTCCACCATTTGTTGGCGGGTTAACAGCCGTTCCTACATCTTGTCCAATGACAAGCTTAAAGGAGGTGGAATCAAAGGCCCGTGGCAATTGTGTCCATGCAGAAATAAGTGCTTTTCCACCAGAACTGATTCGATCTTTCAACTCAGCGAATTGAATTGGCACAACCAAACCATTTTTATCGACCAGATAGCCTCCGAGTTTAGCGAGCACTGCTGCTCTCTGCTCCTTATTCACACCTTCAAACTCTGCATAAAATGTTTGAGTTCCCGTTCCGTTATACACAGCGTTGCGCATAAGCTTCAATGTTGCCTTCTGACCTGTTCCAGAAACCTCATATTCAGCAGCTGTTCCAATGGTCGGAATTTCAGCAAGTTGCTGCCCTGTGAATTGGTAGAGAATCTTGCCTGGCTTATCAGCAACCGGTTCGGTGGCAACAAAAGCAATTTGCGAGATTGGAGTATTGTAAGGAATTTCGGAAGAAACGATAGCCTCATAAGTCGCCCCTGGCGCCAAAGTGACCATTTTATCGAGGCCAAGCGCCTTTTGCTCCGTTCCAACTTTAACACCATTCACCATAAAGTATCCGCTTAATGCAGGAACCTGCTTCGTCACACCGCTAGTATTCGTTATGCTTAAGTTTGCAACTAGAGCGTCGTTATCAACTCCCGGCATTCTCGTAACACCCTTTAACTGGATGCTGTAATCTCGATAGGAAAAAGCCGTGTCCAGTCCTCCCTCAAGCGATGCTGTTTGGACCGAATAAGAGGCCATGACGTAAGACTTCTCTTTGTCGGTTGCTTGAGATTTAACAATGAGTTGAGCACCTTTCCAGTCCAGATTATCCGGAATATTACCAGTCAGGCTGATAGTTTTTGCTATTCCCGGGAGAAGAGATGAATTTTCTTCTTTCGTATAGGAGAGACTATAGCTCTTACCGGCCTTAGTTACAAGGAAGAAATCGAGATTGCCGGAAGCTGCTGCAGCCGAACCATTGTTCGTCATTGTGAAATCAATTGATACAGCCTGACCTTCCTGACCTTGGTTCACGAAAGCTTTTCCTGATTTTGTAGTTACAGGTTGGCCATCCATATACACCGTTGTTGGTTGTCCAGCAGCAGATGGCGGCTGAACTTTTAATGTCGGAAGTTTGAAAATTCCCGTAGGGAGCTTCACTTTGCTAGCTTCATCGTTAAGCGAAGCAACAAGCGACAAAGGCTTATTGATGACACTTGCGGGGATTGTTGCCCGTAGTGTAATAATTTTACGCTCACGCGGCTGAATTGTCATACCTTCCAATCCAGGCGCTGTGACATTATAAACCGATAAGCTTTGCGTTTGAATATTAAACGTCATTTTGGAAAGGTCGATTACTTGCTGCCCGACATTTTCGAGCAAGTAATTGATTGTTACATAGCCGCTGTCCTTATCTTTCGATAGGTAAGCTTGTTTGACGGCTCCTTTAAGCTTTCCACTGCCATAAAGCATGACACCCGGTTGAAAAGGTGCAACCTGGTCGCTCCCGTTTGACGGATAAGTAATCGTGCCCAGACGTTTTTCGTAATTGGAAGATGAGAAATCCCATTTGATGACCTCAAAAGACAAATCCGTCAGCTTCGTGGCTGAATCCACAACTGTGTAATAAGTTATGTATTGAGTCGAATTGGCAGGGACTGTCGTTTTGTCCTTATCTCCTTCAATAGCTGTAGCTTTAAAAGTTTTTCCAGATTTCGTTTTAACCCGAATCCAGTAATCCATCAAATCCATAGATTTAGAACTTTTGTTTGTGATCATCACCGTATAGGCCAGTACTTTCCCTTTATCCTGCATAAGAAAATGCGCATCTCGCACACTTAAACTACCGCCTGAAAGGGATACTGCTTGACCAGAAAGAGTTACTTGTTTCTTAGCTGCGAGCACCTGCTGCTCTGGGAGCCCTACTAAACCGCCGCTCAACAGCAAGCCTGCTGCTGTTACTGTTGCAATTCCGGCCTTATACCATTTCTGCTTCACTCTCATTCCTCCTGATCTCCATATATTGCTTAGACGCTTAAGAGAGGCGGTTTGTTTCTTAGAAATGGCAGATTTCTTTGTGTGAAATTATGAGACGGAAATAGAAAAGAGCAAGCAGGATATCCTGCTTGCTCTTTAGATAGGACGGTTAGATTAGTTAACTACAACCGTAGTTGTAGCAGTAACGCCGTTGGACGTTACATAAGTAATCGTAGCCGTACCTTTCTTCTTACCAGTTACAACACCAGCGGAGTCAACCGTTGCAATATCCGTGTTGGAGGACGAGAAGTATCCAATTGGGGATGCAACTTTAACGCCGTATTGGTCTTTAACCGTTACGCTAACCGTAGCCGAACCGGTAACTTCATATTCGGATTTACCGAACTCAACCGTTTTAGCGATTGGTGCGTCCTCAGAAACCGTAACTTCTTGAGTCGCAACAGCTTTGCCACCAACGTATGCCGTAACTGTGGATTTACCAGCTTTTTGGCCCGTCAGTTGGTAGTCAGATTCAACTTTCAGAACAGTTTCGTCATTGCTAGAAACAAACGATGCGGAAGAATTAGCCAGTGCAACCGTTACGCCGCCGTCTGTTTTACCCGTGAGAGCAACAGATTTGGAGTAGTCCGTACCAGCTGTTTTCTTAGCGAAGACCGTACCAATCGACTTGATTTCAAAAGATTTAACGCTTGCCGATTCAACTACATCAACCGTGAAGGAGTAGGACTCAGCACCGGAAACAACCGACTTAACCGTTACTTTAGCGGAACCGGATTTATCGGAAGCAGCAACCAGTTTATTGCCAGAATAAGTCAACAGACCCGTTACGTCAGACTCAATGTCAACCGTGTACGTTCCAGCGGCTGCCGTGGAAGTACGGCCATAGCTGTCAACAAGTACAATGTTGTCTTGATCAAATTCAACGCTTGCTCCGTCCTCAAGAGTGGTGATAACGTCTTTAATTCCGTTAACGCCAGTCGTGGTAGAAGGTTTTTGAATTTGAACGTTAAGCGTGGACGGAGCGGACGTGCTCGTTTTGCCACGTACAACGATGTAAGAATAGCCTTCTTGCGTGAACTTCAGAACCAGTTCGCCTTTTGCATTTACTTTAGGGTAACCAGCTGCCAGGTAGTTAGCAGAGAAGTCCAGTTGGTTCAGATCAAGAGCCGTACCTTTGATCTCACCACCGAAGGAATCAGTAGCTACAAACGGGAATACCACTTCTTCACCAGCAACTACGAGCGAGCTCGGAGCGCCAATTTGGAACTCTTTCACTACAGCGCTGCCAGCAACGTTGATGATGATGGATTTTGAAATTCCAGCGCTTGGGTTGCTGATCGTCAGCGTCGTCGTACCGGAAGCTTTAGCCGTAAACTTCAGAACGCCATTGCTGTCAACCGTGATTTTTTCGATCACACGGTTGTCGCTGTTGTAGAAGAACAGGCCATCTTTTTCTTTGTAGTTGGAGTAAACGTTGCTTGCAACTCCGTTTTTGAAATCAATATCGCCCGCCGTAAGCTTAATCGCTTGGCCGTTAGCATCTTTCAGCGTCAGTGGAACGATCAGGCCGGTTTCACCAGAGGAGATGCGAGTTTTGCCTGCCAGCGGTTGAACGTCGCCCAGTTCCAGAACAGTTGCTGTGGAACCCGTAACAACATTCAGCGTTTTGGAAACGCTCAGGCCAGTAGAAGGAGATACAGCCGTAACAGCGATTTTGTCGCCTGCGTTAGCACCAGCAGCTTTGAGGCTCACTTTGCCAGCGGAAACCGTAACTGGTTTCGTTGGTTGCGTGTTATTGAATGCTTGGATGTACGTGCTGTTAGTAGCCGTTACATCTTCACCGAATTGGTTAAACACTTTAACGCCCAGATCAACATTGTCGGCCAGTTGAAGAGCTGGAGCCGTAATGTCGATTTTGGAAGCTACGCTTGCAGCTACTTTCACGGAGAAAGGAGCATCCGTACCTTTAACTGTCAGCGTGTAGTCGCCTACTGGCAGGTAAACAGCGGACAGTACAACGGATTTATTGTCGTCAGCGAATTTAGCCGTAACAGGGAACGTGGACAGGCTGGATTTCAGCGTGTAACCGCCGTCCAGGTATGTTTTTTCCGTTGCAGTCAGAGCGCGGTTGAATTTAACCGTAACAGCTTTAGCGCCGGATTGAGCTGCTTCAACAGCTTTAACCGCTTGAAGAGTTACTTTAACTTCGTACTCTTTGCCGTTGTAAGTAACTTTAACCGTAGTTTCTTTGCCCGATTCCAGTGGAGTCGTCAGCGCTTGCTTAACAACTTGGTTGTCGGAGAAAGTAACCTCGATGTTGCTAGCGTCGACAGCAACAGCGGATTTAACGGATACAGCTGCGTCGGACAGCTCGTAAGCTGCTTCTACAACTTGACCGCGGGAAGCGGCTACTTTGTAGGAAGCGGCTTGGTCGATCAGTCCAGCTTCGATAGCTGCTGCTACGTAGCCTTTAGCCCATGCGCTAACAGCGCCGGATACAGCTGCGTCGTTTTTAGGTTGCAGGCCAGCTGCGATAACGAGCGTTTTTGCAACTTGCTCGATCGTCAGGTTTTGGGAAGGACCGAACAGGTTGTTGCCAAGGCCGTTCAGGTAGCCGGCTTTAGTGCCAGCGCCGATGAAGCCTTTAGCCCAGTGGTTAGCAGATACGTCTTTGTAGTTAGCAGCTGCTGCATCTGGAGTCAGAGCGTTCAGAAGAACGAGCACTTTGGAGAACTCAGCGCGCGTGATGTTTTTGTTCAGGCCGGACGTTCCGTCTGGATAGCCGTTCAGGATACCAGCTTGTTTCAGAGCGTCGAATTTTTGTTGCGTCGTCAGTTCAGCCGCGAATGCGGAGCTAGCGAATACGGAAGTTACGAGTGCGCCTGTAACAACCAAGGATAAACTTTTTTTCATAACCTTTTTGTCTCCTCCTATAACTTGCATAAGTATGTGAGAGTGTTTGGTGGAACTATGAGTGCTCTTTGTACTCATCTGTTGTGTCACCCCCTTCCCAGAGTGTGGGAGCAATATAATATAGATAAATGTCTGCTTCATGCCCTAGACACGTATAAAAACATGTCGCAGAAACTTGTAAAATCAAGTAGAAAATAATGGAAACCTGTCAAACCACTAAACCATTATACAATGGTCTGATAGAGCCAGTAAAGAGGAAGATGAGAATATGTTCCATTTCCATTGGAGTTACCGGAGCAATAAGAATTCTCTCCTGACTTAATCCTCAAGTCGGCTTATTCCCTTCATCATTCGACTCCAGATACTTAAACGCAGGCAAATCGGAAAAGTTGCGAGTTGCTGAAAAATATTTTCGTTTTTTCATTTGGTGAACTTTTAGTGAAGTATTGTTATGTATTGGCCTTACCTGCACTTATTGGATGCATTCCCAGTATAACTTGAGTAACCGAAGTTCGTCGACTCGAAACTTTTTCCAACTCTCGTAATTTGTCGAACTAGGATTTTATCGTCATTTAAGGAAAAAGAGTCTGCAAAAGGAATCCTTTTGCAGACTCAATCTACTATTATTACAATAGAAGGTTAATTAATTTTCGGCAGACGTTTCATTCCCACAAGCACTCTGCCAAGAATGATTCCGGAATCCGAGCGAAGCAGATTTGCTTTGGGCTCGAACACGAATCCGTTTTTCGGATTTTGGCTGTCTACCGGCGAGCCTTGAATATAACCCTTTTGGTAGATCGCCAGAACCGACGCGCGAGCGTAGTAGTTAATCTGGCTGTAGTCCTTAAAGGATTTCTGCAGCGCCTTCTCGATTTTGACCGGATCGGTCTCCAGCTTGAGCTTGAGTGCACGCGCCAGAATGACCGCTGCGTCCTCGCGAGTCAAATTGCTCGTCGGTTCAAACGTCTTTGGAGCTGTACCGCGGATATATCCCTCGTTAAAAGCCGTTTCAATATAACGGTAGTCCCACAATGCGGTACTCTCAACGCCTACGTCGTTAAATAGACGTTTGGATGGATCCGTATTGTAGTTGAGCGGAATACCTAAAGCTTTTACCATCATCGTAGCAAATTCGCCACGGGACGTGTACAGATTGGCTCCGAATTCATCGATGCCAGCGGCATTCATAAATCCTTTAGAGTACATTGCCTCCAGATAATTACGCGCATATGGATGCGTAGTAATATCCAAATACGAATATTTCAGCTGCCCAACAACATAATATCCAAATTCTCTGAACGGTACGGTGACGGTGTTTTTCTTCGTATCTACAACTCCGCCCAGGTTAACCCATTCCGGCTTTTTCGGATCGAAATGGAATACGGTGATGAAAGTGCCGTTCGCATCCACGATATTAGGATTATAAGACAGCGTAAGCTTGCCTTCCTTGGACGTCACCAGCTCGCGGTTAACTGGACGATCAACATACGATGGCAGCTCAGCAGTAGGATACTGGTAAGGATCAATACCATACTGCAGCGGATCGTTCACGCTATCTGTCTGAGGATTGTCCGCCATACCAGCGTCGATCCAGAAGACATTGCTCGCCTTATTAAAATTGCTTGAAAAAGTGTTTTCAAACATATTGCCCAAGCTGTCCAAAATCAGATCGAAGTTGGCCGGAGGCGTCTCAAACTCATGCCGATCTACAACCCCGTCTGTCGGGTTAGCAATACCGAACAGCAAACGATGCCCGGTGAATACCTGGTTTTTCAATTTTTCAGGCACGTTATAGTCACGGCGAATCAGCGTTGTCGATTTAGGGAACGTCAACTGCAGCTGACTCTCGAAAAGCTTATGGGAGCTCTTCATCTCTTCCATAAAACCTGCGCCCGGAATATTAGTCGGAGCATAGGTTACGGTGATTGTTCCGTTGATGGAGTCATTTTCATTTGCAATCGTAAACTTCAGATCGTTTTTACCGGCTTTAAGGCCGCTGATGACGACGCGGTAAGCCGTCGTGTAGTCGATTGTTCCGTCGTTATCGGCATCAAAGGTGATTTTTTGGCCATTCTGTTTATTGACCGTAACCGTCTTCGCGCTTGGTGCATCAATGACTACTTCTACAAAGTTCTGGTTAACCGTGCGCTTACTGTTCAGCGGACGCAAAATTTTGTACGGCAGCGCGGTTGGGTCCACTTCCAGACGATAGCTGGCGCGCGCACCGGCTTCACCATTGTTGTAAACAAAGAAGTTGAACACGCTGGAAGTGCCGTCCTTGCTCAAATATTGGTTGCTGAGCACCCAGGAGAAGGATTGGGTTTTGACGTCGTACGTAACCGTGAGCTTTGGAACGCGTTCGCCTTGTTTATCTATCTCTGGAATTGTCAGTCCGGTGTTCACAACACCAATGGACTGCTGCTCCTTTGGCAGGCTGCTGTCGATGATGCGCAGTTCCTTGCTAAGGTTCCAGATAACTGGTTTGGACAGATTGCTGCCTTCGATTTTGAGAATAAAATTGGTTTTAGTAATTGTGTTTGATGCCAACGAATTAGCGACCTCATTCAGATTGGTTCCAAGGTCAACAAAATCAAATGTGCCGTGAACGTTCATGTAAGGCTCTTTGGTCGTGAACACACTGCCCTGTTTAGGGAAGTTTGGATCATTGGGAAGCGGGGCCGGCAGATCGCTGCTATACGGATAGATGCTGTCGGCCTCAACCGGAATAACCGGAAGATTCACTTGGTTCAAGAATACCGTTACGGAGTTCTCATAGTTGTTTTTGCTGCCTTTATAAACAAACTTCAAATTAAATGCGCCTGCAGCCTTCATAATTTCTTTAGCCGCCGAAATTCCGCTTGCAGATGCTCTAAAAGTGTTGACTGCTGTGCCTTCCTCAATTCCAATCGGAGTGTTGTTGATATAGAAAAACATCGTCTGCGGTTTATTCGCCGTTGGAGTATAGCGAATATCCGTCAGATCGTTAAGATTCGTCAGCGTAGCCTCGAAATTGCTGAGCGTATTAGCAACAATGGTATCAAGTTGAGTTGCCTTTGTGGAATCGTAATCAATCTTCATCGTATCGTAAATACTTTTATACTTCAGGAACGGTCCAAACAGCATATTAAACGTAACCGATCCGAACTGGTTTGTGCTGTGTTTAAATGTTACAGTTTGTGTTCCTTCAAAGGGCAGTTTGTCAAAGACAACGATTTTTCGCACGAACGTCTGATTAATGCCGTTCACTGTTCGCGTCACCGTAGTGCTGCTCACCACTGTCGGTGTCTGCGCACCTGCAACATTCCCATTGATATCAGTAACTTTGTCAACTTCAAGGGTAAGAGTTGTATCCGTGGTATTACCAATCAATACTTCCATAGCAAGCGGAGTATCATAAATGTTCATGCCAGACAATGGTTTGCTTGGAATGTTCAGGTCACCTGTATTTTTGTAACCCGGCAAATAATTGATTTCGCTGATGTAAGGCTGGTTTGAATCCCGGAACGTAAACTTTAAGTTGTATACACCCTGTGATTCGTTATCTACCGTATTCAATGCTTCCAGCGTAAGAAAATATGCTTTATCGTAGAGGTATGCACCTGTCTTAAGCTGATCAAGCTTAATATTTACATTGTAAATATAATACGCATCTTCTGGATTGTACGCACTGCCGGTTACGGTTGGAATAGCCTGAAAAGGAGTTCCCGCCACTCCGTCGAGCCTTGGAGTAATATTAATCGGCTGAGTCGGGTTAGGATTCGGGACCGTTTCACCATTAACAACCTTTTTGTTGTTCGGCACAATGACTGTACCGGTAATACTCAGGTTGCCAGGCGCGCCCGCTTGTCCAGTAGCAAAATCGGGTGAGTACTCCAAAGCTGCGCTTTTACTCACTGCAGACGGAGTACCGCTTAATTCATTCAGGTTCAAATCATAAAACGTAACTTCCCCGTTATAAAAAGCAATCTCACGGGTCGTTTCGACCGTTTGATTGTTATTCGTCACCTTAATTGTGGCAAGGTTCTTGCCCTTCTTCAACGTAAGCGGTGAGATCGTGAACTCGTAATTGTTCGTCGCGCTTACGTTATAGCTGCGGCTGGCACCATTCACTTCAATTGTAACCTTCTCCGCGTTCGGAGCGTTACCGGTAATCGCGATATCAGCGGTCGTTCTACCGCGTGATGCACCGGAGGATACCACTGTCGTCGCATTTTCCTTCATCGGGAACGTACTGCCGTCCAGACGGGCTGCAAGGTTATAAAACACAGGACCGTCATGATAAAGGATATAAATGGAGGTCGACACTTCCGCGCCGCCTTGCAGACCCTTGAACGTAATCCGGTTCAGACCGGAATAAAGTTGAATGTTGTTTACGGTCAAATTGTATCCGCTCAGGTAGATGCCGCCCTTGACATCCTCGGTTTTCGCGCCGATCTGATCGTCGCCAGGATCGTCATTACCTTTGTTATTTACAATTTGCAAAACGCTGTACGAAATGCTGGTCGGATCGATGTTGCTCACGGAACCTTCAAGATTCACCCGGCCGCTAGTTGTTGTACGCGGCTGCATGGAGCTGCTGCTCTCCTTCGGAAACGTAAAATAACCTGTCGCTGCGGCATCGGCCGTCCTGGCCGGGAATACCGGAAGCAGCTGAGCCACGAGGGCCAGCATCAGGAACATGGCGCTGAGTCGTTTGAACACGGGAAGCCTCCTCCATACTCTTTCGGTAATATTTGTGTAGGTTATTTATCGGAACCGAACTGGAAAATTGTTAGAACTACGCCGCATTTACGATAACTTCTATTTAAATGAAGATAATTTTTGCCGAACAAGGTGAAACGGCTGACGCCGTCTTTTGCGGGCCAGTAAGTTTCATTCCGAGTAAATATAAGAACTCAAAAAAGCCTGCCCCTTCCATCAGGAAAGGACAGGCTTTGGTTATGCGCATTATTATTTGCCGCGCTGCTGCTCTGGACGCATCCGGGCAAGCAGATTAAGCAGCGGCCGCTTGGATTTGTCTACGATACCGATTAGCTCCGCGCCAATCTGCATGAAGAACACCAGGAAGCTGATGACAACAAAGGTCACCCAGTTCGCCGCGTGGGACTGAACAAATATGGATTGCACGATGGCCGCAAGGCCAAAAAATGCAGCGACTCCGTAAATAATCAGTACTGTTTTGCGGTGGCTGAAGCCAAGCTCGCGCAGACAATGATGCAGATGCCCTTTGTCAGGGGCAAAAATCGGACGTTTGTTAATCCAGCGGCGTACAATGGCAAAGAACGTATCCGCGATTGGAACGCCGATAATGAGCAAAGGGGTAATCAGGGAGACGACGGTAACCTGCTTGAACCCGATCATCGACAGCGTCGCCAGCATAAAGCCAAGGAACAGCGAGCCCGAGTCTCCCATAAAAATTTTAGCCGGATGGAAGTTGAATACCAGGAAGCCCAGAATACCGCCAAGCAGCAGAGTGCTCATCAGAATAATCGGCTCGAAGCCAAGGAAAAACGCCATGATCAAAATCGTCGTGATCGCGATGCCGGACACGCCCGCAGCAAGTCCGTCCAATCCGTCGATCAGGTTAATGGCGTTAGTCACTCCGACAATCCAGAAGATCGTAAGCGGAATGCTGATCCAGCCGGAAATCTCCTGCATGCTTTGCCCGAACGGAATGTTGAGCAAATCGATTTTGACGCCAAAGCCAAACACGACTACGCAGGCCGCAACAAGCTGAAGCAGCAGCTTAACCTTGGCGGACAGCTCGAAGCGGTCGTCCAAAGCGCCGGTGAGCACGATAATGGTACCGCCGGTAAGCATGGCGCGAATCAGATTACGGTCGTAAGCGTTGAGAAGGCCGTCCGGGATAAATGGCAAAATCAGAAAAAACGATCCGATAAAAGCCAAATAAATGGCCAGTCCTCCCAAGCGCGGCATAATGCGGGTATGGACTTTGCGGGCGTTAGGCTTATCCATCGCGCCTACCTTGAGTGCAAAGCGCTTAACGAGCGGCGTCAGCGCTAGAGCAAGCACAAGGGCGATAACGAACCCCATGATATAGGTAAATGTGGCATTCACTGGTTTTCAACTCCCCTTAAGTTCACCGGAATGAATTATAACTCGTACGAAAAAGAAACACCAACCCCAAATTTCAGCCATTTCGCTTCGAATATCGGTGAATTACCGAAGTTCATAGGGTTTTGTGACCTTTTCCTTGTCCCGTATCACTCTTAAAGCGAATTGCGGCAGTACAAGCATTCTCCGGAACCGGGTCGGCTGTTGAAGCAGCCGGTAAAACCACTCCAAACGAAGCTTTTGCATAAACACCGGAGCCCGTTTGAGCCTGCCTGCAATAATATCAAAGCTTCCCCCTACGCCCATAATGAGCGGAACTCCTAGCTCTTCTTTAAATTGGGTAATCCATGGCTCCTGTGTTGTCGCCGAGCGGGCTACAAACAGCATATCCGGTCGCACAGCGCGTATTTGGGCAATTACTTCCGCATCCTCGTCTTTTCCAAAAAAGCCGTGGTGCGTACCTGCGATTCGCGTACCTGGATAACGGGCTTGAAGTTTAGCAGCGGCCTCGTCAATGACCTCCTGCGTTGTACCCAGCAAGTACGCCGACCAGCCCCGCTCTTCACCCTCCAAAAACAGACGATGCATCAAATCAAATCCCGGCACGCGCTCCTTGACGGGGTAACCTACGTAACCAGCAGCCCATACTACGCCAGCGCCGTCTGGCACAACCAGATCGGCCTCACGCAGCATGCGGTGAAACTCCGGGTTCTCCAGCCCCATCATAACCATGATCGGATTGGCCGTTATAATTTGCGAAGGCTGTTTGGCCTCTATAACATTTGTTAAATACTCTACTGTTTCATCCATTCCCATACGGGAAAAAGGAACGCCGTAAATCGAAACTTTTGGTACCGCTCTGCTTTCCAGCCACTCGGTCGCGTTGGTCGCATCCTCCATCGCGTCAGCAAGAGCGACTGCTTCAGGAGCATCAGAATCCGCCGTTTGGCCCAGTGCGGACCGTTTCAGTTCAGCCGTATCCGGATTTGTATCATAGTTGGTTGCCATGATGTCGAATTCTCACCTCGCTCTTTGACGCAGATGTTGGATGATTTGTTGCGCTGGCACGCGCGCCTCGCTTTGCAGCCGGTCAATTAAAGCAGCTTTGGACGTGCGCCAGGCTTCGGCGCCGTCCAGCAATTGCTCTGCGGCTGCGGCGAACGCCGAGGCGTCCATGACCTCGGTCGTCGCTGCAGCCGTCTCTTGAAGCCGGGCCAAAAATTGGTCGATCTTGGGATCGTAGCTGATCCCAAGCATCGGCACCCTCTGCCCGGCGGCGTAAATGAGCGCGTGCAGGCGCATGCCCACAAGCACATCGCAGCGGCTGACCTCCAGGAGCATCGCCTGGGGGTCGTCGCCGGGGGCGGCGAGCTCGGCGCTGCTGCCGTCGCCCAGCTTCCCAAGCCGTTCCATTACTTCGCGGGATGCTTCCGCATCCGCGGGCGTATGGAACGGCAGGAAGCGCAGGCGCACGGGCCTCCGCCGCGCGAGCTCCGCCAGCGCCTCGGCGGCGCGGGCCAGGTCGGCCCCGTCCTTGCGCCAGCGGCGCAAGGACACGCCGACTACCGGCGCCGCTCCGCCGGCGGCCGCGCCTCCGGCAGCGCTAAGCGCCGCTGCCGCTTCGGCTCCCGCTGCCCCGGGCATAGCCGGGGGCAGCGGGAGCCCCATGACCGGATCGGGCACAACGCCGATCCGGTCAAGCGGAACGCCCATCCGCCCGAGAAGCTGGGCGGACTCGGCGTCCCGCACCGACACGTATGCGCTTCGCATCATGACGTGCCGGATCAAGCCGTCCATGCGCCGGTTCAGCACCGGCCCGACGCCTTGCGCATAAATGAACGTCGGCTTGCCCAGCAGCTGCGCCAGCTTGAGGACGCCAGCATAATAAGGAATCGTTTTGCTGCCGGTCACGTCCTGCAGCAGGCTTCCGCCGCCGCTGATCAGCCCGTCGCTGCCGGCAATCGTCCGCAGCAGCTGCAGCGGATGCATGCGTCCGGCCGCTTTGACGCCGTACATGGATTCCGTCCATGCGGGATCGCCGGAAAGCACAACCGGTTCAATACGAACGCCTTGAGCTTTGCCCTCTTCTTCCAGGGCAAGCAGAATGGACTTCAGCACTGCCTCGTCGCCGCTGTTCCGGAAACCGTAGTAGCCGGAGATGACTATTCGAAAGCTTTTGACCCCGTTAGTTAAACCTTTTGCTTCAGCCATGCACAGCCGCCTTCCGTTTATGAAGCCATTTCCGCACGAGCGTCTCGGCGACTTGCCAAGCGGCGATCAGAATCAGACCGATCAGCACTCCGAGGCCGAGGCCGAGCAGCACGCGGGTGAGCGACACCCAAAGCGGAGTGTGAAGATGGGTAAATGTGCCTACCATCGACAGCTGGCCCATCGTTCCTACTACAAGCAATACCCACGCCGCGCGATATCGAAGCGAGAGAAAAATTCCCAGCAGCAGCAGCGGATGCGCAAACAAAAATTCCTTCGTCCGCGGACGAACGCCAAAGGTCGTTTCCAGGAAGCTGCGGAACGCCAATTCAAATCCGGGGGCAACGCCGCTATTGCCTGTGCGCGACAGGTAATACATGCCAACCACGCCAAGAATGGCAACAGCAGCCACCCAAAGAATCGTAATTTGCAGCCCAAGAATACGGCGCAGGCTCGTCCAAACCGATCCGCCAGCGAACAGGAACAGATAAACGGCAGCAAGCCCGATCGGAGCGGCAGCAAGCACGTTAACGCCCCGGAATTGTTCAAGCACAAGACTGTACGTAATATCGTTCAGCAGCCCGATTACAATCGGAACAGCAAGCAGGGAAATGAGCGATGCGACCGCAAACATCGCAAGTGTCATTGAAAACCGGCGGCTGGCGGATAGGCCCTGGAATACCCAGCGTGTGCCCGGTTGGGCAAAGCCGCCCAGCAAGGCGCCCCAAGGCGACAGCTGCAACGCGGATTCCGCAGCATCTCCGGCCGTATTGCCGCTGCGCGCCCATTCTCCGCCAACAGCCCGGCGCGGGCCATCCGTATGAGCATACACCCGGTTAATAATCCAGATTAACGCTAGTGCAGGTGCAGATACTGCTGCGCCAAGCGCAAGCGCCTGCTCCATGGTCGAGCTATTCATGACATACAGTCCGGCGCTTCCTACCAAGCCGAGCAAGAACACCAGAATGGTTAAACTGTTCACAAAAGATCCCGCCAGCAGCGCAATCAGACTAATAGCGCCAACCATGGCCACGGCCCTAAGCGCCAAGAACCAGTCCGGCTGGCTCCATTGAAATGCCTCGGCTTTTCCTGGCTTAAATCCGGCATCCTCCAGTGTTTTCACCGCGCCGTCTTTATCACCAAGCGAAATGTAGAGGTTGTCCAACGGGTTCGTAATCTTTCCTTTTTCCGAATTGGCGGAAGGGGCTCCGTTCAGATAAAACATCCGAATGTTGCGGTCTTTAGCCGCAAGCAGGAAACGGTCCGTAATCACATTTTTTTTCAGACCGGCAGCGTCGCCGTCGGAAAGGGAGTGAAGTCTTACTACATTATATTGTGTTTTATAAGCAAGCGTATTCAGGCCTTTTTGGGGTTTTTTCAAATTTTCAACGGCCGCAACTCCGATGCCGTATTTAGTAAGCAGCTCCGCAAACCCATCCAGACTGCTGATATCCTCTTGGCTTGCAACACCTTTTACCGAGTCTCCGTCAAATAAAATCCGCGTTACGCCAAGTTCTTTATACTTGGCAAGCAGCTCATCCACTTTTCGTTGATCATACGGAATCTGGTCAGACATTCGCGGCAGCAGCTGGAATCCGGCCCGGGTGATCTGTTCCACCGATAACGGGTCAGGATTCATCGCTTTTAATAAAGCATTGGCCAGCGGCGTTTCAATGATGAGGCCCTGCTCGTTTTCATACGACCATGACCGCACCGGAATTTCTTCCATTTCTTCGAAACGCTCCCGAATCATCGGCTCGTAAACTTCTTTCTCGCGCGTCCCCTTGAACAGCACATAAGTAAAGTTCTGTCCGGAAGGAATCGGCTGCCGTTGCAGCAGCGCAGCCTCCGACTCGTTGTAGAGGGTAAGACGTCCTGCTGTTTCAAGGCTGTCCAGACGGCTCTCGAACACCGACATCGTCGTAACGCCCGCAGCTTTCATCTTTTCCAGCTCGCCTGAGAGGAACTCCGTCGGCTTAGCCTGATATGCGGCGATATTCACAAGATCGGAATAATCAAACACGTATTCCACTTGCTTGGAGGTCGACTCCATTTGCCAACGATTCGCTGCGATCGGGATCGATGCGATTACGCCGACCAGTGCGAGCACCCACAAAAACTTGCGGGCGGCACGGTTCCACTGCTGCCATTTCAACACTTTGTTCACTCGCTCCCTCTTCTGCTTTCGAACTAATGCCGTGCAGGGCGGGGCGCGCTGCGCTCCCGCCCTGCGGCATTTCTATATGGAATGAATCGGAATACTACCGGAAATCCTTGAATTAAATTTTCGCAAAATAATTACGCCATGCTGTCCACGCGAGTCATAACGGATCCGCGCAAAGCTTCTAAAGCTTGTCCGGCAGCAGGCTGAGAGTCGCCGCGCACCGCGAAATAAACCTTAATCTTCGGCTCGGTGCCGGATGGACGAAGCGTGAACCAGGATCCGTCTTCAAGCAAATACTTCAGCACGTTTTCTTTTGGCAGCCCGTCAAGGCCAAGGCTGTAGTCCAACACTTCTTGCACCTTCACGCCGGCCGCTTCCTGAGGCGGATTGGAACGGAAGCTGTCCATGATCGCGCCGATCTTTTGGACGCCGTCCAGCCCCTTAAGCGTACGGGACTCCAGTCCTTCCAGATAAGTTCCGTACTGGGCGTACAGCTCAAGCAGGACATCGTACAGCGTTTTGCCCTGCTGCTTGTAAAAGGCAGCTGCCTCAGCAATAAGCATCGCAGCAACAACGGCGTCTTTGTCCCGGGCGTAGGTGCCGGTCAGGTAACCATAGCTTTCCTCATATCCGAACAAGAATGTATGCGAACCATTCTTTTCGAACTCGGTCATTTTTTCGCCGATATATTTGAAGCCAGTCAGCGTGTCGATGACTTCCGCGCCATGCGCGCGGGCGATGTCCGCTCCCATTTCGCTCGTCACGATCGTTTTGATGACTACGCCGTTAGCAGGCAGCTGTCCGCGCTCCTTGAGCTGGCTCAGCACGTAATTGACCATCAGCGCGCCGGACTGGTTGCCGCTCAGCACGACATATTCGCCCTCGTTGTTTTTCACAACGGCGCCTACGCGGTCGGCGTCAGGGTCTGTACCGATAATAAGATCGGCGCCGTTCTCCTGAGCTTGGCGGATTGCCAGCGTGAATGCCTCACGCTCCTCGGGGTTCGGGCTTTTTACGGTGCTGAAGTAACCGTCAGGCTCTTCCTGCTCCTTGACGACGGATACGTTCGTAATGCCGATCTCCTGCAGCACGTTGCGGACAGGATGATTGCCGGTGCCATGCAGAGGGGTGAAAATAACGTTCAGATCCTTGCCCGCACCGCTCTTCAGCAGCTCACGGTTCAGGCTTTGCGCTGCGACCGTTTCCACAAAATCGCGGTCTTCCTTCTCACCAAGCCAAACGAGCAGTCCAGCCGCTTCCGCAGCTTCGCGGCTCAACCGCTTGATCTCGCTAAAGCTGCCGACCTTCTGAATGGCGGCAATCGCCTGCTCTGCCTCATGCGGCACCAGCTGGCAGCCTTCCGGTCCGTAAGCCTTATAACCGTTGTATTCCGGCGGATTGTGGCTTGCCGTAATGACGATTCCGCCGCTAGCGCCAAGGGAGCGTACAGCAAAGCTCAGCTGAGGAGTAGGACGAAGCGACGGGAACAGATAGGTTTTGATGCCGTTGCCCGCAAGCACAAGCGCCGCTTCCAGCGTAAATTCCGGTGAATTGTTGCGGGAATCATGCGCGATAACGACGGACGGAGCGGAGCTTTGCTCCAGCAGCCAATTGGCCAGCCCTTGCGTTGCCTTGCCGACCGTGTAAGCGTTGAGACGGTTGGTGCCGGCGCCCATCACGCCGCGCAGACCTCCCGTGCCAAACTCCAGATCGCGGTAGAAACGGTCGGTAATTTCTTTCTCGTCGCCGGCAATGCTTTGCAGCTCTGCCTTGGTTGCTTCATCGATAAGCGGATCGTTAAGCCATGCTTGGTATCGTGCGGACGCGATTTCGGTTACGGACATCAGTTGATCTCTCCCTTGTCTCTGTATGGCGTCCAGCGGGTGAAGCGCATTACCCGCTAAGACGAGCTTCCCTGTCAAAAGGTTTCGCTGGATTCGCCGGAAATCAGTTGCTTTCACAATGAAGTTTACCGGCGCAAAACGAATTATTTCGGGTCGGTCAGAGCGAACATGATGCCGCCCTCGGCCACAACCTTGCCGTCTACGCTTGCCGTCGCTTTGCCTTTGCCGATGATCCCTTTCAGGCGGGTAATTTCCACCTCAAGGCGCAGCGTATCGCCCGGCGTCACCTGACCCCGGAAGCGGAACTCGTCGATTCCAGCGAACATAGCGATTTTGCCGCGGTTGCCATCGACCTTAAGAATCGCGACTGCGCCGACCTGGGCCAGCGCCTCGACGATCAGCACGCCCGGCATAACCGGAAAGCCCGGAAAATGCCCTGCAAAAAACGGTTCATTCATCGTCACGTTTTTGATGCCGACGGCGCGGACGCCCTCTTCTACCTCAAGAATGCGGTCGATCAGCAAAAAAGGCTGCCGATGCGGAATGATCTCCATAATTTCGTTAATATCCATCATGTGCGCTGCTCCTCCCGAAAAATAGTTCATCCTTCATACTCCGCTTCGGCCGCATGGAATGCGGCAGGCCGGGCAACACTATGTGTGTCCCGCGCGAACCTGCAGGTCGCGGGGGTTGAGATAAGGGGGCAGGCTTGTTGCGGACTGAAGTTCCGCGCGGGCCTGTCCCTTTTGTCGCTGCAGCTGCTAACTTCCGGCAAGCCGAAAAGCCGCTCGGGCTTCGCCTGGCAGACCGGTTCGGCGCCTTGCAGACGCAAATCCCCTGTCGCAAGGCCTATGTATATCTTCGTTATTATAACTCCCAGCCTGCAAAAAAAAAACCGCCGAGCTTCCTATTTTCCAAGCTTTCCCTACAATTTCCGAATCGATATGCCGTTAAAGACTATGATCCTATCCGGGCGTTAGCCAAACAGCCCCCCTGGACGCCGTTCCGGCGGCAACTATCCCGAGCAAAAGGAGTGTCTCTGTTGTCCCATTCGCTTCCAACGCGCAGCCGCTTTTTGCTGTCACTGCTGCTATCGGCCGTGCTTGTCCTCTCCCTGCTGACTCCGGCAGCGCATGCCGAAGATGTCGTAACTTCCGTATCGCTCGACTCCGGTTCCAGCCTGTCGCTAGTCTACGGCGAGGACCCTCACTCTCTTGTTCTGTGGGCCACCTACGCAGGCTCATCTGCCAAAAAAGACGTCACGTCATCCGCTACATGGACAACTTCCCTTTCTTCCGTGTTAAAGGTGAGCAGCGGCATCATGACTCCTGTTGCCGCCGGCAAAGCTACCATTACCGCAAAGTTCGGAGGTTATACCGCCAGCGTTGTCGTGACGGTAACCTATCCTTACAGCAAGCTGCAGCTGCAGAACGAAGAAGGCCAGAACGTGCCGTCCTCGATTAAAGGAGCTGTAGGCGACAAATTGCAATTTTCCGCTTTTGGATTCAAAGAAGGCAACACAACCGACGTTACTTCCGAAGCCGACTGGACCAGCTCCAGCAGCTCCGTAGCCACGGTGTCGGACGGCGAGGTTGAAATTTTGTCCGCCGGCAAAACGACGATCAAAGCGTCCTATCGCGGCGTATCGGCCACTTTCACCTTAACCGCCGAATCGCCTTACAAAACGATTGTACTGTCCAGCAAGCTCATTGAACTTCAAACCGGCGGCGATAAAGCCGAACTCACCGCCCAGGCCGAGCCGGTTAAAGGCGGAGAGAAAATTGATATAACCGACGAGGCGGAATGGACAAGCTCCGCAGCTGCCGTCGCCACCGTGGAAGATGGCATTATTAAACCTGTAGGGCCGGGTACGGCGACGATTACCGTGTCCCAGTACGGAGTTTCGGCCACCGCAAAGGTTGTCGTTCGGCAGCCCTACGAGCTGCTGAAGCTTACGCCATCCGCTGAGCTGCATCTGCTTATGTCCAGTGAGCCCGTACAGATTGAGGCGTCCATTCCAAGCTCCGCAGGCGTGTTTGAGGATGTAACCGATAAAGCTGAATGGACTTCCTCGGAGCTGTATACGGCTACGGCCGAAGGCGGACTGATCACGCCAAAAGCGCCGGGAACTTCCACGATTAAGGCCGAATACAAAGGCGTTAGCCGCACGATTAACGTAACCGTCTACCCAACCGCAGTCAGCCTCAAAGCAGTAAATGAGGGTGATAAAGACAAGCTCACGGTTATCGTCGATGAGACGAAGGATTTGCCGGAAATCAAGGCAGTCGGCCTTGACGATGCTGAATTTGCTGTAACCAAGCTTGTTGACTGGTCCTCCAGCGCCTCCGACGTATTGGAAATTAAGGAGGGCAAATGGATCGCCAAAAAAGCGGGCAGCGGCGTTCTGAAAGCATCTCTGAACGACATGTCAGTCGAAATTCCGTTTGAAGTGAATTCCAAGCCGCTAGCTCTCCTGTCCGAAACAAAAACGGTTGCGCTCGTCATTGGTAAGGAAACGCCGCTTCCTTCCCTCACCGTCACCTACACAAACGGGGTGGAAGAAGATGTAACAGCCAAGGCGGAGTGGAAGGCTTCCGGCAGCACTTTGCTCGTTCTGGATTCAACTCTACGCGGACTGTCCGCCTCCAAAGCGACGCTGACCGCGACTTATCTGGGCAAAACAGTGACGTTCCCTGTTATGATCGAAGAAGAGATCGTTAAGCTGTCCGTTGATACAAGCTCCTTGACGCTCAATCCGGGCCGCAGCAAAAGCGTTAAAGTAACCGGCACCTACAAAAGCGGAGCTACCGTTTCACTAGCTTCCCGCATGGAGTGGAAAGTGGATAACGACGATATCGCCAGTGTTCGCATCGGCTCGATCAAAGCGCTGAAGCTCGGCACGGCCAAAGTGACCGGCACCTATCAAGGCAAGTCCGTCACCGTATCGATCTCCGTTAAGCCGAAGCTGAAAAGCCTTGTCCTGTCGGAAAAAAGCCTGAAGCTTGCTCCAGGCGCACAGGTTCAGCTGAAACTCAAAGCTTTTTACGATAACGGCACATACGCCGAGGTGACCGCTTCCTCTCTCTGGTCGTCCAGCAAGGAAGCAGCCGCATCCGTATCTCAGAACGGTTCTGTCACGGCCGTTGCCAAAGGCAGCGCCACGATCAAAGCCGTTTTTGAAGGCAAATCCGTTACCGCCCGCGTCACTGTAAAATAGCTCTGCCCTGAAAAAGGCGTCTTGT
This sequence comes from Paenibacillus pasadenensis, assembly GCF_023715725.1. GTDB lineage: Bacteria > Bacillota > Bacilli > Paenibacillales > Paenibacillaceae > Paenibacillus_O > Paenibacillus_O pasadenensis_A. Next base: position 37,338 of record NZ_JAMBOT010000003.1, read on the forward strand.
TCCGCATCCAGCGGAAGCAAGGCGCCTTTTTTCAATAATATTCAAGGAATTCCATCGCCAATTACTCGCGTTGTAACGTTGCGACAGCAACAAAAAAACCGGCTCCGTAAAGGAACCGGCCATTCTAAGAATCCGAGAAAACCAGATCGAAAATATGCTTATACGTGGCTACGTTAAACGCGTCCGCCATGCTTCCGCCGCCGAGAACGACAAAACCAACATAGAGCCCGCCTGAAAGCGCGCCTACAAACAAAGCCAGCACGATCAGCTTACGGGTGTACCACCATCCGGTGAACCGGCTTTTCTTCTTGGCTTTTGAGCCTGAAGCGGCTTTCCGAGAGCTCTTGTCTGAAGCCTCTGCAGCCGGTTGCCTGGCATCCTCTCTAACGTCCTCCATGCTGCGGGAGCCGGCTGCCCCGCTCCGTGAAGCCTGTGAATCATTCGTCATGTTCATCATCCTTATCCTGCAAGGGCAAGCTAACCGGCCCATTTGCCGGTCTGACATTATCCCCGGGTGTATGACAGCGCGGCGGAGTTCCCGCCTGTTACACTGCAGGAAGGAAGGCTCACGCGCGCATGTTGTTGGCCAGACCGGCCATTGAATCCGCCGATGACAGGGCTCTGGCGCTCAATTGATACGCACGCTGCACGCTGAGGAGTTCGGTCATTTCCTCGACGATATCTACATTGGATTGTTCTATATAGCCTTGACGAACGGCGACGCCGCTATCCGCACCTGCCTGAACCTGTGTCAGCACATCGGCTGTGTCCACATCGGAAGGCACGGCAAATAAATTATCCGCTACCGCAACCAGAGCGTCCGGGCGGGTAGGCTGGACGAGAGACAGCTGTCCCAGCTGAATGCGGGAGCCATCGGCACGCACGCCTGCAATAACGCCTTCATTGCTAATTTGCAGGGAAACGCCTTCCGGAACGACAATCGGTCCATCGCGCAAAACGACGCCATTCGGGGTTTCCACCGGCACCCGGCCCATGACCGGATACCCAGCCTCTGTCGCCAGTATCGTATCACCCTCGCCGTTCACCGTCAACTGAAACGCCCCGCTGCGGGTATAACCGATTCCGCCGTTATCATCTGCAGCTACGACAAAAAGCGCATTTCCATCCAGCGCAAGATCGGTCGAAGTTCCTGTTTGCTTGAGCGCGCCTTGAGTCATATCCGGTCCTTGCTGAATGAAACGCGCTCCCCAGCCTTGGTTATATCCGAGCGGGCTCACGCGGCCGTCACGGAGAAAAGCCTCCGGCTGCTGTTTGGCATTCGTCAGCAGATCCTGAAAAGAAGCCTGCTTGCGCTTGTAGCCAGCCGTATTGATGTTCGCCATATTTTCGGCAAGCAGGTCAAGCCGCTGCTGCAGAGCGTTCATCGAAACCGTCGCATTGATAATGGAATTGTTCATCGGTTACCCTCCTTTTACACACGGCCGATCTCGTTGACCGCTTTCTCCAAGCTTTTATCATAGAACTGGATCACCTTCTGGTTGGCCTCATAGGCCCTCATCGCGCCCATGACATCAAGCATGGCCTGCGACGGGTCGACATTAGAGCGTTCCGTATACCCTTGGCGCACTTCGACGCCTTCTCCCGGAGCCATCGCAGCAGCGCCTTCCTCTCCGTTCAAACGGAACTTGCCGTCGCCCTCCCGTACCAGATCATTGACCCTGTCCACCAGGGTAATAAGCAGCGATTGTCCGGTGGCGTTGCCTGCTGCATCCGTAAACTCAAAGTTCCCGTTTAGCTTCAGTGTTTCAAGACTTGTGCCCTGCGGAAAAACGATAGGCTGGCTGTTTGCTCCCAGCACCGGAGAGCCGTCTGCCGTTACGAGCGCGCCGTCATCCGTCAGCTTGAACTCGCCGCCGCGCGTGTAGCGCACCTCTCCCTCTTCATTCAGCACCGTAAAATAAGCCTGCGGACGATATGTAACCGTGCCGTCCTCTGCTACCGACTTGCCGGATTCATCGAAGTTTATCCCCGGAGCCTGAATTTCGGAGATGAGCGCAAAATCGGTAGGTTTGTCCGTTTTGTTAAGGTCTCCCTGGATCTGGAGGGCGATGCTCTCCTCGGCCAGCACGCCCGTGCTAATGCGTCCGATCTTTTGCACCGGCATATCGTTCTTGCCGCTCATGGACAAGAGCATCTCCGGAAAAGAACGGTTCAGCGCGTTGGTCGCTTTGTAACCTGTCGTGTTCAGGTTCGCGATATTGGTCGTTGCGGTATCATGGACGCGCTGCTGGGCGATCATGCCGGCCGCCGCGGTGTATAATCCTCTGAGCATCGGAATCCTCCTTGCAATTATCTGCCCTTTATATCGGCTAATCGAGAGTCATCCTGAATAGGGCTGGATGCCTATGATCGGGACTTCGGCTGTAATGCTGGATCTAGGAGAAAATTGCCGCTGGTTGCTACAGTACCGCTGCGAAAAAAGCCGGCCTTCCGATCGCTGTTGACCTCGGATTTCTTTGATTTATATTTTCAATTAGGTAGAAATCCGACGTCTTATAGCTTCCGCTTCTCCAAGCTCGGCATTTTTCTCCGCTGTGTTTTGACCAGGCATGGTGCGGTCCCGTCTAGGAGTGCTCCGTAGCGCAACCCGGAAACAGGTCGAATGATGTTTCAATCCACGCTCCCGCACGGGGAGCGACGACGACGAAGAGCGTAAAACTTTCATCGGTATGGTGTTTCAATCCACGCTCCCGCACGGGGAGCGACCATAAAAGCTGGCTTAAGCCGTAAGCAGATCGGCGTTTCAATCCACGCTCCCGCACGGGGAGCGACAATACTAGCGATGAACAATTCGGCGGCTGATCAGGTTTCAATCCACGCTCCCGCACGGAGAGCGACTCACAATTATTGACAGTTGCCGCAATGAGCTGCGTGTTTCAATCCACGCTCCCGCACGGAGAGCGACGTCCGGATATTCGCGCAGACCATTGCCGATCGACGTTTCAATCCACGCTCCCGCACGGAGAGCGACCTATGACCCGACAATTGACGGAGGACGCGGATTGTTTCAATCCACGCTCCCGCACGGAGAGCGACCAGGAGGGCCGGGAGGTTCGCGTGTACTGGATTCAGTTTCAATCCACGCTCCCGCACGGAGAGCGACTTGTTGGCCGGCGAGTGTGCGTATTCCCATTGGCGTTTCAATCCACGCTCCCGCACGGAGAGCGACCAGCGTTGGAATGAATCCCGACACGCTCGCCCCGGTGTTTCAATCCACGCTCCCGCACGGAGAGCGACTACCGCGCCGACTTCTTGATCCGTCACAATGACGGTTTCAATCCACGCTCCCGCACGGAGAGCGACGTTCCAGATGCTGACGGAGTGGGGTTTGGCGACGGAGTTTCAATCCACGCTCCCGCACGGAGAGCGACTGACGGAACTAGTCGGCGGGCTGTCCAACAGCATGGTTTCAATCCACGCTCCCGCACGGAGAGCGACAGCATAGCTGAGAAACCCTTGCTGGGCCTGGGTTTACAGGCCGAAAAGTGCGAACCTCTAAAAAATGGGGCTAGTTAAGGGTTTGATTTCGCGTCAAAACTGCTGGAACCCTTGCCACTATTGAGGTGCGAATCTCCTGGGGATTTCATGTGAGCTTAGGGTTCGCACTTAGTTTAAGTCCGTTTTTCCTAATTCGTCCAGAGATAAGGGCGAAGTAATTCTTCAAGTTTGATGAAACCAGAGCAGCGGAGCCAAAGCTCGAGCCCGAAGAAGCGGCAGCTATAAGACATCGGATTTCCACCGTTGAGCGTTTATTCAAGGAAATCTGAGGTCAACAGCGATCGGAGGGCCGAGCTTTGGTGGAGCGCCTGCCCTTTCATCAGCGCCAAAAAGCCGCTGCGTCAAGCAGCGGCCAAGCGAGCGCATCCATTTAAATACGGGTCTTTTTGCGAGACATGCGATCCAGATGATCCAGCATGTAGCCCGTTCCTTTGACGACGCAGTGCATCGGGTCTTCGGCCACAAGCACCGGTACCTTAAGCTCGTCCGCCATCAGCAGGTCCAGTCCTTCCAGCAGCGCGCCGCCGCCCGTCAAAATAACGCCGCGGTCAATGATATCTGCCGAAAGCTCCGGCGGGGTCTGCTCCAGCACCGCCTTGGCGGCTGCAACGATGGACGCTACGGAATCCGACAGAGCTTCGCGCACCTCGTCCGAGTGAATGGCCACCGTGCGCGGCAGGCCGGTCACCATATCGCGGCCGCGAATATCGATGGAATCGTTGCGGGCGCCAGTATGCACGGAGCCGATTCGAATCTTGATCTCCTCGCTTGTCCGCTCTCCAATCAGGAGCTTGTACTTTGCTTTAATATACCGGGCGATATCGGAATCAAACGTATTTCCCGCCACCTTGATTGAGGAAGAGGTAACGATGTCGCCCATCGACAGCACGGCCACGTCCGTTGTGCCGCCCCCGATGTCGACTACCATGTTGCCGCTAGGCTGGTAAATGTCCATTCCGGCACCGATAGCAGCAGCCTTCGGCTCTTCTTCCATATAAACCTCGCGGGCGCCGCAGCGCTCCGCAGCCTCGCGGATCGCTTTCTGCTCCACAGAGGTGATATTGGTGGGGGCGCAGATAAGAATACGCGGGCGGCTGTACCAGCTCCGCCCGCCAATGCGGTCGATAAACGCTTTCAGCATCATCTCGGTAATCTCAAAGTCCGCGATAACCCCGTCGCGCAGCGGGCGAATCGCCACGATATTGCCAGGCGTCCGCCCGACCATCCGGTAAGCTTCGTCGCCGACAGCCAGCACCCGGCGGGTGCCCGTTTCCACGGCGACGACGGAGGGCTCGTCAAGCACAACGCCCTTTCCTTTTACATGAATGGACACATTGGCGGTGCCCAGATCGATCCCGATGTCCTTGCTTAGCATACGTCCGAAGTCCCCTAACGAATAGTGTGGAAGATCATTACCCATTATTCGCTGAAAACCTCATTTTTCCTCTGATTTTGTAGAAAAATTTTAGCGCTTCCCTGCTGCGAGAACCTCGCGGCGCTTTGTACTTTTTTTATACTTGATTTTGGTGGCTTCTCCGCCTCGCAGATGGCGGATGGACTTATGGTATTCCAGGATATGTTTCACCTGATCGGCCAGGTCCGGATTAATCTCCGGCAGCCTTTCGGTCAAATCCTTGTGCACCGTGCTCTTGGATACCCCGAACTCTTTGGCGATTGTACGCACCGTATGTTTGGTCTCCACGATGCACCGGCCAATCTTGATGGTCCGCTCTTTGATGTAATCGTGCACGTTCCCGCCTCCTTGACTCGTTGTAAGTTTGGTACATTATATGAGGGGGTGCTACAGATATTCTTTGTGGCCAAGTCCTAAGACCGAATTCCGTCCAAATTGGCTGAAAATAGGACTGGGAATGCCCCAAAATCAGCCTTTTCACCGGATTGCTAAAATAAAAAAAACGCCCCAGTCTTTCCTTCCGGAAAGCGGCTGGGGCGTTTGTTTTGTTATTTATGCAGTCCCATAGGGCTGCAAAATCTATTTATTACTCGGCATCTTCCTGAGCGGCGTCGCCGGAATCTCCGCCATTCGCATCTGGAGCCGGCGAAGCGTCGGCATCGGATGCGCCAGTGTCTTCGGCGCCGGTCGCCTGGTCAGGCTGACCAGCTTGCTCCGTGCTTTCCTGCTCATTAGGAGTAATTGCCGCCTCGTCAGCAGCAGGGGCTGTAGAGCTTTCCGGCTGCGGGTCGTTCATCGCGACCTGCAGCTTTGGAGCGTCGGTTGGCAGCTGCGAAACCGGATTGACATGTTCGTTGTTTTTCAAGAGAGCAAAGTGAAGGTGAACGCCAAGCTCTTTTTGCAGGTCGTTGCGGCCTGCTTTGCCGATGACGGTCGATTGTTTCACTTCGTCTCCAACTTTAACGTTGGCGCTGCTCAGGCTTTGATACACGGATACAAGTCCGTTGCCGTGAGCAATTTCTACGACGGTGCCGTTAGTTGGATGCTCTTCGACATTGGATACTTTACCGCTCAGCACAGCCATTACGTCGAAAGGCTGATCGTCGGCGCGCGCCAAGTCGATGCCGGTGTTGCCCGTAAAGGTATTGTTTTGCTCCACTAGCGAAGCTTCCTGCTCTGCTGCGTTTGCTGCGCTGTCAAAATAACCGCGCTTAATCGTCACATCCGCTACATTAGCGACCGGCCATGCAGCCGTTTCGCCCGGAACCGGCTTAACCGTTTCCTCGATTGGCTTGTCGCCGCCTTGACCCGTCTGGACGCTGTCTGGAGGAGTCACTGTTGTCGATGTTTTCTGGTCATTCCCCTGATAGAGCCACATGACGGTTACGATGATTGCTGCCGCTGCGACAAACATGGCCGGAGAGATCCACTTGCGCGACAGGGTCTTCTTGTAGGTTGAAGCTGGCTTTTTTCCTCCCAGTTGGTTTTTAGGAGGTTCTTGCTTGTTCTTTTGATCTTGTTCATTCATTTTCGATCACCTCACTAGCCATTGTTACCGGAATGATTGGCTTTATACGTGAGGAGATAGAGAAATTACAAGAGAAGAGAATTTCGTAGATTACCTAGCGGCCACCGCTTAAACAGGGGTGCGGGGCAGCGAAGCCGTGCGTATGACTTCTGTGCCCGTGTAATAATGAGAGAGGATCTGGTAGGCAGTGCTGCCGTTTTTGGCCATACCATCCGCACCCCACTGGCTCATGCCGACGCCGTGCCCGTACCCGAACGTAGTGATCTCGATTTCCTTGCCAGTAATCTTCCAAGTAAACTGAGTTGATGCCAAGCCAAGCTTCTCCCGCACCTGGCGGCCGGTGAACACCTTGTCGCCAACCGTCATTTCCCGAATACGCCGGCCGTCGGTCGTATCCAGCACCCGCATGCTGCGGGCCGACGTTCTGCCGCTGACGCCCAGCTTTTTATAAAATGCCGCCAGGCTCATCTTGGTCGTTTCCTTGAATTCCGGACTGATCTTTTTGTCCCACGGGCTGGATACGCTGCGCAGATAAGGGAGGCTTGAGCCCCAGTAGTCCTCGGAATTTTCCGTATACCCGTTGCTAGTGCTGAAAAATAAGGCGTCGATCGGCTGCCCCTCATACGTAATAATTTGGCTCCTTGTCTGCTGCACCGCCGCATTCAGCTTGTCCAGGTTTGCTTTTTGCTCCTTGTCGCTCCAGCGGTTCAGCAGCTTTTTCAGCGGCACATACACCTGATGGGCTGTCGTATCCGTAACATCCGCATTGTCCACCGGCATTCCGGTGCGGTCCTCGGAAGCAAGCCGCTTCACCATATACGTACGGGCGGCAATTGCCTGCGCCTTCAGCGCCTCAGGTTCAAAGGTTACCGGCATTTCTCCGGCCAGCACGCCACGCACGTAAAGCTCCATCGGCACTTTTTCCACCCGCTTCTCTGCCGTCAAATAAACACGCACGATCATGCGGTCAAGCGCGCCAGGAGACGGAAGCGAAGCGGTCTGTTCGCTGGCTCCTTTTTCGGATACAGATCCGCCGCCAGCATTGCTGCCCGGTTTGTTCTGCGGCGTCCCTCCATTCGCTCCCGTTCCGTCAGGCGTCTTATCGGGATTATCCGTCCCGGAATTGCCCGTGCCGATATCCGTCCCCCCGTTAGAAGCGGTGCCATTAGTGCCGGAGGGGTCTCCCTTTGGCTTGGTTTGACTGCCGCTTCCGCCCGGAGGGGCAGTCTCGCTTCCCGGAGCATCCGCCGCTCCGCCCAACAGCGGAACCAGCTGCCCGCCGGAAGCCGCAAACATCGGCTGACGCTCCGCACCAGCCGCAGAAGAAGCGCCGTAACCGGACTTTGCCGCTTCGGATGACGGCCCGTTTCCTGCACTTTGCTGCTGGACGATTAAGCCGGGAATTAGAATTGCCGCCGCCGTCAAAGCGCTGAGCGCAATCAGCGTCCATGGGGACATCTGTGAAGGAGGGCGCTGGCCGGATGCCTGAGCGGGTGCGGTCTGCCGGACGGCTGAGACCGTGTTGAACATCTCCCCAGCCTTCGTCATCATACTGGACTTCGCTCCGTTTTTTTCCGGTTCACCCGGTCTCGCAAGCAACGGCCGATTGGGAGGGCTAGCCGGAAGCCCCGGCCTCAGCTTTTTGGTCCGGTCTGGCGCCGCGCCGTTTAAGCGCATGCGGGACCGGCTGCTTTTAACGAACAGCTTAAGTCCATTGAACCTGCTCCCGCTGGGATTATGCCGGAGGACCGAAACCTCCGCCTGCTTCTCCGCTCCTCTCCTCTGTCGTGCATTGTTCGTACCATTCGTTTTACGTTCACTCGCCATTTGTCGCCTTGCCCCTTTCCTTCCTGCCGGACCTGGGCTGGACAGCTCGGCTCAGCCTGTACCGGCAATTGGTTTCTATTTCATCTCGTCTATACAAACTATGAGACCGTAAACATAGAATAGAACCCCAAAAGATAGAGAGAGAACAAACCAAGAAACAGCCGGATGCCCGTAAAAACAAAAAAAGAGCCGCCGAAGCGGCTCTCCAAAATCCTTTGGAAACCTAAAAGAGTTGACTAAGACTAGATTTCAATCAAAGCTTGTCTTTCTCGCCGCTGCGCGCCTTTTTGAGAGAAAAGCGGAAGACGCTGCCGCGCCCCGGCTTGCTTTCCACTTCGATGAGCGAACCGTGCTCATCGAGAATATGCTTCACGATGGACAGGCCGATTCCGGTGCCTCCGCGCGCGCCTCTTGCCTCGTCGCTTTTATAGAAACGATCCCATATGAGCTGCTGCTGCTCCTCCTTCATCCCGATTCCTTCGTCCCGTATCGAAACGGCGACATCATCCTTGCGGCAATCCAGCGTGACATAGATGGTCGATTGCCGGGGCGAAAAGGCCATCGCGTTTTGCAGCAGATTTATCATGACCTGCTCCAAACGGTAGGGATCGCCGATTACCCGCACCTGGGCAGCACGAGCCGCATCCGCATCCGCATCCCTTTCCTCCGCAGCTCCTTCAGGCTCAGCGAAAGCTTCCGGCATCCGCAGCTCCCAGCCCTCGTCAGGCTGCTGCTGGAAGCCTGCACCGCGATTCCGGGGTGTTCCGCCGCCGGCTGCTCCGTTGATTTCATAACGCACCTGGTGATGCTGAAAGGTTGATTCCATACGCGCCAGCAGCTGCCGGATCATCTCGGCCAGATCGAACTCCGTCGGCTGTACGTCGAACTGCCCCGACTCGATTTTGGTCATATCCAGCAAATCGTTCACCAGCTTGATTAGCCGAACGGTCTGATCCTGCGTAATCCGCAGGTAGTGGTCCGCCCGCTCGCGCGGCACGGTGCCGTCAAGAATTGCCTCCACATAACCGTGGATGGAGGTGAGCGGAGAACGCAAATCATGCGATACATTAGCGAGAAAATCCCGGCGCATTCCCTCCAGAGCCTCGAGCTCGGATGCCATCCGGTTCAAAGAAACGGCCAGCTGGCCGAGCTCATCTGCAGAAGGATCGCTGATCTGCGTGTCGAACCTGCCCTTTGCAATCCGCTCCGCCCCTTGGCTCATACGCTGGATCCGTATCGTCATGTAACGGGAAAACATCCAGGAGAAAATGACCGAGACAGCCAAAGCAATTGCAATCGACAGCCAGTTCAGACTCTGCATTCGGCGCAGCTCATTCTGCAGCCCGCCAGACAGCGACACGACATACCGGTCGATTGATGCAGCGTATTGGGAAGTCACCATCCATTTTCGGGAATCCTTCTCCACCGTTGTGGATTGCAGAGACTCGGCGCTTCCGATTCCGGCGGCGTTGACAATATCGCGGATTTCGCCATCCGGGAGCGGCACTCCCCCCATCTGAACATATCGTCCCTGGCGGTCAATAATCAGAACCGTTTTCATTTGCGGCGGCAAAATGAGACGCAGCCCTCTCTGGGTCGTAACATCCGTCCAGCCTTCGCGCTGAGCCGTTTCCAGCAGCGTAATCATGCGGCTCATGTCCTCGTATTCCCGTTGTTTCTGGCGCTCGGTCACTTCCCGCTTAAGCAAGGTACCGGATATAAGTGTATAGATCAGAAATGTGACGGTAAGGATCAGCAGCGAAATGACAAGCACCTTGGCAAAAATGCGGTTCATCCCCAGCTTCGTGAGCAGCCAGCTGGAACGCTCCCTGACCTTTGCCGCCTGCGCCGCGAGCTTCTGAATCATTCCGAATTCACCTCAAACCGGTAGCCGACGCCGCGTACGGTCCCGATCCGCCATGCGGCATGATCCCCGATGCGGTCCCGAATGCGTTTAATATGAACATCCACCGTGTTGGAGTCTCCGAAATAATCCATGCCCCAAATATTTTGCAGCAGCTCATCGCGGGTAAATACTTTGCCGGGGCGGGAGGCCAGACAGTAGAGCAGCTCAACCTCCTTCGGAGCGCATCCGGCATTAACGCCGCGCACGAGCACCCGGTATTCCGTGGCATCAACGATCAGATCAGGGAACTCAACGCTCTCTTTAAACAAAGTCGGATGCGTCCGTTTCAGCACGGCGCGGATGCGCGCAATGAGCTCTTTGGCGTCAAACGGCTTCACCATGTAGTCGTCCGCTCCCATGGAGAACCCCTTCAGCTTATCGTAACCTTCCCCTTTGCCCGTCAGGAAAATAATCGGGACGGCGCTTGTCCGCCGAATTTCCTCACATACGCTCCAACCGTCGCGGCCAGGCATCATAATGTCCAGCACGATCAGGTCGGGAACCTGCTCGTAAAAACGCGCCAGTCCCGAGGCCGCGTCATGGGCGGTCGCATAGTGAAAGCCGTAGCGCTCCAAATAAAGCTCTACCAGGTCGGTAATAAGCGGATCGTCCTCGATCAGCAGAATCAAAGGGGTTTTCATGAACGGATCCCTCCAAAAATACAAACATGAACTAAAAGCGGATTAGCCGCGAATCAATCGTGGCGCAGAGCGTCAACCGGCTTCAGCGAAGCGGCCTTGTTGGCCGGGAAGATGCCAAACAAAATGCCGACCAGCGCGGAAAATGCGAAGGAATAAGCGACGATATCCGGCTCAACGACAGCTGCCGTGCCCGCATACTCCTGCATCGCAAAACAAGCGACGTAGGCAACCGCAATGCCCAGCAGCCCTCCCAGACTGCTGATGGACACCGCCTCGACGAGAAACTGGAACAGCACATCTCTTTTGCGCGCGCCCAGCGCTTTGCGGATGCCGATTTCCCGCGTGCGTTCCGTTACCGACACGAGCATAATATTCATAATGCCGATTCCGCCGACAAGCAGGGAAATAGCAGCTACACCCGCCATCATAGTGGACATCGTTTTCGACACGGAGGCGGCCGTTTCCTTTAATTCCTCGGAGTTCGTAATGCGGTAGCTGTTCGTATCCCCCCGGAAAATATCGGCCAGCTTCAACTCCAGAGCAGCCGTTACGGCATCCATTTGCGGCTCGGACTCCACCTTGACCGATACCGTACTCACGCCTGCGGATTGGAACATGCGCTGAGCCGTCGTGATGGGAATGATTATTTTTTCATCGTTGGATGCGCCTAACGAGGTGCCCTTCGGCTCCAGCAGCCCAACCACCCTATACTTAACCCCGTTCAGCAGAATCGATTCTCCGACCGGACTGACTCCCGCGCCAAACAGCTCCTCCGACGTATCCACCCCCAGCAATGCGACCTTGTTATAGGCCGTCAGGTCAAGCGGAGCGATAAACCGCCCTTCCTGGGGATGAAAGTCCGCCACTTCTTCATAGTCAGGCGTTACGCCCTCAACGGTGACGGACGACTCCGTCTCCACGCTTCCGTACCTGGCCGACGCGCTGCCGCTGACGGTAGGCGACAGGCCGTCGATTCCGCTCACCCCTTCGCCAAGCGACTCCGCCTGCGGAAGCGTTAAAGCCGTGCTGCTGCCCCGTCCGTTGACGGACACCGACAGCATATTGGTGCCCAATCCTTGCAGCTGGCTGTTCACCTCGTTGGCGGAGCCCTGCCCCATCGCAACAAGCGAGATGACCGTTGCGACGCCGATCAAAATGCCCAGCATGGACAGCGCCGTCCGCAGCTTGTTAGCGAGTATGCTGCTCAGCGCCATTCGAACGCCTTGCCAAAGCTTCACGAGCCACCCCTCCTTCCTCCGTCAGCAGCCCGTCCTTCATCGTGACAATCCGTCCGGCTCTTGCCGCTACATCGAGATCATGCGTAATCAGTACGATCGTATGTCCAAGGACGTTCAGCTCCTGGATCAGGCCGAGCACCTCGTCGCCCGTTTTTGTATCCAGCGCGCCTGTCGGCTCATCCGCGAGCAAAATCGGCGGATTTCCAGCCAGCGCCCGCGCGATAGCCACACGCTGCATCTGGCCGCCGGACAGCTGATTCGGACGGTGGTCCATACGATCCCCCAAGCCGACCTTGACCAGCGCCAGCTCTGCCGCTTCCCGCCGCTCTTTGGAGGATAGACCGCGATAGATGAGCGGAAGCTCCACATTGTCACGGGCGGTAAGCCGGGGAAGCAGATGGAAGCTTTGAAAAATAAAGCCGATGCCCCGGTTGCGCACCTCCGCCAGCCGGTTTTCGCTCAGCCCTCCCACCTCCTGGCCGTCCAGCCTGTAACTGCCGGAGGTCGGCGTATCCAGGCAGCCGATGACATTCATCAGCGTTGACTTGCCCGAGCCGGACGGCCCGATAATGGCCACAAAATCTCCCGGCATGACGTCCAGATTGACGCACCGCAAAATAGGCGTCTCTTCACCCGCCATGCGGTAGCTTTTGTTCACGTCGCGAATGGCGATCAACGGCTCGGCGGCAGATGGGACAGCCGGGAGATTTTCTGCAGTGTTTCCCCATTTTAGCAGAGCCATCAGTTCCTGCCTCCCATGCCGCCACCCATGCCTCCTGGAGCGGCTCCCCTCTGGAAGCCGCCGCCCATGCCTCCCATTCCCATTCCGCCCTGAATCATCCGGACATTCCCGGAGGAGCCAGTGCTTCCGCCCTGCGTGCCGGTCGGGAGAGGAACAAGCACGGAATCTCCGGCGTTCAGTCCAGACTCAATCTGAGCGTACTGGTCATTGAAGAGTCCTGTTTTCACTTCCACCATCCGTCCGCCTAAAGCCATCCGGCTAGCCATCTGGCTGGATGCGCCTGCGCCGGTTCCGGTTGGCGCTTGGAAGCCTCCCGCAGTATTATGGCGGTTCCCGACTCCTGAACCTCTGTCCGCACCGCCGGATTGACCGGAGCCTTCTGCTCCAGTTTGTTCCTCTGCTCCTGTTGCGCCGCTGGCGGAGCCGTCATCGGGAACCCGCACATAGGACTTGCCGTTAAGCTGAACAACCGCAGCAATCGGCACCAGCACCGCGTTCTCGGCGGTGTCAGTCACAATTTCTACCGAGCCGGACATTCCGGCCAGCACGCCGTCCAGCTCGCTCAGCTGAATCGTCACGGGGTAAGTCGCCACACCGTTGCTGGATTCGCCTTCACGGGCAATTTCCGTTATTTTGCCTGTAAACGTCCGGTCCGCTAACGCATTCAGCGAGATGGAGGCCGTCTGGCCCGTCTTCAGCTTCGGCACATCCAGCTCGTCGGCGCTCATCGTAAAGGTCAGCTTGCTGTAATCGGTCAGAGTTACCGCATCCTCGTTGCCGTTCAGCTCTTGACCGCTCGATACGGACACTGCCGTTACTGTGCCGTCCGCATCGGCCACAAGATCGTTATTTTCGGCCTGTTCCGCCTCCAGCTCATCGATTTCGGCCTGAAGCTGCTCCTGCGTCAGCTTGGCGGTATCGATCTGCAGCATAAGCTCGTCCTGTTTATCGGCGTCGCTCTCCTGCCAATACTGCTGCTTCAACCCTTTGAGCTGCAGCTCCCCTTTTGCGAGCTCAAGCTTTTTCTGGCGAATCGCCATGTCATTGTCGGCCTTTTGGAACGTCACCAGCTTCTGGCCTTTTTTCACTTTATCTCCGGCGGATACGAACACCTTTTCCACCGTTCCCTTATATCCGGCTTTCAATACTCTGGCATCGTCTGCGGCTACCGTCCCGCTGCCGGACACTTTAACCTCCAGCTTTCCCTGCGTCGCTTGCACGGTCCGGGCCGAAGCCGCAGCCGCAGCAGGAGCCTCCGCCTTCGTACGGTAGGCATAATAACCGTAACCTCCGCCGGCCACCAATAGAACCCCCAGAACAAGAACCCATTTCCGCATTCCGCCCAACTCCTCCTCGGTGCTTTATCACCAGAAAAATACCATGGGCAAATGAACGGACCATGAACATTGTGAGGATTGTGAAAAAGGTGTGGAACTGAACAAAAAAAGAGCCCCGGCAACCGGCGCTCCACTCCCAATCTCTATTTAGTTCTTAGACCGCTGACTAAATGATTACGCCAGCGTAGGTTCAACGTCTTCAACCGCAACCTGCTCCTCGGCTTTGTAGCCTTCTTCCTCGGAAGCAGCAGCTGCAGCCACATGCACTTCTTCGCTCTCGGACGAGCCCTTCAGCGAGGAAAGCACGATCGGTTCCACAAGCTCCTGAACCTCAACCTCTTCTTCCGTACGGTAAATGTCGGCTCCCAGAGCAGCCAGCTTGCCGGCAATATCGACATAACCGCGGTCAAGGTGATGCAGTCCGCCAACCTCGGTTTCGCCGTCGGCAACAAGTCCTGCGCAAATCAAGGCAGCTCCGGCCCGAAGATCCGTAGCGGTGACTTTTGCGCCGTACAGCGGAACGCCGCCGGTAATAATAGCGGAACGGCTTTCGATTTTGATGCTGGCGTTCATTTTGCGGAATTCATCCACATGCATGAAGCGGTTTTCGAACACCGTCTCCGTAACGACGGAGGTGCCTTCCGATACAAGCAGCAGCGCCATCATCTGGGACTGCATGTCGGTCGGGAAGCCGGGATGCGGCAAGGTTTTCACATCGACGCTGCGCAGCGGGCGGTTCGCCTGTACGCGAATTCCGGTATCCGACTCTGTCAGCTGAACGCCCATCTCCTGCAGCTTGGAAATAACCGGCCCCAAGTGATCGCTAATTGCGCCTTCCACGAACACATCTCCGCCGGTAATCGCTCCGGCAATCAAGAATGTGCCTGCTTCAATCCGATCCGGAATGACATGGTGGCGGGCGCCGGTCAGGCGTTCCACGCCTTCAATCCGGATCATGCCCGTGCCTGCGCCGCGAACGCGGGCGCCCATAGCATTCAGGTAGTTGGCCAGATCGACGATCTCCGGCTCCTTGGCGGCATTTTCAAGCGTTGTTGTGCCTTCCGCAAGCGCAGCGGCCATCATAATGTTTTCCGTCGCGCCGACGCTGGCGCAGTCCAGATAAATTTTGGTTCCTTTCAGGCGCCCCGGAACTGTCGCTTCCACGAAGCCCTGGCCAATTGTAATTTCGGCGCCAAGCGCCTCAAAGCCCTTCAAATGCTGATCGATCGCCCTTGTGCCGATTGCACAGCCGCCTGGCATGGAGATGCGGACTTTGCCCAAACGGGCGAGAAGCGGCCCCATAACCAGGAACGATGCGCGCATTTTGCTGACCAGCTCATAAGGCGCTTCACAGGAAGTCAGCTGCTCCGCTGCGATAGTCATGGAATCGTGACCGATTCCGGTTTTGGCTCCAAGCGTTTCTAACACTTGACGGATCGTCAGGACATCATCGAGGAGGGGAACGTCGCAAATGACGCTTTCTCCTTCCGTAGCGAGCAGGGAGGCGGCAAGGATCGGGAGCACAGCGTTTTTCGCTCCGTGCACACGTACCGTTCCTTCCAGCCTGCGGCCTCCTCTAACGACAATTTTGCTCATAATTCCGTTCCCTCCGGACGCTGCGTTTTCTTAGCGTATTTCTTCTATTCGAGATGGATGTTTAGACTGTTTCAAGCTCAAACGTTTATTGGCATAGGTAATGGATGTAGAGGGCTTCCGGTTAAAAAAGAAAAGAATAACCCAGAATACCACAGACCATATTAACACTCGTCTACAGAAATCGACAAGAACTAATTTTAATATGAGCCCATTCGACCGGTAATTGATGGCAAAAGATCGAATTCTGTTGACAACGGTTATAACATTCGGAAGCTTGGCATCGTTTGTGACCGTAGGTTGCATTTAGTCTCTGCAAAGGCTTCCCCCGTTATTCGAAGGATCGTCTGGCAGCTGACCGCGTTTTTGCTTGTTTTACATCAGCTTGAGCACATTCGTCCAAGACCAGTAATCCAGAATAAATCGCGCAAAAAGATGTCCGATGATGACCGCCAATACGGCGATAAACACTCTTGCTCTCGGGCTGCGCGGCTGCTTAAACCAATGATCCAGCTTCAGTTCTTGCAACAAATACCAAGCGAGCAGAATGCTCAGTATCGTAATAATGATGGAAAATAACCCCGTCAAGCCAAGCGAAGAAAAGGCTCCGTCTATATTGCTGTTCATTTAATAACCCCGATTTCTTGCCGGTAAACGGCTCTGATTCCTTTTTAATGAAACGATCGATATCACGATATAACATCTAAGTTCAAAAGATAAGCTTAATTAAGTAAGGCACTACAAACAGCGGAAGCGCTATGTATTTCATCGGCTCGCTTCCCGTTATGTTGGAGATTCCGCGCTGGAAGCGCGGATTTATTTTTTCTTTTCTCTCGATAAGCCCAATGTGTAATAACCCGAGGTCAGCTCCGCCTGCGGCTCCGAAGCGTCCCATACCCGAATGTAATACGTTCCCGGCGAAACATCGATGAGCGCTGAAACCTCCGCCGCTCCTTCCGCGCCGGAATCTACGGTCACTTCAGCTCCGCCCGCTTTGCGGTACGCAAAAGCCGGGTCGATCCGCATCGTTCCGGCATCCAGCTGGATGCGCAGCGTTCCTTTGGAGGTTACGCGCAGCGAGTACCAGTCCCGGTCGTTTAGCTGATGAAATGTTCCGCGCACCTGCTGGGTGCGGTCCGGCAGCGCGGCAGCTTTCTCCGCCTGCTCGTTCGGCTCAAACGAATCCGCTCTCATATGCAGGGCGGCCGTAAGCATATACGGCTGCCGCGCCTTGCCGTTGCCGGCATGTTGCAGCCGAATATAATTGGCTCCTTTTTTAACGTTCCAGACCAGATTATTGTTGCTTAATTTCAGCTGTTTCTCTACCGCGCCACCCGGCTGCTCCAGCCGGAGCCCGATGGCAGCCGGATTTTGGCCGGCAGAAAGCAGCTGGCGCACCCGCAGCGTAACGACGCCGTCGAACGGACTGTCAATCTGATACCAGTCGCTGTCGGCCCCCATAAGCTCTGCGGACAGCTGTTTGCCCAGCGGAAGCGTCGCTGCTGTCTCGGACTTGTTGTTCGGTTCATACGGATCGGCCTTATATTTTTCCTTCAGCGCTTTTTCCATGCGCAATAATCCGTAACCCGTTGCGGAGTCAAATCCGCCAGGCGCGGTGTCCTTGGTCGTTTGTTTTAACAGAGAACGGATTTGGTACGGTTTAAGACTTGGGTACTTGGTCCAGAGCAGCGCGGCTGCGGCTGCAGCCTGCGGCGCGGCCATCGAGGTTCCCTCTTCGTAATGGTAGCCCCCTCCAGCTTCGGTTGTATACACCTGCCAAGCTCCTGCCAAATCCACCTCCGGCCCCCGCGTGCTGCGCTTTTCCGGCACTCCGTTGGAAGCGACTCCGCCCACTGCGAGCACGGTTGGATAAGCAGCGGGATATTTCACGGTCGTTTTGGAGCCGAAGCGAAGCGCATCGTTGCCTGCAGCGGCAACAAGCAGCACGCCTTTTCGTTCGGCAAGCTCCACAATTTCCTTCATGTAAGGGGAAGAATGGTACAGCCCTACAGAGAGCACTACGATGCGCGCTCCCTTATCCATCGCCTTCAAAATCCCTTCTCCCAGCTGCTGCTCGTCGCCGTAGCCTTCACCGTCGAGAGCTTTAACCGGCAGCAGCTTCGCTTTCCACAAAATGCCCGATATACCGGAGGCATTGTTGCCGCTGGCCGCTATGACGCCGGCTACGCTCGTGCCGTGGCCGTTGTCGTCCTCCGGCGGCGAACCCGGCTTCTGCAGGTTAACGCCCTTCAGCAGATTGGATTTTAGATCAGGGTGGTCAAGATCAACGCCGGTATCCACAACCGCGATAATGACGGAGGATTGAGGACGCATCGCGGACCATGCCTCCCGCGCACCGATCTGCTTCAGATAGGCCTGCTTGCCCAGGCCGGGATCGCTCGGCGCGGCGGCTAGCGGGCTGACCAGCGCGGAGGCGAGCTTTGCCGCCGCCGCGCCGGGCGCGTTTAGCACCCGAACCGGTTCGTTCGGGTGCACGTAGGCGACGCCTGGCGTCGCCCTCAGCCGCTTGAGCCACGCGGCTGGGTCCGCGCCCGGTTCGGGCGCGACAAGCTCCACCGCCGGGTTGTCGCGGCGGTGGAGCACGATTGTCCCGGGCAGGGCGGTACGCTGCCCGGGATCGCGCCTGCCCTGCAGCCAGCTATGCTGCTGCTGGGCTGGCGCAGGCGCAGGCGCGCCGGCGCGGACTGCGGCCGGCGCAGCAAAGCTGCCGGCCTGCAGAGCGGCCGGCACTGGCGCCGCGGCAAGCAGTCCGGCTGCCGCGAGCGCTGCCGTCAGCTTGCAGGCAAGCCGCGGCGCTTTTCCATATCGGTTCATGAGCATTCAATCCTTTGCTACGTATCTATCCTATGACGTTCCGGCGCTTCTATCCCTGCCAACCGTCAAGCTTATCCATAAAGCGGCTCCCTTGCCGCTGCATTAATTCAAATCGCAACTTATACCAGGCCGATGCCTTTCTGCCGTCTCCGTTCCCGGATAAGGACTCCCGCGTCAATTCCTTCACTGCTTTCCTTTTTCGCTCCGAAGGCCGCTTTTCCCTTTTCTTTTGTGAAAATTATCCGGAATGAACCGACGAATCGCTTTCAAAAAAGCTCACGGCAAATCTTTAGCCGGGAATCGCGAAACGGGCTATTTTGCAGGTGAAACCAAGCCTTTCCCAGCTATGGAACAAGCCCCTCACGCAGCGCGGAGGGGCTCAATGCCTTATAGCCAGATTAACCGTTGAATTTCTCGAGCATCCAGCGATGTTTATCCAATTGTTCAACCATACCGGTCAAAATATCCGCCGTAGCCGGATCCTCTTCCCCATCAGCCGTTTCCGCAGCCTTCTTCAAATCGGATGCCAGCAGCTCAAAGTCGTCGATGAGCGAGCGTACCATCGTTTCGGCATCCTCTTTTTCCGTCGCTTCCTTGATGGACGATTCCGCAAGCATGCCCTTCATCGTGGATACCGGTTTGCCGCCGATGGCGATCAGGCGCTCCGCAGTTTCGTCGAACATAAGCGTAACCGCGTTATACAGCTCCTCAAATTTAACATGCAGCGTGTAAAAGTTCGGCCCGGTCACATTCCAGTGAAACGAATGAAGCTTCATATAAAGGACGCCCAGCGAAGCAACCTGTTTGTTCAGCTCCTCGCGGGTTTTTGTATTGGCTTTGGAACGGCTTGCAGCTTGTGTTGCCATGGCTCATATCCCCTTTCAGAAATTACGGTTGGATTTAGTTAGTGTAAAGCCTGCTACCGGCTTATTACCCTGCTTTGAGGCGGGACAAACATCTGCAGGCAATCCACCAAAGGTTGCGCAGGCAACGCATGCTTTATCCGTTAAACGCCTTTTTTACCCTGGCATGTCATGCGCACAACCCCCGCCAGTCCCAATTTCATAAGGTAAAATGAGGTGACCCGCATGCCATTGATTAAAAAGTACACCAAAACCTACAAATCCCGCTCTCTTTGGGGCAAGCTGCGGGTAAGCCGCATGCTGCTTAAAGACGCTGCAACAGCTTCCATGGTTCCTGCAGCAGCGCCGTTTACGCTCAACCGGCTAAAAAATATGGCCTCCCGCTTCAACAGGCTTTACATCAAGCCGGATATCGGCTCTCTCGGGATTGGCATTCATCGGCTGCGCCTATCCGCAGGCGGCAGCTATGAGCTCGTCTCAACCGTATCACGCAGCCAGACAACCCGTTATTTTCCGACCATCGACAGCGTCTATTACCATTTAAAAAATGGGCAAAGCTCCGGAAAACTGTTCATTCAACAAGGCATTTTGCTGGATCGGTTTGACGGAAAGCCTTATGATCTGCGCGTAATGGTGCAGCGGAGGCCGGGCGGCAGCTGGACGTGCACCGGGATGTTCGCCAAAGTCGCTTCGCCCAGCAAAATCGTAACCAATGTCCATCAAGGGGCTAAACTGTACATGCTGTCCAGGCTTTTGGAGCTGCAGGGCTTGTCTCCTTCATCGGTTCAATCCAAAATCAGCTGGATGGAGTCGAGAGCGCTTGCCGTGAGCCGCTCCCTGTCGAGCCAGTATAGCGGCATGAACGAGATGGGCATTGATTTTGCAATCGACCGTTCCGGTAAACTGTGGATTATCGAGGTGAATACGAACCACCCTCAATTTGGTCCTATTAAACAGCTAAACCGTACCGTCTACAATCGAATGCTCAACTATGCCCGCAGCTACGGCAGATTTGACGACTAGTCTTCTGAATCCGAAGCCGCAACTCTCCCTCTTCCCCGCTATTGTCATGCGCTTCTTGAGCCCTTTGAGATTGACCGGCCCTCGTCGCGCCTGCTCGGTTCCAGTTTGTCTGCTTCATTTTCGCCGGATGGTGTATAGCATGTATACAACCACCCATCAGGGGAAAGGCGGAGATGGAAGATGGCTAAAGCAAGCTTTACGGATCAGGCAGTGCAGCTGCTGAAGCTGTTGGAGCAGCGCAAAGGCCTGGAAATGGATATCTTGAAGGAAGAAGATGGAGACGTAGATACAATCAGCATGAATTTGGGCGGAGCAGAGCTGCTGCGAAATCCTGGTTCGGACGGGTATGTTTCCGGCGACATTGTGCTGCTCCATGGAGCGGCTGTAATTGTCACCGACAGCGGCCGGGAACCCGTTCCGGGGGATTCGTATGAAATTCCGCTGCAGTCCAGTGCATCGGTGGAAGAGGAAGGCGACGGCATCCGCGTGAATACCGAGCGGGCGCTCTATGTGATCCGTCCGACAAACGGATAGGATGTTTCTGTTCTGCTCGCTTCTCCACCGTACCTGAGTCAATTCTTGATAAAATAAGCTTTACAACGAAAAAGCGTCGGGGAGCATCCCTGCGCTTTTTTAACATTCAATATAATCTTCTTTATCTACCTCTACGGCCGAATAGTCCGCGCAGAAGCCCTCTTGTACCTGCACCTTGAGCCTGGGCAAGCAGTTCTCCCGATGGCTCTAAAGGTTCGTTAGAGAGCAGCCTCGCCGCATTAGCCTCAAAATACAGGCGGGCCTGTCCCCCCATCCGCGATGCAATAAGCGAATAGCTTTCAGCGAGACGGAATCCCCTGCGGCGGGGATGATGGGCATCCGAAGAAACAAGATGAATGAGCCCGTTTCTCATCATCGACCAAGCGCCTTTTTCGAATGTTTTGCCATAAAGACCGAGCAGTGAATGCGTCGTTACTTGAGTCCATGCCCCCGCCTGGATCAGCTCCTCCAACAGATGCGGTTCTCTGAGTGCGGTCATATTCCGCTCCGGATGGGCAATAACAGGCCGGATACCGAGCAGCGTCAGCTCATAAATAAGCTCGCTCATTTCAGCTGGAATTTCCTCCGTCGGCATTTCCAGCAGCATATATGACGTTCCGGCCAGCGTCAGCAGCTCTCCGGACTCCAAATTGTCCAGCAATTCGGCATGAACCCGAATCTCCTGGCCCGCATGAAGTCGAAGGGAAAAACCCCGCTCAGTCAAAAGCTGTTGGGACCGTTCCAGCAGTGCTGTTACTTCTGCTCCCGGGTTCCAGTATACGCCGTTTGCGTGATGGGGCGTAGCTATAATATCGGTGATACCCTCCTGAACAGCGGCGGCAGCCAGCTCCAGCAGATGCTCCTCATGACGTGCTCCGTCATCTATGCCCGGCAATATATGCGTATGGATATCGATCATCGATTTTCACGCTCCCGCTCTCTTCCTGTTCCTATCATTTTATCGAATGATGCGGCGAACGTCATCCCTCCTTCAAAAAACGGGATTACCCACAGCTTATTAACAGGGTTGTGCACAGTTTTCACTGGTTTTGCCAACAAGTTATCCACAGCTGTATGAATTGTGAACAACTTTTCAATTCCGTACAGCAGTTGGGGGAAAATAATTTTTAATCCAGCAGCCGGCAGGTCAATCTTTGGCCCCAAACTTCACTGCAAGTTGCAGCGCAAAAAAACAGCTCTGCCGTCCATGAAGGACAACAGAGCTGTTCATTACGTTGATTAGGAATTAGCCGCGAAGGCTGATCCGGTTCATCGCCCGCTGCAAAGCCAGCTCGGCGCGGCGGAAATCCACCTCGTCCTTGCGGCTGTTGGTGCGCAGACGGTCTTCGGCGCGTTTCTTCGCCAGCTGCGCACGATCCAGGTCGATCTCGTTCGGAAGCTCTGCGCTTTCGGCGAGAATAACAACCTTCTCATGGCGAATCTCGGCGAAGCCGCCGCTTACAGCGATGCGTTCTTCTTTACCGCCGATTTTCGCTACGACTGCGGCGATTTTGAGCGGGGTAACTGTCGGGACATGGCCCCGCAGTACGCCCATCTCGCCTTCGACGCCGCGCAGGATGACCATGTTGACATCCTTGGCGTAGACCGTGCGCTCAGGGGTTACAATTTCAAGCAGTAGGGTGCTCATACGATACCTCCATCCGCCGAGGATTAAACCTCTTGAGCGAGTTTCTTCGCCTTGGCAACGGCGTCTTCAATCGTTCCGACGTTGTGGAAGGCCGGCTCAGGAAGATCGTCATGCTTGCCGTCAAGAATTTCCTTGAAGCTGCGAACCGTGTCTTTAACCGGCACGTACAGGCCAGGCATACCGTTGAACGCTTCGGCAACGTGCAGCGGCTGGGACAGGAACAGCTGGATGCGGCGAGCGCGCAGAACGACCAGTTTGTCGTCCTCAGACAGCTCGTCCATACCAAGGATGGCGATGATGTCGAGCAGCTCTTTGTAGCGCTGAAGCAGCTTTTTAACGCCTTGCGCTACTTGGTAGTGCTCTTCGCCGACGATTTCCGGCGTCAGAACGCGGGAAGAAGAAGCCAGCGGGTCAACGGCCGGGAAAATACCCATAGCGGCGATGTTACGCTCCAGGTTGGTCGTGGAGTCCAAGTGGGCAAACGCCGTAGCAGGAGCCGGGTCAGTATAGTCATCGGCAGGAACGTAGATCGCTTGGATCGACGTTACGGAGCCGTTTTTCGTAGATGTGATACGCTCTTGAAGCTGACCCATCTCGGTTGCCAGCGTAGGCTGGTAACCTACCGCGGACGGCATACGGCCGAGGAGGGCGGATACTTCGGAGCCCGCTTGCGTGAAGCGGAAGATGTTGTCGACGAACAGAAGAACGTCGCGGTTCTCTTGGTCACGGAAATATTCCGCCATCGTCAGACCCGTCAGGGCTACGCGCAGACGCGCGCCTGGAGGCTCGTTCATTTGGCCGAATACCATCGCGGTTTTGGAGATAACGCCGGAATCGCTCATCTCGTGGTAAAGGTCATTACCTTCACGAGTACGCTCGCCTACGCCGGCAAATACGGAAATACCGCCGTGCTCGGAAGCGATGTTGTGGATAAGCTCCTGCATCGTTACCGTTTTACCTACGCCCGCGCCGCCGAACAAGCCGACTTTACCGCCTTTGGCGTACGGAGCCATCAGGTCGATAACCTTGATGCCGGTTTCCAGAATTTCTTGCTGGGTGGACAGCTCGTCGAATACTGGAGCTTGGCGGTGAATTGGCAGCGCAATGCTGCGGTCAACCTCGCCGTTGCCGTCGATCGGCTCGCCCGTAACGCTGAATACGCGTCCAAGCGTAGCAGGTCCTACAGGAACCGTAATCGGAGCGCCTGTGTCTACTGCTTCTGTTCCGCGTACGAGTCCGTCCGTGGAGGACATAGCGACACAGCGGACCGTATCGTTTCCGAGATGCGTAGCAACTTCAAGAGTCAGCCTCACATCTTTTTCGGAAGCGCTTTTTGCTTTCTGTTCAATCTTAATGGCATTCAAGATGTCCGGCAGATGGCCGTTGTCGAATTGTACGTCGACAACCGGGCCCAGTACCTGGACAACGCGACCGTTGCTCATGGGGGTCCCTCCTGTACCTGAAAGATAGTCG
The DNA here is from genome assembly GCF_023715725.1 of Paenibacillus pasadenensis. Classification (GTDB taxonomy): domain Bacteria; phylum Bacillota; class Bacilli; order Paenibacillales; family Paenibacillaceae; genus Paenibacillus_O; species Paenibacillus_O pasadenensis_A. Next base: position 61,459 of record NZ_JAMBOT010000003.1, read on the forward strand.
TATCTATAAAACGCAAGGTGAACATCTGTCGCCTTGCTTGGGGGCAGTTATGCAAGGAGGCCGGGCTTTCCGCCATAGGAAGGCTGGAAAGCGCTGGCGCTCCGGTTATCCTTGGGCGTTGGCGCCGCCGACGATTTCGGCAATTTCTTGCGTAATCGCAGCTTGCCGCGCACGGTTGTAGGTAAGCGTCAGCTCGCCTATCATCTTCGTCGCGTTTTTCGTCGCATTGCCCATGGCTGTCATACGAGCGCCGAACTCGCTGGCTTTGCCTTCGAGAATTGCGCTGTAAATGACCGTTTCCGCATATTTCGGAAGCAGTACGCTAAGCACGGACTCGGCGTCCGGCTCGTACTCGTACTGTGCCGCAGTACCTTTGAATTCATCGGTGCTGAGCGGAAGCAGTTTTTTGAGGGTAGGGATCTGGGACAGAGCATTTACGAAGCGGTTGTAAATGATATACACCTCATCGTAACGGCCGTCCTCGAAGCCTTGAACCGCCTTATAGGCAACCGGCTTGATGTCGCCGTATTTCGGAGCATCGGAAATGCCGGTGACTTCCTCGGCGATGCTGATGCTGCGGCGATTCAGATAAGCGGAGCCTTTACGTCCAACCACCAGGATCTCGTACTCATCCTTGGAACGGTGATTGTCGGCAATGGTGCTCATCAGCTTACGGAGTACGTTGATGTTGTAGCCGCCTGCCAAACCGCGGTCGGAGGTGATAATCAGGTAAGCCGTCTTTTTCACCTCGCGCTTTTGGAGCATCGGATGTTTGATGTTCCCTGCGCCGGCAGCAATGCTGGATACAACCTCGCGGATTTTGTCCGTGTAGGGGCGGGCCGAGAGGGCCGCTTCCTGCGAACGGCGAAGCTTGGCCGCAGCGACCATTTCCATCGCTTTGGTAATCTGCTTCATGTTCTGCTTGCTCTTGATCGAGCGCTTAATCTCGCGCATGCCTTTAGCCATTTGTTGTCACCACCTTACTTTTCGGCCCCCGCTCCCATAATTGGGCTCGGGGACCGGCATCATCGTTCCAAGCTATTAAACCGAACGGGAGAAGCCTTTCTTGAAGTCCTGGATGGCAGCAACAAGAGCTTTCTCGTTGTCCGAGTTGAGGTCTTTCGTGTCGCGGATCGAAGCCAGAATCTCCGGCTTGTTCGCGCCAATGTAGCTCAGCAGCTCGCCTTCAAAGCGGCGAACGTCCTGAACCGGAATCTCATCCACATGGCCGCGGGTAACCGCGAACAGGGATACGACTTGGCTCTCCAGCGGAAGCGGCTGGTTAACGCCTTGCTTGAGGATTTCAAGCGTGCGCTCGCCGCGGTCCAGACGGGATTTTGTTACTTTGTCCAGGTCGGAGCCGAATTGGGCGAATGCCGCCAGCTCACGGTATTGGGCAAGGTCGAGCTTGAGCGTGCCGGCTACCTTTTTCATCGCCTTTGTTTGGGCGGAGGAGCCTACGCGGGATACGGAGTTACCAACGTTAACGGCTGGACGCTGGCCGGAGTAGAACAGGTCCGACTCCAGGAAGATCTGGCCGTCCGTGATGGAGATAACGTTCGTCGGGATGTAAGCGGAGATGTCGCCCGCTTGAGTCTCGATGAACGGAAGCGCCGTAAGGGAACCGCCGCCGAGCTCGTCGTTCAGCTTGGCTGCGCGCTCCAGAAGACGGGAGTGCAGGTAGAATACGTCGCCCGGGTATGCTTCGCGGCCCGGCGGACGGCGGAGCAACAGGGACAGCTCGCGGTATGCGGCGGCTTGTTTGGACAGGTCATCGTAAATAACGAGGACGTGTTTGCCGTTGTACATGAAGTACTCGCCCATCGCGCAGCCCGTGTAAGGTGCGATGTAAAGCATTGGGGATGGCTCGGAAGCGCTCGCCGTAACAACGATTGTGTAGTCCAGCGCGCCTTGACGGCGGAGGGACTCAACAACGGTACGAACGGTGGATTGCTTTTGGCCGATTGCAACGTAGATACAGATAACGCCGTTGCCTTTTTGGTTTACGATCGTGTCGATCGCGATTTGCGTTTTACCCGTTTGACGGTCGCCGATGATGAGCTCGCGCTGGCCGCGGCCAATCGGAATCATCGCGTCGATCGCTTTGATGCCGGTTTGCATTGGCTCAAATACGGATTTACGGGCCATAACGCCCGGAGCAGGAGATTCTACAGGACGGGAACCCGTCGCCGCGATTGGGCCGTTGCCGTCAAGCGGCTCGCCCAGAGCGTTTACGACGCGGCCCAGCAGAGCTTCGCCGACTGGAACTTCCATGATGCGTCCCGTACGTTTTACTTGGTCGCCTTCACGAATACCCGTGTAAGGACCGAGGATAACGACACCGACGTTGCTTTCCTCAAGGTTGAGTGCCATGCCTACGATGCCGTTCGAGAACTCAAGAAGTTCTCCGGCCATCGCGTTTTCCAGGCCGTGAACACGCGCGATACCGTCGCCGACTTGGATGACCGTGCCGACCTCATCCACTTGAATGTCGGATTTATATTGTTCGATCTGCTGCTTAATCAGCGTGCTGATTTCATCAGGTCTGATGCTCAACTTCTTCACCCCTGTCTACAGTGCTTAGAAATTCATTTGTTTGCTCAGCCGCTCCAGCTTGCCGGAGAGGGAGCCGTCGTAAATCTTGTCGCCGATGCGCACTTTAACTCCGCCGATCAGGGAAGGATCTACAACTTGCTCGCCGATAATCCGTTTGCCCGAAATGGCGCTGAATTGCTGTACAACCTTGGACAGCTCCGCCGCCTGCAGCGGAAGCGCTGTGTAAATCGTGGCGCGGGATTCACCGGAAGCCTCGTCGGCGATCCGGCTGTATGCTGCGTACACGTCGCGCACAGCCGAGTAACGGCCGCGTTCGATGAGCACCTTGACGGTATTCAGAACAATAGAGGACACGCGGTCCCCGATTGCTTTTTTGATGAGGTCAATCTTTACCGAGGACTCGATACCCGGAGTCGCCAGGAAACGCTGAATGTCAGCGTCGGAGGCCAATGCTTCCGATACGAGTTCCAGCTGTTGGCGCACTTCCGATACGATGCCTTGGCTGCCCGCAACTTCGTACAACGCCTGCGCATATCTTTTTGCGATGACGGTGTCGCGGCTCATTTGCTGCCTACTTCTTTCAGGTAGCTATCCACAATCTGCTCTTGCGATTTCTCGTCGATTTGCTTTTCCACGATTTTGGAGGCAATCGCGACGGACATGCTGCCCACTTCGCTGCGCAGGGATGCGATGGCTTTGTTTTTCTCGCTTTCGATGTCGCGTACAGCCTCGTCTTTCAGGCGCGACGCTTCCGCACGGGCAGTATCGACAATGCTGTCGGCTTGCTTCGTGCTCGTAATGCGGGCTTTTTCGATGATCTCGTTGGCTTCCTGGCGAGCTTGCGCCAGCGCCTGCTTTTGCGCTTCCATTTCAGCAGAAGCTTCCTTGCGGCTGTTCTCGGCTGCGTTCATCTGCTCAAGCACCATTTGACGGCGCTGCTCCATGATGGAGAACAGAGGGCCGAAGGCGTACTTGTTCAGCAAGAAGTACAAAATGCCGAACGCAATAATCGCCAGTACAGTAGACTCCCAATAGAAAGACATGACAGCTCTCCTTTCACATGCAGTTGCACTCAATTAAAACGATGGCGTGGAGGGCAATTAGGCCTTCCCCGCCATTCGAACTAGGTCAATGTGTAACGGATATTAAGCGCTGAAGAAGGCGAGGAAGCCGATAACTACGCCGATAATTGGCACAACCTCTACGATACCTACGCCGATAAACATCGTCGTTTGAAGCTTGCTTGCCGCTTCCGGCTGACGGGAGATACCTTCTACTGTTTTGCTTACGATCAGACCGTTACCTACGCCTGCGCCTACTGCGCCCAGACCAACTGCGATAGCTGCTGCCAATACTTCCATTGTTTAAAATCCTCCTCTAAATTGGGTAGTTTAATGGGATATTTGAAACACCGAACGAACCAGCGGACTGCTTCGGTTCAGCACGAACTGCTGCGGATCTAGTGCGCGCCGTCTTCGTCGTGAATGGCGGCTTGCGAAATGTAAACCATCGTAAGAATCGTAAAGAGGAACGCTTGGATAGCGCCGACGAAAATACTGAAGCCTTGCCACACTGCCAGGAACGGAATACCGACCCAGCCCAGCATCAGAATCGTCGCAATCAGAACCTCGCCCGCAAAAATGTTGGCGAAAAGACGGAGAGCCAGCGTGACCGGCTTCGCAATCGTCTCGATCAGGTTAAGCGGGAAGAAGATCGGGTAAGGCTTGAAATAATGCTGGAAATAATGCTTCGTGTTCATCTTGATGCCCAGGAAGTGGACAATAACGAGCACGATTAACGCCAGACCAGCCGTAACGGACAGATCCGCCGTTGGCGACTTCCACCATGCAACGTGCGCCGCCCCGCCATGACTAGCGAGATATTCGGCTGTAATGCCGAACATCGGCTCATGGATATCCGTAATGATACCAAACGGAAGACCGAGCAGGTTGGAGATGAAAATGAACAGAATCAGCGTTAGTCCAAGACTTAGAAACGGGCGAACCCGGTTCAGCGGCATGGCGCTGGCGATTGTCGAATGAACGAAATCCACTGCCCATTCCATGAAGTTTTGCGCCCTTGAAGGATTGGCTACCGACAAATTCCGCGTCAGCACTTTAACCAAGACAAAGGTCACAATGGCGGATACGAGAATCGCAATAACAGCCGAGAGGTCGATATTGAGCCCGTTCCATTTCAATATGGGAAATTCATGCATACCTTATGTTTCACCCCTTTCCACTGCGTTGTTTGCGAAGCGTGAAGAAAGCGCATACCAGTATGACAAAAGGCACCGCAAAACATGAAGCCAGCGTAGCTGGAAGGTTCACTTGATCGGGAAAACGGTAAGCAATCATGACGGCAAGCAGCACCATCGCAAGTCTTCCGGCCATTCCCGTGCCTGCCCGCCGGGGGTTGTCCCCTTGAGCCATGACGCCGATCCATTCCACTCGCCTGCGCAGGAGGAAGGTGTTGAACGATCCTGCAGCGATGCCAAGCATGCAGCCTGCGGCAACCGTGCGCCATTCCGGAACAAAAGCCCAGAGCAGCAAACAGATGGCAAAAAGCAGCAGAACGGCTGACTTGGTCACCTTGAGCACTTCATTCATTGCTGTCCCCCAAAACCTTTTTTACAATGAAGACAACCGAAACAATTCCAGCTGCAAGCCCTGTCAAAACCCCCGCGATGATCCATCCCGGAGTTTCTCCAAATGTTGCTCCCAGCCAGTAGCCGATCAACGTGCAGATGGCCACATCGATTCCGAGAACGCCGACAAACGCAAGCGCCTTCAGCGGGTTATCTCCCTTGCTTTGTTTGGTCATGGATTGTCTCCAATCAACCTTCATTATTTTATCCAAGCCTTCGAAGGTTTGTCAATTTTGATCGTAGCAAACTTTCCAGGAACTTGTGATAAAAAACCTTGAAATAACGGGATTTGGCGGCTATCCAAACCATACAGTAGAACTGTATGCTGTGTCGTTATTGGACTTACCGCCCCTCCCCGTTAAACTATGAACGTTGTGTGAACTCTTCCGGTCTTTCTCCTCTTCCGAAATGATGAAGGATCGCCTGCACGATCCGCTCGGAAGCGGCCCCGTCTCCGTATGGATTCGCAGCCTGGCTCATCCGCTCATACGTTCCCCTGTCGGTAAGCAAAGCGCGCGTCCGGTCGTATACGCGAGTCTCGTCGGTGCCGACCAGCTCCAGCGTTCCGGCCTCGATGCCCTCCGGTCTTTCCGTCGTATCGCGAAGCACAAGAGTAGGCACGCCAAAAGAAGGCGCTTCCTCCTGCATGCCGCCGGAATCGGTAAGAATCATGTATGCATGCGGATAAAAATTGTGGAACTCGAACACATCCAGCGGCTCGATCAGCTGAATGTTCGGATGATCGCCAAGAATCTCCTGGGCAGGCTCACGGACAGCCGGGTTCGGATGGACGGCATACACGATGGCGATATCATCAAACTCATCCGCAATGCGTCTGACCGCGCGGAAAATGTTGCGATGCGGCTCTCCGAGCGATTCCCGGCGGTGCGCAGTCATCAGAATCAGGCGGCGCCCTGCAGCCCATTCCAGCATCGGATGAGTAAAGGCAGGATCAACCGTGTACTGGAACACGTCGGTTGCCGTATTCCCCGTCACATAGATCGTTGAATCTGATTTGTTCTCCTTGCGAAGATTGTTCGCCGACCAGCCGGTTGGAGCAAAATGGACATCAGAAAGAACGCCGGCAAGCTGGCGGTTCATCTCTTCCGGGTACGGAGACATTTTGTTCCAGGTGCGCAGTCCCGCCTCCACGTGGCCGACCTGAATCTGCTGCAGGAACGAAGCATAGCTCGCCAGGAAAGTTGTTTGGGTATCGCCGTGCACAAGAACGATATCCGGAGCAGCCTCGCGCAGCACCGGCTCCAGCCCCTCCAGCACTCTGACCGTCGTTTCAGTCAGCGTCTGGCGGTCCTTCATGACATTGAGATCGTAATCGGGCTGGATGCGGAACAATTCCAAAACTTGATCGAGCATCTGACGATGCTGCGCCGTTACGCAAACGATCGATTCGATCTGCTCCGGATGCTTTTGCAGCTCCAGCACGAGCGGCGCCATTTTGACCGCTTCCGGACGGGTTCCGAAAATCGTCATTACTTTAAGCTTGTCCAAATGTTTACTCCCCTAACTTGAGTTATTCGGCTCTTCCTATGTCCGGCAGGCGCGCAGCGCCTTATTTCGTGCCGAACATCCGGTCTCCGGCATCTCCCAATCCCGGGATAATATAACCTCTTTCGTCCAGCTTTTCGTCAACGGCAGCCGCATAGATATCCACGTCGGGATGCGCTTGCTGCACAGCGCTGACGCCCTCAGGCGAAGCAATCAGCACCATCAGCTTGATTTGGGTGCAACCGCGTTTCTTCAACGAGTCGATGGCAGCATTTGCCGAGCCGCCCGTAGCAAGCATTGGGTCAACAACGATCAGCAGGCGCTCCGTCGCGTCAGTCGGAAGATTAATGTAATATTCGGTTGGCTGCAACGTTTCATGATCTCTGGAAAGTCCGATGTGGCCTACCTTCGCGGCAGGGATCAGCTTAAGTATGCCGTCCACCATGCCAAGGCCCGCGCGCAGAATCGGCACGATGCCGAGCATGCGCCCGGACAGCACTTTGGATTTTGCGGTAGCGACTGGTGTTTCCACGGTAATCGTATCGAGCGGCATATCGCGCGTAATCTCGTATGCCATCAAGGTTGCGACCTCGTCGACAAGCTCGCGGAAATCTTTTGTTTTGGTGTCCTTATCGCGGATAAACGTCAGCTTGTGCTGAATGAGTGGATGGTCACAGACGACCAGATTGCTCATGGGGGTTGCCCTCCTGGGTTTTCACTTGAATTTGCCAACCTATTATAGCATTACCTACCGGGCGGCGCATCAAGCATCGTCACAGACGCTGGCAGCCGGGCGCTCAGCCGGGCTCTTATGCGCGGCAAAGCCCCTGCGCTGCCGCCAAAGCGGCAGCCGCAGGGGCCGTATAACCGTTAATCCGCATGCTTTGGCAGCGGCTTAATACTTCATTTCCGGATAGAGCGGGTAACGAGCGGTCAGCTCGCGCACAAGTCCTTCGGCTTTTTCAAGCACGGCCGCATCTTTCGGGTTGCGCAGCGTCATATCAATGACTTCGGCAATCGTGCGCATATCTTCCGCGTTCATGCCGCGAGTCGTTGCCGCAGGCGTACCGATACGGATGCCGCTCGTAATGAACGGGCTCGTCGGGTCAAACGGAATCGCGTTTTTGTTGACCGTGATGCCTACGGAGTCAAGCACATGCTCCGCATCTTTGCCTGTAATGCCGAGGCCGCGCGTATCAAGCAGCATCAGGTGGTTGTCGGTACCGCCGGAAACGATGTTGTGGCCGCGGGCACTCAGCTCCTCGGACAGCACTTTGGCGTTGCTTACGACATTTTGGGCGTAGGTTTTGAACTCAGGCTTGAGCGCTTCGCCGAAAGCGACCGCTTTGGCCGCGATGATGTGCATCAGAGGGCCGCCTTGGGAGCCCGGGAATACAGCCTTGTCGATTGCGGCTGCCCATGCTTTCGTCGTCAAAATCAGGCCGCCGCGCGGTCCGCGCAGCGTTTTGTGCGTCGTCGTCGTTACAAAGTGAGCGTGCGGAACCGGGTTCGGGTGCAGCCCTGCCGCTACGAGACCGGCGATATGCGCCATATCAACGAAAAACAGCGCGCCAACGTCCTTGGCGATTTGGCCGATTTTTTCGAAATCGATGATGCGCGGGTACGCGCTCGCTCCGGCAACGATCATGCGCGGACGATGTTTAAACGCCGCTTTACGAAGGTCGTCGTAGTTGATCGTGAAGCTGTCTTCTTGCACGCCGTAGGCGACAAAGTTGTAAAGGAGGCCCGAAGCGTTGACCGGGCTGCCGTGCGTAAGGTGGCCGCCGTGGGCCAGGTTCATGCCAAGCACGGTGTCGCCTGGTTGAAGAGCCGCAAGATATACCGCCATGTTAGCTTGGGCGCCGGAGTGCGGCTGCACGTTGGCATGCTCCGCTCCGAACAATTCCTTTGCACGCTCGCGGGCGATGTCTTCAACGATGTCCACATGCTCGCAGCCGCCGTAGAACCGTTTGCTCGGATAACCTTCGGCATATTTGTTCGTCAGTACGCTGCCCATCGCTTCCAGCACGGCCTCGCTCACGATATTCTCGGACGCGATCAGCTCGATGTTGTCGCGCTGGCGCTGCAGTTCCAGTCCTAATGCTTTCAACACTTCAGGGTCTTGTTTGCGAAGTTGTTCCATAATCGTTCAAGTCCTCCCTAATTAAAATAAACTATTAAAATTTTGTCCGACAGGATTAATCACAGCTGCCGCCGTCCGCCGCTTGCGCACCCGGCAGCTCGTAAACTGCGCGCGGTCCGCCGATCAGCTTAGGGCGGGTAAATGCCATCGTCACTCTCGCCTCGCCGATTGTCCGCAAAGTCGGACGCACCGGAACCGCAACCCGCTTCAAGTGCATGCCGATCAGCGTCTCGCCGATGTCGATGCCTGCGTTCGCTTGAACCGACTCCACCAGTATTGCCTCTTCGAGATGCCTGAAGGCATGCGAAGCCATGGAACCGCCCGCGCCCGGCACCGGAACGGCATGCACCGGCTCCAGCCCGTATCGATCTGCCGCAGCGCGCTCCAGAACGAGCGCCCGGTTCAGATGCTCGCAGCACTGGAACACAGGTACGAAGCCGATATCGGCGCGCGCCCGCTGCATGCCGGCAAAAATCGCCGCCGCTGCCCCTTCGCTGCCCGAGGTGCCGATCCGCTGTCCCAGCACCTCGCTCGTGCTGACGCCAAACACAAGCAGCTGTCCCGGCAGAAGCCTGCCTCCCGCCGCCAGCTCAAGGATCAGCGACTCTACGCCAGCCGATATTGACTCCGGCGACATTGCTTCACTTCCCATGATACCCGCCTCCCGGTCTTGGACGTACGTGTCCTATTATACCGAATTAAACCCCTTTTAGACGAGTACGGCTCCCTCAAGAGAGTGTTAAAAAAACGAAAAGAGAGCCGTGCACGCAAAAAAACGCGCACATGCTCTCTGCCCAGGCGACCGGCCGTATGTTCCGATGCTCCATCGTGGTTAGTCCCACTTCGTCGCCAGTTACACCGGAATCCTTCTTACTTGCCCCCATGATAGCTTACGTTAAAGCCTGCTGTCAACCGTCCAAAATGCGGGAAGCAAAGCGCCGGGGAGAGCTTGCTCTTTAAGCTAAGCGAGCACATATTTGGCGCAGCTTTAAAAGGGTTAACGCAGCCTTGCCAGCACGGAATGGACCGCCTCGCGGATCTGCTGCGCGCTGGCCTCATAAATGTCGTACGATCCGCCAAACGGGTCGGCGATATCACTGGAACGAAGTCCGGCCTCAAGCTCGCGGAGCCTGCGCAGCTCCGCTTCTGCCAGTCCCCTGCCGAGCGAGCGCTGCAGCTCCAGCTCGCTGCGCAGCCGGTCCAGCTCGGCGAGCCGGTCGCCAGCGGCATAGTCGAGCAAGGTGTGGATCTTGTCCGCCGCTTCCGGAAAATAACGGAGCAGCGCCGATTTATGCGATGCGGTCATCGTCAAAATTAGATCCGCCCAGCGGATCAGCTCGCCGCTGACCGGCGAAGATGAGCCTTCATGACGGATGCCGCTGTTCTCCAGCACCTGGCGGGCATGACGGGATACCGGACTGCCGCTAGCTGCGGACACGCCGGCGGAACGCACCTCAAGCGGCAGCCCCTGCGTTCTGGCGGCATCCCGCAAAATCGCCTCCGCCATTGGCGAGCGGCATGTGTTGCCCGTGCAGACAAACAGTATGTTCGAAACCTTCATCTTGCCAACGACCTCCTTTCAGCCCGCGGCCCTCCCAGCTCCTGCCGGGCACGCTGGCCCTAAAGCAGAAACAGAATGCCGAAGGTCAATAAAATTGCGCCTCCCGCCGCTTCCCCGTAGCTGCCCAGGCTCCGTCCGATGCGCCGCCCGGCCAGCAAGCCGAGCACAGACATCAGCCCTCCGGCCAAGCCAAAAAACAATAGGGTCATGAGCACATCGGCGGCAAACATGCCAAGCGAAATACCGACCGAGAAAGAGTCAACACTTACGCTGAGAGCAAACAACATTAACCCGCCCGTCGTCCGGTGATCGGCAAACGACGGCGTATCGCTTTCACCCCGCAGCGAGGCGAGCAGCATATGTCCGCCGAGCAGAATGAGCAGCAGCCCTGCCATCAGAGCAGCTACATGTCCGAGCAGCAGGCTCATGTACTGGCCGGCAACAATGCCAAGCAGCGGCATAATCACATGAAACAATGCAATGACGGCGCTCAGCTTGAGCACATCCAGCAGCCGGATGCCCCTCATTCCGATCCCTACGCCGAGCGAGAAAGCATCCATGCCAAGCGCCAAAGCCATAATTAATAGCGTGAGCAGCTGCCCCTCATGCAGAGTAGCTTCCAACATGTCCGCAATCTCCCCTTACTCCGATGGCTTGTTCTATCCAGCCTATGCGGACAAGGGGGATGATTATGATTGTCCTCTTTGGTCGGTCAGCCGACCCGGTCGATATTGCCTCCGGCCGCTTTGGACAAGCGGTTGAGCAGCGCGAGGCCGATTCCGTCCGGCGGGCACGCCTCTGCCCAAATGATTTCGGCGCCCCGCTCATCGAATTCCCTCAACACGGCGTACAGCGATTGGGCCGCCGTTTCCAGCCGTTCCAGAGAACCGCAGGGGAGCACAATGTCTGCGCTGTAACCGCCTGCCGTCTCGTCGTAGGCAAGAATGCCGGTGCGCAGTCCCGCGCGGCCGGCCTCATCGGCGGCCGCCTGGATATGCGAGCGCACAGCAGCGCTTGGCCCTGCGACGAGGCGCATCTCTCCGCGCGGCGCGTAATGCGCGTACTTCATGCCGGGCGAACGCGGCGCCAGTTGCTCATTTGCCCTCATTACAGCTGAGGCAGCGGCTGCCGGGTACGGCTCCTGCGGCGGCGACGTTGCGACAAGCGAGTCCACCGCTTCCAGCTCCACCTCAAAGCCTGCCGCGCGCAGCTGCTCCGGCGTCACTCCCCCGGGGCGCAAAATGCGCACAAGCCCCGGTCCGGCGCATTCCGCTACCGTTGACTCCAAGCCGACGCCGGTCGGACCGCCGTCGACAACTCCGGCGATGCGCCCTTCCAAATCATCCAGCACATGCCGCGCCGTCGTTGGGCTCGGCCTGCCGGAGCGGTTGGCGCTAGGAGCTGCCACCGGACAGCCGGCTGCGCGGATAAGGCTCAGCGCCAGCTCGTGATCCGGCATGCGCACCGCAACCGTATCCAACCCGGCCGTGACACGCGGCGAAACGGCTCCCGGCACTGCCGGCAGAACCATTGTGAACGGTCCGGGCCAGAACAGCCCGGCCAGTCTCCGCTCCGTTTCGTTCAGCCCCGAGACGAGTCCTTCCAGCTGGAACAGATCCGCAATATGCACAATAAGCGGATTGTCCGACGGTCTGCCTTTTGCCGCAAACACCTGCTCCACAGCGTCTGTCCGCCTTGCGTCGGCTCCTAGCCCGTATACCGTTTCCGTAGGAAACGCCACCGTCCCGCCCGCTGCAAGCAGCGCTCCTGCCTCGCGAATATCGCCCTCGGTCAGCCCTTGGCCCGGCCCGTCCGGCCATGCCCGGGTATGATAATTGTTCGCTTGATTCACATTCATGCTGAACTTCAATCCTTCTATGACTAGTATTTCATTCAAGTAACCTTGCTTGCATACGTACCTCCAGTATACCCCTTCGCCCGCAGCGACACCAAGCCCTTTCCCGGGCAGCCGTTACCAGCAGCGATCAAACATGCTCGCAGCGGTATCGGGAAACCCTTTGCCTGCAAAACAAATGTCCGGCTGCGCAAAAGACGCTGCCGGACCGAGGTCGCTTGTTTATGCCGGATAAATTTGCACTATCCTGCTCTTCCTTCCCTATCCCTGTGCCGTTTAAGCGAACAAGCCGCGGAGGAAACCGAGCAGAGACTCGATCAGCTCCCAGATAAAAAACTTCGCCTCCGGCGCTTGGCCTGCTTCAGCAGCACCAGCCTTGTCCTTCGCGCCGCCATCAACGGCTGCCGATGCTTGAACCGCCGCTCCGTCCCCGGAAGCCGCAGCCGCTTCCGCCTTCGGCACCGCTTCACCGGTCGCCGAATCCACAAAACAGAGCGGTGGGAACAGCACGCACCACCAGTTTTGACCTTTGCCTTCTCCCAGCGTAATCCGCAGCGCCTCGTAATCCCCGGCCGGATATACTTTTTCTCCGTACACCTTGGTCGGGAATTCGGCCATGCCCAGCTCTGCCTTAAAGCCATAGCTGAAGCCGCGCGCTTGCAGGCGCTCCGCTACGACCGCTTCAATTTCGCCCATCCGGGACTGAATGACGATACGCGCTTCTTCAATCGTTTGAGCCTCGTTCGCCCAGCTGTTCATCTCGGCCACGATTGCGTCGCGGACGACGCGTTTAGTCGCTTGGTCAACTGCAGAATCGGAATTGGCGAGAATGCGCAGACGAATCGCTTCGTTCGGAATTTCACCTTGAGCGATGGCCGCATCGTTGCGCGCCGACTCCCAGCTCATGACGAGCACGGCCAGGCAGACGAGCAGATAAAGATACGACATGCGGAACGGCATACGGTAAACATGCGGAGCAGCGGAATAAGGGCGGCGAACAGCGGAAGACGCGGAACCGACGGAAACATAGGAATAAGAAACGGAAGAATAGGATGATCCAAGCATGACACAAGCTCCTCTCGGGCACCCGTCGGTACCGCCGCTTGCGTTCCGGAACGCTTTCTATCCTCAGTATGTCCGCTCCCCGCTCTTTTAAACGCCCCTACTCTATTATTTTGGATTGAATGCTAGAATGCGGTGAGAGATTGTCCGATGCCAAAAGAGCGGCCCTCCGACCGCCGTTAACTTCAGGCTCGATCGTTGGATCCGCTCTCTTTTACTAAACTTCTAGAGTTGTGCCTGCACGCCGGGTATTCAGCCCGTTTACAGGCATTTCGTCATCCTCGCCAGCTGCAGCCGGAACGAGTTCCCCCTCCAGAACGGCAAGCTTTTTCATCAGTTTTTTCAGCATAACAGCAGCCTTTACTCTCAGCTCCAGATCATCCGAAACGAACACGTTATGCTCGCCGCGAAGCAGCGCCCCTTTCAGCTCCGCCGCCGTTCTGGCCTCACGCTCCAGCTCGTTCCATACGCTGCCGAACTGCAGGCATTGATGCGTATCGCTGCCTCCGGTTACCGGTTTGCCAAGCTCGCGCGCCAGCTGCTCTACCTGCTCCCGGTTAACCTCCAGCCCGTAACGGTACACATCCTTGGCGTTCAGATCAAAGGCGTCCAGACGGGACAGCTGCTCCCGGGACAAGCCGAGCAGAGGATTGCTCTCGCGGAACGGATGCGCGCCGATTTTGAGCAAAGGATAGTCGTCAGCAAAATCCATGAGCAGATCAAACGAAATGAAGCGCCCTTTTTCCGTATACAGGTCCAGCCTCTCCCTCAGCTCCAGCACCTCGTCCCTGGATCCGATCAGCAGAATATGGCCCTTCTCGCGGATATCGACCTCCATCCCTGGAAACAGGCTCAGCCCGTTGGCCTCGTACACATGGCCGTTATAGGGAAACATCCGGTCCAGCCCCGCATAAACGTCTTTGAAGTTCCGGGTGTTAAAATGCTCCGTAAGCGCCAGAGCGGTCAGCCCGGCAGCAGCCGCCTCCTCAAGCATTTGGCGGTAGTACGCTTCAGAGAATTCGGTCGCTTTGGAAAGCTTGGCGTGAGTATGAAGATCAATGCGCATCCGTGGTTCACTCCTATGAATCGCCATGCATGGCGGTAGTATTGATAACGATACGGGCCGGTCAAACCTTCCTCTATCCCAGCCAAAACAGCAGCGAGACGTAAGCCGCCGTGCCCCCGAGAAAAACACCGTCGCGCCACGTCGTCCGCAGATGCTCCAGCTTCAGCCGCCGCGAGGCCGGATTTTTCATTCCGTAGGAGAACCCCCGCACCTCCAGCGCCTCCACCGTCGTCCGGGAGCGTTTTGCTGTCGCCAGCATTAACGGGTAAAAGGAAAGCACGAGCAGTTTGAGATAATAAACGGCCAGCCTAATGTAACGGAATCGGCCGGGGGCCGGCGCTTTGCCGCGCAGACGGTAGGACAGAAGCACGCTGCGGAACTCCTCCAGCAGAACGGGAAGAATCCTGTAGCCGTAAGAAAGGCTGAAGGAAAATGCCGCCGGCATGCCAAGCGCCAGCAAACCGTCGCTGATCCGCTCAGGGTCCATCCCGGAAAATACGGTAATGCTCGCCAGTGAAACCACGCTGAGCTTAAGCGTCAGCTTAAGCAAAGGCAGCGCCGACTCGGCGTCTCCGCCGAAAAAGAGGGACAGCAGGAACAGCCAGCCAACCTGGCCGATGAGGCCAAGGCAAAGGATAAACAGAATAAACGGCGCAGCCCGGGACAGCACGGTCGCCACGGCAAGCAGCAAAAACATGCCCGCGAGCACCGTCAGACTGGATATAAACCAAGGAGCGACGGCGAAAAATAAATACCAGATCAGCATACAACGAGGATCAAGCCGCGATAAAACCGCATGGCCGCTGCCGTAAACCATCCCCATCAGCTGGGTCTGAAAGCTTTCCAGCGACAGCCGCTCAAGCCATCTGCGGGCAATCTGCATGACGTGGCTCCTCCTTTTCCCGGGTTAGTCCGCTGTTGATGAGACGCATCATTTCTGCGGCAAGGCTGACAGGGGTCGGCCTCGCCAGCCTTTCGCCAAAACCGAGCCGATCCGTCAGCTCCATAAGGCCGGTCAGCGTGAGGCCCGCCCGGGCCATAAGCTCACGGTCGGCGAACACTTTCTCCGGCGGTCCGTCGGCGGCAATCCGGCCGCCGTTCAGCACGATCACCCTTGACGCCCACTCCCGCACCAGACCCATATCGTGGGTCGCCACAACAACCGCGCTCACATGGGAGCTCAACGCCTGCAGCGTGCGGAGCAAATCCTCGCGCGTCGCCATATCGAGATTAGCGGTCGGCTCATCCAGCAGCATGACAGCCGGACGCATGGCGGCTCCGATTGCGAGCGAGCAGCGGCGCTGCTGCCCTCCGCTTAGCAGGCGGGCGTCCCGCTCGGCCAGCTCCTGAAGCCGGAACGCCTGCAGCATTTCATGCAGCCGCAGCTCGGCATCCGGCACTTTACGGCGGGTAAGCGCATAGGACACCTCTTTGCTTACGCAGTCATCGATGAACATATCCTCCGGGTTTTGGAACACATATCCGACCTGCTCCGACATTTGCTCAAGCGGGACGCCGGAAGCAGAGCCGTTTTGCAGGAAAAGCTCTCCCGCATCCGGGCGGACGATGCCAGCTGCCGCCTTAAGCAGCGAGGACTTGCCCGCACCGTTGCCGCCTACGACCGCCACCCGCTCCCCTGCATGCAAGCTCAAGCTGATTCCGTCCAAAATGGTGCGGCGGCCATTGCGCTGCGTGCCATAGGACAGAGAAATTTTGCTGAGCTCAAGCAAGGCTGGACCGGGCGGGGTGTTATCCGGCGATTGCAGATGCTCTACCGGGTTTGTTGAAGTTGGAAGATCAGGTGCGGATCGTGCCGATCCAGTACGATCAGCCTTCACGAGTCCTTCGTTAAGCGGCCGGGAGTCGGCAAAAGCTTGCCATGTCGTCGCCGGATTTGCGGGAGCTAATCCAGCCGATGCCGGAGCAGCGGCTGCAGCGGCGAGCAAACTGCTCAAACAGCGCTCCGCTTCTTCCAGCGTAATGGGGAGCCTCGTTGCTTGGTTCCCGTCATTTTCATCGGGAACGCCCGCCATTAGGCCGCTCCCGCTCTCCGTCAGCCTTTCGTTCAGCCGCGCCGCAGCCTGCGTCACTTCCGGCGGCTGAATGCCAAGCGCCGCCAGCTCGTCCAGCCGGTTCAACGCTTGCGGCACGGGCAGCAGCCAGCGCATTTTGCCTGCATCCATTAGGCAAGCCTCGGTGCAGTAGTCGGCAATAAATTCGGCGTGATGCTCGATAACTACGATCGTTATGCCCTGTTCGCGGTGCAGGCGGCTCAGCAGCTCATACACCTGGCGCGCATGGCTTGGATCGAGCTGCGACACCGGCTCGTCGACGACCAGAATGGCGGGCTGCATCGACAGCGCCCCGGCAATGGCGAGCAGATGCCGCTGTCCGCCGCTCAGCTCCCATATAAAACGGTCCTGCAGATGCAGCAGGCCGCATTGCTCCAGCGCTTGCCGCCCCATGCTGCGGTACTCCTTCAGGCCGTAATTGAGCGGCGCAAAACAGGCTTCGTCCAAAACGGTCGGGCGCACCAGCTGATTGTCGAAATCCTGATACACATAACCGACCTGCCGCGACAGCTCCGCCACGGAGCGCACTGCGGCATTCCTTCCTTCAATCCAGACCTCGCCTTCAAAGTCGCCGGAGTAATAATGGGGGATCAGTCCGTTAAAAAGCTTGCACAGCGTCGATTTGCCGCTGCCGTTGCCGCCGATGACGGCGGTAAAGCTCCCGGCTTTGAGCTGCAGCGAAGCGCCATCCAACACCTGGCGGTCGCCGCCGGGGTAAGTAAACCGGACGCCCCGCACATCAACGGCCAGCGGAGCGGCTTGTTGATCCGTTGAGGAAATTTCGGCGGATTCGGCCGTTTCGGAAATTTCGGCGGATTCGGCCGTTTCTGCGCTTTTCCTGTCTGCTGCCCTCCCGCCGAAACCGGCAGATTCTAGTTGTCGAGGCTTTCCGGACTGCGGCGTTTCTGCCTTGGGCCGGAAAAGCCGATTTGCCGCTGAGAGCAGCCTTGATTTAACCATGAGGCAATTCTCCGCTCTGATCCGCCGCTGTTTTTTTGCGCAGCATAACGACCGCAAGTACAAGAGCACTGACCAGAACAGCGGCTCCGATGCTCACCCAGATTGCTCCATCGCCAAGATGGTCGGCAAGACCGCTGTCCCATGAGCCCCACTCAAATCCGCTTTCGGACAATGACTCCGCGCCAAAAGCGATCAGTCCAAGCACAACTCCGACGATTGCCAGCACGGCCACGCGGCGGCGATCCGTTTCAGGACGCATCCGCCGTTCGCGAGGCTTCATGCCAAGCAGCGGTTCGATTTTGCCATGCAGACGAGGCACCAGATAAAGGGTTGGCAGCAGCGCGAACAGAATGCCGGAGAACAGCACATCGTTGAGGAAACCGACTCCTTCTACAAGCACAACGCTTTCGGCCAAGCCGGGAACCGCTTCGAACTCTTCCACGCCAATCCAGACTTTTCCGATATCGACCAGACTGCTGCACAGCTGATGAATGACTACTCCCGTCATCGCAGCCGTTCCGACCTGCAGCCTGCTGCGCGGATCTCGAACCATCGAACCGGCTACAAACATCGCGAAGGAGAACGTAAGGAATTTTTCCAGCTCGCCGAGACCGCCGAACTGTCCCAGCATCAGCTCGCCGAAAATAACTTCACCAAGCGCGGCGCCGATGGCTGCATATAACGGATGGAACAGAATACAGAGCGTCAGCGGGATGAAGGCGAAGTATTCCACGGACAGCTCAATCGGACCGAGCTGCAGCTTCGGAATTAGCTCCGTAAACATGTTGGACAACCCGTAGAGCGACATCGAGAGCACAAAAATCATCATTTTCTGTGAAGAGGTAAGCGTATAGCGGTCGGCTTTGCTTTTCATCGGACAACCTCCCAGAGCGGATTTCTTTCATCCTAAAGGTTTTGTATTAAAAGAAAGCCGTTGTTTTGTCAACAAAGTGTAATTTTTATTAGATCAGTTTGTTTATGTAATTTTTCTTACAAAACTAAGCATGGAATGATATACTGAGGACTACCTTTAATACAAAGCGAGGGCATGGGGAAAATGGTTCTGTTTGGAGACAAAAGCCTGTTTACGCCAAGCCAGCAGAGGCTGGCCGACTTCGTTGAGAGGAATCCGGAAGAGGTTCTGTTTTTGACGGAGCAGGAAATCGCGGACCGCATCGGAGTTAGCATTGCTACCGTATCCCGCTTCTGGCGCACGGTCGGTTACGACAATATGAAAGCGTTCAAAGCCAAGCTGCGCGGCGCAGCGGATGCGACGCCTTCGCTTAAGCTGGAGACGACAATTGCCGGGCTCGATCCCGCCAGCCTCCCGGCTCGCATGCTGGAGCAGACGAGCGCGCATTTGGAGCTCACCGCACGCGAGCTGCGGCCGGAAGAGCTGGAGGAGACGGCTCGTTTCATGACGGCGGCCCGCCGGATCTATGTCCATGCCCCCGGGCCTTCCCGGGCGCTGGGCGAGCTGCTCTCGTTCCGGCTGGGGCGCTTCGGCCTAACGGTACAGCTGATGGCCGGGAGCGGCCACGAGCTGCTGGAATCGCTGGCCCAGCTGCAAAGCGACGACGCCGTTTTGCTATTCTGTTTTACGAGGATGCTTCCGGAGACGGAAGTGATTCTGGATTGTATCGGCCGCACGGGCTGTCCGGGCGCGATGCTGACGGACCGTGAGGAGCTGCGGTACGGCCATCCCGTGCGCAATTCCTTCTGGGTTAGCCGGGGCGAGCTCGGGGAGTTCCACTCCATGACCGCGCCGCTGCTGCTCATCGAGCAGCTCATTTTGAGCATCGGCCTGCTGCAAAAAGAAGCCGTCCTGAAGCGGCTGGACGTGCTGACGGAGCTGCGCAGCCGCTACGCAAACAAGCTACCGCGCGGGCGGTAGCGGCGCGGTATGATGGGATCTGGCCTGATGCTGCTGCTCGAAGGCTGGCGGTCGAGGTGGCTTTAGCTTGTAGCTGGCTCGTCGCAGTTGGCGCATGGTTCATCCTAATTCTAGCTTATTGCTGGCTCGTCGCTCTAGCGCCGGGCTCATTTCAATTCTAGTTTGTTACTGGCTCATGGCGACGGTTCAATTCTAGTTTGTTACTGGCTCGTGGCGACGGTCTGACCCTATCTCTAACATCTTGCAGGTATGTCGCTTCTGGCGCAGGTTTCGTACTATTTTAGACTGAGCTCTTTTTTCACCAGACTTCTAACGCAACTGTAAGAGCTTATTGGATGAAATTGGTCACTTTCTGAAACGTAACGCAACTGAGCGGCCTTATTTAGGCAATTTAACGCCGAAAAGCCCGCCAAATCACACTATAACGCTTCTCAGTTGCGTTAGCCGCTCAAACGGGCGCAAAAAAGCCGAATAACGTTTGTGAGTTGCGTTAAAGTTTCGCGATAAGTAAACCGGAGAGAACCCGCTCCGGTTTTCGTCTCGTGACACTCCTCGGGCTTGATTGCTAGTTCTGCTTCTACCTCTGCTCCTGCTCCTGCTCTTGCTTCTGCTTCTGCTTCTGCTTCTGCTTCTGCTTCTGCTTCTGCTTCTGCTTCTGCTTCTGCTTCTGCTTCTGCTTCTGCTTCTGCTTCTGCTCTAAGCGTGCCCGGAACCGGTGCGCACCGCCACCACATGGCGGTCGATGCCGCCATAATCGGTCACGACGGAAATATCGTTCCAGTGGCCGAATGCCTCAAGCAGCCGGGCCACCTCGGCGGCTTGCCCGATGCCCAGCTCAAAAGCAACAATAGACGGCAGCCGCTTCAATTCACGCAGCTGCTCCGCCATCCGGCGGTACGGGTCGAGCCCGTCCGCTCCGCCGTCAAGCGCAAGGAGCGGCTCATAGTCGCGCACCTCGCGCTGCAGGCCGGGCAAGTCTCCGGCGGGAATATAGGGCGGGTTGGACACAAGAATGTCCAGCTCCAGCCCGGCATACTCCCCGCCGCCCGCCGCCAGGAAGGGGGCCAACAGGTCCCCTTCCGCAAAAGCCCGCACCGGCGCATGCAGCCGCTCCGCATTGGCGCGCGCCGCAGCAAGCGCCGCCGGCGACAGATCGGAGGCGTATACCCGCCACCGGGGACGCTCCGCCGCCAGCGTCAGCGCAATCGCTCCGCTGCCCGTGCCGACATCGAGGACAAGCGGCGCATCCGCCGGGCCGCCAACCTGCGCGGACTCCGCAGCATGGCCGCTAGAAAAAGCTACGGCTTCCAAGCCGCCGCCAGCGGCATGGCCCGCCTGCTGCGCCGCGTCCTCGCTACTCGCAGCAGACGGCCACAGCCGGTCGGCCGCTTTCAGCACCGCCTCAACGAGCAGCTCCGTTTCCGGGCGCGGAATAAGAACAGCCGGCGATACGGCAAAAGGCCGGCCGTAAAACCACTGCTCTCCGGCAATATATTGCGCCGGTTCCCCCCTGCCTTTGCGGCTGACCGCCTCCGACCAGGCTGCTGCCCTATCCGCCGGGAAGCCTTCGCGCGCGCCAAGCATCAATTCGGCGCGGCTCATGCCCAGCACATGCTGAAGCAGCAGAGAAACGTTATCCTCGGCCTCTTCAACTCCGCGCTCATGAAGGTATGCGGCAGCATGCCGCCGCGCCTCACTCAGCGATAATCCCGCAGGCGGACGATAAGCCTCGCCGCTCTTTTGTCCACCGATGTCCATGCGATTTACCCCTCTCCTACACAAAAAGCCCCGCCCTTTCGGGAGAAGCTTTCTGAAATCAAGCTATAGATTTACGCAAAGTGTTTCATCTGTAGCAATTTAAGCCCAATGTTTCTTCTATACCCGTTTAAGCCAGGTTTTCCTTCTCCAGCATCTCAGCCTGCTCCGCCAGAGACAAGGAATTGACGATCTCGTTCATGTCGCCGTTCATAATGGTATCCAGCCGGTGCAGCGTTAGGCCGATGCGGTGATCCGTCACGCGGCTTTGCGGGAAGTTGTACGTGCGGATGCGTTCGCTGCGGTCGCCCGTGCCAACCTTGCTTCTGCGGTCTCCCGCAATTTTGGCTTCTTCTTCCTGGCGATGAATGTCATAAATACGGGCGCGAAGAACCTGCAGCGCCTTCGCTTTATTCTCATTCTGCGACTTGCCGTCCTGACAGGTCGCCACGATGCCCGTTGGCACATGCGTTACGCGCACGGCGGACTTTGTCGTGTTGACGGATTGCCCGCCCGCGCCGCTGGAGCAGAACGTATCCACGCGGATGTCTTTGTCGAGAATCTCGACCTCGACTTCCTCCACTTCCGGCATAACCGCAACCGTCGATGTCGACGTATGGATGCGGCCGCCGGATTCCGTTACCGGAATGCGCTGCACGCGATGCGCGCCGCTCTCAAACTTCAGCTTGCTGTAAGCGCCCTTGCCTGACACCTTGAAAATAACCTCTTTAAACCCGCCGAGATCGCTCTCGCTCGCGTCCATCAGCTCCACGCGCCAGCCCTGAGCCTCCGAGTAGCGGGTGTACATGCGGTACAGATCCGACGCAAACAGCGCGGCCTCGTCGCCGCCAGCGGCGCCGCGAATCTCAACGATGACGTTTTTGTCGTCATTCGGATCTTTCGGAAGCAGCAGGACACGAATCTCTTCCTCCAGCTCCTTCAGCCGGACGCTCAGCTCCTCCAGCTCCATTTTAACCATCTCGCGCATCTCATCATCGAGCTTCTCTGCCTGCATCGCCTTGGCGTCCTCGTACTGAGCGTGCGCTACCTTATATTCCGAATAAGCATCATATGCGCCCTGCAGATCCGACTGCTCCTTAGAAAGATCGCGCAGCCGCTTAGGATCGCTGGCTACATCAGGATCGCACAGCAGCTCGCTCAGCTTATCATACCGGTCGGCAAGCGCCTGTAAACGGTCTAACACCTGACTTCACCCCTGTATAAAATTAAGTTCAGCATAGTCCACAAAAATGTCCTGCCTTTCATTATACCATATATGACGGCATTCCATAAACGGTTATGAGCGATTAGAAAGCGGTTAGGCATAATTCTGCGCGTTCCAGGTATCCGACAGGTTACCGAAAACATGCAAACACCCCGCAAAAGCCGGAGCTTCTGCGGGGTGTTTTTGCCGCCTGCAATGCAAGCAGCGAGTCCTTATACGTTAAAACGGAAGTGCATAACGTCGCCGTCCTGCACGATATATTCCTTGCCTTCGAGACGCAGCTGGCCGCGCTCGCGGGCTACGTTCATCGACCCCGCCGCAACCAGATCGTTGTAAGCAACAACCTCGGCGCGGATAAAGCCTTTTTCGAAATCGCTATGGATGACGCCGGCTGCCTGAGGCGCCTTCATGCCTTTGCGGATCGTCCAGGCGCGAACCTCTTGAACGCCAGCCGTGAAGTACGTGTACAGGCCAAGCAGCTTGTACGCGCTTTTGATAAGGCGGTTCAAGCCGGATTCCTGCATGCCGAGCTCTTGCAGGAACATTTCCTTATCCTCGCCTTCAAGCTCGGCAATTTCAGATTCAACCTTCGCGCTAATCGGCACAACCTCTGCGTTCTCCGACACGGCGAACTCGCGCACCAGCTTCACGTACGGGTTGCCTTCCGCATCCGCAACTTCATCCTCGCTAACGTTAGCCGCGTAAAGAACCGGCTTCATCGTCAGCAAATGCAGATCGCGAAGCAGAATACGCTCCTCGTCGGTAAGCTCAACGCTGCGGGCAGCTTTGTCACTGTAGAGCGCGTCTTTCAGACGCTCCAGCACTTCCAGCTCCTGCGCATGCTGTTTATTGCCGCCCTTCATGTTTTTGCGGGTGCGGTCAATACGACGGTCAACGGAATCGATGTCCGCCAGGATGAGCTCCAGGTTAATCGTCTGAATATCGCCCAGCGGATCCACTTTGCCGGATACGTGGGTAATATTCTCGTCCTGGAAGCAGCGCACAACGTGCACGATCGCGTCCACTTCCCGGATATGAGCCAGAAACTTGTTGCCAAGCCCTTCGCCCCTGCTTGCTCCGGCGACGAGACCTGCGATATCGACAAACTCAAACGCAGTTGGAACCGTTTGTTTCGGTACGACAAGCTCAGTCAATTTATCCAGCCGCTCGTCCGGCACTTCCACGACGCCGACGTTAGGATCGATTGTACAGAACGGATAGTTGGCGGATTCGGCTCCCGCCTGAGTAATAGCATTAAAAAGCGTCGACTTTCCGACGTTCGGAAGACCGACGATGCCGCATGAGAGCGCCAATGGAAACAACTCCTTCACATTCTCTGAATCATCTAGGAGCCATTATACATGACCTTGGCGGATTTAAAAAGAAATCGCTCAGCCAAGCCCCCCGGTTGTTCCGTCTTTCGCCGGCTGAATAGCCAAAATGCCTTCCAGCCGAAACGTCCTGGGCTGGCGCTTGAGCAGATCATAAGCGGCCACGGAGCTTCCATCAACCCGCTGCAGCCGCACCAGACGGCGGGTAAACCGCCCCCCGGCATCGGTGTAAATCAGCTCGACGTTTCTCCCGACCCACTTGCCGACATCCATTTCGCCAGCCCCTCTCCTAATAAAAAAAAGAACATACATTCGTATATAACTCATTATATGCACGAA
This sequence comes from Paenibacillus pasadenensis, assembly GCF_023715725.1. GTDB lineage: Bacteria > Bacillota > Bacilli > Paenibacillales > Paenibacillaceae > Paenibacillus_O > Paenibacillus_O pasadenensis_A. The sequence continues at coordinate 85,431 of NZ_JAMBOT010000003.1, forward strand.
TGTATGTTCTTATACATAGGAAAGATATTCCTGACCTTAAACTTAAGGATTAAATTCCTCCAGCCCTTCTTCGCCGAGAGCGTCAATCAAGCCTTGATCCAGAGGCATTACCTCGGGAGCGTTTTTCGCCTCCTCCGGCACTATGACGGGCTCGGCCTCGTTCCATTTGCTGTAATCAATCGTAAGCGACTGCTTCAGCGTGGAAGGATTGCCGGGGTCGTATTCTATAGTCATCTCGGCATCCGCGACCAGCTGCTTCAGCATTCCGGTTTTCTCCTCAAACACAAGGCGGTAGTCCAGCTTGGACACCTTTATGGAATCCCGGACGCGGGCTTCCATATCGTCAATGCCCATCGTGCTGCGCAAAAGATTACGGACCAAAGCGTCGGCAGCCTTGTCCGAGCCGCTCCCTTTATAGTCGAGCACCAGGCTTCCATCCGAGAGCGAACTGCGGAATGATTCCGCATACGGCATGATCCGTTCCAGTTCCTTAGCCGGAGCAATTTGAAAATCGGACAATGTCGCTTTGATTTTAGGCACCTCGTCCGCAAGCATACGGCTCCAGGCTTTGGCTGCGGGGTCGTACATATAGTAACCATCGGACGTCAGGTAGGAGTCCACGGCGGATTTTTCGCCCATATAATCGTTTTCGGTCTTCTGTTTCACCGCCAGCGGCTCCAGCACAACACTTCCGCTATTTTTCATCGTCATGGAGGATGTCTCTCCATCCACCGTTATGTCCTGCTTCAGCGCCATCGTCAATTCCAGGCTGCTTGTATCTTTGACGGCCTGAATTCCTGCATTTAAGGCTCCTTTGGCGCCGGGATCGTCCGCCGTGTTACGGCTCTGCTCCACCGCTGCGGAAGGCTGCGGCGTGGTTTGTGCATCCTTGGAGTTGTCCGCACAGCCGACGGCGATCAGCAGAGCTGCAATTCCGCAGGTTATGGACAAGCTTCGTTTTGCAATCCCTTTCCGGGAGATATTCAAGTTGTTATACATGCTGCACTCTCCTTTCGGATGGCGCATGGACTCCATGTCAGCTTCTGCTTGTTTCAAGTTAATTTGATTCAAGCCCCTTGAATCCGATCTCACACTAGTGCCGGATCGGCAAGTTTTTGCGGCAAACGTTGCCTCCTGCATGGCCCCAGGCCCGCTGAACCATACTAACGCCATGGGAGGTGAGCTGAAATGGAGAACAAGAACCATCAAGGTAACTATAAAGGAACGGCCTCCATGCATGCAAAGAACCAAAGTATGGAATTCGTCAACGATGTTGTGGAAGATGTGAAGTCTGTCACTAATTTTACCGGCAAAAAAAAGAAAAAAACGGACTGAGCCAATCGACAAAAAGCGGCCTCATCTTCCGCTTAAAGCGGAAGACGAGGCCGGATTTTTGCTGTTTATTCGCCTACCAAAGCCATTTTCCGCAAGCTTTGCCAGCCAGCTTGGCCTGGGCGCCGACGGATGGGTCCAAGTAGTCAGCCAAATTGGGCGCTCGAAGTCCCGTGTTGGCTGGATTGGTAAAATCTATAGTCAGCGGACCGAGATCGGCGCCGCCGATCTCGCCATGCGAAATGCAATCGTTCTTCCGGGTAATCTGGTATCCGGCCTTTATGCCGACCGGACCTATCGACACTCCTGCGCTGGCTTCCAGAGATAATCCGGTATCGGCCAAGTCCTGAGCCGGATTCAGATTCAGCTCCAGTCCGCCTCCTGCGCCAACTCCAAGCTCGCCGCATACCGACATGCCCTCGGAGCTCAAGCATATTTGCGCTCCGCCTCCCACGCCGGCATAAGCGCTTCCTCCGACACAGAACATGCCGCATGGATCACGCAGCTGCACCGGATTGTTGTTAACATACGCGTAAAGGTTCGCTTGTCCGCTGTCGTAAAGGATCGGGTCGCGCGCAGTCCATCTGCCCGATTGAGGATCGTAATCGCGCAAGCCGAATCGAACAAGCTTTGTTCCCTCGTCCTCCAGGCCGCCGGCGAAGCCAATCGCCAGCGCGAAGTCGGGGTTGCTGTCGTCCAGCTTGACTCCGTAGCTGTCGTAGGACAGCTTTTTCACCGCTGCGCCACTGCCGTCGATGACACGCTGCGGCGTCCCGACTCCATCGGTCACCACATAGAATCGTTCTTCGCCTTTATCGATTGCGATAAGCAACCCGTTCTCATCATATAAATAAATGGCAACAGCGCCGCCGGGCTCCACAACGGCAGTCGGCAGCAGTGGAAACAGCGGATTACCGTACAGGTACCGCGTTTTGCCCGTTTCGTCCTCGCGCGATACTCTGCGTCCAAGCGCGTCATAGGCGTAGCGGATATTTTGCCCGTCCGCCGTTGCTTGCATCAACTCACCGTGCGAACCGTAAGTAAATCGATCCTCGCCCCGGGCCGTCAAATATCCTGCAGCGTCGAATTCATACGAATCTCCGCCCGCCGACAGCAGCCGGTCCTGCGCCCCGTAGAGTGACGCAGCTTGTGCGGCTCCGTTCAGGATGCGGGATGTCCGGTTGCGATTCTCGTCATACCCGTATTCCTCCTTGCGCACGGTTCCGTCCGGCAGCCGCGTCTCCGCTTCAATCAGCTGGCCGTTTCCGTCATAACGGTACCGTCGTTCTGTCACACCCTCAGGGGCGGTCCCGGTCACACTTGCAAGCAGCCCTCTGGCGTCGTAGCTGTAACCCAGGCGGAACACCTCGGCTGAGCCGACCCGGTATACCGCTTCCTGGTGGCGCCCGCTTTCGTCATAGACTACATCCACATCCAGAGCCCCGTCTTGCAACGAGTTGACGCGGCCCCCGGCTCCGTCCCGTTCCAGAGCGAACCCGCCGAATCCGGCTAACATTCCATCTCCGGTCCAACCGAGCGGAAGCTCATACACCAGCCCCGGAGCAGGAGTAGCACCGGGACTTGGTTCCGGACTGGTGCCGGGACTTGGTTCCGGGCTGACATCGGGACTTGGTCCCGGACTGACATCCGGACTCGGACCCGGGCTGACATCCGGACTCGGACCCGGGCTGACATCCGGACTCGGACCCGGGCTCACATCCGGACTCGGACCCGGGCTCACATCCGGACTTGGACCCGGACTGACATCCGGACTCGGACCCGGGCTGACATCCGGACTCGGACCCGGGCTGACATCCGGACTCGGACCCGGGCTCACATCGGGACTCGGACCCGGACTGACATCCGGACTCGGACCCGGGCTGACATCCGGACTCGGACCCGGACTGACATCCGGACTCGGACCCGGGCTGACGTCAGGAGTTGGACTCGCCGTCACCGGAGCCTCGTCTGAACCATCTCCCCCTATGCCCTGCTGCTCTGGAATGGTCAAAAGAATCGACGACAGCCGCGAGGAATTCTCGTATCCGTATTGGAAGCTTCCATTGACTTCCCCGGACAGCTCCATTCTGGTGATCGACGCCCCATCGTAGAAGAACCGGAGCTTTTGTTTCAGGTCGCCGCTGCTGCTGACAGCCTCGCTCGCCCGGTCCGTGGAATCGGCATACTTAAACATGCGGGTGATCGCTTCATCCGTCATGGACAGCACACGCCCGCCGACGTCATAATCCAGCATTATTCCTCTGCCGCCGGGCAGCTCGATGGACTCCAGTTCTCCGGCTGGGGAGTAGCTGCGTTTCAGCGCTTCGCCACCTTCAGGCGCAAAACCGGCAACCCTTCCCGCTCCGTCATAGCTCAGCTCATACGCGCTGCTATCCGGCATTGTGATGCCCGTGAGCCTGCCAGACTCGTCGAACGCCTTTTCATACCGGTTGCCCTCGTCCTGAAGCACCGACACAAAACGGCCTGCGTCATCGTAACTATATTTCTTCGTGCGGCCTTCCGCATCTGTCACTTCCACCAGCTTGTCCTCTTCCAGATAAACATAGCTCAACTGCTGGTTTCCTCGGCTTACCGCAGAAAGACGTCCGCGCTCATCGTAGGCAAACAACGCTGGCGCAAGCCCTTCCTCGCTGATTTCAATGGTGCGTCCGAATTCATCCACCTTGGTGAGCGTCGTTCCGGCCGCTTCCGACGTCTCCGAATATTCGCGCTTGGCAGGGTCATACCGGAACGTTGTCGCGGAGCCGTTCACCGTTTGAACAGAAACAAATTCCAGCAGCGACATCGGATTGTCGGGATCGGCATACTTTACTTCCCGCTTCTCCTCAAACACACTGGTCCGCCCACTTGGCGTACGGTACTCGTACCGGGCCAACAGCGGAGCGTCCATGCCGAACCTCGGATCGGGGCCAAACTGCTTGACTGTCTGCGTTCCGTCGGGATAAACGGTCGTTTGGCTGCCATCCAGCCGCGTTACCGATACGCTCTTGGCCCCGTTCGGATCGGTGTTTTCGCGGGTGATGGAACCATTATCCTGACGGGTTACCGCATACATGTACTCTTTGTCGTCCGGCTTCACGTGAACGACCCGGTAGCCACCCTTCACCGGTTCGCGCGTCAGCGTTTGGCGCTCTCCCTTGGCGTTAACGGCGGCGGTCAGCCAGCCCTCTTCGCTATACTCATAATGGCTGTCGTAACCGCCGGGTCCGGCAAACCGGGACAGCAGCCCGCTGGCTCCATACGACATCTCATACTTCGCCCCGCCGGGCAACGCGACCGACTCCAGCTCCCCAGCGCTGTCCACCTTCAGAACAGCCCCTTGTCCGTCCGGCGCCACAATTGCGGTCGGATTGCCGTCCGCGTCCCGCTCAATGGATACTTTGCTGCCGTAACGGTCTGCTATTTCCGTTAACCGGCCGTTGTCGTCATAGCGGAAGGCATGCACCTTTACCCCGGTCAGGGCGTGAACAGTTTCCAGATGTCTGCCGCTTGCCGGATCGAAGCGATAAATCCATTCGCCGCTTGGATCGACAGATTCGCTGTCGTCGCGGATTGGCAGCATATCCGGCACCAGCCGATTCAACAATTGAGAATCGAGTGTCATAGACAGGTCGCCGCCATACTCCAGATAAAGCATGCCTTCGTGGGATACCGCTTCCAGACTGTTCTCCTGCATAACGTATTTAGCCGAATACTCTCTTCCAATGTTCAGGAAGACGCCCCCGGGAGTCAGGCGATACAGCTCCGTTTCCTGTTTTCCTATTTCTATAAAATATAAATTGCCAAGCCCGTCGGCAAACAGCGTCGTCGTATTGAACTTCGGCTTGTCCGGTAACGACATGCCGTGCGCAACGGGCGAACCGCTGGCGCTGGATTGGGCAACGAGCCGAATTTTGCCGTCAGGAGTGACCTGGCGGATACGGCTGCCCTCTGATGTACTATCCATGACGTACAAATAATCGTCCTCGCCCATGGCGAGTGCTGTCACTCCTCCCAGATTGGGCTTGGTCAAGTCGCCGTTGTCCACTCCGTAATCGAACGTCCTCGCGCCAAGCCGGGCTATCTTGCCGTCATGCCCGACTTTGTACAGAATGGTGTTGGACAGGAAGTACACCGTTCCGTCGCTTCCAATTTCCATGCCGTCGAGAGAGCCAAGCGAACCCTTCAGCGGGTCCTCTCCATCCTCCAGGTCGGGGAAGCCCCAATTCATGAATTTTCCCGATCCTATAATCGGTTCCCATACTTCGCTGTCCGGCGCCTTTTTCCATATTCGCGCCCCGACCGTCCAAATATCGTTTGAGCCAAGATACAAGGCTCCATCGGAACCGACCCGCAAATATCGGATCGTTTCACCGCTTGGCGGACGTTGGGCACTGGCGAACTCGTCCGGCAAACCGCTGATTTCCCGCAGATCACCGCCCGGCTTCCGCTTCAAAATGGCCGTGCGCGATGAACTAACCTCGCTAATGCGAGCTACGATGTATTCGCTGCCGTCCGGACCAGTGGCTACCGCCATCGACATTTGCCTCGGGAACCCGATGACGCGGTGCGCCAGCTCGATCTTATAATCGCCGGAGCTTCCTTCCAGCTTGCTGCCATCCCCCAGAAACACGTCCTGCGACACATTGTCTTTCAAATGTTGCGGAGTCAAGCTCCATCCCGCTATTCCCGCGTCCTGATAAGGGTTTTTCGCTGCGGTCACCACCCCTGTCCAGCTACGGGAGGTTGTCACCTGAGCCAGTTCGCGCACGGCGCCAATCTTCACACCGGGTTCTCCGCTCAACTGCCCGAAGCTGCGCGTGAACGCAGTGGAGGAACCGTAATATTGCGCCCCGTATTCGTAGGTGATCGTCACCTTATAACTCGTGCGGCCGCCGACCTCCCGCCCGTAAGCATCCTTCCCGTCCCATTGGAAGACATGCCGCAAATTCGGCTCCGGCTTGTACGTCCAGACAAGCTGCTGCCCGGCAATTTCGACCGTAAGGTTAACGCTGCGCATCGATTGCGGCAAATTGGCTGGCGTCAGCGGAATTTCCAGCGTTCTGGCGTCGCTGTAGCCCTCTGTCCGTTTGCTCGTGTAGTGCAAGCTCAGCCCGATCCCCGGCAAAGGAATCTCCTGGCCGAGGCTCTGATCCTGGCAGCCAATGATAGAGCCTGACTGGAGGCACGGATCATCCTGCTTCGGTCGTTCTTGATTCGGCCCCGCAGTCGGCGGATTAATTGCATCTTGCGGCGGTCCATAAGGCCAGTTGCAGTCCCACGGCGTAAAATGTTCCACAGGCGAGCGCCACAAGCTGTCGCCCGGTTCGTACAGGCCGGCCAGCTTGCGCAGCTCGCCCTCCGTAATGTTCAGCCTCGCTAGCGCCTCGGCTGAGTCCGCCAGACCGTCCCCGTCCGTATCAAGCACTGCCGCGCCGGCTTGCTCGTCCAGAACGGCAATAACTTTGCCGTTGTCGGAAGGAATCCATGCCGCCTGCTCGCGGTCGTAATATCCGATCGGCACAACTCCGCCCGTAGGGAATTTCAGGAAGTTGTCTACGTAAAGATACAACGGCTGGTTAAAGCGCACTTCGACGGCTCCCGCTTTGACCGCCTCGTCAGCCGAAAGCTCAACGGCATACGTATAACCAACATAAGAAGGCAACTCGCCCGGCATGGCGGCCAGGCCATTTTCGCCAGACGTATATTCCGTCGCTCTGAAATTCATTTCGTCCATTTTTTTGCGAGTGCCGTCTTCCATAATCATTTCGGCTTCCGTCCCGGCCGGCACAAGCAGAGCGGCCGAACGGATGCCGTCCGCATCGCTCACTTCGCTGCCTTGCGCCGTCTGGATCCCGCTGTCTGCGCCCAGCTTGATGCGGGTCGCCTTGCTGTCATACGGCTTAAGCACAACGTCCGGCAGCAGAGAAAATTCGCCGGACACGGGCTCGATCCGCCGCTGCAGCGGCATGAACCCTTCCTTTACATACTCAATTGTCAACGAAGTGCCGCCATTCACAGCCAGGTCCGCCCAGCCATCCGCACGAGTCTCGGAGCGCCCGTACTGCGGCTCTCCCGCCACGCTGACGCTGACCCCGGAAAGCGGCTTGCCGGATTCGTCCAGCGCCTTGCCCCGAATGACAGCAGCATGCTCCGGCCGAACCGTTCCCGGCTCTACGCCGGTCTGCACAGGCGAGTCCCCGCTATACAGGAACTCGGTTGATTCCGCAAACGAAGGCATGCTCCCTTTGGACAGCTCCGGCGCAATGGAGCCAGGGCTGACGGTTGGCGTCGGTGTCGAGGTTGGCTCCACCGTCGGCGCTAACGTTGGCGTAGCGGTTGGCCCCCCCGTCGGTGTCGCAGTTGGCGTTCCGGTTGGCCCTCCCGTCGGCGTGATGGTAGGCGTCGGCGTTCCGCCCGGCGTTGGCGCCGGAGTGCCTGTCGCTCCCGGCGTTGGCGACAGTGTCGGAGCGGGAGACGTGCTTGGAGTCGGCGTTGGAAGCTGCGGTCCGCCTCCGCCGGGAATCTCGGGACCTCCCGGCCCAGCGGAAGGAGCGCTGCCGGTAGGCTCCGGCGCAGATTCGTTCCAATCGAGCCGAATGACTTCGGCGGATGTAGACGTTCCGGCTTGAGCCGATTTAACTTTGCTCTTTCCATCGGCAATGCGGCAGCCGCCGCAGCTTTGCGGCTGTTCTGCGCTGCGGTCGAGTTCAGCCAGAACAGAAGGCCAGAGGCCGGCTTGGTCGTACAAGCCTGGCAGTCCTCCTCCGGCGGCTGCACGAATCTCCTTGTGTTCCATAATCCGGACGTTATACAAGCGCCCCGCCTCCGCGTACGCTGTCCAATTCCCGTCCTGATCCGTCAATGCATACCAGCTCGTCTCATCCGTAAACGCCAGCAGCAGCCCTTTAGCCGGTCGGCCGTCGGCATATTCCACGCGCCCTTTGATTGCAGCCGCTTCTCTTGGAGAAATGGCAGCCTTCCGCTTATCCGGGTTAAACCGCCGTACCGATACGGAATGACGGGAAATCTTTGCTCCCGCTGCCGATACAAGTTCATAATCGCCCACAGGCAGACGCAGCTCCGCCATGCCGCCCGCGCCAGTAACGGCAAAAGCAACCGGTCTCCGCTCTCCCGGCCGCTGCGCATATACCGCCGTTTTGGCCGCCGGACGCCCCTGCTCGTCCTTCGCTTCTACCCGAACCGGCAGCGGCTTGGCATAGCTCCGCGCACGATTAAGCAGAGCTGCGGCTTCGGAGCGCAGCATTTTTTTCTCCCCGTCAAAATAACCTCCGGGATAACCAAGCATCAGCCCGGCTGCCGCTGCCGCTTTTACAGAGGCTGCCGCCCAGCCCGCAAGCCGATGCTCATCCCGGAAAAGCGCAGGCTCCACCCGTTCCGGGCCGAGCAGCCGGTCAAGCATAACCGCCGCCTCCTGGCGGCTGAGCGAGGCGTCCGGGCGGAATGTGCCGTCCGGATAGCCGGAGGCCAGACCGGCATCCGCCGCTTGCCCGATTTCTCGGCTGTACCATTTGTCGCCGAGATCGGAGAAATTCGCTTTGGAGGCAGGGCTTCCCTGGTCCACAGCCGAACCTTCCTCCACCTCCGCCAAACGGACGAGCCAAGCCGTCCATTCGGCGCGGGTTACCGGCCTCGAAAGGAACAGCTCCCCATTTTTATCTCCTTTTAAAATCCCTGCCTTGCTCAGCTCCTCCACGTCTGAGGCCGCCCAGGCCGGAACCTCTGCCCCGCCATTCGAGGCGGCCGGAGCAACCGGAGCAGCTAGTGCCGCAGCTGTTGACGGCGTTCCCGATAACAGTGCCGCCAACATGCATATAATTAGCCAAACGGACATGACCGTTTGGAAGCTCCCTTTTGGATCAGCCGCGCACAGCAGCCCGTCCCTCTTCCCCTTGCCCATACTGCCCATCCCTGCTTTCCTATTAGTTACTAAAACTTTCCATAAATTTTAGTATAGTGGGACAAAATTAAAGGCTGTAGAGGGCTATGGCTTCAAATCAATAGGAAACAAGTCCTAATCCGCTCAGGACTTTCGCTAAATATCGAAATACAAATAGCCCGCTTCCGCGCATCTTGGAGAAGAAGCGCAGAAGCGGGCTGGAACCGCGTTAAGACTACGGATTAATAAAGACCGATTTCAGCTTGCCTTTATATTCGACGGAGAAGCCCAGGCCTTCGGCAACCGTGGCGAGAGGCACGTAAGTTTTGCCTTCCTTGCCAATCTTTTGCATGTAGGCAGGCGAGCTGACCGGCACGGCGATACCGTCTACCGTTACCGTTGGAGATCCGATGCGGACACCGACCGTACGGGTTCCGTACTTGATGTTCGCCGTCGATGTTTTGCTGTCCCAAACCGTCTTCGCTCCAACCGCATTCACGATGTCCTGAATCGCGACATAATTGACGTCATTTTTGAGCACCGGTTTATACGGGGTGTTCAACAGCTTGCCGCCGACGTAAATGTTCATCGGAGCGCCGGCCGCAGGAGCTGCGAGCTCAGTGTACGCTCCCCACAGCACTTTGCCAAACACAGCTGCAATTACCGCATACCCGCTCTGGTTCGGGTGGAAATCCCGTTTGGAAACCATATACGTCAGCATGCCTTCGCGGCCTACAAACTCCTTAGCCACATGCGCCGCCTCAACCGAGGAGCCTTTGGCTGCATAGGAAGCAGCAAGCGTATCGAGGTTCGCTGTAAATGCCGCTGTCGCCAGATTCAGCTTGTTATAAAGGTCCTTGCCGCCCAGCACCGGAACGGGCTGGTATTGATCAGCGATTATGATGCGCAGCGCCGGGTTCACGCTCAGCAGCGCGTCAACTGAAGCCGTAACGTTTGTGTTGTATTGCGTAAGCAATGCGGCAACCTCTGCTTTCAGCTGGTCTTCCGTCAGCTCAGCAGCCTTCGTCAGCAGCGGTGAAAAATCGTTGCCGCCAATCGTGATAACAACCGCATCCGCCTCGGCTAGCTCGGCACGCAGCGCTGCTGCCGATGCTCCCAGCACATCCGCGCGCGGATCGGGCAGATTCTCCTGAATCTCGGCGCCTGTCACGCCTTTTCCAGCCGCTGCCGCTTCGCTGAACACTTTCAGGCCGGATGTTTTAAGTCCGACGATTCCGTAGTTAGAGAGCGACGTGCGTCCATGCAGCAGCCCTTGCTCGTACAATCTGTCCGCGTAGCCGTATGGCTGCGCCTTGGAATAATCAACTCCCGGCTCAAAACCCGCCGTAATAGAGTCGCCAAGCGTCACCAGCTTGAACTCATCTGCAGCAGCCTGCGGAGCTGCCGCCACCGCCGCGCCTGATCCGCCCCCCAGTGCAAGCAGCACCGCGAGTGCCAGGCAAAGCCTGGACGCCCATCCCCTATACGTTTTGTTCAACTCAACCGCTCCCCTCACCCTATCAATCTCACGAATTATTCTATCACTCTGTCGAGAGACTGGATAGGCGTTCCAGCACAAAAAAAGAAGCCGCCCGCTTCACGCCGGAGCGCGAGCATAAACGGCTTCCCGATTCAGCTTTTGGCTTTGTTGAACATCATCATAATGCCTCCGGCAAGGAACAGAATAGCGATCAGATAAAAGGCGAACTTCAGCGCGCCGGCGATCAGATCGAACAGGCCGGATATGCCAAAGAGCAAGCCTACAACGATGAGCAGAACAGCCAAAAATGGCATTTGAATCCCTCCTATGCGGGACAAAATAGTGTTGATCTTTTATACCCCGCATCGCGGCGGCTGACGCTTCCTGCGTCATAGATTCATTGATTAACGGTACTTGTCGATGCGTCTCGCTGACCAAAGTTACCCCATAGCTGCCTGTGCCGTTACGTTGACAGCGCTGCCTTGACTGAAGTATTCTGGTGACACAACCGCATAAATGCGCATCCTTTCGTATATCCTGAGCAATGGGGCTCAGGGTCTCTACCGGAAACCGTAAATTTCTAGCTACGAAAAATAGGCCCTTGGCGTATTTTTCGCGGCTATTTTTATTTTCTGAAGGAGTGGGTAATCCATGTCCCAAACGATTCTGATCCGCAACGCTCAGATCGTAACGATGAATGCGCTGGAGGACATCATTCAAGGCGATCTGCTGATCAAGGACGACCGCATCGAGGCGATCGGTCCGAACCTGGACGCAGCCGGAGCGGACCGCGTCATCGACGCTACCGGCCGCACCGTTATTCCGGGTTTCATCCAGACGCACATCCATCTGTGCCAGACGCTGTTCCGCGGCAAAGGCGACGATCTGGAGCTGCTGGACTGGCTGCGCAAACGGATTTGGCCGCTGGAGGCGGCGCATGACGAGGAATCTCTCTACTATTCGGCGATGCTCGGCATCGGAGAGCTGCTGCAAAGCGGTACGACGACAATTGTCGATATGGAAACGGTTCACCATACCGATTCGGCGTTCCAGGCCATTTCCAAAAGCGGCATCCGCGCCCTGTCCGGCAAGGTAATGATGGACCGCAAAGGCAGCGATATTCCGCTGCCGCTTCAGGAGGAGACAGCCGACTCCCTGCAGGAGAGCGTTGATCTCATGGAAAAATGGCACGGTCACGACAACGGCCGGATCCGTTACGCCTTTTCGCCGCGGTTTGTCATCAGCTGTACGGACGAGCTGCTGCGCGAGGTGGCGCGTCTGTCGGAGCAGCACAACGTCAACGTCCATACGCATGCGTCGGAGAACCAGGGCGAGATTGAGCTTGTGGAGCAAATGACCGGCATGCGCAACATCGAATATTTGGACCATATCGGACTCGCCTCCGACCGTCTCATTTTGGCGCATTGCATCTGGCTGAGCGACAACGAGAAACGGATCATCCGCGATCGCGGCGTTCACGTCAGCCACTGTCCGGGCTCCAACATGAAGCTTGCCTCCGGCTTTGCGGACGTGCCTGAAATGCTGGATACAAGCATTAGCGTCAGCCTTGGCGCGGACGGCGCTCCTTGCAACAATAATTTGGACATGTTCAATGAGATGCGCCTCGCCGCTCTTATTCACAAGCCGCGCCACGGCCCGACCGCGATGAACGCCCGCAGCGTATTCCGTATGGCTACAATCGGCGGCGCGCGCGCAGTCGGAATGGAGCATGAAATCGGCAGTCTGGAGGTTGGCAAAAAAGCGGATCTGGCGATCTTGAACCTGAACCAGTTCCATACGTTCCCGTCCTACGACGTGGACCCGATCTCCCGGATCGTCTATTCCGCAACACGCGCCGATGTAGAAACAACGATCGTTGGCGGCCGCATCCTGATGGATAAAGGCGTCATGCTCACGGTTGACAAAGAAGTGACGCTTCACGAAGCGGACCGCTCCATTAAACGCCTGCTGAAGCGCAGCCCGATTCAGGCTTAACTCTTGGCGCAAACAAAAACCCGCATCCTCGCCCCAAGGCGTAGAATGCGGGTTTCTTGCAAGTAGCGGACCGAAGCCGCAGGCTCGGCTGGAGCCGTCGCTCAGGTTGGCCGTTCAATCCGCCGGTCGCAGCTGCTTACAGCTGGCCTTGGATTTTGTTTTTCAGAGCGTCTTTGCTTTGCACGCCGACCATTTTGTCCACTGGCTGTCCGTCTTTGAACAGGATCAGCGTCGGGATGCTCATTACGCCGAATTGGGAAGCAATTTCAGGCTGTTCGTCAACGTTGATTTTAGCAATTGTTGCCGTGCCTTCCAGCTCTGCGCCGAGCTCTTCCACGATTGGGAGCTGCATTTTGCAAGGTCCGCACCAAGGCGCCCAGAAGTCTACCAAAGTTACGCCGTTTTGAATGCTGTCGTTGAAGTTTTCTTTCGTCAATGCTACTGCTGCCATGATTCAATCATCCTCTCGATATATGAATTATTCAAGCTGCTGCCTGAAATCCCGTGTTCCCGTCCAATCAGCCGTCTGTGTGGCGAATGCGGCCCAGCACGCTGGCAATGGTAAGTCCCCCGAAATAATCCTCCAGACGTTTCTCCGCCCCGCAGAAAATGTCGTTCATGACCTCCTGCATGCTGGAACCGACCAGACAATCGCAATCGGGATCGCCCGAGCCCCAATTCGGCATAAGCGAGCCGCTGGCAATGTGCCGGTAAATGTCCTTCAGCGTTACTTCCGCCGGCTCCGCCGTCAAACGGTAACCGCCGCCGGAGCCTTCACGCGTCGCAACATATCCGCCGCGCTTGAGATACCCCATCACCTTGCGGACCCTTGCCGGGTTCGTGCACACATTCTCCGCAATCGCCTCGCTGGAGGCGCTGCGCTCCGGCACATAAGCCAGATAGACCAAGCTGTGGACGGCAATCGTAAATTCACTGTTCATGCGAGACGGCCACCCCGTTTCGTACTGTAATAATAACAGTTACAGTTGGGTCTGTCAATAGGCCCTCCCTATCGGCTTAGTCTGTTCTTTTGAGGCTGCTTTCATGCTGAAAAGCTTGGTGAAAATGTAGCCGCTGCGCCAAAATCCGGCCCTCCGATCGCTGTTAACCTCGGATTTCTTTGAATTATATCTCCCAGTATGGGAGAAATCCGACGTGTTAAGCTGACGCTTCTTCGGGCTCGGACTTCGGCTCCGCTGCGTCTTTCACCCGTTTTCACTGATAATACCTCAAACGACTAAGTCGAATTTTTTATAAAATTAAAAATCGAAGTTATCCGGGTCCGGACCGAAACGTTTATTCTGGTTAATGCCGTCAATCAGAGCCATATCCTCTGCCGAAAGCTCAAAGTCAAATACGCCGGCGTTTTCAATAATCCGATGCTCGTGAGTCGATTTAGGAATCGTCACGATGCCATGCTGAAGATCCCAGCGGAGAACGATTTGAGCCGGTGTTTTGCCATGCTTTTTGGCGAGATCCGCCAGCTCCGGCAAACCCAGGTTTCCTTGCATGAGAGGACTCCAAGCTTCTACGACAATGCCATGCTGCTGGCAAAATTCACGCAGCTCGGCTTGGCTCAGCAGCGGATGGCATTCCACCTGATTAAGCATCGGCTTAATTTCGGCATCCTGCATCAGCTCCTTCAGATGGTGAATATGGAAGTTGCAGACGCCGATCGCGCTAACGCGGCCGTCCTTGTACAGCTTTTCCATCGCCCGCCATGTGTCTTTGATTTTGCCTTCAACGGGCCAGTGAATGAGATACAGATCCAGCTTGTCCAAGCCAAGCTTGTCCAGGCTTGCCTGAAATGCTTGGAGCGTGCTTTCGTAGCCCATATCCGCATTCCAAACCTTCGTCGTAATAAACAGCTCGTCGCGCGAAATGCCGCTGTCGCGGATTCCCCGGCCTACGCCGTCTTCGTTTCCATATATTTTTGCGGTGTCGATGCTGCGGTAACCTGCTTTAATCGCGCTCATAACAGCCTGCTCGACAACTCCTTCTTCCGTTACCTGCCACACGCCGAGACCAAACCTCGGCATTTGCACGCCGTTATGAAGCTCTACCGTGTCCTTCAAACCTTGAAGCTGAATCGTCATTATAAAATAGCCTCCTCCACGCAAATTTCAAATGAACTAGTCTATTTTACCACTGCTGGATGAACTCAAACAAATCGGGAGCCGCCTCAAGCGCTCAAAGAGAAAAAGCTCCGGCTACGCGAACAACTGCCGCAAACCACCGCTGGCTGCTCGGTTAAAATAGCTCCAGTTGCTCAACGCCGGGGTCCCGCTCCGGCGGCTCCTCCGGAATAGGCGGCGGCTGCATGCCAAGCAGCTCCATCAGCTCTCGCGCATTGTCCGCCGCATCGCCGCCGGAATTGTTGTTGAAAATGACCTCCACCCGCCTGCAGCGCTCCTCAAGACGGCGCAGCCGCTCCGCCCACTCCTGCAGCTCCTCGCTACTGTACCGGTATAAGTAACGAACCTCCCGCCAGTTCGGCTTGCCGGAGGAATGCCAGCCGGATACGTTCCTTCCATGCATGCGGACAAGAGTCCAGCTCTCGTCGGTCACTTCCTCCACAATGGGGACCGAGCCCTCCCCCGCTTGAGGCTCGTCGCAAATGCTGTGCAGCCAACCCTCCTGGCGCATAAAATCAAGCGTTCTGCCGCGCATATCCGGCGTAAACCAGCTCTGATGGCGGAACTCCAGTGCACAAGGGATATCCTCCATCAGCCGTTTCCCCTGGCGAAGCGTTTGCACATTTTCCCGCGTGCAGTTGAACCAGGGCGGATACTGGAACAGCACGCTGCTCAGCTTGCCGCTCTCCAGCATTGGCGTAAGCGCCAGCTTAAAATCGGCGAACATCGCTTCTTCATCCGGATAAGGAATTACGCCACGGGTATGGCCGGTCATGCCCTGGTACGCTTTTACGACAAACCGGAAATGCTCCGGTGTTTCGCTTGTCCATTTTTCCATATTCCGCTTCGGCTGAACCGCATAAAAGGTGCTGTCCACCTCAACCGTGCCGAATAACCTGCTGTATGCGCTCAGCTTGGCCTTAACGGCTTCCCGCGTGCGGTAGAGAGCGTCGTGGTCCCCCCAGCCGGCGAGCCCGATCTCAATCATAATTCCTCTCCTTTTTTAACGTGTTGCTTGCAGTCGTTGTCATGTCGGGATGGCCTCTACGAATAGAATAACCGTGATTGATCTCCAACTAACGCCGAGGTGGTGCTGGTAATGACTTATGTATGGGCTGCGGTTATCGTGCTGGCGGCAGGCTTAATCGTGTATGGGGCGGTAAGCTCCAGCAAGCGCTGGGCACTGCTGCTCAGCGAAAGCAAAGCGAGACTCGACAAGGTGTACCGGATTCAGGCCTATCTGAAGGATAACGGGATTAAATCGCGGACCTCCGAGGAGGAAATGAGCATCCGGGTGCTCGTGCTGCGCAGCGAGCTGGAGCGGGGCAAACAGCTGCTCGCCGCCTACGAGGAAGAGAACGGCTAATCGTCCGCAGCGGCGCCGGGCATTGAAGCTCCGGCCCGCTTCCTTCATACTAGAGGGTACAAGCCCTTACCATTGGCTGAAAGGAGGCTGCTTCAATGCTTATTGAAATTTATCACGATCTGCTTTGTCCTTGGTGCCGAATGGGTCGCAAACATCTGGAGCTTGCCCTGCAGCAATGGCAGCCTCCTTCCGGCCAGGAGGCAGTCGTGCGTCATAGCCCGTTTTTGCTGCATCCCGACGTTCCGCCGGAGGGATTGCCGTTCCGGGAAACGATGGCGGCCCGCTCCGGCGGAACCGCCCCTATGCGCCGCACGCAGCGCCATGTGGCGAAGGACGGGCAGGCGATCGGATTGGAATTCCGCTTTGAACGAATTAACCTTCTTCCTTCAACCCGGCTGGCACACCAGGCGCTTTCCCTGACGCCAGCGCTGGATCAGGGCGCTTTTATAGACGAGTTATGCCGCCGCTATTTTGAAGAGGGAGAGAATATCGGCGACATCGAAATTATCGCCGCAGCCAGCGCCGCTGCAGGCTGGCAGCCCCGCGTGCTGCGGGAGAGGCTGAGCTACGGCGACGGTAAAGTCGAGATTGAAGCTCAGCTGGAGCTTGGACGGCGTCTCGGAATGGACGGCGTGCCTCTGTTCATCTTCGAGGGGCAGTACGCGTTATCCGGCGCTTATCCCCATCCCGAGCTGCTGCTGCTCCTGAGGCGGCTTGGCCAGCTGATGAGCTGATTTAATCCCACACCTCGTCATGGAGGTCAAGCCTCACCCGACGGACCATTATGGGGATAACATTCCAGACAGGTTCCCGCCTTCGCACCAATCCTCAGGATACTGAACCGTCTTCCGGAGCATCTCCCGTCACATCGCGGTTTTCCTGCTCCCTGCCTTTTTTGCGCGTCCATCGGTAACCGGATCGCATGCTGTTCATCATCCAGGCCGGCACGGGGAACGGCTTTTTGCCCATCAACGGCTTGTAAATCGCATAATAAGCACGCTTGAGATCATCCCACATCGTGCAGCTTTCCAGCTTGAGAAAATCAGAGACGTCAATAACAACGCCGCGTCCATCCTGCAGCATCACATTTTTGCCATGTACATCATGAGGCCGTAATCCCCGGGATACCGCGTAGCTCAGCGCGTTATCAACGTCCTCAATGACTCGCTCCGGAATAGCGACGCCCTCCGCCAGGCAGTCGTAGAGCGTTTTGCCATGCAGCCGCTTCAACAGCATCCACCGCTTGCCGCCGTCGTTGCCGGACGCATAACAGCGGCCGAAGCCGGGATGCTCGCCAAGCAGACGGTAAACCTGCCGCTCCGCCTCCCATCCGTCACGACCAGGCGCATAGACTTTGACGGCAAGCCGGCTGTCACCGGGATAAGCGAACACAGCCGCGTAATTGCCGCAGCCAAGCAGCTTCCAGCCCTGCGGCACGCGACGGACACGGACCGGATTCCAGCTTTCCTCGCTGACGACGTCCAGCCCTGGCAGCAGCTCGCTGCGGATTCGCTCCTCATGCCGTCTTTTTGTCTCCTCGTCCATCCTTGCTCCTCCTCCAGAAACCGGGAAAAAGCGCTTGTTGCGCCCAAACTCTTTATCTTCTCCTTGCATCTCCTAAATCCTTTGAAAAGGGCAGAAGCTGCGATAAAGCAGCTGCGCTAGCCCGGACGGTACATGCTGAACACCCGCTGCAGCCGCTTAGGCAATCGCCGATGGTGAATACCAAGTTTGAAGCCGATCAGCTTGGCTGCGTTTTCGGCCACCAGACCAGGAACCTTCCTCCATTGTCCCGCTTCCATTAACGCCCGCAGCTGCGCCTTAACTAATCCCGAGCCTTCCTTGCCCACGCCGGCGTAAGGAAGAATCCAGTTCTGTTCGGCCATTGACGTGCCGTTGTCGTAAAACCGTTTGAACTGCTGCATGGGCGTATAAGCATGAGAATGAATGACTCTCGCTTCTGCATTATAAGCGATTTGGTACCCTTCCAAGACCATTTTTCCGGCCAAAAACAGATCCTCATTAAAAAAAGTCGGCTCCGCAAAGCCGCCCATTGCCCGAAAGGTTTCCTTGCGCATCGCAGAGCACACATTGGAGCAGAAAAAGGTCTTTAGGCCGAGCTGCGGCAGATCCTCACGGCTTTTAAGCCTCGACTCCGCAGGATAATTGAATTCCCGCGACATTCGCTCCAGCACGTCCGCCTCCCGGCGCGCCAGCTGCCGCGCATAAACGTAGCCGGTGCCGCTGTCGCTCAGCGAGCGAACGAGTTCTTCGATGAGCCGGGCATTGTCCGGAATCGCATCCTGCGTCATGAACATTAAAATGCAGCCGCTTGCTTCCCTCGCCGCCCGGTTGCGGGCCCCGCCATGATCAAACTCCGCGCGTGATATGGAAAAAAGCCGGGCGCCGCCGCGAACGGCCCGCTCCGGCGTCCCGTCGCTAGATTCCGTATCGATTACAATGATTTCATGCGGCGGCAGCGTTTGCGTCCTAAGGCGCTCCAGCAGCTCCGTAAGCTCCGAGCCGGCATTGCGCGTCGGTATAATGACAGAAACCTTGTCTCCTGCAAAAGCAGCCGGCACGGGGCCGGCTGCTTCTGAGCCAGAGACTGCCGGAGTGGAGCGTTCGTTTGCCGCAGCCGTCTGGTTATTAGTATGCATTTTTATTAATAAGTCCCTTCAATACGGTTTTGAATATGATTCGGATATCAAAAAAGAAGCTCCAGTTCTCAATGTAAAAAATATCGTGGCGGATGCGCTCGTCAATCGACGTGTCTCCGCGCAGTCCGTTTGTCTGAGCCCAGCCCGTAATTCCGGGACGGATATGATGTTTCACCATGTAACGCGGAATTTCCTCGCGGAACTGGTCCACGAAAAACGGACGCTCCGGCCGCGGGCCGACAACGCTCATTTCGCCGCGCAGAACGTTAATGAACTGCGGCAGCTCATCCAGGCTCGTGCTGCGCAGGAACGTGCCGAAGCGGGTACGCCTCGGGTCGTTCTGCACCGTCCAGGTCTGGCTGGCGTCCGTTTCCGTGCTGACGCGCATGGAACGGAACTTTAACATATGGAAGCTGCGGCGGTTCAATCCTACCCGCTCCTGCCGGAACAAAATCGGCCCCGGCGAGGTCAGCTTGATGCCAGCCGCAATAAGCAGCATAACCGGCGAGAGCACAATAAGCGCCGCAAGCGAAAAAGCGATGTCGAATGTGCGCTTGGCGATACGGTTGCCCATCTCGTCCAGCGGCACGTCGCGGATATTGATCAGCGGCACGCCGGCAAAATTATCAAAAAACGGCTTGGCCGGAAGAAGATCGAAATAATCCGGTATAATGAGCGTTTTGACCCCGGCCTTTTCACAGGTTTTGATCAGGTCGCCGTACTTGGAATGTGCATCTAGCGGCAGCGCAATAATGACCTCGTCAATGGTCGGATTGGCGGCCAGCATACCTTCCAGCTCATCCAAATCGCCAACGATCGGCGCCAGCTGCCTGCCTTTGTACTGGTGAAGAATAGCGGCATCATGCTCGCTCTGGAAATCGTCGAGGAATCCGTACACGTCATAGCCGAGATCCGGGTACAGCTGCAGCTTATCGTGAAAGCTCCGTCCAACGCTGCCTGCTCCGAGCACAAGCACATAACGCTTGTTCAGACCTCTTTTGCGCGCCATTGTGAGCATGCGCTTGACCGAAAACCGGTAAATAATCAAACCAAACAGGTTCATCGCAAAAAACAGCGCAATAAATTGCCGGGAAATATGTACTTCCTTCGTAATAAACAGAAGGCTGAGCAAAAGGAGCAGACTAAACGTCTGGACCTGGATAATCTTCAGCACATCGCGCGAGAACTTTTGGCGCCGCTTAGGCGTGTAAAAGCTCGTATAAAAGCCGATCAGCACAGCAGCAAACGCATAAACCGTGCTCCAGAGCAGGTACGTTTTGAACGGTACCGTGCTATAGTGGACCAGCAGCCCGCTGTAAAACTTGATCCAGTACGCCGCCAAAAACAGGCCCAGCATCACGACTAGATCAGCCAGCACATACATTTGCGTCAGAAAACGCTGGTTTCTTCGAAGCATTCTCATCACCGCTAATACGTTATAGTCTATCAATCTCTCACTAATTGTACCAAAAAAGGAGAGAGCCAGCTATTTTTTAGACGCATTTTGCGTCAAAATGTTTCTAGAAATGACTGGATTTTCAGATTGATAGTTGGAATTAGGATTAATTTCCTCATTAAAAGAGCCCATTCCCTACCGAACCGGCTTCTGACGAAGCTCCCGCCGTTTCGCCCTCATTTCCGGCAGCCGCCGAAAAATAGCAGACCAGCTGGGAAGCAGATCCCGTTCTTTTACTAAGATATACCCTAATTTTAATAGTTCAATTGCGATAATAGCCGGAAGATTGAGCAGACTTCTCTCGTTTTTCACCAGCGTGTAAATACGGTTCTCGTAAGAGTGCCGGCGCACAAACAGAGATACTCCGGCACGTCCGCCTTCCTTCCAGCCCCGGGCATGCAGCGCTCGCGCCTCCGGCACGTACAGCGCCTTCCAGCCGAGCAGGCGGGAGCGCCAAGCCGTGTCAACATCCTCCTTATACGCAAAAAAGGTCTCGTCAAAAAACTCCCCGCGCAGCTTTACATGCTCCATCATGCTGCGGCGGTACATCGCGGCGGCGCCGGAGACGCCAAACGTCTCGCCGCCAGCAAGCCAGGCTGACGCAGGCTCGTTAGCGCCGCGGTCGAACGCTTGGCGCGCCACATCCATCCGCAGCCCGGTGCTGTCGATGACAGCATGCTGCGGCAAATGATCCAGCCAGTCGCGGACTGCCTGCGGCAAGCTCCGGATAGACTCGGATGAGCGGTCCGATTCAACACCACGTTCCGGCACCATATCTCCGCCAACTTCCTCCTCCGGCTGCCGCACCAGCATGCCGGTTGCGCTACCCGCCTCAGGATGGCGCTCCAGCTGCTCAACGAGCTGCCTTATATAATCGGGATGCAAACGCACATCGGGATTCAGCACAAGCGCATAATCGCTGCCGCTCATAGCCAAAGCTCTGTTTTGCCCTCCGGCGAATCCCGTGTTCTCCGGGCTCTCCACGACCGTCAGCCCCTGGCCGATGCGGCGCAGGAGCTCACGAGTGCCGTCGGAGGAAGCATTGTCCAGGACAACAATTTTGTCGATGGGATAACTTTGGGCCCGGACGCACTCCAGGCAGCCTTCAATATCCTTCACACTGTTATATGTCACGATATGGACGCTTACCGTTCCCTGGACACGGGCGGCAGCGGAGCCTGCCGCCCCGCTGCCGCCGATGTCCAGAGACGGCGGAAGCTGCGCCGCCGAATCCTTGGTATTCATTTAGACGTCAAACCCGCTTTCCGAAATGACCTTTTGATTAAAATAATAACTGTCTTTCGGCCAGCGTTCCAGTGTTTCATCGTTCGTGTACGCAATTCCGAAACGTTTGGCATACCCTTCCGCCCATTCAAAGTTGTTGAGTAGCGAACAGGCGTAATAACCTTTAAGCGGCATGCCGGGGTCGAACAGCAGCTGGCACTGGATAATTATACTAAGCATATCCGCCCGTATAGAGGTTGATGCCTATAAAATCTATCGGCGCCCGATACCTTCAGCAGCCAATTTCCTCTTCTTAGCGGTGAGAGCGGTCGCAGGCAGTATCGCTAGTGTTTCCGTTCACTACTTTTCCAGGTGTGCGCGAGAAAGTATCCCAGATGGACATCCCTCGTCCATCCTCATCAAAAGCCCCTTCGATTGGGTACGGTTCCGTAGACGTTCCCCAAACAAAATCTCACGGAAAAGAATTGCACGCCATAATAATCCCTTCTGAATGAATAGGTACAATTGAATCCATTATAGGAGGTTAATCCGCTCTATCTTTAGAAACAAGATGGTTTTTCACCTCAACAATCTGGTCATATCTTTGTTCATGATGGATTCATTTTGAATAGATAGACTTTAACCATTGAGAATTAATGATTACGGTCGGATTAGTCATAGAGGCTCTTCATCCCGTTCATAAACCGTAAGGAGGAACCAATCTATGTCCACTACTGAAAAAGAGCTTCTGCCTCGTCAGTTCACGTCCGAGCCGCGCGCTCAGCTTGATGATGAAATGGCGGTTTACCGTCATTCGGCTAATGTCATCCTTTGTGGCTTTTCCCGGCATTTGGAGCCATTTCAGCAATCAATGCGCGGCGGGCTGGAAACGTATTTGTTTCGGCTGCAGACCGAAGGCGAGGCATCCGTACTGCTGGACGGCCGGATGACCACCGTCGTTCCGGGCGATCTATTGCTATTTTCGCCGGGAGAAGCTTATGAAATCTCCATTCAAGCGCCGGGGCCAGGTACACGCTTAGGAGCGAGCTCGGACTACTTCCTGATGGCCTCAGGCGCGTGGATGGGCAGCTGGTGGCAGCGACAGTCGCGGCCGCAGCGTGTGCGGATCGCCGATGACGGCAAAATTTTAGGCATCTGGGAGCAGCTGTCGCTGGAGAGCAAGCGGCTTGACGGCGGAAAGCCCGTTATATTAGATGCGCTGTTGCAGGCGTTATGCCTCTCCCTGGAGCGGGCCATATTGGAAGCTCCAATCCAAGGAGGAGCAGCTGCGTTAACGGCAATCAAGCTTAAACATTTTGTGGAGGCTCATGCTACCGAGGTGTTCACGCTGGAGGATGCGGCTGCTCATGTCGGCGTCAGCAAAACGCGCGCTGTCCACCTGTTCAAAAAGGAAACCGGCAGCTCCATTATGCAGTACGCTCAACAGGTCCGGCTGGCGCTTGCCCTCCGCTTGATGGAAAACAGCCAGCTGACGCTGGAGCAGATTGCGGAGGAGTCGGGGTTGGGGACATATACGTATTTGCATCGGATATTTCGGGAAAAATATGGAGTTTCGCCGGGGAGTTATCGGCGGCGGGAGTAGAGTAAGCTAAGTCCTCAGGGAACTCGCCGATTAAATAAAGCTAGAACTGTTTTGGCAAACATGCAGTAAGAAAACTGATTTAGCAAAAAAATTAATTATTAGTACCTCTACTTCCCTCACTTTATGAGCTACATTGTTGGGATTTATTGTAGTACTGCTTGTCGATTCGATACTAAATGTAAATGATGGAATAAACTATATTCCCCACCACACCAATCATGCTTATGGCGCAAATTGTGGTATAATTCAAAAGTCAATTCATAGAAAGTAGGCTGCAAACATGACTATTCGCAAAGCCATTATTCCCGCAGCCGGTTTAGGAACTCGTTTTTTGCCGGCCACTAAAGCAATGCCGAAAGAAATGCTTCCAATCGTGGACAAACCTACTATTCAATATATCATTGAAGAAGCAGTCGCTTCAGGTATAGAAGATATTATAATTGTCACAGGTAAAGGCAAGCGAGCGATCGAGGATCATTTTGATTATTCATTTGAGCTAGAGCATCATTTGGCTTCAAAAAATAAGTGGGATCTACTTGATTCCGTAACTAAGCCTTCTAACATCGCTGACATTCATTACATTCGGCAAAAGGAACCGAAAGGGCTTGGCCACGCTATTTGGTGTGCTCGCAAGTTCATTGGGAACGAGCCTTTTGCAGTACTTCTTGGCGACGATATAGTCGAGTCCGATACTCCTTGCTTAAAACAACTTATTGATGTGTATGATCAATATGAATCATCTGTAGTTGGGGTTCAAGAGGTCCCTTGGAATGAAGTTTCAAGGTATGGAATTATAGATGGTAAAAAACTTGCTCCACAGCTTTTCCAAGCCAATGGTTTTATTGAAAAGCCGGCACGCGAAAACGCTCCGTCAAACTTAGCTATTATGGGGCGTTACATACTAACTCCTGAAATTTTTGAAATTTTGGGTAAACAGGAAGCCGGTATAGGTGGAGAAATTCAATTGACAGATGCAATCGCTCTGCTGGGTAATGAACAAAATATATATGCATGTAACTTTGAGGGTCAGCGTCATGATGTCGGTGAAAAGTTTGGATTTGTTCAAACAACCATTCATTATGCGCTTCAACACCCGGAACTTCGGGAGCAAACAATGATATATTTAAGGGAGATTGTAGGTGCACATAAAACGGCTGTAAGCTAATTCCAATTGAGGCTGTTCTGAAAATGATCTAGCTATCATTTCCAGAACAGCCTCTTTCATTTTGCCATAAAGAAACTTAAGATATGGTTCAAAAATCATTTGTTAATTTTC
Organism: Paenibacillus pasadenensis; assembly: GCF_023715725.1. Lineage (GTDB taxonomy): Bacteria > Bacillota > Bacilli > Paenibacillales > Paenibacillaceae > Paenibacillus_O > Paenibacillus_O pasadenensis_A. Next base: position 109,858 of record NZ_JAMBOT010000003.1, read on the forward strand.
ATTTATAGGCTCCATTTTGGATCGGTATCTAATAGTAAAGAGGAAAATGGACCGATTTTCAGTGTCGTGTCTCAGAGTTTAATAATTGGCTACTAAATACAATAGTATTTACAGAATCAACCTAAAGAACTATACTTACGATAAATATCTAAACATTGGTAGCAACTCACCGACTTAAAATAGTGGGCGTTTATCTGTTATAGGTGGATGTACATATATAGAAACAACTCATTAATCATAATAATATATCCAACATTTTTTAAAACAATATAAAACCAAATACAACAATAGACGAATTAGCAGGAAGGACACCTATGAAGAAAAATATCGGATATATAGACTCGTTGAAAGGAATCGGCGCGATAATTATAGCCCTTTACCATATAATTGGGCTAATTGGGGTACCTGATAGTTCTTTATACTTCATCAATAAAATATTTGAAGTTATTTCTGTAATTGGATATATTCCAGTAGAAATGTTTTTTTTCTTTTCAGGATATCTAATGTTATATAATTATTCCAATAAGATTAAGAGCATTGATTTTTTTGACTACTTCAGAAAAAGAACTAAACTTGTATATCCATATTTAATTATTAATATCACTTTATGTTCTTTGTATATTATTATAAAAGGTGGATACATCAGTGCATATCAAATATTTTACAATCTATCATTTCTTCAAAGCGGATTTTTCCTAGGTACTGGGGATTTTCGTATTGATATAGCTGGTGGGGGTACGTGGTTTCTAGCTCCCTTATTATTATCTTATTGCATATTTTTCTATATCTGCAAATATAAAGATGAGGAACAGGCTTTTGGATTATACTGTGGGATAGTTTTAATTGGAATAATAGCATTAAAAAATAGTTGGAACTATCCTATTTTAAATGGATATATGTTAAGAGGATTGACTGGCTTTTTTGCAGGATGTATGTTTAGTTTAATTGCACAAAAGTATGAACTAAAGAGCCGAAAATTAGCTATGTTTGGAACCCTTATATTGTTATTTCTATCTATTAAAATATTTTATCAAAATGAATATACAAGTACATTGGATTTCATTATAATAACAGATTTAGTCGTTCTGCCATTAATAATTATTTTTTTAAACAATTTTTTAACCGCGCGAAAAATTCTTTCTTTATTCATTTTCAAAAGAATCGGCGCTTTGTCTATGCAATTATTCTTTTTAAACCTTCCCGTTGGTTATTTTTTCAAGTTTCTAATCAGCGAGAAATATTCATTCAATACATATGTACAGTATTTCTTGTATTTCACTATATTATTCTCTCTTTCTTTACTATCTGATTATATCATAAGAAAGTGGAGATTTTCAGGTGAGAACAAACCCGTAAATCCCCCATATGAAGCTTAATCTTATAGAATTCAGAAAAGACAGTATTGACTGCATCAGATTTGAATTATCCTCCTTTCATCGGATTCAGATTTGCAATTTACAGGTACAAGAATACTAAATGCCGTCACATCAGTTTTTTTCTTAATGAGAAACAGGACCTAGTCCTCCGGAATCAATTGTTTCCACCTCGGCTTAGTTGTTACAATTAAATTAATTTGCTGTAAACTAGCAAGAGATTATTTATTCCTTTAGTAGAGACATGGACACCTTCAAGAGGCTATTTCTAAATTTACTCTCTTGAAGGTGCTTTTATGAGGTCAATACTAGTCAGTTATCAGCACAGTGATGAGGCCTATTTGCTGAATAACATCATTTTAATCTCCTTTTTTAAAGAACTTCTTCAAAGCATCATTCCAACTAGGAAAATCATTAAACTCGTTCACCCGAATCGCACTGTGATCCAGCACTGAATAAGCTGGTCTTGCGGCAGCACGTGGAAATTCCTCCGTTGTACAGGGATTTACCTTGACCGACATCCCTACCTCTTGAAATATTGCTTTAGCAAAATCATACCAAGTACAACTCCCCCTGCTAGAGGCATGATAGATACCGTATGCTTCCGTCTCAGCAAGCTCCAAGAGAAACGCCGCAAGATCCTTCGTAAATGTAGGAGATCCAACCTGATCATCAACAACACTAAGGCTATCGCGCTCAGCTCCAAGCTTCAGCATTGTGCTTACAAAGTTAACTCCGTAAGCTCCATATACCCAGGAAGTGCGAACGATAAACCAACGATCATGCAGTGATTGTACCAGATGCTCGCCAACCAACTTGGATTTTCCATATACAGTCTGTGGATTTGTCGCATCATACTCCTGATATGGCTTACTGCCTTTACCGTCAAAAACATAATCTGTGCTCACATGAATCAGCTTAGCTCCGATTTCTCTAGCAGCGATTGCTACATTTCTGGCTCCCGAAGCGTTTATCTGATACGCTTCTTCCACAGCAGATTCGGCTTGATCCACGGACGTATATGCCGCACAATTAATAATGACATCAGGCCCTACCATTGCAAAAGCCTCTCTACACTGCTCTAATGACGTTATGTCCAATTCTTTCCTTCCCATACCGACAATCTCAATACCCTCAACTGTTTCCCATAAAGTAAGTTCCCGACCTAATTGGCCGTTTGCTCCCGTGACAAGAACTTTCATATTCACCGTACTTATGATTCCTTGTGCATTAAAACCGTTCATTCTGCACTTTCCGCCTCTTTAAGGCGGTCTCCATATTGAGTTTCAAAATACTGTTTATATGCTCCGCTTTGCACGCCTTTCATCCACTCTTCGTTATCCAAGTACCAGCGAATGGTCGCGCGGATGCCGGATTCGTAATCATGTTTTGGCGTCCAGCCAAGCTCATTGCGGATTTTATCGGCATCGATAGCATATCGGCGATCATGTCCGAGACGATCTTTGACGAACTGAATGAGCGATTCTGGCTTGCCCAGCTCCTCCAAAATTGTTTTAACCACCTGAATATTGTTACGCTCATTACGTCCGCCTACGTTATAGACTTCACCGTTCACACCTTTATGAATGACTAGATCAATCGCACTACAATGATCTTCAACATATAACCAATCCCGTACATTAAGACCATCACCATAGACTGGAAGCGGCTTATTTTGAAGCGCATTCTGGATCATGAGTGGAATCAGCTTCTCAGGGAACTGATATGGACCATAATTGTTGGAGCAACGGGTAATATTTACCGACAGATCAAAGGTTTCATGATAAGCCCGGACGAGCAAATCCGCACCGGCCTTACTGGCCGAATAAGGGCTGTTCGCTGCAAGTGGAGTTTGTTCCGTGAATAAGCCTGTCTCGCCAAGGGTTCCGTATACCTCATCGGTCGAAACTTGTACAAACTTCTTAATATTGTATTGTTTAGACAACTCTAGTAGAGTCTGTGTGCCAAGTACGTTTGTCTTAACGAATACATCTGGTTCCAGAATACTGCGGTCTACATGCGATTCCGCAGCAAAGTTGGCTATAACGTCAATTCCCTCTTTGAACAGAGGCTCCAGTTCTGCACGATTGGTAATATCCGCCTTGATAAAGCGGTAATTGGGATGATTCTCTACCGACATGAGATTCTCCAGATTGCCTGCGTACGTGAGGACATCGACATTAATAATTTCATATTTTGGGTAGTTCTCAACCATATAAAGCACAAAATTACTTCCAATAAACCCGGCACCACCGGTTACGAGCAACTTCACAAAATCTACGCACCCTTCTGCTTTAGGAGTAGTATCAGATATTTAGAGAATCAGTGCATCCTGAATACTAAAAAGAAGGACAGCCCTATCTCAGATTCTCGATACTTAAAAGTTAATTTCAGCATCCGCCAAATTAGGATGATACTGATCTTTATCAGATAGGATTGGATTGATCACTGGCCAATCAATCGCTAATGCAGGATCTTTCCAGGAAATACCCCTATCATGTTCAGCAGAATACAGCTGATCAACTTTATACTGGACCTCACAGTTTGGAACAAGCGTACAAAACCCATGTGCAAATCCAGATGGTACCAATAGTTGATGGTGATTCGATGAACTTAAAATGAAACCCTGCCACTGACCAAAGGTATGTGAGCCTTTACGAATATCTACGACCACATCATAAATTGCTCCTGCTGTACAACGAACAAGCTTGCTCTGCGCTTTCGGTTCAAGCTGATAATGCATTCCCCTAATTACGCCGGCCTCTATCGATAACGAATGGTTATCCTGAATGAATTGCTCCTGAATTCCGTTCTCTCGATAACGATTACAGTTATAACTTTCTACAAAAAAACCGCGGAGATCACGATGAACAACTGGTTCAATCAATTTCAAACCTGGCAGTTTTGTTTCATGGACCTTCATGATTGCACCTGCCTTTTAAATTAATTTTATAATTTCAACTTACCAAATTCTTCTCCCAGAAGAATATCCTTAGCAAGTTCATTAGCGTGAGTTAATGAAGCATGAGTACCTGCGTCAGTCCACCAGCCCTCCAAGATATCATATGTTAGATTTTTCAGAGAGATATAGGCATTGTTTACATCTGTTATTTCAAGCTCTCCACGCCCCGATGGCTTTAAAGTCCTTACGATATTAAATACATTGCGGTCATACATGTAGATTCCCGTAACAGCATAATTGCTCTTCGGTGCTTGCGGCTTCTCCTCAATTGAAACAATTAAATTATTGTCCAGTTCAGGAACTCCGTAACGTTGTGGATCATGAACCTCTTGAAGAAGAATTTTAGCCCCTACTCCTTGACTTTTAAAGTTATTGACATATGACTGAATAGAGTCTGAAAAAACATTATCCCCCAGAATGACAACCATTTGATCCTCTCCTACAAATTGCTCAGCCAATCCCAGGGCCTGAGCAATTCCCCCCGCTTGGTCCTGGACTTTATATGTCAACGATACACCACACTCATGTCCGCTCCCGAGCAAGTTGACAACATCCCCCATATGCTCTTTACCAGTCACAATGAGGATATCAGTAATATCGGCTTGCTTAAGCTTAGCAATAGAATGATAAATCATAGGATATTTTCCAACAGGGAGAAGATGTTTGTTAGTAACTTTAGTCAATGGATAAAGCCGGGAACCCGTCCCACCTGCCAAAATAATGCCTTTCATTTTAAATCCTCCTTGATAGAATTAATTTATTTCGAATATACATCCAACTGCTTCTAATAAGTCTCCATTCTATTTGAAACCATTCTCGAGAGAGCATTGCCCCCCCCTTCACTCTTTCAAACGAACGCCGTTCCCTCCAACCCAGTAGAATTCCTTCCCAGTATGCTTTTCTTCGAGGCTTATCTCGGAGCAATAAAAGCCGCAACAAGATCCCCGTAAGAAGAAAAGGGATATTTAACGCAATTAATAGTAATGGCATGTTCTTCTTCAGCAGAAAAATGGTGTTTCTTCCAGTGAGCCTTAGTTTAAAACTGTTAATTCCTCCACCGCTGGTGGCACTTCCGATATGATAGATTATAGCTGTCGGACAATAGATGTTCTCATATCCAAGAACTCGTGCTCTAAACCCTAAATCGACATCTTCCATATAAGCAAAAAAGCGCTCATCAAAGTAACCAATTTCATCAAAAAACTCTCTCCTGTAAATTGCCGCCCCAGCACAAGCACTGAAAACTTTCCTGCACTCAGTATAAAGGTTTGATGACTTTCCGTGTCCCGCTTGATAGGCAAATCCAAAGGCTGTGAACTCGTCACCGGCATCATCTATCAAGTCAGGATGGTTATATTGAAGCATTTTGCTCGAGCAGGAAAAAGCATCTGGTTGCCGCTCCATTTCCCCTACTAATTCTTCAAGCCAGTTATCGAGAGCCTTTGTATCCGTGTTAAGAAGTACCACATATTTACTTCGAGATAGTTTAATTCCCAGATTTACGGCCGCACTAAAACCTAGATTCTTATCAAGCTCTACTATCTTAACTTCGCTGTATTTCTTCCTTATTAATGTCAAACTACAATCCGAAGAGCCGTTATCAACAAAAATAACGTCAAAATCTTTATATATTTGTTGATTTAAAGAGTCCAAACAAGTCTCAATATACTGCTCTCCGTTGAAATTAGGAATTACAATTGTAACGCTCATAAGCGTTCTATCCTTGAAGTAAACTCCCATACACACTGCTGAATGCCTCGGTTAATCTCGATACTCGGCTTAAAACCAAGCTCTAGAACCGTTTGGGATATATCAAGTACATTATAATCGACATCAAACGAACGGCTTTCTAAATACTGAGTCTGTGCTTCAACATAGGTTTCCTCTTCTATTTTACGAATGATATCTTTAATACTTATGCCTGTTCCCGTCCCTACATTAAATACTGGAATTACTTCTGACCGTACCCGGTAATTAACAGCGAGTGCTATGGCTTGGCAAACATCTGTAATTTCAATATAATCCCTGACCGTTGAGCCATCTCCATAAATAGAAATTGTTTTTCCGGTCAATATATGGTCGATAAAAACAGAGATAGCTCCGATACGTTTGTTAGGAATCTGACCTCTCCCATAAGGATTTGCTACTCTTAGAATGATATTTTCCATCTGGTAGAGGTCATTATACATGAGCATTATTTTTTCTATCGCAAGCTTTGTGATTCCATAATGGTTTACAGGATAAGTTGAGGCCTCTACTCGGATCGGTGAGGCATCTTGCCTTCCGTAAACTGTTCCACCCGATGATATAAAAATGATTTTTTTAGATTGGCTTCGGCAGATCTCAAGAAGCTCAAGGGCTTTTATTACATCTTTTTCATAACCTAGCCTAGGGTTATCCATCGAACTGGCCGGGGCAATACTACTGATGAGATGAATGACGACATCGTGATTTTCTATGATCCTCTCAAGCTCCTGCTCCTCAAAAAAATTCCCTTCAATCAGATCATAAGATGATGATTCGACTTTCTCCTCGACATTACGATCATAAATGGACACTTGATGTCCTTGTTCATGTAACAGCTCAGCCAGATTAGACCCGATAAAGCCGGCACCACCTAGAAGTAAACATGCCGTCATAATGCAACTCCCTGTCTTGTGTTCTCGGTATATAGGGAGAAATAGTTCGACGCAAAAGTTTCCATCTGAAATTGCTCAAACAAGCTCGGAACATTCCGCGTCAATCGTTCCCTAAGCTCACTGTTAAGATAAATGGATCGCATCGCTTCATACAGGACATTCCAATCTAGCTTTCTATTCTCATCCAACTCTAAAAGTAGACCCGCATCTCCTGTCGGAGCTGTAATCATATATTTAATGTCTCCAATGTTAGTTGAAATTACCGGTTTTCCATATGCTAAATATTCAATAACCGTATTCGGCAAGCTTTCAGAGACGAAATAAGACGGGAGTAAACCGACATCAAACATTTTCACCCATCCTATCCATCCAGATGGCTCTGTAATAGTAGGAATAAAATGGATGTAGGGATACTTAGAATATTTGAGCTTTAATTCATCTACAAACTCACTTGCCCCTACAAGAACTAGGTGAGCGTTTAGCTTCTCCTCTTGCAGTTTGATAATGGACAGAATACTCTCTTCCCAGCCCTTTTCTTTAATCCCCCTAGATACCAGTCCATAAATTAATGCATCATCGTTTATGCCCAAAAAAGCTCTCTGTTTAAGCTGAATATTTTGGAGCTTGTACCCGTAATATATTTTACTTCGTTTTTCCTCGGGCACCGACACTCGGTTAAATATCTGTTTATTCTTATCCGTGGCATATATGATATGGTCAGCTCTTTGAAACATTTTCTCTACCATTTTCCCAAAATCTCTATCAATTGAAGGTTGCTCAATGATGGCTTCATAACAACCATGCATAGAGATAACCCACTTGACATCTGGGTTTTCTTTTACGGCCAGGAAGCTCAGTTTATCCGACCACCAAATATGAGAGTTGACAATACTTATTCCTTCTACTCTAATATAAGCAGCCATATCATCAGCCGTTTTGAAAGATGGAGTAATCGTAATTGAAGAAGAGAGCATCGAAATAAACTGATCTTGTTGTAGACCCGGACGAGCATTGCATACATAAACATCATGGAAGGCAGCAAAGAAATTAGCAAGTCGCATAATCAACATTTGACCGCCACCGATTTCAAAATCAGGAGAAACAAGTAGAATTTTTTGGCGAGAGCGCAAATAATTGTGTTCCAAGAGACAATTGTTATAAATCTCTTTCAAATCATTAAATGCTGGGGCCAAGGTGGTGTTTTCTTCCAGGTTATCTGAATCCGTCTCTTTGCATCCAAGGCGTTTATATTCTAATTTGATATGTTGAATAAACCTTTCTTGTATAGAAGCAGGCAGTTCAAAGGTGGTCAGAATAAATTTCTTGACCTCAATAAGTTCTTGATATAGCTTTACGGATTGTTCTTGAACACTGATGATACTTTTTGAATGTCTGCGATGATAATTTAGAATCTGGGGTTGGAACGCAATTTTACCGTCCTTAATTACAAATAGATAAGTAAGCCAATCCCCACAAATATCAAACCGAGATAATTCCTTTTCGATTGATATTAAGGCTGATTTCCTCATAATAACCGCACTTGCGTTCGGAATTGTGTTTTTTATAGCTAGCCCCTGAACAACCTCTTCCTGACCAGAAAGCACATACTCTGATAACCACTTTTCCCTCGACAAATCATTAGTGTAATCAGTATAAGAAAAAGGAACTCGCTCGGAATACTCATTTATAATCTGTGACTGGGAATAAGAAAGACTGACTTCATGATCATCAAATGCAGGGATAAGGCTTTCGATTAGATTCAGTTCGCAAACATCATCAGCTTCCGCAATCCATATTAAATCACCTGTTGCTTCCTGAATTCCCTTGATCCACTGCCGGAAACAGCCGTTGTTTGTTTCGTTTTCAATAATTTTAAAAGGTATTCCGCTAACCTCGAGAAGTGAGCGAGCCTTGTTTACACTGTTGTCTTTTGAGCAATCATCAAGAAAAATGATTTCATAAGGCTGTATGGTTTGACTAGTTATAGAGTAGATTCGCTCCTCTAAGAAATCCTCGTAATTATAATTCGGTATAACTACAGACACCTTGCAAGCAGTGACGAGGCGTTTTTTACGGATAAGTTCAATATCCCTTTGCTCCAAAATAGACAGCAGCTTAGCCACATAATTTTCATGATTATACTTTTCGTCAATAATTGCCTTCCCCTTGTTTAATACGGCTAAATTAACATCTTCTTGGAAAAGAATCCTTCTAGCAGCAGAGGCCATCTGATGGGTACTTCCATAATCCACACTCACTCCACCAATTTCTTCAAGCAACTCTGGTATACCACCCGCTTCCTTAAAAGCAATAACCGGCGTTCGGCTGTCCAAAGCTTCGAGCACAACCGTTGGAAAGGGATCCTCCCTTGAGGTGAGAAGAAACAAATCAGCGGCCTGGAAGTATAATTGAGGGTTATCGGTAAAACCAATAAAATGAAAGTTTTTATCTAATCCAAGCTTCTTGGCATCATGCTCTAGCCAAAGTTTTAGGACTTGTTCCATATTTCCGATCCAAAGAAAATGAATGTTATCAAGCGAGTTATCTTTTATTAACAATTTAGCTACTTCAAAAAACAAATCAATACCTTTCCTCATATCGGCATATCCACAATTAATAACCAATTTACTATCAGAAGAAATTTTAAGTTCCGAGCAAATCTTCTTGCGTGCATCATCTTTGGATAAGGAAAGATGATTTCTCGCATAAGCGCCTTGAGGTTGAATGACAATCTTCTCTTCATCAATCTCAAACAACACCTTGAATTCGGTTTTAACAAATTGGTTGGGGAAGACAACATGACTTGAGTATGCACTAGTTTTTTTGGCACCTTCTGAAAAGTTGTATGTTTTAATAGAGGTAGGCAGTTCATGCACCAAATTAACTGTTTTAATCCCGGCTCTATAAAGTCCCTCACTCAAAATTCCAGTTACAACAGTATTTGCAATGCAGTGTTTTATGCCTTGTTCGACAAAACCCTCTAAAAGCAATTTAACTGAACTCTCGTTTTCTAAGTAAGATAAAGTTGATTGGTTAAGATTATAAACTGTTCCGTACTTTTCGAATTCCTTTTCGTTAGGCCCACCTTGCATCAATAGAATATATACTTGCTTTTTATATTCATATTTCAGGGTTTTGCAAATATTTAAGGCGAGAATTGCAGCTCCTGCGCGTTGAGCATCATGAGAAACAACTAAGATTCCATTTTTTATCACTTTTGTTCCCAGTTTTTGTTCGGAGGTGGTTGTAATTATATTTACTTTGCTTAGATCGCTCGACTTGGCTTTATTTTTAAAAAGCCTAACGGCTTCTTTTAAGCCATTCTCCTTTAATTCTTCAAAGAATCTTTGTTTCAGGTGTGGCTGCTGCTTGACTAACAATCTCACCTTTTTGGAATACTGTTCAGCTTTTTTTAGCTTATATTCTGACTCTGTAATACTCAAAATCTCTAGTTGGCCTAAAGAAAAAAAAGGAGTATTCTTTAAATGGAACAGTATGTTGTCAGTTTTTTTCTCAAACCGACAATAATAAACGACCGTAGTAGTTCCCGTTTGGCCAATATTAAATACTTGCCCCTCAGAGTTTTCAATGCTAACAGCAGCTCCTGCATCTATGCTTTCAAACCGATAGACAATTTTAAAATGCCTGAACCAACCTTCAAGCTTCAAAAGCACAGTTGTCATTTCATTAGCATTTTCAACAAGGAATGATTCCCCATCTTTTCCCTTTATGTTTGAAACACTAGTTACCTGCACTCCTCGGTTACTTCTTCCAAAAAGATTTTTAGGTTTGTTTCGGGCTAAAATTTGATTAAGTTCGGAAATCATCTGACTAATCATTACTTAATTCTCTCCAGTCTGAACGATATTCCTTCCTCAATTTAAGGAATTGTATCGGATGTTTATATGGGGACATAAAAAGCAGTTGATCCAAATACCTTCGTAAAGCTTCATTCTCACTATCTAAAATTGTCATTTTTCGTGCCATTTCATTGATCTGATTAGTATTTCGAGCATTTTTAGACTTTTCCTCATCGTGAGATGCCTTCAAATGATTATTCAGATTCTGTAGTTCATTAAGACGACCTTTTAAACCCTCTATTTCAGTAAGACTTAAGTTCAATTGTGTATTTACTACATCAAGTTCTTTTATTTGCCTCTGGATAAGGGATGTTTGATCAATTATAGTTTGATATATTAAATCTTGAATATATAAATCGACTTGAATAAATTCCACTTCCATAACAATTTCAGATAATTGATTTTCTGGAATCTCTTCGAAAATGAGTTGCGGATCTTCAGTTCGGAAAATAAAAAAATCATTTTTTTCAAAATGATGGTTTGATTCACTCCATACTAGCGGAAAAATCGTCAAATTCGGCCCAACAGCATATACTTTTCGTATATAAAGAATCGCATTTGTATTAATAAAATCGAATCTTATCCGCTTAAGAGGTGATTTAAAATCATCATTAGCTTGCATCCGGATAGTTTTCTCTTTAATAGATATCGGCTTCTTAGTACTTAGCTCTTCCGAGAAACCTTCTCCGAGATCATAATATAATTGGGAAAAATAAATATCTGATTGCCGCTTGATATAGTCCTCTTCCCCCAATAAGCTCGATTCTCCACTTTGAATTTCATAAACAAATTGATAAACATTTCCATATTCTCTATTTTTAAATTCATATTGAAGTGATTTAGGTAACTGATCGAAGAAAACGTTAAATTCTGTTTCCTCCAGATTTTTATAGACAGCATCTTTAAATATGCTCGTATATCCCGATTCCTCGATCATTTTTTCGAGATTTCCTTTTGTAAAGAATTTCAGATGTGTTTCGTCTAATAGACCAATCTTTTGATATTCAAATTTATTATTGAACAAATTAATCAAGATACTGTTATGACCTATATGTGGTACCGAGATCAGAACTGTCCCATCCATCTTGAGGATATTTTTGCAATTTACAAGCACTTGTGTAGGATCAATAAGGTGTTCAAGTACGTCTGCAAATATAATATGATCAAACGATATATTGGAAAATCGAGTCAACCATTCATTCTCTTCTATATTTCCAACAAGCGTTTCTTCTGCATACAAAGAAGCATGTGCAGCAGAATCTGGATCTATTTCAACTATATAGACTTTACATCCCAAGTTTTGTTTAAGATGTTTGGTGAATCGACCTGTGGCCGGACCAAACTCTAACACAGTACTTCCCGCCTTAATACGGCTGGCAAGAATAGAAAGTGAATTAGCCGTCGATAAATCCAAATCAAAATCATATTTCATTCGCTTGTCTCCCTTCTACTCCCAATGATGTTCCATAGCAATTAATCCTTCAGCGACATATGGCGATTTGACAAAAAAGGACTTTACCTTAGCTTTATAATCAATTGGTACATGGGCGTTAGCTTCAAATAGTGCCACATCAAATGTATAGGAGCCACCTAACAAAATAATTTTATTATAAATCAATCTAACTCTATTTGACCCGAGCTCATATTTAATTTCATGCTGATCTAATAATGTATTCAAGCCACTTACATATATATTGTCGATTGTGTGAATTGCAATTCCTACTACAATGGAATGTAGATTATTCTTATTCATAACAAATTCAACTTCAACGTTCAGGCATTCTCCATAGGAGATTTCATCTACTTCTTCACCTGCAGCATTTTTGATAACAAAAGATTCAATATAACCAATCGTATCCTCAGTCAAAACACGTTCGACTGGCTCAGTAGCCTTTTCTTCATTTAAAACAACCTCTAGGGTGCCGTATTTGAGGTAATCTGTATAACGATCACAAATGGTTTCAGTATGTCCTTGAGCAACAACTAAACCTTCGTTTATCCATATGGCTCTATGGCAATATCTCTTAATGCTATTTATATCGTGTGAAACAAATAGAATTGTCTTCCCTCTAGAACGAAGTTCATTAAACTTTTCCATACATTTAATTTGAAATTTCAAGTCCCCCACTGCGAGAGCTTCATCCACAATCAAGATATCCGGATCGACGTTTATAGCTACAGAAAAAGCCAGCCTAGCAAACATACCGCTTGAATAAGCTTTTACAGGTTGATGGATAAACTCTCCGATATCTGCAAAAGCCAATATTCCTTCTATCTTCTCACTCATTTCCTCTTTAGAGAACCCTAACATCATGCCATTCAAATAAATATTTTCCATACCAGTATATTCCAAATTGAATCCTGCTCCCAACTCTAAGAGAGCAGAGATTTTCCCATTAACTTCAATACTGCCTGAGGTTGGAGAAACCACACCTGTAATTATTTTTAAAAGTGTAGACTTCCCCGATCCGTTCTTTCCGATAATGCCAACAATTTCACCCTTACCTATTTCAATGCTAACATTGCTGAGAGCATTAAATTCGCGACTATACTTCTTACGCTTCAGGCTCGTGGCCTCTTTCAGACGATCAACCGGTTTTGCATAGAGCTTATATGTTTTGTGTATATTTCTCGCACTAATAAGAGTTGCCAAGCTATTACCTCCAAACATTAAAGAACATCGGCAAAATGGGGTCTCAATCGTTTAAAAATAAAAGTTCCAAGCCAAAGTACAGCTATTGTAAACGTCCAAAAATAGATTGTTTGATTATAACGCTCCACCATCCAGACATGTCCAATTAAAGCATCCCTATACCCTTCAACTACGTAAAACATTGGATTCAGCTTCATCAACCAATGAAGCCTTTGCGGCATCATACTAATATTCCATAAGATCGGTGTTAGCCACATCCCAAATTGCAACACAATACTAATGAATTGCCCTATATCCTTCAAAAATAGTATTAATGAAGAGGTCAACAAGGATAGTGCATATGCAAGCACAATCATACAAATAGAATAATATAAAATTTGAATGTAATATAAATCAGGATAATAACCATACAATCCAAAAACAATAAAGCTCAAAAGTATAAAGAATATATGGACATATAAACTTGAAACTAATTTAACGACAGGCAAAATGTTAATGTTAAAGACAATCTTTTTAACTAAATAATTATATTCAAGCAGACTATACGTTCCATTAGTAACTGCATCTGAAAAGAAAAACCAGGGAACCAACCCTGCAATTAACCACAGAATGTATGGAGCATCCTGAACTGGCCCTGACCTGAATCCAATTTGAAAGACAAACCAGTAAATCAGAACCGTCGCTACAGGTTGAACAAATGCCCAAAAAATACCAAGGTAGGAACCCGAGTACTTGGTTTTGAAATCATTTTGGGATAGATTTCTAATCAAGTGTCTCTGTGCATAGAACTCTCTAATCCAATATAGTATTAACGTTCTTCTTTGAATGACAAGCGCTACGATTATCCCAGGAATAATTGAAATAAGAATATTGCTCAAAAAAAGTTCATTCTTAAAATCCTTTTTCATTTCCGCATAAACATTATCCGGAATCACAATCTCAAAATTAGGATCATGTTTATCAGCAATAATCTCTATATTTCTATTTTTTGATTTAATCGAACTAATATTATTAACCTTTTTTATACCGGTATCTTCCAATCCAATTCCATAAGACTTAAAACGAGTTGATACTATCATGTTTCCTAGTTGCCACACACCTTGATTATCTCCTAAATCAATTCTTAAAAACTGCCCCGACACTGTCCCATTAACAGAATCGTTTTGACCCAGTTTAACTTTAAAGGATTGCATTTCACTAAACTGATCACTATCACCGTAATAAACTTGAATATAGGAGTCCTGTTTGTTTTTTGCTTCAAATTGTAGTCTATATAAGCCTTCAGGAGAAGAAACAAAATGCAATAACGAGTTTATTAAGATCAGGCTTGTCAGAAACAAAACAAGAAACTTCAACTTCTTCATAACAAACACATTGTGATCCCCTTTAACGACATTCTTTTGCACATTTAAGTCGTTCGTATTAAAATATGTAAGAAAATTAATAGCTGCTGAACCCACTAAAAAGGAGTTTACCATGAATCGACAACCTTCACCACCGAAGTACATCAAAAAGGAAGATTCTGACGTTTCCCTATTAAAATGGTCAGCTATTCTCATGGCTGCTATTTTCTTCCTGGTGTACACCTTCAAGGCCGGGCTTTTCAACGGATACGACTTCAATTTCGAAAAGAAATTGATCGGAGCCTCGATCTATTCCCTCGTTTTTGTCCTTCTGATGTGCGTCCATCTATTTAAGGTATGGAACACGAACAGCTGGAAAGCGATTCTCTCCATCGCCGTTTGGCTGCTCCCTCTCAGCTTTGCGATTTCTTCCATCGGCGCCGCTTCCGACAATACAGCCAATATTATGACAATGGTTAGCTGTTTGTTAGCCGCATTTTTTGTGTTCGGTCTCTATTATAACGACAATCGTTATACGAGAGTTGCGCTGGAATCAATTCTCATTTTAACCAGCTATGTTCTGGTCTGGTTTGGAATCCTTAATTTATTCGGTCAGTACTGGTATCCGGACGCACTTTGGTTCCAGCTTGAAACGTATCGGATGACTTCTGTTTTCCAATATCCAAATACGTACGCCGCCTTGCTGATCGCCATTTTGCTTGCGGCAGCTTACTACACGACACATGCCAAAAAACGCATTTGGATCGGAATCCATGCGTTTATGCTCGTTCCTGTATTCGTTTCGTTCATGCTGACTTACTCCCGTGCAGCCCTGGTAGTTATTCCGCTTGCAGTGCTGCTGACGATGCCGTTCCTTAAAGTATCCAAACAGCTTATGTACGTTTTTCATTTGTTTATTACTGTCGCCATTTCCTTTGCGGTGCTCGGAACGATTGAATCCAAAGCATTCTCAATTGCTCAAAAGGTGCTGCGCTTTAACGATAACGGATCCCAGATCCCGCCGGAAAAGCTCATGCCTCTGTTCAGTTCTGAGGCTCTTACCGGATGGGGTGTTCTGATCGGAGCTTCAGTGGTCAGTTTGCTGCTGATTCTCGCTCTCCATCGTTGGATTGAGCCATGGCTTGAAACGAAGTTGGAACGTTTCTCCAAACGAAAAATTTCCTATCTGGCTGCGCCCGTATCCATGATTGTTTTAACCGTGCTAGGTGCCGTCCTTATTCTTTCGAGTTCAGCCGTACGTGATTTGCTGCCTACAAATCTGAGCGACCGACTGGAAAATATCAGCTTTAAGCAGCACAGCGTGCTTGAACGCGGTACTTTTTACGAAAATGGATTGAAAATTGTTGCCGACTACCCTCTATTCGGAACGGGCGGCGGCGGTTGGCAAGCCTTGTACCAGAAGTATCAGACAAACCCTTATACAAGTAACCAAACCCATAGCTATCTAATGCAAGTGCTTGTTGAGACCGGTTGGATCGGACTTCTGCTGCATCTTGGATTCTTCGTTCTGGCGTACTGGCTGTTTGTACGCAGCTGGATCCGCCATCCAGAAAAACGCGGAAACCAGTTAATCTACTTTATATTCACAGTATCTATACTGCTTCATAGCTTATTCGACTTTGACATGAGCTATATCTCAATTGCTGCCATCGTCTTCTTCTGTCTCGGAAGCATGGTTGGTTTTTATGATAAAGAACTGGA
Source organism: Paenibacillus pasadenensis (assembly GCF_023715725.1). GTDB lineage: Bacteria > Bacillota > Bacilli > Paenibacillales > Paenibacillaceae > Paenibacillus_O > Paenibacillus_O pasadenensis_A. The sequence continues at coordinate 126,410 of NZ_JAMBOT010000003.1, forward strand.
GCTACCGAAGTTTACCCTGAAAAACCAGAAGCTGAAACATATTTATCCGGCGGTTCTGTCTCTTGTTATTATCGTGACCGGCATTTTTGCTTACCGATTCTATGCTTCTTATATCCAGTTCGATAAAGCACGGACAATGGCTCAGCAGCAAGCGACGATTGACCAGATTTTCCCTGTATTAGATAAGGCGATTTCACTTTCTCCGTCTAATACCCAATACTATTTGGTAAAAGCGGATTGGCTTACACAGGTCTACAAACAGACTCAAAATGGCGATTATTTAGCACAGTCTAACGCTGTCCTTCAAAAAGCAGCGAGTCATGATCCTTACGACCGTCAGCTGATCCAGGAAAAGTACAAAAACCAATTGTTGGGCAATAATATCCCTGAAGCAATTAAAATTGTCAATGACGGACTGACTAAGTTCCCTTGGGACATTAGGTTTTATGAAATGGGAATAAAGCAGTATGCGGATCTCGGCTTACAGGAGAAGAACTCCCAAACCGGAACCTTCCAAGATCAATGGAATCAAGCAGCACTGCTTTACAAGGAAATTTTGGATCGCAAGGAGAAGTTGAAGCTGCTGCCAAAAGAACAGCTGCAGGGGCGCCCCTTCGACATCACAACAACGGGCAGACAAGCATTGGCTCAAATCGACTATTATTCGGGGCGTTACGCTGAAGCTGTAGAAATGTTGAAGCCGACCTTGGGAGATGCTCTCGTACCGCAAAATGAAATGGAAGAGGTCGTTGCAGCCGCGGCTACTTCTCGCTCTGCAATTCGCTATTATCTGGCTTCGTTGGAGAAACTGGGTCAAAACGACCCCGCTCTGAAAGAGAAGCTGGTTCAGGCAGATCCGAATGAGGAAGCTTTATTAAAAGAGTTAACCGCAAAGTAAGATACGACCACGATAGGGCGAAGCAGAATAATTAATCTGCCTCGTCCTATTTTAGTTTTTAAAGGGTGGTAATAACCTTTTACAATTTCCAATTCTAATACTGAAGATCAATCGTTTATACCTTCATTCATATCTCATTTAATCGTAATGGAACAGCTTACTCAAGCCTTCTGACAGACATAAAATTCCGCACATTTATAGGAAATAAAAAAAATTCTTCAAGAGGCGCAACTTTTAGAGGTATTCACGCGTCAAATTATACGTCCTGAATACGACAGCAAGTTTTGTGTTATGAATTTCATCCTAGACAGTACAGGCCAATAGCAAAAAATTTTTAGGCCTTAAGAGGTAGTATGCTCTATGGAATTGGAAATTTAGGAGTTAGAATTAACAACTCTAGCACAACTGAAATTTGAACAAGTCAGCATGTTATGTTCACTACTAAATTCTTTGCCAGGCTGTTTCGTTTTAAGTGCGGCTGTTTAAGAAGGAAGTAGCGCCTTAAAATCGACACTGATTGACAAAGCTTTATTGAAAACCTAATAATTCTTGATTTTTCCACAAAAACTCTTTTCTTCCAAAGAGAAGTTGATTATAATAACAACTGTCCTCGATTTCCTGGGAGAATAGTCTGAGAACACTATAAATTCAGGGGACTCTTGTTCCTTCCACTTACATATATTCACTTGAAAGGAGGTGAAAAGAAAAAATGAAAAAGCTTGTAACCAAAAAGACTGCGGCTTTGCTCGTCTTCATGATGGTTGTATCTGCATTGTCTCCAATTCTTGCTTTTGCGGCTTCCGGATTCAAAACAGCTACTGTTAACAACGGTTCTGTTACGGGTTCGATCTACGTAGACTCTGCTACTTACGCTTCTTACAGCGTATACGGTCAGAAACAAAACCGTATTGCGATTAACGTATACGGTGCTAACTCTACGGCAGCAGAACATGTCTACGCTACGTTCGATACATACGACGAAGCAAAAGGACAATACATTTACAAAATCGAACCGAAATCTGTTGCTTACTCGACTTACTACACTTTGTCCTACCTGGATTCCTCCGCGGTTGGCGGTGTAGTGTACAAGGAAGTGACGGATGGCTACACGCCTGGCGGTGGCTGGGGACCATGGTTCCCTGGAACTCCTGGTGGTGAAATCGTCGGTGCAGACGGCAAAGTTAACCGCGACCTGTTGATCGCAGCTCTGAAGGCAAATGAAAACGCCCGTATCAAAACTGCTACGGACACGGTTTATCTGCCTGCTGATGCGCTGCTGAACGGCAAAACGCTGACCATCTACAATGAGGCTGGCGTATCCATCACGCTTCCGCTTTCCGCACTGAAACTGGCTGACTTGGCTAAATCCCTCGGGGTTGAGCTTAAAGATCTGGTGATCCGTGTTGAAATGAAGAAGCTGACGGGCGATGCTGCGAAAGCAGTATCCGATGCTATCAGCGCTATCGGTGCTACCCAACTGGCTGATGCTTACGACTTCCGTGTCGTAGCTGTCGGTGGTGGCAAAGAAGTTGCGGTTGAGAAGTTTGGGCAATTCGTATCCCGTACGGTGCCTCTGACTTCTGCTGTTACGGAAAATGCTACAGGTGTCGTGTACAATCCGACTGCGAAAGAGCTGAGCTTCGTGCCTAGCACGTTCGCAACGGAGAACAACAAGACAATTGCTACGCTGAAACGTGACGGTACTTCCATCTACACGGTGATCCAAGGTAAAGCAGTGAAGTTCAGCGATGCGCTTCCACTGTGGTCCAAAGATCATATCGCGACTCTGTCCGAGAAACTGATCGTTGAAGGCACTGGCAAGAACATGTTCTCGCCTAACCGCAACATCACTCGTGCAGAATTCGCGGCGCTGGTTATCCGTTCGCTCGGAGTTCAGCCTGTAACGTCCTCGACCTACAAGTTCAACGACGTTCTGTCTTCCAAATGGTATGCTGGTACAGTAGCTGCTGCTGCTGAGATCGGCCTGGTGCTTGGAGATGGCAAAGGCAACTTCAACCCGAACGCGCCAATCACGCGTAAAGAGGTAGCAGCTATCGTCGTTCGCGCGACGGAGTTTGCCGGCAAATCCATCAAGCTGACTGATGCGGAAGCAACAGCAGCACTGGCTGGATTCAAGGACACCGCTAACCTCGGATGGGCAAAAGCTGAAGTAGCAGCCGCTGTTAAAGCCGGTCTGGTGCTTGGACAATCCTCGACTCTGATCGCAGGAAACGCCAACGCTACCCGTGCTGAAGCAGCAACGCTGATCGCTCGCTACCTGCCTAACGCTGGTCTTACGAACTAATCCTTCTTATATTCCAGTGTAAAGCGGCCCTTCGGGGTCGCTTTTCTGTTTTTCCATAAAAAGAACCTGCCTCTTCAAGTTTGAAGAAACAGGCTCCCTATAATTAATACATAACCCGTATTACCCCTTGACCGGGTTAAACGAGCTTTTCAGCGAAACGACACGGTTAAATACCGGACGTTCTGCTCCAGTCAGCTTCGGATCGACGCTGTAATAACCATGCCGGAAAAATTGGAATTTGTCGTTAGCCGCAGCTTCTTTCATCCCTGGCTCAACAAAACCTTCCAAAATTTGCAGCGATTCCGGATTGATACATTCCATGAACGGCTTGCCGCTCTCTTCTGCCTCGCTCGTAATGAGCGGCTCGAAGTGGCGGAATTCAGCCTTAACGGCATGTGATGCCTCGACCCAGTGCAGCGTTCCCTTCACCTTTCGGCCAGTAAATCCGCTGCCGCTCTTCGTCTCCACGTCATACGTGCAGCGAAGCTCAATCACTTCCCCAGCCTCGTCCTTGACGACTTCCTCACATTTAATGAAGTATGCATGTTTGAGACGCACCTCGTTGCCGGGGAACAGTCGGAAATATTTGGCCGGCGGATTTTCCATAAAATCATCCTGCTCGATATAAATCTCGCGGGAGAAAGGAATTTGCCGCGTGCCCATCTCTTCGTTTTCGTTGTTGTTCTCCGCTTCCAGCCACTCCACTTGTCCTTCCGGGTAGTTGGTAATGACCACCTTGAGCGGACGGACAACAGCCATCGTGCGCAATGTCTTCAGCTTCAGATCCTCGCGGATAAAATGCTCCAGCATTTGCTCGTCTACGATGCTGTTCGACTTGGCTACGCCGATTTCGCGGCAGAAGGTGCGAATCGCTTCCGGCGTAAAGCCTTTGCGGCGCAGCGCGCTGATTGTCGGCATACGCGGATCGTCCCAGCCGTCTACGGCTCCCTCGTCTACCAGCTGTTTCAGCTTGCGCTTGCTCATGACCGTATTGGTGAGGTTCAGCCGACCAAATTCGTACTGGCGCGGGCGGGCTTCCATCTCGCAATGCTCAATTGTCCAGTCGTACAACGGACGATGATCCTCGAACTCCAGCGTACAGATGGAGTGTGTAATACCCTCGATGGCGTCGCTCAGCGGATGCGCAAAATCATACATCGGATAGATGCACCAAGCGTCGCCAGTGCGATGATGATGGGCGTGGGAAATCCGGTACAGAGCCGGGTCGCGCAGCGTAATGTTCGGCGAGCTCATGTCGATTTTGGCGCGCAGCACTCTTGCGCCATTCGGGAATTCGCCAGCACGCATACGCGCAAACAGGTCCAGATTCTCCTCGACGCTGCGATCGCGGTAAGGGCTGTTGACGCCCGGCTTGGTGAGCGTTCCGCGCAGCTCGCGCATTTCTTCCGGCGTGGAATCGTCTACGTAAGCCAGACCTTTGCGGATGAGCAGAACCGCTCTTTCATAAAATTCCTCGAAGTAGTCCGACGCAAAGCGCAGCTCCTCCCAATCGAAGCCAAGCCAGCGGACATCCTCTTGAATGGACTCCACATATTCCGTATCTTCCTTAACCGGGTTTGTATCGTCAAACCTCAGATTGGTGCGTCCGCGGAACTCGTCGGCTAGCTCGAAGTTCAGGCAGATGGATTTGGCATGGCCAATATGCAAGTAACCGTTCGGCTCCGGGGGAAAACGCGTAGCGACTTGCTGCGTGCGGCCGCTCTCCACGTCGTCGACGACAATTGCGCGAATGAAATTAGAAACCGGAGGATTCTTCGTCTCCATGCGACCACCCAACCTCTCTATAAATTGTATCCTACTATTGTACACAAAATAGCCCCCTAATATAAGGGGGCTAGAGAGCAAGCTAGAGCTGCTTTTCAATTTCTCCCGTGATATCCTGCGGAAGCACGTTTGGCTCGAAGCGAGCGACGATTTCTCCGTTGCGGCCGACGAGGAATTTCGTGAAGTTCCATTTCACATCGTTGCTCTGCAGCTGCTCCGGGCTGAACATGCCTGCAAAACGCTGGCCGCTTGGCGAGGAATCAAAGCCCTGGAACGGCGCTTCCGAGGTCAGCTGCTGGAACAGCGGATGCGCGTTTTCACCGTTAACGTCGGTTTTGGCGAAGAGCGGGAAGGTTACGCCATAGTTCAATTGGCAGAACCCTTCAATTTCATCGCTGGAGCCGGGCTCTTGTCCGGCAAATTGATTGCTCGGGAAGCCGAGAATTTCCAGACCTTGGTCCTTATACTCGTTGTACAGCGCCTGCAGCCCCTCATATTGCGGGGTCAGACCGCATTTGCTGGCCGTATTGACGATCAGCAGAACCTTGCCTTTATAATCTTCCACTTGAGCGCCTTCACCTTTAAGCGTCTCCAGCTTATAGTTGTTCAGTGCAGCCATTTTAAATCTCCTCCTCATAGTGGTGTTGAATGACTTGATTAAGTCGCTGAAGCCTGATTCGCAGCTCGTCTGCCTCTTGAAGCAGCAGACCGGAAATTGCACTTAGACGATCCGGTATGCAAAATGCCTTTTCTTTCAACGCGCGGCCTTTGTCGGTCAAAAAAACCCTCAGCAGACGCTCGTCCGCACCGTCGCGCACCCGCCGAACCAAGCCAAATGTCTCCAGCTTTTTCAGCAATGGGGTTAAGGTGCCCGAATCCAGGAATAAACGCTGTCCCAAACTTTTGACCGACTCTCCGTCCTGCTCCCACAAAGCAAGCAAGGTGACGTATTGCGTATACGTCAGCCCCTCCTGAAGCTCCTGCAGCATCGGCCGGTACAACCGGGTGATTTCCTTGGAGCAAGCATAGAGGGCGAAGCACAGCTGCTGATCCAGTCCCAGCGAAACGCTGGCCGGTTCCCCGAGTTGATGCTCCGAGTCAGCATCTGCGCCGATTGGGCCAGCTTTGGCCGAAATGCTTTTGGCAGATAAATCATTGGAGTTTGGACCGCTCCGGGAATCGGATGGAGTCATGGCATGCGCCTCCGTTCAATTAAATTGTATACAATCAATCCGCTTATTCAGGTTAGCATGATGCCATTGTCATGTCAAATCTACTCTCCTCGAGCTTTACAGCCTATGGAAAGGCCTGCTAAACTAACACAGACTATATGTTAACCAAAATAATCTATAAATAGGTTAACAAATTTGGTAATAAGGAGCCCTCTTATTTTATGAACAATGCTGCAAAAGCCATTTCTCCGGAATCGTTATGGGAACAGCTCGCCGATAAAGCTTTGACCGGTATCATACCAAGCCGGGAAGAGGCCCGGGCGCTGCTGGAATCCGACGATGTTCAGCTGCTACCGCTGATGCAGGCGGCATTCCGCGTCCGCATGCATTATTTTGGGCGCAAGGTGAAGCTCAATATGCTGCTGAACGCCAAAAGCGGACTATGCCCGGAAGACTGCGGTTACTGCTCCCAATCCATTGTTTCCAACGCGCCAATCGCCAAATATGCGCTGCTTGACCGCGACACACTGCTCGCCGGAGCGAGAGAAGCTTATGCCAGAGGCGCAGGCACCTTCTGCATCGTTGCTTCGGGACGCGGGCCGAGCCGCGGGGAAACAGCCCGGATCGCAGATGTCGTCCGCGAAATTACGGCGGAGCTGCCGCTTAAAGTATGCGCCTGCCTCGGCCGGCTGACCGACGATCAGGCGAATCTGCTGCAGGATGCCGGCGTCAAGAGATACAATCACAACCTGAATACAAGCTCCTCCTATCATGACCAGGTTGTTTCGACGCATACCTACGACGACCGTCTGCAAACGTTGAACAGAGTTAAACAAGCCGGCATGTCTCCCTGCTCCGGCATCATTATCGGCATGGGGGAATCGCTGGATGACCGGATTGATATGGTGTTTGCGCTAAGAGAGCTCGGAGCGGATTCCATCCCGGTAAACTTCCTGCATCCAATCGAGGGAACTCCAATGGCGGACAAAAAGCCGGTTCGCCCCATGGAGGCGCTGCGCATGCTCGCGCTGCTCCGATTCGTCTGCCCGGATAAAGAGATTCGCGTCGCCGGCGGCCGCGAGCTTACGCTCCGCTCCTTGCAGCCGCTCGCTCTGTATGTGGCGAATTCAATTTTCCTCGGCGATTATTTAACAACCTCCGGCCAAGAATGGCGCAAAGACCACGACATGCTGGAGGATATGGGCTTTGAAATCGAACGTGTTACGCCGGAGGTCAGCGGCGAATGGGAGGCAGAGAGCCGTCCCATCCCGGAACAATGCGGATAACGCCAGCCCCCATCCATAACGCCGATTGAATTACTAATGCTCCCGCCCTCCCGAAACAACTTACGGCTTAACAATAAAAGCGCCTGAAGTTCCTAGTGGAACTTCAGGCGCTTTTAAATGTAAATAAACTTACACCGCTGCGCCGGAGCGCTCCTGATGCAGTCGGCGAAACTTGTACGCCATCGCCAGCCGCCAAGGCACAAGCATGCCAAAGGCGAGCAGGAAAAAGATCGACGCCGTTTGCATGACGGTTACATACTGCTCCACAACATCATGCAGCACCAGCCGAATCGCCAGTAAAATCAAAATCAGAAAGAAGAACGCTTTGGAGCGCCGCAGATAAACATCCTCGCCGACAAACTCCATTTTGGACGTCATGATGAGCGGGATGGAGAAAAACAACGCGCCAGCCGCAAAGGCGCCAAGCGCCCAGCTCACCGGAATATGCGTTTCCGGCACAACAAACATCAAAAAGCCCGTTGCCATGCCAAGCGGCGGAATCAATATTTTACGCAGAGTTGTCGGCTTGCGGGTGGAACGCACTCGGACCATAATAATCGCCAATCCGCCTAGCAGCGGAATGAGCAGAGACCATAAAGGTGAAATCTGAATGGAAAAATTCATCGTACATCGGCACTCCTCTTGGAGAATAGGCCGCGCCAGGCGGGAAACAGCTTCACCGACCGGGGCCTTTTGTACATCTTCTTCCATCGTATCGGAAATAGGGCTTTCGCGCAAATCCATTCGCGCCGGAGCGATAAATGAAGCCGTACACAAAGCCCCGCAGCTAAATGCTGCGGGGCTTTGTCCCTAAACGCTGAGGGCTGAATCAACGAGCCGACTGCGCGGAATGCGCCTCGATCCCTTTCAGCGTTTCTCGTATAAAGGCAGGCTCGTCCTGCGGCATGCGCGATGTGACAAAGTTTCTGTCCACAACGACCTCTTGATCGACGTAATGAGCTCCCGCATTTGCCAGGTCGTCTCGCAGAGCCGCGTAACAGGTCATCGTGCGGCCTTTAGCCAGACCGGCACTGATTATAATTTGCGGGCCATGGCAGATGGCGGCAATCGTTTTGCCCTGCTCGTCAAGCCGCTGGACAAAATGCTGAATGTCCGGTTCGTTGCGCAGCGCCTCCGGCGACGAACCGCCGGGAATGACAACTGCCGCATAATCCTCCGGTTTGGCGTCTCCAATCGCAAGCTCAGCGGTATATTCAGCTTTCTTTTGTTTACCTTGCAGCTTCTCGCCAGCCTTAAGGCCAATGACTACCGTCTCGTGACCTTCAGCGCGGATCGCATCATAGGGTGCCTGCATCTCGCTGTCCTCAAACTGCGGTCCGAGCAAAAACGCAATTTTTGCCATATCGATTCTCTCCTCTGCATGATGATCTCTTTAAGCACTCCCTCTTACTTACCCTTAACGATATGATCACAAACGAAACCTCAATTCGACAAAAATATTCCAAAATGAAACATTCACGAGCTTAACCGAGTCTAATTCATATAGAACAATTTTCCTTGAGGAGGAATTCAGATGAACATTCACACTCATTACCGCCGCGTATCGTCTACGCGCATGCTTTTACTGAGCCTCGCAGCAGCGTCCTTGATCGGCAGCTCCGTTGTGCCCGCACAAAACGCCATGGCTGCAGCTCCAACCGCACCTGCGTCTGTCAGCAGCACTGCAATAAAGGTGAGCACTAAATCGATTATTCGTACAGGCGATGCTTATAAAGCCGTTCTTTATATCCCTGTTATAAGCGGAATGACGGATGCGGGCTACCAGCAGAAGTTGAATCAAACGCTTGAAAACAATGCGCTGAAAACTCTGAACGTCATTCGCAAGCAAGCAGCCGATGATCTTGCCCAATCGAAAAAAGGCGGCTACCCCTTCCACAAACATGAGCTGAAGCTGCAATTTGCCGCGAATAAAGGCAGCTCGTTATCCGAGGGCGGTTTTATTTCCTTGAAGCTGCATACCTACATGTATACAGGCGGCGCTCACGGCATTTCAAACATTGAAACATACAATATCGCCAACGGCAAAAAAGCATCCGACATTACGTTAAAATCGATTTTCGGAAGCTCCTATGCCTCCATTGTGGACAAAGAAATCCGGCAGCAAATCAAGGCCAAGCCGGAGCTATATTTTGAAGACGGATTTACCGGCGTTAAGGCAAACCAACCGTTTTATATCCAAAACGGCAGCGTCCAAGTTGTGTTCCAGCCGTACGAAATTGCCCCTTACGCCACAGGCATTCCGGAGTTCAAGCTCTCCCTGCCGAAGGCCGATCCTGATCCATCCATGAAGGTAACCGTAAACGGCAAGGCTCTTGACGGAATTACGGTGACCCAGAGTAAAGAAGGCATTGCGATGATTCCCGTGCGCGGGCCGGCCGAGGCGCTCGGTTACCAGCTGAAGTGGAACACTGCGAAAAACACGCTGGAACTGCAAAAAGGAGACAGCTGGACCTCGGTAACAATAGACAGCGATAGTTACAGCAGCAATAACTCCGCGCCCGTCAGCCTGGGCTCCGCGCCTGTGCTGGATAAGCAAGGCCGCTTGACGGTTCCGCTAGCTCTATTCACCGAAATGTTGAAAGCCAAAGCCGAATACAGCAGCAGCGGCGACAAGGTCGACCTGCAAGCCTAGAGAATCATCCCGACTGACAACTCAATCTGCACAGCAAAGCCCCGCCTCCAGCCGAAAATCGGCTGTACAGCGGGGCTTTTTCTAGTTAAGCGTAGTTGCGCGATGTTTCCACCGTGCCGTCCGCACGATGGATGATTGCCGTGCCGCCCCGATCGGAGGCGGCCTGTTTGGCGTAGTCGACTGCCTTCTCCTTGGTGGCAAAGGTTTTGCCGTCATCAGCGCCTTCGTCCTTGACCTGCCACTGGCCGGCATGCGGAACGACATGCTGAATGCCGCCGGATGCGCCCGTTTTGTTATGAGCATACCGTTCCTCATTGGAATCCGGGCCGCTGCTCGCTTCCGCTCCAGGATGCTCCTGGGCCCATTTCTCCGCCTGAGATGTAGCGATGGCGATGGCACGGCCTTCCTCATATCCGTCGCGCAGCAGCGCATTGGCGATGTCCACCGCTTTGGCGCGCGCCCGCTCGTCCATGTTTTTCATGGAGGGAGGATAGTCGTTTTTGCTCCAGGGCATATCCGCTCCTCCTCTCTAGACGACTGTAATATCGTCGGCGCGCCGTTCCCCGTCTACAAGCCGATCCGTACGAACGGCGCCGGAGCGGATGAGAATGGCCTTCACATCACGCGCATCCTCCGGGCCGGTCTCGACAAAAACAAGAATACGCCCCTCATGCACTTCTTTCTCGTAACGCTCGGCATCGGTTTCGGTAAATCCCATGCCGACCAAGCCGCCCATGATGCCCAGCGCGCTTGCTCCAACTGCAGCGCCGCCAAGCGCCGCCAGGATGGGACCTGCCGCAAGCAGCGGCCCGACTCCAGGAATGGCCAGCGCTCCAAGGCCTGCCAGCAATCCGACGGTTCCTCCCGCAAGTCCGCCCGTTGTGACACCGGCGGCTATGCCTTCAGGCGCCATCGTGCCGGACTCGTCCATTACACCTTCGTACCGGTCCCGGTCTTTCGTCAGCACGGACAGATCGTCGCGGTGGAATCCCTCCTCCTGCAGCTCCTCCAGCGCACGCATGGCATGTCTGTCATCCTCATATACGCCTACATAACGAATTGCCATAAAAAAACGCCTCCTCTTCGGTTTTGCATCTAAGATGCTTTTACCCGAATAAGAGGCGGCGCAATCGGCAATTAGCCTTCTTCCACGATTCTCCTGTATAACTTGAACGAACAAGCGCAGCAACGCTCCAGCTGTTCCAGCTCCGGCTCATACCCGCCTGTTCCGTATTTTGCCTTCTGCTCCAGCTCCAGCGCCAGACGGGCCGCACCGGCCAAACCGATGCTGAGCGACGCCGACTTGACGTTATGCGCAAGTCGTTCCATCGCTTCATGCTCCGTTCCGGCAGCCAGCTCCCGCATTCGGCTCAGCTTAGGCGGAGTGTCCTGCTCAAACAGCTCCAGCAGACGCAGCAGCATCTCGCGGTCTTCCGCGCTCCATGGACGCGGAGCGATATCTTCCAGCGTAGGAACATAGACCAGCTCCGTCGCTTCCCCGTTACGACCATTGGCGCTGGGCATGTCGCGCTGCCGCTGCGCGTCGGGCAGCCATTCCAGCAACGTCGCAGCGAGCTTATCCAGCGTGACTGGCTTGGTCAGGTAGTCGTCCATGCCCGAATGGAGCGAGCGGCTGCGATCCTCGGTCATCGCATTGGCGGTCAGAGCGATGATGGGCACATGTTTCATCTCCTGCCGTTTCTCCTCTTCCCGAATCATCCGCGCAGCCTCAAAACCGTCCATTACCGGCATCTGGTTATCCATTAAAATCAGCTCCGGCTCATGCTTGCGCCACAGCTCAATGGCTTCCGCCCCGTTGCCTGCGATTACAATCGTGTCGAAGCCCAGGTTGCGGAGCTGCAGCGAGGTCACATGCTGGTTCACCGGATTATCTTCGGCCAGTAAAATGACCGATTGGCGATCCTTCGCCTCAAGCCGCCCCCGCACAGCGGAGCGGCCGGCCTTGTCCGGCTCCTGACCCGCTTGCTGCTGCTCCAGTTCCAGTTCGATCCAGAACACCGAGCCTTCGCCAAGCTTGCTGTCTACGGAAATTTGACCGCCCATCAGCTCCACGAGATGTTTCGTAATGGAAAGACCAAGCCCCGAGCTGCTGAAACGCTGAGTAAGCGAGCTGTCCACCTGATAAAACGGCGTAAACAGCTGTGTTATATTGTCCTCCGATATGCCGACGCCGGTATCCTTCACCTCAAGGCGCAGCTTCTGGCGGCTTCCGCTTCGGGAAAGCAGAAACAATCTTGCTTCCACTTCTCCGTCCTGAGTGAATTTGACGGCATTCCCGATCAGGTTGATCAGAATCTGACGGAAACGCCCGCCGTCTCCAATCACCTCGGTATGCACGCGGGGATCGATATAACAGCGCAGCGTATTGCGCTGGAGCTGAGCCCGGGATTGCAGCAGACCCAGCGTATGCTGAAGGCTGGCACGCAGATCGAATTCAGCTCTATCCAGCTTCATTTCGCCGGCCTCAATTTTCGACAGATCGAGAATATCGTTAATAATCGTCAGCAGCAGCTGGCCGGAATCCATAATAATGGCGACAGAATCCCGCTGCTGCTCGCTCAGATCCGATTGGGCAAGCAGCTCGCTCATTGCGATGATGCCGTTCATCGGCGAACGGATTTCATGGCTCATCGTCGCCAGAAACACGCTTTTGGACCGGTTCGCTTGTTCCGCGCTTTCCTTGGCGAGCTTCAGCTCGATGTTTGTTTTGGCCAGCTGCCGCTGCAGCGAAACGAGCTCGTTGTTGAGCGCGGAGAACTCGTCAAACCCGCGCAGCTCCTGCTCCATTTTGTCCACAATCTGATTGGAGAGCTTCTTGATCGTCTCCCGCAGCGTCACCATCTGCTGGTTGTTAATCTTCATCAGCTCATCGTAGAAAAAAGCATAGCCGGGATGATAGGTCGAGCCAACGACGAGCAGCCGGTTATCAAACAGTCCGCCGTTAAAATAAAACAAAATCGGCCGTCCCTCCAGGTTAAGGTTCAGCTCCCAATTAAACACTGCCTTTTCCTGCTCCAGCCGATTCAAAAAGTCATGGAATTTGATGGCGTTCATTTCGTCCATAATCGAAAAAACGCTGCCGCTAAAGCTTAAATGCGGAGTAAGTCCAAAATCATCGCGGATAATGTCCGCAATCTTCCCGGAACGCTCGCACAGCAGCGAAATGACCCGCTGATCCGGCTGCGGCGCCTGATTCATGCCTTGCACGCTTCATCACCGCCCGTCAGTCCGGACAAGCTCAGTCGCCACCTTAACAGATTCCTCGGCATTGCTGCCGTAGCCATCTGCTCCGATGCTCCGCCAGAGCTCCCGGTCAATATTAAAAGGAAAGCCTCCAACGACAATTCTTATGTTGTCGCATTCCGGGTCTTTACGCACATCCGCGATTAAGTCGCGCACAAGTCCGACATGATAGGTCATCGTGCAGGAGATGGCAAGCACATCCGCCTTATACTCTTTCAGCATGGCGATAAGCGGCCCGACAGGGACGTTTGCGCCGACGTAATAAGTGTCCCAGCCGTTCAGCTCAAAAATGTCGGTTACCATACGCAGGCCGATCTCATGCAGTTCGCCTCCGACACATGCGGAAACCAGCTTGCGGCCTTTGCGGGAATGAGTGAACAAATAAGGAAACAGCTGCGACATGATGAGCTGGGTGGCCGCGCTGCAGTAATGCTCCTGAGCAACCGTAATCCGGCCCGTCTGCCATAACCGTCCGATTTCGTACTGGGATTGCTGAAAAATATCCAGGTAAATCGTTTGCAGCGGCGTGCCGCGATCTACCAGATCCATAATCAACTGGCTCGCTTCCGCGCGCCGGCCTTCCAGCAGCAGCTCCGTATAAGCGGTAACCTCATCCACCATACTGCTGTCTTGAAAATGGGAATGCTGCCGCACCTCGTCGGAGCTGAGCTGGCGCAGCGCAGCTTCCAGATGCGGCTCGGCCGTCTCGTAATACTCGGAGCCAAGCTCCGCCATTAGAACTTCCTGAAAGCAGAGAATGTTCACGTAAATATCTTCCGTTGAAACCCGGTACTGCTGCAGCAGCACGCGCAGCCAGGTCATATAACTGGAGAATAACAGCGGACTGCCCAAATGAATGCTTTCCGCCAAATATTTGAGGCTGTACAGCGTATCCTGTTTTGTCTTGATCCAGCCGATCTCGCCGAACCGGGCCGACAGCTCCGGCTGGCGTTCGTACTGCAATCGGGTAATTTCCTCGGCAATGCGGTCTTCCTGGTCCAGGATGAGCTTGCCGACGACTGCAACGTCAATTGACATAGGAATCATCCTTTCAACATGCCGTTATTATACCATACTCAAAGAATCGGAGAGAGAAGCCGGCTCAGCGACTCCTTGAACTTGTTCCATATGGAGCGCGAATCGTAATCCTCCAGCGACAGCTCACGGCACTGCAGCAGATCATCCTGAAAAATACGCTGCAGCCTCGCAGCGGTTGCGGAATCATAGATAAACGCATTCACTTCAAAATTCAGCTTGAAGCTGCGGATATCGATATTGGCTGTGCCAACGGAGGCGATATTGCCGTCGACAACAAGCGTTTTGGCGTGGAGAAAGCCATTCTCGTACAAATAACATTTCACGCCTGCCGACAGCAGCTCGCCGAAGTAGGAATGGGAAGCCCAGTAGACGAAAAAATGATCCGGCTTGCTCGGCAGCATTACCTTTACGTCAACGCCGGACAGCGCCGCCATTTTGAGCGCGTTCAGCAGACTGTCGTCCGGCACAAAATACGGCGTCTGCAGCATCACCGACATTTTGGCGGAATTGATCATTTTGATATAACCATTCTTAATATGCTGCCATTCGGAGTCCGGGCCGCTCGATACAATCTGCATGCCGACGGAGCCGCCGGATGCCAGCGGCGGGTAGTATCTGCTATCGGTAAGGAATGGCTGCGAGGAAGCAAGGCTCCAGTCAAGCAGGAACCGGCCCTGCAGCTGGGCAACCGCCCCTCCCTGAATGCGCAGATGCGTGTCCCGCCAAAAGCCGAAGCGCTCCACCTTGCCCACGTATTCGTCCCCGATATTAAACCCGCCCACATATCCGACCTTGCCGTCGATAACGACGATTTTGCGGTGATTGCGGTAATTCAGGCGCGGATTGATGAAAAAGATTTTGGTCGGAAAAAACGCGCCGACCTGTCCGCCGGCCTTGATTAGCCTGCGCAGATACTTTTTGTTCAGGCGGATGCTCCCGATATCGTCATAAATCAGGCGCACCTCAATGCCTTCGGCCGCCCGGCGGCAAAGCGTTTCCAGTACGCGCCGTCCGAGCTTGTCCGCACGGATGATGTAATACATCAGATGGATATGATGCGTTGCTTCCTCCATATCCCGAATGAGGGCGTCGAACTTGCGCTCGCCGTCGGTGAACACCTCCACCTCGTTATCCTGAGTAAATAAAGAGTCGCTGGACACAAGGTTCATGTAAACCATGTCCTGATAATAGGTCATCAGCGGATCGTTAAATGTGTACAGCCCTTTTTCGACGATGCGCTGCTGTGTTTTTAAGCGTTGACGAGCGTTTTTGAGCTGGCTTAGCTTAAATTTGTATATTTTACGCCGGCTCAGGTTCTGTCCCAGCAGCAGATAGAGCACAAAGCCGACGCCGGGCAGAAAGTAGAGCACCATCAGCCATGCCCAGGTTGAAGCGATGTTGCGCCGCTCCAGAAAGATGACCGCGATGGCCAGGACGATATTTAGCACATAAAAAATGGAATAAGCCTGCTGGAAATAAATCAACTTGGCACCCGCCCTGTTCATGTTAATCATTGCAGCTCCAACGAGCGAGAACGCTCGGGAGACAGGCTATTCCAGTATAACAGACTTGATAGATCAGCATGCAGGCTTGTGGGTTAAGACGGAAAAGAATTCAAAAAAACAGGAAGCAGAGCCGCAGGGCTTTGCTTCCTGTCTACAAAATCTTCTGAATGCAAAACACAGCTACGAAATAAAGCAAGCCATATGTTGGCTACCTGTCGGAGATCAGCAAGCGCGGGTCTGTACCGGGCTCGCCAAATCGTTGTTAGGTTAAGAGTCCGCTATTGTAACTAAATCAGCAGCGTCGGTTGTAGTAGTTGCATTGACATTTACCGGACCCGTCGATTTAAGATCGTCAACGCCGGTGAACACTCCTCCGTAATTCACTAGAGTAAACGTGACTGTGATGGGGGTTCCATCCGCTGCTGTTCCGGTATATCCAATGTAGCCGCGGGTAGTGTGTGCCGCTCTAGTTGTCACTTCAAAATCGGCCTTGTTTCCCGGAGGAAACGGCGTATTAAGAGGAGGAGGCGGATTTTCCAGGCTTCCGCCTGCAGTCGTGAGGGTTAATGTGATGCTCTTGGTGTTATTTTCAACTTCGAAGCCTTGCGTAGTCCCGATTACCGGCGGGCATCCGCATTTTTTTCTTTTCTTGATCAGCTTAATTGCAATAAGAAGCAGAATTAGCAACACCAGTCTCACACCGAGCCATAAATTCGGCTTCTTTGTCTTAGCATAACTATAATTCATCTATCAATAATCCTTTCTTTTCCGCTCCACTAGCTGTCGGAGATAATTAAACTCGAATCTGTTCTGGGCTGGTGATTAGGGTCCCACTTGGCGGTTACGGGACAATGTTGGCCTCGGTCGTTTGAATTGCTTCGGTTTTCACTTATCCGTAATTGTCAGGGACGGATCAGAAGAGATTGACCCCTGATTGACATTAACGTTTATTGGCCCCGTTGATTTGACATTCTGAATGCCGCTATTTCCTCCGCCGCTGTTCAGTTTAAAGGAGAGCTGGATTGGCGTTCCGTCCGCTGCCGTTGCGGTGTATGCAATAGAAGCGCTGTTATTTTGGAATTCATCGAAGTCGACCTCAAAATTCTCTCTGTTTCCAGGAGTGAGAGTCGTGCCGACGGCCGGTGGCGGGCTTTGCAAATCCCCGGTAGCGGAAGAAAGGGTAAAGGTGGTGCTGCTCGTTCGGTTTAGCACGTTATAGCCTTCCGTTGAACCAAGCAGCGGCGGCTTGCACCCGCATTTCCTTCTTTTTTTCTTTTGGAGTTTCTTCTTCACTACACGAGAGTACTTTGATCCGCTTGTATGCAATATGTCTTCTTTCATTTCAATCCTCCTAAGCAAATGATTGTCCGTACTGCGCCTTACTTTCCATACGAGTAGAGGAGACTGGGACCGGGATAGATACCGGCATATTCGCCTTTACGAGCTTTTTTTCCTTAATCATCAAGGACGGATCAGCGGGGACCGAGCCCTGTTTGACGCTTGTTGTTATTGGCCCTGTCGACGCGACATCCGGCACAGGTGGCCGGACGCCAACTCCCAGTTCCGCTATGCTTCCTCACTCCTTCCCTCCAAATCGCTTCAATAGATGCTTTTGCCATACAAAGCTATTAACATTTTATAGTCTATGAATCTAAGGTAAAAACGGCCCCTGGCTGATAACCTATTAAAAGACCAATTTCAGTGGATTTTTCTTTTCCCTTGAGCAACCGCCGTGTCTCGGACAGAGAAATAACCTGCGGCATTGACAAGGCTTCTGTAACCGTCTAATGTGCGAAGGAGAACGGACAGGCCGCGTGCGCTCAGGCTTGGGCGACGGCCGGATGGAACCGTATTTAACATCGGGAGGAATCAGAAACATGAACTTCAAGGAAGCGGCAGGCGTGCAAGCGGCAGGCGTTGTGACGAGCGGCATGAAGGTCGGTTTGGGAACCGGCTCGACGGTGTATTATACGATTTTGGAGCTGGGACGCAGGATGAAAGAGGAAGGGCTGAGCATTACCGGCGTTCCGACTTCGGACGCAACGGAGAAGCTGGCGCTGGAGCTCGGCATTCCGCTTGCGGAGCTGTCCGAGCTGGAGCCGTTGGACGTCACGATTGACGGAGCGGACGAGGTGAGCGGCAGCCTGGATTTAATTAAAGGCGGCGGCGCGGCGCATTTTCGGGAGAAAATGGTGGCGGCCGTCTCGAAACGTCTCGTTATCGTAGCCGACGAATCCAAAGCGGTGGAAAAGCTTGGTGCTTTTACCGTCCCGGTTGAAATTGCCGCTTACGGCTGGAAATCCACAGCCCGCCGCGTTGAAGCGCTGGGCTGCAAAGCCGTTTGCCGCGAGCGGAACGGCCAACCGGTCGTAACTGACAACGGAAACTATGTGCTTGACTGCGATTTTGGGCTTATCACGGATCCCGGAACACTCGACCGCAAGCTGAAAGCGCTGCTTGGCGTGCTGGAGACAGGCTTTTTTGTCGGCATGGCGGACGAGGTGTATATCGCCGGTCCGGAAGGCGTTCGCGTTCTGCGACGCGGGGCGGGTCAATAGGCCTTCAATATGGAAAAGAATAATGAACCAACAGGAGCGCGCAGTCAACTGCGACGGTCCACCGGAAAGGACAGCATGAATAACGAGACTAACGGCATGGGCCGCGGGAACAACATTGCGGTTGCAGAAGGAAAAACGATCGTCCTTACCGGCGGAGGCTCCACAGGACATGTGAGTGTAAACCTTGCGCTCATTCCCGGATTGCTGGCGGACGGCTGGCACGTTCATTATATAGGCTCCAAAGACGGCATCGAGCGCAGTCTGATCGAACCGCTGGATGGAGTACGTTACCATTCCGTTTCCACGGGCAAGCTGCGGCGTTATTGGGACAAGCGCAATCTGACCGATGTGCTGCGGGTCGTCAAAGGACTGGCTCAAGCGGTAGCGCTGATGCGCAAGCTTCGGCCTGACGTCGTTTTTTCCAAAGGCGGTTTTGTCAGCGTGCCGGTCGTGCTCGCCGCGAAGCTGAACGGCGTTCCCTCTATTATCCACGAGTCCGACGTCACTCCCGGATTGGCCAACCGTATTGCGCTTCCATGCGCATCGGCCGTATGCACCACTTTTCCCGAAACGGCGGCGCACATTCAAAAGGCGCGAGTTGTACAGGCAGGTCCGCTCGTCAGACCGGAGCTGCTGGCGGGAGACGCCGAGCGCGGACGCGCGTTATGCGGCTTCGACCGCAGCCGGCCGGTGCTGCTCGTCATGGGCGGCAGCCTCGGCTCCCGCCGCCTCAATGAAGCTGTAGCCGCGGCGCTGCCGGAGCTGCTGACGCGCTGGCAGGTTGTTCATTTGCGCGGCAAGGGGCAGGCGGCGCTTGATCCGGCGTTAGTCGCGGATGAGACGGCGGATATGGCAGAGATGGCTCTGAGGGAATCCGAAGAGGCTCAGATTTTTTCGGAAGATGAATCTGGAACTCCGCAGGCTTCGGATAAAGCGTATGTTTCCGCGACTGCGGGAGAGGTAACAGCTTTAGCGGAGGAGACAGATGATACGACCCGTTCGGTAATGGGAAAAGGCTTGTTAGGCCAGCTGGCCGATTCTCCCCTCACTGGTTACTGCTCGTTTGAGTATTTGTCGGAGGAGCTCCCGGACGTGCTGGCGCTGGCCGATACCGTACTCTCGCGCGCGGGCGCAAATGCGATCTTTGAGCTGCTGGCGCTGCAAAAGCCGATGCTGCTCGTGCCTCTTCCGCTGGCGCAAAGCCGCGGCGACCAAATTCGCAACGCCGCCTCTTTTGAAGCTGCAGGTCTTGCCCGTGTCCTGCCGGAAGAGCAGCTGAACACCGTGACGCTGCAGCAGGAATTGCGCATGCTCACGATTGACCGGGCCGAGCTGCAGGAGCGGATGGCGGCGGCCGCCCCCGCCGATCCTCTGCCGCTGCTGCACCGCCTCATCCGGGAGACGGCGGAAGGCCGCAGCTGAGGCGGACAGGACAAAATGACAATAAGGAGCCCGGACGAGAAGGTCGGCTCATGACAAAAAAGCTTCTGACCCGTTAAACAGGTCAGAAGCTTTTTAAGTTTAAGCAAGCCGCTAGCTCCGGCGCACGGGTGCGAGTGGAGATTGCAGAATTGCCGGTGATGTATCCCTTTATTGGCGCGCAGTTAACTGCGGCACGCGCTCTTCAACTAGCGCGCGCACCTCGTCCGCGCTATCCAGCTCCAGAGCTGCGGAGGCAAGCTCCGCCAGCTCGCTCCGGTGCAAGCGCGAGAGAAGCGCTCGCGTGCCAAGAATCGCGGACGAGCTCATGCTGAACTCGTCCAGTCCCATCCCAAGCAGCAGCGGCACCGCCACGGGATTTCCGGCCATTTCACCGCACATGCCAACCCATTTGCCTTCGGCATGGGCCGCTCTGATCACGCGGTCGATCAGGCGAAGCACGGGCGGATGCAGCGGATCGCTAAGGTAGGCCAGCTTCGGATTCATCCGGTCGGCAGCCATCGTATATTGCACGAGATCATTGGTGCCAATGCTGAAAAAATCGACCTCACGAGCCAACCGGTCCGCCATCATTGCCGCGGCGGGAATTTCAATCATAATCCCGGCTTCCATCGCTTCGCGGAATGGCTTTCCTTCGGCCCGCAGCTCCTCACGTGCTTCATCCAGCAGCGTTTTTGCGCGGCGCCATTCGCCGAGCGTAGCGACCATCGGGAACATAACTTTGATATTGCCGTGAGCGCTGGCGCGCAGGATGGCACGCAGCTGCGTTTTGAACAGCTCGGGCCGATCCAGGCTGATACGCAGGGCGCGATAGCCGAGAAACGGATTGTCTTCACGCGGCAGCTCCAGCAGCGGCAGCTCTTTATCCCCGCCGATATCCATCGTGCGGATAACGACCGAAGCCTGCGGGCCAAGCGCCTCAGCTACAGAGCGGTATACCCCGTATTGCTCTTCCTCACCCGGCAATGCGTCCCTGCCCATATACAGGAATTCCGTACGGAAAAGCCCGATCCCCTCGGCGTCGTGTTTTTTCGCCTGGACGGCATCCTGCGCGGCGCCGATGTTGGCTGCAAGCTCTACCTGTACCCCGTCGGCGCTTAACGATGGTTTGCCACGGAACGCCTCGTTCTCCGCCTGGCTTTGGCGGTAGTCGGCTTCAAGTCTGATGTAACGCTGAACTTCCTCTTCCGGAGGATTGATTAAAATAAGGCCGTTAAAGCCGTCGACAATAAGCAGTTCGCCATCGTTAACTTCCAGCAGCGCCTCGCCTGCGCCTACCGAGGCGGCTACGCCGACCGAACGCGCGATAATGGCGCTATGCGAGGTCCGTCCGCTGGTAGCCGTTGCAAACCCGGCAACTTGGCCAGGGTCAAGCTGAGCCGTATCCGACGGTGTGAGGTCCGCTGCAATCAGCACTTGTTTGTAGATTACGGCCGCTCCTGTCGGAGCTTCATTTCCTTGGCCATCTCTCGGGAGGGTCGACGGGTTAGCCGCATCCCTGGTCGCCCGATTATCTGTACTAGACATTGCGGTTTCGGATACGCTTCCCCTGTTGTTTGTTCCTGTCATTGAAGATGCGGACGATTCCGCCAACTGAGCCGGTTCATCATTTCTAGCGTCAGCCGTCCCGGCAGCGGCTTGCCCCGCTCCTGCTCCTTGCAAAATGCGGATAACGCGGCGGCTAACATCGATTACATCGGCGGATCGTTCCCGCAAGTACGGATCGTCCAGCGCCGCAATAACCGCCGCCACCTCCTCCGCCGTCTCCCAAAGCGCGGAGTCGGCGGCCTGCAGCCGGTCCGTAATGCGCTCCCGGGCTGCGCCAACCAGCTCCTCGTCTTCCAGCAGGAAGACGTGAGCTTCAAAAATCTCCGCCTCGTGCTCACGCCCCTCGGCGCCAAGCCGCTCCCGGATCGCCTCCAGCTCCCGGGAAGCCTGCGCTACGGCGGCGTCGAAACGCTCCGCCTCGCGCCCAGCCTCCTCCGCCGCGATGCTTCGCGCGGCTACGGCCACCTCCGCCCCGGCACGCTTCGCGATGCCGATGGCGTAACCCGGGGCGGCTCCGATTCCCTGAATCGTTCTCATCGCCGCCCGTTACTCCGCTTCGGCGGAGCTGAGCACCGCGCCGATTGCATCGACAACCGCCTCGGCTCCCTCTCCCTCGGCGGCCACCGTTACCGTGTCGCCCTGCTTCGCGCCGAGCGACAGCACTTTTACAAGGCTTTTGGCGCTAGAGCGCGTTTCGCCTTTTACAAGATGCACGTCTCCGGCAAAAGGCTTCGCCGCCTCGACTATTTTCCGCGCCGGACGGGCGTGAATGCCCGTCGGATTCGCAATCGTAAATGTTTTTTCCATGATGTACTCTCTCCCCTCATCTTCTTCGCCTGCATGCGCCGATTCGACAACGGCTGAATTCCGCAACTGTCAGCCTATCTCCAACGCTTAAAGCTTTTTCTTGATGTCATCCTTCAGCTGCTCTGACGAAGTGCCAAAAATCGCCTGTACCGCGCCTTTACCGAGCCGGATTACCCCGGAAGCGCCGAGTTTTTTCAGCTCGGAATCGCGTACCGCATGATCGTCCTTCACTACGAGGCGCAGCCGCGTAATGCAGGCGTCCACACTCTCGATATTATCCGGTCCGCCAAGCGCGGCAAGCACCTGGGAAGCCTTATCGTTTGAACCAAGCGTTGAGCTGCCCGCAACATCCTGCGGATTGCCGCTTGTGCCCGTTTCCGATGCTTCCTCGTCTTCACGTCCCGGCGTTTTCAGGTTCAGCTTGACGATCATAAAACGGAACAGCACATAATACACCGCAGCAAAAGCGAGGCCTACCGGAATGAGCAGCAGCGGCTTGGTGGATAGCTGGAAGTTGATCAAATAATCGAGCAAACCTGCGGAAAAGCCAAAGCCCAGCTTGACGCCAAGCTCATACATGAGCCAGCCGCTGACACCGGCCAAAACGGCATGCACTACATACAGCAGCGGAGCGACAAACATGAACGCAAATTCCAGAGGTTCCGTAATACCGGTCAGGAACGATGCGACCGCCGCACCGACAAAAATGGAAGAAACGACCTTGCGGCGCTCAGGGCGCGCAGTATGAATAATCGCAAACGCCGCTGCAGGCAGCGCGAACATCATAATCGGGAAAAAACCGGTCATGAACATGCCCGCCGTTTTGTCGCCTGCGAAGAAACGGTGCAGATCGCCCGTAACCACTTTCCCGGCTTCATCGGTAAAAGTGCCGATCTGGAACCAGGCGATGCTGTTGATGATATGATGCAGGCCAAACGGAATGAGCAGCCGATTTGCCACCATGTAAATAAACGCGCCGACGCCTCCAAGACTTACAACCCAGTTGCCAAACGTATCGAGCCAGCCCTGAACCGGACCCCAGATTAGAGCAAACACCAGGCCGACAAATATCATCGACACCGAGGTGACAATCGGAACAAACCGTTTGCCGCCGAAAAATCCGAGCCAATCCGGAAGCTTGATTTTGTGATAACGGTTGTACATAAACGATGCGACCAGACCCGCCGCGATACCGCCCAGCACTCCCATATTAAGCACGGTGTCTTTGCCGATAATACCGGGGAATACCGCCGGGCCGGCCTTTAAAACATTTTGCAGCACGAGGTAGGCGATGACCGCCGCCAACGTTGCAACAGCGTCCCCGGCCATACCGATTGCTACGCCGACCGCAAAAATAATCGGCAGGTTGTCAAAAATCGCCGAGCCGCCGGCCGCCAGGAACGGAGCAATATACGTATTAAGCCATTCCCCGGCGCTTCCCCAGCCAAAATCCTTTACATAATCAATATTGCCGAACCGGAGCAGAATCGCCGCCGCAGGCAGCGCCGCCACGGGGAGCATGAGAGATTTCCCGATTTTTTGCAAAAATGCAAGCATAAGCTTTGTCTCCTTTGATGGTTGTAAACGGACTTATTTGAGCGTGACCAAATAGCTGCCGATCTCTCCAGCCTTAACCGAGCCATACCGGCATTCTACTTTTTCAGCCGCCTCTTCCTCAGCAACGATAACCGGGGAGATTATGGAATGGCCCGCCGCGCGAATCGCCTCTATATCAAACTCAATCAACGGCTGTCCAGCTTTGACGGCGTCGCCGGTTTTAACGAGCGCTTTGAAGCCATCGCCTTTCATGCCCACCGTGTTGATGCCGATATGAATGAGCAGCTGCAGCCCGGATTCATGCTCAACGATGACTG
This sequence comes from Paenibacillus pasadenensis, assembly GCF_023715725.1. Taxonomy (GTDB): domain Bacteria; phylum Bacillota; class Bacilli; order Paenibacillales; family Paenibacillaceae; genus Paenibacillus_O; species Paenibacillus_O pasadenensis_A. The sequence goes on from NZ_JAMBOT010000003.1 coordinate 150,543, forward strand.
CATGATGCGTATCGATCAGATGCGCGATGACGCCGTCAAACGGCGCTACCGCTACGCCTTCGGCCGGCTCAATCGCCGCGCCGGGTCCCATCATCCCCTGGGCAAAAGCTTCGTCCGGCACCTCGGCCAGCGGAACAAGCCGCCCCGTCATGGCCGCAGCTGCTTCGACGACGGCTTGTTTTTTGCTGCTGAACATTTTTTTGAACATGGTTGATCTTCCTTTCAAGTGAAATAATGGTCCGCTTAAGGTCGTTATTGTGCCACTTAAGGTCGTTTGACGACCTTATTCGAACCGTCCAGCGCGTTTCGGTGTGGCTTAAGGTCGTTTGACGACCTTAACCGCACCACTTTGCTCGTTCCGGTGCGGCTTAAGGTCGTTTGACGACCTTATTCGAACCGTTTAGCAGGTTTCGGCGCGGCTTAAGGTCGTTTGACGACCTTAACCGCACCACTTTGCTCGTTCCAGTGCCGCTTAAGGCCGTTTGACGACCTTATTCGAACCGTCCAGCGCGTTTCGGCGCGGCTTAAGGTCGTTTGACGACCTTATTCGAACCGTCCAGCACGTTCCGGTGCGGCTTAAGGTCATTTGACTAACTTATCTGGACCGCTCCTCAAGCCTGCCGCTTACCATCCCCCGGCGCTTCCAGCTGCTCCGCCTTGGTCCCCTTGCCGCCCCAGGCCTCCAGCAAACGATGCACATGCATCGCCAGAAAAGCGATCTCGTTTTTGCTGACCGGAAGATCCAGCTCCTCCTTCATCTTCACCGCCGCCAGCGCGGCAATCCGATGCACATCGGGGAACTTTTCGGCGATTTCATCGGCGAAGGGGTTGGTGGAGCTTTTGCCCTCGGACAGCCGATCCACCGCATGATGCAGATGCATCACGAGACGGGCATAATCGCTGCCGCTGCGCGGAATAGAGATGCCTCCCTCGCGCTCAATGAGCGCAATCGTCTCGCCGACAAGCTTGGATCGGCGAGCCAGCTGACCCGCAGACAGCTCTCCTGCCGCCGAATGCACATGGAAGGCTAGAAACCCGATCTCCTCCTCGGGAATCGGCACTCCGAACGCCTCCTCAATCATGAGCGCCGCCTCAGCCGCGATGGCATACTCCTGCGGAAACGCCAGCTTGGTCTCCTCCAGAAAAGGGTTGCTGATTTCCATGCCGCTATGCAGCCGGTAAACGGCGAACTGTATATGGCTGGGAAGCGCAAAATATACTTTGGGACTAACCGGAATGCCCATGTCCCGCCGGATGCGCTCAACAATTCGCTCGGCTATCGCCACCGACTCCGGCTCGATCTCCTCCAGAAGCAGCCGGTACCGGTCGGCCTCCGCCTTGTCGTCCAGCCGGTAGCGCTTCTCAATTCTAGAATCTTCACCGGAAAGCACTTCCTGGCCCTTAGCGTCAAAACCAAGCCCTTTCCCGAACAGAACGTACTCCTGGCCTGTGTCGGAGCGAACCGTCAATACGACGTTGTTGCCTACGGACCGCTCAATTCTGTAGTCTGCAGCCGCCCCCATCGCTCCTCCTCCTTCCGCTCATTCCTTTACCGTTCCCCGGAGAACGCAAAAAAACCAAGGATAGCGAGAACAGGACAAAAATCGCATTGTTGGCTAACAATGCCTCTGTTCTACACTTTCCTTGGCTCATGCCTAATCAAATAGTCGCACGCCTTAGAAAACGGCTATGAAATTAAATGGAACACCCGAAACGGCTATAACCGCCCGGTGTACGCACACTATAGCCCATCTAAAACGCTTGCGTCAAGCTCCAGCCTCTGCCAGTCCACAACAAATTTGTTAGCTAAACTGACATGTTAAACTTTTTTTTGTTGTCCTACGAAATCGGACGTCCTTTCCGTCATATTTTATATCATGAAAATGAGGTAAAGGAGAGAGAAATTATGGCGGGCAAACTTCGCAAAGCTGCTATTATCGGTGCGGGTTACGTCGGAGCGAGCTGCGCTTACGCAATGCTGAATCAGTCGCTTTGTGATGAAATTATGCTCGTCGGGCGCAGCGACAAACGGACTCGCGCCCAGGCGCAGGACCTTTCTCATTGTGTCGACTTCAGCCATTCCCGGACGCAGGTTTACGCCGGAACATTAGAGCAATGCGGCGATATGGATCTGATTGTCCTGTGTGCCGGTGGCAACCCTGTTGAGGGCGGTTCGCGGCTTGATTTGCTGGATTCCGCCTACGAGATATACCGGGACATGATCGGCCGGATGATGGCCAGCGGTTTTGACGGCATCTTTCTAGTCGCGACCAATCCCGTTGATATCGTAACTTACATGGTGTGGAAGCTGTCGGGCTTGCCGAGGGAGCGCGTAATCGGCAGCGGCACCTCCATCGATACCGCCCGGCTCAAAACGCTATTGTCCGAGCATTTGCCGGTCGATCCCCGCAGCGTACAGGGATATGTGATGGGCGAGCATGGAGAGTCCCAGTTCGTGGTATGGTCGCATGTTACAGTTGGCGGCAAGCCGCTGTCGGACATCATATCCCAGCATCCGCAGCGGTTCGGAAATATAAGCCTGGATGATATCGAAAGGCGTACGCGGAACGCCGGCTGGGACATTTTGCTGGGCAAAGGATCTACCCATTACGGCATTGCCGCTGCGCTCACGTCGATTGCCCGCTCGATTTTCAACAATGATTGCCGGATCGCAGCGGTGTCCGCCGTATTGGACGGGGAGTATGGCGCAAAAGATATAGGAATAGGCGTACCGGCGATTATCGGGCGCAGCGGTATACAGGAAGTGCTGGAGCTAAGGCTGAACGATGCCGAACAGCTCCGTTTCGCCCATTCCTGCGCCGTCATTCGCGAAGCGATCCAATCGCTGCCTGAGCTGCAGGCCGTCGGCGATTAACCGCTCCGCTATCCCCCCTTTCGGGCGCACGGCGCCTAGTGATACAATCGATGGAATAAGCTTTCTGCTTGCAGAAATAAGCCTCCCGCATTTGCGGGAGCAGTGCAATCTGCTGCAAAACAGCAATAAACCTGCCGCAGCAAGCGGCAGAGAGCCCAAGGGAGATGCGGCAACAATGGACATTCGACATATGCGGCTGGACGAACCTGCCCTTGGCACGTTTAGCGAGGAACGCGAAGAATATGAACGCGATTATGCCCGCCTGATTCAATCGCCGGCCTTTCGCCGGCTGCAGGGCAAATCCCAGGTTTTCGGCGCAGGCTCCGGGGATTACTACCGGACGCGGCTGACACATTCTCTGGAGGTGTCGCAGATCGCCCGCGAAGCGGCGCGCAGACTGGCCAAGCACTATCCTTTTGTCAAAACGGAAAACAGCGAGCACCCCGGACTTGTTGTCAACCCCGCCGTTGTGGAATGCGCAGCTCTTGCGCATGATCTGGGGCATCCGCCGTTCGGCCATCGCGGCGAAGAGGTGCTGAATCATCTGCTCCAGGAGCAGTTTGGAATGAAATACGAGGGCAACGCGCAAAATTTCCGCATTCTAATGTTTCTCGAAAAACGCGCCGGAAGCGGCAGCGGGCTTGATCTCACCGCCGCTGTGCTGCTCGCCGTTAATAAATATCCGTACTGCCTTGATGAACCGGGCCGTCTCAAAGGCGTATACGGTCCAGAATGGGATATTATCAACGAGCTTCGCGGACGGTGGGACATGCCGGAAGGCGCGCGCACGCTTGAAACCCAGCTAATGGATTTATGCGACGATATCGCTTATTCCACCCATGATATCGAGGACGGAATCCGTGCCGGAAAAATTGTCATGGACCGCTCTTTTTTTGAAAGCGAGCATCTCCATTCCCATCTGGTGCAGGAAATCGTCGACGACGAAGGAAATAAGGATTTTCATTGGGAAGAGGTCGATATTCCTGCGATGGTCCGCCGCGTGCTGGACGAGTTCATCGGCCAGTGGGAGCAAATTTACCGCTCTGTCGGGCGCGAGTCGTCGCGCTCCCGGCGAGAAATTAAAGCTCGATGGGTCAGCACATTCGCCGGACGAATCGGCATCATCGACAAAGACGGCTGGAAACGGGTGACGTTTGTCCGCGACGGAGCCTGCGATTACGAGCTGCTGCGCACGATGGAAATTCTCAAAAAGCTGGCCTGGGTGACGCTGATCAAGGACTTCCGCGTCCAACGGCTGCAAATGCGCAGTGAAATTATGATTCGCCGCTTATGGGACAGCTTCATCAAACCGGAGACAGGCCGGCTTATTATTCCGACCGACTGGCTGCAAAGCTACGAGCAGCATTCCGCCAAATGGAGCTGGCCGCGTTTTGTCGCCGATTATATCGCCGGCATGACCGACAGCTACGCCGAGAAAGTATATTCGGAGCTGTTTGCCAGCAAATCGGGTTCGATTTATGAAATGGATTGAATCATTCAGCAAAAGCAGCCCTCCGGCTGCTTTTTGTTTTTTCACCTTCGAAATCGTTCTTTAACCATGACGGATCTGCGCTGCTTTGAAGCGTCCGTGTCACCTTTTTCCTGTATTTCATGGTAAACTTATTTTCCAGAGAAGGCGGTTTTTGGAGAGCGTTACAATGTACGGTCGCTTTCCGTCAGCCGCTTGGCAAGAGAAAGGAGGGCATCCGCATGCAACCTACGAATTCAAACTCAAACGGCTCTGCCCGGCCAGACAGCGAACCCGGCAAACGATCCCCTGGGCGGCCTCGCTCCGAGGAGCGGATCCCCGTCAGGGAGCTCGTGCTGCAAACCGCTTCTTCCCTGTTTATGGAGAAAGGTTACGATGCCGTTTCGTTGAATGAAATTGCTGAGCTGTGCGGCGTTACCAAGGCTTCGGTGTATTACCATTTTGACAGCAAACCCGCGCTGTTTACAGCGGCGGTGTCACGCATGCTGCAGCTTGCCCGCAAAGGCACCGAACGGATTTTGCTTCAGGAAGGAACCTTGCGAGAGCGCTTGCTGGCCGTTGCGGAGCGCAGGCTGGCCATGACTCAGCATATCGAATTTGAGACGCTTATGCGCGAGGCTTCCCATTATTTGAACGAGGGCCAGCGGTCAGCGATTCGCGAGGCTGAACAAGGGCTGCATGATTTGTTATGCGTCCATTTTGAGCGAGCTGGCACATCTGGAGAGCTCAGGCACGGCCACAATCCGATGCTGCTCGCTCATTCTTATACCGCCCTGCTTATGATCGGGAACCGCCCCGCAGCCAAGCGGATGTATCCCTCGACAGATGAGCTTGCTAAGCGGATTATGGATATGTTCTGGTCGGGAGTTTCCTGAACCGGATACCAGTCTGTGCCGTCCGTTTACGAAGAAAGGAACTACGGCATGTCCATCAAACTCAAATTGTCCGCATTAATATTCGCCGTCGTTACGACCGTGCTTGGTTTAACGCTGCTCGTTTTTTATCTTTATTCCAGCACACAGGTCCAGCATGCGGCGGAGCAGCAGATGGCAGCGGCGGAAGATCAATTAAAGTATACGCTTAGCCCGACGCTGAAAATCGGTTATTATTTGGATCTGGGTCTTTCCGAGCGGCAGCGAATCGCTTCCATTGCCGCCAAAGCGATACTCGGACCAAAATCCGAAAAAATAACGCCAGATAAGCTGGACGAGGTGCGGCTTCAGCTAGGCATGGACGGCTTGACCTTGATTAAAGAGGATCATGCAGGATTTAGCGTATTTTTATCGGCGGGCAAGGACATTCAGCAGGATGAGCCTGCTCTATTCCAGTCGCCGGAGCGCGAAATAATCCAGCAGCTGTACGATAAACAATATGTCACGCTGCCGGGAGGCATCAGCCTGCGGGATTTCTGGGCCAAAACTTCCGCAGCAAAAAACGGGATGCGTCTGTTGACCAGCTACTATTATGACGGCTCGACGGACTATATAATTCGAAGCGTTCGCCAAGGCGGCAGCTTAATTGCAGCAAGCCCTGATGAAGGCAGCTTAACGCTGGATAATTCTACGCTTGAGCTGCGCGGGCTGCTGGAAGTGAGCGGTTTTAACCTCGGCCTGCTTCCTTCCAACGCCACGCCCGGGGCCGGGAGCGCCGGCCTTCGCAGCCATGCTCCTGAATTCGGCACTTATAAGCTTGCTGCTGACGAAGATTACTCCTTCATCCACCAGGCAGCGCAAACGCAGCAAACGCTGCTTCAAAATATGAAAGTTGGCGGAAGGGAAGTGCTGCGCGGCTACATACCGTTTGAGGTAGACAGCATTCGTCAATACGTCATGATTGTTACGCTTGATAAGTCCGCCTTTAAGGAGGAGCCGAGGCGGCAGCTGATTTTGCTGTCTGCCATCTCCATCGTGCTGCTTACTATTACGGTTGTCGTCAGCTATTGGCTGGCCGGTGTCGCCGTCCACAATCTCCGGCTCGTCGTGCGCCGAGTGAACCAGATTGCCGCCGGAAATTTTAATTATCCCATTACAGTCCGGACGCGGGACGAGATCGGCGAGCTGGCATTCAGCGTTAACGTCATGTCTTCGAATTTAAACACCTATACAACCCGGCTCAAAGAATCGGCCGAGGAGCTGCGGAGCACCAAAGAGTATTTGGAATCATTTTTCACTCATACCCGCGACGCCATCCATGTCTATAATCTGAAGGGTCAGCTAATCAGCGCCAACCGCGCCTTTGAAGCCATGCTTGGCTGGCAGGAGGACGAGTTAACGGAAGACGGCATCAAACAGCTGCCTGCGGAGCAGCTTCAGGACGTGGAACGGATGATTGAGAGCGTGCTGCTTGGCGTTCCTTGGGTCGATGCCGAAACCTGGATGCAGACGAAGGACGAGCGGCGGCTCGATGTCAGCACAACGGCGTCTCCTATCCGCAACCAGCATGGCGTCGTCATTGCGGTAGCCTGTATAACGCGTAATGTTACAAGCCGCAAGCAGACCGAAGAGCTGCTGCGCCGCACCGAAAAGCTGACGATTGTCGGACAGCTTGCCGCTGGCGTCGCCCACGAAATCCGCAATCCGCTCACCACGCTGCGCGGTTTTGTGCAGATGCAGCTGAGCGGCAAACCTCTGTCGCCCTATTACTTGAACATCATGCTGTCCGAGCTCGACCGGATCAATTTTATCGTGGGTGAATTTCTCGTCCTCTCGAAGCCCCAAGCTGACCGGTATCAAGCCTGCGATTTGCGTCACATGCTGGAGGATATGGCCGCCCTGCTGGAGCCGGAAGCTATTCTTAATAATGTGAGCGTACACATGGATCTGGATGTAGGCGTTCCATTTGTCGTTTGCGAGCCGAATCAGCTCAAGCAGGTGTTCGTTAATATTATGAAAAACGGTATTGAGGCCATGCCGGAGCGCGGCGGACGGTTAACCGTTACGCTGCAGCAGGCGGATGATGATTTGGCTGAAATTTTAATCCGCGATGAAGGCGTTGGCATTCCCGAGGAACACTTGCATCGTTTAGGCGAACCGTTTTATACGAACAAAGAGACTGGCAACGGCCTCGGACTCATGGTAAGCCAGCGGATTATCAGCAATCATGGCGGCTCTATGTTTATTCGCAGCACCGTCGGTGAAGGCACGGAGGTTGTCATTCGGCTTCCCTTGCAAACTGGAACCAAGCGGTTGTTTCCGGCTTAAGCTTACGTGAGCTTAAGCTAAGCGTTTCCCTCATCGTATGCGGATAACAGATGACTCAGAGACCCCTGTATAGGAGGTGTCCAGCGAAATGAAACGCAAATTCGCCAAAGCTGCAGCCGCAGAAAAAACGAGCGCTCCTCTTTGGCCGATGTTTCGCCGCCTGTTTCTTCATGTCCGGGGACAATGGCCGCTGCTGCTCGCGGCATGGGCCGCAACGGGCTGCATCGCAGCCCTGCAATTTGTCATTCCTCGGCTTACCCAATATGCAATTGACCATGCCATTCCAGATCACAACTACGACATCCTTCCGGCGATTGCCGGCGGAGTAATGGCAACTGCCGTCCTGCTCGGCCTGTTCGGCTATATTAGCAGTTATGCGTTTGCCAAGGTGGGCCAGCGCACGGTGCTGGACATCCGCACTTCCCTTTACCGCCATCTGCAAAGCCTGGATTTGGCTTACTTCGACCGCAGAAGAACCGGAGAACTGATGTCCCGCGTTACAAACGACGTCAATCAGCTCCAGCAGATGGTCAGCGGAGGAACGATGGGCATCCTGACGGACGCCGTCACCTTTGTGGCAATTGCCGCTTTTATGCTCTGGCAAAATGTGCAGCTGACCGCCGTGCTGCTCCTGCTTTTTCCGCTTATGATGCTCGCCGCCCGAGTATACGGAGGAAAGCTGCGCCGCAGCTACCGAAATGTGCAGGAGACGGTAGCCGATATGAGCGGACAGCTGCAGGACAGCCTGTCGCAAATCCGGCTCGTTAAGGCGTTTGCGGCGGAAGAACGCGAAAATGAGCGCTTCGCCGAGCTCGGCGAAGCCAATAAAGAGGCGAATTTAGCAGCGACGCGATTTTCAGCGATGTTCGGGCCAGCCATCGATCTGCTGCAGTACGCAGGCATGGCGTTTGTGCTTGCATTTGGCTCCTGGCAGGCGATGCAGGGAGAAATGACGGCGGGAGCCGTTGTCGCATACCTCGCCTATTTGCGCCTGCTGCAAAATCCGGTCCGCCGCTTCAGCCGGCTCATGACAACGGTGCAGCAATCCGCCGCAGCCTATGACCGCATTGTGGAGACGATGAATGCCAAGCCGCAGGTCGCTGACCGCGAAGGAGCCGTGGAGCTGAACGTATCCGGCGGAGAAATCCGCTTTGAGGACGTTACGTTTGGTTATGGACAGCCATTTATAACTCCGCCGCTGCTGGAGCATTTCAACTTGACGCTTCCGGCCGGCCGGACAACGGCGCTAGTGGGCTCATCCGGCGCAGGCAAGTCCACGCTTGCCCATTTGCTGCTGCGCTATTACGAGGTATGGGACGGACGCATTACCGTAGACGGAGCCGAGCTGCGCGAGGTTACGCAGTCTTCGCTGCGCCGGCGGATCGGCATTGTGACCCAGGAAACGATGCTGCGCAGCGGGACGGTACGGGAAAATCTGCTGTACGGCAGACCGGAAGCCACGGAGGAGGAATTGCTGCAGGCAGCGGAGGCGGCGCGGGCGCATGGCTTCATCGAGGCGCTGCCGCAAGGCTACGACACCGAGATCGGCGAACGCGGCGTCAGATTGTCGGGCGGTCAGAAACAGCGCCTCTCTATCGCCCGGGCACTGCTGGCCGATCCAGCCATTATCGTGCTGGACGAAGCGACCGCATCGCTCGATACGGAATCGGAAGCGCTCATTCAGGAAGCTTTAGGAACGCTGCTAAAAGGCCGTACTTGTCTCGTTATCGCACACCGCCTCTCTACCATTCGCAGCGCCGACTGCATCGTCGTGCTGGAGAGCGGCCGCATCGCGGAAAGCGGGACTCATGTAGAGCTTTTACAAAGGGACGGGCGCTACCGCAGCCTGTACGAACGTCAGTTTCCGCAGGTCGATACCGATGCAGAAGGCGGCTGAACCCGAACCTCGGACGGCAGGAAACATCACCGTCATCTACCTGTGTCGATCGGACTATTCCCAGTTATAAGCCAAATGTCAGCCGTATGAAAACCGGCGCGCCGTTGCATAGTAATTTGGCGTCAAGCCGCCTTCACGGTGATTTGAACAGCTGCAAAAGAGGCGGGGTAACATGATTCAACTGGCCTTGGCAGCATCACCGTTCTTATAACGGCAGACGATTGCACGACGGGAGGATGCCAACCGGTCATGTCTTTGTCTTCTAACACGAGCAACAAATCCGCCCTGCTGGCTCTTGCCTCCGTACCGCTCATTATGACGCTTGGCAATTCTATGCTAATCCCGGTGCTTCCTGCCATTCAGGAAGCGCTGGGCATTTCATCGCTGCAGTCGAGTCTGCTCATCACCGTGTACTCCGTAATGGCGATTTTACTCATACCGGTGGCAGGATATTTGTCGGACCGCATCGGCCGCAGGAAAGTCATTATCCCTAGTCTGATTTTGGCCGGGGCCGGCGGGGCTTTATGCGGATGGGCCGGCGGCTTAGGCCAGTCCGCATACGCTCTTATTCTGGCGGGCCGAGTGCTGCAGGGCATCGGCGCAGCCGGAGCGATGCCAATCGTACTGCCGCTAGTCGGCGACATGTTTCGCCGCGAGGAAGAGGTCAGCGCCGGACTCGGACTTATCGAAACGGCGAATACGTTCGGCAAAGTGCTCAGTCCCATCGCCGGAGCAGCTCTGGCGCTGCTGGCCTGGCAGGCGCCATTCTGGACGGTTCCTTTATTGTGCGCGGTATCCATTGTGCTGCTTCTGATTCTGGTAAGAACTCCTGAAAAAAAAGCCGCCATTCCCATATCGCCGAAACGGTTCATCGGCAATGCGTTTAAGCTGTACAAAGCCAATGCCCGCTGGCTGACAGCATTGTTCATCATCGGCTGCCTGAGCATGCTGGCGCTGTTCGGGCTGCTGTTTTATTTGTCGGAAACGCTGGAGAAAACCAACGGCTTAACCGGCATAACGAAAGGGCTTGTGCTGGCCATCCCGCTCGCCGTGCTTTGCGCCGCCTCTTTCACGGCGGGCAAGCTGATCGGCGAGCATAAACAAGCGATGAAATGGACGATAACCGCAGGCATGGCGCTTGCCGCCGCAGCTATTGCCCTATGCATCGCCGACATGCCGACGGCGGCTCGCATCGCCTGGCTGAGCGCCGCCGGGCTTGGCCTCGGCGCCGCCCTGCCCTGCCTCGATGCCTTCATTACCGAAGGCATCGCCAAAGAGGAGCGGGGCACGATCTCCTCGCTTTACAGCAGCATGCGTTTTGTCGGCGTGGCGGCCGGACCGCCCGCGGCCTCGCTGCTGCTGAGAAGCTCCGTGCCCCTGCTCCTTGCCGTAATGGCCGCCTGCGCAGCGGCGGCCGGACTGCTTGCGCTGCTGCTGCTTCGTCCCGGCAAGCAGCAGCAGCGCGAGCTTCAGCGCGCGGGCTACGCCGCCGCGCGCCAGACGCGCCGGGGACGTGCCGGCGCACGATGATGCGCGCGCTGCAATTTAGCGGGGATCCATAGAATTACCAAACGGCCGCCTGCTCAAAAGCAGGTGGCCGTTTGACGTATAGAGAATATCCCTTGATTGAGGAGTTGATTCATTTGGGGATCTTCAACAAAAAAGCTGTTGTTTTATCTTTGACAGCAGCAGGTTTGCTATTATTAGGCGGCCTTCTCTTTATTGTTATCAACCGCACGACAACAGGAATTCTTTGGAAACACGGAGTAGATAAAACTGAAATCAAACTAACGATGGAGAAAACATCGTTTCGTTTTTACCTATATGAAAAGAAAGACGGAACGCAATCAAAACTAGATATACTGACACTTCGAAAGGAAGACGAAAAATCACTTTGGCGATATTACTATGACACCAAATTAATTAATGGCCATAGTGAAATTGTCAAAGCTTTTTATCCAACTGTAGAAAATGGGAATATGGTCGGGCATACCGTTTGGGGCGGCTCTTTAAAAAAATCCGCCTCTAAAATTAATCTTCGTTCATCAAGCGGAAAAATCGTTCCGGCCGAGTTAACTTTTACAGCTGAAGACGGAACTACTTATTTTCTGCATGATGCAGGAAATAACGATAGCGAGGTTGAGATAGTCGATTGATTCACTTCTATTTTCATGTTCTACATAGAAAACCCCCGGTACCATAAAAGGATCCGGGGGTTTTCAAGTATAAAACATAGTGATTGCTCAACTTCAACCTGTGCAGTCAACCGTCAGCAACAACCAGCCCCGCTACTCCATGCGCATGCGCTTGAACTGCTTCAGCAGGGAGTCCTCGTGGCGGATCATCCAGTCGGCGAGCGACTGGCGCAGCTCGGCCAGCTTGCCGCTGTAATCGCTGCGGTTGATCAGGTTTGTCATCTCATGCGGATCGTTCGCCAGATCGTACAGCTCGTCCATGTCGCCGCAGTTGAACACGTATTTGTACGTGTCCTTGCGCAGCATGCGCTGAGTGAACATAGCGGCCTCCAGGCCTGCGCCTTCCGTTACGACGCAATCCGGCCAATTGTCGACCTGCTTGCCTTCCAGCATCGGCGCAAAAGACTGACCGTCCGATCCTGCAGGAGGAGCTTCAATTCCGGCGATGTTTAGAATCGTCGCATGAATATCGCAGGTGCCCACAAAGCTGGCCTCGCGGCGCGCCTCGTTGTTGGCTCCGGCAGGCTTCACGATAAGCGGAATACGGCAGGTTTCCTCGTACATAAAGAACGATTTGTCGCACAGGCCGCCGTGGATGCCGAGCGATTCGCCGTGGTCGGCCGTAAAGATAATGACGGTGTTATCGTACAGATCATGCTTTTTCAGGTAATCAAACAGACGTCCGATCTGATCGTCGATGCTGCTCATCGCGGCATAGTAGTGTTTGATGTACGGCACAAAATCGGCCCATTCCTTCGTGTTGCCCTTTTTAATCTGATGAATGGATGGTTTATCCTTGTTGTCGTCATAAAAGTTCGGCCAAGGCTCCAGCTCTACGTCTCGGTACCAGTCCAGGAACTTGGTCGGCGCAATGTAAGGCTCATGCGGACCCCAGAAGTTCATAGAGAAGAAAAACGGCTCGTCGCGCTCGCGGAACTGATCGATATAATGAATGGCGCGCTCTGTCAAATAGTATTCAACCGTCGATTCAATCGGAGAAGTCAGCTCGGAGGCATAGTGGAACTCAAAATGCCCGCTCACTTTATTCTCCTCCTGCCAGGTCAGACCGTTCTGCGCCAAATAATCCTTGAACAGCGGATAGTTCATGCCGCCGCCGCCGTGACCGGCAAAATCGTCCGCCTCATAACCGACGTCTGAAGGCAGCGAACGGACGCCCGCATGAATGTCCGGGAAACGCATGTAAGCGAGGTTGTCCCGCAGCCATTGGCCCATCTCCGGCCCGAAGCCAAGATGCCATTTGCCTGTATAGCCAATGCTGTAATCCTGCTCTTGAAGCTGTCTGCTCAGCAGGCGCGGCGTGTCCGGCAGCTCGTGGACCATGCTGCCCATGCCGTACGTATTCGTTTGCATGCCATGCTTGAACGGATACAGGCCCGTTTGCATCGAAGCGCGCGCCGGCGTACATACAGGGCAGCTCGTGTACGCATTGTCAAACACTACGCTTTCTTTCGCAAGCTCGTTCAAATAAGGAGTGCGGCATACCTCGCCGCCGTAGCTGCGCAGCGTATCGACACGCTGCTGATCCGTCTGGATAAACAGAATGTTGGGACGGCGCTTCGTTTGTTCATTCGTATTCGACATGATTGAGCCTCCTAATAGGAATAACTTCTGATTCGCGACTGCGGTAAAAGGTACCTGGATCTGGCACGGACATATGCAGGAAAGGGGAAGCGCTTGCAGATCAAACCGGGATTTCCGAATCCTCATCCAAACGATGACCCGGCATAGCCTAACAGCCTAACGCCTCGCAGCTTCTGCGGCCGTTCCTATTCCACATGCTACCTCCCGATCCCTGCATCGTAAACTTGTGAAAGATGCTTTTGCTTTGTTGCTTTTTACTTCACCTCTCTCAGAATAGACAATCCTGCGATATGTCATTCCTGCCCTGACTTGTTGTTTTTGACCTGGAGCGGCTCAACCGCCCGTCCTGTCCCGATTTAACGATGTTTTTGGAGCAAGCCAAATAACCATTCCCTTCCCCATGCCTCCATTGCGGAAACATGCAAAAAGGAATGGTCCATATTGATCATGAAAAGGAGCTCCCCGTATACAATGTAATCGAGACCTAACAAACTAACCGCCTAACGGATTGGAGTGTATTATAAATCGATAACACGTTTCTCCTTGGCGCTCCGCTGCGCCGCTTCAATCAGCCGAATGACTCTCAGCGCATCCCGCGGCTCCACCTGCAGCGGCTCCTTGTTGCGGATCGCGGCGGCGACGCCCCGATAAAACAATTCGTAGCTGCCCGGTATCGTATCCACCTTCGTGCGCACAGTAAGCTCTCCAACCGCCGTCGTCAGCTCGCCAAAACATTCGGGCTTATCCGTTCCCCAGTCAGGGTCGCCCGGGCGCAAGCCGGCTTTAAGCTGCTCCTCTTGAGGATCGAGTCCGTATTTGTTAAAGCTGCCCAAATCTCCATGCACCATAAAACGCGGACCGGCCTGACGCACGAGCGTACCCGCCCGCAAAATCGCCCGGGACTGCGGGTATCCGAGCACAAGATGGAAATAGTCAACCGTTTCCGCGCCCTCGCGGTCCAGCCGCAGGTCGGCCCAGATCGATTCCGGCATGCCGAGCACCTGCACCGCCTGGTCAATCAGGTGAGAGCCAAGATCGTACAAAATGCCTGAGCCCGGCAGCGCTTGCTCCCGCCAGGCCGTCTCGCCCTCCACTTCCGGAGTGTAGCGGTCATAATGCGCCTCATAAACGGATACACGTCCAATCGCGCCGGATGCCAGCACCTGATTGACCGTGAGAAAGTCGTTATCCCAGCGCCGGTTATGAAAAACGCTAAGCTGGACGCCCTTGTCCCGCGCCAGCGCAATCAGCTCCTCGGCCTCTGCAGTTGTGATCGTAAACGGTTTTTCCACGACGACATGTTTTCCGGCCAAAATGGCCTTGCGGGCATGCTCGGCATGCAGCGTATTGGGGCTGGCCACAACGATCAGCTCCACCTCGCTGTCCAGCAGCGCTTCAACATCATCGTAGACCTCAACATCCGCGAAGTCCTCGCGCACCTTCTCCTTCTGCGATGTTACAACTCCCGCCAGCTTCAGCCCTTTCTCCGCCGCGATCAGCGGCGCGTGGAACACCGAGCCGGACAAGCCGTATCCGATCAAGCCCGTTGGAATTTCCATTGGTTCGTCCCTCCGTTTGCCTGTTTCCGCTATGCGTAACCTGCTTGTATGGTGTTATACCTTACCCGCTTTGCATCGGAAAGAAACGAAGGCTCAAACGCCTCAAATTGTTCGCATGTTAGAAAAATGCAGCATCAAGGCCTATAGTAGAATGAAAATATGGAGCTCGACAAAAGGCAGATGCTGTTCATTAATAGGGTCAGTAATCTTTATAAAGAGGAGTGATTCGGGTGAATTCCCCCGGTAAAATTTTAATCGCGGCGTTTCTTTTTTCAGCGGTGTTAATAGGGCTTCTGTACATGTGGGTAAATAGCTGATTCAAGTGAGGTGAACCATCACTTAAATTCACAAAAAAAGCCGTCGCAGAAGCGACAATGTCATTAAGTTAGCCCTTAAATTAATGACATTGCGCGGAAGCGACGGCTTTTTACTTTATTGCCAGCGGATCAGTCAGCCAATCGGTAACCGACTCCGCGTACAGTCTCGATATAACTCGGAGAAACAGCGCTGTCGCCCAGCTTGCGCCGGAGACTTTTGACATGCACATCAACGACGTTGCTGTTGCCGAAAAAGGTCGCTCCCCAAATATCTTCCATCATGTGCTCGCGGGTCAGCACCGCGCCTTCCGCCTGGATGAAATGGAGCAGCAGCTCGTACTCCGTCTTTGTCAGGTCGATCCGAATACCCGAGCGGAATACGGCCATGCGCTTTGTATCGATAACGAGATCCTTGAATCCGAGCATGCTAGGATCGCCGGTTTCGTCCACGGCCGGCTCGCGCAGCAGCCATTGGCCGATGCGGTCCAGCATCTCATGAGGCGCGGCAGAGCTAAGCCCCCATGCTTCGGCAGCTTGGCGGGCGGCTTTGCCTCCGTAAGAAGCGGAGCCTCTTTGCGGCTTAATGGAAATTGAACGTTTGCGCTTCGCCGGATCGGCGATAAACGTGCGGAAGCCGGGATCCGAGCTCAGAACGTTAGCTGCGCCGCCGTCCAGCAAGTACATATCCGCTTGCAGGCTATGCAGCACGAGATCGTCTACACGGTGGAATACAAGCACATCGTAACAAGCGGCCGAAAGATCGCGAATCAGCTCATGCAGCAGGTTCGGATACGGGCTAATCAGCACGATACGGCGGGTTGAAGCGCATAAAATAACCGGACTGGTCGAGACGGAACGTGCTTGCTCCTCTTCGGCCTCATTCAAGCTTTGCACCGCAGGATATCCAGGCAAATGAAACTCCGCCAAACGCTGCAGTTCTTCGTCAGTATGGATCGTCCTCACTCCAGAATCTCCTCCCATTCTCAAACTAGGGTCCAGAGGATAAATTCCTTGCCTACCCATTCCCGGTATCCGGGTCTCTTTGTTGTGTCTATCTCTATATGGATCTGGTAAAAGCAACCAATTAAATCGGGATTTCTCCAACGTGCTGGCGCAAGCCGCTTTCTCTGTTGCATTTAAGTATAGGGGCTTCGACAAAATGGGTCAACCATGCGGGCTGAGCCGACTTCTGCGCCTCATAACCGGGACTGGTTTTCCGTATCTTCCGCTACTAAACTTTGCTGCTCCGCCGTCCGCAGCTGCCGCGTCGCAAATTCCCGGTAAAGGTCATGCGAAGCCAGCAGCTCCTCATGGGTTCCTCTGCCGGTAATCCGGCCCTTTTCGACAAAAAGAATCTGGTCCGCATCCACTACCGTGGATAAGCGGTGCGCGATAACAACGGTTGTGCGGCCTTCCATCAGATTGCCGAGCGCCTGCTGCACAATAATTTCGGATTGGCTGTCAAGCGCAGAGGTCGCTTCATCCAGCAGCAGCAGATCCGGAGCGCGCAGCAGCGCGCGGGCGATGCCGATCCGCTGGCGCTGGCCGCCGGACAGCTTGATGCCGCGCTCGCCGACCTGCGTGTCATACCCTTCCGGCAGCTCGCTGATGAACTCGTCGGCATAGGCCAGTCGGGCCGCTTCCTTCAATTCCTCTTCCGACGGCGTACGCTCAATGCCGTAGGTCATATTTTCCCGGATTGTGCCCGCCATGAGCGGGCTTTCCTGCGCCACGTAGCCGATCCGGCTGCGCCAGCTCGCCAGCGAGTAGCTGCCGATCGGCTCCCCGCCGATCAGAAGACTGCCCTCGGTTGGCTCGTAATACCGCTCCAGCAGCGAAAACAGCGTCGTTTTGCCGCCGCCGCTCGGACCGACAATTGCCGTCACCTGTCCCGGATGCAGCGTAAAGTCCATTCCTTGCAGGATTGGTTCACCGTTTTCATAGGCAAAGCCGACGCCCTCGGCCGAAATAGGCAGCTGCGCCCGCTTGAGCTCCCTGCCCGCAGCGAAGTTCTCCTCCGGCTCTGCAAGCGTCGCGTTGATCCGCTCCGTCGCTCCCATCGCTTTGTTAAACTGGGTGAAAAACACGGCGATTTGGCTAAGCGGCATAATAATTTGCATCAAATAAAGGATAAACGCGACCAAGTCGCCAGCCGTTATGGCCCCGGACGAAACACGCACCCCGCCGTACCCGATAATAATGACGAGCATGAGCATGATGGTCAGCGACACGGCCGGGCCAATCATGGCTCCGGCTGCGCCCTCGCGAACGCCGAGCTTTTGCAAGGAGCGTATGCCCTTCATCCCCTCTTGAAGCTCGCGTCCTTCCGCGCCGGATGCCTTAACAAGCCGCACCTCGGACACGACATTGTTCAAATGTCCGGAAAAAGCCGCCGTCTCATCCTGCGTCGCTTTTGCGATGCGGTGCATGCGAATGCCCAGCGGCACCATGATGCCCGCCAACAGCGGAATCGCCACGAGCAGAATAAGCGTCATCCGCCAATCGAGCAGAAGCAGCAGCACGAGCGCGCCTGCAGCCGATATGATGCCGGTAATAAATCCGACAAGATGATCGGTGATAAGCCCGCGTACAACGAGCGTATCGCTCGTCATGCGGCTGACCGTTTCCCCGGTCTGATGGCGGTCGTAATAAGGAACCGGCAGCGCCATCAGCTTGCGCCAGAGGCGCTCTCTTAAGCTGGCGACGACATGCTGGCCAATTCGCGCGAGCAGGTAGCTGGAATAAGCTCCACCCGCTGCCTGCAGCAGGAAAAAGAGCACCAGCAGCACAATATGCATAGCGCTCAGCTGGCTAAGGCTGAAGCCGTCGATGAACTGTTTCGTAGCCATCGGCACGACAAGGCCGGCCGCGGTCGCTACCAGGCTGAGTCCAAGAGCGGTGGCGGCCAGTTTGCGCGGAGGCTTCGTATCGGCGATTAGCCGGATGAAGGAGCGCCAATTTGCGCGGGGCTCAGGTTTGGCTTCGGAGCCGGCCGCTTTTTGGCGGCGGTTGTTTGCAGCGGATGAGGCGGTTGTGGAAGACATGATCGGCATCTCCTTTTGCCTAAATAAACTAATACAGCCATTATAGGCTTGCCCGATTTACGCCTGCAATCGGACCGGAGGATGAGGACGTTATTTCAGCTTGACCGTATTCTCAAGCGCCGCAATCGAGTCCCCGTCGACAAGACCGGCGCCAAGCCTCCACAGAGCGATTCCCTTCAGCCCGTACCGCTTCGCAAGACCAGCCGGTCCGCGCAGCGACTCAGCTGTTTCGCTGCCCATTGAGATGCCGAGCAGCAGCTTGCTGCGGCCGACTTCTTTTAAGGCCAGCCGAATCGCCTCGTCTACACGGTTCAGCGGTTCAGGGCCCTTTTCACCTTCATAAGCATAGGCCATGATGACAATTTCGTCTGCTTGCTTCGCGAGAGCCTTGTAGTCATAACCCCCATAAGCGCCGTTAAGCGGGTGAAGCGCCAGCGTCAGGCCAAGTCCTGCCTTTTGGGAGGCGGCGCGAAGCTCCGTCACAAAGCCCGTAAACGACTTCTGCACAGCGAGCTTGTCTCCCGTAAGCCCCAGCCCTTCAAAGTCCAGAGAGATACCGTTGAATCCGCCAATAGAGGCCGTGGATACGATGCCCTCAATCGCTTCCTCGCGCAGCTTTTTGTCGCCGAGCAGCTTCGTAAGCTCGCCTTTGCCGTCAACGCCAAACACCATAAACTGCGTGTTAACGCCCGTCGCGGACGCATCCGCTACAATGCTTTCCGGCGTAGTGCTTCCGCTTGGCTGCGGCCAGTAAAAATCACGGCCTTTCAGCGTGAGCCTGCCGTCCTCTCCGATTCTTCCCCAGCCGAAAGCAACCGCATCAAAACGGTTCAGATGTTTCAATTGGGAAAACGACTCAATGGCATAATAAGCCTTCGTATAAATCCGCTCTGCTGGAGATTGAATGCTTACCGTCTTCGACGCCCCATTCCAGCTCACCTGCGCCCCGAAGGCGGTGCTGAAAAAGCTAAGCGGCACTAACACGGTTCCGCTGCTCTGGATTGGCGCCTGCCCCAGCTTCACCGGACGGCCGTCAAGCAGCGCTTGTGCGCTGCCCAAGCGAAGCTCGATGCTGCGCTTGCTCTCATCCGGGAATGATTTGACGGCGGTAATCGCCTTTGCCTTGGCATTCCAGGCGACCGCCACGTTCAGCGCCTCCGCAATGGAGCGGAAAGGCACAAGCGTCGAACCGTTGCGGATCAGCGGAGCTACCGGGAACTTCAGGGGGTAACCGTCCAGCACAATGGAGGCGGAAGATGTTTTGGAAACGGCGGTTGATTGGTCGTATGAGACCTTTTTCATAGCGGCATGGGCCGGAGCGGATCCGGCTCCTGTTAGAGCCGCGCCAAGCAGCAAAACAGCAGCGAGCGCAGCGGTCAGCGGATGTTGAGGGGCAAGCGGCATGATGAATGATCCTCCTTAACGAGAGCGAATATGTACAGGAATATTTATCTAGTTGTGAGAACGAGTCCGGCATCCATAATGTTGCATGAAATGCAGAGGAGTTAAGCGCTGCAATCCCTTGCCCCGCGCAATAGTATCCTACAGGTGACTACGGCACGTAGAAGTGCCTTCTTACAAAAATAAAGCGAAGTGGCTAAACTGGAAAGCACGCGCAACAAACGCGAATCTGCTCTTGGGAGAGTGACCGCATACATGGAACTGCAGCTGGCATTGGATTTGGTGGATATTAAAGGGGCAATTGAAGTTGTGGACAAAGTGGCGGAGTACGTGGATATTGTGGAAATCGGCACGCCGATCGTCATCAACGAGGGTCTTCATGCCGTAAAAGCGATCAAGCAGGCGTTCCCGCAGCTGCGGGTGCTGGCCGATTTGAAGGTGATGGATGCGGGCGGCTATGAGGTGATGAAAGCTTCCGAGGCTGGAGCGGATATCGTGACTATTCTTGGCGTGTCCGACGACGCCACGATTCGGGGCGGCGTTGAGGAAGCCCGCAAGCAGGGCCGCCAGGTGATGATCGACATGATCAATGTGCGCAATCTGGAAGAGCGGGCCCGCGAGGTCGACGCGCTTGGCGTGGATTACATCTGTGTGCATGCCGGTTACGACCATCAGGCTGAAGGCAAAAACTCCTTCGATCAGCTGCGCGCCATCAAGGGTGTCGTGACCAACGCCCGCACAGCCGTTGCCGGCGGCATCAAGCTGGAGACGCTGCCGGAAGTTATTGCGGCTGGTCCGGACCTTGTTATCGTTGGCGGCGGCATCGCCAGCCAGGACGATCCAAAAGCTGCGGCAGCGGCCATGCGCGAGCTGGTCGCGGCGCGGAGCTGAGCCGTCATGTCCATGACGGCTCACGCCCGGACGGCGGCGGCGGAGCTAACGCGCGCCGTCGAGGGCATTGATGCCGCAGCGGCGGAGGAGTTTGCACAGGCGGTGCTGGCGGCTGGCCGCAGCGGCGGCGTGTTTCTCGCCGGAGCGGGCCGCTCCGGGCTGATGGGACGAGCGTTTGCGATGCGGTTGGCCCATCTCGGCCTGCGCGCCTACGTCGTCGGCGAGACGGTAACTCCGGGCATCGGCGCAGGCGGCCTGCTCGTTTGCGGCTCTGGCTCCGGCGGCACGGAGAGCCTGCTGCTTATGGCGCGCAAAGCCCGCAGCAGCGGCGCGGCGGTTGCGCTCGTCACGGCGAAGCCGCAATCGCCGCTCGCTTTGGACGCCGGTTTAACCGTTGCGCTCCCGGCTTCAGCCAAGGAAGAGGGCGGCGGCGCCCAGCCGATGGGCACGCTGTTCGAGCAAGCGCTGCTGCTCTTTTTTGACGCTGTTGTGCTTCGCCTGATGGAGCTGCTGGAGCTGGACGGCAGCTCCATGTTCGGACGGCACGCCAATTTGGAATAACCGCCTGCCCCCTGATTCCGCCTTGCGCGGATTCAGGGGGCTTTTAGCGCATCGGGCTGTTAATAAGACCGCAAACTCACCGCGTTTCCCGGCTATGGCCGAGCAATCCTGAACGGAAAATAGTAAACTAAAGAAGACTGCCGTCCGAATGGAGGTGTCAAGGAGGATCGATAAGCATGGTTCAGGATGTGAAAGACCGGATCAATCTCAAGGAGATCAACTGCGAGAAGGAGCTTACGCTCGCCGTCATCGGCGGCAAATGGAAACTCATTATCTTGTGGCATCTTGGCATAGAAGGAACGAAACGGTTCAGCGAGCTTAAAAAGCTGATTCCCCATATCACCCAGAAAATGCTGACCAATCAGCTGCGCGAGCTGGAAGAAGACCGCCTTGTCACCCGCAAAATCTACCCTGAGGTGCCGCCCAAGGTAGAATATTCGTTGACTGAATACGGCGAAAGCCTCATGCCTGTGCTGCGGCTCATGTATGACTGGGGCAAAAAATACGGCGAAGAGGTCATTTGGACCGGCGAGCCGGAAGATAGCGCAGTGTTAACCCGTGAATACCCTAAGTACGCGCAAAAAGGGGGCACGTGATGAGCGGAACCAACGATATTCCACAGCCAGGCATTTCACAGCAAAACAACAGTCATGCCGCTAACGGCGGCGCAGCCCCAGACAGCGTAATGGCGGAGCGCGACCCTTCCCTGGCTCCTTTTCATCCGGTGCTGGCCGAATGGTTTCACACCGCCTTTGGTTCGCCAACCGATGCGCAGCGCCGCTGCTGGGAGGCGATCCTCAGCGGGTCCCACACGCTGCTGGCCGCTCCGACCGGCTCCGGCAAAACGCTCGCGGCTCTGCTCCCCTGCCTGGACCGGGTGCTGCGCATGAAAGAAACCTCCACAGCCGCCCAAACGTCCGTTTCAGGCGTGCGCGTCCTGTACGTAACCCCGCTTAAAGCGTTAAACAACGACATCTATGAACATGTCACCGACTTTGTGGAGGAGATCGGGCGGCTCTACCATTCGTCCCTTCCCTCCAGCGGCAATGCCGATGAACAAGACTCCGAGCCAGCAAATAAGCTTACAAAGAAACCCAAAGCAATACCCGGGATTACCTGTGCGGTGCGCACAGGCGACACCTCTGCTTCCGCACGCGCCGCCATGCTTCGCCGCCCTCCCGATGTGCTTGTCACGACACCCGAATCGCTGTTCATTATGCTGGGATCGGCAAAAAGCAGAGCGATGCTGCAATCGGCGGAGCAGATTATTGTCGACGAAATTCACGATCTTGCCGGTGACAAACGCGGCTCGCATCTGTCATTGACGATGGAACGGCTTGAGGCGTGGTGCGGACGTCCTCTGCAGCGCATCGGCCTGTCGGCGACACAGAAGCCAATGGACCGGGTCGCCCGGTTTCTCGGGGGCTGGGCTCATGGAGCCGCAGCGGCTAAGGACGCTCCTTCTACTGGCCTGACTGCGGAACAGGATTCCGGCAAGGCCGCTGCGCATGTGAAGCAGGCATCAGAATTAGACGCGGTTCAGCTTGCTAACCAGGGAGCGAGCTTACAAGCAGCGGAGCCGCTTCCTCCTCACCCTCTCGGCTATTCACCCCGTCCGGTCGTCATAATTGAAAGCGCCATGAAAAAAAGCATGCAGGTGTCCGTCACAATGCCGGATCACAGCCGTCTGCACCGCAGCCGGGAATCCGTCTGGTTCCCGATTATGGATCGGCTGCTCCAGCTGATGGAGGATTGCCGGTCGGTGCTTGTTTTTGTGAACAGCCGGCGCTTGGCGGAACGGTTGTGCTTGCGGCTGAACGATTACACCGGTTATGAGATGTGCCGCTCCCATCATGGCAGCATGGACCGCGGCAGGCGTCTTGAGGTGGAGCGGCTATTAAAAGAAGGACAGCTGCGCTGCATCGTCGCCACTTCCTCGCTGGAGCTTGGCATTGACGTCGGACATGTCGATCTTGTCATTCAGCTTGATTCGCCGCTGTCGGCGGCGGCCGGAATTCAGCGGATCGGCCGGGCGGGACACTCCGTTGGCGACGTGAGCAGAGGCGTTATTTTGGCGCGCCAGCGCGGGTCTCTGCCGGAAATTGCCGTGCTCAGCCGCATGATCGCGCAGAGGGATATTGAGCCGATCGAGGTTCCGCGCGATGCGCTGGATGTGCTGTCCCAGCAAACGGTGGCGATGGCGGCGGACGGGGATTGGACGCTGGAGGAGCTTTATCAGCTCATTGCCGGGAGCGACAGCTACCGGGCTTTTCCCCGGCCCCGCCTGGAATCGATGCTGGCTGTGCTGGCCGGATTTTACCCTTTTGCCCGTCCTCTGCTGGAATGGGACCGCGAGGCGAATCGAATCGGCGCCCGTTCCAACAGCCGTATGGCCGCTATTACGGGCGCCGGAACGATCCCGCAAAGCAGCGCTTATCCCGTCCATCATATCGACAGCCGTTCCCATATCGGGGAGCTGGACGAGGAGTTTGTGCATGAAAGCAGAGTCGGCGATGTGTTTCAGCTCGGCACCAATTCGTGGATGATCCAGCAGATCAACCGCGACCGGATTTATGTGACGGAAGCAAGCAACAGCCTGAGTGAGATCCCGTTTTGGAAAAATGAATCCGGCTCCCGGTCTTATCTGCTCGGGGAGCGTGTCGCCGCGCTTTGGACCGATCTGATGGACAGGCTGCAAAAGGCCGAACCGGGACCAGATGGCCAAGCTATTTTGAACGGCGGAGCGGCAGACCTCGCTTCAAGCTTGGATTCCGGCGAGGGCGGTACCTACGCACACCTTCAGCTGGATAATAGAACGGAGCTCGGGGATGATTCCAAGCTTCTAACCGGCACTGAGGCGGATGGAGCCGATGCGTTAAGCGTAGACGGAGACATGCCGTTCAGTGCGGCTCAGGAGGAGGTTATCCTGCAGCTGCGGGAAGAGTTCAGTCTGGACGACCGGGCGGCTCGCTCGATGACTTCGCTTGCCAAGGCGCAAATGGCGACGGGCGTCATCCCGACCGCTTCCCGTTTGGCTGTGGAGATTTATAAGGATATTTCGGGACAAACGCATATCGTCATCCATAACGCTTGGGGCCGGCGCGTCAACCGGACATGGCAGCTTGCGATTGAGCGGCGGTTCGAGGCTGGCCTGCCTTACCGTTTGTACGGCAACGCCAAGGACAATGGAATCGAATTTGTGCTGCCGGATTGGGACCCTTCCTGGCTGCAGGCCGTGCAGGGCGTTACCTCGGACACGCTGCCCTCGCTGCTTATGGAGGCGCTCCCCGGCTCGCCGCTGCTAGCCGTCGCGTTCCGCCGCATTGCGGAAACTTCGCTCCTGCTTACGCGCAGCTTCACCCGTATGCCCATGTGGCAGATGCGGCTTCGCGGCGAAGAGCTGTTAAGGGCCGCGCTCCCCTATGCGGACCGTTTCCCCTATTTAGAAGAGGCGATGCGGGAATGCTTAAATGTTTATTTGGACATGCCCCGCCTAGCGGGCTTGCTGGACCGGATGAAGGCTGGAGAAATCTCGCTTTCCCTCCATTACCGGGACCGCCCTTCCCCGCTCGCTTCACAGTTCGCGGCCGATTATGTGAACATGCGCATCTACGAGGGAGAAGGCCTGGATCGGGCCGTTCAAGCCCAGCTGCTGCAAATGAGCCGGGAGCTGGCAGGCGAGCTGTTCGGACAAGAGGCTCTCGCGGGAGCGATCGATCCGGGGATTTTGGCCTCTGAACGCAAACGGCTGGAAGATGCGGACGGGCTGAGCCTGCGCAACGCGGACGAGCTGTACCGGCTGCTAAAGCAGCGTGGCGACAGCACGGAGCAGGAGCTGCTGCGGCTTGTTGCACTTCATTTGAAAAAAATTGCGGCGGACGCTGGCGAGGATGGGGAAATGGAGGAACCCCCCGCTTCGACGACTTTGCTGCTTCACGTTGAGCGGAATACGGATGGCACTGACTTCGGTGCAGCCGAAGCCCGGAGCATGGATGATTTGGCTGTTGCCGGACAGGCAGCCGCTTGGCTGAAGGAATTGCTTGAGCGGCGCAAAATCTCCCTTTACGAGCCGGGTCAAGGTTTGCCGTCTCGTTTTATTTGCTGCGATGAAGCGGAAACCTATAAACGCTTCCCGGCAGACCCCGATGCCGAGACCTATGTCGCCGAACGTTACATGTCCACTCGGATCGCCTTCACTCCCGAGGAGCTGGCCGAGCGTTATCCCGTCCTCCGGCTGGCAGAGGCGGAGCGGCTGACCGCCCGGCTGCTGGAGGCCGACCGGATTCAGCGGGCGCCGTTCGCTGAGCCCGGCGAGCGGCTCTACTCTTCCAGCCTGACCGCTGCGCGGATCGTCCGGCTATCGGTGCAGGCGGCGCGCGGACGGAGCGAAGCGGTGGATGCCGTCCGCTGGTGCAGCCTGATCGCCGGACGTCAGCATGCGCTGCAGGGTACGCAGCTGCGCGGCGAGCATGGCTTGCTGCAGGTGCTGGAACAGCTGCAGGGCTTCTTTTTCCCGCTGTCGCACTGGGAGTCGTTCATTCTCCCCTCAAGGCTCGCCGCCTATCGTCCCGAAGAGCTGGATCTGCTCTGCGCCTCCGGCGAGGTGTTATGGCTGGGCCGCCGCGACGACGGCGGAAAGGAAGGCAAGATTGCCTTTTTCCTGCCGGATGCCAAGGACTTGTACGAGCCCTGTCTCCCGCAAGAGGAGTCCTCCTCTCATCCCGAGCTGCTGCAGCTGCTCAAACATGGCGGCGCGATGTTTCTGACCCGGATGGCGCGCGAGCTGGGACGCCAGCCTTCGGAGGTGCAGGCGCAGCTGATCGAGCTCGTGTGGGAAGGCCATGTATCCAATGACCAGTTCGCTCCGCTCCGCAGCTCCGGCACCAGCAAGAGCTCCAAGCCGAAAAGCGGCCGCGCGGCTGCCTGGAGCGGCTCCGGTCTTGGACGCTGGTTCTGGACCGGCTCGCTGATGCACAATGAGCCCCCACCTCCCCGCAGCTCTCTCGGCAAACAGCAGGACTCGCTACGTCTGACAGACGAGATGCGGGCGGACTCGCGTCTGACTAACGAGATGCGGGCGGACTCGCTTCGTTTGTCGCATGAGATGCAGGCGGACTCGGAAAGCTCTCCGGCTGTCCGCTGGATTAACCGCCTGCTGGATACGTACGGCATCGTATCACGCGATCTCGCAGCCTCCGCCTCTCCCTATTCCTGGGATGAGCTGCTGCCGCTGCTCAAAAGGCTGGAGGAATGGGGCGTGCTCGTCCGGGGGCATTTAATCGAAGGCATGCCCGCTATGCAATTCACGACGCGTGAGATTGCGGAGGCTATCCGCAGTCCGCTGCTGGAGAGCGAAAACAGCGGACTTACCGTGCTGAGCGCGGCCGATCCCGCCAACCCGTTCGGTTTGATCGCGGACTGGCCCGGCAGCGAAACGGGCGGTTTCTCCCGCAAGCCGGGCAACTACCTCGTGCTGGAAAACGGACGCTGGCTGTACTGGATTGAAAATAACGGGCGGCGAATCAGCCGACTTGAGCAGCTCGGCACTGATACGCCTAAGCGACGAGGGCAGCCCCCCAAATCCGGCGCAGCTGCGCCTTCATCCGGCCTTAAAGAGACGTCGTCGGCTGTGCGGCAGATGTTGGCCGCCGTGGCAGCCAGGCAGGGTCTCGCCAAAGTGACCGTGGAGCAGTGGAACGGCAAACCCGTAGACGAGTCTGAAGGCGCTGAACTGCTCAAGGAGCTAGGAGCTGAGCGGGACCGCCACCGTTTTGTCCTTTGGAAGAGTCAGCTTACGCGCATTTAGTGAGCTAATGCACAGCGGCGGGCTGGAGCCGTTGGCTCCCCGCTTCACCTCCGCCAAGCTCTAACGCAACTCACACGCGTTATTTGGCCTTGGCGGACCGATTTTCTGAGCTAACGCAACTGTGAAGCGTTATATTGCGGTTTACGGGCCGATTAGGCGCGTTTCGGCTGCAATAAGGCGTCTCAGTTGCGTTACGTTTTAAAACGGGGGGAATTCCAGCGAATAAGGCTCTACAGTTGCGTTAGAATTTTCGGGGCAGTTGCCCAATAATTTTAGGTAAACTTCCCAAATTCGGAAATGAAGTCTTTTCAACCGGTCGATGTCTTGATATAATAAGAACAAACGTTCCTATTATGATGCTTAACCCGACTCTGCGCCTAATGTCGCGCAATCGGATGGAGCAGGAGGAGGATCAGGTGCAGCAGACCGAAATGGACCAAGTGATCGGTTATATTCACCGACACCTGTTTGACCCGATGCCGCTGGAGCGGCTGGCCAGCCATATTTCGTACAGCCCGTCCCATTTTACCCGCCTGTTCAAAGAAAAGACCGGTTTATCGCCGCTCTATTACATATCCTCGCTGCGTCTCAGCCGGGCGAAACATCTGCTGCTGACGACGGATTACAGCATTCGAGACATAAGCCTTGAGATAGGCCAGCAGAGCTTGGGCACCTTCACGACCCGCTTCACCAAACGAGTTGGCGTCACGCCTTCGGAATTCCGGCAATCCCGTTCCGAGGCGAGCCGCCATGCCAGAGAATTGCAAAATCTCCCGACATGGGACGATCCTGCCGTCACTTTGCTCAGCGAGCCGCATCTGCCTGCCTGGGCGCAGCTGCACGGACAGGTTGAGCCTGTCGTGCCTTTCGACGGTTTTGTGCTCATCGGTTTGTTCGCCAAGCCTATTCCGGAAGGGCTGCCCCCTTACGGAACCCTCCTTCCCAAACCAGGCCCGTTTTGCTTCAGCGGAGTTAAACCCGGCACCTATTACTTAATGGCAACGACGTTGAACTGGGGCATGGACGCCGTAGATATGCTGCTGCCTCAAGCAACGCTGCGAACCCGCACCCGCTCTCCAATTACAGTCAAACCGGGAGAACCGGTGCCCTACTTACATACTTTGCTGCATGAGCCAAGTCCCGATGACCCGCCCATTCTCATTTCTTTGCCGGTGCTGATGAATCAGTTTTTAATGCGGCAAAAAGCCGGCGTCTCCATATGAATGAGCAGTCGGTTCTGCACCATGGGCATGAAAAAGAGCTTACAGATGAGGACATTCCTCTCTGCAAGCTCTTCGTTTAAATTCTAGAATGTAACAACTGCCTCTACCTATTAACGAAGGAAGTTCTGGATAAACGCCGCCAGCATCGCTGCGGCCTCACCGCGCGAAGCTGCAGCGTTCGGCGCGAACGCAGCGGAGCCGTCTTCAGCCGGACGGCCGGAAATGATGCCGGCAGATGCCAGAGCGGCAACGGCATCACGCGCATAAGCGGAAATTTGCGCCGCGTCCGAGAAGAGAACGTCCTTCGCTTCCGTTGCGAGCTTCCAGCCGGAAGCGTCTGCGAAGCGGAGCAGCATAGCCGCCAGTTGCTCGCGGGTTACGGCTTCCTTAGGCGAGAACTTGCCGCTGCCCGTTCCGCCGGTAATACCTTCGGCAGCAGCCCAGCTAACTGCGGCAGCATAGTAAGAAGAGGCCGGAACATCTTTAAAGCTGCCCGAAGCTCCTGCTGCCGCATCTGCTACAGCCTCCGGCCCGGCAATTCGGCTCAGCATAACGGCCAGATCCGCGCGAGTGAGCTGCCGCTGCGGTGAGAAGCCGTCCGCAGACGTTCCTTTGACGATATCGCGAGCGGCGAGGAAAACAGCAGCCTGCTCCATAAACTTCCCTGCCGTGTCCTTAAAGGAGGCCGGATCATGTGCGATCCGGTATGTTCCAGACTCGGCTCCCTCTACAACAAAGGTACCCTCTTTAAACTGGCTGAGAACAAGCGGGCTTCCGTTTGCGCCCAGCACAACCAACGCTTCAGGGCGAGCCTTTTCTGCGCCGGCCGGGGAATACGACAGGCTAAGGCGCACTTTTCCGCCTGCTTCAAGGGGCAGCAGAGCTTCTCCAGCTGCAAGACGAATCGAGAAGCTGGTGCCGTTAGCACCGCCAGCGCGTTCTACTTTCAGGGATAACGGCTTGCCTGCCGCAGCTTTTACGGCTTGAAGGAAGGCTTCACCCGTCCACTCCGCCGTGAGAACTCCAGCATTCAACCGTACAGCATCCAATCCAGACTCTGCCAGCTTGGCAGCGGCGTCGGCTGCAATGTGAATTTCCGAGGCTGCTGCGCCTGCGGGCACGTTCAGCTGCAGCTCCAGGACGCGGCGTTCTGCAGCGGCCGCTTTTAAGGCATCGGCCGCTTTAGTTGCCTGCTCCAGCGTCAGCTCGGCGGTCGGCACTTTGTCACCGGACTTGGCTTCCAGCTTCCATACGCCGGAAGCTGTTCCTTCCGATACGTCCACTTGAAACGGCTGTTGGGACGGCGTTGGAGTTGGCGACACGCTTGGCGCCGGAGTCGGCGTAAACGACGGCGGCGCACTTGGGACGGATGCTTCGACCACGGTCACGTTCAGCTTGTCCAGGCCATAACCGTCGGAGCTGACAGCGGTAATGACCGCGCTGCCCGCTTTATGCGGCGTAACAAGTCCGGCGGCGTTCACGGAGACTACTTCCGGATTGCTGGACGAGTACGTGACCGATACGACCGTACCGGAGCCTGGAGTTACGGCTGCATTCAGCTGCACCGCAGCTCCATTGGCAGCGATACGCAGCTCCTCGCGGTCCAGCTCAACACGAGTTGTGTCCAGCTGCATGAGGCCGACCGTACCGCTGACCTCGTAAGCAACCAGCAGCAGCGGCTGACCCGTCGGGCTGTCCTCGGCGGAAATGAATTCAAGCCCTTCCGGTGCCGAATCCGTCTCCATCGCGTTCTCGCCGCCAACAGCGGTGAAGTCGCGTGTATTCGTGTAATTGACAAACTCCGCTCCTTCTGGCGATGTGACGTCATAGGTCATGACGCCGCCTATCCGTTCCAGTCCAGTAAAGGCAAGGGTCCGCTCGCCTACCCGGCCGATTTTAATATCTTCCGGCTCCGGTCCTTTTTTGGTGCTTCGGGAATCAAATTTATTATTGCTGTTGGAGGCATTGAAGTGATCCGGCAAACGCTCCGCTGTAATGGCCTCGAACGCGTTGCCGCTGTCGTACACCTGCTTCATCGTCTCGGCATCCCAAATGGAGAACGAACGGGCTCCGTACAAATAAATGCCGCCGCTTCCCCAGTCACTCATTGCTTCTACATCGTCATAAGCGGTGGTTCCGCCAAAAAACGCCGCCGCGGCAGATGCAGGATCCAGCGAGCCTTTCAAGCTCTTTACCTTGGAGACATTTGTCATGTCCGGCCATTCCGTAGCGTCTCCCTCGTTGCCCGTCACCAGATAGGTCCTGCCTCCGGACTGGAACGATGCAACGCCGTCCGGCATGTACACACCGTAAGCATCGGCTGTAACCGGAACGTATTTTTTGTCCTTGGCGTTCAGATCGAGCGCGTTTTTCGGCAGGCTGAGATCCTTAAGACCGAGCCCTTGTACAGAGCTAAAACGGCCCTCTTCGATATCGAGAACTGCGATAGAGTTATTTTCCTGAAGCGTCACGTAAGCCGTTTTTGCATCTGAGGAAAGGGTAATGTACTCCGGCTCCAAATCCGTCAGCGCTTTGCTTTTATCGCCTTTACCGGTAATCTGCCCTTCCGCGTCCGCTGCGCCGCGAATATGCACGCTTTCGCCGATAACTGAAGAATCGTCGAATTTCACATGACGCGAGGTGCCTGCGCTGCGGTCGACAATGGTTACGCTGCCTTCCGGATCTGATCCTGCAGCTCCATCACGCGGTTCACCTTCGTTGGCCGTCAGCACGTAACGTCCATCCGGCGTAGACTTGATCATATCCGGCTGAATTCCCGCCACGTAGACTTGAACCAGATTACCTTCATAGTCGAGCTCCAGAATCCGTCCGGCGTCGCCTGCGCCCTCCGCTTGAACCGCAACGAAAACGCGTTTAGCTTCCGTATTCACATCTACGCTGGTCAGGTCGCCGAATTTGAAGCCGTTCTCTTGCTCGGCGAGCGCTTTAATATCAACTCGAGCATGCAGCTCCATTGCCCCTTGCTGCAGCTCTACAATATCCAGGCTCGGAGGATTGGCTGAACCGTTAACCAGATAGAAACGGCCGTTGTCCCGGTTGTATTTAACGATCTCGGCAACACCGCCGTCTTCATTGGACATTCCGACGCGGTATTCCCCGATTTTGGTCATGCCAAATGAATTGGCGTATACCTGCTCCGCAACGGTGGACTGAATGCCAGCTTCGCTATTACCGCCGTTTTGAACGGCTGATACGTCCTGGCTTGTCCCTTCCGCGAGTGCGGCTGCCGGCAGCGCCGTCATCATAGCTGTGCTGAGACTAAGGCTTAAGCTAAGCGATTTGCTCCATTTTGTTGCCTTCCGATTCATGTGAGATCCCCCTTGAGCTGCGTCTGCAAACGGATCGTCGCGCAGCGGACAAAAAAAGGAACCCGCCATGCGTGACTGGTAGCAAGCTTATCAAGGGGATGTAAAGACGGAATTAGCGTGATATGAAGATATTGTAGACGTGGCGTTTTCTGCGCGATCTTGTACAATGAGGAAAAGATAGGATGCGGAGGAAACCGGAATGATCGACCTGCGGCATGTAACCTGGAAAAGAGAAAGGCTGACTTTACTTGACGACGTCAACTGGCGGGTGCAGTCCGGAGAGCATTGGGCACTGCTCGGCTTGAACGGGTCCGGCAAAACAACGCTGCTTAACATGATTTGCGGATATATCTGGCCGACAAGCGGCGAAGTAAACGTCCTGGGGCACAGATACGGCGAGGTTGATCTGCGGGAGCTGCGCAAGTCG
The DNA here is from genome assembly GCF_023715725.1 of Paenibacillus pasadenensis. Classification (GTDB taxonomy): domain Bacteria; phylum Bacillota; class Bacilli; order Paenibacillales; family Paenibacillaceae; genus Paenibacillus_O; species Paenibacillus_O pasadenensis_A. The sequence continues at coordinate 182,359 of NZ_JAMBOT010000003.1, forward strand.
ATCGGCTGGGTCAGCAACTCGCTGCAGGACAAGCTCTATCGGACAGACCGCGCCCAGCTTGTTGTCATTAGCGGCAAACACGCCACAATCGGGTTATATGACGGCGTATCCGATGAGGATGAACAGCGCGCAAAAGAGCTGATGGACTCTCTTGGCTGCGCCCATCTATGGGATCGCGAGTTCGGCACATGCTCGCAAGGCGAAAAGCAGAAGCTGTTAATCGCCCGGGCTCTGATGGCCTCTCCGCGCATTCTCATTTTGGACGAGCCCTGCAACGGACTTGATTTGTTTTCCAGGGAACGGCTGCTCTCAAGCATCAGCGAGCTCGCCGGCAGACCGGATGCGCCCACATTGATCTACGTTACCCATCATACGGAGGAGATCGTGCCTGAATTCGGCCATGCCCTGCTGCTACGGAGAGGCAAAACGTTCAGCAGCGGCCTCGTATCCAAGGTGTTAACTCAAGAAACGCTGAGCCAGTTTTTTGAAGCGCAGGTCGCGGTAGAACGCCATGACGGGCGGGTGTATGTCCGGGCGCTATAGCACGATCTCCCCCGGCTCTTGCTGCCTTATCGCATGCCGTTTTGTCACAGCTTTGCCTTATCCCGCGCCCGGGGGTTAATTGTCACAGGATATCCTTTGCTTCGTTTTCTGCGCGGCGGATACAATAGATTCTATACCTACTCGCTAATAAGGAGCTGGAGCCTGTTGAAAATGATCCGTAGAGGCCGCGCCGCCTCCCGTTGGATACACTTAACCCCGCTGATTTTGCTGCTGTCCGCCCTATTCGTAGCCGGATGCAACTTCACCTCTCCCGTGACGGAAGGATGGAAGTCAATTTCAGCCACGGAAGGGCTGGATAACATCCCCGGCAAAGAGAAATGGAAAAAAGTCACTTACCGGGTTACGCTGCAAAATGTAAGCGGCGAAACGCAGGAGGTAGAGTGGGTCGAGCCAGTATTGAAAAGCAATTTGCTGCTCAATGACCCTGACCGCTCCCTGCGGACGGAGCTTGTACAGACGGTGGAGAACAACGGCCGCCTCGTCATTGAAAATGTCATCGAATTCGACGCTAAAAACGTCAATCTCGGCAGCTCGCAAAACGTGGAATTTATGCTCGTGAAGCTTAAAGGACGGGACGAGCCGATTGAGGTTAACGTGTAATCGAGCTCTCCACATGGTCTAAGCAACATTGCCAGACATTTGCAGAACAGAAAAGGCATCTCCTCCGCCATTCGCGGCTGGAAATGCCTTTTTGGTTTAACCCCATTACATGAACCGTAGGCTTGATCATAAAATCCGGTTAACGAGTACCTTTAGCTCCTGCTTGCCCGGCGGCAGCGCTCGGCTTACCGGAAAGCACCAGCTCCGGCTGAGCTGCCGGTTCCTCGGCCAAATGGCGGTACAACCGCTGGCCAAGCAGCGTTTGCGCAATGAGAATCAAGCCGCCGACCGTCCAATACAGCGGAAGCGCCGCCGGAGCGGTGAAGGAAAACACACCCATCATAACTGGCGACAGATAGACCATCCAGCTCATTTGGCGCTGCATATCGTTCATCTCAACGCCGCGCTGGGACAGCTTCGCCTGCACATAATACACACCCGCCGCCAGAAAGGGCAGCACCAGATCGGGCTGGCCAAGCTGGAACCAGAGAAATGAATGGCTCGACAGCTCGGGACTCATCCGAATGGCGTAATACAAGCCGGTCAAAATCGGCAGCTGCACGAGCATCGGCAGGCAGCCGATTGCCAGCGGATTGTACCCGTGCTTTTTGTAGAGCTCCATCGTCTCCTGCTGCTGCTTTTGCAGAGCTTCCGTCCCTTTGCCGTTATGCCGGGCCTTCAGCGCCTCCAGCTCAGGCTGCATCCGCTTCATCTTGCCCTTCATAATTTGCTGGCTTCTGTATTGCCGCAGCATCAGCGGCATAAGCACGAGCCGGACAAGCAGCGTAACTCCGATCAGCGCCAGCCCGTAGTTGTCCTGCAGCCCGTTCGCCAGTGTGCGAAGCAGCCATGCGAGCGGAAAAACAACATAATGATTGAACATCCCCGGAGTGTCGGAGTCGATGGTTCCGTGAGCGCCGCAGCCGGCTAACAGCAGCAGTGAAGCGGCTGCAACGGCTAGCTTTCCGGCTTTGCCGAACCGCGGAATTGGAAATAATGGTTGCATGAGTATCCTCCCTTGTCATTGGCCAAACGGCAATCGACAAGGGCTGTACAGGCGGACGTATCATCGTCAGGAGACTCTTTGCGCTTCATCAGGCGCACAAGCTGTTGGCCGATAGGACGAATGTCCAAGGCCGGCTGAATTTCCGAAGGTGCCCCGATTTCGGCGGCGCGCGGAAGCGCATAGGCGTTCCGTCCGTCAGAATGAAGCCAGACGAGGCAATAATACGCTGCGGAGCAGACAAGACCGATAGACCAGATCCAGGATAAAAACTCATGTACGTCAACCATTTTTTCACCTCCCGCATAGTTATGAATAGAGCGTACCATACGGCAAAGCCGCACGCCAGCTTTCAATGCATGGCAACTAAAGCAGTTATTCCAAGGTATGGTCCAGCTGCTGTCAAAAAGGAATTAACATCCGCTTGCAGAACTGCTATAACCAAGCCTGCTGGCCGTTAGGCATGATCAACCTTACCAGAAATGAGGACCGACGTATGACCGAGCCAATGCCGGGTGGTCTCTTCGCTCAAGGCCGTACCGCAAAACTGTATACCTATGGCGCGGATCGAGTCCTGAAGGTGTTCCGAAAACAATTCCCGCACTCGTTCGCTGAGCAGGAATTTCGGGCATCACGTTTTGCTTGGGCTGCAGGACTGCCGGTTCCCAAAGCGGTAGAGCTTATGGAGTGGGACGGAAAGCCCGCGATCTCTTATGAGCGGATTCCCGGCGGCTCCTTGCTGCGGCGATTGATGGCGCGCCCTTGGCAAGCGGGCAGGCTCGGATCCCGGATGGCAGAGCTCCAAACCGCCGTAAACCGGATAGAAGCCGGGCCCGGTTCAGCTCTGCCTTCCCTGCGCGAAGGGCTGAAAGCTCGAATTCAAACCGCGCCGCTGCTTAGCGAGGCTGAAAAACAAGCCGTATTGCATCGTTTGGAACAGCTCCCTGACGGCGGACAGTTATGCCACGGCGATTTTCACCCAGGCAATGTTCTGATAAAGGCGGACGGCGAGGTCATCATCGACTGGATGACAGCGTCAGCGGGCCACCCGGCCGCTGATGCGGCGCGCACTTTGCTCGTGCTGCGAACAGCGGTTGTGCCGGATGATTATTCGCGGCTTGCTGCGCTTTTGATTGGCGCGATCCGCTCCGTTCTGCTGCGCCGTTACACCCAAACTTATTTTCGGCTGAGCGGCCTGACGGCGGAGGATCTGGAGCCATGGCTGCTGCCGCTGGCAGCGGCTCGGCTGCATGAAGATCCGTCTCCGGAGGAAAAGCTGGCGCTGGTAAAGCTTGTACAGCGCTTGATTGACGAATCGCACCCGATAGAAGCGTCATTGATTAGGCTTTGAAGGAAACGGTTACACTAGATTTTATCTGAATTTGCCTGGAGGAAGGATACAACGATGTCCACCTGGATTTTGCGCTATACAAGCGACGAAAAGGAACAGCAGGAGCTTGTATTTCAGCGCCAGTCGGAGCTTAATGACTATTTGCGGTCCATGACTGTGAGCGACATTCTCCGTATACGGGTATATGACGCCGATATGCGCAATATGTGCGGCAGAACTTATATATACACGTATCTGCATTAGAGAGCTGTTGAACAACCCTCCGCTGCACAAACAAAGTCTCGGCCCGCAGCCGCCTGTCCTTACGGAACAGGGCTGCGAGGAGCCGAGACTTTTTGCTGCATGATGCGATACGAAATCGGCCTTGCAGCCGCCAGCTTAACCGCCTCAGCCAGTCTCTTCGCCATGCCACAGGCTGCGGAAGCTTTCGCTGGTGCGAAGCAGCTCTTTTGCGCTGCCCTGTGCTTCGATGCGTCCATCATGAAGCACGATAATATGGTCGGCATGGGACAGCGCAGCCTTGCGATGCGAAACAACAAGGCAGGCGACATCGCCCCGCTCCTGAAATAGCCGCTCCCACAGACGGCGCTCTGTCTCCACATCGAGCGCACTGGACAGATCGTCGAACACGTACAGCTGGGCATCCCGCACCAGCATTCGCGCCGCCGCCGTCCGCTGCGCCTGTCCGCCGGACAGCTTGACGCCGCGCGGGCCGACCATCGTATCGAGCCCCTGCTCCAGCCCGCCGATATCATCCTCCATTACAGCGGCATGCAGCGCCCGAGATAAACTGCCGGGACGCTCCAGCTGGCCGAGCAAAATATTATTGCGCAGCTGATCGCTGTACAGCCGCGGAATCTGCGCTGTATAAGCGCTCTGCGGCGGCACAAAAAAGTCCGCAGGCCGTTCGATGATTTCGCCGTTCCAGCAAATCTCGCCCGACTCCGCTGGAAGCAGGCCTAACAGCGTCCGCACAAGCGTCGTTTTGCCGCTGCCAATCATGCCTGTTACAACGGTGAAGGAGCCTGCACGCAGGGTCAGATCGACGCCTTCAATGCCGCGTCCCGTCTCCGGGAACCGGTACGTCAAACCGCGCGCCTCCAGCACCTGCAGCGGAGGAGCCTGCACGACAGGCATGAATGATTCTTCGTCAGCCTCTGCCCGCCTCCAGTCTGACTCAGCCTGGGCAGCTCCGCCATCCGCCGGGCTGAGTTCAGCCTCCTGCGGCACCGTCCCTGTGCCGACCGCCCGTCGTTTGCCGAGACCAATGTAAGCCGCCTTAGTTAGCAGTGTAGCCGGAGCTCCCTGCAGCATATCCTTAATCCGGCCGAAGCTGACGACAAGCTGTTTGTAGAATGTCATAAAGTTGCCCACATTGTTAATAAGTTGAGTCACAAAAGTCAAATAATAAATAAACAGGGACAGGTCGCCGACCGTAAAGTCGCCGCTGCGCATTTTGTAACCAGCCAGCACAAGAATAAGACCCGTTCCGATGTTAACAGAGTTCGTGAATACCGAGGTTAACGTTTCGGTAAACAGCTTATCCTTGACCATCGATTGACGGCGGTTCTCGCTCAATTTTTCGAAACGCTCCACAATGCGTTTTTCCGCACCCGCAACCTGAATCGCCTGCACGTTTGAGAACATTTCGCTAATCGAACCCGTTACCTTTGCGGTCGCTTCCCGGCTCGCAGCGCGATACTTCTGAATGCGGGAGGTGGCGACTTGCGCAGCCGTAATGACCAGAATGAGCGGGACAAAAACAAGCAGCGTAAGCTGTGGATCAATGGAAATTAGAATCCAGCTTGCCGCAACGACAAAACCGACCAGTCCCAGCAAATCGACCGACCAGCTGACCGCTTCCTCCGACTGCTCCACGTCATCGCGGAAGTTGCTAATGGCTTCGCCTGGAGAAACGGGGATGGCCCTTGCTCCCGGCTCCCGCAGCACATGGGCCAGCATGTTGCGCCGCACAAGCATACTGACACGTGTTCGCACATTCACGTCTGCCGCGCAGCCAAGAAAGATGACCGCAATCCGGCCCAGCGCCGCTGCGACGAGCAATGCTGCAATGGCCCATACGCCATAAGGGACGGTGTACGTCCCTTCCAGATGATCAAAAAACCATTTGGTCAGCAGACCCGGCAAAAGCGGGAACATATGAACCAGCGACCAGGCGAGCAAATTAAGCAGGTACAGACCGGGGCGGTATTTGACCAGCCGCCAAAAATACTCCCTTGGATTCATGCCAGCACCTCCTCTAATCCGACCGCCAGCATGCGGCTGAAGCGCGATTGCGGATCCGCTGCCAGCTGCTCGCGCGCTCCGCTTTCCAGCATGCGCCCATTCTCGAGGATAAGAATCCGGTCGGCCCGCTGCACGGTCGCCAGCCTATGGGCGATTATGATGCATGTTTTTTCCTGGAGCAGCCGTGAAATGGCGCTCTCGATGCGGGCTTCCGTAAGCGGATCAAGACGCGACGAGGCCTCGTCGAGAATGACAAGCCCGGGATTTGTCAGAAAGACGCGGGCAAATGCCAGCAGCTGCGCTTCCCCGGCCGAAAGGCTGCCGCCGCCGGAAGCCAGCACCGTGTCCAGTCCATCCGGCAGCGCAGCCTGCCAAGCCCCTAATCCAATTTCAGTCAGCACCCGAAATTCGGCTGTCGGGAATGCCGCTGTCAAACAGCGTCAGATTATCCCTCACCGTGCCCTCCAAAATCTCGATATTCTGCGTTACCATTGCGACTTTGCTGCGCAGCTGATGCAGCTTAAACTGCCGAATATCGGTGCCGTTCAGAAAAATGCCGCCCTGCTGCGGATCGTAGAACCGCAGCAGCAGTCTGGCCAGCGTCGTTTTGCCGCTGCCTGTGCGGCCGAGAAGACCAAGCGTCTGTCCCGGCTGCAGCTTAAGCTGCAGCCGATGCAGCGTGTTGCGTCCCTCCTCGTCGTAAGCGAACTCCAGATCGCGGAACTCGACAGAAAGCGGACCTTCCGGCAGCGCAGCGCCTGGACCGTCCTGAATTTTCGGCTTCGTCGCCATCAGCTCGCGGACCCGGATCAGGCTGGCGTCAGCCTTTTGCAAATCCTCCAGCTGGGTGCGGATCTTCTCTATCGGCTTCGCCAGCTGCTCGGTATAATAGAACACCAGATAGACGGAGCCGATGGTCAGCCCTCCCTGGCCGCTTTTCCAAAGCCACGCGCACACCAGGAACGCTGCCGCGTTGCCGAGCGTAAACACCAGAATCGTCGTGCTCCACATCGTTGCAAAAGCGAGAAACGCCCGCAGCCGGATCGGCAGCATGCGCCGCACAAAGCCGTAATACCGCTCCATGACATATCCCGCCGCACCATTTGCGCGAGTATCCTCCGTACCTTCGAGATGCTCGCCGATGAAGCCGTAAAAATCCGCATTAACCTCTCTCCAGCGCTTCCACATCGGCACCGAAAAACCGCGGATCCATTGAATGACAAATACAGCGATCACGACAAAAGAGCTCATCGCCAGTCCGATCCATATATTTTCGCGGAACAGCAGCGCCAAAATGCCAATCATGAGCAGGACGTTGCCGACAAGATGGATAATGAAGCTGGAAAAGAAATTCGCCAGCGCGTTCACATCCCCGTCCACCCGCTCAATCAGGGAGCCGGACGTCTGCGTTTTGTGAAAGCTCATATCCAGCGACAGGCAGTGCTCCGCCAGCTCGGCGCGCAGCTTGTTGGTCGTCGCCCAGCCTAGATTTTCGCTGAAATAAGCAGCGGCAACCGACACTCCCTGCTGCAGCAGCGAAAACAAAATAAAAAAACCGGCCGCATAATACAGCGGATCCAGCGCCCCTTGCCCTTGAGCCGCATCAATAAAATAACGGATAATTTGCGGGTTAATAAGCTGCAGTCCAATCGAAAGGAGCAGCAAAACGCTCAGCCAGACCAACAGCCCTTTTTGCGGAAACACGTACCGGACGAACATATCCCGGTAAACCGCCCAGCCGCCGGTTGTTTTGTTGCTTGCCTTGTCCCGTTCCCCTGACATGCGAACACATCCTTCCTTCCGTACTCTATCCCAGCCTTCCGGGGCCCGTCAATGCCAAGATTGAGTTAAGCTATATTTGGCAAACGGAATCCTATATAACAGCTAAATTAACATCCGCCTTTGACAACGGGCTGTCAGGAATTCCCTGACATAACGATCATGCCAACCGGCTTTCCGAATGCGGTATAATGAAGCGTACAGAAAGGGGAATCCGTATGTTTCAAGTCGCCACATATGAAGGAACGCGAGAACAACAATACAATACCGTCATCTCACAGCTCAAGGCGCTGATTGAGGACGAACCGAACTTTATCGCCAATCTGGCCAATGCCTCCGCGCTGCTCGGCCAGTTTTTGCCGGATATTAATTGGGTAGGATTTTATTTGCTCGACGAAAAAGGGCTTGTGCTGGGGCCGTTCCAGGGCCTTCCGGCCTGTGTGCGCATTCCGGTAGGACGCGGCGTCTGCGGCACAGCCGCCGAGCGCAAAGAAACGATGCTCGTTCCGGATGTTCACGCTTTTCCCGGCCATATCGCCTGCGATGCGGCATCCCGCTCGGAAATTGTCGTACCGCTGCTGTCGCCAAACGGAGAGCTGCTCGGCGTGCTCGACATCGACAGCCCGTCGGTCGGACGCTTCGACAACATTGACCGGGAGCAGCTGGAGCGCTTCGCCGCCGTTCTGACAGCCAACGTTTAACACCGGTAGATGACCCATACACTACACCAAGGCCTTTCTGGGATTTTCTAGAAAGGCCTTTTGAGTTATATAATATCCAGATAATGACATGCCTGTTTAAGGAGTGATTGTTTGGCTCTTTTAAAAGACCATTTTAATCCGGAACACCAATTGCAGGTTGTATTTACTAGCCGTCATCCAGAATCCGACCGGGGCTGCACATTTTCCGTAACCGTTAGCAGCGACAATGGTATTACGGGAAATACGACGAAATTCGGCTGGACCAATCATATTTTAAACCAGTTCATTACCATGCTGGAACAGTTCCCAATGGAACGGTACGATGGTTACTTTTCGCATTATGATGATCCGTTTGAGTGGCTTTGGTACCTCAATAAGGAAACAAAGGTGTATTCTGTCCTTATCCTTATCCATAGCTGTAAAGTCGTATTTAAAGCCACTGCCGAGCAGCTTCATCGCTTCGGAGCAGAAGTGAAAGAGGAAATGAAACATGCTCCCAAGCCGGAGACTATCCGCTAAACTTTTGCGCTCTCCCATTCGTTCCCAAATGTGAACATAAAGGAAAAGGAGCGCGATCGCATGGTCGGGACGGTCTCCGCCGGTAAAAGAACGCTTCAGCTCAAAGCAGCCATGCTGCTTGATTTCGGCTGGAAGCAGGCGCTGAGCTGCGTATTTCCGGTTTTTATCTTCGCTTCTCTAGGCTTGACGAAGCTGGTCGCCATACCTGGCATTGCCCGGTATGACCTGTTGCTGCTGCTTTGCCTGGCAGCACAAGTCGGAATGCTGCTGACACGGCTGGAGACGGTGCGTGAGCTGCAGGTTGTCATGGCGTTCCATCTGATCGGCCTGGCGCTGGAGCTCTTCAAGGTGCATATGGGCTCATGGAGCTATCCCGGGGAAGGCTGGAGCAAGATTGGCGGCGTTCCGCTATACAGCGGCTTCATGTATGCCAGCGTCGCGAGTTATATTTGCCAGGCATGGCGCAGGCTCGACCTCCGCTTTAATCATTGGCCCGACACCCGGTTGGCTGCGGGCATAGCCGCGCTGCTGTACATCAATTTTTTTACGCATCATTGGCTGCCGGATTTCCGCTGGGTGCTGACCGGGCTCATCGTCCTGGTGTTCTGGCGATCCAGCGTGCACTACACCGTGGCCGGGCAACGCCTGCGCATGCCGGTGCTGCTCAGCTTTTTGCTTATTGCATTGTTCATCTGGCTGGCCGAAAATATATCCACCTTCCTCGGCGCCTGGGCCTACCCGGATCAGAGAATAAGCTGGACCATCGTGCACTGGGGCAAGCTCAGCTCGTGGTTCCTGCTCGTCATTCTCAGCATTCTGCTCGTAGCCTCATTAAAAAGCCAAAAACCGCCCGGCCTCACGAAACCGTGAGGATCAGGCGGTTTTTTTAATTCGAAGCTAACAAGCTAGAGCTGACCGCTCCTTCCAACACCGTACCTCTCCTGCAGCACATGCAAATGATGCAGCTCATGCCCGCAGAGCACGCTGGCAATTAACAGCGCCGATTGCGAAGCGCCGTTGACAACGCTCTCCCGTTCCCAGTCTCCCGGGCGCAGGCCGCGCAGCAGCGTCAGCGTGGCGTTGCGGACGGCCGCGTAATCGGCCAGTGCGGCGTCCATGTTCCAGCTGTCAAAAGGCCCCTCAGCCACAAGCAAATTTTCGTCATAACCCGGGAGCTCCGTCTTGTCGCCCCGCGCAATACGCAACAAGCGGTAACTCATAATGCGCTCGTTATCCGTTATGTGCCCAAGCACCTGAACAACGCTCCATTTGCCCGGCGCGTAGCGGAACTCGGCTCTCTCCTCGTCCAACGTGCCCAACAGCCGGATCGTCTCGGCTTTCTGGAGCGCGAGAAGCTCAATCAGATCGCCATCCGGCACTCTTTTGACATAAGGAATCACAAATTCCGGCGCAACCAACAAGTCGGGTCTTTGTCGCATGAAACAAAACACCTCCATACAACCTCTTCAACGAAGAATCTGCGGAATCCTGCCTGGAGGCATATTGTTCAACGGCGGCTTACTCGTCTTTAAAACGGAAGGAGCGTGCGATATATAACACCGGCGTAGATGCAACCGAAATGACGAATTTGAGCAGATAGGTCGTCAGGAAAATCTGAATCCAAATGTCCCACGTATAACCGGAGACCCCCGCAAACGCAATCGTACAGAACACGAGCGAGTCGATAAATTGGCTCAAAATCGTGCTGCCGTTAATACGGATCCAGAACTGGTTGCGTCCGCTATACTTGCGCTTTAGCGCCGAGAAGACGCGAACGTCCAGATACTGGCTGATGAGATAAGCGCTCAGGCTGGCCAGCGCCAGACGCGGCATCAGGCCAAAAATCGTGCTGAGCGATTCATGCGCAAAATCCGACTCCGCAGGGTCGAACTTGAGCACCATCTGCATCATCACCGTGGTGGCAAGCAAAATGAAAAAGCCGAACCAGACTGCTCTGCGCGCATCCTTGCCGCCATACCGCTCATTAATGAGGTCAGTCGTCATATAGAGCGAAGCGTAGATCGTGTTGCCCAGCGTCATGACGATGCCGAACATTTCGATCGTCTCCGTCACTTGAATGTTGGCCAGCACCGTGGCAAAGCCGATCCAGGCGTACAGCCCCATTTTGCCAAACAGCCGGAAGCAGGCCAGAAACAATGCAAAATTGACCAGGACGAACAATACGCCCCATAAAAAGTTAAACATGAGTCCCCCCTAGTTTTGGTAACGCGGGATGGTTACGAACCGCGTCCGACAGCTTATTGCAGAAGCCGCAGCAATGGAGTCGCGTCTCCTGCCTGCCGAAAAACCTGATCCATCATAGCATAGTTGCCCCCGCGCCAAAAGAGGGAGGGTGAATTTGCCTGCCTTACAGCCTCGCGCTCCCCCGCTCCTGCACCGTTCGCCCCCTGTCGCTTTGTGTCAGGCCCAGCTTCAAATCGTCCAGCCGTCGTGCACAATTGCGCGCAGCTTCCACTCCCCGCCCTCCTCCAGCCAGACGAGCCGCAGAGCGGACCAGTCCATATTGGCGTTCTCCTCTGTGCCTGCAAAATAATACTCCGTCACATTAGAGCCGGGATACGTGTCTCGTGCGTTATCCAGCGAATTTCCCTGGCCGATTCGTTGATTAAAGGAGCTCCGCTCCGCTTTTGTATAATCCCGGTCGAAAACGAAACGTTTGCGATATTCCGGCCAGGCCAGCTCAATCGGATCGCCGGTCCCGTCCGCCTCTCCCCATACTTTTTTCTCCTTATCCTCCTTGAGTCGTCCCGCCTCCTGCGGCGTAAGCGTAATGGCCCGGTCAGGCTGAATAGCCGCGTAGGGGGAAAATGTTATGCCGTCCGAATGGGCAAGCTGCTCCAGCTTGGCATAATTCTCGTCGCGCAAAGCCGCCAGCGCCTCGGCGCTGCGGGCCTTAATTGTCTCTTCCTGCGAAGGAGCTTCCGAGACGGAAGGGGGCGGCTGCACCGTCGGACTCGCTGACGGATTTACAAAAGCGTCCGACGGGACAGGAGGAGCAGTCTCCTGCGCAATCGTACCGCAGCCGGATAGCAAAATCGTGCAGGCAGCCAGCCAACAGCCTGTAGTTCGTTGAATTGGTTTCATCGTATCCCTCCTTTACGCGACTCGTTCCATAACTATTTATAAACCGATCCTGTTTAATCCATTCTTCTAGTTCAAATATAGAGCAACTTCTCCATACAAGAGAAAAGGCCCTCCAGCCGGAGCTGAAAGGCCTTGCATTTACCCGTTACACAATCGTTAAGCCCGCGCTTCCATACCCCGCCACAGTATTAATTAAATTTAGTCCCGATGCCGAAGCGGTGAAAATAAGCAGCAGTCGCTCCTGTGGCGTAACCGGGATGCTCAATCCGGTCGTGATAGCGTTTCTGACCGACCCAATCGCAATTACTCCTGAAATAGAAGGCAGAACTACGCTCGCGCCAGGAACTGGCGAGAAAATATTGTTAGGAGTCGAGGAACTGTACAAACTGGCTGTGACAGTAACCGTTGTACCTACAAGATTGAGCGCGAGAGTTGTGCTGAAATAGCCGGCAAGAGAAGTAATCGTGCCCGCTCTGGGTACAGAGAAAGCAAAGTTAAGCAGCGTGCCGGCAGCACCAGTTAAGTCAATCGTGGCCCCTAAAACTGTAAGGCTATCGGCTGCGCTTCCGAAGCCGACCAATCCGTATGTCCCCACCAACCCCAAGGCTATTGTAGTTAATGCCATCGGCACTCCGCTTGAGAACGGAATTATTGCTCCTCCGCCTGCGGATCCCGTCGCACCGGTCGCTCCTGTTCCTCCAGTGGCTCCGGTTGTTCCTGTAGCGCCAGTGGCACTGGTAACTCCTGTTGCCCCTGTTGCTCCGGTAACTCCTGTAATTCCCGTCACTCCAGTTGCTCCCGTTGACCCGGTTGTTCCTGTTGCTCCGGTTGTTCCAGTGCTGCCGGTTCCTCCCGTTCCTCCCGTTGCTCCTGTTGCTCCTGTCGCGCCCGTATCTCCGGTCGCTCCAGTTTCTCCGGTTCCTCCCGTTGCGCCGGTCGCTCCAGTTGCTCCTGTCGCCCCAGTATTTCCGGTTGCTCCAGTATCTCCGGTTCCTCCCGTTGCACCTGTTGCACCAGTTGCTCCAGTCTCCCCAGTATTTCCGGTTGCTCCAGTATCTCCGGTTCCTCCCGTTGCTCCCGTCACTCCAGTTGCTCCTGTCGCGCCCGTATCTCCGGTCGCTCCAGTATCTCCGGTTCCTCCCGTTGCGCCGGTCGCACCAGTTGCTCCTGTCGCACCAGTATTTCCGGTTGCTCCAGTATCTCCGGTTCCTCCCGTTGCACCGGTCGCTCCAGTTGCTCCTGTCGCACCAGTATTTCCAGTTGCTCCAGTATCTCCGGTTCCTCCCGTTGCACCGGTCGCTCCAGTTGCTCCAGTCTCCCCAGTATTTCCGGTTGCTCCAGTATCTCCGGTTCCTCCAGTCGCACCTGTCACTCCCGCTCCTGTGGCTCCGGTCGCTCCTGCTGCTCCGGTTCCCCCAGTTGCTCCGGTCACTCCAGTACCACCCGTTGCTCCAGTCGCTCCGGTACTTCCCGCCGATCCGGTTGCTCCAGTTCCCCCAGTTGCACCGGTCACTCCCACTCCCGTTGCTCCAGTCGCTCCGGTACTTCCCGCCGACCCAGTCGCTCCAGTTCCCCCAGTTGCACCGGTCACTCCCACTCCCGTTGCTCCAGTCGCTCCGGTACTTCCCGCCGACCCAGTCGCTCCAGTACCGCCAGTTGCTCCGGTCACTCCCGCTCCCGTGGCTCCGGTCGCTCCTGCTGCCCCGGTATCACCCGTCGCTCCTGTCGCTCCAATACCGCCGGTTGCTCCGGTCACTCCCGCTCCCGTGGCTCCTGTTGGTCCTATGAGCCCAGCAATACCGGTTGCACCGGTCGGTCCAGTCCCTCCAGTCGCACCAGTCACTCCGGCTCCTGTTGGCCCTATGAGTCCAGTAGAACCGGTCGCGCCGGTTGCCCCGATGCCCCCTGTCGGGCCGGTTGCGCCCGCGCCGGTTGCTCCTGTTGCGCCCGTCGAGCCTGTCGCTCCAGTCGATCCCGTCGTACCGCCCGGCGCTCCATCGGGACCGGTCGCCCCAGTGGCTCCGGTTGCTCCCGCTGTACCTGCCGGGCCCTGTACTCCCGGCGGACCTTGGACTCCAGGCGCCCCTTGAACGCCCGGCGCGCCCTGCGGGCCGGTAGCGCCTGTTGCGCCAGTAGCTCCGGTTCCTCCCCCGCCGCCGGCGTCGGATATGGCCGCAAGCAGAGAAGCGGCCGTTCTGGCCAATGCAACCCAATCATCCTTGACGGGACTCGAAACGCCTGCCACCAGAATAAGCGCCAGCAGCTCCGACAGTACCTGCTGCACTGCGGCCTGAAGCGCAGGGCTCCATCCCTCGGAGTCCTCAAAAATAACAATATCCAGCTCTGCGGCTGCCAACAGCTCGGACTTGTCGCTCATCGACATGCGCAAGCCGTCTACAAGCTGCTGCAGCTGTCTTAATACGGCTGACAGCGAGCCGGACGGAGGTTCAGGGAATAACTGCAGCGCCGCAATAAATCCCTCTAACACCTCTTCCATTTGATCCGCCTGATACGGGCTAAACGGAATAAATCCGCTCCTTCGATGCGGCTTGCAATCATCATCCTTATGCGGCCGCCTGTTCGCCTTAAATAAATACCTTCTGTCCAATGACAATCGCCTCCTATGATGACACTGTTTCTAATTTATGTGCGTCCTGCTTGTTCCAACACCGCTTTACATTCCTGTAAATAAAAGTTATTTGTTACCAAAAAATGAATGATTGTTATTATCCGAGCAACGTTCCGCACAAAAATAGACCCCGGCTACGACCCGGGGTCTCCAAATCCTTGCTATTTGATATGCTTCACAGCAAACAGAGCATCCACAGGCTCGTGATCTTCGCCAAACGCTTCAAGAAACGCAAGGTTCGACCGATCATGCAATCCCTTCATAATAATCACATCATATCCGAGCTCCTCAAGCTCCTCCGGCTCCCAGCCGCTTCGATGCGTCTGATAAACCTCTCCGTTCATTCCGTAATGGTCTATGCCAGACTGCGGAAAGAATCCCCGTGGAGTGAACAGCACGACCCTTTCTTTCGCGACACTCTCCGCCTGCCGCAGCACTTCCAAACCGTCTTCTTTTGTAAAATGCTCCAGCACGTCAATAAGCGTTACAACGTCAAAGGAACGGCTGACGAACAGCTTGCTGACGTCCTTGGCGTCTGCATTCACCGGAATGATAAAAGCTGAATGCGCCGCCATATTTTCCAAATATGGACGATGCACATCCAGCGCGACGATCATACGGGCATTCATCTCTTTAAGCAAATGGCCCGGACCGCTGCCGATATCCAGCAGAGTGTCTGCGCCTGCGATCAAACGTTTCAAATATTTCAGAAACCGCTTGTTTGTTGTCTCCTGGATCAATATGCTCCCTCCTTGCCTTTCCATACAACAGCATATTCCCAAGCACGGTACAGGCCCCGGCGAACGCCTTGTCCAACTGCAAGAAGGGCGAATGAACGGCTGCATTCGGCCATGCCCCTTTTCTCTATTAATCCATAGACTGCTATAAAAGGCCGGCGTTCCATTTGGCGCTGCATGAGAAGAGAAGAGAGCATCCGAACGATCAGGAGGTGTATCACTACGCCATGTTAATCAGCGTCATTATTCCCAGCCACAACAAGTTCCCCCAGAATCTACTCACCTTGTTTTCGCTAGAACAACAAACCGTACCGCCAAATCAATATGAAGTGATTCTTATCGACGACGCGTCCTCCGACTCAACGTCGGACATTCCGCACAATTGGAGCTTCCCGTACCGGCTGCGGCTGCTTAAGCTTCCTGTCAATGCGGGGCGTCCGGCGGCGCGAAATGCAGGCATCCGCATCGCAGAAGGAGAAATCGTTATTTTCCTCGATGCCGAAGTCCTTGTGGAGCCTGGTTTTCTTGAATCTCATTTATCGCTTCATCAGCAAGACAGCAGGCTGCTTGCATCCGGCGTGCTGACGATGAAGGGGGTTTATACGCAGTTAGATCCGGGTTTTAACGCGGGTCAATTAAATGAAGCATATCGGCTTTTGAGCCAGCAGCCCTCGCTTCATTCCTTTTGGAATGACTTTATCGCAACCGGCAAACCTCAGCAGCTGTTTGGACGCGAAGAGATTCACAGAGGCGCTTTCCGTACGCTCGCCGTGCAAAAGCCTTTTGAAGCCCACTATGAAGAAGAGATTCTGCAGCTGCACGGAGACAGATTGCTCGGCTTCCATCTCCCCTGGCTCATTAGCCATACGGGCAATCTTTCGGTGGCAAGAACCGTGTTTCAACAGTTCGGGCTGTTTGAGGAGTACTCCGGTTACGGATGGGACGATCTGGAGCTTGGCTATCGTCTGCATCTGCAGGGATTCCGGTTCGCCCATATCCGCCATCCTTATGTGTACCATCAGGAGCATCCGGTATATCCCTCTGTCAACATCGAGGCGCAAACGAACTTTTTTCTTTTTCAGCAAAAATACCGGCAAATCAGTCTGCTCGTACTGCTGCTTTGCTACATCCCCAATCCAATGAGAATTCATCACGTTCATCTTGTGCTCGATGAAGTTTACCGGCTTGACGCCGAAAGCTCCGGCATCTATCTTCCTTTAATCGGTACGTTCCGCTCTATGCTGGAAGCTGCGGGATACCTGCTTCGTTTTAATCAGCCGGTGTCCAATCTGCTCACTCATGCCGGCTGTCCTCCGGGCAGTCCGGGGCGGGAGCATTTCGAGGCGCAGCGCTCCGCGCTGGCCGTTTCGGGACGGTGGTCAATGCTTAGAGAAGCGCTCCATCGGCTGATCGTTTTATAGGAATAATAAGGAAGTAAGTTGTCAAGCAACCGTTTACAAGCTATCATTAGGCAGTAAGACCCAACATTTCCATTCGTTTATTCTGACCGCCTGCACGAAGGAGACGATTGCTATGTCATCCCTGCCTACGCGGCCTGGAGCCTTTATTCCGCTGACCAAGCTGGATGAGATTGACCGCCGCATTACAGAACTGCTGCGGGCCAACTCCCGCATGTCTTATACCGATATTAGCAAGGAGGTCGGCATCTCCAGGGTCGGCGTCCAAGCAAGAGTAAATGCACTTATCGAAAATGGCGTCATCGAACGCTTTACGCTGCTCGTGCACCCGGAAAAAATCGGACTTGGCGTAAACGCCTTTTTTCTGATCGAGGTGGAGCCTAAGCAAATTCATGAAGCGGCCGAACGGATCGCGCTTGAACCAGCCGTAACGGAGCTTAGCCGCCTGACCGGACCTAACCGGCTTCATATGCATGCTTTGTTTGCAAATTTGGCCGAAATGGAGCTCTTTATGCAAGAACGCTTATACCCGATTCCCGGCGTCACCCATGTCGACAGTCAATTGTTAACCAAACGATACAAATATTGATTTACACAGCACAGCCGGAGCCTGCCGCTCCGGCTGTTTTGTTATTTTTCGCAGCCTTTTCCCGCTTGCCTAGTTCTTTCGATTCACTTCACTCCCCCTCCAATTGTCATAAATATGTAAGTTAGGCAATTCTCCAATACCTCCTTTCTCTGGAAGCAACAGGGCTAACATTGGCATGACATTGTTAGTTAGGCCAAGCTTTTTGGATGGGTTCAATTTGTCATTCCCACAAAACCGCAGTTGTCAAAACCGACACATCGTCTGAAAAACCCTTATATATCAAGGACAATTTCACATTTTTCATCAGAATCAACACATTTAACTCCGCCTTTACGAGAACGTAAAAAAGACATATTCTCAATCCTCCGCAAGTCCCGGTATAGTGTTTGTAAACGCTTTACATGCACCGCTTCACTCCGAACGGGCTAACAGTTAGGTTCCTAACATTAGCGATGCTGCTTTTGAATGGAACTCCGTTCTGATTGGAAAGCTAAAGCATAGTATTGCCGCCAAATCCCATTAAAGGAGGTGAACGAATGCAATCGACCCCATACTCCAATCAAGGCGCTTCGTCTCCTAATGACAATGCGCAGCTATCTAAGACTAAAGGTCGGAATAACTGGAGGCGGGTTACCCGAAACTGGGAGCTCTACATTTTCATCGCTCCAGCATTCTTCTTCTTCCTCATTTTCGCGTACGGACCAATGTACGGCATCCAGATTGCATTCAAAAATTACGTTCCAACACTAGGATTCTCCGGAAGCAAATGGGTCGGCTTCGACCACTTCACCCGCTTCTTTGATTCCTACTATTTCTGGGACATTATCTGGAATACGCTGTCCCTTAGCGTATACGAGCTGGCTATCGGCTTCCCGGTTCCAATTATTTTGGCGCTTGCATTCAACGAGGTGAGAACCGGCTTCTTCAAAAAGCTGGTCCAAACCATAACTTACGCGCCTCACTTTATTTCCGTCGTCGTTATGGCGGGCATGATCATTACGTTCCTGTCCCCTTCGAACGGCATCCTGATCCACATGATGGAGTGGGTTGGAATTAACCCTCCGGACTTCCTAACCGATCCGGCCTGGTTTAAAACGATGTACGTCTTGTCCGGCGTGTGGCAAGGTGCCGGCTGGGGTACGATTATTTATCTGGCCGCGTTGTCCGGCGTCGATCCAGGGCTGCATGAGGCCGCGATTATCGACGGCGCGAACCGCTGGCAGCGGATGCGTCATATCAACATTCCGACCATTGTGCCGACGATGACGATCCTGCTTATCCTGAACGTCGGCAACATGCTCAACATCGGTTTCGAGAAAGTATTGCTGCTTCAAAATCCGCTCAACATGGAATCGTCGAACATTATCGCTACGTTCGTCTACAAATCCGGTCTTGTGGATGCGCAATACAGCTTCTCCACTGCTGTCGGCCTGTTCAACTCGGTCATCAACTGTATCCTGCTTATCACCATTAATCAGCTCGTTCGCCGCATGAGCCAGAACAGCCTCTGGTAGTTCCGCGGCAATGCTCGTCCATTAGCTTTTAGCATGACAAGGAAAGGAGGCTGAGGCTTTATGCAAACCACTGCAATCAAGGAGTCGAAAGGAGACCGCCTCTTTCTCGCCGCCAACTATATTTACCTGACGATCGCCTTGATTATCGTCGCTTATCCGCTGATCTACATCGTCAGCGCATCCATAAGCAATCCGCAATACGTGAACTCCGGCGAGATGTGGCTTTTCCCGAAGGATCTGACGTTTGAAGGCTACAAACGCGTCTTCCAGGAAGGAAAGATCTGGACCGGCTACCTCAATACGATTATTTACACCGTGCTCGGAACGGCCATCAGCCTGGCCATAACGCTTCCAGCCGCCTATGCGATGTCCCGGAAGGATTTTGTCGGACGGAATTTCTTCATGGGCATGTTCATGGTTACGATGTTCTTCAGCGGCGGCCTCGTCCCAAGTTACCTGCTCGTTAAGGATCTTGGCATGATCAACACGATCTGGGCCATCGTCATTCCAAGTGCCGCAAGCATCTACAACATCATCGTTACCCGGACGTTCTTCCAGTCCACCATTCCGCGGGAGCTGGAAGAGGCGGCGCAGATCGACGGCGCTTCGACGACGCGTCTGTTCTTCACCGTCATCATCCCGTTGTCCATGCCGATTATTGCGGTCATGTCCCTGTTCTACGGCGTTGCCCAGTGGAACAGCTACTTCTCCGCTTTGATCTATCTAAATGACGAGGCGCGCTATCCGCTGCAGATGGTTTTGCGGCAAATTCTCGTCCTGCAGCAAATGTCCGCTGCAACCGGCGGCATGATTGAAGGCTCGACGGCGGAAGCGATGAACAACAAGGCGGAGCTCGCCTCGCTGGTCAAATATGCGGTCATTATCGTCTCGACGCTGCCAATTATCGTGGTGTACCCGTTCCTGCAGCGTTACTTTGTTCAAGGGGTTATGATCGGTTCCGTTAAGGGCTGATGATAATATAGAGTTCAACTACACTAAAGGGGATATCGACAATGACGAAACCTCGCAAAAACCTGAGCAAGCTTATGGCTTCCGTAATCGGCCTGAGCCTTGTTGCAACAACACTGGCTGCTTGTTCGGGCGGAAATTCCGCAGAAAACAACACAAATAACACCGGCGGAGCCGGCGCGGAAAGCAACGTTTCCAAAGATGGAATGCCTATCGTGAAAGAACCTCTTACCCTGTCCTTGATGGCTCCTGACGTAGGTCATGCCAAATGGGAAGATATGGCTTCTTTGAAAGAACTGGAGAAGCTGACAAACATCAAGCTGACGTTCCAAAACGCTCCAAGCGACAGCTTTGCAACGAAAAAGAACCTCGTTTTCGCCAGCGGCACCTACCCGGACATGTTCTACGCGGCTGACCTTCTGCCGTCTGAGCAAGTAACGTACGGCGACCAAGGCGTTCTGCTTCCGCTGGAAGATCTGATCGACCAATATGCGCCTAACCTGAAAAAAATTCTGGATGCGAATCCGAACATCCGCAAAAATATCACAACGCCGGACGGCCATATCTTCGCGCTGCCGTTCATCAATCCGACTGCTGTCCTTTACCGCAACCCGATGTGGTACAACGGCGATTTCCTGAAAGCGTTGAACATCAAAGAGCTGCCTAAAACGACGGATGAGCTATACACTTACCTGAAGCGCGTAAAAACCGAAGATCCGAACGGAAACGGCAAAGCCGACGAAATCCCGCTCGCTTCGGTTAAGCTGACGGATCTGCGCATGTTCTTCATGGGCTTCTGGGGCATGTACAACGAGCAATACTATGCCGACAAAGAAGGCAAAGTACACTACTCGCCGCAAGAAGAAGGCTACAAAGGTTATCTGACGTTCCTGAACAAGCTGTGGAGCGAAGACCTGCTTGACCATGAAACGTTCTCGCAAACGAACGAGCAAAAAGAAGCAAAAATCAAAAACAACCAGGTCGGCGTATTTGACGCATACCACCCTTACATGCCGTTCAAAGAAGACCAAAACACGAAACATCCTATGATGGCGCTGGTGAAGAGCGAAATTGCCGACTCTCCGGTATACGGCAAACACCCGGGCCAATCCGCATACGGCCAGTTCGCGATTTCCAAGACGAACCCGAATCCTGAGGCGGCAATGCGCTGGGTTGACTACATGTACGGCGTAGACGGCGCGGCTCTGATGGATCTTGGTCCAGAGGGCACGCTTTGGGAGTACACGAACAAAGAAACAAAAGAGAAAAAATTCCTGCCGGTTCCAAACGGCGAGAAATACGACGACTACAGAGGCAAGCTTACGCCTAACTATGGCATCGTAGCTCCGGGCATCAACCTGCCGGAAACGAAAAAAGGCCTGGAATCCGATTTTGACCTTTGGTTCAAAGAAGAGCTGAAAAACAAAATCGAGCCATACGCTAAAACGCCTATGCCAAACGTATTCCTGACGCCGGAAGAGCAAACGGAAATTACGGCCCTGTTCTCCGATCTCAACCCGTATGTTGAGCAAATGGAAGCGAAGTTTGTTACCGGCCAAGAGCCGCTGGCGAACTGGGACAAATATGTTGCTCAGCTGAAGAAAATGGGCAGCGACCGCGTCGTGGAAATCTACCAAACGGCTTACGATCGTTGGAACTCGACGAAATAATCGAGCCAAACCAATCGCTTCAGCTTTAGAGAAGACACAGAAAACGCGTGCGGCTGGCCGCACGCGTTTTCTACGCATTTATTCGCTTTCTGTACCTGCGTCGCTGCCGCGTTTGCGGTACTGGCCAGGCGTCATGCCGGTTTCCTTTTTGAACTTGCGGATAAAATTCGGCGCATCCAGGTAGCCGACGCGCGGGATAATGTCTTTAATCGGCTCGTTCGTTTCGTCCAGCAGCCGTTTCACTTCTTCCACCCTTAACTGCCAGACGTAGGTGGTAAAGTTTTGGCCGGTTTTCTCCTTGAAGGAGCGGCTGAAATAAGAAGGAGACAACCCGTGCTCGTCGGCGACGGATTCCAGACTAAGCGAATGGTCGGCGTAATGGGCATGAATGTAGGTTAAAGCGCGGTCTAGCAGCGATCTCTCCTCTGTCTGAGCTCTCGATTCCGCCTCGGAGCAGATTCGGCTGGCAAGCGCCAGCATCGGCTCCTCCAGCGCATCCACGGAGCGGAAGGAGATCAGCGATGGAATGTCGCTTGTCAGCATGCCAAGCTCCGAAGCGGCCCGCAGCATCGTGTTCAGCACATCAAAGCTCATTGCCCGCGCAAGCTGCGGCGATGCGCCGCTCTCGGCGATGTAATTCAGACATTCTTTTATGGTAGGCGCCGTTACTTCGTAGCTGCCCTGTTTCAAGGCCAGAGTCAGCTTCATGAGCAATCCCGGCGGAAGCCAGCTCGCTTCTTCCCGGCCTTGCGGGATAGCGTCGAACCGGCTCACCGTTCCGGCCCCCGAGGCATGTCTGGATTCAAAGGCAGACAGCGCCTCAATATAGGATTGGCTCAGCTGATTCGGGCTGTCGTATAACCGCCCGGCTCCGATTGACGGCTTAGATAACCCTGCCTCATCGGAAATCCGCTGAACTTCGTCCAGAACATGCTGCAGCGGGTCATTGCTTCCTGGTTCAATTGCCCCTCCAGCCGCCAAGCCTACGATTAACGCCATTCGGCGCGGCTCTGGAAGCTCTATGCCATACACCTTTGCTCCTGCTGAGGGAAGATCAAGCTCCTGCAGACCGGCGTAAATAGCGGGATCGGTCGCTTGCTCATCCTCCCAGCCCAGCACGATGACTGAATAACGATCCTGATCGAAGCTCAGCTTGAGCGCCTGCAGCAGCTCCTCCGTCATGCTGGCGGGGCCGCCGTACTTAAGCAGCATTAACAGGGCGTGACTCCGCGCATGCGGCTCCTGCAGATCGGCCATCCGGCTGGAATGCTGGAGCACGCTGCGGATTCGGCTCAGCTCGTCCCGCTGCATACCGCCCGACGCCGGCTGCTTCACCCGCGAGCTGGCAAACGCCGCTAGCTCGGAAATCGGGCCGTACAGGCGGCGGGCAAGCAGCAGCGCTACAGCGATCCCGGCGGCGGCAAATGCGGCAAGGACTAGAATCATAATGCTGCGAAGCTTGACGACACTCGAGAAAAACTGATTGCTTGGCATAGCTGTTACGTAGGTCCACCCGTTCTGCTCGGACTTAACCGATACGACGGAATGGGTGGTATCGTTCAGCTTCAGGCTGTGAATGCCTTCGGGCTGTTTAAACAGGCGGTCAACATCCGCATTGCTTACGCTCTCGCCGCGGCTTGTTGAAGTCAGCACTTGGCCTTTTTCATCGAACACGTAAGTCAGACCTTGATAATTGCCCAGGATGGATGAAATCAGGCCGTTAAACTGCGACTCTTCAATCAAATACATGACCGTTGCATTAGGGTTGGGATGATTGGGCGTAATCGGAACCATATAGGCCATCATGGACTGCTCCGGACCCACGTTCCGGCGAACGAGATCAGCAGGGCTTAGCGTTGGAAACCGAACTTCGTTCAACGCCTTCTCCACTTCGGTTTTCTCCCAGTTGCGGAAAGCGTATCCACTATGGAATACATCGAGAGTCGACATGCCCACGGAAGAAAACACCCTGTCGTCGCCGCGGAAGTAGAGAAACAACTCGCCGATCATCTCGTTCGACGCTTTGTATTGGTCCAGCGCTTTAATCGCTTCATTGCCGAAGTACGGATCATGCGAACGAAACGCGGTCAGCCTTGTATCATAGGAAATGCGCGACGCAACCGTCAGCAGATCCCTCATGCGGGAATCAACCGTATTGCGGGCTTGGGTTAACTGATTAAAATGAGCGCGTTCTACCTCGCTGCGCAGATTGTTTGAGGCGCTTTGCGAAATCGCAACCGCAAACAAAACGAGCGGCACAAGCAGAACAAGCAGATAAGAAAGCGCATAGTTCAAAAACAGGCGTGATTTCAAGTAACTCTTGTTCACCGCCAGTCGGACCTCCCCTGATAAGCCTAACTTAAATCGCTGGCTTATCTATGTTTTTCAATATATCGGCCTAACAGCCTAACAGAATTTACGAAATATATAGTTCCATGATAACAGAGCCTATAGACAAATTGGAATCAGGGCTGCGCGTAGCGGAGTCCTGCGGAAGGAGAACCAACTATGAGCAAAGAGCAGCAAGACGTTCAATCCGAGCTGGAAACACCAGTCCAACAAGCCGCAGAAACCGATCTGGAAGGCGAAGATATCGTTGTCCAAGGCGTGCACAACTACACCGAGGAAAAAGACTATGTATGGCCGGAGGAGCCGGAATTGCTGGAGCGTCTGGACTGGTTCCGCGATCAAAAGCTCGGTCTTATGATGCACTGGGGCACCTATGCGCAGCTCGGTATCGTGGAATCCTGGGCGCTTGACGATGTCGACGCGGAATGGTCCCGCGAAAGCGTAGACTGGACGACGGACTCCGAGCAGATCCGCCGCGAGGTTTATGGACTGAACCGCACGTTCAACCCGCTTCGTTTCCAGCCGGAGCTGTGGGCCGATCTTGCTGCGGACAACGGCTTCCGTTATCTGACGTTCACGACCAAACATCATGACGGCTTCTGCATGTGGGATACCAAAACGACCGACTACTCCGTTACGGGCAAAGATACGCCTTTCCATACGCATCGGTACGCCGACGTCTGCCGCCAGCTGTTTGACGCCTTCCGCGAGCGCGGCATTGCTATCAGCGCTTATTTCTCCAAGGCCGACTGGCACACGCCTTATTACTGGTCCCCGGACATGCCGCATAAAGAAACGAACCGCGGCCCGTCGTACGACCCGGCTAAATATCCATGGCTGTGGGAGAAGTTTATCCAATTTACCCATGAGCAAATCATGGAGCTGATGACAAATTACGGCCGCATCGATATGCTGTGGTTAGACGCCGGATGGGTAGGCCCGCGCAGCGGACAAGACATTCGCCTTGGCGAGGTTGTTGAGAAAGCCCGCCAGATTCAGCCTTGGCTGCTCTGCGCAGACCGCACCATCGGCGGCAAATACGAAAATCTCGTCACGCCGGAGCAAACACTGCCGAAAGACCCGCTGTTCATTCCTTGGGAAAGCAACATTACGATGGGCACAGCCTTCAGCTTCCGTTTCGAGGACGATTACAAATCGCTTCGCCATCTCATTCACCTGCTCGTCGAAATCGTAGCCAAAGGCGGCAACCTGGCGCTCAACGTCGCTCCGCAGCCGGACGGCCGCCTGCCGAAAACAGCCATCGAGCGCATGAAAGGCATTGGCGCTTGGCTGAAGGAAAACGGCGATGCGATCTACGGCACGCGTCCGATTGCGCCGTATCAAGCGGGCAAGCTAAACTTTACGTCTAAAGGCAGCGATGTGTACGCAATCCGCCTTTATGCGGAAGGCGAGGCGATGGAAGAGCGTCTGGAGCTGCCGCTGGACGGATCGTTTGCACGCGCTGAGCTGCTCGGCTTCGGCGATGCCGCAGGCACGCAGCTTGAGCTGGAGAAAACGGAGCTAGGCTGGTCCGTCAAACTGCCGGAAGCAATTCGCTCCGGCGAAGCACCGATTGCCCTGTCCGTTCGCCTTACTCGTTAATATGCTTTTAAGCTGAGCCAAAGGCCGAAGCCGCTGCAACGCAGAGCCGGCCCTTGGCCCAGCTTGCGCACTTGTGGCCTTGTCACACAAAGGAGGAGAAGCAATGAAGCTGGGACTTAGCACGTACAGCCTGCTGAACGCCATTAAGGCGGGGGAAATGACCGTATTGGACGCCATCGACTGGATCGCCGACAACGGCGGTGAGCATATGGAAATGGTCCCTTACGGCTACACGCTTGTCGATAATCCGGAGCTGGCTGACGCCGTCCGCGAAAAAGCCCGCGAGCGCGGCATCGATCTGTCCAACTATTGCATGCCGGCCAACTTTGTTCAGGACACTCCGGAGGCTTTTGATGCTGAAGTGGCGCGGATTAAGGAGCATGTGGATCTGTGCGCCCGCATGGGCGTCCGCCATATGCGCCATGATGTGACGGCCTTTACGATCCCGAAGGAACAGATGAGCATGGACTGGTTCGACGATCATTTGGCGGAAATGGTGGAAGGATCACGGCAGATCGCCGACTATGCCGCCGGATTCGGCATTACAACAACGATTGAGAACCATGGCTTCAGCGCTCAATCCAGCGATCGCGTCCAGCGCATTCTGCGCGCCGTAGACCGTCCGAACTTCCGCACGACACTGGATGTCGGCAACTTCCTTTGCGTGGACGAGGACCCGATTGTAGGCGTCATGAATAATCTTCCATATGCTTCCCTTGTCCACTTTAAGGATTTTTATCTGCGTCCTTTCGATCAGAATCCGGGAGGCGGCTACTGGTTCCGCTCCTCGCACGGCAATTACATGCGCGGCGCAATCGTCGGACACGGCGATCTGCCAATCCGCAAGCTGATCCGGCTGGTCAAGGAGTCCGGCTATGACGGGTATATTACGGTTGAATTTGAGGGCATGGAAGAATGCCGCGAAGCGTCGCGCATCGCAATGGACAACGTCCGCAGGCTCTGGGAGGAATGTCAGTGACAACATATATTCGGGCGGGTTATGTCAATGACCGCCATCTGCCTTTAATGACCGAGCATGACTTGCAGCAGCTGACCCATCTGAATCTGGCCTTCGGCCATGTCAATAATGACGAAATTATCATCTCTCATTTGCAGCATATCGATGTTCTGCGCCGGATTAAAGCGGATTATCCTCAGCTGCAAATCATTCTGTCCATCGGCGGCTGGAGCGCAGGAGGCTTTTCCGAAGCGGCTTCCACGGCGGAGGGCCGCGCCTCCATGGCGTCTTCCGCGCTGCGCGCGCTGAAGGAGCTGCCGCTGGACGGCATCGATCTCGATTGGGAATATCCGAGTTATGGCGTTGCCGGCATTGCCAGCAGCACAGCGGATAAACAGAACTTCACTCTGCTCCTGCGCGAGCTGCGTGAGGCGCTCGACCGCAAAGGGGCGGCTGAAGGCCGCCGTTATTTGCTGACAATCGCCGCTGGAGCGGATCAGTACTATTTGGATGGCACCGAAATAGATCAAGTTCATCCGCTTCTGGATTTTATCCAGCTGATGACCTATGACATGCGCGGCGGTTTCCAGGTTCTTACAGGTCATCATACAAATCTGTACACGCCGCCAGGCGATCTGTTCCGCATTAGCGCTGACGCCTCCGTGCGTCTGTTCACAGGAGCAGGAGTGCCTCATGCCAAAATCGTGCTCGGAGCCGCGTTCTACTCCCGTTTGTGGACAGGCGTGCCCGATATTAACAACGGCCTGCATCAGATGGCCTCTTCCACCGGCGGCTACGGCCCTAATTATACCGATCTTGCCGAGAAGTACATCGATGTGCAAGGTTTCCGCCGCTATTGGGACGAGGAAGCGCAAGCTCCTTACCTGTTCAACGGGGATACGTTTGTATCTTATGAGGATGAGCAGTCCATTGAAGCCAAATGCGCCTATATTCGCGAGCAAGGCATTGGCGGCCTTATGTTCTGGGAGTACGGACTTGACCGGACCGGCCGTCTGATTGCGGCTATGAGCCGCGGACTTGGCCATTCATAGACTTTCAGCTGCATTAACGATGCGGCACAACAGCAAAAACGGCTTGCAGGACCGGTTGAAAGCGGTCTGGCAAGCCGTTTTTATGTTCCGGTTTAAAGCTCCGACAATCTTGCCTCCGCCAGCCTGAGCGCAGCCTCCGAAGTCGGCAGAGCGCTGTTTGCCGCCAGCTCCAATACCTCCAGCAGCGTTTCTCCAACCGCGTCTACACTTCTCAGCAGCTCTTCCCGTCCGCCTCCCTGGAGCTCTCCAGCCGTAATAATGATGCCTCCGGCATTGATAATGAAGTCAGGGGCATAAAGAATGTTTCGTTCCTGAAGCATTAACCCGTGACGCTCCATGCGGAGCTGATTGTTCGCAGCCCCCGCAACAATGGAGCACTGCAGCTTCGGAATTGTCCGGTCGTCCAATATGCCCCCTGCCGCACAAGGCGCAAAAATATCGCAAGCGGTGCTGTATACACGGTCGGCTCTCACCCTGCGAGCTCCATAGAGCCGAATCGCCTCCGCCTCCGCTTTTGAATTCAAGTCCGAGACGAGAATACGCGCTCCATCTTCATATAAATACCTGCACAGCCGTTTTCCCACTTTGCCCAATCCTTGCACAAGCACCTTCAAATCATAAAGAGTCGGCAGATTGCGTCTGCGCTTCACTGCTGCGCGCATCCCTTTATAAACGCCGTAGGCGGTCATCTCAGCTGTAAAATCATCCGTCGCCATCAGGCTGCCGGTCGTATCGGTCACATGCGCGGTTTGCATGCGGATCGCATCCATATCCTGAATTGTCGTTCCGAGATCAAGTCCGGTAATATATCTTCCGCCCAACGATTCGATTTTCCGGCCCAATGCCTGAAACAATCTGTTTCGGGAATCCGCTTTTCCGTCTTGTTCAGCCGCTATCATGCGGGAAGGAGCCTCCTCTTGCCAAACGACCGCCTTTCCTCCACCGTACGGCAGACGGTAAGCCGCATTTTTAAAGGTCATTCCCCGGGCTAGACGCATCGCATCTTGCAGCGCCTCCTCCTCCGAGGCATATGACCTCATCCGGCAGCCGCCTAACGCCGGTCCACGCCGGGTATCGTGCAGGACAACAATCGCTTTAAGACCGGCAGCCGGATCATGACACAGCATTACCTGCTCGTAACCACCTGCAATTATTTCCCGGAAAATATTCACCTTAAGCCCCTCCCTGCCCCTTCGCGGACTACATTTTATGCGGAGTACCAGCAAGGATATTCGGCTCATCCAAAAGTCATCGTCCCCGGTCCGGCACGAGCGCAAGGGCTTATGCCAGCAGGCATTTATGCTGGAGACGGCTTGACCGGATTGGGCGAATGGAAAAATCAGCGTTTGCACATTTATGGTATCTGCCCAGACCTTTCCGCCAGCTGCCCCGTATGATGTGGCATACCACAAGAAAGGGGATTGACACCATGAATTACGGAGTTGGCGGTGTTGGCGGTGTTGACGCAGGCTGTGTCGGCGGTGCAGGCTACGGCGGAGGTTGGGGCGGTTGCGGCGGCGGCTGGGGCTACTCCAGCATGGGCGCCATTCTGGTTCTCTTCATTCTGCTGGTAATCATTAGCCGCGCATTCCTGTACTAGTTCATAGCGAACGCGGGTTGCTCGATTAATCAGAACCCTTCCATCCCCTGCAGCTGATGCTGCAGGGGATGTTTGCTGTTTCGGCGCTTGCCAAGGAAGCATCTGCTGCAAACGCACATTTCTCTGCGCGTCCAAACACTAGCAAGGGAGGCGGAATATCTTATCCTATCCTAGTAGAAAAGGAGAGAGTTAAAAGATGGGTGGATTTAATCGTTATAATTGCAATGGAGGGGATAGGCCAATTCCGGTTCCTCTTCCAGAACCAATTGAGGAGCTTGCGCTGGAGGAAGCATATTACCCGACTGCTTATCCTCCGTACAACGCCGCTGCTTATGACGCACTGAACAACGGGATTTTGGATGCAGCCCAAGGCCGCTACATTAATAAAGCGGCTTGCGGCAAAAACACAGGCGTCGTGCTTGTACTGTTTATTTTGCTTGTCATTATCGTATGCGTGTTCTGCAGCAAATTTAATCAACAAGCCGACTAACTTATCTGGCTTAAAGCAGCCTTAGTCATGTTAAGACCGCTTCAGATCAGCGCCGTCCGAAGGTGAAAACCGCGGGCGGCGCTGTTCTTGTTATTGCCGTACTCCCTGTGAACAGGGGGCTTTCTCGGCATATGCCTATTTATGAGCAAATGACCTTCCTGCCCAAACATCCCGGGGGCCGTTCGCGTATGATGTCTTATCTCAAGCGAAAGGGGATTTGACAAATGTCATACGGCGTTGGCGGTGTAGGCGGAGTAGGAGCAGGTTGTGGCGGACTTGGATACGGCGGTCTCTGGACGAACACGGGAGCAATCCTTGTCCTGTTCATCCTGCTGGTTATCATCAGCCGGGCGTTCCTCTACTAGTTCGCATGAAATGAGTGCTTTAGGTTCATCACTTCGATGCACCAAAGCTCGTCATGGCTGATTTCACAAAGAATCTATTGTTTACAATATCTCTTCCAAAACGAAAGGGGATTTTCAAATGAATTATGGTGTAGGTCCAACTGCAGTAGGCGGCGTAGGTTACGGTCAAGGATGTTGCGGCGGCTTCGGCGGCTCCAGCATTGGCGCTATCCTCGTTCTGTTCATCCTGCTGGTTATTATCAGCAAAGCTTTCCTCTGCTAGTCGAACGGTAATCCGTTCTTCGCCTTGCAGCGATTAGCGAAAAAGCCTCTGCCCCGGCAGGGGCTTTTTGCATATTTTAAACTTTATATATCGTTAGACTCGCCGAGAACAAAAAGTTTATTTAAGTTAATTTAATAAAACGAAATTCATTTAAATAAATAAATGATACATACCTATGAGTTTAAATATGTTGTATTTCCAACAGGACTTTCACTGGGGTTTTAATTTCAGCCCTTGAACAATAGCTTGTTAATTTGCAGGCAGCAACGATACAATGATTCAAGATCGGCCAGTAAAATCCGGACTGCAAGTACAAACGAACATCAATGACAAACGAACATGAATTTCAATCGAAGCCGAATCATTCAAAAGTTGAGCAAACAACATATAGAATCTGTGACGGACCGGACTAAATGAGATTCAGGCTGAACGAAACGAGCCGGTGCGGAATGACTGAGCAGCAACGAAAAATAGCCAAAAACCGCACAAAATGTAGAATGAAGCGAGAAACGAACGGGAAAATCATCGATTTTGGGCTTTTTTGGTCAATAATGTTCAGAAAAAGAGGGAGAGGAAGGTTTATTTACGAACATTTATCAAGATTTCTTAATTGAAAATTCGGATTCAAGCAAAAAAAAGAAGCGTTTTTAAACGTTAACCGTAAAAACGCTCCTTCCTCCCGGACATTAGACGGAGATCTCCCCAGATAACCTGCCACTGCCATAAAAAGCTGCGCCAACCCTTCCGGCATTCCCGCCCAATTGAGCCGTAACGATTGTGCAGGCTTGAGAAGAAACGCGCAGGCTGCGCTTAGTGACGATTTCCCGTGCGGAAGCAAGCAAGCGCTCCCCGGCGGCGGACATTCCGCCTCCAATAACGACAAGCCCGGGATTAAAAAGATTGATTGCCGTCGCGAGGCCAAAGCCTAATAGTTGCCCGGTTTCATGCATGACTTCAATAGCCAGACCGTCTCCAGCGTCGTAAGCATCGGAAATCATTTGGGCCGTTAGGTTTTCAATTTTGCCATCGATCCGTTCCTGCACCATACTCGACCTTCCCTCTGCAAGCCGTTCGGTGAAAGTTCTAACCATGCCCACCGCAGAGACATATCTGCCCAGGCATCCCGAGCTTCCGCAGCGGCAAGGACGCCCTTCCCGGTACATGTTCATATGGCCAATTTCCCCGGCGCTAGCCGTTTCCCCGTAAAGAACCGCTCCGTTCATGACGATTCCGGACCCAAGCCCAGTGCCTAGAGTGAGCAGCATCAAGTTTTTTACGCCAGCCCCGGCTCCGAACCGCCACTCCCCATAGAGATTGGTTCGTACGTCGTTATCAATAAAAACCGGGAAAGAAAAAACTTTTTGCATCTCCTGAACAATATGAATATTTTCCCATTCCGGAAAATTAGGCGAGAAATACGATAAGCCCTCTGCGGGGTTTAATAGCCCGGGAATGCCCATTCCCATACACTTCACTTCTTCCTGCGCCGCATTAAGCTCTGCCAGCATGTCTACCACGATCCGTTTGATTTTGTCCAAAACAAATATGGGACCGGCTGCCGCTTCCGTTGGGTCATTCCGTTCAACAAGGGCTTCAAACGCAGCCGAATACACAGCCGACTTGATATTTGTCCCGCCAAGATCAATTCCAATGATATAACGTTTCAACTTGATTCCCCCTTTCGCCGTGGACTCATTGTAAACCAACCCATTCTTATGTGTAATGGAGAATTGAAGAGTAAATATGGATTTTTCATGCCTGTATTTCTGCCAAAAAACGAAAAAAATTCCTCCTGCAGCAATGCTGCAAGAGGAATTTTCCTATTTTTTACGGGCTGCAAGTCAGCTTTTAATGCCGGTCCTTAATCTCTCCGACCTTCTGCTGCACCTCGCCCTTAGCTTTATCGACCTTGCCTTCCGCTTGAAGGCTCCGGTTATTCGTAGCGTTGCCCCATTGATCCTTGGCTTCGCCTTTTACCTTGTTGACAGCACCTTTTACTTTATCGCTCAGACCATCTGGCATGGTACATCGCTCCTTTGGAAATAGTATTAGCTTAGGACTCGCTATAGTTCTACTTACCCTTCCCGCCGGAACACGAAACGACGCGGTTTTAGGATGGCTTTCCGCTGCCGGGCCATTTCAGCATAAAAAAACAAGCTTTCCAGCCGAAGCTGGAAAGCTTGTAGATATCGCAGCTGCTGAAGCAGCATGCAGGATGATTTTAGTAAGCGAGGGAGAACAGGCCGTTAATATGCGACAGGTAACGGATGTTGGAAGCTTCCTTCATCAGCGTTGCCGGCAGACCTTTCAGGCGGGTTTGGTTGCCGCCGATCGTGCCGATTGCGTCCTTGCGGCCGAGCGAGCCCAGCGTACCGGAGAATACCGGCGAGAACGAATCCATCGGATAGTTGTTGAAGTAAGCGAACAGGTTGTAGCCGATCAGCTCGCCCATTTGCCAAGCCAGCTGTGCTGTTGGCGGGTATGGACGGCCTTCAGGACCCATAACGACGGCGCTGTCGCCGGCGATAAACACATCCGGGTGGGAGGTGGACTGCATTCCTTCCGTAACGGTTGCGCGTCCGCGGTTAACTTCAATGCCGCAGTTAGCGACAACGGCTGTGCCTTGTACGCCGCCAGTCCAAACAACCGTGCTGGATTCAATCGTGCTGCCGTCTTTCAGGGAAACGGTCGTGCCTTTCATTTCCGTGATTGGCAGGCCGGTTTTGAATACAACGCCGCGTTTTTCCAGGGAAGTTGTCGCGCGCTCAACGAGTTCAGCCGGGAAGCCCGGAAGAATAGTCGGAGCAGCCTCGACGCAGTACAGAGAAACGTCGTCGTAGCTGATGCCGTGCTGTTTCACAAAACCTGGCAGCATGTCGGCAAATTCGCCTACGAGCTCAATACCGGTCAGGCCGCCGCCGCCGACTACAAAGGTCAGGTCTGCTTTGTTGCCGGATTGTTTGAACTTCGCAACGCTTGCTTCCACATGCGCTTTCAGCTTGTTGGCGTCAGCAACGGATTTGAGTGTGAAGCTGTTTTCTTGCAGGCCCGGAATGCCAAAGAAGGCCGTTTCAGTGCCAAGCGCAATAACAAGCGCGTCATAAGTCAGCGTCGAACCCGTGGAGAGCTTGACGGATTTCTCATCCGGCTTGATTTCAGTAACTTCACCAATCTTCAGATCGATGTCTTTGCCGCGCAGAAGCTTGTCCAGCGGCAGCGCAACGTTGCCTTCGGAGAGGTTGCCGACGGCCAGACGGTGCAGCTCGGTGATGATTTGATGCGCGTTGATGCGGTTAACGACCGTAATCTGGGCTTGAGCCGGCGTGAAGTGCTGACGCGCCGTCGTAGCGGCCAGAAGTCCGCCGTATCCGCCACCCAGGATAAGAATATGCTTAGCCATGTTCATCCTCCATTCACGTTCTATCGGCCTCCCCGCGGGAGGACGCGGTTAGTTCTGGTTTTTTTGCTTTTCGCCGAGGTTGTCGAGGAACGCTTGCGTAAAGCGCAGCGTGCGCTGAACGTTAGGGTCCTTCAGCATGCGCAGCAGGCCGAACAGGCCGACCGACGTGTTCTCGTTTGCTGCTTGGTCGCCAGCTTCGATAGCTGCTTGAGCAACCGTCTTCGTTTTGTCGACGATTGGCTTTACCATTTCGCCAAGACCGCCGCCGAAGTCGTTGATGAGCACTTTGTCCGTTGCGAGGGACTTAGCCACATCATAGGAGTTGGTCAAAAGAGTAACGATTTCGGCCAGCTTTGGAAGATTGTCGACGAGCACCGTGAGGGACTCTTGCACTTCCGGCTTCATGAGCTGATCAAGGATGTCGCGCTGTTGCACGGAGGCTGGCTCTTGAGTCGCCACCGCTGGAGTAGATTGGTTGTCGGACATGGAAATATTTCCTCCTTTACTCTGGAAATGCGGTTCCGCCCCCGTGCCGTATGCCGGAGAAGCTGCCTGCAGACAGCATTCTCCGGTCTGGCGGTCGGGGAGGCAATTCGCTTCGCTGCAGGGTGCAGCAGGGCGCTTTTGATGCGTTTGGCGTCTTTGTACCAAATTTCACAAATCGCGGCACAATTGTGCCGGAAACGCAGAATCGCCCTTCTGCACCCGGCAGCGAACGACGAGATCGGACGCTTTCCGGTCTATGCGTTGTCGGCCCGTAAACGGCCCGGAACATCTATTGGTTAGTTTACAACTTAACGGCTGGAACTGCAAAAGAAAAATGAGGATTTTCAACAAAGTTTTTGCTGCTTCGCTCATTTTTATAGGGTGCAGGCCAAAAAAGCCCCTAAGCCGCCGCATTCATCACGCGGCGGCTTAGGGGCCCTCCCGCGCGGGCTAACGCCACGCGCGGTTACATCCAGCTATCGATGTCATCGTCATCGATATCATCTTCCGCCGGAGCCGCTTGCGCCGGCTCCGGTTCAGGCTCCGCCGCAGCGGCAGCCTGCTGCGGCAGCAGCGCCTCGGACGGGACGACGTCCCCGTCCGCAGGCGCCTCCGCCGCCGCGGCGCTCTCGCGCGCGGCTGCAGCGGCTTCGCGCGCCGCAGCCTGCGGCGGCTCCGCCGCGGGCTGCGGCTGCGCCGGAGCCATCGCTGCGGCGGCGGCAATCGCCGCGCCGCCGCCAAGGGCCTCGCTGCCGGCTGCGCCTTGCGCAGCGCGGCCCGCCGCTCCCCCGGCCACGAGAACGCCTCTCTCGGCCGGGATGAACAGCTGCAGATTCCGCACGCCATGCTCGCGGATCTCATTTTCAACCAGATAGCGAATCGAGTCCATCAGGTTGGACTGGCCGTTGATCCAGTCCATCACCTCGGGGGACTCGTTCTTTTTCGTTTTCAGGCTGATATTTTCTCCGGGCTGCTTGATTTTCTTCACCCGGTCTCACCCCCTGTACTTGCGTGAAGCTCTGCTCGAGCCGCAAATGGAAAATGGGTCCAGCCTGGCGGCAGCCAAGCCGTCCCCATTTTAATTGAGCCGCACTTCCGCTCCGCGCATCCGCGCTTACGTCGGTCCGCCGGAGCTCCATGCCTGCTTTACTCGCCGGCTAGCAGCAGCCTTCAGATCGTCTTTTAAACCGGCTGCTTCGGCCCTTTTGCCTTCAGCGCCTCAAAAATTTTGCCGCGTACAAAGGCATCCAGACCTTCGGCATTCATCGTCACCGCATGTTCAGCCGGAATGTACAGCAGCTTGATTTCGCGCTCCTCGCAGAGCTCAAGCAGCATTGGCTGCAAAATCGGCTTCATCAGCACGCTGCCGCCGCCATAGACGCAAATGACGTCAATCTCATTGCGGGCTTTGGTCAGCTGTTTGCGGATATTTTGTACGATGTGGCGGGCTTGTCCCTCCAGCGGGCGGCGCAGCGTCTGAATCGCGCGGCTGTGGTACTTATGCTGCGGATTTTTGATGACGTCGCTGAAAAACTGGCGCGGGCTGTCCGGCAAATAAACCAGACGGTTGAAGTCGTCGAGCGCTTCCTCGATCGCATAACCGGCTCCGTGATGGCTGCCGTGCACGAACTGGCGCAGGAACTTATTGCCCTCGGTGATCGGATATTCCGTCGATCCGTCGCCGATATCGGTATGCAGAATACGCTTGTCCTTGAAGTACTGGCCGGAGAACTTCGCTCCCAGATCGTACGCTTCAACGAATTCGTCAAAAATCTCGCCGGAGCGCCATCCGCCCTCGCGGTCCTTTTGAAGCGCAAATACGACCGGAGTCGCTTCCGGAATCGCTTTGACATACTCGAATTCAACCGTCACAGCTACCCGGACCTTGTTCAGATGCACGGTAACGCGATGCGTGCCGTCCATGAACTTGGATTCGAACTTGGCTGCGTTGTCGTCGGTATGCTGGGTTACCGGCAGCGCCGTTGCCATATCGATCGTCACTTCAATCGGCTCGCTCGGCAGTCCTTTCGTCTCGTCATAAGCGCGCTGTACGGCAACCGCAGCTACCTGCGCCAGCGTGTTGATGATCGGAAGATCCATGTCCGCTTTGTTATCGATTCCGATTTGCAGGTTTTCCAGCAGCTCGCCGCTCATCAGCGCGAACTTCCCGATATAATACATCCCGGGACGCGCCGCAGGGGAGTCGATCGTTACAATCAGCTGGTCTTGCAAGTTGCGGATGAAGCTTTCCGGCGGAAGCTCGTCACTCCAAGGAAGCTTGTCCACCCGGCAGCACACATTGGGCTGGCGAATGAGCTTTCCGTCCACGAACAGATCATGCTCGCTGTTGCCGTTGTCGTTGCCTACCTGAAAATGTACCTTCACCTTTGTTTCCTCCTCGTCTCTCTGTTCAGGGAGAGCGTTTCGCCGGCAATTTAGCCGGAATGTTTGGACTTTAACGA
The DNA here is from genome assembly GCF_023715725.1 of Paenibacillus pasadenensis. GTDB lineage: Bacteria > Bacillota > Bacilli > Paenibacillales > Paenibacillaceae > Paenibacillus_O > Paenibacillus_O pasadenensis_A. The sequence goes on from NZ_JAMBOT010000003.1 coordinate 218,780, forward strand.
CTGAGCGTCGCTGCAAGCGCGGCTGCACGATTCCGTGTGCGAGGCTGATTCCGCAAAAGAACCGCTCCTCGCAGCTCGAAAATACAGACGCCTTAAACAGCCATTCGGTAATGCTTGGTAATATCATTCGACAGCAGCCGGAAATTTCCTTCCGTACCGCGCGAAATTCACAACTTGTTCCCCATTGTGGCGGATATTTCCTGGGGAATAGACTGAATTTTCAGGATAATTATCCGGATTTTTGCTATGGCTGTCCCCGTTGTCTTCCTCTTTCCACTAGCAGCCAGCCTGACGCATAAACGATAACGAGCACACTGCCCAGTCCCGCTTTGACATACATATTGCCTTCAAAAATAAGAAGCTGGATAAGCACCAGCGCAAGCAAGCTTGTATTTTCCTTGCCGAGCTTCCGGTAGGTTCCTTTGCGGATGCGGTAGAGCAGCACCCCGATAACAAGCGCGTAGATCAGCAAAAACAGCAGTGCTGCGAACAGTTCCACAGGCATCTCCCCCTTTGATCGGATCTCGAAGCCCGCAAGTAAACGCATTCAATAGTCAGAACATACAGACAGATTATTGAGGCATACCAAGTGTAACCTAGCTTTGATGTCGAAGTAAGGGGAAATGTGTTCGGCTTTCGCCGCCTTGTTAGTTTTCTTTTAGAATGCAGGTTAGCTAGGTCCGGTTTGCCAAAAACGGTCTCCGATGCGCATTGTTCCTCCACGTTGAACCGTTGACTTCTAGAGCTCCGGTTTCAATCCTTTTCACCGGAGTTTAAATTTAAGACGCAGCAGGCGGCTGTTTTGTTTTCATTGGCCGCCCTTTTCTCCTGCGCTTGTCTCTACTAATGGCGCTGAAGTATTCTGGCTATAGACTACTGAGGAATGCAGAAGTTAGCGCACCTATCTTGCAGCAAAGGCATGCTCACCGGCCAATCGCGAGGTTTCAGCTTTGCAATTGAAGTTGGACAACAACTTGCTCGTTTCTCCGGCTCTGTTTTATCAAAAAGCAAAATAGGAGTGATACGCAATGAGTCTTGCTTACTTTAATGGACGTTATGTAGCGCTGGATGAACCGGTTCTGCCAATTGAGGAACGCGGACACCAGTTTGGCGACGGCGTTTATGAGTTTTTGCGCGTATACGGCGGCCGCCCCTTCATGCTGGAGGAGCATATGGATCGGCTCTATCGCAGCGCTGCCCTGATTCGGCTGGAAATCCAGATGAGCCGGGAGGAGTTAACGGACACGGTATATGAGCTGATCCGGCGCAGCGGACTGGCTGACAGCGACATTTATTTGCAAGTGACGCGAGGCATTGCGCCCCGCAACCATCCTTTTCCGACGACCCCTCCATCGGTCACAATGACAATAAAGCCATCCTACACGCTGCCGCCAAAGCTGCGCGACACAGGAGCTGAGGTGCTGCTGCTGCCGGACGAGCGCTGGATGAACTGCCATATCAAATCTCTCAATCTGCTTCCGAATCTGCTGGCGAAGCAAACCGCCGTGGAGCAAAGCTGTTTTGAAGCTGTGTTCGTGAGGGACGGCATGGTGACGGAAGGCTCGAGCTCCAATGTTTATCTGGTCCGTGACGACGCTATTCAGACTCATCCGCTCTCGAATCTGATTCTAGGCGGAATTGTCCGGCAAGCAGTGCGACGCATGGCGGATGCTGCCGGCATTCCATTTGTCGAGGAAGCATTCACGCCTGCCCAGCTGCTGGAAGCCGATGAGGTTTTCTTAACGAGCAGCGGTATCGAAGTGGTTCCTGTTGTGAAAGTGCGCGGCGAAGGAATAATTGGCAGCGGGTCGCCGGGTCCGGTATCCCAAGAGCTGCACCGGCGGTATAGCGCTTTGACGACCGCCCGGTAATAGAAATTAACGCCGAACCGCAGAACAGTCGGATATGATCTGAAAAGATAACCGCCGCCCGTTTGGCTTATCGGATTAAGACCAATAACGGACTACTTTGTTCTGAAAACCGGAAAACAGACCGAATTAAGACCAAAGAATGGTCCTATTCCGCCTATTTCTTCAAAAACCGGCTCAATTAAATCCAAAATTGGTCTTATTTTTATGTTCCGCTTTCCCTGCTCGGCTGCGCCCGCCATCCCGCTCTACGAAATAAAAAAAAGCCTCCTCCCGGCCGGGAAGAGGCTTCTTCACTTTACATAAAACGGCGGATGCGCTGCTCTAGCTCATTAGCCAAAGCGCTGCGGCCGCGGCGGATTTCCGATTCGCTCAGACGGAACAGCGTGCGCGACTCGTCGGTGCCCAGCCATTCGGACAGCGCGCCGGAGCGGCGGTCCACTTCCATCAGCACATCGACGTAACCTTGCGCCGGCACAAGAACCATTTCCAGCTCATCGAGTCGGCCAAAGCTGCGCGTGCGCGGAACAAATTCGAATTCCTGCAAAATCGGCGTTCCCAGACGGGAATGCGGCGCGTACTTGCACTCTACCTCGCGGGTACGGAAGCCGAGCTCGTCGACCGCTTCCAAAATATCCTCTACGAGCGGATGCGGCAGCACCCGGATATAATCGTTGTCTCCGGCGTCGAGCGCGCTGGCGATATCAAGCGAAGTTTTGATCCATACCTGCGTGCCGCCAGCGGTCACCGGCGTGTACAGCGGAAGCTCCAGGTTAAAATCAAATTCCTCGATTTGATTCGCTCCAATCTGGAAGGAAGCGCGCAGCGGCAGACGGGCCAAACTCACATTTTCGCGAACCTTCGTGTCGTTCACTTCTTTGATGTAACTCGTCATAACGAGCAGCTCAATGCCGTTGATCTGCTGCGGAACCGAACCGCCTTTAACGATAATATGCCCTGTAATAGTGTCGCCCGGACGGACGCCGCTTTGCGGCACCTCCAGCACCGTATCCACCTGAGCCGAACCGATCCCCATTGAAGCCATCATATTTTTGAAAAAGGACATTCCCGCACACTCCCCTAGCCGAAGTTGCCCATCCCGCAAGCCCGAGTCTGTCACGCAAGGGTGCTAGCCGAGGGAATGGAACTGGAAATTGATACGCCGTTAAACGGTCAAAAGTTTCAACCAACTTTCCCGGATTTGTTCATCCCGCTTGGCTGTTAACTGCGCTGCAGCCCAAGCTCCTCCCCGATCAGCCTCTCGGCGACAAGCCGTCCGCCCATCGTGACAATCGGCGTTCCGCCGCCGGGGTGGGTCGAGCCGCCCACATACCACAGGCCGCGAACGTCGCGATCCCGGCTCGGAAACCGGAAAAAAGCTTGGCTGAACCTGTTGGAGGATGCCCCGTAAATGGTTCCCCGCCATGCGCCGGTGCGCCGCTCCAGATCATCTGGCGTCAAAATGCGGCTGAAGCCGCCGCGCTCAGGCTGAATCGCCCGGCCAAGCCCGTGCAGACCCCGCTGCTCCAGGCTTGAAACGATGGCGGCGGCATAATCTTCCTTTATCGCCTCGTAATTCAGGCCTTCCCGGCAGGCCGGAGCGTTCACAAGCACAAACAGGCTGCGGCGGGTCGCATCGCCGCCGGACCTGCACACATAAATAGCCGGTTGCTCCGGCAGCTGGCGGCGTCGGAACAGATCGTCGAACTCACGCGCATAATGCTCCGGGAAAAATACATTATGATGGCGAAGCAGCCCGTAATCCTCGCACACGCCAAGCAGGAGCACAAAACCGGCTACCGACGGCTCAAGCCGCTCCAGCTTCCGTTCGGCTGCAGCGGTCTGCAGCCGGTCCTCCGGCAGCAGCTTTAACCGCGCCGACAGAGGATCGGCATTCACCACAACGGCGTCCGCCCGGAAAACCCCCTCATCCGTGTCCACGCTGACCGCCCGTCCGTTCTCCGAAACGATGCGCCGCGCCTCAACACCGGTGCGGATATCCACCCCCAGCTCGCTCGCCAGACGGCCAAAGGCTTCCACAATGGAGTAAGTGCCGCCCTGCACGGCAAACACGCCGAGGCCGCTCTCGACATGGGCCATCATGTTAAAAATGGACGGCGCCTGCTGCGGAGCGGAGCCGACATAAGTCGCGTAGCGCCCGAACATCGCCAATGTGTGCGGATGCCGGAAGTACCGGCGCAGCGTCCGCTCCATGGAGGTGAGCGGCTTGATCCGGCAGAAGCCGGACAATAGGGAAGGACGCAGCTTATCCCGCCAATTCAGCATCAGCCCGCTCAAAAATTCCCGCTCCGCCAGACGGTAGAGACGGCGGCTTTCCTCCATAAACGCCCTGTAATTCCGGGCGTCTTCCGGGCTGTACGCCGCAATTTGCTCCTCCATTACACTCGCGTCCGGCGTTACCTCAACAACAGTACCGTCATGGAAGCTGTTCCGGGCGATCGGGTCAAGCGGATGAAACGTCAAATAATCCTCCCGGCGCCGTCCCGCCGCAGTAAATACCGCATCAAACACCGGCTGCATCGTCATCGTGCTGGGACCGTTGTCGAAGCGGTATCCCGCCTCCTCCACGCGCTGCAGCTTGCCGCCAAGCTCCGGCTCTTTTTCAAGCAGCGTCACCCGGCAGCCTTTGGCAGCAAGATGAATGGCGCAGGACAGGCCTCCCAGACCGCCGCCGATCACAACAACCTTCCCCTCCGCCGTTCGCGGCCGGGCTGCTGGCGGGGATAACTTAGCGCGGACCGCACCCGGTTTTGCGTCCTTTATCATGCGTACCGCCGCCCCTTCCATTCATAACCTTTTCGGCGGTAATGCCTCCAGGCCGAGTCGAATCCAATGAGCAAAACGACCGTTATGCTCATTGGCAGCAGCAGGCAGTGCCAGACTGGCAAACCGCTGATCCGGTCCACGGACAGCTTGATGAGCGCGCCAAGCACCCATGCGGCAGCTGCCCAGGGAGCCCAGCCGGGCGTGCTTCCAGCTGCCATCGCCGCAGCTGCGGCAACGAGCCCTGCAGCCGGGGCAACATAGAGCAGGCTGTACATCATCGCAACAAACGCCAGCAGAAGCGGATTGCGCCCCATGCCGGGGAACAGATTTTTACGGTATCCCGCCCACACCTCCGGCGCGCTGCGGTACATTCGCATGGAGGAATGCCGGTCGATTTGCGCCAGCCGGACCGGCTCGCCGCAGCGCTTCGCCTGCCGGATCAGCTCCATATCATCCAGCAGGGATGAACGGACGGCTGCATGCCCCCCGGTAAGCCGGTAGCTGTCCCGCTGCATGAGAATAAAAGCACCGTTCGCCGCAGCAAATCTAGGGTCGCTAGAGCCGCCGACCAGCTTGAGCGGCAAATGGCAGAGAATCGTGAACATCATCATCGGAACAGCCAGCTTTTCCAGCCAGGTGCCGGTTTGCTGCCGGGGAAAACCGCTGATCAGCCCTCTCCCCTGAGAGCTGGCCGCCAGCGCCGCCGCTTCCAGAGCATGCGGCTCCAAACGCACATCCGCATCGATAAATAACAGCCAGCGTCCGCGGGAAGCTGCCGCCAGCTGGGAGCAGGCGTACGATTTGCCGAGCCAGCCTGCCGGAAGCTCGCTTCCCTGCAACAACCGAATGCGGGACTCCGGCCGGGCGGCCAGCCCCCCGGCAAGAATAGCTGTTCCGTCATCCGAGTGGTCGTCCAGCACGATAATTTCCAGCGGCGGCTCCCGCAGCGCAAGCAGGCTTTCCAGGCAGCCGCTTATGTTGCGCTCTTCGTTTCGGGCTGGAATGAGAATCGAAATATCACTAGGCAATACTTCGGAATACTTGGAATTACTTTTTTTGATATTTGAAGTAAGATCGAGATTTGAAGAGGTATGAGCAGAATTAGAAGCTGCAGCTTTTCTAGTGGAGGAGGCGCCTATACCTAAAGGAGCCTCTTCGCCTAGCGGAACATAGTATTTTCGGTTCCACCAAACGAAACAGAGCTGCAGTGCCAACAGTCCCGTTACGACCGTAAAAAAAGCCGTCATCGGCCCCATCTCTCCTTCCAGCTGCGGTAACGGTCCGAGGTGGAGCGTCCGCCGCTTAAAACGAGCCGAAAGCTACCGCCTTTGTCCGGAAGCGGATGCTCGGCAAGCTCCCGGCGATGCTCCTCCGCTTGGTTTTGCAGCCGGTCCGCAACAAGCGACGCCGCTTCCGCCCGGCTTAATCCGCTCCAGTCAAGCGTTAGCGGGCGGCCCGCTTTTACTGTAGCCGCCGGCTTCTGGTGATCGCCTAACACATAATGCAGCGTAACCGGACGTACCTCGGCAGCGCCAAGGCGGCATAGCAGCTGTCCGATTCCGTTCTGCGCCTCAACCGAAAGCTCAGGCGGCGTAATCGCCCCTTGCGGGAAAATCCAGACCGGACAGCCGCTGCGCAGGCGCTGCTCCGCGTACGTAAGCGCCGCCAGCACATCCCGGGGGCGTTCCCGGTTCACTGAAAAAGCGCCTAAACGCCGGAAAAACGGATATTGGCGCAAGCCCCGCTCATCCATCAAAATGTACGGATCGGAGCGAGTCAGCCGTTCCGTCAGCTGAAACAGCACCAGCCCGTCCCACCAGGAAACATGGTTGGCGGCATAAAGCACCGGCAGCCGCTGCTTGCGCTGAACTGGCGCGGAGGAGGGAATATTTTGCACAACAGGATCGAAATGAGCAGAATTAGCGCCTTCTGCCACATCCGCCGCAGCGTCCAGCTCGCCTGACAGGTATACGCCGTGCAGGTAGCGGGGAAACAAATAGACACTCTGATAGAGCGCGAATATATGCCTAAAGAGCCGGCTTTTAGCGGCGGGAATCAAGGAGGCTCCTCCCTTCCGAAGCAGCGATGAACAGCAGTGAAAGAGTAAAGGCCGCATAAAGTCCCGCCTTCAGAGCCAGCAAACCGAACAGGAGCAGCATGAGCTGGTACAGGCGGCGGGAGAGCGTCCGCCCTTCCGGGCCCGTTCGCAGCCCTGGAAGCAGCAGCGACAGCAGCGCGCCGATGACAAACCAGCTGATAAAATTGGCCGTTGGAATTCCGTAGTAGAAGCCGCCTCCCGCCCAGTCCCAAAATCCTCTCGCTTCCGCGACCGGGTCCAGCACGGCGTCCAGCGCAAGCACCCACGCTCCCGTCTCAATGGCCCGCCACACCCGGCTGCGCGCCGTGGACAGAAGGGCTCCGCACAGCATGACGCCAACCCAGGCTAACCCCATCGTCCAAGGAACGCCGGAAACAAGCGAGCCCAGCATATCGGCATACGTATACTCGCCAAAAGGAAATCCCGTATGCGTGCCGACCCATTCCACCGCAAACGTTCCGAGACTGACCAGCAGCAGCGGCAGGGCAAGCCGCCTCCAGCCCAGCCCTTCGGCAGCCAGCTCGCTCAGGCTGAGCGCGAACAGCGCCAGAAACACGCCGTTGGCGAACTCTAGCTGGCGAGGAACCTCGCCAAACACCATCAGGACAAATCCAACCGCATACCAGATGAGAAACAGCATGCTGAACGGCCGCCCGCTCAGCTGCGTCCGCTCCAGAAGGCGGCGAACGGCTGTTGCTGGAGCCGCATCAACGCCACCCGCCCCTGCCGATCCGTCTGCGCCGCTTCCCGCTGCGGGCCGCTGCTGCTCCGCATCATAAGCCGCGCTCCCGCGACCCACGCCCTGGCTCACAAAGCCATCCGCTTAGCCGGATCCTCCGGCAAACTACGCTCGCCATGGTCGCGCTGCGCCCGCTGCGTTCTATCCTTCTCTTCCGCAGACCCGGCCTCTCGTGTTTGCTCCGACGCCATGTCCAGCATTACATTCCGCAGCAGCAGCCTGCGGGCGTCGCCCGTGACGTAGGCCCGCTTCGTAAATACGTCCCAGCCGTTCGAGCGCGCCGCATCCACAATTGCCCCGTAGTAGGCCGCAGCCAGCCGAACGGCAAATTCACTGTCCGCAGGATAGGTTCGGATGCCCTGAAGTCCGCGCCGGAACCAATCGTCTGCCAGCGCCGCCAGCTCTTCCGCCATTCCGGCAAACGCCTCGTCCACCAATCCTGCGTCAAAATCATGCTCGCTATAGCCGTACCGCTCCATCAGCTGCAGCGGAATGTACCGGCGGCCCAGCTCCCGATCTTCACCCGCGTCGCGGAGAATATTGACGATCTGCATCGCTTTGCCAAGCCAAACGCCCGCCTCGGTAATGACAGCATCCGGCTGCTCATGCAGCACGGGCAAAAGCATTTCTCCTACGGAACCCGCTACGCGGTAGCAGTAATCCTCCAGCTCCTCCAGCGAACGGTAATGGGTGCGGTAACGATCCATTCGCTGGCCGCCCATTTGCGTGCGGAACGGCTCTTTGCCAAGCGGAAAGCTGTCCAGCAGCCAGCGCAGAGCAGGCCAAATAAAATGCCCGTCCGCCTCCTCCAGACGGTCAAACCTCTCCTCCAGCTCCTCCAGCGTATAAAAAGCCCGCTCCGGCTCGTCGACGGAATCGTCGATCATGCGGCAGAACGCATAGATAACAAAAACCGCCTCCCTGCGCGGAGACGACAGCAGGCGGAACGCCTCATAAAAGCTCGCAGAGCTCTGTTTCATGACCGCTTCGCACTGAGCGGCAAGGCGGGCTTCCAGCATGACCCCAACTCCTTTTCGATTAGTCGGCCGAGCAGCCGCGCTCCCTGCATCACAATCGGAATGCCGCCTCCGGGATGAACCGACGCCCCGACCGCATACAGCCGATCAACGGGCAGCGGTTTCACCTGCGGCCGGAAGCCGCCGGACTGGCGCAGCACCGGCGCGATGCCAAAGCTGCCTCCGCGATACAGGCCTGCGCGCGCCGCATCGCGCGGCGTCCGGACTCGCCGCCAGCGGATTGCCTCCCTTAATCCGGGAAAGCAGAGCTGCTCCGCCCTTTCCAGCACAGATTCGATCAGCTCCGCTCCCTCGCCGTCCCAATCGAGGTCCTCGTCGGCCGGGACGGGAATGAGGAAGTACAGCACGCTTTCTCCGGGACGGGCGGCATCCGGGTCAACGGCTGCGGGATTGAACGCGTAAAACGAAGGCGCAGCGCTAAGCTTTCCACGGCGGAAAACATCCCGCATATGCTCCATATGCCGATCCGGCATGAAAAACTGATGCGCCCCGGCGTTTTCCCAGCGCCGGTCCAGCCCCAAATAAACGAGCAGACATCCGGAGGAAGGAACATAGCTCCGCCGCTTGGCGCGCCCCCCTTCCAGCAAGCTGCTCAGACCGGGGTAATCGCCGTTGTATACAACAGCGTCGTAGCCGATCCGCTGGCCGCCGCACTCGATCCCCGTACAGCGGCCCGACTCCGTCAGCACGCGGTCTACCGGCGTTTCCAGATGAAGCGTGATGCCCGCAGCCCGGCAAGCGCGCTCCAGCGTTGCCGCCAGCGTGCCGTAGCCGCCTTTTAAATACCAGATGCCGTGTTTATGCTCGCTGTAAGGAATAAGCCCGTACAGTGCCGGCGACTGCTGCGGTGAGCCCCCGATATAAAGCGACTGCAGGGAGTAGGCGTCGCGGATGCGCTCCTTGCGAAAATAATCCGCCGTCCAGGGACGAAGCCCCCGATAGGCGCGGGAACGCAGCAGAAAGGCCAGGTTCGCCGGTGTAAGAAACGAGCGCGGGCCGTCAAACGTGCGGGAAAGAAACGCTTGGAAGCCGTAATCGAACAGCCCCTCCATGTCCTGCATATACCGGCGGAAGTCTTCTCCCCCTCCGGGATAAGCCGCTTCCATAATGCGCTCCTGCTGGCCGGCATCCTGCCATTTTGTCCAGCGTGATCCGTCCGGGTAGTAAAAATCGTACAGCGGGTCGATTCGCAGCAGCTCGATCTCGCCGCGCGGCACTCCCGCCTCCTCCAAAATGTCCAGCAGCAGCTCCGGCAGCAGCACAATGGTCGGCCCTTGGTCGACGCGAAAACGACCGGTGCCGTCTTCCTCAAAAGCCAGCCTGCCGCCAACCTTCGCGTCCTTTTCGTATAGCTCCACCTCGTACCCCTGGCGGCGCAGCAGCAGCGCTGCCGTCAGGCCGCCGACACCCGATCCGATGACCGCTATCTTCATGGCCGGCTCTCCGCAGCGGCAGCACGGGCGCTTGCAAGTCCCGCTTCCGCACCCGCGCCAGCAGGCTTCGCTCCCGAAGCCGTTCGCTCCGGGCCGGCCTGACCGCGCCTCCACCGTCCCAAAAATCTCCGCTCGGGCGCTGCCCCGCCTTGAGACTGCTCCAGCAGGCGCACGCTGATTATGGCCGATTGTATAATCGTTGGCAGTCCGCTGCCGGGATGTGTTCCTCCTCCTGCCAGATAACAGCGGTCGACCTCCTGGAATTTGTTATGCGGGCGCAGGTACATCATCTGGTCCAAGCTGTGGGCTAGGCTGAACGTAGCGCCTTCGTACACGTAGGAGCGCTGCTCCCAATCATGCGGCGTGTACATCAATTCCTCCTCCACGAGCGCCTCCAGCCCGGCTGCACTGGCGAAGCCGCATTCCCCTGCCAGCTTTTCCAGCATGAGCTTGCGAATGGACGGCGCTTCAGCGTTCCAATCGATGCCGGAGCGGTTGTTCGGGACGGGCATCAGCATGTACACCGCCGATTTACCGGGCGAAGCCAATGTCGGATCAAGCCGGGAAGGATGATGAATGTACAGAGACGGCTCCTCCGAGAGAACCATTCGTTTGGTCATATCGTCGACGTTGCTCCGATAGTCGGCGGCAAACACGATTTTGTGATGGGGCAGAGGCAGCTCCGAATTGATTCCCAAATAGAGCATAAAGGTGGACAGGGACAGCTTTTTCCGGATGAGCTTAGCTGGGGAGTAAGCCTTCAAAACGCCCGGTTCGAACAGATTTGCCGCCGCATGGGCAAAGTCAGCGTTGATGACGACCGCGTCCTTTTCCAACCGCTCGCCGTTATCCAGCTCCACCCCTCTGGCCTGTCCGTTCCGGACGAGCACGCGCCGCACGCCCGTTGCCAGACGAAGCTCCGCTCCGTGCTCCTGAGCCGCCTCCGCCATCGCTTCGGTAATCCGGTTTAAGCCGCCGACGGGATGGTACAGGCCGTATTCATGCTCCAGAAAGCTCAGCATCGTGAACGTGCCGGGGCATTCCCATGGCGACATGCCAAGGTATTTGGATTGAAAGGAGAACGCCCACCGCAGCCGCTCGTCCGTAAAATAGCGCGAGAGCCGCTTATACACCGTATCGGCCGCATCCAGACGCGGCAGAGCCCGCAGCATATCGGCTGATAAATACCCGCCCGCGCTCGTAAAAGGGCGCTTCAGCAGCGGCAGCACACGGGACAGCTTGTCCCGTTCCCGGCTCATAAAGCGGAGATAACGCTCGCCGTTTCCGGGAAAGAGCTCCTCAATGCTTTTAGCCGTGTCCTCATGGCTGCCGCCCGGCGAAAATTCCAGATCGCCAAACTTCAGCGTGTACAAGGGATCGACCTTTTTCAGCTCCATGTAGTCCTGCAGCCGCCGTCCGGCCAGCGCGAACAGCTCTTCCAGCACCGGCAGCATCATCAGAAAGGTCGGCCCCCGGTCAAATAGGTAGTCTCCCAGCCTAAGCGCAGAGGTCCTCCCCCCGACATAGGGCTGTTTTTCCAGCACCGTTACGTTATGGCCGTTAGCTGCCAGCAGCATCGCCGCCGCCAGCCCTCCCGGTCCGGCTCCGACCACGGCTATGTCCAACCTTTTCCCCACCGTATGTCACCCGCTTCCCCTTGATTGCTCTTCTCCCTTTTCGTTTCCAGCGGCTTTAGGGCATAACGATCCCGTTCGGCCTTCCGTCACTAAATATTAACCGTTGGGTATATTAAATAAACACCAGTTCAGGAAATAGATTCAAGTTAGCGGATTGAGGCCAAACAACCGGCTTCAGGCTTGTACGGATGACTGAGTTTGTACTCAATATATGGGAGCCGCTGCCAAAAAAGAACGGCTGAGCAACACTGTCTTTTGCTTCATTTGCATCTGCGGGAAAGCGGACGGCAGCCTTGGTGCGCAAAAAAAAGAACCCGGGACCGCGCTCTGGCGGACTCGGGTTCTAATCATGCAACATGCTGCTAAACAATGTGCCTCAATGACTGCGGTCGGCGGCCTGGAGCCATTCCTCCGGCAGCAAACGCCGATAGCGGGGCTGGCGGTAACGGTCGTCGATGAGCAGCAGCGCCCCGCGATCCTCTTCGCTGCGAATAAGCCGGCCCCCCGCTTGCAGCACTTTGCCGATGCCCGGATAGACGTACGCATAGTCAAAGCCGCTGCGGCCCTGGCGCTGCTCATAAGCGGCCAGCAAGTCACGTTCCGAGCCGATCTGCGGCAAACCGACGCCGACAACGGCCACTCCCGTTAGTCTGTCCCCTGTAAGGTCGACTCCCTCCGAGAAAACGCCGCCCATGACCGCAAAGCCGACCCGCACCGCGCCTGCTTCGCTGGTTTCATAGACCGAAAGATAGCCGTCCCGCTCCTCCTCCGACATTTCCGGCCGCTGCAGCTGGAGCCGCAGCTCTTTTCCGTTTCCGAGCGTATAGGCGGCCCCCGGCTGAAATCGTTTGGACACGCCGTCTTCAGCCGCGTCCTCTGCGTCCGGTTCATCCGGCGCTCCCAGCTCCGCGAGCAGTTGGCGAAATGCCGCATTCATATAAGCGTAGGAAGGGAAAAACACGAGCCAATTGCCGCCTCTCCCGGAGGTTTCCTGAAGCAGCTTGCGGACAAGCGGCTGCAGCGTCGTCTCACGATCCGCATAACGGGTTGAATACGGCACAATTTCCACATCCAGCTGGCCGGAGTCAAACGGGGACGGCAGCGTCAGCGACCGGTCCTCTTCATCCGCGCCCAGCTGGTCCATATAGAAGGAGAGCGGGGAAAGCGTCGCCGAAAAGAACACCCGCCCGCCATAATGCTTGGCCGTCTGCCGCAGCAGCTGCGACGGATCAAGGCACTGAAGGGTAACCTTAACCGAGCCTCCCTTCGACCGTTCCGCAATAAAGGCGAACCGCTCGTCGTACCAGCCGCCGGCCGCTTCAAAGGACTTGGCGGCCCAGTATGTCTCCAGCAGCAGCTTCGAAGCGTCGGGCGCATGAGCATCCGCCCCTTCATCCGCTGCACCGGAACGTGCAGCGACTGAAACCGCCTCCGCTTCTGCCGGTCTTCCATCCGCCGCAGCGGTTATGATTCCGGCGCTTCCGCCAACTTCTCCGGCGGCTAACGCGGCCGCAGCTGTCTCGGCGAAGGCGCTCACAGCCGCGAGCAGCTCCTGCGGCGGCGCTTCGCCGGTGAAAATGCCCGCGCCGGCAGCTTTCAGCTCCGCCGGGCCCTCTCCGCCGGCGTCCATCTGTTTGCGCAGCGCAATGAACTGCGCGTTGACGGCTTTTGCTGCCGCCGCAAGCGCGGGAGCGCCGCTTTTGAAGCTGCGCTGCAGCGCAAGAAACGGCGCTTTGTCCAGCGCAGCGGAATACATGGCGCGGGCGCGGTCAGGCAGGTTATGCGCCTCGTCCACGAGCAGCGCCGACCGGCGCGCTTGCTCCGCCAGCAGCCGCTTCAGCGATATTTTCGGATCAAACACATAATTGTAATCCCCGATAATCACATCCGCCGCATAAGCTGCGTCGAGTGAAAACTCGAACGGGCAGACCCGGTGCTTCAGGGCATAACGCTCCACCGTCTCGCGGGTAATGAGCGTTTCCTCCTGCAGCAGATCAAGCACCGCTCCGTTAATCCGGTCGAAATATCCATCGGCGAACGGGCATTCCGCCCCGTCGCAGCGCACTTCCGGCTGCGGGCAGATTTTTTCCTTCGCGGTTAGCGTCACCGCATGAACAATCAGCCCGTCCTTTTCCATACGACGCAGCGCATCCTCGGCAGCCGCCCGTGTTGTCGTGCGCGCCGTCAAGTAAAACAGACGGGAAACCTCGCCAAGCGAGCGCACCGCCGGCCAAAGCACCGACATCGTTTTGCCGATGCCGGTTGGCGCTTTGGCGAACAGGCCGCCGCGTGTTTCCAGCGTCCGGTAGACCGCTGCGGACAACCGCTTCTGACCGGGCCGGAACCGCCCAAACGGAAAGTCCAGCCCGCCCAGGCTGGCGTCCCGCCGCTCGCGGTGCCGCTGCATCATGCGAGCATATGGAGCATAAGCCTCCAACAGCCAAAGCATGGATGCCTTTAGCTCTTCCATGGAGCAAATCCGGCTCAGCCGGCGAACTTCTCCTGTGTCCTTTTGCACATAGGTTAGCTGAACCCGCATCCGCTCCCGCTCCTGCTGCACGGCAAACATGTAGGCGTATCCCATCGCCTGCGCCCAGTGGACGCGAAAACCGTCCTCCGGCAGTTCTCCAAGCGGCATGGACACCGACTTGATCTCGTCTACAGCCTCCATGCCCTCCTCGCGAAGCAGCCCGTCACAGCGCCCCTCGATCGTCCATCTCACCCCGGCATGCTCCAGCTGCTCGCGCAAAAAGAGCTCCCGTTCATCCTGCTCGCCATATGCCGCCTGAATTTCCTTATGGATCCGCGCTCCCTCCGTCATCGCAACCGCGCTGCGAAAGCCGTACACGATGCTGCCGCCGCGACAGGCGTATTCCGCCAGCGCGCGAACCGCGATACGCAGCCCTCCGCTCTCTATGACCGCATCCGTCTCCAGCTCCATCTGCGCCATGCCGCAGCACCTCCCGAACATCCGTTTGCCGTCTATTGTATCATCATCCCCGCTCCGGCTCCACGCCGGAAAGCCTCATCGTCCTTACCGCTTGGCTTGCACTGGCTGACGGAAGGGCTTTTTGTAATGAGCGGCGTTTGGTCTCGTCCGATCCCGCTCATGCTGGAATGCCGACACAATTTGACGCAGATTGCATTCCTATTCAAGCCGCGATTATGCTACGCTGGAAATAGAGTCCAACATTATCCGACAAGGATGTCATGCTATGCCTTTATTTACACCTACTTATATTGTGCTGGCTGCGCTTAGCGGCGTGCTGAACGTTCTCATCGCCCTCTACGCGCTGATGGTGCGCGGCATGGTGTCCATCCGCCAAATTTACTTGCTGTTATGCTCTTCGTTTATTCTGTACGCCTTTGGAGCTGCATTCGAAAAAGCGTCGACCAGCCTGGAAGCCGTCCATTTCTGGACAACCGTGCAATATGCAGGCATGCCCTTTGCCGCTCCGCTGACGCTGCTCATGGTGCTAGAGCTGCTTGGCAAGCAGGATATGCTGTCGCGGACGGGCAAGCTGCTGCTGTTTGTCATTCCCAAGCTGACGTTTATGCTGGTCGCCACCAATCCTTATCACCATCTGTTCTACCGCGAGCTTTATTTCCGCCAAGACGGCGCCGTTCGCAGCGTAGATTTTGTCATGGGCGAGTGGTATGTCGTGCACGGCAGCTACACGTCGGGAGTGTTGATGCTCAGCTTCCTGCTTGTGCTGTTTCGTCTATTGAAACCGTCTGCCGGATTCAAAGCTCAACTGGCCGCAGTAGCCGTCGGCATCGCCCTGCCGGTCAGCGCTTCTCTAGCGTATTTGCTTGGATGGAGCCCCTATGATATAGATCCCGTGCCCGTTGTGCTCTGCATTACAAGCGGTTTGTATGCGTGGGCTTTTCTGCGGGCCGACATGCTGTCCATTCTCCCGGTGGCGCGCGATACGATTATGGAAAGCATGGGGGAAGGCGTGCTCGTCATGGACGCGGACTGGCGGCTGCTCGACAGCAACCGCTCCGCCCGTCAGCTGCTGCCGGAGCTCGACCGGGCCGCCATCGGAGGCAGCATCCGCGAGCTCGGACTGCCCGCAGAGGCTTCCGCCGCCTTCCATACCGCGCTGGAAGCGCCCGGCAAGCCGGTTTCCTTTGCGAGAGGAACCGGCGACAGCACCGCGCACTTCGAGGTTTACTCCGCACCCGTGCAGCGGGGAAGCGGACGCAGCGGCGGCCATCTGCTCGTGCTGAGCGATACGACGGAGCGCCAGAAGCTGCAGGAACAGCTGCAGCGCATGGCTTCCCTGGATTCGTTAACCGGCATTCTGAACCGTGGCGCCTTCCTGTCTGGAGCGGCTGAGTCGCTGGCTGCCTGCGTCCGCGAGAAACGCCCCTGCTCGCTGCTGCTGTTTGACCTGGATCATTTCAAAGTCATCAACGATACGTACGGCCATGAAACCGGTGATCGCGCGCTGCTGAAAATGGTCGAGGTTTGCCGGCAGATCATCGCTCCCGGCATGCTGTTCGCCCGTTACGGGGGCGAAGAATTCATTCTGCTGCTGCCCGGAATGGACGGCGCACAAGCGGTTCAGCTGGCCGAAACCATCCGTATCGCCGCGGAGCAGGCTAGGTTCGACAGCGCCGACGGGCGTCCGGTGCAAATACGCGCAAGCTTCGGAGCCGCTGACACAGCGCCCGGCCGGGTGCCGGATTATCAGGAAATGTTTCGTCGCGCAGATCATGCGCTATACCAGGCCAAAGAAGCAGGGCGCAACCGGGTCATCCTTGCCGATCGGAATTAAGATAGCTAGTCTAATCGGGCCTCATTACGAATATTCTGGCATTGAAGGTTATTCTTGACGGGCTGCTCCTAAAATTAAGGGGCGGTTGCGGTCCACTCGTTGCAGGAGTTGCTTTTGGCAACCTTAACTGCCATTCCTTCCGCTGTCCTCCCTTGACGTCCCGTGGAGCGGAGAGCGGAAAGAATTGCGAATCTTCAATACCCGAGTATAACGATTGGTATATAGTTAATTAAAGATGGGAGTGTTGAGGATGAACGGCGCTGCTAGAAGGACAAGATGGACGGATGATTGGCTGGATTTGTACAATTACGCTGCGGCTATCGGGGACGAGGAGTGGCGCCTGTCCATCCTTCACCAGCTGGAGGCAGGCGAGACGCTGCGCGAGCAGGAGCTGCTGGAGCAGCGCCGCGACCAGTTAAGACATGATCTAGAGGAAATATCCCGGCAGATGGAGGATATCTATCACCGGCTTCGCGAGGAAGAAAGCGGCTCGATGCGCAGCAGCCTGTGGAACGCTGCCTGGCAGCTCAAAAAAGAGCGGGCCAGGCTCGCTTCTCTGCTGCGGGCGGGCGAGCTCGGCCCGCTGCGGGAGCATGGCCATCAGGCAGGCTGAATGCGGCGACCGCCGCATGATACAAAGAGCGGCTCTAGTTCCACAGGAACATAGAGCCGCTCTTTTTCACCTTGAGATTATCCGCCAAGACCCGCTTGCCCGCTCGCTTTGCCGCCTTCCGTCTCAGGGTCATCCTGCTGCTCCACAATTTCGGCCGGCACCTCGCGTCCTTCTTGCGGTTTGTTTTCCTCGCGAACCGCCTTGTCCTTTTCAGCTTCATTGTCATGTTTCATCTCCAAGCTCCCCTTTCACGTCGTTGTTATGTCTAGCCTTCCCGCTGCAGGCGGGTTTCAATGCGAAGCCTCCGCTTGTTTGCGGAACATGCCGTAAAGCTTGCCAAGAGTAGCCTGGTTGATTTCCATATCGTTTTCATAGGCGTATTTGACGGCGTAACCGAGCGCAAGCGTCATTGCCCCCGCCACCGATGCTCCGGCGATTGAGCCTGCTCCCGGAAACAGCTTGATGACCTGGCGGAATACGCTTTTGCCAAGGTTTCCGATGACCGTAGCGATAACGAGCTCCTTCGCCGTTTCCTTGCTGATCGGCCGGCCATAAAGGACGGCCAGCCGGGTCAACAGTCCGATCTGCACTGCTGATATCGGCACAATATCCGCACCGGGTATTGGCGCCGCTCCTATAGCGCTTGCGGAAGCCGCAGCTCCGAGAATCCACTTATTAGCCGCCGCCGACTTCTCCTTCATATTCCGGGCGAACAGCAGGTCCTTGGACTTTTTTTGCAGCAGCTCTAAAATGGCGGCCCGCAGCACCTCAATGTTTTCACCGGTGCGGGATGAGACGGGGATGACCCGGAATCGCTCTCCCGTCTCCTTTCTCACCCGCTCCGCTAGCCTTGGAATGTCATCCGCCGCGTCTATTTTATTCAGAACGATCAGTAAATTAGGGTTCGCATCCCGAATCGCCTCAAAGCTTCTTTTTTCCGCCTCCGAATAGACCGTGCCCGCTGCGTTTAGAAAAAACAGAATGATATCGGCTTTGCGGTAGTAGTCCATCGTAGTCTGCGAGTTTTCGAGCCGCACGTCATTTAATCCAGGCGTATCGACAAAAAAGATCCGGTCCTTAAACAGATACGGCCGTACCTCCGTCGTTTCCCCGGGCTCCGCTCCGACGCCCGCCACTTCCTCCCCAACGATTCGGTTGAGCGTAGAGGACTTGCCAGCGTTCACATCACCGACCAGCGCAATTAGAATATCCTGGTCCAGCTCCCGCGAAATATCCGCCATATGCTGGTCGTACTGGGCTTCTGCCGATCGGCGCCACTCCTTCTCCCATCCGGCTCCGGCTGGGAGTATTGCGTCCAAACGGCTGCCGTGTTCGGCCGGGAGCGTTTGTGCGGCCCGTGCCGTTACGGGCTGAACCTCAGGTTCGGAATTACCCGGTAATCCCTCCTTTGGCCCTGAAGGCGAAATCCGGTCCTTCAGCAGTGTTACCGGGTATGACTCTAACTCTAGATTCCCCGTCACACCCGCCTCCGTCATCGAGTTTGGTTCTGCCATGGATACGGCCTCCACTGCAACCGGCAATCCCGACTGCTCCGCTCCAAGCCACTCCGGACTTCCGCCATGCCTGCCTTTGTCGCGCGTTTTCTGCTCCACCGTTCCCCGCTCCTTCCGCCTTCCGGCGCCAGATTCGCCATACGGGATGCGGAATTGCCGCGGCTCTTACACCGCAGCCGTTCCCGATACTCCGGGATGTTCCGTATAGCTGTTTGAATAGTACTTACCTCGCCGGGGCGCGCTCTGAATCTCGTCTCGCTTCTTTCCCGGGCGTTACCCGGGACGAGGATTCGGGTATCGACTTGCATAGATAATGAAAGACTGGTGAACAATGCATGCTGCGCCAAAGATCGGCCCTCCGATCGCTGTTGACCTCAGATTTCTATGAATTTATAGCACGATAGTGGTAGAAATCCGACGTCAAAGGCGAACGCTGGCGCTTCTCCGAGCTCGATCTTTGGCTCCGCACTTTTTCATCCGTCTTCAAACGTGAGGAGAGGTTAGAGATGCAAACGGAACCAAAAGCTTTTTATTTTCATGACGACGGCCTGATTCCGAACCACCCTTTTCTTCCTGTGCTTGTGTACCGTTCGGCAGCGGACAACCCGTTGGACATGGAGCAGTCGTTCGCCTCTAACGGCTGGGGAAATACATGGACAGACGGCGTTTATAACTATCACCACTATCACAGCAATACGCACGAGGTGCTAGGAGTTGTTAGCGGCAGCGCGATTCTGAAGCTTGGCGGACCGGAAGGGGAAGCCGTCACGGCAAGAGCGGGGGACGTGCTTGTACTGCCTGCCGGAACCGGCCATATGCGATTGTCGGCAAGCGGAGACTTTCGGATCGCGGGCGGATATCCCGGCGGAATGAACTACAATACCCGGCGCGCTACTCCCGAAGAAAGGAAGCTGTCTCTTAAAGAAATCAATCGAGTTCCGCTCCCGGAGAACGATCCGGTTTACGGCAAAAGCGGCCCTTTAACGAAGCTGTGGCGCAAAGCGGATATCTCTGGAAACAGGTAACGGCTCAGCTGCAATGACCAGACCTCTCGGCAGGTCAATTGTTCCGCCCGCCCGCAGAGATGCCGCTTTATTATGCGGCATCTCCAGCGAAATTTGCCTGTGTTCAAAGTGAAGCGGCGAGCGTATGATGAAAAATGAGTGATCACTTACTTTTTTTGAACGGAGATGATCGATGTTGAAGCAGCTCTCCTCTGACGCCTCCCCCGCTGCAAACGATGCCGTTTCGCAGGCCGGACCCGCCACCAGCCTGGATTCCGTGACACGCCTGCTCGGAGGAAAAACCGTACTTCACGAGCTTAGCCTGCAGCTTCGCCGCGGTGAGCTGCTCGGACTGCTCGGCCCTTCCGGCTCCGGCAAAACGACGCTCGTCAAGCTGCTTACAGGCATGTCCCGCCCGGACAGCGGTACGGTTACCATGCTCGGCCGCTCCATGCCGGAGCGAAACGTGCTGCTCCGCTGCGGATATATGGCCCAGAACGACGCTCTGTATACCGAGCTCAGCGCCAGAGACAATCTGGTATTTTTCGGCTCGCTGTATGGATTGTCCGGCGCAAGGCTCAAGGAGCGGATTGACGCCGTCATGAAGCTTACCGACCTGGAAAGCCATCTTCGCAAACGGGTATCCGCCTACTCCGGCGGCATGAAGCGGCGCCTGTCGCTCGCGATTGCGCTGCTGCATGAACCGGAGCTGCTGCTGCTCGACGAGCCTACTGTCGGCATTGATCCCGCGCTGCGCCGCATTATTTGGCAGGAGCTGCTGCGGCTGCGGGATTCCGGCGTCTCGATTCTGCTGACAACCCATGCGATGGACGAGGCGCAAAAATGCGACCGCATCGCCTTTATCCGCGACGGCAGGCTCACCGCGCAAGGCTCTCCGGCCGAGCTGCTGGAGCGCAGCGGCGCAGCCGACATTGAAGAAGCGTTCATTTCGCTCGGAGGGGGAGACGTACGATGAGAATCCGCTCCATCGCTCTGCGCATCGCGCGCCAGTTCCGCAACGACCGGCGCACGCTGGCGCTGCTGTTTGTCGCACCGCTGTTCATACTAAGTCTTTTCTTTTTCATTTTTAAGGATCAGCCAGCCAAACCGGTCATCGGGTTAACCGTTGGTGAAACGGCAAGCTCTGCACAGCAGCTCCAGCAGGCCGAACAGCGGCTGCAGCAGGCCGGAGCGCGAACTCTCTCCTACAAGGACGAAGATGCTGGCCGCACCGCACTTGCGGACGGATCTCTGGACGCGCTGGTTATCGTTAAGCCGCCAGGAGGGCCGTCCGAGATTGTGCTTGAAGGCACCGACCCGTCCCGCAGCCGGGCAGCCATGTCGCTGCTTCAGGGAGTGCTGAGCGGCAGCACTGCTACACCAACCGATTCGTCCAACGGCAATACCCACGCCGAGACCGACCATTCGAACGGAAACGCGCCTTCACCGCATATAAGCTACCTGCACGGAGATGGCAGCATGACGCTGTTTGACTCCATCGGGCCGGTATTAATCGGCCTGTTCTCCTTTTTCTTCGTATTCCTGCTCGCTGGAGTCTCCTTTCTGCGGGAACGGACAACCGGCACTTTGGAGCGGCTGCTGGCTACCCCGGTGCGCCGTACGGAGGTTGTGCTCGGCTACTTGGCCGGCTTCGGCCTGTTTGCCGCCGTTCAGGCTGCGCTGATCGCCGCTTTTGCCACATCGGTGCTCGGCCTGAGGCTGGAAGGTTCCATCTGGCTGCTCTTGCTCGTTAATATTATGCTGAGCTTTACAGCGCTGACGCTCGGCACTCTGCTGTCCACATACGCGGGAAGCGAGTTCCAGATCATTCAGTTCATTCCTGTCGTCATCGTGCCGCAGGTTTTTTTCTCCGGCCTGTTCCGGCTCGACGGCATGCCAGATTGGCTGCAGCTGCTCCAGTCCGTTATGCCAATCTATTACGGGGCCGATGTGCTGCGCGGCGTCATGCTGCGGGGAGAAGGCTGGACGGAAAGCCTTCCCGGATTGTCGGTGCTGTTTGGCTTTTCGGCTGTTTTTGCCCTGCTGAACGTGCTGGCGCTCAAGAAACAGCGTTCCATTTAATTCAACAGCGCTGTTATGGTACGATGACGGCACAAAGGAGTGTGCAGCATGAGCCAAACCAACGAGCCCAGGGAGCCTTGGCTGGCTGAACTGATTGGAGAAGCGGCGGACAAAAGGATGACCGACAAGCAGATCCGGATTTTGGAAGCGTCGGTTGAGCTGTTCGCGGGCAAAGGGTACGCGTCCGCCTCCACAAGCGAAATCGCCGCCATGGCCGGAGTTGCGGAAGGCACGATTTTTCGCCATTACAAAACGAAAAAAGAGCTGCTGCTCACCATCGTCCGTCCGGCGATGATTAAGCTGCTGGCGCCGTTTATGCTTAAGGAGTTCAAGGATGTGCTGAGCAGCAGCTACAGCAGTTACGGCGACTTTTTGCGCGCGTTAGCCGCGAACCGCATCCAATTTCTCGACCGGAACAAACGGCTGGTCCGAATACTGATTCAAGAGCTGCCTTTCCACCCCGAGCTGCAGCAGCAGTTCCGGGAGCATGTGTTCAGCCGCGTCATCGCGCAAGCGGAAGCAATTGTCATCCGGTTTCAGCAGCAGGGAGAAATTATCCCGCTGCCGCCGGCAACCGTGCTGCGGCTCTCCGCCTCCTCCCTGCTCGGCTACGCCGCCGCACGTTACATCGCGCAGGAGAGCGCGTCGACGAAGTGGAATGATGAGCGCGAGCTTTCAGCTACGATCGATTTCATCGTCAAAGGGCTGCGCCCTTGAGACTTTGCGCAGCAATTCAATAGCTTGCCTTCAAGCAGCCCGGCATCCGCCGGGCTGTTTGGTTTCCCCCGTGATTGGCTCCCCACCCCTTGCGGGTAATAGAGAGTCAACTACGAAGGCAAAGGATGATTCCGGAGAGATGGAACGCAATCATACGATGATGCAGTTTTTTGAATGGCATGTGCCGGCAGACGGCCGCCACTGGCAGCGGCTCAAGGAACGGGCCGCCGAGCTGAAGGCCGCCGGCATCGATGCCGTCTGGATTCCTCCAGCTACGAAGGCCTTTTCTCCGGAAGACAACGGCTACAGCGTATACGATTTGTACGATCTAGGCGAGTTCGAGCAGAAAGGCGCCGTGCGGACCAAGTACGGCACCAAACAGCAGCTGCAGGAGGCAATCGCAGCCTGCCGTGAGCATGAAATTGCCGTTTACGCCGATCTGGTCATGAATCATAAAGCCGGAGCCGACGAAAAAGAGAAATTTAAGGTCATTGAGGTAGAGGGCGACAACCGCCAGGAGGAAATATCCGATCCCCACACAATCGAGGGCTGGACACGGTTCCACTTTCCGGGCCGGGGCGATCGTTACTCGGCGTTCAAGTGGAATTACACCCATTTCAACGGAACGGATTTTGACGCCAAGCGGGATGAAACGGGCGTATACCGGATCATCGGCGAAAATAAACAGTGGAACGAAAACGTCGACGACCAGTTCGGCAACTTCGATTATTTGATGTTTGCCAACATCGACTATAACAACCCCGCTGTCCGCGAGGAAATGATCTCCTGGGGCCGCTGGCTGATCCAGGAAACCGGCGTGGACGGCTTCCGGCTCGATGCGATTAAACATATCGACCACACGTTTATCCGGGACTTTTGCCAAGCGGTGAAAGAGGAAGCGCCGGAGCATTTTTATATCGTCGGCGAGTTTTGGAACAGCATTACGGAGGAGTGCACAGCATTTCTGGAGGCGACGGAGCATCAGCTCAGCCTGTTCGACGTCCCGCTCCACTACCGGCTCAAGGAAGCGGCGGACGCCGGAAGGGAATTCGATTTGCGTACGGTTTTCGACGGCTCTCTTGTCATGGAGCGTCCGCAGCATGCGGTAACAATTGTTGACAATCACGACACTCAGCCCGGAGAAGCGCTGGAATCATGGGTCGGCGACTGGTTCAAACAAATCGCGTATTCGCTCATTCTGCTGCGCCGGGACGGTTATCCCGTCGTTTTTTACGGCGATTATTACGGAATTGAAGGCCCGGAGCCAATCGAGGGCAAAAAAATTGCGATTGACCCGCTGCTGTACGCCCGCTATCATCGCGCTTACGGCGATCAGGACGACTATTTCGACGACTCGAACCTGATCGGCTGGGTGCGCCGGGGCGTACCGGAATTTGAGCGCTCCGGCTGCGCCGTTGTCGTTTGCAATGCCGATGAGGGCGCCAAACGCATGTTTGTCGGGGAGGAACGATCCGGCGAAGTGTGGGTCGATCTGACCAATACGCGCGAAGAGCGGATCGTAATCGGCGAGGACGG
Organism: Paenibacillus pasadenensis; assembly: GCF_023715725.1. Lineage (GTDB taxonomy): Bacteria > Bacillota > Bacilli > Paenibacillales > Paenibacillaceae > Paenibacillus_O > Paenibacillus_O pasadenensis_A. The sequence continues at coordinate 242,629 of NZ_JAMBOT010000003.1, forward strand.
CTTTGCCGACTTCCCGGTTAACGGCGGCAGTGTGTCCGTCTGGGCACTGCCGGAGTTCGACTTAGAACCGGAAGCCGAGGATGGCGATGACGCCGGCGTCGACCAAATGAATGAGGAACAGACGGACTGAAGCCGTGCCGCAGCTGAAAACGAACAGTTCAATTTAAAGATTGGAGATGAGCAGATGAAAGAGCATGTGCTGAATCAGTTGGAATTGACCCGCTCGGAGCTGCTGGAAACGGTTCGGGGATTACCCCCTGAAACACTTCAGGCGGAGCCCGCAGACGGCGGCTGGTCCGTCCTGGAAATTCTCGAGCATCTGGCGGCAATGGAAAGCGCGATTGCCGACCGGCTCTCCGCTGCTTTGCAGGGACCAGAGCGCGCCGACTTGGTGCGCGCCCCGCTTGAGCTGGTGCGGGACCGCTCCCGCAAAGCGCAGGCACCGCCACAAGTCCATCCGTCCGGAGCGGTCAGCACGCTGGCTGAGGCGGAGCAGGCGTTAGCTGCTGCACGGCAAAAACTGCTGGAAGCTGTCGCCTCCGATCTCGGAACCGAAAGAATGGATAAACACGGCTTTACGCATCCCATGTTCGGCCCTGTGAGCGCGGACCAGTGGGTTGAGCTCATTCCGCTGCATGAATTGAGGCATCTGGGGCAAATTCGGGAAACGTTGCGGCAGGTTGAACAAGCCTAGAACCGAGCAACGTCCCTGCCTTGTGGCTTTTGCAGAGCTGAATTAGAACCCCCTGGAGGCTGTCGGGACATTCCGGCAGCCTCTTTCGCGCAGGAAAAATCTATGTGCCTATAACAACAAGCCATAGCCAGCTCTAACATATCCTTATAGCTGTTTCACGGAAAAGCGATGCAGGAGTCAAATCCAAAGTGGTATACTAGGGAAAACACCCAACGGGACGGCATCAGCTCGCGAACCGGCTAGGAGGCTTTATGAGCTCAACCCTTAAAGATAAATTGTTCCATAAACAGAGCGGCATTATAACCTACGGCATGACCCCGCCCAAAAGCAGCCATACGCCTGAGAAGATCCGCGAAATCGCCGACAAACAGATCGAGCGGCTGAAGGACATCGGCATTGACGGGCTTGTTCTGTACGATGTGCAGGACGAGGCCGAGCGGACCGATAAGGACCGCCCGTTTCCCTATTTAAAAGCGCTTGATCCTACTGAGTATTACCGCGACTATTTGAAGCAGGAGCTCGGCATTCCGGCCATTATTTATCACTGCGTGGCGAATGAGGGCCCGGACAAGCTGGCGCAGTGGATTTTGCAGGACCGCGACGAACAGCGCTTTACGGTGTATGTTGGAGCATCCTCCAGCCGGCAGCAGGTGCAGATCCGCCTGCCGGAAGCGTACCGGATGAGCGGCATTTTGAACGAGCAGCTGCTTCCGGGCGGCGTTGTTATTCCTGAGCGGCATCGCAGCAAAGGCGACGAGCATCTGCGGGCGCGGGCGAAGCAGGAATCGGGCTGCGGATTTTTTATCTCTCAAGCCACTTACGACGTGGAAGCCTCCAAAAGCTTTCTGTCCGACTATTACTACCACAGCCGCGAGAACGGCTTGGACATGGTGCCGATTCTGTTCAACATCGCTCCATGCGGCTCCGCCAAAACGCTTGAGTTCATGAAATGGCTCGGCATCAGCATTCCGAAATGGCTGGAGAACGAGCTGGTTCATTCGCAGGATATTCTCGACAAGTCCGTTGAGCTTTCCCGCAAAGTATTTCGGGAGCTGTACCGTTTTGGCGTGGAAAAAGGCATTCCAATCGGCTGCAGCGTCGAAAGCGTATCGACCCGCAAGGTTGAGATAGAAGCTTCGATTCAGCTCTTGAAGGACATTCGCAGCGATATGGATGAACTCTCGGCGCAGCTAAACGAGACGGCCCAACCAGCTGTCCTGTAGCTTGTGATAGCGTTAGTATAAGCGAACCTGCGGAGGTATTTCTCCGCAGGTTTTTCTTATTTTAAACCTTTTTCTATATAGAGAAATTGTTCCTCCACACATGAAAACCCCTAAAATATTGGATTTTTCCGTTATCTGAAGCTCTGCAGAAGAGGACACCCGCAATTATCATTGCGCAATTTAAACTTTTTTAGAAAAAACCCCTCTTGCAGATTTTGTTTATTTTTATCCAAAAAAAACTTTAAATTTCATCAAGTACCAAACCGAAATAAGAGAATGTTCATTTGTATCAGACTTATTTAAACTAAAACTAAAAAAAGCTGATTCCGAAATCTGTTCGAAATCAGCTTATGATTGCTATTAATCGAGATCCATTGTCAATTCAAAGGAAAGAGAAGCCTGTTCCACACCGTTCACAAGCACGGTCAAACTGTGCATACCGGGATAATAGCGGCGGGTCGTAATCGGCTTAATCGCATGGGAGCGCGTGACAGAGGTTCGGCCATGCGGATATTCCCGCTCGGACAGCTTAAAGCGTTTGCCGGCCAGAGTGCCGTTCGCTTTCACAAACCCGATCTCATATTCCAGCCGAAGCATCATCGGCTTCTCTTCGTTGACGATATTAAATGAAAACTCCAGACGCTCCCCAAAGGGTACAACAGGCGTTAACAGCTTCAGCTCCTGCGCCGAAGCCCCGGCAGCCGGACCTAGACCGAACAACGCCATCGCTCTGGGATGAGCCTGCTTGAGCAGCGTGCGGCAGCCGTGCCGCAGAATCCAATCCGTCCGGCTGTCCCGGCCGTACGTCCGCTCAGCCAAGTCCATGACAAGCTCGGGATGATCCTTGGCAATATCATTGAGGTTGTTGGCGACGCTGCGGCGGACATATTCGCTCTCATCCTGCAGCATCGGCTCCAAAAGCTCCAGCACCGGCCGAGGGTCCCGCACAAATACAGGAAGCCGCTGTCCCCAAGGCAATCGAGGGCGGCAGCCCTCGCTCGCAAGGCGCCGGATATGCTCATCGGAAAAGAGGGACCACTTGCGCAATTTTTGCATGACCGCTTCCGGCTCCCGCTCGATAAAAGGGCGAATGGCATATTCCGATGTGGAGTAGCGTGTAAGTCTTGTTAATGCCTCCAGAGACAACTCCGGATTCTCCCTGCCATATACCTCGATATAATCCGGGAAAAAGATATACTCAATGCCCCGAAAACGTTCCCCCGCCCGGCACACAAATTCAACTGCGGCCTCGTATGCCTGAGGAAGCATCTCGCCTAGAGCCAGCGTGACCAGGCGCATCCTTTCTTTAAAGGAAGCGTCATCCCATGGCTCCCGCATCGCATGAGCGGCAAAAACCTCGGGATCAAATTGCGCATCCAGCTCTTGAAAAACCTTCCCTACTTTCAACAGCATTTCTTCATGATATAAAAATCGGAGAGGCTCCATTCTTGTCATTCCTCCTGCAATAACTCATCTCATTCTTCCCGGGTTCAGCAGCTGCTCCGTTTTTAATTCGATTCAACGCTCCCCGTAAAGCTTTTCAACCGGCGCTTCAGCTCCGGGAAAGCTTGTTCAAACTGGCGATGGCGGTGACCGTTGGCTCCAGACGGATGGGGAAACCCCCAAAGCACCTGCTCATCCGTCAGTTCACCATCATGTACAAGCTGCTGCACGACCTCCTCCACAGCTTTTCCAAGCGGCACCAGCAAAGGGCTTGAAGCCATATGTCCAAGCTCATCTCTCATATGGTTAAGCGAGATGTTCCAAAGCCATGAATCGCGCCGGAGCGGCGGCTGATGGCCGCTGTAATTAGCGCCATTCCGAAATACCGGGCAGGGCAGCACAGATGTCGTATGCAGCATCGGATGATCCAGCAAATCGGCTGGGCCGGACAAGCCCTCGTCATATGCCTCATCGGGCCAAGGCATAACTCTCCCAAGCTGCTCCCGCAGGCCCAGCTTCTCCAGCATATCAAGCAAGCCTGTCCGCATCGATCCTGCAAAACGGGCCTGCCGCTTCGCTTCCCGGCACGCCTCCAGCGGCGTACCGCCGGAGACCAGGCATCGTCTCATTACTCTTAAGGAAATCTCCATCTGCCGCCAGCCGGGCGTCAGTCCGGCTACAACAATTCGAGCCGCACCGCCGGCAAGCTCATTATGAGGCGCATAATACATTTCCAGAGGACCGGAGCGCTCCAGCAGAAGCTCCGGCACAAGCAGCTCCTCCCTGCTGTACAACGGTTTATCCGGCAATTCCGCCATATAAGACGCAGCCCGTAAAAAACGCTCCGGATGGCGAAGATTCGCCAGATCGGACGTGTTATACCGGCCTGGAACGGCGTTCCTGTCATTCTCCGCTCCAGCACTCTCTGATTCGGAAGGTGCAGCCCTATTCGTCTGCCGCGTACCGCCTAGCCCCATTGCTCCGTCCTCCTGCAAGCTTTATAGCATAAGTATAACCGCAATTACTGACAACAGTCTGTCAGGAAAGCAGTCCGCTCCATTCCATACGCAACAAAAAAAAGGCGTTCGGACAATCGCGGCCAGCCGCCATTTCCAAACCCCTTCTATTCATGCAATTCGCCGGTTGTTCAGTCTGCCGTTCATGCTCTCTTGCTGAATTTAACCGTGTCAGACTCTCGGCTGGCTTCCGCTCCGCCCCGATCAGCCAGGTCTGCTGCCGGAAACGCTTGCTCCAGACCGCCCATAGAACGGATAAACGTTTGCGCAAACTGCGGGTCCCACTGCGTTCCGCAGCCTTCCTCCAAAATTGCCAGCGCCCGGCTTGCAGGCATGCCTTTTCGGTAAGGACGATCCGAGGTCATGGCATCGTAGGCGTCGGCAACGGCTATGATGCGCCCCATCAGCGGAATTTCCTCTCCGCTCAGTCCGTCAGGATATCCTTTTCCATCGTAACGTTCATGATGAGAGCGAACGCCGGGCAGGAAAACAGCCATCGCTTCCTGCGGCTCGATCTGCCTTAAAATATTTTCGCCCATGACCGTATGCAGCTTGATTTGGCCGAATTCCTCCTCGGTCAGCTTGCCCTCTTTAAGCAGCACGCTGTCCCGGACTCCGATTTTGCCGATATCATGCAGCAGCGCGGTCTTGTGCAGCACATCCAGATCGGCGCTGCCCAGCCCTTCCGCGCGTCCGATCATCAGGGCGTAGGCCGCCACCCGCTGCGAATGGCCCGCCGTATAGGGATCGCGCGCGTCAAGCGCCGCCGCCAGCGTCGAGAAATAGCTTTGCAGCAGCTGCTCGTTCATCCGCTCCCGTTCGGCGAGCCCGTGCACCATATGGTTGAAGCCGTCTACGAGGCGGGAGAACTCGTCCGAATAAAGATCCGGCACCGCAACGCTCAGATTTCCTTTACGCACAAACTTCATCATCCCGTACAGCTCCTCGATGGGCTGCTTCACATTTCTTCCGAGCAGCCAAGCGGCAAACGAAGCGAAGCCGAGGCTGACGATAAGCACAAGAGCGCTCCAGGCCCAGTACCCGGTACTGCTTTCCCCTCTTGCCGACAATCGAACCTGCGTCGACAGCACAAATAGAATGACCGGAAGCGTGCCGATAACAAAAATACTCCATTGGAACTTGATCGGTATCGGCACCAATACCTTTCCTTTGAGCGACAAGTCAATGCGCGAACCGGTATCGGCATAGGACTGGATGGTCAGCAGCAGCGGCCGGATGGCTTGCGCCGTCAGAAAAAATTCGACCAACGCGTGCAGGCTCGCAATCAAAACAGAAGCAATACAGGCAATAATCAGTTGGCTTGTCGGGATATGAATCCATTCAAGATGCCGAAAGGTCAGCGTTAAAATGACAGCCGGCAGGGCGAAGCCGAGCAAATGCGGGCCCATAATACGTCCGACTGCCAGCCCAGGCAGGCGATGCGTCCGATAATAAGCATGCCTTACGGCAGCGGCATCCGGCTGCGCCATCCGAAACAGCTGCCGGATCGGCTTGAGGTGCCGGTACATTACGACGCCCTCAATGGCCGCCATGCAGATGGCCGACAGCAGCAGGATAAACGCAATTACAGCCGGTTGGCCCGGCCTCAGATCCAGGCTCATGCCAACGATGGCGCCGCCTACTCCGATAACCGCCAGACCGGAACCGGCTATATAATTACGCAACAATCGATATATAAAGGAACGATATGTTGGCATATTACCTCTATTCGTGCTTTTTCGTATATTATCGCCCTTACACCTGTTTTTTGTTAGATTTTGCCGAAAAAAATATATATTTGTCGAATTGTGATGTCTATTATTTGGACCAAAACAGCTGAGGCAGGCGGCGGACCGCTTGCCAGCGGGAGCGTTTTTGCTCGATTGCCACATCCCGGTAAGTCGCCAGCCGGATGTCAGCATCCCGCAGCGCATACCGGAAATCCTCGTCCCGGAGCAGACGGTGCTCCCACGTTCTTTTTTCCCAGGACGGAATAACCCGCTCCATCTCACGGTCTGGGAGCGCGGGATGTACATACGTCTCCGTAATGCCCGCAGGAAGCTCGTAAAGCTTGGCTACCATCATAGCCTTGAAAGCGGAGTAAGTCTCCCCTTCCTCCAGCAAGTAGGGATGGCTTACCAAATAATCCGGCAGCGGAACTGCGAGCAGGTCCGCTACCGCCACGATTTTGGACAGCGTGCGGGACGCATTCGGAATGGAGGCGAGAAACGCATCCTTTTCCCAGATGCTCCGGAACAGCCGGAAAGGAATCCCGCGCCGCGAGCACTGCCACAGCACAAGCGGCAAAAAGCTGCGCCCGGTCGCCAGCCCGTATAGGCTGCCCATATGATTGTCGGCATGCGTGACGTTCACGCCAGCCTCGCGAATGGCGCGAAACTGCGCGTTTAGTTCACGCCGCACATCGTGCGCGTCGGCATTTTGCTCAAAGAAGTCCAGATCGGGCGGGAGAAACCCTTCGCTGTCGCATAGCGATGCCGCCCCGGTGAGCGCTCCCCAGCGCCAGCCCGGAAATTCGCTCGTTAACGTCAAATGCGCTCCGATGCTGATTCCTTCGCCCATCTTGCGGCACCATTCCGCCGCCTCGCGGAACGCTGGCGCAGGGGCCATAATGGAGGCGGAGCTGGCGAGCCCCTCCTCAAGCAGCCCCATAATCGCTTCATTGGCGGCGCGGCACTGCCCGAAATCGTCACAGTTTAGAATCAGTTTTCTGCTCATTCACGCTTTCCTCCCGATACAGAAACGAAATAACGAACGAAATTACAAGCAGGCAGGCCGGCACGAGGCTGACAAGCAAGCGGAAAGCAAGCTCCGGATTCGGTCCTGGGTTCGCACCGCTGGAATACCCCAGCAGCATGCCGATAATCCAAAATGCTAGCGCCGAAATAAGGCCGCTGGAGCGGGTAATGAACCCGCCGACCGCGGTGTAAACCCCCTCGCGGCGGCGTCCGGTCCTCTCGGCGTCCAGGTCAATGATTCTTCCGCTTAATACAGCCGGCGTCACGAGAAAACCGGCGAGTCCAAAACCGACTGCAATTCCAGCCGTTATGCCTCCGCCCAGCCCCTCTGCGAACCAAAGCGGGATTACGCTTAACCCGTACACGGCGAGCGCCAGCCTCCAGCTTTTTAAGCCTCCCAGACGTTTAGCTATAGCATACCATACTACGACGAGCGGAATAATAGGAACAAAGATAGAAGCCAGCAGAAGAGAAACATTTCCATCGGGAATACCGAGCGCATACTTGGCATAAAACGGAATCATGGAACTGAGCAGGCCGTTGACGGTTTGAGCAAAGGAATTTGCCAGATTGAACATCCAGAAATTCCGGTTGCGCAGCGTTTCCCGAAATGCCTCAAGGAAAGGAAGCGGCGGTTTGGCGCTCGCCTGAGGCTGCTCGTGCAGACGGCGAAGGAAGATCAGCATGCAGAGCAGAAAAATCGCCGCATAGGCATAGGACATGCCGCCGAAGCCGAGCTGGCGGAACAGCAGCGGCGTTCCGGCCGTGCCGATGAGAATGGCAGCAATTTGAAAGCCCTGCTGAATAGCGGAGGCTTTTGCCCGCTGGGCCGCTCCGCTGTAAAGCTCCGGCAGCAGCGCTCCGTAATTGACCCAAATAATCGAGGAGGCGGTTTCAAACAAAATGAGCGCTGTCAAAAACCAGTAGAACAACTCTAATCCCCCGCCGTCGGCAACGGAACCCGGTACAGAGAAGAGGAGGATGAACACCGCGGCGAACGCGGGCAGCGCTCCGTACAACCATGGTTTTCGCCTTCCCCAGCGGGTGCGCGTGCGGTCGGAAAAGTAGCCGAGCAGCGGCTGGTTCACCGCATCCCAGATCAGATAAATGCTGCGTGCCAGCGTAGCCAGTCCAATGCTCAAACCAAGCTTGTCGACGTAATAAAAGCTGTAGAACGACATAAAGGCCTGGCTGGGAACCATCATCGCAAACATGCCCAGCCCGTAGATCCAGCTGGAATTCATTCTGGTTGAAGGCATGGCGTTCTCCCCGCTTTCCTTTGCCCGGAAGGCTCTAAGGTCCAATGGAATGCTGCGCCGGAGCTGCGAATGGTTGGTTAGACTCGGCCTTTGGCTCTGAGCTTTGTTCATCGGCAATTGAAATTCCAACGTTGGCGTCAGGGCCTGCCGCGCCGCATAGCCGCCCTTGTTAAAGCCTATTTCCGAAGATCGTCCCAGTTGCTAAGCATTTTCTCTTTGGCACAGTACTTAACCTTCCTAATTAATTATAATTATTATAAATAAGTATTGACTATTGATAGAATATAAATGTAAAGTGAAACTAATTCTCATACTAAACTCATATCCTTAACCATAACTATTTTATCCCGGAGATCCGGAAGAAAGGGGAACGAATCGATGAACCGACTAACCACGAACCAGGGAGTCCCAATCGGCGACAATCAAAATTCCCGTACTGCCGGCCAGCACGGTCCCACGCTGCTGGAGGACTATCAACTGCTGGAAAAGCTCGCCCACTTCGACCGTGAGCGGGTGCCGGAGCGTGTCGTGCATGCGCGCGGCGCTGGCGCACATGGCGTATTTACGACGGCTGCCAGCATGAAACGCTGGACGAAGGCAGCCTTCTTGCAGGATGCCGGCATTGAAACCAAGGTGTTCGCCCGCTTCAGCACCGTCATCCACGGCCAGCACTCCCCGGAAACGCTGCGCGATCCCCGGGGCTTTGCGATTAAGTTTTATACGATGGAGGGCAATTATGACTTTGTCGGCAACAACCTGCCGATATTCTTCATTCGCGATGCGATGAAGTTTCCCGACATGGTGCACTCTCTTAAACCTGATCCAAGCACGAATATTCAGCATCCGGACCGCTACTGGGACTTTATGTCGCTGACGCCGGAATCGACGAACATGCTGCTGCATCTGTTCTCGGATGAGGGAATACCGGCCAACTACCGCGAGATGCGCGGCTCAAGCGTGCATGCGTTCAAATGGGTTAACGAGCACGGCAACCGCGTTTATACAAAGCTGCGCTGGGTGCCGAAGCAAGGCGTGCGGAATCTGACCCCTGAGCAGGCGTCGGCCATTCAAGCGAACGACTTCAACCATGCCACCCGGGATTTGCAGGAGGCAATTAATCGGGGAGACTTCCCGGAATGGGATCTGTATGTGCAAATTCTCGATCCTGCCGATCTGGATTCTTTTGACTTTGACCCGCTCGATCCGACGAAGGACTGGTTTGAGGAGGATATTCCTTACGTGCATGTCGGCACAATGCAGCTGAACCGCAACCCGGATAATGTTTTTGCGGATACGGAGCAGGTTGGCTTCAATCCCGGCGTTGTTGTGCCTGGCATTGAGCCCTCCGAGGATAAGCTGCTGCAGGGCCGCCTCTTCTCCTACTCCGACACGCAGCGGTACCGGATCGGCGCCAATTACTTGCAGCTTCCGATCAACTGCCCGTTCGCCAAAGTAAGCAACAATCAGCGCGACGGGGCGATGTCGCAGCAGCAGGCGAGCGGCTCTGTCAACTACGAGCCGACCCGCCATAAGGACGCTCCGCAGCAGGACCCTGCTTATGCGGAGCCGCCAGCGCCGCTAGGGGCTGGCACGGAGGCTGGACGCCAGCGCATCGCCAAGCCAAACGATTTTGGCCAGGCGGGTCAAGTATGGCGCCGCTACTCCGCTTCTGAGCAGGATGCCGTCATCCGCAATCTGTCCGGCGACCTGGCTCAGGTTGAATCTGGCACGCAGCTGCGCGCCATCTGTAACTTCTACCGCGCCGACGCCGATCTTGGCAAGCGGCTGGCTGCCGCGCTGGGCGTTGATTTGACGCCGTATCTGAAACACCTGAGCTAGTGACAGCGCCCTTGTAATAATCCCGTTTCCGGCCGCCGCCACCCGGTTGCCGGAGCGTTATTATACCGCCGTCCGAATCCCATTTCACCCTTGCGGAGAATGGATATTCGGACGGCTTTTTCATAGGGCTTAATATGTTTAGAAAAAAATGCTGTAGCGGATTATTTTTTTGAAACCTAGACACCCTCTCAATCGTATAAGAGGAAGCTATGTCCGCATGCGGACTCCCGTGAGAGGTAGGTGCCAGTCAAGTTGGAAGCCTGGATTACAGACATCATGGACAAGTTCGGTTATGCCGGCGTGTTCATTTTGATTGCGCTCGAAAATCTTTTCCCGCCTATTCCGTCTGAGGTCATCCTGACGTTCGGCGGCTTTATGACTATCAATACGGGCATGACTATTGTCGGCGTCATCATTGCCGCGACACTCGGATCGGTGCTGGGTGCGGTTGTGCTGTACGGCATCGGAGCCTGGCTGCATGCGGACCGACTGGAACGCATCGTGGAGCGTTGGGGGCATATTTTGCGGCTGAAGCCGGAGGATGTGCGCAAGGCGGACACCTGGTTTGACCGTTATGGTCCTTGGGCCGTGCTGCTGTGCCGGCTTGTGCCGCTCGTGCGCAGTCTCATCTCCATACCAGCCGGTATATCCGGCATGAACTTTCCGCTGTTCCTGCTGCTGACAACGATCGGGTCCCTAGTCTGGAACACCGTTCTGGTCTATGTCGGCGCAACGGTCGGAGCATCGTGGGAAACGATTGTCGGCTACATGGACGTCTACTCCAACGTTGTTTACGTACTGCTCGCGGTCGGCGTTCTCGGAGGAGTGTTCTGGTTTTACCGCAGCCGCCTCAAAGCCAAGAGAAAATAAATCGCAAAAAGCCCGATTGTCCTTGCGGACAGCCGGGCTTTTTCTTTTGCTGCGGTTATGCCGTGCGTCAGAGCCTTCCGGTCGCTGCGATCACAAGTCCTTATTGTCTGGTTCCATTTTTGCTGCGGCGGCTTTCCGATACATGCCCGGCGTCATGCCCAACGTAGCTTTGAAGTCGCGGATTAGATGCGCCTGATCAAAATAACCGAGCTCCAGCGCCAGAGCAGCCCAATCGGGCTCAGCCCCGCCGTCTTGCGCGGCCAGCTCCACCGTTTCATGCAGCCGGTACCGGCTGATCACTCCCTTTGGACTCACGCCAAGATAGGTTCGGAAGAGACGCTGCAGGCTGCGGACGGACATTCCCCATCGGTCTGCAACTCCCTCCACATGCCGCTGGCTGCGGTCGAGCTGAATGGACGTGACGATCCGGTCAACAAGCTGCGCGTTCGGATCCGGCTTCGGCATCCGCTCCGCCCAAAACGCATCCGCCAACTGCGCGCGGCGCTCCGGCTTGTCTTCGGCAAAAACAGCATGTTCCAGCTCCAGCACCTCGGGTCCGAGCGCCCGATCCGCCGGCAGCCGCCTGCCCGCAAGCTGGCCGGGATCGCCGTCCAGCCAAGCTCGAAACGCTCCCGGCCGAAACAGCATGCCCATCACTTGGCCTTTGCCCTCCAGCCTTTGGCTGGACCGCCCGGGGCTGGGAAAGCTGACGACAGAGCAGCCTGGCTCCAGCACAACATTGACGGTCGGGTGCTCCAGCACCTCCTGCACATGGGACAGGCCGGACGGCAGCTCCCACTCGATGAGCCAATAATGGCGGATGAGCGCGGCAGCCGGACCGTTCGGCAGCAGGCGCTCGACGCGAAATCGCGGCGCCAGTCCATTCGCGGCCAAAATGCCGCGGTTGTTTAGTCCAAGCTGAGCGGACGAATCGGATTCGCTCATTAAGGGAAGCACCTCCAGAGTGAAGCTTTGTCTGTTGCGAAATCGGTGATATGTTACGCGGCAGAGCGCCGCAGCTAATAGTAGGCGTGCGCCTCCGGGGAAAAGTCGCCACCGGCTCAGAAATGCGGCCATTAGCAATTTCCAATACCACCCATTATCTTCTGGGGGGCTCTATTTTGTCTAGACCGATGAGACTAAGCCCAATCGGCAAATGTACGGATGCCGATAAGCTGAAGAGGGCTCAGAGGACTGGCGCGCTAACGCAACTCAGACGCCTTATTTCGGGTAAATGGCATGTTTTCTACTTCTAACGCAACTCAGACGCCTTATTGGCGCCAAATTCTCCTCTAAAGCCGCTAAAAACATCGAATAAGACCTCTCAGCTGCGTTAGAGTTTAATATGGCGGGTTTTTCGGTGATTAAGGCGTCTCAGCTGCGTTAGAGGAGAAGAAGCGGTTTAGTTTGTTTAATGGAGGGCAGCCTGTCGGCGTCTTAGAGATACCGTGTGGCAGGATTCGGTTGTTTGAGCGATGCAGAGCTTCAAGCAGAAGATTGGTTCTGCTTTGCGGTAACGATCAGGTAGAGAAAGGCCGCCCCTCCGTCATATGATGACGGCAGAGACGGCCTTCAGCGCGCCTTATTGGCGCGCAATTTCCGCAGGCTAACGGCGGCGAAGGGAGGAGCAGGGAATGTGCAGCTCCTCCCGGTATTTGGCCACAGTTCGGCGGGACAGCGGAACTCCATCCTGGGCAAGCCTCGCCGCCAGTTCGCGATCTGACAGCGGCCGGCCTCCACTCTCCGCCGCAACAAGCACCGCAAGCCGCTGCTTGGCTGCAGCAGCCGACACTGCCTCCCCGCTGTCCCGGCCAAGCGTTGCGCTGAAGAACGACTTTAACCCATAAGTGCCATACGGAGTTTGAACATACTTATGGGCAACAGCACGGCTAACCGTAGACTCGTGAACGCCAAGCGTCATGGCGACATCCGCCATCGTGAGCGGCCGCAAAGCAGGCCAGCCCTCCGCCAGGAACGGCTGCTGCTCGTTGAAAATGGTACGCACGACCTTTTCCAGCGTCTGGCGACGCAGGCTCAGGCTGTCTAACAGCAAACGGGCGGAGCGGCGGCAGCTCACCGCGTACGCATAAGCCTCATGCTGTTTGCCGATTCCGGCAAACAGCCCTGCGGTACTTTCCGTCACAAGCAGCCTCGGCTCCCAGGCAGCATTAAGCTCCACCTGCAGCTCACCATCTGCCGTCAAACCGACCCGGGCATCCGCGATGAGCGTTTCCGCCCGCGCTTCTCCCAGGCTCAAACCAGGGCGCGGATTAAGCCGCCGCAGCTGACGGGCCGCTTCCTCCAGCTCCGTCCTGCCTATGCCCGTCCCTGCGGCAATCTCCTCCCAGCGGCGAGCCGCCAGCTGCGGCAGCCATCGGTCGGCTAACTCCCGCACCTGCGCCATATGCCGGATATCCAGCGATGCAACCAGCTCCTCACTCCGCTGCTGCTCTGCTCGGTTCGCGGACTGAGGCACATGCGCACCCTGCCGCTGACGATCCAGCTGCAGCAGCAGGCATTCGCGCAAATCTCGAGCGCCGATGCCTGCCGGCTCCAGCGATTGCAGCAGCTTCAGCGCATCCTCCGCAAGTTCGGCTCCGATGCCGAGCTGCACAGCCGCCTCCTCCAGCGACAGCTCCAAATATCCGCTCTCGTCCAGGTTTCCGGCGAGGTAAGCAGCCGCTTGGCGCAGCTTCATCGGCAGCCTCAGCTGACCGAGCTGCCCAAGCAGCTCGCCCTCCAGCGATGGGGGCGCTGACGCAGCCTTTTGCAGCGGGTCCGGAGCGGACCGGAAGCCGGCGGCGCTGCGCCGTCCCAAGCCGCTTAAAGCCGGAGCTGACCGCACCTCCAGCAGCGGATTATCCGCCGCGAGCTCCCGCACGCGCTCCTCCAGCTGCGTAACAGGCAGAGCGAGCAGAGCAAGCGACTGGCGCATCTGGACCGTCAGCGCGAGGCGCTGGCGCTGCTCCTGACGGAGCGCTCCTTGCTGTACAAGTGCGGGAACGTTCATCACTGCCGCCTCCTTTGCCGACCGGGAATGACGGCCGGGCCGCTGTCCCTTCGCAATGCGCTGCTTATTTCGAATATCGTTCTCACCTTATTATAACGCTTACATTGGAAATCGGGTTGAGAAAATACGCGGCCTCAAGGCTTAGCCCCTCGGCCGCGATTTAATCGCAGCTTGCTGCACTACACAACTAACGTTACATTTTCTCCGACACCAGCTTCGCCTGCGTAAACAGCAGCAAATAGTCCCGTCCGCCGGCCTTGGAATCGGTGCCGGACATGTTGAAGCCCCCGAACGGATGAACGCCGACAAGCGCGCCGGTGCATTTGCGGTTGAAGTACAGGTTGCCGGCAAAAAACTCGCGGCGCGCCTTCTCCAGATGAGCGCGGCTGCGGGAAATAACGGCTCCGGTCAATCCGTAGTCGGTGTTGTTTGCGAACTCAAGCGCTTCTTCGAACGAGGACGCCTTAATAAAAGCCACGACCGGACCAAAAATCTCCTCCTGAGCGATTCGCGCCTTGGAATTAACATCCGCAAAAATCGTCGGCTCGATAAAAAAGCCGCGCTCATCGCCCGTGCCTCCACCGTATGCAAGCCTGCCCTCGTCTTTGCCGATCTCGATATATTCCAAAATTTTGGCGTAAGCCTTCTCGTCGACGACCGGACCAACGTTCGTGCCGCGTTCGGCTGGGTTGCCGAGGCGCAGCTTGCCCGTACGCTCCACGACCATTTCCAGAACCTTGTCGTAAACATCCTCATGGATGATCGCACGCGAGCAAGCGGAGCATTTTTGGCCGGAAAAACCAAAAGCGGAGGCGGTGATCGCATCCGCAGCCAGCTCCAGATCAGCATCGGCGTCAACGACGATGGAATCCTTGCCGCCCATTTCGGCGATAACACGTTTGATCCATTTTTGGCCCGGAGCGGTTTTGGCGGCTCGTTCGTTGATGCGCAGGCCGACGTCGCGGGAGCCGGTGAAGCTGATAAATCGAGTCAGAGGATGCTCGACGAGGAAGTCGCCCACCTCGCCGCCCGGACCCGGCAGGAAGTTCACGACGCCAGCCGGAACGCCGGCCTCCTCCAGCAGCTCCACAAATTTAGCCGCGATAACCGCCGTCGGGCTGGCCGGCTTCAGCACAACCGTATTGCCGGACACGAGCGACGCCGTCGTCATGCCGGCCATAATCGCCAGCGGAAAGTTCCAAGGGGGAATAACGATGCCGACGCCGAGCGGAATATAATACAGCTCGTTGTCTTCCTCCGGAAGACGCGTTAACGGCTGAGGCTCGCTGAGACGCAGCATCTCGCGGGCGTAAAATTCCATGAAGTCGATTGCTTCGGCAGTGTCGGCGTCCGCTTCGGCGCGGTTTTTACCGGACTCGAGAGTCAGCCAGGCGGAAAATTCGTGCTTGCGGCGGCGCATGATTGCGGCTGCCTTAAACAAGTAGCCCGAGCGCTCCTTGGCGCTTGTGCCTCGCCAGTTCTGGAAAGTTTCATACGCAGTCTGGACCGCCTGCTCCGCCAGCTCGCGGCCGGCTTGATGCACAACGCCGATGACCTGGCTTTTGTCCGCCGGATTAATGGAATCCAGCGTACGCCCGGTTTCGATGGTCTTGCCGCCAATGACGATAGGATAAGTGCGGCCCAGCTGGCCCGATATAAGCTCAAGCGCGGCCTCGTAAGCGGCGCTCTCCTGCTCTTTTGTAAAATCCGTAAACGGCTCGTTGGCAAAATCGATTCTCATCGTACATCCTCCTCGGATTGTCGTTCTCCCCTGCTGCATCCCGGGGCGCTTCGCTCATATAGTAAAGCAAGAAGCGTGCCAACTCGGATTGCGATTTCCTTTTCGCCATAAAAACTCTTGGGCTCCTGCACGCGCCGGATGTAATAGCCTACACAGTTGGCATGAAATTTGCTACCTTATTTCTCCGAGAAATCATTTTATTCCTATTCATGAGGGGAAGAGATCACTATGGACATCGGATCCGAGCTGTACCGCAAAACGCTGCTGACCATTTCCGGCAACACGCTTGTGGAGAGGCTTACCGTTAAATATGGCGGCAAACTTGCCGCAAAATTCATTGCCAGCCAGGAGCTGCAGCCAGCGCTGGAGGTCATTCGGGAGCTGAACCGCAAGGGCATTATGGTCACCCTCGACCACCTTGGCGAAGGGATCAAGGCGCTGTCCGAGGCGTCCGGATACCGGGAGGAGTACATCCGTCTCGTGCGCGGCATCGCGGATGCGGGCGTAAACGCCAACGTGTCGCTCAAACCGACGCAGATGGGGCTGGCGCTTGATGCGGCGGCCTGTTACAGCAACATTCGGGCGGTTGTGCGCGAGGCGTCGGCATCGAACAATTTTGTGCGGATTGATATGGAGGACACTCCTTATACGCAGGCGACGATTGATATGGTAAAACGGCTGCATGCGGAAAGGCTGACCAACGTCGGGACCGTTATCCAGGCTTACCTGCACCGCACCCGCGCCGACGTGGAGGACCTGATCGCGAGCGGCGTTAATTTGCGGCTTGTGAAAGGAGCTTACAAAGAGCCGGCCGAGGTCGCTTTTCAGAAAAAATCGGAGGTCATCGACAACTTTAAAACAATCATCCGCATGCATCTGGATCGCGGCATCTACACGGCCATTGCTTCGCATGACGACAATATAATCGGCTGGGTAAAAGCCTATGCGGCGGAAAAGGGAATTTCTCCTGAAAAATTTGAATTTCAAATGCTCTATGGGCTGCGGATGAACGAGCAAGCCCGGCTGGCAACCGACGGCTACCGCGTCCGCTGTTATGTTCCGTATGGGAAAATGTGGTACCCCTATTACACCCGGCGTCTGGCGGAGAAACCAGCCAACCTGATGATGGTGCTGCAAAATATGTTCCGCTAAGCTGAATCACTCTGCCGCCGCGCCTGCCTTGACGCTGAGAGAGCTCTCTCCGCGCCAGGGCGGGCGCGGTTTTTTGGCGTGGAACGAAACTCATAACGAGAGGGCCCCGCCAGAGCCGGATGTCTAATTTTCTAAACACATTTAGACACATATGTAAAAGTTGTTATACACTAGGTAGACAGTGCAGCTTACACCTCTTCCAGCCCGATTTCACCTATAAGGAGGCAATTCCATGAAGCTCAATTTGCCCTGTCTCGATCAGCTCCCTTCCCATCCGTTTGTAATTGGGAACGCAGATCAGTTGCAGCAAAACGGCCCCGACGAAGCTGCCGCAGCTGTACCCGTGTTCTCCGAGCTAACCTCCGGCGGCTGGGGCTGGCTGTATTATACAGCAACGGGTGAAGAGGAGCTTCTGCCCGCGGCGGCTTTGCCCGCATCCATGCGGCTGGATGAGCTGCCGGAGCTGCCGAGCGGCTGCCCCTGGGCGCTGCTGCTCGACGACAACGGCCGTCCGGTTGGATGCTTGAGCTTGTCCCAGACTGCTGCTCAGCTGAGGCAAGCGTTCCGCAGCCTCCGGGCGGGCTTCGAAGCGACGCTTGAGACAACCGACAGCGCGGTGACGGTCATTAACGCGCAGAACGAGGTTATCGCCTGGACAAGCGACGCAGAGCGCATGTTTGGCATTCGCCGCGAGGAGATTATGGGACGCGCTGCGGACGAGTTTTTTCAAAAGGAGCGTCTTCAAGTGCTGCGCACGCTGGCGACGGGGGAAACGGTGCGCGGAGCCCAGCATCAGCCAAGGCCGGACATGCATGCGATTATCAATGCGCGGCCGGTCGAGCTGGACGGCGAGCGCATCGGAGCGGTTGCCGCCGAGATGGATGTGACTTCGCAAATCCGCCTGAACCAGCAGCTGTTCCAAATGACAGCCAAAATGCAGCATCTTGAACGCGAGGTCGCCAAGCTAAGCCCGGCTGCCGATCCGTTCGCGGCAATTAAAGGCTCAAGCGCTGCTGTTCGCGCTACAATCGACACCGCCCGCAAAATCAGCTCCGCCAAAGCTCCAGTGCTCATTCTAGGCGAAAGCGGCGTCGGCAAGGAGCTGTACGCCCGGGCGATTCACGATGCCGGATCCGGCCCGGACACTCCGTTTGTCGCAATTAATTGCGGCGCAATTTCACCGGCGCTGTTTGAAAGCGAGCTGTTTGGCTATGAAAAGGGCGCCTTCTCCGGCGCGGACCCCCGGGGACGGAAGGGGAAAATTGATTTGGCCGCCGGAGGCACGCTGTTTCTCGACGAGATCGGCGAAATGCCGCTGGAGCTGCAGGTGAAGCTGCTGCGCGTGCTGCAGGAGAAAAGCTACTACGCCGTAGGCGGCTCCGTCCTGCGTAAAGCGGACTGCCGGATTTTGGCGGCGACCAACCGCAATCTGCTGGAAATGATGGAGACCGGCCGCTTCCGTGAGGATCTCTACTACCGGCTCAGCGTAGTCATCTTGGATATTCCGCCGCTGCGGGAGCGCACGGGAGACGTGTACGAGCTGCTGCCGCTGTTTCTCAGCGAGTTCGCCCTGCTGTACGGGAGATATCTGGAGGCTTGTCCGCATGAGATTGTGCAGCGGATGGCCGCGTACGATTGGCCCGGCAACATCCGCGAGCTGCGCAATGCAGCGGAGCGGCTCGTTCTGCTGGCCGCCGACGGCATCATCCGAGCGGATTATTTGCCGCCAAGGCTGCTGCAAAACACGGCGGACGGACGTGTTGCTTCTATGTCTGCAACTGTATCTGCTGCTCCTATATCGACGCCTGCGCTAAACGTTGCGGCCAACAAAGAATCAGCAGCGAGTCCGCCGCCTCTTCACTCAGGAGCAGGGAATCGTTTACGCGCCGGAGCGGAAGCGTATGAGCGGGAGCAGATCCGCCGTCTGCTGGAAGCGGAGCGAGGCAACAAAAAAGCGGTTGCCAAGCAGCTCGGCATTTCCCGGGCAACCCTGTACAACCGGATGAAAAAGCTCGGCATACCGTTATAGGGGGATGTCACCAGCTCATCAGCAGACGCTCGATATCCTTGCCGCCGACAGGCAAGCGGCCGATTTCCACCAGCATGCAATGCAGCTCGGCCGCTGCCTTGACGCCATGGCGCGAGCCAGCGGGAAAACGCATCACGTCGCCTGGAGCGATTACATCAATCTCATCCTCCAGCATGAACTGTCCGCTTCCGGAAATCACCGTCCATATCTCTCCCTTATGCTGATGCAGATGATAACTCGTACATTTGCCTGCATGAATAACGATTCGCCTTACCGCAATCTCTTCGCCGCTCTCCAGGCT
This sequence comes from Paenibacillus pasadenensis, assembly GCF_023715725.1. Classification (GTDB taxonomy): domain Bacteria; phylum Bacillota; class Bacilli; order Paenibacillales; family Paenibacillaceae; genus Paenibacillus_O; species Paenibacillus_O pasadenensis_A. Next base: position 261,962 of record NZ_JAMBOT010000003.1, read on the forward strand.
CGCAAGCTCAAGCGTGCGGCTGCTTCCCCAGCGTTTCTCCTCCTGCATAGGCGGTCTCCGCTCACCGGACAGCACTCCCTTAATCCAATCCGACTTCTCTTTGCTGGCGACCAGAATGCCGTCCGGGCTCGCCGCCACAATCGCATCCGGCAGCCCGATAATATGGATTGGGCTATCCAGCTCGTTAATCAAATGGGTGTTGCTTGCTTCACCGGACACGCTGCCCGGTCCCAGCTGTACGTCGCCGAGCTGGCGGAGAAAGGTGCTCCAGCTGCCGAGATCATGCCATTCCCCGCTGTATCGCAGCACCATGCGCCGCTCCGTTTGTTCCGCAATCTCCTGGTCAAAGCTCCGGTCGGCCAATTCCGCATAGAGCTCCGACAGCCGCCCCATCTGGGACGGACATCCTTTGCCTTCAAGCTGCCCCAAGAGCCAGCCCAAGCGGAATGCAAACACGCCGCAGTTCCAGAGCGCCCCCTGTTTCATGAGCCGCGCCGCCATTGGCGGGTCGGGCTTTTCGGCGAACCGCTCCACCGCCGTCCATCCGCGGGCAGCCGCAGCGTCCCCGTTCCCGCCCATTGAACGCTTGGCCTGACTGCCCCTTCGCCGCGTCCGTCCCGGTACGATATAGCCGTACTGGCTGCTCGGATATGTCGGCTCCGTACCGATCATCGCCAGATCGGCGCCTTGATCGAGCGCCTCCGGCAGCCTGCGCAGCAGCTCAAAAAAATCCGGCTGCACGAACAAGTCCACCGGCAGCAGGCATACCGTCTCGTCCGGCTCCGCTCCGCCCGGACCGCTCAAATACGCCGCGCCAAGCGCCGCGGCCATAAACGTGCCGCGCTTTTCAGGCTCCTTCACAATCGGGACGCCGCTCCCGGCATGAGCGAGCGTTATTTCCGCCTGACTGTCATGGGTCACAATAATAGCCCCGTCCAGCAAATTCGCTTCGCTCAGCTGACGGCACAGGCGCTGCATCATCGATTCCCTCGTTCCGTCCGGACCGGGCAGCAGCTTCAGAAACAGCTTGGAGCGAATATCGTTGGACAGCGGCCACAGCCGCTTGCCTGAACCTCCCGACATCAAAATTATTCGCAAATTTCCTCATCCTCCTCTAAAACCGGTAAAGCATCTGTTGCGCTCAAGACCCGCCTAACAAAAGCACCTTCGACGGATGGCCGGGAACCGTTCTTCCCGACATCTCTTTCAAGCTCCTATCTTCCAGCGGCAGATGCCGGGAAAGCTTCGGGAGCAGCATTCCTTCCCGCCGCTTCCTGCCGCGCATTACTGCTTCCAGCACGATGCGGAGCTCGCGCCCTGCCCTCACCCAGGAACAGCCCGTCATATCCAGCCGCCCTTGTCTTCCTTTAATCCGGCACAGGCCGGGATTCAGGCTTGCGCTTCTCATTTGCCGCTTCAAACCGTTCAGATCCGCTTCCGCCCACAGCTGGTCCGGCTGAGCGAATAAATGACTGAAGGTGCGCGAAATCGCTCTGCTGCGTTTCATCGTATCCGCAGGTCTGGCCAAGCGGTAAGGAACGGCAAAGGAATTGCCGTCGTTCAGAAAATCACTTTGCCCTCCCCAGCGCGTCGCAATAACTGGAATGCCGCTGGCCAGCGCTTCCATGAACGGCATGCCGACTCCCTCTCCCCGTGTCGGCAGCACAAAAGCGTTAGCCGCTGTATAAAGCCCTCTTAATTTGCTGTCGCTAATTTGTCCAGAAATCAAATGAATCGGTGCAGGACGATGCGGCAGACGCAATGAGCTCCGGTAGTTGGAAATGCTGCGCCGAACTTCGCCAGCCCATCCGTTCGTTTTGATGACGAGCAGCACCGGATCCTGTTCGTTGAACTCCTCCCAATAGGCGCGCAGGAGCGCTTCGGGGTTTTTACGATGCTGAAAGCTGAATACGGACAGGAACACAAAGCGCCCTTCACTCCCCGGAATGAACGAAGGAGGATGGCTGGGCCTAAAACGCCGCGTATCCACACCGTGGGGCACTTTGTAAACCGGCACGGCTATTCCGCTCTCCCGCATCGCGCGGACGTTATGGCTGGAGGGCACGATTACCGCATCGAAACCGTTTATCGCTTTCCGCCATTGCCTCGGAATTTTTGTCGTCTCCCAAACCGTATTCAACACCACCCTGGCATAACGGCGGCGCGCCAGGTCCAAATCAAGCTGATTAGGCAGATAGTGATATACAAGAATACGTTCCGCTTTCGAGCCGCTTTCCTGCCCGGCTGGCAGTTTGTGGCCTGATCGGGCGGTAACGTGAACCCCCGCGCCTCTTAACGCCTTCACATATTCCCGGCTTGCGCCGCCAAGCCCGCCTGGACGCTGAATCGGTCCCCGCCAGTCAACAAGCAAGCTTTGATGCGGCGCCGCTTGAATCATTTCCGCCCCGCTTCCTCGCGCCGCTTTAGGCGCACGTAGCCTTTTCGCTCATGGAAGCTGACCGAGCGGTGTTTCGCGGCAAGCTTGCCCGCACGCTCCGCCGTCAGACTCGCAACGCCCGTATGCAGCGCACGGTTGAGCGCCGGCTTCAGCTGCACCGCTCCCGGATTTTGGCTGTACACAAAATTGCCGTACGTCTCATACTCGCTGAAGCCGAACTGCCGGCTCCGGTTGAGCTTGGCAAGAATCGCTTTATGCCAGCTCATCCCGTGACGCGCCTCAATATCCCGTTTCATCGCACGAAGACGGTCTTTTTCGAACAGCATATAATGCGTGACAAGCGAGCGCGGCGAAGAGGCCTTGCGTCCCATCAGGCGGGTGTACATGCGCATATATTCCGGCTGCGTCCAGCTGCGCGTGTAAAACGTCGTTCGGCCTTCGGCATGGAACGTGTGGGGTCGGAGCAGCACCGTGTCGGCGTCGATAACGAGAAAATAGTCCGCCCGGCAAAGCGTGTCGCCGCTCAGCTTGAGCAGCTGCTGGAACAGCCAGCCGGAGCGCTCCCAACGAGCCGAACGGTAATGAATATCGGATTTGGTCAACGGCAGTACGCTGTTCTCATCGACAAATCGCCAGCCGTTGGAGCGGCATAACGAGACGATGGCGTCTTTGCGCGGAGCTACGATAACAATATCGCCGATAGGATGCCGCACATGAGTGCGGACGGAACGGATTACATGAGGCAGCGTGCGCAGGTCCTTCTCAATCGCGGGCACAAGCACGTCGATACGGGGGAGCGCGCCAGCTCCAGAGCTGGTCTTAAGAGGCATGGGGCATGTCATCTCCTGTATGGTTTTCGTCAGGCTTCTGCAACAACATATGCCGGAAAGACGTTCCCCGGTTGGGCAAGCTCTCCGAAAAGGCTCCCGCCACTATTAATGGAGCTGTTTTGATAGAGTCGGCCTGTTCCGGCCAGCCAACCAGCGGCGGACGACGGCCACGGGAGAAGCGCCGTTCTTGCCATTGCCGTTTGTGCGAGCCTGGCAGTCCCCTCCCGCTGGATTTCCAGTTTGCACAGCTGGTATAGTGAACGGTATATACGGATTTTTCCATTGAACTAGCGATAGAACACTTAACTTAAAGGAGCCTGCCCATGGAGTTAAAACAAGAACTGATTCGCCGCTTTACCGCCTATACGGCTGTGGACACCCGCTCGGACGATAACAGCGCCAGCTGTCCCTCCACGCCGGGCCAGCTGGAATTGGCCCGCCTGCTTGCAGACGAGCTGAGAGAAATCGGCCTGACGGAAATCACGCTCGATGAAAACGGATATGTCATGGCGACTCTTCCGGCTACGACGGACAAGGCTGTCCCGACCATCGGCTTCCTCGCCCACATGGATACGGCATCCGATTTTACCGGAACAAACGTCAAGCCGCAGCTGATCGAGTCCTATGACGGCGGCGACATTGTGCTGAACCGGGAGCTGGGCGTTGTGCTGTCGCCCAAGGAATTTCCGGAGCTTGCCGGATACGCGGGACAGACGCTGATTACAACGGACGGGACGACGCTGCTCGGCGCCGACGACAAAGCGGGCATTGCCGAAATTATGACCGCCATGGCTTATTTAGCCTCCAGACCGGATATTAAGCATGGACGCATTCGCATCGGTTTTTTGCCGGATGAGGAAATCGGGCGCGGACCGGACCGTTTCGACGTAGCCGCTTTTGGCGCCGAGTTCGCCTACACGATGGATGGCGGGGCGCTTGGAGAGCTGGAGTACGAAAGCTTCAACGCTGCCGGAGCGGTTGTGACGATCCAAGGCAAAAACGTCCACCCCGGTTATGCCAAGGGCAAGATGATTAACGCCCAAGCCGTCGGCATGGCGCTGCACGGCCGGCTTCCAGCAGGCGAGGTGCCGGAGTTTACTTCGGGCTACGAGGGATTTTTCCACCTGATTTCCTTCGAGGGCAGCGTCGATCTGACCCGGATGCGCTATATTATCCGCGACTTTGACCGGGACAGCTTTGAACACCGTAAAAATCTGATGCGGTCGATTGCGGAAGAGTTCCGCCAAACCTACGGCGAAGGCAGCGTACAGCTGGAGCTGAAGGATCAATACTACAACATGCGGGAGAAAATCGAGCCGGTATTCGGCGTCGTTGAGCTGGCCCGACAGGCAATGGAGCAATGCGGCGTAAAGCCGGATATAAAGCCGATCCGCGGCGGCACGGACGGCTCCCAGCTCAGCTATATGGGGCTGCCAACGCCGAATATTTTTGCAGGCGGCGAGAATTTCCATGGCCGCTACGAGTATGTGTCCGCCGACACGATGGTCAAGGCCGCTGAAGTTATTGTACGCATTGCTACTCTAGCCGAAGAGCAAGCGTGACCTGTTTTCCCCGACCGCCGATGCCAACGCTTCGGCGGTCTTTTTTTCGCGCCGCTGCGCGATAATCCGACAGGAAATCGACACAGCTTCATATCGTTTCCACATGGGGCTGATGCTGCGTAAACATACTCTCAGCCAAACGAACGCTCCCCGCGGAGCTTGACCAAGAGCAGTATTATCTAGAATTACTTTGTATTACTACGTTGCTTTGCGGATATCCCCTGCCGCCCTCCAACGTCTTTCCTCTGCTGACTGCTGCTTGCTGTTGTTGCTCCAGTCTTGCGTGTCATTCACCCTCTACTGCCCAAAAGCAAAAAGCGGCTCGCAACCATGCGAGCCGCCAGCCTGTTAAGAACTTTCAACAGGTAACTTTTTTGTGCCAACGCCTATCCAGACTTTAAGGATTGAGCACCGTAAAGCTCCATTTCTGATCCGCTACGTTAAAGTCCGTCCACTGGATGCCTGCCGCCCCGTCATCCGTGCTGCCGGCGCCAATGCCAAGCACTTTGCCGCTGTTCACGTTTTTGAGCTTAAAGTAGCCGCCTCCCGCATCAACCAACTGCCACTGTTGGCTGCTGGATGCTGTAGATGTCCCGATGACGCTGTTGGCCCCGTTAGCCGCAGAGGCACCCGAGATATCCATGTACATGCCGCTGTTTACATGTTTGATCCGGTAGAAGCCGTTGGAATACTCGAACTGCCAGGACTGGCTGGCAGCTCCGTTAAATGTCCGCTGCTCAATCGTTGTACCGTTAGCGGCAGCACCGCCAACCGTGCCAAGCGCTTTGCCGCTGTTGCTGTTTTTAATGGAATAGGTTTTGCTCAAATCAAGCTGTATAACCTTATCGAAACGCCAGGTTTGATTCGTCGTGCCCGTTTCCGCCCACTGCATCACAAGCGCACCGTCGGCTGTCGAGCCAGCGCCAAGGCAGAGAACCTTGCCGCTGTTGCGGTTTTTCAGCTTGAAGTAGCCGCCTCCCGCATCAACGAGCTGCCATTGCTGGCTTGCAGCTGCGCTGGCAGCTGTCTGGATGGCGTTTTCCCCGTTCGCCGTGGAAGCGTTTGTCATATCCAGGTACAAGCCGCTGTTTGTATTCTGAATCTTGTAATAACCGGAACCCGCGTCTATCAGCTTCCAATATTGGCTGATTCCTCCGGTATAGGACCGTTGCTCGGCCGTTGCACCGTCCGTTAACGAGTTAGCAGCAATCCCCATCGCTTTGCCTGAGTTGCCGTTCACCAGCGCGTACGATTGCAGTGGAGAGGCCGCTGGCGGTGCGCTCCAAGTGCCGTTCACAGGGTCCAGGAACCATTGGACATGCCCGTTGATGGTAGGGTTGTCATTGCTGTCAAAGGTCAAAGGATACCAATTGTTGCGTCCGGCTTGATTGCTTGCAGGCTGGCCCTGGTTGTTTTTCATATTGTTCCAGCGGTCCCCGATAAACATATAAACGGTTCCTTGCGCTCCTTGAATTGGAAGCACCTGATCCACCTGATTATCAAAGGAATCGTTGGAGTTGGGATTTGTTGCGCATCCGTTGCCGCCAGACCATGGACCGGATAAACTGCTGGCCGAGTAGCAGTAGCTTTCCGTAGCGGTCCAGCCGTTCGTTCTTGAGGCTAACAGAATATACTTAGAGCCCTTTTTAAACAGCGCGGAGGCTTCCTTTTTAGGAGCATTCGTCGGTATAAAATTATGCGGAATCATATACACATGCTGCGAGATGCTCATAAAGTCCGCTGCCAGCTTGCTGATTCGGATTGCGCTGTTCGTATCGCCGTTGTTATCGTCCGAATAAGTAATGTACGTGCTGCCGTCGTCGTCCGTGAGAATGGAGCCAAGATCGCCCATTCCCCAGCCGGCCGGTTTCGATATATATTTTTCGTACGTGAACGGCCCCGTTGCGGAAGCGCTTGTAAAAATCGTTATTTTATTCCGGTCTCCGTCCCCGTTGCCTCCCCATTCGGCCAGCATGACATACTTGTTCTGAACCGCGTTGTACTTGACCAGCGGTCTTCCAATCCACTGTGTGTCGGCAAAACGGCCCGTCGTTGTATTTCCATCCGCATCGAGCTTCGCGTTAATGGAAGTAAAATCAACAATAGCCTGGTGCGACGTCCAGTTCACAAAGTCGGTAGATGTATATACGTTTACTTTTTTGCGGTTGGGAACGGAGTAGTCCATGCCGTACCAGTAAAACATGCTTCCCTCCTGCATTATCCAACCGCCCTGCGCCCAAATCGGATTGCTGCCGGTGTCAAACCGGTCCGCATTATTCACGATTAGACCGGACGCTGCATGGGCCGGTTGAGCGAGCAAAAGCATGGATGACAATGCAATCAGTGCAGCCATAAAAACAGAAAATACCTTTTTTGATACGTAGGGCAAAGAACGACCATGCGCGTGTGACATAAGAAACGACACCTCTCCTCAAGCAGATTTAGTAAACAGCAAAGCTAAATGCTGCACATCCCTCCTAGAGAACAATTATGAAGCGCTTACATTTATCAGCTTAATACAAGATTTGAAAGATTTAACAGATAGCGAAACAACGAAAACTAAACATTTTATATTGAATGGTGCGAATTTCATAACAAGAAAGCGAGATTTTGCTGCCAAAACGGGAAGAAGATCGCCGATCCCCCGGGACAGGCGGGATTGGCGATCTTCTTGTATTTAAAGGCGGCTTTGTCTGCAATAAGGCGGTTCGCAACAACGCGAGCCGTGCCCGTCTATAATCGTTATCCCGGTTAACCCGCTCCCGGCGCCTCCGTCGCGCCTGCCTTGCCCCGCCCCTTGCCGTTCGCTGCTCCTGCTGCAGCTTCCCGCCGCTGGAGGGCCGACTTGCGGAAGAACAGCAGCTCGTAAATGCACGGCACGATAATGAGCGTCAGCACGGTAGCGACGACGAGACCGCCGATAACGACGATAGCCAAACTTTGCGACACGATGCTTCCGCTCTCAGCAGAGCCGAACACCAGCGGCAGCATCGCGCAGACGGTCGCGATAGCGGTCATGAGAATCGGCCGCATCCGTGTGCCGGCTGCTTCCAGCAGCGCCTCGCGGATTGTCATCGTCTCCTCGTTCTGTTTTACCCGGTCAATCAATACGATCGCGTTGGTGACAACGATGCCGATGAGCATCAGCGCGCCGAACATAGCGGTGAAGTCCGGCGTTACTCCCGTCACAATCAGACCTAATACCGCTCCGATCGCGGCGAGAGGCAGCGTGAACAGAATGGCCAGAGGCGCGCGCAGCGTTTTGAACGTCAGCACCATAATCAGATATACGATGCCGATGGAGATGAGCGCAATCATGCCCAGATCGGCAAAATCCTGCGACATATCGGCTGAAGCGCCGCCCACATGCGCTTTTACGCCTTCCTGCAGCTTCAATCCGGCAACGGCTTTGTTAATATCCGCACCGACAACCGACAGCTGGCTCGGCTCAGCGGATACCGTAATGCGCACGTAAGGCTTGCCGTCCTTTAAATAGTATATGGCCGGTTTGTCTTCCTTGACCCATTTAGCTACGGCGGACACTTTCTGCGGTCCGTTATCGGTCATAACGGTCAGCGCATCCAGGTCGGCCGCTTTTTGCGGCTTCAACACCGGCTGCAAAATAACCGGCACTTGGCGCCCGTCCTCCTGTGTCAGCTGGCCGACCGGAACGGGGTTCAGCATGCCTTGCAGCTGCTGGGCCAGATCGGTCGCCTTAGCGCGGGTTGCATCCACCTGCAGCGTATACACAGGTTTGAGCTCCTGCTGGTTGCTCTCAACCTTAAGCACGTCCTTGATCGGCTTGACGTCCGTCATGACCTTCTCCGCCGCCTCGGTTACAGAAGCCAGGTTCGGTCCCGTTACATCAATAAACACTTGCGAGCCGCCTCCGCCGCCCATCATGCTGGCAGTCTGGGCAACCAGCTCCGCGTCCGGATAGGACGGAGCCTGCTCCTTGATCTGCTCGGACAGAGCCTCTGCGTCCGTGCCTTTTTTCACGCCTATCATATAGGTAACCTCAGTCCGGGAGGTCACTGCGCCGTATTGCGCCGATTCCCGGTTGCCGCCCGCCTGCATATAGACGTAATCCTGTCCGTCCAGCTCCTTCAGGTAAGCTTCCAGCTTCTTGCCTTCCGTTTCGATTTTTTCCGGTGACGCATCGGCTTTAAAACCGAGCGTTACGGTCAGGTTCGAAGCGTCGGAGGAATCAATCGCGCCTTTAGGCATAACCGCATAGGCTCCGATAGAACCGGCCAGCAGCAGAACTGCGACGGTCAGCGGCAGCCATTTGCGGCGCAAATTCCATTCCAGGAAACGCTGGAAACGGCGCGACGGCTCATGCTCGGTCATCTTCACGCCGCGGAACAGCTTAGCTCCAAGCAGCGGAATGACGGTCAACGCAACGAGCAGCGAGGATAACAGCGAATACGTAACCGTCAGCGCAAACGGCAGCAGGAAGTCCTGCAGCGAGCCGCGCAGCAGCCCCATTGGCAGGAAAACGGCGACCGTAGTCAGTGTCGAGGCCGTAATAGCGGTAGCGACCTCACGCGTCGCGTCGATGACGAGCGAAGCGGAAAACTTCTCTTTTTGCAATCTCCGGAAAATATTCTCGATGACGACGATGCTGTCGTCAACCAGCCGGCCGACCGCAACCGCCACGCCGCCGAGCGTCAAAATGTTCAACGTAACGCCGGAAAGATCCAGCAAATACAGCGTCAGCCCAAGCGACAGCGGGATCGATACGATCGTGACCAGCGTCGCACGGATATTGCGCATGAATACCAAAATAACGAGCGTTGCGAACAGCGCGCCAAGCAGAACCTCGCGCATCATGCTGTTTACGGAATGAACAACCTGCTTGGAGGTGCTCATCAGCACTTTCAGCTCGGCTCCCGGCATTTCCCCGTTCAGGCGCTCAACCGTGTCGTCAACCCCGTTGCCTACCGTGACCGCATTGGCCCCGGCCGCTTTTGTAATCACAAGCACCATAGCGTCCTTGCCGTCCAGACGGCTGACACCCTCGCTGCTGGTATTCTCCTCTAGTTTGGCTACATCGCCAAGCGTCACGCCCGGTGCTACGGGCAGCTTGCGCAGCGTCTCCAGATCATGCAGGGTGGATGCCACGTTCAAATTGACGGAGCTGCCGTCCAGCATGCTTTCTCCAACGGATGCGGAGCCGGAACGGCCCTGCAGCACGCCGTACAACGCTTGGAGCGGAACGCCCTTTTGCGCGAGCGCCGCAGAGTCCGGCGTAATGGTCACAGCCGGGGACGGGCGTCCCGACAGCTGGGCCGAACCTACGCCCTCCAGGCCCTGGAACGTTTCCAGCACTTGTTTTTCCGCATCCTCGCGCTCAGCAGAGGTAACAGCGTCGTCGAACGTCAGCGTGACCCAGCTGATCGGAATCATCGACGTATTTAGCTGAATAATGTAAGGCGGCGCTACCCGCTCCGGCATTTGAACCGATGCGACCGCACGCTCCACATCCGTTCTGGCCTGCTTCATATCCGTCTTTGCATCAAAAGAGAGATTTACCTGCGAATAGCTGTCTCCCGATGAAGCAAATGAAGCTGTCTTTCCGGCTATGCCCGCCGTCGCTTCCTGCAGCGGCTTCGTAACGAGCGTCTCCATGGAAGCCGCGTCGTACCCCGGCCCGATTGCCGTAATCGTAACCTGCGGGTTATCCGCCTCCGGCATAAACTCCATAGGCAGCTTAAAATAGCTGGCAACGCCCATGCCGAGCACCAGCACGACGCAGAGCCATACCGCCGCCTTGTTGCGGAAAGCCCCCTCAATAAACGACCTCATCCCCATACTCCTCCCGAATTGTCCGTATCGTCTCTGTCTGAATTCTTTAGCAAACAAAGTGTACATCGGCCCGGAGCAGCTCGGTAATCGCCTCGGGAATGGTCTTGAGGCCAGACTGCGGCAGGGGGGCGGCTCGGACTGCAGACCGAGAACAAAACAGGAACGCCAAAACTCAACAAAATCCCCGCTCGCTGCTGAGCGAACGGGGATTTTGCAGAAACGAAGATGTGACACTGGGAGAGCGCTGGAATGTAGCACACACCGGCAGCCCGGCTCAATCCGGCGCTCCTCTATTTAGTCCCTGCGCCCGGCAACCGCCCGTTCCAATTCCTCCACATAGGCCGCCCCCAGCCGGGACAAATTGCGCTGGCGATGTGAGATCCAGCCCACCTCAATGGATTCCTCGCATTCCAGAGGCACAGGTATGATTTCATTGCCGTTCAAATCTGCGCTGAGAACGCCCGTAGAGATCGTGTAGCCGTTAAGGCCGATAAGCAGGTTGAACAGCGTCGCCCGGTCGCTCACACGGATGCTCTTAGGATGTGCCAGCGTGCTCATAATTTCTTCCGCAAAATGAAACGAGTTGTACTCCCCTTGATCAAACGACAAGTACGGGAATGGCTCCAAATCTTCAATCGTGACGCTGGACTTTCGCGCCAGCGGATTGCGGATGCTGATAAACACATGCGGCTCTGCGGTAAACAGGCTGTTGAACTCCAGGCTGGCGGAAACAAGCAGCTTTTGTATGACCTGCGCGTTGAACTCATTGCGGTACAAAATGCCGATCTCGCTGCGCAGCAGGCGCACATCCTCAATGATCTCATGCGTTTTTGTCTCTCGCAGCGCCAGCTCGTATTCCTCCTGCCCGTGCCGTTGCACGAGCTGTACAAATGCGTTAACCGCAAACGCATAATGCTGGGTTGATACGGAAAAATGCTGAGGCGCCTGGCGTGAGCTGCGGTAACGGCTCTCCAGCAGATCCGCCTGCTCGACGACCTGCCGTGCATAAGCGAGAAATTCCGTTCCTTCCAGGGAAAGCTCGATGCCCTTGTTCGTCCGCCGGAAAATCGTAATCTGAAGCTCCTGCTCCAGCTCCTGCACGGCTTTGGAGAGGCTTGGCTGAGAAATGAACAAGCGCCGGGCCGCTTCATTCATCGAGCCTCTCGCCGCCACCTCAATGACATAGCGCAGCTGCTGCAGCGTCATGGACAAGCCTCCTCTCAGTAGGTAAAGTCTACAACCGGTTAGACCCAGTATAGGGCAGGCGGAGCAGGCCGTAAACGAAAGTCTGATTGATGCGTGTTGGATAATATGACCAATGATTGGGAAAGACTACCTCTGCATAGAGCGATAGAGTTTCTTTTTTGAGAAAGGCAGGTGAATGCCTCATGCCCGCAGCCGGAAAAATTCATATAACGATGCGCCAGTTCAAAATCATTCTCTTCTTCACTGTCATCGGGGACTCCATCCTGATTCTGCCGCATATTATGGGCAACTCAGCGAAAGAAGACGCCTGGATTTCCAGCCTGCTTGCGCTAGCCGGAGGGATTCTGATCGGCTTGCTATATTCCTGGATGGCCGAACGCCAAGCGGGACAAAGCCTCATTGGCGGTTCGATTGCGCTTGGCGGGAAATGGTTTGGCGGCTTTCTTGGCTTAATTCATGTTTTTTTCTTCTATTTGGTTATTCTTACGCTTGTATGCGAGATTAGTCTGTTCATGACCTCGCAGATGATGGTGAATACTCCTTCCGAGGCCATCGTCCTTGTTTTCCTCATAGCAATAACTACCGCCATGAGGTACGGAGTTGAAAGCTTTGCTCGTCTAAGCGAGCTCCTCTATCCCGTCTTTTTGCTTGTTTTCCTGTTTCTTTTTGTATGTTTGGTCCCGCAAATCGATTTTCATTACCTGCTCCCCTTTTTCGGGAATGGCATCTTCCCTATCGTTAAAGGCACTTACCCGGCCTTTACGTTCGGTTTTCTAGAATCAGTCGGTCTTCTCATGCTGATTCCATATGTTGATCAGGACCGTAAAGCGATCTCCAAATCGATTCGGAACGCCTTTTTTATGGGAGGCTTACTGCTCTTTACCGTCGTTGTCCTCTGCTTGCTCGTACTCGGCTCGGACATGATGGAGCATAAGTATTACCCGACCTTCCAGCTCGCCCAGCAGATTGAAATCGGAGAGTTTTTAGAACGCATAGAAGCGGCGCTTGCTTTTCTCTGGATCGTCACCGTATTTTTCAAAACTCTTTTATACAGCTTCTCCATGATGAGCGGATTGAGGGAGATTTTCCAGCTAAAAGACGAGCGCATTATGGCCATGCCGGTCACGCTCCTCATTCTTGCGGGCAGCCAGATCAGTGTCCCGAACGTCGCGGATTACAACTATATTCTGAGCATTTTTACAAATTACGATGTCGTGGCTTATCTGCTCTTTCCGCTAGTGCAATCGCTGCTGCTTGGGCTGCCTGCAGTTAAAAAACGGCTCAACGGAGGCGGAGGCAGCGAAAACAGCGGAAGCTCCTCCGTCGCCGCCGCGACTGGCTCCAATCAGAGCGCCGGCAGCAAATAGCATAACTAACTTTTGAAATTGGGTGGCGGAATAATGCTTTTGGCGAACAAGCTTCATATTACGATGCGCCAATTCAAAATTATACTCTTCTTCAGTGTCATCGGAGATTCAATTCTAATTATGCCTTTCATTACGGGAACTTTGGCTAATGAGGATGCATGGATATCCTCTCTGCTTGCTCCTGTAGGAGGCCTGGCGCTCGGCTCGCTCTACGCCTGGATTGCCAGCCGCCAAGCAGGGCAAAGTCTTGTCGGATGCGCAATTGCAATCGGAGGAAAATGGATAGGCGGCCTCCTCGGACTGGTGCATATCTTTTTTTTCTACATCGTTATTCTCACGCTATTAAGTGAAATCAGCCAGTTCATGACGACTCAACTGATGGTGGGCACGCCTTCCGAGGCTATCATCCTGGCATTTCTGATTGTCATTACAGCAGCCCTGCGGTACGGAGTGGAGAGCTTTGTGCGGGTAAGCGAGCTGCTCTACCCGGTCTATCTTTTTATTTTTGTGGCGCTGTTTATTTGTCTCGTTCCTCACATTAACTTGAACAACATGCTTCCTTTTCTCGGAAACGGATTTGCTCCGCCTATCAAGGGGGCTTATCCCGCATTTGCTTATGGCTTTTTGGAAGGCGTTGTGCTGCTGATGCTGATTCCGCATGTCGATCAGGACCGCAAAGCTCTGGGCAGGGCGATCCGGAGCGCTTTTTTGATGGGAAGCTTGATTATTCTAGTCGTTGTCAGTCTCTGCATTTTTGTCCTTGGGGCGGATATGATGAAGCACAAATACTTTTCGACCTTCTACCTGGCTCAGCTGGTTGAGATAGGCGGGTTTTTGCAACGGATGGAAGCCGCACTCGCCTTTCTCTGGATCATTACCGTGTTTTTCAAAGCCCTCCTGTTCAGCTACTCTGCGACTAAAGGTTTAAGCGAGGTGTTCCGCCTCAGCAATGACCGAATTATGGTCATGCCATTCATGCTCCTTCTGCTTGCCGGCACCCACATCAATATGCCAAATATAGCGGAGTACCACTACATCCTTGCTATATTCCCTAATTATGATGTCGTCTCTTGCCTGCTCCTCCCGTTCGCGCAGAGTCTGCTGCTTGGGCTGCCCGCCGTCAAAAAGAGACTGTCGGCCGGCAGCGGGCAAAATGCCGGCCCGGGCGGCACATAGCGGGCACTTTCCTGGCGCATGCCTTCTTCAAAGGAAGCCATTCCGGCAAACAGGGACCGCCGGCTTCCCGGCGGTCCCTGTTAGTTCATTCGATTTCTAGCAGCTTCGCTCCCAGTGACGGTGAGCGGCAACCGCCTCCGTCAACGCTTTCCCAAAATCATCCCCGCCGCTTATGAGGCCGGGACCTGCCGCCGGAAGGCCGGCCAGCTGCAGCAGCGGTTCCGCTTCCTCCGGCTTCGAGAAGCCAATCGCCTTGTAATGCTGGAACGCTTCCTGTAAAAAGGCTGCTGCCCGCTTGTCCTTCGCCAACGTGCCGATGCTAACCGCGCCTCCGGCAACATAGATGGCGTCGAACAGCACGGAGTCGCTCGTCAAGAAGCTGTGCGCCGCCTCTAGAGGGCTTCCGTCATCGCCGCTTAACGTCCCGAGCTTTAAGCTGACCACTTCCGGCTGTGCTCCGGCTGCCCGCAGCGCATCCATCGTCGCCCGTACTTCCGGACCGCAAAAGCCGTCTCCAGCCAGAACGGCGACCTTGCGCGTCCGGGCCGTTTTCACGGAATTCATCATACTGAGTGCTGGAGAAGCTCCGCTCATGCCGCCGGGATCCATTTTGCCGCCAGCCGCTTCCGTTCCGTCAGTACCCTTTGCTTCTAAAGGGGGAGTTGCGCCAATTGCATCTGCGATCTCGGCAGCCAGCCGCCGGCTGACATTTGCAAACATATCCACCGCCCGCTGGCGGATCACCTTGTCCTTCACCTTGCCGAGCTCGAACTGAAAGGCGGACACGATATGGGCCTTTTCGACCTCGGACATGCTGTTCCAAAACAGCGCCGCCTGGCTGTAATGATCCTTAAAGCTGTCGCTGCGCTCCTGGACGACGCGCCCATCAACCTTCTCCTGATAATGACGATAGCCGTCCGGCGAAGGAGCCGGAGAATTGCCGGCGATGCTATTTTTGTGATAGGCGGTCGTCCCTCGGTTAATCGTCATGCGGTGCATGCCGTCTCGCTGATTGTTATGCACCGGGCACATCGGCCGGTTGATCGGAATTTCGTTGAAGTTCGGTCCGCCAAGCCGGGAGAGCTGAGTATCGGTGTAAGAGAACAAGCGTCCCTGCAGCAGCGGATCGTTCGTAAAGTCGATGCCCTTGACCAGATGTCCCGGGTGAAAGGCAATCTGCTCCGTTTCCGCAAAAAAGTTGTCGGTATTGCGGTTAAGCGTCATTTTGCCGACGATCTGCACCGGAATAAGCTCCTCCGGCCATAGCTTGGTCGGATCAAGGACGTCGAAGCCGAATTTGAACTCGTCTTCCTCCTCCAAAAGCTGTACGCCAAGCTCAAACTCCGGGTAATCGCCGTTCTCAATTGCTTCCCACATCGCCCGGCGCTGAAAATCCGGGTCCTTGCCGCCCAGCTTCTGCACCTCGTCCCATACCATGGAGTGAACGCCGAGCACAGGCTTCCAGTGGAACTTCACAAACCGGGCTTTGCCCTGCGAGTTAATGAAGCGGAAGGTATGGACGCCGAAACCTTCCATCATGCTGAAGCTGCGGGGCAGGGCACGGTCGGACATCGCCCACATAACCATATGCGCCGTCTCCGTATTCATCGTGACAAAATCCCAGAACGTATCGTGGGCCGACGCAGCCTGCGGAATTTCATTATGCGGCTCCGGCTTAACCGCATGGATGAAGTCCGGAAATTTCATCGCATCCTGAATGAAAAACACCGGTATATTGTTGCCGACCAAATCGTAGTTGCCCTCGTCGGTATAAAACTTGACGGCAAAGCCGCGAACGTCGCGCACCGTATCCGCCGATCCGCGCGAGCCCGCTACGGTCGAAAAGCGGACAAACACCGGAGTTTCTTTCTCCGGGTTCTGGAGAAAACCTGCCTCCGTATACTCCGCCATCGACTTGTACACCTGAAAGTAACCGTGCGCGCCAAACCCTCTGGCATGTACAATCCGCTCCGGTATGCGTTCATGGTCGAAGTGCGTCATTTTCTCACGGAAATGAAAATCCTCCATCAGCGTCGGACCGCGCACGCCCGCTTTCAGTGAATGCTCATCCTCGGCTACGTGCAGGCCTGTGTTTGTCGTCAGCTTCTTTCCGTCGTTGTCAACGGTGAACGGCTGCAGCTGCTCCTCCTTGGCTGTTCCGATGCGGGAATCGCCCGGCTTTTCGCTCATGGAATCATTCCTCCTGTTGACGTTGATGGACATACTCTTGTCCTTATTAACCGCAGGAAATCATCGCCAATCAACGAGTCGGGGCGGAGACTAGCATAGTGGGGAGGGGTATGTTAGAATAGTCCAACGGATGATTCATATAGTGGGGAGGGGTATATTAGAATACCCCCAGCATACGTTCTATGATCCGAATTGAGACATCAATGAAATTCCCCCGGACTAGACCAGTCCGGTTATTTATAATTTAAGGAGGAAACCTGGATGACAACATCTGACCCATCATCAATTCGCTACTCCATCCTGGATCTCGCCCCCGTTACAGAGGGCTCGGACGCTTCGGAGTCGTACCGCCGCACGCTGGAGCTCGCCCAATTGGCGGAGGAGCTCGGCTATTACCGCTACTGGCTGGCGGAGCATCACAATATGCCCGGCGTATCCAGCTCGGCAACCTCCATCATTATCTCGCATGTTGCAAGCGGAACGAGCCGAATCCGCGTCGGCTCCGGCGGCATCATGCTGCCCAATCACGCTCCGCTCGCGATTGCCGAGCAGTTCGGCACGCTGGAATCGCTGTATCCGGGCCGGATCGATCTGGGCCTGGGCCGCGCTCCAGGGTCAGACCAGCCTGCCTCACGCGCTTTGCGCCGCGGCCTGACCGCTGGCGGGCAGGATTTCCCGGAGCTGCTCAGCGAGCTGCGCGGATATTTTGATCCTTCGCTTGGCACCGGGGCCCCCGGCGTGCGCGCCGTTCCTGGCGAGGGGCTGGACATTCCGATCTGGCTGCTCGGCTCCAGCGGCTTCAGCGCCCAATTGGCCGGAGAGCTTGGGCTTCCGTTTGCCTTTGCCAGCCATTTTGCGCCGGATTATCTGCTGCCTGCGCTTACGCTGTACCGCAGCAGCTTTAAGCCCTCTGCCCATTTGGACAAGCCGCATGCGATGGTCGGCATCAACATCATAGCTGCGGATACGGAAAGTGAAGCAGCATGGCTTGCTACCTCGCAGCAACAGCAATTTTTAAACATTATCCGCGGACGCACCGGCAAGCTTCAGCCGCCAGTGGACTCCATGGACGGACTGCTGTCGCCGCAGGAGCAAGCCGCGCTGATGAACACGCTGCGCTATTCCATCGTCGGCACGAAGGACACGATCCGCCAGCGTATGCAGGAAATCCAGCAAGCGACCGGCGCTCAAGAGTTTATTATTGCCAGCCAGATTTTTGATCATGAAGCGCGCTTGCAATCCTGCCGTCTGACGGCTGAAGCCTTACAGGAGCTTGCATAAAGATAATCGATAGATGCGGATGGAACATCCGGACTGCAGCGGATGATTCAGTCGATTAATCCGGCATTAGCTCGACATTCATTTCGCGACTATCTCTTAAACCGCGCAATCCGGTATTGAACTGGCTTTGCGGCAACTGTATAATGTTTACTGCTAATTAAGATCGGATTAAGGGGCAGGCAGGCTTTATACACGGAGAGGGGAAGCAGTCCGATGTCAATTTCAATTCTAGTCGTGGACCCCTATCAGCTGGTGCGAAGAGGCATCACATCCATCTTATCCGGTGTCGAGGCCATTCAAGTGGTCGGCGAAGCTTCGGACCGCAAAGAGGCTCAAACTTTAATCGGCAGCTTGAAGCCGGATATCTGCATTATGAACAACCGCATTAACCAGCAGAGCGGACTCGACGTCATCGGCAAGCTCAAGCAGGCCGGAGCCGCCTGCCGGTTCGTCTATCTCACATCGTCCATGCGTCCAGCTGAGCTGAAGCAGGCGCTGGAGCTGCAAGTAGAGGGCCTGGTGCTGAAAGAAGCGCTGCCCGAGGAGCTCATACACGCTATTCGCATGATCTCCCGCGGACGCAAATATTACGATGTAGAGCTGCTGGAGTCGCGGCTTACGGATCAGCCGATGGACAAGTCCTCCAACTTGACGCCCAAGGAGCAGGAAGTGCTGCAAATGCTCAGCGAAGGGTTGTCAAACAAGGAGATTGCAGCACGGCTCGTCGTTACGGAATATACGGTCAAGAAACATGTCAGCCAGGTGCTGTCCAAGCTTGATCTGCCGGACCGCACAAAAGCCGCGCTCTTCTATCATCAGCAGAGCCGGTTTGGCAGCTAATTTTCAAAAGCAAACCAAAATAAGCCGCTGGACAATTGTCCAGCGGCTTATTTGATTGCCTGTTCAGGAAAGCGGCGATGCAATAGCGCCCCAGGGCAGGAGCTTTACCAGCGCATAACCGGTAATATGGCTGACGGGAACCTGGCCAAGCTGCGGGCTGCGGCTGTCGAGACTGGCTCCGGGGTCGCGATTGTCGCCAAGCACGAACACATATCCCGCCGCTACCTGTTGAGGAGCCATGTCGGCGGGTGTGCCGATGGAGTAAAGCTCCGTAAGCGGATTGTGGTTCACATAAACAATCCCATCGGAAATAGCGACGGAATCTCCCTCAGCCGCAATGACCCGTTTAACAAGACTATAACCTAAAGACTCGCTGCGAATGACTACGACATCGCCATACTTCGGCTTATTGATGTACGTAGACAGCTTGTTGACGAGCAAAATATCGGTATGGTTCAGCGAGGGGAGCATCGATTCGCCCGAAACACGGCTCAAACCTCCCGCATGAGTGAGAAGGAACAGGGACAGAGCAAGTCCGGCGATATAACGGATCCATCCGAGCAGCCGGCGGTTCATGGCTGTCCGCCGTTATATACGTCTCCTGTTACAGTCGGAGCGGCGGCTGGCACATCAAGCCCGTCCATGGCAGAAAGTGCTGAATCCACAATCCCGTTCAAGCGGGAAGCATACTCCTGCTTCTGTTCCGCGCTGTCGAAGCTGCGTGAACGCAGCAGCTCATCGGCATAGCTTCTAATTTCCTGCAAACGGGCTGTTTTTTCCTGCTCCGTGAACTGCCGCATGTCCGCAGCTTGCTGGCGCAGGTTTTCCCGAAGCTCCGATTGGATGCGCTGCTTTTGGAGCTCCGTCTCTTCCGCGATTGCCGTGTCCAGGCTGCTGATGGCGGCATCGGTCTGAATGCCGATCCAAGCCAGAATTTTGCCTTTCAAGCCGGTGTCGGCATAAGCCGCTCCTGTGGTCGCTGCCGTTGCAATCCCGATTGCGACAGCTCCAACAAGCACCCGCCGCCTCCATACGCTGCGCACGGCCGATCTGCTGCCGCCTCTCTGTTTCCTCATCACCCATATCACTCCCCTCATTATTACATAGAAGGAGGAGCATCGCATAAATTCCAAACTGCTGCCCGGAATTTCCGCTATGCTCCCGCCCTCCTGCCTTAACCGTTCTACACGCCAAGAGGCAATTACTTAATCGTTGCTGCTGCTTCCAGAGCTTTCAGAGCTGCCGCCGTTTTGGTGTCAGCTTCAGCTTTAACCGCTGCTTTAGCCAGGTCTGCTTGTTGTTTGGCGTAAGCCGTCAGCTCAGCGCGCAGCTCAGCAATTTTGGCTTCGATGTGTGCACGGATTTCCGAATCGGAAGTTGCTGCTTTATCTTTAATCAGCTGGTCGAGCTGAGCTTGGCGCTCTTGAATTTTAGCCGTCAGATTGTCGACAGCGGATTTTTGGTAAGCGGCAACGTCTTTACCCGTTTGCGTTACGCTTTTTTGCGTTTGGGAATCAACCGATTTTTTCAGGTCGTTTTCGCCGTAAGCTTTAGCTTGGTCCTTCACACCGTTAACAACGCCGTTCACGTCGTTTACGAACTGCTCGAATTTAGGCGCTGTATTTGCTTGCAGGCCGTCAGCTGCAGCGTTAACTTGGCTGATGTACTCATTTTTTTGCTGATTCAGCTTCAGCATGGAGTTTTTGGACTCTTCTTGCTGGGAAACAACAACTTCATTGACGGTGCCGTTTTTCAGCGTGTTGTACTCGTTGTTGTAGCTGTTCAGCTTGCTGGCATAGTCCTTCGTCGTGTCCGCAACCACTTTACCGGTCGCTTGGTTGAACTTCGCTTGGTACCAGCTGTTGAATTGGCCTGCAATGTCTACTCCTGCAAAAGCCGTGCCCATGCTTGCTACGATACCCGTTGCCAGTACGCCTACTGCGATTTTCGTTTTCAAAGATTTCATGATTGATTTCTCCTCTTCAAATGGGTTTTGGTTGGTTAAAGCTCTGCATTCTACTGCAATATGTAAGCTGCCTTCCCGGCTATTCCGCCGGTTCCGGCGGGTTTTCCTGCTGCGTCAGCTCCGTCAGCAGCTCGTCCAGCACCTGCTCAAGCTCCGCATCAGCCTGCGCTTTTTCGGCATGGACCGCCTCGGAGAATCGGCTTTCGATTGAATCTGCCGCTTCCGTTCCCGAATCATCCAGTTCCTTAACGTACAGCTCGTATTTTCCTGCGATAGTTTCGAAAGTCCCCTGACGGGCTAGTTGAACGGCCTCGTCCGCCTGCTCCCCTAAGGTCAGCTGCCAATCCTTGACCAGCAAGTCGGCGGCGGAATGGATTGATTCGCGAGACTCGGCCTCCGCCCCCCCGCGGAGTTCGTCGGCTTTCTCCCCGAAAGCGTCCAAATACCAGGTGTGCAAGGTTGCCTTTACATTTGCGGCTCCACTGACTGTTCCCGAGCCAACCGCCGCCGCCAGCAAAAGCGCTGCTGCTCCCGCAGCCAAGCTTGCGCGTTTCATTCCGTTTCACCCCCGTCTTTTGTCTAGGGACTTTCGTCCTGCTGTCTGAGATTAGTATAGATGGAATAACCCGGTTGACGCTTCATTCGTTAGGATACTTTTCCCTATTCCAGTTAGACCCATTTTTGTTGGCAGACAGGAACGCTCCGGGTTACTCCGGCGATGAAAATTATCGCTAAACAGGTAGCATTTTTATTAACTCAAGTAGAATATCGGGGTAGCATAAAGTGCCATACGATACCGCACCAAGCCGGGAATACAGCCAAAATCGGCGTTTATAGCAGCGAAGACAAGGTTAATAACGTCCACGATATCCTTTAAGCGAAAGGGAGGCTGGAACGATGAGTAAAAAGATTGTTGGCGTGTACGATACGGAGCAGGCGGCGATTCATGCGATTGAACAGCTGAAGCAGCGGGGAATCGACAACGATGATATTTCCATCCTGGCAAGGGATAAAGGGGATGTCTCGGCGATTCAGGAGGAAACCGGGACGCGGGCGCCGGAAGGCGCAGCGGCTGGAGCCGCTGGAGGCGGCGTGCTTGGAGGGCTGACCGGCTTGCTCGTTGGCGTCGGAGCGCTTGCCATTCCAGGCATCGGGCCGCTCGTGGCGGCGGGACCGATTGCGGCGGCGCTTACCGGAGCGGCCGTAGGAGCAGGAGCAGGCGGACTGGTCGGCGGGCTGATCGGCCTGGGCATCCCGGAAAACGAGGCTTCTCTCTACAATGAATATGTGCAGGACGGTAACATCCTCGTGCTTGTAGAGTCGAGGGTGGAACGGGACCATAAGGTGTATGACGCCTTCCGCAAAACGGGCTCCATCAACTCCCCGTCTTATGAGCGGGATGTGCAGCCGTACAACCAGACTCCGGCAAGCGATTTGCCGGTAGACGCGGGCGCTGTTCCGGTCCGGGATGTTTTATCCGGCACGGACCGCACGTTGGAGCGCGACAGGGACGGGCGCGTTATGGGCAGCGACCGCGATCCAGTGGACGGAAGTTATCGGGCCGCCGACGGCTTCGCCGAGCCGGAGCGCACAAGGGACAGCCGTTATTACGATAACGACGATTCCAGCTTGAACCATCCGGCTGGACCGCAGTTTGAGCGGAGCGGCGGCGACGGCGATATGAGACCTGGGGACCGTTCGCGATAACCATTAGAAGATGAAAAGAGCCACTCCGGCGTCCTGGTTTCAGGAATGTCCGGAGTGGCTCTTCATAGTATTAGGCTGCTTTTGCTGCGGCGCACTGCCTGTCCATCAGGCCGGGCGCCGCCTTTTCTATTAACCGGCTGCATCGGCAGCCTTATGCGTTTCCTTGTAAACGCCGGAAGCTTCCCGCCGGCGGCTCATCAAAATATTAAGCGCAATCGCCGTAAGCGATCCCGTGACGATGCCGCTCTGCAGCAGCATGGAAAGCTCGGACGGCAGCTTGCCGAACATAGCGGGTACAGTCGCCGAGCCAAGGCCGACGGCAATGCTGCAAGCAACTATCATCAGATTGCCCTCCTTGCGCAGATCCACCTCGGACAAAATATTCATGCCCGCCGCGGCAACGGAGCCGAACATCACAATCATCGCTCCGCCGAGCACCGCATTCGGCACAACCGTCGTGAGCGCGGCCAGCTTTGGCAGCAGGCCAAGCAGAACCATAATGCCGCCAGCGGCAAAAATGACGTTGCGCGTTTTCACTTTAGTCAGCGTAATCAAGCCCACATTTTGCGAAAATGCCGTGTAAGGAAAGGCGTTTAACACGCCGCCAAGCATAATGGCCGCTCCCTCGGAGCGCAGGCCGTTGACGATCTGGCGCTGCTCGACCTTCTGGTCCGTCGCTTTGCCGACAGCCAGATAAACGCCGGTCGATTCCACCATGCTGACAATGTTGACGAGAATCATCGTGCCGACCGCGATAAGACTGATCTGCGGCGTTCCAAAATAGAACGGCTGCGGCACGCTGAGCCAGGAGGCTTCCGCAACGCCGGCAAAGCTGACCATGCCCATCGCATAAGCGGCAGCCGTACCGACGACAAGTCCGGCAAGCACGGAGACGGCACGAAGAAAGCCTTTGGCGAAACGGCTCACGAGCAAAATGACGACCAGCGTCAGCAGCGCTAACAGCAGATTGCGCGGCTCGCCGAAGTCCACCGCTCCTTGGCCGCCGGCTGCGTTGTTCATCGCTGCCGGAATGAGCGTAAGACCGATTATTGTCACGACCGAGCCGGTGACCACAGTCGGGAAAAAGCGCAGCAGCTTCCCGTACAGCGGCGCTGCCAGCACAACAAACAGGCCGGACAAAATAATTGCTCCGTAAACGGTCGCCATATTATACTGCTGCCCGATAATAATCATCGGGCCGACCGCCGTGAACGTGCAGCCCAGCACAACGGGCAACCGGCTGCCAAACCAGCGGGTGCCGAACACCTGCAGCAGCGTTGCAATTCCGCAGGTGAACAGATCGGCGGCGATCAGATAAGCCATCTGAGCAGGAGTCAAGCCGAGCGCCCCGCCGACGATCAGCGGCACAACGACAGCTCCCGCATACATCGCCAGCACATGCTGCAAGCCGAGCGCAGCTATTTTGGTCGGAGCAAGTGGTTTAGACATGGACGTTCGCCCCGGCGTTCTCCAGCTCATGCACGTACGTCACTTCTCCCGGACGCATCGATGCGATGCGGGCCAAGGAATGCACCTCGACGCCGAGCTGCTCCATTAAGCCGCGTCCTTCCTGAAAGCTCTTTTCGATGACGCAGCCTACGCCGCACAGCTCCGCCCCGGATTGTTTCACGATATCAACCAGTCCGACGAGCGCCGCCCCCGTTGCCAGGAAGTCGTCTACAATAAGAATGCGGTCCTGCGGGGACAAATAAGATTGCGAAACGCTAACCTGATACGTCTCTCCGCGCGTGAAGGAAGTCACCTCGGACGTGTACAGCTGCTCCGTCAGCGTGACGGCCTTTTTCTTTTTCGCATAAATAAAAGGCGCCTTCAGCGCAATGCCTGCGGCCATGGCGAATTGAATGCCGCTGGCTTCGATCGTCAGCACCTTCGTAATCCCGCGTCCTGCGAATATTTTAGCGAACTCCTGTCCAATCTCCAGCGCCAATTCCGTATCGACCTGATGATTAAGAAACGAGTCTACCTTCAGCACCTTGTCGGAAAGAATTCGCCCTTCCTCACGGATGCGGTCCTCTAGCTTTTTCATGTTGTACAGCGCCCCTTTTCCCCTTGGATTGTTCCGACATCGAACGGACTGTGAATGCAAAAAAGACAGAACCCCCTGGCTGTTGCTCCCAAGTGAGATCTGTCTTTGTTCAAAAAGTCCGGTCTGCGCCCGCATGCGGCACGCTCTGCGTCTGATCGCGTTCAGACGAGGCGCTGCCGTTGCAGGCGCTTCTCACTCATAGTCGGATGATTGCTTTGGTCATCCGGTAGAAACTTATGGGCCATATCCCCATGATTATACGAGCTGTCATTCAATTGTCTTTTGTCATCCTACACGCTTCGACAAACGTTTGCAAGATGCAAAAAGCCACCAGTTGGAAGTTTCGCCTCTCCTAAAGCCTACACGCTTGCCCGTCCCTGCTCCCGGTTTAACCTGTATTGGCCCGGCGTCAGGCCGGTCCACTTTTTGAAGGCGCTATGAAAGGCGCTTGGCTCGGAGAAATGCAGCAAATACGCGACCTCCGCCACGCTGTTCTCCTCACGCGACAGGTAGCGCAGCGCCAGCTCGCGGCGCAGACCCGTCACAATTCGGTTGTACGTGCTGCCCTCCTGCTTCAGCCGCTCCTGCAAGCTGCGCGTGCTCATGCCGAGCGCCCGGGCCGCATCGGCCAGCGGCGGCAGCGCCGATCCCGTGTGATCAAGCAAATACCGCGAAAGCAACAGTGATATTTTCCGCCCGTCCTGCATCGTTTCAAACACCCGGTCGGCGACCGTCCGGAATTCCTGCAAAAGCCGTTCATCGCGAGCCAGCACCGGCCATTCCATCACCTCGGCCACAATTACCAGCTCAATTGTATCCGTGCCAAACTCCGGCATCACGCCAAACACTTCGCGGTAAGCCTCCGGCTCGGCAGCGGCATTATGCGGAAACGATGCGCCGATTGGCTGGAACGAGCGGCCGCCAAGGCGGGATACGGCGCGGTAAAGCGAGGCCACCATTTCCTCGATGCAATGGCGCGATACGGGAATCGACGGATCCCATACCCGGAACCGCAGCGCGGTTGCCCCGTTAGGCAGCGCGGCCAACTCCAGATCGTACCCGCTGCAAATCATTTGGTGATAACGGTTGAGAGAGGCTATAGCCTCTCTGATTGTCGCGCAATGCTGCATGACATAACCGGGGATACCCAGATCCGAGAACTCCATCGACGCCCCTTGATGCAGCCCGAACAACGGGTCGCCGGTATAACGGCTCGCCTCGTCCATTAACCGGACCATTTCCACATGGGACACCCGGACGTCTCCACGCCGCAGCTGCTCTTGATCCACTCCCGCCTCGCGGCAAAACCGTTCTGTATCATAACCGCGGGCAGCCATGCTCCGAATGGAAGCCGCCAGCAGCGCAATCGTAATCCCGCTCATCTGCATGTTTTCACGCCCCCGATTCCATGACTGCGCCTTTCATCATGAACGGCGCGCCTTCACTCACTGTCTTATGCTTACTGCCAGTTTATCATGAATGTATAACCCAGAACGGTAAAAAAAGGAGATTATTCCCATGAACAAAAAAATCACGCTTATCATCGGCCACCCGGACAGCGAAAGCTTTTGTCACGCATTAGCCGCCGCTTACGTTAAAGGAGCTGAAAGCTCCGGCGCTCAGGTCACCGTGCTGGATCTGGCTGCGCTGCAGTTCGATCCCAGCCTCCGGTACGGCTACCGTAAACGCACAGAGCTGGAGAAGGATTTGCTGCTGGCCCAGAACGCCTTGCGGGAAGCAGAGCATACCGTCTGGATTTACCCGGTTTGGTGGGCGATGATGCCCGCTGTTCTGAAAGGATTTCTGGACCGTGTGCTGCTGCCCGGATTTGCGTTTAAATATGAAGAAGGTAGTTCCATTCCGAAAAAGCTGCTTGGCGGACGCAGTGCCCGCATCATCGCTACGATGGATTCTCCAGCATGGTATTATAAAGTGTTACTCAGGAATTCCGGTATTTTTGCGATGAAAAAAGGGGTATTGGAGTTTTCTGGCATCAAGCCGGTCGCGACAACCCGGTTGGGAAGCATTCGAGGTGCCAGTCCGGAACGGTTGAAGAAGATGCTGCAGCATGCGGAACAGCTGGGTAGGCAGTTGAAATGACAAGAGCCCGACTACGGCAGAAAACTGCCGTGGCCGGGCTTTTTTCTCACTACATAACGGCTTATAGAGCAAGGAATCTTAATAACCATTAGCGAATAAGAGGAACATTATGGAAAATATACCCCTCATACAATATGCCGTCTGTAAAGGAGTCCATTTGAAAAAATCAGGAGTAATTTTATCCATGCTCGCCATTATGTCCCTGTTGTCTGCATGCAGCAACGACGGCTTGAATACAGCTGCGAGTCCCAAGCCCAGTAAAAAACTCGTCCAGAAGGAACAAACTATAGAGGCCTACAATGAGAAGGCTGAGAATAATGAACGGAATAACGAGGCTTCCCCACAGCCGTTCTCCTATTTAAAACAGCTGCCTGTAGAGAAACAGGAAGCTGTCACTCTCTTTACAACGGAGAGAAGTCCGAGTTCCTTTTCCAATTTTTCGCCTGAGGACATGGTGCTCGTTTATCTTTATTTTATCTCCATTGGCGACCCGGATTTAATCTATGAAATTACGTATAACGGCGGATATCTTCCGGACAAAGAAACCTTCCGTAAGGACTATTTTGAGTATGTTCTGAATCATGATTCGGAGACAGCCGTCCATTACCGGTACTTTGATTCAATTAAAGTCGATGAAAATACAGCCGAAGAAAATAAGGTTTCGGTGCATATCACGGTCAGCATAGAAGCAACTTCACACTCCCTGGTTCTAGGACTGCAAAAAGAGAATCAGCTATGGAAGCTGGTTACCTACCACCTGATGAAGGAATTTAAAAGCAGAGCCAGCAAAAGCCGAGCATGAATGCTGAACAAAAGCCGCCTTAAACCAGGTTTTACCGGTTCCAGCTTTTTCGGCCCGAAACATGCGGATTGCCCCGCTCCCAGAACCGCCAAGGGTAGTCGCGCGCTTCACCGCTGTTCTCGATTCCGATACGCGGACCTGCGGCAATCTCGCCCGGTTCTCTCCCTGCTGCTACATACAAGGGCGGCATCCACAGAGGCCGGCCGTAATCCTCCATCGAAATGCCGAGCGCCCGGGACAGCTTGCCTGGCCCGCTGGCGAGCTCCGTAAGCTTTTTGGCTCCGGCCCGGCGCTTCTCCATCAGCTCGATGCCTGCACAGGGCTCCAGCGCCCGGATCAGAACCCCTTGAGGACAACCGGCATCCGCGCTGACGATGTTGAGCAGGCAATGCGTATGCATGACATGCGCATAGGCATGTCCCGGCTCTCCAAACATGACCTCGGTGCGGGCGGTGCGCCGTCCACCAAAGCTATGCGCCGCGCGGTCCTCCGGCCCGCAGTAGGCTTCGGTTTCTACAATCCAGCCGGCGGCCGTCCCCTCCTGCGTCTCCTTCACCAGCGCCATGCCAATCAGCGCCTGCGCCAGCTCCAATGTCGGCAGCCGGAACAATTCCGGCTCCGCAGCTTTCCATTCCATCGCGGTTCGCTCCCTTCCAGCGTTGCTTTTCAATATTTCCCTAACCCGATTGCTCTCCCGCGCCATGGAAAAGAAGCCCCGGCTTCCATGAATCTATGCTTAATTTTAGCCTGCAGGGGTGGGTAAAGGGGCCGATTTCTGTTACAATAACGAAAAATTCACTCAGATTAGGGGATCGATATGGAGTACATCAGCACGCGAGGCAAGGTGTCCGGAGTCGGCTTCATCGACGCTATCCTGATGGGACTGGCGGATGACGGCGGCCTGCTTGTACCCGCCCGCATTCCTCAGGTATCCGCTGATACCTTGAAGCAGTGGCAGGAGCTCAGCTATCAGGAGCTTGCCCTGGAACTTTTCACCCTGTACATCGGCGAGGAGATTCCTCGCGACGAGCTGCGCCAGCTCGTGGACGATAGCTACTCCACCTTCCGTGATGCAGACGTCACCCCGGTCCGCAGACTGCGCGGCGGATTGGAAGTGCTAGAGCTGTTCCACGGCCCGACTTTTGCCTTCAAGGATGTTGCGCTGCAATTCCTCGGCAATCTGTACAGCTACGTAGCCCGCAAAACGGGTTCGACGATTCACATTCTCGGCGCGACTTCCGGAGATACCGGCGCCTCCGCCATTGAAGGCGTGCGCGGCAAGGAAGGCATCCGCATCTGCATTTTGCATCCGCACGGCAAGGTCAGCAAAGTGCAGGAGCTGCAGATGACGACGGTAAACGACGCCAACGTGCTCAACCTGGCGATCGACGGCACCTTCGACGATGGACAGCGCAT
Organism: Paenibacillus pasadenensis; assembly: GCF_023715725.1. Classification (GTDB taxonomy): domain Bacteria; phylum Bacillota; class Bacilli; order Paenibacillales; family Paenibacillaceae; genus Paenibacillus_O; species Paenibacillus_O pasadenensis_A. Next base: position 290,658 of record NZ_JAMBOT010000003.1, read on the forward strand.
CATCAAGGAGCTGTTCGCAGATGTCGAGTTCAAGCACCGCTATCATTTGCGCGCCATCAACTCCATTAATATCGCCCGTATTCTGGCGCAGACGGTGTACTACTTCTACGCCTACCTGCAGCTCGCCCGCCGCGGTCAAGCCGCTCCGGTAAGCTTCAGCGTTCCGACGGGGAACTTTGGCGATATTTTTGCCGGGTACCTGGCGAAGCGTATGGGACTGCCCGTAGACCGCCTCATTTTGGCTACGAACGAAAACAACATCTTGGCCCGTTTTGTCAGCGAGGGCGTATACCAGCCGGGAGAGTTCCGCGGCACCTACAGCCCTTCGATGGACATTCAGGTGGCGAGCAACTTCGAGCGTTACTTGTTCTACCTGTACGGCGAAGATTCCGCAGCGGTTACCAGCCTAATGGATCAGTTCAAACAGCAGGGCTCTATCACCATTCCGCAGGATAAGCTGACTTCCGTCCAGGCGGACTTTTCGGCTCATGCGGTGCTGAATCAGGAGTGTTTGGACACGATCGCCAAGTACGAGCGGGAAACCGGCTATTTGCTTGACCCTCATACGGCATGCGGCGTAGCCGCAGCAGACAAGCTCGCCGAGGGCAGCGATGCGATTGTCGCTCTGTCGACGGCCCATCCGGCGAAGTTCGACGAATCGATTCAGCTCGTCGGCATCAAGCAGTCGTTCCCGCCGCAAATTTCCGGTCTGTTCGAGCTGCCGCAGCATGTCGAGCTGTCCCCGGCATCCAATGAAGCGATTGCCGAGAGGCTAAAGTCCTTTTTCGAGTAGTCCGCTTTAAACACTAGAATAAAAAAGCGAGATGCGTACGAGCCATCCGGCTCATGCGTACCTCGCTTTTTTGATTTTCATCCGTTACAGGCTTCTGATTGCCAGCACCTTGTATTTAATTTTGCCGATTGGCGCATCAACTTCCACAACATCCCCGACCTGCTTGCCGATCAGCGTTTTGCCGAGCGGGCTTTCGTAGGAAATGCGGTTTTCCATCACGTCCGCTTCTGCCGGAGAGACAATGCGGTAGTCCAGCTTTTCGTCAAATTCCTGATCCAGCAAAGACACAATCGAGCCCACCGTTACTTTGGAGGTGTCCGAGCTGTCCGCCACACGGGCTTTTTTCAGCATAGCCTGGATTTGTAAAATCCGCGTTTCCATAAACGCCTGATCTTCCTTGGCAGAATGATACTCGCTATTTTCTTTCAAATCGCCGTAGCTGATTGCGGTTTTGATCCGCTGCGCCAGCTCGCGGCGCTTCGGCCCCTTCAGCTCTTCGAGCTCGGCCTCCAGCTTGGCCAGCCCTTCGGGCGTCAAAATAATTTCTTCATTCGCCATTACATTCGCTCCTATCGATTACTTATGCCCTCTAGTGTAACACAATCCATACCCCGCATGCTTAAGACGTGCTGCTTTCTGCAACCTTTCCGATTTTCAATCCGTCTTGATGGGTATACTTTAGTTATAAAGCATTTTTCCGAAGGAGGAATTCATCATGATTCAAACGAAACGCACCTGGTCCGTACTCCTAATCGGAGCCGCACTGCTTGGCGGCTGCTCCGCCAATGCAAGCAATCCGGGCGAACAGCCGCTGTCATCAACGCACCCGACCTATACCTCTGCGCCCTCACCTTCCGTAACGTCGCTGCCTACGGTTTCTCCGTCGCCGGCCGCAAACGAATCGATCAAACCGGGCCCTGTTTCCGATTCATTGTCCTCGGTGAGCATTCAACAGCAGGTATTGAAGCGGCTGAAAAAATCAGGAGCCGTTCTGCCAAGAACGATTCCGTTGGATAAAGGCCAGAAGCTGGCGGCCTCGATTGAGCAGAATAGTGCAAAAGGCTACGAGGTTGTGTTTTACGGAGCTTCCAAACAGCTTCCGGTAGACGACTCCTCGCTCAAGCCGGACGGTAAAATTCCGGTCGCCGCTACCTTTACGGCACGCGGCAAGGACGCAGAGCGCGATAAAGAGCTGTTCGCGCCGGTCGACTTCAGCCAATGGCCGAAGGAGCAAATCGTCGATCTGGGACACGGCATCAAAGGTTACCCTGAGGGCGCTGCCGGCTCGCAGTATCTGAGCTGGAAGGAAGGCCGCTGGACCTTGCAAATCCGCTCCACCTCGGAGGACAAGCTGGACAATGCGGCCATTGCCCGCAAAATCGTTGCCTTTTTAGAGAAGAACAGTCTGCCTGTACCGAAAGAAAACGGCAAAATCAGCATCGATTACCGTCCCGGCGGTAAAAAGGTCGAGGTCGGAATCTACTGGCAGAATGGAAATACCGTTTATGAGCTGGAAACGTCCCGGGTGCCAATTGATGCGCTGACGATGGCCGTCTCCGTCAAATAAACTTGTTAACAGCAGCAGAGCCTGCTCCGCCAAATGCGGGGCAGGCTCTATTCGTCTTTTCATAAAAGACCGGATGAAACCCTTCTATAGCTTCGCAACAACCCGGTACCGTCCGCGCAGCGCCTTGTAGCCGAGTCGCCGATTCACCGCCAGCATTCCCGCATTCATCGAATCGTTATCCGTGCGTAGATAACCGGCTCCTTCTCTCAGAGCAAGCCGGATTGCGAGCAGTTTGAGCGCAAGGGCAATGCCTCGCCCGCGGTACTCCTTGGCCACGCATGTATACTGGTGATACATGCCGCCGGTTTCATCATTGCGGATGACGTTGCAAATGCCTATCGGCTGATCGTCATTCAACGCGACAATAACCCTTTCCGGAGCGTATCCTTCCACCTGCAGGCCCCATTTGAGCCAGTCGCCATAAGGCATTGTATCTCCGGTAAACCCCGGTATATCGACATAAGTGCCCGTTTCAAGCGCATGCAGCTGCCGAAGCGCATCCTCGGCGGGAGACAGATCGGCAAGGGATACAAAACGAATCCCCTCGTCCTCCAGCCGCTCAATTACGGCTGCGTCCGCAGCGGAGGCCGATTCCTCGCCGGAAGCCAGATCAAGCACGGACTGCCACGAGCGGCGCTCCGTTTCAAAGCCGAACCGGCGGACAAAAGCGAGCGAGCGCTCGTCGTCATCCCATACCTCGGACATAATGGTGTCGGCGCCATTTTGCAGCGCCCAATCACGAGTAATGCGGGACAGTCCGGCTCCGATTCCTTTGCCGCGTTCCCGCTTCAGCACCATTAGCGACAGGTACAGCGTGCCGGATCACAGCTTGCTGGCATAGTAGACCCACAGCGCATAGAACACAATCAAAACAAATAACAGACTTCCCATTAACGAAAAGAATACCGTGGCGCTAAAGAAGCCTGAGATAATTGCAGCTACAGCAAGCCCGATCAGAACAACGCTAATCCCAAGCGTGCTTGCATTTCGGATAATGAGTCCCGTTCGTTCATCGTTCTCCTCGATAAACATCTTTTTCATTTCCGCCTCGTTTTTTCGGGCTTTCATGCATCTCACCAAATACCACACCGCGAATAGTTCAAATCCAATAAATGCGCCGATATGAAACCCTTTGATAAAGCTGGGGAGAACGGGCAGCTGCTCACGATAAATCGTCAAAACTACATAAACGAGCGCAGCGGCCGCTGCAGCGAATGAGATCAGGTTTATGCGCGTCCTTAACTTTTCCTTATACGCATTCATTCCAATTCCTCCATATCGCTGAAATCGAATACCTCTTCGATCGTCAGCTCAAAATATTTGGCAATCTTGTAGGCGAGCACCAAAGACGCGGTGTACTTCCCAACCTCAAGCGAGGTAATCGTCTGCCTGGTAACGCCGACGGCGAGTCCCAATTCCTCCTGAGAAAGCTTATGCTGCTTGCGCAATTCCGCAATCCGCGTTTTCAAGTCATCACGCCCTTGCAAAGTATACTTTACATTTTTAGTATAGTTTGCTTTGCATTAAATGTAAAGCGAACTTTGCAATTTTATTTAACCGCAATATCGCGGCATACCGCTGGCTTAAAACGCAAATAACCCCGCCTTGCGGCGGGGTCCATAACACGTTGCGCTTGTTTGATTCAACTGGCACTTATCTATACAAATATTTCTTCTACACGCCCGCTGCAGCGGGCTCCCTGCCCTCGCCGCCGCGCAGCTGCTTGCTGCGCAGCTGGCCGCAGGCTGCGTCGATGTCTGCGCCATGCTCAAGACGGACGCTGACGCTGACGCCGTTTTTCTTCAGCGTATCGTAAAAGCCCACAATCGCCTCCTGCGAGCTGCGCTTGTACTGGCTATGCTCATCAACCGGATTGTACGGAATCAGATTGACGTTGGCCAGCTTGAGCAGCTGCGGCCGGGATCGCACAAGCTCCGCCAGCTCCTGCGCTTCGCTGCGCCGGTCGTTCACATCCGCAAGCAGGATGTATTCCAGCGTAATGCGGCGGCGGGTGCGCTCCAGGTAATAATCGATGCTCTCCAGCAGCTTTTCGATCGGCAATGCTTTATTGATTTTCATAATGCGCGTGCGCAGCTCATTGTTCGGCGCATGCAGCGATACCGCCAAATTAACCTGTGCGCCGCTGTCCGCAAACTCGCGGATTTTGGCCGTGAGCCCGCTCGTTGACACCGTAATATGGCGAGGACCGATCGCCAGTCCCTTGGCATGCTGCACGATGCTCAGGAAGTTCATCAGATGGGTATAGTTGTCGAACGGCTCGCCAATACCCATGACGACGATGTGGCTGACACGTTTGCCTTCGCCCGCTTCGTCCAGAAACAGCTGCACGCGCATAATCTGCTCGGCGATTTCGCCCGCCGTCAGATCGCGGCTTTTGGCCAGCAGCCCGCTGGCGCAAAAGCTGCAGCCAATGTTGCAGCCCACCTGAGTCGTCACGCAGACGCTTAGACCGAACTTATGCTTCATCAGCACGGTTTCAATGAGATTGCCGTCCTGCAGCCGGAACAAAAACTTGACCGTGCCGTCTACCGATTCCTGGCGAGTGTGCTCCTCCAGCGTGCCGATGGCGTAGCTGTCCTCCAGCAGAAGAACGACCTCCTGCTTGACGCCCGCCTCTTCCATACCCGAAAAATCGCGAACCCGCTTCCGGTATAAGCTTTCCCACACCTGCATCGCATGGAATTTCCGGTGTCCCCGCTCCCCGAGCCAAGCCTCCAGCTCGGCTTGAGTAAATCCGTACAGGGATGATTTGTTCATTGTGATACTCCTCTTTTCCCGTCAGACCGCAGCGGCTCGCTCCGCTTTGAGACTGACAATCATTGTCAAATATAATAATTGTCACCATATAAGAATTGGATTAATATTATAATGAATCTAAATAAGCCAATCGGCTCAAGCCGCGCTCTCCCGCAGCGGCGTATGCCGGGAAAGGTCGGGGCCAACATGTATGACTATCATCATCTTCAGCATGTCAAAAAGCAATCCCGATCCAAAAAAACGCTCTGGATCACGCTGCTGCTTACGCTCTTTTTCACCATCGTCGAAATCGTCGGAGGTTTGCTTTCCAACTCGCTCGCGCTGCTCTCCGATTCCGCCCATATGATCTCCGACGTCATCGCGCTCGGCCTAAGCATGACCGCCATTTATATGGCTTCCCGCGAGCCTGACTCTCGTTATACATTCGGTTATTTGCGCTTTGAAATCATCGCTTCATTCCTCAACGGGCTGGCGCTGGCCGCCATATCGGTCGGCATCCTGCTTGAAGGCATCCGCCGCTTCCTGCATCCCGAACCGATCGATTTTGGCCTGATGCTGCTGATCGCCTCCATCGGGCTGGTCGTCAACATCGTTCTTACGCTCGTGCTCAGCCGCAGCATGAAGGAAGAGGATAATCTCAACATCCGCAGCGCCCTCTGGCATTTTATCGGCGATCTCATCAGCTCTATTGGCGTTATCATCTCCGCGCTGCTTATTCTGATGACCGGCCTCGTCTGGTTTGACCCGCTGATCAGCCTTGTTATCGCCGGCATTATTTTCACCGGGGGCGCACGCATTACGCGGGAAGCCTATCTCGTGCTGATGGAATCCGTGCCAAGCGGCTTCGACCTTGAAGAAATCCGGCGCTCCATCCGCAAGGTGGAAGGTGTGGAGGATGTGCACGAGATGCATCTATGGGCGGTATCGACCGGCCATTATTCTTTGACCGCCCATGTGTTTGCCGACGAACGCATCCAGCCTCACTGCATCATTCTTGCCATTAACGACACGCTGCAAAAAAACTTTGGCATCTCCCATTCCACCGTGCAGATCGAGCATGCCCGATTCCATTCCCACGGCGAGTACGGCAGCGCCTTTCTGCGCCGCAAGCGTACTGGACTAAGGTCGCCCGGACGACGGGCGTAAACCGTTCTGCAGCGTTAAACCTGCCGGAATCCGCCGAGCTGCGCTCGCACCGGAATCCGGCTATTTACCGTGCCGCCCGCTACGTCCATTTGGCCGCCCACAGCTTCATTTCCCTAATAATTTGATGCAGATCCTCGCCCTTTGGCGTCAGCGTGTATTCCACCGTAACCGGCACAGTGGGAAAAACTTTGCGCTCCAGCACGCCTTTTTCCTCCATATGGCGGAGCGTGCTCGTCAGCGCCCGCGGGCTGACAGCCGGTATGAGCCGCTGCAGCTCGCCGAAACGGCGCGTTCCGTCGAACAGCTCGCGCAGGACGAGAAAGGCCCATTTACCGCCAATGACATCCAATGTTTTTTCAATATTGCAGTCGATGCAAACCGGATTTTTAGGGACGTAATTGTTAGCTGCCAACACAAACTCTCCTTTTCTAAAGCTAGTAACCTAAAGTATAGTAGATAAACTTCGTATAATAAAGTGAGATTTATTTCACTACTTCCACACAGATAGAAACATGCGTACAATAGGGGACGGTTCGGACATTCCAAATCCATCTGGAGGGATACTCAATGAACATGAACTATCGCAGACTTGGAAACAGCGGAGTGAAGGTAAGCGACATCAGCCTGGGAAGCTGGCTGACTTACGGCGGTTATGTAGAACGCGAGAACGCCGTGAAGGCGATCCATACAGCCTATGATTTGGGCGTTAACTTTTTTGATACAGCCAATGTATACGAGCAAGGTGCAGCGGAAACTCTTCTTGGGGAAACCATTAAAGCTTTTCCGCGCCATTCCTACGTGCTGGCAACCAAGGCGTTCTGGCCGATGGGCGACCTGCCGAACGACCGGGGCTTGTCCCGCAAACATCTGACCGATCAGTTTCACGCCAGCCTGAAGCGGCTTGACGTTGATTACGTGGACATTATGTACTGCCACCGCCACGATCCGGAGACGCCGCTGTACGAAACGCTGCGCACGCTGGACGATTTTGTCCGTGCAGGCAAGGTGCTTTATGTCGGCGTCAGTGAATGGACGGCATCGCAAATTGCGGAGGCCCATGCCATTGCCGACCGTTATTTGCTGGACCGAATCGTAGTCAACCAGCCGCAGTACAATATGTTCAACCGCTACATCGAGCCAGAAATCATTCCTTACAGCGAGCGCAGCGGCGTTGGACAAGTTGTCTTTTCACCATTGGCGCAAGGTCTGCTGACCGGAAAATATACGTCTGTGGATAACATCCCGGAAGGCAGCCGCGCCTCCAAAATCGATTGGTTCAAAGCTGGCATTACCGAGGACAAGATCGCAAAAGTGCGTGAGCTGTCCACCGTCGCATCCGAGCTGGATCTCACCGTTGGCCAACTGGCGCTTGCATGGATTTTGCGCCAGCCAAATGTCGCCAGCGCGCTTGTCGGCGCAAGCCGTCCGGAGCAAATCATCGAGAACGCCAAAGCTTCCGGCGTCAAGCTGTCGCAGGAAGTCATCGACCGCATCGAAACGATTCTGACCGGTTCACAGGGGTAAAAAGAATAGAGTAAGGTTAGGGTCAGGCTGCATGAAAGCAGCCGGACTGAAAGGAGATTTTATGAGACCATTCGTATTTTATAACCCCACAAAACTTTATTTTGGCGCGGGACAGCTGCAGCAGCTGAAGGCCGAAGCGGACAAGCTCGGCAAAAAGGTGCTGCTTGTGTACGGAGGCGGCAGCATTAAACGCAGCGGCCTGTACGACGAAACGCTGAGCCTGCTCGCCGAGGCCGGCTGCACCGTCACCGAGCTGGCCGGCGTTGAGCCGAACCCGCGCCTGTCCACCGTTAATCGCGGCGCGCAGCTGTGCCGCGACAACGGCATCGACTGGGTGCTCGCGGCCGGCGGCGGGAGCACGCTTGACTGCGCCAAGGCGATTGCGGTTGCCGCGCGTTTTGAGGGCGACTTCTGGGATATCGTTACCCAAAAGGCAGCCGCTACAGATGCTCTGCCCATTGGCACCGTATTGACGCTGGCCGCTACCGGCAGCGAAATGAACGCGGGCTCGGTTATCACAAACGAAGATACGCTTGATAAACGCGGCTGGGGCTGCCCGTATTCCTTCCCGCGTTTCTCTATTCTTGATCCAAAGTACACGGCGACCGCTCCGAAGGATCATACCGTTTACGGCATGGTGGACATGATGGCTCACGTATTCGAACAATACTTCCATCACGACGCGCTCACTCCGGTGCAGGACGGCTTCTGTGAATCGGTTATGCGCGCCGTTATCGACACGGCGCCTAAGCTTGTGGAAGACCTCGGCAATCTGGAGCATCGCGGCACCATCTTGTACGCTGGCACAATGGCGCTGAACGGCGTGCTCGGTATGGGTACGCTTGGCGACTGGGCCAACCACGATATGGAGCATGCCATCTCCGCCGTTTATGATATTCCGCATGGCGGAGGCCTGGCGATTCTGTTCCCGAACTGGATGACCTACGTGCTGGATGACAATGTCGGCCGGTTCAAGCAGTTCGCCGTCCAGGTGTTCGGCGTCAACCCCGAAGGCCGCAGCGACCGCGAGGCTGCCGAGGAAGGCATCCGCCGCCTGCGCGAGTTCTGGAACTCGATCGGCGCTCCGTCGAAGCTGTCCGACTACAACATCGACGACAGCCGTCTGGAGGAAATGGCCGAAAAAGCCGTTATCCGCCAAACGATCGGCAACTTCCGCAAGCTGACCCGGGAAGATGTGCTGAACATCTACCGCATGTCTCTTTAATTAACACAGCGAATAATGAACAAGGGTCCGCCCGGAAAGCCACTCAAATGGCTTTCCGGGCGGACCCTCTTTGCTGCTATTCCAAGTACCAGAGCCTCAGCTGCTCCCGATCCTGACGGCTGACGCCGAGCCCCTGCTCCACGTACGCCTCCGTTGAGCCGTAAACCCGGCGCATTTCGTCCAGCGCCCCTACAATATACTCCGGGCGCACTCCAAGGACGCCGCGCACGAAGCCGAGCACCCGCTCATCGGTAAGCACGGCGCTCACCTGGCCGAGAATCCGTTCCGAGGCTTCAAGCCGATATTCCGCTGTCAACATATAATCGGCAATAATCGTCTCTTCATCGGCCCCTAGCGCAAGCAAAATAACCGCAGCCGCAAATCCGGTCCGGTCCTTGCCGGCGGTGCAGTGCCAGAACGCCGGGCGGCCCTCGGCCTCAATGAGCGTCCGCATCAATTGCGTATAAACGCTGCGCGTGCTCTCATCGGTCACAAACTGCCGGTAAACGGCAGGCAGAGGGTCCACGACATTTTCGCCAGCCCCAAGCGCTTGAATCAGACGCGGAATATCTTTTGGACCAAAATTAGCTCCGGCAACCGGCAGCTGCAGGTAGGCTACGCCGAGGACTGCCGGCGTCGGCACTTCCCGCCCCTTGTCCTCGGTACGGAAGTCGCATATAAAAGCCAGTCCGAGCGACTCCAGCAGCTGCAGCTCTTCCGCGTTCAGATCCGCGAGTTCGCCCGAGCGGAACAGCTTGTCCGCCTTTACCGTCCGCCCGTCCGCAGCAGGCAGTCCGCCCAGCTGCCGCAGGTTCAGCCGCTGCCTCATCCGATCATGCAGCGCGGAACTAACAGAGGCCATCGTCTCCTGAAGCGACGGGTCCAGAGGTTGATTCATCGTTCATCTCCTCCTATAAGGTAAAAAGTTCGATCATCTAACCAACTTCAGATTATCACAGTTTTACTGCGCTTGAGTATGAAAATTTTGGTAAATATATGAACAACCTGTTTATCCCTTCCATACAAAAACATGAGGCAGCCCAAGGGCTGCCTCATGTTTTTGTTAGGCTTTTAATTCAATCTGTGCGCAGGAAGGCACAATCGTGTCCGCATCCGGCAGCTCGCGGGTTGACGCGCCTTCGGCAAGCCCTACGGCTGCCGCAGCACCAGCGGAGCGCGCCATTCGCATATCACCGTTGGTATCGCCGATGACAGCAGCGCGGGACGGATCAATGCCTAAGCGGCTGCAAGCCAGCTCCACCATGTCCGGGAACGGCTTGCCGTGATCCACCTGATCGGTGCCGATAATCTCGGCAAAGTAGCCGTCCAGGCCAAGCCAGCTCAAGTGCTGAACCGCATATGTCGTTTCGTCCGCCGTCACAACGGCAGCCGGGATGCCGATTTCCCTGCAGGCGGCAAGCAGCTCCGGCACGCCGGGCAGCGCCATTGCGGGGCGCTCTTCATGCATCCGCTCCTCCGTATACCGCAAACACTCCTGCGCCGCGACGCGAGACTCGCTCCAGCTTAGCCCGCGGCGGTAGCCGGTGGCTGTGAGCAGAGACATCAGCTCAGCCAGCGTACCCGCCGCCAGCGGTCCGCCGCGATCATACGCGGTTGGCGATCCGTCCGGCGCAAATGTAATTCCCCATTCCTTGCCGAGCTCGTCCCGCCCCAGCGGCGTGATTCCTTTTGCTTCCAAAATGCTGGTGAACTTCTCCTGCATATGCCGGGTCCAGACACCCCATGTATAGCTGAACTCTAGCAGAGTTCCGTCTTTATCGAACAAAAGCGCGTCCACATCAAAGCTTTTTCCCCCTGCTACCAGCAACGCCATGTAATCAGCCCTATCCCTCTATTTTCCATAAATATGACAATATTCTGCCCATAATATTATCACAAGTTATCCTTTTCGTCCCCACAATTCTAAAAGGTAGTTAGACCGAACCAATCCTGCAGCTGATACAAAATTCGTTTAAGCGGCTCTGTTTTTTCCTCATACGCAGTGTAATCCAGCGTATACTGAGCTCCGTCGTTGCTCCACAGCCGTTCAAAGTACGACTCCGCCTCCAGCTCGGTCCTGCTGCCCGCAGGAGCTTCAATACGAAGATTCGTCTCCAGGTTAAGATCGTCCAGATTACGGACGGTAAAATTAGCCGAGCCGTTATGTATGACCGCTCCATTCCCGCCAGCGATCAGCATAATCTTGGCATGGTACTGCTCCTCGCCCGTATTGTACCAGCGAACGCTGATTTTACCCTCGGATTTTTTCAGCAGCTCCGCCGCTACAGGCCGATTGGGCACCCCGATTTTAGAGTTGCCGAACGCCGCCTCGTTGGGGTCCAAAATAAGCCGGACTCTCGCCCCTCGGCCTGAGGCGGCAAGCAGCTCGCGCATGACCGCCCGATCGGCAAGATAAAACATGCCCAGCCAAATCCGGTCGCCTGCCCCCGCAGCGCCCAAATCGCGCAAAATAAATTCGCGGATTTTCCCCTCCGTGAGCACTTGAACGCCAACCTGCGCTTCGGCAGCATCAGCTCCCGCACCGCTTTCCCCGCCCTCCTCCAATGGAGCAGGCCAATGCACGGGCAGCTTGATCGTCGAGCCTTGACCTGACATCGCCAGCGCAGCCTGCTCCGTGCGCAGCGCATCCCGAATAAGTCCCGGCGAACCGCTGACCGCATATCCGCTGTTGGAGTTATGGAAGCTTGCGTCATGGGCATTGGCGCTAGTTACAACAAGCGTCGTTTCCGTAATCAGCACCTTTCGGTGATTGGCCTTTGCGTTGAGCAGCTTGAGATAGGAGCGAACCGTCATGTCAGGCGCTTCGGACGCCATTTTATTCGGCAGCCAGCCCCGGCCCTCCTGGCCAAACCAGCGGGCGGTCAAGCGCCACGCAGCGGTGTACAGCGGATTGGAATCCCGCAGCGGATCAACATCCGTAATGGAGACGGGGATTCCCGCTTGTTTTAACAGCTCCAGCTCCGGGTTGGGATGCGAGCCGTACGACGTATTCACGTCGTCGGTAATAACGGTAACAGCCAGATCGGGGCGCTCTTTTTTTCGGGTGATCAATGCCTCGGTCAAGCTCCGGCTTAACGCCGGGAAGCTCTGTTCCTTATCGTAAAAACCGTTATACAGAAACATGTCCAGCACGATAAAACGCTCCGCTTCCCGAATGGCCTGCAGCATACGCGCAAACAGCCGCTGGTCGCTGACACGGCCCGCCGCGTCCGGATAGGTCAGATCGTTCAGCAGCTCCAGACCGGATTCCGGGATATGATGAATGGAGCCCGCATAGGAAACCCCTTTTGGAAGAGGTTTGTGCGTATTGTAAATCAATACGGAGCCATACAGAAGCAGAATCGCAATCAGAACGAGAATGCGCCTTGACGCCAGGTTGCGGATAAGTTTAAATCGGCTCATGAGGGCAGCCTCTTTCTTCGGAGAGTTAGGTTCTTCTCCATGAGTACCGCGTAACGGCGGCTTTTGAAACAAAGGATTGAGATAGAAACAACATTGTGCTCTACTTCATGGAGGACGCAATCTGCTGCCGGCTGTTAAAATAAAAAGATAAACAAGTCCATATAAACTGCTCAAACATGCGGACATCACTGAGCTCTCAACCAGAAAGGCTGTGCATTTATGAAGGAGATTCATGAGCAACCGATTCAAAAAGCTGTTCTGCAAGCCGCCGAAGCGTATGCCAAAGCCGAGCTGGGGGCGGATACAAGCGGGCATGACTGGTGGCATGTGCACCGAGTCGCCGCCATGTCCGAGCGGCTGGCGCGAGAGGAAGAAGCCGACGCACCGCTATGCGTGCTGGCTGCACTGCTTCACGATGTCGCCGATGAAAAGCTGAATGAGTCTAAGGAAGCCGGCATGCTCAAGGTATCCGCCTGGCTGGACGGCCAGCCTGTAAGCCGGGAGCAGCGCTCCCATGTGCTGGAGATCATCGCAACCATGTCCTATAACGGCGGAAGCAATTCCCCTATGGCAACTCTGGAAGGAAAAGTCGTGCAGGATGCCGACCGGCTGGACGCCATAGGCGCCATATCCATTGCGCGGGCTTTTGTCTATTCCGGCCATACCGGACGCCCGATGCACGATCCCGCGCTGCCGCCGCGAGAGCAAATGACCCCGGACGAGTATCGGAAGCGGGGCGGCACCGCAATCAATCACTTTTATGAAAAGCTGCTTAAGCTGAAGGATCGGATCAACACCCCCTCCGCCAAGCGGATCGCAGAGCAGCGCCACGCTTATATGGAGCAGTATTTGGAGCAGTTCTACATGGAGTGGGATGGCACGCGTTAAGCTTTGTTCAAAAAAATCAGGACCTCTCCAGCCTGCTGCCGGGAAGGTCCTGATTTCTTCATGGATTAAAAAAAACAGCCCCCGTAATCCGCTTTGCGGTCCCGCCAGATGGAATGAACATGGCCTTGGCCAGGAATGGACTCCGGCTTCAGCGTGATCGTCTCCAGCCAAAGGCGCGGTCCGTCGATGCGCACATAGGAGCCCGGCACGTTCTCATCGGTCGACCCGGACCAGGCGATATAAGTGCGTTTAAGCGCCTCCGGATCAAAATACGCCGCCAGCAGCGCTTCCGCTTCCGCAGGCTCTGCCGTGCGAACCCATGCCGATACGGCTGCCCTTACCCGCTGCTTCTGCTGTTCGCCAAGATGGGAATACGGAATTCCCTCCGCTTCCGGAAAATGTCCGTCCTTGCCCGGCCCAAGCAGCACGTCGGCGTAGCTGTCCGCCAGCTTTGCCGCAGCCAATTCATCCGGCGGCAAGGAACGCAGCATGGTGTACATCGCATCCAGCCTCGGCTCCATCACAGCCCATTCGCGTCCTCCCGCCACAAACTTGCGGGGATCAATGCCAAGAAACATCGGCGTCGCTCCGATTTCTCTCGTCTGAAACGTGTGGTTGAACGCCAGATGATGGCCGCTCAGCTGCAGCATCCAAGGCTCGCGGCTGCTAGGATCTCCGAGAAATTCAATATAGTACAGCTTTGAGCTCCATCGCGGACTGTTCCCAACCAAGGTTGACTCGGCATCGTCCGCGAGCATAATGCCGCGCATCGCATTATAGCCTTCCGGGCCAAAAGCTTCGCGCGTTAGCGCTTTGAATGCCTCCAGCCCGCCTTCACTCAGCTCGCCGAGCGGCAAGCCGTTGCGGGGGACCTCGTCCACCGGGCGATTGCTCCAGCTCACCGCGTTTTTGGCGGTAAACGGAAAACGCAGCCGCTCCCGCTGATCCGGCGTCAGCTCCGCTTCAAATGCAAGCGCCAGGCAGACGACGCGAGGCGCTTCTTCCTCCGCTGCAGCCGGTTTGTCCGGGCATCTGGCCTCGGCGGAAAGAGCGATTGGACGGAGCAGCGCTTGGCTCACCAGATTGGCTGCTTTTGCGGAATCCTTTCCTGCTTCCGAACGCATAGGCTTGATTTGGCCCGGCTGCTCCAGTACGTTTATGCCCGCTTCGGCGCCTGCTGCTGATGCGGCCCCGGACAGGGCTAATGCCGATACGACGGCAAGCAGCACCCGCCTTTTTCCAGCTTTCACGTTAAAACCTCCTTGATCGGTAACACAACTGCGTTAGCTTTCCCGCTCGTGCGGCTCCTATCCGTCCATGACTGGCGATATGCAGGAAATAATGGAAAAAAGCCAGCTGGTTGGCTGGCTTTAACGTGTATGCTTTTTCTCCCTCTGAAGCTCACTACACTATTGACCGCTATAGGAGTAAACCGGATAAGAGGCTGAAGGTCCCCAACGGTTAGCTGCCGTACCGCCGCAGCCGGGGCAAGACGGACTCGTATAAGCCGCGCTTGCCGGAGCAAATCCACTGTAAGCATAGGCAGGGCTCCAAGCCCCTGTACCAGCAGTCGGCTGCTGGTACATGTACCCTTGCTGCATACCGCCGCCGCCCCAATTGGCTGGCGCCTGCGCCGGTTGAGGAATAGCGCTGTATCCGGCAGCGTAAACCGGTGCTGCTTGGTAGACAGGCGCGGCCGTTTCACAGCCGGGAGGCGGACCAAATATGACCGACTGCTGAATCGGGGCAACCGCTTTGGCGTACGCGTCCCCATCCGCACAATAGGCCAGCTCCATGATTTCTTTCGGCGTAAACCGTAAAAAGTCGGAGCCGAGCACGATATCCGGCGTTGGGACATCAAACACGGTCAAAAAATGAGTATGGTCGCATGTAGAGACGATCCAGTGAAACCAGCCCTCGGGAAACATCGACACTTCTCCGGGGCCGATCCGGTAGGTCATCAGCTTTTGAGAAAAGGGATTAAATACGGTCGTCACTACTTCTCCGCTCAGTACAATAACAAGCTCCGTTGCATTGGTATGCCAATGCGGTTGTACAATGACGTCCTTGCTCATGCGCACATTAAAAAATCCGGTTTTAACCGGCGGCAGCTGCTCTCCGAACAGCTGAGTAATGTAATTTTGCGGATCGCGCTCATATGTGACGGTTTTGTTTGAATCCGCACTCAGCATTAAGGAAGGAGATTGCAGCAGCTTTGCGTATTTTTCCATGCTTTTCGACGGCCTCCACTCTGGGTTCAAGTCTAGGTTAGCCTATGCACCCATTGCAGAATCGGCTCCAAACCGGACAAATAGATTCGAAGCGGCCGATTTGAGGTATAAAAAGATATCGCATTCGACCATGCTAAAGCCAAGGAGGTGAGACTCATGGCAAAAGACGTTCTTTGCGAGGTTAATTCGTGCAAACATTGGGCTGCCGGCAATAAATGCAATGCATCTTCCATTTATGTGGTGAGCCGCAGCAACAAAGCAAGCAATTCCGAAGAAACCGACTGCAAAACATTCGAACCTAAAGTGTGATTTACCGGGAGGCGGCCGTGCCAGCGGCTGCCTTTCTGCTTATATATTAACCAATAATGATTATTATTATCAGTAAACGCAAAAAAAATATGGAGCGGTTGTTAGAACCGCCCCATTATTATATACCGTCAAATGCCCGTTGCAGCTCATGAATGTCCAGCTTGCGCATTGTCAGCAGTGCTGCAACCGCCCGGCCCGCCTTAATCCTATCCTCGGCATCCAATAAACGCTCCAGACCAGGCGGGATGATCTGCCAGGAAAGACCGAAGCGGTCCGTCAGCCAGCCGCAGCGGCTCTCCTCGCCGCCTTCCGTTAAGCGGGCCCAAAGCTCGTCGACCTGCTCCTGGCTATCGCAGGACACTGATATAGAGGCAGCCGGAGTCAGCTGATAATGCGGCCCGCCGTTAAGCGCCTGATAGGTCTGTCCGCCAAGCTCGAACTGAATGAGCTTGACCGTGCCTGCAGGAGCGGGGCCGCCTTCGCCATAACGGCTCACATGCAGAACTTTTGCTCCCGGAATGAGTGTCCTATAAAAATCTACCGCTTCCTCGGCTTGAGTGTCGAACCAAAAACAGGTTTGCACGTTCATTGTACTCCCCCTTGAATTTGAGTTGAGATCAACGATTAAGCCTGACCCGGCTCCGCCGCCCCGGACGTCACGTTGTCTTGCGGCTTGCCAGCCTCAAGCAGCCCCCGGTTGCGCGAGAATAACAGCCCGATGATAAAGATCAAAATTCCGCTTCCGAGCATTAGCCATTCGATGTCGATCCGGTCCGCCAGCGGACCGAACAGCAGCATGCCAAGCGGCATCATGGAGCTGGAGATCATGCCCATAATGCCGAATACTCTGCCGTGGAACGCCGGATCGACCTTCTGCTGGAGCAGTACGGTCGCTGGCGTATTGAATAATGGCATCGACACGCCGACGATTCCCATCAATGCGGCGTAGACCCAGAAATTAGGAACGATACCCATGAGGGCCGTAACGACTCCGCTTAACGCAAAGCCGAGCCCCATCGTATGCACCTTGTTCGGAAAACCCTGCCAGGAGGCGATGAGAATGCCGCCAATCATCATGCCTACGGAAAAGGTGAGCTCAATTGCCGTCAGCCTCCACACATCGGGCCCGAAGCTTCTCGTTACCTGAAGCGGACTGAGGAACGCCGCTGGCGCGATGAAAATCATGAACAGCGCCATATAAATAAACAGCGGCTTTAAAAAAGTGTGGGCGCGAATGTACCGGATGCCGTCCTTCAGGTTGTCTAAGTACCCGGTTTCCTGCGTCTGCGCCGAGCTTGCATGCGCCTCAACCTTGAGGAACAGCAGCAGCGTCAGAACCGCGGCGGCAGCGGTCACAACGTCAATAAAAAAGATGGCATGCAGCGGAGCGTAAGTAATCAAAGCCGCACTGGCGACAGGAGCCGCAAACATAATAAGCGCCTGGATCGTACCGTTAACGCCGTTCACCCGCGTCAGCTGATCCTCCGGCACAATCTGCGGAATAAACGCTCCGACCGCAGGCGTCTGCACGCCAGTCCCGAGAGCGCGAATCGCCGACATAAGAAACAGCATCCACAGCTCTTGGTAGCCCGCCATAAACAGCAGCGCCATAATTAGCGTCGTTACCGCGATCAAGCTGTCAGAAAGAATAATAAGAAGCTTGCGGTTGTAGCGGTCGGCCCATACCCCGGCAAAGGGCGATAGAAAAAAGGTCGGCACAAAGCCGCAAAGAATCGAAATCGTCATCATTACGCCCGACTGCGTGCTCAGCGTAATATGCCACATGATGGCATATTGCACCAAGGCCGAGCCGAATAATGAGAGCGTCTGGCCGCTTAGAAAAAGCGTAATATTACGCTTCCAAGCCAGCTTCGTACCATTCATAACGTTGATTTCCCCCTAATCGCTGCAAATCGGTCTAATTCGCCTTTAGTATAGCATAGCCCGATTCGCCTGGTTTCTTACGAATGACTCTGCTTCAGAAGAATTACGGCCGTCCCAAAAGAAGATAGGCAGCGCAGGATCATTCGGCACCCGACTCCCTAACGCCCTCCGTCATCAAGCGCCAGCATGTTCATCCACGCCGTCAGCAGCGGCAGCACGGCTGGAGGCTGCATCGCGTTTGTATGATCCATGCCGTTGCCGGACAAAATCTCCACCTTCCATCCCAGCTCCTCCAGCCGCCGTTTATGCTTGCTCAACCTCCCGATGATATCTACCGTCACTCCGCCAAAGCTTTCTCCGTACTCGATCGTATCCCGCTCGCCAGCAAAAACAAACCTCGGCAGTGGAAGCAGCTTATGCTGTATGCTGCGGTCGTCAAACTCGGCCAGGCTGCGGTACATCGTTGCAAACTGAAACGCAACCGCCGGATCCATCGTCACCGAAACGGAGCTCCAGTCGGTTTCCTCCGGCCCCTCCGGCCAATATTCCTCAGCTTGAGAACTTGACCCCTCTGCTTGAGCTTTGGATTGCAAATAAGTATGCTCCGTTACGGCGAGCATTTCTTTATAAGGGCCGCCGTAAGGCGGAAAACCTCCCATGACGAGACTTTCCAAACGGTCCGTTCGGATCGCCAGCTGCAGCCCGGCAAGCGCGAGCCAGGAATAACCGTAATAGCTGAAGCTTTTTACATGCATCGCATCGGCAATGGTCAGGAAGTCGTCGGCCAGGATGTCCGGGGTAAGCCCTTCCGGCTTCGGATGATGGAATATATGCCCTTCATAGTCAAAAGAAAGTACGCCAGCTTCACATTCCAAGCCTTCTACCAAACGCAGGCCTGCCTCAGGATCGACGCCCCACTGCTTCAAGACTTCGGCTTCTTCGCCGTATACCGGAGCTTTTACACCCGGAAGCAGGATGACCTTTCCGCCTGATGCACCCGTTAAGCTGACCTCAATTTCCGATCCGTCGCCAAGCAGAACCCGTTTTTGCATCCCTATCACTCCTCTTTTACTTCGTACGATAAGCGTACAACATTCATGCAATCTTTCGGATTGTTGCTCCACATCGCTTGAAAGTTAAGTCTTTACACGTTTTAATATTGTTGATGCAGTTGAAGGTTTGAATTTAATCTTTTGAAAAGCGGAGGAGGCGGAGATGCAAGAGACTGGATTTACCCCAAAGAGGCTAGCCGAGCAGCTTGGCGTCAGCACAACGACCTTACGAAGATATGAAGAGCTGGGATTAATCCCGGATGTGCCTCGGACGGACAGCCGGCGAAGACTCTATACCGGGCCTCACTTTCTCGCCTTCACCGCTATTCGCAAGCTGTTAAAGGGGTACGGCGTTCCGGTTGTGTATGAAGCAATGCAGCTTCAAAAGGCGGGACGGACCGTGGAGGCGCTCTGGCTGTTTAACCGGGAGCAATTCAACATGCAAGAGGAAAAACGGCGTGTCGAAGAGATGCTGATGATGATTCGAAAGTCCGACTTTTCTCTTTTCGGGAATGTTACAATCAAGGACAGCATGACGATCGGGGAGGTTGCGGAGCTGGCCGGCGTCAACCCGTCCGCTATCCGGTTTTGGGAGCAGGAGGGCTTGTTCCAGTCAAAACGCAACGAGGATAACGGCTATCGCCTGTACACACAGGCGGAGCTTAGAAGCATTATCGTCATCAGCAGCCTGCGCAAGACGGTTTATTTTATCGATCATATGAAGCAGCTCCTGCATGATTTGGACAACCGCAGCTTTGCCAAGGTGGAACGTTCATTCCGGCTCGCTTTGCAAAAGCTGGACGAGCAGCTGATGCTGCAGTGCCAAGGCATTGCCGCCTTTATGGCCTATACGGCTGCCGGGGAACCTTAAAAAAACCGGTTGCCCATGGGCAACCGGCAAAACCAATTCTAGCAGAGGAACGAAAGGAGCCGACAGTCATGCGTTTGCATCGCGGCGAAGTGCTGTTCCGCCAAGGAGAGCAGGGCCAGCTGTTTGAGCTGCATAGCGGAATGCTGAAAATCGTCCGCTCCCATCCTGACGGCAGCCAGATTCTGGTCAACCTCATCGTGCCGGGGGAAATAATCCCCCATCATTCCTTGCTCAGCCCGCATCCGTATTACGGAACGGCGATTGCTCTGGTGCCGAGCGAGCTGAACCCGATCGCCGCGCCGGACTGGTACCGCGATCTGGAGGATAATGCCCAGAAGTGCCGGTCAATCGCCCTGCTGCTGCAGGACAAGCTGCGCATGATGCAGCAGAGAATGGACCAGCTCACCGACCTTGATCCTTTAAACCGGATCAAAAAGCTGGAAGCCTGGCTCTCTATGCACCTCGGCGTGCATCAAATGGGAGAGCTGCTCACTCAGGAAGAAATCGGGCAGCTGATCGGACTGCGCCGTGAAACAGTCAATCGGCTGCTTAAGAAACGGGAGCTGCCGCTTGCTCCGGCAGACCTGTAATATCCGTCGCTGGACCGAAAAACTCATAATGCAAATCCTCTACCGGCACCCCGCATGCCAAGAGTCCGTTGTAAACCTCCCGCATGAACGGCACAGAGCCGCAGAAGTAATAGGAAGCCCCCTCAGCAGGGACAAACTCTTTCAGCCACTCCGCATTAATGAAGCCCGGTTTGATTTGGCTTTGCAACACGGAGTTCACCGCGTCCAATCCAGCTTCGGGCTCCATGTAGCTCCAGCGCACGGAAAGGTCGAGACAGCTTCCCAGCAGCTCCTGCACTCTCGCATACTGGGCCTGATCGGCGCTGCAGCGGTTAGCGTGAATAAAGGTCACTTTACGCCCCTGATTCCGGACTGCGAGCGTCTCCAGCATGCTGAGCATCGGGGTCACGCCAATGCCATTGCTGAGCAGCACTACCGGGCGTTTATCCTCTACATTTAACGTAAAGTCCCCGGCTGGCGCCGATAGCTTCAGCACATCTCCCTCCTCTACGCTGCTGTGCAGGTAGGAAGAAATGGTGCCGGCAGGTTTAACCTGCGGAATAGCGTCTTCCCGCTTCACGCTGATCCGGTAATAGGGCTTGCCCGGAGCGTCTGACAGGCTGTATTGGCGGATGTGGGTATTTTCATGGCCGGGAATCGCCATTTTAGCGCTGATATATTGCCCCGGCAAAAAAGCCGGCAGCTCGCCGCCGTCAAGCGGCACGAGATAAAAGGAGAAAACCTGCTCCGACTCTTTGACCTTGCGCTGCACCTTGAACTCGCGGTAACCGGCCCAGCCGCCCTTCGCTTCCTCCGCTTGGCGGTACAGATCCTTTTCCACCTCGATAAAAACGTTTGCTATAACGCCATACGCGTCGCCCCAAGCCTGTAAAATCGGCTCCGTGGCAGCATCGCCGAGCACCTCCGAGATCGCAGCCAACAGATTCTCGCCTACAACGGCATATTGATCTGCCGTTACGCCGAGACTGCGGTGTTTGTGCGCAATTTGGCGGACAACAGGCAAAATGGCTTCCAGCTTATCGATATGCAATGCAGCGGCATAAACGGTGTTGGCAAGCGCCTCCTGCTGGCGGCCCTGCTTCTGATTCGCATGGTTGAACAGGTTAAGCAGTTCGGGATGAGCGGTGAACAGACGCTCGTAAAAGCGGCGGGTTATTGCCGTTCCATGAACTTTCAACACCGGAACGGTGGATTTAATAATGGCGATCGTATCGGGATTTAGCATGAGGATGCCTCGCTTTCCTGATTCGGATAATGGTTGTTTGGGATGACTTCAGTGTATCTTGCGCACAGCAAAAAACCGTGTGATTGAAATCACACGGTTTTTGAGAACTATGTGAAGCAGCGGCTTGAAAGATGCGGTTCGTGCGAACAGGTGCGCTTTGAAACGAATTAAGGGCGTCATACGTCCTTACATGGCCTGATCGGCGCAAACGGACCGAAAAAATTCCGGATTATCCGACGGTTCATGCCAACATTCCAACCCGGGGCCGTTAGCGGGGAAAGCTGCCTTGCGGTCTGCTGCCGCGCTCGGCTCCGCCGCGCGGGCCTTTGCGGCTGCCGCCCGTGCCGCCGCCCTGCTGGCGCTGCGGCGCAGCAGTCTGCGCACCCTGGCTTGCAGCGCCGCGCGAGGAGCCGCTCCGGCCAGCGCCTGCCGCTCCGCGTTTTGCCTCGGAACGGCCGCCGGATGCCCCAGCTTTTCCGCCGCCAGCTCCATCGCCCCATCCCGTCTGCCGGTTTCCGCTGCCATTCCGGCTCGCGCCGTCGCTCCATCCGCGGCCGGAGCCGCCGCTCCGCCCGCCAAACTCACCGCTTGCGGCCGGCTTCGCGCCTTGGCGCCCGCCAGGCGCGGACTTGCGCGCCGCGCCCGAGGCAGACCCGCCGCTTTGCGAAGCCGGCGCTTCAGCCGGTTCTCCCGTCATCGGGTACGGATGCTCCCGAACGACAGGCACTTTCTTTTTCGTTACCTTTTCAATGTCCTTCAGGTACGGAATCTCCTCCGTCTCACAGAACGAAATCGCTGTTCCGCTTTTCCCAGCCCGCCCTGTGCGGCCGATCCGGTGCACATACGTTTCCGGAATGTTCGGCAGGTTGAACTGGATGACATGCGACAGCTCCTCAATATCGATGCCGCGCGCCGCAATGTCCGTCGCAACCAGCACGCGGGTAGCGCCGCTTTTGAAGTTGTTCAGCGCCAGCTGACGGGCGTTCTGCGATTTGTTGCCGTGAATGGCCTGCGCCGTAATTTTGGCCTTGCCCAGCACGCGCACAACGCGGTCCGCGCCATGTTTGGTACGCGTGAACACAAGAACCGAATCAATCGAGGCATCCTGCAACAGATGAATGAGCAGCTGCGGCTTATTGCCTTTATCCACAAAATAAACCGATTGGTCAATCCGGTCCACCGTGGACGACACCGGCGTAATTTCAACCTTGACCGGATCGCGCAGCAGCGACTCGACAAGACGGTTAATTTCCGGCGGCATTGTGGCGGAGAAAAACAGCGTCTGTTTCCGCTCCGGCATGCGGGCCATAATTTTTTTGACATCGTTGATGAAGCCCATGTCGAGCATGCGGTCGGCCTCGTCCAGCACCAGAATCTCCACATGCTGCAAATCGACATGTTTCTGGTTGATCAGATCGATCAGCCTTCCCGGCGTGGCGATGAGAATATCGGTACCGCGCGCGAGCTGCACCTCCTGCCCGCGCTGTGAAACGCCGCCGACAATGGAGATGCAGCGAATATCGGTGAACTGGCTGTAAGCGCGAATGTTGTCTTCAATCTGAATGGCCAGCTCACGGGTCGGGGTCAAAATGAGCGAGCGGATGCGGCGTTTGCCCGCAGGTTTAGCCGCCGCTGCGGCTGCTTTTCCGGCTCCAGCTGCCGGTTGGCTAAGCCGTTGGATAATCGGAATGGAAAATGCCGCCGTTTTGCCGGTTCCCGTCTGGGCGCAGCCTAACACGTCGCGGCCTTCCAGCGCAGCCGGAATTGCTTGGGCCTGAATCGGCGTTGGCGTTGTATACTGCTCTTTCTCGAGAGCTTTTAATATGGCAGGCATCAAATTTAACTCAGAAAATTTCATTGGGTCTCCTATCGCGTCGAATGATCTATTTTCACGGTACAAACGTCGGTTGCGCCTTCTGGCAATTCCGCGAATATTCCTTCCTATCATAACGCAAGGCCGACTTTAAATATACTGTGCCTCTCAAGCCGCAGCGTTATGAAAAAAGAACGCCCTTCCGGCTGTTAACATGCAGCCATCAGGACGCTCTTCGTATTTCGGCTTTACGCCGCTTACTTCATTGCCAAGAATCCATCCGTAAACACTTTCAGCAGATGGTCCAACGTGATTGGATCGCTGTAGCTGGAAGCTTCGGTGTCGATCGTAATGATACGCTCATTTTTGACGGCAGGGATGTTTTTCCAAGTCTCCGTTTCAAAAATAGGGTTCACTACGCCTTTCGTCTGGCTCAGAACGACGTAGTCGCCTGCATAATCAGCAACCGCCTCGTTGGAGAGGGTATAATAACCGGGTCCAAGCGCATCTTTGGTCACTTTTTCAGGCATTTTTAAGCCCATTGCCTGGTAAAGCACCTCGGTGCCGCGCGCCCAGTTGTTCCCGAACACGTAGAAGCTCTTCGCGTCGTACTCAAGTACGGATACGGTTGCATCTTCGCCGATTTTGGCTTTGATCTGAGTGCCTGCTTCTTCCGCGCGTTTCTGGAAATCATCGACCCATGCTTGGGCTTCCGCCTCTTTGTTAAGCAGCTTGCCGATGGCAACCTGCTGCGCGAGGTAGTCCAGCTTGCCCCACGTAAAGGCTACCGTAGGCGCAATTTCGCCCAGCTTTTTCAGGTTTTTCATCTCCGTGCCAGCGATAATGAGATCCGGCTCAAGCTCGATGATTTTTTCCAAGTCATCCTCGGACACTTGCTCCACGCCGCTCAGCTTCTCGGTGAACAGCGGATTTTTAGCTGTCCATTGGTCAACGCCGACAATCGTTGCGTTCATGGAAAGCACGTTCGGAGCGTTCGTCAGCGCTACGATGCGCTGCGGGTTCGCAGGCACTTCTACCGGACCGGACTCCGACTCGTACGTAATCGTGCCGGACGCAGCCGGCGATGCAGAAGGCGAGGCGCTTGGAGCCGTGCTCGCCGCAGGTTCGTTGGAAGTGTTGCTGGCATTGTTCGCGGTGCTGCCGCCGCCACATGCGCTAAGGATAAGCGTCAACGTGAGCGCCAGCGGTGTAAGCCATTTTTTCATCTTTCTGATCCCCCAATAGATGTGATAATGATTATCAGTTTCAGCTTGTTTAACTATAACTTGAGGGTGGGGAGGTGTCAATATAAAAGCAAAAGTCCGGCCAACCGGAGGGCCGGGGCCGGAACAATTGTTTTAAAACTCATTTTCTGGCCAGAATGAGCGGTACGAAATGACTGCAATCATACTCACCTTAGCGCTGCTTTTATCCATGTTAATCATAAGTTCATAAGTTTGAGCAGGATTATCGGCTTCTATGAAATTTGGTAAGCGGGATAATCGGTCTCTTTTAATTTCAAAGAAATACTGCACCATTCCATCTATAGAGTAGCCGCCGCTCCCGTATTTCATTAGTACGTCCTGAAGCGTCGAATTCAACGCAATGCCCTTCGTAGTCGTCGCATTTTGGGGAGCATCGGATGGCGAAACGCCAATCACCCAATCCGTCATTTGGCCTCTATGATCGTAACCAATTTTCAAGCCGTCCGCGTAAGAAAATAGTCCAAATAAATCTTTCCTATTATGAAGCGGTTTGCCAATGCGTTTTTCGATTTCGGAACGGGACGAGCCTATCGGCAAACGGTTTCCGTCACTTATTACCAATGATAGATCATTTCTAGAGATTGGCTCATATTTAAAATCAGGTAATGGCTCTCCTTCAGCCGGAATTGGGGGGATCTGTGAGGTATCGCTCAATTCTTTCGGCATGTCAACCATAATGCTTCGTCCATTCAGCAATAATTGGCGAATCCAATGCAGCGTTTCTGCACGGGTCAGCTTTTCTTCACCATTAAATTCGATAAGCGTCCGGCCCAGCCTATTACCTGTAAGACCGTGGGACAACAAGTATTGGACTGCGGCGTCCTTCTTGAAATTTACACCTTGGGCGCCTGCCACAAACTCCGCAGCTTGAAAACGAGTAATCGGATAATTTCTTGCCGCTAGATGGGACACTCCCTTTACAGGATGAGAGTATGCCCGGGCCAGGTTATAAACCATGTCGCCTTCAAGCATCGTCCCTACATTCACCGACCGATAGAAAAAAACTAGAAACTCCGATTCTGTAATTGACTCGTCCGGCCTGTAATCAGCACCCGTCAGGTTTGTAACGATTCCAACAGCTATAGCCCACTGAAACAGCTCCTCCGACCAATGCCCCCTCAGCTCTGGAGGCGGAGAATCGAATCCGAGCTTGCTCCATTTATGAATAATTGAGCTTGAAATTTCCCGTCCCGGCGTTTGAATCCTTTTCAACTGATTACCGCTTTCCGCCTGTATCGCGCTTCCTTTCGCCCCTGCCTCCGCAGGAGCCCCAGCCCCCGCCAGCAAGCTTGCCGCCAAAATAATCGACCATTTTGCTTTCATAAAACGCTCCCTTGTCATGCCTATCCGCTCCTGCATTCCCAACCTTTATCGGAATTAATTTCCATATTATTAATCCTTTCTCATCCCGTTTAACGGAGACGCTCTTCGTGGTAAGCGAAAGGTATACGCCCATATAGTGCTCTCGGGCTAATCCGAACGGAGAGTGATTCACGTTGGAGATCCTTAGCAATGACGTTCAGCCTTATGTTGGAACGCCGCTTGTTCCCGTGAAGGGAGCGGACCCCGCTCCGCAAAAAGCTTTTATCATCCTTAATCCTTCCTCCGGGAAGGAAAAAGCGCTCGACTATGCGCGGACGGCCGAGCTAGCGCTGCTGGACAAAGGGTACGCGGTAGAAATTCATGAGACGGAGGGCGAGCTGGATGCCGCCCGGTTCAGCGAGTCCGCCTGCAAGCAGGGCTGCGAGCTGATTGTCTGCATGGGCGGCGACGGCACGCTGAACGAAACGATCAACGGGCTGATGCGCCATAACCGCCGGCCAAAGCTTGGAGTTGTGCCGCTGGGCACCGTGAACGATTTTGCCCGCGCGCTGGGCATACCGCTGGAGCCGGAAGCCGCAATCGCGGCGCTTGCTTCCGAGCATACGCGGGCCGTCGATATCGGATTGCTGAACGACCGTTTATTTTCCAACGTTGTTGCCGTCGGCTCCATGGCGGAAGCGCTGGCCGGGGTGACGCCGGAGGAGAAATCGCGTCTTGGAACGCTGGCTTACATCAAAGAAGGACTCAAAGAGCTTGTGAACGGACAGTCCTCGCCCTTGCGCATTAAGTTCGACAGCGGAGAATGGGAAGGCGAATGTCCGCTCTTCGTCGCGGCGCTGACCAATTCGGTTGGCGGCTTTGAAAAGCTCGCTCCAGAAGCCGAGGTGGATGACGGCCTCATTCACGGGTTTATTTTCAAGGATCTAGGCGTGCTTGGCACGCTGACCGCAGGTTGGTCGCTCTGGTTCGGCAGCTTGAAGGAGCATAAGGATGTCGTCTACTTCACAACCCGGAACCTGCTCATTGAATCTTCCGAAACGGTTCGTACGAACATCGACGGCGAGCCAGGTCCCGATCTTCCGGCTTCACTCCGCATTTTGCCCGGACAGGTTCGGGTCGTCGTGCCAGAGGCAGCACAATAAAGCCGTGCGGCTTTATTCCCTTCCCCTTCCTTGAACCTCTCCTGTTTGTATGCCACAATAAACAGCAGAGTGTTTACGGCAAACCGATACCCCCGTGAAGGAGAGTGTATATGAGAACATTTAAGCTGGGCAGCAGCTCGCTGGAAGTGCCCGCCGTTGCGGTTGGATGCATGCGCATCGACTCGCTGGACAAATCCGAAGCGCAACGTTTTGTGCGGACGGCTATGGAGCTGGGAGCTAACTTTTTTGATCATGCGGATATTTACGGCGGCGGCAAATGCGAGGAAATTTTTGCGGATGCGGTCGGCATGAATTCCAGCATTCGCGAAAAGATGATTCTGCAATCCAAATGCGGCATTCGTCCTGGCCTTTTCGACTTCTCCAAGGAGCATATTCTGAATTCCGTGGACGGAATTCTAAAGCGGCTGCGGACCGATTATCTGGATGTGCTGCTGCTGCACCGCCCGGATACGCTCGTAGAGCCGGAAGAAGTAGCGGAGGCGTTCGACCTGCTGGAGCGCTCCGGCAAGGTGCGCCACTTTGGCGTGTCCAACCAGAACCCGATGCAGATTCAGCTGCTCCGCAAAGCGGTGAAACAGCCGCTCGTCGCCAATCAGCTGCAGCTTAGCATTACGAACAGCACGACCATTTCCCAAGGCTTCAACGTCAATATGCAAAATGAAGCCGCCGTTAACCGCGACGGCAGCGTGCTCGACTTCTGCAGGCTAAATGACATCACAATCCAGCCGTGGTCGCCGTTCCAGTACGGCTTTTTTGAAGGCGTATTCCTGGGGAACGAGAAGTTCCCTGAGCTTAACGCCGAGCTCGACAAGCTGGCCGGAAAATACGACGTAAGCTCCACGACCATTGCGATGGCCTGGCTGCTCCGGCATCCGGCGAACATGCAGCCCGTCACCGGCACAACGAACGTGCAGCGGCTTCATGATTGCGTCAAAGCGGCAGACATCCGTCTGACCCGCGAAGAATGGTACGGCGTCTTCACCGCAGCAGGCAATATTTTGCCTTAATGGCGTCGCGACAAAAAAGCGGACGATTGAATCGTCCGCTTTTTGCATGCCTATCCGTATGAGATTAACCCGGCTTACTTAACATGCCTTTTCCCTTTGCTAGATAGGCTTCGGCGAATAGTCCTTGAGCTTGCCTGCATAGACAATTTTCAGCCGCTCGTGCCGGCGGAAATCCTCCGGGGTGACAAGCGCAGGCGGTTTGTCCCACAAACGGACGCCCGAATAATGGAGCACGGCGGCAACAAATTGAGAGCAGAAATAAGAATTCGAGAACTCCACCGGCTCTTTCAGCGCAACGCCGATTAGTCCGAGCAAGTTGTACATATACTTTTCTTTCCGGCGAATAAAAAACTTGAGGACACGCCTCATCTTCTGGACTTCCCGTTCGGTGACTTGCAGCTCATAGATCACGCATACCGTCTCCGGGTACCTGCTGAACGTGCCGCTGTTCAGATCCTCCCGAACAAAACCTCCGCTCAGCGGGTTTCGGGGGTTTTTGCGGCCAAAGCTGTACAGCTCGGTCAGCTCCCGGTCGAAGGCAATTGAGGCGTGATTGTACGGCGCCCGCGTATACTGCTGGATCAGCTGCGTAAACAGCGTGCCGGTATCGGTCAAAACAATATAAACGGACGGCTCCGCTGTCATGCCCTATCCATCCTCCACTCCTATTGGACAACTTTTCCCATCATACCATATCATTGAAATGAAACGTCCGATCCCGAACAAGTTGGTGATGCTGGTGCAAAATTCAATCGTGGCGCTGGAGCTTGTATTTGCGGCTCTGCTCGCCGTTCATCTGATCTATTTTATTCTCAGCCGGCTGCAGCCGGATAAAAACTATTCGACCATGGCTACGCGTATCCATACATGGTGGGGCATGTTTGTTATTTTATGCTGCGCAACGCTTTTCAGTCCGCTCGTGTCGCTGCTCTCGCTTGTTGTGCTGACCTTTTTTGCGCTGCGTGAATACTTCGCCATGATCAAGACGCGCAAGGCCGACCGAAGGCTTCATCTGTGGGCATATTTATCCATTCCCATTCAATATTACTGGATATATACCGACTGGTACGGCATGTTTATCGTTTTTCTCCCGATCTATGTATTTCTATTTCTGCCCCTGCCGCGCCTGCTAAGCAAAGGAACTTCGGGATTTGTCCGCAACGTCAGCTCGGTCCAGTGGGGGCTGATGCTAATGGTGTTCGGGCTCAGCCATTTGGCTTACTTCCCCTTTAATTCGCCGGAATTCGGCCCGGGGCTTGTCCTTTACCTGGTCGTGCTCACTCAGCTCAATGACGCCGTCCACTACCTGGCATCGCTTTACGTGGGCAAACGCAGGGTCGTCCCGACAGCCAATCCCTATCTGACCTGGGAAGGCTTCGCCATCGCATTTGTGTTCACGGCCTTAACCTCCAGCGTAATCTGCAGCTACTTAACCCCGTTTAGTCCGCGGCTCGGGCTGCTGTCCGGCATGATTATTAGCGTCTGCGGGTTTTTCGGCGGGCTTACCGTCTCCGCGCTGAAGCGCGATCTGCTGACGAGGGATGACGGGAGGCCGGTTGCCGCAGGCAGAAGTTATTTGAGCCAGATCGACAGTCTCACGTACACGTCCCCGATCTTTTTCCATCTAATCCGTTTTGTATCCGACCTGATGTAATGCATCCGCATACGGAAAGGGACCGCCCCGGGGACGGTCCCTTTCTCTTTTAGCTTCATATGCCCGAGCGTTGGTGACGGAGCGATTGAGTCAATTAAGCAGTCGGGCTCCATGTTCCAGCAGCTATGTCGATGTACCAATTAGCATAACCGTTAATAACAGGCTGGCCTTGGCTGTTAAAAGTCAGAGGATAAAAAGGGTTGCGGCCAGCTTGAGTGCTGGCAGGACCCGTTCCAGCCTTGTTCTTCATATTATTCCAACGGTCGCCAATGTACATATACACTGTGCCTGATGTTCCTTGAATTGGCAGAATTTGATCAATCTGCGTATCGAAGGAATTTGAACTGCTAGGGCTGGTTGCTGCGACCTGAGCCGCACTCCAAGTCCCTGTTATGCTATTCGCCGTGTAATAGTGAGATGGACTGGACTCATATCCGTTGGTCTGGGAAGCCATCATGTAATACTTGGAGCCCACTTTGAACAGTGTCGTCGCTTCTTTATAAGGCCCAACCGATGACAATACGGTCGAGGATGCAATGTTGATTTCATACTTATTGCTTGCATTCAGCTTTGTTTCCAGCTTGCTGATCTGAATGCCGGAATTGTAGTCAGGCGTTCCATCCGATTTCACTTTTAAATCAATCGTGTAGGAAAGGTACGTGCTGCCGTCAGTATCGGTGAAAATCGAACCGAGATCGCCCATTGCGTAACCGTTCGGCTTAATGATGTTCTTTTGGTACGTAAACGTACCGGTTGGGGTATCGCTGTACCAGATTGAAATCGTATTGCGGTTACCGCCGCCGTAGCCCCATTCCATGTACATGACATACTTGTCGATCACGCTGTTAAACTGCACAACCGGTCTGCCAAACCATTGATTTCGATCAAATGCGGGAACCGTAGTGCCCGGGTTCGCTGCACGGTAAGTATCGATGGATTGAAAGTTGACCACTTCCCGGTGCGCCGTCCACGTCACGAGATCGGTCGATGTGTAGGCGCTAACTTTCTTTTTCCAGTTTGGATTATCGGATCCGTCCGGCAGCTTTGAAGGTTGGGATATGTCCAAGCCATACCAATAGAACGTATTCCCTTCCTTCATCATCCAGCCGCCTTGTGCCCAAACCGGTTGACCGTCCGTCGCAGTCTTTTCCACATTGTTCACAATTTGCGAGGAAGCAGCATGAGCTGGCTGAGCAAACAGGAACGTCGAAAGGATCAACAGTGTGGACAGGAGTGCTGCCACTGTCTTTTTAGGAAATGGCAAAACTTGCGTCTGTGTCATCAATGATCACTTCTCCTTTGTAGTAAAATCTTCAGATGGCTGCCCGTTAAAAGCATCAACACGACCTTTCTTTTCAATCTGCTCCGCCTCGCCAACTGGTGAAGCGTTTTCATTTTAATCCATCTTGTTGTTTTTTTAAACTTCACAAATCAACGAAAACTAAACTAAATCAATAAAATATTATCGTTTTTACGATTATTTTTAGCTTTGGCTATTAAAAAAAGATGACTCTGACGAATTCAGAGTCATCTTTTAATGATAGAAGATTAAGGATTAAGAACGGTAAAGCTCCAGTTCTGGTTTGCCGAACCTGATTCCGGCCACTGCGTATTGAGTGCGCCGTCAGCCGTGCTGCCGCCACTGAGGCCGAGCATTTTACCGCTGTTTACATTTTTAAGCTTGTAATAACCGTTGCCTGCGTAAACCAGCTTCCACAGCTGGCTGTTTGCGCTGCTCGCCGGGTTAATGACATTTTTTGCTCCATCAGCAGTAGAAGAACTGGCGATATCCATATACTTGCCGCTGTTTACGTTTTTAATTTTATAATACCCATTTACAAACTCGAACTGCCAGGATTGGCTTGCCGCACTTGAAAACGTACGCTGCTCGATGTTGGTGCCATCTGCCGCAGCATGGCCTACTGTGCCCAGAGCTTTGCTGCTGTTCTGGTTCGTAATGGAATACGTTTGGGTCAAATCGATTGCAGGAATCGCTTCGAATTGCCATTTTTGGTTCGCCGATCCTGAATCTGCCCACTGGATAACGGAAGCGCCGTCTGCCGTTGAGCCTGCGTTCATGCCCAGCAATTTGCCGCTGTTGCGGTTTTTGATGTTAAAGAATCCGCCGCCCGCGTCGACAAGCTGCCATTGCTGGTTATTGGACCCGCTCTCGCTCCATTGGATAACCTGTCCGCCATCCGCTGTTGAGGCGTCTTTGATGGCCATGAACTTACCGCTGTTACTATTTTTGATTTTGTAATAACCGGAACCAGCATTGACCAGTTGCCAGGATTGGCTCGCAGCTCCGGTATACGGCCGCTGCTCGAGAGCCGCGTTATCCGTAGTCTGATTGCTGACAATGCCAAGCGCCTTGCCCGAATTGCTGTTCACAATCGAATAATTGAACTGCAGATCAGGAGGAGACTGACTCCAGGTACCGGCGGTCAGATCAATGTTCCACTTTTCAAATCCGTTAATAACAGGCTTGCCGTCGGCATTAAACGTCAGTGGATAAAAGGCATTGCGGCCTGGGCCGGTGCTTGCAGGTCCCGTTCCGGCTTTATTTTTCATATTGTTCCAGCGGTCGCCAATGAACAGATAAACGATGTTGTTTCCTGTGCCTTGAATCGGAAGGATTTGGTCAATCTGCGTATCAAAAGAATTAGACCCGGTAGGGCTCGTCCCTGCATACGAAGCTCCGTTCCAAATGGTTGCTCCGGCATATGCAGCCGAGCTCCAAGGGCCGTTCATGCTATCCGCTGTGTAATAATAAGTTTGGCTTGACTCATATCCGTTGGTCTGAGAAGCCATCATATAATACTTGGAGCCTACTTTGAACAGTGTCGTCGCTTCTTTGTAAGGAGCCACCGATGACAAAATGATCGACGACGCAATGTTGATCTCATAGTTGTTGCTTGCATTCAGACTTGTTTCCAGCTTGCTGATCTGAATACCGGAATTGTAGTCGGGCGTTCCATCTGCCCTCACTTTGTAATCAATCGTGTAGGACAGGTACGTGCTGCCGTCCGTGTCGGTGAAAACAGAGCCCATGTCGCCCATTGCGTACCCGTTCGGCTTAATGATGTTCTTTTGGTACGTAAACGTGCCGGTTGGGGTATCGCTGTACCAGATGGAAATCGTATTGCGGTTTCCGCCGCCGTAGCCCCACTCCATGTACATCACATACTTGTCGATCACGCTGTTATACTGCACGACCGGTCTGCCAAACCATTGATTTTTGCTAAATGCGGGAATTGTAGTGCCCGGGTTTGCTGCACGGTAAGTATCGATGGACTCAAAATCGACGATTTCCCTATAAGGCGTCCACGTAACGAGATCCGTCGATGTGTAGACGCTAATTTTCTTTTTCCAGTTTGGATTATCGGAGCCATCCGGCAGCTTCGATGGTTGGGAAGCGTCCAAGCCATATAAATAAAACGTATTTCCTTCTTTCACCATCCAGCCGCCCTGAGCCCAGACCGGCAGACCGTCCGTCGCCGTTTTCTCCACATTGTTTATAATTTGCGAGGAGGCAGCATGAGCTGGCTGTGCAAATAGGAATGTTGAGACAATCAAAAGTGCGGACAAAATGGCTGCCATCACTTTTCTCGGAAAGTGAAGCGCTTGCAAGTGTGTCATCATAAATCACTTCTCCCTTATTGTATACTCATCTTGCTGCGCTAAAAATCGACACTACCTTTCTGTTGGAACTACTCCCCTAGACCTAATTGGTAAGCGTTTTCATTATAATTCATCCATTTATCCCTTGAACACTTCGCAAAACAACGAAAAATAAACCAAATTCAATATTTTTATCGCTTTTGGCATACAAAAATGGACCGCCGCCTTAGACGAACGGTCCCTTCCTGTTATTAGTTCAAGTGAAAAGGCTGATTTTAGAGTTTATCAAAGCGCCATTTTTGGTTGGCCGAGCCTGTATCCGCCCACTGGATAACTGGAGTGCCATCGGCGGTCGAGCCTCCGCTCATGCCCAGCAATTTGCCGCTGTTGCGGTTTTTGATGTTAAAGAAGCCGCCGCCCGCGTTGACAAGCTGCCATTGCTGGTTATTGGACCCGCTATCGCTCCACTGGATAACCTGTCCGCCATCCGCGGTTGAGGCATCTTTGATGGCCATAAACTTGCCGCTGTTGATATTTTGGATTTTGTAATAGCCGGACCCGGCATCGATCAGTTTCCAGGATTGGCTCGCTGCTCCCGCATACTGCCGTTGCTCAAGCAGCGCGTTATCCGTAGTCAGATTGCTGACAATGCCAAGCGCCTTGCTCGAATTGCCGTTCACAATCGAATAATTAAACTGAATATCAATAGGAGCGGGCGGAGTCCATGTTCCGGCGGACAGGTTAATGCTCCATTTCTCATACCCGTTAATTACAGGCTTGCCATCGGCATTAAAAGTCAGAGGGAAGAACGGATTACGGCCTTGTCCGGTACTTGCAGGTCCCGTTCCAGCTTTGTTTTTCATATTGTTCCAACGGTCCCCAATATACAGATAAACGATGTTGCTTCCTGTGCCTTGAATTGGGAGGATTTGGTCAATTTGCGTATCAAAAGAATTAGACCCGCTAGGGCTCGTCCCCGCATAGGAAGCTCCATTCCAGGAGGTTGTCCCGGCAAATGCAGCGGAGCTCCAAGGGCCGTTTATGCTATTCGCCGTGTAATAATAAGTTGGGCTTGATTCATAATAGTTAGTCTGGGAAGCCATCATATAATACTTGGAGCCTACTTTGAACAGAGTAGTTGCTTCTTTGTAAGGAGCCACCGATGACAATATGATTGAGGATGCAATATTGATCTCATAGGTGCTGGTTGCATTCAGACTTGTTTCCAGCTTGCTGATCTGAATCCCGGAATTGTAGTCAGGCGTTCCGTCCGCTCTAACTTTTAAATCGATCGTGTAGGAAATGTATGTGCTGCCGTCAGTGTCCGTGAAAATCGAGCCCAGGTCGCCCATGGCGTAGCCGTTCGGCTTAGGAATGTTCTTTTGGTACGTAAACGTGCCGGTTGGGGTGTCACTGTACCAGATGGAAATGGTATTGCGGTTTCCTCCGCCGCCGCCGTAGCCCCACTCCATGTACATCACATACTTGTCGAGCACGCTGTTGAACTGTACGACCGGTCTGCCAAACCATTGATTTTTGTTAAATGCGGGAATCGTAGTGCCCGGGTTTGCTGCACGGTAAGTATCGATCGATTGAAAATCGACGATTTCCCTATAAGGCGTCCAGGTAACGAGATCTGTCGATGTGTAGGCGCTAACTTTCTTTTTCCAGTTTGGATTATCGGATCCGTCCGGCAGCTTTGAAGGTTGGGATATGTCCAAGCCATACCAATAAAACGTATTTCCTTCTTTCATCATCCAGCCGCCTTGTGCCCAGACCGGTAATCCGTCCGTCGCCGCTTTCTCCAGATTGTTTACAATTTGCGAGGATGCAGCATGAGCTGGCTGTGCAAACAGGAACGTTGAAACAATCAACAGCGCGGACAAAATGGCTGTCATCACTTTTTTAGGTACGTGCAGCGCTTGCGTGTGTGTCCTCATAAATCACTTCTCCCTTGTTTTAAAATCATCTTTTGATTTTGAAGTAAGGCTTTTCACACGACCTTTCCTTTGTATCTGCTCCATCTCATCAAAATCAGAAAACGCTTTCAGTGTAATGGAATTAGCTGGATTTGAACATTTCGCAAAACAACTAAAACTAAACCAAAATTAATCATTTATACATGACATACACGGCAAAAAGGATGAAACATCCGCCTGTACGGACTGTTTCACCCTCGATATTTTTTGAAACGATAACGTTAGCACTTACAGCTTCGTATCCTGATGAGCCGCTGTCACAGCGGCTTTTGGCGCTGCGTTGTCACGGTCCCCGTTCGCGCCCGGGATTGTGCCGGCGACGGCTAAACTTCTGGCATCTGCCGCGACGATAGCTGCAAATAGAACAAGTCCCGCCATTTTTGCCGAATAACTGTTTTTCATCGTTGGTTACCTCTTTCTTTATCGGTTTTTATTGCCCGCATTCAAGTTGCTTCTCCGCTCTCCATGTACGTAGTATAGGCGGCCAACCTTTAAAGAAGCTTAAATGAACCTTGGCGCAAGCTAAAAACTTTGCTGCAAAGTGTGAAAAGAACAGCGTTGCTCATGTGTGTGAGCCCTGTGCATGAATCTTCCGTCAAATACACGGAAAGCGTATAGAATATTCCCTGCTCAGACGATCAAAATCAATGCTGGAAAACGACAAAAAGGAGTCTTTTCCGGCTGAAAATGCCGTGAAAAGGCTCCTGCTTCGCGTACGAGATTGTTTCACTCCATCTGCTCTTCAAACTGAATATCGAACTCCATCATACGCGCCGTATCTTGGGCTGTCTCCGTCCCAAGCAGACGCTGAACCATATGGAACGCCATATGAAGGCCAGCGGAGACGCCAGCGGATGTAACAATATGCCCCTCATCTACAAACTTCACGTTTTCAATAACGGCAATCTGCGGAAAGTTTTGTCTCAAGTACTCTAGGCTCGCCCAATGAGTCGTGGCGCGCTTGCCGTCCAGCAGGCCGCACTTGGCGAGCAGCAGCGCTCCTGTACAGATGGATGCCATCCATTGAGCCGTTTTATCCTGACGCCGAATCCAATCCAGCACCTCCGGGTTGTTCATTTCCCGCCTCGTGCCCCTGCCGCCGGGGATTACGAGCAGATCAAACAAAGGGGCATCCGCCAGGTCATAGTCCGTGATGACCTTGAGACCGTTGTTAGCCGTTACAAGCTTGCCGCTTGCTGCAGCAATTGTGGACACATCAAACGGCTGAAAAACATCCCGTTGTCCGCGGTTAAACGCTGTGACGGAGAACACTTCAAACGGCCCCGCAAATTCCAGAACCTCTACGTCATCAAATAAGAGAATGCCTACTTTCCAAGCCTGCAACGTTATCACCTCTCGTTCATTTATTGCCTTACTGCCCATCCCTACTATAAAGGGGTGTCCATTCGTTCACATGACTCGTCCGAGCTAACTCCTCAAGTCCTGCCTCAGCATGAAAAAA
Organism: Paenibacillus pasadenensis; assembly: GCF_023715725.1. GTDB lineage: Bacteria > Bacillota > Bacilli > Paenibacillales > Paenibacillaceae > Paenibacillus_O > Paenibacillus_O pasadenensis_A. Next base: position 327,451 of record NZ_JAMBOT010000003.1, read on the forward strand.
AGGAGCCGCCCCCAGGCCATAAGATGACCTGACTGACGCCTCCTCGCCTCAAACCTGCATCCAGCTATCCCTGCCTGAATACATCCTTAATCTGCCGTTCGCTAAGCGCTTGGTTGTAGAAACGTACGTTGTCGACACTTCCCTGCCAATTGACATTGGTTGCGTCGGGGTTTTTATGTGCGCCGATGCGCAGGCCGCCCGCAGCCGATTCAACGGTGCGCAGAGCCGAGCTTTCCAGCACGCCGTTCATGTACAGGCTGATTGTATTATCGGTCTTGGCAAGCGCGACATGCACCCATTGCCCTACCGGAATGACACTCGCTGAGCTCAGCGTTGCGCCTCCAAGATAACTATTCAACCGTCCCGTCGCTGCATCCCGAAAAAGCCAAGCCCTTCCCGTCGCTCCTTCTTGCGCAATCAAATTCTGATTCGTTCCTGCGGAAACGTCCAGTCTGACCCAAGCCGATACCGTAAAATCCGATGCCGCCGGATTCAGCACATTCGGCAGAGTGACGTAATCGCCGTTGCCGTCAAGCTTGAGCGCCCCGGCTTGTTTGCCTCCGGACGGCTCCCAGACGGGATTGCCGGCCAGTGTGCCCGTAAAGCTGTTGCCGGAAGCGTCTGCTGCCGTTGCGCCAGCGCTCTCGTTCAGCTTATACGATGCTCTCGGCAGCTTGGACGCGGTGTAAATGTCTTGAATATCGCTGCCGGTTAGAGCCATGGAATAGAAACGGAATTCGTCCAGGCTGCCGTTCCAGTCCGCAAGACTGCCGCTTGGAGCTTTATGCGCTCCAAGACGGAACTTGTCTGCCGTTAAACTGACGGAGCGGACCGCAGTCACGTCCAACTGGCCATTGATGTACAGACTGACCTCACCGCCGCTTTTCGCGAGTGCAACATGCGTCCATTGGCCAAGCGGAATCGTTCCCGTGGACGTCAGCTCAACGCCGCCCAAGTAAGTCGACAGCCGGCCGGTCGCCGTTGACCGGTACAACCAGGATCTGCCGTTCGGTCCTTCCTGCTGGACAATATATTGATTTGTGCCCGCCGCCTGATCCAGCTTCACCCAGCCGGTAACGGCAAAGTCGGCTGAGCTAGGCGTAGCTGAACTGGGCAGACTGACATAGTCGCCGCTGCCGTCAAGCTTAAGCGATCCGTTGACGGCACCCTCATCCTGCCAGACCGGATTGCCAATCAGACTGCCGTGAGCGCCTGCCGCTCCTGAATCGACCGCTTGTACGCCTGTCCTGTCATCCAGTTTAAAATAAGACGAATATACCGCCTCAGTCGCTGACGCAGCAGGGACACCCGCCCCTTCATAGGCTCCAATGTTAGGCGACGCGCTCGCAGATACCGGGTTGCCAAAGTAGTCCCGCCCGCCGTTGCCTGCAATAAGACGGCCCGCGCCAAGCGCCGGAGAGCCCTCGTTAAGCTTGTAGCCGGATGCCGTCAAGCTGCCGGGCTGATGGAGCAGCGGATTGGCCGTAACGATATCCGTCGCGCCAGCCGGTACTGGCACATTGTACAGAACGTTGTTATCGTTGATAAAAAACGGATCGTTATAAGACCAGTTTACCGTGCCGCTGCCTTCTTTAACGACAACGTTGTTAGCGAACAAAATGTCGTGTTTGCTGTTGTTGTCCTCAGCGTAAACGGTTGCGTTAATTCCCGGACCGACATACATCGTGTTGTTGTAAATTTGCCCGTTGACCGATTCGCCGGTCCAGTCCTTAAACAGCCGCTCTCCATCGTTAATGGAGATATTGTACCGGATGATGTAATTTTGCGACTTCCCGCTATTGCCCGCATAGGGGCAAATCAAGAAAAAGCCGCCCTCGTTGTTGTAACTCAAATTGTACTGGAACGTCACGTAGTTCGTGGAATGATCGACATCATATGCCATCCCGTCGAGAGTCGTTTTTCCGCCGGAGGTCTCGTTCAACTGAAAGGTTACATACTCGGAGTTGGCGGTCCACATGCCTGCGTTCGGCGAGCCCGCGCGCCTGTTGAAGCCGGTCAGCTTATTGGATTCCACCAGCACGTTTGAGCTCGTCATCGGGGCGATGCCGTCTCCGCCAATATCGTTTAGCTGATTGCCGCGAATAACAACATCCGTAATCGGCTTCCAAGCCGCCGTGCAGACGCCGTTCCAGAACGAGGCCGTTTCCGCCCGCTGGCAGAAATTCGACCAAGTGTATATACCCTGACGGTCGACGCCGGAAATCCGGTTGTCCAAAATTTGCACGTTATGAAATGCAGTAGGCACCGCCGAGCCGAGCGACTGGACGATAATGCCTCCTGAGGCGTTGGCGAATTTGCCAACTCCCGTTTGCCATACAGGGACGGTCGCAGGCATATATCCGCGTACATCGTGGATGTACATATTCTGAATGACAATACCGTACAGATCGCCCGCATCCTGGCCAAGCACATGGACGCCGCGGCGCGCCGCCGTATTGTCGCCTGGCGCTGTCAGCTCCAGATTGCGCAGCTCTACGTATTGCATGTTTTTCAGCCGGACCGCATCCTCTTGTCCGTTTGCATTAATGATTGGCATTGCTGCTGCCGTACCGTAGGAGCCGATCTGGATTGGAGCTGCTGCCGTTCCCGATCCTTGAGGCGCAAAGGTGCCCAGGCAAGTGGTTCCTTTTTTGAACAACACCGAATCTCCCGCTCCAAGCGTCACGGCGTTTATGGACGCCAAGCTGTTGAACGGGCTGGCTGCTGAGCCGTCTCCGTTTGAGACTGCGGAGCAATCAACGTTGTACGCCGTGTTTGCCGCTGCTGCCGGCGGGGCATTCAGTCCCGTCCACAGAGCAGCAGACATCACCGCTGTTAATAAAATTGCCGTCATTTTACGCAGTTGCTGAATCAATTTTCATTTCCTCCTTAGGTTTGTTTGTTGATACCCGAACGCAAAGCCGCCTCCATCCAAAGGGAAATTTGGTAAGCCCTTTCTAAACTAATATAACGTACGAAGCGTTTCTAGTATTGTTGAAATATTCGGTTTTATTGTTCTTTTGTTCAACATGAAAACACCCCTGTTCCGCTCAGAACAGGGGTGTAGCTTGATTAACTGCGCGCTTCTTCCGTGCTTACCGTGCGCTGGCCGAAGTTCACCGAATCGGCTGGAACAATCGTAGGCAGCGGCGTCTCGCCCGCTTCCACCATACGGCTCAACAGCCGAGCTCTCATGATGTCCGCCACTTCCCGATGGGCAGCCGAGCCAATCAGATTGTTCAGCTCGTACGGATCCGCTTGTAAATCGTACAAATACGCCTCGACGTATTGGTCGGAGCCTGCATCATGGAAGGCGTTTTTGTCCGGGGCGTTTACGCCGTATTTCCATCTCTTCGTCCGCACGGCGCGGGCAACCTCGGATTCGCTAATCTGGACAAATACTTCCTCCGGCCAGATCATGTCCTTACCTTGCAGGAGCGGCATAATAGATTGGCCTTGCATATGCTCCGGCACAGGAATTGCAGCGGCATCCAGCAAAGTTGGAGGCAGATCGATCAGGCTTATCAGCTCCTGAAGCTGCCGGCCGCCCATAAAGCCGGGTCCGGTAATGGCGCTCGGCACTCGAATGGAAGCGTCATGAACGGAGCGTTTGTATTCACCGTTACGGGTTTTAAAATGATTTCCGTGATCCGACGTGAACAACACAATCGTGTTGTCGTCCAGATTCAGCGATTTGAGCGCATCCAGCATCCGGCCCAGCGCCTCGTCAAGCCGCTTCACCATACCGTAATAACCGGAAATATGCTGATGCGTCGAGCCGCCAAGCGCGGCCAGATCAGGCGGCAGCCAAGGGCTCGTATACCGTTCGGCGTAACCGTCCGGCGCCGGGTAGTCGTCGCGGTGATTCTGGTGATGCGGCTCCAGATAGGAGACGAACAGGAAGAACGGATTGTCCTTTTGACGATCAATGTAACGAATGGCTGCGTCAGTCAGAGCATCCACCCGATAACCCGGAAGCTTAACGGCATTGCCGTCATTATCAAACAGCGTCGTTTGGTAGGCGTCTGAACAGAACTCCAGCACATCGGCGGCCAGCCATTCCTGATAACCGCCCCGTTTCTCGGCAGGCACCGGCTCCTGCTTAGCCAGATGCCATTTGCCAATGTAGCCGGTATGATATCCTGCGTCGTTGAAATAATGAGCCAGCGTACGGGAATTCTCCTGTAGCGGAATTCCGTTTACAAAACAGCCCGTCGTCGTTGCGTACTGCCCGGTTTGCAAGCAGGAGCGCGCCGGCCCGCATACCGGCTGGCACGTAAAGGAATGTGTCAGATGCGTTCCTTTTGTCGCCATTCGGTCAAAGTTCGGCATAAGACGGAGCGGGTTGCCGTGCAACCCGGATGTGTCCCAGCGCTGCTGATCGGTAAAAAAGACAATAACGTTTGGACGATTTTGCTGCAATGGAATCCCTCCTAATGAAATAGGTTTTGAACTATTCTTTTACGCCGCCCGCTGTTAATCCTTCTACCATGTACCGTTGAAGGAACATGAATACGATAAGCAGCGGAATTGTGGCTGAGGCCGCAGCTGCTGTTGCGCCGGACCAGTTGGCGGAGTATTCTCCAAGGTATGTGAGCGACAGGCCCGGGCTAAGCGTTCTTTGGCTGATATCGCTAACGAGCGTGAGTCCAAACAGGAAGTCGTCCCAGGCAATCAGGAACGTGTAGATCGCAATGGCCATAATGCCCGGTTTGGACAGCGGTACAATGACGGCGAATAGTGTTTTGAAGCGGGACGCCCCGTCGATTTCCGCTGCCTCCTCCAGCTCGCGCGAGATGCCGTTGAAGAAGGTGCGCATCAGCATAATGCTGAAAGGCAGCGACGCGGAGGTGGAGGCCAGAATCAAAACATACGGCGTATTCAGCAAGTTAAGCGCCTGGTATTGCGAGTAAAGGCCAATGACCAGCGTAACGGTCGGGAACATCTGCGCGGACAGAAACAATAGCGTCAAGAAATTGCTTCCTTTGAATTTAAAACGCGAGAGAGCGTAACCGGCAAAGATCGAAACGAAGATACATAGTACGGTAGCTCCGGCGGCGACAATGAGCGTATTTTTATAAAAGGTTAAAAAGACGGAAGATTGCAAAATTTCAACATAGCTGCTGAAATTGGGATTAAGCGGGAACCATTTTGGCGGAAGCTGGAGCAGATCCGCATTAGAATGCAGGGAAGTAACGATAATCCAATAGACCGGAAACATAAGAAACACAAGGATTGCAGCTAGAAAGATATAACTCCATACTTGAGCGCTGCTGATCGGCTTTCGCTTGCGCTGCTCTCCCGATGCGGAATAAGACAGCGCCTTTACCTGGTTGTTCAAATCGGCAACCTCCTATCTGTCGTCGCGGTTCATGATGCGGGTGAAAATCGTTGAAAAGGCGAACAACAGCACAAGCCAAATGACGCCGATCGCAGAAGCTTTCCCCATCTCATAGGTTGAAAAGGCCGTAAAATACGTATGAATGGCGAGAGAGGTCGTGCTTCCCGCCGGGCCGCCGTTTGTCAGCGTGAAGAACAAGGTGAACATCTGGAAATTGTTCACGATCATGATGAGCGACACGCTCGTAATGACCGGCTTCAGCATCGGCAGCGTAATTCGGGTAAATACCTGCCAGCCGTTCGCGCCGTCAATGCGGGCCGCTTCGTACAGGCTGGCCGAGATGCCCTGCAATCCCGCCAAAAGCATGACCGTCACAAGCGGCGTCTGCCGAAAAACAGCGACGACGACAATGGAGGCGAGCGCGTAATCCGTCGTGCGCAGCCAGTTGATGTTGTCGTCGATAATACCAAGGTTGACGAGAACGTAGTTCAGTACGCCGTAATCCCCTTGATAAATCCACATGAATATAAGCGCCGTAACAATGGTAGGAATTGCCCAAGGAATCATGATAATACTGCGGAAAAAGCCGCGGAACCGGATTTTGCGGTTCAGCACAAGCGCCAGCGTCATGCCAAGCGCCAAATCAAGCAAAACGGTAGCGACCACATACGTTAAGGTGATGCGCAGAGAATGATAGAATTCCGAAGAGCGGAGCAGTTCCGCGTAATTGGCGAAGTTGTTCCAGCTTTGTTCCGGGGAGAGCAGGGAGTAGTCGGTGAAGCTCATCATGACCGATTTGATCAGCGGGCTGATAATGGTCAGCGTCAGCAGCAGGATGGACGGCAGCAGCAGGACAACGGCAAAGATGATGTTTTTGTTCTGCCTGGTTAGTCTGACATTCAAGTTTAATCACCTCATGCTAGTTCGTATCGTTCTTGGAAGGGACAAGCAAGGCGGAAGGGCATCTGCCGCTCCCGCCTGCTGATTGCTCTTTACTTCTGGTAGAGTTCCTTGATCTTAGGCATGACGGTTGCAATCGCTTCGTCCGGGCTTTTGCCGCCCTCGGTCACCATGACGATCATGTCGGTGGACGTTTTCATCGCGTTATCGAATTTCGGGTTTTTGGAAGGAAGCGGCGAAGCGGTTTTCATCTGCTCGTTGAACACTTTGGAGTAATCGTCCTCGTTCATCTCCGGCAGAGTAGAAATCGATTTGCGAGCCGACATAACACCGTTCAGCTTGTGGTAGATTCCCATTGCTTCTTTGGAAACAAGGAACTCGACGAGCTTGCTAGCAGCCTCTTTGTTTTTGCCGCCTGCTGTAACGACCAGCTGATGCTCGGTGAAGAAGGTCTCGCTGCGGCCCGTTTTGCCTACCGGTACCGTCGTGACGCCCCACTCCTTATCGAACTCCGCACCTTTGCCGCTCATATTACGGAAGTTTGTGCGTCCGAAGTCTCCGTCGATAATCATGCCAAGCGCACCCGTCGCGAACATCGGCCGCAAATCAGCCATCGCTGCGCCTTTTGGAGAAATCTTATTATTGATCAGATTTTGCATGTAGAGCAGGGAATCCTTGAGCGCAGTGCCCTGGTCGTACACGACCGCGCCTGAGTCGTCGGTGAATTTGCCGCCGTAGGAATAGGTCATCCGCAGCAGCATGTTGCCGGTATAGGAGTCCGATGCGCCCGTTTCGCCGATGCCGTAAATGGACGTGCCGTTCTCGTCTTTGCCGAGCGCAGCGATCTTCTGAGCGTACTGGATCATTTCATCCCAAGTTGTCGGCGGCTTCTCCGGGTCGAGACCGGCTTTCTCGAACAGCTTTTTGTTCCAGAACAGCGCGCTTGGATGCGGCGCCCACGGCATTGCCATGACTTTATCGTCGAAGGTGACGCCGGCTTTGCTGCCGTCAACGATATCGTCAAGAATGGCTTGGTCCAGCACGTTATTCATCGGCTCGGCTACCTGCGCTCCGACAAACGCCGGCGTAAAGTTCTGGTTGGACATCGTCACATCGGGAGGGTTGCCGCCTGCGGAGCTGACCAGAACCTGATCCTTGAACTGCGCAAACGGAATGCCGATTGATTTGACCTTAATGTTAGGATTCGCTTTCTCAAATTCAGCGATAAGCTGGTTATAGGCTTCTTTCGTTCCGTCCTCGACGGAAATCCAGTTGGCAAATGAAATTTCTACCGGCGCTCCCGCCGTTTCAGCCGGCTTGTCCGTATTACCAGCGTTTGTATTCGCTTCCGTGCCGGAGCCCGAGTTCGAACCGCAAGCTGTTATGGCCATCGACAAGCTTAGAACTGCGGCGACTGGCGCCAGCTTCCTCCATGCTTTCATGTTGATCCCCCGCCTTATCGTTAGTCGTTGTCTTCCGTGTTTTCATTATAAAAAACGTGTCGCCCGATTTTTGGTCATATATTCGGGTTCTTTGGTCAAGTTTTCACGCAAGCGGCGAAAAAAGCGAATTTATGCTCCTGAATAACAAAAACATCCCTCCCGCCGGGCGGGAAGGATGAGGATTGAACTCATTGAGCCGAGGATGCGCCGAGCCGGATTCGGATGAACCGGGCTTTAGACAGCCCGTTAAGCCGTGCAGCACCGACACCGCTCCTGACATTCATGCAGCTCGTTAAGCTTTTTTCCGTTTGAACTCCAGCGGAGTCATACCCGTTACCTTTTTGAACACTTTGGACAGATAGCTGCCGTCAGGGTACCCGACCATCTCCGGGAGCTGGCCTACGGGCGCTTTTCCTTCCAGCAGGAGCGTCTTGATCTTTTCAATCCGTACCAGCGTCACATAATCGTTGTAGCTTGACCCTGTTTCTTTTTTAAACAGCTCGCTCAAGTAGTTTTTATTCAAATGAACATAATCCGCCGCCTGCTGCAAGGAGGCCCCGTCCGCATAATGCCGCTTCACGTAGTCGCATACTTTACGGATCGTCTCGCTGTACGGATGCTGCAGCAGCTCCGCTTCCGAAACGATGCGTTCCGCGCGGGCAAGCAGCCAGTCCGCCAAATGCTGGAACGTAGGCTGCCTGGAAATCTCCTCATGCGGACTGTGCCCATCCGGAGCAGCCGCGTTGTCGCCCCTGTCGCCCGTCGCGGCGCTTAGCCGCCGAAACGTTCGCTGCAATAGAAAAACCGCTTCTAGCGCAAAAGCTTTGGATTCCTTTTCGCTCCACAGCATCTTGGTTCCCGCTTCGTTCAATGTTTCCTTCAGCGCCGGAAGAACCCGGTTAAATCGGTTCTGATCCAGCAGCTCCGATAACAGTTCCAGCGTGTGCTGCACGGAGCTGTCCAGAGCGAAGCCTGGCTTGGGAGCTTCATCGGAATGCCAGGAAATCGTTTTGCGGCCGTAAAACCGCTTCCGATTCAGCGCACTCCTTGCCTCCTCCAGCTGCTGGCCAAGCGAGCTCAGATGCAGCGCGGGCAGGCTGACCCCGATTGAAACAGACAGCCCGAGCAGCTCCTGCAAACTGGAGGAAATCCTCTGCGCATATTGCAGCGTCGTATCCCGCAGCGTCCTCTCGCCGCGCTGCTCGAAATTAAACAGCGCCGCAAAATAATCCTGCTCAAACACGAAGCAACAGCCGCCGCCCGCCTCGGTTAATAAAAGCTCATCGGTCATATTAATCACTGCGGAACGGAGCAGCTCCGGGTCTTGAATTTTGACCTTGTCCTTGCTTAACGCCGGATCGTCGCTGCGGATGATCATCGCCAGCACATGCTGGCTGCGCAGCGGAATGCGCAGCGTACGAAGCTTTTCCTCCAATTCTGCGGAGGAGATTTTTTTGCCGCGCGCCAGCTCGCTGAAAAAAAGCGACCGCAGCGCGTACTGGTTGACGTTAATGGCGCTTTTCAGATGCAGCACTTCCCGGTCCCGCAGCCGTTCCCGTTCAATGTCAGCCTTCAGCTTTTCCAGCACCCGCCGTAAATCGTGCGCCGTAACTTCCGCTTTGAGCATATAATCCGCTGCACCGGCCCGAATCGCCTCCGAGGCATACTGGAATTCGCTGTATGAGCTTAAAATCAGGCTGACAATCGACGGGCGCTCCTGCTTCAGCTCTCGAATGAAGGCAATTCCGTCCATCACAGGCATTTTAATATCTGTCATCACAACGTCCACGTCTAGCTTGCGGCAGGCCTCCAGCGCTTCCTGGCCGTTGCTGCAGGACGCAACCAGCTGCACGGGAAGCCCTGTTTGGTCCAGTAAAATCCCCATCCAGCGGCGGATCTGAGCTTCATCGTCGACAATTACGATATTCATGGCTTGTTCAGCTCCTCTACTCGAATAAAACAAGGCCAGCGGAGCAGGATGCATGTCCCCTCATTGCCCGTGTATACAACCTCCAAGCCGTAGCGCTCTCCAAAATGCGCCCTCATGCGCCGCTGCACGTTCCGCAGGCCGACGCCTCCCGCAGAAGTGAGCACTCTATCCGTAAGCATAATCTCTTCCTCAAAATCCAAGGGAACCGGAATTCCCACCCCGTCATCCGTAATCCGCAGCAGAATGATGTCTTCCTCCTGCCAGCCCTCCACCGTAATTGTGCCCGGCCCGGATTTAGGCTCAATGCCGTGAAAAATAGCATTTTCCACAATCGGCTGGAGAAGCAGCTTCAGCGTGCGGTAAGAGCCGATGCCGTCTTGAATATTGAAATCGACGTTCAGCTTGCCATACTGCCTCGCCAGCTGGATCGTCACGTAATGCTGCAAATTGTCCAGCTCTTCGGCTACCGTAATGTACTCGCTCTCGTCCGACAACGTTTTGCGCAGCAATTTTACGAGAGATACGATCACCTGATCCACCTTCGCCGCAGGCTCCGTCACTAACATCGAGCGGATTGAAGCCAACGTGTTGTACAGGAAATGCGTATTAATTTGCGACTGCAAATTTTGCAGCTCGGTCTTTCGCTTCAGGTCCTGCTCCATAACGACCCGGTCGTGAAGCTCCTCAATGCGCCCAACCATTCGGTTAAATTTGAATGCCAGCTCGCCGATCTCATCGTTTCCTTGAATGTCGGTCCGCTCGCTCAAGTCGCCCATTTCGACCCGTTTCATGCTTGTGTACAGCCTGCGAATCGGGACGGACAGCCGTTTGGCGATCAAGTAGGAAATTAGCAAGGATAACAGCATAAGCGAGGCCAGGACGATTAAAGTCAGCCACTTGGACTGATTGACCTCCTTCAACAGCGTGTCAAGCGGCGTGTAGGAGACGAGCGTCCAGCCAGTGCTTTCGACTTTATAATAGGTGACCAGCATCGGCTTGCCGTCCAGCTTAACGTTGAAGTTTCCTTCATTCCCAGTAATTGAGGAGTAATAATCCGTGCTTAGCATAGAGCTGCCGAGGCGGCTCTTGTCCGTTGCCGAGATTACCGAGCCCTTTTTATCGAAAATAATCAGCTGGTCATCCTCCGCAACTCCGTCCGCATACTGCTTGTACAGAAAGCTTTCACCTACGTTAATCATCAGCATGCCAACTGGCGTGTTGCTTTCAAAATCCTTCAGCACACGGATTGCGGACACATAGTGGTCCTCGTCGATGGTCGGCCTGAGGCGCGGCGTGGCGTTGGATTCCCAAATAATCTGCCCGTCCTGGTTGATCGCTTCTAAATACCAGGGATCGTTCCACAAATTTTCGATCCCGATGTTTGGCCCGTTATAAAACGTGTGCAGCTCCACATTGTTGAAGCCAAATATGGAGGTATAGTATTCCAGCCACGTATAGGCGTAGCGGTAGGTAACGATCAGGCGCGTGAGGAATTGCCGCTGCAGGCGCTCCTGATACGCTCGGTCGCCCGAGGGGCTTAACAGCAGCGAGCGCAGCTCCTCATTGGAAAAATAAAGGTTTGAAATCGCATTCAAATCTGAGGCCATGATGCCCATTTTCTGAGAAATCAGGCGTAGCGAGTTGAGCTTGGCCGCCCCGGCCTGCTCCTCAATCGTATTGCGCGATATCGTCAGCGATATGTAGCTGAACAATCCGAGCGGCAGCACGACCAGCGCCAGGAAGGAGAGCAGCATCTTCTGCTGGACGCTGCTTCGTTTGATGAACAACCCTTTCAGCATGAGCTTTCCTCCTCCGCTTGGCGGTTTGAGTTAGATTCATATTAAAGCAGGAGGCGGTTGGTGGGAATAGGGAATGTGTTGGGTGAGAGTAGAAGAAAAGGCAAGCATTCCCCGATTTCGATAAGCGGGAATACTTGCCTTTAACAAATTATCGCAGATTATGCTTAATTTCTATATTTGAATGACAGAGAATCGAAGTAGGCTGTGCCGCTACCGCTTTCTCCATTAGCAATGACATAGGCATACACGTCTCCTCTAACTGCATTGACTGGAACCGTGTTGTCAAAAGATAACTGTGTATAGTCAGGAGTAACGGTATCTCTTCCTACATAATGCTCATCAACAAACTGGTTATTACTGTCATAGAAACGAACGCGGAGCTGCGTATACGTGTTTGTAAGTGCAGCAGCATGAACATATCCGCTAAGCGTATACTCGCTCCCTGGAATCACGGCAATAGTTTGCTTTACATGTCCGCTACTCCATATACCTAATTCAGCAACTTCAATTTTCACCGCACTAGTCCCTTCTGTTACAGGCGAGGTAATAAAAGATACAGTTCCGGCATTATTATCCACAATTCCAATCCAGTCCATAGGCAAGCCGTTGTCCACATTCTCAAATCCATTATTAAGCAATTGCTCATCCATTACCGGAGGGGCAATTTTATATTGGAAGTTTAAAGAATCAAAATAGGCTATGCCGTTTCCACCATCAGCGCTAGAAATAACGTAGGCATATACGTCTGCCCTAACCGCGTTCGCTGGTACTTTGTTGTCAAAAGACAGCTGCGTGTAATCAGCTGTTACGGTATCTCTTCCGACATAATGCTCGTCAATAAACTGATTATTACTGTCAAAGAAACGAACCCGTAGTTGAGTATAGGTGTTTGTCAGCGTGACAGCATGAACATATCCGCTCAGCTCATAATCACGGCCCGCTGTTACGGCAATAGATTGTTTTACATGTCCGCTACTCCATAGCCCCAAACCCGTAACCTCAATTTTCAACGCACTGGCCCCTTCCAATACGGGGCTCGTGATGGAAGCTACTGTGCCTGAATTATTATCAATAAATGCCGTCCAGGCGTGAGGCACTCCGTCACGAACGCTCTCAAATCCGCCATTTATCAGCTGTCCTTCTCCTTCAGGAGCGCTATCTTTATATTGTAATGATAGGGAGTCAAAATAAGCCGTGCCGCTGCCCCCATCTGCACTAGCAATTACATATGCATATACTTCTGCCTTAACAGCAGCTGCCGGGACCTTGTTGGTAAACGAAAGTAACGTGTACTCCGAAGTAACTGTATCCCTATTCACGTAATGCTCATCAACAAATTGATCATTACTGTCAAAGAAACGAACTCTTAATTGAGTATAGGTATTAGTAAGAGCAACCGCATGAACGTAACCGCTCAAAGTATAGTCGCGGTCGGCTGCTACAGAAAAAGACTGTTTTAAATGGCCGCTAGTCCACAAATTTAATCCTGCAACGTCGATTTTCATCGCCTTTGAGCCTTGGATTACAGGATCTGTAATCGGAGCAATTGTACCGGCGTTATTATCGATAAAAGCGCTCCAAGCATTAGGAAGTTCATTAGTTATGTTCTCGAATCCACCGTTTAGCAACTGATCGTCAACTACAGGTTGAGTATCATTGTAATGGAATGACAAGGAATCAAAATATGCAGTACCGCTGCCTCCGTCTGCACTGGCCATGACATAGACATACACATCGGCTGTAGCTGCAGCACTCGGAACCTTATTGTAAAGCGACAGCAACGTAAACTCAGATGTAACGCTGTCTCTTCCAACAAAGTGTTCTTCTATAAACTGGTTGTTATTGTCAAAGAAACGCACCCTGAGTTGAGCATAGGTACTGCTCAAAGCCTGTGCGTGAACATACCCGCTCAATGTGTAATCAAGTCCAGCCGTTACAGGGACAGATTGTTTTAAGTGACCGCTGGTCCATTGGTTCAATCCCATAACATCAATTTTTATAGCGCTTGAGCCTTGAACAACTGGGTTAGCCACGGGAACAATCGAACCATTACCATCTACAATTGTTTCCCAGGCATCAGGCTTTCCGGAAGTGATATTTTCAAAGCCCGGATTTTGTAAAATGTTGTCCTCACTCGGCTCACTATCTTCAGGCACTGTAAAATAAACTGGACTTGACCAATCTCCCCATCCGCTGTCATTGGATACCCGAATGCTTACTTCATACGTTTTATTGGGTTCGAGAGCTGACAACTCAAGCTGATCCGGCAGTGGTATGCTGACGTTATTATTCTTAGTATTTTGAGTAATTGTACCGCTGGAGAAGATCGGATTCCCATTAAATTTCACAATAATTTCATAGCTTATAAATGTGTCACCGTTTATAGGCGATTTCTGCTCCCACTCTATATTCCCAGGACTATTCATTACTGTCGGTGCATCGACAGTACCAGAAGGGTAGGTAATTGTAGTCGTTGCTTTTGAATTTACCGACCGGCTCTTAATCATGTTTCCATTCGTATCATATTCAAACGTTTGAATAACTACTCCATCTCTCTCAATTGATTTGAGGCGGTTATTCGCGTCATAGCTGTAAATGTAGTTACTGGACGCAGAAGCTGAGACTCCATTAATGCAAAATATGAGAATAATTAAAAAAGCAATTGCTACTTTCCCCCGCACAAAAATCCCACTCCCCATTAGGCTTTAGAATCGACCGAAATTCTTCCAAACTGTTCTCCTATTACAAATCATAATTTCCTTCATATTGTGCAGATATGGGAAAAAATAACTTAATAAAGGGTGAGTGTTGATTTTCATGATAAATCGATAAATAAGATTGTTATTTTACCTCTAAACCTATTTTTTATCAATTTTCTATTGAATAGTACATTGTCGTAATATATATTGTCTAGGTGCAGATGTGGAAAATGTTTCGAATAGAGGAGAAATGTTGTTTTAGAGGGTGGGGAAACAAGCAATTCCGGTTTATGAAAACCGATGATTTTATTAACTTTTATGCAAGTTGAATAACCTTATTTTAATTTTGCGAACAGTAGGTGAACTCTTGAAACACAAAGTTCTATTAGCGATTGTGCTGATTATATCCATTATGGCAACCTCTTTTATTCCGCCATCCATCATGGCAAGCCCTGAGTTAAAGTCCGAAGAACAAGCAAAAAGTTCTCAAAACGAAGAAATAAGTACTGCTTCAGAAGAAAACGCAGAACCAGATACAAGCGAAACAGAAGAAATGAAACAGCTTCAAGAAATCCAGAAAAACGTAATGGATGAATCTTTAAAGGACAAAAAGTCAAGAGAAGAAAACAAAGATAAATTGACCGAGAGAGCTCTCTTAATTGCAGCTTTTCATGATGTGAAATGGTATGAGCTTCTGAACGATAAGCAGAAAGAAACGGTATTAAATTGGGACAAATCATCGTTTGAAGCCTACCAAAGTGACTTAAGCAATACCGAAATTGCGCAGCTTGAAAAGTATGCGCCAGAAGCATACATGTATTACTCTTACTCCACAAACCTCAACAGCTCTTCAAACAAAGGCCGTATTAGATCAGAATCCGTCACTCAAAATACGTATGACGAAGAACTAGTCTATCGTGAACATGTAAAAAATGTTATGGAATTAATGCGAGAACAGATTGAAGAGAAAAGCCTACAATTAAACGAAGCTCAGGCGAATTCAAATAAAGCAGCTTCAAAGGCAAAAAGGACTGCTCAATCCTCAAACTCATACATTATTTCAGAAAAGAATACAGAGTATAACTACTCAGTTGATACGGAACAACTGGTTGATCCTCTTTATCGGTCCGCTAATCAACGCTCGAATGATTTGTTTCTTAGCGGAAAGCCCGGTCTGGATTTATCCATAATCCGCAAGTACAACTCTATGGATAGCAAAGCCATGACTCCCCAGATGGTTACTGAGAATGAGAACCTTTATTTGCAAATTTCTAGAAATTTCAGTGCAGCAGTAGAGCCTTCTACTATTGCGGAAGACAGCAACTTTATTGCAACAGGCTGGTCATTAAACATCCCTGAGGTAAGTAGCACTTGGAACGGCGCAAGCATCCAACCTATTCCTAATACGGCTACTTGTCCCAATCCCAACTGGCTTGGTGGGACCACTGCAGGAAGCTGCGAGAGCATTTGGTATTTATTTATGCCAACAGCTGTCAATAAAGTGTCCTTTACTCTCGATGACGGCACCTCTTACGAGTTTTCAGACAATGGAATAATAATTCCATATAATGACTATGGAAAATATAATCTAGAAAAAACTTCATCAATTCCTTATAACAACGTAGAGGCTTATCGCCAAAGAAATACTTCTTTAGGCGGAGCGCTTGAATTTTTCATCATTCTGGATTCAAAAATAACTTATGTATTTGACGAGAACGGAAAGATAAAAGAAAAACGAAATGAATATGGAGATCGTATTACCTATCTCCATACTTCGTCCGGAATTTTTATCAAGGACTCCTATAACCGTGATATCGTTCTGCTTCGTGACGGTACCCACCGTAATATTACGAGCATTAATGCGTATAACGGCAGCTCCTTACTTAAAACTGTTACGTACAATGTAACTCCAAGATCCAACACCATTCTTCAGCTTAAAAATGCAATCAGCACAATCAATTACTGGACGCTCGACTCCGTCACAACCACTTCTGACGGAAAAAGCAAGACCCTTGCTTCTTACACATATAAAAATGTAGATATGTTTTCTGCAGCGGATTTTAATTTCGGTCCCCAAGGTTACTTCTACTATTCGACACGGGAAGGAGACGTGCAGCATCCTTTTTGCGTAAACAACAATTGTAGTCAGAAAAACAACAATATTATTCTATGGTCTCAGGGTAACGGAGTCGTTCAAAACTTCTTTGAAACCATTGATATAGAAAAAAGAAGACAAGACACCTACGGGGAGATTGCCTACGTCCTGTTGGATGAAGTGAATTTGTATAATGATCTGAAAATCAAATTCTCCTATGACCAATACGTTAATGCCTGGAGCCAAATGCCATATACAGGCGAAGCGGCCAACATCGGGTATCGCGAACAACTTCGTGGGACAACCCGGTTGTTTTTGGATAAGTACAATCTTCAGTACATCTCGTATCATCCTGTAACTAGCGTTAACTTCCTCTATAAAGAGAACGGACAATCAAAAATTGTTACGGATAGTTACAAGGCTGTCAACAATAAAAAGAACGGCTATTCCATTAACGAAATGATCAAGAGCCGCGGAGATCATGCTGATGATGCTGATAATAAACGGCTCAAATGGGCAACCCGCTATGGTAGACAAACGATTGAAACCTGCTCTACCGGAGCTGAAGCAGGGCTTAATCAATGTTCTTTTACTCAATTTGAACTGCGGAATCTGAAGGCCAATCGTGAGATGTATGCAATAGCAAACTGGAGCAATTGGCCTGATAATACAAATCTCTTAAACGAAACGGATAGTGCTGCTCAAGAGCAATACGGGTTTGAGTCGCAAGAAACAACCTACTACGCCTATTCGTCCGAAAAACCCAAAGTAGCTTCAGTCTTAAAAGGCAGTCCGAATTTGGGAAGAGTTTATTTCTCCCAAACTCAATACGATGGCTATGGCTTACCGATCTTAATTACGGACGAGCGGAATAATAAAACGACCTATGAGTATAATGGTCCATTCCGCAATATTAGTAAAAAAACGACTTTGTCATCGGATAACGCCTATAGATTGGTTGAAGATTACGAATACTATTCGGCATCAGACTCTGTGGTTAACCGACGCAATATGTTGAAAAAAATGACGCAGACTCAATTTTATCCCAATCCGGATAACCCTGCTGAAACGCATTCGGATTTGATTGTGACTGAGTTCTCCGTCTATAATTCGAATCGTCAAGTAGTCGAGAGCTCCTCAACCTCCTCGGGCCAACAGTTCTCACAAGGATCGTCGACGAGTGCAAAAAAATTTGAATACGATACGTTTGGAAGACTCATAACGGAGTCTACCTCCGTAACGCTAAAAAAGAATGATCCGCCATCATGGCTGACAATGCGTTATGAATATGATTCTTTAGGGCGGCTATTAAACGTTACAAGTCCCGATAATAGTAAAGCTGAATATACCTATGATACTTTGGATCGAATGCTCACCGAGAAAATCATTCCGGTTGGTGCAAGTCCTCGAACTACTACGTATAGTTATGACGATGCAAACCGGACGGTAAGCGTAACGGATGCCAACGGGTTAACAACGATTACTCGATTTAGCCCATTTGGACTTGAAATGGAAAATAAGCTGAAGAAAGATAACGTGGAAAGGATTACTCAACGAAACGAGTCCAATAACGGAGTTGATGTCAGCCGCTCTATTCCTTTTGGGGATGCCAAGTACGCAACTACTTATCGTTACGATTCTCTTAATCGTTTATTAAGCGAGACAAATTCGATTGGAGAAGCCACGACCTATTTGTATTCCAATAAAAAAACGGTTCTTAGTACTAACGTATCTAGCCTCCAAAACACGGTGCGTGTACTGGATCCTTACGGTAAGGAAACAACGACATACTCGAATAACATTGGAGCCGTGACACGAACCAAAGAACGAGATATAGAAAATAATGAGGTTCGAGAAACGCATTTCAGTTACTCTCCGTTCGGTAAGGTGATTAAAAACGATGTTAAGGGAGAAGGAACGAGCCAGACGACATCGTTTTCCTTTGATGCATTCGGAAATCAATTGTCCGTTTTAGATGCTGCAGGCCAGCGCCATCGTTTTGTACACAATGCATCAGGACAGTTAATAAAATCTCAAAGCGAAGATAAAATCTGGAGTACTAAAGAGTATAACGAGCTTGGCTGGCTGTTAAGCCAGAGAAAAACGGGGACGCAAGAAACGGAGCTATATACGTATTCAAGCGTAGGCATGCTGGATTCTTATACGGACCGTAAAAAGCAAGTGCATCGTTACAATTATAATGCGCATTATCAGCCTTTGTCGTATGAGATCAAAGACGTTAATGGAGTGCAGACCTGGTCGGAGCAGTATACGTATGATCCAGCCACACTTCAGCTGCTTTCGGAAAAAAGCAGCGATAACGAACAGATTGACTTCACCTATACTACTTGGGGTGATCTGAACAGCTTTAAAAGCATAAACCGGGAGTACAAACTGAACTATGACAATCTTTTCCGTCTATCCAGTTTAACTTACCCGGATAATTCTCAAGTAAAGTATGAATACGACGAACTGGATCGTATTCAAAACGTAAATTATCCGGGAATGGGGACTGTAACCTACGATCATCAAAACAACGGTCGTAATCAGAATTACACGATTAATTATCCAAACGGCTACAATCAAATGGAGAAAATGAATTCGTTTGGCGATATCGTGAACGTAGAACACAAGATCAAATCTACTAACCAAGTTATCTGGAATGAGCAAGTCAAAACCGATGATTTTGGGAACAAATTTGAAATAACAGAGAACAATAACAAGCAGATTTTTAACTATGATCTGCTAAATCGCATTGAATCCGAATCTAAAGTCAATTCCTCGGATACCGACCGCTCTTATCAGTATGATACAAGTGGTAATCGTAAAGAAGAAGTGTCCGGCACTTTAAATTTAGACCTGTTGAAATCAGTTGACTACACGTATGACGGAAAAAATCAGCTGAAGCAGTCGGTTACGGATGGTGTGATTGGAGACTACACTTATTATGCCTCCGGTTTAAGGGCCAGCAAAACGGTCGATGGAGAGTACACGCGTTATATCTACTACAATGGAAAAGTCATTGAAGAACTGGATAGGAACGGGGCCGTTAAAGCTCGTAATGTTTGGGGAAATGAGCTGCTTTATCGTGAAAGCGGAAACGACAAAGGCTATTATTACTATAACAGCCATGGTGATGTTGTTTCGATTAAGGATGCTGTCGGTCAGGAACTAAATAGGTACCAGTATGACATTTGGGGCAATGTACTTTCACAAGAAGAACAAATGTCAAACCCGTTTAAGTATACGGGTGAAATAACGGATGAAGAATCCGGATTAATTTACTTGAGGACTCGATATTATAATCCTGCTATTGGCAGGTTTATAAATGAAGACACATATGAGGGGAATATAAATAACCCACTTAGTCTTAATCTTTACACCTATGTTACTAATAATCCTTTAATTTATATTGATCCCTTAGGTATGTGCGGTGTTAAGAGCTGGGAGGATGCCGGGGATTGTTTTGTACAATTCGGAAAAATAATGTGGAATGATTTGAAAAATATAGACAAAGGACTTGAAGAAGTAGCTAATTTCCTTATTATTGATGATATACGAACCCTTCAAAATCCCAATTCGTCTTTATTAGATAGAACAATGGCTTATGCAGGTATAATACCAATTGGTAAAGTTGCTAGAGTTGGAGAAAAGCTATTTGTTGAAGTTCTGAAGAATGGAAACAAAGTAAGAGCCGAGGTCAGTTCTTCAGTAAAATGGAAATTTTATACCAAGCATATTCCTCAAAAAAATTTAAGTTGGAATGCTATAATTAAATCTACAGCTAATGGGGCAAATGCTAGATATAAGCCGGGGATCGATATTGAATCCCTTGAAAGATATGCTTGGGAGTATGGAACACAAGCTAATAACAGGGACTTATTTAAAGTAATAAAGTTTGACAAGGTTATAGGTGCAAGCGACGGAAAAGAGACTGTCTATATGAGAGTGGAAATGAATTCAATGGGTGAAATCCACGGTCATCCAATTTCTGAAGATCGGTTTAAAAAATATTTGAAGTAGGTGGACTCTTGAATAAATTGGAGCTTAGAGATGGGCTGGTTTCTTTTAATTACCTTGATAGAATTGTACATTCTATTGGTACAGAAGACTATACGATATATATATCTGAAGATTTGTTATCGGTTTCTTACTTTAATGAAGAGTATATAATTGACTTAGGATGCTACAGCGTCAAAAAAGAAGATGTTTTTATAATTCGTCTAATAAAATCACATAACTGGGATTACCCTGTATACGAAAAACGACTTCCTGATTTGAATGATATTTATAGTGAAGTGAATAAAGTCGTAGATTACATTTATGAATTGGTTTCTAATTAACCTTCCTTTTATATTCGAGGCTGCTTAAAAATCTACATTTTTCATCTTTAACGGCAAAGTTTAACCCAAGAAAGACATCTGCCACCGTTTTTGAACTGTGACCCGCAAGATGGACACTTTGAAAAAGTGACCTTCTTGCGGGTTATTTGTGTTTTAATCAAGATAATGAGAACAGAGTGAGGTATGGATATGGGTAAAACGAGGGCCAATTCAAAGATATTTAACGAACATGAATTGAAACAATTGGAACAAAATCCGAATGTCTAGCACTTAACAAATAAAAGCATTACGTATGCACCGGCCTTTAAAATTGGCAGCCGTAAAAGCATATCAGGAAGGGCAAAACCCCATGGAGATCTTTCTCCGAGCAGGCTTTGACATCGACGTCGTGGGGACAAATATGCCGACGCAGTGCCTTAAACGTTGGAGACATACCCTTACCACTCATGGAGAAAACGGTCTTCTCAAAGAACGGCGTGAGAAGGGGAGCACGGGCCGCCCCCCCAGCAGGCGAAATGTCTACCGAGGAAAAATTAAAGCGAGCTGAAGCTCGTATTAAGCTATTGGAAGCGGAGAATGACGTTCTAAACAAGCTCGATGCGCTCGAAAAATAGAAGATGCAGAGGAAACCTTAACCCCCTCCGAACGCTATTAGATCATTAACGTTACGATTCGTCAGCATGACTTGAAACGAATGACACGGTACCTGTGCCAATTGGCGGAAGTCAGTGCAAGCGGCTATTACTGCTGGCTTGGTGCCGAGGAGAAACGCCAGATGCAAGAGGACGCTGACGAGCGCGACTTGACGCTCATTCGAGACCACTTTGACACCTTGCAGGGCAAGGCTGGAGCGCGAGAACGGCGTTGTCATGAACTACAAAAAGACTCGTCGTCTCATGCGGAAATACAAGCTTGTGGCCACAATTCGCCAAGCTAATCCCTGCCAAAAAAATGGAAAAGGCGAACCAAGAGTACCAGATCTGTCTCAATCTGCTGGAGCGTCAATTTGATGAGGGGGAACCGGAAAAGGTTCTGCTTACCGACATTACCTATATGTATTACGGGCACGGGCAGTTCGCCTATCTGTCCTGTGTAAAAGACGGAGCAACGAAACAGATTTTGGCCCACTACCTTTCCTCTTCACTTGCCTTGCCTTGCCTTTAGTGGAGCGAACGTTGGAGAAGCTGATGGTACGGCTTGACGGCAACGTCCATCCAGAGGCCTTGTTTCACTCCGACCAAGGGATGCATTATACTCACCCCAACATTCGACTTCTGGTTCGAGAAGCGGGCTTTCAGCAGTCCATGTCGCGCAAAGGGAACTGTTGGGATAACGCCTCCATGGAGACGTTCTTCAGCCATATGAAAGATGAACTTGACTATAAATCGTGTGCCTCTTTGGACGAATTACGGGCACGAGTGGATGAATATATGGAGTACTACAACTCCGGTCGGTACCAGTGGACATTAAAAAACATGACTCCTGATGAATTCAGAAGTCATCTCCTCACGGCTTAATGGAACGGAATTTTTAGATCAAGAAGATATTTTTCAAGTCAGATATAATGATGGTATAAATATTATTATAGACGTAGGCTGGTATAGAAGGGATTTTGCTGTGGTTGTAATTAAAGACTATGATTGGGAAAATCCATTAATAGAAAAACAATGTGTAGAGCTGGATAAGTTATATGCGATGGTCAAGGAATGCTCTGAGTACGTAAGGGTGATATTAAATAGCAAATAGTTGACCCTTAAGTTGAGTCAGAAGCCAATGGAAGTGTAACAATTCTCTGTGGCTTTCCTTATGCAAGCCATCCGCTCAGAGGAATGAGCAAAAATAACCATATTCGTTTAATTTAAAGCAATAACCTCCCCCCTTTTAAACCTACCAACAAAACAATCCCTCAACAGCTGCCCCACCAACGATAAGTTGGGCGGCCTGTGAGGGATTTTATTTAAATCAAACTACTTATGATGATCCGCTAAATCATTAAGGTACTTATACTTATAATTTCATCCCTGCTCATGCCACCATCATCCAACTTTACTCCATTCCAATCTACTCAATTATAATGCAGCTGATTCATTCGCTTATGCAGCCAGTTGATTTCCTCTTTCAGCACCCGTGCTGGATCGGGTCCGAACCATTCCAATGAAGCGAACTTGCCGCTCCGGCTGATCCGGTCAATGATCGCGCGATAGGGAACCGCCCCTTGGTCCAACGCGACCATTCCCTCACGGCTTCCGTTTGCAGCATACACCTGATGAGGCTGGAACACGCTGCAATACGCCAGAGAAATCACATTTTTCAGATGGAAATATTCCACCCAGGGCAGCAGCAGCTCATAGCTGTCCAGCGGATCGTCCCCGGCCTCCCAAATATGCAGGAAATCCATGTTCAGCTTAACCGCTTCATGGTTGACCTCAAGCATCAGCCTTTGAGCGGCCTTTGCATGGTCGGCCAGCGTGCCCGGATGCGTCTCTACGAGCAGCTCGATTCCCTGATCCATGCACAGATCGCCAAGAATGCGAAGCTGACGAACCATCGTCTCGAACTCAACTGCGCCCACGTCCTTGCTGCCGCGCGTGCCTGCAAAGGTTCGAATTTTGTTCGTGCCGAGCCAGTCTGCGACCACAAGCAAGTCCTTGCATTTGGCAATGGTATTGGCGAAGTTCACGCCATCTCCCACGTCCAAATAGTCGCTGATCATCGAAACCGTCAATCCCGCCGAATCCAGGTGAGCTTTCTCGGAACCTTTTCGCATCTTATACAAGTGGCTGGCGTGAGCCCCCCATAGTTCTAGTCCGTCAAAACCGTTACTATGTGCAAATTCAACTAGTTGTTCAAATGAAACCAACGTATGACGGAACGAAATGGTGCAGAGCGAGCATTTTAATCCAGCTTTAGTCGACATTACATCGTCCCCCCTTCCACATTGGCGCACTGGGCCGCTGTCCACAAGTGAAGCTCCCGCTCTAATTCAGACTTAATTCCCTGCTCTATGGCCTCCGCCTTCGTCAAGGTATCCAAAATGGAAGCAAGCTGCTTCGTTCCGCCAGTCAACGACATTTTGACAGCCAGAAATTGAAGCGTATTAAAGGCTTGGACCAAGTCGCGGATTTGCTGCGCCCAGTGCTCGTAATTTTCACGCGGCAGCCCCAGCTCGTCATGGAAAAACATCAGCGCATAATCATACCCGTACTTGCGTATGACGATGACGTAGAGATGCTTGAGAGCATCGCCAAGCGCGGACAGCTTGTCCGGATCTTCCGCACATTGTCCAACAAGGGTTCTAAGCCCGTATACGAGATCATTTTTCTCTAAATGAAAGCCGTCATAAAAATAAGCTCTCACATCGTCCGGCGACGGCTTCCTGATCGCAGACGCATCCATATAAAATCCGTCCGGATAAGCGTTTTGTATAAACGCCTGGAGCACCTGATCCCGGCTTACCAGACCCTCCCATTTCATGTCGGCGTCAAGCATAAACCATTCATCCGCCCGTTCCGTAGCCGATACCATGACATAATGAGGGAAAGGATTCAGATTAAATTTATTTTCCCGCTCCGGCATATGCGACATATCGATTTGCACGACAACATGCCGCTCCGGCCCCGCTTGCTCCACAAGCTCAACCAGCTTCGCTGCATTCGCCGCCGCGTCTTGTTGCGGATCATGCCATTGGACCGTACGCACGCCAAACATACGCTGGAACCAGTACATGAGCCGAGCCGGCGTAAAGCTGCTTGAATAATAGGATAAGCCCGCCTCCGACACACCGAACTGTTCTTCCCACACGTTGAAATAAAACGGGCGATAATCAACGTCGCTATGCCTTTTGACCACTTCGCACATACAGCTCATCACACAGTGGACCTTAATGCGCTGGTCCTTCCATCCGAACATAACGAAGCCTCCTCCCTTAACAATCTCGCAGTCTTGCTATTTTCCAGTCCCTTAACCTCCAGCGCTGCTGACGGGAGTTAGCTGTTCCATGAAATCAAGCAGCGTTCCCACCGTTTGAAACACTCGCGGATCTACCTCATCTTCCGGGATCAAAAGCCCGAATTCCATTTCAATCCATACCAAAAGCTGCATCATCATGACGGAATCAATCCGCAGATCTTCATTCAGCCTGTGAGCTTCCTCCAGACGGGGCAGCTGCGTCATTTGCAGCTTCTGCTCCATGATAGAGCCCAATTTATTCATCCGTTGTTCCCTGATCATAAGCTTAATTCGGCCTCCTCCAGCAATTTGCGGCTGATTTTCCCCGTTGAGGTCCGCGGCAGCGTAGTCACGCACGCTACTTTGGAAGGCACTTTGTACGGCGGCAGTCTGTGCATGCACCATTCCCGAACCGTCTCGGGCTTCACTTCAGGCTCGGCGACGATCATACAGCAGACGATTTCGCCCATGACAGGGTGACGTCCCCGATAAACGACGCATTCCTGAATGCCGGCCAGTTGAGAAACGACATTTTCGACCTCCAAGGGATACACTTTTAGCCCGGATACATTGATGACATCGTCCGCTCTCGCCAAGAGGCGAATCTCCCCTTGCTCGACGTAGGCCAAATCACCGGTTGCAATGGTCTGGTTCCCGATCGCAATCGTCAGTTCTTGCGGCTGATCCAGGGAAGAACCTGCTTCAACAATTCGAATATGGCTTAAAGGCTTGCCAATATCCGCACTGTATTGCAGATCGCGGTTCACACTAATGCAGCCGGCCTCCGAACAGCCGTACTGCTGCAGCAAGCGGTCCCCGGCCAGCGGAGCCAGCTTCTCAATCAGCCCCTGCGGCATCGGCGCGCCGGAGCTCATCAGCTGATGGAACCGAACATCCGATGGGAAAGAAGTTAATACATGCAGCGTCAAAGGAACGCCGTAAACGATATGCTGCGGCGTATCTCGCAGAAGCGCCAACGTAAGCTTGGGATTAGTATAAGCAGCCACGTGAGGCACCGCTTGACGGGCCATAGCTGCGAGCACCCCGCTGATCAAGCCGTACGAATGACTGACCGGAGAAATCACAACGGGCGTCACAGCATTTTCTAAACCGATTGCTTCATTATAAGCTGCAATTTCTTCCTCAACTGCCGTCCAGGTTCTGCTGATCAGTTTAGGCTTGCCCGTTGTTCCTGAGCTGAACATGCAAATGGAAGCCTCCTGCGCGGAGCTGCTTGTCTCGTCTGAAGCGAGCGGCAAGAATCCATCCTGGACCGACTGAAATACAAGACCCGTGCAGCCGGCCTCTTTAGCCAGCGCCAGCGCCGTATCCATCGGCGTTTCTCCATGAAGCAGAAGAACGGAGATCCCCAGCTCTTTGGCAAACAGCACAAACGGGATCAGCTCAGCGGCATTGCTGATACAAACGGCAAGCCTTTGGCCCGGCTTCCACGTATCCCGAATGTGAGGAACTCGCTGCCAGTCCCTCCAGCGAGCGTCCAGATCGCTCTGGCTGTAATACGTTTGATTTACCGCAAACAACTTGTTGGTCACAGACGAAGCTCCTCTCTGTTTGTACGGGTCAAAAGCGGAAGAAAAGCAGCCAACGGATTAGGCACTTCATGCGACAGCCCTTTCGTTTGCATGGCGAGCCGTTTGTAGGTTAATTGCTCCACACGGGTTGTCGGCGCAAACAAATCCACGGTTTCAAAACGCTCTTTCCAGCGCGAATCTCGCTCCATATGACGGTGCAAACAAGCGGCGGTCATTTCCCAGAACTTTGTCTCTTCAAAGCCGTACCGGTCAGCGAGCAGCATGGCCAGCTCTCCCACATTCACGAAGAACAACGCGCCAAGCGTCAAATAGCGCAGCGGAGCCACATCCTCCACTTCAAAGTTGGCCCGTTCCTCCTTGAGCGCATAGCGCTCATGCACCTGAGTCAAGTCCGGGCATAAGTCAGGACGATTCAGGAAAGCGCGGCTGTACACCACATCTTCGTGAAAATCTTTGAGCGCCAATCGCTCGGGCCAGCCGTTGCGATGCACCATCACCATGTTCTGCGCATGCGACTCTGTCGCCACGCCTTGCACGGCAGCCAAATGGAGCACGGGCAGCACGCATCGTTCTAAAAACCGGTGCAGCCAAGCTTCGATGCCGTAAGCCTGCAGCCATGGATCGATAAAAGGCGTGCCGTCTTGTTCCAAAGTGCATAACGCGTAAAAAGGCACGCTGTCCTCGCCGGCCTGCAAATAGCTGTGCAAGCTTTCCCGCCAAATACAGCCGACAGCGGCATACAACGGATCACGAGCTTCTTCTTGCTGATCCGGAGGCTCGAACGTGAAAGCGGCGATTTCCCGCAGCAGAATCAGCCGGGCCTCGTTTTTCAAATAAGGGTCTGAATCCACTAACGTTTGCAGCCAATCGGATATAACCGGAGCCGTTAACGTGTAGTGGGGCAGAAGCTGGCGTGAGCTGGACGTATTTAATAGATTCATGGAAAGCTTCACATAGCTTTTATGCGGCGACGTCCGGTTGAACAAGGTACGAATTGACTGCTGAGGGCGATATTCATCCATCGATGGGCCTAACATTACGATGCGTTTCCTTCGCAGCTCATCCGCGTACACAGGAGCAACGACGGTGCGCCACTGCCAAGGATGCACCGGTACAAACGCATATCGATCCGGTTCTAGCCCCTCCTTGTGAAGCGTGTCTTGAAAAGATTGGAGCATGTCGGCGCCAAGCTCCTCACATAGCATGCCTTCCAACGTAAGGCTCGGCAAAACAGCTGTGCGACAAGCCTCTTTACTCACGGCCAGCCATAAAGGCTTCACATCCCGAGCGAACTCGGGCCCGTAAGCAAGATGATCCCCGTAGTCGAAACCGATTCGCGACTTATAGCTCGGGTGATAGCGGTGACCGTCCATAACGGCGGATTCGAATTGTTCACCACGAAGCTGATGCAAGGAAGTAACCCCCTGCATGCGCACATACTGAGCGATCGTATCCTTAAGAAGCGTATGCTCAAGCTCCTCCGTGAACGTGGCCAGCTTGTTTTGCGCCGTTCCCGGCACATTCAGCACTTCCTGAACAAATAAACGAAGCGACAGAGCTTCCGTCTCCGCTTCGACGGACAGTCGCAGCAGCGGAGCGGATTCCAGCAGCCGGATGCGGCCAAAGGTGAACCTGCGCTGCCCGGTACATGCGTAAACGACTTTCCGTCCTTCAGCATCCTTGCCCTCCAGAAGAAACCTCGTGTTATCTCCGGCAGGCTCCGTTTGCGGGGTAACAATCCCTTCATAGATAAGCGATTCCACCAGCTGCCGAAAAATTCTTCTACGCACTTGTACGCAGCTCTCGGATTGTAAAGCTTGAACAGCTATGAGGTCTTGCTGCCATGTGCATTCCATGGGGCGGCCTCCTTCGGCGATCTATAAATATTGGACCACTTAAACAGCAGACCGTTAACAAGACAAAGCAAAGCGGCAGCGAGCAGCGGCGACCCCAAGCCCGTCTGAATTGACAGGAAGGAAGCAATTAACGGCGATAACAGCTCCGCTCCGGTTTGAAACGACACCATGACGCTAAACGCCACGGCTGCTGAAGCTCCCTGCTCTCTTTGAAACAGAATCACATCCAGCACCGCCATCGTAATGGCAAGAAACATTCCGTACAGCATCCGTCCGGCGATTAATCCGGTAATCCCCTCTGCCGTTGCTTGCACCACTAAGCCGACCGCCATTGCCACGACGCCAACCATATACGAAATATGCAATCTATCCGGCTTGCTTATGGCGCGCAGCCAAGGCAGCAATAACAGGGCAAACAGATGGGGCAGCAGATAGATCAAACCAGCCGTGTCCGTCGTTAAACCAAAGTCTTTTTCCGCATACGGCGTGAAAAAAGGACGAACGACTTGATTCGCAAGGGTCAACGTAAAAAACAGCAAGCCCAGCATCAAAATCGCTCTGTCTTGGAGCAGCTTGCTTATTAACCCCTTTGACCCGCCAAGCTCGCGTCCGGCTGCTGGCTGGGAAGCGCTCTTCCATCCCCAGAGCACGACCACGCACACGATTAACTGAATGACATCCGCCGCTGCGGCCCCGTAAAACAGCGTCAGCGGATTTTCCATCTGCAGCATATGAGCGCCTGCAAGCGCCGCTATGAGCACCGCCGTATGGTGAACGGCATGAAATTTCGCCGCGGAGCCCGCTTGGGCCCCTTTATCGCTTAGTTCCATGATGATTGGATAAATCAACATATAACTGCTTTTGAACACGAGCAAACATACCGTCAAAATCAAAAATTCGTTCGCGTTGTCCGCCTGCGCCAACAGAGCCGTCGATAGAGCTGTTCCTGCTTGTCCAACAAGCAGCAATTGTTTGGCTTCCACCTTCCGCGTCAGCCATCCCCACAGAGGGGAGCAAAGCACAACCGTCAGTCTGCAAACGAACAAATAAAAGCCCGTATAGCTGTAATCCTCAATCCCAAACACCTGATGGAAAAACTGAGGGTAATAAGGCGACAGCAGAACCTCCGTAAACAGACCCAGAAACATGCAGCCAAGCAGCGCAGCCTGCATGCCTGTTCTTGAACTAAGCTTGGGAGCCTGTGCCATCCCCGTTCCGGGCATCATTCACTAATTCCAAACTGCTGGAACACATTGCGTTCCCTCAGCGGATAAACTTCACGTCCAGCCAGCTGCTTAATAATGACGCTGTTGCGATGCGCGCCCAAGCCAAGGTCAGGAGCGCCTACGCCATGCGTATGCAGCTCGCCGTTTTGGATAAAAATGCGGTTCTCCCCGCCATTCCGAAGCTTAAGCGAATACTGCTCGGCGATGTCGAAGCGCCCTTTGGCATCCCGGCAAATAAGCGGCTCCAGCCCGCTCAGACAAGCAGGCTCCGCATGCTCATAGCCCGTCGCCAAAATAACGATGTCGCTGCTATGTTCAAAAGAAACCTCCTGCTGCAGCTGCCGGCAGTGCAAGCGATAACCCCCTCTATCCGAGGAAGGGATAATCTGCTCCACCTCCGTTAAGGAAAGCAGCCTGACGCCCGGCCCTTCCTTCCCGCCAATGCCCGCTTCGTACAACGTATCGTAAATATCCGCTATCGTGTTCGCGCTGATGCCTTTATACAGCAAGCCTTGCCCTGCCCGGATTTTGTCCTTGCGCTCGGGATCAAGCCCATAGAAATACTGGGTATAATCAGGGGAAAAGTGCTCCAACCCGAGCTTCGAATATTCCATAGGGAAAAAGCCGGAAGAACGCGTAAACCAGTCGAGACGATAGCCGTTCTCCCCTTGCGCTCTCAGCAAATCCAGCGCAACTTCAGCGGCGCTTTGTCCCGAGCCCACAACGGTGATAGAACGAGCCCTCAAGCAGCGTTCCCGATTGGACAAATAGTCGGAGGAATGAAATACGTTCGGTCCGCGCAGCGTTTGAAACCGTGCTGGAATATGCGGGCGGCTCCCCACTCCCAGAACCAGATTACGGGCCGCATAACGAACCGTTTGTTCGGTATGCTGCTCTACCGCTTCTACAACAAAACGGGAGCCTGATTGCCCCTCCTCCAATTGAATGTCGCTCACTTCATAGCCAAACCGGCAGGTAGCCAGCCGCTCGGCCGCCCATTTGCAATAGTGGTTATACTCCCTGCGCGGAATTTGGAATTTCTCCAGGAAGTAAAAATGATACAACCGGCCATGCTCATGCAAATAATTTAAATAGCTTAGCGGGTGCGTCGGATCGGCCATCGTGACCAAATCGGCGAAAAAAGGAACCTGCAAGGTCGTCCCCTCAATGAGCATCCCGGGATGCCAATCAAACTGCGGTTTGCGTTCCAGAAAGAGAGCTTTTGTCTCCGGAACGCGCTCCAGCAGCGCGGCAAGACCCAGATTAAACGGACCGATCCCGACTCCCAGCACATCCAATTCGTCCGAAAAACTCGGAACTGCTTGCCTAACCAATAGGAATCTCCCTCGTTTCTCTATCTATCGCTTCAAACACTTCTCGTTCGCAAAGCATCAGCGCAGCCTTTTTATCGGGCAATTGCACCTCATGCTGGAAGCGGAAGCCGCATTTTTCAAAGATATGATGCATTTTTGCGTTCCGGATATCCGGCTCAGCAACAATGCGTTTCGTCTCCGGCTGCAGGAACTGCATGCGCGCAAGAGCTTTCAGCAGCGGAAGCGCATAGCCTCTTCCGAGAAAGCTTGGCGGGCCGATGAGCAGATGCACGCCCTGATCGTACGGAGCGGCTTCATAATAGGGGCCGATGACATCCGATTCCGCCCAGTAGGATTCAAAATAGCTCATCGGCTCCCCATCCAGTTCACCGATGCAAAGAGTATGATGGGTGTCGGCCAAAAAGCGCTCCAGATGGCTGCGATAAGCATCCAGCGAAATATTCAGCTGCCAGAACGGAACGACATGCGGCTGCTGATGCCAGCTGTGAAGCATCTGCAAATCGCGCTCCAGCTCCACAGGACGAAACGAGATTGTTTTCCCTATGGCTTGATCCTGATAGATTGCCCGTTCAGGCTCTTCAAACAGCAGATTTAAATTACGCGGAGTGGAACCTGACACGCGCTTACACCTCCGTTACCAGCGGATTATCCACAAGCACGTAAACCGACTGGTTTTCAAGCGAACCGACCAGCTCGTCCATATCGTAAAGGCGCGTGAGCAGGTTCGCTTTGCACGGAATTTTTGCTTCCGTCAGCAGGCTTTTCAGGAAGATCGAAGGCTCTCTGTTCATGGGCAGGAATTGCTCCAGCACACCGCGCAGTTCGCGCAGAAGCTCTCTTTCGTCGGCAAGCCCTGCCGTCCCGAAGCCGTTAATCAGACCGAATAAATGATTAAAAATAACATAATAACGGAAGCGCTCATCGGCCACCGCATCCTCGCAGAAGGTTTGGCTTTTCTCGCCGATGCCCGGAAGCTCCTTGCTCAAGTGCTCCTTCATGGAGTTGCAGAAATAGTAGCCTTGATTATCCCGGTAATAGTATTTGTGCGGGTATCCCTCGTGCAGCTGGACAACGCTGTTTTGCTGATGCGCCTCAAGCGCGATGCCGTGCGTTTCATACAACCAGATCATTGGTGCAAGCGATATGGCCAAATATTGGCGGAACCAGTCCAGGCTAACCTCGCCTGTTGAGCGTCCTTCCTGCTTCGC
The DNA here is from genome assembly GCF_023715725.1 of Paenibacillus pasadenensis. Lineage (GTDB taxonomy): Bacteria > Bacillota > Bacilli > Paenibacillales > Paenibacillaceae > Paenibacillus_O > Paenibacillus_O pasadenensis_A. The sequence continues at coordinate 359,125 of NZ_JAMBOT010000003.1, forward strand.
CAGCTGACGGATAATCGTGCTCAACCGCGATTCGGAACCTGGCAGCGGATCTTGAACTAGGGAAGCGACAAGAGAGGCCTGCTTCGCTTGTTCGCCTTGGAACGGGTTCGCGCGAAGGACAACCTCAAAGCCCGATTCCTCTTGCCCGTCCAAAGCGATCGACACGTAGGCCGGATCATTCACAATGGCAAAAGCCGGGTACTCCTTCGACACTTCGCCGACCTTGGTCCGAAGCAGACGGGAGACCTCAACGCCGCGTTCAAGCTCTTTGAACAGATTTATGCGCACCGAGTTTGTAATTCTCACAGGAACCGACCCTTTTGGCATAAAAGGAGACTCCTGGTGATACATCGTACGGAACGAAGATGTCGCCGAGTAATAACGGCCTAACGGACCCAGGTTCTCCAGCAAACCCGCTTCAATCAGCTTCTGAACGGCTGGCTTGGCCAATACTTCTTCAGCCTGCAAAGGATGCAGAGGAATCAGCGTATACGCATCTGTTTCGGTAAAGGGAAGGCTGGCATCCGCCCGGCGCAGATCCGACTTGATCCATTCGGTAGCCGATGTATCGGCCAGCGCTGAATCCTCCCGCACAATGCTCTTATGCGCACGGAAATAATGCAATTGAAACTGCCCTTTTAATTCCGGGGAAAAGACGCCGTTTAAGCTTTCCGGCACGCCGTCCCGGCTTTTGGGCGTCGGGTGCAGCAAATGTCCGAACAGCAACGATTGCTCCGCCGTTATGAAATCGCCCTCAAAGCCATACAACTGATCACGGTCCCCGTCGCGGGCCTCAACGATGTGCTGGATAGCCGCACAGCTTTCCTTGATCTTTTGAAGCAGCTCAGCCGTACGCGCGGAATCCTCCACCTTAACCTGATGGCCCAATTCAAGAACCAGACGCTCCGCCAGCACAAGCTCGTCTTCAGCACTTGCTTCAGCCCCAGTCCCTTTCCACTGGAGAGGAAACTGAAACAAATGTCTGCCGGTTAGCGAGCGGTATTTCAGCTCAACGAGAATGCTGCCGCCTTGACTGGCCAAAGGAACCTCCAGCTGCCACCTGCCGTCAAGCTCTTGCCAAACGCCTAGCGCCGTCTCTCTCAGAAAGCCGTTCAGCAAGCTTTGCAGCGTAGCTCTTGCCGCTGTTGTATGCGACTCCGTCCCCTCTCCCTCAAAAGTTCGTGTCTGTTCCAGCAGTCCGTCCCGGATCATGAATAAACTCCCTCCCGAGCATGCTGCTCGCTTCCATAGTGTTGTTCCAATTCCGCTCCGATTTGTACCACATGCTGCAAAATAGCTGCGGTATCCTGCTTCGTCGTTAACGGATTCAGCAGCGTAAATTTCAAGCACGCCTTTCCATTTGCTTTTGTGCGGGCAATAACTGCAGTGCCGCTTTCCAGCAGCCGGTCCCGAATGCGGTGGTTCAGCTCATCGGCCCAGGCCGTCTCGCTCTCCGTGGCTGGCACATACCGAAACACAACAGCATTCAAGGTTGGCTCCGCCAACAGCTCCAAGGTATCGTGCGACCGAATCTGCTCCGCAGCGCTGAGCGCAAGCTCCAGCGTATAATCGATCATCGCGGCGAACCGCTCGCGGCCCAAATGCTGCAGGGACATATACAGCTTCAAGGCGTCAAACCGGCGAGTGGTCTGAATGGACTTGCCCACAAGGTTAGGCACGCCGTTCTGATCGTCCTCTTGCGGGTTCAAGTAGTCGGCATTCAGTCGCAAATAACGATAGTTCACGGAATCTCGGAGCAGAAAAGCGCCGCAAGAGATCGGTTGATAGAACAATTTATGAAAATCAACGGTAATCGAATCTGCTAAGGATATTCCTTCCAGCAAATGAGCATGTTTGCCGCTCAACGCTAACGCGCCTCCATAGGCGGCATCCACATGGAACCACATGCCGTGCTCGCGGGCTAATGCCGCCAGTTCAGGCAGCGGATCGATGCTCCCGAAATCCGTTGTTCCCGCTGTTGCCACCAGCGCAAAGGGGAGATTCCCTTCCTGTCGAAGCCGTTCGATCGTGCTTTCCAGCAAATCGCAGCGCATTCTCCCCAGCGTATCTACCGGCACTGTGACAACGGCTTGTTGTCCCAAGCCCAGAAGAGCCGCTGACTGCTTGACCGTAAAATGCGCAGCCTCGGAACATAACACCCGCAGGCGGTCTGCCTGTGGCGGCAAGCCTTGCTGCTGCACATTCCAATTCCACTGTGAGTATGCGTAATGATCGCGGGCGAGCAATACGCCCATAAAGTTCGATTGCGTGCCTCCGCTGGTGAACACGCCGTCGCTGCCGCTTTTCTCGTAACCGAAAAGCTCGCAAAGCCAACCGATTACTTCTTCCTCCAGCATCGTAGCCGACATGCTCTGATCCCATGAATCCATGGACTGATTCAGTGTGGCAAGCAATGTTTCCGCCAGCAGCGAGGCCTGAAGAGGCGGGCAATGAAGATGGGCTACACACGCAGGATGATTCACAACTGCGGCATGTTTCACAACGGCTTCGCCAACAAAGGCCAACAGCTCCTCCATGCCGGTTCCCTGCTCGGGGCACACGGGCCGGCTGCGAAAAGCGGCCGCTAATTCCTGAGGCGCGGCTCCGCTGTAAGGCTGATCCGCGGCTGCAAAGTCACGGATTAGCACCTCGACTGCAGCGTGCATATGGTTACGGAAGAGCTCCTGGCTTTCCGGTGTCGTGTTCAAAAATGCAGCAGCGAATTCCCGGTTCACCCGAGCACCCCCTGAAGGCTTGGCAAGTGGCGTTCCGCCGCGATGACCGATTCATGGAAAATTTCAGCGATTTGATCGATTTGTTGCTCCGTGACGATAAGCGGAGGCAGGAAACGAACAACGCTGCCATGGCGACCGCCAAGCTCCAGAATGAGTCCGCGTTTGAGGCATTGCTGCTGGATTTCACGAGCCAGCTCCGGGTACGCCGGATAGCTTCCCAATCGGTCTGCGTTCTGCTCGGAATCAACGATCTCAACCCCGATCATCAGCCCTCTGCCCCGTACTTGACCGATGCAAGTCACAGCGGAACGCGTTTGCTCCAAATACTTGCACAATCGATCGCCAACCGCTGCAGCATGTTCAACCAGCCTGTCTTCACGAATGACTCGCAATGATGCAGCTCCGGCAGCCATAGCCAGCTGATTTCCGCGGAAGGTTCCGGCATGGGCTCCCGGCTCCCATGTATCCAGCTCATCCCGATAAACGACGACCGACAACGGAAGTCCTCCTCCGATGGCTTTAGAGATAATGATTACGTCAGGGCTGATATCCGCATGCTCGAAAGCAAACATTCGGCCCGTTCTTCCGATTCCCGTCTGCACCTCGTCAATCATCAGCGGTATTCCGCGTTCTTTCGTAATGCGGCGAATTTCTCTCGCCCAGGCGTTAGGCGCCGGAATCACACCGCCTTCTCCTTGCACCAGCTCCATGATCATGCCAGCCGGCGTCAGTACGCCGCTCTCCGGATCGTCCAGCAGGCGCTCAATGTATTGGCTCCCGATCTGATGACCTAGTTCTCCTCCGACGCCAAACGGACAGCGGTATTCGTACGGATACGGGAGAAATTGCGTCCCGGGCATCAGTCCGCCAACGTGGCGTTTTGGCCCCAAATTCCCCGTCAAGCTAAGCGCTCCGCTCGTCATCCCGTGATATCCGCCCTGGAAAGACATCATGCCGCTTCTTCCCGTGGCCGTCTTGACCAGCTTCACTGCCGCTTCCACAGCGTCCGCTCCGGTTGGACCGCAAAACTGAATCTTGGCGTTATTGGCAAAGTCGGCCGGCAACAGATCAAAAAGCTCATCCACAAACTGCTCTTTCACCGGTGTCGTCAAATCGAGCGTATGTAAAGGCAGGCCGCTCGCAAGCACATCCTTCATCGCCTCGATCACAACCGGATGATTATGACCCAAGGCAAGCGTTCCCGCTCCCGCCAGACAATCAAAATAAGTTCGGCCGTCCGCATCTTTTACTTGAATGCCTCTAGCTTCCGTAATCGCAATAGGTATTTTACGAGGATATGTTCTTGCGTTAGACTCCCTCCTCTGTTGACTTTCGAGATATATCGCATTGCCTTTCATAAATTAAATGTTCCTCCTTTAGGAAAATGATTATGAAATGACTTGCTCCATTCGCGTGAAGAGGGTTGGAAAAAATATGCAGACTCAACGCATCTATTGTAAATGATAATCATTATCAGTTCAAGGTCCAAATTTACCTCTTTTTATGTCTTCTGTTGCGGTGAAGGTATCAAAAAAACACCCGTCGCAGATTTACGAACGGGTGTTTTCCTACTTTAATCCTATTACTTTGTTACCATCACCTTCAGCACATTGCTGGACGTCGTACCGGCTGCATTCACCAGCTCCACACGGTATTCATACTCGCCTTTTGCACGGCCCGTAATGGATTTAACCGCTTGCTGAGCATTCGGCGAGTTCGCCGTTAGTGCTTTTGTCTCAATCAGAACTCCGTTCTCATAGAGACGGTACTCCGTGCCGTTTGTGCCCCACCACATGTTGATCGTGACGGTGTAGGTAGCCGTCTCTCAATCCGTTCGCCTGAGCGATGTTGAAAGAGCCGACTTACCGGTACGCCCGTGTAAAACGATTCCCTCAACCAACCGTGCAATAACCAGAACTTTAAACAGGGCCCTAGTATTTCACTAGAGCCCGATTAGGTATTAAAACATTATTGGTTCAAACCTACTTACCAGCCTTTAAGCTCTCCAGCAGATTTAATACAATCTGCGCAGCTTCTGCACGAGTTGCTTCGCGCTGTGGAGCAAATTGGTTTTGGCCCATACCTTTCATAATGGATGCTTGAGATGCAGCCGCAACATAAGCTTGAGCCCATGCAGGGATGCTGTTCGCATCGGAGAAGGAGCTTTCAGTTCCCTCTTGAACTTGCAGTCCCAGTGCTCGGACGGCCATGACGGCCATTTCGGCACGGGTAATGGTTGCGCCTGGAGCGAACTGATCCTCGCTGCGTCCCGATACGATACCCGCTTTAACGGCTGCTGCAACTGCGTCCGCATACCAGGCATCCGCTGGCACATCACCAAAGGAAGAGGCTTCCCCGGCAGGTTTCAATTGCAAAATATTCACCAGCAGAGCTGCGAATTCAGCGCGAGTCGTAGGACGGTTCGGGCTGAACTGCTCCTCGCTCGTTCCTTGCACAACGTGCTTGGCGGCAAGAATTTGCAGCGTGCGCTCGGCCCAATGTCCGTAAGGCACATCGTTAAATTTCTTTTTGAGTTCAATGACAACATAGATGCCAGGCTTATTAGCTTCAACTGTAATTTCCTTGCTGGCCTCGTCCGCGTCTCCGCCGACATAACTCAAGCGTTTAGCTTTGTCGTCATAGACATAAACGCCGCTCAGCTTGGAATCCGCCTTCTTGGTATCAAAAGGCAGCGTTACGGTAACAGAGCCTTTTGCAGCATCAGCCGCTTGGCGTTTGCCGTCAACAAGCAGTTCAATGCTCACTTCATAAGCTTGTCCAACAGCTTTTAATATGCTAGATACAGGAGGTTTCACCGTATCTGGGACCGGATTCAGACGCACCTCAATCGATGCTCCGCTCCCCGCTTTTTCTTTCAATGCTTTAAGGGCAGCCTCGCTAATTGTAATGACTGCATCTCCGCGTTTAACTTGAAGATCGGCATTGCCAAGGCCATTCAGAGAAAGAACTGCCTTTTGATGCTGAGAGCCCAGCTCGGCAACCGCTTTGCCATCCTCAACCTTCACACTGCTCTGTACAGACGGATCAGGAGTTGGCGTTGCAGCCGGTGGGAGCGTTGGAGCTACCGTCGGAGCCGGTGTTGGAGTTGCTGTTGAAGTTGGCGTCGGTGTTACTGTAGATGTTGGTGTCGGCGATACCGTGGAAGTCGGTGTTGGCGTTGGAGTACTGGTAGCTTCCTCAACCGTCAACGCAACTTCTTGCGTTTTAACGCTCTCGCCGTAAGCGTTGTGTGCTTTCACGACGAAATAGTACGTTCCCGCTTCCAGTGCTTCCGTCTCAAGTTCCATATCGCTGCCCGCGTTCAACACATTCGGGTAAACGCCGCTTTCCGTACCGTACAGCATGCTGTAGCCGGTAGCATCAGCGGAAGCAGACCAGGTCAGCTTCGCTTTTGCATCTTCAACCGAACCGTTCAGAGTCGGTACGGCGAACGGTGCATTTTTCAGCAGCAGGTATCCAAATTGATCCGGCGCTTTAATGGAGCCAATGCCGCTGTTGTACTCGATCCAGCCATTACGCACGTCGCCGCTGCCCGGATTGGAACGGGTGCCGTCGCTGTAGTTGGCCAGGAAGGAAATGCCCAGCTCGGAGCCTTCTTGAGCCGTTATGCCCGCAGGCAGCAGCTCGTTCCAAGGAATTGAGATTTCATAAATGGTTTTGTTCGTCTCTTCATTACGGCTTACATGGAACTCGCCAGCCGTGAATACGCCTGTTTGACGTCCAGCGACTGCATTAAAGCGATACGCCAGCATTTCGCCCGTATTGGACAGACCAAATGCAATTTCGGAATACCCTTTAGCTCCTGGTTTGTTGCCTCTTTGCGGGTCGATTGCCAGTTGAACGCTGGAACCCTTCCACAGATCGGCTGCATTCGTGATCGCCAGGTTATGCTCTTCCTCGGTGATTTCCACTGCCAGGTACAGGTTGTTGTTATCCCAGCCCGTGTAGCCTTTACCGGACAGCTTTTCAGGCGTCCAGCTTTCTTTAAAGCCAGCTACGCTTTCTTTCACTTGGGAAGCCTTGTTCATTTCAAAGCCGACCGAGGTCCACTCGCCCAGATTGCCGTCAATAGCAGGGGCTTGGGAGACGGAAAGGCTGCGCAAAGCGTCATGCTGTTTAATGATGTTGATTGCCTTGGATTCCGTAACCGCGCCGGACTGCTCATGGACGCGGTATTGCAGCGTATGCTCGCCTTTGCCCAGTCCTTTAACCGTATAGGTGTAAGGATGCTGAGTCAGCTCGGCCAGACGCTTGCCGTTTGCATACAGCTCAACCTTAGCGATGGCACCGAAGTTCGCCAAGTAAGGAGTCACGGTGAATTCAGCCGTACGAACCACATCGTCTTCACGCAGAATCGTGAAGTCCACTACTTTCGCCGGAGCCGGAGCACCAGGGATTTCTCCCGTTACAGCGGACAAAGCTGCCGATGCCGGGCCGTTGTTGCCGGTGAAGTCTTCCGCTTCTACTTTGTAGTAGTAGGTTTGGTTGGACTCTGGACGCTCACGATCGACAAAAGACGTCGTTTTCGACTCGCCTACCATGTTTTTGTAGGAAGGCGTAAAGTCCGGAGTTGTGCTGCGGTAAATGTTGTAGTGATTAATGCCGCTGCCCGTGTCGGATGCTGCATCCCAGGTCAGCTGTACATATCCGTTTTCGGTTGCCGCTACATTTTGAACCGCGCCTGGCAGCTCGTTGTCGGGACCGGATACTTGCGTATTCAGATCGAAGCCGGTAGCCGCTTGCCAGGAAGCAAGGCTTTCGTAAGCCGTACCGTACTGGAGGGCGCGGAACGAGCTGTCTGCGCTGAATACGCGGTTGTTGTTGATTTCGTCAATTTTCGTTTCGTTGCCAATGCTGAATACGGATGTATTCGGCACGCCTTCCTTCAGCACCACGTTGTTGCTGTGGATGCTGTTGCCCGAGTAGAAACCGTACGGGTTGGACGCGCTGTTGATGGCGTTTGTGCCCGCAACGTCTACGATAATCGTATTTCCAGCCACCTCGACGTCATGAAGACCGGTAGACAGATCAGGACGGCCCGTAAAGCTGCCGAGCGCGATTTGGCCGCGTCCGTTGCCTTGCTCGCCTTTGTTGCCCTTCACTTTGTTGTTGTTGATCTTCGCGCCGCGGTTGCTCATCGTGGTGAAGCCATTGCCTTTGTTGTCATGCGTGTAGTTGTACTCAACGGTGATGTTATCGCAGTACCAGTCGACGTTGATGCCCGCTCCGTCGTAGCCGGACTCGGAATCCTTCATCTCGGATACTTCGTTGAAACGGATCACCGAGTCGCGGGAAGCGATGTACCAAAGTCCGCCAGGCCCGTAACCGTTGGAGTTGGATTGGCCGCCGGCGCGCACGATGTTGCGCTCGATTGCGGAATCATGCGCATTTTGCACAACGATGCCCTGGTTGCCCATGTTGACCACTTCATTGCTGACTACATACAGGTTGCCGTAAGACAGCTGGGAGCGAAGCTCCTCTTGTTTGACGTTATCCCAGCCGGACGTCGTGATGCCGTACCAGCCGAGGTCATGCACGCTATTGTTGGAAATTGTGATGTTGTTCGCGATTTCCTTGTAATCCGAACCCGGCACATGAGCCGTTACGACGATACCGTTTGTATTCGTGTTCGGCGAGGAACTGAATACTTCATTGCCGTCGATCGTCAGCCCCTCGTGAACGCGGGAGTTGTCGTACTCGACCTTAATGCCGTTTGTTACATTGCCCCAAGCGAGTGTCGAGGAAGCAACGGCCTCAACCGCCAGGCCTTGAATGAGCCAGTGGTTCAGGTTGATACCAAGCACAACGCCGCTGCCCGGAGCATGAGCGGAGATTTTCGGCTTGGCTCCCGTTCCATAAGAAGTGACCGTAATCGGAGCTTCCTTCGTGCCGGAGCCCTTCAGTGTCAGCTTTTCGTTCCAGGTGTCTCCAGATTTAAGCAAAATGCGGTCGCCCGGCAGGAACGTCATGCCGCTGATCTTGCCGACCGTTTTCCACGCTGTCGCTTCGGTCAGACCGTCATTGGCGTCATCGCCTGTGCTGGAGCTGACGTAATACGTAGTGTTACCGTCCGAGATAGCCGGCGGGGTTTCCTTGGAAACGATCAGGCTGTCATAGCTCGCTTTAGCGTTAGAGGCGCGCAGTCCGACATGGCCGGATGTAAACGCTGTATCCTGTGCGGTTACAAGCTTGGATCCGTTTACATAAAGCTCCAGGAATTTGCCTGCGGAAACGCCTTTAAGCAGATAAGACGAGCCGCTGCTCATCGCAAACGAAGCCTCTTCAAGCGTCGTTTCGACTCCGCCTTCGACCTTCACAATCTGCAGCTTGCCGCTTCCCGAATACTGCATGCGGTATCCGTCGCCGTTCGCTTGACGGCGCAGCGTTACGCCTACCGTTCCGTCCGCTGCAATCTCGCTTGGCTTAATCAGCGTTTGCAGCGAGTAATTCGTCCAAGCGTCCAGCCCGGCATGCGTTTCACCGCCGCCTGCATCGGATTGATTGTACACTTGATTCGAGTCGCTGCCCGACACTTTAATGTTGTCGAACGCAACAACTGTCGCCCATGTAGCAAGGCCGATTTTGCCGGATGTATACGGAGCGCCGCTGTCGGATGCGTTAATCACGAGCTCCCCGTCGCGGTAAACCTTAAAGTTGCTGCCCTGTGCGTCAACCTTAATGTTTACGTATCTCGATGTATCCAAGGAAGGGCCGTTGTACGAGCCGAGCCAAGGCTGGTTGGTGCCGTCCTGTTTAACCAAGCGGATGTAGCTGTCCGACATGTACAGGAAGTAGAAGTGCTGTCCGTCCTGATAGCGGAACTTCAGCATGGCGCCTGCACCGCTGGTCAGCTTAACGTCGGACTCCAGGGAATAGTCCGTCCAAGACAGCTCGCCGGCGAGCAGCTCGGAAGCCCCGTCTTCTTTCGTTTGTTTGTAGACTTTATACGTATCATCCGTAACGCTGGACCAATTGCCGGAATTGTTCGTCCACCGGTCCGCGTTTCCGCTTTCAAAATCTTCTGAAAATAAAACTCCTGCGCTGCCGCTTTCTTTATTCCATGCTCCGCTTACGGGAGTCCAGGAATCAGAGCCAGCATCGTCAAAATTGTCCTGAAACAGAACCGGATCGGCGGGATCAGCCGATGCGATTGTTACAGCTTGTGCAACGCTCATGGTCATCAGCAGAAGAGCCATCATGACCATAACGACCCGATGATGGATTGCGTTCCGCATCATCATTTTCCTCCATTCAACTTGGTTTAGATAGATTTCATGATTACAACCCCAATATATCACCCAAATTCGACATAGCGACATGTGGTAAGCGCTTATCCTGTCATGTGGTTTTTGATTATCCTGAACTTGCGCTGGAAGCGCTTCCTCCGTATGGGTGAAACAGGAAAAACCCGCCGTCCCTTTAAGGGACAAGCAGGTTTTTTCGCGTTAATTCATTTTAAGCTGGCCGGAGTAACTGGGTTATTCAATAACCCTCGCGCTTAAGGAATAAGTCCTGTAGTTGCCGTGTGGGCAGCCGATGCGGCGCCGTTGTTGCCGTTATAATCTTCGGCCTGTACTTTGTAGTAATAGGTCGTGTTCGATTTTGGACGAGCGTTATCCGTGAAGGACGTGCCCGTCGACTCGCCTACCATGTTCGCGTAAGCAGGCGTGAAGCTAGCCGTTGTTCCGCGATAGATGTTGTAATGCGCAATACCGCTTCCCGAATCCGTAGCTGCAGACCAGCTCAATTGCACGTATCCGCCGCTAAGCGTTGAGCTTAGCCCGGAAACGGAACCCGGTGCGGTAGCGTCAAGTGCGTAGACAAACGAGCCGGAGTCGAAGCCTGTAGCGCCCTGCCAGTTCCAAAGGCCGCTATAGGTCGTGCCATTTTTTTTGGCGGTGAACGTCGAACCGCTGCTATAAATCTTGTTCTCCCAAATTTGATCAATAGTGGCGTTGGTGCCGATGTCAAAGACGGATGTATTCGTAGCGGATTTTACCACGATGTTATTCCGGTAAATGCTGTTGCCTGTCCAAAGACCTGCGATCGGCGTTACGCCATCGTCTGCAAATGTGCTGTTGACACCGGTTGTGCCCGCTACGTCCACGATAATGGTGTTGTAAGCCACTACCATGTTCTTTGCTCCTGTCATTAAGTCGCGGCGCGCTGTGAAGTTGCCAAGCGCAATTTGACCGTCGCCGTTATGCTGCTCGCCTCTGTTGCCGTAAACTTTGTTATTCAGGAATTTGCCTCCGTTGTTGCTCATGGTTGTGAAGCCGTTCCCGGAGTTGTTGTACGAAAGGTTATATTGAGCGGTGATGTTTGTGCAATACCAGTCGATATTGATTCCGGCGCCGTCTCCTGGAGCTCCGGAATTACCCATGTCCGATACTTCGTTAAACCGGATAAACGAGTCCCGCGAAGCGACGAACCATAATCCGCCCGGACCGTAATGCTCTCCGTTTGCAGGAGCCACTTGTCCGGCAGCCCGCACGACGTTCCGCTCAATGGCGGAACCGTTGGCATTTCCGATGACGATGCCTTGGTTGCCAATGTTCGAAACGTTATTACCGACAACATACATATTCTCATAGGTTTCCTGCGAGCTGACGCCCGTGTTAGCAGCTGTGTCATAGCCGCCCGTGATAATGGCATACCAGCCTACCTTGCTCACGCTGTTGTTTGAGATGACGAAGTCCTTGCCCACTTTTCCGTATGTTCCGCCGTTAAAAAAGGCTTGTACCGAGATTCCATACGTATTGGAATCCGCAGACGAGCTGTAAACATTGTTCCCGTCAATTTGCAGTCCCTCGTACACTGTTCCCGCGTTGTACTCAATCAGGATGCCGGTTGCTTTGTCCGGCCACAGAAGTCTGCTGGAAGGGATAATTTCAACGGCCAGCCCTTGGATGAGCCAATGGCTGATGTTGGAGCCGTACACAACTCCGCTGTTCGGAGCGCCGGATTTAATCAGCGGTTTGTTCCCCGTTCCGTACGAGGTAATCGTAATCGGACTTGCTTTTGTGCCGGAGCCCTTCAGCGTCAGCTTTTCATTCCAGGTGTCGCCGGATTTGAGCAAAATACGGTCGCCCGGCTGGAACGTTATGCCGCTCACCTTGGCCATCGTTTTCCATGGGGTAGATTGGCTTGTGCCGTTATTGCTGTCGTTGCCCGTACTGTTGCTGACATAATAGGTGGTGTTTGCCGCGAAAGCTTTCTGTGTGTCTAATACCGAAATACCAGGAATTGCGCTTGCCAGGAGCAGCAAAAATGCTGTCATGATTTTAAAAACCCGTACCTGTAATGCGCTCCTCATTCTTCATATTCCTCCATTCAAAATTGGATTAAGGCGTCTGCCCCTTACGAACATATCATAATGACAATACATCGGATATGTGGTAAGCGCTTTATTTTTTATGTGATTTTTGATTATTCCGACAATTAACAACCCTTTCCAATTCCTATCTTCGACAAAAAAAGCCCGCGAATCCTCACGGGCTCGCAGGCTGATCTCTTATTATTTATCCAGTACCGGATGGTCCAGCAGGCTGACGCTTGCGGATTCCGTTCCGTGAAGCTCGAATACGACGATTTCGTTTTTGCCTTTGCGAAGCAGCGGGCCCGGAATATACAGCGTTTCCTGAGGCGCAAGCTCCCAATAACGGCCCAGGTTGAAGCCGTTAATATAAGCAACGCCCTTCGTCCAGCCCTTCATGCTCAGGAAGGTGTCGGCCGGCTCGTCCACTTCAAATTCGCCCTTGTAGAAGGAAGGCTGATTGTCCTGGCTGCCGCTCACGTCGCCGAAGCTCAGCTTGGACAGATCATCCAGCGGCAACGGATGTACCGTCCAGTCGAACAGGAACGGCAGGCCGAAGCGCACGCCTTCCGTAATGCCCTTGGCATCCTTCATTTGCGGACCGTAGTTGATGCGGCCCATGTTCTCGACCAGAATCGTCAGCTCTACGCCGCCCGGCGGAACTTCAAATACAATATCATGCTCTTTGTCGGAGCGCTCGATAATGCCTTTAAACTGCCCGTCGATAAAGATATGTGCGCGGTCGTGAACCTCTTGCAGGTTGAGGCGGCTTTCCGGACGCGGGCCGGACAGATGCGTCGTGTACAGGATGAAGCCGGAGTTCTGTCCGTATTGCTCCATCGGCTCCGGGCAAACGCTTTGAATCGGCGCGGACAGCGCGTCCAGCGATGCCAGCAGCGGCGCTTGGCCTGTCATTTGGATCGTGCCGAAGCTCTTCTTGGCGATAGGCTCCGGAAGCTCCAGCGGACCAAGCTCCGTGTATTTGCCGATGACTTCGCGTACGGCATAATATTTCTCCGTAAGGTCACCGCTCTCGCTAAGCGGCGAATCGTAGTCGTAGCTCGTAATCGTCGGCGCCAGCTTGTCCGGGAAGTTCGCTCCGCTGAAGAAGCCGAAGTTCGTGCCGCCGTGGAACATATAGAAGTTAACCGAAGCGTCGGCCGCCAGCATATCGTCCAGCACCTTCGCTACATCAGCCGCATCGCGGGTATGATGCTTTTCGCCCCAGTGATCGAACCAGCCGTTCCAGTACTCCATGCACATAAGCGGTTGATCCGGCTGATATTCCAGCAGCTTGGCAAACCCTTCCGCCGAACGGGAGCCGAAGTTGACCGTTTCCCAAACGCCTTCAACCATGCCGCCCTGCAGCATGTGGTCTTCCGGACCGTCGGAGGTGAACAGCAGCACATCCACGCCGCGATTGACCATAGCTTCCTTCAGGAAGTTCAGGTACTTTTTATCGTTGCCGTAGCTGCCGTACTCGTTCTCGATCTGCATCGCGATAATCGGCCCGCCCTTGGTCGTAAGGAACGGCGTAAGGCGAGGAATCAGATTGTCGTAATAAGCGTCGATTTTATCCAGGAACGGCTTGTGGAAGCAGCGCAGCTTCATGCCCGGATCTTTGAGCAGCCACGCCGGCAAGCCGCCGAACTCCCATTCCGCGCAAATGTAAGGGCTTGGACGGACGATAACGTACAGTCCCAGCTCACCCGCAAGAGCGATGAATTTCTCGATATCGGCCAAGCCTTCAAACTCGTATTGACCTTCGTTCGGCTCATGGAGATTCCACGGCACATAGGTTTCTACTGTATTAAAGCCGCAAGCCTTAAGCTTGAGCAGGCGGTCGCGCCAATATTCGGGAACAATACGGAAGTAATGGATTGCGCCGGACAAAATCCGAAACGGTTGATCGCCAAGCAGCAGCTGTTTGCCTTGAATGGACAGTTGACTCACGGTGAGGTTACCTCCCAAAATCGATCTATGATGATCCTAATAGTAGAACTCTCAGCCCCTGCGGTGAATGCACAAACTCCTCCTTTAGTTAACCATTTGTGCCGACTGGGCCACTCTCCTATGGTATAATCAAGCCAATACGCGTTAGCGGGCGGGGGCAAGCATTATGGATACGATTTTTCTCTTCCAAAATATCGCGAATACGCTGCAAATAACCGGCTGCCATTTCGGCGTTAAACCTGCCAAATGGTCGTATCATAAACATCATCACCCCTTCTACGAGCTGATCTGCTGTATGGAGGGCGGGGCAGTGCAGGAGATTAACGGGGAGCGGGTCGATCTCAAACAAGGCGACTGGATTGTGCTGAAATCCGGCGTAAGCCACACGATTGCCAACCATTCGACTACGCATTACGCTTTCTTCAACATCCACTTCGATCTGGACGACCTGAACGTCCGCAGCCGGCTTGGAGCAGCCCCTTTCCGCCTGATCCAGGCCGCCGATGCGGAGCGTACGCAGCTTCCGCAGCTGCTCCCTGAATTGGAGAAGCTGATGCAGCAGGAGCTGGCGTCCGACAAGCCGATGGACATGCCTTCGCCAGAGGTCGTGCAGCTGAGTTTGCCGCTTCATCAGCGGCTGGCCATGCAGGCTTATGTGCTGCTCATTTTGCAGGAAATTCTCGTGCTGCTGGAAAATCCTTCGGCGGCGGAGGATCAGTCCCGTCATCTAGTATCCGCTTATGAAGCGGATATGGCTCATGCTATCGAGGAGCGGCTGACAGCCGATTTTTCGGTTAATCCGTCCGTGACGGATATTGCAGCGGAATTGAATATGAGCCGAAGCCAGCTGTCCAAAATCTTCGCGAAGGTGTACGGAGTCTCGCCCCGCCAATATATTAGCCGCAGGAAGTGGGCCAAAGCGAAAGAGCTGCTCGTCACCTCGAATCTCACCGTTTACGCCATAGCGGAGCAGCTTGGATTCAGCTCCGTCAATCACTTTTCCCGCCAATTCCGCCGCTGGACCGGGCTGTCTCCCAATCAATACCGCCATCTGCCGCCGCAAGGCGAAACGGATGACGCCGGTCCCTAGCGGCCCCGTACGTATGTAAAAAATAGGTTGAGCCGTAAAACGCGCTCAACCTTTTTGGCTTGCCTTTTGCTCGATCCGGCTTCTTGCCTTGACCGATTTGGCGTATTCCGAAGGGTTCATGCCGCTGGAGCGTTTAAACGCCTTGGAAAAATAATGCACGCTGCTAAATCCGAGCTGGCGCGAGATTTCTGTAAAGTTATGCCCGTCCTCGCGGATGAGCAGCTTGGCTTTTTCCATTTTCATATGAGCGTAATATTCCATGACCGTCTTGCCCGTATGGCGCTTGAACAGCTCCTTGAGCTTTGTATTGGCTATATGAAGCGTTTGGCTGATCTCCATGAGGCTCAGCTGCGAGGATAACCGCTCTTCCATTAAAGTAACGATCGCAGACACAAGCCGGTCCTCGTCCTTTTCCTTTGGCAGCAGCAGCGGAGCCCGTCCATGCTCCAGGGACGAATCGCCCCGCAGCAGCAGGATCAGGAAGGTTTCCAGATACACCTTCACCAGCTGCTCGCTGCCGAGCGGCTGGTTCGGGTTCCGGGTCAGCGGATAGCGGAACGGAAACTCAAACGCATTGGCGCCTTCGCTGATAATTCGGGCCATAGCGTTGCGCTGCTCGTGATTCAGCAGAAATAATTTGTCCGCGAACCGCTCCATCATCGGAGAGTGGCAGTCGAAGGTGATGACGATGACGTTAGGGGCTTTGCCGCGTATCGCCGTCAGGCTGTGAAACTCGTTGGGCTTATGAAAAATGAGGCTGCCCTGCTGCAGGCTGTAGCGCCGGCTGTCGGCGATGACCTCGATTTCCCCTTTATCCACGTAGACCAGCTCCCAGAAGTCATGCTTCTCCCCGGAGAATATATAATCTTTGCCGAACTCAAAGTAAAACATCGTAATGATGCTGCGGATGTCGAAAAACAGGTTCAGATGCGTCCTTTCCAGATTCATCAGCTTGGCAGCTCCCTTCCCCAAAATGACAAATAATGCGTCTGCGAGTACAAAGCCAGTCTCTGCGGTTGTTTCGTATAATGAAACAAGTCCATCACCGCAAAAGGAGGCATTGGTTATGAAGTTAGGCGTCATTGGATACGGATCCCGGATTCAGCACGTCATCCAGGAAATAATCAAGCTGGAACCGACCTGCACGGTATCGGCCATCGTCGACCCTCAGAGCCGAATGTACCAGGAACATCAACCGCAGCTGCTGCAGCATACCGCTTTTTACGATACGCCGGAGGCGATGCTTGCTTCCGCCGAGCTGGACGGCGTACTGATCGGCACGAGATGTTATCTTCACACCGAGATGGCGCTGAAGGTGCTCCCGACGCGCATTCCGCTCTTTCTGGAAAAACCGGTCGCAACGACCATGGAAGATCTGCTCCGGTTAAAAGCAGGCGCTGAGCAGTGGAACGCTCCCGTCACCGTATCTTTCCCGCTTCGCGTATGTGACATCGTACAGGTAGTCAAAGAAATCGTCGATTCCGGCAAAATCGGAACCATCGAGCATGTGCAGGCCGTGAACAACGTTCCTTACGGCTCCGTCTACTACCATAACTGGTACCGCGACGAGTCGCTAACCGGAGGACTGTTCCTGCAAAAGGCCACGCATGACTTCGATTATATCAATCATGTGCTTCAATATCAGCCTGTCAGCGTCTGCGCCATGACATCCAAGCAGATCTATAAAGGCGACAAGCCCGCCGGTCTGCATTGCCATCAGTGCGACGAGAAGCATAGTTGTCCTGACAGCGCCGCGCACGATGAAAAAATGCAATGCGTATTCGGCACGGATACCGGCAACGAGGATTCCGGCAGCGCTCTTGTCTACTACGACACAGGCATGCATGTTTCCTACTCGCAGAACTTTTTCGCCCGCAGAGGTGCAGAGGCCCGCGGCGCGCGCTTCCTGGGTTATAAAGGCACCGTGGAATTCGATTTTTACACCGAGACTATCAAGGTGTTTATGCATCATACGGACCGGGTGGAAACGTACCAAATTAAGTCGGACCAAAGCCATTTTGGCGGCGACAAAGTGCTTGCCCGCAACTACATCGACATGATTCAAAACAAAAGCGCTTCGATTAGCCCGATTGAGGGCGGCCTGATGAGCGCCCTGCAATGTCTCAAAGCGCGGGAATCCGCGTTGACGAATACGTTTCAAACGATTGACTGGAACTAAAACAAACCAAGAAGAGAAGCCGGTTACCCGGCTTCTTTTTTATTATCCTCATAACGGCATTCTAAATATAAGGGAAAAACGACCGGCACTCCGCTTCCGCAGGCGCCCGGTCGTTTTTAGTTGTGTTAACGGCCTTCTGCAGCCGCTTGTTTGTTTGTTTCTTCGACGAGCTTCGTGCCGCCTTTTTTCAGCCATTCTTCTTTAAACTTCGCGAAGTCGGCCGGTACGTCTTTGGATTTGACGATCATATCGACGATTTGTTGATTCACGTAATCGCCCAGCTCGCCGACCATAGCAGGATCCAGTGCGTCCTCGCTAATATTCAGGAACTCCAGCGGATCTGGAACTGCGTAATCGCCTGTGGATTTGGCAGCAGTCAGAATCTGATCGCGGTTAGGCGTGCTTTCAGGCAGGAAGTCCGTGTTCCAGGAGACCAGCGTTCTCAGTTTAAACGCAAAGTCCTTGTCTTTCTCTTCTGGCGTCATAATCGGAACTTTTTTGTCGCCTTCCAGCTTATAATGTACGCCCTCGATGCCGTTCAGCATCAGGTCTTGGCCTTCCTCTGACAGCAGGTAGTCAAGCAGCTCAAGCGCTTTTTGCTTCTTCTCGTCGGAAATGCCCGCGTTGATCGAAGTTTGCAGCCAGAAGTTGCTGGAGCCGTCCATACGCTGCTTGCCGTTTGCGCCCTTCAGCGTTCCGACCCAAGTGAAGATCGACTTCGGATCTTTGTCTGCGTAAGCTTTTTGGAATTTATTGGTGATGTCCGTATAGAACGTGGCATTCAGGTTGTTGACAATCATGCCGACTTTGCCGGTAATGAACTTTTCAACCTTTTGCTCATCCGTGTTCAGCATGAAGTCCGGATCGAGAAGCTTCTCACCGTACATTTTGTTCAGGAACGCTACGCTTTGCTCCATTCCCGGCGAGATAACTTCCGGCTCGAATTTTCCGTCAGCCGTCTTTTGGAAACGGCCCGTGCTCGCGTCGAATGCGTTAAAAATCGGATATTGCCACCATACGCCGCCGGAGCTGGACGTGTAGCCATACGTATCCTTTTTGCCGTTGCCGTCCGGATCGTTCTCCGTAAACGCTTTCGCTACTGCGTAGAATTCGTCAATCGTCGTCGGCACCTTCAGACCCAGCTTATCCAGCCAGTCCTTGCGGATCAGGATGTTATGGCCGTTAATGGAGTTTTTGCCGCTGCCCGATTCGTTGAAGATCGGAAGCCCGTAATGTTTGCCCTCAGTCGATTTTGCAAGCACCTCGAAGTTAGCCAGCGATTTGCCGATGTTCGGGTATTTCGATGCTTCATCGGAAAGATTCAGAAGGAGGCCTTCCTTGACCCACTGCTTGTACTGAATCGGCTTGCCGATTCCATTGGAGACGAACACATCCGGCATCTCTCCGGAGGCGATCATAACGTTAAGCTTCTCCTCCCAGTCGTTCCAGGAAGCAACGATCGGCTTCAGCTTAATGTTCAGTTTCTCCTGCAGCCGTTTGTAGATGGCGGAATCCGGTGCATCTACTCCTTCAAAATCCCATCTGAATATGGACAGCTCGACCGGAGCGGCCGGTTTGTCCGACCCTCCGCTGTTGTTCGCCGCCGGCGTATTAGCCGCTCCTTCTCCGTTATTGCCGCCGGAGCAGCCGGCGATTACGCCAGCGAGCAGCGGCACAACGGCCATGGAAGCGATCCATTTCTTTTTTGTTCTATTCATTTCTTTTCAGCTCCCCTTATGATCATTGAACTAACAAGATTATCGAATTATCATTTCGCGAAATAAGGTCAGCTCTTGATCGAGCCGATCATCACCCCTTTCACGAAATGCTTTTGGATGAACGGATACACGATAATAATCGGGATAACGGAAATCATGACGATGGCGTTTTTGATTGTATCCGCAAGCATGAACTGCTCGTTCACGGCGCTTACGCTCGCCGTTGTGTTCGTATTGTTATTGATGAGAATATCCCGCAGCACCATGGCCAGCGGCCACTGATCCTTATCGTTCAGGAACAGCATCGGCTGATACCAGTTGTTCCATTGGCCGACAGCGATGAACAGCCCGATTGTGGCGAGAGATGGAATCGACAGCGGCAAAATAATCCGGAAGAAGATGGTCATGTAACCGGCGCCGTCCATTTTGGCCGACTCTTCCAGCTCCAGCGGTATGCTCTGGAAAAACGTTTTAAGTACAATCATATTGTACATGCTAAGCGCCGCAGGGATAATCATCACGGACAAATGATTGACCATACCGAGATTTTTGATCAGCAGGTAGTACGGAATGAGACCGCCGGAGAAGAACATGGTGAATACCATGAACAGAAAGATGGCTGAACGCCCCGGCAAGTCCTGCTTAATAAGCGGATAGGCCGTAATAGCCGTAATGAACAGCTGGTAAAACGTGCCCAGCACGGTTACGAACAAGGAAACAAGCAGCGCCTTTGGAATCGTATTTTTGGAAAATACGTATTCGTATGCTTCAAACGACCATTTGGTAGGGAACAGGTTAAAGCTCGATTTAATGGCTTCCTCGTAGGGCAGAACCGAGCCGATTAGGACGTGCCAGAATGGGTACAGGGTAACAATGGCCAGGAGCAGCAGGAAGACGATATTCACTGCGTCGAAAATTTTGCCGGACAGGCTGGTTGTTTTCATCGTTAGGGTTCACCGCCTTTAATAAATGCCTTGACCGCTCAGCTTTTTGGATGTGTAGTTCACAAGCACGAGGAGCGTGAAGTTGATGACGTTGAGTAGAAGCCCGATTGCGGTCGCCACGCTGTATTCGCCTTGCGTCAAACCGATCCGGTACACGTAGGTGTCGATGACGTCGCCGCTCTCGTAAACCATCGTGTTGTACAAGTTGAAGACTTGGTCAAAACCGCCGTTCATCATGCTGCCGAAGTTCAGAATGAGCAAGATAGAGATGATTGGGAGCAGGCTTGGCAATGTAATATAGATGACCTGTTTGAAGCGGTTCGCTCCGTCCACGGTAGCGGCTTCGTACAGATCGGGGTTAATGCCAGCCAGCGCTGCCATATAGATGATGGTGCCCCAGCCAATTTCCTTCCAAATTCCGGAAATAATCAGCAACGGACGGAACATGCCGTCGTTCGTCAAAAAGTTAATGGGAGTCCCGCCAAAAGCGACGATAATATTGTTGACCAATCCCTCCGTGGAGAGGATTGAGAAAATAATACCGGCAATCGTTACCCAGGAAATAAAGTGCGGCAGATAAATGATCGTTTGAATGGAACGTTTGAAAAACTTATGCCGAACCTCATTAAGCAAAATAGCCAGAATAATTGGCGCCGGGAACCCGAATACGAGCCGCAGCAGGTTGATCTCGATTGTATTGCGGAATACTTGCCAGAACTTTTCCGTTCGGAATATTTTCTCAAAATGCTCCAGCCCTACCCACGGGCTGCCTAGAATGCCCTTTGTTATCCAGAAATCCTTGAAGGCGATCGACGCCCCGTACATCGGAATGTAACTGAAAATAATAAGGAACACGATAGCCGGCAGCAGCATCACGTAGAGCATCCTATAGCCCATAATCCGCTTCCGCAGCTCGCTCCGGGCGGCTGATTTGATTTTGCCTGCATCTGGATTGGCCTTAGCCACACTGGCATCCATCGTTTGCTTCACCTGCTCTCTTGATATGTGCGCAACATGCGGACCCGAACCGAGTCTGATCCGTGGGGGCGCTCCCCGTTGTAGGTCTATTGTGCCACAGGCCTGAGCAGGGTTATATGTACTGAGACTGGAAGCTTAGTTGTGGTTTTTTACGATGTTTGGACGGATAGAGTGAAATTAGACAACAGAACAAACAGAGCGGGCAAAGTCCCTCGGCTCACTTCAGCATTAGGAATGGATCATGTGCACACGGATGGATTGAACATGAAAAATGGCGTTATTTCTACCGGCGCTCGTAGTCTGCCCAAATCAAACAGCCCCCTCCAAAGGATTGGAAGGGGGCTGTTTTACATTTATAGACTATTGATAAATCGCCTTTTTTTATGCTTCATTCAGAAAGTCCAATCCCAAGTCACTCTACGACATAAGATGTCAGATATCACTAGATTCATAAAAAGAAAAGCTTTGTCTCAGAACACACCGACACTCCCAACTCCGCTTAACATCCCGCGCCAAGTTCAAGGGACAAGAGGTCAGACGCATATTGAGTTAACTCTCCGTTTTACGTACACCGTTACTTCAACTTTATTCTTTAATATAAGACAATTTCCTATTCCTCCCAGTTTTCCCGCGGAGGCGCAGTTATCATTTGAAATATCTTGCCACTATGGGTATTCCGGCAGAAGTTCCTCTGTGTCCAATTATAGCTCCACGGGCATTCCCTTAAGATTTATTTCTACAAAGAGCATTTATAACCCGGATTAACCTATGGAGCTTCGTTAAGCCTTTTTCCGCTGCTTGTACTCCATCGGCGACACGCCAAGATGTTTCTTAAACAGCTTGCTGAACTGAGCGTAGTCGTCATACCCGACGAGCTTGCCCACCTCATAGAGGGAAATATCCTTTTCCAGCAAGGAGACGGCCGCTTCCAGCCTTTTGTGTATAAGGTAATTAATAAAGCTTTTGCCCTTTTCCTGCTTGAACAGATGGCTTAAATAGTTCGGGCTAATATAATATTTCTGCGCCATCTCCTTTAGCGAGATCCGGTGGGCAAACATGCGATCCAGATCGCGGGTAATCTCCTCGACAATCGGAACGGCATTAATCTCACCCGGTTTTTTCTTCTGCTCCTCGATCCTCAGCATCATCTCTTCCAGCAGGTCCTGCGGCTTGCCGTAATAAATGACCAGATCCTGAGCCGTAATGAAGTCCTCGTCTCCGGCAGTGCCGGGCGATATGAGGCCAGCCAGGGAAATAACAAACAGATTGTACAGTTCAGCCAAGCCGCTTAAATGAATACGCCCGCGCTGAATGCCCTTCTGAATGTCGTACACCGCCGCCTCCAGATGCTCCACTCTCGTCGCTTTGCCAATCTGCGCTTTCAGCGCCGGAACTGCCGCATTAACATCCGGCCGGTGGCGGTAAATGCCGCTTTTTCCGTTTAGGCTAGACGTATCCGCCATCCGGTTCGACTGCTGGTACAAGCGATGTACGCCATGATCGGCGGAACCGATGCCGCTGATGCCGACTTCCCAGCTGCGTGCGGCTACCTCGCGGCTCGATTCGCGATACAACTTGCGCAGCTCTTTATAGGAAAGCTGAGGCAGACTGAGCAAATAGGTCGATTTGACGGGGCTGTTCCGGCATTTAAAACAATCGATCCGGTACGATTCCAGCAGGCGGTCGATATCTTGCAAATCCTTTTCTGCCAGTGTCTCTTGGCTCTTTACCGTCATAAATAGATACTGCTCTCCCGGCCTGAACGTTGCCCCCGTGGATGCGATGCGGTCAACGATTTGGCGAATCGTCACATCGCTCTCAATCCATTCCAACAACATAACGGATTGATCATACGCCTGTTGAAAACGCCGCTCCCGTTCCCGCTCCTGAAGACGCTGCGTACAGCTTGCCAGCGTCCGCAGCAGCTCGTCCGTATTGACGGGCTTCAGCAAATAGTTAAAACAGCCCTTCTCAATCGCTTGTTTGGCATACGTAAAGTCGCTGTAGGCGCTCATAAATACAACGAGTGTTCCCGGCGACACCCGGTTTGCGAATGCAAGCAGGTCCAGGCCGGTTTTGCCCGGCATACGGATATCGCTGATGATGACGTCGATCCGCTGGCGGCGCAGCAGGCTTTCCGCTATGCTGACGTCATTTGCTTTGGCGACGATGTTGAATCCGGCTTCTTCCCAGTCGATAATTTGTTCCATATCTTTTAAAATCCAAGGTTCGTCGTCTACTAGAAGTAAATTATACATTGCTGACATCCTCCTTCTCTCTCAGAGGGACCGTAATGGTCACGATCGTGCCCTTGTTTTTCCAGCTTTTAATGGTAAGTCCATACGCTTCCCCGTAATAAATCTGAATCCGCTTGTGGATGTTAGCCAAGCCGATTCCCTGACCGATCTCACCGCTCTCTTTTTCAGCCGGCGCTCTCCTGCCTGCCAGCTCCTCGCGCAAGCTTTCCAGCTTCTCCTCCGTCATGCCGTTGCCATTGTCCATCACTTTGATTTTCCACAAATCGCCTTCAACATGCGCCCGGATGCGGATATTCCAGCGGCCCCCCTTTTCTTCCAAGCCGTGCATCAGAGAATTTTCGACCAGAGGCTGTAAAATCAGCTTCACGATGGACCGGCTGTTCAGCGTTGAGTCCATATCCGCCCTAAACTGCAAACGATCGCCGTAGCGAATCTTTTGAATGGCGATATATCGCTCCAAATGCTCTAGTTCTTTCATTAACAAAACGTACTCATCGTTGCGGGTAATGTACCGGAAGTACTGGACCAGATTATCGATCGCTTCGGCAACTTCCTTTTTGGCGTTGGACATGGACATTCCGCGGATGGAATGCAGGACGTTATACAAGAAGTGGGCGTTGATCTGGCTTTGCAGGCCGTTCAGCTGGAAAAGCTGCTTGTCCATCTCCGTCTGGTGCAACTGCTGCTGGGACTGAAGCAGATTGTCGGTTAGCTTTTTAATCTGTTTGAGCATATTGTTGAAATGATCCTGAATGACAGAAATTTCATTTTTGTAAGTGAACTTAAGCTTAACGTCCAGATCGCCGTTGGCCGCGCTGTCAAAAGCGTCAACAAGACGGGTTATGGGATGGGTAAGGCGGATGTTGAATGATACGGCTGCCAATCCGACCACAAATAAAATGATGGCAATAACGCCAATTACTGAAAATTGAATCACACTTGCTTTTGCCAACAGCTGGTCCTTATCGATCAGAGCGATAAACTTCCAATCCAGGCTTTTGATCGGAAGAGATTGATAGAGGTAATTGACGCCGTCCAGACGAATGTCGGTTACGCTTTCATTCTGCTGCTGCAAAATGAGCGGCTGGACACGTTTAAAATCCAAGCGGCTGGCCGATGAGCCGATCAAATCTCCCTTGCCGTTAATAATAAACAAATTGGCCTTGCTGCCCATCGTCTCTGTCTGCAAAATCCGTTGAATCCACTGCGTGTCGAGAAGGATAACACCGATATAAATCTCTTGCATATATCTTTTGGAAATCGACTTCACTTTCCTGTACGCAAGCAGACCCTGTTTTTTATCCGTTCCTTCCATAGGCGGCGAAATTTGGATTTTGACGCTAATTGAATTTGATTTATTTTCCAAATATAGATAATCCAGCTCTTCTTTAAGCAATTGGCCCGTTGTAGCGTTATTTACATTCTCGACATTCATTTCATTCGTTAAGCTTTTACTGTCAATAAGTCCAATCGCTTTAATGGTCGGATCAATTGACATATACGAGCTTAGATTTTTTAACTGCGTCTGGGATTCTTCCCATAGACTATTGGAAAGCGCTGTACGCTGAATATTTGAATTATAGAAGACCGCTTTGGACAGCTGATCGATGCGATTAAAGTAATCATCGAAGCGGCTGTTCGTCTGGAGAACGAACTGCTCCATATTGTCCAGCGCATTCTGCTTCAGCGTGTGCACGTAGGCAATATAGCCGATAGTCCCCAGCAAACAAATCGGGAGGATGGCAATGCATATATTGGTCACAATCATGAGGTAGCTCAGTCGGTATTTCAACGTGTACGCGATCATCCTCTTGTACATAGAAGCCTCCGCTTAAGAGTTGAATAGGAATGGTCACGAGAATTCTCTTCTATTATTACAAGTCTCGGGAAGAGCGTACATGGACTTTTCGACGTAATTGCTTGTGATTTTATACTGCATTATGCCCAAATTGGCTCTCCCCCGGCAAACACCCGTACCGGCCCTCACCCAATAAGTATACTATATCAGATCAAATCCAATCAGGAGGCGCAGCTATGACCGAAATACCGGCGCAAAAGCAGGGGTTTGCGAGCCGACCTGTTTTTGAACTCAACGCGGGCCAAACGGATGCCCAGGTCGCCTATCTTCTGCGGGGCTGGGATTCAACTCTATATTTTACCCCTTCACATATTGCCATGATGTTTGGCCGGCCGGCACAGCAAGAGAAACCGCCCCCTACCGCAACCGCCAAAGCTCCTGCACAAAAGCAGTGGGAAACGTGGGGGCTGCGAATGCGCTTTGTTGGCGCTCAGAGGCAGCCGCTTATTCAAGGGCTCGAGCGGCTGAAAGCAACAAAAAATTATTTTGCAGGCAAGGATGCTGCAACGTGGCGCTCCAATATTCCGACCTTCGATAAAATCAAATACAGCGGGCTCTACCCCGGCATTGATCTGGTGTTTTACTGGTCCGGCGAGCAGCTGGAGTTCGACTTCATTCTCGCTCCGGGCGGAGATCCCCAGTCTATTCTGCTGGAATTTGAAGGCGCGGACGAAATTAGCGTCAATGAAGACGGTAACCTCGCGGTCAGCGTTTACGGGCATCAGATTCGGCTGCGAACGCCATTCATTTATCAGATGAGGGACGGAGCCAGAAACAGAATAGACGGTGGATATCGGATAGAAGAACCAGGTATGGTCGGGTTCGAGCTCAGAGGCAAGTATGAAGCTGCGCTGCCTCTTGTGATTGATCCTGTTTTGGAATATTCCACTTATCTTGGTGCTGATGCGTTTACGCAGGGCAACGGCATTGCCGTGGACGCAAGCGGTAACGCCTATGTGACGGGAAGAACAATGGCGACCAACTTTCCCAATGACGGCAACATTCAGCCGGATTATGGCGGCTCTACGGATGCATTTATTACAAAGTTCAGTGCTGCCGGCAATACCTTGATCTATTCCACTTATTTGGGAGGCAGCGGTTTTGACGAGGGCAACTCCATTGCCGTTGACCGTTTCAGTAACGTTTATGTAACCGGAATTACGTATTCTACGGATTTTCCGACTGCTTCCGCCGTACAGCCTTCCGCTCCTCCGAATGCTAATGCTTTTGTAACCAGCCTCGATCCAACGGGTAGCGCTCTGAATTATTCCACCTATCTCGGCGGAGACGGGGACGATTGGGGCGTTGGGATTGCGGTGGACAGCTCCGGCAACGCTTATATCGCGGGCAATACGGCTTCAGACAATTTTCCGCTGCAAAACGCGCTCCAGTCGACTCTGCCCGCTTCCAACAGCGTATTTGTAACTAAGCTAGCTTCAATGGGGGCCTCTATTTTGTACTCCACCTATTTCGGAGGGGCCGATTCCACCTCAGCCGGCGGCATTGCCGTAGACGGCTTCACCAATATGTACATTACCGGCACAACAGGCGCGGGCCTTCCGCTCGCCAACCCCATTCAGCCGTTATTCGGCGGCGGAGACAGCGATGCTTATACGGCCAAAATTGACGCAAGCGGAGCTGCTCTTCTTTATTCCACCTACCTCGGGGGAAGCGGAGACGATGCCGGCGGCGGAATTGCGGTGGACAGTTACGGTAACGCCTATGTGACAGGCTCCACGCCATCCGCCGACTTCCCGACTGCAAATGCCGTTCAGCCGGCAATCGGAGGCGGGGATGACGCCTTTATATGCAAAATCAATCCGGCGGGCAGCGCTTTTATATTTTCGACCTTTCTAGGCGGCAGCTCCGACGAGATTGGCACAGGCATTGCCACCGATCCGTTTGCCAATACCTACGTGACGGGAGTTACCGATTCATTCAACTTCCCGCTGGCTCATCCGCTGCAGACAACGACGGACGGAGCCGACGTTTATATTTCCAAGTTTAACGCAACGGGGTCATTTATCTACTCCACTTATTTAGGCGGCTCCAATCCGGATGCGGGGCAGTCAATCGCGGCCGATTTCAGCGGCAATGCCTATGTGACGGGCGCAACAACCTCGTTCAACTTTCCGTTGGAAAATCCTTACCAGTCGACTCTAGAGGCAATTCCGGCCGCATTTGTTTCCAAAATCGTCGACGATATTGCAGTCGGCCCAACGGGTCCGACCGGGCCTGCCGGGCCGACTGGAGCAACCGGCTCTCCAGGCGTAACTGGTGCTGACGGTCCCGTTGGTGCAACCGGTCCGGCTGGGCCGACTGGGGCATCCGGCGCTGTTGGCCCAGCCGGAGCAACCGGGAGCGACGGCGCCATGGGAGCGATGGGACTGCCCGGAATTCCCGGAGCGACGGGAGCCAGCGGGACGCCTGGTCCGGGAGGACCGACTGGAGCATCCGGGCCAGCGGGCCGGAACGGCCAGCGCGGGCCGCGAGGTTTCCGAGGGCCTGCCGGTAAAACGATCAAAATTGTGAAAATCATTCGGATTTGCTGCTGCGGTAAACGCAATCAGCATAAATGCTGCAAAAAGCATCCGAAGAAACACCGCTCGCGCTCAAGGCGGTAACCCTCAGCCAGACCTCGCCCCCTTGCACCCCAGCCTATTTTTCATGACCGTTGGCATTTGCCCTGACCAGCTTATACCCACAGAAAATACACTATCAGATCTTAAAGGAACAGGAGGCGCAGCAATGACCGATTCATCGAGGCAGGTCGCTGCCTCATTAAGGCCAATACCGAACAGCCTTCCCGTGTTTGAGCTTAATGCGGGACAATCGGATTCGCAGGTCGCTTACCTTTTGACAAGTCACGATTCAACCTTGTACTTTACCCCTTCCCATATCGCAATGATGTTCAGCGAACTGGTTCAGGATACGGATCCCGCTGCCGCTGCCAAGCAAACACCGATGGAGTGGGAGACATGGGGACTGCGGATGTACTTTGCGGGAGCCGAAAAAAATCCGGTCATTTGCGGAATGGAACGTTTCGACGCCGTAAAGCACTATTATCGGGGACAGGATCCTGCCAAATGGCGTACAAACATTCCAACTTACAATAAAGTCAACTATAACGGGCTCTACCCCGGCATCGACATGGTCTTCTACCGCAATCAGAACGAGCTGGAATTCGATTTTATTGTCGCGCCCCAAGCAGATCCGCATCAGATCAGGCTGCAATTCGAAAGCACCGATGGAGTTGAGCTCGATGAGGGAGGGCACTTAATCGTTAAGGCCTATAAAAATCCGCTGAAATTGCGCAAACCGTTTATTTATCAAGAAGTCCAAGGGGAAAAGGTTCCGATCGCCGGGGGATACATCATTCTTGGAGCCGATACGGTCGGATTCCAGCTGCACGAGACCTATGACCGGTCGCTGCCGCTCATTATCGATCCCGTGCTGGCTTACTCCACTTACCTCGGAGGCACGGACGGCAGCTCGCAGGGCTTCGGCATCGCCGTGGACGCCGCCGGAAACGCGCATGTCACGGGAGCGACGATGGCAACCGATTTTCCGACGGCTAGTCCAATTCAGGCCGCTTTAGCAGGCGACAGCGACGTTTTTATTACCAAATTCGACGCATCAGGCACCACCTTAATTTATTCCACATATCTGGGCGGTACGCTGACCGATATCGGGCGGTCCATCGCCATTGACCGCTTTGACAATTGTTATATAACCGGAAGCACAACTTCGACGGACTACCCGCTCACGACGATTACTTTGTTTCCCGTAGCGCCTGCCGGAACGAATGCGCTTGTATCAAGTCTCGATAGTACAGGGCTGCTCAACTACTCGACTTATTTGGGCGGTAGCGGCGAAGATATCGGCTACGGCGTCGCCACGGACGCAAACCGAAATATTTATGTTACAGGAAGCACCGATTCCGTCGACTTTCCTACGGAAGGCCCCTTTCAAGGCGCTCTTCCCGGAACAAGCGCCGCCTTTGTCACCAAAATATTTTGGAGCTTTTTTGGAAACTTTTTGCTCTTCTCAACTTATTTCGGCGGCAGCAATACGACCGTCGGCCAAAGCATTTCCGTGAATACGGCATTTCAGCCTTATATAACGGGAACGACCTCATCTACGGATTTACCTACACTTAACCCGGTTCAGCCTGGTTATGGCGGCGGAGCAACCGACGCCTTTATAACCCAGTTCGACATTGGCGGCGACTCCCTAATCTTTTCCACTTATTTGGGCGGAAGCGGAGACGACTTCGGCAACGGCATCGCAGTGGACGTCTACGGCTTCTTTTATGCCGCCGGAACAACCTTTTCCACAGACTTTCCGACTGTGAATCCGGCTCAGCTGGCCAATGGAGGAAGCAGCGACGCCTACGTCTGCAAATTTAATCCTACGGGCATCTTTATTTTCTCTACCTACCTGGGCGGGATCGGGTCCGATACAGGCAACGGCGTGGCAACGGACCCGTTCGGCAACACCTATGTGACGGGTGCTACCAGCTCCGTCAATTTCCCGCTCGCGAATCCGTTTCAGGCAACTACCGACGGCGCGGATGCGTTTGCCGCTAAATTCAACGGTGCCGGCTCATTTGTTTACTCCACGTTTTTGGGCGGCAGCGCTGCCGATTCCGGCCAGTCCATAGCCGCTGACTCGACAGGCCACGCCTATCTTACCGGCTTCACATTTTCAACCGACTTTCCGGTAGAAAATGCGTTTCAGCCGACGGCATCCTTTTTTCCAAGCGCGTTTGTGACAAAGCTGGATGAGCAAATTACCGGCCCTCCCGGACCAGCCGGACCAACGGGGCCGACTGGAGAAACCGGAGAGACCGGCGGTCCGGGACCTACAGGTTCGGATGGACCGCCGGGGCCGACCGGACCGACCGGGCCCGAGATTCCGGGGCCGACAGGACCGACAGGACCGACTGGGGCGGATGGCCCGACCGGCGATACAGGGCCGGATGGAGACGCCGGAACGACCGGAGCAACCGGACCGATCGGCGCGATTGGACCGGCTGGCGCTACCGGCGTAATGGGGCCGATGGGCGCGGTAGGAGCCGTTGGACCGATCGGCGCGACCGGAGCGTCAGGACCAAGCGGAGCTCCCGGACCGGCTGGCCCAATGGGCTCCGCCGGACGCGCCGGCCAGGCTGGACCGGCCGGGTTTCCCGGCACAAGGGGAGGCCCCGGACCGCGTGGCATAACCGGGCCAACCGGACCGCGAGGTGAAGACGGCGACATGGTCAAAGTGACGCGCGTTGTGCGTATCGTTAAGGTTTTACCATGCAAGCCGTGCAAAGGCCCTGAAACTGCC
This sequence comes from Paenibacillus pasadenensis, assembly GCF_023715725.1. Classification (GTDB taxonomy): domain Bacteria; phylum Bacillota; class Bacilli; order Paenibacillales; family Paenibacillaceae; genus Paenibacillus_O; species Paenibacillus_O pasadenensis_A. The sequence goes on from NZ_JAMBOT010000003.1 coordinate 389,509, forward strand.
GAAGCGTTAAAGCTGGCCCTGGATATTAAAAAGCTGCTGAGCTCCGACCCATGTCTTGATTTCCTGGAAGGAACACTCAAGCGCCTAATCGCTCAAATCAAACAATGCAAGTTCAAAAGCGCAATTCAGACGCTGTATAAATTCGACGAGCAGTTCGTCGAGGTAGCCGAAAACGGGCAAATCTCACCGGCCAAAGCCAAAAAAATACTTCGTCTCAGCGGAGCTCTTCATGATCTGCTTCTGAAGCTGAAGCGCAGATCGACCAGGAACGGCTGAGGCTTGCCGAATAGCGCCGTTCATCACAAGAAGCTCCGTCCCTCCCCGGGCGGAGCTTCTTGTCACGGCAGTACCGCGCTTCGCCTGCAGGCAACGCAATCTAAACAAATTCTCCTCTTTCCTTGAAGCGCGCCTCGAAAAAAAGCTTATTGCCCAGCAGCCGCTGATCCTGCGGCCGGTAGCGCAGCGCCTGTTCATTATGCTCCCAAGCAAGCCGCTCCTTGCCGAGCCGGTAATAACAAACGCTCAGCTGAACATGGGGCAGCCACGTCCAGCACTGCTCGTTGCGGAAGCCCCAATCCTCCTCGGGCTGGTCCAGGCTCGCCGCAAGCTTATACCAGAACACGGCGATGGAATATTTCTCCCTCAGCAAAAAATGATACCCCAGCCGGCAGCAAATTTCCGCTCTGGGCGTATCGTATTCAAGCGCCCTCAGCGCCGCCTGCCGTTCCTTGTCATGCTCGCCCAAACGATAATAACAATCCGACAGCTTGTCGCAAGCCGCCACTTTATCCGCCACCCAGCCCTGCTCCATTTCTAGAAATCTCTCATACTGCTGCGCGGCTCTTGCATGGTCACCGTTATCGCGCAGCTCGTTGGCGTAATAGTATTGGTCGCGGGGAGAAAGCTGTGCTCCGCCGCGCAGTTTATTTTCATAAATAGTCAAATTCCGGCCCTTCGCCTCATGAACCCGCTTATGCGTAACGGCAATATCGGTATCAATTACGTTTCCCGACACATCCAAATATTCATGTACGGCTCCGTGCCACTTGAACTCGCGCGATCGTTTAACAAGCCTGTTGCGTCTGAACTTGAGATTAACTTTGCCATAATCGTCAAAGGAATAATGATAGAACATGGAACAGCCGTCAATCGAAGGATCAAGCTCCTCTTTAAGAGCCAGCAGCTTGTTCCGGTCCTCGTCCAGAAGCACGTCATCGGCATCCAGCCAGAAAATATACTCTTGGCTTGCTTGACTAAAAACGTAATTGCGCGCCGCCGAAAAATCGTCCACCCACGTAAAATCAAGCACATGCTCCGTATAGCTGCGGGCGATCTCCTTCGTCCGGTCCGTCGAGCCCGTGTCGGCGATAATAATTTCGTCAGCAACTCCCCGCAAGGAATTCAAGCACTGTTCAAGCAGCTCCTCCTCGTTTTTCACAATCATACAGAGGCTGATCGTCGGCAACGAGCTCCCCGCCTTTCCATGATGTCTGATCCCCGGCATTCGCCTATTCCCATTGTATTCCGGCTGGAATCCGGCGGTTCCCTGCGCGATCGTCCAATTATTCCGCAACCGGATAATCGCCGTTACCCGCTATCATCTAGAAAGATACGATATACGTAAGGGATTCATTCCAGGGGGAGGCGCAATAATATGTCCATTCAATCCATGATTGATGACGCTATTACTTCGGGACAGCCCGTGCTCGTCATTGACCCCGGTACGTACTATATCAGCGCGACTTTAAATATTATAGGCGCCCACGGCCTAACGATTATTGCCGATGACGTTATCTTTATTATGACGGTTGTTACTCGAGTGATGAATGTAGGCAACTGCACCAACTTTACCTTTCAGGGGCTGACGATTAATTATGACCCTTTGCCCTTTACGCAGGGAGTCGTCACGCATGTCAACTATGTCACGTTTCCCAACACCATTAGCGTCAAGCTTGATCAAGGATATCCGGTAAAAGCCAACAGCAGGGTTGCCGTATTCAGCCCCTATACGAGAAAGCCAAAAGAAAATTCGGGAGCAAATAACGGCACATCCGCCGCCTTTGATCCGGCCGATCCCCATACTGTTATCGTTTCGGGCATAAGTCCGGGCATCGATGTGGGCGACCTTGTGACGTTGGCGGGAGGACAGATCACCCCCCATTCCATCCAGGTATACAGCTCGACCAATACGACCTGGCTCAATATTACGCTGCACACCTCCAGCGGCTTTGGATATATCGAGGACGGCCCTTGCGGCAGCCTGCTGGATCATTTCCGTATTGTGCCGGGCTGGAAGCCGGCTGGCGCAATTCATCCCCCGCTGTTATCCAGCATTTGGGACGCCATGCAATTCAATAACATCGAGCAGGGGCCGACCGTCCGGAATTGTACGATTAAAAATGCCGGCGACGATTCCTTCAGCATTCAGACGCCGACCTCTATGACCGTCCTTAATGCCGGAGAAACCTCCGCCTACATTGCCGCTCGCACCTCTACTCCGCCCCACCTTCCAGCCGGAGATATTCTGTGCGAATTTTTTGACGAGCCGGCCATAATTGTGAGCGTAACGCATGTTGCCTATGGAAGCTTTCCCATTGATCCCGCTATCCAGTTTCTCATTGATCACGCCGCGCCCGGAACTGCCTTTGATATAAATAAAGATTTAATCTACCTCATTCAGTTCACGGCAGCGATTCCGTTTGGCGCGGGCGATCTTGTGTTCAACCCCCGCTATTGCGGGACCGGCTTTGTTTACAGCAACAATACGCTGTACAGCAAAGGAAGGCTGCTGCTGAAAGGAATCAACGGCCTCATTGAAAACAATCGGATCACAGGCTCTATACGCCCCATTGTTATTACGCCCGAGGGGAACGGCACTTCCCAGGCCGGCTGCTCGCAAAACCTGCACATCAGCGGAAATTATATTTCCCGTGCCGGTTATTATATCTCGGCTTATACAACGGATCAGGCCGCCGCGCTAACCTTTTCCTCCTATTCGGTAGTTGAGAAGAAAGCATTCAATCATATGGTTATCGAAAATAATACGTTTGACAGCAATGAAGGGCTGAACGTTCAGATCGTCAACTGCGGAGATGTACAGATCAGAAACAACCTGTTTGTGAACTCGCACTGCAACGACAACGGCACCAACGGCGGAATGTATAACATTGACCTATCCACCGACATTTTCCTCTACAACTCCGACACGATTGAAGTAACAGGAAATGTCACCCAGCATATGGGTTCACACGGCTCCGTCCCCGATGTGCTGTCGACCAGCGCCACCAATGTAACCGGTTTGCCTGGCGGAGCTGTGCTTTTAAGCAAAACCAACCCTCCGATTGATCCGGCCAAAACCTACGCCATCGTTAACCGCGGTTCGGGCAAAGCGCTGCAAACGGTTTTGAACGGAGTTAGCGACAATACGAACATTGAGCAGGAAACATTCAACCCCGCCGTTTTATCTCAACACTGGAAGCTGATTCCGAACGGGTTTTACTTTAACATTTTGCATGTCGCCAGCGGCAAATATATGGATATAACAGGCTCCTCCCTTGCAGCCGGAGCAGATGCCGTCATTTTCACAGCTAACGGAAGCTTAAGCCAGCAATGGGCCGTTTTTTATTCCAGAGTCAGTTTTCTGAAAATCAAAAACGTCAACAGTGATATGAATTTAATGCTGAACGGAAACGCCAACGGCGTCCTGTGCATCCAGCAGATTGATAATGTCGCTATGACCGAGGAATTTCAGCTGACGGAATTGGTGTGACAGGGCCTAATTATGTCCTGGCATGGCAAAAGCCCGTACCCGCGTTTACCGGGATCGATACAATATCAAACCTACCCTTTGTGTCAGGAGGCGTAATCATGAGCAAATCGTCCATGCAAGAGCCTGCGCGGATTAAGCCACTCGGCGCCAACCCTCCTGCATTTGAGATTAATGAGGGGCAATCGCATTCTCAAGTTGCCTATCTGCTGAGAGGCCAGGATTCAACCTTTTACTTTACCCCCTCGCACGCCGATTTGATATTCGGCAAACCTTTGCAGGCCAGCGAGCTGGCATACGATGCGGCCGCTTTAGCGCGGACGCAATGGGAAGCATGGGGCTTGCGCTTGAACTTTATCCATGCTTGTCCGGAAACATTCATTGAAGGCTGCAGCCTTTTGGATGGAGTCAAAAACTATTTTCTCGGGCGGGACGCAACTGAATGGCATACCGGCATAAGGACGTTTGAGAAAATAAAGTATACCGGCCTTTATCCCGGCATTGACATGCTGTTTTACATGCACGAAGGTCAGCTGGAATTCGACTTCATTGTTGCTCCCGGGGCGGATTGGCGGCAAATTGCCTTGGAGCTCGAAGGAACGGATTTTATCCGAATTGATGAGGAAGGCAACTTTCATGCCGGAGTAAACGAGCACTCCATCTGCCTGCGGAAACCGTTTATTTACCAGTTAAATGAGCAGGGAGAGCAGGTTCAGATTGAGGGCGGATATGTTCTTCAGGATTCATGCCGGATTGGATTCGAGCCCGTCTCAACCTATGACGGCTCCCTTCCGCTTATTATTGATCCGGTGCTGACCTATTCGACCTATCTCGGAGGCAGCGACGTAACGACCGGACTTGGCATTGCGGTAGACGCCGCCGGAAGCTCTTATGTAACAGGACTCACCTTCTCAACGAACTACCCCGTTCTGGGTCCGATTCAGGGGACTCTGGCAGGCGGCTCCGACGTTATTGTGACCAAGTTCTCTCCGGATGGAAGCGCGCTTCTATATTCCACCTATCTTGGAGGCAGCGACCTTGATTCCGGCAACGCAATCGCGGTTGATGCGTTCAACAACGCTTATGTAACCGGATATACGGATTCCATAGACTTTCCTACAACTCCCGGCGCTTTTCAAACGACGCCATCCCCATCCACGAACGCCTTTGTGAGCAAGCTTGATCCTAGCGGCGGCAGCCTATTATTTTCAACCTATCTAGGCGGAAACGATGTTGATATCGGAAATGGCATCGCGGTCGACATAACAGGCGTTACTTATATTACGGGAACAACGCTTTCCAGCGATTATCCGCTGGTAGACCCGTTTCAAAGCTCTTTTTTTGGAATTAATACAGCCTTTGTAACAAAGCTTAACGCAGCGGGGAACGCCCTGCTTTACTCTACCTATCTAAGCGGGACCGTGTTCACCAACGGAGCCGCAATCGCAGTCGACCGTTACGGGCAATTTTATGCGGCAGGCTCAACGAATACCAATTTCCCCACCGTAAATCCTCATCAGCCGGCCTTCGGCGGCGGTACAAGCGACGCCTATATCGTCAAGTTTGCTACGGTCGGCTCCGTGACCAGCGTGATCTATTCGACTTATATCGGGGGCACTCAGGCCGATTACGGAACTGGCGTGGCGACGGATATGAGCGGAAACGCCTATGTGACCGGTTATACAAATTCCCTTAATTTTCCTGTTCTCCATCCGATTCAGGCCGCTAACGGCGGTCTTAACGACGCTTTTGTAAGCAAGCTGGGGCCAACCGGAGCACTGATCTATTCCACTTACTTAGGCGGTAGCGGCAATGATCAGGGGAACGGAATCTCAGCTGACAGCTTGGGCAACGTCTATGTGGCGGGCTGGTCGGCCTCAACCGACTTTCCGCTGGCAAATCCGTTTCAAGACACTCTGCTTGGGAGCGCAGCCGCCTTTGTTGCTAAGCTTAATGCAAACCCGGCTTTTATTTATTCCACCTATTTAGGAGGAAACAACAACAATCAAGGAACGGCGATTACGCTAGATGCCTTCGGGAGCGCGTATGTAACAGGACTGACCTCCTCAACCAGCTTCCCGTTGGTCAATCCGTTTCAAATTACGCAGCCCGCTCCGGGCTTACAAAGCGCATTTGTGTCCAAATTCGAAGATGTCGTCCAGGTCGGACCGACCGGACCGTCGGGACCTCCAGGTCCGACGGGACCAACGGGGGTGACGGGTCCGCCAGGAACATCCGGCTCCGGCGTTTTGGGGCCGGAAGGGCCCGCCGGAGCAACAGGGCCAACGGGGCCGACCGGCGTAACAGGAGCGACCGGCATCGGCATAACCGGGCCTCAAGGGGCGGCTGGTATTACGGCGGGCCCTACAGGAGCGACGGGTAATACTGGACCGCCCGGGCCTGCCGGCCCTATAGGCGCAGCTGGAGCGGCCGGGCTAACAGGACCCGACGGAATGATGGGCGCAGTTGGTCCAGCTGGAGCGCCCGGACCAGATGGAGCAGCCGGACCGCCAGGCGTGGCGGGGTCTCGCGGACCCATTGGACCGGTTGGACCGGCCGGTCGGAGAGGACCCGCCGGTTCCCGCGGCCCTCAAGGGCCCGACGGACCTCCCGGACATGACGGCAAAATCATTGAGGTCGTGGAGACGATCACAATTATCCGCCCTTGCCGCAAGCACGGCTGCGGAACGCAGCTTGAAGCGCTGAAGCTGGCCCGCAAGCTGGAATCCGCTCTGGCGGACGATTCGCACTTGTGCTTCCTTGTCCCCTCCGCCCGCAAGCTCGTTCGGCTTGTCAGACAACGGGACTATAAATCCGCAATTATGGACCTCTGCAGGCTGATCGACTATTTGAAACAACTTGTGAAGGACGGCGAAATTTCCGCCCGTAAAGCCAAACGGACTTTAAACCCGGCAATCGGACTGCTCAATGAACTGATGAGGCAGCAGAGCAAATAAAGCGCGCGGGAACGCAGCATCCCAGGGACTAAATTTTGATGAACAGGAGTGAATATCATGACCGGTTCGAGTTCGGAATCCTCCGCTTCACTACAGCTGATCCGCACGACAAGGCCAGTGTTCGAGCGGAATATCGGGCAGACAAATCCCCAAGTTGCTTATTTGCTCAAAACCTCTGACTCCGCCTTTTATTTTACCCCCTCCTACGTGGCAATGACGTTCAGCAGACGTATCGCCGGGCAAAATCGGGATAACAGTCTGTTTACACATTCGACGCCGGACAAACGGGAGGCATGGGGTTTACGCATGCATGTTGCCGGAGCCCGCAATGACGCCGTCCTGGAGGGCGCTGACCCGCAGCAAGGAGTAATTCATTATCATCGCGGAAATGATTCTTCCAAATGGCTCACCAACATACCAACCTTCGGCAAAGTGAGCTATTCCGGCATTTATCGCGGCATCGACCTGGTGTTCTATCAAAACGGGGAGCATCTGGAATTTGATTTTATCGTTGGCGAGAATGCGGATTACCGGGAAATTGCGCTGGAGTTCGAAGGAGCCGACTCCATTAATGTCGAAGAGGATGGCGGGCTTGTTGTCCTGACGAACGAATCGCCTTTGCGTCTAGAACCGCCTTTTATTTATCAGAATCACGAGCAAGGGCGAAAAAAGATCAGCGGCGGTTATGTTCAGCGCAGCGGGACACGAATTGAAATCGATGTTACCGAGGAATATGACCGTTCGATCCCGCTTATTATCGATCCCGTCCTCGTCTATTCCACCTATCTGGGCGGCAGCATAACGGCAGACGCCAACGCAACGAGTGATGTATTAGGAATTAGCCTTGACGCAAGCGGTAATGCCTACGTTGCAGGATATACAAATACCACGGATTTTCCGACCCAGCTTCCCTTTCAGGCTGTATTCGCCGGAGTCAACGACGCCTTTGTCACCAAATTCGATCCGTCAGGCAGCTCGCTCGTCTATTCCACGTATTTGGGCGGCAGCGCTGACGACAAAGCCACCGCCATTGCCGTGGATTTATCAGGCAGCGCTTATGTCACAGGAATTACTCAATCCACCGATTTTCCAACGCTTAATGCCTTTCAGGGAACAGCTCCCGGCAACGCCAATGCGTTTGCAGCCAAGTTTGACACCAATGGAGTTCTAATTTATTCCACTTATTTGGGCGGGGCCAATCAGGATCAAGGATCTGGCATTGCAGTTGACACGGCCGGCAGCGCTTATGTAACGGGACTGACCACCTCGCCCGATTTCCCTACCACGACAGGCGCCTTTCAGGAGACGGCAATCGCCATTGCTAATGCATTTTTGACCAAATTCAGTCCTGATGGAATGACACTCGTTTACTCCACCTACTTTGGCGGAAGTACTCTAATCGCCGCGACCTCAGGCAGCGGCGTAGCGGTGAATTCCTCAGGCCAGGCGCATCTTACCGGCTTTACGACCGGCAGTCTGCCGCTGCTAAATCCTTTACAGCCCGTCTATGGCGGCGGTAACGATGACGCCTTTATTGCTAAGTTCGATACGGCAGGAGCAAATTTAATTTTCTCCACCTATCTCGGCGGCAGCGATGACGACCTGGGCTTTGGCATAACGGTTGATCTCGCCGGCAACGTATCGGTTATCGGACAGACATCGTCCCCCAATTTCCCTACGTTTAATGCGGTTCAGGCGGCGCTTGGCGGAGACTCCGATCTATTTGTCACCAAAATTAATGCAGCTGGCACCAGCTACGTTTTCTCTACCTATCTTGGCGGGACACTGGCAGATACCGGCTTTGGCATCGCTTCGGATAATTTCGGAAACGTCTACGCCGCAGGCGGAAGCTCTTCGCCCGATTTCCCGCTCGCTAATCCGCTGCAGACAACTCTGTCAGGGCAGTCGGACGCCGTTATCATCAAATTTAATCCAGCAGGCGGTCTGATCTATTCCACTTTCCTTGGCGGCAGCGGGGGAGATGCAGCGCAAGCGATAGCAGCCTCCCCTTCGGGAAGCGCTTATGCGGCAGGAGCAACAACGTCTGCCGACTTCCCTGTTGTGAATCCTTTTCAAGCAGATCTGCAGGGCTCTGCGAGCGGATTTGTCTCACAGCTGGCGGACACAACTCTAGCTGGGCCGACCGGGCCGACAGGCCCGACGGGGCCAACCGGCGCCACAGGAGACACCGGACCGCCGGGAACTCCCGGCGAACCCGGACCGGACGGGGTCCAGGGACCGACGGGCGACACCGGGCCGACCGGGGCGACGGGGGCGACAGGTGCGGCCGGTATTACCGGCGAGACAGGATCGCAAGGGAACCCCGGTGCAACGGGGGCGACGGGTCTGGCAGGAGCAATCGGATTGCCCGGACCGGCTGGCGCTGTCGGCGCTGCCGGCGTTGCAGGCTTAACCGGGCCCGCTGGCGCCATCGGGGCTGCCGGTGCGGCTGGGGCCCAAGGCGCGACGGGAGCCGCCGGTACCCGGGGACGACCGGGACCCCGAGGTCCGGCCGGATCTGCGGGACGGCCCGGAGCCCCTGGACCAAGAGGGCCGCAAGGGCCTCAGGGACCGGATGGGCCACCTGGACGCGACGGCAAAATCATTGAAATCGTGGAAACGATCAAAATTTTTAAGCCGTGCCGTAAACGCCCTAAGCTTGATGCGCTTCAACTGGCGCGCAGGCTTGAATGCGCTCTGGCGGACGATCCGTATCTGTGCTTCCTGGCTCCATCCGTCCGCAAGCTGGCTCGGCTGATTAAGCATCGAGAATATAAAGATGCCATTATAAGTCTTTGCAAGCTGATTGATTACTTCAAAAAGCTCGCGCAGGACGGCGAAGTGTCCGCCCAAAAAGCCAAACGCTTCCTGAATCAGATGAATCGGCTGCTGAATGAGCTGATGCGGCTGCAGGCCTGACCGCTCGTTTCATCCGGCCGTCTCAAGCTGTTTGCGATGGCCAGCCTAATTTATTCCCTCCTTGACAGATGCCCTTACCAGCCTTGGCCCGGAGAATATATAGTAAGAAGTCTATATTTTTAGGAGGCACAGCAATGACCAAGCCATTCATGCAGCCCTCCGCCCGAATACGGCAGTTGAGCGGCACTCATCCTGTATTCGAGCAAAATGCAGGACAGTTGGATTCGCAAGTCTCTTTCCTTCTTAGGGGCTCCAATTCCGCCTTCTACTTCACCCCTGCGCATGTAGCCATGCTATTTGCCAATCTGACGGAAAGCGGCGCGGATAACCTTTCTCCTTCAACAAAGACAATCGGCAGGCAACTCGATGTCTGGAGTCTTCGCATGAGTTTTGTAGGCGCTCAGCCGAACCCGGCTATTGAAGGTTTAGCCCCCCTAACCGGGAAAACGAACTATTTTAAAGGCGCCGATCCTTCCGCATGGCATACCAACGTTTCAACTTTCGGCCAAGTAAAATATACCGGCTTATATCCCGGAATTGATATGCTCTTTTATGAACATGAGCAGCAGCTGGAGTTCGATTTCATCGTAGCTCCAGAGGCTGATCCGCAGCTGATTCAGCTGCAATTTGAAGGCTCTGACGAGGTGCGGGTCGATGCAGCGGGCCATCTTCTTGTTACAGCCGGCAAACACTCCATGACGCTCAAGCTGCCCTTTATTTATCAGGAGCTTCATGGGGAGAAAAAGAAAATAGAGGGCGGATATACCGTCCTGCCCGGCAACCATGTCGTGTTTGAGCTGAAGGAAGCCTATGATTCTTCCGCCGTTCTCGTCATTGATCCGACGCTGACCTATTCCACTTATCTGGGCGGCACAGCGAGCACTATTGCCTATGGCATAACCGTGGATTCAAGCGGAAGCGCCTATGTGGTCGGAACTACGCTGGCAACGGATTTCCCTACCACGCCGGGGGCCTTTCAAACCAGCAAAGTCGGAGGCTCCGACATTTTTGTCACCAAATTCAGCCCCGCCGGAAACACGCTTGTTTACTCCACCTATTTGGGTGGAACAAGCAGCAACGAGGGCCGTTCCATTGCCGTGGACCTCTCAGGCAACGCCTATGTAACCGGCTTTACTAGTTCGACGGATTTCCCTACGGTTAATGCGTTTATTGGCACAGCCCCGGCTAATCAGAATGCCTTTGTAACCAAATTTAATTCAACCGGCAGCGCGCTTTTGTATTCCACTTATCTCGGCGGAAGCAATCTGGACTCAGGCTTGGGCATCGATGTTAACTCGGCAGGCAACGCCTTTATTACGGGACTTACGCTATCTGCGGATTTCCCAACTACCACCGGGGCTTTTCAGGAAACCATTCCTGCCGGAACTTCCTCCTATTTGACTCAGCTAAGCGCAGCCGGAAACTCTGCTGTTTATTCCACCTTTTTCGGCGGGCCAACCGGCTGTACGGCGCACGGAGTCGCTGTAGATAACGTAGGGCAGGCATACTTGACCGGATCGGCCCCGGCGGGGATTCCGATTGTGAACGCCCTTTTCCCTGTATTCGGGGGCATTTTTGATGCCTTTGTCACCAAGTTTAATGCTGCCGGCAGCGCGCTTATTTACAGCACTTACTTGGGGGGCAGCAACATCGATAGCGGCAACGGCATAGCCGTTGATTTGGCCCAGAACGCTTATATAACCGGTACGACCAGTTCGATCAATTTTCCTGTATTTAATGCCGTTCAGCCGACACTTGGCGGCGGCGAGGACGTTTTTGTCGCCAAAATTAACGGCAACGGCAGCAGCCTTATTTACTCCACCTATCTCGGCGGAAGCTCTAACGATTTAGGAAACAGTATTTCGACCGATCCTTTCGGAAACGCGTATGTTACCGGAACAACAGGGTCAACCAACTTTCCGTTGTTTAATCCGATTCAATCCACAATTGTGCCTCCGGAATTTCTTGTATTCATTACTAAATTTAATCCGACCGGATCGTTTATTTACTCCACTTACCTGGGGGGAACTACTGGAAGTGATATAGGCCAGTCAATCGCTGCCGATCCTTTTGGAAGCGCCTATATTGCAGGCCAAACCTTCTCTGCGGACTTTCCTACCGTTAATCCGTATCAGGCGAATTCCAACGGATTACCCAATGCGTTTGTCGCTAAAATTCTGGACGATATTCAGCTTGGACCAACAGGACCAACGGGGCCGACCGGACCTTCAGGACCGACCGGGCCGGATGGGCCGACCGGGACAACGGGAGACACCGGCGACACCGGTCCGACCGGACCTTCGGGACCAACGGGGCCAACGGGCGCCACGGGGCCAACCGGACCCGACGGCACAACCGGCGCAGCCGGACCTCCGGGAATTCCCGGCGCTATCGGGCCGGTTGGACCGACGGGCGCTACCGGTCCTTCAGGACCGGCTGGAGCAGCGGGACCGGCTGGCGCTGCTGGCGCAACGGGCGTAACTGGAACAACAGGCATATCAGGACCCTCTGGCGTGAACGGAGCCACAGGCGCCGCTGGTGCCAGCGGTGCGGCAGGACCGCGCGGACCGCGCGGCGCGAACGGGCCTGACGGACCAAATGGCCCGCGCGGGCCGCGCGGGCAGGAAGGCGAGGAAGGCCCTCAGGGCCGAGATGGAAAAATTATAAAAATTATAAAAATCATCGAGATCATAAAGCCGTGCAACTGCTGTGTCCCTTGCCCTGAAGCGCTGAAGCTCGCTGCCGAGCTCAAAAAGCTGCTGGCATGCGATCCATGCCTCGAACCGCTGTTGAGCACAGCGAACAAGCTCATTCGCCAAATTAAGCGCTGCCGCTACAAAAGCGCCGAGCTCGCGCTCTGCAAGCTGGACCGGCAAATTGCCCATCTGCTTCGGGAAGGTCTCTTATCTCCCCGCAAGGCGAGAGCGCTCCTGAAGGTATCAGCTCATCTGAAAAGAGTGCTCCTTAAGCTGCAAAGAAAATCCTCCAAGCCATGCCGCCATTGCAGCTCCTCCAGGCTTCATAGAGAGCATTAGCAGGCTCTTTTAAAAGCTCAAACCGGTCCTTGTCGGACCGGTTCTTTTTGTTTTGATTTAAAGGTTCGGAACGTTGCCCTGGCCAAGAGTTTTTGTAATATGCGGCTTGCTGTACAGACTGACTCCGCCCGTTCCTACCGTAACGACTCCGCCTTTTTTAAAGAAAATTCTTTTCTCTGTCCCATTGCCCAGTTCCACATGAACCGAAGCTCCGGTGAGCTTAGCTACATAGCTTACAAAACCAGCCGGGCCAGCTACCGTTTTCCAATTATTGTCGAATTCCCCGCGCACCACCCGGTTGGACCAAGTTTGAGCCAAAGTCGGATAAGGGGATGTTTGACGGACAGACGCTGTTTTTTTAGCCATTTGTTCCACCTTTTCTCAGTATTTAGTTATAGTCTTTCCATATTAACGAAGAGATAGCGTCCGATGCGGCTTGCTGTACACGCTAATGCCTTTCACGCCTAGCAGCACCGTGCCTCCCTTGTTAAAAAACACCTTTTTTCTTTGACCGTTGCTCAGCTTAACTACAGCGGAGGCGTTATTGCGGGTGGCGATAAATTGCAGAAACCTTGAGTATTCTCCAGGAGAAATCCAGCCGCTGTCGAAATCCCCCCACTCCACCTCAGTTGACCAAGTTTGAGCCTGCCTATGGCCCCGGCTTGAGCCTTTGCCCATTCCTATTCACCCCATCGATTCTAGCGTGACAATAAACGAATGATCCGGTGCGGTTTGCCCAAAAGCACCATGTTGTTTGAGCCGATCAGTATTCTTCCGCCTTTTTTGAATACCATCCGGTAGTATTTTCCGCTCCGCGTCCATGTATAAACGTTGGCGCCGTCTTTGCCAGCCGTGCTTAGGACGTAACCCGGAGGACCAAACGAAACCACCCAGTTGTCGTCAAAATTTCCGCCGTCATAATTAAACGACCAAGAATCCGCCCTTAAAGCGCTAATTGTCCGGGCATTTTTTGTATTCCGCATCTTCACCCATCCTTTGTTCTTAATCCTACTTTTCGGGTTCCAGCGCCTTTGTGCTACAGAGCCGATACTTTGCCCGGGGTATCAAAAATAGCGACTCCGCCGGTGCCGAGCCAAATTCGTTTTCCTTTCTTGAACTGCAGCTTGTATTTTTGTCCGTTTATCAGCTCAATAAAAGCGACGGAACCGTTTTTCGCTGCTGTATAAATGATAAAACCCGCCGGCCCTGAGGCAATAGACCAATTTCGGTCAAAATCCCCGTCTTTGACCGTATTCGACCAAGATTGGCCAATCGTAGAGCCGCCTTGAAGCTTTTTGAATAGCATCGTTCTAACCATCCTTTACACTGGTTTGTTCCTGCTCTATATATCTATGCTTCGCATGCGGTAGGCGCACTAGTTGATAGTCTAGCAGCTAGCCTATTTTCACGAATTAAAAAAGACACCCTCGTCGGGTGCCTCTATTAAATCCGTATTATAGTGACAGCATAATCCGCTCGCGCCGCTTAAAGGTCGCGATCTCTTTTACGCCGATTTCCTTGAGAAAACCGGTAACGCCGCTCCAGTCATGCAGCAGCTGATCGGGCCCGTGAGCATCGGAGCCAAACGCAAACGGCACGCCGAGCCGGTGCAGCCGCTCGACAATGTCGGCGGACGGGAACCAGGAGCCGCATTTTTTGCGCAGCCCGGATGTGTTGATTTCAACGGCAACTCCGGCATCGGCGATCACCTGTGCGGTTTCGTCCCAAAGCGCATCAAGCGAGATTGAGCACGGGACGTTTAATCCCTTAACGGCGTCGATATGCCCGAGAATGTCGAACTTGCCGCAGCGCGCCGCCTCCTGAATCAGCCGGATATAGTCCACGTAGGTTCCGTCAATATCGACGTCCTCCTGCCGCCACCGCTCCGAGGCAAACACATGATAACCTCTGAAATAATGCACCGAGCCGATAATATAATCCAGAGGATACTGCGCATAGATAGCCGCATACTGCTCCATAAGGCCCGGCAAATAATCCGATTCCACCCCGAGGCGCACGTCAATCCGGTCTTTGTACTTCTCCCTTAACCCAATCATCTCTTGCACATAGTTCGGAAAATCCGACTTGGCCATCGTCATGCCAGGGCTTGGATGGTCGTTCTCATCACAGAAGAACGGACTATGGTCGGACAAGCCGATCTGGCTCATGCCGAGCTCGATTGCCGCCTTGATCATATCCTCCATGGACCCTTGCGCATGTCCGCATCTGTCGTGATGCGTGTGATAATCCACGAACATGTCCTGCTCTCCTTTCGGGACTAGCCTTTGATGGCTCCAATCATAACACCTTTAACAAAATATTTTTGCAAAAACGGATAAACAAACAGAATAGGAAGGGTAGCTACGATGATTATTGCATACTTGATTTGCATGATGGCAAGGCTCTTCTCCTCGCTGGGCATAACCGAATCGGCAAGGCCGGTATTTTCAACGAGCACTTTTACCAGATAGAGCTGCAGCGGCTGCAAATCCTTGTTCGGCAAGTAAATGAGGGCGCTGAAGTAGCTGTTCCAGTGTCCCACCGCATAAAAGAGCACCAGCACCGCAATAATCGGCTTTGACAGCGGCAGAATAACCGTCCAAAAGATGCGAATGTCGTTCGCTCCGTCCAGCTTCGCCGACTCGATCAGACTTTCCGGAATCGTGCTGAAGTAGGTACGCGCAATGATGACATACCAGACGCCAATCGCGCCGAGAATAATGAGCGCCCATCTCGTATTGTACAGTCCAAGGTTATTGACCAAAATGAATGTCGGGATAAGACCGCCGCTGAACAGCATCGTGAATACAACAAGAAAGGTGATCGGTCCCCGCAAAAAAAAGCTCCGGCGCGACAGCGGATAAGCCAGCGTAATGGTCATCAGCACGTTAAAGGCGGTGCCGGCGACGGTATACCATAGAGTATTGAAATACGCCGTCCATATATCGGGATTCTCAAATACCAGATTGTAGGCATTCAAGGAAAAACCCTTCGGCAGCAGCCATACCTCTTGCGCAGCAGCAGCAAGCGGATCACTGATGGACATGCTAAACACATACAGAAGCGGATACAGACAGATGACGATGACAAAAAGCATGATGGCGGTAATAACGGCATCCGCCAGCCTGCCGGCAGGCGTAGTGGAATGAGTCATGACCCGGCTGGCCTCCCTTCTACCATAATGAGGTCTGGGTCAGCCTGCGGCTTAACCAGTTAAACGTCACAATAAGCGCAAAATTAATCGTCGCGTTCATCAGATCAACTGCGGCGGCAAAGCTGAACTCCCCTCCCACAAGGCCAATCCGGTACACGTATGAGGAGATGACGTCCGACACTTCATACGTTGAAGGATTGTAGAGCAGGATGATTTTTTCAAAACCGACGCTCATCATGCGCCCCAGCTGGAGCAGCAGCAAAATGATGATGGTTGGCGCAATTCCCGGCAGCGTCACATGCAGCAGCTGTCTGAAACGGGAAGCTCCGTCGATGCGCGCCGCCTCGTACAGCTGCGGATCGATGGCCGCCAGCGCGGCCAAATAAAGAATGGAGCTGTAGCCGAAGCTGGCCCACACGTCGGTGCTGATATAAATGGTGCGGAACCAGTCCACCTCGCTCAAAAAATTGATCCGCGCCAGGCCGAGTTTATCCAGCATAACGTTTACGATACCGTCGTTTGGGGACAGAAACGTAATCGTCATGCCGGCGATGACCACGACGGAAATGAAATGCGGCATGTAACTGACCGTTTGCACGACCCGCTTAAACACGTTGCGGCGGATTTCGTTAAGCAGCAGCGCAAATATAATTGGAGCTGGGAATCCCCACAAGAGACCGTATAAATTGAGCAAAAGCACGTTTTTAATGAGGCGGAAGGAATAGATGGAATCAAAAAATTCCCGAATCCATTTCAGCCCTACCCAAGGGCTGTTCCAAATTCCCTGCGACGGCGAAAAATCTTTAAACGCCATTAGAATTCCGTACATCGGAACGTAATGGAACACGATAAAATAAATGACCGACGGCAATACCAGCAATACGAGGAATTTGTCTCGGCTCGTGTTTTTTCTGAGCCGCTCAAGCGCGCTTTCACGCTTTGGCAGAGGGACTCCGGCACGAGACTCTGAGGGAGCAATAGAGGTTTGCATGCTGCGGTTTCCTTTCTGGAATTCGTCATGAAGGAACAGACGCGCAGACCTGCCGCCTGCGCGCTGCCGCCGGTTTACTTCTGATTTTGGCTCATCAGCCGGTCATATTGGCTTTGACGGATGGCAACAACCTCGTCGATTCCGATCGCTTGGATCTGCTTTGTAAATTGATCCCACTTGTCGATCGGCTCCTGGCCGAGAATGAACTTGGCAACCATCTCGTCTTTATAGGTTGTAATATCCGTCAGCTTGCGGTTGATTTTCGTAAACTCGTCCTCGGTCGGCATCGCAAACTCCGCCGTCGGCACGAGGTACGGCTGCACCAGCTTCGCTCTTTCGGCCAAAATTTCATCCGTCTGTTTCAGCTTGGCGATATAATCGAGCTTGCTCGCCTGACTGAACAGCTGCCAGCCGCCTACGGAACGGATAACCTCCACCGCGCCAAGACCGTCCGGATTTTGGGTGACAAAGTCCGTCATCACCGGCTGCCCATCCTTCATCTCGTAGGTTTTTCCTTCTACGCCGAGCGTCATCCGCTTCATATTTTCCTCATTGTAGATGACGTAATCGAGCCAGCGGAACGCAGCTTCCGCGTTGGGGGACTTTTTGTTGATGACCGCGTAGCCGTTTACAACACCGGTTTTTTCGATATGCCCCTTATACCCGTTCGGACCTCCCGGCGGCGTCGTCATCACCCACTGCGCCTTCGGCTGTCCCGCCTCGCGCAGCTTGTTGGTCCATAACGTATTGGATTCCTGCCATGCCAGCGTGGCTCCGGACAGGCTGCGGATAATTTTAGACGTCATCTGGTCCTTCTTGTTCACCGCGAATTCCATATCCAGCAAGCCTTCTTTGACGAGCTTATTCAGGAATACGACCATTTCCTTCGCCTTTGGATCGAGCCATTCGTACTGAATCTTCCCGTTGGCATCGGGGTAAAAGCCATCGCTTGTACGCAGATGAAGTCCCCAGGCGTTACCCCAGTTGTACAGCTGGGTAACTCCGTTGTAGTTGGTCATCGGAATCTCGTCCTGTTTGCCGTTTCCGTTGGGATCCTTCTCTTTAAACGCTTTCAAAACGCTGTACCAATCGTCCACCGTTACCGGCTCCGCCAGTCCGAGCTGATCCAGCCAGTCTTTGCGGATGAGCCAGCCATAGGGTCCGGCTGCGACCTCGTCGTCCCTCGTGCCGGACAGGTGGAACGTGTTTCCTTCAGGCGTTTTCATCAGCGCAGGCAGCAGCGGTTTGGCCTCGAACACTTTGACCGCGTTCTCGCCGTATTTGGCTATGAGATCGTCCAGCTGCAGCAGCAGGCCGTCCTTGGAATATTTGTATAAATCAAAGGTAGACAAAATAACGTCGGGAAGATTGGTGCCGGAGGCAAGTCGAGTCTGCATCGCCGTCTGGAACTGGCTGCCGGGCACAACATCCCATTTAATTTTGACGCCGGTCGCCTTCTCGATCTCCTGCCACACAGGAAGATTTTGAGCGAGACTCGCTGCTGCATAAGGATTATCCGGAGCCGCCACGGTCAGCGTCACCGAACCGTCCGTCACAATCGGCATCGGGTTTTTCGGCTCCGACGCTGTTCCCGGCGCTGCGGAAGCGCTTGGCTGCGGGGACGCATCGGTTCCTTTGTTTCCAGTTGAACCGGAATCGCCTGAGCCGGCCTGACATCCCGCAGCGGCGAGCATTGCCGCCATTAATGCGCTTACAAGTTTGGCTTTCTGAATCGTTTTCTTTTTCATCGCGCCCATCTCCCCTTTGATTTCGACTCGAATCGAGTGATGGCCTCATTGTAGGGGAGCAAGAACGGCAGTGTATACGAACAATCCATGCTCCCGCCATACAGAAATTGCCCTGTTTACAGGTTAAGACGGCTTGTATTGGCTAGGGGTAATGCCCATATATTTTTTGAACAGGCGGCGGAACGTAATATCGTTGTCAAAGCCGACCTGCTGTGCGACCTGAAGAATCGTGGCGCTGCCGTCCAATAACGGCTTGGAAGCCTCGATTCTGCGGCGGTTCACATAATTGATAAAGGTAGTGCCGGTAACACCTTTGAAGGAGCGGCTCAGGTAAGAAGGAGAGATGCGGAACGCTTCGGCAACGGAGGTCAAGGACAAATTTTGATCGCTGTAGCTGTCGTTCAAATAGGTCTTTACGTCGCGAATCAGCTGGCCTGAACCGGATTCGTCGTCCTTGGCAAGAAGCTGAACGGCCTCCTCGTACAACCGTCCGATGGCCCGGATCATCTCCTCCATCGTATCCAGCTGCATCATGTCCTTTAGCCGGAAGGACGGCGACGGGCCGATGTTCGCCTGCTCCAGCGCCTTCAGCGCAGCGGCCGCGATGCTGTAGCCCAAGTAGCGCATTGCTTCCGGCGTCAGCCGGTGGCGGCTCACGTAATGCTGCATAACGGCAGCGGCCATTTGCCGGGCGGCGCTGCCGTCTCCGGCGGCAAGCGCCTGAATGAGCTGCGTCTCCTCTGCCAGATAGCCGTTCCATTGGCCTTCCTCGTTGTATTCATCCGCATCAATTACGCTGCCGTCGCCTTTCAGAAAGCGGAATTCCAAGGCGCGCAGCGCCGACTCGTAGGAACGGTTCAGCTCGGCAAGCTGGCGGCAGACGGCTCCGGCCCCGATGCAGCGGAAAGCGACCGAAGCGGCGCGAAGCTCCTCGGCAACGGCCGCAAGCGCCGGCTCGCGATCCCCCTCCCGCTCCATGTTCAGCAAGAGCGTTTTGTTCGTTTCGTCTATTTCAACCCAGTAAAATGTCACGCCAAGCTCCTCCAGACGAGTGCGGACGGATCCGTAAAAGGCTTCAGGCATTTGCTGCTCCTCGCTCAGCAGTAAAGCGGCGCAGGCAAACAGATCGTTCGGAAACGAAAGATCCAGCAGCTCCATCGCCTGCAGAAGTCCGTCATCGCCGGTTGAGCTTTGAGTAATGAGCCGGGTCAGGCAGGTGTTGCGGGCCAGCGGCCGGTAAAGAGCGATCTCATACTCGCTGCGATTGGCATCGGTGAGCATATCGTAAATCGTGTGCTCCAGAAAATGAAACTCGTTGCCGGGCGAAGCCTCCCGCATCAGCTTGCTGCGCACCAGCTCAATCAGCTTGGCTAGCGGCCGGTAATTGCGCCGGGCAAGCAAATAAGAGAGGCCGATTCCAAGAGCGAGATAAAATAGAGACAGCCCGATAGCCGCATTGCGGATGAGCGTAAGCTTTGCAAGCACCGTCCCGCTTGGAACCGCAATGGTATAGGACCACCCGTGGCTATCGGGCAAGGAATGATAGACGGAATACGACGAGCCGTCCGACAGCGCCACGCTGCCCAGGCTGCCGGATACGGCTGGCGCAGCCTTAGCTGCCAGCCGGGTCTGTACGTAGGAGCCGATTTCGGCGGTTCCATTCACGCTGGCAATCGGTTTGCCCTGCGCATCCGCCATGTACACGGCGCTCTGCTCCGCCAGCGCCGAGCTGGAAAGCATCTGCCGCAGCGATTCCTCACGGATAAGCAGCATCAGCGTAGCTTGAAAGCCGGAGCCGCCCGGCGGCAGCGACTGAATGTAGGTAATGACACGGCGCGATTGACTGGAAATGCCCACCTCTTCGGGGAGCAGAATGCGGCGGTTGTTCGGTTCCGAAAGGATAACTTGCCACTGGTCGGGGGTGATATCCCGGTAGCGAAGCAAATCGAGGAAAAAACGTTCCGTGTTGTCTTTTCCAAGCGTCGAAAGCACGGTATCCTTGCCGTTGAAATGGAGCACAATCTCGTCGAGCAAAGGATAGGTAGACTTATAAATGTTCAGCTCATTCATCGTATTCAGCAAATCGCCGATATCAACACGCTCATAGCTGAAGCTGTTTCCTTCCATATTCATAAACTTGGCGATGCGAGGCATATAGGAAAGCTGAACCGCAAACGTATCCAGCGCATTGAAGCTGCGTTCCACTTCACGCCGGGTATCCTCCAGCAGGCCGAGGTACGTGTTGTCGGTCTGCTCCTTTATCGTACTGGCCGCCCAATAGTAGGTGGACAAGCCAAATATGGCAAACGGAATCGTGAAGATGAGCACATACGTGAGCATCGTTTTCACAAAAAAGGAGTTTCTCTGTTTTAAGCTGACCTTCAAGCGGAGTCCTCCCGTCGGAGCGAATGGTGTTTTATGTCATTCGTGTCGAACCGTGAGGAATCCTTTATTGAAGTGAAGGATCGGACCGTTTACACACCCATTATTTGTTAGTATGATCGTTGGGATGCTGGAAACGAGTCAGGAGGATGCCAAATGAAATTGGATGTGCTCGATAAAGGATATGTGCGGCTGGTTGACCATATGGGGAGCGACCTGTCCGTTGTAAACAGCGCGCGGGTATCCTACGCCAAGGAGTCAAAAGAGCTCACGCCAAGTGACCGGAAGCTGATTCAGTTTTTGGCGAGAGAAGACCATATGTCTCCTTTCCGCCATGCGATGATGCAGTTTGAGTTCTATGCGCCGCTAATGGTGGCGAGGCAGCACTGGAAATATGTCGTCGGCAGCGATCATACGATGGATGCCTGGAACGAAGCCTCGCGCCGGTACATAACGATTGATGTCGAGAACTACGTTCCGAATCCCGTCGACTGGCGGAGCAAGCCTGAAAACTCCAAGCAAGGAAGCGGAGATCCGGTAGAAGAAGCAATCGGCCGGGAAGCTACGGAAAGGCTACTGCGCCAAATTGAGCACGGGTTGAAGGATTACGAATGGGCGCTGGACAACAATATCGCGCCTGAACAAGCGCGGCTGCTTATTCCGTCCGCTTACGGCATGTACACGGCCTATTACTGGACGACCTCCCTTCAATCGGTTTGCCATTTTCTCCAGCAGCGGCTTGCTCATGATTCGCAATACGAGATTCAGGAGTATGCGAGAGCTGTGTACGAGCTGGCTAAACCTCTTTTTCCCGTTTCGATGGAACAGCTGCTGGAGGAAGCCAGTGAATAAACCTTTTATCATTCATTCAACAAAGGCCATCCTCATCGGATGGCCTTTGTTGTGTTCTATTTTTGAAGAGTTAAACCGCTCCTCAACTATGTAACGCATTTCACCGCAATCGTTAATGAGACTTGCCTAACTGTTTATTGTTTCGTCGGGATAAACAGCAGCACCGTTGTGCCTTCTCCCTTCTCGCTGTGCACCTCAACCGTTCCTCCTAACTCTTGAATCGTGCTGTAAACCATAGACATGCCAAGACCGGTTCCTTCCGCTTTTGTGGAATAATACGGCTTGCCCAGCCGTGATAATTCCTCCTTGGACATACCGATTCCCGTATCCCGAATACGAATCATAATCGTGCTCCGGTCCTCAAACGCCTCAATGGTGAGAATACCTCCCCCCAATTCCTTCATCGCTTCAACTGCATTTTTGAACAAGTTAATGAAACACTGCTGAATTTGATTCCGGTCATAGCTGCATTTCAGCGAGTTCTGGAACTTATACCTGACCTCTACTCCGTGAACGGAAGCGTACGGCATAATGACGTTTCGGGTGTAGTCCAGCTCTTCGCTCATGTTGGAGTAGATCAAATTATCCCGTTGCGGCTTGGCAAAGGAAAGAAAGTCACTGACAATTTTCTCCGCCCGCTGCAGCTCCTGCAGCGATAAATCGACAAATCTCCGCTCCTCCTGCGAAATCGTGGGCGACTTGTAAAGCAGCTGAAGGAAGCCGCTCGTCACCGTAATCGGATTTTTTATTTCATGCGACACGCTGGCCGCAAGCTCGCTGACGACGCTTAGCCGCTCAGACTGAATCAGCCGCTCCCGATTTTTTATATTTTGAATGATTTTCTCAAGCAGAATCATAATGACGCTCGTTACGATGACATGAGTGGATAAGGCGTTCGCAGCGAGAATCCAGAACTCCCGGTTTAATGATTTAATCATAAAGCTGAGCGTCAGCAGGTACCAAGCCATCGTTGCAAAAGCAATCGTCGTGGCGGTAATAACCCTGCTCTTGGAGCTCTGCTTTTTAAAATAACTGCTGCACAGCGGGACAAGCAGCAGCACCGAGGTCGAAAAAAGAAAAGACGGAAGCGTGCCCTCTCCATTGACATAGAACCGGTACACATTCAGCACGATGTACAACGGAAAAGCGCCTTTATATCCACCAAATAAGGCAACAATAATAAAGGGAACGTATCTCAAGTCAAATATGAATCCATTATCTAGAATAATTGGATTCGCGATACAAAGCACAAGAGCTACCGCTGATAACGCAACAAGCAATTTTTTGTTAAAGGAGTAGGATCTATTTTCAAAGAAGATTAAAAATAGAACTACTGGAAATAGCATGAATAAAAAATTCAAAAGCAATGTTTCAAACAATGGAAAACTTCCTTTCAAATATTTGCATATGTAAACAGGTTTATTATCCGAATCAACTGAACTCTACGATATAATTATAGGTAAAGACTTGGGAATTTTCTATGTATTTATTACATAAAAAAGAGCATCCCTCCATTGAGGAATGCTCTTTTAGCTCATATTTGAGGCGCGGTATGTTTAGCCATTGCTGAAATGACGTTGTCCCACTCTTGCGGATGCAGCTCATGACCCGATCCGTTCAGCGGCAGCAGCCTCGCCGAGGGAAGCTTTTCGGCCAATGAAAGCCCGTGCGCATAGGGGATAATGGGATCATCTGTTCCGTGTATGATCAGCGCAGGGACGGAAATCTCGGCTGTTCTTGCCAGATAGGAAAAATCCCCTGACAGTATGGCGTGATTGGTCATGCTTGCTATGCTGCGGCTTCGCTCCAGTTCTTTTTCGACAAGCGCGCGAATTCTCGGCTCATCAAGCGAATGTTTGGAGCCTGCCAGAACCCGCCATTTTTGAACGGAAAACTCTGTTACAGCGCTTTTGTCAGACCAATCCACGGACGCTGCGTCGGCAAAAAACTGCGCCACCTTCTCCTCCATCGGCGGGAGCTCCGGGGCAAAGTTGGAGGTTGCAATCAGCGTTACAGTCCGCACCCGGCCCGGATGACGGAGAGCCATCATTTGAGTGAGCATGCCGCCCATCGACATACCGGCAACATGAGCCCGTTCAATTCCGTAAACATCCAATATTCCCGCCGCATCGTCGACCATATCCTCGAATACATACGCCGGATGCCCGGGTTCGTATACGGTGGAGCGGCCTACATCGCGGTTATCGTACCGGATAACAAAACGCCCTTCTGCTGCAAGGCGCCGGCAAAATTCCTCTTCCCACCAAACTAGAGACGCCTGCGCTCCCATAATAAGCAGAATAGCCGGATCGGCCGGATTGCCAAAGCTTTCGCAGCAAAGCTCTACGTTATTGACGCGAAATAGTTGTTCTGTCATTTATAATTCCTCCTCATTCCGTCTCAAAATAGAGAAGTATTACTAGGGAATATAAAGTAATCCCTCTCAAGCTTGGAACTTCCCGTTTAGTTTAGCAAAAAGCACAGGCCGCCGCTTGCCAGCGCTTCTTCATCGGGGCGCAAGCTAAATCCCCTGTCAATGCGTTTCGCTCGCAGCTCCGCCGTAGGAAAGACTGAGACATGCTATAATTAAATCATTCTATTTGCTGATCGGAGGCATTCCTTTGTTCCGAGTTCTGATCGTAGAGGATGACGAGAAAATCCGCGAGATCGTCGCAGAGGCGCTGCGCAAATGGCAGTACGAGGTCATTGAAACTTCCTCCTTTGACCGGGTGCTGGACGACTTCCGGGCTGCCGAGCCGCATCTTGTGCTGCTTGACGTTAATTTGCCGATATACGACGGCTTTTACTGGTGCCAGCAGATTCGCGCCGTCTCCAAGGTGCCGATCCTGTTTCTCTCGTCGCGAAGCGAGAACATGGACGTGATTATGGCGATTAATATGGGCGGGGACGACTATGTGCAGAAGCCGTTTGACCTGAACGTGCTTGTTGCGAAAGTAAGCGCGCTGCTGCGCCGCAATTACACGTATCAGGACGAAAGCTTCCAGCTGGGGCACCGTCAGCTCATCCTGCAGCTGTCTACCTCGTCCATTCAATACCGGGATAAAACGGCCGAGCTGTCCCGCAATGAGTTTATTATTTTACAAACGATGATGAGGAATATCGGGCGGATCGTGTCCCGTGACGAGCTGATGCAGGTACTGTGGAACGACGACCAGTTCGTCGACGACAATACACTTACCGTGAACGTTAACCGGCTCCGCCGGAAGATCACCGTGTTTGGCCTCGAGGATTTCATCGCCACCCGCAAAGGAATGGGGTATATCGTCGAATGAGCCGCTTCTGGCGTTTCCTGAGCTACGAGCGCTCTAACATTGCTATGTTCGGCGCCGTGTTTCTGCTGACCGTTGCAGGCTACTGGCTGGATTCCCGCAGCCCATGGAGCTGGCAGACATTTTGGTATACGCTCGGGCTCGTGTCCCTTGTCACCGCCGCTTACCTCGGCTTCCGTTATATGCGTCATATACGGGCCGTACAGAAGCGCCACGACGAGGACAGCGAGCCGATGTCGCTGGAAGCAGAAGCGTACCGGGGAGAGCTGGAGGAGACGCACATCCGACACATTCGGGCGCTGAACGAGGTTCATGCCAAACAGAAGGAGTATTATGACTTCATCGTCTCCTGGTTTCACGAAATCAAGACGCCAATCTCCGTATTGAGGTTGCTTCAGCAGACGAAGGCCGATGCCCGCAGCGTAGAGGAGGAGGTGACCCGCATCGAGCATTATGTGGATCAGGCGCTCTACTACGCCAAGCTCGACAACTTCAGCCAGGACTACGAGATTGTAAGCTGCGATTTAGAGACTTTGGTCAAGGGGGCGGTTAAAGCTCATGCCAAGTCGTTTATTTCCCGGAAAATGAAGCTGCGGCTGGACATCCCGCCTACCATCGTGCAAAGCGATCCTAAGTGGCTGCTGTTTATCGTAAACCAGCTGCTCACAAACAGCTTGAAATACACCGGCGACAACGGTGAAATCACTATGTCGGCACGAGTGACGCAGGACGAAAAGCAGCTCGTCCTGCGTGACAACGGCATCGGCATCGACGCCAAGGATGTGCCGCGCGTATTCAATCGGGGCTTTACCGGAACCAATGGCCGCTCCCATGCAAAGTCGACGGGCATGGGGTTATATTTGGCGCAGGAGCTGTCCAGGAAGCTGGGGCATTACTTAACCTGCGAGTCTATCGTTGGAAGTTATACGGTGTTTACGATTCATTTTCCGAAGCATCATGATCCTTACCTGAATACGGTAGGCAATCGCGAATCTGCAGCTGCGGAATAAGTAAAAGCCGGAGCTGCGCCCCGGCCTATTGTTTATTCGCCGCATCTTTAAGAACGGCGGCTTATGATTTTGTAATACAGATTGGCGGATGAGACGTAGAACAACAAATACACGGCAAAATACGCTCCGATAATTCCCCATACAAGACCCGGCAGCTCCGGAAAATCGCTCACCGAATCAAGAATGTACGACTTAATGATCGACCAGCTGTACAGCACGCTCAGCAGCAGCGGCGGCAGAAACACAAAGAGCAGCTGCTTGCGGATAACGCTTTTGATCTGCCGGTTATCAACCCCGATTTTGCGCAATATCGCATACTGCTGCTGCTCGTCGGTCGCCTCGCGCAGCTGTTTGAAGTAGATGACGCTGGCTAACGCAAACGTCGCGATGAGCGCAAGAAAACCGCTGGAGAACAGCATGAGCGACGAGCCTTCAATCTGCTTGGAATACACATCTGCGAACGAGGAGTAGTACGCTCCTTCCGTCCGGCTAACGATGCTATGCACCTGGATCGACAGCTCCACGGCGCTGTTGGCGTCGCTCAAGCCATAGATGATGAACTCCCGCTCTGCTGTTCCGCTCTGCTTCAAGCGCTCGTATTCCTCGTCGGAGACAACGAGCACCGCAGGCTTTTGATCCATCGAGGTGGCGGGATTTGTCGACCATCCCAGATAGGCGTAGTCTTTCTTTTCGACCAGCGTAAATTCCGTCTCTCCGGTACTTGCTGTTTCCTCTTCGCCTAACAACGGCTTTACAGTAAACCTCGGCGTCTCGCCCGGCGCAAAAGCCTTCGGAAAGTCCGAGCCCTGCGACAGCGTCACCGCCTCGTTTCCTTTCAGCTTCACCTGCTCGTCATCTCCGCGCGCCGTCACGGCTTCGTTAAACGTTGATTGCGCGACGAGCAGCACCTCCGGCATAAACATCTCGGCGTTCTCAAACGCCATCTCTCTGTCCGTAACCGGAGCCGTTACGAGAGCCTTCGGCTGAAGCCGGTACTCCACGTTGTGGGCGGAGCTGCGAATGATTCCATCGATCTCCTCGTTCTCGGCAGTGCTCAACGATTGAAAAGCGATGTCATTGGGCAAATTCCGGCCGACTGCCTCGAACTGCACCTTGTAGTTGATCGCCATAAAACACATCAGCATCATAATGGCCGCGCCGAACAGCGTAATAAAGGACAAGTTCAGCGTATTGCCGCGAATCTGGAAGCGCAGCGAGGACGTCCACAACACCGTATTTCCTTCGTGGTATTTGCCGGAGCGGCCGATCCGCTGCAGGATCCAGCCAACGAATTGACGGAAAAACAAGTACGTGCCGCCCACGATGCCAATCGCCGTTGCAATCAGACTGGCGCTGGCGTATTCCTGCCAGAACACCGAGCCTTTGCCGCTATAGAGAAGAGCAAACGCAACGGCAAGCATAACAACGGCCGTTATAGCTAACCAAGCGGATACGCGCACAGCCTTTTCCGCCTTGGCTTTGGCGTGGAACAGCTCCGTCAGCTGCAGCCGGTTCACCATCCGGTAGCTCTGGACGCCGATAATGACGGCCAGCAGCAGAAACAGCCCGCCGGTTGCG
Organism: Paenibacillus pasadenensis; assembly: GCF_023715725.1. Classification (GTDB taxonomy): domain Bacteria; phylum Bacillota; class Bacilli; order Paenibacillales; family Paenibacillaceae; genus Paenibacillus_O; species Paenibacillus_O pasadenensis_A. The sequence continues at coordinate 417,191 of NZ_JAMBOT010000003.1, forward strand.
GCAATTGCCTCGACCGGAAACAGCAGCGAGATGGCGGTATCGTATTCCATCAGGCGCATGAGCAGCATGCCAAACAGCTTGGACAACAACCCGCCAAGCAGCACGCCGGCGACGAGCGAGATGAGGCCGATGACAACCGTTTCATAAAATAGCATGCGCACGACCTGCCGTTCGGTTAGCCCGTAGAGCAAATACATGCCGAATTCCTTTTTGCGCTGGCGCATGAAAAACGAATTGGCATACAAAATGAACAGAATGACGAACAGAAAAACCGCCGCCGAAGCGATGGCCGCTCCAAGCTGAAAGTTGTCGCGGTTTTGCAGAGCGCCCAGCACATCCTCGTTAAACATCAGCGAAGAAAAAGTGTACTGAATGATGACGCCCGTAATCATCGAGAATAGATAAATCGAGTACAGGCGGAAGCTGCGCTTTACGTTCCGAAGCGTAAGCTCAAGAAGGCTCATCGCGGCTTGCCCCCTAACAGGCTTTGGGTTTCGAGAATGCGGTCATAGAATGTTTTTCTGTCCTGACCGCCCGCGTACAGCTCGCTTACGATGCTCCCGTCCCGGAGAAAAATGACGCGTTTGCAGTAGCTTGCCGCATAAAAATCATGCGTGACCATCAAAATTGTCGTGCCGAACGTCTCGTTCAAACCGACGAGCTGCTCCAGCAGCTGCGTGGCGGAGCGCGAATCAAGCGCGCCTGTCGGCTCGTCGGCGAACACGATGGCCGGCTTCGTAATGATCGCACGCGCGGAGGCCACCCGCTGCTTCTGCCCGCCGGACAGCTCGCTTGGGTATTTGTTCAGCAGCCCCTCGATATTCAGCGCTTGAATAATCGGCTGCAGACGGCTCTCCATATCCGCCGCCTTTACTTTGCGCAGCGACAGCGGGAGCAGAATGTTCTCCTTCGCCGTCAGCGTGTCCAACAGATTGTAATCCTGAAAAATAAAGCCCATGCGCTCCTGGCGGAACTGCCTGGCGGCCGGCTTTTTCATCTCCAGCAGCGATTTGCCCTCCAGCCATACCTCGCCGCCGGACAGGCGGTCAATTGTCGACAGCACATTCATCAGAGTCGACTTGCCTGAGCCCGACGGCCCCATGATCGCGGTCAGCTCTCCCGCCTCGACCGTCAGGTCGATCCCTTTCAGCACCGTTGTTGTGCCGTAGTTCTTGGTTAAATGTTTCGTTTGAATGACAGTCTGCATGCTGCAGCTCCTTTCCGTCCCTCTTCTGCTTTTACTATAGCGTGGCCGTGAGATGCCAACCATCGAGTCAAGGCGGAGTGGAGTGACAGTTTTGTCACTTTGGAGCTGTGCCTAGTCAGCCTAATTCCTTTCCGAGCTTAGCGGCAGATTGAGCACAAATACGGAGCCATCGGGAGAACTGGAGAGCAGCGACAGCTCTCCTCCCTGGGCACGCGCCAGCAAACAGCTGTAGGTCAGACCAAGGCCAAGGCCGCGCGTCCGCAGCCTTTTTTTCTCTCCCCGGTAAAACCGTTCAAAAATATGAGGCGCTTCCTGGGGATCGATGCCGATTCCGTTGTCCGCCACCTCGACCATAGCGCGGTGTCCGGCCTCGGCTACGCGTATTCGAATCGTCTGCGGCCGTTCTGAAGACGCCGCCTGCCGGGCATTGTTAAGCAGATTGACGACAATCTGCTGAATGCGCAGCGCATCTCCCACGGCATGGACCGCATCACCCGGCAGCTCGAGAGAAACCTCGGCATCGGGCTGTCTGTTGGTCAATTCCCATTGGTAAACGATCTCCGACACTAACGCGCGCAGCTCAACCGTTGCGCTTACGACCTCCACGCTGCCAGCCGAAAGAGCATTGTAATCAAGCAAATCAGACACCATCCGCTCCAGACGGCCGGTCTCCTGCACGGCAATATCGACGAACTCCTGCGCTTCCTCCTGCGTGACCACTCCGTCGCGCACCGCCATCAACAACCCCTTAATTGAGGTCACAGGGGTTTTCAGCTCATGCGTTACGCCTCCCAGCGAAAGCGCGCGCCATTCCTCAAGCTGCTTCAGCCTCCCGGCCATTTCCTTGAAGGAATCGACCAGCTCGTGAATTTCCCGCTCGCGCGTCTCCACATTGAGGTCAACGTCGTACTGACCGGCCCGAATCAGCCGAGCTCCTTCCGCCACCTTTCGGATCGGAAGCGACAGCTTGCGTGAAAGCAAATAGAGAGTAAGCCAGCCGGAAAGAATAAGCGTGCCTAACATCACCAGGAGCAGCTCCAGTTCGTAAGAGCTGGCTGCAAGTGAATTTTTGGACATGAGCAGAGTGACCTGGCCAATCGCGCCCTCGCCTGCGACAACCGGCGTCGTGACCGCTTTTTCTTTCGGGTTCTTGGAGTGCTTCAGATCCGCCGTCATCCGCTCCAGCATAGCCTGCTGACTCGTATAAGGCATGGAGTATAACAGCTTCCCATCCCGGTCGGTAATGAGGATACATACTTCTCCATCCACATTAAAATACTCCAGACGGCTGCCTAGAAGCTTGTCCATATGCGGCGGAATGACAGGCCGACCATCCCCGGCCGCGACGCGGTCCGCGATTTCTTGTCCGAGCAGACCCGCTGCCTTTAGCCGATTGTCGGTCGCTGTCTCCCGAATCAGGTACAAGGAGCTAACCACGATAATCCCGAAGCCCACGCACAAAATAGCGACGTAGCGGAGCGTCCAGTACGATAGAATGGACGTCTGTTTGTTCTTTTTTACTCTCCGATCCAAAATTGATACCCCGTTCCTCTAAGCGTGCGAATCTCGCCTGCCTCCACAGACCAATGCGAAAGCGACTGGCGCAGCCGCTTAATCGACAGGTCGACGGCTCGGTCGCTCCCGTCATAATCCATGCCCCATACTTGCTCAATGAGCTGCTCCCGCGTGAAAATCCGGTTCGGGCTTTCGGCGAGGAACAGCAGCAGCGCCAAGTCCCGCGGCGTCAGAGACACTTCCGCCGCATTCAAATACACCGTACGGGACGCATAATCGAGCAGCAGATTGCCGTAATACCGCCTGCTCTCGCCGTCTGTCCAATGCGGCCGCCTGCGCAGCACCGCCTGAATGCGCGCGACAACCTCCTCCGGCACAAACGGTTTTGTCATATAATCGTCGGCTCCGCCGTTCAATCCTCCGAGACGGTCCTGAAGCCGGTCGCGGGCGGTCAGCATAATGACCGGACAGGCGCTTTTGGCGCGTATGAGCCGCAATATTTCCCAGCCGTCCATGCCGGGCAGCGTAATATCCAGCAGCACAAGCGAGTAGTCTCCCGCTTCAAATTGCTGCATCGCCTCTTCCCCGTCCGCCGCCCGGTCGACGCGGAATCCGGCTTTTTTGAGATATGCCGCCAGAACACGGGCAATGGCTTCCTCGTCTTCCACGATTAAAATCGTCTTCATCACGGCGGGCCCCCCTTCCCTTCCTATTCGTACTGCTACTTTTACATAGGAGCAGCCTCCCCGCAAGGGGATTTTCAACGAGATAGACTTTATTTTTGCCTGACATTCTCCCGACATATTCGGCTGATAAGGTTATCTCGAACTCTTACAAAAAACAGGCTGAACAGGAGGAACTACTGTGCACAAAAAAGCAAAGCTTTGGCTCGCGACCGGTATTGCTGCTGTCGCTGTTATTGGGGCAGGCGCGTATGCGCTGGCGGACGACTATCTCGGCAATAACGTAGAAGTGGAAGGTGTTATTTCAAACAACACCAATGCGTCGAACCAGACCCAGGAGGCTAGCGGCAGCGGAACTACCGGAACGTTAAATTCTGCTGCGGGAGCAGCGGTGACCGGGGAGCAGCTGAACGGAGAATGGAAAATAGCGGATGCGGCAAAAGTTTACTTCTCCGTGACCACGTCGCGGGAAACGGTCAACTTTGTCAATGAAGCGGTAAGCGGCAGCTGGTCGTTAAATGTGGATGATTGGGCGCAAACTGCGGCAACCGCTACGATAGAGATGAGCTCAACCGATTCGGGCAACTCGCAGCGGGACGGGCATATTACCGGCCCGGAATTTTTGGACGCCGCTCAATTCCCGCAAGCGACATTTACTGTCTCCTCCTTTGATGGGCTGCCATCCGAGTGGACAGACGGAACGGCTTATGACTTTAAAATGACAGGCGCGATTACCGTCCGCGGCATCGAAAAAGAAGCCGTATTCGCCAGCAAAGCCGTTTACCAGAACGGACAGCTGCTCGTGTCGGGAACAACGACGGTCACCTTTGCAGACTTCGGCATGAAAAACCCGCATAATGTTGTAATGGAGACGGAAAATGAGGTTGGCGTTCAGCTTGAGCTTGTGCTGGACAAGGCTTAACGCGCAGCGCCCCGCCTGCCTTCAAGGCGGACGGGGCGTTTATATATGCTATTTTCCACACTGATTACGCAGCCGCTCCGGCCGCCCTGCCTCGCTGGATAGCCTAATTACATAACAAGGCCCCGGGCACACCCGCCCGGAGCCTGTTTTTTGCATTCGTTTTAGAATTATGCCGCCACGTCCCGGCGCGTAAAGACGAGCCATGAGACGAGGTTAAATACCGCAAAGTGAATGGCCAGTACAATAATCGAGAAGGAGAGCGTCATTCCTTCCTGATACGGCCGGCCGGAAAGATGCTGTGAAAGATCAATGTTGGCAAACAGCAGGTATCTGCTCCAATCGTAAGCCTGCAGCAGCTCCATCAGAATCGCCCCTGCAAACAACGCAGCGATGGAAATTCCGATTGCCATTGTGCTGCTGCGGAAAGCGGACGAGATCATAAACGCCATCGATACAAAAATAATGGTCGATACGCCGTTCAGCAGATACGTTTTCCATAAATTTGCGACCATATTATACTCCGCGACCTGACCGGAGCCGTTCACCTCAAGCAGCGGAAGGTTCATCCACCCAAACCCGTACAACAGCCCGTTGAACAGCACAGATACGACGAACAGAATGCATAAGAGCATAAGGCTGAACAGGATGAGCGACAAATATTTGGCTAGCCATATTTTGAAGCGGCTTGCGGGCCGGATGAGCAGCAGCTTAATCGTTCCCGTCGCAAATTCTCCCGCCAGGCTGTCCCCCGCAATGATAACCGTGAACAGCGTAATCAGCACAATCAGCTCCGCCGAGCCGTTTATGCCGTCCCACATCGTACCCGAGGTTGGACGGATGTCATGCTCCAAGCGATAGTCGTTGATCAAAATTTGATCTTGATAATACCTCTTCGTATCGTCCCCCATATCGGGGCTGCTAAGGCCTTGCTGCATCTGGCGCTGTTCGTCCGCAATCTCCGTCCGCCAGCCGTCGCCCTGCATGCTTTTATCGTCATAGTGCCATTCCATAAAGCTCCCCAGGAGGACGGCTCCAATCATCAGCACAACCATAACCCATGTCCTTATCCGGCGGTACAGCTTCATGTTTTCATTGAGGATCAGGCTAACCAATTTTCTCACCTCCCGTAATTTGCAGGAACCGGTCTTCCAGCGACTGGCGGACCGAACGGACCTCATAAATCGCGATATTCGCCTCAATAAGGCGGGAAACCACTTCGGGAATAACCGCCCGGTCAGCTATGAGCTCGATTCCTTCGGAAACCGGCTTCACTCCGCTCACTCCCTCCACCTCCCTGACGATGGCAAGAGCTTGCTCGACAGGCAGCGCTTCAATCAGGAACGTCTGCGCCTTGTCGTCCGTGTTCATGAATTCCTGAATCCGCTTGACGTCGACAAGCCGCCCCTTCTGAAGAATCGCCACGCGGTCGCACATCAGCTCCATCTCGGACAGCAAGTGGCTGGACACAATGACGGTAATTCCCTCTTCCCGGGTCAAATAGTGCAGGTAATCACGCAGCTCGCGGATACCGGCCGGATCAAGACCGTTCGTCGGTTCGTCGAGAATAAGCACGGACGGGCGGTGCAGCAGCGCTTGAGCGACTCCGAGCCGCTGACGCATGCCGAGCGAATATTTTTTGACCTTGTCGTGAATGCGGTCTTCGAGCTTGACCAGCTCCACTACCTCACGGATTCTCTCCTTCGGAATGCCCGGAATCATCCGCGCGTAGTGGACCAGGTTATGATATCCGCTCAAAAACTTGTACATCTCCGGGTTCTCTACAATGGCGCCAACATGGCGAATTGCCTGTTCGAACTGGCTTTTGATGTTTTTGCCCTTGATCAGAATTTCCCCGTTCGTAATGGACATCAGCCCTACCATCATGCGGATCGTTGTCGTTTTTCCGGCTCCGTTCGGCCCCAGAAATCCAAAAATCTCCCCTTGCGGCACATCGAACGTGAGATTGTCGATAATCGTATGCCGGCCTACCCTTTTGGTCACCTGACGCAAGCTTACAACCGGTTCCTGACTCATTTATAGACCTCCTTGATTAGATTGTTTATCAGTCGGAATGAATCATGACTGCTGAATCCGTTGCATCCACCTTGGCATTCCATCTGCCGCTGCCGATTACCCCGCTAACCCGGTCCTCGCCGTTATCATTCCATGCTTCTTCCACCGGAAACGGCAGCGTTGTGCGGAGTTTTCCTGAGGTGACAACTGCATTCAGCTTATATCCCCCCGTTTGCGGCAGCATCAGACGAATGGAAGAGTTTTGGCCGGACACAATCAGATCGTTCCGAACCTCCTCCACCTGCATATCCCCGGCTTGAACCTGCAGCTGTACGGGACCGGAAGCTCCGCGAACATGCAGCCCGCCGCCATTCACACTGCCTGTAACCGAGCCTTCAATTTCGTTGATAAAGCTGTAAGCGGACTCGCTCTCCAGCTCTGCCGCGCCCGTGATTTTCACCATCGTCGTTTCGCTGGACACGCTCTTGGCTTGAACCCCGCCCCTAATTTCGGACAAATAAAGAGTCCCATCCGTGGAAGACACGGACACATCGCCGACCACCCGGAAAATTTCCAGCATACCGTCCACAACGCTAGCTTCTACGTCTCCCTGAATATCCTCGATATGAACCGAGCCCTGCTCATTGCGAACCGACAGGCCGAGCTGATCCGGCAACAGCAAGGTATATTGAATGGCGATAGCGTCGTCATGAACGGGCCTGCCGTTCAACGAAGCCGACAACGACAACACGCCGTCGCGGAGCACTTGATCTACCTTTACCGCATCCCGCAGCTTGTTTGCCTTGTCCTCGTTCAGCGCTGAGGCGGTGACCTTATACGTCAGCTCAACCGAATCTCCAGTTGCGCGGCTCACCGTCATCTCGGTTCCCGTACCGGAAAGGCGCACTTCACGAACGCCATCCCGTCCGATGGACAGCTCGTTCTCCGCGGTGGCTGTTATACCTTGCCGTGATTGCTCGTGTGCCAAGGTTTTGTCCTCATTCAGGAACTGGATGCCAAATGCCTCGAACATCTCTTCCTTTTTCACCGCCACATCCACAAGAGAGAGTGTGAAAAGCACAAGCATCGTTGCGAGGAGCACGACCCTTTTTGCCCGAAATCCCATGTTCACACCTCCACTTCCTTCTCAAACAAATAACCGTTTAACCACACCAGTCCGGCGCAGAGCAGCAGCAGGACAAGGAACGGGCCTGAATGGAGATAGAGCAGATCCGTGTCATCGCTTCCGAAAGCTATGCCCGGAATTCCGGCCAGCAGACCCGATAAAGGAGGACTAATGCGGATGACCAGCCATAACCCGCCGATAAAAGCAAGACAGGCGAAGGTTCGCTGAAACCTGGCAGCGAGCTGTCCGCATAGAAAAGAAAACTGGAGGAGCACCGCCAGAAAAACGACTGTAAACAGATACATCCATAGGCTGTTCAGCGCCACATTGAGCAAAAACGGCAGCAGCGGCGGGAAAAAGTCATGCATCGTATCCCATCTCCCTCTCAAAACCACAACCGCAAAGCTTGCCGTGATCCAGCTCATTGAAACAAGGAGAGGCAGCAGCGATGCCAGCAGCTTCGCCGACATGATCTTCCAGCCGCGAATCGGCAGGGACAAGAGCAGATAGATCGAATTCGTTTTCCACTCCGTCTGCAGCTGGTAATATCCCATTCCGACCGTTAACAGCCCGACGATTACAGCCGGTATAATGAAGGTGCTGACAAAAATAAAGTCCTCTTCCCAACCCGCGCCTCTATATAAGGTGAAGAGATGATAGGCCGTTACCACCGCGCAGAAGACGGCGTATAAAGGAAAAATGCTTTTCCATTCCTTTTTGAACAGTTGACCGAAGCCCATCTACATGCACACCTTCTCCCACATGTTTTCCAAGGAGCAGCCGAATTCGGAGCGCAGCCGGTCGGCGGATTCGTACCGTTTAATCTGGCCTTCGAACAGAAAGATGACATCGTCAAACATTGGCTCCGCCTCGTTCACCGAGTGCGTAGACAAAATAATGGTCTGCTCTTCGGAATTGAACTCCTCGATGATGGAACGAACGATCTTTTCCCGTGAAGGCGGGGCGATGCCGGAAAAAGGTTCGTCCAGCAGCACGAGCGGAACCTTACGGGATAGAGCAACGATCAGCTTTAAGCGCGCCCGCATTCCTTTAGACAAATTGCGCACCTTCTGGTTGGAATCCAGCTCCAGCCTGTCAAGCATTTCAGCTGCTTTGTCCGGCTGCCAGTCCGCATAAAACGCCGATATAAATGTCAGCGTTTCCGTCACCGTCATGCCGCCGTAAAGATGATCGATTTCCGGCAGATAGGCGATGGTGCTTTTACTGCGCGCGCCGGGCGTGAGGCCGTTAACCGTAATGCTGCCGGAGGTGGGATGAATGAGGCCGGCCATCATTTTGAGCAAAGTGGATTTCCCGCTTCCGTTTGGCCCGAGCAGGCCGACAATGCTGCCTCTGCGGACGGAAAGATCGATGCCGCGCAGAGCATGTTTTAACAAATAGCGCTTATGCAGTCCCTTTAGCTCAATGACGGGCTGATTGTCTGGTATATTCATCGCTCACACCTCCTTTTTCCCGTTATATAAATGTTCACTTAAAAGCCGCTCCGTCTCAGCCGGATTGATACCAAGCCCGTTCATCTCCTCGATAAACTGCTGCACCGCCGTCTGCGCCATTTCGGACCGGATATGTACAAGCAGCTCGGGATCGTTCTTAATAAAAGTCCCTTGTCCCCGCAACGTTTCCGTCAGCCCCTCCCGCTCCATCTCCTGATAAGCTCTTTGAACCGTGTTGGGATTTACCTTGGACAAATGCGCCTGCTCTTTATGCGAAGGAATCTTATCTCCCGGTTTCAGTTCGCCCCGGGCGAGAGACTTCTTGACCTCATCGACCATCTGCAAATAAATAGGCTTCGGATTGTTGAAATCCAGCTGCAATAAGCACACCTCCTTCATAGCAACAACCCAGTGCACTATTTGACTAGTGCACCTCATGTAGATCAATGTAATCATCCCGGCATGAGTTGTCAACAAAAAAAACCTCTCCCCGGCGCCGAAGCGACGCCTTGAGGAGAGGTTATGCGGCTGCCTAGATGAACGTATGTCCAGCCTGTTCCAATGCTGCCCTTGCCTTGTCAATGGAGTGCAGCTTGACCAGCAAATAGTCGGTATTAAACGTGGAAATGGCAAAAATGCTGATTTCCTTTTCCGCCAGTGGATTGGCCAACGAAGCGAGGATGCCGGTCAGCCCGAAGTCCAGCACACCTTCCACTTTAATGCACTTCCAGTCCTGCTCCAGCTCAGCCTGCGTATTATCCGGTATTACCGACGATGAGCAGACGATGGAAAGCTCCTCGTTGGTCCGGGAAATCGAAACAAACTCGCCTTGATCCGCCCAGGACGGCACTTCAGCGCTCGGGGGGAGCTTAACAACGGCAAATGTCGCGTCCAATATCGTTAAATTCATGGTATTCCTCCTTCAAAAACCTGTTGAACCAGCATCTTTGCTGCTGGTTTCTATTCTACCCGTAAGGGGGAGCGGGGCTCAAGTTGACTCGTTCGTTTGCTGCACCTGGAAATTCAATTCGCGTAAAATGAGAATTTTTTAATTGACACATTAAGGAAGTGGGTGGATAATTTAGGCATTACATGGGCATTTAGTCTCAAAACAGATACCAGCAACAGAATCTGTAGACTCAATTTTGTCGATTAATAGGTCTTTTGAATTCCAATCCTAAGTCCCATTTTTATGTTCGGTTATCTGGATAGTTTTGTTATCTTTTACATAGTGGAGGTATGAAGGGTGAAAAAGCAGTTCATTATGGCATCGCTTTCAACAGCTTTATTATTTGGTGCAGTTTCTTCAGCAGGAATCGGTTATGCAGCTTCTACCAGTCAAGGTTTTACGGACATTGAGAACTCGTTTGCTAAAGAAGCTATTCAGGAACTCGTTGAAGCAGGAATACTGACGGGTGTAAACGGCTCTCAATTCGATCCAAAAGGCGAGCTCACTCGTGCTCAGTTCGTAACGATTATGGTGAAGGCTATGGGATTAAAGGTCGACACTACCAAGGCTACATCAACGACTTTTAAAGACGTAACCGGCTGGGCAGCTCCTTATATTGACGCCGCTTTTGAAGCAGGAATTATTAAGGGCACTGGTGCAGGAATGTTTAGTCCAAATGGCACTTTAACACGTGAGGCCGCTGCAGTCGTTCTCGTTAACTCACTGAAGTATCAGGGCAAGCTTGAGGAAACTAATGCTGAACTGACATTCAAAGATTCGGATGATATCTCTTCATGGGCAAGAGATTCCGTCGCGATTGCATTAAAATACGGTCTGATTAAAGGCAATCCAGACGGCACGTTTAACCCGAAGGGGTTTGCAAATCGCGAACAAGCTGCTGTCATGGGGAAAAACTTTCTTGTATCGGCTGAGGCTATTCAGCAGGCCACTCCAACTCCCGTAGCTACATCAAGCCCGACGCCGACACCGTCAGTATCTCCTACACCGTCACCGACGCCGACACCTTTTATTCCAACGGGGCCAACTATCACTCCAACTCCGACTCCAGAGTCGACCCCAACTGCAACTCCAACAGCTACACCAACTGCGACTCCAACGGCTACTCCTACTGCAACACCAACTGCGACTCCAGCTGCCCCGACCTTTAACGTTAATCCTGAGCTCACACTCATGGACGGCGGTGGTCTGCTGCTTACGTTCAGCATGGCCGAAGACTTGGATTTGGACCAAGCCAACTCTAATGTGGAGATCAAGTACTTTACGAAGGACGCTAACGGCCAGCGCATAGCCATTTCCAACACCAAAACGTCCGGACCTTTGGTGAAGAACAAAGAGTGGGCCGGTTACCTTGCTTCTACCGAACTCCCTGCTCAGAACTATTCTAAGGGCACGGCCAATAACGCGAATTACAGCAACCAAATTCCGGCTAATGCCAAGCTGGGTACAATCGTCAAAAAAGGCTTCCATTCTAATGGCGATATGGACTATGTAGAGATCGATTGGGATCTTCCAAACACCTACGTCGCGGTAGTTTCCGTTACTAACGCTGCGGGTAAAACCGTAACGAAGGAAGCTTCCGTTACCGTTGAGCCAGCTGCTCCGACCTTCAACGTCGATCCTGCACTGACGCTTATGGAAGGTGGCGGTCTGCTGCTTACGTTCAGCATGACTGATGAATTAAATCTGGACGACTCTAACTCCAATGTGGAGATCAAGTACTTCACACTCGATAGCAATGGCGAACCTCAACCAATCACCAACACCAAAACTTCGGATCCTCTGGTGAAAAACAAAGAGTGGGCCGGGTACCTCGCCTCTACGGAGACGCCTGGATTGAATTATTCCAAAGGTACGGACATTAACTCAAACTATATCAACCAGATTCCGGCTAATGCCAAGCTGGGTACCATCGTCAAAAAAGGCTTCCATGCTCCTAATAACGATATGGACTATGTCGAGATCGATTGGGATCTTCCAAACACCTACGTCGCGGTAGTTATCGTTACCAACGCTGCGGGTAAAACCGTAACGAAGGAAGCTTCCGTTACCGTTGAACCTGCTGCTCCGACCTTCAACGTCGATCCTGCACTCACGCTCATGGAAGGCGGCGGTCTGCTGCTTACGTTCAGCATGACTGATGAATTGAATCTGGACGACTCTAAATCCAACGTGGAGATCAAGTACTTCACACTCGATAGCAATGGCGAACCTCAACCAATCACCAACACCAAAACTTCGAATCCTCTGGTGAAAAACAAAGAATGGGCCGGTTATCTTGCTTCTACGGAAACGCCTGGATTGAATTATTCCAAAGGTACGGACATTAACTCAAACTATATCAACCAGATTCCGGCTAATGCCAAGCTGGGTACCATCGTCAAAAAAGGTTTCCATGCTCCTAATAACGATATGGACTATGTCGAGATCGATTGGGATCTTCCAAACACCTACGTCGCGGTAGTTATCGTTACCAACGCTGCGGGTAAAACCGTAACGAAAGAAGCTTCGGTGACGGTTGATCCTCCGGCTTAAGACTGTAGGAATAATAAGCATCAGAACAATCGTTTAATAGAAATATCAAATGAAGCGCCGAAATAATATAAAATGCACCCTTAAAATGACATTGGATAAAACCTATCCGATGGACTTCTACGGGTGCATTTTTTATGTCAATGAATAAATTTGACCAACACAGTAATCTCAATTTGCGGAGAGGCACAATGGTAAGATCAGTGGTTTGTTATCTCAAGCAAGCTTGCTTCACCTGCATGCAGAGGACCCGCTAGCTCTCTCACTCTGGAATGACGCCTGTTGTTCCGTTTTGCGGAATAATAAAGGACCATTTGGAATCCCGATACCAACGATTGACTAGTGTGCGTTTAAGAGTCAACTTTGTGGGCCTTTTATCTAAGTCGTCAATGACAAATTTAGCATCTGCCAAGCTAAACTGGCCTGATGTGCCAAACGAAATACCGCCGGCGAAATGAACGGAATACTCCTTTCCAAATTCATCAATAGCGATCCACTTGTCCTTGGAGATTTCGTTATTCACAGTTCCACCAAGCGGAATAGTCGCAAGTATGTCATCTGAACCAGGTTTAGTCGGATTAATCTGTAATCCATGTAAAAGCAGCTTGTCGCCCGAGTCTTCAAATATCGCCGGTTGTTCTGCTGATATTTTTGCCGGATCAAATGTGACCGATGCTTCGCTCTTTTCCCGAATCACATAACTATCCAGAACGAACCGGATTTTTTGCTTATCGTAGGGGAAATTGTTGAACTGGTAGAACCATTGGTTTAACCCGCTCCAGCGTTCCAATTCGTACCGGCGGTTAAGCTCAAACAATACGCTATCCCCCACCAGGTTGCCCTGTTCATCCTCCAGACGAAAGTTAAGCTGATGGAACCCGCTCTGCCCATTTACTGCTCTTCGGGATGCTTCAGGGGAGAGCTTTGTGGTAAATTCCAGTGATCCGCCGCTAGGTGTCCGCGTCGCTCCCTGCATATGAATTTGAATTCCACCAGGGGTTTCATAGGTTTTATTAATTTCAGTAAAAAGTGTCTGGGCCTTTGCTTTTGCCAAATCGGCTTCCACAGTGAGCGCCCAGTTTCCCTCAACCGTTTTAATAACGGACCTCTCTTTCAAGAAATACAATTTCTTGATGTGAATATCAAGTTGCAGCTTATCAGTGAGTACACCACGCATAAAATCCAATTCGATCCTGTTTGTCGATTGGTTTCCGCCATCCCGTCTGGCATAAGAAACGTCTCCAAAATTCCCTTTTTCAATAAAATAAACGTTGAAATCTGCTGTTGCATAGTCAATTTGCCCGGCCACAGCGTTGCCTTTGGCGTCATAAACATCGACTCCGATAATAATACGAGTTGAGTCGGCAATGACTTCATTGACCTTCAAGGTATACCCTTGGTTGGAAGCACTGGCAACTGAGGTCTGAATTAATCCCATATCCCGGACATTTTCCATTCCGCTGTCAACATAACCGTCCATTGCAAACAATGAGCGCAGCATGCCCGCTAGGCTGGGCTGTGTAAATAGCAGGGTGCTGCTCACCAGAACGATAGTCGCCGCCGCTGCGCCCCAGATTTTGAGACGCGAAGAACGAACGTCCGCCTGGCTGCGTTTTACCTGGGCTGCAATAGAAGGGTATTGCAAAACGTTATGCGCTCGGGATTCGGGGAGTTGATCTGCTTTTAATACCGGTTCAATCTCAATATCCTCCAGCTTAAACATGACCTGCTTGGTGAAATCATCTGCCAATTCCTTTGTAAAAAGCGCATCTTCTAAGATTTTGTCTTGCATCGTCGGCAGGCTTTCCTCAGCTTTTTGACTGGCTCTTTTCATTTCGATACGCTCCCAGAATGCCATAACGCTGTCCCCCCTTGTCCTTTACGACTTTCCGCAGGCTAATTTTGGCACGAAATATTACATTGGTGATCTGCCGTACCGACATACCGGTGATTTCGGCGATTTCTGCATGATTAAGTTGATTGGTGTACCGTAAGATAAATACGAGCCGGTAATGCTCAGGCAGCACCTCCAACAGACGATCCAATTCGGAGCGCAGCTCCTTTTGCAATAACCTTGATTCCGGCGTTTCTTCTTCACATCGAACATCATCCTGCATAATCGAATCCGGCCTTGCTTTGCTGCCCTTATCCTTCTGTAAATTAACAGCGATGGTATAGATCCATCCCGCAAAACTTTTTGCAGGATTATGCGATGCCAGTTTTTGATAAGCTTTAATTAGCGTCTCCTGAGTCAAGTCCTGTGCGTCTGCCTCGGAAGATCCCATTTTGCGAAACAGGCCGTAAAGTTTATTTTGATAGCGCCGAACGATGTCCGTATACGCCTGTTTATTGCCGTGTAGTACGGCTTCAATTATGGAGTGATCATCGGTCTGCTCCATTCCTTGCCCTCCTTCGCCATCCCACACTTGCGTCATCTCAACTCTAAGACTCCTCCTCTGTATCTTTTCTCTCACCGGAATGCAAAAAAAGGAGTCTGTACATAAATGTACCAGGCTCCATTGTCGATTGTTTATTTCCTAAAATCGATTCTCAGTCAAAATAAATAAGGCACCCTCCACAGGTGCCCTTAGATACATGGACGATTAGAAGCTGAATTGCACAGCGTCCTAGTTTTTTTCCGCCAGCAGCCATGTTTCAGCCTGCTCCATGTCTTCAAAGGCATGAAATAACTTTCCGCGGTTTGCTTCAATGAGGAAATCCTTAAATTTTCCCCTAACGTTGTCGGCATCCATAACGGCCACGGCTTTGATGTGGTAAGTTGCAAGCTTTTGCAGCACCAATCCGGCAACACGGGTGGAGAGACGAAGAAAATCTTCTGACAGACAGTCTGCAGGGAGCATAACTTTGTCGGTTCCATTTTCCGCACAGGCGGCCACCAGATCCACCCCGTTTTGCTCCTCCCGGATTTGCCCGGAAATAACCTTAATATAGTCGTTTCCATCTTTCTGAACCTTGATGAATTCCATCTTAAACTCACGTCCTTTTTCTTGTAGGTCGGATGCTTCCGCCGCCAGCGGAAGCGCCACGGAGCGGACTTTTTCTATCCATGCCAACTCAGACTCATAGGACTGGCGAATGTTCTCCAACGCCAATTCCACAATTACGGACTCATATGACATATTGTCAGCCGAGGAAACTTCGCCTTTCACGGCGAGCGCCATCCCCTTCACTTCATCGCTGTATTGTTGAAGCAAGGATTCAAGCTCCGGCTTCGTAAGGTTTCCGCCAAATACCAGCTGCATCAAAAAGGTTTTGCGGATTTCCGGAAGCTCAGGCGTTCCCAGCGATAACCGATGCAATTTACCTTTGCCGCTGTTCGTCAGCGTATAGACTTTTTTTGTCGGAGAAGCTTCTCCTTGTTGAACCTGTGCACGGACAAAACCGTCGTTTTCAAGCTCGGCGAGCGCACGATAGATCTGGCTGTTGTTGCCCGACCAGTAGATAATGGGGGACTTCTGCATGGCTTTTTTCATGTCGTACCCCGTAAGCGCTCTATTCCGCAGCAGTCCTAAAATCGCATGTTGGATGTTCATCGTCTAACCTTCCCTCAATAACATAGGTTTACTGTAACATATGTTTAGAAAAACATAAAGATTTGAAAAAGAAAAACCTGCTGAAATATCTCAACAGGTTTTTTCCATATCTTTGCCTTCATCCATTTTATCTGCGTAGTGAGTCAACAAATCAGCCAGCCGCTCTCTAATGGTCGCACGCAGTTCCTTCGGTTCACTCACCACAGCCTCCTTGCCAAGCCCGACAAAATAAGAAGCAAAAAACAGAATATCACTTCTCGCTATATCTCCCTCGAGCCACCCCGTGCCGTCTTTTCGGACATGGAGCAGAGGAACGGGACAAAGATCCGCCTCACATGCTTCCACTCCTTCTTTGGACAATTCAGCATAAAGATATACCGTTTCGCCTTCATGACGAGTCAGCCCTTCCTTACTCTCCAAATGGTTCTGCTGCAAGTCAAGCGGCGGGGAATTTGAGGGATCAGCGGAAAGAATCCGGTCGCAGCGGAACACACGAAAAGACTTGCGAAGAAAACAATAGGCCAAACAATACCACAATCCCCCTTGGGTATAGATGCCTACGGGTTGAATTTCCCGCTTTCCCCGCTGCTGCTTGGACTTATACTCCACATGCAAGACAACCTGTTGGATGGCGGCATCCAGCAATACGGATAAATGCGGTGACTTCGCTTGCCGAACCGGCGTTATGAAGTCAACTCTGCCTCTCATCTGATCAATCCGTTCACGCACATCTTCCGGCATATAGGTATAGAACTTGTTTAACGCAGCAGATGTCTCCGTTTCGAACGGCAGGGACGAATAATGACGCAGCGCCTGGACAGCGAAAAATATAGCCACAGCCTCTCGTTCCGTGAAGGCAATTGGCGGCAAAAGCCGCTCCTGCAACAACCGATATCCGCCATGGGGGCCAACCTCAGAATAAAGAGGTACGCCTAGCTCGCTCAGCTCCTGCAAATCCCGAAGAATGGTTCTCGCAGATACACCGAACTCATAAGCAAGTTCCTTTACCGTAAATTGGCGCTTGCGATTGACCGCAATCATTAATTCCATCAGACGTTTGGTTTTAGACACTCGGTAAGCCTCCTCGCATGTAAAAAACCATTTTAACTATGACATGAATTGTCACCATTACTCGTTACAATCGAAGATGTGTCCGGTACAAACTTAACTATAAGGAGTTGAAGTACGATGAATGTAAAATTAACCCATTTTATCTAAGATTTGCTAATAATACTCCACCTTCTACAAGGAGGGGATGAATCGGCATTTTTTGGTTGTAAAAAGCGAACGTATGTGCTATAATTGGGGGAGGCCCACAAACCGGAGGTGATGGTTGAATGGTGCATCACAAGGCGTTTCGCTTTCGCCTCTATCCCACGGAAGAACAACGGACGCTTATCCATAAAACCATCGGCTGCGCTCGCTATGTCTTTAATCACTTCCTTGAAAAGTGGAATCGAACCTACCAAGAATCAGGAAAAGGGCTGACCTATAACACCTGTGCCATCGGATTGCCTCCCCTCAAGCGTCTCTTTTCCTGGCTAAAAGAAGTGGACAGCATGGCTCTGCAATCCAGTGTACGGAGCCTTGCGGATGCTTTTGCACGGTTTCACCAGAAGCAGAATAAGGCCCCTTGTTTTAAATCGAAGCGGAATCCAGTGCAAAGCTATACCACGAAATATACGAACGATAATATTGCGATGGAAGGCGATCGTCTGAAGCTGCCCAAGCTAGGATGGGTTCGCTTTGCCAAATCTAGAGAAGTGGAAGGTCGAATTCTTTCAGCCACGATTCGGAAGAACCCAACAGGCAAATACTTTGTCTCAATTCTATGCGAAGTGGAGATGGAGCCGCTTCCGGAATTGGAAACAGTCATAGCTGTTGACTTGGGTCTCAAATCGCTTGCGGTGTGCAGCAACGGGGAAGTCGTGTCCAATCCGAAGCATCTCCGCACCTTCGAAAAGAAATTGGCGTTTTGGCAGCGCCGCTTGTCGCGGCGAACAAAAGGCGGTTCGAATTATGCCAAGGCGAAGCAGAAAATCGCTCGAATTCATGAGGAAATCGCCAACTGCCGGCAGGACTTTTTGCACAAGCTCTCCACCAAGTGGATTCGTGAAAACCAAACGATCTGCCTGGAAGAGCTGCAGGTAAGTCACCTCATGCAACATTCCAAGCTGGCCAAGTCCATTGGAGACGCGAGTTGGGCCACGCTTCGCACGATGCTGACCTATAAAGCGGCTTGGTATGGCCGTCAAATTCAGACCGTGGCAAAAACCTATCCATCCAGTCAGCTTTGTCATGTGTGCGGAAACCGAAATCGCGACGTGAAACAGCTTAGCCTGCGGGAATGGAGTTGTTCCCATTGCGGTACGCACCACGACCGTGATCATAACGCGAGCATGAACATCAGGCAAGAAGGATTACGTTTATTGGGAACTCCCCACTCAACTGCGGGAACCGCAGGGATCGCTTGCTCCTAAAGAGAAGAATGCTTCTCTGTTCGCAAGAATCCTCCACCTCTCCAGGTGGTGGGAGCGTTCAA
Organism: Paenibacillus pasadenensis; assembly: GCF_023715725.1. Classification (GTDB taxonomy): domain Bacteria; phylum Bacillota; class Bacilli; order Paenibacillales; family Paenibacillaceae; genus Paenibacillus_O; species Paenibacillus_O pasadenensis_A. The sequence goes on from NZ_JAMBOT010000003.1 coordinate 435,706, forward strand.
GAGCAGACTTTTGGCGCGCAAGTCGTGTTTAAACAAACGTTTGGAGAAGCTCCCGAACAAGAAGGCAGTGAGCCAATGCCCGAAGAAATGAAAAAACGCATTGCCCATGCCGTACTGGTTGTCGGAAGCTCCGAATTGTTTGTCAGCGATTCAGAACCCAACCAGCCGCTGGAGCACGGGAGTGAGGTCAACATCTGCCTAACTTTAAAGGATGTATCCGAAGCGGAGTGCATTTATGATGCGTTACGTTTAGAAGGTGCGGTACTCGTCCCCCTGCAGCCCATTTATTTTAGTCCGGCCTATAGCATGGTAACCGATCGGTTCGGAGTTACCTTTCAAATTTTTACGGAGAGAAATTAGTGCTCCCGCCCGTCAAACCCTGCTGCTGAACCGTTTGATCGCTTCCTCAGTCACAGGCTTAAAGAGGTTAACAAGGTTGCCATCGGGATCGCGGAATAGCACAGAACGGTTCCCCCATGGCATCGTGGTCGGTTCCTGTACCCAATCCTCGACCAATGGCTTTAAGCGCTCAAATTCGGCATCAACATCGTCGACGCGGAACTCAAGAATGACGGAGCGATTGCTGGCCGCTACTACGGAACCAATTCCGAACAGCAGCGCCGTTTGGGAGTGGCCGATGGCCAGAGTGCACGATGGCATAACGAGCTCGGCAAAAACAGGGGTAGGGCGCTCCGCTGAAACACCCATGATTTTTTCATAGAACAAAACGAGACGGTCCACGTCGTCGGTAATGATACGTACAGAAGCGAAGTTCACCAATATCATCCTTCCTGCAATAAATGTTCCGTTTACATACCGAATTATAAAAGAACGCTACTGACAGCGTTATGTCAGTAACGTTTGAACATTTTTTGCGCTTCCTCAAGAATCCGATGTTGGAACGATTCAGGTGCCACTACAATCACGCCCGCCCCCCAGCCAAGCACCCACTGCAGCAAATCATCCGGTTGACGAACACGTAACACCACATGCAAACGCGGTGCGGTTTATTAGATCCGAATCAAGAAAATCTTGCAAATCCAATAAAAGATGTCGGAACCGCCGGTAATTTCAAAAAAAATAGCTGCTTTGAATTTGACTTCAAAGCAGCCTTGCTGCAGATTTTTTTATTTTCCCATTTGTTCCAGCATGTTCAAGAGCACCGTTACCGCCTCTGCTCTAGTCGTTTTATCTCCAGGTGCAAATTGGTTTGCGCTTTTGCCTTCGATAACGTCCAGCTTTTTCAGGGCTGCCACTGCGCCTTTCGCCCAGACCGGAATGTCTTTATCATCTGCAAAGCCAGATGCCGCAGCCGCTCCGTCAATCAGGTCCATAGCCTTAGCAATCATCACGGTCATTTCCGCACGAGTGATTTCAGCATTCGGACGGAAGGAGCCGTCTTCATAACCATTGATAATACCTGCATAAACGGCCTGCGCGACGGATTTCTGCGCCCAGGCGCCAATCTTCGCGTTGTCCGTGAACGCCAGCTCCGCTCCTTCTACTTGCAGCTTGAGCGCATTCATCAGCATAACCGCAAATTCCGCACGCGTCACCGTACGACCCGGCTTAAACGTGCCGTCCGGGTAACCGCTGACGATGCCTGCGCTAACCGCTTTATTGATACTTGCCTCCGCCCAGTGTGCGGCGATATCGCTGAAGCTCACTTTTCCGTCTGTCGCCGGAGGGGCAGCATCGGCTATCGCGAATACAGCGAATTTTGTGAAGTGATCAACATCTGCGATGATGTTGTTTCCGCTGACTGTACCGCCGACTTTCACCCATTCCTTCTTCAATTCGTCATAGTAAAAAACAACCGGCTTCTCCTTGCTCTTCAAGCTGCTTGGATCAAATTTAAACGAGAGAGTGACCGGTTTGTCGAAGTTCTCCGTGAAGTTTTTTAGAATTTCGAATATCGGGCTGAGCAGAACGTCTTTACTTGTAATCAGTGTCCGAATGTCAGAGACTTTGTTAATCGTTAATTTTAGCTCTTTGCGGTTTGCATGAGCAGGAATCGTTATTTTGATCTCCTCTCCGAGGCTAACCTCTCCCTCTTTACCTGCAGGAAGCGTTAGATTACCATCTGTGGAGATGATCTTGGAGTCACTCATTGGCGGGGTTGGTATAGAAGAGCCGCCACCGCCACCGCCGTTTGTTGCGACCGTCACGTTTTCACTAACTTTCGAAATATTTCCAAGCCTATCGACAGCTTTAGCGGTATAGGTATACGTTTTCGATGCCGACAAGCCGGAATCGATATACGTACTTTCCGCCGTTTCCGCAATGAGCATCCCGTCACGATAAATCATATATTGGGCCACGCCTGAGTCATCATTAGCGGCAAGCTGAAGTGTAATGGTGTTTGTCGTTTTTGCGCCCGATGTTACGGTTACCTGATCCGGTGCGGTCGTATCCGCAAGCACTCCATAGGTGGAGAAATGGCTGACCGTCGTCGCGATGTTATGGTCCGTCACTTGAGAAGGATGATATTCCCACTTGCCTGTAGACTCGTTGTAATAATAAATAGCGAGCTTACTCCGGTCAGAGCTCTCGTCATACCCGAGTGTAATCTGTACAGGTTGAGTAATAGTAATACCCTCAAATTGGAAATCAATGATCTGTCCGGCTCTAGAAAGCTTAACTTCTCCGGAAGGCGCAGCGTTCGAATGTTGTACTGTCAATGTTGCCCCTTCGGGAAGGACCAGTTCGTCAGGCAGCTTGATTACGAGCCCGCCCGGGAACGTAAGCGTACGGACCGAGGGATTCAATAACATCGGCTCTCCCATGACACCCATTCGGGTAATCGTGACTACGTATTCCGTGTTTGAACCGTCTGGAGTCGTCACGATAATGTTAATAGGGTTAGGTCCGACGTCCAAGCTCGATGTTGCGTAGGTATATACATCATCTGTTACCGAATTATAAGTCGCCCCCGTTACCGTCAGCGATTGGTTAGGATCCCCTTTTCTCAGGAAAAGGTTAAGGCTCGAAACCGAATTCTCCACAACTACAGTATATTTCGTCTGCGATGGTGAAAAATGGAGCTCCGCCTGATCTAATGACAGACCTGACAATAATGTGTTCGATGGCAGCCATTGCGCAAATAAGGTGATATTTTTCGTGCCTATAAGGAAATCCATTCCGTCAACGTAACCCGTGCCGCTACCGTCGGCCGCTGTATTCCAACCTGCAAACGTGTAGCCCTTCTTCACCAGATTTCCGTTGTTGTTGAATACCGATATCGTAACGCCTTGCTCATACGAGCCGCTGTCGACCGGTACGCTTCCTCCTGTGCTGCCGTTGCCGTTATACGTCACCGTGTATGTCGGGTTTAAGGTCCATTTTGCATACAATGTCACATCGGACGAACCCATGGAGAATGCAGCGCCGGCAGCATAATCCGTTCCGGTTCCATCCGCTTGTGTATTCCAGCCCGCAAACGAATAGTGCGTTCTGGCAAAAGCGGTCGTGTTGCTGTAAACGTTGACCGTTACTCCTGGCGAGTACGATTTACTGTCGCTCGGCGCGCTCCCGCTAGTGTTTCCGTTCCCGTCATACGTCACATACTTTTGTATGGCCTGCAAGTAGGGATAACCGTCATTGCGCTCTGGACTGATCCCCCATATGCTTGCAAAATCCCAGCTTTGATCTGCATATGTGCTTTGCATCTTCATCTCTGCGGTCGTTTGGCCAACGCCTTTGCCTGAATCCGATTGTCCGGTTGTACCCGAGTCGTAGAAGCTAGAAATAATCGTTCCGCTGCTGTTGCCAATCAAACCGCCTACTTTCGAGCCGGTTCCGGTTACATTCCCTGCTGCATAGCTGTAGCTGATCGTTCCGCCATTGTTTCCGATCAAGCCGCCTACATTGGAGCTGCTGCCAATTACATTTCCTGTTGCATAGCTGTAGTCAATCGTTCCAATATTGTTGCCGCTTAAACCGCCTACACTAGAACCGCTTCCCGTTACATCTGCCGTGGCGAAGCTGTTGCTGATTGTTCCATAGTAATTGTAGCCTATCAAGCCGCCTACATTGGACGCTTTACCTGTTACACTTCCTGTTACGTAGCTGTTGCTTATCTGTCCGCCAAAGTTACGGCCTATCAAGCCGCCTACATGTTGTCTGCCTGTAACAGTTACATTTTCCAGGATCATATTGGAAACACTCGCATCATAACCTACGTCACCAAACAACCCTACATAATTGCTATCCGGCCTATTAATGGTCAAACCAGTAATCTTGTGTCCATTGCCGTCCATATGGCCCAGAAACGGATTGCTAGAACCGCCGATCGGCAACCATCTTTCGCCGTAGCCGCTCAAATCAATATCCGCAGCCAGCTTAAAATAAAGATCCGGAACCAAATAGTTCCTGATCGTATCAAGCTCCTCACCGGTTGTAATCTGATAAGGATCACTTACAGTACCCGTTCCAACTTCTAAAACCTTCGTCCATTGCGCGTACAGCGTCACATCGGACGATATCGTGCCCTCAGCGTCTGCTGCATAATACGCTCCTTGTCCGTCCACCTGCGTGTTCCAGCCTGCAAACGTGTAGCCGTTCTTCACCAGATTTCCGTTGTTGCCGGACACTCCTACCTTAGTGCCATTATACGAGCTGCTGTTAGCGGGGGCGTCTCCTCCTGTGCTGCCGTTGCCGTTATAAATCACGGTGTATCTAGGGTGTACGGTATAAAGCAGAGGAGATGATTCGCTTGCGGCATAGTTGATATCCCCTGATAGCACACCGGTAATGGAGTGCGTACCGATTGCCAGATCGGATGTGCTAAAGCTGGCGCTAGACGAAGGGGTTAAAAGTTCTCCCCATCCCAGCGTAATCGTGAAGTTGTCCTGGCCCCAAAAGGTGAAGGTCCGAGCTGTGGCATCCATCGTAATTTGCGATAAATAACGGGCTCCAGCCTTTTCCCATTCATTAACGATGGTGCCGGAGGAATCATAAGCAACAATATTCATCGCAATGCGATTATCCGCAAAGCTGTAGGCCTTGTAAGTGTATTCCCCCCATTGAATAAAAGGTCCTCTGCTATCTGTCATAATGATTGGTTCAGCTGTAGTTAATGGGGAAGTCATAAGATCTTGATTGCCATCCTTGAAGGTAACCGTCCCGCCAGGTGGAGTTCCGCCGATTGCCTGATTAATGGCGCTGGCAGTGAAGGTTACTTGCTCTCCGTAAGTTGTAGTAACGGAACTTGCCGTAATCTTTGATGTAACCGTCTCCTGAGCCTTAACAATCCCTGAATAAATAATGATGAATACTGCCGCTGCGAGGACAACCATGACGATCTTTTTCTGTTTTAACGTGTCAAGAATGTTGTGCACCCCTAGTTCCCCTTTGTTTTATACGAATAAAAGCTAAATCGATATTGTTCCATAAATAAATTTCTCTTCTATATCTTTATCGGCGAAATGTTCGACGAAATAAATTGCAGCCGCACAAAAGAGATGCCACGCCCCGTGTTTCCATGCCGAGAGTCCGGCTGACAAATCTATCTAAAAGTGCTAGCATGATACCAATAAAGACAGACAGATTACGATACGAGTATGGAGGAATAGGGTAGATGATTGAGAACCGTCGCCTTAAAGTCATCATGGAAGTCCAGCAGCAAATGCTGTTATCTAACTTAGATTTAAAGCTATTTATGCAGACGATTTGTGACCGGATGTGCCTATTGACCGATGCTGACGGTTCTACGATTGAGATGCTGGCGGGTGAAGAAATGGTTTATGCGGCCGTTAGCGGGACCTTGCAGCCTCATCTCGGAATCCGAATCAATAAGAACGGCAGTTTATCGGGCTTGTGCGTGACGGAAAAGAATATCTTGTATTCGCCAGATACGCAACAGGACGATCGCGTCAACAAGGAAGCAACAATGAAAGTCGGCGCGCGGAGCATGGTCTGTGTACCCCTGTTCGAATCCAGCAACGCCGTTGGCGTGTTAAAAGTCATCTCCGGCCGTGCCGACGCTTTCTCCAGCCGGGATATTGAGACGTTGCAGTTGTTATCGCTTGCTCTGGGCTCGGAGCTCGGCAAGCAGATCAACTATGACGACAAAATTCGGATTCTAAACGATTACGAGCAATTATTGGTTCAATTAAGAGCGGAAATTGAAAGACGCGAAAAATTAGAAAGCGAGCTTATTCAGCTGACGGAGCGCGACATTCTGACCGGATTACTGAATCGTAGAGGCTTTAGTGTTCGAATCCAAAATTGGATTAACCGGGCCAATCAAAAAGAAGGCTTGTTCGGGGTGTTCTACCTCGATTTGAATAAATTCAAGCAATGCAACGATACTTACGGACATGAGGTCGGCGATCTCGTGCTTATAGAATTCGCTAATCGCATCAAAAACGCGGTCCGTGAATCCGATCTGATCGCACGTGTTGGCGGCGATGAGTTCGTGGTGGTGGCATGGCTGCAGAACGACAGCAACGGCTTGATGCAGGTTGCCAAACGATTGATTGAGCAGCTTGAGTCACCGATGCAGTTTAAGGAGCTTCAACTTCCGATGACCACCAGCGTGGGCTGTACGTTATGGGAAGAGGGCAAAACGGAGTCCGATCTCACTCGCGCGGCCGACCATTCCATGTATCTGGCCAAGTCCAGCGGCAAGAATCGAATTGCAGTGGATGGGGAGCTTGTCGGGTGATGGCTCCCCATTTTTTTATTATCGAATCCATCTTGAGCCGTCTTCAAATGTAACGGTTGCATCCGGTAACGGCGTATGAAGACTAGGAACTTAAATTTTTGTACGAATAATCACCGCTCTTCACCCTTCTCACCCGCTAAAAAAGGATCTGGAAGCTTACTTTCAGATCCTTTTAATCCTAATGAAATTTTCTGAGGTAACTAATTATGATTTCGTTTATTAACTTCAATTGCAATGAACTCCGGCAAATAATCGGGCGTACAGCCCTTTGATACCATTTCATCTTTATAAAGACCCGTTTTCTCGCCGAGTTTAATACAGCGTGCTCGATTGCTTGGATCATAAACGCCAATCCAGCCTGCCGTGAAATTCATCGCCCATTGAACCTCCGGCTCTTCCTGCGTAATCGCAGCTTCAATTGCAGACAGCAGGTCTGCGTTGTTATCAGACGGTGTTTGCCCCATCCATCTCAGACGCGCTTTATAATACCAGAAGGCTCGCCTTTGAAGAGCAGAAGGACTATTTTCCCATGACTCCATCAAGGCAATGAGCTTCTTGTCTTTGGTGAGCTGATTCGCCAATAACCAGTCCATTAAGTGATTTCGCTCGTCATATGTGTGATTCTGCATATCCTGATCAAGCTTATTCAGCACATCTTCGGAAAGCAGCTTTTTGTCCATAATTAAGATAGCCAATAGTCTGGGCAAAAACTCTTTGGTTGACCACAACTCCATAGCTAGTTCATGATCTATTTTAATGTCCTTCGCGATTTTTCGTAAGTCGCCTAGCTTAGTGTTACTGTTGATCTGGGCTAAAATGTTTTCTGCTTTTGTCATTTCTGCAGGTTTATTCTTACTCATTGGAAACAACTCCTTTACTGAGCATTGTTTCGTCCTATGTCCTATTTTCTACAAGCTCTGCTCACTTACTCCCGTTACCGGATTGAAGGTCAACATCTTCGTCCCGATTTTATCGATGAAAAAGCGATCATGGCTTACCGTAATGACGGCGCCCGGGAAGTGGATTAGAGCTTGCTCCATGACCTGTATGCTCGTAAGATCCAGATGGTTGGTCGGCTCGTCCAAAATAATAACCGATGCACCCGATAAAAGACACTTGGCTAGCGCCACCCGAGCCTTCTGGCCGCCGGACAAATGCCCGATCATCTTACTCAGATCGGCCTCCGAGAATTGGAGCATGGCCAGGAACTTATTCACCTTTTTGCGTGGAGCATCCAGCCCTAAGCCGTACGTATTCACCGCGTGGCTGACGGTTTTCTTCGGATCAAGCTCCTCCCACATCCGGTTGAAATAAGCGTAGCTAACACCCTTCTCCCAGATAACCTCTCCGGACTCCGGCTTCTCCTGCCCGGTAAGCGCCTTAATAAGCGTGGATTTTCCGCTTCCATTCGGACCCGCGATAATCAAACGATCTTCCTTCTGAATGTCAAAGCTGACGTTCTCGAAAATCTGCCGCCCCTCATAGGTTTGTGCGATCTGCTTCACTTCGCATAGCTTGTCCGGGAAGCGCAGTTTCTCGTAAATATCGGTAATCAGCACGTTAACGGGATGCGGCTCGATCCGCTTCTTATTATCTGCCAGCTTGCGCGAGAGACGGTCCTTGGAACCGGCCTTCCTGCTCGCACGTTCGTCAATCGCTTCGGATTCCATAAGAAGCAGCTCTTCTTCCCACTGGAACTGGCGATCCAGCTCCTTCTTGCGCATCTTTTTCTTCCGGATGTAGTCGGTGTAGTTGCCTTCGTATTCTTGAAAATGGTAGTTCTCGATCTCAATCGTGCGCGTCACAACTTTGTCGATAAACTGCCGGTCATGCGACACCAGAATCATGGCTCCCTTGAATCGGTACAGCCACTGCTCCAGCCATGTGATGCCTTCTATATCTAAGTAATTCGTCGGCTCGTCGAGCAGGACGACATCGGGCAGCTCGATTAACATCTTCGCGAGCGCCGCGCGGTTACGCCATCCTCCGGACAACTCATCGATTGGCTGATTGCGAGACCGGTCATTAAACCCTAGCTTCGTAAGCACCGTGTTAATCTCGACGGACACGTTCCAGCCATCTAGATGATCCATTTGCTCAAATAACTCCGCCTGCCTCGCCAGCAGCCTGTCCATTTCGCTATCGTCCGTAACCATTCCCAGCTTGTCGCCGATCTCTTGCAGCTCACGTTCAATAAGAGCCACCTGCTCGAAGCAGGCTTCCAGTTCTTGCTGGACGGACAGGCTTCCTCTCAGTTCTGAGAATTGCGAGAAATACCCGATCCTCACATTCGGATCTATCTCCACCTTGCCGTTAGTCGGCTCTTCTTGGCCCATGATGAGTTTAAATACGGTCGACTTGCCTGCGCCATTCCGTCCGATCAGGCCAATGCGCTCCCCTTGCATAACGCGAAAATAAATATCTCGAAAGATCATGGACTCTTCATATTTCTTCGTAACGTTCTCCAAACGTATTACACTCATGGCAATCACCCTTCTGCTTTCTTTAGCGTGATTATATCATCCCCGCCTTATGCAGGCCGCAGGTTTAAATCTGATCTAAAAATGCCTTTAACCCGCTGAATGAGGATTAAAGGCATTTTCTTTGTTTTGTTTATCTTTTACACTAAAGCAGCTTAATTAGCCCTTCTAGCTCATCAAGCAATCCTTTTGCCAGTTCAAAATTAGAATCCTTTAAAGCCAATTCGATTTTCATTTCAACTGATTTTTTCTTTTGTTCCGTTTGCAAATAATCTTTATCAAAATGACTCGCATAGATCATCTGTCTAAATTTCCGCATACTCATTTTTCTAATCGTCTTATCTTCAATGATTAAAACATAATCCATGCCATTTACAACCGAATAAAAGTCATGAGAAATCATGAGAATTGCGCCTTTATAGCTCTCAATGGCTTTCTCTAGTGCTAGTTGTGTATAGGTGTCTAAATGGCTTGTCGGTTCATCAAGCAGCAATACGTTTGCTTTACGGGCAGAAACTTTAGCCAATTGCAAAATGTTTTTTTCTCCGCCAGATAGAGATTCTATCTTTTGACTAACAATTTCTCCTTCAAAGCCATAGGCGGCAAGATACAATCTGGCTTCATCATACGTGTTAAACCCTGCATCAATGAATTCTTCCAGTATTGTATTAGAGTCCTTTAGCATTTCACCTTGAACCTGAGATAAATAAGCCACTTTAGCATCCGCATTTATTTCAATGGAAGCATGATTATTTTTAAAAATATCTCGGAGTAAAGTCGTTTTCCCGGTACCGTTTGGACCGATAATGGCTACTTTATCCGTAGATTTTATTTCAAAGCTAACCTTGTCTAACAGCAGCTCATCAAAAGAAACACTATAATTTTTGACAGTTACAACAGTGGTGTCTTCAAGCTCATGATCCATATCAAAACGGATATCCGGCTGCTTAATATCGACAAACGGCGCTTTAATTCTGCGCGCTTCCAATCTTTCTTGAAACCTTACTCTAGCCTTTAAAGCTCTGCCTCTAGATGCTTCTGAATTCATAGTGGCGATCGCCCTAAGGTTATCGATAATGTGATCGTATCTCTCAATTTCTTCTTGTTCAGCGATTGCGATTTCTTGCAGCTCAATTTTTGTCTGAAGTAACGAGAAATTATACTCGATATATCGCCCGTCAAACTCTTGGATCTCCATGTTTTCAAGGTGAATCATTTTGTTAAAACAATGATTCAATAGATACCGGTTGTGTGTAACAACCAGCAGCATTCCTTTGTGGGAATTAATCAGTTTTTTAAGCGCATTTAGGTTTTCAAAGTCTAGAAATACATCAGGCTCGTCCATAATCAGTAGGTCGGGACGATTAAGCATTTCCTTCATCACTTGAATAAGCTTGAATTCCCCGCCGCTCAGTTCGGATACCTTATGATCGCTTCGCTTCAAGAGGTTGGCTAGATTCAGCTGTTTATGAATGCTGCTTTCAAAATCATCCCCGCCCATTGCATCCAATGCGTCTAAAGCGAATTGATACTTTTCCAGTAACGGTTCTATATCTGATGCGGTTTCCATTTCCGTACAAATGGATTGAATTTCATTTTGAAGCTTTATAAATTTTTCGCCTATATATTCAAAAACGGTTGTTTCTTCCGCGTTGCCCAGCTCTGAGAACTGGCTTACATATCCAATTGTGCAATCGGGGTCCATCTCTAATTTGCCATCGAAAAGATATCTTTCCGGGTCCATCAGGATATCGATTAAGGTACTTTTCCCACTGCCGCTTGTTCCTATAAAAGCGCAATGCTGCCCTTCTTCTAACGTAAATGAAATGTCTTTATAGAGTTCTTTTTGGGGAAATGAGAAGGATAAGTGATCAACTTTTATCATTGGATTGCCTTTCTTTATAGCTGGAATAGTAATATTATTAGATGTTTTGTAGCACATAGGTTGGATGTTTACTGTTATTAGAGTAACACCGTTTACAGCCAACTTCAAAACATTTGTATCCCCTCAGATTCCGGGATTTCCCTGCGTTGTATAGCGGTTAACGTCGGGTCTATCAGTGAAAAATGACAAAACTTATCCAAGAGCATTGGAATCTCGTCATGAAAGTTTTATTGGGGGATAGAGAAGCATCTTCACAATAAATGTCCATCCTGTTTTTCTTATACGCTTAAATCTAATTCGTTTATTTAGATAATCGCCTTGTTCAATTTTCATCGTTTCTTCTCTTAATGATAGTCCCATCCATGGTCGTTCACAGTTTACCGATTTATGATAGTTAGAATGCCAATTGCCTTGCCTTTGGAGTAAAGACCTCATTTAATTCTCGACGTCTCCCTTTTGAGAAAAGCATAGTATCCCGTAATTCTTTAGTAAAAAATGCCGATCATTATCATGAAGTATTATCCAACTTCATTCAACCAATCTATTTCTTCAATTCTAACGCTTACTATAATAATCACCATACTAACAGCGATATTTAAGACCATCTTTGATAAGATGGCCGTTCCTGAAATTCTATCTTAATTAACTTCACGTTATTGATGCCGATTTTAGTTTAGAAGATCGAACAATCTGAACAGTAGTCAAGCATCGAGCTCATCAATAATCGAAGCTGTACATGGTTCTCTGAACGACCAGGGCAACTCAGCGTCCTAAGAACCATAAACCTATAATTTCAACGAGTATACTATTCTTTCTTCAAAATCCAAATCGTGAATATTATTCCCTATCATCGTGTGTAAACATACCCTTAGCGCAAGATAACCAAATGATTCATTACTTATCATTGAATCTTCCAAAGTATTAACTTCTTTAGAAGCATCATAGATCATTGTAGGTCGATATAAATTCAACTTTCCGTGAACAATCTTTGAACGGAAGGAATAAAAGTTCTCTACTAATTTTTGAAGTGTTTTTGAATCAATCTCTTCTTCGTCAATAAAATACCTAAGTTTCCCGTAAATTTGATTTTTGGAGAAGTTTTGATTTGTGACAAGGAGTGCCTCTAAGGCCATACACAACCATAAACAATTCAACGGTCCATTATCTTCATAAAAGTATCTTAAATAATTAATGGAAGTACCTGTCTTTGATAGCGCAATTTCCGTCCAAAAGTCTTTGAGTCCCTTAAGCCAATCAATGACACTAATGATATCAATTCTGTTAATTAATCTAGCAAACTGGTTTTCTCTATTAACAAGATTCTCCACAGAGAATGGGTTTAGCAACCTCTCTCGAAATACGAACTCTGTATCGTATCCATCGATAAATATTTTAAAATTAGTTATTTCAAATCCAGCGGGATCGGCAATTTGAAATACTAAATAAAAATTATGGATCATTACGTTAAATTCATTACTATAAATGAGTCGGGTAACAGCCTCTTTAGTAAATATCTCATCAAAATCGGAGTTTTCAAATTTCCTTGCATCTATAGGATAATGAGCATCTACTAGCATAGTTTCTTCATCTATAAATGAAAAATAGTAATCAACATCCCCTACATCCTCCATGTGTATACTAATGGTTACATTGTTTAATTGCTTATAAAGGAACTCACTTATTCTTACAGTCAATTTAGCTTTTAAATGTGTTGTCTGCATTAATCACCTGATATACTGTATTTTACTTTCAAATTCGCCGTCTGTTCTAAATTCGCAAGATATCTGTCGGGTATACTAATAAACTTACTTGTTTGTCGAGTTATTCCATCTATGCCTTGTAAGGCGTCTTCCATCTTATCAACTTCAACCCCAAATTCCTTAAGAAATGGACTTAAAACCGGCATAGCCTGCTTCAAATTCACCAAACTTGTTACATTCGAAGATAACTCTTTCATACTTGCAATCTCACGAAGATGCTTTTTGCCCTGCTTTTTTGTCTTCTCTTCGCCATAGGCCCGCCCTACTCCCTGCTTATATTCTCTGACTTAGAGCTTATCCTAAAATAATTGGGTAATAAAGGGTACGAGGTGATGAATGATGCGAATCAAACCTGGACTCTATCCGATGAATTTTGGCAAATGATCAAAGATGAACTTCCTAAACCTACCAAACGAGATCCCAACCGAACTTATAAGCGAAAGCCTGGCGGTGGTCGAAAGCCAACCGACTTAAAGAATGTGTTGGAAGGCATCCTGTTCGTGCTCCGTACCGGCTGCCAATGGAACGCTCACGAGGCGATGAAAAGGTAGAGAAACAAGAAGGCAAACGTCCGCGTCGTTGGGTGGTGGAAGTGTTATTTTCATGGCTCAAAATCGCTTCCGTAAAATACTTGTTCATTTTGAAAAGAAGGCTCGAAACTATTTAGGGCTGATGCACTTCGCCTGCGCTCTCTTTGGGATAGGTTCTTAGTTAAAGAAAATAAAAAAGAAGAGGTACGAGGAGTGGATAAAACAAAAGTGTTTATTGTACATGGACACGATGATTTGGTTAAAACAGTAGTTGCAAGATTTTCGAAAAACTCGGATTTGAACCAATTAATCTTCATGAACAAGCTAGTTTTGGCAAAACTATAATAGTAAAGATTGAAACTTATTCAAATGTCGGACTCGACACCGAATGATATTTCAGGGGCCGTATATATCCCCTTAGATTCACACAAAGCATGGCATATCGCAATAACTAAGAAACTGAAAATTATGGATTTGTTGTTGATATGAATCTTGTACTATTAGTTTAACAAAAGACCAGACAAGCTTTTCTTCGTCTTTTCCATTATGCGGGTTCAATAAAATCAATAGAGTCGACCACTAACTCAACTCTCCGCTTTACCACTACTTATGATAAGGTTCGCCGTATCACTCTAATGGCGAAATGGAAGGGCACCCGATCGGGTGCCTTCTTAAAAATTTTAGTCAAATATTTACGAAGTTTTGAAGCTAATACTCAACACACATAAGTACTTAAATTATTTTTTATTATTGAGCAACATCATCTAAAATCATCGAATACCATGAACAGTATATATCGTTCCGACTTCTCTGAGAGGAATAAGATGCTGCATATGATCATACTAAGCACTAACGTGGCTTAGACAAGCGACTCCGCCTCTACCAACTCGACTATCTCTGCTCCGGCCTGTAGCAGGTTAGTATACAATACTGAAATATTATTAGATGATTGACGCCTGTTAACAATCTCTTCATAGTGTTTTATTATTCTCTTTTCACTGTAGGTAAATAAGACTCTCTGTTTTGCTCTTGAAAAGGCAACAAAAAAAGCCCTCTTATCTTCTTCTGAATTATTTACGAAGTTCCAAAACGCTGCATCCTCTAGACCGACAAATATTACAGTATGGTACTCAAGGCCTTTACTTTTGTGTATAGTCATAATGGGGATGCTGTTATACCCGAGAATATCATTAAGTGCGAGTTCCCAGTTTTTTAAGGCCCGATATGAACTGGCCAGTTTGCTTGAAAACTCTTTGACTTTTTTGTTTAAATATTTGCCGCCTCTATACTTAGGAAACATCGCACAATATTTATCTTCACCAAAAAAATCAAAAATGCTCTTTAGATAAACCTCTAATTCTCGCCCATTTTTCAAGTTAGGAAGATCCGTTTTTAGCTTAGAAATAAAATTAGTTAGTTCACTATCATACTTATAAAAATCTTCCGATTTATCAGCTATATTCGAGTTTAAGAGTATCAGGACATCAAAAACCATTTGCCATGAATCCGGAGCACGATTGCTCATCACTAATGTTAGAATATGAATTAGTAATGTAATACATTCTTCCGAAAGCAAATCTTGAAACTCTTTTTCTACCCGTGCAATTATACCTTTTGATTTCAAAACCGAAATGATCTGATCGGCATATATATCCTCTTGTTGTTTTACAATTATACAGAGATCTCTGGGGTTCATATCCTTTTCTTCTAACCATTCTTTTATTTTTCTCGATAAATAGTCCGCCTCTTGTAGATGAGTTTTGAACTTCCAGATTTGGCATACTCCGGGGGGCGTTTTTCCATCTGTCATTATACTAGGATATTCAACTATTGATGAAGAAGGATCCAGATCCCTTGCAAGGTAATTTTGGATATCTATTAGAAATGGAACAGAGCGATGATTTTTTATTAAGGACTCTTCTTTTGAAGAAAAATCATTTTTAAACTCTTGAAACGCATTAGGTAAAGCACCTGCCCAACCCATTATTCGTTGCTTATCATCACCAACGGCTGTTATGACCGTCTTTGAATGTTGAAAGATTTGTTTTAACATATCATATTGAACATTTGTCGTATCCTGAAATTCATCTAAAAACAAGTGGCTATACGTGACTTTTAGGGCGTTTTTAATCATCGTGTTTGTACGAGTTAGATATTCAACCAATCTCGTAATCATAGAAAATGTGAGCGTTGCGGGAAACCCCTTCGAACCCTTTGGCATAAGTCCCCATAAATCATTAGCTAACAAACTGTAAACGTCATTTACGTTATATGTGGACGGCATCGGTAATCGTTCTTTTCCTAGGTACTCCATCAGTGTGTCATATCTTAATTTATGAACTGGATACTGTTCTTTATAGTGGGGCACCACCAACTTCTTCAATTCTATTTTATCAGTTACAATTTCATAGTCTTGAACTGGCCGATACATTTCTTCGATGCTATTTCGGAAGTGGTCGAGTAAATGTTTTGCAAAGGAATCATATGTTCTTGATTCGAATCTCTGACATAGTTCATTACCACATCTTTTTCTCACTCGCTCCGCTAGATTTGCAGCTGCATCAACTTTAAAGCTAATTGCAAGTATTTTCTGCGGAGGGGCGCAAATTCCTGTTTGAAGCAAGTAACTTGCCCGTTGGGCAAGCAACTCTGTTTTCCCCGCGCCAGGACCAGCTACAACCATGGTATTTTCTACGCTCTTCACAACCCTGTCCGCAGCGTACTCTAACATGATACCATGCGCTGGCATCCATTCTCTCGGTTTAACAAATATCATAGTATCCCCTCAAGTTGAATCTGTTCTTTTTTACTTTTGCCAAGGATTTCTTTAACGGCGTTCAGTGTGTTCATCAGTGAAGTTGGACATTTATCCAAAAAGTCGTTTGGTTCAATTAGGGCTAACGCCTCCAAGTGTGTACTAGGTTTACTCCTACCCAAGAATAAACTATTGTACCAGACCATAAGTTCTTTCTGTTCGATGGTATAAGTATTGCCAAGTCCAGTTTCATTCTTTTTTTTCTTCAAAGTTGCGTTTACCCCATTAAGTACCACCGTATCATATCCTGTTGGATCCATAGCTTTATCAGGAATTTCCGGCCCATTCACAGGGATAGATTTATACACATCAGTAAATGACTCTAACATGAGCAAATCAATATCTAGTGGAGCTGAGAAGAAGAAATTATAGGATTCCAGCTTTTTTATCCATTTATTCATTTCCGCCACAGAGTTTGGACCGCTTGGGTCGTCTATAGTACGTTTATGCATTTCATCAAGAATACCTTCTGGATATGTAGTGCCCTCAATTGTTAACAATTCAGTCTTATCTATATTTATTTCTATTAGTTGTTTAAATGCGTACTTGATTCGACTCCATCCACCTGTACCCCGTTCCCTGTCAAGATCAAGTAAAGTGACAAAAGGAACATCTAATTGTTTTAACAACCTCCAAAAGTGGTTTACAAATCTCCCACCTAAAGGAACCACTGATACTGTCTCGTCATCAAGAGCAATATTCCCCACTTCCATTAATCGAGGTATTATTAATTCTTCGCTATCCCCTTCCCCAAGTATAACAAGTTGAGCGAAATAGAGTTCTGGATATGCTCTTACAGCTTCTTTTACATATTTAAGAGCCAAATCACTATCACTAGGTAAAGTAATTGCACTTACAGCGGTGCTCCCTATATGTTCTCCAGTAATTGAAATTTTCACATGACGGATCTCTTCAGGATTGATTCTTTTAACAATCGATGGACTGTGAGATGTAAGGAGAACTTGTGCATTACTAATTTCAGATATCTCTCTAAGATTTTTAGTCACTCTACCTAAAAGATGAGGTGAGATATGATTTTCCGGTTCCTCAACAGCTAAAACAGTCAAAGCTGTGGGGATTTTTTTCGGAAGAAATCTGCCTTTATCATCATTTATGATTTTTTGCTCAATGCCCAATAAAGTAGAAACTAAAGACAAGTAAAAAAGTGAACGAAGCCCGTCACCTAATTTATCAATTGAGTAGTTGGTAATATCCTCAGTAGGGGAGAATTGTACATTTATGTTTTTGAGCATAGACTCGAGTGATGTCTCATTAAATAATATTTCTGCATTCGCATATCGTGAATCACGATGAAACTTACTCCAGGCAGACTTGACTTCATTACGTATTTCTTGCAATCCACCAACACTACTTAAATACTGCTCTAATGGTAGAATAGTCTTTTGAATTTCCTTGTTAGTGTCTTCGGGCCAAGCTATACTTTTGACCAACCGCCATAAGATTGTGCCAGATGCTAATTTTAATTGATTAGCCGGTTCCCTTACAGCTGGAACATATATCATCTGAATTAATGCTCTCTCATTAGCTGGCAAAGGTTTATAAGAATCATCTTTCTCCTCATCTCCATAAGGTACCACAACATAGAAAAGTTTGGGGTCAATTTCTCCGTCAGGTGTTACACTTTGAGTCCACTTGGCTTCAAGACGTATTCTTAAATATGGCACTTCCTGAGGTTTTCCAGTCATCATTTGCTTAAAGAATGATGGTACAGTTTGTATTCCTTCACCTTCTGTTTGCAATTCAGGGAACTCTATCTTTGCTTCTATTCTAAGTAATCTATCTTCTGTGACTTCATCGGGTTTTATATTAGGAGGTACGTGAAAATCGCTTTTATGTATTGTTCTCTCCTTAGAATTTACCCCAAATAATTTTAGTAAAGCTTGAATTAATGCAGTTTTCCCACTACTATTTGAGCCAATTATTGTTGTTAATCGATCAAAATTTACAGTTGTTTCTTTATCACCAAAGCATCTGAAGTTTCTAATTCTCAGTTCAGTTATATTCATGAGATTTACCCCCACTAATTATTGGACATTATTTCCTGAGATTACTTTAATTCATTCCATAAAGCAACAAGGTCTATCACATTAAATTAATTAATAGAGGACGATATTATTGATTTTCACAAAGGTCTTAGACGGCTCTTAGTCACACTATCCAACATCTTCTCTCAACACTTAATTACTTACCCGTACCGATTTTTCACCCTACTTATGATAAGGCTCCCCCCGATTTATCTTCACCGCCCGATAAATCTGCTCCACCAGCACCAGCCTCATCAGCTGGTGCGGCAGCGTCATGCGCCCGAAGCACAGCTTCTGCTGCGCGCGCCGCAGCACTTCATCGCTCAGCCCGTGGCTGCCGCCGATGACAAACACAACATGGCTGCTGCCGTACGTGCCGAGCCGGTCCAGCTCGCGGGCCAGGTCCTCGGAGCTCCACAGCGCTCCGTCCAGGCTAAGCGCAACAACATGCGCGTCCGGCTTAATCTGCGCCAGTATGCGCTCGCCCTCCTTGCCCTTGACGATGCCCACCTCGGCGTCGCTGAGCGTATCGGGAGCTTTTTCGTCGGCAACCTCGATAACCTGAAACTTCAAATAAGGAGCCAGCCGCTTCGCGTACTCCGCAATTCCTTGCACTAAATATTTCTCTTTCAGCTTGCCAACCCCGATAATCTGCACCAGCATCGTTTCTTTCCCAGCCTCTCTTCGCCGCCGCATGACAGCAGCTTATCCGTTTAAAACCCCTGCAGCTATCATACCGTAAAGAGACCGTAAACCCTAACAAACGCCTTCCGCCAGCCTAACGGTTATCGCAGGCATCTCCTCCAAAACCGACGCTTCTCCCCCAGCCTGGCATCCGCAATTTATCAATAAGATTTATACAGCAACGGACACGAAATTTGT
The DNA here is from genome assembly GCF_023715725.1 of Paenibacillus pasadenensis. GTDB lineage: Bacteria > Bacillota > Bacilli > Paenibacillales > Paenibacillaceae > Paenibacillus_O > Paenibacillus_O pasadenensis_A. The sequence goes on from NZ_JAMBOT010000003.1 coordinate 454,770, forward strand.
CGAAATATGCGTACAAAATTAATAGAAAGCGGTATAATTCGAGTGAGAATCATGTTCGACGGAGGAATTTATGAAACCGCTTCGATACTTCCCTGCCTTAGCTGTCATCGCCCTTCTCATAGGGCTGCTGCCTTGGCCTTCAACGATATGGGCGTCCGCGCCCCAAACCGAATTAGACCGCTGGCAGGTCATGCTGATCGGGGCCGCTGAGAAGCCCGGCACCGCGCCGCCCGCTGGCGGCAATTGGCAGGAGGCCCATGCTGGCGAGACGCTGGTCGAGCTGCCTCCGGGCGCCAAAGGCGTTTGGATTCGGCTGCAGCTTCCGTCAACGGAGAGCTGGCTTCGCCCCGGCATTCTCGCGAGCAAAACGTACGGCCTCAACATTAACATCTACCGGGATGGCAAGCTGCTTTATGAAACGACACGCGACTATCAGGTCGAAATGACCCGCCTGCTGCTGCCGGTTGATAGCTCGAATGAAGAGAACACGCTGGATGTGCTGATCCTGACAAACGGCGAGCGGGCCGGATTTCTTACTCCCGTCCAGCTGGGAGAGTTCAACGATCTGGAGAAAAGTTATATGCGCTCCGAGCTGCCCAGCCTGCTGCTCGGCGTCTCAATTATCTTTTTAGCGCTGCTGATGTCCGTCTGCTCCATCTTCCTAAGCAAGCATCAGCGCAGCTTCTGGATTTCGCTCTGCATCATCGCTTTGACCACCGGCGTGTTGATTGCGTCCTATTCGCCGCTCCCATATTTGTATTATCCGTCTGGCGGCCGATTTTTCTCGGCTCTGTTCGAGCTTGCGCTGTTCACGATGTTCCCTGCACTGGGCTACTTCGTGAGCGAGACGTTTGAGCGCAAATCGCCGCGTTTTCATCGTTTCACCCGCTGGCAGGCGTATTACTCGCTCTTTGGCATCCTCTTGTTCCTTGCGTACAGCCTGACGGGTGATAAGCTCTACCCTATTTACTCTATCGTATCGGTCTTAGCGATCGGTGTGCTTATGCTCGTCCAGATGGTCTGGATTTCTGTCCTTTCCATTTCCTATTGGCGCCGCGGCGACAGCCAGGCGCGCGTGCTGGCCTTTGGTCTGCTGGCTTTTGCCTTACCCAGTGCCACCGACCTGATTCTTTATTATGCCAACAACAAAAGCTACGTCCTATTTCTTTGGAAGCTTGGCTTTGTCGCTTTTGTCCTGTCGCTGGTTATTATTCTGGCGCGGCGCATATCTAACGACTACAAAACGCTGCTGTCCTACTCCAAACAGCTGGAGCTGTTTAATCTGTCTCTGGAGCGGACGGAGAAACTGAAAATTATTAGCGATCTGGCAGCGTCAGTGGCCCATGAGGTTCGCAATCCGCTGCAGGTGACAAGAGGATTTCTCCAGCTGCTCTCCAAAAAAGACGATCAGCAAAACCAAGGCTACATTACGATAGCCGTCAATGAGCTGGACCGGGCCGCCGAAATTATTACCGACTTTCTCACCTTCGCCAAGCCGGAGCTGGAATCCGTGTCGCGGCTCGATATCCGTGAACTGCTGGAGCAGCTCGATCTGATCATGGGGCCGCATGCCTCGATGCACGGGGGACGGCTTGTTGTTGTGTCGGAAGAAGGAATGGAGGTCATGGGCAGCGCGTCCAAGCTGAAGCAGGCGCTCATCAATCTGATCAAAAACAGCGTCGAAGCGTTTGGGGAAGAGGGCCTGATCGAGCTGTCCGCCCGCGCCGAAGGAAGCGAAGCCGTTCTGCGGATCAAAGACAACGGAGAAGGGATGGACGAGGAGCAGCTATCCAAGCTCGGCGTTCCCTATTTTTCGACTAAATCCAAAGGCACTGGACTCGGAACGATGGTGACGATGCGCATTATCGAGGTCATGAACGGCAGCATTATTTTCCAGAGTCAAAAAGGAAAAGGAACCGAAGTGACGATTCGGTTCCCCCTGGTAGATCAGCTTGCCTCTTCTACGGTAAAACTACCACATTAACTCGCCATCGCCCGGGCCATTTGCCACATCTTCCGGGTTCGGCGGAAGTACAAAGTAGAGGTTCTTGTCCGATTCTGCTACAGCCGTCAGCTGGATGTCGTCCGGAATCTCAACGCCGAAGGCGTCCTTAATTGCGGCTTTTGGATCGGACAGCAACTGCTGCTTGAACGCATCGTCCTTCCATGCTTTTTGAATGATTTGCACTTTCAATGATTGGGAAGACATAGGATCACAGCCTCTCGGAAGATATGGGCATTTCTTCCTATAACTTACCATACTTTGTCCCAGAAGTCCCTACTTATTTTGGGATATTCGACACAAAATGAGAGAATCCACCTTGGACGGCCAGCTCGCTGGCCGTTTGTTGCGTTGACCGGGCATCGGCCTCGATTCCCGAAAGCACAGCATGCTGAAAGCCTGTCAGCCCGGAAGGCGCTTCGCCAAGCAGGGACAAGCTGTTCCGGTGAGCTTGGATAAGCTCTCCCAGCCGTTCCAAAGCATCATAGTGAAAAATAGCCCGCCGCACGAGCTTTTCCGTCAGCGTCAGCTCCTTCGGAAGACCTAGCTCCCGCCGCGCTAAGGTCAAAAAAGCATTACTGCGTTCTTCGCCCGCTGCCAAATCCTCCTGCCAGTCGGCCCAGTCGTCCGCCAGCTGCAAGGAGGCGAGCGCCAGATCGACCGCCCGCTCCGCTGCGGGAATCCGCTCAGGACGGCCTGCGGCCAGCCAAACGGCTGCCGCGCCGATTTTGACCGGTGCTGACTTCAGCGCCAGCCCTGCAGCATCCTCCGGCTCCGCTTGCCGGATCCCCTCCTGCGATACCGCCGAGCTCCACTGCTCCGTGTAGTCCCGGTAATAGTCCCATAGACCCGCCTCCCCGTGAAAATGCCGCCCGTACCGCTCAACAAACAGTGTATGCAGCAGCTGGCCCGCCGCCAGCGCCACCTTTGGCCCGAGCTTCGTCTCCTCTCCGTCCATCACGTCGTCCAAAAGGAAATAGTGCAGCATCATATACACGCTGCCTACGGCAAAATCACGGCTCAAAGCGGCCGGTATGCCTGCCTTTTCCCCGTACCACAGCGGAAGCAGATAAGTCATATAGTTGGACCCGCCTTCACGGCCCGAGGGGTCGCACTGCTCAATCAGCTCTCGCAGGACGCTGCGCATAGGCTCCGGGCATCGGTCCGTTCCCTCTTTTGCCTCGGCAAAAATCAGACCCGCTTCGCGTTTTGCAGCTTCAAAACTCCATGGCATCGGTTAACTCCCCTTTTCGGCTCTGCAAGCTGTATGTCCTCACCCTATTATTGACGGTTATTATCATGAAAAAATATAGCTTGGCTCAACTCGAATTTACATCCATTTAATACCAATTTACCCGACGACCGATTTGAGCATGAGCAAAGATGACTGGCCTGGCATTGAGCCATCCCAACGCTCGTTCAACACAAAGAACCGGAACCGCAGCTCCCGCCGCAGTCCCGGTTCTTTCCCGCCTTCAACTCAGTCTGCCTTATCCTTCCGAGGAAACTTCACCACCGGCTGTTTTACCGGATTCAGCGCATCCATCAGCTCGTTTCCGGCACACAGGTTGGACTCCACGATCGCCTTTGGCGTCAGCGCCATCCACTGGTTGAGCGACACGTCCGCAAAGCGGTCGCTGCGGAACATTTCGAGGAACCAGATGGAGTCATTGCCTATGTTCTGGATATAGTGTCCAAAGGCAAAAGGCACATAACCGACATCGCCAGCCCGGACATTGTATGTCCTCGCCGCGCCGTTGCCCCCGAATACCGTCATGCGTCCCGTTCCCGACAAATAATACTGCCACTCGTCGGCGTTCGGATGCCAGTGCAGCTCGCGCATCGCGCCCGGCTTGATTTCCACCAGCGCTGCAGCAATCTTTTTCGAAATTTGAAAATTCGTAGAATCCGCAATGCGCACCGTCCCGCCGGAGCTGACGAGCGGCTTTTGAGCCATTAACCGGTGTGAGAAAGGAAGCGGCACGCTGCCGTACGGCGATTCAATGCGCTGCGACTCCAGCGAGCCGGGCACGGACGCTTGGTAAATGTATACCTGATCCTTTGGCAGATGGCAGAACGCCTCCTCCGCCACCCCGAAGTTGGCAGCCAGCACGCTGCGCGGCGTATGAGCCATCCAGTCCGAGATGGACAGCGTGTTCAGATCGGAGAAATTTCCGTCATCAAAGACGAGCAAAAACTCCGCTCCATGCTCCAATCCTTGAATGGAATGGGGCAATCCCGGCGGAAAATACCATAAATCCCCTTGGCCGACATCTGCGATGTAGTTGCGCCCCTCGGCATCAATCGCCGTTATACGGGCGCTGCCGCTAATCATAAACGCCCACTCCGCCTGCTGATGCCAATGCAGCTCGCGCACCCCGCCCGGCTTCAGGTACATGTTAACCCCGGCCAAATCCTTGGCAATTGGCAGCTCCCGGGTCGTTACCTCGCGCGACCAGCCGCCGAAATTCAGCTTCATATGCGTGTCCGAAAAAGAAAACACCATATTCGGCAGCAGCCCGTTGTCGGTGACCGGCGGCACGAGCTGGTCCGGATTTTCCAGATCACGCCAGATATCGCGCGGCCCTGTATCAATGCCGCCAGCGCCGTCCGGGCGGATCGGCTGCGGAATTTGCCTTTGGTCTGCCTGATCACGGCTCATGCTCATGCGAATCGCTCCTTCCGCTTACGTACAGTCTACGTTTACGGTATGCCGGAATCCGCGCTGTTACGACCTTTTTCTCCTTATTTCACTGCGCCATCGCCGCTTCGGGCTATTACGTATTGTCTGCCCGTTCGACCGGCTTCGTCTCTGCTGCTTTTTTCTGTATATGCAAATGACCCGATGCGCACTGCTCGTGGAGAAACGCCAAAAAAGCCGTCCAAAAACCCATCTCGCGATGATTTTTAGGACGGCCTCTTAACGCGTCTATTATTCAACTCGTAATCGGCAAAATCAGTTCAGGTCCATCCAGAATGCCCTCCGCCAGCCTACGTCCCGCAGAACGTCCGGTAAGGCCGCTCGCCCGCCTTAGCCGGCTGAGTATAAGCTTCCTGCTCCGCCGAATATGCGTAAGGGTCAGCGAGCGCCGCCAGCAGCCGCTCCATGACGCCGAAATCGCCCTGCTGGGCTGCGGACAGCGCTTCTTCAACGCGATGATTGCGCGGGATTACATTCTGATTGCTGCGGCGCATGAGCTGCTGCGATGCCGGGACCGCGTCCTGACCCGAATCCTCGCTGCCGCCCTCCTGATGCCTCGCCTGCCTGACCCGCCATTTGCCCAGCCATTCCGCAAACTCCGCAGTCCCGTTCATGCTCACGCCTTCGAGCTGCCCCAACGTCAGCGCACGGAACGTATTGGTGTAATCCGCCGCATGCTCCTTCATCTGGCCCAGCAGCTCGCTCATAAGAGCTTCATCCTCCGCCTCTTCTCCGAACAATCCGAGCTTCGCCCGCATGCCCGCCAGCCAATGGCCGTGATATTGCTCGGTAAAGCCTGCCAGCGCCTGTTGAGCAAGCGCCAGTGCCTGCTCCTCGTCTTCATGCAGCAGCGGCAGCAGCGCTTCCGCTAGACGCGCCAAATTCCAAGCCCCAATATAAGGCTGGTTGCCGTAAGCGTAACGGCCTTGAGCGTCGATGGAGCTGAAGACGGTCGCCGGATCAAATGTATCCATAAACGCGCACGGGCCGTAATCAATCGTTTCTCCGCTGATCGTCATATTGTCAGTATTCATCACGCCGTGCACGAATCCAACAAGCTGCCACTGGGCAATCAGCCGCGCCTGACGAGCCACAACCTCATTCAGCAGGCGCAGGTATTTATTTTCCCCATCCTTATCGTTAGCGTCCCCAATGCCATCATAATGCCGCTCCAACGCATAATCAGCCAGCTCGCGCAGCTCGTCTCCCGTTCCCCACTGGGCGGCAAACTGGAACGTGCCCACACGCAGATGGCTCGCCGCCACCCGCGTCATTATCGCGCCGGTCTCCAGCGATTCCCGCACGATTTCCTCGCCGGTCAGCACAACCGCTAAGCTCCGGGTCGTCGGAATGCCCAGACCGTGCATTGCCTCGCTAATGATGTACTCGCGCAGCATCGGGCCGAGCCCCGCACGACCGTCTCCGCCCCGTGAATACGGCGTGCGCCCGGAGCCTTTGTACTGAATATCGAAGCGCTCACCCTCCGGCGTCAGCTGTTCTCCAAGCAGCACGGCACGGCCATCCCCAAGCCTGTTAAAATAACCAAACTGATGCCCGGCATACGCCTGTGCCAGCGGCTCGGCTCCAGCCGGAATATTGTTGCCAGCCAGCGTCTCCACACCTTCCAGGCTCGCCAAAGCCTCGGCATTCAGTCCGAGCGCAGCAGCCAGCGGCTGGTTCAGCACAACCAGCTTTGGATCGCGGACCCGCGTCGGCATAATTCGGGTGAACAGCGTTTCCGGCAGGCGGGTGTAGCTATTATCAAACTTCCATCCCGCGGCTGGAGCCGCGGGTGATGTATGGGAATCGGTCATAGGATCACCTTTTTCGTTTTGTCGTGGCGCTTTAAGCGCATGTGCAGCTTTTCATAGGACGGCACAGCCGTTATGCGGTTATTATACCCTTTTTCAACCAAGAGCGCGCTCCGCGGCGCAACAGTCGATAAAAGGTGAATAATGGTTATACGGAGTAGGAAACATTAACGGATGCCGCGCTCTTTTTACCGAAATTGTCGAAAATACCCCATCTGACACCGGCAGATAGGCCATTTGCTTCATAAAATGCAGGTTCACGGGCTTGTATTTATGTTAAAATATAATTTAGACAAGCGTGGGCGATCCCTTGGACTTGCCATTCTCAAGGTAGACTTCTATCATGAGAAGAAACCATCTGCAGAAACAAGACATTAGGAGGAGTTACGACAATGGCACTCGTTTCCATGAAAGACATGCTGAACAAAGCTCTCGCTGAGGGCTACGCAGTAGGCCAATTCAACATCAACAACCTGGAGTGGACGCAAGCGATTCTTGCTGCCGCAGAGGAAGAGAAATCTCCGGTAATCCTCGGCGTATCCGAAGGCGCAGCTCGTTACATGGGCGGCTTCAAAGTTGTTACGGCAATTGCCAGCTCGCTGATCGAAGAAATGAAAATCACCGTTCCGGTTGCGATTCACCTCGACCACGGCTCCAGCTTCGACAAATGTAAAGCGGCTATCGACGCAGGCTTCACGTCCGTTATGATCGACGCTTCCCACCATCCGTTCGAAGAAAACATCGAAACGACGAAAAAAGTCGTTGAATACGCGCACAGCAAAGGCGTTTCCGTTGAAGCCGAGCTTGGCACGGTTGGCGGCCAAGAAGACGACGTTATTGCAGACGGCGTTATTTACGCTGATCCTAAAGAGTGCTTCGAGCTCGTAGAGCGCACGGGCATCGACTGCCTGGCTCCTGCCCTCGGTTCCGTACACGGCCCTTACAAAGGCGAGCCTAACCTGGGCTTCAAAGAGATGGAAGAGATCTGCCAAATGATCAAGCTTCCACTCGTACTGCATGGCGGCACTGGCATCCCGACGGAGCACATCAAAAAATCGATTTCCCTCGGAACGGCTAAAATCAACGTGAACACCGAGAACCAAATCGAGTTCACGAAAAAAGTCCGCGAGATCGTAACGGCGGATCTGGAAGTTTACGATCCTCGTAAATTCCTTGCCCCAGGCCGCGACGCGATCAAAGCGACGGTTCAAGGCAAAATGCGCGAATTCGGTTCCTCCGGCAAAGCTTAAGTTTTGCTGAACAACTGAATTTTAATAAGAGCCTGCTCTCCTTATTGGAGGACAGGCTCTTTGCATTTTCCGTGGGCTCACCATTTTGGGAGCTGTATTACGGCTCCGCCCCTTCCGCTTTTCAAGGACACTTTCTCGCTAATTTTATCGCTATTGGCTATATCATGCTAAGTAATACTTTGAATTACCTTGGAACACTTTCCGTTGGCAGCAACAACTGTTACGGCATCAGCAGCGGTAAAGCCGCATCGATTTTATCTGCGATGAGAGTATAGAATTCCGGCGCATGCGGATTAGCCTTGGCTGGGATCTCTTCCAGCACCCGGATCATCAGCCCGGCGGACCCGACCGCCGTAACGATTTCGCCCATCGTCCAGCCCCGGCCAAGCACCTTTTTGGTCTGCTCTCGTTCATGCTCTGGCAGCAGCTTGGCAAAGGCCACTTCGCCTTCCTTGATCTCATCGTCAAAATAATTGCCGCTTGGTTCTTTCAGGTTGTTCGTTACGAGCATTGCACGAGCGAAGGGATGAAAATCGGTCAGCATAAACCGTCCAGCAGGAGCTAGTCTGTGGCGGACGACGGAGAAAATAGCGTTTAAATCGGTGAAATAGTGTAGAATGCCAAATTCCATTAATACAAAGTCAAATTCTCCAAGCGCTTCTTCATCGGGTATATTCAGCGCGTCGGAGCAGATATAATTCAGCCTCACGCCTGCTGCAGCCGCCGCCTGGGTTGCATAGAGCCGGTTCTCCTCGGAGATGTCCACTACCGTCGCATCCGCCCCCAGCATAGCAAACGCAATTGCCTTTCGGCCATTAGAGCCAAGCAGATTTAGAATTCTTTTCCCTTGAACGTCGCCTGTGTACTTCAACCAATAACGAAGCCGATGAATGTGGCTCTGCTTAAGCTCTTCAGCCAGCTCCTCCGGCGTCCCGTGCGCTTGAACCCATGCCTGATAAGCCTTTGTTTCCCAAGCCGTTTTATTCGCCTTTGCCAGCTGCTCCTGCATCCCGCACCTCCCAAGTTAACTCCAAATACCGCCGGATTATTTTACCATAATCTAAATATGTGGATAAGCGCGTTTATAACTCTCCCCCTGTACTTATTCACATGTGGATATAACTCATCGATGAAATCAATTTAAGCTGAACATTACCTTGTGGATAGATTACGGAGAATGATAGCATCTACACAAAGCCAAGTATTTCACGTGCTTTCTTCAACTCTCTTAAAATTAGGGCAAAGGGTGATTGCAATCATGGCCCATTACAGTGACATCAACCGGTTGAATTGGAACGACCGTACGGCGGTTCATGCCAAGTCCGCCTTTTACAATATTGAGGCTTTTTTGGCTGGCGAAAATTCGCTGCCGGAGCTGGACCGGGAGGAGCTTGGCGACGTGGCGGGGCTTTCCATGCTGCATTTGCAATGCCATTTCGGCAAAGATTCACTCTCCTGGGCCCGCATGGGCGCACGCGTGACGGGAGTAGACTTCTCGGACGAAGTCATCGACTTAGCCCGGTCTTTGAACACGCAGCTGGGGCTTGACGCCCGGTTCATCCGTTCGGACATTTACAACGCAGCTGAAACGCTTCAGGGAGAGCAATTTGATATCGTTTATACGTCCTATGGCGTGCTTTGCTGGCTGCCGGATCTGAAAGGCTGGGCGGATTTAATCGGCGCCGCTCTCAAGCCAGGGGGAACGTTTTATATGGCCGAGTCCCATCCGCTCGCAGGTATTTTTGAGGCTCAAAATGACCGCCTGGAGATGCGCTACCCTTATTTTGATAATGAGGCTCTGCGCTGTGAATCCGCTACCACGTATACCGGAGATCCTGATGTGCTGGAACATCCGGTAACCTATCAATGGCAGCATACGTTAGGCGACATCGTCAGCGCACTGGCCGGAGCGGGGCTTACTCTGGAGTTCCTGCATGAACATCCCTTTACCGAATACAATGCCTTTCCCGGTACTATGATTCAAGACGAGCGGGGGAAATGGAGGCTTCGGGAAAATAACTGCTTGCCGCTGCTCTTTTCCATCAAGGCAGTTAAGCGTTGAAGAAAATTTCATTGCGCACAAAAAACATCCCTTATCCCAGCCATTAACTCGCCGCAGCGGGCTTAAGCAATATCTGGGATAAGGGATGTTTCTACTTCCGGGCCAACGCCCTGCTCGTTTACCTATGTGAATTACACAATTAAAAATTCCGCTTTGTCCTCGCACAAGTCACATTTCACAGGCGGGTCCCAATTCGCAAAATGCGTCTCGTTCAGATTCACCATATCCGGCGCATCCTCGTACTCATCCACGAACTTGTCCAATGCCAGCTCAATATGCTCCTTGCACACGCAATACATTCGATGACCTACCCCTATTCCTGTTCCTGAAATGACTGCTAATAGCTCTATTATACCACAATTTCCGCAGTCATAACGGCCCGCGGTGCTGCAGTTGTGCAAGATACAGCAGGTATACACTTCCAGATCGCTCGTATTGCCTTCCTCTTCGGAACCTGTGCCCTTCACTCATATCCGTCAAAAAATAATCCGGCCCCGCCCGGGACCGGATTATCTCTAAGCGTTATTCTTCCTCTTCGGTCTTGTCTTCCAGCTTGAACGATGCGGATTGCTGCTTGCCGTCCCGGTAAAAGGTTACCTCGATCTTGTCGCCGATCTTCTTTTTGCCGTACAGGTACTTGCGCAGCTCCATCGTGCTGCGGATCGGCTGATCGTCCAGCTTCGTAATGACGTCGTTGAACTGCAGCCCCGCCTCCATAGCCGGGCCTACCGACTCCAGCACGATAACGCCTTCCGTTACATCCGCCGGCAGATTCGGGCCTCCGCTCTCTTCTTCCGTGCTTTCGCCGCTGCCCTCACCCTCAGACTCCTCTTCACCGCCCAAGAAGCCTTGCTGTGCGAAATACGCATCCAGATCCAGCGTGTACACGCCCAAGTAAGGACGCGGCACCTTGCCCTGGTTCATCAGCTGATCCACGATCGGCATGACGTTGTTGGAAGGAATGGCGAATCCAACCCCTTCAACGCCGACATCGGATATTTTCATGCTGTTGATGCCGATGACCTCGCCCTTCATATCGATCAACGGTCCGCCGCTGTTGCCCTGGTTAATGGAAGCATCCGTCTGGATAACCTCCTGTTCCCAGTCGTAATTGCCGTCCTGGCTGAGCGACACCGGAATAATCTGTTTCGTCTTGCTGACAATGCCCATGGACAAGGAATCTCCGAGCCCAAGCGGATTGCCGATAGCCATGACCATCTCGCCGGATTGCAGCTTGGCGGAATCTCCCATTTTTGCAATGGTATCGATGCCCTTGCCGTCAATCTCCAGCACGGCCAGATCCGTAATGTAATCGCCGCCCACCAGCTTCGCCGGACGGGATTCGCCGTCAATCATAACAGCCTTGAGACTGGCGGCTCCCTCGATGACGTGATTATTCGTAATAATGTACGCTTTGCCGTCCTTCTTGGCGAAAATAACCCCGCTGCCTACGCTCGCAGGCTGCAGCTGGCCCTCTTCCCCGCCGTCCGGAAGCGGAAGCTCATCTCCAGAGCCTTCGCCGCTGTCCGGCAGCTGCATCGCCTGTTCATTGACGATGCTGACTACAGCCGGACGCACTTTGGCTGAGGCGGCTACGGTCTGCTGAATCGCGTCACCCGGCGCGACCAATCCGGTGGCTGCCGCGCTTAACGCTTCCACGGAGGCCGGTTTGCCGTCTCCGCCGCCAAGCGCCAGCGTCAGGGCCACAATAATGGCGGCTCCAGAAACTGCCGATACAGCGACCAGACGGCCCGCGCCCCAATCCTTGCGGCTGCGCAACGGGAAGCCCGGCATCTGCTGGCGCCCCAACTTGGTCGTGCGTCGGGAGATCCGCGTCGAATAGAACTCATCATCGAACAAACCCACTTTTACCCGCTCCTCCCGTTATTCGCGCACGCGTTCGACTGCTTTATGTTAAGCATACGTGGCTGCTTAAAGTTCGACTACAGGATGTTTTTTCTCACCTTGGAATGATTTCGGAAGATTCGTCTAGAATAATAATAGACGAAGTGCAACTCCCTACTAAACGGGTCCAAGGACTCAAAAGTTGCACGTAAACACCGATAAATCCTTATACAAACTCCAGCATCCGTTAACGGAAGCATAAACGATGGAACTACAGCAATGAAATAACGTATGCTCCACCATGACAAACCGACCGAAATCTGCCTTTGAGAAGGAAGGGAGTCCAGATGGACGTAAAGCTTATTACCACGCCGGCCGCTGCCCCTAACGCCTGGGACCAAATCGCGGTTATGGGCAAGCTCGGCGACCTTAGCGATACGCAATACCGCACCCTGCTGGCTCTGAGCGCTATGCTGGAGCTGCTCGTGGACAAGGGAATCCTCAGCCGCGAGGAGCTGGAGCAGAAGGCTGCCCAGCTGGAAGCCGGCGACGCCGAGCCGCTTAGAGCAATTTCCGCTTTATTTGATCCCATGGAGTAGGCTGATACGGATATGTATCGCGGAGCGGGTGCTCATCCTTGCGGAAGAAATGGCCCCGGTCCTCCATAACTCCGTTCACCGTCATGCGGGCCAGATCCATCATGTTATGGTTAAGGCTCAAGTGGGCCAGATAAACCCTTTTTGTGCGATCCGTCATCAGCTCGCAAAGCGCTTCCCCGGCGGCCTCGTTGGACAGATGTCCTACGTCGCTCAGGATGCGCTTTTTGATGTTCCACGGGTAGCGCCCCATGCGCAGCATGCTTGGATCATGGTTGGATTCCAGCACCAGTACGTCTGAGTCAATAATATTGCGGCGCACAATGTCGCTCATATAACCAAGGTCGGTCGCCAGGCTCAGCTTGTACCCGTCATCGGTAAACGTGTAGCCGACCGGCTCCGCCGCATCATGGGAAATCGGGTACGAGCGAATCTTCATGCTGCCGAACTCTACTTCCGCGCCCGTTTCCATAATCATTCTGCGTTCCGGCGGAATATGCGAGGTATGCCGCTCCAGCGCTCCCCAGGTCGCCTCATTGGCATATACGGGCAGCTCGTACTTGCGCGCAAGCGCATTAAGTCCTTTAATGTGGTCGGAATGCTCATGGGTAATGAACACCGCGTCGATCTCATGGGCGCTAACTCCCTGCTGGCTCATCAGCTCCTCCAGCTTCTTGAGACTGTGGCCGGCATCTACGAGCACCGTCTTTTCCCCGCTCTGTACAAGAGTAGAGTTGCCGGTTGAACCGCTGGCCAGTACGGTAAATCTGAATTCCATGACGATTGCCTTCCCTTCCATTGCCGGACCCCGCCGTATGCGATAGAGCAGCAGAATCCCTGTAAGGGTTCATTGTACCATTGTCCGACGGGCGGCTCTAGGCCTATACGGAAAATAGTCCGAATCTTTTGTGCCGCCGCAGCTCAAAAAAAATCCGCAGGGATATTCCCTGCGGGCTGCGTGATTTGCAAAATTAGATTGGAAGGGCCGTAACGCCGATCCGGTCTTGTCCAGCTTACAGGGCAAACGGAGGAAAAAAAGCGCTATCTGCCGCCAGGCGGAGAAACGGACGGCGCCTGCGGCTTATCCGTAAGCACCTCGCCGCTATTAGCCTGCAAATAAATGACGCTGCCATCCTCCAGCAAAATCCGCCATGACGGCGTCGAAACCTGCGTGTCGGAATTGAACAGCTGCCCCTCTTTATAGCCAAGCCGGATTTCTTTAATGGAAGCGTCCTCCGGCACATACTTCTCAATAATTTCCGGGCGGACCGCACGCGAGGCGGGCAGAACCGACTGCGGCCGCTGTTTGTCGTCCGCCGGCAGCAGCTCGATGCGGTCCTGGCGGTACCCGGTAATCTTTTGGTTGCTATAGAACAGCTCTACCCGGACGTTAAACATCGGACGCCCGTCAACCATCCGGTACAGCACGAACTTGCGGTCGTCAAAACCCGGCGTATCCACCTCGTACTGATCCAGCTCAGGAATGATGTCCCCAAGCGCTTTGAGCAAATCCTCCCGCTCAAAAACAATTCTGCTGTCAACCGGCGTATCCAGCGGGATAATGCCCAGCTCCTCTTCACCGGCCGGCCCGGCAGGCTGCGTTTCATTCTTCTCCGCAGCAGACGGCTTGGGGGGAATTCGGGTGCTTACATACCGGTAAGTCAAATCCTGCAGCTCCGGCGTTTCCTTAGGAATGCTGCCTGACAGCTCGATTCGCTTCGCCTTCATCGCCGCAAGCGTATCCGGCGACAGCTCAGCCAGGTTGCTGCTCGGCTGTACCCTCTCCCGAATATCGCTCCACAGCTGATAGCCGAGCAGCACGTTGAGCAGCAGAAATGCCAGGATCAAAATGCTTTTTGCTCTTCCCCAGTCCATTAGCCGCTCAACCCTCCTCGATATGGCGTAGTCCGTCTTCCGCTTCGTTGCGGGCCGTCTCAGCCGAATCGGTCTCAGCGCCGTCAGCATTGCCAGCGTCTTCTTCCGTTTTCGCGCTCAAGTTCTGGCGCGGAATGCTGGAGCCGTCAAATCCTTCCCCAAGCGCTCCGCCCAGCTCCTCCTCGGTGCCGTCCGCGAGACGGACTGCCCATACCGGCACAACATACAGCCGGCCGTCCTCGGCCATATTGGCCTTAACAGCCGGATAGAGCGATTCGATCTCCGCACGGCGGGCGTAGCCTGCCAATGCAGCCTCCAGCTCCGCGCCTCCAGGCAGCCAGCGCGGCGACTTGTGAGCCGGAGAAGAGTCCAGCTTAATCAGCGAACGCTCATACGTTGTGACGACTCCTTGCTGCACGGACAGCCGGATGAAGCCAAACCGGAAATCCGGAGTCGGAACTACGGGCAGGATGCGGTTTTCTCCAAAGCGGAAATACTGACGGAAGAGCAAGGCATGCTGCTCACCTCCGCTATCCGTTTCTGAATCTGCCGGCGAACCGTTTATGCCCTGCAGCGTCCCCGCCGTGCTTCCGCTTAAGCCGGTCAGCTGATGCTGGCCATCCCATCCGCCGTACTGATTGACGAATTGCACCGCACTGCTCATGCTGCCAAAAGGATTGCTCGGCGTCTGGCCCGCTTCGCTGAATGGCACAGCCGGATCGGTATAGCTGATCCATCGGCCGTTTTGCTCCACCTGCAGTGCGCGTTTGCCGTCCGTATACACCTGTGAACCGTCGCGGTCCTTAATCATTCTCGTTGTGCCGCGGAACAGATTCCGCTGCAGCAGATCAGGCGAATAGGCCTGATAGCCGATGCTTGCTTGAGCCGCTTCAATCGGCTGCTGCGGCACGTACAGCCCGTATGCATCCGGCTGGTACGGGGTCCAGAACTCGCCCAGGCCGACATCATCCTCAACATCCCGCACGGTCAAATCCGCCTGAGTCGCTTCATAGACAGTGCTCCCGTCTTTGCTGAAAAAGTACGTCCGCACCTCTTCGCTGCCGCTCCGGTAAATCCAGATTTTCTCGATCGTATCTTTTAAAAAAGCGTCGTCGCTGCTGTCCAGCTGCAGCATACGGGAAAGCAGCGTAACCGGCAGTCCGCTGCCGAGCCTCAGCTCCAGTCCCAGGTTCGTTTCCCGAATTTCATTCCAGCGCAGCGCCGTATGTTTCATTCGTTGAAATCCCCGGAATTCACGGCCTTTGAGCTTACTCATAATGAGGTTGTAAAAAGGCAGATCACCCGGATTAAACACCGTATGGTTGCCGTTTCCGAAATGGAGAATGAGCTGCTCAGGGAACAGCACATCCTCGATGCGGCTCTCCGGTCCCATCTGTTCGGTGTTCACATAGTTCTGCGCGGTCCGAACAGCCGTCCCCGGCGTGCTGTAGGCGAGCATATAACTTTGTACGAGGCTAAGGGCAACGAGGGAGGCCAGCGTTATCGTTTTAAGCCGTTCCTTCATGCCAGCTCTCCCTTCTCCTGCACTTGAGGCAAAATAAACGTCACTGTCGTGCCGACATCCAGCTCAGACTCCAGCGTTATCGTGCCGCCATGGGCCTTGATCATTTCCCGGGCAATCGAAAGTCCCAGGCCTGTCCCGCCCATCTCACGTGATCGGGCTTTGTCCACCCGATAGAAACGGTCGAAAATGCGGCTCAAATCGCGCTTGGGAATGCCGATGCCGGAGTCCTTAACGCTTACCGCAAGGGCTCCGCCTTCCTGCAGGCGGGCGGACAGCTCAATGCGTCCGCCCTCCAGCGTATACTTAATCGCATTGGACATCAGATTGTCCAGCACCTGATCGATCTGGTCGCGGTCAAGCACAGCCTGGCCGACACGTTTGTCCACCTGCACAACGGCGCGAATTCCTTTTTTGCGCATCTGAACCGAGAAACGGTCCGCAACCTCGTCCAGCATCTCCGCAATATCCGTCTCGCGGCGGCGCAGCGTAGACTGCTGCGAGTCCAGCCGGGACAGATGAAGCAAATCCGTAACGAGGCGGATCATCCGCTCCGTTTCATTGCGAATGACGCCGACGAAACGGCCGGACAGCTCCGGCTCGCCGAGCGCGCCGTCATCCAGCGCCTCCGCATAACTGCGGATCGTCGTCAGCGGAGTGCGCAGCTCATGGGAGACGTTGGCCACGAACTCCCGCCGCGACTGATCCAGCTTCTCCTGCTCCGTTATGTCCTGGAGCACCGCAATCGTCCCGGTTATGCCGTTGCCCCGGCGATTGATCGGGCTAAGCGTAACGCGCAGCACCCAGCGCTCCTCGCCGTCCGGCGACTCCTTCATCAGCACCGCTGCCAGGCCTCGCGTTCCGCGCAGCGCCTCCAGCCGCTCCTGCGGCAGCTCCAGCACATCGGTCAGACGGCAGCCCTCGCACTCCTCCACGCCGAGCAGCTCCAGCGCGCGCCGGTTGGAAACCATTACGGTGCCGTGTTCATCGGCAGCGATGACGCCGTCACTCATATTGGACAGCACCGATTGCAGCTTTTCGTTCTCTTCCTCGTTAACGGACAGCGCTTCGCGCAGCCGTTTGGTCATCTCGTTGAACGCCTCGCTCAGCCGTCCAATTTCGTCATCGGCAAGCACCGGAACCTGCTGATCAAACCGGCCTTCGGCAACGGCCTCGGCCTGGCGGGTCAGCCCTTTAATCGGACTCGTAATTGTATGGGCCAAAATAATGCCGAGCACCCCGGTCAATCCAAGCGCAATAAGCGTGCCGGACACAAAAATCTGATTGACGCGGCCAACCGTTGCGTTGACCTCCGTCATCTGAGCGACGATATAAACCGCGCCGATAACTCGGTTGTCGGGTGATTTAATCGGCTGGGTAATAATCTTTTTACGCACATTGTCCTCGTCAAGAATGTCCTGCTCGTTGTCTGGAATGCCCTGCAGCGCCTGGCTGACCATTTGTGACGTGTTTTTTTTGCCGATCAGGGCGCTGTACGCCTCCGATGTCGCCAGAACGCGTCCGCTCGTATCCAGCACCTGCAGCTCGGCGCCGGAGCGGCTGAACAGATTGTTCACATACTCGGACAATGAGATGGAATCTCCCTCCGGAGCATTGCCGGATGCGAGCGCTCCTTCCGCCAGCTTGTCGCTCGCCAGCACCGCAAGCGCGCGGGCCTGGTCGTTCAGGCTGTTCGTGAACGTATCCGTGAGCGAGCTTTTGACCGTGCTGACAAAATAAACGGCAATGAGCTGAATCGCGATAAGAATAAGCAGCATGTAAATCGCAATCAGCTTGACCTGGATCGTGCTGAACCAGCGCCTGCCCTTCATCAGCCGCCAAAGCCTCCCTGCTTCGGATTGCGCATGAGATAGCCCAAACCGCGCCGGGTCAAAATATATTCCGGACGGCTCGGATCATCCTCGATTTTTTCCCGCAGCCTGCGGATCGTCACATCAACCGTGCGCACATCGCCAAAGTATTCAAACCCCCACACCGCCTGCAGCAGATGCTCCCGGGTCATAACCTTCCCGCTGTTCCGGGCCAAATAATAGACCAGCTCGTACTCCCGATGGGTCAAATCGAGCGGCTGCTCGTCTTTATAGACCACATACATATCCGTATCGATAAAAAGGTTGAACAGCTTGAGCCCTTGCTTTTCCGGCTCCTCGCCGCCTTTTGCTCCGGCATCAGCCGTCAAAGCCTCTCGGTTTTTTTGCGTGCGGCGCAAATGAGCCTTCACCCGCGCCAGCAGCTCCCGCGTGCCAAACGGCTTTGTCACATAATCGTCCGCGCCCAGCTCCAGGCCAAGCACCTTGTCGATTTCCGTGTCTTTTGCCGTCAGCATAATGATTGGCGTTTGCAGCCTTGTTCTAACTTCGCGGCATACGTCCATGCCGTCCTTTACCGGCAGCATCAGATCGAGCAGAATCAGATCGGGCTCTTCCTCAAAGGCAGCCCTCACCGCTTCCCCGCCGTCAAAGGCGCAGATGACCTCGTAGCCTTCCTTCTCCAAATTGAACTTTAATATATCCGCAATCGGCCGCTCGTCGTCGACCACGAGAATTTTCCCCTGCATCTTCCGCTGTCCGCTCCTTTCGTCAAGCAGCCTCCCGTCCCGGGAGCCGCATAAGCCTGTCTAAACCTTCTTCCAGTTTAACACATCAACGGGCGCATTCGCCTGCCGCCGCATTCCCGTCCCCTTCTTCCCGCAGCACAAAAAGACCGGAAAGCCCACGGGCCTTCCGGTCATTGTGCCGGGACGATGCACATAGCAGCGCCCAAGCTAATCTATAAATATTTCAACGGATTTTGCAGCTTGCCGTTTTTGAAAATTTCAAAATGAAGATGAATGCCGGTCGAACGTCCCGTATTGCCCATGACGCCGATCTTTTCGCCTCTTCCTACTTTTTCGCCGGTTTTCACCGAGAGGCTGTTCATGTGTCCGTATAACGTTTTGAAGCCGTTTTTATGATCAATGATAACGGCTTTGCCGTAACCGTTCTTCGTACCTGCGAATTCGACGACGCCTTCGTCTGCGGCCTTGATCGAGCTGGAACCGACGAGGTCAATTCCTTTATGCATGCGGCCCCAACGGCTGCCGTACGTGCTCGTAATGCGATAGCCGGATACCGGCCAGCTGAATGTTCCGCTTCCTTTTCCAGATACGGACTCATCGGAGCCTTCGCCGCTATTCACCACTTTAGTGCCTTGTACGACAATTTTCGGAACCGATTTCTCGATGACGTCAATGCTTACAAGATCCTCGCTCATTTTGTTTCCGTTCTGCTTCACAACGGTATATGTGAGCTGTTTCCTGCCCGCCTTGCCCTGTTGAATAACTTTGGACTGGCCTTTGTTCAGCGTAGCTTTCTTCTGAATAATGACCTGCGGCTCGCTTGTAATGATCTCCGTCTGCACCTCAGTCGTAACGACGTTGATGACAGGCTTTGCAAGCGTCAGCTCCAGCACGTCTCCCGCCTTGATCAGATCGTCCTGAATCCAAGGGTTGTCCTTGTAGATTACTTCCGGGGAAATGTTGAACTTTTGCGCGATACAGCCAACGCAATCTCCCTGCTGAATCGTGTACTTGGTTTTGGCATCTTTGCCTCCGCTGAGCAGCTCCTTGAGCTGATCCTGGCCGAGCACCTTGGAAGGGTCCAGCTCCTTCTGGCTAAACTCGATTTCCTCAGCAAACTTCACGCCAGCGATCCGGTTCGACGGGGCCGTAGTTTGATTGGCTGATCCTGTCGAAAGTAGCTGGACTTTCGGAAAAGAGCTTTTCATTCGGGACGGCGGCGCGTATTTGTTCTGAATCTGCTTCAGAATGGCCTGCGCCGTCTCCTCGTTTTTGACAATGCCGACGACTTCGCCGTTTACCTTGACCTCTGTGCCCTCAGCCGACATTTTGAAGGAAGACTCCAGCTTGTCCAAGGTTGCTTGCGAATCCGCCGTTCCCTTGTACTCGCTAATCTTCTCAAACGAAATATTGCCGGTGCGAAGAGACATTTTGAGACTTGGATAGGCTTCGTTCATTTCGGCGGTCTCGGCCTGCACAAGCTTCGTTACTTCGGATGGGTCACCGATTGTGCCGACGGCTTGTCCGTTCACGAGAACCTTATAGTAATCGTGCGTGTTGCTCTTGATATATTGTTGAAATCCAATATATCCTGCACCCGCTAAAATAGCTGCGATAGCCAAGGAAATCCAGAGTATTTTAATCCCGCGCTTGCGCGGCGGCTCCGTTCCTTGGTCGAATGGTTGGGATAAGGGGTGCTTTTGCGGCTTGTAAGCAATCATTAAAGGCGTTCTCCTTCTGTCTTATGCTCGCTGGCTCTGGCGTCTTTCCCCTGCCGTTTATTACTGTCCTATCTTCCCTATTAGCCTATGAGGGCGAATTGAGAGATCATTCGGCAAAAAACGACGAATACTCCCTGCGGAAGAATTCGTTTCTTACTTTACCATAGTCCGTTTTCCAACGACAACCGCATCAAACGCCGTTTAAGATTAAACTTTTTTCAGAATCATTCAACACTATCCGATCAAACGCATTAAAATATCCAATTAACGGTATATCTTCATCTCTCTATTTAAAATGATCCTATGTTTTACAACCTTCCTTACTCGATAGAGAAATGACTCTAATTAAGCGCTTCACCGTCCCAACCCGCCGGTCACGCCAAAAATCCGTCCCTGAAAAAGCGAACGGATTAATCCAAAATTTAAATAATTTGTTTGGGTTTTTATTGAAGTTCTTCATTAATTTTATTTTCTAAAATATGTGACAGAATTGGATCAAAACCGAATCTCTCTATTACATATCCGCTCAAATTCATCAAAAGTAACACTTTGTATTTCTAAGTAATGCTTATAAAACAGGTTGCTACATGTCCCGCGGGTCTCCCTGCAGCGATATTCCGTCCTCTTCTAATCCAGGAGAAGGAGTCGGCAAAGACGTATCCGAGGAGTCTTCATCCGGCAAGGAACGATTAATTTCGCCGTTTTCCGTGGCGCCCTCATCGGAGGCTTGCGGGTCGGAATTGAACGGGCTGGCAGCTGGCTGTTCGTCCGAACCGCCGGGTAAGCCGCCTCCATCCGTTCCGGTTCCAATTCCGCCATCATTTAATCCGCCTACACTAGCGCTGCCGGGCGCTCCTGGTTGCGATTCGCTTCCGTTGAACGGTTCCGAACCGTTCTCCACAGCGCCCTCATTTTCCCCAGTTCCATTCGTTGCCGACTTGCTCTGCTGCTCCTCTGTTGAAGGCGGGCTGCTGGCCGTTGGCTCTTCTCGACTATTCTCAGCCGGTGCTGTTGCCGGCAAACTGTCCTGCGCTCCGGGCTCGGCCCCCCACAGCTGTCCCCAGACCCCTCCCATTGTTAGCGGCTGCACCTGCAGCGGAATGTGGAACTGCTTGAGCAGCACCTCCACATAGCTAGTCACAATATAACCGGTTGTCCAGATGGACAGAAAACTTACGAGCAGAGCCGCAGCAGCCATTTTCCCCAGCCAAATCGCCGCCTTTTTCATCGACACGGATAAGTCCTCCTTCCATTCCTGCTATTCTATCAACCAGTATGGTCAAGGCGGAGGGAAGACATTCAGACAAGGCGAAACGGCTAAGGCCGTCCTCGACGGACCCGTAAGTTTCATTCCGTAGAGATATACTTACTTATATCTCGAAAAAAAACCGCAGATCCCTGTTCGGGACCTGCGGCTGTAATCGATGATTCTATTCGTAAATCGGACGAACCGGATTCGTTTGCTCACGGTTACGGCCAACGGAGAAGATTGCAATTGGGATACCGGTCAGCTCGGCTACACGCTCCACATAACGGCGTGTATTCTCCGGCAGGTCATCCAGCGTTTTGGCTCCGGAAATATCCTCGGACCAACCTGGAAGCTCCTCGTACACGGCTTCGCATTCCGACACAAGCTTCAGGCTGGCCGGATAGTGCTCGATAATTTCGCCGCGCAGCTTGTAGCCGGTGCAGATTTTGACCGTTTCCAGACCGGTCATAACATCCAGGGAGTTCAGGGAAAGTCCCGTAATCCCGCTGACGCGGCGGGCATGGCGTACAACGACCGTATCGAACCAGCCAACGCGGCGCGGACGGCCAGTTACGGTGCCGTACTCATGGCCGGTTTCACGGATTTGATCGCCAATTTCATTAAACAGTTCCGTCGGGAACGGGCCGTCGCCGACACGTGTTGTGTAGGCTTTGGCAACACCGATAACCTGCTGGATTTTGGACGGGCCAACGCCGGAGCCGATGCAAACGCCGCCTGCAGTCGGGTTGGAAGACGTTACATACGGATAAGTGCCTTGGTCAATGTCCAGCATAACGCCTTGCGCGCCTTCAAACAGCACGCGTTTGCCTGCATCGATTGCATCATTCAATACAACGGACGTATCCGTCACATATTTGCGCAGACGCTCGGCGTAACCGAGGTAGTCGGCAATAATGTCGTCGGCATTCAGCTGCTCGCCGCCGTATACTTGCTGAATGAGCTCGTTTTTCTCCGCTACGAAGCGGCGAACCTTGCCTTCGAATTCCTCCGCGTCCATCAGATCGGCGATCCGGATGCCGTTGCGAGCCGCTTTGTCCATGTAACAAGGACCGATGCCCTTGCGGGTCGTGCCGATTTTATTGTCGCCCTTGCGGTCCTCTTCCAGCCCGTCAAGAACGAGATGGTACGGCATGATGACATGCGCGCGGTCGCTGATTTTCAGGTTTTCCGTGGAGAAGCCGTTCTCGTGAATATAATCGATCTCGTCAATGAGGGCAGATGGATTAATAACCATACCGTTGCCGATGACGCAGGTTTTATTATCATTAAAAATGCCGGATGGAATCATCGTCAGCTTGTATTTTTTGTTGTCGATGAGAATGGTGTGACCGGCGTTGTTACCGCCCTGATAACGTGCCACCACTTCGGCGCCGTCGGCCAAATAGTCGGTAATCTTGCCTTTTCCTTCGTCTCCCCACTGCGTGCCGACAACAACAACTGTAGACATGATCATACCTCCGCTTTAAATTGCTTGGAATTTACTGCTCTAGCGTGCGCATTCCCGCGGCCCGCCTATACATCGCTTTGTCACGTTACCTTATGCAAGCGAAGGGGCGTCATGCAACACGGTTGTTAATGTTGAATGCGATCTTACCGGGAAAGTTAGGCCCAGTAAGACAAAAAGCAGCATTCTCAGTTTATCAGCCCTGCCATACCATGTCAAATATAAAAGCGAACAATTTATATCGTTAATTAGGGATTGTTCGGAATTGAAGCTGCAATGTTAGGCTTATCTCCCCAGAAGCTATTTTCCGCGACCGTAACGAGCTGAAGTGCCTAACAATTTTACTGTTCCTTTGCAAAGAAAAAAGCCGCCAGCGGCTGGCGGCCTTGAGTCATGCCTGAAACGCGGAAGCGGGTACGTGCTTTGTTCGCTGATCGTACCCACGAGTCATCAAAACGCTGGCTCATGCGTTCGCGGATCGTACCCACGAACCGTTATGACGCCGGTTCATTCGTTCGCTGAACGAAGCGCACGAGCCTATGAGGCTGGCTCATGCGTTCTGCTGATCGTACCCACGAACCGTTATGACGCCGGTTCATGAGTACGATCCAAGCTAACAAATTTATTAAAATTCTTGAGAAAAGCCAGCTCAACGGTGCCCACAGGGCCGTTACGCTGCTTGGCGATAATAATCTCAATGATGTTTTTCTTCTCGGTTTCTTTATCGTAATAGTCATCCCGGTAAAGAAACGCGACAATGTCGGCGTCCTGCTCGATCGAGCCCGATTCACGAAGGTCGCTCATCATCGGACGTTTGTCCTGACGCTGCTCGACACCACGGCTTAGCTGCGAAAGCGCAATGACGGGAACCTCCAGCTCACGGGCAATTTGCTTGAGCGTACGGGAAATCTCGGAGACCTCCTGCTGCCGGTTCTCTCCTGCCTTGCCGCGGCCCTGGATGAGCTGCAGGTAGTCGATAAGAATCATGCCGAGATTCCGCTCTTTTTTGAGCCTGCGGCATTTGGCGCGAATGTCGGTGACGGTAATACCCGGCGTATCGTCGATGTAAATTTCCGCCTCCGACAGCGCTCCAATCGCCATCGTGAGCTTTTCCCAGTCGTCGCCCTCCAGGAAACCGGTCCGCATGCGTCCGGCATCGACATTGGATTCCGCGCACACCATACGCTGCACAAGCTGAGCGGCACTCATCTCAAGCGAGAAGATTGCAACGGTTTCGCGGGCGCGCACGCCGACATTTTGCGCGATATTCAGAGCAAAGGCCGTTTTACCGACGGAAGGACGGGCTGCAACGATAATCAGGTCGCTACGCTGAAACCCGCTCGTCATTTTGTCCAAATCGACAAAGCCTGACGGTATTCCGGTAGATCCGCCCTTGTTCGTATAGAGGAACTCGACGCGCTCAAATACTTCCATCAGCACGTCGCGGATAGAAATAAAGCCGCTGCTGGAGCGCCGGTTGGCGATCTCCATAATGCGCTGCTCAGCTTCGCTGAGCATAAGACCGACATCGTCCGCCGAGCCGTAGCCATCCGATACGATGGTGGTCGCGGTGCGGATCAAGCGGCGCAGCATTGATTTTTCTTCGACGATTTGCGCGTAATATTCCACGTTAGCCGCCGTTGGAACAACACTGGCAAGCTTGGCCAAATAACTGACTCCGCCCGCTTCATCCAGCTGGGAGCGGTCGCTCAAATAAGCGGTCAGCGTGACCAAGTCAATCGGCTGGTTGTTCTCACCAAGCTCAATCATTGCTTCAAAAATCAATTGGTGAGATGCAAGGTAAAAATCCTCGGGGCGGACTTTTTCCATTGCGGTAATCAAAGCTTCGGCTTGCAGCAGAACAGCGCCAAGCACGGCCTGCTCTGCATCCAGATTGTTAGGGGGGACCCGGTCAAACAACAAGCTGTCTTGGCTCATCCCTCCTGCGCCTCCGTTCTCATTCCTCAGCCGCCTGAACCTTAAGCTTCGCCTTCACCTGCGGATGGAGCTTTACTTCCAGATTGGTGAAGCCAAGCGCGCGAATCGGCTCCGGCAGCTCGATTTTGCGTTTATCGATTTTAATGCCTTCTTGCTTCTCCAGCGCTTCGGCAATCTGTTTGGTCGTAATGGCTCCGAACAGACGGCCGCCCTCGCCCGCTTTTGTGCGCACAACTACGGTCAGCTCCCCGAGCTTGGCAGCCAGTGCTTCCGCATCGGCCTTCTCCTGAGCTTTGCGCTTGTCCTCGGACGCCTTCTGCATCTCAAGCGTTTTGATGTTGCCCGCTTCCGCCGGCTTCACGAGCCCTTTTGGCAGCAGGAAGTTGCGCACATAACCTTCCGATACTTCCTTAATCTCGCCGCGTTTGCCTTGCCCCTTTACATCTTGCAGAAAAATAACCTTCATTATTCAAACAACCCCTCTTCCTCATGAATTTGCTGCAGCACCCGCTTCAGCTTCTCTTCCACTTCCTGTACCGATCCGTCCTGCTGGCAGGCGGCATTCGTCAAATGCCCGCCTCCGCCCATCCGCTCCATAACGACCTGAACATTCATTTGGCCCAGGGAGCGGGCGCTAATGCCGATCAGACCGTCCTGTCGTTCCCCGATGACAAAGGAAGCATAAATCCCCGTCATATTAAGCAGCGTGTCGGCCGATTGGGCGATCAACAGCTGCGAATATCGTTTGCCGGGCTCCGTGACCGCAAGCGCGATATGACCGTAGAGCACTTCCGCATGTTTGATGATGTCGGCTTTTTTGAGGTATTCCTCCAAATCTTCCTTGAGCATGCGCTGCACCATCGTCGTGTCGGCGCCGTTGCGCCGTAGATAAGAAGCCGCCTCAAAGGTGCGCGCCCCGGTCCGCATTGCAAAACTTTTGGTATCCACCGTAATGCCCGCAAGCAGAACGGTCGCTTCCCGAATATCCAGCACGAGCCGGTCATGAATGTACTGAAGCAGCTCCGTCACCAGCTCGCAGGCCGATGAAGCGTACGGCTCCATGTACACGAGCACCGTATTGGGAATGAATTCCTCCCCGCGGCGATGATGGTCCACAACGACAATCCGGTTTGTCTGGCTCAAAATGCGCGGTTCCTTCAGCAGAGAGGCTTTATGCGTGTCCACGACAACAACGAGCGTTCGTCCGTCTACCATCGCCACGCTCTGCTCCGGTGAGATGAAGCGGCGGAACAGCCGTTCATCCTCCTTGATCATCTCCATCATTTTCTGAATCGCCGGGTTGACGCCCTCCAGCACGATAAAAGCGTCCTTGCCCAAATGCTGCGCCATCTTCGCAACGCCGACCGCTGCGCCGATTGCATCCATATCGGGCATCTTATGCCCGACGATGACAACCTTTTCGCTCTCGCGGATCATATCGCGCAGCGCATGGGCGACGACGCGTGCTCTGACCCGCGTCCGTTTTTCGACGGCATTGGACTTGCCCCCGTAAAAGCTGGTGCGCTCGCCGACTTTGACGGCGGCCTGATCGCCGCCGCGGCCAAGCGCCATGTCCAAGCTAACCTGCGCCCATTGTCCAAGCTCCTGTGTGCTGCTTGCGCCAGCGGCGAAGCCGATGCTCAGCGTCATCGGTATCTTCATGTCGCCGGTCATCTCGCGCACTTCATCAAGAATAATAAACTTTGACAGCTCCAGCTGACGCAGCGTCCGCTGATCCGTTATAAGCAAGAAGCGGTCTGAATTCAGCCGCTTTAAATAGAGATTTTCACGCTGCGACCATTCCGTAATTTCCGATGTGACCCGAGAAAGCAGCGTCGTGCGCTGCTGATCGTCCATCGACTGCGTTACCTCGTCAAGGTTGTCAATAAACACGATGCCAAGCGCAGGCTTCTCTTCCTCGTACTTTTTGGAAAGCTGCCACATATCGGTAATATCTCGAACGTATAATAACTTTTCCGCCGGCTTGTAGATCAGCTCGTAAATATCGGCGCCGATGGCGATTTCCAGCTTGCCGGGGCGGTCCTTCACTTGCCCAAGCGCGGGAAAAAGCTCCAACAGCGGCAGTCCGATGACCGATTCCTGCTCCATCATGTCCGCTACAAACGGATTATGCCATTCCACCACGCGGTCTTCGTTGAACAAAATAATGCCAAAGGGCAGCTCGTCAATGACTTCGCTGCCGACCTTTTTGATCCGGTAGGACAATGTTCCAAGGTACTTCTTGAGATCGCGCCGGAAAGCCCGCTCCGCCAAATACGTATACACGCCGCAGCCCGCCGTAAGCACAAGCGCCAGAATACCGAGAAGCAGATTGTATGCCAGCAGCGCAGCGGTCAGAAGCGCCATAGAAAGCAGCCACCATAAGCTGTGCAGCCCATGCCAGCGCTTAAGAAGCATTTTAGGCATAATTCACGCCCCTGTTCAAGGTTTCTGGAACGACTTGCGAATCGGAAACGCCGCGTCCAGCACCCCGATCAGACTAAGCGGAGGGAACAGGAGCAGCAGCACTCCGATAATGACCGGCACCCCTTTAGGCCAGCGCTTCTGATGCGCCAGGAAAAAGAAGAACCCGATGGCCTGCACGGTGAAGACAAACCGAAGCAGCGGCACGAGATTAAACAGAGCCGTCGCCATAAACGAGCCGTCGTTCGCGGGCACGAACAGCTGGATGACGAGCACGATTAAATAATAGGTTACGAGTATGCGCGGCACCCGCCATTCATGCGCGGGCGGAAGTCCTTTCACCTGAACGCCTTGGGAAGCGAGCACCTTTCTCGATATATATTGGGCAACCGCCGTAAGCATGAAAGCCGAAAGCAGCAGCGCCTGCGGAATGACCTGAACCGTGGCATTCACCAGCTGATCCGTCATCTCCGACGTCCAAAGCTCGCCTGAAACCCCTTGTTCAGCAACCTGATTGGCGGCAGCCCGCAACTGGTCCTGCAGGGCACCGATAACCGACAGATCAAGCACCACGTCAAAAATAAATAGCTCTAACAGAATAATGCCTACAATACTGATCATTACGGCCGTCATCCGGGCGCGGACCGGTTTATCCGAACGGTAATAATGTCCCATTACGATAGCGGGCACAAGGAAAAACAAGCCGACGATCAGCGGCGCTGGCCCGACAATAAAATAAGCAATGAGCCACACCGGAATCAGATGCGCGGCGAACACTTTTTTGGACAGGGTGGTATAAAGCACCACATAGGGCACCATCAACAAGGTGACGGTCAGTACATTAAGCAGCGGCACTCCTATGGAGACCAGCAGCAGGAGAGCGGTGACGCTCCACATGATGGATTTCCCACCGGTTTTCAAGCCCGTTCACCTCATATCTTCATCGTTCAGTACCACTCATTATACCACAAAACCTAGTCCTACAAGCGGATTCCCCGCTCGGCCCGCCTTGCTGGAATATAGCAAAACCCCCGCAAGCCGCAGGAGCGGTGCGAGGGTTAGATTTAACAGCTAACGGCTCTCCAGACCAGCGGCAGATTCTTCCTCGCCCCGGAACAAGCCCTTTGCGCAATAATCGATAATATCGCTGCGGCGCACGATGCCGATGAACCGGTTCATGTCGTCTACAACGGGTACAAAGTTCTGCACCTTTGCCAGAGAAATCAGATCCTCCATGTTGGAGTCGATCCGCACCGGCTTTAATTGCACGCGCATCGGCACGTCAGCCAGGCTGGCCCGATGTGTCTGATCAAAGCTTAAATTGGCGTTTTTCATGTACCACAGCAGGTCGCCTTCCGTTACTGTCGCTGCATAGGCGCCGTGCTGATCGAGAATAGGCACCGCCGTATAGCGGTGATGCTCCATCTTCTCCAGTGTCTGGCGCAGCGTAGCCTCCAAAGTCAACGTAATTACTTCCGCTTTTGGAAGCAGGAAAAAAGCAATGTTCATCACGACTACTCCATTCTTTTGAGCAAAACTTATTTCGGTGCGCGCGCAGAGGATGTAGACACGGAACGGTCTTTGCTGCCGGAATCTGCAGAGCTAATGGAATCCGCCGCGTTGCCGGTATCTGCGGCATCACCGGAATTAACTGAATTAAGGGAACCGTTATCGGTATTGCTGCCGCTGCCTGTCAGCTCGGCCAGCGTTTTGTTCGGATTCATCCAGTCCTCAATCATCTGATCAATTCGGGATAAGTCCTGCTCATCCGCATAAAAGTACCAGGCTCCGCTTCGTCCTTTGCCGCCCTCGCCTTTCAGCGTGCGCGTATAAACGAGTCGATTGTCACCCTGAAGAACCGCTTTAGCCATTTCAATCATATCGTTTGGCGGGATGTCCGTAGCAAAATTCTCTCCCATAATGCCGACATAATCCGGGATTTTAGCCCAGGAGGACATGCTGGACGCCTCGTCCATGATCGCCTCGACAAAAGCCTGCTGCCGTCCCGTGCGGCTGATGTCGCCGCCCGCATCCTCGCGGTAACGGACAAAGTTCAAGGCATCCTTGCCCATATACTTGTCCTGTCCCGCTTTAACAACGAATTTTTCATGGTCTGCGTCATCGTTGACGAGATCCTTTTCAACTGGCAGCGAAATGCCGCCCATAGCGTCAATCAGATCCCGGAACCCGTTAAAGTTAACCGCTGCATAATAGTCAACCTCGTTGTCGAGCAGGTTCTCCACAGTGTCTACAGCCATTTTGGCTCCGCCGAACGCGTAAGCATGGGTAATTTTGTCCTCACGGCCTTTGCCGACAATTTCCGTATACGTATCGCGCGGAATCGACACCATCAGCATAGCGCCTTCCTTCGGACGTACAATCGTATACATCATCGTATCGGAACGTCCTCGTTCCGCATCACGGGCGTCTACGCCCAGCAGGAGGACAGAGTAAGGATCGGCTTGCGTGTATTTGACCTGCTCGGCAGTGCGTTTTTTGCTGTCTTCCGTCGGTTTGTAGGATGGCTCAAGCTTGTCTTTGACATCCTCCGCCAAAAACATGTCAAAACCCCAAAGCGCCAGCGTCGTGCGATTGTAATACCCGGCAGCACCTAGCAGCAGCAGCACGGCCAAAATAGACGCGGTCCAGGTCCAGACTCGGCGGCCGCGTGTTTTATTTCGCTTCATATAGGAATAATTCCTTTCTATAGAGCATTTTGAAACTTTAATTAGTGTAGCCTAAGTGTAGACGACTATCCTTAAAGAATAGTTACAAAACTCTTAAGAACTTAATTAATTTAAAAAAAGCGTGGCATTGCAGTACCGGCGACTGAACGCATGGAAATACGCCGCTTGAACGGAA
The DNA here is from genome assembly GCF_023715725.1 of Paenibacillus pasadenensis. Lineage (GTDB taxonomy): Bacteria > Bacillota > Bacilli > Paenibacillales > Paenibacillaceae > Paenibacillus_O > Paenibacillus_O pasadenensis_A. The sequence goes on from NZ_JAMBOT010000003.1 coordinate 484,671, forward strand.
AAAACCGCAATAAGCAGCATATTTCCCAGCATTTCCTTTTCCATTGGCTGAAGTCCGGCTAAGCGGTTCACCTTCCGGCCGGCTGCCTCCCGAACGCGCAGCTCCAGCGCTTCGCTGTTGTCTACTCCAATCAGCCCCGGACCTGAATCCAGAATTCCGTCGCCGTCCGCATCCATCTCCTCAAACAGGGCAGAATAGGCGCGATAAAATTCAAGCGGTCCGAGCAGCGGATTGCAGGAGCTGGAGCTATCTTCGGACATGCGAAAAAGACGTTCGAACAGCTTGCGGATCGATTCAAAGTCCAGGCTGGCCTTCAAGTCGTCGATAATGAACAGAAGGGCCGCTTGTTCGAGGGAGTATTTTTTGCCCGCTTTAGGCGATTCAAAAAACGGCTTAAAGTCCCTTTTCACCCAATTCTGCATGGCCGTAATGGAAAGGGAAGAAAACTCGATCCGGCCTCCGAGCGCGGCCGCTTCCTGCAGCGACACTCCCTTGATGCCTTGCCCTTTAATCAATTTTTCCAGCACCGCCGGCCAATCCGTCGAGAGGAATGCCGGCAGCGCCTTCCCTGAATTGACCTGGTCCCGATGCTCCTTCTTCCATGCGTCCTGCACGATTTGAATCGGGCTTGAACCGCTTCTTCCGTTGAGGGACAGGAGCAGATTGGCCATTTGGAACCGGGTCAGCACAAAAGATTCCATTGCCGGTTTCCTCCTTTCGAATTGGATTAAGTTCAGATGAACCTATCATAAGTGCCCCTTCCGCGCCTGTAAAGAAGGGCCAGAAGGAGAAAAAGTCCGATTGATCCGCTCTATACGGCTCTCAATGCCTTATAACGTCCTTCAGAGGCTTTCAAACAGTTGAAGTGCTGCCAACAGGTTCGTTATACTGGTTCATAAGAACTTATTCTAAAAGTTAAAGGATGTCGATGATTTAGAATGGACAGTAGTAGTATATGGTTGAATTTGGGCTTGGTCGCATTGCTGATCTTCCTGACCGCCTTCTTCGTCGCAACGGAGTTTGCTATTATCCGCATTCGTCCGAGCCGGGTTAACCAGCTGGTTGTGGAAGGCCGCAGAAACGCGTTGGCAGTGCAAAGGGTGACAAGCAATTTGGACGGATATCTGTCCGCCTGTCAGCTTGGGATAACGATTACCGCGCTCGGCCTTGGTTGGCTCGGCGAACCGACGGTAGAACATATCCTTGAACCGCTTTTTCACCAACTCCATCTTTCCGACAGCCTGGCCAGTCTTCTGTCCTTTCTGATCGCGTTTATTTTGGTCACTTATTTGCATGTCGTAATTGGCGAGCTTGCGCCTAAAACATGGGCGATTCAGAAAGCCGAATTCATCAGCTTCCTGGTAGCCAAACCGATTATTTGGTTCTACCGCATTATGTACCCATTCATCTGGCTGCTGAACGGCTCCGCCAACGGTCTGGTTCGTATGTTCGGCCTCCGCCCTGTGAGCGAGCATGAAGATGCCCACTCGGAGGAAGAAATTCAGATCATCCTGAGCGAGAGTCTGCAAAGCGGCAAGATTAACAATACGGAATATGGCTATGTAAGCCGGATCTTTGCTTTTGACGAGATGGTTGCACGTGAGATCATGGTTCCGCGCACCGACATGGTGTGCTTGTATACAAACCATACTCGCGACGAGAACTTGGCTGTTATTCAAAAGGAACAATACACCCGCTTCCCGGTCGCTACCGAAAGCAAGGATAACATCGTAGGCATGATTAATACGAAGCAATTGTTCCTTACTTATCATGAAGACAAGGAATTCAGCTTCCGCGATCTAATCCATCCTGTCGTGTCCGTTCCGGAAAGCATCCCGGTTAAACAGCTTCTGAAGCGTATGCAGCAGGAGCGCGTGCACATCGCCATCCTCGTTGACGAGTACGGCGGCACGTCCGGCCTTATTACGATTGAAGACATTCTTGAAGAGATCGTCGGCGAGATTCGCGACGAGTTCGACGAGGATGAGCGCCGCGAGATCGAGAAGCTCGAAGAGAACTGTTACTTGCTCGACGGCAAGGTATCGCTTGATGAGCTCGGCCAGCTGACGAACCATAACTTTGATAACGAAGATACCGATACGGTGGGCGGCTGGCTCTACACCCGTCTGCAGTCCCCCAAAACCGGCGTCCGTTACGATCACGAGAATTTGACCTTTATTATCCGCGAAGCGACCAAAAACCGCATCCGCAAGGTTGAGCTGATCATTCAAACGGAAGAGGAAATGACCGCCTCCCAGGCGCAAGCTCAAGCGCAATCCGAGCTTGACGAGGAGCCGACCGCTTAATCGATTTGCACCTGTTGAGCTTTTCATTAAACTGAAAGACCGCTGCGATGGGCGGTCTTTTTTTGTATGCTAAGCCGCTAAAGCATCGCTGGTAAGTCGAATAAACGTGTCGGACCGCCTTTATAACAACAGGGGGCTGTTAAGCTTCTCCCTGGAATCAAAGTCAAAGTCTCATACCTTTTTGCCAACGCCACCGCTTGTAACAGTATGCATCAACCGCAGGGCTCGAATCGAACGCAAAAAAGCAGCCCCTCCGATTAAGGAAGAGCTGCTCCTGTGACGTCCTAGTTGTCCGTCGTATATGGCAGCAGGGCTACTTGGCGAGAGCGTTTGATCGCAATCGTCAGAGCACGCTGGTATTTCGCGCTTGTGCCAGTCACACGGCGTGGCAGAATTTTGCCGCGCTCGCTGATGAACTTGCGGAGCAGGTCCGTGTCTTTGTAATCAATGCTCTTGATTTTGTTCACGGTGAAGTAGCAAACTTTACGGCGCTTGTTACGGCCGCCTTTGCGGAACTTGCGTTCTGGACGCTCGCCACCGTCTTCTCTTTGCTTGAATCCCATAGTTATCCGTCCTTTCTGTTAAAATGGCAAATCATCTTCGGAGATGTCGATAGGACGTCCGTCATCCGAGAATGGATCCCGGCTGTTCGAGGAACCTCCACCGCCGCGATTGCCCCCGTAGGAACCTCCGCCTTGGTTGCCGCCGCTCGACTGGCCGCCGCCACCGTATCCTCCACCGCCATAATTACCGCCGCCGCCTTGGCTGCTGCCGCCTCCGCCTTGGGAGCCCTCTTCACGCGAACCGCCATCGCGGTTACCGGATTCCAGGAACCGGACGTTGTCGGCAATAATTTCCGTCACGTAGACGCGTTTGCCTTCATTGTTGTCGTAGTTCCGTACTTGCATCCGGCCCTCGACCGCTGCTAAACGGCCTTTGCGCAGATAGTTGGCACAGGTTTCAGCGAGCTGTCTCCAGGTGACAATCGGAATAAAGTCGGCTTCCCGCTCGCCGGACTGGCTGTTAAATGGCCGGTCTACCGCCAGCGTGAACTGCGTAACCGCAACTCCCGAAGGGGTATAGCGAAGCTCTGGATCTTTGGTCAGTCTGCCAATCAGAATGACGCGATTCAACATCGTACCAACCTCCCAAGTCAACTAAATCTTGGCTTAAGCTACGTCTTTGACGATCAGGAAACGGATAACTTCATCCGTGATCTTGATGACACGATCCAGCTCATTAACCACTTCGGTTGTACCGTTAAAGTGGACAAGAACGTAGATTCCGTCACGGATCTTGTTGATCTCATACGCAAGACGGCGTTTGCCGAGAACGTCGGACTTGGATACTTCTCCGCCATTCGCGATGATGCCATTGAATTTTTCAACGAGAGCTTGAACTGCTTCTTGCTCCGTCTCAGGACGAATGATGTACATCAATTCGTATTTGCGCACTATGATTCACCTCCTCTTGGACTAAGCGGCCCTTCCCGTCCAGCTGGACGAAAGAGCAAGGAGCGAGGGTTTAACTCGCATACCAATCTACTATATCAGAACAGCTTGTCTGACGCAAGGATAACGCATTTCACACGCCGGCTGACGTTATCCTTGCGAATAATTGCCGCTGATGATTCCGGCCTCTGCGGCGAAAAATAAACATCCGGCCCTGTAAGGCCGAATTACATGCAGAAGGTGGAGATACGTATGGGCGAACGCACCAAGTTTGAATCCGGCTTTAAAGCCCCCAATGACGGCTGGTACATGGAAGCAGGAGAGGATTCATTCCACATGGGCATCTCCAAACCCAAAAAAATCTCCTTGAAAAAGGGACAGCATTTCCCGAAAAACAGCAATCATAACCGCGTATGGGTGAAAATGCCGAAAGACTAACGAGCGAATCGGCTCAAAATCGGACGCATAACATTCAGCCGTCCGGCCATACTATCCTTGACGGCGCGACAAGATGAGGGTGTGGTTCCGTTGGCCGTAAAAAGCGCAAGGACACTGCAAATGACGCCAGTTCACAACATTCACAGAAAAGCGAGGGGTTGTGCCAAAGACAGATGTCTTTAAGGCCTTCACCGCAGCAGGCGTAAAAGTCCTCGGACATTTAGCAGCCGGGCGGTGTCCAAACGTGTTCAGTGAGGGAAGTGCAGCTTGATTAATTTTGCAACCCATTAAGCGCCGTCAGCAGCGCCCAGCCATTAGGCTGGGCGCTTGTTCGTTTAACCGCCTAATTAAATTCGATCCGTTTTGACAGCATGCCTTCCGCCTGCATAAACGCTACTGAATACGTTGAATTTCTCGGCTCCGCCCGTGTATCCTTATTTAACGCGCCGCTTACGGCACTTAAATGGTTAACAAGGAGTGGACTTGTTTGAGGGTAATCATTCGTAAAGCCGAGCCCCGCGACGCTGAGGCTTTATCCGGTCTTTTCGCCGAGCTCATGGGGTTTGAATCCGACACGTTACAGATGGGAAGCCAGCTGGAGCAAATAGCCTCTGAGCCTCACTATTACGTCGCTGTTGCGGAATTGGAGCAGGAGCTTGCCGGTACGGCAATGGGCATCGTGTGCCGCGATTTGGTGGGCAGCTGCGCCCCATTTTTGCTGATCGAGAACGTCATCGTGTCCCAGAAAAGCCGAGGCAGCGGTGTGGGACGATTGCTTATGCAGGCGCTGGAGGGGTACGGAAAAGATCACAGTTGCAGCTACACGATTCTTGCCTCGAGCAACGAAAGAATTGAGGCTCATCGCTTTTATGAAAACATCGGATACAGCGGTTCAAAACGCGGCTTTATTAAACATCTTTAGTTTTAACCCGGAGCGGCTTCTCGGCTGCACCATTTCTCTATTCAGAACAACAAAAAAACCTCCTACCGGAGTAGGAGGTTCTAATTCGCTGAAGGATGGCGGAAAGGGTGGGATTCGAACCCACGCACGCCGTGAGACGCCTAGCTGATTTCGAGTCAGCCCCCTTGGGCCACTTGGGTACCTTTCCGCAGCAAGATAGATCATAACATATGCTGGGCATTATTGCAAGCGTTTAGGATAATGCCGATTCTCCGCCTGCTTCGCCCTGATTGGCTGCATGACGCAGCACTTTTTTCATGTTTTTTTCAAACTTCGCCCGTGGAATAAGCACGCTGTGCTTGCAGCCGGTGCATTTGATGCGGATGTCCATGCCCATGCGAATGATCTCCATTTCGTTGGTTCCGCATGGATGGGGCTTCTTCATCAGCACGACATCGCCAAGCTCGAACTGCTTGCGTTCCATACCGCTCACCTCTCCTTCGGCCGCTGTCCCGCCCCCGCAACGTTCCCTGCTGCGGAGGCTTGGCCGGTTCTTTCCATCTTACACGCCCTGCTGAATCTACGCCAGAGATTGTTGCGGCTCATCATGCTCTCGCAGCAGCCTTTTGAGCTCCAAATTAATCTGTCTTGAAACGGCCGCTTCGGTATTCGGCTGGCATTCCGCGATGATGCGCAGCTTGTACTCAGCCGTAGTCAGGGAAGCGACGCCAAGCAGATCCGGCACCTTGACCAGATTCGGGTTTTCCAGCTTCTCCAGCATGGCCCGAATGCTTTCTTCCGTCTCGTCGATTTTGTAATCGTTCGGCAAATCGACGTCCACGACCGCCAAGGAGTGGTTAAGCGAATAGTTCGTCACCTGAGCGATCAAACCGTTCGGGATAATGTGAACCTCTCCCGTCCATGTTTTCAGCCGCGTCGTGCGCAGTCCAATCAATTCCACCGTGCCTTTGTACGTTCCCGTTTGAATGACATCTCCAACTGCAAACTGATCCTCCAGTACGATGAAAAATCCAGTAATAATGTCCTTCACCAAACTCTGCGCGCCGAAACCGATCGCCAGTCCAAGCACGCCTGCCCCGGCCAGCAGCGGTCCGATATTGATGCCGAGCATCGGCAGCACAACCATAGCGGTAATGAAATAGACGACGTAGGAAGCGACATTTTTGAGCAGCCGCCCCATCGTGACGACCCTCCTGGTGCGCTGCGCCACCTTGGATTCCCGTTCGAGCACTTTGTCGATGGATTTGTTAACAGCGAAAATAATGAGCCGTCCAATCAGCAAAATAATTGCGATTTTAATGAGAACAATACCTGCATTAATCCAGAACGCACTGTCGAACGTCGTGCGCAGCGTATCCCAGAAGGCATTGGTTTTCTCTAAAGCCGCTTTAGGCAGACCAGCAAGATCTGTTGGACCCTCATTTACTGGACCTCCAGCGTTATTCGCCGCTCCCTCCCCGGTATTTCCTGTGTTTGTACTAGCGGATGCCATTAGCTCCCATGAATTCATTGGTTCAATCTCCTTTCTCTACTATTTTTGCATGAAGTCTCATTCTAGCATTCTAATAAAAGAAGCCTCCCCGCGCGAGTCGCGGAAGGCTGATAAACTTCTTTTCCAAACAGCTGCTTCAGCCGCTGTGCACCAGTTCGTATCCATCCGAAGTCTCCCGGAATATACCGCGAATCTCCACCGATTGCTCCACCAAAATAAGCCTGACCGTCTCCAATTCATCATCGGGAAAATCGATCGACAGCGCGCATCCCGCAGTAATTGTCTTTGGCGTCGGGCGGATGTCAATTTCAATATCGGCATATTCAAGCAGCATCTCCGTGCGAAGCGCTTGCTGCGTCGAATCAAAAGCGATAAGCATAGCTAACTCCTCTTATTGAAAATGGACGGGCAAGTATAAATTGCCCCTCTCTACCATATACTACTAACAGTTCATATTAGCGGAGGGGAATCTATGAAACGTCCTGCTGCAATCCGGGAAATCCCGCTTAAAGTGCCTCATACCGATCCCGACGCCGCCCGTCAGCTGACCAGCAGCCTGATGCTGCATCTTGGTCCCGTTCCGAGGGAAAGCCGGATTGCCGTCGTCTGTATCGGCACCGACCGCTCCACAGGAGACGCTCTCGGCCCGATTATCGGCTCCCATCTAGCCAAGCAGCGCGGCTCCTTGTTCGAGCTGTACGGCACGCTGGACGAGCCTGTGCACGCGATGAACCTGGAAAGCACCCTGCAGGATATTAACAGCAGTATGGCCAAGCCGTTTATTATCGGTATCGACGCCTGCCTTGGCCAGTTGAGCAGCGTCGGCTGCATTCAGCTTGGACCCGGGCCTGTGCGGCCGGGAGCCGGCGTAAACAAAGAGCTCCCGCCAGTTGGAGATATCCATATGACCGGCATCGTGAACGTGGGCGGATTTATGGAATATTTTGTGCTTCAAAACACTCGTCTTAGCCTCGTTATGCGTATGGCCGAGCTAATGTCAGACACACTCGTCCGCGCTATTCACGACTGCCGTTCTTACCCGGTTCACGCTGCGACGCAAGAATAATGGCTTGCTGCTCCTCCGGTGTAAGCGGATAAGTCGAGCTTCCTTTTTGCAGCGGTTTGGCGTACATGTATGTCTCATCCCGGCCATGTAAGCCGGTCAATACAACTCCGGTCTGCTCCTCGTTCACGATTGCGACCGAGAAGCTCATATCGCTGCCCTGTGATGAAAAGGCGTTGTAACGCAGTACGCCGACTCTGCCTTTTGTCTCCTTCAAAAGCTGGGCAAATTCGTTCAGCTGCTGCCCATAGTGGCCCAGCCTGTCCTCCTGCTCGTCCAGCGACAGTCTCAAGCCAACAATAACTTCCTCCAGATTCGTCACGCCGGTCTGTCCCATTACCTGAACATATTGGCGTCTAAGCTTTGTCAGCTTGCGGCCGAGAGCCGAGATCCAGATTATGAGAAGCAGCAGCACCAATGCCATTACTACAATGGCTGCGCCATAATATGGCGCCTCCACCCAAGCTTCATACCATTCATTCATCTTTCCCGTTACGCTCCTAATCTTCTCCCTAGATGGGGTAATGGGTCCGGATTTCGCGTATTGCAAGCACAAGCGCTTCCGCTTCCTGATCTGTCGTGGACGCTCCGACGCTCGCTCTTACCGCGCCTGTTTCAGCGGTTCCCGCGCTCCAGTGCGCCAGCGGTGTGCAATGATAGCCTGCCCTTACGGCAATGCCATAATGCTGATCCAAAATAAAGGAAAGCTCCGACGCTTCAACACCTGCCATCGTAAAGGCGCATATCCCGGTTCGCGGCCGGCCTTCCTGCGGCCCGAGCAGCGTTATGCCCGCTACTGATGCCAATCCGTCCCGGATGCGAGCAATCAGCTCCGTCTCCCGGGCATGAACCGCCTTAGGAGTCAGCTCCAGCACATGCCGAACGCCTGCTGCCAATCCGGCCATGCCAGGCGTATTCGGCGTGCCTGCCTCATAACGGTCGGGCCTGACCGTCGGCTGCTCAGCCGACTCCGATTGGCTGCCTGTCCCTCCGTGGAGCAGCGGCACTGGATCGAGCCGGGGATGAATGTACACTCCCCCTGTGCCTTGAGGCCCGAGCAGCGCTTTATGGCCCGGAAAAGCAAGCAGGTCGATGCCCATCTCTTCTACATCGATATCGAGGATACCGGCCGACTGAGCTGCATCAACCAATAACGGAATGCCGTTCCGCCGGGTAATTTCGCCAATATCGGCAATCGGCAAAATCGATCCCAGCAGATTGGAGCTGTGCGCTGCGGCAACGAGAGCCGTCTCGGGCCGGATCTCCTCCCGTATTCGGGCAACATCCAGCTCTCCAAACCGATCCGTCTCTACGTATGTAACCGTAATGCCAATACTTGATTTCAAATATTCCAGCGGCCTGCGGACTGAGTTATGCTCCACCGCTGTGGCGATGACATGATCGCCTGGCTTCAGCATTCCTTTAATAGCCAAGTTCAGTCCGACGGTTGTATTTGCGGTCAAGGCAATATCGTTTGGATTGGCAATTCGCAGCAGCTTTGCGAGATTTTTTCTAGCCTCGAACAATACTCTTCCCGATTGCACCGCCATCCGATGGCTGCCGCGGCCCGGATTCGCGGCCCCTTGCTGCAGTGTTTGCATAACCGCATCCACAACTGCCTGCGGTTTGGGCCAGGAAGTCGCTGCATGATCCAAATAGATTAAAGGCTGTTCTTGGGCCATATCGGCACTCATCCTTTCCGGGCTAACCCTAATTTCCGCTCAAAAAAACAATAGCATACCTAAGTTTAATCCCTGTCGCAGCAGATTACAACCGAGGTATGCTCCTATAACGAACTTGTTTTCCGTAAAGCTTTGGTACTGAAACGATTTGTTTTCGAATAGCTTCAGTTCAGCTTCAGGACTGCTGCAGCATGTCTAGAATCCGTTCCAAATCCTGCTTATTATAATAGGTCAGCTCGATTTTACCCCGATCGCGGGAAGCCTTAATTTTCACCGATGTTTGGAACCGCTCGCGCAGATTTTCTTCCAATGCTTCCAGGTAGGGGTCCCGCTTGACCGTTTTGCTCTTTGCTGGGGATTCTGGCTGTTTTTTATCCAGCGTTTGAATGGCCTGCTCCAGCTCCCGAACGCTCCACTCGTTGGAGATCGCTTGTTTAGCCAGCTCCTTACGCAGCTTGTCTTCCTTTAAGCCGACGAGCGCGCGGGCATGCCCCATTGATAATGTTCCACGTGAAACATTGTCTTTAATCTCAACCGGCAAACTTAACAGCCGGAGGAAATTGGCAATATGCGAGCGCGACTTACCAACCTTAAGCGACAGCTCCTCCTGCGTCAGATTGAACTTGTCCATAATAGCCTGATAAGCCGAGGCCAAATCGATTGCATTCAAATCTTCGCGCTGAAGGTTCTCAATAAGCGCAATTTCCATCGTCTGCTGATCGGAGAAGCTGCGGACTACAGCGGGAATCGTTTTGAGCCCGCATAACTGAGAGGCGCGAAAACGGCGCTCTCCGGCAATAATCTCATACCCTTTTAGCACAGAGCGCACGAGAATCGGTTGAATAACGCCATGCTGCTTGATGGATTCTGCGAGTTCATGAATCGAATCATCATGGAACGTAATCCTTGGCTGATAAGGATTCGGCCGAAGCTGCTTCAATTCAACCTGGATAACCTTGTCATCCTCTTGGATGGAAAGAGACGGAATGAGTGCCTCTAGTCCTCTACCTAGCCGCTTGCTCATATTGGATCACTTCCTTCGCCAGTTCAAGATAAACTTCGGCGCCTTTGGAGCGGGGATCATACGTGATGATAGCTTGACCATGAGACGGCGCTTCACTTAAACGCACGTTTCTTGGAATAATCGTCTGGTACACCTTTTGCTGAAAATACTTTTTGACTTCCTCGATCACTTGGATGCCCAAATTAGTACGTGCATCAAACATTGTGAGCAGCACGCCTTCAATTTGCAGCGATGTATTAAGATGCTTTTGAACGAGTCGAACCGTATTCAGCAGCTGGCTCAGTCCTTCAAGAGCGTAGTATTCGCATTGAATTGGAATAATGACCGAATCTGCGGCCGTCAAAGAATTGATCGTTAAAATACCAAGAGATGGCGGGCAGTCAATAAGAATGTAATCATAGTCATTCCGCAGCTGAGAAAGCGACTTTTTGAGTCTCACCTCGCGGGAAATAGTCGGTACAAGCTCGATTTCGGCTCCAGCCAGCTGAATCGTGGCAGGAATAATGCTTAAATTCGGTACTTCTGTGCGTTTTACTGCCTCACGCGGGTCAACTTCATTGATCAAGACGTCATAAATGCTGTTTTCCACATCGGCTTTATTAACACCGACTCCGCTTGTCGTATTCCCCTGAGGATCGATATCGACAAGCAGCACCTTCTTCCCTAAGGAAGCCAGGCATGCCCCCAAATTGACGGATGTGGTCGTTTTGCCGACTCCGCCCTTCTGGTTCGTTATGGCGATTATTTTGGACAACCTTGTCACCTCAATATTCCCAATCTCGTACAACTTCCCTACGGCACAATCCATGGAGCCGGTATTCAACTCGAAGCCTTCTTGAATAAGGCAAGCTATACGGCTTCCCCGCCCTGCGAACGGTGGACGTATGCAATGGAAATACGAGAAGAGTACCAATTAAGCTCTGCTGTCCAGGAGGAGAGAAGAGCGTGCAGCCCCGCAGAATTGCGGAAATTAGATTGCACGGAGTGTCCGCCGGCTCAACGTCCCAATGCCGCACACGATGGATACTGCGAGAATAATATTGCTGCGGTTAACGAGCCAAGCTCCTGCCTGGACCCGGACAGCATGTTTAGCAAATGAAGTTGAAAAGGCACGCTCCAGCATGCGAAAAAAAGCGGCTTCCGCCGCTTAGCCTAAACATCCAGACGAATTGTTAAGGGCAGCTAGGCTTTTGTCAGCATAATCTTGTTGTACGGTGCCCATGTTTGAAAACGCAATCATCACGTCTGGAATGAATTAAGTATAAAGGAAAGCCTTACAGAATGGAACGATAAGTGTCCTTATTAACGCTTCGGAATTTTGATTACAATTTCATAATGATCCTCGTAATCCTTCTCGTTCGTCTTAATTTCCAGCCCGGAACCGGACACCATATCGATGGACTGACGAATTGTATTCAACGCCAAGCGGACATCCTTAGTGAAGGAAATTCGCTTGGATTTTTTAGCTTTGGAGGCTTCTTTATAAAAAGCTACGCGGGCTTCGGTCTGTTTAACGTTAAGCTCCTTGCCAAGCACGTCATCAAGAACCTTCTGCTGCAGCTCTTCAGTATCAAGGGCAAGCAGCGATCTGGCATGCCGCTCCGTAATTTTCCTCTCGGTAAGCGCAAGTTTGACTGGCTCGCTCAAACCGAGCAAGCGGATTTTATTGGCGATTGTAGATTGGCTTTTGCCAAGCCGCTGTGCCAGGCTTTCTTGGGTCAAGCTATGCAAATCGATTAGCTTCTGATAAGCTACCGCTTCTTCAATTGCGCTTAAACCTTCGCGCTGCAAGTTCTCAATAAGGGCGATAGAGGCCGCTTGTGAGTCGTTGAACTCCCTCACAATGGCTGGAATCGTCTCAAGTCCAAGCCTGCTGACAGCTCTCCAGCGCCTCTCACCGGCTATAATTTCGTAGCGGTCGCCCCGAAGGCGAACGACGATAGGTTGAATTACTCCATGCGTGCGAATCGTTTGGCTTAATTCTTCAATTCGCTCGTCATCAAAAATCGTTCTCGGCTGATAAGGGCTCGTATTAATGCTGCCAACCGGGATTTGCTTCACTTCATCTTGAGCAGCCTTCGGATCGTTTAGGCCGAAAAGCCGGGAAAATTGTTCTTTCATCATTCTACAACCACCCGAATTCAATGTGCCAATGTCCTTGCTGTAGAATTCCGTGTTGCGGCCGCATCGGCGACTTGTTTGGCCTTCAAGTCATAATTGCGGCACTTCATGGCAGTGCAGCACGGGCAAAATCGGAGCGGGAAAGCTCCTGCAAAGAAAGGCCGAATAAGGTCGTGCGTCTAAGGTCCGGTGCACTCATATCCGCTGTGCCAATGACGTCCCTCTGATCGCTGAACACCTCAAGTTCTTTAAATTCCAACGCAGTTGCGATAGAAATCCGGTTTTCAGCTGCGAGCTCCACCTGCTGGCTTTGCTCCAGAGCCACCGGTCAACTAAGATAGGGTATCATGCCGATGGCGGTACATCCAGAAACGGCACAAGGCAAGATGGTTCTTCCATTACCATATGCCTTCATTAGCAGAGTACCGTGTTCATTATTGTTCCATCATGGAACTCGGTCCATAACCACACTCTTTTCAATTCGTTGAGGACAGGAGAATATCCTGCTGGATTTCGGTTTTGCAAGAAGTTTTCACAATCGGCTGAATGTTTCACGTGGAACATTTATACGTTCTCTTGTCGTCCGTTAAAAAAGATCCTCTTCTCTCAATCCCGGCTCCGTTCACTCAAATTAAGCTGTCGATACGGCTCATTGATGCCTTGAGTGACAAAATCGCTGCTCAAGGCACCGCCTGCCGCACTATTTTAACAATGGCTGCTTCAAAGGCACGCCTGCCTTGCGCGGGTATGCCTTAGGCGTCGACTCAGTTTTATGAATAAGCACGATGGCGCGTTCCGACTGCTCTTCCGGCAGGCGCAGCGTCTCAACCTTGTCCAGCTTCCCTCGCAGTTCACGAATGGCATAGCGGGCCTCATCAAGCTCTTCCTGGGGCTGAGCCCCTTTCATCGCGGCAAACAGGCCGCCCTTACGCACAAAGGGAAGACAAAGCTCGCTTAAACCGGCTAAACGAGCCACTGCCCGCGCCGTGACAATATCATAACCGTCGCGATGTTTCGGAAGTCGGCCAATATCCTCTGCGCGGCCATGCACACATTCAACCGACTCCAATCCAAGCTCAGTGCAGACATGCTTCAGGAACGTAATCCGTTTGTTCAACGAGTCAACAATGGTAACGTTCAGCTGCGGAAAACAAATTTTTAACGGCAGGCTTGGAAATCCAGCTCCCGAACCTATATCGGCCAAGCTGGAAGCCGTCGATAGATCGGCGTAAAAAGCCAGTGTAACCGAGTCGTAAAAATGCTTTTCGAATACGGCGGCCCGTTCGGTAATCCCCGTCAAATTCATTTTTTCGTTCCACTCTACAAGCAGTTCATAGTAACGCTGGAACTGCTCCAGCTGGCGATCCGAGAGCGGGATTCCCCGCTCCGCCAGCCGGCTCCGAAAAAGCTCCATGACTGCGTCCATTAAGAGCTCCTCGCTGCGCCGCCGCGGCTGTAATGCTCCAGATGCACGAGCAGGATTGAAATATCCGCCGGAGTAACGCCAGCAATACGAGACGCTTGACCGATATTAAGCGGACGAATCGAACCTAGCTTTTGTTTCGCTTCCGAAGCTAAGCCGTGTACGAGGCTGTAATCGATGTCTTCCGGAATTCTCTTTTTCTCCATTTTGCCCAGGCGTTCAACCTGTGCAAGCTGTTTCTCAATATAACCCGCATACTTAACCTGGATTTCTACCTGTTCCTTCATATCCTCGCTCAGCTCATACGGAGCTGGCGCAAACGGCTCCAGCCTTGCGTAGGAAATCTCGGGACGGCGAAGCAGCGTAAGCGCATCAATCGTGGACTGCAGCGGCGTAGATCCAGCTTCCTGCAGCATCGACTCGGCTTCCTCAGGACGGATTTTGACCGTGCGCAGACGGGCCAGCTCTTCCTCGACACGGGATTTTTTCTCCAGGAACTTGGCATAACGCTCCTCGCTGATCAGGCCGATCTCATAACCGGTCGGCGTCAAACGCAGATCCGCATTGTCATGGCGGAGCAGCAGACGGTATTCCGCGCGTGAAGTAAGCAAACGGTACGGCTCATTGGTGCCTTTAGTGACCAGATCGTCGATCAACACGCCGATGTAACCTTGCGAGCGTTCTACAATGACCGGCTCCTTGCCCTGCACTTTGCGCGCTGCGTTGATGCCGGCGATAACGCCTTGACCGGCGGCTTCTTCATAGCCGGACGTGCCGTTGATTTGCCCTGCCGTGAACAGCCCCGGCAGCACCTTTGTTTCCAGCGACGGCCACAGCTGAGTCGGCACGACGGCGTCGTACTCAATCGCATAACCGGTACGCATCATTTCCACCTTTTCAAGGCCGGGAATGGAGCGCAAAATACCAAGCTGCACGTCTTCCGGCATGCTCGTGGATAGACCTTGCACATAATACTCGGACGTGTGCATGCCTTCCGGCTCCAGGAAAATCTGATGTTTCGGCTTGTCCGCGAAACGAACGATTTTATCCTCGATGGACGGGCAGTAACGCGGACCTGTTCCCTCAATTACGCCGGAGAACATTGGAGCCCGATGCAGGTTGTCGTTGATAATTTGATGAGTCTGTTCCGACGTATAGGTGAGCCAGCATGGCAGCTGTTCGTTATTGGCATATTCCGTTTCAAAAGAGAAAAACTTCGGTTTTTCGTCTCCTGGCTGAATTTCCATTTTGGAAAAATCGATGCTGTCCTTGTGCACACGCGGAGGCGTGCCCGTTTTGAAGCGTACCAGCTCAAAGCCCTGCTCCTTCAGCGATTGAGACAGCTTGACCGATGGCTGCTGATTGTTCGGACCGCTCTCGTAGATAAGCTCGCCCATAATGACTTTGCCGCGCAGATAAGTGCCGGTCGTCACTACGACCGATTTGGCCCGATACTCCGCGCCGGTTTTTGTAATGACACCAACGCAGGCTCCGTCTTCCACGATCAGCTCCTCCGCCATCCCTTGGCGAAGCGTCAAATGAGGGGTTTCCTCAATGGTTTTTTTCATCATATGCTGATACAGGAATTTATCCGCCTGTGCACGCAGCGCATGTACGGCAGGACCTTTGCCCGTATTGAGCATTCTCATTTGAATATAGGTTTTGTCGATGTTACGGCCCATCTCCCCGCCAAGCGCGTCGATCTCGCGGACGACATGGCCCTTGGCCGGACCGCCGATAGACGGATTGCACGGCATAAAAGCGACCATATCCAGATTAATCGTAAGCAGCAGCGTTTCGCAGCCCATCCGGGCTGCAGCCAGCGCCGCCTCGCAGCCGGCATGTCCGGCGCCGATGACGAGGACATCGTATTGTCCTGCAGCGTAACTCATTTTTGTTAGCCTCCTGAGCGGAATTAGCAGGTCAATCGGCCCGCCTCTCCCTCTTTTATGAAAATAGGTTTTCAATTCCAGATTTCGACGGCATTCCGCCGCATTCTCTGCCGCTTGCTGATGACTGCCGGTCGGTTCTGTCTGCTCCTGTCACCTGTAACAAGCGGCAGCTGCACTTATCCCCATGTGGACAATTTATTTACCCAAGCAAAATTGTGAAAAAATCTGATCAATCAGCGACTCTCCGGCCGTATCCCCAACGATTTCGCCGAGCAGCTCCCAAGCCGCGCGCACATCGAGCTGAACCATGTCGATTGGTATTCCGTCTTCCGTTGCGCTTACGGCATCGTGCAGCGCATCGGCGGCCCGATGAAGCAGCGAGATATGTCTCGCATTGCTTACGTAAGTCAGATCGGCGCTTTCCAGCTGCCCTTCAAAAAACAGTTCCCGAATCGCTTGCTCCAAATCTTCCAAGCCTTGATCCTGCAGCACCGACATCGGCACAATCCGGCTTTCCGGAAGCGCCGAACTAACTTCATCCAGCTCCAGTAGACCGTCCAGATCGGTCTTGTTGACGATGACGATAACCTGCCGGCCTTCCAGCTTGCCGAGCAGCTCCCGTTCATCCTCATGCAGCGGCTCGTTATGGTTGAGCACGAGCAGCAGCAGCTCCGCTTCCTGCACGGCTGAATGCGAGCGTTCCACGCCGATCTTTTCCACCACATCGGTCGTTTCCCGTATGCCTGCCGTATCCAGCAGCCGCAAAGGAATACCGGATAATGTAACGTATTCCTCAATCACATCACGGGTCGTACCCGGTATGTCCGTCACAATCGCCTTACTTTCCTGCACAAGCGCGTTCAGCAAGGACGACTTCCCAACGTTTGGCCTTCCGACGATTGCCGTCGTAATGCCTTCGCGCAATATTTTGCCCTCTGCGGCCGTCTGCAGCAATCGGCGTATTGTATCCAATGCGGCACCGCAGCTGTCTTTAATGTAGGAACTGGTCATCTCTTCAACGTCATGCTCGGGATAATCGATGTTTACCTCTATATGGGCAAGCAGCTCAATCAAGCTATGGCGCAGCGCTCCGATCCGTTTGGACAGCGTGCCTTCCGCCTGCTTGAGCGCTACGGAATACGAACGATCGGACTTGGAGCGAATGAGATCAATAACGGCCTCCGCCTGGGCCAAGTCAATCCGGCCATTCAGAAACGCGCGTTTGGTGAACTCACCTGGCTCCGCAACACGGATGCCAGGCTGGCGGAGCGCTAGCTCCAGCACTTTACGGGCAGCAATTAAGCCGCCGTGCACGCCGATTTCCACGACATCTTCAGCCGTGAAGGAACGCGGCCCTCTCATGACGGTGACGAGCACCTCTTCAATCTTTTCGCCGCTTCCCGCATCAATGATATGGCCGTAAGTTACCGTATGGGTTGCCGCTTCGGTCAGCTTTTGCTTTGACCTTAATATTCCGCCGACGCTGGCCACCGCCTGCGGGCCGCTGACGCGGATAACCGCGATGCCGCCCTCGCCGAGCGCTGTGGAAATCGCCGCAATTGTATCCTGCATTGTCATCTTAAAGGTTCACCTCGTAAAAGCAGTCCCCAGCCTCACAAACGGAAGCGTCAGGACGCATGATGGCAAAAAAGCAATGACTGTGAGAGCCATTGCCGCCGGAATTGGAACTTTATAGATGGAAAAAGCGCACGGTTTATTTGCCTTTAACCGAAACCGAGTTTTTGCCTTTTCCTTTATTTTTACCTTTGCCTTTTCCTTTGTCGCCGCCGTTGCCTTCTTCCTTCTTCGGAGCTTGTCCGTTTTTATCCGCATTGCGGACATACAGGAAGTAGTTCTGAATGATCGTGTAGATGTTCGTATATACCCAGTACAACGGAAGCGCCGAAGGCAGGTTCCACGCCATAACAAGAATCAGCACAGGGAAGATGAGCATAATCGTGTTCATCATCTGCATCTGAGGATTGTTCGGCTGGGCTTTCTGCATCATCTTGGTTTGCACATACGTCGTAATCGCCGCAATAACCGGCAGGATGTACAGATGGTCAGGCTCGCCAAGCTGCAGCCACAGGAACTCATGCGTCCGGATGTCGCTGTTGAAGTAGATCGAGTTGTACAGCGCAATGAAGATCGGCATCTGAATCAGCAGCGGCAAACAGCCCGCAAGCGGGTTCACCTGGTTCTGCTGGAACAGCTTCATCGTCTCTTCCTGCTGCTTTTGCGGATTGTCCGCGTATTTCTTGCGGATCTCGGCGAGCTCGGGCTGAATCGCCTGCATCGCCTTGGAGCTGCGGTACTGCTTAAGCGTAAGCGGTAAAATCAGCGTCCTTACGATAATAACCATCAGCAAGATGGCAAAGCCGTACTGGCCGTCGAACCATACCGCGAACTCATCTAATAGAAACGAGAAGTAGTAAACGACATTGCGCTCCCACCAGTTCCCGTTTGTTTTTAAGTCCTCGGTCGTCGTCGTCTGAGACGGGTCTGGCATGCATCCCGAGAGGAGCGCTACCAACAGAATCAGGGAGAACATGACCAGCCATTTGCGTTTTGAAGCCAAGCGCGAAAAAAACATGTAAATCTCCTCTCTGATCACGATTCAACCTAAACTATACCATATATAAGGGGGCAATGAAACAAGCCCTCCCAGGCTTAAATGCTGAATTTGAAGCGCAATCAGCGGGCTTTGAGAAGACCAGCTTTGCGAAGCACATGAAGCACGCTTCTTTCCAGCTCCTTGGTGGATTTGCCTACGGCGCCGGCGCGGACGATCAGGATAAAATCCGTATGCTCCGCCATTTTGTCGGCATGCTGCCGGACAATTTCCTTCACAACCCGGCGCATCCGGTTGCGGACGACCGCATTGCCGATTTTTTTGCTGGCCGAGATGCCGAGCCGGAACGGCTCCGCCTTCGGCTGCCGGGACCAATAAACGACAAACTGACCGTTGGCAAAGGACTTTCCGCCGCGGTACGTCCGCGCAAAATCCTCACGCCTTCTCAGGCGCCATTTTCTCTGCATTGTTCACCGACTCCACCCATTATGCTGCCTTCTATGAAATGTCATACATCCCTCATTGCAAGAAAGGCGTCCCAGTACAAAAAAAAGACCACTCCAGGTGGTCTTTTTCCACATGCTTAGAATTTATATCCGAATGGGATAACTTCCGCCATGTCTCTGCTAATCAGAACGCATGCGCATGTTTTGAATCCATTAAGCGCTCAGTACAGCGCGGCCCTTTTTGCGGCGTGCAGCCAATACTTTGCGGCCGTTTTTCGAGCTCATCCGTTTACGGAAGCCATGAACTTTTTTGCGCTTGCTCACGTTCGGTTTGAAAGTCGGTCTCATTACATGCACCTCCCCGCTTCTAGGTATCGTTCGTCCAACTCGGGCGTCCGCCGCAGCGGAATGCAGCAGAACCCGTGGACGATCGATTGCTGTTCGTCCGTTCAAGCAGTAGTCCCGAGTTAAAAACGCCTTTTTCCATTTAACCATTTTGACGAATGAAAGTCAACCGAGTCCATCTTTAAGAAGCAGTGGATAACACTTTTCCAAGTCGCTTCATCTATATTCCTGTGGATAACGGCAATAAACGCGTTCTTCCGTCAATATTTAGTAACATGTGCACAATTTAAAAGACTTCTGCCGTTTCCTGTCGAACTGCGCACAGCCTGTTAACAATATCTTGTGCTGTAGATAACTCTTATACACAAGCAGTAGGGATTGTGGATAAAAATCTGCCACGCGTTGAAATAGAGCCTTTATTTTGCTATGATAGATTTGTTTTTGTTGTGGACAGAGCGTAAATGCAAACTTAATTATCAACAACCTGTGGATAACATTGTGAACAACATGTTCCCCCTCTGCATAACCTTCATCAACAAGTCCCTGCATCTGTGGATGGATGAGCGGCTTACCCCAATAGAATCGACAGCATCAGGCATTACGTTTGGCCATCGTAACAACAGGGATAGGAGTGACCGTCTGTGGACAGCCATACCGAGGATTTGTGGCAGCAAGTGCTGTCAATCATCCAAACTAAATTGAGCAAGCCGAGCTTCGACACCTGGTTTAAGGCGACGAAGGCCAATTTTTCGGATGATGGACTACTTGTCGTCACAGCTCCGACAACGTTCGCGGTGGAATGGCTGGAGAGCCGCTACACGAAGTTGGTTCGCACGACGGTGTCGGATTATATCGGCAAATCAGTTGATATCCGATTTGTCATCGAGGAGAATCGCCCGCCGGAACCCGCAGCGCCCGCGCAGCCGCAGATCAAGCAGCAGCCGGCCACCGCGGGGGAGCCTTTCTCCTATATGCTGAATCCAAAATACACGTTCGATACCTTCGTCATCGGAGCGAACAACCGCTTTGCGCATGCCGCCTCGCTGGCGGTGGCGGAAGCGCCGGCCAAAGCCTACAACCCGCTGTTTTTGTACGGCGGCGTAGGCCTGGGCAAAACTCACTTGATGCATGCCATCGGACATTATATTTTGGAACACAATCCGAGCACCAAGGTTATGTACATCTCCTCGGAGAAGTTCACCAACGAATTCATTAACGCGATCCGCGATAACCGAGGCGAGAGCTTCCGGAACAAGTACCGGAACATCGACGTTCTGCTGATCGACGATATTCAATTCCTGGCGGGCAAAGACGGGACGCAGGAGGAATTTTTCCATACATTTAACGCGCTGCATGAAGAGCGCAAGCAAATTGTCATCTCCAGCGACCGGACGCCGAAGGAGATTCCAACGCTGGAGGAGCGGCTTCGCTCCCGCTTTGAATGGGGACTGATTACAGATATTCAGCCGCCGGATCTGGAGACGCGAATCGCTATTTTGCGCAAAAAAGCAAAAGCGGAAAACCTCGATATTCCGAACGAAGCTATGGTCTACATTGCCAATCAGATCGATACGAACATCCGCGAGCTGGAAGGCGCACTGATCCGCGTCGTCGCTTATTCCTCGCTCATCAACGAGGACATCAGCTCCCATCTGGCTGCCGAAGCGCTCAAGGACATTATTCCGTCAAGCCGTCCTAAGATGATTACCATTCAGGATATCCAACAAAGGGTCGGCGAATTCTATGGCCTGAAGATGGAGGAATTCAAAGCTCGCAAGCGGACCAAAGCCGTCGCTTATCCGCGTCAAATTGCGATGTATCTCTCACGCGAGCTGACCGACTACTCCTTGCCTAAAATCGGCGAGGCATTTGGCGGGCGGGACCACACCACGGTCATCCATGCGCATGAGAAAATTTCCAAACAACTGAAGATGGATCAAGAGCTGTTTAAAGTCATTCAGAATTTGACGGAAAAAGTCAAAAATCATATGTAGCGTTATCCTCAGCGATAAGCGCAATTCAAACAAGCCTATGCACACTCTATACACATGTGGATAGGCTTGTCTCTTCCCTGTTTTCGGGGCTTATCCACATATCCACGGCCCCTACGGCTACTACTACTGTTTTTTATTTAAAACAACATCATCTAAAAAGAACGGCTCCGCCTTCTTGTTAAAATATAAGAACGTATCCGTTTTCCCTATACTGTGCTTATATTTCTCGGAATGAAACGTGCATCGCCGCCAAGGACGACGGCAGCCGTTTCACCTTCAACAAGGACGAATGCCGTCGAAAGCCGCCCAAGGAGGAACGCATGAAACTTATCATCTCCAAAAATGAACTTAACGACGCCATCCAACAGGTAGCCAAGGCAGCCTCGGTGCGCCCCGCCATTCCGATTCTCGGAGGAATCAAGATTGACGTTACTCACCAAGGAGTAACTTTGACCGCAAGCGATACAGATATCGCCATTCAAAGCTTCATTCCCGCTGAAACCGCAGAAACGGTCATTGCCAAAGTTGAAAAACCCGGCAGCGTCGTTATGCCTGCTAAATTTTTTGTCGAGATTATTCGCAAATTGCCAGCCGAGGATGTGCAAATCGAGGTAGGCGAGCAATATCAAACGCTGATTCGATCCGGTTCAACCGATATTCAGATGGTCGGCCTCGACCCAGAGGAATTCCCGGTTCTGCCGTCGATCGAAGAAAACGAAGTGCTGCAGCTTCCCGGCGATTTGCTTAAAGCGATGGTTCGGCAAACGGTATTTTGCGCTTCCACCAGCGAGCAAACACCGGTGCTTACCGGTCTGTTGTGGAATTTGAACGAAGGCGAGCTGAAATTCGTCGCGACCGACCGCCACCGTCTGGCAAGCCGGATCTCCCGCGTTGATTCTCCGGACGGGTACCGCTTGACGAATGTTGTCATTGCCGCCAAGACGATGGTTGAGCTGTCGAAGCTCGTTCCGGACGGAGCCGGTCTGGTGGACATCGTCGTCGCCAGCAATCAGGTGCTTTTCCGGCTGGGCCACACCCTCTTTTACAGCCGAATGCTGGACGGGACGTATCCCGATACATCCAAGATTATTCCGCAGTCGTTCAAAACAGAACTGGTGCTGGAAACCCGTAAGCTGATCGATTCGATGGAGCGCGCGTATCTGATGTCCCGCGAGGAAAAAACAAACATCGTCCGCATCGTTACGCTGGAAAACGGCACGATCGAAATTTCCTCCAGCTCCTCCGAGCTTGGCCGTGTAACCGAGCAGCTTGAAGTCATCCGCCAAAGCGGCGAGCCGCTGCGCATCGCCTTCAACTCCAAATACATGCTTGATACGCTTAAAGTTATTGACAGCGAACAGCTGATTATCAGCTTTACCGGCGCGATGAGCCCGATCATCATTCGTCCGGCCGATCATGACAATAGCCAATACATCATTCTGCCGTACCGCACAACCAATTGATCCGGTACGATGCAGCCAGCGGGCGGCCCTGCGGTCGCCCGCTTTTTTCATCCCCACCGAAACAGGAGAGATTCGCGAATGAAACCAATCACGATCAAAACCGAATATATTACGCTCGGCCAATTTCTCAAGCTGTCCGACTGCATCGATTCCGGCGGCCAAGCCAAATTTTTTCTTCAGGAAACGAGCGTAACGATCAATGGCGAACCCGACAACCGGCGCGGACGCAAGCTCTATACCGGCGACTCCGTAACCGTGGACGGGTTTGGCTCCTTCCAGGTTCAGAGGGCATGAACTCCGATTTCGGGAAATGTCCTCTCCACGCGGACATGCTGCGCAAGGAGGCGAAACGATGTTTTTGAACCGGATCGCCCTGCGGAATTACCGCAATTACGAGCAGCTTGAGCTGGATACGACGCGCAAGGTAAATCTGTTCATCGGTCCCAACGCCCAGGGCAAAACGAACCTGCTTGAATCGATTTTTGTCCTGGCGCTGACAAAATCCCACCGGACCGCCAAAGACCGCGAGCTGATTGGCTGGAACGGCAAAGAAGCGACTGTGCATGGCGAGGTGGAAAAGCGCTATGGAAGCGTATCGCTTGATCTCGCCTATTCGGCCCAAGGCAAAAAAGCCCGCGTCAACGGGCTGGAGCAGCGCAAGCTGAGCGGATTTGTCGGCACGCTGAATGTCGTTATGTTTGCTCCCGAGGATCTCGAAATTGTCAAAGGCACTCCCGGTGTGCGCCGCCGTTTTCTCGATATGGAGATCGGACAGGTTCAGCCAAGCTATCTGCACACGCTGCAGCAGTATGGCAAGGTTCTTCAGCAGCGCAACAATTATCTCAAATCCGCAGGTCCGTCCGGCATCAAACCCGGTCTGTTGGAGGTATGGGATGTGCAGCTAGCAGAGCATGGTGTTAAAATTATGAAAAAAAGGCAACAATTCATAGAGAAGCTGAAAACTTGGGCTGCAGCGATTCATTCTGGCATAACTGCCGGAGGTGAAGAACTGTCCATAGAGTACCGTCCATCTTTCGAGATTGGCTCTGCGGAAGATGAATCTGTTTTATTCGAGCAATTTATGTTAAAGTTAACCCAGGTAAAAGATCAGGAATACCGCCGCGGCGTAACGCTTGCCGGGCCTCATCGCGACGATCTGGCCTTTTTCATCAACGGCAAGGAAGCCCAGGTATACGGTTCCCAGGGACAGCAGCGCACGACGGCGCTGTCGCTCAAATTGGCGGAAATCGAGCTGATCCGCGAGGAGATTGGCGAGTATCCGCTGCTGCTGCTGGACGATGTGCTGTCGGAGCTGGACCAGCACAGACAGACGCAGCTGATTGAGACGTTCCAGGGCAAAGTTCAAACATTCATAACCGCAACGGGATTGGAGAGCGTCAATACGAGCCGGCTGTCCGATGCGGGCATTTACCGGGTTGAAGGCGGACGCGTCACAGAATAGCCGCCTCAGCCCTTTATTGGCGATTCTGCCCCTCAGGGGCTTTTCATAGAGGAGTGAGGCGGAAGGATGTATATTCATCTTGGCGGAGAGAAGATTATCCGGTCATCGGAGCTGGTCGCTATTTTCGACATCTCCATCGAGCAGTCTTCCAAGCTCTCCAAGCAGTTCGTCGCCGGCGCAAAAAAGCGCAAGGACGTGGAGCTTATCGGCGAGGAAGAGCCGAAGTCTATCGTCGTTACCAAAAGCCGGGTGTATTACTCCCCCATCTCATCATCCACGCTGAAGAAGCGCGGTCACAACTTCGCCGCCAACTGACGGCGGCATTTCTGGACGAAAGTCAGACTTGTCCAGTTGCTTAGCGCAGTCGAGAGGAGCAGTGAAACAGAGCATGTCCACGAATCCACAGCATACGTACGACGAGAGCCAGATTCAGGTCCTGGAAGGTCTTGAGGCTGTCCGCAAGCGGCCAGGCATGTATATCGGCTCCACTAGCGGCAAAGGTCTTCACCATCTGGTATGGGAAGTTGTCGACAATAGCATAGACGAAGCACTGGCCGGTTACTGCGACCGGATTATTATAACGATCCATGAGGATAACAGCATTACCGTTACCGACAACGGACGCGGCATTCCAGTCGGCGAGCATCCGAAGATGAAACGCCCGACGCTTGAAGTTGTTATGACGGTGCTTCATGCCGGCGGCAAGTTTGGCGGCGAAGGCTATAAAGTGTCCGGCGGATTGCACGGCGTCGGCATTTCCGTCGTGAACGCGTTATCGGAGCAGGTTATCGTTCAGGTCAGCCGCGACGGAAGTATTTATCAGCAGGAATACCGCCGCGGTGTGCCGCAGTATGACCTGAAGGTCGTCGGCGAAAGCGCCACGACAGGTACCAAAACAACGTTTAAGCCCGACTCCGAGGTGTTCACGGAGACGACTGTATTTGAGTACGATACGCTGCAATCCCGTGTACGCGAGCTGGCCTTCCTCAACAAAGGCATTGAGCTTGTGCTGGAGGACGAGCGTACCGGCATGTCCAATACGTTCCGCTACGACGGCGGCATTATCGAGTTTGTGCAGTACCTTAACCGCAATCGCGAGGCATTGCATGAGCAGCCGATTTATGTCGAGGGCACGAAGGACGGCATTCAGGTTGAGGTGTCGCTGCAATACAACGACAGCTACAGCGAGAACATCTACTCTTTTGCCAACAACATCAACACGCATGAAGGCGGCACGCATGAGTCCGGCTTTAAGAGCGCTTTGACCCGGATCATTAACGATTACGCCCGCAAAACCGGCGCGATTAAGGATAGCAACAGCAATCTGTCCGGCGACGATGTGCGCGAGGGGCTGACGGCAATTATTAGCGTCAAAATTCCCGAGCCGCAGTTCGAGGGTCAGACAAAAACAAAGCTTGGCAACAGCGAAGTGCGCGGTATCGTCGAGTCGTTTTTTGCTGAGAAGCTGCAGGAATTTTTGGATGAGAATCCTTCCGTTTCCCGCAAAATTGTCGACAAGGGCCTGTCCGCTTCCCGAGCCCGCGAGGCTGCTCGTAAAGCTCGCGAGCTGACGCGCCGCAAAAGCGCGCTGGAAGTCAGCAGCCTGCCCGGCAAACTCGCCGACTGCTCTTCCAAGGATGCCAGCATCAGCGAGCTGTACATCGTCGAAGGCGATTCCGCCGGCGGCTCGGCCAAGCAGGGCCGGGACCGGCACTTCCAGGCAATTTTGCCGCTGCGCGGTAAGATTCTCAACGTAGAGAAAGCCCGTTTGGACCGCATTCTGTCCAACGCCGAGATTCGCGCGATCATTACGGCGCTTGGCACCGGCATCGCCGATGATTTTGATCTGGGCAAAGCCCGTTACCACAAGATCATTATCATGACCGACGCCGACGTCGATGGAGCGCATATTCGCACGCTGCTGCTTACTTTCCTCTACCGCTACATGCGCAAAATTTTGGAGGCCGGCTATATTTACATCGCACAGCCGCCGCTATTCAAAATCGAGCGCAACAAGGTCGTTCGTTACGCTCAGAGCGAGCGGGAGCGCGACGAGATTATCGCTGAGTTTGGCGAAGGAGTAAAAATCAACGTGCAGCGCTACAAAGGCCTGGGAGAGATGAATGCTACCCAGCTGTGGGAAACGACCATGGACCCGGAAAGCCGCACGATGCTGCAGGTGCAGATTGAAGATGCAATTAAGGCGGACGTCATGTTCGATACGCTGATGGGCGATAATGTCGAGCCGCGCCGCGAGTTTATTCAGCAATATGCCAAATCGGTTAAAAACCTGGATATATAATGGCAAGAGCCCTGTGTCGAGCATTTCCGCTCGTCAGGGCTCTTTTTTCAACGCTTGGAGGTGTAAGCAGCGGCATATCTCCTCATGCGCCTGAAAATGCTTTTGTCGGCCAAACGCCGGAATATATAGGGGTCGGGCTTTGTATTCACTTCTAGAATCCACGGCTTGAGATCGGTGTCGACGGCGACATCAAGACCGAGCTCTTTTAGGCCTGGATAACGGACGGATAACTGTTCGGCGGTTTTCACGCCGAGCCGGTGCAGCCGCTCCATGTATTTATCGCGGGCATCGGCCTGCAGATGGGAGCCCATGAGCGTTTCGAACGGCGTAATTGTTCCCCCGCTATGATAATTGGTGACGATTTTGGCGGGATGCGACAGCCGCCCGATTACGCCTGTCGTTTCCCACACACCCGAAGGATTGCGCTGCACCATGACGCGCAGATCGAAGCGGCGGTTATGGTGGCGCAGTAAATGGATTCCTTTTTGAGCGAGATATTTTTTTTTTGGACGCACCCGCTCCAGTCCTGTAAATAACCCGTCATAGGTGGTGAAAGTATTGATTTTGGTGCCGCTTTGAAAACGGTAGCTGTGATCAGAGATTTTTTCCACTTTGATGACGCCGTTGCCGAAAGTACCGGAGTCCGGCTTGATATATAACATTCCATATTGATCAAGCATGGCGAGCAGTGTGTGCCTGGAATAGGCTTTTGTGTCCGGAATATAGCTCCTCAGCTCTTCCGATTGGAGCAGAGCTTCGGTTTTGGCCTGCTTGCTGACGATACGTTGGATGGCCAACCTCGTTCATCCTTCCCCGGCCGCTATGCGACGGCATTTTTCCGATATGATAAGAGGCCGAATAATGATATAATAGAGTGTATTGTCCAAATGTATGCCCTGCTGGAATTACAGCCTCTGTAGCGGGCAATTGCTCCCAATATCATATGGCTGCGTCCTTCGGATGGAGCACGGCATTCACCCATTTTTTCATTCCCGCGACGTTTAAGTCGGTCCCTAATGTGAAACACAGATAAGATAGGGGTTCAGTGTCAGCGCGGGAACTGTTACCCAACAGGTTACGCCGTTTCCCAGGCTTGACCGCACAGGAGGTAAGTATGGCGGAAGAACAACGTTCCCAGATTAAAGACCGTGATATCGGTACAGAAATGCGCGAATCGTTCATGGATTATGCCATGAGCATCATTGTCAGCCGCGCGCTGCCGGATGTGCGCGACGGACTCAAGCCGGTTCACCGGCGTATTTTATATGCCATGTCGGAGCTTGGCATGTCCCCGGACAAGCCTTACAAAAAGTCCGCACGGATTGTCGGCGAAGTCATCGGTAAATACCATCCGCACGGCGACAGCGCCGTATATGAATCGATGGTTCGGATGGCGCAGGATTTCTCGATGCGCTACATGCTTGTCGACGGCCATGGCAACTTTGGCTCGATCGACGGCGACATGGCGGCGGCCATGCGTTATACCGAAGCTCGTTTGTCCAAGATTGCGATGGAACTGCTGCGCGATCTGAACAAGGACACCGTAGATTTCAACCCCAACTACGACGGCGAAGAGCACGAGCCGACAGTGCTTCCGGCCCGTTTCCCGAATCTGCTCGTAAACGGCGTCTCTGGCATTGCTGTCGGCATGGCGACCAACATTCCGCCTCACAACCTGCGGGAAGTGACGGAAGGTCTGCAAGCTTTGATCCAGAATCCGGATATTACGTCGGTTGAACTGATGGATTACGTAAAAGGTCCTGACTTCCCGACGGCCGGTATTGTCATGGGCCATTCCGGCATCCGTCAGGCCTATACGACTGGCCGCGGTTCGGTAACGATGCGCGCACGCGCCACGATTGAAGAGAACAACGGCAAAGCCCGCATTATCGTCCATGAGCTGCCTTATCAGGTGAACAAAGCTCGTTTGGTTGAGAAGATTGCCGAGCTTGTCCGCGAAAAGAAAATCGAAGGCATTACCGATCTGCGGGACGAGTCGGACCGCAACGGCATGAGGGTCGTGATTGAGCTTCGCCGCGACGTGAATCCGAGCGTAACGCTGAACAACCTGTACAAGCAGACTCAGATGCAATCTACATTCGGCATCAATATGCTGGCGCTGGTGAACGGAGAGCCGCGTACGCTTACGCTGCGCGAAATGCTTTACTACTACCTGCAGCATCAGATTGAGGTTATTCGCAGACGTACGGAATTCGATCTCAAAAAAGCCGAGGCACGCGCGCATATTCTCGAAGGGCTCCGCATTGCGCTCGACCACATCGACGAAATCATCACGCTCATCCGTTCCTCTCGGACAGCCGATATTGCTAGAGAAGGGCTGATCAGCCGCTTCTCGCTGAGCGTCGAGCAGGCGCAGGCGATTCTCGATATGAGACTGCAGCGTCTGACCGGTCTGGAGCGCGAGAAGATCGAGGCCGAGTATAACGAGCTGCTTGCCCGCATTGCAGAATTCAAAGCGATTTTGGCCGACGAACAGCTGGTGCTTGATATTATCAGCACGGAGCTGGCTGAGCTGACCGACAAATTCGGCGACGAGCGCCGCACCGAAATTACGATCGGCGAAGACGAAATTCTCGACGAAGATCTCATTCCGCGCGAGGATGTCATCATTTCCATCACACACTCCGGGTACGTGAAACGTCTGCCGGTTACGACCTACCGCAGCCAACGCCGCGGCGGCAAAGGTGTTATGGGCATGGATACAAAAACGGATGATTTTGTCGAGCATCTGTTCGTTTCCAATACACACCACTTCCTGCTGTTCTTTACGAACAAGGGCAAGGTGTACCGTCTAAAAGCCTACGAGATTCCGGATCTCAGCCGCACAGCTCGCGGAACGCCAATTATCAACCTGCTGCAAATCGAGCAGGGCGAGACGGTGAACGCGGTAATTCCAGTGGAGTCGTTTGATCCCGACTGTTATCTGTTCTTCGGAACAAGGCAGGGTATCGTCAAAAAGACTCCGCTTGATGATTACTCCAACATCCGTAAGGTGGGGCTGATTGCAATCAATCTCCGCGAGGATGACGATCTGATCAGCGTGAAGCTGACGGACGGCAATCAGGAGATCATTATGGGTACCTCAAACGGAATGTCGATTCGCTTCTCGGAAAGCGATGTCCGTTCTATGGGGCGCTCGGCCACCGGTGTTAAGGGCATTCAGCTGGATGATTCGGACCAGGTAATCGATATGGACGTTGTAGATCCGAACCGGGAAGTTCTCATCGTTACTTCCAAGGGCTACGGTAAAAGAACGCCAGTACTGGATTACCGTTCCCAAACGCGCGGCGGCAAAGGAATCAAAACGCTTAACGTTACGGAGAAGAACGGACCGATCGTCTGCTTGAAGGTTGTAGCGGAAGACGAAGATTTGATGATTATGACAGAGTCCGGTACGCTCATTCGGATGAGTATGGACTCGATTTCTTCCATGGGCCGCAACACGCAGGGCGTTCGTCTGATCAACACTAGAGATGAGGATGCGGTTGCTACGGTAACCCGTGTCGCAAGAAGCGAAGAGGTTCAGGATGAAGAGTCGGAAGGCCAGGAACCGTCTGAGGAATCCCTTGGAGTGCAAGAAGACAATCAGGATGAGTAGGCGGCTGTAGCCAGCTGCCGGGAGGGATTGCTGTGGCATTAGTAGATTGCACGCAACTGAAGGCTGGAGATGTCGTGGCGCAGGATGTGATGTCGCCTCTAGGCAGCGTTCTTTTTCACAAAGGACGAGTCATTACGCTTAGGGAACTGGATATTTTGCAGGCTTTTCTCGTCCCGCAAGTCCATGTGGACCGGGAGGCGGCCAGCGCCCCTGCATCGCAAGACGCGCCAGAGACCGCTCCGTCTGTTGCTCGCAGCGGACTGCATTCTGAGTACGATGCGATGGTTTCGCAGCTTCGCAAAGCCTACGCGCTTGTCGCCGGCGGAGATGTGCTGCCTCTGCTAGAGCTGAGAGCGCGCTTGGAGAAGCTGTTTGCCCATATTGCGGAGTACCATGTATTGTCATTCCGTCCTCGCCATGTGGACCGGGAAGAATTTTATTACCACAGCAGCGTTCTCTCCGCTCTTACCTGCTATCAGCTGGCGCAGTGGCTGGAGCTGCCGCAAAAGGACTGGATGCAGGTGGCGTTAGCCGGCTTGCTGCATGATATCGGCAACATCCGGGTAGACCGCAGCGTTTTGTCCAAACCGGGCAGTCTTAATTCCTCGGAAGCGGAAGAGATGAAGCGGCATACCCTTAGCGGATATCAGCTGCTCAAGCCAATTGCTGCGCTTAATGAGGGCGTGAAGCTGGCTGCTCTGCAGCATCATGAACGAGTGGACGGAAGCGGATATCCGTTAGGATTATCCCTGGACAATATCCATCGCTACGCGAAGCTGGTTGCTATTGCAGATATTTATCATGCGATGACTTTAGACAAAGTCTATCGCCCGGCGATGTCGCCCTATCTTGTGTTGGAGCAAATTCAACAAGAAGCTTTCGGCAAGCTGGATCCCGGCTATGTTCGCAAGTTCATTGAGCAGTCGACCCAATCCCAAAATGGCAGTTTGGTCAGGCTTAGCGATGGCAGGCTCGGCGAGATCGTCTTTACGGACCGGACTGCGCCGATCCGGCCTTGGGTTTCCGTTTCGGGCACTATCGTTAATTTGAGTGTGGAAAGACAGCTTTATATCGATGAGTTAATTAGTCGATAGTTTATTAGGCCCGGAGCGGAATTCGCTTCGGGCTTTTTTAATTGGATTTAGCCGAGTAGGCTGGCGATATTTTGATGTATATTTTGATGCTTATAATGAAGGAAAAGAAAATCGAAAAAGATTTTAAAAAAGACTTGCATCTGTATAGGCGGGCGTGATATATTATCTAAGTCGCCGCTGAGAGGCGGGGCGGAAATAAAGCGAATTTGTTCTTTGAAAACTGAACAACGAGTGAAGCAAGTCAACGTTATAAATGAGCAAGTCGAACAACCCTTTATGGAGAGTTTGATCCTGGCTCAGGACGAACGCTGGCGGCGTGCCTAATACATGCAAGTCGAGCGGACGGATCCCTTCGGGGTGAAGTTAGCGGCGGACGGGTGAGTAACACGTAGGCAACCTGCCCTTAAGACTGGGATAACCTCCGGAAACGGATGCTAATACCAGATAATCGGTATCTCCACCTGGAGAGGCCGGGAAAGACGGAGCAATCTGTCACTTGAGGATGGGCCTGCGGCGCATTAGCTAGTTGGTGAGGTAACGGCTCACCAAGGCGACGATGCGTAGCCGACCTGAGAGGGTGATCGGCCACACTGGGACTGAGACACGGCCCAGACTCCTACGGGAGGCAGCAGTAGGGAATCTTCCGCAATGGACGAAAGTCTGACGGAGCAACGCCGCGTGAGTGAGGAAGGCTTTCGGGTCGTAAAGCTCTGTTGCCAGGGAAGAACGGGTAGAGGAGTAACTGCCTTTGCCATGACGGTACCTGAGAAGAAAGCCCCGGCTAACTACGTGCCAGCAGCCGCGGTAATACGTAGGGGGCAAGCGTTGTCCGGAATTATTGGGCGTAAAGCGCGCGCAGGCGGCTTTGTAAGTCCG
>NZ_JAMBOT010000040.1 GCF_023715725.1 Paenibacillus pasadenensis
GTGGTATCTGCCCGCGCCAGAAATAAACGCGATGTAGGTCGCGCCACGCTGTTGGCTGTACTCGCCGCACTGGGCGTTTACCTGTTAGTCACCCTGCTATCTCTCGGCGTTGTCGCGCGGCCAGAACTGGCGGAGATCCGCAATCCATCAATGGCCGGTCTGATGGTTAAAATGATGGGGCCATGGGGCGAAATTATTATTGCTGCGGGTCTGATTGTTTCCGTGTGCGGGGCCTATTTAAGCTGGACGATTATGGCGGCGGAAGTGCCGTTCCTCGCCTCCACGCACAAAGCGTTTCCGCGTATTTTTGCGCGACAGAATGCACAGGGTGCGCCATCGGCATCGCTGTGGCTAACCAACATCTGTGTACAAATCTGCCTTGTGCTAATCTGGCTCACAGGCTCAGACTACAATACGTTACTGACTATCGCCTCAGAGATGATTCTGGTGCCCTATTTGCTGGTCGGCGCATTTC
>NZ_JAMBOT010000041.1 GCF_023715725.1 Paenibacillus pasadenensis
ATCCAGAACAGGTTGTTGCCGCGCTCATTTTGCGGCGCGTTGCGATATTGCTCTATGCGCTGATGCAGGACTTTCAGCGCCTGATCGCGCTCAATCGGCACGTCCCGCAGGCCAAAGTTGGCCATGCAGAGGTTATCGCTGCCGATGAGAAAGATGCGGTTAAGGTCGTAGGCGGCAGTAAAATTATCCCGCCAGTAGCGCATAAACCATGCCAGCGACTGCAGCGAATTACGCCAGGTGGCGCTCATCGCGCTGCAGTCGGAATCGGGGTACAGGGGTTCAAAGTTGGGCACCGCCATATCGCCGTTTTGCCCTTGCGCTACCGCGTCCCCTGCCGACAAGCGATTACCGGCGACATACTTCAGCTCTTTCATTACATCCGCGGTACGCTGGATATAGCGCTGGGCCTGATCGGCGTTGAGATTAAGCTCCTGTTGGATTTCGGCTTCCCGCTCGTGCAGCGCGTTGAC
>NZ_JAMBOT010000042.1 GCF_023715725.1 Paenibacillus pasadenensis
GTTAAGATCTTCAATAGTGCGATAGACGAAGCAATCCTGGGTTTCCGCGCCTTTAATCGGCGGGATCCACGGGTATGAGCCGGTCGCCATAATCAGCTTGTCGTAGAACACGGTACGCCCGGCGCTGGAGTGGATCACTTTCTCCTGGCGGTTGATGGTGATCGCCCGTTCGCCGACCAGCACCTTGACGCCGTGTTTCTCATAGAAACCTTCGCGTACCAGCGACAGTTCTTCCGCAGTGTGAGGGGAGAAATAAGACGACAGGTGGACGCGGTCGTAGGCGATACGCGGTTCTTCACAGAACACGGTAATGTCGAACTGTCCGGCAGGCGCCTTATCGAGAAGCTCTTCGATAAAGCGATGGCCAACCATGCCGTTACCGATAATAGCGATTCTGACTTTGCTCATTTTTGCCTCGATTTCTTTTCTATTACCGCCTACCTTAACGATTCAGCCATCAGGCTTATTG
>NZ_JAMBOT010000043.1 GCF_023715725.1 Paenibacillus pasadenensis
TCTCTCATCGTGCCCGAAAACAGAACAAGGCATGATGTTAATCATAAATGTCGAGGTCATCCTGCGCTACGCTAATGACACACTGACGTTTTTTTAGCCACGTATCATAAAAAGGTACTTCCATGTCGAGTAAGTTAGTACTGGTTCTGAACTGCGGTAGCTCCTCTCTGAAATTTGCTATCCTTGACGCCGTGAACGGCGACGAATATCTGTCCGGTTTAGCGGAATGCTTCCACCTGCCGGAAGCCCGTATCAAATGGAAAATGGACGGCAGCAAACAAGAAGCCGAGTTAGGCGCGGGCGCCGCGCACAGTGAAGCGCTGAACTTTATCGTTAACACTATTCTGGCACAAAAACCAGAACTGTCTGCTCAGCTGACCGCAATCGGCCACCGTATCGTACACGGCGGTGAAAAATACACCAGCTCCGTGGTGATCGACGAGTCCGTAATTCAGGGTATTAAAGAC
>NZ_JAMBOT010000044.1 GCF_023715725.1 Paenibacillus pasadenensis
CTGATGGATGGCAACTCCGGGGATAAGGCTCCCAGCCCGATGGAGATGGTGCTGATGGCGGCGGGCGGTTGCAGTGCGATCGATGTGGTCTCCATTCTGCAAAAAGGTCGTCACGACGTGACCAATTGCGAAGTGAAGCTGACCTCCGAGCGTCGCGAAGAGGCTCCGCGTCTGTTCACGCATATTAATCTGCATTTTATCGTCACCGGCAAGGCGCTGAAAGATGCCGCGGTCTCCCGGGCGGTGGACCTGTCGGCAGAGAAATACTGCTCGGTGGCGCTGATGCTGGAAAAAGCGGTGAACATCACCCACTCCTATGAAGTGATCGAGGCGTAGTCTTCGCCTGCCGTTGTATCGAATCTCAACCCCGGCCAGGCCGGGGTTTTTTGGTTAGCCTATCTTACGGCCTTCCATCAGGCGCTCGACCAGCGGCGTCATGATAAGCTCCATCGCCAGCCCCATTTT
>NZ_JAMBOT010000045.1 GCF_023715725.1 Paenibacillus pasadenensis
GAGACGAAACGTTCCGTCTCGACCGTACCGAGCCGACGTTAAACACCGCCATTCCGGGCGATCCGCGTGATACCACTTCCCCTCGGGCAATGGCGCAAACTCTGCGGAATCTGACGCTGGGTAAAGCATTGGGCGACAGCCAACGGGCGCAGCTGGTGACTTGGATGAAAGGCAATACCACC
Source organism: Paenibacillus pasadenensis (assembly GCF_023715725.1). Classification (GTDB taxonomy): domain Bacteria; phylum Bacillota; class Bacilli; order Paenibacillales; family Paenibacillaceae; genus Paenibacillus_O; species Paenibacillus_O pasadenensis_A. The sequence continues at coordinate 183 of NZ_JAMBOT010000045.1, forward strand.
GGTGCAGCGAGCAGTCAGGCTGGACTGCCTGCTTCCTGGGTTGTGGGGGATAAAACCGGCAGCGGTGGCTATGGCACCACCAACGATATCGCGGTGATCTGGCCAAAAGATCGTGCGCCGCTGATTCTGGTCACTTACTTCACCCAGCCTCAACCTAAGGCAGAAAGCCGTCGCGATGTATTAGCGTCGGCGGCTAAAATCGTCACCGACGGTTTGTAATAGCGGAAACGGAATGGGGAAACTCATTCCGTTTTTGTTTATCGCCTTAGACGGCAAAAGTG
>NZ_JAMBOT010000046.1 GCF_023715725.1 Paenibacillus pasadenensis
TACCAGTATGGCCTGTTCCGCCAGTCATTTGACGATGGCCAGCAGATGGAAGCCCCTGACGACTGGGGGCGCAGCAGCTACCCGTGGTTCCGTCATAACGAAGCGCTGGATGTCCAGGTAGGTATCGGCGGGAAAGTCAGCAAAAACGGCGAATGGCAGCCGGCGTTCGTCATTACCGGCGAAGCCTGGGACCTGCCGGTGCTTGGCTATCGCAACAACGTCGCCCAGCCGCTGCGTCTGTGGCAGGCCAAACACGCTCATCCGTTCAACCTGACCAAATTCAACGATGGCGATTTCCTGCGCGCCGAGCAGCAGGGCATCGACGCGGAAAAACTGACCAAGGTGCTGTACCCGAACGACAACCATCAGGCCGGTAAAAAACTGCGCCTGATGCAGCAGTACTTCCAGTGCGCCTGCTCAGTGGCCGATATCCTGCGCCGTCATCATCTGGCAGGCCGCAAG
>NZ_JAMBOT010000047.1 GCF_023715725.1 Paenibacillus pasadenensis
TTCGACAGCTGCGGCAGATCGCTGACCGGGAACATCAGCATCCGCCCGGCGGCGGTGATGGCCAGCAGCATATCGGACTCATCCTCAATCACCAGCGGCGGCATCACGTGCGCGTTGTCAGGCAGGGTGATTAGCGCTTTACCGGCACGGTTGCGCGCCACCAGATCGTTGAAGGTACAGACGACCGTAGCCCGCGTCGGAAGCCATCAGCAGTTTCTGATCGTCGCTTTCCATTAGCATATGCTCCACGGTCGCGCCCGGCGGCAGGGTCAGTTTGCCGGTAAGCGGTTCACCCTGGCCACGCGCGGAAGGCAGAGTAATCGGATCGATGGCATAGCTGCGTCCGGTGGTATCGATAAACACCACCGGCTGGTTGCTCTTGCCCTTCGCCGAGGCTTTCCAGCTGTCGCCCGCCTTATAGCTCAAGCCCTGGGCGTCAATGTCGTGTCCTTTGGCGC
>NZ_JAMBOT010000048.1 GCF_023715725.1 Paenibacillus pasadenensis
CTGCACAGCATCGGCCTCGCCGCCCGCGACCATCACGTCGGCGTCGCCGGCCTGGATCAGGCGCGCGGCGAGGCCGATGCTGTGCAGGCCGGTCGTGCAGGCCGTGACGGCCGCGAGGTTCGGGCCCTTCAGGCCGAACATGATGCTCAGGTGACCCGAGATCATGTTGATGATCGAGCCCGGCACGAAGAACGGCGAAATCCGGCGCGCGCCACGATCGACGTAGGTCTGGTGCGTGTCTTCGATCATCGGCAGGCCGCCGATGCCGGAACCGACCAGCACGCCGATGCGCTCCGCGTTGGCTTCGGTCACTTCCAGCCCGCTGTCCTTGATGGCCTGGACGCCGGCGGCGATGCCGTAATGGATGAACGTATCCATGTTCCGGGCTTCCTTCGCCGGGATGTACTCCTCGGCGCTGAAGCCCTTCACTTCGCCCGCGAAATGGCAGGCGAGGTT
>NZ_JAMBOT010000049.1 GCF_023715725.1 Paenibacillus pasadenensis
TTCTGGGGGTCTGATGAATCCGGCATCGTGGTGGGGGGCAAAAGGTCTCGGACTGGTTGCCCAAGGGCAAGGTGGTGGAGGGCGCATCAAGCCCGGCGGTGGTTGGCAGCGGCGTCCGCGCCGAGCGCACGCCCGAGGCGCTGGACGCCACGCTGGTGCGCAAAGTGCTCAAACCCTTGCAGGCCGTGGCCGACAGCACCGTGAGCGAAGTCGAAGGCGGGCGCCGTGCCCGTGACTTTGCGCAATGGTATGCCGCCGCCAATGCCAGCGAGCGCCGCCAGGCCTGCATTTTGATGAGCGAGCGCTTTGCGCCCGACCCACAGCGCATTCGCCAGGCGCGTGAGGCGTATGAAGCGGCCGTGGGCAGCGCCGAAGAGGGCGTGGCCGAGATCCGTCTGCGCAAAGCCCTGTACTCGGACCGCACCCGACTCTTGCAGCGCTTTGCGGTGTTTCCCG
>NZ_JAMBOT010000004.1 GCF_023715725.1 Paenibacillus pasadenensis
ACCCTGGACGACCCCGGCGCGCAGCTCGGGGTCGTCCAGGGTGACGAGGTCATCTACGATGAGCTTGATGTCCTCGTCACCCTGCTGCACGGCGGCCTGCAATACCGCCAGGCCGCCGGCAACGATGCGGTCCGCGAGCTTCGCCCACGCGGCCGGAAACACAACCGCCTCGGCGCGCATAATGCGGTCCTCCACCTCGGCGAAAGCCATCTGCTGCCCTTTGCGCGTCCGCAGCTGCTTCACCGAAATGATGCGCACCGCCGTCACGCAGCGCGTGCCGTCCGGCGCATCCGCCAGCTCCGGGAGCCGGTCAAGCTCGAGCTCCCGCAGCTGCTCCTCCGCTTCGTCGAGCGGATGCCCCGACAGATACAGCCCAAGCAGCTCACGCTCCAGCTCAAGCAGCTGAGTTCCGGTGTAGGGCTGAACCTGCGGCAGCTCTACATCCCAGTTCTGCACCTCCTCAAAGCCGAACAGCTCGATCTGCAGCTCCGCCCGCTCCTTCCGCCACTTCTGGGCTGCCTCAACCGACTCGTCGAGCGCCGCCAGCTGCTGCGCCCGATGCCCCGGCAGCGACTCCAGCGCTCCTGCGCCGATCAGGCTCTCCAGCACACGTTTGTTGACGACTCGAAGATCGACGCGGCGGCAGAAGTCGATCAGACTGCCAAAGGGGCGGTTTTGCCGCTCCCGCAAAATGGAGTCAATCGCCTGCATGCCGACGTTTTTAATGCTGGCAAGACCAAAACGTACCGCTCCGCCTTCCGGGCTGAACGTAACCGAGCTGTAGTTCACGTCCGGCGGCAGCACCTCCATGCCCATCCGTTTGCACTCGTCGATATATTCGCCCGTTTTGCGCTGATTGCCCGTGACGGAAGCCAGCATGGACGCCATAAAAGCGACGGGGTAATGCCTCTTCAGCCAGGCTGTCTGAAAAGCGAGCACGCCGTAAGCGGCCGCATGCGCACGCGGGAAACCGTAATCCGCAAACCGCAAAATCATATCATAGACGCGATTCGCATCCTCATCCGTAAAGCCCTGTCCCCGGCTGCCCTGCAGAAACGCAGCCCGCTGTTCATCCAGAATTTCACGTTTTTTCTTGGACACGGCGCGCCGCAGCAAATCCGCTTCGCCAAGGCTGAAGCCGGCCATCTGGGACGCGATTTGCATAATCTGTTCCTGGTACACAATAATGCCGTACGTATCCTTCAAAATCGGCTCCAGCGACGGATGCGGGTAATCCACCCGCTCCAGCCCGTGTTTGCCGCCGATAAAACGCGGAATGAATTCCATCGGACCGGGACGATACAGCGCCAGAACCGATACGATATCCTCAAACGAGCCTGGCTTGAGATCCTTGAGCACACGCCGCATTCCGGCTGACTCCAGCTGGAATATGCCCGTTGTGTCGCCGCGCCCCAGCATTTCGTAAGTAGCGGGATCGTCATCCGGAACCGTCCGGAAATCAATCTCCTCGCCCGTTTCGCCGGCGATCCACTTCAGCGTACGCTCCAGAATGGATAGCGTGCGCAGGCCCAGAAAGTCCATTTTGAGCAGGCCGACCGCCTCGACGTTTTCCATGGAATATTGCGTAAGCGGCGCAGCCTCGGAGCCCGCCTGCAGCGGCACATAATCCGTGAGCGGACGTCCGGCAATGACCACGCCCGCCGCATGGGTGGACGCGTGGCGCGGCATGCCTTCGACCTTCAAAGCGGTCGCAATCAGCTCCCGCGTGCCGTCCCGCTCCGCGTATTCCCGCAGCTGCGGAACGGAAGCAAGCGCAGATTCCAGCGTTGTGCCCGGCTGTCCCGGGATGAGCTTGGCGACCCGGTCCACATCCCCGATCGGCACATCCAGCGCCCGCCCGACGTCGCGGACGGCCGCTTTTGCCGCCAGCGTGCCAAACGTAATAATTTGCGCCACATGGTCGGCTCCGTATTTGCGGCTTACATATGCGATAACTTCATCGCGCCGTTCGTCGTTGAAGTCGATATCGATATCCGGCATGCTGATCCGCTCCGGGTTAAGGAAACGCTCAAACAGCAGCCGGTGCTTCAGCGGATCAACGTCGGTAATCCGCAAACAATAGGCGACGAGGCTTCCCGCCGACGAGCCCCGCCCCGGGCCGGTGCGGATGCCCTGCTCATGCGCATACCGGATAAAATCCCATACGATGAGAAAATAGTCGCTGAAGCCCATTCGCTCGATAACGCTGAGCTCGTAGCGCAGCCTGCGCTCCGCTTCCTCCAAAAGCACTGCAGTCTGCCCAGCCCCCGCATACCGCTCTTGCATACCTTTCAAACAAAGCTGCTCCAAATAAGCGGCGGAGCTCAAGCCGTCCGGCAGCGGCCGGTACTCCGGCAGCGCATGCTCTCCGAACTTCAGCTCAAGGCGGCAGCTCTCCGCGATGCGCACCGTATTGGCCAGCGCTTCCGGCACATGGCGGAACAGCGCCTCCATCTCCTCCGCGCTTCTAAGATACATTCCGTCCCCGTGCATATGCAGGCGGTCGGGATCGCTGACGGATTTGCCGGTGCCGATGCAGATCAGCACATCCTGGACAGCCGCATCCTCGCGATGCAGGTAATGCACGTCGTTGGTCGCCGCCAGCGGGATTCCCGTCTCCTTGGACAGGGTAATCATGCCCGCCGTCACCTTTTTTTGCTCCGTCATGCCGTGGTCCTGAATCTCCAGATAAAAGTTCTCCCCGAACGTCTCCCGGTATTTCAGCGCCGCGCGCTTCGCCTCTTCGGGACGGTCATGCAGCAGATGCTGGGCAACCTCGCCAGCCAGACAGGCGCTTAGGCAGACAAGTCCCTCCGCATGCTCCCGCAACACCTCGTGGTCGATGCGCGGCTTGTAATGGAAGCCCTCCAGATGAGCGATGCTGCTCAGCTTCATCAGGTTGCGGTAGCCGGTCTCGTTTTGGGCAAGCAAAATGAGATGGTAAATCGGATTGTCCTTGCGCGTGCCTTTGTCCAGCCTCGAGCCTCCGGCCAAATACATTTCGCAGCCGATAATCGGCTTGATGCCGTGTTTGATGCACGCCTTGTAAAATGGCACCGCTCCATACATGACGCCATGATCCGTCAGCGCCAGCGAGCCCATGCCCAGTTCAGCCGCCCTCGCCGTCAGATCGCGAATGCGCGCGGCCCCGTCCAGCAAGCTGTATTCGCTGTGCACATGCAGGTGCACAAATCGTTCGTCCGCGCTCATCACAACTTCTCCTCCCGCCGTACATTTGTTCGCTCTTTCCCTCTATCTTATCATAAAAGACCGGTACAGGCCCATAGAATGAAGAAGGGGCGTACAGGCCCCAATTTATCCCTGAAAGGTGAGGCGGATGCGGCGCATGAACTTGATTTTGAGCAAAGCACTGATCGATTGTTTTATCGCTTTTGGCGTTGTGGTCGGAGGCGCGCTGCTGGCGGGAATCGGGTCCGTGCTGGCGATGTCCCCTCCGTCCTCCATGATGGTTGATACAGCCTCCCGCTTGAAAATATGGGCGCTCGTCGCCGCCGTCGGCGGCACAATCGACCCGATGCGCGTCATTGAAAGCAATATGATGGAGGGACATCTGTCGCCGGTCGCCCAGCAGGTGCTGTTCATTCTGTGCGCCTTTGTCGGCGCTCATGCCGGAACGGAGCTTATCCGCATGATATGCCGGGGAACGGGGTGAGCACGAACGATGCGAGTTCCCCCTTTTGCCCGCTTCGTACGATTCAGCCAAGCGGCCGGGCTTGTTCTATGCGGCATGATCATCGGCGCTGCTCTCTATCATTCGCTTTTTCAGGCGCAGTTCGACCGTGTCATTAACTTGAAGGGCGAGCTGGAGGATCAGCTCAACGAACGCGACTACGAGCTAGAGCAGCTGAGCAAATTCAAAAAACAGCACTCCGTCATCAAAACGGTGCAGATCCGCTTCGAGGACAGCCCCGGGGCGGCAGGTATGGATGAGCCGGCCAAGTCCCGCCTGAAAGCTCAGCTGCATGACGACTTGATCGTGCTGGTGGGGAGAAGCATGTACGAAATCGACCGTGAATCGCGTCTGGCCCGCGAGCTGCTGGCCGGCAAAGTGTACCGCGACCGGGACAAACGGTTTGCGCTCGATATCAAAACCGTGCTTGTCGTGGATAACCGGCTGCAGGTATGGGTCAGCGTCCGCACGCTCGGGCCGGAGCTGAGCGGAGGCTCGCCGTAGCCGCTCGCGGCTAAGCGATTTGCATAGCCCGCGGGCGCAGTCTGCTTTTTCCGCCTATCCCCGATACCGCGCCTGCGCCAGGCGCGCTAATACGACGGCCCATAACTGGCCTCCAACTCGCAGCAGCCCTGCCGATTATGGTACAATGGCGAAAAATACCGGACGGGCTCCAGCCCGCCAAAGGAGACATACCGGATTCCATGAACGATCCCGTCGTTTGGCTGCAATGGATTCTCATCGCAGGCATAATTGCCAGCTCCGTGTTTTCCGTCATCAACAGCTTCCGCTCGCGCCGCTCCAAAGATGCCAACCAGAGAGCGCTTTACGCGGCCAAAATGAACATCAGCATGGGCGTCATGCTTATCCTGATTGCCTTCATTCAAATGTTCGTGTACACCGGCTCGACGCTGCGCGTCATTGTCGGAGCGGTATTCATGCTGCTCGGCCTGTTCAACATTTTCGCCGGCATCCGCAACCGCAGCGTTATCCGCACCGTTATGGAACGGAATGCGGCCGGCAAACAACGTTAACCCTTTCAGTCCTTACAAGGGCGCGCTTAGAGCGGCAGATGCCGTTCCGGGCGCGCCCTCTTTCGCTTTTCCTTTTATAGGCCAGCTCTACTTTTTGTATGATTTATCATACAAAATTCGATTTGGAGCCGCCGTATTTTAACACTTTGTGCGATAAATCATACAAAACTCCACTTTCCCGGTGCCAGCCAAGATAATTTGTATGATAAATCATATAAATTATGAAAATTCTACATCGCCCTAATTCACTTTGTGTGAAAAATCATACAAAACACCAATATGCACCCATTCCAGGTAAAACAAAAACGCTGCCCTTAAGCAGCGTTTCCGTCAGTCATACCGTATGAGCATTAAGGGTCGACCTTACCTGCTCCATCCTGCACATTTCTCGGAGACTCTTCCATATACGGAGCGAGATACAACTCGCGGACCTCGTGCCGAATCCAGCTCATTAATCCCATAATGACTAGAAGCAGCGTAACCGAAGCGATGAAGAGCTTTCTGGAATCGGCTCGATATAATTTATATAACAGTATAATTAGTGCAATCGCCAGAATGACTGCAATACCTAACAGCACGGTATGAAATATAGAACCTCCGAGAAAATGATCCCGAACCTCCTTGCTCATGCTCAGCAGCAGGAACGGTCCTGCAATAAGCTGCAGAAGCGTGAATAAAAAGGCGGTGCCTTTACCGAACTTCTGAGCAAGCAGAAATTCGGCTTCGCCGCTCTTCCGGCTTCGTCTTCTCCCCCACCAATACATGTACATGCCGATGATAGCAAAACTTGCGGACATAAAATGAAAATAACGCTGCCAAATCGTCGGATAGCGAAACAGCGAGTCCAGAAAGCCTTTGGAGCCCGCCCACATCTCTGGATGCAGCATGGAAGCCACATTTGTAATGAAAATCAGCGGAACGAACAGCAAGATGGCCGCGCCGGCAATGCCGAAGGACAGATGCAGGCTTTTTCGCTCACGCCACCTCTCCCATGTGTATTTATACACGTAGAGTAATAGAAACGAAATGATAAGCAGCGGAATCAGCATAAGCCACCATTTCCCGATCAGAATTGTGGATGGATAGAAAAACTGAGTGTAGATCGTGCTTATGATGAGAAGCGGCGCAACGCCGAGTACAACCGCTATGCTTTTATGAATCGATACCAGCGCTGCAAGATGATAGGCGAGCTTGTCCGCAACTCCGTCCTTCTTAAGAATGCCTCTGATTTCAAACAGCACCGCGTTCACCGACCCGGCCACGACAATATTGACGTAAATGAGATGTAAAATAAATCCAATTACAATCAGAACCTCGAACCAAGGCAAATTTCCAGGAATGGATAAGCCAAGATCGTTCGGGACTGGAGATTTTAATAGAGGTATCATATGTAAGTTACTTCCCTCCCTGCGCTGTTTCACCGTTGCGTTTGGATACAATCGTTGCCAGATATTCCGACAGTGCTTCCAGTTCTTCCTTTGTGCCTATGAATGGAGGCATTACGGCATGAACCTGATGCATATTAGGAATAAATCCCATCAGCGCGTCCTTGCTCCATCCGTCAATACGTTCCGTCATCGCTCTGCTGCGTCTGACACCGTCAATGCTATGGCAAGAGATGCACTGCATACGAAAAAGCTGCTCCCCCGCTTCAAGCTTGTTGCTTGCCGTAATTTTTTTTACCGTCGTAAATGTTGCGTTGCTTAATACGCCTTCCTTCGTCAGCCTTTCAGCGTCTGCCTTCAGTATGCCGTTAGCATACATGTAATTGTAGATCACATATGGCTTGCGGATATTTTCGCGAACAATCTCAAATTCCGTTATGAGCAGCAATGAGAATGCAGCGGTGAAGATGGTCAGGACGGCAGGCATTTTAGGCTTTCCGTCCATTAGCAGCAGCGCGAGTACAAAAATTAAAAAAAGCCCGCCGACATTAAGCAAAATAAACGCCGTTTCGCTCATTCCTGATGCCCACTTGACCAGCGTTTTGGCCTGATCCGGCAGACTGCGCAAGTACCAGAAACCGCTCAGCAGCATAATCGGCACGGACACAACGAGCCATTTACCAAATATGCGCTGAACCACGATACGATCCCGCATTTCCTTCAAGTTCCACCGGATGAAAATATTCAGCACAGCCACGCCAAGTGTAATAGCGGCGAATGTTCGGAATATAGTTGACGGAACCCAGGTCGGATTTAAAAAGGCGTCCCAGAACGACAATGTCTCCACCCAATTGCCCGGATTGATTTGCGCCGCTAATATGCCGGTAATAATGACCAGCGTAAACCACGACATGATGCACAATGCCACGCCTACGCGGAAATGCCGCTGCTTTTTTTCTCCCTTCCACTGATCCCAAGTGTAATAATACGTGAGAAGCAGCACGACCTCGGTTACAAAGACGAGCCATTCCACAAACCATGCCCAATGAAAAATGCGCAGCAGCGCGCCGATAGCTTCGGGCAAAATAACCGTCGTTGTAAACCAGATTCCTACGCCAGTCATGGCGCCAACGGTTGTTGTAATAATAAGAATCCACTTTGTCAGCTGTTTGGCATATGCGTCCAGCGCCGGATTATTGTCCTTGCGTCCACGATACTCAATGGACACGGCTAGAACACAACCGCCAATAGCTACTGCGTGATTGATCATGACGTGCAGTACAGCCATCATTCCTATCAAATTGCCATTTCCCAGCCAGCCGAAATCAATCGTTGGAAAATTCAAGCCAATCCCCCTCCTCGTTCCGTTTGTTCTCAGCATAAAAGGAGAGAAATATTATCCATATAACTCAAAAGAGTTAGTTCTCAGGATAATATGTTGATTTATTGTATAATTTTTGACCATTCCTTGAATTATACTTCCTAAATATAAAATATATTCGTTTATTTAATTAAATATAGCTATAAAGCGCTAGTAATAAAGAGTCATCACGAAATAAGTAGCACTATCGAGTTATAGAACCCTTATTAAAGTCATGCTAAAATGCAAAAAATGACACAAGGGAGGTTCCATCATGCCCGAAGGCGCAAGGCGAATATTAATGCTGGATTGTACGGCAAGTTTAGGAACAACGATCGGCTTTTTCGGCAAAGAGGCTGGCTGGAGCGTGGAAGAAGCATCGCTGCTGGACAAACAGTACCGCCATAAATACTGTAATTATTCTCTACTATTGATCGATGCGTCCCAGTTAAGTGCGGGGGGCTTTCTCCAATGCGCAGCCGTTATACGGAAAGCCCGGAACACTCCGGTTATCATCATTACGTCAGAAGGAAACGCAGATGATAGATTAAAGGCCTTTCAAGCCGGCGCCGATGACAGCATCAGTAAACCATTCAGTTCAAGAGAGCTTTTATACCGCATCCGCGGGATCCTTAACCGGATCAGCCGCCCAAACGCTGCCGAGAACACCCCTTTTCCAAATAAACTGCTGCATAAAACCGTGGAGCTCGCCCCGCATTCTCCTTTTATCCGAGTGGATCGCTATTCGATTCGCCTTTCCTTTTGTGAATATAAACTGATGCGTTATTTGAGCGAACACTGCAACCAAACCGTCACCAGAAAAGAATTGCTGGAGGGCGTTTGGAAATCAAACCAAGTCGGCTATAACCGAACCGTTGATGTCAATATTCGGCGTATTCGGGGGAAGCTGCGGCAGATTAACCCGGAATTGGTGGGTCTGATCCACACCGTAAGAGGATTGGGGTATTGTTTCATTAATCCTGCCGCCGAAACCGTTTAATTGGAAAACTCAAAAGGAGGACAAGTATGTATAAGTGGATTATGGCGGGCTTGATGAGTGCAGCCGCTTTGTTTGCCGTTTTTATTTTGCTCACCCAAATGCCGGAAAAAGAAGAGGTTTCGGAAGGCGGGGCTGCCTTCAGCGTTCCTGAGCGGGAGGTCGATGCTGCAGCGGCGCAGCTCATTTCCAAAAACATGTGCATATCCTGTCACGGCACCGATCTGAAGGGCGGTATCGGACCGGACTTAACAAAAATCGGTTCATCTCTGACAAAGGAACAGCTGTATAAAACGATATCCGAAGGCCGCGGCGGTATGCCTGCCTTTAAAGATCGCCTGACGGAAGATGAAATGATTACGATGGCGACGTGGCTTTCTTCATTAAAGTAAACGAATAGCACTAAAACAAGGCGAGCCGCCATCGTTAACGAAGGCTCGCCTATTCACCGTTGTTCTTATTTTCGCGTATAGCCATAAAGAGTCATGCCCGGCTGTGCCCCTCCTTCTATACTAGAAAAGTTAAATTAATCATCCTGGAAAAGAGGGTTTATAGCGAATGGGGTTGGAATTAGAACGTTCTACGCCCGGAACGAACAGATCGAAGGGGCGCTCAGTCATGTCCGCGCTTTACCAAAGCGTTTGGAGATGGCATTTTTATGCGGGTATTATTTTTGCGCCTTTCCTGATCATTTTGGCGCTTAGCGGCTCGGTTTATTTGTTCAAGCCACAAATTGAAGGCCAGCTTTACAAAGATATGCTTACCGTTCGCGAGGTTGGAGCAGAGAAGCTCTCTCCCGACGAGCTGGCTGCGGCAGTTCGCAAGGAAAGTCCCGGTCTTGCCATCGGTTCGATTACTATGCCGGACAATCCGCGTTCAACCGTTAAGATGAGCGTATCCCAGGACGGTGTGCCTACAACAATGTACGCCGATCCTTATACCGGCCGTATTACCGGAACGATCGATACCGAAAAGACATTTACCGAGCTGTTCAAAAAGCTGCACAGTCAGCTGCTTCTCAGCGGCACGCTGCCGAACCGGATCGTCGAACTCGCCGCCTGCTGGGGACTGGTACTGACGATAACCGGCCTTTATCTCTGGTGGCCGCGCGGTAAATTCACTATATGGGGAACTATACTACCCCGCCTCGGCAAACGCGGCAGCCGCCAGTTCTGGCGCGATCTGCATGCTGTGCCGGCATTCTGGATTTCGCTGCTGCTCATCGCAATCATTATGGGCGGCTTGCCTTGGTCGGGAGTCGTTGGCCCGCAAATCGACAAGCTTGCCAATTCGACGAATACAAACACTCCTCCTTATGCCTACACCTTTACGGGGGCGCCGGAGTCCATTACCCGAGCGAAGGATGTGGCGGACAATTTGCCTTGGGCAACTGAGAACCTTCCCGTTCCCGCGTCTGCAGCCGGCGGCTATATGCAAATTTCGCTGAATGAGGTTGCCGGTATTGCCGATCGCCAAGGCGTAAGTCGCCCTTACACCATCACGCTGCCCCAAAGTGACAAAGGCGTATTTACCCTGTCCTCGGATAAGGACAATCCAACCTACAACGCTACTTTGCATATCGACCAATACAGCGGAGCGGTGCTGACCGATGTGCGTTTTGCCGATTACGGCATTTTGGCCAAACTGATTACTATTGGAATTGCCTTCCACGAAGGCAAGCTGTTCGGCCTGGCCAATCAGCTGCTAGGACTGCTCGCCTGCCTGGGACTCATTCTGATTTCCGCAGGCTCTTACGTCATGTGGCGAAAGCGCGCTCCAGCCCGCAAGCTTGGCGCTCCGGGCAAACCGCGAGACCGCAAGGTCAGCATTGGTCTGCTTGTCATTATGGGCGTGCTTGGCGTCCTGATGCCGCTTGTCGGCCTATCCATTCTGATCGTGTTAGTAGTCGATTTGCTCATTATCCGCCGCGTTCCGGCGCTTAGCAGCTGGTTTTCCGCTTAAGGAAAAGCCGAACCCGGCATTCGCATATCGGTTTTTTAGGAGGAATTTAATCATGATGAAAAAGCTGGCCCGAGCGGCCGCGCCGCTGCTGACAGCGACCGCGCTTCTGCTAGGCGGCTGTCAGGCCAACACATCGGGAACGGACGAAAAAGGATTTGGCGCTCACTTGACAGTCGATCTGCAAATCCCGGAAAAGCTGCAAATCGGCAAAGAAAACAGCTTTTCCGTCGTCGTAGAGGAAAACGGAAAGCCTTATAACGGCTTTTACAAATCAAGCTTTATGATTTGGCCGGAGGATGGCTCCTCCCATGCAGTTTCTGCAGAAGCGGTTCAATCTGCTCCAGGCATATACACAATAAAGCAACCGCTTGAGAAGGAAGGCGTATACCGGATCAAATTCAGTGGCATCTCCACAGAGTATGAAATTATGCCAGCCAAACGCTTTGCGATTGGATCAAAGGCTATCGAGCATCTTGCTGAGCTGGAAAAGCAGAAGGACGCAGCTCCTGCCGCCGCTCCTGCTGGACATCATCATTAAATCAACAACGGGAGAAAGCTAACCTCGGCTTCCTCCCGTCCTGACATCTCTGCTATCGCGGTCTTCATCTGTTTGCAAACAAGCCTGCTGGCCTTTGAAGGCCGGCGGGCTATTGTCTATTCCTCAACTTTTTTTCCATAAAATTCGAAATTTCGCTACAACCATAGCTATTAATAGTCATGCAGAAAGAAGAATAGAGCTTTATTCTAGTTTAGCTGTAGACCAATCTGCTGAACCAGAGCAGTTACGGCTTTTTTCAGTACGAACAGAATATTGGAGGTTTTCTTTCATGATTAGATTCAAGTCCAACCAGCTTATGCTGGCTTTCATCGCCGTCATCTCTTTATCCGGATGCGGCAGTGGCTCCGCTCCGGAGACAAGCGTTCCTGATTCGACCGCATCCCCTGCGTCGGCGATGTCCGCGTATCCAGTGTCGGTTGAAAATTGCGGACGCACGCTGACGTTCAATTCGGCGCCGGAGCGTGTGGTGAGCCTATGGCAAGCGCCGACCGAGATGATGCTTGCCCTCGGACTCAAGGATCGCATTGCTGCTGTCGCAGGTAACTACGCCGCCTTCCCTGACAGCCTTGCCGAATCCGCCAAGGCACTCCCCCTGCTCGGCACCTCGATGAGCTGGCCCTCGAAGGAGGTTCTATTAAGCGAAGCCCCCGACCTCGTGGTCGGCCAGTCCCTGGAGGGCTACGCCTTCGACACCTCGCAGGGCTATGCCTCGGTGAAACAAATCGAAGAGGGTGGCGCCAAGGTACTTGGGGCGAACATGTGCACCTCGGATGCTACCACTATGACGATCGAGACGCCATACCGCACCCTGCGAGACTTCGGAACGATTTTCGGCGTCTCGGACCGGGCGGAGGAGCTCATCGCAAAGATGGCCGCGGAGAAGCAGGCGGTCGTTGACGCCGTGAAGGGTCTGCCTACGCAACGGGTCGCGTTTTACAACGGAGGCGAAGGACCGCTGATTGTGCTCGCAGGCGGCATCTACGACGATGCAATTGCAACGGCAGGCGGACAGAACGTGTTCCCGGCGGACTCGGTTTACATGAGCAAAGAGGATTTTGCGGCATCCAACGCCAACGTAATCCTCATCGGCACGTTTGAGGGTCAGAACTTCGCAACCCTCAGAGACTACATTACGACGAACTTTCCCGAGTTGCCTGCTGTGAAGGACGGCCGACTCGTTGAAATCCCCGTCGCGGACACGGACGCATCCATCTCCGTGATGAGAGGCCTGACGGAGATCGCGAACGGCATCCATCCAGACCTGAATCTCGCGGTACCTGAGTCATGACCGCCGAGTGGACCATGATCTCCCCTACGAGCCGCACCGGTCGCCAGAGGACCATCATCGTCACCCTTATGATTGCATGTGTCGCCGCCGTGGTGCTCTCCGTATCCGTCGGATCGGTCCCGATCGCACCATACCGGGTCATGTCGGTGATTGCCGACCACATCCTTCCGCCTAGCGTCTCCACCGCGGCGACGGATGTGGAGGCGCGCATCATCTGGGAGTTCCGGCTGCCGCGCGCTCTGCTCGGGCTTGTCGTCGGGGCCTCTCTCGCCGTCGCTGGCGCGGTGCTTCAGGCGGTGGTGCGCAATGCGCTCGCTGATCCTTTCGTGTTCGGGATCTCCTCCGGCGCGTCCGTCGCGGCCGTCGCGACTCTTACGCTGGGTCTGGGCGCCCTGATTCTCGTCTCTGTCCCAGTGGCAGCCTTCGTTGGCGCCCTAGCAACCACCCTGATCGTGTTCGCGCTCGCGCAACGGCGAGGCCGTGTCACGCCGGGACGGTTGATTCTCGCAGGAATGGCGATGTCATACCTGCTCAGCTCCGTTACCAGTTACCTTGTCCTGCGTGCAAGCGCGCCCGGCCAAGGCGTGAGCCAGGTACTCTCCTGGCTTTCCGGCAGCCTCGCCGCTGCGGATTGGGGTGACCTGGGCATCCCTGCTGTCGTACTCGTCGTCGCCATTGTGGTGCTTGTCCTGTTGGCCCGGATCCTCAACGCGCTCCTCATCGGAGATGAGACCGCTGCGAGTCTCGGCGTCGATGTCGGGCGTTTCCGCTTAGTGATGTTCGTAATCACGTCGCTCCTCGTCGGAGTTGTCGTCGCAGTAAGCGGCGCGATCGGCTTTGTCGGGCTCGTAGTTCCGCACGCCGTACGGATGTTTGTCGGCTCAGATCACAGATGGGTTTTGCCCATATCGGCTCTAGCCGGTGGGCTGTTGCTCGTCGTAGTCGATATCGTCGCGCGTCTGATTATCGCTCCCTCCGAACTGCCGGTCGGGCTGCTCACCGCCGCCATCGGCGCTCCGTTTTTCCTCTGGATGCTGAGGCGCTCCAGCAAAGGAGAGGCATGAACACCCCCGGCGGCATGAATGCCGCAGCTCTCTATGTCGACGATGTCACAATTGAAATCGCCGGACGCACGATCGTCGAGGGAATCTCGCTGTCCGCCGACGGAGACATCGTCGGACTCATCGGCCCCAATGGCAGCGGAAAATCGACCGTGCTCCGCTCCGTCTACCGAATGCTTCGCCCCACCTCCGGGCGCGTGACGGCGGCGGACCGCAACGTCTGGGAGTCCCGCCCGCGGGAAGCGGCCCGTGTGACGGCGGCAGTCGTTCAGGACGGGCCGAACGATCTGGAGCTGACCGCAGCGGAGTGCGTCGCCACAGGGCGTATCGCGCACGGCCGCCTCCTCGGGTCCGACAGACCGGAGGATATTCTCGCGATCGAGCGAGCCATGAGGAGGGCCGGTGTCAGCGATCTTGCCGATCGTGACATGAGTACGCTGTCAGGCGGAGAGCGGCAGAGAGTCCAGCTGGCGCGCGCCCTCGCGCAGGAGCCACGCATCCTTGTGCTCGACGAACCGACGAACCACCTGGACATCCGCCATCAGCTCCAGCTAATGGCGCTCGTCAACGCGCTGGGAGTGACAACCCTGGTGACACTCCACGACCTTAATCTGGCCGCGGCGTACTGTGACCGCCTCGTCGTCCTTTCAGCAGGCAAGGTGGTCGCCTCGGGAACACCCGAAGACGTCCTTACTCCTGAGCTGCTGCGCAAGGTATTCGGGATCCGCGCTCAAGCCATTACCAACCCACTCACCGGGCGCCTGCAGCTTGCCTGCGCCCACGAAACGGAGATGAATTTGCTTGACTAAAAAACAAATTATTAACCCTTCTGACGGCCGTCTACGCTCAGAAAATGAAGAATCTTTGACCGCAGCGGAGAACACCAGACCCGCTCAGAATGCCGAGCCCCGTCATGATCTGGCGGGACGTCCCAACGATCCGGCGGCGCTAGCGGCATGGGAGCGCTCCGTGGCGGCGCATGACGCGCTTGCGGCACTGCCCGGGGTAACGCTCACCGCGAACGAAGATGTCGTCATCGTTCTGCACCCGGGATTCGACACTCTTGACGTGATCGGCCCGCACTACTTCCTCGCCTCCATGCTGGGAGCGAAGGTGCATCTGGCAACGACCGGCGCCCCGGGCGAGCTGGTGACCAGCGCCGGAGGGCTGCCGCTGATTCCCACGACCACATTGGAGGATGCCCCGGCATTCCCGACCGTGCTGCTTGTGCCAGGCGGGGATACACCCGTCCTTCTCGCCGATAATGCGGCCATGGCGGCAATCCGCCGCATCGCTGACGGGGCGGACATTGTGACGAGCGTATGCACCGGCGCTTTTGCTCTCGGGGCTGCCGGACTGCTCAAGGGGCGGCGCGACTACTCACTGGTCGATGCATCACCTGCTGGCAGGTTATGGAGCAGAGGCTGTGGATGAGCGCGTCGTCATCGATGGGAACCTCATGACGGCCGCCGGGGTTACAGCGGGCATGGACCTAGCCCTGCGTCTGGTGGCACGACTCCGGGGCGAAGAGTACGCCCGGTTCCTCGAACTTGGAGCGGAATACGTTCCGCAGCCACCGCTCGGAGCCGGGACGCCTGATGAGGCCGGACCAGAACTCACCGCTCTAGCGCGAGACTTTTACGCCGCACTCGAACATGCACTCCGCTCTGACTGACGCACGCCGTTCATTGCTATAAGGAATTGGAGAATGTGCGCACGTATCCTGACGGGATTGATAGTTCTTTCCCCCATTTATGGCGCCTTTTATTTAAGCCCCCAAATAAAAAACTCACGGACCTCAAGGTCCGTGAGCCAATTAAACCGCCATTTCCATCCTCATCCAGCCTTGTCCATGATGTCGAGAATTTCTTCAACGCTCTTGAATTCGCCTTGCACAATGCGCAAAATCCGCCCGTCGGGCGATACGACAAAAGACACCGGCAGCGCGTTAACCCGAAAAGCTGCCGCAGCTTCGCCCGTTACGTCGGAAGCAATCGGCATCTTGATTCCTACCGCAGAAAGAAACTCGTTCATTGTCCCCCGGCTGTCGCCAACGTTGATCGCCAGCACAGCGCCCGTGCCGCCGGTTCCGCCGCCCTTACTGCCACTGCCAACCGCAGCAGCTGCATCAGCTCCGATGGACCCAGCAGCTCCTGAGGAGCTTCGGCCCCCGCCTTCAGCCGCTAGCAGCTTGGCAGCCTCATCGATTACCGGCAGCTCGCGCTTGCATGGCTCGCACCAGGTCGCCCAAAAATGCACAAGTACGGTGCGGCCCTTGTAATCAGACAGCTGCACGGGTCCGTCAGAGCCGGGAATGGTCACCGATATTTCGGGTGCGCGGACTCCCTCCGCGATGCGGTCCGGCGCACCGCTGCCAAGCTGCTGTTTCACCAGCAGCGCGCCGCCGGCAAGGGCCGCCAGCAACAGCAGCAGGCTTGCCGCACGCCGCACGCGCTGGCGCTTCGGGCTCAGCGCCTCGCTCATCGCGAAGCGCCTTCCGTCGTCGCGCCGGGCCTGCTTTCGGCAAACGCCGCATGCAGCCCGCCCGGACCGTACCGCTCCAGCAGCTCGGCAACCGTCCCCTGTCTGGCCGCCGCTCCCTGCTGCATGAAGACGACATAGTCGGCGGACGCCTCCGCCACCGGAAGCTGATGTGTGGAATAGATGACGGAATGCCCGTCGCGGCGAAGCTTGTTCACCAGCACAACAAACTCGTCCATCCAATAAGGGTCAAGTCCGTTTGTCGGCTCATCCAGCACGAGCAGCGGTGGACGGGCCAGCATCGCCTGAGCGAACAGCAGCCGCTGCCGCATCCCCTTGGAAAAGGCTGTCACCTTTTTGTCCCGCACATCGGCCAGGCCAACCTCTTCCAGCGCCTCCTCCGTGCGGCTGCGGGGCAGCCCGCGCAGCGACGCCCAGAAATGCAGCGTTTCCCAAGCGGTGAGTCCTTTGGCGAAGGAATAGTCGTCCGGCATATACCCAAGCTTGTCTGCATAGGCTTTACGGTTTTGCTTCCAGCTCAAACCGTCCACCTGAACGGTTCCGGAGGTCGGCTGCAGGATGCCCATCACGATGCGCAGCAGCGTGCTTTTGCCTGCCCCGTTGCCGCCGCAAAGCGCGAGCACGCTGCCGGAATTCATCGTCAAGGAGATATCCCGCACAAGATGCTGCCCCTTAATGCTTTTGCCCACGCCTTCAACGAGCAGAACCGGTTTATCCACGGTATCTCCCCCTTTCCCAGGCCCATGCGGCGATTCCGCCAGCCGCGGCGATCCAGAGCAGGCAGACGCCCGCAAACAGCAGCGATCCAAACGGCTTCTGCATCACCTCTACCCATTGGTAGTACTCCGGTCCAAGAATGGATCCGCCGCCCAGCTTCACAACGACGAACAGCCGCACGAGCTCCGCCGGGTTTAGGAACGTCAGCGCTACTAACGCCGGTTTGATCCATAAATAAGGCAGAAAGCCCAGAATGGCGATCAGCAGCGTCGGCCAGCCGATTACCGTGAAAAACCAGAACGCAACCGCATAAGTGAGCGCCTGCCAGCGGTTCGACGCAGCCGTGCCAATGAGCAGCGCAACCGCCAGATAGAGCAGCACCAGCAGCAGCGAAAACACAACAAACAGCCCCAGTGTTTTCAAATCAAACCCGTTTCCGACCGCTGCTCCCGCTACTCCGCTAACACCGTAAGCAAAACAAACGATTGCTGCCAGCACTAGCGTCAGCCCGATGTATTTGCCGGAGATGAAGGAAAGCGTGCGCAGCGGGTACGTCGAAATCAGCTGCCAGCTCCCCTCCTCCTTCTCCGCTGTCAGCGAGAAGCTGCCGATGAGCAGCGTCATGAGCGGAAGCAAATATAAAATCAAATTCAGCATGGAGCCCGTCGTGCTCGTGTAGCCCGATCCCGAGCTCTGGGCTCCAATTAACAACAGCAGCAGCGTAAATACGGTAAACAGCGCAAGAAAAGAATACGACCACGGGTTGCGGAAGCCGAGCTTAATTTCTCTGCGCGCAATGTGGATTAGATTCATCGGTTAGTGAGCACCGGAATTATCGGCGTTGGCTGCATTCATATTCATGTCCGCGCCGTCGTTCGTCCCCATGTCCATGTCATGCTCTGTAGTCGCGTGCCCTTCTTCATTAGCGTTGCCGCCCATATGCATTTGCTCTTTATTTTGCGCCCAGCTGTGGGAAGCGAGCTGCTCCGCTGTCATCAGCTGGCCCTTGCCCTGTTCGCCTGCAAACGCCTCCGCGCCTGCTTTATCCTTGAAGCTGTACACCCCATAAGCCATCGGCGATTTGAAATCCGCATCGTATACGTAATAAGCGTCCTTATAGGCAATCCAGGCCTTGTCATTGTAATCCCGCACATATTGCGCGCTGATGATTGCATCCGTGTTTTTGCCCATCCATTCGTTCATGCAGCCAATATCGTCGAATTTAAACGTTTTGCCTTCCTTCGTCGTCAGCTGGACGGCAAACGCATCGTCTTTAACCGCCATGTTGCAAATCGCGCATTTATCAACCGACTCGTCAACCGCAGCCGGCTCATGAGCCGTTTTACCGCAGCCGGCTACAATTAGCAGCGCTGTTAGCGCAAGCATCATTATTGCTGTCATTCTTTTTTTCATCTTCTTCTAACCCCCGTATACATAATAATCAAAGACGCTGCGAGCAGCGCTGCGCCAGCGGCCGCAGTTCCGGCGGCCGTTTTCTCTTCCGGGCGGACGCTTACCATATCGGCGGGCGGCTCCATGAGCGGAGCGCTATCCCGCGCCCACTGCTGCTGTCCTGATGCCAATAGGCTTTCAAGGAATTTCATTCCCGGCGACTGGAAGAAAAGCTGGTAAGCGGTATTGTCCTTTGTCAGCCGCTGAAACAGCGGGTTCATTAAATATGGCAGATCGCTCATCCCGTCGCCGTTTGGATCAAGTCCCTCAAAGGCGTCCCAATAATTGCGCAGCAGCTCGTTATTTCGGCTGCCGTCCGCCTGTGTCTCAATGACGTTTGAGATAAACCGGTTATTTTCCAGCCGGTTGTCCTCGGAATCCAGCAGCTGAATGCCAACAAAATTATAGGAAACATCGTTGCGGCTCCATACATTGCCCTTGGATCTTTCGATATACAAGCCGACGCGGTTGCCGACAAGCTTGTTGTCCTCCACCTTCGAGCTTTCCACCTGATAAAAGAGCATGCCTTGCGAGTTGACGTTTCCCTTTTGCAGCGCAAATGCATTGCCGGTCACTTCCGCGCCGGAGGCCATCATGGCCATTATGCCCGTTACGTTGTAGGAGCCGGTATTGTCCGCAAGGACGGAATTCTTCGTGTACATGATGTGAATGCCGTACCGGGAATGGTCGATCTGATTGCTTGTCACCTTATTCCCGTTGCTGCCCTCCAAATAAATCCCGTCAAACATGCTGCTCACCCGATTGTTCTCGATCCGGTTATGATGTGAGCGGTACAGGTCAATGCCGTTGCGGCGCTCGGATGCTCTGGCAGTGCGGCCGAGCATGGCGGCCGGCGGCTCGACGGAAGTATCGCGGATAATCGTCCCGTCGGATTGCTGCAGCTTGATGCCGTAAGAGCGGGATACAACCTGAAGCCCCTCCAGCAGCACATTGTCCGCCGTAACCCGAACGGCCGCCTCTTCGCCCTGTACTGCCTTTTCCACCGACAAACCGATCAGCTCCGCGCCGTTGGCCTTGACGTCAACAACCGGAACGTCCTTGCCGCTGCCGGTCAGCTTCGCGCCCTGCGCTTCGATCCGCAGCGGCTTGGCTACAACGACGGACTCCGCATACGTTCCCGGCGGCAGCTTGACGGTGGAGCCGGGAGGCGCCGCATCAATCAGCTTCTGCACAGAGCCGGCTGCCGTTTCTGCCTCAGCTCCGGCTGCATGCCCCGGCGGAGCCGC
Organism: Paenibacillus pasadenensis; assembly: GCF_023715725.1. Lineage (GTDB taxonomy): Bacteria > Bacillota > Bacilli > Paenibacillales > Paenibacillaceae > Paenibacillus_O > Paenibacillus_O pasadenensis_A. The sequence continues at coordinate 19,256 of NZ_JAMBOT010000004.1, forward strand.
TGCCAGTGCGGCTGCAGCGGCAAGCAGAAGCGCTCCGCAGCGCCGCTTCCAGGCCGGAGCGCAGGCAATTATATTCAACTTGCCGAAAAAAATACTCGCTCCCTCCCTTCCCATTCGTCCGGCTGACCCTACGCTTCGTCAAATCCGGACAGTCATTGTAAACGATCATATTACCCGGGCCGCTCGGTCCTATTCTCCCCCAATTGCAAGCAAGGGACATGACTCTTTAGGGCTATGTCCTGTGTCGATTCGCTGAAATCTCCGCTCTCAGCCGTCCATCAGCTGCATGGACAAAATGGCTTTAGCTGACACGCCGGACGCATCCGACAGCTGGATTTCCAGCTTGGCCGTTTTGCGGCTCAGCTCCAGCACGATCGGCTCCAGCACCAGCTCCGCATCGATTGGCACCGGCCGCATGAAATAGGTCGTCATGCTCTCGACCATATGGTCGCTGCGCCCGCTGTCGCGTACCATACGCCGCGCGGCCTGCAGCATGAGCGTCGTCAGCACCCCCTCGGACACCGTGCCCGGCGTGCCGGACATTTGCGCCGCGGCAACGCCGATATAACGAAATCCGCCGTTCTCGCGGCCCGCGAGCTTGAAGCCTGCGCCGATCAGCTCGTCGAACGTCTCGCCGGATTCACCCTGGCGGCCTGTAATCCGCATCGCCTCCAGCACCTCTTGGCGCGTAATGACGCCAAGCAAGCGGCGGTGGCGGTCAACAACCGGAAGCAGGTCGATGCCCTCCGCAGCCATCGTGTGAGCCGCAGCCGTAACCGTAATATTGGGCGCGGCCGTAATCGGATGGCGCGTCATCAGCCGCTCCACCGGCGTATCCGGCACGGAGCCGGCAGCATCCTTGGCGGTCATCATGCCGCTTACCCGTCCCCGCTCGTCCAGCACCGGAAAACGGAAGCTGCCCGTAAGACCGGCCAGACGGTGAAAGTCGGCTGCTGTGTCGCCTGGCTTGAGCACGTCGGCCGGACGGCCGAAGGTCATAATATCTTCAATTAATACAATTTTCTGTTTGATCAGCCGGTCGTACATGGCACGGTTAATCATCGACGCTACCGTAAACGTATCATGACGGGATACGATGATTGGCAGCCCCCGCGCGTCCGCAAGCTGCTTCGCTTGTTCGCTCGTATCAAAGCCCCCGGTAATAAGCACGCCTGCGCCATGCTCCAGGGCAATGCGGTGCGCCGCCTGCCGGTTGCCGACAATCAGCAAATTGTCTTCATTAATATAGCGAAGCATGGCGTCAAGCTCCATCGCTCCAATGACAAATTTATGCAGCGTGCGCCGCAGCCCGTCGGCTCCGCCAAGCAGCTGGCCCTCAACGATGTCGGCGACATCGCCGAACGTGAGCCCTTCCATGGAAACGCGCCGCGAGCGGTGCACGCGCACCGTGCCTATTCTTTTTTTGGTGGCGACAATTCCGAGCTCCTCGGCTTCCTTAATCGCCTTGTAGGCGGTTCCTTCGCTTACGTCCTGTTCGCGGGCGATGCCGCGTACGGAAATGCGTGTGCCCGGCTCCAGCGCTTCAATATGCCGGATCAGCTGTTCATGCTTGGTCATCGTTTCGAACGACGCCGGTGGTTTGGGGTCTTGTGGCATAGCTGTCGGGATTCCCGCCTTTCCAGCGCCCTCGCGCTCTATTCCTCTAATTATATCCAATCCGGAATGCAAAGTCTTTCCGGCGGGACAAACAGCCGTATCGGATTCTATTGCTCCTTCATACGATAGTCATAGAGAGCGCTATTTTTAATGAGAGAAGGAGAATCAATTCCCATGAATTATGAAGCGGAAAACAGCTCAGGAAAGCGTACGGGGGCCATTATTTTGGTGCTGTTCATTTTACTGGTTTCAGTCGAGAAGCTGACCTCCAATTCTTTCAATCTATTTAAATCATGTCCAAATCAGGGTAACGATTCCTCCGCTATTTTGGGCACAAGAGCCTTTCGATTGTTTAATCAGACCGCCAATCTGACGCTGCAGGATGTTACAGTAACAGGAAACGCGTCCTATTCAACCGCTCCCGTCTCGCCTGGAGCCGCTTCAACGTTCAACGTTGTATCAAAAGCCTTCTCTTCCACCAGTGCGGATGTCAGCTATAACGTGTATAGGTCCGGCGATTCAAACGACGCCCTTGAATATGTCGGTAAACTCAGCTGCACGTTATTTTGCTCCAGCGTTATGGATGGAGCGTACTTTATGTATGTATCCACGTCGGCTCCTATAAGGACAGCTTCTCAGCAAGCAAGATACCCGGACTATATAGCAAAATTATCTATTTACCCTGCTTAACTTTAAGCCCGGACGAATGCAAAAAGGATCATCCCTTGGAAGCCTGCACCTGCGGCCTCTGCGGATGATCCTTTTTCCTGCCTGTGCTCTGCTACCTTAACCGCCCCGTTTGGCGGCGCTCCGTCCGTTTGGCGGATTGGTAAACCTGCTGCCTGCGAATAGCGGAGATCCGCCTGCGCTCCCGCTCTCTGTCCGTTAACAGCACGCGCAGATTCGCGGCAATGACGAGCAGCGCCAGCGCCGACCACAGTACGCCGAATACGGTCGCAGCCGTCCAGGCGCTGCTCAGCTCCAGCCTCGGCAGCGCATAAGCAAGCATTCCGAGCGCAGCGAGCAAATACAAGCCATGCTTCCACTTTCCGCGTTTCATATCGTTCCCATTCCTCCCCTTGCCGGATGGCAGGCTTGCTTGTCTCCTTCATCCTATGCGGAGAATGGGACAAACATGCCGGGGAAGGAGCGTTAGGAGAGAAGCAGCGCAGACAAAGAATTGCCGATGATGCGGTTGACGTCCTCAACGACGACGGACAGCCGTTTCTCCGCTTCGAAATAACGCTGCACTAACGGATTCATGCTGAGCAGCTCATACAGCCGATTGAGATTTTCAAGCTCCTCGGCTGACGGCTCATCGCCGGACATCATCCGCTGCTGCAAATCCACCTGCCGTTTCTGGAAATCAAACAACATCCGGCGGGCGTCGGGATCGGCATCCGCTGCTGCTCTTGCCGCCTGGACCGCCTTTGCCTCGTGGCTTTCCTCCAGAGCTTTGGCCAATTCGTAAGCTTTGTCATATACGTTCATGGCTTCATCTCCCTTATTCTACTGTGCCCATCATATCATCCGTCCGGCCGCGGAGCAAAAAAACGTCCCGTCCTTCTTGCGAAGCGCCCAGAACCTACGGGTAGATGTCCTCATATGATGAACTAATTCGTTACATTCACCCATCCCGCCTTGCTTTACCCTTCGCTCTGGAAGGAGATTCTGCCATGCTGAAATCCAAAATCGCCGTCCAGGTTATCCAAGGAAACAGTGTAGCCGACGACGCGATTGTACTGGGAAATGCTCACATCAAGCATCACAAAATTCCAGCCGGCTCTAGCGTTACGTTGAAGTTTGGCTCCTACCGCAGCTCGGTCCAGATCGTTTCCGGCGGGAAAATAGACTCGATGCGCATCAGCCCGGAACTGGCCCGCAGCTTAGGCATACCAGCGAGCGCGACGCTCCGTATCCGCTACAGCAGCAGCTCCCAGACGCTCTCGCTCGGGCCGCTTGTCGGGGTGCTGGTCAGCCGGGACTATCCGCTGCAGCCGGAACGGCCGTTTGGCTCCATTACGATGTTTTGCCAGGAGCTGGTCGACGCTTGTGCCATCCAGGGAGCGCATGTGTATTTTTTCACGCCCAATGAGGCTGGCGCCGGTCCCAGAATAGACGGCTGGATTAAAGATGAAGGGGCCTGGCGCAAGGCTAGCATGCCGATTCCCGATGTCGTGAACAATCGTCTGACAGCGCGGAAGCAGGAAAATCAGCCCTCGGTTCAGCAGCTTTTTAAAGAATCTGGGTCCCGGTACGGAACAAAAGTGTTTAATGAGAAATTTCTCGATAAACATGAAGTATTCGACGCTCTTTCCAAGGACGGCTCGCTGATCAAGTATTTGCCGGAGTCGCGCCTGCTTCGTAGTTATGCCGACTTAAAGGCTCTGGCTATCCGCCACGTCACGGTGTTTCTGAAGCCGGTTCGCGGCAGCCTTGGCAAAGGCATCATTAAGGCCAGCCGGCTGGAGAGCGAAGGCATCGTCGCGACCTATACGGCAACAACCGGCGTCCGGCGGCAGGTGTATCCCAGCCTGGAGAAATTCTATTCCTCACTCGGCGCAAAAATGAAAACGGTCCGCTATCAAATCCAGCAGGGGCTGACGCTGATCGAAATCGACAAACGGCCGGTGGACTTCCGTGCGCTTGTACAGCGGAACGGGTCCGGCGAATGGACCGTCACCTCAATCGTAGCCCGCACGGCTGGCAGCAACCATTTTGTATCCAACCTGGCCCGGGGAGGCACGCTCAGCCGGGTGAATGAGGCGGTAGCCCGCAGCAATCTTCTTTCCAAGGCGGGCGCAAACGCCAAGCTGGAAAAAGCTTCGCTGGACATTGCCAAAGGAATCGAAGAGCGTATTCCTGCCCATTTCGGGGAGCTGGGAATTGATCTAGCGATGGATATTAGCGGAAAAGTGTGGCTGCTGGAGGTCAACTCCAAGCCGTCCAAAAACGATAATACACCGCTGAATGACAACAAAATCCGCCCTTCTGTGCGGAATATGATCCTGTACTCCCGCTTCCTCGCGGGATTCCAGTAATTCCGCTCGTTGCGGCACAACGAATAAAGGAGGCGGCGGCATGAAGGACTCGACGGGCTGCATCGGCGTATTAATTGGCGGTTCTGCGGAATCGGAAGGACGGCTGAAGCTGCCCGAGGAAGGATTTCTGGCCGCGCTGGCCCAGCGGGCAAAGGAGCTTCAGCTTCCTTTGTATGCCTTTGGGCCGGAAGACTTCAACCCGTCCTCCGGAATTCTTACCGGCTATGTCAGACATGGCTGCGGCTGGCGCAAACAGCCCGTTCCTCTGCCCAGCGTCGTTTACGACCGCTGCGGTCCGCAGCTGGGCGAAGCCGGACGCCGCAGCCGCTCCGAGCTGCTCCACCGCCTCCGCACGCTCCAGTCTCATGTGCTGCTGAACGGCTGGATGCCGGGCAAAACCGCTCAATTTAAAGCGTTGCGGCGAAGCTGCCTTGCCCAGCTCGTTCCGCCAACGCTGCAGCTTCGCGGACCGGATACCGTCAAGGAAGCGGCTGGCCGCTGGGGCGCTGTTTTTCTCAAGCCGGACAGCGGCATGAAGGGCTGCGGCGTCATTGCCGCCGCCCCCGATAACGGCGGCTGGATAGTGCGCGGACGCGACAGGAACGGACGCATGCTGGGCAGCGTACTGCCCGATCTGGATTCCGCAGCCGAACAAATTGTGAAGCTTGTCGGCGGCAGCCGTTACATCGTGCAGCCGCAGCTGCCGCTGAGCGATCGCCACGGCCGCCCCTTCGATATAAGAGCGCTCGTGCAGAAAGACGCGCGCGGACGCTGGCGTTTAACCGGCACGGCGATGCGGCGCGGCAAGCCCGGCGGCATCGCCTCCAATCTTTACGGCGGCGGAGAGGCGCTTCCCGCCCGCGACGGCCTGGAGCTGCTGCTCGGGCGCGATGCCGCCGTACGCTGCGCGGACGAAATTGACCGGCTGGCTGTGCTGGCGGCGGATGCCGCAGAAGGCTCCTTCGGCCGGTTGGCTGAGCTGGGCCTCGACTTCGGCGTCGCCCCGGACGGCAGGCTCTGGCTGCTGGAGATGAACTCTCGGCCGGGCCGCGAATCGTTCGCTGCTTTTCCCGGAGATATTGCCCGTACAGCCGTCGAGCGGCCTTTGCTCTATGCTCGGCTGTTAAGCCAGCGGCTAACCGAGGCGATCAGATCCTAAATGACCCATTGACATAAACGGCCCCATTCCTATAGATCGATCAACCAAGCGACAGAACGTTCAGGAGGTTCCTCATGAGTCTTACTTTGTGCAACGTGCATTTCTCGGATAAAAACGATCGAACCGTATATATGTCCGGGTCTCTGTACCGATCACTAAAACTGTCGGGGATTGACAAGCTGCAAATTAAGCTGGGCCGCGAAACGGTCTCGGCGCCGGTCAAGGCCGTTCAACGCGAAGGCAACCACGTCTATTTGAGCGCCTCGCTGCGGCAGCAAATCCGCGTCCCGAAATCGGGCAATGTCTACATGATTCAATCCGCGGAAGACGAAGTCCAGCTCGGACCTCTGATCGGTATTCTAAGCGACGGTTATGTGAACAACTCGCTTCCTTTCGGCTCCAGAACCGGCTTTATCAAAGAGCTGATCCGTACCGGAGACAAAAAAGCCTACTTTTTCGCCTTTTCTCCCCGTGACATCAATTGGGTGGAGGAAACCGTATACGGCTACTTCCTTGACGAGAACGGATCCTGGTACCGTAAAACCGTGCCGCTGCCCGACGTCGTTTACAACCGTCTGCCGAGCCGCAAAGCCGAAACCGGCTCCTATATCAGCTCGCTGCGGGACCGCTTCGTGCGCAAAAGCATTCCTTTTTTCAACTGGAGCTTTTTCAATAAGTCCGATGTCTACAATTTGCTTGATAAAGACGTCGAAGCGCTGCGCCATCTCCCGGAATCGGTCTCCAGCCCCACTGACGAGCAGATTCGGGAGCTGCTGGAGAAGCATCATTTCGTCTACTTCAAACCTACCGCCGGGAGCTTGGGCGACGGTATCTTCCGGCTGACCTATCACCCGAAAAAAGGCTATTTCGCCCGTTACCGCAGCGGCGGCAAAAACGTGCTGCTGCGCTTTGGAAGCTTCCAAGAGCTGATGCGAATCATGCATGCGAGAGTCGGCGCTTCCTTTAAAAGTTATGTCGTGCAGCAGGGCATCCGGCTTGTTGAAATTGACGGCTGCCCGCTCGACTTCCGCTTCCACATGCACAAAAACGGCAAAAACGAATGGGTCACAGCAGGCGTTGGAGCCAAAAAAGCGGGCAAGGGCAGCGTGACGACGCATATTAAAAACGGCGGATCGCTTATGACTCCGGGCAACGCGCTTTCCCGCACGTTCGGCAGCGAAGCCGGCGAGGTTCTGGAAAAAGCGAAGCGGGTCGCGGTAAAGATGTCCGAAGCGATCGAGCGCAACTATCCGCACCGGCTTGGCGAGCTGGGACTTGACCTGGGCATCGACAAGGACGGGGACATCTGGATGTTCGAGGCGAACGCCAAGCCTGGACGTTCCATTTTTAAACACCCTGCGCTCAAATCAGAGGGCCGTGATTCGCTGGAGTATATCCTGGACCACTGCCTTTACCTGAGCCGTTTCCGGGGGAGGGATAGCTGATGGAATTCGAGCACGAGCACAATATCTCCGCAACGGCGGAGCTGGCCGCCAAACGGCCGGTACTGGCCATTTTGACCGTAACCGGAACGAACAAGTTCGGCTTTCGAGGGAACCGGGCTAACTTCGCGGATCTGATCCGCACCGGCAGGGGAATGGGCTTTACCGTGTACGTGCTGACGATCCGCAGCTTGAAATTCACGAAACCGCTGCTCAGCGGCTTTTCTCTGAACGAAACAAGCGGGGAATGGGAAAGGGGGTTCTTCCCTTTTCCTGACCTGGTCTACAACCGGATTCCCCGCCGGGAGGATGAGCTTCGGCCGCGGGTTCAACGCAAGCTAAGGCTGCTGCTGGCCACGCCGACGATTAAAGGCATATTCAATCCTGCCTTTTTTGATAAATGGGAGCTGTTCGAGTGGCTCAATAACTCGGAATCGACGAAAAAATATATTCCGGCCACCCGCAAAATGGCTTCCGCCGCCAGCCTCAACCGGATGATGACAAAACATCCTTACCTGTATCTGAAGCCGGTCAGCGGCAAAGCGGGCAAAGGCATTATGACCATCCGCGTCATGGAAGGGAAACCTCTCCCTTACCGGCTGCGCATCCAAGAAAAGAAAAAGAGCAGCACCTATAATTGTTCAACAGTAAGCAAGCTGTGGGCGCGTATTCTTAAAGAGAGCGGCGGCGAGATGTATATCGCGCAGCAGGGCATCCAGCTCGCCTCTTACGAGGACCGCCAATTCGACCTGCGGGCTCTTGTGCAAAAAAACACCATCGGCAAATGGTCCGTAACCGGTATTGGTGCCCGCGTTGCCGGCAGCCGGAGCATTACGACGCATGTGCCGCGCGGCGGCAGCATCGAGGACCCTGAAAAACTTCTGGTGCAGGCCTTTGGAGCAGATCAGGCCCGGCTGCTGCTCGCCAAAACCCGTCTCGCCTGCGTGCAGCTTGCCGGGCAGATTGAAACCGCAAGCGGTGCCAGCTACGGCGAGATGTCGATGGATATCGGCGTGGATGCGGATGGCTCGTTATGGTTTTTTGAAGCCAACGCCAAGCCGATGAAATTCGACGAGCCGCATATCCGCAAAAAATCGCTGGAGCGGATTTTTCACTACTCCGCCTATTTAATGAAGTCGGGAAAGGCGGAAACCGCAGGAGGCGCATAACATGAAGGTAGTGCTCCTGACCCCAAAGCAGTGGATGCGCAGCCGGAAGGAGCTCATTCAGCGAATGAGCTCCTGGGGAGGCGGCCGTCTGTCGACAGTCGGTTTGGCCGCTTTGCGGCGGCTTCAGCCGGAAGAGCTTGCTCCCGGTTCAAGCGCAAGCGGGAGCGGCGGCGGAGAACCGATCGCCGCTGTCGCAGTTGTCCTGCAGAACGGGCGCCTTGCCGGCGCAGCCTTCGCACGCAGGGCAGGCCGCGAGGCCTGCCTTGTCGCCGTCTCGCCGGCAGCGCGCGGCCGAGGCGCCGGTACGCTGCTGCTGCTTGAGCTGCAGAAGCAGTGGGACTCGCTCGCCTGCCGCGTCGCTGCCGATAATGCAGCAAGCATGCGGATGTGCTTTAATGCCGGCATGATCGCAGTCGGCATGTCCGAAGGCCCGACCGGCAAGCCGACCCTGCTGTTCCAAACCGGCGACAATAGCCCCGCAGCTGCCCGGCAAGCCGATCAAGAACGGTTAACCGCAATTGCGGAATGTGCCGCCGCGCCGGAAAGCGGAGCTTTTAAGGGACCGCCGTCATTGGCAAAAGCCAAAGGCAGCGTACCGGAAGCTCCGGCAAGCCTGCCGTCTCCGCCTGCGGCGCTCCTGCGGGAACACGGAGCCCAGCGGCGAAATGCCGCATCAAGGAGTGATGATAGTGGCGAAGCCCATACTCGGCATTTTAACCTTATACCTCGATGATAATAAAACGCTGGAGGAACGCCAGATTTACCAGCGCATGATTGCAGCGGGCAAAAATATGGGCATGGAGGTTTTCGTATTCACTCCGGCGGATGTGAATCATGATGAAGGCCGCATTAATGCCCTGTTCTACAATCCCGCCGAAAAAACGTGGTCGCGCAAATGGACTTCTTTTCCGCATATGATTTTTGACCGCTGCCGTATCCAGAAAAGCCACCGGTTTGAGCAGCTGAGAAAATTTCGCTCGCGTTACAGCCATCTCAATTTTTTGAACCGGCCGCTCCGCAATAAGTGGACCGTCTACAAAACGTTATCCAATAAGTCCAAGTTCCAGGATAAACAGCCGCTCACAACGCTTTATACGAGCCACAAGGATTTAACGGATATGCTGCGCAAGTTCCCGCTTGTTTTTCTTAAGCCGATCAACGGCACCGGCGGACGGGGAATACTTCGCATCGAGCGGCATAAAGACGGAAACTTCGGCATTCAAGGCCGGGACCAGGAACGCAATATTATCCAGCCGCAAAAGGTCGGAGCAGCGGCGCTTCAGGAACGGCTTTCTTCGTGGAATCTGGGCAACGGACAATATATCGTGCAGCAAGGGATCATGATTAGGCTTCCTGGCGGGCGTGTGCACGACTATCGTCTGCTTGTGCAGAAGAATGGGCGCGGCGAATGGGAGCCGACCGGCTGCGCAGGCAGAATCGGCGCGGCCGGCAGCATTACCTCCAATCTCCATGGCGGAGGCAAAGCGGTGATGATGGAGGATATTCTCTCCACGTGGATCGGCGACGAGAAGCGCGCGCGGGAAGTCCGGCGCGAAACGGAGAGGTTCGGCGTCGAGGTGGCCGCCTATCTGGAGAAGCAGTACGACGAGTTATGCGAGCTGGCGCTTGACATCGCCATCGACCGCAAAGGCGGCATCTGGCTGCTTGAGGTCAATCCGAAGCCAGCCCGGGAAGTGTTCCGCCAATGCGGCGATAACGATACGTACGAGCGGGCAATCGTTAAGCCGCTGGAATATGCGATGCATGTGTACGCTAATCGCGGAAAACGAAGCAGGTCGGAGCTTAAAACCGCCGATTCGGATAACCAGTCCTCCGGCAATGCCTCAGCAGGCATGCAGACATCGGGATTAAATGCGGGGAAACGCCGCAAAAGCAGCGCCAAACGCCCCAAGAGCGGAAACGCGCAGAAGCCGTTCGCCCCATCGGACAACAATTGGGAGCTCCGCCCGCCCCGGCGCCGCAGCCCTTTTGATTTTTGGTTTTAAAAAAAGCGGCAGGAGCTGTCCCGAAAGCCATTGGCTTTAAGGACTGCTTCTGCCGCTTTGAGCATAGTTAATACCTTGATGTCAGGATGACAAACTGCTTCGCCAGATAATGCGGCGTATAGGGCATGTCGTTGCGAAGCCAGCTGACAATAACGCCGATCAGGGCGGAAGAACCATACCATACGGCAATATCCTTCTGAACCTGATGATTCGCGGCTCCGGCCTCGATCCGCTTTCTTTCAACATGCTCGGACAATAGCTCTGTAATCAGCTTGAGCAGCCGCTCTGTAAAAATAGGAATCCGCCGGTCCGCCAGCACAGCCTTGTAAAACTTCGCGTTCCCTTCAATATGCTCCAGCAGGCTCACCAGCGGAGCCTCCTCGTCTCGGACGGTCCATCTTGCGGATAACACCTCCGGCAGAATCCTTTTGATATCCTCCAGCATTTCTTCCGACATCTTGTCCATTAAATCCGGAATATCCCGATAGTGAAGATAAAAGGTTACACGGTTAATCGTGGCCCGCTCCGCAAGCCGATTAACCGTTATTTTCTCCACATCCATCTCCCCCAGCAGCTCTACAAAAGCGTCCTTAAGCAGCTGCCGTGTCCGCAGAATGCGGGGATCTACGCGGTTCATGCTTTCTTCGATACGGCCTCATCCCTTCTACATAAACGACAGTTTTGATTAATGTGTCTTATATTACCGGCTTAAACGACTGAAAGCGAAACCAAACGTGTCTTATTGACACTATCCGCTAATCTGTCGCTTGTGCTTCGAACAATTCTCTTTATAATCTAATTAATGACTTGTAAACTATACGACAGTTTGTAAATTAAATAAATAAGAAGTTGAAAGGATGATTATCCGTTGAGCTCTGCAGCTGCGACAGACCACACTAATTTTAAGAAAGGCCCTATCCTGTTTGTTATGATTTTAGGCGCCTTTCTGGCAACGCTGAACCAGACGGTAATGACCGTCGCTATTCCGGAATTAATTAAAGAATTTAATATTGCTGCGGCTACGGCCCAGTGGCTGACGACGGGTTACATGCTCGTCAACGGCGTGCTCATTCCGATTACCGCCTATCTGATGCAGCGGTTTTCCACCCGCCAGCTGTTTCAGGCGTCGATGTGGATTTTTCTTGCTGGCACCATTGTCTCTGCGCTTGCCGTAGATTTTCCGTCCCTGCTGACCGGACGTTTGATCCAGGCTGCTGGCGCCGGAATCATCATGCCGCTGTTAATGAATGTCATCTTAACGATATTCCCGCCTGAGAAACGCGGCGCAGCGATGGGCATGGTCGGACTCGCCATCATTTTCGCGCCCGCAATCGGCCCTGTTCTTGCCGGTTACATCCTGCAAACCTACACCTGGGAAACGATGTTTTACGGCATGATTCCGTTTGCCGTCATCGTCATCTTGTGCGGCTTCATCTATTTGAAAAACGTCTCGGAAACGGTCATCAGCAAAATCGATATGCTCAGCGTTATTTTCTCCACCGTCGGTTTCGGCGCTCTGCTGTACGGCTTCAGCCGTGCCGGCAGCCTGGGCTGGTCGAGCGGAGAAGTCATTGCGACTATAACAGCGGGCGTTGTGTCGCTAGCTCTGTTCACCTGGCGGCAGTTGGTATCGAGTAACCCTCTGCTGGATCTGCGGGTGTTCAAGTACAGCATGTTCTCGCTCACGACCGTCATCAACATTGCCATTACGATGGTTATGTATGCGGATATGATGCTCCTCCCGCTGTACCTGCAAAACGCGCGCGGCTACACAGCCCTTGAATCCGGCTTGCTGATGCTGCCTGGCGCAGTTGTAATGGGCTTTTTAATGCCGGTTGCCGGGAAGCTGTTTGACCGGTTTGGCGCAAAATGGCTAGCCGTAATCGGCATGCTGATTACAATCGTGACCACAATCGGTTTTATTGACCTGTCGGACTCGACAAGTTATACGTATCTCCTGCTGATGTCAACGGGACGCCGGATCGGGATGGCCTTGCTGCTCATGCCTGTTCAGACCGCCGGTCTCAATCAGCTGCCGCAAAAGCTGAACCCCCACGGCACCGCAATCTCCAATACGATCCGGCAGGTGGCCGGCGCCGTCGGCACATCCCTGCTCGTCACGATCATGACGGACCGGTCCAAGTTCCATGCTACAGAAATGATGGCAAGCGGAGCGGCCGGAATGACAGAGAAGCAGTTGAAGGTTGAAGCCATGATTCAAGGCATCAACGACTCTTACGTCGTCATTATCGGATTCGCCGCCATCGCGCTGCTGCTATCGTTTTTCATTCAACGCGGGAAACAGGCAGCTGCCGAAAAAATCGATCCATCCGTGAACTTGAAAGCTGCAGAGTCTGTGAAGTCCTAGTTCTATTATAAAAATCGCCCGCCGTAAAACCTGATGGCTCAGGTCATGGCGGGCGATTTTTATGCGATCATTGCTACGGCAGCAGATCAAGCAGCTCGCGGAAACGGACGATCTTGACGTCAGATCCGTCCAGCTCGGAGGAAGAACCAAAGTCCGCATAGGCGCAGCCGACTACGGCGAGCCCGTTGCGCTTGCCTGCATCCACATCGGAGGAACGGTCGCCTACCATCCAAGCCGAGGCAACGCCGTTTTCATCCAGCAGCATGCGGACCAGCTCGGCCTTGGTCGCCGTCTCCCGTCCGCCGGCCGTGTACAAGCCGCTGAACAGCGGCTCCAGCCCTTTGTGCCGCACGATCGCCTCGACATAGTCTTGAAGGCCGTTGCTCGCTACAAAAAGACGGATTCCCTGTCCATGCAGCGCCTCCAGCGTCTCCAGAACTCCTTCATACAGCAGCCCTTCTCCTGCGGCCAGACCTTCCAGCTCAAAACGCAGCAGCAGCTCGTTGGCCCGGCTGCGCGCCTCCTCCGAAGCTTCAGGCATCAGCTTAAGCCAAATATCTTCCAGCAGCATGCCCAAACAGCCGAGCAGCGCCTCTACAGGCGGTTCAGGCTCCAGATATAGTCCTTCCTCGCGCAGCGTTTGGAAGATGCGCCCATGGGCCGTTAGCAGCAGCGTCTCGGTTTGCAGCAGCGTGCCGTCCATATCAAATATAACCGCTTCCGGCCTAAATAACGGATCCGGCTTTTCAAAGCCCACATTCATTGTTTTCTCTCCTTTAATACCTAATCCCGGCGCTAATCGGTGAAACTTTACGCTCTATAATCGCTTCTTGCCGGTCGAGCCCAAGCTCCCGCGCCTTTCTGGCGAAGCGCTCCCGGTCATCATGAGCCTCCCGCTTCCGATAGTGGCATGTCCAAAGCAGCTTGATCAAAATGTATCGGGAGGCGAGCGCTAAGGCAAGCTCTTTTTCATTCTATGGGAATTTAATTTGAAGCTTGCCGGTTCCATCAAAGCGGCATCCATGCCAAAAAGCCGGAGAATTTGTCCCCGGCCTTGCTGCGTATGTTCGTTCAAAGCTGTTATGTCGGCTCAATCATCTGTCTGTCAGTACACTTTCTTTTGCCCCATATCGGCCTTAATAATTTCCACCGCCTCCTTGAAGCGCATCGCATGGACGATTTCCCGCTCCCGCAGAAATTTCAGGCTGTCCTGCAAATCCACGTCGTCCGTGTAGTCGATCAGCCATTGATAGGTCGCCCGCGCCTTTTCCTCCGCCGCAATATCCTCATAAAGATTCGCTAGCGGATCGCCTTTTGCCGCAATATAGGAAGCTGTCCACGGTACGCCTCTAGCGTTGCTGTAAAAAAGGTCGCCCCCATGATTGACAAAGTCCTCGCCGAGCCCCGCCGCCCGCAGCTGCTCCGGCGTTGCATCCTTCGTCAGCTTGTAAATCATCGTGGCAATCATCTCCAGGTGAGCGAACTCCTCCGTGCCGATGTCGTTAAGAACGCCGATGACCTTATCCGGGATCGTATACCTCTGGTTCAGGTACCGCAGCGCAGCCGCCAGCTCTCCATCCGCGCCGCCGTACTGCTCGGTCAGAAACTTCGCCATCATCGGGTCGCATTTGCTCACTTTAACCGGGTACTGCAGCTTTTTTTCGTATAGCCACATGTGTGCATCCCCCCTTCGTATAAAAGTCCGTGAGGCCAGACGTTATCCGAAAGCTTGCCGAGCCTAGTAAACGGGCTCCTGTTCGTACTCAGAGCTTCTGCAGCGATTCAGAACGCAGCGCTGAAATTTAAATGAGCGCAACAGACTAACCTTTCATGAACGCATTCAGTCGCCAGGCTCCTTTTCCGCCTCCCGGCTAGCATGCGTTAAAGGAGCTTCCCTCGTTATTTCCGGCCGCACCGCAGCAATAGCAGCGGCGCACGGACGCCCGCAGGCTCCACGGCAGCCGCCGCTGCGGATTCGTTCCGGATCCGATCCAATTGCCGGAGCCTTCTCTTCCATTTCCTTACACATTTTAAACCTGCCACGGCCACGGCGTTTCGTTCCACTGCCATGGATAACGCGAGTAGCTGTTTCCGAAGTTGACGAGCGGCCCATACTGCATTTCAAACTGCTGAGCGACGCCTTTTCTTTTCTGCGCCAGCTGGTTGTATTGTTGAATCGCCTGCAAATCCCCGGGATGGGTGTTCAAATAAAGGTTCAGCTCCACCAGCGCAAAATCAAGCACCTGAAGCTCCTTAAGCGCGGCTCGATAGGCATCCCGGTCAAATTCTTGCTGCTGTTGTTCTTGCTGCTGGTATTGCGCTTGCTGCTGCTGATCTTGCTGCTGTTCATCGCTCATGGGCTGTCAGCTCCTTCCGCATCCTGGCTCGTACGGGCTGTACAACGCGGGCCAAAGCGTACCGAGCCGAAGCGCTTCCTCAAGCGGATACTGCGGCAGTCCTGTCGGCTGGTACATTATATACTGGTTCGGCGGAATGACGTACTTTTTCACTCCGATCGGCGGGCACGGGTCGCATGTTCCGTGATACGGATACCATTCCCGATAGCCCGCTCCAGGCACGCCCGGCGGGGGAATCTCTCCCTGCGCTCCCGCCTGCGCGGAATACCCCATGCCTCCCGCGCCGTAAGCCGCCGCAGCGGCGAGCTCCGCATCGTTGCGGTATCCAGCTGGATATCCGCCGTTCATCTGGCCCGCCGACGGCTGACCGTATCCGGGATACGCTCCCCCGTAAGAAGGCGCACCGTACATGCCTCCGCCTGGCTGCTGGGCGCCAACACCGTTCATCTGTCCGGTATATGGCTGTCCCCCCGGCGGTCCGTAAGCTCCCCAAGTCGGCTGATTGCTCATCTTGTTGCCTCCTCGCCTGGGCCGCCCTTCCTCTGTCCTTAAGTTAAGCAGCGGAAGGGCAGCCGCTATGCTTTGCCGCTCGGTTAAGGGTATGAGGACAGCTTATCCAACTTGCCTGAATCTTTTAGAAGGCTCTTGGCGGGCTTGCTGAGACAGGAGCCGAATATTTCAGTAACGAGGAGGAGCTTTAGCGCAACGGAGAGCTGCCTTACGCCGTTTTGTTGGTTCAGCGAACAAAATAAAACCGGGACCGCATGCAGAGATGCGATTCCGGCCTTATGGATCGTCTATTATTCCGCATGAGCCTGCAGCCACACAAACTCGTAACTCGCCTGGATCCCTCCGGACAAACGAAATCTGCGTTCATATGTTTGCTCCATAGCTGTAAACAGGCGGCGTAAACCCGGGACGGAACCTTCCTTTGCCTCTGAGGCGCTTGCTCCCATCGCTTTGACCTCATGCAGAAACGCCCTTGGTGAATCATAGAGTTCGGTATGCAAAAACTGCTGCTCCTGTACACCCGCAAATTCGGCTGTATGAAGCAGTCTCGACCATTCGGCAGCAGAGCGGAACGAAAGTCCATGCCGTCTCGGCTCGGCGCCTATCGATTGATACGCCTCATCAAACGCTTGATGCAATTCACGGAATGTGGCGGGACCGAACGTGGAAAAAACGAGCAAACCGCCGCTTCGCAGCAT
This sequence comes from Paenibacillus pasadenensis, assembly GCF_023715725.1. Taxonomy (GTDB): domain Bacteria; phylum Bacillota; class Bacilli; order Paenibacillales; family Paenibacillaceae; genus Paenibacillus_O; species Paenibacillus_O pasadenensis_A. The sequence continues at coordinate 35,623 of NZ_JAMBOT010000004.1, forward strand.
CCGCCGCAAATGGCGCAGCGTTGCGGGAGCATCGTTTAACCATTGGAAACAAGCATTGGATACGATTAAATCATAAGCGGCGGGAGGAGCTTCGGCTGCCCAAGCTTCAATATCAGCCTGCACAAAACAGATCCGACTGGTAAGTAGGCGGCTTCCGTTGGCAGCGGCCTTGGACTCTGCTTGTAAAATCCGCTGCTCCGCTATGCTCAGCATTGCCGGGGCAAGATCAAGCGCAGCTAGCCGGGCGGACGGGTATTGCGACGCCAGCCTCTCGGTCAGAGCACCCGTGCCGCAGCCGACTTCAAGAATTGAAAACTCTTCTAACTGGCGGCTAGATTTCCATTGAGCAATCGTCTGCTCCAGCTGCTCCGACATCATCCGCTGTATCGCGGCGTGAGCGTCATAAGAGGCTGCGCTGCGATGGAACTGGCGCTGTATGCTGATCGACTTTTTATTGATGCTGCCATTCATGCCGCCACCTCCTTATCTCGTCCGCAAGCTGAGTCTCGCTCCCTAAAAACGGAGCATGGCCGCCTCCATCAATCGTAATCAGCTTGGCAAAAGGCAACCCCGCATTAAGCTCTAACGCCGCGCCATACGGACATATCCGATCCGCAGTGCCATGCACGAGCAGAGCAGGAAGACGAATATCGCCCAGCCGGGGAAGGCAATTTTCTAGTTGCAGCAATTCTAGACCCGCAGCAAGCGCCTTATTTGACCAGCTTCCGGCGGGAGGCAGATGTTCGCGCTTGCCTGGCAACGCCTGCTTTTCCTGTTCTGAAAACAATAACTCTCGAAAGTTCGCTTCAACGGTTTCTCGGTCGCGGACCAGGCCGTCCCGCATTCGGCGTATGTAAATATCTCGCCAGCCTAGCTCGCTCTCCTGTTTGGGGCGAGTAAACCGAGCCGTTGCAGCCAGCAGCACAAGCCCGTCGGCAAGACCGAGCTCTGCTAGCCTGAGCGCCAGCAATCCTCCGAGCGACCAGCCTGCAACGAGGAGAGGGCTGTTCTTCCGGAATCCGTCCCAAGCCGACCGTGCAGCTTGTTCAGCTAACAACAGCATCTCCGCCGCTGAATTGGCCCTGCCAAGGTCAACAGACAGATGCCTATATTCCGGCAAAGCGGCACGCAGCGATTCAAAAACAGCGTCGGGCATGCTCCAGCCGCCGAGCCAAAGCACCGTTCCCTTATTAGGAGCGGATCGAATGAAACTCGCCCTCATTCGCTGATCACTCCCAGCCGAAATCCGATTTTACGAATGGTCAATGCAGCTGACTCAAGCTCCTGTTCCGAATGTGCCGCCGACAGCGAAAAGCGGATTCGAGCCGTGCCGGCAGGCACCGTCGGAGGACGAATCGCAACTGCCCCAATGCCCTGCGTTTCAAGCTCAGCGCTAAAACGCAGAGCTGTCCCGTTGTCGCCAACAACGAGCGGAACAATCGGAGAATTCTCTCCGCCAATTTGAAACCCGTCGTTCCGCAGCGCAGACCGAAAGAATTGGCTTGCCTTCAGCAGCTTCTCTCTCCGCCAATGCTGAGACTGAACCAGTCCGAGCGCCTTCATAATACCCGCCGGTACGGAAGGCGGGAGCGCAGTGGAATAGATGAGCGGCCGCGATTTGTTGACCAGCAAACGGATCAGCTGGCGGCTGCCGCATATGTAAGCCCCGTATACGCCAAAAGCTTTGCTGAACGTGCCCATATGAATATCGACCTCGCCATGCAGGCCGAGCTGGCGGCACAGCCCCTCGCCCTTGGAGCTGTAAATTCCGCCGCTATGCGCCTCATCAACCATGAGCATCGCTCCGAATTCCCGCTTCAGCTCAACAAGTTCATGCAGGCGCGCCTGATCGCCGTCCATGGAAAACACCGCATCCGTAACAATAAGCTTGCGCTGTTTGTCGCGGTATTTGGTCAGCAGCGTTCTCAGGTGATCCATATCGTTATGCCGGTACCTGGCATGCTCAGCCCGGCTAAAAACGATGCCGTCCGTGATGCTGGCATGATTCAGCTTATCGCTGAAAACAACCCCGTCGCGTCCAGCCAGCGCCCCAATCGTCCCTGCATTCGCCATATACCCGTTGGCAAACACAAGCGCCGCCTCGCAGCCCTGCCATTCCGCCAGCGCCTGCTCCAGTAACTCATAAACGGGTCGGCTGCCCGTTACGAGCCGGGATGCGCCTGCTCCCGCACCGTCGGCAAGCAGAGACGCCCGCATCGCATCAATAATGTCGGGATGACCGGAAAGGCCCAAATAATCGTTGGAGGATAGATTAAGCAGCGTCCGCGCTTCTCGTTCCATATAACCTGCAGCGCCGGACAGGGTCCGGCAGCTGCGAATCGTCCTTTCCCGCGAATCCTGCTGCAGCTGGCGCAGCTCATTATCGAACCAATTCATCGCAGTTTTCCCTCTCCAAAAAGAGCCTCGCGGATTGCCCCAAGCGATAACGACCCGGCAGCAGCGCGAATTAATGTCTCCGTATCCGTGTCGTCCTTCACAGGGGGAAAACAGCCAAGAACGTTCATGCCGCCGTACCGCTCGATTTGCTCCGCATTGGACTCTATACTTAGATCGCAAACGGCTGGCTCAGCGCCGCCCTCGTTCAAAATCACCCCGAGCAGCGGAATACCGCGGTTCCGGAGATAGGAAGCAGTAAGTAACGTGTGATTAATTGTTCCTAGTCCTGCCCGTGCCACGATCAGCGCAGGCATGCCCAGCTCAGCCATAAAATCCGCCACAAGCGCGTCCTCCGTTAGCGGAACCGCAACGCCGCCCGCACCTTCAACGAGCAGCGCATCGTATCGCTCCGCAAGAGGAGTTCCGGCCGCAATTAACCCATCCATCGTCAGCTCGACTCCAGCCTGCCGGGCGGCAAGCATTGGCGCAAGCGGAGCTTCGAAGGTAAACGGACTCACCGCGTCCGGCAGCTCCAACATTCCCGAACCTTTTAACAGCCGCTCCGCATCCGTAATTCCTTGCCCAAGCGCCGCCCCGGACTGGACCGGCTTCCAGACGCCGATATTTTTTCCTTCCGAGCGCAGCGCCGCCGCAATTGCCGCTGTGACAACCGTTTTTCCAACGCCGGTATCCGTTCCGGTCACGAACAGGCCGCGCACTGAATGAAGGCTGCTCATTTAAAAACCCTCTTCCGTTACATCCACGACGGCCTGCATCAAAATCCCGGTCATGGCATCCAGCTCGGCTTCCGTGCTGGCTAAAGGCGGGATGAACACAACAACATTGCCAAGCGGCCTCGTCAGCATGCCAAGCTCCCTCGCTCTCATGCTTGTGCGTACACCGATGCGGTCCTCCCAGTTGTATGCTGTGCCCATCGCCTTGTCCCGCATGAGCTCGATGCCGAGCATTAGCCCTTGACGGCGAATTTCACCGACATGCGGCCGATCTGCAAGCGCGGCAAGCTTTTCACCGACAAAACGTGATTTTCCGTCCACGCCCTCGACGATACGCCGTTCCTCCATTAGCTTGAGGCTCGCCAAAGCGACCGCACAGCCGAGCGGATTGCCCGTAAAGGAATGCCCGTGGAAAAACGTTTTCTGCTCCTCATAATCGGCATAAAACGCACTGTAAACTTCGTCAGTTGCCAGCGTCGCCGCTACCGGCAAATAACCGCCGGTCAGACCTTTTCCGACGACCATCAAGTCCGGCTCAACCGCCTCCAAGCCGCATGCAAACATTGAACCCGTACGCCCGAACCCGGTCGCCACCTCATCTGCGATCAACAGCACGCCATGCTCCTTGCATAACTCAGCCATGCGGCGCAGACAACCTGGCGGCATGACGATGATGCCCCCCGCTCCCTGCACGATCGGCTCTACGATAAGCGCAGCGATCTCATTGCCGCGCGTTTCAAAAAGCTCGCGGAGCGCATTCAGCGTAGCTTCTCCAGCCGCCTCTTCAGCTTCGCCAATCAAACTTGCAGAAGGATATGGAACGGCAAGCGAAGGAAACAGCATCGGCCGGAAAATATCATGATAGAGCGGAATCGCACCAACGCTCACCGCGCCAAGCGTATCGCCGTGATAGGCTTGATTCATCGTCACAAATGTCGTTTTGCCGGGAATGCCTTTGTTATGCCAATACTGGAACGCCATTTTGATCGCAATTTCCACACCCGTCGCGCCGGAATCCGAGTAAAACACCTTATTCAATCCGCGAGGCGAAATTTCCGCCAGCTTTTCCGCCAGCTCAATGGCCGGCACATTAGCCATGCCGAGCAGAGTAGAGTGAGCCACTCGTCCAAGCTGATCCGTAATCGCCTCGTTCAGCTCCGGCACATTATGTCCATGCACATTGAGCCATACGGAGGAAAAACCGTCGTAATAAGCCCGCCCGTTCACGTCATAAAGCATCACGCCTTCGCCGCGCTCAATAATAAAAGGATCGGAGGCATTGTAATCTTTCATCTGCGTAAAAGGATGCCACAAATAATTTTTGTTCAAGGCGCTAAGCCTTTCGTAATTTGCCGTCATAAAGGACCGCCTCCCGCCAATATGTTAACCTATATCAAAACAAAACAAGTTAACATATGAATGCGGTCATTCTATCAAACGATTCCTCTCTCTGTAAAGCAAAATCCGGCCGCTTAAGAGATAAGCTGCCGGATATACGGCCTAGTTACTGGCATAAACGAATAAAGGGACTTTTATCCGGCATGGCGAAGTTACTTGGTAAACCTTCAGCAATTTATATAGAGAAAGGCAGGGGGCCGCATGTTTCAAGCCGAGGTAACAAGCCGTTTTGTCTTATTCAGCCCTTCGCATCTTCTTACCCTGGGACTCATTGCAGCAGCTGTTCTGCTGCTCTATTTTTTCCGAAGTCCGCTTGCTAAACGTAAGCCGCCCGCTGGCCGGCTGCTGCTCGCTATACTGCTTGCCGTATGTGAAATATTGCTCAACGTTTGGTATTTCCGCAACGGTATTTTTAAGGCATCCTCCACGCTGCCGTTTGAGCTGTGCAGCATCTCGCTGTATTTGTCGGTGTTCATGCTGCTGCTGCGCAGCCGCTTCTTATTTCAGATCGTCTATTTCACCGCAATCGGCGGTGCGCTGCAGGCTCTAGCCACTCCAGTGCTCGGTTATGCCTATCCTCATTTCCGGTTTCTTGAGTTTTTCGCGGCGCATGGACTGCTCGTTTTCTCCGCCCTCTATATGGTCTGGGTGGAAGGCTTCCGACCTACGCTGCGCTCCGTATTCACCGCCTGGCTGGCGGTCAACGTCATCGCTGTCATCGTTTATACGGTCAATCTGATGACGGGAGCCAATTACATGTTTCTGTCCCGCAAGCCGCCCAGCGCATCCATACTGGATTTTCTCGGGCCCTACCCCTGGTACATTTTGTCTCTGGAGGCGGCAGCTCTGCTTATTTTTCTGGCGCTCTATCTGCCTTTTGCTATCAGCAGCAGCGCCGCCAAACCGTCCATTCGCGCCCGCCAGCCCTATTAATTGAAAAAACGCTCCCCGCGCCGCCCTGAGGGCGGAGCAGGAAGCGTTTTTTAATTGGAGCCTTACAGCTAAAACTTAATCTTCATCTGGAACAGACCGGCTTTGCGCGCGGCCATGTAGATGATGACAACAAGCGGCCCGAGAAACACGCCGATGACGCCGACAAGCTTAAAGCCTACATAAAGGCTGATTAGCGCGGATATAGCGCCAATGCCGACGGAGTCTCCAAGAATTTTAGGCTCGATGATCCGTCTTACAACCGTGATGACGATGAACAGCAGCACAAGGCCGATCGCCGTTCCGGCGTTGCCGGTCAGAAGCATGTAAGCCGCCCAAGGGACGAGTACGGAGCCCGTGCCGAGAATCGGCAAAATATCGACCACAACAACGAGCAGAGCAATTGCCATCGCATAATCGACGCGCATGCTTACCAGACCGACCAGCGTGATTACATATGTAATCAGACTAAGCACAAGCTGCGAGCGCAAAAAGCCGAAAATTGAATGTTTCAAATTGTCGAGCACGGCGCTGACCTGAGTTCTGGACTCCTCATGAAACAGCGACAGAAAGGAGGCGCGCATCGTGCTCAGACTGAAGCTGAACATATAAACCGCTACGATAAACACGATGGAGAAAATGAACATGCCCGGCAATCCGGAAGCAAAACCGACGATAGTCCGCGACAATGCCGTAACCATGCCGGTGAGGGAGCTGCCCAGTCCCGTAAGCGCCTTTTCCAGCTGAACGGCGGCATCCGGCGGCAAATGGGTATAAAGCTCTTTTGCGTTATCGATCGTATCGCTGAAAAACAAATTGGCATCCGACACCATTGCGGGAGCCCGATTCCAAAAGGCAATCAGCTCCGCTGTCAGCTTAAAGCCGATGCCGGCGGCCAGCGCCAGCAGCACAATCGTGAACAGCGTGCAGCTAATGATTGCGGCAACGAGCCGGTTCAAGCCGGTCCGTTTGATGAGCAGCTGATTCAGCGGCTCCAAGAAGATGGCTACGACCAAAGCCAGCAAAAATGGAGCTCCGACCGTAAAGCTCATGTACAGCAGCAGCAGCCCGACTGCTAAAAAAACAAGAGATTTAACCGACATTTCTATTTCTCCCCCGGGGCTGCAGTCCCCGCAGATCCCCCATGCGGCGGCCGGTGTTCCGGCTCGCCATCCTCTGGCTCTCTCTGCCAAGCCAAGCGGCGGTTATTCTCTCTCCGCTTCCGATTCGTCCCGGTCTGCAGCTGCTTCGGGATTACGGTAAATGTGGACGCGCAGCACTCTAAGGCGCCGGCATTCCGCCACTTCAAATGTATATTCGCTGTAGACGATTTTCTTGCCTCGTTCCGGGTTTCCATCCAGCCGGCTGAACAGCCAGCCTCCGATCGTATCCACATCGTCATGCTTCAGATCCAGATGCAGCAGCCGGTTCAAGTCATCGATGAGCATCCGTCCTCCGACTTTTGTCACTCCGTCTTCTACGATAATAGCGTCCGGCTCAGCGACATCGAATTCATCATGGATTTTGCCCACGATTTCCTCCACGATCATCTCCGTTGTCAGCATGCCTGCCGTGCCTCCGTATTCGTCCATTACGATCGCCAGCTGACTGTGCTCGGCCTGCATCAGCTGCAGCACGCGGCTGATTTCCATCGCTTCGGGTACGGTTAGCACAGGACGAAGCAGCTTGCGGAGCTGACCGCCTTCCCCTACTGTCCCTTCCCTGTTCGACGTCAGCAGATCGGCAATGTGAACAAATCCGATAATCTGGTCCTTCTCTTCCACCGCGACGGGATACCGGGTATGCTTCGTGCGGTAAATCGTATCCCGATTTTCTTCAAACGAACGTGCGGTGTACAGACAGTCCATATCGGTTCGCGGCAGCATCACCTCGCGCGCCAGCAGCTCGGAAAAGTCAAATACGTTGCCGACAAGCTTCATCTCATTATCGTCGATAATGCCGCTTTTTGCGCTCTGACTCACAAGCAGCCTCAGTTCTTCCTCGGAATGAGCGGAATCATGCTCGCTGGCAGGCCGGATGCCGATCAGCTTCAGCAGCGCGTTGGCCGCCCCGTTCAGCAGCAGTATCGCCGGGCTGAATATCGTATAAAAAAACAGCAGCGGCGCGGACAGCCAGAGTGATACTCCCTCCGACTTTTGAATCGCAAGCGATTTGGGAGCCAGCTCGCCGATAACGATATGCAGAAACGTAATGGCCAAAAAGCCGACTACGACGGAAGCGGTCGTAACGACGGTTTCGTCGGCAATTCCGATCCGGAACAACAGCGGTTCAACGATCAGATGGGAAATCGCCGGCTCGCCGACCCAGCCGAGGCCGAGCGACGCAAGCGTAATGCCAAGCTGTGTTGCCGATAGATAGGCGTCCAAGCGTCGTGAAATTCGAAGCGCATAACCCGCTTTTTTGCTGCCCTCTGCGGCAAGCTGAGTCAGACGGGTCGTTCTCACTTTGACAAGCGCAAATTCAGCAGCAACAAAAAAACCGTTCAGCAGCACAAGCACAACGACGAGCAGCAGATTCAGCGCGATCTGCCCTGGCATGAATTCCGTCGTCACATTAAAGAACCGCCTGCTGTTTCATAAAGTCAACGTCTTCATAGTACATCTGCTTGACGAGCAGATTGGGACCGCAGCAAGCGGCAGCCGGGCAGTAACAATTGACGCTGCGGCTGAGCGGGTGCTGAAGCCAGCGTTCAAACACATCGTCCAGACGCTCCTCCTCAATGTTGCCAAACGCCGGAATATCGCTGAAGTCCGTCACAAATACTTCCCCGGTAAACAGGTTCACATTAAGCCGGTTGCGGCCGTCGGGATCGTTGCGCACCGTCACGTTGCGCTCGCGTTTCAGCCGGGCCAGCAGCTCGCGGTCTTCCGCATCGGAGCTGCAGGAGTAAAATGGGAGCGTTCCGAACAGCATCCACATGTCCTGATCGCGGGTGTCCAGAAGCTCCGTCACCGCCTGCCTCATCTCTTCCTTGCTGATTGCCGGCAAATCTCCAGCCCACGCGCTCGGATACATCGGATGAACCTCGTGGCGCGCACAGCCCATTTCTTTAATCAGGCGGTGAATTTCCGGCATGCGGTTAAACGTGCGGAAATTAATCATAGACTCCGCCGACACCAGAACGCCGGCCTCGCTAAGACGGCGCGCATTGTCGATCATGCGCTCGTACATTTTGACGGCAGCCGAATGGGGCACGGAATGACCCGACCGGGCAAAGCCGACCTGATGGAAGTCGTCCGCCGACGTATAGTTGAAGGAAATGTGCATGACGTCCAAATAAGGAGCAATCAGCTCATACCGGCTGTAGTCCAGCGTCACGTTGGAGTTCAGCTGGGAGCGGATGCCTCGGCTGCGGGCGTACTGCAGAATCGGAACGATGTATTCCTTCACGGTGCTCAAGGAGTAGGACGGCTCGCCTCCGGTAATGCTGATCGTTTGCAGATTCTGCACCTCGTCCAGACGGGAAAGCAGCAGCTCGAGCGGCAGCTTGTCCGCTTCGCGCATCGTCAGCGTGTCGCCGACAGCACAGTGCTCGCAGCGCATATTGCATAGGTTTGTAACGGTAAATTCCACACTCGTCAAAGCGTGGCGGTTAAAACGCTGCAGGCTCCCTAGCGGGTCCCACGGATCATTATCCGGCGAGAGGGGCAGCAGCGGCTTATGAAGCGTCAGTTCGGAATTCATTCTATACAGCACCTTATTGTTTGATGATAAAACTCTTGCTCTCATTGTACTGCCCCACTAAACGGTAATCAAACGGGAATGCAGGGAAACGGATTGAAACTAAAATAAGGAGCCGCTCGGCTCCTGACTGTTAATCGATTAAATTAAAACCTCGACCTGCTGCTCCTCCGGTTGGTCGCCGTTGACGCTGGCAATCATGCTCGTCAGCTGCAGTGACATATCAATCTCATAAGGAGCTCTCAGCCGCACACCTTCATCATCCTGAAGAACCCGAATGACCGGGCGGTGCGGGCAGTTCGAGCGCACGTCCACAACAACTCCGACCTCGCCGGTCTGCAGCCGGACGGTCATGCCGACCGGATAGATGGCCACTTTGTCCCGAAACAGCTGCACCATCGACTGCTCGTACTGCGTGCCCGTTCCCGCATACAGCGCTTCAACCGCCTGATGCGGCAGCATCGGCTCCTTGTAGATCCGGTTAGTCGTCATCGCGTCATAGGAATCAACCATGCCAATCCATTTGGAGAAATCGTGAATCTCGTTTCCTTTTATCCCGAATGGATAACCGCTGCCGTCAAGCCGTTCGTGATGCTGAAGCGCGCAAAGCGCGGTTGTTGTAGACACACCCGCTTCCCGCCGCAAAATATCATAGCCGTATTCCGTATGCCGCTTCATCTGCTCATATTCTTCCGCAGTCAGCTGCCCCGGCTTTTTAAGCAGCTCCTGGGGAATACGGGTTTTGCCGATATCATGCAGCAGAGCCCCCATGCCAAGTGCGGTCAGCTCGTCACGGTTATAGCCGAAATTAATGCCAAGCATCGTTGTATACACGCAAACGTTAAGCGAGTGCTGATACAGGTAATTGTCGACGGAAGCCATATTCATCAGCATGACGACGGATTCCTTGTGAGCGGACAGATCGTCGATGACCCTGCTCATCACATCGCGCAGCTGGAAGCTCACGTACGGATAAGCCGCACCGCGCCTGCGCGGCGGACTGTCCATCATCTGCCTGAAGCTGCTGCGGATTTCCGTCATCGCTACCCGCATCGTATCCTCGCTGATCAGCTCGCGAACTTCTATATCCTCTGTCGCCTCATCCTGAATATATAAAAAGTTGATATGACATTCCTTAAGCCGGGATATCATTCGTGCCGTCAGCTCTATATCTTCTCCGAGAAGAACGATTCCCTCTCCCGAAAGGACTTTTTTGGCCAGCTTCATTCCGGGCTGGCACATGCTTAGGGGCATCAATATCATGGACGAGTCGCTCCCTGCGTACAAATTATATCTAATCATGTATCGACATTCCGAGGAAAAAAAGTTAGATTCTTAACTTGATTCGCTATAATTCTTCTTTATTCGACAAATTAATCAATCAGCCGATACCTCAATTTGCGGCAGCGCTCCAGCGCTTCCGGCTTGTTCAGCTCGGCAGCCAGCACTTGGCGTATAAATTCAGGCAAATAATATTGCACCTCGCTGCCTTCCCGCAGCGGCAAGTAACCTGCTCCAAACGTGAACATATCCAGCGAGCCTACGATATACTCCCGCTCATCGTCCAGCTCCGTTCCGCGGTGACGGATCGCTGTAATTTTGCTGCCCGGCTCGCGTCCCGGGTTCCATTCGACGAATAGTCCGTCTACGGCCAGCGAACCAAGCACCGTGCCCCGGAAGCCGAACCCCCGCAGCTCCTTGCCGGTGTATTCAGGCAGCAGCGACTGCTCCAGCGCTTCGCGGATATAACGGCCGCGCAGCTTCATCCGGCATGGATTAATAGGCGACGGACAAAGCGAATGCAGCAGTCCTTCACTGATCTCACCAGCGGGCAGACTTCCCAGCAGCTGGCCCGAGTTCACAATGCCGATGTCCGCGCCCGTCCATTCTCTGACGCCGGCAGCCAGCAAATTGGCCAGCGGCGATTCCCGCGCCGCATCCAGCGGAAGCGACTCCGCCAGCACGGCGGCTGGCCGGGACAGCTCGCGGCGCGCAAGCATGCCATATTCAGCAAGCAGCGCCTCCGCCCGCTCTTCAAGCGGCCACGAGGCAAGGGGAAGCAGGAAAGCTCTTTTCAGCAGCCTGCCGGTCCCCGCTTCAAGCGCAAGCTCAACCCGTCCGAGCCGCTCGCCGTACTTGCCTGCTCCGCACAGCAGCGTATTTCCCGCCAGCTCCGCCTCCTCCAGCAAATGATGCGTATGCCCGCCCAAAATGATGTCGATGCCTGGCACTTCGTTTGCCAGCCGGCGGTCTGTCGGCAGGCCGAGATGGGAAAGCACAACGACGGCGTCGGCTGTTTCGCGCAGCAGCCCGACCTGCTCCCGCACCGCTTCCACCGGATCGGGGACGCTCCAGCCAAGCAGATCATAAAAAGCCGGATAGGAAGCGGTTGCGCCGATAAGCGCGATCCGCAGGCCGTTTTTGACGATGACCGTGCTCGGCAGCAGCCATTCCGGGCGCTCTCCCGTTTCCAAATCCAGCATGTTGCAGCAAATCACCGGAAACCTGGCTTCGCTGCCGTAAAGCCGGGTCAGCTCGTCCTTGGTGAACGTCAGCCCTTCGTTATTGCCGGGCACAGCGGCCTCGCAGCCCGCATCGCTTAAAAGCGCCATGTTCACAATACCGCCGGTTCCCTCCGTTTCTTGGCGCATCCGGTCGAGATGATCGCCGATATCAACGTACAGGACATGATCTTCGCCATATTGGCGGCGAGTATGTGCAACGCAGGAAGAGATCCGCGCGGCTTCCTCAAGTCGGCTGTGCAAATCATTGCTATGGAGCAGTACCAGCTGCGGCTCCCAGTTGTTCATTCGTTCCAATTACTCCCCTCACAGCCAGTTCGGCGCATCAATCTTTCTATCGGTAAACCTGAAGTTAAAAAGCCGTACCGGCTTATTAGCCGCCGATTTGCGACATGCGGCGAGCCGTTGGCGTGTGGCTGATCGACTCGTCATGAAGCTTCGCAGCCATTTCATGATTTTCCGGCTTGATTGCCCCCGCCCGGAGAAACAGCTCTTTAATGGCTTCGCGGCTGCCCAGCGCAGGTTTTACATTCAGTTCATCCACCCAGTATAGGCAGGGCTGCAAATTGCCGTCAGCCGTCAGCCGGAGACGGTTGCAGCTGGTGCAAAACCGGTCGCTTACGGGATGAATCAGACCGAACGATCCGGCTGCTCCGTCAAACGTCCAGTTTTCGGAGGGACCGTTTCCCTCCAGCCGCTCCAACGGACTCATCGGCAAGCCAAGCTCCCGGGCAGCTTCCATGACGCTCGTCAGCGGCAAATACGTCTTCCGCCATTGCTCGTCCGCGTGGCCGATCGGCATATATTCAATAAACCTTACATGTAAGGGCTGATCCAGAGATAAGCGCAGAAAGCTTTTGATCTCGTCTTCATTAATGCCTTTAAGCAGCACGCAGTTGAGCTTGATTGGGCCAAGCCCCGCCTCCCCCGCCGCGCGTATGCCAGCCATAACCTGTTCTAAGCCGCCTCTGCGCGCGATAAGGCGAAAGCGCGAGGCATCCAGCGTATCCAGGCTTATGTTCACCCGGTCTAACCCGGCTTGCCGAAGAGCCGCAGCCTGTTTGGCCAACAGCATTCCATTGGTCGTTAGAGAAATCTCCTCAATGCCTTCAATCGCCTTGAGACGGCGAATCAGACCGTCCAAATCAGGCCGAACAAGCGGCTCGCCGCCTGTAATGCGCAACCGCCGGAAACCGAGCTCAGCCGCCGCTTCCACAACCTCGACGATTGCGTCATAACTAAGCAGCTCCGATGAATCGGCAAATTCCATTCCCTCTTCCGGCATGCAGTAGAGGCAGCGCAAATTGCAGCGATCGGTTACCGAAATGCGGAGATAGTCATGAATTCTGCCAAAACGGTCGCTCAACATCGCGCTTACTCCTCTCTTAATAGCAGCATCTATACGTTTGTTTGAAAATATCCGTTTAGCTATCGTTTTTTGTATCGCGATTGTGATAGAAAACGGATGTCATATTTCAAGTCCAATCTTCACTTTGGCCCTTGTTTAAACGCTTTTTAGCTGTGTTTTACCCTCTAAATTTGTCTTCTACCAGTTTATCATTTTTGGCGCACTTGTGATATGCTGGAACCAAACATCCCAGCGGGACAAGTGAGGTAACCTGCCATGACTTACAACTGGAGCATTGCTTTGTTTGCCGGCCTGCCGGAAAGGCTCGGAACTTCACGTATTGAGCTGACGCTGGACAACGAGACGCTTTCCGTCGGAGAGCTTAAAGCGGCCTTAATTGCCGCTTATCCGGAGCATTCGGCGCTGCTGGGCATCTGCTTCGCAGCCCGCAACGAGGCGTACGCAGCCGATGCGGACACGGTTAGCTGCCGGGACATGATAGCGCTGCTGCCGCCAGTATCCGGCGGAGACGGCGCAGGAGAACCTGCGGCAGCCGCCCCGCCAGCCTATCGGATCGCGCATGAACCGCTGGATGCCGCAGCGGTCGCGGCTTTGGTCGAGGATGACAACCACGGCGCTGCGCTCGTTTTCATCGGGACGACTCGTGAGTGGACTGGCGGACAGCGCACAGTCAGACTTGAATATGAAGCGTACGAGCCCATGGCGCTGCGCACGATGGAACAGATTGGGCAAGAGCTTCAGGAGCGCTGGCCCGGAACGCGCTGCGCCATCTATCACCGGATCGGCGTTGTCGCCGTTGGCGAAGCGAGCGTTGTCATCGCCGTTTCCAGCGGACACCGGGCCGCCTCCTACGAAGCAAGCCGGTATGCTATTGAACGGCTGAAGCAAATCGTGCCAATCTGGAAAAAAGAGATTTGGGAGGATGGCTCAGAGTGGAAGGGCCATCAGCTCGGCCCTTGGAATCCGTTGGCCGAGCCAAGCTGGCCGGCGGCAGAGCGTCCGCTTACGGCTAATGCCGCAGCGGACGCCGATGGAGCGGATGTTTCGTGAACGGCGGACCGGACAGCCGTTACGTCCGCCAGATTCGTTTTGCACCTGTCGGCCAGGAGGGGCAGCAGCGTTTGGGCAAAGGCACGGTTGCCGTTGTAGGAATAGGAGCGCTTGGCTGCGTCATTGCCTCCCATCTTGCGCGCAGCGGGATCGGAGAGCTGCGGCTGATCGACCGCGACATTGTAGAATGGAGCAACCTGCAGCGGCAGCTGTTATACGACGAGGAGGACGCCGTTCAGGCGCTGCCGAAGGCTGAAGCTGCGGCAAACAAGCTTAAACGGATCAACAGCAGCATTGCCATTCGCGCGTTCGCCGCCGATCTGCACGCCGGCAATGCAGCTAGCCTGCTGGAAGGCGCCGATCTCGTGCTGGACGGCACGGATAATTTTCAAACCAGATACTTGCTTAACGATTATGCGGTGCGGACAGGTATTCCCTGGATCTATGGCGGAGCCGTAGGAGCTGGCGGAATGACAATGACGGTCGTTCCGGGCGAAACTCCCTGTTACCGCTGTTTGTTTCCAGAGCCGCCTTCGGCCGGCCTGACCGACACCTGCGAAACGGCAGGCGTGCTTTCCCCGCTGGTTGATGTAATCGGCTCCTTGCAGGCGATGGAGGCAATTAAATGGCTGACCGGCAACAGCAGCCAGCTTCGTCCGGGACTGCTGCAGCTTGATCTGTGGCGGAATGCTTGGATGCCGCTTGATCTTGCGGGTGCAAAACGTTCCGCCTGTCCTTGCTGCGCTGCCGGAGAGTTCCCCTTCTTGGAGCCTACGCCCGATGACACAGCGCTGCTTTGCGGCAGAGATACCGTGCAGATCAGGCCAAATCGGCCCCTTAGTCTTGATCTGAAAGCGCTGGCTGCCCGGTTGTCGTCATTAGAATCAGGGAGCTTTTCCCTGACGCCTTATTCGCTTCGCTACATTCGGGACGAAAGAATCAGTGCGGTCTTTTTTGCGGATGCGAGAGCTTTAATTCAAGGGACTAGCGATGCTATTAAAGCAAAAGCGATTTACGCCGATATACTTGGGTAATCGAAACATTTGGCAATGCTTTTATTGCCATATTTGTTTAATCCAGATACATTGGAGATAGTCCTTTAGACGCAACAGAATAACCTTGCCGAGGTGCAGCATGAGGGTTCATATTTCCGTTCTTAAAGAAGGCGATCAGCTGGCGAGCGACGCTTTCAACAACTATGGGTTGAACGTAATGGCCAAAGGAACCCGCCTGACATCCTACGAAATCGCCAAGCTGGTGCAGCATGGAATCGATTATGTCGATCTGGAGCTGAGCCAGCCCGAGGAGAGTCTTGCACTTGCAGAGCATAGGACAATCGAGTCCGGCCTGCCTCCAAAATGGCTGCCTGCCATGCAGCCGCTCTATCAAAACGCAATCGAAGGCTGCGAGAATCTGTTTCGCAAAGCCTTTGAGGACGGCAAATTGACCGAGGAAGATGTGGACAGCTCCTTCGGACCTTTGCTGACCAGCTTCCAAATGGAGCGCGACGTTGTATCGATGCTGCTTTTGCTCAATACGACGGACGATTATACGTACCAGCATTCCGTGCAGGTAGGCATGCTGTCGTATTATTTGGCCGCATGGATGGGATACGATGAGGAAGAAGCGACTCGGATTGGCAAAGCCGGTTTTCTGCATGATATCGGCAAATGCCGCATTCCGAGCGAAATTTTGAACAAGCCAGAAAAGCTTACCGCTGACGAGTACCGCGAGGTAAAGCGCCATACGCTATACGGGGAAGAGATTATTCTAAGCACGTATGACGACACATTTTTGTCCACTGCCGCTCTGCAGCATCATGAGCGCATGGACGGTACGGGTTATCCGCACGGCATCGACGGCGAGGAAATTTCCCCTATTGCCCGGATCGTCGCCGTATCGGATGTATACAGCGCTATGATCTCAACCCGCGCCTACCAGGAAAAGCGTGATCTGCTCTATGTGCTTCGCGAGCTGTACCGGATGAGCTTCCGCGAATTGGACCCGCAAACGACTCACACGTTTATCCGGCATATGATTCCGAACTTTATCGGCAAACGGGTCGAGATGGTAAACGGTCAATCCGGCACGATCATTATGACTCACCCAAGCGAGTTTTTCCGTCCATTGGTTCAAATCGGCGATGAATTTATCGATCTTTCGCAAAGCCGCGAGCTTGAGATTACGCAGATTTATATGTAGAGCCGAACGAAAAAAGGCTGTTCCTCCGGCAATCACCGCCGGGGGAACAGCCTTTTTTATGATTAATCTCCTCCGCCTCCACCGCAGCTGCTGCTGGAGCAGCTGCTTCCGCCGGAGCTGTCGCTGGAGCCTCCGCTATCATTGGAGCTTGAGCTGCTGTCCCCGCTGGAGCAACTGGAGCTGGAACAACTTGAACCCGAGCAACTTTCTCCAGAACAGCTGCTGCCGGAGCAGGAGCCGCTGCCGCCATCAACATTTTGACCGCCTCCGCTACACTCCGTTCCTCCAGAGCAGCCGGAAGCGATGCAGCTGCTTCGGGAGGAGTCCTCCCTTTCTTCAGGTGGCAGCTCATTTACCATTTCTTGAAGATAAGTATCCTGATTATATACAGAGTGCATAATCATGAATCCGGCAAGCATCGCCCCATAATTGGGGTTCTCATAGGAGTAATGATTGCTCTCCCAGTTTTCCATCTCCAGCTCTTGCGCATCAGCGGCATGCCTGTCCCCGCCCTTCCGCCGGCTTGCCCGCTCTTTCAGCGAGGAGGCTTCGCGAAACTGTTTTTTCAAGCTTTCCAACAGCCAGTTGACCAGCTGTTCATCCGCTTCCTTACGGAAATATTTGCGGCGAAGCTCCTCATCCGATATAGACAGCAGCTCCTTAATCCGATTGCGGCTAAGCGGATGGCGGAAAAACCGCCCCCATTCGGATTGCGTCCCTTTATGAATACGGAACAGCAGCGAATAAATCAGGTCGAACCAAGCCCGGCCATCAGGATCGGGAATGGAATCTCTTGCAGGAGCATGATGCAGCGTTTCGCCCAGAAAATCTCGTCCGAACCGCTCGTAATCCCGCGTGTACATGATCATTTCATGCCATACGCCATCAACCGCATCGCTGAACATCGGGACGCTTTTGAACACAGAGCAGAGAATGAAATACCGCTTGAGCTCAAACATGCGCAGCTCAAATCGGGCCTCCGACACATTTGAATACTCCTTCAAATATCTGTGCTTCACATGTTCGATATACTCGCTAGGCAGAGCACGTTCCATCGCAGCCGTTGTGGCCGCAAGCGGCGCTGACGGCAGTGCGCCGAGATTGGCCCAACCGCTAATTTCCTCTACCGTTTCTGCAATCATCTCCTGGCGCTGGGCTTCGTCGCGAATAACCTCGTTCCGCCCGCGTTGGTTATTATCCGAAATACGGCGAATACCGTGCGCTGCATTGGCGCCGGGATTGGAATGTCCGCTGCTGCCGCCCCGTCTCACTGCTCCTTGCTGTGCGCTTCGATTATAGTTATGATTCGGCATTCTGTTCCAATCTCTGCGCTGCTTATGCTTATGGCGGGCATTTTTAAGCAGAGGCCTAATGACAAAAAAATATAAAACAAGGAACATTAAAACAAAAGGTAATATTGCGCCTAAAAAGTTCGAATTATTATCCATACCATTCTCCTCTATCCATAATTAGGATAATTTTACCATAGAATTGAGGAGGGTCGGAAGAATAAATTCATTCAATCTAATCTTGAGTTTCAACTGGAATTCCGGAGCTTTCTCTCAACTCATTTGCCATCCGGTGAAAATGACTTGACTGCCGCCCTTCCCGTTCCGCCTTCAGCCAAGCGGGAGATAGCCACGTATAGATAATTTCTTGCGCATTGCTTTTTGGAAGCTTGCTGCCGGCTGAGGCTTGGCGGACGTTGTCAGCGAGCCTGGCATAATGGCCTGCTGATTCAATGTCGCCTTTCGTTTTTCGCTCATGCCAGGCTGGCTGGATATACGAGCGGATGACATGATCGCAAGTTTCGGATGAAAGCTTAATGGCGTCAGGAATTATTTTTTCGGGAGAGTTGGCCATTCGTTCCGTCACATCACGGATTAGGTTGCCCATTGTTTTCCCTGCCAGAGCCAACGATTGCTCGCAGTCTCTTTTTCGCGTGGGATCCAGCTGCCGGTGGCTGACAATTCTGGACGAAGGCTGCCGCCCCCATTTCCAACAGCTGTAAGTCAAATACCACACAAAGCGGTCATAAGCCGCCTCAAAGTTGATGTTCCCTCCATAACAAAGCTCAACTCCAAGTGCGGCATCGTTGGCGTCACAGCCGAAAAGCTCGTTGTCCAGCGGAGTATTCCGCACAACGTGGTAGGCTTTTTCAGCAGGATCTTCGGCTGTTCCTGTTGGTATAATTTCCAGAATAACGCTGTCATCGATAAATACATGAGCCGAGGCGCTGCGTTCCTGCTGGCGGTCAAAATAACGGAAATGAGCCTCAGCGGAGGCTCCCGGATTGCCTGTATCATGGGCAACAAAAAAAGCCGGGCTCCCGACGGAAAGCCGGGTGCCAGGCCTGGTATTGCTGCGAATACGGATATAACGCCGCTCAATTGTATAGTCTGCTTTAACCATCCCGATCCTCCTTTTTCAGCGCTTGAACCGTCTGTTTAAACAGCTGATTTCCGTATACAGCCAGTGCTCCGCACAGGATGCCCTGGATTACGCTGTCGACGTTCCAGCCAAGCGAAAAGCAGGTGAACACGATGCCGACGGTTGTTACGCCATAAATTAGCATCCAATCCGCGACCTTCGGCGTATGTTTGAGGCCAAAACCGATAATCCAGCATACGGCGACTACGGCCGCGAGCTCGGGTTTGATAAGCCCTTGAATGACGGAAGCGTCCATATTCCCCACTCCTTATTCAAAAAATTTAACAATAAGGCCCAGCAGCGCAGCTGCCAGGCCAATGAGTGTAAATGAGGTTGTAATTAGCCATCGTTGGCCTTGTTTGATGCCGTCGATGCTGGCTCTGATTTCGTCGATCCGATGATGCGCGGCGCGTGCCCGCTGAGCTGCTTCCCTTGCCGTTTCATCGGATTTTTCCAGTCTTTCGATCATACGGGTGATTCCGGCGGCCAAATCTCCGAGCGCCCTGGTGTTGACTTCCTGCAGCGTCTCGAGCTTAACCACTTGGGATGCGATCGCCTGAAGCTGTACCTCGGGTCTGCTCATGCCATTCTCCTTTCGAGCCGGAATGCGTTTATAAGCCCGATGAAAGCCAGGTAAAACAATTCTCTGCTGCGTCAAGGCCGTCCGATGGCGCTTTTTGCTGCTCGACCTTTGGTTCAGCAGTATTTTCACCTGGTTTTTAAGAGGGAATTTCGCCCTGCTGGTCGGGTTAAGAGGCATTACCTGCTCTGATAATTTCATTCGCCTGGTTTTCCGTAATTTTGCCGAGGGCGGCAAAACGCTGCACCTGAGCTTGCGTATAACAGCCAAGACCGAAGTAACGTTTAATCGTTGCATACCAATCCATGCTAGAGGACACCTCCTTCCGCGAGCTGCAATAGCAGCGCGGCGTGATCCTGCTCCGCTTGCAGCTGGCGCGCTTGAGTCCCTGCTAGGTCGAGGAGGAGGAGGGCGTTGTCGGTTTCGAGCTGCGCCATGCGAAGCTGTTCTGCTGTTGGTTCCGGGGGAGCAGGCTGCAGCGCAGCAATTTCTTCTGGTGTTAATCCTTCGCCCCAGAAAGCAGGGGGGATTGGAGCAACCGGCTCCTGGCCGCGCTCGTCCTCAGATTTTGATAACCATTCTGCTCGTGCAGCATTGAATGTGTCGGTTGCATCCTGATGCGCGTCATAAGACGCTCTGTCAAAGCGCGGTTTGTACAAGCCGGGCGGAACTGATAGTGCGACCTGGTAGCCAGTAATTTGCTGCTGTCCATCTTGGGATCGATCATCCGGTGCAGTCAACGACAAATAGCCCGTTTCGCTGATGTCCACGAGAGCAACATCGACGAACAGGCCGTTAAGGTCTGTGATTATGGCTTCTTTCATTAAGTTGAGTGCCTCCTTAAATTTCAGCCTGGAATGTTATCCCGTCCAATGTCATGAAACCTACTTGTGCATTTAAAGCTGCCTGCACAATACCGTTTCCTTGAATATTTATTGTAGCGGGTAAACAATTCGCACCACTCGTGGTGGACGCAGACGTAGACGCATAGACAAGGGTCCTTGACGGACGATACCCCGGAGGCAGAATGAAAATAACCATGTTCGATGGATTGGTGACAAAACCTCTGATATGCACAAATCCCATGCTGTCCTTCATGTAAGCTACTTGATGGAATAGGCTAGAGAAATTCTGAGTCCCATTCAACAGAGTCGGCGCAATCCATTGTTGCTGCTTGGCCTGAGCCGCTCCATTTTCCAACACCGTCATGCGCCCGACTAGATATGTTGCAGCCTTTGTCAGCTCGTCCGTCACGGAACGCTGATTTGTAGCATACTCGGCGCTGACCTCTGCGGGCGGTATGCCAATTAGGTAGGTATCCAGTGCAAGATAGGTAACTTCGTAGACGGCAGAATTATCCCATAAAACAGCATCAAGATCGGCTACAAAAAGTCCATATCCTATAGTTGAGTTGTAATATTTTCGCCAAAGTTTATCAGGCTTCCCATTTCGATAAATATCAACGTCTTTATTAGTCCTGAATTGCAACTTAGATGCGAAATCATAGTTTATCCTCGGAAGGCCTGACCCATCAGATACAATAACCCGCTCCCGCACGACAGCCCCGTAACCAACTTCCAGCGTATTAATTCCCTCAGTCAGCATGATCGCCCCCTCGGAACAAATAGGCTCGTCGGTCGGGGTGGCGAGTTGATATTGGAGATGATAAGGAGTAAAGGCATTGTTGAACCATGCAGTGGTAGTGGGTAGCGTGTTTGTCCCGCCAGAAAGTGCAGATCGGTTGGATGTAGTCCAAGTTATTAGACGATATCCCCACCACTTTGTTCCTGTTCCATTGTAAGGAGCGTAGGTTCCCCCGGCTCCTTCATACATGACCCACCCATTAAAATACGCTTTAATCTCATCGGCGGTTGGAGTGTAATTGTCGCCCCAACCGGAGTCGGCATTAGCTACAGATAGGCTGATCGTATTGTATACAACACTGTTGTATACTCCGGATAAAACCTGCTGATCCGCCAAACTGAAGCTCGTGCCGCTCAAAAAGCGAGCTAGTATTTTCCCATCAAACTTTGCCACAACAGCGGCATCATTTACAGGTCCTGTAATTGAAGTAGTTACTCCCTTATATCCTGTTCCACTTACCGACTGTACCCAAGCCAATTCCCCTGTCAAATCCAGCGAATTAAACTGTCGCTTTACTCTCGCCTGTCCTGCGTTATCCGTATACAGTTCGTCGTAAACACTTCCGTCCAGACTAGCTGCGAGCTGACAATCCGGGTAATAGACGTACTGGTCATCCACAGTCTTGCCCGCGACGTTACGCACATAAACGCCGTTTACGTTTTTGATATCAGCGGCGAAGGGATACTTAACAGCCACCTGAGCCGGAGTCATTGACGCAATAGCGTCATATTCAGCCTGTGTCAATTCGTACATCCGAACACTATCAATGTACCCATAAGCTCCAGCAGCTCCGGTAATGTCAAACGTTGGGTACATCGTGTACTGATAAGAGGCTGTATCCCATCGGATGAAAGTGGGCTGAAAGTCCGTTTTACTGGACACATAATTTCCGTTTACCGAGGACGTATCGGACCGGAGTCGGATGTTCGTGCAGGTGCCACACTTGGCATCGGCAATTAATACATAGAAGCGTCCATGAATCCCTTGCCGTAAGCCAATATTAGAAGAGGTCATGTTCGCGGACGATTTCCCAGAAGCAATGGTAACCTTAGCCGAATTGGTGCCCGTTGAGGCAGCTTCGGAGCTGGATTCAAGCAGTCCTCCATTAGGTGCTGACATAACCCACCCGGTCGTTGCACCTTCGAAACTGCCATTCCTACCAAGTTGATTTGCTAGCGTCCGACCCATGATCCCCTTAATTCGCAAAGGCGTATCACGCGTCACCGTCACGACCTGCTGTCCGGGTACGAGAGTCAGAGCCGCCGGAGCTGCGTCCGTCAAGTCAGCAACCAGAGGTTGTACCGCAGCCTCCACCGTATCCTTCCTCGCCACATCATCCGCCGCCGCTGGAGCAGCCACCTTCGCGCGGCCGTTTGCATCGCGCTGCATCAGCGTGCCCGCAGTGGCGGCGCTTGTCGCTCCGTGAGCGCCGGACGTTTCCGCCGCGTGCGCCGCTGCCGCGTTCAGCTCGCCGCCGATTTCGTTCAGATCCGTCTCCGTAACAAGATCGTTAAACTTCCAATTTGTTTTTGCCATGCTTCAGCTATACCTCCTGTACCGTAATTGACTGCACCATCAGCGTGTCGGTCGTGATCGGAATCGTAACCGAATTGCTGCTGAGCACCGCGCCGCTGCCGTCAAGCAGCTCGATTTTGCTCACCGTCGCTACGCTGCCCTCCGGAATGTAATAACGCAGCTCAACGACGCCTCCCGACACCTGTTTCAAGGTGAACTCGCTCAGCTGAACCGCGCCGTTATTCAAAGAAACTTTAGCAATCCGATTGTGAACATACTGGGCCACATCATTCAAAAATAGAGCCGGAATCACTTCACCATCACCTCATCTCCTTCTGTGGTGAACGCATGCACGCCTAAGCTCCAGCTTCCGAGCCGCGTTTCTCGCGTCAAGGGAAGGTAGCGGATGCTTTCATGCAGCTGCAGCGTGTCGGCCACCGCCGTCTGCTGTTCGTAAATTAAATTGGCCGGTTTCACGGCCTGAATTGTCCGCTCTACCTCCCGGAACAGCAGCGCATCCTGGATCGCTGCGGATACGGTCAGCACATAATTGTCCGGGTCTACCATTGCCAGCGCCCGGCCCGGCCCAGCCAATTCATCCAGCCGTTTTTGCAAATACCGCAGCGTAAAAGGTGGTTTAGTGGAATACCGGTTAACAATCCGCATCCGCCGGAATGTCAAAGGCTCGGCCGCCTCGTCGGCCAATATGCCCAGCACCCGCTCGCGCCTGCGAATCGCTTCCTCTCCCGCCGTCATAACAAATTGATCGTCCAGCAGGCTCTGTACCGCCGATTCCGCTGCAGCAACCTCGGCATCCTCCGATGCTAAAAGCTCCTTGAACTCACGGCTGTCCTCATAAAATTCAGGCAAGCGGGTCAGCAGCGGTTCAGCCATGAAGAATCACCGTCCCAAGCACAGGCAGCGTTTCGGCTCCCAGCTCCAGGTTGGCAGCGGTTCCGTTCAGCGTCGTACCGGTAATATCCGTGATGCCCGTGATGCCAAGAATTCGCGTTTCCAGCTGGGAAATGCGCACGACAAGCCACTCCTCGGATGACCAGGAGCGTTTCAGCGTCATGAAATAAGCCTCAATCGCCGCCCGCACATCCCTCTCCAGCTGAGCAGGAGTCGTCCCGGTCTGCAGCGTCAAATTTGTCTCTACATTTATGACAACGGGAGCAGCAGATGCAATGGTTACCTTGTGTCCGATCGGAGCTAGTCCGATTCCCAGCCCGGCTCCATCAGGATCGATTTCCATTTGAACAATCTCAACCAAACCGCTCGTCGGAGGCTCAAAATCGCTGCCGATAATCGTTGCTTTCACCGTTCCGCCGCCATTCCAGGCCGGGTAAATTTTCACCCCTCCAACTCCCGGCAGACCGCCGATTTTTGCCCTGTAATCCGCCAGATTCCCCCCGAAGGGCTGCTCGTTCACCGCCAGGAAAAACCGTTCCCTAAGCTCATGATCCGTCTCTTCCTCCTCGCCGGGCACGATCACATCGGCCAGCTCGGCGCGGGCAAGCCCCGGAACATAGTCGAGCGGCAGCAGCAAGCCTGAGTACGCATTGCCTGCCGTGCCAACTGCTTCGGCTTCCAGCCGGTATTCTCCGGCGGCTTCTCTTTCCCGCACCGCATAGGCGATTCCCGCTGCCGAAAAGCGCGTCCCTATCAGCACCTCCATTGGTACCGACGACGAATCATAAAACTTCCCGAGCCGGACCGCCGCAGAGGCTGGTTTGCGTTTTACGCCGTGCTCTGCGGCTCTTCGTGTCAAAAACTCCCCGGAAGCCGTATCCGCAAAGGATAAGCCGTATTGAATATCCAGCTCCTGATACAATCCTGCCAGCTCCGCAGCAGCAGGCGCCAGCGCATCAAAAATAATGCTTCCTTCGCGCTTGTCCACCTCGTTTGGCACCCGCTCCAACATGCGCTCCAAAATCGCCGTATACGTCTGATGCTCATACATTCACGCTCACCCCGCTTTCAAAAGAACCAAAAACCGAAAAAACCGTAAACGAAAGCCTAAGCTCGTCTCCGGTCTGCTCCATCTTCATCTCTTCAATAGATAAAATACGCTCATCCACGAGGAGAGCTTCCTCGACAGCTCCAGCCGCGTCCGAGCCGAAAAGCTCATGACCGATTCGCCCCGTATAAATGTCATATTCCCAGCGATTCGTTTGCAGCTGTTTAAACACAAACTGCCGTACCGCCTCGATGCCGTCGATCATTCCGCCCATCCGTCCGTCCAAATTCAACCGGTAC
This sequence comes from Paenibacillus pasadenensis, assembly GCF_023715725.1. Taxonomy (GTDB): domain Bacteria; phylum Bacillota; class Bacilli; order Paenibacillales; family Paenibacillaceae; genus Paenibacillus_O; species Paenibacillus_O pasadenensis_A. Next base: position 60,355 of record NZ_JAMBOT010000004.1, read on the forward strand.
GTGCGGCTCGGCTGCTCGGTTTGCTGAACGGCGAGAAATGCGGCCGCTCCTTCCGGCAGGCTCATGGCGCCAGCCTCCCCAGCACGACGTAGGTGTCCCCGCCTTCCGAACGCAGCAGAATCAGCTTGTCTCCGACGGAAAGCCCCCGGCGAAGCTCGATTCGCCTGCCCTCAAGCTCCAGCTCCTGCGGAGTTAAATGCTCCGGAACCGTCAGGAACTCCTGCGGCACAATAAACCTCTGCTCAATCGACACCTCCAGCGGTTCAGCCGAAGTAACCGTCCCGTACATCGCTTTGGTCAACTGCTGCGCCTCGAAGGAGCGCTTTACGATTTGCTTAACCGCGTCGTTAATGCTCACCCGAATCCCTCATTCCTTGATCAGGCCGTCGAACACGCGCAGCTCCAGCTGCATCGTATGTTCCCCGCCTTTATAATTATGGGTGCAATCCTCCACAAGAAAATTGCGGTTCAACCCCAGACGCTCCACCGTCACCTGCACAACCGAGCCGGCTCGGATGCCAGGATGCCCAAGCGCCTCCAGACTGAATTTCCGCTGCTCGCGGTTTTTCAGCAGCATGAGGCGGTGAGACATCTCTTTGATCTGCTCCTCGTTCAACTTTTCGTCCACCTTCTGGTAAAACTGCAGCTGGCCCCAGCGGGCGATCGAGGCGCTGTCCTGCTCAATGTACACATCCCGCCGCCCTGTCCCCTTGTTGTCGCGAACGAGCTTGATGCGGTTGTACGTCTCGCTGTCGATGCTGCGGCTGTACGAGTAACCGTAGAGCAGGCTGTTATCCCCCACAAGAATTTCCGCCTTCATATCCAGCACATTGCGCAGCGTCATGTAACCGGCCTCGTCATAAAAAACAAACATTGTGCCTTTTGCCATCATCGTTTCGTCCAGCGCTTTGAAAATCATATCGAGCCGCTTTTGCCCGTCCTGGCTAAACTTTGGAATAGCATGGCTCGTATCGGCAATCGGCCCGAGCCTGCCTTTGATCGCCATCGCCTGATCCTTAATGACCTGCGCAGCCGTTACATTCGCCTTTACATAAGTGTCCGTTTCCAGCAAGTAACGCAGCTGATCCTGCGCTTTTACGCTTATCACTCGATCCCGGCCTTCATCCAGCGTAAAAATATACCCGTAAAACAACCGTCTGTCGCCATGCCAAACACGAACGACATTGCCGCAGGCAAGCGGAAGCTGTTCCGTCAGCTCCAGGCTGCGATTGCGCACGATTTGGAAATCCAGCGTGCCCGCCTTGCCGATGCGGGATGTTTTCCAGGACAGCTCCGGCACCATGGCGGTTACATCCCAAAGCCGGCCGTTGCGGTTATCCACTTCAATCTTCAGCATCGCCTCACTCCTTCGGCGGCGGCACTTTGAGCAGCTGTCCGATCTGCAGTCGTTTCAAATCCGCGTCCGACAAGCCGTTCAGCTTCTGAATTTCGCGCCAGCGCCCGCTGTCTCCGTCGTACAGCTTCATACTGATGCGAATCAGCGTATCGCCCTTGACTACCTTGTAGGTTTTGGGTGGCACTCGCAGATCGGCGCGCTTGGCCGGCTCCGCCACCATTTTTCCATCCTTGCCTGCAACTCTGATTTTGACGGGAGCATAAAAAACATACTCCTTCAGCTTTAAGCTGAAATAAACATCTCCCGGTGAACCGGCTTGCTCCCAGCGTTCAAATGACGTAATCGTCATCGGCAGCCGGATGGCTCCCCGCCGTCCGTCTTCACCGCTGCCTCCATAGATAAAACGAATCGGATAGCCCGATTTCATCCAGCGGTTAATGTCGGCGACATATTCAGCCGGAGTTTTGCTGCCAGCCTGTTCGTTAAACAGCTTTGGGTGAACGGGAAAAAAACTCTCGAAATCAATTTCCGCCAGCTCCGGCTTCTCGATGGTTGAAATGTTTCCGGCTCCGATGATGGAATAGCTTTTCCCCGCTCCGCTGCGGCGAATAGAAAGCTTCTCCGGCAGTACAGGCAGCTCCCAGCCCTCAGCTCCGGAATTAAATTCCAGCCGGATTGCAAAAGACGGCACGACCGCTGCAGGCTGCGGTTTAGTTGATGTAGCCATGCGCTCCCTCCTTTCCTTTATGAATAAAGAATCGGCCCCTGCTCGTACAAGCTTCTCTATCCAAGCTTCAGCCTTAGCTAGAAGCCGTACACGCCATGTGCGGAGGCTTCAATTTCTTTCTCCATGCTCGTCGTAATCTGGCGGACAACATCGTTCACATCCACCTGGCTGTTCACCGGGCCGGTTGTCATCTGCACGGTCGGCGTCAGCGTCACAAAGTTCTGAATTGCCTTCATCTCCGCCAGCTCGCGCATGACCTTTAAATCCTCGCTGCCGATATCAACCTCATCGTTGATGCTGCCTACCTCGTTGACCCGGTCGATGTTGCCCATCCCGCCGGAGCCGGGAGCAGGAATTCCGCCACCGCCCATTCCATTGGTCAGACCTTTCGTCTTGTCTTCCATATTGCTTTGGCCGCCAAACTTGTCCTTGCCCGTAAATTGATCTACAAGCGATCCGTCTTTCCCATTAAAGGCAGCGGCCATATCTCCAACCAGATCATTACCGGCTTTATACCCATTTCCGTATGCCGCAAGCGGATCTTTTTGACCCATTCTCTCCAAATTAAGCGTGTTTTTATCCGACTTGGGAGGCTCGATTCCTTCCATCATTCCCTTAAGCGAATCGCTCAGCGAATTTATATTCGAAGTATCCAGCTTGAGCTCTTGAATTGCATCAATATTAATTCCGAATACCTTGCTTATTCCGCCGATGAGTTTATTTACGCCGCCAATGATTCCGTTTATAGCCTGCAACACCATTTTCATAAAACCGCCGGCAAACGTCTCGCCTGCCCGCAGCATCTGATAAAGATTATTTCCGAACACCATCGCAAGATCATAAAACAATTTCTGAACGGCATAGATAGGATCGATAAACAAATTAATCAAAAACTCCGCAAAGGTAGCAAATAGATTCCAGGCCACTGAAATCATGTTATAAATAACAGCTCCCAAATAATAAAAGGATCCTACGATAGAGCCGATAATTTGCCCAGCCGTTACGCCGCTTTGCAGCAGCCAGTATACAAGCAGCCCCACGGCTGCAATGACGAGCAGGATCGGCCAGTTCGCCATGAACCATGCCGCTGCCATCGTAACAATCGGAGGAATCATGCTCCACAGCATTACCGCCAGCAAAGGAAGCAGCGAAACGGCCAGCACCGTAAGCACATCGGCAATGACGTCCCCATGCGTTGAGAATAATGTCATGAAAAATAACGCGCCGTCCGCGGCTGCTGTAATCAGCTGGGCCACCAGCATCAGTCCGGCGGATAACGCTCCAAAAAACGGATCGAGCTTTCCGGATTCAAACGCTTCCGTAATTTTATCCATGACTGGAACCAAAGCCTCCAAAGCAGGCATTCCAGCTTGGCCGAATTCAAATTGCACTCGTTGCTGAAGCCCTGCCATCTTTGCGGTAGGCGTTTGCGCCAGCTGGTTAAAGCCAGCTTCACTCATTCCTTGTCCGGCGAGCAGGCTGTCCATGGCGCCTAAAAAGGCTTTCATATCGCCTGCTGCAACAGCGGAGGAGACCCCGCTTGCCGCAAGCTGATTCTCGCTGACGCCGAGCCCGGACATCAGAGAAGCGGCATCTCCACCCATGACCGCTTTTAACATCGCGGCATTATCGCCAAGCCCGCTAGACGGATTCAGCTTCTGCATGCGCATCGCAATCCCGTTTAAAGCCGTTACTTGAGCCGGGTCTGTCGTTACGCGCATAAACTCCATCGCGGATTGCTGCGCCTCAGCCGGAGCATAGTTGTTCGACAACGCCTGCTGGCTGACCGCTTCAAAAATGGCCTGTCCTCCCGTATTGCTCCCGGCGGCTACCGCAAATTGATCCACAGATGCCTGCTGGTTCATCGCCTCAGTGACCGAGCTTTTAAAAATCGGCCCAATCGTGTTAATAGCGGAGGAAATTCCGCTAATGAGGGATTGTATTCCGGGCAATCCGCCCGATCCTACCGCTGATCCGGCAGCAGCAGCCCCTCCGGCGACTGCCGCTCCGCCAGCCAACGCGGCTCCGCCGGTAGCCGCCGCTCCTCCCGCTGCTGCTGCCCCAGCTGCAGCGACGGCAGTTCCTCCTCCAAGCAGCGCTAATCCTCCGGCCAAGCTTCCTCCGGCCTTAAACGCAGAGGCAACGCCGCTGACCGCCCTAATTGCGCCAATCGTTCCGCTGATGACTCCAAGTAAAGTCGAAAACTTCTGAAGTTTGCCGCCGTCTATTTTGACGTTCGCAGCCTGCAGCTGAACTTTAAACGGTTCTCTTTTCAACGCTGTTTCAATTTGCTTGCGAAGCTTATTAATATCGCCGTCAACAGAAGTGTTGTTTATTTTTATTCGAATATTTGCTTCTTTCATGTTGTACAGCGTCTTCTGCAGCGCGTTTACTTTTCTGACCGCATCATCGGTCTGGACCGTCATTTGAAGCGGGGCAGACAGCTTTTGCTTCAGAGATTCGCTAAGCTCAATCGTTCGTTCCAGCGTTTCGTTGACCGTGCGCAGCCCGCTGCTGAACCGGTCATAAAGCGTAATCGTCGCCTGTAAAGTTGCGATAATTAAACCCTCCCTTCCTCTCAAAATGCCTTGCCTCAGACGATGCCAAACGCAGCGTTACCTGCCCCGACCGGAGCGGGATGGGCTTTGCAGCCGCGCCCGCTTCTCCGCATCGAGTCGGACACGAATCATGGCGATCAGCGCCGCTTTGCGCCGGACGCTCAGCTCGGCAAAATCCCAAGGCAGTACTCCATATTCGTTGAGAGCGTAGTAAGCGTAATTCCACTCCCCTTCGCCCTCTTCTAGTCGTTTTTTACTTCATCGGAAAGCTCGCTTACATCCCTGTCAAAACCGTTGATTTCCTGTACTTTTGCAGCCAGGTTGGCGAATTCGCCCGCCAGCAGCATTTTACGCACAACCGCAGCTGCGCCGCGCACGGCGTAAGACTGCTGCAGCTCAGCATCGTTCAGATCGGGAAACACCACGCAAGCCGCCACCATGCGGCCAAGATAAGCGTTGTAATCCAGCTCCGGCATGCCTTGGCCGTTTTTGCCCTTCGTCCGTTTCATCGACTGGGAGCGCAGCTCCTCGTTCAGTTCCTCGGAAATGGCGCGCAGCTTCCAAGCGGCCGGACGGCCCGTTTCATCAACGAAGCGCTCCGATACGATAACCTCTTGAAGCTCCGATTGCAGGGCGTTTTGGGCAAAAAATAGTTTCATAGACATGTAAATTCCTCCTTATATTTAGAAAGGGCGGAATGAAGCATGACGCTTCCCGCCCTTGAAATCATGCAGCCCTTTGAGCTGCAAGCCTAACTCTTCACCTTACAGCGCATCCAACAACACTTAGCGAGCGGCCGGCTCGTTAAACGAAGTGCCGATGTCGACTTTATGGAAGGTGAATGGAATTTCCTCTTCCAGAGCATCGGACTCCACATCCAGCGAAGCCATGACGACCTCGTCCAGGTTAACGCCGGTCAGCGTTACGACCTGCTTGCCGATCGTGGATGCGGGATCTTCATTTGTCACCGTAATATCAAAATAAGTGTCGATACCAGTATCCATATATTGCTTCATCATCTCGCGGAATTTCGTCGTGACGTAATAAATCGTCATCGTGCCGGTGCCTTCCCAGCCCGTCGCTTTTTTCTGGGTGTTGCGGCTGCCGAGCGTTTTAACGTCCGCTTTGTTCTTTTTCGCCGTTGCTTTGAGGTTTTTTACATAAAACATCTCAATGTTCTGGTTGCCAATCGCCGCGTATGCCGTGCCGGAATGTCCGGAAAGAGTATCTCCTGCGTTCAAAATGGTCATTTTACTTCACCTGTACTTTCATATAGATTTTTTCAATCGCATCTACCGGCTGAATCGACGCGGACACAACGACGGTATCCGGCTCGCTGCCCTGAGCAACCTCAATATCCTTGGAGGCGTCAAAGCCTTGAATCGCCCCGATGGATTGATACTGATCCATCAGCTTGACGCAGTCCTTGCGGAACAACGAGCGGCCGTTTTCGTTATTGCCGATTTTTCCGACGTAGAGCGCTTCGAACGTATTTTTGAAGTCGTTTGCGAGCCCGTCCAGCACGCGGACAACCGGATTTTTGCCAAAAAGCTTGCCCTTCGCCGGAGTCGGCTGATGATAGGAGTTCACATCCTGCTCCACAACGACCGAGCCTGCGCGCGCCGTGAACAGAAATTCACCGCCCTGCAGCGCGGCAACGGTAGCAGAATGGGTTAGACGCGGAGCCGCATCCGCAGCGCCTTCATAAGCCGAAAACGTCAACGACTGGCCTGGACCGGCAGCCGCCGTTGCGGCAGCAACCCACACGGAAGCCTGACCTGCGGACAGAACCGTTCCATCCTCCAGACGAACGCCGTTTTTGACGCTAATAACCCCTTCATCGTTGGCGGAAGCGTAATTTTCCAGTACAACCTGGATTTTGCGTCCTTCCTCTGCACGCAGGCGGCGGGCAAAAGCGGCAAACAGCCCCTTCATAACCGGATCCGTGCCGATGTAAGCCATCGTATGGAATTCCTGAAGCTCAGCGGCCTGCAGAAAATCCGAGTAGTTCTGATTCGTTACCGTGCCGTCGGTGCCGCCGCTCAGCGGAGCGCCCGCAGATGCAGTCAGCGCGCCGGTTCCGCTCCAAACAATCCAGTCGTTGTCGGCCAGTTCATCCACAGTCTCGACAATTTGTTTGTCACGCTCGGCTCCCGCCAAATACGTGATGACCTCAAACTCGCCCGGCTGATCCACGCTGGCTACAACGGCTACGCTCAGCGCATTGCCGCGAACTCCGGCATACTTCGCTTTTGCCGTCAGTGCGCCAATCGTAGCAGCAGCTTGAACTCCTGTATTAAGCCGATACAGCAGCAGGCGGCTAGCCCGCTTCAGCGCTTCGCGAACGAGCAGCAGCTCGGCATCCCCCAGCGAGTAGCCCAGCTTTGGCAGAACGTCCTCGCCCGCTTCAATCACTTGCAGCGTCTGCGGCTCTCCCCAAGACAGCGGCAGCGCCAAAGCAAGCGTGCCCCGGCCGCCCGGAGCAACCGCCGTGCCCTCCGTCACAAAATTGATGTAAACCCCCGGCCTTACTTTGTTCATTACGGTAAAATTGCCTCCTGCCATATTAAACAGCCTCCTTGTTTAGATAAGTCTGAATGAGCGAATCTACTTCCGATTTGGTATAAACCCGATTGTTGTCCAACAGCGCGCTGAGCAGATCCCGGCGTTGCTGGTAAAGTCCGCTTGCCATCAGCTGGCTCTTTGTAAAAGCGGGTTTGCTTGCCGGCTGCTCTGGACCTTCGTCCATCATCTCGGTTTTTTTATCCATCTGTTCCGACCTCCTCCTGCAGCGTTCTCATTAGCGGCGGCTCCCCGCCGGCCTCAATTCCGTCATAAGCAGCATTCCATTTAAAAAGCAGTGTCCCGTCAACCCGCTCATAGCTCATTCCGCTTCCTTTCAGCAGACCGCCTTCCGGCAGCGCAATCGAGGCCATAAGGGAATAAAGCCCCTCCGCCATCTCCGATATCGCATTCTCTGGAGCCGGGGAAGGCGCTTCAGCCGGGACGTAGCGTAAAATGAACAGCGCCTGCCTGCGGTAACGCCGCCCAAGCCTATTTTGCCGAGAACCCGAAAGCTCCCGCAGCTCCATAAAAGGTTTTGGCGCGCTTCCTGAAGCCGGCTCGCCGGTCAGAACAGTGCAGTCGGGAAACTGCTCCCTCAGCCTCGCGGCTATTGCTGCGATCATGTCCATCTCATCCCTCCTTGCCCAGAAGGAGCGCGCTCAGGCTCTGCTCCAAACGGATCGGCCAATCCCGCTCCAGCTCGGCGAGCGCAAGCGCCAGCATGAATTGCCCCTGCTGCAGCGAGCCGTCCGTCCCGGAGCCATACTCCAGCTGCGCGGCTTCAGGCGACGAGTGCCGGATTTCGACTGATATCGTCTCCCCCTGCCGCTGGATGCTGCCGATTTCCCAGCCTTTTCGCAGTTCCTTCTTCTCCTCCGGGATGCGGGAGTTTGCCAACAGGACCGCTGTTTCGGCTTCCTTGCGGAGCGCCTTTTCCAGCTCTCCCGGCAGCTTTTGCTCCAGCTTCAACAGCTGTTTGCGCAGCTTCTGCGGATCGTCCAGCTTCCACATTGCATATCGGCCCATTGAATTCACCCCTTTCTGTTCAACATGCGGCAAATGAGGGCGGCGCTCTTGATTCAACTGCCGAATCGCTGCTGACGATTGCAGTCATCTCTCGTTGTCCCCCTTCCCGCTTTCAACTGCGATGCACTTGCAGCCGATCAGGAAAAACAAAAGCCGCCCGGAATGCCGGGCGGCTTTTGTCTGTTGTTCATCGTTCCTGATACTAGCATATTAACACGGCCAAAACGCCTCCAAAGACTCAACTAAGTCTCATTTCCGTCTCGACATCGTCTCATGGGTTGTGGAATAAGAGTGCTTGGTTATGCCGCAATTCTCTGCCTGATGCGAGCGAGCTTTCAAATCCCTTATCCTGTGTGGACTTATTTCGTATCGTTTCTTGCGTATACGCTGTATCTGTTATGGCTTTTGCAGCTTGTAAAAGAAAGAGCCGCCCACAAGCGGCAACATATTAAATAGTACTAGACGAAAAAGAGAGGCTCGGTCATTATCGACCAAGCCTCTCTATTCAACTTATGCGCAGCCCGTAAGCTAATCCCGCTGCCATTCCAAAATTCTCAGAAACATTTTTGCCGCCGCCGGCTTCCAGCGGAAAAACGTCGGACGCGACACGCAAAGCGCCATCGCCGAGGCTTCCGCCGTTTTGCGGTCCAGATAGTACAGCCGAATCAGCTGGCCATATCCTTCCTTCTGCTCCTCAAGCATCGTCACCGCATCCTCAAGCTGCTCCTGTTCGCTCTGCAGCTGCTGCAGCCTGGCCATTCTTTCCAGCACGGAGTCGTAATCGCCCATTTTTCCTGCGCGCGCTTCAATGACCTTTTCCAGCTTGCCGCGCAATTCTCTCAGCAGTCTGTCATCCTCCAGATCGTTGCCCTTGCGGGGAATCGCTGCTAGCTGGCTTTTGGTGCCGGTCGGGTACTTGTTGTCCAAATAAGCATGCGCAATCGACTCCAGTTTTTGCTCATGTTTATTCAGGTACATATAAGAAGGCATCGTCCGCAGACGCCGGTGAAGATCCTGCAGCTGATCCTCCTGATTGAGCCGGCTAACCGTCAGACCCGCTCCAACCGAGTAGTTGCCTAGAACTTTAATTTGCAGCTTTAGCTCGCGGTATCTCTTAGCGGCATCATGCACGAGGCTTTCCACCTGTTTATTGTTAAGCTCGTCGATAAGCTCATCCAGCGGTTTGCGCGGGGCGGAACCGATGCCTTCGATTGCGTTTGTTAACATCTTTTCCTTCCTCCTTTAAAAAATGATGTCTAGATCAAATTTAATTTGAGTACCTGCCACAAAAAATAAGCACAAATGTTCCCGTAACCATCTTGCACTTTTACGTCTTCTATTTTATAATGGAGTTTAAAATAAAAAATAATTTGAGTTCGGCTCCACATCCTGCCAACCAGCCTGTCAATTGGTTGAATAAACTGGAATTTGAGGAGTCCGATAGCAATTAATCATCTGTGACCTACTATATCACTCAAATTATATTTGAGCAATAGCTTGTCTCAAACTCATGGGAGAACAAGGGGGAGAATGAAACGATGTCGCTCGGCAAACGGATTCGTGAGTATCGAGTCAAACGAGGTTTGACCCAAATGCAGCTAGCCGCGAAGCTTCAAATGACGGAAGCCAATATATCCAGCTATGAACGGGACAAAAGCGCCCCTCCAAGCGACAAGCTTAACCAGCTGGCCGAGATTTTGGATGTCACCTTGGATTATTTGCTGAACGGCGTCAATCAGCCTTCCTCTCCCAAAAGTCTGCAGGATATCGGGCAGGAGCTGACGGAGGAGCAGATTTTGACGATGGCGGCGCACCGTCTTGGGCATGAAGGGCCGTTATCGGGGCAGGAACTGGATCAAATTAAACTGGCGCTGCGCATCGCATTAGCCAAAAAATAATCTAGGGGAGAGGTTATGTCCAAATACGAAAGCTTGCTGCGGGAAACGCCTGTACTGCTGAGCGAGCAAGCTGATCTTCCCGACAAAATCAAGGGACTATATGTAGAAACAAAGGCGGTACAAGCCATTCTGCTGAGCCGGAGCCTGCAAACTTCCACCGAGAAAGCCTGCATATTGGCAGAGGAGCTAGGTCACTACTATACCTCATCCGGTAATATCACCGACCAGTCCGTTCTTGTGAACCGCAAACAAGAAAAGCGAGCCCGCAATTGGGGCTTTGAGAAGCTCATTCCTTTGTCCGAGCTGGTGCGGGCCTATATCGGCGGCTGCCGCAATGCTTTCGAGATTGCCGAATTTTTGGAGGTTACCGAGGAGTTTTTGAAGGAATCCATCGTTCATTATCAGGAAAAGTACGGCCAGATGGTCGTCCTTGACCGGTTTACGCTTTACTTTGATCCGCTCGGAGTTGCGGAGCTGTTCGAGCCAAAATAACTTGTACAATTATTAAATCTCAAGTTCTAGTTAATAATACTGGTTTGCAAGAATATTTAATTTATCCCCGAAGTATATTCTGATCATCTTTCATAGCGACTCCCCATTATCACGATATTATTGCTATGTGCTGAGCGATTTCATTTCAAGTAGAACTCGCTCAAGCACGTAGGTATTAGTGAAGTTTTTTGACTTGAAAAACGAATAAGACGCCGTATTGGAGAGAACATCGTTTCCGCCAGTACGCGGACCACACGTGAACGTATTCAACCAAAACTTACTTCGGATTCTCAACTTGGTTACAACTGTATAATACAATTTTTTCACTCGGATAGAACATCTAAATTATACGGTTATCCTTCATTCATATTTCTTGGTTTAAAGAGGTTTTTTTGTTCCTCTAAATCTCTACTGTTTCAATAGTAAATCAGGCCTAATAGTTCGACAATATATCCGCTTTACCGACTTCCTAATTAGTAAATATTAACCATTCCTTAAAATTACATTATTATTTATAATTGGAATCGAATAATATAAAAGGAGGTTTTTTCGTTGGTTCATTTAAGCAAAAAATTTGCGAGTTTGTTTATGATTGTGATGTTGTTAGCATTTTCCCAATCAGCGTTTGCTTCAAATATGGGGACGAATGCAATTGGAATTGGTGATAATGAAGCGACAGCTATTCCCCTCACCCCTCAGTTTCTACCTTTTGAGTTTTACTTATCAAACTCCACGGACCTCGATTGGTACCAGTGGAAAAATGAATCGAGTACTCACCAAGTTATGTGGGCTGGTTTAAATTCACCATCTAATGGGAACTATAAAATGAAATACAAAATTAAGTTTGTAAATGGAGAGGAGACCACTTTATTCACCGCAGTTCCTGGTGTTGAAAATGGTTATACTTATTTTGATCATATCATTCTACCAGCTGGAGCAACTGTCTACCTTCAAATTTCTTCTGTCTCATTTAACTCTAGTGATCGCTTTTATTCGCTCAGATTTAATTACTATTAATTTTATATTAAAAATACAATAAATAAACGTGCCCCAGGCCATTGAGTCTCAAGACTCAATGCGCTACGGGCACGTTTTTAGTTCAAATAGTTAACCGATCGAGCCTTCCATTTCGAACTTGATGAGACGATTCATCTCAACCGCGTACTCCATCGGCAGTTCCTTCGTGAACGGCTCGATGAAGCCCATAACGATCATTTGCGTCGCTTCCGCTTCGCTCAGACCGCGGCTCATCAGGTAGAACAGCTGATCCTCGGATACTTTGGATACAGTTGCCTCATGCTCCAGCGTGATGTTGTCGTTCATGATCTCGTTGTACGGGATCGTGTCGGACGTGGACTCGTTGTCGAGAATGAGCGTATCACATTTGATGTTCGCCTTAGCGCCCTCGGCGTTGCGGCCGAAGGAGCAAAGTCCGCGGTACGTTACTTTGCCGCCGTGTTTGGAAATCGACTTGGAAACGATCGTCGACGTCGTGTCAGGAGCAAGGTGAATCATCTTTGCGCCTGCGTCCTGATGCTGGTTTTTGCCTGCTACGGCGATGGAGAGCACCATGCCCTTCGCGCCGCGGCCACGCAGAACAACCGCAGGGTATTTCATCGTCAGCTTGGAGCCGATGTTGCCGTCGACCCATTCCATCGTCGCGTTTTCGTCTGCAACCGCGCGTTTTGTAACGAGATTGTAGATGTTCGGCGCCCAGTTCTGGATCGTCGTATAACGAACGCGAGCGTTCTTTTTAACGATGATCTCAACGACCGCGCTATGCAGGGAGTTTGTGCTGTATACCGGAGCTGTACAGCCCTCAACGTAATGCACAAAGCTGTCCTCGTCGGCAATGATCAGCGTACGCTCGAATTGGCCCATGTTCTCGGAGTTAATACGGAAGTATGCCTGTAGAGGAACTTCACATTTTACGCCCTTTGGTACGTAAATGAAGCTGCCGCCGGACCATACTGCGCTGTTTAGCGCCGAGAACTTGTTGTCCGCAGGAGGAATGACGGAGCCGAAGTGCTCACGGAAAATTTCCGGATGCTCGCGAAGCGCCGTATCCGTATCCGTGAAAATAACGCCCTGCTTTTCCAGGTCTTCCTGCATGCTGTGGTAAACAACCTCGGACTCGTACTGTGCGGATACGCCTGCGAGGAACTTTTGCTCCGCTTCAGGAATACCGAGCTTGTCAAATGTTTCCTTGATTTCTTGCGGAACTTCCTCCCACGTTTTGCCCTGCTTCTCGGAAGGCTTAACATAGTACTGAATATCGTTGAAATCCAGTCCATCCAGATCTCCGCCCCAGCGAGGCATAGGCATTTTGTTAAACTGATCCAGCGATTTGAGACGGAAGTTCAACATCCACTCCGGCTCGCCTTTCATTTCGGAAATCGTGCGAACGATCTCCGGCGTCAGGCCTTTGCCCGACTGGAATACCGCTTTGTGCTCGTCGCGGAAACCATATTTATATTCTTCCATTTCAGGCATCGATTTTGCCATGATTGGTCACGCTCCTTGTTATGCAGCTTGTGGCCTATCCTTCTTGTTTGCCCTGCGACTCGACGCCCTTGCGAAGGGCGTTCCAGGCCAAAGTCGCACATTTGATGCGGGCAGGGAATTTGTTCACACCCGACAGCGCTTCGATATCTTCCAGCTCTTCGAATTCCACCGGCTCGCCTTTCATCAGGGCAGAGAACTTCTCCGCCATCGCATAGGCCTCTTCCAGCGTACGGCCTTTGACCGCTTCGGTCATCATCGACGCTGAGCTCATGCTGATGGAGCAGCCTTCCCCGGTGAACTTCGCCTCGGCAACCTTGCCCTCGTCCAGTTGGAGCTGAAGCGAAATGCGGTCTCCACAGGTCGGATTGTTGAGGTTAATCGTAACCGCATCCTCATCCATCGTACCACGGTTACGGGGATTCTTGTAGTGATCCATTATAACCCGGCGGTATAGATCATCCAATTGCATGCCCGAAGAACTCCTTTGTCCGGAGCAGCGAGGCCGCCAGCCGGTCTACATCCTGCTCGGTATTGTACAGATAAAAGCTTGCCCGCGCAGTAGCCGTTACATCCAGCCAGCGCATCAGCGGCTGGCAGCAGTGATGACCGGCGCGCACGGCGATGCCTTCAGAATCCAGCACCGTGGCGACGTCATGCGGATGCACGTCGTCCAGATTAAACGTAATCAAGCCGACGCGGCCCTCGCGAGGCCCGTAAATCGTTATGCCCTCGATATCCGACAGCTTGCTGTATGCGTAAGCAGCCAGCTCTTTTTCGTGACGGTCGATGTTTTCCAGCCCGATCTCCTCCAGGAAATCCATAGCTGCAGCAAGTCCGACGGCGCCCGCAATAATCGGCGTGCCGGCTTCAAAGCGCCAAGGAATATCCTTCCAGGTCGATTCGTACAAGTCGACAAAGTCAATCATTTCGCCGCCGAATTCATTCGGCTCCATCGCCTCCAGCAGCGACTTGCGGCCGTAAAGAGCGCCGATTCCCGTCGGTCCGCACATCTTGTGGCCGGACAAGGCATAAAAGTCGCAATCGAGCGCCTGAACGTCGATCCGCATATGCGGCGTGCTCTGCGCGCCGTCTACAACCATAACAGCGCCGTTGCGATGTGCGATCTCGGTAATTTCCTTGATCGGATTGATGACGCCAAGCACGTTGGACACGTACATGACGGATACAATCTTCGTCCGGTTTGTCACCGTCTTCTCCACATCGGCGAGGCTGATCGTGCCGTCCGGCTGCAGCGGAATATACTTCAGCACCGCGCCGGAGCGCTTCGCAGCCTGCTGCCAAGGGATGAGATTGCTGTGATGCTCCATCGGAGTCAATACGATCTCGTCACCTTCCATCAAAACGGAAGACGCGTAGCTCGATGCCACCAGATTAAGCGCCGTCGTTGTGCCCCGGGTGAAAATAATTTGCTCGGCGGCCGGCGCGTTCAGGAAGCGGGCGACGCGTTCGCGCGCACCTTCGTAAGCTTCCGTAGCGCGGGAGCCGAGCGTATGAACGCCGCGGTGCACGTTGGAATTGTCCAATTCGTAATAACGTTTAACGGCTTCAATGACGGAGCGCGGCTTCTGGGAAGTCGCCGCGCTGTCGAGGTAAACGAGCGGATGCCCGTTTACCTCTTGATGGAGAATCGGGAACTGCTTCCTGATTTCCGCTATATTCATGCCTCAAGCTTCCTTTCGAGCAGCTGCTGCAGCTGCTCGCGCACGGCGTCGATCGGAATTTCAGTCACGACTGGGGCAAGGAAACCATAGATGATCAAACGCTGAGCTTCTTCCTTGGATACGCCGCGGCTCATCAGGTAATATACCTGCTCCGGGTTAACCTGGCCTACGCTCGCTGCATGTCCGGCCGTAACGTCGTCCTCGTCGATCAGCAGAATCGGATTGGCGTCGCCGCGGGCTTTAGGGCTAAGCATGAGAACCTTTTCGGTTTGCACGCCGTTTGCCTTCGTCGCGCCCTTCTCGATTTTGGTAACGCCGTTAATAATTGCCGAAGCTTCTTCTTTCATAACGGCGCGAGTCACCATGTTGCTGTCGGAGTTGAGGCCGAAATGTTTCGCTCCGGTTGTCAGGCTCATCTTCTGCTTGCCTGCTCCGATGCTGACTACGGCCGCATCCGAGGAGGAACCGTTGCCCTTCAAAATGGACAACGTGTCGGAAACGACATTGCCGTCGTTAAGATCGCCGATTACCCATTGGATGCGGGCGTCGTTTTCCAGCACCGCGCGACGCGTCGTCAAGTCGATGACGTTGGAGCCGAGCTGGTGAATCGTAGCAACGTCAACCTTCGCACCCGCTTCCGCGAACACCTCGATGACGGAATGGTGGACGGCGTCAGCGCCGCCGCCAATCGTCAAGGCATTGTCGACGTACGTCACGCGGCTATGCCGTTCCGCTACGATCAGAATATGCGGCGCGAACGAAACGTCCGCATTATCGTTATAGAACAAAGCCTGAAGCGGAACGTCAACCTCTACGTCCTTCGGAACGTACAGGAACACGCCTCCGTTCCAAAGCGCCGCATGCAGCGCCGTCAGTTTGTTCTCATCCTTTTTAACCGCTTGAAACAGGTATTTTTGCACCAGCTCAGGATGTTCAGCCGCAGCCGTCTCCAGATCGGTGAAAATAATGCCCTTCGCGCTCAGCTCTTCCGGCAGACGGCGCAGTACCGTGCCAGAGCCGCGCTGTACAACGAGCGCTCCTGCGCCCGCTACGAGCGATGCCGCCGCTTCCGGCAGCTCGCTTTCAGCGGAAAGCGCCTGAGGCTTGCCATATTGGCCGAAAGCCGTCAGATTCCAGCGGTCGATCCGGGTTTTCTCCGGTTTCGGCCATTCCAGAGAGCCTGCCAGCTCCGCCGCTTCGCCGCGAAGGGAGGTGAGCCATGCCGGTTCTCCCTTGCTGCGGGACAGCTCTTCCGCGAATTCCCGTTCGACGGGATTCTCAAGTTGTGTGCTCATACGTAACCCCTCCCGTCTCTTAAGCCTGGCCTACAGTTTCGTCTACGATGCCAAGCTCGTTCTTGACCCAATCGTAGCCTTCCGCCTCAAGGCGCTCCGCCAGTTCCGGTCCGCCGGATTTAACGATGCGGCCCTGCATCATAACGTGAACAAAATCAGGCTTGATGTAGTTCAGCAGGCGCTGGTAGTGAGTAATGATGAGGAAGGCGCGGTCGTCGGCACGCATAGCGTTAACGCCTTGAGCGACGATTTTCAGAGCATCGATGTCAAGACCGGAGTCGATTTCGTCAAGAATAACAACCTTCGGATCCAGCAGCATCATCTGCAGAATCTCGTTGCGTTTTTTCTCGCCGCCGGAGAAACCTTCGTTCAGGTAACGGTGAGCGAACTCAGGGTTCATCTCGAGTTCTTTCATTTTACCTTCCATTTGGCGGATGAACTTGATCAGGCTGATCTCGTTGCCTTCCTCGCGGCGTGCATTGATTGCGCTGCGCAGGAAGTCGGAGTTCGTCACGCCCGAAATTTCGCTCGGGTATTGCATCGCCAGGAACAGACCAGCGCGGGCGCGCTCGTCAACGCCCATCTCCAGCAGGTCTTCGCCGTTCAGCTCGGCGGAGCCACCCGTAACTTCATACTTTGGATGTCCCATCAAAGCGGAAGCCAGTGTACTTTTGCCGGTGCCGTTAGGACCCATGATCGCATGGATCTCTCCACCCTTCATACTGAGGCTGAGCCCCTTCAAAATTTCCTTGCCTTCAATCTCTGCTTTGAGTCCTTCAATCGTAAATTGCGTTGCCATGTACAAACCTGCTCCCTTCAACATATGAGTGACTTGCCGCTTAAAGCGGGCAAGCGGTAATCGTCGTTTTCTTCCGGCCGCCGCTAGGTCCGACGCACAGAACTGATTCTCAGTGATTCTCAATAATAATTTTAGTATAAAACTCGTTATAAATCAATGTTCGCCCGCTGTTCCCAAAAGGTTGCGGATCTCGGCGCAGCGCCGTTCGAACTCCGCGTCGTCCAGTACAGGAACCGCCCCGTCCGCTGACAGCGGCGGTCCGGCGGATATCCACGACTTACAGCCGGTAAAAGCCGGCTCCATCGGAAGCTCAATCGGCTGCGGGAGCCGATAAACGCGGAGCAGCAGCACATGCAGCGGATCCCGGCGTTTCCACTTCAGCCGTTCCATCGCAAAATCGTCGGTCCAAATATGCAGACCCCGAATCCGCTCCAGCGCCTCGGGCTCCGTCACGAGAATATCTTCAGCGGCATGAGCCCGGCTGGAGATTACGATCCGTGAAGCTTCAGGTCCGTCCCATTCCCCAAGCACCTCGTCCAGCAGCCCCTGAGCCTGCTCCTTCAGAAGCTCGCGGCGCTGATGCTCATAAGCCGGCATGAGATAAAAGTCGGGACTCTCCAGCTGGAACTTGCGCGTTTCCTCAGCAATTCCGCCTTTGCGCAGCACGACGATTTGGCGGCCCTGCTCCAGCGCGCGAACCGTCACGGCCCACTCCTTAAGCGCTGCCGGCGCGGCCAGCTCATCTCCGCTAACAGGTAAATCCTTCCTATTAATCGCCAACACACTCCTTAATCAGACCTGTCTCGTGCCATTATATCAAATGTAGCTATTTCAAGTCGAAAAAAGATGGGCTATAATCCTATCATCATGACCAGGAAAGGCGGTTTTAAACATGCCAGGGTATCATCCTTACAGCGAGGCCGAGGCAATCGAGCTCGCGCGCTCCTTCAGCGAAATTTTCGCATCGGGAGCCGAGCTGAGCTGCCGCGAAATCGGAGACGGAAACCTTAATCTCGTCTTCCATATTACCGAGCCTGCCACAGGCAAAGGCCTTATCATTAAACAAGCTCTTCCTTACGTCAAAGTGTTCGGGGAATCCTGGCCGCTGTCCGTGGACCGCGCGCGCATTGAGGGAGAAGCGCTCAAAATTCAGCACAGCCTTGCTCCCGAGCTTGTGCCGCAGGTGTTTCTGACCGACCGCGAGCAGGCGATTACGGTGATGGAGGATTTGAGCAATCATATTATTATGCGCAAAGGGCTGATGGAGCGTACCGTCTATCCCCGTTTCGCGGGCGATATCTCCACCTTCTTGGCGCAAACGCTGTTTTTCACCTCCGATCTCGGCATGAGCCAGCAGGAGAAAAAGCTGCGCCAGCAAGCATTTGTCAACGTTGAGCTATGCCAAATTACGGAGGATCTTATTTTTGACGAGCCGTACCGCGAGCATGAGCGCAACAACTACGAGGATTCTATCGCTGACGAAGCTGCCGCGCTTCGGAACGACGGCGAGCTGCTCACGGAAATCGCCTTCCTGCGTGAAAAGTTCCTGACCCGCGGCGAGGCGCTGCTGCACGGCGACCTGCATACGGGAAGCATCTTCGCCCTGCCTGATTCAACTAAAGTTATCGACCCGGAATTTGCTTTTTACGGCCCGATGGGCTTTGATATCGGCGCGGTAATCGCCAACCTGCTGCTCAACTACGCCAGCCAGGAACATTGGAGCGGTGACGAAGCTTCCCGCCGCGAATACCGCGAGTTTCTGCTGGAGACGGTGCGCGGCACCTGGACGCAATTCAGCGCCAAATTCCGCACGCTGTGGGACGAGCAGTGCAAAGACCCGGTATTCTCCAATGCACCCGGCTTCCAGGATCTCTATTTGGACCGTCTGCTGCAGGACACCACAGGTTTTGCCGGAGCGAAAATGGTGCGCCGCATCGTAGGCTTCGCCCATGTCGCCGATCTGGACGCCATTCCGGACGACGCTGTGCGCGAGCGCGCCAAACGTCTCGGCCTTTCCATCGGCAAAGAGCTGATCCGCCGCAATCGCACGCTTGCTTCCGTTGAAGACATAATCGACATTGCCATGACGGCTGCTGCACGATAACATTTTGGGAAGAGGTACCCCCTCTTCCATTCGATTTTCCGAAAGTCTGGAGGTTTTCAATCACATGTCTACAACTGCCTACCCCGGCCTGATCTCGCTGATCTGGGCGGAGAACCAGCTGCAGCTGCTCGACCAGCGGCTGCTGCCGGAAGAAACCGTTTATTTGCCGCTTACGGACGCAGAGGGCGTCTGGGAAGCGATTCGCCATATGAAAGTGCGCGGAGCTCCTGCCATCGGCATCGCCGCCGCTTACGGGCTTGTGCTCGGCAGCGGGCTGCCGGGACAGGGCGGGACGGACGACAGCCTCGGCGCTTGGCTAACCCGCGTTCAAGAAAAGGCCGCTTATTTGGCGACAAGCCGCCCTACGGCGGTTAACCTGTTCTGGGCGCTGGACCGAATGAAAGCCCGCGCCGCCGCGCTGGCCGAAACGCTGACTCCGCTTGATGAAGCGAAGCAGGCGCTGCTTGACGAGGCCATCCTCATCCAAAGCGAGGACGAGGAAACGAACCGGATGATTGGCGAGCACGCTCTGGAGCTGTTCCGCGACGGCATGGGCGTGCTGACGCACTGCAACGCCGGAGGACTTGCAACAGCCAAATACGGCACCGCTCTTGCTCCGTTTTATTTGGCCAAGGAGCGCGGCATGGACATTCGCGTTTTCGCCGACGAGACCCGACCTGTGCTGCAGGGCGCCCGCTTGACGGCGTTTGAAATGCAGCAGGCCGGCGTTGACGTAACGCTGATTTGCGACAATATGGCGGGCATGGTCATGAACAAAGGCTGGATCGACGCCGTAATCGTCGGCACCGATCGCGTCGCAGCCAACGGCGATGTCGCCAACAAAATCGGCACCTACAGTGTAGCGGTGCTGGCCAAAGCGCATGGCATTCCATTTTACGTTGCCTGCCCGCTTTCCACCATTGATATGGAAACGCCGACAGGTGACGAGATTCCGATTGAGGAGCGCCACGCAGAAGAAGTAACGGAAGGTTTCGGCAAACGGACTGCTCCGCAAGGCGTCAAAGTGTTTAATCCCGCTTTCGACGTCACTCCTGCGGAATATGTATCGGCCATCATTACCGAGAAGGGCGTCATCCGTCCGCCTTATGGCGATAACCTCAAAAAGCTGTTCGCTGATTTAAAAAATAATTAATCTTTTGCCGTTTTAGGATGCACCCGGCACAATAAAAGGCTTCTGCACAGCGGATAATCCGCTGAGGCAGGAGCCTTTTTGGCAACGTTATAAAGAAGCGAGCTTGCGCACCGCGTCCATGCCCTTCATACCGACTGACAGGCCAGCTGCCTGGGCAGCCTCGGTGACCGACTCAAGCGGCGCATCCAGCAGCTCCTGAAGCGTGCGCACGCCGACAGCGCGCGCTGCCAGAACGCCTCGCTCCTTCAGCTTCGGATTGCTGTCAAACAGCGCAACGTCTAACGCTCCGCACATGATATATCCTTTATCTGTCGTGACCGCGAGCAGCGTTGTTTTGGGCAGCTTCACCTCTACACCAAGCGCTGTCATTCCGTCCCCCAGCGGGATCGGAACCATCTGCATCATCGTTCGTTACCTCCCTCCAACCGCGCTTCCACATCCTATGCTCAACGGGTCGGGGATGGTGAACGTTATGACAGCCCGCTAATTGCTGGACAACGTTTGTCCGGCCGTCACAACCCAGCGCTCCAGCAAGCGAAAGGTTTCCTTTGCGGCCGTAATCGTTTGCTCCTCACTGCCGGCAGCTCCCTGTTCAATAATCTCACGCATTTTTTGCCAGCTGCTGCGCGTCTCGTCACCGTAGGCGTAAAAATAGCTCAAGCCCGCCCCTGGCTCCAGCTGCAGGCTGCTGCCAATTTTGCGTGATATAATCTGACCGCCGAGCGTAGAGCCCTCAAGAACATATAAATAACCGAGTTTTTTAGCCGTCGCGGACAGATCGGGCAGCTCCAAACAGAGCGGCAGCTCGCCGATTTGTCCGGGGGTCAGCCCTAAGTACAGCAGATCCTGTTCGATGAGCGGAGCCTTTGCCCGGTCTGCCTCGCTCAATCCGAGCTCCTCAAGCTGCGAGTCGGGATAGATCTCGTTTTCTGCCGCTTTGATAAATCCATAAAATAAGATCAAATACCGCCGGTACTGCTCCCGTGTCATCGAACCGTCCATAATGGCCTTGGCGTATTCGTTGTTTTCCATCCGCTTATGCTCTTCGGATGTTTGTTCGCGAAGCCGTTCCATGATGCCCGTACTCATGCAGCCACCTCTTCCTCAAAAAGTCGTACTTTCTGCGAAAACGTATGTCCTCACGACTCCCTGCTCTCTTGCGTTTCTCCATCATACCAGATTACCAATTCGCCATCGAATTGCGCTAAAAATAGGACTATATTATCAGCAAATCCAGTGATATAGTTAATCTATTATTAAATTAACGTTCGGAGGAACTATACCCCGCCATGAACGACAAAGGCCTTCATACCTATTCTTTTCAAACGGATCTGGTCATAGATGCGCACACCCGCGAGCAGGCGGAAGTTCTGCTCAAGCAGCTTTTGGATACGGCCGGGTTTTCCCGATACCATATTAACAAGGGCTCGCTCATCGGCGCGTCCATCGCGGATGGCAGCAGCGCCAAGCTCCCGTCCACAACAGCTCCCGCCCCTGCGGGCAGCTCTCCAGCCGCGCCGAGCGGCAACGAGCTTCACAACCTGGCTCTCGACATGATCCGGCGCTGTGCGGAGGACGGGCGGCTTGTACGGCTGAGCATTAACCGCGGAAAAGGCGTCAGGCTGAGCGTTCCGTGCCGCATCGTCAATTGGGACGAGCAAAAGGGACTGCTTACGGTGTATCATGTGGACGAAAAGCAAGTGTACACGTTCGGAATCGGCGAAATCGACGATTTTATTCTTTAATGAAAGGGACCCTTTACCTGAGAGAAGATTTCTTCCCAGGTAAAGGGTCCCTTTGTTGCAGATCGCAATACTCAATTGTCGAAGCGGGCTCTCCAGGCGCTGTACGCCGTAATTCCCCAGCCGAGGATAAAACATGTTCCGCCGATTGGAGCGATTGCGCCTAACCAGCTAATCCCCGTCATGCTTAACACATAGAGGCTGCCGGAGAAAAAGAAAATCCCCGCATTGATCAGACGGCCTCCGATCCGCAGGCCTCTGCGCTCACCAAGCTTACTGGCAGCAAACGCAATTAGAATAAGCGCAATGGCGTGGTACATTTGATACTGAGCGCCTGTTTCGAATACCGCAAGCATATCCGGGTCCAGCCGCTCCTTCAGGCCATGCGCTCCAAACGCGCCGAGTGCAACAGAGATAAGCGCATGAACGGCGCCGTAAGCTATATAACGTGGAAACATTTCGCGGCTCACCTCATCCATCATCGTTCCATTCCGGAACGGGCTGCCGTTAGTATACCATGACCGCCAGCGTTCAAGCGATAGAATCAGAGAGTCGAGTCGAATCGATAGGGCGATTAAGAGAATTCGTTTGTTATACTTCAAACCTCTGCAGCGGCGGCAACCTTTTCGCTGGAGCGGCGGATGATCAGTTGATGAGGAACTGTCATGCGTACCGGCAGAGAATAATCGCCATTTAAATAGCTGTACAGAAGCTTGACTGCATAGATGCCCATCTCCATTTTGGGAACATGGATGGTCGAGAGCGGCGGTGAAGTAAATTCCGATATCTCAATGTTGTCGACGCCAAAAAAGGCAATATCCTCGGGTATGCGCAGCCCGTGCTCGGAAGCGGCCCGCATGGCGGCGATTGCCATCGTGTCACTTGCGGCAAAAATCGCCGTAGGTGCAGACCCGTTCCGCTCAAACGCTTTTTTAGTCAGCTCATAGCTCAAGGCAACATCCCACTTCACATCAATAACCCAGTCATCGTCAATGGACAGACCCGCTTCGCGCATCGCTTTTTCATATCCGAGATACCGCTTTTCCAAACGATAAAAGTCGTGATACTCCGAACCGCCTAAATATCCGATCCGTTTATGGCCGGAACGAATCAAATACTCCACTGCCTCCTGGGCCGCTCCCATCCGGTCGTAACCGACGACAGGAACGCTGCGGTCCGGCAAATCAACACCGATGACAGCTCTGACATTGTCTTTAATCCACCGGTAGGCATCGGGATCGATGCGCTCAACGATAATAATTCCGTCGATATGCTGCTCGCGCACAAGCTGCTGCAGCTGCTGCAGATCGGCCGGCTTTTCGATGCTGAAGGTGAACTCCAAACGCAGTCCCGCTTCCTCCAAGGCGCGCTCAATTCCGCCAAGAATGACCATGAAATAAGGATTATTGTATTTATTCTGTGGCGCAGCAACGACGCAGCCAATCCGGTATGAGGAAGGCTTGGCTTCGTTTCGGACGCCTTTGTAGTCGAGTTTTTCGGCTGCTTCCCGTATTTTGCGGCGGGTTTCCTCACTTACAGAGCGGGAGAAATCATTTTTCATCACTCTTGAAACCGTAGAGATCGAAACGCCAACCATCTCGGCAATATCCTTTAGCTTGGCCATTTTGCTTACCTCTCTTCATCAACTCAACGCTTAAAAGACTTAACCTTTAGCTTTGCAATATTTTCACGTTCTCAAGTCTTTGGCGCAAAATTTGTTCATTATTTGCGCTGCCTAAATTCTAAAGCTACTCACATTCCATGTCAACAATCCATTATGGTTCACGCGCTAATGGTTTACATCCCATCCAGCCGCCCTGAATATGCGGAAAGAAGGAAGCTGGATCGGCCTCCTTCTTTCCGGTTATGCGCTACGTTTCTTCTTCGACTTACAGGGTTAATTTCCTTTGTTTACGACAATTACTTTACCTTCGAGGCCAGGTCCTTCAGCGCCGCGTCCAAGTCGCCTTCGCCAGCCAGCGGCAGCTTCAGCGACTGCTCTCCGTATGTCCATACAAGATCGGTTTTCTTAGCCGTGAACGGAGATACGATGCCGAACTTTTGCGCGTCAAGGAAGATTTTGTTCGCTTCGCCTGCCGTTTGGATATACGCATCAGCAGCGGCTTTGTTCGCCGGGATGGAATAACCTTGCTTCGCCAGCTCCGTTTGTCCTTCTGGACCAGCCAGCCAAGTAAGCAGCTTCATCGCAGCTTCTTCATGTTTCGTCGATGCGCTGACAGCCATGCCTGCCGGTTGAACGACGGTTTTGGTTTCTTTGAACTTAGGCAGGTAAGTAATGCCGTAGTCAATTTTGGCTTCTTTATAGTTCGTCGTATTCCAGTTGCCGCCCGGGTTCATCGCAACTTTGCCCGTTGTGATGGCCAGGTTGACTTGTCCGCCGAGACCTTCGATTTGAGCAGGCGTCGTGTTAATCTTTTTGTTCTTAGTAAGATCGATGAAGTAGTCCAATACTTCTTTAGCTTCCGGCGTATCAAGCGCCAGCGTGCCGTCATCATTCACAAGCTTAGCGTTGTTGGACCACAGCTCAGGCTCAAGGAACCAGTCCATTGTAGAGCCAGGAGAGATCGACATGCCCCATTGCGCGATATTTTTGGCGTCAAATCCAGCTTCGCCTGGATTTTTCCCGTTTTTGTCCAGCGTCAGCTTGGTTGCGATATCCACAATCTCATCCCAAGTCGGCTCAAGAGAAGGCTCTTTGGCGCCCTTCGGATTCGTTTTTGCATCCTTAAACAGCGCCTTGTTGTAGTACCATACGATGACGTTTGCATCAATTGGCAATGATACTTGTTTGTCCTGGAACTTGTGCAGTCCGAGCAGGCTCGGATCGATATTGTTCAGGTCGAAGCCGCCGTCCGCAAGCGGTTTGTCCAGCTCTTTAAAAATTCCCAGCTCAGCGTACTTCTCAATGAAAGCAAAGCTTGTTTTAAATACGTCCGGGAGTGTTCCGCCGGCCGCGTTGGCCGTCAGTCCGTCCCAGTAGCTGCCCCAGTCTTTGCCTTCCAGCTTGACTGTAATATTTGGGTTGGCAGCCATGAACTTGTCGAGCAGCTCCTGCGTGCGTTGAAGCTCTTCCGCCGTGCCCCACTGGGAGTAAGTAATGGTGACCGGCTCTGCTTCTTTTGCTGGAGTTTGGGTGTTTTCCGATCCCGAGTTGGCGGGAGGGGTGTTGCCGGTATTCGAATTATTCGATCCGCATCCTGTCGCGACAAGCGCGATCGACATGGATAAAGCGAGCAAACTGATTTTGGCATTTGTTTTCATGCATAGGTCCCCTTTGGTTTCATTTGAAAACAAAATATAATCGTTCTAATATTGCCCATCTTTCTACCCTTTCGAACCGGTCAGCACCACCCCCTCAACGATGTAGCGTTGAGCAAACAGGAACAGCAGAGCAATCGGGATAATGCTGATAAACGCGCCCGCCGCAAGGGCCGGGAAGTCCTGGCTTGTTTGGCCGATCAGAAGCTGCAGGCCTACACTGAGCGTAAACTTTGTGTTTTCTTTGAGATACAGGAACGGTCCCAGAAAATCCAGCCAAGAGTTAACGAAGGCAAAAATTACGGTTGTAACGACAATCGGTTTGGACAACGGCATGATTACTTTGCTGTAAACGGTCCAGCGCCCTCCGCCGTCCAAATAAGTCGCTTCATCCAGCTCATGGGGAATCGTCATGAAAAATTGGCGGAACAGGAAGATGTAGTACGCTCCACCAAGCCAAGCCGGCACGATGAGCGGCAGCCAAGTGTTGATCCAATCCAGCTTCGTGAACAGCACATAGGAAGGAATCATCATGATGGAAGGCGGAATCATCAGCGTAGCGAGTACAATTGGAAAAAGATAAATTCTGTGGCGCGTGTGAAAGCGGGAGAAACCGTAAGCTACGATTGAGCTGGATATGACGGCGCCGATAACAATCAGAATTGAAATCGTAAATGAGTTGCCGATCCAGTTCCACATAAGAGGCTGTACCGAAAATAATCTCTTAAACGACTCCAGCGTAATCGGATCCGGGATGATGGAAGGCGGGACTTGGTACGTTTCTGTCTTTGTTTTGAGCATGGTGGAAAGCATCCAGAGCAATGGCCCTACAAATAAGGCAAGCGTTACGGTGAGCAGCGAATACTTCCCCAGGTTTTTAAGTCCATTCGGTTGCGGTCTGTCCATGGTGGGGACTCCTCCTATTTCTCGCCTTCATAGTACACAAAGCGGTTAGACAGCTTCATGAGCACAAACGTGATAAGCGAGATCATTGCGAACAAGAAGATGGACTGCGTCATGGCCATGTTGAATCTCAGGTCAGTGAAGGCCGATTTGTAAATGTTGTAGACAAAGGTGTAGGAGGCGTAGTTCGGCCCCCCTTTGGAAAGGAGCAGCGCTTCGGTAAACAGCTGGAAGTTGTACATCGTCTGAATGATAACGACGAACAGAATCGATGGGCTAATCATAGGCAGCGTGATGGTAAAAAATGCACGGGTTCTGGAAGCGCCATCAATTTTAACCGCTTCGTACAGATGTCTTGGGACGTTTTTGAGTGCGGCCAGGAAGATTAACACGCCGCTGCCCGAAATCCACACTTGAAGCAGAATAATAACCGGCTTAATTGTATTTTCTCCGCCTAGCCAATCCGTCTTTGGAAGCCCGAACAGGGAAAGAAATGCGTTTAGGACGCCGAATTCGGAGTTAAATACGAGCCGCCAAATAATGACCGTCGCTACAATCGGAACGAGCGTTGGCAGGTAATAAAAGGCACGGAATAAAGCGATTCCTTTAACGTTGAGATTAAGCAGCATTGCGATCAGCAGCATACCGGTTGTAACAACCGGCACCCCGATGACGACAAAGTAGAAGGTGTTGAACAAGCTTTTGCCAAAAGTCGGGTTATTGAACATGTCGACAAAATTATCAAACCCGACAAAGTTGTAATTCGCCGCCCCCGGCAAGCGAGCGTCCGTAAATGCGTAATACACCGAAGTTCCAAAAGGAATAAGGAAAAAAAGCATAAATCCGATTAGCCAAGGCGCGATATAAAGGAAGAACAGCGGAGTGTCAAATTTTCTCAAGCTGCCTTTCATGTTTCCACCCCTCGCCAGTTAGTTCGTGTAAGTAGACGTACCGCTCCTCGACGATGGACTTTTCAGCCGCAAGTGCGACCAGAAGCGCATCCCGGCCCACTTGAGCCGAAGCGGAAGGCTGTTTGCCCTCGCGGATGCATTGCACAAATTCAACCCGCTGCGTTTGGCCGCCGGTATGACCGCCCATGATGGAATCCGTCGTAATATCGATATCAAGATGCTCATGCGTGGAGTCTGCGCCGCCGACGATATCGATCGTTTTGTCGTTGCGGACGACCATTTGAGCTCCGTTGTCGCCAATAAGACCGATTTCCAATCCCTCGCCCATCAAATTCCTTGGCTTAAGGTACATGCACAAACCAAGATTTGCCTTGCTGCCATTCTCATATTCAATTGTTACAAAGGCATGATCGACAATCGATACATCCTTGATTTCCTTCGTTGGATAGTGCGTGTACGAGTTTGTAATTTGGTTGGACTCGCCCTGCTTCATCACATGCTGTCCCCCGGTTGCGAATACCCGCTTTGGACGGGACCCAATCATCCAGTTGAAAATATCGAAGTGATGGCAATCCTTCTCAACAAGCGCTCCGCCGGAGCGGTTTTTATCATAAAACCATTCGGTTGGAGGAAACGGATCCCGGAATTCCTTGCACCACATCAGCTTGACTTCGCCGAGCTTGCCGCGGGAAAGCTCCTTCTCCATGCGGCGATAAACATTGGAATAACGGTACACAAGGCCGATCTGCAGGAAACGTTTGTTTCTCTCGGCTGCTTCAATGATTGCGTCGCAATCTTCAATCGTGTGCGCAACAGGCTTTTCCAAGAAAACATGTTTGCCTGCGTCCAGGAAGGCTACCGCAACTTCGCGGTGCAGGTAGTTCGGCACGGCGATCACAACCGCATCGATATCTTCCGCATTCAGCAGTTCCTTATAATCGCTGCAAATGACCGGCTGGGAGTTTTTCAGCTCAACCAGCGTTCTCTGCACGTTGGCCTCATTGCCGTCGCAGATGTATTTCACTTCGCAATCGGGCAGAAGATCGAATCCGATGCAATGATGCGATCCCATATCGCCGACCCCGATAAAAGCCATTCTTAGCTTGTTCATGTTGAGCACTCTCCATTTATCATGATTGCGCCAATCCCTTTACCGTCGACAGCAAAGTTAAGCCTTTTCATAACCTGATTATAGCCCAAACATTAAAAAAACGTCAACAATTTTTGGCTGATTTTTTAAATATTTTGCGCCAATTATTTGCTTAGTATAAAATCAGCTCATTTATCACGCTTTAAGCTTCAATTCATCCTCAAATTCATGTTCTTTCAGACAATTTGTCAACGTTTCCATTTCATGAGGTTTCGTTTTATTTGCGCCAAATATTTTCTTCATTGATCAAAAAGAGGGTTGACCCCCGTAAGGTCGTTCGGCGTCCTTACGGATGCCACTCTTCGGCTTTATCTGCTCCGTAAGGTCGTTTGACGACCTTACGGAGGCTGATCTTTGGTTTTGCCTGCTTCGTAAGGTCGTTCGGCGCCCTTACGGAGGCCATTCTGCGGCTTTGCCTGCTCCGTAAGGTCGTTTGACGACCTTACGGAGGCTGATCTTTGGTTTTGCCTGCTTCGTAAGGTCGTTCGGCGCCCTTACGGAGGCCATTCTGCGGCTTTGCCTGTTCCGTAAGGTCGTTCGGCGCCCTTACGGAGGTCATTCTGCGGTTTTGCCTGTTCCGTAAGGTCGTTTGGCGACCTTACGGAGGCCGATCTTCGGTTTTGCCTGCTCCGTAAGGTCGTTCGGTGTCCTTACGGAAGCGAGCCTGCGCCCCCGAATGTTTTCACTTCCGGTATGTCGAATGGCTTTTCCTTGCTCACAAGTTTCCGAAGCAGGCGGCGCTTACGATTTAACAAAAACGGGAGAAAGCTGAGCTCAGCTTCTCCCGTTTCTATTCCTATACTTATTCTCAATTGATTTTAAAGCTCCAACAAAAAATTAACGGTTTAGCAGATGCAAGATGCGAGCCAGCATAACAGCAGCTTCCGCGCGAACAGCTCCATCCTTAGGACGCAAGGAACCTTCGGCATCACCTGCAACAAGCGACAGCGCTGCAGCTGCGCGGACGCTTTCCGCTGCCCAGCCGGAGATAGCGGCGGTGTCGGCAAAAGCCGCGCCTTCCTCAGTGCTGTCTAGCTGCAGGCCAAGCTGTTTAGCGGCTCTAACCGCCATAACAATCATTTCCTCGCGGCTAATGGAACGGCCTGGCTCAAAAACGCCTTCGTTTCCATTAACAAGTCCCGCCTCCTGCGCAGCGGCAACTTCAGTACTGAACCATGCCGTTAAAGGAACATCGCGGAAAGGCTTCGTTTTGTCCGTTGCCTGCGGAAGCTGCAGCATACGGACAAGCATCGCGGTGAACTCCGCTCTTGTCACCGGAGTGCGGGTCTGGAAGCGGCCCTTCTCGTCGCCTTTAATGATTTCTTTGGCGGAAAGCTCAGCCACCGCATTGCTTGCCCAGTGGCTTGGCGCCAAATCCGCATAGGATTTGCTGTAATTCAGCCATACGTACTCTCCCGGCCCGCTGATCGTTGCAGCAGGCTGGCCTCCAACAAGGCGCGCCGGATGCAGCTTCAGCGCAGAAGCTTCAACTTGATACAGATTAACGAGCGAGGCTTGATCCACATTTCCAGGCAAAATAACGGAGATCGGCGCCGAGAAACGGGTGAGCTCACTTGATTTAGTATTTTCCTTCACAGCCAGCTTAACGCTGAAACCAGCTGCTGCTGGTTTTACCGTCGCTTTTTGGCTCAAGCCGTAAGCTGAGGCAGCCGATTGAGCTTTATTGCCTGCCAGCGCTTCGATACCGATGGACAAACTTGCCGCACCGCCAGCCGCTTGGCCTTTAGCCTGCTTTAATACATCACCGGGAATTTCAAATGTCGTATCTCCCGACTTTACGATAATGGCCGGGCTGTCTTTGAGCGCTTCCGCCGAAAGCGGCAGCTGGAGGATTGTTTTGCCCGCTTCAAGCGTGAGAACGACTTTACCTCCTGTCAGGGCAGGGGACTGAACCAGTTGCACTTTATCATCCAAGCCCGGAGTAGGACTAGGTGTTGCTGTTGGACCAGGAGTTGTGACCGGTGTTACTGTTGGTGTTGCAGTTGGAGTTGCAGTTGGAGTTGGTGTTACTGTTGGTGTTGCAGTTGAGCTTGGCGTTGGCGTTGGTGTAGATGTAGAAGTTGGCGTTGGGGTGGAGCTTGAGTCCGTTCCCGTTACCGCCACGCTTCCAATTTTATAACGCCCATCGCTCTGCTCGCCGCCAATTGCCAATTTAACGCCCGGCTGGCCCGTCGATGGATCAATAATTGCAGCCTCAAGCTGGTACGTTCCAGTTTTCAGCGTAGCCGGAAGCTGAAGCGCAGCGCTCACGTTGTGACGTCCTGGCAGCAGATTGATCAAGTCGGTCGCCGTATCCTGATAGTTGTACACCACTTCGCCAACCGTGTTGCGCAGGCTGTATTCGATATTCCAGTCCTGATAGAAAGGCGCTACGCCTTTGTTGTTCCAGATGCTTTCCACCGTTAATTGGGCGCCAGCATTAACAGCCGGACTGCTTTTCACCGCTTCAACAACAAGACGGTAGCCCATCAAACGCTGCATTGCATCAATATTGGATTGAATCTCCGTTCCATATGGAGTTCTGGCCGGAGATGACGGACCGAGCCAAGTCGTATGGCTATCTCTCATTTGGCGAAGCGACTCCATAATCGTATCGTCCGTGAGGAAGCTTTCTGCATCGCCGTTTGCAAACTCGCCGCCGGAGTAATTCGTTTTCCAGTAATCCGGCATTACGGATGCAGCCAATACTTCATTCGCTTGGGACGGATCGTCCACAAACTCCACGATGCCGCTCCAGCCTTGTTTACTCCAGCCAATGAATTCGTCCGTGCTGGATTTAATGCCAAATACGTCATTGAACAAGCCCATATTATTTTCTTCTGCAACTGGGAACGGCTTGCGCATTCCTAATGGAATATTTTTGAAAGCGTCCAAATAGTGCTGGACGTATTGGTTCGACACGCTAAGCTTAGGGAATACTCCCGTACCTGCCGGCCAAGTGTGCCATTCTCCCCAATGGCCCAAGCTGCCCAGCTGAAGATGAGCAATGAGGGAGTCGTTGTCGTAACGAGCTGCTACGGCGTCAATCATTCGTTTGTGTTCTTGGATGAGAATAGGACTGTCGTAATTTGGACTAAAGCCTGCACGAACATCCCGGGTAAAACCATTGTAATGGGTGCCCGGATCTCCAGCTGCATCCAACTCCTCATAGAGCCAATCCGGAATATCCATATGCGGCTCGCCGGTCGGCGTATCCAAAACAAGACGCAGATTGATTCTTTTTCCGAGCGATCTCCAATAATCGAATTGGTATTTCGCTTCGACGCCTTCCCAATCAAATACGCCTTTTTCAGGCTCAAGCTCTCTCCAGCTAACTCCGACGTAAACAAGGCTATGCTGCTGCTCATAAGGCGTCCCTTCAGGATGGCTGCTGCTCCTCGCCCATGCGGCCCAGCCCATGAACGGGTTGTTCAGCACCTCAAAGCTCTCGCGAGGATAGAAAATACCGTCATCATGAGTAAAGCTCGTCTGATTCACGGTCAGCATAGGCGAGCCGGAAGCCGGAACCTCGGCAATTCCGCGCTGAAGCCAGCCAATTTCCACCGGACCGGGAGCGCTCAGGCCAATCTGTTCAAGATAAAGCGCGATTTCAACCCAGTTGTCCCCGGCATTCAAACGCACTTGACCGCGCTCGTCCCAGCTGGCTTGCGCTGCGTTGTATGCGTAA
Source organism: Paenibacillus pasadenensis (assembly GCF_023715725.1). Classification (GTDB taxonomy): domain Bacteria; phylum Bacillota; class Bacilli; order Paenibacillales; family Paenibacillaceae; genus Paenibacillus_O; species Paenibacillus_O pasadenensis_A. The sequence continues at coordinate 92,189 of NZ_JAMBOT010000004.1, forward strand.
AGAGTGCCCTTTTCGATTTTGTAATCGTAGGCCGCCCCTTCCCACTTGCGCGAGTCCGAATTACCGGAATTGCCGCTGCCGCTATTAATATAGTAAATATTGCGAAGATCAAGCTTCTCGCCGGTGATTCGCATGTACAGTTTCTTTTCATCCTGAGCCGCCTGCAGAGAATAAGAAGTTTGGCGCGCAGTTGCCCCCACCTCTACATCCGCCCAGTCGGAGTCCAATCCGTCGACCACAATCTGCGCGGCTTCATTCACGATCGGTATAATTGCCGGATCACCGGTGCGCAGAGGAGCCGTATAGGTGTTGCTTTTAAAGCCGGTATGAATGGTTTTTTGTGTTGTAACGCCGATTGCCTCCAGCGGTAGCACCCATTCAATCACTTTGTTGTCGCCGGTGCCGGACCGCTCGTAAGGGAAACTGGTTGCCGTATTGGTCCAGCCCCCGCTGCCGTTCGACATGTATAGAAACCCGTTTTGGACAAGGAAATCCGCCGCGAACTTGCCCGCCCAAGCTGACGAGGAGTTCCCCGTGTTGGCGTTTTTGTCCGTATCAAGCAAATAATGCTCCCACAGGGCAGGGAATTCTCCGTTGTCGATTTTACCCGTAATCAGTCCGTAAAGATTGCCGTTGCTGACATAGGCTTTAACCTGGGTGGTGCCTTCTGTAGTCGTTGAAAGGACTGGCACAGCGCCCCAATCCACCGCGTCGCCGTCAACGCTAATACGCGGCTGTTCAATCAGCGACAGCTCAAGCGGATCTCCGCTAGCCGCAGGCAAAGCATAAGTATTGCTCAGATAGCCCATATGGATGCTTTTTGCAGACCCGGCATTCAACTCCGATAAAGGCAGACTCCACTCAATCGTTTTGTTTTCGCCGGTTCCGCCGCTTTGATATTGGAGCTCAGTTGTTGCTGTATTCCAGCCGCCGTTTCCGTTTGGCACGTAAACGCTACCTGCCTGGACAAGAAGCTCAGAGCCTAACTTGCCTGCCCAAGCCCACATGGAATTGCCTGTAGCGGCTTTGCGGTCGATATCCAGCAGCACATGCTCCCACAGGTTGGGGAATTCCCCGGAATCAAGCTGGCCTTGCGCCAAAAAATACAGCTTTCCGTTGCCAACCGCATATTTCAGCGTCGTTTTGCCGTCATCGCTTGCAATCAGCGGCGGAACATCCGTCCATTCCGTGCCGTAGGCGTCAATTGTTACCGTCGCCGGAGCTTGCGGAGCCGGGTCTCCCCCGGACGATTTGGTCAGCCGCACGCTCATCGTCGTTTCGCCCAATTCCGGCAGCGCATATCCGTCACTTTCAAAGCCCAGCTTCAAACGCTCCGGTGCCGTTCCTCCGAGCAGGGACATGCTGATCTCGTATTCAACGCCGCTTGGTGAGACCGCCATCAGAGCCATTCCCTGCTCGGTCCAGCCTTCATTCTCGTAACGATAAACCTTGTCATTAAATAGTTTGTAATCTGCACCAACGCCTCCATTCCAGTAAATGAGCTTGCTACCGGTGGCCTCGTCCGAATCCGTATTCAAATATAGTGTTTTGTCTTTCTCCAGCCCGGTTCCGTTTACGAGCACGTACAGCTTGTCCTCATTCAGAACGGCTTTTATATCCTGAAGCTTGTTTGCGCGCACCGAGCTGACCGCTTCGGAAGACAACCAGTCATCAAAGCTGCCTGCTTTAAAACCAGTCGGCTCCGCGTTAACCGGGGTAGCTCCTCCCCATGCGCCGATCGGCGTTGCAACTGCGGCAGCCAACAGTAGCGCCGTTAATCGTTTTCCTTTCATCCCTGTTCCCCCTAAGTAAGTATTAAGACGATAATAAAGCGCTTTCATATACCTGAAAAGCTGACCCAAATCTCTTTTTAAGCGTTTTCCCCTATGTTGGTCTACGTTGTCGAACTTTAAATCTTACTACTGGAGTATGTGTACATTTTGAATGGCATTTCAGGAAAGGAAGGTGGAGCAACTGATGTTTAAGGCGAATGAAAATTACGGTGGGGCATAATTGCAGTGCTGCGAATCATGCAGTAACGGGTGAACCGGCTATCAATGAAAGCATCACCTCGCCTATTTGGTCGCTCTAACAAAATTTGGCCCAAATTATAAGGATAAAACTAAGATTTAATGCTTTAATCTATCGGTAATTTGCGCCAACTCTTGTAATCGAATCGTAAAGTTTTTCTCCTAATTTGTCAATCATTTATTGAATAATTAGGGGTGTTTCTCCCGAACATCCCGTTCAGATAAACATATTTACATTTGGTTTAATTGGCGCAAAAATATTTCATTGCAGGACAATCGTTTCTCCTCCGTCTCTTCCGGTCTGATTCCACTCCATTCGAATATAATTGGAGAACAGGTCCAACAGGCTCTGAAAACGAATAAAGCGGGGTGAACGGCTATGTCGGAACCGTTGTTTATCGTATCTCGCGAGGACTGGTCCCTGCACCGCAAAGGCTACCAGGACCAGACCCGGCATCAGCAGAAGGTTCGGGATGCAATCAAGCAGAATCTCAAGGATATCGTTACCGACGAGAGCATTATTTTGTCCAACGGCAAAGAAACCGTTAAGGTGCCCGTAAAGAGCATTGACGAATACCGTTTCGTCTACAACTACAATAAAAAGCAGCATGTGGGACAAGGAAACGGCGATTCCCAAGTCGGAGACGTGCTCGGCGTTGATCCCAGTTCCGCCAAAGGTCCGGGCAAAGGCCAAGGAGCCGGAGACAAAGCGGGCGAGGATTACGTGGAGACCGAGGTCACGATGGATGAGCTGGAGGATTTGCTGTTCGAGGAGCTGGAGCTGCCAAGACTGGAGCAGAAGCAGAAGGAAAATGTGCAGGCGACCGATGTCGTCTTTCAGGATGTCCGCAAAAAGGGTATTATGAGCAATATTGATAAAAAAAGGACGTTGCTGGAAAATCTTCGCCGCAACGCAGGAGCCGGACGCACCGGAATCGGCGGCATTACGCCGGAGGATTTGCGCTATAAAACATGGCAGGAAGTCATGAAGCCGCACTCCAACGCCGTTGTGCTTGCTCTTATGGACACGAGCGGATCCATGGGTTCCTTTGAAAAATATTGCGCCCGCAGCTTCTTTTTTTGGATGACCAAATTTTTGCGCCGCAAATACGAGCATGTTGAAATTGTGTTCATCGCCCATCATACGGAGGCTAAGGAAGTTACGGAAGAGGAGTTTTTTACGCGCGGCGAAAGCGGCGGCACAATCTGCTCGTCTGCTTACCAGAAAGCGCTGGACATCATCGACAGCCGATATCCGACCGCTAACTGGAATATTTATCCATTCCACTTTTCCGATGGGGACAATTTGACCTCCGACAACGAAAAATGCGTCAAGCTGATTGAAGAGCTGATGAAACGCTCCAATATGTTCGGCTATGGCGAAGTGAACCAATACAACCGCAGCAGCACGCTCATGTCGGCTTACAAGCATATCCAGACCAAAAAATTTCTCTACTCTGTCATCCGGGACAAAAGCGAGGTATACGATGCGCTGAAACGCTTTTTTGCCAAACCGGCCGGCTAACGAAATTTATTGTATGAAAACAAAAGGGCTGCGCCCCCCGCCATTCAGCGGAGATGCGCAGCCTTTTGCCGGATTTCAGCCCGAATGTGCATCAATTAAGCGGCCCAGCAAAATACACTTGCGATGATGACAAGAAGAATGAAAAGAACGAGAATTACACCCGTGCTGCCCCAACCTGCTGCTCCAATACCCATTTCACTTCACTCCTTTTTCTGGAATACTTCAGCATATGATAGGATAAGCCAATTGCTTGGATGTAAACCCAAACTGCCGTAATGCTTGCCTGAATGTAACGGGTTATCCCACATCCGTCGCGGAGGTGAATTATGACCGATTTGATAAGCACTGCTGCGGCAAGCGCTCTCATGCTGCAGCAGGAGCTGCTGGAGCGCCAAAGCCCGGACGGCTCCTGGCGGCTTTGCTGCGAAAGCGGAGTGATGAGCGACGCCTTCCTGCTCATTTTGCTCCAGTCGATTGGCCCCGGCGAACAGGATCAGGAGCTGATCCGGCGTATCTCGGCGCGAATCGCCTCCATGCAGCAGGAAGACGGCAGCTGGCGGCTGTATGCCGACCAGCGGGAAGGCCATCTTGAGTCCAGTGTGGAGGCTTATTACGCTTTGCTTGCATGCGGGACGTACCGGTACGGCGATCCCGCGCTAGTCAAAGCTCGGCGCTTCATTCTTTCCAAAGGCGGCCTCGGCGAAGTGCGCGCTATGATGACCCAGGTGCTGCTCGCCATGACCGGGCAGCTGCCCTGGCCGAAGGCTCTGCGTATTCCGGTGGAGTCGCTGCTTGCTCCATCCTGGCTGCCGCTGAGCCTGTTCGACCTGTCCGGACACGCGCGGGCGCATTTGGTTCCCGTGCTGATGCTCAGCTCCGGCGGTTATAAGCTTGGCGCAGGAAAGCTGCCCGTGCTGCAAGAGCTCATTGCGGGAGAGGAACGGAGCTTTCGTTTGCCTCCCCTGCTGCCGGAGCCGCTCTCCGGTATACTGGAAGCAATGTCATCGGGACATTCGCCGCTTTATCCTTCATCGCTCAAGCGGGCGGAGCGTTATATGGCAGAGAGAATTGAGCCAAACGGCACGCTGCTCACTTATTCCACCTCGACTATTCTTATGATTGCCGCTCTGCTGTCGATCGGTTATAAACCTGACCATGAAACGATTGTCCGGGGACTGGACGGAATCCGTTCTCTCGTTTGGCAATATCCGCATTCGCAGCTCTCGCATCTACAGATTGCTGACTCTACCGTATGGGACACGGCTATGATCGGCAGCTCCTTGTTCGAACACGGCATGGCGGCCGGGCATCCCCCGCTGCAGTCCGCTGCCCGTTTTTTGGCGGCGCGCCAGCAGTCCGAGGCGGGCGACTGGAAAAGGCGCAACCCCGATGCTGCGCCGGGAGGCTGGGGGTTCAGCAGCGTCAATACGCGTTATCCCGACGTCGACGACAGCGCGGCAGCACTGCTTTTTTTGCAGCGCGCGGGAAAGGGCGCCTCCTACTGGAGCAGCGAAGCGCAGGAGCGCGGGGGCCGCTGGATATGGTCGATGCAAAATGGCAGCGGAGGCTGGCCTGCATTTGAGCGCGAATCCGGCAGTCCGCTCATCGGGCTGATTCAATTTGAGCAAAGCGCGCAAATTGTGACTGATCCTCCAACGGTGGATTTAACCGCACGCACGCTTCAATGGGCCAGCCAAGCCGGAGCTCCGCTGCCGAGCTGGCTGGCGTCCGCGCTCCATGCCGAGGACGGTTCTCATCCCGGTATGGATGCGATCGAAAAAGCGTCCAAATGGATACTCAGCCAGCAGACGCGGTCAGGCAGCTGGCTCGGCCGCTGGGGCATCGCGCATGTGCATGGCACTGGCTCGGCCATGAGCGGTCTGCTTGCCGTTAAAGCGCCAAAAAGCGCATCCGCATTATACCGGGGTATGCAATGGCTGCTGTCCGTCCAGAACGAAGACGGCGGCTGGGGCGAATCCTGCTCCAGCGACGTTGACGGCATTTACCGTCCGCTCGGCGCAAGCACGCCATCCCAAACAGCCTGGGCGCTGGAAGGACTGCTCGCTCACCCCAATTCGCCGCAGCCATCCATCGATCGCGGAATCGCTTGCCTCTGCTCTCTGCTTGAAGCTAACGATTGGCGCAGCGTCTACCCCGCCGGCGGCGCTTTTCCAGGGCATGTTTATTTAAATTACGAGAGCAGCCGCTATATATGGCCGCTGCGCGTATTGGCTCAATATCAGAACCGGTACGCCGTCAACTGAACCAAAAAAAGAACGGTGCTGAACCGAGTCGTTACGACTCAGGCTCAGCCCCGTTCTCATTTTAAACAAACTGGTAATTTTCAACCGCGCCGCTGTCAATGCTGCAGGCAAGCACCATTGGCTCTGCCATGGCCCGCTCTCCAGCTAAAACGGCCCGTTTGAGCTCGAACTGCTGCAGATGCAGCACGCCCATTTCATCCTCCGGGTACCGCTCTACATACATACGCATTTCCGCAAGCGTCTGGTCAAGCTCCTCTAACTCATTCATATATGCGATAAACTCTTCCCCAGCGGGAAGCATCAAATTCGTATCAAATCTAACATTTGTATCCATCATTTCGTGTATACCTCCAGGTGATCTCGCTCATTTCATTCGGCCGGGTATCGCCCGCTTTCTTTATTACCACCGATTGGCTTCGCGAAACAAAAATTTCATGAACTGCGCCGTCTTAGAGTGCAGCTAAGGCACTAACTCAGCTCATACTCCAAAACAAAAAGAGCGCTCAAGAATACGCGTCTTGCCGCTCCTTTGTTTTACGATATTCTTTGAACAGCAAAAGAGTTTACTTGAACTTCTTCCAATCCATGCTGCTGTTGTTCAGCAAATACTCCATGTTGCTTTCGTTGCGCTTCTGCTCCGCCTTGCGCGCTTCCTCGGCCCGTTTGCGCTCTTCCTCGCGGATCCGCTCCTGCTCCGCCCTCATGTCGGTCGCCTGGTTTTTCAGGCGGTCCACCAGCTCGGCGGGCAGCAAATCCTTCAGCGTTGCGGGTTTGGAAGCCGCTTCGCCGCGCGGCTCCGGCGCTCTGCCGCGGTTTTTCTTCGCCATCATGCTGTTCCTCCCTCGGCCGCCGCCTTGCCGGCAGCAACTCGTGCGGGCATTATACCATAATGAAGCCGGTTTCGGCATCCGAACCACTCTTCAAACCGCATGATCTTGCTGCATTCCGCCCTTTATTGAATCACCAGTCTCAGCGTATTGCCGGACGGATCGGTTACCTCCAGCTGGCCTTCCTCCGCCTGCCGGATGTCCACGCCTCCATCTCGCAGTCTGCCAGCCGACGCTTCTCTCGCCGCCTCGTTCGGGAAAACAATCGTAACGTAGCGCAGGCCCACGGAATTCTCCTTTGGATGGCGCGCACCCTGGCCGGCCCAAATATTCAACCCAATGTGATGGTGGTAACCGCCGGCGGAGATGAACAGCGCCCCCATTAACTTCCAGGTATCCGCAGTCATGTCAAACCCCATTAAGCCACAATAGAAACGATAAGATGCGTCCAGATCCGATACGTGAAAATGAATATGCCCGATCGTAGTTCCCGCCGGAAGACCTTTCCATTCTTTCCCTTCCGCGAGGTCGAGAATTCCCCGGACATCTACAGGATCGCTGCCCATTAACACATAACCATTTTGGTCATACTTCCATTCGGAACGCGGACGGTCGCGGTAAATTTCAATGCCGTTTCCGTCTGGATCGGTAATATAAAGCGCCTCGCTCACCCCGTGGTCGCCTTGACCGATCTCAATGCCGGCTTCCGCCATATTGCGCAGCACAAGGCCAAGCGAAAGGCGGTCCGGTACCAGCAATGCAAAATGATACAGTCCTGCCGCGGAGCGCCGGTTTACCTTTGCCGCATCCGGTCTTTCCTCCAGCTCGACAAGCGTTTTTTGTCCCGGCGCGCCAAGCGCGGCTGCGCTCCCGCTGCGTTCAAGCACGCTAAAACCAAGAACATCCTTATAATAAGCAATGGACCGGTCCAAATCTTTGACCTTCAGCCTTACTTTTCCGATGTTGACGCCGGGATCGATCGATACATGTTGTTTTTCCATTATGGTTTTTCCTCCTATTATTGAAACGAATATTCTATGTCTGCACCTGTACGAATAAAAATCAATAACTTACTTAAAGTTAGTATATAACGAGAATTATAAAAGTGCAAGCTGCGATTTTGCATCTTACTCACTCCATCGGAATGCAAAAGGCATCCGCGTCTAGCGCGAATGCCTCCTTATTTTACCCTAATGCTAAAGTTCTACTGCTTCAAATGATAAGGAACCGTTGCAATGACAACATCCTTCCGGTTGAACAGATAGGTCCGCAGCAGCAGCCCCGTCTGGTTATGCAAAATATGCTGCCACCAATGCTTCGTCACAAATTGAGGAATCAGCACCGTTATGTGATCCGTCTCCGCCGTTTTCCACTCTACCGTGTCAATGAATTTGAGCAGCGGCCTCGTAATGCTGCGGTAGCTGGAGCGAAGCACGATCAGCCGCACGCCCGGATCCCATTCCGCCCACTTGGCTTCCATCCGTTCAATGGACTCGTCGTCGAATCCGACGTACACCGCTACAACGTTGTCGGTCAGCGACTTGGCATAACTGATGGAGTTGCTTACGACGCGTGTAATTCCCGCCACTGGTACAACAACGGTGCTTCCTTTAATGACCGGTTTATCAGCAGCAAGATCAATGCGCAGCTCATCGGCCACCTTCAAATAATGCTGGTGAATGCGCAGAAACAGGAACATGACTACAGGCAGGAAGATAAACACAAGCCACACCTGAGCAAACTTGGTGAATATAAAAATCAGCGTAATGCTCAGCGTGGTCAGCATGCCGACCGTATTAATGGCAAACTTGCCGGCCCATCCCTTCGGTTTGAGCCGCAGCCAGCGCAGCATCATGCCGAGCTGCGACAGCGTGAACGGAATGAACACGCCAACCGCGTACAGCGGAATCAGGTTTTCGGTATCGCCGCCGAACAGCACAACAAGCACAATTGAGAACGCCGCCAGAAAAATAATGCCGTTGGAGAAACCGAGCCGGTCTCCGCGCACCATGAACGCATGCGGCATGTATTTGTCCTTGGCCAGCATAAACGCCAGCAGCGGAAACGCCGAGTAAGCCGTATTGGCAGCCAGAAACAGAATGAGCGCCGTTACGCCCTGGATAAAATAATACAGAAATCCTCTGCCAAACGTCGAAGCCGCAATTTGCGAAACGACCGTTTCATCATGTCGCGGCGTAATGCCGTACCAGTAGGCAAGCAAGCTGATGCCGATAAACATGCTGCCGAGAATAACGCCCATCATGACCAGCGTAGCCGCAGCATTACGCTCGGCAGGCTGTTTGAAGTTCGGGATGGCATTGGATACTGCCTCTACGCCCGTAAGGGCGGAACATCCGGAGCTGAACGCCTTCAGGAGCAAAAACAGGCTGACATTGCTTACGGCCGTTCCGATTTCTGGAATATCAGGATGAGTGCCGCCAGTGAAATACCGGATTACGCCGGATATAATCAGCACAAAAATCGAGATGACAAACAGATAGATCGGCACCGCCAGCACGTTGGCCGACTCCGTTACGCCCCGCAGATTCATAATTGTCAAAAAAATGATGACAATCGTCGCAATCAAAACCCTATGGTCATGCAACGAAGGGAAGGCGGACGTAATGGCATCCGTGCCCGCTGAGGCGCTAACCGCAACGGTCAAAATATAATCGATCAGCAGCGAGCCGCCCGCAAGCAGGCCGGTTGTCGTGCCGAGATTGTTTTTGGCGACCACATAGGCTCCCCCGCCCATCGGATAGGCGTATATCGTCTGCCGGTAGGAGAGGATTAGGATGAGCAGAAGTCCGAGCACGGCAACCGAAATCGGAATGCTGTACCATACCGCCGTGAAGCCGGCAATCATCAGCGCGATCAAAATTTGCTCCGTACCGTAGGCGACGGACGATAGCGCATCGGAAGAAAGAATAGCCAGTGCTTTGAGCCGGCCCAGCTTCTCTCCTTCCAGCTCCCTGCTTTTCATCGGCCGTCCGATGAGCAGCCTTTTCATGCGGTTTGCCATCATGAATGGTGTCTCCTTTTTCAAACAGTATGCCCTAAGCGGGCCTGAACCATGTTGTATCTTACACCCGCAGCCAGAAGCTGTAAATAACTTTTTATGCCTAAAAAGTTCCCTTGTGAATGTTTAACCGCTAACTCAAAATTCCACACCAAATAATGTGCTACGGAGCTTCATCATTGCGCATCGGCCGGTACCTTTAAACGCTGTCCGCACGCCAAAAAAGGCCAACGAAAGGAGCCCCTCCCCTTCGTCCGACCTCTTCATCGTTTACTGCATCCTCAATCCTCATACTTCAATTTTTTAGAACGCTTTAAATAAGCTTGTAATCATTTGTAATCTCACTGACACGGCTTTTTCAGCTTGATTTAAGAAAGAGGCTTTATAGTAGAGACATGACCCCCCTTTGAATATAGCATCACCCTTGGGCCCCCGGCTTTTCAGCCGGCGGGTCATTTTTTTATATTAAATGGCCTCCCCCAGTCGCTCACCAGGGAAGGCCTGCATTTTATTTTGTAACACTGCCGAGCTTAAAGGCTCCGTCCGCAAGTCTTCCCGTATTAGCGAAGTCTACACCTGGAGTGCCCGTTTCAGGGTTAATGATGGCTACAGTAATTTCATAAATTCCAGAAGCAAGCAACTTAACGTCGATGGAATCCGTAACCGTACGCGTCCCGGTTGTCCATTTGGCCAGATCGGCATCCACTCGTTTCGTTGCAACAACCTGATCTCCGCTGCGAAGCTGCAGCTCAAGCGGCCAGGAGAACGGGAAATGCTGAACGCCTTTGTTCTCGACCTTCAGGGCAATCTGAAGCGAGTCGCCTGAAATTGCTGCTGGATACGAGGCTTGCTGGAGCACAAAATGGTAGCCCATTCTTTTCTTCAGCAAATTCATATTGGCCTCCAGCTCATTACCGACGGCAAGTGAAGCCGGGGAATTCGGCCCAAGCCAGCTCACCTTGCTCAGCTCGGTTTGACGCATCGTTTCAGCAAATCCGCTTCCATCGGTCAAAGCTGCTATCTTGCCGCTGCTTCCGCCGTAAAACTCTCCTGCTGAGATGCGTGTATTCCAGAAATCAGGATGCCCAGGCTGTTTTTCAGCATTCACTCCATCCGAGTAGCCCTCCTGAGTCCCTTTATACCAGCCCCAGCTTGAGTCGAAGCTCCGTTGATCACCGAATACGTCATTGAACATACCCATGACCATACCTTTGTTATTTGACTTGGCCAGGCCGACGCTTCGCCGGATCAACACCTGCATTTTATCCTCTTTACCGGAAAAAGCATCAATGTAGTGCTGGATATACTGATTGGAAACCTCGTTTTTCGGAAATACCCCCGTATAATTCTTTTCTCCGTTCGGCCCGTTATACGGCCAAGTGTGGAATTCTCCCCAATGGCCTAACGAGCCAATTTGTATAAACGCTACGGGGCGGCTGTTCGTATTGTACCGGTCGGCAATCGCTTGAATGACCTTTTTGTGATTGTCGATGACAATCGGCGAGTTATAGTTTGGAGAAAATCCTGTGTTGTTGCCGATTCCCATGCCACCCTTTTCGCGCGGATCCTGATAAGCCGTTCCGGGAGATTCGCCTGCGGCAACCATCTCGTTGTACAGCCAATCCGGAATGTCGCGATGCGGTTGGCCCTTGGGGCTGTCCATAATAAAGCGGAGCACAACCTTAACGCCTTTGCTGTTCCAGTAGTCAAAATGATTTGTTTTTTCGATAGCTGCAAAATCAAACTTGCCCTTTTCCGGCTCAAGCTCCTTCCAGGTCACTCCCGCATACACCAGCTTATGCTGCTGCGGGTAGCGGGTCGATTTGGCGCTAGGGGCCCAGCCCTTAAACGGGTTGTTGAGCGGACTGTCCAGCTCTTCGGGATAGGAAGTAATCGTTTCGGACTCATTGTCGGCGCCGCTAAGCGCGAAAGCCGGAAGCAGTTTTTTTGCTGCGGGAAGGCGATTGGCCGCCGAGTTGTTGTCTATGTAGCCAACCCGAATTGTGCTGCCGGCATTCAGCTGCAGATGAGCTAAAGCTACAGCTGCTTCAACCGCTGCTCCGCTGCGGTAAAACTGGGACAATGATGCGACATGCTTCCAGCTCCAATTGGTGCCATTTCCTGTATATCGATATAAACTTGTGCTTTCAACCAGCCATTCTGCACCAGAGGCCTCCCATCCGTAAGCTTTATAGCCGGTTGCCGAATTGTTGTCCGCATTGATCCAAAAGTTCCCTTTTGAGCTCAATCCGGCACCTTTGACAAGCAGATACAGATTCGTATCGTCATTCGCCGCTTTTAAAGAATTTGCCGTGCCTGCATTTGCAGATAATTCTGGGATTCCGTCCCAATCATTCGTGCTGCCGTCCACTGAAATGCCAGCAGCCTCCGCCATCGCCTGCTTAAAATTAGCCGCAGGTAAAACGGTTGCAAGTATAGCCAGACTCATTATAAGGCGAAACAAAATCAATTTCACAATTAACCCCCTAAGTTTGGATTTTCATAAAATCATATAACACCGGATCATTATAGATCGAGCTTTCATTGCTTTACAATATAATTCTTATTCATTGCTTTTCAATCTTTAAAATATTTACTAGAAATTATTTGCAATTTTACACATTGAAAATGATGTTAATTTATTTTACATCATTTTCAATTATAAGGTTGCATTGACTTTTTGAAAAAAAGAAAAAAAACGGCCGCCTCCCGGTTTTACCGAGAAACGGCCGCTTATCTGGTCTTACTTCGTTACGCTAGCCAGCTTGAACGATCCGTCGGAAAGACGGTTCGTGTTGGCAAAATCAACGCCCGGCAGGTTGTTTTCCGGGTTAATGATCGCAATCGCGAGATCGTACGTGCCCGCTGCAAGCGATGATACCGGGATGGAATCCGTAATGGTATAGTTGCCCGTTTTCCACGTTCTCAGGTCAACCGTCGTTACCTTTTTCGCTACAACGGTGCTGCCGCTGCGAAGCTGCAGCTCAACTGGCCATTGGAACGGGAAGTGCTGAACGCCTTTGTTTTCAACTTTCACCGTTACGTTGAAGGAGCTGCCGGAAATGACGTTAGGCCGCGTAACTTCCTTCAGCACAAAATGATACCCCATACGTTTTTCCAGAGTGTCCATATTTGCTTGCAGACTGTTGCCGACCGCCAGCGAGGCAGGAGAATTCGGCCCCAGCCAGCTCGGCTTGCTCAATTCGGTCTGACGCTGTGTTTCTGTAAAGCCTGAACCGGAGGTCAGCGCTGCGTTCATACCGCCGGAGCCGCCGTAGAACTCACCGCCGGAAACACGGGTTTCCCAGAAGTTAGCGTGATTCGGTTGCGCCTGTCCGATGTCGTCCGTGTAGCCGTTTTGCGTACCGGTGTACCAGCCCCAAGATGCGTCGAAGCTGTCTTTATGACCAAACATATCGTTGAACATGCCCAGAACCATGCCTTTATTGTTCGTTTTCGCCAAGGTGACGCTGCGGCGGATCAGCACCTGCATTTTGTCTTCCTTGCCGGAGAAGGCATCCAGGTAATGCTGAATGTACTGATCGGAAACAGCGGTTGGCGGGAACACGCCAGTGTAATTGGAACCTCCGCTCGGTCCGACGTACGGCCAGGTATGGAACTCGCCCCAGTGGCCCAGGGAGCCAATTTGGATAAATGCAACCGGACGGTCGTTCGTGTTGTAGCGGGCTGCAATCGCGTTGATCGCCATTTGGTGGCGCTGAATAACGATCGATGAGCTGTAATTTGGCGAGAAGCCCATGTTGTTGCCGGTGCCCATGCCGCCGGTCGTATCGTTGTAAGCTGTTCCCGGGTTTTGACCGGCCGCTACCATCTCGTTGTACAGCCAATCCGGAATATCGCGGTGCGCAACGCCGGACGGGCTATCCAGAATAAAGCGGAATACAACTTTTACTCCTTGACTCTTCCAATGGGCAAAATTGTTCGTCGCTTCAATTGCGGCGAAATTGTACATGCCTTTAGTGGACTCCAGCTCTTTCCAGGTAACTCCGGCATATACAAGCCGGACATTTTGCGGATAACTCGTGTTTTTCGCCGAAGGAGACCAGCCTTTGAACGGGTTGTTGAGCGGGCTGTTCAGCTCCACCGGATAAGAGGTCGTATTGCTGCCCGTGCTGCCTGAGCTGATAAGCGTGTATGCAGGAAGCGATTGGCTGGCTGCCGGAACACGCGATGTAGCGGAGCCGCCGTCTATGTAGCCGGCTCGAATCGTGCTTCCTGAGCTAAGGGAAAGTGTGGAGAGCGGAATAGCCGCTTCAATTACAGAGGAGCTGCGGTAAAATTGCGCCGAGGATAGCGCGATAGGCGGATCCCATGACCAAGTGCTGCCGGTACCCGTGTATCTTAACAAATTATTGTTTTCGAGCATCCATTCTACGCCTGTGGAGCTCCAGCCGGATGCCTGATATCCGGTGGATGTATTATTGTCGGTATTCAGCCAGAAGTTTCCGGTAGTCGTGCTCAAGCCTGCGCCTTGCACAAGCAGATACAGATTTGTGCCGTCGTTTGTTACCTTTAACGTTTGCGCCGCTACGCCGGAATTGGTAGCCACCGAACTGACGCTGCTCCAATCGCTTACACTTCCGTCAACCGTAATCGTAGCCGCTTGAGCTTCAGGCAGGGAACCAAACGGGGGAAATAACGCAATAAGCAATGCGAAAGCCAATAAAGTTTGGGCCAATTTACTTCTTTTTATTGATCGGGTTTTCATCTTTTTCCTCCTCATCGTTTATAATGCGCTTACATTTTTGCCCGTAAAAATGTAAATCACCCTGAGACTTTTCAGCAATCCCCCCTTTCAATACGCTAAATACGCTTGAAATCAAGACGATAATGCTTTAAATGAAGTCTGTTGCAGAGTAATATTTTGCGCCAAACGATGCCTTGGGACTTATTATAAATGATGAAGATATTGGGCACAATAATTATTTTTCCCTAGATTTGTTTTCCGCAAAATTGCGCCAAAAACCTCTGTCTCAAATTTGTAACCGGATTGACATGTCCTTTTCAGTTTCATTTAAGCAAGAGGGGGTATAGTTATCCCATGACCCCCCTTTGAATATAGCATCACCTTGGGCCCACCGGTTTTCGCCGGCGGGTCACTTTTTTTTGGAACATGAATACGAAAAAAGACAGCCGCATCCGGTTCACTGCCGGATCGGCCGCCTTTTTTCCATTGATTCCTAGACGAATGTTGAGTTACTTCGAAACGCTGCCCAGCTTGTACGAGCCGATAGGGAAGCGGCCTTTGTTGGCAAAATCGATACCGGCTCTGCTCGTTTCCGGGTTAATAATCGCAACGGATATATCGTATTTTCCCGAGGCGAGCGAAGCAATCGGAATGGAATCCGTTACGGTGTAGGTGCCGGTTCTCCACGTTCTCAGATCAGCCGTAGTCCTCTTTTTGGCTACTACCGTATCCCCTTTACGAAGCTGGAGCTCCAGCGGCCAATGGAACGGAAAATGCTGTACGCCTGCATTTTCGACCTTTAGCGTTATTTTGAAGGAGCTGCCCGCCAGCGCCGCCGGATGCGTCACTTCCTTCAGCACAAGATGATAGCCCATCCGTTTTTTCATCTTGTCCATGTTACCTTGCAGGCTATTGCCCGCCGGCAAAGCAGCTGGAGAGTTGGGGCCCAGCCAGCTGACTTTGCTCATCTCCGTCTGGCGCATCGTTTCATCAAAACCGCTGCCTTCCGTCAGGGAAGCCTTCATGCCAACCTCGCCGCTATAAAACTCTCCCGCAGATATACGGGTATCCCAGAAGTTTGGATTGCCCGGCTGTTTTTGGCCAAGGTCATCCCAATATCCGTTTTGCGTTCCGGTATACCAGCCCCAATCGGAATCGAAGCTAGGCTTATCGCCGAATACGTCGTTGAACATGCCGAGCTTCATGCCTTTATTGTTGCTCGTCGCCAGTCCGACACTGCGGCGAATCATCACCTGCATCTTATCTTCCTTGCCCGCAAAGGCATCAATGTAATGCTGGATATACTGGTTTGATACATCATTCGGCGGAAATTCTCCTGTGAAGTGAGTGCTAACGGAGCTGGCCGGAGTTTCGGTATACGGCCAGGTGTGGAATTCTCCCCAATGGCCCAGCGAACCGATCTGCACAAATGCAACAGGGCGCGCGTTGGTGTTGTAACGAGCGGCGATGGCGTCGACCGCCATTTTATGCCGCTGAATGACGACCTTCGAGCTGTAGTTAGGCGAGAAGCCGCGGTTATTCCCGGCACCCATACGCCCTGTTGTATCGTTATACACCGTTCCAGGCGAATCGCCAGCTGCAACCATTTCATCATAGAGCCAGTCCGGAATATCGCGGTGAGCCTCTCCCGTCGGACTGTCCATAATAAAGCGGAATACGATTTTTACCCCTTTGCTCTTCCAATGGGCAAAATTGTTGGTCTTCTCGACCGCATCAAAATCCAGCTTCCCTTTAACCGGCTCCAGCTCTTTCCAGGTCACTCCGGCATATACAAGCTTGTGCGGCTGCGGATATCCGGTCGTTTTAGCCGTTGGCGCCCATCCTTTAAAAGGGTTATTAAGCGGGCTGTCCAGCTCCTCCAGAGCGGTCGTTACCGTTGACGGCTCTGCGGCCTCTGCCGCTACTACATAAGCAGGGAGTGCGCCGTCTGCCGCCGGAAGCCTGTTGCTTGGCGAATTGTTGTCGATGTAGCCTATTTTTATGGTGCTACCCGTAGTCACTTTTAAAGTGGCGAGCGGCACAACGGCCTCGATGACAGTGGACGAACGTTTGAACTGCTCAGGCGAAAGTGTGGCCGCTTTATCCCAGCTCCAGGATTGGCCATCTCCGGTATAAGTGTACAGGGTATCGTTTTCCAGAAACATCTCAACCCCTGTTTCTCCCCAGCCCGAAGCCTTGTACCCGGTCGCTGCATTATTATCGGTATTCAGCCAGAAGCTGCCGGTAGCGGTACTAAGACCAGCGCCTTTTACAAGCAAGTATAAATTTGTGTTATCGTTGGCAGCCTTTAAGCTCTGCGCTGTACCGGCATTTGTTGCGAGCTCCTTGATTCCATCCCAGTCGCTGCTGTTTCCATCTACCGTAATGGTCGCTGCATGCGCTGTTGGCACGGAACCCATCGGAATGAATAAGGCAACGGCCAAAGCAGCTGTTACCGTAATAGCGGTAAGCCATCTATACTGTCCCACAAAATGTCTCACATCCAACCTCCATCATATTTGGCATCAGCGTTACCTTTTCCCAAACGAAATGGCTCCATGCAGATGGTTAGCTCATAGTCCCGTCCAACCGCGCATACATTGGGTATGAACCTTAACTTTGGCACGGAGGGATGAACGATATGACCCAGGACGAGATCCGCCAGCTCGAGCGGGCGATTGATGAAATTACCGAGATCGCCGTCGGCTTCGGTCTGGACTTCTACCCGATGCGATACGAGATCTGCCCGGCGGACATTATTTATACGTTTGGCGCGTACGGCATGCCGACCCGTTTTTCGCACTGGAGCTTCGGCAAATCCTTTAATAAAATGAAGCTGCAGTATGATCTTGGCTTGAGCAAAATTTACGAGCTCGTCATCAACTCCAATCCGTGTTACGCCTTCCTGCTGGACGGGAACTCCCTCATCCAAAACAAACTCATCGTGGCGCATGTGTTGGCACACTGTGATTTTTTCAAAAACAACGCCCGTTTCCGCAACACCAACCGCGATATGGTCGAGAGCATGTCCGCCACCGCCGAGCGGGTCAGCCAGTATGAAATGCTGTACGGTACCGAAACCGTTGAGTCGTTCATCGACTCCGTGCTGGCGATCCAAGAGCATATCGATCCCAGCTTGGTAAAGCCAAGACAGATGGACAAATCCCGCCATGACGAATTTCTTCGCAAGGAAGCCGATAACGCCGAGGAAAAGCGCGCGGGCGAGTATGACGATTTGTGGTTGCTGGATGAAAGCAACGCTGGTGATCAGGAGGTTCCGCAGGACCCGCAGCGCTTTCCGCGCCGTCCTGAAAAGGATCTGGTATGGTTCATTGAAGAGCATAGCCCCACCATGCAGGACTGGCAGCGGGATATCATGAGCATGCTTCGCGAGGAAATGTTGTACTTCTGGCCGCAGATGGAGACAAAAATAATGAATGAAGGCTGGGCCTCCTACTGGCATCAGCGCATCATTCGTGAAATGGACCTGACGAGCGAGGAAACGATTGAGTTCGCCAAGCTCAACTCCTCCGTAGTCGTGCCAGGGCGCGGCAGCCTCAATCCGTACTACCTGGGGCTGAAAATTTTCGAGGATATCGAAAAGCGCTGGGAAAACCCGAGCGAGGAAGATCAACGGCGTTTTGGCTACAAGCAGGGACGCGGCCGCGAGAAAATATTTGAGGTTCGCGAGCTTGACTCCGACACCTCGTTTTTGCGGAATTATTTGACCAAACCGCTCGTTGAGGAGCTGGACCTGTACATTTTCGAGAAAAAAGGACCGGAATGGAAAATTACCGATAAAACGTGGAAAAACATCCGCGAGCAGCTTGTGTACTCCCGCATTAATGGAGGCTTCCCGGTCCTTGAGGTGCTGAATGGCGACTTTAACCGGGTTGGGGAGCTTTATCTGGGGCATAAATACGAGGGTGTTGAACTAGATCTGAAATACGTGGAGCGCACCCTCCCCCACGTCGTAGCGCTCTGGGGCAAAGCGGTGCATCTGGAAACCGTTGTGGAAGACAAAAAAATCGTCTTCAGCTGCGACGGCAAAAAGACGAGCCGGAAATTCATCTGAAGCAACAAGCTCCCGTGACGCTTTTACAGCGCTCGGGAGCTTTTTTTTAACGATTAATTGAAATCATGAGGTTCATAACGATAATTGCAACAAGTGAATCACATCGCTAGGACGAGTTACTCTTTCGAACTTACTGTCGATATGCGAGTTAAACCAAACGGCGCGATAAGGCTTTAAACCAGCATCGCTGGCCCCCTCCAATTCATTGGAACCGCCATCTCCGATGAAAACAGCTTCTGAAGGCGCAACTCCGAGCCGGCTGCACGCCAATTCATAGATTCTCTTATCGGGCTTTGCTAATCTGACCTCATACGAAAATATCGCTTCATCAAAATAAGGAGCCAGCTCACAATGTCGCCATTCCCGTATTTCCTCTTCCGTGCAGTTGCTGACCAGAGCAAGCTTGACTCCCGAGCTTTTAAGCGCAGCCAGCATTTCCAACATGTCCGGACGGATCTTTCTAAACGGAATTCTCTTCTCTTCCATTCTCATCTCATACAGAGCTTCAATGGAAGCAGAATTTATTTTCAGCTGGCGCTTGTTCAGGATATCTTCCAAAACGGCGAAATAGTCCGCAAATGTCCCATTCATACGATCGCTGCTGCGGCGCCGCCATTCCAGCTTAAACTCATCATTGGATAATCCGAGCAACGTTTGATAATCATAATCTCGTTTTGAAATTCTTGTTGAATGGTCAAATTCAGTAATTAACGTTTCAAACAGGTCGAACAGAACCGCTTTAATTGGCATCCGGCTTCATCTCTCTTCTCAATATTTTGAGAGCCTCACGGTATTTCTCCAGTCTTTTGTAGTCCTTTTCGGTTGGTTGATTAATTCTTGCTATATTCATATTCTCTTCTATATCAGCTATTTTAACCATTTTAGATAGCGGATTGTGAAGTGTTTTCCGAACGAACTGCTCGTAACTGTCCAATTGGGATCTCGTTAATAATCCGATAGCTTCCACAACTTCTTGTGAAAACCCCAGCTCTCGCAGTTGATCAAGCGTGATATCCGTGTCCTCCACAACGTCATGAAGCACAGCTACAATCTTTTCGTCGATCGTTTCTACCCGGTTCATAACGGCCAACGGATGCAAAATGTAAGGGGCCCCGCCCTTATCAACCTGACCTTTATGCGCCTGAAGAGCGAGCGAGATAGCCAGTTCAATGTTCATCGGATTCGCTCCTTTTCAAGTCCCACGAATTTGCCTATTAATTTTTTTGTTATAACTTTCCGTCTACCTGAATTCGACTGAATCTTGTCCCATCAGTGGAGAGCGTCTCAGCAAATGTTTAATGATCCATCCATCGTAGTCGATAAGAATGCCTTTCGCCATATCTCGGCAAGCACTTTCGATAAGCCAAGCCCACCACATTGGTGTAATTAATTCCCACTCCTCAGGTTCAAGCGGCGAAAAATCGTTATACGCATGGATGACCTCATCATGCACACCGCGCCACGAAAGCGCAAAGTCGGCGATTCTATGATTCCAATGAGCTAGCTCAAAATCAAGAATACCTGAGAGGCACCCATCTTTAAAACGTAAATTCCACGGGGTAAAGTCTCCATGTATGATAATGCCACTCCTAATTTGAGGCTTTAGTTCAATAATTCGCTCGCGCGCTCGATCAAGGTGCCATCGTAATATGCTAATTTCTTCAGGCCGTTTCTGATCATTTTCAGAGAGGATACGATCTAGGGTTAAGTCCCCGAGGATTTCTTCACAACGTCGCCAATTTTCGCGTTGCTCAAATCCGGTAAGCTGTGCAAGACTAGTATGAAATTTCGCAAGAAGTTCACCACGTGTACGTTGTTCCATCATTCGGTTTTCTACCGGTGGAGGATCACCAGAAAGATAAGGAAATAAGCACCAGAAATAACTGCTTAATTCAATAGGTTCGTTGACAGCTGGAGCGACTGGCCACCCCAGCTTAGCGATACTTGTAAGCAAGCGTAATTCATAGTCGATATCTGGAGCGGAATTAAGCCACCAACGGCGCAAGACAAGTTGTTCTCCGCGAAAATTTACAAGCCAATGCTGATTGAATCTACCGCCCAATGGACGAATTAATTTCACTTCAAAATTGTCCAGTATTTCGTCGCTAGGTAAAATCCCCTCAAATTTATGATTTATAATTCTTCCCCCTTTTCAATGTGCTTCGGACCCCAACTCTTCCAAAATTCGCCCAACCTCATCCAACCTCCTAATCATATAATCCGGTTTATCCGACGCCTCATCCCATTCTTCGATTTCTCGGATCCACACCGTGCCCAATCCTGCGCTCTTTGCCCCCGTAATATCATTACGCGGATGATCTCCAACGTATATACTGGACGCTGCCGATACTCCTAACCGCTCCAAGGCCAGCTCGAAAATTTTAGGATCGGGCTTCTTCAGCTGCACCTCATCCGACACGATAATAGCATCAAAATAACTCCGCAGCTGAACTTGATCAATTTTCGAGTTTTGCGAGTGCACGGATCCATTTGTAATTAACCCCAGCTTGATCTGTTCTAATTTCAACTGTTCTAACAGTTCAATAGCTCCGTCCATTACTACCGTATGTTTAAAAAACTCCGAAAACCAATATTCCAAAAGCCTATCGGCTGTTACCGGACTTTTCATCTCAAGACTCGTCATCAGCTCTGTGTACAGCTCACGTTTTTTTCGATACCCGTCCTGATCCGCCGCAATGATAGACTCAACAATTTCAGTTTTGCTCATCGAATCCCCAATGACTACAAACTCATCGACAAATCGTTCCGCATAACCTTGAAACGCCTTTCTGCGATTAATAAGAGTGTTATCCAGATCAAAAAGTACGGCTTGAATCGGCATAACGAGTCTCACTCTCCCTTTTTCATCTTGATTAAACAGAGATAGCCGGCCCCGCCGTAGTTAGAGTCATCCTCAATGCGCTCCAACTCAAACGAAGTCTCTTCCAGCTCAGATTGCAAGCTCGTTTGTGTGAACCAATGCACAAAACCTTTGCCCAACGGAAAATTGTCGCCCTCTTCCAGGATGTTGAATGCAGCCGCCGGACTTGCCTCAAAATACTCATCCCGCGCTTCGGACATTGCTTCCTCCGGCACAATGTATTGGGTCAAGAGACAGATACCGCCAGGCTTGAGCACTCACTGTACTCTTTCAATGCTTGCGCTCTTAATTTCCGCGTTGGTATGTAACAGAGAACCTTAAACCCGATTATCGCGTCAAATTCCGCATCCTTAAAGGGCAGCCCCACTCCTTCATTCTGGATATAACGAATCGGTTGGTTATGTTTTATCGAATGCTCCTTGGCAACGTTTAGCAGCTGCTCACTTACATCCGTTCCAGTGACCTGGTAGCCTTTTCCCTCCAAATATATGGCGATTCTTCCAGCACCGCAGCCTACATCCAGAACTTCTCCGTTCCCAGGCAGCTGATTGAGCAAAGAAAGCTCGGATGATAATGGCCCTGACTTTAACTCGTTGGAGTAATGCGTAACTTGCTCCGCTTCATCAAACCAGAATCGTACGGCGTCCAGCAAATACTTCTGCTCATGAGATATCACTCTTATGAGTCTCCTCCCTATTGCTCTTTTATCATCGCCTGGGCTTCTATCCCCACCAACAAAGGATCAATCTAATTTCTAATTAAGGGGCAACTGCCGGGGCGAATCTATTAATGAATACATATAGTTATAAAAAGCTAGTTTCAGAACTTAAGGAGGATAATAACATGAGTAAAGAGCAAGCCCATATTAGCAATGTCAAAGGTTCCACTATTGGCGTTATTCTAGTTCTGTTTATACTTCTCGTCATCGTCACCGCTGTCTTTTATGTCCGACCGACAGAGGATGATGGTCCGATTGGCGGACTATCTACAAGAACGTTCAGCATCTACAACAATACGAGTGCATATACCCTTTATGCGACTTCCGTTTCTTCGTATGCAACTCCAATCTCCCAGCCCCCTGACATTTTATATCCAAACGGAGGATTAAACCAATATAATGTAACTGCCTCAGGAAGCAAGAACGTCACCCGGCGAGCTCCGATCGTTTACGACGTGCGTGATGAGGCCGGTGTTAGCGTGGGGACTCTCCAGTTCACTCTTCGTGTGAGAAGAGGAGGCTTGGGCAGCGTTACGGCTACTATCGTGGACGTTTCCACAACTGCGCCAATTAATTGGAGCGTTTCCGAGCTGATTTTAACGCTTACTAACCCGATTCTCTTCTAAATTCACTCAACTACTGGCTTATAGCTGCGATAGTGAGAGCGGAAAACTTTATGATTAAATTTTAAAAGCTCCTTAAATGGTATTACTCTAGATCTCTAATAATCAAAAGTCCAACACTTGTTGGGCTTTTTTCAAGGGCATAATGCCGGAATGAATATATTTAACAACTTATTTAGTTTTCTGTAATATTGTTTGTCAATTAGAACGACTAATAAGCTTTGATCAATGTCCGAGTAAAAGAATCTTTTATCGCTACCATGTTCCATTAACAAAACGGAGAAAATTCGAAAAATATCTCTATCCATCCAGTCCAAATTTACCATTAACGAATACTCATAAGATTTTCCCGCCACTGTAAATGCGATTTTTGCCAATCCAGCATCGACATCCACCTCATCGCATACATCATCTATAATTAATTCATTGGCTATCATCTCTTTTATTCTCCGCAATAAATTTGCATAATCCCCATGTCCCTCAATACATTCGGTATCCAGATACCAGACATCATTGCTAGGCGAAACAAAGATATCCCTTTCAATTTCAATCTCTGATCCTAATTCAATTAGCAGATGAATATATGTATTTCTACTGAACCTATCCTTAATAAGATGAGAATATCTTTCCAGATTCAGATCACTTCTACAAGTGAGACCGATACATTCCAGATCTCTGAGCATTTTATTTATTTTAGGACTCTTTTTCTTAAACCAACCCATCCGTATTATCTCCCCGGTTACTGAACTCAGTTAAAATTTACCTTTTCTCCATTGAACTTACAAGGCTTCTTCCGTTTGTATATCGAATACAATAATCAATGCTCAATTCTATAGCTATTCCTAGTTAAACTACGAAAGGGTGACCCGATGACTTGGCCCTCTATTCGAGACTTTTTACATATTCCATCAGAGTTTACCGGAAAAAATATAAACATTGCCGTGGTAGATGCTGGCTTTCCGAACCACCCTGATATTACTTCAAATGACCGGCGTCATACCTACCTCATTCAAACCTTCGAGGCCCATCCGGAACCAGTTCTATTTCATTCGAATTCCGGCCCCTGGAACAAGCGGTTACATGGACTTTTAACGGCCTCAGCCGCTGCCGGTTCAGGAGCACTTTCCAGTGCTAAATACACGGGAGCCGCGCCGGAAGCGAATCTTTATCTAATTGAAACAGGAACTTTCATCTCGCTTGAAGATATTGAAACTAAATTTTTAGCCGCTCTCAACTGGCTTTTCAGCAATTGGCGTACATACAATATTCGTGGTGTTGTACTTACGGTGGGATCAACTCGTAACGAAACAGGACAGCTGCCTTGGCAGATCGATCCGATAAACGTATTATGTGAAAAACTTGCCTCTGAAGGTCTACTTGTCGTTGTCGCCTCTGGCAACACCGTCGAATTAACGTGCAACGGCCCCGCTTCTTCTCCCTCTGTATTGTCTGTTGGCGGAGTCATTATTCCAGAGGAATCTAAGATTCAGCAGGCTTTGCCATATCATGGCTGTCGAGGGATAACTTTTGAGGGAAAATGGATACCGGAAATTCTTGCTCCTGCAGAAAATCTTGTGTTACCTATGCCTTTCCAATCCGCAGAAGAGTTTAACAAGCATGACACTGCTTCAATGGACAATCTGCCCGAAGGATATGCCCGGACGGAAGGCACCTCTTTTTCCGGCCCTATTATATTGGGATGTGCAGCCTGCATTTGGCAAGCTCATCCTGACTGGACGGCAATTCAGGTGAAATCAGCCATTGTACAGAGCTCGGTTAACTGCCGATCGTGGGAGGAATTACAAGCCGGGTTAATTGATGTAGCAGCCGCCTCTCAGATGTCCCCCCTAGAAGTCGCTCCATCCCCAACACCCTATTTCATACACGAAAGCTGGGGACGTAAAGACGAAAAGGCCCGTATTGACGCTTTAAATCAGCACGATCGGCAGACCGCTGTCTCTGCGATGTTAAGTTTCTATGGGCAACCTTTGAGCCAGATAGCCGAGGAGCGAATTCAAGCATGTTTAAAAAGCGATTCTGCTCTTTTGCGAATTGCCGCTTTCATCGTGTTGTCCAAATATCCCGGTAAAATTAACATGAGAACATTACGACAAAGTCTCCATGACAAAAACAGCCATATTAGAATGGCCGCTTTGTTTGCTTTGCAATGTTCACCCGACGATTGGCAGGGTTGCCGTCACGACATCATTCAACTGTTTTCGGACTCCGATCTCAATATCCGTTACACCGCGTTAAAATTAGCTGCAACAATGAAGGATTCTTTATTTACCGATTCAATTATTTCAGAACTTTACGAAGATGCGGTTCAGCAAAGGGTATCTACGTTCGGAGCCAGATGCAGCTCGCTTCATAGCATAACGGGACATAGCTTTGAACCGGTACCTGAATGGCGAGAAGGTCAATGCTGGTATTCCGAACGCAGTACAGCTGCCAGAATATATATCGCGCAGCAATGGCTGGACTGGCAGGACAAACAAAATTAGTTACTCTCAAGAATTCCACTGAGCTCTTCCAACCCGGCAATTTCATAGGTAGGTTTATGCTGTGATTCGTTGAGCTGTTTAGTTGGATTAAACCAGCAGGTGTCAATCCCGTAGTTGATTCCGCCTTGGATATCCGAGCTTAACGAATCGCCCACAAGCAGCATTTTCGTTCGGTCCAGCACATTGAGCTGATTCATTGTAAAATCAAATATTCCATGATGCGGCTTCGATTCGCCAACATCATTTCACTGCACCCGTCATTCCGGCCACAAACCGCTTTTGCATGATGAAAAATACAAATGCTGTCGGCAGCGTCGTAATGACGATCGCGGACATGATCATGCCATAGTCGGGAGCATATCCTGATCCCAGATTGGAGATGAGCAGCGGAACCGTCATATTCTCCGGCGACTGCAGCACGATCAACGGCCATAAATAGTTATTCCAGCTGCTTAAAAAAGTAATGATTGCTGCGGCTGCATAGGTCGATCTCATCGTCGGCATGTAGATGCGGAAGAACAAGCCTATTTCCGAAAGACCATCGATGCGGCCGGCCTCCATCATATCCTTCGGAAACATTTTGGTGCTTTGCCGAAAAAAGAAGATCAGAAACGCTGTCGTGAAGGTCGGCAAAATAACCGCCCCCGCCGTATCGATGCCCAGAAACGGCATCACCTCCGATATTTTTGCAAACATTTGAAACAATGGCACCATAATTGCTGCAAACGGAATCATCATCGAGGCCAGCAGAATATTAAAAACGATATCTTTGCCGCGGCTGCGGTACATCTCAAAGCCATATCCGGCAGCTGATGCCACCAGCAGGGAAAAAATGGTGCTCGTCACCGATATTTTCGCAGAATTCCAGAGAGCCTGCCACATATCTACGGAATTGAACAGATTATTTATATTCTCGATAAGCCTGGAACCCGGCAGCAGCGTCCCTTTTGTTACATCAACAGACGCATTTGTAGCGCTGACAACCATCCAGATAAACGGAAATATAGAAATCAGCGCAGCGATTATTAGAAACAGGTACGTAAAACCGCGTTTGATGTTCATGATCTCTTATCCCCTCCAATTTTGTTCTGGATCATCGTCAATAGAACCACCATAAGTACGATTGAGTAGGACACCGTAGCGGCGTATCCAAAGTCCGGCGTGTATTCAAACGAAAGATTGTAAATATATTGGGAAATCGACATCGTTGCGTTGCCCGGGCCGCCCTTGGTGATGTTCACTACCTCGTCAAATAACTGGAGCGTTCCAATCGTCGATGTAATCGTCGTAAACAGAATGATTGGCTTCAAAAGTGGAATCGTAATCGTAAAAAATTGCCGGAACGCGTTTGCGCCATCTATACGTGCTGCCTCATACACGGATTTATCGATATTTTGCAAGGAGGATAAATAAAAGATCATATTATAGCCTGTAAAACGCCAGGTAATCGCAATAATGATGGTGATTTTGGCCCAGAACGGGTCCGTGATCCACTGTATAGGCTCTTGAATGAGATGAAGCTTCACCAGAAATTTATTAACGATGCCATCCGCTCCAAACATGTACTTAAAAACGACGGAGTAAGCGACAAGCGAGGTTACCGTAGGCAGAAAAATCGCTGTTCTGAAAAACCCTTTAAACCTCAGCCTGTCGTCATTGAGCAGCACCGCGATAAAAAGCGCCAGCACGAGCATGACCGGAACTTGAATGAGCAAATAAATAAACGTGTTTTTGACAGCCGTAAGGAATGTCGTATCGCTTAACAGCCGAGTATAGTTGTCCAAACCGACAAACTGAAGATTGCTCCCTCTGCCTGATTTGAAGGATAGAAGTAACGCTTGAACCATCGGATAGAAGTAAAAAACGCTGATCATGACAACCGGCACAAGCATAAAAAACCAGCCTGTCAGCCGGATCCGCGTCCGCCCGTTCATGCTCTTACCAATGTGCTGGTTTAACCCGGCTTTTTCTGTATGCACACCACTCCACACCTTTCTGTTGATGAAATTGCGTATTCGTAAACCAAAAAGGCTCATACTGGTTTCGTGTAAAAACCAATATGAGCCGCTACCCGATGATTTGTTATGCGGTTGGAGTGAGCCTACCGAATTTGCGTGTCGGCTTGCGTCTGCGCCTCTTTCAGAACGGTATCCACATCTTTGCCGCCCAGAAAAGCTTGCATGGCCACAACCATAATGTCCTCGATGGCGTAAGTGTTCATGCCGTAGTTCACTTTAGGAATTTGCTCGGTCCAGGCGGAAAAGTCCGATACAACCTTTTGCCCTTGGAAATAGTCGTCCGCTGCCGCATAAGCTTCGCCGCTGGCCGCCGCCTTCAGCGTGCCGATGACTCCGACCTTGGTGTTCATGGTCTGATACAGCTCGGCGTCGGAAGCAAACGTCTTCGCGAGAAATTCTGCAGCCGCTTCTTTGCCATCTACATTCAGAACGTACCAGGAGCTGCCGCCCAGATTGGATGCATGAACGGAGCCTTCCGTTGTCCCAAGCTTAGGCAGCGGAGCTACCGCCCATTTACCGGATTGCGAGGCTTCCGCTTTAATCGAAGGCGTAATCCAGTTGCCGGTCGGCACAGTAGCTACTTCGCCGCTGTTGAAGGCGCCAACAAATTGGCTCCAGTCCGAGTTCACCTTCACGATGCCGGAATCCATCATTTCTTTGTACAGCTCAAAGGCTTCCTTCAATGCGGCGTTGCCTGCAATCGTCGGTGTTTTGCCGTCTTCAGCCGTATACCATGCCCCCGCCGATTGAATCATCATACGGATGAGCCCAAGATCGTTAGGATCGAGCGTTACCATGCTTTTGCCGGTTTTCTCTTTAACGGCTTTACCGATCTCGATGTATTTCTTCCAGTCGATTTCCTGCATATCGGCCAGCTTGTAGCCCGCTTGCTCCAGGTAGTCTGTTCGCACGTACATGCCCGTTACACCGGAATCAAACGGAACGCCGTACTGCTTGCCGTCTACGCTGGTCGGGCCAATCTTGTAATCCGCAAAGGCGTCTGCTTTAACGAGGTCGGTCAATTCATAGAAGGAGTCCGGATACGCTTGCAAAAAGCTTTGCGCACGGTAATCCTCAATAAGCACAATGTTAGGCAAGCCCTTCGTGGACCCGGAGTTCAACCCTGTGTTCAGCTTCTGAACAATATCTGCTTGCGCATTTTCAACAACGTTAATCGTGACCTCCGGTTTAACTTTAGCGTAGGCTTCTTTTGCAACATTCATGGCGGCAATGTTAAATGCCGGGTCCCACGCCCACACTGTAATTTCTTTAGGAGCGGAATCAGCTTCCTTGCCTGAATTGACGGCGTTTTCTGAGCCGCCCTCCGTACCGTCTGAGGAACATGCCGACAAAAGCACAGAACCAGCCAGCAGCATAGCCATTAGTTTCTTCAAAGCTTAAACCCCCTTTTAGGTTAAAAAAACAATAAAAGACGGAAGCGTTTTCTCTTTTACGCAACCATCTTATCATTTTGTATCCGGTTTCATTGGCACTATCTTTGTCCGCTTTAGTGTTATTATTGGGTCCTGTTATTTGCTTTTTTTATTGGCTTTGGCACTATTTTCAGGTTTTTTTACGATCTTTGGATCCGGTCAACGGAAGCGTAACGATGATTTTTGTACCCTCATTGCGCTTGCTGGTTATACTGATCCCGTATTCCTCGCCGTACATCAGCTTTATTCGGTCATCCACATTGCGAATCCCGATGCCGGAGAACAAATGCCTTTTATTCATCGGCGCAGGCAGCTGCTCTTCTTCCGATATGGCGCGTTCAAGCTCTATCCCGTCTCCGTCATCGGCAACCTCGCATACAAGCTGATCTTCCTGAACGGCAATCATAATTAAAATGCTGCCCTCTTCTTTTTGATTAAAGGCATGGAAAAAAGCGTTCTCGATAAAAGGCTGAAGAATGAGCTTTGGCAGATGATAATCCAGGCTGTCCGGCTCCACAAAATAATGAACACGGATTTTATCACCGTATCGCACATGATTGATATAAACATAATGCTTCAGCGTCTCGAGCTCCTGCCGGACAGGAATCGTGGAATGAAGATCGCTGACGGTATTTTGCAGAAGCGAGATTAACGCATTGATCGTGCCCGCAGCTTTTTCCTTATTGCCCTGCTGCACCAGAAATTTAATCGAAGCCAGCGTATTATATAAAAAATGCGGATTGATCTGCATTTGCAGCGCGGCCAGCTCCGCATTCCGCTGCTGCTTCTGAGTTTCCACCAAGCGATTAATATAATCATGCAGCGAATCAAGCATAAAATTAAAGGCGCTGCCCAGCTCCTTGACTTCATAACTGCTGTTGGCAACATCTACATGATGATTCAATCCGCCCGTTGGAATACTCGACATCTGTCCGACGAGCATGCGAAGCGACTGCGTCATTCTCCGGGTAATCAGAAACACGATGACAAGGGATATCGCAACGATCGCCATAATTGTTAACGTAACTGCCTTAACATTCACCATCTGTCCGGTCACAGCTTTTTTGTCGATCATGTTTACTAGATAAAATCCGAATTCCGGCAAATATTCCGACAGCACAATTCGCTCATTTCCCGCTACATACTTTTCCTTCCCTTCCTGTTCCGATTCAACCTCTTGGAGCAGCTGCTCATCCGGACTCCCGATCAGCTCGGACCTGTTGCTGGATACAATGACCCCTTCCTTATTTAACAACACAACATCATTGCCCTCACTCGTAAAATTGGCATACAAAGGTTTAAAATCCCGGTCGCGGATTGCTACGTACAAGGTGCCATAAATTTTTCCGGTAGACTGATCAAAGAGAGCTTTGGATGCGACTAACATAGGCTCCTTGGAGTTAGCTTCATGCTTCCCGCCGCGGTAGAGCTGATACAAGATTTGCGCAGGATGCGCCTCCGTCGCTTTTGTAATGGGATGATTTTTCAGCTCCTCGGCCGAGACAGGCCAATACCACGGGTCCGTTGAATAACTTCGGCCGTTAGCGCCAACGATCATAATGCTCGCGTCATAAGCGCCAAAATTGGATTGAATCGACTTCATTCCCTCAGTCATCTGATACGTTCTCATAGCAAGAGCGACAGCCCCTGTTTCTCCGCTAGATAAATAACTTCGGCTTGCGGCATTTTGAGACAACAGAGTGGCGCCGGTTGCAATCGCATTATTATAGGACTCCAGGTTTGATTTCATCTGGTTAAGAAGTTTGCCGTTTGTGATACTGAAGGTTTGCAGAAATAATTGTTCGGACATGCGGATTGTAATGAACAGCGTCAGGAGGGATACGGCAATGATGCTGATGAGAGTTACGAGAAACAGCTTCAGAAATAACCCCTGTTTTCGTAGCTTTTCCATCGTTCTTCCGATCATGATTCCCGTATCTCCCGCATGTCTTGTCTCCGGTACTGACTCGGGGAGATGCCCGCCTGCTTTTTAAATACCTTGGTGAAATAGCTCTGATCCGAATATCCCACGCTTGCGCTAATGTCGGAAATCGTCAGTTCCGTCGTCATGAGCAGCTCCATCGCTTTTTTTAACCGGATTTTATTGAGGTATTCACTGAAGCCTTCTCCATTGTAAGCTGCAAAGTAACTAGATAAATAAGAAGCGTTGAAATGAAATTGCCTGGCCACTTCGGTGAGCGTGATAGGGTCGGCGTAGTGCTTCTGAATATATTCGAGCAGCCTGGCCATATTGGGGTTAACGAGTGTATTCGTCTCGCCTATCGTCCGTTCCGTTTCATGGATGAAAGCTTCAACAATGGCAATCGCTTCACTGGCAGAACGGGCTTCGTCTATTTTCCGAAAATAGTCGTATTTGGCCTTTTCCAGGCTTTCGGTCTCAACCTTCATTTTTCCAAGCGTGGTCGTCACGTTAAAGATGAAATTCCCCAAATACGATTTGAATTCAAAAATATCCGTACGATAATCCATGGAACGCAGGTGTATGTATTCCAAAAAGCCAGTGAAGGCCTGCAAGTACTGCTTGCGCTTTAATTGATCCATGCATACAGTCATCTCAAATTCGAGCTGTTTGTCCGGCAGACTCGGCAAATGGTCATGTTCAATTAAAGAGCGGTTCTGCAGGAAAAATCCGTATCGCAGGAGCTTGAGATAATTGTCCTTATAAATCTCGCCAAGCCTCGTAAAGTCCGTGAAGTTCTGGCTGATCATAAAATGCGTCCCGCTCGTAAAAAGCTCCATACTCGAAATTAGATGCCGGAGCTCCATAACAAGCTCGTTTGATTTTTCAGGGTTCATATTAAGCAGAAATAAGACCGTTTCGTTCACAAACTTCAACCGCATATGCGCAAATTCGGCGACGACAGGCTCAAGCTTTTGAAGCCCTCTCTCTATTTCGTTTCCAAGATCAGATTTCTCGCTGGAATCTTGCCTATTTTTCAAATCTGCTCCAAAAAAGAGATACTGTTCATAAGGAAACTTGGACTGAATTAGCTTAGGCTCCAGCGCAGATTCATACCCGGCCATCAATTTCTCCATAACCTTTAACAGCTGACTTTCATCGGGATCCGCATCACTGCCGCCCGCCGGTACTGCGGTCATTTTGGCCGTCGTTTTTTTTAGAATGGACAACAGATAATCGGCTTCCAGCTTCGGCTTCAGAATATAGTCCGCAACCCCGCTTTGAAAAGTAGACCGGACATAATCGAACTCACCAAAGCTGCTTAGAACAATGATTTCAATACGGGGATACTTCTCTTTAACGGCTTTGACCAGCTGCTCCCCGCCCATGACCGGCATGACGATGTCTGTCAGAATGACATGAGGATTCACCTCATCGATCAGATGTAAGGCTTCAAGTCCGTTAGAAGCCTCGCCTGCGATTTGGTAACCCTCTTGTTCCCAATCCAACAGATGTTTGATTCCCTGTCTGACAAGCATTTCGTCATCTACGATCATAATCTTAACGAGTGGTTTCATAACTGTCCCCCTTTGAAGCCTTGTAACCGCTTACGATTTATTGGAAAAGGCTTTGATTTAAAAGTTTGGTGAAAGCAGCGGCGGACCAAGACTTGAAAACAAAGTCTTAGACTGCCGCTGCGGTCAGTTTAACCACCGTTCCTAGCTAGCTCCAAAGTTAGATTTTGTCCTAAATCTTTTAATTATGTTCATCGCTAAGAAGACGACACTTATACAGAGTAAATAAACTCTATCCAGTTTAAGGTTAACCGCGGTATATGTATCAGAGCCATCGCTATAGAAATAATATTTATTGTACAACAATTTATTTTCAATATTGTAAGAACGTCCGGAAGCATCCATAACTGTTATAGTGCTGTTAAGATCGAATATCCAACAGGCTAGAAAGTAAAACAGGATTAGCACCGCTGTTAAAGCTAGTTTTTTATTCATTTGTCCAAACCAAGACCCCATTCTTAATGTATTTCATTAATCCACCATTTAATTTGGTTTTAATCGTCTCCATATTAAACAGCGCCATCCTGAGTTTACCTTTACTATCTAATTCCTCTTATTGTACTAAATTGCTCATAAGACCTTTTCAAAATGCTCCACTGTCGGAAACGGATCGTAAAAATGATGCAATAACTCTTTCCATTCCTGATACTCTGCGGATTTACGAAATCCAACGGTATGGTCCTCCAACGTTTCCCATTGAACGAGCAACACATATTTATTGGAGTCTTCCAGGCATCTTTGCAGCTCATGAGCGATATAGCCTTTCATACTCGAAATGATTTTGGAAGCCCGTTTAAAGTTATGCTCAAACTCATTCGTCTTTCCAGGCTTAACCTGCAGCATGGCTACTTCTAGAATCATGAACCTCTTCCTTTCGTCTGGTCCGTCGGTCTCACAACAGAAGTGTACCGTTTTTCTATATTTGCCGCATCCCTATTTTAATTTCTCATTCGATACTTCCATCTCCAAATTCCCAAACGAATTGAAATATACAATGAAAAAACAATTAAAAAGACCGTTAAATAAAAAGTCCACCCGTAGGGATCAATCGATCCAAATGAGACCGTGCTCGAGAGGTTTTTAGTATCATTGTATTTATTCAGTAAATTATATTTATCCGTTACGTCTGGAACATATTTTTTAGTCGTTATATATCCTTGTACGGTGAAGTACAGTACTATCAACATAATAACGGCAAGAGAGACCAAAAATGACTCAATTATTAATTTTAAATCTTTTTTCATTGGTTACTCCCTCCCCCAATTACCTTGTAACGAATTTAATTGTTCCTTTATCATCAATACCTCTATATACAAAACCACCTGAGATAGACGGGTCCATTTCTTTATATGCTGCTCCATATCCATTTTTTAAAGGCAACTCAATAAACACATTTGATTTGCTTTTTATTGCGCTTAAATCGTTAAGAATGACATCATCAATATTCTCATTTGTTACAATTACCTTATTAATACTCGGGTCAGTGACTTTAACAGCAAATATAGCATCATACCTTTTATTTGAATTACTGGATAGTGACCATGTTCGTTCAATCATTTTATTCAAACTCATGCTGAACGACGCAGATCCGGAAACGCGAAACAAGAAACCCCACTTTATGTCAAATAACACTGCGTAAGTTCCATTATAGCCTTGCCTTATAATAATCTTTTTGTTGTTAAACTGTTGTTCAAACATTTTAATCCCGTCACTACCAGGATATAAGTTATTTAGCGCTTTTTTCTCACTTAAAGCATAGCCCTCTAGACTTAAAACAAGTGTTCCCGCAACGATTAGGCAGACCATAAAAGTCGCGATCCAATCGAATTTTCTCATCGTAACTCCTTGTTATGTAAAATTCAATCAACTGAAATTACCCAAGTTTTTGTCCATTTCTCGCCTATGCGGGTACCAGTAATCAACATAATAATGAAATCAAGCGGCCAAAAGATTAATGTAATATTTCTAGCAATCCGTCTCCAGCTGCTTGGTCTTTTGCCAAAATCATTGCTGTCTTTAATCGCAAGTTTCATTATTCGTTTTCCAAAACTTCTCCCAGCATAACTATCTTTGAAAATGACTAGTACTAGCCCCATACCAGTTAAGTAATAAAATAGCCTCTCGAGCAAGTAAAAGCTTTCATCCGTATGATCTAAACTGAACATGAACCGCCAGCCAAGCAGGAATAACAATGCTGTCATGACTATGCAAATGAGTATAAAGTCTATTAAAAATGCTATTAATCTTTTGCCTATGATTGATGTCATAATCTTCCCCACTACCATAATTGATTTGAGTCTATTTATTTATTGACCCTCATAAATTTTCAAAGATCTTTCAGGAAGCCATTCCAGCATTTCTAAAATAATTTGTTTTGATGAATCGCTTTTGTCCCACCGATCCATTTCAAGAGAGTTTCTTCTAAGGATATAGGGAATATATACTTTTTGAATCCTCCAACTTTCAATCCATTTAGCCTCCATAATTAATGAAATAAATTTGTTCGTGTCTTTCGCTCGTCCAATTACTCTAATCCTTTCGTAACCATCTCCCCAAATGAAAGGCGAGCAAAAGTAGAGGCTTTCTTCAAAGTACAGTTTATTTTCTAAATAGATTTTAAAAATCGCTAAAAAGGTCCACAAAGTAACCCTCTGATTCCCAGTAAAATTCATACTGTTTAAAAATATCTCGTATTTTTTCTTTAGGTTCTCCACATTTAACTTTCAACCAATTCCGAATATATTCTATATCTCGGTTCTCATCTTCCCATAAAAAGTCCATAATTTCCGATTCAATAGTTGCATTATCTGGAACATAAATGACAAAATCAGCATTTAAAATTCTCATAAGATCAAAACAAACACCCCGTAGAGCTTGCTGTGTCTCTTGATGCGTTAAAAAGCTTATCCACCTAATATAGTGGTGAAAATAACATACATGCTCTGAGAATGTTAGTGTAATTTCGCATGGACCATTTATAATGGAGGTACCCGCAATATAATCTGGCTCAAAGCTCCATTTTTGATTTTCATTGCTTGCATTGAGATTTATAAACTCAGAAAGAAAAGCGTGACGACTACCATTTTCATTTAACTCTTCACATAGATTCAAAAGCTTAGCTGAATCAAAATTGTGAGACATATAGGCTGTAAAATCCATTCCCATTGCTAATCCTCCCGACCTCGGGTCGCTCCCATACATCTTCAGTTAATATGTAGTACAATAAGTTGTCTCTAAACGATCTTTCAAAGCTGAATAATTTATACGACCCTATATTAAATTACAGCTTAATCTTATGTATTCCGGCTTCGCCTAAAAAATCTTTTCTAGTAAGTCCTGTCTCACCAAAAAAAATTCGATAGTTGGTTATTGTCCCATCATGAGCGATAATTAAAATCCTCTTGTATCTATCACCTATCCAATTAAATAATTGGTGTACATACTTTTCAAAAATCCCTTGTTCCATTCTATTAATCCCATCACCCCAGCAATCCAAATCAATATCGAGCAGCGTTACCTCTTCATACAAATCCAAAATCTCTTTTCTCGAGTAAATCTCATCACATAGTAATGAAGAAAATTCCGGATTCTGCGGAAACATTCTTGGACCAACCAGTGGTGTAACAGTAAAGTTGAATTGATTCGTTAAAATATAAGCTGTCTCAATGGTTCGTTTAGTCGGGCTGACTAGAACTAAATCCTTGGAGAAAATGTCCAATTTATGACTCAATTGACTCACCTGGAATTTTCCAAATTCAGTAAGGCCGGGATGCAGCGTATTCAGCTGGTTTGGATAATCATTAAGATGTTCTCCATGCCCGTGCCGGATAAATATAACCTCCATTGAAACGGCCTCCTACACCTTATTCACGGTACTTATCCAGTATCGCTGTATCTCAATTCCGTTTACTATGGCTTCAGAATCCAACACTCCGCCATTTTTTAAAATTGTTTTTGCCGATCCAATGTTATCCTTATCGCAAGTGACCAATGCTTCTGAGATTCCGAGTTCCCTTGCTTTTAATAAAACTTGTTTCAGGATTTCAACAGCGTATCCTTTTCTCCGCTCGCTCGGTCTAATCCCATAACCAATGTGGCCGCCGATTTCAGCTAAATATTTATTCAGCCGGTGCCGGACATTTACCGCCCCTACTACCCGCGACATATCTTGAATCAGCCAAAAGGTTGAACTATTCACTTTCTGTTCATCATATGGCGGAGTATCTCGTAACTTTATTAGTTCATTCACCATTGAATCGAAGTTTTCATAGTCATAGCGAAGTACAAAAGGAACCATCTTCTCTTCGGCAACCTTCCATTCTTCGATCATCTCAATATATTGCTCTTGAAATTGTTTAGTCGGTTCAATTAGTGTGAGATTGCTCATCGTCCTGTCCTTTCAATTAAATTCGGTTAACGATATGTGTAAAAACCCACCTTCGAGGTAAACCTTAGGGTGGGTTCTGTTCTTTCCTTATTATACCATCATTATACAGATGCTCTATAACGATTTATTTGATTTTAGGAAGGTTTTTACCCATTACTCCAAACATTCCTGTCATCCCCTCATGCTCATTAAGTCCGAATTTATTATAAAATGACTCTTTTCCTTCCGTTGCAAATAACCCCACAAATGCTTTATCTGGAGCACTAGTTTTCAGAAAATCTGTGATCTCCTTCATAATTAAATGACCAATACCTTTGTTTTGGTGCTCAGGCATTACGGC
Source organism: Paenibacillus pasadenensis (assembly GCF_023715725.1). GTDB lineage: Bacteria > Bacillota > Bacilli > Paenibacillales > Paenibacillaceae > Paenibacillus_O > Paenibacillus_O pasadenensis_A. Next base: position 129,036 of record NZ_JAMBOT010000004.1, read on the forward strand.
AATATCTTGGATGTAAAAATATATTCTTCCGTCACCAATCACTCTGCCCATTCCTACAATGTCATCTTTATATTGAACAACAACGCCAAACAGGGATTGTTTCAGAGAATCTTCTGCAACATTAAAATTGATAAAATCATTCCAGCCAACCGAGTCACAAAGCCTCTTGTACTCGGCTAAAGTTGGAACTCTCCTTAGTAACCTATATGGGTTAATTACTGTCCCCTCCACATTTACAAATTCCCTTCACTTACTTCTTTAATAAGATTATCACCAGTCAATCAACCGGCTACATTGTTGGAAGTAATCCTTTTAATCTGAGAAGCGAAAGAGATACCAGTCCAAGTAGTGCTGTCTTTTTCTTCATTTAAAATTCCCCGTTTTTCTCTATAGGTTCTTTAATACCCTTTATTTGGAAGATTATCACAATGTCGAATTTTTGGACAATATTATTTTCGTAATATGGTATCATTTGCCTATGCCATTTGTATAACACCAAGTCAGTCTTATAGCTGACCCAGTTGTCCGTAATACTATCAAAAGGATAAGACAAAATGTTCATCCTCTCTCATAAAAATATTAACCAGCACCGGGTATAAGTAACTCTCCTCCTAAAATCTCTCTTTGTTCTGTTGATACCATTTTTTTAACGTCTCACTAAATGTAAAATGTTTAGTTCTGAACCTATTCAAATTTTTTGGATTTGTGTTTTTTATTCCCATATCAAAGTGTTCATCTAATTCATTTATTATAAATTCATAAATCTCTTCGATTGATTTATTTTGTTTTAAAAGGTTAATTAAATGAACGGAAATGCAATCATATTCATCTTTAGGAGCACCGCCAGATATAAGTTCAATCGGGTCCCATTCGTTAACTAATACTTCTATTTCATGATAAAAATCAACGTTTTTATTTTTGACTTCTTATATCTCTTCACGTTCTAAATGTCTCCACATGCAAATTTCCCCCTGCTATTTCAGTAAAAGTTGTAGACTTCTAATAATAAGTTGACATTGGCCTGCCCCCAGAATAAATCTACTTTATATAAGCTTTTTAGTCAGGATTATTTCGAGCGGTTCATTCTCGAGTAATAAACAACCGGCATCCTTATATTCAAGCTTCCTGTAAAAATATTGAGCTGCTTCATTCGATAGTGTAGAGGTCATGACCATTTTGAATCCTTTTTGCTTCATGGATTCTTCCCATTGGAGTACAGCTTTTTTACCAATTCCAGTCCCTCTAAACTCTTCATCAATCCAAATCATATTCATAAAAGGAGTGTTGTCCCAAAAAAATCCATACCGAATCCAGCCTATTTCTTTATTCGATTTTCTAATTATCATAATTTCATTTGCATTAATTTTTTGCAGTATAAGTGTCTCATGAATATGTTGATCTCTAGCCAGGATGTACTCGTAATCTGATTCAGTCGCAAAATCTATCTGCACCTTAGATCCTCCCAAGAAAAACTATTCAAATATCCACCTTTCCCCATATCTCCTTATCCGTTCTTTATTCTCTGGCTTTTCTTTGATTGCTTCATCATAAATATCTGTTGTTTTACCTCTAATAGTAAAGATTCCATTTACCGCTCTATACCAAGCTACAGCTTTTTTATTGTCCATCATATAATCAATCTTATAAAATTTATTTGGGTAAATGCCTCCTGTATCCTTTCTGCTGTTCATAGTATCTAAAAATGGACTTTTTTCTAATTCTACTTTTTGAATGTTTAAAACCTTACCTCCTTTTGCACTAATAATACGTTTAATTTCATTTTTCGCCATATGATTAGTTACTAACGTTGAAATTGTCAAAAATATAATTCCAAATATTAAACATGAAACAACAATGATTCCAACGGTTTTAGAACCTGTTTTTCGAAATATAGACATATATCTACCTCAATTTATTCTATGTTCGCTTTGTTTTCTAATTAAGAATTTAGCTGCAAAGCCGCTCCAAAACTAACGCGACTCCATCATGATCATTTGATTCTGTAATTTCTGCTGCTATCTGCTTTAATTCTTCTATAGCATTGCCCATCGCGACTGCCCATCCGCAAGATTGGAATAAACCGATGTCATTAACATCATCACCAAAAACCATAACTCCTTCGAGCGGAATGTTCATTGCCTTACACAACATTTCCAATGTTTTCTCCTTTGAAGCCGTGGGCGATGATAGCTGTATAAGGCTCCCATTGTCTGTAGAAAGAATATTCAGCTTCTGTTTAAACTTTTCCTGAAACGAAATCATCTCCAAGTTTCCCGTGAACAGAATTTTTGACGCGTTAATCTGTTTTAGTTCATCCAATGTTTTTACGATAGGGCGCTCCTTGACTCTCATAAGAGCCGTATAGTCATACTCCTTTAAGCTCAACCATTGATCTTGTACTTCTATACTTAAGTCGAGGTCGGGATTACAGCTAAGACAGTATTCTAGTACTTCAGATGTAATTTGAGACTCTATCGGTATATGAATGTTTATCCCTGTATGTATGCAGTTAGTGTAAGCACCATTGTAGTAGATAAATGAGCCTATTTTGAACAAATACATCATCTAAAAACGACTTCACCGCCCTTGGAGGACGTGCGGTTGCAAAAATAAATTTCATTCCATTTCTTGAGCAATTCATAATGGCATTATAATTTCTCTCTGATACTTGTTTCGTTGAATTGAGGAGTGTTCCATTTAAATCCACTACGATTATTGGAAATTTCATTGCAATCTCCTCTCTGTAAATGCTCAATTTTTCTTCGGTATAGATGTTGTGACATAATCACTGTTTCTCATCATCTTTCCAATATAAAAATCTGTCCCATATGCTCTGAAAAATGAGTTGCACACTGGAAAAGTACATCTAGATGAGTTCTCTCCTTGTTTCGTACTAACTGCATTTTGAACCAATCTTCCTTGTTCATGCTCTTTACTGTTTCGATTATTTGCTTAAACGATAGTCTGGTTATCTGGATTAATTCTCCCTTTGTTTTATAAAGAACTTTAAACTCTTCATCTCGATGCCTAGTAACCTCTAGTTTTTGAATACCGTTTAGAATTCGTTCGTTGACATTCCCACTGATGTGTACGACTAGGTTCGCTATACTATTACTTGATTCATTAGGATACCAATTAACTTCGGCATCGTTCAGCTGATCTAATACGAGAATTATTCTTTTTTGAATTTCGTCGAATTTCATTATTAAAAGTTCTCTTATCTCTTCCATCTTCATCACCCGGCCATTCAAAATTTAAATTCTCCAATATGATTAATAAAATCTATTCTGTATTTCTTAAAAGACTGCTTGTTTTTTAACTGAATCCAATCCTCATACATTTTGTAATAAATTTCGCCATAATCCAATCCATCTGGAAGTGCGTCACAAAGCTTTATTTCTTGAATTTCATATTCTGGTAACGGGCCGATCTCTTCTATATTTGCATAAAAGTTCATTCCGTAACTTCCGTTCATAAAATAGATTCCATATGGAGTTAGCTCAAATTTAATGGCGCCGGTTTCTTCATATAGTTCTCGACAAGCGGCACGAATCAGCTGCTCGCCTTCCTCGCGCTTCCCTCCAGGCATTATATTCGGTAATCATGACAACATATTTAATCATTTCAAAGTTTACTTCATTTAAGCTAAAACTTTTTATCTCCATTGAGAACTCCTTTGACAATCACAATAAATTTCAATCCTTCTTGCCCTTATTAAATTCACTCTCGGTTAAATACTTCTCAAGTTCCTTCTCAAGTTCATCTTCTATCTCCTCATCCATTCTGGTGCGAACCTCAGAACCTTCATCTGCATTATTATATTTTTCTAAATTCTTTTGATTTTCTTTTTGTATCTTCTCATCTTCTCTTAATAACCCTAGTTTTTCTCTAATCATTTTTAAATCTTCATAAATCTCTTTGTTTTTCTGAAATGTACTCAGCACCATTCCAAACAAAATAATAATCAAAACAATTACTCCGTATTGACCTAGAAAGAAACCAGAAAGAAACAAAATAAATACTGCAAGTATCATTCCTATGATTACCATATTTCCCCCTATTGGTATAATGGCTTAATACTTTTCATCGAGCACCTCTTAGGATTTGTTCCAGTCTTGGCCCCATCTCTTTCATTTTTTCCTTGATGAACGGTTGAGTACTCTCAGGCAACTCAGTTAAACTGTAAAACTTAGCTTCTACAACTTCATCTCCGTCTGCTTTTAATTCTCCTGTATATTCCGTACATAAGTAGCCTACAACAACGTTATAATACTCATGTCCATTTTTTAATTTTGCATATAGCTCTTTACCTGAATAAACGCCTAATAGTTGAAGCGGTCCTAAATTAATGTTTATTTCTTCTTTTGCTTCCCTTCTAATGCAATCTTCAACCGACTCTCCGAGCTCCATTAAACCTCCGGGAATTCCCCAAGCCCCATCCTGATACTTAACTAATAAAATTTGACGATTATTATTTACTATTACGACACTTGGTCTTACTAAAATTAAAGGCTGGCTGCCGACTATTTCTCTAAGCTCTTCAATATATCCCATGGAATACACCTCTTCAGTTATCCATTTTCAATCCCCCTCATGTTACAATATATTTCCACCTATTCCAATTCATTATCTAAAGCAAAAGAGACCTGCGAGCAAGAAAGCTCTGCCAGGGTCTCTTCGTTAATTTAATAGTGCTATTCAATCAAATCGGCCTACTTTTAGACAACCCATACTTAGCTAATAGTCAAAACAATCTTCCCTCTTCCATGCCTGGTCTCGATCAGCCTGTGCGCTGCTTCAACCTGTTCAAGCGGGAATGTCTGGCGGATTGTCGTGCGAAGCTTGCCGTTGGCATGAAGTTCGGCAAGCTCGGCAAGTCTCGCTGCAGAACGTACTCCGCGAACAGCCGGAATGCCAAGTTCCTCAATGATGTCGTATGCGACAAACGTGCATATTCGCTTTCTATCCGCCACCAATTCAACGGATGCACGGACACCTGCTTCGCCCGCCGTATCAAAAGCCGCATCGACGCCGTCCGGCGCAAGCGCGCGCACTCTCTCGACCAGTCCCTCTCCGTAGGTTACTGGAATCGCCCCCAATGAGCGAACATAATCATGGTTGCCCTCGCTCGCCGTTCCAATAACTGTTTTTGCTCCCCATAATTTTGCAAGCTGCACAGCATAAGAGCCAAGCGAACCGGCAGCGCCGTGGATGATAACCGTATCGCCAGGACCGACTCCGATCGCTTTAAGCGCGATATAAGCTCCTTGACCGTTACCTGTCAATCCCCCTGCCACTTCCCAAGGCATGCTCTCCGGCTTCCTCACAATTTGATCCGCTCCAACAACGACATATTCGGCATAACAATTCAACAGGTTAAAACCGAGCACTTCGCTTCCGATCGCAAATTCCGTGACACCTTCGCCTACCTGATCAATAATGCCAGCAAACTCGTTTCCAATGATTTGCGGCAGTTGAATCGTTACGCCCGGCGGTGTCCAGCCGCCTCTCACTCCGCAATCGTAATGCTGTACGCCCGCCGTTTTGACGCGGACCCTCACTTGACCCGGCCCTACCTGCGGATCCGGAACCGATATCACCTTCATCACTTCAGGTCCGCCAATCTCGCAAAATACAGCTGCTTTCATATCAATCTCCTCCTTATTTTGACCGCTGGTAGACTCCAACGCTTTTTCCAAACTTATACCGATAGAGCAGTACAATAAATCCATTCAAAAACCCTAAAACAAGGTATAGGTTGCTGTAAACAGATGCATTTGGATCTGTAATCATAAAATTCCACTGTACGCCAGCCCCCTGATCGGCGATTTTCCCGTATACATTTGCAGACACGGCGCCAGCTATGAAGTTGGACATCGCCAGCATGCCCATCCCTATGCCAATCTGTTCTTTCGGCAGTGTTCTTGATATCAGGTTAGATAAAGCCATGAAGAGGAATGACTGTCCCACCACCCCAAAAATCAGAAACGCAGCGATTACGGCCGGGGAGTGCTCGACGAATGCGGACATGCAGGCAAAGCACAATAACAGCAGCGCGGAAGCGGAATAAAATAGAAACGGTATGCCTTTAACATCGGCGAGCCAGCCGCCCTTCCGGCCCAACAATGCTGCTGTCACCGCCGCTGGCAGCATAACTAACCCTGTCATGCCGGAGTCCAGGTCATGAATCGCCTTCAAAAGCTGAGGTGTCAAAAAATAAAGCGAATAACCGATTCCGGTTGCAAGAAAAGCCAACGCCAGCCCTAATGAATACCTTTTATTTTGAATCAGACCTAAGGGTAAAAACGGCTCTGCTGCGGTGCGGATTCGTATGAACAGCAGAATGATTAGGATCAAACAGCCGATGGCTGTCAACCAGGACTCGTACGTAATCGCGAGCAGGAATAATACCGCCGCCCCGGCAAGCAACCCGCCTCCAAGCCAATCGATGCGGCCGCCCTTCCTTTCCTGATCCTGCAGAAATCGGCGGTAATACGGCAGCGCGGCTAAGGTCAGTACCGGCATAACAAACAGCCAGCGCCAATGCAGCGTGCTAACGACCAAAGCGGCAGCGACCGGACCAATCGCGCTGCCAATGGCCATGCCGGTCATCGCAATTCCAAGAGCTCGCCCGCGATGCTCTTCCGGAAAGTAACGTACGGGAATGATTCCGGCCGCTGCTGGAATTACTGCCGCCCCAGCCGCTTGAACCATTCTGCCGAGCAGCACCATCCAATAATCTTGAGCGAACAGTCCGAACATGGAACCAAGAGCTAGCAGGGTCAAGCCTACCGTCAATACATTTTTCAGCCTGTACCTATCCGCCAGCTTTCCGTAAATCACAGTTCCAATGGCATAAACCAGCAGATATCCGGATGTCACCCAGCTGACTTGAGCAATGGATAGCTGGAACTGTTCGGCGATATCGGGCAACACAATGTTGAACATGGTTGCGCTCATCACGGAGATGACCAGCGTAAAAGCGAGAACGTAGATGATTTTTCCGCTTGGCTGCCGCTCGGTTTGTAGCTTCACATCTCCAGCCTTCTTTCTTTGCATCGGCTCTTACCTGGAAGTTTTTGCTTGCTTAACGTTAGTTTATAGCTCACAATCAATAAATAAAAATACATCTTTGAATATATAACTCATTCCATTGAGTATATAAGGGGAGGAACCGTCCGTGGAGATGCTGCAATTAAGGTATTTTCAAAAAGTGGCCCGCATGGAGCATATTACAAAAGCGGCGCAGGAGCTGCGAATCGCACAGCCCGCGTTAAGCAAAACGATTGCCCGGCTTGAAGAGGACCTTGGAGTTCCGCTTTTTGACCGCATCGGCAAACAAATCAAGCTGAACTCGCTTGGCAAAATATTTCTGGATAAAGTCGACGTAGCGCTTGAGCTGCTTGAAGAGGGGCGGCGCGAGGTGGCGGATTTGGGGGGCTTGGAGTATGGGAGCATCCGTCTTGCCATGACAACGCTGGATCGTTTATCGGAGCCGCTTGGCGAGTTTTTAACGCTGTATCCCAACGTCAACCTGCAAATTACGCAAACATCGACGGCGGAAATGGCGCGTTTGCTGGATGCCGGAGGAATTGATATCGGGTTTTCGGCATTGCCGATTGAGCTCTCTGGGATAGCTTCAGCAATCGTTCTGAAGGAGGATGTGTATCTGGCCGTTCCACTCGATCACCGCTTTGCCCAACGCGACTCGATTCATCTTAAGGAAGTCGGGGATGACCCGTTTATCGGCTATAAGGAAGGGCATGTGATGAATCATTTAAACGATGTCTTTTTCCGTAAAGCAGGCATTTCACCGAAATTTGTCTGCCAAGTCGATGAGCCCGGAGCAATCGTCAGCCTCGTTCGCACCGGTCTTGGCGTAGCTTTGTTCGGCTGCAAGGGCGGTGAAGATGCCGGTTATAAGCTGCTTCGCATCGAGTCACCGGCTTGTTACCGGAGTTACCGCGTTTATTGGTCGGAAAAGCGTTATTTTTCGCTCGCGGCCCGCAAGTTTTTAACTTTTCTTGAGGAATATTTTAAATAAGCAAATAAGACTGCATGGAGCCTCTAGCTCTGTGCGGTCTTATGTAAAAACAATAAGGCGAAAATTCATGTTATTTTCCATAATGTGTTCCCCAGGGGCTAGTTCCATCAATATCGTCAATTTTAATACTGGATTTCTGACCACTAATATATTTTGGAATTTAAACTATTCCTCGCTCGATAGTTTAATGCGCGCTCTCTAACCCTAAAGCAGCTTGATGCTTCTCCCAATCGTTTCCCATCTTTCTATTCTCTCCTCTAATGTCGTGAATTCGATCTTACCTTTGTACATTTCTCTTAGTCTTATATCCGTATGTATCTTCTTTCCCATTGCTGACTCTAAAGCCGATCCCACAATTCCTGTGCCTGCAAATGCCCACGTTTATTCAATGGAATATAACTTTGACTTTGTGCGCGTTTTCAGTGTTCCATATTGTAAAGCCATGCCTAATGAGGCTGATTGGGGATATGCTAAAATCCTCCCTTTCTAGTTGATTGCATTGTCTTTATAAGTCTTCAATGTTTGTAAGTACGATTACAATGCGGGCATATTAAATTCATTGTGACTTTGTATTTCTCAACACACCTTATTTTCCCAGGGTATTCAACAGATTGATCAAGCTTTTCCTAGTACTATTATCATAATTTGAGCAATACCTTATCTAGCTATATATACAATCAATAGAATAATCATAACGATTGTAAATCCTAGCCAAAAGATTGACCGGCTCATGATTTCCTTCACATTTGTTCAGTATGCCGTGTACCAATTTCTTTTAAGCTCCTTAGTTCCATAACACAAGTTGCCTTATGTAAGCCTAGATATATTTTACTGCTGTCTATAATAGTCCTACTTCTTTAAAACTTCCATCATACTTATTTTATTAGTTGGAATAATTCTTAAACTCCCTTTCTTATCTTGGCCTATTATCATATCCTTATTAATTTCCAACAAAAGTAATTCAATATGACTTTTGTTTTCTAAATTAATTCTAATTACATTCACATTAAGATCACCATTTTGATAATTCAACAATTTTATTTCTTGCGAATATTCCCCGAAATGAAAAACGAAGATAAGTAGCGAAATAATTAGAAACAAGAAACAAATAAATACATTAGGGTTTAGAAAACAAGTATACTTATTCAAACTTTTAAATACTTTAATTTGAACCAAACAGTATACACTTAACAAAATCATCATTATATTATCAGACAAAGGGTATGTAAAATTAGTGAATATCAATATTACAAAATTGAGAATGAAAAAGCTAAATAAAACAGGCGATTTTATTAACCAAACAATTTTTTTATCAATCCAATTATAGAGCAGTAAACTCAAACAAAATATTGGTGCTATTAAGGCTATTAGAATATATAATCCTTTAAACAAATAAGTTTCAATACTCACAGAAAATGCTATGAAGTTAGGATCGTTAATAATAGAAAATCCATGAGAGCTACTATAAATGCCTTGCACATAAATAAAACCAAAAAAATATGAAACAAGCGGAAGTACGATTATTATCTCTTTATATCTAGTTAGAATATCTATTGGTTTATCACTCAAATATTTATCTCCTCTCATTTTAAAGTCTTGATCTGGAAACAGCCAACATCAAGATATCTTAATACCCATCATCACAACTTAAGTATAAGAATCTTCTATAAATCTGCGAACAAAAAAGAAATCCAGTTTATCCTTACCGGACTGGCTGAATTTCAAATAAAATACAATCGATTTCCTTTTAGTAAAAGCGCATATGTTCTTTGTCTGATCCCTGACTGTATTGACTTGAATTTAACAAACTCTGTAGTAAGCGCTCCAATTCAAATTTAAATCATATCCTACCTTTACTTTTATCGCCAATATTCAAGAGATATAAGTAATTCTCTAAGTCCCTTTTCATAATCGTCTCTGAAGTCTGCATATTTTTTGGTCTTTAAAAGTTCAGGAATTTTACAGTCTTCAAGTAAAACAGGAAGAATCTTAACTTTCTTTTCATTAATTTCGTCCCAATATTTACTCTGCCATTCTTGTTCAACCCACAGGGATTCAAGAGAATTCTTAGAGAGTAGGACTAGAACAAAGTCGCTATCCATTAAGGCATTAGATATACTTCCTGGAATTGATTCACCTATTTTTATCTGCCACTCATCCAACCAAGGGCAATGTCCCGCTTCCACTAAATCTGTTGCAAGCAACCTAGCCATTGGCTTATCTAATGAAGAATGAGAAATAAATATTTTTTTACCTGTACCTTCACTCATAAATCTAGCCTTAAAATACTTATCCGAAAATAGTGATTCAATATAAATAAATTCTGTAAGTAAATCCACCTTAGATTTTTCAGATATTTTTGTTTTTAAATATTTCATTTCAAACATTTTTTTTTGAATATCCCCCTGCCTTTTATATAGATCTTCAGTTGTAATTTCTCTTAGACTATCCATAGGAATTTCATATTCTCTTGAGTAAAGCGGATGACCTATGCTGACAAAACCAATATGTTGATCATGCTCGTCTACTTCATCATCGTCAAAATAACCAATTCGACCTTTAAATTTCCCTTTTGTAACGAATACCGAACAACCATAATATAGTGCCAAGAAATGCATCTCCTTTACACAATTCATTTTATTGGTTTATTTTAATTTAATGCTTTAAATTTTATCTCCTTTGTACCAATTAAATTTTTTTACCATCTCTATGGCTGCTTCATATATTTCATTGCCTCTTGAAAATCGTTCTGTAAAATAAACTGGCTTACCATTAGAAATACCGTAAGCCGAAAGTGAATCTTCTAAATATCTCCATAGATATTCATCACAGGAATTCACTGAGTTTCCAATAAACTTTTCATAATCACTTGCTTTAAGGTTATTGGGATTAGATTCGTTCTTAAAGCTAACTTTATACGCATTAGTGACGCCATCTAATTTAAATGAAATAAATCTTCTTTCTTGCTTATAAGAGTTATAAAAAGAAATAGAATATTCATTAGCTGTGCCACCAACCCATGCAGACCATTTATAATCATATGCCCTGTCCACTAATGTAGTTACTAAATGTTCAAATTCTCTAATTTTAAATTTCTTCCAATTAACTTTCTTTTTTGAAGTAAACTTTCTCCAGTTATCCTGTGTTATAGCTTCCGATTCATCAACGCCAAATATTCCAGCTAGTTCACTGAAGCCTGCCTGATATTCCCCTCTGAAATCTGCATATCTCCGATCTGCCAAGAAATAAGGCATACAACATTCTCTGTACAAAATCGGAAGAATAAAAACTTTCCTCGTTTGCAATTGTTTCACCCAAGCTGCTCCCAGTTCGCTTTTAACCCATTCGGAATTTAGCGCTTCTGGTGATAATACTATCCCTAGAAATTCGTTTTCTCTAATTCCTTCCTCAATCTTCCATGTAATAGAATCACCAATTCTTATCTCCCATTTATCGAACCAAACATTAATTCCCAATCTTTTCAAATCTCTTGCAAGTTTTTCAACAAAAGGTTTATCAATACTGGTATGACTAAGAAATATACTGGTCATAGATAGCTCCTTAATACAAAAATACATTTTATATTATTTTTTGTGTTTATTATTTTCTTCTTTCTTTATATTTAGTACCCTATTAAAGAAAATATATTTACCATTTGTAATATCAAAAAGATAAACTGATCTTGGATAAATATTATCGTCAGGATCTTCGGAAAGAACTAAAGTTGATTGATTTAAAGAATAAAGAATGTGGAGATGCCTTTGATTTATATCTTCCGGAGTAGGTGATAGGACATAACCCCATTTCTTTTTATTAATTCCCTGTAAAAACAAGCTTGCTTTCATTAGACCATAAGCAATAGAAATAAAGAAAATTGTACACCTCAACACTTCAACTATTATTTCATTTTTATTCAAGTGTTCACTGAATATGCTATGTAAAAAGATAGAATACATACACATGTTTATGAATACCGCAAAAAAAATTAAATGTTCACTTTTTTTCTTTGAAATTTCAAATGAATAGATGTTGCGCTTGTCTTTTTTCCACTTATATAAAACCAGAGTAGCTATTGAAAGGAGAGATATAATATACATTATGAAAAGCAACAAAATTACATATCCACTATATTTATACTCAATAAAACTGCTATACATTGCTGAAAAAACGACACCATAGCCAATAAAAATGAGAGAAATTAACAGAATAAAAAATACGCTATGAATTAGCTTTTGAGATTTCGGCATAAATATTTTATCAAAATTATTAGATGTAAAAACTTTGGAAGTTAATTTTATTACAACAATCAAAGTTGTACTTAAAATAATTTTTATAATCAAATCCATAGTTCTCACTCTCTCTAAAATAAGAAATTAATATCAAAAACTATGATTATTGATTCTCCTACTTAAATAAATTTTTAAACCGAATAAGTCCCATTACATATTTAAACTACGATGTCCTCGTCTATCTCGACAACAAATTAAAACAATCTTTTCTATTATATAAAAATTTTCTAATTTTGGAAACAGAAAAATATCGATAATCCTTAATTTTATTATCAATAATACAGGTTAAAAGAATTATAAATATTTATGAAACCCAATTTTAATGTAGTGAAATAAAGAGTGCCTCTCTATATTATAGTGAACTGTGACCCGCAAGGAGGTCACTTTTTTCAAAGTGTCTTTCTTACGGGTCACAGTTCACTCACGGCCTAAAGGTGCTTTTATTTATCTGTCTATAACTAGGGTCACTGTTCATAGTCTCATTCTAACTCCATTTAATTACTATTAGTCGGATTTTAAATCCTTAGGAAGGGAGAAGATTCATTCAGAACTTCATCTTTATCATTAACTCCAAAAAAGTTAGTTGCATATTTAAAGTTATCGAGTTATACTGTCACTATTCCAGTCACACTTTAATTCTAAGGAGAGATTATTTCAATGGCTACTATTCTTTTCGTAAAAGCAAACGACCGTCCGGCAGAACAAGCAATCAGTGTACAAATGTACAACACGTTCTTGGACGCTTATAAAAGCTCCCACCCGCAAGACACGGTAATCGAGCTTGATCTGTACAAGGAAGTTCTTCCTTTCTACGGCAACACGGCGATTACGGGCATGTATAAATCGAGCCAAGGCTTCGAACTGACTAGCGAAGAGCAAGAAGCTGTTGCCCTCGTTAATAAATATGTCGGCCAATTCCTGGACGCTGACAAAGTGGTATTTGCATTCCCGCTTTGGAACTTCACCGCTCCAGCACCGCTGATCAACTACGTTGGTTACATTGCTCAAGCAGGCAAAACGTTCCGCTACACGGCTGAAGGTCCTGTTGGTCTGGCCGCAGGCAAAAAAGCGGTTCTCCTGAACGCACGCGGCGGCGTTTATTCCGAAGGCCCAATGGCTCAAGTTGAAGCTTCCGTTCGCCCAATCAAAGGCGCTCTCGGCCTGTTCGGCGTAGACGTTCAAGAGCTCGTTATCGAAGGCCACAACCAACTCCAAGACCGTGCCCAAGACATTCTGCGCGACGGTCTGGACAAAGTTAAAACTTTCGCAGAACAATTCTAAGCTTCTGCTTCCTATAAAAAAGCCCGCTGGTCCACGCGACCGGCGGGCTTTCTGCATAGTTTTCTTCACGGAGACGGATATTAAGCACAACTATGCCATCACTTTGGCTGCAATCAGGCATTTTTGATTCCAAGCTTAAACAGGCGGCCAATGTTTTCGCAGGTCCGCTCAACGTTCTGCGGTCCTTCTGCAAGCAGCTGATCTAGAGGCGCGGCCGCGGGCGTTATGCCTAAAATAACGTCAAAGCCAAAATCAAATAGCTGCTCCGCTCCCTCACCGACTTTGCCTGCCACGGCGATAACAGGAACGCCTAGCTCCTTTGCCGCTAAAGCTACTCCGTAGGGCGTTTTGCCAAACAGCGTTTGACCGTCGATGCAGCCCTCACCTGTAAAACAATAATCGGCCGAAGCCAGCTTGCCGCGCAGTCCGGAGTAGTCGATGACAATCTCGATGCCCCGCCGCAAAACGGCATTGGTGAACAAGAGCAGCCCCGCACCAAGTCCGCCTGCCGCGCCTGCACCGGGAATATTCCGCACATCTTTGCCTAGCTGGCGCTTCGCGACATCGGCATAATGGGAAAGTGCGGCGTCCAACCGCTCCGTCATATCCGGCGTTGCTCCTTTTTGCGGACCAAACACCATCGAGGCTCCATTCGAGCCGCATAACGGATTCGTTACATCGCAAGCGACGATAAGCTCGGCCTCGGCAAGACGTGCATCCAAATCGGACACATCGATAGCCGCAAGGCGACTCAAACTGCCTCCGCCTCTGGGCAGCTCATTTCCGTCTGCATCCAGAAACCTGGCTCCAAGCGCCTCCGCCATCCCGGCTCCTCCATCGTTGGTTGCGCTGCCGCCAATGCCGATGATAATCCGGCGGATTCCCCGATCCAGACATTCCTTAATTAGCTCGCCGGTTCCATAGGTCGTTGCAGCCAACGGATTGCGGGTTGCCTCTGTAACGAGCTGGATGCCGCTCGCCTCCGCCATTTCCAGAACCGCCGTATTCCCATCGCCTAAAATGCCGAATGCCGCTTTTACCGTTTCACCCATCGGACCGGTTACTTCCCTTTGATACAAGCTGCCTCCTGTTGCATCAACGAGCGACTGGACCGTGCCTTCTCCGCCGTCAGCCATAGGCACATGAATAAAGTCCGCAAGCGGAAAAACCCGCCGCAGCCCCCGCTCCATCGCGTAGCAAACCTGCTTGGCGCTCATACTTCCTTTGAAGGAGTCGGGCGCAAGCGCAAAAACGGGATGTTTGGGCTGTTCCTGCTGTTCCTGTTGTTCCGAGTGCTCCTGCCCTTCCGAATGCTCCCGTTCTTTCCGATGCGGCATCTGCTCCCCCCTCCCTAATCCGGCTTTGCTATCTGAATTCTATTATAGCTCCATTAACCGGCTGTAGATTTGTTTACCTGTCAAAAAAAGCCTCGCCCGCCCGGAAATCCGGACAGGCGAAGCTTCAAATGCTAGATACAGATTACGATTCCAGCTTGCTCATCATATTAAAGACGGCTTGTGCGCTTTCCGCGCGGTTTGTTACTCCTTCAGGGAGGAATTTGCCGTCGGAGTAACCTTTCATGATGCCGAGTGCCAGCGCTTCCCGCACACCATTAACTGCCCATGCGGATACGTCTTTCATATCCTTCGGAGACGATTTTACGCCCGATTCGGTTACGGCAGCGTCTGTTTGAGCATCGTATGCACGCATGAGCATAAGCGCCATTTCCTCGCGGCTGATCGGCGCGTCCGGCTGGAAGCTGTCCGCGCTTTTGCCGGAAACGAGGCCGTGCTGCTGTGCCGCCGCTACTGCGGAAGCGTACCATGCCTGCGACGGAACATCCTTGAAGCCTGCCGCTGCTGTGCCGGAAGCCTCCAGCTTCAGCGCGCGAACGAGCATCGCGGTAAACTCGGCGCGGGTCACCGGTTTGCCCGGGGTGAACAGCTCAGCGCTCGTGCCGTTCACAATTCCTTTGGCCGCAAGCTGCTTAACGGCAGCTTCCGCCCAGTGACCGGTCAGGTCACGGAACGATTTGTCCAGCTCCAGCACCGCATATTTGCTGAAATGGCTCAGCTTGGCGGTCATAACACCGTTCGCCAGCCTGCCTCCAACATAGTGGATGCCGCTTTCCGAAATGAAGTAAATGCCAGCGAGCTTGCCGTTCATGCCGTTAGCCACCGGCAAGGAAAGAGTTACTGGCGCTGCGAAACGGTCCAGCTTGTACGTTTTGCCGCCAGAGCCAACTGCCGCAAGCTCCAGCTCCAGCATGCCGCTGCCAAGCTTCAGCTTCGCCTTTTGCTCCTCGCCTGCTTGAGCCACTAGCGCAGCTGCTGTTTGTGCATCCACTTCGGCAACTTTGAAGGAAATAAATGCGCCTGCAGCGTCGCCTGCCGGAACAAGCTCCTGCAGAGATTTCAGCAGCGCTGCCGGAAGCTGCACCGTCGTTCCTTCACGCTTCAACTCCAACGGTTTGCCGTCAAGCAGACCGGAGGCGTTCAGCGGAAGCTGGACTTCGCTCACGTCTGCGCCAAGCGTGATGGAAACTGTGTCCCCGGCTGCGCGGAGCATGTCTTCCGTAACCACTTTGACGCTGCCCGGCTGCGGGTCGGCTCCGCCGGTGCCCGGCGTGGTTCCGCCATTGCTGCTGCCAGGATCGCCGCCGTTTCCATTGCCAGGATCCGGATTGCCGCCGTTACCGTTTCCTGGGTCGGGGTTGCCGCCATTGCCTGGATCAGGGTTGTTCCCGTTGCCGCCATCCGGCGTCACAGCCGCAAAAATCGCCGTTCCGCCGTCGGCCATAGCCGGAAGCGTGAACGTTATTTGGCCATCCGCCGAAACGGTCAGCGTCTGCCCGCTGTACAGCTCTTTCACAGAGCTTCCCGCTGCAAAAGGCACCTTAAGCGTCACTTCCTGCGCGGAAGCTTTTACTCCCAGCGCCGTTACAACCTGCTGCTCGCCGTATTTGTTGCTGAAGGCCATGTAGCCTTTTTCATCCGAAGCTTCAATTGTCGTACGTTCGCCCTTGGAATAAACTTTGGAATAGTCGGCGCGAATTGCAAGCAGCTTCCGGTAATGCTGGAGCAGCTTGCCTTCCTCGTCCAGCTTGTCCCACGGCATGTCGCTGCGGTTTTCGCTGAGCTCGCCTTTGCCCATATCCTTGGCGTTTTTGCCGGAGCGTCCCAGCTCCTCGCCGTAATAGATGACCGGCTGGCCCTTCGCCGTAATTTGCAGCGCTGCCGCCGCCATCAGCTTGGCCTTGTCGCCGCCGATGAAGTCGCTCAAGAAGCCGTCCTCGTCATGGCTGCTCAGGAACTGCCCCATGGTCCGCGTGTTGTCCAGCTTCGCTGCACGCTCCGCGAGGTAAACGTCAACCGCCTCAACGCCGCCCTCTACAAACTGCTTGGCACGGTCGTTAAAGCTAAAGTCGAGCAGGCTGTCCATCTGGCCGCTTTGCAGCGCGCCTCCGTCGCTGTCGGCGGTTGCTCCGTAATATTCGCCGATCAGCTTGAAGTCAGGATCGATTGCGGTCAGGTCGTTTTTGAACGCCTTCCAAGTCGTCTCTTCCACATGTTTCACCGTATCAACGCGGAAGAAGTCAATTGTATCGCCGCGCTCCGTTTTGGCGCGTTTCAGCCATTCCGTCTGCCAGTCGATAACCTGCTTCCGCACCGCCGGGTCCTCGGTAATGAAATCCGGAAGTCCCGCCAGCTCGCCCTTGATCGCGTCCGTATCGGCAGATAGGCCGTCGGTGCGCAGCATTTCCGCAAATCGCGCTTTGTCTTCTTCCGTCACGCCCGGAGCGTTGTCGCCAGGCTTCACGCCGTATCCGGCATGGTTGAGCACAACGTCGACCATGATTTTGATGCCGCGGTCATGCGCCTTGTCGATTAGCTCCTTAAACGTATCCAGATCGCCGAGATGCTCGTCGAGCTTGGAGAAGTCTTTAGCCCAATAGCCATGGTAGCCGTACTGCTTGCCGTTAAAATCAGTCCCCTTATTGAAGTCGATGTTATCAACAATCGGGGTAATCCAAAGCGTGTTGACGCCAAGCTGTTCGATGTAATCGAGCTTGTCGATCAGCCCCTGGAAGTCGCCGCCGTGATACGCCTCCAGATGCGACTTGTCAACATTCTCGTTGTTGGACGCATCGCCGTCCATGAACCGGTCCGTCAGGACAAAGTAGATGCGGGACTCGTCAAAATCAAAGTCGAGCTTGCCGCCTGCCGCTCTCCTCGCCTTAACGGTTACGCCGGCCTCCCCCTTGTGCCGGTTGCCGTATTGGTCAACGAGCGTGAGCGGGATTTTTTTCTCGCCGGCCGTTACCGTATCCTTCACGGCAATGGTCTGCTCCAGCAGCGCCGTGTCCAGCTTCACCTTCGCCGGGCCGCCGAGCGCGGTCAGATCCATGTAACCTTCCTTGAAAGCAACCTCTTCGCTGGAAGCAACGTTCAGCTTCACGAGCGCGTTCTCTCCGGAGGTGATCGCCGACGGAGCGACAGAAGCCGAAATCGTTACGTTCGGTTTGATATAGGAAACGGCCGATTTGCCGTCTTCCGTATTTTTCGGATCGGATACAACGGTTGTTGCTCCTCCTTGAGTCACGGCAAACGTATAGTCATAGGTTCCCGGTGCAATATCCTCCAACGTATAACGGAACAGCTCTAGCTCCGGCATGTAGGCCATTGGGTACTGCTTGCCGCCGATTTGCAGCTGCACGCTCTCAAGCAGATTCTGTTTCCCTTCCCGGAACAGCTTGTCATCGCGGTAGGTGAAGGTGATGGCTCCGTCATTCAGCGCCGGACCCGTCAGGGTTGGCTTGATGTCCAGCTCGCGCACCATGCTGGTTACGTTAACCTTTGTAAAAGCTTCGCCCGGCGTGAGCGGAATGATCCGGTCATCCCCAATATCCTGCTTCGCCGTATTCCAGTCCGTGCCTTTGCGAAGTACAAAGCCTACACTGGTGGCCTGTGGAGCAACCTCGATCAGGACTTGAGCAATGCCATTTTCCACCTTGTCAAAATCAATCTGGTCGTTCTTTACGCCCGTGTTCCACACCCACAGATTCCAGTCCTTATAGTCCTTATCCGGACGGATGTAGTTGAATTGGACGTAGCGTTTATCCGTTTCCGGCTCTTCCTGCGCTTCGGTGCGGATGATGACCGCCGTCAGCGGACTAAGCTCGATGGAGCCCGCATCCAGCTTGAAGCCGCTCGGAGCGGCAACGCCTGCAATGCCTGCTTCGTCGCTGTCGGCGACGACCAGTCCGCCGCTTAAATCCTCGGACAGCGTCAGCTTCCGGGCTTTGCTGTCAGCGTTAATGAACACGTAATATGCGCCAGTGCCGTCAGTCGATTGCGTTTTGTACGCGATGACGAGGTCCTGCGCCTGCACCTCCGGAATGCTTAACAGCTTCACATTGCGGTTGACGAGACTTTGATCGCCAAGCCGGAACGCATTGCTGGACTGGCGCAGCTCAATCAGCCCTTGCGTATAATCCCGTGTCATCGCATTTTCTGGATAGGCTGCAGCATCCGTTGCCTTTTGCCAATCGAACCGGTTGATCGCGTCCGAGGAGTCATAGGAATTGTGAACGAAATATCCAAACGTTTTATCATCCGCGTCCTTGAATTCGTGGGCCTCGCCCTCCGGCTGCCCTGCGGCAAGCCACTGCTTCGTACGGCCGTATTCCTGTCCCGCATGCAGGAACGCCGTGCCCTGGGAGGTCAGCGTCATCAGATTGCCGAGGCGCAGCCGCTGATGAATCTCCTTGTTGTTCGCCTCAACGGCCGGGTCCTTTTTGGTCGCCTGAGCGATAATATCATACAGCGTCAGGTTGTCATGCGCTTCGGTATACTGCACCATGTCGCCGGGATCGTCTTCATTTGTATTGCCCGGCTGCGCTTTAATGTTATTGAAAATCGTATTGATATCGCGCGCTCCGCCCGTAATGAACCTTGGCTCGCCTTCGCTGCCGAAGCCGGATTTCAGCTCGTTGCGGAACTCGTCGGAGAAAACGCCGACATCGTTTGTTTTGTCCATCCAATCCTGATCGGCGCCTTTGCCGGCCAGAGACGGGTCAGCTTGGGCTCCCTTGAACGTGCGCCAGCCCTCGCCGATGAACAGCGCCTGCGGGTTGAGCGCCTTAGCTGCATCGTAGGCGTTTTGCACGGAATCGTAGGTGGCGTCGCCCATCATATCAAAGCGCATGCCGTCAATTTTGTACTCGTCAAACCAGTATTTCACGGAATCTACCATCAGCTTCTCGGCCATCTTGCGGTTCGTCGCCAGATTGTTGCCGAAATCGCCGAGGAAAGCGCCGCTCGCATTTTGGAAGGCGTAGTAGTTCGGCACGATATCCTGAAGGAAATCGGCCTTCGCCATATGCGTGTACACGACGTCGAGAATGACGCCCATGCCCTCGTCATGGATCGCGTCGATCATCGCCTTCAATTCCTTGACGCGCAGCTCAGGATCTTTGGGATTAGCGGAGTAGGCTCCGTCCGGCGCAAAATAGCTGTGCGGATCGTAACCCCAGTTGTATTCGTTGTTTTT
This sequence comes from Paenibacillus pasadenensis, assembly GCF_023715725.1. GTDB lineage: Bacteria > Bacillota > Bacilli > Paenibacillales > Paenibacillaceae > Paenibacillus_O > Paenibacillus_O pasadenensis_A. The sequence continues at coordinate 149,202 of NZ_JAMBOT010000004.1, forward strand.
GGCCGAATAATTCGTTTCGCGGTTGCCCGCCGCCGCCTCGTCGCCGTAGTACCAGGCCATAACCGGAAGCAGCTGCACATGAGTTACGCCAAGCGATTTAATGTAATCCAGCTTCTGCTTAAAGGCGTCGAACGAGCCCCAGCGGGCGCCGTTCAGGCTGTTTTCGATAGAGGAGTCGGAGGTGAAGTCACGCACATGAATTTCCCAAATGACGGCGTCTTCCCGTTTCTCGTATCCTTGAACGTCCGCAAAACCAAACCCTTCCGGGTCTGTCCCGCTCAGATCTACAATCGCCGCTTTGCCGACGGTATCTCCGTCCGGTCCGGCTTCGCCCTTCGTATTCACGCGGAATTCCGCCATCGATTTGGCGTAAGGGTCGAGCACTGTTTTGGTCACGCCGTTATTCGTCACTTCATACTGGTAAAAATAGTTTTTAAAATCCGCGACGCCAAAATCGCCCGGCTTCAGCTCGGCGGACCAGACGCCGCGCTCGCCCTTGTCCAGCGCTTTCCCGCCGATAGGCAGCGATGCGTCTGTTTTGTCGTAAACGGTAACGGTTACGCTGGAGGCCAGCGGCGCCCACAGCTTCAGCACCGCTCCGCCGTCCGCATAAGTCGCTCCCAGATCGCCGCCGTTGTACGCATAGAGCTCGTCCATTTTGCTTCCCGCGACAAAAGCAACGGCTTTTTTACCGTCATAATGGACGGTCAACGGCGCCTGATCCATCGTAAAGCTGCCGTATGCATCAGCCGTTTTATCGCTCACAATCTCCACCCGGTCAACAGCTGCCGCCGCGCCGGATTTGTCGGTGATTTGCAGCTCAGTTTTCAGGCTGTCCGCTTCCAAATCGCCCGTCATCGTGAAATTGAGCCGCAGCTTGCCTGCATCCAGAACCTCTGCGAATACGAGCTCGGCTTTTGGCTCCGCAGGCTCATCTGTATACACGGTGTCGGAGCTCTGCAGCAGCCAAACCTCCTTCATGCCGTTGAGCGCAAACTTTTTGTCGCCGCCGTCCTTCTCGCCGTTGCTCGGCCGCATCGTAATGAGGCCAACTTTGCTTGCGCCGTCCTTGAGCGGAATGTCGATGTAGGCTCCAAAGCTGTCCGTCTGGCCTTCCGGGAACGGAGTAGCGCTGGAAGGCCAGTTCGTCGAGGGACTTGCCACATCGTCGAACGTCCATAATCCCCAATCCTTATAAATGCCGTCTGAGCGTTTGTAATGCACACGCAGATGGTTATCCGGAATAGCCGGAGCCGTATTCTGCGGCGCGACCGCCGGATTGGCCGGCGGCTCCGCCCCGGATGCGGCGTTAACCTGCGCGGGAGCAGGCGCAAACATAGACATAAGCATAGACATGACAACGATAACCGCCGCCAATCTTCTGCCGTTCCTTACCCTGAATGATTTCAACAAGAACCCCTCCCCATTGCTGTTTAAATCTGTTTTTCTGAAGGTAAAACATGAAATTAACTCTTGCCTTTATTGTTTGGCAAACGTTTGCATAAAACGTCAAAAAAAGAAGGTCCCGTCTTAAAGAGGCATCACGAACAAACCTGCTTATTAATTAACCGACTATAAAGCGCTTTCAGGAAAACGTTTGCATTACATATTCTAGTGGAGCAGCGGAACATCGTCAAGCAAAATTATCCTTTCGGTCAGAAGGACCCGCTTCCCTGTAGGAAGCGGGTCGGACTGGCGTTACTCTAGTCCTATTCCTAAGCCGCGCCGGGACGCCAGCCGATAATAGTGTCCTGCGATTGCAATATCAAATATGCCCAGACCCATCGGATTAAAAAACACCGTTTCCCCCGGGAACTCCGCCAATCCGTCCCGGCAGACCAGATCGCCGACGTTGCGCGTGCCTTCGGCATTCAAGCCGCAGCGCAGATGCAGCTGCTCGATGTCGGTATTTTCACGGCATATCTCCTGCCAATCGTCCACAAAAATTGCCCGCACATCCGCCACGCTCTCAGGCTCAAAATCCCGCAGCGAGACGTTGAGCAGCAGCGATCCTTCAGGCGGCGCTTCGTCGATGTAGCGGCTTTCGCTCACGGTGCAGGTTGCAATAACGTTTGATCTCCGGTAAAGCTCGCGCCAGCTGGCAGCGGCTTCGGTGCGGGAGCGAAGCGGCTCCGGCACGCTAGAGAGATCGACGCCTTGCAGGTCGTACAGGCTGATGCCGGCCAAACGGCTGCCGAGCAGCTCTGCGGCCATTTCGAGATGAAGCCGCCCAATCGGCCCCCAGCCGATGATGCCGAGCCGAATATCCACATCGGGCCGTGCTTTTGCATAGGCGCGCAGCATAAGACCGCTCACCGCCGCCGCGCGCAGCCCGTTCAGCAGGTTGCAGCGGAGCACGGCTAGCGGCTGTCCGGTCGCTGCATCATTGAGCGCAATAAGATTGCTAGCGCGCGGCAGCCCATGACGGATATTATCCGGAAAACCCGCGATCCATTTGATGCCGGCAAGCGCGGATTCGCCTCCCAAATAGGCGGGAGTGGCGATAATCCGGTTTTTCGTGCCGGGGAAGCGCAGATAGGATTTCAAGGGACTGGCGGAATCGCCCGCCTCCCTTGTGCGGACGGCATTTTCAACGAGATTCGTCAGTTTGTGCCAGTCCACGCCAAGCTCCTGGATATGGTCGTCGTTCAAAAAAATCATGAGTGCACGCTCCCGTCTTGTTTCGCCGCCGCTGGACCGAGCTCCCGCATCACCCATTCGTCGTCGAAAATGGTGCTTAAATACCGCTCGCCCCGGTCCGGCAAAATGACGGCGCATACCGAGCCTGCCGGCAAGCTTGGACTTAGCCTGCGGACTGCCGCCACAACGCCGCCGGAGGACGCTCCCGCCAAAATGGCCTCCCGGCGGATCAGCCCCCGGCAGCCCCATACGCATTCCGCGTCGGATACATGCACGACCTCATCCGCAAGCGTCGCATCGTGAAGCCCCGGCTCAATAGCCGCCCCAAGTCCGGGCAGTCTGCGCGGTCCTCGTTTGCCGCCAAACAAGATGCTGCCCTGCGCATCTACGGCGACCACTTTAGTCGGAAGGCCGCGACTGCGGATATAGTCCGAGCAGCCGCGGATTGTGCCGCAGGAGCTGACGCCGCAAAACAGATAATCCACCTGTCCGAGCTGCTCGGATATTTCGCGCATCGTCGTCAGGCTATGCGCCCCGGCGTTGTCTGGATTGCCGTATTGATTGGTCCAATAAGCATGCGGAATAGCCTGAACGAGCTCTTGCACCCTGGCGATTCGCGCCGGGAGAAATTCGCCGGTTGCCGGATCGGGCTGCGACACAAGATCGATTTCCCCGCCATAGCTGCGAATGATGGATTTATGCGACTCCGTTGTGCGCGGATCAACGACGCATATAAACCGCAGCCCTAGATAACGGCAAAGCTGCGCCAGGCTGATCGCCAAATTGCCGGAGCTGGATTCAATGACGGTGCTGTCCTCCGTCACTTCTCCGCGCCGGATCGCTTCCCGCAGCATATGCAGGGCGGGCCGGTCCTTGGCGCTTCCGCCGGGATTCATTCCTTCCAGCTTGGCATGGACCTCGAAGCGTTCCCCGCTAAACAGCCGCTTCAGCCTGATCAGCGGCGTCCGGCCGATAGCGGACGCGATTCCTTCCTCCAGATTCAAGCGCCGTCCCCCCTCTGCTCGTAATAAATCTTTTTCTGCTTCATCACGCTGCCAGGCGCCGACTTGCTGAAGGAGTCCGGCACGACTTCAATTCCGTTTAAAATGCCGCTGCGGATCATTCCGCCAATATCGGGATTCCGATGCTCGATATCGTCTCGAATTTGGGCCAGCGTTTTGTCAGTGGCAGAGCCGCTGTCAACGAGAACACGAAGCGCGTTGCCTGCGACATGAATCCGAATAACGGCATCCGGCAGATGGCGGCTTACCGCATCCTCGATGTCGTAAATGCTTATTTTTTCACCGTGTTTAAGGTCCGGTCCGATGCGCTTGACGATGCTAGCAAACGTTTGGCGGGGCCGTCCGTTTAAATGTTGAGTTTGCAAATCGCGTATCACGTCATAGGTGACGTAACGAAGAGCGGGGAAGCTGTCACGGATGGCCGATGTGAGCACCAATACAGCCTCTCCTTCCGGCAGCGGCTCAAAGCCCTCGCCTAGCGCTTCCGCAGGCACTCCTTCGGCAAACAGGCCGTCCGCCAGCACATAACGGTTCAGCTCCGGGTTGTAATGCGCCAGCGTTCCGATCTCGATTGAGCCAAATGTATCGGCGATATGCCGCTCAGGGATGCCCAGCCGCTCCGCAACCCGGCGGCGCCAGCCCGGCGAAGCTATTTCCCCGACCAGCACGACATGGCAGATGCCCAGCGCCTCCGGCTGCTCGGCCGCAGCCAAAATCCGGTCCAAAATGGACGGCATCGTATACAGCACCTCGGGCCTTTTTCGCTCCAGCAGTTCAATATGGTCCCGGATTGGCAGCTGGTACGGCAGCGTTTCAACGCTCATCCCAAGGCTGCGAAATACCGCCGCCGCCGTAGCCTCCGCGTGACCGGTGCCCATATCGGAAACAGCCGTGCGGTATCCGTATGGCTCCAAAATAGAACGGAATACGTCCAGCTTAACGCGCAAATAGTGCTCCTCATCCCGCTCCGAGTAAAAGATCGCTTTGCGCCGCCCGGAGCTCGTTCCAGAGGTTCGGTAACAATTCATGTCCGGCTGCTCTGCCAGCGGATTGTCTTGAGTGTAATAATGCGTTTCGAGAACAGAAGCGGTGACGAGCGGCAGCTGCTCCCAGAGCGGATCGGCGGAGAAGCCTGGCTGAAGAGTTGGGGGGAGCTCAGGCTGCGATTCCGCTGGAAGTTCGGACTGCGGTGTTGCGGGGCCTAACAGCGAGGCCGCTGCTAGCCCGGACGGCGGATCCGCCGGAGGCTCAGGGTCCATTTTTAGCATAATCGCTTGCTGATCTATCCGATTGCCAAGCCACGGGAAACGTTCGGTCAAATGGCAAACGAGCTGTTTCCAATTTTCAGGAGGCATAGCGCCCTCCCCTTTCTTTTACGGCCTTATTTCGTTTCATAAATGGATTGAATATGAATGCCTTTAAGCCGACGCCTTGGCAAGCGTTGCTCGATGCTTGTTTTGCATATATAGGCATGTTTAAACGGAAGCTGCGGCCTCTCATGCAGTAGCCTATGCCTACGTATATAAAGCCGTTCCAGTAAATGCGTGCTAACAGCGGCTGGACATTTTAGTTAAAAGGGTGACGAAATACCTTTCATGAAGCGATCGCGGCATCTCTAGGCCAACATCCATTGCTGAGCGGGATACCGGCACATAGACTATCGAATCCAGTCCGCACATGAAGGAGAGTTGAGTCATGTCCGCTAATTACCAAGGAAAACGGGGCATAGCCAGTAAAATGACGAAGACGGAGCTTCTGCTGCGCAGCGAGGAATTGACTAAACATATTCCGACTACGCATTGGCTCGGTTTAAAAGAACTGACGACCCTGATGGATCGCCACCGCATGGTATACGTAAAGCCCGACCGGGGCAGCAAAGGGATCGGCGTTATGAGAGTAAAAAAGACATCGAACGGCTACGAGCTGAGGGGCGGCACCCGCACGTTTAAATTTTCCTCGCTGGCTGGGCTGTTCCGCTCCCTGCAAGTCCGAATCGGAGATACGCCTTACCTCGTTCAAAAAGGCATCCATGCGCTGAAGCAAGAAGGAAGACCCTATGATTTTCGCGTCATGATTCAGCGCAATTCAAATCGAAAATGGGAGTGCACCGGCACAGCCGCGCGTGTCGCCCATCCCGATAAAATCGTTTCAAACGGCAGCCAGGGGGGCACGATTTATTCGCCAGCCCGATTGCTGGTGCCCGTCTGCGGGGAGGCCGAATTTAAGCAGCTTCAGGAAAAAATGAATCGGCTGGCGCTGCTGACGGCAGCGGAGCTGAGCAAAAAATATCCCCAGCTGAACGAGCTCGGGCTTGATCTCGCCGTCGACAAAAAGCTAAAGCCGTGGATTCTTGAGGTAAATACACGCCCGGATCCGTGCCCGTTCACCAAGCTGGATGATCCAACGATTATTCGCCGGATCGTCCAATATGCCAAAGGCTACGGACGCCACTACACGCTCAATTGCAACAAAGCAAAAAAAGCTCCCTGAAAGGGAGCTGCAGGCAAAACATACGGGCGTTTGACGACCTTATTTCCGGGCTTTCCGCCGGTTCGGCGGCCCTTAAGGGCGTTTGACGACCTTATTTCCGGGCTTTCCGCCGGTTCGGCGGTCCTTAAGGGCGTCTGACGACCTTATTACAGGGCTTTCCTCCGGTTCGGCGGCCCTTAAGGGCGTTTGACGACCTTATTACCGGGCTTTCCGCCGATTCGGCGGCCCTTTAAGGACGTTTGACGACCTTATTTCCGGGCTTTCCGCCGGTTCGGCGGTCCTTAATGGCGTTTGACGACCTTATTACCGCCCTAACACCGCCCTTTTCATCTAGCAGAGCCCTAAGCAGGCATGGTACTCTGATGGAAGAGTAAAAGGAGGGACATGCCTTTCGTGACGACCACCAGCTATTTTATCCGCAAAATGAATACCGGCGGCCCCGAGGCCGCTTTCTCCAATGAGCCCGAAACGCCGCCCGCCGCCGTTTCCCACTTCCTATGGATGGATAACGGCTACCGTCCCCGTACGGAGGCGGTTCTTTCGTACACAGACTATGAGCTGACCGTATCGTTCCGTGTCTACGAATCCGATCCGCTCATCCGCTTCAAGGACGCCAACGAGCCTGTTTACAAGGACAGCTGTGTGGAGCTATTCCTCCAGCCGTCGCCGGAAACGGATGCGCGTTACTTGAATTTGGAGCTTAACGCCGCCGGAACCAGACTGCTCGGCATCGGAACGAACCGAGACGACCGCAGGCTGCTCCAGCCGGACGAGCATCCCTCGCTCCGCATTGAAGCCGCTGCGGGACTACGCGATGCCGCAACCGGCGAGACGTACTGGTGCATACAAGCGAAGCTGCCGTTTGATTGGATCACAGAGCTGTTTCCTGACTTCAAGCCGATATCTGGCGCCGTCATGCGCGGTAATTTGTACAAATGCGGCGACGAAACCGAGCTTCCCCACTACGGCTGCTGGTCGGAGATAAAATCCAGCAATCCGAACTTCCACTGTTCGGAATGGTTCGGCGAGCTGGTGCTCGGCTAAACCTGCATTTCCATTTTCGGCTTGGAATCTGCTTGATTCTCAAGGCTAAACCCTGCCGAGCTTTCGGCAAGGTTTCGTCATACTGGACGGAGGGCAAAAACCTTTGCCTTCCATACCAAAAAGCAGAGGATGTTAAGCCCGGAGCGGGCCTAACATCCTCTGCTGATTTAGAACGGTAAAGCGATTACCGTACGCTTAGCGGTTCAGCAGGCTTCCGACGTAGCGCAGCAGCTCGTTGGCGCTTGCGGTTGTGTAGCCATGCTCCTCGACGAGCCGTTTGGTCACCTCGTTCATCCGTTTCAGCTGATTTTCGTCCGGCGTTTTGGTGGATGTGGTGATTTTGACGATATCCTTAAGATCGGCAAACAGCTTTTTCTCCACCGCTTCGCGCAGCCGCTCGTGGCTGGTGTAGTCGAACTTGCGGCTTTTGCGCGAGTAGGATGAGATGCGGATCAGAATTTCCTCGCGGAAGGCCTTCTTTGCATTTTCCGAAATTCCGATTTGCTCCTCGATGGAACGCATCAGCCTTTCGTCTGGATCAAGCGCCTCGCCGGTAAGCGGGTCTTTGATTTTCGACCAGTTGCAATAGGCCTCAATGTTGTCGAGATAGTTCTCGAACAGCGTACGCGCCGACTCCTCAAAGGAGTACACAAACGCTTTCTGCACCTCATTTTTCGCCAGCTGATCATACTCCTTGCGCGCCACCGAGATGAAGTTTAAGTAGCGCTCGCGCTCCTCCTTCGTAATGGAAGGATGCTGATCGAGCCCGTCTTTGAGCGCCCGCAGCACGTCAAGCGCATTGATATGATCCATTTCGCCCTTGATCAGAGCGCTGGAAATCCGGTTGATGACATAACGGGGATCGATGCCGGACATTCCCTCTTCCAAAAACTCATGCTGCATCTCCTTGAGGTCTGCGTCTTTGTAGCCCTCGACCTCTTCCCCGTCGTACATGCGCATTTTTTTGACCAGGTCCATGCCTTGCTTTTTGGACTCCTTGAGGCGGGTAAGGATGGAGAAAATGGCCGCCGTGCGCAGCGCGTGTGGCGCAATATGCACATGGCGCAGATCGCTTTGGGCGATCAGCTTGGCGTAAATCTTTTCCTCGTCCGTTACTCGAAGGTTATATGGAATAGGCATGACGATCATCCGCGACTGCAGCGCCTCGTTCTTTTTGTTGGAAATGAACGCTTTGTACTCGGATTCGTTCGTATGGGCCACGATCAATTCGTCAGCGCTGATGAGCGCGAACCTTCCTGCCTTAAACTGTCCCTCCTGCGTCAAAGAAAGCAAATTCCACAGGAACTTCTCGTCGCATTTGAGCATTTCCTGGAATTCCATCAAACCGCGGTTCGCTTTGTTCAGCTCGCCGTCGAAGCGGTAGGCGCGCGGATCGGATTCCGATCCGAATTCCGTAATGGTAGAGAAGTCGATGCTGCCGGTCAGATCGGCGATGTCCTGAGACTTCGGATCGGAAGGGCTGAAGGTGCCAATGCCGACGCGGTTGTCTTCGGAAAGAAAAACACGCTCAACCTGGACGTTCTCAATGTCATCCTCGAATTCCGTCTTGAGCCTCATTTGGCAGGACGGGCAAAGATTTCCCTCGATGCGGACACCTAGCTCCTTCTCCAGATCAGGCCGCAGCTCATGCGGTATTAAATGCAGCGGATCCTCGTGCATCGGGCAGCCCTTGATGGCATACACAGCGCCCTTTTCCGTGCGTGAAAATCGTTCAAGCCCTTTTTTGAGCATCGTCACGATGGTAGATTTGCCTCCGCTGACTGGGCCCATTAACAGCAAAATCCGCTTGCGGACGTCGAGCCTTCGAGCCGCCGAGTGGAAGTATTCCTCCATCAGCTTTTCTACCGCACGGTCGAGCCCGAATATTTCCTGTTCAAAAAACTTATACGTTTTCTGTCCGTTTTTCTCTTTGATGCCGTGCGATTTAATCATCTCGTACACCCGCGAGTGCGCTGTCATCGCCGGTGACGGATCGTTCCGCAGCAATTCGATGTAGTCCTTGAACGTTCCCGACCAGGCGAGCCGCTCGCCCTCCGACTTGTACTCCGCAATCCGCTTGAAAATATCCATGCTGCGCCTCCTCCCATTGCTTCCGCTGACTGTCCCGTTCGCCCAGGCTGTATCTCTGCTTCTCACTCCCGAATAGCAACGTATTCGAAGTATTAAAGCCTATGCGGAGGGGGCCGATAACTTGACCGAAAATTTTGATGATGGACAAGAATTGCCAGCCTCGCCCGTATCTCCTATAATGAACGGAATGAGAACGCCTGTGCCCTGCGGGGCCGGCGCATGGGGAGGTTGGCCGGAATGGCGGTACGCGAGGAGGCGGAGCTGTACAGGCCGGTAAAGGCTTATTTGGAGCAGCAGGGGTATGAGGTCAAAGGCGAGGTGATGAACTGCGATCTCGTCGCAATGCGTCCGGGCGAGAGCGATCTGCTTATCGTTGAATTAAAAAAAACGTTCACCTTGGCGCTGCTGCTTCAAGGGGTGCAGCGGCTGCGGGTGGCGGATCGGGTCATGCTCGTCGTGGAGCGCAACCGGTCCAAAAAAGGCGCCGTCAACCAGCGCTTCGGCGAGCTTTCGGAGCTGTGCCGGATGCTTGGGCTGGGACTGATGACGGTGACGTTTTATAAAACGAAGCCCCCTGCTCTGGAGCTGCTCTGCGAGCCCGGAGACGCTCCGTTGCGCGGACGCCGCCCGTCCCGCGAGCGCCGGCTGCTGCAGGAGTTCCGCGAGCGCAGCGGCGATTACAACATCGGAGGCAGCGGACGGGCTCAGGGCCGGACGCTGATGACCGCGTACCGGGAGCGTGCGCTCCGCTGCGCCTGGGCGCTTCAAGCGCATGGCCCGCTCTCTCCGGCCGGGCTGCGGAAGCTGACCGGTGTGGCGAATCCGGGCGGACTGCTGCGCGACAATTATTACGGCTGGTTCGCCAAGGTGGAGCGAGGCGTCTACCAGCTGCTGCCGCCAGGCGAGACCGCGCTGGCGGAGCATGCCGCCGTCATTGACGGCTGGCGGCTCCGGCAGGAGCAGGAGTAGTCGTACGCAAACGGCAGATAGTTTGAATTCATTGCTGACGTGCTCGGATGGAGTATTTCATGCAAGGGATTAATTACAGTCGTATTGTTCGGGCAACGTCACGAGATAAGTCCACTTTTGGACTTAAATTCATCAATGAGGAGCAATCCTCTTGAGATAAGTCCACTTTTGGACTTATTTCCGCCAATGCGGAGCGATTCTCTTGATTTAAGTCCACTTTTGGACTTATTTCAGCCAATGCGGAGCGATTCTCTTGATTTAAGTCCACTTTTGGACTTATTTCCGCCATTGCGGAGCTATTCTCTCGATTTAAGTCCACTTTTGGGCTTAATTCCGCCAATTAGGAGCAATCCTCTTGAAATAAGTCCACTTTTGGACTTATTTCAGCCAATGCGGAGCGATTCTCTCGAGATAAGTCCACTTTTGGGCTTAATTCCGCCAATGAGGAGCTATTCTCTTGATTTAAGTCCACTTTTGGACTTAATTCCGCCGTTGCGGAGCATTTCATCCGCCAATCAGCAAGTCATAAATCCTTCTCAGTGCAGATGCAATCGGCTGCAACCATTGAATCAAAAAAACGTTCCGGAAGCGTAGCTGCCTCCGGAACGTTCCCAAACTGTTATTTTACAGCCATGCTTTTCCACTTGGCTTCTATGTTTTTGATCAGGCCGGCCTTGTCGACCTTGCCTGCAACATAAGCCTGCATTTCGGCGCCAACCTCTTGCGGAACGCCGTCCGGCATTTGGCTGAAGTACCAGCCGGAAGTTTTGCCCTCCTGGCTGTATTTCATAATGTCAGTAGCAATAGCGCCAAGCACCTTTTCATCCTTCACTTCAATCGATTTCAGCGCAGGAATGAACTTGAACTCTTCTACAATATAACGCTTGCCTGTTTCGGAGGTCGCCAGCCAGTTCAGGAAATCTTTAGCAGCCTCTTTGTTTTTGGAATTTTTGTTGATGACCCAGTTGTTCGGAACGCCGACCATAATGTTGCCGCTCTTCTCGCTGTCATCAATCGGCATCGGCAGTACACCGATGTTCATGTCTTTTGTAATTCCGTCAATCTGCACCTGAGTCCAGTTGCCCTGCTGCATCATCGCCGTTTTACCGCTGGCAAACAGCGTCACCTGCGTGTTGTAATCGGTCGTCAGCGGGTTTTTGTTGCTGTATTTCAGCGTCAGATCAAGCAGCTTAAACCAATTATCGACAACCGCGTTTCCAGACAAGCCGCCTTTTCCTTCGTTCAAGCCTTGAATCAGAGCGGCCGGATCGTCCTGATTCGCCAATGCAACGTTGAAGTTGTGGTTGCCGAGCACCCACCACTCCTGATAGCCGTTGGAGAATGGCGTAATGCCTGCGTCCTGCAATTTTTTCGCCGCCGCTTCCAGCTCACTCAGCGTTTTGGGCAGCTCGGTTATGCCTGCCTTCTCGAACAAATCCTTATTGTAAATAAAGCCGTACCCTTCAATGCCCACCGGCATGCCGTAGATTTTGCCGTCACGCGTAATCGGCTCTTTGGCTGCGTCCAATACGTCGCCAACCCAAGGCTGATCGGACAAATCCTCGACCTTGTCGATCCATGTTGTCAATTCGGAGTTGCCCATATTATTGAAAATATCCGGTTCCTGACCGGAAGCAAACTTCGCTTTTAGACCTGCGCTGTAATCCGCTCCGCCGCCCATTGTTTCGATGTTGAGCGTCACATTGGGATTTTCCTTTTCGTAGTCGGCCTTCAGCCGGGTCATCGCATCCGCAATTTCAACCTTGAATTGAAAGATGTTCAGCGTTACTTTTTCTCCGCCGCCGCCAGCGTTGGAATTAGCCGAGCTGTTCGCCGTGTTGTTCGCGGAACCTGTATCGCCGCTGCTGTTATTTCCGCCGGAAGTGCTGCAGCCAGCTGCTGCCAGACTGAGCGCAATGCCTGCCGACAGAACTGTAACTACCGATTTTTTCATTCGTTTGTCCTCCCTCATGTTTGACCCGCCGCCATGTATGCGCTTTAAAAATAATTTTCTGTTAAGTCATCCCTTAATCCTCGGGAACAACTTTAGTATAGGCTTGCGATGCAAACGCTACCACTGAGGATGTTGAACAAAAAGGTGAAAAATATTGATATGGATTCGAAGAATCAATATTTTCCTCTTCTTCATAAGCACCAACTGGTTCATACGGTTGGACAACCGCCGTTACCTTTATTCTTTTACCTCATAAACTGTTAGTAGAAACCATACTTTTGTTCAGGAATTCTATAAGGATAGGAGTTATTTTAATGGGACCTAGCATCATCCTGATTCTATTTATTTTACTTGTTATTGTGACTCAATCGATTCGATGCCATTTAAGCGATCCGGAAGGCCCGATAACGCCTGCAGGAACAGCAATTCCATTTTATATTCATAACCGATCCGGCTATACGCTGACCCGAAGCAACTATTACGGTCCAATCTCCTCTTCCCCTTACTCCATTGCGAGTGGTAGCACTGGTGAAATAAAAGTCACATCCACTACGCTCCCCGGATCTGTAAAGGCTTCAATGAATTATTATTTTTTAAGCGGCAACACTCTCGTCTACTTGTCATTCGGTATGGACGTAATAAACATACTCATTGGAATTGGAGGTAAGTTTGAGAACGTATCTACAACGGGACCTATTTCGGCTAGGATAGGAGAACCCGTAACGAACTTGTTTGTTTATCCGGCCTAGCCCAAATAAATCAGCCCCAGACGTCATTTGTAGACGTTGGGGCTGATCCTATTAAGCAAGCTTATTTTTTAGCCATGTTGCTCCATTTTTGCTGGATGTTCTTTATCATTTCCTCTTTGCTAACTTTGCCCGCTACATAAGCCTGCATTTCGGCGCCGACTTCTTGCGGAACGCCCTCTGGCATTTGGTTGAAGTACCAGCCGGAAGTTTTGCCGTCCTTGCTGAACGTCATAATTTCGTTTGCGATCGGACCGAGCACTTTTTCGTCCGCTACTTCGACCGATTTCATAGCTGGAATGAACTTGAACTCGTTAACGACATATTTTTTGCCGGTTTCAGAAGTTGCCAGCCAGTTCAGGAACTCCTTGGCGGCTTCTTTGTTTTTGGAGTTTTTGTTCACTACCCAGTAGTTCGGAACGCCAACGTAGATGTTGCCGCTCTTCGCGTCGTCGTTGATCGGCATTGGCAGCACGCCTACATTCAGATTCGGCGTAATGCCGTCGATCTGAACTTGCGTCCAGTTGCCCTGCTGCATCATCGCCGCTTTGCCGCTTGCAAACAGCGTTACTTGCGTGTTGTAGTCGGTCGTCAGCGGGTTTTTGTTGCTGTTCTGAATCATCAGATCGAACAGGTTGAACCAGTCGGTGATTACTTTGTTGTCCGTGAGACCGCCCTTGCCTTCGCTTACGCCTTTAATAAACGCGGCCGGATCTTCCTGGTTGGCCAGGGCAACGTTGAACGTATGGTTGCCGAGAATCCACCACTCCTGATATCCATTGGCAAACGGCGTAATATTGGCGGCTTTCAGCTTCTCAACTGCTGCCTTCAGCTCGGTGAGCGTTTTAGGCGGAGTTTCAATTCCGGCTTGCTGGAACAGGTCTTTATTGTACAGGAGGCCGTAACCCTCGATGCCCATTGGCAGGCCGTAGTTTTTGCCGTCACGGGTAATTGCTTCTTTGGCTGTGTCGATTACATCGGATTGCCAAGGCTCGCCGCTCAGATCCTCCAGCTTGTCTGCCCAGGTGTTCAGATCGGCATTGCCGCCGTTATTGAAGATGTCCGGCTCTTGGCCCGAGGCGAATTTTGCTTTTAAGCCTGCGCCGTAGTCCGCGCCGCCGCCCATCGTTTCGATGTTAAGCGTAACGTTGGGATTCTCTTTTTCGTAATCGGCTTTCAAACGGTTCATCGCATCCGCGATTTCAACCTTGAATTGGAAAATGTTCAGCGTTACTTTTTCGCCGCTATTCGAGCCGCTGTTATTGCTGGCAGCCTCATTGCCGCCTCCATTGTTTGTTGTGCTGCATCCGGCGAGCATAGCAACGGCAAGCCCTGCGGACGCGATGCTCATCAAGCTTTTTTTCACAGGTAAAATCCCCTTTCGATCCTTTGCTTCCCTTAGTATGCCAAGTAATTGGCGGCTAATTCGAAGCGGTTATCTAATATGAACTCAGTATACTCCTGTTATGCAAACGTTAGCACTGACGATATTGCTGCAAAAGGGGGAGGATATTGATGTCGCTTTTGGCGATATCACGATCCTCCCCCTTGGGAACGCCGATTCCGTTTAACCTTTAACAGAACCAGCCGTAATGCCTTCAATAATATGACGCTGAAGCATCAGGAAGAAAATCAGAATCGGCAGCACGCCCATTACAAGACCGGCAAGCGCTAAATCCCATTGTTTCGTATATTGCCCGAAAAACGCATACGTCGAGAGAGGAATCGTCCGCTGACCTTCGCCAAGCATCAGGTCCGGCAGCAGGAAGTCGTTCCATACCCACAGGCTGTTCAAAATAATGATCGTCACCGTCATTGGTTTGAGCAGCGGAAATACGATTCTCCAGAAAACGCCGTAAGGGGAACAACCGTCAACAGTTGCAGATTCTTCGATTTCAAGCGGAATCGACTTCACGAAGCCATGATACAGGAAAATGGTCATTGAGGAGCCAAAGCCCATGTAAGCAAACCATAAGCCGGAGAGGCTGTTCGTCAAATTCAAGTTCGCCGCCACTGTAATGAGCGGAATCATGATCGACTGGAACGGGATGACCATCGCCGCCACAAATACTGCGAACAACAGGTTATTGTATTTGGACGAATGGCGGACCATCCGGTATGCAGCCATAGAGCTGATTACGGCCAGACCGATAATGGTCGTAACAGTGATAATAAGCGAGTTCATAAACGAGGCCGGGAAGCTCATGATGTCCCAGGCGCGGGTAAAGTTGTCCACGGTCCATGGGTTTGGCAGCGCCGCGGAGTCGAGGAGAATGTCTCCATACTTTTTAAACGCATTGCTGACCAAGAAGTAAAACGGAACGAGGAATACCAGCGCAAGCAGCACTCCGATAATTTCCAGAATTAATGTTGTTCCGCGGTAACGGGACTGTTCCATTATGCCTGCACCTCCCTGCTCTTCGTCAGCCATACCTGCAGCGACGTAATGATCGCCACGATGACGAAGAATACAAGCGCTTTGGCCGTTCCGAGACCGTAGTTATTGTTTTGGAACGCTTCTGTGTAAATGTTCAGAGCGACGGATTGCGTCGAGTTATACGGGCCGCCTTTGGTCAGAGACAAGATGATATCAAAGGATTTAAACGACCAGCTTAGCGCCAGGAACAGCGCAATCGTTACAGCCGGCATGATCAGCGGCACCGTAATGTGGCGCAGCTTCTGCATGGCGGTCGCTCCGTCAATCGAGGCAGCCTCCATCAGATCCTTTGGCACATTGATTAAAGCGGAGATGTAGATGACCATCAGATAACCAGCCGTACTCCAAATGGTGACGATGACGACGCCCCAGAATGCCGTTGTTTCGTCTCCGAGCCACGGCAGGTTAAACAGCGCCCAGCCCGTTTTTTCGCCTACAGCCGAAAAACCTTTAATGAAGATAAACTGCCAGATGAAACCGAGCAGCAAACCTCCGATGACGTTTGGCATAAAAAAAATGGTCCGCAGCACATTTCTCGATTTCACAGGCTGCGTCAGCAGCAGCGCCAGGATGAAGCCGACCAGATTGGACAAAATGACGGTTGCAACCGTAAATTTGCTGGTGAAAATAAAAGAATTAATAAAAGCTTCGTCTTGAAATATGGCGGTAAAGTTGCCCAAGCCGACAAACTTCAGGTTGTCGGATACTCCATTCCAATCAAAGAAGGAGTAGTACATGCCCATAAAGAAGGGAAGCGCAACAATAATCGCAAACGCGACCGTAGCCGGGCCGGTGAACACGATTTGCTGGATCCATGATTTGGACCATCCGCTGCTTTTCATCCCGAATCTCCCCTTTCAACTCAATAATTGCAGTCAGTTTCTCCTGCCTGTAGCAGAAATATGCCGACTTCTTGCTCATTTTTGTCCAGTATACGCTCTACAGACGAGGCCTCCCACCGAGTATGATGACAGGAAAGGTGTAAAATATTGATGCGGCTCGCTGCTCCCGCTATAATCGAACCGTAAGCTTCGGCCTCATTTAAAGCTGGATCTGGTAAAGGAGAGCACACCACAGTGAAATTTTATTGGATCAGGCGAAGCATCCGCACAAAGCTGACCGTTATTCTTCTGCTTGCGATCGGCATTCCCATGCTCGCCTCCATCATCATAACGAATACGCGCACAGCCGCATTTGTAGAGGACGACAACATCCGGCAAAATTCCAACTTGCTTTATCAGGGCAAGACGAATCTGGACTATTACTTTCAGTCCCTCTTTCAAACGTCGCTTGCACCTTATTCCGATACGACGCTTTACCGTACGCTTGAGACGGGACGCAGCGATTATTTGACGGATAATCAGATCTTTGTCAGCCTGCAAATAATGGCGAACACGGTTAAGGAAATTTACCAGGTTTATCTTCACTCTCCTAAAGCGGAGCGGGGGTTTCTGTTTTCCAAGGGGCAGTATAAGCGAAATCCGCAAATCATTAACGCCCCCGGAACGACGCTTCCTGAAGGAGTCAATTACACCATACGCCCGCTGCATATGAGCAGCAATTACGGCATTTTGGCTGCACCTCCTTTTTTGGCCCGGCCGGTCATTACTGTCGTTAGACCGCTTTACCGGATTCCTAGCGATGAATTGATTGGCACGCTTGCTATCGACGTTACCCCGGAAGTGATTAATTCCATTGCCGGACAGCTCTACCAGCCGGATAAGGGCGAGGAGGTTTATCTGCTCTCTCCCGACGGTACGATCATCTACGGGCCCGATCCCGACAGGCGCGGCCTTAAGCTTGATGCGGAATGGACAGCCGAGCTGCTGGCGGAGTCCGCCAAATGGGCTTCCGAGGAGCGAAGCGATACGGCAATTGGAGCCAAACGTCTAAGTCAGTCTCCGGATCAGGGTATTTTTATTTTTGAACAGATTGCCGCCGGAGAGCAGCAATGGACACTTGTCAAACGCATTCCGGATTCCGCGTTAATGCGGATTACAAACGGCGTAACGCAGGTGAACACGATTGTGCTGCTCGGTTCCTTGCTGCTTGTATCGCTTGCCACGCTGCTCATCTCATTTTGGATTACCCGGCCAATCAAGCAATTAACCGGATATGTAAGTCAAATTCAATCCGGCCAGCTCGATACGAACATTCATCTGGATCAAGCGGATGAGATCGGCCAGTTGGCCCGCCGTTTTCGGATGATGATGGAAACCATTAATAATCTGGTGCTGCGGGAATACAAGCTTGAGCTTGCCAACAAAACAAATCAGCTGAAGGCGCTGCAGGCTCAGGTCCATCCGCATTTTCTGTACAACGCGCTGCAGTCAATCGGGACGACAGCACTGAAACGAGGCGTTCCCGATCTGTACAAGCTCATTATGCAGCTCGGCAAAATGATGCGTTATTCCATGAATACCGCCGAGGAATTTGTCGTTATTTCCCAGGAAATTGATCATACCCGCTCCTACCTGGAGCTGCAGAGACATCGTTTTGACGACAAGCTGACCTATGAAATTGCAGTTGATCCCGAAGCAGCGGGTACTTTTATACCGCGCATGGTTATTCAGCCGATAGTGGAAAATGTATTCAAGCATGCTTTTGACCCTGCTGGCGGCGAAGTGCATGTCTCCATTCGCTGCTATCAGGCCGACGGCATGGCTCGGGTAGAAATAGCCGACAACGGGCCTGGCATTTCAGCAGAAAAGCTGGAGCAGCTGCAAAACAGCCTCTTGCGTACGGATGAAGACAGTCTCCATATTGCCGGTCATATCGGCCTGGCTAACGTCGCGTCACGCCTAAAGCTCCACTGCGGGGAGAACGCAGCGATTCGGCTCGAAAGCGGTCAGGAGCCGCTGGGCGGATTAACCGTTATCCTTTTTATTCCGGCAGCAGACACACCTTAGATAGGAGAGAACCATCATGAATGTGTTAATCGTTGACGACGAAAGCCATGCGCGTGAAGCGGTCAAGCTGCTCGTTGACTGGGATGCTCTGGGCGTTTCCAGACTATTAGAGGCAGATAACGGCGAGGCAGCGAAGCTGCTTGTTGATGAATATATTCCAGTGCTGATTCTGACGGACATCCACATGCCGATTACAAACGGACTCCGGTTCATGGAATGGGTCAGCACGCATCATCCGCAAAGCAAGGTCATCGCAATTAGCGGCTATAACGATTTTGATTATGTCCGCAAAACGATGAAATATGGCGGTAGAGACTATATATTGAAGCCGATTGATCCTGACCAGCTGAATGAAGCGGTGCAGCGCGCTCTGGAGGAGTGGAGGCTGGAAACGCAGGAAAAGCAGAGGCAGGTGGAAAGCGGAATCGCCCTTAATCAGTACAAACCCGTGTATTGGAGCCATCTGTTTGGCAAGCTGGCATCTGGAGCGCAAGAGGCGGAAGCGGCTGCAGAGCAGCTCCGCGTCGAGTTCAGCGGGTTTCCTCCCGAAGCGCCAATGCAGGCTGTAGTTCTCAGCCTGTACCCGATTCAGGACAAGCTGCTCCGGCGGTTTCGCGGCGACCGCGAGCTGCTCGAGTTTGCAATTATAAACGTATTGAACGATTTGCTCCGCACGGAATGGCAATGCGGTTATGCTTTCCGCTCCTCCGACACATCGGATGAAATAACAGCTTTAATCTGGAGCGGCCAGAATGGAATTGAAGAACGGACGAGGAAGATGCTTGAGGCGGTTTCCCTGACGCTTAAGGCGGAGCTGCACGCTGGCGTCGGCAGCCTTTCCGCAAAAGCGGAAGACGTATGGACTTCCGTCAAAGAAGCACGGACGGCGCTGCTGTACCGCAATCTGCTGCAGCCCAAGGAGCGTGTCCACCACGCCCAGCTGCTGCCGGCCAGCGGCCATTCTTTACATTTAAGCGAGCTAGAGCAAGCGCTGCGCGTATCGGTGCAGGTACGCAATCCGGCAGAAGCGACTGCGGCTTTGTCGGATTGGTTCGCAAGGCTGCGCCAGGCTGGAGCTGTAACGCCGGCGGCTGTTCAGCTATGGGACCGCCAGCTGGAGCTGATGCGCACCCGGATTGTTCAAGAATTTACGCCGGATGAGGATATGGCAGCAGGAGGATCGATGCCGCTAGTGTTTAATGATGATGGCAAACTGCTGCTCGACGATACGGAAAAAGAGTTCAGGCTGCAGCTGCTGGACTGGCTGGAGACGATTTTGCGCCGCATCCGCCAGGAGCGCAGCATCATTGCCGAAATGACCTCGTATATTAACGCCCATCTGGAGGAAGACTTATCGCTGCAGACGCTCGCCTCCCGCTTTTTCCTCAGCCGGGAGCATGTCAGCCGCCGCTTCAAGCAGGAAACCGGCCAAACGCTCAGCGAATTCGTCGAAAGCCTGAGAATGGAGAAGGCCCGCAAGCTGCTCGCTGCCGCCGGGCTTCGCGTTGCCGAGGTGGCGTCGCAGGTCGGTTATGGGGATGAAAAATACTTCAGTAAAGTGTTCAAAAAGCATACCGGCTGCTCTCCCGGCCAGTATCGCCAGCAACTCTGACACATCTTGTTCACAATTTGAATCGTTTTCTTTTTTTAACCAGTTGGGTATAATAAAATTAATTCGTCCGGAGGTGCTACATATGTCCTTACCGTTTATCGTCGTCATGCTTGTGTCGCTGCTGTTCCTGACCGCGATTTTGACAGCGGCTTACAACGACGACAAGACCAAAGGCCTGTAAGACGCTGCGGATTTTCGCATCTAGCCAACAACTCTTCAGCCGGTTCCTCTGATCCGGCAAGAAAGACAAAGGCCATGCCCCGTTCATACGGGAAGCATGGCCTTTTTCGTTTGCTCCATTTCGTCCTTGCGACAGTTAAACAGCGCCTAGCGGCGGATTTGCAGCATTCCGGTCATACATTCCATACACAGGTAACGCTCTTTGAATTCCCGTACATCCTCCATCGAGCTGCAGAACACACAGCGCGGGCGATAACGCTCCAAAATAATATGATCGCCCTGCACGAGAATTTCGACAGGATCTCCCTCATTCATCTGGTAACGCTTGCGCAACGACTTGGGCAGCACAATGCGTCCAAGCTGATCGACTTTTCTTACGACTCCAGCCGGTTTCATCGGTTGTATTTCGCTCCTTATGTCTGAAAATCTAGTCACAACCAACCCTTCGGCGGACAAAAATGTCACAGGGCTTAGGATGCTTATGCTACTTTTGTTCGCTTCCTGCATCAAGAATCCTGCACTTTGGAAGACTTTCTTAGAATAGTACAAGTTTATCCGGTTTTGTTAACACCATCGGAAAAGGCGGTTATCCGAGCCCCGGAAAATCGTTCTGGCGCAGTGCCTCGAACAAAATAACCGCAGCAGAATTGGATAAATTCATCGATCTTACATCGCCGGTCATCGGCATGCGGATTGCAGTATCCATATTTTCCTCAATGAGTTCCGGAGGCAGCCCCTTTGTTTCTTTGCCGAAAACAAGCAGATCACCGTCGCGATAAGCGACCGAATCATAACGCAAGCGGGCTTTAGTGCTGGCATAGAAAAACCGCCCCTCAGGGAATCGGTCCCTTACCTCCTGGAAGGAGTCGTAGTAGTGTACCTTAACCGCATGCCAATAATCAAGTCCCGCACGTTTCAGCGTACGGTCATCCGTATCAAAGCCAAGCGGACGCACAAGATGCAGATGCGCTCCCGTTGCCGCGCAGGTGCGCGATATATTTCCGGTATTAGCGGGAATCTCGGGTTCGACAAGCACAATATGAAATGCCATGGCTAAACCTTCCTTCTTCGGTGAATTTAGAGTTGAATGTAGAGTCGTATTTACAGTTGGATTACAATTCCGCTTCCTTTTCCCTGTTCCTTTACACAGCTTTTACGCGTGCTTAACTCCTCTTTTATGGTAGGGAGATATACTTTTCTCAAGCAACGAGTAAAGGAGCCCGATCCAGCATGACGAAGAAAAAAGTTCTCATCGTTGACGACGAGCCTTCCATTTCCATGCTTCTTGAATTCAACCTTAACCTTGCCGGATATGAGGTCCATTCTGTGCATGACGGCATGGCCGTATTTGACAGGCTTCAGACCTTCCGCCCGGACTTGATCGTGTTAGATCTGATGCTGCCCAAAATGGATGGCATCGAAGTATGCCGAGAGCTTCGCCGCAGAGGAAACTTTGTGCCGATCGTCATGCTCACGGCTATGCAGGATGTGACGGACCGCATCGCCGGCCTCGACAATGGCGCCGACGACTATATGACAAAGCCGTTCAGCCCTCAGGAGCTTATCTCTCGTATATCCGCGATCTTCCGGCGTATTCAAGCTTATCCGGGAGTTAACGAGGAGGTCAGTTATGAAATCGGTGCCCTACGGGTCGATCTCGGCCAACGCGAGGTTCGTCTGAACGGAGAAGCGGTTGAGCTGACTCCAAAAGAATTCGAGCTGCTTATCTTCCTCTGCCGCCATCGCGGCAAAGTGCTGAGCCGCCAACAGCTGCTGCAAGGGGTATGGGATTACCATTTCCTTGGCGATACCCGTATCGTCGACGTTCATATTAGCCATCTGCGGGAAAAAATCGAACGCAGCGCCCGCTCCCCGGAATTTATTATGACGGTCCGCAACGTCGGATACAAGCTCACTGGCCCTAACCCCAAAGATCAGAGCGCTTTGGCCTAACATCCCCCATACGAACAAACAACGCCCTTGCCGATAGTAGAACCCGGCAAGGGCGTTGCTTTGTTTCCGGCACTTGCGCGCCCGGAACGGACAGGCAAGCGCCAGCCGTGCAAGTTAGCCGTTAATGCGCTGGAATTCCTTCATGAATTCGGCCAGAGCACGGCAGCTTTCAAGCGGTACCGCATTGTAAGTCGAAGCCCGCAGGCCGCCTACGTCGCGGTGACCTTTTAAGCCGACAAAACCTTGCTCTTCGGATTGTTTAACGAACAGCTTCTCAAGCTCCTCGGATGGCAGACGGAACGTCACATTCATCAGAGAGCGGCTGCCAGCCTCGGCTACGCCGCGGTAGAACCCGCTGCTGCCGTCAATTGCTCCATAGATAAGACCGGTTTTATCGCGGTTCAGCTGCTCAACTGCGGCAAGCCCGCCTTTTCCTTTAATCCACTTGAGCACCAAGCCTACCATATATACGGCAAAAGAAGGCGGCGTATTATACAGCGATTTGGACTTGGCATGGGTGTCGTAGCGAAGCATCGTCGGAATGCCTGCCGGACTGGCGGCAATCAGATCGTTGCGGGCAATGACAACCGTCGCGCCGGATGGGCCGAGGTTTTTTTGCGCTCCGGCATAGATGAGGCCGAACTGCTTCACGTCAAGGGGACGGGACATAATATCGCTCGACATATCGGCAACGAGCGGAATCGCTCCTGTATTCGGAAAAGCAGCCAGCTGAGTGCCTTCGATCGTTTCATTCGAAGTGACATGCAGATAAGCGGTGTTTTCCGAAAGCTCCAGTGCGGACAGGTCCGGCATCGCCGTAAAACGGGATTCCTCTGCGGATGCCACTACACGGGTTTCCCCGATCAGCTTTGCTTCCTTAATCGCTTTTTTCGCCCAGCTTCCGCTGTTGACGTATGCGGCCGTTTGGCCTGAGGCCAGCAAATTCATCGGAACCATTGCAAACTGGGTGCTTGCGCCGCCTTGCAGCAGCATTACACTGTAATCGTCCGGAATTTGCAGCAATTCGCGGAGCAGAGCATCGGCTTCATCGTTAACGCCTTCGAACACCTTGCTGCGGTGGGACATTTCCATAATGGACATGCCAGCACCCATGTAATCGACAAATTGCTCTTGTGCTTGCTGCAATACCTCAAGCGGCAGTGCGGCCGGTCCAGCATTAAAATTGTAGGCTCTCTTCGTCACGATTCTAGCACCCCTGTCTCTGTCGCTGGAACGATACGCTCCAGTAAAGTTATGAGTATCTTATCAAGTTTGACTCATTCCTTCAAGTGACAATTACACGAACGCTTACCGTATACTGACTAATCATCATTCGGATTTTACAGATTCAGATGCGGAATCCGCCTATATCTTCATCTGTCCGGACAGCTGTTCCAAGCGAATCGCCATCTCATCCAGCCGGCCTCCCAGCTCCGCCAGACGGTGCATAGCCTCCCGCTGCCCGTCTGCAGCCTGTGCGAGCCGCTGCAGGCTTAACGCCTCCTCGCCGGACAGCTGCTGCATGCGGGCTGCTGCTTCTGCCGTTTGTCCCGCTCCGGCCGACAGCTGCTCGGATATCGCGGACAGCTCCTGAACCTGGCTGTTCACACGCTCCACCTCGGAGCGGATGGCGCCGAACGAAGACGACGCGAGGCGCACCGATGCAAGCCCGTCCTCCATTTCTCCCGCCTGCACACGAGAAATTTGAAGCATTCCGTCCGCCTCCGCCAGCATAGCCTCCATCTTCCCGGCAATAACGGCTGCAGAATGGGCTGATTGGTCCGCCAGCTTCCGCATCTGATTGGCGACTACGTCGAAGCCCCGTCCATGCTCTCCAGCGCGCGCCGCTTCTATAGAAGCGTTCAGGGCAAGCAGCCCCGACTGGGAGGCGATACCTCGGATAAGTCCCGCAATCTCACCTGTCTCGGCCGCTTGAGCCATGAGCCGTTCGGCTTGTTTTGAAGCCTGTCTCATGCCCTCTTCCATCCGCTGCAGCTGCAGAGCAGCGCGCGCTGCGGCCTCCTCGCCTTCATACGCGGAGCGGCTCGCGCCTTCCGCAGCAGCCGCCGTTTCCACCGTCGCCTGGGCCATTCGAAGAGCGCCTTGGCCAACTTCCCCGATTGCAGCCGCGGTTTCGGTTGTCAGACGCGACTGCTCCGCTGAACGGACTGCCGATTGACCAAGCGCCTCCGTCATGCGGTCAAGCGAAGCGCTTGTAGCGGCGGCGTCAGCGGCCAGCCGGCCAGCCTCTCCCCGAACATCACTCGAGCTGCCCTGCAGGCTGCCAAGCATTGCTGCCAGCAAACGGGTCATACGCTGAAACGCCCTGCCGAGCCGGCTGATCTCGTCCTCTCCCTTTACATGCAGGCTAACCGTCAAATCACCCGCGGTCACCTGCTCCATCGCCCCTTGCAGACGGAGCAAAGGCTTGAGCAGCATACGCGCCGCAATGGCCAGCAGAATGGCTGCGGCGAGCCAGATTGCTGCTCCGGTCATCAGCAGACGATTGCGATTGTCGTTCATGAGGCTGAATACCGCATCCCCGTCAAAATCCGCTCCGACAACGCCAATAACGTTACCTTCATTCATAATCGGCACATAGGCGGTAAGCGTCGCTCCGTAGGCATCATCCTTCGTTAGCGAGCCTACTTGGGGCTTGCCTTCCTGGAATGCTACCGGGAGCATCGGATCGCCCTCCTCTACCGGTTCGCCGAGCGGAGAAAAATCCTCAGCTTCCGCATCGAGAGGCATTCCGTCAACAACATAGCCGTACGGCGGCCTGGATACATCCTCAAGACCGCTCATTGTGTACAGATACTTTAGACCTATAGCCTTGCGAAGCTCGTCCAGCTCGCCCCTCAGCTTACTGTAATAAGCCGTCTCCTGCTTGCTCTTCGCCAGCTCCAAATATGCATGAACATCGATGCGCTCGGCTGCGTATTGAGCCGCTTGATGCGCCTGATCGGCGATCGACTGATTCACTAACCGAGCGGATGACAGGTACACGACTCCTCCCAAAACGGCTCCAAAGACCAGCAAAAAAAGCGTGAACAGAATGATGATTCGAACCTGCAGACTTTTCAGCAACGGAATTCGCCCTTTCCTTCTGCAATGCTGCCGGCAGCATTGCCGGCTCTCTTCCTTTTATCGGCATTATTGGCTGCAAAGTAAGCCGTTGAACAACAAACAAGGCTCCCCGGTCGGGGAGCCTTGAAGGGATGAGTGCGTTAAAATTAGCAATCGAAGTAGAGGCCGTACTCGTAAGGATGAACACGGATTGCAACTGCTTTTGCTTCTTGACGCTTAAGAGCAACGTAGTTGTCGATGAAGTCTTGGCTGAATACGCCTGTTTCCGTAAGGAACGCGGAATCGGCTTCCAGAGCGTCCAGAGCTTCGTCGAGCGTGCCAGGAACGCTGCGGATTTCTTGCTTCTCAGCGTCGGACAGATCGTAGATGTTTTTGTCGTACGGGCCATATCCAAGAGCCGAAGGATCGATTTTGCGCTTAACGCCGTCCAGACCTGCCAGCAGCATAGCCGCGAAGCTCAGGTAAGGGTTAGCCGTGGAGTCCGGCGTACGGAACTCGATGCGGCAGCCTTTAGGCGTAACTGCTGCAACCGGAATACGAACTGCTGCGGAACGGTTGCCTTTGGAGAATACAAGGTTAACCGGCGCTTCGTAGCCTGGAACAAGGCGTTTGAACGAGTTCGTGCTCGGATTCGTCAGAGCGATCAGAGCCGGGGCATGGTGCAGAATGCCGCCGATGTAATGCAGCGCCATTTCGCTCAGGTTAGCGTAGCCGCCTTTTTCATAGAAGAGCGGGCTGTCGCCGTTAAAGATCGATTGGTGAACGTGCATGCCGCTGCCGTTGTCGCCGAAAAGCGGCTTAGGCATAAACGTAGCTACTTTGCCGTATTGGCGAGCCGTGTTGTGCACGATGTATTTGTAAAGCATCAGGTTATCAGCCGTTTTAGTCAGCGTGTCGAAACGGAAGTTGATTTCCGCTTGTCCTGCCGTCGCCACTTCGTGGTGATGGCGCTCGATGCGCAGACCCGCTTCTGCCATCAGACGGCACATTTCGCTGCGGATATCTTGTTGGGTATCAACTGGAGCAACCGGCACATAACCGCCTTTAACGCCGACTTTAAAGCCGAGGTTGCCGCCTTCTTCTTTACGGCCCGTATTCCAAGCCGCTTCCTCGGAGTCAACCGAGAAGAAAGAAGAATTCATGGAGCTTTCGTAACGCACGTCGTCAAAGATGAAGAATTCGGACTCGGGAGCAAAAAACGCCGCCGTGCCAATGCCCGTGGATTGGAGGTATTCTTCCGCCTTGTGAGCGATGCTGCGCGGATCGCGCTCATAACGCTCGCCGTCTGGCGTGTGGATGTTACACATGATGTTCAACGTAGGATGATCGGTGAAAGGATCTACGAATACCGACTCCGTATCGGGCATCATGACCATGTCAGATTCTTCGATGCCGCGGAAACCCGGGATCGAGGAGCCGTCAAAAGCAACGCCATTTACGAAAGTTTCACCATCTACTTCCGTCGCAGGAAGAGAAATGTGGTGAGCGCGGCCGGCAAGATCCACAAAACGGAAATCGACAAACTGGATGTTATTTTCTTTGATTTTGTCCAATACACCTTGAACTGACATCTGAAATTTCCTCCATTTCCGAACGTTAACATTGATTATTACCGAGATTGTTCAACTTTGGCCCTGAACCTTGAAGTTATTATAAAACTCCCTATTAGCACCGTCAATAGCTATGTCAGGTATTTTTGGAACAAGTGTAAGCATTACTCACAACATTTATACAATATGCATCTTTATTTGCACCAAAAAACATAAACATCCGTAAATCCTTAATAAAAACAGGATTTACGGATGTTTACGAACGTTTGTAACCTTATATTTAACCTTGTCGATATACGTATCTTTGCATAATTATAAGAAAGCGTTTACTTTCTCTCTCTTCTGTTCGGCCCGATTAACGCTGCCAGACGGCAAATGCCTCCGCCTCTTCCTTTTTCGTGTCAAAATTCTTGCCGACGATTGGCGCAAGCTTCTCCAGATCCTTAAGCAGCTGGGCGAATTGATCCGGGAACAGCGATTGTACGCCGTCGCCGGTAGCGGAGTTGTCAGGATCGGTATGCATTTCAATAATGAGACCGTTCGCTCCAGCCGCTACCGATGCTTTGGCCATCGGCTCAACAAGCTCTCTGCGGCCTGTGCCATGGCTCGGATCGGAAATGACAGGCAGATGGCTCAAACCTTGCAGCACCGGAATCGCCGTCAGATCAAGCGTATTGCGCGTGTAGGTCTCGAACGTCCGGATGCCGCGCTCGCAGAGCATAACGTTCGGATTGCCTCCGGCCAAAATGTATTCAGCCGCATTCAGGAATTCATCGTAGGTGCTGCTGAATCCGCGCTTGAGCAGAACTGGCGTCTGAATCGTGCCGAGCTTGCGGAGCAGATCAAAATTCTGCATATTGCGCGTCCCTACCTGCAAGATGTCGGCATGCTCCGCACAGATATCAACATACTCCGGCGTCATGACTTCCGTAATCGTCAGCAGGCCGTGCTTCTCGCCGGCTTTGCGCATCATTTCGAGCCCTTCGACGCCAACGCCCTGGAAGCTGTACGGCCCCGTGCGCGGCTTGAACGCCCCGCCCCGCAGCACCTGGCCTCCCGCCGCTTTCACCAGGCGGGCAATCTCGTCAATCTGCTCCTCATTCTCGACCGCGCAAGGGCCGCCCATAATAACAAGATTGCTGCCGCCGATCTTGACGCCTTTGATGTCGATAATCGTGTCCTCGGGATGAAAGTCACGGCTGGCCAGCTTGTAGGACTTGGAAATTTTAACGACATTCTCTACACCCTTCAGCTGGCGCAGGTGCTCGGCCAAGGTCGGCTCCGCTTTGCCGATAATTCCGATTACGGTACGATCCGTTCCGCGGGATACATGAGCCGCAACTCCTGCGCGCTCGATATGAGAGACGATCTCGGCAATCCGCTCGTCGGTAATAGTTGGTTGTGTAATCACGATCATGGTCTGCACTCTCCTTTAACCTTGTGGACGCTTTAATTTAGGATGGAACCCTTGGCACTTTCTCACTTGTTCGCTTAAAAGCTTGTTTGCTTTTAAGCTTTTAAGCTTTTATGCAATGAAGTAACTATACATGATTAAGCAGGGTTTCGTCAAGTTCCATCCTCTGGTATCCTATTCAGCTTATGCTGCCTTAATGCTTGGTATTAAAAACCCCGCTTGCAGGGCGCACCTTTGCAAGCGGGGTTTCTATTCAGACTGCGCGTTAAGGCTTCGTCATATCAATCGTTTAATCCAGCGTCACTTCATATAGAACAGCTTCGCCGGAGCCGGCGCTCTCCCCGTTCCCGGAGCTGTACTGGCTTTTATCGACCGGTTTGCCGTGTTTTTTTATCCATCCCGTCAGCTTATCGCTCCCAGTGCCGCGACCAGCAGCGCTGCGGATAAAGTCACGCACTAGGAAATACTTCACTTTGCCGGAGCGGACAAGCTCCTCGAGCTTCGCTTCATCATATACCGGGTCACTGCTCTTGAAGCCCTGCAAAATGACCAGCTTCTCTTTTTCCTTCACAATATATGGCGCTGCAGTCGAATAGTCCATGACCGCAAGCAAATAATCGGTTGTCTGATTGCTCCGCAAAAACTCCAGCAATCCTTTGTCCGCTGCGGCGGCCTCCGGGCCTCCAAGCGTCATGTTTCCGACAGGCCGCATCAAACCCTGCTGCCCGTTTGGCGGCGTCTTCTGCCCGTCAGGCGGGGTCATCTGCCCGTCAGGCGGAGTCATCTGCTGTCCGTCCGGCATCGTGCGTCCATCGTCCTGTCCGTTATTCCTTGAAGGCCATTGATTGCTTTGAGAGCCGCCGCGTCCGCCATTACCGTTCCCCATCTCCGCAACACTGAATTGCATGCCCATGCCCCCGTTCCCGCCGCCAGGCCCGGCCTTGGGAATCATGCTGTTTTGGCCGTAAACGATTGGCGTTGCCGACCAGTATGCTGGCCCGATGAGCAGCACAGCTAAACTAAGCGCAAAAATAGTTCTGGAGCCTGCCCGCTTATCGCTGTTCTGCGCCGCAAGAAACAAAGCTCCCAGCAGGCCAAGAGCCGCTGCGGCAATCGACCAGCCAATGCCAATCGTATCCTCGTAAGCTTGAAGAATATACCATTGAAACAATCCCGTTACAGCGACGGCAACGGGCAGCAGCCAAGCCTGCCAACCGGCGCTTTCTCTGTACTTGCTCCACATGTGCGCCGCACCCGCCCCCGCAAGAGCGGCAATTGGCGGAGCGAGCATGATGAGATAATATTCGTGCATAAAGCCTGCTACGCTAAAAAACGCGCCGACCGGTATAAGCCAGGCAAGCCAGAACAGCGCTTCTTTATGCTTGGCCGTCATCCCTCTCCATCTGAAGCTAATCAGCAGCGCCAGCGCCGATAGCAGCGCAAAGGGCAGCAGCCAGCTCGCCTGGCCCGACAGCCCGCTTTGAAACAGGCGCAACGGGCCTTTTTTACCGCTGCCAAACATGCCGCCAGCCATCGGAGCTACGTCTCCCGGCATGCCTGGCTCAATGTCCATACCCGAGCCGCCCATCCGCATCCGGCCGTCTTCATTTGAAGGATTAGTCCCCTGCGGCGGATTTTCTTGGAGCTGCCCGCCACCGTTTTGTCCCGCATCGCCGCTGCCAGGATCGATTATTTTTGTTCCGGTTCCGTTTGGACCTCCGATATTATCCCCCGTCAGCCGGGATACGCCGTTATAACCAAACGCCAGCTCCAGCACGGAGTTGGTCTCGCTGCTTCCAATATAAGGGCGTTTGTCTGCCGGAATTGCATCCACAACTACGGCCCAAGATACGGAAATGAGCAGCATAACACCCGTACATACGGCCAAAATGGAGTATTTTCGGGCCGTTCTCAGCCACCTGACGCCCAAAACATAAAGCAAGAAAAAAGCAGGCAGCACCATGTACGCTTGCAGCATTTTCATGTTGAAGGCAACACCGATCAGCGCAAAGGCGGCAATCAGACTGCCGGTACGCTGTTCGCGAATGCCCCGCAGCAAAAACCAGGCGGCAAGCACTAACGCAAACACGACCATGGCATCCATATTATTCGTACGGGCCACCGAGACCGCTACCGGAGTAAGCGCCATGGCAATAGCCGCGCACCGTGCAGCTAAAGTGCCGAAGGTTGGTTTGACGCACAGATAGATTAGAGGCACCGTGGCGATAAAAGCCAATGCTTGCGGCAAAATAACGCTCCAGCCATGCAGGCCAAATACAAAAGCAAAGGCTGTCTGAATCCATAGCACCAGCGGCGGTTTATCAACCGTGACCGAGCCTGCCGAATCCAGCGATCCAAAGAAAAAGTTGTGCCAGCTCTGTAGCATGCTTCCGACAGCTGTTGTGTAGTAAGTATTGGAGTACGCCTCGTTCCAAATTCCGTACAAACTTAAACATGCCGCAACCGCAATTGCTGCAGCCAGCCAGTAATCAACCGTAAAATGCCGCCTTGAACGGCCCTCGCTCTCTATCATCCGGTTATCATCCATGAAGGCTTCACTCCTCATCAATCAGGTTCTGAGCTTATCCTATAATTGTAAAATGAACCCTTCATGAACAAAAAAGCCTCCACGAATGGAGGCTGTACCGTACTTATACTACTCAAATCTCTGCAGGAGCAGCCGAAATCCGGCGCATACGGCGGCGCTCCTTGCGCTTGGCCTTCACATAAACAAGAACCGAGCGGACTGTTATGAACAGCAGCGCGCCGATCCATAATCCGTCCACAATGCCACCCACAATCAGCTTCAAATTCAGAAGCAGCATATGGTTAAACTTGTCGCCCACGAGCGGCAGATGCACCTCCATATGCGATGGCAGCACCCATCCGCCAACGGCTTTATGCAAATACACCAGCGGCAAATAAATGATTTTACCGAGCGCAAAACCGACCAGAGCTCCTGCCAGGCTGCCCCGCAGCAAATAGACAAGCGGAAAAATCAGAAAAAAAGCGAGCCCGTACGTGGGCAGCGTGAACATCTCGCAAAAAAAGCCGACTGAAAAACCCATCGCCACAAAGGTTGCGCCCCCTGGAGCCCGCAGCAGCTGCAGCAGCTTGAGCCGGGCCCAGCGCTTAGCGCTTCTTGGCAAGGAGCGGAATTTGGCCGGCGTTAAGCCGGACGTCGCCCGATGCGATTTCATTACGCGCCCGACTTCGCTTTGACTTTCGGCAGCAGCTTCGCCATATCGACTGTGCGCTTAAGCTCCCAGGTGTCCGGGTTGCTTTCGTCGTACTGCTCCAAAAATTGAA
The DNA here is from genome assembly GCF_023715725.1 of Paenibacillus pasadenensis. Taxonomy (GTDB): domain Bacteria; phylum Bacillota; class Bacilli; order Paenibacillales; family Paenibacillaceae; genus Paenibacillus_O; species Paenibacillus_O pasadenensis_A. The sequence goes on from NZ_JAMBOT010000004.1 coordinate 180,609, forward strand.
TGACCTCGCGTGTAAGCGGCGTTGGTGTCGAAGCCCCGGAGGTGACGGAAACGCGTTGTTTGCCCTTCAGCCAATCCAGGTTCAGCTCGGACAGATCCGATATGCGGTAAGCCGGAACGCCGGAAATCTCCTCCGACACTTGAGCCAGCCGATTGGAGTTGTTGCTGCGGGGATCGCCCACGACGATCGTCAGCTCGGCTTGCCCGGCCTGATCCGCAACTGCCTCTTGGCGAACTTGAGTGGCAAGGCAAATTTCGTTATGAATTTCCGCATGCGGGTATTTCTCCAGCAGACGGCTAATCAGATGGCGAATATCCCATTGCGACATCGTGGTCTGATTCGTTATAAGAATCCGCTCGCCGGATACTTCGAGCAGGTCGATATCCGCATCGCGCTCGATTAGATGAACCCGATCGGGCGCAACGCCAACAGCGCCTTCCGGCTCCGGGTGGCCCTTTTTGCCGATATAGATGATTTCGTAATTCTCTGCTGTTTTCTCGCGAATGAGATCATGCGTTTTGGTCACGTCGGGGCAGGTCGCATCAACAACCGTGAGCCCTTTCTCCTTCGCCCTGCGGCGAACTTCCGGCGATACGCCGTGTGCAGTAAAAATAATCGTGCCGGACTCTACCTGTTCCAAAATGTCCAGCCGGTTTTCGCCGTCCAGCGTAATGATGCCCTCTTCCTTGAAGGCGTCGGTGACATGCGCGTTATGCACGATCATGCCGAGTATATAGATCGGGCGGGGCAAATCAAGGTTGCGCGCCGTTTGCAGTGCCAGCACCATCGCATCAACAACCCCGTAGCAATAGCCCCGCGGGGATATTTTGACAACTTCCATCGCAGTACCTGCCTTCCCGGCCGCCTTAGGTGAGTTGAACTCCCATGACGCATGCGGCCGCACTACCTCCAGTATACTCTAATTATCTGACACGGAAAAGGCGACGGGCAGCCACACCGTAAACGTTGTTCCCGCTCCGGGACTGGTATGAACTTCGACGGTGCCGTCATGTTCGGAAATGATCCATTGTGCGATCGACAGACCGAGTCCGGTGCCGCTTGTAATGCCGCGAGATTCGTCAGCCCGGTAAAAACGCTCGAAAATATGCGGAATTTGAGCTTCCTCCATTCCAAGCCCGGTATCCTGGATTTTCACCCCGGCCTGGCCTCCGTTCAGCACGGCTGTCATTCTGACGCTTCCCTCCGGCGTGTACTTGAAGGCATTTTCGATGAAAATAAACATCAGCTGCCGTAAATAATCGGCATTGCCGATGACGCCAACACCTTCTAGCGCAGTCAAATCTCCGGGCAGCCACACCGCTTTACGCGGCAGTAGCCCTGCACGTCGGACGACATCCTCCAGCAGCGGCAGCAGCTCGACCGGGCTTTTCTCCATAATAAAGCCGGCATCGGCGCGCGCCAGCGCCAGCAGATCGTTGACAAGACGCGACATGCGCCTCGCCTCGTCAGCAATATCCTTCATCGCTTCGCGGGACAACTCACGGCGCTGCGCTTCCTGCTCCGACAGCTGCACGGCTCGGCTGTCGCCATCCTCAAGCGCGGGAATCCACATTTTCTCCAGCAGATCAATATTGCCGCGAATGGTTGTGAGCGGGGTGCGCAGCTCATGCGATGCGTCGGACACAAAACGCCGCTGCGCGTCGTACAGCTCGTCCAGCTCGTTGTAGGCAAGCTCCATTCGGCCGAGCATACCGTTTAGTGTATTGGTCAAACGTCCCAGCTCATCGTTCGGCCCGTTCCAAACAATCCGTCTGCTGAGATCCGAGCCTTTATCAATCTGCTCTGCCGCCTGAATTACAACTTCAATCGGCCGCAGCGATTGGCGGGCCATAATGAGGCCTATGGTAAAGGCCAAAATAAGTCCGAGCAAAGAGGAAATGATCAAAATCGTGCGCAGCTGCTGCAGCAGATTTTCTTGGGTACCAACAAAAGCTCCGACCTGCAGCAGTCCGACGACCTGCTGATTTTCACTGCTGACAATCGCAACCTCATAAACATAAAATGGATTGCCTTCTACGCTAATCTTGCGGAAGCCATTCTGTTTTTTTACTTTGGACGGATCCTTTTCAAACGAAAATTTTAAATTATTTTGCAGCAAATTCGCTGAGCGCTGCGGATCCCGGTTGTTGAGGTAATTGACAATTTGAACAAAATATTCACCTTGCAAGTATGATGATGGAGCCATTCGGAGCTCGCCTGGATCATAGATGCTATTCTCAATAATTTGCTGTCCCAGCTGGCCTCCCTGCAGCTTCAGCTTTGCCTCAACATCGCTGTAAGTATTGTGGCTTAAAAAAAGATACACGGCTCCGCTAAGAACCAGCAGAACAAAAGCCAAAATGCCGCTGTACCATAACGTCAGCTTTAATCGGATGGACACGCGTCAGCTCACTCCTCCGCGAAGCACATACCCCGTGCCCCGCACCGTCTGGATCAACCGGCTTTCTTGACCGGCGTCCTCCGTTTTTTGGCGCAGCATCGCGATATAAACCTCCAGCACGTTGGATTCTCCGCTGTAATCGTAGCCCCAAATTTTGTCCATAATGGAGTCTCGGGTCAGCACCCGCTTCGGATTGTTCATGAAAAATTGCAGCAGATCAAATTCCTTGGCGGTTAGTTCAATGCGGCGTCCGCCGCGCAGCGCCTCGCGCGAGTCGAGATCGAGAATAAGGTCCTCGAATACGAGCCGGTTCGTCTCCTCCTCCAGCTTGTCCGGCTTGCGGCGCAGCAAAGCCCGCACGCGCGCAAGCAGCTCCTCCAGCGCAAACGGCTTAACCAGGTAATCATCCGCGCCGAGGTCCAAACCGCGCACCCGGTCGTTGATATCATCCTTGGCAGTAAGCATAAGGATTGGGACGGAGCTGCCGCTCTCACGAACGCGGCGGCATACCTCCCAGCCGTCGACCTGCGGCATCATCACATCCAGAATGAGCAGATGCGGCTCCAGACCGAGCAGCACCTTAAGCCCTTCGAGCCCGTTGCTGGCTGTCGTCACCTCGTATCCTTCAAAAGCCAGGCTGCGGCGCAGCATCGAAATAATTTTTTCATCGTCGTCTACGATTACAATATGCGGTCTCATGAGACCCCTCCTTACCCCTGCTACCATATTCTGTCTCATCTATCGTACCGCAATCCGGCCGCATGCAAAAGCGCAGGCCCGTTATCCGCCTGCGCTCCGCGAAGCCGCTGTGGAGCCGAACTCCAACTATTGCTTATTCCAGATTGAATTTGCTTTTGTCGCCAATCTCAATCTGCACTTGAATTTTTTCGCCTTTACGGATTACGTCGAGCACAACTTTGTCGCCGACTTTCCGTTTCTTAATTTCTGCTACTAACTCGTCACTCGTCGCATATTCTTTACCGTCAATGCCCGTAATGACGTCATATTGCGTCAGGCCGGCTTTGTAAGCTGGGGAATTAAACGTCGTGTCACGGACAATAGCGCCTTTGGTGCTTGGCAGACCCAAGTTTTGCTGCATTTCTTCCGTAATATTGGACAGCGTCGCGCCGATAAACGGAGTTGGCTGCGTTACATTTTGATTGTTTTTCAGCTGATCCAGCACTTCCTTGATCGTAGACGTCGGAATGGCGAAGCCGATGCCCTGCGAGTCTGCACTGACCGCCGTGTTAATTCCGATTACTTCACCTTTAGTGTTCAAAAGCGGGCCGCCGGAGTTGCCGCGGTTGATGGAAGCGTCCGTTTGAATCAAGTTATGGTACGTGCGAGGCTGGCCTGTGCCGCTCTCATCGCCTGCTTGAATCGTACGGTCAATTGCGCTCAGCACTCCTGCGGTTACCGAATGGTCAAAACCGTTCGGGTTGCCGATTGCAACAACCTGTTCGCCGATTTCCATCGCTCCCGAATCGCCGAGCGGAAGGGTAGGAAAATCTTTGCCGTTCACTTTTTCGACCTTCAGAACAGCCAAGTCAAGATCCTTGCTGGAGCCAAGCACTTTAGCAACGAGCTCTTCGCTTTGGCCCTGAACTTTAATTCTGACTTCCTCCGCTCCTTCAATAACGTGCTGGTTCGTCAGAATATAACCTTCCTTGTCGAAGAAGAAGCCGGAGCCGAGACCGGTTTCCTGCAGCTCTCCGCCTTGACCGCCTTGACCGCCTTGTCCGTCTTGGCCTCCTTGACCGCCCTGGCCGCCTTGACCACCGAACTGATCACCGAAAAATTGGCGGAAGAACGGATCGTCATACATATTGTTGCCGGAGTTGCCGCTGGAGTAAGTCGTGATCAGCACCACAGCCGGCGAAGCGATTTTGGAAACGTCCGCCACGCTAAGCGAGCCGTTGTTCGCGTTCGATTCATTCTTGCTTTTATCCGCTGCCGGTACATTGTTGCCCTGGCCGGACAGAGCCGTCTGCGGAGTGTCGCCGGTAAACCAGTTGTCCGTGTCGGCTTTCCACATTAGACCGCCAATTGCCAGCACTCCCGCCAAAAACGATACTGCCGCCGTGCGGAACATGCTGCCGCCGCGTCTTTTGCCGCCGCCGCCTCCTCCTCCGGTACCCTGCCATTCTCCCTTGCCTGCGGATGATGCCGGGACAAAGGGACGAAGCTGACGCGGAGGGGTTACAACAACATCGTTAGGCTGCTGAGCCTCTTCCCCTTGGCTCCGGTTAACAGGACGGCTGTCGCGATACTCTCGTCCGCTGTCTGCCGGCTGGCCCTGTTTGAAAGGACCGTAGGAATAATAGTAGGAAGAGCCATCTTGCGAGTTTTGCCGTTCAGCGCTTTCCTGCTCCATATTGTCCTGGGCGTAATCATCTCTATCATTCCGAGCTTCTCTTTCTTCCTGCTGCTCGCTGCTTCTTCCAGCCTCGTTACCATTCCAAAACTCGTCATACCGTTTACGATCGTCCATGTCTATTCCTCCTAAGATGTCATCTATAAATTGCATCGTTTCAGTAGCTCAACTGGTCATGTACCTATCTTGCACAATCTACCTTAAAACAAACTGAAAATGGGTTTAAAGCAAAATAAAAACCTTTAATCCTGTTTATTTAGGATCAAAGGCTTCTATTTTGCTTCCGGAATACTAGGTTTATCGAGCCGTAATAAGCTGATCCTCTGCGCGGCGTATTTGCTCCTCCGCCATCCCAATCCATTTGTCATGCACTTCGGCGTCAGGATCGACCGGAGCCTGGAACTGATCGAATAACGCTCCAATTGTCCGCGCCTGCGCCGCCGGATCATTGCCTTCCCGGTATAAATGGCGCAGCACATACGGCGTTGTCAGCTTAACGGAGGCGTCGTTGTCCTCCGTCTGGTCATCAATATTGCCGCGCAGAACTTCAAAGCCGAGGCGCAGCCAAACCTTGTTCTCTTCGTCCAGGTTCAGGTCGAACGAGCCGCTTCCGTAATCCCAGTTGCCGCCAAGCACAAAGCCCTGTTTTTCCAGAACGCGCTTGATCTGCACAAAATCATGCTCGCTTCCCTCCAGAGGGGAATGAATCGCAATCATGGGCACCTCTCCTTGTAAGCCTTATTAGCGTCAGCATTCCCTGACGGAACCCAGCTTATGTGCGGATTAGGAGGAGAATGGCATCGTCACCGGATGGATTGGATTGAAGTCCGGTGATCAGAGCGCGACGCACGACGCATTTAAGCTCAAAGCAGCCGAAGCTAGCTCTTCGCCCAGCCCTTCCGGTGCGCATAGACGGCCAATTGAGTCCGGTCCTCCATCTCGCATTTCATAAGCAGGTTGCTTACATGGGTTTTAACCGTTTTGATGCTAATATGAAGCTCCTCGGCAATTTCTTTGTTGGCCCTGCCTTCGGCAATAAGCAGCAGCACTTCCTTTTCACGCTCCGTCAGACCTTCGTCGACCCCTTGCGCGGAGCGCTGGCGCAGTCCGCGGGTCAACGCCTGCGACACATCCGCCGTCATAACAGGCATTCCCCGCAGCGCGCCCGTCAGCGCATACACGAGCTCCTCGGAGCTGACCGTTTTGAGCACGTAGCTGACCGCGCCTGCTTCCACGGCGGCAACAACCTTTTCATCCTCCAAAAAGCTGGTGAGCAGCACAATGCGCACGGATGGATAAGCTTCGATCACGCGTCTCGTCGTCTCCACGCCGTCCATGCCCGGCATCATCAGATCCATCAGCACCAGGTCCGGAAGACCGCCTTCCAAGCCTTTTTCCAGCAGCCGTAGCGCATCCTCGCCGCTGCCCGCTTCAGCAACAACCTCGAATTTAGGCTCCAGCATCAGATATGTTTTTAAGCCCATCCGCACCATATCGTGATCGTCTACGATCATTACGCGATAAGTATCCGTTCCTGTCATCCTTCCGTCCGCTCCTCTGCTCCATAATTGGGTAGCGATACCCGAATGCGGGTTCCGCCTCCCGGCTTGCTTATAATTGCAGCGTCTCCGCCAAGCTGGAGCGCCCTTTCCTGCATCGTCGACAACCCGTAGGAGCCGGGTCGCACTTGATCGGCCCGGAAGCCGAGCCCGTCATCCTGCAGCAGCATCGTTAAGCCTGACCGCGTATCCGACAGCGTCAGCGTCACACTGTTCGCTTGGGCATGTTTCACTACGTTTGCCATTGCTTCCTGCACGATCAGAAACAGCTGATGTTCCTTTGCCTCGGAAATGGTGCCTTTTACACGCCAATCCAGCTCGCCCTGAAGGCCATTCTGGCGGCAGTAATCAGGAAACCATCGTTCCAGCGCATCCTCGAGCGACCGGCCTTCCAGCTCCAGCGGACGCAGCTGGGCAATCAAGCCGCGCATCTGCTTCTGGGCATGGGAGCTCATCGTAATGAGCTGCTCCATCACCTGATCTCCGCGCTCCGGACTGATCGATAGCAGCTTGGGCAGAGAGGAAGCCGACATATGGATCGCAAACAGCTGCTGGCTGACGGTATCATGAAGATCGCGCGCCAGCCGTTTGCGTTCCTCAAGCACCGCCTCTTCATTAGAAGCAGCCTGTTCAAGCACATGCATCTCATTTTGCCGCTGCATGACCTGAAGCCTGCGCTCCAGCTTCCCGGCCAGCTCATTAAATTCCGCATATACTGCCGCCAGCATGTAGCCTTCACGCTCCGGCAAACGAATGGTCAGATCGCCTTGAGCCGCCTGCTTAAGCGCCAGATGCAGCGCATCGATGCGCGACTGCTGCCTGCGCCCGACTCCGTAACCAAAAGCGAGGCTTGTCAGCAGAAAAACGAAGGTGCCGACCAGCCATAGCTGCACCATCGTGGCATGCTGCATCAATTGATGTTTGATGCTGTATATAATGCTCCAAGGCAGCACAGAGCTGATGATGAAAAACATCACCAGCTCCAGTCTGCCGCTCCGCAAAAGCTTAACCATCATATTCGATTTGTCACCCGACCTTTGTCACGCGCACATCGCCGATAAATGTGCTGCATACAAGCTTAATTCTCCTCTCGCTCTCGCGAAAATCCGGGCTTGCCGTATCGTTATGGCTGAACATGCCGCCTTCCTTGCGGCCAAGCACCTTGGAATCGCCGATGAAGGCGCTGGACACAACCTGAATGCCGACGTCGGGATCGTCCGGGAGAAACACTTTAACATCGCCTATAAAAGAATTAATCGTAATGCGGGTCTCGCCTGGCGCGATATTGGCCCGGGTCAGGTCAAGCACGGTATCTCCGATAAAATGTGAAATGTTAAGCGGAACAAGGTCCCAGTAGTCATGCCCCAAATGAATATCGCCGATGAAATTGGAGCGTGTTTGCACATTGGGATCGGTATTCCACCACTCCGTCCGGCCCGGACGCCCTTTTTTGCCATGATGGTGCCCGTTGTCGCCTTGATGCTCCCACCAGCGGCAATCCGTGCGATGATGCGGCGTATGACCATGGTGGCCTCTTCGGCCGCCTCGGATATCTCTGGCCGCATCCCGCAAATCCCCGCGCATATCCCGCATATCGCGTTTCAGATCCCGCTTCATTTGTTTGATATCTTCTTTCCAGTCCCCTGTTTCTCTGCCGCCATACCGTTGCTGCTGCTCGGAATTATCCTGCGGCGGCGGATACTCTTCATGCGGCATGCCGTTAACATTGTCCCCGCCGTCTTTTTTCAGCGGATCGGGATGAAGCGGCGGCGCTTGCGGCACGGAGTCAGGAAAGGAATTATAGGAGGTCCACTCCTCTTCATGCGGCGTTTTGCGCTTGTTGCGATCGGAACGGGAAAAAATCATCTTCAAGCCAAACAGGATGATCGCCACCGGAATTAAGTAGCGAATGATATCTCCGAATTCCAGATCGGTGTAACCGGTATTCCGTGCGAGCATTACAGCGGCAAACGCCGTTAAAATCAAACCGGGCAGCAAAGCTCCGTTCAAAAGCATGGACAATCCGACGAGCAGCGGAGCAAGAGGCCAATATTGGCTGACAAAATCCCCGATATCGAGGGGCTCGAATCCGAACAGGCCCGTCATATGAAGAAGGAAGAGCAAGCCGGTTCCGACAATGGCAAGTCCGAACAACACCTGGTTCAGTTTGGATTGATTCATCTATTACACTCCTCGAAGTCGCCTTAATGACTAAAGTATACCTTATGCTCATTCTCCCCTCTAGAGGCTGACGGTTGATCCTGTACTCGGTCTCCAGACGGAGAGCAGGTCCGGCTTTTATCTAACATTAATCTAACAGGGAATAAAATCCAACCAAAAGTTCTAATAAGCTCAATTCGGGTTTCATAACGGCGCAAAATGAACGAGCTCCGTCTTTATATTTGTCATTCGATTACGTTAAAGCTTCGATTTCATGCCTAGTGTTGCCGATCGAAATGGAAAAATGTCTATTCATCGCTTCATCAATATGTTATGTTTGTTTACATGAGTAGCTCCAGACCTTTAAATTGAAAGGAGTTCGGCGAGACTATGAAGCTCCCCCATCTGGATGATATCGATCAGCGAATCATACAGCTTCTTCTAGAGAACGGACGGATGCCTTACGCCAAAATCGGGGAGACGCTCAGCCTATCGCGGGTTGCCATTCAAAAAAGAGTGGAATCGCTGCTTGAGAGCGGCATCCTGGAGCATTTCACGGTTCGAGTCAATGTTTCGAAGCTGGGCCGGACCGTATCCGCTTTTTTTGAGGTTCAGGTTGAGCCTCGCTGCGTCGATGCGGTGGGCCACCAGCTGTCCCAGGAAGCGCAGGTCGTCAATATTTATCAAATGACCGGCTCCAGCACTTTGCATGTCCACGCGCTGCTGCGCGATGAAGAGGAGCTCGAAATGTTCCTGTACGACAAGCTTTATGTGCTGCAAGGCGTCGTTAACGTGGAAACGCAGCTGATGATTAAAAAGTATAAGTCAGCCAGCGGGCTTGATGTTTAAATCCATCTAAAGCAAAAAGAAGCCTCCCGGCGCCGGGAGGCTTTAGCTTTTTTGTTCATTCAAAGGCAGGCCTTTGCCTGCCTTCATCGATTGATTCAGCCGGTTCAAGGTATGCTGGTCCAGCTTGCCGCTGCCCATTTTGAGCACCTGGACTGTCACCTGTTTTTTTCCCCATTCCCGGTAAACCTGCTTAATCGTGTCAAAATACAAATCGATCCGATGACCCTTTATTTTGGAGCCTGTGTCGGCCACTACGCAGTAACCGTAATCAGGCACATATAATATCGTGCCGATTGGAAGCACATCCGTATCGGCAGCAATCGTTGACACCTGACCTCGTCTGACCTTAACGCCGGAGCGGGTGATGCCGTAAAGCGGATGGCCCGGCCTTTTGCCCGTTGATTCTATTCCGGCCGTATATCCTGTAGCGAGCACCGAAATGGATTTGATCGGATTCATCTCCGGCTTATTGCCGGTTTTTTTGGCTACTGCCTTTTCCGGCAGGGCAGGCTTGGGCTTGTCCTTCCGGTGCGCGCCCGTCCGCTCCAAGCTGATGAGCTTACCCGCTGCCGCAGGCTGAACGGGCTCGGAGCGCAGGCCAACGGGCAGGAGCAGCCGGTTCAAGGCCCGCTTATCAGCGGCTGCTATTGCACCCGGCCTCTGTACGCTGCGGAAGCTTTGTTCTGATTTTGTATGGGGTTCCTTACGCAATGGCGAAAGCGGCTCCGCTTCTTCGTCCGCAACCGCTGTGACGAGCCCCGCAGCCAAACAGGCTATTGCGATCAGGGATACGAGAATTCCGTAACTAGCTGATTTGAAAAAATGGTTATTGAATCTGATGAATTTTAAGCTGTTCAAAAAGCCTTTCGGCATGGATGCAACCTCTCCTTTAAACGGAGGTTACCCGCTGCCGGGCTTATTTATTCAGCTTTTGTCGAAAAAGGGCGCTTCCGCGAGGAAGCGCCCTTTCAAGATTGCATAAAATTAAACTTTTTTGCTGCGGATTTCCTCGGCCAGCTCACCGGCAAGCTCCGCTACCGGGCGAGCGCCGATATCGCCTTCGCCGCGTTTACGGACGGATACCGTTCCGGCTCCCGCTTCGTTTTCGCCCACGATAAGCATATATGGAATCTTCTCCAGCTGCGCCTCGCGGATTTTGTAACCAAGCTTTTCGTTGCGCAGGTCGCTTTCAACGCGGACGCCGGCTGCAAGCAGCTCTTCCTCCACCTTGCGGGCGTAATCCTCATATACTTGAGATACAGGAATAATACGAGCCTGCTGAGGGCTCAGCCACAGCGGCAGCGCTCCGGCGAAGTTTTCAAGCAGAAACGCCGTCATGCGCTCCATCGTGCTGATGATGCCGCGGTGAATGACGACCGGACGATGCTTTTTGCCGTCCTCGCCGACATACTCCAGCTCAAAACGCTCCGGCAGCAGAAAGTCCAGCTGCGCCGTTGAGAGCGTTTCTTCTTTGCCAAGCGCCGTCTTGATCTGCACGTCGAGTTTTGGACCGTAAAACGCCGCCTCGCCTTCCGCCTCGAAAAACGGCAGCTCGAGCTCCTCGACAACCTCGCGCAGCATGCGCTGGCTCATTTCCCACATCTCGTCGTTCTGGAAGTATTTCTCCGTGTCCTGCGGATCGCGGTACGACAGACGGAAACGGTATTCCTTGATGCCAAAGTCCTCATACACTTTGCGGATCAGGTTCACGACGCGCGCAAATTCTTCCTTGATCTGATCCGGACGGCAGAAAATATGCGCGTCGTTAAGCGTCATTGCCCGTACGCGGTGCAAGCCCGTCAGGGCGCCGGACATTTCGTAGCGGTGCATCGTGCCAAGCTCCGCAACGCGGATCGGCAGATCGCGATAGCTGCGCATATCGCTTTTGAACACCATCATATGGTGAGGACAGTTCATCGGGCGAAGCACCAGCTCTTCGTTGTCCATCGTCATTTTCGGGAACATGTCCTCGCTGTAATGCTCCCAGTGGCCGCTCGTTTTGTACAGCTCAACATTCGCCAGCACCGGAGTGTAAACATGCTGGTAGCCGAGCTTCTCTTCCAGATCGACGATATAACGCTCCAGCGTGCGGCGTACGCGCGCGCCGTTTGGCAGCCAAATCGGCAGGCCTTGGCCGACTTCCTTGGAGAAGGTGAACATTTTCAGCTCACGTCCGAGCTTGCGGTGATCCCGTTTTTTCGCTTCCTCAAGAAAATGCAGATGCTCGTCGAGCTGCGCCTTTTTCGGAAAAGCCGTGCCGTAAATGCGCTGCAGCATTTTATTTTTGGAATCGCCGCGCCAGTAAGCGCCGGCAACGCTGAGCAGCTTAAACGCTTTAATTTTGCCCGTCGATGGCAAATGCGGGCCGCGGCACAGGTCGAAAAACTCGCCCTGATCGTAAATCGAAATAACGGCCGATTCCGGCAGATCGCGGATAAGCTCCAGCTTAAGCGGATCTTCCAGCTCGCTGAAAATACGAATCGCTTCTTCACGGCTCACTTCGCGGCGGCGGATCGCCAGATCCTCCTTGACGATGCGTTCCATTTCCTTCTCGATTTTCTCCAAATCCTCCGGAGTGAGCGACTGCTCCATGTCGATGTCGTAATAGAAGCCGTCCTCGATAACCGGTCCGATGCCAAGCTTAACCGTTTTATCGCCATAGATGCGCTTGATTGCCTGGGCCATAAGATGGGCCGTGCTGTGACGGTAAACCTCAAGACCGTCCGCCGAATCCAGCGTAACGATTTCCACGAGGGAACCATTTGTTACCGCTTCGTTCAAATCGACTACTTTGCCGTCCAGCTTGCCCGCTACAGCGTTTTTGCGCAGGCCTGAGCTAATCGAGGCTGCTACATCGTCAATTGTCGCACCCGCGTCGTAAGAGCGGGACGCTCCATCGGGGAGCTTAATTTCTACTGCCATAATTGCTATCGCCTCCATGAGTATGATCTCAGGGACGCAAAAAAGCACTGCGTCCCGCAAAGGGACGAGTGCTGTCGGTTCAGACCCGTGGTTCCACCCTCATTTAACGTCCTGGCACGGCCAAAGCCGAAACGGGACGTTCTCCTGATGTCCGTTAACGGGGACAACGCGTCAGAAATTACTGGCGGACCGTTCATATGCCGCGTTCCATTCTGCAGCTTCAAAGGGGTACGACGATCCGCGCTCGCATCAGAAGCTTACAGCCTGGGCTTCTGTCTCTGGGAAGGGCAACGAATCCCGCTTGTCTTTGTCATTGCTTTATACCTGCCATTATATAAAGGCCAAGGCTTGCGAGTCAAGGCTCGCTGCCGCCCAAAACCTCCCTGCGCGGCGCGCCGCAGTCAGCGCAGCCCGGACAGAGGTCAATTTTGCCGTCAAAAATGGCCTGGATCGTGCGAATCACCTGATGCTCGGACTCAGCGGCATGGATGACAATTACAGACGGCGCCGCTGTAATCAGACTGCTCAGCACCATATCCTCCATATTCAGCTCCGCATCAACTAGCTCCGCTAATGCCCGTTCTTCCCCCTTGGTTTCCAAAGGCTCATAACGCTCATCTAAAAGCTGTATGACGCTGTCCGGCCCTTGCAGGACATGCACCAGATTCCGCCGGCTTGGCTGAGCGGAGACAAAATATTTGAGCAGCGAAATGAACTCCTGGTATTGTTTATCCATTACATATTCTTCTACTGCATACTCCGCCGCTTCACGCAGCTCCTGCCAATATCCGTGCAGACGGAACGTAAGGAAGCCCTGCAAGTGCAGACGCGTATTTTCCGACATATAGCCGAACAGCTCCGCCGCTACCTTAATGCTTCGGCTGCTGCGCCCTTCATCTCCAGCCTGCGACGTTTCTTCATTAGGTATGCTCCACTGCTCTCCAGATAAAACGAGACGGCAGCAGCGCTCAATCGCCGCCTCCTCTTCACGGGAATAGCGGAACTGCTTACGGATGATTTGACGAATTATTTCCGGCTCATGCCGCTCGACGATATAATCAGAAAGGATTCTCGCTGCGCTTTCATACAACCGGTCTCCATGGTCAGCCAGACGGAATCCAGGCAGGTTGGCTGTGCAGCGCAAATAATCCCCTTCCGGAGATATCGACCAGCTCCACAGCGGCTCCCGAAACCAATCTTCTCCGCTGACTGCCGCAAGCGCGCCTTGTTCGTTGAGCCGGCTGCACAGCGCTGCTCCGCTGTTCTCCTCTTCATTAATGAGATCCACGACAAGCAACTCCATCGCCTTCAGCCCCCTTCATTCCTTTAGTATATGGCTGAGGGGTCCGGGTTATGCGAAGTGCCCTATGCAGAAGGAAAGTCTCGAATCGCGAAAGGAAAAAGGTGGTTGAGCATGAAATATCTATTTATAGGAGGATTGGATTGAAGGTTTTTTCATGGTATATTGTTTAACGTGCGAAATAAGCTTTCAAGCTGGAGTGAATCTAACCTTGGACGATCAATTGCTCGATTTTACCCGGGCCCGCTGGAACCGTATGTTATTAAACGGATTCTGGTGCCTTCTGGTCTTAATGGTTATATTGGAGTGCCTCTATCTGATTTTTATCACTCCTCTTGCTTCCGAGGATTTTATCAGATATTACATGCTTGTCCCAACTTCGCTTCATTTAAGCGTTCTTGTGCTGACAGAGCTTTGTTTGCGCTTTCTGGAGGAACGGCTTCGGGATTACACGCTGCTTGCCGCAGCTTCCGTCATTACCTTCATTATTGTGGATATCAATGTTGAAATCGGATATATTATACCGGCGTTGTTTACGCCTGTTTTCGTATCTATTTTTTACTTTTCAGCGCGAAAGCTGATTGCCGCCTCGATCATGTCATTGATAACGCTTTATTGCCTTTACTTTTTTAATGTAAAGCTTAATATTTCCGTCGTTGGCATTTTGGCGCTTACCGCCATGCTTGGCGCGTTTTGCCTAATCGCATGGGGCGTTATTTCCCGTGGCAAAGAAATGCGGCAATATTATATTCATACGGCTAAGTCCAACCAGGAACTGCTGGTCAAAAACATTCTGATGGACAAACTCGCCAAAACGGATGCTTTAACCGAGCTATACAACCATATTACGTTCCATGAATATCTCGATAAGCTGATAGAGCATCACGAATCCACTCGTATGCCGCTGCAGCTGGCCTTGATCGATATCGATGATTTCAAATCGGTCAACGACCAGTTCGGACACCGCGCGGGCGACTCCGTGCTGAAACAGGTTGCCGAGCTGGTGCGCTCCCAGGCTGGGATGAATGATTTTGTCGCCCGTTACGGCGGCGAAGAGCTGGCCGTCATTTTCACCGACAAGTCCGCCGACAAATCGCTGCAAATTTTGGAGACGATGCGCCAGAACATCGAGCAGGCGGAGTACAGCGAGCTGGGGTCACGCAAAATCACCGTCAGCATCGGCTTTGCAGACTACGATCAGGAAGGCAAGGAGAAGTTTTTTATTCGCACCGACCGGGCGCTCTACACCGCCAAGTCTCAAGGCAAAAATCAAATTGTGTTGGCCGGTGACGGCATGGAAGGCGAAAAATCTCGGTTTGCCTGGAAATAAGCTGTGTTTAGAAGGATGCCCCTAGCCATTGAGGATGGCTTGGGGCATTTTTCATTGCGGTCCGGAGTAAGAGCTGAAATATTCAATTACAGTCTGGCGAAAATTCAGTGCAGCTTGCGAAAGAAAACGATCTTTATGCCAAAACAATGCAATTTCCAGTGCCAGGCCGCCATCATCCTCAATTTGGAGATAATGAATAGGCTCCCTAAAATTTATTGCCGTGCTTGGAATGAAAGCAATGCCAATTTCAGCCTCCACAAGAGCGCTAAGCCGGGCCGGCTCATTTCCTTCATACACATATTCCGGCGTAAATCCAGCTGTTTCACAAACGGAATCCACTAAATCACGAACACGATAACCCTTTTTTAAGCCTACAAAGGATTCATTCTTAAGCTCCCTCAATGAAACAGTGCTTCGTTCTGCAAGCCAATGGTTGTTCGGAACAGCGACAAGAATAGGAGCAATGTAAACGATCTGGCATTCGATATTCTCTCCCTGGATCGGGGGCGAGGACAGGCAGAAGTCGACTTCGCCTCGGTTAAGCAGCTCCGCAATTTCCTGAGCGGTTTGCATCTGAACATGAAATTGAATACGGGGATGAATGCTGCGAAATTCACGAAGGAGATTGGGCAGCGTGCTCGCAGTAGTTACAGCCAGCTCAAGAGTGCTGGATTCCAGTTGCGACAAATCACGAAGCTCCTGTTTCCCCTGCTCCAATTCAAACAGCGCTTTTTCGGCACGAATAAGGAATCTGCTTCCAAACTCATTCAATCGCAGCTTTCTTCCCGTGCGGTCGAATAGAGGAACTCCCAAATCCTCCTCAAGACGTTGAATCGTTTTGCTTAAGGACGACTGAGTAACATGCAATGCCCTTGCAGCCTCTGTCAAGTGTTCCAACCGGGCTACTGCTACGAAATAATGCAGTTGAAGCAGCTCCATGTTTTCTCCCCCATTCATTCCATCAAGTCTATGACATCATACCATGAAATGCGTTAGAGTAAATGTTTGAGTTCAGGTACGATAGCATAAACGCTTGGGAGGAATTCACAATGAGTGCTCGCAACTGGTGGTTAATGACTGCAATTGGATTAGGGATTATGTTAAATCCGTTGAACTCTTCCATGATTTCAATTGCCATTCCAACATTGCAGGATGTTTTCCGGCTCCGCTTTACTGAGGCTTCCTGGATTATTTTTTCGTTTTATATTGCGAGTGCTGTTGCACAGCCAGTTATGGGCAAAGCCAGCGATCTGTTTGGCCGAAAGAGGATATTTTTATCCGGGCTTGCTGTATCCTTTGCCGCATCCCTATTAGCTCCGCTTTCACCAACCTTCGCATGGTTCATTGTATTCCGCGTTGTGCAATCCATAGGGACGAGCATGATGATTGCGGTCGGAATGGCTATTGTACGAGTTCATATTACCGAGAAACAAGCCGCTGCCCTTTCACTGTTATCCATTTTCCTGTCTGGAGCAGCTGCTATCGGCCCCTTTATTGGAGGAAGCCTCATTTACGGATGGGGCTGGCAGGCTGTCTTTTTTGTTAATATTCCTATTGTAATAGCAAGCTTTGCTTTAGCCTGGAAAATGATTCCTAAGGAAGAACCGCCAACAGCCATTCCGCAAAATAAGTCTTTCCGAAGCTGGCTGCACCTGATTGACGCGGCAGGAATTCTGCTTTTTACGGCGGCTTTGGTTGGCTTGCTCGTCGCTGTGCTTTCGGCAAAATCAGCCGGCGGGCTTCAATTCAGGCATATTATGGTTGGATTGGCTGGACTTATCGCTTTGGGGACTTTTATTCGCCATGAACGAAGAGCGGCCTCCCCCTTCATTCCTGTGCGCGCATTCGCCAAATATCCCGCGATGACAAAAGTGAATATTGAATATATGCTCGTTAACCTGCTCTTTTACTCGCTCTTTTTTGGTCTTCCATCCTACTTGCAAAATGTGCGTCATGTCAGCGAATTCCATACTGGAATGGTTATGCTTTGCCTTGGTTTATGCTCGCTCCTTGCCGCTCCAATAGCAGGGATATGGATTGATAAATCAGGGCCTCGGCCAGCCTTGATCGTATCCACGATATTGATGGCGCTCGGGTCCGTATGGCTGGTCACTTTAACTCAGAACTCCCCAATTATAAATGTGTGCCTTGCCTTAGCGGCATTTGGCATCAGCAACGGATTGAATAGCGTGGGCATGCAAGCGGCCTTATTCGAACATACACCAAAAGAAATCATTGGCGTAGCTTTTGGACTTTTTAACACTTCAAGGTATTTAGGGACCATTATCTCTTCCTTGCTGATCGGCATCGTCATGGGAGATAAGCTCAGCACCGGGGGGCTTCAATCGTTGGGTATTATACTTGCGGCAATAGCGCTGTCTCTCGTATTCATGAGTTTAAAACAATCGGGCCGGGTTCCCGGCCGGACAGACGGATAGACCAGCAGATAAAAATAGCAAAGCCCGGACAGCTTTCGCCTCAGACGTCGGATTTAGTAAAATCCAAGGTCAAAAGCGTTAGTTGTCCGGGCTATTTCATGTTTACCAATTAATTAGTTCTGCATTACAAAATCCCGGTCGGCGTGTTCGCCTTCATGGAAAACCCGCAAAATATTGTAGCGGGTATTCCGCTGCGCAGGAATTTTGCCCGCCTCGCGGATATATTGCAAAATCAGTTCGATGTTCACCTTATGCGTTGTGCCCGCTGCCGAAACGACATTTTCCTCCAGCATCGTGCTGCCGAAGTCGTTGACGCCATACGATAGCGACTGCTTGCCAATTTCCGGCCCCATCGTCACCCAGCTCGCCTGCATATTAGGAATGTTGTCCAGCATGATGCGGTTAATGGCGACCATTTTTAAATACTCCTCCGGCTTGGATTTCTCCCGCTTCAGATTCGTATTGTCCGGCTGGAACGGCCATGTGATGAACGCCAGGAAGCCTGGAGAAGGATAACCGAGCTGTTTGCACTCGTCCTGCGCCTCGCGGACGCGAAGCATATGGAGCGCGCGCTCCTCCATCGATTCTCCGAAGCCGTATACCATCGTAGCGGTCGTGTTCATGCCGTTGCGCCAGGCTGACTTCATCGTGTCCATCCAGTCCGTCCAAGAACCTTTCAGACGGCTGATTTTGCGGCGTGTCCGGTCATCCAGAATCTCTCCGCCGCCGCCCGGCAAGGAATCGAGGCCCGCCTCATGAAGCTGGCGCAGCGTCTCATCCAGGGACAGTCCGGAAAGCACCTTCATTTTCTGAATTTCCGCCGGAGAGAAGCTGTGCATCGTAATGCCCGGGAAACGGTCTTTGATTTTGCGCAAAATATTGAGATAGTACTCGAACGGCAGATCCGGGTTAACGCCGCCCTGCATCAGAATTTCGTCTCCGCCTACGTCGACGGTCTCCTGGATTTTCTGCAAAATCACATCGTCCGGCAGCACGTAGCCTTCCTTCGAGCCTGGCGGGCGGTAAAATGCGCAGAACCGGCAGTAAACATCGCATACGTTCGTGTAGTTGATGTTGCGGCCAATGTTAAAGGTTACAATCGGTTCGGGATGCCGCCGAATGAGAAGCTCATTGGCAACCTTCCCCATTTTTTCAATTTCATCCGATTCCAAAAGCACGATGCAGTCCTCAAGGCCGATTCTCTCGCCCTGCAGCGCCTTGTCCAGCACGCGGTCCAGTTGTTGCATCCTGCGAGCCTCCTTCTATAGCGAGGCGGCGCGCCGCTTGCTGCCAATGCGCCGCCGCTCCTGCTTAGTATGTTCTTATTTTCACAACTATCATAGCTTATCGTACCATGAACGCCGCCCTAACGTCACGTTTCAATCCCGTGTCCAAACACGAGCCCGGACGAGCGCGCCCCGGCAATTATCGCTTAAACAGCCGATAGCGCTACACCATGAGAATTGCCTGTTAACCGCGCTCAAAAGACAAACCCGGAAAGCATAATGCCTTCCGGGCTTCTGTGACCCCTATCACAGCTCGAATGCCGCTTATTCTCCCCGCAGCGCCTGGTCGAGATCGTCCAGCAAATCGTCGATGTCCTCCAGGCCCACGGAATAGCGGAGCAGCCCGTCGCCGATGCCGCGCTGCGCCCGCACCTCTGGAGGCATGGCCGCATGCGACATCATCGCCGGATAGGAGAGGATGCTCTCAACCGCGCCGAGGCTGACCGCCACAAGCGGCAGCTGCACGCGGCTGAGGACGGACTTGGCGCGCTCGCCGCTGCCGACGTCGAACGAAACGACGGCGCCGTAACCGAGCGATTGGCTCTCATGAACGGCGCGTCCCGGATGCTCTGCCAAGCCCGGATAATAAACACGCACGATATCGCTGCGCTTGTCCAGCCACTCGGCCAGCTTGCGCGCGCTGCGCTCGCTGTGCTCCATCCGGGCCTGGAGCGTCTTCATGCCGCGCATAAGCAGCCAGCACTCCTGCGGCGCAAGCACGGCGCCAAGCCCGTTCTGCAGCGTATACAGCCGCTTTCCGATCTCCTCGTCCTTCGTGACGGCAAGACCGGCCAGCACGTCGCTATGGCCGCCGAGAAATTTCGTGGCGCTATGCAGCACGATGTCGACGCCAAGCTCCAGCGGACGCTGATGATACGGCGTCATAAACGTGTTGTCGAGCATCGTCAGCAGCCCGTGTTCCTTTGCCCAGCCGGTTACAGCCGCAATATCCGTAATTTTGAGCGTCGGATTGGATGGGGTCTCCATGAACACCGCTGCCGTATTCGGCTTCAGTGCCGATTTGACTTCATCCAGATCCGTCATGTCCACGAAGGTCGTTTCAATGTTCATACGCGTCAAAATCAACGTCAGCAGCCGGTACGTGCCGCCGTACACATCCTCCGTTACGATGACATGGTCGCCTGCCGACAGGAGCAGAAACGCATTGGAGATCGCCGCCATGCCGGAGGCGAAGGCAAAACCGCGCGTGCCGCCTTCAAGCAGCGCAATTGCGCTTTCCACCGCGGCGCGGGTCGGGTTGCCGGACCGGCTGTAGTCAAAGCCCGGCGGATTGAAAATATCATGATGATGGAAGGTTGACGCCTGAACGATCGGCACGCTGGACGCTCCCGTATGGGGATCAATCTCCGAGCCGAAATGCAGCAGCTTTGTTGCAAAGCGGCGGTCCGCCGCGCCTTTATCCTTGTTGCTCATACGCTCACCTCGCCGGCGATCTCCGCGCGCGCCGCTTCCAGCGCCGCTCCCAGATCGGCAATAAGATCGTCGATATGCTCAATGCCGACGGAGAAGCGCAGCAGCCGGTCGTCAACGCCGACGGCGTTCCGGATTTCTACCGGAATATCCGCATGCGTCTGTACGGCCGGGTAAGTCATCAGCGACTCAACGCCGCCGAGGCTTTCCGCGAACGCAATCAGCTTGATATGCCGCAAAATCGGCTCGACATAACGGGCGTCCTTCACCTTAAAGGAGAAAATGCCCGTATTGCCGGAAGACTGCCGGTTCTGCACCTCATGGCCGGCATGGTCTTTCAGGGCCGGATAAAAAACCTCGGCAATCGCCGGGTGAGTCAGCAAATATTCCGCCATGCGGGTGGCGTTGTATTGATGGCGCTCCATGCGCAGCGCCAGCGTTTTCATGCCGCGCATCAGGAGCCAGGAATCCTGCGGCCCCAGCACCGCCCCGATGGAATTGTGCAAAACCGCCATCTCGGCGGACAGCTCCTTGCCCTTCGTTACAATCAGTCCGGCCAAGACGTCGTTATGCCCGCCCAGGTATTTGGTTGCGCTATGAATGACGATATCCGCGCCAAGCTCAATCGGCCGCTGGAAAAACGGCGTGAGCAGCGTGTTGTCCACAATGGTCAGCAGCCCTTTGGACTTGGCCCACGTACAGACTGCCTCAAGATCCGTAATCAACATGAGCGGATTGGTCGGCGTCTCAATAACGATGGCCTTGGTGTTCGGCTGCACAAGCTTGTCCATCGCTTCCAGGTCGTCCGTGTCCACATACGAAGCGCTCACGCCGAAACGGGACATGATGCGCTCCAGCAGCCGGTACGTGCCGCCATACAGGTCAAGCGATACAATCAGATGGTCGCCTTGGCTGAATAGCGCAAAAATCGTCTGCAGCGCGGCCATGCCGGAGCTGCAGGCAAATGCGGCATCGCCGGACTCCAGCTCAGCTGCGGCTTCCTCCAGCACAGCGCGGGTCGGGCTCTTGGTGCGGGCATAGTCAAAGCCGGTGCTTTCGCCTAGCCGCGGGTGGCGGAAGGCGGTCGCTTGGTATACCGGGAAGCTTATGGCGCCGGTGACGGGCTCTTTGATGGATCCGATCTGGGCAAGGCGGCTTTCAATCTTCATGAAGGGCAGGCTCCTTTATGGTCGGAATAATAAATTTAGATATGGGCTCCAAGCTCAAACGGCGTCTGCTGATACACATAATAGTTCAGCCAGTTGCTGTAGAGCAGATTGGCGTGGGCTCTCCAGGTTGACAGCGGCTGGCGGCTCGGATCGTCGCCGGGATAATAATTAGCCGGCAGCGCGATGGCCATGCCTTTGGCGACGTCGCGGTCATACTCGTACTTAAGCGTCTCGGGATCGTACTCGGAATGGCCCGTTACAAAAATCTGGCGGCCGTCCTTGGAAGCGACGAGATACACGCCCGCCTCCGGCGATTCCGATAAAATCTCCAGATCGGAAATGCCCTCGATATCCTCGCGGCGCACCTCCGTATGGCGTGATTGCGGCACAAAAAACTGCTCGTCGAAGCCTCTCAGCAGGCTAATGTTGCGCTTGTTGATCGTGTGCGGGTACACGCCGAAAATTTTCCGGTCGAGATCATGCTTCGGCACGCCGTAATGATGATACAGCCCCGCCTGGGACGCCCAACATATATGAAATGTCGAAGTGACATGACTGCGGCTCCAGTCCATAATGTCCTTCAGCTCTTCCCAATAGTTAACCTGCTCAAACGGCATCTGTTCCACCGGCGCGCCGGTAATGATCAGGCCGTCGAAGTACAGATGGGCAACCTCTTCGAACGTTTTGTAGAACGCTTGAAGATGCTGTGAAGAGGTGTTTTTGGACGTATGCGACTTCGGATGCAGCAGCACAACCTCCACCTGCAGCGGCGTGTTGCCGATCAGCCTGAGCAGCTGCGTCTCCGTCGTTTCTTTAGTCGGCATCAAATTCAAAATCGCAATGCGCAGCGGCCGGATATCCTGGTGATAAGCGATGCTTTCATCCATGACAAAGATGTTTTCCTCGGTCAGAACGCCCTTGGCCGGCAAATGATCAGGTACTTTAATAGGCATGATCGTCACTCCTTCGGTTCATGTAAGTAAAAGGCTAGAACGTCTGCCGTCAGGGGATGCGACTATGCATGAAAAAAGACCCCTGCCGTAACCGAGAGGGGTCGTGTATATAAACACATGCGCCTCTCTCATCTCTCAGACAACGCCGGGTTCGGCATATCCGCAAGAATTAGCACCGTGCGTTAAAAACGCCGGTTGCCGGGCTTCATCGGGCTGGTCCCTCCGCCTACTCTTGATAAGAAAGTTACGTATTCAATTAACAGTTCGTCGTTGCTCCCTTCCTACAATAATAGATGTGATACCCGCCGTCAAGAACCGGAATTAGGGATATGCCCGGCCAGCAGGATTAATCATTGTAATATGGAGGGAATGCCTGTAAAATAAACACGTTTGTGCCTGGACATGCTTCTCGTTGCAGGCAGTTATGTACGGACTTATGCCATCATGCTTCACTTACAAAGGAGATACCTCGATGAAAAGGGAAATTGGAGTGCATGAACGGCCCGGCGGCGCACTCGGGCTGCTGCTCAGCCTGCAGCATCTGTTCGCCATGTTCGGGTCAACTGTGCTCGTGCCGAACCTGCTTGGCGTTGACCCCGCAGTCTGCCTGCTGATGAACGGAGTCGGCACGCTGTTCTACATTCTTGTCACAAAAGGCAAAATACCCGCCTATTTGGGCTCAAGCTTCGCTTTTATCGCACCGGCTACCTCCGTCATCGCCGCTCAGGCGACCGGCGACGGTTATGCCGCCGCGCTTGGCGGGTTTATCGCCGCCGGCGTTATTTTCACGCTGGTCGCTCTCATCATTCACTACGCCGGAACCGGCTGGATCAATGTGATCTTCCCGCCGGCGGCCATGGGCGCAATTGTCGCCATAATCGGCCTGGAGCTGATTCCGGTTGCCGCAGGCATGGCCGGTTGGATCAATCCAAAGCCGGGCCAAACATGGACGCCGGACCGCGACGCAATTCTGCTGTCGGTTGTCACGCTGCTCATTACGGTGCTCGGCTCCGTGCTGCTGCGCGGCTTTCTCAAGATCATTCCGATTCTGCTCGGCATCGTCGGCGGATATGTGATAGCCTGGTCCATGGGCATGACGGAAGCGGCGGGCTCCGCTGTCAGCGAATCGGCATGGCTCAAGCTTCCGGTGTTCACAACTCCAGTATTCCACTGGGAAGCCATTCTGATTATTATCCCGGCCGCCTTTGTTGTCATCGCCGAGCATGTCGGGCATCTCGTCGTAACCGGCAACATTGTCAAAAAGGATCTGTCGCAGGACCCAGGACTGCACCGCTCCATGCTCGGCAACGGCATCAGCACGATTGTCTCGGGCTTTACCGGCGCAACCCCTAATACGACCTACGGGGAAAATATCGGCGTGCTCGCTATTACGAAGGTGTATTCAACCTTTGTCATCGGCGGCGCAGCCGTCATTGCAATCGGCCTTTCTTTTCTTGGAAAATTTTCCGCGCTTGTCGCCAACATCCCGACGCCGGTTATGGGCGGCGTTTCTCTGCTCCTGTTCGGCGTCATTGCAGCCTCCGGTCTGCGCATGCTTGTTGAAGCTAAGATCGACTACAGCCGCCCGACCAATCTGTATTTAACGACGATTGTGTTTGTCGCAGGCTTAAGCGGCACGAAGCTTACCTACGGCGAATTCCATCTGTCCGGCATGGGCTTGGCCACAGCTGTCGCAATCGTGTTCAGCCTGCTGTTCAAGCTGTTCGAGGTAACGCGTCTGTCCAACGAGCGTGAAGAAAACGGGCACTAAGCGCCGCTTAACCAAGTTCGCTATTGAGCGATTGCCTATCCTAAATGTTCATCCAAGCCATGACGCTTCCGAAGCGTCATGGTTTTTTTCGTGCCGCAGCAGCTCCTTCGGAATGGAACCATGCAGCTACTGCCAGAATAAGCTGAGACTACGTAATCAACGCATCAAAGGCTATTTCCGCCCGGCCCGCGGAAGTGCCGTCCGGACTTGATTTTTCCGCTTGAGTGTGGTTCGCGGGAAAGGTATACTAGACAAGACTTTACCGCTGAAAGGAGTGAAACGCCATGGAAGGCGATAGGCCAAAGCCTGCACCGCAAGCCGCAGCAAGTAGCAATCACCACGAAGACGACAAGCCGGATCGCGCCTTGCATGGCCGTTGATCTCCGAATGCCGCCTCGCGGGGAGCGCATCTCCCGCCCATAAGGAGTGCCTTCTCCGCCGGACGGCGGGCTGTTCGAGCCCGTGCATCCGGCTTCTCTTCCGTCTTCAAGTACGAGAGGAGATGTAAGGCCATGAAAATTAGAATGGTCAACAACGGCGTGTTTACGCCGGTCGATCAATTGGAAGCGACTCTTTCCCCTCCGCTGGAGGGTTTTTATTGGATTGACGCTGACGTCGAGGATCTTGCCTACCTGCAGCCGCTGTTCGGGCTGCATGATCTGGCCGTGGAGGACTGCCTCACCGAAGAGGAGCAGCGTCCAAAGATCGAGCTTTACGAAGGACATTATTTTATCGTGATTAACAGCATCCGGTTCGACGACGAGGAAATTTTCCTGCGCGCGCTGAACATTTTTCTGGGACGGCATTATATCATTACAGTGACAAAACAGAAGATCAACGAGCTGCGCTCGCTCAAGCCGCTCCTGTGGGAGCAGGAGATCAGCCGCCCGGACCGCTTCCTGTACCATCTGGTCGACCTTGTCGTGGACAATTATTTCCTTGTCGGAGACCGCATCGAAGCCCGGATTGAACGGCTTGAGGAAGACATTTTGATGCACACGAAAAAATCCCATCTGAGCGAAATTATCGGTCTGCGCAGCGAGATTTTATGGCTCAAGAAGGTGCTGGGACCGCAGCGCGACGTAATCGCCACGCTCAACAAAAAGGATTTACGGCTGATCGACGACCAGCTGCAAAAATATTTTAGCGATATTCTCGAGAACGCGGTCAAAATTACCGAGACGTTTGACACGTACCGCGATCTGATGGGCAACTTGCGAGAGGCGTACCAGTCCAGCCTGTCCAACCGGGCGAATGAAATCATGCGCATCTTTACTGCGCTGACGACGATTTTCATGCCGCTTACGTTTATTACGGGCATTTACGGGATGAACTTTGGCCATTTGCCCGGCCAGGATTTCTATTTCGGCTTTTATTTCCTGCTCGGTTTCATGCTGCTGCTCGGCGGAGGAATGCTGTTCCTCTTCCGCAAAAAGGGCTGGTTATGAGCGCCGCGCAGTCCTGCTCCGCCCTGTCTGGAGAGCCTCCGCATCTAAACAGCCCCCCTTGCCGCTGACGCCGGACGTCAGACCGCAAGGGGGGCTGTGTGTTTATGGGTTAAATCGTAAAGCTCCCTCCATCTTTCGCCGCTGCGTCACCATGCGCTTCAGCTCCAGCCTGCCGTTCCCCTTTGCCAAAATCGACAAGCTGCAGCAGCGCGTACCCGATGACAAAAAAGGCCGCAACCGAGAGAATCGCCAGCCGGCTGGAGCCGGTCAGCGTTGCCGTGATGGAAAATATGAGCGGCCCCAGTATCGAGGTGAATTTGCTGCTGAGCGCCAGAAACCCGAACCATTCGCCGGAGCGGCCGACAGGAACGAGCCGCGCATACAGAGAACGCGCCGCAGCCTGGCTGCCTCCCTGCACAAGTCCGACCAGAAAAGCGAGCGCAAAAAAGTGAAGCGCGCTTGTCATGAAATAACCGAGCACTACAATTCCAAGATACACGAGCAGCGAGCCCCCGAGCATCCGTTTTGCGCCGAAGTGCGCCACCAGCCTTCCGAACAGCAGCGTTGCCGGCAGGCCGACGAACTGGGTGACGAGCAGCGCCATAATCAGCTCGTTGGAGCCAATGCCGATTCCCGCTCCGTAAATAGTCGCCATTACGATAACGGTGCTGATGCCGTCATTGAAAAACCAGAAAGCCGCCATATACTTTAACAGCTCGGGATAACGCTTCAGACTGCGCAGCGACTGCGCCAGCCGGCCGAACGAAGCCCCAGCCGCCCGAAGCACCGTTAAGGAGCCTGAGCCTGCTGCGGCAGAGCCCCCGCGCTCCTCTTTCCAGCGCGTAAACAGCGGCAATGCAAACAGCAGCCACCAGACGCCGACCGTCGCGAATACCGTCTGGGTAGCCGCCGTTTTGCTCGGGAAGCCGAGCCGGTCCCACATTAGTATCATCGCGAGATTAACGGCGAGCAGCACGCCGCCTCCCGCATAGCCGTAAGCGTAACCTTTCGCGCTGACAGAATGCCGCTCCGCCTCCGGCACCCCGTCCCGCAGCAGTGCATCGTAAAATGTATTGCCCGTCGAAAAACCGACGATGCCCAGCACAAGCAAAATAGAGGCGAGCATC
Organism: Paenibacillus pasadenensis; assembly: GCF_023715725.1. GTDB lineage: Bacteria > Bacillota > Bacilli > Paenibacillales > Paenibacillaceae > Paenibacillus_O > Paenibacillus_O pasadenensis_A. Next base: position 207,127 of record NZ_JAMBOT010000004.1, read on the forward strand.
CAGTCGCCTTCCCCGGCAAACGCCATCAGAGAACTCGGCACGGCGCCGATAATCGTAAAAGCCATCAAAAAACGGAGCTTGGAGCGAGATAAGTCCGCAGCCGCGCCGGCCAGCGGCGACAGCAGAGCAACGAGCAGCATGGCGATGCTCTGCGTATTGGCCCAATAGGCTTGCGCCAGATTTCCCTCCAGACCGCTGCCAGCGACCGACTCGTAATAAACCGGCATGACGGCGGCAAGCATCGTCGTGGCGAAAGCGGAATTCGCCCAGTCGTACCAAATCCAGCCCCGGACCGCCTTTTTGTCCATCGGTATCCCCCCGTTATGTTCGGAATCTGCTTCCTCCCGCATCTGTCGGCTATGGCTCCCACATTAAATTTATGCAAAGCGGAGCCAGCTTTACCCCTGCCTTTGTGTTGGATATACTAGAAGGATAGTGTACGCCAAGCCAATGCAGCGACGAAACCCCAATTTATAAAGTCAGGAGGCCCGCCTCTGAATATTAGCCAGCTCGAAACGCTGCTTACGATCTCCAAAACGATGAGCTTCCGCAAAGCAGGTGAATTGCTTAACCTGACCCAGCCCGCCGTATCCGCCCAGATCAAAAGCCTGGAAGAGGAATTCAAAACGGTGCTGGTGGACCGGAACCAGCCGGTTACATTAACCGATCGCGGCCAGGTTTTTCTGGAGCATGCCGTCCGGGTTCTCGATATCGTGGAGGAATTGAAGCAGAAGCTGTCCGATCTGAGTCTGATGCCCCAAGGGCATATCGTGCTTGGGACGACTAGTTCCATTGCGATTCAGATTTTGCCCCGCGTACTGTCCTATTTTCAGAATCAATTTCCGCTCATCAAAACGACGATTCATACGATGCCCTCCGCCCAGGTGTTATCCAGCGTGGAGAACGGCAGCGTTGATCTCGGCCTGACGTATTTGATGGAGCATAACCCGAACGTGCAGATGTCAACGCTGTATTACGACACCTTTGAGCTTGTCGTATCTCCGCATCACCCGCTCGCCCATCTGAAGCATGCTTCCGTGGATAAGCTGCGGGAAATTCCGCTTATTATGCTCTCACCGGATACGCTTGGCCGCCGCTTCGTCGACCGGGTATTCGCCAAACACGGCATTACGCCCAACATCGTCATGGAGCTGTCCAGCAGCGAAGAGGTCAAACGGATGGTTGAGATTGATCTGGGCGCCGCCGTTGTCTCTAAACAATCGATCGCCAACGAGCTGCGGCTTGGCACGCTGCGCATGATTAAGGTTACCGAGCTTGAGGTCAGCCACCCCGTAGGCGTCATTTACAAATCCGGGCGTTATTTGAACTCGGCGATGCAGCAGTTTTTGAGCGACCTGAAGGGCATGCCGGAGGATCAATTCATCAGCAGCGAATAACGGGCCGGATTAGGCCAGCTTTTGAAACTCTACAAGGAGGCGCACGGTATGAAATTCGACCTGCATACGCATCATTCCCGCTGCGGCCATGCGGAAGGCGATATTGAGGATTATATTGTGGCGGCAATCGACGCCGGACTGGACGTTATCGGAATTTCCGACCATTCGCCGTATTTCGGAAGCGACGAGGATCATGCCCAGCCGGGCATTGCGATGGCCTGCACCTCCCTGCCGGACTACGTGCGGGAAGTGCTGTCGCTGAAAGCCAAGTATGAGGGCCGGATTGAAGTTCTGCTCGGCATGGAATCGGACTTTTTCCCCGAGCACGCCGAGACGTACCGCAAAGCGCTTGAGCTCTATCCGTTTGATTATTTAATCGGCTCCGTTCACTTGTCCGGGGGAGTAAGCATATTCAATCGCAACCGTTGGAAAGGGCTGTCCGATGCCGTTCAGGTGGAGCAGAAAAAGGAATATTATGAGCTGATCCGCCAGTCCGCCGTATGCGGCATGTTCCAGATTCTCGGCCATATCGACGCCATGAAAGGTTATTACCCGGCCTTCTCCGACATTCCCGCTGCGGAAAGCATCGATCTGACGCTGCAGGCAATCGCGGGAAGCGGGACTGCGATCGAAATCAATACATCCGGCAAAACAAAAACGGTCGGCGGCTGGTACCCTTCGGAAGCAATTCTGGAACGCGCGCTGCATTATGGCGTAAAGGTCACCTTCGGCTCGGATGCGCACAAGCCTTCCCGGGTTGGCGACGATCTCGAAGAGGTCCGCAGCAAGCTGAAGGAAATTGGCTTTAAGGAATGGGTGTACTACCGGAAAAAACAGCAGGTTTCGGTGCCGCTGTAACCTTTCCTAAATCGGTAGCTGCCGTGTCAAAAGCTCCAGGATGCACGAACGGGCGAAGGGATGGGCTTGCTTGCGCAGCCGTCCTTCGCTTTTTTTATTTTGCGAGCGCAAAAAAAAGTGGACCTTCCACGGTGGAAGGTCCCAAGATATTTATTAAAAGGGGGTCATGCAACTATCTTAACCGTTCATTGTAATAAGCACGTGACAGAAATATTTCATTTGTGTAACAAAAACGCGAGCCGAACGCTGGTGCATGACCGGCCGTTGTGAAGGAGACTCTATGCTGAGCGAAACAACCTGGCTGCTGATTGCGATCGGCAGCGCCGTAACCTTCGGCTTTGCCGGCTGGTGGATGAAAGTATCGCAGATGAAGGGCGGAGACAACACATCCCTGCTGCTTGGCCTCTACATAACCGGCACCGCCGGATTTTTCGTTCAATGCCTGCTTGACGGAGGCTGGCAGTCGCTTGGCAGCGGGCAGCTCTGGCTGTATGGAGCCGTCATCGGCGCAGGCTCGGCCTGGGGCAACGCCGTCTTTATGAAAGCCTTGCAGCACGGCCCCGCCAGCCTTACCTCCCCGATTACAAATCTGAACATCGTATTTGTAATCGCTTTGTCGGTGTTTCTGTACGGAGAAACGCTTGGGCCATGGGAGGCAGCAGGCATCTCTCTGTTATTGGCCTCAGCCGTACTCATCGCGATTCGTCCGGCGGAACAGCTGTCGCTGGCAAGCCGAATCTGGTTCCTTTACACCGGAGCGGCCGTGCTGCTGTTCACCTTCCGCAACGGCGGCCTGAAAGTGACGGGAGAGCTTGGCCTGCCCTCCTCCGCCGTGTTGTTCAGCGGATATTTGCTGTCGCTCTGCTGGTTCGCCTGGCAGGCGAGAAGCGCCCGCAACGGGAATAAGGAAGCAGTCATGCCTGGAAGCAGACTTGGCGCCAAAACCGCGCGCACCATCGGGCTGCGCTTCGGAATGCTTGCAGGCCTCTTTTCCTATGGCGGCTTGCAGCTATATGCTCTTGCGTTGGAAACGGGCAAGGCAAACCTCGCCGCGCCGATTTTCGCGACAAACAGCCTTGTCGTGGCTGCCGGCTCGATCTTGCTTTACCGGGAACGCCTGACAAGGCTGCAATGGCTCGCTTTTGGCTGTTTGATGGCTGGACTCGTGATGGTCCGGCTTTAAGCTCGGGCTGCAAACTCATCCAAACGGATGACGCGTTTTTCCAGCCTCGAGCGCTCCGCGGCAAAAGCCATCAAGTGGCTTTTGACCGATTTGGCGGCCGAAGTCAGCGTATCCTTGTTGTCTGTGCTGCGGATTGTCCTCACAAAATCCCGCATTAAGCCAAAATCCCCGCCGCCATGGCCGATGTGGCCTTCGCTATCGCTGAATTTGATCGTTTCTCGGCGGCCGGTGCCAAAATAAATCAATTCGATTTCGTTTTTCTCCATTGATCCTTGTATCTCACCTTTGGTGCCCATCAGCTTGATGCTTCGGCTGCTCTCTTCCGAGAAGGCTGTCATCGTAAATACGGCGGTCACCTCATTGGCGAACTCCATGCTGACGACCTGATGGTCGACCACGTCGTTATCGCAATGATAAACGCAGCGGCCGTAAGGTCCCGTCAGCAGCGCTTCGTAACGGGCTTCATAGCTCAAATCGCTGCTGATCGCCTGATCCATCCAGCCCGGGTTGTTCGTCAAATACGTTTTTGGCGCGTAGTATACACATTCGTCGGATACCGGACATCCGTCCAGACATCGCAGCGGGGCGCCTTCTGGCGCCTGATCGGCTTTGAAATGCGACAAGTCGCCGTAAGAATTAAGGCTTGTGCAATCCGCTCCCGCCAGCCACAGCAATATATCCATATCATGACAGGACTTGGCGAGTATCATCGGACTGGATTGCTTGGAATTGCGCCAATTGCCCCGCACAAAGCTGTGCGCCTGATGCCAGTAGCCCACATTTTCAATATGCTGAATGGACATTAACCGCCCGATTTTCCCTTCATCCAGCAGATTTTTGAGCGTCTGAAAAAAGCGGGTGTAACGCAAAACATGGCAAATCGTCAGCACACGATTGTATTTCTCCGCCTGCTCCTGCATGGCGATACATTCCTCGAAGCTTGGAGACATCGGCTTTTCCAGCAGCACATGATAACCGCTCTCCAAAGCCCGCATCGTCGGCTCAAAGTGCATATGATCCTGCGTGCAAATGATGACCGCATCCGCTGTTACACGGGCATCCAGCAGCTCCTCCCACCCTTCGAAGCACATCTCGTCCTCCAGCGCGTGGCTCCTCTGAAACGACTCCCGGCGCAGCCGGTCCGGCTCCGCAACGGCGACAACCTTCATATCGAGCGGATGCTCCAGCGCATAACTCGTATAGGTTCCGCCGCGCAAGCCAGCCCCAATCAGGGCAACGCTAATTTGATGTTTCATCTGAATTCCATCCCTTCTGCTTTTCCCTTACTCTTTGACGCTGCCTATGGTCATTCCTTTCACAAAGTACTGCTGGAGGAAAGGATAAACGATCATAATCGGCAGCGCTCCAAGAAATATTTGCGCCGTCCGGAGCGTTCTTTCACTTAGATTTTGCAGCAGCGACAAGTCTGCCGCTGTAACCGCCTTAATGTTAATCGCGGTGACCAATGTGGAAAGATACGTCTGCAGCGGGTATTTTTCCGGCGAATTCATGTATAAGATCCCGTCGAACCATGAGTTCCAATGGCCGACGATTGTGAACAATCCGATTGTCGCAATGGACGGCAGCGATACGGGCAAATAAACCTTCCACAAAATCGACCAGTGCCCGGCGCCGTCGATAAAAGCGGCTTCTTCCATATCCTTTGGGATGCCTCTGAAAAAGTTGAGCATTAATACGGCATTCCATACGCTCAGCGCTCCGGGTAGAATAAGCGCCCAGATGCTGTTCATCAAACCTGTCTCTTTGACAATGATATAAGTGGGAATAAGGCCGCCGCCAAAAAACAGCGTGATGGCAAAAAACCAGACATAGTACACACGATGGCGAAACTGCTCGTATGCCTTTGAAAGCGGATAGGCGGTAAGAAACACAAGGAACATATTGATTGACGTGCCGATTAACACCCTCTGCAGCGTAATCCAGAGCGAGCTGAAAAACTCCTGTTTCTGCCCCAAAAACTTGTAGGCCTCCAGCGTAAATCCAACCGGCCATAGCTTGACCGCGCCAGCCGAAGCAGCTGCATTGGAGCTTAACGACACGGCAAGCAAATGAATGAAAGGCACAATGCAGATAAACGTAACTAAAGCTAGCACAATCACGTTCGTCCAGTTAAACAATCTTCTTCCTATCGACTGCCGATAAAAATGCAATGTCTGCCACCCGCTTTCTAAAATATCCGATAGTTGTTGAATCTGTACGCGAAGTAGTACGACATTGACACCAAGAAGAATGAAATAACGGATTTGAACAAACCGATGGCCGCCGCAGGGGAATATTGCTGATCGAACAAGCCCAATCTGTAGGCAAAGGTGTCGATGACATCGCCCTTTTCATACACGATCGGGTTGTACAGGATCAATACTTGCTCAAAGCCTGCGTTCAGCACGCTTCCAAGGCTCAAGGTCGCCAGTAAAATAATGATCGTAGACATTCCCGGCAGCGTAATATGAAGCATCTGTTTCCACTTGCCCGCTCCGTCCACCTCCGCAGCCTCGTACAGATTGGCGTTAATGCTGACAATGGCTGCAAGGAAGATGATCATGTTGTACCCCATGCCCTTCCATACATCCGATCCGATGAGGATGGTTACAAACCAGTTATTGCTCGCCATAAACATGATCGGATCGACGCCAAACACCTTCGCGAGCGCATTCACGGGCCCGTTTAACGAAAAGAGCTCAATCATAACCCCGCCAAGCACAGCCCAGGATAAAAAGAACGGCAAAAATATGCTGGTTTGCACCATTCGCTTAAACCAGTCTTTGGCCACCTCATTCAACAGCAAGGCCAGAAGCAGAGGAACCGCCAAGCTAAATATAATTTTCATGATTGAAATGAAAATCGTATTCCATAAAATCTGATTAAAGTCCGGCAAATTAAACACGTATTCGAAGTTTCTCCATCCGACCCAATCCGAGTTAAAAAAGCCCTGCGCCGGCCGGAACTTTTGGAATGCCATCACAATGCCGAACATCGGTCCGTAAGAATAAATCAGCGTTACAATTACACCGGGAAGGAGCATCAGATGCAGGGGGAACTCCCTTTTCCATCTCCAGCGCTTCCGAGCTCGCGTCAACACTTCCTTGCCCGTGTTAGTGGTCGTTAAATTCAAGCCGAGTCCTCCCGTTTATCCATTTATGTTCAGAAAAAAAGAGGGGGGCGTCTGCGCACGGTTCCCCCTCCTTCCAACTAATAAGACATACCGCTATTTCTGGACGTTGTTTTTATACCACTCGTTTACTTCGTCCGTAATGTCATTTCCTCCTAGTTTTTTCCAATCCTCTACGTATTTGTCAAAGTCGCTAATTGGTGCGGAGCCAACGATAATTTTCATAAACGTTTCATCCCGCATCTTATCCAGCGATGAGCCGCGCTCGACCTGCGTTGCTGTAGGCGGTCCGAAATACTCGTCTAACACAAACAGTCCATCGTCCACAATCTTTTTGGAGAAACCGACTCCGCCGTCTTTCGCGCCGCGGCTGAACCACATTCCCCAGGCGGCATTATCCTTCGGATTTGCGGCATATTTTTTGGCGTTATCAAACACCGCTTGCGCTTCCCCTGCATTTGGAAAATCTTCAGGCAGCTCCAGCGTTTCTTTGCCCTCTTCTACCGCTTTGCTGACCGTTTCCATAATCAAGTCAAAAACTCCAGGGTAGAAAAACCTGGGCGCATACCACTGCGCGATATATCCTTTGGAGGCTCCTTTATAATCGGGGCTGTTTTTGTCCGTGTACTTTGGCTTTGTTGTCTCTAACATGTAATTTCCCATCTTGATTGCCGCTTCGGGATGTTTGAAGTTTTTATTAACGACCAAGATGCTGTTCAGAGACCGGAAGTTCAACGTTTTTCCCGGCTTGCCGTTATACGCAGGGAGAGCTAGCGGGATCCATTCGGCCTTCGGATCATTATCCTTATTCAAATTCAGCGGCCAGTTCGGGTACCACCATTCGCCGAAGGAAATACCAACCTTGCTGTTTACGATATCTTCACTGATCTTGTCTTCATTGGCCAGCATGAATTCCTTGCTCAATATTCCTTTTTCGTACCATGATCTTAAAGTAGCCAGCGCCTCTTTCGTTTCCGGGCTAATGCCGCCGAATTGCAGACTGCCGTCAGCGCCCTTAAGCCATGCAGACGGATAAGAGCCGTGGCTGTAGAACAAACCTTTAGCGTCGAATGCCCAGCCCGTCAGGTTTTTGTTCAAAATAACGCCGTAGGTATCTGCTTTGCCGTCCTGATCCGGGTCGCTTTTAGTAAACGCCTCTGCCACCTTTTCCAGTTCCTGAACCGTAGTTGGCGGCTGCAGCTTCAAATTGTCCAGCCAGTCTTTACGAATCCAGACAATTTGCGTGCCGCCTGTTGGCGAGGCTGATAATCCTAATAACTTCCCATCATATGTCAGTTGTTTTAACGAGAACCCGCCATCTTTTTCAATGATTTGTTTCATCTCGGGCGAGGCGTAATTGTTGTATACTTCGGACAGATCGCCAAGCATATCCTGGCTCCGCAGCTGTTCAAACGTAGCCAGATCCACCTGCATCACATCCGGCAAATCCCCCGACGCCAATGCCAGGCTAAATTTCTGGGCGTACTGGTCTGTAGGAACCGACCATAAATATTTCACATCAATGTTCAGCTGTTCCTTCAAATCTTTCAGGTACCCGTTCGTTTCAGGCGTCACGCCTGCAAGGGCATCGGCTTCTTCCGGGGCGCGATAGGATAGAATCTGCGTTACCGTCACCGGCTCTTCGTATTTGCCCATCGGGTCAAAGGATTCCTGCTCTTGAGCTCCCGCATTACCGGCTGCGTTAACCGCCGGAGATTCCGCAGCGGCGTTATTCGTTCCGCTTCCGTTGCTGCATGCGGGAAGTACGAGCATAGAGGCAATGAGGGCAGCGCTTAGTACGTAGTTAGCGTTCTTCCTTTTCATGTTTTTCCCCCTCGAATGGTGTAAGCTTTCTTTACGTAATAATCATATCTCGCTTCAAAACTCTCAACAATAACAAGATCTTTACATGCTTTCGTTCTATTTACCTTTTGTGTGAGCGCTTTCTCTATACTCCTGAGGAGCAAAACCTGTCATTTTCCTGAAAAAGGATGTGAAGTAAGAGGGAGACTCAAATCCCAGCCTCAGAGCAATTTCGTTTACTCTCAGCGGCGTATGAACCAGCATGTCGATCGCGGTGTCGGCCTTGATTTCATTGATATAATCCGATAGATTCCGTCCGGTAATCTGTTTGTAAAAGCGGGAAAGGTAAGAGGGGTTGAAATGCACCTGCTCCGCAATTCGGGCAAGGGACAGGTCGTTGCCTAAATTCTCCTTTACAAACCGGTGGATTCGCTCTACGGCCTGATGATCGCTTTTTTCAACCTGCTCCTCTTTCAACCGGCACATGGACCCGCATAATCGAATCAGCTGCTCCTCAATCGTATCCCATCCCGATGCAGGCTCCGTCACATAAAGGCTGGCAACCCTCATGTCATAATCCGTATGGCCACTTCCATTCATCCGGTTTAACGAATTCAAATAAACGAGAAGAAGCCTGTAATACCGCTCCATCCCGACCATATGATCCACGCTCATCTCCAGCTTGCATACTTTGACCAATTCCCGGGTTAAAGCGGATACGCGACTTTCATCCCCGTTATCCAGCAGCTTTTCCAATTGATTGAGCTGTTTGTTGAATTCGGAGGAAGGAATGCCGGTGGATGGAGCATTCTCACGTTTGAACCACATATCGGACATGTCCAGATCGATAACAGCCATTGCAGGACCGAATAAAGCCCTCTGTTTAAATGCCTCCTTGATGGAATCGAATTCACGGCCAATGCCATCCCAATTGACGGCGCCTTTGCCGATAACAAAAGACAACGACAAGCGGAGCTCCTCGCGGCAGCTATTTTGAATCGGCTCCAGCATCCCCTTCAAATAGTCGGCCAAAGCCCTCTCCCCGCTAAATTTATCCGCGTCCGCATCAGGTTGAACAAACCATACCAGCACGTTATGATCATGAACGACCATCTCCGTCTTGATTTGCATGGGCAGATGCTCTGCAAACAGGCTCTGAACGGAATAATAAAGCTGCATTTTTTGCATATAGGTCGTTTTTTCTTCCCATGCGTCAACCTTTCCCGCCACCATCATCAGCGGACGGCCAAACTCAAGCTGCAAATTAAACCCTTCATACAGCTCTGCATGCCAAGCGTCCGCCACCAAATCTCCGGTGAGCAGCGCCTCAAAAAATTCTTTTTTGACTAAAGGCTCCGCTGCGCTCAGCTTCAAGCTTGCCCTCTCCAGCATGCTGCGGTTCCGGTATTCCTCGTCCAATTTACCGAGTGCCGCGTTTACCGCTTGATGAATGACCTCAATGCCTTCCATTTTCAAAATATAACTGTCTACGTTTTTTTGAATTGCTTTGTAGGCATAATCAAACTCGCTGTGTCCGGTTAATAAAATGACTCTGCAGGCTGGCCAATAAAACAGCAGCTCGTCGATGAGCTGCAAGCCGCTTTTTCCCGGCATACGAATATCGCTGATCAGCAGATCAATCTTTGTTTTTTTGGCGATCTCCATTGCCTCAATCGCTGAATAAGCCTTGCATATGTCAAGCTCTTGCTCCGCGTTCTCCTGCAGATGCTGCAGCAGCCCGTCTACGATAGCAGGCTCGTCGTCAACAATTAATAAGCGGTACATAGCCTCAGTCCCCCTGGTTGTCAAAGTAAATGCGAAGCTCGGCGCGTAATCCGCCCCATGCGCTGCGGGCTACCGTAACGCCGCTCCGCTCTCCGAATTGAAGCTGAATTCTGCGGCTTACGTTAATTAATCCTGTTTTCTCCGAGAGCGTTGACGCGTTCGAAAGCTTTTGCTGCAGGCTGGACAGCGACGCGTCCGTCAGGGCATCTCCGTCATCCTCAACAACGATGGACAAAATATAGTCTTGAAACGTTACGGCCATTCTGACGTTCCCGCGGCGCATCCCGTTTTCGAACGCATGCTCAAAAGCATTTTCCACCAGCGGCTGTACGATAAGACGGGGAACCTCCAGCGATGTGACGGCTTCAGGAAGCACGGACGCCTCCACCTCTATCCGGTTAGAGAACCGGATGCTCTGAATGTCGCAGTAGTCAAGCGCATGCTGGTACTCCTCGGCTAACATGACGTTATCCTTGCCGCTGCGCGTAATGAACCGGTAATAACCTCCAAGCTTTTGCGCAAGCATGGCAGAGCTTTCCATGTCGCCGCTTTTGCAAATCATATAAAGATTAAAAAAGCTGTTGTATAAAAAATGAGGATTGATCTGCGACTGCAGCTGCTTCAGCTCGGACTGCTGGAGAGCGATTTTTTGCTCATAATTTTCATTGATGGAATACCTCAGCTTATCAACCATCCGTTCAAAATTGCGGTACATATATCCAAATTCATTATTTGGCTGCTGGTCCCGAAGGGTTACGATCAGATTATCCGTCTCCAGCTTTTTGAACGCCTGAATCAGCTTTTTAATCGGCTTATGGATCATAACATTAATGGAGTAGGAGAAAAGAATAACGATGCCAATTGAGATGAAGGAGAAAAGAATGAACCAGAAGTTGAATTTTTTGAGGGGTTGAGTGAGCTCGTTTTCGTTGGTAAATGTATAAAGCGTCAAGCCTAATGCTTGAATCGGCGTGCTGGTTATCATATATGTTTCACGTTCGGCTTTAACCGTAACAAAGTCCTTCGCCTCTTTTTCGGCCAGGAGAGAGGCATTGGCGCGAATCAGCTCCACCATCGGCTCTTTGGTTTTCACCGATATAATCTTATCAAATGAGTCATTAGCTAATAGGGCGCCGGAATCCTTCGTATATTGAACCAGATTCAGAAGCGTCTCCTCCAGCTTCGGAATTGAAAGCTCCATATACACGATAATACTGCCGTTGTTGATGGATTGGATCAGAAACATCTTGCCGTTCATGTAATGAAAAGGCTTCCCCGGCTGGCGTATGTCATAGCTGGATAAAATCGAAAACTCAATATCTCCGCCGGCTCTCATAACGCCCTTTTTCGTTGAAATCGTTCTTCCGAGCGTTTTTACATAGGCTCCAACATCAACGAGAAAAGCGCTGGAATCCTGAATCGTAACCAGCCGTTCGCTGACCCGGTTAATGGACTGGAAATCTTCAAATTCACTCAGCTGTCCGCCCAAAAAGCTTAATTTTTGCAGATCGGAATCGTTCAAGAGATGATATTGCTGTTTGCGGACAAAATCGATTTGATCGTTTAATTGACTGGAATAAAAGGTGATGTTGGATAAACTTGTGTCCGCGACTCCTTGTTTCATCCGTGAAAGCCCGGACATGTTCATCCATAAATTCATGAGATAAACCGGCAGCATCATAATGACAAAAACGATAATCACCCGCTGATACACGTGCAAATCTGAAAGTTTCTTTAGCTGCTTCAACGGCCTGCCCCTTCCATCTCGTTGCATCCAAAATAAAAAACACCTCTCCTGTACAAAAAATAATGGAAAGGCAGATGAAAGTCCAGCATAACAAAAAGCCCCTCTAATTAAATTTAGAGAGGCTGGCGCATCTATTTCATCCGTTAACTTTTTGATCTGCCCGATAAGCCTGGCGGACAAAGTCTTTTTTTGATCCACAGCTTCAGACGGTAAATCGCCGATTGTTTCATAACCGAGCCCCAGCCGTCATATTTGCCTCCGTTGCCCCCAAGCATCCGGTACAGCTCATCCACCCTGCCGTTTACCGTCTCTAGGCGCACATCTTCGTAACGGCTTATGACAAGCGGGTACGGGAATTCCGGCTCCGGCTCGCCGCTTTTGCCCTCCTCAATCCGGTAGCCCATTCCTTCCAGCTTCATTCTCATTATGGTGCGGTCATCCGGCTCGCGGAACAGCAGCCAATGATAAACGTTGCGCGGCTGGCGGATATCGTCGCCCCGGTTGAGCAGCGCGAAAACCATTTGAGCGTTATGAATAAACAGCTCCTCCAGCGTGTTGGGCAGCATATATCGATAAAAAGTCCAATCGGGATCGGCTTTGGAGTAATAATGCAGCCGGTACTCCCGGTGTTCGGCAAGCGCCGATTCCAACGGCTCGAACGAGGCGTTTTCGCTCATATAATAATAATATTCCAGCTTTTTTGGCGTATTGATTCGTCCAACATAAATCGATTGGCCCGATGCCGAAACAGCTGTTTCAAGCTGCTGCTCCAGGCTTTCCAGCTCGGCGATCATACGGGTTTTGTTTTTTTGCTGGCTGCGCACCGAGTACAGATTAATCGTTATCGACAGGAGACGGCCCAGCTCTTGCGGAGGAGCTTCTTTTTTCCAGGCGCAATTGACCAGGATCCGCATATGCTCCTTCGACTCCGACACGCGTTCAAAAAATCCCCAATCATCCGGCATGGTTACACCCCTCTCGTAATCTGTCGTCTGTTCATTATAGCGAAACCATTCCGCCTTCTCATCCTTTTTAACCGGGTTTCTTATGTGAGAGACGAAATGGAGTCGAAAAAGTTGCGCTTTTCGCGCAGATTCCGCTTTTTGGAAAAGCCCAAAAAACCCCTCGCAGGAGGGGTTTTTCCATTTGGGTTTATAGTAAAGCGTCGATGGAATATTCACCGGCGCCGATCAGAGCAATCGCCACCGCAACCGCGATCAGCACGAGATTGTATTCATAACCGTTGGAGGTGGCCCATAGTCCGTTCCGGCCGTGGACTTTGAAAATCGCCACCAGCATCGGCACGATAATCAATGCGGCTGCAACCCATACCCACAGGCCGAGAGCCAGCAGCAGGCCGCCAAGCAGCTCTGAAAGGCCGGCTAACACCGCCATAAGCACGCCTGGTTTAACGCCGATCGATTCCATCCATCCGGCCGTTCCTTTAATGCCATATCCGCCGAACCATCCAAACAGCGTTTTTGCTCCGTGACCTACGAACAACAGCCCTACTACAACCCGCAAAATCAATAATCCAACATCCACCATGTTTACCCGCTCCTTTGAATAAGTCTCTGTTTACTGGATGCGCTTATCATATCGTAAGTTACTAACTTTAGTCAAGCATATATTTAAATGTTATTTAATTAGACGTGAGTCGCTTACATTTCCTTAGTCAATATGGTACAATAACGGCAACAGAAGGAGTGATGAGAAATGGACTACTCCACAATGTGTCCTAAATACGAAGCGGCCATGGAGCTGCTCGGCAAAAAGTGGACGGGGTTAATTATCCGTGTGCTGCTTGGCGGGCCGAAGCGCTTTAAGGAAATTAAGGAACAGATTCCGGAGATGAGCGACAAGATGCTTACCGACCGGATGAAAGAGCTTGAGCACTGCGAGATAGTGACGCGCAAAGTCTATCCGGAAATGCCGGTCCGGATTGAGTACGAGCTTACAGATAAAGGGCATAATCTGGAGCCAGTTATTGAATCCATTCAAAGCTGGGGAGAACATTGGATGTAACTTGCCCGCCGCCGACACCGGCGGCTTTTTTTTATTCTGATTGTATGCGGCGCTTGTTCAAAATAAGACCGGTCCATGGGAAGACTTGGCTCAGGCCTGCTCGCGGCTTATACTAGAAGAGACACTTATTTGTGGACAGTGAGGGTGAGGTATGGACAAGGAAAAAATCAGGCAGGCCTATGCGGAGCTGGGCTTGGAAGCGGACGCCACCAAAGAAGAGGTCGAGAAGAAATACGATCTTCTGCTTCGACGGGCAAGAAGCCATCAGAAGAGCAGTGAAGCTCCGCGTGATGGCGAGGTCATTCTGGAGCGCATTAATGCGGCTTATCGCACCATTCAGGAGCAGGAGCACGCCGAAACGACGGAAGCGTTCAACGAGCAGGCATACGGCAAATACAAAGGCATGGCCGGCACCGCCCAAAAGGTGGATCATTTTTTCAGCTACTACAAATTCCATCTGCTTGGAGCGATTGTGCTTATTGCAGCTGTGATCTACGGCGTTAACTCTTACATGGACAATCAACGGGAAAAGGCCGAGCTGGCCAAGCTGCCTCCCGCAGCAGTTGCAGTGTCATTTTTCGGCGATTTTATCGGCACGGACGGCAGCAGTCCAATCGGCGGCGGCGTCTCCTTAACAACTGCCGAGGAGCAGATCGTCAAGCGTCTTCCGGACTTTAAGCGTGCAATTGTCCACCTGACGTACATCCCGAATGATCCTAAGAGCGGCCAGGACATGGCATTGCTGCAAAAAAGCCTGATCGATCTTATCTCCAACAAAGACGACGTTTATATTATGGATCAAGTCAATTTCGAGAAGCTGGCCCGTGACAATTCGCTGATTGATCTTGGCGCCCATGCCGATAAGCTTGGCATTAATACGGATGACAGCCGTTCCGTCATGTTTGCCACAACCGACGATCCAACCCGCAAAATGTTCGGCGTAGACGTGACCAAAAGCCCGTTCATTGAAAGCATGGGCTTCGCCGGGCAAAAATTCATTGCCGCCATTCGCAGCGATTCGCAAAAGGTGGACAACTCCCTGGAGCTCATCCGTGCTGCACTATCCGATACGGCTGCGCCTTAACCTCTTCCTCGCCCCAGAGCGGCCTATACGGCCGCTCTTTTTCATTCTCGTGCCAAACCGTAACAAAAAAAGACCTCCCGTTCCCGCTGCAGAGGCGGGGACGAGAGGTCTTGCCGTTAAAAGCTCAGCCAGTTTTTGAACAGCTGCGCCGTCGTATCGCGGTTGATTGCAGCAATGGATGTCGTAAGCGGAATGCCCTTTGGACAGGAGCGCACGCAGTTCTGCGAGTTGCCGCAGCCCTCGATGCCGCCGTCCTCCATTAGCGTTTCCAGACGCTCGGCTTTGTTCATCTCGCCTGTAGGGTGAGCGTTGAACAAACGAACTTGAGAAACGGCCGCTGGACCGATAAAGCTGGAACGGTCGTTTACGTTTGGACAAGCTTCCAGGCAGACGCCGCAGGTCATACATTTGGACAGCTCATACGCCCATTGGCGCTTCGTCTCAGCCATACGCGGACCAGGACCGAGATCGTACGTTCCGTCGATCGGAATCCAGGCTTTAACACGTTTCAGCGCGTTGAACATGCGCTCGCGGTTAATGACCAGGTCGCGCACGATTGGGAAGGTGCTCATCGGGGCAACGCGCACCGGCTGCTCCAGCTTGTCTACAAGCGAGCTGCACGCCTGGCGAGGCTTGCCGTTGATGACCATGGAGCAGGCTCCGCAAACTTCCTCCAGACAGTTGGACTCCCAGCATACCGGAGTGGTCGAATTGCCGTCCGACTTGGTCGGATTGCGCTGAATTTCCATCAGGGCGGAAATGACGTTCATGTTAGGACGGTACGGAACTTCAAACTCCTCGGTATAAGGAGCCGCTTCCGGCGAGTCCTGACGGGTAATGATGAATTTAACCATTTTGCCCGCTTTGGTTGGTGTTTCGGTTGCCATTGTCGTTCTCCCTCCTCGTTAGGACTTATTGCTGGAGTAATCGCGCTTACGCGGCTTGATCAGCGAAGTGTCGATTTCCTCGTAGGAAATTTCCGGGCCTTCCGGCGTCCACTTGGCAATCGTCGTCTTCAGGAACTTCTCGTCGTCGCGTTCCGGGAAGTCCGGCTTGTAATGCGCGCCGCGGCTTTCGTCGCGGAGCAGAGCGCCCTTGGTCATGGCTTCGGCCAGCTCCAGCATGTTCCACAGCTGGCGGGTGAAGGCAACGCCGGCGTTGTTCCAGCGCGCCGTATCGTTGATGTTGATATTGTTAAAGCGCTGCTTGAGCTCTTTGATTTTGTGGATCGTTTTTTCCAGACGGTCGTTGTAGCGTACGACGGTCATGTTGTTCGTCATCCACTCGCCAAGCTCCTTGGCCAGCACATAAGCGTTCTCTGTGCCGTTCAGCTTGAGGATGGACTCGTAACGGTCCGTGCGCAGCTTCACTTCGCGATCGAAGATGCTGGACGCGGTATCCTCAGCGGACGATTTGAGCCCTTTGATGTACTCAACCGCTTTTGGTCCGGTGACCATACCGCCGAAAATAGCGGACAGCAGCGAGTTCGCGCCGAGACGGTTCGCGCCATGGTACTGGTACTCGCATTCGCCGCAGGCGAACAGGCCCGGAATGTTGGTCATCTGGTTGTAGTCGACCCACATGCCGCCCATGGAATAGTGAACCGCAGGGAAAATCTTCATCGGCAGCTTGCGCGGATCGTCGCCGACAAACTTCTCGTAAATCTCGATGATGCCGCCGAGCTTAACGTCAAGCTCCTTCGGATCCTTGTGGGAAAGATCGAGATAAACCATGTTCTCGCCGTTGATGCCGAGCTTCTGGTCGACGCAGACGGAGAAAATCTCGCGGGTCGCAATGTCGCGCGGCACGAGGTTGCCGTAAGCCGGGTATTTCTCTTCGAGGAAGTACCAAGGCTTGCCGTCTTTGTACGTCCAGATGCGTCCGCCTTCGCCGCGCGCCGACTCCGACATGAGACGGTTTTTGTCGTCGCCCGGAATTGCCGTCGGGTGAATCTGGATCATCTCGCCGTTGGCGTAGTTGACGCCCTGCTGGTACACTGCGCTCGCAGCCGTACCCGTATTGATGACCGAGTTGGTCGTTTTGCCGAAAATAATGCCGGGACCGCCTGTCGCCAAAATAACGGCGTCGGCACGGAAGGAGTGAATCTCCATCGTGCGCAGATCCTGACCGGTAATGCCGCGGCAAACGCCGTCGTCGTCTACAACCGCGCCCATGAACTCAAAATGCTCATGTTTGCTGACGAGGCCGGCAGCCTCCCAGCGGCGCACCTGCTCGTCCAGAGCGTACAACAGCTGCTGCCCTGTCGTTGCGCCGGCAAACGCCGTGCGGTGATATTGCGTACCGCCGAAGCGGCGGAAGTCAAGCAGACCTTCCGGCGTACGGCTGAACATAACGCCCATCCGGTCCATCAGGTGAATAATGCCGGGAGCCGCTTCGCACATCGCTTTAACTGGAGGCTGGTTCGCCAGGAAGTCGCCGCCGTATACGGTGTCGTCAAAATGCTCCCAAGGAGAGTCGCCCTCGCCCTTCGTGTTGACGGCGCCGTTGATGCCGCCCTGCGCGCACACGGAGTGGGACCGCTTTACCGGGACGAGCGAGAACAGATTGACGTGCACGCCCGCCTCGGCCGCTTTAATCGTAGCCATCAGGCCGGCGAGTCCGCCGCCGACGACGATAATATTATTTTTAGCCATGACTGTATAGGTCCTCCTTGTCTATCGTGTTAACCGATCCAGGTCTGTACGGCGGAAGCCGCTTCTGCGAATTCATCGCTTCTGAACGCTGCAATGGAGAGCAGGAACAATGCCGATACGATGATGAACACCCCGATCCAGATATAGGAAGAGATGCGTTGAGCGCGCGGACCGACCGTGATGCCCCAGCTGACGAGGAACGACCACATGCCGTTGGCAAAATGGAAAACGGCAGCGAGAACGCCGATCGTGTAAAGCACAACGCTGACAGGATTCGTAAAGATCTCATTCATCTGATGGCCAAGCTCTTCATGGGTCAAATTGCCTACCAGAACCTGATAACGGGTCTGATACACATGCCACACGATGAAAATAAACGTGATGACGCCTGTCAGGCGCTGAAGCGTAAATGCCCAGTTGCGGCCGTATTGGAAACGGGAGTTGTTCCAATTCGACTGATATGCAACATACAGCCCGTAGACCCCATGGAATATCAGCGGCAGGAAAATACCGAAAATCTCCAGGAAGTAAATCAATGGCAAGCCGTTCAGCATCTTAACGCTTTTATTGAATCCCTCCAGGCCCCCCTCAAACGCCGAATAGTTCGTAATGGCGTGATTGACGAGAAACAATGCAAGCGGAATTACCCCAAGCAGCGAGTGCAGCTTGCGCGTCAAATAGGAATTTCCTTTCATAACAAATGCGATCTCCTTTCCAGCCGTTTGAATACGTAATCATTGTTAACAAACCTCATTATTTTACCTCTCGCGTCAGGGAGCGTCAACAAATGACGACAAGTTACGACGGGAGCCCGACACAGATTAGCCACAGATTCCATCGTACTCTTTTTCGGCTTATAAAGATATTGTTTATTTTTTATACAATGTTATAACATAGACGCATAAGCAAATTTGCTGATCGGGAGGAAATGAGCCATGCAAGAGGATTTGCAGCTGTTCGCCGTCATTGTAGAGCAGTCCAGCATGAACAAGGCTTCCGCCCTGCTCAACCTGTCCCAGCCGGCGCTTTCGCGCAAAATCGCCAAGCTTGAAGAGGAGCTTGGCGCGCCGTTGTTCCGCCGCGTCGGCCGGCGGCTGGAGCTGACGCGGATTGGCGAGCTGACGTACGACTACGCCGTGCAGCTGCGGCAGATGCACCGGCAGTATTTGCTCACGCTGGCGGAATTCAAGCAGTCCCACCGGTTCACGCTGACGATTGGCGCCAGCCTGACGACGCTGCAGACGACGCTGCCGGATTTCATCCAGGCGCTTACGGCCAGCCATCCGGAAATCGACATCAAGGCCGTCACCGGCAAAACCCATGAGATCGTCTCGCTCGTCCGCGACAAAAAAATTGAGCTCGGCCTTGTGGCATCGGTCATAGACGACCCTCTGCTGCACTGCGTGCGCCTGTTCGACGATCACCTGGAGCTGGTGCTGCCGCGCGGCCGCGTGCTGGGAGACCGGTTCTCCATCCAGGATCTTCACGGCCTGCCGATGATTCTGTTCTCCAAAGGAACGTGGTTCCGCACGCTGACCGACGAGCTGCTGGATAAGTTCCGCCTGCATCCCGACGTGCGCATGGAGATCGATTCCTTTGAAGCCATTCTCCGTCTGCTGCATACATGCGGCGCCGCGACGCTGCTCCCCCGCTCCTACATCCGACCGCAGATGCTGGAGGACAACGATCTGGTCGTCGCCGCGATTCCCGAGCTGAAAGGAACGCGCCGCACAACGTCGCTGATTCACGGCGATCCGGCGCTGCTGGAGCCGGTCGTCCGCCAGTGGATCGCGGAGGCTGCCTCCGGTTACTCCTCGATGACACGGACTCCGCTGCATCCTCGCAACGGGCAGGCGGGCAGCTGAGCCGTTACGAATTTCCGACTTCAAAGGCGAACGCTGCCGCTCCGGTTGGGGAAGACTACTCTCTCCGGGCTCGGCCTTTGGCTCCGCTGCTTGTCCATCCCGTCTCTAACGCTCGCTCACATCGTTCTCGAAGCTTTCAATGCCCTCATTGGTGCCGATGACGACCATAACGTCTCTCTCCTCCAGCACCTGCTCCGCCTTCGGCGCAATGACAATGCCATGCGGCTTGTTAACGGCAACAATGCTGCAGCCAAACCTTTTACGCGGATCGATGTCGGCCAGCGTTTTGCCGGAGAGGCAATGCGGCACGGCCAGCTCCGCTACGGAATAATCCGAAGACAGCTCAATGTAATCCAGCAGGTTCGGCGACACAAGCTGATGCGCGACCCGAATGCCCATGTCACGCTCCGGGTAAATAACCCGGTCGGCGCCGAGCTTTTCCAGCACCCGTCCGTGCAGCTCGCTCACCGCTTTAACGACGACCTTTTTCACGCCGCTGTCCTTCGCCAAAATCGCGCTCATAATGCTTGCTTGAATGTCGCCGCCAATCGCGACGATGCAGCAGTCAAAATTGCGAATGCCGAGCGAGCGCAGCGCCTCTTCATCCGTAGAATCGGCGCACACCGTATGCGTCAGCACGCTGCTTAAATCATCGACCAGCTCCTCGTTCCTGTCGATGCCAAGCACCTCATGCCCCAGCTGAACCAGTTCTTTGCCCAGACTGGCCCCGAATCGGCCCAGCCCGATTACGCAAAATTGACTTCCTTTTGTGCCCTTGCCCATGATTATTTTGTATCCTTTCCTATCCAATAATAATTTTGCCTTCTGGATGCTTATATGATTCCTTGGATTGTTTTGGCCGCAGCGCATAGGCCATCGTGAGCGGTCCAAGCCGCCCTGCGAACATCATCATGCTGAGCACAATTTTGCTGGCGTCATGCAGTCCCGGCGTAATTCCGGTGCTCAGGCCAACCGTACCGAATGCAGAGACCGTTTCAAACAGAATCCGCAGGAAGTCCCGGTCCTCCAATGTGCTCAAAATCATTGCTCCCAACAACACAATGGCAATCGAAAGCATCGTAATCGTCAGAGCCTTCAAAATACGCTCCTTGGCCAGCCTGCTGCGAAACAGCACGATGTCCTCCTTGCCGCGCAGCATTGCCCACATCGCCGCCGCAAGCGCGGTAAACGTCGTCGTTTTGATGCCGCCGCCGGTTGAGCCGGGAGAAGCGCCAATAAACATAAGAATAATCATGAAAAACAGACTCGCCTGCGTCATCGCTCCAATGTCCACGGAGTTCGGGCCGGCCGTCCTTGTTGCAACGGATTGGAAAAGCGAAGCGAACAGCTTGCCCCCGAGATCCAGCGGGCCCATCGTTTTGGCATTTGCAAACTCGAACAGGAAAATAACGATGGCCCCGATAGCTACGAGCCCTCCCGACGCCAGCAGCACAACCTTGGAATGGAGCGTTAGCCGCCGTTTGCGCCGGAAATCCATCAGGTCCGACAGGACGATAAATCCGAGCCCGCCCAAAATAATAAGGGTAACGGTGACCAGATTAATAAGCGGGTCATTCACATATTCGGTCATGCTCCTGTAGTCGCCCATAATATCAAATCCCGCATTATTAAACATCGATATTGCATGGAAAACACCTAAATAAAGCGCTCTGCCCGGCGGCATTTCATACATGAACCGGATCGCGTACAGCAGAGCTCCGCACGCCTCAATCACAAAGGAGTACAACAGCACTCTGCGGATCAGCCGGACGATGCCTTCCATAGATCCTTGATTCATCGCTTCCTGCAGCAGCAGCCGCTCCTTGAGCGATATCCGCTTGCGCAGCACAAGCGAAAACAGCGTCGCCATCGTCATGAAGCCAAGGCCGCCGATTTGAATGAGAATCAAAATAATGACTTGGCCGGCCGTTGAATAGTGCGTCCCGGTGTCTACGACAACGAGCCCTGTCACACAAGCGGCAGAAGTCGCCGTGAACAGCGCGTCAATCCAGCGCGTTCCTGCTCCATCGGCCGTTGCAAACGGCTGCATAAGCAGCAGTGAGCCGATGAAAATGATCAGCGCAAAACCGGCAATCAGAATGCGCGGCGGCGATAGGATAAGCAGCTGTTTTAACTGCCGCTTTAAGGCTTGCATCATTCGGTTCCTGCTCCTTTTTAGTTGCACAATTACAAATTCCAGCATGACAAAAAAGCACCGGAAACACCCGGTGCTTAGCGCCTGTGAGTCCTGTCATGAAGCCTCCGAGGTTAGCTGACGGATTCGGGCATGACGGACGCCCTATCCGGTGCGGAGAATGATCTCCGGCCGGAATTCACCCCTTGCCCGCCGATACCTGACTCGGCGCGCGTTGGTTCCCCCGTTCCCGCCATCGACAAAAAAAGCGGGATTCGGCTGTTCTATATGGTCGGATTTGATTATATAGGATAGAGGACAGCTTACCAAATGCGCCCGCAAGGCATGGCAGGCGATCTAGCTCCTTTTAACGCGCTGGCATCGTCCAAGCAGGGGGGTATCCCCGCCTCGCTCGTTCTTTTGAGCGCTGGCTCACCCGGACGGGAAAGCGGCATGGATAAAAATAAAGCCGCTGTGGTAAGGTTATAGCATTGCATGGAGCGGAAGCATCGACAAGGAGGAAATTCATGAACTCATCCCGCCTGAATCAGGCAACCCGAAGGTATTTTTGGTATGGCATAATCGGTGCGGCCTTATTCTTCTTCCTGCAGATTATTCCCTCTGCTCCCGGCATTGCCGGACAAACGGAGACACCGCAGCCAATCAGCCGCGAACAGGCGCTGGAGGCTGCCTCCAGCTTTTCGCAGCAGCAATTTCAGACGCTTCCTCAAACGTCGCGCGCCGTGCATCAGGCAGACCGGCAAATGATCGGGTATTTAGCGAAAGAAAAGCTGACTAAAACCTTTGATGAGGGCGCTGGACGCAAAATACCGGTTGATCTGTGGCAGGTTACCCAGAACTTTGAAGACGGCCGCCGCTTGATCGTTGATATCGGCATGACAAGCGGAGACGTCGTCGGCTGGCGCCATCTGCTGAAACCAGCAGGGGGCTTGGAGAAAAAAGAGGCTCTGCTTGGAACGGAGCTGGATGAAGCGATTCAGCTGAAAGCGGATCAATTGGGATTAGGGCCGCTGAAGCGGGTTCAGTCGGATGGCGACGATGAGGCCAACTCCGCCCGTTATGAGGTTACCGGAATTACGATCGGCGAAGCCCGCCTGTTTGTTACGGCAACGGGAGTTAAATCCGAATCGGATGTTTTGCTCACCCGTTTTCAGGCGCAGTATGAAGCTCCAGCCGCTTACAATGCCTATACCGAAAAGCAGGATCAGCTTGCGTCAACGCTGTCGCTGCTCGGCAATTTGCTTCCATCCGGCATTATGCTTATACTGGCCGTCATTTACGCTATCGCTATGCGCCGTTTCACCTCGTTTCGGCGTGGCTGGACGATATCGCTCATTTTTCTGATTTTTTACGCCATCAACAACTTTAATATGCTGGATGGGCTGCGAGCGATGTACGGCGATCTTGCTAATGCGGAGGCCGCGGTCATGGTACAGCTCGTCATTATGCTGTTTCTTACGCTTATTATGGCGCTGTCCGCCTACTTCTCGCTTGTCGCCGGCGACGGGTTATGGCGGGCGCAGGGCCGTCCGTTATGGACAACCGGCTCCGAACCGGGCTTCGGCTCGGAGGCTTGGAGCAGCATGAAGCTCGCCTACGTGCTGGCCTTTGTGCTGCTTGGCCTGCAAACTCTTATCCTTGGCGGACTTTCCGCAGCTACCGGCGCCTGGTCGACTACGGACGTGTCGCAATCTCCATACAATACCGGCGCTCTGTGGCTGATGCCGCTGCTGGCCTGGTGCGCTGCGATTCAGGAGGAAGCCGTCTTCCGTCTGTTCGGCGTTGGGCTGCTGATGAAATGGCTGAAAAATCCTTTTATCGCCTCGTTAATTCCAACGGTTATTTGGGCGCTCGGCCACGTCTCCTACCCGATCTACCCGTCAACGACGAGACTGATCGAGCTAACGATTCTTGGTCTGCTGTTCTGCTATATTTTTCTGAAATTCGGCTTCTTTACCGCAGTCTTCACACATGCCATCATGAACTCCCTGCTGATGTCCGTTCCGCTCTTTTTGAGCGATCAGCCGCTGGAGGTTACAGCTGCCATCGTCTACGTCGCCGCTCCGGCGCTCGTCGCCTGGCTGATGCGCAGATACGGAGCTTCGCGGATGCGGCAGCCTTTTGCGCCGATGTAGTTTGTAGAGTGCGGCGGCATCGATTTGCTGCACCTCCGAAGTTGCACTCAGCTTAGTTAGCGGCAAGTGGAAATTAGCTTAAATAAAGGACCTCGTCTTCCGCATGATGCGGAGAACGAGGTCCTTTATTTGTTGCTTGAGTGTTGAGAATTGCTTGCTGCGGCAGTCGCTAACATGTACGCGCTAATTTAACGCAACGGGGAGGCTACTTGAGAACAATGCTGATGCTAGAACTCAACTGGAGGCCTGCTTGAGAAAAACGATAGACTGCGCTGCTCTAAGGCAACTGAGAGAGCTTATTTAGTCGAAAATGCCTCTTTTAGCAGCGTAACGCTACTGAGAGAGCTTATTTACGACTTAACGGCCATTTTTCTGCCAAACCGCCCTCATAACGCCTCTCAGTTGCGTTAGAATTTAAAATTGAGCGGAAACAGGCTAATAACGCCTCTCAGTTGCGTTAGAAGTTGCCGGCACCCGGAAAGTGCAGCGGCTAGGCATGTTACGAATGTTAGTCCAGTCAGGACTGAATTTCCCGGCTAGCATATCCGCCGAAACGACTCCTCCGCTTTCGGATGGGAGCCGCCAGCGCGCCGGATATGCTCATAAAAGCTTGAGGCAAATTTGAACGTATGGCCGAAATCCCAGTCGGCCTCGCGGTAGCTGCGGCTCCAATATTCCGCTTCGGCCGGCAACAGCTGCGAGCGGAGCGCTACCTGCAGCGGCAGCTTGTCCACTGGAGAATGCAGCGGCAGCAGCTCTTGCTCCGTCATGTTGCGGCTGGCTCGCAGCACTTCGGCAAGAACAAGCCAGGCGGACAGGCCTTTTCGCCGCTGTTCCGTCAATTCAAGATCGTGCAACACATTCAGCGCATGGGAGAACGTTAGCAGATGTCCGATCAGATCATGATGAGCCTCCGCTCGATAAATCACATTGAAGCGGCTCAGCTCATTCAGCACAAATCGGGACAGTTCTGACGGCTCTTCAAAATGGCTTCGCTCCGCGTCCGTGACCAGGCTTGGCTTGAGCCCCTTCACCTGCTTCGTTGTTAATCCCAGCCAAGATCGGCCCGGAATCGTTGAGCGGAAGGAGCAAATCAAATCGGCCAGATCTTGCACGAGCGAACGCGGTATGTTATCTTCCAGCAGCGCAATCGCCTGAAGGCTCAGGGCGGCATAAATTACGTTATGCCCAACCCAGTGAAGCTCTCCGATCCCCTCGTCCAAAGCCTCCGCAATTAACGTCTTCGCTTCCTCAACCGTTACAAGTCTCCCTGCCTTATCTGTGTAAAAATGATCGGGAATTCCGTGCGTTACGGCCATTTCTTCCGCCTGAACGAGCATCGCATCGCGGGCAACGGCTGTTAATTGTCCGCTATTCGCCCATAGTACAGCTGAAATCGCAGCCGCGCCGTAATGGGCATGCCAGATGTCGCCGGTCAGCGCGCGCGACGAGGCAATTGCGCGGACGCCGTAGAGGAGCAAGCCTAAATTCCGGTCGTCATATCGCTGCACAGCCTACTCCTCCTTCAGAGCTTCGACGATTCGTTCGGCCAGCTTCTCGCCAATGCCGAGCGGACGGAAATCCTCCACCGACGCTTCACGAATTTTTTTGAGCGAGCCGAAATGTTTGAGCAGCTGTTTGCGCCGCTTCTCCCCGATGCCGGAAATGGAATCGAGCCGGGACTCCACCATCGATTTGCCGCGCTGCTCGCGGTGAAACGATATGGCGAAGCGGTGAACCTCCTCCTGAATGCGCTGCAGCAGATAAAATTCCTGGCTGTCGCGCGGCAGTGCAATCGGCTCCGGCGGATCGCCGACCATCAGCTGAGCTGTTTTATGCTTGGCATCCTTGACGAGGCCGCATACGGGCACGCTCAGGCCAAGCTCGTTTTCGAGAATATCGATTGCGGCGCTAATCTGCCCTTTGCCGCCGTCCACAACGATCAGATCGGGCAGCGCCAGCCCTTCCTTGAGCACGCGCTCGTACCGGCGGCGGACGACCTCTCGCATTGTCTCGTAGTCATCCGGTCCCTGCACGGTACGGACCTTGTACTTCCGGTACTCCTTTTTGTCCGGCTTGCCGTCCGTGAACACAACCATCGCCGACACCGGATTCGTCCCTTGAATGTTGGAATTGTCAAATGCCTCGATGCGGCGTATATCCGTCATCCCGAGATAAGAGGCCAGCCCGCTCGAAGCTTTGACGCTGCGCTCTTCATCGCGCTCGATCAGCTTAAATTTCTCGTCGAGCGCCACTTTAGCGTTGTCGACCGCCATGGAGACAACATCGCGCTTGCGCCCGCGCTGCGGCATATGCACCTTCACCTTCAGCCAGCCTTGCAGCGAGGAGCGAAGCTCTTCCGCCGCCGATCCCGGCGCGGGGCCGGAATCTGCATCTTCCGAAGCAGCTCTCTCCGCTTGTCCCATATCAGCTCCCTCAGCAGACAGACCAGCTGCTTCAGCTTCAACCGTATGCACAGCTCCAGCTTGCGCTGCCTGTCCGGCAGCAGCTAATGCAGCAGCGGCCAATTCCGGCAGCGGCAGCAAAATCTCCTTCGGCAGCGCCGGATTGTCGCTGTAATACTGAGTGACGAACGTCATGAAATCGTCGTACGCCTCCCCGTAATAAGGGAAAGACGTTGTGCGCCGCTCAATCAGCTTGCCGCTGCGCATGTACAGAATTTGCACGCACATCCAGCCCTTATCGGTGGCGTAGCCAAACACGTCGCGGTCCAGCGCATCGGACAGCGTAATTTTCTGCTTCTCCATAACCGCGTCAATCGCCTGAATCTGGTCGCGGAATTCCTTAGCCCGCTCGAACTCCATCGCCTCCGCCGCCTCGCCCATTTTCCGCTGCAGCTCCGCCTTCACTTCATCCTGGCCGCCGTTCAGAAAACGGGCAATTTCCTGCACCATTGACTCGTACGTGGCGGGCTCCACCTCGAATTCGCAAGGCGCAATACACTGGCCAAGATGATAGTACAGGCATACTTTGTCCGGCAGCGTGTTGCATTTTCGCAGCGGGTACAGCCGGTCCAGCAGCTTTTTGGTCTGCTGCGCCGCGAAGGCATTTGGATAAGGGCCAAAATACTTGCCCTTGTCCTTCACAATCCGCCTCGTCACTTCCAGCTTTGGATGTTTCTCGTTTGTGATTTTAATGTAAGGAAACGTTTTGTCGTCCTTAAGCAGCACATTATAACGCGGATGGTACTGCTTGATGAGGTTGCACTCCAGAATGAGCGCTTCCATATTGCTGCCCGTTACAATATATTCAAAGTCCCGTATTTCCGAAACGAGACGTTGGGTTTTTCCGTTATGGGTTCCGTTAAAATACGAGCGGACCCGGTTTTTGAGCACCTTTGCCTTGCCTACGTAGATGATGGTGCCTTCTTTATTTTTCATAAGATAACAGCCCGGCTGGTCGGGCAAAAGCGCCAGCTTGTCCTTGATCGGGTCCATCGCCTGGAAGGCCTCCTCTCCGCGGCCCGCGGCGAAAATCCGCATGGAGCCGTATCTTCTATTGTAACATAGCAGGGGAAGCCTGGGCAGTTATCCATGGAAGGAGAACGGCTCGCAATCGGTTTCATTTTAAGCCGGACAACCAAAATTCGCCTTTACATAACTTCTGGACTCTGGGTATACTAGTATAAGTTGTCACGAAAGCGACTGTTCCTTTTGAACCGTACATCGTCACCACAAGGCTGGGACAGCGATTATGAAACGAGGAGGACGCATTATGGAGAACGTCAACGTCAGAGATCCGCGCGAGCATGTGAATGAGGAACCGCGCGACGATCTGAAGGACCTTATGTTCGGATTCGGCGGAATGCTCGGATTCATGACCGTAGCCTACATTATTATGGTCATTGTTAAATATATGATGGACTAAATTACAGAAGATGCTCCCTGATTAACCAGGCGGCATCTTTTTTCGTTGCAACTATACGATCGCGCTAGCCAATGTCAGCATAATAAATAATAACAAAAAACCTCAACCCCGCTTTAAAAGCGAAGTTGAGGCTTTTTGTGCATGGGCTAGGAAGAGCTCGAAGCCGCCTGCTGTTTGGTCAGCGAGGCTGCGTCGAAGCGTTTGCGCTCCGTGCGGTCAATCTGCACAATGCGGCCGTCATGTACCGTGATCAGTACGGAGCCATATTCCAAGCCGTTAACCTGATCCGCGATCCGATCCAGCCACGCTTCATCCAATTCTACAGGTTTAGCCATACGTTATCCCTCCCGATCTTCGTTCCGCTGTGCGGTTTTCCATTCAACCAGACTTTTGGCCCCAAGCGTAAGCAGTGCCAGCAGCATCAGCAGCGACGCCGCGGCAAAAGAGGCTGAAAATTGATATTCGTTATACAAAATTTCCACATGCAGCGGCAATGTGTTCGTTTCCCCCCGGATGTGCCCGGATACAACCGACACGGCGCCGAATTCGCCCATGGCGCGGGCGTTGCAGAGCACAAGCCCGTACAGCAGCCCCCATTTGATATTCGGAAGGGTTACGCTCCAGAAAATACGGAAGCCTTTGGCGCCAAGCGTCGCCGCAGCTTCTTCCTCCAAAGTGCCCTGCGCCTGCATCAGCGGGATGAGCTCTCTTGCAACAAACGGGAACGTAACAAACATCGTCGCCAAAATAATGCCCGGAGTTGCAAATACAACTTGCAAGCCGCGGTCATCGAGCCAAGGCCCAAGATAACCTTGCGCGCCGAACAGCAGCAAAAACATAAATCCTGCAATAACCGGCGACACCGAAAACGGCAGGTCAATCAGGCTCAGCAGCAGATTTTTGCCACGGAAGGAGAACTTGGCGATGAGCCACGAGGCTGCGATGCCAAAAATCGCATTCAGCGGCACTGCGATGGCAGCCACCAGAAGCGTAAGCTTCAGAGCGGATACGGCGTCAGGATCAGTAAGCGCGCTGATGTACACGTCCCAGCCGCGTTTCAAGCCTTCGACAAATACGGTAACGAGCGGCAGCAGCACGACGACCGTCAGAAACAGGACGGCGATGCCGATCAGCAGCCATTTGACGGCGCGCGGCTCGGTTGTCGGAGTTGTCCGGCTGCGGTCGGCAGCCGGATCGGCTTTTGTTGCACGCGAGGTTGCAATTCCTCCAGCCATGCGGTCGCCTCCTATTCCGCCAGCGTGCGCTTGCCGGCGCGCCACTGAATGTAGTTGATGACAAGCAGCATGGCAAAGGACATCAGCAGCAGCACAACGGCAATCGCTGTTGCCTGCTCTAGCTCGAACGATTCCAGCCGGGTCATGATGAGCAGCGGCGCTATTTCGGTTTTCATCGGCATGTTGCCCGAGATGAACACAACGGAGCCATATTCGCCGATGCCTCTTGCAAACGCCAGCGCAAAGCCGGTAAGCAGCGCCGGGGTCAGCTCCGGCAGCACAACCCGGAAGATTGTGCGCCAGCGCCCTGCTCCCAGCATAACCGCTGCTTCCTCCACTTCTTTATCCATATCCTCCAGCACCGGCTGAACGGTCCGCACGATAAATGGAAGACCGATAAAAATCAGCGCGATCGTAATGCCAAGCGGCGTAAAGGCCACCTTAAGCCCGAGCGGCTCCAGCCATTTGCCGATCCAGCCGTTTGGCGCATAAATTGCGGTCAGCGCCACGCCGGCAACGGCGGTCGGTAGCGCAAACGGCAGATCAACGAGGCTGT
This sequence comes from Paenibacillus pasadenensis, assembly GCF_023715725.1. Taxonomy (GTDB): domain Bacteria; phylum Bacillota; class Bacilli; order Paenibacillales; family Paenibacillaceae; genus Paenibacillus_O; species Paenibacillus_O pasadenensis_A. The sequence goes on from NZ_JAMBOT010000004.1 coordinate 236,627, forward strand.
CGAGCAGTCTTTTGCCAGGAAAGCGGTAACGTACGAGCACCCATGCCACGATCATGCCGAAGACGACGTTGACGAGCGCCGCGGCGAGCGAGGTCAGCAGGCTGATTTTGTAGGAAGCCAGCACGCGGGGGCCGGTCACGGTGGACCAGAATCCCCCCCAGCTGAGCTCCATCGTTTTCAGAAAAATGCAGGACAGCGGAATCAGTACGATAATGCCGAGATAAAACACGGTAATACCCATTGTCAAGCCGAAGCCGGGAAGAACGCTGCGGGACCGGGAACCTTTCATGTGAGGTCAGCTCCTGTCGGGAAATTAATCGGCAGCCCCAGCTTATTTGGAGCCCGGCGTATAGATTTCGTCAAACGTTCCGCCTTCGGCAAAGTGTTTCTTTTGCGCCTCGGCCCAGCCGCCGAAATCTTTGTCAATTTGCAGCAGTTCCAGCTCTTTAAATTTGTCTTTGTACTGCGCCGCAATATCGGGATTGATTGGACGGTAGAAGTTTTCGGCGGCGATTTTTTGCCCCTCTTCGCTGTACAGATACTTCAGATACTCCTCGGCCACCTCACGGGTGCCTTTATCGTCAACAACCTTATCCACCACAGCTACCGGAGGCTCCGCCAAAATGCTGAGCGAAGGATACACAATCTCGAATTTATCGCCAAGCTCTTTCTGGGACAGGAAAGCTTCGTTCTCCCAAGCCAGCAGCACGTCGCCGATGCCGCGTTCCGTGAACGTCGTCGTGGAGCCGCGCGCCCCGGAATCAAGCACGGGAACGTTTTGGAACAGCTTTTTGACGAATTCCTTCGTTTTGGCTTCGTCGCCGCCGTCCTGTTTCTGAGCGTAGCCCCATGCAGCCAAGTAGTTCCAGCGCGCTCCGCCAGAGGTTTTCGGATTCGGAGTAATAACCTCTACGCCCGGTTTAATCAGATCGCCCCAGTCTTTAATGCCTTTGGGATTGCCTTTGCGAACAAGGAATACGATGGTGGATGTGTACGGGGCGCTGTTGGATTCGAATTTGGTGCTCCAATCCTTATTCAGCAGGCCGTTTTCGGCAATGGCGTCAATGTCGTAGCCCAGAGCGAGCGTCACCACGTCCGCTTTCAACCCGCCAATAACGGATAGAGACTGTTTGCCGGAGCCGCCATGCGATTGTTTGATCGTAACCTCTTGGCCGGCTTTTTCCTTCCAGTACTTGGCGAAAGCGGCATTGAACGATTCGTACAGCTCGCGGGTAGGATCGTAGGATACGTTGAGCAGTTCAACCGGTTCCTTTGAAGCCGGCTTGGGGTCTCCTCCAGCATTGTTCGCCGCATTTGCAGCTGTGTTCTCGGAAGGAGCATTCGTTGGCGATGCGTTGTTGGAGCTGTTGTTTCCGGAGCCGCAGGCCGTCAGGCCAAATGCGAGCGAAGCGGTAAGAAGCAGGACAGGAAGCTTGCGAAGGCTGTTTTTTGTCTGTGTCATTTAAATACACACCCCTTGGCTTATTTAGGTCCGCTCATACCGGTGGTCCGGAAACAAGTCGATAATTCCTAGTTGTTTAGTTGGTTTATGCCACAAATCATACCAGTCTATTCCTATAGGTGTCAACGGGTTTTTTCATCTGATTTTATTAAGCGTATAAGAGATGCTTATATTACGTTTGCTCCCCTCATTTTTTACGTAAAAAAACAAAAAAAAACCCAGCTCGCTGAGCCGGGCTTCATTCAAGTCAGTTACTCTTCGCTGCCGGTTTCCTTACGTCCGCGCTTGTTGGTGCCTTTAACTAACACCACATCGACAAACGGACGAATCCGGTCCATGATGCGCCGTCCCTTGTGATATTCCTCCCCGTCCTTGCTGGTGAAGCTGAAATGCTGCTCCAGATCGTCCAGCATATGGTTCGAGGTGTAAAAGGTCGGTTTGCGCTCCATCCGGTAGTTTAGAATGGACCCCATCACATGGTCGCGCACCCACGGGCTTAAATTCTCCGCGCCGATGTCGTCAAAAACGAGAATGTCAGCCTCTTTCATCAGGTCGATCGTTTCCTTGAGCCGCGCGGGCTCGCCGAACATCGCCTTGAGATCCTCCACAAAATCCGGCATGTATACAATGACGCCAGAATAGCCGATTTTGGCCAGCTCGCCGAGCAGGTAGCCCATGAGGAACGTTTTGCCGGTGCCAAACGTACCGGTCAAATACAGCCCCTCCGGCTGGAGTCCGCCTTCCTTCGTACGCCGGATGTACTCTAGCACCTTCATTACGGCTGGAGAGCGCGAGCGGTCCTTCATCAATATCTCGTCCGCGGAATAGGCATTCGCCAGCGTCTTTTCACTCACGTAAAAGCTACGGATGCGGGAGCGAATCGCTTCCTCGTTGCGTCGGGCAATGAACTTGCGGCAGGCCGTTTTGCGGTCAATTAGCCGCAGCTCCCCGGCAGAGGAATCCGCCGATAGAAGCGTGTAATGCCCTTGAAAATCGTTCGGACATTGATCCAAGCCGGGACATTCGGTGCAGTTGCGATGCTCCCGAACGTACTGGTACACCAGATTGGAGTTGCGGCGCAGCATATCCTCGTCCAGCTCAGGATGCTGCTCCCGCAGCTTGCGCACTTTGGGATCGTTCATCAGCTCATTCAGCTGCTCCGCCGCACGGGCACGAATCTTGTTCCCGCCCGGCATTGTTTTTAACAGGTCGCGCAGAGATTCCATCTGCCCTCTCCTCCTTATTCCACCAATTGCCGCAGTTCGGCAACTTTGGCCCTTCTTAAGGGCGTTTGTTTCCCTTATATCCGACAGTTCTGCCGTTTGAGCGCGTCCCTTTCAACGAGCCTACCTGCCGTCCAGCTTCCGGGCGAGCTTGCGCATTTCCTCCAGCTCCTCGTCCGAAATCTCCTGATCCGTGGAGGCGTCCTCTCCGGCAACCGGCAGCACCGGCTTGCGCGGGACTCCGTTCTGGCCGCGGCGGTATCCGCCGCCGCTCCGCGTCGTACCGCCTGAGGCTGCCGCCCGGCCGCTTCCGGTGCGCGTTCCGCCGCTCTCGCCCTGCGCTTCCTTAGATCGTTCCATCTCCTGCTGGCTGCGCACGTACAGCACTGCCTTCTCGAACTCGTCCACCTGCTGCACAAGCATATTGGAGGCGATCGCCTCAATAAACGTTTTGGTTACCCTGGACGTTCCCTTCATGCCAAACACATAGTGCACCAGCACGTTGATGACAGGAGCCGGCAGCCGGTAGTGAAGATCGATCCGTTCAAACTGCCGCTCGATCCAGTCGGGCACTGCGCCGGGGAAAAAGCGGCGCACGAACCGTGTATGCGGTTCGTTGCGCATCAGCATATTGTACTGCTGAATATCGCAGCGCCCCGCCAGCTGAGCCGGAACCGGCAAATAATGCTCCGCTTGCACGCCATGCTCCGCCAGCTCCGGCTCGGCCTCCTCCTGCAGCTTGGCGGTGCCGGCCCGGCGGTCCGTCTCGCGCTTGCGGTCGAGCCGGTACAGCTGAGCCGCCTTCAGCTGCAGCTCGTCGGTTTGCAGTCCGCCGCGGTTGTCGAAGGCGTTATCCTCGTCGAGCAGACGGCAAAGGTCTGCCGCCGACAGATCATACTTGTAAGCGATATAGTTAAGCTGTGCGAGCGCGTCCTTGTCGCCGCGCAGTCTTTCCACATAAGAACGGTTGGCCGAGCCTCGCGGAAACCGGTACAGAATCTCTCCGTACTCAATGCCCGCGCCCGGCTGCTGGGCAGGCGGCGGCGTTTGGCGGACAGGAGCGGTTTCTTCCAGCGCCTGCTCCAATTCGGCGTCAACGGCGGCGCTGAGACGAAACAGCTCATAAAACGGCATGGAAATATTTTCACGCTGCAAATCATGCTGAGCCAGCTCGTCCGGCTCCCGCCGGAATAAAGAATCCTGCAGGGCGACAACGCCGTACTTGCCCACCTTGTCCCGGAGCAGCATGCTCAGATGCTGATTGCGGAAAAACTCCGCCGGCGACAGCGGCGCATGCAGCTCGTATTCGTACACAACTTCCTCCTGCCCCGGCAAGTAAAGCCGGCAAGTCGTCATCAGGCCGAGCGCCTCCAGCACGGAGGCGCTGCGCGCCAGCTCGCCTCGTCCAGCTTCATTCATATCGAGACCAAGACCGAGCAGCAGGCGGCGCTGCGTATCGAGAGCCGAATATCCGCTAAAGCCTTCTGCCACCTGATAATAGAGCAGCTGATATAACGAGGAGGCGGACGCCCCGGTCATCGGCTGATAAATGAGGGTCAGCATCCGCTGGTTAAGCGGGCTGAGCGAGAAGCTCCGGTAGACGCAAAACCTGTGGTGCTCCGTAAAATCAAGCTTTCTCCCGATGCGCATGGAGCATCCGTCCTCCTTTCGTGTTTGGTATTTTACCCGTCCTATCAGTGTATCATAGCGAAGCCGCAACCGACAGCATTCGTCATCGGAAAACGCCCGGAACCCGCTGGCAATTCGGCTGCGCCTCGCTCCAGATCCGGGTCTGCGGCACATGCGAAACTATGTTCGGCCGCCAAGAAAAAAAGAAGCGGCGCGCTTCGCCAAGTCGCTCGCCCGGAGCTTCTTCACGCAAGCACGCCGCATGCTGGGCGCTGCTTTTTAGAACATTTTGTACCCGCCGATTCTCAAAGCGCGAATCGCATAACCGCTCACATAAGCGCCGATCAAAGCCGCGAAAACTGGCAGCCAGTCCACGAAGGTGAATACGGAGAAGTTGGCGCCGAAGGACAAACTGTGATCCCAGGTCGACCATATGTAAAGCGGCACCAGCACGATAAGAAACAAATAAATCGGGAACCAGGTCGTCTTCATCAGCATGTTGAGAATGAAGCCGATTCCAAACATCATCACAAAGAACAAAACCATCGCAATCGCGATTTGAAGCATGCGGCCGATCATCCCTTCGGATAGCGTTCCTTTTCAGTTTATGACAAGCCTCCCGGCAAGTCAATTTGCGATTGTCGACTTTGGTTGAACAATAGAAGCGGGTTGAGATACAATGATGGATAGTATGTCCAGGTAAGGGAAGGAGACGCCATTATGAGTGAAGCTGCACAAACGCTGGAGGGCTGGTACGTTCTCCATGATTTCCGCACGATCGACTGGCAGGCTTGGAAAGGGGCGGGCGAGAGCAACAGAGCCGCCGCGCTTGATTCCATTCAGAGCATGCTTGCTGAATGGACCGCCGAAGAGCAGGATCGTAAAGGAAGCACCGCATTTTATGCTATCGTTGGCCAGAAGGCGGACTTTGTCATTATGCATTTGCGCGAAACGCTGGAAGAGCTGAACGAGCTGGAAACCCGGTTTAACAAAAGCCCGCTCGCCGATTATACCAAACCGGCTCACTCCTACGTCAGCATCGTAGAGCTGAGCAACTATATGAGCAAACCAGGCGAGGATCCGCTGCAAAATCCGGATATTATCGCCCGCCTGAAGCCAACGCTTCCGAAAGCCCGCCATATTTGCTTCTATCCGATGAACAAACGCCGTGAAGGCGGCGACAACTGGTACATGCTGGGCATGGACGAGCGCCGCACGTTGATGCGCAGCCACGGCATGATCGGCCGCCAGTACGCCGGCAAAGTGAAACAGATCATCAGCGGCTCGGTCGGCTTCGACAACTGGGAGTGGGGCGTGACGCTGTTTGCCGAGGACGCTCTCCAATTCAAAAAGCTGATCTACGAAATGCGCTTCGACGAAGTAAGCGCCCGCTACGGCGACTTCGGCGACTTCTACGTCGGCAATCTGCTGGATTCCGGCAAGCTGGAGCAGCTGCTCCGCGTATAAAGATTTAAACAGCCACTTCATTTACTGTGAACAAGCCCTTCCACCTCTGCTAGAGGCCCGAAGGGCTTGTTGTGTTTCAGAGCTCCTTGAACTGCGCTGCCTACGCGGACAGCATAACTTCAAGATTAAACTATAATGGGAAACGGCCGCAAAATTATTACCTTCACTCAAGAAATCAACCGCTTCCGGATGATAAACAATCTCAAGATGCTCCCGCAGCGAATTTCTTTTAACCATCAACCCTTCCCGCAAAATGCCGTTTCTTGAATCGTAAACATGTATCCCGCAATTGCGTTTGAATGGTAGGTGCATCGTAGTTTCCGACTCGACTCCGGGGGAGTTCGCGGTTTTTTTAAGAATCTAATAAGTTCTAACGAAACTATAAAGCCTTATTTGCCCGAAAATGTCCCTTCTGAAATTGTAACGAAACTGAGAGACGTTATTTTGCGTTTTCGGGCCCTGAAATACACCAGAGCACTGAAATAACGCTTCTGAGTTTCGTTAAACTGTTCAACAGCCGAAAAATAATCAAATAACGCTTCTGAGTTTCATTAGATTTATTATTGGCAGAACCGCTAAAGATCCTGATTTAAATTAAGGAACGGTCAAACACTCATTATTGGGTAGCCCCCAATTATATCAGAAGAAATACTTCGTCGCCTCCGCTGCCCAACTCAAAAAAGCCGCAGGCTTATGTGCCGGCGGCTTGCTCTTCTATGTTCCAAACTTTTACAGATCCTCGTCTTCATCCTCAAACTCGTCGTCATCCGACTCCGCATCCCGCTTGCTGTTCAAATAAGCCTCCGTGTCCCGATCCCGCTGCCGGCCTTTTTCCTTGAGGCGCTCGATGCCGGGAATAATCAGCAAATCGATTTCCTTCTGAACGGTATAGGCCAGGTCGTACCGGTTCTGCGACTCCAGGAAGGAACCGACCTCAATCAGCGCGTTGTAGCGGTCCAGCTCTTCGCGGGTTAACAGGCCGCGCACCTGCACGCTGCAATGCCGCATTAGAGGAATTTTCCTTTACGCAGCACGAGCGGAATACCGCCGATAATGAACAGGTAGCGAAGGTCGATGAGCTTTTTGAGCCAGGCGGCTTTGCGGCCCTGATACTTCTTGCCAAAAGCGACGCCGATGCCCTCGCCCTTGCCAAGCGAAGCGACCGTGCCCTTATTGCTGAATGCAAACGTTTTGAGCGGCTGGCTGCGAATCGAAGCTACCAGATTATGGGCGCAGGTAACGCCCTGCTGCATCGCAATCTGAGCGGTCGGCGGGTAGGGACGCCCTTCCTCATTGAACATTAAGGAGTTATCGCCGACGATGTAAATATTGTCGTGCCCCGGAGCGCGCAAGGATTCGTCCACCTTCACGCGGCCGCGCATCGTTTCGAAGCCGGCTTCCTCGATCAGCCGGTTGCCGCGGATGCCGCCGGTCCAAATGACCGTTTTGGAGCGGATTTCTTCTCCGTCGCCAACGATGACGCCATCCGGCGAGCATTCCTTAATCGCTGTTCCAATCCGGAAAATAACGCCCTTTTTCGTCAGCACATCCATGCCGTACTCGACCAGCTCGGGGTCAAAGCCCGGCAGCGCCGTAGGAGCAGCCTCAATGTTGTACAGCTTCACAAGCGAGCGGTCCACGTCGAACTCGCGGCATAGCTGCGGGATCCGGTCGGCCAGCTCGCCGACAAACTCGATGCCCGTAAAGCCGGCGCCGCCAACGATAAACGTCAGGTAGTCGGTACGATGCGGCTCGCGCTTGTAGCGGGCGAATTGGTATTCAATATGCTCACGGATCAGGCGCACCGAGTTGATGCTGCGGATGCTCATGGCATGTTCGCCCAGTCCCGGAATGCCGAACGTTTCCGGCTCGCCGCCAAGTCCGATGACGAGGTAGTCATAGGAAAGCGTTCCGTCCTCCAGAATGACTTTTTTATCCTGGGTGCGAATTTGCACAACCGTGGACTTCACAAAGTCGATTTTGAACTCGTCAATCAGCTTCGAAATATTAACGCGGGCGTTATCGGGCTGATCCGTGCCGGCGGCAGGCATATGCAAATGAGTCGTAATATAGTGATAATCGTGTTTGTTGACAAGGGTAACGTCAGCTTCATTGTAGTTAAGCTGCTTCTGAAGCTTGAGGGCGGTCAAAATCCCGCCATAGCCGGCTCCCAATATGACGATCTTAGGTATATTGCTCATATGGTGCGTCCCTTCCAATCCATCTCTAATCCCTTTTTTATACTCAAGCCATAATATCAAAATTATGATTGGCACTTCAAGGTCATATCCTACGAAATTAATTAGAAGAACATACAAAACAGCTCGTTTTATGTTCCCTTTAAAGGCGTCCCGGGAAGGCGTATAATTGGAAGAGATTGGACCCTGAGCTGGAGGTGCGACAGATGGAAAGATCAGAGTTACATGTAGAGCCGACGGATATCGCGATTATCGGGGGCGGGCCTGCGGGCATGTTTGCAGCTTTTTACGGCGGTATGCGCCAGGCTTCCGTCAAGCTGATTGAAAGTATGCCGCAGCTCGGCGGCCAGCTGGCTGCGCTCTATCCCGAAAAGTACATCTACGACGTTGCCGGATTTCCCAAAGTCACTGCCCAGGAGCTCGTCGATTCCTTGAGGCGGCAAATGGACCACTTCTCCACCGAGGTATGTCTGGATGAAAAAGTAACCGGGCTCATCAAACATGGCGAGCGCGAATTCGAAATTCAGACCGACAAGGGCTCGCATCTCGCCCGTGCGGTCATCATCACCGCCGGCGTCGGCGCATTTGAGCCGCGCCGTCTTGAACTGCCTGAAGCGGAGCAGTATGAAAAGCGCAACCTGCACTATTTTGTCAGCGATTTGCTTCAATTCAAGGGGCAGAAGGTACTGATTAGCGGGGGCGGAGACTCCGCCGTCGATTGGGCGCTCATGCTGGAGCCAATTGCCGAGAGCGTGACGCTTATACACCGCCGGGACAAATTCCGCGCCCACGAGCATAGCGTCGAGAAGCTGAAGGCGTCTAGCGTAAACGTGCTTGTCCCGATGGAAATCGTTGGCCTTGAAGGCGAGGTATACATTGATCGGGCAACGCTTGCCCATGTCAAAACCGGCGAACAGCAAACGCTTGATGTCGACGCCGTAATCGTAAACTTCGGCTTTGTGTCCACGCTTGGCCCGATTGCCGAATGGGGGCTGGACATAGACCATGGCAGCATTGTCGTGGACACCCGGATGGAAACCTCCGTGCCGGGCATCTTCGCAGCCGGAGACATTACGACCTATCCCGGCAAGCTGAAGCTCATTGCCGTCGGCTTCGGTGAAGCGCCGACTGCCATCAACAATGCCAAGGTATACATCGATCCAAATGCCAAGCTGTCGCCCGGCCATAGCAGCAACTTGAAGTTATAACAGGGAATACTCCATCCGATTAATTCCAATAAAGCAAGGGTATCCTACCCTCATCGATCTGTTGAGGGAGGATACCCTTCTTATGTTGTGTCCCGTATGCAATGGCATTCGACTGCTTGAGGCGGCCTGTTCCCGCTGCCTGGGACCGCTTGTCGATTGCGGCCCTGAGCGGGATCTGGCCGATCCGTATGCGCCATACGGACCGGCAGCGGCCGTGTCATCGGAAGCTCTCCTGGGAGAGCTGCAAGTGGAACCAGTTTGCATCCATAGGTTGTATTGTACCGTCTGTTCCTGCAGCAGCGAAGCCGAAGTCGCATTGGTGCGGCAATTCCCCCACCCCTAGCTTTCCGGCTGGCCGATATTCGGCCCACTTGTCAGGCGTCAATTCGGATTCAAGCTCCTAGTCGAATCATCTCGGGGTTCAGTTGTCTGCGCTTGATCTCGCCAGCTAGCAGCTTGATGAATTCTTTGTCCAGGTTAAACTGGACGGCGCTGAGATAAGTCTCGATCAGCAGTTCGTCAGACAACAGCTCCATCTTACCAGCCTCCTCTCCAACCAATTCTCTTGGTTGTTCTTCCCAATTCTAGCATGGGCGGTTTTAAAGGAACAAGCGTTCTGTTATCCACATGTTTGAGTGGACAACTTGTGCACAAGTTGTGAGTAGATGTGGAAAACAAAGGAAATACTTGATGTAAGATGTGGATAGAGTTATGCACAAGGAAGCGGAAAGGAATATCGATAAATAAGTTTTATGGATATATCTTCCTTGATAAACAATTCCAAATATTGCACTTTCATTTAGGTCTTGTATTTACCTCGAAAATCCAGATCTTTCCGGAGCGGTCCAAACCGTAATCAAAGCCAAGCTGGCCGACACCGGGAAATTTTGATTCCATTGCAGCAACGGACATCAGCGTTAAATTCCGCATTTCCTGCTTTTTGGCTGCGACCGACAGATTTGGCAGCGAGCGGCTTATCCCGTACGCGGAGGTGACCATTCTGCCGCCCCGGCAAAGGTTGGTGACGAATAAACCGGCGCGGGCGATACGTCCAACCATGGAGCGGAATTCCCAGGAGCCGCGGTTTTTTACGACTTTCACGCGGTAATCAATCGGACGGCCGCCAACGGTCGCAAGCTGAATGCCTTTTTGAATCAAGTAAGCACGGCCCTTTTGAAGCGGTTTTACAGCTCTATGAATGGCGGCGATTGAAGCCGCCCTGCGGGTGACGGTGTTAATGGTATAGCTATATCCATTGTCGGCGCGGGAAATTTTGATGATGCCCACTCCGCCCGTACCGTGCACCGGCTTGATGACAACCATTCCGTGCTGCTCCAGCATGACCGCAAGATTTTCTTCCGAATACAGCCGTGTCGGGGGAATATGCGGAACGATAGCCGGATTGGACAGCAGCGCCGCCGTTTTGGCCCATTTGCTGGACAGCATGCGGCCCGAGGTCATCACATCTTTGGGAAATGGATACAGGAGCGCTTCCTGGACAAATGCCATCTGATCGGCATGCGCCTCTCCCGGCATCCCCATATCTACACCTATTGTTTGAATTGGAGCCGCATCGGCCGCTGCCGCAGGCTGAACTGCGGCAGCCTCTGCAAAGGCGGGCGCATGGGACGAAATCGCCGGGTCCAATGCAGGGACGGCCTCCGGCGCCAGAGGGGAATCGGCCGCTTCAGCTGGAACGATATATTCTTCCATCATTCTCTTAATCTCCTTTCCTTTCTACTCTACTTTATGCCTCAAGGCGTCCGTTCTCTTGGATGATTGTCCGAGTCCCAACGCCTGTTTCACCGCTCCTAACAGCCGGGCCTCTGCCGGACAGGCATATACGCCTTGCTGACGGGAATATCCCCTTCGATTTCGGCCCACAGGACCGCCGCCGCCTCCGTCTCCGGATGGAGGACAACAATCGAGGCAGCTGGTAAAGTAAAGGCAACAATGCTCAACTGGAAAGGTGGACTCAATCATGAACCGTCAAGCCAAAGCTGTCGCCGGTGCGGCGCTTGTGCTGCTCGGGGCCTATCTGATGCTTCAGCAAGGTACGGAGGTCGGCCCCGGCCAAATTTTCGCTCATTTCTGGCCCAGCCTGTTTGTAATTCCGCTCGGAATATTATTTCACTGGATGTATTTCTCGCTGATGGGACGCAAAGCTACCGGCCTGCTTATTCCCGGCGGCATTCTGGTCAGCGCCGGCCTCGTCTGCCAGTTCGCCATGCTTTTGGACAACTGGGCTTACATTTGGCCAGGCTTTATTCTAGCTGTCGCATTTGGCCTGTGGGAGTTTTACTGGTTCGGGAGCCGCAACCGCTGGCTGCTTATTCCGATTAACATTTTGCTCGTGCTCGGCCTGCTGTTCGGCGCCGTGTTCTCCATCAGCGCTCTGACGAGCAGCTTGAATTCGTTGTTCCCTTACGCGGCACTCGTCTGCATTTTGCTTGGCTCCTTCCTGCTGCTGAAGCGCAGCCGCGCGGAGCATTGAACGACAAAAAGGACTCTCCCCGCCGAATTCGGCTAACGGGAAAGTCCTTTTTCTATTGTCAGATGCCAAATCTCAAACGGCTGTTTCTCTCAAAATGCTGCGCGAGTACATAAACCAGGAAATAAAACAGTAAACGGACTGCATGACGACGTACATGCCCATGACGGCAAGGCCGTACATCCAAACCGGCTGCGTTAACAATGTGCCAAGCGCCTTCATTGCGAACAGACCGTGCACAATGCCAACGAGGCAAGGAGCCAAATACATCACTACTACCTGAAGCGCGATCGTTCGGCGCAGCTCTCCGGCGGTTAGACCAATCCTTTTCAGGGAACGGAATTGGCTCCGGTCTTCCTGCAGCTCGGTAAACAGCTTAAAGTAGAGCAAGCTTCCAGCGGCAATGAAGAATAAGACGCTGATGAACATTCCGATGAATATGGTAAGCCCGCTTGTTTGCCTCATATCTTTATAATAGGAGACACGAGTAGCCTGTACCTGATCCTGCATATTCTCCGGCACCGCCTGCAGGAAGTTATTAACCGCCGCCTGCTGATTTTCCCAGTCCTCCAGCTCGAATCCGTAAAAATGGAGGAGCGCCTCAGCCGGGGCATCCTGCAATCGTGAGTTGAACAGCCCATCAGAAACGACCAGCAGCCATGTCGCCTCTGCCTGCGAACTGACTACGCTGCCATAAGCAGACGAATCCAAATTCAGCCGCAGCGGCTTTCCGCCTACGCTGCCCTCTGCCAGACCTTCACCCTTGTTGTCATCTTCCTCTGACGAGGCATAAGGATGAACGATGAAGGCTGATCCTTTACTTGCAGAAGCGGACTGGTCTGAGCCATTTTCCAGCGTACGCTTTGGATATCCCGCTCTTTCCGCCAGCCGATTGTACTCGCTTAACGGCACCATCATCGCAGTTATGGAATTTTCCTCGCTCCATCCGAGCTCATTCGCTTGAAGCTTTTCTACCAGCAATCCCTGCAAGGAAGTTTTCTCGGCAATACGCGCTCCTCCCTCATGGAGAAGCTTTTCTGCTTCAGCCGGGGCCATGACAGAATTGCCCTCGCCTTGCTCTACATATCCCACCGTATAAGGAGAATAGTCCATAATCTGATCTCGCTGAATTTTTTGAAACACATAAACGGTGCTTGCCGCGCACATGACGATGGCGCTTAGAATAGTCACGACAAACAGAATGCGCGCATTGTCCTTCATACGGAACGCCATCTGCGAAATGACGAGCATATTTGTGCGCCGGTAATAAAAGCCTTTCCTCCGCTGCAGCAGCCGAATCAGCGCTACACTGAGCTGTGTATAGAGAAAATATGTGCCGAGCACTGTCAATCCTATGATTGGCATCACAAACAAGAGAAACAATTTACTCGTCAAAAAGTATGCCATCACGTAACCCGTGCCTAGCGACAGCACGGCGAGCGCAGAGAGCATCGGCGAATATGCCGGCTGCTGCTTCGGGCGGCGGCTGTCACCCAGCAGATCAACGATTTGTGATCGTCCAACCGTCATTGCAGTCAGCAGCGAGATGACTAGGAAGAGCAGCAGAAAACTTCCTGCCGTCAGCCAAACTGCCTGAAGCGGCACCGCAAAACGAATCGGCGCTCCGTTGTCCAGCAATGTGCTGAGCCCCATTATGAATAGCTTGCTGAGCAGAATGCCGAGGCCAAGGCCGGAGCCGATGGACAGCAGGGCGACAGCCATGCTTTCGTACACGACCATCCGGCGCAGCTGTCTGCGGGTTGTCCCGAACAGGGACAGAAGTCCCAATTCCTTTTTGCGCGTCTTAACGAAGGCTGAGCTCGAATATAACACGAAAAAGAACGAAAAAATGATGATCAAATACATACAAGCCTTCATCATGCTCGTTACTCCCTGAGCATGGATGATTTTACCGTCCGTCACATCGGGATGCAGAACGAAGGAAGCGTATAAATAAAAGATAAACACAGAGAAAACGCTGCTCAGAAAATAGGCGGCATAAGAACGCCAATTGCCGCGGATATTGTTAAGCGCGAGAGAACGGAACGTCATCGAAATTCCCCCCCAGTACGCTTAGCGAATCTAAAATCTGCTGGAAAAACGCCTGCCGGTTGTCGCCGCGGCGGATTTCCGAGAAGAACCGGCCGTCCTTGATAAAAATAATCCGTTTGCAGTAACTTGCGCTGAATGGATCATGGGTGACCATCAATACCGTTGCGCCAAGCCGCTCGTTCAGATCCTGCAGCGAGCCCATCACATCTTTGGCCGATTTGGAATCCAGATTGCCCGTCAGCTCGTCGGCCAGCAGCAGCGCCGGCTCATGAACCATCGCTCTGGCGATGGCAGCACGCTGCTTCTGTCCGCCAGACACCCCGTAAGGCCGTTTCTCCAGAATGGCCGTTATGCCGAGCAATGAAGCGATAGGTGCAATTGCCGCTTCGATTGCGGACGGGGACTTGCCCTCCAGCACAAGCGGCAGCGCAATGTTCTCCTTAATACTCAGCGTATCGAGCAAATTAAAATCCTGAAATACAAAACCAAGTTCACGGCGGCGGAAAAGCGCCAGCTTGTTGTCATTTAGCCTCATTGGATCGATGCCGCGCACCTTGATGCTGCCGGATGTCGGTTTGTCGATTGTCGCAAGCAAGTTCAGCAGTGTCGTTTTGCCGCTGCCGGACGGTCCCATAATACCGACAAATTCGCCCGTCTGAACGCTCAGGTTGATTCCTTCCAGAGCTGTATAGCTGACCTCACCTTTGGTACTGTATATTTTTCCCAATTCATTTACTTCCAGTACATTCACGAATTATGCCCTCCCATCATTTCCTGCTTTAAGTATAACCTCTACGGGAAAAGGAACCATTGATAGACCTTACGAACTGCCTTACAGTGTTGTCACCTATCAGCACCAGCCGCTGCGCAAGCGCAAAAAGGCAGCGTCCGGATGTTGCCGGGCGCTGCCTGATCCTATTGCCGTTCAATGCTGGAGCTTGTGAAGTCCCGTTGTTTCAAACCATAGCTTTGCCGTCGTCCCCTCGCCCTCCTGTGAGTGCAGCTCCAGCGAGACGCCAAGCTTGCCTGCCACCTGGCGGCACAGGTAAAGTCCCATTCCCGTCGATTCTTCAGTGCGTCTGCCATTTTCTCCTGTGAAAAAGGGATCGAACACACGAGGCAAATCCTGAACTGGAATGCCGATGCCCTCATCGGCGACGGCAATCGACGCTTTGCCGTCCTTCGAGCTGCTGATTTCAATAATGAGCCGTTTTGCTCCCGCTTTCGGCTTAGAGTATTTGATTGCATTGCCAATAAGCTGGCTTAGCAGAAAATTCAGCCACTTGCCGTCCGTCTCGGCCCACGCCTCGCCTTCTATTTGCGGGAATACGCCGGCAGCAATAAGCAGCCGTTTATGCTGATTAATCGCCTGGCGGGCAGCTTCATGAAGCGCGATGCGGCGAGGGTGCAAATCAAGGGCGAACTCCTCCAGCCTCGCCGTATGAAGCATCTGCTCCAGCCCGCGGGTCAGCCGGTCGGCCTCCTCCCGCAAACTGCCCATAATCTCCTGCAGTTCGCCCTCCTGAAGCGCTGTCCGCTTCCCATTGTTCTGAGCGATCAGATCGATAACCGATACCGGAGTTTTCATATGATGCACCCATTGATATACAAAATGCCGATGCAGCTCTCTTTCCCGGTTAAATGCGGTCAGCTGCTCCTGTATGCTTCGGCTTAACACATCAACCAGCAGCGCCGTCCGTTTTTGCTCCGGCGTAACGGCTTCCGGCAGCGGCATCCATAACGGAGTCGGAGTATCGGTTCGCCGCAGAAGAGCAACGAGATAAGTTTTGTTTCGCATAAATCCAACTGCCAATCCAGACATTGCTATGCACGAGGAAAGCAGCCAGAAATACAGTAAATTGCTCCAATCCATCGTTTGCCCGGTGCCGGTCCGTTCCAAATACCAAATCGCCGAGCCTGCCGCCAGTGAAGCCGCCAAAATGCCGATGGTTCCAAGCCTGCCTCTTACATAAAGCAAAAGAGCCTCGGCATTGAGTCTGAATCGGCTTTGTCCGGGCGCTTGCCCCGAGCCTGCGCTCATTGGTCCTCCTCGCGGGAAGAATGCAGCTGCTCCGCTCCGCCATTATTGGGCAATTCAACTGCTTCAGCAGCCATTAGCTTCTCCTTATTCAAACGGTAGCCTTGACCGCGATGCGTCTCCAGCACTCCGTTCAGCCCCAGCTCCTCCAGCTTGCGGCGCAGCCTCGTTACGTTCACGCTCAGCGTGTTGTCATCGACAAAACTCGTATCGTCCCAGAGGCTCTCGAGCAGACGATCGCGGGAGACAATTACGTCTGCCTGCTCCAGCAGCTCTTCCGCAAGCAGTCTCTCGTTGCGGCTAAGCTGTGTGGAGGCACCCTGCCAAACCAGCAGGCTGCGGCTCACATCCAGCTTTAAGCCGCTGCAGGCCAGCTCAAAGCTGCCGGCAATGGAACGATCCGTCACCTCGGCCTTAAAATCCTGGGAGGACTCCCTGGCTTCGGCTTGTCCCTCCGCCGGAAACGCGGCGTATTCCCCGTAAGCCCGCCGCAGGGCGCTTTTGATTTTTGCCAGCAGCAGGTCCAGATGAATCGGCTTTGTCACGTAATCGTCCCCGCCGTTCTCAATGGCCATCACCTGATCCATCTCTCCCGACCGCGCCGAGATAAAAATGACCGGAGCTTTGGAATGCTGGCGGAACTGGCGGCACCAGTAAAAGCCATCGTAATAAGGCAAATTGATATCCATTAGCACAAGCTGCGGCTGCTGCTTCCGAAGGTCCTCGCCAAGCTCTTTGAGCCCCATTCTCAGCGGTTGAAATCCGTAACGCTCCAGCGCCCCCGCCAGCAGCTTGGCAATTTTTTCATCATCCTCCACAATTGCGATACGATACATCAGCTTACCTCCTCTCTCCGACCCGCTTTTCTTTCTAAGACAGTTTAACATATCGGCGGTTCCCTGCTCTCGGCGCTCCGCTGCCCAAATATAGTTTAGGCCTGAAACTTCTTGAAAACTGAATCGTATGGACTCTTAAGGTTTATTAATGAAGAAGTAAAACTCAGGAGGTAACTACCATGTCACTGGCAAAAGCATTACGAATCATTAGCGGCATCTGCGAGGGACTGCTCGCTATCCCGCTGCTCGGCGGCCTGTTCGTCATATCGAGCGGTTACACCGCGCTTGGCTTTATGCTCATTTTTCATATCATTACACTGTTTGTGTCCCGCGCCAACCGCGAGCCAATTTACGGCAGCGTAACCGGCATCGCCGCTTCGCTGCTTGGCTGGATTCCATTTGTCGGATTTCTGCTGCACGCAGCCTCGGCGCTCGCCCTGCTGGTTTCCGCCTTCCAGGGGCCAAGAGTCGATTATCGTCATCCATCCGGTCCGCCGCCCCGGCTATAATGCTCAAGGAGAGCCTTCCTCGCAACCTTCGCGGGGAGGCTTTTTTTATGCCGCTCCGACGGCAGCGCCTTGACATTCATCGCTATGGAAAGCTATACTATGAAAAATGACTGACGTTCATTCATGATTACGTTCAGCGACGGACAGGGGGCAATTCGTATGGCCTTGGATAAAAAGCAGCGTATTATTGATGCCTCCATTGCCGTATTCCAGGAGCTTGGAATTGAAAAAGCCAAAATATCCGATATCGTCAAAGCGGCTGGAATTGCTCAAGGCACGTTTTATTTATATTTTCCGTCCAAGCTGTCGCTCATGCCTGCCATTGCCGAAATTATGGCTCAGAAAATTGTCGTGCGGCTCAACGAGACGCCGGAGAACGGCCCCGTCAAGGAACAGCTCGTCGGAATCATCGATGCGATTTTTGAGGTCACGGAAATGCATAAAGACCTGACCGCGCTGCTCTACTCCGGCATTACGCAGACCGAGCATGTGCGCGAATGGGAGACGATTTACGATCCGATTTACAGCTGGATCAACGACCGGCTCGAACGTTTTAAGGAGCAGGGTTCAATCCGGGATTCCGTCCGCACGGTATATGCCTCCAGGCTCGTTTTAGGTCTGATTGAGACGTCAGCCGAGCAGAACTATCTGTATGCCTCGACAGACAGCCAGTCGGTGCAGGAATACAAAGAAGAACTAAAGCTGTTTCTGTTTGCGGCGCTCGGGGTGGAGTAATTATAGTGCAGAATGTGGCGCGGAACGGAACAGCGGCGAGCCATCCACCAAAATGACTGACATTCAGTCATGAATAATTGCCTGACCTTGTACGCATAATCTCATTATTTCAACTTTGGAAGGAGTCTTAACGATGCAAGCGCAAGCCATCATGAACGACAAATCACAAGGAATAAACAAAGGCTGGCTCTTCGTCGTGCTGACCTGTATCGGAGAGCTGGCCTGGGTGTACGGCTTTCATACCGCAACGCAAATATGGCATTTTGCCCTTATTATTGCTTTAATTGTACTGGATTTTTATTTCCTGTACCGGGCCTGCCAGTCCATTCCTACCGGCACCGTATACGCGCTGTTTGCCGCGGCCGGAACGGCGGGAGCCGCCCTTATGGATTTATTTCTGTTCGGCGGTTCGTTCAACATCGCCAAAGTCTTTTTTATGATCGTGCTTATTATCGGCGTTGTCATGCTTAAGCTTGCCGACGGCAAGGCTGATGCTCCAGCAAAGTCTTAATTGGAGGTAATTCAAAATGGGTTGGATATACGTAATGGCGGCGGCAGGCTTTGAGCTTGCCGGCGTAGTTGGTCTAAATCGGTTTACGGAGCGTAAAACTTGGCTGAACGGGCTCATGTTCGCAAGCGGATTTGCCGCTTCCTTCATCCTACTGTACGCGTCCTTTCAATATTTACAGCTGAGCGTTGCTTATTCCGTATGGGTCGGACTGGGCACCTCGCTTGTTGTCATCGTCAACATGCTCTTTTTCGGAGAGTCCAAAAATTCGATGCGCCTGTTCAGCCTGCTGCTGATCATAATCGGCGTAACCGGCCTGAAGGCGGTCTCGTGACCGCCTTTTCGTATATATAGTAGAAAAAAATCACAGGAGGGTCGCTATGGACTATGATGTAATTGTTCCTCAGCGGGCTGTTCCTGGTGAATTCTCCGAGCCGCTTTTTCAAACAATAACGATACCTCGGGGTCCATCTCCGACCGGGATCGTTTTGACCACGCGAAGGGTAGCCGTATCAATAACGGAAACGTTATCGCCTGAGTAGTTGGTTACATACACGCTGCGGCTGTCCGGAGTCAGCGCAAGATTGTAAGGTACCTCGCCCACCGGAATGGTTCTGATTACACGATGCTCGACAAGATCAATAACGGAAACCGTCCGTCCTCGTGAGTTAGTCACATAAGCCCGTCTCCCATTGCGGGAAATATTAACGTCGATGGGAGCGGGTCCGACCGGAATCGAGACAATCTCCCTATTGGTGCGGGCGCAATAAACACTCGTTTCATTCGAGCCAAACCTGTTCACAACAAATTTTCGGCCATCCGCTGTAAAATCGAGCCCCCAGGTTGCACCGTCCGGAATTGACTGAACAACCTTGTTCAGACGGGTATCAACAATCCATATATTACGCGCCTGCGTGGTTACATAGATTTTTGAGCCGTCAGGAGAAGCAGCAGCTGATAAGGGAAGGTTAGCCACCGGAAAACGATCCACTCTTTCATACGTAAGCGTGTCAAATTCAGTAATGCCGCCCGTATACAGATCCGGCACATAGAGCTTATTCCTGATTGTTACCGCCGCAAAGGGCTCCGGACTTACATTCCGAATGGTACGGACGACCTCATTCGTCGCTGTGGATATAACTGAGATTGACCGGTCGCCGCCGTTAATGGCATAAACCCGCTTTCCATCGTGAGATGCGTTAACTTGCCCGGGATTTTTGCCGACTGGAATTGTTTTGATGATCCGGTTAGCGGAAGGATCAATAATGGAAATTGTACTGTCATTCTGGTTGCCAACATATACGAGAAACCTGTTCCTCCAACCGTGGCTTGGCGAAATCGGCTTTTTGGGTTCAGCCATTGGGTGCCTCCTGTAGACGCAGCGGTGTGATGGCGATGCCGCGCGGGTTGAACCCGGTACGAATCGTATCGACCACCCGGTTCGTGGCGGTATCGATGACCGAAACGGTGCTGCTGCCAAAATTGGTCACGTACAGCGTCCGATTATCCGGCGTAATGGCAACTCCAAACGGAACAGCACCAACGGAAACGGTGCGCATAATCCGCAATGTTGCAGCATCGATAACGGAAACGGATCGGCTGCGCGAGTTGGCCGTGTAAACACGGCGCCCGTCTCCTGACACGACAATTCCGATAGGAGCCAATCCGACGGATGTCCTTTGGAGAGGTTTATTTGACCTGGCATCGTACATGGAAACCGAGTTCGATCCTACATTGTTGACATAATATGTGGAGCCGTCCGGTGAAAAATCAATGCCCCAGCTGTCCATTTCAGCAACTGTCCCCACCACCCGATCGGTATCGGCATTAATGATCGAGATGCCCGCTCCTACTGAGGTGACGTACACGCTGTTTTCATCCGGCGATACCGCTACACCGACAGGCCCGTTCCCTACCGGAATCTCACTCAGAACTCGATTCGTTTGAATATCCAGCACAAACAAGGAGCCGCTATAAAAAGAAGGCACATAATAACGGTTTCGGCGCAGCGAAAAGTCGACTGCAAAAGGCTCCGCGCCGACCCCCTTGACGGTCTGAACGACCAGATTCGTCCCGGTGGAAATTATCGTTACGCTGTCGCCCGCCCCATTGGTCGTAAAAATTCGCTTGCCGTCGGGCGAGACAGCCACTGAATTGGGCAGCTGGCCTACCCGAATTGTCTTCATGATCCGGTTCGTCCGAGTATCCAGCACGGAAAGCGTGTCTTGATCTTGATTCGTAATATAGGCAAACACTCGCTGCTGTGTTATTTTACCCGGACTCAAGTTCTCCCTCCGTTCATCATTAAATGATGACCAGTCCCCGCGGTCCTGGACCAACAGTTATCGTGCGTGAAACATGCAGCCGTTCAGAGTCAATAACGGAGATCGTATCGGCGCCGTAATTCGTGACATAGATTTTACGATCATCGCGAGTAATGACGGCTCCATAAGGAAGCCTTCCAACCGGAATGGTTTTGATTACGCGACAGGCTGCGAGTTGAATGACTGAAACGGTGCCGCTTCGGGAATTCGTTACATAAGCGCGCTTTCCGTCGTTGGATAGAGCAATGCCGATTGGGCCAAGGCCAACCGGAATTCGCTTCAGCAGCTGGTTGGTCCCGGCGTTGTAAATGGCAGTCTGATTGGACACATAATGATTCACGAAAAGTCTGCGCCCGTTTGGGGAAAATGCTAACCCCCAGGTCGCGCCTGCCGGGATGGAGGCTTGAAGCTTGCTCCGCAGCGTGTCTATGATCCAGATGTTGCGCACGAGACTGGTAACATATAGTTTTCTCCCGGCGGTGTCGGTAACGGCGTTTAATAATCGGCTCGCCACCGGTATTTTTTGGACAGCCCTGCCCGTCCGCGCATTCAATACGGTCACATAACCTGAAAAATGGTCCGGCACAAAAAGCTTTCCCTGCGCTTGAACGCATCCGAATGGTTCGGAACCGACATCACGCAACATGCGGATTACCTGATTTGTGCTTGCGGAAATGACCGAGATGGAGCGGGCGCCTCCGTTTGCCGCAAATAGTCGGGTACCGTCGGCAGAAACATTGATTTGGACCGGATTGTTGCCTACGGGAATCACTTCCGCAATTTCATCCGACTCCGTATCAATTACCGATACGGTGTTGTTGTTTTGAATACTTGCATAGACCAAGCTCATGAGCTCTACCTTTCTAGAACCTATGTTTTTGCCCAGCGCCTCATTTTACCGGAACAAGTACAATCCCCCGTGGCGCTGGCCCTGCCGGAATCGTCTTGCTCACTTGATTGATCCTCAAGCTGACTTCGGAAACGGTATCGCTGCCGGAATTAGTCACATAAGCTTTACGGTTATCTGGAGATAGCGCGACCAAAAACGGAGTGTCTCCAACAGGAATGGTATGAATGACCCGATTGGCAGATGCGCTTATAACCGAAATGGAATTGCTTCCCGAGTTCGTGACGTATACTCGGCTTCCGTCCTGCGAAACGGCTAATCCAAGAGGTCCTTTGCCAACAGGTATTTTGGCGATGCGCCTGTTGGTACTCGTTTGATAAACCGATATTCGGTTGGCGGCTAGATTGATGATGTAATACCGTTTGCCGCTCGGCGAAAATACGACTCCCCAGCAGTCCCTTTCCGGAATTGTCCGCACAATATGATGAGTGGCCGCATCAACAACCGAAATTCCTTTTTCCTGGGAAGTAAAATAAATCCGGCTTCCGTCAGGCGACACCGCTCCTCCCGTTAGACCGTTTCCAATCGGGATGTTCCGGATTATTTTATTCGTGCCGGAATTGATTACAAGCACAGTTCCCGTAAACAGGGAAAGCGCATAAAGCCGCTGCCTATACGGCGAGACAATGACGCCGAACGGCTCCAAGTTTATCCCTTCAATCGTATGAATGACCTTGTTCGCAAGCGTGGACACAACCGAGATGGAATTGTCTCCGCCATTCGGAACGTATAACCGGCCGCGATCCGCCGATGCAGCAATTGCATTGGGCAGCTGACTGACCGGAATCTTGGTTAAAATCCGCTGCGCAGCCAAATCTATGACCGAGAGAGAGGCCGCATTATGATTGCTGACATAGGCAAGCTGGCGGTCGGTTCTTCTTCCCGCTTCAGCCATCTGCCCCCTCCTCCTCGAACTGTTGGATTCCGATTTTGCAATTATCTTATGTAGACGCATGCAATAATGAAACGGGACGGCACGGCTGTCAAATAGAAAACCAAAAAAACCGTCCGGCCCCCTGCGGGTCGAACGGTTTTGGCGATGCTTTTATCCTTTTACGGCGCCGGCTGTCAAACCAGCAACCATATACTTTTGAAAGAAGAGGAACAGGATGACAATCGGGATCGTCGCCGTCACGCAAACGGTCATAATGTTGGCCCAATCGTAAGCCACCTCGCCCATGTAACGGACGGAAATGCCGGGATTCAGCGTGCGAAGATGATCTTTGTTGATCAGCGTCAACGAGTACAGCAAATCGTCCCACGAGAGGATGAAGGTGTAGATGCCAACCGAGAAAATGCCCGGTTTCGACAGCGGGAAAATGATGCGGAACAAGATGCCGAAACGGCTGCAGCCGTCAATTTTAGCCGCCTCCTCCAGCGAGATCGGGATGTTGTCGAAGAATACCTTGATCATCCAAATGGAGAACGGGAGCGATGCTGTCGTCAGAGCAATGACAAGGCCCAGTTGGGTGTTCAGCAGCCCATAGGAGTTGTACATCGCATAAAGAGCGATCAGCAGCGATACAACCGGCAGCATTTGAGTGGACAAGATAGAGAACATCATGAACCCTTTGAACCGGAATTGAAACCGCGAGAAGCCGTAACCGGCGAACATCGCGAACAGCAGCGTAATGAGCGTTGTGCTGAAGCTAACGACAAGGCTGTTTTTGTAGTAGATCAGAAAAACGTTGTCCGACAGCAGCTTGATATAGTGGGAAACGACCGGAGCGGACGGCAACCATTCCGGAGGGATTTTGAACAGAACGGAATTGTCTTTAAAGGAGGTGACAAACATCCAATACAGCGGAAAGATAAGAAACAGAATGAAGACAAACAAACCGGCGTACGGAACGGTATTAGGAAGTAACCGTTTGTTTGGCTGACTTTGACTTTGGCTTGACACGGTTTTTCCTCCTTCCGGTTTTCTCCGGCTTTTCTTCTCCGATCGAGAACAGCTTGTTGTACAGGCCTGAGATCAGAATCATAATAATTAGCCACAGCGCGCCGATTGCAGCGCCTTTACCCAGATCAAGCTGGACAAATGCAGCTTTATAGCTGTAGATCGCCAAAGTGGTCGTAGAGTTGAGCGGCCCGCCGCCAGTCATGATCCAGAATAGAGGGAACATTTTGAAATTTTCGATAATTGAGATCAGAGTGACGGTTTTAATATTATTTTTCAGCATTGGAAGCGTAATGTTCAGCAGAATTTGAATGCGGTTCGCTCCGTCGATCCGGGCGGCCTCGTACATGTCGTCGGGAATTCCCTGCATGCCTGCAAGCAGCATCGTGCTCATGAACGGCAGCTGCCGCCACAGCGCAGCAACGATTACGGCTGGGAGCGCAAGATCAAGATTCGTCAGCCAGTCCTTTGGACCGCTAATCAGATGAAACTGCTGCAGCACATAGTTGATCAGGCCGTATTGCGGCTGGAACAGCCACATCCATAACAGCGCCGAGACGATGGTCGGAACGATCCAGGGAATAAGAATAAGCGTACGGAACAGCCTTTTGAAGCGGATGTTGGAATTCAATAGCAGCGCCAGCAGCATGCCCAGCACAAACTGGATGGACACGATGAAAAACACATACGTCAACGTGACGCGCAGCGCGCCGAAAAACTCTCCATCCTTCAAAATAGCGGCATAGTTGGCAAAATCGTTCCACGGCTGGCTCTTCATGCGCAGCAGGGTCACATCAAAAAAGCTCATGTAAATGGATTTCACAATGGGAATTCCGATTGTAAAAATCAGCATGGCCATGGCCGGTACGATCAAAACGAGCAGAAACAGACGATCCTTCGCTATTTCTGATATACCGAGCGCCTTTTCTTTCATGTTATCTCCTCTTCTCTAGTTTAAAAGACCGGTTAAAAGTGCTGCTGGAAATACAGCCGCTGCGCCAAAGGTCGGCCCTCCGATCGCTGTTGAACTCAGATTTCCTTGAACTATGCCTCCTATAGAGGTGGAAATCCGACTTCAAAGGCGAACGCTGACGCTTCTGCGGGCTCAACCTTTGGCTCCGCTTCTTTTTCAGCAACCTCATTTTAAGTTCTTTTTAACCGGCCTTTTAAAGTCGCTCGATTATTATTTCAGAGTCGTTTTCAGCTTGGCGTCCAGCTCTTCGGCTGCTTTTTCCGGCGTAGCCGCATCGGAAACTACCTTTAACAGCGCATCAGCGATATCAATATAACCTTGCTCCATGCCGGGATGATTTTGCGGAAGCGGCTTAATCGACTTCATCTGCTCCATCATCACTTTATCAAAATCGCTTTCTGCAAACAGACCGCTCAGGGAGCTGCGCGCCGAGAAGACATCGCTTTGTTTATGATAAATGGACATCGCTTCTTCACTCGTCAAATATTTGATGAATTCGGCAGCGGCTTCTTTGTTTTTGGATTCGGAAGATACGACAAGCCCGTGAGCTTCACCAATGGAAATGCTTGCGCCGGACGGCCCTGCCGGAACAACTGCGGTTGCCCATTCCTTGTCGAACGCTTCGCCTTTGCCGCTCAGATTGCGGGATACCGCCTTGCCGTAGTAACCGTCAACGTACATGCCGAGCCGGCCGATCGCAAACAGGTTTCTCAAATCTTTCAGCTTTGCGCCGGAAGGCCCGATGCCGTCCTTGACCAGACCTTTGTAGTAATTCAGCGTTTGAACCATCTCAGGCGTATTGGCGTTGACGTTGCCGTCCTTGTCCAGCAGCGATCCGCCGAAGTTGTACAGGTTGCGCAGTCCAATCATGCCGTTAATTGCCAATTTGTCCGAAGGCTCGCCAAATCCGTAAATATCTTCGCCGGAGTCCGTTTTTAGCTTGGAAATCGCCTTTGCCGCCTCCAGCATCTCATCGATTGTCGCTGGCGCTTTCTCTGCAAGCCCTGCTTTTTTGAACAGCTCTTTGTTCCAATATAAAATGTACGGCGTCGCCGCCCATGGAACGCCCATCAGCTTGCCGTCATAAGAGAAGTCTTCCTTAAAGCTTGGCAGAAGGTCATCCACATATTCTTTGCCCAGCAGATCATCAAGCGGCGCCACGATGTCGGAAGCCGCATAAGAGCCGAACCAGGCCGGGAACGTTTGGATGATATCCGGCGCGTTGCCCGTCGAAGCCATAACGAACGTTTGCTGCTTGATGTCTCCGAACGGAATGCCGATGAATTCTATCTTTATATTAGGATTTTTCGCTTCATAATTTTTCGCAATCTCTTCCAGGGCCGGTTTGGTCGCAGCCTCGCTGATGCTCCACGATGCAAAGGTCAGCTTCACTGGTTCGCCTGACGTCTCGCCGTTTTGCGGGGCGGCCGCATTCGTATTTGTGTTCGAATTTGAGTTCGAGTTCGATTCGGAACCGCATGCCGCTAGCACGCTAGCCATTAAAACTGAAGATACCGTCAACAAAGCTGTCTTTTTCATGTTCATCCTGTTATCCTCCCCTTAGTCGCTGCATCGTCCCAGCGCTGCTCACACCCTTATTATGGATCATGATGAATGGGCTAGATATCCCCGATCCTCGATTCCGGTTATCAAAACGTGACATTGCGGATCATGAAGTTATGACATAGCTCTCCAAATCGTGACTTCCCGCATCATTATCCATTCAAGTATTGAAAAGTCTGTGGCATAATGTGGGTACACAAATCAGGCAGGTGATGACAATGGCCGCAATGATCCGCGTTCGCAACTATGTGCAAGGGTTACCACGTGTTTTCTGGACGTATCTGCTTTCCTATTTAATGGTCATTCTTCTGCCTATCGTTATTTTGAGTTATGCCTCTTACAGCTTCACTGTTGCAACGCTTGAGGATGAGATGAGCCGGGCGATGCTTCATTCCTCCACCCAAAAAAACGCCTCTATTGAAGAAATCATTAATGAGATGCAATCCATTGCCATCCGGATCGGTCTGGACGGACGATTGGAAAGTTATCTGAACGATTCGGGCAACCAGTATTTGCTGAATGAGACTAGAGATATTTTGAAAACGTTTTCAACAACAAACGAAGCGATCGCCTCCATCGACTTTTACGCCAAGGGGGCCAATTTAATCGTCTCGTCAGACGGGTATACGCGCACTTACACCAACTCTCAAAGAGATCTGTGGATTGACCGGGGTCAGACCTCCGCGGAGCATGGCTTTTGGCTGAGCTCACGAGACCGGGACGAGAATAACCCCATTATGACCTACGTGCTTAAAGTTCCTGTTCAGCGCAAGGATTCCAAAGGTCTGTTAGCTCTGCACATGTATGAATCCTCCTTGAAAAAAATGCTCCAAAAAACGGAGAGCAATGCGTTCACGACGACGTACATCCTGGACGAGAGCGGAAATGTCATTACCTCCTCCGGACATTCCGAGCCGGATCTGGAGCATATCAAACAGCTGTTTGCGGTAAGCAGCGAATCCAGTTCAGAAACCGGATACGGGACGACAAGCCTCTCAGACGGAAAACATCTGCTCACCTATGTCAAAACGCTGCATACAAACTGGACCGTAGTGTCCGAAACGCCGCTGCAATATTTGCTCTCCAAGCTGTCCTATATTCGCAGTGTCGCATGGATGACGTTTGGCATACTCATGCTGCTCGGCGTATTGCTGTCCTACGTTATGTCGAGAAGGATGTACAGTCCAATTAAATCACTGATGGACAAGTCCCTTCCTTACAACAAAAAAGCGGAGTTTTCCAGCCAGCTGGCCGCTCCACGCAAAAACGAGCTTGAAACGATCTCTCAGATTCTCGACAATGTGTTCAGCCGAAACGAAGCATGGGAGCAGCAGTTCCGAACGAACCTGCCCGCTCTCCGCGAGCGTTTCCTGCTGTCTCTGCTGAATAACAAGTTCAGCAGCATTCATGAGATTAACAGCAAGCTGGAGTTTTTGCATCTTCATTTTCCACATCAGGTGTTAGCCGTGTTTGTCATTGAAATCGATGAATACAGCCTGCTGATGGACAGTTATTCCGCGACCGACCAGAATCTGTACAAGTACGCGATTGTGAATATTGCCGAGGAAATAGCCGCTGCGGGTTCCGTCTGTCTTTCGGCGGAGTCGGATGAGAATCAGTTTGTCCTGCTCGTTAACTTGGATGCCGATGCGGCAGGCGTCCAGACCCTTCAGCAAAAGCTTCAATTGTTAGGCGAAGAGATTAAACATACGATTAACCAGCTGCTGCGCATCTCCGTTACGATCGGCATCGGCAACCCCTATTCCCAAATCATGCAGACGCACTATTGTTATAAAGAGGCCAGCGAAGTCATTCGCGCCAAAATCGTAGCCGGAACAAATATGGTGCTGCTCTACGACGACCTGGTGAAGGAAGCGGACGATGATTTTTATTTGCCGCCTCATTTTTCCACCCATCTGATTAATTTTTTGAAAGCCGGTCAATTGGATGAAGCGCTGTCCAGCCTGAACGAGCTCTATATGCAGATCAAGGCCCGCACAAAGCTAAACGAGGAGGTTATTTTCCGTATATACAGCCTCATCATTGAGGATCTGCTGCGGAATCTGGGGGACATGAATGTCAGCGCGGAAAAAATATTCGGTCGGAACCACCATCTATTCCGTGAGCTCGCCGCCAAAGAGACCGTCCGCTCCATTCATGAATGGATGTGCGGCGTTATCGGGAAAGTCCACGAAGCAGGCCAGCAGCTGCAGCCTAAAAAAAACGGCTATATCGATACGGTCACTGCTTTTATGGACCAAAACTATCATCTGGACTTATCGGTAGAGACGATTTCTGAGCAAGTAAATTTGCACTATGCCTATTTGAGCCGAATGTTCAAACAGGAGACGGGCAAAACAATTCTGGAATATTTGACGATCAAACGGCTGGAGGTCAGTAAAGGGCTGCTAAAGGATACCGAGCATACCGTAAACGACATCGCATCCGGTGTGGGCTACAACAACGTGAACAGTTTTATCCGGTTTTTCAAACGTTACGAAGGGCTTACTCCCGGGGATTACCGAAAGTCGAACCGATAGTTGAGGTTGTAGATTGAGGTTATGAATTATGGATGGATATAGGCTGGCTGCTCGGTTCCAGCGTTGCGCCTTCCGTAAGGTCGTCAAACGACCTTAACGAGTTCCTTTCCCGGGTTATACCCTCCGTAAGGTCGTCAAACGACCTTAATGAGTTCCTTTCCCGGGTTATACCCTCCGTAAGGTCGTCAAACGACCTTAGCGAGTTCCTTTTCCCGGGTTATACCCTCCGTAAGGTCCACAAACGACCTTAGCGAGTTCCTTTTCCCGGGTTATACCCTCCGTAAGGTCATCAAACGACCTTAACGCGTGTTACCCTAGCGGGTACTTACTATGACTCGTAAATCTCTTTAACGTATTTGTATCGTTTTATCCGTAAATTGTTGGCGCCTATCTCTCT
Organism: Paenibacillus pasadenensis; assembly: GCF_023715725.1. Lineage (GTDB taxonomy): Bacteria > Bacillota > Bacilli > Paenibacillales > Paenibacillaceae > Paenibacillus_O > Paenibacillus_O pasadenensis_A. The sequence continues at coordinate 265,587 of NZ_JAMBOT010000004.1, forward strand.
CATAACTCCTCGTTCGCACAGGGATTTGAGATATTTTGCGGCTGTTCTAGGGGTTGTGCCGATAGATTTTGCCGCTTCAGCAGGGTAGATGTATCCATTGCAACTTCTGGCAAATCGCAACAAACCCAATTCAATTAAGCTAAACACAGGCGCTTCTTGAACAGGTGCAGCTGTCACTCCACCAAGCAAATTCTTCATCATCTGCCGGATTAAAGAAGGATCATTTTGCAGACTGTCATAAGGAATCGAGATGTTCCGGTAGCCGAGAGTTTGAAGATAAATTTCCCGCAGCAGCTCTCTGCTGTATCGGGTACGGTCCGTTTGCTGCACATGCGGTCCATAACCCTTAACGTCAATGTTAATACGATGAATTCCCGGCAGCCATGCAAAATCCAAGTAACACGGCGCCCCTCTCCAATCCAGTACCTCATACTCTGGATGCAAATCGTCAAAAGAACCAAATAGCGGCCACCATATCTCTTTTAGAAAAAGAATTTCGCCATGCGCGTGACCTCGTTTGAGCCGGTCCTTACCCTCTCCTTTTCGTGCTCGGAGATGGGCATTCAGCCACAATTCATGGGCTTGTTCAAAGCCTTCTAAATCAACTTTCTTCATTGCTATCCTCCCTCTGGAACGCAAAATAAAACGCCCTGAATCCGCATTAAGAGAAGCGCAACCCTTCTGGCAAGGATTACGACAACGCTTAACGGGAATACAGGACGTTCTTCGTCACCGTTTATAGAAAATTCTACCTGTTTATGATTGTAGCCAGCCGCCGCTTGAATAACAAGCGCAAAATCTTAAATAATCCCTACTCCAAAAATCTCCGCGCATATTCTGGTTTAGGAATCATACATTGCTCCGTTTTGCCGAACCACTTATAGCGGTTGCGTGCTATAAATGCATAAACCGAATCCCGCAAGGGAGAAGGAACGATTCTAGCTACGCTGATCATAGAGTATGGCCATCGCAGCCGCCGGGTGACCCGAAGCGCCGCTGTTGAGCGCGTAAAGGCCCGGCCATTTTCAATCAGTACAATCGTCCCTAAGTTATCCCCGGACAGCTTGTACTGCTCCAGCAGCTTCTGTCCGGCATCCGATTGCAGCGATGCAAAACGGAAATACCCATTGTTGTCATGCTGCAGGACAAACTGCACGGCCCCGCTGCATAAATTGCAGACTCCGTCAAAAAGGATGACGGCATTGTTGCTGGCAGGATCGTTCATGCGCGAGGCTCCTTTATTATCGTTATCTCGTCCGGGACTCCGCGCTCTTTTTAAACTACGATTTCCAAAGCTTGAGCATGTCCTCCATGTTAGCTCTACTATAACATTTGGCGAATGTAACATACACGGAAAGCAATTAACTAACCATTTACATAAAAGAAAACTTACAAATCTCCGAACATGTAAAGGATTAAATATCCATTACTGGTTATTGACCAACGATTAAAGAGCCACTAGAATTACTGTTGTTCCATATTATTCTATTTCGAGGAGTCGTCCTATGGTATACCTATTAAACAAGAACACCCTGCGCCTGACAGCAGGCGCGCTGCTTGCAAGCTCGGTACTGCTCGCTAACGTTCCGATTACTAAGGCGAACGAAGCCGCTCCTCCCATTCCTGACATCAGTGCCTGGTCCATCCCTGCTCTCCATGAAGGGGAGAAATACGGCATTTACCCGCTGGAATGGTATTATGACGGCTTCCGCAAGCCGATTACAGACGAGAAGTACAGCGCTCTAATCGAAGCGACGGGCCAAAAGCTTGCCGGATTAGGCTTTGCCAAAACCGGAACACTGGAAACCGGCGCCGCGTCCTCCAAAACAATTAATAGAGGCCAACTTGTGAAAGCGCTATATAACGCTCTGGCGCAATACGACCTGCCTGCTGAGCTCAAAGCTTCCTCGGCTGATGCAGCGCAATATTTTCAACAAATCGGGGTATTAAAAGGCAGCGGCAAAAGCCTTGGCCTGGACCAGCCCGCTACCGTTGAGCAGGCAGCCGTACTGGCAAGCCGTCTGGTAGAGTACGCCTTCGCCGCCGCAGACAAAGGCGCCAAAGGCTTGATGTGGAAAGTGACGCATGGCGGCAATACGCTTTACCTGCTGGGATCCATCCATATCGGCTCCCCGGCGATGTACCCGATGCACCCAAGTGTCAAGGAAGCGTTCAACAGCTCTGACTCGCTGTGGCTGGAAGCCAACCTGCAATCCGATCCTGCAGCGATGCAATACTATATGAACAAAACTACCTTCAACGATAACAGTACGATCAAGGATCATATTGCTCCGGAAACCTATCAAAAGCTGGTTGACGTATCCAAACAGATGGGTATTCCCGAAGGCGCTTACGACAGCTACAAGCCTTGGGTGGTTTCCAACGATCTGTCTCTCGCATCCCTCGTGGAATCGCCGGATCAGCTCGCTCAAGCCGCTTCGTCGGGCATTGATTTGTACTTTACGACCAGTGCGATGATGAATGAGATGCCGATCAAAGAACTGGAGGGCATCAAATTCCAAGCGGATCTGCTCAGCGGGGTTCCGGCTGCCGATCAAGAGAAAGAGTTGAACAAACTGCTGGATTTACTGTTGTCCCCTGAAGCCGTCAAGCAAAGTGCAGAGCAATTCAAACGTATGCAGCAGCTTTGGACCGATGGAAACCTGACCGATTTTTCCGGGATTTTTAGTGAGAGTTCAGAGTCAACTTCGAGTGGACTGTCTAGCCGTCTCTTCGGCGAACGCGACAAAAATATGGCGGCCAAGCTGGACGAGCTGTTGAAGCAGCCTGGCGAATCGACCTCTTTTGTCGTTGTCGGCGCAGGGCATTTTGCTCAGAAGGGTATGGTCATCGATCTGCTTAAAGAAAAAGGCTACAATGTGGAGTTTTTAGGCGAGTAGGCAATTAAAACTGAAACCCTCGTATCTGGCTGCTTGGCAGTCTGATTCGAGGGTTTTTGGCGATTTGATTAACAGGTGAAAATTATTTCTAACACAAAAACGGCCCCCATTACGAATTAGCAATAGGCTACTTTCGTCATGAAGGCCGTTCCTATCCATCACGCCACTACAGCAATCAGCACTCGCCAGCCGCAGCCGGCTTGCCAGCATCCTTGGCCGTGCGGAAGCTCGATCCGCAGCCGCAGGTAACAGTGGCATTCGGATTATGAATGGTGAAGCCGCCCCCCATGGCGCCTTCCTTCCAATCAATCTCCAGGCCGCGCAAGTATTTGGCGCTCTCGTTATCTACGATTACTTTAACGCCGTTCACATCCAGCTCCTGGTCTTCTGCCTTCTGCTCGTCGTCAAAGCCCATGCCGTAGGAAAAGCCGCTGCAGCCGCCTTCCTTAACGCCCACGCGCAGGAACAGCCCTTGGCCTTCCTCCGCCGCCAGCATTTCTTTTATTTTATCCGAGGCCGATTCACTGATCTCGATCATATTCTTCATCCTCCTGTTCAGAAACGAACTAAAGGCCAACTGTACCCGGCCTGATTACATAATTCAAGTATACTCCTCTTCCCCGTCCGGCTCAAGGGATGAACGCGCACGAAACACTCCTCTCTGGAACGTCAGCCTGCTTTTAATGGAACGTCGACACCTCATGAAGCTTTCAATCCGTCTGCTCAAAATATCGAATCTCCCGCCGCGCGTTTCCTCCGCTATTATCCGCCGTACAAAGACAAACTCGCTCTTGCTTGCCGCTTTACTCCGTCACCGCGTCCGCTCAAGACGGACAGAACGGCTTTGTTGCCATCTCTGCATTACGTTCCCAAATCCTGTTTTCCTGTTGAAGCTTCACAACCGAAGGTTTATAATGAATACGATTTGTTTGCAGTAAACGCTCGGGAAAGTTCTTTTTTTCACAAGGTCGGATGGGCTAACAAGTGCTGTTATCGCCTGCCGATTATATCTTTATCGCATTGCCCGCCACGGCCAGCCGGACGGGCCTCAGGGTTACCGGACAAGGAGGTCCTTTAGATGAACATCATTACCCCGACGGAAGCGTCCGTCATGCAAGGGATTCGCGAGAAGGTCGCAGCTGGCGAACGGCTCAGCCTCGAAGACGGTGTGTTCCTGTACCGGTCCGACGATCTGCTCAGCATCGGCCAGATGGCCAATGAAGCCAATTTGCGCAAGAACGGCAAGCGGGTTTATTTTATCGATACGATGACGCTCTACTTCACCAATGTGTGCGAAGCGCGCTGCGCATTTTGCAGCTTCCGCAAGGACGAGGGCGACGAGGGCGCATATACGCTCACTCCGCAGGAAATGATCGACTATGTCGATAAGCATATTACGCCAACCGTACGCGAGTTCCATATTGTCGGCGGCCATAACCAGCATGTCCCGTTCCAATATTACATTGATTCCATCGCCGCACTCAAAAAGCAGTATCCGCATGTGACGCTTAAGACATACACGGCTGCCGAAATCGATTTCTTCTCCCGCATCAGCGGCCTTAGCTACCGCGAGGTGCTTCAAGAGCTGCAGAAAGCGGGCCTGGAGTCGCTTACCGGCGGCGGCGCAGAAATTCTTTCCGATCAATACCGCAAAAAGATGCGGGTTGAAAAAGCCGATGTCAGCCAGTATTTGCAGGTCCACCGCACTGCTCACGAGCTTGGCATCAAAACGCATACGACGATGCTGTACGGAGCCGTGGAAACCCACGAGCAGCGCATTCAGCATATGATGTCGATTCGCGAGCTGCAGGACGAGACAAACGGCTTCCTCGTGTTCATCCCGTTATCCATGCAGCCTCATAGTCCAAAAGCGGGCATCCGCCGCCGCAACTCGGCCTATGAGGATCTGAAGACGATTGCGATCAGCCGTCTGATGCTGGACAACTTTAACCATATTAAAGCTTACTTCATTAATATTGGCCCTCAGCTGACGCAGGTTTCGCTGACGATGGGAGCCTCCGACGTACACGGCACGCTCGTGCGCGAACGCATCAGCCATTCCGCCGGGGCTCTGACTCCTGAAGGACTGTCAAGAGAAGACCTGATCTGGTTAATAAAAGGTGCGGGCAGAATTCCGGTAGAACGCGACACCTTCTACAACGAGATCAAAGTTTTTGAGTAAAGCGTGCCGTCTGCGAGCATATTAGGTTCATCCATCAGCTGAATTAAAGCAGGGGTTGGGATACAATGAAAAGATTTGTTATTTTGGGTGGCGGATATGGGGGCATGGCTCTTGCCGAAGAGCTGCTGGACGGAGACATCCCTTCCGACACCATTATTGTGCTGATTGACCGCATGCCTTTTCAAGGCCTCAAAACGGAGTATTATTCACTCGCCGCCGGCACATCGCCGGAAATTGACCTGAGAGTCGCTTTTCCGAGCGATTCGCGGCTGCTCATTACCTATGGCGAAGTGACCGGCATTGATTTGGACAACAAACGTGTGTTGCTTGAAGGCCAGGATCCGGTGTCGTACGATTGGCTGACGATTGGGCTCGGCTGCACGGACAACTACCACGGCATTCCCGGGGCGGAGAAATACTCCTGCAGCCTCCAGACGTTCGCTTCTACGCGCCGCACCTATCAGATGCTTGGCGATGTGAAGCCTTACGGTCAAGTCTCCATTATCGGGGGCGGCCTGAGCGGCGTCGAGATTGCAGCGGAGCTGCGCGAGGCACGCAAAGATTTGAACATCCGCATTATCGACCGCGGACCGAGCATTTTGTCGGCATTCCCCCAAAAGCTGAAAACGTACGTGTCCGCCTGGTTTCTGGAGCATCATGTGGAAATGCGCGGGCATGTATCGCTGAAGCTGCTGGAAGGCGGCATTCTGCATGACGGCAACTCCCCGGAGTCCATCTACACCGATGCGACGGTGTGGACGGCAGGCATCAAACCTGTCGGCGTTGTAGAGGATTTGAACGTAGCGAAGGACAATCAGGGACGGCTCGTCGTAAACGAGCTGCACCAGCTGCCGGAATACCCCGAGGTGTTCGTAATCGGCGACTGCGCATCCGTGCCCTTCTCTCCAAGCGGCCAGCTGGCTGGAGCGATGGGAGGCCAGGTAGCCGGGGTTATGCAGGCATACTGGAAAGGCCGGACGCCGAAGGTTGGCAAAATCAAGCTGAAAGGTACGCTCGGTTCGCTCGGCAAAAAAGCCGGCTTCGGCCTCATGGGCAAAACGGCCATTATGGGCCGCGTGCCGCGAGTACTCAAAACCGGCGTATTATGGCGTTCCAAAAACCATTTCGGCTGACCGTCGGCTGTACCTGTAATCCAAGTTACAAATCGTCGATCAGCTTGTCCAGCGCTTCGCGCTCAGCGGCCTTGCGGACTATGTTCTCCTGCAGGGCCGTTTCCAATTGTTCAATCGTCTCGGCGCTGACGATCTCGCCGTCGACCATAGCAAAGGGCGACAGGTAACATTCGCCGCAGTTGCCAAGACAACCGTATTCAATGACCTCGTATCGGTCATCCTGTTCAAGAGCGTTCATCAGCCTGTCCGTGCCATGGTGCATGTTGCTGGAACAGAATTCGATGACGGGCTTCAGCATGATTTGACCACCTTCAAAATGGAAAGCCAGGCCTTAACAGTCGGCGCTCGCCTCCGTTTTCAATTGCGTTGCTTTGTATTATAATAGGTAAGAAAGGAGTTGATTGCAATGAGCGAAAACGCACAAAGCACGATGTACGATGAAGTTCTGGATGTTCTTGACAAGCTTCGTCCCTTCCTGCAGCGCGATGGCGGCGACGTTGAACTCGTGGATGTAGAGGACGGCATCGTCAAGCTCCGTCTCGTAGGCGCCTGCGGCAGCTGCCCAAGCTCCACGATTACGCTGAAGGCCGGCATCGAACGCGCCCTGCTTGAAGAAGTGGAAGGCGTGCAAGAGGTTGTCCAAGTATTCTAATCCAGCATTTCCGGATGTTCGGAATTTGAAACGGCTGGCTCCCCCGCAGGGATGCCAGCCGTTTTTTGTTTATTCACTTTTGGGCGAAGGTTTGATGCTTGTCCGAATAGGATCGAAGCCCCCGGTTACGTCAATGATATTGCCGGTCAGAAAATCCGATTGCGGCAGGCACAAAAAAGCGATAACCCGGGCAACGTCTTCACCGGTTCCGGGACGGCCGAGCGGGGACTCGACATCAGAGATGCCCTGGACGTCGGATATTGATTTCTCCTTGTTAGCTCCGCGAATATCTCCTGGACAGACCATGTTGACAGTAATGCCGTACTGCCCTTCCTCTACCGCCAATGTTTTGGTGAAGGAGACGAGGCCTGTTTTGGCTGCCGCATAAACGGCCCGATGAGGCCAAGCTCTCCCTTCCATCGCATGGCCAAAGCCAAAATGAATGACGCGCCCCCAGCGCCGCTCTCTCATGCCTGGCAGCAAATGGCGGTCAAGCAGCATCGCGCCGAGCAGGTTGCCGTGCAGCATCGCGATAATTTCTTCTTCCTCATAATCGGCGAATACCCGCCGCTCGCGAATGAAAGGTCCGGCATTGTTGACCAGAATATCAATCTGTCCGGTCAGTTCCAACGCTTCCCGCGCCAGCTTGCCGGCTTCACCCTGCTGGGCAAGATCCGCCTGGATCGCGCTGACCCGTACGCCATATTGGCTTCTCAGCTGCTCAGCCAGCTGTTCGGCGTCTGCGGCGCTGGAGCGGTAATTAAGCACGACATCACAGCCAAAACGGGCCAGCTCCTCAGCCGCCCGTTTGCCCAGCCCTTTGGCGCTGCCGGTGATCAGCGCTGTTTTCCCTTGCAGCTGTAACTCCACACGTCTCCTCCTCGCCGGATTACCCGGCCGTCGGGCTCGGGTTGCGGGTGATCCCTTTTTCCATATAGACAAAAGCCAGCTTTAGAGAAGCGGAGGCCATATCAAGCCCGCTCTGCAAATCCTCCATCTGCGACTTTACATCCTCCAGCTTAATTTCGTCGCCCAAGTTCAGATGCATCTGAATAAGATCGTCCTGCAGCTCCGAATTTAAGTTGTGGATCTCCTCGTTGCGCCGTTTGCGCAGCCTTACGACGGGTTTGTCGTAGCTGTTCTTGAGTTCGGTCAGAGGGCGGGCGAGTTCAAGATGAACCTGCTTTTCCCGCATCCGCCGCAGCACCGTGAAGTAGGAGAAACGCTCCTTGAACTCCTCGGTGTTGAGCTCGAGAGCGTCATTCAGCAGCGTGCCCAGCTTGTCCAGCAGGGCAAAAAGGCGGATGAACGCGTTTTTGTCAAAATAAACGTATCGGCGGTAATTCAATCTTTCCTCAGGCGGCATTTGCTCCAGAGAGCGGCTTGTCACCAGCGCTCCGAAACGGGAAGAGGCATAACAGCTCTGCTCCAGCTCATCCAGCGAAGCCAATAAACCGAGTGTCATTACTTCACGCGTGCGTGTTTTATGATCGCGGTCTCGCCCGGAAGCGACAACCTCATGCAGCGCGGAAGCATAAGCTTGCATTGCCTGAACCGCTTCGGCAATCGGTCCATGCGGCTGGTAGGGCTCTTCGCCAAACAATATCCGAAGCATCAGTCGCTGCCTCCTCTACGTTGTAATTCAAGCTCCGGGGAAATATTCCTTCCAGCGCTTGTCCACCAGTTGAACGATATCTTCGCGCGGGAAAAGCTCATCCGGATATCCTGGTTTCATGCGGGCATCGATGACGATTGGCAGATGGTACGCCAGATGATGGCGCCGCGCGTCAGCGAGCGCATAAATGTCATCCGCCGGGTTGAAGCGCGTAAATACCGTCCACAGGAATGGCGTCTGAGCGGATGCAACCTCTTTGGCGTCGTCCACAAGCACGATAAGCGGCCATTCCGTGCCGCGTGACGCAACTCGCTCGAGCAGCTTGGAAGGAAGCTCAGAATCCGCCTCGTAAGCTGCACCGGAAACGACGAGACAGCCTTTGCAGTAAACGGCGATGTCGTTAATCTCCGCAATCGGCCCCTCGGTATATTCATAGGGCAAGCTGCGCACCGGCTCACCGACGCCCATCAGCAGCGCTTTACTGCCATGGTTGAGCTTGCCGCTTGTATAATCCAGCGTGTCATGCGCCGTATTGTCAAATATGAACAGATCCGTTTCCGGCTGAAACCGCTCCAAAATTGTTTCCAGCAGCACGTCAAACTTGGACAAGTCTACCGGCTGGTCCGTCAGCATGAGGAATTTGGTCAGCGTCAGCTGGCCTTCGCCAAGTATGCGGAAGCCTGTCGCCAGAGCTTCACGCGAGTAGCTTTCGCGCACGACGGCCGCTGCGAGCGCGTGTACGCCCGTTTCAGCATAAGCCCAAAGGTCTTTAACGCCAGGCATCGCCATCGGAAATGCAGGGCTAAGCAGCCTTTGCAAATATTCGCCGAGATAATAATCTTCCTGGCGCGGCTTGCCGACAATAGTCGCCGGATAGATCGCGTCCTTGCGGTGATGCACATGTTTGACATTGAACACAGGGAAGTCATGCTGCAGCGAGTAATAACCGAAGTGGTCGCCGAACGGCCCTTCCGGGCGGCGCAGATGAGGCGGCACCGTGCCGTGGATGGCAAACTCCGCCTCTGCCGGAATGCGGTGGCGGCCAAGCGGGTCCTGCGTTACCGGCAGCTTGCTGCCCAAAATAAGCGAAGCGATCAACAGCTCCGGCAGATGCTCCGGCACCGGGGCGATTGCCGCCGCGATCAATGCTGGAGGACCGCCGAGGAATACGCTTACGGGAAGCTCCTGATTCAGCTTCTCGGCTTCATGGTAGTGAAAGCCGCCGCCCTTGTGAATTTGCCAGTGCATGCCGGTTGTATTGTCATCAAAAATCTGCATGCGGTACATGCCGAGATTATGCTTTTTCGGGTGCTGCGGATGCTCCGTATATACAAGCGGAAGCGTGACGAAAGGACCGCCGTCCTCCTGCCAGCTGGTCAGGAACGGCAGCCCCTTCAAAGGCGCCTCTCGGCGCACCTGCTGAAGCACGGGCGCGGAGCTGCTCGGAACTTCTTTCAGACCGACCTTGAGCAGGTCGAATACCATGTTGCGCTCGCCCCAGATAGCGCTCATCGTTGGGGGAAGCAGCCTGTCGGCGGCGCCTATAATTGTTTTCATCAGCTGCTCCGGCTTACTGCCGAAGGCCAGATCAACACGGCGAGCCGTTCCGAACATATTGGTAAGCACGGGGAATGTGCTTCCTTTCACATTCGTGAATAGCAGGGCTGGACCCTCCTGCTCAATAACCCGGCGGTGAATCTCAGCCAATTCCAGATTGGGATCAACCGGCGCATCGATAACGGCCAGATCGCCGTCCGCACGGAGCGCTTCCGTGAACTGCTTCAAATTCGCAAAATTCATGAAGTCCGTCCTTCCTGTCTTTTCCAAGCCTGGAAGCCAAGGTCGACCAGAATGGAAAACAAGATCGTAATAATAAAGTTGTGAATCATATTCGTAAAAATAAACCAGTTTTCATCGCCAATTGTCGCGGTCAGCCAAGCTCCGCTAAAAATTTGGCAAATAACCAAAATCAGAATCCACATCGCCGACTTTGTCATCCGGTCTGCCGCTCCCGCATGTTTGCGGATGTGAACAAACAGCCAAACAAATACAAAAAACAGCAGCATCGCCGCTACGCGGTGAGTGAACACAGCGCCAGTCGCTCCGCTCAGATCGCTCGGAATAACTTCTCCGTTGCAGGTCGGCCAGCCGAGACAGCCTCCGCCGGAATCCGTGTGACGAACGTAAGCGCCCAAATAAACAACGACATAGCAATAAATGCAAGCGCCAAGCACAAGCGAATAGATCGAACGCGGCATAGAGCGATCCTCGCCCGCTAGTTTGCCTTTGCTTATTCTTGAAATCCAAAGCACTAGCAAAACAGTGGAGGCGACAGCAAGCAGCGAGATGCCGAAGTGAAGCGCCATAATAGGCGGGCTTTGCGGCCACATGACGGCAGCTGCTCCCATCAGTGCTTGAATAATCGTGAATGCGAGCGTAGCGCCCGCATACCAGAGCGGCTCGCGGTAGGCGTAGCGCCGGTATAATTGCAAGGTTAACACAAAGGTGGCAACAACAATAATGCCAACAACGCCGGTTACAGCGCGATGAGAATATTCAATTGCGGTCTCAAGCGTGAATGCGGGTATAAACTCGCCGTTGCACAGCGGCCAGTCATCGCCGCAGCCCCGACCGGAGCCGGTATTGGTCACAAGTGCGCCTGCCATAAGGACGGCAAACATGCCGATACAGGACATCCATGCAAGCAGGCGGTAAGCTCGGGAGATCATAACTTAGGTTTTCACCCCTTCTTCCTATGGATACAAACCTCATTATAGCGGCAAAAAAATGCAAAAGCCATGTTGAAAATGTGACGATACTGTCAGCATTCCAAGGCTTTAATGAGAGCTTTGAAGCGCCTTTGTGGGCGGTTAGTACCGGCTATAGTGTGCCCCGAAGACGGATTGTTCCATCATGAAAAAAGCCGGGCCAAATGGCCCGGCTTTCTGCGCTTCCTTATCAGCCCGGAAGTGCATCCGCAACTTCCAGCGCACGGTCGAGAAATTGCTCGATTTCCTCACGCGATTTGCGCAGCTTATTCACAAAGCGGACAAGCTCTTTGCCCTCGCGGAAAGCGATAAAGCTCGGAATGCCCAAAATATTCAGCTCGGAGCAAAGGTCAGGCATATCGTCCCGGTCAATTTCGACAAATACGATTCGGCCTGCGTATTTCTGCTCTACGTCCGGCATGAAGGGGTCAATAAAATGACAATCCGGACACCAGGTTGTTTTGAATACGGCTACCGTAACGATTGGTTGTGCCGCTGTTTCGCGAAACTGCTCTTCGGTTGTAAGCTTCTGCATCGATGATCTTCCTTTCTTCTAGCCTACCTCACGCTGGAGCTCGAGGTATCGATCGTAATCATAGTCGCTCTGATTCACCTTAAGTGATGCGCCAAACAGCTTGGCAAAATCACGTGCCGGCACATAAAGCGCATCGTCCACTACGGTAGCGGGGAAGCTGAGCTGGGATTTAACGCCGTTTGCGTAAACCACCTTGCTGCCTTTCGCTACGTAGATGGTGCGGCCTTTAGCCCCGTCATCTATTCTCCACTTTTTACGCGCTTTATCATACGCTACCGTTGCTCCGAAGCTGTCCGCAAGCGTGCGCAGCGGAACAAGCGTTACGCCGGACGGCGTGGAAATAAAGGAATCATAATACCCATAGGAATAAAACGCGGCTGACTGCAGCCCTGCCTGAAAGTCGTTTTTCAGCAGCTTGTAGGCATCGGAGCTTTTATCAAAATCAAGCAGTAGACGGGACGAGCCGGCATCGTTGCTAACCCAGCGGTCCATCGTCCAGCTTTTGTCCGATGGAGCCGGACGGTCTGCGCTAACCGCGCCGTTCACGTTCCAGCTGTCCGATTGAATGCGCAAGGAAACCGAGCTGATCGGGAACACTTCCCCGTCTGCGTCCGCAACCGCCGGCTTCCAAAGCAGCGCAGCGTCCAGCTTGCGAATGTCCAGGCTTCCATCCAGCAGAAGCTTCACGTTTACGGAAGAAGCAGGAGAGAACATTTCCTCCAAGCCGCCAGCTTCACGGGCCTCCTGCATGGAGTCTGCCGTTTCCTGAAGCAGCTCGCCGATTGCTTCCGTGCCTTCTTCAACGAAGGCTTCCTTATCGGAGTCCAGCAGCGGTCCACCGTCCTCCCCGGTTACTCCCGATTCCGGGTGATCCTGAAACACCTCGAATAAGCTGTTCAGCATTTCATGCATACCGTCCGGATCGGCGATCAGAGCTTTCACATAGGATTGCGCCCAGTCAAACAGCTCCATTCCTTGCCAGCCTGCGTCAACCTGCCAAGCCGCTTTGCCGCCTCCATATACATCGTCGGTAACAGGTTTTACATCAAGCCTGGTTGCGTTCGGCAGATTGGAAATCCAGTAACCGCCGACTCGATCAATCAGCTCTTCCGCAACATCTCCTACAGACTCCGTAGAAGCATCCGTCGCGACTTGTTCGCCAACCGGAGCAACAGCCTCCTCCAGAACCGAATCAAGCGGCGCGCCGTCTACCAGATCGCCTCCAAGCCCAAGCAGCGACTCCTCATCAAGCGGAATGACGACTGGACGTTTAAGCCCGTCTATTTGAAGAACGGCCTGCTTTTCATCCTGACGGAAAGAAAAGCCGACCTCCCTATCGCCAAGCACCAGCGCACCATCAATAGACTGCCGGGAGGCGTTTTCCTTTTTGCTGGAGTCAATGACGATCTTCACTTCGCTTAGCAGCTCCAGCATGCGGCGTTCGCGATCGTTCAAACCTTCATAAGCCTCTTCCGCAAAATCAATGTTCAGCGTTACGCTGCCCCGGCTTTCTTGCGTCTCGGCTTTTAATGCCTTAACAATCATAGAATTCAGTTCAAGGCCTGCTACCGACTGGCAGCCGGCAACGACGAGCATCACTGTGCAGAGCGCGATGATCGCCTTCATTTTAATTTTTTTCATAGACCCACGTCCCTCTCGCTCTCCTAAAATCTCGTCTATTCTATCACGACTGGGAACGGATGGGAACAGAATCTATTAGGCGCTTGCCGATGTTTCGGAAGAGCGGCGACCGAAACGCCGGACGAACGGAAGCAGCAGCTTGCGCAGCGGGCCCGGGAAGCTTTTCGCATCGTCCTCGCGGATAACGCCGAGCGCAATGAGCAGGAACAGATAGAACAGGCCGCAGACGAGGCTTGTCGCAATTGTTCCGGCAAGGAACACAAGCTTGGCGTGCATCACCGTGCCCAATATGCCGCGGACGGTCATATCCGTGCCGAAGCCAGCGCCAGCCGTAATTGCGATTGCGATCAGGTAAGGCATCCAGCGCTTGCCAAGCACCCGCAGCTGCACCTTTTGACGGATTGCCAGCAGGTTGAGCACTGTTATGACAACGAAGCAGAGCGTCGATGCAAGCACAAAGCCGTAACCGCCCATAACCGGGCCAAGCAGGAAGCTGCCGAGCACCTTGACGCCGTAGCCGATCAGAGTGCTGATCATCGCCGGGCGCGGCTTGCCAAGCCCAAACAGAATCGAGTTGGTCGTCATCATTGTAATTTGAAAAATCGTACCGATGGACAGCGCGGCAACCATGCCGCTTGCCGCCGGATCGGCGAACAGCAGGCCGTTGATGCTGTGCGCGCCTACTGTCAGCAGCAGCGCAGCCGGGACGCCTGTAAATACAACAATGCGCATAACGAGGGATGCCTGGCGCTGCACCTCGTCCAGCTTGCCTACGGAATAAGCGGCGGACAGCACCGGCAAAATCGACTGGCTGAGCGCAATGGCGAGTATTGGCGGGATGCCGGCTATGGATTGGCCGTTGTAAATTAAGTAGTCGCGGATTAACTTTGCAGCCGCTTCCGTTTCGTAGAATCCCGCTGTCCAGCGTACAAAAAACGATGAGTCCATCAAATAGATGAACTGCACGGTCATTGCCGTGACAACAACCGGGATCGACATGGAGAAAATTTCCTTGTAGATACTGCTGAGCTTCAGCGGGGAACCTGCAGTGCGCGGAGCCTGAGCTGCTGCCGATGCTTCCGCTCCAGCGGCGAGCGCTTCTGCGAGATCCGACTGTTTCAGCTTGCGTGCGTAATAGAGCATAACGAGAAAAGCTCCGACGCTGCCGAATACGCTGCCGAACGTAGCGGCTGCGGATACCCACGAATCCCCCCAGCCCCAATTGAACACAGTGACGGCAAGCGCAATACCCAGCACAACGCGCGCGATCTGCTCCATGATTTGCGAGATGCCGCCCGCACTCATCATTTGTCGGCCCTGGAAGTAGCCGCGCATCATGGCGATAACCGGGAACAGGATGAGCGCAGGGGCTATCGCCCGGACGGATGAAGTCGCTTCCGGCGATTTGACGATATGTGTGGCATACCAAGGAGCAAGAACGTAGAGAAGTACGGCTAGCAATACGCCCGTGACGGCCCCAAATAGCAAACCTGCGCGATAAATACGCTGGGCTTCGTCGGGTCGGCCAAGCGCATAACGCTCCGATACCATTTTACTGATTGCGCTTGGAATACCTGCAGTCGCGATGACAAGCAGATAAAGATAGACGTTATTGGCGATGGCGAGATATCCGGAACCGCCGCCAGTGAATAGATAGTCCAGCGGAACGCGCTGGAACAACCCCAGCACGCGGGCAATAAGGGCAGCCGCTGCGAGGATGAGCGTACCGCGAATGAGAGAGTCTTTTTTGGACATGGTAGGGTCAATCCTTCTTCCTTGCAATTTATCCGTACGGACAAGGTGAACCGGCTGCTGCCGTCCTATGAACAAAATACACCTCTGACAGTGTATCACAATTTAGGGGCCAGTACGGAAAAAAGCCCGTTCGCCTACTGATAGAGGCGTTGCATTTGAAATCCCTAATGAATACGGACGTTTTCTTGAAAAAGTTTTGCGGCCGATTGATAGAATGCGCAACTAAGCTATCTGTACCGTAGCATCTACTTCAAATAAGTCAAAAAGACGTGCCGGTTGGCACGTCTTTTATGGATAAATGAGCGTTTCAAGCGGGCTCCGCTTGATCGCTGAGGCTTAACCCTTGGAGCTGATCGGCTCCAGGGACGGCACGCTTTGGCCGCGAACCGGAGCTGCGGCGCGGGACGGAGCTGCCCACTGCACGGCGTTGGAGATGACCTTCAACACGTTGGCGTCATAGTACGTCGGATGCGTTTCATGGCCCGGACGGAAGTAGAAAATCTTGCCTTGGCCGCGATAGAACGTGCAGCCGCTGCGGAATACGTTGCCGCCTTCGAACCAGCTCAGAAACACGAGCTCGTCCGGCGCCGGGATGTCAAAATGCTCCCCGTACATTTCCTCCTGCTCCAGCACGAACTGCTCGGGCAGTCCAGCTGCAATAGGATGCGCCGGGTTGACGACCCAGATGCGCTCGCGCTCGCCGGCTTCGCGCCATTTCAGGTCGCAGCCGGTGCCCATCAGCTTTTTGAAAATTTTCGAGAAATGGCCGGAGTGCAGTACGATCAGCCCCATACCGTCCATAACACGCTGGTGCACACGCTCGACGATAGCGTCATCAACCCGGTCATGCGCCATATGTCCCCACCAGACAAGAACGTCGGTGTTGTTCAGCACCTCTTCGGTTAGTCCATGCTCCGGCTCCTGCAGCGTAGCGGTGCGGATGTCGAGGCCTGCTTCGGCCAAGCCCTTCGCCAGCGCCTGATGAATTCCGTCCGGGTATACTTTGCGTACTTCTTCATGCTCTTGCTCATGAACGAATTCGTTCCAAATCGTCAGTTTTGTCATAGGAAAATCTCCTTATCGTCTTTTATCCTTCATAACGCAATCTAAAGTAGCCAAATCACGAACAAGACGATCATTACGAGCTGCAGCACGATTTTGACCAGAGTGCTGGAGAGCAGTCCGACGACGGCTCCAAAGCCGACCTTAAGCGACTTGTCGATGCTGGAGCCGGCGATCAGCTCCCCGATAACCGCTCCAGCCAGCGGCCCAATGATGAGACCGAAGCCCGGGATGAGGAATGGCCCGGCAATGATGCCAATCGTGCTGCCGATGACAGAGGCTCTTGAACCGCCGAACTTTTTGACGCCCCAGGCGTTAACGGCATAGTCCGCCAGAAATAGCGCCGCTACGATAATCGTCTGAAATGTCCAGAACCAGAAGCCGAACGGCTCAAAGCTGATGAACAGGCCGTAGACAAAAAACGCAGCGTAAATCGCCAGTGCGCCGGGCAAGATCGGATATACCGCCCCGGCCATGCCGACAACAAACAGAAGAATGACAAGCACCCAGCCGATAATGTCCAGCGTCATGTCAGCGCCCGCCTTTCAGCACGAATTCACGAATGGCATAAGCAACTCCGTTTTCGTTGTTGCCGAGCGTGACGGCGTCCGCCGCCTCCTTCACCTCTGCCTGAGCATTGCCCATGGCGATGCCGAGCCCGCATTCACGAATCGCAGCGATGTCGTTCAAGCTGTCGCCGATTGCCGCCGCTTCTTTCATGTCGATGCCAAGCACGCCGCACAGCTCGCGGATCGCAGACGCCTTGTTCACGCCAAGCGGGTTCAGCTCCAGATTCCACGGGGAGGAGTTGGTAATCTCCAGAGATCCCCAGCTTTCGATCTCATGGCGGATTTTTTCCCGAATCCGGTCAATTTCGGTATGCACGCCGAATTTCAACCAGTGATAGCTTTCGTAGTCATCGGCGGGTTCAATCCATTTTTCTTTGTTGAACACCCCTTCTACCGCATACCCCCAGTACCACGGTTCCCCGTAGCCGACTGCCATCTCATGCAGCCTGCGCAGCTCGGCCGTATTCATCAGTGTTCTGCGGTACAGCACGTTCGGCCTGCTCCAAATCTCGCTTCCGTTGACGGTAATCATCGGCGTATCCAATCCCAGCTGTTCCGCAAACGGCACAGCGCCTTGAGCGCCCCTTCCCGTCGAAAAGCAAACCGTAATGTCGGCGTCCATCGCCCGGCGAATCCACTGGGCCGTTTCCTCGCTGATCGTATCCTGATCCGTCAGCACCGTTCCATCCATATCTAAAGCAAGCAGCTTATACATCCTGCGGTTCCCCCTTGCCATGTTCTTTGTCTGACATTTTATCATAGCAGGCAGTTAAAATCTCTCCACAAGACGGACAGATGCTCCAGGTAAAACAACCGGATAGCTTCGGCTGCTTAGGTTCGTTCAAACGTTTGAACAAGCCGGCATACCCATTATAGAACAGCCTCGGCCGCACATCTCCATCCGAATTTGGCTAATCCTCGTTCGATTTTGGCGTGAATTTGTATAGGGTCTATCTGAAGCTGCGTTGTAAGAACGATGTGAGGCTGTAGCAGTGAAAAAGACTTCCGAGTTTTTAACGCAACTGAAATGCGTTATTCCGTTACTTTGGCGCGTTTAATTCTTCTAACGAAACTGCAAGACGTTAATCCTCTAAAAATATCGCTATATCGCGTTTCAGAAGCAGATTAAGACTTCTCCGTTGCGTTACAGATCAAAAAGCTACAAGTCGCCTCCAAGGAGACGGCTTGTAGCAATCTGCCTATCGGCGGCAGCATAGACTAGAAAATCTGCTTTCGTCCGGCTCGCTGCCCTTCCCTCGCTACGCAGCGGAACGGCTAAGCCGCGAGTGGCGCAGCTTTGCGGCCAACAGGCCGTGTTTGGGCGAGAGCAGGAAGGCAGCAGCGAACAACAGAGCGGCGGCAGCCACGATACAACCGGCAATGGAGGCGTCCAGCCAAATGGCGATCAAGTAACCGAGCAGCGTCGCGGCGACGCCGCTTGCTGCGCTAAGACCGATCATGACGCCCAGCCGGTCGGTCAGCAGGTAAGCCGTGGACGGCGGAATGACGAGCAGTCCGACGACCAGAATCGCGCCGACGCTCTCAAACGAGCTCACCGTTGCAACCGATACAAGCCCCATCAGCAGGTAGTGGAACAGCGCGGCCGGAATGCCGAGAGCAGCGGCAAGCATTGGATCAAACGCGCAAAGCTTGAACTGTTTATAGAACAGCCCGATAACGGCCAAGACGAGCAGCAGCGTACCGCCGAGCAGCCAGACAGAGCGCGGCCCAAGATCAACTCCGCCTATTTGCAGCGTATTCCAAGCGGTGTAGGCGATCTCCCCGTAAAGCACGCAGTCGAGATCGAGATCAACCTGGCGGGCGTTCATGCTGACGAGCACAACGCCGATAGCGAACAAAGAGGTGAAAACAACCCCGATGGAGGCGTCGCTTTGAATGCCCCGATTGTTGAACCATTGAATGAACAGCACGCATAACAAGCCCATAATAGCGGCTGCTATGAGCATATAGATCGAATCGCGCGAGCCGCTGATCATATAAGCGACGACGATTCCCGGCAGGACGGAATGGCTGATTGCATCCCCCATTAAAGCCATCCTGCGCAAAATAAGGAAACAACCCAGAATCGCGCAGCTGACGGCGGCGAGCGAGCCCGTAAGCAAAATCCAGAAATCCATGCTGCTCATCGTTATCCCGCCTCCTTTACCGATGATGCCGAAGCCTGCTGCAAATTCAGCCGGGCGCGGCGGCGCGTCAACCGGACGGTCAGCAGCCCTCTTTTGCTTCCGAATAGAACGGACACTAGAAATACGGCGGCGGCAGCCAGCACGCTGACCGGACCCGTCGGAAGCTGATGAGCCTGAGAGCTGATCCAGGCGCCTAGCAAGCCGCTCGCCATTCCGAATATGCCCGACAGCACAACCATCCGACCGAGCCTTTCCGTCCAGAAGCGGGCCGATACGGCCGGCGTAATGAGCAGAGCGGCGACGAGGACGACGCCTACGGCCTGAATTCCGGCTACAACTGCCGTCACGACGAGCGCCTGCATCAGAAAGTCGAGCAGCGACACGGAAAAGCCGGCGCCTTTGGCAAAAGCGGGATCAAAAGCCAGCAGCTTGAACTCCTTGAACAGCAGAGCGCAAACAACGGCCAGCACAAGACTTACGCCGCCCATCAGCGACACATCGGAGGCGACCATGGCGGCGGCCTGCCCGAACAAAAATTTATCGAGGCCGCTTTGACTGCCGTCGCCGCTATGCTGAATCATCGTCAGCAGCACGATGCCGATGCCAAAAAACGAGGAGAGCACGATGCCCATCGCCGCATCGGCCTTTATCCGCGAGCGCGCCGTTATGACGCGGATCGCCAGCGTTCCCAGAATCCCGGCGGCAACCGCGCCGAGCATGAACACCGGAAGCGACTTCACGCCGGTCAAAAGAAAGGCGACGCAGATTCCCGGCAGCGCCGTATGCGCGATCGTATCGCCCATGAGGCTTTGGCGGCGGAGATAGGCGAAACAGCCGATCATTCCGCTGCTCAATCCAAGCAGCATGCAGCCAAGCGTAATCCAGCGGAGATTGGGATCCGAAGCGAGTGCGGCAATAGAATCCCACAAGGAAATCATAATTCCGCCCCCCTTGCCGCTCCCGCCGCCGCAGCAGCAAAAGCCATCCGTCCGCCGTAGGTGCGCTGCAGGTTCGCCTCCGTGAATACCTCAGCGGTCGGGCCAAACGCCTGCACCGATACGTTCAGCAGCAGCACACTGTCAAAATAATCCGGCACCGTCGCCAAATCATGATGCACGACGATGACCGTTTTCCCTTCGGACCGCAGGCGGCGCAGCAGCTCTACAATCGCTTTTTCGGTCGCCGCGTCAACTCCGGCAAACGGCTCATCCATGAAGTAAAGGTCGGCATCCTGCGCAAGAGCGCGGGCCAGGAACACCCGCTGCTGCTGTCCGCCGGACAGCTGGCTTATCTGCCGCTCGGCGAACGCCTCCATGCCGACTCCAGCCAGACATTCCATCGCAATGGCCTTTTCTTTGCGGCCCGGGCGGCGGAACCAGCCGAGACGCCCGTACCTTCCCATCATGACAACATCAAGCGCATGCGTAGGGAAATCCCAATCAACCGATTCACGCTGCGGCACATAACCGATGCGGGTGCGCACCTGGCTGATCGGGCGGCCGAAGGCGGTTACGCTGCCTTCAAGGGAAGGCGTCAAGCCCAGTACAGTTTTAATCAGCGTGGATTTGCCGGCTCCGTTCGGCCCGACAATCGCGATCAGTTCGCCCTCCGGCGCGGCAAAGCTTACGTCCCGCAGCACGGTTTGGCTGCGGTAGGCTGTGCTGAGCCCATTTACCTCCAGCACGGAAGGACGGACGCCGTTTTTCATCGAGGACTTGAGTCCGTCGGCGGCGGCATTTATCAATCCGTCCAGCCGAAAGTGTTTTGCTTCTGTCATCGCGTTACTCCCCCTTTAATGCCTTGGCAATCGTGTCTACATTGTGCCGGAACATGCCGATGTAGCTGCCTTCCGGCGTTCCCTCTTCTCCCATCGCATCCGAGAAAAGCTCCCCGCCGATAACGACCTTATGGCCTAGCTTGGCGGCTCCTTCGAGAACCGATTCGATCGATTTGCGCGGAATGCTGGACTCCACAAATACGGCCGGGATTTGCCGCTCAACGAGAAAATCGCGCAGCGCCGCCACATCCTTGGAGCCGTACTCCGAGGCCGTGCTCATCCCCTGCAGCCCCATCACATCCAGGCCGTAAGCGCGGCCGAAATAACCGAACGCATCATGCGCCGTAACGAGCACGCGCCGCTCCTGCGGCACCGTGCCCAGCTGCTCAAGCGCGTAAGCATGCAGCTGCTTCAGCTCAGCCATGTAGCTGTCGGCTCGCTCGCGGTACCCGGCTTCATGGGACGGATCCTCAGCAATCAATGTGTCCCTGACCTTCTCCACCGCATAAATCCACAGGCTGGCGTCAAACCACACATGCGGATCCGGTATGCCGGAGCCAGGCTGGCTTTCGTGCAGCTTAGCCGGAGGCATCGTATCCGTAACGGCGGCGACCGGTTTTACTTGCCCCAGCTTTTTCAGCACTTCCGTCATCTTGCCTTCCAGATGCAGACCGCCGTAAAAGACGATGTCCGCCTCATCCAGCTTCACCATATCTCCATGCGAAGCCTTATACAGATGGGGATCAACGCCCGGTCCCATCAGCGCCTCAACGCTGACCCGCTCCCCGCCGACCACTTTGGCCGCATCGGCAATCATGCCTGTCGTCGCAGTTACGGCGATTTTGCCGTCATTGCGCTCCTTGGCACCGCCAGCGCAGCCTTGAACGGCAAGCGCAGCGGCGAGCAGCAGGCCGCCGATCCATCTTCCTCCCCGTTTCCCCCGTCCCAACAACCGTCATCTCTCCTCTGCTTCAGCTAATTTCCACTTTTGCTCCAGGCTCTTTATTTTTATACTACACAATAATGTTTCTTATGTGCAACATATTTTTATTCAGCTAATTTATATGCCCTTAGACAATTAAATGTCTTCCGCGCAAGTATTGTCTTCCCGCAGCCGTCCAAACGGCAAAAAAGCCGCCTCGGATGTTCCATCCGAAGCGGCTTTCCTTAAGCCTGCTCAATATGCGTTTTGTCGAAATCCGGGGAGTCGAACCAGGCTCCGGATGAAGCCCATGTCGCATCGAGCTTAATCCATTTGCCATTCTCATCGGCCAGCTTGACCTGATTCCAGGCGTGGGAGCCAAAGCCTCCGCGGCCATCTGCTCCAAGACCTGTTACTATTTTGACCTCCAGGCCTACGGAACGAGCCATAACGGCGTATAACCTTGAGGTATCGATACAGACGCCCTTCCGGCTGCGGAACGTTTCCTGCGGCGTCTGTTCCTTCCATACCCCGCGCTCCGTGTAATTATCAGCCTTGTCCCAGTCGTAGGCGATTCTCGTTCCGAGCCAGTCATACAGCCGCTTCGCACGCTCGCGGTCGCTGTCTGCGCCTTCCACGATTTTTTGCGCCGCCTTGTCGATCTCTTCTGGAATATGATTGTCGACAATTTCGTACTTGCGCTGCATGACCTGCTGGAGCTCGCTGCCGACCGCCTCCGTAATGACCGGCCCGCCGCCCTCCAGCAGCCCGCCGGCAACCGGCTCAAGCAGCTTGTCCGCCGCCTGCCGATAGACCGGAGAGCTTTCGATCCCGGCTGCCAGCGGAGCGGTCGGAAAAAGCGATACGTAGAGAAAAAGCACGGCCAGCAGCACAATCGCCCGGCCAATACCGTGCAGCCCGCCGAGCACAGCTCCTGCGGCATGGCTTGCCAGCCGCCCTCCTCCGCGCCGAAAACGCCTCGGCCTTTCCTCTTCCTCGTAGCCGTATTCCTCTTCCTCTTCGCCATACCCATATCTATTATCGTAAAGCGATTCGTAGCGCCTATCGTAACGGCCGTTCGGCTCATGCGCCCGTACATGCCCTCTGCTGTCGTACGGCCCATCCCGATATTGCCGCTCGTTGAATCGGCGGTAAGCCTCTTCTTCCGCCTCTTCATCCCGCCGAGGCCGCGACAGGGCGGCGAACAGCCGCCAAGCCAGCGGCGTCAGCGCCGACAACAAGAGACGGAGCAGCAGGTAGGCCAACAGAAAAAGCACGCCAGCACGCAGCAGGGGCAAATCCCGGACACTCGTCAGAAACGTATACCAAGCCTGCTCCGGCGCTCCAAGCTCATGAGACGGGAGAATAATGCGTTTTCGCAGCCACTCGGCAGCCGGTTCGCTTGCCAGCTGTGCAAGCCGGGCGGCGCCTGCCAGCGAGACGATGAGCAGCAGTCCTTCCCATAGGAAAGAGAACAGCCGCTGCGAGGAGCCTCTAGCTCCCCGCCGCAGCCCCTGCACAAACGAAAATAAAATCATCAGCAATACGATCAGCGTTACCGGCTCCAAATTCAAGAGCGTCTGCAGCCAGCCCGTGTTGTCCATTCCGGCTCCTCTCCCCTTCCAATCGCCGGTGCCGTTTAACCAGCTATCTCCGTTCAGCTGCCAGCTTTGGCCCCATCAATCAGCGCGCGAATCGTGCTGTCGATGCTCCAGGAGCCGAGCGGCGCGCCATTAAAAGAAACACTGACTTTATCCCCGCCCTTTGAACCGTTCAGCTCAAGGTTGCGGGTTTTGACCGTGAATGTTCCGTCTCCATTGTCCTTATAAACGGCCTCAGCCGCCTCGCCGGCCATCGCTTCAACGGCCTGGTCGCGCACCTTGCCGCCAAGATCGCGAAGATCCTGCAAATTGTATCCGCTGTAAAGCGCAAGCCCAATCACGATGACTGCCGCCAGCGCCCATTTGGCTACCGTTTTGACGATGCCGATGACGAGCAGCAGCACAATCAATCCAGCCGCCAGAATGAGCCAATTCTCTTCAAAAAAAGCCTTCCATGTATCCAGATCGTAGCCGAAAGCATCCATGTTCTGAAGTACCCCCTATTAACGCGGGCCTCCCCGCGAATCGTTCATCCCCAATTCCCATTATAACCGAGCCCTCTGGGGGCGTAAACGCAGGCAGAAACCTCCGTGCGGCATATCTCGTCCGCCCCGGGCGTACAAGTAGTAGAGTCCGGCTTCGCTGCAAGCCGTCCCGATCCGGACGCCAAGCATATGCAATTTAACAACGAGCCGGGCGGCAATTCGGTTTTAGCGATCCCATTCGAAAGCATAGCAGCAAAGGAGGCTTCCGCCGTGAAAACAGCCATCTGGCTGTACCTGTTTTTATTCGTGGCGTTTTTTGATCTGCATGCCCAGTACCCTATTCTGACGCCGTTTGCGGTGTCCTTGGGAGCGGCGCCGTCGTTTATCGGCCTGATGATGGGCCTATATTCCATCACGCATCTCCCGGGCAATCTGATCGCCGGATTTGGCATCGACCGTTTTGGCAGCCGAATCTTTATTGCGCTCAGCCTGTTTGGCGCCGGAATCATTTTGCTTCTGCAAGCCGGAGTCACCAACCCGTGGCAGCTGCTCGTGCTGCGCTCCATCAGCGGCTTTGTGCTGGCCTTTCTTTCCCCCGCGTGCAGCGCGCTGCTGGCGAGAATGGCGAGCAACGCGCTGCAGCAAGGAAAGCTTATGTCCGGCAGCGGTTTTGTGCACACGCTCGCCTCTGTTGTATCCCCGGCAGCGGGCGCGTTTCTCGTCGCCAATATCGGCTTTTCCAGCGCGTTTTATTTGCTGGGCTGGGTACTGATCGGAACGGCAATCTGCGCGGTCATTTTTGTTCGTGATCCAAAGTCTCAAGCTGCTGCCGGACCGGAATCGGCGTCAGCTGCCCATTCAACGGAACAGCCTGCTCCCGCTGCAAACAGCGAAACCGAGGAAGAAGAGAACCGAGGCTTCCCCTGGCTGCTCTATGCGCTGCCGATTGCGCTCAGCTGCTCCCAAGGCATTCTTTCTTTTGAGCTGCCTTTGATGGCAACCAATACGGAAGGCATGATGCGGACCGGACTGTTATTTTCCGTTGTCAGCCTTGGCGGCCTGATTACGCTCAGCATGCTGTTTCTGAACCGGACCCGCGCGTTAAGCCGGACGATGTGGGGCGCGTTCATGCTTGCGGCCGCCTATTACGGCATTGCGACGGAAGCTCCTCTGCCGCTTGTCTACTTGCTGCTCGGAGTCGGCATGGCCAAAGGAATTATTTTTCCGGCGCTGTCCACGCTGCTCATTGAACTAAGCCCGCGCTCCCGCTATGGGCGCACCTTCTCCCTGCTGTCGATTTCCTTCTCCATCGGCGCTTTTCTCGGTCCGCTCGTTGCCGGACACGTACGCGATTATGTGTCGCCGTATTTCATCTCGTTCATTGTGCTGATGATTGCCGCAGCGATACTGCCCTTTTACGGAGGCAAAAGAGACTCCTCGTCCGCAGCCGCCCAATTCCGCTAAATCTGGGTGAATGCACAGGGCGCATGCCATCCGGGTACATATACTGCACCATGTCTGACGGCAAGGCGGCCAATTGCGGCGGTTCCTTACCGAATGACCCCAACAAGCTGCAAAGGGGTGACTAATGAGATGAATTATGTCAAAGGTCTTGCAGGTGCGAACTACGGACCCGAATGCGGATTAGGCAATGTAGGCGGCGTTTGGACTTCCACGGGAGCGATCCTGGTTCTGTTCATTCTGCTCGTCATCATCATCAGCAGCTTCTGCTTCTAAAAGATCACCAGCAAGAGCACCCGCTCTCATACAACTGCACTTAAAGGCTCGCATTTTTGCGGGCCTTCTTTTTTTGGTTATACTTATTTTACGAACCGGAAAGGAGCTCCGTTATGAGAAGCGTCATTATCGTCGAGGGCAAAAACGACCGCAGCCGCCTGCGCAAGGTGCTCCGCGAAGAGGTTAATATTTTGTGCACCTACGGCACGCCGGGAACAGCCCAGCTGGAGATGCTCCGCAAGCAGGCGGGAGACAGCCAGGTGTTTATTTTTACGGACAATGACTCTTCCGGCAAACGCATCCGCGGCATCCTTCGCGACCAATTCCCGGATGCGGAGCATATCTATACGCGGCGCGGTTATCCCGGCGTGGAGAAGACGCCGCCGGAATATTTGCTGGAGCAGCTGCAAAAGGCCGGCTTCGAGGAAGAATTAATCTTCCCGGAAGCCGGCCCTGATCCCCGCTGGAGCAAAGAGGACGGTTTGTAGAGTCTTATCAACTAACCAGGAGCTACGCCCCGTTCATCGCCAAATTGCTGCCGCTCTGCATGCTGTTATGCAGCACCTGCTCCGTCTGATACGCAGGCTGCGGCTTGAAGAACAGATACCCTTGAATTTCATCGCAATCATGCTCCTTGAGGAAGCCGAGCTGGCTTTCTGTCTCTACTCCCTCCGCTACGACGGACAAGCATAAACGCCGGGCAATGAGCAGCATAGCGTGTATGATGGCTTCGTCTCTTTCATCCATGCCGATTCCGCTGACAAAGGAGCGGTCGATTTTGATCCGGCTCACAGGCAGACTCTTTAAATAGCTGAGCGAGGAGTGCTGCGTGCCAAAATCGTCGATGGAAAGCAGTATGCCCATATCCCGCAGCTGCTCCAGCGTGCCGAGATTTTCATTTTTCATCGCCATGTTCTCGGTAATTTCAAGCTCCAGGTAACAAGGGTCCAGGCCCGTTTGCTCCAGCACGCTTCGCACGGTGCCGACGAGATCGGGAGCTGCAAACTGGCGGGCCGACAAATTCACCGCAATTCTCAGCTTTGGACAGCCCGCATCCTGCCACGCTTTATTCTGAGCGCAGGCGGTGCGGAGCACCCACTCTCCAATTTCTACGATCAGACCCGATTCCTCCGCAAGCGGAATGAATTGCTGCGGCGATACCGGCCCCAGCTTAGGATGTTTCCAGCGCAGCAGCGCCTCCAGACCGGACAGCTCGCCCGTAGCCGCCTCGATCTGCGGCTGATAATAGAGTTCAAATTCTCCGCGCTCCAGCGCCTTGCGAAGGCCGCTGCGCAGCTCCAGCAGCTCCGCCGCCTCCGGCGTCTCCTTGCCGTCGAACCATTTGTAGTGGTTCTTTCCTTCCTCTTTGGCCTTATACATCGCAGAATCCGCATGAAGCGCCAGTGCGGTGGCGTCCTCCCCATGATCCGGATAAAGGGCGATGCCAATGCTGGTCGTCATGTAATATTCCGTACCGCGAATGAAAAACGGCATCCGGAAGCGCTCGACAACGGCCGCCGCCAGCTGCTCCGCATCTTCCCGGTCCGTCACCCACGGCACAATAACCGTAAACTCGTCGCCGCCAATCCGGAAATAAGCCGGTTCGTCCTCTGGAACTGGCCCCTGCTCCGCATTTAAACGCCCGGTCAGCCTTCTGGCCGACTCCCGCAGCAGCTCGTCACCCCAGCCATGGCCAAACGTATCATTGACCAGCTTGAACTGGTCCAGATCAAGATACAGAAGCGCGATGCGCGACTCGGACTGGGCAGCGGAGGTAATCGAATTTTTCAAATGCAAATTGAAACAGGACCGGTTGTACAGCCCGGTGAGCGGATCATGATAGGCCAAGAAACGCAGCTCGCGCTCCTTGCGCTCCAGCATCCGGTTCTGCTCCCTCAGCTCCTCCTCAATGGCCAGCAGCTCCTCATTGGACGCCTCAATTTCTTCATTGGCTTCCTGCAGCTCACGGGTGCGGCGGGAAACCTTCTCTTCCAGCTTCGTTCTGCCTGTCAGCTGAATATAGAGCAGGAATAGCACGAGTCCCATACAAATCAGACTGATTAGCCGGACTAATAATAGCTTCAACGAAATCGCCCGGTGTTTCTCCGGCTTAATCGCTCCGGCAAGCTCCCAGTTGCCGTCCGGCACATTTACGATCTCGTTCAGCTCCTGCTGCTGAAACAGCTTCTCATCGCCGAGCAGCACGTGACCATTGAGCCTTAAAGCAACATCAAACAGATCGCTCTCAAACTCCTTCGAAATTCCGGACAGCAAATCCGGCAAATCAATCACAACGGAGACAAACCCCCAGAACTTCCCGTCGATATATACCGACTGCCTGGTGACGATTCCGCTTCCGCCCTGCAGGAGATTAACCGGTCCAAGCATCGTAATCTTCCGCTGCTCCTTCGTCCGCAGCGCGTTCTCCCGAACCTCAGAGCGTTTGTCCTTAAACAGGTCGTTGCCAAGCACACCCTCATTGCCTTTATAAGGATAGATAAAGCCGGCGACCCCGCCCGGATAAAGCGAAAGATTGCGGACATCCGGCAAAGCCGGCACAAAATGGGCGGCGAATTCATTGAACCTCTGGGAATTCACCACGCCGCTGTCGCGCACCTCGCTTGTAACAAAGGCGGCGAGGCTTTCGGACAGCAGCAGCCGGCGCTCCACACCGAGCCTTAGCTCATTGGACTTGGAAGCCAGCTGCAGCGATGCGTCTTCGTAAGCCTCATTCATCAACTGCTGCTTATATAAAGACGTCGTCCATCCAATCAGCAGCGATAGCAGTATAAAAACGCAAACCAGCAGTGACCATAGTGCCAGCTTGTCCTTGCGATAAGCGATAAAACGATAAAATGCCGTTCTCATTTATCCGGACTCCCTCCGGGCTCCGCGCCGCACTGCGGGCAGGCACAAATCATGATGTACTTACCATTATCGGCAGCAACTGCCAGCGATCTAATAATGGACGCACATATTTTTTGAAGGAAGCTTAAATGCCGAGCAGCGCAATAACGGCCGTTACCGTAACAATGCTGAGGACGGTGGACAGCAGCACGGTCTGGGATGAAAATTCCGGCTCGTTGTCGAATTCAACGGCAAGCAGCACGCTGCTGAGCGAGGTTGGCACGGCGGAGCTGACAATGAGCGCTTTAGCCGCTAGCCCGTCAATGCCGAGCATCCATACCGTCAGCGCGGCAAGGGCTGGTCCGGCAATCAGACGAAGCGACAGCGAAAGAACGAGATCGAGCTGTCTTTTGCCGCCCAAGCCCCCTTCCCGTTTCATGCTGCCGAGCTGTACGCCTAACGTCAGCAGCGCCGTTCCGATAAAAGCGTTAGCGACGTAATCGAGAGGCGTAGACAGGTACACCGGAATCGGCATAGCAGCCCAGTTAAGCGCAAAAGCAAGCGGAATGACATAAATGACCGGCTGGGAAACAATCTGGCGGCGGATCCCGGCAATGCTCGTTTTATGGGCATTAACGCTGTAAATTCCATACGTGTTCGGCAGCAGCGACTGCATCATCATTACCAGCACCTGGATCGAGAGCGTGAACGGATTCGCGGCAAAAGCAAGCTGGTTTAGCGGTATGCCATAATTAGCGCTATTGTAAAAAAGCACGCTGTTGCGCATCGCCGCACGCATTCCTCCTTCATAACCGCGAAGCCGCACGACCAGCTCGAGCAGCGCGTATTGAAGCGCCATGAACACGCCAAAAAACAGCAGCACCTGTCCGATAAGGGCCACCGGAATATCTGTCGTATAAAGCAGTTTAAAAATGACTGCCGGTGAAAACAAATAAAAGTTCAGCTTAGACAGCGTCCGGATATCCAGCTCAAAAATCCGCTGTAAAACAACGCCGATGATAATCATGATGCACAATGGAATGATGTTGTTCAGCAAGATTGAACCTAATAATGCCATTTAAAAGGCACCTCCTTGAGCGGTTAACGCAGCTGGATGGAATGAAAAAAGCCGGCGATCCCCCGTCTCCCGGCAGGGGGACGGCGGCGCAGGCCAGCATGCTTAGTCCAATGCTTTTACCGTTTCAACGATGGAAGCGGCAATTTCATCCGGCGTTTTTTTGGTGTCCATGCCGCCGGTTATGTATTTGCGGATATTGCCTTTTTTGTCTACAACGGTAATCACGTCATTATGGCTGTAGTTGTTATTCTCGTCTTTAATCAGCATCAGCCCGTAGTCCTTCACCAGCTTCTCGGAAGCGGCGGCGTTCGGATTGCGCAGGAACTTCCAGCCGGTCGTATCGGCTTGGAACTTGGTGGCAAACGCCTGGATTTTTTCCGGCGTGTCGCGTTCGGGATCAAACGAAACGGAAAGGATTTCGGCTTTAGTGCCGAACAGCTTTTCTTCCTTCAGCTTGTCCTGTACCTTGGACAGAATGAACGTGGTTGCCGGGCAAACGTCCGGGCAGCTTGCCCAATAGAAATAGATCAGGCGCACCTTGCCGTTGGACTCCTCAAGGCTGACCTGTTTGCCGTCCTCGTGAGCGTTCTGAAGCGTAAAATGCGGTGCCGGCTTGTCGATGGGCAAGTTGACGCTGCTGCTGTTTTCTTGAAGGTTAACGTATAACAGATATAATCCCATAAGGGCGCACAAGGCAAATAGAGCAATTTTGAACGCATGTTTGCGAACAAATGACATCGGTATTCTCTCCTTTATTCCATAATTCGTCATGTAAGCGCAAGCAAGCTTGCGCAAACATGAACCCGCTGCTTAGCGGACAGCGGGGATAACCATACATGCACTTATGATTCTTGAAAATGAAAAGCCTGTCCGGCGCAGCCGAACAGGCTCCGGATCAAGGGAACAGGCTCGTAATCCAGGCCGATGCGTCCGCGTCGCGGCGCGTATCGGCAATCATGAGCAGAAACACAACGAGCAAATAATTCACAGAGATGAGAAAGTTCACTTTAGCCCACTTCTCTGTTTTTTCCTCCGACTTGGCGCTCATGCCGGTAAGCGTATGTGCAAACCAGACAAGAGTAAGAATGCCGCTGATCCACAGAAACCACTGCCCCGTGTAACCATACGTGTACATCAGAATGACGGTCGGAATGAGCAGCAGCACGTACGGAATCATTTGCAGCTTCGTGCGTTTAATTCCTTTCACGACCGGAAGCAACGGGTAACCTGCAGCGCGGTACTCCTCGACACGCCGGATGGCCAGCGACCAGAAGTGAGCCGGCTGCCACAGAAACAACAGCGCAAACAGTATCCAAGCGCCGATATCTACCGTCCCCGTCACCGCGCAATAACCAATAACCGGAGGCATCGCGCCGGATATGCCGCCAATCGAGGTGCTCCAGGTGGAGCTGCGTTTCAGCCAGATCGTGTAGATGACGATATAGACGAACCAGCCAAGCAGGCCGAGCCAGCCAGCTAAGGAATGGACCATTCCGAACAACAGCCCTAGTCCGGCAGCGCCAAGCACAAGGCCATAAATCAATACAAAACGCGGGGACAAACGTCCCGTCGGCAGGGCGCGGTTTTTGGTCCGTTCCATGCGCGTATCGAGCTCGCGGTCCCAGTAATTATTAACAACGCAGGCCGAAGCCATCGTTAGACAGCTTCCCAGCAGCATCCAAAACAGCAGCAGCCAGTCAATGCTCCACTGGGATGCTACCCAAAATCCGCCAAAAGCTGCAAAAGCGTTCATCCGAACGATTCCCGGCTTGGTAAGTGCAATCAGGTCTTTCAGCACAGTCGTGCGCCTCCTGTTTTTGGAGCAGCAAAAGCGCATCGCAGCGCTAAGAGCTTCAATAGTCAACGGTACTAATGATACCGAAAATAAAACGTGGTGACAACGCAGCGGCTCAGTTGTTCATCAATTCGACATGTCCGCGTCCAAGATTTCGACTTTTTTTCATCGGAACCGCTTGTTCGGAAGGCACACCAGCCAATGAGCCGCATAGATTAGAGATGTGGTCAGGAGCCCAGGCGGGAGGGTATCCGGCTAGTTGTTGCCAGACCCCCGCAGGAGGAGCGTGATTCCAGAGATGGCGGTTATCAAAACGAACTCGGAAAACACCAAGCTGCTTGCCCGTTTGTTAAGGGCTGAAGCGGAGGGCGAAGGCGACCTCGGCATGTTAATGGTCGGCAATGTCGGAGTAAATCGGATTCGTTCCAATTGCCTCGACTTCAAAAATATCCGGTCCATACCTGATATGGTGTATCAAAGTCCGGGCGGATATGAAGCAGTTCAGAAAAGCTATTTTTATCAGAAGGCGCGCGACCGGGAAATCCGGCTTGCCGAACGTGTCATAAACGGCGAACGCCAGCATCCGGCCAGCAACGCATTATGGTTTTTTCGCCCTTCCGGCAGCTGCCCCGGCACCTGGTACAACCAGGCCAATACGGGCCGCTACAAAGCGCATTGCTTCTTCGCCCCGACGGCGTCTGACTGTCCAAAAGTGTACTAACCGGCAAAACATTAACAGCCATTAATATCAGAGAGAGCGGGGAATTACCATGTCCAATACTTATGATTACCGTATGTACGCTCAACAACAAGCTGCGGCCGCAAATGCCTATCCCGGAATGCCTATGCATTATATGTATGGCGGCGGCATGATGAACGCTGCTCAGACGACGATGCCCCCAGCCGTTCCGAGCGGCGCAGTTGTCACTCCCCAAGGCGGCACGGTCCAAACGCTGCCCGCTACCGAAGAATCTTATATTGAAAATATTCTTCGTCTAAACCGCGGCAAAATGGCCACGTTTTACATGACGTACGAAAACAACAAAGAGTGGAACGCTAAAATTTTCCGCGGCGTAATCGAAGCTGCCGGCCGGGATCACATCATTATTAGCGATCCCGCTACAGGAATGCGCTACCTGCTGCTTACGCTTAATCTCGATTACGTGACCTTCGACGGCCCGATCAACTATGAATATCCGTTCCAAGGCCAGCTGATTACGAACACAACTCCGGCTATGTAACGTCTAAGCTGGCTAAAGCGCCGGTTTGAAGGTCCAGGCGTGGATACGGCCCGGCTCGCCAGCTGTCCAATCGCCGATCGGCTTCCATGCAGAGCGTCCGTCCAGACGCTCTTCTTGGCGCGCCGCCGCTTCTTCTTCGGAATCCGCTGGCCAAATTTCCACGTACAAGCCAGGCTGATCCGTTCCTTGAAACAGCTGCACTTCCGGATGCTGCAGCTGAAGCTCGCGAAGCAAGCTGCTGTACTCGGCAAGATGTTCTTCTTTTATTTTGTATTCCACCATCAACGCATACCGAGACATTTCTACCCCCTCCTAACTCGTCACTTTTCCGCTGTGCGAATACACATTTCCTTATCCTAGCATTTGCTGCGAAAAGTGTCCAAGCCCCTTCAGGATAGCCCCCGTTCTCAAAGGGAATGCTACCGTCATAAAAACTCGACAAGTTAAGGGAGGGAACTCCGCTGGATACTGGCACACATCTCGTATTCGGCTTTGGCTTAGCCGGTCTCGCAACGGTCGATCCGGCCGTAGCCGCAAGCCCCGCGCTGTTCGGCGCCGTTATGGCCGGTACGATTATCGGTTCTCAAGCCCCGGATTTAGACGGGCTCCTAAGGCTGAAGAGCAATGCTCTTTATATACGCAATCATCGGGGAGCCTCCCATTCCCTGCCGGCTGTTGCGGCATGGACCGTCATTATAACAGCCGCTATCGCTTGGGCCTGGCAAGGCTCGATTCCCTGGACTCATCTGGGCTTTTGGGTGCTGCTTGCCGTTTCTATCCACGTTTTCAGCGATTGTTTTAACACTTACGGCACACAGGCGGCCCGGCCGATTTCATCCAAATGGATTTCGTGGAATATCATCCACATCTTCGACCCTTTCCTGTTTGCAAGCCATGTGGCGGCGCTTCTGCTCTGGGCGTTTGAAGCTGCTGCGCCGCAGGTTATATTTCCGGTCCTTTACTCGTTTATCGTTCTTTATTATGTGTGGCGGACGCTGGAGCACAGAAGAACAGCCCGGTCGCTGCGGGAGCTGGACGAATCGGCGGCAGACGGCGAGCAGTATATTTTAATTCCTACACTGACGTACCGCGTCTGGAATGTCGTCAAAAAAATGAAGGACGGAGCATTCCG
Organism: Paenibacillus pasadenensis; assembly: GCF_023715725.1. Lineage (GTDB taxonomy): Bacteria > Bacillota > Bacilli > Paenibacillales > Paenibacillaceae > Paenibacillus_O > Paenibacillus_O pasadenensis_A. The sequence continues at coordinate 299,161 of NZ_JAMBOT010000004.1, forward strand.
CATCGGCGACCTCCGCCGGGGAAAGCTGACCTGGAGCAATATCGCCCGCTGCCAGGAGCATCCCGCCATTGATCAATCCAAATTCGACGCCTCCGTTAAAGCATTCCTCTACTTCACCTCCTTTTCTTGTTCCGAGGTTACGGAGCATACCTGGGGTTATGAGGTGAGATGGTTTGACGTCAGATACCGCCATCGCAAGCAATACCCCTTTGTCGCCGTTGTCGTAATGGACCGGGATTACGTTACGCTGGGCTCCTATGTTGGATGGCTGAGCGACGAACGGCTGCAAAAAAGACTTCGAATGAACACTTATTGACTCCGTACAACGGTTGACCGGCAAGGCCCCCTTGCCTCACAATAAAGGGGGTCTTTTTTTGCGGCTTTATGTACGTTGAATCAGCAAAAAGCCCAAGGTTTCCCTTGGGCTTTCCTGTCTGCGGCGCCAATTAAGGCGCCGCGACCATCTTGTATCTAAGCTTAGCGTTGAGTTCCGGACAGTTGTTGCTCGGCGATTTGCACCAGTTTCTTGGTGATGTAGCCGCCCAGGGAACCTGCATCGCGAGTAGCTACGTTTCCGTAGTAGCCGTCAGCAGGGATTTGAACGCCCAGGCTTTGTGCCGCTTCGAATTTCATTTGCTCCAGAGCTTGTTTTGCGCCTGGTACGAGTACTCTGTTGCTTCCGCTGTTGTTGCTTGCCATTGTGATTTGCTCCTTTCGAAGTTCGCACTGTGTTGTGTGTTGCAAGCTTGCAAAGTTATTATGTTCCGAACGCAAAGTTCTATTCTACGCGATTCAAATTTTTTTCAAATTCATTTCGGGAGGCGCCCGCCTTATGTCCAAGCCCCTTGCTTTGATCTATTCTCTGCTGTCTATAGCTCTTATGACCGCCACCGCAATCTCCATCAGCTACAATGCCTGGCTCGCGCTTGGACTCGGTGTCGTCACGTTTGGTTTTATCGGATTAGGCTTTGCTCTTAAGTCGCGTTTGAAGCGCGGATAGAAAAAGGGGCAGGGCAAGAAGTCACGCGATGTGACTTCTTGCCCTGCCCCTGTTCAATCTGTAGAGCGAGATAGAATTTTTAGACCCGTAAGGTCGTTTGACGCCCTTACGGGAACTGGTTCTCGCCTGCTTTTGCTCCGTAAGGTCGTTTGACGCCCTTACGGAGGCGGGTTCTCGCTTTTTCATGCTCCGTAAGGTCGTTTGACGCCCTTACGGGGGCTGGTTCTCGCTTTTTTATGCTCCGTAAGGTCGTTTGACGCCCTTACGGGAGCTGGTTCTCGCCTGCTTATGCTCCGTAAGGTCGTTTGACGTCCTTACGGAGGCGGGTTCTCGCTTTTTTATGCTCCGTAAGGTCGTTTGACGCCCTTACGGGGGCGGGTTCTCGCTTTTTCATGCTCCGTGAGGTCGTTCCACGCCCTTAAGAGAACCCACCTACGGCTTTCCGCGCATAACCCGTTAACGTTTCAAGAAGCCCATCCGTTCTCTTACTCCTTCAACGACGAGCTCTGCCGTCTCCGAAGCTTTGGCGGCTCCTTCGCGCAGCACTTCCTCCAGCATACCGGAGCTGCGGATTTCATGGTAGCGCTGCTGCATCGGCTCAAGCTGAGCAACGACCTGCTCCGCCAGCTCTTTTTTGAACGATCCGTAGCCTTGGCCTTCATACTTCGCTTCAACTTCCTGCAGCGACAATCCTGACATTTGGGCATAGATGCCCATCAGGTTGCTTACTTCCGGCTTGCCGGCCGGATCGTATTTGACCTCGCGGCCGGAATCGGTCGTAGCCCGGCTGATTTTTTTGCGGATAACATCCGGCGGGTCAAGCAGTGCGATATAACTGCCAGCGTTCGGGTTGCTCTTGCTCATTTTTTTGGACGCGTCGTCGAGCGACATGATCCTAGCCCCGATTTCAGGGAAATAAGGCTGCGGTACGGTGAAAAAATCACCGTAACGGCTGTTGAAACGCCCAGCCAAGTCGCGGGTCAGCTCCAGATGCTGCTTCTGATCGTCGCCAACCGGCACAAGATCCGCGTTATAGGCAAGAATATCGGCAGCCATCAACGACGGGTATACAAAAAGGCCTGCGCCTACCGAATCTTTACCGGCTGCCTTGTCTTTGAACTGTGTCATGCGCTCCAGCTCGCCCATTGAAGTCAGCGTAGTCATCAACCAGCCCAGCTCGGCGTGGGCGCGCACATGCGACTGCATATACACAGCCGAACGTTTCGGATCGATGCCCGCCGCCAGATACAGCGCCGCAACCGATTGGGACTGCTCCCGCAAAGCGGCGGGATCTTGAGGAACGGTTATGGCATGCAGATCAACAACCATGAAGAAACATTCATGCGTTTCCTGCAGGCTGACAAAGTTTTTGATTGCTCCAATATAGTTGCCAAGCGTAAGCTGCCCGCTCGGCTGAATGCCGGACAATACTTTTTTCATTGCGTTCACCATGCCCTTTCTTCTTCCATGTTACTGGCAAACCTCGATATAGACGCAAAAAAGGCCTCCCGCCGCAAGGGACGAGAGACCGTGGTGCCACCCTAATTCACCGGGTAACGCTCAGAGGGAGCGGACCGGCCTTAGAATCCGTTAACGGGGATCATTCGGGGCGAATCCGCCCGGCTCCAGAGTCCATTCCGCGTCTGCTCATTTCGCCGGCTTCACAGCTGCCGCCGGCTCTCTGGGAAATGGCTTTGTGACGCGTACTCCATTCTGTTCAATGCCTTTAGCCCGATTATAGCTTTCACCACAAAATTGTCAAGGGAACCGGGCGGCAGCCTTCATTCTAGAATTTCTCCTTCTCGAATACATTTCTTTAAAGCCCGTTACGGGCGAATTTAGGCTGGACAAGCCAGTGGAAGGGCTGAAATTCAATTGCGCAAATCGCTGCTGCCGCTGCTTACAGCTGCCTCCGCTCTTGGCGCTGCATTAGCTGCCGGGCTCATTATTCGCCGAGATGCCGCCGGAATGGCGCTAACGGATATTACACGCTTCAGTTCCGTTTTTATAAGCATCCTGCTTGAAGCGCTGCCCTTTGTCCTGCTTGGCGTCGCGCTTTCGGCTTTTTTGCAGGTATTCGTTTCGGACCGTCTCATCCGCCGCCTCATGCCGCGCCATCCTCTGCTTGCCGTTACGGCGGCGGGACTGCTTGGCGTCATCTTTCCTGTATGCGAATGCGGCATGATTCCCGTCGTCAGACGGCTCATTCGTAAAGGAATGCCGGCGTATGGGGGCATCGTCTATATTCTGGCCGGCCCCGTCGTCAACCCGGTCGTATTCGCCGCGACATGGACCGCATTTAACGATACGCCACAGATGGCTTTTGCTCGGGTCGGACTCGCCTTTGCCGTAGCAGCAATTACGGGCTTGATGCTGTGGAAGCTGCTGAAGAGCAATCCGCTCAAGGCGGATCTGGCCTCGCTTTACGCCGGTCTTCCCGAAGCTTCCTCCAATAACGCTTCCCTTTCGGGCGGTAAAATGCGCTCGGCCGTTCTGCATGCCTCCGACGAGTTGTTCGATATGGGCAAATATTTGGTTATTGGCGCCGCGCTCGCCGCTCTGTTTCAAACCGCAGTGAGCCGGGAATGGCTGGAGGCGCTTGGCAGCAACCAGCTTCTATCCCATCTTTTTTTAATGGGGCTCGCTTTTCTGATGTCCCTCTGCTCAACATCGGATGCGTTTGTTGCCGCTTCATTTAGCGGCAGCTTTGAGAACGGGGCGCTGCTTGCCTTTCTCGTCTTCGGACCTATGATCGATCTCAAAAGCGCGCTGCTGCTGTTTGCCAGCTTCCGCACACGGGTCGTGCTCGGAATAATTGGATTAACCGCCGTGCTCGTGCTGACCGGCTCCTGGCTGCTTGAAGCGTTCTATCTTCCTTAGGAGGTGAGCATATGCGCTTAGCTACTGTTTCCCCTGCCTTTCACCATGCAGCAAAAGCATCGGTGCTTGGCGTGCTGGGAGCATCGCTGATTGCCCTGGCGAAGAGCGGCTCGCTTCCGCTTTATGTCGACGCCTCTCTGTATTTCCCCGTCAAGCTGTCCGCTGTTATGCTGCTTGCGCTAGCATTCAGCCAACTGCTTGCAGCACTGCGCGCCAGGCGCAGCGGCTCAGCCGATGCCGGATGCGATTGCGGAGGACATGCGCCTCCAGCCAGTCCGCTTAAGGCATTTTGCCTCTATTTCCTGTTTCTGCTCCCCGTATTTCTAGGGCTTATTTCGAACGTTTCCGGCTTGTCTGAAGGGGAGGCTCACCAGCATGGCGCCATGCCTGCCGAAGGAAAAGAACAGCATTCAAAAATCCTTTTGCCAAAATGAGTATAGAATGGAAATGAATAAGCATACTACCTCCTAACAAGAGGAGGTGAGACATATGGCAGGATCTCGCAACAACAGACTGGTCGTCCCGGGTTGCCAAGCCGCTCTCGAGCAAATGAAGTACGAAGCCGCTCAAGCACTGGGCATTCAAATTCCTCAAGACGGCTACTACGGCAACATGGCGACTCGCGATGCTGGCTCTCTGGGCGGATACATAACAAAACGCCTGGTTGAAATTGCGGAGCAACAGCTTTCCGGAGGCGCAGCGCGCATGCGCTAAGCCCCAAAAAAACAGCCTTTGTCCATTGCGGACAAAGGCTGTTTTTTTGGGAACATACCCGGATTACTCTTCCGAAACGGTCCGGTCCCATATGGACGGATGTTTCGGCTCGTAGCGGAAGTGGGAGCTGGCCATATTATAATTTGATTCACAAGCCATACTGGCGGACCAGCTGGATGCAGACCCTTGGCGAACGGAAAAATCATACAAAATTTCGCCATGCGTCCAATTCGATTTGTGCTTAAGCGCGTCAACGGCCATTTGCCTGAATTCCTTCACCTGATCGGCGCTCAATCCTTTAGGGGAGGGAGATGAGGACTTGAGCTCGATCGGATTATGCCGGATTCCGTATTTGCCAACCGTGTTGTTGCGGATATGAATGAGTACCGTACCTGCGGGAGCATGGGTGAGTTCGGGTTCAAGCTGGCGAAAAACAAAGTCCACCTGACGGGCTAAAGGCGAATAGCTGCTGCTTGTCATAATTTCACCTCCATTCATATGCTTTGAATAAATACCTGACATGCTGAGGAATATCACAGCTGTAGCGACATTATAGGACAAGCGTTTTCCATCATCAACTAAAAATTTACAAAATATGATAATATTTTACCGTAATACGGGCATTTAGACTCATTTACCTCTCGAATCCAATGGAAAAATCCGATCTTCAGAACTAGATCATTCCCCCTATATCTGTTTCCCCGGTCTACATTTTCTCCTAAAGAATGCCGATTACAATATCAGATATGGTTTCATTCGCCCACTATATGCAGCGATAGGAGTCGATAATCATGAACTGGTATCATGCTCTGTCCATCAAAAACAAAGTGCGTGTCGGAATTTTCGCTTCGCTGGCTGCATCCTCCATCTTTTTTCTTATTCTGAGCCTTATTGCCGGCTCGCCGCTCTGGCCGATTGCTGTGGTCGTCATCATCGGCGCTGCCGTCTCCCTGCCACTCTCCTCCGTTGTTGAGAAATCGCTTACAAGCTCTATGGAGGATATGACCCTTGTCGCTTACCGGATTGCTAAAGGCGACTTCACTCAGCGCGTAGACGCCTCTAACTCCTCGCTGGGACAGCTTGCCCATTCCTTCAACAGCATGATTGACAAGCTGCGCGAGATTTTGGGCGATACGTCCCGGATCAGCCGGCTCGTTAACGAAACGAGCACAGGCATTTACGAGAAGAACAACGGGGTCAAAAGCGTAATGGAGCAGGTAGCCACTTCCGCAGGCGAGCTTGCTACCGGCGCCAATGAGATTTCCGAGGAAGTCGGCGACATGAGCGAGTCGATCCGCCAGATTGAAGCGAAGGTAGCCTCCTATGCGGAATCCAGCCGGCTGATGAACGAGCGGTCTGAAGTTGCCCTGCAGCTCGTCCAGCGCGGTCAGCAATCGGTGGAAACGCAAGCGGACGGCACACGGCGCACGGCTGAAGCTGCCGCACATGTCTCCTCCGCTATTGAACGCCTGTCCGAAGCGGCCAGCGGAATCTCTGCCATCACCCGCACGATATCCGATCTTGCGGAGCAGACGAACCTGCTGTCCCTCAACGCCTCAATCGAAGCGGCCCGTGCCGGCGAGCATGGCAAAGGGTTTGCCGTCGTCGCCCAGGAGGTTCGCAAGCTGGCTGAGGAGTCTACCGCCTCGACCAAGGAAGTGTTCGGCCTTGTAAAAGGCATCGAGCAGGGCGTCAAGGACGCCACTGCCAATATGATCATCAATGAAAAAGCGGTTGAGCTGCAGGCGGAAATGCTGCGCGAGACCGAAGCGGTATTCAGCGAGATTGTAACCAGCATGCAATTCATTTCCGAGCAAATTCAGCTTTTTGCCAGTGAAAGCGAGAGCATGCTGGACAATGCGCGGACGATTTCTTCGGCAATCGGGAATATTTCCGCAATTACGCAGCAATCGGCTGCAGGCACCGAGCAGGTAGCATCCTCGATGAACGGGCAAATTGTCTCCATTCAATCCATCGTGGAAGAAACCGCGCGGATGCAGCAGATGGCGTCCCAGCTTCAACGCACGATTCAAATTTTCAAGTTTTAATGATACTTAGCGCTTCAAGGAATGGACATCGCCCGCACTGGGAATAGCTAACCGGCAAGCCTCTTTCATTCGCCGAGGGCCTAATCGCTCAAACCCAGCTAGGAGGTGAGGCGGTGCACTTCTTCTTGAAGCGTTGCAGCCGGTTACCGGAATGGCTTCAACCGTCGGCAAGCCTCCTTGCGGCGGCTTTGCTTGCTCTGCTGCTGGTTATAATTCCGCAACAGGCTTCAGCCCAGCCAATTGCTGGATCTGACCAGGAGCACTCATCCGAGACTGCCGCCACCTTGCGTCCTGGCAAACGTCTCGTGTCATGGATTACGCTCACCCGCAATTTTCCCGGCGCGTTTGCTACCCACGGGCCTGCCACTTCCAGGCGGGTGGCGCTCACCTTTGACGATGTGCCGGATAACGATTATACGCCTAAGGTGCTGGATATTCTGGCACGCGAAAAAGTAAAGGCAACCTTTTTTATCGTCGGGGAGCGCGCGCTTAAACATCCCGATATGGTGCAACGCATCGTGGCAGAGGGACATGCCGTAGGCAATCATTCCTACGACCATACCTCCTATGCCAGCCTTTCCATGAGCGAATTTAAGGATCAAGTGGAGCGGACCAACAAGCTGCTGCACAGCCAGCTTGGCTTCACTCCACGCTTCATCCGGCCTCCATACGGGGAGATTCTCCCGGAGCAGCTCCTGTGGACCCAAAGCCGGGGATATTATGTCGTCAATTGGAATGTGGACACCGAGGACTGGAAGGGACTCGGACCGGATCAGATTCTCCGCAATGTACGGCGGACTCTCGGCCCCGGGAGCATCATTCTTCAGCATGCCGGCGGAGGCATCGGCGAGGATTTAAGCGGAACGGTAAAAGCTCTGCCGCGGCTGATTCAGCTGCTTAAACAGAAAAATTATGAGCTGGTCACCGTCCCAGAGCTGTTAGGCAAACCGGAAGAGCTGGAGAGCATTCGGCTTTATTAAAAGAAAAAGCAGCCCGAACTCCTTTACGGGGAGACCGGGCTGCTTTTGATTTATGCTTTCAGAACGTGAACTTTTACCCACTGATAACCGAACTTTTTGGCTTGAGCCGTCGTGCCGGGAACGAACAGATCGACCCGGTCGCCTTTGATGGCTCCGCCGACATCGGATGCAGTCGCAATCATGCCACCTGTCGGAAGTCCATTATAATCGTAGCCTGTAATGTAAAGCTTCGTGCCGAGGGGGATCTTTTTAGGATCAACAGCGACGGTTCCGACCTTCAGCGGATTGCCGAAGTAATCTACTGCGCCCCATTTGCCGTTTTCCGAAGCGGCAGACGTATAAGCGCTGGCTTTAACGTTAAGCTCGCGGCTTACCTGATAGGTCTTTCCGGATGCTACGACATGTTTCGCGCCGTCATCCTTCTTGAGCAGCTTAGGGGTTGTGTTCAATGACGCAGCCTTCACCTTGCTTTCGGCTTTTGCGCTGACGGGAGGCTTTTTGGCGCTGCCCGGAATCGAAAGCTTGAGGCCAACATAAATGTTCGTCGGCTCAACATGCTGGTTGAGTTCAATCAGTCTTTCAAGGGACACGTCGAAGGTACGCGACAGCTCCCAGAATGTATCGCCGGATTTGGCGTTGTAATCATAAGCGGCGAATGCCGGAGCAGGTGCGGCAAAAATGGCGATGCCGGCAAGAGCGGCGGCTGCGGTTTTCACAATGTTAAAAAGCTTTGTTTTAAGTTGCATCAGATTGGTCCTCCTGGGTCGGTTCGCAGCATTCAGCGATGCAGCGTGATTTGGGTTGGATCTCCGAACGAAACCTACGGGTGTCAGAATAACACAGCATCCAACCCAATTGACCAACCAAAAAAAACCAGATTTCAATTATGAAAAGCTCTCATTTTTGTGATAATTGGGGCAATCTCAGGCTCCGCAAGGGATAACCGCCTTCTCAGGCAGAGAGATCAGGAACTCAATGAAAAATTTCTAATCCAAGCTTATAAGGCGGAATTCGGGAAAATAAAAGGCTTGCCGGCACATGCCGGCAAGCCTTTACGGTATAAGTGCATTAACCTTTAAACATTTGAACCCATACGCCATTGTAATAAGCAACGCCGATTTTGGTGTAATTGCCATTCATGATGTTCGCTCTGTGACCCGGGCTGTTCATCCAGTCGTTCATTACTTGCTCAGCTGTACGCTGGCCTTTAGCGATATTTTCACCGGCATAGTTGTAGCTCACGCCAAAGGATTTCATCATATCAAACGGAGATCCGTAGGTTGGCGAGTTATGGTCAAAATAATTATTGTCGTACATATCTTTAGCTTTAACGTCGGCAACTTTAGCCAGCTCAGCATCGCTGGACAGCGCTCCTAAACCTTGCTTCGCGCGCTCCTGGTTCACCAGGCTGACAACTTGCTGCTCAAAATCCCCGATTGGGGCAGTCGTCGGCTGCGGAGTTGTCGTTGGTTTGGCTGTCGGCGATGGAGTAACGGTAGGTTTTGCCGTCGGTGCCGGCGTTGTTGTCGGTTTTGCCGTTGGCGATGGCGTTACAGTCGGTTTGGCTGTTGGCGCTGGCGTTGTCGTCGGTTTTGCCGTTGGCGATGGCTTCGGAGAAGCCGACGGGCCTGGCGTCGGTTTTGGCAGCGGTTTGAAAATGATCAAGCCGGACCAGTTAAATCCGCCGTTCTGCTGCAGCTTGCTCAGAAGCTCGTCCAGGTTAATTCCGTATGCGCTATATAATTGCTGCAATGTAACGGACGTTTTTTCCGTTTTGGCTTCTGCCGCACTTGCGGTTCCAGCTGCCGTAACTCCGGAAAAAGCTACGCTCGCTGCAAGTGCAGCTGTGACTACCAGACGTTTTTTATTCAAGATGAATCCTCCCCTATTTTGTTCCCCCGCTTGGCGGAGAAGCATGTTGGTGTGGCATCCGTTTACCGGACAGGGCTATAGTAGCACGGCTGCGGAGCGGAAATGGTTGTGATTTATTGGAAACGCGTTCATTCCGTACAAAAATGAGAATTCCTTGCTCCGTTAACGCCAGTCCCGGCGCGGGTTATAGAGAATCTCCGAATGGAGGATGAGAAATCTCTCATCCCATGCAAAAAGACCGCGAATCGCCTCTACAAGGCTAATATCGCGGTCTTGAAATCGTATCTTTCGATACTGATGTTTATAAATAATCCGGTAAAGTATCCGCCTTTTTGAGATTGCAGGCGGAGCAGGCGCATACACAGTTCGCCGGTGTGCTGAGACCGCCCTTAGACTTCGGAAATACATGATCAATCGTATCTCCGAAACGTCCGCAATAGTGGCAGACATAGTTGTCCCGCTGCAAAATCAACAGCCGGAAGTCGCTCTTCGTGTACAGCTTATGGATGAGCCGCGGGTGCAAAATTCCTGCCGCTCCCTCTTGCACCATTCTCACCGCAATGTCGCGGTCAATCTCGGTATGCCAGCGCTTGCCGCTTTCACGGCGGCCGCGCAGCTGAATCATGCCGGTTCCCCGGTCATTAAGCACTGACGGGTCATATGAGAATGCTCCTTTAAACGGCTTGATCGGCTTAAAAGGAAGCCTCGTTCCCGGAGTATGGGAATGTCCCGCTACGACGGCTTTGCGGGTTTTACGGCGGCGGCGGCGCTTACGCTTGCGCTTGGATTGGCCCGCATCTTCCTGGCTCCCGCCGTCGGTATCCAATACGGCTGAACTCAGTTCGCTTAAGGACGGCTTGTCCGAATGCAGCGGATCGAGCGCCAGCGTTACTGGCGCAGAATGCGCGGCCGGTCTCGCGGCTGCCGCCGGGCGGAATTCCGCTGGCGGTCCAGGCTGCTCGCCTGCGGTCTGGAGCGCTGCAGCAGGACGGGCAGCCGCGCGCCGCGAAGCTGCCGGGGACGGCTGAACGAAGGCTGCTTCCTCGCTTCCGGTATCTCTCTTTCTGCGGCGCTGGCACGCTCGGCAGGTCCCTCTGCGCCCTTTGCGGCCGGTTCGCTTGGGGAACGCCCCCTCTGGTTTGTCGCGGCCGCATACGGCGCATTGTTTGGTATCCATGAATGAGTACGCTCCGTTCGCCGAATGTTCTCTCCAAAGCATACCATAAACGGGGCCCTTCTTTAAATATGCCGCTGTTTCCGGGCATGTTCGCGAAAGAGGCAGTCTTTGCAACCCCTATATATTTGTTTATGAAATTCTTTGGAATCCTCTTCCACAAAAAGAAGTCTCATGGAAGTCGTCAGCGACTTTAGTCATGAAATTCTGTTACTAACGTCCTATATTTTAGAGTGCAACTTCCTAATACCCATGCTATAATACGGATATCGAATTACATACCATATATTTATTTATTTGCAGGCATAGTCCCAGTCCGCGGAAGTTTCCTCTCTGGGTATCTATTGCCGCAGGGGGACGGTGGGGGCATGTTCGCAAAACGACTCAAGGCGCTGCGTAAAAAAAGAAAGCTCACCATGCAGGAGGTAGCCGATTATGTAGGCGTTGCCAAAAGCACCTACGCCGGCTACGAGTCGGGATATCGCCAGCCTACTCTGGAATCCATCCAGACGATTGCCCGCAAGCTGCACACAACTTCAGACTATCTTCTGGGACTTACGGAATATGCCGAGCCTGTGGAACCGAGCAGCAACGCAAGAGAATGGCTGAATCTTCAACAGCTGCATTGGGACGGGATTCCTCTCGAAGCCGAGGATGTTGAGCTTGTACGGCTTCTGCTCGAGCGTGTTGTGAGAGAACGCATTGTAAGAAAAGACGAAACCGGTCAAGGCTGATACCAGCCTGACCGGTTTTTTTATTGCCAGCTGCTATTAATACGATGTTTATCCGGCGGCCGACTGAAGCGATTGAAGCTGCTCGCTCATCTTCGCCCGGAGCAGATCGCGGGATTGCACATAGCTTTGGGTCCATTCCGCGCGCTCGCTCTCCGGAATTTCAGCCTGCTCCGCCTCGGCGATTAGACCGTCGAAGCTGGACTTGCAGCCAGCCTCCGCGCCTTCCATCTGCCGGGACAGCTCCGCCCCTGCCTGCCTGAGCTCATCCTCCGCCAGCTCGCCGCGGCGGGCCGCGTTCATTTTCGACTCCCCTTGCTCAAGCACAGCTGCTGCATCGCGAACGCATTGCTGACGGATCGTTTCGAGACGCCGCTCGTATTGGAGCGCTTGCTCCCTGTCGCCGCCGGATTGCTGCTTGCCGCCGGTGTTGTCCGCTTCCTTCGTTCCGCCGCCTTTTTTCTGCGTTTCGGTTACCTGATTGCTGCCCTGAGCAACATTCGGTTTGGAAGAGGATGTTGGCTCGCTTTTGCTCTTTTCCGGCTGCGGCGGATTTTGTTTGTCCTCCTGGTTGCTGCTGCCGGCTGCGGAAGGCGTTCCGGTTGGCCCTACGTCCCCCGGAGATTCCTTTGGCGCGTTTTCGCGCTCCGGATTTGTTTCGTTCCGGTTTTCCTCGGTCTTTACCGCCACAGCTATTTCAGTTTCCGTCGTATCCTTGGACAGCTCTCGATGATTCAAATAACCAAGCACGGCCGGAACCAGCGCGCCAGCCATGAGCAGCACCAGCAACAGCTTGCCCCAGCCCTGCCGGCTAAACCTCTGTTTAACGGATTTTTTTCTGCGCTTGATTCGTTCGCTCATGATGTCCTCCTTATCAGCCGCCGATCAGACCGTCCAGCATTGCTTTGCCTTCCGCAAGCTCCTTCTCGTATTCGGCACGATACTCTTCCAGCCTCGCCGTAGAGTAACCGCCTGCCTCAAGCTGCTGTTTCATCTCGCTTAAAATGCCGTCAAAGGAAGCGTTACAGGTTGCGAACACTTCGCTGCCCTGCTGTCTGGCTTTAGCCTTGGCTTCAGCAGTTGTTGCATTTGCATAAACAAGCGCAAGCGTCACAAGCTCCTGGCGGCACTTATTGCGCAGCGCATCGGCCTTTTCACGCCCCTCGCGATGAATTTGCTCTTCCTGCTTGCCCGACGGCGGAGGCGTTGGCGTTGGAGCCCCTCCTCCCGGCGGAGGTGTAGGAGTCGGGAGGCCTCCTCCTGGCGAAGGGACCTGGACTGGAGGCGGCGAGGCGGAAGGAGCCGGGTCTGTCGGCGTCCCGCCAGTTGGCGGAGGAGTTGGCGTTGGCGCCGGAGGCTCCGAGCCGCCCGGCTGGCCGCCTGTTTCACCGCCACTTAGGCCGCTTTCTCCGTCTCCGCCGCCGCCTTCAATGCTGCGGGGCACAATATCGATGCGCGCTTGTTTAGCATTCCACTGCACAGACGCTCCCGTCAGCTCGGCTGCGAACCGAAGCGGCACGTATAACGATCCTTCCGCCGTGAAAACCTGCTGGCCTGCGGGCAGCGTCACCGCTTTACCCTGCACAAAAAATTTCACCTTCAAAGGCGTAAGCTTCAGCTTTTTGCCTTCGCTTGAGGAGCGTCCCCCGTCCTTCAGCCGCGCGGCCCGCTTTTTGTCCAGAACCTCGTATTGAGCTTCCGTTGGAGTTAGTAGCGATAACGTTTTGGTTTTGTTCTCCCATGAGGCAACCAAACCGAGAGCTTCCGCTGCCGCCCGAAGCGGCAGATAGGCTCTGCCTTGATGCATAAATACCGACGTGCCTTTATCCAGCGTCAGCACTTTGCCGTCGATGACAATTGAAGCGGCAGCGCTAGCCGCTGCAACCGGTTTGACCTCCGGATTGGCAGCCGAAGTTTTGACTGCCGCAGCAGCTGGAGCGGACTTCACTCCTGCTGCTCCGCCTACCGCTGCCGTTGACAGCATTACCGCGAGCAGCAGCCGGACTGTTTTGCCTGAACGAATCGGTTGATACAAGCTTTTCCCCTCCTAGACAGCTGTAAGTGCATAAAGCAACCACGTTCTGTTTCACTGCGCCTGCAGAGCTTTTTTCGCCAATTCGGACAGCCGCGCATAATCCGGTTTACTTAGCTTATCCCGCAGCGTTTCCTTGATTTTCTGTTTCTCTCCAGCATCCAGGCCGCCCTTTGCAAACTGCTTGAACTGCTGGATTTCGGATTTGTCCAAACTTTTCAGCACCATGCCAAGGGCTTCGCTCTTCTCGGCAATCGTGAGGCGTTTTGCAGCAGAATCCGCTGCATCCTCGGTAATAATGCCAGCTTTATCGGCAGCATCGGGCTTTTGCTGGGTACGGCTTGTGTCCGATGCTCCCGAAGCCGAAGCGCCCTCGGACGAGCGAGTGCTGCTGCCAGCGGACTGATTGGGCTCTGCCCCGGGAGACCCGGAAGATTCCGTCTCCGATGTTCCGGCGGACTCTGACCCCGTTGAGCCGGACAGAACCGTTTCCTCCTGTACAGCCGCCGCCGGCAGCTCGGACGCTAAGCCGGACAACGCCTGTTTCACCGCGTAATCTGCCGCATACGCGCCGCCGCCAGCAAGCATAATAGCGGCTCCAACGATGCCCATCCCCCATTTCCACCAGGCTTTCATCCTCATCCCTCCCTTTTGGCTAGCCGGACCGGTTAACCGCATCAGGCGATGGAGCCCGATAAAACAGCGGCCCGAGGCAGAGGGAATCTGCTGTCGGGCCGCAACGTCCATTCAATTGCTGTAACCGGGAACTAAAGCTTGCCCATCGCACGCTGCAGCATGGCCGAAGCCTCGGCCCGCGATGCCGATTTACGGGGATCAAGCTTGCCGCCGCTGCCGATGATGCCAAGCTGCGCGGCTACGCCAACCGCCGGTTTCAAACCAGCGCTCACCAAGGCTTGATCCTTATAACCTGCCAGCGCCTGCTCCGTTTGGAACTGCTTCGGATACCCTCCGGACTGCTGCAGCGCCCGCGCGATCATCGTCGCCATCTCCTGGCGGCTGATCGCCGCGTGCGGAGCAAAGCTGTCCGCGCTGCGGCCGCTCGTAATGCCGCTTGCTACGGCTGTCCGCACATAAGGAGCGAACCAGTCCGACTCCTTCACGTCCTTGAACGTGAGGCTCACCGGCTCGCCGCCCAAGTTGAAGGCGCGGACGAGCATTTTGGCGAATTCAGCCCGCGTCACATTGCGCGAGGGCTCAAATTTGCCTGCGGCAACGCCGGTCATAATGCCCTGCGAAGCCATCGTTTCAATCGAGGCGCGCGCCCAATGCGCAGCTGGTATGTCCTTGAACGTAACGTTATTTTCGACGACCGCATAAACCGAGCTGGCATCCTGCACATCTGTCGCGTATACCGATCCCGCTACGCCGGATTGGAAATCCAGCGCTTTGCCGGAACGCACCTTGATCAGGCTGAGCCTGTCCTGCTTCAGATTAGCCGCTCCGTCCAGCGGAAGTTCCAGCCGGACCGGATTGCCAAAGCTCGTAATTTTGCGGCCCGATTGTGTCACCTCGTACGAATAGGCTCTGGAGGCAAGCGGAAGACGGGATGCGGACGTAACAGCGGAATCGTCGAGACGGGACAGTACGATAGACAGCTCGCCTGTGCGCCCGGCAACCGGAATGGATACGCGGGCTCCCTCGGCGTTCAGCCCAAGGTATGCGATGCCGGAATTTTTGGCTGCCTGCAGCACGTCGGCCGGTACGTTAAGCGACCAGCTCTCGCCCTGCTCCGTATCAAAATCAAGCTCGGCGCTCACCCGCAGCGAGTCGGTCCGTTCAACTCCCGCTCCCTCCAAGCCGAGCAGGCCTTCTTTGATCGAGGCTGCCGCTTCCGAAATGGCGGAGAATTGCTCCTGCGCCTCGGCCGCTCCCCAATCTGCGCTGTACACGCCTGCCGTGCGCGGCGTTGGCGCCGGAATTTTAATTTTGCCGATTGCATCGAGCGCTTCCTGAGCGGCCTTAAATGCCTCGCGAATCAGGGTCAGCTTCTCCGAAATCGAGTTTGTGGCGTTAAACCGCTGCTTGATGGACTCCAGCTTGGCGAAATATTGCTGCAAAATGACGGCGATCTGCTCCGCTACGCTGCCAGGTCCGGTATTGCCGGGCTCTTCTCCAGAGCCGCCGCCTGTGCCTGGAGTTGGCGTCGGGAAGCCTGGAAAGCCTGGGAAACCGCCTCCGCCGCCCGGACTAGGAGTTGGTGTTGGTGTTGGGGTCGGCGTTGGCGTACCGCCAGGGTCCGGCGTAGGCGTAGGTGTCGGTGTCGGTGTCGGCGACGTGCCTGGGTCCGGAGTTGGACTTGGGGTCGGCGTAGGCGTGGCTGCCCCGTCCGCAGTCAGCGTAATTTCTTTTTGGAAAATGACTTTGTCCGCTCCGCCGTAAGGGTTCAGCAGCTTCGCCTGGATGACAGCGCTGGCTCCTGACGAGGAGGATGGAATCGTCACGGTCCCGTTGCCGCTGACCGTCACATCGGCGCTGCCCGACAGCTTGGACCAAGTGAGCGCGACGGAAGGGACAGCGATGCCGTTGACGAGCAGCGAGTAGTTATGCTGGCGGCCCTGCTGCGACACCTGAACCTGTTCCTTGCTCGTCATGCGCATGAAGGCGATGAGCAGCGCTGTTCCAGCCGGTTTTTCAAGCTGCAGGCGCTCCTGGAAATTAATCATCGTATGCTGCAGGTCCATGCTCGTAATGCCGTATTCCTTCAGCATGGCGCTGAACGTGTATTCATCCGTGCGGCCGAGCAGGTCGGTCAGCACACGAAGCATAAGCTCATTGCGCTTTTCCGGGACGTACAGCATCTGGAACAGTTCCTGCTGGCTCATCCGCGAAATGAACTCGCGCACCGTGCCTTCCACTCCGCGGCGCTGTCCGCCGTCGCCGTACAGGAACACGACGATTTCGTCCATCGTCAAGTCGCTGTCGCCCCCGGCGCGCACGATTGGAGCGAGCGCGCGGCGGTAGTCGGCGTTGGAGCGGATTTTCTGCAAATCCTTATACTGCGGCGTATACAGCAGCGCCAGGATGTCCTGCGACAGGCGGAATAGATTTTCTTTCGTAAAATCGCGGTCCACGGAAGCAGGCAGCTTGGCATCGATTTTGTCCCATACCGGAGCGGCAAGATGGAATTCAGCTGCCGGGTCGAGCGACTCCAGCTCATCCCGGAAGTTGACCACATCGCGCACATCGGCCGGATCGCCGGCTAACAGCGCATCATGAAGCGCATACAACTGACGGAGCGCTCCGTCAATGTTCGGCGGCTGCGGCAGCTCTCCATCGGCCGCGTTTGCCACCTTAACCGCTGGCAAGGACGGAAGCGCGGGAAGCGTGCCCGCCGCCACCATGGCGGCGAGCATCGCTAAGGTCAATTTGCTCGTTTTTTTCATCATCTTCATCACCTCATTGATCCTGATTGGCCTTGCACTTGCGCAATTGCTAGTAGCTGAGCTCCGGCACCGGAGCTTTGACGCCTCTTGCGAGGCTTGGCCGCCCGACAGAGTAGTAGATGAAATCCGTATCCTGCAAATCGGCTTCGTTGAACGCATTGCGTCCGTCGATCAGCACCGGCTCGCGCACGACGGCGCGCAGCAGCTGCAGGTCCGTCCCGCCGAACTCTTTCCATTCCGTCAGCAGGCAAACGGCATCCGAGCCCGCCGCAGCCTCCAGCGCGCTGTCGCACCAAGCGACATTGCCGTCTCCGCTGCCGAAGGTGCTGCGGAAGTTGTCCATTGCAATCGGGTCGTACGCTCTTACCTCAACGCCGCGCGCAAGCAGCTCGCCGATAATTTCCTGGGCCGGTGCTTCACGGACGTCGTCGGTTTCCGGCTTGAAGGCGAGGCCCCACACCGCGACGGTACGGCCGCGCAGCTCGCCGAAAATCGACTCCAGCTTGCGGATGACGTTGTAGCGCTGATCCTGGTTGACCTCAACGACGGAGCGCAGCAGCTTGAACTCGTAGTCCACATGTCCGGCGATTTGGATAAGCGCCTGCGTGTCTTTAGGGAAGCAGGACCCGCCATAACCGATGCCTGCCTTGAGGAACGAAGCCCCAATGCGTTTGTCGTGGCCCATTCCATCCGCCACCTGCGTTACGTCCGCCCCTACCTTCTCGCAAATATTGGCGATTTCGTTGATGAAGGAAATTTTGGTAGCGAGAAAAGCGTTCGAGGCGTATTTGATCATTTCCGCGCTGCGGATATCGGTGACGACAAACGACGGATTCAATCCGGCGTGCAGCTCGCGGAGCAGCGCTTCCGCCCTTGGCGATTCCGTGCCGATGACGATCCGGTCCGGGTTCATCGTGTCCGATACAGCGGAGCCTTCGCGCAGGAATTCAGGCAGCGATACGCTGTCGAACGGGCAGTCCGTATGCGACCGGATGAGGTCGCGCACCTTCTCGTTCGTGCCGACGGGCACCGTGCTTTTGATCGCAATGACGGGATTGCCCTCCATTGAATCCGCAATTTCCTGCGCAGCCAGCTCAATATACGCGAGATTGGCCTGACCGCTCGGCAAAGGCGGGGTTCCGACAGCAATTACGATCAGGTCCGCCCCTTTGACGGCGTTGCCAAGGCTCGATGTGAATTGAAGCCGCCCCAGCTCGGAGTTGCGCACGGACAGCTCCTGCAGCCCCGGCTCGTAGATCGGGATCTCCCCGTTTTGCAGTGTTGCCACCTTTAGCGGGTCCTTGTCCACGCAAATGACGCTGTGGCCGAGCTCCGCGTAGCAAACGCCTGATACGAGGCCGACATATCCTGTCCCTACAACCGTAATCTTCATCGCTTCTCCACTCCCGTTATGATTGATTGGCTCCGCCGTCCGTTTTGGAGGCCGGCTTGGGCCGGATTGATATTCGTCTGCCGAAAGCAGCGGCTGACCCGTGAAACCTGGCGCTCCAGCGGACGAGGCCTTGCTCGCCCGTTCAAGCAGCAGCGACGCCACACGGGCCGTTTCTCCGCTGCGTGCGAGCGGCTCGTACTCTTTTCCCGCCAGCCCCGCTCTGGTAAAAGCCTGATCGTGCTCCTTGCGCCCCGGTACAATTCCGGCACTGCGGCTGCAGGAGCCTGCAAGCTCCTGCAGCCGCATATTCAGATCCGGTGATGCAAGGCTGTCCTCCTGGAGCAGCAGAAACGGATGTTTGCCGATCAGCGCCTCTACGGTGCAGCGATCCTCGCGGAACAGGCTGCGCTCCAGCAGAGCAAGCGGTTTGCCGTGGCATACCGCTTCCGCCACCGTGCCCCATCCCGGCTTGGTCAGCACGATGTCGCATGCCGCCATGTATAGCTGAGATTCCGTTTCATCATCCGGTATGCGCGCCGCATCAAGGACCGTGTCCGGCAGTTCCATCCCGGATGAAACGACCGGCAGCCAACGGGAATCCTTTAGTAAAGGCAGCTTTTCAAGCGGACTGCCCTTGTCAATCCCCATGCCCGGAAACAAGCCGATCAGCAGCCGCTCGCCCCCGGGGTCCAGCCGTTTTCGCAGCTCTAGCACTTTGACTGGATCCGCATGCCGGCAAAAAAATCCGGCTCTTGCAGCGGGCTTCAGGCCCCAATGAGGCTCCCGGGAGCCGGCTAATGCGATAAAAGCATCCATATCGAGATAGGCTTTGCCCAGTGGAGCAAGCAGCTCTGCCGGAAGCATCTCCTGATAGGCGGTGTACCACGTGAAATTGGACACGCCAACGCTTGGAATACCGGCGCGGCGAGAAGCCGGAAATGCTTCTGCCGTTATATCCGATACCGTCAGATCAATGCCGGACGCGCTCAGCCACCCGGACTCTTTGCGAATTCTTTTCGGCAGCTCAGCCAAATAGGAAAGCACTCGGCTCTGCAGCCGCGGCAGATCCGCCTGCATGCTGCCGGGGCGAAGACAATAACCCGGCTCCTGCTCCAGCTGTCTCAAAAATAGACGGTGTCCCCCGCCGCGCTCCCGCTCAAATGCTCCCGTCAGCGACCGCTCCAGAAAAGGCAGCGCCCGGCCGCTGGCCACATGCAGATGCAGCGTTTCTCCCGCCTCTGCCGTCTGGCGCAGCAGCTCGCGGATGACCGCGATGGAGCGCGCGGCATGACCGTAGCCGTAATCCGATACATAATAGGCGATCGACAACGTCATGCCGGGCGGCCTCCTTTTTTTGGACATGCTTTTCAAATTCGCAAGCGGAGTGCAGATGCTGGTAACGGAGGAATTTGAATCTGGCGGAAACGGCTTTCGTTTATCCCGGCCGGAAATTTTCCAATGTTACGCCCGCAAGCAGTTTTGCTCGATTTCCTCCCAGCTGCTGTACAGCTCCATGATGGAGTTTTCAAGCTGTTTCATGCCGGTTTGCACGGAAATGAACTCAAGGTCGCTCGTGGCGCGCACTCCGTGAAGCGTCTTCATCGGAATGTGCATCACATTGCCCGCTCTAACCTTCATATAAGTCCCGTTGCAGATGAATTCTCCCTCGCCCTTAACGACCGTCCACACCTCTTCGCGGTGCTGATGCAGCCGGTAGCCGATGCTTTGTCCCTTGTCGATGCCGACTCGTTTTGTCAAAACAACGCTGCCGTCGTCATAAGCCCGGTCGTCCAGCACGCGCACCCAGCCCCAGCGGCGCTCCTCGTACATAGGCCGCTGATTGTAGCCGATGAAATCCTTCAGCTTTGTGCTGGCGCCCTTTTCCGCTACGAGAATGCCGTCCGGACTTGCCGCTACGACTACATTGGACAAGCCGAGCACCGTAACCGGGATATCCGTTTCATTGACCAAATGAGTGTTCACGCAGTCTCCGCTTACAATGCCGCGTCCCATCCGGGAATCTTTCATTTCCTCGGTGAGCGTGTTCCATGTGCCGAGATCCTTCCAGTAGCCGTCATAGGCGACAGCCGCGACGTTGCGCGCCCGCTCCACAACCTCATAGTCAAAGCTGATGCTCTCCAGGCTTTCGTAATTGGCGGACAGCTGCTCATAGGACAGCGAAACGCCTTTGGCTTCCATAATGTTCAGCATGTAGTCGAGACGGAAGGCGAACACGCCGCAATTCCACAGGGCGCCGCGAGCAATGAGCTCCTCCGCCGCCTGCTCGGACGGCTTCTCCCGGAAGCCGCCCACCTGGAACGAATCGCTGCCCGCTTCTGCCCCGGCGTCTCCTTCCGGCACGATGTAGCCGTATTTTTCCGAAGGGTAACTTGGCTTAACGCCGATCAGAGCGAGATCCGCTCCGGTGCTGCGCAGCACTCCGTCCAAGCTGGCGACCGTGGTGAAAAAACGATCCTCTACGTAAGGGTCAACCGGCAGCACCGCGACCGTTTCGTCGGGATGAACCTTTTCGACCGAGTAGAGGTAGGCGGCGGCAAGCGCAATCGCAGGAAAAGTGTCGCGCCGCGCCGGCTCCACAATGAGCGGCACATCCGGGCCAAGCTGCCCGCGAATCAGTTCGGTCTGCGAGCTGCCGGTGGCGATATACCCCGAGCCTGCAAAGCCTGCATCAGCAATTTGCCCCCATACCCGCTGCACCATCGACACGCGCGTGCCTTCGCCGTCTTCGAGCACTTTCAGGAACTGCTTCGACCTCAGGTCATTGGAGAGCGGCCACAGCCGCTTGCCGGAACCTCCGGACAATAGGACGAGCTTCATAAGCAATCTCCGCCTTTCGATAGTGGATGGATGAAGCAAAACGATAACGGCCTAACGTGCGTCGCCTCCGGCTCGCATCGCCCCTCCAGCGGCTCCAGCCGGCTGCTGCGCGGCACTTGAAGATGGAGCCAATCGAGGAGAATGCTCCTCCGCCGGAACGCTCAGCTTGCGCCCTTTTTTACCGCCTGTGTAAAGCGACAGCAGCAGCTGGCGGTATTTTTCCAGCGACAGGCTGCGCCGCAGATGCCGCTCCAAATACCCGCGCCCTTGCAGCCCGCGTTCGGTCAAGCCGCTGCGACCAAGCCGGTACAGCCCCATGAGCTGGCGCGCGGCATCGCTGTAGCGCTGAGGCTCCGATGTGCTGCCGCAGCCGCTTTCGACGATGAGCCGATGCGCCTCGCTGCCTTCCTCCAGCACGCCCATGACCGCTTTACCCGCCGCCATGACGCCGTAAATTTTGCTTGGCACCGACACGCCCTTGATCCCTTTCTGGTTCACGACCAGGTGAACGTCGGCGGCGTTCAGCGAGTAACGCAGCTTTTCCTTCGGCTGGTAAGGCAGGAAAAGCACGTTTTGCAGCCCTTGCTCCCGCACAAAATCCTCCATTTGCCCCTTCACGGCTCCCTCGCCGATGAAGACAAACATGAGATCGGACAGCTCCTTGAACTGCGGCGCGATGCGAATCAGATTTTCCAGATCGTAGTAAAGGCCTAGATTGCCGCTATACATGACGACAAACTTGTCCTCCAGCCCGTGCTCCCGCAAAAACTCCATCACGCCGGGCTCATCCCGCTTCAGCGGAACAATTTCCTCTTCGTTCGTCCAGTTGTTAATGACCGAATGGGCTGGCACGCGGCGTCCGTTAAAGCGCCTTTCCAGCGTCTCTTTCATGTCCTGGCCGACCAGAATGACATGATCCGAGAGGCGGCAATTCAGCTTGTCGACAGCCAAAGCAGCCTTGTGCAGCAGCGGCTGGCTCATGAAGTTGGCCGCTTGGGCCTGTTCGGGATTAAAATCCTGAATGTTGTAAATATGCCGGGAGCGCAGCGCAAGCTTGCCGATCGTGCCGATCAGCCCGCCCAGTACGGGAGGCTGCGAAATGGTGTAAATGAAGTCCGCGTTCCGCTGCTTCAGCAGCAGCTTGACCGCGTGGGCGAAATAAGCGGAGATGTAGCGGATGCGGCTGGCCTTGCTGCGCTTGTTCACCTCAGGCAGCCGTATGCGCAATATGCGGATTTGCTCCAGGTAATCCTCGGAGTAGCGCGGCGCTTTCGCTTCACTTTTTTCCCCGGCGTAACCGGGCTGCGCCGCGATAACCGTAATGCGGAAATCATGCTGCAGATGCAGGCATAACTCCGTGAGCAGCTGGCCGGTCGAAGCGTAATCGGGATAAAAGTAATTGATGACAAACACGATATGAGGCTTTTTCAAGTTCATGTTCAGATGACCCCCCTTCCGTAAAAGCGGTGAATCCGATGCGCCGATTGGGCGCATTTAAGGCCGGTTTCGGCCTTATTTTGGTGTGTTTGAGCCGATTCGGCGCGTTTAAGGCCGTTTTCGGCCTTATTTCGGTGCGTTTGCGCCGATCAGGCGCGTTTAAGGCCGTTTTCGGCCTTATTTTGGGGCGTTTGCGCCGATTCGGCGCAATTAAGGCCGTTTTCGGCCTTATTTCGGCGTGTTTACGCCGATCAGGCGCACTTAAGGCCGTTTTCGGCCTTATTTCCGTCCGTTTGCGCCGATCAGGCTCATTTAAGGCCGGTTTCGGCCTTATCTCGGTCCGTTTGCACCGATTGGGCAAAATTAAGGCCGTTTTCGGCCTTATTTCGGTGCAGTTGCGCCGATCAGGTGCAATTAAGGCCGGTTTCGGCCTTATTTTGGTGTGTTTGCGCCGATTGGGCGCAATTAAGGCCGGTTTCGGCCTTATTTTGGCGTGTTTGCGCCGATCAGGCGCGTTTAAGGCCGGTTTCGGCCTTATTTTGGTGCAGTTGCGCCGATTTCGACGCATTAAGGCCGTTTTTGGCCTTATCTCGGTGCGTTTGCGCCGATTGGGCGAAATTAAGGCCGTTTTCGGCCTTATTTCCGTCCGTTTGCGCCGAACCGCATCTTTCATGCCGAGAGCCAACGAGTAATCGTTGCTTGAACCCGCTCGCCCTGCCCGATTTGCCGGTTTAAACTAACTAGCTTTATGCACGTCGGACTGCCGGTCTTGCCGGTTTAAACTAACTAGCTCTATGCACGTCTGACTGCCGGTCTCGCTGCTTCGTCTGCCGTTTGCACAAACCTCTGCTTCACGTAAACAGCCGGCGTGCCTGCATGCACCTCTCCGTCCGGCACCGGTCGGGTTACCGTGCTGCGCGCCGCGACGACGCCCATCACACCAACGGTCACTCCGGGATAAACAAAAACGTCGCTCGCCACCCAGGCTCCGTCCCGGATAACAACTGGCTTCGTAATCAGC
The DNA here is from genome assembly GCF_023715725.1 of Paenibacillus pasadenensis. Classification (GTDB taxonomy): domain Bacteria; phylum Bacillota; class Bacilli; order Paenibacillales; family Paenibacillaceae; genus Paenibacillus_O; species Paenibacillus_O pasadenensis_A. Next base: position 322,685 of record NZ_JAMBOT010000004.1, read on the forward strand.
CCGAAAGCAGGATCTGCAATATCATGCGAGCCTGTGCAAAGGTAGCTCCGCTGCGAGATGACGCAATGGCTGCCGACCTCGATCCGGTCCAGACTGTAAAATTCGGCGTCATCGCCAATCCAGGAGTAATCGCCGATGCTGACCTTCCACGGGTACGTAAATCGCGCAGTTGCGCGCACCTGAACGCCTTTGCCGATCTGCGCTCCGAACAGCCGCAGCAGAAAGCGGCGCCAAGCGTACATCGGATGCAGGGAATAACGGAAAAGGCTGCCTTGGACGAGCCACCACAGGAGGACGAACAGCCCGCTTTTGCCGCGCGAGTACCAGCTCTGGTCGTATTGATCCAACCGGATCCGGTTTCTCATCGGCGAAAGAGCTGCGGCGTTTCCTGCAGCGGAGCCAATTCGATCCGCATCCGCCTTCGCTCCGCCGCGCTGGTTACCCGCTTGAACGCTCTGCGCTCCTGCTCCAGTCCCGTCCACAACGGCTCCACCGCGCGAGCTACCCGCAAGCTCGCACCGCGCTTCCGCGCCAATCGTGTCCGGCTGCACGGCTTCCTCCAGCGGCTTTCGAATCACTGCGCTCATGAGCCCCAGTTTAGCCCGGCCGCCGCGCCGCTTCGTCCGTCTGCCGGATCGGCCTCGCCGATCAGCTGACGGTATTCCTGCTCCAGCTGTGCGCCCACCTGGGACCACTCGTAATAATGCGACACCATTTTGCGGCCTTGTTCGCCCATTCGGGCACGCAGCGCGGGATCGTCCAGCAGCTGGCAGGCTGCCTCCGCTACTTTGACCGGGTCGACTGGAGTCGCCAGTCCGGCTCCCTCCTGCACAACCTCGCGCCAAATGTTGACCTTGTCGGAGATGACAACCGGAATGCCGCAAGCCATTGCTTCCACAACGGCGATGCCAAAGTTCTCGGAGTAGGACGGAAGCAGGAACAGGTCGGCGTCGCGCAGTACAGCGAGTTTATCCTGGCCTGTTAGCATGCCGGTGAAAATCGCGAACTCGCTTAATCCCGCAGCCTTGAGCCATTCGCGCACCTTTTGGCCGTAATTCTCGTCATCGGGACCCGTCAGCACGAGCACCGTGTCAGGATGCTGGCGGTGAATATGCTTGAACGCCTCGACGAGCACGTCTAGACCTTTTTTGAAATTGATGCGGCTGAAGAACAGCAGCATCTTTTTGCCCTCGAGCAGCTTGTAGCGGGAGCGGAACGTGCCGCGCACCGGCAGCTCGCTGTAGTCGGAAGAGTTGACGCCGTTTGGTACGACAAAACCAGTGCTGCCGTGCACGTAAGGTTTTGCCAGCACAAGCTCCTCTTCCGTTGTATAGTGCAGCGCGTCCGCAAGCCGGATGTTACGGTCCTCGAACAGCACCTCCATAATTCGTTTCCGGTAGCGATGGCGGGCGTACATGACGGGGTCCAGCGTGCCATGCGGACGGACGATGTAAGGAACTCCGTGTTTGCGCGCATAATGACCAGCCGCCATGCCGTGGAACAAATACAGCGAATGAATGTGCACGATGTCGAAGTTCGGAATCTCCTTATTCAGCGCAAAAGCCATCGCCGGGGAAGTGCGCCAGAATTTCGGCTGTACAACCGGAAAATAACGGATATCAACCCCGTTTTTGCGGATGACACGGTCCGTCGGCACATCGAGCACACCGCTGCCGTCCTGGTTCGTGCTGAAAATCGTCACCTCATGGCCGCGCGCCGCCAGTGCCGCCGCCATTTCCATTCCCGCCTTGGCGGGCCCGCCGTAACGAGGGGCCAAATTGGCGATTACATGCAGAATCTTCATTCCTTCACTTCCCGTTCTCCAATAGGTTAGCCGGACAGCCTGCCCGGGCTTCGCGCGCCGGATGGCGCTGCTTTTGTGTCGCTGCCGATCCGCTCCAAAATACCGTGCAGCCTTGCTGTGTAGTTTGCGTAGCTAAAATAACCGAGCTCCTCCGGCACCGTTCCGCGAGGAGCTTCAAGCAGCCGGATGATGCCGCCGACTACCTGCCCGGGATCAGCGGGATCGATCAGCTCGCCGAGCCGTCCGTGCATCAGCGCTTCGCTGCTGCCGTCCTTCAGGCTTGCCATCGCCGGCACGCCGCAGGCCATCGCCTCCAGCAGCACGATGCCGAAACCTTCTCCGTGGCTTGGCATCGCAAAGCCGTCAGCAAGCCGGTAGTGATCAGCTTTTTCCTCCTCGGAGATCATGCCGGTAAAAACAACGGAATCCGCTACACCGAGCGCTTTCGCCTTTTCCTCCAGCCTCGTCCGGTCGCTGCCGTCTCCGACGATCAGATACCGCAGCCGCGGCACCTGCGTCCGCAAGCGCGGCAGCGCCTCCAGCACCTCGTCAAAACCTTTGCGGCGGTCAGCTCCGGCAAGCCGTCCCAGCGTCATGATCACCGGCTCGTCCGGCTTCAGGCCGTAGCGCTTCTGCAGATAAACCGGGCGCGGTCCCGGCGTAAACAGACCCGGCTCGAACGAATTCGGCAGCACATAGGCAGGAACTCCGCCCAGTCCGGACCAATCCGTGAAACGCTCCAGCGTCAGCTGGCTGACCGAGATGACCGCGTCCACCTGGCGCAGCGCCCATGCGGTTCCCCGGCGGGTGACCGGATCCCAGGCGTCGATGCCGTGAATGATAAGCGCGATCGGGGCACCGGTTATTTTTTTGGCCAGCGCCGCAAAAGGCAGCAGGTTGATATGTCCGCACACAATGAGGTCGCAGCCTTTGGCGCGTCCAAACAGCGAGGCGAGCACCGTCCGCAAGTAACGCTGCTTGCTGTTCAGCCCCGAGGTCACGTAATCCAGCTTGGACGGCAGCTCGCCTGGCGGATGAGGCATGATGCGGGGAATGGCAATCGCGCGATCCAGCCCGGGGCTTGTGCAAATTGCCCCCAGCAGATCCCGGTTGAACTTGGCGATTCCACCGTGCCCGCCGTAGGCGTCTGTAAGTAGTACAAGCGGCTTCATTGAGCTTTATCTCCTTTGAAAATGAAATCGTTGGGGCGACCATTCCGGCTCCGGCATCGCCGACTGGACAGTGGATGGAGCGGACTTTTCATCCGTCAGCACCGCCCAGCAGGCAGCCAGCAGGAACAGGTAAACGAACTGCTCCAAAATATTCGTCGAGATGCACAGCACCAGATTGACAATGATGAACACGTACAGCTGAATGCTTTTTCCCTGCATGCTCCGGATCAGCCCTGGGGCGGAGATGATAACGGCGGCAATCAGCGCTGCGAGCGTCACAAGGCCAAACTGCGTCAGAATGGAGTTGAAGGTGCCGTCCATAATCTGATGGTCCAGCTGCACGTCCATCTGTTTGTTCAGATTAACGCCGCTGTTTGTGCCGTAACCGATGCCGTCTCCGAACAGCACGACGCTGAGCGAATTGTTGGTAAAAAAGCCTGTCAGCATGTCAATCCGACCGCCCTGCACCTGAGCCTCCACGATGCTGCCCCGGTCGGCCATCAGCGTTGCCGCCTGCACTCCTCCCATCAAAGCCAGGATAGAGAAGCAGACGATGGCTGGCGTCAAATAAACCGAGCCCGGACGTTTGCGTCCGCTGAACACTGCCTCCACGACGAGGAAAAACACGATCAGAAAACAGCCGATAATCGCCGAGCGGGTACCGGACATGCCGGCTATTCCCAGGCAGAGCAGCTGCAGAACCGGCCCCAGCCTGCGCTGTGTTTGGCCGAGCAGCGAACGGGCTGCGTAAAGGAACATCGAGCTTCCAAGCGCCATATATCCCGCAATGGATATGCCGCCGAACGTGCCGATCAGCCGCAGCGAGAACGGATTGACGACGCCGAAACGTCCCGTAAACAGCGCATACTGAATGCCCAGCACGATAAATTCGATCAGAATAAGCCAACCGAGACAGCTGGCGATGGAGCGGATAAACTCCTTTTGCCCGCGAATATAACCGACCGCTTTGATGCAAAAAAGGACCAGCAGCAGCGAACGCCCGCCGGCCGCCACCTGGTACACATTGATTCCGGCTTCGCGGAAAGCGAGCACGCTCGTTCCATATAGAAGCAGCAGCAGTATGGGCAGATAGTGGGCGGCCAGCCGGTAACGTTCCTGTTTCTGCACATCCATCCAGAAAAATAATCCCAGCAGCGCCACCATCAGAATGTCTTTGACATACCGGACGCTCGGACCGAAAATCGGTTCGCCAAGCGCGAACTTGGCGTACGAAATCCGGGCGTTTACGATGTCGTTGAGCGCTTCCGGCAAATACGCCATCGCTGCAAAGATCAGATAGACGAGCAGCCCGCGCCGCAGCCAGTCCTCAGCCGTCAGGCGGCGCTCGGACGGAGCGCCTTCGTCACGCTTTCGGAAAGACTTCGGCCGGGAGTATATGGCTGGCTGTGAGCCTCTTCCCGTTAACCGCTCGGCCGGGACACTTTCGCTCGTTTTCCAGGAATGTCTGGCCGCGACTGTGCCGCCAGCCGCCAGCGTTACGCCGGCCGAGCTGGCAGCGCTGGACTGACTTTGTTTGTCTTTCAAGCGTCGCTCAGCTCCTTCCCGTTCCCGTGTTCGATCATCGCTCTAGGCGTGCACGCTCATAGCCTGAAGATAGGAAGCCTCATGGCTGACACGTTTCATATCCTCGTCAACCATCATTTTCACCAGCTGTTCAAAGCCGACATCAAGCGTCCAGCCAAGCTTCTCCTTCGCCTTGGTGCAGTCTCCAAGCAGCAGATCAACCTCCGCCGGGCGCTGGAATTCCGGGTCGATGACGACATAGTCACGGTAATCGAGTCCGACATGGGAGAACGCGACTTCAAGCAGCTCGCGCACCGTGTGCATTTCGCCAGTTGAAATGACGAAGTCGTCCGGCTCGTCCTGCTGCAGCATCAGCCACATCGCCTTGATGTAGTCGCCGGCAAAACCCCAGTCGCGAAGCGCGTCCAAGTTGCCCATGCGCAGCTCCGTCGCCAAGCCCTGCTTGATGCGGGCAACGCCGTCGGACACTTTGCGCGTAACGAATTCCACGCCGCGGCGCGGGGATTCGTGGTTGAACAGAATGCCGGAGCAAGCAAACATGCCAAAGCTCTCGCGGTAGTTGACCGTAATCCAGTGGCCGTATACTTTGGCAACGCCGTACGGGCTGCGCGGATAAAACGGCGTCGTCTCTTTCTGCGGAGTCTCAATTACTTTGCCGAACATTTCACTGCTGGACGCTTGATAAAAGCGCGCGCTTGGCTTGACGATGCGCACCGCCTCCAGCATGTTGGTCACGCTGATTGCTGTCAGATGGCCGGTTGCCAGCGGCTGCGGCCAGGACGCGGCTACGAACGACTGCGCCGCCAGGTTGTACACCTCGTCCGGATCGGACACGCGCACCGCCTCAATAAGCGATGCAAGGTCGGTCAGATCGCCCGATACCCAGTTGATCCGATTTTTGATATGCTCGACATTTTCGTAATTCGGCGTGCTGGTGCGGCGGCGCATGCCGTACACCTGATACCCTTTGCCGAGCAAAAACTCCGCCAAATAAGATCCGTCTTGACCGGTTACTCCTGTAATTAGCGCTCTTTTCATATGCCGCATCCCCCTATGGATGATTAATTTGTGTTGATGTTCTTGTGTTCGCAGTTTGCTGGTGGTGGTAGTTTGAGTGGCCGCCTGAGAACTGCTCCGTCTCGGACGTCATACCGGCTTAGAACCGGTTGTTGAACGCAACGCGCGGCTCCTGTGCACCGGCCGGGCCTCTCTAGGCAAATACCGCCTGGCGATAACCCGCGTACACTTCACGGACGCCTTCATCAAGCGGCTTTGCTGCCCGCCAGCCAAGGCCGTTGATGCGGCTCGTATCGACCAGCTTGCGCGGCGTGCCGTCTGGACGGGAAGTGTTGAACGCCAGCCGGCCATCGTAACCGACTACATTGCCGATCAGCTCCGCCAGCTCGCGGATCGCGATGTCCTCGCCGACGCCGATGTTGACGATATCGTCTCCCTCGTAATGCTCCATCAGGAACAGGCAAGCATCCGCCAAATCGTCGGAATGAAGGAATTCGCGGCGCGGGTTGCCCGTGCCCCAAATCTCCACCTCGGCGCTCCCGGCTTCTTTGGCCTCGTGGATTTTGCGAAGCAGAGCCGGCAGCACATGCGACGTTTCCAGGTCGAAGTTGTCGCCCGGGCCGTACAGGTTCGTCGGCATCGCCGAGATGAACTTCGTGCCGTATTGGCGGTTGTACGCCTGGCACATTTTGATGCCGGCGATTTTGGCGATGGCGTAAGCCTCGTTCGTCGGCTCCAAATCGCCGCGCAGCAGGCTTTCCTCCTGCAGCGGCTGCGGCGCAAGCTTCGGATAGATGCAGGTCGAGCCGAGGAACAGCAGCTTTTTGACGCCATGACGGCGCGCCGCGTCGATCACATTGGTCTGGATCAGCAGATTGTCGCGGATGAAGTCGCCGCAATAATCGTTGTTCGCGACGATGCCGCCTACTTTAGCCGCTGCCAGAAACACATAATCGACTGTCTGGCTTGCAAAAAACGCCTCCACAGCGTCGCGTTCCCGGAGATCCAGCTCCTTGCTCGTACGGCCAATCAGATTTGTATATCCGCGGGCTTCCAGCGCCCGCCAGATCGCGGAACCGGCCAGGCCGCGATGGCCCGCCACGTATATTGCTGCCTGTTTGTCCATCATTCGGGCTCCTTTGCTCGTCCATTGTTATAAAAGCTGGCTGCTGGTATGACGTTAGCCAGTTGCTCAAACTTTGGTTGGCGCGCCGCTTAAGGTCGTTTGACGCCCTTAACAGCGACCATTCAGCCGTTTCGGCGCCGCTTAAGGTCGTTTGACGCCCTTACCGGCGCTCATTCAGCCGTTTCGGCGCCGCTTAAGGTCGTTTGACGCCCTTACCGGCGACCATTCAGCCGTTTCGGCCCCGCTTAAAGTCGTTTGACGCCCTTATCGGCGACCATTCAGCCGTTTCGGCTCCGCTTAAAGTCGTTTGGCGCCCTTATCGGCGACCATTCAGCCGTTTCGGCGCCGCTTAAGGTCGTTTGACGCCCTTATCGGCGACCATTCAGCCGTTTCGGTGCCGCTTAAGGTCGTTTGACGCCCTTACCGGCGACCATCCAGCCGTTTCGGCTCCGCTTAAGGTCGTTTGACGCCCTTACCGGCGCCTGCCCGCATCAGCGGAACTTCTCACCTAAGCGAAGCGCTCAGCCGAAATTCCAACGTCTGCTCAAAACGCATCCTTGCTGCCCAGCAGCACACGCACGGTGCGCAGCAAAATGCGCACATCCATAAAGATGGAGCGATTCCGCACATAACTCAGATCCAGCTCAACCATCTGCTCAAAGCTGAGGTTGCTGCGGCCGCTTACCTGCCACAGTCCGGTGCAGCCCGGCGTCACATCCAGCCGCTGGCGGTCGTAAGGCGTATACTCTGCCACCTCGCGCGGAAGCGGGGGACGGGGGCCGACGAGCGACATGCTGCCCTGCAGCACGTTGACCAGCTGCGGCAGCTCGTCGATGCTCGTTTTGCGGATGAAACGGCCGACCCGCGTTACGCGCGGATCGTCGCGCATTTTGAACATCGCGCCTTGAACCTCGTTCTGCGCCAGCAGCTCCTTGAGCTTCTCCTCCGCGTTAGATACCATGGAACGGAACTTATACATGCGGAACAGCTTGCCGTCCTTGCCGACCCGCGTCTGATAAAAGAACACCGAGCCCTTGGGATCCTCCAGCTTGATCAGCAGTCCGATCATGACGAACACCGGACTGAGCAGCACAAGCCCGATCAGCGAGCAAACGATGTCCATCGCCCGCTTCATCCCCTCGTATAGGACAAGCTGCCGCTCCTGAGCCGGACAGCTTGCTCCAGCAACCGCCGCTTCTTCGCTCCTCTTTTGATAAGCCAAGTTATCAACCCCCCGCCTATTGGAATTTGAATTGGACTAGTTCGCAACCTCGCCTGCGGACAGCTCCGCACCCGGAACGCCGCTTGACCAGGCGGTATAATAACTCGTGTTTTTTCCGTAGGAATTGTCCAGAAGCACGTTCGGCTTGTCCATCAGACAGCTGAGAATATGACCGTGCAGCCGCGAGGTGACGATGCTTTCGTAACGGCTGAACTCCCGGATCGCTTTGTCGACCAAATACTGCGAATACTGATACCAGATCCGCTGCATCGGCTTGCGCGCCCCCGGCAGACGGTACAGCTTCATCATCAGCACGAGCGCTTTCCGCTCCATCGGCGTGTACAGGCTCGTCCAATCCAAGGAGGCGGACTGTGCGCCGCTCTGGCTTTCCAGCCGCTCCTGCATCGGCGTTTTTTCAATATCCGTCCGTAAAAAGAACAGCGTGCTTCCTTGCGGAGATTCCGGCTGCGCGATCGGGTACAGCTGATGGGCCATATCGGGCGACAGGAACACCTGCACGTTTTTGAACTTTTTGCGCGCCATCTCGTAGCTGATGGAATCCCGCACATACAGATGCACGTCCCGGTGCCGGTTCAAAATAGCCGCCGTCCGTCCGAAGTTCAGCTCGCTTTTATAAAAAATCGTCTGAGGCAGCATGACGATGCGGTGCCCGGGGTAACGCTCCACGATCCGCTCGCGCAGCAGCTGATGCTTGGCGTACAGGTCGCCGAAGTTGCCGCCGCCGTGCAGAACGAGGATGACGTCAGGCGGAACGTTCAGCTCGTCCGGAAAATCCAGCACGCTGTAGCGGGCTCTGACGCGGATGCCGTACGCTTTGAAAAAAGCCTCGGTCCCCTTCATGATCAGAATGTCTCCGCCATTGCTGTGCACGGGATAGTCGATATAAATAATCTCCGAACCCCGTGGAATGCTCCTTGTAATGAGCGACAGCTTCTCCTTCAGCTGCTCCATCGGATGCTGCCCGGATTTGCCGGCGCCTTGCTGAGGCCCTCCCTGCTCGAACTTGCTCATGCCCTTTCAGCTCCCTCTCCTGCGGCGGCTGCCGCCCTTCTTCTTGACTGGATTCTTTGCTTCAAAAATTTCAGGTCTTCCCGGCCGGATACGATGCTGCGCAGCGGCACGCCAAACAGCAGCTTCATCGAGGCGACGGATACCGCCATGCGGATGACCGCTCCGCAGAGCAGCGCAAGCGCCAGTCCTTCCAGCCCCATCATCGGGGTGAAAACGAAAAACAATCCGACTGTCGCCGTCAGCGCAATGATTTGCCTCACGAACACCATGCCCGGCCGCCCCATCGCATTAAAGGCCGAGGCGAGAATCCATGAGCCGCCGCCGAGAATACACTCGATGGACAGCAGATAAAACGCCGCGCCCGCCTCCGCAAAATCCGGACCGAACACAAGCCCGATCAGCATGTTGCCGATAATCATTGCCGGCACAACAGCGATCAGCATCAGCAGCATCGACAGGCGGAAAGCCCGGCTGACCGAAGCGACGACAACCTCCTTGCTCGCGCCAGTCACTTTTGGGAAAACAACGCTCGTTATCGCATTCTGCACCACGTTAAACATGCGAGAGAGAGCGAAGATGACGGAGTAGATCCCGAAATCGCGAGGCGTCAGCAGCGCCAAAATAATCAGCTTGTCGAACTGGCCGTACAGCGTGCCGAGCAGATCGGTGCCGTATACACGGCTGCCGTAACCGAGCAGCGGTCTCGCCACACGGCGGCTCCAGATCCGTTTCAGCGGGGCAAGCCCGAGCTCGTCCCTCATTCCGAACAGAGCCAACGCGATGACTATCGCTGTTGTAACGAGATAAACGATGGCTGCTGCCGGAATCGTCAGCGAGCCGGCCGCCCATAAGCCGACCAGACCGGCCAGATTCAGCAGCGGCACATAAAGCCGGATGCCGTTGTAAACGCCGAAGCGGCCTTTAACCTGCGCGGCGGCGGCAATCAGGTTGACCGCCAGCGCCATCGGAACGGCAAGGACGGTGTAGAGCCGCGCCGAGCGGACTGCCTCAGCGCTGTAGCCGTCCATCCATTGCGGCAGGAACATCCATGCGACCGCAGCCGTTATGAGGCTGACCGGCAGCAGCAGCGACAGGGCCAGTGCCGCCGTTTCCCGCAGCTGCGCGCCGCGTTTCACCTGATAAATGAGCGACGTCGGCAGACCGAAGCCGGTCATTCCGGCTAGAAAGGCTGGCCAGAACAGAATGGCGGCCAGCTCGCCCTTGCCTTCCGCGCCGAGCATCCTGGCGGTCAGAATGGAGCTCAGTGTGCCAAGCAGCATAATGAGCACATTGGCTCCGCTCGTGCGGGCAATCGTCGCCAGCGAGCCTTTGCCTCGCAGCACTCCGCCAAGCTTGGCGCTTAAGCGGCCCGCTTTGCCCGCAGCGGAACGGCCTGCAGGAAGCTGAGCTGCCGCTGCAGCGCTTCCTCCGGGCGCAATGCCGGTTGAAGCGGCTCCGGACGGGCGCTCCGCCGCTCCAGCAGCAGCATCCACTCTCGCCGTCGCTGCGCTGCTTCCGAGCTCCATCCCGGTTGAAGCAGCTCCGGACGGACGGTTAGCTGCGCCAGCTCCATCGTCCTGGCGGGTGCCCGCCGCTTCTGCTGCGGAACCGTCCTGCGGAGAAGCTGGGCCTGCGCCGGATTTATGGACCGGCTGTCTGCCAGCGCCTCCGGCTGGCGGCCGGACCGCTTCCGTGCTCATGGATGCTCCTCCTTTTGCGAACTTTAATTATTCATAACGCGAACTTGTGGGTACAAAAAAATATAGCGTTTTTACTTGGCTCCCGTTTGGCCGCCATTCACTCTTGGCTCTTATTTGAACCAGCCCAGCCTGCCCGCAATGTAACCGTTGCTGTACTGGATTCTGCGCAGCTGCACAATCTGCTTGCGCGGATTGGCCAGCGAGAACAGCAGCAGCACGGCGGACGGAGCGATTTTGAGCGCCTGCTTGATCAGATACGCGGCTCCGCGTCCGCCTCTGGCAGCATCGCTGATGCCCTGCCAGTACACACGCCGCAGGAACCATTTACGGCTGATCCGGCTCCGGTCGATTTTGTGATCAACGGTTGCATAGGGCGTGTAGAACACCCGGCTGCTCTGGCGGATACGTCCGATCAGCTCGCTCTCCTCATTGGACAGAAGGCTGCTGCCGACGCGTCCAAGATCCTCGCGGAACGGCTCATACTGCCGGAACAGCGACGCCCGGAAAGCTACATTCGCGCCAAACGGAATGCGCGGAAATTCCATTTCCGTCACCCGGGGCGAATAATCCAGTACGGTATACAGCGTTTTGAATGCATCCGGCAGCCACTCCGGCTCGCCGCCGTCCCAGACGGGGTCGATCCGCCCTCCGACGCAGCCGATGGAAGGATCGCTTTCAAACACGTCAACGATTGCTCCCATCCAGCCCGGCTTTGCGATGGCGTCATCGTCGAGGAACAGAATATAGTCCCCGTTCGCTTCCCGAATCGCCCGGTTGCGGGACACCGACAAACCGAGTTTTTCCTCCCGCACATAGCGGACTCGCTGCGGTCCAACGCCCGGCATCGCTTGAATGCCGCGCACCGCCGCCTCCGTGCCGTCCGTTGAGCGGTTGTCGATAACGAGCACCTCGAACTGCTGCTCATCGAACTGCTGCTCCAGTACGCTCAGCACCGCCTCGCGGGTATCACGCGCCCGGTTGTGGGTACAGATGGCTGCCGTTACTTTCATCGCTTCCACTCCATTTCTCTCTCTGCTTACTAGTCTCTGCGCGCCGCCAGCAGCCCTCGTCCAAGCTCGCGCTCCACCATCTCGCTCATCTCGGACAACAGCGGATGCCGTAGCTCAGGGCTGCGAATCGCGAACTGAAGTGTCGTTAAAATAAATCCAAGCTTCTCGCCGACGTCATAACGCACGCCCTCGAAGTCGTAAGCGAACACCCCTTGGTTCTCGTTAAGCCGTTGGATTGCGTCTGTCAGCTGAATTTCTCCACCTGCGCCTGTTTCATGCCGGCCAAGGAATTCAAAAATTTCCGGCGTAAGCACGTAACGCCCCATGATTGCCAGATTGGACGGCGCTTCACCGGGTGCAGGTTTTTCAACGAAACGGTGCACGCCGTGCAGACGTCCGTGCGGAGCTTCGATTTGGCCAATCGGATCAACGATGCCGTAGCGATGCGTTTGATCGATGCCGACCGGCTGTACGCCGATGACTGATTTGCCGGATAACTCGTACTGCTCGATCAGCTGCCTTGTGCAAGGAGTATCCGACTGCACGATGTCGTCGCCGAGCAATACGGCGAACGGCTCGTTGCCGATAAAGTTGCGCGCGCACCAGACGGCGTGGCCCAAACCCTTGGCTTCTTTTTGACGAATGTAGTGAATCTCAACGTTAGACGAGCGGCGCACCTTTTCCAAAATGTCCAGCTTGCCCTTCTCCTGCAGCGTATGCTCCAGCTCAAACGCGATGTCAAAATGGTCCTCGATGGCGCGTTTGCCCTTGCCCGTTACGATGATGATATCCTCGATGCCGGACTCAATCGCTTCCTCGACGATATACTGGATGGTCGGTTTGTCTACAATCGGGAGCATTTCCTTCGGCATTGCTTTGGTCGCCGGGAGGAATCTCGTTCCAAGGCCCGCTGCGGGAATGATCGCTTTTCTTACTTTTTGCATACCGCTCACCCTTTCTCTTTTATCTTAGAATGTCACTGAAAAATGCCCGCTGCGCCAAAGGCCGGCCCTCCGATCGCTGTTAACCTCGGATTTTTTTGAATTCAACCTCCTGCTGAGGTAGAAATCCGACGTTAAAGGCGAACGCTGCCGCTTCTACGGGCTCGCCCTTTGGCTCCGCTCCCTTTTCATCACAATTCCTAACAAAGGCTAAAGCTTCAACACAAACAAACCTATCAGGGGCATCAAACCCCGCCTCACATCATGCCAATGACGATAAACGTCTAAGGCCGATTGGCCCACAGCATGACCGAGTGCCTCCGGTGATAAAGGTGCAGGAGACATGACCTCGGCGGTCGAACCGCCGTTCCCTGCGTTTCATGCTGTATGCTGCACCATGATGTATGAATGCTTTTCGGCTATCCGAAAGCGAGAGCTGATTCTTAAGCCTTTTGCTGCTCGTCGCCGCCGTAGTAGTAATAGTAGTACCCGCCGCCGCTGCTGCGGTCCACGTTGTTGAGCACAACTCCGAGAATGCGCGAGCCCGCGCTTTCCAGTGACAGCTTCGCCTTGCGGGCGATGTCGCTCTTCACCTTTCCGGCGTCAATGACGAGCAGAACGCCGTCGCATTTGCCGGCAACGATATGAGCGTCGGTAACGGCCATGATCGGCGGGGTATCGATAATAATCCGGTCGTACTTGCCCTTGGCCTGCTCCAGCAGCGTGCTCATCGCCCTTGAGCCCAGCATTTCGGACGGATTAGGCGGCGATTGTCCTGCCGTCAGCACATCAAGATTGTCCACGGACGTTTCCTGAATGCCCTGCTCCAAACTGGAGCGCCCCTGCAGCACACCGGTAAGGCCTCCCCGGTTCGACACGCCGAAAATATGATGCTGGGAAGGCTTGCGCATATCCGCATCGATCAGCAGCACCCGTTGGCCCGTCTGCGCAAAGGTGACCGCCACATTGGCTGAGGTCGTGCTTTTACCCTCGCCGGCTCTGCAGGAGGTGACCATAATCAGATCGACCGGCTCATCAACGCCGGCGTACTCAACTCCCGTCCGCAGCATCCGATACGATTCCGAAATAGGCGACTTAGGATTGTTTTCCGTAATGAGACTCCATTTACGCGTCGAGCGAGACATTGCTTTTCCTCCCCACTCGGCCTGGGGCCGGTATTTGATTCATATTGCGGCTGCTGCCGCCGGACGGCTGCGCCTCGCTTTCCTTGAACTTCGGAATAACGGTAAGCACCGGCAGACCGAGCGCTTCCGCCACGTCCTCTTCGGTTTTGATCGTATCGTCGAGATATTCGAGCAGGAAGGCAACGCCCATGCCCGCCAGCAGCGACAGAACAAATGCCATCGCGATGTTCAGCTTTGCGTTGGGTGCAACCGGAGCGGCCTTTGCCTTGGGGTCGGCCTGGTTAAGGATCGACACGTTGTCGACCTGCAGCAGCTTCGGAATTTCGTTTGAAAATACGACCGACACCGCGTTGACGATGCGCGCCGCATTTTCATAACTCATATCCCGCGCCGTAACGGACATGACCTGCGTGTCGTTGACCGAGGTGACCGTCACCTTGCTCGCCAGCTCGCCGGCCGTTTGATTGAGCTGGGGATATTCCTCGGCAACGATTCCCATAATGCGCGGCGTCTTGATAATTTCCTTGTAGGTTTTGATCAATTGAATGTTGCTGTTGATCAGGTTCAGATCCAGGCTGGACATCAGCCCGCCTCCGTCCTTCACTTGGCCGACCAGCAGCTTCGCCGACGCCTCATATTGCGGCTTGGCATACCAATAGGAATAGGTGGCAGCAAGCGAGCAGCTAATGACGACAATCGCCGTAATGAGCCACAGCCTTTTCCGGATCATGAACGCGTAGTGTTTAAGTTCCAAGATGTCGCCTCCAATAAAAATGAGAATTCTAAACGAATTATTAAAAGAAGTTAATTATTCAAAACGAGAACAACGAGCCAAAAAAAAGAGAGGCAAAGATGGTATTGTTCTATCTCTCGTTTTGCCTGCGGTTCAGAAATGCCTCCACGCTGCCGCCTTCCAAAACATGCTCGACAAGCTCTTCCGAACTTCGTCCCAGCCCCTGTTCCCGCAGCAGCCCCGTAAGCACGTCCGCTACATTGACCGATCCGACGGAGCCCGAAATATCGGCAGCGCTCCCGTTGTTGATCGCAGACTGTGCCGCTCCAGCTTTGTTTAAACTTTTATCCTCCGCCAGCTTATCTAGAAAAGCGCGTACTCTTACCTGCTTCTCTGCACCCGACAAAGATTCCGCTTGATGATGAAGCATCATGCTTATTATCCTCCCTGAATCTTCAGTCTTCGCAACGATCTGACATGATTAGCCAAGCGAACCGCAGCTTATCGGATCAAATTCCGACATGCGGAAGCTTGTTGGTAACGATTATGACACAGATAGTAGCAAAAGCTAGAGGGAAGAAAGGCATGTTTCGGATTAGGCTATCCTGTTCATTTTTGAGAATCGTTTTCAAGTACCCTGCTCCTATTTTAACCGCATCTTAAAAAAAGAATTTTCAGAACTGTTTCCGGTTTCATCGTTTTGTATGCGCTACCTTTCTCCCAAAGAGCTTCCATTCCCGCGTCAGCAGAAGCAGACCTAAGACTCATGACGACGCCTGTCAGCTTTTCAACAAAAAAACCCGCTGCATAGCGGGTTCGCTCCATCTCGGCATCGTTGAAATCATACTTTGGAAACAATTTTAACAGCAGCTCCCATAAATGTTAGGAAGGACTTCTGAATCATAAGAGAGGAAGAGGTCCTAATTCATCCTTCTCTCGGACTCGATTCGACATGATTCGAGACTTCAGTCACATGGACCGAGGGACCGGAATCCCGGAAAACCCATAGCTTATTCGCTAAAAATCCGGCTCCGGTCGCTGCAACGATGGCAATTCCTTTGCTAACGAGCGCATTCCAACCGATAATTTCGTGGAAAATAGCCAAAACAGCGGTTGATAATCCGAACATTAATCCGTTTACGACGAGAAACTTTAACATTTCTCCTTTAGTTGCCCGGCCGGTGCGCCTAAAGGTCCATTTCCGATTCATTACATAGCTGTTCACAGTACCGCAAGCATAGCTGATTGTCTGGGCAATCAAATAATGAACGCCAAACAGCGAGCTGAGCAGAAAAAAAGCGGCATAATCCACCAGCGTGTTCAATACGCCGGTAATGCCGTATTTAATTAATGTTCCCATTGTAAACGTTCCTTTCCTCGCATAGGGCGATCCTATCACCATTTGTCATTGGCCAGCCCGACGTTCGTCTGGACCGGGTTTGACTTCGCTTCTTTTACCGGCTCCAAGCCGCACTTTCTTTACGGTAATCCATGAAGTATGGCCAGTCAAGCGGACGGACAATGTCCAGCCCGTTTGGATATAAACCGGCTAAATCGGGTATGTAATGGTAAACCGCATCCAGAAAGCGAGGGAAAGGCCATGAACAGATGGTTAAAGGGAACAACTACGGCCTTTGCGCTGCTGCTGTGCGCCTCGCCCTTTTTATCCGGAGCCAAACCCGCCGTTATGACGAATCGGCAGCCTCCGCCGGCTTGGACTTCGCATGCTTTGATCGCCCACGCGATGGGCTCGGTGGATCAGAATTTGTATACAAATTCGCTAGAGGCTTTTCAGGAAAACTACGCCAAAGGCTACCGCGTGTTTGAGGTTGATCTGCAGCTGACAACGGACGGATATTTAGTCAGCCGCCATGACTGGGGAAGTTATCTGTACGACCGGTTTGAGCAAAGCTTGCCCAGAACCGAGATGGACAAGCCGCTTAAGCTGAACCAAATATTGAAGCTGCCGATTCTTGGCAAGTACCAAGCGATGAGCTTTGAACAAATCGCCGAGCTTATGCAAAACTATCCGGATATTTGGATCGTTACCGATACAAAGGGAACAACGCCTGAGGAAATCCGCCAGCAATTTTCGGCCATTATCCGGGCTGCAGAAGGCAAAGAAGAGGTGCTCGCACGAGTTATTCCTCAGCTGTACAGCCGAGATATGCTCGCATGGGTAGAATCGGTTCATTCTTTTTCTTCCTATATATATACGCTTTATCAGTCGAAGGATTCGGACGAGGAAGTGCTGGACTTTGTCCGTGCCAACAACCGCATCGACGCCGTTACCATTCCGGGCGAACGGGTGGAAAGCCTCATCCCCTTTATTAGCAGGCTGGCCTCCCTGCGCGTTCCCGTTTACGCCAATACGATTAATGAAGCGGGAGCCGTCCGCAGTCTGGAAGCGGCAGGTGTATACGGCTTCTACAGCGACTCTCTCACTTATAAAGAACTGGACAAAAAAGGACTGAGACTGGCTGCTCGTTCATAAATGTGGAAGCCCGGGCGGAGATTCATCGGATAAGCTTTCTGTCGGTATTTGGAGGAAAAGAAATCCAATTTAGGCTCACAGATATAGCAGGAAACAAACGGCTCATGAAGAACATGTAGACGACCAGACAACGCGGCTATTCCGCCCGTCTCAAGAATGTCATAAAATTCAGACTTTAAGCTGTTGCATCTTTTGTCAAGGTTGATTATACTTACTTTGCGAAAGAAACAAATTGCATGCGATTGATGCTTTACAGACGGAGCGTCAATGGTCTTGTAACCAATTTATAATTGTTTTTTAAGAATCTATTAATCTTAGTTGGTTACAATAGGAATAACCAATTTAACCAACTAAGCCGGACCGATACATGCACGAACAACTTGATCAGAATTGGAGTGGAGAGGCTATGAGAACCTTAATTTCTTTTCAAAATAAAAACATCCCCGTTTACGTTACGGAGCAAAACAATAAAAAAGCTCTCGATAAACTCGGCGAGGTGCTGAACCGCAAGCTGCTTACCGGCAAAAACGCGCTGAAAAGCTGCATCCTTTCCCTTATCAGCGTAGAAATTACCGGCAGTGAAGCAACGCTGCATACGATCAACGAGAAGGATACGCTGACGATTTCGCTTTATTAAGCCGTTCACAGGCAGCGCTCCATGCTGACTGCTGCTAACAGCCCGTTATGGTCCCATCCCGCTCTATGTGGGATGGGGCCTTTTGGCATCCGCGCAAAGTGCGCCTGGTTTGGGCTGCGTCTTTGCATATGGTACAGTTAAACATGTGGTGAACTTGTGCACATGAATGGGAGGAAAACGCATGCTGTTTGTTCATAACGGGGATCTTCACGATCCGTCCCTTAATCTGGCACTGGAGGAGTATGTGCTCCGTCATCTTCCGGCCGATAACGATTATTTGCTTTTTTATATTAATGAGCCTTCCATTATAATCGGCAAAAACCAGAATACGCTGGAGGAAATCAATGAGGATTACGTGCAGGAGCGCGGGCTGCATGTCGTCCGCCGCCTGTCGGGAGGCGGAGCCGTTTATCATGATCATGGCAACCTGAACTTCAGCTTCATCACGAAGGATGACGGAGAATCGTTCCGCAATTACCGCAAATTCACCCAGCCGGTTATCGAAGCTCTGCATTCTATGGGCGTTGAGGCTGAGCTGAGCGGCCGTAATGACATCCAGGTCGGCGAGCGCAAAATATCCGGCACGGCGCAGTTCGCGACCCGCGGAAGGATGTACACGCACGGCACGCTGCTGTTCCAATCGGACATTTCCCATGTCGCAGCCGCGCTAAAGGTGAACCCGGAAAAGTTCAAATCCAAGTCGACGAAGTCGGTGCGCAGCCGCGTCGCCAACATTTCGGAGTTTCTGCTGGAGCCAATGACGGTTGAGCAGTTCCGCTCCCGCCTGCTGGGTTTTCTGTACAAAGGCGAGCCGGTGCAAACGTACGAGCTGACTGAGGCCGACTGGGAAGGCGTGCGCCGCATTGCCGAGGAGCGCTATAGGAGCTGGGATTGGAATTACGGGCGTTCGCCGGAGTTTAACATGCGGCAGGTCAAACGGCTTAGCGCCGGCACCTACGATGTGCGCCTTAACGTAGCGCAAGGGCGGATCGAGCGGGCTTCCATCTATGGCGACTTTTTCGGCACGGCTGAGGTCAGCGAGCTGGAAGAGCTGCTGGCCGGAATCCGGTACGAACCGGGCTCCGTGCGGGAGGCGCTGGCGGGAGTTGAGCTGACGCCTTATCTTGGTCCGGTGGAGCTGGAGGAGTTTTTGGAGCTGATGTTTTAAAAAGTTATTGCTTCCTATATTTACAGCAACCCCCCGTCATGCTGACGGGGGGTTGCTTATTGCTATGTGATTGGAATTAACCAAACTGAATTACCCGATTATTATCCCGCTCGAACCCTTGATATCTGTTTCCGCGAAAGCTCAGCTTGCCGACATCCCCCTCGGCCAATTGGCCGAAGTCGCGTCCGCTAACCGTAAACTCCATCCGGTCGCCGCTTTCCACCTCGAAGGTTGCATAATAATCGGTAAATGTCTGCTGATGCTGCCCTTCTTCGTATGGCTGCTGGCTTCGAACTCTGGAGCGTTTGCTGACAACGGCCGCCTTAACAAAGAGGAGCGGCTGAGCGTTGTTCCGGCTCCAGCTCATATAAGTCTTCAGCAGGCCCGCTCCGATTATGACTGCGATGACCGCGATCAAAATCGTCAACGTAGTTCCCGCCGCCGAAAAGATCGAATCGATGCCCGAATCGGTTCCCATTCCCGTTCCCTCCCCAGATGACTGGCCTGATTATGCCTTAGTCCCATTTTATGTGGTTATGGGCAGCATATTCGAAGGGATTTGCTCCGCTCGTCCCGTGTACGGAGAATCGCCCGAACGTTTCTATGTATTTCTCATACTTTAAAATAGAATGTTTGGGAGGATGATAGAATGAATGAGCGATGGGCAGTTACCAACCATGTAAAGGGTAAACACATGGGGTTAATTTTAGTTTTATTTATTTTACTCGTTGTAGCCCTTGCTTGTACTTCAATTAGCTCATCCAGCAATTCTGATATAGGCATAGCTGGTACCACCGGTTTCACCGTTTATAATGATACTCAAAGCTATGACTTGGTTGCTACATCTCTTACTGGCAACTTTGAGTCCCCTTTTCCGTCTTTGCATACTATTCTTCCGGGCAGGAGCTATACCTTTCAGGTGTTGGAGAGAGGAAGTAACCCCTCAAGCGCTCAAGCAAGTTACAGCATTAGATCTCAAGGCCAGTCTGTCGGAACCGCTGAGATAAGAATGCTGTTAACCCCCTATAGATTATATGGTTTATTCTATATTTACGTGGCGGATTCATTTGCCGCGGTACAATCTGGAGTTGCAACCGGTACGACGACTCCAAAAACGATAAGAATTTCTCAAATTTGATTTTTAGTCTGAAAAATAGCCTCCAATGATTAGATGATTTCTAACCGTTGGAGGCTGTTCTTTTGTGATATTTGCTTAAAAGTTAACCCAGCGTTTTTGCGGCCATCCGCTGCAAGTCCCCATCCTCCACTAGAGGAAAATGACAGCTCACCTGCCGCCCCGGAAGAGCCTCTCGGAGCAGCGGCTCCTCCGCTTTGCAGCGGTCCTTGGCGATTGGACAGCGCGGATGGAAACGGCAGCCCGACGGCGGGTTGGCCGGGGACGGCACATCGCCCTTCAGAATAATCCGCTCGCGCTTGAGCGCCGGATTCGGGCGCGGAATTGAGGAGAGAAGCGCCGCTGTGTACGGATGAAGCGGCTTATTGTACAGCTCCTCCGTCGGCCCTACCTCCGCCATTTTGCCCAGATACATGACGCCGACCCGGTCGGAAATATGCCGAACGACGTTCAAGCCGTGCGCGATAAACAGGAACGTAAGGCCAAGGTCCTTCTGCAGGCGCGCAAGCAGGTTCAGCACCTGTGATTGGACGGACACGTCCAGGGCGCTGACCGCCTCGTCGGCGACGATAAACTTCGGATTCAGCGCAATCGCCCGGGCAATGCCGATCCGCTGCCGCTGGCCGCCGGAAAATTCATGCGGGTAACGGTTGCGGCGGGAGGCGTCGAGGCCGACCAGCTCCATCAGCTCCACGACACGCGCGTCGATCTGCGCAGACTTCATATCCGTATGCACCCGAAGCGGCTCTCCGATAATGTCCGACACTAGAAAGCGCGGATTCAGCGAGCCGAACGGATCCTGGAAAATGATTTGCAGATCCTGGCGCAGGTCGCGCAGCTTGGAGCTGCCGAGCGCGTGGATGTTCTCGCCGCCATAGATGACTTCGCCCTCCGTTGCGCTTTGCAAGCGGAGAATGACGCGGCCGAGCGTTGACTTGCCGCAGCCGGATTCGCCGACAAGGCCAAACGTCTCCCCTTTTTTGATTTCCAGGGAAATGTCGTCAACCGCCTTCACCTGGCCGACAACACGGCTCAGCAAGCCTTTTTTGATGGGGAAGTATTTCTTGATGTGCTTAACCTCAATCAGCGTCTCGTTGGACAGCTGTTTGCTCATACTCTGACCTCCCCTTGCGCAATGGCTGCGCCGGCCGGAGATACTGACGATTCGCCCGCATGCTCCTCATACAGCCAGCAGGCCGCTTTATGATCCGGTCCGAGCTGGAAGAAGCCCGGCTCCCGCTTGCGGCAAATATCCATCGCATGCTCGCAGCGCGGATGGAATCGGCAGCCTGTCGGGAGCTGGTTAATACGCGGAATGTTGCCTTTAATCGTATAAAGCTCCTCGCCGTCAATCACCTCGAATCCAGGGATCGACTTCAGCAGGCCAACGGTGTACGGATGGCTCGGCTTGGCGAAAATTTCATGAACGGAGCCCTCCTCCATAATGCCGCCCGCATACATTACAACAATGCGGTCCGCCATTTCCGCCGCCACGCCCATATCGTGAGTGATCATAATGATGGACATGTCATTGTTCTTCTTGAGCTGCTGCAGCAAATCGAGAATTTGCGCCTGCACCGTCACGTCGAGCGCCGTCGTCGGCTCGTCCGCAATGAGCAGCTCCGGCTGGCAGGCCAAAGCAATCGCAATGACAACACGCTGGCACATGCCGCCGGACAGCTCATGGGGATACTGCCTTACACGCACCTCGGGCGACGGGATGCCGACCTGCCGCAGCAGATCAACCGCGGCTTTCATCGCTTCCTTGTCGGACTTGTTCTGATGCAGCCGCAGGCTTTCTGCAATCTGCTCGCCTACAGTGAACACCGGATTAAGCGAGCTCATCGGATCCTGAAAAATCATCGCAATCCGGTTGCCGCGGATTTTGCGCATTTCCTCCTGGCTTTTCACCGACAGGTCTACGCCGTCGAACTTTATATCACCCTCGAGAATCATGCCCCCGGCGTAATCTATAAGACGCATGACAGCAAGCGAGGTGACGCTTTTGCCGCTGCCGGACTCGCCGACGATGCAAAGCGTTTTGCCCTTTTCCAGGTCGAAGGAAATCCGGTCGGTCGCCCGCACAATCTCCTTGTTGACCAGGAATCCGGCGGTCATTTGGTTGACTTCGAGAATTTTGCGCGCCATTGCTCCAGCCTCCTTGGGGAAAGATGCATCTTCTGACGGGGATCAAGCGCATCGCGGATACCGTCGCCGATAAAGTTAACCGCAAGCACTACCAGTAAAATACAAAGGCCGGGATATACGCCCTGCATCGGATCCACAAGCATGAATTCCTGGGCCTTGCTGAGCATTTGGCCCCAGCTCGTTTGCGGCGATTGAATGCCAAGTCCAAGATAGGACAGGCCGGATTCCGCAAGAATCGCCCCGCCGACCATCAACGTTGCGTTGACGATAATCGGGAAGCTCGCGTTGCGGAGCAGATGGCGGAAAATGATGCCCCAGCTCGATACGCCAATGGCCTTAGCCGCCTCAACAAACTGCATCTCCCGCAGTTGGAGAAACGAGCCGCGCACGAGACGGGCGACGCCCATCCAGCTTGTAAAAATCATAATGCCGATCATATACCAGAAGCTGTCGCCGAATATCGCCAGAATCAAAATGTTTAGAAACAGCAGCGGGACAGAGTTCATCACATCGACCCAGCGCATGAAAATGATGTCAACCCATCCGCCGAAAAAACCTGACATAGAGCCGATTAACGTGCCGATTAAAACCGCTCCTGCCGCAACGGCAAATCCGACAGAAAGTGAGATCCGCGCGCTGTACAGCAAACGGGATAAAATATCTCTGCCCAGCTCATCCGTACCGAGGATATACCCTTGTTCCCCAGGTTTGAGGCTGTTTGCGTAGTAATTGACGGCATCCGGCTTATGCGGCGCGAGCCACGGAGCAAATATTGCTGCAATTACAAATATGCTCAATACGACCAGCCCGCTCATGGCAAAAGGATTGCGTCTGAACTTGTTCCAGGTCAGCCGCCAAGGCCCCATCGGCTTTGGGCTTTTAGCTGCCGGCGCAGGAGTTGGAGCCGCATTGGTGCCGGCTGTTGGCTGCAGATTCGTGCTCATGCCGATTTGCCTCCTTTGCCAAGCTGCACGCGCGGGTCAACGATGGCGTACAAAATATCCGCAATCAAATTGCCGATAACAACAAAAACCGCCGTCAACAGCGTAAGCGCCATCAGAATCGTATATTCGCGGCCCGAGGCTGCCTCTACGAACAGACGCCCCATTCCCGGCCAGTTGAATACGTTTTCGGTCAGAGCCGCGCCGCCGACAAGCAGCGGCAGATCGAGGCCAATGATCGTAATGATCGGGATAAGCGCGTTGCGCAGCGCATGACGGAACACTACCTTGCGCTCCGGCACGCCCTTTGCCCTCGCGGTGCGGATATAATCCTGCTCCAGAACCTCCAGCATGCTCGCTCTGGAATACTTCAGATAGGAGGCCAGAAATCCGAGCGTCAGCACCGACACCGGAAGAATCAAGTGCATGAGCAGGTCGCCAACATCGCCTTCTTTGCCCATCGTATACATGTCGGATAGAGGCAGCCAATCCAGCTCGATAGAAAAAAAGCTTTGCAGTATAATTCCGAACCAGAACGTTGGCATCGCAAATCCGATATACGAAATAAATGACGCCGTCTGATCGGACAAGCCGTACTCCCTCGTACTATTGTAGATGCCCCACGGGATGGCAATGATAAGCGTGAGCAGCCACGCGACACCCATGAGCACCAATGTATTTTTAACCGTCGGCCACAAAATGTCGGCCACCGGCAGGTTATTCTTAAACGTGTTGCCGAGGTCGCCCTGCAGAATATCCCCCAGCCATCTGAAATACTGAATATGCAGCGGGTCGTAAAGCCCCATATTTTCCGCTTGCTGCTTCATTGCCTCCTGGGAGAGGCCCGGAGAAAGAAACATGGAGGTTGGTCCGCCCGGAGCGGCATGGATAAGTCCAAAGGTAAAAATCGTAATTAGAAAAAGCACAACGACCGACTGGAGCGTCCGCCGGATAAAATACTCGCCCATAAAGGGTCCTCCTTCAAAAGTTCATCAAACCGACCGTTCCGTTTAGCGGAGCTGATCGTCCGGCCTTCAGGACAAAGGAGAAGGAGGAAGGACTGCCGCCCCTCCCCCTTCTGCTTCGCGTGAAGTCAAATCTAAGGGTGATATGCGATTGTTATTTCTGATCCTCGACCCACCATTTGTTGATGCCGTAGAAGTAACCGTAAGCGAGCGATGCTTGCGGGCCGTCTCCGTCCGCCCATTTGATGCGTTTGCCGATGCCTTGCGGCAGGCCGTATTGATACATGAATACATAAGGCAGGTTGGTGGAAATTTCTTTGCCGACTTGTTTGTAAATCTCTTTGCGCTTCTCTTGATCCGTCGTGGAGTATCCGTCCACCCACAGCTTGTCGAGCGTCGGGTTGTTGTAGAAGCCGGAGTTTTGACCTTCAGGCGCAAAGTATTTGGACGAGAAGATCGCCTCGCTGTCCGGATCCGGGTTGGAAAGCGACCAGGACAGAAGCATCGCCTGATATTTGCCCGGCGTTACGTTTTGCTCGATCCAGGAAGCAAAGTCGATGCCCTTTGTGTTGACCTTAATGCCAATCGTTTTCAGATCGTTCTGAATGGCGCTGGATACCGCTTCACGGCGGCTGTTGCCGGCATTGTACTGCAGCTCGAATTCAAACTCGCGACCGTCTTTATCCACAGTGCCGTTGTTATTCGTATCTTTCCAGCCGTCCTCCGCGAGCAATGCTTTTGCCTTTTCAGGATCGAACTTATACTCAATCGCATCGGCGCCAGGATCCGCCCAGCTGCCCGGCAAGAACGGCGCGTTCAGCGCTTTGCCCGTGCCTTTCAAAATCGCCTCAATCATCGCATCGCGGTTAAGCGCCGTAGCAATCGCTTGACGGGTTTTTTGGCCCTCGAACAGGGACGGCTTGCCGCCGAAGTTGTCCTTGTTAAAGTTAAAGCCAAGGTACTCGTAAGTCGGTCCCGGCTCGACGTTAACCTCCAGGCCTTTGCCGCGGACAGCCTCAACCTGCGTAACCGGAATGGCGCTTATTGTGTCTACGTCGCCCTTGATGAAGGCTTGTACTTCCGTGTTTTGATCGGCGTAAATTTTGTAGACAATTTTGTCGATGTTGACGTCATTTGTGCTCTTAGCCCAGTAGTTCGGGTCCTTGTCCATGATAAGATTCTGTTTTTGGGTCCAGCTGGACCATTTCCACGGGCCGTTGGTTACCGTCTGGGCCGGGTCTTTGCCGTAGGCATGACCTTTAAGCTCCTTCGCTGGAACATCCTTCAGAATATGGCTCGGAACAACATTGGTGACGAGCACGTTCAGGAACGGAGCATAAACCTGCTTCAGCGTAATTTTCGCCGTTTTGTCGTCTACCTTTTCTACCTTGTCCACTTTGTCAAAGGACGCGATCGCCGGGGAAGCCGCTTCCGGGTTTTTCGCCGTGTTGATCAAGAACATGATATCGTCCGCCGTAACCGGCGTGCCGTCGCTCCACTTGGCGTCCGCCTTGAGCTTAAGCGTGTAAGTCTTGCCGTCCTCCGAAATTTCCGGAACCGACTCAAGCAGCGACCAAGGCTCGGCAACCGCGTTGCCGTTCCGGTCGTAGTCCAGCAGGTTGGCAAAGATCAGATAAGCGATATCTCCCGAAGCGGTATCCCCGATAAATAGCGGGTTAAGGCTCACGATGTCGGAGAAGGAAGATACGGTCAGCGTGCCGCCCTTAACCGGGCCGGTCGTTTCCGGCGTGCCGGCGTTATTCGCCGCGCCTTCATTTGCTGTGTTCGTCGCCGGCGTATTTGTGTTTCCGGCTGTGTTGTTGCCTGCGTTGTCGCCGCAACCTGCTGCAATGACCCCCATTACAGACAAGCCTGCAATCATGGTCTTCCACTTAATCGATGTAGGTGCCACTACACATTCCTCCTCGGCTTCTGCCAAACATGTAATTTTCCGGTTCATTGTAGCACCTTTTTTAAGGTTAGAATATAGATTCGTCTGAAAATAATTAAAATTTTATTATACGCATAATTATTCATATACACTTTGGAGTATGTAGAGCGCTTTCATCCTTGCTGCTGTAAGGTTTATGTCGGTTTTTGGCGACGGTAAAAACCTGAATTAAGTATACGAATTTAGGGATATTCAAACAATTTGTTAACAGAATCGACGTTTTTATTGCGATTCGCAACCGTTTCAACCCCTAATACATTATCACTAAAAATACCATAACTTTTTGATTAATTTACATGTTTTTGTTGCAACGCTTTAACGCAACATATGATTAACACGTTAAATTAACATTGCAATTATTTTTCTATAGTTATCCTATAAGTCCCATCAAAGCCCAAAAACTTGAAACCAGAGGCTCATGGAATTTCCTCTTTTCTCATCAAAAAAGACCCCGCTGTACGGGGTCTAAAGTCTGACTCTATGATTTGGACAAAATCGTCTCGAAGGTGCTCCGGTCGATGCTGCGAATCAGAGTGAACAGCAGCTCCTTCGCGGCATCGTAATCGTCGATATGCATAATCGCAGCCGCCGTATGGATGTATCGCGCCGGCAGCCCGATAACTGCCGACGGCACACCGATCCCGGACAGATGAACCTGGCCCGCATCCGTGCCTCCCTGCGAAAAATAATACTGATAGCGGATGCCGCGATCCTCGGCGGTATCCCGGATCAGCTCCACCAGCCCGCGATGCGTAATCATCCCGGGATCCTGCACACGCAGCAGCGCGCCTTTGCCAAGCTGTCCCATGGCGTTTTTGTCCCCGGTTGCGTCTGCCGCAGGGCTTGCATCCAGCGCCAGGAACAGGTCCGGCTGAACAAGGTTGGCCGCCGTCCGCGCTCCGCGCAGGCCTACCTCCTCCTGCACCGTTGCGCCGGCGTAAACGACGTTAGGGTGCCCGCCGCCCTTCAGCTCCTTGGCCAGCTCCAGCGCCAGGCCGACTCCGTAGCGGTTGTCCCAAGCTTTCGCCATAATCTTTTTCGGATTGGACATAACGGTGAACGGACATACAGGCACGATGGCCTGCCCAGGCCGGATGCCCATTGCAATCGCGTCTTCACGGCTATCGGCGCCGACGTCCAGATACATCGTTTTGATTTCAACAACTTTGCTGCGGGCGGCATCGTCCAGCAGATGGGGTGGCGTCGAGCCGATTACGCCGATGACCGGGCCGTTGTCCGTCTCGACCTCCATACGCTGGGCCAGCATCGTCTGCGCGTTCCAGCCTCCAAGCGTAACAAACTTCAGCATCCCGCTTTCCGTAATGGAGGTGACCATCAGCCCGACCTCATCCATATGTCCCGCCACTAAAATGCGCGGTCCTTCTTCGCTGCCGCGAAATACGCCAAATACACTTCCTAAACGGTCATATACAAGCTCATCGGTGCTTTTTTTCAGCTCCGCTTCTACGAATTGCCGCAGCTCCCGCTCCTGCCCCGGAACGGCTCTCATTTCCGTAATCGTACGGAAAAGCTCCATCGTTTCCTGATTCATCTGCTACCTCCTGCTTTGTCGATTGAACGAATACAGTATACTACATCTCGCTGGTGAAGACCGCTGCGCCGCATGCAAAACCTAATTCTCGTGTGATACCCGCTGCGCCGCATGCAAAACCTAATTCTCGTGTGATACCCGCTGCGCCGCATGCAAAACCTAATTCCCGTATGATACCCGCTGCGCCAAAGGTCGGCCCTCCGATAGCTGTTGACCTCAGATTTCCCTGAATTTAACCTCCCAGAGGTGGAAATCCGACGTCAAAGGCGAACGCTGCCGCTTCTACAGGCTCAACCTTTGGCTTCGCTTTTCACCGGAGTTCTAGATAGCGTCGCCTGGCCCAACCTTAGCTTTGCTCTCATGCACCGGAGTTCTAAATGGCATAAGCCGGGCCAAAGCTTAGCTTCGCTCTGTGTACAAATTCTAACTAGTGTCAATGGCGGCTCGCCTCTTTGCTTCACTTCAATACGAACGCCTAAACGCTCAAACACTGGCTTCGCTTGTCTTACTTTGAAATTCTAGCGCAACTGTAAAGGCTTATTCGAGAGTTTTGGCCCTATTCTGAAACGTAACACAACTAAGACATCTTATTTCATCACTTTGGAAGTTTTTGGACCCGTAAACCACCTAAATAACGCTTGTCAGTTGCATTAGATTCCCAAAACGGCGAATAAAGGCCAAATAACGCTCCTCAGTTGCGTTAGTCGGCCAATACTTCTCCTCCGGCAAAGAGTCGCCCTCCTGCCCTTTTCGGGTAGGATACGCACACGAACGAGCGTGCTGCTGCCATCCTGCCTGCTTTCTATGCTTACACCTTAAGCAGCACCGTAATGAGCCGGATGAGCTCATGCACATTGCGGATGCCGTACCTCCGCCGCGCCTGCTACAGCGGTGCACTGATTGATCCGACAAACAACAAAAAACCAGCCCGTGACGGACTGGTTGGAGATTTTTGCTATAATTTTTGAGCGATGTCCCAAACATACCCAAAAGGGTCTCTCAAGCGGGCTCTTAAATCTTGCCAAAACGTTTCCTCAGGCTCCATCAGAACTACTGCCCCTGCACGCGTCATTTTATCAAAAAGCCCTTTAACGTCATCGACATAGAGGTAGAAAATAAACGGTGGAGTTTGACCCGTGGATGAAGGAGCAAGAATGTCCGTGTCAAAATGCTCCTTGTAAATCGTAATATTGGTTCCCCGATATCTGATTCTGGCAAAAAACAGATTACCATCATCATTTTCACCTTCAAAAATGCAGACCATATCCATGGCCTGAGTATAAAAATCAACAGCACTTTCGACATCAGAAACGATGATTCCAGTGGTAAGCCAATTAAGTCCCGGCCAAGGATGGGGGCGGTTGTCCACATTTTCAAACCAGCTCTGATTTCTTTTCATTGAAGCTGCTCCTTCCTCTTTCACGGTATTCTGCCTCTCGACACTGTTAATATACCAAGCAAACCTTGACAACAGATTGTCAGTGTTTATAATTTCTTAGAAAAGGAGGAGAAACGGTGAAAACAGAGCGCTTATTTGCCATTGTAATGGTTTTATTAGGGGAAGGACGGGTGAGCGCCCCGGAGTTAGCTAAACGCTTTGAAGTGTCTGTACGGACCATCTATCGGGATTTGGATTCACTCGCGCAAGCAGGCATTCCCATCACCGCGGAAACAGGCCGAAACGGCGGCATTCAAATCATGGAAAACTACAAATTAAACAACCGTTTTTTCAGCAGCTCGGAACTAGCTTCACTGTTAATTGCCCTTCAGAGCTTAACTGTGGCGAATGCACCTGTTTCCATTCAGCATACAGTCGAAAAATTAAAGTCCCTCATCCCTGCTGCGCATTCCGATAACATCGAGCGCAAGCTTCAGCAAATTATCATTGATTATGCGCCTTGGATAAGCTCAGGGTATCCATTAACCTCTGCGCATATTGCTGTAAATACGGCTATGGAGCAGCAGCGATTAATAACGATAAGCTACGAAAATAGATTAGGCCGGTTTTCTGAGCGCACTCTCGAGCCGCATCGTTTAATGTTCAAAGAAAACAGCTGGTACTTATTCGCTTTCTGCCGTGAAAAAGAGGGGTTCCGTTTTTTTAAGTTAAGCCGAATTCAATCCGCAAGCTTATTGAATGGAACCTTTGAATTCCGGAAAGTACCTGATCATCTCCTTGAGAAACCGTTTTCGGAAACAAAATTAATTCCGGTTCAGCTGCGCATTCATCGCTCCATAAAATCAATCATTGCGGAGCGACTCAACGATTATGCGCTTTTAGAGACACAGGATGAATATTTAATTGTAGAATTCCCTTTTATGCCTGATTCTTATGGGTATAAATTTCTTTTAGGCTTAGGAAAGGATTGTGAATGCCTGGCTCCAGAACATGTACGCCAAGAAGTATGTCAACAAATTCGATCCATGCTTCATTTATATGAACCAAAATAACCTAATAAAAACAAAAAAAATCCCGCCTCAGCGGGATATGTCAGTTAAAATTATGGTGCGGTAGAGAGGACTCGAACCTCCACGGGCGTACGCCCACTACCCCCTCAAGATAGCGTGTCTGCCATTCCACCACTACCGCACGTTTTGCAGCAATAAAAACTGGTGAGCCATGAAGGACTCGAACCTTCGACACCCTGATTAAAAGTCAGGTGCTCTACCAACTGAGCTAATGGCTCTTGAGGAAAAAATTGGTGACCCGTAGGGGATTCGAACCCCTGTTACCTCCGTGAAAGGGAGGTGTCTTAACCCCTTGACCAACGGGCCATGATAGCTTGTCCAGAAGGACATTTCTCAAAGCAACATGAATGATCTTATCACAGGAACCGAATCATTGCAAGCACTTTTTTGAAGCTTTTGTCGAAGCCAAGATCCGGACAAAGAAAAAAGACCATTAAGGTCTCTTCTTCTTAAAAAGAAGATGGCGGAGAGAGAGGGATTCGAACCCTCGCACCACTTACGCAGTCTAACCCCTTAGCAGAGGGTCCCCTTGAGCCACTTGGGTATCTCTCCATACTGGCTCCCCGAACAGGACTCGAACCTGTGACAACTCGATTAACAGTCGAGTGCTCTACCAACTGAGCTATCAGGGAATAGTCAGTAAAACAAGTCTGACAAGGAATAATTTATCATGACCGACCGGCGGTGTCAAGCGCATACAACGTTAATTTACCGCGGCAGCGACCGCATACATAACGTGACGGATCCACCTTCCGCTTGCGCGGATATTCCATGCGGCAAGAGCCGCAAACAAGCTTGAAGCGGACCGGCAGCGGCCTTCTCGCTTTTTTGTCCGGAAGCGGCCGGCAGTAGCGCGATCCGCCCGATTGGGCCAGCCACTGTTTAAAGTCCGCATCGCGGTGACGGTATCCCCGCCCCAGCAAATGCAGGTGATAATGACAAAGCTCGTGCTTGATAATTTTCTCCGTTTCTTCTGCTCCGTATGCCTCAAGCTGTTTGGCGCTAATCTCGATATGATGGGATTTCATAAAATAACGTCCGCCGGTCGACGACAGCCTGCGGTTGAACGCGGCCCTGTGCCGGAACGGCAGCCCAAAAGTCTCCAGCGATACTTTTTCCACCCAGGCCTGCAGCTCTTTATCCTCCATGGCCGGCCCCCCTTTCCCCTTGAATTGTAAAGGCATCCTGGGCTACACTGTCAAGTAGACAACCGACCGATTGCGAGAGGAGCACGATGTTTCGCCATGCCTACAATGAAATATGTCCTGTTTCAGCACGGGCCGCAGCTGAGCCTTGTTGAAATGCCCGATTCCCACGCTTACCAGCTGTCTGCGCTTAACCTGCGCCTTCACAAAGAGCTGGACAAACTGACGGCTGAGCATGTGCCGCCGCTGGCGCGCTGCATAGCCGAGTTCTCTCCGGCCGAGCTTCACGAGCGCGGACTGGATGTTAAGAGCGGACTCGATTATCTTAACGAGCTGGAGGAAGCGTTCAAATCCATCCAGGAAAAATCATATCCGCTTATCTCGCTGCTCACTGAGATCCGCGCTCTGCAAGCGCAGCTGGAGCAGTGGTACGAGGAAGAATACGAGGGTTAACATTACCGGCCGCCCTACGCCAGCCTAACCTGCTGGACCTGCACGCTGAGCCTATGCCCTCCATATGCTGTTGAAACGATTCCACAGCAGAGGAGGATGGTTGTTATGCCTCAATGGCTGAGCAATCAACTAAAACGCGCATTCCAGCAAAAGGACCTCCGGCAGGTTCGACTGCTGAACGATTGCTGGTTTTATTACCGGAATAAACAGCAGGCGAATCAGGAAACCCAGTCTGCCGGGCAAGAAATTTGAGCCCTACAGACGGAAGGCTCCGCCGAAGGCAGCAATTCTTTGGGAGCCTTATCCATAATTCCCCCTCACCAAAAAACAAGAGGACGTCCCGACTGCAGCCGGGGCGTCCTCTTGTTCTGTACGCAGCGATTTTTTTATTGGCTCGCGGAAGGCTGGCGCATCGTCAGGCCGACCCGGCCTTTTTTGAGATCAACGTTAAGCACCCATACGGTTACGACATCGCCAACGGAGACAACGTCCATCGGATGTTTGACGAACCGGTTGCTAAGCTGCGAAATGTGCACCAAACCGTCGTTTTTGATGCCGATGTCGACAAAAGCGCCAAAATCGATCACGTTGCGCACCGTTCCCTGCAGCTCCATGCCCGGCTGAAGATCTTCAATCGCCAGCACATCCTGATGGAACACGGGCGCCGCCAGCTCCTCGCGCGGATCGCGTCCCGGACGCATAAGGCTCTCTACGATATCGCGCAGTGTCGGCTCTCCGACGCCAATCGCGGCTGCCAGCGCGGCAATATCGGCAGAAGCAAGCTGTTCACGAGCCGAATCGCTGCCGATGGATTCAAGACCAATTTTCAGCTCACGGAAAAGCTTGTCCACAAACCCGTAA
This sequence comes from Paenibacillus pasadenensis, assembly GCF_023715725.1. Lineage (GTDB taxonomy): Bacteria > Bacillota > Bacilli > Paenibacillales > Paenibacillaceae > Paenibacillus_O > Paenibacillus_O pasadenensis_A. The sequence goes on from NZ_JAMBOT010000004.1 coordinate 355,051, forward strand.
GACTCCGGGTGAATCGGCGTCCGGTCCAACGGATTAGCCGCTTCCGGAATCCGGATGAAGCCGATGCACTGCTCATATGTTTTGGCGCCGAGACGAGGCACCTTCTGCAGCTCCTTGCGGGAAGCGAAGCTCCCGGTTTCATCGCGGTGTTTAACGATGTTTTTAGCCGTCGTTGCGTTAATGCCCGCCACATAGGAAAGCAGCGAAGCTGATGCGGTATTGACGTCAACGCCGACATGGTTAACCGCAGACTCCACGACGCCGCCAAGCGTCTCGCCGAGCCGCTTCTGGCTGACATCATGCTGATATTGGCCGACTCCGATGGCCTTCGGCTCGATTTTGACCAGCTCCGCAAGCGGGTCCTGCAGCCTGCGGGCAATCGATACCGCGCTGCGCTCCGCAACATCCAGCGACGGGAATTCCTCCTGCGCAAGCTTTGAGGCCGAATAAACGCTCGCTCCCGCCTCATTGACGATAATGTATTTCAAGCCGTCGCCGCGCTTGCGAATCAAATCAGCAATAAAACTTTCCGTCTCACGCGAAGCGGTGCCGTTGCCGATGACGATCAACGTCACCTTGTACTTGTCTAACAGGCCGCCGATAATTCGCTCCGCCTCAGCCACCTTGTTATTTGGCGGCGTTGGATACGAAACGGCAACCTCCAGCAGTTTGCCTGTCGCGTCGACGACGGCCAGCTTACAGCCGGTCCGGAACGCAGGGTCAACGCCAAGCACGACATGGCCGCGGACCGGAGGCTGCAGCAGCAGGCTGCGCAAATTCGCGGAGAAAATGCCGATTGCATGCTCCTCGGCCTTCTCTGTCATCTCTGCGCGCACCTCGCGCTCAATCGATGGGGCAATCAACCGTTTGTAAGCATCCTCAATGACTGCGTTCAAGGTATCCTTGATGGCTTGCGCCGTCCCTTGGCGGAGCGTATGGCGGCTAATATAGTCGTGAATCCGCTCAGCAGGAATGTCCAGCGCGACGCGCAGCACCTCTTCGCGCTCTCCCCGATTCATCGCCAATGTGCGGTGCGGCGGCAGCTTGCGCAGCGGCTCACGGTAGTCATAATACATTTCGTAAACGGATTCCGCGCCCGCCTGACGGACCTCGGAACGAATGCTGCCTTGATCAGCCGTAAACTTACGGACCCAGGCCCGGATGCGCGCATCGTCAGCTAATCCTTCTGCGACGATATCCATAGCCCCCTGCAGCGCCTCTTCGGCAGTAGTTACGCCCAGCTCTTCGTTTATATAGCGGCGCGCCTCCGTTAAAGGCTCACCCTGTCTAGGCTGGGAAAGCAGCCAATTGGCCAGCGGCTCCAAGCCCCGCTCGCGGGCGACGGAGGCCCGGGTTTTGCGCTTTTGGCGGTAGGGGCGGTACAGATCCTCGACCTCCTGCAGCTTTACAGCCGCAACAACCGCTTGTTCCAGCTCCGGGGTAAGCTTGCCCTGCTCGCCGATCAGCCGGAGCACCTCGCGCTTGCGCTCTTCCAAATTGCGGCGGTAAGCCAGCCTTTCCTCGATAGAGCGAAGCTCGTTCTCGTCCAGCTCACCGGTCATTTCCTTCCGGTAGCGGGCAATAAACGGAATCGTATTGCCCTCGTCAAGCAGGCCTACCGCCGACTTCACCTTGCTGTGGGGCAAGCCAAGCTCCGCGGCGATGCCTTTCACGATCCGCTCCTGCTCCGCCGCCTTCTGCTCCGGCGTTAACGCCGCAGCGACGTTTTCCTCCTGCATGATGCTTTTGTCCATCGTTCCACTTCCTCCCGTCAATCCGTGCAAAAAGAGACGCTTCCTTCCGCCGTTCATTCGGCAAAAGGAAGCGGAGAAACGGCTAGCCCAGACGAACGTAAGGGTTGTTCGCCATCTCATAGCCAATGGTTGTCTTGGGCCCATGCCCGTTATATACCGTAACCTCAGGGTCAAGCCGGTACAGCTTGCCCCGGATGGAATTGTACAGATCGGCTTCACGCCCGCCAGGAAGGTCGGTCCGTCCGATTGACTGCCGGAACAGCACATCGCCGGAGAACAGATTATTGCCGTGCAGGAAGCTGACGCTGCCGGGACTGTGGCCCGGCGTATGCATCACCAGAAATTCAAACCCGGCCAGCTGCAGCCGCTGCCCTTCCGCCAGCGCGTATTCAGCGGGTTCCGTCGTCAGCGGAGGCGTCATATGGCTCCAGCGAAGCGAGCCGTTGAGCGCCGGATCCGTGAGCCAGTCCGCCTCCAGATCATGAATGTAAACGGGGCAGCCGGCCGTTTTGCGCACCTCGTCCACGCCGCCCATATGATCGAGATGGGCATGCGTAAGCAGGATCGCCTGCAGCTTGATGCCCTCTTTTGCAATCCGGTTCAGCAGCGGCTTCGGATTCATGCCGGGATCGATGACGACAGCCTCGTTCGTCTCTTCGTTGACGAGCAAGTAACAGTTGGTCTGAATGGGACCAAGCACAAACGACTCTATTCTCATCGCGCTCATCAGAACTGGGAAATGAGCTCGCGCAGCTCGCGGACGATGACGGCTTGATATTCCGTGCCTTCGCCGTAGCGGCGGCCCATTTCCTGGCGCACCTGCGACAGCTTGTCCTGGTAGTCAGGCGCTTCGCGGTCGGGATTTTCCAGCTTAAATGCCGTCATCGCCTCTTGGACATGCTTCGGACGAGGGCCCCACGTTCCGAGCACATGACCGCCCGTATCTGCAACGATGACAACCGGAACGGCGCGGCCGCCCATCGTCAGGAACTCGTCCATCGTATCCAGATGCTCCTCCATAACGAGCACCTCCACCGGCACGCCGCTGTTTTCCAGCGCACGGAAGACGACCGGAATATTGCGCACGACGTCGCCGCACCATTCCGCCATCAAAATAAGCACCCGCAGATCGTCCCGGTTGTTCAGCTGCTCAAAAAACTCGCGGTCCTCGTCGCTCGCCCACTGGAACTTCTCTCCCCAGCTGTCGAACGCCTCCTGATTTTTCGTCATGCCTTCGCGAAATTGACGGGGGGAAATACCTTTATTCAGCTTATTTGCTACGCTGCGCGCCATTAAATACCACTCCCTGCTCAAAATGTAATTGGTTACGATTTAAATGGGGACGCCGTACATTCTCCTGTCTGTATCCTATGAGACCTTTGTCCACGTTCCTCCATTGTAACAAATGACGAGGACTCGTCTCAATTAAACTGTTTTACCGCGCGAGCGCAGCTGTTTGAACAGCACATAACCGATGAGTACAGCAAGCGCTACAATGACCGCCGGAATGGTATACGGGGCGGCTGTCTCTTTGATCTGTCCCCAATTGCTGCCGAGACTTTGTCCAATCGACACAAAAAGAATCGACCATGGCAGCGAGGCGATCGCGGTTAACATCGTGAACCGTCCCAGCGGCATGCGCGCGATGCCGGCGGGAATGGAGATGGCCTGCCGCATTACCGGCACAAAACGGGCCGTGAACACGATGCCGGAGCCGTACCGCTGGAACCAGCTCTCGGCCATATCCATATGTTTTGGTTTGAGCTTGAGGTATTTGCCGTATCTGTCCAGAAACGGCCTCCCGCCATACAGCCCGATCCCATAAAGAATCCACTGCTGGACCACAGCGCCGATCGTGCCGCAAACGACCGCTCCCCAGAACGTCATGCTGCCTCCTGAAACCATATAACCGGCATAACCTAGCACAATTTCGCTCGGAATCACTTCCATGGCAAGTCCAAGAATGATGCCAAAATAACCTAGCTGCTCGACGATGCCGAGCAAATAATCCGCCAAATCATGCAGCAGCTGCATTTACTCTCCACTCCTTCTCTTTATCCGCTCTTATAATATTCAACGGTATTCTAGCATGGATCTGGGAAGACATGCCAGATGAGAATGTTGTCCAAAGCTGGCATGGAAGGACAACTCCCCGCATAAAAATAGGACAGCGATACAAGCCATGCGGCGCTGCCGTCTCGGCGGCTTCCGCCGATTTTGAGAATAGGCTTCGATACGGACGAGGAGGGAAACGTTATGAGAGCAATCATTATTACAAAGCGGCAGCTGAGGGTTACCGGGCTTGCCGTTGCTATTGCGGTACTCGCTTTTGCCTGCTGGCAGCTCTATCCTTGGAACGCTTCAGAGGCTCCCGTCTCTGCAGCGTTGCAGCAGCCAGACGGCGGGCATGTGTATGAGATGGTCACCGGCGAATTCAGTTCAACGACGCGCGGCGGCGAGGAGCTTGAGGTGTACCAGTGGAGTCCGAGCTCGCTGACCGTGCCGAAAGGTGTAAAGGTCACGCTGCGCATTACCGGCGTTAATGGAGAATCCCACCCTTTTACAATTAAAGGACTTGGCGTTAATGGCGAGGTGAAAAAGGGCGAAACGACCGAAGTCAGCTTCACCGCTGCCAAAGCCGGCACCTACCCTATTGAATGCCAAATTCATACCGATCTGAAGCATAACGGTCCGATGGTCGGATATATCACGGTGCATTAACAGGCAAGCCCGAACCTGTGCAGCGCATAATCCATAAGCCCCCTTTCCATGCGGCAGCGGCCGGCAGGACGGGGGCTTATTTGCGCTTATTTTGAACTAATTCTATTGGAACGAAGCCGCGCATTGAGCCTGGCATGCCAGCTGAACAGGATGTTTCATGCGCTGCACACCGCAGGCCGCCCGGCATATACATGTGGAGAGCGAAAGGAGTGGGCTTTATGAACGGCAGCCAGAACCCGTCTTCCAAAAAGCATCAGCCAAACCTCCCCACCGTCCGCAAAATCCGGCGCGCCTGCAGCAATGAGCTGTATCGGACCGTCAAACGCCTCAAAACGTTTATTTCCAAGGAAAAAGTTGAGGAAGCGGAAAAGCTTTATACGAAAAAAGTGTGTTTAAGCATTGTTTTTGTACATGAAAACCATGACAACCGCAAAAAGCTTTGTGATTGGTGGGACGAAAACGTCAGCGCCGAAATCGCGGAGCTGTGGGAAGTTGATCCGGAGCGACTGCGTCAAGCATTTCGGGATGCGTTCGGCGGCTGAACCGGGGAGACGCCTCCCCGGTTTTTGACTGCTCTGCGGTCATCTCAAGCCCTGAGCCTGCAGCAGCAAGCACAAACAGCAGCAGCCAAAAGATGCCGAAGCACATGTCCACGTCTATCGCAGCGTGCAGAAGCAGAACAAACGGCGGCAGCATGCCCAGCCTCGACTTTGCACCGGCCTCTCTCATGAGCAAGACGCCGAGCCCGGCGAGCAGGAGCAGCCCGACCGCTCCGCCGGTCAAAAGCATGTCCAAGTAGCCGTTGTGAATTTCGGTGGAGGCATGCGGCGCCGACGGGAGCGAGCCGCGCAGCAATTCCCAGGCGCGCGCTCCGTAGCCAAGCAGCCAGGAATCCCCGGCTGCATGCCAGCCGTCCTTATACATGCTCAGACGGGACATGCCGGTTGCCAGCGCCTCCTCCTCACCCGGGTTGAACCTGGCGGAGCTCCAGCTGTAGGCAACCGTCCGAAGAGCGGTAAAAGCTAGCAGAATTCCTATAACGCTTTGCATTCTTTTCATGCCAGCGGCAGCGGAGTGTGTGCTGTGAAGTGAAGTCTGGATCAGCAGCACGGCGCTTGATGCGTATAACAGGCCAGCCATGAGAACAGCGGCGATATTCTGCCCCGCTCCATTATCCGCTCCGCCGCCTGCTTCCCAGCTCCAGGCCATCGCCGCAGCGGCAATCGCTCCCGGAAACGTCCAAGCGACCCTGCCTGCCCAGTTCAGCCTGCTCCCTCGGGGCGCAAGCAGCACTCCGCCGGCAGCAGCGGCTAGAAGAACAAGCAGCGCCCCTCTCGACTCCGTCAGCAGCAACACCGTTAAACAGGGGGCGGCAAGCAGTGCGCCGCTGATCCGCAGCAACCGGCTGCGGGAAAGCTGCTGAAGCAGCCATTGCCAGACGAGCAGCGCAGCCGCGATGGCTCCCAACGTATTGCTGTATTGAACATAACCGGCCAGTCTGGCGGCTGCGGAGCTTAAGCGGATATCGCCGGTTCTCAGCATATAGTCCGTACCGCCGATCCATCCCAGCCAGACCGCTAGAGAACTCCCTACGGCATATAGTGTAAAAAGCTGCACACCCCATGCAGCCGCATCACTGGCAGCTGCGGGCAGCTTTTCAGTGCTGCTCCTCCGCCGACCGCTGCCGCTTGCCTGCAACAGCTTTGATTGCATCGCCTGCCAGCCCGCGAGCAGCAGTCCAAAGGAGCCGTAAGCCGCCCAGCGCAAAGCCTCCTGTACGTTTCCTTCCGGCGAGACCGGCTCCGCAAGCAAGCCGGCTGTATACATGAGGGCCAAGCCGAAGCAGCAAAATGCTGCGGCATCCATTGCCCTAAACGGCCGATGCCGGACTAATTCGCCCGGAGCAGAGACTGTTGAGGACAGGCCGCCCATAACGTATATATCCGCTGCATCCAGCCTGGATTCCCGCCGATGCTGCCAGCCTTTTATCACCAGCGTAATGATTCCCAGTACGCCTAACAAAAGCGCAATTCCATCCCCATCCCGATCAAAAAACCAGCCTGCACGGCGGAAAACGGAGGCGAGCAGCACGGCCGCTCCTAGCGCTGCGGCCCCAGCTATGAGGTTATACCTTTTCCATACACCGTTAAACTCCAAACTTGGCTTTTGCAACTTTCGCCCTCCCGTCTTTCCCGCTACAGGCCATTTAGTAAAAGCTTTGCCCGATTGGAATCCTGGTAACCTTTAGGAGCGGCCAAGCCGATCTTTTCTCGCATATAAAAAAAGCCTCTCTCTAGCCGTTACGGCTAAAGAGAGGCCTGCTTATTGACCCGGCTCCGCATCTTCCTGCGCTGTCGCCGTTTCTTCCTCCGGCGTATTACTGCGGCGGGATTGATAATACTGCTTCATCTGTTCATGCAGCACGAACGCCCGCAGCTGACGCGCACCCTCAGCAGTCAAACCGCTCATGCGCGCTCCATAGCTGAGTATGCCGCCTGCATCCTGACGCCACAAAATCTCCAGCGTGCAGCTCAGCTCAAACCCGAGATCCAGCACGGCGCCAACCGTCCCGTGGCAGTTCAGCTCCATGCCGCCGCTTGTGCGGAAACCGACGCCTTCCAGGCTGATATTGGATACCGTAATTTCGGCGCGGGCAGCCTGCTCCCGGCGATTGCGGTCCTCTTCAGCCAGTCCGTTCAAATCGTCCTCATCCATCAGCTTGACCAGCTTTTGCAGCAGCGCTTCGTCCAAACCCTCATGACGGAGCTCGTCCGACCAGCGGTTGCGCAGCAGGTCTGTCTGGCTTGGCTCGTATTTCCAGCGCTGGTCCTCCAGCAACAATCTGCCCGGACAATTGACCTCAACACGCGGATGGACCCTTTTTTCGGTCATGAGCCGGTATCTCTCGTATGGGAAAAGCAGCGCCAGCGATTTGCTTCTGCGCCCAATTACCCGTGTTGGCATCCGGTAGCTGCCGGACGGGGACTCCACCGTCAGCCAGATTGAGTCGCCCAGCTTGAAGCGATCAGGCTGCTCTACCTCCACCTCGATCAAGTCGCCTTCCAGCAATGTCAGCGTGCCGGACGCCGAGCAATGTTCCTGCTCCACAAACGTGCGGCTGCCCAGCAGAAGCGCCGGTATAAGCGTTGTCTCTAATCCTTCGCTCTCTTGAACGGGCAGCTTATCCTCCGCTTCCGTCATTGCGGACGATGAATCAGGCTGCATCATAGTAGATCCTCCCCAATTCTTAATTCCAAGTTATACCTCGCGGATAATCGTAAGATGAAGCTGGTCCCGCAGATCCAACTCGTAGGATTCCGCAGGCATCGACCCGTCAGCTTCGCGAATGATCCGCAGCACCGGCCGATGCACAGCAACCTGGAAGTTGCGCGCAACGACGCCAACCTGTCCGGTATTCAGCAAAACGCTGGTCGATACCGGATACATGGACACATGATTGCAGAACAACCGCACCAGATCCAGATCAAAATAAGTATTGCCGGCCGCAAACAAAAACTCAATCGCTTCCGAAGGAGAATACCGCTTGCGGTAAGGCCGATACGAGGTTAAGGCGTCAAACACATCCGCAATGCCGATGATCTGAGCATACTCATGAATCTCGTTCCGGCAGATGCCGCGCGGGTAACCGCTTCCGTCATAACGCTCATGGTGCTGCAGCGCGCAATGAGCGGACAGCAGCGACAAATCATGCTCTTTACGCAGCAGGTCGTAGCCGTCCGTCGTATGCCGCTGCATGATTTCTCTTTCTTGCGGTGTTAAAGGCCCTTTTTTGTTCAACAGCTCGCGCGGTACTTTAGTCATGCCGATGTCGAATAGCAGCGCTCCGATGCCTAGTTCCTCCAGCTGGTTGCGGTTGTAACCTTTAGCAATGCCGATAATACCTGCCAGCACCGCCACATTGACCGAATGATGGAACAGATATGAGTCATGCGTATGCATCTGGCTCAGCCCCGCAAATACATCCTCCCGCGTCATCACATCGTTTAAAATGTCATTAAACACCGTGCGGAATGTTCGGCCAAGCTCTGGACGCGCCGCCCGGCCCTTCGCCCCAGTCTGGTCCATTTGTGTGGTCATCAGCTTGTGAAGCGCCTCTGCTGCTTTTTTTCTGGTCTCGTCCCGCAGCGTCTCATTCGGCTCGATGCCATCGGTAAGCTCATCCTCGATGTAAACGCTGTCCACGCCAAGATCCATCAGACGCTGAATAAAGCGGTCGCTTAAAGGCATTCCCGTTCCAAGCAGAACATTGCCATCCTCGCGTAAGATCGGTCTTGCCAGCTTTGCGCCGGGAATGATCCGGTCCAATTGTACTTTTCTCATGCTTGGGCTCCACTTTCTAACGTACAGCCCCGCGGGATCGTGACCGTCAGTCCCGACCCTGTAAATGAGCTGATTGTGCAGGATTTGGTTCTATTCTATCAGATGGTTCGGAATCTTGTCATTCCTTTGAGGGGGTCGAATGTCCCTCTTTGCGAATCAGGCCCTCATCCGTCCGACTACGCAGTTCCGCCCGTTGTTTTTGGCTTCGTACAGAGCATTGTCCGCTTCCTGAAACAGATCGCGCAAATAGGACTTCGGTTCCATTACCGTCAGTGGACTTTGGTTCTCTATGGATAATAGGCCCAGGCTGATTGTAATCGAAAGCGTCATCTCCGAATCGCCGATTCGGACCCGGTTGGATTCAACGCCCAGTTTCAGCCGTTCAGCAAGCCGCTCCGCCTGAGCCCGCGTCGTATGCGGCAGATAAACGGTGAATTCCTCCCCGCCGTATCGGGCCAGCACATCCGAGCGCCGCAGCATGTCTTTTACCGCAACCGCCGTTGCAAGCAGCACCTCATCGCCAACCAAATGGCCGTATCTGTCATTGATTCCTTTGAAATGATCGATATCAAAAACGATAATTGCGTACGGAATACGGTAGCGCATATTGGACACGACCTCATGCTCTAACCGCTGCATCAAAAACCTGCGATTGTAACAGCCGGTCAGGCTGTCGGTAGTCGCCAGCTCCTCCAGCTTGAGATTGGCTTTGAACAGCTCGTCCCGGATTTGCACCAGCTCGCGGTTGCGCAGCTGCAAAATTTCGTTCTGGCGATGCTTTTCTTCCACCAGATGCCGGATTTCCGTGACGTCCTGGAATGTGATAACCCGGCCAAGCAGCTCTTTCTCCGGCGTCAGGATCGGCGAGGCCTCCATCTGAACATGGCGGAGCGAGCCGGAAAACGGCCCTTCATCAAGCTCCAGAGCAAGCTCCTGTACAGCCCGGTGGGGCACAATATCGCTATAACGCCGAAGAAAAGGTTCAACGGTATGAGCCGGAAGCTGCCGGGAACGTAAATACGCCCTCATATCGAAACGGTCGCCGCTTCGAACGGACAAATATGACTGCAGAGCATGATTGACCTCCAGCACAGTGCCGTCGGCATCCAACACCATTAATCCGGACGTCATGGAGTTGGCAATATCGCGCTGGGCAATTCTCACAATATCAAATACTCGATATCTTTGAATCGAGATACAGAAATAAAGTGCAGCAACAGCCATGCCGAACGAGGTTAAACCAGCAATATCGGGAAAGCGGTCGTCAAATAGCACATTCAGTAAAATATCCGCTCCGACAAACAGCAAAAACATCAGCTGCCCTTTCAGCGCCATGCTGACTTGGCCGCGGCGCCGGACCGGCATCCCCTCCAGCCGGGAACGGATGATGCAGTTAATTGAAACCAAGAAACATAGGAACAGCTGGGTGAGGAATATCAAAAAGAAGGGGCCAAAATCAAAATCGGCTTCCGTGCCAAACCCTACGAATCGGTGGGAAGGATTCGAGATAATCAACAAAACGGACAGCGCCGTAGGCGCTGCAAGCAGAATCCAGATGCGCCGGGTCAGCAAGTAGGAACGTCCCGTTAAAAAATAGATGAACACCGCCCACCCAAGACCCTGAAGCGATAACGCGGCGAAAGAGAGAGAAAAGAAAAACAGCTGAACCGCAGGCGGTTCAGTCATATGCATAAGAAAATGGGAGACAGGCCACATCAGCATTAAAAAATGAAAGGATAAATAGGCCTTATGGAGACGTGTTATAGGATTGCGGAGAAAAACATAACCAAACAGGCTAAGCATGAAGACCGACAAACTGAAATCAATCCATACCCATGATTCCAAGCTCTTCACCCATCCCTGCGACAGCATCCATTGTCTTCCATTATAGCATAGCAGGCTGACATTGACAGCAGGGAATAGGACAAAGCCGGAGCGGGACACGACGCCCGCTCCAAAGCAGGGCGGTTAAGCTTGCTCCGGCATACGAGCCAGCATTCTTTCCAAAGCGGGGTCCAGGCTTAACGCATCGCGGTAGCGGACGTATTCTTCCCATTTTTGCTGCTCGCGCTGTGTCGGTTTGTTATACCCTTGTCTGCGCACCGCTCGTATAAGCAAATTTTTGGGAGTATGCTCGGGATCGATAAACTCAAGCATCTGCGTTTTGTAGCCGACACTTTCCAGCAGCGCAGCCCGCGCAGCATCCGTAGCGAGCGCTGCAAACCTTTCCTTCAGCAGCCCGTGTCCGAGCAGCGGCGCCAGCTCCTCGTTTTGAATTTGGCGGAACGCCTCATGCTGGCAGCACGGAACTGACAGGATGACGGAGGCCTGCCAGCCGACCGCTTTAGCCAGCGCAGCGTCGGTTGCGGTATCGCAGGCATGCAGCGTTACGACCATATCGGCTTTATCCAGACCGCCGAATTGGCCGATATCCCCGACCTGAAAGCTCAGCCGGTCATACCCGAGCCGGTCGGCAAGCTTCGAACAGAAGGCGATGACGTCCTGCTTGAGATCGAGCCCGATGACACGGATGCTGCGCTTCTGCTCGATCGCCAGCAGATGGTACAGCGCAAACGTAAGATACGATTTGCCGCATCCAAAATCGACAATCGTAATTTCCCTTCCTTGCGGCAGATCGCCTGCGACATCGGTAACCATTTCGAGGAAACGGTTGATCTGGCGGTATTTGTCCTGCTTGTCCGCCTTCACTTTTCCTTCCTGAGTCAAAATGCCCAGCTCCTGCAAAAAGGCGGGCGGTTCTCCCTGCGCCAAAACACGTTTTTTGCTGCGGTCATGAGCAGGCGCCCCTTCCTTCGGCTTTGCCGTCGGCGGTTTGCGCAGCAGGGCGGCTTTGCCTTTTTTGCTCAGCAAAATTTGCAAATCCGCTTCCTCGGTTTTGACCAGCGCCTGGCGGTAACCGCCTTTAAGAAGGCCCGCCATCTTGAGAGCAGCTTCCTCCGGCGGAACATTTTCGTGCAGCACCTTGGTCGGATAATGCAGTTCAAACTGATAGCGCAGCCCCGCCTTCAGCCTCACCGGGCGCACCACCGTACGCGGCGGCAGCTCGCCCCCGCCGGAAGGTCCGCTGAATGTAGCCTGCAGCAGACTGCCCTTCCCGACCGTGTCGGCCAGCTCCTGTTCCCATTGTTCCTGTGCCATGCTGATCCTGCCCCTTTCCTTATTCAGCAACAAGGCCCCATGCCGTCGTCCGGCTTGGGGCCTTTCCGCTAATCCAATCGGTTATTCGCCGACGACGCCAGGCTGGCGCCACCGGATACCCACGGCTCCGCCGCTTCCCGCACTTCGCTGCGGCTTAACCCGCCAGCGGTTAAAGCCGCCTCTTCCAGCGGAAGAAGCCTGCGGTAGAACTCGCCCATTTCAGCCGGCTCAAGCTCTCCGTCCTCCAGCAGCTCATGCCAGAGATCCTCGGCCATCGCATATTCGCCCTGCTCCTCGCGCCAGCAGGCCAGGAGCCGCTTTGTAGCCGGAGGCAGCTCATAGGCCGCAAGGCGGCGAAGCTGCTCTCTTATCGTGTCGTCCGGGCTTGGCTCCGCACCAAGCGAAGAGACGCGCAGCAAAAGATGAAGCGACTTGAGCCGCGACTGGAACGCCAGTCCTTCCCGGCCAGACTCCTCGTGCAAGTCCGCCTCCTCCTTGACCAGCAGCGCCAGCGCGTGCAGCATGGAAGCGTCCGGCACGCCGGAGCGCGACATCATGCGCACCAGATCCTCGTCCGACAGCCCCTTAAGCAGCCGGGCGTTCATCCGAAAATGTTTGTCCAGCAGCTCCTCGATCACCTGCAAAGCCTCTTCCTGCTTACCGGCTTTTTTGAGACCGAGAATCGCCGCTGAAACCTCAGCCATCTGCTCAATCATCCGCATGAAATAATCCCGCTGGAACATTCCATCTCTCCTTCATGCGGCTGTATGGCCGCGCAGCATCAAGCCGTCGTATCGTTCTCCAGCCAGCTCCCGATCAGGGAGGCCAGCTGCTCGGGCTGCTCCAGCATGCTCATATGGCCTGCGCCGTCCAGCACCTCCGCGCGGGTGCGGCTGCCCTTTGCCGCAAACACCTTTGCGGGCGGGATGACGCCGTCCTCGCTGCCCGCCACAAGCAGCAGCGGCAGCTCCAGCGCTTCAAGCACGGCGCTGCGGTCAGGCCGCTGTTTCATGCCCAGCGCGGCAGCGGCTGCATCTGCTGGAGCGGTACCGTAGCCGATCTCCTTGGCCCGGTCCGCCAGCTCAGTGCCGGCGTAGGCAGGAGCGAACAGCTTAGGCACAAGCCCGTCCACAAATGGAACAATTCCATTATCCGCCAAAGCGGCGGCGGCTTTGTCGCGGCCTTCGCGAGCTTCGGGGCTGTCCGGCAGCGGCGTGGAATGAATAAGGCCAAAACCCGCCAGCAGCTCAGGATATTTCTCAGCCAGCGCAAGCGCGGCGTACCCGCCCATCGAATGGCCCATCAGCACGACGGGGCCTGTCTCCAGGCTTTTCAGCAGCTCGGCCACATCTTCCCCAAGCTGCTCCATCGGCAAAATTTGATCCCCTGCGCCCGAAGATTTGCCGTGACCGCGCAAATCTACAGCAATGACCCGGTGCCGGCTCTCCAGCATCGGCAGCAGCTTCTCCCAGTAGGCGGAGCTGCCGCAGAAGCCGTGCAGCAGCACAATAGCCGGCTGCGCAGCAGCAGCTTCCGGACCTCTCCCATTATCGCGGTAGGCCAAATCCGCACCGCCAGGCAGCGTCAACCTGCGGTTCGCCAAAGAACGGTTCGACATGCTCATCATCCTTCCATCTCCATCTTAGTTCTGTCGTCATTAACGCAACGAGCCGGGAATCAAACTTCCGCTTGAGGCGGTCTGCGCATCTGGAGACGGCCAGACGGCCGCTGCAGCATCCGCAATGGTGCGGGCCATCCCCAGCACCCGGTAAAGGCTCGTCGTCTGAATGATCCAGTAAGGTTTATGGCCTTGGGTATTAACAACTGCCGCAACGCTAAAGTCTCCTACTGCAGGCAAATGCTGCCCAATGGCTTGGCCCGGTTGAAGCGGTCCGCTGCGGACAAGGTACAGTCCCGTCGATTCCGCCCGCCCCAGGCAGGCGTCGATCGCTATGACACAGGTTGCCTCGCGAAGCGATGCCAGCATCGGACCCACCTGCTCTGAATCGCAGGGCTGTTCCAGTGTGCCCACCACATGAGGAAAACCCTGCTCCGACAAAAGCGAGCCGACCAGCGGTCCGAGGGAGTCCCCGGTGGAACGGTCGCTTCCGACGCAAAGAAACACGACCTCGTTCCGGGTCGGATATTTGGCTGCGATTGCCTCGAAAAAGGTTACCAATCCAGCCTTGTCCACACGCGCCCATTTGGCGGCATCTTCGGTCCGGTTTACTTTTGTCTCCCGACTCATGGTCTGCAACCTCTTTGCCCTGGCAGATTTGGTAAGTCCCGTAATTCTTTCTGTTACTATTGTAACGGATTCAAGCAGGCAGATTCAATTTGCCGCCGCCTCTCGGACAGAAGGAGGCGGTTCGTGGTACAATGTGGACGACGCTTCAAGCAGACCGCTTTGAAGAATGCCCGCTGGCGACCCAAATCATTCGTCTACAGCCGACAATAACGCATAGGAGGCCCCCATGCCAGATCTTAACCAGCCAACCCAGCAGAACGTGGAATTCATGATTGAAGAAATCAAATCCAAGCTCCGCATGGCAACAGCCGCCGCGATGCAAGCTTCGCATTTCGGGACGGACAAGTATGAGGATATCCGCGACCTGTACGAGGTCGTTGCTTCCAAACCTTCGTTCAGCATCTCCGAGGTGGAGGCGCTTGTATCGGAGCTTGGCAAGCTTAGAAACAGCTAGAGCGCTCTGTACAAACATAACCAAACAAAAACAGCCCTATGGCTGCAAAAAGGTACCCGCAGCTGCGGGTACCTTTTTATTAATTGGTAAATAAATCCTTAAACTGCCGCTTGCTCTACTGCATTTGCTTCTTCAGAAGCAGCCGCTTCTTCAGCTGCCGCTTCAACGGCCAGACGCACGTTGACCAGCTTTTGCTCACCACGGAGGAAGGTAGCCAGACGCTCCAGCTTGTCAGCCAGCTCAGGGCCGGTCAGAGCAACGTTAAGCTGGTAGCCGAATTGATCGGCTGGAAGCTTTTGCTCGCGTGCGCCATAGGAATAATCTCCGCTACGGTCGCTTGCGCCGGATTGGCTGGAAAGCTGGTCCGGGTAGAATTTATCGGATTTGTTCACGACACGCTCGTAAATGCGAAGCTTTTTGAGCAGCATGTAGTATTGAGCGGAATGTTTGAAGTTCCAAGCTTCGCGGATGTCCTTCAGCGTGTAATCCGTCTTCCAGCGTTTAAGCTTCTCTACCTGTTCGTCGGAATCGAGTTTCAAAAAATCCTCAAGCGGCATAATTGGCATCGTGCTTGTTTCCCTCCATTAACATATCGATTGTGACATTAGTCTATTAATTAACGTTTATATATAAAAAAATACCATAAGTAAGCTCGTTATACAATTCATTTTTTCAAAAATAATTATGAAAAAAGTCTAGTATTTGATCCACATTTTTCACAATCGTGCACATTCGTTAAAATCATTCAGAAAATTTGTTCAAAAACCATATATGTCGACAACGGGTAACAGATTGCGACATTAGTTTTGGTGAAATCTGGAGTGAATACCAAAAAGACGGCGCTAACTGGCGCCGTCTTTTTGATCCTATTCCGCTGCAACTCCGGCCATATGACCTGAAGCAAGCAGGAAGCGGCGGAATGCCTGTCTTCCATCCTCGGTCAGCTTATAAACGCCGGCATCCCGCAGCACTTGCAGGAACTTGTCTCCGGCAGAAGCCTGAACCGCTGCCAGCGCCTCTTCGTGACCCCGTACAGCGGAAGCAGAATACGCCTCCTGCAGCTCATCGAGCCAAAGCCGGTGCTGAGACATCGTAGCCGGCCCTGCCGCCAGCGCTTCCTCCCACGTCATCGAACCGTCGAGACAAGCGGCAACCAGTTCGAGCTCCTGCTTCAACCGTCCCGGAAGCACGGCAAGACCCATCACTTCGATCAGACCGATATTTTCCTTCTTGATGTGATGCAGCTCGCGATGCGGATGGAAAATGCCGTCCGGATGCTCCTCGCTCGTACGGTTGTTGCGCAGCACCAAATCGAGCTCAAAGGAGCCGTCCTTGCGGCGGCGCGCCACCGGCGTGATCGTGTTATGCGGAATACGCTGTCCGTCCTTGTCTGTAAAGGCCAGCACGTCCGCCTCGGGATCGCTGTACCCGCGCCATGCATCCAGCACATCGCTTGCCGCTTCCTGAATCCGCTCGCGGTCCATTCCGTTCAAGCGGAGCACGCTCATCGGCCAATTCACAATACCGAACGAAACGCCCGGATGATCGGGATGGCGGAATTCCGCTTCAACAGGAGCCGTCTCCATCGGGAACGTATAGTTTCCGCCCTGGAAATGGTCATGGCTTAAAATCGATCCGCCTACAATCGGCAGATCGGCGTTGGAGCCGACGAAATAATGCGGAATCTGCTCCGTGAATTCCAGCAGCCTGCCGAAGCTGTCGCGGCTGATCGCCATCGGAAGATGCTCCGCCCGGAATACGATGCAGTGCTCCTTGTAATACACGTAAGGCGAATACTGAAGAAACCACGCTTCGCCGTTCAGCTGCATCGGCAAAATCCGGTGATTTTGGCGTGCAGGATGATCACTTCTTCCCGCATAGCCCATGTTCTCCTTGCAGAGAAGGCATTTCGGGTAACTGGACGGGGGCAGCGTTTTGAGCAGAGCGATCTCGGCAGGGTCTTTCTCCGGCTTGGACAGATTGACCGTAATTTCCAGCTCGCCATACTTCGTCGCATGTTTCCAGCTCTGGTTAAGCGCCACGCGGTCCATGCGGATATAGTTGCTGTTCACGTTCAACTGATAGAACCAGTCCGTTGCCGCGCCAATACCGTCCTTTAAAGCGGTCAAAGCAAACCGGGCCTGCGTCTCCGAAGGGCGAGGCATGAGCAGCCCCATGATACGCGCATCCATTAAATCCCGCTGCGTCACCGTATGGTCGGGCACAATGCCGGCTGCCGCGGCATAATCAAGCAGCGGAGCAAGCAGCTCGGGAATTCCCGGCTGGCCATTCCCGGAATCAGCTTCGGCGGGAGCCGGCGCGCCGCCAGCCCATGCGGGCAGCTCCAGCAGCGCTTGATTCCAGGCGGGCCGCTCCTCCGTGCCTGGAAGCGGTTCGTTAAAGCCAAGCAAGTCCAGAATGGCGTTGCGGGCAGCGCCGGCGTCGAGCAGCTCCAGCATCCCTTTATTCAAAGCGCCGGCGACTAAGCGCTCGACAGCCTGGAGCGCCTCTTCGGCAGACGGCGCGGATCGATGCGTTGACATGGGGTACAGCTCCTTTCTCAAATCGGGCGCAGGACGGGATCGCGGTGAGACCTCCTCCCGTTCCGGCGCAAAGTTATTCAGTCCGAATTAGTCGTTATAACCTTCCGGACGGTCCAAATGCCACTTCCAGGCCGAGCCGATAATGTTCTCCAGGTCGCTGCGGCGGGGATTCCAGCCCAGCTCCGTGCGGGCCTTCTCAGAGGAAGCGACAAGCACGGCAGGATCTCCCGCACGGCGGTCTTCCATAACTACCGGGATTTCCCGGCCGGTCACGCGGCGGGCGATGTCGATGACCTGCTTAACGGAGAAGCCGAAGCCGTTGCCGAGATTGTAAACCGCGCTGCCTTCACCGCGGCGCAGCCGCTCTACAGCCAGAATATGGGCGTCTGCAAGGTCGCTCACGTGAATGTAATCGCGCACGCAGCTGCCGTCCTCAGTCGGATAATCTTCGCCAAACACCGAAATATGCGGGCGTTTGCCGAGCGCTGCCTGCAGCACTAGCGGCACCAGATGCGTTTCAGGGCTGTGATCCTCGCCGATCCGGCCGCTTTCATGGGCTCCGGCAGCGTTAAAGTAGCGCAGCGACACAAAGCGGAACTCATGCGCAACCTCGAACCAGCGGATCATTTTCTCCATGGCAAGCTTCGTTTCGCCGTATGCGTTCGTCGGTTCGGTGCGGTCCGTTTCGCGAATTGGCACCTGCTCCGGTTCGCCGTATGTGGCAGCCGTACTGGAGAAAACAATCCGCTTTACGTCGGCGCGGTTCATCGCTTCAAGAAGGCACAACGTGCCGTATACGTTGTTATGGTAGTACTTGCCGGGGAGCTTCATGCTTTCGCCAACAAGCGAGTTAGCCGCAAAGTGGATCACCGAGTCAATCTTGTTCTCGCGGAAAACGCGGTCGAGCAGCTCCTCGTCGCGCAAATCCCCTTCATACAAGACGCCGCCGAGCAGCGCGGCGCGATGCCCCTGCTGCAGGTTGTCAACAACAACAACCTCTTCTCCCTTTTCCAAAAGCGCCGCAACTGCATGAGAGCCGATGTAACCGGCTCCTCCTGTAACCAAAACTGCCATGTGCGTTCTCTCCTCTCCGAATCTCGTCTATGTCTGGCGAACCGCCTCTACGATCATACGACATTACGCTGAAGCGGCCTACTGTCCGGGGAACTAGGCTTCAGGCGCTCCAAAGCCTGTTACGGCTGAGCGGGAGAGTCCAGGCGGGAAGCGCCGTCGCCAATGGAGCAGACGTAGAAGTCAGGCACAAGACCGGTTGCCTCCGTGTATTCCGCAGCAACCTGCTCGCGGAAGCGGTCTACGCTGTCTTTGTGGACGAGCGATACGGTGCAGCCGCCAAAACCTGCGCCCGTCATGCGGGAGCCGAGAACGCCCGGCACCTTGCGTGCAGCCTCGACCATTGCGTCGAGCTCCTTGCCGGTTACCTCGTACAGATCGCGAAGCGAATCATGAGAAGCGTTCATCAGCTTGCCGAACGACTCCAGATCGCCTTTTTCCAAAACAGCTACCGATTGGAGCACGCGGTCGATCTCATCCACGACATGCAGCGCGCGGCGGCGAACCGTGTCGCTCTCGATGCGCTCGCACTCGGCATGGAACTGCTCCGGCGTCAGCTGGCCAAGCAGCGTCAGCTCCGGATAAGCCCCTTTAAGCTCCTGCACGGCCTGCTCGCACTCGGAGCGGCGCTCATTATATTTGGAATCAACCAGTCCGCGGCGCTTGTTGGTATTGCCGATAACAAGCACGTAGTCCTCCGATTGAAATGGAACATGGCGGTACTCAAGCGTATCGCACATCAGCAAAATCGCTTGATCCTTCTTGCCGTTTGCAACGGCGAACTGGTCCATAATGCCGCATTGAACGCCGTTGAATTCGTTCTCGGATTTTTGCGAAATGAGCGCCAGCTCCGTCCGGTCGACCGGGTGGCCGCCTTCGGAGAGAAGCGCGTACCCCGTCAGCACCTCGATGGAAGCGGAGGAGGACAAACCTGCGCCGTTCGGAATTTCTCCATGGTAGAGGAAATCGTACCCGGCCGCCGGGCCGCGGCCGCGGTTTTGCAGCTCCTTGACGACTCCCTTCGGATAGTTCATCCAGTCGTCTTCCTCACGGTATTCAATCGAATCCAGAGAGACTTCGCCAAGCGTATTGGGAAAGTTTGTGGATGCCATTTTGAGCACACGGTCGCCGCGTGGACGAAGAAGAAGCGTCGTTCCAAACGTCAGAGCCGCAGGGAATACGTAGCCGCCGTTGTAGTCGGTATGCTCGCCGATCAGATTAACCCGGCCTGGAGCCTGGTAATACCTGATTCCGTCGGCCTCTCCACCAAACAAAGTAAGGAACTGCTCCGTCAGCTGCTTCAGATCCGCCATGTTGATCATCCTTTTCTTCTATTATTTAAAAAGTCGCTGATACGCATGCTGCTTGAGGATAAATCGGGCATGCCGTTACCCATCTGCAATCGGTTGCCAAACTTAAATTCTTTTTGCGAGTATAGTGCCAGTATACTCCGGGGTTAGCTAACACGGAATGGCATGATGTGAACTGTATATGGATATTTGTGACTTCTTCTATTCGGGGAAGCGAAAAATGGATACAATTTTACTAGAGGGAAAACGATAAGGGGGTGAACCGTTGAAGGAGTTCTACTACCGCGTCGCGTTGAGCCCGGAAGCGGAGCACGGGGATGCCTATGACGTGCTTTACGCCGGCGAAAGCCAAACGAGGCCCGGCCATCGGCTCGGTCCAAGAGTGTTCGACTTTTATTTGCTGCATCATGTCCTGTCGGGCAAAGGGGAGTTCACAAGCCGAGGAGTTGTTCACCGGCTGGAGGCCGGGCAGTCGTTTCTGATCGAGCCGGAACAGCTCGTCGCCTATGCTTCCGATCCCGAGGAACCTTGGGCGTACCGCTGGATAGCCTTTCGGGGCCCGCTCGCCCGCGAGGCAGTGGCTGCTTTCGGCAGCAGCCTGCCGATTGCCGATACCGGGCGACACCGCCGTCCCGCCGCTGCGCTGCGCAGAGCGATGGACTATTTAAAGCAGCCTGCCGGCGCTCAGCTTGGCGCTGCCGGATGCCTGCAGCTGGTGCTGGCCGATATCGCCGCCTCAACCGCCGCAAGGAACGAGCCGGACCGGGACGGCGATGGCGACGAAGATAACGGATTGGTCAAAAGCCTGCTTCGCCTACTGGAAACCCAGTATGCGGAGCCGATAACGATGGAAGGGCTGGCCGAATCGCTAGGCTACAGCCGGGCGTACTTGTCCCGCGTATTCAAACGGCAAACCGGCGTCTCGCCGGTGTCTTATCTGCTCCGCCTGCGCATCGACAAGGGACGGCTCATGCTGCGCGAGCATCGCAGCCTGACCGTGGAGCAGGTTGCATCCAGCATCGGCATTCAGGATGCTTTATATTTTTCCAGGCAGTTCCGGCGCTTCTACGGAGAATCCCCGAGCGAATACCGCGAAGCGGTATGGGGCGGATGAGGGCTTGTCCGGCTATCAGCACAGCAAAAGGCCCCTCACCGTACCGGTAGAGGAGCTTATGCTTGCTTTAGCCACGCCGAGATGCTTGCAGGCGCAGAGAGGCACCGCTCCGAACGGTGTATTCCGTCGTTCCTCTCTGAATGTACACGGACTGCACCAGTCGCGGATTTAAGGTTGGCGTGAATATTTCCAATTTATACAGTACCTCAGTCGGAACGTTGACGTTAAGCGCAGTGACGGCGTTGTTGTCAAAACTGTTGTAAGCGGCATTGGGATTTCCTCCACCGGGATTTCCGTACGTCAACCATGCGATGTAACCCTGTGCATTTCTCATTGGATTCCCGTTTGTATCCACCCACCGGACAATAAGTCCCGCTGCATTTTCGCTTTGCCCGTCCTGCGGGCCGCAGCGGGTTGGCCGCCAGCTGCATTTGCAGGCACGGAGGCAACAGCATTTGCCGCAACAGCCGTAAGCGCGGTATCTCGGATTCTCATGCATGCAGCTCTTCTCCCTTCCCTCTCTTCTCTACTACTCATATGAAAGTGAGAGACTGCCTGACAGAGATAGGTGCCCAATTGTCAGAAAACAGGTAAGAGCCCCTCTTTTTTATTGAGAGAGGCCCTTCTTGTCCCATAGTTCCGCCGGCTTGCGGCCGACGAGCGGATTAAAATTGAATTACACCTCTACTACCTGCAGCGGCAAGGCGTCCAGCAGCGGCATGGCACCCAGCAGCATCGCCACGGGCACCAGCACCAGCACCAGCAGCAGCAATTTCTGCAATAACCGTTCATAGCGGATATTCTCCCTTGCTTTCTTTTCTACTACTATATGAAAGCGAGAGCATGACGGACAGAGATAATAACCTAGCACTCGTGAATATTGAATAGATTTACCTTATGCTCTTACACTGCATCTTCCAGGGAAATTAGGCCCAATTAAGCTGTAAAAGCGCCTGCCGCGCGCCCGTCTCTGCCCCTGTTGAGCTGAACATGCGCTCCGGGAACTGTCCGCGCACCGCCTCGGCGGCGCCTGACAGCTGCCGCTCCAGCTCCGGCTGCCGGTCCTCCGGCACGCCGGCCTCGTTCAAATGCAGCCGCAGCTGGTCCAGCAGCTCCGCAACAATAACCGGCCAAGCCGACTCCCCGCCGTCGTCCACCTGTACAGCGGCTCCAATCGCCGCAGCGGGCACAGCCAAGGCAAATACGCCCTGCGCGCCGCTTTTGGCGACGATTCCGCGCTGCAGCAGCACGGTTGCAAGCCTCCCCTCACCCTCGACCATTTCCGGCCAAGCCTGCATCGCAGCGGCTATTCGGGAAGCTGCGGATAACGGGCCTGCAGCCTCTGCCGCCGGAGAAACATCCCCCAGTTTGGCATAAGCTAACGCCAGCCGTGAGAGCGGCATACGGAATACCGGCAGCCCGCAGCCGTCTATCGCCCGGCCGATGGAGCTCTGCTCCATGCCCGTATAGGCAGCGACAGATTCCAGCAGCTTAGCCTGCAGCGGATGTCCAGAATCGGTATAGCCCTCCATGGGCCAACCCATCATGCGGCAGTATGCAAGCAGACCGATATGTTTGCCGGAACAGGTATGATATAGCTTGCGGGGACCAAAACCGGAACGCATGGCATAATCCCGCTCTATTGGCCCTAAAGGAAGATCGTCGCCAAAGGCAAGCTGCTCTTCCCGAACGCCGGTTAGCTCCAGCATGCGCTCCAGCAGCTCGATATGCTCCGGGCCTCCCCGATGAGAGGCGGACATCAGCGCAATGGACGCTTCCGGCAGACCGTAATGCTCCATTAATCCGGCCGTTATGCCCGCCGCAGCCTGAATCGGCTTTGCTGTTGAACGCATAAATACCATGGCCTCAGAATCCCCCGCCGCAGCCAATGGACGTTCCGGTTGTCGAGCGGACACGATTGCGGCAAAACCGGTATGCAGATTTTCCGTCCATTGTCCTCTAGTCGTGCCCGATAACGGTACGCCAGGGAAACGTTGCTGAATAGATTCCATAGTCGGCAAGCATCCTTTCCATTTCATTTCCTATATATAATTGACTTTACGCAAAAAAATTAGGGCGCCAGTTAGGCCTGGCAGCGATCAGCAATCCATTATAACAGCCGGAAGCCCGCCTTCACCACTCGTCCGTTTCGTTTCAAGCCTGCCCAATGCGTTTATAAATCATCAACAACGACTAAAGGAGATGAACGGTTATGGCAAACGAAACAGCAGTTAAAGGCGGCAACATGGCAAAAGGTATTCTGATCGGTGGAGCGATCGGCGCGGCGGCGGCTCTGCTCTTCGCCCCGAAAACCGGCAAGGAGTTCCGCTCCGACATTGCCCGCAAGTCGTCCGATGCGGCGGATTACGCGAAGCGCCAAGGCGCGCTGCTCGCTGAGCAGGCTAAGTCAACCGCTGCGGTATGCAGCGACAAAGCGTCGGCTATCGGCTCCAAAGTTCAAGAGCTGGCGATTAAAGCCAAGGATGCAGCGATGATTCATCAGGAAGGCGTTAAGGAAACTGCGGCGACCGCGATGGCTGAAACGAAGGAAGCAATCAATGAAGTGAAGGATCATGCGCGGCAGGTCACCTCCGAAGCGGGCCGCCATATGGACAATATTAAAAAGGAAGCCGACAACAACCGCGAGGAAGCGATGAGAACGACCAACTCCATGAACGGCAGCACCTACTCCAATTAAGGGGATGAGAAAATGAGCGGCCGCGACCTGGAAGCCTTCCCGATGCGCGACGGACAAGCCGGCACCCCTCACCGGGATGTCAGCAAAGCGAATAACGGCTCTATGGTTCAAGACGAGCAAGATATGAAAAGGCTCGGCAAGGATATGGAGCGCGTCCGGACCAATGCCGAGCTGGAAAAGGACGGGCTTGTGCCCGATCCGATTCAGGAATAAGCGGCATTCGGGAACTGCCGAAGCTCCGATGCGGTGTCATCCTTCATGATGGACTGATTCAACTCAAACGGAAGCCCCGCCTGCATCCTTCTGGATGCAGGCGGGGCTTCCTCCCGCTTGCCGCTAGGTCCGAAAACCATTTCGCATATCGCATAGGAACGCTGCGGCTTGGGTCATATTAACATCGGGAGCTGATAATGATGGACCACCATACCGGCAAGCTTTACTGGCCGCTGACAATGACCCATGTAGAAAAATATCCTGTCCTGAGCGGAAAAGAAAAGGTTCAGGTAGCGATTATCGGCGGAGGCATGTCGGGCATTTGCTGCGGCCTTGTGCTGGCGCGCAGCGGCATCTCCGCCTGCGTCATTGAACGCGAGCAGGTCGCCGGAGCGAGCACCTCGGCTAATACAGGCTTGCTGCAGTTTTCGAATGACGTCATGTTAAGCGAGCTAGCCGGACAGATCGGGCGCAAGGATGCCGTCCGTTTCTATCAAGCTTGCGTGCATGCCGTAGAGCAGCTGGCAATCGTAGCTGCCTCGCTTCCCGGGGGAACCGCATTCCGCAGGCAGCGAAGCCTGTACTACGCCAGCTCGGAGCAGGACCTTCCCAAGCTGCGCGCTGAATACGACATGCTTCACAGCAACGGATTTGCCGTGGACTGGTGGGGCCCGGACGATATCGCGTCCCGCTTTCCGTTCCGTAAGCCCGGCGCCATTGTCACAAGCGGAGATGCCGATGTGAATCCATTTCATTTTGTACAGTCGATGGCTCGCGCCGGTGCTGCGGAAGGGCTGCTGATTCGCGAGCATACCGATATCGTCAGCCATACGGCAACTAACACTGGCATTCATCGGCTGGAGTCGGCCGACGGCTCCTCAATTGAGGCGGAGCATGTTATTTACGCGGTCGGATATGAACCGGAAGAGCTGCGCGGACAGCTGGTCAAGGCATCCATCAACCGCTCCTTTGCGGGAGTGACCCGCGTCCAGCAGTCGCTCTCCCCTTGGCATCAGCAGATGATGATTTGGGAAACGGCCCGTCCTTATCTTTATATGAGGACAACGATCGACGGGCGGATTGTCATTGGCGGGCTAGACGAGGAAAATCCAAATCCGGTTCAAGGAGAGAATGCCCGCCACAAACGGATTCGCCAGCTTTCGGAGCAGCTCTCTAACCTGTTTCCTATGCTCGACTCCGAGCTGGAATACGAATGGAGCGCCGCATTTGGCGAATCGCGCGACAATCTTCCGTTTATCGGGCGCGATCCATCCCAAACCAACGTGTATTACTGCCTTGGCTACGGAGGCAACGGGACGGTATACAGCATGATGGCCGCCCATATGCTGAGGGATCTCATTCGAGGCGAATCCCATCCGTTGGAGGAGATTGTCGGGTTGACGCGTCCTACGCTGGCTAATGTTTGAAAAAGCAGATAAACCCGCAGCCCCGTTTCAGCGAAACGGTTGGCAGCGGGTTTTTGCGTTAAAGATCAGCCCTCCATGCCGCGGTCTGCCGCTTGTCTCGCCGAAACAGTAGGCCTAACCTGCTCATGCGGCGAGGTTTTTCGGATAAAAAAGGCCAGCACCAGCGCAATCGCCGAAATACAAGTTGCTACCACAAAGGCGGTGTTAATGCCGTGAATGGTGGATTCCATCGCAATATAAGCGACGGCCTCCTTATTGGCCGCCGCATCCTGCGGGTTGATGCCCGCCGCCTGAATCATGTCAGCGGCCTGCTGCTTAGCGCGGCTGCTCATAATGGAAACGAGAAGCGCCGTACCGAGCGCGCCGCCAACCGTTCTCAGCGTATTGGACATCGCCGTGCCGTATAGAACGGTCAAATGGAAATCGATGTGCAGCGGCTCGCACGGCTCGGTCAAAATTAAAAAACCGCGCTCCCATGGGAAGGCGGTTTTTCGGGCTTCATATAGACGCGGCAGCAATAGCCTTACAGAATCTCGGATGCTCCATTGGAACGTAAAATTGTCTCCGCGCTGGCTAACGAATCATCCGTCGGGCCGTCAGCAACATAGTTGTCTTTGGACCCGTCCTCGCGCTCAGCGACAACAACGATCCCTCCTTCAGAGATTGCGTCCCGGCAGCGCTCGGCGTTCTTTTCGCTGAGGCCAAAATCCTTGAAAATATCCTCAAATGGCGTATCGTCGCTAAAAATGCCCGTTCCTACTGCGGCTGGATATGCTCCTCCCCAGTATGGAGCTGCACCTGTTCCGGATACGGAGGAACCGCCGAGCGGAGCCGCTCCTACAATAAATCCGTCTCCAGGAATGAATGCGCCGTCCGCGCCGCGCGCATCCCTGATCTCCTGAAGCTCTTCCGCGTGCACATCCGTGTCCGATTCCACAAAACGCACCGATTCCCTGTCACGCCCTACTACTTTAATTTCATCGGCGGCAAATCCGCTGTCACGCAGTGATTTTACGGCCTGGATTACACTTTCCTGATTGTTAAAAATCGCGATCGTTTTGCTCATAGGCTTTCTCCTCCTTTGATCTCTTTTCACTATTCCCCGCTCGTCCGGCCCGCATCCGCAGCGCTCTCCGTACTGCCTGTCCTGCCTGCTGCCAGGATAGCTTTATCCGACCATGGGGATGATATATTTAACTAAGAAATACAGAACTCCGAAAAAAATAATCAGATATGCCGCGTACTTGATAAACGTTGACGCCACCATGCTGGAATCCGATTTATGCTCGACATGTCTTTCTTCGACCTGCACATTTCGGTTGTCCATAACGATTGACCTCCTTCGATTTTGCCGCTTATTGCTGTATTACCCAGGTCAAGCCGCTAAAAACCGTTTTTGGTTCCAAAACAAGGCAAAAAAATATATGGATTCGCCAGCTCAAAATGCGTTTCAACCCGGCTGGGACGGGTTATTATTTACTTATGTAGGTAGAGATAAACAATTATGTGCCAAGTCACTTTATCAGGAGAGGGATCTATGAACCAGAATGAAAAGTTTCAATTACGCACCGAGACTCAGGAAGGACGCTGCATCGTCTATCTGAGCGGAGAGCTCGACCTTGATTCCGCGTCCCAGCTTCGCGCCGCCATGGCGCCGCTCATGGAGCTGACGGACCGGGAACTGATCCTTAACTTGAGAGACCTCAAATACATCGACAGCACTGGCATCGGTATTTTTGTCTCGGTGCTAAAAGCGCGTCACGCGAAAAACGCCCCGTTCGAAGTCGAGGCGATTCCGCCCGGCATCCGCAAGCTGTTTGACATGACCGGCATTACTTCATTCCTTACCAAATCCTGAAGCCGCAAGCGCCCAGAAAGGACCGAACCAACATGACTGCTGAAGAAAAAATTACACTCAGACTGCCGGCTAAATCGGATTATTTGGACCTGATCCGTCTCACCTTGTATGGAGTCGCCACGAAAATCGGCTTTTCCTACGAAGAGATCGAGGATATGAAAGTAGCCGTGTCGGAAGCCTGCAACAATGCCGTTTTGTACGCTTATGCCGATCGTCCTGCCTCCGATCCTCACGGAGATATGGAAGTCAGCTTTGTCCGCACAAATGATTCCCTGTCCATTGTCGTTAAGGACGAGGGCGAAAGCTTTGACGCCGCTTCCGTGGCCCAGCGCTCCGAACCGCTCCATGGCAAATCGATCAACGATATTCAGGCGGGAGGACTCGGCCTTTATCTCATGCAGGCGCTTATGGATGAAGTAGAAGTGCGCAGCGAAAAAGGGACGGAGGTTGTTCTTACCAAACGTCTGGTAAAAAGTGGGGAGATGGCATGACCATGCAACCCGCCAGTCAATCCTCCCAAGCGGGGACAGCTCTTATTCTGGAATATCAGAACAATCCCAACAACGAAATCGCTACAACGCTCATTACCCACTATGAGCCGATGGTGAAGATGGCTGCAGGCAAAATTGCCCGTAACCGTCCGGACTTGTATGAGGATTTGTATCAGGTAGGCCAGATGGCGCTGCTCCGCCTGTTCGCTCAATTCGACGCCTCCATGGGCGTACAGTTTGAGCCTTATGCCATGAAGAGCATTATCGGCCATATGAAAAATTATTTGCGCGACAAGTCCTGGTACATTCAAGTACCCCGCCGCATTAAGGAAAAAGGCATAGCCGTTCAGCAAGCGATTGACGAGCTGACCGTGCGCCTTGAGCGCTCTCCGCGAGTAGAAGAAATCGCCGAGCGGATGGAGCTGTCAGTTGAGGAAACGCTGGAAATTCTCGGCGGACGGGACTTATATCATTATATTTCGCTTGATACGCCAATTTCCGAGGACGAGAGCACAACAACGCTCGGCGAGCTGATTGGCTCCCAAGCGGATGATTTTGATTCCGTCGACAAAAAAATGGACCTCCAGTCTGCGCTGGAGCAGCTGAAGCCTGAGGAGCAGCAGGTGCTGCAGCTGGCATTTGAGGAAGGCATTCCGCAGCGGCTGATCGCCGACCGGCTTGGCGTCTCCCAGATGAGCATCTCACGCATTCAAAGACGTGCGATCGAAAAGCTCAAACGGCTGTTATCCGAAGACGGGCAACCCTATGACGAGAGCTGAGCCAATTGGGTCGGTTATCTCTATCCGCACGCACACGAGGCCGCATCCGGCTTGTAACGGATGCGGCTTTTGTTTACCTGTTCGCAGCCTTTTCAAGCCTTCGCTCCGGTCCTTCCGCAAGTTGTAAGAGCCGCTGCTTCGGGGTATGATGTTGAGGATTGGTTCACATCATACGGAAAGGAGGTTAGAGGCATGATTTATCGCAAGCTGCGCTACGCGTCAGGCTGGGAGTGGCATTTTATTCAAAATCGTTCATTAGACGGCGAAACGGATCGAGACATGCCTCTGCCCCCTTCCCGTTCCGCGCGCAAACAGAAACCGGCGGCAAAAACGGATGAGCAAGGCGGCGCTCCCCCCGGAAGTGAAGCTGCGGCGGCGCTTGCGGAGCAGCGCTCACGCGAGGCGGAGCAGCTGGGCGGCGAGCTCGGCTTTTGCAAAGCCTGGCTGCGGGAAACGGCGGACCGCACCTTTAATCAGATCAGCTTTTCGCTGGATGAGGATTCCCAGCCGGTATTGTCGGGCACGCTGATGGTGCAGCCGACCGAGCTGGATTTTGAGCTGCAGCCGATCCATTTTTGGCTGAGCGGCAGCCGGCTCGTCACCTGGCACGAGAATGCCCGGCTTCCGCTCCGGCTGCAGACAGGCGCATGGTCCTCTACTTTGGAAACCTGCACCTCCGCCCGCGAAGCCTTTCTCGTTCTGTTAGGAGCGCTGCTGGAAGTTTTCCATAGCGGACTCGACGAATATGAGCGCAAGCTGACGGAGCTGGAGCGGGAAATGCGCAGCAGCAACAAAACCGCCCTGCTGCCTGTTATTTTTGAGCGGAGACATGAGCTGCTCCATTGGACTCATCAGTTTTTGCCGATCCGGGAAATACAGGACTCCGCCAAGGAAGCTTTCATGGACGAGCTGATCGACACGCCGGCCTTTCAGCGGCTCAGCTACAAGCTGGAGCGTATCGACACGCTGTTAACCCGCTATACCGCTGAAATGGACACTCTCATCGCCATGGACGATGCCATTGCCAGCTTTCGCGGCAACGATATTATGAAGACGCTGACG
Source organism: Paenibacillus pasadenensis (assembly GCF_023715725.1). Taxonomy (GTDB): domain Bacteria; phylum Bacillota; class Bacilli; order Paenibacillales; family Paenibacillaceae; genus Paenibacillus_O; species Paenibacillus_O pasadenensis_A. The sequence goes on from NZ_JAMBOT010000004.1 coordinate 384,294, forward strand.
ATTTTCACCGCCCTGTCCGTCCCGCCGACAATCGCAGGCTCTCTCTGGGGCGTGAATTTTAACTATTTGCCGGGAACAAACAGCCGCTTTGGCTTTGCTATTTTATGCGTTGCTATCGCGCTGTTCGCAGCCTGCCTGTACACATGGTTATGGTATAAAGGCTGGACGGGCGACCTGCTGACCGACCGCGTCAGCTCCCGATCAACGAAACGTAAAAATAGAAAACAATCAGGGCGCGGCTCAGCCGGAGCGGCGGTAAATCAGGCGCGCTTCCCGCAAGGAAGCCGGGTTAACGGAGCGGCGGCAGGTTCACATGCTGAGGCTGCTCCTCTATCCCGTATGCGCGGCAAGACAAAGCGCAAGCCTTCAAAAGCCTCCGGCAAATCATCCGGCGGCAGCCGCAGCAGCCGCCCGTATCCCGGACAGGACGGGACTGGGCCCGGTTCCGGAGAGCATTAGATGTTCCATTCAAAAAACCTTCCTTCGGATCGACCGAAGGAAGGTTTTTAAGTTCAACGAATTCCAATCTGCACCAGACAGCAATCGTCCGGACGCGGCTGTCCGGGGTCGCTCTGGACCAGCTCCTGCAAGGAAGCGTTTTGCCGCATCGAGCCGGCCATCCGCTCCAGCAGCAAATCGAGCCTGCTTTCCTCGGGGCCGCTCACAAGCTCCAGCAGCCCATCCGTAAAGAGCACAAGCTGATCGCCCTCCTGGACGTTCAGCACCTGTTTCGTAAACGAAACATCCTCGAACAGACCGACCGCCATCCCGCCGCCCGACAGCCGCTCCGGCTGCAGATCGGGGTTGCTCCGCACGAGCAGTCCGGGCGGATGTCCAGCATTGACATACTCCACCGTGCCCCGGCCAAGATCAACGACCAAATAGAGCGCCGTGAAATAATACTGGATCAGCTGATCCGCAAACTGCAGCTGCAGCGCGCGGCGGTTGAGCTCCTCCATAACACGCACCGGCTCCACCTTGGTCACCATCGCGTCCCGCAGCACGGAAGCGATGAACATGCATACGAGCGATGAGGAAATGCCGTGTCCCATCGCATCGATGACGGCAATGCCATAACGGTTGTCATCAATCCGGTTCCAGGCGTACAAATCCCCGGACAGCTCCTCCGACGGCTGGTAGATGGCATCGATAACGATGCCCTTTTCATCCAGCCTGGACGGCAGAGCTGCCGACTGAACCTCCTTGGCCAGCTGCAATTCTTCCCGAATGCGGCGGTCGCGTTCCTTATGCCAATCCTTCTCCTGCTTCAGCCGCAGCGCCACCCGGATGCGGGCAAGCAGCTCGATCCGGTTGATCGGTTTTGTCACATAATCGATTGCTCCGGCGTCCAGCGCCTCGGCGAGCTTTTTGGAATCGCCAATCGCCGTTACCATAATGACCGGAATATCGCGCAAGCGGTCAGACGCCTGTATCGCCTGGCAAGCCGCTATGCCGTCTATCCGGGGCATCATCATATCCAGCAGGATCAGGTCAACGCCCGGCGCAGGCAAGCTGCCCTCCGGCTCCGTTCCGTCCTCCCGCAGCCCAAACAAGGCAAACAGCTCCATACCGGAGGATGCCGCGCGGACGTCCCAGTAGCCCGCCCGTTTGAGCATTTCCTGAACAACGGTAATATTCATCGCGTTATCGTCAACTACCACAATGCGCATGTAGATTCATTCTCCCCAAATCATAGCAAAGCAGATGAACTGCTTGCCTGTTTAAAAGCTGAGTCATAACCTGTGCCGTGCCGTACCGTGACGTAAGCGTTATCCGAAATGATTCTCGTGATTTATCGTAGCGGAACTTTCCGGCAAAGTCCAGCGGGACGGAAGCCCCGCTATGCCGGACTTCCGTCCCGGCACACAGTCCGTCCTTAATTGCGGACTGCACGGTCAAAATATGATTTTTTCCAAACGGCCAGCAACTGCACTACTATTAAGACCACATTAACCGAAGCCGGGCCGGATTAAACGGGCTGCCTGAACCGATGCGTCAGCCGGCCTTGCATTTCCGAAGTTATGACCAAAAAACCAGAACATTTGACTAAAAAATGAAAACGGTTTCAATATAATTGTAGTAGAAGTTGGAAGCCCGGCTTCAAAAAGGAGGGGCTGGACATTTAAGGATACGGATGCAACTTACGTGCATCGATACAAACAAACTACTTCAAACGAGGTGAACGGTAATGAAATTTAAAAAGCGTTTCATGACGCTGCTAAGCACTTTCACGCTGGCCAGTACACTGGTGCCTCTATCCGCAGTTCATGCAACGGCGAATCCGGTTATATCATTTAATGCAAATACCAATGCCACAAGCGTCTCCCCCCTGCTGTTTGGCGGCAATAACCGGTATTACAAAAATGGAATTGGCATGTATGATTCGGTAAGCCAGCAAGTATATCCTGATTTTGAAACCAGCTATAACGAAATCGGCCTAAAAACAATGCGGTATCCTGGCGGCACCATTGCCAACCTGTTTCAGTGGCAGCGCGGCGTGGGCAACGGCAACAATACGAATCCAGACAGCGGACTGCCTCAAATTCACGGCAAAACGTACGCACCGGAAATTTCCGACTTCAATCTGGATGCAGCGCTTGAATTCTCCGAGGATACGGGAACCGAACTGACGTACATGTACAATATGGGCAATGGCAGTCCGGCGGATGCCGCTAATCTGGTGCAATATTTGAACGGCACGGATACGAATAATCCTTATGTGCAGCTGCGGATCAGCAATGGCCATCCCGCGCCGTATAACATCAACTATTTTGAAATCGGGAATGAGATGTATCTCGGTTATCAAAAGTACTGGTTAAATGGAATTCCGGCAGGACAAGACTTCCAAACGTATTACGTGAATGGCGGCACGGTGTCGTTCACGAAACAGCCTGTTGTCCTGAAAAGCGATTGGAGCTCTTTAAACAACAAGTATTCCAGCACAGGAACTGTGGGACAGCAGGTTTATGCCGCCTACGGACCTGTCACAGCGGGAACCGACTCCGTATATGTGAACAATACCGCGTGGACAAAAGTGTCTTCCTTTGCGGGTTACGGCCCGAACGATCAGGTTTACCAGCTGGACAACAGCAGCGGCCTCATTACTTTCGGCAATGGCTTAAACGGCAAAATTCCGCCGGCTGGCGCGGCTATCACTGTATCCTATAGCTCCTACCATTCCGGGTATAAAGACTACATTACAGCTATGAAAAACGCAGATCCGTCCATAAAGGTGCTCAGCTGCTTGCATGACGGCAAAACAATAGCGGCGCTTGACGCTGCCAACGTGACTTACGACGGCATGGCCATTCATCCCTATACCGTAAATCAAAACAGATCTTTAAGCCTGGTCGATTACTATAAAGCCACGATGAGCCAAGCCGGCGCCGCCCTCTATGAAGTGAATAATTTGCAGAGGCTTTTAAAAAATGACCCCTTATCCGGCGGAATCGTTTATCCCTCCGAATACGGGCTTGGCCAGGATTCTCACCCGGACGTATCCAAAACCTATCAGCTCGGGTTAGGCAGCGCTTTGATTGTAGCCAAACACCAGTTCAATTTTATTCAAAACGGCGTTCCGGTCGCAGCCAAACATAGCATGATTGATGATTGGGCGACAAACGACACCTTGGGAAATGGGCCTGCAGCCATTTTCAACAGCAACAATACGCCGGGCAGCCCCTATAATTTCTCGCAAAGCGCAACGGCTCACATGTTCAAAATGCTCGTTAATATGACAGGGTCAACGGCGCTGGACGCGCCTTCGATTCAAAATATGCCTACCTACACTCCGCCGGGCACAAATCCGAAACCGGCAAATTCGCTTAATGCAGTGGCAACCAAGGATGCCAATGGCGATTTGTTCTTGCTTGTCATGAATGAAGATCCGGCAAATGACCACACCACAAGCATGAACATTGCGAATTATACGCCGGGAGCAACCGCCACGGTTTGGAAGCTTGGAGAAGGGCTGGCACTGGACCAACAGAATGTATCCGGTCAAGCGCCGACGGTTGTGAATCAGGTTTCGACGATTCCTGTGCCGGGAAGCTCGTTCACTTATACCTTTCCTGCTCACACCTTGACCGCAATCAAATTAACGGGTTCAATCTCGCTTCCTTACGATAGCGGCACAGCGCAGTACAAGCTGGATGAAACCTCCGGTTCACTAGCGGCCGATTCTTCGGGCAATAACCACACAGGCACGGTTTCGTCCACCGGCGGAACGGCAGCATGGATTCCACAAGGCAAATCAGGCGGAGCGATTGATCTTTCGCCTGCGGGAACGAGCACTTTTGGCGATTATTATATCCGGGTTCCAAATTTCTTCGATCCTGCGGCGACTGACTTCACGATGGCAGCCTGGGTGAGGCTCGATCAAGCGTCGGATGCCGGCTCTAATCAAACGATATTTGCCCAGGAGGGCGGCACTGGACGCAGCATCCTTTACCGGGATGTCAATTCCGGTCAGCTCAGATCCTATCTCGGAGGTGTCACCTCAAGCTCTGTTGGCGCCATTCCAACGGGAGCATGGACCCATGTGGCACTGGTCAAAAACGGCAGCAGTCTTCAGTTTTATATCAACGGCGTGCTGGATTCAACCCGGACAGCAGCCTCGCAATCCTCAACCGGCGATTTCCGGATCGGCGCGCATAAGTCGCCTTCCGCGACAAGCGCCAACTGGAACGGCGCCATGGATGAAGTGCAAATTTCCAAAACAGCGCTGACAGCAGCCCAGGTGAGCAACGTTTTTAACGGCACGGTTTTTTACCCATTGGATGAGGCTTCAGGGACTGTCGCTCACGACTCCTCGGGCAATTTTTATACGGGCTATGTCTCGTCCGCCGGAGGAGCCGTAACGTGGGCAGCGCAAGGAAAAGTGAACGGAGCTATTGCTTTTGCGCCAACGGGATCAAATCTTTACGGCAACTATTACGTAAATGTTCCGAATTTCTTCGACCCTGCCGCTACCGATTTTACCGTGGCCGCCTGGGTCAAGCTCGATCAAGCATCGTCTGCCGGCTCTAATCAGACGATATTGGCCCAGGAGGGCGCAGTGGGACGCAGCATCCTATTCAGAGACGTGGATACGGGTAAGCTGAAATCTTATCTTGGCGGCGTTAATACAACCTCGACAGCTTCTATACCGGTGGGCAGCTGGACCCATGTTGCCTTGGTCAAAAGCGGAAGCGCCATTCAGCTCTATATCAACGGCGCGCTGGATACAACGGGAACCGTGACGGCAGAGTCCTCCACCGGCAATTTCCGCATTGGCGCGCATAAGTCTCCTTCCGCAACAAGCGCGAACTGGAACGGCGCTATTGATGAAGTGAAGCTTTCTAAAAAAGCTTTCACAGCCGCTCAGATTAGCAATCTGTATAACTTGACGCCGTAACACGTTTTGGTAATTTTAGGAATTTTAGGGATTTTAGGAATTTTAAGAAAAGAGAAAAGGAGCGAGCCCCGACGGGGTTCGCTCCTTTTGGTTATTATCGGATGAGAGGCATGCGCTGAACACCAGCTGCTCTTTTGATAGAGAGACGGGCAACCAGCGAGGTTTTAGAGGCCGTTTGTTTAAGCCTTCGTGCGGCTGGAACGGATGAGACGTGCTGCCTGAATGCCTACATCCAGCCAGCCGACCCAGGCCGGAGCTCCGGCCGGCTCTTCGGCGACAACGGGAACCTTTTTCGGAGGCTGCCCTACTGCGGCTGCGCCGGAACGGAGCGGTACTGCCGTTCCCGTATAAGCGGCTGCGCTGGCACGCATCGGAGCCGGTGCCGGGGTCACGTCCGCCGTAATGCCCTCCTCCTCGAGTTCAGCCGCTACTGCAGAGTCATGCGCCTTGCGGCGCAGCCGGCTCGTCCAGCCGCTGGAGAATTCGCGCGCTGCCGCCGCCACTTCGTGGACCGTCGTTCCGACCTCACGCACAGAAGCCATCAGCGGGTCGACCGCATCAATCTGATGATTGACCTGTTTGGTCAAATCCTTAACGCTAATCACAAGCTCATCCACGTCGCCCTTCCATTCCTTAACCGCGCCCTGCACCTCGCGGATAGCGCCGCTTGCCGCTTCCAGCGAAGTTTGAACCTTTTGCAGCGTTTGAACGAGAAAAACGACGAGAACCGCAATCGAAACCGCGATGATCAGCACGCTGATTCCAATGACTGTATTCATTTCATGTCCTCCCTTTGACGGCCTTGACGGTCCGGGTTGATTTAAGCGTTAATACCCCCGGCGCGGGCGTTCCAATCAATGATGGAGAACGAAGGAACAGGATTATTTTGGCAGAAGCGATGGTTGTTTCGCCCGGTGAGGCAGGGGTTAATACTGCTACAACAGCGGATGGCCGGTCCGGCAGGTTCAACAGTCAGGGCGGCCGCCAACACGGATGTTAACCTTAAAATCCGCGTTAAAATTCCTTTTGAAAGGCAAGGTGATTCCCATGTTAAGATGGGCGGTTATTTTTCTGATTATCGCGATCGTCGCAGCCATTTTCGGCTTTGGCGGCATTGTAGGAGCAGCTGCAGGCATTGCCAAAGTGCTGTTCTTCGTCTTCCTGATTCTGTTCGTTGTTTCCCTCATAACGGGACGCAAAACGACAAATTAGCCGAATGAGCATAAACATCCCGGCCCCCATTCAGGGGGCCGGGATGTTTGCGTGGACTGGAAGGTTAGGCCTAGTGCCGCCTCTGCCTGCGGGATGGTTTGCAAAACGTGAACCACATTCGCCTCACCTGCGGAGACGGGCTTAATTGAGGTCACAGTTCCTCTAACTGCTGTACCTGCGGGACAAACTACGTGGTGCAGTCCCCTTCAATTTTCTAACGCTACTGAGAGAGCTTATTTAGCCGAAAAACCACCTTTTTCAAACGTAACGCAACTGTAACGCCTTATTCGAGCCTTTTCGCACCAAGCCACGATAAAATTCCACTTATAACGCTTGTGAGTTTCGTTAGAATTTAAAACCGGCTAGAAATGCACGTTTAGCGCTTCTCAGTTGCGTTAGCGATGAACTCGCTCTGCTTCGATTGGGCTTAAGCACATTCTGTTGGAGAACAGAAGCTATTATTACAGTAAAAAGGAGGCCACCAATATGAGGTTAGCCACATCGTCAGAAATCAGGCAATGGGAAAAAGAAGCGATGAAGGACGGATGGATGACGGCATCTATTTTAATGGAAACGGCAGGACGGGCGCTCGCTGAGGCAGTGTTCCGCTATCGGCAAAGCCTCCCTCTGAACGGGCCCTATGCCGCACATCTTCCGGGTTCATATAGTGCAGAAGCTGAATATGAGACTGGATACCCGAGAGCGGCAGAAACACGGGATGAATTCCATAACGGGCGCTTGAATTCCAGCAAACAGGTTCAACCGCGGTGTTCGGAACTCGGGAGGGCAGCAGTAGGAGGGATCACACAGGGGGCGTTCAACGTGCCGGACTCGAATGAATCGTATGCGGAGACTGCCAAGCCATGGGCCATACTCGTCGGAAAAGGAAACAACGGAGGCGACGGGCTTGTCGCAGCGAGACATCTTCATCAGCTTGGCGTGCCGGTATGGATTGTTTTTGCCGAATCCCCGCAAAAGCTTAACTCTGAAGCAGAACGGCAGCGGCAGCTCGCCGCCCGCTGCGGACTGCCATGGACCATTTACAGTCCGAATAAACAGAACTGGAGCCGCTGTGAAGGTATAATCGACGCTCTGCTCGGAACGGGCTCCTCCGTCGTCGCTCCGCGCGAGCCGCTCGCTTCGCTGATTCGGGAAGTTAACGCCAGCGCCCTCCCAATTGTAGCGGCCGACCTGCCAAGCGGCTTGGACCCGGATACCGGAGCCGTTGCCGATCCTGCTATCCGCGCGGCAGTTACGGTCACCTTTGGTCTGGCAAAACGCGGACTGGCTCAGTACCCGGGCGCCGGTCATGCAGGCACCGTCCTCGTTGCTCCGCTGGGAGTCCCGTTGGGACCGGACAACAAAAACTGGCAAGGCAATGGAGCAGAAAGCGAAAGAGATGCCGCTTCCAGTGCTGGAGCGGAGACCAACAGAGGAACTAGAATCAATGCTGCATCCGGCTTTAAAGAGGAGCTTACCGGCAAGCCGCAAACAGACTTCGCAGAACCTAGCAGCGAATCCGAGCTGCAAGCTCAAGCTTCGGGAGTTTTCCTGCTAACTCCGCAGCTGCTGCGGGAAAGGCTGCATGTTGAGGTTCGCGATCAGCGCGAAGCCGACAGCCATAAAGGCACGTACGGCCATGTGCTTGTGGCCGCTGGCACGCTTTCCATGAGCGGCGCCGGGCTGCTCTCAGCGACCGCGGCGCTGCGCGCAGGGGCCGGCCTCGTTACATGGGCCGTGCCCCAAAGCCTCGCCCCGGCCGCCGCAGGGCTGCGGCCTGAGCTCATGCTTGCCGCCGTCGAAGACGGCGGCACCGGCGCCTGGCAGCAGGCGGCGCCGGAGGAGCTCGCCGCGCTGGCGAAGCAGCGCGACGCGCTCGTCATTGGGCCGGGCATGGGCAAGCTGCCCGGCGGATGGCTGCGGCAGCTATGGGAGCTGCTGCCGGCAAAGCTGCCGCTCGTCCTCGATGCGGACGGGCTGAACCATGCGGCGGCGGACAGCTTCGCCGCCTGGCCCCGCCGGGAAGGAGGCGTCGTACTGACGCCTCATCCCGGCGAAATGGGCCGGCTGCTTGGCATTCCCACAGCCGAAGTGCAGCGGGACCGCATCGGCTGCGCGATGCGGTATGCGCTTGAGCACGAAGTAACCGTCGTGCTCAAAGGAGCTCGAACCGTCATTGCAGCTCCGGACGGCTCCGCTTATATTAACCCCACAGGCAACGCCGGCATGGCGACCGGCGGCACAGGCGATGTGCTTGCCGGCGTCATCGGCAGCCTGCTGGCGCAGGGGCTGCCCGCTCCGGCCGCAGCTGCGCTCGGCGTCTGGCGGCATGGGGCCGCCGGCGACCGTGCCGCCGCAGCCCTTCAATCGCCTGCGTCCCTTATCGCGGGCGATATTTTAGACTGGCTGTAGCATTCAGCCAAGCTCGATCAGCTCCGAGCTTGGCGAATTTTTTTCCGCTTCCAATTCCCACTAAATTTCTCCTTTGTCCGCTCCTTTTTTCCTCATGCTCCCCGGCGCAACTCCACTATCGCCTGCATATACTGGCACTATAAGCCATAAGCGGGAAAGGAGCTGGGCAGCATGAGCAAAAAAATAAAACTCAGCAGCGCCAACCTTACCATGGATACTCCTACGGCCCTCTTTTTAGCGGCAATGTGCGGACAAAGCTATATGCTTCTCAACGGAACGGGACAGATCCGGCTGCCGGAGGATTTTAACATAACGGGAATCATTCAATCTTCAGCCAGCACCGGGACAGCCCCGGAGCCGTTTGGTTTTGTCGCGGAGTCGCCGCATTCCGTCGTGGCCGCATTTCGCGGAACCGTGTCGCCTTCCGATTGGATGACCGATTTCATGGCCGATCAGACCGAATTCGATCTGGTCAAGGATGGCGGGTTCACGCATAGGGGATTCACCGCCTTGTACAAAAGCCTGCGGCCGCAGCTGATGAGGTTAATTGAACAAACATCCGCCCGCAAGCCGCTGTTCGTGACGGGGCACAGCCTTGGCGCCGCTCTTGCTACGCTAGCAAGTATTGATCTGGCTGCAAATGTCAGAGGCAGAGCCCCGATCATCTACACGTTCGGTTCACCGAGAGTGGGAAACGGCGGTTTCGCTAGAACGTTTGGCAAATACGTTCCCCGCAGCTTCCGGCTGGCGAACAGCCAGGATCTCGTCGCGCATTTGCCTCCGCTTATTTTCAAGGACCCGCGCACAGAAGTTATCTATTATTACTCTCATGTCAGCGAGCTGTACGAGCTGGATTTTAACGGCGGAAGCGTTGCGGGAAACCATGTGCTGGTCGGCTACTTTAAAGCGCTTGCGGCAGAGGACCCCGAATTTGCCCTGGCCATGTGCCGGAATCCAATCGGGTGGTGCCCGCATGAGCAAATTCTGCCCGGACAGGGCAGCTGAAAAGAACGGCTAGGAATTAACTTCTGTACGTTAAAAAGCCCGGCAGACCGTCGTCTCAGACGCGGCACTTCCGGGCTATATGGCTTGTAATTCTCCTTCGTTCGCGAGAGCAGAGGCTGCATTTCCCTTGCTTCCCCTAGTGAGTACGGTATAATAGGACGACTTCATCCATTGCCCCTATTCCCTTATGGAAAGGAGCGGCTTCGTGAGCGCTGCGACGACAAATAACGGCTGGAGCGGCATCGGCTCCAGGCTGCGCAGGCAGCGCCAGCTGCTCGGCTGGACCCAGCTGCAGCTGGCGAATCGGCTGGGCCTGGCCAAATCAACTGTCTCCCAATATGAAAATAACATCAACGAGCCCGACTATGCCGTATTGATCCGGCTTTGCCGTCTGCTTGACGTAACGTCGGATTATATGCTTGGCTTGGACAAGCCTCCTCCGGATGAAAATAAAACCGGACAGCCCTCCGGTTCAGGGCAGCCAGCGGAGCTGAGCATCGCCTCTCCGGCTCCAGCAGCCAGCATGGAACAGGAGCTCAACGCACCGGAAATGACTTTGACTGCTGATGAGAAAGTTTTTCTGCTTGCCAGTCTGGACGCCTACCGGCAGGCTCAACGTTTAAAACAATAAGCGGCCTTATGCTCGCGCTAATTATGCTAAAAAGCGGAGGCTGAGCCTCCGCTTTTTAATCCTGTTCCACTCCGCACACTCGTTCCGCACTCATCCGGCCCTTGCTCCACCGCTGATTCACTTCCAAAGCGCAGCGTACTTCTTTTTATATTTGGCATCCTGTTCCCGTTCGATCAGCTCCAGCGCCAGGACGCGCAGCCGTTCATCCGGCTGTTTATCGTACAGCTTGCGGAGCGATTCCGTAATATCGAACCGGACGAGCGTTGGATGTTTATCCTCCGCCGCCTTCCGAAACCTCTGTTCGAGATGGTTTACAACTAACTCGTTCTGTTCCGGTCCGGACAGAGCAGCCTTCCAAATATTTTGCAGCGCATGGCGGGCGGTGACTGTTTTATCGTCAAAGGTTACTTTCCACAGCGCAGGAAAAGCAGATAATAACCTTTTTTCCGGGTCGCTCTTGGCAAGCGCCGCAAGAAATTGAGCGCCTCGAGAGCGTTTATGGTTGTCCTTATCGGTCAGCCAGCTCTCCAGCTTGTCCCATACTTCGTAAGCCCAATCGACCGGGTTCTCCATCTCCTGAACAAGCGAAGAAAAAGCTTCCATTTGTAAAGACTTGTCGTCTCCCTCCAGCTCTTGAAAAAGCTGCTCCGCCCTCTTGTTCATCAGCCTTTCTCGCTGTCAGAGCCTGTACCAAAATCAGGCATGACCGGCGTAATGCCCTGTTCAAGCAGCTGCTTCAGGCCGCCAAACATCAGGCTGAAGCCATGCTCTGTGCCATCGCGGTATTCTCCGAGCGCCTTGGCCACATCGTCAGCCGTCCAGCCTTCCTCATGCGGCACGACGATCTCTTGCGTAAATGTCATCTCGCAGCTGTCGCCGAGAGCTTCGATTTCCACCGTAATAACATCCTCCGTGTCGCTGAACTGCGGCATCCGAAACGTCAGCACGATTTTGCTTGGAGGCGTCAGCTCCACATAATTGCCAACTGCGCGATAGTCCACGCCGCCCCGGTGATCAACGATCTCCCATTCCCCGCCTACACGCGGATCGTTAACGCATACTTTATTGGAGGCATCCATCGTGAACAGCCATTTGCGCATCATCTGAGGATTCAGCCAGGCATCGTACAAACGCTCCGCCTTCACATCAAAGTGGCGCTTCATTACAAGAGTTGTCGTGGAAAAAGGCTTTGTGCTCAATTCATATTCCTCCTTGTTTGTTAACCGCGGTGTCAATGCTCTTTCCGCTTTTCCTTCAGCAGCTCCTGCTCCAGCAGGTCAAACCGTCTGTCCCAGAAACGCTCGTACATGTCGAGCCATTGCGAGGCGCGGGAGAGAGTATCTCCGTTCAGCCGGCAGCAATGCGTTCTACCAGCAATTGACCGCTCCAGCAAACGAGCCCTTTCCAGCACCTTAACGTGTTTGGACGCAGCTACGAGCGACATCTCAAACGGCTCCGCAAGCTCGGAAATGCTTTTGTCACCGCTGGTCAATAACTGTAGCATGCCCCTTCGGGTAGGATCTGCAAGCGCTCTAAAGATTAAAGTTAATTGCTCTTCTTCTATATTGTTAACCATATGGTTAAGTATAAGTGCAAGACGAACAGAGTTCAACTGGAAAATGAAAAAGGAGGCGTTAAACACGCCCCCGGTGACTGCCGTTTCTATTAACCTAAAACATCCTCCGAATACCAGCGCAAAAGCTCTTCTCCGATGCCATGCGGATTTTCTTCAAGCAAATAATGAAAGCCTTTACCGCTGTCAAACAAGCTCAGATTGGGCAAATGCTCCTGGCACCACTTTATTTCCGGCTCCCTTACGTTACATCCCGGCTGCGCATAAATGAGAAGTTTCGGAATACTCGAAGCCGTGAACCAATCGTTGCGCGCCTGAACCGCCTCTACCACCTCGGCCGGTTGCCCTTCAATCGGGATTTGATTCGGAAACACCCACATCGGCTTGCGTTTCTCGATCTCTCTGGCTGGCTCACGGAAAAAATCATGCTCCTCCGGCGTAATGCTCCGGCTGATAATCGATTGGGTCAGGCCTTCAATGAACACGCTGTTGTCTCTCATAAACTCCCAGCCCTCTTCGGGATCTCTCAGTTTTTTGAAAAGATCCGCAGCTTCCGGAGGGGAAAATTCCGACCAGCTGCACGGCTTCAAAGCTTGAGGCTCAATCATGGCAACCGCTTTAACCTTGCCGGGATGATGCAGGGCATACTGCAAGCCGATGGCAACACCCCAGTCATGACCAACTAGAACGATTTGGTTCAGGTTCAGCTTTTCAATAAACTGGCTGATATAATCAACTTGCTCCAAAAACGTATAACCGATATCCGGTTTATCCGAACGGCCCATCCCAATGTTGTCAACCGCAATGCAACGGGCAGATTGCGACAGATAGGGAATGACATTGCGGTAGTAATACGACCATTCCGGGTTGCCATGCAAAAATAAAACGGTATGATCGCCCGTCCCCTCTTCAATGTAATGGAGCCGGTGGCCGTTAATTTCGAGAAAACGAGACTGGAAGGGATAGTCTTTGCGTATAGATTTATGATCAATATAGGACATGAACTCTTGTCACTCCTTATGGATAAGCTAACGAGTTCTATCGTATCATTCCAGCCCGAAGCGCCATTGTAAAAAAGCGTCAATATTCAAGACATTATCCCGTATTAGTGATACATCACATGGCTCGCAGCAGTAATTGATTGGCGTCATATCCTCTTGAACTAAAATGCTCTCCATATAACGGCTCAAAATCGGATAGGGCTGGAATCGTTTAAGCAGAATCAAAGTTTCCCTTTCCGAGATCAAATCATTTACTCGTATTATTGTAACTCGATATTGAAATATATGTGAATGAAAAATAGCGACCGCTCTTCGGTTGAAAACCGTAGAGGCAATCGCCATTAATCGATATTTTAATGAAAAACAAGTTTATCCATAAGTGACGTTTACATCGTCCACATAAAATACTCCGCCCGCGTCGTCTTCAAGAGCTCTGAGAATGACTAATACTCGGGCATAAGCAGTTTGTGGAGGTGTAGTTTTTTGGAGCTGCATGTTACTAAAAGAGCCGTTTGTCGTTCCAGCCAGATCCGTTACAGAAGCATCAATAATTTGTCCTGAAGCGTTGTAATAATCGACATAAAGCTGTACTTTCGCTTTATATAGACTCTGAATATTGACAGAAGCTTTGACCTTCAGCAATTTATTCGGCTCTGCTTTCACAAATTGATGTATACCCCTAATATCATGCTGCTTTACCCACCATGCAGATAGCTTAAAACTCCGATTCCCCTCGAATAAAGGCGACACGACTTGCGTTCCCTGGGCTTTGATTCGTTTAATTAAATTGCCGTTCAAATCATATTTGTAAGCGGCAAAGACGGCTGCGTTTGCCTGTTTTTGCTGGATGAATAATAATTGTCCTGAATTGTTATACTCATAAATCGCGGATTGGCCGGCTTGAGACGGGTTGACTCCCCACTTGTCTGAACTAACATCACGAATCAAGTTCCAAGCAGAGCTTAGTTCACGGTTCGATTGCTCAAATTTAGAATCTATTAGTAATCCGTCGGAATTACCGTAATTCATATCCATTGACTCCACTAAGATGGAACCCGCGCCGTTTACACCCGTTGAACGAATAATGATGTACACCTTTGCCGCAATTGCATCCGTTGGAACAACACCGGAGCTGGATAATGTGACATATTCGTCTCGTACAATGGCGTGATCCAGAACATGAGCGTTCACGATTCCGTTAACGCCAATAAAATCAATATACAGCTGAACTTTTGCATTGTTTAAACTTTCTACTTTAAGCCTGGACTTTATATGATACGGTTTCCCAGGAGCCAACTGAACAGACTGATTAATGGAAACATAGCCGTTAGCATTAATTCCAGAGCCTTGAATTCTCTGAACTCTCTTCCCTTCCGAATTAATTGGAGTTTCAAATGCAGATTGACTTGCTTGCCAGTTCCAAATATCCCAGCCTTCAGCCACTCCGTTACTTGGATACGGCTTGTTAAAGTTTGGATTATACAGAATGGATTCAGGGAGCGCCTGTTGGTTCTGATTAAATTCGACTGAATCAACAAAGACTTCTCCTTGGGCATTATTGCTTAAAGAACGAATAAGTATGTGAACTCTAGCAAACTTTGTCCCTGTTGGAACGACCCCGCTATTGCTTAACGTAATGAACCTGTCTGTCACAAATGAATGCTCGGTTATGTTGCTGCCAGTGTATCCCGCGTCTCCTTCAAAATCGACATACATTTGTACTTTTGCTTGAGATAAGCTAGATATCCTAATTCTTGATTGAACGTTAAAAGGTTTACCCGCGCTTACTTGAATGTATTGGAATATACCTACATTTCCGTTAGGCGCTATACCAGATCCGCCAATTTTCTGATAGCCGTTTCCTTCTGGGGTAGTCAATTTCTCATAAGAAGCTGCATTCGCTTGCCAGTTTACACTATACCATCCATTTATCACTCCGGTGGGTGTGTTTGAGTAGCGCTGAAAATCGGAATTATAGATTTGAGAGGTTTCTTTGTAGTCTATGTTCAGATAGTCTACTTGTACAACGCCGGAGCCGCTGGAGCCTTGAGAACGGATCAAGATATATATTCTGGCTTTTGAAGTTCCTTTTGGGACGGTACCGCTCGTAGTTAACGTAATGAACCCACCAGTTGCTTTAGCATGATCAACTACATCGTAACCCGTTGTTCCGCTTCCATTACTAAAATCCACATACATCTGAACGATTGCATTTTGAAGATTCTCGACATGTATTCTTGATTGCAGCGTATAGGGTTTTCCCGGCTCAACGTCAATAATTTGACTTACACCAACGATTTCATTGGTATTAATATTTGCTCCTGTAACTCTTTGTATCTTCACACCGTTGTAATCCGTTAACGTTTCAAAAGAAGCCTGGCCTGAGCTCCAGTTGATCGGACTCCAGAAATCAGCTAAGCCATTAGTACCTGTATAGTCATTAAAATCAGGATTCTGAATAACCTTACTATCAGTAGAGTTAGCAGAGGCTGTCGGATAGACAGCCAAAGACGGAGTGACCAGCATTAACATTAACAGAAATAAAAGAACTTTCTTTTGCATATTTACCCTGCTCTCAATTTTTAGTTATAGAAAATGAATCAACTGAAAAGTCCACAGAAGCGTTTGCTGTCGAAGCAGCCGCATGAATATGGATTCGCGCTTTTACAGCATTTACCGGTGCCGTAAACGTTCCGGTAACGTTTATCCAGCCATTGGTAGTTTGACTCATTTCAATGGGAAACGAGTACTCCATGATTTCTCCAGCAGCGTTGTAGTATTGCATGACCACTTGAAATTTGGCATTCTGGATGGATTTAATCGACAGACGCCCATTCACTGTGTAAGCCGTATTGCCCAGTACCCCAATGTCCTGAACAATATTTATATATCCTCCGGCCCCCATGCCGCTCGCTGCTATTCTCTGACTTTTAGTCCCTGCAGCAACTCCGCTTGTCATTACCTCGTAGGTGCCTTCAACGCCAGCACCGTAAAACATTCTCCAGCCGTCAGCGACTCCGTTAAACCCAAGAAAATCTTCGAACCCGGAATTGCTAAGTAAGTTAGCTGTGCTGCCTTTAGCCATGGTTATGCTATCTGCCAGAAAATCAATAGAACTATTAGCTGCAGTTGCTGTTCCATGAATATGGATTCGCGCTTTTACAGCGGTGGCCGATGTAGTAAATGCTCCTCCAACAGTTACCCATCCATTTGTAGAATGAGTGAGCTCGGCGGGAACCGCTTCTCCTACCAATGCTCCAGAATTATTAAAATATTGCATTACGATTTGGAATTTAGCGCGGTTAATGGACTTAATCCACACTCTTCCGTTTACCGCGTACGTAGTGTTTCCGGCAACAGCAACGTCCTGCACAACATTTAAGTATCCGCCGGTTCCCATTCCGTTTACGGCTAAACGCTGGCTCTTAATTCCAGAAGCCGCATCGTTTGTCGCAACCTCAAAGGTCCCCGCCATTCCAGAACCCTCAAACTTCCTCCAGCCGTCTGCAACCCCGTTCAGCCTCTGATTGCTTTCAAAACCGGGATTACTAAGCATATTGAAAACGGTACTTTGAGTGATCGTCATGCTATCTGCCAGAAAATCAATGGAGGCGTTGGCTGCGGTAGCTGTTCCGTGAATATGAATACGCGCTATTACCGCACTTGATGGAGGAGTATTTATTCCGCTTATACTAACCCAATCATTTGTAGCCTTACTAAGTTCAACCGGTACGGAATCTCCGACTAAAGTTCCTGCCGAGTTATAGTACTGCATCACGATCTGAAACTTTGCATTGTTAATCGACTTTATCCAAATTCGTCCATTGAAAGCATACGATTTATTTCCCATGATGGCCACGTCCTGGACAACATTTAAATATCCTCCGGCTCCCATGCCGTTTACTGCCACCCTCTGGCTTTTCGCCCCGGCGGGTGCCTCACTTGAAATTACCTCGTAAGTACCTCCGACACCTGAACCGTCAAAGCTCCTCCAGCCGTCAGCCACTCCGTTTGTGCCCGTATATTTTTCGAAGCCTCCATTTACTAAAAAGTTTCTCGTCTCTTTTCTAAATTTTTTCGATTTAAGATTACCGTTTGAGTCATACGCAAAATCAGTCGCGAATACGTACTCTCCTTTAGGAGATTCAGTTTTAATGAGCTGGTTGGACTCGTTGTAGTGATAGTTAAGCGAGTTATCCCCCGCAGATGCTGCGGGAATCGTATTGAGAAAGATAAACCAAATTATGAAAAAACTTAGAAACGCCTTTTTCGGCGGCATTAAATTTCCTCCATTAACCGTTATTCGACTACTTACGCATCATATTTCTTCAACAAATTACCATTCTCATCATAGTCAAAAATAATTTGCTCGCCGGTCGGATATTGAATACGAATTAACCTGCCTGCTGCATCATAGTGGTATTCAATTTTTCCTAAGATTTTGACAGGAAGGTCCAATTGGCTTTGCGGAACTACTTCTTTTGGCACCAATTGGCTCGACCAGGAAAGCTTGCTTGCCGCTCCACCTGTATTTTCAAAATATTCAATGACAATATCATATTTATTTCCCGTAATAAGCTGAATGGCTGCGCTTGTTCTTTCTCCAGCAAATATCCGCCAATCATCAATAAGTAATTTCCCATTGACCCAAAGTCTGACGCCGTCATCTGCATCTAAATAAAAAATATAGTCGCCATCGTGACGAGGAGTAATCGTTCCCGACCAACGTACAGAAGAATAGTCTTGAGACATATTGTGAACTGAACCTGAAGACCAGCTAAAATTGACAACAGGATCAACTTTAGCGACGACCATTTTTTCTAAATGAATATTATTGTAATACTGTCCTTGCAAGCCCACACCCGCTTTTTCGGTTGGGGGAAACAAACGGCTCTTGGGTACATTCTCAACTGTTTGGGAGGCGCTTTTCCAAGCTAATTTAACGGACGAATCCCCCAGATTTTCGTAATATTCTATTTTAATTTTGTATTGTCTATCCTTCACAAGCTTAATTGGTTTGCTTGTTCGCTCGGTAGCAATGGTTTGCCAGCTGTCAATTATTAATTGACCGTCAACCCATAATCGTACGCCATCATCGGAATCTAGCATAAACGTATATTCTTCGCTGTAACGGGGGCTTATCGCGCCTGTCCATCTTATGGAATATGTATCGGGAAGAATATCGCTTGAAGGGGAGGCATTTTGCCAAGCGAAATTGACCATTGAATCAATCTTGGTGAATTTCAGATTCGATAAGTCGATATTATCGAAGTACTCACCTTTCAGTCCCACTCCGCTTCCATCCATTGCAGGGTACAATTGACTCGCCGGAATAATCTCGCTTGCTTGGCTTGGACTAGCCCATTCCATTACAATCGTAGATCCTTCCTTATTTTCATAATATTCCAGAACAATATTGTAGCTGTATCCTGCCTTTAGACTTATGGAACTGCTTGTTAAACTTGTAGCCTGCGGCTTCCAGCTATCGAGAATTAGAGCATCGTTTACCCACAAACGAACTCCATCATCAGCAAGAAGAGAAAAGGAATAATTTTCGGAATATCGAGGCTTTATTTTACCGCTCCAACGAACGGAAAATCGATCTGCGTTAATCTTAGAGTCAGGTGAATTTAAACCCCAGAGAAAATGGACTTGAGGATCCGTGCGAACCATCTCTAATTGTTTAAAATCTTTTGAATTGTAATATTCTCCTTTTAGCCCTGAACCGACGGATTCAACCGGTTGAGAGAATTGAGAAGCAGGTACTGTTTCTTTGTTCTGGCTGGCACTGGACCATCTTAATTCCGCTGCAGCTCCCTCTTTGTTTTCAAAATACTCCAGTTTTATATCGTATTTAGTCGACTTCTCCAGCGAAATAGAAGTACTCGTAAATTCGCCTGCTTGCACATTCCATCGATCTAAAATTAACTGATTGTTCACCCACAGCCGTACCCCATCATCTGCGACGATATAAAACGTATAACTTTCACTGTATTTCGGTTCAATCTTTCCCGTAAATCTAGCCGAAAATGTTTCAGGTTCTATAGTTGTATTTGGAGAATTAAGACCCCAGTGAAAATTAATGGACGATTCAACCTTGGAAAGCTTTAAATTAGTTAAATTTTTATTATCGTAATACTCCGCTTTTAAACCAGGGGCACTATTGGCTGAACTAATTTGAGGCTTGTAAGTAAGAATAGAAAACAAGCCGACTAATAGAATTAAGGTAAGGTACACGGATTTATGATTAACCAAAACTGCTCCCCCTTCGCGTTATCCAATATGTCTTTCTCTTCGGATTAAGAGCTTATTTCAAAATAGTTGGGTAATAAAGGGTACGAGGTGATGAGTGATGCGAATCAAAACCTGGACCCATTCCGATGAATTTTTTGGAAATGATGATTAAGGATGAACTTCCGAAACCCACCAAACGAGATTCCAACCGAACCTATAAGCGAAAGCCGGGCGGTGGTCGAAAACCAACCGACTTAAAGAACGTGTAGGAAGGCATCCTGTTCGTGCTCCGTACCGACTGCCAATGGAACACTGTTCCTCGTGAATACGGCAGTTCGAGTACCCTCCATCGCTATTTTCAACGTTGGACCGAGGACGGTTTCTTTGAGCGGATCTGGCTAATCGGTCTACAGATGTACGATGAATGGGAGGGCATCGGCTGGGAATGGACGAGTATAGATGGCAGCTTGGTGAAAGCGCCGCTTGCTCTTGAAGCCGTTGGGAAAAACCCAACGGATCGGGGAAAAAAGGGACGAAGAGAAGCGTAAGGGTTGACCAAAATGGGCTTCCGCTGGCTATCATCATTGATGGAGCCAACCGACATGATGTCAAACTTCTTGAAGAAACCTTGGATCATCTGATCCTTGAGCCCCGGACAACGACACGACAACCTCAATTGTGTGCGGATGCAGGATATCAGGGGGAAACAGCCCATCAGCAGGTCATCGACCACGGATTTATCCCTCACATTCGCTCACGAGGCGATGAAAAGAAAGAGAAACAAGAAGGCAAAAGCCCGCGTCGCTGGGTCGTGGAAGTGCTATTTTCATGGCTCAATCGCTTCTGTAAGATACTGGTTTGTTTTGAAAAGAAGGCCCGTAACTATTTAGAGCTTCTTCACTTCGCCTGCACTCTTATTGTCTGGAGAAAAATAATCCTGTTTATGCTCTCTAATTTTATTTTGGGACAGATTCTAAGTTACCATTTTCTTCATAGTAAAAATATATGGTTACTCCAGACGAATACTTGATAGATTCCAATCTATTTGCGGCATCGTAGTGATAGATCGCTGACTTAGACACCATCAGCATATTCATGCAGTAACCCTCACGTAAGTCAGTCCTTAAAAATTACCATCAGAATATTATTTAAATTAGAAATCAACAATATAGCTATTCCTAAACACCGATACCATATCTTCGTTTTTTTTGAGGGAACTTTTGTGGTAATTTCATTATCATTATACACACTGTACCCATTCATATATTTAAAAGAATACTTCCCAAATTTCCACATAAGAACCGGAAAAAAAATAAATAACAATCCAGTTACGGAAAAGAAAATCGCCAATTAGTTTACCTCATCTCTTTTTTTAGTAAAAATAATAGTATAGAAAAAAACAATAAAAGAAAATCTATTCCCAAAACTTCAAAATTGAAATAAAAAATAATTAATTTAATTACCAAACAAAAAATAAGGTAAAAAGAAAATAACAAATATAATTTCTTGGTTTTATAATCAGATTTTTTTTTGAATAACAAAAATATGTGAGCCATAATCATAGCAGTATAAGCAAAAACATTAACAAAAATAAATATTTTAAACGAAGGAATTACCGAATTGTAAACCATAGGACCATAAAAAAATACACTTATAAGATTGAATGAAGAGTATGAAAGTAAAAGGATAAGAATTATTTTAGAAAAAATAAATAACATTTTTTTCATAATATCACCTCATTGTAAAAATGTTTAATGGAGATACATATGTATCTCCATTAAATAAAGCAAATTATAAGCTAGGTCTCCGGTGATCAAAAATACCATGGACCCCCCAGCCAGTAAAACCAACAACTTTCTGATTATGGGTTACAAAAGTAGCAAAGTAATCTACATTGAATTGATTTATACTCGCAATAGTCGTTTTTGTACCTGCCGCAGGTACCTCGCCGTTTCCGGTAACAACAATCATCATTTTTCCTACACGCCCTACTGGTAGACTCAATTCACCAATGAGATTACTGGCGATAGTACCATGAGTCTCATTAAATTTCGATTGAGTTGAAATTAATTCACCTGTTGAGTCAGATTCCCTTGGTAAAGCATAATATACAGTATTATTCTGATCAATTCTAACAGTGATTTTTTCTTTATGCGTGCTACCTATTGTAGAACTATTATATTCCAAAACTTGAACAGTTTGAACTGAATCACTGGATTTTAGAAGTCCAGTTAAATGAGAATTTTCACTTCGTAATAATGCTGCTGAACTACTTTGAAGATCTCGCAGTCCTTTGTAATAGTTTTTCATATTGTTATCTTGCGAAACTCTATACATTCCGTCAAAATGTGACCAATTAGCTTTATATTGATTTAACTGAAGGTTAATATTAAAAAGCTCTTTAGATTCTGCTACGTTTCCTGTCGGATCAATATAAGCCAACGGATTATTATGCACATACGTATACAAATTCTGGCTCAACGGATTCGTCAATTCCCCTTTATACGAATCCTCCGTAATAAATCTGCCCATGCTCGGGTCATACCAGCGCGCTCGTAAATACTGCAAGCCTGCTTTCGAATCCCAGTACTCACCTGAATATTGGAATGGATTGGATACCGTTTCCTGGGATGAGATCAGTCCTCCCCAAATATCATACTTATACTGGTTCAAGCTTACATTGCCTGTACTGTCCCTTAAATCCGTTACATCACCGTGGCCGTTTTGCAAATAGTACGTTTTCCCTTGCGCATCCTTACGGGCAATCAGTCCCTTGCCCCGGAGATATTGCACCGGATTTGTCGCAGCACCATTAACAATCGTCGCCTCGGCAATAATCTGCACGCCGTCGTAATAGTACCGAAGCGTCTTTGTACCTTCCGTACGCTCTACCATCAGCCCGTCGCCGTTATATTTATACTGAATCTGCTCCCCGGCATCCTTCTTGGCACTGACAAGCTGATTGGATGCGTTGTACTGATAGTTGGTCTCCTCGGTTTGCAGCAAATCCCGGTTGCTCTGCAGCGCCTGACGGTTGCCTCGCACATCATACGCATACAACTCGCTGAACTGGCTCGACGATGTAATCCGGTTCGAAGCGTCGTAGTCAAACGCATTCGTCTCCGTCTGCCCATGCTGATTTTCCGTACGCTGTTTGATATTCCCGTTCAAATCCCATTGGTACGAATAGGAGTGCAGCACGGTTCCGTTCGCTTTGGTTTGATTTAACGTAGACAACCGAAGCCCATCGTAGCTGTAGCTGCTCTTCACTCCGTTAACCTGCGAGATGCTTTTCAGCAAACTATTGTTGTAATACTCGTACGATGCTTCTATGGAGCTGCCGTTTTTCACGTTGGACAACCGGCTCATATCATCGTACGTATAATCCAGCACCAGTCCAAACGGATCTGTCATTTGGGAGCGCAAGCCTTGATTGTTGTACGTATAGCTAATGAATTTACTGTCCGGGAACGTAACCTTTTCCAGCTCACCCGTTGCTAACTTATACGCATAACTCGTCGTTCCTGTTGAATCCTCCATCGATTTTCTGCGGCCCGCTGCATCATACGTATACTTCACCGTCGCATCCGGCGCCTGTTTCGTCAGCAAATGATTCCGGTTGTTGTACACGAAGGTAAACGACTGGCCTTTTTTATCTTTTGATCCGACCACATTGCCCGCTTTGTCGTAATATGTTTTGCTTTCTTGGCTTTTCGGATCCGTTTCCTTAATCGGGCGGCCTAGCTCATCGTAGGCTTTCACAACCTTGTTGCCGTCTGGATAGATATGTTCAATCAAATTTCCGCCAAGAGAGTATTTATACGACGTTTTTTCTCCCGTTGGCTGCTGAACTCCCGTTAAGCGTCCTAGAGCATCATAGGAGTTTGTTGTCGTTTTCCAATTAAAATCGCTCAAAGTTAACACATTGCCGACATAATTATAGGTTTGCGAACTCGTACGCTCGAATCCGCTGCCTTTATTCAATTCCGTTAGGACCAGTTGACCTGCGATGTCATATATTTCACGGCTTTTTACTCCCGTTGCATCTTCGACCGTCTTGGTGCGGTTAAGGCCATCATAGCTAACCGTCGCGGTTCCCCCGCCATTCGGAAACTCCGTCCGAATTAAACGGCCAAATTTGTCATAAAAATAATTCGTCCGCTTTTGATTCGCACCTTCACTCCATTGCAGCCTGCCTAGGGCGTCATAACCCATTTTTTGCAGGGCTCGGTAGCTTCCGTCTTCGATGCCTTCTTCCACTTTTTGACCGATGGCGTCCCATTTAACACGGGTCGTAACTCCCGTCTCGTCTTTTACCGTCGCTTCATTAGCCGCATCGTTATACGCTACGGTTGCAAAAGAGTCGTCTGGATTCGTTACCTTTGTCATTCGTCCTACTAAATCGTATTCGTACCTCGTGCTTCCGGTGTTATTCCCGTCCGTAAAGGAAGTCAGATTCCCCGTGGAAGGATTATAATCCGCTCTGGTTACAACCGTTTCAACGAGACCATCCACATTTTTGACCTGGACGGTTTGTTTGATTAAAAACCCTCCGCTGTACCCGTATTCATTCTCATATATCGTCTCTCTATTATCATCACTTACGATGACTTTGCCCGCATTACCAAACGAGTCGATGTTTTCATACCGGGTTTTGGACATTAACGTTCCTTGCTGGTTGGTAGAGGAAACCTCGGTTACCGTTCCTTGCGCATTCCGATTAATCATCGTCGTCAGCGTCTGTGAAGCATCAATACGTTGAGTCACCGAACGAAGCAATTGTCGGTTCGAATCATAGGTATACTGCGTCGTAATGTCATTCGCATCCGTACTGCTCAACACATTGCCGTAATCGTCATAACTGACTTTCGTCGTAACAGACGTACCAGCTTGAGTGCCTTTATAGAAGGTGTTTGTTGTTTGAATAGGACTAGATATTCTACGTGCTTCATCATACTGGAATGTCGATACATTTTTTTCATCGTCCGCCGTTGTTGTCACGCTATTAGTGTAATACATGGCAGGCAGGGACTCATGAAAAACTTTACGGTAATCGTACGTGATCGTCGATTCCCCATTGGAAACCGTACTGCCGAAATTCGAGATATTTTGTCCGTAGCTTGCTCCCATATCCGAATGATAGGTGAAATCGGTTTTATTCACCGTTCCTGTCGGCAAAATATCCTTTCTCGAAATGGTCCGATACACGTCCTGTCTCGAATGCTCCCCAAATTGGCGGTAAAATGGAGTGGCTTCATAGTCATACTGGGTTGCGCTACCGGTAGGATAATTGATTTTTTTTAGAAGTAAGGACGGATTGTTAACCGCCGTATCCTGACTTAATTTGACTAGGCTGTTTTTCTCCTCGTACTCGTACGTTGTGGTTCTATTTAATGAGTTCGTTACACTAACTAAAGTGTCGTACGGATACGGTAGCTTTTCAGCGGGATGTCTGGCAGGCTTATGATTGGTCGTTTTGTTATATCGGACCGTTTTAGCCCCCTGCTGAATTGAAATACCCGTGCTATCGTAAGTAAATTGAATTTTATTGTTGATCGCGTCCGTAATGGATTCCAGGACGATTCCGTAATTCGGTTGCTCTGAATATTTAAAATCAATGTTGTTTCCGTATGCGTCAGATTTTCGGATTAACCTGCCGTCGCTATCAAAATAGAGGTTTATTCCTGTTATCGATTTTAGAGCCCACTTGGAGGTTCGCCCTGCAGCCGAAACGCTATAATCAACCGCAAACGTTAAGTCCTTCCACGGATATCCTACTAGAACATTATCCTTTACCGAATAGGAACCCTTGCTTCCTAAATTTAGTGTTAAAGAGTTGTAGGTAGACTCAATATAAGGAATATCCCAGGTCCAACCGCTGCCGATCGGATATAACTTTTGTTCATACGGCTTTTCTTTAGCTACGTTTGCAAACTTATAAGCCGGAGGGTTCATTAAGTATATAAAATCCCTTAACTGTACATTTCGAATGACTTCAGCCAATCTTACATGAAACCAAATCCCACCTAACTGGTATGTCTTTTCGGCAGAATATTGACCACGCGAGACATGGACATTCTCTTGCTCCTTCTTATTTTGGTACCATATTAAAGCATCGTTATAGTAACTTGTAAATTCATCGCTTAACCCGTTATCCATTCTAGATAAGGGATTATAGTCCAGATATCCGGCGCTGGTAACACCATCCATACTAATATCCCAAACTACTTCTGTGGTATACGTAATGTAACATGCGCAATACAAAGCAAACTCCACGTCTTTTTTGAACAAGTTTGAATTACCGGAGCTGTAGGTCCGAGTCAAATCAAACGATAGTCCGTTTCTTCCTGGTAAGCTTAGGTCTGTCTCAGTAACGCTTAACTCTCCGCTTAAAGTCGACACGCTTTCGTTATTTTTATCGATGGAGAAAGGAGATTGAACATTTTTCGCATTTATATTCTCCAATCCTTTTAATGTAGCCGAATCAGGCGTTTCGTCTACAGAAGAAGCGCTTCTTGCTCTTTTCTGAGGACCGTATACTTGATTCGTTACACTGTCAGGAGGAAGTAACTTATCCTTATTTAGTTCAGCTTGAAGCAGCATCGAATTATATAAATCAGGAAATTTGTTTTTGAATTCATCCGAGACGTACGTGACTTCTGTGACATTCGAAATATCGACAGAACTATCTACATTTAAATTATTTGGAAGATATACATCTTGTGTGATTGGGTTGGAGAAGCTTTTGACTACACTCTTTGAAGAAGGCTCTTTATTCTCTATCGCAGTGATTCCCTTTATTGCCTTGTTTAAAAAATTAAAGTTAAACAATCCATTTGCAGAAGCCGCAACTGTTGGCGGAAATTGAGTAACGAACATTGATATTATTAATAGGACTGCAAATAGCTTTTTCATATGATCACCCTTGTATATGTAATATAAAATCTCTTTTTAATTAACATTCACTACTACACCATCAAATCCGATCGAGTGGCCTTGATCGTTGTAGTAGTAAAAATGAGATGTATACGGACCAGTATCATTCCCATGTCTCGCTACATCAACAACGGCTGACCAGATTCCGTGTCCTCTGTTAACAGCTGGAATCCACTCAAGATCGTCCTGTCCGTTATGATTCGACCATGTCGGAACTTTTACTTCAGTAATATTTTGAGGAATTCCCGTTACCCTTACTTCATAATAGCGTGTGCCTAAAGATATACTAGAAGGTGCGATAATCTGGGTTTGTTTTTTAACAACCGTTGTAGTGCCCGAATAGAAGGTTCCATCTATATAGACATCGGTTAAATAGTCCCCCTCTTCGTTAAAATGTTTTGAAAAAGGAATCGTGGCCTTCCACGTTCCATTTCCCATATTCGTCCCTTTAATCCAGGGCCATTCTAAATCATCTTGTCCACTTTTTGCAGTCCATGTTGGAAAGCTAACATTTTGAACATTTGGAGCAATTCCATATACGTAAACATCAAACGAAGCCGCTGCAAGATCAACCTCTTTTATTGAATCTACCACCGGCCGAGTTACATTTACGGATACCTCTTCAAAGCCAATCGAATTCCCGTACTTATCATAGTAGTAAATATGAGAGATATAATTCCCTCTATCTTCGTTATGTTTTTGAAGGCTTACTACAGCGGACCAAGTACCATTGCCTTTATTAACAGCAGGGATCCAATCAAGATCATCTTTCCCATTTACTTCGGACCAGGTTGGGATCAGCACACGATTGACTTGAAGAGGAACCCCGGTGACGGTAACCTCGTACTTTTTTTCAGAAATAGAGACACTAGTAGGGACTGTTATTTTCGTCGCCTTTTGCTGTACTTTGGTTATTACTCCGCCGTAATACACATTGTCCACATATACGTCTGTGAGATAATTACCGCTTTCTTTAAAGTGATTGGTAAAAGGGATCGTAACTTTCCAAACTCCCTTACTTACTTTTACTCCTGAAATCCATGGGTTAGCGAGATCGTCTTGCCAGCTGTGCTCCGTCCACGTAGGAAACTGTACCTTTTGGGCGTTATCAGGAACGTTATATGCATACACATCAAAAGATGCGGCAGATATATCAACTGTTCCTGGAGAATCGACTCTGGAGATTTTAGACGTTTTCTTCGAGAGCAACCTGCCGTTGTTGTCATATGAATATATCGTTTTATATAATTCAGAATTCTTTTGAATGACAGAGAACGACAAGACTCCGTTATCGTACTCATAATATTTAAATGATGAATTACTATTAGCTTGAGCTATAGATGTAGCGTTGAAATAGAAGGTACATGTGACAAGGCAGATACAGCAAAAGAGTAAATAGCCGAATTTTCTTTTCAAAATCACTCCCCCTTTGTTCTCTCTACTGTGATCCATTTTATTATTATCGTTATCGCCTAACTTTACATGCACATATCAGTAAACGTTTACAGCAACAGCTTCAAAATTAATTCTCTCTCCGCTAGCATTATAGTAGTACACATGCGAAAAATAAGGACCTGTATCATTGTTATGCTTCGCTATATCAATAACGGCTGACCATGTGCCATTTCCTCTGTAAACGGCTGGTACCCAATCCAGATCATCCTGGCCGTTGTGATCGGACCATGTCGGAATTTCAACTTGGGTAATGTTCTGAGGTACGCCGGTTACCCTTACCTCGTAATAACGTGTTCCTAACGAAACACTGAAAGGCGCAGTAACCTGTGTTCCTTTTTTGACCGTCGTAGCAGTCCCACCAACATAAACTCCATCGACATACACATGCGTCACATATTCTCCGGCCTCATTAAAGTGTTTTGAAAACGGAATGGTGGCCTTCCACGTTCCATTTCCCATATTCACACCTTGTATTCCAGGCCATCTCATATCATCCTGTCCATTCTTTAGGGTCCATGTTGGGAAATACACGTTCTGAACATTTTGATCTACTCCATAGGCATATACATCAAATGAAGAAGCACTGAGGTCTACTTCTTTTTTGGAAGCAATTGCGGGTCGCGTTACATTTACCGCAACATCCTCGATATGTATTGAATTCCCGTATTTATCATAGTAATAAATATGAGAATAATATTTTCCTAGATCGTCTCTATGATTTATAAGACTTATGGTTGCAGACCATATTCCGTCGCCAATTTTATCAGCAGGTATCCATTCAAGATCATCCTGCCCATTTATATCCGACCATGTCGGAACTACAACACGATTAACTTGAAGAGGAACTCCTGTGATTTTAATCTCGTAGCTCTTTTCAGCAATTGGAACAGTATCAGGGGCCTCCGCTTGTGTTGCATTTCGTTGAACTTTAGTTGTTACTTCCCCATACATAACACTGTCAACATACACATGCGTTAAATAAGATCCGTTTTCTTTAAAATGTTTAGAAAATGGAATTGTCACTTTCCAAACTCCCTTACTAACCTTCCTTCCTAGAATCCATGGATTTTCCAGGTCATCCTGTCCCTGACTCTCAGTCCAAGTAGGGAACCGAACATCTTCCGCACTTTCGGGAACGTTGTACGCATACACATCAAACGAAGCAGCAGACAAATCAACTATCCCCGGAGAATCAACTTTTGAAATTTTAGACGTTTTCTTCGAGAGTACCCTGCCGTTGTTATCATACGAATAAACAGTTTTATAAAATTCTGAGTTCTTTTGAACCACTGCAAAAGATAGAACCCCGTTATCGTACTCATAGTATTTAAATGATGAATTGCTATTAGCCTGTGCAATAGATTCCACCAAAAAAATTGAACACACAAGAACCAAGCCGAAGCACATTAAAAAATAATTGTACTTTCTTTTCACAAACGTTCCCCCAATGTCTGCAATTGTCTAGTTCTTACTTCACATCGCGTCCCCATAGACCCGTACATCACTTAGATGTACCCCTGAATTTGCAGAATTGTGGGTCATAATTACTTTCACATAGCGGGCGTTTACTGGAGATAAGTAGTATTGGTCTCCCCTGTCCGATGCAGCCACACTATTTTCTTTGCTTCCAACTTGAGACCAATTAGAACCATCAGCACTGATTTCAATCATGTAGTGATAGTATCGACTTTCATGTACATAATTTCGGATTACGATTTTGTTTAGTTTATAAATCTTTCCTAAGTCAACTTGCCACCACGTCGATGAGTTTTCGAGTTCCATACCCCAATAGCTGTTATTTGTCGGATCTAAATCGTTTGCTCGTGAAGGGAGGTTGTTCCCTAAGTAACCACTTGCTATTGCCAGTTTGTTTAACGCAAGGGAAGCTTTATCCCCGTAAACCCTCACGTCACTAAGATGTACCCCTGGATTTGCAGAATTGTGGGTCATAGTTACTTTCACAAAGCGTGCATAAACAGAGGGAAAGCTATACTGATCTCCATTCTCTGTTGCTATTGATGAATCTTTTTTATTTCCGACTTCAACCCAGTTTAATCCATCCGAACTGACATCTACTCTATAGTGATAGTATCGATTATCATGTACATAATTCCGGATGACGATTTTGTTTAATTCATAAATAGCTTCTAAATCGACTTGCCACCAAGTTGAGGACTTAGTAAGATCGACTCCCCAATAGCTATTATTTGTCGAATCTGCATCATTTGCCTTAGAAGGAAGATTACTTCCAAAGTAACCTTCCGCCGTCGCCGGTTTGTTTAGGGCAAGAGATGATTTCACTCCATAGACCCGAACATCACTAAGATGTACACCTATATTAGCCGAGTTGTGGGTCATCGTTACTCTCACATAACGAGCATTAACAGAGGCTGTATTATATTGATCTCCTTTATTTGTTGCAGCTAACGTATCGTTTTTATTCCCAGCTTCTATCCAATTGAACCCATCCACACTGAAATCAACTCTATAGTGATAGTATCGATTACCATCTACATAATTTCGGATGACAATCTTGTTCAACTCATAAATTCCTTCTAGATCAACTTGCCACCATGCCGATGAATTATTCAGCTCTACTCCCCAATAACTGGAATTAGTCGAGTCGGCATCGTTGGCCCGTGACGGAAGATTGCTTCCTGCATATCCTTGCGCCGTTGCAGGTTTATTCCTGGCTACATTGCTATATTTCGTTTTATTAATTAGATTCCCATTACGATCATATTTGTAGTATAAGATTGAATTTTCCGAAAGAATTTCTTCTATCAACTCGCCATTTTCATTATATTTATAATCAGCCGCATAAATAGTAGAGCTTGTACTCATAACATATAACAAGGCCAAAACAATAAAGCTTATTAACATTCCGAAAAACTGTCTCAAATAAGCACCTCACAATATATTTCCTACTGTCCCTCTGATAAACATAACGGGGCTTCATTACAGAAAGGATGGACGTGTTTAGCAATTAGCCATCCGCATTAAGCGTATAAGTCAAAAAGCTAAAAATTCGACATTCTATTCCACCAACAAATACTAATCTATATCATCAGGTTCTACAACCGAATAAAATGTAGAATAACATCGAAATATGTCGAATAAAATTAAATCACAGCTTACAGAATTGATTTTAATTAGAGAATCAAAATGTATGATGGTTTTTTATCGATAAAAAAATATATTTTACAATTAAATTATTTCTTTTAAATATCATTAAATCCCTGCTATTTCTTTCACATTCATGCCATTAAACAGTTGGGGCATTCTCCACATATGCCAACAGCTCCTAATGTCGCAACAGTCTACGTTTACGATGAGCATCATATTAAGTGAATACGCCGGTTCAAAAACACGTAACACAAAAAAGGAGACGTTAGATATGTCTCCTTGTAATCCCTTCTTCATTAATAAATCTAGCAATAGCAGTGAATAGGAAAAGAAAAACCACATGGAGTTGTTACACTCGCATGTGGCTTGAGGAAACTATATTATTAGAAACGACTAGTGGCATTCATTCTCGTTTCAAGTAAAGCATTGAAGTCTCATAAATCATAAGGTTCTATCATTTTAATCGCAGTCATTGGTATGAAAAGGCGGCGAGTAATAGGATAATCATCTAGGAGACTAATTTCCAAGACGTTATTGTAATAGTCATAATCCTCGTAAATCCCAATCACTCTCAATTGATCTCGGTATGTTATCTTAATGGCTTTACTTAAGTACTCATTCATGAATACTTCTTCTAATTCCATACGTTTGCAACTCCTTAAAATACATCATCGTCTTTATATTTTCTTACCTCATCCATAATTCTATCGATTTTATGGCACTCATTGGTATAAGGATGTGCTTATCATTGGAATCATGAGGAATTATTGCTACAACTTTATTAAATTCATAATAATTCACATAAACACCAATTACAAATAAGTTGTCAAGAAACGTTATTTTAATTTTTTTATTCAAGAAACCTTTCATAAAAACTTTTTTCTCCATATAATTCAGCTCCTAGGACAAATCAGAATAATTCAAATAAATAATCAACTATAATAATTAAACAGTATCTACTTCTCGTTCGTTATAATCGTCCCATTGCTCTATCGATTTAATTGCGCTCATTGATATAAGAAGACTCGGATCGACCCCAGTATCTATAGGCATAATTTCTATCATGTTATTTGCATGGTAATATTCCACAAATGCACCAATAACAAATAAGTTATCTAAATAAGTTACCTTAATATATGCCCCTAGATATTTTTCATTAAATACATCAATATTTTCTATAGAAACCGCCTCCTCTTAATGGTTTTGCAAACTAAATCATTATTTCGGATTCATCAGGTTTTATCACGTAAATACCCTCATCGGTCCAAACTTGAACTTCATACATTCGTGAGTTTCCAAAATGATCATCAAGTTTTACGGATAGATTTATCAAATCATCACTATCCCAATCTATATTATTAAATGTTAAGTCATAAATAACAACGTTCGCTCCTTGCACATCAAAACCATATTTAATCGCAGTCATAGCAGCAGTTAATTTAAATTCTCCACTCGGAGAATTCGCAGTTTTCAACTCAACTTTCATTGTTCCATCTAACACGAAATCGAAGTTCGGTTTTGGTTTACTTGGATCCAATTTATCCAGTGAAAATCTTTCATTCACATGAACATCATATCCCATATCCAATAATTTGTTGGCAACTTCTCTTTCTGGTTTTTCTAATTTCTTTATATTTTTACCTGTATGTTTCCCACGATCTTCTGCTACCTTACTGTATTCTTTTTTCTCTATACCAAAATAACTTAGAGCAAGATTATCATTAGTTCTAATTCTAATATTACCACTAGGATCTATATAACTTAAAGGATTATTATGCACATACGTATACAGATTCTGACTCAACGGATTCGTCAGTTCCCCTTTATACGAATCCTCCGTAATAAACCTGCCCATGCTCGGATCATACCAGCGCGCTCGTAAATACTGCAAGCCTGCTTTCGAATCCCAGTACTCGCCTGAATATTGGAACGGATTGGATACCGTTTCTTGGGATGAGATAAGTCCTCCCCAAATATCATATTTATATTGGTTCAAGCTTACATTGCCGGTGCTGTCCCTCAGATCCGTTACATCACCATGACCGTTTTGCAAATAGTACGTTTTTCCTTGTGCATCCTTACGGGCAATCAGTCCTTTACCGCGAAGATATTGCACCGGATTTGTCGCCACACCGTTAACAATCGTCGCCTCAGCAATAATCTGCACACCGTCGTAATAGTACCGAAGCGTCTTCGCGCCTTCCGTACGCTCTACCATCAGCCCGTCGCCGTTATATTTATACTGAATCTGCTCCCCAGCATCCTTCTTGGCACTGACAAGTTGATTGGATGCGTTGTACTGATAGTTGGTCTCCTCAGTTTGCAGCAAATCCCGGTTGCTCTGCAGCGCTTGACGGTTGCCTCGCACATCATACGCATACAACTCGCTGAACTGGCTCGACGATGTAATCCGGTTCGAAGCGTCGTAGTCAAACGCATTCGTCTCCGTCTGCCCATGCTGATTTTCCGTACGCTGTTTGATATTCCCGTTCAAATCCCATTGGTACGAATAGGAGTGCAGCACGGTTCCGTTCGCTTTGGTTTGATTCAATGTAGACAACCGAAGCCCATCGTAACTGTAGCTGCTCTTAACTCCGTTAACCTGCGAGATGCTCTTCAGCAAACTATTGTTGTAATACTCGTACGACGCTTCTATGGAGCTGCCGTTTTTCACGTTGGACAACCGGCTCATATCATCGTACGTATAATCCAGCACTAAGCCAAACGGATCTGTCATTTGGGAGCGCAAGCCTTGATTGTTGTACGCATAGCTAATGAATTTACTGTCCGGGAACGTCACTTTTTCCAGCTCGCCCGTTGCTAACTTATACGCATAACTCGTCGTTCCTGTTGAATCCTCCATCGATTTTCTGCGGCCCGCTGCATCATACGTATACTTCACCGTCGCATCCGGCGCCTGTTTGGTCAGCAAATGATTCCGGTTGTTGTACACGAAGGTAAACGACTGGCCTTTTTTATCTTTTGATCCGACCACATTGCCCGCTTTGTCGTAATACGTTTTGCTTTCTTGGCTTTTCGGATCGGTTTCCTTAATCGGGCGGCCTAGCTCATCGTAGGCTTTCACAACCTTGTTGCCGTCTGGATAGATATGTTCAATCAAATTTCCGCCAAGAGAGTATTTATACGACGTTTTTTCTCCCGTTGGCTGTTGAACTCCCGTTAAGCGTCCTAGAGCATCATAAGAATTGGTCGTCGTTTTCCAATTAAAATCGCTTAGCGTCAACACATTGCCGACATAATTATAGGTTTGCGAGCTGGTACGCTCGAATCCGCTGCCTTTATTTAATTCCGTTAGAATCAACTGACCTGCGATGTCATATGTTTCACGGCTTTTTACTCCCGTTGCATCTTCGACCGTCTTAGTGCGGTTAAGGCCGTCATAGCTAACCGTCGCGGTTCCCCCGCCATTAGGATATTCGGTCCGAATTAAACGGCCAAATTTGTCATAAAAATAGTTCGTCCGCTTTTGGTTGGCACCTTCACTCCATTGCAGCCTGCCCCGCGCATCATAACCCATTTTTTGCAACGCTCGGTAGCTTCCGTCTACGATGCCTTCTTCCACTTTTTGACCGATGGCATCCCATTTAACGCGGGTCGTAACTCCCGTTTCGTCTTTTACCGTCGCTTCATTAGCCGCATCGTTGTACTCCACCGTGGCAAAGGAGTGATCCGGATGGGTTACTCGTGTTGTTCGTCCTACTACATCGTATTCGTACCTCGTGGTTCCATTGTTATTCCCATCCGTAAAGGAAATCACATTCCCCGTGGAAGGATTATAGTCCGCCCTGGTTACAATCGATTCAACAAGACCATCCACATTTTTGACCTGTACGGTTTGTTTGGTTAGAAATCCTCCGCTGTACCCATATTCATTCTCGTACATGGTCTCCCTATTGTCATCGCTCACGATGACTTTGCCCGCATTACCAAACGAGTCGATGTTTTCATAACGGGTTTTGGACATCAATGTTCCTTGCTGATTGGTGGAGGATACCTCGGTTACCGTTCCTTGCGCATTCCGATTAATCATCGTTGTCAGCGTCTGTGAAGCATCAATACGTTGAGTCACCGAACGAAGCAGATGCTGGCTAGAATCATAGGTATACTGCGTCGTTATTCCGTTTGCATCCGTACTGCTTAACACATTGCCGTAATCGTCATAACTGACTTTCGTCGTTACTGGCGTACCCGCTTGAGTTCCTTTATAAAAAGTGTTTGTCGTTTGAATAGGACTGGAGATTCTACGCGCTTCATCGTACTGAAACGTCGATACATTTTTTTCGTCGTCCGCCGTTGTTGTCACGCTATTGGTGTAAAAGACTGATTTTGAATCACTATAAACTTTTCTATAATCAAATAAAGTGTCAACTATACTATTATTCCCAAATGACCGCACAGTCGTTCCAAAACTATCTATGTTTCCATTAAAACTAGAAGCTAAATCTGAATGGTAAATGTACTCATTATAATTATAAGTTCCTGTTGCAGTTATATCTTTTCTGGAAGTCACTTTATAAGCTTGATCTGTCGAAAATAATCCATAAATTCTTGTCGTAGGAGTTGATTGATAAGTAAATTCTGTACGTCCACCTGAAGGATGTTTAATACTCTTAAGCAGATAATATGGGCTATTTACAGGATAATTTAAAACATAGCTTGTCTCTGCATTTTTATAGTCATACGTATATTGTGTGTCAGGGCCGACTAAATGCGAGACGTCAGTTAAATATGAATGGGGTTGAAAAGTCGAATATGGGAATGGTCTAGTGTATCCTGTAGTTTGGATTGTATATCTAATTTTGTTAGCACCTTGATACAACCATATTCCCCAATTATCATACGTCATTGTTATGGTGTTATTTAAAGCATCGGTAATAGTAGAAAGGACTTTTCCATACTTAGGATCAGTGATATAGGAAAATTTAATAGTGTTATCATAAGCGTCTGATATTTGAATTAGTCTTCCATCTTGACCAAAGTAATAACTTTTTTTCTCTTTTGTCCTCAGAACTTTTGAAGACCTTTCATTATTCACAACAACTGAGTTGTTATCTTCAAGCCACCTATCCTTCCATGAATAACCTACTAGACTATTTCCACTAATTTCATAACTTCCTTCGATCCCCATACTCAAATAACTAGTGTTTGTTTCATTAACTGTCTTAATAAAAGGAATATCCCAAGACCAACCTGTTCCCAAAGGATATAACTGTTGTTCATAGGGTTTGTTACGTGCAAATGTTCTCCAAAAACTAGTTAATTCCCCGCCAGTATTGAAATTCAGGTTAGACCCGCTCCACGATGCACTTCTATAAAATAAGCCTCGATAATCCGGACCGACCCATTCGCCAGAATCAACAGTCTTATTAATTGAATTATTTGACAAATAACTCTTATATGCCATTGCATCTTGTAAAACAGTAAATGAGCCATTGTAATTACTCATTCCAGGTGTAATATTTCCGTTATCATTAATTGTTTCATTATTCCATAGATAAACTCCTGTTTGATGTGTTTCATAGTACATAACATTTATTTTATCAGAACTCCATTGAAACCCTAAATAACCATCTATAGTTACCGAACATTTACAATAAGGAGCGTATTCAGTCTCTTTATTATATGCATTGGAAGAAGATGAATTATAAAAACGGGTAAGAGAAAAAGATAATCCATTACGTCCAGGTAGAGTTAAATCGGTTTCTTTAATTTGAACATCTCCGTTTAGGGTAGAGATAGTTTCCGTTCCTGAGGTTAAAGAATAAAGGGATTGGGGCTCTTTAATCGTCGCCTTTTTGATTGCGTCAACTAGTTGAGTTTCACGCGGTGGTTCATTTAACATCATTCTAGAATTACGCGTATATGTTGCATTATTTACGGAGCCTTCTATGAATTCAGGAAACGGTAGATAAATATCTTCGGTAACAGACTTATTTCCATAAGTGTTTATTACTACAGATTTTTGATCAAGATATGTATCGTTTTGAACCGTACTATTTATGTTATCTGTTAAAGATTTCGAAAGATCTTTTGCATATTCTTTTGGAGTTAAGTTATTATTTTTAAATAAGCTAAAATTGAATAAGCTCCCACTTGCCGAAGCCGAAACTGCTGGTGGAAATTGAGTAAAGAACAAACAGAGTATTAATAGAACTGCAACCAGCTTTTTCATTTAATCACCCTTTTATGTAATATAAACTCTTAGTTCTAATAGACATTCACTACTACACCATCAAATCCGATCGAGTGGCCTTGATCGTTGTAGTAGTAAAAATGAGATGTATACGGACCAGTATCATTCCCATGTCTCGCTACATCAATAATGGCCGACCAGATTCCATTGCCTCTGTTAACAGCTGGAATCCACTCAAGATCGTCCTGTCCGTTATGATTCGACCATGTCGGAACTTTTACTTCAGTAATATTTTGAGGAATCCCCGTTATCCTTACTTCATAATAGCGTGTGCCTAATGACACACTTGAAGGTGCAATAACCTGAGTTCCTCTCTTAACCGTGGTGGAAATTCCAGCGTAGTAGTTTCCATCAGCATAAACATGGGTTATATAGTCCCCAGTTTCATTGAAATGCTTGGAAAACAGAATAGTTGCTTTCCATGTCCCATTTCCCATATTCGTTCCTTGAATCCAAGGCCGTTCTAAATCGTCTTGGTCGTTTTTTGTGGTCCAAGTTGGGAAACTAACACTTTGGACATTTGGACCAATTCCAAATGCGTAAACATCAAACGAAGCCGCTGCAAGGTCAACTTCACTAATAGCATCCACTAGCGGCCGAGCTACATTAACAGTCGTTCCTCCAACTCCAATATAATTTCCATATTTATCGTAAGAATAGACATGAGATATATACGTCCCCTTTTCATTCCCATGTTTGGGAAGACTGACTATAGCAGACCAGCTCCCATTTCCTTTATTAACAGCAGGAATCCACTCAAGATCATCCTGCCCGTTTACTTCAGACCAAGTTGGGACTAAGATACGATTAACTTGAAGGGGAATTCCTGTGACTGTAACTTCATAGTTTTTTTCAGCAATCGAGACTTCACTTGGAGCATTAACTTTCGCATCACCCTCCACTACTTTAGTAGCTAACCCACCGAACATCTCTTTGTCGACATATACATGTGTTATATAATATCCGCTTTCATTAAAATGTTTAGAAAATGGAATTGTCGCTTTCCAAACGCCCTTACTCACTCTTACTCCTGAAGTCCATGGATCTACAAGATCGTCCTGTTCGTTGTGTATTGTCCATGTGGGGAATTTTACATCTTGTGCGTTTTCCGGGACGTTGTAAGCATACACATCAAAAGATGCTGCGGATAAATCAACTGTCCCGGGAGAGTCGACTTTAGTTGCGTTAGATGTTTTTTTCGTAAGCAGCCTGCCGTTATTGTCATATGAATATACCGTTTTATATAATTCAGAATTCTTTTGAACGACCGAGAACGACAAGACTCCGTTATCGTACTCATAGTATTTGAATGATGAATTACTATTAGCTTCAGCTATAGATTCGGCGTTGAAATAGGTGCATATGAGGATCAAATTACACAGACTAAAAAATAGCCGAACTTCCTTTTCAAGATTGTTTCCTCCTAAGAATACCTATCTACTTCTTCTCTCGCTTAACCAAATTTCCGTTCTCGTCATAATAAAAATAAATTGTTACCCCGGACGGATACTTAATAGATTCCAATCTGTTTACTGCATCATAGTGATAGATTGCTGATTTTGATAATTCGACTACTTTTACCACTTTTATATTTAGATTTAGAGTCTCACCAAACCAAGTTACATACTCTTGAAGCATTCTCCAGTCTGTCACATAAACACCGCTTGTTGAAGGAGCCTTCATTTGAAATTTAAAAGTGTATAGATCTCCAGGTTTAACAATAACGTTAGTAGGAAAAAAAGATCTCTTATATGCAAACGGATCATTGTCCCCGACAGCTCCTAATCGATAAAGTTCAACAGGAGGATTATTATCAAACCAGCTTGTATTTCCAGTGTTTTTAACGGTAATTGAAACATCATATGTTTTTCCCGTTTCCATCTCATTCGGAATTGTGTGGGCCACAATTGAAGCGTTTCGGGTTCCCTCTATGACAGTTACCGTTTTAGTAAGAGTAGCTCCAAACCATTCCACCCGGTCCTGCACCATTTGCCAGTCCGTCGTGTACGTCCCTAATGTTTCAGGAGCCTTCATCATAATCGTGAAGTTATACGTTTGCCCGGTGCCCACTTGATTACTCCCCATTAATTGACGTGTACCGGCAAAAGGATCTTTATCTCCAGCTCCCCCTAAGCGATACAAAGCTCCTTCGGACCAGGTCGCTTGACCATCGTTACGCACGGTAACCGTAACTGGATAATAATGTCCTTTAGCCATAACATCCGGGATTGTATTGGACATAATGGTTGCTGCATTTTGGGTAAGAGTGCTGGTTACGGATACGTCTACAGCCAGAATTTCGCCGAACCATTCCACATGCTCCTGAAGCATTCTCCAATCCGTTCTATATACTCCACTTTGAGTAGGGGCAGTCAAATTAAAGGCAAAGGTAACCGTCTCTCCAGGACGCACAATTTGATCGTTAGGAATTTCCTGCCTGGTGAATGCAAATGGGTCGGAATCATTTACTCCTCCAAGACGCCACCAACCCGTAGCTTTACTCCACTCGGTAGTCCCATCGTTTCGAATGGTGATTGTTACGGGATAACTCACACCAGTTTTCATGTAAGAAGGGATGGTATGGGAAACGATACTCGCTTGTCTTGAAGCTGCATTCGTTGAATTGGGGTACAATGTCATGAGAATTGAGCTAAAGATAATCATGGCTAAGAAGATATGAATTTGTCTTCTTTTAAGTACAGTTTTATTCATCATGAAATGAGCTCTCCCTTAACTTACCTTACTAATTTTCACATCATCAATCGATATCGCCCCGTCGTTATGTACGCCCCAGATAAAGTAATACTTATAGGAAGCTCCAGTTGTTAGAGTAATCGTTTTGCTCCCTTCGTCTCCGCTCACTCCTTGCCAGGAGGTGAACTGGCGATCATTTTGAGCATGTGTTCCTTCCGGTGTTCTCGCCAGGAAATAAAACTCTCCATCCGCCGATAACGTTTGAATTACTTTATAGTTGAACGTAACCTTGTACGTCGAATTGGGCTCGAATCTAATTTTCTGAAGATCGGTATGCAAAAACTCACGCCACTCGATATCCGGCGTAGATTCTCCCAATACGGAGTACTTCCCGCTAATGACTTTTGACGGAGCGCTCGTTATTTTTCCCGCATTGGCCGGATAGCCTTTAGAAAAAGCAGGGATTAAATAAGACCCGCTTTCAAAGGATTCTTCGTCTTTTGTAATCGAGATATCATCAACAGAGATTGATCCGCCATTGTTAATCCCCCAAATCAAGTAATACTTTTTAGAGGGACCCGTCTTAAAAGTTATGGTTTTAATCCCTTTCTCTCCGATGGCTCCATTCCACTTCGTCAGCGACCTATCATTTTCAGAATAAGGCCCTTCAGGAGTCCTCGCTAAAAAGTAAAAATAGCCATTGGAGCCTGAGATGCGGTTAATTTTATAACTAAAAGTCAATTTATATTTCGTGTTAGGCTCGAATTGAAACCTTGTATTATCCGTATGCAAATACTCAGACCATTCCAGCGAATTAGGAGAATCTCCAAGAATGGAATATTTGCCGTTAATGACTTTGGCAGAATCACTAGTCATATTTCCAGCGAACTCTGGATATCCTCGCCCATAGGGCGCGATGGAGTAGGATCCGCTCTCGAATGACTCTAGATCCTTTGAAATTCGGATGTTATCAATTGAAAGAGATCCTCCGTAATGCAAACCCCAGATAAGGTAATAGTTCTGAAAAGGTCCCGTCGTTAAAGTAATTGTTTTGGATCCGCTGTTACCGGCTTGACCTTTCCATAAAGTGAATCCTTTATCATTCTGAGAATAAGTTTCTCCCTCAAGAGTTCTGGCCAGAAAATAATAGAAACCATTCTGTTCCGATGCTCGATTAATCCGATAATCAAACGAGATTTTATAAGTTGTATTTGGTTCAAAAGCTACCTTTTGCAGATCGGTATGAAGAAACTCCGACCAGTCAAGTGTTCCGGGAGCCTCGC
The DNA here is from genome assembly GCF_023715725.1 of Paenibacillus pasadenensis. Classification (GTDB taxonomy): domain Bacteria; phylum Bacillota; class Bacilli; order Paenibacillales; family Paenibacillaceae; genus Paenibacillus_O; species Paenibacillus_O pasadenensis_A. Next base: position 425,465 of record NZ_JAMBOT010000004.1, read on the forward strand.
CTAATGCAGAATATTTCCCGCTGATGACCCAAGACGGATTTGCGGTCATTTTCCCGTTATTCGCAGGGTAACCGGCTGTAAATCTGGACTTTGAAAAATCTGCTTCTCCCCACTCAAAATCATCCGTGTACCATCCAGAGCTTTGAGAAGTTAAATTTCCATTTAAGTCATAGGTATAATCATGCTTAATGTTTTGCCCGAACAGTCGATAGGTAAGCGTTTTCAATTTATTATTGTTGTCGTAAAAATACCTTTTGTTGAAAGAAGCATCTACAATCTCAGCAGCAAATACTTGATTCAAATTTAATAAACCCATTATTAAGGAAAGCATAAGGAATGAAGAGACTGTTTTCATTATTCACCATCCATCTTTTTCATATAATATATAGAACTAAAGTATTAATTAAATATTTTTGTACATCAAAAGTCACATGAGATCTATACTAATCTATAAAATCCCCTCCCACAAGCAAATAAAATGAAGATAAAAATCGAATTTTGTCGAAAAAACAAAAAAACAGACTTAAAATAGCGATTATAACCGTTATTTTAAGTCTAACCCCAACATTTATCGATAAATAAATAAATTAAAATATTGTTATATCTATAAGAGCTAAGACTTTTCCCTTGAAGGAACAATAATCCAATTTTCAGTTAATTACGTGAAACAGCCTCTTGGAAAATCCGACAAATATGTTGTGATAAATTTCATTATTTGATATATGTAGACATTAAGGAAGTTGAACTTCTTTCCGTTTCTATTAATGGTAAAATTTTATTGTGTCAAAAGAAAAGGCTGGAGGGAAATTAATGAAATTGGAATCTAACGCTATTACAGCAGCGCTTGAATCATCGACTAAATACCCGCTTGACGTAATGTCGGCTCTCAGAGCCCATCTTGGAGAAGAACCTGCAAGCACAACCGCGGATGAAACGATTAACAATATACCAAAGGCTCAAGTTATGGATACTTACCTATCCTCAAAGGGAAACCCTAATGACAGGGCTCTGATTTGGGAATCCGTAGATAAAATATTCTGGTTTAGTCTCGATAAAATGTCGGAAAACAATGAAGGCAATCTGCTCTCTTCCTATAATGTAGAGGTCATGCAGCATGTACGAAACGCGTTGAGCGGGGATTCAAACAACTCTACATTAGACTCACAAATTATGTCCATGAAGAAAAACGATGTCATGGAAAAGTTCCTTGAGTCTTATGGCAGCACAATCACGGGTGCGGATGCACGCCGAATTATTAACTACATATTTGGAGTAAACTTGGATGGAATCAGCGCTCTGGAGCGTTCCAGACTGACCCTCTATTCAAAAGGAGATTACGAGCTTCTGACGCCGACGGATATCTTTATCGTGAGCTCCAATAAAGGAGACGTCAGCCTGTTTGTTGGAGTTACGGAATACTTTACGCAACAAACGGGATTGGACTCCTTGCCGCAAGGAATTGCGACTTATTTGGAAGAGCTCGGATTCGCGCTTAACCCTGAAACGAAAAAACACGAGTATCACAATTCCACTGCGGAGTCTGTATCCGATCCTTTTAAAGGTCAGGTGATTTTCCCCGTCGTGAACTATATCAAGGATCACTACGCGAAAATATAAGTGGTACGAATTGCATAAACAGAAGGGCAAGGATCCCTGGCCCTTCTGGATAATCAGTTTATATGCCTCTTTTCATTTTCTTTAGCTAAAAACAAAAGTATAATTGAGACGCCTAACAAGAAAAATTCTCTTTCCAAAGCTCCGAAACTCCAACCAAAAATAAATAAGAAGATAACTAAACATAAGGAAAAATAAACAATAAACCATTTATATAATTTTACATAATAAGAATAATTGATTTTTCTCAGTAAAAACACTACTTCAACTACAATCATAATAGGAATGGAAAACAAATTAATGATGGTCAATAACTTAAAGCTAGGAATCGACGATTGATAGACTAGTGGATCATAAGTAAATATTTTCAAAAAACCAATAATAGAATCTAAAAGCAAATACAGCAAAAGAATTTTCACACAGATAAAAGCCACTTTCATAAATTAACTCCCCCGAAACGAACGACTAAGAACATCCATGATTCTTCTAAACAAGTTTAAACTCAATTAAAAACCGGCCTCGAACTGTCATTTTGCCGTAATCTCCAATATTTATTTTGTTATACTTATCGGGGCTCATAACTATTATCGTTATTTCCTGAAACCTTTCCGTATGTACGGTTATCGTATAAGAGGTCATTTTGCTTGATACAGACATACTCTTCCATGCTTCTGACTTTTTAGATCGAATTTCACATTCAAATTCGTCGACTGGAAAATAAACTGTAAACAGTTTAACCATCGATAGAACAATAAATAAAACTACAAATAATATGATAAAATTGTCCATGTATTTATCATCCTTCTATGTGTTAGGAAAAGGCCTCGGGGTCAGATCTTCTTTACTTTTATTCCACCATTGCGAATCGTACCCATAGTATATGATGAAAGCCCAATCTCTCGGTGATTCATAGTTTAAAAAATCTTCATCTTCATCAATAGGAGTAGAGTATCTTCCCCATAGGTAATTCATCCTTCCGACTGCTTCATCTTCAGTTATTCCAAATTCCTCAATCATTGCTTCTTTAATAGCTAAACATATAGAATAAGATTCATTATTTGAAATAAAGCTGAACTCTTTCATATTCCCCTCCATCCAAACCTTAACAGCTTTCGACTGCTGCCTCGACAATATAAGTTTTAACTAATTTAATTCCGTCAAAAATCATTACCCTTTCACAAATAGGACATTTCCAAACCTCATATTTGGGATCGGGAATATTCTCAATACAATCTACCCCAAGTACTGCTTCAAATTCTCGGTCTGTATAAACGATTAGCTCTATATCATTTGGAACTTGAGTATTGGATAATACTTCTCCACATTTACATTTGAATTTCATCTTATGTTAGTCCCCTTGAATTTAAAAATAAAAAGGAATACAAACGATATAAATCAATACATTTCCTATTATATTTACCGGAGAAATGTTTCCTAGCTGATCTAAGCGAGGACTGCCTGTTATTCCCTCAACAACTACAGCTTTTTTGTTGTCATATTTAGAAACCAGCACGTCTACCAATTCTTCTTCATTTTCTGTCTCTATATCGAATAAATTTACAAATCCCCTTTCGTTATTAACCCCATTAAACTCGTATGTAGTTTTCAAAATTTGCTTATTCCCAAAAACAAAATGAGTCGGTTCGCGTCTAACAAATCTGGCAGTCATTAAAACACCGTTCTTCAACATAATCAGTTGATTAAATGTTCTAATCCATAAGCTAATTAATATTCCAATTACGATAAGAGCAATAAAGAGGAAAACCAGGTATCGATCATAAATCAAACCTAGTCGCAAAAAAAGAATAGAGAAGATAAGACAAATCTGACAAGAGTAAAATTTTCCTCCTGCAAACATTTTGAACAATAAGGATATCGGAATTTTTCTCACTTTTTTGATCCTCTTTCTTGCTGCCCGCTTTTTTACATACTAAATGTATATTAATGGAATCCCGCGAAATCTGCACCATTAATCCTGCAAACACAAAAAAACCTCAATCCAATAACGCATAAGCTGCGTTTTGAATCGAGGTTTTACTTTTAACATACAATCACAAAACCTTGGACAAAAACTCCTTTGTCCTTGCATGCTGAGGATTGCTCAGCACCTCGCGCGGATTGCCCTCTTCCACGATGTAACCGCCGTCCATAAAGATCAAGCGGTCGGCGACCTCGCGGGCGAAGCCCATCTCATGCGTGACGATGACCATCGTCATGCCGTTTTGCGCCAGGCGCTTCATGACGTCGAGCACCTCGCCGACCATTTCCGGGTCAAGCGCGGACGTCGGCTCGTCGAACAGCATCACCTCGGGTTGCATCGCCAGCGCGCGGGCGATTGCAATACGCTGCTTCTGGCCCCCGGACAGGCTGTCGGGACGCACATCCCGTTTTTCCTCCAGGCCGACGGTGCGAAGCAGCTCCAACGCGATTTTCTCTGCTTCTTCCTTGCTCACGCCTTTTACTTTGCGCGGAGTAATCGTCAGATTTTCCATCACGGACATGTGCGGGAAAAGATTAAAATGCTGAAACACCATGCCCATCTTCTGACGAATCACATTGAGCTCCCGCTGGGCCGACGTCACATCGTTGTCCTTGAAGCGGATCGTGCCGCCTGTCGGCTCCTCCAGCCGGTTGAGGCAGCGGAGGAAGGTGCTTTTGCCGGAGCCGCTGGGCCCGATGACGGCGACAACTTCGCCCTTTTGAATGGTGGCGTCGATGCCCTTGAGCACTTCATTGCTGCCAAAGGATTTGCGCAGTCCTTGAATCTCGATCATCGTTTGCCCAGCCTCCTTTCAAGCAGATTCAACAGCTGCGACAGTGTAAAGGTCATAACAAAGTACACGGCTGCCGCTACGAGCAGCGGCTCCATCGGCAAATACGTGACACTCTGCACGGCGCGCGAGTTGTAAAGCAGCTCGGCGATGCCGATGACGGAGACGAGAGATGAATCTTTAATAATGACGATCAGCTCATTGCCGATAGCCGGCAGCATGTTGCGGAACGCCTGCGGCAGCACGATAAGTCTCATTGCCATGCCGCGCGACATGCCAAGCGAACGTGCTGCCTCGGTTTGGCCTTTGTCGATTGCCTGGATGCCCGCACGGAACACCTCCGCCATATAAGCGGCGCTGTTGATCGTGAGCGCGACAACGCCAGACATAAACGCAGGCAAATTGATGCCAAAGTTGGTCAATCCGTAATGGATAATTAGAATCTGCACGAGCATCGGCGTACCGCGGATAATTTCAATATAAGCCGATGCGATGAATTTGACGATCCAGATTCGAGACAGGCGCATCAGGGCAAAAAGGATGCCGAACAAGGTTCCGAACAATACGCCAAATACGGATAGCTTCAGCGTCATCCATGCCCCGTCTAGAAAGTAGGAACTATACTCGCCAAAAAATGAAAAATCCAAGTTCATTTAAACGCGCTCCGTCCGTCTGTTATTCGCCGACAAGCTCGTTGGCCTCAACGACAAACCGCTCAATATCTTTGTTAGCCTGCAGGCGTTCAATCGTTTTGTTCACGGAATCCAGCAGCTCCTTGTTGCCTTTTTTGATGGCGATTGCAGAGCCGGACTCTTCCTTCGACTGCTCGATTTTGACGCCGGACAGCACGATATCCTTTTGCGTCTTCAGGTACTGGTCACCAACCGGCTTTTCGACGATCAGCGCATCAACACGGCCGCTTGTGAGCTCCATGATCAGCTCCGGAATTTTAGCGAGCGACGTCAGCTGGGCTCCTTCAACTTCTTTCGCAATGCCTTCTTGAATGGAGCCTTTTTGCACGCCAACCTTTTTGCCCTTCAAGCTATCAAGCGAGGTGAAGTTGCCTTCTTCGCCCTTTTTAACGAGGACGGCTTGCTCCGCATAATAGTAGATGTTCGAAAAATCAACGTTCTTTTTGCGTTCTTCCGTCGGAGTCATGCCCGAAATGACAAAATCAACTTTACCGCTGTTCAGAGCAAGCAGCAGCCCGTCGAAATCCATGTCGCTGATTTCCAGCTTGGCGTTCATGTCCTTGGCGATTTCCTTGGCGATTTCGATGTCAAAACCAACAATCGTATCTTTGCCGTCGATTTTTTTGTGGAACTCATAAGGAGCGTAATCCGCGCTTGTGCCGAGCACAATCGTTTTTTGCTCTTCGGCGCCGCTTCCGCCCGTATTGTTGGCTGCGTTGTTATCCGTGCCGCCCTTCTGTCCGCATGCACTCAGCAGCAGCGCTGCCGCAATAGTTACTGCCCATACCTTTTTCATTTCTCTATCTCCCTTACTCTAATAAAATGGTTGAATATTATTCACTAAAGTTAATAATTAATTACCGTTTGACAGTATAACATTGCCTGAGTCATAGCACAATGGCTCGGTATAAATATACAATTACCTTCTTTTACACATTAAAAGTAATTTATCTTAGTGCAATACTATTACTTTTACTCTTTAATGCTTTGTAGCAGCTTCGCATTATTCCGTTACTATAGAGACGAACGGGAGTAAAAGGCCTTATCAGGATGCACATCCAGCCATTACCCTATCCCATATTTCCCTACGCAAACCTGAAAATGCTTAGTGCTTCAAAATCCGGCCTTCTAGGTTCCCCATCCTTTTAACAGCCATCTGTAAAATGTATACAATATTCATAACACTGTATACGATACGCAATTGAGTATACCATCCCCGCACCGTTCTGGACAGGCTTTTCCCGGAATTTTGCGATACGTCATGAATTCATCAAAATGAGTTTCACAATGTATCTTTATTCAACTAATTCGATTCAAAAGGTATCCTGGTGGCAGCTTGTCCGGTGAACAAGGCGAAAAAGGAATCAAAAAAAACCGGGAAGTCGCTTTGTCTGCAGCCTCCCGGTTGTGTAATGTAACGCTTCCTATAATATTCGTTTGCCCAGCGCGGAAGCAGCCAGCTCTACGGCAAGCCGCGCTGTACGGCGGCTGTTGTCCAGCAGCGGATTGACCTCGACGAGCTCAAGCGAGGTGACAAGGCCGCTTTCCGCCAGCAGCTCCATCGCATAATGCGCTTCGCGGTAGCTGAGGCCGCCCGGCACCGGCGTGCCGACGCCGCATGCTTCCGTCGGATCGAGGCAATCGAGATCAAAGCTGATATGCAGCCCGTCCGTGCCCCGGCCGGCAATCGCAATCGCCTGCTCCATTACGGCATGGATGCCTAAACGGTCAATTTCATGCATTGTGAAGCAGCTGATTCCCTCAGCGCGAATAAACTCCTTTTCCCCCTGGTCCAAATCGCGGGCACCGACGATGACGACATTTTCCTTGCGGATAAAAGGTCCGGCTCCTGCGATGTCCTTCAGGGTAAAAGAGCCTCTGCCGACGGCCGCAGCCAGCGACATGCCGTGAATATTGCCGCTCGGAGTCGTTTCCTCCGTATTAAGATCGCCATGCGCGTCGAACCAGATCAGCCCAAGATTGCTGTAATGTCCGGTCAGTCCCGCCAGCGTACCGATGGCTATGCTATGATCGCCGCCCATAACGAGCGGAAATAATCCGGCTCCTACCGTCCGGTATACCTGTTCGCCCAACAGTCCGGCCATCTCCTTTACTTCCGGGAGATACTTCATTTTCGCGAGCGCAGGAGCTGGCTCCGCCGCCAGTCTAGGCACATCAACGACGATTTCACCGGCCAGCTCCAGGTTCATGTTTTTCAGCTGGCGCTTCATACCGGCTTCCATGATGCTTTCCGGGCCAAGCTCGGCACCGGCTCTTCCACAGCCCAGCCAGAACGGCGCATGGATGAGCTGGATTTTTTTCGCGGCTTCCGGACAGCTCCTAAAATTCTCTGCTTGGCTGAACATGGCAGATTACCCCTTCGCAATATGGAATTAGCTATCTCAAATCAATCTGAGGCCAGCACCAAACGCAGCCGCTCCAGCGCCCATTCCAGCTCTTCCTCCGTAATCGTAAGCGGCGGCGCGAGGCGGATTGTGTTTTCATGAGTCTCCTTGCAAAGCAGGCCGAGCTGCATGAGCTGCTCGCAATAAGGCCGGGCCGGGCCATGCAGCTCCACGCCGATGAACAAGCCGGAGCCGCGGATTTCCTTGACCGCCGGACTGTTCATCTCATGCAGTCTCTGCATTACGAGCTCACCGAGCCGATGCGATCGTCCTGCAAGATCATCCTGCTCCAGCACGTTTAAGGCGGCTGTCGCCACAGCGCAGGCAAGCGGATTCCCCCCGAAGGTGGACCCATGCGAGCCCGGCTCGAACAATTCCAGCACTTCCTCGCTCGAGGCGACTGCGGATATAGGCAGAATGCCTCCGCCGAGCGCTTTTCCCATGACATACATATCCGGCGTGACGCCTTCGCGGTCGCAGGCAAAACGTTTGCCGGTCCGCCCAAAGCCGGTCTGAATCTCGTCGGCGATAAAAAGCACTCGATGGCGGTCGCACAGCTCGCGGATGCTGCGAAGATAACCTTCCGGCGGCAGTACGATGCCGGCTTCCCCTTGAATCGGCTCGACAAGCACGGCGGCCGTACGTTCGGTAACAGCAGCCTCCATCGCTGCGAGGTCGCCGTAAGGGACTAGCATAAATCCGGGCAGGAACGGGCCAAAATCGCTGCGGTATTCCTCATGCGAAGAGAAGGACGTAATCGCCAGCGTCCGGCCGTGGAAGTTCCCGGTGCATACGATAATTTCCGCCTCGTTGGACGGCACGCCTTTCACCCGGTAAGCCCAGCGGCGAGCCGCCTTAAGCGCGGTTTCTACCGCCTCGGCTCCGGTATTCATGGCAATAATTTTGCTTTTGCCCGTGTAGGCAGCAAGCTTTTCATAAAACTCTCCTGCCGCCGTGCTGTGAAATGCCCGTGAGGTCAGCGTTACACGTTCGGCCTGCTCCTTCAGCGCGGCAATGAGCGCCGGATGGCGATGCCCATGATTAAGCGCCGAATAGGCGCTGAGGAAGTCCATATATGATTTGCCTTCCGGGCTTTTCACCCAAACACCCTCGGCCTCCTCGATAACAACAGGCAGCGGATGATAATTATGCGCAGCATATTTTTCAGATACAGCAATGGCGCGGGCAGAATTCATAAAACCTCTCCCATCTGCATGTTTATGAATATTGTATTTTGTATACAAATCTTGCGATTAAAAAACCCGGACTCTCCGGGGCTTCCCAATCGACGCAGCAAGATGCTGCTACATTCTATGCCGCTGTCTGCTGCATGATTCCTTCTCGCTGGCCTATTTTGAACCTAGTTATGATTACGCTTACATTGTTGTGTGTGTGAAAGCATAACATATCCCCCGTTTTCCGGCAACGAAATATTCTGACTTTAAATCAAAGCTCAAGTTATTTTTATTTCTCATTCAGGAGAGTTTTTCAGCTTTATTCGCTTGATGAAAGCCGGGAAGCGGTGATATGATGGCGATAGATTATTTTGTATACATTATTCTGCATATCCATGCACTGATCAGCGTTTCGGAATTCATCGGAAAAGGAGTCTTGGCATGCAGCTCAAATACCAATCCTTAAAGGATCATGTGTATGAATATATCGCTCAGCGCATTCAGACAGGAAGCCTCCAGCCAGGCTCCAAAATTAACGAGGCCGAAATTTGCAAACAGCTGGATATCAGCCGGACGCCGACGCGCGAAGCCTTATTTCAGTTGTCCTCCGACAATCTGCTGGACTACTTGCCGAGACGCGGCTTCACCGTCAAAGCTTTTGACCGGAAGAAAAAAGAGGATTACTCCCTGCTAATCGGCACGCTCGATGCGCTGGCCGCAACGCTCGCCTGCGACCGGATGCAGGAGCGCGATGTAAAACAATTGGAGCGTCTCGCCGATACGATTGCGGATGACATCTCGTCGTACGAGTTCAACGATTACTATGTGCATCAAGCCGAGTTTCACAACTGCTATCTGAACAAATGCGGCAACACGCCGTTGATTGATACGCTGAATTCGGTCAAAAACGGCTTTATGCGCCAAAGCTACGCCAGCGAGGACAAGGATAGGCTCGCCTCCCTGCTCAAGCAGGTCAACGCCGAGCACCGCTTGATCGCGGAGCTGTTCCGGGAGCGGGACAAAGAGCGTCTGGAACAGGCGATCCGGCACCACTGGCGCATTATCGACTTTGATATGATCTGAACTTATTCCCGCAGCCCGGCGCTTCGTTAAGCGCTGAGAGCTGCTTTTATTTTGTCTGTGGGTCAGCTTAAGGGCGTCTGACGACCTTAAGACCAGCCGTTCGCGCGGTTTTCCGCTCCTTAAGGTCGTTTGACGCCCTTAAGACCAGCCGTTCGCGCCGTTTCCCGCTCCTTAAGGTCGTTTGACGACCTTAAGACCAGCCGTTCACGCCGTTTCCCGCTCCTTAAGGTCGTTTGACGACCTTAAGACCAGCCGTTCGCGCGGTTTTCCGCTCCTTAAGGTCGTTTGACGACCTTAAGACCAGCCGTTCGCGCCGTTTCCCGCTCCTTAAGGTCGTTTGACGACCTTAAAACCAGCCGTTCGCGCCGTTTCCCGCTCCTTAAGGTCGTTTTGACGACCTTAAGACCAGCCGTTCGCGCGGTTTTCCGCTCCTTAAGGTCGTCTGACGACCTTAAGACCAGCCGTTCGCGCCGTTTCCCGCTCCTTAAGGGCGTTTGACGACCTTAAGACCAGCAGTTCGCGCCGTTTCCCGCTCCTTAAGGTCGTTTGACGACCTTAAGACCAGCCGTTCGCGCCGTTTCCCGCTCCTTAAGGTCGTTTGACGACCTTAAGACCAGCTATTTGAGCGGGATTCCCAAAATAAAAAGCTCCAGCGAATACTCGCGGAGCCTGATACCTGTAAGATATGCTTTAAAAGCAATCGGCGCGCCAGCCTCCAGCGCAGCAAATTACTTTTTCAAGTAGGCTTCAAGGCAGCACATACAGCAATATCGTGAAAAAATGCGCCACCGAGCCGGCAAGCACGAACAGATGCCAGACGGCGTGATGATAAGGAAACGCGCGCCAAACATAAAACACCGTTCCAAGCGTGTACAGCAGCCCGCCCGATATGAGCAGCGCAAGACCCGCAGGGTCGAGGCTTTCGGTGAGGGGCCCCCAGGCAAATACGATAAGCCAGCCCATCAAAATGTACAGAATCGTCGACGTGAACAGGAATCGTTTGGCAAAAAACGATTTGAACACAACACCGGCCACCGCCAGACCCCATACGATGCCAAACAGCGTCCAGCCCAGCTTGCCGCCAATCGTATGAAGCAGCAGCGGCGTATAGGTTCCGGCGATGAACACATAGATGAACGAATGGTCCAGCACCTCAAAAAAGTCCTTTGCTTTACCTTCCTTGAAACTGTGCACAAGTGTAGACGCAGAATACAGCAGCAGCATCGCCGTTCCATATATCGTAAAGCTGACGACATGCATCGCCGTTCCTTTCCAGGACGCGAACACGATCAAAAGCACTAAAGCCGCGATGCTGAGCGCCGTTCCGACGCCGTGCGTAATCGCATTGGCGACCTCTTCTCTGCGGGTGTACGTATGCGTATTTGCCACCTGAAGTCCCTCCCCTCCATTATGCTCCAGCCTATGAAAATACCGTCTGGGCGGTCACATCTTTAGACGAGCCATCCGGCAAAAAAGTCTATACCCGTTCGTTGGTATAAGCCACTCGGGAATCCACTCCGAACACCGCTTCTCCTGTCGCCGGATCGAACTGATAGTCCGGGCGGTCCAGATCGTACAGCCAATACTTGCGGACCAATCCTTTTTCCTCGGCATCCTCGACAAAATAAAAAAAGTTCAATTGATCTACATTAGCGCCGATGTACTCAGCCGCGTCCGCGCTCAATCCGCCTACGGACAAAACCCATCCGCGTCCGCCCTCCTCTACCAGCAGGGGCAGCCGGTGTTCAGCCGTATCGACCAGCACCCTTCCGGTAACAAGCTTGATCAGCAATCTTTCGTTCATGACAGCCCGCCTTCCCCTTGCCCGGCCGCCATATCAATTAGCAGCAGTCTCGTTCCGCCGGCTCCGCCCCGCAGCGACAGGCTTGTCAGCCCGCTCGCGCGCAGCGTATCGCCGCTTTGCAGCTCATCGGTTTCTTGCACGGCAAGATTGCCGTCGATGACGAACACATACAGAAGCCGCTCCGCCGCCGTGTAATGCGCCGCTTCCGCCCCCTCATCCAGCACCGACAGAAATAGATTTACGTCCTGATGAATACCCGCCGCCCCCGGCCCGGCCGCATCGCGCGAAACAATCGGCAGCAGCCCGCCATGTGCAGACTTTGGATCGAACGAGCTTGTTTCGTATGACGGCGTTAACCGCTTCTCCTGCGGCGTAAACCAAATTTGCAGCAAATGAACGGGCTCCTCGGAATCTGGGTTCACCTCAGAATGCACGATGCCGGTTCCGGCAGTCATACGCTGCACGCCCCCGTACGTTGTGACCGCAGAATTGCCTGCGCTGTCCTCATGCTTCAGCTTGCCGCTCAGCACGACCGATACAATCTCCATCTCGCGGTGCGGATGGGCTCCGAAGCCTCTGCCGCCTGCGATTACATCCTCGTTGAACACGCATAACGGACCGAAGCTGCGGTTATCCTCCTCGTAATAATCCGCAAAGCTGAAGCTGAAGCTGCTTTTCAGCCAATCGCTCTCGCGGTGGAAACGGCTTTCGTTGCGGCGAATTTCGTACATCAGCCAATCCCTCCCTCTCCCTGCTTACTAACCTTTTTAAAGTGTAATAGAGAAATAGCTGGCTTGCAACCATTCCGCCATCGCTTCGACCGTTTTGTCCAGATTGCTCCTCGATTGATTGTCCACAAAAGGAAGCTGATGGCGAAAATAATTCGTATGCCCGCCCATGACGGGAATACCCCTTACATGCGATGGGGAATGCCGGGTCCGGCTCCATACCGGAACCCGCCGCGTTCCAGCGCGCCAGCCGCCCCAGCTGCCGATTCTCGTAATGGGATCGTCCGCCTTGCCAAGCGCATTCACCGCATAAAAATAAGCCACATAGTCCCTCATCTCATCTTCCACCGGAACTTTGGGCGATCCGATCTGCGCCACGCGCAGCTCCTCGGCGGGCATGCCTTGCCGCCGCAGCAGCCGTGCCGCCTGGTAAGCCGCAACGCCGCCGCCGCTGTGTCCGATGAGCAAAATCGGTCCGCCGCCATGCGTGCGCTGAATCTCGCGAAGCATCGATTTGCCGCCGATGCGGGTCGGCAGCACCATGCGGGTCAAATCCGAGCGAACCTCCCACACTTGGCGCCATAGGCTTCGGGAGTAATCCCCATAGGGAAAGAGCGTTTCGAATTCCGCTTCTGTACCATGCTCAGCAAAAATTCGAGCCAGCTGCTTGCGGCATTCATAAAAGGTGGAAGGATAGGTTGCAACGCCTGCGACATGATATACCGTCAGCCTTTCCGGCATGCCTTTCCGCTCCATATCCCCGCCCCCTTTCTGTATGTAAATTGTAGCATGTTCCGAAAGCGGCGGGCCAATTCGAGGACTCCGAACAGCAGCCCTGCATTTTTCAACGAATAAGCGCTTAAAGATTCACCCATCGTAAACGCAGCGGCAGCGGCGTGGTTAATCGTTCCAGACCCGGCATATACTAAAGCCGATTTTCAAGCCGCTTGTTTCAATTAATTGCGGGACGGGTACATAACTTTTTCAGCCTGCAACCAAACGGCCAAAGCCTGCCTGCAGGACAAAAAATGTTTGACTTGACATCAAGTCCAGGCAACCAAGACGGAGGTTAAGGATGATTCAGATTCAACAGGTAAACAAAATTTACGACGACGGCTTCCACGCTCTCAAAAACATCAACCTGGAATTCCGCAAAGGCGAAATGACGGTGTTGATTGGACCGAGCGGCTGCGGAAAGTCGACCACGATGAGGCTGATCAACCGCCTTGTTACCCCCTCTAGCGGTTCAATTACAATTGACGGCCGCGATATTCTCGCCATCGATCCCGTTGAGCTCCGGCGCAGCATTGGTTACGTCATTCAAAGCGTCGGGCTTTTCCCCCATATGACGATCGGTAAAAATGTAGCTATCGTTCCCAGCCTGAAGCGCTGGGACGCAGCCAAAATGTCCCGCCGGGTCGACGAGCTGCTCGATATGGTCGGCCTGAAGCCGGATCTGTACCGCGACCGCTACCCGTCCGAGCTTAGCGGCGGACAGCAGCAGCGGGTCGGCGTTGTGCGCGCGCTGGCGGCTGATCCCGATATTATTTTGATGGACGAGCCGTTCAGCGCTTTGGATCCGCTGAGCCGGGAGCAGCTTCAGGAGGATGTAGCCAGGCTGCAGCAGGAGCTGCATAAAACGATTGTTTTTGTCACTCACGATATGGACGAGGCGCTCAAAATTGCCGACCGCATCGTGCTGATGAAGGACGGCGAGGTGGTACAGAGCGATACGCCGGACCGAATTCTTCGCCGTCCGGCCAATGACTTCGTGCGCAGCTTTATCGGCCAGAAAAGGCTCGACCAGGAGCAGGAAGCCATCGCACTTGGACAGGAACGCGAGACGGGGCAAGATCTTGGCACTATATATGAGTCCCCCTCTGTAGACGAGGTCATGATTACGCAGCCGGCCGTCACTTATCCAAGCCGCGGGCTCGCGGAAGCAATCAGCACAATGGAACGGCGCAAGGTGGACAGCCTGTACGTCGTCGACCGCCAGCGCAAGCTGCTCGGCAGCGTATCCATTTATAACGTGATGGACAGCTACGGCGATGAGGACAAAACGGTGGCGGATGTCATGCTTCCCGTGCGGTATTCCGTTGAGTCCGGCACGCCGCTTACCCAGGCGGTAGAGCTGCTGGCCGGCCACCGTCTGCACAATGTCGCCGTCGTTGACACGAACGGCCGCTTCATTGGCCTCATTACGCGCGGCAGCGTCGTCCGCCATCTCGCGGAAAGACTGCCGATGCTGGATGACGGCCCGTCTGTTAACGGAGCTGACGAAGGGGAAGCGACTCTCCCCCAAGCCGGCACGGAGACAAATGAACATGCAGCTGCGCTCGAAAACGGGGAATCGGCAAACGGCAAAAATAGAGCCGCTGCCAAAATTGACGCGGCCGCTGTCGCGGAACGCGTATTTCCCGGCAGCGGAGCAGAAACCGAGTCAAACGACGTCGGGCCGGGCTCCCGTAAAGCGTCTAAAGACTCCCGCCGGCTGACATCCGTCGGCTCCGACCCGAACCGGGGGGAGGATCGCTCATGAGCGGCTTTCTGAATTTTGTCGCGGAGCGTTTCCCCGATATTGCCATCGCCCTGCGCGAGCATCTTGCCCTGTCGCTGACAGCGGTGCTGCTCGGTTGTGCAATCTCGCTCCCGCTCGGCGTGCTGCTTGTATATAACCGGATCCCCTGGCTGAACAGCATCGTCTTTTTTGCCGCGAATCTGCTGCAAACCGTTCCGAGCCTCGCGCTGCTCGCCATCCTCATTCCGCTCATGGGCATCGGAACCAAACCGGCGGTGCTGGCGCTGCTGCTCTACTCCATCATGCCGGTGCTGCGCAACACGTACGAGGGATTTCGCTCCGTTGATCCCCATGTACTGGAAGCGGCCCGAGGTCTCGGCTATTCCGCTGCGCAGCGGCTGCTGCGCGTGCAGCTTCCGTTAGCTGTCCCTTATATTATGTCGGGCATCCGCCTGACGACCGTATACATTATCAGCTGGGCTACGCTTGCAACGCTTGTCGGCGCGGGCGGTCTCGGACAGCTGATCGTGTCCGGCATGGGCGTCAATCAGCCGTATCTGATCGTTGCAGGCGCGCTTGGAGCCATTTTGCTGGCGCTTATCGCCGATCTGCTGCTCGGATGGCTGGAGTCGGCGCTAGGCCGGCGTTTCGGCATGCGGGGAGGTGCCGCGGCATGAGCATGGGGTTGAAGGCAACTCGAAATCATCCGGGTTCTGCCGACAAGGAGCACCTGCGCCGGAATAACGGGCCAGCTGCGGCGGGCAAGCGGCTGAAGCTGCGTTTTGGACTGTCCGCACTATCGCTGCTGGCGGCGCTATTGCTGGTTGTTTCGGCCGGCTGCGGCAGCCGTCCCGATCTGATTATCGGGGCGCAGACCTTTACCGAGACGAAAATTTTGGCGGAAATGTACAAAACGCTAATCGAACAAAAAACCGATCTGGAGGTCAAGGTCATTCCTGATCTGGCCGCGAGCCCGCTCGTATTTAGCGCGCTTGACCGGGGAGACATTCATCTGGCGACGCTGTATTCCGGGGAAATTTTCAACAACCATTTTCCGATTGAACAGACCAAGGAGCGTGCGGCTGTGCTGCGGCAGGCTCAGGAGGGCTTTGAGCAATATTACGGCTTTGACTGGATGGACCCGCTCGGATTCGAAAATACGTATGCGTTCACCGTCCGGGAACAGCTCGCCCAGGAAAAAGGCTACAAGACGATCTCCGACATCAAGCCGGACGCGGCTTCCATGCGTTTTGGCGTGGATACCTCCTGGTTGGAGCGGATAAACGACGGCTATCCTGCTTTTCAGAAGGAATACGGCATCACGTTTGCCAAAGCTTATCCGATGGAGCCCAGTCTCGTTTACTCCGCCGTCCAAAACGATCAGGTGGACATCGTGCTCGCCTACTCAACCGACGCGCGGCTTAAAGCCTTTAAGCTGAAAACGCTGGAGGACGACCGGCAGTTTTTCCCTCCCTACGATGCTTCGCCGGTCATGCGCAAGGAGATGCAGGAGCGTTTCCCCGGCGTGAAGGAAGCCATCCAGCCGCTTATTGGCACGATCGACATCGAAACAATGGTTAATCTCAACTACCAGGTCGACATCGAGAAAAAAAGCGAGCGCGAGGTTGCCCTCCACTATCTCAAGGAAAGGGGGCTGATCCGCTAATGCCGGATAACAATGTGACTTTAACCGGATTTTTGGATTATTACTGGCGCAACCGGGAGCTGATGGCGGAATATTTTGTCCAGCATGTGCAAATGGTAACGCTTGGTGTGCTGCTGGCTCTGGCGGTCGGCGTGCCGCTCGGCATTCTTTGCATGAAAAGCCGCTGGCTGGCCCGGCTCATCCTGGCCGTCACCGGCATGCTGCAGGTGCTGCCGTCGCTGGCGATGCTGGTGCTGCTCATGCTCTGGATGGGGCTTGGCAATTCCACCGTCACCGCCGGACTGTTCCTGTACTCGCTCAATCCTATCGTACGAAACAGCTATGTCGGACTGCAGCAGGTTAGCGGCAGCCTGATTGACGCGGCGCGCGGCCTCGGCATGAGCCGCTGGCAGCAGCTGTGGCGGGTACGCGTGCCGCTGGCGCTGCCTTACATGATGACCGGCCTCCGCGTTGCGGCCGTCATTGCCATCGGCGTCGCCACCATTGCACCGCTTGTCGGCGGCGACGGGCTTGGACGCGAGGTATACGCCGGCATCAACGGCCAAAATCCGCTGCGCATTTATGCCGGAGCGGTTCCGGCAGCGCTGCTTGCAATTGCAGCCGACATCGTGCTCGGCGTGCTGCAGCGCAGGCTCGATCCTACTAACCGAAGCTCCCGCAAGCGCGGCAGCCACAGCGGCTCGGGTCAGGGCGGTTCCGGCAAAGCTGCCGCCGACCAGGCGGTGCCGCCCGTGCCGAAGGCGCAGGGCTGATTCTGCGGTTTCCGGGCTGTGGCTACTGCGGCTAGCCTTGCTGGGTCAATCCGCGTCTGGCGGGTAATAGAACAGAGCAATGAATAGCCCCAGAGGCAAGCAGCAGAAGGAGAGATGCCGGATGAAATTGACCCACGAGCAGGTCATCACGCTGCACGGGTTCAACAATTTGACCAAGTCGCTCAGCTTCAATATGTACGACATCTGTTACACCCGCAACAAACAGGAGCGGGAGGCCTACCTGGCCTATATCGACGAGCAGTACAACTCCGACAGGCTGAACCATATTCTTCATCATGTGTCCGACATCATCGGAGCTCATGTGTTGAATACGGCCAAGCAGGACTATGAGCCGCAAGGAGCAAGCGTGACGCTGCTCGTTTCCGAGGGTCCGGTCGTGGAAGTGCCGAAGGATGCGTTTGACGAGTCGCCGGGTCCGATGCCGTCCAACGTTGTGCTGCAGCTGGACAAAAGCCATATCACCGTCCATACGTACCCGGAATATCATCCCGATGAAGGAATCAGCACGTTCCGCGCGGACATCGACGTGTCCACCTGCGGCGAGATTAGCCCGCTTAAGGCGCTTACGTATCTGATATCCTCCTTTGATACCGATATTATGACGCTGGATTACCGGGTACGAGGGTTTACGCGGGATATTTTGGGGCATAAGCTGTTCATCGACCATGATATCAGCTCCATCCAGAACTACATTCCCGATGAAGCCAAGGATCTGTTTCATATGATTGACGTAAACGTGTATCAGGAAAATATTTTCCACACCAAATGCAAGCTCAAACAGTTCGATCTGAACAATTACCTGTTCGGGTATACAAAGGACAAGCTGAGCCGCGAGGAGCAGGCGGACATTACCGAAAAGCTGAAGTCGGAGATGGACGAAATTTTTTACGGCAAAAATATAAACTGAACAAAGAGGCGGCCGCCGACCAGCACGATGCTGGAGGGCGGCCGTTTTTTATTATTATTCAACAGATTCTTCAATGCGAGGCATGCGTTCCCAGCTGCTCCAGCTCATGCTGGCTCGCCTCGCGGTAATTGACGGAAACGCGCAGCTTGCCGGCAAGCCTGCGGTCGATTTCGCCTTCCTCGAATAAACGCTGAATTTCGTTGCGCTCGGCCTGAATCGCCTTCTGTTCCAGTTCCCGTCGTTCCGCCGCCGTGGCCTTTTCAATCTTAGGCTGTCCGGCATTGCGCATCCATAAATCAAGCTCCTGATAATGCTCCCGCAGCAGCTGCACCAGATCCGGGCTGTATTCCGCCTCCACCTGGCCGATTCTCTCCACCGCAGCTTTGATAGACGCTTGTTTAAGCTCCACATAAGCTAACATAATGGGGCGGGCTTTGAGCCGCGCTTTGCGGCGCCATGGCCAAGGGAAGTTGAACAGCCGCTTGAAAAAGTCGTAAAGGATGGAGGCAAGCAGCTTCGCCCGGTTCGTTAAGGCTAGCTCAATCTTGTTCAAGGACATCTGGAATCCTCTCTCCAGCTGCGGGGCGATGCGCCCTTCGGCCAGCCACTGGCGGGCGAGCCGCCGCTCCGCCTCCAGAGCTTCCAGCCGCAGCGGCACGATGGCGGCGCGGAATTCCGCCTCGTTGAACAAGCCGCGCCGCAGCTGCTGCAATCGTTTGACATAGCCGGACTTAATTTCTACTGCCGCTGCTTGATTGTCTTCCCGCGTTTCCTCGCGTACGCATTGCAGCCCCGCCTCCAAAACGGCAATCCGCGCCCGCCGTTCCGTCTCCTCGGAGGCCGCTCCGGCACGCTCGCCGGCGCCAGCAGCCACGCCAGGCTCGCGGGTAAGCAGCGGCAGCGCCACGCTTGCAAGCACCAGCGTCAGCAAAATAACGCCGGCGCACAGAAACAGGATGAGATTGCGCTCCGGAAACGGCGATCCGTCTCCCAGCAGCAGCGGAATGGAAAACGCGCCGGCCAGTGTAACCGCGCCCCTTACGCCAGATAAAGCCGTAAGCAGCGACGGCTTCCATTTGCGCTCAATAATCCAAACCCAGACCAATCGCAGCGTCAGCAGCAGCGCCGTAATGGCTACGATATAACCGATCACCAGGCCGTTGTTGTATGCCGGATCTTCCCAAATCGCCGTGATGACGCCCGGAATTTCCAGGCCAAGCAGCATAAAAACAAGCCCGTTCAAGCAGTACAGCAGCACCGACCAGGTGCTGTTGGACACAAGGTTTACCCGCATGTTCGCCGGACCGGTGCGGTCCCGCTCGACCGCATGCACAATGCCTGCCGCGACGACAGCCAGGATGCCGGAAACATGCAAATGCTCCGCCGCCAGAAATACAAAAAATGGCGTCAAAATCAGAATGAGCACATGAACGGTCACATCCTCCATCCCCCAGCGGCGCAGCCATACCCTGATCCAGACGGCGGCAAAACCGAGCGCGGCTCCGACGATCAGTCCGCCCAGCGCAATGACGGTAAAACTTCCGGCCGCGCCGATGAGCGAAAAATACCCGGTGACCGTGGCCGCAATCGCAAAATTAAACGCGACTAACCCGGAGGCGTCGTTCATCAGCGCCTCGCCTTCCAGCAGCCGCATAATTCCGCTCGGAAGCTTGGCCCGACCGGAAATGGAACCGACCGCCACTGCATCGGTCGGCGACAGAATCGCCGCCAAAGCAAATGCAGCGGTCAGCGGAATTGCGGGAATCATCCAATGGATGAACGGCCCGGCAATAAGCACTGTCGCAAATACAAGTCCCAGCGCGAGCAGCAAAATCGGCGTGCGCAGCCGCCACAAATCCTCGCGCGGCGTCATTTTTCCGTCGTTGAACAGAAGCGGCGCAATGAACAGCACAAAAAACAGCTCCGGATCGAGCGGCGCATGATGCAGGCCCGGCATATAAGCCGCCGCCACGCCAAGCGCAATCTGTATAATCGGCACCGGCAGGAACGGAACCAAGCGATGCACGATGTTGGACGCTCCAATCAGCACGAGCAGCACAAGCACCATCAGCAGAATTTCCATGGATGACAAACTCCTTATGTAGATGTAACAGCCATCAAGGCATTATTTTACTACTTTAACATAAGAAGTGCTGTTCGCCCCAATTGCGGACGACCGGATGGATGCAGGCAGGAGCAGACTTAACTCATAAGCGGCCCAATACACTGTCTCGCGCGCCAGAAAAGGAAGCTTGCTCCGCCAGCTGCGATAAACGCTCGTTGTTGCCGGGGCCGGAAGAGCATCCATGCCGATCTCCTCCGCAATACGCATCGCTCTTTTCATATGAAGCGGATCGCTGATGATATAAAATCGGCTCATTCCCTGCTGCCGTCCCGCTTCCGCCGCAAATTGTATATTTTCTTCCGTTATTCGGGATTTGGTTTCGATTAGAATCTTGTTTGCCGGTACTCCTTGCCGAAGCGCGTATTCCCGCGACGCCTCCGCCTCGGAGCAGCTTTCGCCGCTGCCCGTTCCCCCGGTAAAAATGATCGTTGGCACTGTACGGTCCCGATAGAGCCGGATTGCCTCGCCAATCCGCCCCTGCAGCACGGGCGAAGGTTTGCAGTCCCACGCTGCCGCGCCTAGCACGATTGCAGCATCCGCCGGAATGTCCGTCGCATTACGTCCGCTGTAGCCGTAGGACCAGATCGTCCAGGCCATCACGGAGAGCACCAGCATAAGCGCCGCCGCAAGTCCGGCCGCAACCATCGAAATTCGTTTGAACCGTACCCATAAGGCCGCTCGCATCCACGGATCACACTCTCTTCCCGTACGGGCTCCAAACACCCTTCATGGCACAAAACGAATGTCGGGGCCAACCGGCTTTAACCAGTCCCTTCCATTGTTGGATTTCGGCCCAAAATATATCCTGCCTTAAGCCCCAAACATCCATTGTTTGTTTCCTTTTGTTGCATTTATTTCGTCATTATCAGACCGCCATCTGGACTCTACTGCGGAATTGCTGCTGCGTTAAGCTGCTCTACTAAAAAAGCTGCATGGCTCTTCTGCGCCATGCAGCTTTTTCTCGGCTGCGCCGTCTTTATCTCAGCAATTTTATCTTTTTACGAGACAAGCCAAACTCCAGTTCTCTTCCTGATCCGCTCATACTCGTTGAGCAGAAGGTCCAGCTCTTGAGACAGCCTCAGCACAAGCTCCGCCCGGTGACCGCATCGGTCTGCAGCTTGAATCATTTCCAAGCGTTTGGATTCAATTGCATCCCGAATCCGGGTCAGGTTCGTGTCCATGGCTATCCCTCCTGCCAATATTATCGGCATTGACAGGATAATTTTCCATATATTTTCATAAATTTTTGTTTCTGATTTCATCTCGCAGCTGCGGCCTAGCGCATCGAGAATGCGCAGCGGCCCGTCCTGTTCATGCGTGACCAAACGGATTTCATCCGCTAACGCAACTGACAGGTGTTATTGGTCCATTTTGGGTCTGTTTTTCGTTCTAGCGCAACTGATAAACGTTATAAGGCGGTTTATGGGGCAATTTGACGTTTAAAGACTCCAATAAGGCGGCTCAGTTGCGTTAGGTCTCAAAAAACGGCAGTTTCATCGAAATAAGGCGGCTCAGTTGCGTTAGCGAATGGGACTGCTGGGCTGGTTGCTCTCGGATTACTGTTGAGTTAGGAGACTGAGGCTGCTGGCAGCCTCGTGTTTACAGCAGCTGCATTAAGGCTAACCGCCACTTACTGCCGCTTAACTGGCCCAACGTACAGACGATTCGAGCACACCCTATGGAATCATCGTATACTGATATAAAGGAGATGACGGTTCATGCCAACGATGCTATGTCTGCATGGTTTTACCCCGGAGCAGGAAGACAAGGTCCGCGAGGCCGCGCCGGGATGGGATATTATTTTTGGGCGTCCCAAAGAGCTGGAGGACAGCGTGTTCCGCGAAGCGGAGGTCATTTGCGGCTGGAGCCCTGCCATTGAGCGGGAATGCCTTGGCGAGGGCGGCAAGCTGAAATGGCTGCAGGCCTGGTCGGCCGGCGTGGACAAGCTGCCGCTTGAAAAGCTGGAGCATGCCGGCGTGCTGCTTACGACAGCCAGCGGCGTGCATCCCGTGCCGATGGCTGAAACGGCGCTGTCGATGATGCTTGCGTTCTCTCGCGGCCTGCATCTGTCGATCCGCAGCCAATCTCGCGGCAAATGGGAGCTGCGCGAGCCCTATGGCGAGCTGCGTGACGGCACTTTGGCCGTCATCGGAGCAGGCGAGATCGGCACGGAAATCGGGCGGCTCGGCCAAGCGCTCGGCATGCGCACCATCGGCGTAAGACGCAGCGACAAAGCTGCGCCGCATATGGACGAGACGCTGCCAATGGAGCGTTTGCACGAAGCGCTCGCTCAAGCGGATTATGTCGTGAACGTCCTCCCGCTTACGCCGGAGACGGAGCGGGTATACGGGCAGAAGGAATTTGCCGTCATGAAAAGGACGAGCGTACTCATCAATATGGGCCGTGGCGTTGCTGTTGATACCGAGGCTCTGGTCGAAGCGCTGCGCAGCGGCGCCATTGGCGGAGCGGGACTGGATGTCACCGATCCCGAGCCGCTTCCAGAGGGGCATCCGCTCTGGACGATGGAGCAGGTCATCGTTACGCCGCATATGGGCGGCAGCTCGGAACGGTACAAGGAGCGGGTGACGGAACTGTTCGTCCATAATCTCAAAAACTACCTGGATACCGGACGTCCCGCGCGCAATATCGTAGATTACGAAAGAGGTTATTAAAACCAGCAGCAGCGCCGATGGCCGAGCCATTGGCGCTGCTGCTGGTTTTCAGATAAATAAAAAAAGCCCGCTCCCGCCATTAAACAGGCAGGCTGCGGGTTATTTTGGATAAGTGAAGAACTATTCCTCCGAGAGACGGAGCTGCTTCACCAGGCGCGTCAGGTGAGCCAGCGCATAAAGCACGCGCTGTTTGACCTTGTCGTTCGCCGGCTCGCCGTCTTCGCCGAACTGGCGGTTGTCGCCGCCGATGGACACCCATTCCGTACAGTTAATGCCATGAAGATTGCGGACGATCGTCTGCAGCTGCGTCAGCGAGCTGACGCCTACCGCTCCAGCCGCCGCGCTGGCGACAAGTACAGGCTTGCCTTCAAACTGCGCCGCTCCCAAATAATCCAGCGCATTTTTCAGCACTCCGGAGAAGGAGCCGTGATATTCCGGCGTGCCAAGAATAACTCCGTCTGCGGCGGAAACAGCCTGGATCAGCGCGTCCACCTGCTCGCTCGGCTCGGAGGAATCCGGGCTGTAGAGCGGAAGCTGATGCTGGTACAAATCGATGAACGTTACGGAGATTTCCTTCTCTTGAAGCGATTTTTCCATGTAACGAAGCAGCTGGGTGCTCGACGCTTCCTTGCGGTTGCCCCCAGCAATAATGGCTATTTTCATTAGGGTGTCATCCTTTCTATTCCAAAAGGTCTATCCTTCCCCATTATAGCCGTTATCGCAAACAGCTCAAGCAGGATTTGCGCAAATGATTCATGTGACTTAGGCTGTCATGCGCCAGCGGCGTTTTCTTCACGCTCGCCCGCAGCCGAAGCAGCCGAATAACCTACCGAAATGCGGAACACGGCTTCCGCTCCTTTCTCCAGCGGATTCAGTGCGATTTTGCCGCCCATCCTTTCCACAAGCGTTTTGCATATCGCCAGTCCAAGACCGGTTCCCCCGTAGATGCGGGAGATCGAGGAGTCGCTCTGGCTGAACGGCTTGAACAGCAGATGCAGCTTATCCTTCGGAACACCGATTCCGGTATCCTGAATGCGGAATTCCAGCTGTATGCGCTCTGCACTGCGCTCCAGCTCCTTCACCTTGACGGAAATGCCGCCCTGCTCGGTGAATTTCACCGCATTGCCGATCAGGTTGTTCAGCACCTGGCGCAGCCGGTTCTCATCGCCAATCAGCACTTCGGGAAGATCCGGGTCCAGCTCCAAAATCGCCTGCAGCTTTTTCTCCCTCAGCCTGCTGATGAACAGCTGGAGCGAACCGACGACAACATCGCGCAACAGAAAAGGACTTTCCGCAAGCGGAATGCTACCCCCTGCGGATTCCAGTCTGGAGTAGTCCAGCACGTCATCGATAATTTCCAGCAAACTCGCTCCGCTGCTGTGGATGATGCCGATATACTGCTGCTGCTCCTCGCTCAGCTCGGTATCGAGCAGCAGCTCGCTCATCCCTAGCACGCCGTTCAGCGGCGTACGGATTTCGTGGCTCATGACAGCCAGAAATTCGCCTTTTATTTTAAGCGCCTTCTCGGCCTCCGTCTTGGCTTTCCAGAGCTCTCTCTGCGCTGTATTTCGCGGGGTTAAATCCTTGGAAATGGTATAAATATCGGCCTCGCCCCTGCCATCCGTCCACGGCACAAACACCGTGCTGAGCTCCAGCATACGGCCGTCCTTCGTATGAATGCGCATCTCCGCCGTAAGCGGCTGGCCTTGTTTGGCACGCAGAAAACAGCGGCTGATCTGCCTGCTGTCCGCAGGATCGATAATGCTCCAGAAGCGGCTTCCTTCCAGCTCCGCCATGCAGTATCCCGTCAGCCGCTCGGCTGCGGGATTGAGCCGCAGCAAACGCCCGTCGCCGCTGAACAGGCATGCCATATCGGGATTATGCTCAAAAATGGAATCGTACCGTCTGCGGCTGCCCTCGGCGGCGTTCCAGGCCGCTTTTTTTTCCAGCACAAGACTGAGCACAAACAGCAGCATTGTAAAGACGGACAGCAGAACGATTACGGTAAAAAGGTTCATCCATTCCATCCACCATCCGCCCCTTTAATCGTCTTTGTTTTTGATTTAACCTTTTACCGGTAAATAGAACCGGACTGGACGGGCCCAGCGCTGTCTTTTTCAAAGCGGATCTACGTTCCCGGGGTTCAGTCAAGCATTGCAGGGGTACAATAGCAGCGTGACCATTTTTATGAAGGAGTGATTCGATATGGCAACCAAACTGTCCCGTTCGGAGCTGGAAGAAAAAATCGCCGCACGATTGCAGAAGGAGAAGTACGGGGTGCTGTCTACGGTCGAGGAGGACAAGCCGCGTTCCCGTTACATGGCCGTCTTTCATGATGGATTGACCGTACTCATGCTGGCGGACCGCCGTTCGTATAAAGTGGATCAGCTGGAGAAAAATGCGCATGCCAATCTGCTGCTTGGCTTTGAAGGGCATCTGTGGCCGAAGGATCTGGTCGACGTTCAGGGCAAAGCAAGCGTCAGCAGCGACCGCAGCATCGTGCATGAGCTGTGGGAGAAGGACATGAACCGGTACTGGGAAGGTCCCGACGATCCCAACATCGTTGTGCTTAAGCTGGAGCCGGACACCATTGTGCTCACGGAAGGGCATAATGACGAAAGCGTTTGGCATCGAGACGGAAGCGGCGCTTAAGGATAGTTAGATGGAATTGAGAACGTTGAGCCTGCCGAAACAACGGCAAGCGTAACTGCAGCAATGAAAATCAGGACGAAGCGGAGCATCTCCGCCTCGTCCTTTTTCGTTTGCCGGCAGTTCTCGGTTGACTGCGCCATTAGGATTTGGTTATAACCAGCTATTCCTATTTGCAATTAGGCAGATGCTCCAGCCCCTCCTATAATTAAGCCCAAGCGATCCGGTACGGCTGGCGTTCCTTGCGAATGGCAGTTTCAAGCCCGATTATTTCCGGCAAACCTAGCGTTTGCCATACAAATGGAGGTTGCAAACATGAGCCATAATATTCGCAGCAGCAGTCTGGGTTACCCGAACATCGGCGAGGGCAGAGAGTGGAAAAAAGCGCTGGAGGCATTCTGGTCCGGCAAAATTGGCGAGGCGGAATTCAGCCGGGAAATGGAAACGATTCGACTGGAGCGGCTGCGCCGCCAGAAGGATTCCGGACTGGATCTAGTGCCGGTAGGAGACTTCACGTATTATGACCGCGTGCTCGATACGGCAGCCATGTTCGGCATCGTGCCTCAGCGGTTTGACTATACCGGCGGAGCGGTTTCACTGGAGCTATACTTCGCCATGGCGCGGGGGAATGCGGCGGCAACCGCTTGTGAAATGACCAAATGGTTCAATACAAACTATCACTATATCGTGCCGGAGCTTGGCGGCGCCGAGCCTCGCCTTACTTCCAACCTGCCGCTCCGGGCATTTGAAGAAGCCCGCGCAAAACTCGGCATTACCGGTAAGCCGGTGCTGGTCGGCCCGCTCACCTTCCTGAAGCTGTCCAAAGGGTACAGCGCAGCCGAAACGGATGCCTGGCTGGACCGCCTGCTGCCGCTTTACGGCCAGGTGCTGGCGGAGCTGCAAACGGCTGGCGCTGAATGGGCCCAGCTCGACGAGCCTTCCGTCGCCGGTGATCTGACGGAAGCCGACTGGCAGCGCCTGAAACGAATTTACACGGAGCTTGCCTCAGCCGCTCCGCAGCTGAAGCTGATCGTGCAAACCTACTTTGACGCGCCGGACAATTACGAGGAGCTCACAGCTCTGCCCGTTGCGGGCATCGGCCTGGATTTTGTCCACGATCGCGGACGCAATTTCCAGAAGCTGCTGGAGCAAGGCTTCCCGGCCGGGCTGACGCTTGCCGCAGGCGTCATCGACGGACGCGGCATCTGGCGCGCCGATCTTGACGCCGCGCTGAAGCTTGTGCGCCGGCTGCAGACGGCCGTTCCGGCTGAGCGGCTGCTGCTGCAGCCTTCCTGCAGCCTGCTGCATGTGCCGGTCAGCCTCGCCGGCGAGCAGGCGCTCGGCGCCGCGCTGCAGGGCGCGCTTGCCGGCGCAGACGAAAAGCTCGGCGAGCTTACGCTGCTCGCCGAAGCCGCCGCGCTCAGCGATGCCGAGCTGAGCGCCGGCGCAGGCCGCGCTGCGTCCGCCGCGGCCGGCTTCGCCTCCAGCCGCGAGGCGCTCGCCGCGCTGAATGCGCTGCCGGAGCGCGAATCCGCCTCCGTGCGCGCCAAAGTGCGCCTGCTCGGCGGCGCGCGCGCCTCGCGCGAGAGCGGCTTCGCCGACCGCCGCAGGCTGCAGCAGCAGCGCTGGCGGCTGCCGTTTCTGCCGACGACAACGATCGGCAGCTTCCCCCAAACGGCGGATATTCGCTCCGCCCGCGCCAAGTGGCGCAAGGGCACGCTGGACTCCGCCGCTTACAATACGTTTATCCGCGAGCAGATTACCGACTGGATCAAGCTGCAGGAGGAAATCGGCCTGGACGTGCTCGTCCACGGCGAGTTCGAGCGCACGGACATGGTGGAATTTTTCGGCGAAAAGCTGGCCGGATTCGCCTTCACCTCCAACGGGTGGGTGCAGTCGTACGGCTCCCGTTGCGTGAAACCTCCCGTTATTTACGGCGATGTCGACTTTGAACGCCCGATGACGGTGGAGGAAACGGTTTATGCGCAGTCGCTCACCGGCAAACCGGTCAAAGGCATGCTGACTGGCCCGGTAACGATTCTGAACTGGTCGTTCGTCCGCGACGATCTGTCCCGCAGCGAGGTCGCTCTGCAAATCGCGCTGGCGCTCCGCAAAGAGGTTGAGGAGCTGGAGAAAGCGGGCATCGGCATGATTCAGGTCGACGAGCCGGCCTTGCGCGAAGGGCTGCCGCTGAAAAAGAGCCGCTGGCCGGAGGAGCTGCAGGCCGCTGTTGACGCCTTCCGTCTTGCCACCACCGGTGTTGCGGACACGACGCAAATTCACACCCATATGTGCTACTGCGAATTTTCGGATATTATCGATACGATCCGCGATCTGGACGCTGATGTCATCTCGATCGAAACATCCCGTTCCCATGGCGAATTGATTCATAGCTTTGAAGAAAACACGTATGAGAAAGGAATTGGCCTCGGCGTATACGATATCCATAGCCCGCGCGTTCCGTCCGTGGACGAGATGGTCAGCATGATTGAGCGCTCGCTGCGCAGTCTCGATCCGGAGCTGTTCTGGATTAATCCGGACTGCGGTCTGAAGACGCGCGGCCGCGAGGAGACCGCCGCCTCCCTCGCCAATATGGTCACAGCCGCACAATCCGTTCGCACAAGCCGCAGCTAAAAATCAGGTACTTCTGACCCATAACACTTGCATATCGTTTAGTTCGAAAGGAATTTACACGGCTATCAACAATAAGGCTGGGGCCTCTCACCGCACTTCGCGGAAGGGCTCCAGCCTTTTGATATCCGCTTTCAGAAGAAATAAAAATCGTTTTAGCGAAAGAAAATTAAAAAATGATGATAAAACTAGTACAATTCTCCCGAAATTTTTCCGATATAACAAACAACTAGGTCATTGGACTTACATATAAAGGAAAGGGAGATTGCAATGAGTACAACAAGCACCTACGATAAAGCCACTCACCGCATCCAAAGCAACCTGGAAACGCTGATTCGCCAGTATTTCATTGACGAATCGACGAATACGCTTCTTCCCATCCGTTCTTATGCTGAGCTCAGCAGCGATGCCAAACGGCTGTACAAACCGCTGACTAAAGGCGCTCTTGCCCGTCTGGCAGGCGTCCGCCCCAACGTCATTACGGAAATTTGCCACCTGCAGCGCGGCACGCTCAACATCTATCATCTAAGCTCTATTGCCGAAGCGCTGAAAATCAAAAACATCAACGAAATTATCGAATTGAAATAGGCCGGTAAAATAAAAGCTTCCAAATTCACTTCAAGTGAGCTTGGAAGCTTCTTTCTTCTTATTCCGATGCGGGGCAACCATGATGCGTTATCCGTTAACCTGCGAGCCCTTTTTTCTCAACAAATAGACAAAAAACGGCGCGCCTATTGCCCCCATCATAATACCAACAGGCAGCTCAATCGGCGCAAAAACAATTCTGGACAGCGTATCAAAAAAGGTCATGACGGCAACGCCGGTTAAAGCGGCGGCGGGCAGCAGCAGCCGATAATCGTTGCCAAACAGAAAGCGGGTCACATGCGGCACGATCATGCCGACAAATCCGAGCAGCCCGACGACGCTCACTGCACTGGCGGATAATAACGCGGCCACCGCAATGACGAGCATTCTTGTTCTCTCCACGTTAAGACCAAGGCCTTTTGCATTTTGCTCATCCAAAGCAAGAATGTTGAGCCTTCCGGCACAAAGCAATGCCCCCGTGACGCCCACCAGCGTATAAGGCAAAAGCTGCTGAAAATGCGGCCAGGTTTTTGCGGATAATCCGCCTACGAGAAACAACAAAGCTCCGTCCACACGGTCGCTGTAAAACACCAGCATCGTTGAAATGCCCGAACCGAAAAAGGCTGAAACAGCCACTCCGGCTAAAATGAGCCGGACCGGTCTTATTCCGTTTTGCCAGGCCAATACATAGACCAGTACGGCTGCTCCAAGCGCCCCTACAAATGCGGCGGGAGTCATCAAATACTGGTATGCAGGGAACACGACAATAAGCGCGATTCCAAACAAGCCGGCGCCGGAGGATACCCCGATAATGTGAGGGTCCGCCATCGGATTTTTCATGACGCTCTGCAACAGCGCCCCGGCCAGCGCCAGATGAATGCCGACAATCGCTGCAACTAACGTTCTTGGAAACCGCACATTCCAAATAATATCCCTCATGCCGCCTGTTTCCGAACCGCTGAACACACCGATAATTTCCGGCAAGCTTACTTTAACTGCCCCTTGAACTAAGCTGAAGATGACGCCAGCAGCTGCGAGCAGGAAAACCGCCATAAGAGCGTAGGCGCGGGAGCGCTTGGAGGGCAGCCTTCGGTTACTCGCCTTTGAAAGCATCAGGATACACCAATCGGGCTAAATAGAAAAATGGGCGATCCAGCTCCAAACCCGGATTATTGACAAATTCAGAGGGTAAAAACGCCAGCTTGCCGTTCTTGACGGCGCGAAGCGAGGACCAGGCCGGATTGCTCTCCATATCCTCCTTCAGCTTTTTCCGTCCCGCCTCCTCCGTACCATGAACCACAAGAAACAAATAATCCGGATCGGCTGCAATCAAGGACTCAATGCTGTACGGCACAGAGCCTGGAAAATCGCCCTCCGGCATCTGATCCGCTATATTCCTGAGCTTCAGCCGGCCGGCTATATCCAGGGTTAATGTCCCGCTCTTCTGGATCGACACTCCCATGGGCATAATCGTAATCGCCGCAAACGAAGGCCCTTCGCCGGGCGCCTTGTCCACTATAGCTTTAATTCGAGCTTCCGTTTCTTTCACGGCTTTCTCCGCCTCCTGCTCCTTACCGAGCAATCGGCCAAACAGCACCGCTGCCTTCATGACTTTGTCATAGTTGTCTATCTTGGTTAACGCAAGAGGAATTCCGCTCTCGCCCAGCGGTTCTCTAAGTCCGGCGTGAAAAAAGGACTGGCCGATAACCAGATCAGGTTTGAGAGAAATGATTTTCTCCAGACTTACCGCTTGAATTTCTCCTACCTGTTCGGCTGTTTCAGCCCCCTTTGGCATTACGGTTCCAGCCGCTGTGGCCACCCCGGCCGCCTTTCCGCCAAGCTGATAAAACAACGGGAGCGCTTCTGTATTTAACACGACGATTTTTTCCGGTTTGGACAGAAGCTTAATTTCTTCATTCGCAGCGTCCCGGAACGTAAGAAACGGTACTCCGGCCGCTGGCTCTGGAAAATCGCCGGAAGCCTTATTTACCGAAAAATTCGTTTCAGCAGAGGAACAGGCAGAGAGCAACACACTGACTAACAGACCTACAACGGCCAACTTCCACTTTTCTAAAGATGTCACTGCAATAACCGCCTTTTAGATCGTTTGAGTGCAACGGACCGCTTTACTATTCTCGCTTATCCCGCTGCTGAGGCGCATGACTCGTTAGAGCTAATTAGGAAAAAATGGTTCGTGATTTACGCTGTCTTATTGCAAGTTGTCCATTCATAAAGTGCGTTTTCCCGAGCATATGTGTATGTGATGAGCCGGCAAGCTGCGGCGAGAAAGGATGGCTGAAATGCCATTTGTTAACCGTTTCTTACTTAACAGTAACGGTGCCATCACGTACACGGGAAATACGCTTGGATTAAGCCGCTCCGATACGGTCGGCGTACCTGGAACCGTCGACAGTATCGGTGCTTTTGTCACTACGGATACGAGCTTGACATACGGCGCATATCCGCCCGGCACGACAATGAATTTTACGCAAAACAGCTCCTCCGCCGTGCTTACGCTGCCGCCCGGAAGCAATGTGCTTTATGCGGAGCTGATCTGGGGCGGCACCTACATCAACGGGGGTGTTGATTTAAGCGCATTTATTGACAACTCCGTCAGCTTCGTCACCCCGACCGGAACATTTAGCGTTGCGCCCGATCCGGCGACCAGCTTTGAGGTGCTGCTGTCCAACGCGCCTCCCTCCCCGCCCGGCTATGCCTATGTCCGCTCCGCAGATGTAACAAGCATCGTCAGCGGATCCGGGGCGGGCACGTACACAACCGGAGGCGTCGTCGGCACAATTGTTATTCCCGACCCAACCTCCAATCACGCGATGTGGACACTAGCCGTTGTATATGCGAACGCTGCTTTGCCGCTGCGCAATCTGTCCATTCGTGTCGGAGCCAACGTGATACTTGCCACATCGGGACCGGTGGACAATGTTATTACCGGGTTCGCCACTCCGTTCCAGGGGACGGTTGACGGCCGCGAGCTGATCAGCGCCCAAGAGGGCGACGCCAACAAAACCGGCGACATGGCCTTATTTGGCCCTACCGTCGGCACATTGACGGCGTTATTTGGTCCAAACAACTTTTCCAACAACTTTTTTGCGTCCCAGATCAATGACGATGCGGGCATGCTCGATACGTCCGGAACATTCGGCACGCGCAATCAAATTAACGGCACCCCAGGTTCCAATATCGTAGGCGGACGGCAAGGTTACGATGTGACCAATGTCAGCATCGCCGGTACGCTGAACAATGCACAGACATCCGCCATTCTGCGTCTGACGACAAGCGGCGACGGATATTTGGTCGACTCGGTCGGTCTCCAAATCGATATTGAAACTCCGGTCGTAACGATTGCTAAAACAACCACGGCTACCGATGCCGTCGTCGGAGATATCATCACGTATACGCTGACCGTGCAAAATATAGGCATTGTCGATGTGACGGACGTACAGGTTACCGACGATATCGATGAAACCGCTTCACTGTTTGTCCCTGGAAGCGTAACGCTCAACAGCGTCCCTGTTCCCGGAGGGGATCCGGCACTCGGCATTACCGTCGGCACGTTAACTCCGGGTGCTTCCGCCGTCATTACGTTTCAATATCAGGTGACCGCAATTCCGTTCAATGGGACCTTGGACGATCAGGGCCGAGTCGCTTATTCGTATCTGCCAACTCCTGAATCGCCAGTGATTTCAACCTTCGTTCCTTCCAACAATATTCAAATTCCGATCTATCAGCCAATCATCGCTCTGCCAAAAAGCGCTGACACTGCGGTCGCGTTCCTTGGCGATACGGTCACTTATACGTTGACGGCCATGAATAGCGGCAATATTAGCGTGACAAACGCCGTTATTACCGATCCGCTGCCCGCGGGAGCAGACTTTATTGCCGGAAGCGTGACGGTCGCAGGAGTACCGCAGCCGGCTTTGAATCCGGCAACCGGCATTCCTGTCGGAACAATCGACCCGGGAACGGCGGTAGTCGTAACCTTTCAAGTGCTCGTCACGTCCAATCCGCCGGGAGGCAATCTCGTTAACCAGTCAACAATCGATTATAATTACATGCCTCCTGACGGCCGGATGCTGGAAGGCTCCGTTCCATCCAATCAAGTCATCATTCCTATCGGATCGCCGCCTGATGATCCCGATGTGGAAATTATTAAAGTCGGCAGCCCGAATAGCGGAATTGTCGGAGATACCATCACCTACACCGTTACCGCCACAAACAATAGTATCGCAGCCGTATTTAACGCCGTGCTTACGGACATGATTCCAGCCGCTTTTGCGTTTGTGCCCGCATCCGTCACCATTAACGGCGTACCAAGTCCTGCGGCCGATCCGCAGGCGGGAATTCCACTTGGCACGCTGCTGGTAGGCCAGTCGGTTACAGTTGCCTTCCAGGTACAGATCGTTTCCGTGCCTGAAGACCCGGTTGTGAATAACGTAGCTTCACTCAGCTATGATTTTATTGGCAATCCAATAACGACTCCGTCCGATCCTGGGGGCGTGACTGTGCTTCAGCCCGTCATTGGACTCGTCAAACGCGCTTCCGTAGCGGTCGCTTCGGTCGGGGATACGGTGAACTACTCTGTCACCGTTACCAATACTGGCAATCTCGCAGCCAATGTGACGTTGACAGATCCGCTCAATGCCTTCAGCAGCTTTGTTCCGGGTACGGTCCGAATCGACGGCACTTTGACACCGGCCGCTGATCCCGTTGCCGGCATTTTTATCGGATCGGTAGCTCCGGGCGGTTCTGTCCTTGTTTCCTACGACGTGCTGCTGACGAGCTCGCCGCCAAGCGGCTTTTTCGATAACCAGGCGTCGGCATCCTTTACGTTCCAATCGCCTTCCGGGGCGATCGGCAACGGCTCGTCGTTATCCAATATCGTGCGGATTTTGGAAACGAGTCCTCTGCTGAGCGTCGTGAAATCCGCATCCGAGCCGTACGGTCTTGTCGGAGATATCGTCACTTATACCGTCACGATTACGAATGTTTCCGCAGGGGTAGCAGCGAATGCCGTCGCTACCGATAGCTCCACTCCTGGCATGTCCTTTGTGCCGGGGAGCCTGACGATTGACGGCGTACCTTCCGCAGGAGATATTAATGCCGGAGTCAGCCTTGGCAACCTTGCGCCTGGCCAGGTTGTCGTATTGACTTATCAGGAGTTAATTTTGCCGCTGCCCGCTCCATCCTATGATATAAACGACGTCATTACGGTCACCTTCACTCAGAACGGCACGCCGCTAGCGTCGCTATCCAATCTTGTCGTCGTGACCGTCTACATTCCGAATACAACCGCAACCAAAAGCGCGCAAGAGCCGTTTGCCTTTGTCGGACAGGAAATCCACTATACAACGACGATTACGAATGCCAGCGACCTGAACGTCAACGTTACGTGGTTCGACTTACTGCCTGAAGGGTCCGTATTTTTGGAAAACAGTCTGCAGTTGAACGGTGTTCCTGTCCCCGGCGTCAACATGTTAACGGGCGCTTTCATCGGAACAGTCGAAGCGAATACAACAGCTATCATCACCTTCAAGCTACTAGTCGTCTCCTATCCACCTACCGGCGTACTGGTTAACCAGGGTCAGCTCTCACTGATGTATATTTTGCCAAACGGGCGCACGTTCACCGAAATGAACATGACTAATCCGGTTACGGTGCCAGTGCTCGCTCTTGCAACGCTGACTAAACAGGCCAGCGCCTCCAGTGTTGCTGTCGGCAATACGATTACATTTACGCTGACTGTGTTCAATCCTAATGTGACCGAGATTCGGAACGTGGTTCTTTCGGATGACCTGCCAAACGGCCTCCGGCTAGTGCAAGGCAGCATTGCCGTAAATGGAACATCGCTGCCGAGCTCGACGACCTTGAACCAGATTCCGGTCGGCACAATTCCAGGCCGCGGATCGGCTACAATCCGGTTCCGTGCGTTAGCCATATTTGCTCCGGTCAATCCGGTCGTTTTTAATACGGCAACGGTCGGGTACAGCTTTGTGCTCCCGGACGGCACGCTCGTTCCAAGCGTCTCCCCTTCCAATCCGGTGCAGGTGACCATCGAGGAGCATGAAGAATAGATCGTAAATTTCGTGCAGGGTAACCATTATTGACTATAGAATAGGCATGAAAAAACACCCCGTTCAGGCAAGGAGAGAATCTCCAGCCTTTACGGGGTGTTTGTTGTTAAAATTCAAATGTAAAATCCTCATCACGCAGCGGCTCTACGTTCAGTGTGCGGACATAACCGTTGCCTTTTTTGGAGAAAAAGTCATGCTGCTTCGTGCGTGTGCTGATGCCGTTGAAAACGATTGGATTGACGTCCTCTTCCTCGAACACCGGCTCCAGACCCAGATTCATCATCGCTTTGTTCGCGTTATAACGAACGAACTTTTTGACCTCTTCCTGCAAGCCGATGGGCGTATACAGCTCGTCCGTATACAGCTCCTCGTTGGCATGTAGCTTCAGGAGCAGCTCGTTCAGCTCCTGCAGCGTCTCCGACTGCTCCTGGGCGCTGAGCGAGGCATGAACCTCCTGAGCCAGCACGCCGACATACAAGCCGTGAATGCTTTCGTCGCGCAGAATCAGGTCGATGATCTCGCCGCTGCTTGTCATTTTGCCCTGTCCGGCCAAATAGAGCGGGTAGAAAAAGCCGCTGTAGAACAGATAGCTTTCCAGCAAAACGGAAGCGGCCATCGCCATGTAGAGATCCCGGGGCGACTGAATATTCCGGTAGTAGCCGGAAATAACCGAAGCCTTCTTCTGGAGCAGCGGATGCAGCTCCACCCATTTGAATACCGCGTCGATCTCTTCCGTGGAAGCCAGCGTTGTGAAAATGCTGCTGTACGATTTGGCGTGAATCTGCTCCATCATGCCCATGAAGCCGAGCACCGCCTTGCGCTGCAGCCCTTCCACATGCTCCGTCAGACTCGGCATTCCGACGCCGCCCTGAACCGTGTCCAGCAACGTCAGTCCGCCGAGTACCTTCATGTAGGTGTCGCGCTCTTGATCGTTCAGGTACATCCAGCTCATCTTGTCGTCCGACAGCGGAATTTCCTCGTCGGTCCAGAACTGCATCAGATTCTGGCTCCAAAACGTTGCCGTGAAATCGTCGTCAGGACGGTTCCAGTTGACGGCGCGCAGCGGCGCTGCCGCCGGGGCGGCGGAGCCAGAGGCCGGGGCTTCCGGCGTGGCGAGATCGATCGGTTTCATGGGTGAGGTTCCTCCTTATCTTTAACACGCGGAAATTCCGCATGGCAAGAGCCGCGTATGATGCGGCTCCTTAACAGCGGCGGGCAGAATTACACCGCGCAGCTTACGCACTCTTCTACGCCAAGGCGGTTCGTGCGTGTATAGTAAAGGGATTTAAGCCCTTTGTGTGCAGCATACAGGTAGTACCGGGCAAGCTCGCGCGTTGTTACGCTGCTGTTAACGTGAAGCACGGCCGAAATTCCCTGGTCGACATGCTCCTGAATCTCGGCGATCAGGTCAATGACCTTGAACTGATCCATCGCATAGGCGGACTTATAATAGAAGAAGTTGTCCTGCGAAAGAAACGGCATTGGATAGTAGGTCGTCGAGTTTGCGTAGGTACGGGTCTCGATTGGCTCTACGATCGGCATCACGCTGGAAGTGGCGTTTTGCACATACGAGATGCTTTGCGTCGGCGCAATCGCCAGACGGTAGGCGTGGTACAGACCGTTGCGCGCCACCTTCTCCTTCAACTGAGCCCAATCCTGAGGCGACGGGATGTACATGCCTTCAAACAGCTCTTTCACGCGATCCGTCGCGGGACGGTAGTCGTTTTCCAGGTAGCGGTCGAAGTAGGTTCCCTTTGCGTACTCGGAGCGGTCGTAGTCGCGGAAGCGCTGGTTTTTCTCTGCCGCGATGTCGGAGCTTTTGTCCAGCGAGTAGAAGTTCAACATCATGAAGAACGTACGGACAAAATCGCGCGCTTCCGGGCTTTCATAGGCGATCTTCATCTTCGCTAAATAACCGTGCAGGTTCATCGCGCCGAGTCCGACGGAATGCATCTCTTCATTCGCTTTAACGACGCCAGGCGCGTTGGATACACGCGTCATATCGCTGACGGAGGTCAGTCCGGCGATGCCCTCATGCACCGTCTCGCGGATTTTGCCGTGTTTCATGACATTCGCGATGTTAAGCGAAGCCAGATTGCAGCTGATGTCGCGGCGGATTGTGTCCGCCTCGCCGAAATCGCCGATTTCCGACGTCTCCTGCAGCTGGTAGATTTCCGTGCACAGGTTAGACATTTTGATGGAGCCGATGTCCTTCAGCGCGTGGAAGCGGTTGGCGTTGCTTTTGTTCATAATGTATGGATAGCCGGATTCAAGCTGAATCGTGGCGATTTTGATCAGCATGTCGCGCGCGCCCATAACGAGCTTTTTCTTGACGGCCGGATTGCTCATCAGCTCGTCGTACATCTCGTCGAGGTCCATATCGTCCAGATGAGTTCCGTATGCTTTGAAAACGGAATATGGAGCGAACACATGCAGCGGCTGGTTGTCCTGAGCCAGCTTGTAGAAGCGGTTCGGCACAATCAGGCCGATCGACAGCGTCTTCAGGCGGGTTTTCTCGTCGGCGTTGATCTTTTTGCTGTCGAGGAACTCCATAATATCCCAGCCAAAAATGTTATAGTAAGCCGCTCCGGAGCCTTTGCGCTGGCCCATCTGGTCGGCATAGGAGAACGCGTCCTCCATCAGCTTAAGCACCGGCATAATGCCTTTGGCCGCGCCTTCGACGCCTTTGATCGGCTCGCCGCGCCCGCGCAGCTTGCTCAGGTTGACCGCAACGCCGCCGCCGATTTTGGACAGCTGCATGCAGGTTGACAGGTTGTAGTTGATGGAGTTGAGCGAATCGTCCATCTCCAGCAGGAAACAACTGACCATCTCGCCCCGGCGGCTTTTGCCGGCGTTAAGGAAGGTCGGCGTCGCCGGCTGCAGGCGCTGCTCCATCATGGAAACGGCCAGTGCCTTGGCCAGCTCCGCGTCGCCGCGTCCGAGATGCAGCGCCGTTACCGCTACGCGGTCCGGGTAATGCTCCAGGTATTGGCTGCGGTCGTTGCTGCGCATCGCGTAGTCCGTGTAGAACTTGGATGCCGCCATATAGGAAGGGAATTCAAACTCCAGGCTGTGCGCCAGCTCGAATACGGCTACCGCATCCGTCTCCGAGTAGAGCTTGTACATATCCTCGTAGTAGTCGTTCTCGATCAGATAATCAATCTTTTCTTTATGGCTGCCGAATACAGGACTTTTGGCGCGTGCTTCTTCCATAAAGGCCGCAACGGCCTCCCGGTCCTTCTCCAGCTTGAAAAATCCGTCCGCACCGCGTTTCATAATTTCGTTGTTAAGCTCAATATGCCGCAAGTGGCTGCACCTCCCGCTTGAATTGTTCAACATCTCGCGCCGTTCCCGACAGCTCGAATTTGCAAATAACCGGTACCTCGTACCGCTCCGATACTTTGTCAGCGCTGCCGGCGAAGCAGGTTCCCCAGTTGCGGTTGCCGCTGGCCGATACGCCTCGCAGATAGTCCCCGTTTTTCTCCAGGAACGACTCTACGCCAGGCGGCACATCTCCAAAACCCGTCGTGTAAGTAATCAGCACAAAAGGCTCCTCGACCGTCGTCGATTCGTTAATCTGAACGGCGGGCAGCCCGAGCTTGCTCACGAATTTGCGCACATTCCCGGTACGGGACGTATAGGCGATCAGCACAGCGGTCCACTCCTTTTCTATAGGTTAGAATGCTTTATGCCGGTGAATCCCCGACACTAGATCTAGTAGGTCATAGCTGTTAGCTCTGCGCACCGCACTCCGTCGAAGAAACGCGAATACGGTTCAGAAGAACAGCAAAAAACAAACCCGTCTGGAGTCGTCTCTCTGTTCCGGTGGCTCCATCAGGCTTTCCTTAAGTTATGTTGCAGGCGTTCCGCAGGCGCTCTTCGCTCCGCCTCATACCAGAGTCAAAAGGGCTGAAACTGCGGCGAACCGCATGCCCGGGATGTGTCGAACCCGACAGCCAAAGCTGAGTTCCGAACGGCTTGTCCCGGTCGTCATGTTGTATATTTTGGGGCTTGACAGCTTGATCAGTTCATGCTTGTAATTCCCATATGTAGAGGCTAGGAGTTAAATTTACCTCAATATGTTGTGGTTGTCAAGCTGATGCACCTGTATTACCCCCTACCCCGGGAAGTGAAACCGACCCACTTACACACAGCTGTGAATAAGAAAAAAAGAGCCCGTTTTCCGGGCTCTTTACGCTTTGTCCATAGTTTATCCACAGCACTAAAGCGGCACATTTGTGGATGGATTTTTTTCGGCAGTAGACAATTTTTTTCGAGTTCGGTAGGCCTTTGCAGCGCGAGAAACCCCAAATACCAGCCCCAGAACAACGAGGAAGACGGCATACGACACAATGAGAATCCGCAGGTCCATTCCGGGAAAGATAATGGAAGCGCTAAGAATGCCAAACATCCATATATGGGATAGGTTGCCGACGAGAGACGACCAAAAATACGGGATGAAGCGGACCGGCGCCACCGCGGACATAAAGGAAATCAGGTTGTTCGGCATAATTGGAATCGTCCGCAGCAGAATGACCGTCCAGCCTCCGTATTGATCCAGCGCCGACTGGTAGCGCTCATACCGGCTCATCTTTGCTTGAAAGTACCGCTCCACCTTGCCGTTGAAAAAATACCGGAACAGCAAGTACACGCCAAGCGCGGCCACCGTGCCTGCCAGCCAGCTGGCCATCAGTCCTCCGGCAACGCCAAGAGTCGTTATATGAATGAGAATTATCGTCGCAAATGGAAAAACGCCGAACAGCCCCTGAACTATCGCGAGCGGAATCGTGAGCAGCAGAATGGACGGGCCTGCCAAGCCGCTCGCCACCACCAGCGCATCGATCCACACGTTTATTCGATCAAACACAACCAGGGCCTCCTCTCTTAACAGCGGACCTCAGTCCGCTTGACCATCTTACTATATTCGGCAAGCTCGGAACAAAGTCATTTATTTCTATTTTATTCCTTGGTGAATGGGGACGGACAGCTAGCGCTGTTGCATTGTCGGACTTGCAATCGGCTCCGTTGTTATTACATTCCATTTGTTAGACGATTCAAAACTGAAATAGTAATCATCAAGAAGTGCATGGTTAGAAAAAAACAGCCGTCCGGGTGAACGGACGGCTGTTGGAATGCGGTTAGGGCAGCAGTTGTGACTCTGCCAGCACCAAAAGATTGTAATTGGTTACCTGAGCTTTTTGCTCAGTGCTCAGCAGCTCGTAAGCGGCTCTGGCGCGCTCGATGTTGATTTTAAGCTGATCCTGAGGAGCGTTCAGATCAAGCTGCTCGATGAGCTTAACGGTCATTTTAGGCGTAGCGCTTGGGACTGTCTGATAATCGAAGTTAATATAGCCAATTGAGTTGTAGAAGGCATCATACAGGTAAAGGATGCCGGTTTGATTCTTTGGTACAAATGAGTTGGACATAGAACGTAAAATCTCTTTTCCCGAAGCAACGAAATAACCCATTTGCTGCCGGGCGTCTTGAACCGTCGGAGCTTGCTGCATTGTAGAGATTACGCCTGACACGTACCGCACTTCGGCAGGTAGGTTCTCGGGATTGGCCCGAAAAGCGGTGTAGGAAAAAACAGCCTGGTAGCTCCAGTCTTGAAGTAACGCAAGCTCAAGGTCCAATGAAGTCGTAGAAACGGCATCGGCAGCGATGACTTCCTGCAAAGGAGTAAAATCATATTTATACTCTATCCGTTTGCTTATCACTCCTACTTCTTTAAACTCCAGAGAAATCCATATGCTTCCCACTTTAGATTCGTTGATTGGAAATTTGAATGGAGCATCAAATGAAATGCCAGGCATTCCCGGTCCGCCCGGATATGAATTTCCGGCTACGATGTCATAGGCGAGCTCATCATTTTGAGAGCCGTAAACATGAAGCGTTATTGCCTTAGAGAGAGCGTTTGCCGTTCCCCCTATTGGCGTTAAACGAACTTGAAGCTGCTTCCGAATCAAAACCGAATACATCTCAAATTGGCCTGTCGTTTTGGACTTAACTTTAAATACAATATTTTGATGATCTTGCGGCCCAAGTGTAGCCGTGAACTTATTTCCTTGAACAGGTACAAAATCGTCCATCTCAGAGCCTTCCACAAAGGCATACACTTCCGACAGATTGCTGTCATAATCAAGCACAGCCTCAATCTGATTGGTGCCAAACAAGCTGGGTGAGAAGTATTGCTTGGTTTTTGGATTAAACGGCTCGTTCAATTCGGTTCCCGTTAAAGATAGAGATTTCAGCTGCTTGGCTTGCTCCTCTACTGCTGGAAGCTTCTTCATTGTTTCCATGCCTTGCTGCACTACATTGTAATTGGAGACTTTAGCCTGTTCCTCTGGGCTAAGCGCTCCATACAGCCTCTGAAGCAGCTCCAACTTCGGATAATCGTTCACTGTTAACTCGGCAGGAAGCTCCGCAATCAGTCTCTCGACAAGCTGCGGAGTGACGTAAACCTTGACGTCTACCGGCAGTACATCAAAGCCGATTGGCTGTTTGTCTGTATCGTAATAATATACGACAGGATACAATTTAAAATCTCTTTCACGGTCATAACCAAAATAATCCGATATCTCGGTGCGCGTGCCTTGCAGCTTTGTTAAACGCGAAGAATACGATGCTTTAACTTTAGCATTCTCCACCGGCTGGCTTATTTGATCTGGATTGGAGTGGTACCAGATCGCACGCGCAAATACCGCCCCGGCAGGCAGAGGAGACTGAGGATCTACCTCCAGCTTTACAGCATAGGTTGCATAATCTCCGAGCTCCTCTTTGCTCAATACCCTAGCTTTGACGCTGCCGTTCAAGTCCGTTAGCTCCCGGAAATCATAGGCGACTTTATGGCGTTCTCCTTCTGGCAGGCCATTCTTTTGCAGAGTGACCCATACGGTTCCGGTTTGTTTGCTGGATGCAAACAACTTGATTAGATCGATCTCTGGAACAGAGATGTTGCTGTCATCAGAAGATTGAACAACGGACTTAACCGGAGGAGCTCCTTGTTCAGTCGTATACACCCGCAGTGTATCACCCGACTTAATGCCCGTTCCATCCACAAGCAGTTCTCCGCTAGAAAATACTTTTGTTTTTTCCGCAAGCGTCCACTCGTACAGAACACGTACGGAATATCCTCTTTCAAATTCGCCGCTCTGTGAAAACTGGCTTACGTAAATTTCGCTTTCCTGGCGAGCTTGCTGAGGGTAACGTACTTTCCCGTTTGCGTCCAGCTTCACATTTTTGATCAGATTGTCTCCGTACTCATCCCAAACCGTTACAAAGACGTTAACATCCGGCCGATTGGATGTAACGGTAATGTCCATATCGCCTGCAACGTAATTAAGCGGCAGAACGACATCATATTCGTACACTTCAGGATCGAAGCCAAGCTTGTCCGATTTAGGAAAGAAAGCTGTTAAAGGATACCCGCCAACAGAAATTCCCGTAATAGCCGCTTCAACCGCAGGTGTTGGAGTAGGGCTCGGTGTTGAAGTCGGATTGCCCGGGAATCCAGGGAAAAAGCCCCCTCCGCCGCCCGCAACCGGAGTCGGGCTTGGAGACATTGTCGGCGCAGGCTGCAATTTCTTGGAGCCTGGCTCCTTTTCAAAAACAGAATCAGAAGCTTTATGACCGACAATAGCTTCTCCCACTGTACCTTGGCCTGTCACAAAGGTTTTCCCGTTCAGCGTCAGCGTGTCGATTCGGCTGCCGAAATCCAAGGCTACGACAGAATCTGTAGAATCCTCACTTACGGTTACCGATTCAAGGACGCTGCTCCCTTCCACGGACAAGCGAACCGGGGAACCCTTTTTCTCCAAAAAGACGCTGCTCAACTGGCTGTCTTTAAAATGAATGGAGTGAATGCCGCCGCCGCGAATGATTGTTTTCCCTTCTACTTTAATCCCATTAAAAAAGGCGTCGCCCTCGGCAATTTCTTCCTCAAGCACAAGATCCCCTTTGATAATGAGGTTCTTCAGTGTCACCTCGGCCGTACCGACCTTTACGCTGCCTTCAATGACTTGGCTGCCGGTCTCCGGACCATATACGCCCGCTTTGTTGTACTGCATATCCTTTGAAGCTGAACCAACTGCTTTGCCGATTGCCGTTACGGCCTCCGCTCGGGTAAGCTGGCCGTTCGGACGGAAGCTGCCGTCAGGATACCCGCCAAGAATGCCTTGTGAAGCGAGTGCCGCTACGTAAGATTTGCTCCAAGACGGCAAAGAAGCTTTATCGCTGAACGAAGGCTCGGTTACAGCCGTGGAATCAATGCCTGCTGCCTTCGCAATCATAACCGCCGCTTCCTGCCGGGAAACCTTCTCCGCAGGACGGAACGTTCCGTCGTTATACCCTTTCACGTAACCTGCATATACAGCCGTTGCAACCGTACTGTACTCCCAGCTTTCTTTTTTAACATCCTTAAAAGAAAGAGCTGTCGCAGAGCCTTCCGATTTACCAAGAGCGCGGTTAACCAATGCGGCAAACTCACTGCGCTTTACCGGCTGATCAGGGCGAAGCATGCCATCCCCATAACCGGAAATCCAGCCTTTTTGCTCCCATTCCAGCAGCTGTTTTTCTGCCCAATGTCCTTTGACATCGCTCTGGGCCTTGTTACCTTGCCCGTTCGATTGAGCGGCTGCGCTAAAAGCTGCTTGTCCGCCAGAGCCGACAGCAAGCAGCAAAGCCAGACCTGCCGAAATCCATTTTTTATTGCCCGTTTTCTTCACAAAATCCCCGCCTATTATGTATAAATTCGCTTCCTTGCTTGGTTATACCATCGCTACTTTATTATGGCAATGAAATTGTCCTTTACTTTAATAGGATTAAATTCAAAAAGTAATATTGAACACTCCCGCCACCTGGAGAGGTGGGGGATTCTTGCGAACAGAGAAGCAACCTTCTCTTTAGGAGCAAGCGACCCCTGCGGTTCCCGCAGTTGAGTTGGGATGTCCCAACAAACGTAGTCCTTCTTGCCGGATGTTCATGCTCGCGTTATGATCGCGGTCGTGATGGGTGCCACAATGGGAACAACTCCATTCCCGCAAGCTGAGCTGTTTCACGTCGCG
Organism: Paenibacillus pasadenensis; assembly: GCF_023715725.1. Lineage (GTDB taxonomy): Bacteria > Bacillota > Bacilli > Paenibacillales > Paenibacillaceae > Paenibacillus_O > Paenibacillus_O pasadenensis_A. Next base: position 469,417 of record NZ_JAMBOT010000004.1, read on the forward strand.
ATTGCGGTTTCCGCACACATGGCAAAGCTGGCTCGATGGATAGGTTTTTGCCACGGTCTGAATTTGACGACCATACCAAGCCGCTTTATAAGTCAGCATGGCACGAAGCGTGGCCCAACTCGCGTCTCCAATGGACTTGGCCAGCTTGGGATGCTGCATCAAGTGACTTACTTACAGCTCTTCCAGGCAGATCGTTTCCGTTACTGCACACCGCAAACGATTTGAGACCCAGGTCAACACCCATGACCGTTTCCAATTCCGGAAGCGGCTCGCTCTCCACTTCACATAGAATCGAGACAACGTAGGTGCCTGTTGGATTCTTCCGAATCGTGGCTGAAAGAATTCGACCTTCCACTTCTCTAGATTTGGCAAAGCGAACCCATCCTAGCTTAGGCAGCTTCAGACGGTCGCCTTCAATCGTAATGTTATCGTTGGTATATCTCGTGGTATAACTTTGGACAGGATTCCGCTTCGATTTAAAACAAGGGGTCTTGTTCTGCTTCTGGTGAAACCGTGCAAAGGCATCCGTCAGGTTCCGTACACTGGATTGCAGAGCAGTGCTGTCCACTTCTTTTAGCCAGGAAAAGAGACGCTTGAGGGGAGGAAGTCCTATTGCACAGGTGTTATAGGTCAGCCCTTTTCCTAATTCTTGGTAGGTTCGATTCCACTTTTCAAGGAAGTGATTAAAGACATAGCGGGCGCAGCCGATGGTTTTATGGATAAGCGTCCGTTGTTCTTCCGTGGGATAGAGGCGAAAGCGAAACGCCTTGTGATGCACCATTTAACCATCACCTCCGGTTTGCGGCCTTCCCCAATTATAGTACATACGTTCGGTTTTAACACCCAAAAAATGCCGATTCACCCCCTCCTTGTAGAAGGTGGAGTATTCTCGGCAAATTTTAGATAAAAACCCGCTCTTCTTCGAGAGCGGGTTGATTTCACATATTTTGTTATGCCTGCAGCTCAGCCGCTGGCTGCATTGGCTCCGCAGCATTAGGTATGCGGCGGCCTTTAAGCGTGAAATAAAGCGCAGTAGCCGCCAAAGCAATCGCCGCATAAATGCTTAGGTATCCAAGCTGCTGGTAAACAACTGCCGTATCTCCGCCGGAAATTGCTGTTTTGAGTCCCGTAATGCTATGAGACATCGGCAGCCATGGGTGCACGGCCTGCATCCATTCCGGAAGCAGCTCTTTCGGGAACGTGCCTGCGCTGGACGTCAGCTGCAGAATCATAATCAGAACGGCGATATAACGGCCGACCTGGTCGCCCCATGTAACGAGGGCTTGAACGATAAGAGTAAACGTTAGGCTTGCCGCAAAAATCAAAGCGACGAAATGCCCCGCATGCCCAACGTCAAGTTTAAGCCCGTAAAGAAGAATCAGAACCGCAGCCGCAGATTGGCAGATGCTCATGAGCACGTAGATGAATGTGCGGCTCAAAAAACGTCCGAATCTAGTCGCCTCCGGCTGGAACGATTCCCTGGATGAAACGACCGTTGTGAAAAACAGCCCGCCGACAAACAGCGCTATCGAAATAAAGTACGGTGCGATGCCCATGCCGTAATTTTCTACCTTGCGCGAGTTGTCCTCTTTAATCGTGACGGGGGCGGCGAACATTCCTACCGTATCGTCTCCATCTTTGACCTCCGCCGTTTGGCTGGCGGCGTCATTCAGCTTGCCCTGAAGCTCGTCCGATCCTTGCTGCAGCTTGGCCGCACCGTTTTTCAGCTCTCCAGCGCCATTCTCCAGCTTTAATGCGCCGTCCGATAGCGAGCCAAAACCGCCAGCAAGCTGACCGATGCCTCCACTCAGCTGCGATACTCCGCCATTCAGCGTCTTGGCTCCGCCTGCAAGATCCGCGCCGCCTGCCGCAGCTTCGGCCAGCTTGCCGCTCAGCTGAGTCATGCCGCCGCTCAACTGGCCAGTGCCGGACTGCAGCTGCCGGGCGCCTTCAAGCAGCTGCTGCTGTCCGGCATTCAACTGGGTGCCGCCAGCAAGCAGCTGTTTCCCCGCTGCATTAAGCTCGGCGGCTCCCGTTTGCAGCTGTCGCTGGCTATCCGCCAGCTGTTGGCCGCCGGCCGTCAGCTGCCGCTGCGCGACGTTCAGCTTGCTGCTGCCCTCGGCGAGCTCCCGGCTTGCTGCCAGCAGCTGTTTGCCCTGTTCGCTGTCGGCCAGCTCAGGGTTTGCTTTCAGCAGCGCCTCAAGTGCTGCGAACAGCTTGGCCGCTCCTTCGCTCACGTCGCTGCCTCCCGCCTCCGCTGCCTTCAGCGCGTCGGCCAGCTCCGAGCTGCCTTTCGCTGACTGCTGCAGCCCGGCTTCCAGCTTGGCGCTGCCCGAGGATGCTTGCTCCAGTCCTTGCTGCAGCTTGTTGCTCGCTTCAGCCGACGCGCCCAGTCCCGCAACTAATTGGGAGGCCCCCTTATCGGCCGATTCTGCGCCGGAAGCCAGTTGTCCGCCAGCTTGCGTCAGCTGCTGGAGGCCTGAGGCCAAAGTTCCGCTGCCTTCGGCAAGCGAACGCGAGCCGTCTTTCAGCTTGAGCGCACCCTGTGAAAGCGGAGCGACACCGTCGCTCAGCTTTGCTGTGCCATCCGCCAGCTTGGCGAGATTTTTTTGCAGCGCAGCCGCTCCTTCGTCCAGTTTTCCTGCTCCTTCCTTCAGCTCTCCTGCCCCGCTGCCCGCTTCTGCAAATCCATCCGAAATCTCTTTCACTTGAGACAGCATGCTCCGAGTGTACGCCTCGGTAATGCTCGCATTCAGCTCCGCCCGGATATCCTTCATAGCCGAGCTGCCAATTTGGCCGGCGATAAAGTTATAATCTCCGTTTGGCTCAAAAATAATTTCCGCTTGCTGCGGCTTATCATCCATTAATGTGGACGCCTTTTGAGAAAAATCACGCGGGATCGTTATCGCCATATAATACTGGTTGCCCTCGATGCCCTTGGCGGCCTGTTCCGCCGTGACGAACTGCCAATCGAAATCGCGCTTATCCTGCAGCTCCTTGACAAAATCCTGTCCGACATGGAGCTCCTCGCCTTCATAAACGGTTCCGCGATCCTCGTTCACAACGGCGACCGGGATCTTTTCCAGCTGTCCGTACGGGTCCCAGGAAGCCTCAATTAAAAAACCGCTATATAAAATAGGAACAAAAGCAACGGCAATGAAGGAAATGGCCAGCATCGGCTTAGTGAACATCGCCTTCAGGTCTTTGCCGACTGTTGTGACAGCCCTCATAGTGGTTCATCTCCTTTTTGACTAAAAATCAAATTCGGTCATTTGGTCAAAAACAACTTTAACATGCTTGAAACGAACATGCAACTTTAAGCTGCTGCCTTTTGTTCCAGCTTTATCCTGAGCTCGTCACGCTGGCTGAAACCGGCGTATCCGTGCAGCGTATAGTGGACTTATGCTACGATTGATTGCGTACGGCTAACGTAACTAAGACGCGCTATTGGCCGGATCACGGCCTCCTCAGAGAGCTAACGAATCTGAGCAGCGTTATCCGCTGGTTTCATGCACGTAAGGGTTAATAAGGCTTTTCAGTTGCGTTACATAACAAATGGGAACAATAAAGGCCAAATAAGCTTTCATAGTTGCGTTAAAGCAGCCGAGTTAACCGAATTAACTAACGGGCTGTCACAGACGCATGCTCTTGGTGCTTTTAATCGAGAAGAAGTTCACGGATGGGGGTCAGGCCCAATGTCGATCGACCGCAGGGCTGAAGTTGTACAAGCCGCCGCCAAATCCTTCGCTATGTTCGGCTACAAAGCGACAACGATGGATCAGGTGGCCAGGATTGCGCGTGTCGCCAAAGGCACGATCTATACGTTTTTTGACAATAAGGAACAGCTGTTTGAGGAAATCATGAAGGATTTTGTTCAGGAGATTTTGCAGCTGGCGGAGAATGCGATTGATCCGGACAAACCTTTTGCCGAAAATTTGCATCGCGCGTTAATTGATGTGCTTAATTACCGCAAGGAGCACGAACTGTTTTCCCGGTTGACGATGGAAATGAAGGAGATCGGGACTGCCGCTGCAGGCTTTGGCATTTCCATGATGGAAGAGGCGCTGCTTGGATTTGTCGCCAACGCCGTGCAGGACGCAATCGCCAAGGGCGAAATCAAGCCATGCGATCCAAAGCTTACCGCTTACGTGCTGGTCAAGCTGTTCATCACGCTTGTTGTTGACTGGCCGGCTTTATCAGGGGAGCCGTTTAAAGAAGAAGATGTGATGCGTCTGTTCGAGCTTTACCTCCTGGATGGAATTTCGCAGAGATAGAAAATTAGTTAAAACAAACACATTATATTGCTGCACCAGCGCGCAAGCGAATGAAAAAAAGCCGTCACCGGCCGCATTGGATGCGGTTAGCGACGGCTTTTAGCCGTGACTCGGAATAATTAAACAAACAGAGAGCGGTACTCTCCGTAGCCTTCCTCCTCCAGCTGCGACACTGGAATGAAGCGGAGCGCGGCCGAATTGATGCAGTAGCGCATTCCGCCCCTGTCCTTAGGCCCGTCGTCGAAAACATGCCCCAGATGGGAGTCCGCTTCTTTGCTGCGAACTTCGGTGCGAAGCATAAAAAGCGTTGTGTCCGACTTTTCCTTAACACTCGCCTTGGACAACGGTTTGGTGAAGCTTGGCCAGCCGCAGCCGGAATCATACTTGTCGAGAGAGCTGAACAGAGGCTCGCCCGAGACGATGTCCACGTAAATGCCCTCTTCTTTATGATCCCAGAACTCGTTTTGGAACGGAGGCTCCGTTTTGTCGTGCTGCGTCACCGCATATTGCAAAGGATTCAAGCGGGCACGCAGCTCATCCTCGTTTTTGTTCATTTTCCAGTGCTGCTCGATAAAGCTGTCGCGCCCTGAGCCTCTGCGGTACATTTTATAGCGGAACGGATGCGTTTTGTGATAGTCCTGGTGATAGTCCTCCGCCTCGTAAAAGGGAGCCGCCGGCTCAATCGTCACAACGATTGGCTTATCAAAACGCCCGCTCTCCTGAAGCGCGCGCTTCGATTCCTCAGCCAGCTTGCGCTGCTCCTCGGTATGATAAAAAATAGCCGGGCGGTACGAATCGCCACGGTCTGCGAACTGACCCAGCGCATCGGTCGGATCAACCTGCTGCCAGTAAATGTCCAGCAGCTTGGCGTATGGGAAAACGTCCGGATCATACGTAATCTGGATCGCTTCCGTGTGACCCGTGTTCCCTTGGCATACTAGATCATATGTTGGATTTTCCACATGTCCCGCCGTATAACCGGATACTACGCGAATAATGCCGGGCAGCTCCTCAAAAGGAGATACCATGCACCAGAAACATCCGCCAGCGAACGTTGCCAGCTGTTGTTTGCTCGTGTCCATCTCTTTCCCTCCCATTTATAAAAGCTCCGTGAACAGGCTCGGCTAAAACTCCGACGCCTTTCAACAGCCTTAATTACACGATTTACCAAAAGGACGAAGCCGCCTTTTGTTCATTATAACGAACCGGACTCTGAAAAGTCCAAACGCTATTCCCGAAGCGCATCCTGCAGCCGCGTGTTCATTCCTTGAGATGAACCTCCAAGCCTCCGCCGCAGCCGCTGCGCCTCAGATGCCAGCTTCGCCGCCTCAGCGGACAGACGCTCGTTTTCCGCTTCAGCCGCAGACAAGCTCATCTTATATGCCTGCAGCTGCGCCTCCAGCTCCTCGCAGTGCTGTTGTAATTGTTTGTTTTCCTCCGCTAGCTTTGCGGCCCTAATCTGCTCATCCATAATGAATTCCCCTTCTCCGGCTTTGTTGCAATTGTACGCCGCTTAAACCCGATTTTTGCTACTGCAGCTCGCTGCCAATGGAGGAACTGTCCTGTGGCGTTACCGAACCAATCATGCCTGCAGTCCAATCCGTCTCCGTTACGGCGGCTTCCTCCTGCAGTCGTTCTTTGAGGAAATCCGCACACAGCCGCAGCGAATGCTCGGCTTCAGGAAGCCAGCCCGGCATCATCGCTGTAAAATCATGAATCATACCGCCGTAGCAGCAGTATTCCGTCGGTATTCCAGCAGCGCGGAGCCGCTCCGCATACTGATGCCCCTGGTCGCGAAGCGGGTCCAGCTCTGCCGTCACGACCAGTGCAGGCGGCAATCCGCCAAGCTGCTCCGCAAGCAGCGGCGACACCTCCGGCTCCACCCGCAGCTCCGGCGGCGCATAACCGTTTGCGAATTGCTGCAGAAGCTGCAGCGTCAGCATATACTGCCGGCCGTTTTGCCGCAGCGAAGGCTGCTCGGCGTCAGTGGAGCCGCTTCCGCCGGTCAAGTCGACCGCCGGATAAAGCAGCGCCTGCCCTTTCAGCGGCGGACCGCCGCTGCGGGCGGCGCGCAGCGCCGTTACCGCAGCAATATTGCCGCCCGCGCTTTCACCGGCAACGGCCAGCCGGGCAGGGTCTCCGCCCAGCCTTCCCGCCTCTTCCGCTGCCCAGAGCAGCGCTTCATACGCGTCATCTGCACCATGCGGATAAGGATGTTCCGGCGCGAGCCGGTAGCCGACCGACAGAAACAGGCAGCCGCTCAGTGCAGCCCACGCCTGATTATACCGATGCCTTACCCGGTGATCGCCAAGCGCAAAGCCGCCCCCGTGAAAATACAAAATAACAGGCAGCGGTCCCGTTGCGCCCGACTCCGGGGCAACCGGACGGTACCAACGCAGCGGAATCGGTCTTCCGCTGCGCGACTGCGCCTGCAGATCGCCCCACTCCACTCGCTGACCGGGAAGCTTCAAGCAAGCGGCTGCGTCCATCGCTTTCATAAACAAGCTCATGCGCCAGCGCATCCGGCGAAGCGGCCGACCGGTCATCCATGAGCCGGCATGCACAGCAGCCAGCAAAATGCGGAGCGGCAGTGCAAGCCTGCCATTATCCGTTTTTTTTGTCGCCTTGAACGGCTTGGACACGTTGGATCATCTCCGTTTTGAGCTGCCACAGCTGCTGGCTGAACCAGACCGGGTATGGCTCAGGATGAAGCTTCCGCAGATGCTGCGGCCTGAACAAACAAAGCTGCGCAAGATGGTAGCAACGGATGTCCTCCAGCTCCGGCAGCTTTGCGACAAGCTCGCCGCTGCGAAACACCGGCTGCAGAAGCGGTTCCGCTCTGTAGACTGAAACAGCCGTCCGGACATATGGATGAGCCGGGTCAATCCGCTGCAGCGGCTCTCCTTCCAACGCTGCTTCCTCCCTCAGCGCCATATAATCGCCGAGCGCGTAACCTGTCTTTGTATCGATGAGCCGGCTGATCGTTTTTGCGCCGGGATTCGTCACCTTGTCGAGATTGCCGGATAGCTTAATGACCGGTTCGTAGCCGTCGCCGCGGTCGATCGCGGCCAGCTTGTAAACGCCTCCGAGCGAGGGCTGATCCGCTGCGGTAATGAGCTGGGTTCCGACTCCCCAGGTGTCAATGGCCGCTCCCTGTGCTTTGAGCTCCATTATGATATGTTCGTCCAGGTCATTGGAAGCTACGATACGCACGCCGGGAAATCCCGCTTCGTCCAGCATCCGCCTCGCTTCTTTAGACAGAATCGCCAAATCCCCGCTGTCCAGCCTAATTCCTTGCAGCTCCTTGCCCTTCGCCCTCAGCTGGCGGGCCACCTCAATAGCATGCGGAACGCCGCTGCCCAGCGTATCGTAGGTATCGACAAGCAGCGTCACGCCGTCCGGCAGCGCCTCGGCATATCGCTCAAACGCCTCTAGCTCGGATTGATGCGCCTGCACCCAGGCATGAGCATGCGTTCCTTTTGCCGGGATGCCAAAAAGCAGGCCGGCCCGCATATTGCTCGTTGCGTGAAAACCAGCGACATAGGCGGCTCGCGCCCCCCATACTGCCGCATCCATCTCCTGTGCTCTGCGTGTGCCAAACTCCAGCAGCGTGTCATCTCCAGCCGCTTGCCGGATGCGTGAGGCCTTGGTCGCAATCAGCGTCTGATAGTTCGCCATATTAAGAATGGCCGTTTCCACCAGCTGCGCTTCCATTATGCGGCCTTCCACCCTCACGAGCGGCTCGTTCGGAAAAACCAGCGTTCCTTCCGGCACTGAATCGATACTGCCGCTGAAGCGAAACCGGCGCAGCTCCTCAATAAAGGCGGGCTCGTAGCGTTCTTCCTGCTGCTGCAAATAGGCCAGCTCCGTATCCGTAAAACGAAGCTCCGTTATATAATCGACGATCCGCTGTAATCCGGCAAAGACAGCGTAACCGCTGCCGAAAGGAAGCTTGCGAAAATACATCTCAAATACGGCCTTACGGTTGTGGGTTCCCATTTTCCAATGGGCATACATCATATTAATTTGATATTTATCGGTATGCAGAGCGATTGACGGCTCCATCTGACCTGTCAGCCTCCTTGTTACACCGTTTGTACAGTAAAAGCTGCGCTATAGAGAGCCGCGTTATGTCGTTAGATTAAACGCAAAAGCTGCGCTTAAAAGCGCAGCACTATGCCGTCACACTTAACGCAAAAGCTGCGCTTAAAAGCGCAGCACTATGCCGTCACACTTAACGCAAAAGCTGCGCTTAATAGCGCAGCTTTCCGTATAGCCGACAGCTACTCGGCCGAATGCCGGACCGGCACGGCAGCCGGCTCGGCCCCCGGACCCGTTTCCTGCAGCACAACCGGCTCTTTTGTGTAGCCAAGCGGTTTTGATTTAAGCTCGTTAAGCTCTCTCTGCAGCGCCTTCAGCTGACGGTTCAGTCTGTAGGAGCGGATAATGCCAAGCAGCCCTACGCTTAACCCGCCGAGCAGAGCTGAACCGAGAATAACGAGAATGAGCGGCGAATTCGTCTGCGCGAACAGGAAGTTAACCTGTACGGGATCAACGTTAATGACCGCAAAAATGGCAATGATCAAAGCAAAGATCAAGCCGGAAATGAGCAAGCCTTGCGTTTTCATAGGTGAACCACCCCATCCGCATTGTTTCCTTATTGTTCCCTTTTAACCCTTAACAATAACGGATTAAACTCTTTTTCGCAGCATCCACACTTCCAGCAAGGAAGTAAGCTGCTCCAGGTTCAATGGTTTGGAGATATAATCCGAAGCTCCCGCTTCCAAACAGAGCTCCCGGTCCTGCGGCATCGCTTTTGCTGTAATGGCAATGACCGGCAGCTCGCGGTGCTCAGGATGGCTGCGAATTTTCCGGATTGCCTCGTATCCGTCCATAACCGGCATCATCATGTCCATTAACACCAGATCGCACGGAATATGGTCCAAAATGTCCAAAGCTTCACTTCCGTTGCTGGCAGAAATCACTTCCATGCCGTTTTTCTCCAGGAAGCTGGTCAAGCTGTAGACATTGCGAATATCGTCGTCGACAACAAGCACTCTTCTGCCGGAGTAAGAATTGTCCAAAGCCAATGTCGAATCCGACGCCGCTGCCGGATAAAAGCGCGAGCGATCCTCCAGCTGCCGGAGCATTGCCCCCTCGGCGGAAAGCTCTTCCTTGAGGATGGACTCGGCGTTTGGTATTTTCGGGACGGCTGGAACAACCAGCTCGTTATACTTGGAGCCAGCTTCCTTGTGCAGTGAAGGAAGATACAGCGTGAACTTGCTGCCGGCTCCCGGACTGCTCTCCACGGTAAGACTGCCTTGAAGCAGGGCAGCCAGCTCGCGCGAGATGGACAGGCCAAGTCCCGTGCCGCCGAACTGGCGGCTGGTCGTCCCGTCAGCTTGGCGGAACGCCTCAAAAATCAGCTCATGTTTGGACGGATCGATGCCGATGCCCGTATCTCTTATCTCAAATGCAATAACCGGCATGCCGACACGCTCCGGCAGCACTTTGCGGACCGTTTCCCGGTCCGCCTGTGTAATAACGAGTGATACCTCGCCTTGGCGGGTGAATTTAAAGGCGTTCGACAGCAGATTTCGTATAATTTGCATCAGCCTTTGCTCATCAGTTACTAGCAGATCCGGCACTTCCATCCGGCGAAGGACCGAGAAGGCGAGACCGGTCCGTTCTGCCTGTCCGTGGAACAACGATTCAACCACATGCGGAAGCTCGCTCAAATTGACCGGCTCCAGCGAAATCTCCATTTTGCCGGCTTCAATTTTGGACAGATCCAAAATATCGTTAATGAGCGACAGCAAATCGGTGCCTGCGGAATGAATGACCTTGGCAAACTCCTCTTCCTTGGAGGACAAATTGCGTTCCGGGTTCTCTGACAGCATTTGGGATAAAATAAGCATGCTGTTCAGCGGCGTCCTCAGCTCATGCGACATATTGGCCATAAACTCGTTTTTGTAGCGGGAGCTTCGCTCCAGCTCGGCCGCATAAAGTGTAAGCTCCTGCTGAATCTGCTCCAGACGCAGCGACTTCTCCTCCGACAGCTGAAACTGGCGGTTCAGCTGCTCGTTTGAAGCGGACAGCTCCTCCTGCTGCGACTGCAGCTCTTCCGCTTGCATTTGCAGCTCCTCGGTCATGGACTGGGATTCCTGCAGCAAGGATTTAATTTCTTGGGCCGTTTGAACGCGATGCAGCGCCAAGCCCAGCTGCTCTGCCGCTTGACCCGCAAGCCGCTGCTCTAGCTCGGTATACGGGAAAAAGCGAGCCAGCTCAATAACCGCCAGCGTACGCTGTTCGTATACTACGGGCACAAGCAGCAGATGCTGAGGCCGTGCACTGCCAAGCCCGGAGCTGACTCTTACATAATCTTGAGGCATATCATAGTGCCGCAATTGCTGTTCAGCCGCGCAGCGGCCGACTAAACCTTCATTATATTCAAAAGCAGACGGAAGCGTGCTTTTGAATTCTGGATCTTCAGACAACGATGCGGCCAACCGGTATCGGCGACCGGATTTGATGGAGTCCAGCGTATAAACAACGGCGTACGGCGACTGAAGAGCATCGGCCATTGCCGTCACGAACACCTCGCCCGTTTCTTCCCCGGTAGATGTTTGCTGCATGCGTCCGCCAAGCTGCAATGCCCGCTGCTGCAGCCAGTTGCGCCCTTCAAAATCATCCAGCAGCCGGTTTGTTGCCAGTGCAAGATCCGCAATTTCGTCACGCGACGTTACGGCGATCCGCCGGGACAGCTGCTCCTGGCCAAGCACTTCCGCTTCCGTCATTCCAGCGATAGAATCCGTCACGCTCGTCAGTGTGCGAACGACGGAACGCGATATTCCCCATGCAAACAACCCCGATAATGTGAGCGAGAACAGAAACAGTCCGATCAGGCTCGTGCGCAGCAGGCTGTTGTTGCGCTCCAGCTGCTCCAGACGCTGCATCGCCTGCTCCTGCTCTCTCTCGCGAAAGGCGTCGAACATGCCGCGCAGCTGATCCATATTTTGCTTGCCGCGGTCGATATCGTAGTAAGCGGCAATTTTCGCTTCATCGCCGCTCTGCTTGGCTTCGATAATCGGCATCGTAATGTCGAGCCATTCCTTAATCGAATGCTGCACAAGCTCAAGCGCCTTCGTCTGCGTAGGATTATCCTCCATCATGCCGGTCAGCTGGCTGAAGTTGGACTGCCAAGCGGAGAAGCCTGCGCGGAACGGCTCCAAGTACTGGTCGTCTCCGGTTATAATGTAGCCCCGCTGGCCGGTTTCCATATCCAGCATGTTTTTCTCTATCGTGAACGTAAGCCTTTGCACGGAGATATCATGTTTAGTGACACGCTCGGTTTCTTTCTGGACCGCCGACAACTGTGAAAAAACGATCAAAATCGATACAGCGAGACATGCCAGAATAACGGCGTAACCGGCAATGATTTTGCTGCGGATCGTCACTCTTCGATTCGATTTTAAAGCAGGGACGGGTGCCATTGCTTGTAATGCTCCTGTCTGATGCGCCGCTCCGGCAGAGGGGCATCCAAAATATAAAAGAAAAGCGGCCCAAGGACCGCTATGTTACAGGCGATTTGCCGCCGTCAATATTTAGCGCTGTTCCCGTTACATATGAAGCTGCGCCTGATGCGAGAAAAACGATGGCGTTGGCAGCCTCCGCCGTGTCTCCGATTCTGCCAAGCGGTATATCGTGGCGCGAATCCCGTGCATATTGCTCCCAGGTCAGCTCCGGGCTTGTCCTCCGCCACACCGCTTCGATTTGAGCGCTGCGGATTAGGCCAATGCATACCGCATTAACTCGGATGCCGAACTCAGCCAAATCACGGCTCATCGCTTTGGTAAGCGCAATTCCCGCCGCTCTCGTTACCGAGGACGGCAGCGATGCTTTAGGCGGCGTTTTGCCGCCGATTGCCGTCACATTAACGACAGCCCCGCCGGAATCCTTCATATAAGGCAGGGCTGCCTGCGTCATGTTTACTGCGCCAAGCAGTTTAAGATCAAGGTCGGCTTTCCACGCGGGGGCGTCCGCCTTGTCGAACGGCGCCGCTGCTGCAGTTCCAGCATTGTTGATCAAAATGTCGATTCCGCCATTCCAGGCCTGCGCGATGCTCTGCACCGCTGTTGAAGCGGATGCTTCGTCCGAAACATCGCCCTGTACCGCCAGCACTTCGCCGCCTGTACTTTCGCGAATCCGGGCAGCCGCTTCCTTCAGCTCAGCCGCTGTCCGGGCAATAATGGCTACCTTTGCGCCTTCAAGCGACAAAGCCATTGCAGTCGCAAACCCGATGCCTTTGCTCCCGCCCGTAACAATGGCTCGTTTATTTTGCAAATTAAGCTCCATAAGTCCCTCCTGGACGGCCGATTTCCCGTTCCATACGAGGCATTTCCCGGGAAATCGACGCATATGTCGGAATTTAAGGTTAGTGCTGCTGTGCCTTCACATACAATCGGCCCAGCTCCTGCCAAATCTCACCCGGCCCCAAGCTGAACAGTCCGATTTCTTCGGCAGGCAGATCTATATTAGGTGCATTGACCAGGTTGATTTGCGGCTCGGGGCATACAAAATCCTGGCCGCCATTGTTATAAATCATCCATTGTTTATAGGATGTTCCGACATCATAGACAAGCGTAACGCCTCGTTTCGTGTCGGTCAGTTCCATGCGATTGCGGCCGTTTTGAGGCTCGACCGTATAATGATTGTCCAGCGCTGTCCAGAAAGGATCTACTCCCTCCCCTTTCAATGCTTCCTCCTGCGGAGTCAATGCAAGATAACGGCCGGTAGGCAGCATACGCTCGCTCATTTCCCAACGGCGGCCTACCGTAAGCTTCATCCGGTAGTCTTTTTCCGAGCTCCCTTGAGCAAATGGAACATTCAGCGTCGTATGGAAAGCAAGCAGACAAGGCATTGCTTCTTGCCCGTCATTGCGTACGGTCACCTGCTGCGCCAGTCCGTCCGGACTAAGCGTGTAATGCAGTCTTACCGTATAACGGAACGGGAACCGGCGGTAAGCGCTATGCTCTTCGTCGACACGCACCGACACCGTAACATAACTTTCCTCGCCCTTGCAGCCGAAGCTTTCCACTTCCCATGGAACCTGGAAAAGGAAGCCGTGAATATGGTTTTCCCGCTCCGGTTCGTTTACCGGCAGCTGATAAATCCGGCCTTGGAATGGAAAGCGTCCGTCTTCAAAGCGGTTTGGCGGAAATAAAACAGGAATTCCCCATACTACAGAGGATTCCTTGAACTTCGGCATATCCTCTTGGGAAGGCTCCCGCAAAAAACGGTACCCTGTCGTAAGATCACGGAACGCAATCATATTGCCGCCGATTTCCGGCAGCATAACTGCCTCGTAATTGCCTGCACGCAAATAGATCGCTTTCTGGCCTTGATAAATGCCCTCGAATGCACTGCTCGCTCCCATCTTTGCGACTGCTCCTCTCTCTCATTCAACTGCTACTAGAGTACCATAATGCGAGATTGATAATCTATGGTGTCCCGCAGAATAGCGGCTAGAAACGATAGTTAGCGGAATGCCGATGACATGAAAAAAGCTCCTGAAGCCCGAAGCTTCAGGAGCAATGAATGCAGCAGATGAGGCTGCTGCATTCACTCAAACTATTTTACGATAGGATTTCGACATCAAATAGCTGCTTTTTCGTACCTAGGGCGTGTCTGAAAACCCGCTCTGGGGCATCTTACACCGCCTTTCCGCCCCCTGCTTCGTCACTTTTGCTTGACGTACCCCCGGTACGCCTTCACAAAAGTTCCTTGCATGGAACGAAAATTCGCCAAAATCTGCTACCCTCGGAGTATTCAGACACGCCCTGATCGAATCTTGTCAGCCTTTCTACCGGTCAGCCATAAACGGCTCGCGCTGAACGGAATCTCCCGCATCGGCACGGCTGCTTTGACTCATGAACGGCCACCAGTTGGCCGGACCGAACATGCGCACCATGACCGGAATGAATAGCGGCAGGATAAGCACTGCGTAAAGCAGCAGTCCAACCAGGACAATCGTGGCAATCTGCATCAGCGACATGACTCCGGAAGGAAGCATTGCGGCGAACGTCCCGCCCAAAATAACCGCAGCGGATAAAATAACCGATCCCATGTTGCGCATGGCGAGCAGAATCGCTTCTTGCACCGGCAGATGTTTATACTCCCGGAAGCGGTCGAGCAGGAAGATGCTGTAATCGACGCCAAGTGCGATCAGCAGCACGAAGCTGAAAAACGGCACCGGCCAGCTGATTCCGGAATAATCCAATATGCGGCTGAAAATAACTTCCGCCACCGCGACCGACGTATAGTAGGTGATCAGCAGCGAAGCCATAATATAGGCAGGAATAATAATGGAGCGGAACAGCAAAATGAGAATAATGGAAATTCCGATCATCATCAGGATGACGGTGCGGTTATAGTCCGCTTTGGAAATCATATTCAAATCATGCTGCGTGCTTGTTATGCCTCCAAGTGCATATTGAGCTTTGCTGTACGGAGTTCCGGCAAGCCCTCTTTCAATGGCCGCTTCGACATCCGGAATTTTGTCCAGCGTCTGTTTTTCGTAAGGGTTGGATGCAAACACGACATCTAATGTTGCAATAGTGCCGGCCTGGGACACGTAAACGTCCACTGCTTTTTGGAACTGCTCGTCGTTTAGCGCTTGCTCCGGCAAGTTCCACCCGGTTAGGCTGCGGCTAGGGGAATCCGACAGCTCGGTCAGGTAGGTTTTCGCTTCCGACAGGCCGTCGGATACTTGATTGATGCCGCCGGCGCTTTGGTCGAGCCCGCTTGTCAGCTGGCCGAGCTGTTTGCCCAGATCAGCAAAACCTTGCTGCAGCTGCTGCTGGCCACCTTTAAGCTCATCGAAACCGGCGCTGACCTGCGGCAGCTGTCCGATAATTTGGCCTTGGCCGCCCGCTGCCTGCGAAATTCCCTTCTGCAGCTCAGCGATACCTGCAGCCAGCTTGCGCAAGCCGTCGCCGAGCGCTGCCTGGCCGGCGCTGGCCTGCTCCAGTCCGCTGTTCGCCTTAGCCATTCCCTGTACAGCTCCGGCTAGCTGCTCATTTGCTTTCCTCAGCCCTTCGCCAAGCTGTTCTGACCCGCCTTGCAGGCCTCCAAGAGATTGCATTGCCGATTGATACTGCTCATCGCCTTGCAGCTCCGGGTATTTGTCCCCCAGTGCCTGGAACGCCTGCTGCAGCCCTGCAAGCCCATCCGTCAGCTGCTTTTGGCTCGTCGCAAGCTGACCGTAAGCATTGCTCAGCTGGCTTAGTCCTCCCTCTGCCTGGCGGTAGCCTTTCAGCAGCTCGGTGCTTGCAGCAGCCAGCTGCTCGGCGCTTTTCCGCGCCTGCTCCAACCCGGTATAAAGCTCGCCGGCTCCAGCCGAGCCGTCTTCAAGCCCTTTTTGAATACGGCGCAAGCCGTCCTCAAGCTGTTCAACGCCGTTTTGCAGCTTGGCGGTTCCGTCAACCAGCTCGCCGGCTCCAGCAGCTGCTTCCTCCAGCTTCGGCGCGTTAGCAGCCAGACTTGCGCTGGCATCGGAAAGGCCTTTGCCGATTTTGTCCAGCCCGTCCGTGCTTTGGCCGATGCCATCCTGAAGCGTTCCTGCTTGCGAGGCAACCTCCAGATCCTTCAGCGGCTCGCCCGTCGGCCTTGTGGCGCTGCGAACCAGCTTAACGCCTTCGATTTTCGCCAGCTCACGGCTCACTTGCTCCAGCGCTGCCAAGCCCTCTTTACTGTCAAAGCTCTGATCGCTCTTCAGCACAACCGTAGTTGGCATGGAATCGCCGGGGCCGAAGCTGCCGGAAATTAGATTGAATGCTTTAACGGATTCGTATTTCTCGCCGATTTCATCCAAGGAGTTGAACGAAATGGCATTTTTATACGAAACGAGAAACGGCACAATCACAATCGCCAGCAGCAGCAGAGCCCATAATGGCTTGCGAAGCGAGAAGCGGCCCATGCGGTCCCATATCCGGCTCTCGTTATGCTCCAGCGATCCTTTTTTGGGCCAGAACAGAGCATTGCCAAGCACAGCCATGAAAAACGGTACAAGCGTCACAAGCGCAATCATCAGCACGGCAACGCCGACAGCTACCGCAACGGCCGACCGGTACAGGCTGAAGGTAGAAAAACCGATTGAAGCAAAACCGATCAGCACAGCTAGACCGGAAATAAGCACTGTGCGGCCGGCATTTTTATAGGTATGAATAATGGCTTCCGTACGATCGCGTCCGCTCGCAAGCTCCTCCTTGTAACGGCTGATCAATAGAATACAGTAGTCCGTTCCGATACCAAACATAATCGCCACCATAAAAATCTGTGTGAACGTCGAGATCGGAAACCCGGCATACTCCGCCAAATAAGCAACAATCGATTGGGACAGCAAATAACTGAGTCCCACAACAAGCAGCGGCACAAAAGGAGCCACCGCGGAACGGAACACGAGAAACAGAATAACAAGAATAAAAATAACCGTAATATATTCCGTCTTGGCCAGCCCTTCCATCGAGCTGCGTGTCTGATCCTCTTCAATCAGCCATTCCGAGGTGTAATAGTGGTCGACTTTAATATTGTCCGCCGCGGCATAAAGAGCGTCCTGCAGTTCTTTTCGCTCCTTGCCGCCACTTTCAATCGAGACTAACGCCAGAACGGTTTTGCCGTCCTTCGCCACCAATTGATCCTTTAGCTCCTCCTGGTCGAAGGGGCTCGTCACAGAAGTAATGCCCAGGCTTTTCTGACCGGCTAGCGCAGCAAGTCCGCGTTTGATCTCGTCCTGGTCAGCGCTGGTCAGCCCTTCCGCCCGGTGAAACACAAGCACAGCCGACTGTTCATCTTTACTTGAGGCTTCAGCGGCAGCATTCTTTTCCTTCAACAGCTCCTTGGCATGAGAGGAGGAATAACCGTCCGGCACGGTGATCTGCCCTTTATCTCTAACAAGCTGCGCCATGTCCGGAGCCAGCAGCATAAGTCCTGCCGATAGAACAATCCACGCAATCAAAATAACCCAGCGCAATTTCAGTATCGTTCTCAACACTCAACGCTCCTTCTCAATCAACGATTTTCTCTTTTTAGTCCTTCAGCCGATTTGCCAGCAGCTCAAAGGTTTCGATGAATTGAACGGCATCATCCTCACTGAAGTGGCCGATATAACCTCCAAGCGTCTCGGACATAATTGCCCCGTACTGTTCGGCTAAACGTGATCCTTCCTCCGTCAACGACAAATGAATGACCCGCCGGTCTTGTTGATCTGGTTTGCGGAAAATCATGCCTTTATCCACGAGTTTGTTTATAATAGAAGTAATACTGCTTTTGTTCACGCAAAATGCCTCCGCAAGCTCCGAGGATGTGCTCTGAGTATGCAGATTCAAATATCGGACAATGGAGAACTGTTCCCTCGTCATGTCGCCAGTCAGTTTATCCTGTACTAATGCGTTAAATCTTCTTGTTACAAAAAAACTGGCGATTTCGTAGCGCTCAATGATTTCCTTCAGCTTAGCCTCTTCCATGACGGCTCCTTTCACGTTGTACAAGTTTCAATATGAAACAATTAGATATTCGAACCATATCACAATAAAAAGCCGCCTGTCAACAGACAAGCAGCTTAGTTCGAGGCAATGAGGGCGCTCTCCGCGACCCTAACTTGCGGCACGGATTTTGAATACAACGCCGTAATTCCTGCAGCTTGTGCGAGTACTTCCTGAGCCACTTCAGGCGGCTCCAACACGCGTACATATGGACCGTAGCTTAGCAGCCTAGAATACAGCCAATAACCCTTGTGGCTATCGCATACGACCTCCAGCCAGCCGTCCTCCCGGATAAAATAAGAATGAGGTCCGTACTGATCCCGTACCCGGGTTTTGACGGACGGATGAAACAGGAGCCGAAGGGATACACGAAGCTCGGCATCCTCCTCCCAGCGGCGGTCCACTTCCTTAATCGTCATGGAATGACGGGCAAAAACATCCGGCTGAACCGCCAGCTGCTCCACCCGGTTCAGCCGAAACGTCCGATAGTCCTGCCTTAACCGGCAGTACCCATACAGATACCAGACCATATCCCGCATCACAAGGCCGATCGGCTCCACTTCCCGCTCGCTCACCGCACTCTGCCAGTCCGTATAAATAAGCCTGACGACTAAACAGTCGTCCAACGCCCGGTTTAGCTCCTCCAACATCGCTTGCTGGGCATCGCCGGAACGCCAAGGATTAAGCTCAATAACGATGCGGCTTCCGGCCTCATCTGCGGCATTAGCAGAGCCTGAACGGTTTAACAGAGCGCCAACCTTGTCGAGAAGCTTGCCGACTTGCAGCTCACTGAGCACCGGCTGCACGCCTTTGAGCGCCACGATAATGGAGCGAAGCTCGTCCAGGCTCAAAAACTGTCTATCAATCCGATATTGCTCCATAATCTCATAACCGCCATCCAGGCCAGGATACGAAACAACCGGTACTCCAGCCGAATTCAGCGCCTCAAGATCACGATAGATCGTTCGGAGCGACACCTCGAACCGCTCAGACAGCTCCTGAGCTCCAACTCGACGTCTGCCCAGCAGCAGCATGGTAATGCCGAGCAGCCTTTCCAGCTTCATTGCCGTTAACTCCCTCCATATCGTTATTTCCCGTCCCGCAGCGGGTAATAAGCAGAAAACGGCCGCACTCAGCCCTTAGCTGCAAGAGCGGACTACTCCAAAATGAGGTGCTCAAGATGACGGAACCCCGAGACAAAAAGCTGAACCGGACTCTAAGCATGGCAGACCGGGACCATCCCGAGCAGTTCCCGACCGACAAGGAAAGCCAGATGGACCGCGATCCGTCCCAGCAAAATGTAGATCCCATTCCGGTCGAGGATCTGACCATCCAGCAGCAGGATGAGAAAAACAAAACCCATACAAAGGACGATTCCTCAAGCGCTCGAAAATATCATACCGGGTTTGAAAAATGAACCGCTGGCTTTAGAACGAAAACGATAGCTGCTCCATAATTTCAATCGCTGGTCCAGGCCGGACAGCGGCTTCATAATTGTCTCTTCGCTTGGCCAGCCTGGACTGCAAGCTGCCGGGATTCGCCGCCAATTCCGCTGAACGCTCTGGAGAATGCGAAGCTGTCTTCCGATGGATAGTCTCGGAGCTCGGTAAATCATGAATGACGCGCAGTTCTTCTATTCGGCGATGGATCTTATCCGCATAGCTGCTGGACGCGTACGCACCATGAAAGATTCGTTCATATTCCGGCAATACCTGCGGAGCCGTCTCTCGTACAACACGATAGTACCAGCTTTTTACCTCGGGGCTCAGCCGCAGCAGCGAGGTCATCATATATTCCGCTCCGGCAGACTTCACTGCCTGCATCAGCTCGTTAAGCTGTTGTCTGGAATCGCCGAGAACCGGTAAAATCGGAGCTGCAAACACGCCCGCGGGCATTCCCGCCTCCCTAAGCTCCCGCACAGCCTGCAGTCTTTGCCCAGACAGTGGAGATCCCGGCTCGAGCGAGCGGATAAGCCCGTCATCCAGCGTATTGAGACTAATGTTGACCGCTATTAGACGGCATTGCGCCAGCAAATCCAAATCTCTCAACACTAACGGCGAACGGGTCGTAATGGAGACCGGCACCTGATAACGCGCCATAACCTTCAAGCATTCGCGGGTAACCATGCGGCTGCTCTCGGCAGGCTGGTACGGGTCCGTTGCCGTTCCAACCGCAATGTGACCGATGTCTTGCGCCAAAAGCGGCAGGTCGAACTCCCGGCTTGCCGCCATACGGTGAAGCTGCTGCTGCAGAGCCTCGGCTGCATTTTCTTTGACTAAAATACGGTTTTGGAACTCGTCGCTGTCCAGCCCGATAAACGATTGAAAGGCCCTTGCGTAACAAAAGCCGCAGCCATGCGAACAGCCCCGATAAGGGTTAACGGACCAGTTAAACGGCATTCGTTCTTCTTTAACACGGCTCATCAGCTGTTTCACCTTCACCGCTTCCAATCGGACCTTCGACATGACTGCACCCCCAATACAAGAACATTTGTTCTATTATTATAAACGTACTATATCATTTACATTCTAAAAAAACAACCCTGCTGGCCGCCATATCAAGCGGTGTGCAGGGCTTTGTTAATGCAGCAAATCATTCATAATATAAATGAAATTATACGAGCTTCCAAAGCACTGGCGCCTCCGTTGGCTCCCTCCCGGTTTGCGTTCATCTTTCGGCGTAAATCTATTCGAGGATCAAAAAATTTAAAAGCAAAACAAAAAAGCCGCCGAATAGGCAGCTTTAGTTATATAAGATGGAGCGGAAGACGGGAATCGAACCCGCGACCCTCGCCTTGGCAAGGCGATGCTCTACCGCTGAGCCACTTCCGCAGATAATGTAAAAATGGCGGAGCTGACGGGATTCGAACCCGCGGTCTCCTGCGTGACAGGCAGGCATGTTAGGCCTCTACACCACAGCTCCACAAAGTATGTAAAAAGAAAAAAATGGTTGCGGGGACAGGATTTGAACCTGTGACCTTCGGGTTATGAGCCCGACGAGCTACCGGACTGCTCCACCCCGCGTCGTTAAAATCTTCTTCAGGACTTGCGCCCTGAAAACTGGATCGAACGGTATGCCGTGCTGACCGGCTGTTGTCTTGCGTAGATAAGGATAAGCCCTCGACCGATTAGTATTCGTCAGCTGCACGCATTGCTGCGCTTCCACCTCGAACCTATCTACCTAGTCGTCTTCTAGGGGTCTTACATACTGGGAAATCTCATCTTGAGGGGGGCTTCGCGCTTAGATGCTTTCAGCGCTTATCCCGTCCGTACTTGGCTACCCAGCGGTGCTCCTGGCGGAACAAC
>NZ_JAMBOT010000050.1 GCF_023715725.1 Paenibacillus pasadenensis
GAATTTGAACTGATTTCAACTAAAATCAACGAAATGCTTGATGAATTATCTGGCGCTCATCAAAAGAATATCAATTTATTGAAAGAGAATACTCTGGCCGAAAGAAAGATGTTGGAGGCTCAATTTAACCCACACTTCCTTTACAATACCTTGGAAGTGATTCGAGCATCGATTGCCTTTGATCCAGCTTTATCGAATCAGTTAATTCTGAGATTAACAAAAATTTTGCGTTACAGTATCGAAGAAAAGACGGAAGAAGTGACCTTGCGGACGGACTTGCGCTATTTAGAAGAATACTTAATGATTAATCGCATTCGCTTTCAAGATTTTACCTATCAACTTGAAATCGAAGACGCAGCGTTAGATTTACCGATTCCCAAGCTGTTCTTATTGCCAATTATTGAAAACAGTCTGAAATACGGCTTTAAACATCGTCATGACTTAGCAATTCATCTG
>NZ_JAMBOT010000051.1 GCF_023715725.1 Paenibacillus pasadenensis
GTGAATATCTTCGGCATCGCTGGCGAGGATTTGCTGCGGATTGGCGCGCACCTCTTCCAGCAGCACGTTCAGCGCTTCTTCCAGCTGCTGCTGTTCAGCGGCACTCAGAACGCCGACCGTTACCAGCGCTTTCGACCAGGCGACAGAGCCAACGATATCCTGCTCCGCCAGACGATAGTCGAAGCGCAACGAGTCGTTGAACTGTTTGAACCGTTGATCTGCTGCCTGTGTAAAACGCCCGCCCCAAAGTGCCATAACATGCTTCCTTTATTCGTTAGTTCCGCCGGCGGCATTGTGCCGCTCGGCCTACGGTCTTGTAAGCCCGGCAGACGACGCGCCGCCGGGCATGAAATCTTAAGCCAGAATACGTGTGCCGATCGGCGTGCCGTTAAATAACGCCGGCAACTGCTCGGCGTGACGCCAGGAGGCGATATCCACCGGACGGCCCAGAGC
>NZ_JAMBOT010000052.1 GCF_023715725.1 Paenibacillus pasadenensis
TTCTTCATTTGTTGTATCAGGATTTAAAGGTGCTTGATCAATTTGTGCTTGAACAACTTCGTCAAATTCTTCAAGAGCTGCTGCTTTAGCTGTTGTAGCAGGTGTAGTTTGATTAATATCATTGATTGCTTTTGTTTTAATGGCTTCTACTTGTGCATTTGTTGTTGCTGCATCAATATCTTTAATTGCCTTTGTTTCAATTTTACCAATTTTATCATTTGCTACATCTTTTTCATCTTGTAATGATGCATTTGACTTTTTAATTTGTTGTTTACGAGTTGTAACTGCTTGGATAATATCTTGTTTCGCTTGAGGTTTAACTGTTGGTGTAATCACATCTTGTTCTAACACTGCGATACCATTATCTTTTTCAGTTGTGACACCTTGTGCTGTAGTTTGTTTATTAATTTCTGCGATTGCATTATTTTTATCATTGTTAATTTTAGTTACAAG
>NZ_JAMBOT010000053.1 GCF_023715725.1 Paenibacillus pasadenensis
GTGTGCTCGCCGCGGCGGTAGCGCTCAAAGATCAGTTCCGCCTGTCCGGCGGGGAGTCCCGGGCCGTGGTCGCGAATGCGTAGCTCCGTTTGCCCGGCATCGGAATGAATATCGATGGCGATTTCACCGGGGGGCGAATACTTGACGGCGTTATCCAGCAGATTAGCGATGGCGATGCACAGCAGGCCGGCATCGGCCTGCAGATGCGGGCTTTCCACCGCGCCGTGCTGGCGGATGTTCAGGTAGTGATCATGGGAGATGGCCACCACCGAGGCGGCCATGTTGATCACCGTCAGCAGGGCGGTCTGCTGGCGCTCGACGTGCAGATCGTGGGAGGCGAGCCGGGCGTCGGCAAGGCGTTATCGGTGAGCTGCACCAGGCGGGTGGCGGCGCGGCCGATGCGATCGAAGCGCGCCTCCTGGCTGGTCGAGGCCGCCGAGAGGCGAAGAT
>NZ_JAMBOT010000054.1 GCF_023715725.1 Paenibacillus pasadenensis
CTCAATCTGGTGTACAGCAAACTGCAGCATAACGACACCCAGTTTCCGACGGTGGTCGCCAGCCTGTTCGCCCATCTCCCCGGCTGGGCCAGAAGCTTCCTCGCCGATCATAACCTTGATAGCGCGCAGCAGATCCAGCAGCAGCTCTCTGATGCCGCTCTGAAAGGCGGTCAGTATCTGGCCGGCAGCGCGTTTCTGATTGGCAAAGGGACTTTTGGCTTCACCGTCAGCTTCGGCATCATGCTGTATCTGCTGTTTTTCCTGCTGAAGGATGGACCTTATCTGGTGTTGTTGATCCTCGAGTCTCTACCGTTATCAAGCTATGTGAAGCAGCATTTGTTCGCTAAATTCGCCGCTGTGGCCCGCGCCACGGTAAAAGGTACCGTCGCCGTGGCGCTGGCGCAGGGGGCGCTGGGTGGCTTTGCCTTCTGGATCGCCGGTCTTG
>NZ_JAMBOT010000055.1 GCF_023715725.1 Paenibacillus pasadenensis
TCCTAGCTATGAATGCAGCAGTAAAGCGGCTCGACGTCATCTGTATAGGTCGGGTGGCCGTCGACCTCTATGCCCAGCAGATTGGTTCGCGGCTAGAAGACGTTGCCAGTTTCGCGAAATATCTCGGCGGCTCCTCCGGCAACGTGGCCTTTGGCACCGCGATTCAGGGGCTGAAATCGGCCATGCTGGCGCGCGTTGGCGATGAACACAACGGCCGTTTCCTGCGCGAAACGCTCAACCGCGCCGGGGTGGATACCGAGTATCTGATTACCGACAAATCTCGCCTGACCGCGCTGGTGATGCTGGGGATTAAGGATCAGGAGACCTTCCCCCTGATTTTCTACCGCGATAACTGCGCCGATATGGCCTTAACGCCTGACGACATTAGCGAGGAGTATATTGCCTCCTCCCGGGCGCTGGCGGTGACTGGCACCCACCTGTCG
>NZ_JAMBOT010000056.1 GCF_023715725.1 Paenibacillus pasadenensis
CTGCTGAGCCACCACAACACCGCGGCTGGCGTCTTCGGCCAGCTGTGCGTCATGGAGGGCACGGTCACCTATTACGGTTTTGCCAATGAACAAGCGACGGAGCCGGAGAAAAAAGTCGTGATTCATGCCGGGCAGTTTGCTACCAGTCCGCCGCAGTACTGGCACCGCGTCGAACTCAGTGACGACGCCCGCTTCAATATTCACTTCTGGGTGGCGGAAGAAACCGACGGTGAAAACGGGCTGTTCCACGCGAAGAAAGCGTGACGGCGCTTAGCGCGCCCTGTCAGGCAGATTAAGGATATGGTCCTGCCAGTCGACCACCGTGGACTCAGGCACCGCAATATGGCGAACGGAGATGCGTTCGCCGTGCATCGCCGCTTTTGAGCCAGTCAGCAGCGGGTGCCAGGCCGGCAGAGGCTTGCCTTCCGCCAGCAGGCGAT
>NZ_JAMBOT010000057.1 GCF_023715725.1 Paenibacillus pasadenensis
TTGGTTCCCTCCGCTGCGCTCCGGCTCTCGTTACGTCCAACGTTAGCACCACTGAAACCCAGCTTTATTTAGCTCATGTTTATTCAAACGGCATTTAGCTTTTCAGGCGTTATTCAGTGCCTGTTTTGCCTTTTTTCCGGGCTTCGCCTGCATGGGCTGCGCAGGTTTTCAGTCTTTTTGGCCTCTAGCCCTTGCGTAGCAAGCGCAAGCAGCTATCGTTTTTGCAGTGCTGTGCCGCCTCGGTGGCGCAGCGTTTTTTCACGGTTAGCGCCCGTCGCCAAATTCAAGTTATCCGTTTTGGCTTCTGGTTCTAACATTTCGGTCAAGCCGACCCGCATTCTGCGGTCGGCTTACCTCGCCCGTTAGACATCATGAGGGAAGCGGTGACCATCGAAATTTCGAACCAACTATCAGAGGTGCTAAGCGTCATTGAGCGCCAT
>NZ_JAMBOT010000058.1 GCF_023715725.1 Paenibacillus pasadenensis
CCCCGGCAGTGCGCCCGCGGAGCGAGAATTCCATATCCTTCACAACTTAAAGACTAAAACTGTCATGAAAAAGACCAAAATTGTTTGCACCATCGGTCCGAAAACCGAATCTGAAGAGATGCTGACCAAAATGCTGGAAGCCGGCATGAATGTGATGCGTCTGAACTTCTCCCACGGTGACTATGCGGAACACGGTCAGCGCATCCAGAACCTGCGCAATGTGATGAGCAAAACCGGTAAGAAAGCCGCTATTCTGCTGGACACCAAAGGGCCGGAAATTCGTACCATCAAGCTGGAAGGCGGCAACGACGTCTCCCTGAAAGCAGGCCAGACCTTCACCTTCACTACCGATAAATCCGTCATCGGCAACAACGAAATCGTTGCGGTAACCTATGAAGGCTTCACCTCCGACCTCGCCGTCGGCAACACCGTCCT
>NZ_JAMBOT010000059.1 GCF_023715725.1 Paenibacillus pasadenensis
CCGCCGAAGAAGGCCAGGGCGTCCGGCAGGCGAATGTTATGGAAGCGTTCATGCAGCAGCCAGACGATAATTCCGGCGATCACCGCCCCGAGGATCCCGGTATCGATTGACGGAATGCCGATAATGTTCTGGATATTGTTGGCCTTCAGGATCGCGGCGTCGGTGGTGGGCAGAATACCCTTCGCGGTCAGCCAGAAGTTGACCGCCAGGTTCATGACCGCGTAGCCAACGAAGCCGGCGAAGGCGGCGACGCCTTTGTTCTCTCGCGCCAGACCCAGCGGGATGGCGATACAAAACATGACCGGCAGGAAGCTGAAGGCAAAGGAGCCGACCTTGCTCATCCAGATAAAGATGGCCTGCAGCAGCGGCATATCCAGCCACGGCAGCAGAGTCAAAACATCGTGACTGCTTAGCGAGCTGCCGATCCCCAGCAT
>NZ_JAMBOT010000005.1 GCF_023715725.1 Paenibacillus pasadenensis
CCAGTGAACGCCATCGATCCATCCTTATGGATCATTTCAATCCACGCTCCCGCACGGGGAGCGAGTTCGACATACTACTATTCTAGGGGGGCGAATATTTCAATCCACGCTCCCGCACGGGGAGCGACCATCCATTGCGGGTGGCTTTTTTTGTTTTCAAATATTTCAATCCACGCTCCCGCACGGGGAGCGACACCGAGTGCTGGATCGGGTGCCGAACTGGTAATGATTTCAATCCACGCTCCCGCACGGGGAGCGACCCAGTGCTGCTTTCATACAGATAAGCAATATCCTTCAATTTCAATCCACGCTCCCGCACGGGGAGCGACAGCGACAGCGAGCGATTTAAGCCCTTATATAACAAGTTTTGAAAGCGCTTTAGTGCGAATGACTTTTTTAGTTGCAAAAATAAATCAGAAATCCCCCTTAAATCCCTCCAAAGCCGCGCCCAGAGCCAGGTGCGAATCTCCCAGGGATTTTATGTGAGCTTGGGGTTCGCACCTATAAAATCAATGGGCCTTCCAAATTAAGTGATTCCTTGATACCGACATGCTCAATTTTATTTTTGTAGTTATTGCCCAACTGGTAGAAGCGCAGACTATCTTCTTTGGGGTCAATGAGTTGAACAAGCTTGTGCCGAAGATCTGCCCATTGGGCAGCATCAACCAGACATTCAAAAACAGAGTTTTGCACCCGCTGTCCATAATTTTGGCATAGTTTTGAAACCTTGCGAAGTCTAGATTGACCCGCTGCCGTCAAGGTACTTACATCATAAGTAATAATGACTAGCATACAACCCCTACTTCCACATAAATGGTGGATACTCGTCCAAGTCACCACGTAAATATCGGGCCAGAAGCAGCGCCTGTACATGCGGTACTAATCCCCATTGCATTGTTTCTCCAAGATAGGGATGGGTCATCTTTTCTTGCTTTTTACTCTGCCAAGCGACTAAAAACTTTTTTCTGGCTTTATCGGTCATTATGACCGCGCCGTTTTCTTTGGTTTTACCGATAACCCTAGCAAGAAACCGCCCATTCATGGTCAAAAAAGTGTTGAGCTATAGTTTTTCCAAAATATGTACACCCGCCGGAGCCGGTAAAATCGTCACATCATAATGGTCAAACGAACGCGAAAGGTTCACCTCCGGTTTAAGCTCCACTTTCACAAGCTGGAAGAGTTTGTGCGCCGGGGCGTTGCCAAGACGGCTTTCGTGCTCGAAGACGATTAGCTTTTGCGCAGCCATTTTCCCCCTGGAGGCCGAGCGATCGTGATCAAACATATTAATCAGTGCCGTCCACAGCAACTCTAGGTCTTCCTCACCGAAATTCGTTTGATTAGCCAGAGGAGCGGATATAAATCCTTCCATGCGGTACAATCCGTATGGCACAATGCTTTTGCGGCCCATCGTTCGCTCCTTCTCGGCATCCTTTTCATTGGTGACCGCCATGCGGGTAATCGTGACATCCATCGGGGCGATTGGCTCAATGCTTTTGGCAAAGCTGAACTGCACCGGTCCGCGCACCTGACCACAGTTGATTCCGGTCGTCATCACTGCGCCAAACGCCCGAATATCGTAATATTTGTCGCACATCCAGCGGGCGAGCGTCTGCTGATCCTCCCGTTTTTTGGCCGCCATTTTATCTGGCTTGTTTTCCTTTAATTCCATGTCCGGATGATGAAGAAACGCTTCTTTGTTCAAATTGTTCAGGACAACCGCTTCTTTCACATAGATCGCATAGGAGTCGGCATCCCCCTGCGCCAGCTCAATATAGTTGCGTACCTTCCGTTTGATTGCAACATCTGTCACAAGTCCGCAACCTGTTTCCGGATCAATGCGCGGTAGGTTGCCGGCATCCGGATCGCCGTTCGGATTTCCATTTTCCACATCAAACAGCAACACAAATTCATAACGCTTAGTAAGCGGTTTTTTTTCCATCGTCCTCATATCCCTTCTAAATTTCTAATTTGTATGTTATCGGGTAGAAAGGAGGCTGCGCGTCAACTCAAGCTCTACTCCGTCTTTTAGGACGTTTCATCCTTCGCCGCGTCGCCAATTTCATCCGTTTTATCCACACCTTTGGTAGAACTATAAAAGCTGGCCTGTTTTTGATAATAACCAATTGCAAACATGCCCTGCTCCTCTAGCGTCAAGCGGGAAGGAAGACTTTCCGGCAGCAGGTCGACCACATCGCGAATATTTTTGTTATTGCGACTGCCCCATTTCTCATCCTTGGAAATATGATGCTGAGCCAAATTAATCAGACGCGGTAATACAGTCGCCGGTGAAGCGGACGCCGCCCCCCAAAAACGATCGCGAATCGTTGCATTAATTCCTCTGCCTAGCGCATCTGTCTGCGCTTTTTCCAGACAAGCAAACAGCCTGCCTAAATTGTAAGCTACGTTGTTTGAATGTATATTTTCCGCCACGGTCAAATCCTCCTCCATTGTATTCTGGCCTTTGTTTCGATACACACGCAGCAAATAGGCTTTAATCATCGCCGCTCGGACACTGCCGATTTTGTACAGTCCTTTGCGCGGCTCATCCGCATCCGCCCGTATCCGGTTCATCAGTTGGACAAAAATTGATTTTGAATACGGCAACCCTTGTAATATGGAACGAAATAATTGGCCCTCCATGTTCGGCGGAATGTTGCTGGAGTCCCGGCCAACCGCCAGCTCGCGCAGTAATTGCCGCATTGTCGGCGTCCGCTCCAGTCCGACAATGGACAAATCCTTGTAATGCTGCCACACCTTTTCCCCGACTTCGCCAAGCGTCCCCCGATAAAAAAAGCGCACGGACAAACGGGCCGCATTTGGAGACAAGCCCAGCACGTAATAGGTCGTCTTCGGGTTTAAATCCGCAAACGTGTCGCGGAACTCCTGACCAGAACGAACTCTAGCGACTGCGCTTTTAACCCGTTCACGGATACTGTCGGGATCGGGCGGCTGCCCGCGGCCTACCTCATCTTCGCCGCTCGGCTCCTCCTGCATCAAACTGGCTACAAAAAGCTGCTCGTGATCAAGCTCGGAATGCGCCCAAAACACGACGGTCATATCGTTCATACGAACGTGATGCCTAGGAACGGCGAGCAGCTTATTCAACACATAGCCGTAAGCATCGGCCGCTTTTTTGGAAGTCGGGGCATTATAGGACTGCTCTTTACCGTAAGAAACGAATGATTCCTTGTTGAAAGATACAACCGCCGCTCCGGATGATTGAGCGCCGATTACATTTTTAATATTGGGGTGCAGTCGGGCAAGTTCGCCTGCTGGCACCTGCTCGCCGGACACCAGACAGGTTTGCAGCGGGTCCGTATCGTCCGCACCGCTTTCGTTACGGCGCAAATACCTCTCCCAGGCAGCTTGTACCGTCCGATTATCATGCAGAAACCGGCCGGAAGGCGCATATTTTAATATGCACAGGCCGCCGCCGGTCAGCTCGGTACGCGTTTCTTCTGGTATTCGCGAATGGAGCTGATCGGCAAGTTCCTCTTCCGTCCACTCGACAAACCGTAGTAAAGCCTCAAGTTCCGGCAGCGACTCCGCCTTGTCGACGGCGGCATAGCTTAGCACCTCTCGCCACAGTATCTGCAGTGCTTTCCGGCAGCCAGCCCGCATTCCCAGCGCACCGCCGAACAAATACTCCCCTTTGTCGCATAGAAAATACGGATAAATATTGCTGGAGCGTTTGTCCTGTTCCGGCACCTTGTGGCTTCGCTTGATTGTTTTCCCCTTTGGGTTCGTGTCGGAGGTAATATCCAAAACTTGCCCGTCGGTATCTAGATGAATTTCAAAAGATACTGCGGCCTCCGAATAACCGTCCTTCGGCACGCTGTCCCCGTCCTGCTCCAGCAGTTTGTAGTAATAAGCATGTAACGCCTGCAAAATCATAGGAATACCTCCTGCCGGGTCGGCAACTGGATGACACCATCCACCATTTGCGCCCGGAAGAAATAAGGGGTTACTGATACGACCTCGCCTTTGTTATTGAGCTGAAAATCCTGATCATACAGCATATAGCCCAGATCAATCGCTCCCGGATGCGGGCAGACCGTATTAGGCAACGCTTCCTCAATCAGCTCAAAGCTGACCGGAAACTCCCTCGTCCCGAAATACGGACGATGAAAGCATTGTCCCTGCCTCGCCCGCCGCAAAAAAATGTTGTAATGCTTCTCAGGGTTGTCTTCTTCCCCTTGACGGTCAGTCATCTCAAAATGTGCCTCTATAATATAGACGACATTTTTGAGCACCAGGGCAGCCCGTTGCTGCCGCTCCTTCGAATCAGAAGCATAAATCGCCGTTTTTTTGGCCGAAGCTTTGGACTCCACCTCGTTGCGCCGTATATTCTCAAATCGGATCGGCTGCAGCACATGAATTCGATCCACTGCCCAGCGAATCGCGGGCTTCCAATGAATTGCTTCCAAAATGCCTCTAGCCGCTGATGGCGTCATGACATCATAGCTGACCCGCTCCACTTTCATTTCAGGCCGTGTAAAACAGGCGTAATCTCCCCATACTTTGAGCTTGATTCCAAAACCCATTAGGGCAGCTCCTTTCTAAAAAATTCGAGTTTCATGTTCCTACAAATCGTCAAGCTGTAGTAAACCCAATTGTCTGTCATAGAAAGCAGAGCCTGTCAAACAAAGCACGCCTCGCTTACTTTCCAGCAACTCGGCATCAAGCATCGCCTGTAACTCATACTGATATACTTGAACAGAATAAACTTGTAGTTTGCGTAAGGCAGCCGCCGGATACTTGCTATGCATAAGTTCTGAAAGCGCCTCTTGTGCTTTCGGATCAAACGGAATGACGATGCTTATCATTTGACCGTCGATAAACTCGAACCGATTCGCAATTTCTTCGTAAGGAATTTCAAGGTTCGAATTTTTGGATTTTAGCAGATCCATAATGCCGCGAGCATCCGTTTTTTGGCGCATCGTATTGTCATTCAGACCATGGATGCGGTCGAAATAGTTGTTCATCGCCGATAACGACAGGCCATTTTCCTCGTAGCGCAGCACATGCTGCGCTTCCACCGCCGTTTCTTTCATCCAGCCTTTGGAGGGCATACCATGTCGTTCGGGATAATAAACGCGCAATTCACCCAGTTCTGGCTTGCCCTCGCGATTGCAGCGTCCAGCCGCTTGCGCGATCGAGTCCAGACCAGCCATCGCCCTTAAAACAAGCGGAAAATCAATGTCGACGCCTGCTTCAATTAACTGTGTCGAAACTACGCGGCAAGGCAATCCGCGAGGATCTTCCAGCCGCTCACGAATCTCTTTGATGACGCTTTGCCGATGTGCAGGATGCATACGCCCACTTAGATGGTACAGACCGTCCGCTTCGGACGCCTGTACCTTGAGCCGCTCAAACAACAGCTTGGCATGCTTGCGCGTGTTTACAATACATAAAACTTGCTGTGCCTCCAGCATCCAATCGACTACCGTCTCATCCAATACCGGTTCGTCGACCGAGCCGTAAGGGTTCATTTTGACCCGTTCAAATGCGTCCATCAGATCTTCTGGGGACGGCTCGTCCATAATTTCCTTCGCAGGAAAGCCCAGCTTGTCCCATGATGGCTGTGTGGCCGTACAGAGCACAACCGAGCAGTTATAATGATCAACTAGCTCTTGCAGCGCATACAAGCAAGGCGCCATATATCCCCTTGGCAAGCTTTGCGCCTCATCAATGACAATGACGGAGCCTGCAATCTGGTGCAGCTTCCGACATTTGCTGCGTTTATTTGAAAATAACGATTCAAAAAATTGAACCGACGTCGTTACAACAACAGGCGCATCCCAATTTTCCGCACTGAGCTTGAGCAGCCTTGCCTTTTCAGGATCGGTATTTTCCTCGTATTCCTCGAAATTAAAATTGCTGTGATGCTCCAAAATCGCATCGTCTCCCAGCGCTTTGCGGAACACATAGCCATTCTGCTCGATAATGCTCGTAAAAGGGATGACATAAATGATGCGCCGCAACTTATGCTCCACCGCATGTTCCAGCGCAAAGGCCATAGAAGAAAGCGTCTTGCCGCCGCCCGTCGGAACCGACAATGTAAACAACTGCCGCTTCTCCTGTCGCGCTCGCCGTCTACATGTCTGCTGAATTCGTCTGCGCTGGTTGTTAATGCCGCCCTGCTTTTTCTTCTCGAGAAGGTGCAAGTAGTGGTTCAAGCGGGTCAACAATTCCGCCATCGACGGCTGATGACGTTTTTTAACCAGAAGACGGTCTGCTTCGCTTGTAAAATTGCGTGTATCAATTGAGTCAGCATCCACCAAACAAGAATAGAGCATGCGGCCTAGAAAGCTATATTTCCAGGCAAGCAGCGCCTTCTGCTCGGACAGCAGTTCCTGGTATAACGAAGGCGGTAATGATATTTTAGCCGCAGGAACCGCAATTTCTTCCCATGCCGACAGCCAAGGCGGAATTTCTTCGCTGCTTTTGGACAGCCGCTTCATAAACGAGCCATCCTCATCCCGAGTACCGTAATTTTGGAGTCCGCCATGATGACCCGCCACCGCCATTGCAACCAGCTGCGCCAAATACTTGGCCGCTCCGATCGTTCCGATATACTTGTGGTACGAACGTTTGTCCATGATCCACTGCATGCCGGCGGTGGAGTGGTCTACGCGTACGTTACGTCCTCGCACCCTTTGCTGAAATAGCTCGGAATATTTCCCAATGTCATGGAACAGCCCTGCAAGATAAGCCAACTCCCCGGAGCCAAAAGCATCCGCATTTTCCCTGCATAGCTTGGCAACTTCTTCCAAATGTTCCTTTAACAGTTGAAAACATCCGTCATCCCGGCTGTGTGCATAAAATAACAATCCGTCCCCTCCTGTCGAATCCAAACAATTCTCGCACCTCATCATATCTATGGACCTATATTTCTAATCAAGAAGACTATTCCCTCGCTGTTTTTATCTTTAGCTATAGATGAACCTGGGTCATCCACAGTTACGCTGCAGCGGCCTATTACCTTAACTGAGCCTTGAAATCTAACCGAATTCTCTATCTCCAAGGCGTTCTCAGCCTTACGGGATTTTACTGAACACAATCGAAAGGAAGACCTTCAACTTGTGACTTTGCACTCACCTTGGAAGGATGAAAGAGACGGAACAACAGACGCCCACCCGCTGTTGCATGATCTACAGATCCCCGGACCGGCGGATTTTCAACCCTGTAATATGACTAATCTGCATCTTGCTGCCGATCAGCTCGGCTAAAGTCTGCACTCCAATCAGATGTTCTGACACGGTTTGAATTTCTTTGTCGCTTTCTCGAATATGGGCTATAAAGACCATTTACGCCCTCCTTGTAAAAATATTGTTGCACATTTAAAAACCTTTTTTAGTATTAAAGAATCAGGTAATTGATGCCAAATAGTCCGATAGACCTCTTATTTCAACATTTTTCTTCCAATTCCTTTTCATTCAAGGAAAATTATAGATCTTTTTGTCAAAACGTTGTTTACTGGATGTGATAGGAGCATAGGTGATTAATCAGAAGGGAACTAAAAGAATTGGAAAAGCGGTGATCGACCACGCCCCCAATAGTTTTTCAGCACTAAGAACCCCACCGTTATGGATGAGGTTCTTTTGAGGAGATTCATAGTCTGAATAGCAACGAATTCATACTTTTAAAGTCGTACCTATCTAAATCACTTACTTCAATTTATGCCCCCGCACGGGGAGCGACATAGCCGATGCCGGGATGTGGGATGGTGATCCAATTTCAATCCACGCTTCCGCACGGGGAGCGACGTCCGAGTACGTGCATGCTCATTTCAAGCTGTACAATTTCAATCCACGCTCCCGCACGGGGAGCGACGCCCGGCACCGATGGGCCGTATAGCTCCTCCACTGATTTCAATCCCACGCTCCCGCACGGGGAGCGACCGTCTCAACAACCGGCATCACAATCTGTTCCTTAGTTATTTCAATCCACGCTCCCGCACGGGAAGCGACACTACAAGCAGCTCACGCTCACCTTCAACCCGTGATTTCAATCCACGCTCCCGCACGGGGAGCGACCTAGGCTGTCGCCTCCTGCGCCTGGCAATGGGGCTGTATTTCAATCCACGCTCCCGCACGGGGAGCGACCCGGACGGAGGAACCGACATTGTCAGCGTTGGAACATTTCAATCCACGCTCCCGCACGGGGAGCGACGGCGGGCGTTTTTAGCCCTTATACAGCAAGGTATTGGAAGCGCTTTAGTGCGAATGATTTTTTAGCTACAAAAATGACTCGAAATTCGCCCTCATATCCCTCGGAACCCGCGCCCAGAGCCAGGTGCGAACCTCCCAGGCATTTCATGTGAGCTTGGGGTTCGCACTAATTGTAAATGCTCCCTCAAGCAGCTGTCTAGATCTCTCTCCTAGCTCTGCCCCTTCCCCACAACACAAAAAACCGGCCGCCCCAAGGCGACCGGCTGATCTCGCTCCCGCACGGGGAACCGACTCCCCGTACGCTGCTTAGCTCGAATAACTGCTATACTTCTTCTTGTAATGCCCGTGCCCTTGATGCGGGCGGCCGTGGCGATGCTTGTAATCGCTGCTGCTGTATTTCCGTGGTCCGTGCCCGTAGTGGTTGCCATGATGGCCTTTGCTGCCCATTGCCGAGGACAATAACCGTTTGATGATTTGTTTGATCATATCATTAACCTCCTAAATAGTAAGGTTGGCGAAACATTGCGGACATCCATGCGTATGCTTCCGTACTTAGATGCTAATACGATTGACCGGCCACCAAGTTTCTGAAAATTTGCTCATAATCCTTTTTTAGGCCCCGGAGGTACGTTATGTGGACTGGCATCGTTAACAAATATAAAGACTTCATCTTAACCTGGCGAGACTTTCCCCTTGCCGACGGCAGCGTTTGGCTGGGCCGGTACCGGATTGAACAATTTCTGGGGCGCGGAAGCTACGGCCAAGCTTACGCCTGTACCGACACAACAACCGGCGAACGAGTCCTGCTGAAGCGCAGCCTGCCGAGCAAAAAGAATATCAGCGCAGAGCTGCTGGAACGGGAAAGCAATATACTGCGGCAATTAAACCATCCGCAAATTCCAAAGTGGCTCCGCTACGAACAAAAAGGCCGCCGCACCGCGCTTGTCATGGAGCTTATCGATGGGGACAATTTAGAGCATGAATTAATCGATCAGCAAAAAACCTTCACGTTAAAACAAGCTCTAAACGTTCTCAAAGACCTGCTCCACCCGCTTGCACACTTGCATCAGGCAGGTTATGTGCATCGGGACGTGCGCATTCCAAACGTAATCGACAAGGACGGATGCCTGTATCTGATCGATTACGGACTCGCCTGCCGGATCGGCGAAGTTCTGCCCGAACACCTGAGAATCGCTTTAAAGGAATATCACCCTTTCGAAGACAGGAATTCACCGGCGGGAAGCGGCTGGTCCAACGACAAACGCAGAATGAGACGGCCCGATCCGTCCAGCGACTTGTACGGTCTGGGACATTTTTTCCTGTTCATGATATACGCCGAATATGAGTATGAGAGAGAACAGGAAGAGCTGGACTGGGAAGATGAGCTTGACCTTCCACTCGAAGTGAAACGGTTCATTAAACGACTTCTGCAGAAAAATGAACCCGGCTTCCGCTCGGCGGACGAATGCCTAACGGCTCTGGAGCAGCTCATCGCCTCTTTGCCGAATTAACCGAAGCGGCCTCCATCAAAACAAACGGTCAGCTGCCGGCATCTCCTGATGATTTGACGAAATACGTTGGCGGGGCCGGGCGCTGCCGTTTTACTTGCGCCCCAGACACGCCGTCACCTCCCTTTTTCCGCTCACATATATTGCTCCAGCAGAGCAAATCGCCGAAACGGCCATCTCCTCTGCTTAGCAAACGGTGCATCGCGCGTGAGGAGGAAGGCAAGTTGCGGATCGGAATGGCCTTATCCGGAGGCGGCGTTCGGAGTGCGGCTCAGCTTGGCATCGCCCAGGTATTGCTGGAGCACGGAATTCAGCCGGATATTTATGTGGGTACAAGCGGCGGAGCGATTGTCGCCGCTCTTTTAGCTGTTGGATATACCCCTCAGAACGCTCTCGATGTTTACAAAAAAACTTCAAGCGTGCAGGACCTCGCTTATTGGGAAATACTCCGCTCTGTTTTTACGCCGGAAAAAATACAAGGCCTTTATAAAGGGCAGAAGCTGGAAACCCAGCTGGAAAGCGCGTTAGGCCTCTATTCTGCCAAGTCCACGCTGGCTTTTGTGGCCACCAACGTGATTAACGGCACGCAGGTCATTTTCACCAACGAGCCCTCCATTGACCCGGCAAAAATCAATGACGACCACATTGAAGTTCTGCCATTAACGACAGGCAAGCTGAGCGAGCTGGTGGCGGCCTCCTGCCGGATGCCGGGCATTTTCATCCCTAAAAAGCTGGGCGGCCGGGTGTTAGTGGACGGAGGCGTCGTCAACAATCTTCCTTCTGACTTGGCATGGGCGGCGGGAGCCGAAAAAGTCATTTCATGCGATCTGGGTTACGCGGGCGAGGTCGTCCAGGTCGGCGGCGCATTTTCGATCCTCAAACATAGCCTGGATATCGTGTCGGAACGCAATGTTGACCGTAACGTAGCTGATTTCGGAATTTATTTAAATCCTGCTATCTTTGATGTGACGGTACTTGAGGTGCGCAGGGCGGATGAATGCTTCCAGAGAGGCTACGAATACGGACTGAAAAATATAGACCATGTGCTGGACTATATATCCGAAGGATGATCGTAAAAGCAAGAGCCGCCCCCCGTACAGGAGAGGCGGCTCATTTCATTTTTCCAGCTAGACTCTATCCCGCAGCAAGCTCCGCCACAATCTGTTTTCTGCGCTCATCGCGCTGTTCCGGCGTGAGCATCGGGCAGGTGTAACATTTTTCGCCGTTCTGGCGCTGATCGTATAAACAGCAGGAGGACTGCATCAGCAGCTTGTCGCCGCCGGTTTCATAGGGATTGTCGCAGTAACGCGGCTTGTACACAAACGGATTGCGGCGAACCCCGAAAATGTCCGGCGCCAGCCCGGTCAAAACATCAAAGCCCAGCTCGAAGCGGGCTTTAATGAGTTCCGGCAGCGGCACTGTCCCCAGATATTCTCTCATATACTCCAGCATCCCGCCGTATTGCTGCCATATTGCAGCAGGTTTAATCGAAGCGGCGTCCGCGACTGCCTCCACGGCAGGGCCGAGAAAGCTTTGTACATAAGCGCTGAAATACTCGCTTAGCCATTCCTTCGCTGACTCCGCCGGCACGGCCGTCGGGCGCAGCTCCTTAATGCGGAAGCCCAGATGCGCGTGATCGTCATGCAGCTCCACCTGGAAGAGAAGGTTGTCCGCGCCAAGATCCGCAACGCTTTCGTACATCGCATACAGATACGCCTGCGTGAGCAGCAGCTTGCCGAGCGTTGTACCGACAAAAGAGGCCGGCAGCGTACGGCTTGTCGCCTGAACGGTAGCACCGCCCATATCCAGCGCCCCGCCAAGCAGCTCCGGGTTCAAAAAGTGCTCCGCCTCCATTTCGAAGGCCGGCTCTTCCACTCCCTCGGGTGAAATATGATTAAACGTCTTAATTAGGCCGAAATCAAAGCTTGAAGCATCAGCCATGTTGTTCACCTCGTCAACGGTTAAAATAAGTCCTTCTCACCACCAAGCTTATCACACCTGGCATAGCCCGGGAATCTGCCGCTCGGTTTAATCATATAGATTTAAGAACATGAAACGCCTGATTGCTGGCAATCCCGCACAATGAGCCCAACGCGGATCCGCGATCGGCAAGGAGGAACCCGCATGACACATGTATACCGCTCAAGCAAGGAAACAGAGCGTCTGAACTTTGTTCTCATTCATGGCTCCTGGGCGGACGCGAGCTACTGGCAGGAGACGTCAGCAGAGCTGCAAAGAATGGGCCATACCGTGTATGTCCCTGAATACCCGGGTCATGGAGGGGACAACAATCCGAACGTGACACAAGCCCAAATTACACAGGCCGTCGCGGACTACATCACATCCCGGAATTTGAAGGACATTATTTTAGTGGGACACAGCTTCGGCGGCACAATCGTCCAAACGACGTCTCAGCTGATTCCCGACCGTGTGAAAAGAAATGTGTTCATGAACGCTTTTGTGCTGCAGGACGGCCAAACTCTCGCCGATCAGCTCCCGCCGCCTACTGTGGAAGCGTTCAAACAGCTGACTCAAGCGTCCGGAAACAACACGATTATGCTGCCTTACGGGCTGTTCCGGGAGACGTTTGCCAATCTTGCCGACGGTCCGCTCGCCCAATACTTATACAGCCGCATGCTCCCGGAACCGGCCGGACCTTTATTTGAAAAGCTGAATCTAAGCCGCTTCTACTCCCTGCCCATTCCGAGAAGTTATCTGTATTTGACGACGGACGGCGTGCTCCCGCAAGGGGAGGGGTACGGCTGGCATCCCCATATGTCCTTGCGGCTTGGCGTATTTCGGCTTATTAAAGCGCCAGGCGACCATATGTCCACCGTTAAAACGAATCCCGGTCTGATCGCCCGCAAGCTGGTGGAGGCGGCAAGAGATTAATGCTGGCTGCTGTTCGAACATCCTTTTCCAAAAAATACAGCCCCTTGCCATGATGGCAGGGGGCTGTATTTGTCATACACATGCAGTCAGCTTAATGCTCGCCTTGAAGCTTTACCGTCGCATTGTCTTCCTTTTTGGCTGCGATCGTTTGATTGCTTGTGCGCAGCGGAATTTCTTTCAGGAAAAACACTAGCAGCAGGGAAATGCACAGTACAAGAGTGCCGACAAGGAAAACGAGCGACAGCGTTTGGCCGAGCGCGTGGCGGATCCCATCCAGCATCGCGGCGAACAGCGCCTTCGCTTCTTCCGGCAGAGCCTGCTCGGTTTGTTTGATCAGCGGCTGATTCATCAGATTCGTCGGATTGGCAAATGCAATGAGCTGATCCCTCAGCGTCGGATCAAGCTTGCTGAGGTCTGGCGCGCTTGGCGAAGTCATCGCTTCCTTCAGATGACGCTCCAGATTGTTGGACATAACCGTGCCCATTACGGCAATGCCGATTGTGCCGCCAAGGTTACGGAACAGCTGGGACGACGCTGTCGCGACGCCAAGCTCCGTATGAGACACGGCATTTTGCGTTGCCAGCGAAAATACCGGCATGCCCATGCCGATTCCGATGCCGAAAATCCCCATGCTAAGTGCGGCCATCCATACATTATCCATAAAAATCATAATGGCCATGCCAATAATCATGATCGGAACCCCGATCAGCGCATAACGTTTGTACTTGCCTGATTTGGATATTCTTTGACCAACAAAAGCACTCGTAATGACCATAAAGACCGACATCGGCATGGTGACATAACCTGCATACGTAGCCGATACGCCCTGAACGCCCTGAACGTAAAAGCTCAGGTAAATCATCGCGCCCATCATGCCGAAGTTCATCAGAAAACCGATTGTATTGGATACGGTAACGATACGGTTTTTGAACAGATGCAGCGGCAATATCGGGTTGCGTGCGTAACGCTCCACCAGCACGAAAATTATTGCGGACAAGATCCCTCCGCCAAGCAGACTTAAAATTTGCCACGAGCCCCACGCGTAGGTGGTGCCGGCCCAGGAGAAGGCTAGCAGCAGCGGAACAATCGTCGTTGTAATGAACAGCGAGCCGAAATAGTCCACCTGCTCGCCCTGTTTGCGCTCCATTTTCGGGAACAGAAGCAGAATCATGAAAAACGCGACTACGCCAAGCGGCAGGAAGATCCAGAACAGCCAGTGCCAATCCATGTGATCGACCAAATATCCGCCAAGCGTCGGGCCAAGCACGCTGGAGAAGCCGAATACGGCCGTCATCAGGCCCATCCATTTGGAACGCTCGCGCGGCGGGAACAAATCACCGACAGCCATAAAAGCGGTGGACTGAATAATACCCGCTCCGATACCTTGAATACCGCGATAAATAATAAATTGATAAACATCCGTTGAAGTACCGGTCAGGAAAGCGCCGATAATAAACAATAAAATACCGATCAGCAAAAACGGCTTACGCCCAAACATATCCGACAGCTTGCCGACCAAAATGGTGGCGATCGTAGACGTCAGCAAATAAATGTTGATCGTCCAGGTGTAATATTCCATGCCGTCCAGAATCGCAATAATTCTCGGCATCGCCGTACTCGTAATCATCTGGTTAATAGCTGCAAAGAACATCGCCGCCATGACGGCAATCATAATCGATACTTTGCGTTTATGTGTTAAATGCTCCATCCCTATTCTCACTCCTTGTTTCTAAACAATTCCATGAAGATTGCAGGATTCATTAATTAATCTCGCTTGCCGCCAGCTTCTCCATCAGATTCGTTATGGTGCCCATTTCCTCGGGACTCAGCCGCGATAATAAACCGCCCATCTGCTTTTCCCGATGCCGCCTGAACTCCTTCATCACATGCTCGCCCACCTCGGTAATTTCCACGAAGATAGCCCGCCGGTCCACCGTGTCATGCCTCCGTCTCACGTAACCGCTCTTTTCCAAACGGTCCATCATGACGGTGACAGCGCTCGGCTTCACATCCATCTTCTCCGCGATCAAAGCCAGCTTGCAGGGGCCGTGAAGCTTAACGAAATGCAAAACGAACAATTGTGTCCTCGTCATGCCGCATTCCTTTAACACATCCTGCATGGATAACTCCAGGCTTTGAATCAACGCTTGAACAGCGGCATGAAATCGTTGCGCCTCCGCTGCCATTGCGCACCCCCTTAATATTAAACCAATGATATATTTATACTACTTTAACTATTTTGATGTCAACTGATTTGGAAATAGGGCTCGCCCATTATTATGTCCAAAAATGGTCGCCGCTGGAGATGTAAAAATTGCGATCGCCGGCAGCGCTAAAAAACAGCAAAAAACCGTCCCGCATCTGCGGAACGGCTTGAAGCGCCGACAAGCGGCAGCGATGTGATGTAATTTGTTAGACGCCCATGCGTCTGCGCTGATTGTTCGGCTTTTTGTTCAGCTGGCTGCGCAGTTCCTTGGCTCCGCCTTGAGCGCCGCCTTGTCCTTGCTTGCCAACCGCTTGAGCCTGCTTCTTCTGCTGAAGCTTCAGCTTTGCCGCCTCGGCGAGCGACATCTTCTTCGGCTGTTCGGCTTCCTGCGCCTCGTTCTCAGCCTGTACGGCAGACGCTTCCGCCTCTACGGCTTCGTTACGTTCTGTCATAGTTATCCCTCCATACTTAACCGATTGTTGAATCTCAATCTAGTTGTAGTTTAGCTTATTTTGTCCCTTTTCGCCATGCGCAAAACAGTTATAGTCATTGCGGCGCTCCGAGATCCCTTTTCAGCCTCTGCGATTTAAGCCTGGACTTTAGCCAGCTCGGTCTGCAGCTCATCGTGAATATGACCGTTGGTGGCAATCACGCTGCGCACGCCCAAATGATAAGGCGTACCGTCCTGATCGCCGATGCGTCCGCCCGATTCCTGGACGAGAATCGATCCTGCGGCCAGATCCCAGCTGTTAGGGCCGCTCTCCCAGTAGCCGCTGAGCCGGCCTGCCGCCACGTAAGCAAGGTTAAGCGCCGCGGAGCCGCCTGCGCGGATGTTGCGCACCTTCGGCGCAAGATGCTGCAGCTGCGCCATATTGTGCGGCAGCGTAGTCATTTGATCCGCCGGAAAACCAGTTGCGACGAGGCTTGTGTTCAGCGTCGTTTCACCCGATACGCTCATGCGGCGGCCGCGCACATAGGCGCCTTTTCCTTTTTCAGCGATGAAAAGCTCATCCTTGAACGGATCGTACACGACGCCCAATATGACCTCTCCGTGGTGGGCCAGAGCGATGGACACCGCAAAAAACGGATAGGAATGAACAAAGTTTGTCGTGCCGTCAATCGGATCGACGATCCACAAGTATTCCGCGTCGCGCACATCCGCCAAAGCTTTGGCCGAAGCCTCCGCTCCCGGCTCTACTCCTTCTTCCCCAAGGAAGGAATGTGTCGGAAAGTTCATTCGGATTAAGCTGCGAATCAGCTTTTCCGAGCCTTTGTCCACCTCAGTCACCAGATCGGACGAGGACATTTTTTGGCTCAGCGTCCCGTGTGAGCCCATCTTGGACATAATCCATTCCCCAGCCTTCGCCGCACAGTTGATCGCAACGGCGGCGAAG
This sequence comes from Paenibacillus pasadenensis, assembly GCF_023715725.1. Taxonomy (GTDB): domain Bacteria; phylum Bacillota; class Bacilli; order Paenibacillales; family Paenibacillaceae; genus Paenibacillus_O; species Paenibacillus_O pasadenensis_A. Next base: position 16,175 of record NZ_JAMBOT010000005.1, read on the forward strand.
CTTTTACTGCCTACTATCTGCTCATTCATCCTGTTCCCTCTTTCCCCTATCTGTGTGGAAGCCTTTCCATAATGCCCATGCAAAATGCGGATGCCTTCCAATACGGGCGGCATTCGCATGTTGTTTCCTATTTTTTTGCCTATAACTGAGACGTCCCTTGCCAGATCAGCCGGACCGCCAGCACAAGCAGCGTAATCCGCAGCAGCCATAAAATCGCCGAGCCGCTCATTCTGCCTGCTATCCAGGCCCCGGCCTTGCCGCCCAGCCATGCGCCCGGCGCAAGCGCCAGCACGAGCAGCCAATCGATCTCGCCCATCGCTCCGTGCACAACACTACCGCTAATCGACGATAGAAAAATAACAAACATCGAGGTGGCGGTTGCCACATGCGGCGGGAAGCGGAACAGCAGCACCATGACCGGAACAAAAAGCGATCCGCCGCCGATGCCGAACAAGCCCGATACGAGGCCGACCAGCAGCCCGATGCCCAGCAGCAGCGGCAGGCTGTATCCATATTCGTGGACGGCGCCCGCTCCGTCCGTCAGCGTGCGGGTAATCGGCCAGCTGCGCTGAGCCGGCTTGATGCGGTCGCGCATAATGAGCAGCAGAGCCATCAGCAGCATAAAAATGCCAAAGCTCAGCTGAAATGCGCCCCCGTGAAAAGCCGACGTCAGCGCCGAGCCGAGCATCGCGCCGGGGCCGCTCGTAATGAACAGCAGCCATGCGCTGCGGAAATCCACTTTGCGCTGTTTGGCGTAGGTCATCGAAGATGCCAGCGCCGTTACGATCAGCACGGCAAGCGAGGTGCCAACGGCTGTCGCTTCCGGGATTGGAGCTCCGGTCAGCTGCACCCCGAGCAGCAGCAGCACCGGCACGATAATGATGCCTCCGCCTAACCCGACGATGCTGCCGAACACGGACGCTACGACACCCGTCAGCAAAATCAGTACCCATTCCAGCATGTATTCGTTATCTCCATTTCCGGCGATGTAGAGGCTGCACTAACGCACGGTGAAAAATACCGGCCGCTCTGCTGCTCGTTCCACCGCTCTCCTTGCTCCCTACCGCTGCAGCTCTATGGTCGAGCCGTCCACGATGCGGATGTTTTCTCCGGCATCGGCCAGACGGCGCATCTCGTCCATAAGCGTTGTAAGCGCCTGATCCTTAGCCTTCGCTTCCAGCATGCAGTCGAGATTAGGCACGGAATCCTTGACTCCGCGCAGAAACTCCAGCAGCTGTCCCGGCTCCACATGGTCTGCATGGCCGCGCGGGTCGCTGAGACTTTTCGGACTGGAAACATGAATTTTCGGCGGCAGGCCGTCCGGCCCACCGTCTAGCCCGAGCCGATCCTGCTCCTTCATCCACGTCTGTACGATACGGGGCCACAGCTCCCCGTGCAGCGACTCCGGCGTCTCTCCTCCGGCATTGACCCAGTGATGGTGAATGTCCAGCACGACCGGATTGCCTGTCCTCTCGGCAATATCGAGCGTTTCCCGCACATTGAACGTTTTGTCGTCGTTTTCCAGCGTTACCCGGTTGCGCAGCCGGGCATCCAGCGCTTCGAATTGGCGGATGAACCGCTCGCCGGAGGTTGGCTTGTCTCCGTACGCGCCGCCAACGTGGATATTGCATTTATACCGTTCATCCAGCCCCATTGCCTCCAGCATGCGCAAATGATGCTCCAGATCCTCCTCCGATTTGGCCAGCACCTCCGGTCTCGGCGTGCTGAATACGCAGAAATGATCCGGGTGGAAGCTCACCCTCATGCCGTGCTTCCGCACGAACTCCCCGATTTCCGCAAACGATGCGGCGAGCGCGGGATAAGGGTTCCAATCCTTGAGCGCCTCATGCGTGGCAAGCGGAATAAGCTTGGACGAGAAGCGGTACATATGAATATCGGAGTAACGGTTGTTTTTGAGAATGCGCAGCGTGTTCTGCAAATTGTCCTCGGCAATCCGCTCCAGCCTGGCCAGTCCCGCTTCCCGGTCGTCCAGCTTCGCGAAGTTTGTATAGGTCATCGTGCGCGAAGGAGAAGCGTTCTCCAGCAGCAGGCTCATCGCGACAAAGCCGAAACGGACAATCATCCCCGCTCACCAAAAAACATCTCATGGGCGAGCGCCGTTTGCACACGCGCCTCCTCTTCGGTCAGCTTGCGCACCAATTCCATTTCTACCTGGGTTACTTCATCTCCCTGGAAATTGATCTCGGCGATGGAAGCGAGGATGCGCACGATGGCGATGGCCTCGTTGTTCGGCGTATAAGCGATGACCTTTTGTCCCGTCGGGAATACGCGGAAGCCGCTTTTGACCATTTTTCCCTTGCCGTATTCCAGCAGCTCGTACAGCTCCTGCGCGGATTTGAATTTGCAGACGGAATTGAACTCTGTCGCGAAGCCCATGGCTCGTCCCTCCTTAGTGGATGCCGGCTCAGCGCCTGCCCGATACCGGGGGCGGCTGCCGATTTACATTCATTGTTTACTGGAGTCATTTGACGCCTGGCGGTCAAAAAACGCGCTTTCCCCGCCGGAATGCGGAGAAAGCACGCTCGTGGAGCGGAATTAGCCGCCGTACTCGATTTTTTGCTTATCGGCATGCCTGTCTATAGCCAGTTCGATTAGCGTATCGAGCAGCTCGCGGTAGGAGACGCCGGATTCCTTCCACATTAGCGGGTACATGCTGTACGGCGTGAAGCCCGGCATCGTGTTGACCTCGTTGATCAGCAGCTGGCCGTCGCTCCGGCGCATAAAAAAGTCCATGCGCGACAAGCCTGAGCCGTCGATAGCAAGATATGCGCGAACCGCCAACTCGCGCACGGCTTCCGCCGTCTCCGCCGGAATATCGGCTGGAATCTGCATGACCGACTTGCCGTCCACGTACTTGGCGTTGTAATCATAAAACTCGGCGGAGCTGATAACCTCGCCCGGCACGGATGCGCGCGGCTCGTCGTTGCCGAGCACACTCACCTCGATCTCGCGCGCGTCGATGAACTCCTCAACGATAACTTTGCGGTCATAACGCAGCGCAAAATCAACGGCCGCAATCAGCTCCTCGCGGTTGCGGGCTTTGGAAATGCCGACGCTGCTGCCCAGGTTAGCCGGCTTGACGAAGCAAGGGTAACCGAGCGCCACTTCAATTTCCATAATGAAAAACGTATGGTCCTTTTCCCATTGCGTGCGGTTGAAATGCCGGTATACGCATTGGGCCAAGCCTTCATGGGCAAATACCTTTTTCATGAAAATTTTGTCCATTCCAACCGCCGATGCCAGCACGCCCGCTCCGACATAAGGAATGTTCGCCATCTCCAGCAGCCCCTGAATGGTGCCGTCTTCCCCGAAGGTGCCGTGCAGCAGCGGGAAAATCACATCGATCGGCTTCTCAGGAGCTGCGGCTGCCGCAGCAGTCTGCAGCGCGGCTTCCCCGGACGGCGAGCCTGCCAGTCCGCGGAACACCGGCGCAAGAGCGGAACTGTTCTCGCCCCCGGCCAGCTTCAGCTGCTCCACGTTATCCGGCGCCTGCAGCAGCACGCCTGCGGAGCGCCACTCTCCCGCCTTGGTGATATAGAAAGGCTGGATCTCGTATTTATCGAAATCAAAAGCCCCCATAACCGCCAGCGCGGTTTGCAGCGACACCTCATGCTCGCCCGATTTGCCGCCGTAAACTAGCCCGACGCGTATTTTCTCTCCCATGTTAGCCCTCCGGTAACCTCTAGAAATTAGGATGCCAACAACCGTTCCCGCTCATGCGGACCGGCTGCGGGCATCCTGTTGTGTCACATCGTATCGTTAAGATGAAAAAAGCGGTAACGGGTATGCTCCGTCCAGGCGTAAGAATCCTTGTAATCCCAATAGCGGTGGCGGCTCGGAACCGTGTTGGCATTAACGAGCGGCATGCCGTCCCCGTCAAAAGCCGTTACGATCGTCGTATGCTGGAACCGCCCGTCTCCATTCCAGTCATACGCTATGACATCGCCAAGGCTGAGCTCAGCCGCGCTTTCGACAGCGGTTGCCCTCATGCCGGAAGAGCGCGGAAAGGATAGATACATCTGCAGCGAATTTGACACCGCCCAGCTGTAGCTCCACAGCTCCTGGCCTCCCGAACGACCCTTGTACCACCAGCCCGATTCTCTTTTACCAGTATAGTTCATAGGCGCTTCCCCTGCAAAGACACACTGCGAGACATAGTTGGTGCAATTCACGTCGAATTCCTCATAGGCGGGATTAGGGTCCTTCCACCACTGATCCGCATAAGCTGCCGCCAGCTCCCGCCGGTATTTGACCGCTCTGGACCTGGTGTTCACTCTAGGCACGACTCCATGGTTTAAAAAGGGCTGCGGCACTCCCAAGTTCTGTCCGTTGCTCCCCCAACCGCTGCCGAAGGAGCGGTTTTCGGCCAATGCGATATCCGCCGCCGAAGGACCGTACCGGGGACGGCGCTCTCCTACAACCGGCTCGATCCGAGTGAGCTTCCAGCCCGCGCCTTCGGAGCCGTCAGAGGTAAGCCACAGCCGCTCCCGTTCGATGCGCTCCTCCATATAGTTGCGCCCCTGATGCTCCACATGCCGTTTTAAATGGAGCTGCAGCACAACCGACACCTCTGAGCCGGCTTCGTTAATCTTTACAATAGAAGCTTTCGTCTCGCAGTGCGAGGTCAGGATGCCGCGCTCCTCGTACCGGTCGCGCAGCCGCTGCAGCCGGTGCAGCAGACGGAGCCGATGATCGGCGTCCGCCATAATACCGGCGAGGGCGGTGTCCCGCAGCTCCAACTCCGCCTGGTTGCAGCCGTTCACATACCGCTGGACAGCTCCCCGCCAGCCCTCCGGCTCCGTATTCCGCTGCTCGGCAGCAGCAGGCGGCTTTTTCCCAACCTTAATGCGCGGCATCCCCTTCTCCACCTTTCTAAACGGTATTTCTCCATCTTAATAATCATCCTATGTGGGACGGGCGCGGGAATATGAGTCGGATTTGAAAGGTTTGTTTGTTTTCAGAAAATTAAGATAACGAATAATTCAGAGCTTAACCGCTCTAAGGACGAGTTAGCGAGAGAATTCCATCGAAATTTCACTAATATTGGTCTTTTACAAGACATGCTGCCGTGCAGTATGATAAAGTTCAGCACATTTCTATTCTGCTGAATTCCACGATTGTGGAAGCGGGGGAACCAACTGCAGGCGTGAGCCTGCCGGGGTGAATCCGGACTCCTCTGCCCGGCTGCCGAAGCCGCGGCGATCCAGTCCGGTAGGGCTACTCTCTGGCCCGAATCCGTCAGCTAACCCCGTAAGCAAACAAAGGAGAGGTTCGACCATGTCTTTGCAGGAACGCTTTACGGGCGGTCCGGAAGCCCGCAGGCTTCGAGCCGCCCGTCGCTCCGCCGCGCATCCCGCGGAATCGGAGGCTTTCCGCTCCACCCCCTCGTCTCTGTCCGTTCCCGGCGCTCCCGTCTTTACAGACTCCTCCGCTTGCCCGGCCATGCCGGAAGCTTCAGAGGATGCACGTATCCGCGAAATACTGTCCACGGATAGTCTGCTTGCGGCCAGTGCGGAGTTAGTCACCGAAGAGCTGCTCGTCGCCGAGGAGCTTTTGAACGGACAGGAGCTGCTAGCGCCAGACCGGCGCATCCGCCGCATGGATCTGTTTATCAGCCGCACAGGCACGATGTCCATTGCGGGCAGCAGCGACTACTTGGTCGCACTTCACATTTATGCAGGGTCCTCCCTGTGCCGCGCTGTCGTCACCATGCCCTACTCCGAGGCTCCTTCCGATTGGGAGAGCTGGAGCAGCTGGTTTCATTCATTTGTCGGTGTACCGAGCGATGAAGCGATGTCGGTGCTCTATTATGACGCTGAATGGATCAGCGACCATAGGGACCGCCTTCTGCGCAAGGCTCTGGAGCCAACGTCCAGAGAAGCGATGCCGTTTCCCGCCACCGCCTTCTGGAGAAGGCATAACCTCATCGAATCCTCGGATATTCACATTCAGTTCTCGATGTAACTCGGCGCATGTTGTAAGGCTGGTGAAAAGATTGCCGCTGCGCCACCGCTCGGCCCTCCGCTCGCTGTTAACTTCGGATTTCCTGGAATTGCGCTACGGTTGCAGTTGAAATCAGAAGTTAAAGGCGAACGCTGACGTTTCTTTTCGCTGTTCTTCTAGAATTAGCGTGTTCTAGACCTAACGCAGCAAAGCCCCCGATGCCAGGCAATCGGGGGCTTTGCTGCGTTTAGGTTAGCGTCCTAACTCGAAGCGGCGCCGCTCGATAAGGCCGTTTGACGCCCTTACGCAAGCTACTCCGCTCGCTTTTGCTCCCCGTAAGGTCGTTTGACGTCCTTACGCAAGCTACTACGCTCGCTTTTTCTCCCCGTAAGGTCGTTTGACGCCCTTAAACAAGCCATTTCGTACGATTTCGCGCTCCTTAAGGGCATTTGACACCCTTAAACAAGCCCGTTCGATCGCTTTAGCGTTCTTTAAGGGCGTCCGACGCCCTTAAATAAGCCATTCTTTTGCGGGAGCTATTTGGTTAGCTGCTTTTTCCACTCTACTCTCCGCTCTCACGCAAAAAAGATTGCTGACAGCTCATGCAAATACAGACTTTATCGCGCAGCGCTTCCGGCAGCCGCTCCAACAGCCCGCTTGGAAATACGGCGTTAACGCACCAGCAGCTCGCTGGATTATCCCCTGCCGCTACCGCGCAGCGATTATCCCTGCTGCAGAGCGGGCACAACATTTCTGCTGGCGGCGGCTGATTAGCAGTTTCCTCGAACTTATGGATGTTCCGCTCTCCTTTTTCGATGGGAATCACGCTCCTGGGCATTAGGTTACCATACATTCACTCATTTTGATCCGTGTATGCCGCTTCTTTTCTGTCTATACCCCACCATACAAAAATCGCAGCAGCAAAAAAGCAAAAAACCGGTCCGGATTTCTCCAGACCGGTTCTTTATGCAAGCCGCGCCTTTTAAGCCCGGCTCAGCTCGAGCTCTTCTTCCTCATCGCGGTTGTAGCTGTCGCGGTCGAACTCTTTTTCAGACACAGCGACCAGCAAGGAAGACACCGTAGTACCCGTTGCGTTTACCGCCGTACGGCCCATATCAACAACAGCGTCGATTGCCAGCACCAGGCCGAGGCCTTCCAGCGGCAGTCCCAGTGCGGTAAGCACAACCGTTGTCGAGATCGAAGCCGGACCGGGAACGCCGGCTACGCCGATGGAGGAAATTGTGCTGACGAGCACGATAAGAATGTAATCCGAAATGTCGAGCGGAATGCCGTACACCTCAGCGACAAAAATGGCGACAACAGCAGGCCATACGCCGCCGCAGCCGTTCATGTTCATCGTTGCTCCAAGCGGAGCGACGAAGCTGGCGATACGCGGCGACACGCGCAGTCTTTTCGTAATTACTTCCAGGTTAACCGGCAGTGTTGCGTAGCTGCTCCGCGTCGTGAAAGCAACCGCCACTGTCGGGTAGATTTTGCGCAGAAACTTAATCGGGTTAAGCTTCGCGCCAAACGTAACAAGAGCGCCAAACGTGAATACAAAGTGAATCAGAAGCGCCAAATAAGTTGCAATAATGATGCCAATCAGCGGCTTGAGCGTCTCAAAGCCGTAACGGGCCGCCATGGAGCCGATCAATGCATACACGCCATATGGAGTCAGGCGAATAATGTACTTGGTAACCTGATTCATCACTTGTTTGAACGACTCGACAAAGTTACGGACAGGCTCGGCGGCTTCCGGCTTGCGGGAGCTCAGATGCACGATGGCAACACCGATGAATATTGCGAAAATAAGAACCGGAACAACTTTGCCGTCCGCCATGTTACCGATCGGATTCGACGGAACGAGATCTAGAATGACCTCCGAAAACGTTGGAATTTCTCTCGCTTCAAAGCCTTCTGTAGTCTGTGCGGAAATTCCAGAGCCGGGATTAATCGCCAGTGCCACGAGCACGCCAATTATAGCTGCGATACCCGTCGTTCCGAGAAACAGCAAAATCGTTTTGGTGCCGATTTTGCGAAGCTGGCCAAGGTTTGAGATCGACGAAATACTGGATACGACCAGCACCGCGACGAGCGGCATAACGAGCATTTTAATCAGATTCACGTAAATTGAACCGAGCGTGCCGATGCTCGTAGCGTCGAGCTCCAGCGAGTTTAGGCTAATCCCGACGACCAACCCGATGCCGAGCGCAATAAGTACGCGGTAACCGAAGCTCACCTTGCGGCGAGCAAGCCAGACAAGCAGCCCGATGACGACGATTGAAATTAAGAGGCTAATCCAGTTCGTCTCAAAGGCATGCACAAGATTGTTGTTAGACAATGAAGCCATCCCCTTTATTTCCTAGTGTTTTACTATGTTATTGTATACTAGCGGCGGGGAAGATTTATGTCAACGATAATTTATAGCCATAATATTCTATGCTGTAATAAGTTAAAGCATCACTGCAATCGAATATTCTATATGTATTGCGGCAAAAACGCGTAGTATCAAGGGTTTAGCGGGTTCTTTTCCGGTGGGGATTCTTAGGTTAGTAGGAATGGGAAAAGGCGATTTCCCGTTGAAGGGACATCGCCTGGGGCCGTTTTTTTGATTGGTTTGTTAGGTTGGGGCACTCACCTTAGTGGGAATGACAGCTGTTCCTTAATTCATGACAGCACAGGAATGGATATTTACTTGATGCTCTTGTGCGGGGAGCGACTGTAATTAAATATCCAATCGAGCGGCGCTACATGTTTCAATCCACGCTCCCGCACGGGGAGCGACAGCGTAAAGGCCCGCTAGGTGCGGCGCAGGACGGGTTTCAATCCACGCTCCCGCACGGGGAGCGACGTCACAAAGGACCCGCCGCGCTTGACTACCGAAGGTTTCAATCCACGCTCCCGCACGGGGAGCGACTTTTGCCTCCCTCATCGTATCCATCGCCAACACTGGTTTCAATCCACGCTCCCGCACGGGGAGCGACAGCATACCCGAAAAACCCTTGCTACGCCTGGGTTTTCAGCCCCAAAAGTGCGAACCCCTTTTTTGCGAGCGCAATTTCCACTCAGAACCTGCACCTAAACGCCGCAATACCTTGCTGCATCTATGGTGCGAACCTCCCGGGGATTTCATGTGAGCTTGGGGTTCGCACCTTACTTTAATTCGAGGATATTGCATTCGTCTATCCAAAATTCCAAATTATGTCGGACATACAAAAACTGAAGATCGATTTGATTCTGTGGGACATAAGATTTCCTTAGGTCAATTCTGTCGATCTTTAAATCGGAAAAATAACAGCTGAGACACGTAACAAAACGAAATAATGAGTAGCGGCAAAGCGGAATAAAAGTAGCGTGACGTTGGTGCAAATGGCAAATAAACGGCAAAGCTAGTCATGGCGCATAAGGCGAAAATTAGGCTCGCATATTGAAACGGCGGTCTTTTGACCAGCATCAGAATCAATCCGATAAAGCCCGTTGAAACAATCAAATAATGGAAACACTTAATTAGCGTTAAACTCGCCAAAAATTTATTACCCGGCCAAATATCTTTAATTAAATACAGCGTTTTTCCCCAAGAGTACCAGCTTATATAAAGCAGCGGTTGATGTAAAAAGCCGTTTTTTATCCGCTCCATCGCCAGTTTGCCCATCTCTTCCGGCGGCATGCTTTGATCGAATAGAGGGTTGTTATTAAACGGATAAGTCCCCCATAATAGCGGGTTTCCGCCTTGGGAAGCCAATAGTGTAACTTCCCCCAACGATAAATAGTTTCTTATCCACCACGGCGACATCACGGCACAAAAACAGAGCAAAAACACCAGGTTTGGGGCAAAGGCTTTCTTTTTCAGGAGAATAAAAATAAATAAAATCACAATAGGAATGACCACAATAAAAGAAGGTCTGATTAAAATGCTTATTCCAAGCATGACAGCCGCTCCCGCTAAAAAACTCATTTTCTTGGTTTTGAAAAAATAAAGCGTCAGTAATAAAAACGTCAGAAAGAACAATCCGTATAACGTCTCCGTCAACATGAACGTATGAGCGTATAAAAATGTCGGGTGAAAATAAAAAATGATAACCGCCAATATAGAAAACATCGTAGTCAGGAACATTCTACATACTTTGAACAGAACAACTCCTGCCAGAATCTGAATCATGATTTGCGCCATTTGTATCGCGGCTAGGGGAGGAGAAAACTCGGAATAACCAAATATAAGATACAGGGGAGCTAAAAACACGATATAACCCGGCATTGTAAAAGCATTAGCCGTTATGGAAAAACCGTATGGCTTATAACCATAAACGCCTTTTTCGATAAATTGAATGACCGATTTGTGATATCCGATCTCATCTCCAGCAATTGATCTGCCCCCATCAACTAGATATAGTCTGCTTAAAAAAGCAATCATTATCGTCGCAACGAGTACAATGTTTGAAACGGTTTCTTTTTTTATTCTCATCTCTTGCATCTCCGGTTGTTATAAAATATTCGCTAGACGGCCCCGCAGCCGCCGTTCCTGTTTCCAAGTCTAGTCCAATTCCTTACAAGCTCCTATCGACTTGCCTTTCATTGAGCTAACAACACTGTAAGCACGATGCGAACGGCCAAAGGCATCCTGGCATGCGCTAGCGAGCTTTATAAAGTACATCTGGAAGATGCATTGAAGGACGACACCTGAACGGTTTCCGGAGTGTAACCAAACTAAGCGATAAGCCACTGCCACCGGACAAGCACAAAAAAGGCGCTTCTCTGAGGAAGCGCCTTGCATCATTAAAGTCGCGGATTCCAACCTGCGCGAATGCCTGAAAATCACCCCGGCAGCATCGCGCCCATACGCGTGGCGGACTGGATTACGAGCGCCGCCTGCTCGCGGATAATGTCCGGCGTGAACCGGGCCGCCGGGCCCGATACGGACAATGCAGCGGCAAGACGGCCGCTGCGGTCGAACACCGGAGCGGATACGGCGGCTGCGCCGGGCTCCCGCTCCTCCATGCTCGTCGCATAACCATTGCGCCGAATCTCTTCCAGCTGCTCGCGGAAGCTCTGCGCGTCGATGCTAGGAGGCAGCGACTCAGCCGCCATCATTAGCTGCGCCAACGACGGCTCAGCGAACGCAATCAGCACTTTGCTTGACGCGCCAACGTACAATGGCAGCCGCACGCCGACAGGAGCGACGCGGCGGATCGCCTGGTTGCTCTGCACAGCCTGGATGCGAATCCGCTCATTTCCGTCCCGTACGTACAGGCTGACGGTTTCGCCGAGCGTATCGCGCAGCCGTTCCATTTCGGGCAGGCAGATGACCGCTGGATCACCGGAGCGGGAACGGTGTGCGGACAGCTCCCATATTCTCATGCCGAGCCGGTAACGCTCGGAGCTGCGGTCGCGCTCCAGAAAGCCTTTATCCTCCAGCGTCGCCAGCATGCGGTGAACCGTGCTTTTGTGCAGGCCGACACGCTCCGCAATTTCCGTCATCGGCAGGTCACTGTCCGTCGTAAAACAAAGCAATATATCCAGCGCCCGTTCAACCGCCCGAACATTGGACTTGCCGTCCTCGGAGGTCTTTAGCGCTCGCGATGCTTCCATAGGTTCACCCGCTTTCTCCTCTGTGGCATGTTGTCCATCCAATTGAGAATCATTATCAGTATAGAGGATATCCGCCATTTCGTCTAGCCCTCTGTAGTTTCACACAATGAAACTTAGATTCTCCTAGTATAACCAGAATCCTCTTTTTCGTAAAGAAACTGACCTATTTTACAGCAACATTACAAGAGCTTAACAATTGATCGACATCAATTGACAGCCCGGCCAAATGGCACATAAAGTAGTAGTACATACGATCTAGAACGCTTTCATGACATGGGAGGGGAAGACGATATGAGCAGTTCCACTCTTCGCACGCCGCTTCAGCTGGAAGCTCCGCTTGCCGCCGTCGTTCCCCGCCGGGATACGCGCCGCAACGCGCTTGCCGCCGCCGTATCCGCCACGACCGCGCTTGTGCTTCTGCTCGTCGTCGCTTTCCACGGCTATATCGCCTGGATGGTCGCCTATCCCTATGTCGCGCCTGTAACTTCCAATCCAATGGAGGCCAAAGGACTGGCTTACGAGGATGTTACTTTCCCCAGTCTGAGCGGGCGCACAACCGTTAGCGGCTGGTATATTCCGGCGGCGCCGGGACGCTCGCTTAAGAGCGAATCCGACCGCACCATTGTGCTGAGCCACGGCTACGGCACGAACCGCGAGGAAACATGGGTGCCTATGTATGATCTGGCCAGCTTGCTTCACAAGCTGAATTATAATGTGCTGATGTTTGATTATGGCTACGCTTCCAAGCAGTACCGCGCTCCAGCCACGGGCGGCTGGGAGGAATCGCAGCAGCTGCTCGCTGCCGTGGATTATGTGCGCACCCAAGGCTCCAAAGAGGTTGTCGTCTGGGGCTTTAGTATGGGAGCGGGCACAGCGCTGCAGGCCGCGCTTCAGACCGACCGGATTGACGCGATGATTCTCGACAGCACCTTTGTTCCGAGCCCGGACACTCTGTTCGAAAATGTGCGCAACATTCTCGACCTGCCCCGCTTCCCTTCGCTGCCGCTGATCGAGAAGCTGCTGCCGCTGTGGACGGGAGTCGACTTTAACAAAATACCGGCCGAAAAGGTCATGAACACATCCTATTCCATCCCGATCTATATGATTCACGGCACGATGGATGCCAAGGCATCTTATCAGTCCGCAGAATCGATCTACGAAAAGCAGGCCAATCCGCTGTCCCGCGAGTGGATCGTTAATGGCGGCCAGCATGAGCTGTTATTCCAGCAGCATCCCAAAGAATATATTCAACGGGCCGCTCTTTTCCTTAGTCAGGTAAATCAATCGATCGAGCTGAAGGAAAAAGGGCTGAGCGCCTAAGCGCGCCCCATACGCCGAAACCGAATCCGCCTGCCGGATTCGGTTTTTTTGTTATGCAGATTTAACCGGGGACAGAGAGTCCGACATATCCATGACCTCATGCCGAATACATTTTATATTGGTGCACGAAACGGCGGGTTTCACGGCTTCTATATCCGGATGTTAAAAGGAGGCAAGCGCATGGCCCGATGGCGGCAATCCCCCGGACAGCAGCTGCTGCTGGAAAATATCAAGGACTGGAAACTTGAAGAGGCCGGGCATATCTCACTTATTTTACAATCCGCTCCTAGACTGGAGCCGACTTATCAAGCCGTGCTGGAGCAGTGGCGAGTGTTGCTGGAACGAACGGCGGCGGAAGCCGAGCAGCAATTGGAGTCGCGATTTAAAAATAATTCGGAGCTCTTCCGTGCTGAGCCGGTCACAACATCCGCCTCTGCGGAAGGAGAGACGGCGGAGCGCGGCTCCTCCGCTCCCGTTGCAGAAGCGGCAGCCGAGCTGCGCCAATCAGAGGCTCAAGCGGATGTTGCTGCTGCCGAGCTGCTGGAGGCATCCGCTGCGCAGAGCAGCGAGCTTGTGGGCCAGCTGCTGCAGCTGCTTGGAACCAGCCGGTCGCTTGGGAGCGATGCCGCGGCGCGCGCTGTCATTCAGCATACGCTCAACGAATCAACGGCCTGTTTAGCCCGAGTAGAAGCAGAGCAGCGACGGCAAGCGGCACTCACGCACGAAGAAGCTGCATTACATCCCGAGCCGCAAAAACAGGAGGAAGACGCCCCGGCGCCTCCCGCCATAACGGAAATAGGCCGCGCTCCTGCACATGCAGGCGATTGGAAGCAGGTGCCGATCGGGGGGCATGAGCTGCCCCCCTTGCCCTATCCCTACAACGCTCTGGAGCCTTATATCGACGAAAAAACGATGCGCATCCATCACGACAAGCATCATCAAACCTATGTGAACGACTTGAACAAAGCCGAAAAGCAACTGCAGGAAGCGCGGAAAACCGGGAATTTTGACCTCGTGAAGCATTGGGAGAGAGAGCTGGCCTTTAACGGCGCCGGGCATTATCTGCACACGCTGTTTTGGAGCGCAATGTCGCCGCAGGGCGGCGGACGGCCGACCGGTACGCTCGGCGACGCGATCGACCGCGACTTTGGAAGCTTCGACGCCTTCAAAAAACAATATACCGAGGCAGCAAACAAGGTAGAGGGCGGCGGCTGGGCGATCCTTGTATGGAGCCCCCGCAGCCGCAGGCTGGAAATTCTCCAAGCTGAAAAACATCAGGACCTGTCCCAGTGGGACGCGATACCGCTGCTGCCGCTCGATGTGTGGGAGCATGCGTACTATCTCAAACATCAGAACATGCGCGCCGATTACGTGAAGGACTGGTGGAACGTCGTCAACTGGCCCTACGTCAATCAGCGTTTTGAAAAAGCCAGAACGCTCGCCTGGGAACCCTACTGACATTAGACATTAGTACATTTGAATGGCTTGAAAAAGGCTCGCGGCTCCACGGTGATGCCTATTAAAGCGTCAAAAAGACCCTAACACAAGCTCTACCGGCTCATTCTTGCTCCTTAAGGTCGTCAAACGACCTTAACACTGGCACTTCCGGCTCATTCTTGCTTCTTAAGGGCGTCAAACGACCTTAACTTAGGCTACTCGCCCTCTTTCCCGCTTCTTAAGGTCGTCAAACGACCTTAACACAGGCAACCAGCCCTCTTTCCCGCCCCTTAAGGGCGTCAAACGACCTTAACACAAGCAACTCGCTCTCTTTCCTCTCCCGTTCGCCGCATATACGCAAAAACCCGCCCTCCTGTTCCACAGGAAAGCGGGTTTTTGCGTGCCGGAGCTGCTCCAAGCAGCTCCACTATGCTAAGCGCCTGCTACTGCTTCAGCAGCTCCAAAAATTCCGAGCGAAGCGCGCTGCTAGAGCGAAACTCTCCGCGCACGCCGGAGGTAATCGTTTTGCTGCCGGGCTTTTTGACGCCGCGGGAGCACATGCACAGATGCTCGCCCTCAACGACAACCATGACGCCCTGCGGCTGCAAGGCCTCGTCCAAAATGTCGGCAATCTGAGACGTGATGCGCTCCTGCACCTGCAGCTTGCGCGTGACCGCCTCGACGAGGCGAGCCATTTTGCTCAGCCCCAGAATGTGGCCGTTCGGCAAGTAGCCGATATGGATTTTGCCAAAAAACGGAGCCATATGATGCTCGCATTGGCTGTAGTAGACGATATCCTTCACGATGACAAGCTCCTCGTGGTTCTCGTCAAACGTAACGCCGAGCACATCGGCCGGATTCACTTCGTATCCCGCGAAAATTTCCTCGTACATGCGAGTGACGCGCGCAGGCGTGTCCAGCAGTCCTTCACGCTCGACATCCTCGCCGACCAGCTTCAGAATCTCGCGGATATGATATTCGATTTGCTCGCGGTTGCGCGCAACCATCGAGTTGGAGTAATCTTTAAGACCTGCCATTGCTGCTGCCTCGCTTCCTCGCTTACCGGACGCTGGCTCGGTTATTTACGCTTGCCGCCGCGCTGGTTGGGAATGAATTTTTGCTGCCCGCCGCCGCCCTGCTGGCCCTTCATCATTTGCTGAGCGCGCTGCATTTGTTTGTTGTTCAGGTTGTAGCCCATTTGTTTAGCCATTTTTTGCAGCATTTCCGGATCGGATTGCATCTTCTCCATTTGTTTGCGGAGATAGAAGACCCCGATGAAAAATCCGCCGACCAAGCCGACGATAAGCGTCACGATCGGGATGACGATATTATACCATTCCACGCGCGGTTCACCTGTCCTTTATCGATGTTCATTAAAGCCCGGTGATAAAGCTGCTGCTGGATCTAAAGCTTGGCCCTCCGGTCGCTGTCGCTGCTTCAGGTTCAGCCTTGATAGCCCTCTTATTCACCACGCTTTAAAAGCTACTTCATCTTAGCATTATCGCCTTTATCGCGCAATTTAGAGCTTTGCGGTCTCAAAATCTTTCTGATCCGTCTCGCTTGGTTTCTCAGCGCGCAGCGCAGCAAGCGAGCGCTCCGCCCAGGAACGCGCTTCATCGTCGCTCTCCCGCTGCACAGCCGCTTCCAGCGCCGCCTCCGCCTCCGCTCCGCCGATGCGGCCCAGCGCCCATGCCGCCGTGCCGCGCAGCACGGGACGCGGATCATCCTTGAGCAGTGCGGCAAGCTCCGGCACCGCGGACGTTTCGCGGAAATTGCCCAGCGCGATAACCGCATTGCGCTGAATCGGCTTTTTGCCGCGCCAAGAGGAGGCATTGGTTCCGTACCGTTCCTTGAACTCCCTGTTGGACATATTCAGCAGCGGCAATAGAAGGGGCTTCACCTGCTCCGCATCAGCCTCGAACTCGGGATGCCGGGTTACGTTGACGCCTCTGTTCACCGGGCAAACAATTTGGCAAGTATCGCAGCCGTACAGGCGATTGCCGATTTTTCGCATCAGCTCGTCGCTGACCATCTCCTTTGTCTGCGTGACATAGGAGATGCAGCGCTGCGCGTTCAGCTGCCCCGGACCGACCAACGCGCCCGTCGGGCAGGCATCGATGCATTTTGTGCAGCTGCCGCAGCTGTCCTGCAGGGGCGAATCTGGCTCCAGCGGCAAATTCGTAATCATTTCAGCGAGATACATAAACGTGCCGTGTTTACGGTTCATAATAAAACTGTTTTTGCCGGTCCAGCCTATGCCCGCCCGTTCCGCTACCGCACGGTCGGACAGCTCTCCGGTATCAACCATCGATTCCGCGCGCAGCTCCGGCACACGCTCCTGCAGCCATTGTTCCAGCCTCCGCAGCCTGAGGCGCAGCACGCTGTGATAATCTTCGCCCCAGGCGGAGCGGGACAGGATGCCTCGTCTAGCGACCGGCTCGGAGCGGGGCGGATTCGGCAGCTTGTTCGGGTAAGCGACGGAAATTGCGATAATGGAGCGGGGCTCCTCGAACAACAGCGATGGATCGGTTCTTTTGTCCAGATCAGATGCTTCAAAACCGGACTCGTACCCAAGCTCGCGGTGCCGAATCAGCCGGCCCTTCAGCTCTGTGAACGGCTCCGGCGAAGCAACGCCTATGTCGTCGATCCCAAGCCCAAACGCGGCTTTTTTCATCTCTGCCTTCAACCAGCTCCAGAATGCTGCATCGCGAATCGGCTCCGTCATCTTCCCCCCTCCTTATTTCATAAAAAGTTCCGGTCTCACCTGGTCTTCCTCTATGATCAGACCGCCCTTTTACTTTTACGCAGCCATCAGTCTCGTCCCGCCGCTCTCATCTGTTTGATAGCGCCTACGGCAAGCTCGTCGCAACGGTTGTTCCAAGGATTATCGCTATGGCCTTTCACCTTCACATACGTTACCTCATGGATGCCCATCAGCTCCCAAAGCTTCTGCCAAAGCTCCTTGTTCTCCACAGGATTTCCTTTGCTGTTCTTCCAGCCGTTGCGCAGCCAGCCCTTGAGCCAATTGTTCTGAAAACAGTTCACTACATAAGCCGAATCGCTGTACACCGTCACACGGCACGGCACCTTGAGCAGCGAGAGCGCCTCAATGACGGCTTGAATTTCCATCCGGTTGTTCGTGGAATGCGGCTCCGCCCCGGAAATTTCCTTGCGCTTATCCCCATGAAAAAGCACCGCTCCCCATCCGCCAGGACCAGGATTGCCGGAGCATGCGCCGTCCGTATAGATGGTGACCTCTTTCATTCCATTCTCTCCCTTCGTGCATTCCTTTAAAAGTCGGCTTTAAAAGTAAGGCTCCACCGCTTACAGCCACCCAAGCCTCTGCATCGGCCATAGGACGAGCTCCGCACGGCCCGTCACTGCAGACTCGTCGATCGTGCCAAACGCTCTGCTGTCACGGCTTGCCCGCCGCTGCCGGTTATCACCAAGCACAAAAAGATGGCCAGGCTCAACCGTTACGGCTCGAAAGCTCTCCTCCTCGGCGATATGGTACGCATACGGTTCCACCACCTGCAGGCCGTTGCGCACCAAATTCCCTTCTTTCAGCTCTACCGTATCGCCCGGCAAGCCGATAATCCGCTTCACCAGATAGCCCGTGCTGCCGGACAGCGGCTCCGGGTCCCGAATGATAACGACATCGTTCCGCTCAACGGGCAAAACGCTGCCGGCCAACCGGCTGACTAACAGCCAGTCACCCTCCACTAACGTGGGACGCATGGAACTCCCCTCGACGATAGACAGGTTCACAACGAATTTATTTAATATAAGCACTACCGCAGCTGCAACGACTGCTGTACGCGCCAGCGCGGACAGCTCCTTGCGCCATCCCGTAAGGCGGCTGCCCGATTGCGAGTCTGGCAGCCGGTTCGATTCCGTTCCCGCTAACTCTTCCCCAAGGGGATCTGTCATGTCGGGTTTTCCTCCGCTTCGCGGTCCGGACGGTTTGCCCAGGCCTCATAATAGTCCAGCACAACTTGATCTTCAAAGGGAGGCTTGCCTCCCCGGATACGCTGCGTGACTTCTTTAAGCCCTTGACTAACCTTTGTTTCTACTATTGGCGGATAGCGGTACTCCTGCTTGTGCCGTTCGTACTCATCCCGGTCGACTACGGCTAAATCCCCTCCCGCCGTACGAATTACGTCGAGATCGTAGTCGATATAAGTCAGCACATTATCCGTCAAATATGGAGGGGATGCGAGATTGCAATAGTATCGGATGCCGTATTCCTCCATCATGGCTACTACATTAAACCATTTGCCTGGAATGAAAAAAGACACAGCCGGTACCCGGCTCACCCACACGGATCCGTCCGCCTCCGTAATCGGCGTCTGGTTGTTGATGAGCACCAGCATCTTCTCTTGCGTATGCTGCGGAAGCAGCATGCCGGAAGGCATAAGCCAATTCCGCTGCCACTGGCGATGCAGATGGCCGTCATGCTTGAAGCTTTTTATGAAACAGCGCCGATACGTGTCCACTTACGCACTCCCTGACATAAACATCTTATTAATAAGAAAAGCACATCCAAGCGCCAAAATCAATGGACGCCGGACATGCTTGCAGGAATGATAGCTTGGAACGGGGAATGAACGCCGCATGGCGCAGCCAGAAGGCTTGTCCTATCCCGCTACAATGCTTAACTTTTGGAACGAATGATAAAAATCGCTCGGCGCGAAGCCGAGAGAGCTGTAGAGCGTAAGAACCGACTCGTTATGCTTGTCCGCCGACACAAGAATCTTGGATACGTTGCGCTGCTCAAAGCGGCTGCGCAGGCGTGAAATAAGACTTTTGGCTATGCCGCGGCCCCTAAAGTCCGGATGCACGGCAACCCGATAGTAATAACCGCGATTGTTGTCAATCGTCCCGATGATAATGCCGGCCACTTCGTCTCCATCCGCTGCGATCATAACGAGATCGCTGTCCCAGGACAGTTGGCGGCTGAGAGCTTCCTTCGTCTCGTCATAACATTCCTCGGACAGCACCGATTGCAGCAAAGAGGTTACGGCGCTATAGTCCGCAAGCTGGAAAGAACGAACATGCATGAATGCTTAGCTCCCTTACATTCAATGTCGTTGTGAAACTTTGGTTCGCACACAGTCGTAGTAAAAACTATTTTCGATTATACGACAAAAGTTAACGAAATCCAGCTTTTTTGTCCAAAAAACTCAATTAAATTTAACATTGCGCTTACATTCTACTGAAAGCGCTTAAATGCTAACGCTTACATGTCCGTTTGGACTTTATAACGTCCGGGTAGTAGAATAAATGTTCTTTTTCGTGGCATTCTAGAATTCGGCCCCAACATACGAACAAGATTTTTCAAGAAAGGGAGTCGGCCTTTTTTTGATTTATCCTGGTTTTCGCATGGGAGTTTAATTATTTCGAGGGGACTTTTGAAACAAAAAAGTTGATTTATTCAAAAGCCTGAGGGATAATATTGTCGAACCGCTACATATTTCATTGAGGAGGTTTTTCAATCATGGCACATGAACTTCCAGCTCTTCCGTATGCTAACGACGCACTGGAGCCTCATATCGACGCTCAAACGATGGAAATCCATCACGACCGTCACCACAACACGTATGTCACGAACCTTAACGCCGCTCTGGAGTCCGCTCCTGAACTGGCTTCCAAGTCCCTGGAGGACCTGATCTCCGATCTGAACAGCGTACCTGAGTCCATCCGCACTGCCGTTCGCAACAATGGCGGCGGACACGCTAACCACAGCCTGTTCTGGGCAACGATCGGCCCGGGCGGCGGCGGCGCTCCTACGGGCAAGCTGGCTGATGCAATTGAGAGCGAGCTGGGCGGTTTCGCAAAATTCCAAGAGGATTTTGCAAAAGCGGCTACGACGCGTTTCGGCAGCGGCTGGGCGTTCCTGGCAGCTGACAAACAAGGCAAGCTGAAAGTGTACAGCCTTCCTAACCAAGACAGCCCGATCTTCGAAGGCGAAACGCCTCTGCTCGGCCTGGACGTATGGGAGCACGCTTACTACCTGAAATACCAAAACAAACGTCCAGACTACATCAAAGCGTTCTGGAACGTTGTAAACTGGGAAGAAGTTGGCAAGCGCTACGAAGCGGCTGCGAAGTAATTCCTGAATTTAAAACCCCCGCAGGCTTTTGCTTGCGGGGGTTTGTTTTTGGTCCGCGAGGTGGAAGCATTTGAGGCAATTGCCGCTCTATATGCTCCCGTGCCTCGACCTCTCACTTTTACTTCAAGTAACGTTTCATTTGCTTCCCGCGCAATCGCCCGCTCCTTCTTCCCCGATTCACACTTAACCGTCCATACTGGCTCCTTTCGCAAGCGCACATATTACTCAAACTCTAACGCAACTCAGAAGCCTTATTCGATTCTTTTCAGCTCGTTTTGCAATGTAACGCAACTGAGCCGTCTTATTTCCCCCTTTCCCCCGTAAAAAGTCCCATTTACACGCAAATAACACTTCCTAGTTTCGTTAGCGTTGAAAAATCGGCGAAAATCCCGGAATAACGCCGCTCAGTTGCGTTACACTTCCGCAGACGGACGAGGGCCGAAGCGGCTTAGCTAATGCGCCTTTGAGGCTGCTAAAAGTCCCTGCATTGCGACTACATTTTTTAGGACTTAGCTCCTCCATCGAGTTCTATCATCACTCATTCTGCTTAAATTTCAGCTTGAACAAATTTATTGGAAAAGTTTTTGAGGGCTGGTCAAGAGGATAGGCACTGGGCGCATAAACTAAACCATTCGTGCGTCCTATGGAAAGGAGAGCATCGTTCCGATATGTCCCAATCCTACCTGTACCAGCCACCCTACGACTACCGCTACGCAAACGCCGGAGCAGACTGCGGATGCGGAGGACAACGCGCCTTTCAGCCTGCGCCGCCGCCGGTTCCGCCGCGTCCGCCTACATTGTTTCCACCTATTGGCGGGCTATTTCCGCCAATCTTTTGGCCGGGGCCCGGACCTTGGCCTCCGGGGCCTGGACCTTGGCCTCCGGGGCCCGGACCTTGGCCTCCGGGGCCTGGACCTTGGCCTCCGGGGCCCGGACCTTGGCCTCCGGGGCCTGGACCTTGGCCTCCGGGGCCTGGACCTTGGCCTCCGGGGCCTGGACCTTTCCCTCCGGGGCCTGGACCTTGGCCTCCGGGGCCCGGACCTTGGCCTCCGGGGCCCGGACCTTGGCCTCCGGGGCCTGGACCTTGGCCTCCGGGGCCTGGACCTTGGCCTCCTGGGCCTGGACCTTTCCCTCCGGGGCCAGGGCCATTCCCTCCGCCAAGGCCGGGACCTTGGCCTCCGGGGCCCGGACCTTTCCCTCCGGGACCGGGGCCTTTCCCTCCGCCGAGGCCGGGACCTTGGCCTCCAGGGCCGGGACCCTTCCCTCCGCCAAGGCCGGACTCGTCGGCCAGCCTTGCCCCGGAGCTTAGCATCTCTGCCGTGGACACTTCGGCCCCGGCTGCACAAGCCGTGAACCCGCCCGGCGCGCCGCCATCGGCTCCGCATGCTACTGCGCCGATAACGGTGCGGATCGACGGCGGCGAATCGTTTCCGTTTGTAACGGACGATTACCAAATTCCGTTTTACGACGGAATGAACATCGCTCAAGCGCTGGAGCTCACCGGGGTTGTTCGCGCCACTCCAAGCGGGCTGCAGTCCGTAGGCGGAGTCCGTAACGACATTTCCGACGACGTCCGGATGGGCGAAGGCGTGCAATACATCCTGCGCTTAAACGGGCGGCAAATCCCGCATTCGCTGCTCAGCTTCCCGGTGCACCGCAGAGATGTCATCGCGGTTGAGCTCGTGTTAATCGGCTAAAAGAACCAAAAAAAGTCCGGCAGCCGTTTTACAAACGGCATGCCGGACTTTTCTGTTCCATGCTCTAAATAATCTTCTCTGCCCGCATCATTGGCCGGACTTTCCTTAAACCATTACCTGGCAAATCTGATTCGTGAACTCAACCGGATCTTCCACCGGCAGTCCCTCGATGAGCAGCGCCTGGCTGTAAAGCAGCGAGGTGAACAGCTCCAGCTTCGTGCGGTCGTTTGCGTAAGCGTCCTTGAGAGCGGCAAATACTTCATGGCCTGTGTTAAGCTCAAGAATTTTCTGCGCCTTCACGCCCGTGCTGTCCGGCATAGCCGCCAGCACTTTTTCCATCTCGATCGTCAGATCGCCTTCGGTGGCGAAGCAGACCGGATGTTTGCGCAGTCGGCGTGAAGCGCGGACAGAGCTTACTTTACCGCTCAGCAGTCCCGCCATTTCGTCGAACAGCGCTTTATTTTCTTCGTCAGCCGCTTCATCCTCCGGCTTTTTCTCTTCCTCGATGCCGAGATCGCCGCTGGCGACGGAACGGAATTCCTTTTCCTTATAGGCACCCAGCATGCGGATCGCGAACTCGTCGATATCGTCGGTAAAATAGAGCAGCTCATAGCCTTTATCAAGCACAAGCTCAGCCTGAGGCAGCTTCTCGATACGCTCTACGGACGCGCCGCTGGCATAATAAATATACTTCTGGTCTTCCGGCATACGGGACACATACTCGGCGAGCGTCGTCTGCGCTTTGTCCTTGGACGAAGTAAACAGCAGCAGATCCTGCAGCGTTTCCTTGTGGGAACCGTAATCGCTGTATACGCCAAACTTCAGCTGGCGGCCGAACGCTTTGAAAAACTTCTCGTAGTTCTCGCGGTCGTCCTTCAGCATCGATTGCAGCGCGCCCTTGATTTTGGACTCGATGTTTTTGGCAATCAGCTTCAGCTGGCGGTCATGCTGCAGCATCTCGCGGGAGATATTGAGCGACAGGCTTTCAGAATCGACCATCCCCTTCACGAAGCTGAAATAGTCCGGCAGCAGGTCGGCGCATTTGTTCATGATGAGCACGCCGCTGGAGTAAAGCTCCAGCCCTTTTTCGTACTCCTTCGTGTAATAATCGAACGGGATCGTCTCCGGAATGTACAGAATCGCCTGATACACAACCGCGCCGTCCGCGCTGATATGCACATGTTTAAGCGGTTTGTCGAAGCCGTAGCGTTTTTCCTGGTAGAAGTTCTCGTAGTCCTCCGGCTTCAGCTCGCTCTTGTTTTTGCGCCAAATCGGCACCATGCTATTAACTCGCTGTTCTTCCGTAAACTCCTCAAATTCGCCTTCCGCGTCTTCCTTGGGACGGCTGGACGTGAGATCCATCTTGATCGGGTAGCGGATGAAATCGGAGTACTTCTTGATGAGCGCCTTCAATCGATATTCGTTCAGGTAGTCGTCGTAGCTCTCTTCTTCGGTATTCGGCTTGATGAAAAGAGTGACCTCTGTGCCGATTCCGGCCTTTTCCGCCGGCTCGATCGTGTACCCTTCGGTTCCTTCGGATTCCCACTTCCAAGCTGTCTCGCTGCCCAATGGACGCGAAATGACGACAACTCTGTCAGCCACCATAAACGAGGAGTAAAATCCGACGCCGAACTGCCCGATGATATCGCGGCCGTCCTTCGCTTCGTTCTCCTGCTTAAATGCCAGCGATCCGCTCTTGGCAATCGTCCCCAGATGGCTTTCAAGATCCTCCTGGCTCATGCCGATGCCCGTATCAGCGATAGTCAGCGTGCGGGCCTCTTTATCCGCAGTCACCTTGATGAAATAGTTATCCTGATCAAAGGTCAGGCTGTCGTCAGTGAGCGCTTTATAGTAGATTTTATCGATGGCGTCGCTGCTATTGCTGATCAGCTCACGCAGAAAAATCTCTTTCTGGGTGTAAATGGAGTTAATCATCATTTCCAGAAGACGTTTCGACTCCGCTCGAAACTGTTTCTTTTCCAATTCGAATCTCTCCTCTTGTTCAATTTAACGAACCATTAGCACTCTCATCCTACGAGTGCCAGCATCGTTTATATACCATGCCCATATTTTTCTTGTCAAGAAGGAACAATGGGAATGCTCCTGCTGACAGGCTATCGGGAGCACTCCGAATAGTCATGAAAAAAGCAGGCTGGGCGCCTGCTTGCTTTGGACCGTTTATTTCTTTTTCAAAGGAATACCCTTGCTGTCCAGTTCCTTGCCCCGGCCGTCAATCAGCTTGAGCTCGCCGTTTTCGTATCCTACTTTGTACACGACTTCAAAGTTCCGCTGCACGGTTTCGCCGCCCTGCGCATGCTCCTCCGCCTCGATAACGGCTTTAACGGATGCGCTGCGCTCGCTTTCCTTCGTCACGTTCAGGCTTTTGATAACGACGTTTTTGGTCGGCAGATAACCTTTCCGGAACTCCTCATAAGGGTCCTGCTGCTTCCACACGTAACCAATCAGGGAGTACGCGTACACGTAATCGCCATTGCTTAAGCTTTCATAAAAACGAGAGACAAGGTAGCCGGCGTAGTCCGTAATCGTCTGTTTATCCTCCGTGGCCGAATTGCCATGCTCAGCAACGCCCGGAAGTTCCTCCATCGGATTCCGCGACCACTGCTCCGTAAGCAGCAGCAAATCCGAGATCGGGATGCTGAAGCCGATTTCGCCGTCCTGCATCTTTGCCGAATTCATGCCGAGCACTGCTCCGGTCCTTTGATCGACCAGCGGCCCGCCGCTGTTGCCCGGAGCGATAGAAGCCGAAATTTGAATCATATTGCTGTAGTTATACGGCTTCATCTGAAAGCGGCGGTCAAGACCGCTGACAATGCCGGTTGTCACTGTGCTCTGCAGGCCAAGCGGACTGCCCACGGCAATGATGGGATCGCCTACCTCTACGCGGCCCCCGCGCTCCATCTTAAGCGGCTGCACGCCTGCAAGCTCTGGCACCCGGACGACGGCGACATCTACATCGGTGCTAATGCCGATAACTTCGCCGCTAAGCTCACGCGCGTCCGAAGTCGTTACTTTGACCTTGCGCGAGCCCGCCACCACATGCGCATTTGTCATTACATCACCCAGATCGTTATACAAAAAACCGGAGCCGAGACCGCTGTCGCTTTTAATGGTGACGACCTTTTTTTGAGTATTAAAAATAATCTCCTTCAGCGCTCCAGCCGTACCGGCTCCGTCTCCCGGGTCGGGAGACACCGCCAGCAGCGGCTCAGCTCCTGCCCGCTGAGGTATATAATGATGCAGCGTCAAAGCTGCTGCTCCCCCTGCCGCCAACAGACATATCGCAGCGGCAATGGACAGCTTTTCGTTCCATTTCATGATCTATGTCCTCGTTTCGCCGCCTGGCACCTCTTACTCGACATACCAGGAAACCTTTGTGATAAAAACGGAAGCATTGCCGGCTATAGGCGAATGGACATCCCGGAACTCCATCTTGCCGCCCGGCTCAATTGTTGCTTTATCCTTCGTTCGGGCTGTGCCCGCCCCGATGACCGTTCCTTCCTCGTTCACCAGCTTGTATTCCAGTTGGACGGTATGGATTCCCCTAGTCGCCTTGCTCTCCACCTGCCCGCTAACGACCATATTACCCGAGCCGTCGCGGCTAACCGTTACATCGTTAATCTGCACGGCAGCGGTACGGTTTTGAAGCTGCTCGTTATAGGCATACTGCAGCGCGGAATCGATCCTTTCCTGCTCTTTTCGTTCGAATTCCTCACGTTCAGCTTTAATACGCTCTGTCATGTCCTTGAGCGGCTGCACCGCTCCCGCATGGTTCTGAGCTTCGTTAACCGCATTCTGAGCCGCAGAAAAATCCCTGCTTTTAATCAGCTTCTCTGCATTTGCAACGCCGGTTTCGACGATCAGATCCAGAATCCGCTGGCGCAGTTGTACCGCGTCTGCTTCCTGAATTCCACGCAGACGCTGCAGTCTATCCGCCAGCTCCGGCACGCTGTCCAGCTGCTCCAGCTCCTTCGAAATTCGCTTCACCGCGAGCCTTGCGCCCTCGGTAGCAATTCGGCTGCGCACAGGTTCAAATAAGCGCTCCTGGCGGCTTGCAATGGCAGCCTGAGCCTGCCGAAGCGCCCCCTCCGCCTGCTCCAGCTGGCCGCTCTCCAGCTGGTCAGCCGCTTCTTTCACCTGTTCGTCCAGGCGGTCCGCCTGCTCCACAATGTCAAGATCCCGCATTATGCCGGTGCTGCTCGGACGCAGATCTGCCGCTTTTTGCAGCAGCTTTTCTGCCGTTGAATAGTTGCCGTCAAGCGCCATTCGCTCCGCCTGCTTCTGCAAATTCTGCACGCGAGTATTCGTGCGGCTGTCCTGCCAGTACACGCCTATCACGAGAATGACGCTCAGCAGCAGCGCAAGCGCCGGAGGCAGCCATAACTTGCGGCGGCGCCTTACCCTTTCCGGGTTATCCGCGTCATCCGCCGATACGGATGCTTCCGCATATGCGGGCGCCATCGTTCTGCGACGGAAACGCTTCTTGGATTGTTGCTGACTGCCGGAATCGGATTCGGTCAAATCCGCGTTCCCGTTCTCGGCCATATCTGCATGTTCGTCCGCTTTCATGCGATGCAGCAGCTCTCCTGCATTTGGCGTAGGACGGGCTTCACCCGGTGTGCCGAGCTCCTGAATCTGCTCCAGCCACTCCGCGCGCTCGCGTCTGCGCACAAGCAATGCCGCCGTATGCAGCGGTTTGCCGCAGCGGCTGCAAAAGCTCGCTTCATCGTCCAGCGTCTTGAAACCGCAGTACGGGCAGGGAGTTCTTATCGTCCCAATTGGTTTATGTTCTGAATCCCTGCTCATGAATGTCATGCCTCCGCTATTGGTAAACGCCGCTCCTTTTTTGCAGCAGCAGATGTTTCCTGTTTACGCCGATAGGCGTCTCGCGTTTCCGATATTCTTTACTAACTCTATAACAATTGTACCTCAAGCACAGCTTGAGCCCAAGAAAAACCCTTTTCCAATCCCTTACATTAAACCAAAGGAAAAAGCCACCCAGACGCTTCAATCATCTGGATGGCTTCTGTACATTCAATTCTCGCCCGTCAGGTTGCAGCTGGAACGGCAGTCAGCTTGCCACGCATGTATTCGCGCACCGCGTCGGCAAGATCCTCGCGCTCCAGAGCCATGTCAATCGTCGCCTGGACAAAGCCCAGCTTGTCGCCGACATCGTGACGACGTCCTTGGAACTTGTAAGCATGCATGGGCAGAACGGAGTTGAGCTTTTGCAGACTGTCCGTCAGCTGGATCTCTCCGCCTTTGCCCGGCTCGGCTCTTTCCAGCAGGCGGAACACCGCAGGATCAAGCACATAACGGCCGACGACCGCCCAATTGGAAGGGGCCTCTCCCTGTGCAGGCTTCTCCACAAGATTGCGAATGCGCGGGAACAATCCGTCGCCTTCCAGATCAGCGATCCCGTACTTATGGGTCTGATCCCACGGAACCTCCATAACCGATATGACCGATGAGCCTGTTTCCTGGTAATACTTCATCATTTCGCCCAAGCACGGCTGTTTGGAACGCAAAATATCGTCGCCCAGCAAAACAGCAAACGGCTCGCTGCCGATAAAGCTGCGCGCGCACAATACGGCATGCCCCAGCCCAAGCGGCTCGCGCTGGCGCACATAAACGATATCCGCCATCCGGGAAATGCCGCGCACCAGCTCCAGCATTTCCTCGTTGCCGCGGTCCTCCAGCTCGGCCTCCAGCTCGACCGATTTGTCAAAATGATCCTCGATGGCGCGTTTATTGCGGCCGCTGACGATCATAATGCTTTCGATGCCGGAAGCAACCGCTTCTTCCACAATGTATTGAATGGCCGGCTTGTCGATCAGCGGCATCATTTCCTTCGGCTGCGCCTTCGTCGCGGGCAAAAACCTGGTGCCGAGACCGCCGGCGGGAATAATCGCTTTACGAATATGCGTCAAGATTGGACCACTCCTTAAAGATATAAAGTCATTCGTCATTAGCACTGTACCCGTCAGGCGGGATAGAGAACGAGATCCTCATTCCATATAGTGTACCAATTCTTGAACGACAGCGCCACATCGCGTTATGCTTACAAGACCGCTTTAACAGTTATATGGCTAAGGAGTGATTGTCATGTTGGTTACCGAAACGCTTCGCACTTCCAAAAGAGACGAAATGATCGACATTACCCGCCGGATCCAGTCCCATATCCAGGCCGCTGGAATGGTAAACGGAGAGGCGCTCATTTACTGTCCTCACACCACTGCGGGAATTACCATTCAGGAAAATGCCGACCCGGACGTCAAGCACGATATTCTGCTGCGCTTGGATGAGGTATACCCGTGGGAGCACCCGCGCTACCGCCATGCCGAGGGCAATACCGCCGCGCATCTTAAAGCGCTGACGACCGGTGTCAGCCAAACGATTCCGATTGAGGGCGGGAGGCTGGCTCTGGGCCGTTGGCAGGGAGTGTACTTCTGCGAGTTTGACGGCCCGCGCTCCCGCGAGTTCCGGATCCGGCTGAGAAGCGACGATTAGCCGACGCCGCTTTGCGGTAACCATTTGCAGATGTGCTTGCTGTGCAAAAATTGGCGATCCGGCGCTGAGGGGACTGCAATTACGAAGGAGAGCAGCCTCGGTGATTTTCAGCTCACAAGATGGAAATGGGATAAGGGCGTTGAACCGCCCCTATCCCATTTTTCAGCGCTTTGAGCCTTCCTTAAGGGCGTTTAACGCCCTTATATCCCACTTTTCGGCGCTTTGCCGCAGCGCCTGCCGGTTCAGCCGCTCCTCCGCGATTCCGTCAACCGGAACTGGGCGACCATTCCTTCCAGCAGCCCCGTAATCGCCTCCGCCTCCCCGGCGGTCGCTTTCACGCGGGCCATTTCCCGCTGCAGCTCCTGCATGTGCAGCTCCGCCTTGGCGCTCGTCTCGCGGTTAAGCAGGCTGACCTCCGCAATCCGCTCCATCAGCCGGGCTACCTCGCCCGCTACCTCCTGCTTGCGGCCGTCACCCGCTGCCGCTGCCATGAGCATGCCGCTGGCCGCCTCAACAAGCAGACGCCCGGATTCAACCGCCTGGCCGCCTTCCTCCATCGAGGCCGTCGTCCGTTCCATTTCCTCATAAATTTGAGCAATGATGTTCCGTACGCTTTCCGTCGATTGGCGGGTCAGCTCCGACAGCTTGCGAATCTCCCCTGCGACAACCGCAAAGCCGCGTCCGCTCTCGCCTGCGCGCGCCGCTTCAATGGATGCGTTTAGCGCCAGCAAATGCGTTTGGGACGAAATCTGCTCAATAGCGCCAAGCACCTCGCGCACCTGGTTCACCGCCCCGACCAGACCGCCGATCTTCTGCCCCGATTGCTCCATGCTGCGGGAAATATCGTGCATCGCCTCGCCGATCCGCTCGACCTCGCTGCGGGCAACGCCGATTTCGCGGTTCGCCTGCTCCTCCAGCTCCTGCAGCTGCTGCCGCATTTCAAAAGCAGACGCCTTTGCGCCTTCAATATCCTTCAGCTGGCTGGCCGTTCCGGCTATCATCTGGCCCATTGCTTCTCCGACACGCTCCGTATTGGAAGCCAGCTCCACCGCCTTCACGCTTAGCTCCCCCTGGCTCAGCCTGACGTCTCCCGATGCCAAGCGGACTCGCAGCATGATTCCCTCTAAGGAGTCGATCATATTGTTGATCCATTTGGCGAGCTCTCTCGTCTCATCCTGTCCGTAATCCTCAACCCGCAGCCGCTGCGTCAAATCTCCTCCGCCCTCGGCATTCAACCGAATGAAACGGGTAACAGCTCCCAGACGCTCCGCCGTACGCCTTGTGATGCGCCGCCGGGACAACATCGGCACAACGATGCCAAGCGCCGTATAAGCACCTACCGCGACGGCTCCAACGACAGCTGCGCTGCTTTCCATAAGCACCAATGCCAGCATCAGCAGCGCAAACAGCGGCACGCTTACGAACAGCGACAGCATCGTGCTGCGGCGGGTTTGCCAATCGATTCCGCGAATCCGGTACACTTCCTCCAAGTCACCCTCACACATCATTCCCCACAGATCAGGATGATGCGGCAGACGGAACGTAACTCCTTTTCCAATGACGGGAATGTGGCGGTAATCCGAATAACCCGGAAACTCTACAAACAGATTGGAGCCGCTGCGAATTGTATTGGCAACGCCCGGATGCAGCTCTCCCGTGGACGGATCGGTGAACTTCAGCTCAAGCTCCGTATGCTCCTCAACTTTAACGATGCCGTAGTCGGTGCGGACGCCATCCTTCAAGTTATCGCCATGCGTAAACGTGCGGTCCTCAAAGCGGCTGCGCGAAAGCGCAACTCCAGGCTCAATGGAGAGGTCCAGCTCCGGCTTGGCCATGAACAGATAATTATCCCCCGAATCCGGATATACATGGCCGGACTCCCGTTGAATGAGATCGCCAAGCACATCCCCCGGCACCCGTCCGCACAGCGCCCCTAACCACTTTCCATCCTTGAAAAACGGTTCAATAAACATCAGCGTGACACGGTCGTGAAAACTAGACGTTCGCGGACCGGCCGCCAGCGTAATCTCATCCCGAAACGGGCCATACAAACAGCGTCCCCCGCTGCTGCTGGCATGCGACAGTCCAAGCTCTAATCCGCCCCTGCTCTCAAGCTCATATCCTTGGCCCAGATGAGGAGCGTACGTTGTTGCGGTCACTGCTCCGTCTCCGTCAACAAAAAACAGCTCCGTGAAATGAACGGCCCGCCGGTACGCTTCCTCCAATTGAAAATGGGCTCCCGCTTCGCTCGCCGCGAATTCAGCTATAGATCGTTCCCCGGCTTCCTGCTCCAGCCGCTGGCGCAGCCTGCCCATATGCCCCCAATATTCGGCGGCCCAATCCTGCAGCAGCGCCGCTCGCGTAGCCGCAATGCCCTCAAATATCTCTTTGACGTCCCCGATCCGGTTCCGATTCAAGCGGCAGGAAACCCACAACGGCAGTCCCGTACGAAAACCAAGCCAGTCAAACATCGCTCTCTCCCCCTCGGTTCTCTCTGTATTTATATATTTGAATGCTATCGTTATCGGCGGGCGGACTGATTTGCAGGAGGGCACTATCCGAATGTTCTAAATATTTCATCCGAAAGTGAAAAGACTGCTTGACATTCGTTCTTATTTATAATAATTTTAATTTAATAAAAATAATAATCTAGAACAAAAGGAGCTGTTCTTCATGACTCAAGCTGCTGTTAACGTAAACTCTTCCGTTGCGGATATTTCCTCCTCGCTCAACGTCCAACTGGCGAACTGGAGCGTGCTGTACGTCAAGCTGCATCAGTTCCATTGGCTCGTAAAAGGCCCTCACTTCTTCACTCTGCACGAGAAATTCCAGGAGCTCTACGAAGAAGCCGCACTGCGGACGGACGAGCTGGCGGAGCGCGTGCTGGCCGTTGGAGGCCGCCCGCTGTCCACGATGCGGGACTACCTGACCGCTTCGACGCTTAGCGAAGGAACCGGCCGTGAAAACGCCCTGGATATGGTACGGTCTGTCGCTGCCGACTACCGGACGATGACCAAGGAGCTGAAGGAAGCCATTCCAGCGATTGAGGAGGCTGGCGACGCGGCGACCGCCGACATGCTGATTGGGATCGCAGAAGGGCTGGAAAAGCATATCTGGATGCTGGATGCATTTGCAGCCGAATAAGCTGAATAAGATAAAGGCCGTACCGGCTAACGCCCGCTTGTTGCGGGAGAAAGCCGGTACGGCCTGATTTTGTTCCAAAACTCAGTGCATATTCTCAGGAAGCGGACAGCGCAACGCGCCGAAAATATACACCTGCAAATCTTCAATAATCAGTTCTTGCTCCTGCTCGTCCAGCTCCATCTCAGGTGTCTGCTGCAGCCCTGCCAGACCCGGAACGGAGAGCAATGTGCCAATGATAAACGCTTTTGTCCGGTCCAGCGACCGGAAGTGAAAATAGCCCTCGTTCCGCCCAAGCTCGAGCAGCTGGTCCAAAACGCCCCACGTTATGTTTCGGCGGCTTTGGATCACTTCCTTGCGCGGGGATGGAAACACAACTTCCTGCTTTAAAATCGCGCCGAGCTCCAGATCCTTAAAGCGGAACAGCTCCATTTCCCGGATGAACATACACAAGTGTATGTCCGGCCTGAGCACAGGAGATATCTTCCTGATCGTATCTAGCGGAAAGTATGTGTCAAAAAGCGCGTTGAACACGCCGTCTTTTCCGCCAAAATGATACGATACGAGCGCGATATTCGCATCTGCCTTCTCGCAAATTTGCCTTACCGTCGTTTTATCGAAGCCCTGGGAAGCAAACAGGCTCTTGGCCGCACGCAGTATTCGGGCTCTTACGTCCTTTTCCTCCGCCTTTTCGATCCCTTCCCACCCTTTCTTAACCGAAAATTCTGTCCTGTCTTTAGCTTAGCGCTGCACGGCGTTGGCCGCAACCGCATTAGGTACGGTCCGGCTTTTCTTCAAGCCGACAGATGCGATGCTGATAATAAGCGCGGCCGCCGCCATTAGCGCCAGAATAAGAATATCTTGACCAGCGGAAGGTCCGCCAAACAGCAGGTTCATAATGCCTTGAACCGAATAAGTTGCCGGCAGGAACGCCCCGATATCGTGGAAAAAGGTTGGCAGCAGCTCGCGCGGCACGGTCGTTCCCGAGCTTACCAGCTGCAGCGACATGAACAGGACATTCAAGAACATGCCGGTCGTGCCCAGCAAATAAATGAACATTTGAGCGGTCAGCATAAACGTAACCAGCATCAGCAATTCAAACAGCCAGAAGGCTAGAAAGCCGCTCTCCATCTTGTCGCCGAGCAAGGACAGCAGCGTAGCGCTCAGCAGCGAGATGACCACTCCCGCACCGATTGTAACGATAAGCTGGGCGCCAAACTTTTTCCACTTGCCGACGGATGCTCCCATCGCCATCGATGATGTGTTGAAATTTTGCGCCATGATCATCGCTCCGACCCAAGACGAAAGCACGATCATCATCGGCACCATCTGATCTTTTAAATTGGGCACGGCGTGCATCGAGTTTGTCTCGGCGTGGACACGGACGGACAGCTGTCCCGCTGCGGCAGCAGCTGCCGTTTTGTCCATTCCTTGCCCTTCCAGCACGGCGCTTATGCCTGTCGCTGTCGTTTGACTGTTAACGCTTTGCGTAATTTGCTGAATCACTCCGGACATAATGCTTTTAATATTCATCGGGTTCGATTCGTTGATCCAATATTGAATCGCTGTTCCCTCTTTTGCCGCCGCGGCCTTGGCCGTGAAGTCAGCCGGGAAATAAACGACCAAATGGACTTTACGTTCATCAAGCATATTTTTGGCATCGTCAAGAGTCTTTACCCGCGACATTTGAAATGGCAATGTGCTGGTAATCTGCTCTGCTGCGGCATCCCCAGCCTGGCGGTCATCGCTGACGACAGCAATGCCGAGCTCACTGGCTCTTCCCCCGACGCCGTCGTATCCCGTCATCCACAATACCGAAAAAATAATTTGCATCATAAGGGCTACCGCGAACCCGGCTATTGTAGTCGGTCTTTTCAAAAACATTATGATTGCTTGACTCACTCTGATCTCTCCCTTTAGGACTAAATTAAACAAGTGTTTTAAATGATTGTTTAAATCTATCCGAATTTATCTTAGGTGTCAAGCGATTCTTTATATTGGCATTTCTCCGAGCCTGGCTCTGCAACGCAAAAAACCCTTCCCGAACGCTTCGGGAAGGGCTTTTGACTTGCCATGTTGTTTACATGACAAGTCGAGCCGGACGTTTGGTAAAGCGGTTAGCATAACTGGAGGCGACATACGCCTCCGGTTTGACGCGCGCAACGTAGCTGCCAATCGTTTGAATACGCGCCACCATCTCTTGAACATACAGCGCCGTAGGACTGACGCAAGGTTCGGTTCCCGCATCGATATCGATAAAGGTGCACAGCTCCGCTCCCTGATAAACATGAGGAAGCAGCAGCTCCTCCATCCGGCGGACAACGGACAGCTCCTCCAAATAAGCGGCCATTTCCTGAGAAAGCGTCGTCTCAAAGGCAAGCTTTTCGTGAATGGAATCCAGCTCGCGGCCCAGCACATAAGGTCGGTAACAAGCCCATGCTCCGCGGCCGATCCGATGCAGCACCAGCCCGGTGATGAACTTGGTATGATTGGGATGCACCTGGCAGTCCGTACCGATTGCAAAATGATAGCTCGCCCGCGGGTCTTCCGCCACAAACCGCAGCAGGCGCTCAGCGACCTCGTCCACCGACATATGCTGTTCCTTGACGTTGTGGAATTTCAGCCGGTTGGCCCGGTCATGGGCTTCCGGCTTCCGCTTGTATTTCGTCACCTCTGCCTCACCGCCTTCGCAGCCTCTTGTTCCTTTTACAAGACTATGCGGCGGCGGCCATGCCTAAGAACCAGCCCTCGGTCCGCGCAGGACAAAGAGCCGGTTGCAGAGGCATTTTCAGCTAAAAGAATCTGGGCTAAGAACGAAGGCGTATGCTAAGCGAGCCCGCCGCTTCTCCGTTCCACAGCGCGGTCAGACTCTCTCCGTCCAGCAGAGCTGCAACGCCGGCCGGCGTACCGGTGTAGATGATATCGCCGCGGCGCAGCCCGTAACGCGAGCCGATATGCTCGGCAAGCACATCCGGCGGAAAAATCATATCGGAGGCATTGCCGAGCTGAGCGGTATCCCCTCCTCGCAGCAGCGAGAAATCCGCTTTTGCCAGTCCGGCGAGTCCCGGGAAGGGCAGCCACGGCCCGAGCGGCGAGGAGCCGAGAAAACCTTTAGCGGCAAGCCACGGATGGCCTTTTTCCTTAAGCTTGCTCTGCACGTCGCGCAGCGTCAGGTCCAATCCAAGCGCCATCGCATCAAACAGCTCGTCCGCCGCGATGCCCGGCTCCCAGTCGCGCCCCGCACGGAGCACGATTTCCAGCTCAAAATGGATCTCTCCCTGATCCCCGGGAAGCTCCACCTCGCGGCCGTCCATCGGAACGAGCGCATGGGTCGGCTTTGTAAATACCATCGGCGACTTCGGCACCTCGTTGCCCAGCTCCAGCGCATGCAGGCGGTAATTGCGTCCAATGCAGTAAATGTTGCGGATCGCAGAATGATCGGTGTAATCGTTGGTCATCGGTTTGCTCAGCTCCTGCCTCTGGATTTTTGGGCTTCAATCTGCTCGGCCAGCTCGTTCAAATAGGTCCAGCGCTCCATAAGCTCCTCCAGGCGCGCCTCAAGCGATTCCTGCTCGGCCATCAGCGCCTGCAGCTTAACAGAATCGCTGCCCGACTCGCCCATGTCATCCTGAACGCGGGCCAGCTTGGTTTCAGCCTCCGCAATCCAGCTGTCAATGGCTTCGAAATCCTTCTGCTCCTGGTAGGACATGCGCAGACGGGCTTCGCGGCGGGAGGAACCTTCCGCAGAACACTCCGTTCCGGCGGATTCTGCGGGACTGGCTGTTTTGGCGGCCGGCTTGCCGCCGCCGGCTGCAGAGGCACTTTCTGCCGCACCGCCTCGCTTCGACTGGCTTTCCTCATACTCGGTGTAATTGCCGGTGTGCTCCGTAATGGCCCCATTGCCCTCAAAAGCGAAGATGCGCTCCACCGTGCGGTCCAGAAAATACCTGTCATGGGAAACGACGAGCACAACGCCAGGGAAATCCTCCAAATAATCCTCAAGCACGCTAAGCGTCGCGATGTCCAGATCGTTGGTCGGCTCGTCCAGCAGCAGCACGTTCGGCGCGCCGCTCAAAATGCGCAGCAGCTGCAGGCGCCGTTTTTCGCCGCCGCTCAGCTTCGCAATCGGCGACCACTGCATCGCTGGCGGGAACAGGAATCTTTCCAGCAGCTGTCCTGCGGATATTGTCGTTCCGTCACCTGTGCGGACCTGCTCCGCCTGCTCGCGGATGTATTCGATGACGCGCATCGACTCATCCATTTCCTCATGCTCCTGCGAAAAATAACCGAGCTTCACGGTCGGCCCAAGCGCGACCTCTCCGGCATCAGGCTGCAGCCGTCCGGCAATCAGCTTGAGCAGCGTCGACTTGCCACTTCCGTTGCGGCCAATGATGCCAACGCGATCTTCCGGCACAGCAATGTAGCTGAAGTCCCGGATGAGCGTGCGATCCCCGTACGATTTGCCCACATGCTCCAGTTCGACAATTTTGCGCCCGAGCCGCGAGGAAGCAACGGACAAATCAAGCTTGCCGGAGGCTTTCTCCGGCGCAGCCTCTTTCAGGTCATGGAAGCGTTCGATGCGCGCTTTTTGTTTGGTGGTGCGGGCTTTTGCTCCTCTGCGAATCCAGGCCAGCTCGTTCCGCAGCAGATTTTGCCGCTTCGACTCGCTTGCCGCCTCGCGCTCCTCTCGCTCCAGCTTAAGCTCAAGGAAACGGCTGTAATTCGCCGTATAAAAGAACGCGCGGCCGCGGTCCAGCTCAATGACCCGGTTGCTCACCCGGTCCAGGAAGTAGCGGTCATGCGTGACCATGAGCAGCGCTCCGCGCCGTTTCTGGAGCATCCCCTCCAGCCAGGCAACCGACTCGTTGTCGATATGGTTTGTCGGCTCGTCCAGGATAAGCACGTCGGATGGCGACAGCAGCGCCGCAGCCATCGCCGCCCGTTTGCGCTGGCCGCCGGAAAGCGTGCCGAGCTTGGCCTCGTAATCGTTCAGGCCAAGCTTGGACAGCGCCGTACGGGCGTCGCTCTCCAG
Organism: Paenibacillus pasadenensis; assembly: GCF_023715725.1. Lineage (GTDB taxonomy): Bacteria > Bacillota > Bacilli > Paenibacillales > Paenibacillaceae > Paenibacillus_O > Paenibacillus_O pasadenensis_A. The sequence continues at coordinate 52,992 of NZ_JAMBOT010000005.1, forward strand.
CTGCCAGGCATCCTGCTCGTCCATCGCCGCATTCGCCCGCAGCAGCCGCTGCTGCAGCGCCTCGTCGGACGGGCTGAGCTCCAGCGCTTCCAGCGCCGCCGCATACTCCCGTACGGCGCGCAGCTGAGGCGTATCGCCGCCAAGCGCATGCTCCAGCACCGTTTCCTCCGGATCAAACTCCGGATTCTGAAGCAGCATGCGCACGCTGACGCGCGGCGGAATGATGACCTTGCCGGAATCGGCTGGCTCCATGCCGGCGATCGCCTTCAGAAAAGTGGACTTGCCCGTGCCGTTCACGCCGATAATGCCGATTTTGTCCCCTTCGGCGATGCCGAAGCTGACATCCTCAAACAGCTTTTTCTCGCCGTAGGTTTTTGTCAAATGTTCTACCGATAACAGATGCATATCAGGCCCCGTCTTTCTTTGCTTGGAATCTCGAACTGTCGTGCTCCCATCATACCACAGGCGGCGTGGCTGTTCATGGATGCCTTGCTGACGTCCCCAAGCTGGCGCTCTCTTATCAAAAAGGAACCGTCCCCGCCATTCTTGTGGATGGCGGAGAAGGTCCCTTGTTTACTTGAACACTACCATTCGCTTTTCGTCACGGCTGCTCCGTTAGAACGCCTCGCACGCAGCTCTTCCTTAGCGCTTCCTCCGGGATGTCTCACGCTTGTGTCCCGACGTCGGGACACCCGCTGGAACGTCTAACGCAACTCACAAGCGTTATTCATCCTCTTTTCGCCAATTTGAAATTCTAACGCAACTGACAAGCGTTATTAAGCGCTTTTCAGCACATCTCGCAGTCAAAATGCTTAAATAAGGCGGCTCAGTTGCGTTAGGTTTCCGAAACGCGCCGATTTCGGCAAATAGGGCTTTACAGTTGCGTTAGAAGTGTCGCCAAGCTATCCCGAATCGGGAGAATTAGCGCGAAATGGCTTTAAAGTTACGCTAGGAAGGAGCGCAATCGAAAAAGAAGCTCACTAGCTTAACGCTTGCCGGTCATTTTCTCCGGACGAACGTATTCGTCGAATTGCTCGGACGTCAGCAGGCCGCTCTTGATTGCGCTCTCTTTGAGCGTTGTGCCTTCCTTATGCGCTTGTTTGGCGATTTTGGCCGCATTTTCGTAGCCGATATGCGGGTTGAGCGCCGTAACGAGCATCAAGGATTGCTCCAGATTGTGCTTCAGCGTGTCGAGGTTCGGCTCGATGCCGACGGCGCAATGCTCGTTAAACGACAGCATGGAGTCGGAGAGCAGCACGACGGACTGCAGGAAATTGTAGGCAATAACCGGCTTGTATACGTTCAGCTCAAAGTTGCCTTGGCTGGCGGCAAAACCGATCGCCGCATCGTTGCCCATAACCTGGCAGGCAACCATCGTAATGGCTTCGCACTGGGTCGGGTTAACCTTGCCCGGCATAATGGAGCTGCCCGGCTCATTCTCGGGAATCGTAATCTCGCCGATGCCGCTGCGAGGGCCGCTTGCCAGCCAGCGAACGTCGTTGGCGATTTTCATCAGGTCGGCCGCCAGGCCTTTGATTGCGCCGTGCACCCATACGATCTGATCATGCGAGGTCAAGGAATGGAACTTGTTAGAGGCGGTCACGAAGTTATGGCCCGTAACCTCCGTCACTTGAGCAGCTACCTGTACCGCGTAGTCCGGATGGGCGTTGATGCCCGTGCCGACCGCCGTTCCGCCCAGCGCCAGCTCGCGGATTGCGTCGGTGCTGCTCGTCAGCATCCAGGAAGACTTCTCCAGCATAGCTTCCCAGCCGCTGATTTCTTGGCCGAGCGTAATCGGAGTTGCATCCTGCAAATGAGTGCGGCCGATTTTGACGATATCGTCGAACTGCACGCTTTTGTCATGCAGCGTCGCCTTCAGCGTTTCCAGCGCAGGCAGCAGGCGGGTTTGCACGGCAATAACAGCCGCGATATGCATCGCCGCCGGGAATGTATCGTTGGAGCTTTGGGAACGGTTGACGTCATCGTTCGGATGGATGCGCACTGAGGAGCCGCCTTCTTCGAGCAGCTGATTGGCGCGGCGGGCGATTACCTCGTTGCAGTTCATATTCGTCTGCGTGCCGCTGCCGGTCTGCCAAACGACCAGCGGAAACTCGCTGTCATGTTTGCCATCCAGAATTTCGTCCGCAGCGCGGCAGATCGCATCCGCTTTTTCCTGCTCCAGCACGCCGAGCTTGGCGTTCGCCTGAGCCGACGCTTTTTTGACGATCGTCATTGCTTTTACAATCTCAAGGGGCATTTTCTCCCAGCCAATTCGGAAGTTCTCGCGGCTGCGCTGCGTTTGCGCGCCCCACAGCTTATCTGCGGGAACCTTGATTTCACCCATCGTGTCCTTCTCAATCCGATATTCCGTCATTCGTTGTCCGCCTCCTTGAACTCGTTAAACCGCTTACTCAACTTGCTGAATGGATGCGGGCCGTCCGCCCGCCATGCCTGTGCCAGTTCGCCCGTCCGCCTTGCGCCGGGACGCTCCGTCCGAGCTTTACCGCTATTCATTTTAACGGAAAAAATTCAAGCCTGCCACCCGCTTTATGAAAGCAGGGGCAGGCTTGTCCTGAGGCCGGAGCTCCGAGTATATAGGCAGCGCTGCGGCAAAAGCCGGTTTCCGTCCGAAGCCTCTAAAGCCCTTTGGCGTCGCGATAGGCTTTCATATAGGCTTCAGCCTGACGCTCGATCAGCGTGAAGTCGCCGGTTTTGACCGCTTCCTTGGTCAAATCGCCGCCGATTCCGACCGCTACTGCCCCTGCTTTTACCCACTCCGCCAAGTTGCCGAGCGATACGCCGCCCGTCGGCATTACGTTCGCTTGAGGAAGAGGCCCTTTAATCGCAGACACAATGCTTGGTCCAAACGCGCTTCCCGGGAACAGCTTCACAATATCCACGCCAAGCTCAAGCGCGCTTTGAATTTCCTGAATCGTCATCGTGCCCGGCATGACTGGAACCGAGTAACGGTTGCACAGCTGTACGGTCGCCGGATTAAGCGAAGGCGCCACGACAAATTCCGCTCCAGCCAAAATAGCGGCGCGCGCCGTTTCAGGATCAAGCACCGTCCCTACGCCAATAACGGCATATTTGTCGGAGGAAGGGTCCTCCTTGCTCGAATATTCCGCTGCCAGCTGCTCGATTGCGCGCAGCGCGCCCGGCACCGTCATCGTAATCTCAATCGCCTTGATGCCGCCTTTGACGGCATGACGGGCCATACGCGCCACTTCCTCCGCTGTATCGGCGCGAAGCACCGCTACAACGCCTGCATCGGCAACAGCCTGCGTGACTTTAAGTTTGTTCAGCATGTCTGCACTCCTCCAGTTCTTCTATGAACAAGTTGCCTTAACTCCGCATCTTTACAATAATACGGGGCTTGGGCTTGCTGTATCTGCTTTAAAATACCTAACAATCACAGTGCCGGCTCGCGGCCGGAGTTGCAACCGGGAACATTGTCTCACCTGACGCATTCCGGGTCAACCAAAAGAGACGCTTGTGGATAAACCCTGGCGAAAAACCTAAAAAGCCCTTCCCTATTTCAAGGAAAGGCTTCGCTATTTTATCCACAGGGGGACAACCTGTTTTGGCGTTCATGTTCTCCACAGATCGCTCAATCACTGTTCTATCAAGCTTTTGTTTATCCGCACAGGGATGTGGATAATGTGGATACAAAATGTGTATATGTGGATAATTCCGTGGATAATCCCTTTACAAGCAGGTCAAAATAACCGGGCCTTGCTCCGTCACGGCGACGGTATGCTCAAATTGCGCCGACCAGGAACGGTCCCGCGTGCGCGCCGTCCAGCCGTCGCGGTCCAGCCATATTTCGCCCGCTCCCGCCGACAAAATCGGCTCGACCGTCAGCACCATTCCCGCCTCCAGCCGCATGCCGCTGCCCGCTGGACCTCCGTTGCCAACCTCGGGGCTCTCATGGATGGAGCGGCCGATTCCGTGTCCCGCAAAACTCGTCACAACGGAATACCCGGTCTGCCTTGCCGAATGCATGACGGCGGCTCCGATATCGCCGATTCGCCTGCCCATGCGGCATTCCGCGATGCCCCGCAGCATCGCCTGTTTGGCTGCATCCATCAGCCGGGCCGCAGCTGGTCTTGGACGGCCGATGGAGTACGTCCACGCTGAATCGGCCTTCCAGCCGTCCACGTCCGCCACCATATCAATCGTGACGACGTCTCCCTCCTGCAGAGGGATCGTATCCGGAAATCCATGGCAAACAACCTCGTTTACCGAGGCGCAGGTTGCGTATGGATAACCCAAATACCCTTTCTGCGCCGGTCTAGCGCCTCTTTCCGCCATCAGACGCTCCACGAAGCGGTCAATCTCCTGTGTCGTGACGCCTGGCGCAATCCGCTTCGCTATCGCATCATGGCATTCCGCCACAACCTTTCCGGCCTTTCGGATGCATCTTATTTCCTCTTCCGATTTCCATTCCGCCATGCCGCCACCTCCGCATCCCTGCCGATTATAGTACATCTTATTCAAGGCAAGCGCTGTCCATAACTGGAGATGTGAAGGATATGTGTACATTAATTCTTAAATTAAAAAACCTTTCAATCGGCGGTTAAGCCAATGAAAGGTTTACGGGATTAAGCACGGGTGTTAAGCACGATGCCGCCGAGAGAATTTCGCGGAATAATCGTAGTGCCGTACACGGTACCGGAAACGCCGCCTACGACTACGGCCCGCAGCGATTCTTGGGATGGATTGGGTACATTTGGGAAAACTGCAATTCCATTTTCCTCCAGACGAACTGCAGCTACTACTACCGTTCCCCGATATAGCCTTGCGATGAAGTTCGGCGTTCTAGAAAGGGTTCCATTCGGATTCACCAATACAACCGTGTAATTTGGAAATTCATTAATGCCAGGACCATTGCCCCCGCCATTGCCATTGCAATATTTCCGGGGTTGATAGCCTCCGCAACCGCAGTTGCTGACTTTCACTTTCTCCATCTCAATCTTCCTCCTTTTTTTTATATCCTATGCAAGGAAGAATAGATTGACAGGGACAATAACCTGATTGAAATAAATAGATTAATGACAAAAAAAAGACCCTGTCTTCCTCAAAGGAAGGCGGGTCTGTCGGTTGTCGAGTCGGGGTCTAACTGACGGAAGACTTCATTCTGCCCATTTCATGTTCCACAAGAGAGGTCAATTCATCCTCATAACCACCGGTAATACGGTACTTGCGGATATAGTCCTTGACGAACTTGCGCGGGTCCTTCGGCTGAAAAATTCTCGTGAGCTCCTTGAGGCTTTCCTTGACTTCATTCTGGCTATGCTTGGCCATGAAATCTCCTCCTCTTACAGTGGATGGTCGGTCCGAAACATCAGAATCGAGAACGTTACGCGGCTTTAGGCCGCCTCCCCCTACGGTAATGGCACTCCACGGCAGATGAGTGAATGTTTTTATTTTTCACACTATTATAGCACTTCATGCATCGACTAGGAAGAAAAATTCCAGTTAATCCCCAGTTTGCTTTTGATCCCCTTCAATTGAATCCGGTTGATTGTGCCTATCCCTGGTCTCCGAACCGGAAATATTCTCCTTTTGACGGGAGTATAAACGCAGATAAGCGAACACAACAGCGACGGACACGAGCACGCCGAAGGCCACGGTCAACGCCGTCACCCACCCATTAATTACCATGCTGCGCCCTCCGCTTCTCCATGAATTGTCATCCAGAGAAGTATAGCTTATCCGCTGAGGCGCTTACAACCTACCGACGGTCCCGGCATCCTCCCCCTGTCTGGGCCTTCCGACACAGTGCATTTCATCTTTCCCCATCCATAAATATGTATCGACATTTAAGGACAGGCATTTCAGGTCAATACCCGTAATAATCAGCTTTGAAACAGGCTTGTTTTCCTAAATTCCGCCTTTAGTCCATAAGTACGCCGGGACCGGGGAATCGGTACATTGGCTCCACCGGCTTCGGGTACTCCTCATTCTATGTGCTTTGCCGCCAGGCAATACTTTGCAACTACAGTTAAAGCTAAGCACACTCTAAGAAAATCCCTGCAGCATGCGCGGCAAGCCGACATTTCCAACCGTGCCTTTGCCAAGCTCGCTTTCGTAAAAAAGCTTGCCGCGATGATGCTCCACGATTCTGTAGGTCATGACCAATCCAAGCCCCGTCCCCTTCGCTTTCGTGGAGAAAAACGGCTCTCCCAGCTTATTCAGCTTTTCCGGGGGAATGCCGCTGCCCTCGTCGGTTATGCGGGTCCAAATCATACCGTCCTCGCCGACCGTCGCTTCAACGAGAATGGTTCCGCCGGAGTCCATCGCTTCAATGCTGTTTTTAATCAGATTAATAAACACCTGCTTCAGCTGATTGGAAGCTCCCTGGACATACAGCTCCTCCTCCGGCAGATGCAGCTCCAGCTGGATATTGTTCATAATCGCCTGAGCCTCGATCAGCATAATAACATCACGGAGCACGGTATCAATCGCCACCACCGCAAAATCCGCTGCCTGCGGCTTGGAAAGCACAAGCAGCTCGCTCAAAATCTGCTCAATCCGCTCCAGCTCCATCGCCATAATGGAAATGTAATTGCGGCGGTTGTCCTCCTGCATAAGCTTCGTAAACCCCTTCAAAGAGGTGAGCGGGTTGCGGATTTCATGAGCAATTCCAGCCGCCAGCTGCCCGATTGCTCCAAGCATCTCCGACTTGCGCAGCAGCTCCTCCGTCTCTTTCCATTCCGTAATATTCTCGGATATTTTCATGTAATGAATGATCTCTCCGCGCTTGACGATCGGCAGCAGCTTAGCCCGCTCCCAATAAATCGATCCGTCAAGACGGCAGCCCGCCAGCGTGCCTTCCCATATTTCACCGTCTTCCAGCTGCGACCAAAGCTCGCTGAACGCTACGCCGCTTGCATGCCAATCGTTGAGCTCCTCCAGATGCCGTTCCTGGACCCCTTCAGCCGTATCGCTCGTCAGCTCCAGAAACGGACTATTGGCATAAACGATACGTCCCTCCAGGTCTGAGATGATCATCAGGCTTGGGCTTTGCTCCACCGCATAGGAAAGGCGGAGCAGTTCTTCATTCATCTCCTTTAGCTCCGTAATGTCCACAAGCGTTATGATCACCCCTTTTGTCAGACGCTCCAGCGTCCGGCAAGGCATCATGCGCACTTTGTACCATCTGCCGCTTTTGCTCTTAATCTCCCTTTCAATTGAGCGCAGCGATTCCAGAACGCCGGCGGCATCTGCTGCAAATCCATCATAGTAAAACCGGTGGGAGATATGGTGGAACGGCCTGCCGATATCCACTTCCATCAGGTGGAACTCCTTCGTTGCCGCTGGCGTAAAACGGCGTATCCGGCACTCCAGATCAAGAAAAACCGCCCCGATTCCCGTGCTCGCCAAAAACAAATCCATATCGCCGTTAAGCTCCGTCAGCTCATCAATCTTGCCTTCGTAAACGCCTCTCCGGGCTTCCTGCTCTTCCGTGGCGTCTTGCAGCTCAGCCCGGGAAATCCGCAGCTCTTCTTCAGCCGCCGCCAGCTCCTCCTGCAAATCCAGCAGCTCCGCTCCTGCCGAATAAAGACTCGCCTCCGTTAGCCGAAGCTGATGCTCCATCCACTGCATTTGCCTGCGGATGCCTTCATCCGGCTCAATTAGCTTAACCGTCTCCTTCTGCTCCTCCTCCGGCTTGTGGAACAACACAAGGCAGAGTCCGCCGAGGGCAGCTTGCGAGCGTGAAAACGGGCGTGCCGTAATATGGACGCGTTCTTTGCCGTGCGCCGTATGTATCGTGAAGTTCCGGATGCGGATTTCCTCCGCTTCCCCGCTGCGCAGCCTGCCCACAGCCGACGCAATGGATGCCGCCAGTCCCGGATCGAAAATTTTATGCAAATTCCAGGACGGCTTTCCCTCCGCCGGCGATAAATACGGCTGAATGCTTCCCGTAACATGCTGGACGTCCAGATGCTCGTCAAGCAGCAGCGATGGCGGCATATGCTCGTTTACATAGATGCTGTAAATTTCATTTTGACGCTGATTGTCCGCCGCAGCCGCAGCGGAGCGGCGCCGCCTCACGGTATCGGCACCTGCTGGCTGAATCAGGCTGTTCCCCTCCACAGGCACAGGCCATGCCGGAGCATGCTGACGATATCCTTGCAGCTCAGGTACTGCGCCGGTTGGAACCAGCTTTTGCAAAAAATTCAGCTTGTCCGCGATTTTCTCGGGAGGCAGGACCAAATCAGCAAAAATCGAATCGACAAGCGGCTCAGCAGCTTCCTCCCGGTTCGCAAATACAATTCCGCCGGCCCGCTTCACCTTTGCGATTCCGGACATGCCGTCATCGCCAGCGCCGGGGAACATGACCGCAATCGGCTGCGCTGCCGGTTCCGCCGCCAAAGAATAAAAGAAATGGTCGATTGGATAGCTGGACTCGTCCCAGTGAGAGGCGTCCAGACAAAATTGACGATTGCGCACGCTCATCGCGGCTTGCGCCGGGCAGAAGTAAATGGAATTAGCGCTAGCCTCCATGCCGTGCTGCGCGACATAAACGTTCAACGACGTATTTAAAGCGAGCATATCGCTCATTAAGCTGACATGCTCGGGAGACAGATGATGTACGACGGCAAAAGCAAAGCCGGTATCCGGGCTGACGTGACGGAAAAAGCGTTTCAGCTCTTCCATGCCGCCGGCCGATGCTCCGATCCCTACAACCCGGACCGGATCGTTCCCTTTCGAGATGACCGATTTGAAGGTTGCTTCCGGCTGTACACGTGACAATGGCTGTCCCTCCTCGTTCGTGTTCATGCGGCCGGCGGACGCTGCTGGAATCCAGTAGGCACACTTAGAATCATTATAATTCTCTCTCATTCTCGGATATCCTCCATAGAAGGAAACTTCCCCATCTTTCGCTAACAAGCGACAACAATCCCCCTTGTTCGCGGGCAAAAATCCGAACATTAAAAGGCTCTCCCTGGACAGGGAGAGCCTTTGTTTTAAGCCCACTGAATTTCCGTGATGCAATCCGGCGCTTCGTACTGCTCGTCATCCACAGCGTTGCTGACAGGATAGATGCGCAGCTGAAACGGCTCAAGCGGCTGCATATGTCTTCTCAGAAATGAAAAATCGCGGATTGACGGATGCAGCCACTCCTCCATCCCGTCGGCATCCAGCACGACAGGCAATCTTTCCTGCCACTGGGACAGCGCTCCGGACGCTTGAACGGTCACGATGGTCGCGGCCCGGGCAAGTCTGCCTTCTGGCGTCCGCCACTCCTCATACAGGCCAGCCATGCCAAATACGCTTTTTCCTTGAACCTGAATATGCATCGCGCGCGGCAGACGCTGGCGGCCATCGGCGCGCTGCTTGCCGGCGTCCTCTTCTTCGGATCTTTCCCAGCCGAACAGGCCGCTGCATGGAATGATGCATCTTCCGCCGGCAAGCATCCGTTTGAAATACGGCTTCGATTCCAGCTGCTCCGCGTCCGCATTGACGGAATCCTTCGCCCAGAACGGAAACAGCCCCCATCTGGCCTCATCCATGATCCGTACGCCGTGGCGGTCATTGCGAACGATAGGAATGGGCTGGACCGGGGCGATATTGTACCGTTTGGCATCAACTTCAGCATGCCGCTCAATATTGAACTGCTCCTTCAGCTCGCCAAGATCGCTGGCGAGGGAAAATCGGGTGCACATAAAATTGACCTCCCGGATGTTAGGCTCCGAACCCCAGGCGCGAATAAGGCGCTGAAGTCGGGCAGCCGCTGCCGAGCAAAGCGCGGGCGGCTGCTTGTTGCCTGTTAGCATCTGCATCCGAAGGAGGATTATGCATGATTATCCAATTGGCTGGACAGGCCGGGAGCTATCAGTGGTCAGCGGGAGTGAACCGCTTGCGGAATTTGAGCGGGGGCATGCCGGCATGGGCGGCGAACAGCCGGGTAAAATGCGGCAGCTGCCGGAAGCCGCATGCCTCTGCCACCTGCGCCATCGGCCAGTCGGTGGACAGCAGCAGCAGCTTGGCCCGGTCAAGCCGGTAATAAAGCAGAAACTGCTGCGGCGTGCAGCCGTAAATCTCGACCATGCAGCGGGCAATGTACACCGCATGAAAACCAAGCGCCTCGGCCAGCTCGGCATTGTTTACGGAATCCTGAAAATGCCGCTTCATATAAGCCGCCGCCTGCTCGGCTACGGCGGTGGAGGCGGCGCCGGGCACACTTTCCCGGCAAGCAGCCTCCAGCAGTCGCAGCAGCTCGGAAAAACGCTGCTGACGCAGCCAGAAGCCGTCCGGCCCGGGATCGGCGGCCGATTCGCTCAGCAGCCGGAACGCCTCATCGGCGTCAGGCGCGTCGATGAGCCTCGGCAGCCGGACCGTATGGGTGTAGTGGTCGCCGAGCAGCGTCGCCTCGGCCCCGGCCGCCGTTTCCTCCCATGCTCCAGCCGTCTGAAACTGCACCAGCTCATACTCAACCGGCTCCAGGCATGCCCCGCCGCTCCAGCGGGTCTCCTGCGGATGAAGCAGCAGCGCCTGTCCGGCCTCTACGGTCCAGAGACGGTCCTCCTCGCGTATTCTTAACCGGCCCTGCCTTATGTACAGCAGCTCGAACACGCCGAGATCGGACCGGCTCGGATGCTGCTCTCCAATATCGTATTTCCTTCGGCTTGCATCCACCAAGTATGGAAGAGGCGGACAGCGGAAGGTGATGACGGGCATATTGCTCATGCTCCCTACTCTCCTGCCTGTAAGGGCTGTTCATGCCCTGTATTAGCTATGTATATCTGTTCTGCGCAGCAAACTGCTGCAGCGATTGCTATTCTACCAAATTACGCTCTGCTCCGACAGCGATGGCTGTATGCAGCCCTTTCGTTCATGACCTGAGACGGCTGCGGTCGCGGATGAGGCGGGGCAGCGCGCGGACATACACAAGCTCCCCGGCCAGCTCCACGATCGTCTGCGTGACGATAGCAGCCGCTGCGATGACAGCCGCCTCTTCCGGCAGCGAGAAGGCCAGCGGCAGCACGACGAGCGAATTGCGGGTTCCTGCGCTGAAGGCAAGCGCCCGGCCGGCCCCCGCGTCCAGCCGGAACACTCGTCCGGCCAATCCGGCCAGCACAGGGCTAAGCGCCATGAATGCGATATACACGGGTATAACCGGGGCGATAACGGAGAATTGATCGGCGGCTTTGCCGATTTGCGAAGCCATAATCGCAAACAAAGCCAGCGCCATGAGCGGAACAGGCAGCCATGCGGCCCCCTCCAGCGCTCTTTTCCCTATTTCCCAACGCCTGCCCGACAGCTGGGTCAGCACCGCGAGCAGCAGCGGAACTGCAATAAGCACAACAAAAGACTCCACAAACGGCCCAGCCTCTATAATTCCTGCCGCTTCGCTTCCCAGCATAAGCCATAAATAGCAGGGCAGCAGTACAAGCTGGGCGGCAAACAATAGCGGCGTCGCCGCCAGCATCAGCTTTTCGTCGCCTTTCCCCAAACCGGTGAAGACGATCACATAGTCAATACACGGCGCCAGCAGCACAAGATAAACGGCGAGCAGCAGAGGCGGATGATCCGGCAAAAATCCGGCCAACAGCCATACGAGCAGAGGAACGGCTGCAAAATTGACCAGCAGCAGCGCTGCGGCAAACCGTTTGTTATCCCATATGGCGCGTAAATGCAGGAAAGGGATCTGGCTGAACATGCTGTATAATAGAACAGCCAGCAGCGCGGATATGCTCCCTTCCAGGAGGGAGCCTGCTCCAGGCTGGAGCAGGCCTGCGACTGCCCCTGCGAGCAGCATAGCCGCATAGATCGGAACCTGATGGCGCTCCAGCTTTTCACGGGCTGCACTCATGCCGGTATCCCCCACCTTTTTCACAAAATTACGGTAATTCACCACGTACGCCGATTCTATAATCCTACCAGACCGCGGCCGCCGCCTCCACTTGTCCCAGAGTTGTCACAATTTCACGCTTATTCGGTGAAACCGGCGCTTGTCCCATCCGTTAACGGTACAGGACGCAGCTCCAGATGACATCCGTGTAGGAGGTACACATGTTAAAAACCGCTGTCGGACGTTTCCGGCTCGTTAGCCTGGTAGAAGGTCTTTCCTATTTAATTTTGCTGTTTATCGCCATGCCGATTAAATATTGGGGCGGGTGGGATACGCCTGTCGCCATCGTTGGAGCGCTGCACGGAGGTTTGTTCGTGCTTTATATGCTCGCGCTGCTCCATGCCACCATTCAGGCCCGCTGGAAGCTGACAAGAGTCGCTATTGCGGTTGTAGCTTCGTTCGTGCCGTTCGCCACATTCTGGCTGGATGCGCAAATCCGCCGGGACCCCGCTTAGGCGAAGGCAAGGCACAAACCGGTTTAATTGTTTTCTACCTTGCCTCGTGCAGATTTTCGACGTTATACTAAACCCAATTCAAGCCAATCTAAGGAGGCCGATTTTAAATGGTAAACGCAATCCGCTCGTCGATTGTCCCGTCGTCGGTCTCTACGGAGCAAGCCGCTTAAGCTGCGACAGCTGCGCCGCGAATCCATCTCAAGGATTTTCGCGCGCCGCCTGTTCAAGCTTTATAGCGACAAGCCGCAGGAGACCTTTCTCCTGCGGCTTTTTTGCATGGCTTCCGGTCTGTGCTCATCCAGGGAGAGGCGCGCTCGCGCCTCTGCCCTTCGATGGCGCGGCCGGCAGATTATTTGCCAAAAAGTCCGCAGCTCCGGCACCGTTTCCGTTACGCAAGCCTCCATGGCTTGCCGGAAACGATGCCGCTGCGGGCTTCTTTATATTCGAAACAAGGAGTGATTCGCGTGAACACGAACGATCTCATAGAAATTAACGCCGAGGCTCTTCAGCCTTACGGCTGGAGCGAAGCCTGGGAGCAGACCGCCGGTCAAACGGCAGCCGCTCTGCAGCAGGCCGGTCATAACACGGCTGGACTTGAGCCAGCGCGCATTACGGCTCAATTCTCGCATTTATACCGGCTGGCGGCGGCAAACGGAGAGCATTTGGCTGAGGTAACCGGCCGGTATTCCTTTGACGCCTCCAGCCGCACCGACTATCCAGCCGTTGGCGACTGGGTGCTCGCCGCCGTGCCGAAGCCGGGAGACAGCTCCCGGGCCAGCATTCATGCTCTGGTGGAGCGCCGTTCAGCGCTCATTCGCAAGGAGGCGGGCTCGGTCCAGGAAGGGCAGGTCGTCGCCTCCAACATCGACACGCTGTTTGTAACGACGGCGCTGAACCATGACTTCAACTTGCGCCGCATTGAGCGTTATATGGTTGCTGCCTGGGAAAGCGGAGCTTCGCCTGTTATTCTGCTTACAAAGGCCGACTTGGCCGACGACCCGGACGAACTCGTTCGGCAGGTTGAAGCCGTGGCGCCCGGCGTGCCGGTTCATGCCGTAAGCGCGCAGGAGAACCAGGGGCTCGAGGAGCTGCTGGTCTATCTTAAGCCAGGTGTGACCATCGCGGTCGCCGGTTCCTCCGGCGTCGGCAAATCCACGCTGCTGAACTGGCTGGCCGGCAGCGAGGAACAGCGTGTGCAGGGCGTCCGCCAAGGAGACGACCGCGGCCGTCATACAACGACGCACCGCGAGCTGTTCCGCTTGCCCGGCGGCGCGCTGCTCATGGATACCCCAGGCATGCGCGAGCTGCAGCTGTGGGATAACGAGCAGGACGGCTCGGACATCCGCGCCGGAGCTTTTGCCGACATCGAGGAGCTGGCGAGACAGTGCCGCTTTAGCAATTGTACGCATGGCAGCCGCGAGCAGGGCTGCGCGATTAAATCCGCGCTTGCCGGAGGCGAGCTGGACGCCGCACGCTACGAAAATTATTTGAAGACAGGCCGCGAGCTCGCCCGTCTCGCGCGCAAGGAGCAGTCCGCCTCCTCCGCCCGCAAAAGCCTCACGCCGGCCGAGAACCGGCTGCGCAACAAACAGGAGCGCCGCACCGCGAAGCTCGCCTCCGAGGACTGGGACTGAGGCCCGGGTTGCGGGAGTGTGAGATCCAAGGCATCGGAGTAACATTCAGGGCTTAGACAGGCCCTTGCAGTAGGCCGGTACTAACGACATCTGTCCAACACGCTGCAGCAAAAAAGGCTTGGCGCACTATTGCACTATTGCGCCGAGCCTTTTTTCTGTCTCAAGCGGCGGCGCCGCATTTCGCTAGAACGTTTATTTACCGATTACTCGACCGACCCGGGCCAAAATATCCGCCGTCGATTCGGGATCATTAGCATCGTACTCATCGATGTTTAGCCGCAGCACCGGGCAAGCGCTAAATTCGTCAATCCATTTGGCGTAGCGCTGGTGCATATGCTCCCAATACGAAATATCGGTTTGAATTTCCATCGCCCTGCCCCGTTCCGTGATCCGTTTAAGAATGGAAGGCAGGCTGCCTTCAATGTAGATCAGAATATCGGGATGCGGGAAATACGGCGTCATTACCATCGCTTCATACAGGCTGGTGTAGGTCTCGTAATCAACCGCCGACATTGTCCCCTGATCGGCGTGCATTTTAGCAAAAATGCCCGTGTCCTCGTAGATCGAGCGGTCCTGCACAAACCCTCCGCCCAGCTCAAACATCTTTTTCTGCTCCTTGAAACGTTCCGCCAGGAAGTATATTTGCAGATGGAAGCTCCATCTCTCAAAATCCTGATAAAATTTGTCCAAATACGGGTTGAAATCAACCTGCTCCAATGAGGTGCGAAAGCCAAGCCGCTGCGCCAGCACCGACGTCAGCGTGGATTTGCCGACACCGACCGTACCGGCAATCGTAATAACCGCATGCTCGGGAATGCCGTATGGATTCATATTACATGCACTCCTTTACTTGTTCCACGATGCTTCGGTATTGCTCCGGATTCTCGACAAAATCAATCTCATTTCCGTTGATCGGAATAATCTTTACAGACGGATCGCTCTCGGCCAGGAAGCTCATCGCCGCTTCGTAATCCACAATGAGCTGCTGCAAATAGTCCGCCGGAATTCCTTCCTCAAAAGAGCGGCCGCGCTTAGCAATACGGCCAAGCAGCACATCAAGATCGGCGCGGATGTACAGAATGATGTTTGGCTTAGGCAGATCGCCCGTCAACACCTCATAAATCTGGCGGTATTTGTCCCGTTTGATCCCCTGGAGCGTGCGCTCGCTGAAAATCAGATTTTTAACTATATGATAGTCGGACATAACCGCCTGCCCCAGCGCAAGCTTAGGCAATACGGAGTCCTCCAGCTGCTTGTAGCGGTTGCACAGAAAGAACATTTCCAGCTGGAAGCTCCAGTCGTCCATGTCTTGATAAAATTTATCGAGAAAAGGATTTTCCTCCACAATCTCCTTCACGAGCGGAAGCCCCAGCTCAGCCGCCAGCATCGTGGCCAGCGTTGTTTTACCGGCTCCAATCGGCCCCTCCACCGCAATATATGGAACATATGTCATCGCTGCCGTTATCCCCCTTGAATACAAACCCTATCGAAAATGAACCTACCCATTATAGCCGCTCCGGGCCTAAAAGTCCGGTTAAAAGTTTCCGCTAAGTTATCTTATGCCAAGACATGCCAAAAAGCCGTCCTCCGCTCACCGTTGTCGGGTGCAGGGGCAGCTTTAACAGGCGCTTATGGATGGAGATTGTTTACAAAGCCGCTGCCGGCAAAGCGGCCATCTGACGGCCAAGCGCGCGCAGCTCGTCTTTTTCGGAATCGGAGGGGTTGAATTCGACCTTAAAGCCAGGAGCGAGAATCGCTGCGCCGCGTTCCTTGAGCTTCTCCTCGACCTGATCGACCGCGCCGCAATAGATATCATAGGAAGTATCGCCGGAGCCGAATGCGGCTGCCGAGCGTCCGGACAGATCGAGATCGTTCATTCCTTCAAAAAAGTCCAGAAACTCGTCGGGCAAATCGCCCTCGCCCCATGTGTACGCACCGATGAAAATGCCGTCGTACTGTTCCAGCTCGGAAGCCTCCGCATCCATAATGTCGCGGATAACCGGCTCCGCTCCCGCCTCGCGGACGCCCTCGGCAATTGCATCCGCCATCTCTTCCGTGTTGCCAGTCATACTGCAGCAGATAATAATGATCTTTTCCATCGTTAATTCCCACTCCTTCTTCCCAAAAAGGTTAACCTGCGGGCACGCCGTCGATCTGACGGATGCCTTCGTACAATGTCGCCAAGTACATCCGGTCGCCGCGAATGTCTACATCCGTCACCGGGCCGCAAGCATCAACAGGCCGCATCGTCAAACGCCCTCCCAGCCAGCAGATACGGTACAAGCCGCGGTCGGTGCAGAGCAGCAGCTGTTGTCCGCGCACAGCGACCGAGAACAAAAACAGTCCTTTATACCGGAAGCGCTCGAAGCCTTTTTGCGGGTTGCCGACAACTAGCTCCCCGTGCTCGCTTACGCCGATAAGCTGCCCGTGATGGACTGCCAGACTCGTTATCCCGGTGCCGAGATCAAATTCCATCCAGGCGGAGCTGAACCGGTCGTACAGAGCGAGCCCTTTTTCACAGCCAAGAATGAGATATTGAGGGACGTTCAAAATGTCATATACTTTGCGGTCCGAAAATGCGGCCATTCCCCATGAAGAGCCATGCGAGCACCATAATCCATGCGTTGTGCAAGCGTAGAGGCAGCCGCCTTCCGCCCGGAACTGAAAACAAGGAAGCTCCAGCTCCTCTTGTTCCCATTTCTCCCCGTCAAATGAAATCAGTCCGTCGCTTGTACAGGCGTACAGCGTTTCTCCAGCCAGCACGAGCCGGTTAACCGTATGCCTTTCCAGCTCTGGCGTGCTGATCCGTTCCCATTCCTTCTCTAAGCGGCGGCGGTAAATGCCATATCCCATCGTTGCCGCGTAGATCGTCTCGGTTCCGGCGAGCACGGATGAACAGGACAGCGGCTCCCGCGCCTCCCGTGTTCCCGGCGCTTGTTCGATAGACATTGCTCGTCCTCCCTTCTCCCTACGTTGTATGTTAGCGCGAGCGGTTCCGGTCCGGCCGGCGGT
Organism: Paenibacillus pasadenensis; assembly: GCF_023715725.1. GTDB lineage: Bacteria > Bacillota > Bacilli > Paenibacillales > Paenibacillaceae > Paenibacillus_O > Paenibacillus_O pasadenensis_A. The sequence continues at coordinate 69,959 of NZ_JAMBOT010000005.1, forward strand.
TAACTGCGCAAAAAGTCGTCTATGTTGGATAAACCCGGAAATGTCGTACATGCTTGATAATGATTCTCAATTTCAAAGACTATGATAAACATTCTCAATTAAGATGTCAATTAAATTCATGCGGGACGCGCCGCAGGTTCTATTTCACCTGCGGCGCCCGCCTAAACGTAAACGTAGTTCCTGCCCTCTCGGCCCTTTGGCCGTTTATCCCAAAGCGCTTTTCTTTTTAAATGCGTTATCTGCTATCCGCTGTTTCACGGTTGAAGCTGCAGCGCCACCGCCACGCCGCCATCCCGGAATTGCACGGATTTGATGCCGACTAGCGGCGGAAGCTTGTCCCCCACTGGAATGACCATTCGCTCCAGCAGCGTGCTTGGCAGCTGAATGCCGCGAAGCTTAACGCTTACCGGAGTGGCGATCAAGTTCGGATCGCTCCATTCCAGCTCGTATTCGGCCTGTACTCCAACAGCAATCTGCCCGCGAATCCGGCCGTTGATGTCGGCTGTCATCCGATTCCCCTGCAGATCAAGCTGCGCCCCTTCGATGCGAAAATCCGGCGTTACCTGCGGCTGCCCTTTCAGATGGGCGCGGGCCAGATTGTTGATATCCTCTCCGCTTAGAAACAGCTCGGCTTTGCCCGAACGAACCATATTCATACCTTTAGCGCCGAGGTCGAGCGGAGCGTGCTCCAAGGTGAGCTCCTGCTGGGGGCGGATATACCAAATTGCTCCTGCAAAGGCGCCGCCGAGCAGCAAAACCAAGGCAAGCAGCAGCCCGGCCAGCCATTTAAATGCTTTTTTCATCCAATACTCCCCCTTCTAAAATCGATAACGGCTGCAGCAAGCTATGAGCCTGCACCGCTCCCATCCCCGCCGCCATTGACAAAGCCGGACCGCAGGGGTATAACAATACAAATCATCATTGCGAACGGAAAGGAAGAGATCATGCGTATGAACGCCAGCACCCCGTCCCCCCACGACCCGCTCTCCGCTACTCCCGGAAGCCAGGAGCCCGCTGCCCGAATCTCGCTGCAGGAAATCATGCATGCGCAGATGACGCTGAATGAAATTATTACCCGGACTCCGCTGCAGCATAACCGGGTGCTGTCGAGCCGATATAACTGCAATGTTTTGTTGAAACGGGAGGACTTGCAAATCGTCCGCTCCTTCAAGATTCGCGGCGCGTATCACCGCATTCGCACGCTCTCTCCCGAGGCGCTTGCAAAGGGCGTCGTTTGCGCCAGCGCGGGCAATCATGCCCAAGGAGTAGCCTACTCCTGTCAGACGCTCGGCATTAGCGGAAAGATTTTTATGCCCAGCACCACGCCCCGCCAAAAAGTAACGCAGGTGCAATTTTTCGGCGGCAGCCAGGTGGAAATTATGCTGGTAGGAGACACGTATGACGATGCCTATGCGGAGGCAGTCAAGGAATGCGAGCGTTCCGGCGCGGCATTTATCCATCCGTTCGACGATCCGGCCATTATTGCTGGCAACGGCACAGTCGGCAAAGAGATTATGGATGCGACCGACTCTCTGCCCGATTATGTGTTTGTAACGGTCGGCGGCGGCGGACTCGCGGCAGGAGTAGCTTCTTATATCAAAGCTGTTTCCCCTCACACCCGCATTATTGGAGTGGAGCCGAAGGGCGCTGCATCGCTGGACCTGTCGCTTAACGAAGGGAAAGTAACGCCGCTGGACACGATTGACAAATTTGTTGACGGAGCTGCGGTGAAACGGATTGGAGATCTGCCTTTTGCGATTTGCCGCGACTTGATCGATGACGTCGTGCTTGTGCCGGAGGGCAAAGCGTGCACAACGCTGCTCAGTCTGTACAACGAAAATGCTATCGTCGCTGAGCCTGCAGGCGCTCTCCCGGTTGCTGCACTGGATATGTACCGCGAGCAGATTGAGGGCAAAACGGTCATCTGCATCATTAGCGGCGGCAATAACGACGTGGACCGCATGCAGGAGATGAAGGAGCGCTCCTTAATCTATGAGGGGCTGAAGCATTATTTCACCCTCAATTTCCCGCAGCGCGCCGGCGCCCTTCGCGAGTTTCTGGACGAGGTGCTCGGCCCGAACGACGATATCGTTCGTTTTGAATATACCAAAACGCATAACAAGGAGAACGGCCCCGCGCTTGTCGGCATTGAGCTGAAAAACCGTGAGGATTACGGCGGCCTGATCGAACGGATGAAGGCCAAAGGGTATCATTTTGTTGAGCTGAACAAGGATCCGGTGCTGTTCGATTTGCTGATTTGATGCCATTTCGGCGTCTAACGCAACTGAGATACCTTATTAGGCAATTTTGAGCCCAGTTTAGATTTTAACGCAACTCAGGCGTCTTATTGAGCTGTTTAAGCGTCCTAACACCCTCTTCACCTCCAAATAACGCTTCTCAGATTCGTTAGCGCTCAGAATCCGCCATTTTGTCGGATATAATGCTTCTCAGATTCGTTAGCTCTCCAACCGGTCATTTACTAGCTGTCCCAAAAGTCGCAATCGGCTGAGGGGCGGCTTTTTTTCAGCCTCAAAAAAATAAGACTCCGCCGGAGCCCGATTCATTCGGGGCGGCAGAGCCATGAGGAACCATTAAATTGGAGCAATCAGAAATCATTTATAATATCTAGGGATTCAACCGGTATTCACCGTCCGCGGCGGCTCCGCCTTCGGACTGAGCTTTATTTTGCAGCTCGGCAATCAGCTTGTCGCCCTCAACGTCGAGGTTCGGCAGAATGCGGTCCAGCCAGCGAGGCAGCCACCAGGCCCGGTCGCCGAAGATCGCCATAACGGCCGGAACAAACGCCATGCGGATGACAAAAGCATCAATCAGAATGCCGATTGCCAGCGCAAAGCCGATCTGTTTGATCATGATGTCATGCGTAAAAATGAACCCGGCAAATACGGAAACCATGATGATCGCGGCAGCGACAACAACCTTGCTCGCCTGGTCGTAGCCATGAATAACGCTGCTTTTCCCTTTATGGCCGTGGATATAGGACTCACGCATGGAAGAGACGAGAAACACCTGATAGTCCATGGCCAAGCCGTACAAAATGCCGGTGACAAGAATCGGAATGAAGCTTAGCAGCGGACCGCCGGTGTCGAAGCCAAACAGGTCCCTGAGCCAGCCCCATTGGAACACCGCCGTTGTCAGTCCAAACGTCGCCAGCACGCTGAGCAGGAAGCCTACCGTTGCTTTTACCGGAACGAGGATGGAACGGAACACAAGCAGCAGGATGATTAGCGAGAGAATGACGATAACGCCGATGTAAAGCGGGAAGGCCTCCGTGAGCTTGGCGGACATGTCGATGTTAATCGCGGTAAAACCGGTCACGCCAAGCTGAATGCCAAGGTCCTTCGCAATGACGGAATCCGAGGAACGCAGCTCTTCCACCAGCGTGCTGGTCTCTTCGTCGGTCGGGCCTGTTTTGGGGATTGCGCTCAAAATAGCCATATTCCCCTTATCGCTTACGTAAACAGGCGACACGATGGACACACCTTTGTTCTTCTGGATTTCCATTATAATCTGGCCGAGAACCTCCTGCGTAATCGGCTTTCCTGCGTCCTTAGGCTCTGCGACGAGCAGCAGCTGGCCGTTGAAGCCCTCCCCGAATCCGGCGGAGATAGCGTCGTAGCTCTGGCGCGCTGGGGTGTCCAGATTCGCTGTCGCACCCGACGGTATGCCCATTCTCATCTCCAGCGTCGGAATCGCCGCCGCGCCAAGAATGGCAATAATGCCAACAATGACGAGCCAGCGGAAACGGACGATGCCCTTTGCCCAGCCTTCGGCAATTCCGCGCCGTTTAGCGGCAGAGGCGGATTTCTGGCGGGCTTTAGGGGAGCAGATGCGTTCTCCGACAAGGCCGAGCAGCGCTGGCAGCAGCGTCAGGGCGCTAAGCACATTGAGCAGCACCGTTGCGGAAGCGACTAGCGCCATCATGCTTAAGAAGGTAATCCCGATGACAAGCATGCCGCACAGGGCGATAATGACGGTCAGACCGGCGAAAAACACAGCGCTGCCGGCTGTGCCGACCGCCCGGCTTGCCGCTTCGCGGGCTGTCAGGCCTTGATCAAAGATGAGGCGGCGCTGGCGGTTCACGATAAACAGGGCATAGTCGATGCCCACGGCCAGACCGACCATCAGAGCGAGAATCGGCGTAACCGAGCTCATCGTGACAAAGCTGGAGAGCGCAAGCGCGCCGCCAACGCCGATTCCGACGCCAACGAGAGCGATCGCAAGCGGCAAGCCTGCTCCAACGAGGGAGCCGAGCGTCATGACGAGCACAATTCCGGCTACAACCAAGCCGTAAATTTCATTGGTGCCGACCGGCACCTCCGTGTCTCGAAGCGAATCGCTTGGCAGCGCAGAGATTCCGGTATCCTTTTCTGCAACCGAAATGGCGTCCACGATGGAATCAATCATTTCTTGAGAAAGCGCGGACTGCGGCGTGGTGAGCTGAAACTGGAACAGTGCAACACTTCCGTCATTGGCAATAAGCATTCCCGGCACGGGCATGCCGTTTACCATAAGCGGTCCGTACGGCGGCAGCTCCATTTGCGTCCCGCCTGACTGCGTTTGGGCTGCGCCTCCAGCTTGCTGCTGCGCGGCGCCCCCCTGCGCCTGCTGCTTGGCGTCCCCCTGCTGCTGGCTGCCTGCAGCGCCGCCAGCTTTCGCGGCCAGCTCCGCCGGATTGATGACGTAGTCCAAACCATATACTTTGTTCACCGCCTGGCCGATAGCGGCCAAACGCGCTTCCGTATCCAGCCGCTCTCCCTTGGGCGCGGTAAACACTACGCTTGCCTGGGCGCCGGACGCTGCTGGCATGACCTGCTCCAGCTGGTCGAGAACCTTTTGCGATTCCGTGCCCTCGATTTTCATTTCGGAGCTTATGTTTATCCCGTTGCCAACAATCGTCGCCACGACGATGCCGAGAATGACCAGCCATCCGGCAATGTAAGCCCACGGCTTGTCGTAAGCGTTTTTCCCCAATCGGTACAAAAATCTGGACATAACAGTCGCTCTCTCCCTCTATAACAAAGATTAAAAACCGGATCAGAAGCCGTTGCGCAAATAACCTAATGTCATCCCCAGGTAATGGTCAAACGTCATTGCTTCCTGGCCTTCGACAGCCGTCTGGCCGGGCAGCAGCACGTTTACATCTTCATTCACGACAAGCAGAATGGCTCCGTAAAACGCCCCGACCAAAATAAGAACGTACTCCTCGGAATATCGCCCCTTGTTTAATGCCGCTAATGTCGTCTGCGCTTCCAGCTGCAGCAAGTGGAACACGCTCAGAATAAAAGGCTCTAGAGTCGGATACTTCTTGGAAAGAGACACGAGCTCGCGCATTTTCCACAACAGCCCAACGGTCAGCTGCATGCTCATCAATCGCTGAAGAATATCAACCAGCGGGATGTCATCGGGCAGCTGCTCCAGCATCTCCACCATTTCATCAATGCCGCCGAACGCCAGCGCCGATTTGGCCACCGCTTCCTCCTTGCAGGAAAAATAATTGGCAAACGTTCTCCTGGAATACCCAGCTCGCTGCACAATATCCTCCACGACAAATCCGTCCAGCCCCTGTTCCAAAGCCAGCTTAAACGCCGTTTCCGCAAGCGCGTTGGCCGTCTCTGCGCGTTTCCTCTCCCGCAAGCCCAGTTCCTTCATCTTTTGCACCTCATTTCCCTATTCGTTACATTATCAAAAATGTGCACATTGTGCAACTTTTCTCGAAAGGCAATTATTTTCACGAAGCAAAGCATAAAGGTCCAATGAAGCGAATACGCAGGAGAAGGCCGGGCCGGGCCGTAAGGCAAAAGAAACAAAAAAAGCCCGGCTGTATGAGCCAGGCTGGTTTAATGATGTGAAAAATGGCTTTTTGATCAAGTACGCAGCACATGTTTGCGCGCATCTAAGATGACGCCGGCCGTCTCTTCAATGGCGCGATCCGTCACATCAACGACGAGGCAGCCGAGCTGGCGAAACAGCTCCTGGGCATGCTCCAGCTCCTCCGCTACACGCGTCAGGCTGGCGTAACTGACTCCCGGCGGCAACCCCATGCTTTTGAGCCGTTCGATGCGAATGCCGATCAGCTTCTCCGGGCTCATCGTCAGGCCGACAAAGCGGCCGCGCGAAACGCGGAACAGCTCCTCGGGCGGCTTCACCTCCGGCACCAGCGGATAATTCGCCACCTTGTATCCTTTGTGGGCCAAGTAAATGCCGAGCGGGGTTTTAGAGGTGCGCGACACGCCCAGCAAAATCAGATCCGCCTCTCCCCAGCCGCCGATATGCTGCCCGTCGTCGGATTTGACCGTGAACTCCACCGCCGCAACCCGGTTAAAATACTCCTGATCCATGCGGTGCAGCAGTCCGGCTTGCTGTTTGGGCGCGGAGTTGAACGTCCGCACAAAACCTTCCATTACCGGCCCCATTACATCGACCGCGCAAACAGCGAGACGGGCCGACTCCTCCCGAATCATCTCGCGAAGCTCGGGCAGCACGAGCGTATATACGACGAAGCTGCCAATAGAAGCGGCATGCTCCATCATCTGGCGAATCTCGTCCTCGGACTTCACGCTCGCCCAGCGCTCGATTTTCACCGACTGCGCCTCGAACTGGCGAATCGTTGCCCGCACGACCGTCTCCGCCGTCTCACCCGCTGAATCCGAGCAGACGATGACCGTTTTGGGCTCGCGCGCGGACTCCTCCTCTTCCCCGAGGGGCACTCCGGCAAACAGCCCGCTGTTTACACCACCGAATTCTTGTTCGCTCAAGCTTCATCCTGCCCCCTCGCCGTAGTCGCCGCAACTTCCGGTCTTTCAGTTCCTGGCGGAAGCCTCATAAAACAGCTGCATGACCGTTGTTTTCGTAATTCGCCCGATAACCTCCAGGCCCGCGTCAGGATTGTCCCCGCGCGGACGAACGACCGGCAATCCGTCGATTTCTCTGGCAATCATCAGCGCCATCGCCTCGCGAACCGTCTGCTCAGGGGCAATGGTGGCGAGGTTGGACAAGCGGGTCATAACAAGCCCGAGCAGCATCGACGACGCCTGTGGGTTGCCGATCGCCACCTTGAGCAGATCCTTGCGCGTCACGAGTCCGATCAGCCGGCCCTCGCCGTCCACAACCGTCAGGCTGCCTACGTTCTCCAAAAACAAAGCGACAACCGCGTCGCTCACTGTCGCCGTTTCACGAAGCACAATCGGCACCGCCATTACCTCGCGCACAGGCAGCATTGCCGCATCGGCCGCAGTATCGTGCTGGACGCCCCCGGCCTCCTCCTTGCCGAGAAAGTATCCGACCTTCGGCTTGGCATCCAGGTAACCGAGCATGACGAGCAGCCCGAGGTCGGCGCGGATCGCCGGACGCGTCACGCCGAGCAGCTCGGCGATCTGCTCGCCGGTAATCGGAGCCCGCTTGCGGACCGTCTCCACGATCTTTTTTTGCCGCGTTGTAAGTTTGATCGCCCTTCCCTCCGCTCGCATCATCTTCTCCATCCATTGTACCCGATGCCGCAGCATTTTCACACCGTTACAGCGGTTCTGCTCCCGGTCAGCGGGCCGTGCTCCAGTGCCGCCTGGGCGGCGGCGATCCGGGCCATCGGGATGCGGTAGGGCGAACAGCTGACGTAGTCGAGGCCAATCTGGTGGCAAAAGAAAATTGATTCCCTGTCGCCGCCATGCTCGCCGCAAATGCCGGTTTTGAGCTCCCCGCGGGCCGCCCGGCCGTTCTCGGCCGCCATGCGGATCAGCTGCCCGACGCCGTCGGCGTCCAGCACCTGGAACGGGTTGTCGCGCAGCAGCTTCCGCTCGACGTAGCGGGCGAGGAACTTGCCCTCGGCGTCGTCGCGGCTGCAGCCGAACGTCATCTGCGTCAGATCATTCGTGCCGAAGGAGAAAAAGTCCGCGTGCTCCGCAATTTGCGCGGCGGTCAATGCCGCGCGCGGCACCTCAATCATCGTGCCGATGCGGACCGGCCGCGCCGCCAGCAGCTCTGGCGGCAGCAGACGGCGGGCTGTGTCTTCAATTTCTCCGCGCAGCAGCCCCAGCTCCGCCGCCGTGCCGACAAGCGGAACCATTATTTCCGCATGCACGTCGATGCCGCGCACTGCGCAAGCGCGTGCGGCGAGGCATACGGCCTCCGCCTGCATCCGGTATATTTCCGGGTGCATAATGCCTAGCCGGCAGCCGCGCTGCCCGAGCATCGGGTTCGTTTCGCGCAGCGCGTCCGAGCGCCGCAGCATACGCTGGAGCTGCGTCCGCTCTGTGCTGCCGGGGACGGCGGCGTCCAGCTTGCGCTGCAGCTCCTCCCGCCCCGGCAGGAACTCATGCAGCGGCGGGTCGAGCAGCCGGATCGTGACCGGCAGTCCGTCCATCGCCTCGAACATGCCCTCGAAGTCCGCCTGCTGCATCGGCAGCAGCTCCGCCAATGCCGACTCCCGCTCGGCATCTGTCTCCGCCGCGATCATCCGCTGCATTACCGTAAGCCGCTCCGGCGCAAAAAACATATGCTCGGTCCGGCAAAGCCCGATGCCCTGCGCGCCGAGCGAGCGCGCCTTCCTCGCATCGGCAGGCGTATCCGCATTGGCGTAAACCGCCAAACTGCGCAGCTCGTCGGCCCAGCGCAGCATTGTAAGCAGCTCCGGCGTCGCTGCAGGCTCGCGGAGCGGCATTTGGCCCGCGATGACGCGGCCCGTGCCGCCGTCCAGCGTCAGCCAGTCGCCTTCGCGGACGACCTCTTCCGCTCCGCGCACCGTCATGCGGCGGGCGGCTGCGTCCACCTCCAGCGCCTCGCAGCCGCATACGGCCGGCTTGCCCATGCCCCGGGCGACAACCGCCGCATGGCTCGTCATTCCGCCGCGGCTCGTCAAAATGCCCTCGGCGGCAAGCACGCCGTGGATATCGTCCGGCGTCGTTTCCGGCCGGATTAAAATGACCGGACGCCCGTCCCGGCTCCAGCTTTCGGCGGTATCAGCGTCAAAAACGGCCATGCCGATTGCCGCGCCAGGCGAGGCGGGCAGTCCGGATGCAAGCGCCTGAACGCCGCCTGCATCTCCTATGCCCCTATGGAGCAGCTGCTCCAGATGCGGCAGCTCCACCCGGCGGACCGCCTCCTCGCGGTCAATCCGCCCTTCGCGCACAAGATCCACCGCGATGCGCAGCGCGGCCTGCGCGTTGCGTTTGCCTGCCCGCGTTTGCAGCAAAAACAGCTCGCCGCGCTCCACGGTAAACTCGATATCCTGCATATCGCCGCTGCGCATTTCGAGCTGGCCGCACCATTTTTCAAGCTGGGTATACACGTCTGGCATTAAATGGCGAAGCCCGGCAATCGGCTGCGGCGTGCGCACTCCGGCTACAACATCCTCTCCCTGCGCATTCAGAAGGAACTCTCCGTAGAGGCCCGGCTCGCCGGTCGAAGGATTGCGCGTAAACACAACACCTGTGCCGCAGTCCTCTCCCTTGTTGCCAAAGGCCATCCGCTGAATCGTCACAGCCGTTCCCTGAGCGTCGGAAATCCGGTTTACTTTGCGGTAAACCTGGGCGCGCGGATTGTTCCAGGAACAGAACACCGCCTCTACCGCCAGACGGAGCTGCTCCAGCACATCCTGCGGAAAGGGCCTGCCCGCCCCTTCCGCTACGGCAGCCTTGAACCTCTCCGCCAGCTCCCGTAAAGCTGCACCGCTAAGCTCCTGGTCCTCCGTGCAGGTTTGCTCCCGTTTTACCTGATCCATTAATCTTTCAAATCTCCAGGCATCCAGCCCCAGCACAACTTCGCCGAACATGGCAATCAATCGCCGGTAGCAATCGTAAGCGAATCGCTCGTCACCGGTCGCTGCGGCGAGCGCCTCCACCGTTTCGTCATTGAGGCCGAGGTTCAGAATCGTATCCATCATGCCGGGCATCGAGGCGACCGCACCGGAGCGAACGGAAACGAGCAGCGGCTGGGTCCGGTCGCCGAGCCATTGGCCCGTTCTGGCCTCCAGTCCGTCCAGCGCCTGCCGGATTTCCTCCCAGAGCCGCTCGGACAACGTATTATTTTCTGCAAAATAATCGTGACAAGCCGCCGTTGTAATCGTGAAGCCCGCCGGAACGGGCAGCCCGGCCTTTGTCATTTCGGCCAGATTGGCCCCTTTTCCGCCGAGCAGAGCCCTCATGCCGAGATGGCCTTCCTCGAAAAAATAAACGTTCCGGTCCGCCATCTGTTTATTCCTCCCCGGCATTCGTTTTGCTCACCTGGGGCTCCCGGCAGTTCAACGACTCGCAAAGACTGTACATTCGTTTGACCCCGTTTGTTGGAAGGGTGTCGATAATTTCGTTGCAGCTGGGGCAAATAACAAGACCGTAATTCCCTACTGCTCTGTTTCCTGCTGCCGCCGTTTGATCCGTCTTCATTCCGCTCATCCCCTTTGGATAGTTTGGATTATGAATTTTACACCCGGCTAACAATATGGCAGGTGAAGGTTTTTTCACATTAACGGTTTGGTTCGATATTAGCCGTTTCAATGCTGAATTGACTTGAAAAACACCTAATAACGCTTGTCAGTTTTGTTAGAATCTCAAACGAATGATATTAGGGCGAATAACGCTTGTCAGTTGCGTTACCGAACCACCGACACTTTCCCCACTTCCTCATTCCCCTTACCTCCGGCACTTCCTAAATCCGCACATCGGCATGCCATCATCTCCGCCAAATCAATGACGCGGCAAGCGTAGCCCCATTCATTGTCATACCATGCGCTCAGCTGAACGGAGCTGCCTCTGGCAAGAACCGTAGTCCCGTCCACTACGGCTGACTTTTCGCAGCCGATATAATCGGCCGATACGAGCGGGAGCTCGCTGTACCCGACATAAGGTGCCAGCGGCCCCGCAGCCGCAGCATTGCGGCAAACGGAGCGGATGGCGGTCTCATCCGCCGGCGCGCCGAGCTCCAGCTGCAGCTGCAGCAAGGAAACGTCCGCCACCGGCACGCGCACCGCCGTTCCTTGAATGAGCGAAGCCAGCTCCGGCAGCACCTCTTTCAGCGCTTTGGATACACCGGTCGCCGCCGGGATGATGGAGGAGGTGCAAGCGCGAGCCCGCCGCAGATCGCGATGCGGGTTGTCCATATGGTTCTGGTCGTTCGTGAACGCATGAATGGAGGTCGCCCACCCTCCCCGTACGCCAAACGCTTCATGCAGCAGCTTCAGCACCGGCGCCAAACAGTTCGTCGTGCAAGAAGCGGCGGATACGAGACGATGAACATTGGGATCAAATCGGGATTCGTTCACACCCATAACAGCTGTCAATTCAGCCTCGCCGGGGGAGGTGAGCAATACTCGCCGCGCCCCGGCCGCCAGATGGGATTCCATGCCGCTGCGCTTCGTAAAAGCTCCCGTCGCATCAATGACCAGCTCGATTCCGAGCCGCCCCCATGGCAGATGCGAAGGCTCGCGTTCCGCAACAAGCTCAATTTTTCGTCCGCGGTGAAGCAGATAACCTTCATGCGCCGTGATTCCGCTATGCCACCGCCCGTGCACCGTATCGTACTCCAGCAAATGAGCCAGCGCTTCTGAGGAGCAGCTCGTATTCACAGCCGCCAGCTCCAGCCCGGCAGCTGGCGGCAGATCAAGCAGCCGCCGAATGCATAATCTCCCGATTCGCCCTGTTCCGCTAACTGCAGTTCGCATGAGGTTTTCTCCTTCGCCAACAGTTTATAAAACGCACATTTTAAATATGACGCCTAATAAGTTGCGGCATGGCAATTCCTACTTTAATTTCACCTCTAATCCCTAGATCTTTCCGATCCTTCAGCCTTCTCTTATCCAATCGCCTGCTCGCTGCGCAAGACCGACTTAAGAGACAAATCATGCCGCGTATGAATGTACCGCACCGTCCGGGTGGCGGCGCGCATGACAACGGAATGAGTGTGCGCAATGCGCCCGGGCAAATACCGCACCCCTTCAAGGAAATCTCCCGGCGTGACGCCCGTAGCGGCAAAAATAACATCGCCGCTGCCGACCATGTCGCTCGTGCGGAGAACACGGGCTGGATCGGCGATGCCCATCTCGGCGCACCGCTGCAGCTGCTCCTCGCCGTCCGGCATCAGACGCCCCTGCATCTCGCCCCCGAGGCATTTAATTGCAGCGGCAGCCAATACGCCCTCCGGCGCGCCTCCCGATCCGACGTACAGATCAACGCCCGTTTCGGGATAACACGGCGCCATCGCCCCCGCCACATCGCCGTCCGTCAGCAAACGGATGCGCACTCCCAGCTCCCGCAGCTCCCTTATGAGCGGCGCATGGCGCTCCCGGTCAAGCAGCAGCACCGTAAGCTCCGACAATGGCTTGCCAAGCTCTCTTGAAGCTTTGCGGATCGTCGTTGAAATCGGATCGGAGAGGCTTAACCGTCCCGCAAGCTGAGGTCCGACAGCGAGCTTCTCCATATACATGTCCGGAGCGTGCAGCAGCTGTCCTCGCGGAGCAAGCGCCAGCACCGAGATGGCGTTGCCCAAGCCTCTCGCGGCAAGCTCGGTGCCCTCAAGCGGATCAACCGCCACATCCACCTCCGGCCCCGCTCCCGCCCCTAGCTTCTCGCCGATATAAAGCATCGGCGCTTCGTCCATTTCCCCTTCGCCGATCACTACCGTGCCGCGTATCGACAACGAGCCGAACATCTTGCGCATCGCCTCCGTAGCGGCGTCATCCGCCTCATGTTTGCTGCCTCTGCCGACCCACGACGCCGATGCGAGCGCCGCCAGCTCCGTAACCCGCACGACCTCAAGCGCCAATTCCCGTTCCATGCCAGCCTCATCCCCTTGTCTTCTGGAATAGCTCCAAGTATTGCCTGGAAATAATGTAACACATTTATATATGACTCACAATAGGTGATTAAACAACGATATAGGAGGCATATTTAAAATCTCGCTCTTTAATCGGGACAAATTTGAAACCGTGGCCTGCTTCCATGCGTCATAAAAAAGGTTTCTTTCGGCTTCGGGGATTTGGCGGGACGAAGGTTCGGGTATACTGGTAGAAAATGCTTGTTTACCCTACTCCGCGAAGGAGGAACTGCGGATGAACGCGATCCTGAAACGCTTCGGCGGCCGGAGCCAATCTCAAATCCCGCTTCTGGCTGCCATATTGCTGCTCGTCGAATTTGCCCGCGGAGCGGCGCTGATCAGCTTCTTGCCGCTGTACGGCACGGATACGCTCGGATTGACGCTGGGCACGGTCGGAGCCGCTATTACGGCTCATTATTTGACGGATACCGTGCTCAAAATGGGAATCGGTTATCTGCTTGACCGCTTCGCGATTCGGTTTGTCGTTCATGCGGGGCTGCTCGCTTCTCTCGCAGGAATTGCGCTGCTTCCGTTCGCCGATGTCCCCTGGCTGTTCATTACGGCAGCGGCGCTTTACGGCGTCGGCATTTCGCCGATCTGGATTGTCTGCCTCACCGGAGTCAAGGAAGAGAACCGCGCCTCTCAAATGGGAGTTCTCTACACAATCTGGCTTGGCGGCCTTGGCGCAGGCCCGATCGTATGTAATATCGTGCTGGATCACAGCAGCCGCGCCGCCTATTTGCTGCTGCTTGGCAGCGTACTCGCCGCGTGGGTACTCGCCCTGTTCATCAGCCGCCGCAGCGAATCCGCCGAAGTGGAGCATGTTCCGCTGCGCCGCCAGCTGCCCGTGCTGAAGGAAAGAATGTACGCCATGCGCCTGCTCTTGCCCGGCATGGTGCTGCAGACAGCCGTCGCCGGCATGCTCGTTACGGTTTTGCCTACGTTTGCTACGGACAAGCTGCATCTGACCGGCGCGCAGTATTCTCTGCTGCTAGCGGCAGGCGGAGCGCTCACCATTGGAGGCCTCATGCCCTTTGGCAAGCTGTCGGACCGATTTAGCCGTTATCGGCGCTGGTTTCTTGTATGCGGATTTTTTGCGGTCGCTGCGTCGCTGTATGCCTTGTCCTTCAGCGGCAGCTTTATCCTTTGCATCGTGCTTGCCGGCCTGCTGGGCCTCTCCTACGCCACCGTTCTTCCGGCATGGAATGCGCTGCTCGCCGCTTATGTTCCACCTAGCCAAAAGGGGCTTGGATGGGGTATGCTGAGCACGGTGGAGGGCGTCGGCGGCATGATCGGCCCCGTTGCCGGAGGCATGGTAGCTACCTGGCGGGGAGAGCCCTTTGTCGTCTGGCTGAGCGCGCTGCTGTTTGGCCTCATTGGACTTTGCTATTGCTTCCTGCCGCTTTCTGAAGCGAATGGCAGCCCGCCCAAATCATTGGAATAGGTTGTGAGCCTGCTAGCATGAATAGCATTCAGGATTGGATCAACACATTCAAATCAATGGATCTCAAGCAGCTGGAGCATATGCTGCAGCAATTCTCAGCTTACGGCCCGCTGCCCGGCATTCTGCTGCCCTTCTTGGAAGCCTTCATGCCGTTTCTGCCGCTGTTTCTGTTTATTGCGGCCAACGCCAACATCTATGGGCTCGGCTTCGGCTTTCTGTTCTCCTGGATCGGAGTATGCGCCGGCTCGATCTGCATGTTTGCTCTGGCCCGCAAGCTTGGTTCGGGTCTCGGCATGTGGCTGGAACGCCGTTTCCCCCGCGCCGGCAAATTTTTCGATTGGCTGGAACGGAAAGGCTTCACGCCGGTATTTCTGCTCAGCTGTTTTCCTTTTTCGCCTTCAGTGCTGGTCAACATCGCCTCCGGCCTCAGCTCGCTGCCTTTCCGGACTTTCCTGACGGCCGTGCTGCTGGGCAAAGCGGTCATGATCTTTACCATCTCGCTGCTCAGCTTTAATATTGGCGAACTTAAGCCTTGGCGCATCGCCCTTGCAGCCGTTGTCGTCGTGCTGATGTGGCTCGGCGGCAAAAAAATCGAAACGCGTTATTTAGCCAAATAGAACGTCTGGACGAAGGCTTGCAGGACAAGCCGGCGGCCGGGCGTTTTTTTTAATCTTCAAAAGCTTCCGGTTATTGCCTTCCCCGACGCATCATAGGAAAGCCGCGGCTGCGGCACACTGATAAGGCAGTTCAAGCCGAGAGGAGTAATGGCGATGTCAGGCGAACAGCCATCTGCAAAGCAGCTGCAGGCGCGCAAGGCGCAATCCGAGGCCGACCGCACCGGACGCGACAAAGCGCAGGCCAGCGGGCAGCAGTCCGAAGCCGACGCGGCGGCAGTCAAAAAGCACGGTATATAGTAAGGCGCTGAACAGGAGGAGAGCTTCATGAGCGACAAACCGGTTCATAACGAAATGGACCCCGTTTCGGGCGAGCATGTCGAAGTAGACGGCGTGTATACGAATGAATGGGGCCGCGAGGAAAAGCTGCAGCGCGGCGACGTTTTCCCGGCCGATCCGATGTGGGGCTCCACGGAATGGAAGCTGACGGAGCTTGAGTTCAGCAACCACCATATGGGCCATACCGATCCGCGGGAAATTCCGCATGATAACGCAAACGATCCAGAAAATCATTTGCAGCATCCGCGCCGCCATAAGCATAAAGAGCATCGGGGAGACAATTAATCCGCATCAAAAAAGCCTCTAAATCCCTGTAAGGATTTAGAGGCTTTCCTCGTTCATTAGAGATTAGGTTTAGTCCCGGCCCTTCAGCGGGAAGAGCTGCCACTTGCCCGAATCCCCCTCCGAGGCGCGGGTTTGCACCTGATCAATCAGCTTCTCAAGCCGGCTCAGATGATAGCCGTATTCAAACAGCGCTGAGGCCACAAAAACAAGCCGCAAATGCTCATCGGGATTGTCGCGCAAATAATCCGTCAGCTGGCGCGCCAGGCGCGAGCCCGTGATGCCTTCCGCATGGCCTTGCGAGCCGGGTTTGATTTTGCCGTCCAGCTTGAGCAGCAGAAATTCGTGGTACTTTGTCAGCTCCTCGATCTGCGAGTCAAGCCTTCCCGCCCATTCCTCCGCTCCCGGAGTAGAGAAATAATGCTCCTCCACCACCTCCAGCAGATCGGAGCCCTTGGCCACGGCGCGGATGAGCTGTTTGGCAAGCAGCAGCTGGCGGGCCCTCTCCACGCGCCGCGAGGAGCGGAAGGTGCGTTCCTCCTCCAGCACCTTGAAGCGCTCCTCAAGCCGTCCGATCATGCCTCTTAACTTTTCCTTCTCCTTGTTGTACACCTGCTCCTTCATCTCGTCGGAGATGGAGGTGCGCAGCAGCAGCGAGAGCTCGGCGTAGCTCTGCTGCACAAGATCATGGAATTGTTTGCGCGGGCTTGGGGGGAAAATAAACACGTTCACGGCAAACGCCGCTCCCATACCGGTCAATACCTGCAAAAAGCGCTCCACGGCAAACATCCAACCGGTTGAATTGGCTTCCATAACCGCCACAACCGTGACCAGCGTCAGCCCTACGGTCGATTCCATTTTCAGCCTGATGCTGATCAAAATAACGGCTATACATACGATGCCGACCGTAATCGGCGAATTGCCGATCAGCTGCACCGCGCCGAGCGCGATGGCCGCTCCGAGCAGATTCGTCTGGAATTGATCGCTGATCTGCTGCCAGGAGCGGAAGATAGACGGCTGAAGCGTAAAAATTGCCGATACTGCGGCCAGAAGCGGATTGGCAAAGCCGATCAGCCCGCTTAAATAAATGGCCAGCGCCACGGCCATTCCTGTTTTGAGCACACGGGCGCCAATCGTCATGTTGCGGGTCCTCCTTTTTCCGGGAATCGGCATCCAATCGTAAACTCTCTATACGATTAGTTACCCCTGCCGTTCCGGCTCTATACACGTTGCAGGACCTGCTTTGCACAAAGGCCTCTGTTAGCCTGCTGAAACTCCGTCCTCCGGCATCACTTGGAAGGAGCTTTTTGAGCTGTGGTTGCGGAAAGGAAGACGGATCTCAAACGTCGTTCCCGTTCCGAGCTGGCTGGCTACCCGGATGCGGCCCTTGTGATTGTCCACAATTTTATAGGATACCATAAGTCCGAGCCCAGTGCCTTTATCCTTCGTCGTATAAAAAGGCTGTCCCATTTTTGCGAGCTGCTCCTCGTCAATGCCAGGCCCCATATCCATGACGGAGATGAGCACTTCTGAATGGTCGCGGCGCAGGCTGATTTCGATTTCTCCGCCGTCCTGCATGACCTCAATCGCATTTTTGAGAACGTTGATGAACACCTGCTTGATCTGTGAATCCACTCCGTAAATCCAAAGGGGCTCTTTTCCGTAATCCGCTTTGACGACAATGCCGTACAGGGCCGCCTGCGATTCCAGCAACAGCACCGTATCCAGCATCATGCTGCGCACATCGGCAAAATCCATCTCGTACACCTGCGGCTTAGAAAGCATTAACAGCTCGCTGACGATCGTTTCGATTCGGTTGAGCTCGGATTTCATAATATCGTAATAGCCCGATGCGGACGTTCTGCCGCTGGCGATCAGCTGCAAAAACCCTTTCAGCGAGGTGAGCGGATTGCGGATTTCATGGGCAATGCCGGCGGCGAGCTGCCCGGCTACATATAGCTTTTCGGAGTTGATCAGCAGCTCCTCGTTTTTCTTCCGCTCTGAAATATCGCGGATAATGATCACAACGACCGGTTTGCCGGCAAAAGTGGATTCGGACAAAATCAGTTCGGTGCTGATTAACCGCCCTGTACCTGTTACCCAATCCAGCTCGATCGGAGGACTGTTCTCCACTTTTCCCCGGTGCGCCGCTTTCGAGGTTTGGTGGCGATGCAGATGCATTCTCAGCTTCTCGTGATAATCGGGATGCAGGAAATCAAAAATGGAGCGTCCGACCATGCGGCTCTCATCATATACCTCGAACATGCTCAGTCCCGAACGGTTAACGAATTCCCATGTCGTGCCGCTGACTACCGCAATCATATCAATCGAGTTTTCGACCAGCAGCCGGTACCGCTCATTAATAAGGCCGTATCTGCGATCGGCCAAGCAGGCCATGATGCTGAATGCAAATATGATTACTGCCGCCAACGCCAGCAGCAAACCCATAAATAACAAATAATTGTCCATCTGATAACCGAGCATTGCTGATTCACCATAAAATCTTGTTCCGGCCATTGTCAGCACCTGCAGCAGAATCGCTCCGGTTCCAAGCACGAGACTGCCGGCAATTCTGAAACGCGGCCCGTTTTTTTGCTGAAGATAAACGGACGTAAACGCAGCGCCAAAGCAGCAAATAAGCGCGGTTCCCAAGTAAATGGGGTCAATCTGTAAACTTGCGCGATAGCTGATGATGCAGAAAAAATTCAGAGAAGATAATCCGGTTGTCAGCAGCAATGATGCCGAAAGCTGCCGGGCGATGGAGGGCCGGTCGCCTCCCCCGCTGTATACAAGTAAAGCCAAATACGCGGCTCCCCCGATAACAAATAGCGGCAATATCGTTAAGGGACCGACGGTTTGGACAAAATTGTAGGCCAGCATCGTGATGAAATGCATGGACCAGGCGCCAAGCGAAAATACGATAGCCCCGCCAAGCTGCCAGTAGGTTCGTTTGGATTGTTTAATGCCAAGACTTCCGGCTATGCTCAGCATCGTAAATGAAGCGAAGGCAACAATCGTATACGCAAGCAAAAAATACAGCAGATGGTTCATGGATAGGTATGGTATCATTCATGGGGCCTCCCCATTTTAGCTTTCGTGTTGTAACCGACCTTCCGTTTACCGAACGGCTGTTCACAAACTTCGACAACCGGGACTAAAATCCTGTTTAACCACTTTTACCAGAGCGGTGTTTTTTTGTCGATTCTTATAGATTGTTTACAAATGCAACTAATTTGCTTTGTTCCAAGCGGGCTTGTCCAGCGCTGATTGACACAAAAGGAGAGTTATTAATTGGAAATGTTTGATATATATAATGAACATTGGGAACTTATAGGAGTGGCTGCACGCAAAGAGGTGCATCGTCTCGGTCTCCGGCACCGCACGTTTCATTGCTGGCTTATTACAGATAGAGCCGGGCAGCCGTGCGTCCGTTTTCAAAAACGCCAGCTCGGAAAAGACACTTATCCGGGTTACTTGGATATTACGGCTGCCGGGCATCTGACTGCCGGTGAAGGAATCCGTGACGCGATGCGTGAAATTGAGGAGGAGCTAGGCGTTGCCGCCGTCTTCGAGGAGCTGGTCCCCATCGGATCGCATGAGGAGAGGGCGGTCGGCACGGCCGGCGGCATCGACTTTATCGATCATGAACGAAGCGACGAATTCGCGCTGCGCTGCAATCTGCCCTTGCTGGAGCATCGGCTGCAGCGGGATGAAGTAGCCGGTATTTATGAGGCTTCTCTGGACGATCTCATTCGGTTGTTTGAAGGAATCACAGAGAAAATTGAAGCGGAAGGCGCAGAATGGGCTGCGGCGGACGGCGAGAGCGGCGGTGTTCAATTGGAACACCAAGCCGCTTCCGGGCTTACGTCTGTGCGCCTTCAAGTTCGGGCGGAGGATTTTGTCCCCCGCCAGAACGGTTATTACGCCGATCTGTTCCGCCGCTTGCGGAAGCTGGCCGGTATGGGAGCAGACCAATTACAGGACTAATGTTTCCCATTGGCCCCAGGCCGCGACGCCCCTTTGCGCAATCCGCGCAAGGGGGCTGTTTTACGTACAGCGCCCGGAGCGGCTTTACGCGCAGAGCCGCGTCCTTTCTGACGCGTAACCGCCGTAACCTGCGCTTTGTCCGCACCGGAAGCGGAGTTCCCGGCTGGCGTTCCCTCCGGCTTTTTGCGTGTTAACGAGCCGCCGCTTGGTAATTTGCCGGATTCGCTCCGCGAGAAGGACCGCCCGGGAACGCCAAAGCCGCCGGGCATTGGAAATGACGGCATACCGGGCATCCCCATCATTCCAGACGGCTGCTGAAATCCCTGCATGGGCATTCCCGGCATCGGTTGAAAAGAGGGCATCTGCGGCGTTCCTCCGCCTGTGGCTCTTTCCCAATTGGAATACCAGTTGTCGATCATCCCGTGAATATTGTAGAAATAGGTAGACCTCGGAGCTATGTCCAGATCCTGAAGGATAGGCTCGTTCAGCACGACTGCTCCAGCGTCGTGAATGCAGGCATGCAGCCGCTCAATGAAGCGGCCCAGCTCGTCTGCCGAAGCGAAGGACTGCGGTTGAAAGAGAATTCTTCTCTCTGCATTTATATCGTAGCAGGAACTCATCCGGATCCCTTGAGGCACCTCGCTCCAAGGCTGTACGAGGCTCATATCATACCCTTGAGACTGGTACCACGCCAATACCTTGCGGATAAACTGGCGGTGAAAACGAAGAAAGTTATCTCCCCAGCCAATTGGCGGGTTGAAGTTATTATTTACATGAAAAGCATGATGCCATCTTTGATGTTCTGCAAGCAGATCGCTCGGAAAATTCGAAATAATCATAGGACAGCCTCCTAAGGCGTTCAGGCTGGCTGCATACAGCCTTTTTCCTCAGAATATGCCGCCTCTGCCGGGCTGGTGACAGACCCGCCTCAGCTCCGGTCGTCGAAATAATAATGCTCTGTGCGGATACTGCCCCCTGCAAGCTCCATAATTCCATAGGAGTACCTTGGCTGGCGCCGCTTCTGCAGCGGCGATCCGGGATTAAATAAGAGGGAAGCTCCGTGCTGCTTCCGATATGGGGTATGGGAATGTCCGAACAAGATAACAGCGGCATCTTCCCCTTCAAAGTTGGACAATGCTTTCTGCTCCGTCCACCGCCCCCAGCCTATATCGCCGTGCACAATTCCGATCCGGAAGCCTCCCAGCTCAAGCAGCTTCTTTTTTCCAAAGCGCCGTACTAGATCCGGTCCGTCATTGTTGCCCGCTACCCCGTCTACGGGGGCAATAGCCTCTAACAGCGCAACCGCTCGCGGATGAGTCCAATCGCCTGCATGAAGAATAAACTCGACGCCCTGAAGCCCTCTAACGAGTTCATCGGGCAGCTTTCCCGCCGTGCCGCTTAAATGCGTATCCGACACCAATCCGATCCTCATTCGCTGTTCCCCTTCCGTTCCGCCGTCACGATTAGCCTGTCCCGTACGTAAAGCCGTCTGTCCATCCAGCTTATCACACCGCAGCGCTCCTCGATACCGTGGAAGTCTGCCGCAAAATGTCGAAAAGCCTCCTCTTTCAGGAAAATAATAAATAACCGCAAAGCGGGCTCCGGCTGCGCAGGAGCACTCGCTTTGCGGTTATAATGGACTCAGCAGAAAGAACTGCGGAGTCTTAGTATAAATACGTCAGCAGCCAAGCTGCACAAACAGCCCAGAATGGCAGCGCAAGCGCCAAGCCATTGATCAAACCGGTCCATAGATGGCCTTCTCTCCGGATCATGCCGCATCTCTCCCTCGGTTGTGGCTTCATACTTCCAGTATGTCCCGCCTCAACTGCGGTTAGACATTGCTGAAGCATGCCTTGCGGGCTTTTAAGCCCTTGCCCCCAAACCTGGCGTGTACCGCAGGCCATACCGCCTGCTGCAGCCGTTGATGATTTTTAATACCCGGTGAAGCGCTTGCACAAACCATTTGGAGCCGGCTGCTGATTTTACTATCGGTTGAGGTAGCCTTATGAATTACACTATGCAAAGGAGGTATGAATTATGATATGCCGAAGCGGATGCGCCGCCTGCTGCATTGCGGCCTCAATTTCCTCCCCGATACCGGGCATGCCCGGCGGCAAACCTCCCGGAATTCCCTGTATACAGCTTTTACCGGATTTGCGCTGCGCCATCTTCGGTCATCCGGACCGCCCAGCCGTATGCTCTTCCTTGCAGGCGGAGCCGGAGATGTGCGGGAACAGCCGCGGGGAGGCGATGGAATATCTGGAGCGGCTGGAGCGCGCTACTTCTCCGCATGAATGAAGGCTGAGCGGCTGCAAGCTTTACTAAATAAAATAAAAAAAACGCCGCTCCCGGTACAGGCCGAAAGCAACGTTTTTGCGAAGGGAATGAATCCTGGTAAAGTTGTGAATGGTGCTGATGAAGGGATTCGAACCCCCGACCTACGCATTACGAATGCGTTGCTCTACCAGCTGAGCTACATCAGCAAATCGTTGTCAGTGCGCTGTCTGCTTGTCCGTCTCGTCAGCGGCGACTTTTATAGGATACGCATTTTCGCGAATAATGTCAAGCGATTGTCGAATGGTTAAACCGGTGATTTGTGACAGAATTATGTCCTCGTTTGGCATCGCTCCGCAGAGGGTAATACTAGGCTATCAGCAGTGGCTGCGCATCAGTTTTCGGCGGCTCAGAACGGGCTCCGCAAGCTTGCGATATGACATTGCTCCATCAGATCGGAGGCGGATAAGTTATGCCCTATTCCAGAATTTTAATCGGATATGACGGATCGGAGCAATCGGTGCGCGCGCTCCGATCCGCCATTGAGCTGGCATCGACCTTTAAGTCGATGCTGGAGGTTGTTCATGTGTACAACGTGATGCCGATTATTGTCGGCGAAACAGTTGCCGCATCACCGCCGGCCGGAGCGGAGTCCATGCGCCTCGAAGCGGAAACGATCGCCGCAGAGGCTCGTTCCATTATCGCTTCCGTCACGGATATGCCAATCGAGGTTTTTAT
The DNA here is from genome assembly GCF_023715725.1 of Paenibacillus pasadenensis. GTDB lineage: Bacteria > Bacillota > Bacilli > Paenibacillales > Paenibacillaceae > Paenibacillus_O > Paenibacillus_O pasadenensis_A. The sequence continues at coordinate 92,456 of NZ_JAMBOT010000005.1, forward strand.
CGCGGAAGGCGATGCCGGCAGACAGCTTGTTGATCTTGCCGACAGCCGCGGCGCAGACCTGGTCGTTGTAGGCAGCCACGGCAAAGGCGGCTTTAAGGAGCTTTTGACCGGAAGCGTCAGCCATTATGTGACTCAGCATGTGCACTGTCCTGTTCTGGTTGTTAAATAAAGCTTCCATAGCAAATAGGCCCGTCTTCATGACGGGCCTATTTGCTTGGCTCTGCGCAGAGCTCGGCTTCATCCGCTCTCTCGAGCTGCTGCCCGGTACTTGCGGGAATCAGCAGCGAAAATACGCTGCCTTCACCTTTGCGGCTGTCCAGCTCCAGCCGCCCGCCCAGCAGCTGAGCGAGCTGCAGGCTGATTGATAATCCCAAGCCTGTCCCGCCGTATTTGCGAGTAATCGTCCCATCCTCTTGCCGGAAAGCCTCGAAAATGAGCGTTTGTTTCTCTTTTTCAATGCCAATTCCGGTGTCGCTGACCGCAAAACGGACCCATTCGTCCCCGCTCTGTCCGGTTGTTTGGCTCACTTGCAGTCCGATTCGTCCTTGCTCCGTGAATTTGAACGCGTTCATAAGCAGATTGCGCAGTATTTGCTGCACGCGCAGCCAATCGGTATGCAGCAGCGCGGGAACAGCCTGGTCCAGCTCGATCCAAAAATCAGCCTTCTGGCGTTCCGCCATAGGCTGAAACTGGAGCTGCAGCGACTGGATCAGCTCCAGCGTAGACACCGGCTCGATATGGACGTCCATTTTGCCGGCCTCCGCCTTGGACAGATCCAATATGTCGTCAAGGAGCTGCAGCAGCTCCTTGCCTGATCCGTGAATGATAGCCGCATGCCGCAAGTCCTCTTCGTTGTAACGGCTATCCTCATTTTCCTCAATAAGCTGGGACAGCAGCAAAATGCTGTTCAGCGGCGTTTTAAGCTCATGCGACATGTTGGCCAGAAACTCCGACTTATACTGCGACGCCAGCACTAGCTGCTGCGCTTGTTTTTCCAGACCCTGCTTGGCCTGTCGCAGCTCCTTCGTCTGCCGGCTGAGCACCCGGTTCATCACCTTGAGCTCCTGCATCCGAATCTGTTCTTTATTAAAATCCCTGACCATGTATACGAAAAATACGCTGAGCAGCATGGACAATGGATAGGTAACCGGGAAAATATCCGTCCAATAATACTGATAAGGCAGGACGCCCATCATCGATATGTTCACGCAGTTTAGCGTTGTAAGCAAAACAATCGCAATAACGGATTTTTTCTTAAAGCTCCAGCCATTGCGCTGATACCACGACGTCAGTAGCGCGCCAGCCACAGCCAGAATAAGCATATTGCCGAGTCCCGCCAGCGACGCCTCATTAATGCCAAAAAGCTGTCTGCTCCCTCCAATGCCAACCCCGATTGCTGCAACCGTCCAAGGGGAGCGGAACATAAGCACAGCCAATATGAGCGGAACCTGGCGGAGATCAAAGCGAACCTCATGCGGCAGTTCAAGCGCGAATACCATGCTAAAAAAGCCTGCTGCAACAAAAGTGAAGGCAGCTGCCGCTCTTTGCGCCGCAGGCCGAATCCGGTGAAAGACCGTTTTGTAGCCCAGATTAAACAAATACGCCATCGCAATCAGCAGACTAATATTGAGCAAAAAAACGCTGGATAAAGTCACACGGATCCTCCCGTCGCATTGTATTAACGCTATTCTACATGAATTGGCGTCTGCTCACACCTCGCCATACCGGAGCTGGCTGGCTCCGATTGCTGTTTTCCAGCTGTTATGGTCCTTAAGATCATCGCAGATTTGTTTAATATGACGCTTCTTGTCGAAAAATCAAGTCCTTGGACCTAAATTTTATTGGCGAAATTTGCGTTTTGCCCCGAATCTTTCATATTCTTTTAATCCGTTTAATGTAAAATAAGAGAGAAGAACGATTATGACTAAGGGGGTGCTTTTCGAAATGATGAAATCTATTACATTCAAGAACCGCTCCGTCCCCGTCTTCTACCCCCCCGGACAAGAGGAGGCGGCTCGGCTGCTGCCCGATAAGCTGAAGGAGTACGAGTTGAACTTTGATTTCCGCAAACGCTGGAAGCGAATCTCCTCGGTGCAGCTATCGCGGGATGTGGCTATTTTTCAATATAATGACGGAACAAAACTGTATTTGGAAGTTTGTTGATGCTGCAGAAGACCTCTTGAGCAAGCCAGTCTGACCGCCGGGCGGTACATAAACCAGCTTTTTGACAGATGTCCCGGCAGTCGCTAGTCAAATGAAAAAGCTGTCCTTCGCCTTTACGGCGGGACAGCTTTTTTTCATCGGCAGAGTTTATTAAAAAACGGGATTAAGGCCGGGATAAAATGTCTTCAATGATCCGCAGCTCTTCCTCGCTGAAATCCAGCTGATCCAACGCACGGACGCTGCTCTCAATCTGCTCCGTACGGCTGGCGCCGATAAGAGCTGAGGTTACCCGCCCTCCGCGAAGCGTCCAGGCGAGGGCCATCGCGGCAAGGGTTTGTCCGCGCTGCTGCGCAACTTCATTTAAACTCCGGATCCGCTTCAGGTTGCTCTCCGTAATGTTGTCCGTGCTCATGAAGACGCTCGGCCCGGCCGCGCGCGAGTCGGACGGGATCCCGTTCAAGTAACGATCCGTCAGCATGCCGCCGGCAAGCGGGCTGAACACGATCGATCCGATGCCTTCCTCATCCAGCACATCCTGCAGCCCGTTTTCAATCCAGCGGTTAACCATCGAATACGACGGCTGATGGATCAGACAAGGCGTGCCCAGCTGCTTCAGAATACGGGATGCCTCGCGAGTCTGCTCCGCGCTGTAATTGGAGATGCCGACGTAAAGCGCTTTGCCGGAACGCACCGCGTAATCAAGCGCGCTCATCGTTTCCTCCAGCGGCGTGTCAGGGTCCGGACGGTGATGATAAAAAATGTCCACATAGTCGACGCCCATCCGTTTCAGGCTTTGATCCAGACTGGAGAGAACGGATTTGCGGGAGCCCCATTCTCCGTAAGGCCCAGGCCACATATAATAACCAGCCTTCGTGGATAAAATGAGCTCGTCCCGGTAAGGAGCCAGATCATGCTTCAGAATACGTCCAAAGTTCTCCTCTGCGGAGCCGGGCGGCGGGCCGTAATTGTTGGCGAGGTCAAAGTGGGTGATGCCGGAATCAAATGCGCAGCGCACCATCGCCCGGCCGTTCTCGTAGCGGTCGTTGCCGCCGAAGTTATGCCATAGTCCGAGCGAGATGGCAGGCAGCTTCAGGCCGCTCCGCCCAGTGCGATTGTATTTCATTGCCTCATAACGATTGGAAGCAGGCACATAGGTCATGCTGAATTCCTCCTTAGAATGAGTTACGTGATGAATACAATTTCAACGGTATTTAACCCGGCAAAGGCTTGCCCGTACGAACAGGCAGATAAGCCTCTTCTTGAGCGGTTTTGGCGAAAAACTCCGGCTCCTCCCGCGCCAGCTGAAGCCAGGCATTAACGCAAGAAGGATCGAAATGGCGTCCCGCTTGAGACGAGATGAGCTCCAATGCGCCCTGATGCGTCATCGCCTGACGATAGGAGCGCTGCGAGGTAAGCGCATCGTAAACGTCCGCCACTGCCGTAATTCTCGCCAAGAGCGGAATCTCTTCGCCCTGCAGTGAATCGGGATACCCGCCGCCTTCCCAGCGTTCATGATGAGAGCGGATGACCGACAGTTCCTCTCGCATGAAGCCGAGATTGCGGCACAGCTCGTATCCCCGAACGGGATGCTGCTCAACGACCAGGCGCTCCTCCGTTGTTAAAGCGGCGGGCTTGCGCAAAATAACCTCTGATATGTAGAGCTTGCCGACATCGTGCACAATCGCGCCTTGGCCCACCGCCAACAGCTCGGATGGAGAAAGCCCCATCCTCTCGCCCAGCTTGAGCGCGTACAGGGCGACGCGGTAATTATGCCCTGCCGTATATTCATCTTTTTGCTCGGTTGCCTGAATTAAATCCTGAACGCTTGGCGAAATGCATCTCTGCAGCCATTCCTGCGGACTGGAGCGAAAGATCGCCCGCAATGAAGCCGTAAGGGATGCTCCGCTGCCCGCCAGCTGCCGCAGCAGCCCGGAAGCGACTACGACAAGCGAGGTGAGCAGCAGCAAATGGTAGATCCACCAGCTCAGCCGCCACGTCTCGCCGTTCACCATAACGACTTGTCCGGCAGCCAAAAAGCCGCAGCCGTACACAATTGCGAGCTGCAGCGGCATTCCGGCCGAACGGTAATCTCTGGCGAAGTTCATCGCCGCATGCAGAAGCAGCAGAAGCACAGCAACCGTCAGCACCGTCCGCACGCCCTGCAGCCCCATTGCCCAGTTGTGCATCGTATGAGGGCCTCTCATGGATATTGCCAGGAAAAGAACCAGTCCGGCCGTGTACACAGGCGACAGCCACCGGTGAGCGTCTTTAAGACGGACCGCAAGCCCTCTGGCGGAAGGCAGCGAGGCCAGCCAAAGCCAGACGGTAGCGGCGAGAATGCCGAGCTGGGAAGACACGCCCTGGACGCTGTTATGATCCATAACAAATCCCGGTGTCGCCAGCCCGTGCAGCATCAGCAATCCTGTCATTGATATATAAGCCAACGATAGAAACGAGACGCCAAGATTGCGCAGCCTCATTCCCGCATAACCTAAAGCTGCGGCGAGCAGCAAAGCCAGAAAAGATACGATGCTGACCAAATAAAAATGGACAACGGGCGATTGCAAATAAGGATCGAGCCCTCCCCATGAGCGAAGCATCTCAAATAACCCGAGCGGAACGAGGAAGGATAGGATCGGTACCGGCAATAGCCGGGCGGCAGAGCGACGCATAGGACGGAAGTTCACCTCGAAAGCCGCGCAGGGCTGTGTAAATTAACGGTGAGTACAGACAAGTGCTGACGCCTATACAAATCCGGCAGGCTGCTATAAGATGGAAAAACAACGAAGCTTTAACGTTAGCATACCTCATTTTGCGAACTTTTCAAGTCAAGGTTGAAACCAGGAGATGATTGATGATGTCTTCCCAATACCAAGTGAAAATTACGAAAGAACAATATCAGATGGTTGAGCTTTCCGAAGCCTCCACCCGCTCCAGCGTGCTGCTCTGTCCTGAACGCGGCGGTATCGCGCTGCAATGCCGGCTCAACGGCTACGAGTTATTTTATCTGGATGAAGCTACGTTTCTTGATCCGTCCGCCAATATCCGCGGCGGCAACCCCATCCTGTTCCCGATCAGCGGTCCGGTTGAGGACGGCGAGTACGAGTGGGACGGCCGCACATACCGGATGAAACAGCACGGCGTCGCCCGCACGGAAGCATGGGAGATTGCCGACACCTCGGAAAGCAACGGCGCTTCCGTTACGCTCCGGCTGCGCAGCAATGAACGTACGCTGGAGGCTTTTCCGTTCCAGTTCGAGCTGTTGTTCACCTATACGCTGAAAAACGGCGCACTGACGATTGATCAGGAATACCGCAATCTGTCGGATCGGAACATGCCAATGTACCCCGGATTCCATCCTTACTTTGCGACCAACCGCAAAAATATCCCTTACGGCACCGATGCGACAACGTATCTGGATTACAACGACCATGCCGAAAAGCCGTTCCACGGCGCTCTTGATCTGGATGGAATGCCGGAATCCGCCGCTCTCTTGAACGCCGTCAAGCCGGAAATTTCCTTCCCGCTCGACAGCGGCATAACCGTTATGCTGAGCTACAGCGATTCCTTTAAATATGTTGTGTTATGGAGCGTGGAGGGCAAGCCGTTTGTCTGCGTCGAGCCTTGGATGGCGCTGGGAGGCGAGCTGAACCTGAACCGTCAGGCGGAGCTTGTCCTTGTGCCTGCAGGCGAAACGGTTCCAGCCCAGCTGACCATTCAAGCCTCTCACACAAAAAATTCTTGAGCCTTATCGCGGCTTAACTCTTTTTCAAACAGGACAAATCCGCTGGCGCTTATGCCTATCTCCGTGTAACCGCATGAGCGGTACAGCTCGCCAAGCTTCGGATTGGATGCGATGCAGTCCAGCCGGATTGCGGTTTTACCGGAATAAACGACGTTTTTCTCAGCCCAGCGCAAAATGGAGCGCCCCAGCCCGGCACCCGAGTAATCGCGGGCAGAAGCCAGCCGGTGCAAGTACACATAACGCTCATGGCCTTGCTCTCCCCATAACTCCCGGTCCCATGGGCCGGGCTGCTGCATCAGAATGACCATGCCAGCCGCACGCCCCGGCACTCTGCCGGGGCTTTTTTGCGTATCCCGAAACAAAACCGCCTCGCCTCTCGCCGCCGCATCCCTCAGGCCGTGGCTATCTTCGCCGGTCAATAATCCGCTCCACTGAGTTGAGCCCCGGCTATGCAGCCAACGCGCAATGCCGAGCAGCAGCTCCATTGCCTCATCCATATTGCCCGGCGAAATCAGCTCAGCTGAAAACCCTTCTTTCAGTTCATGGTTAAGGATCGTTAATGTGGTCAAAGCTAATCACTCCTTAAAAGATTGTCTGAAAAATAGCGGCTCGCTCAGCTCACGATCCTCTCGGTTGGAAAACGCATGACTAGGGTAAATTGCTCATAGTTGTTCGGACAAACCCGAAGCTAATCTCGACAAAACCAACCAGGAGGTTCACTATGACAAGCTCAAACAAGCAAACCGTCAAAACGTTCCCCCCTCAGCATCAAAACAAACAGCCCGGCATTGAATCCGAGATGAACCCGCTTCCGGTGTTCGACACCCCGGAATACAAAGGCTCCGGCAAGCTGGCAGGGAAAAAAGCGCTCATTACCGGAGGCGACAGCGGCATCGGCCGGGCCGTTGCCATTGCATTTGCCAAGGAAGGCGCCGATGTTTCCATCGTTTATTTAAACGAGGACGGCGACGCCGAGCTGACAAAACAGGCCGTGGAGGCACAGGGCCGTACCTGCCTGCTCATCCGGGGAGATGTCGGCGACGAAAAGTTTGCCTCGTCAGCGGTCCAACAGACGGTTGACGCGCTTGGCGGGCTGGACGTGCTCATCAACAACGCGGCGGAGCAGCATCCTCAGCAGAAATTCGAGGATATTACCGCCCAGCAGCTGGAGCAGACGTTCCGCACCAATATTTTCTCCATGTTCCATCTTACCAAAGCGGCGCTGCCTTATCTAAAAAACGGCAGCTCTATCGTCAATACGGCTTCCGTCACAGCTTACGAGGGCAATCCGCTGCTCATCGACTACTCCTCTACTAAAGGGGCGATCGTCAGCTTCACCCGCGCGCTGTCCAACCATCTGGTCGAACGCGGCGTTCGCGTGAACGGCGTCGCACCGGGCCCGATCTGGACGCCGCTCATCCCGTCGACTTTTGACGCTCAGCATGTGTCCGAATTCGGCGGCGACACTCCGATGAAACGCGCCGGACAGCCGCATGAGCTTGCTCCAGCCTATGTGTACCTGGCGAGCAGCGACTCCTCCTACGTATCCGGCCAGATGATTCACATCAACGGCGGTCAGGTGCTGAACGGTTAAGCGTAAAAATTCCCATAAAAAAAGCTCCGCTTGCCATCCGAAGCCGGATTGGCGTTTAGCGGAGCTTTTTTCATTATACCGGGCCAAAATCAGCTTCAGCCAAATCGCCGCTAATGCCAAAGGCAGCGCGGCTGCCGCTTGCAGCGGCAATGACAAGCTGAGAAGGAGAAGTGCCTGCCGTATCGCCTGCGGCGTATACACCCGGAACGGTCGTCCGGCCGTAAGGGTCGACCATAACCGCCCCTCCCGCATCATGCGCGCAGCCGAGCTGGGCTCCCAGCTGCGTGCCAAGCATCGCTTCCGGCGTAATAAAACCGCCGCTGCGCGCAATGAGCGTGCCGTCCTCAAACCGGACGGCCTTAAGCTTCCCGCCGCTGCCTTCAAATGCGGCAATTCTCGTGCGGGACACCTTCACGCCGCGCGCTTCCAGCGCCTGCTGCTGCTGCGCAGTCAACTGGCCTTGGCCGTGCGTGCAAACGAGCACGTCGCGGGACCACCCCAGCAGCAGCTTCGCCTGCTGGAATAAATTGCTGCTAGTGGAGACGGCAACAATCGGCGCATCCCGCAGTTCCCATCCGTCACAGTAAGGACAGTTGAACAAGGAGCTGCCGTACATTTCCCTCAAGCCCGGGACATCCGGCAGCTGCTCTTTTAGCCCCGCCGCGAGCAGCAGCGTACGAGCCTCTACCGCGTGTCCTGATTCCGTGCGGAGCCGGAAAAGGCCCGCGTAACGTTCGATGGTGACAACCCGTCCCTGGCGCATCCGGACGGTCGGGTAGCTCTCCGCTTCTTCCCTGGCAAGACGCCGGAATTCGGCAGGAGAAACGCCGTCGCGGGTCAAGTAGCCGTGTCCCGCCTGCGTAACCGCATTGCGCGGTTTATGATCATCCAAAAGCAGCACGGACCTGCGGGCTCGCCCAAGCACCAGCGCCGCGCTAAGTCCCGCTGGCCCGCCTCCTACAATGGCGCAATCTATCATCATCCGCAGTCCTCCTTCGAGCGGTGCTTCGCTACTTACTTTATTAGCGGAAGCGCCTGCCTAGAAGAAGGAGCTGCGAGTTAATTGCCGCCGGATACCGGTACTGCCGCTCCGTAATATTCCTCAAGCGTATCGCCGCTCTGTTCCAGCTTATGCGCCAGATCGACACCTACGTAGCGGATATGCCACGGCTCGTATTTATACCCTGTAATGGCCTCTTTGCCTTCCGGGTAACGGATAATGTAACCATAATCCGCTGCATATTTGGCAAGCCATTCCGCTTCCGGCGTTCCGCCGAAGCAGCTCTCGGCTGCACATTTGCCGTCGATGCCGGACACGTCGATTGCAAGACCTGTCTGATGCTCGCTATGTCCCGGACGCGCGCTGTACTTGTTCGCAGCTTCAACGCCGTCTTTTTTGGCATAGTTGTCAAACAACGTCTTCTGGCGGGACTCCGTGCGGTAGCCGGAAACTCCGGCAAGCTTAATGCCGTCTTTTTTGGCAGCCGCGACCAGATCCTCCAACGCCTTCGCCGCTTCCTTGCGCAGCTTGCGCTTATCGATTTTCTCCGAGAAAGTGAACGGGATGTCGGGATAAACCAGGTCATCCGGCGCGTAGCCTTTTGGCAGCTTAAACTGTTTGTTCACAAGCGCCGTAACCGCTTCGGCATTGGCGGTTACCTCTACAGCCGACCCCTTGTCTCCTCCGCCGCTGCTTCCTTCCTGTTTGCCGCCGCCTTGTTGCCCCGGAGTCGGATCGGTGGACGGCTTGGAAGATGGCGTAGCACTCGGACTTGGACTAACGGATGCATCCGGCCCCTCTGTGGCGCCGTTGTTTGTATTCTGGCCAGCGTCAGGAGATGAGGATGGCTGTATGCTCGGCGAAGATGTTCCCGACGGGTTATTGGCTTCGCCGCCAGCCGAACAAGCGGCTCCAGTCAGCATGACCGCGATTAGCAGCGCTGCCGCTGCTGCAGATTTGGATCTCATGATGGCAATATCTCCCTATGGACAAATGTCCGAAAGTATCAAGTCATATTCAAGCATGGGCCGTTAGCCCCGCTATTGGTTATACCACACAGACGCCTTTTCGCGAAGAATGGTTTCACTGCCGCATTCGCCTCATCCTTCCAATTGCATTCAGATAAATGATCATTGAACTGCCAAGCAGGGAAGTTTATGCTTAGATTTGGAAAAGCTATATTGAAGAAAGGAGCACGACTTCCATGCAAGAGGCGGTTCTGACATCACCCTTTGAGCTTAGACTAAGCGATGGCGGCCTTATCCGGGGCGATATCCGCGTCACGGCTGCCGGCGGCAGCAGGCCTGCCGTGTTAATCGCACACGGCTTCAAGGGTTTCAAGGACTGGGGCTTCTTTCCTTACGCTGCTGAGCAATTGGCCCGCGCGGGATTTTACACGATTACCTTCAATTTTTCGCGCAACGGGGTAAGCGGAAGTCAGGAGTTCGACGAATTGGGCAAATTCGGGCTAAATACATACAGCCGGGAGCAGGCCGATCTGGAACGGGTCATCGCTGCGCTTATCCGCAAAGAGCTGCCTCACCAGGAAAAGGCTGATCCGAAGCGGCTCGGCCTCATCGGACATAGCAGAGGCGGCGGCAATGCGCTTCTGTTTGCAGCCGAGCATCCGCTTGTGCGAGCTGCTGTATCCTGGAACGGCATCGCCCGGGCCAACCTGTTTGAAGCGGCGTTTGAGGAGGAAGCGAGACGAGAGGGCGTAGCCTTCACGCCGAATGCCCGCACCGGCCAGCAAATGCCGATTCGCAAGGAATTTTTCGAGGATCTCGACGCCAATGCGGAACGATTCGATATTCCCGCACGGTTAGCCTCGCTTCGCATTCCTGTGCTTCTCATACAAGGAGACCAGGATAGTCCAAGGCTGCTGGAGGCATTCCGCATCCTCAAGGATGCCGCTCAGAACGGCACCTCTCTGCTGCTGGAAGGGGCGGGGCACACGTTCGGAACGGTCCATCCGTTTGCTGGAACAACCGCTTCTTTAGAGTCGGGGCTTGAGGCGACAATCGAATTTTTGCGGCAAAAGATTTAAGCAGCATTCCGGTTGGGTTTTTTTACAATTTCATGTTCCATTAAGGTAAGCGCGGGGCAGATTTGTTATGATTCGGGGAGTATGTTCCCGGGACAAGTTCCCGCTAAACACAGAAGGGAGTCAATCGTTCCATGGCAGATAAGGAAAAGGATTCGCTCGACCCAAAAAAGGACAATCATCTTACCCCTGAGGACACTGCGACCGGAGAAGGCGTAGAGTTCGCAGGCCAAAGCGGCAGCGAGCGCCGCGAGGAAACGCTGCAGGCTGAGGAGCTTCAAGAGGAGCTGCGCTCCGACAATGCTCAGCTGCAAGCTGAACAGGATGCGGAGGTCCATACGGCAGACCCCGAGCGCGCCTTCGGCACCGTGCCGCAGCAGCCGGTTGCTCCGGTCGCAGGCGCAGCCGATCTTCCATTGGATGAGGATGGAATCGTGGACGAGAATGAGAATGGTAATAACGGCGGACCGAAGCGCTCCGGCGCTGCAACGGGCTGGATGATTACATCGCTCGTGCTTGCCGTCGGCCTGATCATTGCGCTTGTCAGCATTTTCACCGGCAAGGGCGGCGAAACCGTCGCTTCCGTCAACGGCGAGAAGATTACCAAAGACGACCTGTATGCCCTTATGGAACCGTCTGGCGGTAAAGCAGCACTCGACCAACTGATCACGATGAAGCTTATCGAGCAGGAAGCCGACAACAAAAACGTTACCGTTACGCCAGAAGATGAAGAAAAAGAGCTCGCTGATGTGAAGAAAAACTTTGGCTCCGAAGAAGAATTTCAAGGCGCCCTGCAGCAAGCTGGCATGACGCTCGACGATCTGAAGAAACAAATGTTTACGCAGGCTCAAATGCGCAAGCTGCTTGCTGATAAACTGAAAGTTACCGACGAAGACATCAAAAAATACTACGACGAGAACAAAGCAAGCTTCGCAACGGAGGAGCAGGTTAAAGCCTCCCACATTCTCGTTGCAACAAAAGAAGAAGCGGACGCCATCAAAAAAGAGCTCGACAACGGCGGCGACTTTGCGGCTATCGCCAAGGAGAAGTCCACGGACACGGGCAGCGGCGCAAAAGGCGGCGACCTCGGCTTCTTCGGCAAAGGCGCTATGGTTCCAGAGTTCGAAAAGGTCGCTTTCGAGCTGAAGCCAGGTCAGATCAGCGAACCGGTTAAATCCGAGTTCGGCTTCCATATTATTAAGGTTATTGAACACAAACCGGCTTCCACTCCAACTTTGGAGGAGAAAAAAGCAGAAATTAAAACAACGCTGGAAGGCCAGCAGCTGGGCACCCTTTCTCAGACGCTCATCACGGACCTGCGTGCTAAAGCATCCATCACGAACAAGCTGGATCCATCGCAGGATACCAAAGGCGGCGCTGAAAACAACGGCTCCAATGCCAATTCCGGCGCAGAGAATACTCCAGCCAACAATCAATAATCCGTTTTAACCGAAAGAACCCTCCTGTTCCACACTAGTGGATAAGGAGGGTTCTTTCGGTTAAATGCCAGGGCGTCAAATGATTTAATTGAGCATGTTGAGCAGCGATCGGTTCCGTTAAGGTCATCAATGCAGTTAGAATAAAAAGTGGACACCCCTTAACGTGGATCAGATAAAATAAGCTACGAAAGGTGAGGTGTTCACAGTGGGGAAAATACGGCAACATTACAACGATGAATTCAAATTAAAAACGGTCAAATACATTCAAGAACAAACGAAGACGATCCCTCAGATTTCGGAGGAGCTCCACATTCCCGAAAGCACGCTGCATCAATGGATGGCCCGACACCGAAAATTTGAGAACGAGCCGTTGCTTACGCCAGAGGCTCTACGGGAAAAGGACCGCCGATTAGAGAACCAAGCCAAGGAGATCGCAGATCTTCAGGAGCAGATCGAAATCCTAAAAAAGGCTATGCACATCTTCAGCAAAGAAAAGAACTGAAGTTCCAATTCATTGCCGATCACCGCTCCTTGTACGCAATGGAGAAGATGTGCCGGGTTCTCGGAGTGTCCAAAAGCGGCTACTACAACTGGGTTCAAGTTAAATCCAGAGAAAGCAGCTATCAGAAGCGCCGTAAAGCCTTGCTGGCGCGCATCTCGTGGCTGTTCCTCGACTCTCACAAGCGATATGGCAGCCCTAAAATCACCCAACTGCTACGGCGTGAGGGATGGGTCGTCTCGGAGCGTCTGGTCGGAAAAATCATGCGCGAGAATGGGCTTCGCTCCTGCGTATCACGAACCTTCAAGGTGACCACGACGGATTCCAAACATGCGCTGCCGATTGCACCTAATGTCCTAAATCAAGACTTTTCGACAACAGCGCCAAACCAGGTATGGGTGACGGACATCACGTATATTCCCTGTCGTGAAGGCCGGCTCTATCTAGCCAGTGTATTGGATTTGTTCACCCGCAAAATTGTCGGTTGGAAACTTGCTGACCGAATGACGACAGACCTGGTTCTAGCCGCGCTGGACCAAGCCTACCGATCAAAGAAGCCGAAGAAAGGCTTAATTCACCACTCCGACCGTGGATCGCAGTATGCGTCAGAGCTGTACCGAGACCGATTGAAGCAATACCAAATGACTGCCAGCATGAGCCGTAAGGGAAACTGCTACGATAATGCTTGTATCGAATCCTTTCACAGCGTGCTGAAGAAGGAGTTTATTTACTGCACCAAATTTCGGACGAAAGCCCAGGCGCAACAAGAGGTATTCGAGTACATCGAGCTGTTTTACAACCGAAAGCGAATCCACGGTTCACTGGGTTACGAATCGCCAGATCGGTTTGAAGCAGCTTACTACGAGCAGCAGAACCGATGAACTACGTTATGCGGTGTCCACTTTCTTGACAGAGGTCCAATAAGACCGTTAATGGTCTTAAATACGGCCGAGACGGACGAAGTGGAGGAAATAAGACCGTTAATGGTCTTAAATGAGGCCGAGACGGACGAAGCGGAGGAAATAAGACCGTTAATGGTCTTAAATGAGGCCGAGACGGACGAAGCGGAGGAAATAAGACCGTTAATGGTCTTAAATACGGCCGAGACGGACGAAGTGGAGGAAATAAGACCGTTTCTGGTCTTAAATCAGGCCGAGACGGACGAAGCGGAGGAAATAAGACCGTTTCTGGTCTTAAATGAGGCCGAAACGGACGAAGCGGAGGAAATAAGACCGTTTCTGGTCTTAAATCGAATTGCCCCCCTAATTCTGGAGAGTTCCGGGCGAAAACGACTGTATTCCACGGCAGCACCATCTTTCTTGCCTATATGCTCCTCAGCCAGCTCTCCAAACGTCTTGCTCACAAATTGGAGGCCGTTGTCCGTTCGAATGACGGGAGGTTCACGACATTGCTTAAGGGCGTTAAACGCTCTTAACCAGCCCGTTCCCATCGTATTCGTGCGCAGCGGCTGTCTTTCAGCGGTAATCGCTGCGGCCGATGCTGACGCCGGATCGCAGCTTGTAGGCCATCAAGGCCATCTCCAGCCCGATGCGCTTATGCGGCTCCAGAAACGGCTCGCCAATCAGCTCGGTCAGACGCTCCATGCGGTTATACAGCGTCTGGCGGTGAATGAACAGCCGCCGGGCCGTTTCGTGTTTGGAGCCGAAACATTTGAGATACATATCCAGCGTCTCCAGCAGCTGCTGGCGGGACTCCTTCTCCAGGCGGAGAATCGCGCCGAGATGATCCTGCACGAAGGCGTCCAGCAGCGCCGCGTCGGGTATCGCCTGCAGAAGCTGATACGCCCCCAGCTGGCTGTAAAATACCGTCGGGCCGAGTTCGGGGACCCTCCTGGCGATTTCCAGCGCCTGGGCCGCTTCGCGGAATGCTTCCGGCGCTTCCAGCAGCTTTTGGCGCAGCTTGCCGGCCGCAGCGCGGAGCCGGAGCCCCTCCAGCTGCTCGCCGCTAAAACGCTGCACATCCTCCAGCACGCTGTGAGCGCCGCTTAGCAATCGCTCGCGGGCTGCTGCTGTGGCGCTATCCGCATGAAGCAGCAGCAGCATGCTGCCCTCGGAGCGCGGATGCAGGCTTCCGCGCAGGCCGTATTTGCGGATCAGCGTATGGAGCAGTACAGGCAGATCGCGCGCTGCGCCTTCCAGCCGTTCGCCGCCGCTGCCGTCCTCCGGCCACATGCTTTCCAGCTCCAAAGCAGCCGCTAACACGGCTCCGTTTGCATCTGCCGCTGGACGAGAGGGCAGCCCCGCCATAGAACGAGCCTGGTCCTCGCTGCGCACGCGCCCTTCCAGCAGTGCCGGAATTAGCCCGTCATTGCGGCGGGATTCATGCTCCCGACTGAATTGCGTGCGCAGCGTGAGCGCCGCCGCTGCGGAAGCGGCGGACTCCAGATAAGGTGATAGAGCGGCCGCATCGCTGTCATCCTCAGCCACGAGTCCCACTGCGGCAAGCAGCTGGCCGTAGCAGAGCACCGGTTTTAGCAGCAGGATGCGGCCGCTCGCCAGCGGCAGCATGCAGTCGCTTTTGCCGTCGCCGAAGCGTCCATCCCGCTCCAAATCGCGAAAAGGGAGCTTGGCAAGCTCCTGCCGATCAGGCTCAGCTAAATGCGTCGGCTGCCCAAGCTCTGACGGATCTGAAAGCCGTGGCTGTTTCCGATCAAGCTCACCTAAAATCGGCGGCTGTCCGATTTCTGCTCCGCCCGAAAGCTTTGACAGCTGTTGCTCTGCTCCGCCCGAAAGCTTTGACAGCTGCCGCTCTGCATCCCCCGAATGCCGGGGCTGCTCACGCCCCGCACCGCCCGACAGCGGAGGGTGCTGCCGGTCCGGCTCCAGCAGCGAATAGTAGAGCGTCTGCCGCCGTGTTTCTCCGTGAAGCAGCCGCAGCATGGAGGAAATATCGCTATGCTGAAGCGTCAGCTGCTGCAGCCGCCTGGAGAAGCTGTCGGCCAAATCCTGATGAATGCGACGCCGGTTCAGAATAAGCGAATGGATATCCTGGGTAATGTCAGAGAAACGCACCGGCTGGTCAAAAACGATGACCGGAAACTGGTGAGCCTCAGCCAGCTCCAGCAAATCGGCCGGCACTTCCTGGATGCTGGTGCCGATCTCGAGGATAAGTCCTGCCGCTTCCTGGAGAATAAGCTGGCGCAAATAATCCAGCCGATCCTGCTGAGACTGTTTGAGCCACAGCCCAGTGGTAAGAATAAGATCATGACGGCTAATAAAAGGGGCGATCTGCACGATCTCAATGACATGCACCCAGCCAACCGGTCGGCCCAGTCCCCGGCTGCCGGCAGCAAGCCGTGCCGATTGAAAGAGCGGACGGCGCAGGACGTCCCCAATCTGCAGTTCCGTTGGATTCAACAGGGACAACTCCTTTCAGCAATGCATATATGGAAGTATAGGTATCGGAGCGATGTCAGCTATCGGCAACAAGTCGATCCGCACGCAGGAAATAATCGACAACGTGTACGATGCCGAGCACGGAGTGCTCCCTTAAAATGAAAAGTATAGAGAACATACCCATTATAGACGAGGTGGCTTTCCATGATAATCGGAATCCCGAAAGAAATCAAAAACAATGAAAACCGCGTTGCCTTGACGCCTATGGGAGCGGCGGAATTTGTTCGCGCCGGACATCAGGTGCTGATCCAGCGGGGAGCTGGTGTGGAAAGCGGGTTTAACGATGCGCAGTACGAGGCTGCTGGAGCTGTGCTGATAATGGAGGCATCCGACGTGTGGGGCAAATGCGAAATGATCATGAAGGTCAAAGAGCCGCTGCCCTCCGAATTCGGCTATTTCCGCGATGGACTGCTGTTGTTCACGTTTCTCCATCTTGCGGCTGCCCCGGAGCTGACCGAGGCGCTGCGCACATCCGGCGTCACCGGCATCGCCTATGAAACGATTCGGGTTAATGGAGCGCTGCCGCTGCTTGCGCCGATGAGCGAGGTCGCGGGACGAGTCGCTGTCCAGGTTGGAGCCCAGATGCTGGAGAAGGCCCATGGAGGCAAAGGCATTCTGCTGTCCGGCGTCACCGGTGTGAAACGAGGCAAAGTAACGGTCATTGGCGGGGGCATTGCAGGAACCAACTCGGTGCAGCTTGCCGTTGGCCTTGGAGCCGAGGTAACCGTGCTGGATACCAACACAAACCGGCTGCGCGAGCTGGCGCTTATTTTCGGCAACCGGCTGCAGACGCTGCAATCGACCACGCATAATATTGCGGAAGCGGTCCGCGAATCCGACCTCGTCATTTCAACTGTGCTTATTCCGGGCGGCAAAGCGCCGAAGCTGGTGTCGGAAGAGATGGTGCGCTCCATGGAAAAAGGGTCCGTCATCGTCGATGTCGCCATCGACCAGGGCGGAAGCGTGGAAACGATCGACCGGACGACAACGCATGACAATCCGGTGTTCGTCAAACACGGCGTTCTCCATTACGCCGTAGCGAACATTCCAGGAGCGGTTCCTTACACCTCAACGATGGCGCTGACAAACGCGACGCTGCCGTTTGCGCTGCAGCTGGCCAAGCTGGGCGCGGCCGAAGCGATCCGCTCGTCGCAGCCGATCCGTGAAGGAGTGAACACGATGGGCGGATTCGTGACCTATGAAGCGGTCGCCCGCGATCTCGGATACACGTTTAAACCGGTGGAAGAGCTGGTATAACCTCACCGCGAAAAAAGCTGCCTCGAACGCAAAATTTGCGAACGGGGCAGCTTTTTCAACAAGTTCTAAAACCTAAATCATGAATATGGAAAAATAATCAATTCCGGATTCTACTAAATTATCTTATGAAGATGAGAGATTCAAAGGCTCGGCTAATGACCATCCGCTAGAAAAAAGATAGCTGCCCCCTTGCCATATTCATGACAAGAAGGCAGCTATCTTCAAAATATATCATCTATCCAGCCGTTACTTCGCATCCTCCAGCAAATGCTCTCCGGCAATGCCAGGAGAGGTCATTGCATACGGATTAAGAATTTCGGCCATTTCCTCTGGCGTCAGCAATCCGCGCTCCAAAATAAGCTCGCGGATGGTCAGGCCGGTAGCAAGCGCCTCCTTGACGAGCTGCGCCGCCACTTCATAGCCGAGATGCGGATTAAGCGCCGTCACGATGCCGAACGAGTTGGCGACATAGCTTTCGCAGCGCTCGCGGTTCGCTTCCATTCCTTCAACCGCATGCCGCAGGAACACGTCCACGCCGTTGCGGAGAATTTTCAGCGATTGCAGCAAATTAAACGCGATTACGGGCCCCATAACGTTCAGCTCAAACTGACCGGCTTCGCAGGCCATGCAGATCGTGTGGTCATTGCCCATCACCTGGAACGACACCTGGTTCACAACCTCCGCCATAACGGGATTAACCTTGCCCGGCATGATCGACGAGCCCGGCTGCCGCGGCGGCAGCGAGAGCTCCGCAAGCCCGACGCGGGGGCCGGACGCCATCAGGCGGATATCGTTGCAAATTTTGGACATGTTGACGGCGCACACTTTAAGCGAAGCGGAAAGCTCGGTATAGGCGTCGCTGTTTTGCGTAGCGTCGACAAGGTCTTCCGCTGCCTGAATCGGCAGCTTTGTCTGCTGCTGCAGATGAGCGATGACCGATGCAATATACTCCGGTTTGGCGTTCAATCCGGTGCCGACGGCTGTTGCGCCCATATTAACCGTCAAGGCGTGAATGGCAGCGCTGCGGATGCGCCCGATATCGCGTCCAAGCACGGCGGCATAGGCGCCGAATTCCTGCCCTAACCGGATCGGAACGGCGTCCTGCAAATGAGTCCGGCCCATTTTGATCACATCGTCGAACTGATCTCGTTTAGCCAAAAACCCATTCTGCAGAGCCTCAAGCGCCTTCAGCAATTCCATCGTCAGCGAGTAAGCTGCAATGCGCAGCGCGGTCGGAATGGCATCGTTGGTAGATTGAGACATGTTAACGTGATTGTTGGGATTGCAGTGGAAATAATCGCCCTTGTTGCGGCCGAGCAGCTCCAGCGCGCGGTTGGCGAGCACCTCATTCATATTCATGTTGATGGACGTTCCTGCGCCGCCCTGGATGCTATCGACGATGAACTGGTCCAGAAGCTTGCCCTCGATGACCTCGTCAGCAGCCTTCACAATCGCTTCGCCGATCGGGGTTGTCAGCAGATGAACATCCATGTTGGCTTTGGCTGCGGCTTTTTTGACATGGGCCAGAGCGGTCAGCAGCTCGTGATGGATGTGTACGCCGGTAATCGGGAAATTCTCGACTGCGCGAAGCGTTTGGATGCCGTAATAGGCGCTCTCTGGAACTTGTTTTTCCCCAAGAAAATCATGCTCGATTCTGTACGCCATCGTCTTCATCCCTTCTGCGATCGGGTCTCATCTTTTGCATACAATATACGGATAAAAATACTGTTATGAGAAATAGAGAAGCCGGCAAAGATTCTACCATCTGCTGGAACTTCCGTCAAATGAAAGCGCCCCTCACCGTTTACTGCCAAAATCCGGCGAAGGACGTTTTTGTATAAATCGGCTTGAGATAAATGTTTCATTAGGTCAGATGTAGCTCAGACCCGCCGTATACGGGAAGGGGAGCGGGAAAAATACTCGCAGCAGCTCCGCCTGCGAATCGGTGAACGGAAGATGGCGGCCCGCTGCCCCATCGCTTCCTTCATCTTTAGCTTCCGCCATGTCAGATGCCGCTATAGCGGACTGCCTGAGTACAAAAGCATCGGGTCCGTCATCCGGCTCGGCGTCGGGACCGTCGAACAGCAGCAGCGTCCAGTCACGGGCACTGAGCGTTATAGGAAGGCCGTCCAGCTGGAGCGCATATTCACCTGAAGGCAGGCTCTCCACTTCCCATGCGGGTACAATCAAGCCGGCTGCAGCGGCCCGCTCTGCAAAATAAACCTCAAGCTGCTCCCACAAAAGCGGCATGTTCATAATACGGATCGTTCCTTGGTTATGGCTGCTCGTATAAGGTTGTCCTTCCAGCAGCTTCATCATGCGGCGCTCATGGTCCGACACAAAAAGCAGCATGGTGGAAAAGTCCATGTGGTTCATCGTTTCCCGAAGCAGCGGCAGGACCACGGATGCTTTGCCGCCCCAGTCCACAACGAACGGCTCCAAATCCGAATCCCGCGGAATTGGACCGGAGGCAATGACGGCGTAGGCTGCCAGGCCGCCGCTGTCCTCTGCGACGTACACATCATGGTGAAAGCCGTACATGGCGGCGACCGCTTCACTGCGCAGCTCCTGGGCCAGATCGGCGATGCTGCGGCTGTAGCCCGCGGGCTTGGCTTCGGCCAGCTCCTGCAGTCTGAACCAGTCCTCTGGCAGCAGGGAACGAACCGTCATGCCGGCAGGCAGAGGCGCTCCGCAGTCGTTTTGCCGGGAGAGGCGATAGCGGCGAACTGAGCCGAACGCATGGCAGCCGTTGCGGCGGTAGAGCGAGCGGGTGCCGGATACGAGCATAATGGCCGCATCCATTTCCTCCGCCTGATGGAACGCTTCGCTGAGCAGAACGCTGGCATGCCCCTGCCCGCGATAATCGGGATGAGTACAGACGGAGCCGAGCGCACATGCGCTAATTGTGGATGACCCGATCCGAATGCGCTGAGGAACAAATCCGATAAACGAAACGAGCCTGCCGTCCTGGCCGATTCCGAGCGAAAGATCCATGGCTGGATCGAATATGCGGGGAAAGCTGTCGCCCATGGAAGGCTGGCCCGGTTCGCGGAAAACGAGATCGGCGAGCTCAACCGCTTCTCTCAGCTCTTCGCGGTTTAAGCGGCGCCGAAGTTCTTTCACAGATGTTTGTTCTTGATTCATGCTCGTCCTCCCCTTGACATCATTTCGAAGCTTACTAAAAAGCGGCCGGCAGCCGAAGGCTACAGGCCGCTACTCCTATTCTTTTATACCCAATCTTTTACCGGAATGTATCGCTAGGTCGTTGTTTCCTGGGCATGTTTCCGTTCATAACGGTCGCTAAAGCCGAAAATCGGGTCCAAAAGCCGGTATACCCGTTTGCTTTCTTTGGTCAGCAGCGGCCCGAGAATGGCGAGTATAAGCACATACAACGCGGCAAAGGGCTGAAGAATGCCAGCCAAGCCTCCGGCAAGCGCCAGATTGGCCATGATGATGGAAAACTCGCCTCTGGCGACGATAGTCAGACCGATTTTAGCCGACGCATAAGGGGGAATGCCTGAGCTGCGTCCGGCCAGCATACCGGCGGCAAAGTTGCCGATGAGCGTAAGCACAACAGCAATCAGCGCCATCCAGACTGCGCCTCCGAGCTCCATCGGATTAATCGTCAGGCCAAAGCTGAAGAAAAACAGAGCGCCGAAAAAGTCGCGGAAGGGCAAAATGAGCTTTTCAATGCGATGGGCATGCTTCGTCTCCGCAAGCACGAGGCCGACCAGCAGCGCGCCGATGGCTTCGGCGACATGAATCGTCTCGGCAAAACCGGCTATCAAAAATAACGAGGCGAATATAACGAGCAAAAATTGCTCGTTGGAGCGGATGTCCAGCCAGCGGTCCAGGTTGGGAACGAGCTTGCGACCGACAATTAGAATGCCGAGCATGAACACAAGCGCAATAAGGGCGGACAGCAGCACGCCGCCCAAGCTGGAGGACGAGCTTAACACCAGGCCGGACACGATGGAGATATAGAGGGCGAGAAAAACATCCTCAAACATGATGATGCCCAAAATCATCTCCGTCTCCTGATTGGCCGTGCGTTTCAGGTCCACCAGCACTTTGGCGACGATGGCGCTGGAGGAAATGGTGGTAATACCGGCGATTATGAGCACTTCGGCCAGCGGCAGTCCCGTCATGAAGCCAAACAGCAGTCCGATCGTAAAGTTGATGCCGATATAAATGCTGCCGCCGACTACGATGGATTTTCCGGATTTAATCAGCCGTCCAACCGAAAACTCCAGCCCGAGATAAAGCAGCAGGAACAGAACGCCGACTCTACCAAAAAAATCGATTAGTTCCGCGCTGTTAATAAAGCGAAAGTCCAGATAGCCCCAGTGGACGGCGTGGGGGCCGACAGCCATGCCGACGAGAATGTAAAACGGAATGACGGAAAACTTCAGCTTGGCGGAAATCACGCCGGCCAGCGCGACGAGCAGAATGGCAAGTCCGATTTCGAGAACGATATGGTCCATCGTTACTCACATCCATTCTTGAGGATGTCGCGGAACGCCTTCTGCTGGCTCCGTTCGCCGGCGACGATCAGCAGCGCTTCTTCAGTCAGCACAAGCTCCGGCCCAGGGTTGATGTGTTTGTGCCCGCCCCTTTCCACGACAGCCAGCACGCTGGCTCCAGACCGTTTGCGCACGCTCAGGTCGCCGATGGAGTGGCCGACGCATGGGTAGCCTGGCTCGACCCTGTACCATTCGATAATGAGGTCGTCGAGCACCATTTCGATATTTTCCAGCGCCCTTGGTTTATACTGCATGCCGCCTATAATGGAGGCGAGCATGCGGGCCTCGTCGTCGTCAAGGGTGAATACAGGCTCATAGTCTTCGTCGCGGTCCGTTTGCATATAACATTCCCGCCGTCCGTCATCATGAATGACGACAACAAGCACGTCGCCGCCGCGAGTGCTGATGCGGAATTTTTTGCCGATTCCAGGCAAGTGGGTTTCTCTGATGTCCATACGTGTACCTCCTGTTGTTGGCTTTCCTCTTGGCGTTAGGTTGCCTTAACAGGCCAAAACCAATCGCCGAAAAACAAAAAAGCATGACGGTTGGAATCGGTATTACGCAGCGTATGAGGTTTTGCGCACAGGAGAGAGGAGTATACGATGGATGAAGCGGGCGATACAGGGAGAAAGGCGCAGATTTCTTGACCAGGAGGGCCCGGCGAACAAGGCGGCTAGTATCGCGCACGCTAGCGCCGCGCTGGTTTTATCGTCAGTCTGCACATAGCCGGTGGGTTCCGGTTGCAGGGCTAGTGCCTGCTGTCGTTCGTTCAAATGGGAGCGGGCCATGACGCGTACGCCGGTATCCAGCTTGCGGGACATCGAGCTCTCCGTGGAGGCTTCCGCTGCGGCTTCCGGCAGCATAATTGGCGGGGTAGGCGTGGAGCAGATCATGATGAGCGCAATAAAGAATAATGATAACAAGCGTGAGAACGAGCTAGAGCGCTTCATCATGATCTTTTCCCCCTTTTTATAGGATATTTAACCTTATTATAAGTGAAAGAAGCCGATTTAGGCAAAAAAGAGCCCCGCCCATTTTGTGGACGAGGCTATTTGGAGCTTGTAACGTTAGAAGCTGCTGTCGTCAACGCTGTCCAGCCAGCTGCGAATTTCTCCGACAACACTGGTGACGGCGCCGTCTTCAAAAGGAGACATCAATCCGGCGCTCCGTGCGAGGGCGGTGAACGACTGGCTGCCGCCAAGACGGCAAAGGGCCAAATAATCCTGCCAGGCCTGATCAAAGTTTTCTCTCGACCGCTTCCAGAATTGGAAGGCGCACAGCTGAGCCAGCGTATAGTCGATATAGTAAAACGGCGCTTGATAAATATGGCTCTGCTTCTGCCAGGTGCCGCCCCGCTCCAGAAAGTCGTTGCCGTCAAAGCTGCGGTAAGGGCGGTACACCTTCTCAATTTCGCGCCATTTGGCTTTGCGCTCCGCCGGACTGGCTTCCGGGTTCTCGTACACAAAATGCTGGAATTCATCTACGGAAACCCCGTAAGGGATGAACATAAGCGCCGAAGCGAGATGGTCGAAGCGGTATTTGTCAGTGTCTTCCTTGAAGAACAGCTCCATCCACGGCCAAGCGAGAAACTCCATGCTCATGGAGTGGATCTCGGCCGCTTCCATCGTTGGCCAGAAATACTCCGGAACGTCGTGTCCGCGGCTCATGTACACCTGGAAGGCATGGCCCGCCTCATGGGTCAGCACGTCGACGTCGCCGGAGGTTCCGTTGAAGTTGGCGAAAATAAACGGAGATTCGTACTCGCTGATATACGTGCAGTACCCGCCGCTTTCCTTGCCTTTGCGGCTCAGCAGGTCAAGCAGCTCATGCTCGGACATGAATTGGAAAAATTCGTCCAGCTCTGGGCTCATCTCACGGTACATGCGGCGGCCCTGCTCCAGAATCCAGTCGGGATCGCCTTTTGGCGTGGCGTTTCCGCTTTTGAAGCTGAAGTTTTCGTCGTAATAATGCAGCTTATCGACTCCGATCCGGGCCTGCTGGCGCTCGGCAAGGCGGACGGCAATCGGCACGATCTGCTCCCTCACCTGTTTGCGGAAGTTCGCCACCATATCAGCGTCGTAATCGGTGCGGCCCAGCCGGTCGTAGCCGAGCTGCACGTAATTCGGGTACCCCAGCTTATGGGCGATCGCCGTACGTATTTTGACCAGCTTATCGTACAGAAGGTCCAGCTCTTGCTCATTGCCGGAGAGGAAGCCAAAAACCGCCTCGCTAGCGCTGCGGCGGACATCCCGGTCGGTGGACTGGGTGTACGGAGTCAGCTGGGAAAGCGTGCGCTCTTCGCCGTCAAATTGAATTTTGGCGGAGGCGATCAGCTGGCCGTATTCCGTGGTCAGTTTATTTTCAAGCTGCAAATCCTCAATAATCTCGGGTTTGAAGGTTTTGAGCGCAAGCTCCGCCGAACGGAGCAGCTGGGTTCCGAAACGTTCCTCCAGCCCATCCCGGTAAACGGACTCGGTAATTGCTCTATAATAGTCGGTAACATATTCTTGGATGATCGGCCCGGTTTCGTCGGCATAGTCCTGCTCGGCCTTGTAAAATTCGTCGTTGGTGTTTACGGAATGGCGGATGTACACAAGCTGGAACATCGAATCGATCTCGCTGCGCAGCTTGTTTACTGCCGAAATCGCATCTAGCTGCTCCTCTAGGCTGGCGGCGTTGCGGATGGCGGAGATTTTTTCTTTAAAGGCGCTGGTGACGGCGTCGCGGTCCGGCCTTTCGTAACGGTATTCGCTGAACTTCAACATGAGAGCACCTCTTTCGGAAAATGAATGGCATTAGGCCGTACATGAAGCTCTATTATTATAACGAATTTCACAACGATATTGTGGAAAAAATAGGTATAATAATCTGAACCAGCGTTCAAAACAAGCGAATTTTTTTCATCAGGCATGATCCTGTGCTATTGTTACATAGACGGTTAAAAAAAGAGCTAAGCTGGGAGCCAAAGCTGGCAGCGCTCGATATTAAACGCCGGAATTCTACCATTTATTTTGAGAGTACATCCGGGTTGTAGCCATTCCGCGGATGTCTGCATAGAAAGGAAGTTTGCATTATGAGTCAACACAATCAAAACCCTCGCGTGGCGGTGGCCGGCAGCCTTAATATGGATCTTGTTATCAGCATGGAGCGTATGCCGGAGGCTGGAGAAACGATCAGCGGCAGCGCGCTGCACACGCTGCCTGGAGGCAAAGGAGCAAATCAAGCGGCCGGCTGCGCGCGGATGGGTGCGGACACCGCGATGATCGGACGGGTCGGCAAGGACGCTTTTGGCGGCCAGCTGCTGGAGCAGATGCGCCGTATGGGCGTCAACGATGCCGGAATCGGCGAGCATAGATCGGCTCCTACTGGCATTGCGTCCATCTATCATACTAAAGAGGACAACTGCATCGTCATCGTGGCCGGAGCCAACGGCGAATGCGACGCGGACTGGATCGAGAGCAACCGCGCCGCAATCGAAGAGGCGCAGGTGCTGCTCGTTCAGCTGGAAATCCCGCTTCCTGCGGTACAGCGCGCACTGGAAATTGCTCGCGCAGCGGGAATCGTGACGGTGCTGAACCCAGCCCCGGCGCGTGAGCTACCGCAGGAGCTGCTGGAGCTGGCGGATTATATTACGCCGAACGAGACCGAATTCGCGGCGCTGTCCGGCGTGTCCGCCGAGACCGAAGCGGAGCTGAGCGACGCGATGGCCGCTTGGCAGGCCAAGGTAGGCAGCCGTGTCATTGTAACGCGCGGCAGCGCGGGCAGCTCCTTCCTCGGCGAGGACGGCGGGCTGTTGACCGCCTCTGCGCCGAAGGTTGAGGTTGTGGATACAACCGGAGCCGGCGATACGCTTAACGCGGCACTGTGCGTGAAGCTGGGAGAGCTGATCCAGAAGCAGCAGGCTGGCGGAGAGGCTGGTTCGGTTGGCGATGCGGAGCTGCTGGACGCGCTGCGTTTTGCGGTACAGGCAGCCTCGCTCGCCGTCACCCGGTTCGGCGCGCAGGACGGGCTTCCTTCGCGGGAGGAAGTAGAGGCGGCGCTGGCGGCTTCCGCCGGGTGAAGCTTGCGGGCATCTGGCGGCGGACGGGAGAGAAGCGCACCGTGACCCGGCAGCCTGGCAACTAAAACGAGGGGGCTGTCCGCTAGTCACATTCGTGACTAGCGGACAGCCCCTTTTTAAAATCCCGAAAATCGGCAAACCGAGCGCGGTAAGGTCGTTTGACGCCCTTACGGGAGCCGAAAATCGGCTACCGAATCCAACTACCGTGCCAGTCAAATCCGGTAGCTCGCAAACGGCTCGCCGTAGCGGAACGGCCGGCTAATGCGCTCCAGCTCATCCTGAATGGCCGGTTCGGCCGCGATTTCCAGGCTGCGCAGATTCGCTTCCAGCTGACGGACGCTGGTTGCGCCGGCAATAACGGACGCAACCGCCGGCTTGTCCATTAGCCAGCGGATCGAGAGCGCGGCGGGCTCGCAGCCGGCCTCCTCGGCAAGCTCGGTGACGTCCTGGCCGAGACCGATTACATCGCCTTTGAGGAAACGGCCGAAGGACGGGTCCTTTTCCAGCCTTGAGCCGTTTGGCGCGTCGGCTCCTGCGGCATATTTTCCGGTCAAAATGCCGCCAGCCAGCGGGAAGTATGGAATGAGCCCGATGCCTTGATCGAGGCAGAGCGGCACCAGCTCCAGCTCCGGCGTTCTGTCGGCCAGGGAATAGCTGGTTTGAATGGAAACGTACCGTTCCAGCTGGAGCCGGTCGCTGACGCCAAGCGCCTTCATCAGCTCCCAAGCCTGATAGTTGGAAGCGCCGATGTAACGGACTTTGCCGGAGCGCACCATGTCGTCCAGCGTGCGCAATGTTTCCTCGAGCGGTGTTTCGGGATCGAAGGTATGAATCTGGTACAGATCGACGTAA
This sequence comes from Paenibacillus pasadenensis, assembly GCF_023715725.1. Lineage (GTDB taxonomy): Bacteria > Bacillota > Bacilli > Paenibacillales > Paenibacillaceae > Paenibacillus_O > Paenibacillus_O pasadenensis_A. The sequence goes on from NZ_JAMBOT010000005.1 coordinate 119,048, forward strand.
TCTGTCCCCAGGCGGCGCAGGCTTCCTTCCAGCTCCGTCATCAGATGGGCGCGCGACGCCCCTCGTTTGCCAGGCCCTTCACCCGTTGGCAGGCCGGCTTTTGTCGTCAGCACCGCTTCTGTCCGTCGTCCGGCAAGCGCTTTGCCGATAATAGATTCGCTAAGCGTCCCTGCGTAAATATTGGCTGTGTCGAGAAAATTAATTCCGCTGTCCAGCGCGGAGTGAATAATGCGGATGCTCTCCGCCTCGTCCGTCCGCTTGCCGAATGCGTTCGTGCCAAGGCCAAGCGCGGATACGCTAAGCCCGCTGCCGCCTAGTTTCCGGTAGGTCATCGTCATGGGAATCTTCCTCCTCGATGTAATATTCATGAATATTCCAGCTCCGCCAATCCATACTAGCGCTAGATGGTTATCCCGGAGAGGTGGAGCTTGATATGTATGCCCGATTGAAAAAAAAGCTGCAAAACCTGATCAGGCGCGGCAGGGGAGCCGGTCCGCTGCTTGCCTGCTCGCTTGCGGCCGCGTGCGGCCTGGCTTGTATGGCGGGAGCGGCAGCAGCCAACGCTTCAGAAGCAGCGTCTGCCCGCTATGCTGCAGCGCCTTTTCAGCTCGATAAAGATGTAATTCCGCAAAATGCCCAATCCAGTGCGGCGGAGCTTGCCCGTAATGCAGATTGTATCGTTGTCGGCAGCTTTGAGGAGGCGGATCGGATGGTTCCTACAGCCAGCCGGGTCCCGCAAGGGCGGCTGGTCAATTTTGTCCAGCGTCTCAAGGTTCGCGAGTGGATCAAGGGCAGTGCTCAAAACCAAATCACCGTCGTCACGACGGGAATTGAGCCGCTGCCGCCGCCTTCGCAGCTGGAGGCGAATGAACGTTACCCCGGGGCCTGGGCCGCTGACCTGGACTATCTATTGTTTCTCCGTAAGCTGGAAGGAACGGAAGACTATGCGCCGCTCGGCCTGCTTCAAGGCGTATATCCCATCCAGGGAGGGCGTACGGTTAGTTTGGAGGGGAAAGGCTTCCCCCAATTGAACGGCCTGGAGCCGTCCGGGTTAAAAAATTCCGTGAACGGCCTCATCGGCGGACGTTAGGCTGCAGTCAACGGTTGAACAGCATGTAAAAAGGCTTGGCATATCCCCGTTGTTGCGCCATCGATTATATCATACCTGCATAGCCTGAAGCGCGCTGCTGCAAGCAGCGGACCGCTCAGGCTTTTCATTTCTTTAAAACGGCGGCCGACGCGCCAAAAAAGTCCCCTCCGCCGGACAGGCAGAGAGGACAGAAGAGAAAGCATGTTAAAAAGCTTTAATTCACAGCATTACCAGCTTTTTGGACCGATCATGTCGGCAAACGTCAATGTTTTTGGATAAGACTTGGACATCCCCAAGCCGCTGCGCGCTTGGCTGCGAACCGTCACAAGCTCCGGCTTGGAGTAGAAAAACATCATCTTTTCGTCTCTCCGATCGGCCGGATGCAACGGTTTATCGTAGAGCAGAAAGGCCGCCCAGGCGTCGGCGATGTCCTCCTGCGCCTGATACGCGCTTGCATCGCGGAAAAACAGCTTGGTGTACAGCTTGGTCATCGGTTTGCCGGCGCGCGCGGCTGCTTCGACCTCCGGCGTCCAGAACTTGCTGTAATACTGAGTCATGAGCGAGTCCTTGCGGTAGTAGGCCCATTGGCTGCTGCCGGATGCCGGACCGGCGAAGGCCGAGCCGAGCAAACCGCCGGAGCCGCCTAGCGCTGAGGAGGCGCCGCCGATATGATCTAACTGCGCACCTCCGGCCCCCTGCTGCGTCACGAGCTTGCCGAGCTCGCGTGCCAGCGCCCAGCGCGTTTTCGCCGCAGAGCCAGCGGTTAAATCGGAAGGGTCCAGCACAAGCCGCACTTGGCCTTTGCCAAGCGTCTCCACCCGGGAAATCCCGCCCCGATGCACTTCAAGCCGCAGCTGTTTCACCAGCGTCCAGTATGACTTTGGATAAATGGCGCGAATCTGCTTCCATAGCTGCTCCGCTGCGGCATGCTGTTTTACGGTCGGAATATACCCGGATTCCTTGCGCAGCTTCAACGTTCCTTCGCTTGTTACATCGTACAGTCCTACGGAAAAAGACGAACCGAACAGCTCGGAGCTTTTAATGCCGATTTTTTGAAAGTCGCTGGTCGGCAGCGCTTCAACCGTATCCGCGATGCCCTCCAGATTGGCAAGCAGCTCGGCATACAGCCCTTGCTCATACTGCCGGAAAGCCAGCTCGGCCTTATCTTCCAGGGAGGTGTACGCAGCGGATTTCAACACAGGTTTGGCTTTTTCCAGGAAACGGGCGATACCTTTGAAGTAGGCCGTATTATGCAGCGTTCCAGCCCCTTCCGGACCGGCGTTGCCGTTGCTGGAGCCGGAACCGGAGCCAGAGCTGCCGCCTTCGTTTGCTCCTGTACCGGTGCCGCTGCCGGTTCCAGGCGATTTTTCGGACAGACGGCGGGCTCCCGCATAACGTTCCTGCCAGTAAGACGAGCTCAGCGAGGAGCGTTTGACGCCGTCGACGGTAGCGGCCACGAACTCGCGGTTGCCGATGTAGATGCCGCAGAAGCTGACTGTCTCGCCGCTTTTGAAAAAGACGGCATCTCCAGGCAGCAGCAGGCTCTGCCCGCCGACCTGAGCGCCGTTTTTGTACTGCTCGGCAATCGTGCGGGGAAGAATCGTTTCCGCTGCGGAATAGCGGTAAATGTAATAGAGAAAACCGGAGGCGTCAAAGCCTGCCGGGGAGCTTCCGCCATATTGGTAGGGCGTGCCGAGATAATCGAGCGCGTAGTCGGCAACGGCTCCCCCAAGCGCGTCTGGGCTGAGCGTGCCTTTCTCGGAAATCGGCGAATCGGACTCAGCCGACAAAACGCTGACGCTGCCGGGCTTGCTCGGCGTTTCCGGCGAGCCTGCCGAATTGCCTTCGGCTCCGCCTCCAGAGCTCATGCCCGCCAGCTCCCGCGCTGAGTCGGCATTGGTCAGATCGGCCGAAGGAGTCGAAGATGCGGCGAATGCATCCGGTCCTGGAATGGTTTTTGCTCCTGGTGAAATGTTTGATGGCTCCGCATAGGCGGCGCCTCCTGCTGCGATGATGGCAAAAGCGGTTCCGGTCCAAATCAAACGGCGCATAATCTCACTCCTGGTCGTAGTCTAGGTGTAATGGAAAAGGCAAACAGACTTTCGTATTATAACAGGATCATTGTTATCGTTAATCGGACTTACGACATATGGGAATCTTAATTGCAATTTTAGTAAATCGATATATCAAAAGTCCTCTATCTCGAAAGAAAAGTGAACCTTGAGGCCTTCTCTTGTTCGAAAACAGGAACGGATTGGAAGAAGAGGGTCTGCGGATATGGGTCATAAGAATCAACCCAACGCTTCAGCTGGCGCATTTTTACTCGGAAATGCGGTACCCTCCAAGATGGTTTGAGGTATAATATTGGCATACATAGGCTTGTCCGGCGCTATCCAGTCCGAATTACTTAGCGGCAGGAGGGCGTGCAAGCGCAAGAGGAGGGAAGACTGCAGCATGAATCAGGTACCGGTCATATCATTCCGGGGAGTAACCAAGCAATACGAGGACGGGGTTCCCGTGTTGAACGATGTCTCATTCGACATTGAGCGGGGCAAGTTTTACACGCTCCTGGGCCCGTCAGGCTGTGGTAAAACGACCATTCTCCGGCTTATCGCCGGATTCATGGAGCCGACAAACGGCGAGATCCGCATGGACGGCAAGCTGATCAACGATGTGCCCGCCAACAAACGTCAGGTCAATACGGTGTTCCAGGATTACGCGCTGTTCCCGCATCTGAACGTGTTCGACAACGTCGCCTTTGGCCTGCGTATCCGCAAGCTGAAGAAGGATGAAATCGAGAGAAAAGTGAAGGAAGCGCTCCGTTTTGTCAATCTGGAGGGCTACGGCCAGCGGGAAATCCGCGAGATGTCCGGCGGCCAGCGGCAGCGTGTGGCGATTGCCCGGGCGATCGTCAACGAGCCGAAGCTGCTGCTGCTTGACGAGCCGCTCTCGGCGCTGGATCTGAAGCTGCGCACGGAGATGCAGTACGAGCTGCGGGAGCTGCAGCGCAGGCTGGGCATTACGTTTATTTTTGTTACGCATGACCAGGAAGAGGCGCTCGCGATGTCGGACGAAATTTTTGTCCTCAACAAAGGCGTCATTGAGCAGAGCGGCACACCGACGGATATTTACGATGAGCCGATCAACCGGTTCGTGGCTGACTTTATCGGCGAATCCAACATCGTGCCGGGACGGATGCTGGAGGACTTAAAGGTTGAGTTTGCCGGGAAAACATTTGAATGCGTCGACGGCGGCCTTCGTCGCGGCGAACCGGTCGAGGTGGTGCTGCGTCCGGAGGATTTGGAGATTACGGCTGCCGGGGCGGGCAAGCTGACGGCAACGGTGGATACGCAGCTGTTTCGCGGCGTTCACTATGAAATTATTTGCATGGACGAAGCCGGCAACGAATGGATGGTCCATTCGACGCGCAAGGCGACTGTCGGCGAGGTGATCGGCCTGGACTTCGAGCCGGAGGCGATTCATGTTATGCGCTTTGGCGAATCCGAGGAGGACTTTGACGCCCGCCTCGAAGCCTACAGCGAAGGCGATGAAGAAGAGGCCGGGACGGCGCCGGGTATCGAGACCGGACGTCCGGGAGGGAACAGCTAGTGTCCGTTCGGAGCCGCAACCTGTTTCTCGTGCCTTATATGCTGTGGATCATTCTGTTTGTAGCCGCGCCTATTGCGCTTATTGCGTACCGGTCGTTTTTTAACGTCGAGGGCGCGTTCACGCTGGACAACTACGCCCGATTTTTTACGCCGGTTTACCTGAAAATGACGCTCAGCTCATTTTGGTACGCCTTTCTCATTACGCTGTTTTCGCTGCTGATCGCTTACCCGGCTGCATGGCTGCTGACGCGTACAAAGCATAAACAGCTGTGGCTGCTGCTGATCATCCTGCCGACATGGATCAACCTGCTGCTGAAGGTGTACGCATTTCTCGGCATTTTTGGCACGTACGGAGCGGTCAACAAAACGCTGGAATGGATCGGCATCGGCACGCAGCAAATTCTGTTCACCGACTTCAGCTTTGTGTTTGTGTCGGTGTATATTTTCATTCCGTTTATGATTTTGCCGATTTTTAATGCGCTGGAGGAATTGAATCCTTCGCTCGTATTCGCGGCGCGTGATCTTGGCGCTTCCGCATGGACGACGTTCAGCAAGGTGGTCTTTCCGCTGACCATCGACGGCGTGAAGGCTGGCTGCCAAGCCGTGTTTATTCCGGCGCTGTCGCTGTTCATGATTACGCGGCTTGTCGCCGGCAACCGGGTCATTACGCTCGGCACGGCGATTGAGCAGCATTTTCTGGTCACCCAGGATTGGGGCATGGGCTCAACGATTGCGGTATTCCTCATTATCGTCATGGTGCTCATCATGTTTGCGGCCGGACAAAGAAAGGCGGGATCAAGATGAATGAAACCCGCAAATGGCGCTGGTCCCATCTGTATCTGATTGCTGTGTTTGCGATCATGTACGCGCCTATTTTTTATTTGACGTTTTACTCGTTCAACAGCGGCGGCACGATGCACGGGTACGAAGGCTTCACGCTGGACTGGTACCGCGAGGTGTTCGCCGATACGCGCCTGCTCATCATCGTCCTGAATACGCTTGTCATCGCGCTGCTGTCCGGGCTGATGTCCACCGTGCTCGGCGTGCTGGGCGCGCTGGCGATTTATGAGGTGCGCCGCCGCCGTACGAAAAACACGCTGCTCAGCTTCAACAACGTGCTGATCGTCAGCCCCGATGTCATCATCGGCGCGTCTTTTCTCATTATGTTCACGATGATTGGCATCAAGCTCGGCTTTGTGTCGGTGCTGATGTCGCATATCGCGTTCAGCGTTCCGATCGTCGTGCTGATGGTGCTGCCGAAGCTGCAGGAGATGAGCCCTACGCTCATCGATGCCGCGCGCGATCTGGGCGCAAGCCGCCTGCAGGTATTGACCGGCGTTGTGCTGCCGTTTATCCGCCCCGGCATTTTTGCGGGATTTTTCATGGCGCTGACGTACTCGCTGGATGACTTTGCGGTAACGTTTTTTGTAACGGGCAACGGTTATTCCACGCTGTCGGTAGAGATTTACTCCCGCGCGCGGCAGGGCATTTCCCTGTCGATCAATGCGCTGTCCACGCTTATCTTCCTGTTCACGATGCTGCTCGTCGCCGGTTATTATTTTATCACTAGACGCGGCGGAACAGGAGCGCAGCATGCGGCGGGACGGGGCGGGGCTGCTGCCGGAGCCGGAAAGGAGGGGTCCCGTTGAAAAGCCTGATCCGCTCGTTCGCAGCGATTCTCGTAGCGGCGCTTGGCTGCCTGTATTTGGCGACCTATCTTAATTCCAGTGAAGGTTATTCCGGCTCCAATACGCTGACGATCTACAACTGGGGCGACTATATCGATCCCGAGCTGCTGGACCAGTTCCAGAAGGAAACGGGCATTACGGTCATTTATCAAACGTTTGATTCCAACGAAGCGATGATGACCAAGATCCAGCAGGGAGGCACGACATACGATCTGGCCGTCCCGTCGGAGTACGCCATCGATAAAATGAAGCAGGAGGATCTGCTGCTGCCGATCGACCACTCCAAGCTGCCGAATTTGAAGCATATCGACGAGCGTTTCCTCGATCTGAGCTTTGATAAGGGGAATGCCTACTCGATTCCGTATTTCTGGGGCACGGTCGGCGTGGTGTATAACCCCGAGCTTGTGCCGGAGGATATTAAGTTCGCCAGCTGGGACGACCTGTGGGACCCCCGTCTTGGCAACAGCATTATGCTGGTGGACGGGGCGCGCGAGGTGATCGGCTTCGGCCTGAACAGCCTGGGCTACTCCTTGAACGATACAAAGGAGGAGCATTTGCAGGAAACGCTCGCCAAGCTGCAGAAGCTGACGCCAAACGTGAAAGCTATTGTCGGCGACGAGATCAAAATGCTGCTGGCCGGAGAGGAAGCCGCCGCAGGCGTCGTCTGGTCGGGGGATGCCGCGGAAATTATGGACGAGAACGACAAGCTCGACTATATCATTCCGAAGGAAGGCTCCAACGTCTGGTTTGACAATATGGTTATTCCGCGTACGGCGCGCAACCTGGAGGGAGCGCACAAGTTCATGAACTTCATGCTTGATCCCGCCAATGCGGCCAAAAACGCCGAGTATGTCGGGTATTCCACGCCGAACAAGGAGGCAATTCCGCTGCTGCCGGAGGATATCTCCTCCGATGAGCGGTTTTATCCGCCTCCGCAGCTGACCTCGCGCCTTGAGGTGTACAACAACCTTGGCAAGCGCATGCTGGCGCACTACAATGAGCTGTTTCTGGAGTTTAAAATGCACCGGAAATAAGCTGTGTTTCGAACGGACTCTCTCAAGCCAACCGGCTTGAGAGTTTTTTTTGCCCAGCACACTTTTCCGGCTCACGTTGACAAAGGGAATCGGGAACGGGATAATATTGAGAATTGTTATCAATTAGATCGGGGAACCTTCGGTTCCGCTTTGCGTGAAGGAGGAAGGAACTTGTCGTCTATAGGTGCTGCGCCGCCGCCTGGAACGATGTTTGGCTTTCCGCTGCGGATTCATAAGCTGGAGGACGGGGTGGCAGGCGGGCTGGCCGGAAATTCCTCCAGCTCTTTGCTGATCGTCGTATGGGAAGGGCGGTTGAACGGGCTGACCTTGGAGGGCATGCTGGATGGTCCGCTGGAGCTGTCTCCTGGTGAGCTGCTGCTGCTGCCTCCGGGCAGCGATGTCCGTTTGGAAGCGGGGCGAGCTGCGGCGGGCATACTGCTTGAGCTTGAATTGCACGGTGGTACGGAGTCAACGCAGAATCGGCTTCGTCCGATTCGGGCAGACAAGGAAACGATCTCCGCCGCCAAAAGTCTGGCCTTCGGCTGGAGCGCTTCCCGGCAGCAGCCTTGGCAGCTGCAAGCTCTTTTCATTGAACTAATGAAGCAAATCCATCACGATCTGCAACGAAGGGAAGCCGAGCCGGAATCGTGGATGGAGGATAGCTTGCTCTATATCCATTCCCAATATTGGGATGATATGAGCCGGGACCGGCTTGCCGAACGAGCAGGAGTCAGTCCGGAACACTTCTCGCGTTGCTTTCGGAAAAGAACAGGGGCTTCTCTGACGGATTATTTGACGTTGCTGCGCGTACGGAAGGTTCAAGAAAAGATATTGTCCGGCCATTCGGGTACGCTCGATCAGCTCGCCCGGCAGGTCGGATACAGCGACGGTTTATATTTGAGCCGTAAGTTCAAACAGCTGACCGGGACCGCTCCTTCCCGCTATAACAAGACTGTGTTAAGACCGGCGGCGCTTAATGTCAACCACAGCGCATCGCTTTGGGCGCTTGGCATCCGGCCGGAGTGGGGAATCTTCTCCGAATGGTTCGTTCGAACGCATGGAGCGCGCCCGGTTCGCAACGCTCAAATGCTGCTGGGCGGACGGGAGGCGCTGGAGCCCGAAGTGGAGCCGCCGGATGTCATTTTAAGCTACGAGTCGGAAAATCCGGAGCACAGGCTGCTGGAGCTCGGCCCTGTCGTACAGCTGCCGCATCGCCGGATAAGCTGGCAGGATCAGTTTCGGCTCATTGCCGATATGACAGATCGGCGCTCCTATGCGGAGAAGCTGCTCAGCCGCATCGGCGAAAAATCCGAACGGCTGCGAGAAAGGCTTGGACAGCGATACGGTGAAGGGCGCACTGCAATCATATGGGAGATTGGCCGGAACAAGGCATATGCCATCTGTGCAAGCAACGGCAGAGGCGCCCAGCTGTTATACGGCGATCTCGGCTTTCGTATGCCGCTGCGTATGCTTGACACGGAATGGGAACAGAAGGGCTATGTGGAAGCGGCATTGGAAGAGCTTCCTCTCTATGACGCGGACTTTGTTTTTGTAACGGGAGCTCCAGGCTCAATCGAATCCGCCGAAAGGTGGGAGCGCATGATGCGCTCCGAGCCCTGGCTGGCGATGAAGGCGGCCGCTGAGGGCCGAGTTCACATGCTTGATTCCTCGGAGCTGTTTTTTGGTTATGATCCGCTGTCGAGCGAAGCGCAGCTGCACAAGCTGGAGGAAGTATTGCTCTTCAAGCCTGCTGCTCCTTAAAGTCCAGCGACAGCTGCGCTGCATCTGGCGGACGGTGTTAGGGGGTGCATACAGATGCATCACGAAAGTCCATCCCGATGCATCATAGATAGGCATAGCCAAGCGAGACTGCTTTTTGTACCCTTAATTGAGAATGAATATCAATTGAGAAAACGGGGGCACGAGGAAATGACAGCTAGATCGGGAAGTTGGACGCCTGGACGCACAAAGAGAGGAAAAGGGTGGCTGCTGGCACTGCTGCTTGCTCTGGTGCTGACGATAACGGCATGTGGAGGCGGTTCCGAAACGACGAATAGCCATAACGGGGCAACCGAGGAGGCATCCGCGAATGTTTCCGCCGCACCGGCTGGAAATTCGGAGTTCAAGAAGGTGAAAACGGTTGTTGGCGAAATTGAGATTCCTCTCCATCCAAAGCGGATCGTGGCGGAGGAGTACTTAGGCAGCCTTATCCCGCTTGGCATCAAGCCTGTTGGCGCGCCGGGATTGACGCTCCAGAACGTCTATTTTAAAGAGGCGCTGCAGGGAGTGGCCGATACGGGTGTATACGGTAAAATGAATCTTGAAAAAATCGTAGAGCTCGATCCGGATCTGATCCTCTCTTCAAGCAGCGAGAATTACGCTCAACTGAGCAAAATCGCTCCGACGGTTGTCGTTCCGTACGGGGATCTCAAAAACGCTCATGAGGAGCTGACTTATTTCGGAGAGCTGCTCGGCAAGCAGGAGGAAGCCAAAACCTGGCTGAAGGAATACGATGAACGCATTGCTGCGGCGAAGGCGAAAGTGGATCAGGCTTTGCCAGCGGAGGCAAGCTTCTCGATTCTAGAGGTTGCGGATAAGTCGATTTATGTGTACGGGGACAACTTCGGGCGTGGCGGTCAACCGGTTTATCAGGCACTGGGACGCAAGCCTCCTGCGGGCGTCGCCGATGAGCTGATGGAGAAACAGTGGGCGGAGCTAAGCCCTGAGATGGTAGGGAAATATGCAGGCGACTATCTAGTCATCACCTCCAATAGTCTGTCCTTGGAAGAACTGCGCAAGGACCCGTTATGGGGCACGCTGCCTGCATTCAAAAATAATCGGGTGTACGTTTGGAAGGAAGAACGCTCTTGGTATTACGATCCAATCGCGGTCCTTTCCCAGACCGAAGAGCTGGCGAACTGGCTCGCCGGATAAAACGATCGCTGACAGCAGCTCTGTGGACTTAGGTCCGGGAGCTGCTGTTTGGCGTGGTGTGCAACATTTATCGCTTCCGGTCGTCTAAATTTGGGTGAATATGGGATTGGATCGGTTGTATGATTCATCTAATTCAATAGAAAAGGTGGTTAATACCTATGCTCCTTGGTGGAAAACGTAGCAGGAAACAGATTAACATGACAAGGTTTGAAGGTGAGGGAATAAACTATCCTCGGAAGCAATGGCGCACGGCATCCGCTTTGCTGCTTGGAACGGCTCTTCTGCTGGGCTCTGTCTCCCCGGCTGGGGCAGCGCGAGCTGAAACGCCTGCTGTTTCAACGGAAGGTTATCCGCCAAGTCCTGTTCTGGCGGCAGAGCTGAAGCCTCTTTGGTCCATGCCTCTGGACGGCAAGGAGCAGCTTTACTCATCTGCAGCTGTTGTTGGGGATGAAATCGTTTATGCGATCTCGGGCGGAAGGCTGGTTGCCAAAAGTCTGCTAACCGGCAAGCAATTGTTCGTTTACGGAAAGGCGCTGCAGCCGGCGATTGCATTAGGAGGAAGATCGGTCTTTATCCTGCAGCAGGACGGAAGCCTCGCCGCTCTTAACGCTTCCAACGGAAAGCATATTTGGAAGACAGGCAAAGGCGCCGCTGACAAAGGCATAACTCCGGTATCGATCGGCAGCCGTGTTTATACGCAGATCGGTAATACGGTTCATGCCTGGGATGCTGCATCTGGCAAAAAACTTTGGCAGACCAAGGAAGAGCGCGCGGATTATTCAGGATCGATTGTGGGCGAAACAGACGGAATTTTGTACGTCACCTATATGGTTCAAGGCGCACTGACGGCGATCCAGCTGAACGCCATTGATGCCAAAACCGGCAAGAGCCTGTGGAACGCCTTCCGCCAAGCTGCGCCGCTGCAAGTCAAGGACGGCCTTGTATATTCCCTTTTTGAATCGTATCCGGCCGATGACCAGACGAAAGAACGCAAGGTGACGATAAATCTGTTTAACGCCAGGACCGGTGCAAAAAAAGGCAGCCGCGACTACATATTTAATCTGGCGGGACCGGGGGACACGCCTTATCCAAGCGGAGGATACGGCAGTGCGAAGCTGCAGGGCAGCGATCTGTACGTGGAGACGGATACGCAGGTGCTGCGATATGACTTCAGCAGCTACAAGACAGGCATTCAGCCGCTGCAGCGATACTCCAAGCCGGGAGGAGACGTCCAGTTCGTCGCAGCTCCGCATGCCGGCCGGCTGTTTTTCAGCAACTGGCGTACGGGAGCGCTTGTTGGAGTCAAAACGGCAAACGGCCAGCATGCTGCATGGAACGGAGACAATTCGGCAGCTCGCACCGATGTGTACGGCAACGGCGTTTACATCGGACAGACGGACGGAAGATTAATCGGCATCAATCTGGCTACGGGAAAACCTGCTTTCCAGGTGAAAACGGGGGAGCGCTACTATCGCCAAACGCTTAAAAGCGGCAGCGTTCTGCTCATTCAGTCGGGAAGCAAACTTATAGCTGTAAAACTGCCTAAGGCGCTTCTTTAAGCGGGGAGTTTGAGAGCAGCCTTTCATGCCAATAGGGTTGGCTCGCCGCATCATTTGCGTTACGATGGGTAAAGAATTTAAGCGCTAAGTGAAATGAGGCAAGACGTTTATGTCATCTACATCTAAGACGGGTCATGTAAAGGAGCAGGCGACCAACCGTGAAGATACAGCGCGGCCGATCGCCGACCATGAGCCCGACTCCAAATCAGCCGCAGCTGTTGCGCCTTCCCGCCGCTGGGGTCTGGCCGTGATGCTCGGCTCGCTGACAGCGATTGGCCCGTTCTCGCTGGATATGTATTTGCCGGCGCTGCCGGAGCTGACCCGCGAGCTCGGCGCAGCCGATTCGCTCGGCCAGCTCAGCCTGACCGCCTGCCTGATCGGCCTTGCGGCGGGCCAGCTGCTGGCCGGGCCGCTAAGCGACGCAAGAGGGAGGCGCAAGCCGCTGCTCATCGCGCTGGGCATCTATGCGGTTGCTTCCCTGTTATGCGCCTTCAGCAGCTCGATCGGCATGCTGCTGGTCCTCCGGCTCGTGCAGGGATTGTCCGGCGCGGCCGGCATCGTCATTGCCCGGGCAATCGTTCGGGATCTATACTCCGGCACGGAGATGACCCGCTTTTTTGCCCAGCTGATGCTCATTAATGGGGCGGCGCCGATCATCGCTCCGATCGTTGGAGCGCAGCTGCTGCGTTTTGTCGACTGGCGAGGCACCTTTGTTTGCCTGGCGGTTCTTGGCGTTATTTTGCTCGTCTCGGCAATGTGGTCGCTGCCGGAAACGCTGCCCAAGGAGCGCCGCGTCACGGGAGGACTGGGACAGACGGTCGGCAATTTCGGCCTGTTTTTAAAGGATCGCTCCTTCATGGGCGTTGTGCTGACGATGAGTCTGGTGTCCGGAGCGATGTTTGCGTACATCGGCGGCTCCTCTTTTGTGCTGCAAGAGGTGTACGGAGTTTCTGCCTCGACCTATGGATTTATTTTCGCGGCCAACGGGGTTGGCATCATTATCGCTTCGCAGCTGGCGGGACGGCTGGCGGTGAGCGTCGGCACAGAGCGACTGTTCCGCTCCGGTGTAATCATTGCGCTGTGCGGGGGAGCGGCGCTGCTGGTGTCGGTTTTGGCAGAGGCCGGATTATGGGCGGTGCTCGTCTCGCTGTTTGTCGTTGTGTCCAGTGTGGGGATTGTCGGAACAGGCGCATCGTCGCTGGCGATGGAAAATGCCGGACGGGCCTCAGGCAGCGCATCGGCGCTGCTTGGCACGCTGCAGTTCCTGATCGGGGCGCTGGCTTCGCCGCTGTCCGGTCTCGGAGGGAGCGGTACGGCGCTGCCGCTGGCCGCCGTTATCGCTGGCGCGCATGTGCTTGCTTTGTTAACGATGCTGGTGCTGCTGCGCAGGAAAGCAGCTTAACACGCTAATTTGAAATTCGACCGGTTGTTGGTGTTGTTCCGCAAAAAGCGGCTCCTCTCATGGAGCCGCTTTTTGCTGTTCCATTCCATGCTGTCTCCGTCTCCGTCTCCGTCTCTGTCTCCGTCTCAGGAACGAGGCCCGCGCCGCCTGGAGATTTAGAGCAAGTTCAATCCCGCGCCGCTTTAGCGATCGTGTGTGCCATCCTATAATCGGAGTATACAAATTAACCACTAAATTCCAGATTGAAAGGAAGGCCCCCATGAAAGAGTTGTTTCAAAACCGTTCTTTTACGCGCCTCTTTCTCGCGACGGTCTGCTCGCAGCTGGCATCCACGATCGGCACGATGGCTTTTGCTTTTTATTTGCTCGACCGTTTCTCCAGCCAGCCTGCATATGCATCCATTGCCGAAATGCTGTACTCCGCGCCAACCATACTTGTATTCCTGTTTATCGGCGTGTTTGCCGACCGCTTCGACCGCAAGCGCATCGCTGAAAATACCGGCTGGATCCGGGTCGTGCTCTCGCTGCTGATGCTCGGCGCGCTGGCCGCGGACGCATGGATTCCGATTGTGTTTTTGCTGCTGTTCATCCGCAGTGCGGTGACCAAGTTTTATTTTCCGGCTGAGAGCGCCATGATCCAGGGGTTGTTAAAAGAAGACCAGTACGTCAAAGCCTCCGGGCTCAATCAAACGGTCAACGGATTGTTTACCCTGTTCGGAACGGGCCTTGGCGCTTTGGTCTACCATGCCGTAGGCGTGCTTGGCGCCGTAACGGTTGATTCAATCGGCTTTCTGCTTACCGCCCTGCTCGTCCGTTCAGTTAAAGTGCCGTTGGAAGTCCGGCTGCCAAACGGTCCTTCTACATTGTCCTCGCTCAATATGAAGTCGGTTTGGGGCGACTTCCGCATCGGGCTCCGTTACATTCTCGATCATAAAATTTTGGCCTCGCTGCTTGGCGGATTTACTTTGTTCGGTCTGATCGGCGGGTCCTTCGCGATGCTTCCGATGCTGACGATGAAGTTTGTGCTTGCGCCGGATAATTACGCGTTCTACGTTTCTCTGTATTCTGTTTGTTTAGGCGCAGGGTTTGTCATCGGCAGCGGCATTGGCGCCAAGCTAGTCGATAAATTTAAGCTTTATCAGGTGCTGATCGGCAGCCTGCTGCTTTCCGGCTTTTGCGGCATTGCTCTCGCTTTTGCCTCTTCGCCGTGGATGTATCTGGTGACAGCGTTTGTTCTGGCCTGCATTCTTGCTCCGCTCAATATGGCGATTGGAGGATGGCTGCCAAAGCTTGTTGAGCCGGACAAAATGGGCCGCGTATCCGCTTGGATCGATCCCGTCATGATGGCAGGACAGTCCTTAATGCTCGGTCTGATCGCATGGCTGTATCCGTCGATGTTTACGCTGCGCGGCCTGCATTTGTTCGTCGTCGTTCTGCTATTTGCCGCATTCCTCATCTATGCGTTTACGCTGCCGAGGTTCTCCCGGGAAGAGGAAGGGCGGGCGCAGGCGCTTAAAGCCAAGCAGCCGGCCAGCCGCGGCGTTACGATGGAATCTTAATTCAATAGGAATACTTCGTAAGCAAGCCCTGCCCGGATTACCGGAGCGGGGCTTGGTCCTTTTCAGCCTATTCATATGGTACAATAAGGGAAAAAGTGTTAGTGAGGCGGGATTGACGCAACGCCTATTTTCACTACAGGTTTAAATTACGGTGAGGAGGGAGCAGGCAGTGGCCAAAACAAGAATTTTCATCAGCTCGGTGAATGAGGACGGCTTGAAGCCGCTGCGCCGCAGCGTGTTCCGCATCCTGGAGGGACTCGGCCACGAGCCGCTCATGTGGGAGGAAAACCTGGGGCCTTGGCCTTCCTATCAGAATCCGGTGGAAAAATGCCTGGAGGCGGTGGAGCAGTCCGACCTATACGTGCTGTTCATTGGCAGCAGAGGCGGGACGTTCGAAGAGGCAGCGGGTGTCACCGTGACCCATTCGGAATTTATACGGGCCGTGGACAGCGGCAAAACCGCCCTGATCTGGGCGGATGCCGAAACTAAAGCGGCCTTTTTCTCCGGCATTGCCTGGAAGCTCGACGAATTTATTACGCATACGGTGCAGGAGACCGGCAGCTATCCGGCTCCCCGGCAGGCGCTCGACTTTTTGCGCTCCTGCGAGGAAGCGCCGGGACATATTGATCCTTATGTCTGGCTGCTGCTGCATGACATCCGCCAACGGGGAATCTATATGGAAGACCTGGTGCGCGGTGTCGAGATCGATTGGCGGAGCTATTTCAGCGACCTGATGCGGCGCGGCTTGCTGCTGCTGCCGCTGGAGCCAACGATTGCTGACAACAGCAACCGGCTGGAAGAGGCTGAAGCGAGCTTTGATCTGCTTGCCGCGCTGCTTCCCCAGGCGGCAATGGAGCCGCCGCGCGATTGGAAGGCATGGCTGAACACCATTCGCGAGCGCTTGCAGGGACGCCAGGTTGAGCATCGCTACGGGAGCTGGAACCGGGAAACGATCGGCAGCTACGAGGCTTGCAATGCCGCTTCGCTGTACCGGCGGGATGGCGATGCGATGCGGTTTGTCGCGTGCTGCGGCCGAGCATCCGGAGTGCAGAGCTTTGCGCTTGACGACCAGAGCTCCTATGTCGCTTTGACGTACGGCATGGGGCCGCGGGCGGAGCAGGTGTATTACAAGGAGTCGGGCCAAAAGTTTTTTTACTGCATCCGCAGCGGGCCATACGTGGCCACCTTTCATTTTCCGGCAGGAGCCTCCTGGAACCAGCTTCGTTATATCCGCTACAAAGATAGCGTCGTTAATGCTATAATAGGGCCAAACACAAGGCTGGTTACACTGCTGCGCCTGCTGCTGGGAGGGATGAAGGCATGAAGAACGGCATATGGGTTTCCAAAAACGGCCGGGTCAGCGAGGCATTAGGGCTTCAGCCCAGAGATGCGCTGCTGTTCGCGCCATATGGCATAACTTCGGTGGAATTGCTTCAGGAGCAGCGCTCCGCATCACAGCAGAATATTAAGCTTATCCGCACCCGGCTCGCCGAAGCGACTCGCCGGTAACGCTTACATGAATCCGTCCTCCAAGGCGGATTTTTTCGTGTGCTGATTGTTCATGAAACAGGAAGGACAGGAGGAGCGCCAATGGAATCCAGGCTGGAGCTGATCGTCCGATCTACGGAAATTGATGTAAACGGCCATGTGAACAACGCCAAGTACTTGGAGTATTTGGAATGGGGCCGGGAAGACTGGTATGAGAGCGCCGAACTGGACTATGCTGCATTTTTGGAAATGGGCATTCAGACCGTTACGGTTAACGTGAATATCAATTACCGGCGCGAGTGCGTGCAGGGCGACCGGCTGACCGTGCGCACCGTGCCGCTCCGGGCAGGGCGGACAAGTTATGCGCTTAAGCAAGAGCTGATCGACGGCAATGGCGCGGTTCGCGCCGACGCGGAGGTGACCAGCGTCTGCATGGATGCGGCGGAACGGAAGAGCCGCGAGCTGCCGCAGCGGCTGCGCGAGATGCTGGAGCGGGGAATAGGTCCGTCTGGATGAATGGACGGCGCGGTTGGCGCAACGTGTTTAACGTAACCTGAATAAACAACCAAAGGGGAGTTTCACATCATGACAGGCAAACTGATTTTTTTCGATATCGACGGCACGCTGCTGGATCACGACAAACGCATTCCGGCTTCAACCAAACAAGCGGTGCGCGAGCTGCAGCAGGCTGGGCATGAGGTGGCAATCGCGACCGGACGAGGACCTTTCATGTTCAAAGAGATCCGCGAGGAGCTCGGCATCGATTCTTATATTAGCTACAACGGCCAGTTTGCGGTTCGTAAAGGCGAGGTCATCGTGCGCAATCCAATCTTGCCGGAGCTGCTTCAGCAGGTTACGGAGCGTGCGGCGGCGCTGGACCATCCAATTGTGTACATGAACGAGATTACGATGAAAGCCAATATCGAGCGCCATGATTATATTGAGGAAAGCATGTCTTCGTTGGCGCTTCAAAATAAAGTGATGGAATGGGATAAGGAATTTTACCTTGGCCGCGAGATCTATCAATGTCTGCTATTCTGTACCATTGGCGACGAAAAGGGCTACCGCGAGGCGTTCCCGAATCTCGGCTTCATCCGCTGGCATCAATTTTCCATGGACGTGCTGCCGTTTGGCGGCTCCAAAGCGAAGGGCATCGAAGAGTTTGTGCGCCGCGCCGGCGTTCAGCCGGAAAATGTCTACGCGTTCGGCGACGGCCTGAACGATATCGAAATGCTGCAGTTGGTGCACAACAGCGTTGCGATGGGCAATGCCGTTGAATCGGTGCAAAAGGCGGCTAAACATGTGACCAAGGACGTGGCCGAGGACGGCATCCGTCACGGTTTGGAGCTTGTTGGACTGCTCTAGATATAATCCGCCTTAAATAAAAGCTGCCCCGGCACATTGCCGAGGCAGCTTTTGTTGTGGAGTGAGAGGTTAGGGGCTCCCGGCCTTCCTGTTGGGTCAGGCGCGTTCCGCCGCCAGCTCCGTATGCCTTTCGAGGTGACGGCTGCGGATCAGCAGCGCGGCGATGATGAGCATCGTGCCGTTCAGCACAAACACCCAGCGGATCGGGATGATGCCGCCAAGCGCGCCGCCGATAATCGGTCCCATCATCGTGGCCAGCTGAGTCGCCGACTGGTTCAGGGAAAAGGCGCGTCCGCGGAATTCAGGCGCCGTTACTTTGACGATGAGCGCATTAAGCGCGGGGTAAACCCCGGCGAAGCAAAGACCGTAGAAAAAGCGCAGCAGGCCAAAAGCGACAAAGCTGTTCGCAAAAAACTGAAGCAGATTGCCGATGCCTCCGCCCATCAGGCCGATGACCAGCACATTGGTGTAACCGATGCGCGGGCCGAACTTGCCCCATTGAGGAGCGGCGATGAGCGTAGCGATGCCGACCGCGGAGAACACAATTCCGGCGAGCAGTCCCGCTCTTTCGTCACTGCCGCCAAGCTCCATCATATACACCGTCATTAACGGCTCCAAAATCATGACGGAGAAGGTGCCGAGCGCGACCAAACCAAGCATCGTTACAAACACCCGGTTGGAGAAAGCCTCCTTCAAATCCTCACGGATCGGGGAGCGGACCGCGCTGCGGTTGAACTTATGCTCCTTGACGAAAAAAACTGCAATCAGGGCGGAAACGAGCACAATGCAGCCGGAGAACAGGAAACTTTCCCGGTTGCTGAAATAATGGCTGACGACGCCCCCGATGAGCGGGCCGATGATGCCGCCAGTCGCTCCGGACGTTGCCATGATGCCGAGCGCGTACCCGGTTTTATTTTCCGGAGTATTCGTGCCGACGAGGGCGATGGCAGCGGGCACGAAGCCTGCCAGCAGGCCTTGGCCGACGCGCAGCAGCAGGAATAAGTAGGGATCATGCACAAAGTAGGTGAGCATGTACAGAGCCGCAAGCGCAAAGCCGGAACGGATGAGCATCGGCCGGCGCCCGTATTTATCGGAGAGCGAGCCCCAATAGGGCGCAATCAGTGCGCTGGCGAGAAAGGTGATGCCGAAGGCCAAGCCGGACCAGAGCGTAAGATTTTCGGTAACGCCGAGGTCGTTGCGGAGAAACATAGGCATGAAGGGGATGGAGATGGAGTACGCGGTGCTGCAGAAAAATACGCCGATCCACAGGACAATCAAATTTCTTTTCCATAAGTATGAATCCGCCATGTAACTCAATCAGATCCTTTCCGGGGCTGGCCGGACCCAGTATTAAAGCCGAATCTAAATCGTCAAACCAACCTAATAACCAACGAAAGAAGCAGCTGCTCTTTCGGACACTCTCCGCACGTTATCGTCCTTTATATTGTACTCCTCCTTTTCGGATAATCCAACCCGGGGGCGCTTTTTCGCGGAGTAGGCTGCAAGAGGGAAGAGTAAGGCCTTATTTTCACTGAAACGGCCCGAATGGAGCAAATTAAGGCCATTAAAGGCCTTATTTTCACTGAAACAGCCGAATGGAGCGAATTAAGGCCATTAAAGGCCTTATTTTCACTGAAACGGCCCGAATGGAGCGAATTAAGGCCGTTAAAGGCCTTATTTTCACTGAAACGGCCCGAATGGAGCGAATTAAGGCCGTTAAAGGCCTTATTTTCACTGAAACGGCCCGAATGGAGCAAATTAAGGCCATTAAAGGCCTTATTTTCACTGAAACAGCCGAATGGAGCGAATTAAGGCCGTTAAAGGCCTTATTTTCACTGAAACGGCCCGAATGGAGCGAATTAAGGCCGTTAAAGGCCTTGATCTTGCCGTGCTGCCGGTGCTAACCCGCTGGTCGTTAAAAACCGCTACCACCTGCCGCCGGGTCGGTTAGAAGCTTGCCGGGAACGGTAATAATAGGGGAAAACAGCAACGGAAAGGGAGAGATACATGCGGTACGATGCGCTCATAGTCGGCGGCGGACTGGCGGGATTAAGCGCGGCCGTGCAGCTGGGGCGGTATAACCATCATGTGCTGGTAATTGATTCCGAGGACGGGCGCTCAAGCTTTTGCCTGCGTTATCATAATTTAATCGGCTGGCCGGATGGAGTGAGCGGGCCGGAGTTGCGCAAGGCGGGCAGAGCTCAGGCGGAGAAGGCAGGCGTCCGGTTTGTAAAGGATAAAGCGACTCAGGCGTCCGTCTTGGACGACGAGGGCTTTTCCGTGCATACGGAGTCGGGGGAAACGTACGAGGGCCGGAGGCTGCTGCTGGCTACCGGCGTCATGGACCGGCTGCCGCCGCTGGAAGGGCTTCGCCCATGCCTTGGCATCAGCATTTATGTGTGTCCGGACTGCGACGGCTACGAGCTGACCGGCAGGCGTGCTCTCATCATGGGGGCTGGCGATCCCGGCGCGCATATGGCCGACATTTTATCTTATTGGACGGATGATTTGGTTTATATCAATCATGAAAAAGCCGCGGTCAAGCCGGAGCTGCTCTCCAAGCTGAGGGAAAAAGGAATTCGCGTCATTGAGGAGCAGGTCGAGCGGCTTGAGACAGAAGGGGACCAACTGCGCGGCGTAATGCTCGCATCAAGGGAACGAATTGAGGGCGGACGCGCCTTTGTCGCATTTGGCGGCAACGAGGTTCGCTCCCAGCTCGGGGCGCAGCTCGGCGTCAAGCTGCATCGAAACCGCCATATCGAGGCCGATCCCCGCACAAAGATGACCAATGTGAGGCATGTGTGGGCGGCGGGAGATGTGCTGGCTCATTCCGAGCAGGCGTCGATTGCGATGGGCGACGGCTCGCAGGCGGCGATCTGGATGCATAAAAGCCTGATTGAAAAGCCGGGAAGTCTGGCGCTGCGGCCTTTGGAGGATGCTGAGAAGCATATGGAACGAGCAGATTCATGACGAACAGACTGAACGTGCTAAGATGATGAACAATGCTGCCCTCGCTTTTATGGCGGGGGTATCGCTGTCCGCGTAGGCGGATGAAAAAGGAAGTTGATTTTAAGGGTAATTTTCAAATACACTATATATAGACCAATCGTTATAATGGAGCTGAGCAGATGGAGACCGGTAAATCAAATTCCAGGGAAGCTATTTTAGAAACAGCGATTCGGCTGTTTTCTAAGCAGGGGTATCATGGCACAGGATTAAATCAAATTCTCAAGGAAAGCGGCGCGCCGAAGGGGTCGTTATATTATTATTTTCCAAACGGCAAAGAGGAATTAGCTCTTGAATGTATTAAGCTAATCCGCCGGGATATGATTTCCCATCTATTGGAGTTAAAGGTCAAACATTCAGACCCCGTTGACTTCATGAGGACTTTTGTTCTTAATTTAGCGGATACGATCGACACATCCCTCTCAGAGTGTATTATTCCGTTTGGCTTCTGGGTTTCCTCCGAGACGTCGGCGGTTAGCGATACGATGCGGGATGCCTGTCTTGACGCCTTTGGTATGTTTAAACAAACGATAGCGGGCAAGTTTGCGGAATCGGGAATTGCGCAAGAACGGACGGATGAAATAGCCGAGCTTTTGATCTACCTTATTGAGGGAGCCATCATTATGACTAACGTTGAGCGCCAATCAAGAGCGTTGCGCCGCGTCGCCGAAAATTTGCCGCTTATTTTTCGCGAGTAAGGGCCTGAAAAATCAGGTCCCATTTTTAAGTACTAATTATATAGAATGGTCTACTTATTTTTGGGCGCAATACTCTTTGCGATTTTCGAGAAGCTAAAGGAGAGAACACTAATGCAAGCTTCAGCAGTAATACCAGGCTCCGAGCAAAACGCGGCCAAAAAAGATATTAAAGCATTTCCAATTATTTTTGTTTTTATAATGAGCGCATTCATCGGTCTCTTTAATGAAACGGCGTTGAACGTCGCGCTGACCGAGCTAATGCAGATCTTTAATGTGGGCGCTTCTACGGTACAGTGGCTCACAACGGGCTATCTGCTGACAATGGGAATTCTCGTACCTATATCGGGACTGCTGATTCAGCGGTTTACGACAAGGCAGCTGTTTATTGCAGCGCTCTTGTTCTCCTCCGCAGGGGCTTTGATCGGAGCCATTGCTCCGAGCTTCGGAGTCCTGATGGTATCGCGAATTGTTCAGGCAATCGGCGCGGCTTTACTGCTGCCGCTTTTGTTTAATACGATTCTGGTGTTAATACCGGCCGAAAGACGCGGTGCGTCGATGGGGCTGATCGGTCTAGTCATCATGTTTGCCCCTGCGATTGGGCCAACGATTGCCGGACTTTTAATTGAAGTGCTGAGCTGGAACTATATTTTCTGGATCTCGTTATTCTTTCTTATCATAGCCTTTATAATCGGATGGTTTAAAGTTGAAAACGTGTCCGAAACATCCAAACCGCGCATTGATATGCTGTCCATACTTTTATCTACGCTGGGCTTCGGGGGAGTCGTGTTCGGCTTCAGCAGCGCCGGAAAAGGTGTTGACGGATGGTCCAGTCCGGTCGTGCTGATTACGCTTGCCATTGGCCTTGCGAGTCTGATTCTTTTCACAGTTCACCAGTTGAAGATATCCGCCCCATTGCTTGATTTGCGTGCTTTCAAGTCCCCGATGTTTGCCATCGGAGCCCTCATGATCTCACTTGCCATGATGGTTATGATGTCATCGATGTTAGTGCTGCCGATGTATTTGGTATCGGCTCTTGCTTTTTCCACGTTTAGCGCTGGTTTGATTCTGCTTCCGGGAAGCGTGTTGAACGGGTTTATGGCACCGCTTATGGGAAAACTGTTTGACAAATACGGGCCTAAATGGCTCGTTCTGCCGGGGCTCATTCTGGTTGCTGCGGCCCTCTGGCTGTTCACCGGCATTTCACTTGGTTCCTCGGTCGGTTTTATTATCGCGGTGCATATTCTGATGATGATTGGCTTTTCTATGATTATGATGCCGGTCTCAACAAATGGCCTCAATGAACTTCCGCCCGAACTCTACCCGCATGGTTCGGCAATCATTAACACGCTGCAGCAGGTATTCGGGGCAGTCGGAACAGCCGTTGCGGTCAGTGTGATGAACAACGGATCGGAGAGCTTTAGGAGCAAAGCCGAAAATCCCAATGATTCGTCCATTTTATCGGCTGCCTTAACGGCCGGCGTGCAGGACACTTTTTTGTTCAGCTTGATCATCGCGATTGTCGGCATTTTACTTGCTTTTTTTGTGAAAAAAGCGGCGGTTAACCGGTCGCACTAATCAAATTGGTTTAGTAATCGACCAAAATAATGGATGATAGGGGTAGGGATGACGTGAAGCTCATTCCTGCCCTTATTTTGATTTGCAGGAGGAATTTTCATGATAATTCAAACGAATCGCCTCTTATTAAAAACGCTTGATCTTGATTTAATTGAAGCGGCGGCCCGGCGCGATGCAGACGCGATTGAGGCTTTGGGTTACAAAACCAACGGCGAATGGCCGGGTCCCGATTTTTACGAAGCGCTGCCTTATTTTAAAGAACTCCTGGTCAATAACAACGGCACCAGAGGTTTTGACTCGTGGATTATTGCGGAAAAAGAGACGAAGGAAATCGTAGGCGGAATCGGTTTTCTGGGAAATCCCGATGCAAACGGCAGCATCGAAATCGGTTTTGCCACAAACGAAAGCCACCGCCGGAAAGGGTATTGCCTGGAAGCTGCTCAAGGGTTGATGGAATGGGCTCTGCAGCAGGAGGATGTTCGGAGAATAACGGCAAGATGTGAGCCCGACAATATCGGCTCTCAAAATGTGCTGCTGAAGCTAGGATTTCAAGCGGATTACAAGGACCAACAGTTGATCTACTGGAACTATGCTGTGGAAAAGAAGAGCTAACTTCGGATACCGCCTGTCTTCCCTTTTCTTCCGGGCGGGAGTACAATAAAGACTGGAACAAGTGTTTGGTTGAAGATTGCCAGTACGGCATTTAAGACCATCAGACAGAGGAGGACTCGGGCGATGGCGTTTGTGTTCATAGCGGGCGATTATCCCGAGAAGCCCGGCTGTTATCTGATGCACGATGCAGCGGGACGCCTGCTGTACGTCGGAAAGTCCAAAAATTTGAGGAGCCGCCTACGCTCTTATTTTCATAGCAATCTCAAAAGCAAACGGCTGCAGGAGCTTGTCGAGAACATCGGGCGAATTGATGTGCTGCTCGTCAACAATGAGACGGAAAGCCTGCTGCTGGAAAATAACTTAATTAAAATTCATAAACCTCCGTACAACCGGGCGCTCAAAAGAGACAACAGTGGATACGCGTATTTGATGCTGACTGATGAGCGCATTCCGAGGCTCGCGGTTTATTACCGCGACCGCCGCGAACCGGGGGCAGAGGGCGCCGCCGGGAAAGCGGCCTCTCCTGACAGCTCGCGGCACGGGGGAGAGTTCCCTGCGGCTATTGCAGGAGGCTCTGCTGCGCAGAATGCTTCTCCGGCCCAAGGCGCGAAGCGCTTCGGGCCCTTTGCGAGCGCCCGTTTCCGCAACGAGCTGCTGGAATTTATCGCGGATCACTATAAGCTGCGCTCCTGCACGAAGCTGCCGAGGCGCGCCTGCCTGCTGTACCATATCGGGAAATGCAGCGGCATTTGCGAAGGGCATATAAGCGAGCGCGACTACGCGGAGGATGTACGGCAGGTGTCGGAGCTGCTGTTCGACGGCAGCAAGGACGCGCTGATTGCCCGCATGTACGCTCAGATGACGGAGTACGCGGAGGGGCTAAAGTTTGAAAAGGCCCAAAATATGCTGAATCATATTCGCAATCTGGAGAAGACGCCGGAGAAACAGATCGTGGATCGGGAAACAACTGTGAACCAGGAGGTGCTCTACTTCGGAGAAAAAGGCGTCATGGTGGCGAAGGTGCAGGAGGGGATGCTGCGGGAGCTGCAGCTGCATGAGCTGGAGCTCGGCTTCGGAGAAGCGGCCTGCGACAGCTTTATGATCCGCCGCTACCGGGAGCAGAACTGCCCGGACGAGCTGATCGTGAACCGCATCGGCGATGCCGGCGCGGTCCGCCGGGCACTGCGCCGGCCCGGAAGCCGCTCTGCGGCTCCGCTTGTCATTACGCAGCCCAAACGCGGCCTGAAACATTCGTTGCTGCAGCTGTGCAAGGAAAATTACGAATTTCGCTTAGGCCGGGCGAAGGAATAACGGGAGAGCGGGTATAAACAGACAGGCGCCTTAACCGTCGGTGAGGGGAACCGGAAAAACGGTTCATGCCGCAAAGCGGGGGAGGCCTTCGTATGATCCTTTGCTGCGGGCATGGACGTAAAGAGGAGAATGGTCATGAAGCCGATTATGCTGGTAACAGGCGGCAACGCCGGAATGGGGCTTGAGACGGTAATCAGGCTGGCACAGGCCGGAGCGAAGGTTGTTTTGCTGAGCCGCGATCCCGGACGCGGAGCGGCCGCCCGTGAGGAGGCGCTGCGCCGTTGCGGCGATTGGGACGCGGATATTGATCTAATGTCGGCTGATCTTGCTTCGCTGGCGAGCATCGATACTTTTGCCGATTGCTTTCAGTCCCGCTATCCGCGTTTGGATGTACTCGTCAACAATGCCGGAGTTGTGACGCTGCGCCGCGAGACGACAGAAGACGGCTTTGAGCGAATGCTCGGCGTTAATCACCTGGGACATTTTGCGCTGACGAACCGGTTGATGGACAGTTTGCGCGCGGCTCCTTCCGCTCGTATTGTCGTCGTTTCCTCCGGCGCCCACAAGGCGGGCAAAATCCACTATCCCGATCCTCATCTGCACCGGGGCTTTAACGTCGCTCGCGGCTATGCGCAATCAAAGCTCGCCAATCTGCTGTTTGCTTTTGAGCTGCGCGAGCGGCTCCGGGGCTCATCCGTCCAGACTCATGCGCTGCATCCTGGTGCGGTAGCGACCACGCTCGGCATTAGCCGGGAAACCGGCTTCGGCAGAGGGGTGTACAAGGTGCTCCGGCCCTTTTTCAAAACAGCGGAAGAAGGAGCGGAGACGGCTCTGCACTTGGCGCTTTCCGAGGAGGGCGGACGCGAGGGCAGCCTGTATTATGTGAACAACAAACCGGTACATCCTTCGGCAAAAGCGGAGGACCGCGAAGCCTCTTTGCGGTTGTGGGAATGGAGCGAAGCACAGACAGGCGTGCGCTGGAACGCTGGGAGTTAGGTCATACATGCAGGCATTTCCGGCTGACAGGCGCCGCGTGGCCGAATTATACTGAAACGAATGGATTTAACTATGTGCAGGGCTAGAGGAGATCAGGATGATTGAGCATAGAGAAGCCAGTAACGGCAAAACAAGCGGAGGCGGAAGTTTTGCTGCGGAAGGCGGTTTGATATGCCGTCGCGTGGACAGCGGAGACGCCGCGCTGCATCAATTAATTGCCCGGCTGGATGAGGATCTGGAGCGGAGATATCCTGCGGAGGGGATTTTCCGGCTTGATTTTAACAGCCCAAAGGTAAAGGATGTGTTTTTTGCCCTAGCCTATGAAGGCGAGCGTCCGGTCGCTTGCGGAGCGTTTCAGCCGCTGGACGGGCAAAGCGCCGAGCTTAAACGTTTTTTCGTTGAGCCGGACTGCCGCAACCGGGGAATTGCCTCAAAGCTGCTCGTTTTTCTGGAGTCGAACGCACTCGATAGAGGATTCTCGACGATGAGGCTGGAAGCGGGAGAAGAGCAGCCGGAGGCGGTAAGCCTCTACGCCAAACGAGGGTATGCCGTCATTCCGTTATACGGTGAATACATCGGCAGCGAATATAGCCTGTGCATGGAGAAAAAGCTCGGCTAAAGCCCACGGCGGGTAGAGGATAAAGGAGCCTCGACAGCGAGGCTTTTTTTCTTTTTTGTAAATGAACCGGAGAGTCAGTCGGTTTTCATCATGTCACACAGCTTGGGCATATAATGAGGGACAGGGTTTAGCCTCTCCGTTGAGTTGGCATTCGTTGGAGCGTACACTGAAAGAATGGATTCGGGACGGAGGGAAGATAAAATGCCAGCTGACAACAAGAAGGGCCGCAGCCGGATTTTGAGTCCGGTTCGGCTGCTCGTTGCGCTGCTGTACGGGACGGCGCTGACAATGGTGTTTCTGTACCGGGAGCCGATCGGTCAATGGCTGGACAGCGGTCAGCCGTCTCCGCTGCTTATGCTGGCGGCAGCGCTGGTGTTGGCGCTGTTCCCGGTGTTCCCTTATGCGCTCGTCATTGGCGCGCTCGGTTACATGTTTGGGGCGCTGGGCGGCAGTCTGATCAGCCTTGGCGGGACGTGGACCGCCGCGCTTTTGACGTATGCCGGTTTCCGGTTTTTTTTCCAGGACCGGGGACGGGCATGGATTGCCAAAGCCGGCAGACTGGAGCGGTTCGTCCGTCTAACCGACCGGAGCCCGTTTCTGTTTTTGCTCATCGCACGAATTATCCCGGTTGTGCCCGAAATGAGCGTTGACGCTTATGCCGCTATTACCGGAATCAAGCTGCGGACGTATGCTCTCGCCTCCTTGCTCGGAAAAGCGCCGGGCATGCTGTTTTTCGCTCTGCTTGGCGGGAGCAGCGGCAGCAGTCCGCTGCGTATTGCAGCTCTAGTGCTGGCATACCTGGCTTTTCTCGGCTCCGCCATTCTCGCTTACCGGATGCTGACGGCCCGGACGTCGCCTCGGCATGAATGAACGATGCGGGTATCGGGTATAAGTTAGGCATAAACGCCTAGCGGAATATGAGGGGAGCTTGCAAGTTTTGGGATACTCGTTCATCCTCGTTTACCTGATATTAATTTTGCTGGTGCTCCGCATCAGCACGAAGCTGCTTGTCATGACGGGACTGGAGCCGAGCCAGTCGAGCTTTCAGACGGTGTCGATGCTTACTGGAGCCGGCTTTACGACGTCGGAGTCGGAGCTGATTTTGCGGCATCCGGTGCGCAGGCGCATCGGCATGGCTCTAATCCTGTTTGGCGCGTTCTCGCTTGCTGTACTCATTTCGGTGATCAGCAATCTGCTGTCGCAGCATTCCCATATGATGGTGCTGATTCCGGGTGCAGTATTGCTAACGCTCTTCTTGCTCGCTCTGAAGCATCCGGCTGTAAACAGCCGCGTTTCCCACTGGATCGCAAGCCGTCTGCCTTCTCGAACCGAGGGAGGGGCGCTTCCCGTGGAGGAGCTTGCCGACGATGAGCGCAACGAGGATGTGGTTGGCGTACAGATTGCGGGGGATTCCGGTTTGATTGGCAGAACGCTCCGCGAAGCATTGCCTAAAGGCGACGAGGTTGTACCGTTGGTGATCAAGCGGGATGGCGGCAAAATACGCAATGAGCGCTGGGACACAAAGCTGCAAAAAGGCGATTTCATTTTGCTGTATGGCGATGAATCCGTCATTGAATCCTGCTGTAATGTAAAGCTGCAATGAGAAAAGAAAGCTGGCGATAGAAAGGACAGGCACGGATGAGCTTGATAGAAATAAGTGAAAAATCATTCCTGGCGCTAGGAAGACTGCATCGTAAAGAAGCGCTTTTTTTTGCGACGCCGCTATGCGGAACGTGTAAGGTGGCGGAACGGATGCTGGAGATTGCAGCCGCAGCGCCGGGCGCGATGCCGGTGACCAAGCTGAACATTAATTTTGCGCCGCAGCTGCGGGAGCGCTGGCAGGTGGGCAGCGTGCCGGCGCTCGTTATACTGGAGGACGGAAAGCCTGTTCAAACGCTGTACGCAATGCGCTCGGCTGGAGATCTATACGAGGCTTTGAGACTAAAGAAGCAGGACTAATCTAACATAACACTTTGTTAAAAATCCTTGTTCGACATATTTAGCGTGAATCTACCTTACATCAAAGGTAGATTTTTTGTTTTATATTGGGTGTATAGTCGCATAAATCAATGATGAGGGAAAATTAAGTTCAAAATAGCGTATATTTGGGTTATTATAATTGACGCGACTATAACGTTTCCCTCACTGGGGAATTGCGCCGAAGTCAAACATCATAGGCGATTGGAGGCCAGGCATGATTTCTTTCCGGCAGGTCAACAAACATTATGGCAGCTTTCATGTGCTGCGGGATATTGATCTGGACATCGCCGAGGGCGAGGTTGTCGTCATTATCGGGCCGTCAGGCTCCGGTAAAAGCACGCTGCTGCGCTGCATCAACCGGCTGGAGGACATTTCTGGCGGCAGCTTGACGGTGGACGGGGCAGCGCTTCAGGACAAAACGACGGACATCAACGCCTTGCGACGACGTATCGGCATGGTGTTCCAGCATTTCAATCTGTATCCGCATCTAAAGGTAATCGACAACATTACGCTGGCCCCGGTGCAGGCCGGAGGCGTCAGCAAGGAGGAAGCGCGGAAAACCGCGATGTTCTACCTGGAGAAAGTCGGTATCCCCGAAAAGGCGAATGCCTATCCTTCGGAGCTGTCCGGCGGCCAGCAGCAGCGCGTGGCCATTGCCAGGGGACTGGCGATGAAGCCCAAAATCATGCTGTTCGACGAGCCGACCTCGGCGCTGGACCCCGAGGTAATCGGGGAGGTGCTGTCGGTCATGAAGCTGCTCGCGCGCGAAGGCATGACGATGGCTGTGGTGACGCATGAGATGGGGTTTGCCCGGGAAGTGGCGGACCGCGTTGTGTTCATGGACGAAGGACGCATCGTGGAGCAGGCAGCGCCGGCCGACTTTTTTGACCGGCCCGAGTCGCCGCGCGCGAAAGATTTTCTGAGCCGGGTCATCAATCACTGATAAGCAGAAGCATAAGAGAGGGGTTTCGGACGATGAGCAAAAAGAAATGGCTGGGAACGGGCGCGGCAGCGCTGCTGCTTGCCGCTGTAATCTCTGGCTGCGGAGCAAATGAAGGCGGAGCGAATACAAATTCGGGCGGCTCTGGAGGCGAATCGCCAGCTCCCGGCGGGGAAAGCGGCGCGGTGCAGGCGATCACGGACCGCGGCAAGCTTGTTGTCGGCGTGAAGTACGACACCAAGCTGTTCGGCTTGAAAAACACCGAAACAGGCGATGTAGAAGGCTTTGATATCGATATTTCCAAAAAAATCGCCAAAAAGCTGCTCGGCGACGAGAGCAAAATTGAGCTGAAGGAAGTAACGAGCAAAACGCGTATTCCGATGCTCAACAACGGCGATATCGACCTGATCGTAGCGACGATGACGATTACCGAGGATCGCAAAACGCAGGTGGACTTCTCGGACGTGTACTTTAATGCGGGCCAGTCACTGCTGGTCAAAAAGGACAGCCCGATCAAAAGCATTGACGACGTGACCAAGGATACTAAGGTCATTGGGCAAAAAGGCGCAACTTCGATTAAAAACATTGAAGATAAAGTGCCTGGGCTGCGCGTGCTGCAATACGAAAATTATCAAGAGGCGTTCACCGCGCTGAAGTCGGGCAAAGGCGAGGTGCTCACAACCGATAACGCGATTCTGTTCGGCATGAGCCAGCAGGACCCTAACTATGTTGTCGTGGGCGGCATGTTCACCGATGAGCCTTACGGCATTGCCGCCAAAAAAGGCAGCGCTGATCTGGTAACGGCCGTCAACGAAACGCTTAAAGAGCTGAAGGACAGCGGCGAATATGCCGCCATCTACGAGAAGTGGATGGGCGAGAAGCCGCCTGGTGAATAACGATGGATTTCTCCTTTGTCGGCACCTACTGGGGAGACTTCACGGAAGGCTTTAAAAATACGATTTACGCCAGTCTGCTGGCGTTGGCGGGCAGTTTTGTGCTTGGCGTACTGCTCGCCGTATTCCGCATTTCACCCTGGCGGGTAGTAAGAGCAATAGGAACCGCTTACGTGGAGTTTTTCCGAAACATCCCATTGCTGCTCGTCGTGTATATTTTCTACCTCGGCCTTCCTTCGGCGGGAGTGGATCTGGACGGCTTCACTTCCGGCACGCTGGGGCTGATGATTTATACTTCGGCTTTTATTGCCGAAGCGATCCGGGCAGGCATCCAATCCGTTCCGCAGGGACAGATGGAGGCGGCTCGTTCTACAGGTTTGACGTATGTGCAGGCGATGCGCTTTGTTGTTTTGCCGCAGGCTGTGCGGATTGTTATTCCGCCAATTAGCAACCAGTTTTTGAATCTGGTCAAAAACTCTTCTATTTTAGGCGTTGTAGCCGGATTCGACTTGATGTATTTTGCCGACAACGTCAACAGTTATTCCTTCCAGACGATTGAAACGTATCTGGTTGCCGCAGGCTTTTATCTCATTCTGACGATCCCGCTGGCTTACGCGACAAATGTACTGGAGCGCAGGCTGGCGCGGGCGGGATGAAGGGGGAGATCACGGAATGGATTTTGCAGGCGCGTACTCTCCCCATAATTTAAGCTTTATTTTGCAAGGCTTCGGATTGACGCTGCTCATTGCCGCCATTTCGATTGTGCTAAGCTTTGCGATGGGCACGCTGATGGGCATAATCCGCTACAGCCGGATTCCGGTTGTGGCGCAGCTGACGATGCTGGTAACGGAAACGATTCGAAATTTGCCGTTGCTGCTGCTGATCTTTTTCGTCAAGTTTGCGCTGCCTGAGGTTGGCATCAAGCTGTCCACGTTTTGGGCGGCCGTTGTCGCTCTGACCATCTTTGAGGGCGCGATGATAAGCGAAATTGTCCGCAGCGGCCTTCAGTCGGTGAACAAAGGGCTTGTAGAGGCGGCGCGCTCATCCGGTTTAACGGCGGCACAGACGATGCGGCATGTCGTGCTTCCCATCGGGCTTCGGCGCATGGTGCCGCCGCTCGTCAGCCAGTTCATCTCGCTGCTCAAGGATACGTCGCTAGCCGTCGTTATCTCCCTTCCGGAGCTGATGCACAGCGCCAACATCGTCATGGGGCAAAATATTAAGCAGGTATTCCCGGTTCTGCTGCTGGCCGCCGTGTTGTATTTTGCGGTCAATTACGGCCTGTCGCTGTTATCGACGCGCTGGGAAAGCCGTGAAGGCGGCCGCAGCCGCAAGCCGGGCAAAGGCAAACCGGCAGCAGGCGGCCGTCCGGCTTCAGCTCCGGCTGCTCGCGCGGAAGGCTGACACGGAGAGGTTGAGAAAAGTCCGTTTTGAAAGTAACGTAAAATGGTTTCACAACCGCAGTTAAGGACGAAGCATGGGGCATTAGCTCCGCTTCGTCCTTTTAGCTATTCCCGTTCAGCCGCGTATGCGGTCGAAAACGGGTTAGACTTATGGCTCAATACCGCCTAAAATGTTTTTAGCTGAAGCGGAAACTTTTTCACCGGACTTTTTACTCGAATAGGAGTTAAACGAACCTAATGTCTTGGGAACTATTTTTGTTAATTGCAGGCGGCGGCTTCCTGGCTGCTTTTGTTGATTCTGTCGTGGGAGGCGGAGGACTTGTTTCCGTGCCGGTGCTTTTGACAGCGGGACTGCCTCCCCATGTAGCGCTTGGCACAAATAAGCTTGCAGGCACGGTCGGCTCGTTTACGAGCATGCTGACCTTTATCCGTTCCGGCAAGGTGGAGCTGCGCGTCGCGCTGCGGCTGCTTCCGCTGACGGTGGTCGGAGCGGCTGGCGGAACGCTGCTGCTACAGCAGGTGCCGTCCGACTGGCTGCGGCCGCTCGTTGTTGCCATGCTGATCCTGATTACGCTGTACACGATATTCAAAAAAAGCTGGGGGAGCGATGGCGCGCAGCGCGCCGCCTTTACCCGCCGGGCGGTTGTCATTCTTGCGGTTGCGGCTTTTGTGTTAGGCGGTTATGACGGCTTTTTCGGTCCGGGCACCGGATCGTTTCTAATCTTTGTGTTTTTGCTGGCTGGATACGATTTTGTCCGTTCAGCGGGAAACGCTAAAGTGCTCAACTTTGGCAGCAACATCGCCAGTCTGATCACATTTGCACTGCTGGGAAGCGTGGACTGGCGCATTGGCCTCACGATGAGCGTGTTTATGGTGCTTGGCGCGCTTACCGGTTCCAGACTTGCCATCCGCCAAGGAGCAAAATACGTCCGCCCGCTCTTTATCGCTGTCAGCTCATTGCTCATATTGCGGCAGGCTTGGGAGCTGCTGTTTCGCTAAATTCGTACAAATTGAAAGGATGAATGGGCTTGGCACTCGCTCAATGCAGCTTTTTTTCGGATGTGCTGGGGCTAACCTGCTCCATGAATGTGATCATTCCGCAGCGTACTAAATACCAAATCGGCATGGAGGGAAAAGTACACGGAGGCAAGTTTCCGGTTCTTTATCTGCTTCACGGGTTGTCCGACGATCATTCCATTTGGCTCCGGCGCACCTCCATTGAGCGTTATGCAGCGGAATATGGCATTGCCGTCGTGATGCCGACCGTTCAGAGGGGCTTTTATACCGATATGAAAACCGGCGGACGATATTGGACGTTCATTAGCGAAGAGCTGCCGGAAATAGCCGGAGCGATGTTTCCGCTGTCCGAAAAGCGCGAGGATACGTTTGCCGCGGGCCTTTCGATGGGCGGTTACGGAGCGTTTAAGCTTGCGCTGAAGCGTCCGGACCGGTATGCTGCTGCAGCCAGCCTATCGGGAGCGCTTGATATCCAGGCGCTTTATAGTCGTGAGGAGACGATAACGGCCGGAGAGCTGAAATGGATATTCGGAACCCGCACAGAGGCGGCGGACGGAGCGGATGATCTGTTCCGGTTAGCCAAAGAGACTGCCCGGCTGCCGCAGCAGGAACAGCCGCAGCTGTTTCAGTGCTGCGGCACGGAGGATTTTTTGTATGCGGATAATCAGTCGTTCCGAGCTCACGCCGATGGGTTGGGCTTGCGGCTTCATTACGAAGAAAGTCCCGGCACGCATGAGTGGGGGTACTGGGATGCGCAAATCCAGCGTGTGCTGCAGTGGCTGCCCATTCGGACTAGCCAGTAATTCCCTGCAACTTTGAAGGAGGATGGCTCGTTTTAGAGGTATATTGAGCCTGAACCAAACGAAAAAAGCCTCCCGGAGGGAGGCTTGGTCAGATAAATGGGAATGAGTGCTTTAATTAAAGGACGCGGCGCGCCGTTTTGTAGTTTTTGCTCCACCAGCCGGATTTAATTGTATCAACCGTTACGCCCGGATCGCCGTAAGTGTGAATGATTTTTCCGTCGCCAACGTACACGCCTACGTGAGAGACCGGCGAGTAGAAGAACACAAGATCGCCTGGTTTCAGGTTGCTCTTGGAGACGTACTTGCCTACTTTAGACTGCGCTAACGATGTGCGCGGCAGATTGACGCCTACTTTTTTGAAAGCGTATGCCATCAGGCTGGAGCAGTCAAAGTAACGGGTTGTGCTTGTAGGAGCTCCAAATTTATAAGGCTTGCCCATCTGAGCCTTAGCTGCGGCAATAACTGTGCTGGATGCAGTAGCTGCGGAAGCCTGCTGCGTGATTGTGCCTTGTGCTGCAGGAAGTATGGAAACGCCTGTAAGGGCAATGGATGCGGCGATTGTAGCTGCTGCGATTTTTTTTGCGAATTTAGGATTGATGTAGGTCATGGTGTCAATTCCTCTCTTCTTGTGGAAGTATTGGAGTACTCGGCTGTTCGTTCAGCTGATAGGACTTGCTTGGTGAACCGGTACAACCAAGATAACACACTTCAGAACTGCCAGACCTTTCCTCTGAGACGTTTGGACTAGTGTTGATAAGGCTTTCATCCCGATTGTGAGAAACTTATGAGAAAGCTCTCATCTTTGTTTAAGCTTTCTCTCATCTGGGTTTAAGCCTTTATTTGCTTTAAATCCGGATACAGCAGGTGAACGGCTTCATCGAAGTCGGCCTCGCGCATTCTGGCGTCCTCCAGCTCTCCAAACGCCTCTAATTCACGCAATATGTCCATAAAACGATACTGCTCCAAGCTGCATTCCACCGTAATTGTGCGCTCCTGCAGCTGTTTGCCGTCGGCCGAGGAGGAGCTTTGCACATGCGTCCAAGCCTTTTCCGCCTGTTCCAGCGTCCGATAGGTCACTTCAATGAGAGCAGGCATGCCGATTTTGGAGCGCAAACCTTCCAGCGGACCGTCGTAATGAAGCGACCCTTCGGTGATCACGATGACCCGGCTGCATAACTGCTCAATATCGTCCATATCATGCGTTGTCAGCATGATTGTTGTGCCAAGCTCTTTATTAATGCTGCGCAGCAGCGAGCGGATATCCCGCTTGGCGGAGGCGTCCAGTCCGATTGTCGGCTCGTCGAGGATTAAAATGGACGGCTCATGCAGCAGCGCTGCCGCCAGATCGCCGCGCATCCTTTGGCCGAGCGACAGCTTGCGCACTGGCGTATCCAAAAACTCGCCTAAATGCAGCAAATCGTTCAGCTCCGCCACTCGTTTGTGCCGCTGCCGCTCCTCCATGCGGTACATCGCTCCTAATACCTCAAAGGAATCCTTCAACGGCAAGTCCCACCAGAGCTGTGAGCGCTGTCCGAACAAAACGCCAAGCGAACGGGCAGCCTCTTTCCTTTTGCGGTGAGGATTAATTCCGCCAAGCCTGACCTCGCCGGAGGTCGGATGCAAAATGCCCGACAGCATTTTGATCGTCGTGGATTTTCCTGCTCCGTTTGGCCCGATAAAACCGGTGAACTCTCCTTTATTAATGGAGAAGCTTACATCGCGCACCGCTTCTTTATCGATGCTGTCCAGGCGCAAAAAGCTGCGGATGCCTCCGTTGGGCTGTTTTGGCGCACGAACCCGAAATGTTTTATATAAATGACTAGCCTCAATCATTGCTATCTCCTCCTCAGCTTCCCGTACTCTGATAGCGGCTCATGCCTGTCCTCCAGAGCAATGCCCCTGCTCCAACCACGGCCGCCGAGGCTGCTGCGCTCAGAGCAAGTATCCATGGACCGGCTTCGCCCCGTACGATATATAAAGCGGGCATGTAGTTGACAAAAGCGACAGGAAGTCCGATGGTCAAAACGCCTTTCAGCCAGCCAGGGAAAATCGTTAACGGGTATCGGATTGCGGTATGCGTCGCATCCTCCGTCAGATTTTGCAGCATGCTGATCCGGGTTAGCCAGAAGCCTGTTGCAGCAGTCGCTAAAGCGATGCCAAAGAGCAGCAGCGCTCCGTTCAAGCTGATTAGCAGCGTCAGCGGAATGGCGGACCAAAGCTCGATTTGCCCTTTTCCGGCTAGAATTCCTAAGCTATAGGCGAGCATGCCGAAGCCAAGCAGCAGCTCTCCGAATCGGATCGAGACGTTTTGAGTCATCAACACAAGCAGCACCGGTAGAGGACGCAGCAGCAGACCGTCAAGATTGCCGCTCACCAAATACTGTTCGAGATGATGAACATCAGACGCAAAGGTTCGATAAATGGACTTGGAAAGGGTGAGCACGGAGTAAAGATAGGCGGATTCCGCGATGCTCCAGCCCTGAATCGTGCCGAATCGGCTGAGAATAACAGCAAGCAAAGCGAATTCCATAAAAGCGATAAATGCTGCGATGAAGGAGCCCGTCCAGAAATTAAAACGGTATTGCATTCTGCTGCGGATGCTGAAGCGGATGAGCAGCTTATACATCTTGACCATGTCTTTAACGTCTCGGATCATCATCCGCCCTGCACCTCCGTTCGGAAGCGCATCAGCCGGGTAACAGCGAGGCAAGCAACGGTTAAAAATGCGCACCAAAAAAGCGAAGGGAGCAGCGCGCTTGCACCGTCCATTCCCAAATAGATGCGTGCGGGTATGTATTGCAGACAGGGATACACGGACCAGCGGCTGAACGCTCCGAGCCAACCGGGAAGCCACTCCACTGGAATGAGAAAACCGGAAAACAAGGTGAACATGGCATGATTCAGCCAATGCAGCCAATGGGATTCCGTTGTCCAAAGCGAAACGGCTCCGATGAGATATTGAATACAGATGGACAAATAAGCAGCGCCTAAAACCGCAGCGATAAAAACAGCGGCATTCGTCAGGCTTGAAGGGAAACGAAGCGGGATAAGGAGGACATACAGCATATAAATCGGGAAACTTTTGTACAAGGCTTGGTACCAGAGGTTGCCCCACTCGCGGCTCATCATGTTGTAAAACAGATGCACGGGACGAGCGAGCTCGGTAGCGATTGCCCCCGTTCGCACCAAGGCGGGAATTCCGAGTCCAAAGCTGGAAAAAGCGGTGATCCAAAGCAGGCATTGATTCAGAGCGACATAGGAGACAAGGCCGGCCAAACCGTACACGCCGAGATCTCGGCCCTCTCCAATTCCTGTCCATATGGACAGATAGATGAAACCGAACAGGGCGCTTGCAATGTTGTGCAGCAGATGTGAAGCCCGGTACTGCAAATTGCGGGAATAGCTTGCGCGTGCGAGCGCATAAAAAAGCATGTGACACCTCATTTCGTAGATATTGGAATATCGACCAAAATTAAGGTGAAATGCGAAGAGAGCGGAAAAACATCATATCAAGGTTGGCCTTATAAGGCAAGAGCTTTTTTCTAATCTTTCCATCGTATGGGTTTAGCGCGAATGACGGAGGGCCAATTGGCGCACGATAGGAAACATAGGGAAAGGAAGGAGTCTATTCCATGACGCTTTGGCTGGAAGTGGTGCTGCGCACGTTAAGCTCGGTTGTTGTGCTGTTTATCGTCACAAAGCTGCTGGGCAAGCGCCAATTGTCTCAATTATCGCTGTTTGAATACATAACGGGCATTACGATCGGCAACATCGCCGGTTATATTTCACTCGACACGGATTCGGAATGGTACCTTGGATTTGTCGCTATTGCGGCGTGGTCAATCGTATCGATCGGAATCGAGTTTTGGACGCTTAAAAGCAGGTGGATCCGGGGGATAGCCGATGGCCAGGGAACCGTGCTGATCCAGAACGGCTCCATATTGGAGCACAATATGTTCAAGGTGCGGATTACGCTGGACGAATTGCTGGAGCAGCTCCGCAAAAAAAGCGTGTTTAAGGTTTCCGAATGCGAATTTGCGGTTATGGAAAAAAGC
Source organism: Paenibacillus pasadenensis (assembly GCF_023715725.1). Taxonomy (GTDB): domain Bacteria; phylum Bacillota; class Bacilli; order Paenibacillales; family Paenibacillaceae; genus Paenibacillus_O; species Paenibacillus_O pasadenensis_A. The sequence continues at coordinate 156,682 of NZ_JAMBOT010000005.1, forward strand.
GGAGAGATTAATGTGCTGCTCAAAAAGGAAAACCAGCCGCTTACTCCAAAGATGCTTGGCTGGACGATGAAGGAGGAGCAAGAGCCGCAGACGGTCATGATGGACGGCGAGGTGCTGCAGGAGCCGTTGCGCAGCATAGGCAAGGATGAGGATTGGCTGAGGCACGAGCTGTCCGGGTTAAAGGTGCAGCCGGAAGAGGTGTTTTTGGCGCAGGTTGATGATAAGGGAAGCCTGTCGGTCCAAAAGGGCACATTGAACGGAGCGGTGGAGCGCTCCAAAAAAACGCCGCGCCAGCAGCTGCTCAGCTCGCTTCAGCAATGTCAAAGCGATATGGAGCAGTTCGGCCGTTTTGCACGGAGCGAAGAAGAAAGGGAGGCCCTTCTGTCCTGCTCGCGCCAGCTGAAACAATTGATTCGCCAGGCGCAGCCGGAGCTGAAGTGACTCCCCTGCAAAAGCTTCTATATATAATAGAAGAAAAATGCTATCGGTTGTTTGCGCCGGCAGCTTTGCTTTCTTTTTCCTTGATAAGCTTAAGCGGCACCGGCATTTCGTCTCCGCCTGCAAAATGCTTCTGCACAAGCACGTTAAACGGTTTGATGTACCGGTTTAAATCACGTCCGCCCCAAGTTTCGCGCGCATACTCGACGAACTGATTCGTCACTTCGCTGTTGGCGGTAATATGCACCGTTTCAACGGATGGGGCCAGCTTGCGCACTCGGACTGCGATCGTTTGTTTTAACTTTGAGGAAAGCTCGTTGTGATCGTTTACCGAAAAATAAGAGTTGTACGGAGTGACCAGATCACGGTTATCCCAGCGGTCGCTGCCGTTTTTATTGTTGTACACTCCGCTCATCCAGCCGCCGTTGTCCTGCTCACGCATCATTTTACTGCCGTTTTTGACCGGTTGGGTTGCGGTCCAGTCCAGCACGATGCCAACGTAAGCGTTGCGGTCGGTAAGCATGACGATGCCTTGAGCGACACCGTTCAGGCTTGTCACCTCGCTTGACAGATGAGCGCTGTATTCAACAAAGCGGTTGTTGTGCTGATCGGGATTGGAAACGGACAAGCCGTACATTTTGCTGCCTTCCAGATTCGGGCTTTTCTGGCGTGCGCCGTAATTTTGATCGCCGCTCTGCGCATGCTCTTTATATCCGCATGCCGATGAAGCAAGCACGGACAGGGCGAGCGCTGAGTAGAGAAGAGCGTGTTTTCGGTTAAATGGCATCGGTAATCGGGCCTCCTTCGGATCTTTCGCCTTGCCTTTAGGGTTCGCCGGAAAAAGTCAAATATGCGTCCAGAGCCTCATACATAATTGCCCACGGTTTTGGTGCAAAATGATAAGGCGGGAATGGGGAAAAGACCTTGAAATGAGCGTTGCAACAAGGAAAAACGCCTTTTTTGACAGCTTTGAGAACAATTTGTGAACTCTCTGTGGAACATTGACAATTAAGGGCTTCAACTTTATATTTAATTAAGTAATTGACATGCAGGAGTTGCCAATTTACAGCTGTGCATGAAGCATTTGCCACAAGCCGTACATAAGGAAGAGAAAGCGTTTAACCGACAGATTTCGGTGTGTTTTCCAACTTCTATTTGATTCCGTAAACGGATAGCCGCCGGCTGGCGGTTCTCCGTTTTTGCTTGGGCAAATCGCGAAAACGTCAAAAGTGGGGTTGATGAATGATGAAAAGGTGGCACCTTGCACGACGTCTCCTGCCGCTGCTGGCGGGATTGGCCTTGCTCTTGTCCGCGTGCGGGCGGGAGGATTTGTCCACTATGAATCCGCAAGGTCCGGTGGCGGAAGTTCAGTTCGATCTGATGAAGCTTTCGATCTCGATCATGGTGCTGGTTGTCCTTGTCGTATTTGCGCTGGCATTCTATGTAATCGTGAAGTTCCGCAGACGTCCTGGCGACAAAATTCCTGTTCAGGTGGAAGGCAACCACAAGCTGGAAATTATCTGGACGGTCATTCCGATCGTTCTGCTGCTCATTTTGGGCGTTCCTACGGTTAAGCATGTGTTTGGCTTGGCCAAGGACTATTCGAAGGATCCGAATGCGGTTCAGGTTATCGTTACCGCGCATCAGTACTGGTGGGAATTCGAGTATCCTCAATACGGCATTAAAACCTCCCAAGAGCTCATGATTCCAACAGGCAAAACGATTTCGATTCAAACCAAATCCGCCGACGTTATTCACTCGTTCTGGATTCCGGCTCTTGCCGGCAAGATTGATTCCAATCCAGGCGCGAATTTGAATAAAATGTATTTCAGCGCTAAGAAAGACGGCGTTTACCTCGGCAAGTGCGCCGAGCTGTGCGGTCCTTCCCATGCTCTCATGGATTTCAAGGTGAAGTCGGTCAATGAAGGCGCGTTCGACCGTTGGGTAACGGCGATGAAGGAACCTGGCAAGCTTCCGGCTGATCCGGCAATTGCCGAAGTGTTCGAGAAGCAATGTCTGACTTGCCACGCTGTCGGCGACAAAGGTCTCCAGCTTTATCCGAACCTGACGGGAATTGGCGATAAAGGTACGGTAGCCGGCATTCTCGTGAATACGGACGATGCAAAGTACAAAAACGAAGGCACCACTTATGAGAACCTGAAACGCTGGATCGAAGATCCTCAATCGGTTAAGCCTGGCAACTCCATGCCGAAGGTTGACCTGACTCCTGAACAGATCGACGGCATTGCCAAGTATCTGTCGGAATACAAGCTAAACGTGGAGCAATAACCTATCGGTAATTGAAGGGGGTACCAGCCTTGGCTCACGCACATCCGGTCAAGCGTTATACCGGTCTTATGGACTGGCTAACGACTGTTGACCACAAAAAAATCGGCATCCTGTATCTCATTGCCGGTGGATTCTTCTTTCTGATCGGCGGCCTTGAAGCGCTGCTGATCCGCGTCCAGCTCTGGAAGCCGCTGAACAACTTTGTCAGCGCGGATACATACAACGAGCTGATTACGATGCACGGCACCACAATGATCTTCTTGGCGGCGATGCCAATCATCTTCGCCATGATGAACGCGATTGTCCCGCTTCAAATCGGCGCTCGCGACGTTGCGTTCCCTTTTGTTAATGCACTCGGCTTCTGGACGTTTTTCTTCGGCGGCCTTCTGCTGAACATCAGCTGGATCGCTGGCGCGGTTCCCGATGCTGGATGGACCTCGTACTTGCCGCTCGCAAGTCCGACCTACAGCACCGACAAAGGCGTCGACTATTATGTGCTCGGACTGCAGATTGCAGGTATCGGTACGCTGGTCGGCGGCATTAACTTCCTTGTTACAATCATCAACATGCGCGCTCCGGGCATGAGCTTCATGCGTATGCCAATGTTCACTTGGAGTGCTTTCATTACGTCCGCGCTGATTTTGTTCGCATTCCCGGCGCTGACGGTAGGCCTTGTTGCCCTCATGTTCGACCGCCTGTTCTCGGCGAATTTCTTCGAGGTCAGCGGCGGCGGCAACACGGTACTATGGGAGCATATCTTCTGGATCTTCGGTCACCCGGAGGTATACATTCTGATTCTCCCGGCCTTCGGTATCATTTCCGAGGTAATCGCTACGTTCTCGCGTAAACGTCTGTTCGGTTACAGCTCCATGGTATTCGCTACCGTGCTGATCGGTTTCCTTGGCTTCATGGTATGGGCTCACCATATGTTCACCGTTGGTCTGGGACCTGTAGCTAACGCGTTGTTCTCGATCGCAACGATGCTGATCGCCGTTCCAACAGGGATCAAGATTTTCAACTGGATCTTTACGATGTGGGGCGGCTCCATTAAGTTCACGGCAGCCAATCTGTTCGCCGTAGGCTTCGTGCCAACCTTCGTTATGGGCGGCGTGACGGGCGTCATGCTGGCAGCGGCTCCGGCCGACTTCCAATATCATGACAGCTACTTCGTCGTGGCCCACTTCCACTACGTAATTGTAGGCGGTCTGGTACTGGGCCTGTTCGCAGGACTTCACTACTGGTGGCCCAAAATGTTCGGCCGCATGCTTGGCGAAGGTCTCGGCAAGCTGACGTTCTGGACATTCTTCATCGGTTTCCATCTGACGTTCTTCGTTCAGCATTTCCTCGGCCTGCTCGGCATGCCGCGCCGTGTATACACGTACCTGGACGGACTTGGCTTCAACAACATGAACTTGATCAGTACGATCGGCGCATTCTTGATGGGCGTTGGAACGATTATATTCATTATCAATATTATCGTTACTTCCGCTAAGCCAAAGACGGCCGGCAACGATCCTTGGGAAGACGGACGTACGCTGGAATGGGCGATTCCTTCCCCGGCTCCGGAGTACAACTTCGTTCAAACGCCTTTGGTACGCGGTTATGACGCGCTGTGGAAAGAGAAAATGGACGGCAACGAAGGCATGTCTCCGGCGGAGCCAATCGGCCCGATTCATATGCCGTCGCCATCGATTCTGCCATTTGTAATGTCGCTCGGCCTGTTCATCGCCGGCTTCGGATTCATGTATGCCAACAATGACTGGCAAGCCGGATTTTTCAAAGATCTGTTCGCTTCCCATGCGGTAGCGGGCGCGGGACTGCTGATTACGCTGAGCTGCATGGTCATCCGCTCCCTGAAAGATGATCACGGTTTCCATATCGAGCCGGAAGAACTGACGAACAAGGGGGTTAAGGCATGAGTGCACATTCGCATCTAGATGGTCAGCTGCCTCATGAGCCGGAACGCGCAACCCTGGAAGGACGCAATAAAGTTCTAGGCTTCTGGCTGTTCCTTGGAGGAGAGACGGTACTGTTTGGTACCCTCTTCTCCGCTTTCCTGGCGCTTCGCGATCAAGTCGGCGACGGCAATCCATCCGGCCAAGAGCTGTTTAAGCTCATGACGGTTGCGATTGCGACAGTCATCCTGCTTACCTCCTCCCTGACAAGCGTATTCGCCATCCAGGCGATGCACCGCAATCAGGTGAAGGCGATGCAGGGCTGGCTCATTCTGACCGTACTTCTCGGCCTTGCCTTCCTCGGCCTTGAGATTTACGAGTTCTACGAGTACGTTCACGAGGGACATAAGTTCAGTACAAGCGCCTTTAGTTCATCGTTCTATACGCTTGTAGGCTTCCACGGAGCGCACGTTTTGTTCGGGATTGTCTGGATTTCACTTCTGATTGCCCAAGTTGCCCGCAAGGGACTCAACGTCGTAACCGCACCGAAGGTATATGTTGCGGGTATGTACTGGCACTTTATCGACGTCGTATGGGTATTCATCTTCACCGTCGTTTATCTGATGGGAAAGGTGGCGTAACGGATGGCAGCAAATCATACGACTCATTCCGAAGAGCCGGCTAAACGGCATAAACACGAAGGTCCTAGAAAACATGTCGTGGCGTATATCTTCTCCATGCTGCTTACGCTCGTAGCTTTTGCGACCGTAATGGGCGGAGAGATCAACGCATCCTTTACGTATATCCTGCTTTTAGTCATGGCTGCTCTGCAAGTCGTGATTCAGATGGGCTTCTGGATGCATATGAAAGACCGGGGACATCTGTTCCCGATCATAGGCATCCTAACCGGCGTGTTCGTAGTGTTTACAATTGTCATTATGGCGGAATACTGGACTTGGTGGTAAGCCGCGAAAAAGAGAAGGAGGAGCGTCTGCCTGCAGACCTCCTCTTTTCTTATTTTGCAAGTAAAGCGTTCGCAATTTCGCCTTTTGCTATGTCCCTTCGCTTCCGGTAAAGTAAGGTTTAACAACCCATCTGCGGGCCAAAGCCTGCGGTGACCGTTCGTGTGCGACGGCAAAAAGGGAAGGAGAATATCCGAAATGCTTGGACTGGAATATTTCAGCTTTAAGGCGCTATGGAGTCCTTGGCTGTTGTTTATCGCGCTGGCGGCGCTAATCGGTTATTACTATCTGATTGGCCCATGGCGGGAGAAGCATTACCCGATGGAGAAGCGCCCCGGGTTTTGGCAGCAAGTGATGGCTGTTTCAGGTTTGTTTGTACTGTACATGGCTCAAGGCGGCCCTATGAACCTGTTGGGCCATATGATGTTTTCGTTCCACATGGCGAACATGTCGCTCAGCTATCTAATCGCTCCTCCGCTAATTATTATGGGCATTCCTGCTTATGCTTGGCGTGCTGCTTTCCAAGCGCGGTTTTGGAAGCGGTTGAGTCCGGTCATGAATCCGATTTTTTCGCTCGTCTGTTTTAACGTTTTGTTCTCGTTCTACCATATTCCCAACATCCATGACTACGTCATGACTCGTTATTGGGTCCATGAAGCGTACTATTTTGCGCTGCTGGTCGCTGCGATGATTATGTGGTGGCAGATTACATGTCCGGTGCCGGAGTGGAACCGCTTGAACGGATTGCGCAAAATGGCATATGTGTTTGCCAGCGGCGTGCTCTTAACGCCTGCCTGCGCGCTCATTATTTTTGCAGATGAACCGCTTTACTCGGTCTATAACGATCCAAACGTATGGGCTCAGGCGATGAGTTATTGCGTATCGGGCAATACAGCCGACCTTCTGGCAAAGTTTGAAGGCCCGATGTTCTTCAATTTGTTTGTCGCTTTAGAAGACCAGCAGCTTGGCGGAATATTGATGAAGCTAGTTCAAGAGATTATGTACGGCTGTATTCTCGTATTTATTTTTAGACAGTGGTACAATCAGGAAAATGCAGAGAACGACCACGATCTGCGCAACGTGGACCCTGTTTAACGAAACGGCAAGAACAAAGCGAAACCAAAGATCGGGCTTTGAGAACCGGTCTTTGGCGGAGCTGACCGGTTTCATCGGTTAGCTGTTCCAGTACCAACCAGTACGAAAGAGTGGGGGAGACAGGCTTTGGATCTGTACACAATATTTCCGACTATAAGCACCTTTTTCATCGTTGTAAGTGCAATCTTAGTAGCAATCGGCTGGAACCTGGCCATTAAACGGCGCCTTGAAGCCCACAAAAAAACGATGATTGCCGCCGCCATCGCCGCGATTATCTTTTTTATCATTTATTCCTCGCGGACACTGCTTGTAGGCAACACGGACTGGGGCGGTCCGGACAGCCTTGCGCCATATTATTACGTATTTCTTATTTTCCATATCGTCTTGGCGACGGTTGGCGCGGTATTCGGAATTACGACGCTTGTTTTCGGCTTTAAGGAAAAGTATGCGAAGCACCGCAGGCTTGGCCGAATCACGTCTATCGTTTGGTTTGTTACAGCAATTACCGGCGTCGCAGTCTACATCCTGCTGTACGTTATGTACCCGGGCGGTCATACAAAGCCGGTATTTGATATTTTGTTCCGATTATAAAGATCGGTTAAAAGTACCCGCTGCGCCAAAGGCCGGCCTTCCGATCGCTGTTGACCTCAGATTTTTTTGAATTGTAATTGATAGCAGTAAAAATCCGACGTCAAAGGCGAACGCTGGCGCTTCTACAGGCTCGACCTTTGGCTTCGCTGCTTTTTACCGACTTTATATCTTTTTTGTAGACTCTCAGCGGACTGGAGGCGTCAGCGATGGCAACCGTATTTACAATTGGCGAAGCGTTAATTGACTGGGTTCCTGCACAGCGCGGAGTGGAGCTGAAGCAGGTTGAGAGCTTCACGAAGGCAGCGGGCGGCGCACCGGCCAACGTAGCCTGCGCCGTTGCGGTTCTCGGCGGCAGCAGCGCTTTTATCGGGAAGCTGGGAGAAGACGCATTCGGCGACTTTTTAGTGGAAACGATGAGCGCTGCCGGTGTAGACACATCCCGGGTGCTGCGGACCAAAGAAGCGAATACGGCAATGGCGTTTGTCAGTCTCAGAGCCGACGGCAATCGGGATTTCAGCTTTTACCGCAATCCGAGCGCGGACATGCTGCTGCGGGCCGACGAGATCGGAAGCCCGTTCAAGAGCGGAGATGTGCTGCATTTCTGTTCGGTGGATCTGATTGACGCGCCAGTTAAAGAAGCGCATCGCGAAGCTATTCGCAAATGCAGAGAGGCCGGCGGTATCGTCAGCTTTGACCCTAATGTTAGGCTGCCGCTGTGGCCCGATCCGGAGTCCTGCCGCCGGGCAATTCTTGAATTTCTCCCGCTGGCTCATCTGGTTAAAATCAGCGACGAGGAACTAGCGTTTATTACCGGCATTCAAGACGAGGAAGAGGCGCTGCAGGCGCTTTTTACCGGAGATGTCAGACACATTATTTATACACGCGGTCCGGCGGGAGCAGTATGGCTTTCGCGGGAGTTTCGCACGGAAGTGACGGGGCATTCGGTGCAAACGGTTGATACAACCGGCGCAGGTGACGCTTTTATTGGAGCGCTGTTATACGGATTGCATCGTCAGCCGAATTTTCTGGAGGGCATAACGGAGCATTTCGCAGCTACGCTGCTGGCCTTTGCCAATGCTGCTGCAGCCATTACAACGACCAGACCGGGCGCAATTGCCGCCTTGCCTTCGCCGGAGGAAATCGAACAGCTGCTGGCTCAGAATACGAAAGCTTTGTGAGCTTTTCCGCAGAGTCTAAAGTTTACTCAGACAGTTTCCGATATTTCCCTAATTAGTGTTATTGATAAGGAACTAACAGGGTGAAATGAGGGAGCTTCAACAGTGATTTCAGTTTCTGATGCGAGAAGGACACAGCTTGAATATATTCAATTGACAGAGGATGATTTGCAGCGGCTAAGAGAGGCAAAGCCTGTATTTGAACAGGCGGCGGACGGAGTCGTAGACGCTCTTTATTCCATCGTAATCCGGCAGCCGGAGCTTAAGGCGCTGATTGAGCGGCATAGCACGCTGGACAGGTTGAAGGAGACGCAAAAGCAGTATTTTTTATCCATGACGGCCGGTACAATTGACGAGCAGTATTTTGCGGACCGGCTTAAAATCGGAAGCATTCACTCGCGGATTGGCCTGACGACCCATTGGTACCTTGGCACTTATATGACCTATCTCGATTTGTCTTCATCCTATCTGTCAGCGGCGATGCCCGGCAATTGGACAATGGTGCTGCATTCCTTGGCCAAAATGTTTAATCTGGACTCTCAGCTTGTGCTTGAGGCTTATGAACGGGATGAAAAAGCGAAGCTGCAGCGCATCACGGAAACTCAGTCCGATATCCTGACAGGCGTTAGCGCAGCCGTTCAGGAGCTTGCCGCAGGCATGGAGCAGGTAGGCCGCAGCGCAGATACGGTCGGCCGCCTGGCGGTCAGAACAGCTGAATCTCAGCAGCAAACGGACCTGGAGCTGACGAGTTTAAGCGAGCAGATTGAGGTCATTGAGTCGATGGGCACGCTGATGACGAATATCTCGGATCAGACGCATCTGCTCGGCCTCAATGCCGCCATTGAGGCAGCCCGCGCGGGTGAAATGGGACGCGGCTTCGAGGTTGTTGCCGGCGAAATCCGCAAGCTGGCGCGCCATTCCAAAAACTCGCTGGAGCTCATTCATGAAAAGGTTGAGGCCATCCATGCCGTGTTGGGCAAAGTCCAAGCTTTGTCCCACGAAACGGCTGAAGCGGCTCAGGAGCAGGCTGCCAGCTCGTCGGAGCTGAATGCTTTTATATCCGTCATCGCAAATGTTTCCAAAGAATTGGAGCATCTTCGCGATAAGGCGATGCCGGAGGAAAATGAAACAGCGCAGGATCAATAACCGCATCTGCCGGTTTCCGCTTGTTAAGCGGGAGCCTGGCGGATGTTTTTTTGTTTCCAAACATTTCTTGACAGTTTATTGAAACAGTGTATATACTGTATATAAAGATATGCACAGTATATACACTTTCAATAAGGAACTTTGCTCTCTTTGAAATGTCATTGGTAAGGGGAGACGGATATGAGCGTTTGGAGAGGAGCTAAGCTTCTTGTCCGTTACGAATGGGCTACTGCCGGATACGGAGTGATTTTCAATCTGGTCCTCATTGCATTTTTTGGGATTGCTACGACCCCGCTTTTTCTTGATTTAAGGGACGGCGATGCCTTTGAGCCTGTTTCGGCTGGAATTATGAATTTTATGATGTTTGCTATACTTCCATGCCTTGGCTTCTTTATGAACAAAACGACATTCAACGGCTGGCAAGAAGACTATGTATCAAGCCGGTTAGCGGCGTTTCGCCAGCTGCCGATCAGCTATCGCCAGCTGGCTGCGGGAAAGCTTTTGACGGTGATGACTTTGTTTGTTCCTTCAATCGTGCTGTTCATTGGCCTCCAGTACGCACTGCTGCTGAACCAGCTGTTAAGCCCGCTGGAAATGCTCAACTTTTTGCTGTTCTGGATGGGTTATGGCGTGGGGACGGCCGTATGTTATGCCTTCTTGGAGATGACTATGGACGGCAAGAAGTACTTCGCGGTGTCTTTTGTAATATCGTTTCTGTTTTTAGGAGTAGGAATTTTGATTGCGCTGATGAATTGGAATATTATGCACTGGCTCATCAACCAAGCGAACAGAGGGAACTGGATTCCAACAGCAGCAGCATTGGCGGTTGGAGCTATCGTGTACATGTCCATGTACAATCTTCTCGTTCGCTCGTTAAGCCGGCGTACTTTTATCGGATAAGGCTGCAAAGATTTTCATCAGAAACGAGGTGCGGTCGTGCGACTACCCATAAACATCAACGAGAATAGCGCCGAACCTCTGTATCATCAAATTGAAACCCAGCTGCGGGCACTGATTGTCAGCGGCCAGCTAGCCGAGAATACACTGCTGCCGTCTAACCGCGAGTTAGCGCAGTCGCTTCAATGCAGCCTGATCACAATTCGACGCGTTTATCAGGATTTGGAGGCGGAAGGGCTGCTCCGTACAAGGCAGGGAAGCGGCACTTTTGTGGCAAAGGTGGATACAAACGCTGGAGCAAGGCAGCTGTTGCAAGCGGCGGAGGCGGCGATAGAGGCTGCTGTAGAAGCTGGAATGGCAGCGGGATTTAAAAGAAGCGAGCTGGAGGAAGCATTTCTGAGCGAGCTGAATCGGCGTTACGGCATACAAAGAGACGTTGAGCCCGGATAACAGGAGGAGGGAAGCAGGGTGAATCGAACGCTGGAGCAGCAAAGCTTAAGCCTGACAAGCGGCAGCAGTAGAATCGATCAAGCAGAAGCGGCTGCCGTCTCGCTGCGATCCGTTGTCCAAAAACGAAGCCGCTTCCGGCTGGGTCCGCTGACGCTGGATATTCCGGCAGGTTATATAACGGCGATTGTCGGGACAAACGGCAGCGGCAAAAGCTCCACTTTTCGTCTGCTAATGGGACAGTCCCGTGCAGACGAAGGTGAGCTGTGGATGCTAGAGGAGCAAGTCGGGTCTGGCATCGATGACACGAAGCTGAAGCAGAGAGTTGGTTATGTTCCCGAGGAGGACAACAAAAGTGATGCCCCCCTGCGAGGCACCTTTAAAGCGGGGTTTGTCTCCGAATGGTACCCGGATTGGAACGGTTCTGAATTTGAACGTCTGCTGAGGGAATTCGAAGTGGAGCCTTCCATGCGGCTGGGCAAAATGTCCAAGGGAATGAGACGCAAGTACGAGTTGTCGCTCGCCTTGGCTCATGGACCGGAGCTGCTTTTGCTGGATGAGCCTTCGTCCGGGCTCGACCCGCTGTCTTGGCGCAAAATGGTGGATGAGCTTCATCGCTATATGAGGCGCGGTCCAAGGACCATCCTGATGGCGACGCATATTCTCGAGGAAGTGAAGCGGCTGGCCGATTATATTGCCATTATGGCCAACGGACGAATAATCGGCATGTACGAGAAGGATGAACTGCTCTCCTCATGGCATACGTTCTATGTAGGTCCGGTTGCAGCGGCCGAGACAGCAGACAGTACATCCGCTGTGCCTCTCTTGGTCCGGGATGTCGAGGAGCTGCCGGGACTGGTGGATGCCGAGGAGGCAGGGGGCGGTACATGCCGCGTAACAACGAGCAAAGCATGGGAGGCGGAGCAATGGTGCCGCAGGGAAGGGCTTCCTGTCACAGGGCAGCGGCCACTAGAGCTGGATGAAATTATGGCTCTGCTCATTCGTGACAGCTATTAGCAAGAAACGGTTTGAAATGGTCGGTTCATTATGAAGGGGAGGATTAGTATATGAAGCCGCTTGTAGTAGAAAAAGTTGTCAAGCAATACGGAGACCATACGGCAGTTAACGGCATCAGTCTGGAAATAGATCGGGGGGAGATCTACGGCCTGCTTGGAGCGAACGGAGCAGGAAAAACCACCACGATGCGTATGGTGCTCGGCCTGATTTTTCCGGATGAGGGCAAAATTCTGTATGATGGCAAGCCTTATTCCAAGGAGCAGCTGCGCCAGATCGGTTATTTGCCGGAAGAACGGGGACTGTATCCAAAAGTAGCAGTGAGCGAGCAGCTTACTTATCTGGCCCGCCTCAAAGGCATGTCTGCGGCAGACGCCGATAAAAGCCTCAAGAGCTGGCTGGAGCGATTCGGCGTTCCCGAGTATTACAGCAAGCGTGTCGAGGAGCTGTCCAAGGGCAATCAGCAGAAAATCCAGTTTATTGCGACCATTATCCATAAGCCGCAGCTGCTCATTCTTGACGAGGCGTTTAGCGGACTGGATCCCGTCAACGTCGAGCTGTTGAAAAGCACGGTCAAAGAGCTGCGCGACAACGGCTCAACGATTCTTTTTTCCACGCACCGCATGGAGCATGTCGAGGAGCTGTGCCGCAACATTACGATTCTACACCGTTCTAACGAAGTGCTGAAAGGAAGTCTGAAGGAAATTAAAAGCCGCTTCCCGCGCGAACGCGTGCGTCTTGCTGCAGAAGGAGAAATTAAAGGACTGGAGAGCCTGCCTGGCGTGTTAGGAGTAAAAGTACTGGAGCAGGGCGGGTATGAGATTCGCATTGCCGATGAAGCATCCGGGCGGGGAATTTTGCATCATGCGATGTCGCAGGCCGAAGTTAGCCGCTTTGAAATTATGGAACCGACGCTCAACGAAATCTTTATCAAAACGGTAGGTGAGAGACATGAGTGATTTCTGGACAGTAACTGGATTTACGTTCCGCAACAAAGTTAAAGGCAAAGCTTTTGTCGTTACGACCATTATTCTCGTTCTTATTCTATCTCTCGTTATCAACCTTCCGTATATTATCTCGCTGTTTAAAGGCGAGGGCGGCAATGACGTTGAAAAAGTCGGTTATGTATCCGTGCAAAGCGACATGTTGAAAAGCAGCGTAACTCCTACTCTAATCGGCGGCTGGCTGAAAGAGTACTACGAGTCCCAGCCGGAGGAAAGCCGCAGTTTGACGATGGTTCCAATTGAAGGGAGCGGCGACGCAGCCGCCGACGAGTCGCTGCTGAAAAAAGCGATCGCTGACGGAAAAGTTGACGGCTACGTAGAATTGACGCCTAATAAGGCAACCGGATTTTATGACGCTGTCTACAAATCCGAAAAAATGATGGAAGGCTCTATCGCTACTGAGCTTCGCAGCGGCCTGCAAATTGTCAAAACAAATGCAGCCGGCTTGACGGATGCACAGAAAAAGCTCCTTTACGCACCTGTAGAGGTCAGCTCGATGCAAATTAATGCCGGAACCGGCGAGGAATCAGGGCGGACGGCTGCTCAACAAGGCGTCAATATAGGGCTTGTTTATGCCGTGCTGTTCCTGCTCTTCATGTCGATTATGGCAACGGGCCAGGTTATCGCCAGCGAAGTAACAACGGAAAAAAGCTCGCGTATTATGGAGGTGCTCATTACGAGCGTCTCGCCGCTGAACAGCATGTTCGGCAAAATCATGGGCATGTTTTTTGTCGGCATCCTGCAAATCGCCATTTATGTTGCCACGGTAGTTATCAATGTGAACATCCCGACGAACAAAGACGCTCTTGGCAATATGAACATTCATCTTAATGATGCAAGTCCGGATTTGCTGATTGTAGGACTGCTGTTCTATTTGACCGGTTACTTCCTGTACGCGACGCTGTACGCGGCTGTCGGCTCTCTGGTTAGCCGTACGGAGGATCTTGGCCAAGCGGTAATGCCGCTCACCTTCCTGTCGCTGGGCGGGTTTTACATCGGCATGTTCAGCCTTTCCGTGCCGGACAGCATGCTCGTAAAAGTGACCTCGTTTATTCCGTTCTTTTCCCCTTACACTATGGTGCTCCGCTCCGGTGTCGGAAGCGTAGAGTACTGGGAAATCGGCCTGTCGCTGGTCATCATGCTTGTCAGCATTTACGTATTCGGCTGGCTGTCCGCGAAAATTTACCGCACCGGCGTGCTGCTCTACGGCAAACGTCCAAGCATTAAAGAGCTGCGCAAGGCGATGAAGGCTTACAAGATTTAAGCTGTTTTATGGATCAATCAGTGTGAGTAATAAAAAGTCAGATGGATCAGTCCCTGATCCATCTGGCTTTTTATATGGGAATAATTTCTTTTTGGCGGGAATTTGCGTAGAGCAAGGCAGACATCCGCGCCGCTCGGAATTGACATATCGGTAAAATTCGATACAATCAAGCTATGGACTTACTCGAAATATTCAAAGCCCTCTCAAACCGCACACGCCTTGAAATTTTGAAAGGTTTGAAGGATCCCGAGAAACACTTCCCTCCGCAGGATGAAGGCGACGTTCATACGGTGGGAGTCTGCGTCAGCAGTATTCAAGAAGGCGTCGGACTGTCTCAGTCAACGGTGTCGGAATATCTTGCAACTCTGCAGCGAGCGGGCTTGGTCGAAGTCAGGCGTATCGGTCAGTGGACCTACTACAAACGAAACGAAGCAACCATTCGTGCTCTTGCCGAGCTCATAGGGAAAGGAGGATTGTAATTTTTTCATCACATAATATTTACTCCCCGTTTACTCAAACCAGCCAGCCTTTTGTACGGGCTCGGCTGGTTTGATTTTGTTCCGCCATCATGGTTTACTTCTAGCGTTGCTTGGCCCTATAATCGAGTTGCTGAATGTTAACTTGGTTGAACAGGAGACTAAATGCCGCTATGTCCGTCATCGCTTTCACTATTTTTCTCATCACTCTAACACTCGTCATCTGGCAGCCGAGAGGACTCGGCATCGGCTGGTCGGCAGCCGGAGGGGCTGTGCTGGCGCTGTTTTGCGGTGTCGTCACGATGTCCGATGTTTGGGACGTAACGGCTATCGTTTGGAACGCTACGCTTACGTTTGTAGCGGTTATTTTGATTTCCTTGATTTTGGATGAAATCGGATTTTTTGAATGGGCCGCTTTGCATATGGCGCGGTTTACGGGCGGCAACGGCCGACTGATGTTCGGATGTGCGATTTTGCTAGGCGCAGCCGTAACGGCATTTTTTACGAATGACGGCGGAGCTTTGATTATGACGCCCATTGTGCTGGCGATGGTTCGGGCATTAAAATTCGAAGACAGAATGATTCTGCCCTTTATTATGGCGAGCGGAT
Organism: Paenibacillus pasadenensis; assembly: GCF_023715725.1. Taxonomy (GTDB): domain Bacteria; phylum Bacillota; class Bacilli; order Paenibacillales; family Paenibacillaceae; genus Paenibacillus_O; species Paenibacillus_O pasadenensis_A. The sequence continues at coordinate 171,984 of NZ_JAMBOT010000005.1, forward strand.
TTATTGCCGACACGGCCTCAACGCCGCTCGTAGTCAGCAATTTGGTGAACATTGTATCCTCGGATTATTTCGGAATTACCTTCATCGATTATGCGAGCCGGATGATTGTGCCGACGCTGTTCTCCATCGCGGCCAGCTTGCTCGTGCTGTTTGTATGCTTTCGCAAAGAAATACCGGCGAAATATGACATGACACAGCTGAAACAGCCGAAGGAAGCGATTAAGGACGTCCGTTTGTTCCGGCTTTCCTGGATTGTACTCGGCGTGCTGTTCATCGCTTATCTGTTCAGCGAAACGATTCATGTCCCGGTATCCGTCATTGCGGGCGGGGCATCGATAGCGTTTCTATTATTCGCCAGACAGAGCGATGCGATTCATACGTGGAAGGTTGTCAAAGGAGCGCCGTGGGCTGTCGTTATTTTTTCCATTGGCATGTATGTGGTCGTGTACGGGCTGCGCAATGTGGGGCTTACCGATGAGCTGGGCAAAGTGTTTCAATGGCTTAGTGAACAAGGCTTGTTCGTTGCCACGATAGGCGCCGGTTTTGCCGCTGCTCTTCTGTCCTCCGGTATGAATAACATGCCGACCGTTATGATTAACGCGCTTGCCATCGACGGAACTTCAACGGAAGGCATTCTGCGGGAAGCTCTCATTTATGCCAATGTAATCGGCTCTGATCTGGGCCCAAAGATGACCCCGATTGGGTCTCTCGCAACCTTGTTATGGCTGCATGTTCTTTCGCAAAAAGGGGTTAAAATCCGCTGGGGCTATTATATTAAAATAGGCGTTATTTTGACGGTGCCCACGTTATTCATTGCTTTGCTCGGTTTATATGTATGGCTGCGGGTTATCGCCGCCGATGCGGTATCCGTCTGGGCTGTCATCGGTGCTGCTGCGGGATTATGCACTGCCGCATTTATTGCGTTTCATAAGCTTCAAGCCAGGATGGCAGTTAAAAACAAGTCCGATCTTCATCATTAGCACTATGAAGGGCGGCCGTAAATGAAAAAGTGGATCATATCCCTGAGCTTGATCATCGTCATTGCTGGCGCAGCTTGGATCACATATTTGAAATATCCCCGTACGATTGATGTAAAGCTGTCTGGGGTTAAGTATCAGGCAGGCGCCGAAGGAGCAAAGTCGGGGACGGAACCGTCGACTGTGGTCATTCAAGGTGTGCTGCGCACGAGCTTGAAGGGCGACAGAGTATTCAAAGGGGAAATTTCTATCGCAGGGGAAAAAATCCCGGTTCCTCTAGATCAGCGGGAACTGGAAATTCCTTTTTCATCGGACGGTTGGGGCTCGATGATGTACTCTTATTATACTTATAACGAAAATGGGGCTACCAAAGGGATTTTGACGCACCATTCGCATCTGTTGTTCGCTAACAAAGATTTCAGCCAGGTAACTCTCCTTTTAAATACCCCTGCGAAAGGGAGCCAGTCCTGGAACTTGGATAATAGATACCTTATTTCAGCTCCCGCAGCTTCTGGGGAAGAGGGGCTGATTATTTCAAATACTCTGATGAGCAAGTTTCTGAGGCCGGTTGGAAAGCTGCAGTGAACGGTTTACTGGACCGGCTTGTTCAGTCCAAGGGCTCCTTGTTATCTTCTATTCATTCGTTGTTAACAAACCATCCGTCTAAATTTCTCATATAATACCAGCCCCGCTTGAACCGGTCCTAATAGGGCCGGTTTTTTGTTATTTCCGCTATCTTACTATTCCGTAATAAACGGGCTGCAACTGTTAGGCAGCAGTCATTAAGTTATGGCTCGCTGCGGGATAAGATAAGGATGTCGTTAGAAAACAAATTCAAAATAAAAAAACCTCAGGAGGAAAAAATATGATTAAAAAGTTAGCCTGGTTTGTCTGTACACTGGCGGTGCTGGTCGGGATAGGATACGGCGCCAAAAAATATATAGACGGGCCGTCGCAGCCTGCGGACAGCCTTCTGGTGAGCGGAACCGAGCAGAATGTGGCGGCGGTTAAAAAGCTGTATAAGGACGAGACAAAAAGAACGATGGAATACAAGTACAAGCGAATCAAGGCGGTCACCGGTACAGAGAGGGAAGAACAGCTCTTTGTCATGATCAGTAAAACAACTGTGACGGAGCTGTTGGAGAAAGAATTAATTCGTCAGCAAAAAGATCCAGCAGGCAGCTCCATCATTTCCAATCCCAGAAAAACGATGCCTGAACTGAAGGGCGAGGATAATTTGCTTTTTAGCAATCTTGATACGAAGGAAATTGAGCTGGAGGGGCAGATTATTCCAGTAAAAAAAGTTGAGCCTCATTCCTGGATCGGTTACCGTCCTGTAAATGGAAACCAAAATCTGCTGATTGTACGTGATGATTTGTATCAAAAAATAAAATTGGAAGAGACGATTCTCTCCGTCATTCAACTAAAAGGTTCCAAATTTGACTACAAAAACGACAAAAATAAGATCTACGCCATCCAGAAGCAGATCGATGAGGTTTATCCTGGCAGCGAACAAAACGTTAACTTTGCTGACGTAAAGTAACCAAAAGGGAGAGCAATCGGTGATGGAAATGGTTCATATTGAAAATGTCGTCAAAAGTTACGGTCAAGGGGAAAATCAGGTTTACGCCTTGCAGGGAGTCAATCTAAGCATTAAACGGGGCGAGCTGGTGGCGATCGTAGGAGCCTCCGGCTCAGGCAAAAGCACTTTGCTTCATATTTTAGGAGGTCTGGACAGGCCTACTTCAGGCAAGGTTGTCATTGGCGACAAGGAAATTTACCAGCTCGACGACAACAAACTTTCCATATTCAGAAGGAGACAGGTCGGATTCATTTTTCAATTTTTTAATCTTATTCCGGTGCTGAACGTAGAGGAAAATATCGCTTTGCCGGCGCTGCTGGACAATGAGGCTGTGGACCGAGGTTATATGGATGAAATGATTGAGGTGCTGGGGCTCAAGGAAAGAAGGAATCATCTGCCGTCGGAGCTTTCAGGCGGACAGCAGCAGCGGGTATCGATCGGCCGAGCGCTCATGAACAAGCCAAGCATTATTCTTGCTGATGAGCCGACCGGCAATCTCGATACTAAAAACACCAAGGAAGTGCTGGATCTGCTAAAATATACCGCCAAAAAATACAATCAGACTGTCATTATCATTACGCATGATCTATCGGTTGCAGCCAATACCGACCGGGTGATTACCATTGCCGACGGCCTTATCGTTTCAGATCAATCGTTGATCTAGCCGGGGGGAGACAGGGGATAGAAAGATGAACAGCTACAAACAATTAAGCTACCGTTATTTAAAAGCAAATCGAAAACGCACGCTTTTCACGCTGCTCGGCATTGTATTATCCGTAGCTTTAATTGCCACGATCGGATCTTTTATGAAGGGCGCGCAGCAGGCCCAGCTTGAAAATGCGTATAAGCGGAATGGAGGATCATTCCATGCGGTAATCCAGCCTTATACCGATGATGTCCTGAATAAAATAAGCCATAATCCGAAACTAAGCGCCTACGGCCGTATGTCGCAGAAGAATAACAAAGCGGTTAACACGGTTAAGCTTGCTCTATATGAAGCCGATCGGCAGGCGCTCGAATTTTTGAAGTACGGCATTAAAGAAGGTAACGCGCCTCTTGGGAGCGATGAAGCTGCCGTCGAAGAATGGGTGCTTCCGTATCTGAAAGAAGGACTTTTTTTAGGTGAGACGTTTCAATTTAATGGAAAAACCTATAGGCTTTCGGGCATCCTGGAAAATGCAGATTTTAGTCAGGAAAAGAAAGTAGGCCGAGTGTTAACCTACGGGGAGCAATTTTCTTCCGGAGAAGGCTCCATTCTTCTTCAATTGAACCCTAAGTACAATTTGGACGAAACCTTGGCGGAGTTAAAGGCTATCGTCGGTAACGGTAAAGTCAATGTTCCAGATCAAGTGTTAACTTTATTAAAGCCGAGCCGTAACGATTCCTTATATGTCATGTTAATGATTGTCGTTGGGATTGTGGTTGTCTCCACAATTGTGGTGATTTACAATGCGTTTCAGATCAGCATCGTTGATCGAATGCGGCAATTTGGCATGCTTCGGAGCATCGGCGCCACGAAAAAACAAATACGCGGCATTGTATTTCGGGAAACGACTTTAATGTCAGCAATCGGAATTCCAATAGGGCTTGCACTATGTTTGTTAGCCATCGCCGTTATGAACGCAGTCCTGAAACATCAACTGGCGGATGCAAATATGTTGTTTTCCTTGGATTGGAAAATATTACTCTTCAGCGTATTGATCTCGCTAGCCTCGATTTTTTTATCCGGCTTTATACCGGCTATTATGGCAGGCAGGATATCTCCCCTATTGGCCATTAGCAGCAGACTTGCCATTACGAAGGAAAAAGTCCAACGCAGCAATCGCAGCAAGAGCTTCCGCAAGCCGCGTTCCTTTGTACTGAGTCTGGCTATGAAAAACGTCAAGCGGAGCCCCGTCCGGTATGCTGCCACAATTCTATCCATTATCATCAGCTGTGTGCTTTTTATTACGTTTACGTATTTGTTGAATCTTCAACTAATGGAGAGAATGGAGAGTCCTTCGTCTGATCTGGCTGTGACGTTTGCTAATACGTCTCAGCTGCAGCATAGGGAAGAGATCATTCAACAATTAAAATTGACTCCAAATATTTCAGAAACAAAAATTAAATATTCCGAAAACCCCTTTTGGCTGGAAGTTCCTAAGGGTAAACCTAACTACGGTCTGACTCGGGCGATTGACGCAGCCAATGCAGATGGAGCCTTTATCGCACGGCTCAACATCACGATCTTTGATGACGAGACGATGAAGAAGACGGCTGAAGTTTTAAAAGGGCGGTTTGATTTCGAGCAATCGCAGCGGGATAACGGAGTCATTCTTATTGCAGGCGAGGGAAGCAACGGGACGTTTCGCCAATTCGCTGCCGGAGAGTCTCTCCGTATTCAATTAAACGACGAATCAACGACGAGATTTGGCGAAGGAACCGTTCACACCGTGAAAGTTGCTGCGCTTATGGATGCGGAGGAATATACAAAGTATTTTTATGAAAGCAATTATGAAAGCATATTGATGAGCCGCTCCGTTGCCGAAAAATTGCTTGTGGAGAAGCTTATGCCGTCCGCCGTTAATGTGGAGTTGGCCGATGAAACGAAGCATGCCGAAACTGCGGCAGCGATCCGTACCATGGATTCAAGCCTTACCGTTTTTGATCATATCGACAGGAACAACAAAATAAAATCGTCCGACTTGTTGACAAAGGTGTTGGTAAATGGATTTACGATCGTGATCTCGCTGATTGGCAGTGTTAATATTATGAACACGCTGACCGTTAGTATCATTAACCGCCGCAAGGAATTGGCTGCATTAAAGTCAATCGGCATGTCCCAGCGGGATTTGAAAAGCATGATTCGATTTGAAGGATTGATTTACGGCTTCTTTGGAAGCCTGCAGGGCATCGTGTATGGCGTTGTTTTATCCTATATTTTGTTTACCCTGGCTGCTGAAAATAACGATGCTTTGAAATGGCAACCACCTTATATGTCCTGTATGATAGCATTCATCGCATCGCTCGCCATCTGTTATCTATCTACGTTGCTCCCGCTTCGCACGATAAGCAGGGACAATGTTGTCGAGGCTCTTCGCGAAGAATAAACCAAATGGAAGGGAGAATTTGCAATGACGGAGCTGATTCTGCTCGTGGAAGACGATGAGGCGTTAGGTCCGGCCATTGAATTCTCCCTGACGAGCGAAGGGTACCGTGTATTCCGTGAAACCAATGTCAAAGGGGCGCAGCAGCGGTTCGCTCAACAGATCTTTGACCTGGCCATTCTGGACGTGAATCTTCCAGACGGCAGCGGTTATAATCTTTGCCGGGAATTCAAGGCTGTAAGCGAGGTCCCGGTTATTTTCCTTACGGCACTGGATGACGAAGCCAATGTCGTTATGGGACTGGAAATAGGCGGGGACGATTATGTGACTAAGCCTTTTCGGGTCAAAGAGCTTATGTCCAGGGTGAAGGTGCAGCTGCGGCGGAAAAAACAGAAAGAGCTGCCGGATCTCGTGTTGAAGTCAGGCCATTTAACCGTTGAGGCCGCGGGAGGCAAGGTGTTCAAAGAGGGCTGTAAGCTGCTGTTAACAAGCCAAGAGTACAGGCTGTTGTTATTATTTATGAAAAATGCCCACCGCACTTTGACCCGAGATGAGCTGCTTAGCAGCATTACGGATGCGGACGATGTATTATTTTTTGACGAAAACACGCTTTCGGTCTATATCAAACGGCTTAGGGACAAAATCGAGGATGACGTTAAACAGCCTGAATTTATCGTGACGCAGCGCGGACGAGGTTATCGATGGGACAAGGATGTGAACTCGGAGTAATGCTTAAAAATTCGGAAATTCGGCTGAACTTGGCTGTGCTTTCGTTCATGATGCTGCTCCTGCTTGTATACCAGCTTATATTGATGAACGTTTTCTCGGAACGTCTGCGAAGCGATTACGTGGACTCCTTCGGCATGATTGCTGCCCGGCTGACAGAGAAGTTCCCGGATAGCGAAGCCGTAATTATGGATACGATTATGGGAAATCCAGAGCCTGCCCCAGAAACAGCCTTTCGGGGAAAGGAGCTTCTGCGGCAATACGGGCTGACCGAGGATCTGGATACGAAGCTGTTTCCTGTTTTAAACCGGCTGCTTGCCGATCACGCTCTCGCCCTCTTCTCCGGGCTCGTGGCGGGCGCGCTGCTGCTCCTGGGGTTCAGCTACGCTCAATACCGGCATTTCTTTCATCAAATTCGCGGCGTTACGAGAGCTGCCAAAAAAATCGTGGAAGGCGACTACTCCGTTACGATCAGCGAGGAGAGGGAAGGAGATTTGTCCAAGCTGGCGGAAGCTTTCCGCTCTATGAGGGATATCATCCGGCAGAAGATGGACGATTTGCAGGAGGAAAAGCGGTTTCTCGTCCACATCCTTCAGGACATCTCCCATCAGCTGAAAACGCCGCTGTCGACGATTACCGTATATAACGATATGCTGCTGAACGAGCCGTTATCCGATGGACGGCGGCAATGGGTGACGGTCAGCCAGAGTCAGGTAACCCGGATGAACCATCTCATTCAAAATTTGCTCAAAGTAGCCAAAATCGATGCCAAATCAATCTCCTTCAAACGGGAAAAGCTCAATTTGGCCGACACGGTAGAAGAAGCACTGGACCAGCTTCAAGCCAAGCTGACGGAGAAGCAAATTAAGCTTGATTTTAAGCCGGAACGGGAAATTATGCTTGTCCATGATCCGTTATGGATCCAAGAAGCGCTGACAAATATCGTGAAAAATGCGATTGAGCATTCCAACTGGAACGGAACGATCGTCATTCAAGCGAGAGATACTCCGATGTATGCGGAGCTGACGATTCGGGACGATGGAGAAGGAATTGAAGAGAAGGATCTGCCGCATATCTTTAAACGGTTTTATAAAGCAAGCCATTCCCGAAAAGATTCAACGGGGATTGGACTTGCGCTGGCGAAGTCGATTATCGAGGCCCATGACGGGTTGATTAAAGTCGAAAGCAAACGGGGGTCCTACACGCAGTTTACGATTACGTTTATGAAATATTAACTTCATTGAACGTAAGAACGTAAAAAGCTTCTAAATCCGCTTATGAGCGGTTTAGAAGCTTTTTTGTTAGCTGGTGAAATGTATCTGATTCATGGTTGCCATGCGCTATGTTCCATTAATCGCGAGTCTCCACCAACCCAGAGCCGTCTAACGCAACTGAGAAAGCTTATTCGATGCAAAAAGCCGCTTTTGAAATCGTAACGCAACTGAGACGCCTTATTTAAGCTTTATGATGCTAATTAACCCCGTAAACCGTCCAATAACGCTTGTCAGTTGTGTTAGAGCCGGAAACTTGCTTAAAACGTACGAATAACGCTTGTCAGTTGTGTTAGAGCCGGATGAAGGCCGGAACTACCGATGAAAATCCAGCGGCATAGTTGGCTTTCACCCAATATTCCCCGCATCCTTGGACCGCCACCGCTGCCGGCCCGGCCCGCCCGATGCGCTTATTGAATAATTCCCTTGTTAACTACGTCCTTGAGCCAAGCAGCGATCGGGGTGCCGCCAACCTCGTCCAAAATAACCGACGGGGAGCTGTCCGGTCGCGGCATCGACAGGCCGTTTTCACCGATCCAGGTGTACAGCGAAGCCAAGCCGTCTGCGTTTTCCGCACCCATAAATGGTGCAAGCGCAGCTTCGAAGTCGGATACAGCGAGGGAGTGGAAGCCGACATTCCGGCCAAGCGCTTCGCCAACGAGCTCGGCGAGGCGTTCGCCGGTCACCGCTTCAGGGCCGTGAACCTGGATGGTTTGACCCGCCAGCTCAGGATGATTAACCGCATAAAGGGCAAACTGAGCGGCATCCTCATTGCTTACCCAGGCAATCGGCATGCCGGACGGAACGGGATAAGCCAGCACATTGCCTTGTACGATGCCCGGAATGCACAGATTCTCCAAATAAAGCGTCGGCTGCAGGAAAATATAAGGCAGGCCGCTTTGTTTAACCGCTTCCTTCAACTCGCGCTTCAGCTCTACAGCTTTAGCGTTGGTTGTAGACTCGGGAACGAATGAGTTTGTGTTCACAACGAGCAGCTCAACCGCTGCGTTTTTGGCCGCGTCAACAGTGTTGCGGATGAATTGGCGGACCTGATCCAGGTTGAATAGAACAGGCAGCTGCAGGTAAACGATATGAATACCGTCGTGAGCTGTTGCCAAGCTCTGCGGATTGCCAAGCTCGCCGATTACGGCACGAATGCCCGCCGAGCGAAGCTGCTCCGCTTTCTCTTCGGTACGGGCTAAAGCCGATACCTGATAGCCAGCCTCGACCAATTTCCGGGCAACGGCGCCTCCTTGCACGCCTGTTGCTCCATATACTAATACATTCTTTTTGTTTTCACTCATGTTGAGCACCCTTTCTGTAAAGGTCCAGCGACCTGTCATCGTTTTGTCCGTCTGTTAATAACGGGGTTATTGTGATATAACCATAGTAGTAAATAAAATAAAATTTTATAAGTACGCACATTTTTTATATGTAGTATCATTTTTTATACTTGATTGGAGGAGGGAGTTCGATGCAAGAACCCAAATCCGAGTGCCCGGTTGAGATGGCCGTAAAGCTAATTGGCGGTAAGTGGAAAATTGTTATCTTGAATCAGCTTGCCTACCACGGGCCGAAACGGTTCAACGAGCTGAAGCGGGTGTTTCCAGAGGTAACGCAGCGGATGCTTACTTTACAGCTGCGCGAACTGGAAGAGGACGGGCTTATTATACGCAAGGTTTACCATGAAATTCCTCCCAAGGTCGAATATTCCTTGTCTGAGCTGGGAAGCAGTTTTTTGCCGGTATTGCTGAAGCTGGAAGAATGGGGCTTGTATTATAAAGAGCAACGGAAGGAGCTGTCCCTGGTACCCAAGGACATGCCGTCTTCATAACATCAAAGAGCGCCGCTCACGCACCAAACAAGCCGTCCAGCACGAATGAAACCGTTTTAATTCCAGGTAACATTTGATATGCTTAACTAAATTGGATGTGTGAGGTCAGGTGCTGCCAACGATGAAACAAGTGACGATCTATGATATTGCCAGCGAGGCAGGGGTATCCGTGGCTACGGTGTCACGAGTATTGAACAATACGGCTCCTGTCAAAGCGAGCACGCGCTCTAAAATTATGAAGCTGATCAAGCAGCATCAATTCCAGCCGAACGCGCTTGCCCGCAGCTTGCTGAAAAAAGAAACCGGAACGATTGGAGTCATCGTGCCGGATATTACGAATCCGTTTTTCCCCGAAGTATTCAGCGGCATCGACCATGAGGCGCGCGGCAAGGGGTTCACTTTTTTTCTGTGCAACACGCATGGGGAATATGAACGGGAATCTCAGTATTTGCACATATTGCGGGAGAAGCAGGTAGACGGCATCATTTTTATGGGCGGCCGCATCAACCTGACCAAATGCACGCCGGAGCTGGTGGAGGAAGTTGCCGAGACAGCAGCGAGAATTCCGCTGGTGCTCGTGAACGGCAACCTGCCAGGGACGGAGCTGCATCGCGTAGCTACCGACGAAGGCAAAGGGGCCGCCATGGCTACCCAGTACTTAATTGAACAAGGGCACCGCGATATTGCATACATAGCCGGCATGAGCACAACGACGACGAGTGCGCAGAAGCTGAGGGCGTTCAAGCGGGTGATGAATCAGAACAATCTGGATGTGCCGAAGGAGCGCGTGCTGTACGGAGACTTCACGATGGAGGCCGGCGAGCGGCTCATGGACGAGATTTTGCGCGCCCCGGAACGCCCGACAGCGGTGCTTTGCGTGAATGACTTTACGGCGGTTGGCGCCATCAAAACAGCCATCAAGGCCGGGTTGTCCATACCGAACGATATGACGATTGTAGGTTTTGACGATATTCCGCTGGCCTCATCCATATTCCCTGAGCTAACCACGGTGAAGCAGCAGATGGACCAGTTGGGAAGCCAAGCTTTCCAGGTGCTGCATAAGCTCATTATGAAGGAAAAAGTGAAACGGCTAACGGTTATTGAGCCGGAGCTCGTTGTGCGGGAAAGCTCGAGAGAGCTTACGCCGTAACTTCATTTAAGTTACGCAAGGTTAAACAGCCATTTTCCCATTGGGAGAATGGCTGTTTTTTATACCTGCTGCGACATTTTTCGGTATTGTCCCGGTGTAACGTCTCCCCATTTTTTGAATGTCTTCACAAAATAGTTGTCGTTCGGGAAGCCGACGCTGCGTCCGATCTCGCTAATTGGCTGTCCGGTTTCCTTAAGCAGCAGCATCGCTTTTTTAACGCGCAGCTGTTGCAGGTAACAGATGAAGGTTTCACCGGTTTTTTGCTTGAACAGACGGCTTAAATAATGCTCATCCATCGCTACGATCCGGGACATGCCCTTCAGTGTAATATTTTCCCCGTAATGGCGCTCAACATAGTCCAAAATGCGATTGATTTCCGGATGGTTCGTATCCTGGCGCGCCGCTTCGGACGACATCTGGCCCATCATTCCATTCGCACGCTCCGCAAGCCGCTTAAACAGCTCTTCATGTGACCGCGCCTGCTCTGGCTGAAGATTGCCAGCCGAAACGGCTTCTCCCGCAATGTTCGTCAGGATGCGGTCCAAGGACCGGGCCGTCTGACAGACTTGTGCAATCGGGACTCGGTGCTCCCTCAGCTCCTGCCAATAAGCGGATAACGCCGTTCGAAGCTCCTGCGGACGAGCCTGCTCGAAGGCGGCAATAATTTCTTTCTCCTTTTTCCATGAAGGGGTGAAAGGAACGCTGCCCCAAGCCGCCGCATCTTCATCGCCGGCCTGGATCATTGCGGCATCCGCCAGCCCGCACGTCTCCTCATACCAGCGTTTATTGATGAGCTGGAGCTGGAGCAGCCACTCCTCCCTCAGCAAAGACGGGGACACGGACTGGCCGTACACTCCTTTAACAGGGGATTGGGACAACGGCTTCGCCCGCAGCGTTATTTCATCGTTGGACCAAAAAAACAGCGTCGTAATACCGTCGGCATGATAGGTGCCAGTCCATATTTTGGACGAAGATGCAACGTCTCCGGATTCGATCACAGTCTCGCCGGTCAGCTTGATTTGCGCCGACAGAAAGGACATCAGACATACCCGGTTATAAAAAGCCGGAGGAGCAGGCGCGGCCGCAGCAGAAGCAGCAGAAGGGGAGCTGCCGGTATTTCCAAAAGACAGAGCGTCCCGCAGCTGACGATAATAACGGTCAAATTCCCGGACAAGCACCAGCTGCTCCTGCTGAGTGCTGCGCGCAATTTCCTTGCCTGTTTTATGCAGCATATCCTCCATCTCAGCGATGCTCATGGACAGCTTGAGCACGTAACCGCTGGCCCCGAGCTCCAGCGCTTTGCGCGCGTATTCGAATTCTCCCATACAGGTCAGCATGACGAATCGGCAATCTACTCCTTCGCTGCGCACCTGCCTAAGCAGCTCCAGGCCGTCCATGTTCGGCATCATAATATCGGTGATGACAAGATCAGGCTGCATCCGGCGGATAAAATCCAGCGCCTCTACGCCGTCCGAAGCTTCTCCCGCAACGGTAAAGCCATGCTGCTCCCAATGAATGAGCTTACGCAGCTTGCGGCGCACAAAAACCTCATCCTCCACCAAAAGTATCTTCCACAAGTTAATCACCTTCCGACTGATAGGGATTGGAAACGAGCAGCGGAATCGAAATTCGGGCGATTGTGCCGTTGCCAGAGTCAGTCAGCTGGAGCTGTCCGTCCTTGCGGAAAAGCAGCATCAGCCGATGGCGCACATTATCCAGCCCGATGCCTTTGCGGCTGTCCTTGCGTGCGGTTTCTCCTGCCTTCGTAAGGCCGATTCCGTTATCTTCAATTTCGAGTATTAACGTCTGATGCTCTGCATACCCGCGAACGATAATCCGGGCCTCGCCGTTCAGATCGGGAAAGGCGTGTTTCAGCGCATTTTCTACAAGCGGCTGAGAGCTGAGCTTCGGGATGAGCGCATGCTCGGTTCCTTCTTGAAGATGGAATTCAACTTCTACCAGGCCGTCGAATCGAAAGTTCTGTATATACATGTAAGCACGGAGCAGCTCAATCTCCTGTTTGAGGTAGATCAGCTCCAAATCGGAATTGAGGCTCGTCTCCAGCAGCTTGCCGAGCGCGATGCAAATGTCCGCCGTATCGCTGTCGTTTTTGTCGAGCGCGTTCCATTTGATTGTATTAAGCGTGTTCAGCAGAAAATGCGGGTTCATCTGCACCATCAGCATCTGATAATGCAGTGCTTCCTTTTGCCTTTCCTCCAGCTTGAGCTTATGGACGAGACCTTGAATGTCTTCCATCATCTGATTGTACGTAAGCGCCAAATCGCGCATCTCTCCGCTAAACAGCCGCTCCGGCACGCGGGTTTGCAGCTCTTTAGCGGCGGAGCCTGCCATGTTGCGCTGCAGCAAAGCGAGCGGACGCGAGACGGCGTTGGCGATAATAAACGTTATGGCGACGCAAATGAGCGAAAAAAGCAGAAATGTCGCTATATTTTGATTCCTGACTTCTTTCATATTGCCCAAGTACGTGCTGAGCGGAAGCGAAGATACGATATACCAATCAAAGTTATAGATCGAACTGGCGGTTAAAATAGCGGAATGCCGCTCGTCGGTCCGTTGGATGACCGGCTGTGAGCCCATATCGTCAATCATGGCCTGCACCAGGCTCACGTTCATAGAGCGAAGTGATTCCGACGGGCTGAGCGGCCGCTTGTCCTTATCGAGCAGAGCGTAATTCTGCAGCAGCAGCAGATCATCCGATATATCGCTAAACCAGCTGGAATAGGCAAAATCGATGCGCAGAAAACCGTATTGCTGTCCTGTATTGTCCGTTAATACGCCAAACAGCGAGAGTTTATCGCCGGACACCCAACGGTAGCTGTCCCCGTCGGCAGAAAGCCCTTTGAAGCCCGGATGTTTTAAAAACGTTTTATAATCCTTGTTGGATATCATCTGTTCGTTGCTTTCATATATATGACCAAACCGGTCCGCTAAAGTGACGTTAATAAATGAAGGCAAATCCTGGGATGCCGGCCGGTTAGCGCTCCATAACAGAGCGGTGCGTTCCGACTCATCCACAGCTGCTGGCTCCGTAAGCGCCAAATGCGTCGCGGGATCTCTTTCCAAATAAATATAATAAAGAAACAGCTTTTGAATTGCGCTGATAAACGTTGTTTGTACAACACCCATCTGCTTGGCGGCCTTTTCACTGAATTCCTGGGAAACGGACCGCTGAATCAGCTGATAATTATAGATCTGGATGAAAAATACGGGCACTAAAATAAAGATTAAAACGGCAGCAAACAAGCGATGTTTGAATTTTTCCGGCCACAGTAGCTTTAGAAATTTCATGCTGGTTCCTCCGGAGTAGAGTCCATTGCTGAGCAACATTCAGTATAACATAGAACGGATGCCGTGCTGGCAGCCGGAGCGGGAGGAGCAGCCCTGTTTTGAATCCGCTTACAGAAATCATGCAAAATTATCGCCAAGCCGGCGGACGGAGCAGTGAGGCGGGATGCTTGACGCATCCCGCCCGCTGCCGAGTGTCCGTTACTTGGCGAATCCAAGGTCTTTCAATTGTTGAAAACCGCTGTCCAGATACGTTTGGTATTTAAACGTTGTATTAAGCTGATCCAAGAACTTGTCGTAGTTATCCAGCTTGTTTTTGCCCAGGTAGAACTTCAGCAGCTCCTCCTGCTTGAAGCGGTCGGCATCGGCGGCATTGTAATCCGCCGGGAGAGTAACATAAGCCGAGTAGATATCGAGTCTTTTCATCTGGTCGTTCTTCTCAATATATGGAGCCTGGGCCGGGAATTTGGCAATCAGGTATTCTTTTTCCGGACGTCCCGACATTTGGTATACCCACGTATAGGACGCTTCGGACGCTTTGTCCGTCAGTTTTACTTTGCCGTTTTCTTTTGTGAAGTGAGTGCCTTCTACGCCGAATTGCACGAGATCGGCGCCTTTTCCCTGAGCGGCATAATTGAACAGGTCTAATATCTTCTGCAGCTTGACTTCATCCTCGGCGACCTTTTTGGAGATAACCATCCGTCCGCCGATGGCAGAAAGGCCCACGGCTGCCATATAGTCGGATTTTGGCCCTTGCAGCTTGTCAATCATGACAAAGTCTGCATTTGGATTTGCGCCTTGCCATTTGGCTTTCTCGGCGTCTTTCATCACACTGGTCCAGTCCGTAAGCAGAATGCCGGCTTTGCCTTGGAAAGCTTTATCCTTGGCGTTTTCTGGCTTGTTGCTGGCAATTTCGGGATCGATGGAGCCGGAAGCGAGCATTTTTTGAACATAAGCAATGGATTCCTTAGCTTCAGGCTGGGACAGGCCGTTTACCATTTTGCCGTCTTTAATATAGAATCCGTCATAATTGCCGTACTGCACGTTTACAAAGTTGGCCAAATCGGCGAGCCTTCCGGTGATGCCAAACGTATCCTTTTTACCGTTGCCGTCAGGATCCTGCTCCGTGAACGCTTTAGATACCTCCAGCAGTTCGTCCAACGTTTGCGGAACGGCAAGGTTAAGCTTGTCCAGCCAATCTTTACGGACCCAGAACGTAGTTAAATTTGGATTTGTATTCAGCGAGATCGCGTAGTATTTGCCGTTAATAGCGGTGCGGCTAAGGAAATCCTCGCTAATAAAGCTTTTTAGCGGAGCAAGCTTTTCCTCGTATGGATTCAGCTCAAGCAGCAAATTCTTTTTCACATACTCCTCAAACACGCTTTTTTGCGCAGCCGTGAAGGAGATGACGTCGGGCAGATCGCCGCCGGCGGCGCGGACGTTCAGCTTCTGAACGAGCTCGTCCGTTGTGCTGGTGAGCGTCAGCTTCAGATCAATGCCCAGGTCTTTATCGATCGTTTTTTTCACGAAGTCGTCTTCAGGCAGCGTTGTGGAGAACCCGGCAACCATGACCTCGATTGGCACTTTTTCGTCTTTTTTCTCTGCGGATTGCTCCGGATTGGTATTGTTTTGAGCTCCGGATTTGGAGCCGGAACTGCAGCCTGCCAATACGGCAGCAGCGGTAAGCACGTTAAGCATAGCGAAGGCTAATGATTTTTTTCGGTTCAGTTTCATGGATGATTGCCCCTCTCGATATGTTGATCTATTTGGTGAAACGAAAACCCGAAGGGAAGGAGTTAACCTTTTAACGCCCCGATTAACATGCCTTTTGTCAGATGTTTTTGCACAAAAGGATAAACGATGATAACCGGAAGGCTGGCGATGACGACGGAAGCCATTTGCAGCGTTGTTGACGGCAGCGTGATATCGGTTGCGTTTGTATTCAGCTCGCTGGCGGACATCAGTAATCTGCGGACGATGACTTGCAGCGGATTCAAGTCGTTGTCGGTAATGTAGAAGATAGCCGCGAAAAACGTGTTCCAGCTTCCTACGACACAGAATAACCCGATCGTCACCATAACAGGAATGGACAGGGGAAGAGCGATGCTGGAAAGCACCTTGAATTCTCCGGCACCGTCAATGCGCGCCGATTCAAACAGCTCCTCCGGCAGATTTTCAAAAAAGGTTTTAACGATGAGCACGTTCCAGGTGGAGATTGCGGTCGGGATGATCATAGCCCACACCGTATTCAGCAGTCCGGTCGCTTGTACGACGAGATAAGTCGGAATCAGTCCGCCGCCGAACATCATTGTAAATACGATCATAAAGATGAAAAACCCGCGTCCGATCAGATGTTTGCGGCTTAGAGCGAATGCCAGCGGAATCGTCAAAATCAAGTTAATCGCAGTAGACATAACAGTTACAAATATGGTGACCAGAAACGCTCTGGGAATTTCTTTCATCCCGAACAAAATTTTGTAAGCCTCAAAGGTGATGCTCTTCGGAATAAGGATAAACCCGCCGTTACGAAGCACTTCGCTGTAGGGCGTAACCGATACCGACAGCACGAACAGAAGCGGGAAGATGCAGACAAATGCCAGGAGCAGCAGCAGCACATAGATGAAAATATCGAAGTAGCGTTCTGAACCGCGGCTTACCATAGATTACCGCCCCACCTTCTGGCCAGCTTGTTGGAAAAGTACACGAGAATAAGGCCGATAACGGACTTGAACAGTCCTACAGCTGTGGCGAGGCTGAAGTTAAGCTGTTCCAGGCCTACGCGGTATACCCAGGTATCGATGATGTCCGCTACCGGATATACCTGAACATTGTACATGATATAGATTTGCTCAAAGCCGGCATCGAGCACGGAGCCGATCTTGAGAACGAGCAGCAGAATGATGACGCTGCGAATGCCAGGCAGTGTAATATGCCAAATGCGGCGGAGTCTGCCGGCTCCGTCGATGCGGGCGGCCTCGTACAAGGTGGAATCAATGCTGGACATAGCGGCCAAATACACGATTGCTCCCCAGCCGAGATCCTTCCAGACGTCGGTTCCGACCAGGATGCTTCGGAAATACGATTCGGAGGAGAGGAATGGAATAGCGCTGCCGCCGTTTTCCACAATCCAGCGGTTAATCAGGCCGGATGTTTCGGAGAAAAATGCGATTGAAATTCCGTAAATGATAACGTAAGACAGGAAGTGAGGCATGTAGCTGATCGTTTGCACGAACCGGTTCAGCCATGGAATGCGTCCCTCGTGGATAAGCACGGCGACAATAATGGCCAATGCCGTTCCCCACACGGTTTTGTACAAGCTGATTAGAAATGTGTTGGTTAACAGCTGGTTGAAATAGGGGGATTCAAAAAAGAATACAAAATGTTTGTACCAGGGATCGGCCCAAGGACTTTTGACGATGCCGGACAAGATGTCGTAATCCTTAAAGGCAATTAATACGCCGTACATCGGGACGTATTTGTACACGACATAATAGAGGATTCCGGGCAAAAGCATTAAGTACAAGGAGCGCATGCTCCACAGGTTTTTCCATAAGGAAGCTGGTTTTTTACCCGGTTGAAGGCCGGTCCGGCTTGCCCTGGATGCAGATGGAAGGGCCATAATCGTGTCACCTCTTTCTCTTTGTTGCGGTCAACTTTCCTTATTCAAAGCATATCATCGGGAAACTTCGACAAATAGGAACGGATTTAACGCATTAATAGAACAAAACTGTCTTTTGCAAATGCGAGGATGTCGGAAAACAAGCTTAAATCCATCTATTGACAGCTTAAAAGTGGTGGAATATTATGTAATTATGAAACCCCTTACATAATGAAGTGTTATGAATATGTAACCCGGTTTATTTTGAAACGATAAAATGTAACCGTTTACATATAAGGGGTTGAATTGATCTAAAGGAGAGTGGGAGCGGAGCAAGCGGGCAGCGAGGTCAAGCTTGATCAATCATCGGAATTTAAATCAAAGTTATGAGGAGGCGTAAGGTAATGAAACGAGCTGGAATAAGATTGTTCAGCACGGTGACGGCAGGCGCCGTTCTGTGGACGGGGCTTGGGATTGTGCAGGAGCAGCGGGCCTATGCCGCAGACTACACCGCTGTAGTTACTCCCTCGACGCAATACCAGGAATGGGAAGGCTGGGGAACCTCGCTCGCTTGGTGGGCCAATCGCGTAGGCGGCGACGTTTATTCCAGAGACGAATATGCCGATTTGCTGTTCAGCGACGAAGGGCTTGATCTCAATATCGTTCGATATAATATTGGCGGCGGCGAAAATCCGGACCCCGAGTCGATCGGGCTTCAGACGCCGATGGATCTTCGCGCGCAAATCCCGGGTTTTAAAGCTTCCGCGAGCGCGCCGTACGATTGGACGAAGGACGCCAATCAGCGTTGGATGCTGGATGCGGCTAAATCGCGCATCGACCAGAACGAATTCATCACGGAGGCGTTCGCCAACTCCCCGCCATGGTGGATGACGAAGAGCGGGAGCGTTACAGGCAATTTTAACGGGACGGAAAACCTGAAGGAAGACATGTACGACGATTTTGCGGACTACTTAACGACAGTCGTTAAACATTTCCGTGACAATTGGGGAATTAATTTCCGGACGCTGTCGGCTTTTAACGAGCCGAGCGCAGGGTATTGGTATTTTGATAACCGCCAGGAAGGCAATCGTATGAATCCGCCTAATCAGCAGATCATGATCGGGGAGCTTTATGACGAGCTGGCAGCAAAGGGACTGCCGACCGGCATCAGCGCACCGGAGGAGACGAATATCGACGTTGCCCGCGATACGATCAACAGTTATTCTCAGGCGACAAAAGACAAGCTCGTGCAGTACAATACGCATTCCTATATGGGGAGCGACCGCGCCGGGCTGAAAGCAGCCGCTGGCGGCAAGCGGATCTGGAACTCCGAGCATGGCGACGGCGTGTGGGACGGCCTGACGATGTCCACGAATATTTTGAAGGATATCAAGGAGATGAAAAGCAGCGCTTGGGTCTACTGGCAAGCGGTTGAAATTACGAACAACGGCTGGGGCATGATCGGCACTCAGCTGAACGATCCCAATGCTGATCTGGGCACGTATGAGGTTTCGAAAAAATACCATATGCTCTCTCAATGGAGCAAGTTTATCCGCCCTGGTTATCAAATCATTGATATTTTGGACAACAACTCCGTAGCGGCGTACGACACGGAGGGCGGCAAGCTTGTCATCGTAACGGTGAATACGAGCAGCTCTTCTAATACAGTGAAGTACGATCTGTCGCAATTCACGAATGTGTCCGGCTCGCTTACCGGATACCGCACGACAAACGGCAGCGAAAACCTTGTTCCTGTTACCGGCTTGAGCCTGTCGGGCAAAAGCTTCACAACGACGGTTCCGGCTAAATCGGTCAGCACGTTTGTGGTCACGGGCGTAACCGGCATCGAGGCTCCTCCGGTGGACCCGACGCCGGGATTGCAGACTCTCATGACGGATAACTTTGAAGACGGCGACGCTCAGGGCTGGACGGCCGGCAGCGGAAGCTGGTCGGTCGTGGCCGACGGCACAAATGTGTACCAACAATCGGCAACTGCAGCTAGCGAAGCGGTGACGACGAGAGGAGACGCAGCATGGACGAACTATGACGTGCTGGCGGACGTAAACCTCAAGTCGACTAACAGCACGGCGGCGACAGGCATCTTAGGACGTTACAAGGACAACAACAACTATTATCATCTGCGGTTGAATTCGGGTGAGAGCAGGCTGCAGCTGCTCAAAAAGGTGAACGGAACGTTTACGCTGCTCGCTAATTTGCCGCAAACCGTATCCCTTAATACGACGTATAAGCTGAGGCTGTCCATGAACGGCAGCACAATTAAAGGTTATCTGAACGGTGAAGAGAAAATCTCGGTGACGGACACTGGCGTGACGGCTGGAAGGGCGGGCATTCGGAGCTACAGCCAATCGGCAACGATTGACGAGTTCAGAGCGGCCGGTGTGCCGGTAGTCGTCATTGTCGATAACGGAGATTCGGGCTTCTCGACGACCGGAGCCTGGACGGCAAGCACGTACGATTCCGGCTATCAGGGCTCGAACTACTTGCACGACGGAGCGGAAGCGGCTAATGCGGATAAATTCGCGGTATGGACGCCAACGATTACCGAAGCGGGTACCTATAAGGTGTATATGAAATGGACCGCATCGTTTAACCGTCCAACGGCAGCTCCGCTGGAAATCAAGTACGGCGGCGTATTGGATACGTCCAAAACCGTCAACCAGACCGTTAACGGCAGCCAGTGGGTGGAGATTGGAACTTACGTGCTGACGGCCTCCTCTACAGCCAATTCCGTGAAGCTGCTGGCATCGGCTGCTGGTTATACCGTGGCGGATGCGGTGCGTTTTGTGAAAATCTAAGTTTAATTTACCATGCCGCAGAGGAGCGATCCTCTGCGGCTTTTAACGCTTCATAAGCCGGACGCGATCAGCCGTGGTCGTGTAATTGCCGCCGTATTTACCTTCTTTGTGCAAAATAGGGATTCGAAAGAAAATTAATGAATTATATGTAAGCATTAGATATAATTGAGAGGATCGGTTTGCTTCCCAGAGTTGCTGCGAGTGTATCTGACGGACCGGCAAATTGCCTCTAAGCCTCGTTCCTGATGAATCCGGAACAGGGCTTTTTGTTATGCCGAAATAATGAACCAGGTTCGGTTAGTGCCAATGGAAGATTAATTTAGTTGAAAACAATTACAAATGAAAACGAGGGAAAGTTCGGATTTAACGCATCGCGGTCCATTAAATATGAACTTTAGTGCAAATTTCTTTCAGATGGATGTAATTTATAAAAAAATTGGCCGATATAAAAAGGTACGGCTTTAACCCTGGCTTTGTTGAAAGGGGGGATGAGCGGACCGGGGGGCGTTACCGGTCTGAAGTGAGCTTGAACATGTGATGTGTGGAGGAGAATAGCTTGAACACGAACAAGAAATGGTCCGAATGGTTTAGTGCGCTGCGCAAGCCGCAGCCGCAGCCGTCTTCGGACGACTCCGTTCCCATGGAATCAGGGCAGAATGCCGCCGCTCAAGAGGCGGAGCAGCTGAGGCGTCAAGAGCTTGCCGCTCTGTCGACTCAAATGGCGGAGTCATCGAAGAAGCTGGTGAAGGAAACAGAATTCACGAACGACTTGGCGGCTGGAATCGCTCTTGCCATTCAGCAGGTTTCTACAGGCAGCGAAGCAATCGCCTCCGGAGCGAAAGCCAACCGCACCATGCTGGAGGAAGTATCGCTCGGTATGAGCCATATTGCCGAATTTTCCTACGAGCTTGCGCAGGAGACGGCGGATGTTGCGGAAAAAGCGGCTGACGGCTTAAGCACGATTGATATTGCGGTTCAACAGATGAACCGTGTGTCGGAGCATGCTTTGTCGCAAGCTGAGGCGATGAAAACGATGAACCGGTTAAATGAGGAAATCGAAGGAATCGCGCTTATCGTAGGAGAGATATCCAGTCAGATCAATCTGCTCTCGCTAAATGCAGCCATTGAGGCGGCTCATGCCGGTGAATATGGGCGGGGGTTCTCGGTCGTGGCGGATGAAATCCGCAAGCTTGCCGAACAGTCCGCGGCTTCGGCCCGCAGTATCGGTCAGACGGCGGCGGGCATTCGCAGCAACTCCGTACGTTCGGTGGAGGCGATGTCCAAGTTCAACACCGAGCTGGAGACGGGCGTTGCTCATGTTAATGCAGCCGGCCAGTCATTCCACAAAATTGTTGATTTAACGGGGCGGGTGTCGGAAAAGGTTCAAGAGATATCCAGCGTCACCCAGCAGGTCAATGCTGGAACGGAGGAAATTCTCGTCTCGGTTCGTGAAACGACCGATAATACGGAGCTTTCCATGGCCAGCTCGAATGAGATTGCCTTATGCGTCGAAGAGCAGCTGCAATCGGTACAGCAGACGCTGGAGATTGCGCGCCAGCTGAACGAGCAGGCGGTCAAACTAAAAGGCGAGTCGGTCGCGGCGCCAACGGAAACAAGTAAGCATTCGATTTAGAGCATATCCGTACGATTACGGAATGTGCCGAATAATCCCCGTTCGCAGGAAGCGGAACGGCTGGCAGCATTGCTGTAGGTGAAAGAAGCAGCCAAGCCAAAGGTCGAGCCCTGGTTAATGCCTAAGACAACGGGTTTCTACATCATTTGGGAGGTCAATTAACAGAGAGCCGAGCTTTTGGCGCAGCGCTTCCTTTTCACTGATTCTAGAGAGAAGAGAGAAAAGGAGTGGATCGTATGATCGCAGCAGAGGCCATGCTTCGTTATTTGAAAGCTCAAGGTGTTGAACATTTATTCGGTATCCCGGCAGGCATAATAGGACCGATTTACGATTCCTTGATTGACGTCGGCATCAAGCCGATTATTACAAAGAACGAAGCCGGTTCCGCGTATATGGCGGCCCGATATTCCAGCACAACAGGCAAGCTGTCCGTTTGTGCCGGAGCAGGAGCCGTCGGTGTCAGCAATATGATGAACGGAATTGCGGACGCCAAGCGGGCCAAAGCGCCGATGCTCGTCATCGCCGGGGCTATTAATCGCTGGCAGATGGGCAAAGGGGCAATCCAGGAGCTGGACGGCGAGCAGATGGTCAAAGTGGTAACGAAATACAGCGCCACAGTCCTCCGCGAGGAGGATCTGCTGCCGGAGCTGGACAGAGCGGTTCGCGCAGCGCTGACGCCACCTTGCGGCCCAGTCTATTTGTCTGTTCCGATTGATCTTCAGCGTGCGGTGCTTCCTCAGCTTGAGCTGCCGAAACCTCCTGCTCTGGACGAGCATACGCCGGTAGGCGTACCGCTCCCGTCAGAGCTGGAGCTCGCGTCATCGCTTATTCGCGGTGCGGGCAAAGGCCTGATTATGGTTGGCCGCGGCGGCAGGGGCTTTGGACCGTTGATCGAGGAACTCAGTTCCCGGCTTGGATGGCCGATTATTACGACGCCAGCCGGCAAAGGGGTCATTTCTGCCGACTACGCTCTGAATCTTGGCAATTACGGCTTCTCCAGCACGGACGCTGCATTCCGTTATGTGAACGGCAGCGAGCCGGATTGCCTGCTTGTGCTCGGCACAAGCCTTGGAGAAGCGTCTACCTGCAACTTCAATGATGTGCTTGTGAGGGGAAGAAAGGTCATTCATATCGACCAGGACGCAGCCGAGCTTGGCAAGGTATTTCCTACGGATGCGCCGGTATGGGGGGATCTCGCAATCGCTCTGCCATATTTGCTGGAGCATTGCGGTCCTGCAAGAGCTCCGCAAACGGCAGAGCGTCCTTTCAACGATGCTTACGAGCGGAATCATACCGGACTGTCGCTCCGCCTGTTCCTGGAAGGCTTGACAGACGTAATGCCTTCCAACTCGCGGTACGTATGCGATATCGGCGAGTTCACGAACTTCGCTCTCAAATATTTGTCCGTTCCGAATGGCGGGGATTTCGAGATTAATCTTGACTACGGCGCGATGGGCTCGGCCATTGCCGGTGCTGCCGCGCTTGCTGTGGCGGAGCCGGACAAGCCGGTTGTTGCGCTGGCCGGGGACGGCTGTTTCTTTATGAACGGCATGGATATTTTGACGGCGAAGGAGTATCGCCTGCCGGTCGTTTATATCATTATCAACAATGCGATGCTCTCCTATGTGGAGCGCGGCCAGCAGTTCCTGTTCAAAAGGTCTCTGCCGGATTACAAGCAGGAGCGCATCTCGATTGCGGCGATGATGGAGGCGGCCGGCGTGCGAGGCATGACGGTAGAGAAGTTGGAAGATCTTTCTCGAATTAAAGATTTTACGTCCGATCTCCAAGGGCCTTGCATCATCGAGGTTGTAACGGACGGCAGCGAGCCGGCGCCAATTCTGGATCGCCTGAAGGCTCTGGTCTCAGGTTAAATTAGTGATAACAAAAGAGGAGGATTTTGAAAATGGGCAGCTTTAATATCGACATTGACCGCACAAACAACATTTTTAAAGCAAAAGTAGAGGGAACGTTCTCTCCTGAGGACGGGATGGAATCGGTCAAGGCTTATCAAGCAAGCCTTGCCTCCATTACGCCTTCCGAATACGAAATTCATATCGATTGCACGGAGCTTAACGTTTCTTCCCCGTCGACGCTGCCGATTCTGGAAGGCTGCTTCCAAATGTACAAACAGGACGGCTTCAAAAATGTCGTGCTGACGCTGGCGAAAAACCCGATTCTCAAAATGCAGCTTGGACGCGTAGCCCGCACTGTCGGTCTCGAAAACTGCGAAATTAACGAAGTATAACGAAGAATTAGAGGGGGAAAAGGCAACATGACAGCTGTACGTATTCGCGGTATCGAGATGTACCATCCATCCAATGAAGTGGACAACGAGTATTACATTAATCGTTTCGCCGAGGCAGGCGTGCCTGTAGCGGGTCTGCTGAAGGCGCTGGGGCGCGACAAGCGTTTCATTATCGACAACCAGGAAGAGAATACGTTCACGATGTCCGTGGCGGCGTCCAAAAAGCTGCTGGAGTCCGCAGGCATTTCTGCCGATGAGCTCGACCTGATTATTTTCACGTCGCAGACGCCGGAATACCTGATCCCTAGCGTATCGATGAAGCTTCACGCGGCGCTCGGCGCGGGTAAAAGCACGCTCTGTTACGA
The DNA here is from genome assembly GCF_023715725.1 of Paenibacillus pasadenensis. Taxonomy (GTDB): domain Bacteria; phylum Bacillota; class Bacilli; order Paenibacillales; family Paenibacillaceae; genus Paenibacillus_O; species Paenibacillus_O pasadenensis_A. The sequence continues at coordinate 196,573 of NZ_JAMBOT010000005.1, forward strand.
TATTAACGCCAACTGCGCGGGTATTCTCGTTGCGATGGAGCAGGCGAGCCGCACGATGATGGCGAACCCTCGCGTCCGCAAGGCGCTAGTTGTCGGAGCTGAGCAGCTTTCCGTGCACAGCACGGATAACCCGGTCTATCATTCCAACTTTGCGGATTCTGCGGCGGCGGTGCTGCTTCAGGCGGAAGAGGGCGAAGGCGGCTTCATCGATTCCGTGTCCCAAACCAATACGATGGTTATCGACAACTCCCTGTTCCCGGGAACGGGCCTGTCCAACATGTACCGCGACGGAGTGGCTCCGACGGACGTTCACGTCCAGTTTACGCCGTTCGACGACTCGGTATGTGTTGATTCCGCTGTTGAGTGCGTTCAGCAGGTTATGGAGCAGAATGGAGTGAAGGCGGAGGAAGTCGGCCATTTCCTGTTCTCGCAATTCTCGGTCGGCAATAACAAGCTTGTCGTTGACCGGCTTGGCCTGGATGAGAGCAAAGTCCACTACGTCGGCGACAAATACGGCTACACGGCAAGCAACAGCCCGATTTTGGCGCTGCATGACGCCTTGAAAGCCGGTAAAGTCGAGCGCGGAGAGTACCTGGTGTTCTGGACGGTCGGAGCTGGTTGGCAGAACATCGCTTTGTTGATGAAATACTAATCTTTTATTGTTTAAAAGACCCTGTTCCGGTTAATCGGAACAGGGTCTTTGTGTATCAAGGCTCGTCAAATTCGTGTCAATCTTTTGTTTTCTCGACAGCTAGAGTATAGGTCAGCTTCCTTTTCAACAGTATAATCCGACTACGTTGGATTTACGGTTTATAACGAAACAACTGATATATCATTAGTAACAACATCTTTAAGCGGAGGTTTTATCCGTCCCTATCCTAGTGCGCACATTATTAGTCCCGGAGGAAATTATGGTTTTCATCTTCCGAAAAGCAACAATACGACCGCTTCTGTTCTTTATAACGTATTATTGCAGGGCGGATCAGTAGGAAATATTCAACTCAGGTTTACTGTAACTAATCAGTCGAGATTTTACGGAAGAACTGTGGTTGAATCTATAAGCGGTCCAATTGAATGTAATGCAGAACAAGTATGGGCCTATGTGAGGAATTTATCATAGCTGTTAACCCGCATATTCTGTTCATTGAAATCAATTAGGAGGCATTAAAATGAACTTTGAAATGGCAAAAGTAAGTAATGGCAATGGCTTAAGCTTCGGAATAATCTTAGTTTTATTTATTCTGATGGTTATTGCTACCAAAGTATTTTATAGACCTTTAGAAAATAGCAATGTGCAGCAGGAGGATTTATCAACCATACAAGGTTCCCGTGGATTCAATGTTCTCAATAGAACATCTCTTTCACAAGAGGTCATTTTAAATGCGACGAACTACAGCGACTTCACTGGATCCTTTGAACCGCCCGGACCCTCTCCACATACGACCCCTGCAGGGAAGAGTTACCATTTTGAGGTGCTATCCAGTCCTTTTAGAACTTACACTGCCGAAGTCACTTACAACTTAGTATTGCCGAATCGTGTTGTTATTGGAGATATGAAAATAGCAATGATAGTAAACCTGCCATTGATTTAGAGAGCTCGTCTGTAACTCTTCGCAACAATTGAAGTCAAACCTTAGCGAATACAATTAATGAAATAATGAGCGGGCCCGCGGCCAGCATAGTATGCTGTTGAAATATTAATCATGGAATCTTGCCAAAGACGCTGCCTCGACAACCGAAGCAGGGTCCTTTTGCGTTGAGAAATTATACTAGCCTTATTATGGTCAAGCATCTTGTTCTGAACCAACAGCCCTATTTTTTTAGAAGGGCTAGTATAACAATCAATAGGGAGTGATTCAGCATCTTCTAATAGATACAGCTGACAAGTCCTCTATAGAAATGAACAAGTATAGCAGCAAATGAACATCAGGAGGTAATCGCATGAATGAAATACCCAAAAAAGCTTCATCTAGCGGAAAAATGATAGGCTTGATCTTCGTTTTGTTTATTTTAGTGACGATCGTAACTCGTGTCTGCAGCGACTCTCCTCAACAAATCAGCACAGTTAATGGCGAAAATCCACCCATTACCATTGCCGACTTTGGTAATTTCTATATTTATAATCAATCGGAATTACGAATGGAAACGACTCTTCTATATGGAGATTTCCACACTCTGCCCAGTATCAATGTTCTTAATCCGGGACAGAGCTACAACTATAAGGTTGCAGTAGACTCTAAAACGATCAAAAACGCTTATGTCCGCTATACGGCTCTTAATGGAAACCATATTGATATAACGCTACGAACATCAGGGGCCGCTTCCAGAAAAACGGTAATCGTTACGGCAATTGAGGGCTTTTCTTATTCTTTAAATGTTGAATCTTTGTACGTAAAAGATAGGTTCACGCCTTAATAAGGCTGTATTAGGGGAGGTAGTAATCGATGAAGGCAACAACTCAAGGCGAGTTTAAAGGTAAACAGGGTTCGCTTGGTGTTATTTTAGTCTTGTTCATTTTATTAGTCATTGTCAGTCATGTTTTTGATCAAAGGCCGGAGCCTCCTCAGCAGGATGTTCCTATTGGCGTCGCTACTTCCAGAGGCTTTGACGTTTACAACGAGTCCACCTTTACCTTAACGACTACCGGTTTATTCGGGGATTTCGAAAAAAAGCCGGCACCGCATACCATCTTACCGGGTGGAAGTTATAACTACCAGGTTTCTACAAATTTATATAAAACCTCTATTGTTAATGTTTACTACAGTTATGAGTATCGGCAAGCCGGACAGACGAGGACGGGAACCCTTATTGTAGATATGATTGCTGACACGAATGGGGTTAATCAAAGTACAGCGTATATAAGGTTGTATACAACAGGACCACTTAACTATTACAGACCGGAAAATTACTCGTCCAAGGTATATATTCGGAACTGAGTTCTTTTCGTTCATAAAGATTTTAAGACCTGGCTACGGTAAACGGAGCAAGGTTTTTTTAATAGAAAATAGCTCTGCTAACAGCCTTATTTTGGCTAATAGGGCTTTTGCATCGGTCATTATTGATCCAACGAGCATCTCTTATGGTATACAGCTGGTTGATAGTTGAAGGATATGGTTCACCGGTTCACCTCGCAAAATTCAACCATAGGAACATCAAGGAGGGTTTTACATGAAAGGAAACGCATCAATTAGCGGAAGAGGCTGGTCGATAGGCGTCCTGTTAGTCTTATTTATCTTAGTCGTTATCGTAACACGCATTTTTAATGATTCTTCCCAACTGGAAAGCTCACAAAACAGCGACTCTCCACCAATCAGTATAGCTGAATTTAATTATTTTTATATTTATAATCAGTCGGATTCTACATTTGAAACGACGCGGTTGCTCGGAGACTTCGAACCGCCAGGTCCCCCTATCCACGTTCTTAATCCAGGACAAAATTATACGTATCGGGTCGCAATCAAAAATACAGATTACAGGAACGCTTATGTCCGTTATACATCAACCAGCAGCAATAGCGTTTATATTGACATCACACTAAGGACATACGGGAGCGATAGAGTCATACTTGTTACGGCAATCCAGGGGCTGACATACTCTCAAAATGCAGAAAAATTGTATATCAGAAATAGATATGAACCTTAAGTAGACCACTAAGGAGGCAGGAATCAATATGAACTTAACACCCCGAGATGAACTTAACGGTATTAACAAGACATCGTTCGGCATTGTTTTAGTCTTGTTTATTTTAACCGTTATAGCTAGCCGTATCTTTAACAGAATCGCTCAAGCGGAAAATCCGCAACCGGATAGTCCTATTGGAATCGCTGCTTCGGTAGGCTTTAACGTTTATAACGAATCCATCTTCACGTTAACCGTTCCGGCTAACGGCTTGTTTGGGGATTTTGAACGAAAACCGCCTGGACATACGATTCCTCCGGGAGGAAGTTATAACTACCAGGTTTCAACAAATCTATATAAAACATCTATCGTGAATATTTATTACAGCTATGATTATCGGAATGTTGGACAAACGAGAATAGGAAATTTTGTTCTAGATTTAATTGTCGATTCGGGCGCTTTAGGCGTCAAGCTGAAATCTATGAGAATGTATATCACTGGACCGATCAACTACTACAGGGAAAGAAGCAATTCTACGAGTTTGTATATTAGAAACTGAGCATGAGGAGATATGAAATGAAACCAAGCGGCCCAGCGATAGGCGTCCTGTTGGTCCTGTTTATCTTGGTCGTTATCGTAACATGCGTGTTTCATGATGCTTCCCGACTGGAAAACTCGCAGAATGGGGACTCGTCTCCGATCAATATAGCTGATTCAGCAGGTTTCACCATTTATAATCAGTCGAATTACACATTGGAAACAACGCAGTTAGAGGGAGCCTTCGAACCGCCGGGTCCCAGTCCAAACGTTCTTAATCCGGGACAAAATTACAACTATCAGATTACATTCAGAAGTAATACGGACAGGAGCGCTTATATCCGTTATGTGGAATTCGGCGGCAACCGAAACGTTTCTATTGATATTACACTGAGCACAAATAACACTCATAAGACTAAAACTCTGACTGTTACGGCCATAGAGGGGCTGTCCTACTCTCAAAATGGAGATAGATTATATATCAGAAATAGATATATTCCTTGACAAGACCCCTAAGGAGATAGGTATGAAAATGACCGCAACACCCCGTGATAAACGTAACGGCAATAATAAGTTTGGTCTTGTTTTGGTCTTGTTTGTGTTATCCGTTATAGCTAGCCGCATCGTTAATAGAACCGCCCAAGCGGATAATCCGCAACGAGATATTCCTATCGGCATTGCTGGCTCAGTAGGCTTTAACGTTTACAACGAATCCGTCTTTACTTTAACTGTTCCAACTAACGGTTTGTTTGGGGATTTTGAACATAAACCGCCTGCCCACACTATTCCTCCAGGCGGGAGTTATAACTATCAGGTTTCAACAAATTTATCTAAAACATCTATTGCAAATATTTACTATAACTATGAGTATCAGTATGCCGGACAGACGAGAAAGGGGGATCTTATCCTAGATTTGGTTGTGAATACGAGCGGACTTGGCCCCTATTATACAGTTATGAGATTATATCCGATTGGACCGATTAACTACAGGAGGGCAGTCTCTTATCCCGAGAATGTGTGGATTATAAACTGACGGCCAACAACGGTAAGACTGGATAGAGCATGGACTATATTTTAGTCTTGTTTACGCAAAATATGCAGAATGACGACGGCTTATTTTCAATTGCTCCATTGTTCCAGTCTTGCAAAAGACCCTGTTTCGGCTGTCGAAGCAGGGTCTTTTGCGTTGAGAAATACTAGCTTTAGTTTGGTTAAGCGCCTTGTGCCAATAGAGTGCAGACCTCTTGCAGCCTTATTTTGGCTAATAGGGCTTTTGCATCGGTCATTTTTGAGTCTATACGCATCTCTTATAGTATACAGCTGATAGCTAGTCGAAGGATTGGCCCACTTCGCAAGATTAGAAACTGAGCAGGAGGCAATGAAATGAAACCGAGTAATAATCAACGCGCAACGGAAAACAGCAGCAAGACGGGATGGACCCTTGGCTTTGTTTTGGTCTTGTTTATTCTGGTCGTTATTGTAAACAGCGTTTTCTGCGCTCCAGCTGGCGCGGAAAAAATTCAAAATGACGATGGGTCACTCTCCATCGCTCAATCCAGAAGATTTACGATTATTAACTTAACGAATGATCTCACCCTTAACGCTTTGGATATATATGGAGATTTTGAAGCGCCGCTTCCTCCATTGAATTCAATTCCCCCAGGCCAAGAGGCGAACTTTGAGGTGAAATATTTAGCAGGCACGACATATGCCGCTTTTGCCCGATACGCAACAACTAACGGGAATATCGTTACGGTAACAATGCGCACAAAAACAGGAGTTGCAGAAATAACGGTCTCATTTATCACGTCGGGACTGACCTCGTTCACGGATACGGGAAATCGAATCGCCTATATATATAGGAAATACTAAACGATGCGAATGGAGGTTTAACGATGGGGAAAATATTAGTTTTGTTTATTTTATTGTTCATTACGGTGGGTGTATTTAAAAAGGAACGAACCGTGAATAGCTACAGCGGGAGCGATGGGAATATTGGCTCCGCAGTCGCTCCGGATGAAAGAGTGTTCCTTGTTTTTAACGACACGTACGTGTATGTTCTTAATCTTGTTTCACTTGATGGCGGCACACTGCTCTCACCGGCTCGCCAAGGCCCCGGAGAAAGCAGTTATATTCGGGTTCCGAACAGAACGACGGCCACGGCTCGATATGATGTTATCAACGCAGCAGGAGCTAAAGCCGGAGATCTGACTGTTCAGATTATTTGCAACGTGACTGGCAACCGGGATTTAAGCAGCTATAAAGTAACCGTAAACACAGTTCCGCTTGGTGCTGATATGGGAAGACGGACGTCGGATGCACCATTGGTTTTGTTCATAACCAGACCAAGTTGATGATGAAAGAGGTGATTAGGTTGGAGGGTGCGGATCGTCAGATTTTTACTTCTGGAGTTAGCGGTAACCGTTGGACCGTTGTATTGATTTTGTTCATTTTACTCGTTCTTGTAACAAGTATAGGCTCCAGCTCGCCATCACCAGGAGACCCCGGTATTGCTCCGGCGGGCGGCGAGGGATATGCTCGACTCTATAATAGCACGAATATTTTTGATTTAAAGTTTATTGATTATACCAGTGATACTTCTACTAGCATAGCGGTTAGTCCGATATACACACCTTTTTACGACGCATTTGTGCCGCAAAGAGTAACGTATGAGTGCCAGACCTCATATCCGAACAAAAGATATGCTCGGCTGAAATATGAAGTCATCTATCCGACTGGTGACGGGCAAGGAATAAGCTACGGCACCTTTCAGGTTAGATTGAGGTATGATAATTGCAATTTGGGCGTAGCCGGCTGGTCGGATGCACAGCTGTCCAGCGAGCATGTCGCGGTTGTGGTAGAGAGCAAAGAATTGTGCCGGGTAACGTTAAGGCGATGATGAGTAGGGTGAATCGCAGCATTGGGAGGCAGGAAGGATAATGCCTGTAACATCACGAGACGAACCTAGCAGTAATAACAAGAAATCGTTCGGCATTGTGTTAGTCTTGTTTATTTTAGCCGTTATAGCTAGCCGGATCTTTTATAGATCCGCTCAAGGGAAAAATCCGCAACAGGATAATCCCGCTGCTGGAATCGATTCACTGGTATTATTTTACATTTACAATGAATCCGACTTCACTTTAACGGTTCCGGCTAACGGCCTTTTTGGAGATTTTGAGCCTAAACCGCCTGGACACACTATTCGTCCCAACGGAAGTTACATTTATCAGGTTTCAACCGCATGGTATAAAACATCTATTGCAACTATTTACTACAGCTATGAGTATCAGGATGCCGGACAGGCGAGAACGGGAAATTATTTCGTGGATTTGATTGTGAATACGAACGGAACAGGCGGCAGTATGCCAGGTATGAGATTGTATATCACAGGACCGATCAGCTACTACTGGGACATGAACTTTCCTGCGACTCTGTATATTAGAAACTGAGCCTTGCCGAACACTCCTCTCATCTGCGCGCCAGGTCAAGGTGAAACGCAAAGACCCTGCTCCGTTTAACGGAGCAGGGTCTTTGCGTTGAAAGGCCGTCACTATCAATAAATTATTATTCACGTGAGGGCTATAGAATAGTCAATGATGAATCTGCATGCATTTCTTATAGTAGACACAGTTTGGCAGCAATAGAGAATCAGGAGGCAGCGGCATGAAGGAAACACCAAAATTGATCAACGGAAAGACGTTAGGCGTTATATTAGTTTTATTTATTCTAGTAACGATTGTTACCCGTGTTTTTAGTGATCGTACGCAACGAATTAATTCAACGGATGGCGGTGTTTTACCGCCAATCGCAATTGCCTCAGTGGGCGACTTTTATATTTATAATCAATCAAATGTACGTGTGGATACGACTCGGCTTTCCGGATCTTTCGCTTCGCCGCCGCCCAATAACAACGTTCTATATCCGGGAGAGAGCTACAACTATCAGGTAGAGGTTACAGCTAATTATGACAGAAACGCCTATGTCCGCTATACGGCTAACAATGATAACAGCCGGTACATTGATATGACGCTGCGAACTTCAGGTACTCCCAACTATATAACGATAATTGTTACGGAAATCGAGGGATTTTCTTATTCTTTAAATGTTGGGTCCTTGTATATAAAAAACAGATATGCGCCTTAATTAGGGCCGCATGAGGGAGGCATGAATGGAGATGAAAGGAAAATCTCAAGGTGAACTTAACGGCTCTAAAAGTTCGCTCGGCGTTATTTTGATATTGTTTATACTAGCCGTTGTTGTCAGTCGTGTCTATGATAGAACAGCTCGGGCGGAGTTCCTTCAGCAAGGGAACTCGATCGAAATCGCTTCTTCCCAAGGCTTTAACGTGTACAATGAATCTGTTTTTACCTTAACGACTACCACTATATCCGGGGATTTTGAAAGAAAGCCCGATCCGCATATCATCTTACCGGGCGGCAGTTATGGTTACCAGGTTTCTACAAGTTTATATAAAAACTCTTTAGCATCTGTTTATTACAGTTACGAGTATCGGGAAGCCGGGCAGACGAGAACGGGAATTTTTATTTTGGATATGATTGCTAATACGGCCGCACTACCAGGGGCAACATCATATATGAGGTTTTATACAACAGGGCCGATTAATTTTTACAGGCGGGATAATTACTCGACGAGCGTATGGATTCGAAGCTAAGGTTAAGGAGGCTGTGATGTGAAGGGGAGCTCTGGCAGCTGTCCAGCCAGCATGTCGAGGTTGTGGTAGAGAGCAAACAATTGTGCCAGGTGACGTTATGGCGATGATGAATAGGTTGTCATAGATTGCAAAGACCCAGTTCCGGTTAACCGTAGCTGGGTCTTTGCATTAACACTCAATTTCATCGCCTTATTTTTAACTAAAGGGCTATCGAATAGTCAATTTGTACTTTATGCGCATTTCTTATAGAAACATATCTTTTATTACTGCTCAAAATTAGGAGGTTAGAAATGAACGCTGAAAGTCGAATGCCGCTGAGCGTCACAATAGTATTGTTTATTTTGTTGGTAATTGTTGTAGGCGTTTTTACGAATAATAAAATCATCAATAGCGCTTCCGAGGAGGATTTTATTGCTGCAAATCTTCCTGAAGTAAAAAATTTCGTCATTTTCAACGACACTTATCGATATGCTCTTGTGCTCGATTCTATTAGCAATGCAACCTGGCTAACGCCAGACGAGGATATTGTACTTCCAGGAATACGGAACTTTATTCGGGTACCCATTGGAATGATAGGCTCTGTCAATTACAATGTGCACTCGGTGGTAAACGGTGGAGCAGGCGCAAAAGTAGGAGAAATACAGTGCCTAATCCATTGTAATGTAATTAATGGAAATGACTTGAGCTTTATTCAGCTTCCGGTCATTTCACCGCCGTTTGGCGCTCAGTTTGGCAGGAGAACGAATGATGCGCCGTTGGTCATGTTCGTTGTTGTGAGATAGCGGATTAATTTTAAAAGGAGCTTATTTAAATGAAAGAGTTTGAATCTATTTTGTCTATCTCAAATACAAACGGCGCCAGTACGGCAGTTCTTCTCATATTGTTTATTTTACTCATTATAGTGACCAGTACCTTCTCGAGAGCTTCATCCTGCTGCGGCTCCGGGGGCTCTGAAGATATTTCAGCTAGCAGCGTAAGCACAATCCGGCTGTATAATAATACGGGCATTTTAGACCTTAAATATCTCGGCTATACGAGCGATTCTTCCCCCTCAACAATGATAACGGTAAGCAGGGATTACCTTACAGGTATTCAACAATTTGTTCCACAGCAGGTTACGTACACTTGCTTGGATGTGAATGCATTTATCAAACAGGCGGAACTAAGCTACGAACTCATCTATCCTGACGGAAGAGGAGGAGGGGTGAGCTACGGTACGATTAAGGTCAAACTGCGGTATGACGGTTGTGCCAGGCCTTATTTTAACAGCGACGGTTGGACCTCCAGCCAGCCCTCCGCGCCATACACGAGAGTAAATGTAATTGACTGGGAGCAGTGCAGAATTGAGCAAAAGTAAACGATTAGCAATTATGTTGAACAAAGGATGATTTTTATTATGAACCTAACATCTAGAAGTAAGTCAATCGGCATGAACGAAAGCCGGATGCGGATGAATATAATTCTTGTTTTATTTATTCTATTGGTTTTGGCTGCTCAAACCTTCTGTATTCCTTCCCGAGACGCAAAAGCCCAGGACGATGAACGGGTTTCCATTGCCTTATCGACACGATTTATTTTAAAAAACAGCACAAGCCTCTACACATTAGTTGCTACAGCGTTTAAAGGAGACTATGAGTCCACGGGTGGTCCAGGACTCCCTTCCAGCATTCCTCCGGGCAGTGAACAAAACTTCGAGGTAAAAAGATCTGTGTATAAAGCTTATAATTATTTGGCGTCCGCTTATTATAATGTTGTTCATCCAACCTCGGGAAACGTAGGTACTGTCATTATGGATATGATCGTATACGGCGGTACGGAGAACAACCAGACGAGAACAGATACAGCGGTGGAGACAACTGGACCCGTCTACGGACAGCTCGGGAGCAGCAATAACAATGGGTACTTTAACGTTGCCACTATTCGTATTAGTTAACCGTTGAGTATGCGTAAAGGGGAAATTGAAATGAATCCATCCTTTCATAAAGTGCAGAGTGAACAAAAGAAAAGGGGAGCAGCGCTGGGAATAACCTGCGTGCTGTTCATCCTAATTATAATAGCATCGCGTACGATAGTTCCTGATTTCCCAAAGGAAAGCAGACTCGATGAAGGCTCGATCAGCTCTGCTGCTTCAAGAAGGTTTACGATTTATAATCTTACGGGTGATTTAACATTGGAGGCCACTACGTTTTTAGGACAGTTTGCATCACCGGTACCATCCTTGCCTTCCAGCATCGCTCCGGGAGGACTTTATTCCTTTGTAGTAGGGACCACGCAAGGAGACAATGTCGCAATAGCCCGATACAAAGCGGTAAATTCATCCGGGAGCACTCTTGGGAATATCGGCATGAGAATGGGCGTATGGGATAGCGGATTCGCTTTAACGCCAGAGTTAAGCGGGAGTTTAACTTCGTATCAAGAGTCTTCGACAGTGTATATTTATAGGCAATATTAGGATTAAGTGAACTTACGGAGGCATTTAAATGCACGCAAATCAAAGGTTATCAACTGGAGTAAATAGAAGAGGAATGGCGGTGGGGTTAGTAATCGTTTTATTTATTTTATTGGTCATTTCAGTCCGGATAATCGAAGCCTCTTCCTCTACAAAGAATTCACACAATAATAATACAATTGTTATTATGGGTTCCAAAAGCTTTGACATTGAGAACAGGACGGGAATTTATACGCTGAAAGCTACGGCGTTAACGGGAGACTTTGAGTCGCCTAAACCGCAATTACACAATATCAGACCAGGAGGCAAATATAATTTTCAGGTAAAGAGCGCTGCTGGAGATCAGGCGTATGTGGCGACTGCCTACTACAACGCCGTAGATGATCAGGACAATATGGTAGGGACGGTCATAATGGATATGTACGTGCTTGCCGGATCTGCGCAATTGGGTATTTTGACAACCGGGACAGGAATTGGCTTCAGGAATGAGAAACCGAATGCGGTTATCATAAAAAATTAAATGATTAAAAAGTAGATTAAGGTGGTCATTCCAATGAATTTATACCTCTGCCAAAGCCAAAGAGATAGATTACCCGCCATAGCGGCTTCGAAACGATTTAATATAATTAATTTAACAGGGGACTTGGTATTTTACTCAGCTACTTTAATTGGAGATTTTGAGCGTCCCGTACCCACTCCGCATAGTATTCCACCCGGTGGGAGCTATAATTTCCAAGTCGAGTATTTTAGCGGAAAATCACTGATTGCCGTTGCCCGTTACAAAGCAGTCAATTCAATCGGGGAGGACGTAGGGACTGCCGGTATGAGGATGGAAGTTACGGCTGGCGGCAGGTCGATTCTAACGGTATCCATTACGGGACAACTCACCTCCTATCAAGAATCCTCAACAGTATACGTTTATCGGAAATATTAGAGAAGTTAATCCAACTAAATCCGGCACACTTCCTTCGGACAAGCCGGGCACTGCGGACAGCCGCAGATGCGGCGCAGCGCAGCTTGATCCACAATCGTAATGAGGCCATTACGGACGGTAATGATTCCATCATCCTTCATCGAGGCGAGCATTCGATTGACGCTTTCCCGGGTCGTGCCAATGAATTCGGCCAGCTCGGCGTTGGTGAGCCGCAGGCCAATTTCCATGCCGTCCTTGCGTAAAACTCCGTAGCTGTTGGCAAGGCGAATCAGCGTGCTGGCGAGCGCGCCGGGTTTGCCGTACAGCAGCAGGTCGCGGAACTTGGATTCCGCAATTCTTTGCTGCAGCGCCATGCCGTTCATCCAGCGCATCGCAAGCTCGCCGCTCGCCATGAGCAGCTTCTCCAGATCCATCCAAGGAAGAACGCCAATTGTTGCCTCCTCGGCAACCTCAGCGCTGAAGCCGTAAACGGAATGGCGTCCCGCCTCCGGGCCGCCGATCAGGTCGCCGGACTGCAAAATCGAAAGAATGAATTCCTTGCCGTCCTCCGTTGATTTGCGCAGCTTGACCTTGCCCGACAGGACGAAGATCAGCTTATCGGCCGCTTCGCCTTCCCAGAACAGGAAATGGCCTGCTTCCGCGCGGCGCTCCGACATTAGCCCCTGAATGCTTTTCCACTGCTCCTCGGTAAAAAAAGCGGAAAATCCCGTTTGTTCCGTTTCCAAGCTCGATTTGTCGTGATAAGCCGAACGCTCCATCGGTTGTTTCATTGCCATAACCGCTCACTCCTCGTGTTTCTTAGCTGTTTACAGCATACCTCCTGCGGGACTGCAGCGTTATCGGGGAACCTCCTGAACCGCTTGGGGGGAATTCCCTTACTTTTGTGTGATGAATATCACGCCGGTGCCTCAATTCGGGGGATTTACCCTTGCAGGATCAGGGAACTCCCCGACTTACGCCAAGCAACGGAAGATTTACAATCGTACATAACAGAAAGTGCGGCGGAAAAGGAGGGGTATGCCGTGTTGGAAGAGTGGGAGCGGGAAGGGCAACGAGAGCTGGAGCGGCTGTCCGCCGAGACAGGCTGTGATGTAAGCATGCTGGCTGCGGTTGCGTCCTCTGACGGAAAAATTTGCTGGAAGCTGGCCGCAGGCGCATTCAGCGGCCGTTACCGGATGATGGCGGAGCGGCCAGGACGCGGATTGGCTGGCTCGGTGCTGAAGGTGGGACGTCCGATGCTGATTCAAGCAGATGAGCTGGGCGCTGGAAAACAGCTGCATGATTATCCGCTGATCATCGTGGAGGGCATCCGCTCAGCGTATGCAGTCCCAATTATGACAGCGGCCGGACGAAGCAAAGGTGTGCTGCTTGCCGGTTACCGCCGTCCAAAAACGCTGAGCGCCGAGGATCGTTTGGCGATTGAGAGAAGCGCTCTCCGGATCGGATCTGCTCTGGATAAAGCGGGTGAAACAAGCGGGCCGCTGCGCGGTCGGATATAATAGATAGTAGATGAAGCGAGCAAGGAGGCAGAGGCTTGATACGTGTATTGGTGGTGGATGACCATGCCGTTGTCCGCTCCGGCCTGATGCAGCTGATGGACGGCAGAAACGGGCTGACGGCGGTTGGCGAGGCGGCGGACGGGGACGAAGCAATCGTTAAAGCGCAGGAGCTGCAGCCGGATGTTGTGCTGATGGATCTCAGCATGCCGCATGGCAAGGACGGATTGACGGCGACAGCGGAGCTGCGCAAGCTTTTGCCGGATATGGCGGTGCTTATTTTGACCATGCACGACGATGAAGAATATTTGTTCCGGGCCATTCACGCGGGAGCGTCGGGTTATATTCTAAAAAGCTCTCCCTATGAGCAGCTGCTGGAAGCGGTTCGGCATGTTTCTCAAGGGAATGCCTATCTGTACCCGTCGGCGACTAAGCGGCTGATGAATGATTACCTGGAAAAAGTGCGCAGCGGCAATCAGTCAGGCAGCTTTGAGTCGCTGTCGGACCGGGAAAAGGAGATTCTCGCCAAGGTGGCGCAGGGCTACTCCAACAAGGAAATTGCCGAGTTATTGTTTATAAGCGTCAAAACGGTGGAAACCCACAAAAGCAATCTGATGGAAAAGCTGGACCTGAGAACAAGGCCGGATCTGGTGAAATACGCGGCCAAGAAAGGGCTGCTGAACTTTGAGTGAACAGGATGTTAGGAATAACCCTCTGTCGGGCGGGCTTGGCGCCAACGTTGAGCTGCTGCTGGACGGGATCGAGCAAGGGATCGGAGATCCGCAATTCAAGGAGCAGCTGCGCCGTTCTCTTAAGCAGCTGGCCGACGTCAAATTCGCTTTGGACGAGGCGTCGATCGTCGCCATTACGGATGCCGCCGGACGCATCCAGTACGTGAACGACAAGTTTTGTGAAATCTCGGGATATAACCGGGAAGAGCTGATTGGCCGGACGCATCGGATTGTAAAATCAGGCCACCACCGCCCTGAATTTTTTGAAGAGCTGTGGGGAACGATTACTTCCGGAAAGGTATGGAAGGGCGAGGTGCGCAACCGGGCCAAAAACGGCCGGCTTTACTGGATGAACACGACCATTGTGCCGTTTATGAACGATAGCGGCAAGCCATATCAATATTTGGCGATCCGGCATGAGGTAACCGAGCTGAAGGAAACGCAGGAGCAGCTGCAGCAGGCGATGTCCGGCATGATGCAGATCCAGGAGGAGGAGCGCCGCCGATTTTCGCGGGAGCTGCACGACGGAATCGGGCAAAGCCTGTTCTCCTTCAAAATTTCGCTTGACCGGATGCTCTCCGATGGAGCGGATTCGCGTCTGGAAGGTCTGCTTGGCGAGGTGTCACAGCTCATGGAAGAGGTGCGGAGCATGGCTTGGGAGCTGCGACCTTCCGTGTTGGACGATCTCGGCATCGTTCCGGCGCTGCGTACGTATATCCAGAATTACGAGCGGCATTACGGCATTCGTGTCCGTTTTAGCTGCAGCCTCAGCCGCCGGCCGGAGCTGTCGGCAGAGACGGCGCTGTACCGTGTTGTGCAGGAGGCGCTCACGAATTTGGGGAAATACGCCGGAGTGTCGGAAGCGGCCGTATCGCTGGAGGAGCGGGACGGCGTATTGGAAGCGGTCATCCGCGACAGCGGCGCGGGTTTTGAGCCGAAGCAGCCGCAGCGCGGCGTCGGACTGTTCAGCATGGAGGAGCGAGCGCGCGCCGCCGGCGGCACACTGGAGGTGCGTTCCGCTCCCGGCGAAGGCACGGTTGTGAGGCTGATGCTTCCGGCGACGCGGATGTTTTAGCCGAATCTGTGGAATGAACACGAAAATAACCCCTGGCAGTCGTCTGCCGGGGGTTATTGTTTAGGATAGCTGCTTAGCTTTCGGAAACGATAATTCCTTTAATATCAATTATTTTGGAGCTTTTAACGGGATCCTCAGACGGCTGGATGACAAGGGTATGTTCGCCTTCGGTCAAGTTGTCGGCAAGTAGCATCTTGTGGTTAACGGGGAACTTGTTGTATGAACTTAACTCTCTGATGAGTTTGCCGTCAAGGAATACTTTGAATTTTCCGCCTGACTCATTTTTATTCACAGAGAGTCCAACAAGTTTTCCTGTAAAGGTAATTTTAACCTCTTTTTGTTTTTTGGATTTAAATTCTTCTAAGGTTGTTGCGGCTATAGCCGTTGGTTTATTGTAGTGAACGGATTCAGAATATAGAGGATCCTTTTCCGTATTGATTGTAACGGTTTGTTTGCTTGTAATTGTTTTATAAATTTGATTCGCATAATAAGTATATCCTTCGTTGTTTGGGTGTACGCCGTCGTTAGTTAGTGAATCGTATGGTTTATTGGAGTTTTTAAAGGCAACTCTCGTATCA
Organism: Paenibacillus pasadenensis; assembly: GCF_023715725.1. GTDB lineage: Bacteria > Bacillota > Bacilli > Paenibacillales > Paenibacillaceae > Paenibacillus_O > Paenibacillus_O pasadenensis_A. The sequence goes on from NZ_JAMBOT010000005.1 coordinate 212,663, forward strand.
ATAACTGTCATACCGTAATGTTTGGCAAGCTTAAAGATTACATTTGGAAATTTGTCCGTTTTTATGCTGCTTTCAATTAAAGGGAGAATTTCGGCCTGAGGATATTTCTGATTAATATCGCGAATGAGCTTTTCATATACAGCCCCGTACTGCTCCTCCGACATGCTGCCTTGATCATTCTGACCGAACACGATAAACACCAGGTCAATCCGGTCTTCGACGACCCGGGCGTTAAAGTCATACCAGCCGTTAAAAACTGTAGCTCCCGGAGTTGTGACCCGGTAAGGAAAGGCGATTATTTCATGATTTGTCTGGAGCTTCAAACTTAATTGATTGAACCATTTGGAATCAACTGCGGCGCCGTCGCTTTGCCCAATACTATCTCCGATAATTAAATAACGAATGACATCTTTGTCTTTCATTTTATCGTAAACGTTTTTGGAGTTGTCAAACGTAATTGGCGTATCGTTATGAACGATAGCTTGACTCCGCTGAGTTTGGTTCCTTTCGGCCAGAACAAATCCGCTGCCTAGCAATAAAACCAGCAAGCAAACAGCGCCGATGCTCAAGTAAAGTCTCTGTTTTCGTTTTTTTCTTCTTCTACTCACGCATAACACTCCTTCATTCTTTAGCAAGCTGGTAGAACGGATAGATAAGCTTACTGTTAAAGATACGTTTACTTGGAATTATTATCTAGAACCCAATGGAGTGATTATTTGGTCCCGATTCAATTATTTGGATGAATAGGGAACTGGGACTCGGGAGATTTTTAGTTCTTTTGAAGCGGCGGCATGCATCATAAGTCACTGCTGCGGAGCGTGAGCAGAGCGTGCCTTACGTAAAAGTATTTAAATGTGATATTTTTCACATACATATTGCCAACCTCCGGTTACACTTAAGCCATGAAACAGAGGAGGCTGGTGTTAAATGACAACCATAGTCCCGTTGGAAAAAAGACAGGAGCCGGAGCCGGTACAGGCGGCGGACACGGCAGTTGAGCGGGCGGCCCGCGAACATGAACGGCTGCAATTCGAGCTGCAGGAGCTGGTCAGGCAAACCTGCTCCGTCCGCCAAGTGCAGGAGCCGTCCCGGCTGCATGGGGAATTCCGCAAGCTGACGAGCCAGGTGCTTCAGCTGCAAGAGGACTGGCAGGAACATACAAAATGGGTAGAGACGGAATTCCTGCCCTATGCAGCGTGGTATTGGGGCGAGGAGCCGGAGCTTTTTGCGCATATCGATCATGAATATGTATTAGCGGATAAAATGCTGGACCGGTTCACGGAGCAGCTCGGCCGTATCAACGGACCGCTCGACCCGGCGGAGGCGCGCAGGCTGACTTCCTATTTGCTGCAGGCGTACGCGGTTCTGAAAAACCGCATGTTGGAAGAAGAGGAGATCATGCAGCAGCTGCAGGATCAGTCCAACCGGTACGATTTTTAGTTTGGATAAGTAAGTGAATTTATTCACAATTAAACTTGGGAAACGTGACAAACCGCACATCCGTTGCATCGCTTCGGCCCCATAATGAAGGAGCAAGGAAGATTATAAAAGACAAGGGCCGGATGAGAGCAACGAGCCAACATACGAAAGGGGTTGACCGATATGGTCGCCAAATGGTTCCGGGAAAATAAATGGGCAGCAGCTGCAATTTTGCTGCTGAGGCTGTATGTCGGATGGGACTGGATGACCCATGGCTGGCAAAAAATGACGGGCGGCTTCGACGCGGGAGGATTCCTGCAAAACGCCGTCGCCAAACCGGTAGCTGACCGGGCAACGCAGGAGGTGCTGTTCCCGACCTACACCTGGTTCATTGAACACATTGCGCTGCCAAACGTGAAGCTGATCAACTTCCTCATCCCGGTCGGCGAATTTCTGATCGGCCTTGGACTCATCGTCGGCGGATTGACGCTGACCGCAACCTTCTTCGCTATGATGCTGAACTTCCTGTTCCTGTTCGCCGGAACGGTGAGCACGAACCCGTGGCTGCTGCTGATCGGCTTCATCATTTTCCTGGCCGGCGCTAATGCCGGAAGGTTCGGCCTTGACGGCCTGCTGAAGCCCTACGTAAAGCAGTGGTGGAACGCAAGGGGCGAAGGCCGGAACGGGGCAGCCGGAGGCGGCGGATGGCTAGGCAGAAATGAAGCCCGCCACTAATGATGCAAATAAAAAAGGCCCTGCCGCCAAGGCGGGGCCGAACAGGAGGCAGGAGAGCATGGCGATGAAGGAGAAAGCTCAGCAAACGGCAGTATCCGCGCAGGAAGAAATAGCCCGGCTGGCTGCAAGAGGCCGCAAGGCCCAGGCGGCATACATGGAATTAGACCAGGAGCAGGTTGATGCAATCGTGCAGGCGATGGCGCTGGCCGGACTCGACAAACATATGCTGCTCGCCAAGCTGGCGGTAGAGGAAACCGGACGCGGCGTGTACGAGGACAAAATTACAAAGAACATTTTCGCCACGGAATATGTGTATCACAGCATTAAAAATGAAAAAACTGTCGGCGTGATCGAGGAGAACACATTTGAAAGCTACCGCAAAGTAGCGGAGCCGGTCGGCATTATTGCCGGCATTACACCGGTCACTAATCCGACCTCTACGACCATGTTTAAAGCGCTGATCGCCGCTAAAACGCGCAACCCGATCATTTTTGCCTTCCACCCATCGGCTCAAAAATCCAGCGTGGAAGCGGCGCGCACGCTGCTGCTGGCCGCCGTCGCCGCAGGAGCGCCGGAGCACTGCATCCAGTGGATCGAGCATCCGTCCGTTGAAGCGACCCAGCTGCTGATCAACCATAAGGACATTGCGCTTGTGCTCGCCACCGGCGGCTCCGCGATGGTCAAATCGGCGTACAGCACCGGCAAGCCGGCGCTTGGCGTAGGGCCGGGCAACGTGCCGTGTTTCATCGAGCGCACCGCGAACTTGGAGCAGGCAGTAACCGATCTGATTCTGTCCAAAACGTTTGACAACGGCATGATTTGCGCCTCGGAGCAGTCGGTCATTCTGGATGAGCCGATCTACAACGAAGCAAAGCGGCTGATGATTCAGAAGGGCTGTTATTTCTTGAACGAGGACGAAAAAGCCGCCGTTTCCAAGCTGGTCATCAACACCGACAAATGTGCGGTCAATGCGGTTATCGTCGGGCAGTCCGCCGTTCGCATTGCCGAAATGGCCGGAATTACCGTGCCTGCCGATACGAAGGTGCTCGTCGCCGAGCTGGACGGAGTCGGCGCAAAATATCCGCTATCGGCGGAAAAGCTCAGCCCTGTGCTCGCTTGTTACAAGGTTAAATCGGCGCAGGACGGCATTGAGCGCGCCGCTCAGGTTGTCGCTTTTGGCGGCATGGGGCACTCGTCGGTTATTCATTCGCAGGACCAGAGCGTTATTGCGGCATTCTCGACAAGACTGCAAACGGGCCGCATCATCGTCAACTCCCCTTCGACGCATGGCGCGATCGGCGACATTTACAATACGAACCTGCCTTCCCTGACGCTCGGCTGCGGCTCGTACGGCAGCAACTCCACGACGAACAACGTGTCGGCGGTGAATCTGATTAATATCAAACGGGTGGCGACTCGTACGAACAATATGCAGTGGTTCAAAATTCCGCCGAAAATCTATTTCGAACGCGGAGCGACGCAGTACCTGGAGAAGATGCCGGATATAAGCCGCGTGGCGATTATTACAGACGAAGCGATGGTGAAGCTTGGTTACGTCGAAAAGGTCGAGTACTACCTGCGCAAGCGCCGGCTTCCGGTTGCCATCGAGATCTTTTCCGATGTGGAGCCCGATCCTTCGGTGGACACGGTGGAGCGCGGCACCCGTATGCTGGCGGCGTTTAAGCCGGACTGCATCATCGCGCTCGGCGGCGGCTCCCCGATGGATGCGGCGAAGGCGATGTGGCTCTTTTACGAGTACCCGGACACCAGCTTTGACTCGCTGAAAATGAAGTTCATGGACATCCGCAAGCGCATTTACAAATACCCGCGCCTTGGCCAGAAAGCCCAGTTTGTTGCGATTCCGACTACGTCGGGCACCGGCTCGGAGGTTACCTCGTTTGCGGTCATCACGGACAAAAACAAAGGCAATACGAAATATCCGCTCGCCGATTACGAGCTGACGCCGGATGTCGCCATCGTCGACCCGGATTACGTTTACACGCTGCCCAAAACGGCGGTTGCCGACACAGGGATGGACGTTCTGACGCATGCAATCGAAGCCTATGTGTCGGTCATGGCGAATGACTATACCGACGGTTTGGCGCTCAAGGCAATTCAGCTCGTGTTCGAACATTTGGAGGCCTCTTATCATGGAGCCGACCCGCGCGCCCGGGAGAAAATGCACAACGCCTCGACGATTGCGGGCATGGCGTTTGCCAACGCGTTCCTCGGCATTAACCACAGCCTGGCGCATAAATGGGGCGGTCAATATCATACGGCGCACGGTCGGACCAACGCGATTTTAATGCCGCATGTCATCCGGTACAACGCTTCGGCTCCGACCAAGTTTGCCGCGTTTCCGAAATACGACCATTTTGTCGCTGACAAACGTTACGCGGACATCGCCCGGCTGCTCGGGCTGCCGGCCCGCACGACAGAGGAGGGCGTGAACAGCCTGATCGAAGCGGTGCGCGGATTGAACCGCTCGCTCGGCATACCGGAGTCGTTCCAGGCGCTTGGATTCGACGAAAAGGATTTTGAAGCCCGCGTCGACGGTCTTGCCGACCGCGCTTTTGAGGACCAATGCACAACCGCGAACCCGCGTATGCCGCTCGTGACGGAGCTGGCGGATGTTTACCGGAACGCTTTTTACGGTCGGTTTTAGTAAGGGGGCTGTTTAGGGCGTCAGACGCCCTTACGGAGCGGGTTTGCGGGTAAACGGGCCGTGGTAAGGTCGTTAAACGCCCTTACGGAGCGGGTTTGCGGGTAAACGGGCGGTGGTAAGGTCGTCAAACGCCCTTACGGAGTGAGTTTGCGGGTAAACGGGCCGTGTTAAGGTCGTCAAACGCCCTTACGGAGCGGGTTTGCGGGTAAACGGGCGGTGTTAAGGGCGTCAAACGCCCTTACGGAGTGAGTTTGCGGGCAAAGTGGCTGGAATAGGGGCGTCAATCGCCCTTACGGAGCGAAGCGAGAGGGCTCGCCGCTTTAAGGCGGCCCACTCCTTTCGCCCTACGTGTCTAAATCAAGAAGAAGGAGGAGGTTCATCAACATGGCGATTAACGAAAAAGAACTGCGCGGGACGGCTGTAGGCCGCGATGCCTGGAGAGGCTTCCGGTCCGGCAAATGGCAGCGGCACATCGATGTCAACGATTTCATCGGAGCGAACATCAGCCCTTACGTCGGGGACGAGGCATTTTTGGCGGAGCCGACGGGGGCGACCCGCAAGCTGTGGGACAACGTGCTGGAGCTGATGCGCCGCGAGCGCCAAAACGGAGGCGTGCTGGACGTGTCGACGGACATCGTCTCGACGATTACCTCCCATGCTCCCGGGTACATTGACCAAGAGCTGGAGCAAATTGTCGGCCTGCAAACGGACGCTCCGCTCAAGCGCTCCGTGCAGCCGCTTGGCGGCATCCGCATGGTCGTGGACGCCTGCGAAGCCTACGGCTACAAGGCCCAAGACGAGATGGTGAAGCTGTTCACCGACATCCGCAAAACGCATAACCAGGGCGTGTTCGACGCCTACACGTCGGAAATGCGCCTGGCCCGCAAAGCCGGAATTATCACCGGCCTGCCGGACGCTTACGGCCGGGGCCGCATTATCGGCGATTACCGCCGCGTCGCTCTATACGGCGTTGACCGCTTAATTGCCGCCAAAAAGGAAGACCTCAAGCAGCGCGAAACCGGCGTTATGTCGGAGAGCCTAATCCGGGCTCGCGAGGAGCTGTCGGAGCAGATTCGCGCGCTGGCGGAGCTGAAGACTATGGCCGCTTCGTACGGTTATGATTTGTCGCAGCCTGCGGCGTCGGCGCAGGAAGCGGTGCAGTGGCTTTATTTTGCCTACCTTGCTGCCATTAAAGAACAGAACGGCGCGGCGATGAGCATCGGGCGCATCTCCAGCTTCCTGGACATTTACATCGAGCGTGATTTGCAGGAAGGAAGGCTCACCGAGGCCGAGGCGCAGGAGCTGATCGACCATCTCGTCATGAAGCTGCGGCTTGTTAAATTCCTGCGTACGCCGGACTACAACGAGCTGTTCAGCGGCGACCCGACCTGGGTGACGGAATCGATTGGCGGAATGGGACTGGACGGACGTTCGCGCGTCACCAAATCCAGCTTCCGTTTTTTGCACACGCTATATAACCTGGGACCAGCTCCCGAGCCGAACTTGACGGTGCTTTGGTCCAATCGTCTGCCGAAAGGCTTTAAGGAATACTGCGCCAAAGTATCCATAGATACGAGCTCGATCCAATATGAAAATGACGACGTCATGCGGCCGTTGTACGGCGACGATTACGGCATTGCCTGCTGCGTGTCGGCGATGCGCATCGGGAAACAGATGCAGTTTTTCGGAGCGCGGGCGAACCTTGCCAAAGCTTTATTGTATGCGATCAATGGCGGCGTCGACGAAAAGCTGGGCGAGCAGATCGGACCGGCATACGCGCCGATCACGTCCGAGGTGCTGGACTACAAGGAAGTGCTGGCGCGGTACAACGGTATGCTGGATTGGCTGGCGGAGCTGTACATGAACACGTTGAACGTTATTCACTATATGCATGATAAATACTGCTACGAGCGCATTGAAATGGCGCTGCACGACACCGACATCGTACGCAGGATGGCCTGCGGCATCGCCGGATTGTCGGTAGTAGCGGACTCGCTCAGCGCAATCAAGTACGCCAAGGTGCGTCCGGTCCGCGATGAGCGGGGCTTGGCGGTGGACTTTGAAATTGAGGGAGAGTTCCCGCAATACGGCAACAACGATGATCGCGTTGACCGCATCGCCGTAGAGCTGACGGAGCGTTTCATGAACAAGCTCAAGCAGCATGAGACGTATCGCGGCGCGGTGCATACCCAGTCGGTGCTAACCATTACGTCGAATGTCGTGTACGGCAAAAAAACCGGCAGCACGCCGGACGGCCGCAAAGCGGGCGAGCCGTTTGCGCCGGGAGCCAACCCGATGCACGGCCGCGATCGCAAAGGCGCGCTCGCCTCGCTCAACTCGGTTGCCAAGCTTCCGTATGACAGCAGCCAGGACGGAATTTCGAATACCTTTTCCATTATTCCAAAAGCGCTTGGCAAAGAAGCTGATTCTCGCGTGCGCAACCTCGTCTCACTGCTGGACGGTTACAGCTTGAAAGGCGGTCACCACCTGAACATCAACGTGTTCAACCGCGAGCAGCTTATGGATGCGATGGAGCATCCCGAGCAGTATCCGCAGCTGACGATTCGCGTGTCGGGGTATGCGGTGAACTTTATCAAGCTGACGAGGGAGCAGCAGTTGGATGTAATTAACCGGACTTTCCATGGATCGGTGTGACAGTTAGGCCGAGTGAAATTGGGTTAGCCGCACATACCCGCTGCGCTTCTCCAGGGCCTTCTGCCGCCTCCGCTTGATGCAAGCTCGCCCGCTCCTCTCCCAAGAAATCCCTTCTTGGGAGGGAGAGTGGGTGGACTCGCCTGGCATGTTCAAGCGGGAAGGAACCCGGAACCCTATGTGCGATGGACACTTAAAGTGCAATTTTCGCGAAAGACAAAGACGATTTCTTGGGCTTGATATAGGCCATTTCAATAATATAAGCGGTATAAGTCCGTTTGGTCTTAAATCAATCGGATTGTGAGGATCCAGCACAAATAAGTCCCTTTTTGGTCTTATTGATGGCCAATTCATCAATTTAGGCGCAAATAAGTCCCTTTTTGGTCTTATTGAAGGCCATTTCATCGATTTAGGCGCAAATAAGCCCGTTATTGGTCTTAAATGAACCGGATTTGAAAAATTCAACACAAATAAGCCCCTTTTTGGCCCTATTCAATCCAAAACAGAGCTTTCAACGCAAAATTAGTGGACTTATTTCGCCAGAGTGCAGGGATAAAGCCCGCCAAAACCAAGTCACTGGAAAATTCCATATATCAACAACAATATAGAGAGAGGGAGGGAGCCGTCATGCATACTGGGAGAATCCACTCTCTCGAAACGTTCGGCACGGTTGACGGGCCGGGTATACGTTTTGTTTTATTCATGCAGGGCTGCGCGCTTCAATGCCGCTACTGTCATAACCCCGATTCATGGGATACGGCTGCGGGCAAGCCTTATACCGTAGAGGAGATTTTGGCGGAGATTGAGCCGTACGTAGATTATTACAGAAGCTCCGGCGGAGGCGTTACGGTAACGGGCGGCGAGCCGACGCTGCAGGCGCCATTTGTGGCAAAGCTGTTCCAGGCCTGCAAGGAGCGCTGGGGTCTGCATACCGCTCTCGACTCCTCGGGTTTTTGCGATATCCATCATGCGGCGCCGCTGCTCGCGGTTACGGATTTAGTGCTGCTGGACTTAAAATATATGGACTCCGAAGGGCATCGGCGGCTGACGACGCAGCCGAACGGGCGCATCCTTGCTTTTGCAAGACATCTGTCCCAGCTTGGCATTCCGATGTGGGTGCGGCGGGTACTGGTGCCCGGGCTGACGGACAACGCCGCCGATCTGCTAGGTTTGGGCAGATTCTTGTCCAGTCTGCGAAAGGTGGAAAAGGTAGAGGTGCTGCCGTATCACCGGATGGGCGTTTTTAAGTGGCAGCAGCTTGGACGGGAGTACACGCTGGAGGGCTACCGCGAGCCGGACGCCAAGGAATTGGAGTGCGCCGTAAAATGGATTGAGCAGGGCCGAAGGGACGGGGCAGAGCTGCGGACGGCTGTGCGGTGAAGGAAATTTTTATTTACAATTTATCCCTTTTCATATATAGTAACTCTAATTTTATCCTGTATGCCCATTAAAGTTGATTTAGCGGAGAGTCTCCGTCCCTAACGGGAGGGGGCTTTTTGCATTTAGCCGCGCAACAACTCGAGACGGAGGGAATGACATGGACTTGACGCTGCAAACGGAGAGATTGACCTTGCGACTGCTTTTGCCCGAGGACGCCGAGTCTATTGAAACATTGGCTGGAGACAGGGAAGTGGCCGACACAACGCTGAACATGCCGCATCCTTATCCCCCAGGCTCGGCAGCTGCGTTTATCGCCAGAAGACGGGAGGCGGCGGAGCAAGGAGACGGGTTCACTTTTGCGATCACCCTTGCTGAAACGGGCGCATTTCTCGGAGCAGTCGGGCTGCATGTGAACAAAACCCATAACATGGCGGAGCTTGGTTATTGGGTCGGCAAGCCTTACTGGAGCAAGGGATACTGCACGGAAGCGGCGGCGCGCGCCGTTCAGTTTGCGTTTGACGAGCTGGAGCTGAACCGGTTATATGCCGCGGCGATGACTCGCAACCCGGCGTCGTACAAAGTAATGGAGAATATCGGAATGAGGTTTGAAGGTATTTTGCGCCATCATATACGGAAGGGAGACGTTTACGAGGATTTGAGATACTACGGATTGCTCCGAACAGATGTAGAGAGCATTGTCAATAAATAAGGTTTAATTAACCGAACGCGGACGGAGGTTTTAAAAATGCCGGTTGAGAATTGCATACAAAGTTCGCCGCAGCAAACACAATTAAACTTTCAGCTGTTTCTGCCGCATGACTATCTCGTCCACGATGACAGCAACTATCCGTTGTTCTTATTTCTTCACGGGGCAAAAAAACGCGGCGAGGATATTCATAAGTTAGACGGGTACGGTATGAACCGGATTGCGGAAAACAACCAGGAATTCCCGTATATCGTCCTTACGCCGCAATGTCCGGCCGATTCGGATTGGATCACGGAATTTGATACCGTTATGGCTTTGGTGGATGAAACGGTAACGAAGTACAGGGTCGATTCCAAACGAATTTACGTAACGGGGTTTAGCATGGGGGGCAACGGGGCGTGGCATTACGCTTCGAAAATGCCCGGACTTTTTGCAGCGGCCGTCCCGCTGTCAGGATGGTACGATCCAGACCGAGCCCGTACGTTAATGGACATGCCAGTATGGGCCTTCCACTGTGTAGACGACGATGTTGTCTCTTGCTCCGGAACAGAGGAAATGGTCGAGGCATTAACAATAGCTGGCGGAAAGGTGAAGGCTACTTATTATACGGGACTTAAACACGACCATCAGGTCATGTATGAAACATACAATAACCCGGACTTGCACGCCTGGTTAGCGAAGCAAACTCGTAACCATTTGTAGTTAGAAAAAAGGTTTTAGACTCATCCCCGGCCGGGAACCTTGCGAAATAAAGTATTAGATGGGAGTCGTTGATTTAGCGCGGTTTATTAATTTAATAAATAAAAGCAGAGGCAGACCAAGACTTGATAAATAAAGTCTTAGACTGCCTCTGTTGGCCTTAAACTAACGTTTCCCGTTAGTTTAATAACGAGAGCTCGAATTCATATTAATTCAAGTTCAAGAAGATCCAGGTTGTTGTGAACGAGAATCATTTTGTCTTTATATTCCCATCGGCTGATCAAATCAGGCAGCTTTATCAAATTGTAGTCTTTATTCCATGTCAACAAATTGTGGATACCTTCTAATGTCTCGCGCTTCTTGCTTGGATCGATCCCTGTAATGCGCTCTTCATAGCGCCTCCATATTCGTTCTTCCTGAACGGGTAAAGTTGTCATTAAAACGACGATCTTATCCGCGGCGGCAAAGCTCGGCTCAACCCACGATCTGTACACACCTTCAACGATCCATGAATCGAAACCGATGATCTCTTTGAGCTGACGGTCCCGCTCTTCTTCCGGTGCTTTGACTCCGTATTCGTTCGACTGATTATGCCAGAAAATATCGTCTAGATCATAATGCGGGATGCCGAGCTTTCCGCTCAATAAAGACGCGACATAAGATTTGCCGCTCCCTGAGCCCCCAATGATATGAATTCGAATTGTGAGCACCTCTTCCTTCAAAATTGTATCTGTAAAACCCAATTTGTCTTTCTGTTTAAACTTCCTGCCTTTAAATCAAAGTTGTGTTAAATTAGCCTGCCCGTTAGCTTAATGAAGCGTTAGCTGCCTCTAATACTAATTTTCTCAGTCTAACATTTTATTGTTAATCCATACTTTGATTTTCTTTGGACGCTGATGTTCAATTATTATAAACGCCCGTACAACTTCCTTCTGCCTTTCATACGATACACTAGATTGTAAAGATGGAGAGGAATGGTAGAAGTGAGCCGTCAAGGGCTAGAGCTTATTGTTGTTATTAAAAAGCCGGGAAGCCGCATCGTGTCCAAAGTTCCGCTAAAAGACATGCAGCGTGTCGTAGTTGTGTACAACCGGCAATTCACAAATGCTCCCAACACAACGCAAATTGCGAGCGGCGCAGGAAAAAGCAGCGCAGCGGGCAGCAACGCCGCTATCGCTTCTCCCGATACGTTTCAGCAGGAAAGCATCGGCGCTGGCGGAAAAGCAATGAATAAAGGGCAGCTGCGCAAAGCCAAAGGCAACAGAACAAACGGAGGCCGATCCGCAAGAGGCAAAGAAGCGATAATTGTTGTTAACGATCAGGTCGTGAAGTTAGTGCGGCGCGACGGTCAAGCTTCCGCAACCCAGGTTGCCAGCGGCGCAGGCAAGTACAGCACGGGAGGCACCAACTCGGCTATCGACAGCCCGAGAACCAAGCAGCAGCAGGCGGTTGGCGGAGGCAGCGGAGGCGTTGGCGTTAATAAGCTGTCGGGTAAGGCCAAGGGGCGGCGCTCCAGATAATTCTTCTTTTTCAATTTTTCCTCCCGCTAAGGTTAAGGGTATACTAAAAGAACTTACTTGCACCCAAGGAGGTCTTAACCGATGCGCAGATACCTAACTCAAAGCGCCGTACTCCTCCCGCTGTCTCTTATTCTATTAACGGGCTGCGGCGCAGCGGAGACAGGCGGGCAAGCAGACGGTAGCCGCACAAACAATTCAGACACAGCGGATATAACAACTCAAGCAGCAGAAAACAAGCCATCTGCGAGCCAGGAGTTGCCCGAATCCTCGGCACCAAGCAACGTTCCGGCAGCGCTGACTTCCTCAACGGCGCAGCCTTCCGCAACATTGAAACCTTCCGTCTCGCCTCAGCCGCCGGTTAAGCCGTCTCCCTCGCCGAAACCGCAGCCGGTTCAGAAAAAGAACAAGCTGCCGTCCGGCTTTGTTTATTTGGACGAGGTCATTCCGAATGCTCAATACGAGATTCGGTACTTCGGCGAGCATAACTTTGTCGGGCGCAAAATTAACGGGTACAATGCTCCGCTGGCGATCATGACGAAACAGGCTGCAGCCGCGTTGAAGGAAGTGCAGCAATGGCTCGCGCTCAAAGGCTACGGGCTGAAAATATTCGACGCCTACCGTCCGGCCAAGGCGGTGCAGCAGTTTGTCGCCTGGTCGAAGGACCCGAAGGACCAGAAGATGAAAAAAGAGTTTTACCCGCAGGTGGACAAGTCCAAAACGTTCAAGCTTGGTTATATTTCCTCGCGCTCCGGCCATTCGCGCGGCAGCACGGTGGATCTGACGCTGTACAGCCTGAAAACCGGCAAAGAGGTTGATATGGGCTCTCCATATGATTTCTTCGGAGACATTTCCAGCCACGGCACGAAAAAAATCGGCAAGGAACAGGCGCTGGCAAGATCGGTGCTGAAGCGGGCGATGGAGCGCAGCGGCTTTGAAGCGTACAGCAAGGAATGGTGGCATTACACGCTGGAAAAAGAGCCTTATCCAAAGCGTTATTTTGACTTTAACGTGGAGTAGGGCATCACCTGCACACAATAGCCTGAAGCATGAAAAGACCTGCTTCGCTGTGATTACAGCGGAACAGGTCCTTTTTTCATGGCGAGACGCCTATCTTTTTGTCAGCAACACTTTCAACCCGTCCAGCTCAGGCTTGGCCCACAGCTGCCGATGGCTGTACGCATATTCCTCTGCCTCGCCTTCGTCTCCAGGAGAAACGTAGTCGTTGCGGATTCGGGACAGCTTCTTTTGGCCGGTTACATACACGGGCACAAACCGATTCGCCTTCCGGGCCGCATCGGCCAGGATACCCAGCTCCCGGCTTTCGCCGTTCAAAAGGTATTCGAGCACCAGCCGGTCGTATACCATAACAGTCGAAGCCTCTTCCTGATGCTCTTCAAGCAGGCGCTGCGCAGGCTCCAGCTCGCCCTGATTTAAATAAATAGCCAGCAGCTCGTAACGAGCGCCCAAATTGTCGTTTGGACATAGCTGGAGCAGTTCTTCATATTGACCGGCTGCCGCAGCTTCGTTGTCCGCCGCTTGCAGCAGACGCGCATAGGCAAATTTGATGCGCATAAATGGACGCGTTTCAATCAGACCCCAGAAATGGCCGGTATTCTCTTTAAAATAAACCTCGCCAAGACTGTCCGCTGCCGCGCTCATGCCCGTTTGGGCGAGGCGAAGCGATTCCTCAAGCGTATTCGCTTCCTGGGAGAGCAGCAGGTAAGCGTCGGCATTGCCGGAATCCAAGGCGATGGCCTGTTGAGCCAGCTTTTTCCGACGGGCCGGGCTTGTCTCGCGGTCGGCCTCCATAAGCAGCTCGCGGGCTTGTTGAGCTGGGCTTCCGGTATTGGCCTTCAGCTTCGGAGGTCCCTGACGCAGCAAATTGTTCACGAACGATTGCGCTTGCTCAGCCGTCTCAAAATTTTGCTGCGCCAGCAGCTCGTGGATGAGCCGCATCTGCTCCTCGCTCTCCCGCATCGATACGGCGACGGAGGAAGCGGCGCCACCTGCTTGCGGAACTGTCTCCAATGCGCCGTTTTCCTCTACATAGTCATAAAATTGGTTCAAGCTGCGTCCCAGCGTCCCCGTGGAAACATCGTGTTTTTTCGCCAGCTCTTGCTGCGTCACCTCAGCTTCGATGCTGTTGGCAAAAAGGTATTCAAGCGCCGCCGCATACCCGCCAGGCTTCCGGAAGTTCGGCTCAACATTCGCTGTATACTGGTTCCAATCCGTTAAAATATCGGAGGCGAGTTTACGTGAAATTTCGTTATGAAGCGGATAGCTTTGGAAGACTTCCTCAATGAAAGTTGCCGCTACTTCCTTATAAATGTCCGATTTCCATTCCATGCCGGTGTGAATCGATTGCAGCAGCTTTTCCCGGGTATACTCGCTTTTCGGGGCTTTTTTGGCTCCTGGGAAAGGAATGACGTTATCTCTTCTTTGCTGTTCATCCTTTTGCAGACAGCATTTTTTATACTTTTTTCCGCTTCCGCAATGGCAAGCGTCGTTTCTTCCAATCAGGTTCATTTTAAATCTCCTGTTCATTTCGATATACTTCATTATACCGAATAACGTCGAATCTTCCAAAAGAGACTGGGATCGTAACACCTGAACCTGATTAGAGAGTAGGGATTGAAATGAGCGAGGGACGCAAAAGATTAAAGCTGGAAACGCCGAGGCTGCCGGGAGAGCTGTCCGAGCTGACGCTTCCTGCGGCATTCGGCACGAGAGAAATGTTTGAGTCGGGATTGGTTGAGGAGCAGCGGATTGAGGAGCTGGAAGCGTCCAGAGTTGTTTTTGACGGTGTGAAATTCCGCCATGTTACGTTCTCATCCGTGAAGCTGCAGGAAATTGAGCTGACCGACGTCGTTTTTGAGAAATGCGATCTGTCCAATGTGGACCTTAGCGGGGCGGTTATTCACCGGGCGGAGTTCCGTTCCTGCAAAATGCTCGGCGTCGATCTGAGCGATTGTACGCTCCGCAATATTTTGTTTGAGGACTGCCTGCTCGATTACGCGAACTTTCGGGCCTCCACGGCCAAAGGGATCGTTTATGCGGACAGCTCCATGAACAGCTCCGATTTTGGCATGTCCAAGCTGTCCAAAACGGAGTTTCACCGCTGCAAGCTTGACCGGGCCCAGCTCGGCACGGAGCTGAAGGGCATAGACTTAAGCGATTGCGAATTCAACAGCCTGGCGGCAAGGCCGGAGGATTTGCGGGGCTGCATCATTTCGCGGGAGCAGGCTTTTATAGTAGCGGGCATATTTGGGCTTGTCGTGAAGGAGTAGGCAAACGAGCGGACTTTATTGTAAACGGAGTCGGCCCCGTGACGATTGCGACGCTGCTTAAACATACCGTTGAGGCGGCTGAGAAGGCGGTTAACGGCCGCAAATAATGACTGGAAAAAACGGCAGATCCCCGGTGGAATCTGCCGTTTTTGTTTAGGTCAACTGAGATTCAATCAATACCATAGCCGCGTTATAAAAATTATCGTTGTCCGATGACGGCTTGCGGATATAGGCGTCCACAATCGCGCCGCCGTAAAGCATTTCCAGCTGCGCCGCTAAAGCCTCCGGATTCCTCGCCTTGGCTTGCCGGGCAATCTCGGAAACTTCCGTCTCATGATCTACGCGGCATTGCAAAGCTGTCCGGTGTCCGGGATGAGCGGAGTCAGGGAACTCAAGCAGCGTATTCGTGAAAGGGCATCCGCGAAACTCGGGCTGCCGGATGCTTGCCGACAACACTTTGACGAGAAAATGAAGCTGCTTGACCGGCTCCTCCGGGTAAAGCTTTCTGGCCTCCTCAATTTTGGACAGGCTGCGCAGCTGGCGCTGCTCCAGAAAGGCAACAACCAGATCATCTTTTGTTGCAAAGTTCCGGTAAAAGCTGGCTTTGGCAACTCCCGATTCCGCAATAATCCGGTCAATTCCAACAGCGCGTATACCCTCCGTATAAAATAGCTCGGAGGCTACCCCTAAAATCCGCTCCTTGGCGGATTCTTTTTTGGTCATAATTACCCTCCTCAAAATAAAAATGAGTTGACACGGTACAGACCTGTCTGTATTATTTCGTTATGGAATATGATACAGACCTGTCTCTATCATTTTAATGGGATGCTCTGATGCCTGTCAACTCGATCAAGGCAACACCGTGTAACCCAAATCAAACAATGAAAGCAGAGGTAATTTAAATGACAACATTGCTTTATGTAACCGCTCATCCGTTTGAGGCCGATACGTTTAGCCTCTCTGTAAGCCGGCAATTTATGAAGACTTACCGCGATTTTAATCCGGAAGATACAATTGTACATTTGGACTTGTATAAATCCGATATTCCGCAACTAGACGCCGATCTTCTGCAACGTTGGGGGCAGCCGCCAAGCGGTCCGTCCTTTGATGAGCTAAGCCCCGAGGCTAAGGCAAAATCCGTTCGCGCATGGGGGCTGGTCGAGCAATTCGTCGCGGCGGATAAAATCGTTATCGCGAACCCGGTATGGAATCTGTTATTTCCGCCGGTGTTGAAGGCATATCTTGATTTGATTACTGTGCCCGGTATGACGATCATGCATGCCGATAACGGCCTTAGAGGACTGGACGGTTTAGTTGGGGCGGTTGCCGGAAAAAAGGTTGTTCAGATTCAAGCCTCCGGGACCGTGTTGTCGCATGGAAAGCATCAGGAGCTGAACTTTAGCAGCCATTACTTGAAAGCGGCTTTGAAGCTTCTTGGCATTGAGGATTTCCAAAGCATCTATGTGGAAGGCATGGCGCAGTATAAAGAGCAAGCGCAGGAAATCAAAGATAGAGCGCTGCAGCAGGCTTCGGAGATGGCGAAAGAGTTTTAAGGTAACGGTTGTCGGTCAAAAATGCGGCAGTCCCACAAGGGGCTTGCCGCATTTTTAGTAAGGTTACACCCGGCATATTTCCTTCGGGCAATTCTCGCAATGGCATTGCTGCATCAGGTAGTTTAGGTCATGGATGACGATATGCCCTTGCCGCATGGACACTGCGCCTGCGTGGCGGAAGTCGGCGAGCATCCGGTTAACGCTTTCGCGTGCCGCGCCGATGCTGTCCGCCAGCTCGCTGTTAGTTACCTTTTGACCGATTAAAGTACCGTCCTCACATGAAATTCCGTACGTATTGGCCATGCGAATCAGCGTGGAGCAAAGCGCGCCGGGTTTGCCGTACAGCATCAGATCGCGCAGCTTCGTTTGCGTAAGGCGGTTCATCTGGCTCATCCAACCGATGCATTCCAGCGCCAGATTGCCGAAGCGCCAAAGCGCGAACTCCAGCTCGCCGCGCGGCAGGAAGCTGATGACGCAATCTGTAGCGGCGATGGCGCTAAAATTCTGGACCGGTTCGCCGTCAAAGCCGAGCTGGCCGAAAAAATCCCCTTGTTTGTAGCGGTACATTGTAAATTCTCTGCCCTC
Organism: Paenibacillus pasadenensis; assembly: GCF_023715725.1. Classification (GTDB taxonomy): domain Bacteria; phylum Bacillota; class Bacilli; order Paenibacillales; family Paenibacillaceae; genus Paenibacillus_O; species Paenibacillus_O pasadenensis_A. The sequence continues at coordinate 229,864 of NZ_JAMBOT010000005.1, forward strand.
CGCACTCGATTTGGTGCCTTTAACATGCCCATGCTCTAGATAATACCAGTACTCGGCCGCTTCACCTTCCCAGAAAATTGGGCTTCCCTCAGCAATCCGGTGTTTGCGCATGAGCGCCGACAGCTTGCTGAAGCTGTCGGCGGAAAAGACGGACGAGTTGCCGGGCGCAGTTTCCGGCGCTAAGATGTCGTTTTGATCCATGATACTTCCCTCCTCCCGTTTGCCCTTACTGTAGCAAATGGCCTTCAGCCGCGATGTGACTGTTCTCACTTCGGGGAGGGCCTATAAAAGAGCGTACTGTGCTGTTCTGCCGTTCTGGAATTAAAGTAGGGGTGCGACGTTCGAGGAACGGGGAAGGATGGGGAGTTATGAGAGAGAAAAGAACTGGCACGGAATCAGGCCGGGAGCCTGGGACAAAGACGGATATGCAAGCTGGCATGGGGGCTGGAGGGCAGCCTGGTACGGAATCTGCAGGGCAAATTGACGCGGATTTTGATATCCAAACTGGATCGCAGACGAATATGGAACTTAGAGCGCAATCTGGAGGTGAGCTTAGTGACGATCCTGATGCTGAGCATGGCACGCAATTCAGGATGAAACCTGACACTAGGCCTGAATGCAGCATCCAACCGCACTATACAATGAAGGTTTTAGTCATCTCAACGCTGCTTGCGGTCCTCATAGCGCCAATTTTAAGCGCTGGTATCATCTCGTTATTCTTCATGAGTATTTACATGTACATTTTTGTGTTGATATTTAGCTGGATTGGCGTTGCGATGATCGGTTTTCCTGCGTCGTTGATACTTGAGCTTGCTTTAAGGCGGATGCGGAGAGGCCGCTTTTTTCTGTCCCTGCTGCTGCACGGGGCGGCGGGCTGGCTGCTTGTTGCCGCGTACTCAACTGCTATGGATGAAGGAAATGCTACGAGCGGTGATTTTGACCTGGGGCTTTCGGAGTTGTTCATGCCTTTATGCGGGATGATTAATGCGCTGATGTATTGTGTTTGCCTTTACTCTCTGCGTTCATGGGGAGATAAACGTTGGGGCGTCGTTAGATGAAACGGATGGAGCCGAAGTAACGTGATGGTTAGCAGTGAGATGGACGGACAGAGCCGAGGTAACTTGATGGTTAGCAGCAAGATGGAGCATGCTGTTGCTGCATATGGCGGCCGGGGGCGATTTTGCTCCGATTTGCAGTTTTTCAAACTGTAACGCAACTGAGCGGCGTTATTCCTCACTTTTGACTCCAAATAGCACCGAAAACCCGCGAATAACGCGTCTCAGTTGCGCTAAAATATTTCATGCGGCAAAAATAGGCCAATAGCGTCACTCCGTTGCGTTACACGAACGAGCATTGCTAACGGGCTTCTGCAAAACCGAAAACCGCCGAAAACAATCCGTTGTCTTCCGCTCGCTCACTGCTGGGCCGAGATAAGGCCCAGCACTTTCACTGGCTCCACCGCTATAACAGCGTTTAGACGGATTTATCCGCTCGTCAGCGTTGAAATAGCGGCGGAGCTTTTTTACACCACATAAATTCAAACTTAAAAACAGATATTCAAATAAATTCAAACATGATATAGTGAGATCAAGCAAATTCAAACATGGTTATACGCACTCATTTCCGTTTCAGACTATCATTCAAACAAAATCGGAGGAAGTTCAACATGGTGCAAAGCTTATGGCAACAACAGGACGCGCAAAAGGCGGCTGACAACGCAGGCTCTCCGCTCGAAGGGCTGGCGGGACTCGTTTACCGCTCAAATCTGATCGGCGCAGACCGCTCGGTATGCAACTGGGGCGGCGGCAACACGTCGACGAAGACGGTTGTAACCGACTTCCGCGGCCGTGAGGTTGAGGTGATGTACGTTAAAGGCAGCGGCTCCGACCTGGCGACGATGAAAGCAGGCAACTTCACGGGACTGCGCCTTGACGACGTGCGCCCGCTGATCGAGCGCGATGAGATGAGCGATGAGGATATGGTCGCTTACCTTGCTAACTGCATGATCGATTCGCGCCATCCGCGCGCGTCTATCGAGACGCTGCTGCACGCGTTTCTGCCGTTCAAGCATGTGGACCACACTCATCCCGATGCGATTATTTCGCTCTGCTGCGCGGACAATGGCCGCGATCTGGCGCGGGACATTTTCGGCGACCGCTTCGTGTGGGTGCCTTACATCCGTCCGGGCTTCTCGCTCTCCAAAATGATCGCCGACGGCGTGCGCGCCAACCCGAACGCAGAGCTGGTGCTGATGGAAAAACACGGGCTCGTTACGTGGGGAGAAACGCAGGAGGAGTGTTACGCGCAGACGATCCGCATTATTAAAGAAGCGGAAGCGTTCATTGAGGCGCGTGTTGACGAAGCGAAGCTGTTCGGCGGCTTGAAACATGCCCCGCTGCCCGCAGAGGAACGCCGCCGCATCGCCGCAGCCGTCATGCCGCTCATTCGCGGAGCCGTAAGCGATGAGAAGCGCATGGTGCTTACGTTTGACGACGGAGACGACATTCTCGCCTTCGCCGGAGGCGCGGACGCGCCGCAGCTGTCGCAGGTCGGCGCAGCTTGCCCGGATCATCTGGTGCATACAAAAGTTGTGCCGCTGCTCGTGGACTGGACGCCGGACGCGTCTGATACCGACGGCCTAAAAACCCGCCTGCAGGAAGGAATTGAGGCGTACAAGGAGAACTACAAGGCGTACTTCGAGCGCAACCGCAACGAGGGCGACACACGCTTCGAGGCTGCGCCGCGCGTCATTCTCATTCCGGGCGTCGGCATGGTGAACACGGGCAAAAGCGAAGTCAACTCCCGCGTCAGCGGCGCTTTGTACCATCGGGCGGTCGCGGTTATGCGCGGCGCAACAGCGCTTGGACAATTTGTATCCTTGAGCGAAAATGAATCCTACAACGTCGAATACTGGCCGCTTGAGCTGTATAAGCTGTCGCTCGCTCCTGCGGAAGCGGAATTTTCGCGCCAAATCGCCTTTATTACCGGCGGCGCAGGCGGCATCGGCAGCGAGACTGCCCGCCGTTTCGCCGAAGGCGGCGCGCATCTCGTGCTGGCCGACCTTAACCTGGAGGGCGCACAGAAAGTTGCGGACGACATCGTTGCCCGTTTCGGAGAAGGCCGCGCAATCGCAGTCAAAATGGACGTCACCAGCGAAGAGCAGGTTGCGGCAGCCTTTGCCGAGGCGGCTTTGGCTTACGGCGGCGTAGATATTATCGTCAACAATGCCGGACTCGCAACCTCCAGTCCCTTTGCCGAGACGACGCTCAAGGAATGGAATCTGAACCTGAACGTGCTTGGCACTGGTTATTTCCTCGTCGCCCGCGAGGCGTTCCGTCAAATGAAGGATCAGGGGCGCGGCGGCAGCATGGTGTTCGTCGGCTCCAAAAACTCCGTCTACGCCGGCAAAAACGCCTCCGCCTACAGTGCGGCCAAAGCGCTTGAGGCGCATCTGGCACGCTGCATCGCGGCAGAGGGCGGCGAGCTGGGCATCCGCGTAAACACAATTCTTCCTGACGCCATCCTCCAGGGCTCGGCGATCTGGAATTCTTCCTGGCGCGAGGAGCGCGCGGCTGCTTACGGCATCGAGCCGGACCAGCTGGAGGAATATTACCGCAAGCGCACGACGCTGCTGGTGAACATTTATCCGCGTGATATCGCGGAAGGCATCGTCTTTTTCGCTTCGGCCCGTTCGGCCAAAACGACCGGCTGCATGCTGACAATTGACGGCGGCGTTCCGGCGGCATTTACGCGATAAACCGTCTGCGGGCTTTAACACCCGCCAATTTCAAGCTCAACAACAGGCGGCGGGCCGCAGCGTCCGCCCTTTCAATTCGGCATCTCGACGCTCCCGTTCCGGCTGCTTGCAGCGGCGCCATTTGCGCTGGCAGGCAGGCGGCCGGTTACCGGGAGCGCAGCTGCTCAAAACCCAATTCCCATACCCGATCAAGGAGGCTGAAGCCGCTTGAAACCAATCATTCAAGAAGCTTATGAACTGGCGCGGAAGCAATATGCCGCGCATGGTATTGATACCGACGCGGTGCTGGAGGAGCTGTCCCGCATCAAGCTGTCCGTCCACTGCTGGCAAGGCGACGACGTGCGCGGATTCCTTTTCAAGGAGCAGGAGCTGTCCGGCGGCATTTCCGTTACAGGTTCATACCCTGGTGCAGCCCGTACGCCGCAGGAGCTGCGCAGCGATTTGGACAAAGCTTTTTCGCTCATCCCGGGCAAGCATAAGGTCAACCTTCATGCGATCTACGCCGATACCTCCGAAAAAGTTGACCTGGACGAGCTGGAGCCGCGTCATTTTCAGGCATGGGTTGACTGGGCAGCGCAAAAAGGGCTCGGCCTTGATTTCAATCCGACCTGCTTCTCGCATCCCAAAGCAGATGACGGCTTCACGCTGAGCCATTCCGATCCCGCTATCCGGCAGTTCTGGATCGATCATTGCAAGGCTTCCCGCCGCATCGGCGCTTATTTTGGCGAATCGCTCGGCCAGCCATGCGTGACAAACGTCTGGATTCCGGACGGCTACAAGGATATTCCGGCAGACCGTCTCGCTCCGCGCGTTCGTTTGAAGGAGTCGCTGGATGAGGTGTTCGCGGAGCAGCTGGACGAGGCGTTTAACCTGGATGCGGTGGAGAGCAAGCTGTTCGGCATCGGCTCGGAGGCTTACGTCGTCGGCTCGCATGAGTTCTACATGGGTTACGGGCTGCAAAATAACAAGCTGATCTGCCTCGATTCCGGGCATTTCCATCCGACGGAGCCGATTTCGAACAAGCTGAGTGCGCTGTCGCTGTTTGCGCCTGGCATTCTGCTGCATGTGAGCCGTCCGATGAGATGGGACAGCGACCATGTCGTCATTCTGGACGATGAGCTGCTGGAAATCGGCCGCGAGCTGGTGCGCGGACAGCTGCTGGGACGCACGCATATCGGCCTCGATTTCTTCGATGGCAGCATTAACCGCGTTGCGGCTTGGGTAATCGGCACGCGCAGCACGTTGAAAGCGCTTCTGCGCGCACTGCTGGAGCCGGTTCAAGCGCTTCGCGAAGCGGAGCTTTCCGGGGATTATACAACCCGCCTCGCTTTGGCGGAGGAGTTCAAGTCCTATCCGTTCGGAGCTGTGTGGGATTACTACTGCGAGCAGAACGGCGTGCCGGCCCGCGAGGATTGGCTGTCGGATGTTAAAGCGTATGAGCAGGAGGTTCAGCTCCCCCGCGGCGAGGAAGCACGCGTATGACGGCGCGTTTAGCCTTTGATCTGGGAGCGGGCAGCGGCCGCGCCGTTCTGGGGCGGCTCGGAGACCGGGGCATCGAGCTGGAGGAGGTGCACCGGTTTCCGAATCAGCCGGTTCAGGCCGGTCCGCGCCTGCACTGGGATATTTTGCGGCTGCTGCATGAAATCAAGCAAGGGCTGCTGCAGGCGAAGCGGCATAACGGCGGCGCGGAGCCGGCAAGCCTGGCCATTGATTCCTGGGCGGTAGACTTCGGCCTGCTCGGAGCGGACGGCGAGCTGCTCGGCAATCCCGTTCATTACCGGGACCGGCGCACGGACGGCGTCATGGAACGGATGCGCTCCCAGTACGGGGACGAATGGCTGTTCAGCCGCAGCGGGCTGCAGTTTCTGCCGTTTAATACGATCTATCAGCTCGCCGCGATGTCGGAGCAGAAATCGCCGCAGCTGAAGCAGGCTCAGACGCTGCTGATGATCCCGGATCTGCTTCGCTACTTCCTGACCGGAGAGAAGCGGCAGGAGTTCACCAACGCAACGACGACCGGCCTGCTGGACCCGGCGACCCGCCGCTGGGACAACGATTTGCTCAAGGCAGCCGGAGTGCCGGTGCGGCTGTTCGCGCCGCTGGCCCAGCCCGGGGATGCGGCGGGCACACTTTCCGAAGCGGTTTGCGCTGAGCTTGGATTGAGCGCGTCCGTGCAGGTGCTCTGCGCCGCCGAGCATGATACGGCATCCGCCGTTGTTGCCGTTCCGGCGCTGGAGGAGAGCTTTGCCTATTTGAGCTGCGGGACCTGGTCGCTCATGGGCACGGAAGTGCCGGAGCCGGTGCTGAGCGACGAGGCTTTGCGGTATAATTTTACGAACGAAGGCGGCGTGGAAGGCACGTGGCGGCTGCTTAAAAATATTATGGGGCTGTGGATTCTGGAAGAAACGCGCCGCGAGTGGGAGCGCGAAGGTCATTGTCCGGATTACGCCGAGCTGCTGCAGGAAGCGCAGGCTCTGCCTGCCGGCGGTCCGCTCATCGATCCGGACGACATTCGCTTTCTTCACGCCGGGGCGATGACTCCGCGCATTCGCGACTACTGCCGCGAGACCGGCCAGCCGGAGCCGCAAGGTTATGGCGGGTATGCGCGTTGTATTCTGGAAAGCTTGGCTTTACAATATCGGTATATCTTCGAACAGGTGCAGCAGGTGAGCGGACGCCGCTTCAACGGGCTGCATATGGTCGGCGGCGGCATCCAGAACCGGCTGCTTTGCCAGTGGACGGCGAACAGCCTTGGTTTGCCGGTATGGGCGGGGCCTGCGGAAGGCAGCGCCATCGGCAACCTGGCGGTGCAGTGGATTGCCGGCGGCGAGCTTTCCGGCTTGCGGGAGGCGCGCCGCGTCATCCGCAGCTCGTTTGACATTGTAGAATACGAGCCGTCCGCAGACGGCAGGGCGTCGGATGACTACGGACGATTCCTGCGCATGAAGGACAGCGCCGGACAAAAGCAGCAGACGCTTTAAAGGAACAGGAGGAAAGGAATATGCTGGCGGCAGAGCGCTATGAGCAGATTGTGCAGCTCGTCAACGAGCGCGGCAGCATTCGGGTAACCGAGCTGAGCGAGCTGTGCCGGGTGACGGAGGAGACGATCCGCCGGGATCTCGACCGGCTGGAGCAGGAAGGAAGGCTGCGCCGTTCCCACGGAGGCGCGATGAGCGTGCGCGAGACGCAGCCGGAAGTGCCGTTTGCAGAGCGTGAGGTGACCTTTGCGGCTCAAAAACGGCGCATTGCGGCGGAAGCGGCGCGGCGGGTGCAGCCGCGCGAGCGCATTTTGCTGGATGCCAGCTCAACGGCGTGGTATATGGCCCGGGAACTGCCGGATATGCCGCTGACCGTACTGACTAACTCCGCCAAGGTGGCGCTTGAGCTTGCCTCGAAGGAGCAGATTCAGGTCATCTCCACGGGCGGCCAGCTGTCGCGCGGCTCGCTCAGCTACGTCGGCCCGTCGGCGGAGCGCTCCCTGGAGGAGTATCACGTCGACAAGGCCTTTCTTTCCTGCAAAGGGCTGCATGCGGAGCGGGGACTGAGCGAGTCGAACGAGCTTCAGGCCAGGGTGAAAGGGCAGATGCTGCGGATGGCCGACGAGGTGTTCCTGCTGGCTGATGCCAGCAAGCTTGGCCTGCAGTCGTTTACGCGGTTCGGCAGCTTGAGCCAGGTCGGCGCGCTTATCACCGACGATCGGATCACGCCGGAAAGCGCAGCGGCGCTGCGCGAGGCGGGACTGGATGTTGTTGTGGTTTAGGTAAAAAACTGACATGATTATAAAAATTCACACTCCACTAATGATTACGGAGTGTGAATTTTTTTATTTTGATAATAATGACGAATTTATGGATATATCGCCTTTTAATAAAATTTTATACACAAAAAAAGAGGTAAAGAACTATCGACGCTTGGCTACACGCTATGAAAAAACAGCGAGCATGTTCAAGGCTTTTTTGACGCTGCTCTCCATTCGGTTATGGCTCAACATGGAAACGAAAGTTCCTCACGCAGCAAAGCGATCCCAATCGAGATGCGAATAAAGGAGTTAAATCAATATCTGACAGGTTGGTGCGGTTATTATGCCCTGACAGATACGAAAAGCGTGTTCCGAGAGTTGGATGAATGGACAAGAAGAAGGCTTCGGATGTGTGTTTGGAAGCAATGGAAGCGACCAAAGACGAAGGTTAGAAAACTGTTGTCGATGGGAGTACCGAAACAGAAAGCTTATGAGTGGGGAAATGCGAGGACAGATACGATCAATTGCGGAATAGGACATGAACCGCCGTATACCGAACGGTACATACGGTGGTGTGAGAGGTCGGGGGCTTGGCGCCCCATCCTACTCGATTTCCATCTCTTCGACATAGTAAAGCGCTTAACATACCTGCCATAGCTTTAGTCTGGCAGGCATCATGTTCCAGCTAACCAAAAAACACTTTCCCGGCATTCCATTATGTAAGCGATATCAATATCTCAACCTGATCTCGATAACAATGTATTTTCAATGAAGTTCAAAAATATTTCAAAATCTCCTTAAGCTAACCCTCCTCCTTGCCGAAAAATGTCATGCAGAGTAGAAATATGTCGAAGGAGGGTTTAGGTTGTTTCAAAAAATAAAAAGTTTAGCCGCCAAAGCGAAAAACCGGGTCCTCAACACGGGCTTGCGGGGCAAGCTGGTCATAGGTGCGGTTGCTTCGACCTTGGTGATATTCATAGGCGTCTCGTTTGTCATTTACTATAATGCTCAGCAGACGATTACCCGAAATGTAAACGATGCGCTCTACTATGAAAAAAGAGAGATTGCTGGGCAGGTGAACGCCTTAGCCGCTCCGGCCGGGGAAGCCATAGAGCGGATTAAAGGAAATGTGTTCATTTTAAACTACATGGAAAACGCCAATTCGACGGATAAAGTGCGGACAACGCCGGGGTACAAGGAAACGATGGAGACGCTCGGTCTTATCGAGGAGGACAACCCCGATATCCTTCATACCTATGTGGCGCTGGACGGCGCAAACTGGCTTTTGGGCAGCGAAGAGATGAAATTGGCCGACGGCTACAGCATGAAAGAGCGGACCTGGTACATTGATACGCTAAAAAATGAAGGATTGACGATTTCCGAGCCGTACGAGGACGAAAATACCGGCAAACTGGTCATTACGGTCAGCAGCCCCATTAAAAACAAAGATGGAGAGCTGCTTGGCGCCGCATTGGCGGATATCGCTATTGACCGTTTGGGAGAGCAGCTTAGCTCTTTCAACTACAGAGGCGCCGGATATGCGGTCTTGGTCGATAACAAAGGCATGTTTATCTACCATCCAAACGAAGAGTACCGGATGACGAAAAAGATTACCGAGCTGGGAGGCAGCTGGACCGAAATTGGCGAAAGCATGCTTAGTGGCGATTCCAGCAGTGTGAGCAAACAGCTTGACGGGGAGAAACAGTATGTATCTTACGATGAAGTGCTCCAGGGACGATGGTCGGTCGGCCTCGTCGTTCCGGCATTCGTAGCAGAAAAGGAGCTAAGAGCGTTTGAGACGATTTTTGTCATTTCTGTCGCGGCGTTTATTTTGCTCCTATCCATCGTGCTGTACGCCATTACAACGAAGCTTCTCAAGCAGATTCCGGTGCTTACGGCCGCTTTTCAGCGGGCGCGGGACGGAGATTTATCAACGCGGGTTGAACATAAGGATACCGGGGAAATCGCGATGCTGATTGACGGCTTCAACGATCTGATTGCGACGCAGCAGCAGCTGATCGGGAACATTAAGTTTAACTCGCGCAGCATTTCCGAAGCGATAGCGTACACCGAGCAGAGTGTATCCGGCTTGGACGAAAATATTGGAGACATTTCAGCTACGACGGAGCAGCTGTCAGCCGGATTGGAGCAGACTGCAGCCTCGATGCAGGAAATGAACGCGTCTACCATTGAGATTGAATCCGCTGTGCAAAGCATCGCCCGCAAAGCTCAAGAAGGCGCGGAAACGGCCGTTGGAATCAACGGAAGAGCTTTGCGGCTGAAGGAGGAGGCGCTGCAATCGCGCCAGGAAGCGGAGCGCATGTATGGCGCAGCGGGTGAAAGACTGCGCGACGCAATCCAGCAATCCGCTTCAATCGAGCAGATTAATCAGCTGGCGTCTTCAATTCTGGGCATCGCATCCCAGACGAATCTGCTGTCGCTTAATGCTTCCATTGAGGCCGCGCGCGCCGGAGAAGCGGGCCGCGGCTTTGCGGTTGTAGCTGGAGAAATCCGCAAGCTGGCGGAGCATTCCAGCCAATCTGTAGCGGAAATTCAAACTGTGACGGCTAGTGTTACGACAGCTGTAGCTGAGCTTGTTTCGGCGTCGGAGCATATTCTCGCTTTCATGGAGCGCGAGGTTTTGCCGGATTACGAGGACATGCTTGAGACAGGTGAGCGCTACAGCGAGGACGCCGCTTATCTGGAGACGCTCGCTACCGATTTTAGCGCGACGTCGCAGCAGCTACTTGCCTCCATTCAGAACATGCTGAGCGCAATTCACGAAACGACGATTGCGACCGGAGAAGGCGCTTCAGGGGCCGAAAGCATCGCTGGCAAAACAGAAGGCATTATCGAACGCTCCGGCGGAATCGTCGCCCAGATGTATGAAATTAAAGCTGGCACGGAAAGTCTGATGGAAAAGGTTTCGCAGTTTAAGGTCTAAAAAACGTTGTTTAGACCCTCCCCATTCGGGAGGGTGTTTTTGCTTTGCTGACTTTATGCAGAGAGGTTGAAGGTTATACAATTCGCGTTATTTTGAAAATAAATTAATCATTTTTTTGGTTTTATCCGGAATGTTATGTAGTAATACTGCATGAAAATTAATGTTGAAAACGCTTCCTGTTATGTCATATTTCCTATCTTTGATAGCTTTTTTAAATAGAGGTTTGATTCAGAAGTCTTATGGAATTCAGTTTTCACCCCTATATTTCGAGGGAATTCGAGTTTCAATTTAATTTTCGAGCACGAACTATGAATAAAAATTCAATATTTACGAACTTTACGTTTCTGATTTACAATCACTGTGATAAAACCTGACTCATGAAAGATGGGTGTTCATTGAATTTTAGTAACCCTTATTTTTCCTTACAATTTAAGAAAATCATGAATTAACTGTAACGCGTTCTATTTATAATGCATTAATGAATTAAAGTGAAAGGGGCGGACGAATGGAGCCTCACCTGCTGGAGATTGTGGATCTGCATACTCATTTTGTGACGGAGCGAGGCGAAATTCCTGCGGTTGACGGAGTGGATCTGTCCATCCGTAAAGGCGAAATCGTCGGCGTTGTCGGAGAATCCGGCTGCGGCAAAAGCGTCACGTCGTTGTCCGTCATGCGGCTGCTGCCGCAGCCTCCCGGCAAATACGCCGGGGGATCGATTCGTTTCAAGGGCGAGGAGCTGATTCATGCCCGGGAAAAAAGAATGAAGCAGATTCGCGGCAATGAAATCTCGATGATTTTTCAAGAGCCGATGACCTCGCTTAATCCGCTGCTGACAGTCGGCGAGCAGATTATGGAGACTCTCCGCGTGCATTTGCCGATTGGCAAAAAGGAGGCGGCCGCCCGCGCGGTTGATATGCTGCGCAAGGTTGGCATCGCCCGTGCCGAAAGCATTGTCCGCTCGTATCCCCATCAACTGTCCGGCGGAATGCGGCAGCGGGTCATGATTGCCATTGCGCTTTGCTGCGAGCCGGAGCTGCTCATTGCCGACGAACCGACAACGGCGCTTGATGTGACAATCCAGGCGCAAATTCTGGACCTGATGAAAAAGCTCAATCGCGAAACGGGGACGGCCATTATGATGATTACCCATGATTTGGGCGTTGTCGCTGAAATTTGCGAGCGGGTCGTGGTCATGTATGCCGGCAAGGTGGTCGAAGAAGGCGCGGTGAAGGACATTTTCGCCAATCCGCGCCATCCTTACACGCAAGGTCTGATCCGTTCCATTCCCAGCATGAATGAGGAGCGCAGCCGGCTTTATTCCATCCCGGGCCAAGTGCCGAAGCCCGGCGCGATCTCGCAGGGCTGCCGTTTTGCGCCGCGCTGCGAATATGCCATGGACATATGCAGGGCGCAGCTTCCGGAGCTGATTGCAGGGGCCAATGCCGCCCATCGCTCCCGCTGCTGGCTGAACACGACGCAGGAGGTGGCGAATTGAGCAGAGCGACGTTGGCTGACAGCGGGGATGCGCTGCTTGAGGCGGAGGAGCTGAGTACTTATTTTCCGATTCGCACAGGCATTATGCAGCGGGTAACGGGGCAGGTCAAGGCGGTGGATAAAATCAGCTTTAAGGTCCGACGCGGGGAGACATTCGGAATCGTTGGTGAAAGCGGTTGCGGAAAATCGACGACAGGCCGCTCGCTGCTTCGGCTCATCGAGCCGACCGGCGGCACCGTGCGGTTCGATGGCCAGGAATTGGGCAGTCTCGGCGAAAGCGGCCTTCGGAAGATGCGCCGGGACATGCAGATGATTTTCCAGGACCCGTTTGCTTCGCTTAATCCCCGCCATCGCATCGGAAAAATATTGCAGGAGCCGTTAATCGTGCATGGCATCGGGAACGCGGCCGAGCGCCGGGAGCGGGTCGCCAAGGTGATGGAGACTGTAGGGTTAAGCGCTTGGCAGCTGGAGGGTTATCCGCATCAGTTTTCCGGCGGGCAGCGGCAGCGGATTGCGATCGCCCGCGCGCTTATGCTGGAGCCGAAGCTGATCATAGCGGACGAGCCTGTGTCGGCGCTGGATGTGTCCATCCAGTCGCAAATTCTGAATCTGATGCACGATTTGCAGGAGCAGATGGGGCTTACTTATGTGTTTATCGCGCATGATTTGAGCGTTGTCAAACATTTTTGCGACCGGGTGGCGGTCATGTATCTGGGGCGGATTGTGGAGCTTGGCGACAAACGGCCGCTCTATTCCGAGCCCAAACATCCCTATACGAAGGCGCTGCTGTCCGCAGTGCCGAGCACGGATCTGGGGAAAGCCTCCGAGCGGATTATGCTGCAGGGCGAGGTTCCGAGCCCGGCTAACGCTCCGGCAGGCTGCGTGTTCCATACGCGCTGTCCGCAAGCAATGGACATTTGCCGACACGAGCGCCCGGTGATGAAGCAGGTAGCCCCTGGACATGCAACGGCTTGTCATCTTTACTCCTAAGCCAGCGGCGGAGTGGGATTGCAGCATATAGAGCTTGATCGGATTTTGAAACCAAAGGGAGGCAATGAACTTGAAAAAATGGCAATCCGGAGCGGCTCTGCTGCTCGCTTCCGTCATCGTCTTTACCGGCTGCAGCGGCAATAACTCGCCAGCGGCTAACAACAGCTCGCCGTCAACAAGCGAATCGCCATCCGGCAGTCCGGCTCCATCCGGAGGGGCGGGCTCCCAGGATACGCTAATTATGGCGCGCGGCGGAGACGCCGCAGCGCTTGACCCTTCAATCGTTACCGACGGGGAGTCCATGAAGGTGACGGAGCAAATTTTCGAGGGGATGCTGACGTACAAAAACGGTACGACGGAAGTGGCGCCTGCTCTTGCCGAAAGTTATGAGGTGTCGGAGGACGGCCTAACGTACACGTTCAAGCTGCGCCAGGGCATTAAGTTCCATGATGGAACAGACTTCAACGCTGACGCGGTCGTGTTCAACTTCACCCGTTGGTTCGATCCGGCCAGCCCGTACAAATTCGAGGGTGATTCCTTCGACTATTACGATTCAATGTTCGGCCCTGACGGCTCCCGCGTCATCAAGGAAGTGAAGGCGGTTGATCCCGCGACCGTGCAGTTCACGCTGAACCAGCCTCAGGCGCCGTTCCTGCAAAACCTCGCCATGCCTGCATTTGGCATCGCTTCTCCGAAGGCGGTTCAGGAAAAAAAGGACAAGTTCAAGAGCGAGCCTGTCGGAACCGGGCCGTTTGTTTTCAAGGAGTGGAAACGCAATGAGTCCGTCACGCTGGAGAAAAACGCGGATTACTGGCAGGAGGGGCTGCCGAAGCTGAACCGCGTTATTATTACGGTCATTCCGGAAAATACAGCTCGTTTTACAGCGCTGCAAAACGGCGAGATCGATCTGATGGAGGGCGTGAACCCCGACGACCTGACCGCGCTGGAGAGCAACGCCGAGCTGCAAAAGATCGTGCGCCCGTCCTTTAACGTCGGATACCTTGGCTTCAACGTGAAGAAAAAGCCGTTTGATGATCCGAAGGTGCGCGTTGCACTGAACCACGCCGTGAATAAGGAAGGCATCATTCAAGCTTTTTACGGCGGTTTGGCGGAAATGGCTGTCAACCCGATGCCGCCGACTACGCTCGGCTTCAACAAGGATGTGCAGGATTACCCGTACGATCTGGAAAAAGCGAAACAGCTGCTGGCCGACGCCGGATATCCGGACGGGCTGCCGAATGAGCTTGTTTTCTACGCGATGCCTGTTGCGCGTCCTTATATGCCGGATGGCAAAAAAGTGGCCGAGGCCATTCAGGCCGACTTTGAGAAAATCGGCGTAAAAACGCGGATTGAATCGCCGGAATGGGCGACCTATCTGGCCGATCTGAAAAAAGGCGAGAAGGAAGACCTGTTCATGCTTGGCTGGACGGGCGACAACGGCGACCCGGACAACTTCCTGTTTACTCTTTTGCACAAAGACGCCATCGGCAGCAACAATTACAGCTTCTATTCCAACGAGGAAGTGAACAAGCTGTTAAGCCAAGGCCAGTCGGAAGCGGATTCGGCCAAGCGCGAGGAGCTTTACAAACAGGCCCAGCTGCTAATCAAGCAGGACGCTCCATGGATTCCGCTTGTTCACTCCACGCCGCTTTTGGCTGCCAAGGCGAATTTGAAAGGCTACGTGCCTTCTCCGACGAGCTCGGAGCCGTACAGTGAAGTTTATTTCGAATAGGCCGATGCTGACCGCAAGGAGCAACCAATATGCTGAATTACACGATACGCCGTTTGCTGATGCTCATTCCCGTGCTGCTGGGCATGACGCTCATCGTATTTTCCATCATTCATGCCATTCCAGGCGACCCTGCTGAAGTCATTCTTGGCGAAAAAGCAAGCAACGCCTCCAAGGAGGCGCTGCGCCAGCAGCTCAAGCTGGATCAGCCGCTGTATATCCAATACGGAGATTATCTAGGCAATCTGCTGAGCGGCGATTTGGGCAAGTCAATCCGCACTCGTGAGGAGATTACGTCGGAGATGGGACCTTATCTTGCGGCAACGCTGGAGCTGACTGTTTTCAGCATGCTGTTTGCGATTATCATCGGCGTTAACGCCGGCGTTTTAAGCGCCTGGAAGCAAAACTCCTGGTTTGATTACACGAGCATGCTGATCGCGCTGATCGGGGTGTCGATGCCGATTTTCTGGCTTGGTCTGATGGAGCAGTGGCTGTTCGCGCTTGAGCTCAAATGGCTCCCGTCAATCGGCCGGATGAATCCCCGCGATCCGGTCGATTCCGTCACCGGCCTGTATCTGATCGATACGCTGCTGGCAGGGCGGATGGATCAGTTCTGGACGGTCATGAAACATCTGATTTTGCCTGGCATCGCGCTGGGCACCATTCCGATGGCGATTATCGCGCGGATGACCCGCTCCAGCATGCTGGAGGTTTTGCGTTCGGACTATATCCGCACGGCAAAGGCTAAAGGGATATCGCAACTGGGCGTTATTTATAAACATGCGCTGCGCAATGCGTTCATTCCCGTCCTGACCGTTGTTGGCCTGCAGTTCGGGCTGCTGCTCGGCGGAGCGGTGCTGACCGAGACCATTTTCGCCTGGCCGGGCGTCGGGCGCTATATTTTCGACGCAATCAGCGCCAGGGATTATCCCGTCATCCAATCCGGCATTCTGATCATCGCGTTAATCTTTGTGCTTATTAACTTGCTGGTAGATTTGCTGTACGCCGCGGTCGATCCAAGAATCAGCTACAAATAGGAGGAGATTGCGTGTCACAACCGGCTATCCGACTGGCCGTCCCGCCGCAAGCGGAAGTCTCCTCCCCGTGGAGAGATGCGTGGCGCAGCTTCCGCCGCAACCGCATGGCGATGATCGGGCTTGGCATTATCATATTTTTTATACTTGTCGCGCTAATGGCGCCGCTGCTGGCGCCGTACAATTACAAGGAGCAGAATTTGGTTGACCGGCTGCAGGCGCCGAGCGGCGAGCATTGGTTCGGCACGGACGATCTCGGGCGGGATATTTTCTCCCGAATCATTTACGGGACGCGCATCTCGCTTTGGGTTGGCGTCAGCAGCGTGCTCGGATCGATTGCGTCCGGTACTTTGCTGGGCATTGTTGCCGGGTACTACGGTCGTTGGATCGATGCGCTGATATCCCGCCTTTTTGACATCCTGCTGGCGTTCCCCGGCATTTTGCTGGCAATCGGTATTGTCGCCGCGCTCGGGCCATCGCTGCAAAATGCGCTGATCGCAATCGCCATCGTCAACGTGCCGGTGTTCGGCCGGCTTGTCCGGGCCAGGGTTTTGAGCTTGCGTGAGGAGGAGTACATTACGGCCGCGCGTTCGCTCGGCATGAGGAATTCCCGTATTTTGCTGCAGCATATTTTGCCGAATTGCCTTGGGCCAATCATCGTGCAGGGCACGCTCGGCATCGCTACGGCGATTATTGAAGCGGCTGCGCTGGGCTTCCTTGGCCTTGGCGCTCAGCCGCCGGATCCGGAATGGGGCAAAATGCTGTCCGATTCGCGCCAGTTTATTCAAAAAGCACCGTGGACGGTCGTTTTTCCCGGCCTTTCCATTATGCTAACCGTGCTCGGCTTCAATCTGATGGGAGACGGTCTGCGGGATGTGCTGGATCCGCGAATGAAACAGTAAACCGTAAAGGAAAAGCGCCGGCGGAAACCGGCGCTTTTTGCTGCGTTTTTTAAGCTGTGTGGAAAGTAGTTGAATGGGAAAAGCCAGCTGCATAAGAACAAATGGTGCTGAGCCTCCGTAAGGGCGAGACGAGCGGAAAAGCTTCTGGTAAGGGCGTCAAACGACCTTACGGAGCAGGAAACCGCGCAAACAGCCGTCGGTAAGGGCGTCAAACGACCTTACGGAGTGTGAAACCGCGTGAACAGCCATCGGTAAGGGCGTCAAACGCCCTTACGGAGTGTGAAACCGCGTGAACAGCCATCGGTAAGGGCGTCAAACGACCTTACGGAGCGTGAAACCGCGTGAACAGCCGTCGGTAAGGGCGTCAAACGCCCTTACGGAGCGTGAAACCGCGCGAATAGCTAAGATAGTCAAAGAGCACATTCACGCCCGCCGCTGGTCCTTCGGAATTTTAAGCATCCGTATGACTATTTCGCCAGCCGCCAGCAGGAAAGCGATGTTGACATAAAGCGCAATGGTATAACCAAGCGTGTAATCTAGGCCGAATCCGGAATAAAACAAGGTCGTGAATATGTGCAGCGTCAAATTATTGAAGCAAAACGCGTAACTGCGAATCATGCCGCGTTTATGGTTGGCGAGCCGCCGCTTCCTTGCGCTGCGTATAGCAAAAATCGTAATCGCCGGCCAAAAAATGTTCAGCAAGTTAAACGGAATGCTGGTCCATTTGCCCCCGGTTGCGTAAGGAGCCATATAGCCCGATGATATGCAAATAATGATTATGCTAGTTAAATAGACGTATCCGTTCCACCGGTGGAAACGGAGCGCTGCCGCTGTCCGTCGGGTGCGCGGCAAAAAGCCGAGCAGGCCGGATAGTGTAGCCAGGCAAGCGGCTGCGATATGAATATAAAGGACGATGAGCCAAGCGCCGCCGTTGTCCGGCAGGGAAGACTCTGGTTTGTGCCCCAGAAACTCGGCGGCCTGAGGATCGAGAACATAATTTTTAACTAGAGCATAAACAATGGCTGCTGCTGCTGCACAAACGAGCAGGCGCAGGGCTGTGCGTGAATTGGATACGATGACGGCTTAACTCTCCTTTCCAAGGTTAGGAATGAATCGTTAGGTTAAGGCGCAATTGTAACGGCCAACGTCATTGTACCATTCAAGCAAACGATGGATGCTGCCGGAAAAGTGTCCATTTTTAATCCAATTAAAGGATTCTTCTTTTGGTTTATGACAAATAGTGTACTGCCGCTGTCGGGTTTGCGCCGAAAGACGTCTAATTCGTCGACGCTTAAGGATGAACAGCAGGGCAGACCTCGTTTTTGACTAAAATAATACGTCCGTCCTTGTCCACCTGAGCCTGATACACCTTGACCGAGCCTTCGTCCGGCGCTGCCGCGCGCCCGCTGCGCAGGTCGATTTTCCAGTCATGCAGCGGACAGTGGACCGAGGAGCCGCAAACCATGCCCTCCGACAGCTTGCCGCCTTTGTGGGGGCAGCGGTTCTCCACCGCCGCAATTTCGCCGCTGGAAAGCTTGAAGAGGGCGACTTCCTCTTTTTCTACCGTTACGGTTCGGGAGCCGAGAGGATCAATTTGCCCGGTATGTCCGACATGATATTCGCTCATTGTGAATTCCTCCCCGCCGCCGCAAGCGGCTCAAAGTTTTTGCGCAGCTCAGCATTATCCACGATTTCATGCCATGGGTCCTCAAGGCCGGAGAGAGCTGTCTGCAGACGGTCGACGAGGGCGAGTCTTTCGTCCCGGTCAGACAAAGCCTCGCGAATCGCATCTATTCCAATTCGATCTACCCAATGGGCGGTACGCTCGTTCCAGTTTGCATTTTCCCGGTAATATTGCAGGTAGGCTCCAGACCATTCCATGACTTCCTCCTCCGTCCGCACAACCGTCAGCAGATCCGTCGCCCGGACTTTAACGCCTCCGTTGCCGCCGGCATGAAGCTCCCATCCCCCGTCGATGGCGACAACGCCGAAGTCCTTGATCGTTGCTTCAGCGCAGTTGCGCGGGCAGCCTGACACGGCCATTTTGAACTTCGCCGGTGTGCTGATGCGCTCAAACGCTTTTTCCAGCTTGATGCCCATGCCCATAGCATCCTGGGTGCCGAAACGGCAGAAGGTGTCGCCGACGCATGTTTTTACCGTGCGCAAAGCTTTGCCGTAGGCGCTGCCCGAAGCCATGCCGAGCTCTTCCCACATACGCGGGAGATCCTCTTTGCGCACGCCGAGCAGATCGAGCCTTTGTCCGCCAGTGAATTTTACCAGCGGAACCTGGAAGCGCTCCGCCACGTCGGCGATATGCTTCAGCTCCGCCGGGCTGGTCACGCCGCCGTAAATCCGGGGAACGACCGAATAGGTACCGTCCTTCTGGATGTTGGCATGATAACGCTCATTCGTAAAACGGGATTCCTTCTGGTCGCGGTACTCCCCGGGTTTCAGCATTCCCAAGTAATAGTTCAGAGCTGGACGGCATTTGGAGCAGCCTTCGGGCTGGCTCCATTCCAGCACGTTCATCGTTTCCTTCACCGAGGTAAGCCCCATTGCATTAATCGCTTCAAGAATGCTGTTTCGGTCGAGCGGGGTGCAGCCGCAAATGCCTTCTTTGGCCTTCACGACGGAATCTCCGGCAGTTAATGTAAGCAGATCTTCCACTAGCGGCTTGCAGCCGCCGCATGAGGCGGAAGCTTTCGTGCAGCTTTTGACAGCCGACAGGCTTGTGCAGCCCTTGGATGCGATGGCGTCAACAATGTCATCCTTGCTGACGCCGTTGCAGCCGCATACGATCTCGTCGCCGGGCATCGCGGACAGCCGCTCCAGAGGCGAAGCCGCGCTGGTTGCGCCGGGAGCAAATCCAAGCAGCAGCTGCTTTTCCCGACCTGCGACCGATTCGCCGGTTTTCATCAGATTGAACAGCATCGGCCCGTCGTTGATGTCGCCAAAAAGCACAACTCCCTCCAGCAAATCGCCGCGCAGCACCAGTTTTTTGTAAACGGCGTCCACCTCGTCTTTAAATGACAGCGAGCGGGTTCCTTCAAGACCGATATAATCTCCTGCCGAAAATACATCAACGCCGGATACCTTCAGCTTTGTCGAGGTGACGGAGCCTTTGTAGCCTTCGGAGTGAACGCCTGCGAGATGTTTCGCCAGCACGGCTCCCTGTTCGTAAAGGGGGGCGACGAGGCCGTACGTGATTCCGTTATGCTCGGCGCATTCGCCGAGCGCATACACGCCGGGAACGCTCGTGGACAGATCATCGCCAACGAGTACGCCTCGCTTGACCGCAATGCCGGAGCGGGCGGCCAGCTCGGCGTTAGGCGTGATGCCGACGGCCATAACGACCAAATCCGTTTCCAGAAAGCTCCCGTCTTTAAAAGAGATGCCGGTAACCCGGTCAGCTCCGGTAATTTCCCGGGTCTGCATGTTTGTTAGAAACTTCATGCCCTGCATCTCCAGCTCATGACGCAGCATATGGCTGGCCGGAGGATCGAGCTGGCGGTTCATCAGCGCGCTGGAATTATGGATGACGGTGACGTCCATGCCGAGATTGAGCAGCCCGCGGGCGGCCTCCAATCCTAACAGTCCGCCGCCGATTACGGCGGCGCGGCGGTAGGTCCGGGAAGCCTCAAGCATCGTCTCGCAATCGCGAATGTCGCGAAACCCGATGACGCCCTCTTTGTCCGCGCCGGAGACGGGCAGCATGAATGCGCGCGAGCCGGTAGCTATTAGCAGCACGTCGTAGCTGACCGTCAGCCCTTGGTCGGAGGCGACCGTCCTGGCTTGTGTATCAATAGAGGTTACGGTATGGCCGACATGCAGCGTAATGCCATGCTCCGCGTACCAGCTCCAGTCATTGAGGACGATGTCCTGCAAACCGGAGCCTCCGTCGGCCAGCACCGTGCTAAGCTGGATGCGGTTGTAGTTTGGATGCGGCTCGGCTCCGAAAACCGTAATTTCGTAGGCGTCGGGAGCGAGCTTAAGCAGATGCTCGATGCAGCGTATTCCGGCCATTCCATTGCCGATCATGACGAGTTTTTGGGAGTTGGACGTGTTCATCCTTCAAGCTCCTTTCGGATAGGCGAGTTTGCCGAGAATAAAAGCAGAAAAGCCTGCGGGAATACCGGGACGGATTGATCCGTCCTCCGGAATTCCTGCAGGCTTCGTTGCCGCTGGAAGGGATACATCGTTGTATCCTCAGATAGATGATTGAATTAGGCTCACTATAAGGCACAATCTCTTTAATGTCAATATACATAACATAAAATTCAGGATTTCATCCAAATTCAAGGGATTATATCGACAAAACGAAAGTTATTGTGTTATATAAATTTACATGAATTCCGAGGTTGGCGTTTAACCCTTTCTTCGAACGGGGGAGACGGCGGCTCTGGATGCGGAGAGGAGCCGCTGTCGATGCGATCA
Organism: Paenibacillus pasadenensis; assembly: GCF_023715725.1. Classification (GTDB taxonomy): domain Bacteria; phylum Bacillota; class Bacilli; order Paenibacillales; family Paenibacillaceae; genus Paenibacillus_O; species Paenibacillus_O pasadenensis_A. The sequence goes on from NZ_JAMBOT010000005.1 coordinate 250,887, forward strand.
ATTGTCGTCATTACCCCACGGAACCAAGAAGTTTCCCGGCTGCAGGACACGCCGGACAAGGCGGGAGCGTCCCCGGAAAGCCTGCTTCGAGGCTGCGGCTACGCCGTGCTTCGAGCGGTAACGGAGGAACAGGCTGCAACGGTGCTGCCAGAGGCCGACGCGGCCGTGCTTCATATGGCGCTTCCGCAAGTGCGCTCCTGGCGTGATGCGGTGGCGGAGCAGCGGCAGCTGCCGCTGCTCTGGTGGTGCAGTCCTGAGGCAATGGGTGGCTCGGCGGAAGCTTGCGAGGATGATGTCCGTTTAGACGGCCTGATTACTCCCGGCATGAGTGCCGCAGAGGTCCATTGGGCGCTGCAGCTGGCGGGAAAATCCTGCATGGAGAGGCGGCAGTGGGAGGGAGAGCGCAAGCGGCTTTTGCAGCGGCTGGAGGAACGGAAATGGATCGAAATGGCTAAAGGGATTCTTTCCGAATCTCGCGGTTTGAGCGAGGCCGAGGCTTATGAGCTGCTTCGTTCGGAGGCGATGCAGGAGCGCAAACGGATGGTGGATGTTGCAACGTCGATTGTGAAGGTGTATGAGCTGCTTCAGCACAATACGAAAAAAGGGGCGGGCCGTATATGATCCATCTGCTGAAAGAAGTCGGCCGCGGCAAACGCGGCGCTAAGGATCTCGGATACGACGACGCCGCTGCTGCGGCCGAAGCTATATTAGGGGGGGCTGCAACGCCAGCCCAAATCGGGGCTTTTCTCATCGCCGAGCGGATCAAAATGGAAAGCGTTGAGGAAATCGAGGCTTTTGTGCGCGTCTGCCGTACTCATGCCCGCCGGGACGGCTTGCAGGGAGGCATTGATTTTGCGGGGCCGTATGACGGACGGAAGCGGACGTTCATCGCGACTTTTCCGACGGCGTTTGTGCTTGCGGCGGCAGGGCTGCCGGTGACGCTGCACGGTTCCGCGCCGCTTCCTCCCAAATGGGGCGTGACGCTGCATTCGCTTCTTGAAGCCGCCGGGCTGGACCCGGACCGGCTTTCGCGGGAGGCGCTCCAGGCAGCGGCTCGTCAGACCGGGGTATTGTACGTTCCGGCGGAGAGCTGGTGCCCGGCGCTCGGGCGGCTGCGGCCGATCCGCGAGGAGCTCGGGTTGCGGACGGTGTTAAATACGGCCGAAAAGCTGCTGGATTACGGCGGGTCGCCTTATTTGGCCTTCGGCGTATTTCACAACACGGTTTTTGAACGGCTGGCGCGCCTTCTGACTGGGCTGGGGTATGAAAGATCCCTTCTCATTCAGGGAGCGGAGGGTTCGGAGGATCTGCATCTGAACCGGCCGACCCGGCTGTATATCGTTGAAAACGGAGTGGCGGAGCTGCAGGTTGTCGATCCTGAAGCGCTTGGCCTGGATCTGGAGCAGGAGGAGCGCGATTGGACAGCGGCTGAGCAGCTGCAGGCCGGGGAAGCAGTGCTGGGCGGTGAGGGCTCGATGTCCCATGCAGGCGCGGTTTTGCTGAATGCCGCGCTTCGGCTGCAGCTGGCGAGGCGCGCGGATTCGCTGGAGGAGGGCGTGTACATCGCGAAGGAGCTGCTGGAGAGCGGCGCGGCTTGGGGGAAGTATCAGGCATGGAAAAAATCGCTGGAGCTGCCGGAGTCCAAAGCTCTCGCGGCGCGTTAAAAAGCATAAAGCCTTTTGCGGTACCTGCCGGATGCGCGGCGGTGCTGCAGAAGGCTTTTTTAGTTTAAGAGGTTTCTATAACAGCGAGGCGCTGGCTGGAAGAAGCTCAAAAGGCAGCCCCGGCAACCTGCATGAGCAGGGTGTCGGGGCCGCCGAGGGCGCAGATTGAGCTGGTGAGTCGCCGTTGTCGCTGATTGATATAGGGCTTGCGAATGACGGGGTGCTTGAGGGCGTCAAACGCCCTTAAGCAGCGAGAATCCGAGCGAGAGGGTGCGGATAAGGGCGTCAAACGACCTTAACTCGCGAGAATCCGAGCGAAAGGGTGCGGATAAGGGCGTCCAACGACCTTAACTAGCGAGAATCCGAGCGAAAGGGTGCGGATAAGGGCGTCAAACGCCCTTAACTCGCGAGAATCCGAGCGAGAGGGCGTAGTTAAGGTCGTCAAACGCCCTTAACTAGCGAGAATCCGATCGGATGGACGTAGATAAGGGCGTCAAATGCCCTTAACCCACAGCCAGTGCTCGAAGAGCTGTCACTGTTACTCGCCCCTTAGTGCGTATTTCCATCACCTTGCGAGATGAGTGTCAGAAATCCTAGACAAGAACTGATCGTCCTCAGCTTTGCGGACCGCGATAATCGCGACCGCCGACCATAACCGAATTGCTAGAGCTTGGCTGAGCTACAGAGACGCATAACCGAATTGCTAGAGCCTGGCTGAGCTACGGAGACGCATGACTCGTAGTGCTAGAGCTTGGCTGAAGCGGTGGAGACGCCGGATGCCGCTGCGGGAGCGCCGTTGCCGCTGTCCGACCGCGAGAGCCAGCCCTTTCGCCAGCCGATTTGCTTCACTATAATCAGGCCCATCGCTCCGGCGGCGACAGCGCTGAGGCAGAGGAAACCCGGAGCGTAGCTGCCGACGGATTTGTACAATTGGCCAAGCACGAGCGGCAAGGCGTAACCGCCGAGTCCGCCAGCCGCGCCGACGATGCCGGTCATCAGGCCCAGCTCGCGTCCGAAGCGCAGCGGTACCAGCTGAAATACGGAGCCGTTGCCCGCGCCAAGGCACATCATGCCGACGAACAGCAGCGCAAGCACAACGGGCAGCGGCGGCATAAAAGCAACGCAGGCAAGCATGAGCGCCGCGCCTCCGTATAAAATCGTCAGCATGCGAGCGCCGCCGATTCTGTCGGACAAATAACCGCCAATCGGTCGGAAAAGGCTGCCTCCAATGACGCATAACGTTGTGAAATCAGCGGCTCGGATGGGAGCCAGGCCGTATTGGGAGTTGAAAAATATCGTCAAGTAATTGGAGAGGCCGACAAATCCGCCAAAAGTGACCGCATAAAGAGCGCAGAATACCCAGGCGTCGCCTTGTTTCATGACGAGCGCATATTCGGCTGGCTTGCGCGGCTCCGGACGGCTCGGGCTGTTGCGGGCAAATAGGGTGAACAATATTAACACAGTAACAATCGGGATGATTGCGAGTCCAAAAACAATTTCCCAGCTCCCGTAGTGCATGGCCAGCCGATTGGCAAAAAGCGTGGAAAAGACGGTCCCGCTGTTGCCGGCTCCGGCGATGCCCATCGCGAGTCCTTGATGCTCCTTCGGATACCACTGCCCCGCCAGCGGCAGCGCGGCGGCGAACGATGCGCCGGCAAAACCAAGCAGCAGCGCAACGATGTACAGCTGCTCCAGGCTGTTGACGAATTGCCAGCCCATCACCAGCGGGACAATTGAGATGACCATGCCGATCTGGGCGGTCAGCTTGGGGCCGATATAGTCCGAGAGAAAACCGAATACAAGCCGCAGCACTGATCCTCCTAAAATAGGCAGCGCCACCAGATTCGCCTTCTGCACCGGATCCATCGGATAATCGGCGGCGATGACGACAGCCAGCGGACCGATCAATACCCAAATCATAAAGCTCACATCAAAATACAGAAAAGCGCTCAGCAGTGTCTTTTTGTCTCCGCTTTGCCAAAAGCTCTTTCTCTCCATCATCCTATCCTCTCCTTTGTACGGCCGGCAGCTATTAGGGCGCTCGATCAAAAAAAGCCGCATCCTTCCCATGATAGGAAAGCTGCGGCTTCATTGCCGGAGAACCGGTATGCGAGACTGTACGGCCTTGTAGAGTCTAGACCGAGTATAAGGATGAAAGAACAAATATGTCAATATACCTAACTTCAAATAATCAAAATCCATGTAATTATGTTAGATATATTGACATTAACATTGGCATCCATTAAGCTGAAGCTAATTCAATCGGCACAGTGCTGTGCTGTCTCAAAGAGTGCAACGAAGCCCTCTTCCGCCCGCGTCTTGGACGCGCTGCGGAGCGGGCTTTTTTTATACGCGGCGCCGGCAATCATTCTGCTGAAAAGGGTCGTGCCCGGCAGAAGTGACAGGAGTTATTTTGTTTAATCGGGAGGCGGATTTAATGGTGAACGATAGCCTAATGGAGCTTGAAGACGCAATACGCCTGCTCGCGGAACATACGCCGGAGATTGGGACGGAGCAGGTCGCTCTGGAGGAGGCATGCGGCCGCGTGCTCGCGGAGCCGCTAATCGCCCGGCTGCAGCTGCCGCCTTTTCGCCGGGCAGCTATGGACGGTTACGCGGTGTATTCGGACGATCTAGCGCCTCTCGAACGCGGCGAGTCCGTCATGCTGCGGAGGAGCGGCGAGCTCAGGCCGGGAATGGGAGCAAACGGCGCAGGTACTAGCGGGTTCGGCACAACGCTGCGTATTTTTACTGGCGCACCTGTTCCTCCGGGATATGACCGCGTCGTTATGCAGGAAGCGGTTGTCCTGTTAAAGGACGGACGGGTGAATATCCAGAGGCTTGCGGGTTCGCAGTCTCACATTGCAGAGGCCGGCGAGGACGTTCCAGCCGGAAAAAAGCTGATTGGCGGCGGAATGCGCCTGCGGGCGCGGCATATCGCGCTTTTGGCATCGGACGGGAGGGATGCCGCGGTTGTCCGCCAAAAACCTCGCGTGAGCGTAATTCCTATCGGCAGCGAGCTGTGCGAACCGGGGAAGCCGCTTGGAGAAGCGGCCATTTACGATTCCAACGGCTTTATGCTCGCCGCAAGGCTGCGGGAGCTAGGGGCAGAGGTCCGGCGTTACGCCCCGGTTGCGGACGATCCGGAACAGCTTGCTTTTGCAATCCGGGAAGCCGCAGTGAACAGCGACCTCGTTGTGACGGCGGGAGGCGTATCCGTGGGCGATTGCGATTACGCGCATGAAGCAGCGAGGCTTGCGGGCGGAATGCCCGTCATTCAAAAGGTGCGGATGCGGCCCGGCACGCCTACATCGGTCTATGGGCTGCCGGGTGGAAAGCTGCTCGCGGCGTTATCCGGCAATCCGTCGGCCTGTCACGCCGGGATGGAGCTGCTCGTACGCCCGCTGGTATTAAAGCTGGCAGGCAGGATCGACTGGCAGCCGCATTGGAGGAGCGGACGCCTTGGGGCAGCAATTCGCAAGCCCTGCCCTTATCCCCGGTATATTCGCGCGTCACTGCTGGAGGAGGCGGGAAGCGAACCGCTGCTGATGCCGCTGCCGGGAGACCGTTCCGGCAATGTCGCCGCTTTTGCGAGCACCGATGCGCTGGTGCGGATACCGGCAGGCGGCCGGGGAGCCGACGAGGGCGAGCTGATCCGGTGGATCGGACTTAGCGGCGATTGAGCGCAAACCCCGTTGCCAAAGCGGAGCCGCTACAGGAGAGGAGGAGCGCATATGGAAGAGAGGCGCAGAAAGCTCATTGTCGTCGGGAACGGCATGGCGGGCGTCAGGCTGCTGGAGGAACTGATGAAGCTGGGGCCAGAGCGATATGATATTGCGGTATATGGCAGCGAGCCGGTTCCGGCGTACAACCGGATTTTGCTTTCCAAGGTTCTTCAGGGCGATACCCCGATGGAGGAAATTACGCTAAAGCCCGCCTGCTGGTACGAGGAGCGCGGAATCCGCCTTTTTACCGGAGAAACGGTTGAGGCAATCGACGCTCCTAACAGAACGATCCGCACCTCGGCTGGACGAACGGACCGGTATGACCGGCTCGTGCTGGCAACGGGCTCCTCAGCCTTCATTCCCTCCATTCCCGGGGCGGACAAAAAGGGGGTTATCGCGTTTCGCACCATCGCGGATTGCGAATCGATGCTGAAGGCGTCCCGGGAGGGCAAAAGGGCGGCGGTAATCGGCGGAGGACTGCTCGGACTGGAAGCTGCGCGCGGTTTGCTTAACCTCGGCATGGAAGCGCATGTCGTACACAATGCCGTTCATCTGATGAACCGCCAGCTGGATCCGATGGCTTCGCTGCTGCTGCGGCGGGAGCTGGAGCAGCAGGGCATGGAGTTTCATCTGGGCAAGGAGACGCTTCAGGTGACAGGGCTGTCCCGGGCAAACGGACTGCGTTTTCGCGATGGCGGCGTTCTAAAAGCGGACCTGATTCTTTTTGCCATCGGCATCCGTCCTCGAATTGAGCTGGCGAAGCTTGCGGGGCTGAATGCGGCGCGCGCTATCGTCGTTGATGATTCCATGCGCACCAGCGATCCGCATATTTTTGCGGTTGGCGAATGCGCGGAGCACCGTGGAGTCGTATACGGACTGGTTGCGCCGTTGTATGAACAGGCCAAAACGCTTGCCGCCACGCTGGCGGGAGCTGAGGGACAACAATATGAAGGTTCTGTCCCCTATTCCCAGCTGAAAGTTTCCGGAGCAGAGGTTTTTTCTGTCGGGGACGTGAGCGGGCATGGCGAAGAGGAGACGCTGCTGCAGCAATTCGACGGTTTGAAAGGTACGTACCGGAGGGTTTTTGGCCGGGGAGGCGTTGTAACGGGCGCAGTGCTTTACGGGGATGTGTCGGATGGTCCTGAGCTGCTTGGCCTCGTCAAAAAGAACGCCTCCATCGCGGAGCTTGAGAAGGCGTTCAGCGGCGGTTCCGCCGCGGCGGCGCCAGACGGGCTGAGTCCCCGCGATGCAGCAGCAGCGGCCATGCCGGATTCCGCTGTCGTATGCGAATGCAACGCCGTCGCCAAAGCGGAGATTGTCCGGGCAGTCTCCGGCGGCTGTGGATCGGCGGACGAGGTGCGCGCCTGCACGGGAGCTTCCGGCTCCTGCGGCGGCTGCCGCCCCGTTGTCGAATCGATCGTCAAGCTTGCGCTGTCGGGTCATAATATGTCGGAGCAGAAGCCAGCTATGCTGCAGACGGCTGCTGTACCGCTGTCCCGGCCGCTTCCGTTATGCGGCTGCACAGAGCTGGCTCCGGCGGAGCTGCCCCAGGCGCTGTCCCGGCTGGCCAAGGCTTTATGCCCGCCGCAGGAGGCGCTGTCCCGGCTGGGCTGGAGCAGTTCGGCCGGCTGCGAGGACTGCCGTCCGGCGCTGAACTATTATGCGCAGCGGAACGGTTGGCCGGTTATCGGAGATGCAGTGGAATGGCCTGTAAGCCAGCGGACACTGAAGGTACGGGCAGGCCGCGCCGCTGCAGGAGGGCTTGGGGAGAATCGAGAAGCAGCGGTTGCCGCCGCGTTGGAAAGTTTATGGAGGCGGCTTCCGTGGCCAACGCCGCTTACCGCCGCAGTGTCTTCCGGCCCGCATGCTCCTGCGGGAACGCTTGTCGCCGACATCGGCCTGTCGCACGCGCCGTCCGGCTGGGAGCTGACTGCAGGAGGCAGCGCCGAGGGAGTTGTGCGCGGAGGCCAACTGCTGGCCGTGGCGGATACGCTGGAGGAGGCGGCGGAAGCGGCGAGCGCATGCCTGCAGCTGTACCGCTCCGAGGCGTTCTGGGGCGAGCCGGTTTGGCAGTGGCTGGAGCGGAACGGAGAGCTGGCGCTGCGCGAAAGGCTGGCCGATCTCGGCCGGAGGCGCAGCCTTGCGGAGCGGCTCCGTCTTGAAGCGGAGCAGTTCACTCCGGCGGAGCGTGCTCCTGCGCCGCTGCGGGCGCTTTAGCTGGGCAGCTGGGATAGGAGGGGCTATGATGAGTGTCAAAACGTTAGAAACGGAATTAAAGACATTGCATACTCAGTGTCCTTATTGCAGCGTGCAGTGCAAGCTGGCTCTAACCCCGGAGCCGCAACAAGCTGGCAGTGAACGGGCTTCCGATTCGATTTTTATGAAATCGGAAGGACTGCCAAACGAGGCTTCGCAAGGCCGTGCCTGCGTAAAAGGCTTGAATGCTTATCAGCATGCCGTTAACGGCCAACGGCTGCTTGAGCCGCTGATCCGCAGGGGAGGAACGCTTGAGCCTTGCAGCTGGGAAGAGGCTCTGGAGGCAATAACGGATGGTTGGAAAAAGCTCATGCTTACGGACGGCCCGGACTCCATCGGATTTTACGGAGGCGGCTCGCTGACCAACGAAACGGCCTATTGGCTCGGCAAATTTGCCCGGATAGCCGTCGGCACCCGGTTAATCGACTACAACGGGCGCTTCTGCATGTCCGCTGCCGCTTCGGCTGGCGTCCGCAGCTTCGGCCTTGACCGCGGTCTTACGTTTCGCCTCTCCGATATTCCAAAGGCAAAGTGCATCATTTTGGCCGGAACAAATGTGGCGGAGTGCCAGCCGACCCTAATGCCTTACTTTAATGAAGCAAAAGCACGAGGCGCATGCATAATCGTGCTGGATCCGCGCCGTACCAAAACAGCCGAGCTGGCCGATATCCACCTGCAGCTGAAGCCGGGCGAGGATGCAAGGCTGGCGGCGCTGATGCTGCGTCTGATTTTGGACGAAGGGCTGGAAAACCGGGGATTTATCGAGGCGCGTACAGAGGGCTTCGAGGAGGCGGTGCGGCAGCTTGAAGGAATCGACACAGCCTTTGCCGCTGAAAAATGCGGAGTGAAGCTGGAGGACGTGCGGCTGGCGGCTGCCGCTTACGCTGGAGCGGAGACGGCGATTTTGTGCACAGCCCGGGGCGTGGAGCAGCAGACCGACGGACACGAAGCGGTGCGGCAGTTCATTAATCTTGTGCTGGCAACAGGACACATCGGCCGCGAGGGCTGCGGTTACGGCGCGATTACAGGCCAAGGCAACGGACAGGGCGGCAGGGAGCACGGACAGAAAGCGGATCAGCTGCCCGGCTACCGGTCCATTGAAAATCCGGCCCACCGCGAATATATTGCCGGAATCTGGGGCGTCGATCCCAGCGATATTCCGGGCAAAGGTGTATCCGCCTTTGAAATGATGGAGCTTGTCCATGACGGAACCATTCAATCGCTGTTTGTCATGGGCTCCAATCCTGTCGTATCCAACCCTCACGCGGGCTTCGTCGAGGAGGGGCTGCGCGGGCTGAATCAGCTTGTTGTCGCGGATATGTTTATGTCTGAAACGGCGCTGCTGGCGGATGTAGTGCTGCCGGTCACATCGTATCTTGAAAATGAAGGGACGCTGACGAATCTGGAGGGGCGGGTTCTGCTTCGAGAAGCCGCTTTGCCAGCGCCGGGAGAGTGCCGCCACGACTGGGTTATTTTGAACGAATTGGCAGCAAAACTCGGCCGCGGCGAGCATTTTAACTGCGGCAGCTCCGAAGCGATCTTTACTGAGCTGCGGCGGGCGAGCCGGGGCGGGGACGCGGATTATTACGGCATTACGTATGAGCGCATCCGGGGTGAGGGAGGGGTCTATTGGCCCTGCCTGTCCGAAGAAGAGGAAGGCTGCGGCTTAATGTTTACAGACGGCTTTGCCAGGCCGAACGGCCGCGCTCAGTTCGGAGTTCGCTCGGAGGCGGGAACGGGCCCGAGGGACGAACCAGGCTCCGGCTATCCGCTGCTGCTGACGAACGGCCGCGTTCTTCCTCATTATTTGACCGGAGTCCAGACACGGAGAAGCCCCTCGCTTGCCGCGCGCGAGCTGGAAAGCTTTGTGGAAATTCATCCCGCAACGGCGGCCGCGCTTGGCATTGCTGACGGAGAGTGGGTTGCTGTTTCCTCGCGGCAGGGAGAATTCAGCGTCCGCAGCAGGCTTAACGACCGGATTCGCGAGGATACGGTTTTTGCTCCAATGCACTGGGGCGGGAAACAGAACGTCAATCTGGCGACACGCCCAGAGCTGGATCCCGTGTGCCGCATGCCGGGTTTTAAAACGACAGCGGTCCGAATTACGCCGCTCAGGCGGAGAGGAGGCCGGTGAGCAATGACGGGTGATATGGAGCTGGAGGGGGTTATATTGGCGGGCGGTCTTTCCCGGCGGATGGGCGAGGATAAATTCGGATTGACGCTCGGCAGTCGCACGCTGCTGTCGCGTATCGCGCGGCGGATGGGCGCTGTATGCAGCAGGGTGACCGTCGTCGTAGCCGACGAAGTCCAGGCGCGGCGGGTGCGGGCTGCGGCGCCGGAGCTGCCGCCGCCGCTTGTGGAGCGGTATGCCGGCTGCGGACCTTTGGCGGGTGTGCATGCGGCGCTGCTGGCGGCGAAGTCACCTTATGTATGGACGGTCGCCTGCGATATGCCGTTTGTGATTGCGCCTGGTGCGCTTGAGCTCGCGGAAAAGCTGCGGAGCGGCTCCGCCGGCTGCGCTGTGCCGCTTTTGGACGGGCGGCTGCAGCCGCTGCATGGCGTATACCGGCGTGAGGGAGGAGCTGCGGCTGCCGAAATTTTGCTGGCTGCGGGAGAGTACCGTCTGCAAAGGCTGCTCGGGCTGCTGGAGGCGGAGACGGTGGATGCCGGGCACTGGCTGGAGCAAGGATTCGACAAGCCGCTGTTCGCTCTGAACCTGAATACGAGGGAGGAATACATGGTTTGTCTGGAACTCGCGGAGAGGATGGAACAGCATGAAAACGGTGATCCAGCTGGTCGGTTATAAAAATACCGGAAAAACAACGCTGCTTTGCCGGCTTGCCGCGCAGCTTCGATTGACGGGTTTATCCGTAGCCTCCATCAAACATGACGGCCATGAATTCGAAGACGAGAGGCCGGGCTGCGATACGCGGCGTTTTCGGGAGGCTGGCGCTTACTGGTCCGCCGTAAGCTCCTCTTCGCGCACCGTCGTTGTGATGGAGAGCGGCAGCACCTTGGCGGAGCTAATCGGACTAACTCCGCAGGCGGATTTTATTTTGGTCGAAGGATTTAAACGGGAGATTTATCCCAAGCTTCTGCTCGCCCGCTGCGAGGAGGATCTCCAGCTGCTTCCTTCTTTGCATGAAGCGGCTGCAGTTCTGTTGTGGCCGGAGCTGTACGCGAAGCGGCGCGCTCTTGCTTTGCCGGAAGGAATAGCGATTATATTGATTGACGATACGGAGAGTATTTTGGACCTTATAATGAAGCAATACACTGGAAAAGAGCCGGAGCCGATTCACTTATTAAACAATCCCCTGGAGCCAAGCGCCGGATGGAGCGGGATATAGCCGGTTTGTCTCGGTTGAGCCACGCAGAAAAATTGTGGGAAAAGTAAGCCGGTTGCGGAAGCGCCGGTTTTTTCTGCTGCTGCTGAACTTTCTCTGTTCAGTAATGAAATCCTGAAGTATACTGAGTGTACTCATTCTAACTTGTCTGACAACCTGATAAATTATTCTGGAGAGGTGCACTCATGAAAGTTTCCTTGTTCATCACCTGCTTGAGCGATGCGATCTATCCCCGGGTCGGGGAAGCGATGGCCCGCATTTTGGCGCGCCAAGGGATACGGCTTGATTTTCCAAAGGTACAAACCTGCTGCGGCCAGCCGGCTTACAACAGCGGATATTGGGACGAGGCCCGCAAGACGGCGCGTACGATTCTAAGCGCGTTCCGCGACAGCGATTTTGTCGTTTCCCCGTCGGGCTCCTGCACGTACATGATCCATCACTATGAGGAGCTGTTCAAGGAAGAGCCGGAGATGCAGCGCCAGGCGCGGGAGCTGGCCGCCAAAACGTACGAATTTACCCAGTTCCTCGTTCAGGTGCTCGGCGTGACCGATGTTGGAGCGCGTTTTCCTCATAAAGTGACGTACCATCCGTCCTGCCACGGCAGCCGTTTGCTCGGCGTCAAGGAGGAGCCGCTGGAGCTGCTGCGGAGCGTGGACGGACTGGAATTTGTGCCGCTTCCTTTTGCGGAGGACTGCTGCGGTTTTGGGGGCACGTTTGCGGTGAAAATGGCGGATATATCCGGAGCGATGGTGACGGAAAAGACGGATCATATCAAAGAAACCGAAGCCGAAGTGCTCGTCGGTCTTGACATGGCCTGCCTGATGAATATTGCGGGCAATCTACGCCGCCGGGGCGAGCCTGTTCGGGTGATGCATTTGGCTGAGCTGCTTGAGGAAGGAGTGAAGGCCGGATGAGTGTTCCTACGCAGGAAAAGGCGCATAAAGAGCAGCCCGATACCGTTCGCGAGCGGGCGGGACTGGCGCTGAACGACGAGTTTCTCCGCCAGGCGGTGAAGTTTACGACTGAGCGGCTGCGCTCAGGCAAAAAGGATGCTGCGGAGGCGCATGGCAACTGGGACGTCTGGCGGGAGCAGGGACGTCAAATCCGGCTGCATACGATCGCGCATCTGGATTATTATCTGAATCTGTTTGCCGATAACGCCCGCGCGAACGGAGTGCATGTTCATTTTGCCGCCACGGCGGAGGAAGCCGTCTCGCTGTCGCTTGCCATTGCGGAATCGGCGGGAGCGCGCTCGGTCGTAAAGTCCAAGTCGATGGTGACGGAGGAGCTTCATCTCAATCATGCGTTGGAGTCAATCGCCGTAGAAGCGGTGGAGACCGACCTCGGCGAATACATCATCCAGCTGGCTGGCGAGACGCCGTCGCATATTATCATTCCGGCCATCCACAAAAACCGCTACCAGATCGCGGATTTGCTGTCTGCCGAGGCGGGCGAGACGCTCGCGCCGGATACGACGATATTGGCTGGTTTTGTGCGGCGCAAGCTGCGGGAGAAGTTTCTGGAGGCGGACATCGGGATGACCGGCTGCAATTTTGCAATTGCGGAGACCGGCTCTATGGTGTTGTTCGAAAATGAAGGCAACGCACGCATGGTATCCACCGTGCCCAAAACGCAAATCACCCTGATGGGAATGGAGCGGATTATTCCGTCCTGGGAAGATTTAGAGACGATGGCTACGCTTTTGCCGCGCTCGGCGACCGGCCAGCGGCTTACTGTGTACATGTCCGGCATCTCCGGCCCGCGCCGCAGCGCGGATGCGGACGGCCCGGACGAGATGCATATTATCATTCTCGACAACGGCCGCTCCAACCAGCTTGGCGACCCGGAATTCCAGGAGCTGCTGAACTGCATTCGCTGCGGCGCCTGTTTGAATGCTTGTCCGGTTTACCGCCATATCGGCGGCCATGCCTACGGCGGCACTTACAGCGGGCCGATCGGCGCAGTTCTCACTCCTGCTTTGAAAAGCAACGTTGCGGAGTGGGACGATATCGCCAATGCTTCCAGCCTGTGCGGCGCTTGTTACGAGGCTTGCCCGGTCAAAATTCCGCTGCATGACATGCTCGTTTCTCTTCGCCGCCGCAAGGTGGAGGCCGGACGCGGAAATCCGCTGGAGACGGTTGGCATGAAAGGATTCGGAGCGGTCGCCGGCAGCTCAAAGCTGATGGGAGCCGCGATTAAGGCGGGCAGAATCGGTCAGCGGCTCGTCGCCCGGGGCGGCGAGATTAAGGCGCGCATCGGCCCGCTTAAGGGCTGGAATACGTACCGCGTCACGCCTGCATTGCCCAAGCAGACGTTCCGGGAGGGCTGGGGAACGCTGGAGGAAGAGCTGACGGCAGGGCTGAGAGAGATGAACCCTGAGACGAAACGGCGCATGGAGGAAATAGCAAAAAAGGCCCGCGAGGCGGCGCAGCGGAAAGGAGAGAGCGGACATGGCGGACACTAAACGGGAATCGGCCGTAACGGCGGAAGAACGCCGGTTGTGGCTTCAGGAGCTGGAAAAGCAGTCCAAGCAGCGTCAGCAATCGTTCATGGACGGCATCGCGGCTAAGCTCGGACGGCCCCGCCAGCTGGAGAAGCCGCTGCAGCCGTTCCGTGGAGCGCCGGAGCTGTGGCGCAGCTTTGAATGGAGCGAGGCGGAGCGCGCCGAGCGGTTCCGGCAGTATTTTACGGCGGCTGGAGGATATGTGGAGGAGCTGCCGGATTTGGCGGCGGCGCGAGACTTCATTGCGGAGAAAGCAAGTGTGATGAAGGCGAAGCGGGTGCTGCGCCAGGATCAGCCGGAGCTGGATCGGCTCGGCCTGGAAGCGGCGCTGCCGGAGCAGGAGGTGCGCGTCTGGAACCGTGACGGCGAGTCTGCTGCGGACAGCGGCGAGCTGGGTGCAAGCGCTGGGAACGGCACTGCGAACAGCGGAGAGACCGGTGCAAATACTGCGGCTGCGGTCAGCGTCGAGCTGGACGCAGCCGCTGCGGATTGGACAGCGGGCAACGCAGCACCGGGCGTAAGTGCTTCGAATACGGCTGATTGGCCGAACGCTGGCGGTGCAGCATCAAACAGCCGCGAGCGCTGGCTCGCTCATGCAGCGGAGGCTGATTTCGGCGTGGTGCTTGCCGATCATGCCGTTGCCTATACCGGCTCTGTCGTCGTGAAGTCAGCTGCCAATAAGGGACGCAGCGTCAGTCTGCTGCCAACGGCGCTGTTTGTGCTCATTCCGCGCGACCGGCTCAAAACGCGGCTCGGCGAAGTGCTTAAGCCGTTTGATGAGGCGGGACGGGAAGCGCTGCCGGCAGGCATTCATTTTATATCAGGACCGAGCCGCTCGGCGGACATCGAGAACGACCTGACGATCGGGGTGCATGGGCCGGGTATTGTGTACGCTCTGATCATCGGTTAGGATGAAGGGCGAAGGGGGCATATGCCGTGCAGGTCAAACCGCTTAGCAAGCAAAATCATTATGAGGCGATTGCGGAGCAGCTCCGGACGCTGATTGACGAAGGCAGCGTTGCCCCGGGCGATAAGCTGCCCTCGGCCCGGGAGCTGTCCGAGCGCTTTGGCGTCGGCCGCTCCACGATGCGCGAGGCATTAAGTGCGCTTAAGGCGATGGGATATATCGACATCCGTCAAGGCGGCGGCAGCATTGTGCGCCCGCCGGAGGAGCGCATGGCGGCGGGAACGCCTGCGCTGCTCGCCGCTGCTGAGGCCAGCCGCGAGGAGCTGCTGGAGCTGCTAGAGGCGCGCCGCTCGTTGGAGCTGGCGAACGCCCAGCTCGCAGCCCATAAGCGAAGCGATGGGGATATTGCCCGGCTGCGAGAGCTGGCGGAGGGCATGCGGCAGACGCTCGGCGACGATCTGGACGGTGAGCGCTTTGATATGGAATTTCATCTGGCGCTGGCCCATGCCACGCATAACCGGATGATGGTGCAGCTGTACGAGTCGCTCATGGCTCCCATCGAGCGCACCATTCGCGCGGTGCGACGGGCGGAGCTATATGCCAGCCGCGAAGTTGCCGGACAGCTGGCTGATGCTCATGAACTCATTTTGCAGGCGGTGGAGCGCGGTGATGCCGGGTTGGCCGCAGCGGAGATGGGAGCTCATTTGGAGCATGTCGAGCAAATTGTGATGCGCCACCTGTAAAAAAGCTTGTTAAACCTGCCTCTGCGGCGGTTTAACAAGCTTTTTTATTTTGATCGTGAGCGGCTTGGAAAACGGGGCCTGATCGAATCCTGTAAAATTTCTAACGAAACTGAAAGGGCTTATTCGAGGTTTTTCCTCTTTTTTGCTGCGCAACGCAACTGAGACGCCTTATTCGAGCGAAAGAGTAGCTAGAAAGCCCAAAAACGCCAAAATAACGACTGTCAGTTGCGTTAGAAGTTGAAACAGGTGCAAAATACGCTAATAACGCTTGTCAGTTGCGTTAGCGCCGGAGAGCTAAGCCAGAGAGCAAAGCCTGCGGGCTAAATAGAAGCCTAGCAGTTCTACTAATGGCCTATCAACGTCCCTTACTCTGCGTCCCGCTCGCGATAAAGCGCATTTCTTAAATTCTTGACAAAATACGCGTTCAGGCAGGACTTTTCCTCTTTACCGCGAAACAGAATGAAGTCCAAGTAGACACTCGTAGCGGGACATACAGCTGCAACTGGAGAGGGAGGCGCATCATGAGCGATAAAGATCAGGTAATCCGTTGGGGAATTATGGGGCCGGGAGGCATTTCAGACAGCTTTACAAATGATCTCGGCCATGTGCCGGGTGCGGTTGTAACGGCTGTAGCGGGCCGTAACGCGGAGAAAACGAAAGCGTTTGCTGAAAAACATGGCATTCCGCGCACATACGGGAGTGCAGCGGAGCTAGCGGCTGATCCCGAGGTAGATATTGTTTATGTCGGCACGGTGCATCCCGTACACAAGGATAATATGCTCGACGCAATTGCGGGCGGCAAACATGTACTGTGCGAAAAGCCGCTGACAATGGACGCGGACGAGGCGCGCGAGGTGATGGAGGCGGCCGCAGCAAAAGGCGTATTTGTCATGGAGGCCATGTGGACGCGTTTCCTGCCAACCATCGTGCAGGTGCGCAAATGGCTGGACGAAGGCGTCATTGGCGAGGTAAAACTGCTTAAGGCCGAATTCGGTTTTGATTTGGGCTGGAATCCCGAGCATCGACTGCTGGATAAACAGCTAGGCGGGGGCACCCTGCTCGACGTGGGCATTTACCCAATCTCCTTTGCGTCGTTCGTTTTTGGAGATAAACCGGAGCGCATTCACAGCGTGGCGAAAATTGGCGAAACCGGCGTAGACGAGCAGTTCTCCTTACTGTTTGACTATGGAAACGGAAAAGCAGCTTCGCTGCACGGATCGATTCAGCTGAACCTGGATACTGGAGCCTGGATTTACGGGACAAAGGGTAAAATCTATCTCCCGGGATTCCTGTGGTCCAACCGCGTTGAGCTTCATATTCCAGATCAGGAACCGGTTATCGTTACGGACGACCGCAAATTCCACGGATATGTGCATGAGGCTCAAGAGTGCATGACAGCGATCCGCGAAGGCAGAACGGTAAGTCCTGTGATGCCGATTCAAGAAAGCGTAGACATTATGGCTACTTTGGACGCAGTCCGCGCCCAATGGGGTCTGGAGTATTAAAAGTAGGAACATAGATGATTAAATAATACAGCGGCAACTTAAGACTATATGTTCTAGTCTAAGTATGCCGCTGTTTCTTTTTGTGAATGGGACAGCCAATAACTGCTTTATAACGGAATTTCTGGCCTTAAGTTGTTCCAGCCGCAGCAGAGCCGTTAAAAGTTACTGGACCGGATACTACAAATGCTCCTGCTGAAGCGCTGGCAAACAAGGTATAGCGAATTTGCCCTGCCAATACCTCCGCTGCAGTAGGCGAGTCACCCGCAACAACGGCTAATGGGCTGAATGCAGACAAAAAGTTTGTTTCAAAGTCTTCACTAAATATTACGGTGCCGGAACCCAACGTATCCGTCCCATTTTTTTCAACGACAAGCGTAATGATTGCATCGAGTTCTGAATTAGCTACAATCCCCGCCATTCCAGTCAGCGCCACTCGAACATTATTTACGTCTTGAGCGGCTGCAACCTGGAGGCCAATATCTCCAATTAATAGCGGGGTAGCGGCGATGAGTCCGGTACCGCTGCTATCGATCAGATAAGTGGACAAGCGTTGATCCAAAAATTGAATAGCCATCTCTATCACCTCCTATTTGATAAAATAATATATGGAGGTTGTAATAGATTGGTGTTAGGTGATTAACCTTCTCTGACAGGAAACAGAAGCGGAAAACTCGGTCGCCCTCTATTCCATTTAAAAGTTAATTGAAGGGTCAACCTTTTTCTGTAAATTTCTACATGGAGATTTGCCGAATAAGCTATGTTATCGTTAATTTCGGCAAACATAGAATCCGCTGCCGAACATAAGCCAAAAGCGTTTGCTATAAATTCAAAGGGGTCATGTTATGAAAAAGCTTGGAATCAAAATTGCTGCGGCAGCCGCATCAGCGTTAATGCTGACGTCGGTTGTAACAGGAGGAGAGCGTCTCGTACCGCCTGCTGAAGCGCAATCTGGAATCGTTACCGTAAATCCGCAGGAAACCGATGAAGCATTTAAAAATCCGTTCATCGGCTTCCGCCCGTCGCGGTACGTGCATGATACTTCTTTTGTTGATCATGAATACGGGTCCGTGTACAAACAGTATATTAAATACTCGGATCTGGAAACGAATGCTTCTGACACGGTAGAAAAAATCAAACTGTGGAGCAACAAT
This sequence comes from Paenibacillus pasadenensis, assembly GCF_023715725.1. Classification (GTDB taxonomy): domain Bacteria; phylum Bacillota; class Bacilli; order Paenibacillales; family Paenibacillaceae; genus Paenibacillus_O; species Paenibacillus_O pasadenensis_A. The sequence continues at coordinate 268,684 of NZ_JAMBOT010000005.1, forward strand.
ACGTGGGCGGGAATTGAAAAGAAAAACATCAAAGTCATTCCTAGAGTTTTTATCGTTTACCCTGACGTTGGCGAGTACTGGCCGAACGATATTCCGCATGACAAGAGCACGCCAGAGGCGGAAGCGGCCCGCTGGCTGACGCCGCAAGTGAAAGAGCGTCTCGTGAGCTTTATTAAAAAGCTTGGCGAGGCCTGGGATTATGATTCCCGCGTCGCTTATATCGAGCTTGGACTCTGGGGCAACTGGGGCGAGCACCATATCTATCCGGCCGTAATGGCGGACGGCGGAGACCGCATTACGATGGAATTCCAGAAAGCGCTTGGAGATGCGGCGAAGACTGCATTCAAAAACAAAAAAGTGCAGGTTCGCTATCCGGAAACGTTCCAAAATTATAATTACGGCTTTTTCTGGGATTCCTTCGGCCTGCCTGAAGATGCAGAGACCGGCGAAGGCATTATCGCCAAAAACAACTGGAAAACAGCGGTTCATGGCGGCGAAGTAGCCTATAACTGGGGAACGCGGGACAATATCGGCGAAACTCCGGACGACAGCCTGAAAGTGCCAAATAATACGGCTTATCTGAACGATTGGATTCGCAAAACCCATACGTCCAGCCTTGGCTGGATTTCGGAGTACGATCAGAACGATCCGCAGGTTGCAGTCGGTGCGGCCGAGATGCAAAAAACGCTCGGGTACCGTTATGTCATCAACGAAGTGAGCTTCAGTGAGCAGACGGCTCCAGGCGGCAAGCTGGATGTATCGTTTGATGTTACCAATACAGGCTCCGCGCCAATGTATTACAACTGGAAGGTTGAAGCTGCGCTGCTCAGAGCCGATAAATCGGTCGCGTGGAAAGGCAAGTTCCAGAACACGGATATCCGCCAATGGCTTCCGGGAGACAAGTGGAATTCGGCCACCCAAAGCTATGACGTTCAACCGCTCAAAAACCGCGTCACGGGAAGCTTTACGCTGCCGGCGGGACTTAAAGCGGGCACGTATACGCTTGCGCTCTCCATTAACGATATCGCCGGGGATGTGCCTAGTGTGCGTTTTGCAGTCGAAAATTACTATAAAGGCGGACGCACTCCGCTCGGCAAAGTTGGCGTCGGACAAGCGCCTGCGAATCAAAATCTCGGCGCTTTTGATAAGCTGAAAACCGATCAGTCGCTGCATTACAAAATCAGCGCGGATCGGATGCGTCTGAAATAATAGCAATAACCGCAGCGGTCGGTCTGCAGGATTAATTCCAGCAGCTCTGCGGTTTTTTTGTCTCAACTTTTGCGGGTACTCGCGTCAGCATCCTTCCTGCCTCCGCCTATAACTTTCCGCATACGCATCGTGACGAAACAGCAGAATCGGGTCTGGCGTCACCTCAATGCCTTCACCTGTAGCGGTGGGGTCCATTAACAGCCCGTCCGGTTCTTCAATAAGCTGTTGAATCGATAGATGGCCCGCCTCTATCGTTTCCCGCTCGCTAGGCCAGCTCACGCTGCAATCGTCGACAGAATCGCCTTCCTCGCCAAGCGTCAGTTTAAGCGTAAAGCCTGCAGGAGAGGAATTAAGCCGCTCGCGCAGCTCGTCCTCCAGATAATCCTTGGAGCTTACTGCGGCTTTAATCAACGGCATATGCGCCTCCGCATCGGGAACCCACTCATACTTTACCGCTCTTTTTGTACCGCTCTCATCCACAAAGTAAAAAGCATGAACGGAATAGTACGGAATGGAAACAAAGCTGGCGGGAGGTTTTATGTCGTCAAGCAGCGTAAGTGCTTTACCTGCATGCGGAAAAAGATGAAGAAGTCCATTTATCCTTTCCTTAAAGGAATGGCCTTGCTTGGCCAAGTCTCTTGCCGCAATCATCATTTCATGAAAGGATTCCGGCGTCCGGGTAACAAACACCGGAATTGTCGCAGCAACGATAACCGGCTTAACGCCATGCCGGTCCGGCCGTTGAAATTCGACGGCCATGCCTTTGACTGGCGACATCAGGTCGCTGGTGGCCGGGTCAGGTGCGCTGTTGGAGAAGCGGATAACAGCTTCGCAAGGCTCCTGCTGAAGATGCGCCGCAAAGGTCATTCCGATCGTTCGGCCAGATGGGGTAAACACGCCTTTGGCGCAAATGCCGCGGGCATGCGCGCGCCGCTGACCGGGATGTGTGCCGGCAATCTCTTCGATCGTGTTAATAAAACGTACAGGGAGTCTATTGGAAAAAGTTGTTGTTTCTTCCTGGAAGTCCATGGTAAAATCTCCTTTGTTAAAATCCGGTTATGCTTAGTATTAGCACCGGAAGCGCTGCTTCAATCGTCAATCACAGGCAGGGAGGTCGCAAATGCTCATTTATTTTGCTATCGTGGTCGGACTTATATTATTTGTGCTACTTAAACTTCAGTCGGATAGTGTGGCAATGAAAGCCGTGCATCGTGAACAGCTCAAGGTGAGCCGTGAGATACTGAAGCAGCTTGAGGGAATAGGGAATCAACTGCAGCCAGCCAAAAGTGAGACAACGGACATAACGGAGAAACGCGAATAACACAAAATGCCGGGAGCCATTGGCTCGCCGGCATTTATTTTATTATTGCAAGCCTACCGCCTTGAAGGCGTTCGTAACCGAGGTTACATAAGGGGAGCTCGCACCATAGATATCTTTTGTTGCTTGGATGGTGGCGTTTTTAGCCGCAACGAAATTGGATGTAGAAGTCAGATAGTAAGCAAGCGTGTTGTAAAAAATGTTCAGAGCAGCGTCGCGGCCGATGCCTGTAACGGATACGCCGCTTTGCGTTCCGCCTTGCGCCAGCAGATAAAACGCTTTGTTTGTAATCCCGCTGTTGATATGAACGCCGCCGTTATCCTGGGAGCCGACATAACGGTTGGAGTAATGGTCAGGCTGATCGTAAAGAGTCGGGTTGGAGAAGGAGCGCATAGCGTCGCCAGAAATGTTAGGCGTGTATACATCCTCGCCCATCACCCAGTTTTTCGCTTCGACGGAGTTGCCGATAATGTCCGCGTAGGATTCGTTAAGCGCGCCGGACTCGTTGATGTACTGAAGATCCGCCGTATATTGAATGACGCCGTGAGAAAGCTCATGGCCGACTACGTCGGAGTCGCCGGACAGGGATCTGAACACATTGCCGTCTCCATCCCCGTAAATCATCTGCACGCCGTTCCAGCCTGCGTTGTTGTAGTTAAGGCGGTGATGAACGGTCGAACGGATCGCCATTCCGTTGTCATCCATGCTGTCGCGTCCCAGCTTGTTTTTGAAGAAGTCATATACTTTTGCCGAATAGGCATGAGCGTCGACAGCCGCTTTATCCGTCCATTTGTTATCGGCGTCGGTTAACAGCGTTCCTGGGAGCGTACTGCGGTTGTTGCCGGTATAAGTATAGATGCCGCCGCCGCGCGTTTGGTCTACGAGATAGTAGATGCCGCCGGACAGCGTCGTTTCGAAGCTTTTGGTATCGCCAAGCACGCCGGTTCCTGTGCCTGTTGCATGGTTCATCATTTCGTATTGGAGCACAATGCTGCCGTCGTTAGCGTCGATGAGATAACGTGTGCGCATCGGCTCAGGCTCAAGCACGTTGACTTCTGTTTCATATACAAGGCGGTAGGAAGCCCCTTCAGGATATACAAACAGCTTCGCAGACGGCTCAATCTGAGGCTCGCCAAGCTCGCCGACACGGGTGGTAGCTTCATCCGCTGCAATAGCGATCGCATCTTCCGCTGTAAGAGAAGGAGCTTCGGCAGCCGCAGCAGCCAGCGCTTTATTATTTTGAGTCGGCACAACAGCGCCGAGGAAAGAAGTTACTTTACCGGATTTATCCAAATGAATCGTCTGGTCTCCGCCGTATACCGGGATTCCATTTACAAATTGCTGCATGCGGAAATGTTCCATGCCGGTGGCTGAGTTAGACTCTTTATCTTTGATTCGAATGGAATTTCCAAGATCCGTTACGGAAATGCCCAGTTTAGCCTGTTGCCCTCTCAAAAATGCCCATACTTTTTCCTCCGAGGTTCCCGGAGCGATTTTGGAATCGGTCGCCTCAATGAATTGCGGGGTAAGCTGACCGTCCGTTACGACGCTCATCGTTGGTCCTTCCGCATGGATTTGAGCTGCAGAGGATAACAGGAGAACGCCGCCAAGAAGAGTAGGAACCATTTTTTTCATTACACAAATTCACTCCTGACAAGTTTTTTTGTAATACTAAAAAAAGATGAAAAAGTGATGAAAAAGTGATGAAACAAACTACATTCATCCCACCTTGCATAAATATTCGCAACCATTAATTGTGAACATTTTGTTAATTGTTGATTAAGGTTGCGAAAATGACTATACCATGACGTAAAGTTTTTGGTAAATAAGAGAAAATGGTAATTTTAATAATTGATTCTCTGGTATGGATACGGTTTAGATCACTTTTTTGGTACCCGTGCTTGGAGTCCCGTGAAAAGCTGACATATCTGGTTCCTTCGGAAGGGAGGAGGGAGATTCTCTTTGACCCATTGAAGCGCTAAATCTAATACTTCGGTTCCTTGAATCAGGCTTGAATGTCGAATTATGTCGTTGGAAAGAGAGGGCTATGTAAGAAAAAAATGTGCGGAAATTCCGAAATGAAGTGTGATAAGAGTCAATTTTCAGACTAGTGGAGGGCCGAAATGAGGCCGAAAATATAAAAAAACGCCGGGAGCCTAAGGGCTCTCCGGCGTTTCTTGTGCATAAATATTATTTTTGCTCGTTCAGCATTTGACGCAGAACGGTTTGCAGAATGCCGCCATTGCGGTAGTAGTCTACCTCAACAAGGGAATCCAGACGTACCGTAACCTGGAACTGGAAGGAGCTTCCGTCTTCGCGGGTAGCGGTAACGGTTACGCTGTCGCCAGGCTTCACATCATTGTTCAGGCCTTCGATATCAAACGTTTCGCGGCCCGTAATGCCAAGCGTTTTCCAGCCTTGGCCTTCCTGGAAGCAAAGCGGCAGTACGCCCATGCCGACCAGGTTGGCGCGGTGAATCCGCTCGAAGCTTTCGGTAATAACAGCTTTGACGCCGAGCAGGAACGTACCTTTAGCCGCCCAGTCGCGGGAGCTGCCGGTGCCGTACTCTTTACCGCCGATTACGATCAGGTTCGTTTTGTCGGCTTGGTATTTCATCGAGCCTTCGTAAACGGACATGACTTCATCCGTAGGCAGGTAAGTCGTGAAGCTGCCTTCCGTTCCCGGAGCAACCTGGTTGCGGATACGGATGTTGGCGAACGTACCGCGAACCATAACCTCGTGGTGACCGCGGCGGGAGCCGTAGGAGTTGAAGTCCTTCTTCTCGACGCCGTGCTCGATCAGGTATTTGCCGCCCGGGTAGTCGGCACGGATGCTGCCTGCTGGAGAGATATGGTCCGTCGTAACGGAATCGCCCATAAGCAGGAGCGTTTTGGCATGTTTGATATCCGCTACATCGCGGATGCCGTCAGCCAGGTTATCGAAGAACGGCGGATTAGCGATGTACGTGGAATCTTCATCCCACTCGTACAGCTCGCCTTCCGGTACCGGAATTTGGTTCCAGCGTTCATTATGCGTGTAGACGTTGTCGTACTTGTCGCGGAACATTTGCGGCGTAATCGCGGCGCTTGCGGCATTGGCAATTTCCTCGGAGGAAGGCCAAATATCACGCAGGAATACCGGCTCGCCTTGCTGATCGTGACCGATCGGCTCGTTTGCGAAGTCGATGTTGACCGTGCCGGCCAGAGCGTAAGCGACGACCAGCGGTGGAGAAGCCAGGTAGTTCGCTTTGATCTGAGCATGGATACGGCCTTCAAAGTTCCGGTTGCCGGACAGTACGGCAGCAACCGTCATGTCATTATCGGCAATCGCTTGGCTGGTTTCGTCCGGCAGCGGGCCGGAGTTACCGATACAAGTTGCACAGCCGTAGCCGGCAACGTGGAATCCAAGCTGCTCCAAGTAAGGCAGGAGGCCGGCTTTCACGAGATAGTCGGTTACGACGAGCGATCCCGGAGTAAGGGAGCTTTTCACGTATTCCGGCTTAACGAGGCCTTTTTCTACTGCTTTTTTGGCAACGAGACCGGCGCCAAGCATAACGCTCGGGTTCGAGGTGTTCGTGCAGCTTGTAATAGCTGCAAGCACAACTGCGCCTGTACCCATGCGGCTTACTTTGCCGTTGTTGTGTTTTACTTCAACAACTTCTTCGATTTTGGCGTCGGAAAGTCCGTAACCGCCCTTGTCGACTGGAGTGCGGACAGTGCTGTTCCAAGCTTCCTTCATCTGGGTCAGCTCGATACGGTCCTGAGGACGTTTCGGGCCAGCCAGGGAAGGTACGATTGTGGACAAATCCAGCTCGATCACATCGGTGAACTTAGGATCCGGCGTATCGTCCGTACGGAACATGCCTTGTTCTTTGTAGTAAGCTTCAACCAGTTCGATCTGCTCTTCCGTACGGCCTGTTTGCCGCAGGAAGTTCAGCGTAATGGCATCTACCGGGAAGAAGCCGACCGTTGCGCCGTATTCCGGAGCCATGTTGGCAACCGTAGCACGGTCAGGCAAGCTGATGTTGGAAAGGCCAGGTCCGAAGAACTCGACGAATTTGCCGACTACGCCGCGTTTACGGAGAATTTCCGTAACCGTCAGAGCAAGGTCGGTCGCTGTTGCGCCTTCCGCGAGCATGCCTGTCAGCTTAAAGCCGATAACCTCAGGAGCGACAAAGTAGAGCGGCTGGCCGAGCATGCCGGCTTCCGCCTCGATGCCGCCAACGCCCCAGCCTACAACGCCGAGACCGTTGATCATCGTCGTATGGGAGTCCGTACCAACGAGGGAATCCGGGAATACAACCGTTTCGCCGTCGATGACTTTAGTAGCCGCTACGGATGCAAGGTACTCCAGGTTAACCTGGTGGACGATACCGGTATCCGGCGGTACAGCGCGGAAGTTGTCAAACGCTGTTTGCGCCCAGCGGAAAAACTTGTAACGCTCGGCGTTACGTTCGAATTCAATGCGCTGATTGATTTCGAGAGCGTCAGGCGAACCGTAGGCGTCAACCATGACGGAGTGGTCGATAACGAGGTCGACCGGTACGAGCGGATTGATCTGTTTTGGATCTCCGCCGGCTTTTTTGACCGTTTCGCGCATGGCGGCAAGGTCAACAACAACCGGGACGCCGGTCAAGTCCTGCAGGACGATACGTGCAGGAATGAACGGAATTTCTTTGTCTTCGCGTTTCTCTGCCCAGTTCATGAGCTGTTGAACGTGTTCGGAGGTAATGCCGCGGCCATCGAACTGGCGAATGGCGCCTTCAAGAAGGACTTTAATGGAGACTGGCAGCTTGGCGATGGATCCGTGTCCTTTTTCTTCAAGACCTTGAAGGCGGTAATACGTGTAGGACTTGCCGCCAACTTCAAGCGTAGAACGGACGGAATACTGGTTCTGCAATGGCATCTGGCTTGCTCCCCTCAGACGGATTTGCAATTGTTGAAACGAAAGTAGGCTGCGGGAGCGGTGGGAGACTCCGGGCAGGGCATGGAACAGAATTCTCACGGCGAGCATGCAAAAACGCCGGGAAACCATTAATCCGGCATTGGCTGCAAAATTGGTTTCTGTTTCATACAGTAAAACTTCATTTCAAAACCGCTTTAAACTTATTATAAACGGAACCATATGGTTCGTAAAGGGATGAAGGCTTGAATCCCCAAGGCATTTCGGACGTATAAGCTAGGATATCCATTGCGTAGTATTTGCAGTTAGGCCGTTGGATGATTATGATTTGGGAAACAGTAATTTTTGGAGCTATCGGGGGGAAAAAACGTGGATTCAACTCAGCAGGAACGCCAGGAGGCTGCTCGCCTGAACCGGTTCCGCAAATTTTTTATTAACAACCAGTTTGTTCTGTTTCTGCTCGTATTGCTGCTGATTGCCGTTAATATCTACTTATTTTCACAAATTAAGTTTGTATTTGCGCCGCTGCTTGTCCTGGCGAAAACCGTACTGCTGCCGCTGCTGCTGGCTGGCGTCGCTTATTACCTGCTGAACCCGCTTGTGAACTGGATGGAACAGCGCGGAATGAAGCGGGGATGGATCATCGCAGCGCTTTATATCATTATTATCGGCCTTTTGACGCTGCTTATAACCATCGTTGTTCCGGTTATTCGCGTACAGATCGAAGGATTGATCCAAAACTTTCCTATGTATGTGAAATACGTGCAGGACACGGTTACGGAATATCTCGGAAGCGATATCGCCACGGATTTCCAGCAGTTTTTCAACTTTGACCTTCAAAAGATTATGAATGAGCTTTCGCAGCGGGCCGGGACAATTGTCCAGTCTACACTGACCAATATTGGCGGCTTCATCGGTACAGTGACGGAATTTGTGCTGGCGCTCGTCACGCTGCCTTTTATTCTGTTTTACATGCTGCGCGACGGCAAAAAGCTGCCGGAATTCATTTTAAAGGTGCTTCCAACCGGAATTCGTCCCGAAACCCGGCGTGTACTGAGTGAATCCAATGATCAGATTAGCTCCTACATCCGCGGTCAGATCATCGTTAGCCTTTGCATTGGATTACTATTGTATGTCGGATATTTGGTTATCGGTCTTCAATATTCGCTTGTACTGGCGCTTGTTGCTTCTTGCACCGCCATTGTGCCTTATATCGGTCCTGCTATCGCAATTACGCCGGCGCTTGTCGTCGCAGCGTTCACCTCACCGGTCATGCTGCTCAAAATGATTGCCGTTTGGACCATCGTGCAGCTGATTGAAGGAAAATTTATCTCGCCTCAAATCATGGGCAAAACGCTCAGCATTCACCCTATTACCATTATTTTTGTCATTTTGACCTCTGGCAAACTGTTCGGCGTGTTAGGCGTTATTCTCGCTGTTCCCGGATATGCTGTCCTGAAAGTATTTGTAACGCATCTATTCCGCTGGTTCATGGTTAACTCCAAACTTTACGGACCAGAGCCGGAATATAAAATACTTAAATCAAGCCGCCCCGATTCCGAGCATCCGCTGCCTTAACCGGAGCGGTGAAACGAACAAGGAGCTCCAGCTGTCACAAATGTGACGGCGGGAGCTCCTTGTTCGTCGGTTGAGGCGATTGCGGTCGGTTATTGAGCGGAATGGCTTTGAGCCCGGCTCAAATGGCTGCGCAACAAATAGGCCTTCCAGCGTGAAAGATGCACGCGTTTGGCTTCCGGACCTTTGCTGCCGAAAAAGACGGTGCTGTCTTCAACGGAGCTGATCAGTGCGGTGTTGATGTAGCAGACAGAGTTTACGGGATAGAACGACTCAATCCCGCGCAATCGGTTAATCTGTTCGGCAGACAGTTTCTTTTTTATATTGTAGTTGCTGCCGTGAAAGCTGACCAGACCCAGGGAACCGAGCTTATAGTACAGAATGTCCGTTTCAACATCAAAGTCCTCGTACACGTTGCGGTCCTTTAATGGCACGTTAACCATTCCGTCTCCCCCTTGAACATATTAAAATAACAATTGATAACGCTTACATATCATAGCATACCGAAACGGTTTTGGAAAGAGTGCAGTGCTTGTTTACCATAACACGATAAAAAATGACCAATCATATCCTTCAGCATGGAACATGGCCGTTAAGGATGCTTCACAGCTGTCTGAGCCTCAAGTCATATCAAAGCCCAGTGCCCTCTGTTATAATGAAGATATTCAATTAACGTCGTAAAAGAAAACGGGTGGAAAAATGAATCGAGAGCAATTGATCTTCAGCTCTTTTGATGAAGCTGCTGATCATATTCTGGATGTGTTAAGCCGGGTCCTGCATCTCGACACCTTGTTTATCGCGACCAATGACGGCCGGACCAATCGAATCATTAAAGCTCATAACCGGAGCCGGCAGCTCGTTCGGGAAGGAACGAGTCTGCCATTTAAACAAGCCTATTGCAGTCTTGTGCCGAACTCGGCAAGAGGCACGGCTGTAATTCCGAGCACGCGGCGCCATCCCGCCGCAGCCGAGATGGCGGTAACGAAAGCGCTTGGCGACAGCTCTTTTCTCGGCGTGCCGATTCACCGCTCGGACGGCACACTGTATGGCACGTTATGCGCAATGGACAAGCCGGACTATCCGTTTAGCGATTGGGAGATTCGCACGCTGCACTCCATGGCGATGTTCCTAGCGTACGTCGTTGAGCTTGAAGCCGAGAACGTCCGGCAGCAGAAGCGCAGCGAGCTGCTGGCTTGGCACAAGCAGGAGACGGAGAGACAGCTGCAGCAGCTCAAGCAGCGGCAGCTGTCCGATCAGGCGAAGCTGGACCGCAGCTCCGATTTGCTTGCCATGCTGAGCCATGAGGTGCGCAACTCGCTCAACGGAACCGTTGGCATGACTGAGCTGATGCAGCAGTCGCCAATGACGGAGGAGCAGCAGCTCTACATCCGTTTTATGGAGGAGAGCAACAAAAATTTGCTGCAGCTGCTCGACAATATGCTGGATTACAGCAAGCTGGATGAGGGCGAAATGATGCTCGAAGTCCATCCGATGGATCTGTTGTCGACAATGGAGGACAGCCTGCTGCTTTACGCTTCTCAGGCACAGCTGAAAAATCTGGAGCTGCTGCTCGATCTGGATCAAGAGCTTCCTCTGCTGTATGGCGATGCGGGGAAAATCAGGCAGATTGTGCTGAATTTGCTCAGCAATGCGATTAAATTTACAGATCAGGGCAGTGTTATGGTTCGGGTAAGAAGCGAGCCTGCGTCAGACAGACACGGCTCCTTGAAGGTGCTGATTACGGTCTCTGACACCGGAATCGGAATGGCGGATGTGGAAAAGGATATGCTTTTTCGCAAATACAGCCGGCCTCACGAAGACCGTCGCAAGCAAGACCCGGGCTCCGGGCTTGGTTTGTATATTTCGCGGATGCTTGCGGAGCTGATGAACGGCAGCCTGGAAGCTTCAAGCGAAAGCGGGAAAGGGAGTTGTTTCTTTCTCCAGCTGCAGCTGAGGGCCGAGCCAACTCCCCTTGTGCAGCTCAATCACGAGCCTGTCTCCGGCAGAAGAGTACTGCTTCTCGGCGAGAGTGAAGAACAGACAAACATTCTCAGCCGCTTAATGAGCAGCTGGGGCGTCCAGGTGACTTCAAATCTCAGTCCCGCTGAATCTCTTCAACAGCTTCAGCGCGAGCCGGCTTTTGATGTCCTAATTGTTGATCATAGCTTCGCTGAATCGGGCGCGTTTCTGGCTCTTTTGTCGGAAGCGGAGCTTTGCAGTTTACCGCTTATCGTCATAACGCCGCTTGGCGTTAAGTTGGTCCCGAAGCTGCATGAACAGGCAATAGGTTTGCTCGTCAAGCCTGTTCGCCGATTTTACCTTATGCATACGTTGACTGCTGCTCTGAAAAGAGAGGATTAATAGTTGTGATAAAAAAGGCTGCATTTGCAGCGCCTTTTTCCGGCGCCGCGAATGCAGCCTTTTTATAGGTTGAAGCTAACTTTCTTCCCAGAAGCGCCGGACATTCGCCATGCCGACGCGGGAGCCGAACCGACAGTCCTCATGACCTTCGAATTCAACGGAAATGTATCCGTCGTAACCGGAAGCTTTAATCGTGCGGATTACTTCCGGCATATCGATATCGCCTTGGCCGACGACGGCTCCGCGCAGGAAGTTGCCGGAGGCGGTCGTAAACCAGCCCTCGCCCGGATTCCGGTAGGAAGGACGAAGATAAAAGTCCTTCACATGCACGACCGAGGCGATCGGCAAATTTTTGCGGACAGCTGCAACGGAGTTTTCGTCCGCGCACATAAAGTTGCCGACGTCCAGCGTCGTCCTGAAGTTCGCGCGGTCGACAGCGGCGACGAGCGCCTGTACCCGGTCGCTAGCTTGAATGAAGTAGCCGTGATTTTCAACGCTCGTTGTAATGCCGAAGCCGGCGGCATAATCGGCGATTTCACGGCATGCAGCGGCGAGCCGGTCGAGCGAACGATTGAAGTTCTGGATGGACAGATCGGAGTCGCTGGCGACATCGTGGCGCATGAACCGGATGCCGAGCGCATGAGCGACATCCACCTGTTTTTTCACGCGTTCAATCTCGGCCTGGTAGTCCTCGTCCGTCAGGCCTTGAAAATTCGCGCCGATGGCGTAGTTGGACAGTTCAATGCCGCGCGAAGCGGCTTTGTCGACAATCGCTCCGATAAGCTCCGGGGTCAGCTCAAAGCCGATCGGGACGATTTCCACATGCTCGCCGCCGTTGTCAGCTGTAAAATCGATGGCGTCGAGCACGGTCATTTCACCCTTGTGGATTGCACCGGACAGGCTGTACGTACTCAGGCCGATTTTCATGAAAAGGTCACCTCGGCACCTTTAGCTGCGGATTCGTAAATCGCGCACAAAATTTTCATCACCTCAACGCCGTCTTCGACCGGGCTGATTGGCTGTTTGTCGTTCACGATACAGTCGACAAAATGGTCGATCTCGCTTTGGAAGGCGCGGCCGATCTGCAGCCCGGAGCTGTCCGTTTGCGGGGAGATGTTCATAATGGTATCGTGTTTCTCGGTTACCATAACGACAGCCGGATCGATTTCGAAACCGCCTTTTGTACCGAACAGCTTGACGATGCCCTCGTCCTTGACGGAATGTAGCGAGAAGCTCACGTCAACGAGCAGGGAGGCTCCGTTCTCGAAACGGATGAGGGCGTTAGCCATATCCTCAACGTCGTTTTGCTCTGCATTGTAGTCAGCCGCCATGTAGCGGGTCAAATGTTTGACGTTGGCGCGGTTGCCGAGATGTTTATATTCGTTGGCGCTCACGGATTTGACCTTCGGACGGCCCATCAGATACCAGCACAGATCGATGACGTGAACGCCGATGTCGATGACTGGGCCGCCGCCAGAGCGGGATTTGTCGGAGAACCAGCCGCCTGGATTGCCCATACGGCGGATATAGGACGCTTTAGCAAAGTAGAGATCGCCGAATTCGCCCTCTTCAACGAAGGAGTTGAGCATCATAGCGTTCGGGTCATAACGGCGCACATAACCGACCATCAGCTTTTTGCCTGTTTTGCGGACCGTTTCCTGAATTTGGAGAGCCTCTTCAACGGTGCGGCAGAGCGGCTTTTCGACAAGCACATGTTTACCGGCTTCAAGCGCTGCGATGCTGATCTCGGCATGGGTATTGTTCCATGTGCAGATACTAACCGCATCGACATCCGGGTCGGCAAGCAGCTCATTATAATCCGTAAACACTTTGGAGGCTCCAAATTTCGCTGCAACCGCTTCCGCGCGTTCGCGGTTTAAATCGCAAATGGCGTATACCTCGCTGCTTTTGTTGGCGGCATAAGAGCTTAAATGAAATTCCGAAATCGATCCCGTTCCGATGACTCCGATTCGAATACTCATGCTTGCTTCACTCCCTATTGACTTGGTAACCTTGAAATATAAGATTGTAAAATTTTACGAAGCTTATATTTCTCGGAATGAAACGCACTGTGACACTAAAAGCGGCGGCAGCGTTTCACCTTGATATAGGGCAAGTATAACGGCGCGCCCGGCATCCCGCATGGGCGATTATGCGCACAATTTGCACAAATGTGCGCTTCGCCGTAAGGGCGCAGGAGGAAGCTGCTGCTGCGCCGGATCTTGCCTTTTAAAATTATGCTAGTCTCCGCTGCAACTCGCCCGCCGCCCGGACGCGGCCAGCTGGAGCATGAAGAACCGGAAGGAGCCGGAACGATGCAGCAACGACCATTATCCCTGTGGGAGCCAATGAATATGCCGGACCCTCATTTTCCGGTTAAACACAGTGTTTCCCATCAGTCCGGCAGAGGGATTACGCTATTTAACGCGCACTGGCACAACCATATCGAGCTGCTGCGTTTTCGCTCCGGGAATGCGCTCGTGGAGGTCAATTATGTACCGATTGAGGCGGGCCCTGGAGATATTCTTGTTTTCAACAGCAATGATATCCATATGGGAATTCTGCAGTCGGAGCATGTGGAGTACGATATCCTGATTGCCGATTTGACGCTGCTGCAGAGCCAGTCGCCTGACGCGGCCGAAACAAAATATATTACTCCGATGGCTCAAAACCGGATTCTGTTCCGCAACCACATTTCCGGCGATGCCAGTTTGAGCGCAATTCTCGACCGTCTGTCGGATGAGTTTGCCAATCGGCGTCTGGGCTTTGAGCTGTCGGTCAAATCGCTGCTGTACGGCATGCTGACGGAGCTGCTGAGGGGTTATGTGGAGCTGCGCCTTACGGAGAATGAATCGCATACGCGGTTGCGCAATCTGGAACGGTTCGAGCCGATTTTTAACTACATCGAGAATCACTATACAGAGGATATTACGGTGGAGGCTTTGGCGGCGCAGGCCTCGCTCAGCCGGTTTCATTTCAGCCGTCTGTTCCGCCAGCTGACTGGCCGTACCGTTACCGACTATGTAAATCGGATCCGGATTAACAAGTCGGAATATTTGCTGCGCAGCAGCGAAAAAACGATTGCCGAAATCGCGATGGCCGCCGGTTATAACGATATTAGCTATTTCAGCCGTACCTTCCGCAAATATCGGGGCTACGCGCCGTCAGAAGCCCGCAACCGCGAGGATGTTGAACATCCGAGCTGGATTTGAAGGGTTTAAGTCCGGGTACCAAAAATTCCAGGTAATAAACACTTTGGGTAACAAACACTGCGAATAACAAACACTCGTTGGGTCAAAGCCCGGTTCTCTGCGTGGTTGATCTCGACAGGCCAGAGGTGTTCTTACACCGACCAGCCATTTCTCTGCTCGGGGACGTGCGAGGAGGGTGCTGACAGCAAAATTAGACCATTTATGGTCTGATTTTAGGCTGCGATGGGCAAAAAGTCTGGAATAAGACCATTTTTGGTCTTAAATAAGGCTGCCAAGGGCAAATAGCCTGAAATAAGACCGAAAATGGTCTTAATCCATCTTCATCTCTATCGCTGAAAGTAGATGGTCTGACTCTCCGAAAAAACAAGCGAAGCCGCTCATCCTCAAAAGGATGCCAGCGGCTTCGCTTGTTTTATTTAATGTACACGCCGCCAAAAGGCAGCAGCTCGCGAAGCGTGCGGCGCAGGAAGCCGCCCTTCTCCAGCAGCTCCGGCAGCGAGCGGTCGAAGGAGCCGGTCTGAATTAGCGCGGAACCCCTTCCGGTCAGCTCCCATTGCACGTTCATATGCTGGCTTGCTAGCGGATTGCCGTATACCGCAAGGCGGACCTTTGCGGATTCCGGGAAGGCGACAAGCGAGGCGGCGTCGGCGTAAAGGGGCTGATCCTCCGAGAGGGCGATGGAAGCAAGACCTCCGGCAGTCAAAATGCCGAGTGTGCCGGGCCCGCTGAAACGCATGCGGGTCAGCTCACGCGTAATCCAGGCCGTCTTGAGCTTCTGAACGCGCGGCTTCAGCGTCATACTGTCACTGTAAAAGATGACATGGCGGAAATCGAACAGCAGATCGCTTCCATCCGGCACATCCACCGCTTCCAGCCCATAACCGGGCGGCAAGCCTAACAGAAGCTCGCTCGGCCCTTGCAGCCGGGAGCGAATCCATTTGCGCTTGCGATAAACGCCCGCAGCATCCATAAGCTTGTCCTCGCGGCTTCCTGGCGCCCCGCGGTAAGCGAGGATTGCCTTGGGATGAAGGACTTGCAGCGCCTCATCCGCTTGAAGTCCAATGCGGACATGCCCTTGCGGCGGCGGGGCTTCAACCTTCATAACGCGGTCCCGCCTTCGTCGCGCCGCTGCGACCGGTATACCCGGTAACGCCAAATGCGGGTTGCCGCCATATAGGCAAGGAGCGCGGCGGACACGGCCAGCACCGTCCAGGCTACGCCTTGTTTCAGCGACGCTCTGCGTTCTTCCGCTTGCTGCATTTTCGCCTCAAGCTCTCTGTTTTGCTCCAGCAGACGTTCGTTTTGGAGCCGGTATTCCTCATTTTGCCGAGTCAGCTCTTGTTGCAGAGCCTCCAGCTCCGCCTGTTTGTCGGAAAATTCCTGAAGGCGGTCAATCGAATCCTTATATTGCTGCTCCAGCTCATCTACCTTTGCGGGAGTATCGTAAATACTTTTCAAATCGCTCCAAAGCCCGGCATGCGCTTTAGGCGTCGGACCGGCGGTATAAATCAGCATGATGAACAGCGGCAGGGCGGCTATAACCGTTATTCTGCACCATCGGACAAAAGGTTTCATCCGTCGAGCTCCCTCCCTTTTCCCGGGAAATAATAGCTATGAATAAGTATATCATGTTTACGTTTAATGTAAGAGATTGGCGCAAAAAGTCGAAGAGACATGCGGTTGTAGGAGTCGGCAGATTATGGTATGTTCACTGAAAACAGACCCGCCAGGGATGAAAAGAGGCGACGATTTTGGCTAACAATTCCGGCATTTTTTATATCGGTTCTTACGGCGAAGCCGCAAATCCTACCGTGTATGGCTGCCGACTGGACAGTCAGAGCGGCAAATTGAAGGTGTTTCAGAGAGTTGCAGGTATCGAGCAGGCGTCTTTTTTGACTGTCCATCCAAGCGGCAACGTTCTTTACGCCTGCAGTGAAACCGGCGAGACGAGAGGCGAGCCAGGCGGTTCTGTTTATGCGCTTTCGCTTGATCCGTCAACAGGGGAGCTGGAGGTTTTGGAGGATCAGCTGACGCATGGCGAGCATCCCTGTTATGTGAGCGTCTCGTCCGATGGGCTCACCCTGTATGCGGCGAATTACAGTGGAGGAAACGCTGCTGTATTTCCGTTGTCTGAAAATGGGAGACTAGAGGAACCGGCTTCGGCCGTCATTGCCAGCGAGGGAGAGCTGGGGCCGAACCGCGACCGCCAGGACAAGGCGCATGCCCACAGCGCGGCTCCGATCCCGGGCACGCCATTTGTCTATGTCGCCGATCTTGGCACCGATACGGTATATATCCATCGCCGTTCCGCTGACGGCCGGTCCCTGCTGACAACATCCGCGCTGCGGGTGGAACCGGGCTCCGGTCCAAGGCATGTGGCGGTTCGCGAAGGATCTTCTTATATCTATATTATGGGCGAGCTGGACTCACATGTCACCGTAGCGCAGCTCGGCAGCGAAGGAACGCTGGAAACGGTACAGAGGCTGTCGGCTTTGCCGGAAGGTTATGCAGGGGAGAGCTGGGCGGCGGACATCCATTTGTCGGATGACGGCCGGTTTCTGTATACGTCCAACCGCGGTCACGACAGCATAGCGGTATTTGCGGTGCAGCAGCATGACGGCCGCTTGGAGCCGATCCAGCATATCTCGACTGGGGGAAGCTATCCGCGCAATTTTGCGCTTTCGCCGGACGGACAATGGCTGCTTGCGGCAAACCAGAACAGCGGAAGCGTAAACGTGCTGCGCCGCGATCCGCACACAGGTTTGCTGGAAGCGACGAATACGGTTTTAAATGTTCCATCTCCGGTTTGCATCCAGTTTCTTTAATTAACGAAGAAATCAAAGGAAGGAAGTCCTGTCCATGTCAGCCTCGCAAACGGCCCGGATCGGCACTGCCCGCACCGGGACCGTCTATGCGATCTTAATCGCGATAAGCGCTGCTCACCTGTTGAACGATTCCATGCAATCGGTCATTCCTGCTTTATATCCGATCTTTCAGAATACGCTGTCCATCTCCTACACTCAGATCGGCTGGCTTACCTTCGCATTGCAGATGACTTCCTCTGTAATGCAGCCGGTAGTCGGTCTCATGTCCGACCGTAAACCGTCGCCGTGGATGCTGCCCGGCGGGATGGTGCTGAGCATGATCGGCATGGCTGGACTGGCTTTCGCCGGCAGCTTTTGGTCGCTTGTTTTTTTTATCGTGTTCGTCGGATTGGGCTCGGCCGTCTTTCATCCGGAAGGCTCTCGAGTCGTGTATTTTGCTGCTGGAGGAAGGCGCGGCTTCGCTCAGTCGATTTACCAGGTCGGCGGCAATTTCGGCCAGTCGCTCGCTCCGCTCATGACGATATTTGTGTTTATCCCGCTTGGACAGCAAGGGGCCATTTGGGGCACTTTACTGGCGGCTGCAGGCATCATTGTTCTGCTTAAAGTGGTGCCTTGGTACCGGGGACAGCTGGAGGAGCACGGAAGGCCGGTTAAAAAACCTGCTGCCGCAGGAGCAGCGGCGATGGGGGCACGCGCACGCAAAAACACGGTGGCTCTAGCGCTTGCGCTGCTCATTACGCTCGTTTTCGCCCGCTCCTGGTACGCTGCGGCGATCGGAACCTTTTACCAGTTTTATTTAATTCATGATTATGGGTTATCAACAAAGGCGTCTCAGATTCCGGTATATCTGTTTATGATTTTTGGCGTTATCGGCACATTTTTTGGCGGCATTATTTCAGACCGGATCGGCGCAAAGCGCATGATGCTGCTTTCACTGTTAGGTTCGGCTCCGTTTGCGCTGCTGCTGCCTCATCTTCCGCAGTTCTGGATTTATCCGGCAATTGCGCTGCTTGGCCTTGTGCTGCAATCCGGTTTCTCCGTAAGCGTTATTTATGCGCAGGAGCTGATGCCCGGACGTGTCGGCATGGCTTCCGGCCTGATTACCGGCCTTGCCTTTGGCATGGGCGCGCTTGGCGCGGTTGTGCTGGGAAGGCTTGGCGATCTGTACGGCCTGCAAAGCATGATGCTCTGGACGAGCGTGCTGCCGCTGGCCGGTCTGCTGGCGGTATTTCTGCCGGGAGGCGGTCGGTCGAAGGCTGCATAAAGCCGGCTGACTGCGGCTTGCGGCGGCCTGGCGGATTCAAAGACTTGGAATTTAAAAGCATTCTGTGCTGCTGCCGTTCATGCGGACGGGACTGCCCAAAAGAACGCGCTCATCTTAAAAAGACGAGCGCGTTTATTTTGTTTAAGCGTCAGATGTAAATGATCAATATCGTTTCATATAGGCCATTTTTCTTATATTTACAGCCGCATTCAGTCTAATTTATAGTCAAAATTATATTAATAAAGACGAAAGAGGTTGCCGATGATGAAACAGAAATTCAAGTATAACGCGCCGGCAAACGGCTATCCGGAATGGAACAATAACCCGGAAATTTTTGAATTGAACCGCATGAAAGCACACGCAACGCTGATGCCTTTTGATTCCGTGGAGGAAGCGCTCCGCAACGACCGCCCGGCGTCCCGCAGCTGCAAGTCGCTTAACGGCTCCTGGAAGTTTGCTTTTGCCGAAGAGCCGACCAAGCGGATTCAAAATTTCTACGAGGACAGCTTTGACCATACGGACTGGAATGAGATTCAGGTGCCAGGACATTGGCAGCTGCAAGGATACGATTACCCGCAGTATACAAACGTCGTTTACCCGTGGGCTACGTCAGAGCCTGAGCTGGAGCCGCCGTTTGCGCCCACCCTGTATAATCCTGTCGGCTCGTATGCGCGTACGTTTACGGTGCCTGACGAGTGGCAGGGGCAGCCTGTTTTTATCAGCTTCCAGGGTGTGGAGTCGGCTTTTTACGTATGGGTTAACGGCGAGCTGGTCGGCTACAGCGAGGATACGTTTACGCCGGCTGAATTCGACCTGACTCCCTACTTGAGAGCCGGAGAAAATAAACTTGCGGTTGAGGTATACCGCTGGTGCGATGCGAGCTGGCTGGAGGATCAGGATTTCTGGCGGCTGAGCGGAATTTTCCGCGATGTCTACTTATATACGGTGCCTAAGGCGCATGTGTATGACTTTTTCGTAACAGGCGAGCTTGACGAGGCGTATCAAGACGCCGTGCTTAACGTTAAAGCGACGCTGATGAACTACTGGGAAAACGATCTTGGCGTGGTTACGGTTGAGGCGCAATTATACGACGCCCAGAATAACCCCGTTTTGACGGATGCGATGACGGTAACGGCTGCGCTGGGCAGCGGTATTGCAGAGGCGCAGGTCGAGGTTTCGGCCCATATCGCCAATCCGCTGAAATGGAGCGCGGAAGAGCCGAATCTGTACAAGGTTGTTATCAGCCTGAAGGATGAGAACGGAGAGCTGCTGGAGACGATCGCCACGCAGACAGGCTTCCGCACCTTTGAAATTAAAGACGGACTTATGCTGATTAACGGACAGCGAATCGTCTTTAAAGGTGTCAACCGCCACGAGTTTGGCTGTGAAGCCGGACGGACCGTAAAGATTGAAGACATGATTACGGACATCAAGCTTATGAAATCGTACAATATTAACTCTGTGCGTACGTCTCACTATCCGAATCATCCGCTCTGGTATGAGCTTTGCAACGAATACGGCCTGTATGTCATTGACGAAACCAATCTGGAGACGCATGGCACATGGAATGGCGGCCAGACCGAGCTGCTTCCGAGGACGGTGCCCGGCAGCCATCCGGAATGGACCGCAAACGTGATTGACCGTGCCAACTCTATGATGCAGCGGGACAAAAATCATCCTTCCATCGTTATATGGTCGCTTGGCAATGAGGCTTACGGCGGCGATAATTTCATTAAAATGCATGACTTCCTGCGCGAAGCGGACCCGACGCGGATTGTTCACTATGAAGGCGTTGTGAATTATAAACAATCCGCCGCTGCGACGGATGTGGAAAGTTATATGTATACAGGACCGGGCGGTTTGGTTGATTACGCGAGAAAGCCAGGGCCGAAAAAGCCGTTTATTTTATGCGAGTACAGCCATGCGATGGGCAACTCTCTCGGCGGCTTGCATCTGTATACGGAGCTGTTTGACCTTTATCCGGTGCTTCAGGGCGGCTTTATTTGGGATTGGGTGGACCAAAGTCTCTGGAAAACGGAGGCGGACGGCACGAAGTACCTGGCGTACGGCGGGGATTTTGGAGAATCGCCGCACTCCGGAAATTTCTGCGGCAACGGCCTTATTTTTGCCGACCGTTCCATTTCACCGAAGCTGATTGAAGCTAAGAAATGTTATGAAAATATTACCATTACCGAAGTAGATGCCTGGCAAGGTCTCTATAACGTTACCAATAAAAACCTGTTTACGGATCTGGAATCGTATTTGCTGCAGTGGACGATTGCCGTGGAAGGTGTTGTATGCGCTGAGGGCAATCTCACCGTATCGGTTGCTCCGCTTGAAAGCAAGGAGATTAAGCTGGAGCTGCCAGAACGTGAACAGAGCGGAGAAGCCGTGCTTACGATCAGCTTTGCAACGAAAAAAGCGGAGAAGTGGGCGGAGGCCGGCCATGAGGTGGCGTTTGAGCAGTTTGTGCTTCCTGCCGCGAAGCCGGTTGCGGCTGTTGTTGAGCCCGTACAGAGCTACAGTCCGGTTCGTGCAGCGGTTCAATCCGGTTTGTTGACCGTAAGCGGCGAGGCATTCACAGCTCAATTTGATACGGCTAACGGCAGCCTGGTTTCCTATAAAGTCGGCGGAAGCGAGCTTATCAAGGATGCATTTATGCCAAACTTCTGGCGTGCCTATACGGATAACGACCGCGGCAATAAACAGCATGAGCGCTGTGCAACATGGAGAAGCGCAGGCGAGGAGCGCATCCTTCGCTCGCTGCGTTGGGAGTCGCTTGCCGACCGTGTCATCGTACATTCCGCTTATCTGTTGCCTACAACGACGGAATCCGCTTGTTCAATTACGTATACGGTTCTGGGCAATGGGGCTATCCAGGTGCAGCTGCAGTTCGCTCCAGGAAAAAATCTTCCGGAAATTCCTGAGGTCGGCGTCATGTTTAGTATGGACGGATCGTTTGAGGATCTGGAATGGTATGGAAAAGGGCCGCATGAGTCGTACTGGGACCGTCAGTTTAGCGCAAAACTCGGACTGCACCAAGGCAAAGTTGCCGATCAGTTTGTGCCCCACTTGAGACCGCAGGAGTGCGGAAATAAGATGGACGTCCGTCGTGCCGCGCTTTCCAATCAAAACGGTGTTACGCTGCATATTACGGGCGAGCCTACCTTTGAACTGAATGTGCTGCCTTATGCGCCATTTGAGCTTGAGGCCAATGATCATCCGTACAAACTGCCGGTTAGCGACAAAACAGTCGTCCGCATCAATTATCGCCAAATGGGTGTAGGCGGTGACGACAGCTGGGGTTCCAAGCCGCATCCGCAATATATGCTGCTTGCTAATAAGACTTATTCCTTCAGCTTTACGCTGCAGGGCAAGGTAAACTAAACTAGTTTTTGAATTGAAGGATGTCCCGGAAGTCACGTTTGTGACCGGGACATCTTTTTAATTTAAATACATACGCTGACCGTTGAGCTAACGGATAGATTAGCGCAACATTACTTCTTAGGCGTCGTCTATTATGTCGTTGTACCAAAATATGTTAAGAAAGGGATGGAATGCTTTGAAAAAGGTTTTTACAGGTATATTCACTGCTTTATTTTTAACGATGACCGCTTCTCCTGCATACGCGGCGGATATGCAAATAAAAGTTGAAGGCGTTGCTGTAGCCCCTGATGTGAAGCCTGAAATAAAGAACAACCGAATGATGGTGCCTTTACGAGTAATCAGTGAAAATTTAGGAGCTAACGTTAAATGGTCCGGCTCGAAAATTACGATCACAAAAAGCGATATGCAGGTAATTTTAAATTTAAAAAGCAATGCTGTGGTGAAAAACGGTAAAACCATGCAGCTCGATGTAAAACCATATCTAAACAATAATCGCATATTGGTACCGCTTCGTTTCATTGCAGAGACTTTTAACTGCAGCATTGATTTTAAAAATTCAATAGTATCAGTCGAGCCTTCCCCTTTTGTTCTAAATGGCGTGAAAGTGAAAGCATTACAGCACGAAGTCTATTTTTCAATGGGCAGCATAGTAACACAAATTAATGGAAGTACCTACAACGAAGAGATCTATAACGTTTTTTTAGACAACAAAGGCAGTAAAGCGGTTGCTCCATCCAAGTACACCACCAGTATTCACGAGCTTACATCCGGGGCCTATTACAAACGAGGGCAGTTTGATTTTGTAGATAAAACAGGTAAAAGCATACAACAATTTGATCTTTATACTTTATCCCATTCCGATGGCGATCCCGATGTCAGGTTATATGATGCTACAGAAAATCAGTGGTATTTGTTTCCCCATTCAGCAGTTCAATCGATTTATCAGTTCATGGATACCGCTAGCCAGAACGGTTTTCTGACAACGATTAGTGATACAAATCCCTAAGGCAGCAGCGTACATATAACACCAATAGTCACTATAGGTAAAGAAGCGATCGCGAAAGAAGCCCGGGAGGCCGGACGGTGGACCGAAAAAGAGCTGCTCCTTTAAGGAGCAGCTCTTTTTCATTAATGCTATACAGCTTCAATTGTAAACGCTCGACGAGCGGTGCCTGCTGGCTGGACATGAACTTTGTGTTGGCCCAGCTCAGGCAGCTTTTTCCTCATTCGCGGAAGCCTTTTCGCTCCGATCCCAGAAGAGCATGACAAAGGAGAATACGACACCAAGCGCCGAGAACGCGGCAGCCGTCCAAGGCAGCACGTTATAGGCGTAGTCGCCCGAAGAGAATTGGAAGAACACCACAATCCATCCGCCGAAAAAGGCTCCAAACGCGTTGCCGAAGTTCAGCACGGCATGATTGGAGGTGGAGGCGAGCGCCGGTGCGTCTTTAGCCAGCGTCATAATTCGCACCTGCAGACCTGGCATTGGGGAAAAGGCGGTCGCTCCCCACAGGAATAAAATAATCAGCGTGAGGACAGCCGACTCGTCCGCCAAACCGAGGGTGAGCAGCAGCAGCGCCTGCAGCACGAAGGAGCCGATGACCGTTGGCATGAGCGCGCGGTCCGCGAGCTTGCCGCCCAGAATGTTGCCGACGGTAACGCCGCAGCCGATCAGCACGAGCACCCAAGGCACGCTGCCTGCGGAAAAGCCGGTCACCTCGGTAAGCAGCGGTTTGATGTAGCTGAACAACGAAAACATGCTGATGCAGCCCATCGTGCCGATAAGCAGCGCCATCCCGATCTTCGGCTGCAAGACGGCGCGTATTTGACGGGCGGAGCTCGTTTCTTCCTTCTGTTGAACAGACGGGATAAGTATGATGAGTCCGACAAGCGTAATGACGCCCATTAGCGCTACGGCGGCGAACGACATCCTCCAGCCAAGCTCCTGGCCGATAAATGTGCCAAACGGCACGCCTAGTATGTTGGCTATGGTCAATCCGGCCATCATGGCCGCTACGGCGCCGGCTTTGCGCTGCTCGGATACGAGGCTGGATGCATAGACCGCTCCGATTCCAAAAAACGTTCCGTGAGCAAGCGAAGTGAACACACGCGCCGCCAGCAAAAAGCCGTAGGTCGGAGCAAGCGCGGCGGCAGCGTTTCCGATAATGAACAGCACCATAAGCAGCACGAGCAGCAGCTTTTTGGGGAAACGGGCGGTCGCCAATGCGAGCACGGGCGCTCCGACGCCGACGCCGAGCGCATAACCGGTAATAAGGTGGCCAGCCTTCGGCACAGTGACGCCAAGATCCGCCGCCACTTCAGGCAGCAGACCCATAATGACAAACTCCGTCATACCGATGGCAAACGCTCCGGCAGTCAGCGAGTAGATAGACAAGGGGAAGCGCGTTTTGCCTTGGGCGGCAAGCGGCGTTTCGGTTGCCTGTTGCATATGGAATATCCTTCTTTCCTTCAGAGTCTGAGATTTAAAGCTTTCGCCAGTATAGCAGATTCTCAGCGATTGAATAGTCCTATTTCTCGCCTTGAAATAGTAGGGAACAGTTGTCATTCACAAAATATGGGGCTGAATTTATAATGGAGGGAATATCTAGAAGTTATGGGGGGACTGCTTGTGAACTCTTTTCATCACACTTCTAGAAAATAGGCATGAAAGATTGGTGAGTCAATGGATTTTAGTGGAGGAGAAGGCGCGCTTATGCCTCAAATTTTCATCATGATTTATTTTATTTTCATAGGCCTTGCCGCTTTACTCGGCGTATATGCTCTCTATCTTCTTATTAAAGTGCTGTTAAGAGCAGTGGTAGCGTTGGATCTTTATATCGACGAGAAAAAAACGGGCGCTTCAAATAAAGCAGCCGAAACCGTTGTCCGATCCCTGCAACAAAGCCGGGCTCATCAATCGATGAGCGCCGGCTTATTCGGATTGCGCATGTATTCAAACATTAGCGCCAGCTGCTCGGCCGTATTGCGGCTGAGAGAGAGCGGTGGCAGCTCATGCTCCGCGAAAAATGCGGCTTCGCTCGTTTCCACTCCGCCGGAGGCTTCGCCGCCTGTAATCTCGCAGAGCAAAAACAGCTTGTAAATATGATTGGCTCCCGGCGGGTGACTGTGCTTGAGCTTGTCCAGCACCGCCAACAGCCGCACTGCCCTCGTTTCAAAGCCGGACTCCTCGCGGATTTCCTTGACGGCGTTTTCGCGAGGCGAAAGACCGGTCTCGGCCCAGCCGCCCGGCAGACACCAGCATCCGTCGGACCTCTCGCGGACAAGCAGCAGCTTGCCGTTGCGAAAAACGACGCCGCGCACATCGACCTTGGGCGTTGCGTAACCTTCCCCGGCGGCAAAGCTCATTTCGATTTCTTTTTCTCCTGCTCCCGTATAAGAGCTCATAATTTCGATGCTCAGCCTGCGCAGCTGCTCATACCGCTCGCTGTCATACACATCGCGGCTGTAGGTCAGCCCCGTTTGGGCGATTGCCTGCATTTCCCTCGCCCAGCTCAGCCACTTCGGTTCTGTCATTGCTGCCACTCCTTCTTCAAGCCATCAGGCGGGCGGTTGTTCTGCTGCCGCTGCCTGCTCAAGCTTTCCCCGCAACGAGCATTAAATCCTTCCGCTCA
Organism: Paenibacillus pasadenensis; assembly: GCF_023715725.1. Classification (GTDB taxonomy): domain Bacteria; phylum Bacillota; class Bacilli; order Paenibacillales; family Paenibacillaceae; genus Paenibacillus_O; species Paenibacillus_O pasadenensis_A. The sequence continues at coordinate 294,369 of NZ_JAMBOT010000005.1, forward strand.
CTGAAATTACTAGATTCAGTCCGCGCCAATACGGGTAAAAGTTCTTATTAATCATGACGGACAGCCATTCTCTCTATCGGATCCGGCAGCTTACAGCCAGACATGCGGCCTTGAGGCAGGCGTGTCTGGCGGCTGTCGGTTTGTTTAACTTTATTGCAACGATTCAGCTACTTGGAGCAGGAGTTTCATTAATATTGTGGAATTATCTACAATGAAAATAACTATATTTCAATTAATTAATACTGTAATGTCGATTTGTGTCAAATTTTGATGATTAATTTGGATTATTTTACTAATATCCTAATGGGTGCAGGGAGGTTCCTTGAATGGTAATCCAAGTAGGCAGAGGGGGCATGGCATTCATGCCGGAAGGCGGCTCTCCGATGGCTTTGGGACAAGCTTCCGGAACAGTTCGGCGGGAAGCGCTGCTGCCGGAGTGGGAAGGCATGCCTGGCCGAATCCGCATGGTTGGCGGGTTTGGCGCGCTGGTGCTGGGCGGAAAAGGCGGAACGGAGGAGCCGCTTTACGATGTCCTGGACGACGACTTTGATCTTCGCGTGACAGGAACTTGCGAAGCATTGGAGGAGGATATGCCGGCGGATCAGTCGCTGATCGTCGTGAATAACGACTGCTGGAATGAGCCTTTAACGGATGCGCAAGCAATAAAACTGGCGCATTTTGTCGAAAGCGGCGGCGGTCTTGTTCTGCTGCATGGCGGAATTTCCATCGCCTCCCATCCCGTTTTGAAAAATCTGGTCGGAGCGAGCTGTGTTGAGCGGCCTGCGAACCGCCGATTGAGCTTTCAAGCGGTTATCGGTAAGGGCGGCATTCATCCGGCCGTGCAGGATATTCAGCCGTTCGAGCTGGCCGAGGAGCCGTATCGCTATTCCTTCCTGCCTTCCCCGGACCGCGAGGTTATTATGGAATATATGCTGGACGGACAGCGTTATCCGGCTGCATGGGCGCATCGTGCGGGCAGAGGCAGAATTGTGGTGCTCCTGCCAGGCCATACCCGCGAAACGCTGCGGCATCCTCAGGTCAGCCGCCTGCTTCGCAGCTGCTCGTTATGGGCATCCGGGAGAATTTAAAGTAATGTCCAAAGCTTTGGAGAGCGGAAGTCCGCCAACTCCAGAGCTTTTTTTAATTTTCCTATTATTAGAAGTCCGCCGTCGGTCGATAGATTCGTTACCAATACACTTCATGAAGGCGGTGGCGTTACGATGGCGTCGATACTAAACGGCGGCAGCGGCATTACGGGCGAAGCGGCGGACGGGAGATCAGACAGCGCAAAAAAGCTGGCGCGGGGGGCTGGGATGAACGATCATGCCTACCAGGATTTGCGCAATCGAAATAAGATGGTGCTGATCGTCTTTTCATTTAATATGCTGTTAATTGGCGCCATGTTATTGCAGTTTAATACGGTCCCATCCTTTGCGATGAAAATCGGTATTCCGTGCATCGCAGGAGCTATTGTGATGTGGGGGCTGCATCTGAGCCGCCGGTTAGAACAGGTTATACCTTATGCCATCATCATGCTGATCGGATACTTGACCGTACTTAACATTCAGAACGATCCATCGAACGAAATGAACACTTTAGGCGCTTTTTACCTGCTGGCTCTGGGCGTCATGTACAATAACAGGCTGTCTCTGGCATATGGGGCATTAAGCGGAGCGGGCATTATTATTTATAAATATTTTGCTGTCCCGGCCGTGCCCGGCGTGACGGATTACAATCATCTTACGTTTTTCTTTTTTTACTTCGTGCTTGCAGCTACCCTGTTGATCTGCCAATCCGAACTCGGCCGTACGATTTTCCGCCGCACGGTCCGGCTTCAGGTTGAAGCGGAGGCGCAGCTCTTAAAAGAACAGGAACGGGAGCGGATGACGCTTCAATCGGTTCAAACGCTTTCCCAAAGCATGAGCGAAATCCGGATGAACGGCCAGGAGAACGAAGCATCCTTCCAGGAGATGAATACGGCTTTTCAAGAAATGTCCTCCGGCGTGACAAGCCAGGCTGAGGCAATGGCGCAAATTTCATCCCAGGTCAGCGACTCGGCTGTCCAGATGGAACGAATGATGCAAACGCTCGGCGGCATGGTGGAGCGGATTCAACAGACGAGCGAAGCTTCCTCTGAAGGCAGCAGAGTCGTCGAAGAGCTAAGCCTCACCATTCAGCAGTTTCAGGCAAGCCTCGACGGTATGAAATCCCGGTTTGAGGGCCTGACGGATACAATCCGCAGCATACTGCCCTTTACGGCGTCGATTCAAGATATTGCCCGCCGCACGAATCTGCTTTCACTTAACGCCAGCATTGAGGCGGCTAGAGCAGGCGAGCACGGCTCAGGCTTTGGCGTCGTCGCGACCGAAATCCGCAAGCTTGCGCTTACGGCGGGCGATACGGCAGAGCGTATGACGGACAGCCTGAATTTGGCCGCTGTCCAGACAGAGCAATCTGCGGAAGCAATGAATGAGAACGCGCGCAAAATGGAAGAGAGCTTGGGGCATGTAGCAAGGACGAGCTCAGCGTTTCTCGGCATTCAGCATTCGGTAGAGGTGCTGCATGCCGATGCCGGACATATCGCCGGAGAGATGGACAGTGTCAGCTCCTCCAGCCGTGAAGTTGAGGAGAGAGTCAGCGATTTTGCCGCTGTTGTGCAGCAATCGTCGGCGACGCTTGAGGAGCTGCTTGCTACCGTCGAGACTTTAGTTCGTCAAAACTCCATTTTGCACGGACGGATTGAGGAATCGGAAGCGGCGTTAAAACGCATAACGTCGGATAGCGCGGAATAATAGCTGCCAGCCAGCCGCATACAACAAGCCCCTCCGGGTTCCCGGAGGGGCTTCTACGATTAATATCCGTCCGTCTCGCGGCCGGAGCGGTCGGCAAGCTTTTGCCCTTCTCGCATCGATTCGTTGCCGAGATGAGGTGCGGCGGCATCGGCTGAGGCGAGCCCTTCGGCAACGCGGCGGCCGTAATCGGCATCCGCTTGAGTGAAATGGGAAATCATCTGCTCCCGAATGACCGGATGGCATATTTTGAGCGCGTCAACGAGATTTTTGATTAGTTCGTCCTGTTCCCACGGTTCGAATTTACGGTATGTATCGCCAGCCTGTCCAAAATCGTTCGTGCGGTCCAGCTTGGCGCGCACCAGCTTCGCCTCATAAGAAGGCTCGTGCTCGGCTCCCGAAGGCTTAGCCTCGTGAAGACCGCCAAGGTTGGACGGCTCGTAGTTGACATGGGGATTTTGGCCTGGTGCGGAATCCACCTGATAGACCATTTGACCGTCACGCTGATTGGTAGCGACTCTAGACCTGGGAGCATTAACAGGCAGCTGAAGGTAGTTCGTGCCGACGCGATGGCGCTGCGTATCCGAATAAGAGAAAGTGCGGCCCTGCAGCAGCTTGTCGTCCGAAAAGTCCAGTCCGTCCACAAGCACGCCTGTGCCGAACGCAGCCTGCTCTACCTCCGCGAAATAGTTCTCGGGATTGCGGTTGAGCGTCATTTTACCGACAGGCCGAAACGGAATCTTCTCCTGGTCCCACAGCTTGGTCGGGTCCAGCGGATCGAAGTCCAGCTCAGGATGCTCGTCATCGCTCAAAATTTGCACGTTTAGCTCCCATTCGGGGTACTCGCCGCGCTCGATTGCCTCGTATAGGTCCTGGGTCGCATGGCTCGTATTTTTGCCCTGAATCGCCTCCGCTTCGTCTTGAACGAGATTTTTAATGCCTTGATTGAGAGGCTCCCAATGATATTTCACGAGCACACCTTTGCCCTCGCTATTAACCCATTTGTACGTATTGACCCCGGAGCCCTGCATCTGGCGGTAATTCGCGGGAATACCCCATGGGGAAAAGAGGAACGTTACCATATGCGTCGCTTCCGGCGTGCGGGACAGGAAGTCGAACATCCGCTCGGGATCGTTTAAGTTCGTGACCGGGTCGGGCTTGAAGGAATGCACCATGTCCGGAAATTTCAGCGGATCGCGGATGAAGAAAATTTTCAAATTGTTGCCGACTAGATCCCAGTTGCCGTCCTCGGTGTAAAATTTCACGGCAAATCCGCGCGGATCGCGCAGCGTCTCTGGCGAGTGCGCGCCATGTACGACCGTAGAGAAACGGACAAAAACGGGTGTTGTTTTGCCTTTTTCCTGAAACAGCTTTGCACGAGTATAGGCTGATACCGGCTCGCCGCCTACATCGCCATAGGCTTCGAACACGCCGTAAGCACCGGCGCCGCGGGCATGTACGACCCGCTCCGGCACCCGTTCGCGGTCGAAGTGGGATATTTTCTCGATGAAATGGTAGTTTTCCAGCGTGGAAGGGCCGCGATTGCCAACTGTACGGATATTTTGATTATCCGTAATAGGATGACCCTGACGGTTCGTCAATGTCATTTCCTCGTTTGCAGCTTGTTGGTCCCGGTTATTCAATAGATACACCCTTTCTTGTCACGAATCAGGCTTATTTTGGCAAAATGAAGCTGAAATATGCGGTCTAAGTCGGAAATTCGGATAAAGTATACAGAATATTGTAGACATCACTTCGGTTTTTCGATAAATTTAAAATCTGTAAACTTTAGCGATGTGGAGGATTAATATGAAGAAGTTACCCGAGACGCCCCTTGGCCAAGGGAAAGCGGATCGTTTTACTTCGTCCGGCTTTATTTTGGCCGCGATTGGAAGCTCTGTAGGCCTTGGCAACATGTGGAAGTTTCCGTATATTACGGGAATGTACGGCGGAGCGGCATTTTTCCTGCTCTTTATTATCTGCTTGATTTTGGTCGGTTTGCCGATTTTGCTTGCCGAAATGACTATTGGACGCGGCGGACGCGGCAATGCGGCCAGCTCGCTCTCCAATCTCGTTCATAACAAAAATTGGAAGTGGCTTGGATTTTTGATGGTTCTGACGGCCTTCCTCATTATGTCTTATTATGGGGTTGTTGCCGGATGGACGCTGCAATATACGGTAGATTCCTTAACCGGAGCGCTTTCGAAGCCGGGAATGGACTTTGAGAAGCAGTTTGTGGATTTTGCAGGCGGCTACTGGCCGCTGTTCTGGCATCTAATCGTTATGGTGCTGGTCGGCATCGTTGTTGGTAAAGGAATCTCAGGCGGGATCGAGAAATTCAACAAATATCTCATTCCTGGCTTCCTGGTCATTCTGCTTGTTCTGATGTTCCGTTCTTTGACGCTGCCGGGAGCGGCTGAAGGCGTCGAGTTTTTCCTGAAGCCGGATTTCTCCGCGCTTACCGGTGAGTCCGCGCTCGTTGCGCTAGGACATGCCTTCTTCTCGCTTTCCCTTGGTATGGGCTGTATGTTAACGTACGGCGCTTACGTGGAAAAGGAGCAGTCGCTTGGCAAAGCGACGGTAGCGATTGGTGTCGGCGACCTTGGGTATGCGTTCATCGCCGGTCTGATTATTTTCCCAACCGTCTTTTCGTACGGCCTGGAGCCGCAAAAAGGCGTAGGCTTGGCGTTTATGGCGCTGCCGGCCGCATTTTCGCAAATGCCGCTTGGAGCCCTGTTCGGCGGCCTGTTCTTCCTGCTGCTTGCGATCGCGGCTCTCACTTCCGCCGTTTCGATTCTGGAGGTTCCCGTTGCCTACGCAATGAACACATGGAAATGGTCGCGCAAAAAAGCGGCAGCCATCATCTCGACGGCCGCTTATGTGCTTGGCATTCCAGCGGGCCTTTCGGTGACAGGCGTGCTCAGCTCCTGGCTCCCGTTTGGCAAATCGGTGTTCGACTGGTTTGATTTTCTGACGTCATACCTGCTGATGCCGCTCGGCGGACTGATCGTCACGCTGTTCACAGGCTACGCTTGGAAACGCGCTGGAGAAGAAGCGGGCTTGACCGGCTTCTGGTACAAGGCTTGGATGTTCAGCCTGCGCTACCTGGCTCCGGTGCTCATTCTGGCGGTGCTGCTGTACTCGCTGTTCGTTAAGCCGGTGTAAGGGTTGAATCAAAATAAGCTGCTTTGCAGCCTGCCATCCGCAGGTGTGCAGAGCGGCTTTTTTCATGGAACAAATAACTATGCCGAGGCTCATAATCGGCTTCTTCTCGGGAAATGGTAACAGTGTCACAACAAGCCAGCCTTTAAATCCACCGGAATTCAAAAGGAGAATGAACATGACCGACCGCCGTCTGCTGTTCCGCTTCCAAGATGCCGATTCAGCTTCCGTAGCCGTCGCCACTCTGATGGAGCTTGGTTATGATGCTGCTCCGCAGGGAGCGCATGAGATCGGCCTGTCTCTGCATGGCAGCGATCTGACTTCCGCCTTGGAAATTGCTTTTGCCCACGGCGGCGAGCTGGATGTGCAGGAGGAAGATTATATTCCGATTCCGGCCCATATGGTGAATGAGGATTTGGTCGCCTGGGAGGAAGGCTTTGGCCTGACGGATGTCCATGAAGAAAGTGAAGGCCTCCGCAACCGCGACGACGATGCGGACGGAGAGCCGTTTCCCGAGCAGGATGGCACATTGAGCTTTTTTTCGGGAGATGTAAGAGCGTAAAAAAACCGGCTGGCCCTCACAGGTCAGCCGGTTTTTATTTCATTTGCTTCCGTGGGAGATGCCCGGATTATTGATGGTTCGTCTGCAAAGTGACGAAGAGAATGTTTTATAATGATTGAATACGCTCAAAATGGAATAACGGAAGGGCCTCAGAAATATCGCTCATTTGGAAGTTAATCGTTACTGCTTATGTGTATTGATGCAAAGAAAATCCCACAAATAAGGGCGTTAAACGCCCTTATTTAAGGGGGAAACGAGCGATAGTACAGAAATAAGGGCATCAAACGCCTTTATTTGAGGGCTAAATGAACAAAAGCCAAGAAATAACGTCGTCAAACGCCCTTATTTAAGGAAAAAACGAGCAAAAACCAAGAAATAAGGGTATATATTCTGCGAATAAACGAAGTCCAGCAACGCGGGTCAACGAGCGTCTCCGCTGCGTTCTTCCTGCACCTGGAGCGCGGCGCTGGCTCCGGCATGGCGGCCGGTTGTAAATGCCGCCGATATATTGTAGCCACCCGTATATCCGTGCAGATCAAGCACCTCGCCGCAGAAATACAAGCCGCGGATGAGCTTTGACTCCATCGTTTTTGGGTTGATTTCCTTCAGATGGACGCCCCCGCCGGTTACAAACGCCTCTTCAATCGACAGCGTGCCGTTAATGCGGACGGGCAAAGCCTTGAGCAGCCGCGCATAATCCAGCAGCGCAGCGCGGTTCAGGTTGTCGAAGGTAACAAGCGGATTCATTCCTGCCAGCTCCAGCGATAAATCGATCATACGATCTTGCATCAGAGCGGTCAGCACATTTTTGAACGCTTTGCGCGGTTCCGCCTCGGCAAGACGAAGCAGCTCGCCGTAAAGCTCGTCTGCAGTTCGATCGGGGTACAGGTCGGCGGTAAGCAACACGTCTCCTCCGCCGGTTTTTTTGCGCTCCTTAACGACGAACTGGCTGCAGCGCAGAGCCGCGGGTCCCGACAGGCCGAGGTGCGTGAAAATCATATCGCCCTCTTGCTCCGTCAGCCGTTTGCCCTTGGCATTCCATACGCTTAACACGATTCCGCGCAGCGACAAGCCCTGCAGGCTGCGGCTGCGAATGAACGGCTCGGCGGAGGTGAGCGGCACCTCTGTCGGGTAAAGCTCCGTCACCGTATGGCCGGCGTCCTCCGCCCAAGGGTAGGCGTCTCCGGTGGAACCGGTGTGGGGCACCGATTTGCCGCCGGTAGCGACGATAACGGCCCGCGCCCCAAGCTCTCGGCCGTCGCTAAGCTTGACGCCTGTTATGCGTCCGTCCTTATGCAGCAGGCCGGCTGCCTTTTCGTTGATGCGGATCGTGACGCCGCTATCCCTAACCGTGGCGACCAATGCGTCAACGACGGATTTGGCTTTATCCGAGACCGGGAACATCCGGCCGCGGTCCTCTTCCTTGAGCGCGATGCCCAGCGATTCAAAAAAAGCGATGATTTCGCGGCTTCCGAATTCCGACAAAGCGCTGTAAAGGAATTTGCCGTTTCCGGGAATGTAGCGAATCATCTCCTGGGGCTCTTTATTGTTCGTCACATTACATCTGCCCCCGCCGGATATGCCGAGCTTGCGGCCAAGCTTGCTTCCCTTATCCAGCAGCAGCGTCTTGGCGCCGCCTTTGCCGGCGGCTGCTGCGGCCATGAGCCCGGAAGGCCCTCCCCCGATAATAATGACGTCGAATTTTTCGCGGCTTGCCATGTTTCCCTAATCGCTCCCTTTGTTTATAAAAACGGTCTTGTATTCTCACCGATACATACTACAATCAGTGTATCAGAACTGAACCCAAAGCGGAAAAGGAGCGGGTCCGGATGAAGGAATGGAGCTTCGCCGGGAAGGATGGGGCTGAGCTGTTTGCACGGGAATGGCAGCCGAAGCTGGAGGACGGCAGCGATGTGCGGGCTGTGCTCTGTCTTGTGCACGGCATGGGGGAATACAGCGGACGTTACGATGCCTTTGCCCGTTCGCTGGCAGCCGGGGGAATCGCATCTATCGCCTACGATCAGCGGGGCCATGGGCGGACGGCAGGCCCGCGCGGCCATGCCGATGGCATGGACCAGCTTGCGGAGGATGCCGCAGCCGCGGTCCGCGAAGCAGCCAAGCTTTATCCCGGAGCTCCGTTGTTTTTATATGGTCATAGCATGGGTGGAGGAGTGGCGCTGCATGCCGCTCTCACCGTACCGCTTCCTGTAAACGGTCTGATTTTATCCAGCCCGTGGCTGAGTCTCGTTGCTCCGCCGCCGCGAATTGCAGAGGCTGCTGTCGGCTTGCTGGCAAAATTGTGGCCGACCTTTTCGCAGCCGACCGGCATCAAACAGGAGGACTTGTTCCGTCCAGGAGCGCAGGCTGGAGCTTGCAGCGTGATGGACGAATACTGTCATAAGCGAATTACGGCGAAAATGTACCGTTCCATATCAACCTCCGGGGAGAAGTCTATTTTGCGCGCAAAAGACCTCGCTTTTCCGGTGCTGCTCGTTCACGGAACCTCGGACCGCATTACGTCCTTTGCGGCGAGCGAACGGCTGGCCGATGCGATTGGTTCCAACTGCACGTTTGCGCCTCAGGAAGGCGGTTATCATGAACTGCATCACGACCTGGAACGAGAGGCGCTCATGAACAGGTTGAAGATGTGGATTTATGCAAACCTGGATTGTAAAAAATCGCCACCTGTGCTTTAATCGGAGGTATGCTAGACGGTTTGGCAAGGGGGGGAATTTCTGCATCAATGTGGGAGAAATTGATTTTGCAGGCTTTTGTTTCCTTATTGCCCGTGTTCCTCTATCAGCTGTGGATGTACCGGATCAATCAGGGGCGCAGCTCGATACCCTTTTTTTGCGTAGCCTACGGCATCTCTCTTACAGCTTGTTTTCTACTTACCGATACGATGGCCTACGGCTTCGATGTTAATCTTCGTTATATTCCTTTTTTAATGGGTTCGCTATATGGAGGAATTCCTGGTCTCGCCACGATGACGGTCATCTATGTCGTTATGAGGCTGCCGCAAATCAATGACCAGTGGGAGTTGTTCGGCTTCGGCGGATTTATGCTCGTGCTTGTGCCGCTGCTGCTGCTCACGATTCGTCCATTTCAGCTGGCTCGAACGGTCGACAAGTTCAGAATCGTCTTTTTCCTGCTGACGGCTGAGGCAGCCTATTACGCTCTTATGTATCTAGGCTATTTGCACCAGCACGAACCGGAGCGAATGGGCGACGGAGTGCTTTTAATCACTGCGGTTACTTTGCTCAGCTACGGAACGGCAGCGCTTACGATGTATACGATCAATCAGGTTTTGCAGCACTATCAGCTTCAACATCAATTGCGGCGCATGTCGTCCAATTTCATGAACGAAGTACATAAGCTTCAACAGTTCATCGACCAAATGGCGATGGGCACTATGGGAACCGTCATTGTAGATGTCGATGGCAGAATTTCGCATCTGAACGATGCCGCGATCCGGCTCAGCGGGCAAACGCTTAAAGGGCGAAGCCGGCTTGAGTTTACGGGCATGCCGTACGATTTGTTTTTCCGCAAGCATGAGCATTGCCGGGAGCTGCTGGACGATGCGATGAGGGGCAGTATGTCTCCGTCCCGAATTGTAAACGATGCCGAGCGCACCTTAATGAAAACCGCCTTTCCGATCCGCAATTTGCAGGCTGGTGTCGTTACGGGAGCGGCAATGGTTATTCAGGATATTACCGAGATGAGCCAGCTGAGAGACGAGCTGGGCAGGATGGAGCGGCTCAGCCTCGTTGGGCAGATGGCTGCCAGCATTACGCATGAGATTCGTAATCCGATGGCAGTAATCCGGGGATTTGTGCAGCTGATGCGGGAACGAAGTCCCGATAACCAGCAGGAGTATTTCCGCATCGTCATTGAAGAGCTGGACCGGGCAAATACAATCATCAATGATTTTCTGTCGCTGGCCCAGAACCGCGTCATCGCCAAGGAGCAGTGCTCGCTGCATCATATCATTCAAGAGCTGGTGCCGCTGCTGTGGGCCGACGCCAATTTGCGGGGGCAGTCGATTGAGCTTGATCTAGCAGAAGATATTCCGATGCTGGAGCTGAACGATAAAGAAATCAAGCAGATGATTCTTAATTTGGCGCGCAACGGCATGGAGGCAATGGGCGACAAAGGCATTTTAAAGCTTGCCACCAGCGTCGGGGACGGCAATTTAGAGCTGCGTGTGGAAGATACCGGCGAAGGTATTTCGGCGGACAAGCTGGCGAGGCTTTTTGAGCCTTTTTATACAACGAAGGCGCGCGGCACCGGCCTCGGACTTCCGCTCTGCTTAAGCATCGTGGAGCGGCATAACGGACGGATTGACGTTCAGACCGCTCAGGGAGAAGGAACGGTGTTTAAGGTCATTTTTAATCTGCCCGAGGCGAGAGAAAGCACAGTTACGGCATAGTTCGCCCCGGCTGCGGCATACTAGCTGGGAAGCGGCCGTCAGGCCGTGTCCATCCAGATAGGAGCTGAACCAATCCATGGCCAAAAACAACTCTTCCAAAGAACAGCAGCAACAGCAGCAAACGGAGGGCAAGGGCAAGGCGCCGGAGCAAGCAGGCTTTGACAAAAAGCTGGATGGCCCTAACCGCCCGTCGGTCTAAACAATGGCCGACGATCCCAACCTTGACCCGTTTGAGCTTGAGTTTCTTCCCCGCTTCCGCAGCGGAAGCGGTCCGCGAGAGCCGTTTGTCAATCAGCATGGCGTGCTGATCGGCGACCACAGCTATGCCTCCCCCGAATCACCGCTTGAGCAGTGGTCGGCCGATACCGATCCGGCCATTATGGCGGGAGACGAGTGGGTTCATCCTTACAAGGATATCGGATTTCTTACCGGAGAGAACCGCGCTTATTTCGAGCAGGGGACGGAGATTCCGCCGGGACCGTTGGCTCACCCGGAGCATTCCTCCGAGAGCGGCATCGAGCCGCCGGAGGAAGATGCCTGAGACTTTAGCCGCTCTTCCCGTACGGGAAAGGGCGGCTTTTTGGGCCTTGCGCGGGTAAGGGATGTCCGAGCTGCCGTCTTTCCTGACAGGGAGCTTAGGCGGATTATTTCCCATCGCTGGCAGATCGGGTATAATAACGGGGAAATGTTAAATCCCCGAAAGGTGTGGTAATAAATGTCGATGTCTTTTGAACGATACATGTTTGATATGGTGCAGCCGATGCGTGACGATCTGACTCGTCTTGGTATTCAGGAGCTGCGTACGCCGGAGGAAGTGGAAGAGAAGCTGCCTTCCGCCAAAGGCACAGCGCTTGTCGTAGTTAACTCCGTATGCGGCTGCGCGGCAGGACAATGCCGTCCGGGCGTAGCTCAGGCGCTTGAGCATGACCTGACACCAGACCATCTGTACACCGTGTTTGCGGGCCAAGATAAGGAAGCTACGGCCAAAGCGCGCGAGTACTTCGCTCCGTACCCGCCATCTTCCCCATCCATCGCTTTGATGAAGGACGGAGAGCTGGTGCACTTCATCGAGCGCCATCAGATCGAAAACCGCTCCGCAGACGATATTGCAGCGGATCTGAAAAGCGCGTTTGACCGTTTCTGCCGCTAAGTTGAGGTTCGGTGACAGAGGAGCGTAGCCAAAGGTCGAGCTCGGAGAAGCGACAGCGTTCGCCTTTGACGTCAGATTTCTACCGCAATAGCGGTGCGCGTAATTCAAAGAAATCTGAGGTCAACAGCGATCGGAGGGCCGACCTTTGGCGCAGCGGACCTGTTTCACCGCAAGTTTGGCCGAATCGGCCGCATCTTCAACCCGAAGGAGGAGAAAGCCTTGAGTCTTCAGCAAGAAATTATCGCTGCGCTCGGCGTCAAACCGAGCATCGATCCGGAGCAGGAGATCCGCCGCCGGGTTGATTTTCTGAAGGAATACGTTGTCGGCGCAGGCGCATCCGGACTTCTGATTGCGATCAGCGGCGGCATCGACAGCGCCGTGGCCGCAGGTCTGTGCAAACGCGCAACCGACGAGCTTACGCAGGAAAAAGGGCAGGAATACATTACGCTTGGCGTGTTCCAGCCTTACGCGGAGCAGTCCGACATTTCGCACAGCTACGAAGTGGCGGAAGCGTTCCAGCTGACCCATCGTGTCGAGACGAATATCGCCGAAGCGGTGGACGAGCTTGCGCTGGAGGTTGAGCACAGCCTTAAAGGAATCGGCATTTCCCGCCATCTTGGGCGCGGCGTTAAGGGCAACATCAAAGCGAGAACGCGCATGGTCGCCCAATACGCGCTTGCTGGAGAGCTTAACCTGCTCGTCGTCGGCACGGATCACGCTTCCGAGGCAATCACCGGCTTTTACACGAAGTGGGGAGACGGCGCCGTGGACATTACGCCGCTCAGCACGCTGAACAAACGCCAGGTGCGGCAGCTTGCCGCTGTGTTGGGAGTTCCTCTCAGCGTTCAGGAGAAAGCTCCTACAGCCGGCCTGTGGGAGGGCCAAACGGACGAGAACGAGCTGGGCATCAAATATGATGACAACAGCGCCTATCTCGAAGGCAAGGAAATTCCGGCGGAGGCAAGAGAGCTGCTGGAGAAGCAATTCCGCAAAACCCAGCATAAACGTTCTCCGATTCCGGGTATCTAGTGATTGCTGGAATCGGTCATGATTTATGTGATATCGGCAGGGTGGAGCAGCTGCTTGCCGGAGCCGCCGGCAAACGTTTTTGCGAACGGGTGCTGACGGAAGAAGAGCAGCAGCTGGCCGCCCAGCTGCAAGGGAGCAGGCTGGCGGAGTTTGTCGCAGGGCGGTTTGCCGCTAAGGAAGCCGTCGTCAAGGCGCTTGGCTGCGGAATCGGCGCGAAGGCGGGATTTCGCGACATAGCCGTGCTGCGCGGCGACGAGGGGCGGCCGGTCTGCCGGCTGTCCGAGCGCTCCCATCGGGCATTGGGTCTGCAGGCACAGCTCGTTATTCATGTGACGATTACGCATGAGCGAGGTCTTGCTTCGGCATTTTCTGTTGTGGAGCGCATGCCGGGCTGAGGCATGCCAGCTTCCGCAAGCTAAATAAGGGTACCGTATGTCGACGGATTTGTTCCGGCGTCAGCGGTACCCTTTTTGTATGCGATCATGAGGCGAGCACCAAGGCCTATCCTTTTAAACCGGACAGCCAATCGGTCAGCGCCTGGATATCGTCATTGGACAGCTTGTCCTTGAAGGCGGGCATCAGCTCTCCTCCATGGCTGATTTGCTGCAAAATCTCTTCCGCTGTCATGCGCGAGCCGACCTCGGTAAGGTTTGTGTTTGGTCCCATTCGGCCTTTCAAATCGGTGCCATGGCAGTTCAGACAGCTAGCTTTGTACAGGGCAATCGTTTCGGCCGGGCCATCCGGCAGCTTGGAGGCTGAGGAGCTGCCCGGCGCAGCGTCTTTTCCGGCTGTGCCGCAGGCGGGCAGAGCAATTGCAGCAAGCAGCGGGAATATGAGCATTAGTTTAGATTTTTTCATCAGTCGCAAGGCCCCTTTTACTTTTTGTATTTAGAATAATTTCAATTTTAGATTATATTTCGTATAATAGACCGGGGAGCGGGATGATAGACTCGCAAGTTCTACCCAAAGCAGGGGGCTTCGCCAATGGACCAGAACGAATCCGTCGTCATCAGACAACGGCTTAGACAGCTGCACGCAACGTTTACGCTTGCTTCGTACAGCGAGCTGGAGTCGGGTTTTCGCACGGAACAGGCCTTGCTGCATGAGCAGCATTGCCTCGTGCTGCCTTTGTCCGGACGCTGCGAGGTTCAATTAAGCCAGACTGCGAAGCGCGTTACTCTCCAGCCAGGCGAAATGTACTATATTCCTCAAGGCGCTACAGCAGGCTGCAAAGTTGCCGACGAGGAAAGCTTTTGTTTCTACTGGATTTGTTTTCATCTGGATGCGGCCAGCTCGGAATTCATTCGCATGCTGGATTTGCAGCTCAATTCGCGGATCGGAAACCCGGGACGGGTGGAGCAGCTGTTCCTGCAGCTGGTAGATTTGAAGGGTGATCTCACCATATCCGATGAGCTGAGAGCGCGCGCAAACGTCATGGAGCTAGTAGCCTTTTACATTGACGGCGGACCGCTGAAACATGATGAAACGATTAAACACCCGGAGCTGCAGGGTTTATCCAGCGTGCTCCGTTACATTGAAGAACATCTTTCCGAAAATACGACGGTGGAGGAGCTTGCCAAGCAGGTTTTTCTCCATCCCAATTACTTTATCACTTATTTCCGCAGCCTTACAGGGCTTACGCCGATTCAATATGTCAATCAACGCAAAATTGAACACGCCCGCGAGCTGCTGGACAGAGGCGGAATTTCCGTTCAGGATGCGGCGCAGGCAGTCGGGTTCAATAACCCGTACTTTTCGCGGCTGTTCAAGCAGCAAATCGGCCTGACTCCGCGGCGCTATCGGCAGATGATGGCTAACCGCAAGAGAACCCGGCAGCATCCGCCGGAAAGCCCCGAGTTCACTTTGCCGCGCTGGCTGGACGAATTCGGATGGCTGGAGGACGCGATTTCGGCTCAGGGCATGTCAGCCCGCAGAATACGCAGCATAGCCTGCAAGCCGCACGGGAACTAGAAGGCGGGCACAAGCGAGTCGAGCCAAAACTCGAGCCTAAGGAAGCGCCAGCATAAAACTGCGTGGCCGAGAACCTGCTCCGCCGGCTTGCAGGGATGGTTCAGAAAAGGAGTAAGACGAATGAATGCAACAGCAAACGCCGACACGGCAGAAGCGTATTTCAGCCGTGAGCTGCTACTATGGTACCGGCAGAACAAACGCGTACTCCCGTGGCGGCAAAACCGGGACGCTTACCGCGTATGGGTGTCTGAAATCATGCTTCAGCAGACCCGGGTCGATACCGTTATTCCGTATTACGAAAGGTTTATGAACCGATTTCCGACGCTGCAAGCGCTCGCCGAGGCGCCTGAGCCCGATGTGCTGAAGCATTGGGAAGGGCTTGGCTACTACTCACGGGCGCGCAATCTCCAAGCGGGAGCGCGAGAGGTAGTGGAACGTTACGGCGGCCAGGTTCCCGATGACAAAACGGCGGTATCCGCTTTAAAAGGTGTTGGGCCGTACACGTCAGGAGCGATTATGAGCATCGCTTTTAACCGGCCTGAGCCGGCCGTTGACGGCAATGTGATGCGGGTGCTTTCCCGTTATTTCAACCGGGACGAGGACATCGCCAAGCCGAGCACCAGAATCGGTATGGAAAAGCTGGCTGTCTCCCTTATTCCCGAGGGAGCGGCAGGAGATTTTAATCAGGCGCTCATGGAGCTTGGCGCCATGGTTTGCACGCCGCGCACGCCAGGCTGTCTGACCTGTCCGGTCATGCAGCATTGTGCGGGAAGGCTGGCCGGACGCGAAACGGAGCTGCCGGTAAAAGCGAAGGCAAAACCGCCGAAGCCGCAGCTGCGGATAGCGGCGATTATTGAAGGCACCGGCGAGCAGGCGGGAAAAGTGCTGATCCGCCAGCGGCCGGACAGCGGGCTGTTAGCCAGCCTGTGGGAGCTGCCGCATGTGCTGCTTGATGAGGCGGCGGCGAAGCCGCGGGGCCGGGCAGCCAAGCTGGCCGCAACTGCGGAGCCGCCGGTGGAACGGCAGGCTGCGGATGCGGCCGAGCTGCTGCAGCGGCTTCAGGAGGAAAGCGGCTTGCGCGCGGTTGCGCGCCGCTGGCATGCTACGGAGGAGCATACGTTCAGCCATTTGCACTGGCTGATGCGGGTTTACGCAGCCGAGCTGGACAACAATGCGGAAAGCCGCGCGCGCCGCAACGCTTTCAGCCCGTCCTCTGCTGCCCCGGCTTCTCATGACGGGGAGCTGCCGATGGCGGCTGCGGAATCACCGGCTGGTTATGATGCGGGCGGCGGCCCGATGCTTCCTCCGGCTTATCGCTGGATCGGGCGGAAGGACATGCGGGAGCATGCTTTTCCAAATCTGTTCGGCAAAATTCTGTACGACTATTGGGACAAAGCCGTGGAGGAAGAAGGGGGAGACTAGGGAATGAGCTCATTGCTGGACACGTTGAAACAAGAAAAGATCGTAGCGATTTTTCGCGGTATCGGACCGGCTGAAGCGGATCGGGCCGCCAGAGCGCTAGCGGACGGCGGCATCCGGCTTATGGAAGTGACGATGAATACGGACGGAGCGCTGCCGATTCTGTCGCGTTGGCGAGAGCAGCTGGATGGCGCTGCTTACGTTGGAGCGGGCACGGTGCTGGATGAGCGGCAGGCGAGAGAGGCAGTCTCCGCCGGGGCGCAATTCCTCATTTCGCCCAATCTGGACGAGGCTGTCATCGCTTACGGCGCTTCGCAAGGCGTATCCGTATGGCCGGGAGTGATGACGCCGACCGAGGTGGTGCGCGCCTGGAAGGCAGGTGCGGAAGCGGTCAAAATATTCCCGATGGCGTCGCTCGGCCACCGGTATTTGCAGGAGCTGAAAGGTCCGCTGGATCATATCCCGATGATGGCTACGGGCGGAGTTGACCTGGACAACATCGGCGATTATTTCCGCGCCGGAGCGGATGCGGTTGGACTTGGCAGCAAGCTAGTTAATCTGCAATGGGCCCGCGAGGGCCGCTTCGAGCAGATGGAGCAGCGTGCGCGCCAGTTCGCTGATGCGGTACGGGACTTGCAGCGCGTATAGAGCATATTTAGATGCGGCAAAACCGGGATTCTCCCGGTTTTTTTGCTATGCGCAGCGGGTTGAACCTGGAAAGGCATTGGTTGACAGCGCTTTCTGGCGCTGGCTATAATAGTCCCAATTATCGGAGTCCGGATGGAATGGACAAGGGGGGCGTAGCTTAGTTGCTGAATCAGCTTTTGTTGCCCGCAGCGCGCAGCATGAAGGATCTGGAAAAGCTTATGGGCATGAGCTACAGCTATATCGTACTGTTGGACAGCCATATCAGCCGCCTGAAGCCGCTTGCCGAGCTGGCCCGCGCAAACGGGAAAAGGCTGCTCATTCACGCCGATCTCGTCGAGGGGCTCAAAAACGACGAGCATGCGGCCGAGTTTTTATGCCAGGTCATACAACCGGCGGGAATTCTGTCGACGCGGGCAAGCGTCATTGCCAAGACGAAGCAGAACCGGCTGCTCGCCATCCAGCGCATGTTTCTGCTGGACAGCGGCGCGCTCGATAAAGGTTACGCGCTGCTGGAGCGCTCCCGCCCGGATTACATCGAGGTGCTGCCCGGCGTCATTCCGTCTATCATCAGCGAGGTGAAGGAGCGCACCGGCGTTCCGATATTCGCCGGAGGGCTGATTCGTACCGTGGAGGACGCCGAGCTGGCATTGGCGGCGGGGGCTGCGGCAGTGACAACTTCGCGCGAGGCGCTTTGGAAGCACTTTCAAGGTTTATAAACGGATCAACGGGAGGGAACGTTCATGAGCGCATCATCCGCAGGAGAAACGTTTATTCTGTCCATCGACCAGGGCACGACGAGCACGCGCGCGGTCATCGTGAACCGCAGCGGCGAATTCGTCGCATCGGCGCAGGAAGAAATCCGGCAATATTATCCGCAGCCCGGCTGGGTGGAGCATGACGCCAGCGAAATCTGGGTTTCCGTGCTCGGAGTTATTGCCGCAGCGCTATCTAAGGCGCAACTGCATGCCGGCCAGATTGAGGCAATCGGCATTACAAACCAGCGCGAAACCGCCGTTGTTTGGGACCGGAATACCGGTTATCCGATTCACAGGGCCGTCGTCTGGCAGTCGCGGCAGACGGCCGGCATTTGCCAGGAGCTGAAGGAGCGGGGGCATGAGGAGCTGTTCCGCGACAAAACGGGGCTGCTGATCGATCCGTATTTTTCCGGCACCAAAATCAAGTGGATTCTCGATCATGTTGACGGTGCGCGCGAGCGGGCCGAGAACGGCGAGCTGCTGTTCGGCACCATTGATACGTGGCTGATCTGGCAGCTGACTGGAGGCAAGGTGCATGCAACCGATTATACAAATGCCTCCCGCACGCTGCTGTTCAATATCCATGAGCTGAAATGGGATGCGGAGCTGCTGGGCATCTTAGGCGTGCCTTCTTCCATGCTGCCGGAGGCGAGGCCTTCGTCGGGCGATTTCGGCGTGACGTCGGAAGCGCATTTTTTTGGCTG
This sequence comes from Paenibacillus pasadenensis, assembly GCF_023715725.1. Classification (GTDB taxonomy): domain Bacteria; phylum Bacillota; class Bacilli; order Paenibacillales; family Paenibacillaceae; genus Paenibacillus_O; species Paenibacillus_O pasadenensis_A. The sequence continues at coordinate 312,987 of NZ_JAMBOT010000005.1, forward strand.
CCGGGTGCCCATTACCGGCGTCGCCGGCGATCAGCAGGCCGCTCTGTTCGGCCAGGCGTGTTTTGCCGAAGGGATGGCAAAAAACACATACGGAACCGGTTGTTTCATGCTGATGCATACCGGCTTCAAGCCTGTCCGCTCCGCGCACGGGCTGCTCACGACGATCGCCTGCAGCGCAGAGGGCCAGCCTGCGGAATATGCTCTGGAGGGCAGCGTGTTCGTCGCTGGTTCTGCGATTCAATGGCTGCGCGACGGGCTGCGCATGATTCAATCCGCCGCCGATAGCGAGCTGTACGCCTCGCGGGTTGACTCCACGCAAGGGGTTTACGTGGTGCCTGCCTTTGTCGGCCTGGGGACTCCATATTGGGACAGCGAAACTAGAGGCGCTGTGTTCGGCTTAACGAGCGGTGCGGAGAAGGAGCATTTTATCCGTGCCGTGCTGGAATCGCTGGCGTATCAAACAAAGGATGTGCTGAACGTCATGGAGCAGGACTCCGGCATGAGCCTCTCGACGCTTCGCGTGGACGGAGGAGTTGTGAAAAACAGCTTTCTGATGCAGTTCCAGAGCGATATTCTTGGCGTTCCTGTGGAGCGACCGGCCACGAATGAAACAACCGTGTTTGGAGCGGCCTGTCTGGCTGGTCTTGCTAGCGGGTACTGGAGCAGCAGGGAGGAGCTGGAGTCGATCCGGCGCGTTGAGCGCCAGTTTATTCCGGCAATGCCCAAGGAGCAGGCGGACATCTGTTACGGCGGCTGGAGGAGAGCGGTTGCAGCGGCGAGAGCATTTTAGATTGCCTGCGGCGGCGTCATCTGGTAAGCTGAAAGCAACAAGTTAATATGCCCGGCTGGAGATGTTGGAGAACGCCGCAGTCGCCTGTTGTCTGAAGTTAATTCGGATGACTGGCGGTTTGCGGCGTTCTTTTGTTTTTGCCGGTTGCGGAAGCGAGGAGAGATACAGATGGCGCAACGGATAAATGGCGCAACAGAGGCGCGTAACGAGCTTGGCGGTCAGCAGCCGGCCGAATTTTCGGCAGGAGGACGGGGGAAGCTGCTGCACAAGCTGGAGGCCGAGGAATGGGATCTGCTTGTCATCGGAGGCGGCATTACCGGCGCGGGCATCGCGCTGGACGCCCAGTCGCGGGGAATGCGTACGGCGCTAATTGAAATGCAGGACTTTGCGTCCGGAACGTCGAGCCGTTCCACAAAGCTTGTGCACGGCGGCTTGCGTTACCTGAAACAGCTGGAGGTTCGCATGGTTGCCGAGGTGGGGCGCGAACGCGCCGTCGTATACGAAAACGGGCCGCATGTGACGGTGCCGGAATGGATGCTGCTGCCGATTTATAAAGGCGGGACGTTTGGCAAATGGTCGACTTCCCTTGGGCTGGCGCTGTATGACCGGCTCGCTGGAGTTAAGCTGCGGGAGCGGAGACGCATGCTCGGCGCGGCAGCCGCCGCAGCGCGCGAGCCGCTGCTTCGCCGCGAAGGGCTGAAGGGCGGCGGATATTATGTGGAGTACCGAACCGACGACGCCAGGCTGACGATTGAGGTGCTCAAAAAAGCGGCGGAGCTCGGCGCGGCTGCGGCCAACTACGTTAAGGCGGAGCAGCTATTATACGAACAACGGAAAGAAGGCGGAACGGGTAAACGGCTGTGCGGCATTCGAGCGGTTGATGCCCTTACGGGTCGCAGCCTGACGGTGCGGGCGCGCCGCATCGTCAACGCAGCCGGCCCGTGGGTCGACGAGATTCGCGAGCTGGACGGCTCCAAGCAGGGAAAAACGCTGCGGCTGACAAAGGGCATTCATCTCGTTTTTGACGGGGCAAGGTTCCCGCTCCGGCAGGCGATTTATTTTGATACGCCGGACGGGAGAATGATGTTCGCCATTCCGCGCGACGGCAAAACATATGTCGGCACGACGGATACGGATTACAGCGGCGATACGGCGAATCCGAGAATGACCGCAAGGGATCGAAGGTATATCGTTGACGCGGCGGCGGCGATGTTCCCGGACCTGAGGCTCACTGAATCCGATGTGGAATCAAGCTGGGCCGGGCTGAGACCGCTATTGTACGAGGAGGGAAAAAGCCCCTCGGAGGTGTCGCGGCGGGATGAGGTGTTCCATTCGGATACGGGGCTGATCACAATTGCCGGCGGAAAGCTGACCGGCTACCGTAAAATGGCCGAAACCGTTACCGACCGGATTGCCCGCGAGCTGGAGGCCGACGGCCGCGGGCCGTATCGGCGCTGCGTGACCCGCACGCTGCCGATATCCGGCGGAGAAGTAGGCGGCTCGGCAGGGTTGGCCAAGGCTGCGGCGGAGGCGGCAGAGCTTGGCGTCCGGCTCGGCTGGAGCAGGCCGGAAGCCGAGCGGCTGGCGGCGCGTTACGGCAGCAATGCCGGGAAAGTGCTGAAGCTGCTTCCGCTTGTCACGAGTATTGGCGAGGCCGGCGCGGGAATCCCTCTGCCGCAAAGCTCTCCCGGCATCACCGGTACAGGGCAGACTTCACCTGCAGAAAAGCTGCCGCGTATGGTGCATGCGGAGCTGCTGTACGCCATCCGTCAGGAGATGGCGGTCAAACCGGCGGATTTCCTTATCCGCCGGACGGGAATGCTTTATTTTGACCGGGCGTCGGCGTTGAAGTGGAAAGGAGCCGTCACACAGATTATGGCTATGGAACAGGGCTGGACGGAGGCGCAGCAAAAAGGGGTTCTGCTGGAGCTGGAAGCTGAGCTTGCGGCAGCGGTTCAACCCGAGCCCTCATGACGAGTATTTATGCCCGCCCTGCCTGCTGTCTACAGCTGTCAGAAACAAAAAAAGCGGCCCGCGCTAATGCGCGGGCCCAAAGCATTTTATATGAGAAAAGGGGGTCTGTAATAAGTATATAAAGGTTAGCTGAGCGCTCCCTGAATTTAATATTACAGATCGATTACAATTAAATATTAAAGTGATGAGATAAATAAACATTGAACGCAAAATAACGCTATGATACAATCATTAGCGCCATAACAAATTAGAAACGAATCGTATTCAATTTTATCTCCACTTTAATTGTACATCCGGACCGTTTCATTTGTCAATGCTCTTTTTATGCCGATAATCAGAAAAAGGAGTGTGTTCATGGGGAGATGGAAGTAAAGGCCAATTGAGGTATCAATCTATTTCAATCCATACACCGCTCAAAGAGCAGAAAGCAGGGACCTATGTCAGCAGCTACGCAAACAAACCCGACGGGAGCCGGCGGAGATAACTTCTCGCTTAAAGCCATTCTGCCGCCGCTCATGGCCATTATTGTTGGCATGATCATGGTTATTCTCGACAGCACTGTCGTTAATAATGCCATTCCAAAGCTTGTTGATTACTTCGACACCGACTTAAAGACGATTCAATGGACTGTCACCGGTTATACGCTGGCTTTATCCGCCGTTATTCCGCTCGCGGGATGGATGACCGACCGATTCGGCTCCAAGCAGATTTTCCTGATCACGATTGCGCTGTTCACAATCGGCTCCGTGCTATGCGGCATCGCCCAAACGCCGGAACAGCTCATTATTTTCCGCGTTCTTCAAGGCCTCGGCGGCGGCATGGTGGCCCCGATCGGGATGGCCATGGTGTTCAAGCTTGCTCCTCCGGAGCGCCGCGGATCAATTATGGGCATGTTAGGCATCCCTATGTTGATGGCTCCGGCGTTCGGACCGGTGTTATCCGGCTGGCTGGTTGACTCCGTCAGCTGGCATTGGATTTTTATCATCAATTTGCCGATTGGCATTATTGCCCTGATTCTCGGCTCCAAGTATTTGCCGAGCTCCGGGCGCCATGCCGCTCCGCATCTGGATGTCATCGGCATGTGCCTTGCGCCGATTGCCTTCTCCATGCTGGCGTTCGGCGTCAGCGAAGGCGGCACCAGCTGGTCCTCAACTTCAACGATAACGGGTTTAACCGTCGGGGGCGTTGCGCTCATCCTCTTTATTTTTGTGGAGCTGAGACAGAAGCAGCCGCTGCTGGAGCTAAAGGTATTTAAGTCCTCGGACTTTACGCGCAGTATTATCCTGACGTGGATTGTTCAGCTTGCGCTGTTTGGCGCTATGCTCATCGTGCCTCTGTACCTGCAAGGCGTCATGAAATATTCCGCGCTTGAAACGGGATGGATTCTGATGCCGCAGGCGTTATGTGCAGGACTGGCGATGCCGTTCAGCGGGCGTTTATTCGATAAAATCGGCGCGCGTCCGCTCGCGTTTTGCGGCCTTACGGTCATATCCGTTTCCCTCTTTATGCTGTCCCGCATCACGGTGGATACTGCGCTGTGGGTCATCATCCTGTCTATCTGCATGATCGGCCTTGGCATGGGCTTCTCCATGATGCCGCTTAACACGCATGTTTTGAACTCCGCGCCGCGCCATCTGGTGAGCCGCGTCACTCCGCTGACCACGGCCGCTCAGCAGGTCGTCGTTTCCTTTGCAGTTGCGGGTCTGACGGGTTACCTGACATCGCATATCGCATCTCACGCCGCAAACGCGGGAGCGAATGCGAATCCGCTCAGCGCCACGGTTGCGGGTTACGGGGACACGTTTTTTCTGTCCGCCTGTATCGTGAGCGCGGGCGCTGCGTTAACGCTTATACTGCGTAAGCCGAAGCAGCAACCGGCAGACGAAAGCGCCAACGGTAACACTCCGGATCCGGCGATGATGGCGGGTCATTAACCTGGAATCAGCTCTGAACCGCACCTATGAAAAGAGCCTTGGCCGAATATCGGCCAAGGCTTTTTTACATGTCAGCTTGCACAAACTCATGCGGTGAGCAGAGGCAGCAAACTTAATCTACCAAACCTTGTGCTGCATAATGCTGAACTGGTCCAGGTTCGGGCCGCTGAAACCTTTTGTCTGCAGGCGCAAAATATGCTGGCCTTTGGTCAATTGAACCGGCTGCACAACGGTTTTCCACGAGGTGTTCCAGCTGCCTGTCGGCTTGAAGGAAAGCGCAGTGTTGACGGCGACGTTATCGATGGCGACATACATCGGACGGTCCGTATTTCCGCCGTTGGCATAAGTGATGCCGAGATCGTACAGGCCGTCCTGCAGAACGGTAAACGTCCATTTGATATATCCCTCTGCGTTGTCGAAGTTCATGTAACCGGAGCCTTTCCAGCCCGAGCCCTTCCAAGCGTTGAAGCCGATGCTGAAACCGCCATCCTCGGCCTGGCCCGTCACTTCAAACAGCACAGTTACCATCAGCGATTTTGTTTCAGAGTAGCCGTTTTTGCTAATCGTAGCCGTCAAAGTGACGGTGCGGTTCATATCCGCTGGACGCGTTACCTTGCCCGTGGAGGAAATAATCTCAGGCGAATTCGAAGTCCAGCTGATTTTTGTTCCATGAGCTCCAGAAGTTTTCAGCGTCACGTCCTGCGTCACAACGGCGGTTTGGTTGCCCTCGGCAAAAATAACGTCGAGCGCCGCTTTGTCCAAAATGACGGCGTTGTCTTTCAGTACGGTGAGCGTAAATGATTTAGTCGCAGATGAGCTGCCCTTACTGATTTTAGCCGTCAAAGTAACCGTTTCATCCGGGGTAAGCGGAGTTGGCGGGCGGGTGACAATACCGGAATTAGATATGAAGCCCGGTTTATCGGAAGTCCATTGAATCGTTGTTCCATGAGCTCCGGAAGCAGGCAGGGTAATATTTTGCGTAACGCCGGATGCGCTGTCGGAGCCTTTGTAGCCAATACTCAAGGATTCCAGATCAAGCTCCACGGAACGGTCAACTGCAGTAACAACGAATTCTTTCATCGCCGTACGGTCTCCCTTGCGGATTGTGGCGGTCAGCTTTACGGAGATATTCCCGCTGTAGAGCTGAGTTACGACGCCAGTTGAAGAGATTGCTTCCGGCTTGCTGGACGTCCAGCTGATGGAGGAGCCGTATTTGCCTGAGGCTGGAAGCGACAGATTTTGCGTGACGCGGGAGGCGTTGTCCATACCGGCATAACCGATCTGCAATGCTTCCTTGTCCAGATTAAGCGAATTGTCGATGACCGTCACCGTAAACGTTTTGGACACGGATCGGCCGTTTTTGCTAATGACGGCGGTTAGCGTAACGTTAGCGTCACCGCTAACCGGACGTGTTACTTTGCCGTCTGCGGCAATTAGGGCCTCGTTGTCCGATTGCCAGCGAACCGAGGTTCCGTAAGGGCCGTTTGCCGAAAGAATGAGATTCTGGGTGACACTGGAGGCGCTGTCTCCTGATTGATAGCCGATCGCAACGAGCTGCTCCGCTGCGGCAAGCGAATTGTCGATGACGGTAACGGTAAACGTTTTGATGTCATGCCAATCGCCGTCGCTAAGATCGGCTTCCAGCGTAACTTTTGCATCTCCTTCTTTGGGACGGGTCACAATCCCGTTGTTCGAGATGACGTCCGGGCGGGACGATCTCCAGCTGATTAAAGTTCCGCTGTTTCCTTTTGCAGGCAAAGTAACATTTTGCGTGACGCTGGAAGCATTGTCCGAGCCTTGGTAGCCGATGGCTAGGTCGCGCGCATCCACATATAAAGCCGTATTGGCGAGCACTACGTTAAACGTTTTGGTATAAGTCGACTTTCCATCGTTGACTGTGGCCGTCAGGGCTGCCGTATAGTCCGGGCTAACCTGCACCACAACGTCCTTGTTCAACGCTTCGCTATAAAGCAATACGTCAACGGGAGGCGCGGCTTTGCTGGAGCTGACCGGGATCAAGGTCACCTTCCCTTGAGGAGAAACCTCGTTCGGCTTATTGGATGTCCAGCTTATAGCGGAGCCGTACTTCCCTTTAGTTGGCAAAATGAGATCCTGAGTGACCATGCTGGAATTGTCGGAGCCTTGAAATCCGATGCGCAGCTCATTCATGTCCGCAAGGGCGGAGCTCCCCGCCGTCACGTTCACCTCGAACGTTTTTACAGCTGCCGGAGTGGCCGAATCAAGCGCGTCCTGAACGGTCGCGGTTAGGAGCACCTTTGCGTCTCCTTTGCCCGCTCCCGGCTGCGTAATTTTGCCATTGGCGGAAATAATGCCGGGATTGCTGGAGGTCCAGCTAATCTTAGTCTGATAGGCGCCATTTGTCGGCAGCATTAAGTCATTTGCCACGCTTGCGGAGCTGTCGCCGTTTGCAAAGCCGAGCTGCAGGTTCTCTTTATCGGCTTTTACCCGGGTGAGCTTGTTGTTGACGGTGACATTGAATTGCCACAAGGAGAAGTAGCCGCCAGGGTTAATCGATGATAACGCTAAAGGATGTATGGTAACAACTTCCGAGTTTGCTGTAAGTGAGGGGGTGATTTTCCCATCTTCGGAAATGACATTTGGATTGCTTGAAGTCCAGCTGATCGTGGCTCCATTAGGGCCTTTTCTAAACAGGGTTGATGCTTCCGTTAAGGAGTCTTGGCTATCCCCTGCGGCATAAGCAATAATGCCCCCGCGATTCCCTTCATTCCTGTCCTTTACGATATAATAGATATAGTCGAGAAATCCGAGGTCTTGGTTACTCTCATTTTCGGCTGCAGAAGCGGTTAAGCTGGGCGTAATGACGGAAAAGAGCAGTGTTGCGATCAGGATTAATTTTGCGGTTGCCGATTTCTTCAAGTTAATTCCTCCACTATTAATTCAAGTTGCGCTCATTGATTAAGAAAAGGGCCGGATACGGCACAAAAATGAAACCGGTTTCTAGCATTAGCCAAGCCGCTTTTCTCAAGGTTATGTAGCGGTAATAAATTTAAGAAAGTAACCTCCTTTATTAAAGAATAGTAAAATTTGGCTTTCAAAGTTCAGAAGTAAACTATATTCCTGATAGAGAAGTTGTTCAAGGGGGATAATTTAGGTTTGTTTTTTTAAGATTTCGTAAAGGGGAGGCATAAAAAAGGGGCCCGCACGCGGCGGGCCCAGAGAGAATCTATGAATAAGGGGGGTCTGGAATTAAGTATATATCGCTAAAATGAAGTCAAGCTGAATGGAAGATTACAAAATCATTACAATAAGTAAAAATGATAAGGCGGTGTAAGGAAATGGGCAGAATGAGAAAGTGGAAGTGGAAGCCTTCATCCATTAAGTACAAACTATTTTGGACATTATTATTGTTTGTATTTGTTCCCTTGTTCTTTCTGCAAATTCGAAATTATTCTCAAATTGAAACTATGATTAAAGATCGAATTAACCGGCAAACGACGCTGCAAATTCAACAAGTGAAAGAAAATTTTAATGACATTCGTTACACGATGCTTCGGACAGCATTGGAATTAGAAAGTGATTCCGCTATTTATGCCATGCTTACGCAAGCTGAACCATCTATCAAAGATAATGCCCAAGAGCTAGAAAATCTGTTGATTCGTGTAAATGCCAGATCGCTGCCGAGCAGTGCTTTTATTTACTATAATTTGTTGGATATGCAGGGTAGAGTCTATAACTCGTATACGCCAACAAACAATATTCTAGCAAGCTCAATTACTACAGATCAGGCATTTACCCGCATGCAGGAAGCAAATGCTTCTTTAATTTGGGTAGAAGAGGAAATGGGCGATATTGGAGTTTCCTCGGCCGGGGATCGAAGACTTGTCCTGATGAGTGTTCTCCAGAAAGGCAAGGAGCCTCCATTCGGTTACTTGCGAATCAGCTTTGATTATGACAGCTGGCTTCGATCGATCATCCGCAGCTTCCCTGTCCTGCAAAATTACTTCATCCTGGACGATAAAGGGCAGATCCTGACCCGGACCCGAGGCACCGCAGAACTTGATCAAGCTTGGGTAGACCAATTGCTGCTGTCTTCAAAAGGCAGCCAGGTTTATTATGATCGCAAAAACACGACATTAATGAATACACAATATTTATCAGATACGAACTGGTCCCTTGTGAGCCAGTTTCCATTGGAATCTTATATTGGCGACATCAATGGGATGAAGCGGCAATACTTCATTTCATTCGCTCTTCTTGTTGTGTTGTTTGTTTTGGTCACGTTTGTTATTTTATCTGGACTTACAAGGCCGTTAAGGCTGATTCAGCACAAAATGTATGCCATAGTGCGCAATCATTTTCGCGGGCGATTAATCGAGGAGAAACTCGATGGAGAAGTTCTGGCAGTTGCTCAGAGCTTTAATCATATGATTGATGACATCCATCAGTTATTTGAAAAACTGCGGATGGAGGAGAAACAGAAGGAAGCGATGCATTTCCAGATGCTTCTGTCTCAAATGAATCCTCACTTTTTACTCAATACGCTCAATATGATCAAATGGCAAGCGATGCGCAGCGATAATAAAGATATTGCTGAGGTTTGTTTGAATTTAGGGAAATTGCTTGAGACAAGCTTAAACATGGAGCTTGATCTTATTTTTCTCAAAGATGAGCTGGAATTGGCTCGGGCATACGTCTACATTATGCAACGGAGATGGCAGTATCCTTTCACGGTACATTACGTAGTCGAAGAAGGGCTGAGTTATTCACTTGTACCGAAATTAAGTCTGCAGCTGCTGCTGGAAAATGCAATTCATCATGGCTTTTCTAAGATTGATTACGATGGACAGATTTATATTCGGATTTCATCGGCTAATCAAGTATTAACGATGATCGTTGAAGATAACGGCGTTGGCGTGGAGCACGCAGCAAAACAGCAGACATTGCGCAAGCGCAATGGCATTGGTTTAACCAATCTCAAAGAGAGGCTTCGCCTGCTTTTCAAAATGAATGCGTCTTTTTCTTTGGAGGCAATGGAGCAAGGGACGCTTGCGCGTGTAGAAATACCTTTGCTTATATCTAATCCATACAAAGAGGGAGGAATGGATGATGTGGAAAGTGATCCTTGTTGAGGATGAGCTGTTTGTACGTGATTCGATTAAGCAATTGGTACCTTGGGAGGAGCTTGGTTTTACACTAGCAGGTGAGGCTGGAGACGGAACTGCCGCTCTCGACATCATCATGCAGCAGAAGCCTGACCTTGTTATTTCGGATATTGTAATGCCCGAGATGGATGGTGTCATGTTGCTGAAAGCGGTGCGTGAGTTAGGCATGGAAACGAAGTTCATCATGTTAACCTGTATGAGTGATTTTGAATATGCCCGCACTGCATTGGAGCTGGGAGCGACAAGTTATATATTAAAATTATCCATGGATATAGATAAGTTAAAGGAATCGTTGAGGAAGGTTGCTTTAGAGTTAACGAAACATTCCAATCATGACCGTCAGAAATTGCTGGCAAAGCTGCCCCCTATGTATGAACAGATATGGTCCATGATAAGTGCTTCTGCAACCGGGAGAGGCCAAGTTACAGGACTTCATGAACTGGCGAAAAGCTTAGAAGCAGCAGGAATTGCGCCTTCTCGAATAGCTGTTGTTTTACAGTCTATCGAACCTGACCAATGGAACGAAAACATTCACATTCATAGATCAGAAAGCTTGGGGATCACAACTCTAATCGATTGGTCCGGCGGAGATGGCGCTGCGTTTCAAAGGCTTCAAGATCAACCGACTTTTACTGCCTCTGCAGCTTCCTTGGAAAAACTGCCTCAAGTATGGAGGGAGTTATTAAATAGACTGTTGCCGGTCTGGTACAACCTGGCACAAGCTGAGATCGAAGACATGGAGAAGCTCCAAGAGCCATGGCAAATCCCTTGGGAACAAGAACGCAAGCTCATTTCAGCCTGGGAATTGGGACTAATCGAGGAAATGAAGCATGGTTTACATGCGATATGGACTCATATGTCCGACCATCATATACCAGTCGTACAAGTTAAGCGGTATGCGATTCATCTTTTGGATCAATATAAGCGTACGCAAAATATACAAGGAGATTTGTCCAATAAACAAATCGTGGCCGAATCCAAGCAGCATGCTGAACTGCTGCAAGCACTTATACTTACCTTAACGGAAGATATGGAGATAAGAAGAGAAAAAAGCGCGCCCGTTACCGATCATCCTGAAATCAATCGAATTGTGCGCTACGTACACGAGAATTATGAAGCTAATATTGGATTAAAAACCGCTGCTGCTTACGTCAATATGGATGAAAACTATTTAAGCGGTTTATTCAAGAGAAAAACAAGCTACACGCTCATTCACTATTTGCAGAAGGTTCGAATTGAACAAGCGATGCGTTATTTAGAAAATACGGAATTAACGGTGAGCGACATAGCGGCCAGCGTTGGTTTCGGTCATGACCATTATTTTATCAAGGTATTCAAAAAGGTCAGCGGCCTGACGCCAAACGAATATCGAAAAGTTAAAAAAGGACAATAAACACATGATCCCGAGGTTCCTTCTATACGAGGAATCTTTTTTTTATCGATTTTTACTAATTTTATGCTACAAGATGCACAGTTTTGTGAATGCCCTTCCTTTCGTGAAAACGCTACGATACATAAACAGAGAAAAGAGATGGGAAGGAAGTGCAGCTATGGATTCTAAAACGATCAAAGGAACCGCTCTTTGGAATGATGTGTGGAAGATGAGAGCTTTGTATCTCATGCTTACCCCCGGATTACTGTGGTACATCATCTACAAATACGTGCCGATGATTGGCTTGGTCATTGCATTTAAGGACTATAACATCGTAGAAGGCGTTGCAGCTAGCCCATGGGCGGATCCTTGGCATAAGTATTTCACGCAATTTTTTCATTCGCCGTATTTCAGCCAGCTTCTTACGAATACGTTACTCATTAGTTTTTATAAGCTGATTTTTGGCATTGCGCCTCCTATTGTGCTCGCCATTCTTATCCATGAATGCCGGTCGTTAGTGATGAAAAAATGGGTACAAACGCTCAGCTTTATGCCTCACTTTTTGTCGTGGGTTATTATTTACGGCATCGTGATTGCGTTTTTCTCCGAGACGTCGGGTGTTGTGAATCGGTTTATCGTGGAAAACGGCAGCAAGGCAATTCCATTTCTCACATCTACGGATTGGTTTCGAAGTGTACTCGTAGCTAGCGATGTTTGGCAAAACTTGGGGTGGGGGGCCATTATTTATCTCGCTGCGATCTCCAGTATAGATCCATCCCTTTATGAAGCTTGTCGGGTAGATGGCGGCGGCCGCTTCCGAATGATCTGGAATATTACATTACCTGGAATCCGAAGCGTAATTGTGCTGATGTTTATTCTGAAGGTCGGCCACATTCTGGATGCAGGCTTTGAGCAAATTTATATCATGTATAACATTCAGGTGTATGAAGTCGCCGACATCATTGATACCTGGGTGTATCGCACAGGCTTGCAGCAAATGAATTTCAGCCTTGCTTCGGCAGTTGGTTTGTTCAAATCTCTTTTTGGTCTTGTGCTTGTGCTTGTCTCAAATAGTCTTGCCAAGAAATGGGGAGAATCCATATGGTAAGAGGCTTGAGCGATCGTATTTTTGATATTTTTTTATATGCGATTCTAACTGCGGTTGCGCTTTTATCCGTCATTCCTATGGTTTATGTCGTATCGATTTCGTTAACTCCCTACACAGAAGTGCTGAAGAATGGGGGGTTCATCTTATTCCCAAAATCAATTACATTCGAGGCGTACCGCCAGCTGTTTTCAAACAATCAAATTCCAAGAGCTCTCTTTGTAACGATCTTCATTACTGTAGTTGGAACAGCGATTAATATCATTCTGACCGTATTAATGGCGTACCCTCTCAGCCGGAAAAAACTGCGTGGACGCTCCATTTTTCTAATGGTGATCGTTTTTACAATGTTGTTTAGCGGCGGGTTAATCCCCACATATCTAGTAGTGAAAGCGACGGGTATGACCAACACGTTATGGGCGATGATCGTTCCTTCCGCTATATGGACCTTTAATGTGTTGATTTTGAAAAGCTTTTATGAGAGTTTGCCAGAGGATTTGTTCGAATCGGCACGGATTGACGGGGCAGGTGAATGGCGTGTGTTGGCGGGAATAGTTTTGCCGCTATCCGTTCCTGCGATGTTAACCGTCGGTTTGTTCTATACCGTAGGACATTGGAACGATTTCTTTCAGGCTATTTTATACATTACGAATACGGACCTGCATCCGCTACAAGTGCTGGTTCGCAATTTATTGCTGGAAAGCCAGAATATGAACAACCAAAGCGATGTTATATTGCCGACTGTAACGCTCCAAATGGCTGCTGTTGTTAGCGCTAGTTTACCCATTCTTGCTGTGTATCCTTTTATTCAAAAACATTTTACAAAAGGTGTTCTTGTAGGAGCAATTAAGGGTTGATTGATCATCGGGTATCCGATTTTCAATAGATAATGAACACGAAAAGAGGGGACAAGTTATGAACAAACGTAACAGGTTGAATGGTGCAATAGTATCGGTGCTTTCCGCATCTTTGTTGTTAACAGGCTGCAGCGGAGGCAGCGGATCAGAGAATGATCCAGTCGCTGAATCATCAAAGACGCCGTCAAACCCAGTAAAGCTGGAAGTGATGAAAGTAGGTTTTGGAGCGAAGCTGCCTGAAGACGATTTCGTTAAAAAGACTTTGGATGAGAAGCTGAATATTGACCTCAACCTAACGTTGCCGGCATCTGGAGATGACTTCAAAACTCAACTGAATACACGAATTGCATCCGGTGACTTTCCAGATGTAATTGAATTGGATAACCGCCAATCCTTGCAGCAATTAGCCAATATGGGGGTACTCCTGGATCTGACGCCATATCTGGACAAATTGAGTGATGCAAAGAGGTTTATTGGCGATGACGGGTTTAAGAAAGGCATCATGAACGGCAAAACCTATGCCATTGCCAAAACGCCGTATCTCAGTTCAAACGCGTATTATTTCCGCAAGGATTGGCTGGATCAATTAGGGCTTAGTGTGCCAACGACAAGCGACGAGCTTTTGAAAGTAGCAAAAGCATTTACTGAAAATGATCCGGACGGAAACGGAGTGAAAGATACCTACGGCATTACAGGCGCCGATTGGAGAGCTTTTGCACCTATCTTTGGTTCTTATGGCGTCGCTTTAAGCGATTTCAGTACGTATATCAAGGATGGGAAAGTGATCACTGCAGCGCAGGATCCGAATTTTAAAGCAGCCCTGACTGATGTAAAACGTTTCATAGAAGCGGGAGTAGTGGATCCCGAGGTATTTAGCAATAAAGGTGCAGCAGCCACTGATAAAGCCATAAAAGGCATGGTAGGTATTCTGTTCACTGACTTCGGTCTGTTTAAGCAAGACACTGCAGATAAAGTGAAAGCAGCTAATCCGAATGCAAAATGGGAGATTATGCCTACGATTAAAGGGCCTGCAGGTCAATTCGAGAATGCGGTTGATCTTGGTGCCTCTTCGGGTCTCATTGCAATTCCCAAATCAGTTGAGAAGGACAAAGAGAAGCTTCAAAAAATTATCGATCTGCTGAATTATGTATCTACGCCAGAGGGTGCGCAGCTCGTTCAATTCGGGCTTAAAGATATGCACTTTACCCTTGACAACAACGCGGTTAAGCTGACAGATCAAGGCACAAAGGAAACCGGATATATTTGGGTATACCAGTTTACAGGCCGCCCCGAAAGAGAGTATTTATCGATAAAATTTAATTATGCATCAGCTTATATTGAAGAAGGCGCTAAGCGTAATCGCATTCAAGCTTACAATGGTTTTATCGATCCGCCAAGCAGTGTCAATATGGCAGATGCGCAACGGTACTTATTTGAACAAGCGATGCAAATTATTTATGGAAAAACACCGCTTGAACATGCAGACAAAATAGCAGCGGATCTGAACAGCAAGTTTGGTTTTGAAGCTTATCTAGATCAAGCGGCCAAGCAGCTAAAAGAACTCGGGTATTACCAATGAGAGGATTTAATTTATATGGCTTTTAATTTTGGAGGGGCTGCACCGGCTTCCGCGTCTGCGACATCCGTCGTCATTGACGGCAAGGGAACCGGAAGGACTTTTGAAGGAGAAGGTGTGGTTAGCGGCGGAGGCGGAAATACACGTCTGTTAATTGATTATCCCGAACCTTATCGCAGTGACATTCTGGATTACCTCTTCAAGCCTAATTACGGTGCAGGATATACTCATTTAAAAGTCGAAGTCGGCGGAGATGTCTTTTCTACGACGGGAACGGAGCCAACCCATGCACGAACGAGGGAGGAACTCGCAAACCCGAATATGCGCCGCGGCTACGAGCTTTGGTTAATGAGTGAAGCGAAGAAGCGGAATCCGGAGATCAAGCTGGATATTTTGCAATGGGGCGCCCCGGGATGGATAAACGGCTTCAGCACCAGCGTCGGCATCAGCAACGAAACTTATTACCGCAATGATAAAGCGAAGTATGCCATGTATTCACAGGATAATGCGGATTATTTGGTCAGTTATATACTAGGCGCCAAAAGGGAGTGGGGCTTAGACATTGACTATGTGGGGGCCAATCAGAATGAAAGTTTTGTTGGACTTGACTTAATGGACCCTAGTGACCCCGATAGTCCTTCTTATTTGAATCACTATATTGTCCATATTTTAAGACCTGCACTGGATCAAAATGGGTTACAGCATGTTCAAATCGTTGCTCCTGACATTGGCGGCAGGGAACTCGAGCCCTATAACCCGAGATCGCCATGGGCTTTTGCGGATGAAGTTCTAGCAGACCCTCAGCTTCACAATGCTGTTTCTGTCATTGGGTATCATTACGTGAAGAGCCATTCTTCGGAAACCGTCCAAAACTCCGGGTTGACGTTATGGGAGAGCGAGGGCTGGACGGGGAGCGGCACTTGGGAAGACGTTAACGGCCAGAAGGGCGCATTCAGTTTAGCCCGAATTATGAATAACAATTACATTCATGCGAAGGTTACCAAAACTAATGTTTGGCATCTTATCGGGTCGTCCTATCCCAATTTATCGTTTCCGAGAACAGGACTGATGATCGCTGACGAACCCTGGTCAGGGAATTATTCCGTGACGCCTGCAATCTGGGTTGCCGCTCATACCAATCAATTTGCTCAGCCGGGATGGCAATACCTTGACAGCGGCTGCGGGCTCACGGCGGGCGGGACATCTTATGTAACCTTGAAAAAGCCGGATGAGAGCGGCCATTACAGCGTTATAGCGGTCACCGGAGACTCTAGGGAGACAATGACCTTCAAGCTGACAGGCGGCTTATTGGCGCATGCCGTTCATGTCTGGAAGTCGGATGCTGCACAACAATTCATTCAACAGCCGGATATTCAAACGATCAATCATTCCTTTTCCATTACCTTGGAGCCGAATTCCATTTACTCGTTGACAACAACGACGGGGCAGCAGAAAGGCGCGGCTGCTCATCCGGTTCCGGCAGCTCAAGCTTTCCCTATCCCTTACTATGAAGATTATAAAGATTACGCTGCAGGTGAAACGCCGAAATATACTTCCGATGTGGAGGGCGTATTCGAGATTGCGGATAGGTTTGGCGGCGGGGGCAAAGCTTTACGGCAGGTTGTTGCAGGACCGATGAAGCAGTGGGATGCATGGATGACGCCTCGCATCCGATATGGGACGCATACCCAATTCGGCGAACCGGGTTGGACGGATTATGATTTGGGCGCGGATGTTTTAATTGAAAGTTCCGGTAAAGATATGTACGGAAATGAAACGCCAGGTACGGCAGCCATTGTAGGACGTGTGGGCACACAGCCTCGGCAAAGAATCAATGACACATTGATTACCGGTTATAAGCTGCAGGTAGATCAGAATGGCAGTTGGAGCTTACGGATTACAAACCCGCTCGTCAATTCGGATGCTGTACTCGCTGCGGGAACTGTACCGTTTTCACTACAAAGCTGGCATCAATTAAAGATGAGCTTTTGCGGTACGAATATAAAGGCATCAATCGACGGTATTCTCGTTGCATCAGTTAACGATAGCACGTATGCATCAGGCTTGGCAGCTTTGGCAAGCGGCTATAATTATGCGCAATATGACAAGGTTTATGTTAATCCGAAGCAATGAAGCTGCGTGCAAGCCGTGCTAAAAATTATGTACGGGCCAAACCTTGAATGAAAGCCGTCCTTTTGGGCGGCTTTTGCCGTTGATAACGCTAAATTATGCACTAATTTTATGCTACAAGATGCAGAGATTTGTGAATGATATTAATCTTTTGAAAGCGTTATCATATATCTGAAAGGAAAACAAAATGGAGAGGAAGTAGCAGTGATGGAATCTAGAACGAACAAAGGATGGTTAAGGTACAAGGTTAGTCAGCTATTCTGGTTATCCGTATTTGCTGTCATTTGTCTTTTTGGCGCAACAAAAGCTGTATCCGCTTCGCCCGTTTCCGTACCCAACGCGATTCAATTTACAGACACGGACCATAATATTGTTCAGGCGCATGCCGGTTCAGTAATGAAAGAGGGAGGCTATTACTATTGGTTTGGAGAAAGCCGGATAAATAATGGGGGCCTATTTTATGCAGTAGCTGTCTATCGCTCGACAGATTTGAAAAATTGGGAGTTTAGAAACAATGTGCTTACTCAAAACTCGGATCCAGAGCTGGCACAAGCTTATATAGAACGTCCTAAAGTTATTTATAATAGCACAACGGATAAGTACGTGATGTGGATGCACAAAGAAAATGGAATTAATTATTCAGAAGGAAGAGTAGCGGTAGCTTATTCCGATACGATCGACGGTAATTATACCTATACGGGAAGCTTTCAGCCAACGGTGGGCGGTATCTCCTATGATTCCCGCGACATGACAGTGTTTCAGGATGATAACGGGGATGCCTACCTCTTTTCTTCCGCCTCTAATCCAGATCGAGTAAACAGCTGGAATTCAACCATGAACATTTTTAAGCTTACAGCAGATTATATGAACGTTGCCAGTAAGGTCAGTACGATATTCAAGGAGCAATACCGTGAGGCACCGGCCGTATTTAAGCGTAATGGCGTGTATTTCCTGTTAACCTCAACAACTGACGGATGGAATCCAACGCAGCAAAAATATGCCACAACAACGAACATTGCTGGAACATGGTCTTCACTGAAAAATGTAGGAGATGCTACCTGTTTTGATTCACAAACAGGCTTTGTAATGCCAATACAGGATTCCAGCAATAATGTAGTCAGCTATATGTACATGGGAGACCGTTGGGGTGCTTCTTGGGGCGGAAAAACATATCAGTCCCAATACGTATGGGCTCCAATCGTGTTCACATCCAATACCGACTTTACTTTCCAATACTACGATAATCTCGTCATTGATACTGAAGCCGGCACGATTACCGGAAACAATAATGTGTTTGATGCAAATGCCGTTTATACATTCACAAACAACAACAGCGGACTAGCCATGTCTGTACAAGGGACGAGTAATAACGTTAAGCAAGATGCGCTAGGAACCGGATCTCAATTGTGGAAAATTGTTCCTTTAACAGATAAAGGCATAACCTATCACTATATTGTTAACCAGGCAAATGGCAAGTATTTAACGATGAGCTTAATGTTAAAACCGGACGGATCATACGACGCCGCTGCTACTTTAGCTAATGACAGACCGTATACAATGGCGGCAAAGGGTACTGATTCAACAAGTCAACAATGGCAAATCAATAAACATGGCAATGGAACGTACACATTAATCAATCGTAAGACCAAAAGTTATTTGGATGTGCAAGGTCAGTCTCTGACTGCCGGGGCGCAGCTTGTTCAAAATGTTCAAACAGCAAGCGTAAGTCAGAAATGGACGATTCAATTAAGCATACTTCCTCCAGCAGCTGTTGATACAACTAAAACGTATGCGCTTACCAATCGTAATAGCGGCAAATCGCTGGGCACGGTAGGTAATTCAACGGCAAGCGGCATCAACATTGAACAGCAAAGCTACACTGGAGCTGTAAGCCAATCCTGGAAATTTGTCCGTGACCTCTCAACAGGCTATTACAAAATCAAAAATGTGAACAGCGGTTTATTTATGGAGGTTAAAAACGCATCTGCAGCAGACGGCGCACAAATTATCCAAGCGGCTGAAAGTACAAGTACAAGCCAGCAATGGGAGCTTTCTGACGCTGGAGGCGGCTACTTTGTTGTTAAAAACCGCAATAGCGGAAAAGTTCTTTGCATGAATAATGGCACAACGGCGGATGGCGGGTATAGCATTCAGTGGTCAGTAACGGGTTCGGTTAACCAAAACTGGAGTTTCGCTGAAATTACATCATAAGCTCAAGTTATGAAGAGCCTTCATTTCCATTTTAATGGATTGAAGGTTCTTTTCGTGCTTTTGTTACACAGGGAATTATTCGGGAGTTCATTTGATTTCACGCGGAATAATCGACTGGGCGTATTTTTTGGGAGATAACCCTTCCGATTTTTTGAACAGCTTGCTGAAATAGAACAGATCCGGAATACCGACCTCATCCGCAATGTCTTTTACCGTTCGTTCATTGGAGCGGAGCAGCCGCTTCGCCTCCTCCATTCTTAACAAAAGCAAATAATGCGTAACAGTTTGCCCGGTCGCCTGTTTGAACAAGGTGCCGAAATATTTAGGAGACAGATTCGCACGCGCGGCGAGCAGCGGAACGTCAAGTTTATCCTTGTAATTTTGCCTCATAAACTGCACGGCTTCCGTCATTAAACCTGCATGAGGGCTCTCGATGCGAATCCCTTCTTTAGTAGTCAGTTCAATATATACGAGGCCGAGCAGCCGCAGCATGGACGATTTAAGCCATAGATGCGAGTCGGCCCGAGATTCCTGATAGTGTTCGGTCAGCTCTTTAAACGTTTCGTGAAAAGCGGTTGTGCGGCTCGGCCGCATGAACTCGGGGATATCCCAGTCCTGCACTTCGGCGGTAGGTCTGGCACGCAGCCAGTTCACGTCCGGAAGTGTTTCTCCTTGTTTTCTGCCCAAATAAACTGAAGGGGAAAAGTCCGTCGCCTCGCCCATAAACATATAGTCAAAGTGAACGGCAAAACAGTGCATCGGCCCGTCCTCGGAAACGAACATCTCATTTAGATGATGCGGGCGAATGTACAGCAGCACTCCTGGCTCCATCGTGTAGGTAACGCTTTCAATCCTTAACCAGCCGGTGCCGGAAACGATATAAATAAATTCATGATCGTAAATATACCGCTCGCCCAGATGGCTTCCCGGAGGTACGAGAACCTCATGAATGTACCGGACATACGGGGAAAGCCTTTTAAAATCAACCCGATAGGTGCTCGCCATTCGACAACCTCCCGAGACTTCGACTTTTCTCTATTAAAATTAAAACACCGTTTTCTTTTGGATTCAACCGCGATCTTTTCAATTCGACCAAATTACAATAACTTCCGATTTCTATCCATCCCTCACCTTCGGCTATCCATGTATGATGGGGACATCAAAGCCAAGGAGGATGCTGAACAATGACTGCAGCCAATCAGGTGACGGAAGAGCAAATCAACTTTTACCGTGAAAATGGATTCGTTAAATTGGAAAATATGCTTACCGGGGAAGAGCTGGAGCAGCTGCGTGAATACCTGGAGGAGGCCATGCAGGAGGAGGGCAGCCGTTCGGTCAAAACGGACCAAAAGGATGGAACCTATTACCGGGTGCTGAACCAGAAAGTGAACACATGGCGGGATCACGGCGGTATGGCCAAGTTCAGCTTTCATGAAAAGTTTGCTAAAGCAGCATTGGAGCTGACCGGTTCGAATGAAATCCGCTTTTTCCACGATCATGGATTATGGAAAATGCCGGGGGATTCCAAGCCGACTCCTTGGCATCAGGATACGCCGTATTGGCCGGTTAATGAGCCGGAGAAGGGCATGCTGTCGATCTGGATTGCATTGGATGATGTAGATGAAAAGAACGGCTGTATGGCCTTTGTTCCCAAGTCGCACCGAATCGGCAAATTAAACCCGATTGACCTGGTGAATCCGCAAAATATTTTCGACGCTTTAGAGGATGGAAAGCTGGAAGACAGCAAACCGGTTATTGTGCCGCTCAAAGCGGGCAGCTGCACGTTTCATAACGGCCTGACCTTCCATTATGCCCATGCGAATTCAACGGACCGGCCAAGACGGGCGCTGGCCATTATCTACATGCCGGACGGAATTACGTTTAGCGGAAAACCCCACACGGTTACGGAGGGACAAAAGCTGGAGAAGGGACAGCCGGTGAAAGGGCCTTTGTTCCCGCTGCTGGCGAAGCGTCATGCCTAATTCCGATAACCTGCAGCTCGTGCCTGCAGAAAGGAAAGAGCCGAAAGGTGACGAATATTTAATAACTGGAACAGCTGATGTTCCTGCTGCTCATTGCCTAAGAAATTGCAGCTCATGCCCATGCAGCGCCAAGCCCCGCCCGGCGACTGCTGATCAAAATTTAGAGAAGGGGCAGCCGGAGAACGATTATATGTTCCCGCTGCTGGTGAAGCACTATGCCTAATACAATTGATTTGCAGCTCGTGCCCGGCTGGGCTAAGCTGCCCGAGAACGTTGAGCTTGGATATACGCATGGAGTCGCCGTAGACTCCCAGAATCGCCTTATTGTGTTCAACATGAGCCGTCACGCCGTAGCCTTTTTTGATCCATCGGGACAGTTCCTCCATTCTTGGGGTAGCGAGTTCGCGGCGGGGGCTCACGGTCTGCATCTCCGTCAAGAGGAGGATGGGCAGGAGTTTCTGTATCTGACGGACTACGCCCGCCATCTGGTTGCAAAATATACGCTGGACGGTCAAGAAGTATTAACGATCGGAGTGCCGCCAGTTCCCGAGCTGTATCCAAACCCGGAAAGCTATATGCCGACGGATGTAGACGTTGCGCCAAACGGCGATATCTATGTTGCGGACGGTTACGGACAGTACGCCGTACACCGGTTTGACCGGACGGGAAAATGGCTTCAATGCTGGGGCGGCAAAAATGAAGCAGGGCTGAAATTCCACGAGCCGCATGGCATCGGCATCGATAGCCGGTCCGGGGAGCCTGTACTGTATGTGGCGGACCGCCGCCATCAGCGTTTTGTCGCCTATCGTCTGGACGGCGAATTTATCGCGACTTATGAAGGGGATTATCGTCTGCCTTGCGACGTCGTTCCGTTTGGCGAGAACGGTTTTATTTTCCCGGATCTGAACGGACGGATTACGATTACGGACTCAAACTTCCAAAGCATTGCGCATATCGGAGACAATCCGAATATTTGGGAGGATTCGAGATGGCCGAATCTGCCGCCGCAAGAGCTGGTGGACGGGAAGTTTAACTCCCCGCACGGCTTGTGCGTGCACGGCAATCAGGTATTTGTCGCGGAATGGGTTCAGCAGGGCCGCATTACGAAGTGGGAAGTAAGCGGGAAATAACGGATAGGAAAGCAAGGGCTGTCCCGTATGCCAAGCGGCATCAGGACAGCCTTTTTTTGTATCGCTTAGCATGTCCGAGTTGCCTTGAGTCACTCGATCAATTACAATACTGAATAAATGTTCAGTGTTATTGCGTGCACCGGTTTGAAATCGAATAGAGGTGAAGACTTATTGAATAAAAAACAGCAGCAAACCGAGCAGACGAGGAAAAAAATCGCCGATGCCGTCCGGGCATTATTTGTGCAGAAGGGCTACAAGGCGACTTCGATTGAAGATATGGTGAAAGCGACCGGCTGCAGTGCCGGCAACATCTATTATCACTTCAAGAGCAAGGAAGGATTGTTCCTGCATTTAATCGAGGTCTGGAATAAGGAGTGGGAAGAGACCTGGCTGGTCAAGGAACCGCTGTACCCGACCACAATCGACAAGCTGTATGGCATGGCTGAGCATCTGGCTTACGAGCAGCTTAATCATCCGTTTACCAAGGCTGTTGATGAATTCTTCCATAATGCGGAGAAAAATCCGGAGGTCGAAGGGCGCATTAATGAAATGGTCAAAGGTTATATTGATTTTAACCGGGACCTTCTGCAGCGGGGGATTGATAACGGCGAATTCGAAACCACGAATGTTACCGGACTCGCGATTATTTTGGATAGCCTGATGTATGGACTTAATCAGCATACTCGCAGAATGGAACGGGATGAAGCGCTGGCCGCTTACCGGCTGGCAATGGATGTGTTTCTGCACGGTATTGCAAAGACGGGCCGCTAGGCCTTTTTTTTCGCAATAATCTAGAACGAATATTCAGTATTAGACAGCATGGGAATCGGAGGAACACAAAAATGGCGTTACTGCTAAAAAATCGGGGAGCTTTGCTTATCCTGATGTTTAATTTATTGCTAGTTTTTACGGGGATAGGGCTTATTATCCCCATCATGCCGAGGTTTATGGAAACGCTTGGAATTACAGGCGGGATTGTCGGTCTGCTTGTCGCTGCTTTCTCTCTGACGCAGCTTCTGTTCTCGCCCCTTGCCGGACGTCTGTCGGATAAATTCGGCAGAAAAAAGATGATCGTTATAGGCATGGTCGTATTTGCCGGATCCGAAGCGCTGTTTGGGGTCGCTACATCGTCCACTCTGCTGTTTGTGGCGAGGTTGCTGGGAGGTATTAGCGCTGCCATGATTATGCCGGCGGTAATGGCTTATGCGGCGGACGTCACGACAAAAGCAGAGCGCGCAAAAGGGATGGGTTTTATAAACGCGGCAATTACAACCGGTTTTATTATCGGTCCAGGCATTGGCGGCTATATTGCCGAATTCGGGATTCGGGTGCCGTTTTACGCTGCGGCCGTAGCGGGACTTGTTGCAGCTCTCATTAATCTAGTCAGTCTGAAGGAGTCTAAACCGGTAGAGGAAGAGGAGGAGTTTGTGGCTGCTCCGGTTTCAAAGAAGGGGCAAAGCGGCATTCTCAGCCAACTGAAGCATTCTTATCGCGAGCCTTATTTCCTAAGCCTGATCATTGTATTTGTGCTATCCTTTGGACTTGCTAATTTTGAAACGGTATTCGGGCTGTTCGTGGATCATAAGTTCGGTTACGAGCCTAAGGATATTGCTTTTATTATTACGTTCGGCTCGATTGCCGGCGCGGTTGTCCAAGTAACGGTGTTTAGCTGGATTTTGCAGCAGTTTGGAGAGCGGCGCGTCATCTCGGCCTGCCTGCTTGTTGCCGGAGTGTTCATTTTCCTGACGCTGTTTGTCCATCAGTTCTGGATGGTGTTTGCCGTCACATTTATTGTGTTCCTTGCGATCGATATTTTGCGTCCGGCAATCGGTACGCAAATGTCGATGGTGGCGAAGGATCAGCAAGGGTACGTTGCGGGATTGAATTCAGCCTTCACCAGTCTTGGCAATATTGCAGGACCAATTATTGCGGGATTCCTGTTTGATTATAATATCAATTACCCGTACGCGCTGGCGGCTGTTGTATTGCTGCTGAGCTTTGTGTTAACTCTGCGGGAGAACAAGCGCAGCCATCAGGGAGCGCGGACAGCTTCATAAACTATTGTCTAACTATCGGATTCTTCCCTCCGGTAAGCAGCAGGGGTTGAGCCCGTCAAGCTTTTGAAAATCCGGTGAAAATGCGGAATGCTCGAAAACCCGCAAGCCTCGGCGATTCCGGCAATGCTCTCGTCGGATTCCAGCAGCATGGATTTGGCTTGAATAATCCGTTTAGCATTTACGTAATCTGTTACATTCATTCCGGTAAATTGCTTAAACACACGCGAAAAATGCGAAGGCGAAACCGATGCGTCTCCGGCAAAATCGGCCAGGCTGTGAGGCAGCCAAGGCTGGGCGTCAATATCGTGCAGGGCTCTCTTGATCCAGGAGGGCCCTATTCGTTTATCCGCCTTACCGCTTGCAAAATGCAGGGCAAGATAACGGTTCAAATATAACAGCAGCTTGCCCAGCTCAAGCCGGATGGAGGTCCGGTAGCCGTCGGGCCGTTTGTTCTGTTCCTCATTCATAAGAGCAAGAGCAGCTTCTATGACGGAATGTTCAATTGGCGGCAGCTCAAATTTGTAATGCTTCTGTCTGCGAGCGCTGTCAAAACATTGCAGGGGAGAGTAAGAATCATCGTAAAGATCCGCTGAAGCAAAGGCCGGAGCAAAAAACACCGCCGTGGAAATAATCGGATTCAGCTCGTCAGGCAGGGAGCGATGAACCGTATTTCCGGGAATGATAAACAGATCGCCGCTTTTTTTCTCATACACGGAGTTGTCGATAAAAAAACGGCCTGCCCCTTGATGGATGTAGACCAGCTCATAATGCTCGTGAAGATGGTCGGGCAGCTCGTCCTCGGGATGTTTGACATGCTGATGATGAATATGGAATGGGAACAGCGGGTCTCCCAGAAAAGGTTTGCGGAAAGGCTTCATTCGATTGGCCTCCAATAGTTAAGTGCTTTAGTTTCATGATATCAAAATACAGTACATAAATGAAGATATGGATCATATCATTGTCGATTTTGATTATTTATAATAAAGGAAAGCAAAGGAGGAATCGACATGCGCATCGACTCTCATCAGCATTACTGGCGAATCGAACGAGGCGACTACGGCTGGATTACGCCGGAGATCCCCGTCCTGTACCGGGACTTCCTGCCGGAGGATCTGGCGCCTTATTTAATAAAACATGAGCTGGACGGCACAATCGCCGTACAGGCTGCCCCTACATTAGAAGAAACGGAATATTTGTTTACGCTCGCGGATCAGCCTGATTCCCGCATTCTTGGTGTTGTCGGCTGGCTCGATCTGGCCGATCCCGAACATAAAACGCATTTTGAGCGCTTTAAACGGCATCCCAAGTTTAAAGGCTTCCGGATTATGATTCAGGAAATGCCGGATTCCTCGCGGATACTGGCTCCTGATTTTGTGGAAGCGCTGAAAGGTTACGCGGAAGAGGACGTTCCCGTTGACCTGCTGCTCGTCTCCCGCCAGCTGACGCATACCGTTCAACTGCTGGAGCAGACGCCGGGTCTGCGCGGCGTTATTGATCATATTGCCAAGCCGGATGTCAAAAACGGTGAAATGGACGCTTGGCTTCAATCTATGACGCAAATTGCCAAACATCCGAACATCTACTGCAAGCTGTCCGGCATGGTGACGGAAGGCGATCACGCCAGTTGGAATAGGGAAGATTTTGCGCCTTATATCCGCCATGTGCTGGAGCTGTTCGGTCCGGACCGCGTCATGTTCGGCAGCGATTGGCCCGTATGTCTGCTGGCGGCAGAATACGATGAAGTGATGTCGGTGCTGCTGGAATCGCTGCCGGACGGTTGGGGCGAAGCCGAGCGGGCCAAGCTTTTTGGCTTAAATGCAAAGGAGTTCTATAAGTTATGAGTACTTCGCTTAACCGCTCGGCGCTGGATGAGCAGGGCAGAAGCAGACTGGATGCGGCAAAAGCGGCGCCGGTGACGATGCTGCAGATCGGCGAAGGCAATTTTCTGCGCGGCTTCGCGGACTGGATGATTCAGACCTGCCGCGATCAGGGACTGTTTGCGGGAAGCATCGCAGTGACGCAGCCGCGGCCGTCCGGCAGGAGTAAAATCGAACGTCTTGCAGCTCAGGACGGTCTGTATACGCTGGTCACGCAAGGACTGGAAAATGGGACTCCGGTCAGCCGGAGGGAGACGATCGCGGTGTTTGCCGAGGCGTTTGATCCTTACTCCGAGTGGCAGCGCCTCATTGATCTTGCGGTAAGCCCGGAGCTGCGCTTTATTATCTCCAATACAACCGAGGCGGGGCTCGTTTACCGTCCGGAAAAACTGACTGCAGCAGAACCGGTCCAGTCCTATCCCGGAAAAGTCGCTTATTTATTGTACGAGCGTTATAAAACGTTCCAAGGCGACTCCGAAAAAGGGCTGATTTTGCTGCCATGCGAGCTGCTGGAACGGAACGGCGACACGCTGCGCAGCGCCGTGCTGCAATACGCCAAGGACTGGTCTTTTCCGGCTGCTTTTATGGAATGGGTCAAGCAGCATAACCGGTTTCTCAACTCCCTCGTCGACCGCATTGTGACCGGATACCCGGCGGAGTCGCAGGCGGAGGCCTGGTTCGACGAATGGGGCTACCGTGACGCTATGCTCGTGACTGCAGAGCCTTATCATCTGTGGGCGATTGAGGCCGAGCCGGAGCTGGAGCAGCTTTTGCCGCTGCGCAGCGCGGGGCTGAACGTGTTTTGGACGGATGATTTAAAGCCGTTTCAGCAGCGGAAGGTACGGATTTTAAACGGAGCGCATACGTGGATGGCACCGCTTGGAATTCTGCATGGCGTTGAGCATGTAAGAGGATTGCTCCAGCATCCCGGGCTTGGCGTAATGGTACGCAAGACCGTGATGAACGATATTTTGCCGACGCTGCCTTATGAGGAGCGGGAGCTGCAGGTCTATGCGGAAAGCGTGTTTGACCGCTTCGGCAATCCTTACATTAACCATCGTCTCGCGGATATCGCGATGAACTCCATTAGCAAGTTCAAAGTACGCTTGCTGCCTTCGCTTGCTTTTTACGCCGAATCGGACCGGGAAGTACCGTCAAGCTTAACGTTGGGCTTGGCCGCTCTGCTTCGTTATTACAAGGTTGTCAACGATGGGCAATTCGCAGGTGTAACGCTGGCAGGAGCGCGTTATGAGGTTCGGGATGATCCTGCCGCGCTGGAGCGGATGAGGGCGCACTGGGCAAAAGCCGAATCGGCGAAGGAAAGCTTGGCCGATACCGTGGAGCGAATTTTATCCGATACGGAGCTATGGAGCGCGGATTTGACCCGCTGGGGCCGGTTAGCCGCAACCGTTGCATTACAGATGGAAGCGTTGGAAAGAGGTGCGGTAAATGAATGATTGGATTCGGCTGTCTGCTGAGGACGGAGTCGTCATCGCTTTGCGCGCTGTCTCCTTGGGTGAAAAAATCTCGCTTGAGGACGGGCGGGAGCTGACGGTCCGGGATGACGTTCCAAAAGGCCATAAAATATTGACTGAACCTGTCGCGGCGGGAGAGGACGTTTTAAAGTTCGGCTACTCCATCGGTAAAGCCAAAACCGATCTTGAGCCCGGCGTTTGGGTGCATACTCATAATTTGCGGACGGGCCTCGGCGCTATTTTGGACTACAGCTACGATTCTTCCGCAGAGCGCCGCCAGGAGACATCCGGCGACGATGTTCCGACATTTCAAGGCTTCGTTCGGCCAAACGGCGAGGTTGGCATCCGCAATGAAATTTGGATTATTAACACGGTCGGCTGCATTAACAAAACCTGCGAGATTTTGGCCAAACGCGGCAGCTCTCAGGCGGGCGGACGAGTGGACAGCGTCGTTCATTTCGCTCATCCGTTTGGCTGCTCCCAGCTCGGCGACGATCTGCAATTTACGCAAAAGCTGCTCGGCTCGCTTGTTAATCATCCAAACGCCGCCGGCGTGCTTGTTGTCGGTCTCGGCTGTGAAAACAACGGCATCGAGCCCTTTAAAGGAGCGATCGGCCCCTACGACGAGCGCCGCGTGAAGTTCATGAGCGCCCAGTCCGAGGAGGATGAGCTGGAAAAAGGCCTTCAGCTGATCGAGGAGCTGACCGAGTACGCGGAAAGCTTCAAGCGCGAGCCGGTTCCGCTGTCCAAGCTGAAAATCGGCCTGAAATGCGGCGGCTCCGACGGCTTTTCCGGTATCACGGCCAATCCGCTCGTCGGCACGATTTCCGATACGCTTGTTGCTGCCGGAGGAACGGCTATTTTGACCGAGGTGCCGGAAATGTTCGGGGCGGAAACGATTTTGATGGAGCGCGCCGTTAACGAAGCCGTGTTTGGAGACATCGTTTCGCTCGTCAACGATTTTAAGCAATATTTTATCCGCCATGGACAGGAAATCTACGAAAACCCGTCTCCCGGCAACAAAGACGGCGGCATCAGCACGCTGGAGGAGAAGTCGCTCGGCTGCACGCAAAAGGGCGGCAAATCGCTTGTGACCGACGTCGTCAAATACGGCGAGCGCGTCAGCAAAACCGGCCTCAACCTGCTGGAAGCGCCAGGAAACGATCTTGTTTCCGTTACGGCTTTGTCGGCTGCGGGCGCACATATCGTGCTGTTTACGACCGGCCGGGGAACGCCGTTTGGAGGACCGGTGCCAACGGTCAAAATTTCGACCAACTCCGATTTGGCCCGCCATAAGAAAAACTGGATCGATTACAACGCCGGACAGCTGCTGGAGGGCATGTCAATGCCGGAGATGAGCCGGGATCTGATGGCTTACCTGATCCGGCTGGCTTCGGGCGAGCTGGAAACGAACAACGAACGGAACGGTTTCAGGGAAATTGCAATCTTTAAGGACGGAGTGATCCTTTAATATGAAGTATCGCAAATTAGGCCGCACCGGCCTCGACGTATCTGTGCTTAGCTTCGGCGCGTCGTCGCTCGGCTCTGTATTTCGCCAGACGGATGACAAGGAAGCCATTATGACCGTACATGCGGCAGTGGATTCCGGTATCAATCTGATCGACGTTTCCCCTTATTACGGTTTAACGAAGGCGGAGACGGTGCTAGGCAAAGCGCTTCAGGAAATTCCGCGCGACAAGTTCCTGCTTTCGACCAAGGCAGGACGTTACGGGGCGGATGACTTCGACTTCTCGGCGCAAAAAATCCGCAGCAGCGTTGAGGAAAGCCTGGCGCGTCTGCATACGGATTATTTGGACATTCTTTTCCTGCATGATATTGAGTTTGTTCCGGCGCAGATCATCATTGAGGAAGCTGTTCCAACGCTGCACAAGCTGCAGCAGGAAGGCAAAATCCGCTTTACGGGGATTTGCGGACTGCCGCTGGAGCTGTTTGAATTTATGCTGCCTAAGGTTGATGTCGACGCGATTATTTCGTACTGCCATTATTCCTTGAACGATACTTCGCTGCTGAATCTGCTTCCGCTGCTGGAGTCCAAAGGCACGGGTCTGGTTAATGCATCCCCGTTGTCTATGGGACTGTTGGGTACAAGAGGGGCGCCCGACTGGCATCCGGCCAGCGGCCGGCTGAAGGCGGCTTGCCTGGAGGCAGCCAAGCTCTGCGAAGCTGCCGGCGAGGACATTGCCAAGCTTGCTGTTCAGTTCTCGACGTCGAATGAGCGCATTCCGACAACGCTCGTCAGCACGGCTAACCCGTCCAACATCGTGAAAAACGCGCTGTGGGTCGACGAGCCGATGGACAAAAGGCTGCTCGCAGCCGTTCAGGAAAAGCTTGCGCCGGTTATGAACGAGACCTGGACAAGCGGCAGACCGGAGTACAACACTAAAATTAATCCGAACGAAAGCGGGCGTTAAATCAATGAAGGGCATTGTATGCGAAGCGGTTGAATCGTTCAAGTACCGCGATGATTTGCCGGAGCCGGAGCTTGGAGCAGGAGAAGCGATCGTGCAAATTCGCAGAGTTGGTATTTGCGGTACGGACTTGCATGCGTTTAAAGGCAATCAGCCTTTCTTTTCTTATCCTCGCGTTCTGGGGCATGAGCTGTCGGGCACTGTTGTGCAGGCAGCGGACGGAACCGGCCTGCAGGCTGGAGACCAGGTAGCGGTCATTCCATACTTGCACTGCGGCGAATGTATTGCTTGCCGGAGCGGCAAAACGAACTGCTGCACGTCGATGAAGGTGCTCGGCGTTCATGTGGATGGCGGAATGCGGGAGCGGATTGCCGTTCCGGCTACGCATCTGATCCGTACGGCGGGCCTATCGCTTGACGAATCGGCCATGCTGGAGCCGCTGGCGATCGGCGCTCATGCCGTGCGCCGCTCCCGTGTGACAAAAGGCGAGACCGTGCTTGTCATTGGCGCAGGTCCGATCGGACTTGGCGTTATGGCTTTTGCTAAATATGCGGGGGCACGGGTTATCGCAATGGACGTTAATGAGGAGCGGCTGGCGTTTTGCCGCTCTTGGGCTGCCGTTGACGGCACGGTCAATGCGCTGGAAGGGGCTGTCGAGCAGCTGGAGCAGCTGACGAGCGGCGACTATCCGACGATTGTGTTTGACGCGACAGGCAACGCCAAGTCGATGGAAGCGGCTTTCCGTTACGTCGCTCACGGCGGAACGCTCGTATACGTCGGCCTCGTGAAAAACGATCTTTCGTTCAGCGACACCGAGTTTCATAAGCGGGAAATGACGCTGATGGGCAGCCGGAACGCAACCAAGGCTGATTTTGACCATGTGCTTGAGGTGCTGAAAAGCGGAAGCATCGATATCGGGCGTTATGTGACGCATCGCTCTTCGTTTGAACAGATGGCCGGCCAGTTCGACACCTGGCTTAACCCGGCTTCAAAGGTAATTAAGGCCGTTGTAGAGCTCTAATGAGCTAGTGAAAGATTTGCTCGCCAAAGGTCGGCCCTCCGGTCGCTCGCTATTGATTAATTGATTCGTACCGTTTGATAACGGTAGAATCCGATGGTTAAATGCGGACGTTTATGGGGCGCGGCTTTTGGCTTTTTTTGCAGCCCGCAGCTGCTGGCTTGCTTCTAACGCAACTGGAAAGGCTTATTCGAGAGATTTAAGCCCTTTTTGGAATGTAACGCAACTGAGCCGTCTTATTGGGGCATTTAAGTGCCTTATTGCCTCAAAAGTCGCGCTATAACGCTTCTAAGTTGCGTTAGGTTTTCAAAAGTGGCCAAAAGAGACGAATACCGCTTCTCAGTTGTGTTAGGTTTTGGTAATAGTATCGTTTATGGATTCCCCGCCCGTGGGAAGTTCGTGAACGATAGCAAAGGGCTTTGGCGGCAGTTATAGGGAGAGGCGGGTTCCGCTTTAGGAACGAGCTATTAGTGCTGCGGCCATGCACATAAATAAACTCATAAGTTCATTGAAACTTATGAGTTTATTTATTATACTATTGGAAGGAGACACAAGGGGGGGCTGCGTCGATGGAAGAGATGTTAAGAGAGCTCATTGGTGTTGTCAAAGGCATGAATGGCCGTTTTGATGAAATGGACCGTCGGTTTGACACCGTAGACAAACGCCTGGACAATGTAGACAAACGCCTGGAGGATGTAGACAAGCGCCTGGAGGATGTAGACAAACGACTGGACAATGTAGACAAACGCCTGGAGGATGTAGACAAGCGCCTGGAGGATGTAGACAAACGACTGGACAATGTAGACAAACGTCTGGAGGATGTAGACAAGCGCCTGGACAATGTAGACAGACGCTTGGACAATATGGACAAGCGGTTTGAAGTTGTGGAAGGCCGCCTTGCAACTCTGGAAACGAATCAAGAGGAAGGCTTCCGCCAGACGAATGAAAGATTGGATCGGATTGAAAAGCGCCTTGATCTGACATTCGACCAGGTTACAGCCACAACGGAGGATGTAACCGATTTGAAAATCCATCTACGTGCGGCTGGACGCTAGTCAAGACCTGTAATCAGACCAGAGGAATCCGTCGAGATAATGTTGTAGGTTAACTCATCCATTTCATTCAGCTTTCTCTTCTATCGCGATCCCATACCGGGCCAGCGCCTTCATGGCGCTGGCTCGTAGTTCATTTTGCAGCCCGGCTCCTGCAATAATCCGCACCCGCTTGCCGAGAAAACGAAGCTTTTGCAGCAAATATCCGGATTCGTCCTTGGAATAAGTAATCTCAATGCGGTACATCCCGCTCTCGGAATCGTACTGCACCTCCTGCCCAAAACAAGAAAGCGCGTATAAAATACGGGAAAGCTCCCGGTTATAACGAGGCAGCAATTCAAGAAGCGCGGTCGTCCGGCGCTTGGCCGTTAAAGAAGCAATGCGGGCATCAAGCCTGTCCGCTTCTCCGGCGGAAAGCTCCAAAGGCTCGGCTCCGTGAATATAGGAAAGGCGGGTGCGCATTAACGGACGGCCGCGGAATCGATGCCATAACAAGTACCACTCCTTGGTGGACATGGCGTATT
This sequence comes from Paenibacillus pasadenensis, assembly GCF_023715725.1. Taxonomy (GTDB): domain Bacteria; phylum Bacillota; class Bacilli; order Paenibacillales; family Paenibacillaceae; genus Paenibacillus_O; species Paenibacillus_O pasadenensis_A. The sequence continues at coordinate 345,624 of NZ_JAMBOT010000005.1, forward strand.
CAAGCCGGTAAGGGTACCCGGAAACATGGTGGCGGATTCCGCCTTCTTTTACTTCGTAGGTGAGCTTCAGCCCGCTGCGGCTGCAGATGAAACCGGCCAGCTGCGGCAGCAGCGGGTTGAACAGCCGCCGCTCGCGGCTGCGGGCTTTTTCCGTCAGATGCTCAAGCTGCAGTGGCGGATCCTCCTGGAGCAGCAGCCGAAGCTTGTCCAGCGCCGCCGCGCCGAGAAAGGAGGAGGCGGATGGATGCTCCAGCATGAGCCGCAGCCAGGAGCGTTCGCTGCCCGTGACCGCAATTGCGCCGCTGCTGGCAAGGCGCCGGCTCAGCTCATAGTTATGGACTTTATCAAACAGGCTCATAAAATTCGGAAATCTCCTTCCATTCCTCGATCATTTCCCGTCGCAGCTCCTCCGGCGCAAGCACCTCGCAGCTGGAGCCGAAGCTGCGCAGCCACGGGCGTATTTCGCGCGTTCCGTTTACTTCAATGTCGAAACGGAACGATTGCGCTCCCTCGTCGCTCACCGTGCCCCATTGTCCTTGAAGCAGCACCCGCTCACGCACAAAATCATAACGGATCCCCTGGGGCCGGAAGAAACGGACCGAAACGTGGACCGGCTGGCCAAGATCGACTAGCCAGCTTGTGCGCGTCTTCTCCTGCAATTGAATTTGCTTGCGCTCGACTAAATCCGGCTCGGCGGGCAAGCCCCGCTCCAGTCCGCTAATGCCCTCCATTCGCCAGGTCGCCAATCCGAGCGCGCGGTTAAATCCGAGTACATACCAGCGCCCGTACTGGTGGTCGTAAATCGTTTTGAGCGGGAGCAGCGTTACTTTCCGCGCGGGACTGTGGCGGGCATGCAGCGGATTGGTCCCGCGCGCCGCATAACGGCTGTCCGACTTAGGCGTCAAGTAATCAAACGTGACCTGTATTCCGTCCTCGATAGCGGAAAGCAGCGGATACAAGTATGCTTCATCGAGAATGCGGCAGTCGTAATGGTAGGCGAAGCCCGTCCGGGCGCTGAGGCATTCCGTCTCGCCAAGACTGCGCCGGAGGCTGTCCTGCAGCAGAAATCCTTGCACCGATGGAACGCGGGTGCCAGCCATAACATGCACAAAAAGCTCCAGCCGCTGCAGCTCCTCCGGCTCCAGCTGGCTCCACAGCTCATTGCGGAGCCGAAAGCGGAACGGACGCTGCCCGCTGCGGGCGACGATTCCGGCCGTCTCCAAATAGGCCAGATCGGAACGAATCGTCTTTTCGTCGGGGAGCGAGGCTTCTTCCGGCATGGCGGCCGAGCAGGCCTCAAGCAGCTCGGAGGCGGTAATTGGGCCGTGCTGCAGAGCTTCCAGTAGAATCGCGAGACGGATCGTCTCCGATTCTTTGAGCGACTTAGCGCGGAAAAGAAAGAGCAGCAGCGGGTCCCGACCCGCATGGCGGCGGTGCTGAAGCAGCTGAGGCAGGCCTGCGGTTAACGCGGGCCGTGAGCAGCGCGCGCCTGTAAGAGCAGCGCTATCATCCGTTTCTTCCAACTCAACGGAGGTTATGAAGGTGCTGCCTGCCGCCACTTCCTTGAGCCGCCGCAGCGCTTTATCAAGCGTATGTACGGAAATTCCGAGCCGGTCCGCTGACTCCTTCCGGCTGTAGCTGCCTCCCGTGAGCACCAGCATGCGCAGAAGCTCAATTTCTTTGTCAAAGCTTTCTCTTGCGATTTTGAACACCCCTATGAAAACCCACACTCAAAAGCAGCGGGTTGAAGATAAGCTGTTTATCCGAACCCTATTAATTCCATCCTTTTTAAGTAAAATCCTGCCGGTACTTTTTGGTATTCCGTTAGCTTCGCCATACTTACGCCCTGTTCCGGGAGCGGGAGCGCCGTTACTATAAATCTCGAAGGCAAGAGCAGCAGGCAGGAATATCGGCAACCGGCCTTATTCCGCAGTGCCTGGCGCGATGCGCCAAGGTATTCTTTTGCCGGCCTTCTCCAACTGAACCGGGTTCGAATCCCGGCCATCCCCAGCGGTGGTTCTTGGTGAATATGCGGCATATACCGCACTAACTGATGGAAAGGCATTCGGTCCAATTCGGCGCCTGCCGCGCAGCATTGGCGGCAAACTGCGGGAAAGCCTTGCAGCGCCGGCGCTGGCGGCGGCGAAGCCTGTCGCGATGGGCAGCAGCATGATTTCGAGGCAAGGCGCCAGCATGGGCTGGAGCCTCGATGCGCAGCTGTTTATCCGAACGGGGTAAGCCGCCGATTCACACCGTGCGCTCCGCTTAGCCTGCGGTGCGCCGAAGCGGGCCGGCTGCCGCCATCCCAGGGAGAATGCAACGGCCAATGAGGCCATACGTATAAAAGGAGCTGATTCCATGTTCAAAATGGCAACGATTAAAACGGGCGAAAGGGGACTGCTGTATCGAAGAGGCAGTTTTGCCGGGCTGCTTCAGCCGGGTACGCGGCAGCTGAACCTATGGAGAGGCGAGACGGCGGAAATTCAGCGCATCGACCTTCCGTTTTTTCCGGCAGACGGTCCGTTATCGGCCTACTTGCAAGACCAGCGTTTAGCCCAAGAGCTGGAGGTTGTAGAAGTTGCGGATGAGGAATACGTGCTGCGTTACCTGGACGGACGTTTCGAGGCGCTGCTCTCGCCAGGAGTTTACGCCTTCTGGAAAGCGGCGGGCACACACAGCTTTAAACGCATCGACACGCGTAATCCCGAGGCAGAAGGCTCGCTTAGCCCGGAGCTTATGCAGCGGTTAGATTCCTACTTGCACGTCATAGAGATTGAAAGCTGGGAGCGCGGATTCCTTTACTATGATCATATGTTTCAGCGCGAGCTTGGGCCAGGGCGGTACCGCTTCTGGAAAGGGCCCGTCAAGGCCGCCGTCAAAAAAGTCGATCTGCGCCGCCAACAGCTCGATCTGCTCGGACAGGAGATGATGACCGCCGACAAAATTACGCTGCGGCTTAATTTTGCCAGCCAGTACCGGATCTCGAACCCTGCACTTACGCTTGAGGTCAAATCGCTGCCGGAGCAGCTTTATATCTCCATGCAGCTCATATTGCGCGATCTGATCAGCGGCATGACGCTGGACGCGCTGCTTTCCTCGCGTGAGGAAACGGCCGCTAAAGCATTGTCCGGCCTCCTCGAAGCCGGTGCCGTGTACGGGGTCGAATTTTTAAGCGGGGGCATTAAGGATATCATTTTGCCAGGGGAGATCCGCGATATATTAAATACCGTTCTGCTCGCAGAGAAAAAAGCCCAGGCCAATCTGATCACACGCCGCGAGGAGACTGCCTCGACCCGAAGCCTGCTGAATACAGCCCGGCTCATGGAGGAAAATGCCACGCTGTACCGGCTGAAAGAGCTTGAGGTGCTGGAAAGGCTGTTTGAGCGGATGGGCAGCGTGTCGCTGGACAGCGGCAGCGGGGTGCTGGAGCAGCTGACACGAATTGCCGGAGGTTATGGTAACCGAAATTAAAAATTGGGATGTTAAGGAAGAAATAAACGGCTATGGAAAGTCAATTCGTGTATAATGTTGAAAGTGTTTCTGAAATAATGGTTGAAAACAGACGGATATGCTGAAGTAAACCATATGGAACAAATTAATGTACATACGAACTGGAGGAGTAATGAATGCAGCAGCCACAACAGCTGCGGCCGATGGGAATCGGCCGGATTTTGGACAGCAGCTTCCAGCTGTACCGCACGCATTTTACAACATTGGCCATCATAATGCTGGCGCTTTACGGGCCTGTCAGCCTGGTTTCAATCGGTCTGGCAGGCGAAGGCGGAAGTGCTTATTCCGGTCTTATGGATAGCTTACAGAACGGAAATTTTGATCAATATATTGAAACGACAGCGGCAGAGGATGCAATGATTGGAGCGGGCGAAGTGATCTCCATTATTCTCGGCTTGCTGCTCACACTGATCCTTGGTCCTGCGTCAATGGCGGCTATTGTGCATCTGGTGCAAGCGCATGTGCGTGGCGAGGCGATTCCCGGAGCAGGCGAGCTGCTGAAACGCGGCTTCCGCCGCTTCTGGCCTCTAACCGGCACTACTCTGCTTTACTTTTTCATTATGTTTGTGATGTATATCGTCATCGCTGTGGGAGCAGTATCTGTATTCGCTATCCTGATCAGCTTAGCGTTATCCGGTAATGGCGGGCTTTCCGGCGGCGCTACCATTCTGATTTTTCTCGGTTTCCTTGCTTTGCTGCTGCTTGTAACGTTTCTCGGCATCCGCTGGGCCTTTTATTTGCCGTATGTCGCGCTTGGCGAAAGCGGAACTGGAATCGGCTCGAGCTGGCGGTTAACAAAAGGAAACTTCTGGAGGCTGTTTCTGCTCTTTATCGTGCTTTTTATCATTCTGACCATCTTCACCAGTGTAATAAGTCTCGGGACAGAGGCTTTATTTGGCGGAGGCAAGTTTGCCTACATTGTCGATTCCTTAGTTTCAATTCTGCTCGGCTCGCTGTGGGTGCTGCCGTATGCTATTGCCTTTTTTGACCTGCGCGTGCGCCGCGAGGGCTTTGGGCTGGACCAATTGCTGAATAACGCCGATCCGTATGCCGGCCAAACGCCTCCAGCTCCGCCTGCGTCATGGGGCGGCGGGATGCAAGGAGGCCGGGGCTCTGGCGACGAGGAGCTCAAGCAGGATTCACGGAACGATGGCGCCGATGGCGGCGAACAGACCGGTAACGGTGGAGAAAGCGGCGGTCCTGAGGGTGGAAGCCGTCCATGAATGAACGCCGCGAGCTGGAAAGCATTCTCACGGGGGAGGAGTATACGGCGTATCGCAAGGAGCCGGGCTTTTCTTTGTGGGATTGGCTGCTGGAGCAGCTCAGGTGGCTGCTGAACGCTCTTTTTCCGAGCCTTAAGCCGGGAGAAGGGACGATCAGCTTGCTGGCAGTTCTGATTGTTCTGGCGTTGACTGCATTCATCGTTTGGCTTACCTGGCTGCTGCTGAGCCGGCGGGGCCGCGGCGGTCGCCATCGCTCCGGCGATTGGCTGCATCCCAATGAGGAGAGCCGCTCCTGGCGGCATTATGCCGAGCTTGGCGACAGGCTTGGCGCAGAGGGGAACTGGAGAGACGGCATCCGTGCCGTCTTTCTGGCCCTGCTTTTCTATTTGGAGGAATCCGGGGCGCTGCGCGTTGAAGCTTGGAAGACGAACCGGGAGTATTTGGACGAGCTGTCTCAGGCGGGCTCGCCTCACGCCTCTTCGCTGAAAGAAGCGATGGCGCTTTTTGAGCGGGTATGGTACGGCCGGCTGGAGGGCTCAGAGGAGCTGTTCGGGGAAATCCGCGCTCTGTTTGCAGCCGTGTCGGCTGCCGGGGAGGAGGGGCGCAATTGAAATTGAAAAACGGCATGTTTATTGCCGCAGCGGCATTGTTTCTGCTGCTTGGTTTATTTCTGGCTCGGCCGCAGCTGAAGGATGAAGCCCCTAACCTTAGCTTTTCGGCGGATACGGACGGCGTCAAAGCCTGGCGTGAGCTGCTGGAAAAACGCCAGGCTCCGGTCGGCGAGTGGCGCCTCCGGTGGGAGGAGCTTCCTGCCGAGGGCTCCGGCAGACTGCTTATCGCGGCTGGTCCAGGGCAAATTCCGCCTAAGGAATGGGAAGCGATGGATCGCTGGCTTCGCGCCGGAAATCATCTGCTGCTGCTCAGCAGCCGGGATAACGAATCCGACTATTGGAATCTGACCGGCATGCAGTCGGCAGCCGGAGAGGCGGCAGAGAAAGAGGGCAAAGGGCCGGGGGATGGCCAAAACGGCAAGGAGGCGCCAAAGGTTTCCGTTGTTAATGTTAAGGCGTTAGGTGCGGGAGATTACACGGCGGAAGTAACGACGGACTCGCGTATCGAGAATGCAGATGGTCTGGAGCCGCTGGTGACTGACGGCAATGGGGTTTTGGCAGGCCGGGTGAAGGTAGGCGCGGGCAGTGCCACGCTCGTTGTGGAGCCGCGCTGGATGCAGAACGAAGCGGCGTTGAACGCCTCGCATCCCGAGCTGATCGGAGCTCTGCTGGCGGGCGGCTGGCCGGAAATTATGTTTGATGAGCAGCATCACGGCTATGTTTCGAAAAAGGGTATGTTCGCCGTATATCCCGATTGGCTGTTGCTGTCGAGCATCTTGCTGCTGATCGGGCTGCTCCTATGGCTGTGGCATGCCGGCAAACGGTTCGGACCGGTACGCATTCCGCGGGAGTGGTCGGTGCGGCGCGGCGATGAAACGGCGCGGGCGCTCGCTTCCTGGTATGAGCGCTTCGGGCTTATGGACGATGCGCTGGACCGGCAGCGGCGGCGGCTGCGCCAGCAGCTGTCCCAGCGCTGGGGACTAAACGCCGCGGCCACGCCGGAGCAGGCGGCTGCCGCAGCGGCAAGCCGCTGGAGCGAGGCGGATGCGCAGCGGCTGCAGCGCGCATTGGAGGAACGGCCGATTGCAGCCTCCGGGCGCAAGGCGGCCAAACGGGAGTTTGTCGCAAGATCGAGAGAAACGAGCGAGCTGGCGGAACTGCTGCGAGGCAGCCGTCCGTCTGGAAGGGGAGAGATACATTGAATCATTTGCTGGAATCGCTGGAACGGCGAATTCATGGACAGAACCGCAACATACGCCTGCTTGTCACCGCGCTAATCGCGGGCGGGCATGTACTGCTGGAAGGAGTGCCGGGCCTCGGCAAAACAAGCCTAGCGCGGCAGCTGGCGGTGCTTTCGGGCTGCGGCTGGCGTCGCATTCAGTTCACGCCGGATCTGCTTCCCGGAGATATTACGGGCAGTGTTACCTACAACATGCAGGAGCAGAGCTTTTCCGTCGTCAAAGGCCCCATTTTCACCAACGTGCTGCTGGCCGACGAAATTAACCGCTCCGGACCAAAAACGCAGGCTGCGCTTCTGGAGGCGATGGAAGAGCGGCAGGTAACGATTCAGGGCACGACATACCCGCTGCCGGAGCCGTTTTTTGTCGCGGCAACGCAAAATCCGGTGGAGTACGACGGAACCTATCCGCTGCCGGAGGCGCAGCTGGACCGCTTTCTGTTCAAGCTGGTGCTGGATTACCCGGCGGAGCAGGCGGAGATCGATATTTTGCGGAATCACCGCCAAGCGGCTGGCATAACGGAAGTTCAGCCAGAGCCAGTCGTTACAGCGGAAGAAATTCGCGAGCTGCAAGGCAAAGTGGGCGACGTCGTCGTGGAAGACGCGCTTTACGCTTATGCTGCTGCTCTTGTCCGGGCGACCCGGGAAACCGACGGCGTTGGGCTCGGCGCAAGTCCGCGTGCCGGCATCGCGCTGCTGCGGGCTGCGTCCGCCTGGGCGCTGCTGGAAGGCAGAAACTATATGACGCCTGACGACATTAAGGAAATGGCGCTGCCGGTGCTTCGCCACCGGCTGCTGCTTACGCCGCAGGCGGAACTGGAGGGGATGACCGGTGAAAGCATCATCCGGCAAACGCTGGCATCGGTTCCGGTTCCTCGCTAGGCTGCTCCGGCGCAGCCCGCTGCCGACGCGCCGCATGGCGGCGCTGACGGCAGGAGGGGCAGTCGCTACCTCGGCTGCCGCAGCGATTGGCCAGCACTGGCTTGTGTTTGCAATCTGGTGCGGAGCGCTGCTCGCCTTGTCGGCGATTGATCTGGCGCTGCTGCCGCGCTCGCTCGTCTGGACCGTGCGCCGCCAGCTGCCCTCAAGCTCGGAAATCCGCCGCATGTTCGAGGTTGAACTCGACGTTGTTTGCCGCTCCCAGGCCGCAGTGCGGGTTGAGCTGGCCGACGATATCCCGGCCACGTTCGACCGGCCTGACGGAAGAACGGTTGGCGGTATGCTGCTTCGCTCACGCACATTTGTGTATCATCTTGCCGCGACAGAGCGCGGCGTGTACCGCTTCCGCGAGGTAGACATGCGCTGGAGCGGAGCGCTCGGCTTGTGGAGAAAGCAGACCCAGCTGAAGGTGGAGGACGACATCCGTATTGATCCGGATTTGTCCGGCGTGCGCAGCGTGCTCGCTTCCGCACAGGATTCTCTGCTCATCGACGGGAAACGCATTCACCGCCGCCAGCGCGGCGGCAGCGAGTTCGATGCGATCCGCGAATACGCACCTGGCGACGATATCCGCGAGGTGAACTGGCGGGCGACGGCGCGCACGGGACGGCTGCTGACGAATCTGTACCGGCCCGAAAAGGGCAAAACGCTCGTGCTGCTGCTCGATTGCGGCCGTCAAATGGGCGTGGAGCTCGATGGACAGGTGAAGCTGGAACGCTCGCTGGAGGCGGCGCTGACGCTGGCCGCGGCCGCTTTGCGGCAGGGGGATCAGGTTGCGCTGATCGCCTATTCCAGCAGCGTAAAGCTGTATATTCCGCCGGGCCGCGGGCTTGCGCATTTGCAGACGCTTACCCGGTCGGCGAGTGAAATCCGCAGCGATTTCAGCGAAGCGGGATCGGCGGTCGGCCTTGGATTTTTGCTGAGCCGCATCCGTAAGCGTTCGTTCGCGGTGCTGTTCTCCGATATGGACCACTACCTGCAAGACGCCGAGCTGCTTCCGTATGCGGCAAAAGTCCGCAAGCAGCATCATCTGTTGCTCATGTCGCTGCAAAATCCGGTGCTGCGGCAGCTTGAGGAGTCGAGGCCGGATACGGCAGCCGAGGCCTATGTGCAGAGCGTTGCCGCATCGTATGCGCTGGAGCGGCAGCTGATCGTCCGCCGCATGGGCAGCAGCGGGATACCGATGCTGGACGCAGCGCCGGATCAGCTTGCAATTAGCTCGGTTAACGCCTATTTGGACATCCGCGACCGGGGACTGCTGGGATAGCGGCAAAGGAGGTGCTTCATGGACACAACTTCATTTATCCGCCGCAACAAGCCCGCCTGGGCGGAGCTGGAGGCTCTGCTTGCTGCGCTCGGCAAGCGCAAGGCCCGCGCTGACGCCGGCCAGCTGGACCGTTTCGCGGAGCTGTACCGGACCGCCTCGGCGCATCTGGCGTATTTGCAGACCTATGCTCCGGCAAGCGAGACGACTGCGCTGCTGAACGACCTCGTTTCCCGGTCGCATAATCAGCTGCATGCCGGCGGGGCGGCAGGACAAAGCCGTCCGCTGCAGTTTATGCTGTACGGCTTCCCGATGCTGATCAAACAGCGTCTGCCCTTTGTCCTGCTGGCAGGGCTGCTGTTCGGTTTTGGCGGGGTGCTTGGCTATTTGGCGATTGGCGCCAATCCGGCAGCCATTCATGCCGTGCTGCCGGCGGGTATGGCTGATGGGATAAATCCGGCGCTTGTTAATTCCGACCGGGGCGATCTGAACAGCGCGATTATGTCAGCTGAGATTATGACGAACAACATCCGGGTTGCCGCTCTGGCCTTTATTAGCGGTGTGACGCTTGGCTTTCTGACGCTTTATCTGATGGTGTTTAACGGCCTGCTGATCGGGGCTCTTGCAGCCGTGTTCGCACAGGCCGGATACACGTATACATTTTGGGCCTACATATTGCCCCATGGTGTTATTGAGCTGTTAGCAATTTTCATCGCAGGAGGAGCGGGTTTTTATATGGGGTACAGCTTTTTTGTGCCCGGCGAGCTGCCGCGCAGGCTGCAATTTATCCGCTCCGCGAAGGAGTCGGCGCTGCTGCTGCTTGGCACGCTTCCGCTATTTGTCATTGCCGGGCTCATTGAAGGATACATCACACCCGCCACCCTGCCGTTATGGCTCAAATACTGCATTGCCGGTCTCACTCTGGCGGCGTGCGCGGCCTATTACTGGCATGGAACCGCGCGCGGACCAAAGGCCGGACAGTCGGGAGGCGGCATGTCAGCCGCTTTTTCCGGGAAAGGAACGACGTAATGCACTTTAATTCCTCCATCGAAAAGGAAACTCAGTTTTTGACGCCGGAGCAGGTACGCCTGCGTTACCGGACCGCCGGGCTCGGCAGCCGGGCGATTGCGCATCTGATCGACGTCCTGCTGCTTATCGCCGCATCGGCGCTCATTTTGTTTGGCGCGGCAGGCATCGTTTTTTTTCTTTCCTCGACCTGGTTTCCAAACGATGGGTACGACTACCTGTTTGCCGGGATTTTTATCTTTCTCATTGTGTTGAATGTCGGTTATTTCATCGTAATGGAGGCTTATTGGGGCGGGCAGACAATTGGCAAAAAAGCGGTCGGACTGCGCGTCCTGATGCAGCACGGGCAATCCGCCACCATTTTGCCGGTTGTCATCCGCAATCTGTTCCGGCTGCTCGATTTTTTGCCGATGGGTTATTTTGCTGGCGGAGTCGCCATTCTGTTCAGCCGCCGCGATAATCGGATTGGCGACATGGTCGCCGGAACGATTGTTGTCGCCGAAGCCAGCGCGGAGCATCGCAGCCGCCGCAGCCGCATCGACAAACGGATCGCTGCGATGCAAAAGAGAGGCGGAATTCTCCCCGATCTGGAGCTTGCCGACGCCCGCCGGGCGCTGCTGCAGGAACAGGACTGGCATCTGCTGCAGGGCTGGGCGGATCGGATGGATCCGTCTCCCAAAACCGAGGTGAGCGGGCTGGAGCAGCGGATCTGGGAGCATTTTACACTGAAGCTTGGACATGAACGGACACGCTACAGCGATATCCGGGGTTATCTGGCGGCGCTTTACCTGGCTGTGCGCGAGGACTGGGAGCTGTAGAGCATGCCCGTGCAGTGCGCTGAGTAAGCCTATAATCCAAGCGCAGCGGGCATTTCGGCAGGCCGTCTTCGTTCAGTAAAATCTGCAAGAAACACCTCTGTCTTACTAAAGACAGGGGTGTTTGGCGTCGAAACGTTTCCGGCGGAGCGCGGCTTGTTAACACGGAGTCTCTTATTTAATCCGCATTTGCTTATTGACCGGGAAATATTGGAGCCTTATACTGATGCATGTAAGTGGTTGCTTGCATTTGGCGCGGATGCCTTTACTTAGACGGAGCTGAATCCGTCTCATACGCTGCAGCCGCAAGGCCGCTGTATAGAAAGGAGAGCAAAGCGTTATGCAGTCACAGATTTCTACCGCTGAAAAGCTGCTGCTGGCGGCGATTGATGTAATGTCGATGAAAGGTTACAACGGCGCTTCTACCAAAGAGATTGCCGCAAAGGCTGGAGTTAACGAAGTTACGCTGTTTCGCCATTACGGCAATAAGGCGAAGCTGCTGGAAGCGGCGTTAGATCGTTTTTGCTATGCCGATATCATGATCGAATTGTTTCACAATCGGCTGACTGGAGAGCTGGAGAGCGATTTGCTGCTCATCGCCAGAACGTATCAGAGCACAATGTTCCGCAACAAAAAGCTGTTTTCCATCGTGCATAAGGAAGGAAACAGCCTTCCGATCGACAAAAATGCCAGCTCCCGGCATCCGGAGAAGCTGCGCCAGCTGCTGACCGAATATTTTACCGGGCTGAAGGAGCGCGGGGAAATTGAGACTGACAATCCTGCCTTGCTCGCTGAATTCTACCAATGTACAAACTTCGGGTATTTTAATTCCCGGCTGAACTCCGACCAGACTGAGCCTGACCGCGATACGGAACAGTATATCCAGCATATGGTTCAGATTTTTGTAAAGGCCCTGAAAGCGAAGTAAACCCGGCGCTGCCGCACCGAAGATAACAGGTCCGCTCCTATCTCGCTCAAGAGCGGTTATTCCTTTAACTGCAGGACAGGGCAGCGCAGCGCGGCTCGTTTGGAGGGCGTGTCTTTTTTTGCTCTAGTTGCAAGTGTGTACTTGCATACATGGGTGATTTTTGGAAATAGGAGGGGATAATTCGATGAAAAACAAGCAAGAACCTGGGAGCATCTCTTCGGACGACAAGCCGAAGGAGGGCGGGGAAAAGCTGATCTGGCTCCTTTCCTTTACGATGATGCTGGCATCAATGAGCGCCATCATGTTTAACATTGTGCTGCCGCAGATGGAGTCCGAGTACGGCTTATCTCTGTCTGAGGTGAGCTGGATGACAACCGGATATATGCTGATTTATGCGATCGGCTCCGCCGTTTACGGCAAGCTTGCCGACCTGTTCCGGCTGAAAAATTTACTGACCTTTGGGCTCGCGCTCTTTTTGCTCGGCTCGTTAATCGGCCTCGTCTCAAGCAGTTACGGCATGGTTTTGACCGGACGGTTAGTTCAGGCGACGGGAGCGGCGGTTATTCCGGCATCAGCTATGATCATACCGATCCGCTATTTTCCCCCGGCCGTCCGGGGCAGGGCGCTTGGCTTGGCGGCCTCCGCTCTGGCGCTCGGCAATGCGCTTGGACCGGTTGTTGCGGCTCTCATCGTCAGCACCGTACACTGGAGATGGCTGTTTTGCGCGCCGCTGATTATTGTGGCCGTACTTCCTTTTTACCGCCGTTATCTGAACGATGAACCCGCCAAGGGAGGAACGCTGGATCTTCCCGGCGGACTGCTTATTGCGGGAGCGACGGCGCTGCTGCTGCTTGGTTTGACGCAGTGGAGCTGGCTGTTTGCCTTAGCCGGAGTTGCGCTTATTCCGCTGCTTGTATGGCGGCTTCGCACGGCCAAAGATCCTTTTATCCGGCCGGAGCTGTTCCGCAATCGCATTTACTGTTACGGACTCGTACTCTCGATGATCGCGATGGCGGCAGGGTATTCGATCCCCTTCCTCACTCCTCAGCTGCTTGCGTCCGTTCACGAGCTTCAGCCTGGAGTGATCGGTTTTGCGATGGTGCCGGCTGCCTTGGTCGCCGCAGCATTTGGCAGAAGCGCGGGACGGCTTGCTGACCGAAGGGGCAACGGAGTTGTTTTTTATATGGCGGCAAGCCTGCTGCTGGTTTGTTTTGCGCTGATGGCATTGCTGGCGGGCGTATCCCCATGGCTGGCGGCTGGACTGCTCATTATCGGGCAGCTTGGGCAGATGCTGCTGCAAATCTCGCTGATGAATTCAATCTCTCTAACTCTGCCAAAAGAGCAGGCGGGAGCGGGCATGGGACTGATGTCTTTGCTCAACTTTTTGTCAGGCGCGGCGGCAGGGGCCATCTACAGCCGTATTCTGGACAGCTTTGGAAACGGCGCGGAAGCGGAGGCGGGAGTTCAAAACGTGTTTATGTACATTTACGCAGGGCTTTTTGTCTCCATCCTGATTATTTTGGCTGTTTTCCGCTATCGCTTCAATGTGAACCGGGGCATGGAGAACGCTCCGGCTGCACCGGCGGCTGTTGTAACGGTTAAAGCAACCGATAGCGCAAACTGATTCATCTAAACCGGGATCGTCCACATATAGTTACAAGATGGATCGGAACCGGAGGCGATGAGACATGAGGCACTGGATGGCGAATTTGCTGCTGGCCTTCTCGCTGGCAATATCCATATATGTGGTGGAAGCGAGAGTGAACGAAGCGGTTCAGGCGGACCGGCTTCCTGATGCTGCCGTGTCGGGACAGGCGGATAGCGGCCTTGAAGAGATGCGGAGGGAAGCGGACAACGGGGATTCATACAAGCAAAATGTCCCGGAAGCGGGCGTCTCTGCCTCCTCTGAGTCGGAGCAGGCGGATAGCGGTCTTGAAGAGATTCGGAGGGAAGAAGCAGACGCTTCTGTCTCCTCTGAAACAGGCCTGGATCCGGCTGAGCCGGACGAGAGCGATCAGCGGGAAGGACAGCTGAATTCGAATGCAAGTCAGGATGTTCCAGCGATGGAACTGGACGCCGGACTGGCGGACGAAGCCGCGGATGAGAAGACTGCTCCACAGTCAGAAACGGACTCTAGATCAGCTCTGGTGAACGGTTTGGCGGAAGGTTTTCAGCAGCGGCAAACGAAGTTTGAGCTCTCTTTTCAAGGCGAGCATGAAAAATTGGTCGATTTAATGCCGGAGCTGGTGCAGCAGGGGCTTTTCCAGGAGGACTATACCGCCTATGTGCTGAAATCATACGCCTACAAAATCCGCTCCGCAAACGGTAAATCCAGCATCTCTATGACGGCGGAATACCGTGAGACGTTGGAGCAGAGCGCCGCGGTTGCGAAGCGCTCCAAAGCGATGCTGAAGGAGCTGCTGGATCCGGGTATGGACGACGAGGAAAAGGTCCGCGCCATTCATGACTGGATCGTCCGCCATGTGCGTTATGACGAATCGCTTTCCCGCTATACGGCCTACGAGGCGCTGACGCTTCGCTCCGCTGTTTGCCAAGGCTACGCGCTGCTTGTGTACCGGATGCTGAACGACGCCGGTATTGAAACGCGGATCGTCGAAGGAACGGTCGAATCGGGAGACCACGCCTGGAATCTCGTTCGGCTGGGCGGAGGCTGGTACCATCTGGACGCGACATGGGACGATCCCTTGCCGGACCGTGGAAACGAAGTGAGCCATAAGTATTATTTGCTCTCGGACAGCGAAATGGCGAAGGACCATAAGTGGACGAAGGATTATCCCGAGGCCCCTGAAAGCTACCGCTGACCCGGGGAAAAGATGAACCCGGTCGTGGTAAGGTCGTCAAACGACCTTACGAAGCGGGTAAAAGCGAAAACCTGCCGTGGTAAGGTCGCGAAACGACCTTACGGAGCGGGTAAAAGCGAAAACCGGTCGTGGTAAGGTCGTCAAACGACCTTACGGAGCGGGTAAAAGCGCAAACCTGCTCTGGTAAGGTCACCAAACGACCTTACGGAGCATGCAAAAGCGAAAACCTGCTCTGGTAAGGTCACCAAACGACCTTACGGAGCATGCAAAAGCGCAAACCTGCTCTGGTAAGGTCGTCAAACGACCTTACGGAGCATGTAAAAGCGTAAACTGCTCTGGCAAGGTCGTCAAACGACCTTACGGAGCGGGCAACCCCCGTTAAACCATGAATACAAAAAGGCTGCCCCGAGTCACATAACGTGACTTGCGGGACAGCCTTTTTGTATACCTTAGCCGCAGCGCCTACAGAATACTGCGCCAGCCTGCACTAGTGCAGGCTGGCTAACTCATTTGGCGCTAACCGCTCCTAGTCAGCGTCAGCTTCCCCGGCTTCCTTGCGCCGCATGGCGGTCATCTGCTGCCATACGGAACCGGCGGCTTCCTCGCCGCGTTGAATCCGCTCCAGCGCCATCTGCGCTTGCAGCTTGATTTCAAACTCGCTGTCCTCTGCCGCTTTCTCCAGCGCCTCCAGAGCGCTGTCGTCGCCGACCTCGTACAGGAAACGCGCGGCGCGCCAGCGGACCAGCTTATTGCGGTCGGAAAGCGCCGTAATCATCGCGCCGGTTGCGGCCGGGTCGCCGAGATCGGACAGCGTATCGCCAGCGGTGCGGCGCACGGATGCCGAGTTGTCGCTAAGAGCGCGGATGAGCAGGGGCAGCGCTTGAGGATTCTCGCGGAAATCGCCGAGATAAACGACGGCCAGCCTGCGGATGCTGGCGTTTTCGTCGCCAAGCGCGCGTTCCAGCAGCGGCAGCGCGTCGTCATCCGGCGCGAGCCGGTCCAGCGCCGCGTAGCGGCTCTGCCAGTCCTCAGCAGCCATAAGCGGCTCAGCTTCGGCAGCGCTGAGCGAGGCCGGACGCACCGTTGCCGGCGCAGCCGACTGCTCGCCAGGCCCGGCTGCGAGCGAGGCTTGGACGAGCGCATCCAGACGCTCCGGCGTATAGGACGCCTCCAGCTCGCGCACGATTTCGGCCGCGATGTCCTCCGGGTCGCCGTAACGAACGCCAAACTCCTCCAGCTTGCGCTCACGAATCATCGAAGAGCCTGCGGCGCGGCTGACCGCTTCCGTAAACGCCTGCGGCAGCGCTGCGCGCGTTTCGCCGTCGCCCATGCGGACGCGGACCTGAATCGGGATGCCGCGGAACATTTGCACGAGCACATGCGCCTCGCCGAAGCCGTTGGAGGCGTCCGGACCAGCGGAGCCGGCGCTTTCCTCCGCTTGAAGCACTCGCCGTGCTTCTGCCAGAATGGCGGCCCAATCAGCGTTGGGCTTGCGGTCGAGCGCAATAAAATCAGCCGTGCGGAACAGGCTGCGCACGCCGGGAATGCCGAGCAGACTGCGCAGCGGCTCCGGGGCGGAATCCGGCTCTGCCGGCACATACGTATAACGATGCCCGCGCGGAAGCGTCTCGTTGACGTTCAGCTTCATCGAGTTCGGGCTTGGGGTAGGTTCAATGGAGATCAGATTCATTATTCGATCCTCCTGCTCAAGGGTAAATAAAATGAAGCTCTGCTTCTAGTTTAGCGCATTCCCCGCAGTGAAGCGAATTGCTTCCTTTCGCCGGGATTGATATTGTAGGAGCAGACCTGCATCCCACTGCTTTAGCAGCCTGTGAAAGGATGAACGAGATGGCCAAGTCCAAATTCGGCAACATGGATCCCGTCACGACGCAGAAAACATCCAAACATTTTAAACGCTGGAGACAGGAAAAAATCTGGAACCGGCAAGGGCGCGACTATTCGTTCACCGTGCCTAACAGCAAGCCGGATCTGGAATTCCTTCATCATAACCGCATCAAGCCGTCCATGACCTGGATCGGCCATTCCACCTTCCTGCTGCAGCTGGCAGGCGTTAATATCGTTACGGACCCGGTCTGGTCGGGCAAAATGGCGCTGCAAAAAAGGCTGACCCCTCCCGGCGTGCCGCTGGAGCTGATGCCTCCGATCGATCTTGTGCTGGTGTCCCACTCCCATTACGATCATCTGCATATCAACTCGCTTCGCAGGCTCGGCGGCTCCAAAACGATCCTCGTTCCGGCGGGACTCGGCGCCAAGTTAAAGGGAAAGGGCTTTACCCGAGTTCATGAGCTGCACTGGTGGGAAAGCTTTCACTTCCGCGGCTTGAAGCTGACGTTTGTGCCGAGCCAGCACTGGACGCGCCGCAATCCGTGGGATATGAACTCCTCGCACTGGGGCGGCTGGATCATCCAGCCCGAGCATGGCTTGGATCACGAGCCCGGCGAAGCCACGCTGCATGGCAAAAGCTCGCATCCGCCGCAGCCTCAGCCGCCGGGCCAGGTGGAGGAGACCAATCTCCGCACCGCCGGCTCCCCGGCGGATGGAGCTGCCTGCAGCGGCAAGCCATGGAGCGAGCAGGCCGGACCTAGCGGCGCCTCAAGCCCGCGCCGCAGCTCTGACTCCGGTCCGAAGCCGCATCAGGCCCAGCCCGGGGCGGACGAGGGAGTGTTTGATCCGTTTCATCCGGACGCTCCGCGCCCGCTTGCGGGACGGTATCCGACGGTTTATTTTGCGGGAGATACGGGGTATTTCAGAGGCTTTGCGGACATCGGCCGCAAATTCCGCATCGATGTCGCGATGCTGCCGATAGGAGCGTACGATCCCGAGGAATTCATGGGGCCGCAGCATACGACGCCGGAGCAGGCGCTTCAGGCATTTTGCGATACGAAAGCCCGGCTGTTCGTTCCGATGCACTACGGCACATTTAAGCTGGCCGACGACACGCCGCAGGAGGCGCTGGAACGGCTGGAAAACGCGCGGCGCAGCGGCGGAATTGAGGCGGATCGGATCGTTTTGCTGCCTCACGGGGAAACGTGGCATATGAACCGATAAAGCCAATTTTGCACATAGACGCGCCACATCCAGGCCATGAACGCTCCAAAGAGGAATGTTATACTGTAGGGGATTTGTCATTCGACAGGAGGATTATCTACATGACCCAATCACCGCTCCGCATCGGCATCATTGGCTCGGGGGCCATCGGCAACGTTCATATGGATACATTCAAAAAAATCCCGGAAGCCGTAGTTGCTGCGGTTACCGATACTTATCTTCCGCTTGCTCAGCAGAGAGCCAAGGAGCATGGCATTGCCGTTGTGCATGAGTCGCCCCAGCAGCTGCTGGAGGACGATTCGCTTGATGCGGTCGCGATTTGCGTTCCTAATCAATTCCATGCCTCTTTGGCAATTGAGGCGCTGAAGCAGGGCAAACATGTGCTGCTGGAAAAGCCGATGGCGATCAGCCTTGCTGACGCCCGAGCTATTCTTGACGCCAAGCATGCTTCGGGCAAAGTGCTCATGGTTGCGCATCAGATGAGGTTTAATGGACTGAGCCGTGCGATTAAAGGCATGATTGAGGACGGCAAGCTTGGGCGCATTTACAATGTGAAAACCGGCTGGTGGCGCAAAAAAGGCATTCCCGGCTGGGGCTCCTGGTTTACCCGCAAGGACATGGCCGGCGGAGGTCCGCTGATTGATATCGGCGTGCATATGCTCGATCTGTCCCTGTATTTGATGGGCAATCCGCGACCGGTTAGCGTGTTCGGCACAACCTATGCGGAGTTCGGTCCTCAGCGCAGAGGCATCGGCAGCTGGGGAACACCGAACTGGGACGGCTACTACGACGTCGAGGATTTGGCTACGGCGATGATTAAAATGGATAACGGCGCTACGCTGACGCTGGAAGTCAGCTGGGCGGCTCATTCCGCAGGGATGGGCGAGGACCCGTTTATTCATCTAATGGGCACCGAGGGCGGAGCCAGCTACGCGGGCAGCAGCGGCAGCTTTGTCACGCATGACGAAGAGAGCGTTGTGGAAGAAAATATCGTTCCGATTGAGGGTGAAGAGGATCGTATTCTGATGACGCGCCACTTCCTCGACTGCGTTGCATCCGGCCGCGAGCCGATCAGCTCGGCGCTGACGGGCTTCACGAATAACCGGATACTGGACGCAATTTACGAGTCCTCCCGCACTGGCAGCGAGGTTAAGCTGAACTGGAACTGAGGAAGCCGGGTGTTTGGCCCTGATATCGGTTACAGCAAATTGCCATATGGCATCAAGCGACGAACGTCCGCATAAGCGGACGTTTTTTTGCTTCCCTGAAAAAATAAACAGGATTTCCCAAATTCATTGTCAAATTACAAACAGGTGTTTCATATAAATTCGAAGCTGGCACGGTAATTGGATGGATGATGGCCGGACTTATGGCGAGGGAGGT
Source organism: Paenibacillus pasadenensis (assembly GCF_023715725.1). Lineage (GTDB taxonomy): Bacteria > Bacillota > Bacilli > Paenibacillales > Paenibacillaceae > Paenibacillus_O > Paenibacillus_O pasadenensis_A. The sequence continues at coordinate 364,451 of NZ_JAMBOT010000005.1, forward strand.
GTTTAAAACAATAACACATGTATTGCTGGCAATCTGCGCCTTGTTCAAATAATGAAAAACTTCCCTAAAGCTTTTCTATTTTTCGTGTGCGTTTGCATGCTTTCCCTCTCAACGATGGCCTGGGGAAGCGAGCCTGCCAGCGCAGCCACTTCCATCACGATTGACGGCGGCGGCGGCAATACCCGTTTGCTGACAGACTATCCGGAGCCTTACCGCAGCGATATTCTGGATTATCTGTTCAAGCCGAATTACGGAGCGGGCTACACTCATCTTAAGGTCGAAGTGGGAGCCGACGTCAATTCAACAACGGGGACCGAACCGAGCCACGCGAGGACGGAAGCGGAGAACGCCAATCCAAACATGAACCGCGGTTACAAGCTCTGGCTGATGAGCGAGGCGAAAAAGCGGAATCCCGACATTAAGCTGGATATTTTACAATGGGGGGCTCCGGGCTGGGTCGGCAGCATGTGGTCTCAGAAAAACGCCGATTACCTGGTCAGTTTTATAAAAGGATCTAAAAGCGTATGGGGCTGGACATTGACTACGTAGGAGGCTCCCAAAACGAAAGCTTTAACGGCAACTCGCAGCAAGCGCGCGATTACATCGTTAATATTTTGCGCCCTACGCTGGATAACAACGGGTTAAGCCATGTCAAAATCGTCGCGCCGGATATTTTAAGCTCGGACTGGGCTTTTGCCAATCGAATCGTCTCCGATCCCGCGTTAAAAGACGCAGTTGACGTGATTGGCTACCACTATGTGAACAGCTCTTCCACGGCGACCGCACAAACTGACCGTTGATCACAGCGGAAACTGGAGTATGCGTATCGGCGATCCGCTTGTGCTGCCAGGCTCTGAGGTAATTCTGGCATCCGGCACGGTTCCGTTCTCAGCGAATACTTGGCATAACCTGAAGCTTGTTTTCAGCAATACGAATATTAAGGCTTATATAGACAACAGCCTTGTGGCCGATGTGAACGACACCACTTATTCGGCAGGCTTAGTCGCTTTAGGAAGCGGCTGGAAAATTGCGCAGTATGACAATATTTCAATTAAAGCCTCCGCCCCGACAATTGTTAATCTCGCTCTAAACAAACCGGTAAGCGCGGACAGCGAGGAAACGTCCAAAGGCAATATCGCCCCGAATGGCAACGACGATGATTCTTCATCCAAATGGACGGCGAACGACGGAGCGGCCAATCATTGGTGGAAGGTCGATTTAGGAAGCGCGCAGCAGCTGATCGGCACAGAGGTGAGATGGGAGAGCAACAGCGCTTATAAGTATAAAATAGATGTTTCAAACGACAACGCCGCCTGGACGACGGTTGTTGATCAAACCGCCAATACGGTCAGCAAACAAACGAATAAAGACAGCTTTACCGCGAGCGGCCGGTATGTGAAGATCACCGTCACGGGACTGGCGGTGAACAAATGGGCGAGCTTTTACGATTTCAAGGTATTTGGCGAAACCGGTCCGAACCCGGGCGCTTTTTTTCATGGCTGGCCGCATATTGTGCGCGTAATCATGGAATAAGCTTGAATTTGCAGTTAATAAAAATAACAAGTTGTTGTATTAATACCGTAACTCACCAGACTAGGAGAATCGGCAAAAGAAACGCCGAAGCTTCCGCTCGGATATTTAAAACCCAATAGATTAATTATAGTGACAATCATCTGGACGTTAACCGTTGAATACACCGCTGGTTCATAATAGATGCGATAACGGACTGTTGCGATAGAGGTTTTGTCGGCTTGGACTTGAAAGTGGTCCTCCGCTTTGGCAGGAAGGTCGCGTAAAACCGGGAGAGGGTTTTCAAACTCTCCCCAAAAAGCTTGCGCAATCATATTATAAGAAGTTTGGTTCATAATCCTGAATCCTAGCGAACTTGCAGTACTTGATTGGGAGTTATTTAAGGGACCAAGCAAAGAAGTCGCAATGACAAGCAAAATAAACAATACCAAGATCATTCCGAGTTTTGAGCCGTAAAGCTGTTCCTTGTCCATATTCATTCTATTTTCCTCCGACTATTGTTCTACTACCAACATATGAAGTTTTCATAAAAGTGTCCGGGCTGGCTCCCCAGCTCCCGGTTTCACACGCTGCCTGAAATTATGCTATACTGAACAAAGTGTGTTTTTTCACTGAAATAATGGAGATAATCGGCGGGCAACCGCCAAATATAGATGAAGGACGGGATTTGCACAAATGATCAGTACGAGCGGAGTATCGCTTCGATACGGCAAACGCGCGCTTTTTGAAGATGTAAACGTCAAATTTACCCCCGGCAACTGTTACGGCCTGATCGGAGCGAACGGAGCGGGCAAATCAACGTTTCTGAAAATTCTCTCCGGAGAGATTGAGCAGAACACTGGCGAAGTTCATATTACGCCGGGCGAGCGTATGGCTGTTCTGAAGCAGAACCATTTCGAGTACGACGAGGTTCCGGTTCTCATGACGGTTATTATGGGCCACAAAAAGCTGTATGACGTCATGAACGAGAAAAACGCACTCTACGCCAAAACCGATTTCACCGACGAGGACGGCATGCGCGCAGGCGAGCTGGAAGCCGAATTCGCAGACATGAACGGATGGGAAGCCGAGTCCGAAGCGGCTGAAATGCTGAACGGTCTGGGCATTACGCCGGACCAGCACGACAAGCTGATGAAGGAGCTGGACGGCAACCAAAAAATCCGCGTCCTGCTTGCTCAGGCGCTGTTTGGCTCGCCAAACATCCTGCTGCTCGATGAGCCTACCAACCACTTGGATATGCAGTCGATCGAATGGCTGGAGAAGTTCCTTTCCACCTACGAAGGCACCGTTGTTGTAGTCAGCCATGACCGTCACTTCCTGAACCAGGTTTGTACGCATATCGCGGACATCGACTTTGGCAAAGTGCAGATGTACGTAGGCAACTACGACTTCTGGTACGAGTCCAGCCAGCTGGCGCTTGCGCTCCAGCGCGACGCCAACAAGAAAAAAGAAGATAAGATGAAAGAGCTTCAAGCGTTCATCCAGCGCTTCAGCGCCAATAAATCCAAGTCCAAACAAGCGACGAGCCGAAAAAAGATGCTGGACAAAATTACGCTGGACGATATTCGTCCATCAAGCCGTAAATACCCGTTCATCAACTTTAAAGGCGAGCGCGAAGCCGGCAAGCAAATTCTGCTCATGGAAGGCCTCACCAAAACGGTGGACGGCGAGCAGCTGCTGAACAACTTCACGCTTACCGTCAACAAAGGTGATAAAATTGCTTTTGTCGGTCCTAACACGCTGCCAAAAACAGCCCTGTTCCAAATCATTATGAATGAGATGGAGCCGGATGCCGGCACGTTCCAATGGGGCATTACGACGATTCAAGGTTATTTCCCTAAGGACAACTCCAAATACTTTGAAGGCGTGGAATCCAATCTGGTTGACTGGCTGCGCCAGTATTCCAAGGATCAGGATGAGTCGTTCATCCGCGGCTTCCTGGGCCGCATGCTGTTCTCCGGCGACGAAGCGCTGAAGAAGGCCAGCGTATTGTCCGGCGGTGAGAAAGTACGCTGCATGCTCTCCAAAATGATGCTGTCCGGCGCCAACGTGCTCGTCATGGACGAACCGACCAACCACTTGGATTTGGAGTCCATTACGGCGCTCAACAACGGGCTGATCGACACGGACTGCACCGTGCTGTTCACCTCGCATGACCATCAGTTCGTGCAGACGATTGCAAATCGTATTATCGAAATTACGCCTGGAGGCGTAATTGACCGTCTAATGACGTACGATGAATACCTTGAGAGCGCCGATGTCAACGCTATGCGCGACCGCCTGTACGCAGGCCAAGCATAACGATTGCTTTCGTCATACAAAAGCCGCGTTTTCCTCGTTTGAGGAGAACGCGGCTTTTTTGCGTCATCGAGGCGTATTTTGTTTTAACCCGTACCGTTCGTTTGACCACCGGCTTGATTGTTTTGAGGTTTGTTTTGCAGCCTTCGCTTCACAGCCGGAATTCCAAGCAGGAGAAATTGCGCCAAGGGGAGCAGCAGGAAGCCGGCAACGTCATATTGCGGGGCTTCGTTAAACAGCTCAATATATCTGGCGACATTGGGAACGCTGATCTGGCTGCCTGCGAGCAGCAGCAATGCAATTGGCATTGCCAAAATCTGATCGTTCTGCAGCCGGAAAATTTCCCCCAGTCCTTTTGTCATTGCAAAGCTGCAGAGCAGCGATTTAAAAAATACGGAGACGATCCATAAAAAGGCCAACAGAGCTTCAGTCCGCTCCAGAAACCCGCCAATTTCTATTCGCTGCGCCAGCACAAAAGTGGGGTACAATTTTTCCTCCATCATATCGGGCCCGATTACGATTACACACAGAAGCATAACTAGGAAAAGTACGACGCCGCCCGTAAAAAAACCGTTAAAGATTGCCCGGCGCACAACCTTCCGGTCGTTATCGACATAAGGGATGAGCATGAGAAGCGCAAGCGATTCAAGAAATCCAAAGCCGAATGCTTGATAAGCGCCTTTCATCACCGGCAAGAAGCCAAAGGACATAACCGGAGTCAATTTGTGGATATCAATTTGCGGGAGCAGGCAGAGGACGAGAAACAGGAACATGGACATGAATATAGGAAACAACAGCTCGCTCATACGGGTGAAGCTTTCTTCTCCGTATCTGAGAGCAGCTGTCAGCACAACCAGAAATCCAAGTACAATCGCCTCGGACGGCGTTTCAAGCATGAGCTGGGTCGTGATAAACAGGCTGAGGGAGCTTATTTGCGACAGCACCAGCACGTAAAAGAAAAAAACATATACAAGTCCCAGCAAGCCTCCAAACCATTTTCCTCCCAGCGCAATTGCGGCGCCGATGAGGCTCCGCCCTTGCTGGCGGCTGCCCAAAGAGGCATACAGCCAACCTACGAGCATGCCGCCGGCAAGAGCCGCAAGCATGGCTATCCAGGCATCCTGCTGGGCGGAGGCGCCCAGGAAGCTCGGCAGCACAAGAATGGAGTCTCCAATGACGCTGAACAGGATAATGGTTTTGAACTGCCGTTCCGTGATATGAATCTTTTGCGAAGTAGGCATGGAAATCCACCTGCCAATAATCAAGATAAGTACCGTAATTTGTTAACACTGCTTACGTAGTCTTTCCTCATGAGGGGAATATATCCGGCAGCGCAGCAGATTCAGCCTCATCTAAGTGCCAAACATAGTACAAATCGTTGCTCATCTGCAGTAGGCAAACCACCGCATGGGTATTACAATTCAATGGAGCGGAATTTTTGTCTGGAAAATAATATTTTTCCGAATTACTATAGAATGCAGGAGAAGCCGGCATGGCCGGATGCCATAATTATAATGTAAGCGGTTTCTGTAAGGGGACTGTGAAACGATCAAAGACAGGGGTTTGATAAAGATGAATCGCAAGTTCAAGCATGCTCCAGCCAGCCCAAAGCTGCCTGTGCTTATGCACGGGGCGGACTATAACCCGGATCAATGGCTTCACGATCCCGCCGTACTGGAAGAGGATATCCGGCTGATGAAGCTGGCCGGCTGCAATGTGATGGCGGTCGGCATTTTTGCGTGGACGGCGCTGGAGCCCGAGGAAGGCCGCTTCGAGTTCGGCTGGATGGACCGGCTGCTCGATACGTTTGCGGAAAACGGCATTTACGCTTGGCTCGCCACGCCGAGCGGCGCACGTCCGGCGTGGATGTCGGAGAAATACCCCGAGGTGCTCCGCACCGGACCTAACCGGGTCCGCAACTTGCACGGATTAAGGCATAACCACTGCTATAGCTCCCCGGTATACCGCGATAAAGTAAACATAATGAACACTCGCCTGGCAGAGCGCTATAGCTCGCATCCGGCGGTTATCGGCTGGCATATTTCCAATGAGTACGGCGGCGAATGCCATTGCAGCTATTGCCAAGATGCCTTCCGGGAATGGCTGAAGGAAAAGTACGGCACGCTGGATGCGCTGAACAAGGCATGGTGGGCGGCTTTCTGGAGCCATACGTACACGTCCTGGGAGCAGGTTGAATCGCCTGCGCCGCATGGAGAATCCATGGTACACGGCCAAAATCTCGATTGGCACCGGTTCGTGACGCATCAGACGACGGATTTTTACCTCGCTGAGATCGCGCCTCTTAAAGCGGTTAATTCGGAGCTTCCGTGCACGGCGAATTTGATGGACCTATTCTATGATCTGGACTATCGCGTATTGGCCAAGGCGCTGGACGTTATTAGCTGGGACGCTTATCCGATGTGGCATAAGGAAGCTTCCGACGTTGGTATGGCGACCTGGTTCGGCTTCAATCATGATATTTTCCGTACGCTGAAACAAAAGCCGTTTTTGCTTATGGAGAGCACGCCAAGCTTGACCAACTGGCAGTCGGTAAGCAAGCTTAAACGTCCCGGCATGCACCGTCTCAGCTCGCTGCAGGCGATTGCTCACGGCTCGGATTCCGTTCAATATTTCCAATGGCGCAAAAGCCGCGGCTCCAGCGAAAAGTTCCATGGAGCGGTCGTTGACCACGTTGGACATGAGCATACCCGTGTATTTCGCGACGTAGCAGAGCTTGGGGAAGAGCTGGCAAGCCTCAGCGAGCTGGTCGGCACAAGCGTACCGGCAGAGGCGGCCATTCTGTTCGATTGGGACAACCGTTGGGCCGTTAACGATGCGCAGGGCCCGCGCAACAGCGGGCTGCACTACGAACAGACAGTTGTGCAGCATTACCGCGCACTGTGGGAGCAGGGCGTGCCGGTCGATGTGATCGGCTCTGACGACCCGCTAGACGGGTACAAGCTGCTCGTTCTGCCGATGACCTATTTGCTGCGGCAGGATGCCGGCGAGCGAATCGAGGCGTTTGTGCGCGCAGGCGGCACGGTGGCAATGACTTATTGGAGCGGCGTTGTGGACGAGCATGATCTTTGCCGGCTCGACGGCTTCCCAGGGCCGCTGCGCGCAGCGGCTGGCATATGGGCCGAGGAAATTGAAGGGCTGCATGACGGAGAAAGCAATGAAGCGGTTATGCAGCCGGGCAACCCGTTAGGCTTGGAAGGCAGCTACCGGATCCATGAGCTATGCGAACTGATCCATACCGAGGGAGCGGAAACGCTGGCGGCATACGGTCAGGACTTCTACGCCGGACGCCCGATGTTAACGTTAAACCGGTTCGGCGAAGGCAAAGTGTACTACCTGGCTGCAAGAGTTGCTGACAACGCCTTCTACGACGCTTATTATGGAGCGCTCGTCCGCGAGGCGGGAGTACGCCGGGCTTTGGAGGCGGAATTGCCTTCCGGCGTTACGGCTCAACTGCGTACCGACGGGGAAAAGGACTATGTATTCCTGCTCAATTTCTCCGGCGAGGCGGCAGAGGTGAAGCTGCAGGAGCAAGGCCTGACGCTGCTTCCTTCGGGAGAGTCTGTGCCGGATACGGTTGCTTTGGAAGCGAATGAAGCGCTGCTGCTGCAGCGCCGCGCCCGCAGCTAACATGCACGCGCCATCTCACACAGCATGTAAAAGGGGCTGTCCATACGGACAGCTCCCTTTTGGCTACCAACCGTTTAATCCATTTCGGAGATAGGCTCGTGTTTCTCTCTCTCTTCTCTGCTCTTCGCCAGCTTTTTGCGCACAGCCGGAAGGCCAAGCAGCAAAAATTGGATAAAGGGCAGGCTGAGATACACGTACACATCGTACACCGGGTAGTAATAGGTCAGCAGCATGTTATAGTTGGCTATATTCGGCGTGTTAATTACAGTGCCCGCCAGCAGCATCAGCGCCAGAGGCATTGCCAATATTTTATCGTCTCGCAGCCCAATCATCTCGCCAATGCCTTTCATTAAGGCATAAGCGAACAAAGCCGCTTTGGAAAAAACCGTCACGATCCAAAGAAAAGCAAGCAGCGCTTCAACTCTCTCCAGAAAGTTCCCGATGGAAATGCGGCGGGCCAGCAGAAAAGTCGGGTAATATTGAGCCGACATCATTTCAGGTCCTAACACCATGATGCACATAAAAACAACGACGAGCAAAAAGGAGCTCCCGATTAAAAAGCCGTTGCGGATTGCCTTGCTCATAGCTTTTGCGTCTCCCTGCAAATTAGGCACGAGCATGAGTATGGCTGCCGTTTCCATGAAGGCAAATCCGAAGGCGGGGAAGGCTCCTTTCAGAATCGGCATAATACCGTTGCTTGCGATAGGAAGCAGCTCATGAAGCTGGGCCTGGGGCAACAGACAAAAGCTTAAAAACAGAAACATGAGCAGAAAAATAGGGAACAAAAGCTCGCTCATTTTAGCAAATGATTCCAGGCCGTACCTCAAAGAAGCTGTTAAAACGATCACAAACAGCAGGATGATTGCCTCCGGAGGCGTATCATGCATCATCTGCGTTTCCATAAACAAGCTGATCTCGACCAGAAGCGTCAAAATCATAATGAAAAAGGAATACATATAAACGAAGCTGATGAATCCGCCAGCCCATTTGCCAGCCATAATGAGTGCAGAGCCGACTAGGCTATGCCCCGCCTGCCGTTTGGCAAGCGAGGCGAATAACCAGGCGACCAGCATGCCCGCCCCTATCGCGAGCAGCATCGATAACCAGGCGTCATCCCCGGCCTCGGTGCCAATGATATTTGGCAGAATCAGAATCGTATCGCCGATTAGGCTGAAAACAATAATGATTCTGAACTGCCGGGTCGTAATAACGCCGTTGCTAAGCTTATCCATCTTACTTCCCGCCTATCGCAAAAAAACGGACAAACTCTAACGGACTTGGGAACGGCAGCCTGAACCCGTGGGCCGCATGCAGCATTAAGCCAGCCAGACCGAACACTACAAAGGCAGACAGATCTTTTTTGCTCTTTTGCTTCAGCATGGCCGGCATGTCCAATGCCGCTGCAATGCCAAGCCAGATTATGCCAACTAAAACTGCATACATTCGCCTAACCTCCCTTTTGATCCGGCGAGATGGAGTTTCCGATTGTGCCTGTTGTATTGATTTTCATTTTGACCTCGTAGCTGACCTCCGCTGCCGGAAAGCCGACATCATCCCATTGCTCGGTAATTCCTTTCCAATGCTTCGGATATTTCCGTTTTGTCCAGATTCCTAATCCTACAATATCCGTATGATTATCCTGGGCCCATTTCATTGCGGCCTCGGCATTTTCCTTAATAATTTCAGTCGCTTTTTGTTCGAGCTTAGGGAAGACCGACGGATCGACCAGATTGACGGAGTTGCAGGAATTTTCGACTACGTCTCCGGTTGTAATCAGTTTAATCTTGTAAGAGAGCTTTCCGTCCTTCAGTTTGGGAACGATTTTTGTTTTGGAAGCTGTTATTTCAATGCCGGTGTAATGTTTATCCTCGCAAGGAAGCTCAAGCGAGGTGCTGCCCATTATGTCGGTCAAATCGGAATAGCCCTTGCTTTCCTTTTGATTCAACCAGCCGATAAGTCGGTCGCCTTTAAAGGCGCCAAGGCCGCGGTACTGATAGTAGGCGGCAGGATCAAAGCCGTCCAGATTGGTTCGTTTGTCCGCTTTTTTTCGATCGCCTTTAATTACGATACCGGTAAGCACAAGCTGCTGGCCGTCGCTTTTGATTAGGTGCAGCATTTTGTCCATATTGACTGCGACAGACGGCGCCCATTCTTTTTCCGATCGCTGAAGAGATTGCTGCATGCTGTAGGTCGGCAGCTTTTCCAGGGGGGTGTATAGCTTTAAAATATCCTCGGCGTTCACTCCGCGTGCGACGACTACGTTATAATCCATGCGTGCTTCGTTATTGCGCAGCGTGCTGTCCACCACGCCGCTAAGCCCTCTGCGGGCAATCTCCTCGCTGACGACAAACAGCTGCAAATGCCCGTAATAAAGCAGGCGGGGCGCTCTAGTCGTCAGTGCGCGAGATGCTTCAAAGAGAGTGTTGCCCGCTTCCTGATACAGTATTCCGGGCGCACGATAGGTGCTGTTGCTCTTCGTTGCAATTTCATTCGGATTGACAACCTGATAAGAAACGAGATATTTTCCGTCCTGCCAATCTACGGCTATGCCTAGCACAATCAGCAGGTCGTTCAGCTCGCGGCGGCTCCAGCAGCCGCTAAGCATAGCCAGGCACAGGAGCACAAGTGCGATTCGGCGCAGCATCGGACGCCCTCCTTACTTGCGAATTTTAACGCGCGCCGCACCGCCTCTGCGTGAAGAACGCGGCTGGCGATAGGTAATCCATCTTGGCATCCGGATAAGAAAATCCTCCTCGGCATCTTTAGTCCGCAGCGGGGCAAGCGGCGCCATATAAGGCTCTCCAAATGTTTTGATTGAGCTGAGATGAAGCAGGAGCATCAGGAACAGCAGAATAATCCCATACAGGCCGAATGAAGCGGCTGTGGCCATAAAGGCGAAGCGAAGCACGCGAATCGGAATTGTAATGCTGTACGAAGGCAGCGTAAACGTTGCAATCGCTGTAACCGATACGACGATAACCATTGCCGCCGATACGATTCCGGCCTCAACGGCAGCTTGTCCGATAACGAGCGTACCCACGACGGATACGGCTTGGCCGATCGGACGCGGCATCCGCAAGCCGGCTTCGCGGAGAATTTCAAACGTGACCTCCATCAGCAGAGCCTCTACGAATGCCGGGAACGGAACGCCTTCCCGTTGTGCGGCTAAGCTGAACAGCATCGTAAATGGCAGCATGTCACGGTGGAAAGTTGTAATGGCAATATAAATGGACGGGAGCAGCAGGGCGATGAATAGGCCAAGCAGGCGAAGTGCGCGCAGCAGCGTGGAATAGAACGCATACTGGTAGTAATCCTCCGCTGACTGCATAAAGGAAAAGAACGGGGCCGGAGCGATCAGCACGTCGGGGGTGCCGTCGACCATAATAGCTATTCTTCCTTCCATAAGCTCGGCGGCCACATTGTCCGGCAGCTCGGTATTTTTCATCGTTGGAAACAACGATGTCCGATTGTCGGCAATCATCTCTTCCAGATAACCGCTTTCCAGCACTCCGTCAATGTCAATTGCTTTTAAACGATCCCGGACATTCTCGATGACAGAAGGTTTAGCGAGCCCGTTCACATAGGCCAGCACCACCTCTGTTTTGCTCAGCCGGCCTATTACCATCGGCTCCATCCAAAGGCGGGGATCTTTGATTTTGCGGCGGATGAGCGGGATGTTGATGGCGAGCGTCTCCGTAAAGCTTTCCCGCGGACCGCGAATGGAGGTCTGGTTGGGAGACTCGGCGATTTCCCTGCCCTTCCACTCGCAATTGTTGGCGCTGTAGGCGGACTCGCTTCCGTCAAGCACAAGAATGACCATGCCTGACAGCAGCTCGTCATACAAGGACTCCATATCTACGATTTGCTTGACGGGTCCGATCTGATGAAGCAGCTTAAGCGCAACGGAGGCAAGCGGTGTCCGCCCCGCTTGGCTTTCCAAGGTAGACACTTGTTCATATTGAAACACGCTGGACATATATGGGTTAATGGCTGTCTCATCCGAAAGACCGTTCATGTAAACAAGAGCGGCCTCGGGAATAGAGTCCGGTCCATACTCAAAGTCCCGTATGATGAGGTCATAGCTGCCGCCGAGATCCTGCCTGATTTGATTCAGCAGCCGTCTGGCATCGGGATCCACAGAGATGTTCTCAATGCTTCCCGGTTGGGCGTTTATCCAACTGTAGTCGCTTTTCATAGTCGCACGCTGCCTTTATCTTAGAATCCAAATCCTGTCCGGCTAACAAGCGGACCAGGCTCGGTCAAAGTATTTCCAGACGCTGGTGGAACTATCCAAAGAGGCATAAGGTATCGCGGTTCATATGTACGGCTTCAGTCCGGCAGACGAGAAAAGGCGGGAGGCATAAGTGGATGATGCGGCGTCAGTCCCTCCCTGGCAAGCATCCATTCCTTCCGTGGCGGTTCGGCATACGCTGTTCCTAAGCATAAAAATGAAAGAAGGTTGCTTTATGGATAGCGGATGCAATCGGATTGCCAGCGGGCAATGTTCGGAAGCTGAAGGCGCAAATACGCTCGCTAAAGGCTTCGCTTCCCATGCGGAGGGAAGCGAAACCGTGGCGGCCGGTTCGGCTTCTCACGCTGAGGGCTATAGGACGGTCGCCGCAGCCAATACGTCGCATGCCGAGGGCTCGAATACGGTGACAGAAGGCTCCGCCTCGCATGCGGAAGGGTATCAAACGATGACAACGGCAGATGCCGCGCATGCGGAAGGGTCAACGACCGAGGCTTCCGGCATTGCCGCGCATGCGGAGGGAAGCTTTACTTTGGCAAGCGGCGGTTCAGCTCATGCCGAAGGATCGTTTACGATTGCAGAGGGAGCGTTATCCCATGCGGAAGGAAGCAGCACAACAGCTCTCGGAGTTGCCTCGCATACGGAAGGGTTCGGGACCGTAGCGGAAGCGGACAGCTCGCATGCCGAAGGCTCAGGCACCAGGGCAGGCGGCTCTGCTGCCCATGCGGAAGGTCATTTAAGCGCAGCGCTGGCGAATTCCTCTCATGCGGAAGGATCTTCGACAACGGCTTCGGGAGACGCGTCTCATGCCGAGGGTTTCATGACTCAGGCGATCGGAGAGGCTTCCCATGCGGAAGGAGCGAACACCTCTGCCGCAGGATACTGCGCCCATGCGGAAGGGCTTTTTACGAATGCGGCCGGAATGGCATCCCATGCCGAAGGCTCGGGGACTGCCGCAAGCGGAGACTATTCCCACGCGGAAGGGCTGGGCAGCGAGGCTTCCGGCAGATTTTCGCATGCCGAAGGAGTGGACACGTCCGCCTCCGGACTGTACGCCCATGCCGAAGGTTTTCAATCGTCGGCTGAATCCGTGAGCGCTCACGCAGAAGGGAATAACACGGTGGCCAGTGGTTTCGCCTCGCATGCGGAAGGCAATGTGACCTTAGCTTCGGGCAGCTGCGCCCATGCCGAGGGAATAGGTTCAACCGCCTCCGGCTTTGCCGCCCATGCTGAAGGAAACGGCTCCATTGCTTCCGGCAGCTTCTCTCATGCCGAAGGGACAACAACGTCGGCCCAAGGAGAAAACTCGCATGCGGAGGGAAGCGGGAGCACGGCAGCTGCAGCAAATTCCCATGCAGAAGGATCGGCAACGACGGCTCAGGGGACAAACTCGCATGCGGAGGGAAGCGGGAGCACGGCAGCTGCAGCGAATTCCCATGCGGAAGGGTCGTCAACGACAGCTCAAGGAGCGAGCTCGCACGCGGAAGGGTCGTCAACGACAGCCCAGGGGACGAACTCCCACTCGGAAGGAACATTAACGGCGGCTCAAGGTCCTAGCTCACATGCGGAGGGGAATTCTTCAAAAGCGATAGGTGCAAATTCGCATGCCGAAGGCGCATCAACTACAGCGCAAGGGGGCAACTCGCACGCGGAAGGTTTGGGCTCCACAGCCTCAGGCAGCAGCTCGCACGCCGAAGGATTGTTTTCGCAGGCGACGGGAGTCAGTTCGCATGCGGAAGGCCAGTTGACAACGGCATCCGGTGAAAATTCGCATGCAGAGGGGTTAATCACATCGGCTACGGGCCTTAATGCTCATGCGGAGGGCCAGCAAACCACCGCTTCCGCTGACAATGCTCATGCAGAGGGCAGCCTCAGCAATGCCAGCGCTGCAAACGCCCATGCGGAGGGAAGCTCAAGCGCGGCATCCGGAGCTTCTGCGCATGCGGAGGGGAATTTAACGGTAGCTAGCGGAATCAGCGCGCATGCCGAAGGCAGCCAATCGGCAGCTAGCGGGCTTAGCGCGCATGCGGAGGGCAATGCGACGATTGCCTCCGGCAGCTCCGCCCATTCCGAAGGAAGCAGCACGATCGCAAGTGCGGATAACAGCCACGCGGAAGGGTTCACCACGATTGCCAATCAGGTGGGCTCGCATATAATGGGCAGGTTCGGAAATACTCGGTTTCCGTATTCCTGGCATGTAGGGAACGGCATCTCCAGTTTCATGCCGGCCTTGGCCGCCTACCTGGAGGGCGCGACGGGAAATATGGCTATTGACGGCACCTACACCTCCGGTGGAGCCGATTATGCCGAAATGTACGAAACCGCAGATGGAGCTCCAATCGAGCCGGGTTATTTTGTCACGCTGGAGGGCGACCGGATTCGCTTAACAGTTTCACCGAAAGATTATATATTAGGCGTCGTGAGCGCAAGAGCGACTATGCTGGGAGATGCGGCGGAGCTTAGATGGACAAAGGCGTACTTAACGGATGAGTGGGGCAGAGTCCGTTATGAGACGGTTACGATTCCAGAACAGACCGATGCCAGTGGTACTGTCATAACGGCAGCTCATAACGTTGTGCAGCCAATGGTGAATCCCGATTGGGACGTTTCGCAGACCTATATTCCGCGCAGGCTTCGACCAGAATGGGTGCCGGTCGGGCTGGTCGGCAAGCTGCTTGCCCGCGACGACGGAAGCTGCGCTGCAAACGGATTTTGCTTGCCTAACGGTGAGGGGATCGCGACTGCATCTCCGAGCGGTTATCGCGTGCTGCGGCGCACTGGCGCCAATCAAATATTAATTCAGCTGAAATAGCTCAGCCCCTGCTGCGGCAGCCTGTGCCATCGGAGCCCGCTCCAGGCACGGGCTCTTTTGCTTATGAGCAACTTTTGATAGACTGGTAGAATAGACCAATTGAAGAAATGAAAGGCGGATGTATGTATTGAACTCTCCCCCCGCTCCCAATCTTGAACCAGTTATCCGGCTTCGCGATTTACGTAAAAATTATGGCTCCAAGATTGTTTTGAAAGGCATTGATCTGGAGGTTTATCCCGGGCAAATTATTGGATACATCGGTCCCAACGGCGCAGGCAAAAGCACCACGCAAAAGCTGATGTTAGGGCTGGAGCAGGATTACTCCGGCACGATCGAGGTGCTGGGGTATGATTTGGCTGCCGGTTCGCATGACTACAAAATGCGTATCGGATATGTGCCGGAAACGACGGAAATTTACGATATGCTTACCGCGCGGGAGTATTTGTCCTTCAGCGGGCAGCTTTACGGGCTGAAGCAGGAGGATGCCGAATATAAAGCGGCTCAGCTGATGCGCATTTTTGGGATGGAAGAGGTATTCGACAAGCGCATTGATTCCTATTCCAAAGGCATGCGTCAGAAAGTAATGCTTACCGCCAGCGTGCTGCACAATCCCGACGTGCTGTTTCTGGACGAGCCGCTAAGCGGGCTTGACGCCAGCAGTGTCGCCGTAGTCAAGGACGTTTTTTCTTTGTTGGCTGCGCAGGGAAAAGCAATCTTCTATTCCTCTCACATCATGGACGTTGTTGAGAAGATCAGCAGCCGCATCATCTTGCTGCATGAAGGACAGATTGCCGCCGACGGCAGCTTCGCGGAGTTGAAGGAGCGTGGAGCAGAGGGCAGCCTGGAGCAGATTTTTAATCAAATGACGGGTTTCACGGAGCATGGCGCGATTGCAGAGCAGTTCTGCCGGACGGTTCAGGAGGACTATAACCAATGAATGATTTTGCCGCGCTTCGGCTGCTCGACCGCTTCCGCGGCAGGCTCGCTGCATCCGGTTACGACTATGCCGCGCTGCGTGTTATTTTGCAGGCTAAGCTGACGATGGACGGCCGGCGGCCCTCGGGATTGATGCAGTCGTTTGGCAAAGGAGCCGATCCAGACAGCGTGTCAACGCGAAGCCTGTATTTCTCTTCGCTGTGGATATACACTGTCCTCAGTGCGTTCATGCTGCCCATTCTATTTATCGGCACCCGCAACCCGATGCTTGGAATGAGTCTGCTCATTTCTGCACAGATTTTTCTGATCGCCTCGCTCGTTATGTCCGACTTCGCCGCCGTCATGCTGGATACGAGAGATCGGGCGATTT
The DNA here is from genome assembly GCF_023715725.1 of Paenibacillus pasadenensis. Lineage (GTDB taxonomy): Bacteria > Bacillota > Bacilli > Paenibacillales > Paenibacillaceae > Paenibacillus_O > Paenibacillus_O pasadenensis_A. The sequence goes on from NZ_JAMBOT010000005.1 coordinate 380,294, forward strand.
TAGGCTCCAAGCCGGTGCTTCCCAAAACGGCTGGTCTCGCCAGACTGCTCTATGCAGCCCATTATATGTTCTGGGTTGTTGCTTCAATGACCGCGCTGCCGTTGATCGTTTTGCTGTTCCTGCATGGCCCGCTCGCATTTCTCGTTTATTTTGCCGAGCTGTTTCTGCTGTCCGCGCTCATTCTGTCCGTAGCCGGAGGCATATACTACATCATTTTGCGGCGCTGGGACGGATCGAAGCTGAAAGATATGATTAATTACGCGCAAATCGCCCTGGCGATCTCCGTGTTTTCCGGTTACCATATCGGCAGCCGCCTCATCAATTTCAACCTGTTGGAGCAGTCGCTGGAACCGCAATGGTGGTGGGCGCTGCTGCCCCCGTTATGGTTTGCCGCTCCGTTTGAGCTGATTGCGGGCCGGACGGATGTGCTGCTCTATACGCTTGCCGCGCTTGCAATCACGGTTCCGGTATTGTCGTTTCTGCTCTATGTCCGGCTGCTTCCCGCATTCGAGCGTGCGGTGCACAAGCTGGCCGAGAAGGAGGGCGAGAGTAAACAGCCGGGCATGACGTCCGAACGGACGCATAAAGATTCGCCAGTTGCGCGTGCAATTGGAGCTGCAGCAAAAACCGGCCGCAGAATAACCGTTCGCGAGCGTCTGATCGGTCTACTGTTCCCTGATTTCAAGGACCGGGCTTTGGTACAGTTTGCTTATACGATGTTCGGCAGGGAGCGGGAGTTCAAGCTGAAAACGTACCCGGCTTTGGCCTATTCCGTCCTGTTTCCCTTCCTTATGCCGCTTCTTGAGCTGAAGGACGAGGGCTTCCGGTTGGGCTCGCTAGCGCCGTCCATGGGCATGTCGCTGTATTTTGTCGGCATGTGTATCCCAGCGCTCATTGCTTTGCTGCCTTATTCAAGCCGCCCTACTGGCGCGTGGATTTATAGTGTCGTTTCTGGGCTGCAAATAACCCGAATTCAACGCGCCGGGTTAGCGGCTGGTCTGTTGAAGTTCTTTTTGCCTCTTTTTACAGTGACGGCTATCGGATTTCTGGTCATCCTGCAGGCAGAAGGCCTGCCGTATCTGGCTGCTGTGACTTTTTCTTTGTCCATCTACGCCGTCATTTGTTATCGGACATTTCCTAAATCTATTCCGTTTGCCGAGCCCTATCCGACAGGTAACGGCGGGAAAGTCGGATACACCTTCCTGCACATGTTCATTCTGGTGGCACTTTTTGGAATTCATTTCCTTGTTCATTCGCTCGCCGGAGCAACTGGAGTATGGATTTATGCCGGAGTGCTTGCGCCACTAAGCTACTTCGTATGGAAGTACGGCTTTAAGTGAGTCAATCGGAGAAAATGACAAGTAATCCAGTTAACGAAGCCTACCGTCTTTCCGCTATAATCTGGGGGGAATAACCAACTTCGCATTGGGGAGGCAATATCAGCATGAAACTGATCGTTATGGGAGACTTGCATTACAGCGCGTTTGAGGAGGGCTCTCCAGAGGTGGAGCAGGTGCACGCCGCATATTACGGAAAGCTGATTGAGCGTTTTTTGGAACAGGAAGCCGATTATCATATCTCGCTTGGTGATTTGACAAATTTGGGCGTGGAGCGCGAGCTCCGTGAAATATACGATTTGATTAGTCCTTGGAACCGCCGGTTCCTGCAAGTTTTGGGCAATCACGATCTGAACGACCGAGCGCGGGCGGAAGTGCTGGCCCAGACCGGACAACCGCGTTATCATAGCATCGAGACGGACGAAGCCGTGCTTGCTTTCATCGATACGGCGCGCGAGCAGGAGCTGGACAACTGGGGAGGTTTTGTCGACGAGGAGCAGCTGAACTGGCTTGAGGAAACGGTTATCGCTTCCGGCAGCAAGCCGCTGCTCGTCTTCGCTCATCATCCCGTCCATCTGTCTACGGTGGGCTCGGAAGTTGTAATGGGCTCCATTGATCCGGATATCGACATGTGGCGGGCGCTCAAGCATAAAAAGGGAATCGGCCTCTACTTCAACGGGCATACCCATAACGAATCGATTGTGGCCAAAGAGAACTGGACGTTTGTACAGATGGGAGCTTGTCTGGACATCCCGGCCTTCCGTATCGTTGAAGTTGGAGCGGATGAAGTCGCGATAACAACGATTGAAGCGACGGATAAGGAAATTGTAGACGGTCCGCCGGTTCTTTGCGCCAATATGAAACATTTCTCGTTGAATACGTTCGCCAGAGGCCAAGAGAGCGACCGCCAGGTTCGCGTAGCGTTGGTCCGTTAACGCCAAAAAACGCTCCATTCCGTTTAAGGAATGCGAGCGTTTTTTTGTTATGGTGGCGCCGGTCAGCTCCCGCTGTCTACAGCTCCGGATTCTCTGATACGAATTGCCTTCTGGACAATTCTGAGCCGGATGCCAAAGCCAACGGTAGCGAACGTCAGGCCAGCCGTAATGCCGACCCAGAAGCCGTAAGGTCCGAGATCCGTCCAAGCGGCAAAAGCATACCCGAGCGGCATGCCGATGATCCAATAGGAAACAAAAGCGACGATGAACGGAACCTTGACGTCTTTATATCCGCGAAGCACGCCTTGGAGAGCGGCCTGCGAGGCATCGGACAGCTGGAACAGAAGGGCGAATATAAGAAACGTTACGACCAGAACGGCGACTTCAGGGTCGCTCGTATACATCGCCGCAATAGACGGTCGGAAGAAGTACAGCGCAACGGCAGCTGTAACCATAATGCCGACTGCCAGCGAAACGCCCATATTGGCATAGGCGCGTGCATGCTTGAAGCGTCCGGAACCCGCTTCGTACGAGACGATAATCGTAAGCGCCATGCTGATGCTGAGCGGAATCATGAACAGCAGGCTGGAGAAGCTTACCGTTGCTTGATGCGCCGCGATGATTGTGGTGCCGAACATGCCGCCCATAAACAAGGTTACCGCAGCGAATATACTTGCCTCAAAAAATGTAGACAGTCCCATCGGAATGCCGATGCCAAGCAGCTCCTTGAAGCTTTTCCAGGACGGGGCGTACCAGCGGCGGAACAGCCGGTGCACACGCAGCGTCTCGGTTCGGAACGTCAGCCAGACGCTGACGGCGAAGATAAACCAGTACGTCAGGCCGGTTGCGTAACCGGAGCCGACTCCGCCAAGTTGGGGCATGCCGAGTTTGCCGAAAATAAGGCCGTAATTAAGCACAATGTTAAGCGGTATGGCCGCAAACATCATAAACATCGTCATCCGTGTATAACCCTGAGCTTCCCAGAAATAACGGAGCACATAACTGCCGAATAGCGGAATGATGCCGATGGACAGGCCGATTAGAAAATGTTTGGCGATGCGGTGAACCTCGGAATCCAGCCCCATCAGAGAGAGCACGGGCTCAACGGCAAACGCGCCCGCGATTAGTATAAGCAGTGAAATGATAAAGGACAAATAAAGCGCCTGAACGACAGGACGGGATATATGGTCTTTTTCGCCGCGGCCGATCATTTGGCCGATAGTTGGCGTGATGGCAAACAGCACGGAGTTCATTCCGGTCATGAGCGGCATGAACAGGCTGGAGCCGACGGCGACGCCCGCCAAATCGTTCTTTCCGGCGTGGCCGGACATCATGGTATCGATCACGCCCATGGCGTTGTAACTCATCTGAGTGATGATGATAGGGCCGAGAATCGAGAGGAACAGCAGCATTTTTCCGCGCAGGGCGGGTTCGTGACGAATCATGGTGAAGCAACCTCCAGTGGAGCCGATGACACGGGTACAATCCTGATTGCAAGCGTGGTTCTGCTCAAAAAATTAGATCTGCCCGAAACGGACAGATCATTCTAGTGTACCACATTGAGCAGACTTCCACAGCATGCGGCAATATTTAGGTCGAGGATTCGCGCGGAATGAGACGATGCGGCACAATGACTCGCCGCTGCTCGATCGGCTCTCCCTTGATGGAGCGGAGCAGCAGACCGGCAGCTTCAAGGCCAAGATCGTAAACGCCGATATCAACCGAGCTTACAGGCGGAGAGCTGAGCGGAGACATCGGGTTATCGTTAAAGCCGAATACGGCCATATCCCCGGGCACGCTATAACCAAGCTCGGAAAGAGAATTCAGGATGCCAAATGCCAGCAGGTCGTCCATAACGACAAGAGCCGTTGGCCGGCCGGGGGATTCCATCAGCTCGCGGACGGCCGCGGTGCTGTCGGCACGCAGCAGCTCTGCGTTGACGAACCATCCGGGCGGAGGCTCGATACCTGCTTCCGACAGCGCTTGCCGGTAGCCTTCGTGGCGGTCTGCCGACACGACGAGCTCCAGCGGGCCGCTGGCATAGCCGATCCGGCTATGGCCCCGGTCCAGCAAATGTTTTGTAACGTCATAGGCGCTCTGCACATTGTCGTTATCCACGGTCAGAATGTCCGGCAGCTCGGGGTCGCGCCCGATCAGCACAAACGGAAACTTCTCTTTTTGTAAAAAGCGGATGACGTTATCGTCGAGGCGGGACTGCAGCAAAATAATGCCGTCAACACGCCTTCCTTTAACGAGCCGATTAACGGCATCCAGCTCTTCCTGCTCCGACTTGCCTGTCTTGAGCAGCAGATCATATCCGGCCCGGGTCGCTTTGCTCAGGATGCCGCGCGTAACCTCGGAGAAAAAAATATCGAGGAAAGCCTCGTCCGCATTTCTCGGAAGCAGCAGCCCGATTGTCATCGTGGTCCGGGAGACCAGATTTTTAGCCATAAGATTGGGGTGATAGCCGAGTTCTTCCATGACGGCTTTAACCTTTTGCGACGTTGCAGCGCTAATGCGTGTACTGCCGGAAATAACACGCGAGACGGTCGAAGGAGACACGCCGGCTTTTTTTGCCACATCAATAATGGTTATATTCATCGGTTACAGTCCTCTGCGGTATGAATGGCAGGCCCTGAGGCCCGGGTAAAGCTATGAAAATTGTAAGCCTCAAGGAGGGGTAATTGCAACAATTCCGCATAAAAAAACAGCCAAATGCAGCAATTAACCTTATTTCGCTGCCAAAAGCCGTACATTTATAGAGTTAAAGCGAGAAATTACCGTGGAAATGAAAGGACGGAGGCTGGTGAAGGGCGGTCCAATTCTGAAAGTGATGTAGACGGAGCGGACCTTCCGGCTCATAAAACTTGGATGATTTGAATTAGACCAGATCGACATTCGGCAAATATTTAGATCAGAGCGAGCAGGAGCAGGCATTCGAGCAAGCGGACTCCTTTCGCAGCGAATAGTGTGCGATAAGGGCGTCAAACGACCTTACCGAGGGGGAAACACGAGGAACGGGCTCGGTAAGGGCGTCAAACGACCTTACCGAGGGGTAAAACCCGAAAAACGTGCCCCGTAAGGGCGTCAAACGACCTTACCGAGGGGGGAACACGAGAAACGGGCTCGGTAAGGCCGTCAAACGACCTTACCGAGAGGTGAAACCCGAAAAACGTGCCCCGTAAGGACGTCAATGCAGTTAGAATAAAAAGTGGACACCCCTTAACGTGGATCAGATAAAATAAGCTACGAAAGGTGAGGTGTTCACAGTGGGGAAAATACGGCAACATTACAACGATGAATTCAAATTAAAAACGGTCA
>NZ_JAMBOT010000060.1 GCF_023715725.1 Paenibacillus pasadenensis
GTGCCCAGCTCCTGGATCGCCTGCTCGGTACTGAAGGCCGGGTTGGCGCGCATGGTCTGGGCGGCGGTTTTCACCGCCTTCTGGTCCTTCGGCGTAAAGGCGCGCAGGGCATGCTGCACGCGGTTGCCCAGCTGGCCGAGCACGGCGTCGGGAATATCCGCCGGGTTCTGCGAGACAAAGTAGACGCCGACGCCCTTGGAGCGGATAAGGCGGATCACCTGTTCAATTTTATCCAGCAGCACCTGCGGCGCGTCGTTGAACAGCAGCTGCGCGCCTCATCGAAGAAGAACACCAGCTTCGGTTTATCGAGGTCGCCGGCTTCCGGCAGGCGCTCGTAGAGCTCGGAGAGCATCCACAGCAGGCTGGCGGCGTACAGCTTCGGCATCTGGTAGAGCTTTTCGGCGCTAAGGATATTGATCACCCCTTTACCGC
>NZ_JAMBOT010000061.1 GCF_023715725.1 Paenibacillus pasadenensis
GTTGCACAGCGGCGTGCTGGCGGCGCAGAAAGCGGTGATCTTCGGCAGCTTCACCGGCAGCGCGCCGAACGACTATGACGCGGGATACGATTTGCCGCAGGTCTTTGATTATCTGCGCCAGCAGCTCCCCCTGCCGCTGATTAGCGGACTGGAGTTTGGCCACGAGCAGCGCACGGTGACCCTGCCGCTGGGCGCCCGCGCGCGCCGGGTGAATCAGGCGACGGCCACCACCCTGACGATCGGCGGCCATCCGGTGCTGACAGAATAAATTTCCCGAACGCATAGGCGGATCCCCTGCGAATTGTTAAAATAGTGTCACTTTTAGCCATTTTTTCACGCCAGTCAGGGAGTACGTGAACATTGGACGCCGCTGCGGTCATTAGCCTGTTTATTCTGGGTTCTGTTTTAGTAACCTGCAGTATCTTATTG
>NZ_JAMBOT010000062.1 GCF_023715725.1 Paenibacillus pasadenensis
GCACGTTAGAGCCGCCGGTTTCGACGCCGATTTCACGCAGCACCGCCATCGAGGCGTTACGCATGATCTGGTACTCTTTGTCGGTCAGGGTCTGCGCCGGGGCAACGGTGATGGAGTCACCGGTGTGGATCCCCATGGCGTCGAAGTTTTCGATGGAGCAGACGATGATGCAGTTATCGTTCTTATCGCGCACCACTTCCATCTCGTACTCTTTCCAGCCGATCAGCGATTCATCGATCAGATCAGCAGTTCGTTGGTCGGAGAGAGATCCAGGCCGCGTTCGCAGATTTCTTCGAACTCTTCGCGGTTATAGGCGATACCGCCGCCGGTGCCGCCCATGGTGAAGGACGGACGGATGATGCACGGGAAACCAACGTCTGCGGCAACCGCCAGCGCCTCTTCCATCGTGTGGGCGATACCAGAG
>NZ_JAMBOT010000063.1 GCF_023715725.1 Paenibacillus pasadenensis
TTTCGAATGCAGGTCCCAGGTTGAGCCCGGGGATTTCACATCCGACTTGACAGACCGCCTGCGTGCGCTGTACGCCCAGTAATTCCGATTAACGCTGGCACCCTCCGTATTACCGCGGCTTCTGGCACGGAGTTAGCCGGTGCTTCTTCTGCGGGTAACGTCAATCGCCAAGGTTATTAACCTTGGCGCCTTCCTCCCCGCTGAAAGTGCTTTACAACCCGAAGGCCTTCTTCACACACGCGGCATGGCTGCATCAGGCTTGCGCCCATTGTGCAATATTCCCCACTGCTGCCTCCCGTAGGAGTCTGGACCGTGTCTCAGTTCCAGTGTGGCTGGTCATCCTCTCAGACCAGCTAGGGATCGTCGCCTAGGTGAGCCGTTACCCCACCTACTAGCTAATCCCATCTGGGCACATCTGATGG
>NZ_JAMBOT010000064.1 GCF_023715725.1 Paenibacillus pasadenensis
GGGGATGGCGAGAAAAGCTTCAGGTGTTCCAAGTCCATATCGACGAGGGCCTTTAGCTCAGCTGGTTAGAGCGCACCCCTGATAAGGGTGAGGTCGGTGGTTCGAGTCCACTAAGGCCCACCATTTCGTCTCTTAGGAGACGCAACCTTATACGGGGCCATAGCTCAGCTGGGAGAGCGCCTGCCTTGCAAGCAGGAGGTCAGGAGTTCGATCCTCCTTGGCTCCACCAATACTGTTTTATCTTGTACCTTGAAAACTGGATACGAACGATATGAAATGCTGAAACATCCGATAGCTGTGGTCTTAACTGGAACTTGTCCTTGGACAAGATGGTTAAGCTACTAAGAGCGCACGGAGGATGCCTAGGCGCCAGAAGCCGAAGAAGGACGTGGCGAACCACGATAGGCCTCGGGGAGCTGT
>NZ_JAMBOT010000065.1 GCF_023715725.1 Paenibacillus pasadenensis
GCGGTGCGTAATCGGCGGCGGTGTTTTCGAGCGTCGGTTCCGCGCCGAGTACTTCAAGCATCTGCTCCGCGTAGTTCTGCCAGTCGGTCGCGCAGTGCAGGTACGCGCCGGGTTTCAGGCGCGATGCGAGATGCGCGACGAGCGGCGGCTGGATCAGCCGGCGCTAGTGGTGACGCGCCTTGTGCCACGGATCGGGGAAGAAGATGTGCACGCCGTCGAGGCTTGCCGGCGCGATCATGTGCTCGAGCACCTCGACCGCGTCGTGCTGGATGAGGCGGATGTTCGACAGATCCTGCTCGCCGATCAGCTTCAGCAGCGCGCCGACGCCCGGCTCGTGCACCTCGACGCCGAGGAAGTCGTCGCCCGGGCGGTGCGCGGCGATTTCCGCGGTCGACGCGCCCATTCCGAAACCG
>NZ_JAMBOT010000066.1 GCF_023715725.1 Paenibacillus pasadenensis
GCTCAATGCGTGGCGTTTGACGCCATCAGGCACTGAAGGCTATCGTACAGCTGAAGTCACACGCGGTGGCGTTGCTACTGATAAGGTCTCCTCAAAAACCATGCAAAGTCAGTTACAACCGAATTTGTATTTTATCGGCGAGGTGCTCGATGTTACTGGTTGGCTAGGTGGCTACCATTTCCAGTGGGCGTGGGCAAGTGGGTTTGTCGCTGGCGAAGTGTTTTATCTATAAATATAAAATGAAAGAGGTTTAGCTATAAAATGGTTTAGGTTTGAAGTGGGTTAGGTACTGATAAACCTAAAAAAACGGCTAAAAAAGGCATCAGCAAAATGCCTTTTTTATTTTAACCGATTTATTTTAATCAAGTTTGGTGGGTGTTTAGTGTTGGCGCGCAACCGGTTGTTGCAGTGC
>NZ_JAMBOT010000067.1 GCF_023715725.1 Paenibacillus pasadenensis
AAGCAGCAGTACGGTCAGGGCCTGGCGGAGTCGGTGCAGAAAACCCTGAAGGCCAAAGGCGGCAACGTGGTGCTGTTTGAAGGCATCACTGCAGGCGATAAAGACTTCTCTACGCTGATCGCGCGCCTGAAGAAAGAGAACGTCGACTTCGTTTACTACGGCGGCTACTACCCGGAAATGGGCCAGATCCTGCGCCAGGCGAAAGCGGCGGGCCTGAAAGCCGGCTTTATGGGGCCGGAAGGCGTGGGCAACGCCTCGCTCTCCAATATCGCGGGCGACGCCTCGGAAGGCATCTATGTGACGCTGCCGAAGCGCTACGACCAGCTGCCGGAGAACAAGGCTATCGTCGACGCCATCAAGACCAACAGCGCGCAGAACCGCAAAGATCCGACCGGTCCGTTCGTCTGGAC
>NZ_JAMBOT010000068.1 GCF_023715725.1 Paenibacillus pasadenensis
TGGTGTACGAATAGCCAATTTCAATCCACGCTCCCGCACGGGGAGCGACCCCGCAACAGGCGAGCAGATTAACTGCTCCCCACTATTTCAATCCACGCTCCCGCACGGGGAGCGACCGCGTCCGGCCGGAACAATCGCGCATAATAAGCCATTTCAATCCACGCTCCCGCACGGGGAGCGACAGAGCGCGGACAGGCGTTGGCCGACGAAGGGGAATTTCAATCCACGCTCCCGCACGGGGAGCGACTTGCTTTCCGCAGTTATCCAAGTAGCGATTGCTAATTTCAATCCACGCTCCCGCACGGGGAGCGACGATAAGCGGATGCCGGGCGTAATCTGGACGGAGATTTCAATCCACGCTCCCGCACGGGGAGCGACATCCCCGAATTTCTCCGCCACATCTATAT
>NZ_JAMBOT010000069.1 GCF_023715725.1 Paenibacillus pasadenensis
CATCCCGATCTTGAGGAGATTAACTGGCTGCGGGACGAATATGTGGTCATCAGCCAGGCCAACCGGACGGCGCTGACCCTGGACGCCTACCTTGCGGCCCGTCATCTGGTGGTGACCCCGTGGAATGAGCGGCAGGGGGTGCTGGACTGTGAGCTGGAGCGACAGGGCTATTCGCGGCAGGTGGCGATGAAAACCCCCTCGATGCTGAGCGCGCCCTTTAGTATTGAGCAGAGCGACCTGTTGATGGCGCTGCCCCGGCGGGCGGCGGAGACGATGGCCCGCGCCGCCCGGCTGACCATTTTCCCGCTGCCGTTTCCGGTTCCGCCGTTTGACGTCAAGATTTACGCCCACCAACGCAGCGGGAAACGCGAGGCTACCCGCTGGCTTATCTCCCTGTTGCAGAC
>NZ_JAMBOT010000006.1 GCF_023715725.1 Paenibacillus pasadenensis
TTTTTAATTTGAATTCATCGTTGTAATGTTGCCGTATTTTCCCCACTGTGAACACCTCACCTTTCGTAGCTTATTTTATCTGATCCACGTTAAGGGGTGTCCACTTTTTATTCTAACTGCATTGACGACCTTACGGGAGTAGGTTTGGTGTTTTGGAGGTTGCGTAAGGTCGTTTGACGACCTTACGGGAGTAGGTTGGGTGTTTTGGAGGTTGCGTAAGGTCGTTTGACGACCTTACGGGAGCAGGTTTGGCGTGTTATTCTCCTATATACTGAACCTTTTTCCCCGAGGGAGCGAATTAAGAGTTGTAACACGTTCAGGAGGGGCCCCCATGAATGATAAAGATTTACTTCCGTGGCTTGAAAAAGCGACGATGGGCGACGAGTCGGCCTTTCAGCTTGTCTATCAGGCGACTCATCAAGACGTCTATCGGACGGTTGCTTTTCTCGTCTACAACAGCCAGGACATTGAGGATATCGTAAATGAAGTTTACATGCGGATGTGGCGGTCGTTTCACATGTATGACCCGAACCGGCCGTTCCGGTTTTGGCTGCACGGGATTACTGTCCGTCAAGTTCAGGATTGGAAAAGAAAGGCGTGGCGGCGGATTCGTCTGTTTGAACGAAACCGCCAGATGACTGACGAACAGTTCGACTGGACGGACAAGGCTGTTCTGCAGTCCGAGACGCAGCATGAGCTGTTCAGCCTAGTCCGCCAGTTGTCGTACAAACAGCGAGTGGTTGTCATCCTGCGCTATTTTCACGACTACGCGTTGGAAGAAATTGCAGACATGCTGCAGATTCCCGTTGGCACAGTGAAATCCAGGCAACATCTGGCACTGAAAGAACTCCGCAAACGGATTGCAATGACGGGAGGAGACGCGTATGTCCTTTGAGAAGGAATTGCGTGAAGAGCTTCGCCAGGCGGCAGATTCGATGTACTGTCCACCCGAGCTGCAGGAGCGTGTCCAACAATCCTATCAACGTTATTTGAACGAAAAGAGAGGTAAATCTCCTATGAAAAAACGCCTGCTTGCAAGTATTGCCGCAGCAGCAATCCTGATTCCGTCTGCCGCATTTGCTGCCTCCAATCTTACCGATGAAATTTTCGGATCTTCTAAGAAAATTGAACAGCGCGGCGGTACACAGGAAGATTCCCAGGAAATTGAAGGATTTCTTCAAGCTGCTAAAGGAAAGCTTGCAGATGCTGAATTCAAGGAATATATGGAGCTCACTAAGCAGTTGATGCAATTAAAGCTGAAGATCACCGATGAAAATGGAGTCACAAATGAGGAGAAGCTGACCAAGGAAGAACAAAAGCAGTGGAGGGAACTCGCCACTAAGCTTGCCCCGTACTTTGAGAAAATCAATGGAACTGCCAAGCCTTAAAAAATGTAGCAGGGACCCATCCGATGAGGATAGGGTCCTTTTTTCGTTCATCGGTTGCAATTGCCAATCAATGCTCCCATTGAGCCGCTGCAAAAAAGCTATATCAGCACTTTAAAGTATGCTAATATGGACTACACGTCCATATTTAACACATTATCGCTTCAAGGAGGAGTAATAGTGGAAAAGCTGGATCCATCCTTAAAAGCACTAGAAATCATCGAAGCCTGCGCAAAATCCGGAACGGAAGGCTTGGGAGTAACCGAAATCGTTAACGAGACGGGGTTAAGCCGCAGCACGGTGCACCGTTTAGTAACGTCAATGACCGAGTCTCACTATCTGCGGAGAGTGGGTACGAGCAAAAAGTTCAAACTAGGCTACCGCTTGTTAAGCCTGACCGACTCCTTATCCAATGATTTGAAAATCAAGGACATTGCATCGCCGTATTTGCATCAGCTGTCGCAGCGGACGCAGGAAGCGGTGCATTTGATTCAGCAGGACGGCAATTACGCCGTGTACGTGGACAAGATCGACAGCCCGCAGCCCGTAGGCCTTTTGTCCAAAGTCGGAACGAGACTGTTTCTGCATTGTACAGGCGCAGGCAAGGTGCTGCTGGCCCATTTAAGTCCAGAGCAGAGAGAGCAGATTGCAAGCGAAGTCGGTCTTCCTGCGCAAACGCCTCACACGATTACGGATTTGAACCAGCTGCATCAAGAGCTGGAAACGATAAAGGCTCAAGGCTACGGTTACGACCGCATGGAAAATCGGGAAGGGATTTATTGCATTTCCGGTCCAATCTACAATCACCGCCATGAGGTTGTCGCTGCGTTCAGCGTATCGGGGCCTTCGTACCGTTTTTCCTTAGAGCAGCTGGAGCAGCACATTCCTGCCATCAGGGAGACGTCTCGACTCATTTCCGAGCAGCTCGGTTACCGGGAGTAAACGAGCTTCCTTCCCGAAAAACTTGAAAGGGTTTTCAAAAAGGGATTTACTTCTGCATTTCTCGTGTGCTACACTAAATGTGTACCAAATAAGAGATGCAATCCCATATTTGAAACAAAAGGGAGGGAGCATAGTGACGACACAGTCCAGCAGCGCTCAATCGCCGGAAAGGATGCACGGAATTATTTCGGCTATGGTGACGCCTTTAAGCGCTTCGGGCGACGACGTCGACCTGGAAGGTGTCAAGAGCCTCGTTCATTTTTTGCTGGAGAAAGGAATTCATGGCCTATTCCCGTTAGGCTCAACAGGTGAAGGCGTGCTGTTGACCGAAAAGGCCAGAATGAAGCTTGCCGAGAAGGTTGTACTGGAAGTAGAGGGGCAAGTGCCTGTCATTGTCCATTCGGGAGCTTTTAGCGCGGGAGAGGTTATTCGCTTATCTCAGCACGCGATGGAAATCGGAGCGGACGGCGTATCCGTCATACCGCCAACCTACTACACCTTAGACGACCAAGCCCTCCTGCAGTACTTCTCGACAATTGCCGAAGCAGTCCATCCGTTTCCAGTCTACTTATACAACATTCCGGCTAACGCCAAAAATTCAATTTCCGTTCCCTTGTTTGCAACACTATCCCAGCAACACACGAACATCCGCGGCATGAAAGAGAGCAGCATGAATTTCTCCAACTTTTACGATTTAGTGAGGACGGCCAAGCCCGATCAAATCAAGCTGATGGGCAACGACGACCAGATTTTTGCCGCGATGTGCATTGGCGGTAACGGGGCGATTTCAGCGGGCTCAACCGCTGTGCCGGAACCTTATATTGAGCTTTACAATGCATTTGTTGAAGGAGACTTTCCAAAGGCGTTTTACTGGCAGACGATCTGCTCAAAAGTAAAACAAATGCTGGTTCGCTCTACCCCGGTTGCCCCGCATAAAAAAGTGCTGCAGCTGCGCAACGTCATGGAGGACAAAGTAAGTCCCCCGCTGCGCCAGCTTAACGACAAGGAGCTTGCTGAGCTGCAGCATTCCTTGGAGGACCTTGGATATTTACACTATCAATCGTGACGGCAAAGGAGAATGAGCATGAATATTGGGATTCTTTCCAGCTCTTTCGGAATCAGGCCGCTGCGCGAGCTGGCGCTGGCAATGGGGCAGAAAGGCTTCCGCACAACCCAGGTCAACTTGAAATGGATCAGCGACATCGATTCTTCTCCCGGCAAGCTGAGCAGCGGACTCGCCAACTATGTGGCGGAAACATTCCAGCAGCAAGGGATTCGCATTCCATCGCTAGGCTGCTACACGAATCTGATTCATCCGGACGCTGAGGAAAGAAGGAGGGGCATACGCAGGGTCAAGGAACAGATCCGCTTTGCGCGCGATTTTGGCTCCAGCTCGGTCGCAACCGAAACCGGCACGCTTAATCTGGAGAACCAGTTCGAGGGGCATGCCGGCAACCAGAGCGAGGACAATTGGAATTTGCTCACGGATATTGTAGGCGAGCTGCTGGAGGAAGCGGAGAAATGGAACGTTCATTTGGCGCTGGAGGGATTTACCAAAAACGTCATTGATACGCCGGAAAGAATGCAGCGCATGCTGGAAAAATACCCGTCGTCCCATCTGGGCATCGTAATGGACCCCTGCAATTATATCGACGAGACGAATATGGATCGGCAGGAAGCGGTCATTGACGATGCGTTTGAGCGGCTAGGCGAATTTATTTTACTGGCGCATGCCAAGGATTACCGGATCGACGAGGGCACAATGATTCAGCCAGCTGCCGGAACCGGACTACTGAATTACCCGCATTATTTGCAGCGTCTGCTGCAAAGCAAGCCGCATGTCCACTTGTATTTGGAGCATGTGCCCGAAGACCAGATGTATCAAGCGTTAGGAATTGTCACCAATCACATCAAAAATGTAAGCGCCACCAACGAATAAAGGTCACCACAACGATCTGAAACGGAGGCTTACCGATGATGAAAAGGGGATCGGGTTTTGCTTTATCTATCATGCTTCTGTCCGCTTTGACGCTTTCCGCTTGCAGTAACGGAGAAGGCGCAGCAGACGGCGGCGGCAAAAAACAGACGATTAATTTTGTCCATTGGCGCGGCGAGGATACGGAAACGTTCAACAGCATCATCAGCAAGTTTGAGCAAGAAAACCCTTCTATTAATGTGGATATGACCGTGTTCAGCTCCGGCGATCCATACAATAACGGCCTGCAGGCCATGCTCCTGTCCGGCGAAGGAGCCGATGTATTCGTATCCACTCCCGGATCGCTATTCAGCACTCTTCTTAAATCCAATGCTTTCGAGGATCTAAGCGGCACTCCTCTGCTCAACAGCTTTTCTCCTGATTTAATCAAATCCGGGCAATCCGACGGCAAGCAGTACGCCATTCCCTATCAACTTGTGTATAACGTTCCTGTCTACAACAAAACCATGCTGGATAAACTCGGCATTCAGCCGCCCAAAGACTGGGACGGGTTTCTCGCGATGTGCCAGAAGCTCAAAGACGAAGGAATCACCCCGATTCTGTACGGTTATGACGTCTCGCCTGGGCAGCTGATCAACACACTCGTCATGAATCTCATGCCTGAAGATGACAGCTTTAACAAATTCCAGACCGGCGAGGTAAAAGCGACCGACCCGTGGTTTGCGGAAGCGCTGACACGCTTCAAGGAGCTGGTGGATAAAGGCTACATCTTGAAAAATGCCTCCGGCACCAAGTACGAAGGAGCTTTATCGCTGTTCGCACAGCAAAAAGGCGCGATTCTGGCCTCAGGCTCTTATTCCATGGCGACCATTGCCAAGCAGAATCCAGCCATTGAGCTTGGCCTGCTGGCTCCAATTACAACTTCGGGCTCCGATGCGAAATACGAAGGCGTGCATACGACAACGTTTATGCTGGCCGTCAACGCGAAGTCCAAGCATAAAGAAGCGGCTGTCCAATTCGCCGAATTTCTTGCCAAACCGGATATCGCCGCCGAATATGCCAATGCGACCGGACAGCTGCTCACCGTAAAAGATGTGAAATACGATTCGAAGGAATTAATTATTCAGAGCGAATGGATGTCCAAAAAAACGGTGTTCCAGCCTCGGCTGATCAACACGAACAAAAAGATTGAAACGGCGCTGAACGAATCGCTGAACATGATCGTGGGAGGCGCAAGCGTAGAAAAAACGATTTCGACGACGCAAGCTGAAATTGACCGCAATCTGACGAAGTAAACGGGAGTTAAAAGGGGGCGCTGCTCTGCCCTCTCCTCCCAGGGAAGGGAGAGGCGGATCATTTGAAAACGAGAAACGGAACGTTATGGCTGTTCATCATCCCGGGTCTGATCTTGTATTCGTTCTTTTTCATCATTCCGGCGGTATCCTCTCTGCTGCTCAGCCTGACCAATTGGGACGGCATGACGTATCAATTCGACTGGGTCGGCCTGAAGCATTACGGCGATCTTGCCAGGGATCCGGTGTTCGGCAAAGCGCTTGGCAATAACGTCAAATTCAGCCTGACGGTCATCATTTTTCAGTTCGGCCTGTCACTGTTCTTTGCCATACTGGTCATGAAAAATACGAAGCTGAACGTGGTTTACCGGACGATCTTCTTTTTTCCGACTGTGGTGTCTTCCGTGTCCATCGGATTCATCTGGATGTTCGTCTACGATCCCAATATCGGCTCCTTAAATCTGCTGCTGAATTCTCTCGGACTAGAATCTTTAGCCCGCTCGTGGCTCGGCGAGCCGAGTCTTGCGATTTACAGCATCGCTTTTGTGCAGTTCTGGGGTCATACGGGCCAGGTGATGATTATTTTCATCGCAGGACTGCAGTCGATTCCGAAGGATCTGTACGAGGTGGCGAATATAGAAGGGGCAAGCAGATGGAACGCGTTCCGGTATGTGACTTGGCCGCTGCTTGCTCCTTCCGCGACCATCGTGCTGGCATATACAACGATTCAGTCGTTCAAGTCGTTCGACCTCATCATTGCGATGACGGACGGCGGGCCCAACTACGCAAGCGAGATATTGTCCACATTTATGTATCATCAGGCATTTACCTACTTCAGCTTCGGTTACGCTACCGCCGCCGCCGTTGTGCTCATGCTGATCATTATGGTGGTCACATACTTCCAATTCCGCCTGCTTAAAGCGGATCGCGTCGTCTATTGAATTCCACGAGGAAAGCGGGGTGATACGATTGGACCTGAAAACGTTTGCCGGAAAAACGTTCAAGCAAGCTCTGCTGATCGCTTATGTATTGGCCGTCATTCTACCGTTCACGGTCATGTTTTTTGCAACCTTCAAATCGATGTCGGGGCTGTTTCAGGATCCGCTGGGACTGCCGGATTCGTTTAAACTGACCAACTACATCGAGCTGTTCCGCAAGCAGGATATGTTCATCTATTTCAAAAACAGCACCGTCGTCACGTTTTTCTCCGTCGGTTCCATCTTGTTTTTATCCAGTCTGGTTGCCTTTGGCATCTCCCGGATGAAAGGCCGCACGGGCGCGATGCTGTTCGCATTTTTCACGCTAGGCATGATGATCCCATCTCAAACGAGCATCATACCGCTGTTCATTCTGATGTCGAAGCTGGGTCTGAGCAATTCTCAGCTGGGCCTGGTGCTTGTTGAAACGGCCTTTATCATTCCGATTGGCGTGTTTATCCTGACGGGATTTATGAGGACGATTCCGCAGGAGATGATTGAAGCGGCGCAGATGGACGGAGCAAACGAATGGCATGTGTACCGGCGCATTGCGCTGCCGATCTCGCTTCCCTCTGTCGCTACGCTGGCTATTTTTGCGCTGATGATTGTCTGGAACAACTTGCTGCTGCCGCTGCTTCTGCTCAAGCAATCCTCAATCAAAACGCTGCCGCTTAAGCTGCTTGAATTCAAAGGCGAGTATTTAACAAACTATCCGCTGCTTTTCTCGGCTGTCGTTGTCATCTCGGTTCCGATGGTCGTGCTCTATGTGTTTCTGCAGCGTTATTTCATTGAAGGCGTTACGGCTGGCTCGATTAAAGGATAAGTCAAGGAGTGATGGGAATGAGAGCGGTACAGATCGGTGTCGGAAGCATGACCTTTGGCCGAACGTGGCGGAAGGGGCTCATGGAAATTGAAGGCGTTGAAACCGTTGGCCTGATCGATCCCAATCCGGCTTTTTTGGAGGAAGCTCGCGGATTTTACGGCCTTCCGGCAGAAAGCTGCGCCAGCTGGGCGAGCAAGGAATTTTACGAGCAGGTGCAGGCGGACTTTATTATCGATTCCACGCCGCATTCGTTCCATTACAAAAATGCCATTGAAGCGATGCGCTGCGGGCTGAATGTTATCGTCGTCAAACCGATGAGCGATACGGTTGCTACGGCGGCTACGATGGTCAAGGAAGCGGAGCGGCTGGGAAGAAAGCTCGTTGTCGCTCAGCAAATCCGGTTTATGCAGCCGGTGCTGCAGCTGAAAAAGCTGATCGCGGAAGGTATTGTCGGTGATGTCGCCTATATTCAGGCGGACAGTTATTTTACAAGGCAGGGTCCCGTCCGGGATAAATGGTATCAGCCGCACCCGCTGCTGCTGGAATGCGCTATTCATCAGTTCGATCTGATTCGCTGGATGACCGGGCTTGAGCCGGAATCGGTCATGGCGGATGCCTGGAATATGCCGTGGAACGATGAGGTATGGGGCAAAAAAACCGCAATCGCTTTATTCCAAATGAATAACGGAAGCCGGGCGCTGTTTAGAGGGTTGTCGACCGAGCAGCCGGGAGAAAGCTACCCGGGCCATTGGGAAATTGAAGGAGATAAAGGCGTGCTCAGCCTAATTAAAGGCAATATCTACTTGGGCGGCGAGAGAATCTGGCCTGCGGAGGAAATAAGCGAGGCTGAGCTGGATTTACCGGCGCTCAATGCAGAGGTTCTGAAGGATGCAATCGCTTATTTTGCAGGCAATGAGTCGCCTGTGCTGAGCGGGGCTGACAATTTGAAGAGCTTAAGAATGGCTTTCGGCTGCATGGATTCGTCGGAAAAAGGCCAGCGGATCCAATTGTAAGGAGGGGATGAAATGGCACAGAAACAGTCCGGCAAACAGCCGCATGAAAAGATGGACGGAAATTCCGCGGCCCAGCCGTACAATGTGTCGCCAAGCGATTACGAAGGATATCTTCAAGCCGCGCGCGAGCATGACAGGGACTTGTGGGAAAACAACGGATGGGGCATTCGTTCGATTGAAGGGGAGCATGACACGCTCATCTGGACATCGCCCTATCATTTCCGCTCCCGGCCGGAGAAGGGGCCGTTTGCATTCCAGGAAGCGAGTATTTTGCAGTCGATGGTCGTTGATGTAAAGTACACGGCGGAACAGAAAAAGGGCATGAACGATAATGACTTTTACATTACGGGCTGGAACGGCCGCGAGGATCTGCGCCCACCGGATGATCTTTCTATCCGCAGCGAGAAGGACCGGACGGTATGGGAAATTGGCGACATGACCTACGAAGCCGCGCCTCCTGTCTGGAAGGTGCATGGCCAGGACCGCGAGCTCGGATACGACTTTACGTTCAAGGCCGACGATCCCGCTATCTGGATGACCGATCCGGCACGATCGGCCGTGGAAACCGGAGACCGGTGGCATATGATCTATGTCGATGCGCAAGGCAAGCTCGTCACGCCGAACCGGACCATTCCCGTCAGCGGCATGGCGTGGCATGAGCGGCATGTGCATCTGTCGACGACCTACGATCCGGCTTCTCTGCTGAAGGGCAGGGGATTGGTCATTCATAACGCGTTCTCTCGGGACTTCCAGGTGTTTTTCCTGGCCCGCCCGGATCTGGGCGTCTATCGCGCTAAAGTATCGAGTCCCGACGGCCTGATTGACTTTTTTGGTGAAAGTGAAATTCGGATGAGCTTTGATAACCATTGGGTAGATCCAAGGAGCAAATTTGAAATTCCTTGCGCCTGGACGATTGAGCTGGAGAACGACAAAGCTAAGCTGACGCTGGCCGTGACCGGTTTCGCACGCTCTTATTACTTGTGGAACAATCTGCGCAGAGGCGTTAATGTGCTGTACTGGTGGCTGGCGGAATCAAGCGGCGAGTGGACGGATAAACGCACAGGAACAACGACGGCTATCCGCGATTTAAAACATGTCGTCCATGCCAATCGGACGTTTTTCCATTACTCCAATTGAGAAAGGCTGTGGGCATGCTGTGAAAGCGATTATCCGCGAGGTGAAGGTGTATGGCGTCAAGGTGCCCCGCAAAGGGACCTGGTCGCTGCACCGGGGAACGATTCCGACCCACTCCACCTTTACTCTGGTGAAAGTCGTCTCGGAGGATGGAGTTGTTGGCTGGGGAGAAGCGACGATTCCTTTTCCAACGCTTAAGCCGTTGATTGAGTATTATTGGTCCGATCTGCTCATTGGTCGGAATGCGCTGGATATTGCTCATATCCATGATGAGCTGGACCGGATCGAGATGATGGTCATGGAGCGGATCGGCTTCTGGAACCCGGCCCGGGCCGCAATTGATATTGCGCTTCACGATATGAAAGGCAAATATTTGGGCTTGCCGGTGTCCAGCCTGCTCGGCAGCGTGTACCGGGACCGCATTCCGATGATCAAAAATGTCGGCATCGGCGATGTGAATCAGTCCGTACAGGTTGCAGAGCGGCTGGTCGGAGAAGGGTACCGGACGGTGAAAATTCGTGTCGGAGCCGACGAAAAGCTCGATGTGGAGCGAATAACGGCGCTGCATCAGCATCTCGGCCCGGACATTCCGATCCGCGCGGACGCCAATCAGGCGTGGAATCTGAAACAAGCCGTTTCCATTATTAAACGAATGGAAGCGAACGGACTGGAGAGCATCGAGCAGCCGCTCAAGCGCTGGGATATTGACGGAGCACGCGAGCTGATGAAGCTGATCGACGCGCCAATCATGGCGGACGAAGGCTTTTGGACGCTTGATGAGGCGATGGCGCTCATGCACAACCGCGCGGTCAATATTCTGCATCTGTACTTATCCAAATGCGGCGGACTCTATCCGTCGATGCAGATTGTCCAAGCGGCGCGGGCGTTCGACGTAGACGTTACGCTCGGCGAACGGCTGCCGCTCGGCATCTGCGAAGCGGCGGACGCGCATTTTGCGGCGGTGCTGCCGAAGCTTCGTTATCCATGCGCGATCTCCTACGATTTGAATGAAGACGATCTGCTCACAGAGTCTCTGGCGCGCTCGGCTGGCAGCCTGCATGTGCCGGATGGAATCGGACTCGGCATCGAGGTCGATGAGGAGAAGGTGGCGTTTTACTCGGAGCAGCCGGCTCGCCTCGTGTAACGGCGAATCAGCGGCGGCGAAGCTCGGAACGGCTTGGCAGCATATCAGCAAGTCAAATAAAGCCACGCCGCTGCCCGCAACTCTATGATCAAGGAGGCTGTTATGGCAGAGTTATCGCTAACAGGCGGAGCCGGTCCGCCTAATCGAGAGCTGATGCGTTTGTTCGATGTATCGAGCCCGGATGCAGAAAAGGCCGGGAATAGGACAACGAGCTGCGAGGAGGTTGCCGCCTACGGCGGTTCGGCGCTGCGTCTGCAGGCTGGCGGGTACGAAGCGCTGCTTCTTCCGGAGCGGGGCGGGAATATGATTTCGCTGAGTTACGGGAGCCTCAGCTTCCTCCGCAGTCCGCGGCCCGATCAGGAGGCGGAATTCGCCGAGAAGCCGTCCCGTTATGGCATCCCTGTTCTGTTTCCGCCTAACCGAATTGGAGACGGCCGTTTTACGGCGGCAGGCAGAAGGTATCAATTTCCGGTGAATGAAGCGGTCTTCAACAACCATATTCACGGTCTGTTCGTCCGGTTGCCCTGGACCGTGCTGGATCAAGGCGCGGGCAGAAACGAAGCTTACGCTGAAGTCGGCCAGCTCGTTGATGAGACTCATCCTGTTTATGGACTGTTCCCGCATCATTTCGAGCTGCGCATTCGGTACACGCTTGCGGCGCACGGATTAAAGCAGCGTGTGCGTATCGTCAATCATGGCGAAAAGCCGCTGCCCTGCATGCTTGGCTTTCACACTGCCTTCAACGTTCCATTCAGCCCGCAAGGCAATCCGGCGGATTATACCGTAAAGGTTCCTCTTGGAGAGCATTGGGTTACAGATGAACGAATGCTGCCGACGGGCCGAATGCAGGAGCTTGACGACGCGGACCGGCTAGTTGCCTCAGGCGGGGCGTCTCCTTTTGCGAAAGAGTGGGCCGATTATTATACGGCCTGCCCGAGAACGGCGGGACGGGTAGGCCCGGTGAACGCGATGGAGCTAATTGACCGGGGACTGGGCATCAAGCTTGTGTATGAGGCCGGCGAAGCTTATCGGCACTGGGTGCTCTGGAACGATTCGGCAGCGGGCGATTTCATTTGCGTCGAGCCGCAAACCTGCGCGGTTAATGCGGCAAATCTGCCGCTGCCGCCGGAAGAAACCGGCCTGCTAATGCTGGAGGCTGGGGACGTATGGGAAGCGGAATCAAGGCTATACGCCGAAGCATGGGAAGGAGGAGGGTCGGTTGGCGGAAGATTTGAAGAATAAGGTTGTCATGGTAACTGGCTCGGCCAAAAGCATCGGCAAAGGCATCGCGCTGGAATTTGCGGCTGCAGGCTGCAGGCTTATCATCGCCGACCGCGATGAGAAAACAGGCGAGGCAACGGCCGCAGCTATTCGGGAGAGTGGCGGCTCGGCGGCATTCATTCCGATGGATCTGACCTCTCCGCACAGCGTCCGTTCCGCAGTTGCGCGGGCCAAGGCGGAATTCGGCCGCATCGATGTTCTGATTAACAATGCGGCGGTCGTGGAGCCGATCAAGCCTTTTCTTGAGCTTGGCGAGGGGGAGTGGAACGATGTCCTGCTCGGCAATGTGACCGGCACATTCCTGCTCAGCCAGGCAGCGGCGCGGCTAATGATTCACGGGGGAGGCGGCGCAATGATTAATCTGCTGGCGATTCAGACGGAAAGCCCGCTTCCGGGTTACGCCGCTTATTGCGCCAGCAAGGGCGGGCTGGAGGTGCTGACGCGGTCAATGGCGGTAGAGCTTGCCGAATACGGCATTCGCGTCAACGGCATTTCGCTTGGCGCGGTGTACGCCGATTCCGTTCGCCGCAATTTGCCGCAGGACCAGTATCCGCCGGAACGCGATGATTTTGAAAATGTGCCGCCGGAGCTTGATGCGGCATCCGGCACGCTTGTCGGACGGCTCGGCAGACCTTCGGATGCTGGCAAATTGGCCGTTTTTCTGGCATCATCCGCTGCAGGCTTCATGACCGGCGGCATATACCGCGCTGATGGAGGACGGCTGCTTAACCGGAGGTCTGCCACATGACCCAGGCTCTGAAGCAGCTGCATCGAATTTCTTGCCTGATCGGCGAGGATAAACCGCTCTACCAGCATGTGCTGGAGGGAGACGACACCGTGCTCTGGATCGACGCGGGAATCGCTTCGACGCCAAGACAGGAAATGATGCCTTACTGGCATAATCATGCCGGAAGTTCAGCCATGGAGAAAAAACAGCTGCTGCTCGTTACTCATGCGGATGTGGATCATTTCGGCGGCTGCGGGGCGCTTCAGAAATGGCTGCCGAGGCTTACAACGATGGCGCATCAAGCGGATATCGCCTGGATTTCCAATATGGAGAGGATTGTGGCCGAAAGGTATGCCATGCATGCCGAGGACGGAGCTGCTTTGTCTGCGGAGCGGATTGCCCAGCTGCAGGAGCGCTCCGGAGGCGGCGCCCCAATCGATATCGCTTTGTCCGGCGGGGAAACGATTCGGCTTGGCTCAGCCGGAGACTGGCAGCTCTTGTCTACCCCCGGCCATACGCCAGGGCATCTGGCATTGTGGGAGGAGCGGTCAAAAACCGCGATTATCGGCGATGCCGTTCTCGGAAGAGGGCTGTACAATACGGCAGGCCGGCTTGTAGCCCCGCCTCCCTATTATGACTGCGGCGATTACGAGGGCACCATTGAGCTGCTGCGCGGGCTTGAGCTCGATATCGTGTATTCCTCTCATTTTCCGGTCATGGACAGGGGCGAATTCCAATGCTTTCTCGATGAGAGCCTGGATATGATGCGACAGCTGGATCATGCGCTGCTTCTGCTTCCCAAAGAGCGCAAGTACACGTTGAGCGAGCTTTGCCGGGAAGCCGGCAGCCGCATCGGCTGCTGGCCGGAGCAGGCATGGAGCGGATTATGCGATCCGGTGTCCGCGCATCTGAAGGCATTTATCCGTGCGGGGAAAGCAGCGGTCTCGCTTGATGCGGGGCAGCGGCTGTACTCATTTCACTGAAACGAGGAGGGCAGAGCAATGAACCGAGCAATTGCAATTGAGGGACGCATGTACATGAACGGCGAGTGGGTGCAGTCTTCCGGCAACGGCAGCCGGGAGGTGCTCAATCCCGCTACAGGCGAAGTTGTCGGCACGATTCCAACCGCTACCTGCGAGGATGCGGCAAAAGCGGCGGAGCATGCTCGATCGGCATTCCGTCATTGGGCCAAAATGCCCGCTCCTGCCAGGGCAGCGCTGCTGCAGCAGGCAGCCGTGCGAATCAGAGAGCGGAAGCAAGAGATTGCCGAGACGCTGACGCTGGAGCAAGGTAAGCCTCTTTCGGAATCGCTTGGCGAAGTCGCGATTGCGGCGGACTACTTGGCGTGGTACGGGGAAGAGGCCCGCAGAATCTACGGCGAGACAGTGCCGTCTTCCGCGGAAGACAAACGGATTCTCGTCATTCGCCAGCCGGTCGGAGTCGTCGCCGCAATCACGCCGTGGAACTTCCCGGCCTCCATGATTGCGCGCAAAATCGGCCCGGCGCTCGCCGCAGGCTGTACCGTTGTCCTAAAGCCTGCGGATGCAACGCCGCTTACGGCAGTAAAGCTGTTCGAGGTATTCCACGAATGCGGCTTTCCTCCCGGCGTAGTCAATTTGGTCACAGGCAAAGGAAGCGTCGTTGGGCCGGAGTGGCTGTCGAACCGCCATGTAAGCAAAATTGCTTTTACCGGTTCAACCGAGGTCGGTAAAGGGCTGCTGCGCGATGCGGCCGATCAGGTGAAACGAATGACGATGGAGCTGGGCGGCCATGCGCCGTTCATCGTGTTCGACGATGCCGACCCGGAGGAGGCGGCGGAAGCTTGCTTAATCAGCAAGTTCCGCAATGCGGGCCAAACGTGCATCTGCGCCAATCGGGTTTATGTGCAGGAAGGCATCGCCGAGGCGTTTACCGCCAAGCTGCTTGCTAAGGTTAAAGCGCTGAAGATCGGCAACGGCGTAGAGCCGGGCGTCGAGATCGGGCCGCTGATCAATGGGGATGCCCGAGAAAAAGTATTATCGCAAGTGCAGGATGCGCTCGACAAAGGAGCTGTGCTGCTGCATGGCGGGCGCAAATGGGAGCCAAGCGATCCCGCCCTGAAATATGGAGCTTTTATGGAGCCGACCTTGCTGGCTAATGTCAACGATTCAATGGATGTTTGCCGCGAAGAAACGTTTGGCCCAATTGCTCCACTTGTTTCCTTCCGCAGCGAGGAGGAGGTTTTGGAAAAAGCGAACGCGCTCGGCTTCGGCTTGGCGGCATACGCTTTTACGCGGGATTTGGGCCGTTCCATACGGGTTTCGGAGGGGCTTGAATACGGAATTGTGGGCATTAACGATGCGCTTCCTACTGTTGTGCAGGCTCCCTTTGGCGGCTGGAAGGAAAGCGGCTTGGGCAGCGAAGGCGGCCGGCAGGGACTGGACGGTTTTCTCGAAACCAAATACATCTCGATCAAAATGGCGTAGCAGGCCGTTATGGACACGTTCATGACAGCCGCAGGCTCAGGGACGGCCTGGATCATCTGGGGCGCGCTGCTCGTAGGCGGGTTTTTGCAGGGCTCGGCGGGCTTCGGCGTCGGTCTGTTCGCTGCCGGAATCATGACGGCGTTTGTTTCCGTAAAGGATGCCACGTTAATTATTTTGGCACTGACCATCGTTATGTCCTCCTATGTGCTAATCCGGCTGTGGCGTCATGTCCGCTGGACGATGATGGCCTGGGTGCTCGCCGGTACCGCAGCGGGGAGGCTGGCTGCTTACGGCTTTATTCACCGCTTCGGCGAAACGGCTGCAGCCAAGCAGTGGCTTGGTTTTATGCTGATCGCCATCGTCATCTACCTCTGTCTGCGTCCTCGCATTGAATCCCGTTTCCAGTCGCTGATGCGCTGGAACGGAACAGCCGCCGGAATTGGCGCGCTTGGCGGCTTTATTGGCGGCGCTTTTGCCGTCGGAGGCCCGGTCTACGCTCTCTATTTCATTCATCTTTTCCAGGATAAAAAAGAATACAATGCCACCTTGCAAGCCGTATTCATTTTATCCAATCTGTTCACGCTTGCTTTGCACGGATCGAGCGGCGACCTGGGCGGCACGTTCTGGCTGTACACGCTGACCGGCATCATACCGGTGCTTGCGGGGGTTATGCTCGGCAGCCTGCTGTTCCGCCGCATGTCGCGTACCGCTATTTTGAACTGGGCTTATATCATCGTTGCTCTATCAGCCGTTCGGCTGATTTGGAGTTAGGAGTAAGGAAATTAAAATTGTTGATGAAAAGAGGAGCGGAGCTAAAGGGCGAGCCTGAAGAAGCGCCAGCGTTCGCCTTTAACGTCGGATTTCCCCCATTCTGGGAGATACAATTCGAAGAAATCCGAGGTTAACAGCGATCGGAGGGCCGGCCTTTAGCGCAGCGGACGATTTTTCATCAAATCATGGAGGTTAATTCATGCACAAATTTCTGATTCACAAACAAGGCGACCATGTCGGAGTCGCTACCTCGGATATCGAGGCGGGAGAAAAAGTAATCGGCGTCTATATGGATGACGACTCCACGATTGAGGCCGTTGCGGCCGGGGCGATTCCGCTCGGTCATAAAATTGCCGTTGCCGATCTTGCGAAGGACGGCCATGTCATCGAGTACGGCCTGCCGATCGGTTATGCGCCGGAAGGCTTCAAGTTTGGCGATTATGTTCATACCCACAATATTAAAACGCTGAGGTGGTAGAGAGATGAAACAATTATTCGGTTACAGACGCGAAAACGGTAAAGTCGGCATCCGCAATCATGTCATTATTCTTCCGGTAGACGATATTTCGAACGCCGCCTGCGAGGCGGTCGCCAACAACATCCAAGGCACGATGGCATTGCCTCACGCCTTCGGCCGATTGCAGTATGGCAAGGATCTGGAGCTGCATTTCCGCACGATGATCGGCACGGGCTCCAACCCGAACGTCGCAGCCGTCGTCGTTATCGGCATTGAGCCGAATTGGACGAAGATTATTGCCGACGGCATCGCAAAAACCGGCAAGCCTGTCGCCTCCTTTTCCATCGAGGGAACGGGCGATCTGGAGGTCATCCGCCAGGCTTCCTGGAAAGCGAAGGAGTTTGTGCAATGGGCGTCCGAGCAGCAGCGCGAGCCGATTGAGCTGAGCGACCTGACGGTCAGCATCAAATGCGGGGAGTCCGACACAACGACCGGTCTTGGTTCTTGTCCGACGGTCGCGCAAGCGGTCGACCGGCTGGTCGACGCCGGAGCTACAGTGTTTTTCGGCGAAACGTCGGAGCTGACCGGCGGCGAGCATTTGATCGCCGACCGCTGCGCGACGCCGGAGCTGCGCGATAAGTTTATGGCGATTTACGAGGACTACATCGCGGAAATTAAAAGCTCCGGCGTTGATCTGCTCGGCTCGCAGCCGACGCAGGGCAATATTGCCGGAGGGCTGTCCACCATTGAGGAAAAGGCGCTCGGCAACATTGAAAAAACAGGCAGCAAACCGGTCATTGGTGTACTGGAGCCAGCCGAAATGCCGGAAAACGGAGCAGGCCTTTACTTTATGGACACCTCCTCGGCGGCAGCGGAATGCATCACGCTTATGGCTGCAGGCGGAGCGGTGCTGCATTTCTTCCCGACCGGTCAAGGCAATATTATCGGCAATCCCATTGAGCCGGTTGTAAAAGTGACCGCCAATCCCAAAACGGCCGCATCGATGAGCGAACATGTCGATGTAGACTGCAGCGGCTTGCTGTCTCGCGAAATCAATTTGACGGAAGCAGGCGATCTGCTGATGGATTATTTATGCCGCGTCGTTAACGGCCGTCTGACGGCTGCCGAGGCGCTCGGACATAAGGAATTTGTTATGACAAAGCTGTACCGCAGCGCGTAAATTTCATGAGGTGATAGCGTGAGCAATGAGGAACGGTCAACTTTAATTCCAGGCTCCGCGCTAATACGGTTTGCCAGCGATGTGCTTGTCGGGCTCGGCATGCCGGAGGCGGACGCTGCTATAACCGCCGATTCACTCGTAACGGCGGACCTCGAAGGCAGCGGCAGCCACGGCATTAGCCGTCTGCCGATCTATGCCAAGCGGATCCGGGAAGGGCGCATCGCTGCGCAAGCGGAGATCAGGTATGAGACGGCAGGTTCCGTGCTGCGCGTGGACGGCGGCAACGGATTAGGGCAGGTCGTCGCTTACCGGGCGGTTGAAAAAGCGATTCCTTTGGCAAGGGAAGCCGGAATGACGGGCATTTTTATCCGGAACAGCAATCATTTCGGCACCGCTGCTTATTTCTGCCAGCAAGCATGCAGAGCGAATATGGCGCTCATTGCCATGACCAACTCGCCTCCGGGAATTGCCCCGTGGGGAGGGAAACAAGCCTTTTTCGGCACAAATCCGATTGCCTTCGGTTTTCCGGTCCGCAGCGGCCCGCCGGTAATCGTCGATATGTCCTCCAGCGTCGTCGCCCGCGGCAAAATCATTCTCGCCGATAAAACCGGCTCATCCATTCCAGCAGGCTGGGCGATGGATGAGCATGGAGCGGAAACGACCGATCCGGCCGCCGCGCTGCGCGGCGCCGTTCTTCCGCTGGGAGGAGCAAAAGGGTACGCGCTCGCACTGGCCATCGAGATGATGTGCGGCGTCCTTAGTGGCGCCGCATACGGCCCGCATGTGAATAATCTTTACCGTGACGGCGATCCCGCCGCCAATGTCGGTCACAGCTTTATTTTGCTGGATATGAGCCGTTGGATGCCGCTTGATTCATATTACAACCTCGCGGAGCAATTCATACAGGAAGTAAAGGATACGCCTAAAGCGGCGGGCAGCGAAGCGATTTATTATCCCGGCGAACGCCGACACCAACAATTTATGAAGCGATCTGCCGCCGGACTGGCGGTGCCCGCGGAGGTCGCCGGCGAATTAAAACGCCTTGGAGATGAAATCGGGGTTGTTTTCCCGGAAGGAGCATCGCATGAAAGCAGTCATAACGGAGCTTAATTGGCCCGTCGGCATTGAACTGCTGGAGGAGGCGGGGTGGAATGTTCTCTACGACCCCGTGATCTGGCAGAATCGCGAACGGCTGAAAGCGGAGCTTCACAACGCCGACGTGCTGATTGTCCGCAATCAGACGAAGGTGGATCAAGAGCTGCTCGGCTGGGGAAGCAGGCTTAGAGCAATTGGCAGACTTGGGGTCGGGTTGGATAATATCGATCTTCAAGCGGCATCTGAGCGTGAGATCCCAGTCATTTACGGTAAAAATGCTAACGCCACTTCGGTTGCCGAGTACGTCATCTCCGGTATTTTCGCCGCCTCCAGACTGCTGCGCGAGGCTGATACAGATGTCAAAAACGGCGGCTGGAACCGCCGCAAGTATACCGGAACCGAGCTGTTCGGCAAGACGCTTGGACTGATCGGCGTTGGAGAAATCGGGCATCGGGTTGCGGTTAGAGCGAGGGCGCTTGGCTTGCATGTGGTCGGCTATGACCCGTTTGTTGCCCCGTACGATTTTCCCGCAGCAGAGAGCGGTATTCAGCTTGCTGATCTGAAGCGCGTCCTGGCCGAATCGGATTACATCAGTCTCCATGTGCCGCTTACAGCGGACACTCGTTACTTGTTGAATCGCGACGCTTTTCATCAAATGAAACCGGGCGCCGTTCTGATCAACAGCGCCCGTGGCGGAATCGTCCATGAGCATGATCTGAATGACGCTTTGCAGAACGGGACCATAGCCGGAGCAATTCTGGATGTGCTGGAGCAGGAGCCGCCTCCGCCGGATCATCCGCTGCTGCAGCGGGATAACTGTCTGATTACTCCGCATATTGCAGGGCTGACCGAGGAATCTCAGGTTCGAACTGCCGAAATGGTATCCCGTGAGATTATCGGCGAAATCGCCGGAAGACGGTCCCTGTGCAGAGTTGCGTTTAGAAGGTAGTTTTCAACGCATGACAGCAGAGTGATAATCAAGCAAAAGTTGTTTAAGTTTTTAAAGGTAATCCCGTCTATTAAAATGCATCTGGGAGTTGTTGCGCTCATGTCATCCGTTCTGCTGCGTTCCGAGCCTGGCGAGGCTAGGCCGAATCCGGCTCCCCGCTGGCGCGGAATGACTCAAGGAATTGTGCTTACGGTGGTGCTTGCCGCCGTAGCCGGGAATATAGCGAAGCTTCCGTTTTTCTCCATTATGGGCGTGATGATCATCTCAATCGTGCTCGGCGTCTTTTGGAAATCCACGATGGACATCCCCCAGACGGCTGGCGCTGGCATTACGTTCAGCAGCAAATATTTGCTGCGTGCCGGCATCATTTTAATGGGACTGCGGTTGAATCTGAGTCAAATTCTCGATGCAGGTCTTCCGGTGCTGATGATCGATATCATCGTCATCACCTTTACGCTGGCTTTTATGATTTACTTGGGGCGCAAGCTGGCTGTTGATACGCATTTGTCGGCGCTCATTGCTGTAGGCACGGCTATTTGCGGCGCAGCTGCCATCGTTGCTGTCGCTCCGCTCATCGGCGCGCGCAAGGAACTGACCGCTATATCCGTAGCCTGTATCGCGATACTCGGTACAATCGGCTCGCTTGCGTACATTTTTCTCTATCCCTATATGGGATTGGAGCCGTACCTGTACGGGGTGCTGGCAGGCTCTACGCTGCATGAGCTTGCTCATGTCATAGCGGCTGGCGCTCCCGCAGGTGCGGAGGGAAGCAACGCGGCGATTGTCGTGAAGCTGGGCAGAGTGGCCTTGCTGATTCCGGTTGCGCTTGTGCTTGGCTATCTGTACCGCAGCAAGCAACAGCCGTTGCAGGAGAAGGGAAAAGGCTGGAAAAGCCTGCCGATTCCTTGGTTCATCTTCGGTTTTTTGGCGATGAGCATCGTGAATACGACAGGGGTACTGCCGGCGCAGCTGCTGACGTTTCTTGTTGCGGCCAGCGTATTCCTGTTGTCGGCGGCAATGGCGGGACTTGGGCTGAGCATTAAGCTGGCCGACTTCAAAAAGGTCGGCAAAAATGCCATTATCGTCGCGGTAGCCGGATTTGTTGCGCTCGCCATTGTTGGCCAGCTGCTGATTATGCTTTTTTATTAGGGAGCTGCGGTAATGCAGTCGGAGTGTGCGAATCGTGGGGTCGCATTGGAATATTGGAATTTGGCCTTCGTGAATGCCAAGTGGTGAGTTCGGAAAGTTTTAACGTTTGATTTCATTTGTCTCCGGCATTTAAGACCATTTTAGGTCTTATTCAAGGGTATTTTCGGGGAAAGATAAGATGTAAGACCATTTTTGGTCCTATTTTGGACCAATGGCTCGTTTTGCCGCAGAATAAGTCCTTAATTTGCCTTAATAAGTGGATAATCGAATTTTCCAATAGCAATTAGTCCGTTTTGGGCCTTATCTATGACAAAAGTAAAAGCACGGCCTGCCTTTGCGAAGGCGAGCCGTGCTTCTTTGTATTTTAAAATGGTGTTAATATCCGCGAACCTCATCTTTGAGATGTTTATCCTGCCGAACTTCCATAACCATAAACAGCGCAGCGGCAGCAAACAGCAGCCCAACGGCCGCTTCCTGGATCCAAGATGCCATAAAATCACCCGCCTTTAATTCGCATTGGTTTACTTGTATTTATAATATAGGAGCAGGAGCTTTATTTGTCAACATCGGCGGGCAAATTAGGCTGGTTTGGGGCCATACAAAAAGCTTGCAACGGATGTGATCAAGCTTCTATAATGGAGTCAATTTTCACATATGGGCAAAGTATTTGATCATCGGATCAAATACTTTTCTACGTTTAAGGGGTGATGTTAGGTGGGAGAACCTAACCTGGCGGAAAAGGGACAACTTGAGGTTCGTAGAGCAAACGCGGAAGATGCGGATGCGATGCATGAGCTGTACGTCGATGCAGCCAAGTGGATCAGCGCCAAAGGAATTCGCCAATGGGGCGAGGCCGACTTTCCTAAGAGCTACATCGAGCAGTTCATCCGCGAAAAGGAAGTGTTCGTGGCCGTGCAAAACGGGGAGCTGGCGGGCTGTTTTTCGGTCCAATGGGACTATGAAACGATTTGGGGCGAGCAGTTCCATGAACAGGCCGGTTATGTGCACCGCCTTGCCACTTCGCGCAAGTTCAAGGGACAGGCCGTGGGCAGCCAGCTGCTTCAGTGGGCCGAGAATTACATTAAGAGCAAAGGCAAGTCATGGATGCGCCTTGACTGCATGGCGGACAACGAGTCGCTTAACCGCTACTATCTGAGCCAAGGGCTCGTCTATTGCGGCAGGCATGACGACCAGTTCTGGAGCGCCAATTTGTATGAGAAGGAACTATAAGATTGAAGATCTGAAGCCAAGGGCTGTTGCCCTCGGCTTTTTTGTACAGAAGTAATCCAAATGAGACAGTCAAAAAAGTATTTGTCACAGGTTTGGAGCAGCGGGCGCTTGCTTGGTACGCGAAACCCGAGAAAAAAAGCGAATAAGGATTTACAAATATGGGGAATCTTTGGTACCATAATCAAAACCAAAACGCGATGAAGAGAAGAGTAAGGGAAAAAGCGCTTGTACAGAGAGCTCCGGCCGCTGAAAAGGAGCCAGGCGCGCTTCCCCGAACCAAGCCTCTGAGCAGCAGGCCGGAACCATAACGGGGATGGCATGACGGGCGCTCCCGTTACAGAGCTAGAGTATAAACATGGGGCCTGATCATCATGGCCTATGCCGTACTTGAAGAGGTTCTATATGGCGACATAGGAACAAAGCCGGGGTGGCACCGCGAGTAACTTCGTCCCCAAGACAACTGTCTTGGAGGTGAGGTTTTTTGTTTTCTACACATTGATTTGGTTAACAAAAGGAGGAACCAACGATGGCAGATGAAAATAAACACGCGGAAGACGAAGCTTACATGATCCGTCTGATTCAAGAGGAACTCCGGGCGATGCCTTTCAGCCGCAGCATGTGCACCCGGTTCCCGCCGGAGCCGAACGGCTACCTGCATATCGGCAGCGCCTACGCTATCCATACCAGCTTTAACGTAGCGGAAAGGTTTGGAGGCACGTTTCATTTGAGATTTGACGATACAAATCCTCTAAAAGAGGATATCGAGTACGTTGAAGCAATAATCGAAGATCTCAAATGGCTTGGTTATGATCCGGGGCCGCATATTTACTACGGATCAGACTACTCGGAGGAAATTTATCAAGCTGCGCTGAAGCTCATTCGTAAGGGCAAAGCATATGTATGTGATCTGACGCCAAAAAAAGTAACGAACTTTCGCGGCACGTTAACGGAACCGGGAAAGGACAGTCCTTACCGGAACCGCTCCGTCCAAGACAATCTGGAGCTTTTTGAGGGCATGAAGGATGGCCGCTTTCCGGCAGCCTCTAAGGTGCTTCGCGCCCAAATTGACATGGCCTCTCCAAATATGAACCTGCGGGATCCTATTCTGTATCGAATTATTGATGCCGAGCATTATCGAACGGGAACGGCTTGGCGCATCTATCCGATGTACGATTTTGCCCATCCGATTCAGGATGCCATCGAAGGCATCACCTATTCGCTTTGCTCTATTGAATTCAAAGATCATCGACCTCTTTATGAATGGGTACTGGATGAACTGGATATTCCCGAACCTCCCCGGCAACGGGAATTTGGCCGTTTAAATCTTACCGGCGTGCTGACGAGCAAGCGGTTTTTGCGGCCAATGATTGAAGGAGGGCATGTGGACGGCTGGGACGATCCCAGACTGCCAACGCTGCAAGGCTTAAGAAGACGCGGATTTACACCGGCGAGCATCCGTGCTTTCATCGAAGCGGTCGGCAGCATCCGCACGCAGAGCACGGTAGATATCTCCCTGCTGGATCACTGTTTAAGGCAGGATCTCAAAGAGCAGACCGATTGTTTTATGGCTGTGCTGAGGCCGCTTAAGGTTGTGATTACGAACTATCCTGACGAAGCAACAGAGTTGCTGGCTGTGGAAAACAACCGGGAAAATGAGGAGCGGGGAGCAAGGAAATTTCCCTTTTCCAAAACGATTTTTATCGAGCAGGATGACTTTATGGAGGTTCCCGTTAAAGGCTTCCACCGGCTGACGCTGAATGGTGAAGTTAGACTAAAGGGGGCTTATTTTATCAGCTGTCATGAGGTGGTAAAAGATCCGTTAACGGGGGAGCCGATAGAGCTGAGATGCACGTATGATTCTGCGACCAAAAGCGGCAGCGGATTCAACGCGCGGAAAGTAAAAGGCACCATCCATTGGGTGTCGGCTGCGCATGCCGTTCCTGCAGAGATCCGTTTATACGAGAAATTGCTGCATAAAGAGGAAATGCCTGAAACAGACGAAAGCTGGATAGAGCTCCTGAATCCGCATTCGCTGACAACGATTCTAGGAGCGCTGCTGGAGCCAAGCCTGCAGCATACGGCGCCTGAGCAAAAGGTCCAGTTTCTACGCCATGGGTACTTTTGCGCGGATATTAAAGATCACCGTGCCGACCGGCTGGTGTTCAACCGGGTCGTACCTCTGAAGGGTTTAAAAGAATATTGAGCTATGAAAAGAAACAGCGACACCAAGGGCGCGAACATACAACCCTGAACTGTCGCTGTTTCATTGATCTTGACCTAGTTAGATCAATTAGAGTTGAAGTAAAATTGGTTATAATTCGATAAGAGGTGACCGTTTTTGTTTACTCTGAACTTTAGCGCAAGACTTTTCAAACCTAAGGCTTTTATTACAGATGTCAGTAGTTCTGGCTTAATTACTTGTAGAGAAACGTCGAGTAATACGTTGGAAGTTATTGATGCTATTTTATGAAAATGAGCAGGAGCCGAGGCAACAAGCTGTCCTGGTGAGTTTGACGTCATGGCTACAGTGAAAATGATTGCTAGGACAATAAAAATAGCTCTAACGCAACACAGAGAGCTTATTAGGCCCAAATCAGCTTCCCCGCCAACGTAACGCAACTGAGAAGGCTTATTAGGACATTATCACGCTAATTTGAGCTAAAATACGGAAATAACGCTTCTGAGTTGCGTTACATTTGAAATACAGCGAAAAACAACAAAATAACGCTTCTGAGTTGCATTAGAATCATTTCAAGTTCGTTTAGATTTGTTTCCCGCTTCATAGGTGAGCTAGGTTTCGCAAATGACCGCATCGGCCAGTCGGTTTCCAACCGGATCGTACCGCTGAAGGGATTCTAGTGTTTAAAATGAAAAAAGCAGACCCGCTGAGCCTGCTTTTTCTTTAACAATATTTAAATATGGAATACCCGCTTAACCTCCGCGTTCCCCTTAACGCCTTCCGGCCATACGATATCCAGCTCGATGCCTTCGGGCGCTGTAACGCTCAACTGCATTTTGTCTTCATTTAGGCTCCATGAGACATTAATTTCTCCTTGACCCGGAAGAGGAACAGCGCCGCTCGCCCATCTCAGCCCAGCTGGTTCAGGTGCAATCTGCACCTTGCGCCAGCCCGCATCCAGCGGACGAACGCCGAGAATTTCCCGTCCCAGAAAATAT
Source organism: Paenibacillus pasadenensis (assembly GCF_023715725.1). Taxonomy (GTDB): domain Bacteria; phylum Bacillota; class Bacilli; order Paenibacillales; family Paenibacillaceae; genus Paenibacillus_O; species Paenibacillus_O pasadenensis_A. The sequence goes on from NZ_JAMBOT010000006.1 coordinate 25,128, forward strand.
CCCGGAGCTGCCGACCAGGCGTGGCAGTGGCTGCGCGTCAGCATATCGGAGTTGGCGCGGTTCTCGTCATAACTTGGATACATCTCCCAGCAAGTGGTCGCTCCGTGATCGAGCATGCGACCGTACTGCAGCCGGATATCGTTTACAAGCACATCGGATCGGCCAAGCTCGGCCAGCACCTCATAATAGAAAAAGCTCATAAACGGACTGCCGATTTGTGTCCAGTCGTCAGGCGGCTGAAGCACATGGCGCTCCAGCGCGGATTTTCGCTCGCCGTCGGAAGCGGCGCAAAGGCAGGCGATTACCTGAGTCTGCACGCTGAAACGCTCCGAACGCCTGCCGTTCTTATGAATGCAATCCAGAAAAGCCTGCCGCTCTTCATCCCACAAATGCTCATTGACCGCAACGCGCAGCGCCTTGCTCCGCTCCTGCCACACAGAGGCCTGCTCCGGCTGACCGGCTCTTTCGGCAAGAGCCGCAGAAAGCCGCATCGCTTTCATGAAAAACAGGTTCTGATGCGTTACGATGCCGCGGTTCGGCTGATCGATTGGCGCCCAGTCCAGCAGATTCCAGCTGCGGATATTAAACAAGCCGTTACCATCAATATGCTCGTAATATGCATCCAAAGCGCGCTGCACCGCTGGCCAGATCGACTTTGCATATTCGCTGTCATCGGTATGTTCCACATACTCCTGGCAGGCGATCATCCAGAAAAAGGTCCAGTTCGGGATGACGCTGTTCCAGCCGCTTGGTACCTGATCCAAATAAAGCGGATTGCGGCTTCCAGAGCCGGGAACGAGATCCAGGCAGCGTTTGACGATATCGGTCGCGCCGAATACATAATAGTTGACCAAAGCCTCGTTCCTGGCATCGCCGACCCAGAAAGTCTGCTCATATGCCGGACAATCCACAAAGGTGTCTTCCATGCAAAGCTTGGTCGTACGCCGGCTAATTTGCCAAATTTCGTTCAATAGCGAATCGGAAGAGCGGAACGAGCCTCTTTCCGGCAGAGGATATGAGCTTTGATTCATATAGATTTCGTACAGCTTTACAGGCGCGGCAGCCTGCCGGACGGTTACGATCAGAAAACGGCAGCCTCTGCGGACAGGGGAGAGGTAGCTCTGTCTGCCGTCCCGGCAAATATATCGGACCGTGTTATCAAGCCCATACGTATGCTGCCGATAGTTTCCTTCAATATGCTCAATCCCGTATACGTCTAAAATAGTGCCGGCTGCTGCTTCCAGCTCAAAGCCGATATAACCGGAGCGCTGCTCGCCAAGATCAACGACAAATTCGCAATCTTCGGCTAAGCCAGGCAGTACCGCCGGTTCGGGAGCGGGAACAACCATCCGCTGCAGCTGCGCCGGGACGGCCAGCGGCCTCACCGCAGTTTGCCACACGCTGCTGCCAAAAACGTCCTGATCAGTATAAAGTCTCTCATCAAGCTCACGAATCCATGAACTTAGCTCAGGCAGGTTGTCCGGCAATTCGCCGTCACGCAGCTGAATGTAGAGCGGATGATCGGCCAGCTGCGGACTTTCCAGCCAATGCTCCGTCCGCTCGGCGGTGGCAAAGGGACCGATCAGGGCGAATGGAACTTCTTTTTGCTCTTTTGATGCGTCCTGACGGTCATCAGGCTGAGCAGCGGTCTGCTCCGTCAAACGGGGGCGAGTCAGCGTAAACGGAGCATCGGCATCAAGCCCAAGATGCCAGCTGGCTCCATGATCGTATCCGGATTCGTTTTCAATGAGCAGCAGATGTGAACCTGCGGCGGCTTCGAACACATCGTATCGTTCCGGCTGAACGCCGTAGCTGCGAGCGGCCTTTTTGCCGTCAAGCAGCACGACGCCGTCCGTTCCGGTTGGAAAACCGACCGTGATGGAGCAGTCCTTTTCCATGTTTATTTGAACGGCCAGAAAACCTTTATAAGCGACCGGATTTGCGCTCCAAATACTATCCGGCAGCATGATCGTTTTCAAATCAAATGCAGCCATATAAGCAGGCGGGCGAACCTCGTTCAGCGATACAACAGCAGCAGGATATACTTTTTCCTCCGTCAAAAAAGGAATATCGCGCGGGACGAGCTTTTTCCACGGGCCGTCGCCTACAGCGGCAACTTCCCTGGCAGCTTCCCAATTCACGGAAGGCGTCAGGGAGCCTTCCGTTGATTCTTCCACCATCCATTTCTCCGGCAGCTCGCGCGCGTCAATGACTTCGCCGAATGCTTGCTGACAGGCCATGCGGGGAGAGGAGGCTTGTTGGCCCGGCAGCCGGCTTGTCAGCCAGGAATTATCCGTAACAAGCGATACGCCGGAAGAGCCTTCCAGCTCCATAATCAAGCCGCCTTGTCCCAATAAGTAATAAAAGTTGGTCATGCCAAAATGCAGCACGAGCACGGCTATCGTATTTTGGCGCCCGGGAAGCAATAGATGGCCGATGTCATAGGTATCATAGGACTGTTCTTCGGGCCAAGAGCGAACCGGGCCGCGTCCTGCCAGCGTCCCGTTCACATATAAAACGAACCGCGAATCCGCACTGATATGCAGCTTAGCTTCATCATAACCGGATTCCGGGCCGTCAAAGCTTTTTCGGAAGCAGCGCCATTCATTCCGGGGACGATCTTCCTCTCCGCCCCAAATCCATTTGGCCGACCAAGTTCGTTCAGCTTGCATGTCCATCATCCTCTCCGCCATATTCCACCTCATTGTACGCTCATAAATCCAATATAAAGGAGTTGATTCTGCCAGAAAGGATGGTTATTCTGACATAAAGGGGGAAGACACATGGTTCGTACCGTAGTGGATGTTACGCCGGCATCTCTTTTTTTCCATCCTGGGCTTCCCTATCATATCAACCGGGTGTCGGAGTCGTTTCATCTGCATCTGCACCGGCATGAATTTGCGGAAATCAGCCTCGTTATGGAGGGAAGAGGGACGCATTATATCGGGGATTGCTCGATGGATGTAATGCCGGGAGATTTATTTTTGCTGCCGATTGGTACAGAGCATGTTTTTCGCCCAAGATCGATGAAAGGCGTCGAGCCGCTTGTTATAAGCAATTTTATTTTTTTGCCGGAGCAGGCCGAAGCGGCAATTGCCGGCTTTCCCGGTGTGCAGCGCCTCGAGCGCTCACGGCGAGGGCTGAATATGCTTGCATCTGACCGTGAGCCCAGCTGGATGAAACTTAACGATTCTAAGGGAGTTTACAGACGGCTGTTCGAGGCGGCTTACGAGCTGCAGCGCAGGCAGGACGAATACACCGAGCCCATGCTTCACGCGCTGTTTGTACAGCTGCTGGCCGAGATTGACCGGGGATTGGCAGGTACAGGGCGAGGTGCAAGTGAACCTGCGTTGTATTCGCCTGCACAGCGCGGGGAGCAGAAGCTGGAGCAGCTATTGGAGCGGCTGAAGCAAAATCCTGCCGAAGCCGTGCATGCTGAACAGCTTGCAGCTGATATTGGCTGGAGCGTGCGCCATTTTCATCGTAAGTTCAAAGAAGCAACAGGAAAAACGCTGGGAGATTATGTGCAGGACAGCCGTATTGAGCTTTCCTGCAGACTTCTGCGCAGCGGCGTTAGCGTGCAGCTGGCCGCCGAAAAATGCGGGTACATGGACAGAGGATTTTTCACTCGTATTTTTACCCGCCGTATGGGGATGTCTCCGCGGGATTACCGAAAACGGGAGATTTCTGCATTTCCAATTATGACCCAACTGTCTGATCTGGATTGAACGGCAGAAACACGTATACGGAGCTGCTGCAAAGGGCTAAAATTGGATAAGAATCGATGCTGCTGTAATCTATTCCGTGATAAATAGGAGGAGAACTAATGCTGGCCAAAGTAGAACAAACAGATGACGGATTAAAAGTAACGTTTGAGCGATACCATAGGCATTCCTGCGAGCAGGTGTGGTCATATTTGACCGAAAACGACAAGCTGCAGCAATGGTTCGCCGAGCTGTCGGTCGAGGATTTGCGCAAGGGAGGTCTAATTAAGTTCGACATGCAGGACGGAACCTTTGAAGAAATGGAAATATTCGATTATGAGCGGGGCCGCGTGCTGGAGTTTGCCTGGGGGGAAGACCAGGTGCGCTTTGAGCTGACCTCGATTGAGGACGGCTGCCGACTGATGCTGACCGAGACTTTATCCGCCGTGACCGCTCATACGCCTAAAGATATTGCCGGGTGGCATGTATGCCTGGACGCCATTGAGGCGCTCTTGGATGGACGACAAGTAGAAAATGAGTGGGAACCGCGATTTGCGGAATATTCAAAAGTGTTTGAATCGCTACGTTAGTCTTTAAGCTAAGCCTCTGGTTTTTACACAGGCTTAGCTTTTTTCTTGCTCTAAGATAAGCTTCAACGAATCGGTACCGCGTAGATCTCACGGTTTTGAATGGCGTGAGACTGAATCGTTATGTACAGAAGGAGCTTGCAGCGCAGGTTTCTTCTGTTTTTTGCACTTTTTCACTGTTAAACAGTCGCTATTTGCGACCATTCGCCGCAGCAAATTAAGAAAAATACAGCTTAAGCAAACACCCCTTGATTTTATTTTACAACTCATTATATTCACATTAAATTACTTTGGATAATTCCCTGCTATTGCCAATCTATGCGTAATTTAGTATTATATCTCCCAACTTGAGCTAGAATTTGTTAGGTAAGTTAGGTTTCGCTTTCGGTCCAGATCGAAAACACTATTGTCCCGATTGACAATGCTGCAACCGGATAAGCGGAATAAAATGAGAATACAGCATGCGATCAGGAAGCGCTGCAATTTCATTTAATTATTTAGCCCGGTTTGCAAACGCTTTCTATTACGTCAAAAAGCGACCGATCCTGCTGAGCCTAATGCAGTCTCTAGCGAACAAGTACAAGGAGGTGGAGTTTCCGGGTTCAGCTTACGGCTGACAATCGGAAACGACTGAATGGCACTTAAGATCGGGATTGTTGGAATGAACGGAATCGGCAACAACCATGCCGCATGTTACAAAGAAGACGAATTGGCCGATCTCGTAGCGGTTTGCGACGTCGTGAAGGAACGGGCTGACGCTGCCGCAGAACGTTACGGAGCCAAAGCTTACTACAGCCTGAAGGATATGATCGAGGGCGAGCCGGATTTGCAAATTGTTGACATTGCAACGGGCGGCATCGAAAACGGCAGCTGGCATTTTGAGCCTGCGATGGAAGCGGTCGGTTACGGCAAACATGTGCTGGTAGAAAAGCCTCTTTGTACGGATATCAACCAAGGCAGACAACTAGTCGCTTTGGCGGAAGAGAAAAAAGTGTACCTGGGCTGCAATCTCAACCATTATTTTACGCCGCCAGCTGAAAAAGCAAAGCAGTACATGGACAACGGTGAAGTGGGAGAGCTCGTATACTGCCTGCTCAAGATGGGCTTTAACGGCGGAGAAGCCAACTACGGGGCACCCGGCTCGCCTAAAATGAAAGGCCATCCGTACTTCCACATGAAGGCTTTCCTGACTCATCCGTTTAGTGTTATGCGCCATTTCTGCGGTGATATTACACATATTCAAACCTTCTCGGACACGCCGGGCTTCCGGCGCAACGCTGGCGACGTTATGGTGTCTATCAACAGTATTCACGTCAAATTTGCCAATGGCGGCGTCGGATATCTCCTCAGCCAACGCGGTGATGCCGTATACGGGCTTGGCGGCTGGTGGAGCGCAGAGGTAGCCGGCACTAAAGGCACCTTCACGATTGAGAACTGCGTCGAAAAGCTATCGCTTTGGAGAGCGGAGCGCGGCGTTCCGGCCATAAGCGAACCGATCCAGGCGGAAGTGACGGATTACGGCACAAAGGATTTCGGACGAACGTTCAACAACAGGCTGCACGCCTTTCTGGAGGACATCTCAAACGGCGTGCCTCGTGAAGAGCTGCGCGCGAACGGACGGGACGCACTGGCTGTTCTTGAATACACTTTTGCTGTTATCGAGTCGTACGAACGTGGAGGAGAGGTCGTTCGTCCGCATCCGCTGCCGCCGCTCTTCGGCGATCCGCATTCCTTGAAATAAATCAGATCACTGATATTAATGAACCATCCGCCGAATGCAGATGAAGAGCTGGCTTAATTGCTCTTCGTCTGCATTCGATCGATGTCATGCTTGAACGGCGTGGGGTCAATTCCTAGGGGAAAGGTGGAGCTATCAGTAATGAATACCATGCACAGCAGCTTGTTCATGAATGAGCAGTTTCCCTTCTACATTTTAAAGGCGATCCATGGGTCGGTTGAGGAGCATGGCCATGATTTTATCGAGCTCGTTTATGTCGTTCGCGGAAAAGCCGTTCATCGTTTCGACGGAGCCGAATACGAGATTCAAGCCGGAGACGTTTTTATTATCAATCCGGGCGAAACACATTCCTACAGGGTAGCGGATGACGAGCAGATCGAAATTATCAACTGCCTGTTCATGCCTTCGTTTATATCCGACACGCTGCAGCGGGAGCTCGGCATTTCCGGCTCCATGGACTATTTTTATGTGCATCCCTTCTTAAACAGCGAAGTCCGATTCAATCACCGCCTCAATCTGACCGGGCAGGACGCAGCGACCGTACTGGCGATTCTCGAAAGCATGATGCGCGAGAACAACAACCGCAGCCCCGGGTTTTCAATCATAACAAGGCTGCAGCTTGTCGAGCTGCTGATGCTGCTCTCACGTTTTTACACCATTATGCAAAAACATAGAACGACCGCTTCGCCGCGCCGTTTGGATCGTGAAATAACTGCAAGACGCATCTACGGATACTTGGAACGGAACTTTGACAAAAAAATTACGCTGCAATCACTTTCCGAATTGTTCAACGTCAGCGTTCGCCAATTGAACCGGTACATGGGCCAGGAGTTTGGCAAAAGCGTCATCGACGTTATGCATGAGATTCGTATTGCCCGCGCCAAACATCTGCTGCTGGAGTCGGACGAAAAGGTCATCTCTATCGCGACCATGGTCGGTTATGAGGATCCGTCATTTTTCAGCCGCCTGTTCTTCCGGCATGTCGGCTGCTCGCCTAGCCAGTACCGAACCTGCCTGGAATATGAACTTCTAAAGTCGAATGACAACGAGAAGCGATTGGCTGAGTAGGAGATGTGTTGAAAGCGCAATCATACGTGATTGCGCGGCGCGGCAAGCGAGCCAATACGGAAGCGGAGGGAACGGCAATGGCAAGGGTTCTGTTTAACAATGTGATCAAGAGGTACAACAAGTCGGGCCAGCTATCCGTGGACCACTTCAATCTGGAGATTGAGGACAAGGAGTTTATGGTTCTTGTCGGCCCTTCCGGTTGCGGCAAATCCACAACGCTCCGCATGGTAGCGGGGCTGGAGCAAGTTAGCGGCGGTGAGATTTTTATCGGAGATAGGCTCGTGAACGATGTTCCTCCAAAAAAGAGAGACATCGCCATGGTGTTTCAAAACTACGCGCTGTATCCAAATATGAGCATTTTCGAAAACATGGCGTTTGGACTGAGGCTTCGCAAGACGGAAAAACATGTAATTGAATCCTCCGTCAAATCTCAATCCAGAACGCTGGAAATCGAGCATCTGCTGGAGCGCAAGCCTAAACAGCTGTCAGGCGGCCAACGGCAGAGGGTAGCGCTCGGACGCGCGATTTTAAGAACGCCGCAGGTGTTTCTGATGGATGAGCCGCTGTCCAATCTGGACGCAAAGCTGCGGGTGCAGATGCGGGAAATGATTATCGAGCTTCATCGCGAGCTGGCCACGACGATGATTTACGTCACGCATGATCAGACGGAAGCGATGACAATGGGAACGCGGATCTGCGTCATGAAGGACGGTTTAATTATGCAGGTGGATACGCCAGAGGTGGTATACAACCGCCCGGTTAACCGGTTTGTTGCCAGCTTTATCGGTTCGCCTGAGATGAACTTTTTGCAAGGAACGGTTATCGAAAAGGAAAAAAGCCTCTATTTCAGCACCAAACGTTTCTATATGGAAATTCCGTATTCCATGCATGAGGCGCTGAGAGCAGGAGGTAACGTTGACCGGACAGTAACGCTCGGAATTCGGCCCGAGAACGTTCTCATTGTACGCGAGCTCGATGAACCGCCTACGGATGGGAAGCAAATTACGGGCATCGTCACCTTCTCGGAGCTGATGGGAGCGGACCGGTACATTCATCTTGATCTAGGCCATGAGCAAAAGCTCGTTGTCAGGGCGGCGGCGTTCACGAAATACCCGGATGGAACAAGGCTGGAAGTGACGTTGAAGACCGAATTCATCAACTTTTTTCACCGGGAAACCGGCGACGCAATCCGGTAGTGAGCCAATAACAGCAAAGGAGGCCAAACGATGAACAATCCGCCACGAAGAAAAAGGCGAATCTGGGCGCTTCCGGTCGTCGTTGCGCTTGCTGCCGGCATAATCATGCCCTCCCATGCGAATGGAACCGTTACCGAAGATCAATCGCCAAAATCAGGCAATCTTTCGGTTCCAGCTTCGGCATCGGAGGCGCCGATTTACTCCCAGGTGCTCAAGGAGTGGACAGCAACAGGCGCAAAAGATGCGGACACGTCGGATATTAGCCTGCGCGCCGCCGACTATGCCAACGCTTCTGAAGCCGTGAAGCCAGCGGCGCTGGAAGGCAGCGCCGATTCGGTGCTGCTGGAGGAGAAACAGTGGGTAGAATACGAATTCGACGTTCCGCAAAGCGGGCTCTATGAGCTAAAGCTAAACTACTATTCCGTCAATGATTCCAGCATACCGAACCAGATCGCCATCATGGTGAACGGGCAATCTCCTTATACGGAAGCTCAAAACATCAAGCTCGACCGGCAATGGAAGGATGCGCATTATCCGCCGCAGGCGGATGCAAAAGGAAATCAGATCCGGCCAGGCCAGCAGGCGGTGAAGGGCTGGCAAAATCGCGAAATTATGGAGTCGTCCTACGCCAACAGCGAGCCGCTGCGCTGGAATTTGAGCCAGGGCAAACAGGTCATTCGCATTCAATCGGTATACGAGCCCATTGCGATCGATCAAATAACGCTTCAGGCGCCGGAAAAAATTCCGACCTACGAGGAAGCCAAAAAAGAATTTAAACAGACGGATAACGGCGGAGATCCAAACTGGTTTACAGCTATTGAGGCAGAACAGATTAGCGTCAAATCCGAGCCCTCGGTGCAAATGCAGGCCAGCCGGGATGATCTGGCCTCGCCGGAGTCCGACGGGAAAATCGTGTTTAATACGATGGGCGGCGCCAACTGGGTACGCGGCGGCCAGTCCGCGTCATGGACCTTCGAGGTTCCTGAGGACGGTCTGTACAAGATTGATCTTAAATACCTGCAAAATTTTAATAAAGGCTCCAACGCTTACCGGCAAATTCGGATTGACGGCAAAGTTCCCTATGAGGAATTAAAAGCGTTTTCATTCCCTTATCGTCGCAATTGGTCGATGGCCTCGCTGGGGCAGGAAAAAGAAGAGCCGTTCCAGTTTTATTTGACCAAGGGCAAGCACGAGCTGTCCTTGACCGTTACCAATGCTCCTGTTTCGCCAATTACTGAATCCATTCAATATGTATCCTCGGAAATCCAAGATATAAATCGGCTCGTCCGGCTCATCACCGGCAAAGACAACGCGGATGCCAACCGGGACTGGAACATCGCCACGCAGCTGCCCGACGCCAAACAGCGGCTCGAAAAGATGAGGGACACGCTGAATGATGTTCTTGCTTATATGCAAGAGATTTATGGTACGGAATCAAGCGGTTCGGCGACAATCCGTGATGCCGTCGCCAAGCTGCAGCGCCTCGCAGACCGTCCGAACGATCTGCCGACGAAGCTTGGCAATTTGACCTCGGTACAGGAAACGCTATCAACTTATTCTCTTGAGCTGACGAAACAGCCGCTAATGCTGGATCAGATTTTTATTTCCAAATCGACCGCCAGCATTCCTGATGTAACGCCGTCGACCTGGAAAGTCATGACCAACACGGTCAAAACGTTTTTTATGACGTTCTCCTCCGACTATTTTGATTACGGACGGCAGGATGGGGATGCGGCGATTACGGTCTGGGTCAATCGCGGCCGGGACTACGTATCGCTCATGCAGCAAATGGCCGACGAGCAGTTTACCCCTTCAACTGGAATTAAGGTCAACGTAAACATTATGCCGAACCCTCAGCTCTTAATTCTGAGCAATTCTGCCGGGCGTGAGCCGGATGTTGCGCTGGGGCTGGATCAGGGGATGCCGGCCGATCTGGCCATTCGGAACTCTCTTATGGATTTGAGCAAGTTTGAAGATTATGACAGCGCAGCCAAGCAGTTCCTGCCAGGCTCCCTGACTCCTTTCCACTACGATAAGGGCGATTATGCGCTCCCGGAAACGATCATGTTCAATGTGATGTTTTACCGGAAAGATATTTTGGAAGAGCTGAAGCTCAAAGTGCCGCAAACGTGGGATGACATCTATGTCATGCTCCCGACATTGCAGCAGCGCGGCTATGATTTTTATTTCCCTGCAACAAACTATTTGCCGTTTTTCTATCAGAATAACGCTTCCTTATATACCGCCGACGGCCTCAAATCAGGCCTGGATACTCCTCAGTCGTTCGAAGCCTTCAAAAAGTGGACCGATTTTTTCAATATTTACGGTCTGCCGCGTGAGGTTCCGAATTTTTACATGCACTTTCGCAACGGTAACATCCCGATTGGCATCTCCGATTTTAATATGTATTTGCAGCTGCTAGTAGCCGCGCCGGAAATTTCCGGGCAGTGGGGAGTTGCGCCTATTCCCGGCACTCCTAATAAAAGCGGCGACATCGAAAGATGGGGCGGCGGAACGATTCAGGCCGGTTCCATATTTAAGTCGACGGATAATCCCGAAGAATCATGGGAGTTTCTGAAATGGTGGACGTCGACGGAAACGCAGACTCGCTTTGGCAACGATATGGAGATGTTTAATGGCGTTGAATTCCGCTGGAACACCGCTAACAAAGCAGCCTTCCAGCAGATTGCCTGGCCGAAGGAGCATGCCGCCGAGATTAACAAACAATTGGATTGGTTCCAAGAAGCGCCGAACGTGCCCGGCGGATACTTTACCGCTCGCGAGCTCGGATTCGCCTGGAATCGAACGGTTCTCGATAATATGAATTTCCGCGAATCGCTGGAGGGAGCCATCTTTGAAATCAATCGGGAGCTGCTGCGCAAACAGCAGGAATTCGGATTTGTGGACAAAGACGGCAACGTTGTCCGCAAGCTGGACGTTCCGCCATACAAGCCGCAGCCCGGAGGTGAGAGCGAAAAATGAGCCATGAGCTGGTCCGACCTGCGGGAAGCCAGCCGGCAGCCCGCCGGAAAAAGATTCAAATCGCCTCAACCCTGACATCGATGCGGAAGCATTGGCTATCTTATGTGTTCATCGCTCCATTTTTAATTACGTTTCTATTATTTATCGTAATTCCAACAATCGCGGCAATTGCACTTTCTCTAACCTATTTCAACGCCATCGAGCCGCCTAAGTTTATCGGCTGGCTCAACTATCAAAATTTGCTTACCCAGGACATGGTTTTCTGGAAGCATGCGATACCGAATACGTTCAAGTTTGCCATAATCGTCGGACCGCTCGGTTATATAGCGGCATTTATGCTCGCCTGGTTCATCTCGCAGCTTCCGGCGCGAATCCGGGTCATTTACACGCTGGCTCTGTACTCGCCGTCGATGACCGCCGGGGTCGCGATGGCAGTCGTGTGGCTGATCTTTTTCAGCGGCGACCGGCTCGGCTACCTGAACAGCTTCCTGCTGGAGCTCGGGATCATCAGCGAGCCGGTGCTCTGGACGCAAGATCCAAAATATTTAATGACCGTCATGATTTTGGTCACGCTGTGGAGCAGCATGGGAGTCGGATTCCTGGCGCTGCTGGCCGGACTGCAAAACGTCGATACGCAGCTGTACGAGGCGGGACGGATTGACGGAATCCGCAATCGTCTGCAGGAAATCTGGTACATTACGATTCCGGCTATGAAACCTCAAATGCTGTTCGGCGCAGTTATGGCCGTCGTCGGGACGTTGAAGGCGGGCTCGATTAGTACTCAGCTGTCAGGCTCTAACCCGTCACCGCAATATTCCGGGCACCTGCTCATCAACCATATCGACGACTACGGCTTTATCCGGTACGAGATGGGTTATGCCTCAACGATCTCCGTACTGCTGCTGGTCATGACTTACATCGTGAGCCGGATTTGCTGGAAGCTGTTCGGTTCAAAGGAGGAATGACTTCATGCGGGATTGGGCGTACAGCTTAAAAAAAGGATTTCGCTCGCTGCGCCGGATGACGACGTTCCAATGGATTCAGTTCGTCGCGATGACGCTGCTCGCCATCTTCATGCTGCTGCCGATTGTTTATTTAGTCAATCATGCTTTGAAGCCTTTCAACGAGCTGTTTCTGTATCCGCCGACCTTTATTGCCAAACAGCCGACTCTGCAAAACTTCACCGATTTGATCGTCGTGACGCAATCGTCCGCCGTTCCGGTGACCAGATATTTGTTCAACAGCATCGTGATGAGCGTACTCGTATTTGTCACCTCCTGCCTGATCAGCGTTCTCTGCGCTTATCCGCTTTCCAAGCATAAGTTTCCGGGCAGAGGCGTGATCTTCTCCGGCATTATTATCTCGCTGATGTTTGCGCCGGAGATGGTCGGCATACCCCGCTATTTTGTCATCAGCAATCTCGGCATTATCAATACGTACTGGGGCCATGTGCTTCCGCTTGTGGCTATGCCGGTCGGCGTGTTTCTGATGAAACAGTTCATCGATCAAATTCCGGATGAGCTGCTGGAAGCCGCCAAGGTAGAAGGGGCAAAGGAATTCAGGATCTTTGCCCGAATCGTCGTTCCGCTGTGCATGCCCGCCGTGGCAACAACAGCCATTCTGTCCTTTCAGACAGCCTGGTCCTCCGATGAGACTTCAACGCTGTTCATGGAGGATGAAACGATGAAGACGCTACCGTTTTTCGTCAATACGCTTACGAACAATCTCTCCAACAACGTTGCCAATCAAGGCGCGGCGGCGGCGGTAGCGCTGCTGTTGTTTATCCCGAACTTTATTATTTTCCTGGCGATGCAGAGGAAGGTTATCACAACGATGATGCATTCCGGCATCAAATGACCGACATATCGACAACTTGCCTTTATGGAGAGGATGAGCAGGCATGCCCAAATGGTTGCGCTTTGTAATCGCGGCGGTGCTTGTAACCGGACCCTGGCTTCAACCGCCGTCCGCACAGGCGGAGCTTCCTTACCGAACGTTCTCCTACGACAGCGGCAACGGGCAGTTTTTTGTCCAGCCTGCCTACGTGCCTACCGGTTATCTCGGACTGAACATGGTGCCGCCGGATGTTAACGGAGGTCCCCCCAATTTGAACAATCCAAATGATTTGTTTATCGACGGAAAGGACCATTTGTTCATTGCGGATTCCAAAAACAACCGGGTTGTGCAGCTGGATTCAAACGGAAGCTACGTCACCGCATTTGGAATTCAAAAAGGCCCCGGCCAATTGAAGGACCCGAACGGGGTATACGTTGACGAAAAGCATGTCTATGTTGCGGATACAGGCAACAAACGGATCGCCGTTTACGACCGGTCCGCCGCATTCGTCAAGGAGTATAAACAACCGGAAACAACCCTGCTTCCCGCCGGCTACCAGTTTGAGCCGACCAAGGTGGCCGTAGACAAACGCGGCTTTTTGTATATCACAACAAAAAACGGCTACCACGGCTTAACGGTCATCGACCCGGAAGAGGGCGGATTCCAGGGGTTTTTCGGGGCAAACAAGGTGCCGTTTAACTTTCTCGATTATTTGAAACGCCAGGTTTATACCGAAGAGCAGCTCAAAAAAGAGATCACAAAAACGCCTGGCTCGGTCAGCAACGTCATGATCGATAAAGACGGCCTGATCTATACAACAAGCATATCCGTCGACACCGGCCAACTCAAAAAGTTCAACTTTGCCGGAAAGGATCTGCTAGGCAACCGCTTGTTCGGCGCCCAGGCTGTGTTCGCCAATGAAGAGCGGCTGTTCCAGGATATTGCAGTCGATGTCAATGGAAATATGTCCGCTATTGATGCGGGCAGCGGCAGGGTCTATCAATACGATCCGCAAGGCGGCATGCTGTTTTCGTTCGGCGGAAAAAACGAAGGCTTCAACAAGCTGGGCTTGTTCAATTACCCGTCCAGCATCGCTGTGGATTCAAAAGGAAACCTGTACATTTCCGACCGGATGGCTAGTCTGATCCATGTTTTCCGGCAAACTGAATTTTCCCAGCTGGTGCACAAAGCCAACGAGCTGTTCATGCTGGGACGTTACGAGGATAGCGAGCGCTACTGGCAAGAAGTGCTGCATCTGAACAGCAAATATTATAAGGCTCATCTGGGCCTGGCTAAGTCCTTTTACCGCAAGGGCGAATGGCAAAATGCAATGCGGGAATTCCGGCTGGCCAGAGACGTGCAAGGTTATTCGGATTCCTTCTGGCAGCTCCGCGTCATCTGGCTGCAAAACAACTTCAGCACAGTGGTAACCTCTGGTCTTGTGCTTCTGATCCTTTATGCGGCCGCGGTCAAGCTCTGGAAAAAGATGAAGTGGAGGAAAGGCAATGGCAGACCTGATGCTACATCTCAAACAAGCCGTTCGAATACTTCGGCATCCGGTTGACGGCTTCTGGGAGCTGAGGTACGAGCGGCGGGGAAGCCTCGGCTCGGCAGCGATCCTGCTTGCGCTTGCTTATTTGGCTACTCTCATCTCCGAGATTACGACCAGCTTTATTTTTAATCCGATCGATGTCAAATTTGTCAATCCGTGGCTTATGTTTGCGCAAGTGGCCATTCCATGGGTGACCTGGGTGCTGGCCAATTATATGGTCAGCTCGATTAACAGGGGCCAGGGCAGGCTGGTTGATGTCATTATCGGCAGCTCGTATGCGCTCGTGCCTTACATTCTATTTTCGGTGCCGCTCGCGCTGCTTTCCAATTTACTGACGATTGGCGAAGGCTCCATCTATCAATTTTTCAATTATGTCATTATCGGCTGGACCGTGTTTCTCTTCATCGTGTTTGTACAGGAAGTTCACAACTATGACATCGGGGAAACGATCTGGATTACGATTTTGTCTCTGCTGTTCATGCTGGCGATGTGGGTGCTGATCCTGATTTTCGCTGGTTTGTGCGTGCAGCTGATCGATTTCATCCGGCAGCTCTACGAGGAGGTGTCGTTCCGTGGTTAAAGCCAAATGGCTGCGTTTGATCGCCCTGTCGGCTGCATTGATTACGGTTGGCGCACTTGGCGTAGCCGGATTCCGTTATGTGAAGGGAGAGCTGGAGTCTTCCCCGATCACGGCAGGCAAGGACGGGCAGACAGCCGCTGCCGGCACCGCCAAAACGGTGCAAACGTCCAAAGCGCCTGCGGTCAAAACCGGCCCTTTTACGGCTGAGGTCGTGAAAGAAACGAGCAGGCTCAAGCTGGAGATTGGCAAGGACGGACGCATCACGATTATGGATAAACGCAACAACCATGTTTGGCGCAGCAACCCAGACGAGCAATCGCTGGCAACCGAAACGGTGAAAGGCGTTTGGCGCAAAAATCTCGATTCCGCCTTTTACCTGGAATACGTGGACACGCGGCAGGCCGGCTCCAAGCTGAAATACGGCAATTTCACCGATCTGAAAACAGCCGTCTCCGTTAAGGAAACGGAAGAAGGCGCGGAAATTACGTTTGATCTGAAATCGATTGAGAGCAGCTTTGTATTCATCGTGTCGTTGAAGGACGGCTTCCTCCAGGTGGATATTCCGTCCGAACGCATCAAGGAAGGGCCAAATGCCCGGTTCGTCTATTTATGGGCATTTCCATTCCTTGGCGCAGCGCGCAGCGACATGCCGAATGGGCATATGTTCGTGCCGAGCGGCATGGGGGCGACGATCAACTTCGATCCTAACGGCAAATATCCCTTCCGCTATACGGGCGAAATATACGGTATGGATTTGGCGGTTTCAACCCAGTCGTTCCGCGGCTCGCCGGATGCTCCATCGGATGTGCTGCTACCGGTGTTCGGCATCTCCTATGGACAAAATGCGCTTTTCGGCATCATTACCGAAGGAGAGACAAACGCCAACATTAATGCAACTCCAGGCGGGCTGTATACCTCCTACAACTGGATTGCTCCTCAATTTCAATACCGGAATGAGTATTACCGGCAAACGAGCAGCTTCGGGGAAGGCTTCAACGTCTACGATGAGAAGCGGCTGGAGCAGGACCGGCAGGTGCGGTATTACTTTTTGCAGGGCGATAAACCGGAGCAGATTAATTACGTCGGAATGGCGCAGGCGTATCGGAGCTATCTGATGGAAAGCAAAGGGCTAAAACGGCTGGAGACGAAGCCGGACCGCCTTCCGCTGGAAATCGCCTTTTTCGGCGGGGACCGCGAGCCAAGCATGTTCGGTTCGAAGCTGGTCACCACCACAACGTTTGATCAAGCCGCCAAAATCGTGGAAGAGCTTAAAGCCTCGGGAATTACCGATATGGATGTTGTGTTTGAAGGCTGGTCCAACGGCGGCTACATGCGGTATCTGCCGGATCGGCTGCCTCCCGAGGAGGCGCTTGGCGGCGAGAATGCGCTGAAACGCCTTATTGAAACGGTGAAGGGCAACGGGAGCCGTTTTTATCTGGACGATAACTTTGTCATCGCTTATTCCGGCAAAGGGTTTGTAGCCAGGGAAGAGGCTGTGCGCGATTCCAACTCCAGGGTTGTAGAGGATGAAATGGGACCTTCCGGCGGCTTCTCCTTCCGCAAAGCAACCCAGAAATACTGGCTGCAGCCGGATCTTTCCTTGAAAGAATTGGAAAAAAGCTTGCCAACCTACAAAGAGTTCGGCGTGGACGGCATCCATCATAATTCCATCGGCGAGGTGCTTTTCTCCGACCATACACCGAAGGATCCGCATACACGCGGCGATACCTCTGCGTTATTCGAAGAAATATTGAACAAAACAAAGTCGGAGCTGGGCAAAGTTCGCGTTTCGCACGGCAATTCGTTTGTGCTCGATAAAGCGGACCATATCAGCGATTTGCCGCTCAGTCCGAGCTATGATCTGCTAGCGAATAAGAGCGTTCCGTTTTATCCCATTGCGATTCACGGGCTGGTTAGCTATTCCGCCAAACCTGGCAATCTGAGGGATGAATTCAACAACGAGCTGCTGCGGTCCGTGGAATACGGCGCGCTCCCGTCCTATCTGCTCACCTTTGAAGACCCGGGCATATTGAAGGATACGTTCACCAGGTACATTTTCAGCAGCCAATATTCGGAATGGACAGAAACGATTGTGAAGGAGTACAACCGGATCAGCTCTGTTCTTGGCGGCCTGCAGGACCAAATGATCGTAAATCACCGCAGCTTGAGCAAAGACGTCTTTGAAACAACCTATGAAAATGGCCAGCGCGTCATCGTCAATTACGGGGATACCCCTTACCGCGAAGGCGGCGTGGAGGTTAAACCGAATGATTTCGCCTTGACCGGCAAAGGAGGATAAGCGCATGCAGCCTTCCAAACGCAGAATAACGATCGAAGCCCGCGAAGCTCTATCCGCTTACGCCCTCCTGGCGCCGTGGCTGGTCGGACTTGGACTGTTTGTCCTTTATCCGCTCATCTATTCCTTTTATATGAGCTTTCAGAACGTTCGGGTTACCGGTGACGGGCTTGTTATGAAGCCGATTGGCTTCCTCAACTACAAAAACGCGTTTCTGCAGGACGGCGATTTCCCGCTGCTGCTCGTACAGTACATGCAGGAGACAATACTGACCATTCCGGTCATCGTGCTGTTCTCGCTGCTTGTCGGGATTATGCTGAACATGAGGCTGCCGGGCAAGGGCATATTTCGCGCCATCTTTTTCCTGCCCGTTATTTTTGCCACAGGCCAGGTGCTGAACGAGATTTTTAATCAGGGCGCTGCGGGCCTGTCATTGCTGGAGCAGTACAACATTCAGCCCTATATCGAGAGCAATTTCCCTAAAATGTTCTCCGATCCGCTGCTTGCTGTATTAAACAAATTTGTCATCGTGCTCTGGTATTCCGGCGTGCAGATTATCATTATTGTGGCCGGTCTGCAGACGATCGGCCGTCCGGTATACGAAGCGGCTGGAATAGACGGCGCTTCGCGCTGGGAAACGTTTTGGAAAATAACGCTGCCCGCGCTTACGCCGTTCATTCTGCTCAACACGATTTATACCATTGTCGAGATGTTTACATTTCCATTCAGTCCAATTCTCGGCCTGATTACAAACCACATGAAATACACGGGCTACGGCTATGCAAGCGCGCTTGGCTGGGTTTACTTCTCGATTGCGTTTGTGCTCATCCTGCTCGTCGTATGGTTTTTCAAACGAATAGACGGTCAATCTGACAAGCGGAGGTGAAGCCCCCATGGATAAAGTAGCCTGGACGCGGAGAATGCTGTTCGGAAGCCAGGAGAAGAACGGCTGGATTATGAATTTGGTGCTGTACGCGCTGCTGCTCAACATCGCTTATCTCTATTTAAATCCGTTGTTTTATATGGTTTCGACGATGTTCAAAAATCAGGTTGATCTGCTTGATCCGTCCGTCCGCTGGATTCCGCGCAGTCTGGAGTGGAATAATCTCAAGCTGGCATGGGAGGGCCTCAACTATGTGCAAGGGCTGGTCAACAGCTTGACGATCAGCGGTCTGGGAGCCATCTTCCACGTTATGGCCTGCGCTTTAGCCGGATATGCCTTTGCCAAGTTCAACTTTCCGGGCAAATCGATCTTGTTCGGCCTGCTTATTCTAAGCTTTCTCATTCCGCCTCAAACGATTGTCATTCCGATGTTCCTGCTCATTAAGGAGCTCGGCTGGATGGGAACCAAGTTCGCCATCATCGGTCCGGCGATGTTTGGCCACGGCATTCGAGGCTCGCTGTTTGTCATCATTTTCACGCAGTTTTTCCGTACGCTGCCGAAGGAATTGGACGAATCGGCGCGCATTGAAGGGGCCGGGTCGCTGCGGATACTGCTGAACATCGTCATTCCGCTCGCCAAACCGGCGATTCTCGTTGTGTTCCTTTTCTCCTTTATCTGGCACTGGAATGAAACCTATATGACCGCACTCGTTGTCGGGCCGGAGAACACGCCGCTCACGCTTAGCCTCAACAACTTGCAGGCCGTGCTGAAAGGTTTCTATGAGAGCGAAGTTGACAACATGTTTAATGAGACCATCCGCATGTCGGCAAGCTTCCTTATCATCATGCCTCCGCTCATCCTCTATGCCATTGCCCAGCGCTGGTTTGTTGAAGGAGTAGAGCGGACGGGACTGATCGAGTAGCGTTCCTCCAATTTCCGTTCTAAAGGAGGTGAAACAAGGCGGAAGCCTGGCACTGTTCAATAAACTGAATTTCAGACCATACCATTCATATGGAGGAATGAAGCGATGAAAAAGGAAAATCGCAATCGGTTCAAAAAGCTCAGTGCCTTTGGTTTGACTTTACTGGTCATGTCCGTTCTTACGGCATGCACTGGCGGCGGCGGAAACAACGGGGGAGCAGTCACAGCGAATAATAGCGGCGGGGCAGTTAACCAAGGGACAGGGGCAGATAAGAATAGTCCGGCGACAGAACCGCCGGCAATCGATAAGTCTGCCATTAAAGGCGACATTAAGGTGTTATCCATTTTCGGCGGCGGAGCTATCGAGAACTTCAACAAGATGATGGTTGAATTCAACAAGGAATATCCCAATGTCAAAGTTACACATATGGAGCAGGGGATCAACGATCTTCCTGCGCTCATTTCCGCCGGTGAAAATCCGGATGTCATTATTTCCGATGGCGGAAGGTTCCCGATTGACTGGATTTCAGATGGACTTATCCAAGACATGAAGCCTTTAATGGAGAAGGATTCGGAAATAACGGCAGATATGTTTTATGAGCCTGCCTATAATCGGGGAGTCGGTGTAGAGGGCCAGTTATGGCAGCTGCCTTATACGGTTGACCCTAACTTCACGATGCTCTACAACCAAGAGGCGCTGGAGCAGCAGGGCGAATCGGAAATTCCGGAATTGAATACGCTGCCGGAATTTGATGAGTTCCTGAAAAAGTACTGGATTGTCGAGAACGGCGAACAGGTCATGACTACGTTCTCCCCCTTTGAAGTGTACGGCAATCTGAACAGCCTGATTACGATGGCGTACCTGAACGGCGCGGATCAGAGCAGCTTTTATAATGCCGAGACCAAAACAGCGACCTTCAACGATCCCAAAATCGTGGAAGCGCTGGAGTGGATGCTGCGCTTTAAACGCGAAAATATAGACGACGGACGAATCGCCAAGCTGAATGAATCCCTGCCGGCTAATACGACCCGCTTCGCAGCCGGCAAATCGCTGCTGGAGCCTGGTGTGGTCGGAGCTGTCCGCGATGCGCTCAAGGTTAATCCGGATGTGCAGATGAAGCCGATGCCGTCGGAGTCGTTGTGGTTAGGCGGACATGGTATCCATATGACCACCCTTGGCAAAAAGGAAAACGAGGAAGCCGCTTGGTCGCTCGTTAAATGGATTAGCTCCAGCAAAGCTGCAGCGGAAATTAAGCTGAAAACAATTGCCAGCCTGTCGGCAATCAAAGATAATCCTTATCTGGTTGAGCAGGCGGAGGTCGATCCTGTCATGGCTGTAGCCCACGAAATTCTCCAGCAGGCAACCAAGATTCCTCCATTCCTGCCGGTGCCATATGAAGGCGAATTCGATGCAAAATATGGCGAGGTGCTTTCCGGCAAGCTTGAACCGAAAGCATTCCTGGATCATATGACCAAGTATACGCAAGCTTTGTTGGATGAGCTGAAGAAGTAAGGCGCAAGAGGAGCAGCTGCCGTCGTTCGGACGGACAGCGGCTTCTCTTTTGTTTACCACCATCCAATTCATTCAGTTGTCATAATCAGCCATGCGAATGTCTGAAAGCGCTTTGATTTTAATGATATACACATATACGCTAAATCTATCAACAAATCTAGCCTAACAAACCAATCAGTACCAAACAGCAGGCCCGTAACTTCAACTAAAAGGGAGGAAGGTCTACATGCGTAAAAAGACAACAGAAAAATTTAAAATGATTGGTGCTCTCGGATTGGTTACAACCTTGCTTGCAGCGTGCAGCGGCGGCGGAGGGGGGGTCAATGAGACGAATCAATCAAACAGCGCGAATACGAGTGTCAACACAGCTGCGAATACAGAAGCTCCTGCGCCTACAAACAATACGGATATAAGCGGAGAGGTAAAGGTGCTTTCCATATTTGGAAGCGGCTGGTCCGATTACTTCAATTCATTGATGGTGGAATTTAATAAAGTTTATCCTAATATCAAAGTCACTTATATGCAGCAATTAACGGATGATCTGCCGGCTCTGATTTCTGCTGGAGATAACCCCGACATTCTTTTGGACGGGAGGTTTCCAAGCGAGTGGATCAAAGACAATCTGATTCAAGATTTGACGCCGTTTATTAAGGCGGATCCAACGTTTAATCCCGATGAATTTTATGAACCCGCTTACAAAAGAGGCTTCACTGCGGACGGGAAAGTATGGCAGCTTCCTTATGCCATTGATCCTAACTTCTCGATTGTCTACAATCGCGATGTATTGGAACAGTATGGACACACAGAATTCCCGGAAATGAATTCCCTGCAGGAGTTTGAGGACTTTGCGAAGCAATTTTGGATAGCAGAGAACGGTGAACAAGTCATGACGACGTTCTCCCCGTTGGAGCTGTATGGAAACTTTAACAGCTTGTTGACATTTGCTTATATGAACGGCGCTGACTCGACTACTTTTTATGATCCGGCGACAAATAAAGTTAATTTCCACGATCCTAAAATCGTCGAAGCTCTGGAGTGGCTGGTCCGCTTCAAGCGGGAAAATATCGATGATGAACGGATTCAAAAGCTGCAGGAATCTCTGCCTAAAAATACTTCCCGCTTAATTGCCGGAAAATCGCTTTTTGAAGCGGCTGTTGTTGTACATGTGCAGGAGAACCTGAAGCTCAATCCGGATTTGGAGCTGGTGCCGATGCCTACTCCTTCACTCTGGTTTGGCGGCCACTCCATGACGATGACGACGCTTGGCAAAAAAGAAAATGAAGCTGCTGCCTGGGCTCTGATGAAATGGATCAGCATGGACAAAGACGCGGCCGCATTTAAGCTTAAAAATGCCGGAAGTGTTTCTGCCATCAAGGACAATCCTTATTTAGTTGAGCAGGCCCAAACAGACCCTGCCATGAAAGTCGTTTATGACATCGTCCAACGAGCTCAAAAGACTCCGCCATACATTCCTGTGGAATTCGAGAGTGAGCTAAATGCGAAATATGGGGATGTCATTAGCGGGAAGCTTGAGCCCAAGGCTTTTCTGGAGCATATGACGCAGTACACACAAGCAAAGCTGGATGAAAAAGCGAAATAACCCAAGGCATCAATCATATTAGGAGTTAACAAAAGAAGCATCTACCCGCCATTGAATCGATGTTGGCGCGTAGGATGCTTCTTTTTCTATGCTAAAACGTCAGCTTTGCTCCGCTGGGCTCCTTTTTCTCTGTAACCGCTTGCAATTCGTCCCGATCCACCATGTCATTGTCTGAAAACACTTTGAGCCATAGGGGACCCAACGTCTAGAATGAACTCATAAACTAGGCAACCATCCTTTAAAGTCCGGTGAAGCATACGCTTTCACCAAGCTTCCAGGAGATGGCGCATTGAGCCGATTAGGAGGATCTTACATGATTAAATTAGGCGTGAATTCCGTACTGTTTAAAGACTTTGATGTTGAAACTGCCGTCCGCCATATCGCTCAGTGCGGTTACGACGGCGTAGAGCTTTCCGCGATTCAGGGCATGTGCGAGCATCTGGTGCTGGATTCATGGCAGGAGCAGGCGGAGGAACTGAAACGGATCGCCGCTGACAACGGCATTTCCTATTTATCGATGGAAGTGGCTTCACTTGACGAAGCTAGGCTGACCAAAGCGTTTGAAGCGGCAAAGGCAATTGGCATCCCGGTTGTCAACGTTGGTCCAGGAGGCAAAAGTAACGACGAAGCGGATCTGTCGCAATCGATTGCCACTCTGTCGCATTTGTCCGAATTGGCTGCCTCATATGGCGTAACGCTTTGCGTGAAAGCGCATGTGGGCAATGCCATTTACAATACGCCGACGACGCTGCGGGCGATGGACGCAATCGACAGCGAAGGTTTTGGCATTGACATGGACCCAAGCCACGTTTACCGCGCAGGCGAAAATCCGGAGGAGGCGCTGCCTCAGGTGCTGTCTCGCGTACGGCATGTCCATATCCGGGATTGCAAAGGCCGCAGCTCCGGGCCAGGTCCGATTGGCCAGCAGGCATGCGGCCGCGGAGATATCGACCTCGCCGCTTACTGCAAGGTGCTCGTTGACGGCAGGTACGACGGACCTGTCTGCCTTGAGGTAATCGGAGCAAACGGCCACTCGCTTGCCGAGGTTGCAATCGTTGCCGCAGAGAGCTACGGGTACTTGAACGGCTGCTTGCGCGCCCTTGGCGCCAGAGCTTCTAAAGACGACGCTCTGCAAAGTCAAAACGGATAATAAAGGAGACTAAACCGAATGAGCGCAACTTCCGCTAAACAACCGAACGTGCTGTTTCTCGGCATCGACAGCCTGCGCCGCGACCATATGAGCTCTTATGGCTATAAACGGCTGACCACTCCTCATATTGATCGTTACGCCAATGGCGGCACGCTATTCGAAAATCACTTTAGCCCCAGCGTGCCTACGACGCCTGGATATGCTTCCATGCTGACTGGAATGGACTGCTTCGGCACCGATGTCGTGGCGCTGCGCCACGAAGGCGAGCTTGGCGATCATGTGAAAACGCTTGCCGAGGTGCTTGGGGAAAACGGCTATAACACAACCTGTATCGGCTTTTCCGGCAATCCCTCCGCCAGAGGATTTGATCTTTATCTGGACTATGACGGATGGGGGCCGGATGAAACGGGGCGCAGCCCGAAGGCGGAACGGATGAATGATGTAGCCATTCCGGAGCTGAAACGTTTGGCTGCTGAAGATAAGCCTTTCCTGCTGTTCCTGCGCCATATGGATCCGCATTCTCCTTATTTGCCGCCAAAACCGTTCGACCGTCTCTTTTACGAAGGGAATGAAACGAATCCGGACAATTCATCTTTGGAGGGCATGGACCAGTTCGAGCCGTTTGTCCATTACTTGCGGTCCTGGATTCCGAAGGACGTCACGGACTCCGCTTATGTCGACGCCCAATACGACGGCGCCGTTGCCTATATGGATGCGTGCATCCAGCGTTTGTTCACCGCACTGGAGGATTTGGGCATAGAGAACGAGACGCTTGTTGTCATTACAGCCGATCACGGCGAAACGCTGAACGAGCATGATTGCTATTACGACCATCACGGTTTATATGAAACGAATCTGGTTACGCCGTTTATTCTTCGCTACCCGGGCAAAGTTCCGGCCGGCAAACGGATGAGCGATTATACGCAGATTAAAGATATTATGCCGACCGTGCTGGAGCTGCTTGGCGTTGAAACAAATATCAAATTTGACGGCAGAAGCCTTGTCGATTACATCAACGGCGGAGATCGAGTACGCGAGCCCGAATTTTATATTTCCGAGTGCACCTGGATGCGCAAGCATGGCTGGCGTACGCCGGAATGGAAGCTGATTGCCGCGCTTGAGCCGGACTTCCACTTCAAACCGGAGGTGGAGCTGTACAATCTCATTATGGACCCTCAGGAGCTGAACAATGTCGCTGAGCAGGAGCCTGAGGTCGTCAAGCTGCTGATGGGACGTTTGGAAGCCCATGTTGCCAAACGTGAAGATGCAACAGGCCGGGTGAACCCGATGTACACCAATCCGAACTGGCACGGCCATGGCGGCGGTCCATTCCGCACCTCTCAGGAAGCCTACGATATTATGCGAATCGGCTCCGCCAGCTCGGCCCGCAAGCTGCAGGAGAAAGAAGCCGAGCCCGGGGAAGAGCTTGTGGAGGGCTGACCTATGCTAAAAGTCGCTGTAATCGGCCTGAATCATATCGGGCTGCTGCACTGCCGCGTTTACACGGATCATCCTGACGTAGAGCTTGTTGCCGTATGCGATTTGCGCGCCGAACTGGCGCGCTCCGCAGCGGTGCGGTTCGGAGCAAGAGCATACGATAATGTTTTATCCATGCTTGCGGAGGAAGAAATCGATATCATCAGCGTAGCTACCGGAGGATTGGAGAACGGCTCTCATCATATGGAGCCAGCGATGCAGGCCATTGAGGCGGGTAAAAGCGTGCTCGTTGAAAAGCCGATTTCTAACCGGCTTCAGGAGGCGCGGATGATGGTGGATGCTGCCGCCGCACGGGGAGTGCGGCTTGCCAGCAACCTGAACCACCGCTTCGTTCCCGCAGCCAAACGCGCCAAGGAATGGATTCAAAATGGCGAAATCGGCCATCTGCTGTACATTAACATGAAGCTGACCATCGGCAATCCGAACGAATCTACGCCATGGATTCATCTGCGCGCGCTGCATCCTCATTCCTTTGATGTGCTGCGTTACTTTGGCGGCGATGTCGCCCGTGTGCAGTCCTTTATGACCAAAGCGCCCGGAAGAACCGTCTGGTCGACGGCTTCCATTAATATTGAATTTGCTTCCGGCGCGGTAGGGCATTTAACCGGGAGCTACGATATGCACGGAGGCCATCCCATTGAGCGCTGCGAGGCGGGCGGAACAGGCGGGAAATTTGTTCTCGACAACGTCTATGAGAGCTTGACGCTGTACCCTAGCTCCAGCGACGAGCAGCGTGTTGTCAAAAATTCGATTTTTGCCAGCCCTTCCGGCTTTGATTCTACGTTTTACAATCGGATCGGGGCGTTCATTCAGGAAGTAAAAAACAATGTGCCGCCGAATGAAATTTCGGCTTCTGGAGCCGATGCGCTTGCGGTGCAGCGAATTATCGAGGCCGCAATTCTTTCTCAAACGGAGAACGGCGCGCCGGTGCGCATCAGCGATATCCAAGATCAATAGCTTGAAGGGGTGTACGGGCATGACTGTCGTTTGGTTTACGGGACTTTCGGGAGCAGGAAAGACGACAACGGCCCGCGAGCTGCTGTCGCAGCTGCGGGAGGCAGGGATTAAAACCGAGCTCCTTGACGGGGATGAGCTGCGGGCGGGAATATGCAAAGGATTGGGCTTTAGCCGCGAGGAGCGAATGGAGAACATCCGGCGCATCGTTTATGTGAGCGAGCTGCTGTCACGGAACGGAGTCGTAACTCTGGTCTCGGCAATCGCGCCTTACCGGGAGATGCGGGATTACGCCCGGTCCGCGATTGACAATTACGTGGAGGTATTCGTTGAATGCCCGCTTGAGGAATGCGAGCGCCGGGATGTGAAGGGGCTGTACGCCAAAGCCCGGAACAATGAGATCGAGCGATTTACCGGCATTTCCGATCCGTACGACGAGCCCCTTCATCCCGAAGTCACGCTTCATTCCAAAGAAGACAGCATTGGGAACAATGCCCGGAAAGTGTACGACTGGCTGGAGCAAGCCGGTTATATTCATCTCTGCAGGGAGGGCATGGCATGAACTTCATCTTTATTTCTCTCGACACGATGCGTGCCAGCCGGCTCGGGTCTTATGGATATAACAAGCCGACAAGCCCTTATATCGACAAAATCGCTTCGCAAGGAGTTCTCTTTGAAAAAGCATATGCCGCAGACATCCCGACCGAGGTCGCCCATACCGGCATCTTTACTGGGAAAATTGGCTTGACGACCGGAGTCGTCTCGCATGGCTCCGAGCTGACCTCACTTTCGAAGTCCGTGAAATGGCTGCCTTCTCTGCTGAAAAACGCGGGATACAATACGGCGGCGGTCGATAATTTATACAATCTCAAAGAATGGTTCGCGCGCGGCTATCGGCATTATATTAATTCCTCCGGCAGCACACGCTGGATCGACGGCCGCACGGTTAACGAGCTGGCTTCGAACTGGCTGGAGGCGAACGGAAGGGATCCTTTCTTCCTGTTCCTCCATTATTGGGACCCGCATACGCCATATATGCCACGGGAAGAGTATTTGGGCGAATTTTACGATCGGAGCAAGAACCCGTTTGATCCGTCTAACACAAGCATGGATGCCGCGTACAACAGTGCGGCTTATCCTTTTTTTAAGTACCATCATTACGATTTGCTCGGCAGCGTAACCGATGCGGACTATATGAACGCTCTTTATGACGCCGAGGTGCGTTATCTGGATGACCGAATCCGTGAGCTGGATGAAGAGCTGGAGCGGCTCGGGCTGGTGGAGGACACCATGCTCGTTCTATTCGGAGATCACGGAGAAAGCCTGACTGAGCATGATATTTACTGGGATCATTGCGGTCTTTACGATACGACGGTCAACGTGCCGCTCATTATCCGCTGGCCGAGCCGGATCGACGGCGGACATCGGGTTCCTGGCCTTGTTCAGCAGGTTGATCTCATGCCGACGCTGCTGGAGGCGGCGGAAATTCCCGTACCGGATGATTTGGACGGCAAAAGTCTCTGGCCATCCATGCTGGGCCTAGCGGAAGGAACGCATGAGCATGTATTTCTGAGCGAGTGCGCCTGGCAGGCCGCGCGCGGAGTGACTGACGGCCGGTATAAGCTGATCGTGACGTACGATTCGGGCCCGTTCAAACGTCCGCCGCGCGAGCTGTACGACTTGTTAACCGATCCCGCGGAAACGAATAATTTGGCGGAGCA
Source organism: Paenibacillus pasadenensis (assembly GCF_023715725.1). Taxonomy (GTDB): domain Bacteria; phylum Bacillota; class Bacilli; order Paenibacillales; family Paenibacillaceae; genus Paenibacillus_O; species Paenibacillus_O pasadenensis_A. Next base: position 52,906 of record NZ_JAMBOT010000006.1, read on the forward strand.
AATGCCTGAGCTGGCGGATGAGCTCCAGCGGTTAATGGACGAAAAAGTTCGTGAAAAGCTGGCGGGCAGAGAAGATCCGATGCAAAAGCAGCTGGAGATCGGCCTGCCTTTCCGCAGGCGAATCGAGGCGATTTTGGGCGAGTTCGGGCTTTCGTGGGATGACTGGTGGAACGATCCGGTTCGCGCCAAATTTGACGAGGCTGTGGAGCAGACGAGGAAAAAGCGCATTCCAGAGGGGCAGGCGCAATGAGCCGCCGTCCTAATATTTTGATCATAATGTCCGATCAGCACCGCTGGGATTGTACGGGAATAAGCGAGCATTACCCGGTGCAAACGCCACATATCGACGAGATTGCCAAAGCAGGGATTTGGTTCAACCATGCTTATACGCCTCTGCCTGTGTGCGGACCGTCGCGGCAATCGTTTGTATGCGGACGGCGCCCGGAGAGCTTCGGCGGATACTGGAACGACGGCATCAGCCTCCCTGTGCCAAGCTTATCCGTAACCGATTATTCGTGGGCGCGCGATCTGCAGGCAGCGGGGTATGCAACCGGATATATCGGCAAATGGGGCGGCAGCTCTACTGCCGATCCGACCGCTTTTGGGTACGGCAGCTACATTAATGCCGACCGGGAATACGGGAAGTTCCGGGCCGATAAATACCCGGAGCTTCACTATAAGAGCGGGTATTTAGGCGAGGCGGACCCCGTCCCGCTGGAGGATTCGACCACGCATTGGCTCGCCGGGCAATCCATTGACATGTTGAGAGAGCTGTCCGAATCGGGCGGCCCTTGGCATGTCCGCATCAACTTTAACGAGCCGCATCCTCCGTGCCGGCCATCGGAGCCTTTTGCCTCCATGTATGTTCCGCAGCAAGTGCCGATGTGGGGCAGCTTTACGGAATCGTTTGTGAATAAACCCTATATTCAACGCCAACAGCTGTTGAATTGGGGGATTGAAGATATGAACTGGGAAGACTGGGCGCCTACCGTCGCTCGTTATTATGGAGCCATCAGCCAAATGGACGATGCGGTCGGACTTATCATGAAGGAGCTTGCCCGGCTCGGCCAGGATGAAGAGACGATTGTTATTTACACCTCCGACCACGGCGATCTGTGCGGCGGCCACCGCATGATGGATAAACATTATGTCATGTATGACGATGTCGTCAAAGTTCCGCTGGCCATCCGATATCCAGGCGTCGTACAGCCGGGTCAAATTTGCGAGGCATTTGTTTACAATACGCTCGATTTGCCGCCGACACTGCTGCAGTGGCTTGATCTTCCCATACCGGAAGAGCTCCATGGGCGGCCGCTTCAGCCTCTGCTGGAAGGGGGGCAGCCCGAAGATTGGCGCGTTTACGCTGTCTCCACTTACAACGGCCAGCAGTTTGGATTGTACGTGCAGCGAATGCTCCGCACGGCTGAATGGAAATATGTGTGGAACCCGACCGATCGGGATGAGCTTTATCACATGGGGAATGACCCGCATGAGCTGATTAACCGGATTGACGATCCCGAATGCCAGGCAACGCTGGCGACGCTGCGGCAATTGCTGCATGCGGAGCTGAAAGTCGTCAAAGACGGCATCGTTCGCGGCAGCTGGCTGGACGCTCAACTGCTGGAGAACCGCAAGCTATGAATGAAAAAGAGGCTATCCCGTCATCATCGTTTGATGAGAAGGTAAGCCTCTTTGTTTTTGCGAAATTAGTTATAGAACTGTTTATCGACATTGTATTTCGATTTTTTGCGGTTGATGATATAGGTTTCATAGATATCGCGCTCCACCGGATCATCCACGACGCAAACCTCAATTTTTGCGATTTCGTCGCGGTGTTTTTTCATCGGCGATACCGAATCCTCAAAGTGCTTTTTAATTCTTGGGCGCAGCTTCCGAGCCTTGCCGACAAATAAAAGCTCATCCTTCGCGTTGTAAAACATGAAGATTCCGCCTTTTTCTCTCGTAATCAGGTGGAAATCCGTAAATCCTGAAATATGGCTTTGCTGCGGGGCTGACTGTTTAAAAATGGTCACTTCCGGTTTTGGAATCGTAATTGAGATCAACGTTGCCACGTCCTTTATCCTTTTCGTCTGAAGGATTATATCACGGATCGGGACAATTATCCTAAACCGCTGAAATCTTTATCTGGTTATTCGCCGGTAAAACTCCATGACCGACGGGAACGCGAACTTTTTTTGGATGATGGAAAGCTCATTGCTAACCTGTATCGATTGTTGAATTGGAATGTTCGAATTCTCCCGCTTTAAACGTTCAGGCAGCGCATCAATGGCTGAATCCATATATGAATAAAAAGCTTTAAACCGGCTGGGGAAAGCGGCTTTAAGATTATTATAGTCCGTCATATATTGACTAAGCTCAGTGAATCCTACCGGATCAGGCAGCATGATCAATGTTAACAATTTAACGGCAGGATCATGAGGATTTTTTTCGTGAAACTTTAAATAATTCCGCTTGGCTTGAAGAGAAGTGTCTGCCGCAATCGGATGCTCTTGATGATAATTAATAACGGAATCATCGTGAATAAATGCTGCGCCTTGCCCGGCGGCTCGATAACCGAGCTCCCAATCTTCCCAGCCGAACCCTTGAAAGTGTTCATCAAAACCGTCAAGCTTTTCAAAAAAGCTTCGCCGCATCGAAACATTATTTGTAATCAGATTCATCCATGGATATTGATACTGCTGGAACCGGCTGCCGTACTTGGACAGAATGCTCTCGTAATTCATAATACCGCTGCTCCATCGGTTCAGATGAGCCGGATCAAACATCATCTCAAGTGGCAAAAGCTGAACTTGCGCGTGATCTTCCTTGATAAAACGGTTTATATGAATGGGAGCAATAGGATGGCCCGAATAACTGCTCTTCATCTGGACAATCTGTTCCGCGGAAAATTCCCGATCTGCAATCGTATAAATCCGCCTCATCCGCAGTGATCCCGAAACGATTTTTTGATCTTCCTGCACATGGTGGGCAAGATGCCGCTTTACAAAGGCAGGTCCGCAAATCATATCGGCATCGATGAAGATAAAGGTTGAGCCTGCTGCGATTTTTGCACCGCGATTACGGATTTTGGCTCTGCCCCTGTTCTTGAGCGAGTGAACATAGATGAATGTGTATTTTGGTTCTAACAGCCGATAGAGAGATTCTGTGGAGTCGGTGGAATGGTCATTTAAAAAAATGACTTCCATTTGCTGCAACGGAAAGCGCTGTTTATTCAAACTCAACAAGGCGTAATGGTTTAAAGGACAGCGGTTATAGGAGGGCATAATTATACTAACAGCAATAGGTTTAAGTTTCCCTTGATGAACCGAAATCCCCCGATGCAAATCACGATAGAAATAAAGGCCTGTTTCATCACCGTTCAGCTTGGCTAGCATACTTGTCTTTAATTCATATTCCGTTCTAACAGTCGACCATAAGCGGAAATCGCTCACTTGTCCCTTAAAGGTTCCATATTGATGCCCTCCAAGACACAGGGAAGGATGGAGATGCTGGATAACGCAGGCAGCGCCTTCCTCCTTCACCAATCGGCCGTTAATATAAAGGCGAAGCTTTTTATGATCGGAAACGACAGCTACATGAGTCCAGTCAGAAAAATGATAGGGATAAACAAGTCTGGCCGGAATATGGTTATCGGAATGTTCATAGATTGCAATTCCGTTTGTTCCAACAGAGATCCCGCATCCAGCGGCGCCATAAGGATATAAGTCTGGTCCAACCAAATATTTTTTCCCTGTTAATCCGTCATTCCCTGCGCTTTTTTCCAAATCCAGAACTTGTTCCTCTTCTGCCTTAACCCAAAATTCGTACGTAAACGTGTTTTGAATCTCACATGATTTTTGAAAAACAATCCATTCCGCTCCATCAAACTGAAGCTGCTTACTGTCCAGCATCCTCGCCGCCTCCTTCCTAAAAGGCACAAATATGGCGGTACTTCCAAACCTCTCGATCACCAGGCATGGCTTCTTTAGTATATGTGCAACAGGGTCAGTCCGCTTAATGAGGCAGCCTAATCGGCGGCTAAATGTTGCAGCGGGAACGGCAAAAAGGATCGCGCTTGGCGATCCTTAGTCTGAAGCTATGGTTAAACAGCCAAACTTTCCGCTTTAAGATCCAGCCAATCCAGCTCTGTTTTTGTCAGTCTAATTTCTGCGCCGAGTTGGCACGATTTAAGCTCGGCTTCATTCTGAGCACCAATCAGAGCGCAAGCCGGGAAGGGCTGGTTTAATACATAAGCAAGCGCAATCTGAATCGTCGAGGCGCCTTTTTGTTCGGCAAGCTGCCCGGCGCGTTTGAGCCGTTCCCAGTTCTCATCGCTGTAAAAGACGCGGACCAGGTCATGGTTATCCCGAATTTCCGGAGTAAACCGGCCCGTAAAGAAGCCTCGCGCTTGCGACGACCAGGATAGGAGAGGGATCTGCTGGCGCTCATGCCAGCGGACCGTCTCATCATCGGCGGAAATACATCCCGGCCAGTACGCTTCCTTCGCTTTGGCCAGGCTGAGGTTCGGACTGCTGAATGAAAAGCCGGTCAGGCCGTTTGCCGCCGCATAATCGTTGGCCTCCTGCAGCCGCTGCCAGCTCCAGTTGGAACCGCCAATTGCACCGATCCGGCCGGACTCGACATGCTCGTTAAGCGCATCCATAATTATCCCGACCGGTACGGAAGGATCGTCGCGGTGGAGAGCGTAAAGGTCTACAAAATCCGTTCTAAGCCGCTCCAGGCTTGTCAGAAGATCGCTTCGGATCGCTTCCGGATTAACCCGTGGTCCGGTATGGTCGGGATGGGCTCCTTTGGTCATAATGACAATTTGATCCCGGTTGCCGCGCTCCTCCATGTATCGTCCGAGCACCTCTTCACTTTGGCCTTTGCAGTAGCCAAAAGCCGTATCGACCGTGTTGCCGCCGATGGCGAGAAAGGCATCCATGTTGGAGCTGGCTTTGTCATAGGAGTCATGATAAAAATAGTCAGTGCCTTTTATTAGCACGGAGACAGCTTTATCGGTACCGCGAATTGAAATGGTTCTCAATTGCTTCGCCTCCTTAAATTGGGTTTAAGCTCGGACAACCGGCGATGGACTCAGTGCAACCCGGGAGCGCTCGCGGGCTGAACGCAAGCAGGCTTCAAGCACGCGCATATTGCTTACGGCATCGTCCGGGGTGAATTTCTGCGGTTTACCGAACAGCGCCGCCTCTGCAAAATCATCACATTCCATCGTAAAATGATTCACCTGCGGCACCTCGACCTCGCGGCGGCTGCCTTTTGACGTTACGAAGAAATTGGCCCCGCGATCCGCCCAAGCCACAAACGCGTTTGGCACCTCAATAATGCCGTCCGTACCGAGCACCTCCAGCGTGTTGCGGCTGGCGCCCCACATTCCGCAATCAAACGTCAAGCCAACGCCGCCGGGAAATTCCAGCAAGCCGGACGCCATCATATCGACATTTCCATGATCGGGGGAAAAGAACGCATGGACAGTGGCCGCCTCGGGCTCGCAGCCAAGCAGCAGCCTCGCCGCAGTAATCGGATAAACCCCGATGTCATACAGACCGCCGCCGCCAGACTCCTGACGGAAACGGAATCCTTCACGGCCGCCGGAGCTATTAAACGTGAAGGTAGAATGGATGCCTCTCAGCTCGCCGATTTCTCCGGATGCGATGATGTCCCGAATCATTGCGTAACGGGGATGATGACGGTACATGAACGCTTCAGCGAGCAGCTGGCCGGACGACTTGGCTGCTGCGGCCATTTCTTCTGCTTCCTGTGCGGTCAAAGCAATCGGTTTTTCGCACAGCACATGTTTGCCTGCATGCAGCGCCCGAATCGCCCATTCGCGGTGCAAATGGTTCGGCAGCGGTATGTAAACGGCTTCGATCGACTCATCCTCCAGCAGCTCCTCATAGCTGCCGTATGTCTGTCCGATACCGAACTCCTCCGCCATCTGTGCCGCCTTATTGACGTCCCGACTTGCAAGGGCTTTCACAACATTCAAGCGCGATTCCTGCAAACCTGGAATAACGGCGCGGCGGGCGATTGATGCTGCGCCCATAATTCCCCAAGTAAGTTTTCTGTCCATGGTCTGGTCTAATCCTCCTTAATAAATTAAGATGATATTGAGATTATAAGCGAATAAAAATCCTTTTAAAATATTAATATTTTGAGACTGTTAACACAAAATTGTCAGAAGGAGGACAACCATGAAACGACAGGCGCATCTCATTACGCTGCGCGATATTCCCTATTTCGTTTTTCCGGAATCCGTCGGCATCTATACGGATTGCCTTGAGCACTCTGTATTTCGCGAAGAGGGAGCTCTCAATAATTTTAACATTCACTATGTAGCATCAGGCAGAGGTTACGCAGAAATCGACGGCGAAGTACACGAGCTGCATCAAGGACAGCTGCTGTTATATTTTCCGCTTCAGCAGCAGCGTTACTTCAGCAGCAAGGATGATCCATGGGATGTGCGCTGGGTTCATTTTTACGGCGATAAGCTGCATGATTATATGATCGAGAGAGGTTATCACAAAAACCGGATCTGGAAGCTTCGTCAGCATTCCGCCTGGGAAGAAGCCCATATGGCTCTGCTTCAGGAAGCGGAAACAAACAGCATGAACCGCCCGGCAGCGCTGTCCTCGCTTGCATACGCGGTGCTTGCCGAATTTGTGCAGCAAGCCGTTCCGCTTGCCCAAGTCCGGTCCGCCCAAGCGGAAAACCGGATTATAGCACTTCTTCCTTATTTGCAGGAACAAGCGGACCAGCCGTTTGTGCTGCAGGAGTGGGCGGATCGGGCGGAAGTGAGCCCTCATTATTTTTGCAAGCTGTTCCGCAGCGTACTTGGCATGACGCCATCCGACTACGTTACCCGTGCGAGACTGCAGCGGGCGAAGCAAAAGCTCCTGGAGCACCGCGACGCCAAAATCGGCGATATTGCCGAGCAGGCCGGTTATCCAAGCGTGAGTTATTTTAACAAACGATTTCAGGAGCATGAAGGAATGACGCCTACGGAATACCGGAATTTGTTTCAGTCCTAGTTGATCAGCGAACTAGAGAGCATCGTCAATCGTTAAAATCGGCCTTCCATAGTAAACTCTTTCTGATGCGCGGAGCACCCCGCCTGTAGTGAATATTCGGAAGAAGCTAAGTTGGCCTATCCCGCTTCTATTGATCAGATCGGCTGATGCATGGCCTATAGATTGGCCGCCTGGCGGAGGAGGGAAGGCGTCGTAGCGGATATGGCCTCTTGATTCAGCATCATTTCCGTTTACAACATCGACATAATCCAGCTCACCTGGAGCAAGAAGATAGGATGATTGGGGAATGATTACTTCTCCTCTGGCAAAGACAAGCAGAAGATTATGATCCGTATTATTTTCAAAATAGAATCTTTTTGTGTATGCGTTACTATTAAACTCATTTGAATCAATTTGACTGGAACCGGTTCGCTTGGCATTAAAGGTGCGCAAAACAATAACAAGCAGAATAAACAAAACTAAAATGACGTTTATGCCCGTTCCAAGGCCGCCCGCATAGTTACTGATCGCTGCTAGTTCAGATATGTTATTCAAAGGGATTCTTCCTTTCTTTGAATGCTGGTTAAGCTTTATATCACTATCGTATGTGAAAAGCAGCTTGGTTGAATCTGGCATCTGTCCGGTAGATTAGCGATAAAGTTTGTGATTGTAGTGGAAGACCTATCCTTCATCATGTTAAAATAGCGGTAACCATTAGGATTGGAGTTGGGAAGATGTATATTTCTTGCTAATAATACGGAACAAAATAAAGCGGAGTACGCTTATTTTGCTTTTATTATTGTGCAGGAAAGTTACATTTCTTCTTAACTCGGACAAATACGAGATATCCTTATCTACTCCCAGAGCGGGGGATAGATTTGCTGTATTTATTTGAGCTGCGAGAAGGTAACTTTCTTGCAGCTCTTATTTTTTGTACAGGAGGATATAACGAATGGCGTTGATTCAAGTAACCAATCTGACGTTTGCCCATGAGGGCAGTTACGATACGATATTTGACCATGTAAGCTTTCAGCTCGACACGGACTGGAAGCTTGGATTTACAGGAAGAAACGGACGCGGCAAAACGACCTTTCTTCATTTGCTGCAAGGGAAATACGAATACGGCGGTACGATTTCCTCGCCGGTTGATTTTGATTATTTTCCGTTTCCGGTAAAGAACAGAGCTGCCGAAGTGCTGGAAGTCATCCGCGAAATTCACCCGGATTATGTTCACTGGGAGCTTGTGCGAGAGCTGACGCTGCTGCAGGTGGAAGAGGAAGTGCTGTACCGGGCTTTCAGCTCGTTGTCGAACGGAGAGCAGACGAAGGTGCTGCTCGCGGCTTTGTTTTTAAAGGAAAACAGCTTTCTGCTCATTGACGAGCCGACAAATCACCTGGATATGGAAGCCCGAAAGCTTGTTGGCAGTTATCTGAATTCCAAACGCGGATTCATACTTGTGTCGCATGACCGCGCGTTTCTGGACCACTGCGTTGATCATATTCTGTCCATTAACCGGACGAGCATCGACGTTCAGAAGGGGAATTTTTCGGAATGGATGGAGAACAAGCAGCGGCAGGATCAATTCGAGCTGGCCGAGAACGACAAGCTGAAAAAAGAGATTAAACATCTGTCCGAGGCAGCAAGAAGAACGAGCGGCTGGTCACACGAGGTGGAGAAGAGCAAAAACGGCACGCGCAATTCGGGCTCCAAGATTGACAAAGGTTATGTCGGACATAAAGCGGCTAAGATGATGAAGCGGTCTAAATCCATCGAGCAGCGGCAGCATAACGCAGTAGATGAAAAGTCCAAGCTGCTTAAAAACATTGAAAGCTCAGAGAGCCTGAAGCTATCCCCATTAACCTATCATAAAAATGTTCTGGCGGAGCTTGACCAGATTGCGGTTTATTATGGCGGCAACGCCGTTTGTTCTACTATCAGCTTTACAATCGGGCAGGGGGAGCGCATCGCTCTTTCAGGCAAAAACGGATCCGGTAAGTCCAGTCTGCTGAAGCTGATTTTAGGCGAGGATATTGCCCATACCGGCACGATCCGCATAGGCAGCCAGCTGAAAATATCTTATGTATCGCAAGATACGGCGCATCTTAAGGGCAATCTGACCGATTATGCCCGGCAACACGGCATTGACGAAAGCCTGTTTAAAGCGATTTTGCGCAAGCTTGATTTTGCCCGCGTTCAATTCGAAAAAGACATGTCCGCTTTCAGCGGCGGCCAGAAGAAAAAAGTGCTCCTTGCCCACAGCCTATGCGAGCAGGCGCATCTGTATATTTGGGACGAACCGCTCAATTATATTGACGTCATCTCACGTATGCAAATCGAGGAGCTGCTGCTGGAGCATGCGCCAACCTTGCTGTTTGTAGAGCATGATCGGGAGTTTTGCCGTAACATTGCCACCAAAACGGTCGAGCTGCAGCACTGACAAAGGTTAGTTATTGAAGCATCCAACAAGGATGCTTCTTTATTTTGACAATAGCCGGGTTGATATCATAGATAGATTCTGCTTTGTTGTGACTTGATAGCACGGGCTTGCCAACGGAACTTATAATCTGAGCGCGTGGGTGAAAAGCTCGGGCGGCCAGTCGCAGGCCAGAATGCGCGTGCTGAATTACGGCGGAGCGGAACAATATGCCGATATCCCGGCCGCTTCAGGATGGACGCAGGTTACAATTAACAATGTGCACGTAACCAATGGAAAGGCGACAGTTGCCTTCTCATCCATTGCAGGAGCGAATCAATGGCTGCTGGTGGATGACGTAAGCTTTAGCGATACGGCGCCGCTGCCTCCCGCTGAATACCAGCGTGAGCTTGAGGCTCAGCCGGTTTCCGTTTCCGCAGGAGATTCTCAAACGAACTATACGGATTCCGTAACAGGAGCGACTTTTAATGCGCTCAACGCCAATGCTGCGGGTGATTACGCCCAGTATACAATTAACGTTCCGCAGCCGGGCACGTATGCGGTTTATGTGAAAAATCGGGTGGCTTCCAACAAGGGAATTTATCAGTTGTCTGTAAATGGAATTAATGTAGGCACGGCGGTGGACCAGTACGCCGCTGCTTCTGGTTACACCGATAGCAGCCTTGGCAACGTAACAATCAGTGCGGCTGGCATTCAGACCTTCCGTTTCACCGTCACCGGCAAAAATGCGGCTTCCAGCAGCTACAGCCTCGGATTGGATAACCTCACTCTAATACAACAATAGTTTTCTTCAGCAGCCGTCCCGCTCAGGACGGCTGTTCTTCTTTTGTAAGCAGTCAGATAACGTAAGCTTGCTCCGCTTTCCTAAGATTTTAGACCATCAGCCGAAGATATGTGAAAAATCGCGCTTCCCGTAAAGCTACAATTAACTTATCACCCAAGACATAGAAGAGAGAGGAGCTTTAACGGATGCTTGCAACTAAAAACCTCCTGCGAAGATACGGAGTGATGTACGCTCTGCTGCTGCCAGGGTTGTTATACTTCGTCATTTTCAAATACGTGCCGATGATTTACATCGCCGCTGCCTTTAAAGACTACAACGTGCTTAAAGGATTATGGGAAAGTCCATGGATCGGCTGGCAAAACTTCAGAACCTTTTTTGACGGTGTATACGCCGGACAAATTCTTGGCAATACGCTGCTGATCTCGGCCTACAAGCTGATCTTCTCGTTCCCGGCGCCGATCATTCTAGCGTTAATGCTCAACTCGGTAACATCCAACGGCTTCAAACGAACGATTCAGACGCTTACTTACCTGCCGCACTTTTTGTCCTGGGTCGTCATTTACGGCCTGCTGGTCGCTTTCCTGGCGCCGGGATCAGGTCTGGTCAACCAACTGCTTAACACGTTCGGACTGGAACGGATTTCATTTTTGACCGAGTCGGATATGATTCGCTCGCTGATCGTCACGACGGACATTTGGCAGTCGGTCGGCTGGGGAGCCATCATCTACTTGGCCTCGCTGGCGGGAATTGATCCGAGTCTGTACGAAGCGGCGAGAGTTGACGGAGCCCCCCGCTGGAGACAGCTGTGGCATATTACGCTGCCAGGCATCCGCAACGTCATCATCCTTATGCTGGTGCTTCGCCTTAGCGCCATTTTGGACGTCGGCTTTGACCAAATCTTCATCATGTTAAATCCGCTCAATCAGGAAAATGCCGACGTCATTGAAACCTGGGTATATCGGGTCGGCATGCAGGAAGGGCGAATCGGGCTCGCAACGGCGGTTGGGCTGTTCAAATCAATTATCGGATTTGTGCTTGTCCTCGGCGCCAACAAAATCGCCAAAAAATTCGACGGACAAATCTGGTAGAAAGGAGAGTCCAACCATATGGAGCAAGTTACAATTTGGAGCCGGCTAGGAAAAGGACTTAATTATACCCTTCTGTCCCTGCTCGCCGCGTCCTGCGTTATTCCGTTCCTCTATGTCATCAGCGTGTCGCTTACGCCAATTGCGGAAGTCATCAAGAAGGATGGGCTTGTCCTCATTCCATCAACGATTACTTGGACGGCTTATGAGGAAATCATGCAAGGAGGACGGCTGTTCGACGCTTACCAGGTCACCATTTTCCGGGTTGTCGTAGGCACGCTACTCAACATGCTGTTCACCGTCATGATGGCGCTGCCGCTTTCCCGCAAAGCGCTGCCAGGCCGAAGCGGAATTCTGATGTTCATCGTATTCACGATGCTGTTCAACGGAGGAATGATTCCAAGCTATTTGATCGTTAAAGAGGTCGGCCTGCTTAACTCCGAATGGGCGCTTATCATTCCCGGTCTAGTTAACGCCTTTTATCTGATGATTGTCAAAAGCTTTTTCGAGCAGCTGCCTGAAGCTATTGACGAGGCGGCGCGTATCGATGGAGCCGGTGAAATCTCCATTCTTTTCCGTATTATTTTGCCGCTGTCCATGCCGGTCATCGCTACAATTGGACTTTTCTATGCAGTCTGGCACTGGAACAGCTACTTCGACGCTTTGCTGTACATTAACAGTCCGGAAAATCAGCCGGTTCAGCTGTTCCTGCGGCAAATTCTGCTCGCATCCGTTGCTATTAGCGGGGATGCCGCCGAAGCGGCCAACGCCGTGAATCCTGTGTCGGTGCAGATGGCTTCGGTTGTTGTGACGACACTTCCGATCGTTGCCGTTTATCCGTTCATTCAGAAACATTTTACAAAAGGCGTACTTGTTGGCTCGGTTAAGGGCTAGTCTGCTACTAATTATATCCGGTATCTGGAGTTCAACTCTTGATATATATTGCATGCTACAATATAACAAAAGGGAGAGGTTACTACATGAGAAAGACATCCTATGCCAGCTTGCTGCTCAGTCTGGCGGTTCTGTCCGGCATCGTTGCTGGCTGCAGCGGCAATGGCAACAGCGGCGCCAACAATTCGGAGCCGGCGGCATCCGGACAACCTCAGACGGGCGAGCAAACAGACAAAAAAATCAAGCTCAGCTTTTATAACACGATCGGTTACCGCCAAACGACGCCAATGCCGGCGCTGGAGCAGGACCCGATTCGCCAGATGATCGAAAAAGACAATAATATTGATTTGGAGATGACGCTTGGCGGAGAGAACTGGAAGGACAAGCTCAATCTGCTGATTACGTCCAGCCAAATTCCCGATATTATTACGTTCCCGGACCGGGCGTCCGCGGTCAAGTATTACGATCAAGGGCTGCTGGCCGATTTGGACGAGGTGCTGGCGCAATATCCGGAGCTGACCGCTTCCTTCGAGCCGAGCCGTCTGGAACCGATGATATACAAAGGAAAAACAATTGGTATTCCGGCATCGGAAGGTGTCGGCGGCGTAAACGGCTGGTGGATCAACAACAGTTGGCTGCAAGCGCTGAAGCTGTCTGAGCCAACGAATCCGCAAGAGCTGCTGGAAGTTATGAAAGCCTTTACGTTTAACGATCCCGACGGCAACGGCAAAAATGATACGTACGGATTTGTGGCAATGCTGCCGAAAGACGGAAGCCTTGGCTACAGCACGGCCGGCCCTAAAGGGTTCCAGCAAATATTCTGGATGTTCGGGGTGCAGCCTAACTTTGTCGACATGAAGGACGGCAAAGTCGTCGTTTACAACACGGATCCCAAAACCAAAGAGGCACTGCAGTTCATTAAGGACATGATTGACGCCAAAGTTGTTGACCCGGACTGGGTTACCATTGACGACGGACTGAAGCTTGACAACAAAATGTACCAAGGCAAAGTCGGCATCATGGTCGCAGACTGGCGCCGGATGGAGCCTGCCGATCAGCAGAAGATGAAAGATACGGGCGGAAGCACGCCGGACTGGAAACAAATCGCGCCTCCAAAAGGACCGCACGGCGACCAATTATTAGACACGCAGGTATTCCAGCAATCGCTGCTTGGTCTTTCCAAGGAAGTTCTGAAGGATGCTGACAAAACGAAACGGGCGATGGAATTCATCGAGTATCTGTACACAAGCAAAGAGGCTTATCCTTACCTTGCTTACGGCATCAAGGATAAAACCTTTACCGAGGCAGACGGAAAACCAAAGCTGATTGACAAATCTTCTTACAATGAGAAGGAAGTGGAATGGCGTTATAATTATGCGTTTGTCCGCAAAGCCAATGACAGCGTATATTTTGACTTCAAAAACCCGACCGTTACGAATGCCAACCATGAGCTTAACATGAGCTATTTGAAAGAAAATAACATCAACCCGCGCATCGTGGATACGGACCCAATGGCTCAAGACCGCCTCAAGTACGTCAACGAAATGATGCTGAAGTTTGTAACGGGCAAAGAGCCGCTCAGCAACTGGGATGCTTACGTAAAAACGCTGCAGGACAAGTTCAAGCAGGCTGACGCCATTGCCGTTTATGAGCAGCAGCTGAAGGATGACGGAGTTTTAAAATAAGCAAAAAATGGGAGAAGGGGAGCTTTAGCCTCTTCTTTTCCCTGTTTCTATGAAAGGAGAAGTAGTCCCGTGAAAGAGCGCATCCGGCATTGGTTTCATGGCATCTCGTTCCGGCTGTTTCTCGTTTGTTTTGTGTTTGTATTAAGCTCCGAAGCGATAATCAGCGTATTGTCATACCGTTATATAGAAAAAGAGATTACGACAAGCCAGCTGGATCAGGCGCGTCAGATGTTAAAAAAAGAAGAGGAGTACATCGACCTTTATTTTTTGCTGGTGCAAAATACGATTGCCCAGCTTTCGTCATCGTCAGCTTCTTGGCGCAATGATCTCGATGCCGCGCAGGCTGCGCTGGAGAGCGCCTACGGGGAGAACTCCGTTATGCTTTCGGACGTGTATCTGATCCGCGATGACTTATCTATACTTGGCGGCAATACCGTCACAAAAATCATGAACGATGCCAGAGAAGACCGCAGGCCGCTCTATGAACTCGCCTACAGCAACTCTTACGGTTCAGTTAGTGTCAGTGAGCCCTATACCAGCTTTTTCTCGGGCTGGACGGTGACGTTCGTCAGAGCTATTTCGGTGCTTGGCGAGCCTATGGCAATTGCAGTCGATCTGAACTTGACCGCGCTGCAAGAGAGGCTCAAGCGCATCGGCGGCAGTAAATCCGATCTTCAGCTGGGCATTATGGATCGCGAGGGGCGGGTTATTCTGGAGCCGTCCGGAAGCCGTCTGTTCAAAGTGAACGATCACCGGCTGAGCTTTGACGGCCGGGACGGGCGCGAGCTGGTCGAAGCGAAGGACGATGTTTTTGAGGAGCGGATTGAAGGTACAACCGTGACGATTATGAAGAACATCAATCCGCGTACAAAATGGATTATTTTTGCGCTATATGACGGTACCGGGCTGCAAACCTCGCTAAACCGGCTGGAAACGTTTTTTGCCGGACTGCTGCTGCTCGGATTTGTGCTCAGTATCATTACGGCTGCGCTCGTCGCCCGGATGATCCGCACTCCAGTTAATTATCTGATCCGCAAAATCAGTCTCGTTCAGCAGGGGGATTTAAACGTTATCATATCAGGCTCCCGTAAAGACGAGTTCGGTAAGCTGGCGCTGACGTTTGACGAAATGCTGGGGCAGATTCGCACGCTGATTGAGCATGTGAATGTAGGCGAGCGAAAAAAGAAAGAGATGGAGATTCAAGTGCTTCAATCGCAAATTAATCCGCATTTTCTGTACAATACGCTCGGTTCAATTAGCAATGTCGTCGCTTTCGGAAGATATCACGAGGTAGACAATATTATTGAGGCGTTAATTTCCATTTTGGAGTACGGCATTACGGATTTTTCCGACCGGGTCAGCTTGGAGCAGGAGCTGCGCAACGTGCGTGACTATGTATATATCCAGACCATTCGTTACGACTGCCAGTTTGATCTGATGGAAGACATCGACCCTGTGATGCGTGAGCTCCCGGTGCTGCGCATGGCGCTGCAGCCCATCGTGGAGAACAGTATTTTTCACGGATATGCAGGCGGCAGAAAATCAGGCTCAATCCGCATTACGGCTCAGCGCCGCGGCGGCAAGCTGGAAATTGCGGTTGCGGATTCCGGAGCGGGCATGTCAGAGGAGCAAGCCTCCAAGCTGCTCGAGCCGGGACCGGCCGAGAACAATTGGGATAGACGTAAACGAATCGGCCTGTATAATATTCATCAGCGTATTCGGCTCAACTACGGCGAAGCTTACGGACTAAGCATCCGCAGCGAGCCGGGACGGGGAACAACGGTAACACTTGCGTTTCCGGACGAGCCAGCACAGGAGGGCGGCAGCCGATGAGAGAAATGACTTGCCTGATTGTTGATGACGAGCCGCCGATGGTTTATCGGCTGCAGCGGTATTTTGAGCGTTGGGCGAATAAACAGCTGCCATTCCGGCTTGTCGGTCATGCCTTCTCCGGGGATGAGGCGCTGGAAAAAGCCGCTCAGCTGAAGCCGGATCTTATATTAACCGATATCGTCATGCCGGGCATGGACGGGATTGAGCTGATTCGTGAGCTTCGCGAACGCATGCCGCGTATTGAAATATTGATACTAAGCGCGTATTCCGACTTCGCAACAGCCCGGCAAGCAATTACGATGGGCGTGTTTGAATATTTGGTCAAAGTACCGCTCCGTGAGGAGGATGTGCTCTCTGCCCTGTCCAAAGCGAGGGACAACATTACCGCCCGCGAGGAAAAGGAATCCAAGCTGCTGAGCTTAAGCGGGTCGGTTAAGGAAAATAAATATCGTCTGCGCAAACATCTGCTGGAGGAGCTGCTGAACGGGGAGATCTCGACCGCAGCGATGGCTCGGCGCAGCGCGGAGCTTGCTCCCGGCTTCGACCCCCGTCTCTTTGCGGGGTTCACCATACGTTTTGATGATTATGAGGCTTTTAGTGCGGAATTTTCGCCTTCGGACCGCAACAAGCTCAAATATGCCATGTGCAATATTGTGGAGGAAGTGCTGCATGAGCACGGTGGCTGCTTCTCTTGTGAGCTGCAGCCGAATGTAATTGCGGCCTATGCCTGTCTGCCGGCCCTCAGCGAACAGGCGTTTGACCGGAGCTGCCACGAGCTTGGGACAAAATTGGTTGAAGCGATTAAGATGTATTTGCGAATATCGGTATCCGTCGGAATCAGCCGTGCCAGCAGCGGCTGGAATCAGGCTCCTGCCGCATTTAAAGAGGCGGAAAACGCATTGACGGACACTTTTTACACCGGATTTGGCACGGTTATTACGCCAAGCCGCAGGCTGATGTATACCGAAAGCGATTGGAAGGACTTGACGGAACGGTTTGAGCGGACGCTGGAGCGCATAAGCGCCAAAACGGCTCGGGAAGCGCTCGCCCCGCTTTTGCCGCTGCTGAACGACTATCGGGCGAATCCCGCGCGGCTTATTGGCTATATGGAGAGCTGGTGCTCCAGACTGCGGCAGCGGCTGCTGCCGGCGGACAGAGAAACGCTTGAGGAAGCCAAGGTCACATTTGCCGGCTGCATGCGGCTGCATCAGTTCATTGAGCGGCTGCGCCTGTTCTGGCAACAGGTAGAAACGGCTGCGGAAGGAAGCGGCCTGCGGCCCGAAATGGTTAAAGCAATGCGATATGTCGAAGATCATCTGAAGGAATCGATCTCGCTCCGCGTCGTAGCGGAACATATTCATTTGAACCCGTCCTATGTCAGCGAGCTGTTCAAAAAGGAGTTGGGCATTAATTTCACGGATTATGTTTCCAAACGAAGAATTGAACGAGCCATTGAGCTGCTGCGTAAACGAAATTACTCCAACCTGGAGCTTGCCGAAGCGGTAGGCGTGTATAATGAAAAGTACTTTTGCACCTTATTCAAAAAAATTACCGGAA
This sequence comes from Paenibacillus pasadenensis, assembly GCF_023715725.1. Lineage (GTDB taxonomy): Bacteria > Bacillota > Bacilli > Paenibacillales > Paenibacillaceae > Paenibacillus_O > Paenibacillus_O pasadenensis_A. The sequence goes on from NZ_JAMBOT010000006.1 coordinate 70,209, forward strand.
CCTCACCGCAAAAGTTTTTTGCCGACAACTGAGAAAATCATACAGATTGCATGAGGATAAGGAGACCATCGTACATGAAATCGACTCAACATATTACCGACAACCATAACACATTTGATTCCGCCGTGTTCCAGCAGCCTCCCGCAGCGTACCGAAGCCTTCCTTTCTGGTCCTGGAACGATAAATTGGACCCGGAGGAGCTGCGCCGGCAAATTCGCGAAATGAAACGTGTCGGAATCGGCGGGTTTTTCATGCATACGAGGCAAGGGCTGGAGACACCGTACATGGGCCCGGCTTTTCTGGATGCGGTGGAAGTTGCCGCTGAAGAAGCCGAAGCGCTAGGTATGGAGGCATGGTGTTACGATGAAAACGGCTGGCCAAGCGGAACGGCGGACGGAGTAGTTCCCCGGCTTGGAGCCGAGTATCAGCAGAAATCGCTGCAAGGAATCAGACTGACGGCGGAAGAGTCGGATCAGCTCCATACATTAAGCCGTGACGAAGAATTTCTCTTTCTCCTCGTTCGAGAAAAGGGAGCAGCCGCCTGGCAGCTGCAAGACCCGTCCTCAGCGGAGCAATCGGCATGGGACGAAGGAATCGCGGTTATGTGCCGGATTAACCCCTATTATATCGACGTGCTTTCGAGTAAAGCGATCGGCGCATTTTTAGACGCATGCCATGAGGTTTATTTTGAACGTTTAGGTGAAAGATTCCGAAGCAACGGAATTCCAGGCATTTTTACCGATGAATTCAAGTTCTCGGGCATCCCTTGGTCTGAGGGCATGGAAGCGGAATTCGAGGGGATATATGGCGACACGATCTATTCCGCGGTAGGCTGGCTTTTGACAGAGGCGGCAGGCGAATCGCCTGCCGAATTGGATGCTGCCTTCCGCAGCCGCTATAACTTCTGGAAGCTTGTCACCGGCAAATTTCAGCAATCGGTAACCCAAATTACGGACTGGTGCAGCGCTCACGGCTGGCAGTTAACCGGACATTTCATGGGTGAGGATTCACTGTGGGATCAAATGAATCATACGGCTGGTGTCATGCCGCTCTATGAAACTATGGCGATGCCCGGCATTGATTTGCTCGGCAGAGATACGCGGAATGTTATGCTGCCAAAGCAGGCTTCTTCGGTGGCAAGGCAGATGGGAAGAGATTTTGTCATCACGGAAACGTTCGGCTGCGCCGGATGGAACCTGAATTTCCGCGATATGAAAAAAATTGCAGAATGGCAGTTTGTGCTTGGCGTTAACCGCCTTTGTCAGCATCTGCAATCCTACTCCATCCGCGGCGTTCGCAAACGGGATTATCCGCCTTCTCTCTATGTTCAGCAGCCTTGGTGGGATGTGTACGCTCCATTTAACGATTATTTTGCGAGATTGACTTATTTGCTCACCTTGGGACAAGCAGATCCCGGCATTCTCGTGATACATCCCATCCGTACCGCTTGGCTGAATTCGGGCGAGCGCAACAATTGGACGGAAAAACTTCAGAAGGGGATGGAGGCGACTGCCTCATCGCTGCTCGCGCTGCAGCGTGATTTTGATTATGGTGATGAAGCCATTATTGCCCGTCATGGGCGGGTGGAAGATGGCGCTGTGTATGTAGGCCAGCAGCGTTACGACATGATTATTATCGACGGATCACAAACGGTGGAGTCATCAACGTATGCGCTCTTGCAGGAAGCGGCAAAGGCCAGTGTATCCATTATCGTTATCGGCGAACCGCCAGCCCGGCTGGACGGAGTATCCAATTCCGAGGCTGCCGAATGGTTCGCAAGCGATGCCGTTATCCGCGTTGCGGACATCGAATCGCTCGTTTCAGAAGGACATGTGACGGCACGAGCGAATTGGACGATATCTCACGATACTTCATCGGAGGCACTAAGCCGTTTCTATGTGCAACAGCGGCAGCTGCCCGGAATGAAGCTGCTGTACGCCGTTCATACGGGAACAACAGGCAGCATCTCTATTCAGCTGAGCCAGGAGGACGCGCGCCGTTGGACGGAGCTTAGCCTGGAGAATGGCACTGAATCCGAAGCTGATCTGCGCGAGCTTAACCAGAATATCGTGTTTGCTCCAGGCGAATCAAAGCTGTTCGTTGTTCGGGACAACGATGAGAAGGCTGTGGCAGCAGCGCTAGAAGCTGCCCAGGAGCCGGATTCCGATAATGGCGAAACGGTCCCGTTGGATGAAAATTGGGATTACCGGTTGAGCGCCTCTAACGTGTTGACACTAGACTATGCTTCTTACCGGATCGAAGAGGGAGACTGGGTGCCTCCGACTTATGTGCTGAACATTCAAGAGCAGTGCATTGGACTGAAACGTTCGGTTCCGGTGGAATTGATCTATTCGTTTGAAACGGACGCAGAGCTGCTGAAAACCAGCGATTCATCATTATGGAGGCTTGCTATAGAACGTCCTGAGCATTGGCAAATTGAACTAAACGGTCAAACCGTTGAAGCTGCAGCTGCTGACGGATGGATGGGCGGAGATCGAAGCTTTCCCACTTTGCCAATCGGCAGTTTCGTTCAGCCTGGCAGCAACGAGATTCGGTTAAAGGGTCAATTTTACTGCAATGAAGAAACGTACCGCTATTTTGGCATTGCAGGCGCCAATCTCGCTCCGATCCGCAACAAGCTTATTTTTGACGTTGAAATTGAGAGCATTTATGTATTGGGGCCGTTCGCGGCGCAGCCGGCTGGCGCATGGGAAGAGACGGAGCGTTCCGCTTTATGGGCATCGGGACCGTTTCTGCTGACCGGACTGCCGGAGCGTCTTCAGGCTGCGGATACGACTCGGCAAGGTTTGGCCTTTTATTCCGGACAAATCGTCTTTAACCAAACCGTTGAGTTAACGGAGAACGAGCAGAAGAAGCTGCAAGTTGAGGGCAAACGTCTTATTTTGAAATGGGATGAGATGCTCTGTCCGGCTTTCCGGGTGAAAACGAACGGGATTGAATCGGGAACTGTTTTATGGGGAGACAATAGGCTGGAGCTGAATACGGCTTCCATACAGGAAACGATAGAGCTTGAAATCGAATTATTCACAAGCGGCCGCAATACATTCGGTCCTCATCATCATCTGAAGGGCGAAGTTTTCTTCGTTGGACCGACCAGCTTTACCGATAAAATCGGCTGGGTCGACGCAGGAATGGACCAAATCTGGACGGATCGTTATTGTATGGTCAGCTTCGGATTAACCAATCTGCAATTGTTGATCGTTTAAGCTTAACTAAAGCCCGCCCATGTTGGGGCGGGCTTTAGTTAAGCTGATCTAATATTAATATTGTTAAATAGTTGTGCCAGTCACTGCGGATCCATTAAACGTTACGGGTCCCGAGAGAATGGTGTTCACTGAATCTGTAGCGCTGACAAACAGCGTGTAACGAATTTGGCCTGCCAAAACGGCTTCAACCGGCGGAGAATCACCGGCGGCCACAACCAGAGGACTGAAGGCAGATAGACCTTGCGTGTTGAAGTCTTCACGGAAAATCATAATACCGGATCCTAATGTATCTCCGCCGTTTCGTTCAATACAGACGGTGATTTCAGGAGCTTCTTCGACACCAGGCACAATTCCGACCATGCCGCTCAGCGCTACGCGTACACTCGTGACATGTTCTGGAACTGCTTGCGCGGCGACTACCTGCAGCCCGATATCCCCGATCAGCAGCGGCGTGTCCGTCAGAACAGTTTCACCTGTGCTGTCTATACGATATGTGGAAATACGCTGGTCTAAAAATACAATTGACATCATTACCACCTCCTTATAGAACAGAATATGCTAGAGTAATAGAAACGGTACTGGGTTGATGTCGTACAGGCTGTTTGTCTTTTTGAGGAGCGCAAGACTATAGGTTTGCCTTGGGATGAATAGGCCCGTTAAACATTAATGACATTAATACTTAGTCAGGCTAAATTGTGTCGCTCCAATGGCAGCACGATACTAGCTACAGATCGTACAGGCTGTCCGCCTTGACTGCCTTTAATGTAACTGCTATAGTCACATATAGATTAGCTCGGAGGTGAGACGATGATCAGCAGCCGGTTTTCAGTAGCCGTTCATATTTTGGCCCTTATCGAAGTGAATGAAGGCAATGTCACTTCTGAATTTATGGCAGGAAGTGTGAACACGAACTCGGCGGTCATTCGTCGGATTATGGGCATGCTGAGCAGAGGAGGCTTGATCTCGTCCAGACCAGGTGTGGTGGGGATTAAGCTGCTCAAGCCAACGGAAGAAATTACATTTCTTGATGTTTATCGCGCAGTTGAGCTGCCGGAGACGAAGGATTTGTTCTCCGTTCATCAGAATACCAATATTCGCTGTCCGATTGGGCAGCATATCCAATCAGCTATGGAGCCGGTGCTTCATGATGCTCAATCTCAGATGGAGCAAGTGCTCGCTCAAGCGACCATTAAACAATTGGTTGCGGAAATCGCCGACAAAGGCGATTGAGGGAGAATTTACGTTGCCGAAAAAGAGTTTGCTTTTCCTTTCACTTGGCTGTATTGCGCTGGCATTAGTTATTTATCGAGAGTCTTTAATGAAGTGGATGGCCTTGGATTCGATTTGGTATCATGATGTACTTGTCGCTTTTGCATGTCTGATTATAGCTGTCGTTCCTGCAATTCCATATGGGGTTATAGCCGCAATCCTCGGAGCAAAATACGGATTTGCCGCAGGGGCGTCATTGAATTTAATCATCTCGGTTACGGCTTCAATCGTGATGTTTCTCCTTGTGCGGCTCTTCTTTTCGGAGGAGGGGAGGGTAAAAACCGCCAACCGAAAGGGCCTCCGTATGCTGACGCAATTTGCGGAGCACAACGCCTTTTTTACCGTGTTTTTTGCCCGGACGCTGCCAATTGTCCCCGCACAGGTGGTAAACGTGTTTGCCGCAGTCACCCGGATGCCGCTGCAGCCATTTATATGGGGTACGATCATTGGGAAAATCCCGTACTTGGCAACGGTCACTCTGGTCGGAGATCAAATAATGAACAATGCGGATATGAAGCAGATAACCATCATTGCTGCCGGATATCTGTTATTTGTGTGCCTTGTTTATGGGATTTACAGGCTCTATTTTCAAAAAAGACGCAGACAGGAAAATCGGTAACACAAAGTCGGTTTTACTAACGGGCCTCCTTATAAGTTAAGTTAAGTTAAAAGCGGAGCCGTTTTGGCTCCGCTTTTGTTTTGGGACGATTCAGGCATACGCAGCCCGGTATTCCGTCGGACTTAAGCCGGTCTCCTTGCGAAATGACTTGGCAAAGTGCTGGGTATCCGGGAACCCGGCCCTTTCGGCGATTTCCTTAATACTGAGGGAGGTCGAAGCTAATAGCAGCCGCGCTTTATCCATGCGTTTGCGGTTGACGTACTTGGCTGGAGGCATGCCAAATTGCTTTTTAAAATATGAGATAAAATAGTTCGGGTGCAGATGGAGAGCCGCGGCCATATCATTTACGCTTAGACTCTCCTGCAGATGCGCCTCGACATAATCTTGAATGAAGCGAATCCGCTGCATGTCCTCGCTCCGGTGTTTAAGCACTTGCACCGGCATTTGCTCCAGGAACGTCGAGATAATTTCCAGCATAATCGCCTTTTCCCGCAGCACGGATACGAGAGTTCGTCTGATATGCAGCTCAGTGAGCTCTGCGAATAGCTGCTTCATGCGATCAGGGTCAGGAATATCGATACAAAGCGGCGCATTAATCCATTGGAAAAGATCAAAGGCGCCAACACTCGCCGTAAAATGACACCAATACTTGTGAAAGGGCTGGCGGTCTTGCAGCGCTGAGTAGGACTGCCGGACAAATGCAGGCATCAGGCACAGCTGCCCCGGACGAGGAAAGCTTTCTCGGCCATCCACCTCCAGCCGGCCTTCACCTTCCAAAATAAAATAGAACCGATTGAACTCCGGCACAAAGTCCATATCCCGCCAATCCTGGGCGCACTGGGTCCGGTGAGCGACCTCAACGCGAATTTGCACATTGTCGATCAGCTCAAGAAGTGTGGATTCTTCCTCTTGAAGTTTCATCCATCGCTCTCCATTGCCTTAGTTTTTTACCTATTCCCCTTAGGAACCTCCATTTTCTCCCTTGGGTACGGAACCTATAATCAGTGTATCAAATTCTAGGAGGGACTTACATCATGACCCAATCCCACAAGCCAGTTCTGCTCACTGACGATCAAATGAAAGCGTTTATCCGCGACGGAGTTCTGCTGCTCAAAACTGATTTTCCGCGTTCCTTTCACGAAAGTCTAGTTGCTCAACTGAACGAAGTATACGGCGAAGAGGGTAATCCCGGCAACAATATCCTTCCTCGAATCCGCGATCTGCAAAAAGTGTTCGACCATCCAATCGTTACGGGCGCTTTGACAAGCGTGTTAGGGCCGGATTATTTGCTGCATACGCACAGACATGGACATTTTAACGCTTCTGCACAGCCTGGCGGCTGGCATAAGGACAGCTACTGGGGATACGGACGGATGAGAAATCATCACCCGTGGTGGGCGATGATTATGTATTTCCCGCAGGACACGCCGCTTGAGCTTGGCCCGACGGGCATTTTCCCCGGCACCCAATATCTTGATTCAAGATGTTTCCAGGAGGAAGATCCGGCAGCTGAAGTTACCGCAAAGGGAGAGGCGGGCACATTTGCCCTGATTCACTATGACGTATGGCATCGTTCCACGGCGAACCTGCTCGGACAGCCCCGTTATATGTTAAAGTTTGAGTTCATGCGGACATCAGCTCCAGCAGCTCCGACATGGAACAATGTTAATCCGGAGTGGACGGAGGGCGCCGATGACGACTCTGTCATTTCCAGCCAGGAGTCAATTTGGAAAGAAAACTGGGCTTGGCTGTCCGGCCGGATCGGAAGTTTGGCGGACTCGCTTCCGCATGATTCAGCCGGGATTGATGCAGAAGTCAGCCAACTAAGCGGAACGGACGAACCAGCTGCGCTCAACGCCGCGTATCGGTTGGCTGCTAGAGGAGCCAACGGCATTGCAGCTCTGCTCAAGGCGCTGCGCAATGAAGACAACGTGCTGTCCCGCCGCGCGGCATACGGCTTATCGGCAGCAGGCGAAGGGGCCGTGTCCGGTCTTACCAAGTCACTGGACGATTTTAATGAAATGGTGACGCTCCATGCTGCATTTGCCCTTGGTGAGCTGAGAGAGCTGGCTTCAACCTCCGTGCCTAAGCTCTCGGCGCTGCTTAACAGCAGCTCCGTTCAGCTTCGACGTCAAGCCGTCGATTCGCTTGGATTGATTGCCCGTCCAGCGGAAGAGATTGTTCCGGCTCTCATCCGGGGACTGCGGGATGAAGACGATCAAGTTCGCTTCATGGCGGCGCTTTCTCTGATTCGTCTCAAAGGCGAAGCGGCTGACGCGGTGCCGGAGCTGGCGGAAGCGCTGAACGATCCTAACCGATATGTACGCGGGCATGCTGCTGAAGCGCTGCGTTATATCGACAGCGACGAAGCGCGTCAAATTTTGTTCCGCGAGCTGTTCAATCTTCGCTGGTGCTCCGACACGACAAAAGCAAGCACGTTTTAAATCGCAATCGTTAAGTTTGAAAAAATGAAAGAAGAACGTATCCCGTGTTTAAGCATGGGTTACGTTCTTTTTAATTTCATAAGAGCTAGCTTCGAACTAACCGGAATTTTATGGTAAAATAAAGTGAATCCGTGTTTGCGGGTCAATCACTTTCAGGGAGTGAATTTTTATGGTTCAACAAGTCGGCCAAATTATGCTGTACGTCAATAACCAGGACAAAGCCCTTGAGTTTTGGACGGAAGTTATGGGATTTCACGTTGTATCGGAAGAAAACAACGGAATGCGCTGGATTGAAATCGCTCCCTCCGCCAATGCCGAAACAAGCCTCATTCTTCATAATAAAGAGGTTATCGCCAAAATGTCGCCTGAGCTGAATCTGGGCACGCCGTCCCTGATGTTTTTTACGGACAAGCTGGACGAACTCCACAACAGGCTTTCGGAGAAAGAGATTACGGTTGGCGACATCGTCGAGATGCCTTTTGGCAGAGTGTTCAACTTTGCGGACTACGAGAACAATTATTTTGCCATCATGGAGAAATAAAAGGAACACTGAGTCGGATGCCAGACTGCATAATCCGGCAGAAGAAAAGGCCTGTGCAGATGCTGCGCAGGCCTTTTTGCCAGAGAGATTAGTTGGAGTAGAAAGACAGTCCGCCAACTACAACGGTGGAGGAAGAAGCTTCAATCCGGTACGTGCCGGACGGCTGCCCGTAAGCCAAGGTGTAGTTCATGATTGAACCGCTCGATCCTGCGGCAACATAAGCGGAGGTACTTCCTACATATGTGCTGCTGGAACCGGAAATCCGATAAAGTGTGAAATAAATATAGCTTCCGGTCGTAGAGCTTGTGTTGTTAAAGCTGGTGCTGAGCACAAGATTATTCGACATTCCCGACTGGGTATAGGTTTGGAAGAAGGCTGGCGTTGCAACTCCTTTGGTCGATTGAGCCGTTTGACCGGTGGCGTTGCGCGCGACGACCTTGATCGAGTACGACCTGCTAGGCGTTGCGCTCAGAGAATAGCTTGTAGAAGAAGTAGTCGTGTAGAAATTTCCGTCAACATAGAGGTCGTACTCAACTGCATTTGAAGCGCTCCAGCTTAAGCTGATGTTGTTGTACGTCGCAGTGGCGTTAATCACAGGAGCGGACGGACAGCCAAGCGTTGTCACCAGAGGAGCAGATGTGCTTCCGAAGGAACCCGTGCCTCTGACCTCGAAAGAGTAAGAGGTGCATGGGCTGAGTCCCGTAATTGGATAAGAGCTGGTATTGGCTGTTGACGTCAACAAGCTGCCGTTTTTGTAAATTTGCACGGCATTCTCGCCAGGCTGCAGCGTCCAGCTCAGTGTAAGTGAGTTCGTGGTTACGTTAGATGTGGTAGCGTACATGGCAGCGCTTGCAGTAAAAGACGGTACAACAGACATAATAAGACCTACACTCATCGCTATTTTTAACATCCGTTTTTTCACTTCATAACACCATCCTTAGGTTAGATTGGTTAAAACTTTGAATCTAGCAATGAAGCTATTTCCCTCCTTAAAATTACTTTTATTTGTCTTTTCTTCATGAGATTACCACTATGAGAGTTTTAGTGCAACTGAAATTCTACTTCAATTTAATTCAAAAATATGAAAATTTATTCCGATTTTACACTTTAATAAAGTGAGGGATGCCGATGGAAAAACAAGGGATTCATACAAGCCAATCGGACAACACGAACCTTCATCAAGAAGAGCATTATGTCGATGAAAACCTTCGCTCTATTCAAACGATCGCGGGAGGAGGGCCGCCTAAAATAGCTGATCTCAAAGCAATGCCTCTTATGGTCAGGATGTTCGGTTACGTGATTATTGCTATAATTGTATTGATGGGCCTAACAGCCGTTGCGGTTAGCTTTATGTAACAAGCTTCAGCAGACATATTGGAACCGCGTTATCGCTCTCCTCGTGAGAGCTTTTTATTTTAGCCTGACCAAAATAATAACGAATCAGAAAATATCTGGATAGAAATGGATACAAGTGAAATGGACCGACTCATCCTATATAATTAAGGGAACATAACCTTTATTGTCGAATTATAAGTGCAATTAGCAGCAGGTTGGAAGGTGAGGGCGCCGTGGATTTTCCAGTGAACATTCTACTCGTTGACGATCACCCGGAAAACTTGATTGCCATCGAGGCGGTTCTTCGCGGAGAACGATACCGTCTGGTGCGGGCTTTGTCAGGCATGGAAGCTTTGCGGTGGTTATTGGAAGAGGAGTTTGCCGTCATTGTCATGGATGTACAAATGCCGGGTATGGACGGGATTGAGACGGCCAGCATCATCCGCACCCGGGAGAAAACCAAATACGTGCCCATTATCTTTATGACAGCAAACAGCAACAAGATGGAGTATATCTTTGCCGGTTATGCAGTTGGCGCTATGGATTACATGACCAAACCTTTTGTTCCGCAAATTCTTAAAGCTAAAATCGAAGGTTATGTCAGCATGTATGAGGCGAACAAAACACTGCAAATCCAAAGCGAGACGTTAAAACATCAAACAAGACAGCTTGAGATTGCTAACCGGGAGCTTATTCAGGCAAAAGAAACGGCTGAAATTGCCTCACGAATCAAGTCGGAATTCCTTGCTATGATCAGCCATGAGATACGAACGCCATTAAACGGAATCATTGGCATGTCAGACCTGCTCAATGCCTCTGAGCTGCCGGAGGAATACACCGAGATGGCAGGCATCATTCACAAAAGCGGCAATGCGCTGCTCTCAGTCATTAATCAAATTCTTGATTTCTCCAAAATCGAGTCCGGCAAAATGGAGTTGGAGGAGGAACCATTTTCGCTGCCTCATTGCTTGAATGAAACGGTTGATCTGTTCTCCGCCAAAACAAGGGAACGAAACCTGGACATGACCGTAGCGATTGACCCGTCTGTACCGCCTGTTATTAAAGGGGATATGAACAGCCTGCGGCAAGTATTGAATAACATCGTGGGTAATGCCGTGAAGTTTACGCAAGAGGGCAGCGTGTCCATCATCGTTAACAAGCTGAAGGAAGATCCCCTTATACTTGAATTTGTCATTAAAGATACCGGGATCGGAATTCCTCCTCATAAAATTAACGAGCTTTTCCAGCCGTTCTCACAGCTCGACGCTTCTACTACACGGAAGTTCGGAGGCACCGGACTGGGCTTATCGATTAGCAAGTCATTAATTGAATTAATGGGAGGCACCATTCAAGTTGAACCGACGGATGGACCCGGCGCAACGTTTATGTTTACGATTGAAGTCAAGCCGTTATAAACAGGGCATCCCACACTTAGCGATCGAAAAGGGGTAAGGCAAATTATATGAAGGAACACAATGACATTCCTATTGACAGCGGTGAGCTGCTCAACGCCTTGATGGCGTTGAAAAAAGGAAACTTTTCCTACAGAATGCCCTATGACCGCACAGGAGTTGCCGGCAAGGTAGCGGATACGTTTAATGAAATTATGGATATTCAGGAAGGTCTGGTCAATGAGGTCCAGACTGTAGCCAAAGTGGTCGGCAAAGAGGGCAATCTGTCACGGAGATTTGTCCAGAAAAATCTTGGCGGCTCCTGGGAAACGGTCACCGATTCGCTGAACGGCCTTGTCATCGACCTGATCCAGCCGACAAGCGAGATGGTCCGGGTTATCAATGCTGTAGCCAAGGGCGATCTTTCCCAAAAGGTGGAGCTGGAAATCGAGGGGCGGCCGCTCACCGGTGAATTCCAAAGAACGGCCAGCAACATCAACATGATGGTGAATCAGCTCAGCACGTTTGCCTCCGAGGTTACGCGTGTCGCTCGCGAGGTCGGCACAGAGGGGATTCTGGGCGGACAAGCAGACGTAAAAGGTGTGTCCGGTACGTGGAAGGACTTGACCGACAGCGTAAATTACATGGCGTCCAACCTGACGGATCAGGTGCGGAATATTGCAGCGGTAACAACAGCCGTTGCAAACGGCGATCTGTCCAAACAGATTACCGTTAATGCGCGCGGCGAGATTATGGAGCTCAAAAACACCATTAACACGATGGTGGACCAGCTCTCCATGTTCTCCTCCGAGGTTACGCGTGTGGCTCGGGAGGTAGGAACGGAAGGCAAGCTGGGCGGGCAAGCGGATGTTAAAGGCGTGTCCGGAACTTGGCGTGATTTGACCGAAAGCGTGAACTATATGGCGTCCAACCTGACCAACCAGGTGCGGAACATTGCCGTTGTAACAACAGCCGTCGCAAATGGCGACCTATCGAAAAAAATTACCGCAGATGTGCAGGGCGAGATTCTCGAACTGAAAAATACGATCAATACGATGGTGGATCAGCTGTCTACTTTTGCTTCCGAGGTAACCCGGATGGCCCGAGAGGTCGGTACGGAAGGTATTCTCGGCGGACAAGCGGATGTTAAGGGCGTATCCGGAACTTGGCGCGATTTGACCGAGAGCGTGAACTATATGGCGTCCAACCTGACCAACCAGGTGCGGAACATCGCGGAAGTGACCACGGCTGTCGCCAAGGGCGATCTGTCGAAGACGATTACCGTTGACGCCAAGGGCGAGATTCTCCAATTGAAAAGCACGATCAATATTATGGTCGATCAGCTCAGCAACTTTGCCTCCGAGGTTACGCGTGTAGCCCGCGAGGTTTCAACGGAAGGCATTCTCGGCGGACAAGCAGACGTTAAAGGCGTATCCGGCACATGGAAGGATTTGACCGACAGCGTTAACTTTATGGCCGGCACGTTAACCGACCAGGTGCGGAATATTGCTGAGGTGACGACTGCGGTCGCTAAAGGCGATCTGTCCAAACAGATTACGGTAAATGCCAAGGGAGAAATTCTGGAGCTAAAAAATACGATCAATACGATGGTGGACCAGCTCTCCACGTTTGCCTCCGAAGTTACCCGCGTGGCGCGCGAGGTAGGCACCGAGGGCATGCTGGGCGGACAGGCTCAAGTAAAAGGCGTTGCGGGCACATGGCGTGATTTGACCGAAAGCGTTAACTACATGGCTTCGAACTTGACCAACCAGGTGCGGAATATCGCGGTCGTTACAACTGCGGTCGCAAACGGCGATTTGTCCAAAAAGATTACCGCGGATGTGCAAGGCGAGATTCTCGAACTGAAAAATACGATCAACACGATGGTGGACCAGCTCTCCATGTTCTCTTCCGAGGTTACGCGTGTGGCGCGCGAAGTCGGCACGGACGGCAAGCTGGGCGGTCAGGCCCAGGTGCGCGGCGTCGGCGGCACATGGAAGGACTTAACCGAAAGCGTTAATAACATGGCACGGAATCTGACGGATCAGGTGCGGAACATCGCGGACGTGACGACAGCAGTTGCGAAGGGCGACCTTTCCAAAAAGATTACCGTTGACGTTAAGGGCGAAATTCTTGAGCTGAAAATCACGATTAATACGATGGTAGACCAGCTCTCTACGTTTGCCTCCGAGGTAACCCGCGTCGCACGCGAGGTCGGCACGGACGGCAAACTCGGCGCACAAGCGGAAGTAAAAGACGTTTCCGGCACATGGAAAGATCTTACGGATACGGTTAACTATATGGCCAGCAACCTGACCATTCAGATGCGCAATATTGCCGGCGTAACGACGGCGGTTGCAAACGGCGACCTTTCCAAAAAGATTACCGTTGATGTTAAAGGCGAGCTTTTGGAGCTGAAAAACACCATTAACACGATGGTGGATCAGCTTAACTCCTTTGCGTCCGAGGTTACGCGCGTAGCGCGGGAGGTAGGAACGGACGGCAAGCTGGGCGGACAAGCCCAAGTTCGCGGCGTCGGCGGAATCTGGAAGGATCTCACCGACAACGTTAACATAATGGCGACCAACCTGACGGATCAGGTGCGCGGCATCGCCAAGGTCGTCACTGCGGTTGCGAACGGCAACCTGAAGCAGAAGCTGAACGTGGAAGCAAAAGGCGAAATCGCCGAGCTGACGGACACAATCAACAATATGATCGAGACGCTGGCTACGTTTGCTGACCAGGTCACAACTGTGGCTCGGGAGGTAGGAGCGGAGGGCAAGCTTGGAGGCCAAGCAAGCGTGCCTGGCGCTGCCGGCACATGGCGCGATCTTACCGACAACGTTAACTACATGGCGAGCACGCTCACGACTCAGGTACGCGCCATCACCAACGTTGCAACAGCGGTAACCAACGGCGATTTGTCGCGCGCCATTGATGTATCCGCGTCGGGTGAAGTCGCCACGCTGAAGGACAACATCAACGAAATGATTCGCAATTTGAAGGAAACGACCCGGATTAATACGGAGCAGGACTGGCTCAAAACAAATCTAGCGAAATTCACAAGGCTGCTGCAGGGCCAGCGGGATCTGTATGCGGTCAGCCGTATGATTTTGTCGGAGCTTGCTCCGCTTGTATCCATGCAGCACGGCGTCTTTTACATCAACGAGCCGTTTAACGGCGAACCGGTGCTGAAGCTGTTTGCCAGTTATGCGTACCAAAGCCGCAAACATCTGGCAAACGAATTCCGGGCCGGACAAGGCTTGGTCGGCCAATGCCTGATCGAGAAGCAGCGAATTCTGCTTACGAACGTGCCGGGAGATTACGTTGTTATTTCGTCTGCATTGGGAGAAGCTACGCCGCTTAATATCGTACTGCTGCCGATTATTTTTGAAGATCAGGTGCTGGCGATACTGGAGCTCGCTTCCTTCCGCTCGTTCAGCGATATCGATCTCGCATTCCTCGATCAGCTGACAGAATCGATCGGTATCGTCATTAACACGATGCAGGCGAACCAAAGAACAGAGGAGCTGCTTATTCAGTCGCAGTCACTCACTGAGGAGCTCCAAAAGCAGCAGATGGAGCTGCAAAATACAAACGAAGAGCTTGAGGATAAAGCAAAACTGCTGGTGCTGCAGAAGGCGGAAGTGGAGAGCAAAAACCAAGAGGTCGAGGTGGCCAAGCATTATTTAGAGGAAAAAGCGGAGCAGCTTGCGCTTACATCCAAGTACAAATCCGAGTTTCTGGCCAATATGTCGCATGAGCTTCGCACTCCGCTGAATTCCTTACTGCTGTTGGCGGAACAGCTCGCCGAGAATCCGGACGAAAACCTGCATGAGGTGCAGGTGAAGTTTGCCAAAACCATTCAGGAATCCGGAATCGAGCTGCTTAACCTCATTAACGATATTCTCGATCTGTCCAAAGTTGAATCGGGCACGATTACGCCTGATTACAGCGAAGTGCCATTGGTTGAGCTGACGGGCGGACTTGACCGCACCTTCCGCCATATGGTGGACACGAAAAAACTGGATTACCGGATTCAAATCGATCCAGGCGTGCCGGAAACCGTCGTCACGGATTTCAAACGGCTGCAGCAGATATTGAAAAACCTGCTCTCAAACGCGTTTAAGTTCACGGAGCAAGGCCAAATCATGCTTCAGATCAAACAAGCTACCGGCGGCTGGAACCCGGAAAATGAATCGCTTAGACATGCGAAGACAGTTCTTTGTTTCTCAGTAAGCGATACAGGAATCGGAATTCCTCAGGAGAAACAGCAGATTATTTTTGAAGCCTTCCAGCAAGCGGACGGCAGCACGAACCGGGAGTATGGCGGCACCGGCCTTGGTCTTGCAATATCCCGGGAAATTGCCGAGATGCTGGGCGGAGAGATTACTTTGTACAGCGAGGTGGGCAAGGGCAGCGTATTTAATCTGTACCTTCCGACTGAAGCCGAGGCGGTGGAGCCGGAGCCTAAAAAGCTTCATGTTCCCGAAGTCATTGATATTACCCCGCCTAAACGCAGAAGCAATCTTGCCAAGCAAGCGGAGGATGCAATCGTCGACGATCGGAATCACATCAAGCCGGAGGACCGTGTATTCCTGATCGTGGAGGACGATCAGAAGTTTAATGCCATCATCATGGATCTCCTTCACAAAAAAGGGATTAAAGCGGTCGTTTCCGCCAGCGGATCGGATGCTCTTGAGCTCGTTCACAAGTATAATCCGATTGCAATTACGCTGGACTTGCATCTTGGAGAAATCGACGGCTGGCTGGTGCTTGAGCAGCTCAAGAACGATATTAACCTGCGGCATATTCCGATCTGCGTCATGACCGTCGACGAGGATGAGGTGCTCCTGCTGCAAAAAGGAGTTCACAATTATTTCCGTAAGCCGGTGACGAATGAGGAACTGGAAAACGCGCTGGACAGGTTGAACCAATTCGCCGATAAGACAGTTCAGCATCTGCTTGTTGTCGTCCATGATGACCAAGAGCGTAAGGCAATTGTAGAACTGCTGAAAAACCAGGATATCAAAATCACGGCAGTCGACACGGGACGAAAAGCATTGAACCAGATCAATACCAAGGACATCGATTGTGTAGTTCTGGACAATAGCCTGCCGGATATGAACGTCATTCGTTTTGTGCGGGACATGCACAAAAACGCTAAGAACAAACGGCTTCCTGTTGTGGCTCGCCTGAGCAAAAAGCTGACACCGGCGGAAGAGGACGAGTGGGATGATCTACTTAAGATGGCCATTATGAAAGAAGTGAAGTCGAATCCGCAGCTGATCGACGCTACAACGCTTTTCCTGCACCGGAAGGCGGAAAACCTGCCTGATAGCTCCAGAGATAAGCTGGTGAAGCTGCACAGCTCGGATGAAATGATTGAGTACAAAAAAGTGCTCGTCGTGGATGACGACATCCGGAACATTTTCGCGCTTACAACGATTTTGGAGCGCCATCAAATGAAGGTCATTCCGGCTGAGAATGGATATGATGCCATCACGTTGCTGGAGCAGACACCGGACATCGAAATCGTGCTGATGGATATTATGATGCCGGGAATGGACGGGTACGAAACAACCCGGGCGATTCGGGAAAAAGCGAAGTTTATGGAGCTTCCCATCATTGCGCTCACCGCTAAAGCGATGAAGGGAGACCGGGAGCTTTGCCTGGAAGCAGGCTGCTCGGATTATATTACGAAGCCGGTCAACAGCGCCCAGCTGTTGGCGATGATGCGTACTTGGTTGGATAAATAAGCTAGTAATCAAGACTGCCGAGATATCCCGGCAGTCTTTTTTGTCTTAATTTAGATTGGTTATCTGATTCTGGAATAAAACGAAAACCAATTCTATGCTTATATCGTCATTCAGATGACTCGCAATCTAATTAGGAGGAATTTTTTTGCCAAAGTTAATTGGTGGGGCTGCAGTTATTCTGGATTCCGACGGAAAAGTGCTTTTGGTCAAACATAGCTATGGCAAAAAAAATTGGGAGCTGCCGGGCGGAAAAGGCGAGGACAATGAATCTGCGGAAGCAACGGCACGAAGAGAGGTACTGGAGGAAGTAGGGTTAAACATCGAGTTCGAGCAATTAACCGGCGTTTATTATGACCCGGCTTATGATATGCATCATTTTGTTTTCCTAACAGACAGCGGGAATAATCAATCGCCTCAACCGAGCTCTCCTGAAATTTTAGAATGCAAATTTTTCGCAATTAATGAGCTGCCCACACCAATCAGCGATTTTACGTGCAAACGAATTGAAGACGCGCTGACTTCTAACAAAAAGCAATTATTTCATACAGTGGGGCCGAGAATATGGATGGAATAGCTTGAGCATGAGTCGATCACCAGAACGCTCACCGGACCATGGTGGGCGTTTGTTATTTTAGCTCATCGTATAACAAGTTTAGAAAAGCTCCATACTGGTTAATCGGTAACTTGAATCGCTTTAAATAAATGGAAATGAGGTTACTCCATGCTAAAATCACAGTCAAAAAAGGCTGTTCTAATAGAACTGGATTTCCTTAGAGCATTGGGTATCCTGGCTGTTCTATTCATTCATGGTACATCATCTGCGGTAGCCAGCACTGATCCCAACTCTTCCTTGTTTTTAGTTTTTGTTTTTATTAACACGTTATCTAAATTTGCCGTTCCGCTATTTATTTTGATTAGCGGAATTTCACTGTTTTACAATTACTACGACTATCCGTTGAACAAAAAATCAATACGTACATTTTACAAAAAAAGATTCCTTAAAATTCTGTCTCCATTCATTATTTTTTCGTTTGTTTATTATACGGTTGTTATTTTATCCAGATATGAATGGTCTAGCTTCGGGCAGTTTATTTCTCATTTTTTCACATGGGATTTTTTGATTAAATTGATCATCGGAAAAACCTATACCCATCTATATTTTGTCTTCGTCATTATTCAATTTTATCTTGTATTTCCGTTTGTTTTGTACCTTCTGCAAAAAAATCCGCGCCTCATAAAATGGATCGTTGCCGGAGGACTTATCATCCAGTGGATTTATTTGCTTTATGCCAAGGAAATCGGGATTCCGTATGTAAAAAGCGGATTTTTTGCGTATATCTTTTACTTTTTTATTGGTGCTTACTTAGGAATTAACTATAACCATGTGCAGCAATTTTGGAATCTGAAACATCGAAAGCTTTTAGGGAACATGCTTTTCTGGACAGCTTTTGTGCTTTCTGGAGCTGTGAACATCGTGTATTTTGTGTTCGAGGCTCAAGGAAAAGAGTTATTCTCTCAATTATTTTGGGTGGAATTAAAAAATGAGCTGTACATTACATCCGCTTGTTTCATGATGCTCAGCTTGGCTCTCTGGATTAAAAGGCTGCATTGGGAGCGTTTAAAGAACATTTTAGTTCAACTTAGCTATGCATCATTTGGGATTTATTTAATCCATCCTTTGTTATTAAAACTATACCGCATGACGAATGTGGGCGGAAACTCTTTAACCTATGGAGCTTGGATTACGGGAGGTTTCCTCTTCGCATTACTTGGCTCATGGATCATTGTCCTTTTGGCCGGAAAATGGAAAGGGCACTGGATTTTATTTGGACCTATACCGAAGCGGAGATTTTGAACAACGGATAGGTACATACTCAAGGAACTTAGTGGGAATTAATATAGAAGCAGACGCCTTCGTTCACATTGTGCAAAATAGTAGTTGATCCGACACCAAATGGTGTTATATAATCAATTCGTCACCAAATGGTGTCCAATCGAACGGACCACAAATCCTTAGGAGAGGGTGTTGTGAGCGAACAGAACCAGTTGCGGGATGTATTCGACGCGATTGCAGATCCAACGAGGCGCCGGCTGATTCAACTGTTATCAGAAGCGGATGAGCTGCCGCTCCACGAGTTAACGCCTCATTTTGAAATGGGACGTACAGCAGTCTCCAAGCATTTGACGATTCTAAAGGAGTCGGGACTAGTGCTTGACCGTAAAGTTGGACGAGAAACGAGATTCAGGCTGAATGCCTTTCCACTTAGAGAAGTTCAAGATTGGGTAACGTTCTACAGCAGGTTTTGGCGTACAAATATGTTCCGCTTAGAGCAGTTAATAGAGGAGGAAGAAAAATGAGCTTAGTTTTATCTTTAGATCATGAATACAACGTATCCATTGAGAAGGCCTGGACCTATTTAACCGATCCGAGCAAGCTTTCCAAATGGATTTTGGAAAATGATTTTAAAGCGGTTGAGGGACACAAGTTTCAATTCCGCGCTGAGCCGAACCAATGGTGGGACGGTGTTATCAACGGTGAAGTTCTGCTTGTTGATGAGCCAAACAAATTGTCGTATACATGGGCCGTTGGTGACGAAAAGCACACGGTTACCTGGACGCTGCAGGACTTGGGTAACGGCAAGGTGAGCCTTCATCTGGAGCAAACCGGATTCTCCAACGTTCAAGGGCTGGAAGGCGCTCGATATGGCTGGGGCAATTGGATCTCCGAATTGGAGAAATTGCTG
This sequence comes from Paenibacillus pasadenensis, assembly GCF_023715725.1. Classification (GTDB taxonomy): domain Bacteria; phylum Bacillota; class Bacilli; order Paenibacillales; family Paenibacillaceae; genus Paenibacillus_O; species Paenibacillus_O pasadenensis_A. The sequence goes on from NZ_JAMBOT010000006.1 coordinate 89,538, forward strand.
GCACAATAATCATATTTACTCAGAAATAAATAAACCGGCTGCATGAAGATGCAGCCGGTTTATGTCTGCTTATGATAGGATAGGATTATCTATGTGCTCGATCATAACTCAAAGAATATTACGGCCTCCCAAAGAAAGGATGTTACTTGTTGAGCCATTCTAACCAGGAGTTTATTGTTATTTCTGGCGCAAGGGAAAACAACCTCAAAAACGTATCTTTGCAAATTCCCAAACGGAAAATCACGATTTTCACCGGTGTATCCGGGTCAGGCAAGTCTTCCATTGTTTTTGATACCATCGCCGCAGAATCTACACGATTGCTGAATGAAAATTTCAGCATTTTTGTGCGCACATTCCTTCCAAAAGTTCCGCAGCCGGATACGGACGCCATTGAAAACCTGAGTATGGCAGTCATTGTAGACCAGAAACGGCTTGGCGGCGGCTCTCATTCTACAATGGGCACAATTACCGATATTTCGCCTATTCTCCGCCTTCTTTTCTCCCGAGCCGGACAGCCGCATGTCGGGCCTTCTCAGATGTTTTCGTTTAACGATCCTCAAGGCATGTGTCCGGAGTGTAACGGGCTCGGCCGTAAACTTGGCGTTGATATGAGCAAAGCAGTTGATATGTCCAAGTCGCTGAATGAAGGCGCGCTTATGCTGCCGGATTACTCGATAGGCGGCTGGGAGTGGAATATGGTGGTGCAGTCGGGAGACTACGATCTCGACAAAAAGCTCAGCGACTATTCGGAAGACGAAATTGAGCTGCTGCTATACTCCAAAGCAAGAAAAATTAAAATGGACTTTGCCGGTAAAGCAACCAACATTACCGTTGAGGGCGTTATTGAGAAGTTCACGAACAAATACATCAAGCAGGATGTCAAAGCAAAGTCCGAGCGCACACAAAAAACCGTAGCACCTTTCATTTCCGAAGGTCCTTGCTCCAGCTGCCGCGGCGCGAGACTCAGTCAAGCAGCACTAAGCTGCAAAATTAATCACCATAATATTGCGGATTTGTCCTCCATGGAAGTTGGGCAGCTTATCCGCGTAATTCGTGAAATCAACGATCCTGTTGCCGCGCCAATCGTGAAATCGCTGACGGATCGGCTGCAGCATCTGGTCGATATCGGGCTTGACTATTTGACCCTGGACCGGGAGACGGATACTTTATCCGGCGGCGAATCGCAAAGAGTCAAAATGGTCAAACATCTGAGCGGCAGCCTTGTGGATGTCACGTATATTTTTGATGAACCAAGCGTAGGCTTGCATCCTCGTGACGTGCACCGGTTGAACGAGCTGCTTCAGAAGCTGCGCGACAAGGGGAACACGGTTATTGTTGTTGAGCATGATCCCGATGTCATTAAGGTTGCGGATCATATCGTCGATGTCGGGCCTCACGCTGGCAGCCGGGGCGGCAATATCGTGTACGAAGGAAGCTTCCAAGGACTTTTGGAGGCAGACACGCTGACGGGCAACCACATGAAACGGCCGCTTCAGCTAAAGCAGGATTGCAGGCAGCCGACCGGCAAGCTTTCGGTGAAAAACGCCAGTCTGCATAACCTGCAAAACGTTAGCGTCGATATTCCCACCAGCGTGCTGACCGTCGTGACAGGCGTTGCCGGATCGGGCAAGAGCACGCTCATTAATGATGTATTTCTGAGCCAGCATTCGGACGCAATCGTTATCGACCAATCGGCGGTTGGCGTGTCCACACGCTCTAATCCTGCAACCTACACAGGAATTATGGACGATGTGCGCAAGGCTTTTGCTTCCGCGAACAAAGTGAACCAAGGTTTATTCAGCTTCAACTCCAAGGGAGCCTGCGAGAACTGCCAGGGGCTTGGCGTAGTGTATATGGATATCTCCTTCCTCGACAGCGTAAAGCTGCCTTGCGATGTTTGCGGCGGTAAACGTTTTAAGGAAGAAGTTCTTGAGTACAAGCTGAATGGCAAATCTATTGCAGATGTGCTGGAGATGACGGTGGAGCAGGCACGGGAATTCTTTGAGCTCAAAGAAGTTGTCCGCAAGCTCCAGGCGATGAGTGAAGTAGGCCTAAACTATATTACGCTTGGCCAACCGCTCAGCACGCTCTCCGGCGGGGAATGCCAGCGCATTAAGCTCGCTAGCGAGCTTCATAAAAAGGGCAGCATTTACGTGATGGACGAGCCAACGACCGGACTGCATATGTCGGATATCGGACAGCTGATGGGGATTATGAACCGCCTCGTAGATGCTGGCAATACGGTTATTGTGATCGAGCACAACCTCGATGTAATCAGCCAAGCGGATTGGATTATCGATATGGGACCGGATGGCGGCAGCAAAGGCGGCCAGGTCGTGTTCGAGGGTAAACCGGAAGATATTCTCTCAGCGAAGCAGTCGATTACGGGGAAGTATTTGAGTTAACATCCAGGGGGCAAGCTGCTGCGGCAGCCGCCCCCTGTTTTTTTAAAGCAACTGAGCGGACTAATGTGAAGATCGGAAATGACTTGATTTATGGTATATTAAAGGAAGTTTAATTGTGAAGAATCTCGGATATTCAGGAGGGATAAGATGGAAGTATTCAAAGAGTTTTTAGACGGCATCGACCATCCTGATCATCGGGAGCGAACCGAAGAGGTACTGAGCTGGGTCGCTGCGAAATTTCCGATTTTAACGCCAATTATAGCGTGGAATCAGCCTATGTTTACCGACCATGACACTTATATTATTGGATTCAGCGTAGCTAAACAGCATATGGCTGTTGCTCCTGAAAGAGCCGGGATGATTCAATTCGAAGATGAAATGGTGAAGGCGGGCTACAGTCATACCAACCTATTGGTGCGGATCAAGTGGAATCAGCCGGTGGACTATTCTTTACTTGAAAAAATGATTGAGTTCAATATTTCGGATAAAGCAGATTGTTCTACATTTTGGCGGAAATAGAATTAAATTTGATCTGAACAGCTGAAACAAGGGAGAGCGATTATGTCTTTGATTGAGTTCGGCATCGTAGGCAGAGGGTGGAGAGCTGAGTTTTATTTGCGGATCGCCAAAATGCTGCCTCAGCATTTTGCAGTCCGTGCTATGCTGGTCCGGGACGAGGAGCGCGGGAGAGAGATCGAGGAAAAATGGGGCGTGAAGACCTGCCGGGATATGGAGTCTTTTGCGTCAAGCGGGCCGATGCTGTTTGCGGTTGTATCCGTTTCCAAGGATGCTGTTCCAGCCTGCACGATTGAACTGGCAGAACGAAATATTCCGGTTTTGTCCGAGACGCCTCCTGCAACAGACATTCCGGGCATGCTGTCTCTATATGAGTCCTTACGCAAGCTAAAGGGACACGTACAGGTAGCCGAGCAATATTTGTATCAGCCGATGCATGCCGCACGCATTGCGTTTGTACAATCGGGTAAACTTGGCGATGTTTCTCAGGTGCAAGTATCGGCCGCTCACGGATACCATGGCATCAGTTTGATTCGTAAGCTGCTCGGCATTAAGTTTGACAACGCCGTTATTAAGGGCCAGAGGTTTACATCCAAAATCGTGAAAGGCCCAGGGCGATACGGGCCTCCCGAAAGTGAAGCGATTGGGGACTCCGTTCAGGATCTCGCGACACTTCGTTTTGGGGAAAAGCTGGCTGTGTTTGATTTTACGGGAGATCAGTATCTTTCTTGGATTCGCCAAAATCGAATTCTCGTTCGTGGAAGCCGCGGAGAAGTAACGGACGAAACATTCCGGTATTTGAGGGATTTCAAGACGCCAATTTACGGCCATTTTCGGAGAGTGGATACCGGTCATAACGGAAATCTGGAAGGGTATTATCACCGAGGAATTACAGCAAACGAGGATTGGGTGTATGAGAATCCGTTTGTTCCCGGTCGTTTATCGGACGATGAAATCGCCATTGCCACGAGTTTGGCGAAAATGGCGGATTATGTGCAGGGCGGACCGCCCTGTTATCCGCTGGAAGAGGCGCTGCAGGATCATTATTTGTCGATTATGATGCTGTCGGCAATCGAGTCCGGCGAAGAGCTGGAGACGCAGACCCAGCCTTGGGCGCTATAAAGATTAAAAGCGGCTCAACTCTTTTTTAGAGTGAACCGCTTTTTTTGTAATCCTTGTGAAACCATTATTGAGCAGGGGAGGCCGTTATGGTCGATCAAATTCAGGAGCTTCTGCTTCAGTACGGGATTGTCAATCCTGAAGTCGTACTTATCCGGCACAATGAAAATCGGACCTATCAAATAAATGATTCGTCAAACGGCAGCGTTTATCTTCTTCGTGTGCATGATCCAGTGACCATTAATCTAGCCGGTGTTCAGCATACAAAAGAAGGACTTGAGTCCGAGCTGCGGATGCTGGACGCGATTGCCCAAGGAACAGATTTTGCGGTCCAGAAGCCCGTAGCCAACCTGAACGGAAACCATTTGGCCGAGTTCAAGCTTGATGGGCGTACTGTATACTGCTCGGTGCTTCACTGGATCGAGGGCCGCAATATGACTAAAGAGGACTTCTCAAGTTCTGAGATTGCATACCGCTTAGGCGCTCAGGTAGCGAAGCTGCATGCGTTTTTTGATACATATGACAAATTCCTGCCTGCAGAGCGGCCCGATTACGGTATACGCAGAACGGAAAAGATGCTCACACAAATTCGCCGAGGAGTCGATTTGAAGCTGTTTTCCGAAGAAAATTTTGCCACAGTGGAGAAAACTCTTACTTTAATCGTAAGTCGGTTGAAAACGGTACCACCTGAAACGTTAAAGCAGGGAATCATTCATGCGGATTTGAATATGAGCAACCTGCTTATGACACCAATGGGAAAGACCGTATTTATTGATTACGGCTTGTTCGGCTTTGGTTATCGCCTGTTTGATGTCGCCATGATGGCATTAAATGTCCCGCGGGAAATCCGGGAGCAGGTCATAATAGGGTATTACGGCCAGCAGCAATCGTCAGAGGAAATCTATTCCGTCATTGAAGGCTTCATGCTTTCTGCCGTATTCGGATACTACGCCTTCGTGATGGAAAATGAAGCGGTCCATCCATGGATTCGAGAAAGGATGCCCCAGCTTTGTGCTGCCCGATGTGTGCCGTTTCTTAATCATGAACGAATTTTTGATCGTTTTTAGATTGGCGGAGGAACGAATGCTTAAAGTTTAACCCTAAACTACGGCAGCAATATAAACCTTAATACTCCCTTTTGCACATGGCTCCATTAGGAGTAAAACGAAATATTGCATGAATGTTATATGATCAATGAGGAGTGGATGAAAACAACAAAGAACAGGTGGGGATCCTATTGCATCAACATGCAAAGCCCGGCGAAATCATAACCTTTGGTACCTACCCGCAGTCCGAGCGCGGAATGGACAAAACACCTATTAGGTGGATCGTACTGCAAAACAGGGGCACAGAGCTGTTTCTCTTAAGCGAACGTATTCTGGACTGCAAAAGGTATCACAGTGAGTTTACGGATACGAGCTGGCAGGAATGTGATTTGCGGAAGTGGCTAAACGATGGGTTTTACAATACAGCATTTAATGAAGATGAGAAAAGCTTGATTAAAACCACACTATGTACCGGTAACGGAGAGGGCAGTCCTGACACGGAGGATAATGTTTTTTTGTTAAGCGTAGAAGAGGCTCAAGAATGGACCGTTAAGGCGGAGCAAGCTGGTTTAAGCGTACGGCGCCGGACAATTGGGACTGATTTTTCCAAAGTAAAAAAGAACGACGGCTGTTATTTGTATGTATATGATAAAAAAGTAGAAGCTGACTATATCGTTGAGGATGGAGCAGCATACGGCTGTTCCTGGTGGTGGCTCAGAACCCAAGACAATCGTTCCTCGCGTGCGTATTTTATTGGCCCCCGCAGCAGCATCCGCAGCTATGCGCGAGTGAATTTAGCTCGTGACGGCGTGCGTCCCGCTTTGAAAATTACTCTAAAATGATCGTTTACACGTAGAAGGGATTTTTATGTTAAAGGAACTGTATTTAATTCGGCATGGGGAAGCGGAGCATTTATTAAAAGGCATGATCGGCGGATGGACGGATACTCCGCTTACCGATCGTGGACGAGCTCAAGCGGAGCTGACAGGCGAACGATTGGCTTCGCTGCTGAGCGGCAAACCGATTGGTTATTATTCCAGCGATCTGACAAGAGCAAGTGATACAGCGGAAATAATCGGCCGAGCCATTTCAAAAAGCCCAATTGCAGTAGAAGAACTTAGAGAATTAAACAACGGACTCGCGGCAAACAAAACCAAAGAACAAGCTGAAGCATTAAAAAGGCCCATAACCTACCCGATACTGGATTGGATTCCTTACCCGGAGGCAGAAAGCTGGATCATGATGCATGACAGGGTAGCTAGATTTATGGACCGCATGAAACATGATGTGCCCGAAACGGCTGTCTTCGTCACACATGCCAATACGATTAATTCAATTCTGCATTGGTGGATGGAGTTTGATAAAGAACTGATATCAAAGGTATCCTTTGATATTGACCCTTGCAGCATAACGCTGCTAAATCTCGTGGAATGGTCCGGCAGCAAAAATATTTCAAAATTAAACGATACCAGCCATCTTATCTAATCCACGTAACCTTTTGATCACTCGAGGGCACTTATAAGAAACGACTGAAGCTGAAGGAGTCTCAAAATGTTGAACCAGTGGATAGAAGGAGTTAAAAAAGGGGATCAAGCGGCTTCCAAACAGCTCGTTCAGCATTTTTCCGGCATGGCACAGACTGTAGCTTACAGTAAGCTAGGTGATGCGCATTTGGCCGAGGATGCCGTCCAAGAAGCGTTTGCCGAAGCATTTAAAAATCTGCCTAAGCTGCAGACTGCAGAAGCTTTCCCAGGCTGGTTCAAAGTTATTGTTGAGCGGCAGTGCCATCGTCTCCTGCGCCGGAAGCAGCACAAGCTAATTCCAATTCAAGAAATCGAACAAGTCGCCGAGGAAAAATACAGACCGGAGGCTATTGTAGAAAAAAGAGAGATCGAACAAACGCTGCATGCTTTTGTTGCTGATCTGTCACCGGCAATGCGTATCTCCGTACAGTTATTTTACTTTCAGGGCTATTCGCTTCGGGAAATATCCAGCTTCTTGGATACGCCGGTGTCTGTGCTGAAAAAACGGCTGTTTGATGCCCGCTTGAAATTGAAAAAAACACTGCCGGTGGCTGATCTAATGTTTGCGGTGAACCAGCTTTATGGAGGGGAAGAAGGAATGCTTCACATTGTGAATGGAGATCATCTTGCAGACACGCTGCGGCAAGGAGTAGTTGAAGGAGAGATTTTGGCGTGGAGAGAAATCTATCCGGTAGGTCCAGTATTTGTGGATATGGACGAAAAAGCTAACCGGGCGGCGCGGGCTCGATACCTAGAAGACGCGTTGGGGATTCCGCAGGCAGAATATTTAAATAGCGAAAAACAGGAGCAAATCCTGAACAATTTTAACAAGCATAAGGAAGTCATCCTCTGGTTTGAACATGATCTATTTGACCAGACGATGTTAGCATACTTGCTGCATTTCTTTTCCAAACAGAATCTTCAGGATACCCAATTAAGCTTGCTGTGCATTGGAGAATTTCCCGGGATCGACTTATTTCGCGGGTTAGGGCAGCTGACGGCCACGCAGTTAAAATCTTTGTCCGGTACATGGCATACCGTTGGACAACGAGAACTCGAGACAGGCCGGAACATGTGGGAGGCCTATACTTCATCCATTCCTGACAAGCATATTCAATTCCTCGAGGAGGATTTGTCTGCTCTGCCTTTTATGAGAGACGCGTTTGAGGCTCATTTATCCCGGATGCCATCAGCATTTAATGGGCTTGGGCGAATTGAACAGACGACTCTCGAGATCGCGGCGAGCGGGATTCAATCCCCGTACGAGCTGTTTCAGCAGGTGGGGAACCAATTAAATGTGTTTGGCTTAGGTGATCTGGAGTTCTGGTACCGTCTGAAAAAAATGGCGACGGAGCCTTGCTCGTTGTTGCACATACAAGGCTTAGAAGCCTTTCCTGATTTTAAACATGAAGCACCGTCTTTTCAAAATTGCATCATTACGTTAACTGAACTTGGTCGGGAGGTACTGGGCGGAGATAAGGATTGGATTGCGTTAAAGGAAATCGACGACTGGTTTGGAGGCATCCATTTGCAAGACGGGAAGATTTCATGGCGCTGGGATACAGCTTGCAATAAGCTGGTTCAAATCTGATGGTTGATCTGCAATAAAAAAAGATGACCTTTGAAATTCAAAGGTCATCTTTGCTGTCAGAGAAAAAAATAAATTGAATACAAAATAACGCTATGATACAATCAATAGCGCCATTGATAAATCCAGTTATTTGGTTAGTCGGTTCTTTTCCTACTTTAATTGTACATCTGGACCATTGATTTGTCAATGCTCTTTTTTGACCTAGAAAAATGGAAAAAGGAGTGTATTCGGGGAGATGGAACCAAAAAATTGGCAGCAGGAACAAGAACGGCTAGAGCAGGTTAGAATCAAACTGCAAGCGAGAATCGCCGAGCTTGAACCGGAGGTAACGGGGCTCCGCGATCAAGCTGCAGAACTCCGCAGACGGTTTTGGGAAGAAGTTACGATTAACACAGCTACGGATGAAGACTTTGAAGAGACCTTCCACAATATTAATCAGCAGTCTGCAGTACTGGCCGAACGAGAGCGCGGCCATAAGCTGCTGAAGCAGCAATGGAAAAATATGAACCGTCTGCTTCCTTCGCCTTATTTTGGACGCATTGATTTCCAGGAGGATGGCATTGGGCTCAGCGAGCAGATTTATATCGGCGTTTCCTCCTTCATGGAAAAAGACGGATTGAGTTTTTTGATTTATGACTGGCGCACGCCAATCGCGAGCATGTACTACGATTATTCCCCAGGTGCGGCATCTTATGTTACGCCAACCGGCCGGATTGAAGGAACGATGGACCTCAAACGGCAGTTTCAGATTCACAACGGGCAAATGCGCAACATGTTTGACGCAAGCGAAACGATCGGGGACGAATTGCTGCAGCAGGTGCTCGGCAAAGGCGCGGACTCACAGATGAAAAGTATTGTGGCCACCATTCAGAAGGAACAAAACGCCATCATCCGCAATGAAAAAAGCCGGTTGCTGATCGTTCAAGGGGCTGCTGGGAGCGGCAAAACATCCGCAGCATTGCAGCGGGTCGCATACTTGCTTTACAAACACCGCCAGTCAATCAGGGCCGATCAGATCGTTTTATTTTCTCCCAATCCGATGTTCAACAGTTATATCTCCACCGTTCTTCCGGAGCTGGGCGAAGAGAATATGCAGCAGACGACGTTTCAGGAGTATCTTGATTACTGGCTGGACTCTTCCTTAAAGCCGGAGGATCCTTTTGACCAGATTGAATATGTACTGACTGCACAAGATACGCCGGGGTATGAGGCTCGTCTTCAAGGTATTAAATACAAAGCTTCGGAGGCTTTTCTGGAAGACCTGCAGAACTACGGAAAATGGCTGGGGCAAAAAGGCATGCAATTCAACGGTATTAAGCTTCGGGACCGCGAATTGATCTCCGCTAAGCGAATGAAAGCAAAATTTTATGAGTACGATCATTCTCTGCCTCTGTTCAATCGAGTCGTTCTTTTGCAGGAATGGCTGCTAACTGAACTGGCTTCGCTGGAGCGCAAGGAATGGGAAGCATCCTGGGTGGAGGAGGAGATCAATTATCTCGATAACGATCAATATGCTGAAGTATTTGGAAAGCTGCATAAAGACCGGGAGGTTTACGATCTTGCGGAGCATTACGCCTCCGTATTTGAAAGACTAACCAAAAAACGCCGGGAAGACGAGAGCGACATAGACTTCGCCGAGAAAGAGGAGAACTTGCTCCGTCGGCAAATCGTTAAGGAAGTTTTCAAACCGCTGAGGAGAAGCGTGAGAAAATTTTTGTTTGTAAATAGCAAAGGCATCTATGATCAATTGTTTGACGATAGGTACCAGGAGAAAACGAATGCAGCCGACATCCCGGAACTGTGGACAGAAGTATGCCGTCAAACGAAGGACTCACTTGTCCGGAACGAGTTATTCCATGAAGATGCAACTCCTTATTTGTATGTAAAAGAGCTGATTGAAGGCGTCCGGACGAACACGGAAATCCGGCATGTTTTTGTGGATGAAGGCCAGGATTATTCACCGTTTCAGTATGAATATCTCAAAAAGCTGTTTCCCCGTGCCCGAATGACCGTGCTCGGCGATTTTGGTCAAGCTATCTTCATGCAGGCGACGAATTTGGACTCGCCGGATTCGCCGCTGGTCCAGCTTTATGGTGAAGAAGATACAAGCTTGATCCGGCTTGTTCGCAGTTATCGCTCAACTAAGGAGATTGTTGAGTTTACTAAGCTGATGCTCCCTGGCGGGGGAGAAATTACGCCGTTTGAACGGAGAGGCCACAAGCCGCTTCTGAAAAAAATGGGCAATAGTGATAACCGTACCGCTCAAATTGCAGCAGATATCGCCGAGCTCCAAGCCGAAGGCTTCGATTCCATCGCTGTCATTACGAAGACGGCAGCTGAAAGCAGGGAAGCCCATGAGGCGTTACAGGCTCATTTAGGTGAGGAATTGCAGCTCATCACAAAGGAGACCGTTCTGTTTGAAAAAGGCGTAATGGTGATCCCTGTTTATCTAGCCAAAGGTGTCGAGTTTGATGCTGTATTGATTCATGATGCTTCACCGGAAGCTTACAGCCAAAGTAACGAGCTCAAGCTTCTTTATACGGCGTGTACGCGGGCTATGCACCGGCTAAATCTTTATTCAACGAGCGATTGGTCGCCTTTTGTTCAGGCATTGCCGGAGAGCAGATATGAGAATGCGATGAGTTGATGGTTATACGCGCACAGCCTTGGCCGATTGTCGGCCAAGGCTGTTTTTTACGGAATATGTGCGCGTTATCCGCGAATTCGAGTTTCCAGCATGCTGTGGTACCGGTCGGACAGAGCGGCAAGATAGTTCTTCAGGTTCTTCCAGCTGACAAAAGCAATGGCGCCAATGATTGAGGCTACAACAAGTGCAAAAGGAAAGCTCCAAACAGCTGGAACTTCATAGCCTGGGGCAATGCTCATATTAATCCAGGTGGCGCCAAAAGTACGAATAATGCCGGCAAGCACAATGATAACGGCGCAAAATCCAAAGCCGTAAGCAATCGTTCCTAAAATCGGAACTACGGCAATACTAAGTAATCCCGCAGTGCAGTAAAAGCCGATTTTACTCATCACTTCTTTGAAGGAGCGAGGGTTGGTCTGAGAAATATATTCGCTGCTGTATGCTTTGGCTAATTTTTTGGGATCGCCTAGTCTAGCTAAAATGATCTGTTCCGGTTGTCCATCCTGAATTCCGTGCATAATGTGACTTTCGATTTCTCGAATCGCATCCTGCATTTCTTCTTCCGGCAATGCTTTTAAACTCGTTTGGAATTTACTCAAATAAGATTTTACCATTGGGCTCATCATTGTTCTCCGCCTTTAATTTCTCAATTTGATGCACAGCCTGGACGATCATACTCCAGTCCTGGGCCATTTTTTCAGCTAATTGTTGTCCTTGCGAGGTCAGCCGGTAATACTTTCTTGGTGGACCTGAATCGGACTCCTGCCAAAATGATTCGAGAAGCTTTTCATTAACTAACCTGCGTAAAATGGGATAAAGCGTCCCTTCCGTAACAGCAAGTGCTTCCCAGCGATTCAATGTCGTGACCAGTTCGTATCCATACGTCGGCTTGCTGCCGATCAAGGATAACACGCAATACTCCAGTATTCCTCGTCTAACTTGAGAAGTCCATTCGGGCATAGTGATCATATCTCCCTTACTGGCAACATCTTATCACACAGTACTGTGCGTTGCAAGGTACTAGGTGAAAAAATGAATCCCATCATGACTGAACTTGGTTAACGCCAATAATCAGCATGTCCAAAATGAAATAAGCTGGCTCCAGTGATCGACCGGAACCAGCTTATTGCCTGTAGACTTGACCAAAGCGGAGACATTGTTTTGCTCCGTTTTTATAAAAATCTCAGTCTAAGGATTTAAAACGGTGAAGCGCCATGTCTGATTCGCTGAGCCTGTTTCTGCCCACTGGATGACAGGGGCGCCGTCTCCTGTTGAACCGCCGCTAATGCCTAACACTTTGTTGCTTTTACGGTTTTTAATTTTGAAATAACCGTTGCCTACGTCAACGAGCTGCCATTGCTGGCTGTTTGAGCTGCTGCTGCTCCATTGAACACTCTGTCCGCCGTCAGCCACTGAGGCGTCTTTAATATCCATATACTTTCCGCTGTTAATGTTTTTGATCTTGTAATATCCCGGATCCGCCGCTTCAAACTTCCACGATTGGCTGGCTGCTCCGGTATAAGGCCGCTGTTCGAGAGTCGCTTCGTCTGACGTAGATTGGCTGGTAATTCCAAGCGCCTTGCTGGAATTGCCGTTCACAATGGAGTAAGTTTTCTGCGTATCAATAAGGGAAGAAGCGACAGGGCTCCAAGTTCCAGCGGCCAAATCAATATTCCATTGCTGGTAGCCATTAATAATTGGCTTGCCGGCGGAATCAAACGTGAGCGGGTAGAACGCATTTCGGCCAGGTCCGGTACTCGCAGGTCCGGTGCCGGCTTTGTTTTTCATGTTGTTCCAACGGTCGCCGATGAACATGTATACGGTGCCGGTTGAGCCTTGAATTGGCAGGATCTGATCAATCTGCGTATCGAAAGAATTCGAGCCGGTAGGGCTGGTGCCGGAGTAAGAGGCTCCGTTCCAAGCAGTTGTTCCGGCATAGGCGGCGGAGCTCCAGTCGCCCAACATGCTCGTTGCCGTGTAGTAATAGGTCGGGCTGGATTCCCATCCGTTTGTCTGGGAGGCTAGCATATAGTATTTGGCGCCAACTTTAAATATTGTCGTTGCTTCTTTATAAGGAGCGGTTGAACTCAACGTTTTGGAGGATGTCACTTTGATTTCATACTCATTCTCTGCATTTAATGCCGTTTCCAGCTTGCTGATTTGAATGCCGGAGTTATAGTCGGGCTCTCCGTTTGATTTTACTTTCAAGTCAATCGTGTAGGAAATATAGACGCTGCCGTCACTGTCGGTGAAAATGGAGCCGAGGTCGCCCATTGCGTAACCGCCCGGTTTGATTATGTTCTTTTGGTATGTGAAGGTGCCTGTTGGAGAATCGCTATACCAAATTGAAATCGTATTGCGCTGCTTGATTTCGTTTTTGTAACCCCATTCCATGTACATCACGTATTTGCCGATTACGCTGTTATACTGCACCAAAGGTCTGCCAAACCATTGGTTTTTATCGAATGCCGGTATTGTCGTATCCGGGTTTGCGGCACGATAAGTATCGATTGACGGGAAGTCAACAGCTTCTCTGTGAGCCGTCCAGGTAACGAGATCCGTTGACGAATAAGCGCTAACTTTCTTTTCCCAGTTTGGATTATCCGTTCCGTCAGGCAGCTTCGATGGTTCGGACGTGTCCAAGCCGTACCAATAATACGTATTTCCTTCCTTCATCATCCAGCCGCCTTGCGCCCAGACAGGAGCTCCGTCCGTTGCAGTCTTTTCCACGTTGTTAACAAGGAGCGTGGATGCGGCATGCGCTGATTGTGCAAACAGCATCGTTGAGAAGATCAACAGAGCAGCTAACCATGCTGCTGTTAATCTTTTCGGTATTGAAAGGTTCTGCGAATTGACCATAAAATTTTGCACCTCTCTCGGTGAAATTGAAGCGCTTCCATAAACATTGTAGTCCATAGTCTCACTCGAAAAATATATACTTAATCAACGAAATGTAAACGTTTTTATAAGATTTTTGCTGCCTTTGTGACAGGATTCGACCAATTTTGGTCTAGCCATTCCTGGAAAGGAAACCATTTCATTTGAACCATGAAGATTTTGATTTATCTTTGCCGCTATAATGGTAAAATCAGATCAACCTATGTCAAGGAGGGCGACCCCATTCAACCTTTCGTATTCGCAATCGTGATTCCTTGCGTCTTACTGTTCAGCTTTCTCATTATGTTCCTTGTCATTGGCAACATAAAAAGAACAAGCGGCACTCTTTATAGGGCTCAAGAAGCCAAGCTGAGAATGGAGAAGCATCGAAACAAAACCCACCGCGCAAAATATTTGGCCAAATCGAGAGAAGAGATCGAAAGCTGGGGTAATCTCGGCGCATTGCCTGAAGTGCCTATTGAGGGGACGCTTGCTTCTCTTCATCGTGCCTTGCCCGACGATTATATTCAACAGATCAAACAACGATATCTGAAGGAGCACCCCCATGTAGCGGAGGATCGTTTCGAGTTGCTGTTATTTGAATTAAAACGTTACTTTGTTGTTTGCTCTGTGCTTAAAAGTGTTCCGATGTTCAGTGACGAGGTAGATAGCGTTTGGCATGAGATGATTATGTATACAAGAGAATATGAACGTTTCGGACAGGAATTGTTAGGCGGAACGCTGCATCATGCGCCAGCGGTTCAATCGGTTCCAGATCCGGGCGGCCGAGCCTGGTTTGATCTGATTTACTCCTATTTATTCCGCCTTCATGATTTTACGCAAATTGCTTGGGGTCCTTTTTTCCGGCATCCTCTCGATAAGAGCCGATTGCTAGAGCTGCAGACGCTGCCGGAGGAAGAACTGCGCCGCAGATATTTCCGTGAGGGCGCTGATCCACAGCTGGTTCGCTATCTGCTTGATAAACTGATTCATCAGGGAGATCATGCACGTAATTTGAGGGAAGAATTACAGCGTGGTTCTGTACGAAAAAAAACTAACTTCGATCTGAACAATCCTGCATATGGCGTTTATTTTGCAGGGCTCATGGTCATGTATTCCATTTATCATCAGGATACATATGCCACGCAAATGGAACAGCAACTGCCCCGAGATCCGGAACGCGAAAGCTCCTCGGCAAGCGTTTGTGCCGCGTCTGGCTGCGCAGGGGATTCAAAAAGCGGCAATGATGGCGGCTCCCATGACGGATCCAACAGCGGATGCTCAGGCGGCAGCAATTCGAGCAATAACAGCAGCTGCTCAAGCAGCAGTTGCTCCAGCGGCAGCAGCTGCGGCGGTGGCGGTTGTGGAGGCGGCGGAAGTTAGTCATACCAAAAGCTGTTCAGCGGCAACTTGCCGGGAACAGCCTTTTGCATCATGCCAGTTGATTTAATGCTTACTCTAAAGAAATGAGGAAGTAATGAGATGAACATGCTTGCCATAGTGGGGATTATATCTAACGAACATGAGAGAAAACAAAAGAAGAAATGGGCTTGGCGGTGTTTTCTGTATGGGATCGTAATGATAGCTATATCAGCAGGAATAAATTTAATTTTTGATTAAGCTTCAACCGGTATTTGCCCTTTAAATGAATTATTTCCGAAGCCGCGTTAATCGCGGCTTTTTTTACTGTTGTAAACAGAAGGAACCCTGAAAAGGAACATTCCGTCCGAATATTAGACAAAAAACGATCCAATAATCGCTGTATATTAGTTTCAAGGGAGGTGAATAGCGAAAAATGTAAGCGTTTTACAAAATGGCCTTGGCTTCCATTTACCATTTAAGATTACTTAGGAGGTAGACAATGAGACAACGCATTGCCGGCAAAAAAAACAATAAGCTTTTACTCTTGATGGCTGGGGTTTTAGCTTTTGGATCGATACCTTTGATTAGCCTGCCTCAAGCACAGGCATCAGGAGATCCGACCCTTACGGTGAATGCAAATGTAGACAAAGGAGAGGTCGGTACCCTTTTTGGATCCAATCACCGTTATATCTATGGAGGCTTCGGTTCCTGGAACACGGCAACCAGCTCGCTGGACAGCCAGCTTATTAATGAGGCCAAAAACGCCGGCATCAATATGCTCCGGTTTCCGGGCGGCACGGTAGCCAATAAGTATAAATGGCAGCGGGGCATCGGACCGCAAGAGGATCGTCCGCAGAACGTTCATGGCAAAACAGGCGAACCTACCTCAAATGATTACGGTCCCGACGAATACGCGCAAATGGCGGAGCAGATCGGGGCAGAGGGGAATATTGTCGTTGACGCATCCGGCTGGTCGGGCGGCCAATGCTTGGGAAAAATCAATCCAAGCGGTCCTTCGGAATGGAGCAATATGCAGTGGTCGTCCAGCAGCTGTTTGTCCGGCGCTCAAGAAGCTGCAGCCTTCGTTGCGTATATGAACGGACAACCGCAGGACAGCAATGTGGTCATCGGCGGGGTTAACTGGGCAGCGCTTCGGGTCAGCAACGGACGTGCGGAGCCGTACAATATCAAATATTGGGAAGTCGGCAACGAGATGGATCTTGGAGGCGGCCAGGAAGAATGGTTAGGCTCTTCCAACGCCGAACATAAATATCTCTGGGGAGACGATCCGGCCCCTGTATCCGGGGAGGTCTATCACTCCAATTACAACAGGCAGCCTGCGGTTGGATTCAACGATTTTAGGGCGAGAGCGGCGACAGCCACTGCAAATTTGGAATATCAAGCAAAAGGGTCGCTAGCCACGGTTAAAGTTAATGGACAGACGTGGACGCAGGTAACCGACTTTAACAGCTCAGGATCAACCGCTCAGCATTATGTATACAGCGTATTGGATGCTACTGCAGGCACGTACAAAATTACGTTCGGAAACAATATAAACGGTTTGACTCCTGCCCCAGGGGCTGAGATTTCGATTACTTACAGCAATTCGCAGCTTCAGCCTGATGTTTATACAGCAAAAACGAACGAATATTATGCGAGATATGCGCCTATGAGCTCCGCTGCCGGTGCGTATAAGGTTGAAGTAGGGACAGAAACCTGGACGCAAGTGGCGAGCCTGGCTAGCTCCCTCCCTACAGATAAGCACTACACGATCGATTTTAATACTGGCAAAATCACCTTCGGGAATAACGTCAAAGGTAAACGCCCGGACAATAACGTCTTTATTACTTATTCAACCGTTAATCATGATGGATTTGTAGACTTTTATACGGCGATGAAAGCTGTTGACCCGTCGATTAAAGTATTCAGTGTGTTCGGAGGCGTCACGGCTGAACTGGTAGCCGAAAATTCCCAGAATTATTTTGACGGTATCGTTATCCATCCGTACGGACAAGGAATTTCGCTGACAAACGTGCCAAGAGGGGAAGAATACGCAAAGGCATTCCATGATGCAGTGATGGGAAAACCCGCTTCAATGGAGCATTATTTTACCGGTCCGAATAATACCTTCAACAATCTGCTTGGCCCGAATCACGGCAAACAAATTATGGTATCCGAGTATGGGATTGCCGGGTGGGTCCCGCTTCCGAATGCAACGGATGGTGTCTCTCATTACTTGAGGTCTCTTGATCAAGGTCTTTATGTCGGCAAGCAGCTGCTCAGCTTTATGAAAGTTAATGTCACATTGGCGAACAAACATACGCTCGTTGACTTTGATCCGTCTGTAGCGCCGCCAGGTTCTACTTCGGTAAGCGCAGCGGATAACGCCATGCTTAATCCGAAAGAGGATCAGTTTATCCCGACAGCCACAGCGCTGGCGCTGCAACTGTTCTCGAATATGACGGGCACAAGAAAAGTGGAAACAGTCCGTGCAAATCTGGCTCAAAACTATTTTACAGCTGGAGCAACGAAGGATGATGAAGGTAATGTGTACGTGACCGTAGTAAACGATAGCCGGGAAAACAGCGTTCAAACGGCCATTAATCTTACTGGATTTACCGGAAACGGCTCCGCTGAAGTCTGGACGTTGAACTCGACCGATCCAAGCGATCCAATGGCGTTCCTAGATTACAATGAGTATGACGCCAACACCAATCAACCAATTAACCGGGTAGCCATAAATAAACAAACGGGCGTAAGCGTTGGAGCGAACTCTTTTACGCACACGTTCCCGGCGCATTCGATTACTGCAATCAAGCTGACCCCGGCCCCTGTTGTACCTGCTGATCCGAGCTTAAAAGGGCATTGGAAGTTTGATGAAACAAGCGGAACGGCAGCAGCGGACGCTTCCAACAATAGCGCCACGGGAACATTGCTGAACGGTTCCGCATGGACAACCGCAGGTAAAACGCAAGGCGCCCTCCAACTGGACGGGGTAGACGATTATGTTCAACTGCCAAACGTTGTTAACCCTGGAACAACCTCTTTTACCGCCGCAGCATGGGTGAAGCTGGAGACGTCTTTAGGACAGACGCAAACGATTTTGCAGCAGGAAGGAACAAATGGAAGAGGCTGGTTATTCCGCAGAGCAGATGGTAAGTTAGCCAGCTTCCTTGGCGGCACCGCAACTGTCTCGACGGGAACGATTCCGGCAGACGGCAGCTGGCATCATACAGCCCTGACTTATGATGCAGGGACAGTCAAGCTGTATCTGGACGGCCAATTGGTAGCAACAGCTGCCCGTACAGCGGTTTCTTCTACCGACGCCTTGCGGGTAGGCCGCCATAAAACACCTGACCTAAACAATGAAGAGTGGGATGGCGCCATGGATAATGTTCGAATCTACAACCGCGCTTTGAGCGGTACGGAGATAAACGATTTGTTTGTGGCGGGCAATTAACGACCTTCATACCTGCTCCCAATTAAAAGTCGCGTACATCGCGGCTTTTTTTATTTTTAGGAACCCATAAAAAAGAACATTCCATCTGAAGATTTGACAAAAAAAGATTGGATATTTGTTGTATAGTAGTCGGCAGGAGGTTAATACCGACATAAATTATAGGTTTAGTTTGTTTTAATTCTTTGCAACCTTGGGAGGTAGAAGATGAGAGAACGTGCAGCGGGCAGACAAAGGAAGAAGCTTTTATTCATAATGGCTGGAGTTTTGGCTTTTGGATCGGCTTCTTGGGTTCATGCGCCTAAAGCAGGCGCCGCAGGAGATCCCACGCTTACGGTAAATGCAAACGTAGATAAGGGAGAGGTCGGCACAATTTTTGGATCCAATCATCGTTACATCTACGGAGGGTTCGGTTCCTGGAATTCATCAACGAACTCGCTCGACAGCAAGCTTATCGATGAAGTAAAAAACAGCGGCATCAACATGCTCCGGTTCCCGGGCGGTACGGTGGCCAATAAGTATAAGTGGCAGCGCGGCATCGGACCGCATGAGGACCGCCCGCGGAATGTCCATGGCAAAACAGGCGAACCAACCTCAAATGATTACGGGCCTGACGAATATGGGCAAATGCTGGAGCAGATCGGAGCGGAGGGAGATATCGTCGTGGACGCCTCCGGCTGGTCAGGGGGAGAATGCCTGGCGAAAGTGAACCCGAATGGCCCTTCGGAATGGAGCAATTTGGAGTGGTCGTCCAGCAATTGCTTATCCGGCGCGCAGGAAGCCGCTGCATTCGTCGCTTACATGAACGGACAACCCGGGGACAGCAATGTTGTGATTGGAGGAATAAACTGGGCCGAACTCCGAGTTAATAACGGACATGCGGAGCCTTACAAGATCAAATATTGGGAAGTCGGAAATGAGATGGATCAAGGAGGCGGCCAGGAAGAGTGGTTAGCTTATGCAGATCTTGAGCACAAGTATCTTTGGGGGGACGATCCGGCTCCGGTTTCCGGGACGATTCATAACTCTGTCTTTAACCGACAACCCGTGGTCGGATTTAGCGACTTCCGGTCAAGAGCGTCGACAGCTTCCGCGAATCTGGAATATCAAGTCAAAGGTTCGCTTGCGGAAGTTAAAGTGAACGGACAGACGTGGGCGCAGGTCGCTAACTTCAACAGTTCGGGACCAGCCTCCCTGCATTATGTGTATAGCGTGGTCGATGCCGCAGCGGGTACTTATAGAATTACGTTCGGAAATAATAGTAAAGGATTAACTCCTTTACCTGGAGATGAGATTTCAGTCACCTATACCAATCCGCAGTTTCAGCCGGATGTTTTCAACGCTTTAGAAAATGCCTATTATGCAAGATACGCGCCTATAAGCACGGCTGCAGGTACATACAAAGTGGAAGTGGGGTCTGAGACGTGGACGCAAGTCGCAACTTTAGCAAATTCGCTTCCTGCTGACAAGCATTATACGATTAATTTTAATACAGGAAAAATTACCTTCGGAAACAATATAAAGGGCAAACGTCCGGAAAGCAACGTCTACGTTACCTATAGAACCGCAAATCACGACGGGTTCGTAGATTTTTACAAGGCAATGAAAGCCGTTGATCCATCCATTAAAGTGTTTAGTGTTTTTGGAGGCATTACGCCTGATCTGGTGGCTGAAAATTCCCAGAATTATTTCGACGGTATTATTATCCATCCCTATGGGCAAGGGGTATCACTGCCTAATGTACCGCGAGGGGAAGAGTTCGCAAAAAACTTTCATGATGCGATCATGGGCAAACCTGCATCCATGGAATCCTGGTTTACCGGACCTTACAATACGTTTAACAGTCTGCTTGGCCCTAACCACGGGAAACAAATTATGGTGTCCGAATACGGGATAGCCGGATGGGTCCCGATCCCCAATGCTACGGATGGCGCAGCTCATTATTTGCGGACGCTTGATCAGGGTCTGTATGTCGGCAAGCAGCTGCTCAGCTTTATGAAAGTAAACGTTACCTTAGCGAGCAAACATACGCTTCTTGATTTTGACCCGGCTACAGCTCCGCCAGGCTCTACTTCCATTAGCGCGGCGGATAATGCCATGTTTAATCCAAAAGAGGACCAATTTATCCCGACAGCCACGGCGCTGACGATGCAATTATTTTCAAACATGACCGGCTCTAGGAAAGTCGAAACAGTCCGTTCAAATCTGTCGCAAAGTTATTTTACAGCCGGAGCAACAAAAGATGAAGCCGGAAATCTGTATGTGACGGTCGTGAATGACAGCCGGGAAAATAGTGTTCAAACAACGATCAACTTAGCGGGATTTACCGGAAACGGCTCCGCTGAAGTCTGGACGTTGAACTCGACCAATCCCAATAATCCGCTGGCTTTTCTGGACTACAACGAGTATGACCACGTTGCCGGTCAGCCAATTAACCGGGTAGCCATAAATAAACAAACAGGTGTAAGCGTTGGAGCGAACTCTTTTACGCACACGTTCCCGGCGCATTCGATTACGGCGATCCAACTGACGCCGGCGCCTGTTGTGCCTGCCGATCCGAGTCTGAAAGGGCATTGGAAGTTTGACGAAACGAGCGGGACAGCGGCTGCGGACATATCCGGCAACAATTTCACAGGAACTTTAGTGAACGGTTCTGCCTGGACAACTGCAGGAAAAACACAAGGCGCTGTGCTGCTGGACGGTGCGGACGACTTCGTTCAATTGCCGAACATCGTCAACCCGGGTACAACCTCGTTCACGGCCGCAGCATGGGTGAAGCTGGACGCAGCAGTAGGTCAAACTCAAACCATTCTGCAGCAGGAAGGCGCAAACGGAAGAGGATGGCTGTATCGAAAAGCGGACGGCAAGCTTGCCAGTTTTATTGGCGGAGTTGCAACTGTTTCCACGGGAACGATTCCGGCAGACGGCAGCTGGCATCACGCAGCCCTTACGTATGATGTGGGAACGTTAAAGCTGTATCTTGACGGTCAATTAGAGGCTGCTGCTTCTCGCACAGCGGTGTCTTCAACCGATGTCATGCGAATTGGACGCCACAAAACGCCTGATTCTAACAATGAAGAGTGGGACGGAGCAGTGGATAATTTAAGAATTTATAACCGGGCTTTAAGCGGGATAGAGTTGAACAGTTTGTTCGTGGCAGGCATTTAGTGTAATACAGAGTATTGAGGCGAAAGCTAGGGATGAAAAAGCTGCCGGTTAAACGGTAGCTTTTTGCTGTTAATGGGGTGCTTTCGTCAAGCAGATATCTTACTCCATTAAAAATTTACAATCGAATGATATACAGAGTTAACAAAAATAAGTAGAATAAAGCTTGGACATCCAGAGAATAACTGTCAATTTAAACGAAGGAGGCAGGGGGAAGATGTTTGAAATGAAGCCATGACTATTTATGGAATCGTTTCCAGATGTCTTATGGCAGGCTCTGTATGAACCTAATTCCAACAACAAAGGAGCTTACTTGATGAGATTGAAGAGGATTGTCGCCAATGTATGCATACTGGCTTCACTGTTCTCTAGTGCTTCAATTTTAACCCCTACAGCGGCGTTCGCCGATGTAAGCCAAAGCAACAACCGAAATTGGATGGAGCAGGTTGACCAGGCAAATCCTGAGTTCAAACACAAAACGATTCGCGATATCCTTTTGCCAGGTACGCACGACACGGGTACGGGTACAATGAACTCCGGTTCGACGTTAGCGCCTGATGCGGCTAATCTCCTGCCTTGGCTGGGCAGTATTCCAGCAGATCTCCTTAATAAATTTTCCCTGGACAAGTCCAAAACGCAAAACATGAACGTACAAGGCCAGCTGAATGCGGGCATACGCTACCTCGATCTGCGAGTCGGTCCATACATGTACCGGGATGGCATGTACCTGGTTACGGATCCAAACGATCTGCGGACGATGCACTTTTTATACTCGGAGAAAGTATCGGATATTCTTGGCTCAGTCAAATCGTTCCTGGATCAAAATCCGAAGGAAGTTATCGTCCTCGACTTCCAGGCCTTCTACCAAATGGATGCCGGCGCTTTCGGGCAGCTGATGGCAGAACTCAATCCCCTGTACGACATGATGGTTCCTGAATCGTGGGGGATGGATACAACGCTAGAAGAAATGTGGCAGTCCAATAAAAGAGTCATCGTTTACTTTGGTTCTAAAAATAAATATTGGCCAAGCCAAACAGCCACGGAACAGACAAGTGAATCCATTGCTAAATACGTTCCGGATGCTGGCGGAAAGTTATGGGACCGGGATTCAATGGTTCGTTCCTATTGGCCGAATACAAGCAGCGTAAGCGAACTGCAAACGAAAATGGATACTGAGATTGGCGATGCTTACCAATACTTGGATAAGCTGCATGTTATGCAAAATATCATAACGGTAGATCCAATGGGCAGCACATCCATAGAGGCTGCAGCTGCGGAAGCAAACCGCATTGCTACAAACGGACTGCAGCTCAACTGGCAGAGCCAAAGAGCGAATGTCATCATGCTGGACTTTTTTAACAATTCAGATGCGGTGAACATAATCAAAAAACTGAATATGGCGCCAGCCGCCCCGGTCCTTCAAGAAGAAGGGGTTTATCTCTGGCAAAACGCCAATTATGCAGGTCGCCTGAACCGGGTCATCGGAGAGAGTTCGGATTTGTCCCAGCTTAACGTTGGCGACAATGCGGTGTCCTCGATTAAAATCGTAGGTCCATATCAGGTAGAATTGTTTACGGAAAAAGATTTCAAAGGCCAAAAAACAGTTATCGACGGCAGTCAGCCGAACTTGAACACTACTTTCCCGGCGTTTCACGACCAAATCTCCTCTGTACGTGTTGTCCGGTATGGCGATGAAAGCGGTATTTTCCTTTATAAGGATCCCAACTACCAGGGGGCGCGCATCCGGCTGACTACAGACGAGAGTAACTTCAGCCTCACCTCGCTTGGCAACGACCAGGCTTCTTCTCTGGAGGTTGTCGGCAATTATTCCGTAACGGCTTATTTCGATGCAAATTACGGAGGCACATCCCAAACCTATACGTCCAGCCAAGCTTCTCTGTCTACTTTTGATGACAAGATCAGCTCTGTGAAAGTCAACGACTTGGCTCCAGAAGTGAATTCTGCCAAAAAATCTTTGCAAATTACTTACACCGGAACAGACAGCGCCGAAGGCGTCACGCAAAATATCACGCTTCCGAGCAGCCTAAACGGGACAACGATTAGCTGGCAATCGTCCAACGCTTCTATCATCGCTGCCAATGGCACCGTAACACGTCCGGCGCAAAACACGGAGGTTACGCTGACCGCAACCATCAGCAAAAACGGGAAGTCTGACACCAAAAGATTCAAGCTCACCGTTGTGAATAACGCACTCGGCTTGGATGTAGCGTCTCTCGCAATCGGATATGCACCGGGCGATCAATCGGCGAGCATTACGCAAAACATCACACTGCCGGCGAGAGGCACAAACGGCTCCTTTATTACTTGGACCTCCAACCATTCTGCGGTTTCTGCAAGCGGAGTTGTTACCCGTTCCATCTCAGGAAATACACCGGTTATTTTGACGGCTACCTTGAGCCTTGGCGGTCAAACGACGACAAAAACGTTCCCTGTTACGGTCATTCAAAATAAAGCTGGTGCGGTAAGCGCAGCCAAGGCTGCATTAACGATTGGCTATTCAGGAAGCGATACGGTAGACAGTGTAACAAACAACCTATTTTTACCTACAAACGGCGCCAACGGCGCTACGATTCAGTGGCAGTCCAGTGATCAAGGCGCCGTTTATCTGAACGGTGCGGTAACGCGTCCGCAAAATGGCGGGAACAAAGCCGTAGCATTGACGGCAACGATTACCGTCGGAGACGTCTCGGATACAAAATCGTTCCTCGTAACCGTTCTGTACGATCCTTCCTTAATTACGGATCTTGGTAATCTAATGATCGGCTTCGCTGGCAACGATTCGGCTGCTAGTGTGACGAAGAACCTGTTCCTGCCAACTACGGGAGCAAGCGGCGCAATCATTGAGTGGTACTCCGGTTCTCAATCCATCATCTCTAACGATGGAAAAGTCAATCGGCCTTTGAATGGGAATGCAGTCGTTAATCTGTTAGCGACGGTTCGGATGCCATCTGGTGGAACGATGTTTACAAAGAATTTCATGCTCACCGTGACGGGCCTGTCCGACGCGCCGGCAGGCTTTGTGAAATGCGCTTCGGAAGGCGAAACATGCAACTTCAACGGTCAACAGGCCGTCAAATACGGCACGTCGATTTTTTATACAACAAAGAATTTTTCGGCTCCAATCAATTGCGGAGTCTCGGCCTTCAACGCTGACCCGTATATGGGCTACAGCAAAAACTGCTACACTCCGGACAACTCCCCGAACTGGGTCGATTGCGCGGATGAGAACGGCGTGTGCACGTTTAGTGGCACTCAGGTCGTGAAATTCGGAGCGAATGACAAATACTACAGCGGGCAATTTACTTCTTCTGTCAACTGTGACAGCACCCAGTTTGGCGGCGATCCGCTTCCCGGTACAGTTAAAAAGTGCAAAGTGTACCAGCCGGGCAACTCGGTCAGCTATCAGGCTGAAGATGCGATTCACACAATCGGAAAGAAGGGCAGCGCTGGCAGCGGCTGGTACGGGACAGGCTTTTGGAATTTTGATAGCGGCTATGGCTACATCCGCTGGACGTTCGATGCCCCTTCCGATGGATATTACAAATTAAGCTTCAGATACGCCAACGGCGATTCCGCTGCCCGTAATATGCAAATGTGGATGGATGGAGCAGAAGTTGTTAACTCGCTGCCTTTCGTTTCCACAGGAAACTGGAACACGACGTGGAATACGGTTGAGCAGCTGGTCTACCTGACCGCCGGCTCCCATCAAATGACGCTTCAAACTAGGGATAAAAGCGGTCCTAATATGGACCAGCTGACGGTCATTCCTATGCAGTAAAGCACGGTTCAAAGAGGCTGTCCCAGTCACATATGTGACTTTAGGGGCAGCCTCTTTGGCATTAACGGTGCAGCTTGCGGTACTGCGATGGACTCATGCCCATATGTTTGGTGAATACCCGGCTGAAATAATACCCGCTCATATACCCGCAATTTTCCGCAATCCGATCCAGCGTAAACTGTGTCTCCTGCAAAAGAATCTTCCCTCTTTCCACTCGAAGCGATGTTATATAGTTATTGGGAGTCATTCCATACATACGGAAAAAACGCCTGGAAAACTGGACGGGGCTCAAACCGACCTTGGCCGCGATTTCCATAATATTGAACGGGGTAAAGAGCGCCTCGTGAATCAGTACGGCCGCCTTTTCGATAAGCGGATCCGACGATCCGAATAATTTTAGCTCAAGCTGATTTTCATTGAAATAAGAGTAAAACAGATCCGCCAATACGATGTTGCGCCATTGGCAGGAAACGGGATCAATTCGATCCTTCAGCTTCCGGAGGCTGGCATAGCAGCTCCTTAATTGCGCTTCGTCAAAAATGGACACTTTGCTGGTCGGCAGCACCAAGGACCGGCTTGGGAGCGGCCTTGGGCTTGCAGAGTCTTCCCAGGCAAAAGAGACAAAATGAAACGTCAAAGGCTCTATTAATCGCCGAGTCATCGGTGTGTTCGGAGGGATTAACACAAGATCGCCAAAACGAGCGGTCGCGGATTCCGTTTCAATTTCAAACCAAAACGAGCCTTCTTCAACGGCGAACATCGTCCAATGCTCATATTGATCCGTTTCCAGCAGGAATTGTGTCTTTTTTTTCCAATACGTATAGTCGTTGATTGTGGGGGTAAAGGCTTGATACGATCCTGCTTCAATTTTCAATCGAATCCCACCTTATTGCGCAATGTAATCCAACTATAGATAAATTTATCCGCCATGTAAATGGTGCTCATGCGGGATTTATCGTTTGAAATTTTGTGTATGATTCTTGTTAGATTTGTGTATTTTCACAAGGGGCGGGAGGACGCTACAATCTTTATGAATCCGGTTTCATGAATCAAGAATTGAGGTGCGGAAGCTTGAAGAGGCGTTTGAAACTGATGGTTGCAGCTGGCATTTTACTATGTCTTACAATTATGATAACGCTTTATAACTCTACCTTATTTAAGGAATCTAATTCAAAGGCGACAGTTGTCACAATAAATAACACGCCGATTGGCACGGAAGAATTCCAGCTGTTTCTGGACCAGCAGCGCTCAGACACAGTCGGCTATTTTAAAGAGAAATACGGAGCTGTTGATTCGCCGGATTTCTGGACAACTGCTTTCGGAGACGAGGTCCCAATTGAGAAAGCAAAACAGCTTGCTTTGGATGCGCTTACATCGGTAAAAATTCAGCAGCTATTGGCAAAGCAGGAGGGTCTTGTGCAGGAGCTGGATTATCCTGCTTTTCTGCAGCAGCTCGCCAAGGAAAATAAACGGAGAGAGACCGCTGTGCAGCAAAAAAAAGTCATCTACGGCCCTGTTCAATATGACGCTTGGAGCTATTACAACTATTTGTTCAGCAATCTTGTGAATGATTTGAAATCCAAATTGAAGGCGCAAGACGAGGCGGCGTCAGACGAGACGCTTCGGGAATTTTATAACCGGATCAAGGACCCTTTATATCGTGAGAAAAAGGAAATCACCGTCGAACAATTGTACATTTCGAACAACGACGGTCAAGGCTGGGATTCGGCCGAAGCCAAACAATCCGCTTTCGACAAGCTCCAAGAGGCGGCTGCATCCGTGAGGAAAGGCGCTTCATTTGCTGAGGCCGCAGCTCACGACGGAGGAACGTTTGAGTTTCAATTGAAAGAGCAGCGATTCGACCAGCGTTCGTCAAAGCAGGATGCCGAGCTGTCCAAGGCATTGCGCGATTGGGCCATGCAAGCGAAAAAAGGGCAGGTAAGCGAGCCGATTGAGGCAGCTGACGGCATGTATGTGCTCCGGCTATTGACTACTAAGGGAGGTGATTTTCAAACGTTTGAACACGTGAAAGAAGAACTGAAAATCCGATACGCGGAGGATCGCTATCAGCGTAGAATTCAGATCTTGCGTTCCGAAGCACATGTAGTCGTCAACACCAAGCACTATCAATCCATAAAGTGAGAGGAAGAATGTTGTGATGAGCAAAAATAAGCACAAAACTCTAGTCTGGACATGCGTAGCCGTTCTGTTTGCGGCACTGCTGCCGTTCTGGCCCATTCAGACAGCGGCGGCGGCAGGAACGACCTATTATGTCGATTCCTCCGGCGGAAATGATGCAAATGACGGCCTCAGCCCTGGTTCAGCTTGGCAGCATTTGTCCAAAGTGAACGGAACGACGTTCGCTCCCGGCGACACGATTCTGTTAAAATCCGGAAGCTCCTGGACGGAACAGCTGTATCCGAAAGGCAGCGGTACAGCAGGGAATCCAATTAAGATTAATCGCTACGGAACAGGCGCTAAGCCGATCATTAACTTCAACATTGCATCGCTTTTTGCAAACGGCGGCGAATTCAACAGCAACGGAGCCGTATTTCTTAAAAACCAGGAGTACTGGGAATTAAGCAACTTAGACGTAACGAACAATCTAGGTAACGGCGTTTCCATTTTGAACTTTAACGGTGGCTCGTTGAATTACATTCGTCTGAATAATTTGAATGTCCACGATACCGCCAAAAACGGCATACTCCTATCATCGGACGGAGAGACTATAAGCAAGTGGAACGATGTCATCATTGAAAATAATACGATTACCAATGCCGGCACACAGGCAGCCATTCGAACCGAGGCTAATCGAATCGGAGCTAGTACGACCCCGGCGCGCAGCACAAATTTACTTGTCCGCAATAACGTTGTCACAGATAGCAAGTACGATGGAATTGTCGTAACGGATTCCACCAATCCTCTAATTGAGTACAACGTAGTGAACGGGGCGGGGACGACGGCGGGGTACTACGATTGCATCGCGGGCATCTGGGCTTTCTCCACAAGCGGCGCCGTATTCCAACATAACGAAGCGTTTAATGTGAAAAATACAAACGGACTCTGCGATCGTCAAGGCTTTGACGCGGATTACGAAACGACGGCAACGACATTCCAATATAATTACAGCCACGATAATGCCGGCGGTTTCCTGCTTGTCATGGGAAGTGCGTTTCAGGTTACCGTTCGCTACAATATGATTATGGAAGCTGGCTTTAATGGCAGTGCTGGCGGCCATTTGACCGCGTATAACAATACGATTTATGTTCCCGCAGACGCAGTAAATCCTGATATTACCTCAGACACCGGTACCGAAAATATGATTGCAACAGGTTCATCCAAAAACAATATCGTTTACCGTGCAGGCACGGTAGGGAAGTTGCCGACCGACGGCGCTATGAAAAGCAATAACTTGATTTATGGCATTTCCTTACCGACAAGCTATAACAGCACGAATCTGAACGTTGATCCGCAATTTGTCGGTCCGCTTCCGACTACGATGCCAATCGGCATCAACAATGTCGGAGCTTTCCGGATTAAGCCGACATCACCGGCCATTAACGCCGGAGCTCTCATTGCATCCAACGGAGGCAAAGATTACTTTGGCGGAACCGTCGTTGCCGATGATGTACCGAATATTGGAGCCGATAACCGTTATAACACGCCTCCAGCGGCAGTTATCGTTGACAACGGAACGGCCGGTTATCAAGAGACCTCCGGCACGTTCAGCAACAGTTCGCTGCCAGGCTACAACAATTCCTCCACTCGTTATTCGAACGCTATCGGAGCCAGCGTCAAGTGGACGCCAACATTAGATGCCGGTACCTATAAAGTCTCGATTTACCGGGTCGTTAATTCGTCCAGCGACAACAATGCGCAAGTTCTCGTCAATTCCGCCGCAGGTTTGTCCAGTCCAATTTCAGTTAACTTCACGAGCGGTACAAGCGGTTGGCATGAGCTCGGCACCTATACCTTTAATGCCGGAACAGGAGGGTATGTGACAAATACCTTTAGCGGCAACAGCGGTAAAAACTTGAGAGCCGACGCGGTGCGGTTTGAAAAAATCAGCTAATAAACGGAAGCCTAATAAAGCGCGTTCCCAAGCTCAAGCTTGGGGATGCGTTTTTTAATAAGAACATTGACAAATGGGATCATTTTACTAAATACTTATTTTCTAGCATTAGCACGATATTTTGCG
This sequence comes from Paenibacillus pasadenensis, assembly GCF_023715725.1. Lineage (GTDB taxonomy): Bacteria > Bacillota > Bacilli > Paenibacillales > Paenibacillaceae > Paenibacillus_O > Paenibacillus_O pasadenensis_A. The sequence continues at coordinate 119,243 of NZ_JAMBOT010000006.1, forward strand.
ATTGAAAAATACACAGCAGGATGTGATAAGGTGGAAAAAATAAGGCTTCGCGCCTGCGCGTTAATTATTGAGAATGACGCTATTTTACTTATCGAGTTTAAAAATGATCATGATGACGGGGTTCATTATAATTTGCCCGCAGGCGGCCTAGAACCAGGCGAGACATTAATAGAAGCTGCCACACGGGAAGCAAAAGAAGAGGCAAACGTTGAAGTAGAAATTGGTAAGGTTGCATTTGTATACGAGTACCAGCCAACAAAAAACAATTGCATTTATGGTGATACTCACTCCGTTGGGGTAACATTCGAATGCAAATTAAAACCCGGCTCATATCCCGAGCTTCCTGAAAAACCGGATCCTAATCAAACTGACGTAAAATGGATACCGATCTCCGAGCTCCATTCCATTCAATTATATCCGGAGATAAACCAAGACATTATAGATTATTACAACGGCGTTAATTACCGCAACTATGTGGAAGAAAGCCAACTTCAAGAAGCAAATTACCGCGTTAACAAAAAACATTAAAAAGCCGCGATTTTCGCGGCTTTTCCTTAAAACCATTATTTTCGATACCGGTTCATCTTATTAAACAGTACAGCATGTACAGCAGGGTGTTTCCGCATCAGCATAATGACGAAGAATAAGCTGGTCAAGCCGGTTATGGCCCACAACATCCAGTTGTCCGTCCCCTTCGAGAATACAATATAGGGCACCATTTCCTTCATCAGCTCTTCTCGAAGAGCCCGGGAGCTTTCAAGCTCGCCGCTTGCATATTCACTAATAATAATGATTATTACAACCGCAAACCACCCGTACATGTACTTCATCCCGGTGCGCATTTCGACAATCTGCTGCCCCTTGGAATGAGCGGTTTTTACTTTAACTCCGCTGACCTGCAGCGCCGCAATGCAATAAGCGCAAACAATCAAAATCGCCAGATTTAGCAGGCTCCGAAGCTCCCAGTCAAACGATACAACAAGCATAATTAAGCTATAGGCTGGAATAATGGCTAGGCGCAACCAAGAAATCTTTTCATACTTCATTTGTTTTTTTGTAACATATGCAATCAACAACACAAGGATTAACATGCTGACTTGTCTCCGTTTATACTTTAATTTGGCTTCTGCCGGAATTTTGCTTAATCCATTGATTCAGTTCCCTTGTAATCAGCTTACTCCGAATCACCAGGAACACCCAAGAGCAGGTATAAAAAATGACCATGCTGCCCAAGTAGCTCATCCATGTAGTTCCCTGCAGCCAGCCGTTGAAAAATGAGGCCGCCCAGACGACTAGGTTCATTCCAGCAAAATGGATAACTAGCGCTGCTAAAAAATTGAGACGTTCAATGTCGAATAACACGCTTAAAATTCCGGCGCAAATCGAAACCAGGAAAATGCTCAATATCGATTCTTTTGTTAAAGTCGGCGCTGTCTGATTAAAAAGAGAGACGAACAAAAAGACGAACGAGCCTAAGCCTAATCCGTTGATCACGCGCGTCATCCACTTCATGGTTACCCCCGAATTCTTCCTCTCTGCGTCGTTACATATCGATACGTAATCACAATTCCGCCAAAGAATAGTCCAACCGTCGTTCCGCTGATCGCAGTATACAACATATTAAAGCTTAGTCTGTTGACGGCATCCGTATCCATATACATGTAGATGTTCAAGGAATATTTAATTAAAAAGTTAAAAAGAATAATAAACAGCGGGAAATAATTTTTGGCTCGAATTACTGCGCCATTTCTTACAAAAAAGCGGTATGTTTTCTGATACAGCATTGTTCCCAGAAAAACGCCAATGGCAAGAAACACGAGATACGTCAGGATTGAAGAAAAAGGATGGGCAAATTTAGCTACAATGTTATACAGTCCCCAAACAATGAAGACTCCGGGAACAAGGAACGATTTTAAAATATTTACTTCCCGTTCCTGCGATGTGGAAATTCCTCTCTGGACTAAAAACGCCAGCAACAGCCACACATAAATTGGCGTAAGCTCAATAATTTTCACCAAAACTTTAAATACATCAACCATTTAACAGCCACTCCTTAACGATCTTGTTTAGTTCAGGAATCCGATCTGCAATTGACCGTCCTGTCTGTTACATGTTCATTGTAGGGTGCCCGTTAAACGAAGCCTAGCAGATCCGACATAAGCGGCGGATTTTTCATCACAAGAGGTTAATCGAGCTGTTGAAGATGTTCTTTTAACGCTCTCACATATCTTCTGGATACGATTAATTTCTCTTTATTCGTTAATTGAGCTGTTATATTTCCGTTCAGGCCTGACTCAAATTCGGTGATCATGTAGACGTTCACAATGGCCGATTTGGATATGCGTACAAAATATTTTGGCATAGAGTGTTCCAGTTTATACAACGGGCCTGGAATTTCATAAACGTCATTTTGCGTGTAGATAAAAATTTTTCTTTCCACGTACTCCAGATACAAAATGCTTGAATAATCCAATTTTCGCTCCCTTTGTTCTCCAGCTTTGCGGATAAAGAGATGGGAAGACGGATTATTTTCAATGAGTTGAACTAGGTTCTGAATAAATGGCGTCATTCGATGGGCAAGAAAAAGGACGCTTTCTTCAATCTTTTCCGGAATGATTTTAATTTTGACCTTCATTTTCTTCTCATCGCACCGCCTGACTTAAAATCGTTCAGCACTAATGTATCATATCGGAATGACCGGTTCTACGCTAAGGCAGAGCACGAAAAAAATGCCTTATGAAGTCTGCGGGCTTCGCATCGTTCACAAGGCATTGAATGATTAACGTATTTCCTGTTTTTCAGCTGGTTTACCGGAAGAGCGCAGCCAGGCGAAAAGTACGACGAATATGAGAACGCCCAGGGCAAGGAACAAGCCGTTGGATACATTCAGATTGGCCGTTTCCAATGACAGCTGTCTGTTCGCAACCGCACCATCTCGCCAAGTGACAAATGCCAGCATACAAATGACAATGGCAATGGAGGAGGCGAGCTGTTCAATCAGATCATTTAACACAGAGCCTTCTACAAGTCTTTCCTCGGGTAAAGCACCCATTCCAGAGGTAGTGGCGGGGATGCTGGAAAGACCAAATCCGGCTCCGCGCAGAGCCATTAACAGCGTAATATACCAGAACGGGGAGTCGGGAGTTAAACAGCCAAGCAGCAGCGTTGTTACCCCGGTTATAAAAAGGCCCCATGCGACTACTTTCCGGGCACCGTTCCGGTCCAGAATTTTACCTCCAACCAGCATAAAAATCCCTGTCATGATGGCATCAGGAATAAATAAAAGGCCCGTGTACGTCGCACTGAGATGATACACATTCTGAATTACGATCGGAATCAGAAAAAACGATAAATAATATCCAACCGCAGTCAAAGTTGTAACAACTGTGCCAATTCGAAACTCCCGTATTTTCAGCAGTGAAAAATTCAATAATGAATGTTTGCGCCGTCCAACGATAAACAGCAGCATAAAGGCTAATCCTGCGAACAAAACTCCCCAATGCAGCAGGCTGGAAGTCCGTTCAACCGTGTTCATTTCGCCGAGTGCGTACAAGGATAAGCCGATACCGGCTGCTAGAAACAAATAACCTTTTGCATCAAAAGGGGATGTTTGATTGCTCTCAGAATCAGGTTTAAGAAAAACGATTCCTGCGATTAAACCAAGCAGACCTGTCGGTAGGTTAATCAGAAATAACAGCACAGGATCCCCATGATCGATGACCAAGCCGCCAAGAGTAGGCCCTAACGTAGGGGCAAGCATACTGACTACGCCCCAAATTCCCGTTGCCATACCTCTTTGCTCAACAGGAACAGCCGCAAAAATAAGCGTAATTGATAATGGGGTCAGAAGACCCGCACCAAATCCCTGCAAGGCTCGGCAAGTGATCAACACCGGAAGATTCCCGCTTGCTGCCGCAGCAGCAGAACCGATCAGAAACAGAATCAGGCCCGCCAAGTATACTTTTTTGGAGCCAAATCGTCTGCTGAAAAATCCGGTAAGCGGAAGTGTAAGGCCCATGACCAATACATAACTATTTATAATCCAACTGACGCTTAATTCATCCGTCTTGAATTGCTCTGCAAAAGCAGGCAAGGCCGGATTAAGCAAGCTTGTATTTAGAATTACCGTAAATGTTCCAAGCAGTACAGCCAGAATAACCGGCCATGTCCGCGTATTTTGTTTCATGTTTTTCTCCTCCAGGCGGTACCTCAAGGAAAAAAGCGAATCCACATATCGTTAAAGTTGAATTATGCTATTCGCCTGAGGCCCATTAATGAATGATATGGGTACTCTCTGGCGAGAAGATGATGAGCTGGTGCATGGACCGGGTCACTTCCTTTCTTGACAAGTATAATAAGGGACTTCCTTTAAGTCCAGAGGTGTTAAAAAGCAATTTCTACATGACACAACAAAAAGTTTACAGATATGGGGATTGTAGTATAATCTTGCCTTGCAACTGAGATTGGTGCTATCAGCTCTTTTTAAGAAAGCGCTTTCTGTTACTATGAACCTGTACCTTAATCTAATGCGGGGTGAACCTAGTGAACCCGATTCGAAAAAGCTTTGACGCTCAGCCTGTCTTTCCCTTTGCGTGTACATTTAGAGAAACAAAAACGTTACAGCGGGAATTGCCGGATCATGTGCATGATTGGTTCGAGCTTGTCTACATATACTGCGGCAAAGGCTCGTTTTTTATCGATCAGACCATTTATGACATTCGAGAGGGCGATTTATTTATCATTCCCGGCAATACCATCCATCGCGCTATGCCTGACACGATAGAACCGCTGACCACAACCGCAATTTTTTTTGACCCGCTTTGCATCGATCTGACTTCACTTGGCGAGACATTTTCATACTTGCAATGTTTTGAACGCGCTCAAAAAAGCAAAAATTTCAAATACCTGCACACCGGCGCTCCATCAATCGCTCGAAACTTATTTGAATCAGATGGAGTCCGAACTCAAGCTTAAAAGCGACGGGTACCGGCATGCTATTGTGTTAAATCTTCATCACATCCTGCTTGACTGACTGCGATTAAAATGCACATTCAATAAAGCGTTTGATGGGGATCCATCCACTCATTTTGACGCGGCCAACGGCAATGATCAGTACGCAGGAATCGATCTGGGAGAAGGCAATGCCAAAACGGTCAAAGTGATTCGCTTCTATCCAAGAGAAACGTTCGCGTTCAGAATGAACGGAGGGAAGTTTCAAGGCTCGAACACCTCGTCATCGAGCGGTTTTGTGGATCTGTATACGATTTCCGGAAATTCGGCGAATGGCTGGAACGAGGTTACGATTGCAGACCCTGCAGCATACCGTTATCTTCGTTATGTATCTCCTAACGGCGGCTTTGGGAATGTAAAGGAGATTGAATTTTACGGAGCTCCATAAGCGGAGGAAGCGATGGATGTGCAAGCGCAGCCGGGTCGCCGCGCATTAATTGTTGCCAGCCTGTCATTGAGTTGACAGGCTTAGCAACATTGCCTGCCCAAAGGTACATGCATTGCTTGCCCATTCGTACGTTATCAGGTTTCGGAATCTCCCCTATAATCGCCTTATCACATAGATACAGAGGGAGAGATTTCAATTGGCAAAGGTTTTATACATTATCGGCGGATGGGCCGCTAAATGGCGAAAGTCGGTGTTAATCGGCGGGATAATGGTGTTGGTGCTGGCTGCAATTGTCGCATTGCGCCTTGGACCGGAATTTAACGGGGAAATGTCCATACCGGGCACGGAATCCGAAAAAGCACTAGAGGTTATGGATAAAAAGTTTCCTTCTGAAACAGAATTTACTCCTGGCACGATTCAACTTGTCTTCAAAGTCGAAGGAAAGTCGTTGGAATCGTCCGATACGAAGCAAGCCATACAGACTAGTCTAAAGACAATTTCAAAGGATAATGCGGTAGAATCGATCGCCGACCCTTATGATTTCGGAGCAATTAGTCCTAATAAGGAAATCGGATACACAACAATTACGTATAAAGTACCTGGCACAAACGTAACTCAGGCATCGTTGACAACGGTGGACCAACAAATCAAAAGCTTGAGAGACGCGGGAATCCAAGTGGAGAAAAGCGCCGGGGAAGTCGGTTCGCCAGGGATGCCTCCCCTTAAGCTCATCTCAGAAATTATCGGCATCGCTCTAGCCTTCCTCATTTTACTCGTTTTCCTCAAGTCTGTAATTGCCGCAGGAATGCCGATTATAACGGCAATTTTAGGGCTTGGCATCGGCGTAATGATTATTCTGATCAGCACGGAATTTATCGATATGTCAGCTATTACGCTTACGATGGCAATTATGCTTGGACTAGCAGTAGGTATTGATTACGGTTTGTTTATTCTGTCCCGGCACCGCCAGAATTTACTCGCAGGTCAAGGCATTCGCGAATCAATCGCGATTTCAATCAGTACGGCCGGAAGTGCCGTCGTTTTTGCGGGAATGACCGTTATTATCGCTTTAGTAAGCCTATCGGTCACCGGTATTCCTTTCATTTCCATAATGGGGATTGCTGCTGCATTAACCATTCTCGTCGCCGTCCTGGTTGCGATTATAATTGTACCTGCCGTACTGTCATTGCTTGGTAATCGTCTGAGGCCAAAAACCAAGAGCATTAGCTCCTCTGCTCCGGTGCGGAACTCCAATGCCTGGGGACGTTTTGTTACAAGATTCCCGCTTCCTGTGGCGCTTGTTGGCATTCTTCTGCTTGCTTTCATCAGTCTCCCGGCTTTACATTTGCAGACAGGGTTGCCGAATAGCGGAATGGAGCCAAAAGACACAACAGAGCGAAAAGCCTATGACTTGTTATCGGAAGGGTTCGGCCCCGGTTTCAATGGTCAGCTTATTTTACTCGCTACCGCTGACGGTTCGGAGAATCCTCAGTCGGCAATCACCAAGGCAACAGAAGCAATCAGCGGCATGAAAGGGGTAGCGAGTGTTGATCCTCCTATTCCTAATCAGGATGGAAGCGCGTCACTCCTGTTCATTACTCCAACAAGCGGCCCTCTGGATAAAGAAACGGGTAAACTTGTGGAATCGATTCGCTCGAAGTCGGAAAATGCGGAAAGTCAATACGGAGTCAAGCTTATGGTAACGGGATCGACAGCAATGGATTCCGATATCACTAAAAAACTTAACGAAGCCTTGCCCTTATTCGCTCTAATCGTAGTCGGCCTGGCCTTTATCATCCTGCTTCTTGTATTTCGTTCCATTATCGTCCCGTTAAAGGCCGTGCTCGGCTACTTGCTGACCATGACGGCAACACTCGGTTTTATTGTATTCGTAGTTCAAGATGGAAACTTTGCTAATTTGTTTGGCATTGCCCAGACGGGACCGGTACTGAACTTTTTGCCGCTGTTGACTGCGGGCATTCTTTTTGGTCTCGCCATGGATTATGAAGTATTTCTGTTTAGCCGCATGCGGGAAAAATTCCTCCATACAAAAGACGCCAAAGGCGCAATTTTGTTCGGTATGAAAAGCAGCAGCGGCGTCGTCACAGCAGCAGCTCTAATCATGGTGTGTGTTTTTGCTGGATTTATCTTTATGGAAGATACGATGATTAAATCCTTGGGCATGGCGTTGGCCTTTGGCATTTTAATCGATGCCTTCGTCGTAAGACTTGCCATCCTTCCGGCAATTATGGCATTGCTTGGCCGCTCATCCTGGTACTTGCCGAAATGGTTGGACCGAATTCTGCCAAATATCGATATAGAAGGTGCTGCCATTGAAAAAGAGAAAATTAATTCCAAATTGAGCGATCGTGACCTGTTTGGAGTTGAAATGCATGAAATCAAGCATCATTAGTTTACCTTTCGTCTGTCCAAGGGAGAATGCTACGTGAGAACGGTTTTGGGTAGATGGGGTAAGCTAATGTTTTGGAGCGGGATAGTCAACCTGTCGGTAGCTGTTATCGTTCCATTACGCGTCATCCTGTATTTGAAGCGGACCTATACGCATATAACAAAATAGAGTATCATCCGATTAAGAGATTAATTAAGTGAGCGACCGTTGACTGCGGTCGCTCTTTTATCCGTTAACACGCGTGACTGCATCATAAGAAATGGAGGAACGCTTGCCGTGAATGGTGAAAGGAATCAAACGAATACCAATGAACAGTTGAACAATAACGTAGTCGTCGATGTCCCGACTATGCTTCTAGATATGCGAAAACATATTTTATTCTGGGTTGCTTTTAGTTATGTTATAACGGTGTCCGTGCAATGGATAACCGAGTTTCATTTGACACCAAGCCTATTTTTTCACCTCATTCTATTGCTGCACTGCGCTTTTTATTGGCATTCCGAGACGTTTGTACGCCGTCATCCATGGTTTTATTTAAGTTTGCAGGGAGTGTTGATTGCAGTCTGCGCTCTCCTGATGCCGCAGGGATACTACCCGATTATTTTTGGGTTACCCCCTTTGCTTATAGGGCAAAGCGTAGTCATTTATAAGCGCAAATGGAAGATCGTTGCTGTCTCATTGTTTCTTTATGCTCTTGTTGTATTCATCACTCTGACAAATGAAAATAGTCCGGCTCCACTGCCTTTTATTCTGCCGGTTTTTTTTATGTTAAACGCGATTATCATTGCATACACACGTATATTTCGCAATGAAGTGATCTCTAGGCATCGCACGGAGAGTTTCTTAAAAGAGCTGGAGCAAGCGCATCAGGAAGTTGAAAAACTGACGCTTGCAAACGAGCGCCAGCGGATGTCGCGCGATCTGCATGATACGCTTGCGCAAGGATTAGCCGGCATCGTGATGCAGCTCGACGCTGCCGACGCGCATATCGGAAAAGGCAACACGGATCGTGCCGGACAAATTATACGGCAGTCCCGGGATGGCGCAAGAAGGACCCTTGCAGAGGCGCGCCTAGCGATCGACAATTTGAGGTCACTTGCGGAACCGGCGCAGCCTTTCACTGATGCCGTGCAGTTCGAGACAGACCGTTTCACCTCGGCGACAGGCATTCGGGCGGAGCTGACGATTGATCCTTTGCCGAAACTATCCAATATATTGTTCGAGCATGCACAGTATATTGTTCGCGAAGCACTGACAAACATTGTTCGTCATGCCCATGCCTCGGAAGTAAAAATTGACATCCGGCATCACGAAGACCGTTTTTTGCTTGAGATTCGCGATAACGGTACCGGTTTTAACATCGATAAAATCGCTCATGAGCCGGGCCACTACGGGTTGATCGTGATGCAGGAGCGAGCCCGTCTTTTACAAGGACAGCTTAACATTTCAAGTAACCGGTCCTCCGGCACGCAGGTGAAGCTGGATGTGCCGTTTCAGTATGATCGTTCAATTAAGGGAGAAGGTTGAATCATGTACTGTAAAATTCTGATCGTCGACGATCATTTTGTCGTGCGGGAAGGTCTAAAATTGATTTTGGAAACTGAGGAAAAGTATGAAGTCATTGGCGAGGCGGCGAATGGAAACGAGGCGCTTCGTTTTATGGAATCAAGTATTCCAGATCTCGTTCTAATGGATTTGTACATGCCGCAGATGAACGGGCTGGAAACGATGGAGACAATGATCGAGCGCGGCATCGATATCCCGGTTGTTATCCTGACCACGTATAACGAAGATGAATGGATGATGCGCGGGTTATCGCTGGGCGCTAAAGGATATTTGCTTAAGGACACGGGCAGGGAGCATTTATTCCGCACGATTGATGCGGCGCTGCGCGGGGAAACGCTGCTGCAGCAGGATATTTTGTCCAGAGTCATGGCTGTTCAGCGGGAGCGTCTGAAGCCCGCCGCTAACCGTAAATCGCAGGAGTTAACCGATAAAGAATTGCAAGTGCTTCAAGCGGCAGCTGAAGGTTTACGAAGCAAAGAAATTGCCGTTCAGCTATCCGTTTCGGAACGAACCGTAAAAGCACATCTGACCAGCGTCTACAACAAGCTTGGGGTCGACTCCCGATCTCAAGCGGTTGCAGTAGCCGTTGAGCGAGGTTGGGTTAAACCATGAAGCTGTGAAAGCCTGCATGTCTCGTCCCATAAGCAATCTCCAAAAAGCCGCGCCCAGCGCGGTTTTTTTTGTTATGAAGAGCAAATCATTTAGGCATAGTACCATTTTCAAAAAAGTACCTTGACTGACACAGTAGTTTGCCGTATTATACAGTCATGAGGTGATTCAATGAGTGAGAACAAAATTACATCCGACCTGCTTCGAGGGCATACCGATACAATCATTCTGCGGCTCTTATCCGAAGCGGACCGTTATGGCTACGAAATCGTCAAGTTAATCGCAGAGCGCTCGGACGGCGAGTATGAACTAAAGGAAGCAACCATGTACTCCAGCCTTAGACGGCTTGAGGCGGAGGGAGATGTCGAGTGGTATTGGGGTGACGAATCTCAAGGCGGCCGGCGCAAATATTTTAGAGTAACCGAGACGGGAAGAGAAACTTACAGACGCAATAAGAACAACTGGGGATACGCAAAACGCGTGCTTGAAAACTTACTATAGGAGAGTGGATGAATATGAATAAAAAATTAACCAATTATCTGAACAGTGTGTTTGCACCTTACGACGGCGTGAAAAGCGTGGAGGAATTGAAAAGCGATCTTCACTCCGATCTGCAGGAACGGTTCCAAGAGCTTAAAAAAGAGGGCAAGGACGACGAAACGGCATTTGAAATGACCATCGATAGCATTGGCGACATTGAGCAGACGGTACAGGAGGTCGCAAACCTATCCCGCTCGCTGGAGCGGCAGGTCGTAACCAACTTTAGCTCAAGCAATCTGCCGAAAAGCGACTTTGCCGGTGTCGCGCAAAAAGGGAAGTTTTCCGGAAGCGCGCTGCGCGGCTCCGACTTTTCGAACGCTGACTTGACCGGAAGCACGTTTTCGGGAAGCGATGTGCGTGAAACCATTTTTAATGGCGCCAACCTTACGGACTGCAACTTTTCATCGCTGGATCTCACAAAAGCAAGCTTTAAAAAATCCATTTTAGAGCGCACAAACTTCAGCTCATCGGGCCTTGAAGGCGCAAAATTTGTAGGCGCCAAGTTGACAGACGTCAGGCTGGATAAGACGGATCTTAGAAAAACCATTTTTGAGAACTGTACGTTTGACGGCGTGGAGTTTAAATACACTGATCTTACAGGCCTCAACTTTGAGGAGCAAACCTTCATCGGCGTCAAGTTTGAGAAATCAGCCCTTACCAATGTTTCATTTAAAGGCGCGACGCTTAAAAATGTATCTTTCCAACCAGGCTTCACATTAACTAAAAAATATTTCCGGGCCATCAAGACAATCTGCTTTGACGGCGCAGTAATGGATAAATTGACTTACGCAGGGCTCAAAGGCATGGAAGCCAATCTGTCCAACGTTATCGTTCGTTAAGGGGGAGATAATATGAAAAATAAATCAATCCAGGTAACAGGGCTGCAAAAATCGTATAAGAATCTTCAAGTTCTTAAGGGCGTTGACTTTGAGGTCGAGCAGGGCAGTATCTTCGCCTTGCTCGGCTCAAACGGGGCAGGCAAAACAACGGTGGTCAAAATCCTCACTACGCTGCTTAAACATGACAGCGGGAGCGCCGTTATAAACGGATTTGATGTTGCAACTAAACCCGATCATGTGCGGCAGGCCATTAGTTTGACCGGACAATTCGCCGCGGTGGATGAATTAATGACCGGACGGGAAAACCTGATTATGATCGCAAAGCTCCGATACCTCAAGCAGCCGCGTCAGGTTGCAGAAGATTTATTGAACCGGTTCAGATTAACGGAAGCGGCGGACCGCAGAGTGTCCACTTATTCAGGCGGCATGCGCAGGAGGCTTGATATCGCCTTAAGCCTTGTAGGAACACCGCAAATCATCTTCCTCGATGAACCCACTACTGGCCTTGACCCCGAATCGCGCATCGAAGTTTGGAAGATCGTTAAGGAACTTTCAGACAGCGGAACGACCGTATTTCTCACCACCCAGTATTTAGAGGAGGCCGAGCAGCTCGCCGACCGAATCGCCATTTTACACCAAGGCAAAATCATTGCCAACGGCACTCTTTTGGAGCTGAAAAAGCTATTTCCAACGACTAAGGTAGAGTATGTAGAAAAGCAGCCGAGCCTGGAAGAGATCTTCCTGTCCATTATCGGCAATAAGGAGGGCGCTTAAATGGAAACGGTAAAAAAACACTTTTTTAACGATCTAGGCGTGATGCTCGGACGCTCCATGCGCCATATTTCCCGCAGTATGGATACCATTATTACGGTTACCATTATGCCAATTGCGTTATTGCTGCTGTTCGTGTACGTATTTGGCGGAGCCATTGAAACCGGAACGGACAGCTATGTGAATTACCTGCTGCCTGGCATACTGCTGATTGCGATCGCCAGCGGAATTTCGTACACCGCTTACCGTCTTTTTATCGATGTTCAAAAGGGTATTTTTGAACGGTTTCATTCCATGCCGATTTCACGCTCCACTTTATTATGGGGACATGTGCTGACCTCGCTCGTATCCAACGCCATCTCCGTTGTTGTTATTCTCCTCGTTGCGTTATTAATGGGCTTTCGCTCCTCGGCCAGCATCTTAGACTGGCTTGCGGTAGCCGGTATCCTCGTATTGTTTACTCTTGCCTTAACCTGGCTCGCAGTTATTGCCGGATTATCCGCCAAATCAGTAGATGGAGCAAGCGCCTTTTCTTACCCGATTATCTTCCTTCCGTTTATAAGCTCCGCTTTTGTTCCAACCGAGTCGATGCCAGCAGTTGTGCGCGCCTTTGCCGAAAACCAGCCGGTAACCTCAATTGTTGAGGCGATTCGCGCCTTGTTGGCAGGCCAGCCGGTGGGGGGCAGTATATGGTCCGCTCTAGCCTGGTGCATCGGAATTTTGTTTGTAGCCTACTTCTTTGCAATGAAGGTATATAAAAAACGGTTTTAAAGAGACATGAAATGACCCAGTACGAAATTTGTACTGGGTTTATTTTTCATTCCGGCCGACTTTATTCGTCATTGACAAGTGACTCAGGATCAATTATATTTGACTCAGGATCAATTAAATAATTTGGAGGGTCAATCATGAGTCAAAAAGTGGCATTAGTTACAGGCGCATCTTCAGGTATTGGGAAAGAAGCTGCCATTGAGTTAAAGAAAAAGGGGTTTAAAGTTTACGCTGCTGCACGCCGGATCGATAAAATGCAGGATCTTGCCGCCAAAGGGATTCTTCCCATTGCTTTAGACGTAACCGATGACGAATCTATGATTCATGCCGTCAATCTAATTCTTCAAAACGACCGCAGAATTGACGTTCTGATCAATAACGCAGGGTATGGCTCCTACGGTGCGATTGAAGATGTGCCGCTGGATGAAGCACGCCGCCAAATGGATGTAAATGTGTTCGGACTGGCAAGAATGATTCAGCTGGTAACGCCGAGTATGAGAAAAAATCGATCCGGGAAAATTATAAATGTTTCCTCAATGGGTGGTAAAATTTGGACCAAATTTGGCGGCTGGTATCATGCCACTAAATTCGCGGTTGAAGGACTTTCGGATTGCCTTCGTCTGGAGCTTGAGCCCTTCGGGATCGATGTCATCGTAGTGGAGCCAGGCGGGATTAAGACAGATTGGGGCATTATTGCCGCCGAGAATCTTAGAAAAGTATCGGCCAAAGGCCCGTATGCGCAAGCAGCCGGCAAGGCAGCTGACAGTATGGTGAAACAATATACAGGCAACCAATTATCGAAGCCTGCGTTAATCGGTCAGACCATTGCAAAAGCAGTAACCGTAAAAAAACCTAAAACACGTTACCTTGTAGGTTTCATGGCAAAACCGATGGTATTCATCAAAAATGTATTTGGAGATCGCGCCTTCGATAGATTGATTAAAAATTTCAGCTAATAGTTCTGCTCCATGAATCGCGTTTTGACTCCAAATCGATAAGGGATTAAAATGAATCGAAATGGAGTGATGGTGTATGGCAAAACGCGCAATGACACCTGAGGCAAAGGCTTTAAAGGCTCAGGCCATTCTAGATAAAGCGGCAGAAATGTTTCTGTCTTCCGAGTATGAAAAAATAAAAATATCCGATTTAGCCAAACAAATGGGCATGTCTAACGGAATTCTATTTGTGTATTTTAAAACGAAAGAGGCGTTATTTTTTAGTCTGCTTTGCCGGGAGTATGAGAAAAGATTTACACGTCTGGCAGAGCTGGCCAAACAATCGCCAATCTGGAATTTTTCTGACTTCAAACTGCTTATCATGAATGAGCTCACAGAACTGGTTGACCACAATCCGCTTTATATCCGATTGGAATCCATGCGTTCAGCTGTTTTGGAAAAAAATATAGATGCTGAAACCATGTTAAACAAAAAAATCAATTTATATAAAATGATTACGGATTTAGTTGCCATCATTTGCGAACATCTTTCTTTAACGCAAGAGGAAGTATTAGATATCCTTCAAGCAGAAGCCTCGATTATAACCGGCTGTAAGCTATCTGCCACCTTACCTGCGGATGTCGCGGATATAATTGAGCAGAGCGGACTTGAGGGAATGAAACGTGACTTTAAGAAAGATGTTCTCACTACAATGAATCATTATTTAAATGGTTACGCAGCTCATAAATGAATTAGTGAAAGAGGCTGGAAATGATGGTGGAAACCCAAGGAGTTACAGCCATTGTAGCTGGAGCAACAGGACTGGTTGGACGGGAACTCGTCCATAAGCTGTTGGAGCATCCGTCATACAGCCGCGTAATCGCACTTGTGCGTAGGGAAATTGGCATATCGCATCCGAAGTTTGAGGAAAGACAAGTATCCTTCGATCGGATCGAGGAGGCGTTGAACGAGCAGCTGTTGCGGGACTCTGATGTGTTCTGCGCACTTGGCACAACGATCAAAAATGCAGGCAGCCAAGCAGCGTTTCGGCGAGTTGACTATGAGTATCCGCTGGCACTGGGACGCGCAGCCCGCCGGCATGGTGCGGCAAGCTTCGTCATCGTGACGGCGATGGGCTCCTCAGAGCAATCCAAGTTTTTTTATAGTCGGGTAAAAGGGGAGGCGGAGCGCGACTTGGCTGCCCTCGGATTGAAACGTCTTGTTATATTAAGGCCGTCGTTGCTGCTCGGAGACCGTACCGAAAGCCGGCCCGCTGAGAAAATAACGATTGCTCTGTCCCGTCCTCTTGGCGCATTAATGATTGGTCCCCTTGCTAAGTATAAAGCAATTGATAGCGGGAAGGTTGCTTATGCGATGATTGCCGCGGCTCGTAATACAGGTCCTGCTCACTAAATTTTCGAATCAAACGCGATTTCTTCACTTGCGACTAGCGCTCGTTAAAAATCCTTTCTCTAAGCTGATCCTTCACTACGGGATTAGCTTTTTTTTGCTTAGATTGCGCATCTCCCAATATTCAGAACTTTTTTTCGAAAATTTAAAACTCGATGTTGAGAGATCCAAATTATACTGGTAACATAGTTTATGAAACCCCTTACATAAATGATTGTATAAAGAGAGGTGAAGGACCTGAATTGTAAAACCGGCTGCGGCACAAGTTTATGTACAACTCCCTGAGTTACGTGGTACAGGTGTGTATCCTGGATCTTGGTATCCAGGTTTACATAAAACAACAATGTAAAGGGTGTGAGTTTTTATGAAAAAAAGAAGATCGCATTTGCTGAAATGGACTGTAGCTTTATCTTTATGCGTTACCTCTTTAATTGGCGGAACGTACACGTCCAAGGACGTTGCCCATGCCGCAGCTGCAGCTGTAACTTTGGACGGCGCTAACCTTGGTAAAGTGTTTGACGGAATCGGTGTTGTAGAATCAACCGGCAGGCTCCTGTATGATTATCCTGAACCGCAGCGAAGCGATATTTTGGACTATTTATTTAAGCCTAACTTCGGCGCTTCGCTGCACATTCTGAAGGTTGAGATCGGCAGCGACAGCAACAATACGACCATTGCCGTACCCAATCATAAACGTACAGCAACCGAAGTGTCCAACTACAATCGAGGCTGGATGTTTTGGCTCATGAAGGAAGCTAAGCTTCGCAATCCAAACATTAAGCTCGCCGCGCTGCATTGGGGATATCCAGCCTGGGCCGATACGGATGCCAAAAAAGCGCAATGGCTCGTAGATTTTGTGAAAGGGGCCCGGGACCAGCATTCATTGACTATCGACTATCTGGGAGGCAACCAGAATGAATCCGGTGTTTCCGATCTTGCAAAGTCCGTAAAAACAGAATTAATCAATAACAGCCTATCCTCGGTAAAAGTAGTGTCAGCCGACGAGCTGAATTCTTGGAACGTAGCAACAAAAATTCAGAACGATGCGGCTTATGCTTCGTCCGTGGACATCATCGGCTCTCACTATAACCGTACACCGCCTCAATCGGCCATCAATTCCGGCAAACCGGTTTGGGTTTCGGAAGAAGGCGGCGGAACATGGAATGATCCGACTAAAGCTTTCAATTGGATGAAGTTTATTTTGGAGGCAGCACAGAATGGCGTATCGGCAAGCTTGAGATGGAATTCCAGCGCATCCGTTTACGATAATATGGCGTGGCCAGGCAATGGAATCTTGCTTGCCAATCAGCCCTGGTCCGGCAATTATGGCATTGGGGCCAATCTGTGGACGACGGCTCACTATACTCAATTCACGAAACCGGGCTGGGTGTACGTGAACAATTCCGTTAAGTTCCTCTCCGGCAGTGCAGGAAGATTCGTGACGCTTAAAAATCCGCAAACGAATGACTACAGCATCATTGCCGAAACTACCGGCATTCCGGCAGGCGGCGTCGATGTAACGTTTACGCTCGCGGGAGGATTATCAACGAATGCAGTCAACGTATGGAGAACGACTCCATCGGACAGTACTGACTTTTTTACGCAAGTAAGCAGTATCACGCCATCGGGTGGAAGCTTTACCGTTCATCTTGACCCGAATAAAGTGTATACGCTTTCAACAACTACGGGGCAAGCAAAAGGTCAAAAAACGATTCCTTCGAGCGCTAGCTTCCCGTTCCCGTATAACGACAATTTTGACAGCTCTAGTGTTGGAAGCATGCCAAAGTATTTTGTCGATGCGGGCGGCGGGTTTGAAATTGCTAACGCAGGCGGGGGAAGAAGCGGGAAAGTTATTCGCCAAGTCGTTACGGATAAACCGATTCATTGGGCCTATTCCGAAGTCAGAGATCCAATAACCGAAACCGGAAACATGGCATGGACGAATTACAAAGTGCAGGTTGATGTTCTGGCAGAAGAAACGGGAAAAGTGTATGTAGGCGGAAGAATTGATAATACGGCGGAATACACTGCTGTCTATGATCGTAAAGGCTACTGGATAAGCCTGGATACATCCGGCAACTGGGAGCTGTTTAGAAAAGATGCGGGCAGCAGAACTTCCTTGTCCAGCGGCGCGATTGCCGGTTTCGGCGTAAACACATGGAACACGCTAGCGCTAGAGTTTAACGGCACCAATATCAAAGCCTATATCGGCGGTATTATGGTTGCTGATGTAACCGATACCACTTATTCAAGCGGGAATACAACCCTTGGAACGACAGATTGGGGGAACGGCAATTGGGTTGTTGCACAATTTGATAACTTCGCAGTCAGCGCAGTAAACAGCGCTCCGCAAACAACGATTACAATCGATAACGGAGAGCCGGGATATAGCGAAAGCGGCTCGTGGCTGGGCAGCGGACTCGCAGGTTATAACGGATCGACTACCCGATATTCATCAAGCAGCGGCGCTTATGCAACGTGGACTCCTACCATTACAGAAGCCGGCAATTACAGAGTGTTTGTTATGTATCCAGCTCATATTTATAGTGACAAAACAGCAAAATATACGGTGACTTACCAAGGCGGGAATCAGGCATTCAACATTAACCAGGAACAAAACGGTTCTGCTTGGGTTGAACTGGGGAATGGCAGCGGGTTCAACTTTGCAACGGGCTCGTCCGCAAATGTCAAATTGGAAGTCACGAAGCCAGGAAATACCGAAGAAGTGGTTCGAGCAGATGCGGTTCGTTTTGTGCGGGTAACGCCTTAATAGAAAGGGAGCCTGCGGACTAAGATAAGGTTCAGATATCTGAATTGTGAAAACCCAAGGATGAGAGCGGTTTATTCCGCTCCGTTCCTTGGGTTTTTTATTGCTATTTTCTCATCAAAATCAAAAACGGGAGAGCTAATACTATAACCGTGAGAAGACCGCCAAAATTAAAGAACTAATAGCCAATGCACTGCAAGATAAGCTGGAAAGTCCTGATTCAAACGATATGGCGGATTCTGCAGCAACCAGTACGGCTCAATTGAGCTGGCTTGAACTTGCTACCCTGCCGCAATTGCGTTTGAAATCATCCGATACCTATACCGACAAAATGATGATGCATTTTATTTTAGATGCATATGCCGCACAGGAGGACATTACGCGCAATTGGAAGGCGCAAGAGCTTGCTACATCGCTCAGAACAGAAGACCTTGCTTCATTGGCTGACGAGGTATTGCAGCGTTGGCTCAAAGAAGGGGCTGATGCGAAGAAAAAGTGGGTGCTGGCTTTCGCTGCGGTATATGGAGATGAGCGTGTTGTACATGCAATCCAAGCGAAAATAACGGCGTGGCCGCTTGAGTCACGAAGCGCGATTGCATGCGAAGCCGTAAAGGCTCTTCTATTATCTCCTCTTGATTCAGCCTTGTTGTTTATTGATAAGATCTCGCACAAATTCAAATTTAAGCAGGTGAAGCAAGCGGCAGTGGATGCTCTCGCTCAAGCGGCGGAGATAGCGGGGATATCCACCGAAGAGCTCGCGGACCGAGTTGTGTCGCATCTCGGCTTTGATGCAAAAGGGTGCCGCGCTGTTAATTACGGTTCAAGGCAGTTCATCCTGCAATTGATGCCAAATCATAACATTCGCATAATAGATGAAAATGGAAAGCTTTATAAAACATTGCCCGCACCAAATGCGACAGATGATTCAAAATTAGCCAAGGCATCCTTGCTAGAAGTAAAACATGTAAAGAAACAGCTTAAAACGACCATCGAGTCCATTCGAATCAGGTTAGAGCATTCGTTTACAACGAGAAGACGTTGGAATTACACAGCTTGGCAAAAGCTGTTCGTGGGTAATCCGGTACTGTTTGGCTTTGCATCGGGGCTTGTTTGGGGTGTGTATGTGGACGAAACTCTCATAACTTCATTATATGGCTGGGTAAAGGGTTCCATCGTCGACAGCGGAGTTTACTACGAATTTTACAAAGAGTTCAAATCATTGAATATCGGCGTACAACTAGCCTTCAGCGGAATTTCCGTCGGTATGGAAGACGAATCAGTAACTGTGTACGAAATGGAATTTTACCGTGCCGGCAAAGTTGTGCGCGGAAGTTACATCTACAGTGAAATCATCGATGAGGATCGAATTTGGCCGTTTGATGTTCCCAAGTTTCTATTCAGCGAGTTGTTATTTGAAGTGGACTCCGTTCTTGCCAAGCGAATTGGCTTCGACGAGGATTGGCGCTTGAATCGTTCATAGCGAAATAATCAGAGTTCTTCAGAATGCACGATGAAGCTGCAAAGGCACGGGATTATTCCGGCGGTTACGAATCCAAAGCAGTTAAACTGTCCAACGGGGTTAATGCAAAGTGGTATACGCCTGATGAAACGCCGATGCCGATGCTGAGCTTTCAATTGGACGACCGGACAGTTACAATCAGCTCTCCTGACGGTTCCCTGAGCGGCAGTCAATTAGGAGAGTAAGAACATCCTTCAATTGTTACAGGTTGAGAAGAAGCCCATTTCCATGCTGGACAATCAGAAGTATACTTTTCCATAATGGAAGTTCTGGCATGGAAAGGAATGAATGAAATTGAAAACAATTGGTATGCTTGGTGGTATGAGCTGGGAAAGCACCGTCCTGTATTATAAAGATGTGAATGAAGCGGTGAAGAGAGAGCTGGGCGGATTGCACTCAGCAAAAATCCTGATGTACAGCGTTGATTTTGCAGAGATTGAAGAGTGCCAGGCAAACGGCGACTGGGACAGGAGCACAGCCATTTTGTCGGAAGCAGCGCTGAGGCTGCAGAGCAGCGGAGCCGATTTTATCATTATTTGTACCAATACGATGCATAAAGTTGCCCCGCAAATTCAAACGGCACTCGACATTCCGGTTATTCATATCGCTGAAGCGACTGCGGACGAATTGCTGCAGCATAGCGTTAAAAAGGTTGCGCTACTAGGAACTAAATACACAATGACGCAAGACTTCTATAAACAAAAATTGATTGAGCGGGGTATTGATGTCCTCATTCCGAGTGAACAGGAAATTGAAGCGGTCAATACGATTATTTACAATGAGCTGTGTTTGGGGATCATCTCTGAACAATCCAAGCAAAAATTTCTCGATGTTATTGACCAGCTCTCAGCTCAAGGAGCGCAAGGAGTCATTTTGGGCTGCACGGAAATTGGGCTGCTTATCCAGCAAAAGGATATCTCCTTACCCGTATTTGATACGGCACGGATCCATGCGGAGAAAGCAGCCAAACTGGCGCTAGGTTAAGGGAAACACTGTGAATGCCTGTCAATGAACAAAGCAATCCATGAACATCTCCATTTTGTTACAAACTGTATATTAGGGTGTAATTATGCCTATGGTTCAAAGCAGCGTCCCGGTTGCATAAAGCATACAAGTGAATGGGCTGCATGTAAAAATCCAGACCTTGGGGTCGAATGACAAAGGTGTGATTGCCTTGAAAAGTGTTAGCATTCCTATTCTTGTCATGGCTGTTCTGCTTTCCGCTTGTTCACCTGCTGCTCCGCCAAAAACGGAAGCGCCGCCATCTGTATCCGTTTCTCCTGCTCCAACATCCGAACCGGAACCATCCGGGGAAGCAGAGCGTCCGAAGACAAGAAGCTTTGAGCTGATGACGAATGAGGTATCTCAGAAGATGGAAGCGGTCCTGCTGCAAGGGAACGGATTCTCCTTATATGTCTTTGAGAAATTTTCGTTTGATGCCGCTTCAGGACGTTTATCTCTAACTAGCCATCCGGAATATAAAGTGGACATCGAGCCGCTGCCTGCCGGTTATGATTTGGCCCAGCTTGAAGCTACAGGCAAAAAAGAGCTGAGTAAAGCCGGTAAAGTGTCTGATTATAGCGGCGAGCTGGTCGAACATCCTCTTCGGTTTGCAAAACTGTACCTTCAAGCTTCCGGGGAAAACGGAATCACCGATTTTATGGTGTGGACATCTGAAGCCGGCGACGCTTTTCTGTTCCGTCTTCATAACCCAAAGGGGGAAGAGGCTTCCGAATTCGCCGGACCGGTGCTTGTCTCCCTTTCAACCATACTAAGCGATAAGTAATGGTGTGACGTTTAACTCTACAGATCCCCCTTATGCAATTCCGGTCAAAGAAAAATCACGCCCGATTTCGCGGTGTGATTTTTTTTCAGATTAACAAGTCGAGCGCAGCTTTGGCAGCTTGTGCGATCAGATCGTTGTCGTAGTCAGCGTCTAGCTTATCTCGGCTGGACATAATTGCGATTACGATGGGACCGCCATTAGGCGGAAATACTACGGCAATATCGTTGCGGGTGCCATAGCTGGCCGCACCGGACTTGTCGGCAACTTTCCAGTCCGCAGGCGCTCCTGCACGGATTAATTCATCGCCTGTGGCATTTCCAGACATCCAGCCTAACCAAATAGATCGTTTGTTCTCCGAAAGCAAATCCCCAACAGCGAACTTAGAAAGCATTGTCGCTATTGCCCGAGGGGTGCTAGTGTCCCTTGGATCGCCAGGATCTGCTTTATTCAGGTCTGGCTCAAACCGATCAGCCTGGGTTACCGTATTCCCATTTTGCCTTAATGCAGCTTCATAACCTTCCGGGCCTCCCAATTGTTTAAACAAAAGATTGCCGGCCGTGTTATCGCTATATCGTACTGCTGCTTCGCATAGTTCACGAAGTGACAATCCCGTACTGAGGTGTTTTTCTGTTATAGGTGAATAAGAAACCAGATCGTCTTTCGTAAAAGGAATTATTTGATCGAGTTCATTGCCGGTACTCTGCTTAAGAACAAAGCCTGCAGCTATAGCTTTAAACGTTGAAGCATAAGCAAAACGCTCATCAGACCGATATTCGATCGCGCGTCCCGTTGCGGTATCAATGGCGTAAACTCCAAGGCGGGCTCCAAAATCCGCCTCTAATAGCTCGAACGAATTCTCGCTGGCGGATTGTTTTTCTTCAATTTCCAGAGCTGACGAAGGAGCGGGGGTTGAAGTTTCGTTTACAGAGCAACCGGTTAACGAAACAAAAGCAGCTAAATAAACAATAAAATGGCGTTTCAATTTTAAATCCTCATTTCTATCAATAAAATTGAATTTTCTACTTGTACATATTTAGTATAACCATTCCTTTATTGCAAACAATAAAGGTCGAAACTTGCAGCTTGGAAACAGCGGTCATCAATAACCTTAAACGAATCTGAATCATTTTTGCAACATTTCGAAAAGTGTTTCCGTTATAACATGCGAATTGATAACTCACTTCCGAATCTTGAAACATTGCTTTTTCGGTAAATATAATTTGAATATTCAAACAAATATTAACCATGGTTGACCTCTTTAAAAATTTTGATGAATGTCGTAATGGAGGATTTGAAAACATGTGTGGAATTGTGGCCATTTATAATCATAACGGAATTCCGGTTAACTCCGAGCAGCTTGAAGGCATGACAGATATTATTGCGCATCGCGGACCGGATGATTCCGGACATCATATCGATGGTCATATTGGCTTGGGTTTTCGTCGATTGAGTATTGTTGATCTGGAACATGGAGCTCAGCCGCTAGGCAGCAACGAGAGCGGAGTTTGGCTTATTTTTAACGGGGAAATCTATAATTATAAAGAATTGCGTGAATGGCTGCAGGGAAAGGGCCATCAATTCCATACCGAATCTGATTCCGAGGTTATCCTTCGCCTTTACGAAGAGACCGGCGAACAATGTGTAGCCTATTTGCGAGGTATGTTTGGCTTCGTTATTTGGGATAAACATCAGGATCTATTGTTTGCTGCCCGGGATCACTTTGGCATTAAACCTGTTTATTACTGTGAAACGTCCGCCGGTTATATGATATCTTCCGAGGTAAAATCGCTTTTAGCCTCACCTATGGTGGAGCGGGAAGTGGACGGGCAATCCTTTTATCACTACCTGACGTTCCAGTACGTGCCTGAGCCAGCAACGATGTTCAAGGGCATTCATAAACTTATGGCCGGACACACCATGACGATTAAAAATGGCGCCATGAAGATAGAGGAATATTACAAGCCGACATTCAACACCGACGAATCCCGGTCCTTCTCGGATTTGGTGGAAGAAGCACGTTCTGTGCTTCTGGATTCTGTAAGCATGCACCGGAATAGCGACGTGTCTAGAGGCGCCTTTTTGTCCGGAGGCATTGATTCTGGCAGTCTAGTTGGGATGCTGCAGCGTTTAGAGCCAACCCGAACCTTTTCGGTTGGCTTTGAAGAACCTGGCTACAGTGAATTGGAGCTGTCAGCACATACCGCCGCTTATCTTGGAACTAACCATGAAGAGATTTCAATTAATGCTAAAGCTTATCTGGATGAGCTTCCTAATATGATCTGGCATATGGATGAACCCGTTGCGGATCCCTCGGCGGCCGGCGTTTACTTTGTATCCCGATTGGCGAGTCAATCGGTTAAAGTTGTATTTTCCGGAGAAGGAGCCGATGAGTTTTTCGGAGGCTATAATATTTACCGTGAGCCCATGTCGCTGCAGTGTATGACATCGATGCCGAATGGATTGCGGAAACTGGCCGGTCAATTATCCGAGCTGATGCCTGAAGGGATGAAGGGCAAGGGATTTCTTGCACGCGGCAGCAAGACGCTGCAGGAGCGTTATTTTGGAAACGCGAAGATATTCTTGGATCAAGAAAAGACGTTTGTGCTGCCCAAAGATGTGTATCACGAGTATCTCCCTGCCCAAGACATCACTCTTCCGCTCTATGAACAAGCAGTCGGTTACGACGATGTAACCAAAATGCAGTACATCGATATCCACACATGGCTTCGAGGCAATATTTTAATGAAAGCGGACAAAATGTCCATGGCTCATTCGTTGGAGCTGCGGGTTCCTTTTCTGGATACAAAGGTGTTTGAGTTCGCCTCAAAAATACCGACAAAGTACAAGATATCGAAACATTCAACAAAGCTGGTTCTTCGTGAAGCGATGAAGGACTTTGTCTCTCCAGATGTGCAAACCCGCAGAAAGCTTGGTTTCCCGGTTCCGATCCGGGTATGGCTGCGAAAAGAATGGTACCCGTGGGCGAAGGAGCTGATTAGCTCTTCAACCAATGTGCCATGGATTGACCGTGATCATGCGCTGCGCATGCTGGAAGATCATCGGGAGGGCAAGTATGACGCCAGCCGCAAATTATGGACGCTGCTTGTTTTTATCCTGTGGTATCAAATGTATATTGCAAAATCCAAATCAATGTAGCAGCAAAAACCCATCATTCAACGAATGGTGGGTTTTTGTTTTGAGATTAGATTGACAGCCACGCTACTCCGTGATACTTTATAGCAGTAGTAAGTAAGACTTGATACCAGTGATACAGAATAGTAAGGAGTGAGTAAGCTGGAAAATTTAACGGAAATGCTCAAAGGAGCGCTTGAGGGCTGTGTCCTTGAAATTATAAGCCGTAACGAAACCTATGGGTACGAGATTACACGGCAGCTGAATGCTCTCGGGTTTACGGATGTTGTAGAAGGAACGGTATATACCATTCTAATTCGCCTTGAAAAAAACAAGCTGGTGGAGATTACCAAGAAACCTTCCGACATGGGACCGCCGCGGAAGTTTTTTGCCATCAACGATGCGGGGCGTGAGGAGCTGCGGAGGTTCTGGGAAAAGTGGGAGTTCGTATCGTCAAAAATCAATGAGTTAAAGGGGAGAGCATGATGAACTTTTGGGAAAAAATTACCGGCAGCGACATGACAAAAGAAATGAAAGCTTTTGAAGCGCGCACCAAAATGCTGCCCGCTGATTATCAGGCGGCGTGGGGGAAAATCAATGAGTATCTTTGGGCATACTCCGATTTCAGCGGACGCAACCTCATTCCCATTCTTGACGGTGTGCTTGGCCTGCTCGAGGAAACGGCGGAGGACGGTCAGACGGTCAACGAGGTTTTAGGTGACGATCTAAAAGGCTTTTGTTCAGCGCTGGCCGGCGAAGAAGGAGCAAAGTCTTTCCGCGATAAGTGGCGCGCGCAGCTTAATCGTAATGTAGCAAAAAAATTAGGTAAATAAGGGGAGGATACCATGAGTATACGCGATATGATTGAAGGCAAAAAAGAATGGCGAGCGCATGTGGCGCGTGTCAAAGCACTCCCGCATGATTATCAGATCGTTTATAGAGAGATTCAAAAATATCTGTTTAAGGTCGGACCTGTTGAGCTAAACGACGGCACAGGTTTACTCTCGGGAATTGTAGATCTTTTTGCAGAAGGGGCGGGCATGGGGAAAGGCGTGCTTGAAGTGACGGGTAATGACGTAGCGGCTTTCTGCGACGATCTAATTAAAGATTCAAAAACTTTCGCGGACATCATTCAAGAATCTATGGAGCAAAAAGGGAAAAAGACCACGTGACAGGTGCTCACGGAAAAATCAGACCTTACGGGGTCTGATTTTTTGTTTAACAGCGTTTTATGTGATCTGAAAATGAAGTTGACTCATATTGTATATACATTGACATGTATATACGTTTAGGTATATATTTAATCCATGAGATCATCTACTATGCAGGTAACGCTACTAACTCTTGCCGAACCCAATCGATTCAGTATTGTTGAGTTGCTTAAAATGGGGCCCAAATCGGTAGGAGAAATTGTCCAAGCGCTAGGCATTAGCCAGCCGCATGTATCCCGTCACTTGCGCATCTTAAGCGAGGCAGGCATGGTGCGCTCACGCAGTAAGGCACAGCTGCGGATCTACAGCCTCGAAGCAGGACCGTTCCAGGAGCTGGATGAGTGGTTTGATTCCTTCAGCATTTTATGGGAAGAACGGCTCGACAATTTTGAGGAGTATATGCTGGATTACAAGAAGAAGGAGGACTCATGAAAGGCAGGACTCTCCTGAAAACCACCTGAAAGGATGACAGAAGATGAAACAAAACACAACCATTCGTAAAAACCGCGAGCGAAGAGAACTTACTGTTGAACGTATTGTTGGACTGCCTGCCCGGCTTGCATGGGAAGGCTGGACGGAGCCCGGACATATTGCAAAATGGTGGGGTCCAAACAACTGGACGACAACCGTTTATGAAATGGATGTACGGTCAGGCGGAGTGTGGCGGTATAGTCTTAAAGCAGATGACAACAGCGGCGAAGAGGCCTATTGCAGAGCCATATATGAAGAAGTTGCGGCACCGAGCAAACTGGTGTACACGGACACTTTTGCTGACAGCGAATGGAATATCGTTTCAGACAGCGAAATGTACACGACCGTGCTGTTCGAGGAAACCAGCGGAGGAACTCGGATCAGCATCGTGACGCGCTTCACCACCAATGAGCAATTGGACAACGCGGAAGCAATGGGCATGATTGAAGGTTTTACCGATGCTTTTGACCGGCTGGAAAAATACTTACAAACATTAATGGGAGGCAATGACACGATGAAAAACGTAATCTCAAAAGACGGTACACAGATTGCTTATACTACACAAGGGTCCGGGCCAGCTCTCGTTTTGGTTTCATCGGCAGCGGCTGATCATGGGGATGCTTCAGCATTAGCGGAACATTTGTCAGCAAGTTTTACGGTATACAATTATGATCGTCGCGGACGAGGCCAAAGCACGGATACCGCGCCTTATAAAGCCGCGCGAGAAGCGGAAGATATAGAGGCTTTGATCGCAGCCGCTGGTGGAAAAGCGGTTCTGTTTGGAAGCTCGTCCGGAGCCGTATTGGCGCTTGAGGCGGCAACCCTATTAGGGGACTTGGTCGTAAAGCTCTATTTGTACGAACCGCCGTTCATTATTAATGATAGCCGTAAACCGGTGCCAAGTGACTATGTTGAACAGCTGAATTCTCTAATCGAAGCTGGAAAGAGCTCGGAAGCAGTTGAATATTTCGCATCCGAGGCTCTGGGTATACCTGGAGAATACATCGGTTACATGAAGGCCGATCCTTCCTGGAGCAAAATGGAAGCCCTGGCGCATACGCTCGCCTACGATGGAACGATTATGGGAACGACGCAATCGGGGAACCCGCTGCCGGCCGGAAGATGGAACATCCCCCATCCAACCTTGATTATGACAGGAGAAAACAGCGCACCATTTTTCCATGATGCGGCAAACGCTCTTGCCTCTCTTTTGCCAAACGCCGCCACGCATTCACTGGCCGGTCAAGACCATTCCGCCATTATAATGTCTCCTGATGTCGTGGCCAAAGCCGTTGTGGATTTCGAAAGACGAGGAGAATAAGAGCGTGACCATTCTTCATACGCAGGAGGGATCGACATTGGCTGAACATGCGGTTATGGCGAAACCAATGACGGTGAATGCCGCCAGATTTGCTATTGCGTCGATTTTTTCAGGAGCATTGTTCGTGCTCCTTCTATGTATCCTTCATCTGCTGCAGCCTGAATTTGATCCAACCTGGCGTTTTATCAGCGAATATGCTCTAGGAAGCTTTGGTTGGATGATGCACGCTGCTTTTGGATTGTTGGCAGTGACTCAAATCAGCGTGGCAATTACGATTTTACCGCATATTCGTACGATTACGGGATACATTGGACTTGTCATTCTTGGGATCAGTGCAATCGGCGTTATCATCGCAGCTGTTTTTGTGACCGATCCCATTACCGTTGGTCTGGAGGAAGCAACGTTTAGCGGCAGAATGCACTCTATTGGAGCAATGCTGGATTACACCCCTGTAGCCGCACTATTGATTAGTCTTTCGCTGCGTAGACTTGATGCTTGGAGACCTGTGAAGAGAGTACTGCTCACAAGCTCGGTTATTGCAATTGTTGCCATGGTTATGTTCGTGCTTCAAATTCCTCAGGATGGACAATTCGGGCCTGGAGTTATGGCTGGATTGTTCGGACGATTGTTAATCCTGACCGACATTGCGTGGTTAATCATTGTCGGGATTCATGCGGCAAAATTGGGATCTAGCTTGCAGGATAGTTCCCAATCTTGATGAATTTAATAAACATGCTGCATCAGCTGGTTAATTGAACCGCTAAGGAGATAATGCGATGGAAAAAAGCAACTTATTAAGAATGGACAATGTTGGCATCGTTGTCGAATCCCTTGAAGACTCCATTTCTTTTTTCGAGGAGATTGGCTTGAAGCTCGAAGGGCGGGCTACTGTCGAAGGTGAATGGGCGGGTCGCGTCACCGGGCTGGGTTCGCAGCGTGTAGAGATTGCAATGATGATTACTCCGGATGGCCACAGCCGGCTTGAGCTTTCGAGGTTTCTCACTCCGCCAATCGTTTCCGATCACCGGACTGCTCCTGTAAATGCTCTCGGTTACCTGCGCGTCATGTTCACCGTTGAAAACATTGACGAATTGGTATCCAGGCTCACTAAGCATGGTGCTCAGCTCGTTGGCGAAGTGGTCCAATACGAGAACTCTTATCGGCTCTGCTACATTCGTGCAAAGGACGGACTTCTAATCGGTTTGGCGGAACAACTGGGCCATAAGTAAGAACGGTGCATCAGGGAAAAGTATTCGGACTTTAAGTTCGGATACTTTTTCATTTTCCGAATTCCCCATCGCTCGACTTTGACGTTAGGTCATACTGCATATCAGGCAGGTCCCCGAAGACGAAGCGAGTTGACTGTCTTGTTGCAATAGACCAAATAATTATTGTTTACCTGTTTATCCGTCTACTTATGATGGCACGCATAATTGCCTAATCTGGCAAAGGAGAGCGGAACAATGAAAAAATACATACTCTTTGATCATGACGGTGTTCTGGTTGATACTGAATTCTGGTACTTCAAAGCGGGGGAACGCGCTCTGGCTGACATTGGATTTACTTTAGATAAAAATCAATACCTGCGGGATATGACCCAATCATTCGGCACTTGGTCCCAAGCCAGAGCGGCAGGTATTGATGAACAGACCATCAGCAAGCAGCGTGAGGTCCGCAACATGTATTACCAGGAATATTTAAAAACACAAGCTATAGAGATTGAAGGCGTTGTTGAAACTCTAGCTGAGCTGTCAAGGTACGTCCGAATGGCGATCGTGACGACTGCAAAACGTGCGGATTTTGAACTTATTCATGAAAAACGGCAGATCAGACCATTCATGGAATTTGTCCTTGTTCGTGAAGACTACGAGCGCTCCAAGCCGCACCCGGAATCATATTTGACCGGCCTACAGCGCTTCGGAGCTGCGAAAGAAGAAGTCCTTATTGTAGAGGATTCAAACAGAGGGCTGAGCTCAGCCGTGGCGGCTGGCATTGACTGCGCTATTATCCATAACGAGTTCACAAAAACACATGACTTTTCACTGGCCCGCTATCGAATCCAAAATCTGATTGAACTAAAGAACATTATCCTGAATTTAACCTGAGATACCCGTGGAGCTTGGATGCTGGGACGTGGCGCCGCTTTCCCCTTTGGGGAGGAACGATCCAGGCGGGTATATGGGTTCATTTTTAGCTAATCATTTCTAGAACTGCATAGGTATTGTTGGCATGACCGCAAAAAAGGAACCGGGTCGCTTGGGGCGACGGGTTCCTTTTTGACATGGATATGATGAGAAGCTTACCTATTTGGCAGGCTTTGCCGGGATGGTAATTGATTCTCCGGCTTTTAAACCGGCATCTGCATCAAGACTATTTATCTCAGCGATGCGGTCCGCATGTTTTCCCGTGCCATAGAAGCGGACCGAGATACGGTAGAACGTGTCCCCGGGAAGGACGAAATAGGTCGCCGGAAGCTTAACCTTGGAATAGTCAATCTCCTTCGTTCCATTCGTCGAGGAGCTTGTATCGCCTTTGGAGGGCGGCTTTGAGGAGCTTGGAGGCAGCTTCAGCTTGTCCCCTGGTTTCATGTCGTTTACAAAAACGATGCCGTTTTCCTCTGCGATCAGCGAGACATAGTCTTTGGAGCCGTATTTATTGATTGAGATGGACGTCAGCGTATCGCCTTCCTTAACGATATACGTACTTGCGGATCCAGAAGCATTCGGTTTCGCCGTAGGTTTTGCAGATGGCTTCCCTGGAGTCTTTGTCGGCTCCGGCTTCTCCGTCGGTTGCGGTGTCGGCTTCTCGCTTGGCGTGGCTGCCGGAGACGGAGTAGGCTCTTCGTAACCTTCGTCCGGCTCAGAGGAAGGCGTCGGCTCCGGGCTTGGAGACGAGGATGGAAGCGGCGAGGCCGATGCTTCCTGCGACTCCGTCGGGGTAGGCGAGGGAGATGCTGAAGGCAGCCCGGAGGCGAGCTCCTGTTTGTACTTATCAAAGGGATACATGACAAAAAAGAGAGCGAATAACATAACGGCCAGCCCTGCAGCGGCCAGTACTCCGTTTATTAAGGTCGTATTTTTCTTCTTTTTCCGCTCCGATCGGGAACGGAAGCCGGTTTCAGGCATGTCAGACATAGAGACCTCCTCAGGAACAATTGCGATTAGATAGAATCAGTTTACCCCAGATTGAAGGCGGCGTAGAAGAAGATTGGGTTAAATCAGGTCCTTTGGACTAGAAGAATTGATGATTTTTGACAACATGATAAGAAGAAAAATAGTCACAAATCATCCATGTAAAATCTTTTTCATATGAGTAACTACTGGTATGATAAATAATGACATCTTTTTGGATAAAAAGTGGAAACCAAAAATCAGCTAAAAGGGAGGATTAGATTGTGTCATCTAGGTACCGCAGTAAAGCAAAGAACAACAAAAAACTAGTTATCTTTACGTCCATTATTATTGTTTTATTTATATTACTGTATTTCTTTATTCAAGCCTCCAAGAGTGGCGGAGAATCAGGCGCCTTTAAACAAGGACCGGATCTTGCAAATCAACCGGTTGAAGGGATGCAGGATGCCAAGGTTTCTATCGTAGAATTTGGCGATTACAAGTGCCCTTCATGCAAAGCGTGGGGAGAGCAAATTTATCCCAAGCTTAAGGAAGCATATATCGACTCTGGAAAAGTGAAGTTTGCATACATCAATGTATTATTTCACGGCGATGAATCCAAGCTGGGTGCACTTGCGGGGGAAGCGGTGTGGAAACAAAATCCAGAAGCCTTCTGGCCGTTTCACAAAGCGTTATTCGCTGAGCAACCGACGGACAACCATGATGGGCTTTGGATTACGCCTGACAAGATTGAAGAGATTGCAGGTACCATCACACCAGCCATTAATATCATACAACTGAAGCAAGATTTAGCGAATCAGTCCAATATTAATGAAGTTAATATTGATGAGCAGCTTGTTCTGGATTTTAACGTACAGCAAACTCCGACGATTATGATAAATAATGTTGTAGTTAATAATCCCTTTGATTACGACACGATTGTGAAAATTATAGAAGAACAAGCGAACGAATAAAACCTAATGATATGAAGTTTATCCAAATTGCCGCTTCGTTTAAAAAGAGCGGCAATTTGAAATAAAACAGTAGGGATTTTTATGATAGCTTTTTATATACATACCTCTTATATCAACAAAACGTGTTTTACTCCGAAAATGTCTTTAAGACGATGACTAGGCTTTGAAATTTTATCAGAAACTGACGCAACTAAAGATATTGGGGAAGACAAGAAACTCATTGCTGAACAAACGGGCAGTAAAACGCAAATACGACCATATAACAGGAGATGATTGTATGGGGTTTGGCGAGTTCTTGGAGCAACATCTTGGAGAAATTCAGTATGGTTTTACACATGACGAGAATGGGGATAGACTCACTTTTCAGATTGTCAAATACGGCGAAGGTCTTCCTTTTGAAGGGGCAGTAACGTATACGACGTTAGGCTTAAGCAATGAAGTATTACACTCTCGGCAAAGTGGTAAAAACATCCGACAAGAGTTGGTGTTTGTAGCCCCATCTAATTATAGCGATAGAAACATCCCTGGAATACTCCAAAGAGTCGCATCTATGGCAATATCAAGTCGTCATGCATGGTTACGTGGTGATGTAATTGGACCCTACGGAACGATGCTTGTCGATTCGGAAATGGAGGGTTTGTATGTTGCTCCACCAGTATATTTTCCAGACGATTTTGCAACGTATACGGAGGAGAACGGAAAGCAGATTGTACTGGCCTGGTTAATACCCGTTACACCTTCAGAGATCCATTTCGTGAACCAAAATGGGTGGGAGCGCTTTGAAGATTTGCTTGAGACTACAAACCCTGATTTAATTGATTTCAATCGTAAGAGCATTGTTTCATAACGGAGTTCTTTATTACACTAACTGAGAACGCTAGCACAATGCGAGCACAGCCGACAATCAATTCGGCTGCTGCAAATTTTATGAGAGTGAATTTGTATTAAGTCGGGTTTTAAGTGTAAGTGGTAAAGCCATCATTGAAACATAGGCCGAATGAAGTCCGCGGAAATCGTGGGCTTTGAAACGGCGGTCTTGTGATGTGAGGAGAGTAGCAGTAGTGCGCATATTTAATACGGAAAAGTTGCAGTAACCCCGCCCGGCAGCGAATAAAACCCAATATTTAGTTAAACGATCCAGGAGCAGTTTGTCATAACGGCAGCTGCTCCTTTTTATTAAGTTAATTATTATCTCATTTTTTTATCTCAGCAATAATAGGAGTCGTATATTTTTTGTTCCTTGTCGTCAAGAGAGTCCTATCTGGCTAGCAATCATTCCAGCAACGCTTGCATCGGTATTGGCGACTGGTGCAGATTATCGTAGATTTTGTATTAATTTTTGTTGTTTTGCTGAATTATGTAGAATTATAGGACTTGTTATACTAATGGAAATGCAAGGGTGAACAGAGGAATGGGAACCGACTAAAAATTTCTTAACTTAAAATGTAAGCGCTTTTTTGAAGGGAGGAATGTGGGCAGCGAAAAGTATGGCTTCTTACATCTGGTCAGTCGTCGAATTTTTTATAAGCAGAAAGGGTGAATGTTATGTTAAAAGTACCAGGGAACTTCGTTTCAAGTAAACTTTTTACTGCAATGGCAACTGTATTATTTATCTTATTACTATTTTGTTTTGCGAATTCAGCGAAAGCGGCTCCGGCAACGATCGTGAACAATACCGACTGGTTTGATACGGACGGCAATAAAATCAATGCGCAAGGCGGATGGATGATGCAGGAGGGTAATACCTTCTACTGGTATGGCTTTGATATATCCCGAAAAGCAGAGGGAATCAAAGAAATTAAATTGTACACCTCCACCGATTTTAAGTCATGGACAAATCAGGGCAACGTAGTTGATTTTAGCGGATTTCCGGCGGACTTTGCTTTTTCAGATTGGATTGGAAGACTCGTAGTCGCTTATAATAGTTCAACTTCTAAATATGTGATGTTGATGGAATGGAATACCTTGGAAACAGGGACTAGAAACAGGCTGGTTTACTTGACGAGCTCATCGATTGATGGCCCGTTCACTTATAATAAATATGACGAAAAACCCGGCGGGTACAAAATGGGTGACTTAGGCGGCATTTTTAAAGATGATGACGGAAGTACGTACATTACCTTCACCAGTGACGTCACCGGACAAAACGACTCGTTAAAAATCGGTAAATTAGCTGCAAACTATCTCAGCATTGAATCCACTATGATGACGTGGGGATTTGGCAATGTGAGAGAAGCTTCTTCATTGATTAAAGTGGGAAGTAATTACTTATTGTCTGCCTCTGAAGCCTACTATTATCAATCCACTCCAACACGTTACTCACTGTCGACGAGCTTGTCCTCAGGCTGGTCTAAATCAGGCGGTGATATGATTAAAATGCCTACAAGCCCAACTACAACGAATTCTTTTGATAGCCAACATGATCAAATTTTCCCGATTCACGGTACAAACGGTACGATTTATGTTTACTTAGGTGACCGTTGGAGTAATATGGCCAATGGCAGTCAGGGTGTAGGAAAGAATATGTGGTTCCCGGTAACGTTCGATAGCAATGGAACACCAACGCTCAACGGCTATTCAAGCTGGACGATTGACGCTGCGGCTGGTACTTGGAGTCCTGTCGTAACTACACAGTCATTATTTTCGGATAATTTCGAAGATGGAAATGCACAGGGATGGACAGGTATAACCGGCGCCTGGTCAATCGTTACAGATGCAACTTTTGCATATAAACAGTCCACGAACACCGCGACTGAAGCAGTTACAACGACTGGCAATGCTAACTGGACGGATTATGACGTCCGTGCGGATGTGAATTTAAAGTCAACCGCAAGCGGGGCCGCGACAGGCATTATTGGCAGATATAAAGATAATAACAACTATTATTTGTTGCGCCTAAGCACAAATCAAGTTCAATTGCTCAAAAAGGTGAATGGCACATTTTCAACGGTAGCCTCAAAGCCGTATACGGTTAATTTAAATACTGTATATAACCTAAAGCTTTCTATGAAAGGCGGTTCGCTTGTAGGTTCAGTGAATGGGGTCGAAGAACTTACGGTTAGCGATTCATCGTTAACAACAGGAAAAATCGGTTTCCGTGCGTACAGCCAAGCAGCTACGTTCGACAATGTTCAAGTCGTGGGAGTCCAATAGAACGTTACAACGAAACTGGAATGCATATAAAAGCTTACTAACAGCAGAGGCTCTGCTGTTAGTAAGCTTTTTTTCTATAGTCGATTTATTTTACAATTCAGCACTCCGTTTCAGTCGCTATTTTAAACAAATCTTTCATCTCTATACCTAACTGTTACGAATTTTTGATTACTAATCAGCGTGGATAGCCTTCCGGACTGACCGCACGAAAAGGGCTTGATTTACCAATGCGCAGACCGGAAAAGTTAATTCAGTTGTTAAAAGTATGTTAATTTGTTCTTTCTGACTTAGACTATGTTATGCTACCAGCAAGCGTTCTCCATGGCTATTTCAATGGGAAAGCGCAAAATTTACTGCTATATGGTATCGGTATCAGAAACATGGTTTAAGGGCCGCTTCAGTGTAGATTACAAATTCAACGCCGGTATTCTTGGAAGCCCTTGGGTCGGTCTGAAGTATTTTGAAGCGTTATTCAATTCCTGCGAAGCCAAAAAGCTTATCCGAAATACGTTAATCATCATCTGATCAGATCTACATGCTGTTAGGGGTTATTCAGCAGGATAATGCCTATGATGTGAAAGCGATTCCAGAAAATTGCAAGTTTTGAATCTTGATGAAAACGCACTCTGCGTTATTCATAGATCAATTTTGGGAAAAGGGGTTTACAGCATGAGTAAAAAGTGGGGAAGACTAGTGGCTGTACCGTTAATGGTGGCCACACTGTTAGCTGGCTGCTCCAATGCAGGCAACAATGAGCCGGCGGCGTCAGATTCGCCTTCCGACAAACCGGCTACATGGATTGCGGACCGCAAAATTAAAGGCCTGATCTTTATGGGAACCGACGATCAAACCTCAGACATCAACCCTGAGATTCTGGCCGAAATTAAAAAACGTACGGGTATCGAGTACGAAGTAGAAATTATGAAAGCGAACAAGGCTATCGAAGGTTTGACTGCCGGATTAGCCTCGGGAGACCTGCCGGACTTTATCTCCTTTTACCTGAACAACAGCGGCCGCCAGGAAATGCCGGTCGTGTTGAAAGCGGCTCGTGAGGGAATGTTCACCGATCTGACGCCGCTCATTAAAGAGACAAAAGTGTACAGCAAATACCTTGAGAAAGGTTACCTGCCTAATGATACAAACTACGGCGTTATGTTCCGTCCGGAATTTAACGGCTCCACCTACTTTATTCATATGAACGTTAACCGTGAAGGCGGAAAACCTGGCAAGCTGATCAGCGGTCCGTATATCCGCAAGGATATCGCGGAAGCTCTCAAAATCGATCCGTCCTCAATTAAAACGCATGAGCAGCTGTACGACCTAGCAAAGAAAATTCAAGCCGGCAATTTCAAAGACAACAACGGCAACCCGATTACGCCGATTGGACCTGGCTACTGGGGCGGTAAAGAGCTCGGCCAAATTTTCAACGATCTGCAATGGGGCGACACGGATCAATGGATTTACCAAGGAAAAGACGGTAAAATCCTGCACGAAAGCCAAACGCCTGTAGCTATGCAAAAGGTTGAATACATGCAGAAGCTGCTGAAAGAAAAGCTTATGCATCCAGAGTTCTTCACGATCGATCAAAGCCGTGCCGAAGAAGGCGCCCTGAACGGTTCATGGGGCATCGTCGGCGATATGCACAGCTATCTGCCATTTAATCAGGACCTGCATTACCTGCCGCTCGGTCCTTTCAACAACGTAGACGGCGATCCGTACCAAATGCAAATCGACTTCAAGGGCGGATACAATGCGTGGGCGATTCCTTCCACGACGAAAAATCCGGAGGATATCGTCAAGTTTGCCGACTTTATGGCAAGCCGTGAGGGCAAGCTGCTGTGGAGATACGGTCTGGAAGGCCGCGACTACACGCTAGATGACAAAGGAAATCCGGTTCCGAAACAAGAAGTGCTCGATTTGAAGGAATCTAACGCTGCAGAGGCGAAAAAGCTTGGCTTTGCAGGAGCAGGAAATTACTGGGGCGAGATTCTTGGTCAAACCGACACTGACTACATGGCAGACTTTGGCGAAGAGAGCTACGGCGATACAGTGAGCGGGGCATCTGAGCTTGGCCTTAAAGCAGCGGAGTTCTACAAATTGGATGAAAAAATCGCAAATGCAAATGTCGTTGACGCTTATACGCCAAAATCTTTCCTGGGCGAATTTGCAACGGGTACAGATCTTAATGCGGCATTCGGTAACTACAAGGACAGCCTCGTTAAAGCTTATTACAGCGACAGCAAAGAGGAAGCGCAACAAATTCTGGACGGCGCGCTGAAACAATTGCAAGCGGCCAACCTGGACGGCTATCTCAAGCTGCTTGAAGAAAAGAACAGCAACGAATTGACCAAAATCAAGTTTAAGCCATCTCGTTAAGACAGCTTCTAGAGACTAACAGGCGGCGGCAAACGCTCCGCCGCCTGTTTTATTATTAAGGAGGAGTAAGTATGGAGAATGAATTTTATAAGCTAGACAGCAATGGCTGCATACACCCTGAAAAGCAAAACGATTCCGGGCGGGCAAATTCTTTATAATGTTTTATCTTTTAAAGCACGTTGTTTAGCCGCGGTAGTATTCCGACGGACATGTTGTACAAATCGCTGCATCAACTGGATAATATCTGGATTTACGTGCTTCCGGGTCTATACAGCGCTTGGAACATGATTCTGGCAACAGAGAATACATGCGAATCCATTTTGGATGCCATTAAAAACGGAAGCTTCTATGTATCCAGCGGATACGGGTTTGACTCCATCGAGACGAACGAAGGCACCATTACGGTCAACCTGCGTTCCAACACGCTGCTGGATAACATGTATAAATATATAAGCTTTTTTGGCAAAGATGGCCACGTCTTGTATGAGACGTCTGGCAGGCTGACGCAGGTCAAGTACGAGTGCAAGGGCGATGAAGGGTATGTGCGGGTTGCAGCTTATTTGGAAGGAGGATATGCGGCGTTTTCACAGCCTTTATTTATCGAGGCCTAACACATAACGAGGGATAATCAATTTCACGCAAGCTGTACCATACGCTCAAGCCCTGTTTTCCGTAAGATGACCAAGCGATGTTAATGCGTTCTGCCGGCCAGACGTTTCATCCGGACTCATCCATAAAAAAACGGAATCACCCAAAGGAGCCGTGTATGAATGCGTAAGAAAAAAGGTTGGATGTTAGGTTTAACGATGTTGATGACAGTATCAAGCCTAGCGATTGTCCCTCCTTCTCCGGCAAGTGCGGATTTTATCGGTTCCACGAACAGAAACTGGATGGAACAAGTAAATGCCGTAAATCCTAATTTTGCAAGCACGACGCTCCGCAATGTTATTCTTCCAGGAACCCACGACTCCGGAACCGGCGTCTTTGATGATGCTGGTTTCGACGAGTCGCTGGCCCCCGATCTGATTAACACGTCTCAAATCTACCAATACGTCATTCCTACAGGTCCGGTTAAAAGCCAGTCCAGAACCCAGGATTACAACGTAGCCGAGCAGCTCAATGCGGGTATCCGTTATTTAGACCTAAGGGTTGGTCCGAATCAGTATTTTTCCGGGACCAGCTTCCAAAATCAAGAAACGACGCTGAGAACGATGCACGGGCTGTATGGCGAGTACATGGAAAGCGTGCTGCAGTCCACTAAAAACTTCCTGGACGCGAATCCAAAAGAAATCGTCGTGCTGGATTTTCAGCATTTCCATGCTATGTCCAACACAAGCTACACGCATCTGAAGAACCGCATCGAGTATTATCTCGGCGACAAGCTTGTTCCAAAGTCCTATGGCGTCAATACGACGCTCAGCACGCTTTGGAATGAGAACAAACGAGTCATTGTTTATTACGGCACACATA
Source organism: Paenibacillus pasadenensis (assembly GCF_023715725.1). Taxonomy (GTDB): domain Bacteria; phylum Bacillota; class Bacilli; order Paenibacillales; family Paenibacillaceae; genus Paenibacillus_O; species Paenibacillus_O pasadenensis_A. The sequence continues at coordinate 157,782 of NZ_JAMBOT010000006.1, forward strand.
ACTACTGGTCCGGCGCAACTTCAAAGTCTTCCGGCCCGGTTCCAAGCCAGTTCATGAACGAGTCTTGGGTATGGGACCGCAGCACGGCGATGCGTTCGGCCTGGATGAACGAGAGCAGTGCCGGCAGCTTAAAACCGAAGCTTGATACAGAAATGAATGCGGCTGCTTCTTATCCGAATCAACTGCATGTGCTGCAAAATGTCGTTACACCATCCGTGGGAACCTCCGTGTCAAGCGTTGCCGGAGCCGCCAACTTACTCGCGCTGAACGGCCTGCAAAGCGACTGGCAGAGCAAAGGCGTCAACGTCGTCATGCTCGACTTTTTCAATTATAATGATATTGTAAACGTTATCAAAAGGCTTAATATGAAAGAGAAAGATTCCAGCAATACGGACTACGGCGTGTATGTGTACGAACACCCGAACTTCCAGGGCAACTACAACCGTTTCTTCGGAGATGCCGAAATTATTACAGGATTCCGCGTCGGCGACGACACGGCCAGCTCCGTTAAAATCGTCGGCCCTTACAAAGTCGAGTTGTTCAACGATCCGAATTATTCCGGCACAAAAACGGTGTTAACTTCAAGCGTCGCCGATCTGAGCACTCTTGGGGTAGACAACGTGGTAACCTCGCTCCGCGTGGATAAAACCGGCACAGATAACGGCGTATTCTTGTATGAACATACCAACTATGTCGGCAAAAGGACTCGCTTGACCGCGGATGAGCCCAACATGGCACTGACATATGTTGGAGATGACAGAATTTCATCGATTCAGATCGTCGGCAACTATTCGGTTCAAGTATTCGAGCATCCCAACTATCAAGGGAATTCGTATCAATACAACGTCAACGGCTCTGCGGATATCGGCGGCTGGGGCGATAAAATCAGCTCCATTAAGGTTACGCCAATCTCAAACCCCAACGGAGTATTTCTCTACCAGCACCCTAATTACGAAGGACTGTTTATTCAATTGAACTCTGACTTATCCGATATGGGAACAACGATCCTTGGTCAAGATCAAATTTCTTCCTTAAGGGTTGTCGGACCATACAAAGCTGCTGTATATGAGCATAACAACTATCAAGGAAACACTACGACCTATACGGCCAATTCAAGTAGTTTGGGAGGATGGGATGATAAGATCAGCTCGGTAAAAGTTTTACCGGCTTAAAGAAGATTAACCATGTTTATTGACAGATAAAGATAAGTTGGAGGCGAATAATAAGCAGTAGAGACCTGGAGGCTGAGTGCCGCCAGGTCTTTTTTAACTTGTTAAACTTTATAAAAAGCACAACTATACATACATTGCCGTATTGAGACACAATTCATCACGAATGTAGAATTCTTTATCATCTGTAATCAATTTGTCTATGAGAAATGATCCTTTCTCAAAAAACAAATGAACGAGTTGCTGAATTCATTGTATGAAGAAAAGAAGCAACATTCACTTGAACTGGGGATTAAGGCCATTGATCTACTAGTCAAAGAAGGGGCTTCTGTTTCATATCAAACAGTCTTTGACAGAACGAAAGAAATTGACCCGAAAGGAAAGGTATTCGTCTTACTCCCAAGGGAATCAAGCTGATCAGGATTAACCGTGACCTAGAGCTCGTTAGACAGAGTTATATGCAGTTCACAAAAACCGAACTGGTGGAACATCTGATACAGCTAGAAACAATATGTTGCTCAGCAAAATCAGAATTTCTTCAGAAATGAGTTCGAGAAATTTCAATGATTATGTTAAGTCGATCCAAAAGTAAGCTAAATAGCAGCAGGCGTTGAACGGGCAGGATAGTTGAATGCTTTCACGAATAGCTTAAGTCATGACGGAATTTACGAAGTTCGCAAAAATGACGCTAGTCGAAAAGTTAGTTTAGGGGAGTCTATATGATATTAGAAAAAGTTATAAATAGAATTGTAATACAAAGTGAATATAAGGATTTTGTTGATAAGTATATAGATAATATACTTACCGAATTTAAAGGTAAGATTCATAGCATTTATATGTGCGGCTCGATTCCAAAAGGAACTGCTAAACCTTTTAAGTCAGATGCAGACTTTACTATTGTATGTGTAAATCCCAAAGATATTGTTTACGAAAGATTGTCAAATATTAAAGACAGGCTTTTGAAAGAATATCCAGTAATAACTAAGATTGATACGATAATCTGCTCGATTGACGATGTATTAAGTAAACCAAATGAGTGGGGTTTTTGGGTCAAGATCATTTGTGTTTGCATATATGGTCATGACGTTGGTGAAAAAGTACCACCGATAATTATTTCCCCAGAGTTCATTTTAGACTTAAATACAGAGACCAAGGAGGAAGTAGATCGTATACATCGTTTACTTTCTAATGCTAGTGATAACACATTAAAAACTAGATATATTAAAGGTTACTCTAAGCGATTAATTCGTGCATTATACTCTTTGGTTTTAGAAGATACAGGTGTATGGGAAGATGACTTTCTTAAGATGAAGAATGCCATATTAAATTATTGTGAGATTGACTCCGCTTTAGTTGATTATCTGTACGCTTGTTACTTGGATAGTAATGTAGTTGTTGAAGAGTTTCTGGGAATCGCAGATGAAGTATATAGCTATTTTGAGAATGCCTTGAATGCAATGGCTGCTTCCAGAAATTCTTCGGCTAACTAGCTAACAAAGCCGAATTGGTTGATCTATTGATTAGGACGAAACAGTATATTGCATTCAGAATGAGCATTGGCCGAAAAATGAATTTGGGGTGCTTAGCAGTTCTTGCAATGCATGCAGAGGCAGCCGCTTTAACAACGTCGCGCTTCGGTTCTTAGGCTGAGGAAAAATTGGGGGTCAACAGGTGGGTAAAGAAAAATTAGAACTGTACAAGGAATTTATTGATGATCTAGTAGAACTTCGCCCAAGTGTGTATCCTCGTTGGATAACGGGAAATGGGTGGCCTAAAACGGTAGAGAATGAGAAAATTAATAAAGTACTGAGTGAATTGACGAAAGAACAAAAAGAAGTAGTAGCACTAATTGCCCAATCAGCTCGAGATAGCGGGATTCATGATGTCCTTGTCTATCTCACGGATCAGATCAATCTTGAAGGGTTGGAAATCGCTAAGAATGGCATCAAGATGGCAGCCGAACCCTATGACTCCGGTATGCATTATGATTGGGTATGCCGAAGAGAAGGAGATTCATGGCCGGATCAGAATAGTCAATAAACCGGTCTCTTGTTGAGCTAACGGGAAACATAGTTGAACTCAGCTAATTACTAAAAGTCTTTAGCGAAATAGAACTTGGTGATCCAAATTCAATTGTATTTGATGTGGGATATGAAATATATGCTGAGGGATGCCAACCGGTTAATAGTGTATTACAAATTAAAGCTGCCGAATTTATTCGAACAAAACAACAAAATGTATGAAATAAACAATGATATGGATTTCAAAAACTAATATCATTTGTTGAGAATAATAAAGAAAAGCATTTTAATGAAATTTTACAATTAAAATTAAATCTGTTAGATAGCGCTGCGTTAAGCATTTAAAAGAGCGATGAGATATTGAATAGCAAAAACAATGTGATAGTAAAGGAAAGAGTAACTCAATTGGTTGAGGTCGGCAGAAGATGTTCTGCCGACTATGTTATTGCGACGAACAATGACACTACATATAAATTTGATTGCTTGTATGATACCAGAAGTATTGAATAACATGTGTATAAAATACGAGTTTTGTGAACATGTATATGGGAAACAAAGGAGAGCTCTTGAATTCTGATCTTCTTCTGTATGCGTGACATTGCCTAAATTCGTCTCCGTGAAACCGACTGTGCTTTGGTATTGATCTACCGTGCCTCCTTGGTTGCTTCCATTAATTTCAAATTTATTTGGAAAGTAAACTTCGATTTGGATGCTATCTTTTAACCGGTTGAAAGGTTAAAAAACAAATGACACCTCGCGGTGTCATTCGTTGACTTACAACGGCGGAATGCTTTGCGGGTTGTTAAACACATTTTTCGGGTCGTATTTGGTTTTTATTTTCCGCAGCCTGGCGTAGTTTTTTCCGTAATACACCGGTCCGGAATTTTTAATCCCTTGATCAGGTACGTTGATATACGAACCTACGATATAAGGCAGCAGCTTCTGCCGTGTTTCACGGGTTAAAGCAATATTAGTCGCAGCATCGGACGGATTCACCCAAGAGCTGTTCCACTCCACATAAAACTTTGCTTTACGCCAGTAAAATGCCGTATCCTTAGGTCGGACTCGGCTTATGGCCCCGCCCCAGTTAAGGAAAAAGAATCCCGCCGGCGAGTTAGCTTCCGCTTTTTCTAAAAACTCTCGCATCGTTTTAAATGCCTGATCCGGGAACGGTTTTCTGCCAAAGCCGCTGGAGAACTGGTTACTGAATTTTTGAGGAAGAATCGGATCCGGAGCTAACATAAAGGTTACGGCTTCCGTGTAAGGAAGCTGCTTGATGACCTTGCTCGTCGTAGTTCCAACGCTGATTATCGGCTGAAGCAGGCGGAGCGCTTCTGTTTTGGAACCAAGGAACATGCCTAACATGACAACATTGCCGCCTTTTTTTGGGCCGACGGATAATTCACTGCCAAGTCTGGTATCGATGGACGGAGCCCATCTTTGCCAGACTTTCACGATTCTTTCAAACTGCTCCCACGGCCAAGTAACTCGAAATACGGTTGCTTGGTCTGGAGCCCGTAATACGTTTAGTTTGTATTTGGTGTAGACGCCAAAGTTACCGCCGCCTCCGCCTTGAGTAGCCCATAGAAGATCGGCGTTTTTCTTTTTGTTGGCACGAATTACCCTTCCCTTTGCGTCAACCATTTCAAGCGCGATCAGATTGTCGCAAATGAGGCCGACCGTCCGCTGCAGCGGCCCAATTCCTCCTCCAGGCGTAATTCCGCCAATTCCAACCGAGGGACTGTCTCCAAAGGGTGCGATATATCCTTGCCGAGCAAGTGAATGTACGATTCTCCCTACCCTATTGCCCGTTTCCACAACGACAGTTCCGCATTTTTTATTCAGCCTGATCTTTTTCATATCGCTCACATCAATGACGATGCCGCCGTTCACCTGCGAAAGATTAGTCTCCAAGGCATGCCTTCCGCTTCTCGGCCGAATAGGGACATTATTCTCTCGAGCCCATTTTATTGCGTTTGCAACATCCTGCGTTCGTTGGGCAAATACAAATACTTTGGGGAATCTGTCGGTATGCGGGTCCCAATTTTTGCGTGCTGTATCATAACCGGGGTCACCCTTAAAAATCACTCGACCCGTAAGCCTGGTTTTTGATTTCACAAATCCAACTCCCTTGAACGGATGACAAGCCTTAAATCCATGGTAGCAAGGCATGCACCATAACGTATGAAAAAGATCATCCAATTGTATGGGCATGGGCTGATGGCTTTTCATCCAGTTCCGGGAATTAAAAAAACCGCTATGACTGTTACGTCGCGCGGCATACAATGATATGGTTCGGAACTTCCACTTCTTCTGCATTCGCTGATTCAGCACATTTTGATTTAATAGTTCATTTGATTATGGAAGTCTTTCCGGAACTTGAAGTTCCGTTTAGAAAAATGATTAACCCTTTCTTCAATCTAATCATCCCTTCAAAATAATCATTTACATGGAGATTCGTGAAAAGATTAAGACATCCTGTCCAACGCTTTGATGCTAGTCCTGGAAAGGCCTTTTACTATAGATAAAAAGAGGAGCTGCATAAGCAAGCTCCTCGACTAAATTTCCCCGTCAATTCAATTCATTTTGACTAGAGTAAAAGAATCGAACCCGAGACCATAACTGCTCGCTGCAGCATTTTTCCCTGTAATGGTAAAACGGAATGTCTGACTGCCTGCTGCCCCTATTGTCACGGTGCCCAGGTTACTATTGGAATAACCGGATGTCGATGCATACTGGTCTACCGCGGAACCCACATTCGTCCCGTTCACAGACAGCTGATAAATGCCTTTATTGGAAGCCAAGCGGTTGCTGGCATAAACGGTGTATGTTCCGGGTTGAGCTACATCCACCGAATATTGAATGTAATCGCCAATTGCATTTGCTAACAAGCTGTTGCTTGTTATTCCAGCTGAGTCTGTAAAATCCGATTCCCAGTCCCCAGCGGAAACGCTAGCTGGCAATGTTTCAGCTTCATATTTTTTATCGGCTCTGACCAGTTTGATTGAATCAAACCCTAGCGTATAACCGCTGGATGCGGCAGCTTTCCCCGTAATCGTAAAACGGAACGTTTGATTGCCTGCAGCGCCTATCGTTACTGAACCAATACTGCTTTCAGCATAACCAGTTGCTGCCGCGTACTGATCGACGGCTAGGCCCACATTTGCGCCATTGACGGCTAGTTGATAGGTTCCTTTATTGGCCGCAACGCGATCACGTACATACACGTTATATGTTCCAGCTTGAGGCACATTCACATTATACTGAATGTAATCACCGACACTGTTACCAAGGAAGCCGCTAAAAACTTTCCCCGTAGCTGAATCCGTATAGCTCGAATATTGATCTCCTGCAGATACAGAAGCTGGCAGCGCTTCCGCTTGGTATTCGTAATCGTTTCCGTTTTCAATTGGCGGAGGCGTAGTATCGATGAAGTTCACATCGTCAACAAGCATCCATTCCGTAGAGTCTGCATCTGAAGTGAAAGCGATCGTTGCCTGACCACTGGTAACTGGGATGCTGCTCAACGTAACCTTAGTCCAAGTCGGCGATGCGGGAATATCTACAGCCATCTCCGTCCCGCCGTAGTTGGACACGCTCATTCTGGCCTGCGTCTGCCCACCGGAGCTCTTTACCCATGCGCTTAGATGATAATCTGCATCGGCGAGCCCATTCAAATGCTGTTTAGTCGTCACTTGATAATTGCTCGAGCTCGCATGTTTCAAGGCGCGCAAGCCATTACGAGCATCCGTTGTCGTCATAAAGCTAGCTGTTTTATTTCCTGTCTCGATCCAACTAGGCGTAACTTGATCGTCATAGCCCCGCCACGATTCATTAGCAGTATACTCCATTTCTGCATTTCCAATATGGTTAGCTCCAGAATAGTTCTTATTATAGTAACGGAAATAGTCGAATTGCGTAGTCCCTGGGAGTTTGCTGTCATCCGCAACATCATAACCAACCAAGGACGTCAGCCAGAAATTAGCTGGAGAAAACGGCTGCGGTGTCACGGTCAGATCAATCACGTGTTGCAGAACACCGTCTACATAAAATTTGATAGCAGCTGGCGTCCATTCATAACCGTACACATGCCATTGATTAATATTCGGCACATCCACACCTTTGCGCGGTCCTGCATAACCTGGCACATGCGTAACGGTTCCCGTGGATATGTGATTTCCTGAATTCGGATTTTCAAAGCCGTCGATTTCCGTTATTTGGTTGTAATAAGGCAAATTACCTGCAGCTATTTCTGCCGCTAATCCGGTAATGTTATTTTGGGATAAATGATTGCTCAGTCCCATACTCCAAAAGGCTCCATGCAAACCTGTCGTACCATTGAAAATTTTCGCTCGTGTCTCATAATAGCCGTAGCCAAACACCTTTTTTGTAACGACGCCGCCGGACGTGTAGTACCACTTGTCATTAATTAGTTCCTTCTTAAAATCAATGTTCAGCGCCCCGTCCGCTTCCCGCACATTTTCTTTCTTGTTATAGCCCTTACTATACGGACCAGCATCACGATACATCCAGTCATTCTCATTAACAGCGCTATCGTCAAATTCATCCGAGTAGTATAAGGTGTAGCCTTGACCAGCCGGAGCATCGGCAAAAGCTGGCGCAGGTGTAAGAACTGGAGCGATTGCGGCTCCCAACAGACAGATCGGCAAAGCCATACGAATTGAACTAGTCCATTTTGTAGAAAATTTCATTTTAACTCCTCCTAATATTTTTATTTTACGGATACCAATAGCTATGTACTTTATCCCCTCCTAATTTGCTTAAGCTTTTAGGCTCCTCGTTTTTCACCCTTAAAAGAAAACGCTTTCAACGAGGTTGTTTTAAGTATACAGCTGCACAGCGATTATAAAGTTCAATTTTTTCGGGAAGTATTTTGAATTTATTTGGAAAAATAACCGTTGATATGTATGTTCAGGCTTATCGCTTTGAAATTTAAAAATGCCGCCATGACTGTTAAGTCACGCGGCATACCGTTTACAACCTTAACGTTCCTTCTTTTGAAACAGCGCCGTCCATAACCCCGATGTGCCAAATCGACTGCTTGACTGCTCCACATCCAGCATTCTGCGGCTTTCAACGACTTGAAAATCCTTAAATATTGCAGTTAACTTTTCGTGAGTATAACCAAGTCCGCCACGCAAGCTCCGTTGACGATATACTTCCCAATCCGTCATATCGGAGCCGCCTAAATGTCCATTTTCGGCAAAACAGGTGATTCCAAAATACCCGCCCGGTTTTAACGCCCGTTTCAGCAGCTCGATATAATCCATCCTGCGGTGAGGGGCGATATAATGAAAACATCCAGAATCATAAACAATATCGTATTTGGACTGCTGAATCTCCAATTTAAATATATTTTCAAGAATGAACTGAACCGTTACGCTCTGTTCCTTCGCTCGTTCTTCTGCCCATTGTAAAGCTTCTTTAGATAGATCAACTGCGTCCACTGCATATCCCTGCTTGGCAAAATAAATGGCGTTTCTACCCGGACCGCAGCCGAGATCCAAAACGGTTCCGCCATGCGGGAGCAGCCCGTCATTGAAGTATTGAACAAGGCTTTCGTCCGGAGCGTCTATGAAAAACGGTACCTCTTTCTCTCTGTCGGAATAGAAAGAGTCCCAGTTGAATGTAGACTGTTCCTTTAACAAGGAATCCAACATTAGAAGCAGTTCCTCATGGCTATAGATAGTTTCTGCCAAATCATTACCTCCTTGTTAGGAAACACCAACACTTCTTTTATGTAGCTTCTTAAAGGCAGAGTATTCTTGATTTGATCTAACAAAATTTAATATCAAATTGGCGCATTCAGCTGGCCTCAAGGTTTCAGTATTAAGTTCAATGTCATACTCATTTAGACTATAAACCTTATCATACTGTGAGATTGCTAATCCAATCTCTCTATCTCCCCTTGCCCGTTCTCTCTTGATAAGCTCCTCTTTTGAGCAAGTTACTCCTACAACTAGTACAGGATGATCCATTAATAAACTTAGAAATGAATTAAGCCGCTCGTCAGTGTCATTTACAGTGTCTACAACTATATTCATTCCTTTTGCCGACATAAATTTAATGGTTGAATAAAATAAAGCAGCCAATGGATTAATAATGATATCGTTCGGAACTTGTACATCTTCTCCACTCGCTGATGCAGCATTTGAACATGTAGTATTAATAAAATCGATGTAGTGATTAAACAATCTTAAAAAGAAATCATCAATGGATAAATGATGAAATGAAAATTCGTTCTGATTTAAAAGTTCAGTCGATATGGAAGTCTTTCCGGAACTTGAAGTTCCGTTTAGAAAAATGACTAACCCTTTCTTCATTTAATCATCCCTTTCAAAAATCAAATAATGTATCGTTTTTAGAGAACATTTTATGTAAACATAACATTAGTTATATACTGTTGAACTAATTGTTGAGACCTCTGAATCCTACTAACTATTATACCACATACTGGAATTACTCTGCTCCTGAATATGGAAAAGGCAACCGGTTTTCTGGCCGGCTGCCTGCGTTTTTATAGATTCATTTGGTAGGTTATTTTAATTGCGAAAGCCATTCGGCAAGCGCAGTGCCTACTTCAACTGGCGAATCCTCCTGCGGATAGTGGCGGCCTGGCACCGACACCTCGGTCTGCGACGGCCATGTGCGGCAAAAATCAATGTGCGATGGAATCATTAAGCCGGGTTCGCAGCGAACAAAAAGCTTAGGAACGTCGTTTTGAGCCAGCCATGCTCCGTTTCCGTTAACGATCTTCGCTACATCTGCAGGCTCTCCGCCGTAAGGAAGCTGGCGTGCCCAGCTGAGCATGACACGACGGTCTTCACCGGGCTCCAGAAACGGTTTGCGGTACTGCGCCATTTCTTCATCCGTCAGCTTGCGCAAAATATTAACCGGCAGGTTATACTCGATGAATGAGTTTTCCTCCAGCACCATTCGCTCGCCCTCAGACGAACGTAATTTCTGGAAGATTTCACGTCCTTTCTCCGGCATTTGCTCCCAAGCGGCCGGTTTAACAATTCCCTCCATATAAGCAATGCCTTTAACCGCATCGGGATGGCGTTTACTCCAGTCAAAGCCAAGTACCGTGCCCCAATCGTGAAGAACAAAGGTCACACGCTCCGCAACACCAAGCTGGTTGAGCAGCTCATCAAGGTAATGGCGGTGCTGGAAGAAGCTATAGGCATCCGGACCTTGTTCTGGAAGCTTAGCCGAGTCGCCCATTCCAATAAGGTCGGGCACGATGATGCGGCCAAACTGTTGAGCGTAGGGAATAATGTTGCGCCAGAGATAGGAGGATGCCGGATTTCCGTGCAAAAAGACAATCGGGTCTCCGCTGCCTTCGTCTACGTACGCCATCTCTAAGCCGAATATATTTGCCCGTTTTTTCTCAAAAGGAAACGCCTCGTTAATCATGGTTCATCTCCCCTTCGATTGTTGTCAAATTGTGAAGCACGATTTTCAGCATACTTATAAACGAATCGTACTGCTCATCGCTCATACCTCTCCGGGTTTTATTCTTCACGCGGGCCAGCGCTTCCTGAACCTTAGGCACAACCTCTCGCCCATCGTCGGTCAAATAAAGCAGATGAAATCGGTTGTCGGCGGGATCGGGTTCTCTCCGCACATAACCTTCTGTTTCCAGCTTGGTAATGGCTTTGGCGGTAGTCGTTTTGTCAATGAGCAGCTTCTCGCTTAACATTTTCTGCGTAATGGGCTGCTGAAACGAAATTGCCATCAGAAAAATATACTGCCCGCTACCGATTCGAAACGGCGCCAGCTCGGCCGAGATTAACATCTGCATATGCCGGTAAATCGCTGAGATGTATTGACCGTGCGATTCCGCTGGTCCATTGCTTTGCTGTGTCTTTTGCCCGTTCAATGTAACCCGCCCCCTAATTAGGATGTTATTGCAACTAATTTCATCTTAAACCCTATAGGATGCTATTGCAACTATTTTTTTCGGGGAATTGTTCCAGCAATCTAAACGTTGCTTCTGCTGTTATGCGGAATACGTTTGTTGAAATAAACAAGCCGCCCTTTGGAAAGGCGGCTTGTTTTTAAAGCTTATTTAAACAGCAATGTCCTTCAAAGCATAATACTCGCGCTTGAACCGGAGCGAGTATGCGATGGTGCACAGAATTAGCAGCATACCCGCTGTATCCATGACGAACATAGCCTTGTTCATGCCAAACATGTTGCTAAGCACCCCAAGGCCGCCGATTGGCACAATAAAGCCCAAATATGCGACAAAATAATAGGTTGTAATGACTCGAGGACGATCCTTGGCTTCAGGCAGCTCGCCGGCAAACCGGAGGCTGACCTGCAGCCCCCATCCGGTGCCCAGCGCCTGCAGAGCCACACCGATCCACAGTAGAAGCAAACTGCTTTCCTGCCCGGAGAGCACAACGGTCCACGCCCCTACAGCCAGGAAAGCAAGTCCGGCCCTTAACCTGACTACAGGATGAGACGGGACCGGCAGCAGCTGCAGCAGTGCGCCCCCGCCAAGCAATAACAAGGAAAGCAATCCGCTGATGGAAAGATTGGTGTTCTCCAGCACGCTCACGACAAAGGTCGGGATTAACGCAAACACAATGCCGTTTATAGTGAACAACGTAAAAATCGGCAGTGCAGCCATCATCCAGAAATGCCGGCTAATGCCGGGCGGAACGCCGATAGAGATCTTGCCCGGGACTTCATCTCCATTCCGCTTCTCATGCGGCAGCATCTCAATTAAGGCTGCACAGATCAACAGCATCACGATAAAGATGAGATAGGGCAGCCGCGCGGGGATAACGGATATATACTCCGCAAGCATTCCGGATATAGCCGGCCCCAGGCCAAAACCGAATGATACCGTAATTCCAGATAGAAGGATGGCCTTGGCAGAGCGGCTTTCCGGCGTTATTCGCAGCAGATATGGCACAGCCACGCCCGTGAAGAGGCCATATGCCGCACCCTCCAGCATACGGGCCCCATACAGCATCCATACTGAAGCATTGGCCAAAAATAAAACCGATGCGACGATTGCCAGCCAGATGGCGATACGAGTAACTTTTTTCAAGCCCCAGAAAGCGCCGCGTGCACTAGTGACGAGCAGCACGGGAAGCAAAACGACGGCGTAGGAGGTAAACAGGAGGCTGAGTTCCAAACTGTTCAACCCGTATTGATTACCGTAGAGCGGGAAAAGTGGTGATACCGCTGTTGCTACGAGAGACATAATAAGGATGATGGAAAGCATTTTTTTCAAGGAAGTCTCCTCCTAAAATTTAGAATCTGTACATAATGGAATGATCGTTCCAAAATGAGCATGAAAAAGCCGTTAAAACACGGCTTTAATCGCCATCCGGCGCACATCCGGCAGCGCCTCTCTTCCGACTGCGGTACGGGCGGCAACATGAATTCCCTGTTTTATCGCTACCAAGAACCGTGCCGCCTCCCGTGGCTGAACGCCCTCTCGAAGCAGCCCACGATTTGCGGCATTCTCCAGAAAGCGGTATAAGGCATCCTCCTGAAAAGCTTGGTAAGCCTCCACGCGCTCCAGCACAGGCTTGAGCGTCGCAGCGGAACCGAGCGTTGAATTGGCCATGAAGCAGCCCCGTCCACGCTGTTGATTTTGCTGGGTCGATTCGGCTGATGCTTCCAAAAAAGCTTCCAGCTGCTGTTGCGGATCTGCGTCATTCCGCTCCAGTGTGATAAACAGCTCTCGTTCCTGCTTCTCACGGTAACGCTCCAAACAAGCGACAAACAAGGCTTCCTTGTCCCCGAATGTTTCGTACAAGCTTCCGCGGTTAATGCCCATCGTTGAACATAATTCCTGAACAGAAGCCGCCTCATACCCTTTTACCAAAAATAGCTCCAATGCTTGGTCCAACGCCTTGGAAGGGTCGAACTCCTTTGGTCTTGCCACGCTCCCTTGCCTCCTTTCGATATTCTCTGATTTCAACAGTATATTCATTTTGGAACGAATGGTCAAGAAACACTTTTGCCGTTGTTCATTGCCCAACCTATTAATTCAGCCTTTATTTTTTCCCTATAACTTCCGATACATACAATAATCTACTACTGATTGAGGGGTCTATCCATGAGTAAAACAACTTTATCTCCATCCGGTGTTTCCATTTTGCACCATGAAGCTAACGAGCAGGATTTCGTTCCGGTAACTGAGAACGCTGCTTATCTTGATCTGGTAACACGTCACGTCGAGTCCACGCTTGGTTCTGTTGCAAACGTGTTTCACGAGATCGTGTCCGAACATGTCCATCTCGATATTCTTTTTATTGCACCTACGCCGGAGCGGAATTACCATACGCTGATAACCTGCGGAATGGGGCTTTTGCCGATGACGGTTCCAAGCGGGGCTGAAGAGTTCCGCTATGCGGAGCTGATGTTATGCCTTCCTCCGGAGTGGCCCCTTTCGCAAGAGAGTTTTCTTCAAGAAGAGCATTACTGGCCTATTCGCGCCCTGAAGACACTCGCTCGCCTTCCGCATGAATATAACACTTGGCTCTATGCCTCCCATACGATTCCAAGCGGCAATCCCGCTCAACCTTACGCCGCGACAACCAAGCAAAACGGCATGATGGTTTCGATTCCGTCAACTGTGGAGCAGCTTCAGGAATTCTTCAGCTTGTCTATTTCGGAAGAACAAACCGTTCACTTCTTCGGCTTGATTCCGCTTTACAAGGAAGAGATGGACTACAGCCTGAAGCATGGCGCCGAGGAACTCTATGGCAAAATTAAACATGCAGGTGTGACCGAGCTCGTTCAGCCGAACCGGAAAAACATTTGCAAAAAGTGGTTCGGCTTATTCTAACTATAGATAAGGCATCCCGGGGGGTTAATACAAGCCCTGGTGATGCCTTTTTGTTTTGAATGGCACTTCACTTTTATGTATTACATTTCTAAACGGAGAAAACCAAGATTAGATTCGGCTAGACCCGTTCTTCTTTGCCAACCGATTTCCGCAGCAGCGCCACTCCCAAGAGCAGCAAAGGAAGAAGCTGCCCAAACGTAAGCGTATAAGGCGTCCAAAACAATGAAGCAAACTGGTTGAAATAGGGCCGGTTCGGCACCAATTGAAGGCCGAGCACAATTGTGATCATCCCGAGCGGCAGCGTTACAATCCGATAGTCGGGGAGCTTCAGCAGCTGCGCGATGCCAAAGGAAGCGGCAAAATAGCATACGGCGATTTTAATAAACACCGTAATAAACCACATGAAAGCCATGATCGCTTCGATCCGTTGGAAAAAATCCCCGATCGAAATTTTTTGGGCAAGCGCGTAGCTGGGATATGAGAACATCGTTGTCAAGGTGCTGCCCATGACCAGAATGGTTATAGCGGTAAAAGCGCTCAAGATGAAGTTTCCCAGCAACACGCCGAGAAAAAGGGCTTTTGTTCCCCGTTCGGGCAATTTGACAAATGGAAAAAGCATGAGCAGGATGACGACCTCCTCCATGTTGCCCAAATACTTAAAGCTCCCATGCAGCACCGGTATGAATCCGGCATGGAAAACCGGCTCTATGCGAGACAGCTTGATTTGCGGCGAAATGAAAAGAACGAAGATCACATACAGTGCCACGAACCAGGGAAAGAGCGATTCGGCGGAGCGGCTCATCGTTTGCACGCCGCGGCGCGCCGCGCTCACGGCGATGCCGCTAAATAGGATAAGTATGACCTCTACCGGCATATCGGGCATCATTTGCGTCGTAACGAAATCCCCGGTCTCCATGAGCAAGAATGATATGTCAATGACGATAAAAATAATGAAGAACAGGGCAACCGCTGCCCCTGCCCATTTGCCGAAAGCGATTCCGCTCATTTCCACGATTGTCGCCGGATAAAACCTTTTCGCTACCGCATTGTACAGGATTGCGAGCAGCGCCCCCTCCGCCATGCAGAGCAACGCGGCAATCCAAGCGTCCTGCTTGGCGGCCGATGCGAGCCAGGCAGGCACATATAATAGCGCGTCTCCCACGATGAACATTGTCACCAGCACCATGAACGGGTAGGCGCCGATTTTTCCGTTATTCAACATACCTTCCCACCTTCCCGTATTCTCGCTTTACTTCGAACGGAATTGCCGGAAACTCAAGCCGATTTGCCATATAACAGCTCGCTGAGCGGCTTGTAAATCACGGATATCCAATCAATAGGGTTGGGAATGTCCAGCTCGAGCGCTTTGGCGATACCGAGGCCGACACCGAAAAGGAGCAACGCTGCGAAGGCCAAAATTTCCCGTTTATACTTTCTCCGCTTAAGCAGAGGAAACTCCACTGCCACGATGCCCCCTGCCGAAAGGACGATCAGCCAAATGCTCCACATGGAGCTCACCTCTTATTTTTTGAGAGTACCGATAAAGGAATTCCCGATCTTGCCCGTACGGCGAAGCTTGACGTCAATATGGATTTCGACTTTCGCTCGCGGAAAATATTCATCCCAGTGTTCTTTGATCGCTTTCCAGTTTTTCGGATCTTTCCTGAACAAGACTTCGCCGAAACCGAATATATCGGATTCGTATACCTTCTGTGCTTTTTGGATGACCTTCCGCATCATGTCCTCATTCACGCGTTCCATACTTTTTTCAAAATCGTAGATTGTTTTTGGCTTCGACAAATCCGCTTTGCATGCCATCTCCCCGACGTTGGCTTCCGATTTGATTTCGATTTTGATAACCGGCTCGCCGTCAACCAATTTCCCACTCAGCTTCGTTTTGCTTCTCAATATTTCGATGACCGCATTTCCGCCTCTTCCACAAGGGATATGCGCCACGGTATTGTCGACGTGATCCGTTATGTAGCTGAAGCCTCGACTTTCCTCTTCGTTCAGCCAGCCTAACAGCTTGTCCTCTTTGAATACGCCGATGCCGGCATATTTTAATTTGCCCGGAGGCATGACGCTTTTTAAATCCTTTTTCATCTGCCGGATGTTGCCCTGAAACTTCAATCCCGTCAGAATCGGCTCTTTACCTTCATTCATCAAATCAATGATATACTCGTCCAGCTTGATGCCGATCGTGGATGCCCAGCTTTTCTCCGAGATATTCAGGCTTTTTAGCAGCTTAGCCGCCGGGATTTGCTCGATGGGCGTCATCACGCTCATAACATCCTTTGCCGTAACACCTTTCGTCAAGACGAGATGTAAATCGGGACGAATCTCTTGATCTCTCATAAACAGATCGAGCACGTCGCGCAAGCCTTCCCTGGCAACGGATTCGCCGAATACAAGCACGTTGATGTGAGCGAAATAAAGCCTACGCGGCGTCACCGTCGTCAAACGGCGGATACCTTCGAGTACCGTCGGCGCTTGCATATACTCGGTCGTCACACTCAAGCCCGACCCACCGCTGACTCCCCCCGGTTCGCCGGCTTGTCCCGGGTTGAGCATTTGCGTGGAAATCAAATACTCGTCACCCATTTTATCGATGCCAATCCCCGTCACGATCGCCAAATTGTTCAGCTCGCCCCGGCTCCAGCAGCCTGTCGTCAATACGGCAACGACGATAACGAGTAAAACGAATCCAAGCATTCGGCGCTTTTTCATCGATTTCCGTCATCTCCTTGCCAACTCGGAAATTTCGAACTCGCTTCTCCTTGGCTTATCCGGGTTTTGTTCGGACTCCCGATGAAGGACGGCCGTTTTCTCATCATCCACTGCGGCAAGCGTATGAACAAATCCTTTTGATCGCCGAGAATAGTAGGTGCAATCGGCGACATATAGGGGACGCCGAACGAATACAAGCCGCACAGATGAAGATTAATGGCGATTAATCCGATAAAAACGCCGAACAAGCCGCAAAAAGCCGCAAGCCCCATAAGCACGAATCGCAAGAACCGAATTGGAATGGTCATGGAAAATGAAGGAAATACAAAGCTTGTAATCGCCGTTATCGATACGATAATGACCATCGCAGAGGAGACGATGCCTGCCTGAACGGCCGCTTCCCCCAAAACGAGCGCTCCGACAATCGAAATGGCGGGACCGACCGCTCTAGGCATCCGAATGCCCGCTTCGCGAAGAAGCTCGAACGTAAATTCCATCAAAAACGCTTCAACGGCCGCTGGGAACGGAACCCGTTCGCGCTGTGACGCGATAGATATCATTAACGTTGGCGGCAGCATTTCCTGGTGGAAGGTCGTGATGGAAATAAACACAGCTGGGGCCAGCAACGTAGTGAATAACGCGACGAAACGAAGCATCCGAAGTAAACCGAAATCGGATCTGTTGTAATAGTCCTCGGGCGATTGAAAAAATTGCATGAAAACGACCGGTACCAGCAGCACGACTGGAGTACCGTCGACAAAAATGGCGACTCGGCCTTCCAGCAAATTTGCTGCAACGACATCCGGCCGCTCGGTATTAAGCATGGTCGGAAACGGGGTAAACGTTTTGTCTTGAATCCATTCTTCAATATTGCCGCTCTCCAGAATGCCGTCTATGTCGATGTCTGCCAGTCTGCGGCGCACTTCATCCACAACTTCCTCGTTGACCGTCCACTTCACGTATGCAATGGAAACGTTTGTTTCAGTAATGCGACCGATCGTAGTCGTTTCCACCCAGAGAGAAGGTGATTTGATTTTACGGCGAAGCAAGGCGATGTTCGTCCCTAGGTTTTCGGAAAACGACTCCCTCGGCCCTCGTACGACGGTTTGGACGGAAGCCTCTTGTACGCCTCGTTCGTCCCAGCCCTTCGTTGCTGCGACTAGCACCGAATCGCATCGGTCCGCGAGAATGATTGAATCCCCTGATAACAGACAGTTAAGGATAGCTTTGTAGTCATGCTTTTCCTCTACGGTGCCGAGTGTGATCAAATGATCTTTTAGCGATCTGAGTGTATGCGCGGGTCCATCTTCGTTCCCGGGACCTGCGAGGCTGACTTCCTTTCCATTGAGCATAAACGATTCCATAAAACGGCTGATCAGCTTGTTATCGGACAGTCCGTTCATATGCAGGACGGCAACGCGAATATCGCCGGAAGAGCCCAAGAAAATGCTGCGGATGGCTAAATCCCAGCTGTTTCCTAGCGATGCCCGGATGCGATCCAGATTTTCCTCCAGACTATCGCTTAATGACTCGTGGTCCTTTTCCGGAAGCAATTCGGCCTCGTCCCGGCCATTCCCGTTCGTTCGGGTATTGACAGACCGCTTACGGATCCTGTTTTTAAGGTTCACCTTATCACCGCATTTCATTTCGTGATGACTGGAAGGATATCAGGTTTAGTATTTATTGTTATGGAAACAAGTATGCATTCCTGTATGTTTACACCGCTAGGGACTAAAAGATCCAACTAAGAGAGCGAGCGCTCATCACTATTCATACCCTTCTTCCGACCTCTCGCGCTCACCCTGTTATACCGTGTTCTAATCATTTTTGATTATATATACCAATAAAACGTATTCAATACTGTTTGGTTTTTTTTGAAAACTGTTATACAACAGTTTGGAGTCAGCTTTAATCAAATGAGAAATGCCGGTAATCCTTAGCTACAGGATACCGGCATTTTTTCTGTCAATTAAATTTCTTAAGGTGTTACCATTCCCATGCCAACGGCGCTGTTTAGATCATCGTGTTCGCCAGTAGCAAAAGCTGACCCTTTAATATGATAAACGCTCGGTTCTTCTGAAAAATATTCCTGCAAACCCATCATGAACATTTGATGGTCTTCGCTCTCTTCGAAGCCTGGCGTGTGATCCTCCAGTGATTCCCATCGTACGATTAGATTGAATTGCTGAGGTGTTTCAATCCCTTGCGCGAGGAAGTGACCGCCGTAACCCTTGGCGCGCATGAGCAAAGGAGCAACCTTGGCAAATGCACGTCTGAAGGCTTCAATGTGTTCATTGTGAACAGGGAGTAGAGCGATCTCATAAATCATGGCGTACCTTTAATATGAGCCGACGGCACGACTTCAATCGCGATTTTCCCTCGAACACCGTTGCCCGGAGTCTCCAGGCGGGTATGGGCGAGCGAAATGTCGGAAAGCGAATAAACGGCGCCAACATGCGGCCGCAGCTGACCGCGCTCTACCAATGCGCTCAACTCATCCAGCTTGCCGCGGTTTTGTCTAGTGAAAACGTAGTAATAACTCGCGTTTTTACCCCAAGCCTCAATGAGGTTTTGTGGCTGTGCAATATCCACGATCGTGACCACGCGGCCAAGTTGTGCGAGCACATCGGGGCTGCGTGACAATGTATTGCCGCCGATCGTATCGAACACGACATCAACTCCGAGGCCGCCCGTTTCCCGCATGATGGCGTCGACATAATCCTCTTTTCTGTAGTCGATGACCACATCGGCACCCAAACTACGAGCGAACTCAAAGTTTGCTTCGCGCACGGTCGTAAACACCTTAGCTCCCATGGCTTTTGCGAGCTGAATCGCCACATGACCAACTCCTCCCGCGCCGCCATGCACGAGAATGCTTTCCCCCACTCTTAACCCCGCACGCACGATCAGCGCTTCCCACGCCGTCCCGCCAACCAGGCTCAGGCTTGCCGCCTCAAGATGGCTCAGCGAGGAAGGTTTCTTCCCGATAATGTTTTCAGAAGCAACATGGTATTCGGCATAACTTCCTGGCCCGTCAAAGATTTGCGGGGTGTACCAGACTTCGTCTCCGGGAGCGAAGTTCGTCACACCGGGACCGACTGCTTCAACAACACCGGAAACGTCGTGTCCGGTAATGGCCGGCAGCGGCACCAAATCGGGATAATCGCCACGTCGAACCTGGTAATCCAGCGGATTAATGGAAGTTGCATGTACCCGGACCAGGACTTGTCCCGCTTGCGGCACAGGCTTTGGCACTTCGCTAAGTTCGAACGATTCCGGGCCGCCAAATGATTTAAGTATGATTGCTTTCATTGTAAATCCTCCTCTTTTCGTTAAAAATAAATATCGGGAATTTTCGATACTTTAGGGTAAAAAAAATTACGATCCTCCCTTTCCTAAAATCTCGGCAAGAGCACGAATGGTCGCTTCATTCCGCTTGTAGTAGGTCCACTGACCAATGCGTCTGACTTCGACCAAGCTCGCTCGCTGCAGAGTTGCAAGATAATCCGACACCGTTGACTGCGACAGTCCGACGCCTTCTTGAATACTGCTGAAGCAAACTCCCACCGTATGAACATCACCTTCATCCTGCGGAGGAAAGTGTTTCTCGGGATGCTTCAAACCATGCAGGATTTCAAGGCCTTTACGGTTGGAGAGGGCTTTGAATAGTTCAATCAATTCCATAACCTCCACAACCTGATTATATCGGAATTATCCGATATGTCAATATCGAAAATTACCAATATGTCAATGCGAGAGCTAATTGCCGATTACGTATATGTTCCATTTAAAAAAATAGAAGCAAACCCTGTTTAATCGAGGGAGCTGCTTCTATATTTCCGCTTATTTCATTAATCTAGCGGTAAGCATCGACTGAGCAACAACCTTTTGCCCGTCGGCATGATCCGCTTGATCAAGGAACGAGATACTTGGGCAGCTTTCCTGTCATCTGTTCCATCGCTGTTTTCATCTGATGATTGTCGATATGCGTATAAATCTGCGTTGTTTCAATGCTGGTATGCCCCAGCAGCTCCTGCAGCGTGCGGATATCCGTTCCGCTGCGGATCTGCATCGTCGCAAAGCTGTGGCGCAGCTTATGACTGGACAGCTTTTTCATCGACAGCTCCGGCAGCTCGCCTTGCAGTCGTCTCAGCGTTGCATCTGCGATCGTTTGTATCATTCGGATCGAAAGCCTACGGCCCAACTGGCTAATAAACATCGGCTGTTCTTTACCCTGTCGCATGGCTAGCGGACTTTCCTCCATCATGCAGCGGAGCAAGCCCGCCAAGCTGCTTGGAAGCGGGAGATAACGCCATTTGCGGCCTTTGCCGAGCACTGACAGCGTTCCAT
The DNA here is from genome assembly GCF_023715725.1 of Paenibacillus pasadenensis. Taxonomy (GTDB): domain Bacteria; phylum Bacillota; class Bacilli; order Paenibacillales; family Paenibacillaceae; genus Paenibacillus_O; species Paenibacillus_O pasadenensis_A. The sequence goes on from NZ_JAMBOT010000006.1 coordinate 178,886, forward strand.
CTTGCTTAAGGTCATGAATATTCAAGCGGTGAATTTCTCCGACCCGCAGCCCCGCATATGCCATTAGCAGTAGAATGGAGAGATTGCGCTCGCGGTGTTTGCCGTCCACATGCTGAAAAAGCTGAAGCAGCTGATCCTCCTCCAGGTAAACCGGTATCCTGTTTTTTTGCTGTCTGGATTTGGGCGTAAGAGCGGCCGGATTTCCGTTCAGCCTGTCCATCTCATTGAGCGATTTATAAAAGGCTCTCAGCGACGACAATTTGCGGTTACGCGCTTCGTCCCCCGCACCAGCCTCACGGCTTCGCGACAAGTAACGCATAATATCCAGCTTCCCCGTTTTGTCTAAGTCGGCAGGATACAGCATAGCTAGAAATTGCCGAGCATCCGCCAAATAGGCTTTTTCGGTCGAACCTGTCATGCCTTGGTTTTTCATCCATATGCCAAACAGCTCCAGCTCTTCTCCATACGTCTCCTGAAGCTCGTGATAGGTCGCAGACAAGCCTTCCAACTCCTTTTCCTTATGAAAATTAATCGCTATAAAATGAAGTTGCGTAAAATATGTATTTCACGCAACTTTTGAGGCGGAAAAAACGGCATTCTTTATCGAATCAAGAATGCCGGATATGCTGCAAGGTTTGCCGAAAAATCTGTTCAACATGATCGTCATCTAGGGAATAATAGACCGTCTTGCCCTGCTTGCGGCGTTTGACGATGCGCATATTACGCAAATACCGCAGCTGATGCGATACGGCGGATTGGTTCATTTCTAATAACACGGTCAAGTCATGAACGCATAATTCGCTGTGCAGCAGCGCCCCAACCAGCTTGACGCGAGTAGGATCGCTGAACGCCTTGAGCCAATCGGCAAGCTGCAGCGCCGACTCGTCGTCGAGCATGGCCGCTTTTATTGCCGATAAATCCTGCTGCATTTCCGGTGCAGCGTGTTCGGCGTGCTCTTCCAGGTCTGTTTCACGATTATCGGAAGAATACGGCTCAGGAGCTGTTGAAGCATCCGGTTTCATGGTCATTCCTCCGGTTCCACAAGGTTGTATTCATTATAACAAGTCAGTGCATTAAACGGAAGTTTTACGGTCATCATGACATTTTCGCCAGAATGGGCCTTTGGAGTTGACTGGTCATGCTCTAAATCATATTATATGAACAAGTATTCATGCGTAAAGCCTGATTGGAAAGGATGATTGAAGATGAAGGAGTATCGGGTTAAAGGACTGAGCTGCGGCAACTGCGCCATGGATCTGGAGCGCCAGATTCGCAAGCTGCCTCACGGCGACACCGCAACCCTCCACTATTCCTCGGCGAGGCTTGTGGTAGACGAGCGAATTGAGATGGATCGTGTCCGTAAAATACTGAAATCCGACGGCGCTGTTATCCAAGCGAATTTGAACGGAGGTGGTTCAGCCGCTGCTCTTGCCGTTACGCCGCAAGCTGACTCCTGCGCATCCGAAGGCTGCTGCTCTGCGGACGGCCACGACCATAGTCATGAGCATTCCCATGGTCATCATCACGATCATGCCCACGGACATAGTCATTCACATGACCATACACATGGGCATTCGCATGCTCATGACCACGGGGACCACGCTCACAGCGACGACGATCATCACGGACATGACCATTCCCATGCTTCAGGCAAAGGAATCTACATTGAGCTCGGCGTCAGTGTCGCTCTTTTCGCCGCGGCATTGGTGTTAGAAAACAGCGTATCCTACACGGCAATCGTCATTCTCTATGTTGCAGCAATCGGACTTAGCGGCTGGAGAACGTTCTGGAAAGGGCTGCGCAACCTGCTTCAGCTTCGATTCACCATCGATACGCTGATGACCGTTGCTCTGATTGGAGCCGTAGCCATTGAGGAGTGGAAAGAAGCGGCGCTTGTCGCCATTCTGTTCGGCGTGAATGAGCTGCTGGAGGGACTCGGCATGAACCGGGCCAGGCAGTCCATGGAGCGCCTGCTCAACGCAGCACCTAAAGAAGCCGTTTTAATGGAAAACGGCGGGACGCGATCCATCCCGGTTGACCAGCTGAAGGAAGGCCATACCGTTCTTGTCAGCGCCGGCGCTCAGATTCCTTCCGACGGCATCATTTTGACCGGCAGCAGCTCCGTGAATGAAGCCGCTATAACCGGCGAATCCATTCCCGTGGACAAAAAACCTGGCGATGCGGTATTCGGCGGCAGCTTGAACCAGGAAGGCAACCTGACGATTCGCATTGAAAAGGCGTTCCAGCAATCGTCCCTGGCTAAAATTCTGCAGCTCGTCCAGGAGGCTCAGGATTCAAAAACGCCTACGGAGCTGTTCATTAACCGTTTTTCGCGTTATTACACGCCTGCGATTATGATTATTGCTGCACTGGTCATGCTTGTCCCTCCGCTTTTCTTCGGCGGAGAATGGCGCCACTGGCTGTATGAAGGTCTGGCTGTGCTAATCGTCGGTTGTCCTTGCGCGCTCATCCTCTCTTCCCCTGTTGCGATTCTGGCGGGCATTACACGACTTGCCCGTGAGGGCATTTTGGTAAAGGGCGGAGCATTCCTGGAGCAGCTTGGCAAAATCCGCATTATTGCTTTTGACAAAACGGGAACGTTAACCAAAGGAAAACCGCATGTAGCCGCTGTGCACAGCTGGGACGATCGTTTCCTGCCGCTGGCTGCAGCTATGGAAAGCAGTTCCTCCCACCCGCTGGCCGCAGCGGTAATGAATTATATGAAGGAACAGGGCGTAACCTATGAGCCTGCCGAAACAAAAACTGCGCCAGGACGCGGGCTGTCTACGACAATTGACGGAATTTCCTACGTGCTGGGCAGCCCGCAGCTGCTTGATCAGCTCGAACTGAGCAATGGCGACGAGGCTAAAGCCAAAATTAACGAATTCCGGGAACAGGGACTTACTCTCGTGCTGCTGGCAGATGAAAGCCGTGTACTCGGCATATTCGGACTATCCGATGAGCTCAGACCGGAGACGCCAAGCGTTGTCCGTGAGCTGTACCGCAGCGGCATCGATCGTACGGTCATGCTGACCGGCGACCACGCCACAGCTGCCAAACGGATGGCTGATGCAAGCGGAGTAAGAGAATTTGAAGCGAGCCTCATGCCTGAAGATAAAGTCGGACGTGTCAACAAGCTGAAGCAGCAAGGAAAAGTAGCTATGATTGGCGACGGCATCAACGATGCGCCTGCGCTTGCTACAGCCGATCTCGGAATCGCTATGGGCAAAGGTACGGACAGCGCAATAGAAACAGCCGATCTTGTGCTTATGCAGGATCATCTTGGCAAGCTGCCGTCTGCGATTCGTACTGCCAAGCTGACGAACCGTATTATTACGTTTAACATTTCGGTTTCGCTGGGGCTTAAAATCATCGCTCTGCTGCTGACGATTCCGGGCTGGCTGACGCTTTGGATCGCCATCCTTTCGGATATGGGCGCAACCATTCTTGTGTCATTGGTCAGTTTAATCCTGTTAATCCCATCCAGGCAAAAAGCTCTAAAATAGCGAATTTCACATAAATCATAAAAAGGCCTCAACAGCCGCTGTAATGCGGTAGTTGAGGCCTTTTTCCTATTATCTATTAAGGAATGAACTGCTGTACAATCTTGGTGACGACTCCATCCTTCACCGTCAGATGGTAAGGGTAGTCGCTCAGATCGAGAACTTCATTTTGCGGGAAAAGCTTGGCGAATTGATCCACCGACATCGGCTCGTTCCATTCGGTATCAAGCTTGGACAGGTCGCCGGTTTTATCGTAAATCTGCATCAGAACCAGCGCATCCGGAGAAACCTCATACTGCTTCACGGTCGGATCGTTGTTCACGATATAGTAGCCGTCCGGCGCTTCATCCAGGCCGGCATCGGGCTCATGCTTCACAAATTGGGCATTTGCTTCATCGCCCTCGTACCATTCAATCTGATCGGCGCTTATGTACCACTTGCCGTCTTTATGAGTTAACCCGCTAATATAATCCGTCTGGGAGTTTACTGTTTTTTCGAAGGGCTGATAGTCCTCGCCAACGGCATTTGCAGTTGAGATGAAGTAAAACAAAATCGATGCGGTAGCAATGACACTGAGTAGGCTTTTTTTCATAATTAGCTCGTCTCCCTTTCTAATCCTAGGAAATACTGCCCAGTTATCCAGCCATGAAGCCTATTAACCGGGGAAGCCGGGGATGAATCAGCTTCTTATACCATTATAAACGGAGCAACCCGGCAAGAAGTTGCAACAAAGTTACAACAAGTTGTACTCTATTAAGGTAAGTGTGACAACAGAAAAGGAGAATGCAGCCATGCTTCGCAGAACTATCGGATTTTCGATCTTTCTTATCGTATTCGCAGCCCTTACGTATTATATTGGCTGGAATCTCTCGCTATTCTTAAGCAGTATCGGCACTGGCGGCAATCTGTGGATGTGGCTCGTTGTAAGCTTCCTGTCCCTCTCCTACATGATTGCGATGGCGCTTATCCGCCTATGGGGCGGTCTGCCGGTCCGGTTGTTTAAGCAGATTGCTTCTTATTATTTAGCGGTTCTGGAATATTTGATTCTCCTGCTTCCTTTGGCCAATCTCGGCTGGCTGGTGGCTTCGGCAGCAGGAACTTCCCGCGAAGCATATACCCAGGCAGCGGGCTGGTCTGTAATTGTGCTGCTGGTGCTGCTGATGATTTGGGGAAGCCGCAATGCTTGGAGCCCGGTTGTAAGAACATTTAATATTGATGTGGATAAAAAGGTTCCCGGCCGCGATCAGGTGACGCTGCTCGTAGCGTCGGATATTCATTTGGGCGATATTGTCGGCAAACGTCATCTGTCGAAGCTGGTGCGCCTCAGCCAAGAGCTGAAGCCTGATCTTATTCTGCTTCCAGGCGATGTGATTGACGATAGCATCAAACCTTTTATCCGGTTAAATATGTCCCAGGTCATATCGCAGCTGAAAGCGCCGCTTGGCACCTATGCCATTCTCGGAAATCATGAATATTACGGCGGCCACATCTCCGAGTACACGGCAAAAATGGCGGAAGCGGGCATTCCCGTTCTGCAGGATGAGGTCGTGGAGACTGGCGGCATTTATATTGCCGGGCGTAAAGACCGCACTGCGGAAGCGATGTCGTACGGCGGACGCCTCCCTACCGCCGAGCTGCTGCGTCAAGCCGATCCGTCTGCACCTATTATTTTGATGGATCATCAGCCTTACGGATTTGCTCAGGCAGCAGAAGCGGGGGCCGATGTGCTCCTCTGCGGCCATACGCACCGCGGCCAGTTCGCTCCTAACCACCTCGTTACGCGCCGGCTATTTGAGCTCGATTGGGGCTACATGAGGAAATCCGCCCTGCATGTGCTCGTATCTTCTGGATTTGGCAGCTGGGGCCCTCCTATCCGGCTGTTCAGCCGCAGTGAGGTGCTGCATATCACCATTTCTTTTGCCAAATAACCTGCTTTTCAGAGACGATAGGGAACGGTTTTAGTTCTCTACCGTCTTTCGTTTTTGTAGGGGGACTTTCCTTCCTGTTATAACCCGGTTTAAATAAATTTCAAGTATGGTTTACATAATTATGCTTACAAAGAAGAATGCTCGGCCATAAGTGTAAGTTTTGTGTTCCCGTTGTAGGCAGCCGGATACGTTGCTACAATTATAGGAAAACCTTGGAGGAGCGATGCTCATGAACCTTTTGAAGGTAAAAGACCGCATGGAGCTGGACCGCCGCGTTCCTTCCATGCCCTGGTATGTAGAAAAATTCATCAACTATAAGCTGCCCGACCTCTCCCCCTCTTCCCTGCTGGAATATGTGCGGGATTACGAAACCTTTTTTAACTGGATGCTTGCTGAGGGTCTTGCTGCCGGACCTGGAATTTCCAAGGTTACGCTGGAGGAGCTCGAAAAGCTTCATATGGACAGCATCGACGCTTATCGCATGTTTCTCGCTTCTAAGCCGGTTCAGGCCAATAGCCGGACGACGGTATCGCGCAAGCTGAGCTCGCTGCGCTCCCTGTTCCACTACCTCAGCCAAATTGCTGAGGATGATGAGTTCTATCCTCTGCTTAAACGCAATGTGATGGCTAAAGTAGCCATTAAACGGACCCATAAACCTAAGGATACAGCGGCTAAACTAGAAGGAAAACTGCTTCAGGAGGAAGAAATCGGCGAGTTTTTGAGATATGTAAAGCATGATTACGGTCTCGACGCATCGCTAAACAAACAGGCACTCTCTTCGTTTGAGAAAAACGCGGTCCGCGACTCCTGCATTGTCAGTCTGATTTTGCATTCCGGCCTGCGCGTTTCAGAAGTGGTCAATTTGAACCTGGATGATCTTGATATGAAAAAAAAGATGGTATACGCCTATCGCAAAGGAAGCAACGAGGATACGTTCAAAACCCCGGTTTATTTTCGCCAGGAGGCCGCTGCGGATCTGCAGGAATACATTAATTTGCGGGATAGCCGATATGCTGCGCCGCGTAAGGAAAAGGCGCTGTTTTTGGCCGTCGCCAACGGCAAATCGGAAGGCTCGCGCATGACAAAAAGGGCCATCCAGCAGATGGTCCTCAAGTATGCCAAACGATTCGGCAAGCCGTATTTATCTGTGCACAAGCTGCGGCATTCTTTTGCTACCGACTACTATCTGCGCAACGATCTGTACAAAACCCAGGAGCAGCTGGGCCATGCCTCGCCCGATACAACGCAGATCTACGCGCATCTGACAGATAAAACGATGCAGGAAGCAATCGACCGCATCCGGCAGGACGACTGAAATCGCTTCCCGACTTGTCTCTTAATGATCCCAAAGCTGCGGCATTGCGCCTTCCTCAACCGCGAATTCATAATCCTCAATATCAAAAACCTGGACCGGCACCTCGGCTTCGATGAGCCGGTCTTGGAACTCATATTGGTCCGAAAGTATCGGGATTTCAAGCTTGGATGCGGTCAGCAGCAGCTCTGTTTCGACGGGATCAAAAAATTCCCCGTATTGCGCATTGTCCATCGCATTCACAACCGTGAACTGGATGCGGTCGTTCAGGATGAGCGGTGAGCTTTCCCGCCACGGCACCTGGAGCGCTCTTTCGATTTTTTTACGATTCAACGGGTCCTCGAAAAACTGGATCAGCTCGCCGATCTTGCCGCGCACAAAAGCGTCTTCCGTCGGATCGTCCATCACTGGTTCCGGACTGTCCTTCATCTCGTATAGCTCCAGAACCGTGGAGTACGGCAGGACGAAATCAACCGGCAGGCTCGGAACGAGCAGCTGTCCGTAAGTCGCCACCATTACCGCTTCAATAACAAATCTCCGCTGCATTCCAGATCCCCCTCTTCAAGCAGCATAACCTTAACCTTAATCGTGAATCCATTATACATGAATTAGCTTCTGTGCCATAGGGCTTAGCTTCAGTTGCTTGCAAATTAAGGCAAAGGTACAATAACAGTACTAGAGGGCGAGTTTTGTCCTATTTATGGAGGTTGACCGAACGTTGCAGCAGGAGCAAATCATCATTATCGGAGCCGGACCTTGCGGCCTTGCCGCAGCTATTGAACTACGCAGCCAAGGCGTAGACGCATTAATTATAGAAAAAGAAAATCTCGTTCATTCTATTTCGCAATATCCAACCTATTTGAGCTTTTTCAGTTCTCCCGAGCTGCTGGAAATTGGCGGCGTACCGTTCACGACCGCGCAGGAAAAACCTAGCCGCCTGGAGGCGCTCAACTATTATCGGACCGTGGCGCTGCGCAGCGGCGTCCGGATTAACGCTTATGAGAAGGTAAACGCCGTTGTTAAGGCTGAGAACGGATTTCAAATTGAATCCTGCACGAGCCACGGCGAACAGCGCCAGTATAGCTGCCGGGCCCTCGTTGTGGCAACCGGGTATTTCGATCATCCGAACCGCATCGGAATTCCTGGCGAGGATTTGCCAAAAGTGAGCCACTTCTTTCGCGAAGCCCATCCGTATACTGGCATGAAGGTCGCCATAATCGGCGGCAGCAATTCCGCCATCGATGCTGCGCTTGAGCTGGAACGGGTTGGCGCCGAGGTGACCGTCATTTACCGCAAACCGGACTACTCTCCGCATATTAAACCTTGGGTCAGACCCGTGTTTGAAAGCCTTGTCCGCAAAGAGCGGATCCGCATGCTGTTCAACTCCAGGACGGTCGCCATTGATCAGGCCAGCATCACCATTCAAGGCCCTGAAGGCGAACAACATGAACTGGAAAATGATTTTGTTCTCGCTTTGACGGGCTTTCACCCCGACCGCGAGTTTTTGATGTCATTAGGTGTTGCGATCGAGCAGGAAGGGTATCCCTTTTTCAACAGCGAAACGATGGAAACCAATATCCCGGGCATTTATTTGGCCGGCGTCGTTGCTTCGCGCCATGAAGCCAATGAAATTTTTATCGAGACGGGGCGTTTTCACGGCGTCCGCATAGCGGAACATTGGCTGCAGCAGCAGTAACATATACAGCGGCAGCTTTGGACTGAACTACAAAGTCCGAAACTGCCGCTGTTTGATTGTGTCAGTCAAAACCACGCTCGAGCCATTGCTTGCCCGGAGCTGCTAGCTTAACTTTTCTTTTATTTCTTTTATAGACAATCCGCGTTCTTCTTTCATGACACGAATTTCCTCAAGACGCTTTAGCGCTAATTCGCGCGGGTATCTTCTTGTCAGTCTTATATCATCTTGCTCAAAAGGAATCATATCCTCTTCCGTGTAATATTTAATGGTGCTGTATCGGATTCCCGAAAGTTCAACCAATTCGCTGATACTCACATGCTCTGACAGTAAAATTTTATCCAAGCTTCTTTTTCTTCCCATTTATTTTCTCCTTATGGTGCTGCAATCATGAAAGCTACATTCCAGCTTCAATATTTTGAATAGCTGTATGAACCGTCTTGATTTTCTTGTTTATATCCTCTTTACGCAGTATTTCCAGCCTCTGTTTTAATGTTTTTTGTTCGTAATCGGAAAAATAATCATTTAACATGTTTTTGATGTTTAAAAATAACACTAAAGCTACTGTATGTTCTTCAACTTTCCCCTGCTCAAGTAACTCAGCCCGAATCTTTTCCACGATGCGGCTCCTTGCATTTGCAACATCAGAATATTTTTTTACAGGGACTACAAATAACACTTCCGTATTTTCAATCTCTAAAACCCCTTTATCTACAAGGCTTTCTACAACCATTTTATAAATTTCCTTTTGTTTGTAATAAAAGTAAGATACCCATTCTTTTAGCTTTTTTGGTTTTTCTGCAGCGATAATTTCGAGTAATCGGTCCAGATATTTTTCACCTGTGGATGCTGTATTTGAAACTTTTACCGTATCATTATCTTCAAATGAAACGTTGCCACTTATAGAAAGGTCAAAAAAACAAGCCATTACCGTATACAAGGCAACGTTCGTCCGAAAACTTGACTTAATTTTATTCGTTTCGCGATCTAATGCGAGTAAGACAAACTCTTGAGGAATAGATAAATTTTTCAGCATAGGATAAACATCCTTCCGGGGGATTTTACTTACTACTTACTACTTACTACTTACTACTTACTACTTACTACTTACTACTTACTACTTACTACTTATAATAATTTATCAATCTTAATAAGTCAACGGGCACCTCGGATCGTTGACGCTGGCTGTAAGCCCTCCTTAAACGGATTGAGCTATCCTGCTGAATTGGCTAATAAACCTATAAAACTACGTCTAGTATCCATGTATCTGGCTGGACATAGTAAAAGCCGAAGCCCGCTCCTGTTGTTTTTCGATCTGACTTCTCTTTTTCTATTGACCTTTTACCGAAATATAATTGATATCATTAATGGTTTACATAATTATGCTTACAAAGTTTTTGGGTCATTAAAAATACCACAAGTAATCTTGCGGTATTTTGGAACAAACCATTATGTTAGTGAGCTTAACCGTGTTTCCAGCGTGTTTCTCCAGCTGGAAGCCAGCTCCGGAACGGCTAACAGCCTGCTGATCTCAACCGGGTCTTTTTTACGCGTATAGTAGATTCGGTTCGCTTCTCCCACCGTCAAGCCGTGAGCCGGCCTGTCCATTAGCTCAAAGTTTAAGCCAGCCTCTACCTCCCCCGGCTGGATGACTCTCAAATAAAACCCGGTTCGGCCGCTTTCCTGAACCCATGCTGGTAGCTTTGGCTCCCCGTGACGAATGCCCAATTTAAAACAAGGCTGCCTCGGCTGGCTCAGCTGAAATATCGCGCTCCCGCAGGCAAATGTATCGCCAATGACGATATCCTCCTCCGTCAGTCCTTCTAATGTCAGATTTTCTCCAAAGGCTCCTGGCGGCAACGGAGCTCCAAGTCTGTTTTCCCAATAGCCGTAATGATCCTGCAAATAGACACAGACCGCTTTATCCTCGCCGCCATGATGGACAAGATCGGCTTGTCCGTCTCCAGCCGGTCCTGTCCGGCTAATATGTACCTTCCCTGCACGGGGAGTTTTGAAAATGCCGGTTTGTACCGTCTTATCGCCATATGCGACCGGCGCCGGCAAGCCGATGTTAACCGAAGAAATGCTCCACCTTACGTGCGTCATCCGTCATACCCCCTTCAACGGAACCATTATAAAAGAAGCGGATTGCCATCGGCAACCCGCTTTATCTTTTGAGCGAATCTCGACAAAGAATGCGTCGTTTCGCCACAAAATGTCGAAAAATTTTCCATCTTGTTGCTTTGTGCGCTTCCCCGGGAAATACCAATCAACATTTCCCGTTATTCCTCTTGTTTATTGGGGATGTGAGCGCTCCAGCTGAAGCAGCTCATGACGGCTTGCAGGCGGTTTGGACGGCTTTTCTGCAGCCGAAATGCTGCTTCGTTTAACAAATATGCAAGTAACCGCTCCTATACAAACAGCAGCGACAGCTGCAGCAGGACTGCCCACAGCAGCGATGCAAGTCATTGCTAATAAAGCCACGACCGCCAGCCAGCGTGTCGCTTTTGTAACGCGACCAAGCGACCATAATGGCAAAATCAGCTCTTGCTCTGCGTCCTTCCGCCGTTTGAGCAGCGACGCCAGCGGAAACATAATGGCTCCGTGGTGCAGAATAATGCCTAGCACTAGCAGAAATAAAGCGGCTCCACCCCAATTGTCCGGCAAAAGAAGGGCGATGACTGCGAACAGCGCGCTCATGCTCCCCGCTAAAACGGCCGTACCCGTGAAGCTGCGCCATCTGCTGTTCACCACGCCAAGTGTTGCCAGCACCCGGCTGCTGCTTTCCCGAGCCAATGCTCCGCTCAGCCGTGTGGAAGCGAATAGGATAGACAGCGCCGCAAAAAACAGGCTGAACACAACAAGCAGGTTCAACAATCCCGCCAGCAATGGCTGATGGCTCCATAACGTGCTTATAGCCCCCGGCAGAGGCCCGGCAGCTCCGCTAAATAACCGGGAAATACCGAACATCGCGACGAGCGATAACAGCACGTAGCCAGCCGTATAGATGTAGGCTGCCGCTTGGAACTGTCCCCATGGAAGCCTTATGCGAGGCTCGACCGTTTCCTCCGCGGCCGCTTCTGCAGAACCGCCAGCCACAAACATCCGCCATAAAAGCAGTACCCCAAGCAGCCATCCGCCGCCGTCTGGGACTGGTGTCGAAAGCGCTGACGTCTGTCTGGTTAAAGCTGAATACGTCAGGTCCGGCCACATGGATAACGTAAGCAGCAGCAGCAGAATCCCGCCAGCTAAGAGCTGAATGACTGCGGCAGACGCTTGATAATTCCCGTACAAGCTGTTGCTCATCCAGCTGAGTATCGTCTGAATCGACAAAAAGACCATGAATGCTACGGCGGATGCAGCCGCTGCAGAGCCGCCTTGCCAATATGCCCATAGATGGCCCAGCCATCTCGCCGCTTCTATATTCAGAAAAGCGACAAACGCCCATTGGCCTCCAAGCTGTAACAGCGCCGCAAGCCTCCCGTCCCCTTTGCCTGTCAGATGAGCTGCCGCTGCGGCGGCGCCTTTGGCAGTCGGCACTGCCGACATCAGCTCCGCCTGGCAAGCATGCACGGCAAGCGCGCAAAGCCCTAGCAAAGGCCATACCCATACGATTAACGGACCGCTGATCGAAAAGCCTGCTGCAGAAAAAAACAGCGCTCCGCCGCCAAGCAGCGCCATTGCGTTAAAAGGAATTCCAAAAGAGATTACCGGTCCAAATCGCCGCTTCAGCTGCTGGGCAATGCCAAAGCGGTTCAGCTCCGTTTTATCCTGCATGAACTGGATATACGGCGCATAACGGATCAGCGACTGATAACCGCTGCGAATTCGCCTGTTTTCCGTCGCAGCGAATGCCCCGAGCCAAAGCAGAGCCGTCAAACAGAACCACGCAAATCCGACCCATATCCACATCTGCTCCGCCCCCTTTTGCGATGATGGAACCGAGAAACGATCCATAAGGAAGCGAGCTTATTGATTCACTTCCATCACTCCTAGGGGGCCGTCCTGCTTAATCATATCGCCAAGATCGTAGACGGAAATCGGGAAATACGGGAAGCCGTAAACATAGGGCGTAATTTCATAAATGCTGAACCATATGACAAGCGTCAAATCCGCGATGTAATAATCCTGATCGGGGCGGATCCCGGTAAATGGCTGAAGCGTCTCGATGCCGCGCTGCTTGATCTGCTGAGCGACAAGCTCCGACAAACGCGTTTTGTAATCCGCATTGCGCTTAAACAATCCCGATAACGGAACCGGCTTGCCTTCCGTATTAAGAAAGGTCAGGGAGCGCTGCAGGGTCAGACCATGGGCGCCGCCGGTGTACGCGTAGTTGAACAGCGAGAGGCTGAGTACGCCTTTCTGGTTGTTTTTAATCTCATAAAAGCCATCCATTTCAGAGCGCGGGTCGTCCAATGAGCCCTGATCTTCCACCAGCATCCGCACCGACGATCGAATTGACGCATTCATCGATGCCGCCGCCTCCTCTTCGCCCGGAAGAGTAACGACAGGGTAAAACAGCTCGGTTTTGGGACGCGTGACTCGGCTCGTATGAATTCCGGCCGGTTGAACAAACGGCATGACTTTTCACCTGCCCATCATAAAATCGGTCTACCCGATTGTATGCGGACGGAATGAAAAATCATGCCGTTATCCGTTAAAGCATCATCTTTTCGCGTTCAGTTAGCCGGCGCCCGTTCACTTGCAGCACTAGCTTACCGCCGTTCAGACCAATAATCCGGTCAGCATATCGCTCCGCCCAGTCCCCTTGATGAAGCACGGCGATAACGATGAGACCTTGCTGCTTGCACAGCTGTTTGAGATCGCCAAGCACTTTATCCGCAGCATGTGGATCAAGACCCGACACCGGCTCGTCCGCCAGCAAAACGCGGGCTCCGTGCACAAGCGCCCGGGCAAACGCCACACGCTGCCTTTCTCCCCCGCTTAACTGCTCCGCCTTGCTGTGTGCCTTATCCAGCAGTCCGAGCTTCTCGAGCGAATCCATCGCTCCCATATAATCGTCATTGCGAACCATACCCGTGGCGCGCCGAAGCGGAGATGCCTGTGACGTGCTGCCGATCAGCACATTTTTAAGTGCGGTTCGCCGCGGATACAGCGAAGGTTTTTCCTCCAGCAAAGTGATTTCCTTACGGACGCGCATTCGTCCCATCCAGTTGGTCTGCACTTCTTTACCGTCCACTTTATACGTTCCCGACGTCCAGCTCTCTTGGAGAGCGAGACATTTGAGCAGCATCGATTTGCCGCTGCCGCTGGAGCCTTTAATAGCAATGAATTCTCCGTCGTCAGCGCGAAAGCTGATATCGTCAAGGACTACCGGTCCCCCCGGAATCTGTTTCTTCAGATGTGCGATATGTATCATGGCTGGCAGCTGCGCTCCTTCTGGCCGAACGGCGTTAGGATCCCCGCTTCGGCAATCGTTGTCATTCCTATTTTATCAGTGTAAGGGAAACAAAAAGCTCTTTCCACACGAACAAATGTTTGCTATAATAAAAACAGAACAAACGTTCCGATAATTACTTAATGTCAGGAGTGTGATTGGAATGAACTGTGATAACTTTCGATTTATTGAGCGCCACCGCCCCTATCGCGATTTAACGTTTAAATTTTACGATGACGGCCGGCTGACGATTATCGACAACGAATCCCAATCCGCGCTAACGCCCTCCGACCTCAAAGGCGAAAGCCGCGATTTCTACGTGCGCCAGCGCATCGCCTTTATTAAGCGGGATCTGGTTGCCAAGACCCAGCGTTATGCCTGATCGGCCCTTTTGGCCGAATTGACTGGGCCTCCTTCTTTGGGGTAGATTGAAGGGAAGCTTCTCATCCCGTTTAACCAGAAGGAAGGATCTACACTTAATGACCACATCGATGCCGCAAACCATCCTGTTTGATCTGGATGATACTCTTATACACTGCAATAAATACTTTAACCTGGTCATTGATCAGTTTGTTGACGCTATGCTGGTTTGGTTTAACTCTTATCCCGATCTGACCGAGGCAGCAATCCGCCAGAAACAAGCGGAGATTGATATTGCCGGCGTAATGGCCAGCGGATTCAAAAGCGATCACTTTCCGCAATCCTTTCTTGATACGTATGTCGACTTCAGCCGTCTTACCGGACGCAGCGAGGATTCCAACGAAATTGACCTGCTTTGGAGCCTTGGACAAAGCGTCTATGAGCAGGAAGCCGAGCCGTATCCAGATATGGAGTCCACATTACTTAAGCTTCGGGATGCGGGACACGAGCTCCATCTGTACACCGGAGGCGAACCCGGAATTCAGAAGCGCAAGGTGGATCGTTTGCAGCTGCAGCGCTTTTTCGGCGACCGGATCTATATCCGTCAACATAAAAACGTCGAGGCATTGGAGCAAATTTTAACAGATGGCGGGTTTGACCGTTCACGTACATGGATGATTGGCAATTCAATCCGTACCGACGTTGTTCCCGCTTTGACGGCTGGAATTCATGCCATCCATGTGCAAGCGGTAACGGAGTGGCAGTACAATATTGTTCATATTGATGTCGAACCGCGTGGAGCATTTCTTCAGCTGCAGCATTTACGAGACGTTCCCGATGGAATTGACCGCTTCCTTTCCCCACATCTTTAATGGCATCAACGAACAAAAGGGCATGAGAGCTCCGGACTTCCGGTTCTCTCATGCCCTTTTGTTAACTTGTGGTTTCTCTTGCGGCCGGCGGATCATTTGTGACGTCCCGCGAACATTATGACGGTGTGCAGCGGAATCCAAATTCGGCGGCTGGCGCGGCCCAAATAATCGGCAGCATTTGCTTTTACACTGACCTTGTTCACGGAGCACTTATGATACTGATGAAAATCTCTGATCTCCATTTCATGTCTAAACAGCGAGTCGTACATTTCACTCTCTCCTCACAGGATCAGGCTGGTATCGTGTTCCTGCCCCTGCAAGAAGTATCTCATGACATAACTGGAACAAAAAGTGTACAATATCTCAAGACAGTTTCCTCTTTTACTAGCTGGAAAACGCTTCCTTTTACTAGTTAAAGGTTGTCCTTGTGATTAAGCCGGCCAAAAAGGAGAAAAGAAGCGATATGCTGAGTGCAGAACGATATCTGCTCCTCTTGAATCATTATGGAATTCTCGATCCGGATACGGAAGTAGCGGCGACTCTTGAAGAACTTGCTGCTCTTTTCCATTGCACCGAACGGAACGTTAAACTGATTATACACAAGCTGGAGGACGAAGGCTGGCTCAAATGGCATGCAGGCCGTGGTCGAGGCATTCGTTCCCGCATCGAGTTTTGCACAAGCCGTGAACAGTTCCTGCTGGACACTGCCAAGCTGATGGCTTCAGAAGGCGATTATCAGCAAGCATTTGAGCTGATGAAACATCACGGAGACCGCACGTCGGCGCGCGACCGGTTTGTCGATTTTTTAAACGGCCATTTTGGTTCCGACCGGCTCGATAACGGAATGCGAGAGCAGCGGGATATATTTCGGCTGCCCGTTTACCGGCCGCCAGTTTCGCTGGACCCGGCAAAACTGTTTTTTTCCTTTGATTCCCATCTGATTCATCAGCTGTTCGATCGGCTGCTTGGCTTTGACGCTGCTACCGGCAAGGTTGTGCCTGCGTTAGCACATCATTGGGAGAGCAGCGAGGATGCGCGAATCTGGACCTTCCATCTCCGTAAAGGCGTCAAATTCCATCATGGAAGAGAGCTGACATCGGACGATGTCTGTTTTACATTTCAGAGACTGGCGGACGGCAAGCCGAACCGGTTTCTGCTGGATACAATGGTTGCAGTAGCGCCGCTAGACAGCAGAACGGTGCGCATCTCGCTCCGTCAGCCGAACCGGCTGCTTCCGAGACTGTTATGCTCCGCCGTCGCCTCCATCCTGCCCGCTGATTTGCTGCAGGAGGACGAGGAGCGATTTTGGAAGCTGCCTTGCGGAACCGGTCCGTTTCGGCTTAACCGGTGGACCGCGGACCGTTTAGAGCTTGCTGTGCATGAATCCTATTACCAGGGACGGGCTTATTTGGATGAGGTGCAGATTGCGATTATGCCGGAGGACATCCCCGCAGAAACGCGCCATAAATGGGGCCAAATTACAGCCAGCGACGCTCGCAGAACCGCCCGTCCCGAGTATAGCTGGGAGCAGATTCAGTCCGTCAATCACGGCTGCAGCCTCCTGTCCTGGAATCGCCGTAAATCTGGACCGCAATCCTCCGTGGCGTTCCGGCAAGCGATTCACCTTTCGCTTGACCGTGCTGGCCTTTGCCATGAAAGCGGGGAACACTGTTATCCGGCTTACAGCTATTTTCCGAAGCCGCATTTTCATCCGGCGCTTGACCGTTATGAGCCTGAAACGGCGAAGCGGCTGCTGGAGGAATGCCGGTACGACGGAACTCCGCTCGAGCTGCTGACCAATATGGTTCAATTGCGGGAAGCCAAGTGGATCCAAAAGCGCTGCGCGGAAATCGGCGTACCGGTAAACATTCATATCGAGAACCAGAACGCTATTTTACCGTCGGAGCTTGTCATGCAAGCCGATTGCATCTTACTCCATCTTGTATTTGCCGAGGATGAAGTATGCGAGCTTGAAAACTACCTGCAGGACTCCAGTTATGTCAGGCAGCATATTGATCCCTCGCTCGGCTCATGGGTCAAAAAAATCATTGATCTGCTTTTTTCTGCCGAAACCGCAGAAGAGCGGCGTTCACTGCTTCGGCAAATCGAGCAGCGCCTGCTGGACGAACATCAGATTACGCCGCTTATGCACCGGACGATGAGCACATATGTGCACCCTTCCGTGCGCGGCATTGACATCAATAAGCTCGGATGGATGGATTTCAAAGATATTTGGCTCGTGTCGGAGGCTCAATCCGTCACTAATTTGAGCACTCCATTATAAGGCTGCTGCAGCAGAAGCCTTCCCTTGACAGACTGGCCGTTAGCCGCCGTGAAGGTCAGCAAGCTGGTTTGCCCTTTCCCAAGCAGCGATTGCAGCATCGGCAGGCTGAGCTTTTTGCCATGCTGCTCTTTCCAGATGACAAATCGACAGCCTTCCTTGAAACGGGAGCAGCCGAAGCCACGTTTGCCCTCAATTACCGCTCCGCTGCAGCCCGGCGATGGACATGCTCCGAGCGGCTTCAAGCCTCCGGATGAGGCAGCTGGGCGGGAAGTAGCTTGAACTGATGCTCTTGTGTCCAGGGCAGCTCCGCGGGCTGCTGGGAAAGCCTGATTAGCTGCCGCTGAGCTGGTGCGGACCGATTCGCCGTAACCGGCGTGATCTGCTGCTGAACTGTAGCCCTGCTCGGTTCGAACTGGTTTTGCTGAAGCTGAGGTTTTGACCGTTCGGCTGCCTCCGCTTCCGTTTCGGCTTGCTGCATACGTTTTCCCTGCGCTTTTATTTGCCGTTGCGCCCGCCTGCCGCTGCTTGCCTTTGCGCGTCCCGCCCCGTCCTCCGGAACGTTCCGGCTCCTGGAACGTCCCGGCCGGCGCGGGAGGCTGCAGGCGGACCTTTTCGACAATATGCCTGGCAAACTGCTTCACCTTATCCATAAACGCCTCATCCGAAGCCTCATCACGTGCGATCTGAACAAGCCTGCGTTCCCACTGGCCGGTCATCATTGGCGAAGCAAGCAGCTCAACTCCCGCTCCGCGAATGAGCTCAATCGCCGCAATGCCTTTAGGTTCTATCTCCAGCTTTTTGCCAGCCGTATGAATGTAACCAACCTGCTTCAGCCTTTCGATTGTAGCCGCACGAGTGGCCGGTGTGCCGAGTCCGCTGTCCTTCATCGTTTCCCGCAGCTCTTCGTCCTCCATCGACTTTCCGGCGCTCTCCATCGCTTTCAGCAGCGTGCCTTCCGTGTACGGCTTTGGCGGCTGTGTTGCTTTCTCCTCCGCTTTAGCCGATTTGCAAACGACTGGAGTGTTGGAATCGACGCTGAAATCAACATCGGTGAGCAGCTGCTCTTCCTCTTCATCCTCGTCTTTTTTTGTTTTGCTGCGGCTTTTTTTGCCTTCCTCCGCATCGGACTGCCCTTGAGTCACCTTCCAGCCTGGATCAAGAAGCTGTTTAATCCGGGTGCGGAACGTCTCCTCTTCTACGATGGTTAATACAGTATGATTGCGATAAACGGCCGGGCCGTAGTAATGGGACAAAAACCGGCGCACAATAAGGTCATATACCTTCTTCTCATCTGTGTTTAACGTTCCAGGCTTTTTAGGTGTCGGCAAAATGGCGTGGTGGTCTTCCACCTTGGACGGATTGCAAACCGCTTTATTTCCTTTATGCACTTTAAACCGGTCTGCTCCGGCGGCAAGCTCCGCATATTCCGTTCCGCGCAGCATATCGAGCGTTTTTGTCATAACCGGAATCGTTTCCTCCGTCACGTAATTTGAATTTGTACGCGGATATGTAATGACCTTGTGTTTCTCATATAAAGCTTGGGCCAGATCGAGCGTTTTTTTGGCGGGAAAGCCGTAACGACCGTTTGCCTCGCGCTGCAACAGCGTCAAATCGTGAAGCCGGAACGGATATTCCTTGGCCTCAGCCGTTTCGTAACTGGAGATGCGCCCTGGTTTGCCTTTAACCTTTTCGGCAATGGCTTGGGCCTTTGCTCCATCCGTCAGACGGTCTCCCTGCCAAACTCCTTTGTACTTCACCGGTTTCTGCTCGAACTGAGCTTCAATCCGATAATAGGTTTCGGATTTGAACGCTTCGATTTCCTTGAATCGGTCATAAAGCAGCGCCAAAACCGGTGTCTGAACACGTCCGACGGACAATAACGTGCGATGACGGATCGTGAATGCCCGGGAGGCATTCATCCCGATGAGCCAGTCTGCCTCGCTTCTGGCCTGTGCAGCCCGCGTCAACGGCGCATACTTCTCATCGCTCGCCAGCTGCTGAAACCCTCTGCGAATCGTTTCGGGCGTCAAATCCGATATCCACAGTCGGTCAACCGGCTGCTTCAGCTTTAAATGCCGGCGAATGAGATGAAAAATAAGCTGCCCCTCTCGCCCCGCGTCACATGCGTTAACGATCCGGCCGCAATGGCGGGCCAACTCGGATATAACTTTGAGCTGGTCCTTAGTCCGGGGATTAGGAGACAGCTTAAAGGAATCGGGAATAATCGGCAGATCGGCATCCTGCCATTTTTTGTACTTTGGGTCATAATCATCCGGCTCAGCAAGTCCAACCAGATGACCGATTGCCCACGTAATAATAAACCGCTCGCCTTCTAAATGAGTGCGACGGTTGGAAGCCTTCGGCTCCATGACGGCTGCAATTGTCCGTCCCATATCCGGTTTTTCGGCAATAATAAGCGTCTTCAACTCAAACCGGCTCCTCTCTTATGCTTGGAGGAAGCTGCTCCAATCCCTCTGCCAAAATGAGGAAAACTGCCTGGCTATAGCTCAGGCAGCAATGTCCTCCAGCATGTCCAGAATATCCGTGACTCCATTCGACCAATTCGGGTCTTCGGCGTATTTGCGGTTGATCCAATCAATCGGATCTGCGTTATCGGGACGGTTTTTGCTGAGGTTGACCACTGTTTTGGCGGCGATCATGGAGGATTCCTCTATTGTTGTGTTGAAGTCCTGCCAGCTATGATACACGTTAAACGGATTATTGGCTATCTCTTCTGCCCGCGAATGATCCTTCTTCACGAAGCTTTGCTCTTGGCCCGTTATCGCAAAAAGCAGCAGCGGATCGATATTGTATTGTTTAGCCGCCTTAATAATTGCATCCATATATTTTGGCTCGGCCAGCATGGAAGAACGGCTTTCCAGAAATGATTGCAGCTTACCGTATTGTATATCGGTATACTGCAGCGATTGGGGAAGTTCATTTTTGTAGGTCGATTTTGAAGTTGGCGCAGATTGAGCTTTTGGCGCGGCTGCAGGTTTCGTCTTTGCATAGGACGCCTCCGATTGCACCGCTACCTTCTTCTCTACATGTGTACCCGAGGAAGGTTGAGACTTTAAGGAAGAAGCTGATACGACCGGCATAGCGCCGAAACCGTTGTTAAAATGGAACAACGACCATGTGGATACGAGCAATCCGCCAAGCAGCATAATAATCACTACAGCTGCCATAAGCACTTGTACGCTCGGCAAATTACGCAGTACAGGCAATGTGCCGGAATCTCCGGACGTAACAATCGGTTCCGCTTCAACCGCTGCAGGAGCGTTCAGCTCACGCGCAACTGCATCTAGGAGCGGCTTCTCCTTCCGAACCGGTTTAACGAGTCTGAGTACACGTTCGAACTCGCTCATGCCAACCGAAATGTCAAGCCTGCGCTCCACCCAGCTGCGAAGCGGTCTAGCGATACGCTGGTCCCGAACATCCAGCTCCATGCACAGTTCAAAAATATCTCCGCTGCGAACAACCCCGCCGCTTTGGCCGCGAAGCTTTCTGCGAACGAGTCGGCTGGTCAGCTCCTTTTTTACCGCTTCGGCAAAGTCGGGCAGCTGTTGGTCTATAATACGCCGAATGGCATCGGCAACTATTTCTCTTTTCTCACTTTGCGGTTTATCAGGGTATTTATCGTCAATAAAGGTTCTGATATGGTGAATATCCGCAGGCGTGAGAATTGAGGCGCCTTCGGCAGTGTTCACGGGCATCCGCTCCTTATGATCTTAGTTGGTTTTGGCAATAGGCCTATTGTACCATAACTAAGATAGGTTCAGAGCGCACAGTTGCTGGAACCACTGCTAATTCAATCCATTTATGAATGAAATCTCATCAAACAGAAAAGGCGCCTGGATGGCAGGCGCCTCTTAAGAAGTTAAGGAAGCATGCTGCTCCCAGTCAAAAATTTATCCACTTCACGAGCCGCTTCGCGACCCTCATTGATGGCCCAAACAACAAGGCTTTGGCCGCGGCGCATATCGCCGGCTGCAAACACCTTATCTACGCTTGTACGGTATTCGCCATAACGGGCTTTGACGTTCGTACGGCGGTCTTGGTCCACTTTGAACGCGTCAACAAGCGTATTTTCCGGACCTTCAAAGCCTACAGCGATGAAGACGAGATCTGCCGGCCATACTTTTTCGGTGCCTGGCAGCTCTTTGTAGATTTTGCGGCCGGTTTCGTCAACCGTACGCTCAATTTGAACGGTATGAAGCTCTTTAAGCTTGCCGTTCTCGTCGCCAACGAATTTTTTCGTCAGGACGGAGAAAGCGCGAGGATCTTCGCCGTAAACCGCTTTAGCCTCTTCATGAGCGTAGTCGAGCGTGTAAACGTTCGGGAACTGCGGCCATGGGTTGTTAATGGAATCGCGCTGCAGCGGCGCTTTAGCATGCGTACCGAACTGAGTAACGGATTTGCAGCCGTGGCGCAGGGCCGTTGCGACGCAGTCCGTTCCGGTGTCGCCGCCGCCGATTACGATAACATCCTTGTCTTTGGCGGAAATATAGTTGCCGTCCTCCAGGTTGGAGTCCAGGTAGCTCTTGATGGTGCCGTTGAGGTAATCCATCGCCATATGCACACCGTTCAGATCGGAGCCTTCAATATCAACGCCGCGAGCTTTGGTAGCGCCGCCGCAAAGCACGATGGCGTCAAACCCTTCCAATAACTCTTCAGCCGAGATATCTTTGCCGATTTCGGTATTTGGCACGAAGTCGACGCCTTCCGCTTCCATCAGGTCAACACGGCGCTGTACAACGCCTTTGTCCAGCTTCATGGTTGGAATGCCATAAGTGAGCAGGCCGCCGATACGGTCCGCACGCTCATATACCGTTACGGTGTGGCCGGCTTTGTTCAGCTGAGCGGCACAAGCCATGCCGGCAGGGCCTGAGCCGACTACTGCAACCTTTTTGCCCGTGCGGACTTTGGGAGGTTGAGGCACAACCCAGCCCTCGTCAAAACCACGGTCAATAATCGCTTGTTCAATCGTTTTGATTGTGACGGAGTCACCGATCAAGCCGACCGTACAGGAGCCCTCGCAAGGGGCCGGACAAACGCGCCCTGTGAATTCTGGGAAATTGTTCGTTTTATGCAAACGCTCCAGAGCTTCACGCCAAAGTCCGCGATAGATCAGATTGTTCCATTCCGGAATCAGGTTATTGACCGGACAGCCGGAGGCCGAACCCGCCAATTCCATTCCCGTGTGGCAGTAAGGCGTACCGCAATCCATGCAGCGCGAGCCTTGTGTACGGAGCTGATCATCGGGAAGATGTTTGTGGAATTCATCCCAATCTTTAATTCTTTCCAGCGGACTGCGGTCTGCTGGGAGCTCGCGTTTATAATCCATAAAACCAGTTGGTGTCGACATCTTTCCCCATTCCTCCATCCATAAGGTCCCGTATTATCTGTCTTCGTATAAGCGGTCAACAGGCCGGTGAAAAAGCAGGCGCTGCGCCGACGATTCGGCCTCCGCCTCCGCTGCTTTTTTCATGACGCTTGCTGAACGCTGTTCCGCCTATTTCGGAACCATGCGGTTACATAAACTTGCATGCCGGCGAATACTTTGTACAACATCGTAGCATTCTTTCCGAAAGGCCTTAATGGAGTTAACGTACAATCATTTGCACTTTGTCGCATAACTGAGGCATTGGAATTACGATTCGCTCACACGCTCGTACGTGACAAACGAAAAAGACTCTCCCAGCGGCCCTGGCTCTTGACCTGGCACGGATTGCACCTGCTCCCATTCCTCAGCCGGAAATTCCGGAAAATAAGCGTCTCCGCCCCCATAGGAGCGGTCGATTTCGGTCAGGAGCAGCCGATCGGCGTACGGTAGCAGCAATCGGTAAATCTGCTCTCCCCCGATTACCATCAGCTCAGGCTCGCCTGACGCTGCCTGAAGCGCATCCTCAACACGGTGAAACAGCTCTACCCCATCCGGCCGATTGCCGCCCCGGGATAACATCAGATTGCGGCGTCCTTTAAGCGGACGGCTTCCGAAGGAGTCAAACGTTTTGCGTCCCATTAAAACTGCAGTGCCCATCGTTTGCTGCCTAAAAAAGCGCATATCCTCCGGCAGCTTCCAAGGCAAATCATTGCCTCTCCCAATCAAACGGTCGCGATCCATACAAGCAATCATCGTCACCCTCATACGGAAACCTCGGCTTTAATCGTCGCATGATGCTCGTAGCCGACAAGCTCAAAGTCCTCATACTTGTAATCAAAAATCGATTCAGGTTTGCGATTAAGCACCAGTCTTGGCAGAGGAAGCGGCTCGCGAGTAAGCTGAAGCTTTACTTGTTCCAGATGGTTTGAATAAATATGCACATCTCCGCCGGAGTAGATCAGCTCCCCGGGCTCCAAATCGCATTGCTGAGCAATCATATGCGTGAGCATCGCATACTGGGCAATATTAAACGGCAATCCCAAAAACGTATCCGAGGAACGCATCGTAAACATGCAGTTTAAACGTCCCTTGGCTACTTGGAATTGAAAAACAAAATGGCAGGGCGGCAGCTTCATGTTGTCGACTTCTCCGACATTCCATGCGCTTACCATATGGCGCCGCGAATCCGGATTGTTGCGGATGGAGTTGATGACAGCGGCAATCTGATCGTGCACGTTGCCGTTTTTGTCCTCCCATGCCCTCCACTGCGATCCGTACACCGGTCCCAGGTCTCCGTTTTCATCAGCCCATTCATTCCAAATCCGCACGTTATTATCTTGCAGGTATTTAATGTTCGTGTTTCCGCTAATAAACCAGAGCAGTTCATGAATGATTGATTTGAGATGAACTCGCTTTGTTGTGACAAGCGGAAAGCCTTTGGCAAGATCAAAGCGAAGCTGCCGACCGAACACCGCCATGGTTCCTGTGCCGGTACGATCGGAACGCTCCGTCCCGTTGTCAAGAATATCCTGTAAAAGCTCTAAATAATTCTTCATTCCGAACCCCCTGCACCTGACTATAAAAAGTATTTTACCATCCCGACCGCCTGTTTGTCTCCTATCTGGATGTCGAAAGATGTTATAAATCACTTCCAGCAACCACAAAAAAGCCGGCACAGTGATGTGCCGGCTTCTCATGAAACAGCTTATTTCACGAACGTATGAATCGGATGGCCGAGCGCTACTTCCGCAGCGTCCAGCGTAATTTCGCCAAGCGTCGGATGCGCATGAATCGTCAGAGCGATATCTTCCAGCGTAGCTCCCATCTCGATCGCAAGACCAAGCTCGGAGATCATGTTGGAAGCTTCGATACCGGCGATATGCGCGCCAAGTACGAGACCCGTATCTTTGTCCGCAACAAGCTTAACGAAGCCTTCCGCAGCGTTGAGGGACAAGGCGCGGCCGTTAGCGGCAAACGGGAATTTGCCGACTTTAACGTTGTAGCCTTTGTCCTTCGCTTCTTTTTCGGTCAGGCCGACGCTTGCGCACTCCGGATCGGAGAAACAAACGGCAGGCATACATTTGTAATCCACTTTGCTCGGTTGTCCAGCAATAACTTCAGCTGCAACGCGGCCTTCGTACATCGCTTTGTGAGCGAGCGCGGGACCGGCAACGATATCGCCGATGGCAAAAATATGCGGGATGCTCGTGCGGCCTTCGTCGTTGACTTCAATCAGGCCACGGTCCGTCATCTTGATGTTGATCAGGTCAAGGCCAAGCTCTCCGTCCGTGTTTGGACGGCGGCCAACCGTAACGAGCAGGTAATCTGCCGTAACCTTCTCTTCTTTGCCGTTAACCGTGTACGTGAGCGTAACGTCCTTGTCGGTTTGCTCCGCGCTTTGAGCTTGTGCGCCTGTAATGATTTCAGCGCCTTTTGCTTTCAGCTTCTTCGCTACCAGCGAGGACATATCTTTATCAAAGCCGGCCAGGATGGAATCAAGACCTTCAATGATCGTAACTTTAGTGCCGAACTTGCTGTACATTTGGCTCAGCTCGACGCCGATGTAGCCGCCGCCGATAACAGCGAGGCTTTTCGGAATCTCAGGCAAGGACAGCGCGCCCGTGGAGGAGACGATGCGTCCGCCAAACGGGAATGCTTTCAGCTCGATCGGACGGGAGCCCGTAGCGATGATGCAGTTTTTGAAGCGGTAGCGCGGAGCTTCTTGATCGTTGAAAACGCGTGCTTCATTTTCGTTGATGAACATTACTTCGCCGGCAAAGTATTGAACTTTGTTCGCTTTCAGCAGGCTGGCTACGCCGCCGGTAAGCTTTTTAACAACTCCGCCCTTGAACTCCTGGATTTTGTTCCAGTCGACCTTAACGTCGCCAGCCGTAATGCCGATTGCTTCGGCATGGCTAACGTTGTCGTATTGGTGGGAAGCCGAGATCAGCGCTTTGGAAGGAATACAGCCGACGTTAAGACAAACGCCGCCTACATGCTCCTTCTCTACGCAAAGTACGCTTTGGCCGAGCTGGGCGGCGCGAATCGCCGCCACGTAACCGCCAGGGCCTGCTCCAATGACTAGTGTATCAATATCGAGAGATGCGTCTCCTACTACCATGAGTTTATACCTCCATGATGAGCAGCTGTGGGTCTGCCAAAAGCTGCTTAATGTAGTTCAGGAAATTCTGAGCCGTCGCGCCGTCAATGAGACGGTGGTCGAAGCTAAGGGACAGGGCCATTACGGAAGCTGCAACAATTTCGCCGTTTTTAACAACCGGCTTGTCGGAAATACGTCCTACGCCAAGGATTGCCACTTCAGGGAAGTTGATAACCGGCGTAAAGAACATGCCGCCTGCGGAACCGATGTTCGTAATTGTGATCGTGCTGCCTTTGAGCTCAGCGCCGGTCAGCTTGCCGTCACGGCCGCGAAGCGCGAGATCGCGGATGGAGTCAGCGATCGTCCATACGTTTTTGCGGTCGGCGTGCTCGATAACCGGAACGATCAGGCCGTTGTCGGTATCCGTAGCAATGCCAATGTTGTAGTACTTGCGAAGCACGATTTCTTGCGCTTCCTCATCCAGCGTGCTGTTCATGATTGGGAACTCGCGTACAGCAGCTACAAGAGCTTTGACGATAAACGGCAGGTAAGTCAGCTTGACGCCTTTTTTCTCGGCGACCGGCTTCGCTTTTTTGCGCAGCTCAACAAGCGCCGTTACGTCTACTTCATCCATCAGCGTTACGTGAGGAGCCGTGTAAACGGATTTGGACATTGCGTTAGCAATGAGTTTGCGGATGCCCTTGAATGGCAGACGCTCTTCCGGACGGTCCCCGCCTTGCGAAGCGACAGGAGCCGCTTTGGCCTCGCCAGCGCCTTTTGCAGCAACAGCGGCATTGTCGCCAGCTGCAGCAGCCGGAGCGGATGCGCCGCCAGCCGCGAATTTCTCCACATCCTCGCGGGTGATGCGGCCGTTTTTGCCGGAACCTTGAATCTCAGAAATGTCGACGCCTTTTTCGCGGGAGAACTTACGAACGCTAGGCGTTGCCAGCACAAGACCTTTGGAGCTTGCAGCAGGCTGAGCCGCGGCTGGAGCCGAAGCGGAATCTTTAGCCGTAATTTCGGCATCGCCTTTAACGGCGCCCGGAGCTACGTTGTTCGCTTCGTCCTTCGCAACTTCCTTGGCACTGTCTTCGCTTGGTGCTGCGCCTTCCGGCAGGTCGCCCTCGGCGTCGATAATAGCTACAACGTCGCCTACATGGCAAACTTGGCCGTCCTTAGCGCGAACTTCGAGAACGGTACCGTTAACCGGGCAAGGAACTTCAACGACGGCTTTGTCGTTCTGAACTTCCATAATAATATCGTCGTCGGTTACTTTGTCGCCGACGTTGATGTGCATCTTAATAATTTCGCCTTCGTGCAGGCCTTCACCCAGTTCAGGGAACCGGTATTCAAACTTTGCCACAGGGTGAACCTCCTTTTGCGTCTAGAGCTGATCCGCCATAGGGACAAGCCGGGGCCGCTAAGCCCCGACCCGTTCCGCCAAAGACGGCTTCAGGTGTATGAAATGAAGGCGGAGCCGCATTCGCTCCGCTCAAACAATTAAAATTCCAGAACCTTTTTAACGTTCGCAATTACGCGAGCCGGCGAAGGCAGCCATTGATCTTCGACTTGAGCGAAAGGATACACGGTGTCCGGACCCGCTACGCGAAGAACCGGAGCTTCCAGATGCAGAATCGCTTTTTCGTTGATTTGGGCAATAATTTCGGCCGCTGCGCCGGAAGTTTTTTGAGCTTCCTGAACGACGATAGCGCGGTTCGTTTTTTTGATGGATTCAACGATGGTGTCGATATCAAGCGGCATCAGCGTACGGATGTCGATAACCTCTGCTTTAATTCCCTCTTTTTCCAGCTCCTCAGCCGCTTTGACGGAGGTGTGGACCATCATGCCGTACGTTACGATCGTTACGTCGGAGCCTTCGCGGACAACGTTGGCTTTGCCGAGCGGAATCGTGTACTCTTCTTCCGGCACTTCGGCGCGGAAAGCACGGTACAGGTTAAGATGCTCCATGAAGAATACCGGATCGTTGTCGCGAATTGCGGCGATCATCAGGCCTTTTGCATCGTAAGGGTTGGAAGGGATAACAACTTTGATGCCTGGCGTTTGCAGAGCAAGGCCTTCCAGGGAATCCGTGTGCAGCTCCGCCGCTTTAACGCCGCCGCCAAAAGGCGTACGGAATACAATTGGCGAGTTGTAACGGCCGCCGGAACGGTAACGCATGCGCGCCGCTTGGATAAACATTTGGTCCATCGCTTCATAGATGAAGCCGACGAACTGAATTTCGGCTACCGGACGGAAGCCTTGAACGCCCAGGCCTACAGCCATGCCGGCGATAGCGGACTCAGCCAGCGGCGTATCGAATACGCGCTCTTCGCCGAATTCCTTTTGCAAACCTTCCGTTACGCGGAAAACGCCGCCAGTGTGGCCTACGTCCTCGCCAAACAGCATTACATTCTCATCCCGCTTCAGCTCGGTGCGAAGAGCGTCGCGGATTGCTTCCAACATGTTCATTTGAGCCATGATTAACAGGTTCCTCCTTAGGGAACGGCTCCCCGCCGTTCCGGACTCATCCAGCGCTAGCTAAATTATATTAAAAATCGGCTTTTTGCTCTTCCAGATGCTGAGGCGTGTTTTCGAACATGGAATCAATCAATCCGCCTACAGTCATTTTTTCCGTAGCTTCCGCTTTTTTGATCGCTTCGTTAACAGCCGCTTTTGCTTCTTCTTTCACGCGAGCCGTATCCTCTTCAGTCCACAGGCCTTTTTTGTCCAGGAACTTGCCGAAGCGGATAATCGGATCCTTCTGCGTCCATTCGCTCTCTTCGTCCTTCGTGCGGTACTTCGTCGTATCGTCGGCCATGGAGTGCGGACGGAAACGGTACGTAAGCAGCTCCAGCAGCGTTGCGCCTTCGCCGTTGCGGCCGCGCTCAGCAGCTTCGGATACCGCTTTGTAAACGGCAAGAACGTCCATGCCGTCAACTTGCAGGCCTTTGATGCCCGCAGCCAGCGCTTTATGCGCAACGGATTGGGAAGCCGTTTGTTTGGAGTATGGAGTTGTGATGGCGTAACCGTTGTTTTGAACCGTATAAATAACCGGCAGTTTGTAAACGCCGGCAAAGTTCATGCCCTCGTAGAAATCGCCCTCGGAGGAGCCTCCGTCACCTGTGTACGTAATGGCAACGCGCTTTTCGCCGCGTTTTTTGAATGCCATTGCTACGCCGGTAGCATGCAAAATTTGCGCGCCGATAATGATCTGCGGCATAAGTACATGCACATCTTCAGGAATTTGGCCGCCGTGCTGATGGCCGCGTGAGTACAGGAACGCCTGGTACATTGGCAGTCCATGCCATACGAGCTGCGGCATATCACGGTAGCCCGGGCAGATGAAGTCGTCTTTGTTCAGCGCGAATTCGCTGCCGATCATGGAAGCTTCCTGACCGGATACCGGCGCGTAGAAGCCAAGGCGGCCTTGGCGGCCGAGGTTCACGGCACGCTCGTCCCAGGTGCGCGTGAATACCATACGGTACATCAGTTCTTTCAGCTGGTCGTCGCTGAGGTTCGGCATCAGGTCAGGATTGACCACTTCGCCTTCGGGGGAGAGGATCGTAAGCGGCGTTACGTCCTCGCTATGCACTTCGTAAGAATGCTTGTTCAGCAGCTTGCTCATCAGAGAGGTTCACCTCGATTTGTTATTTGAAACTTGCATGCTTCTGTTATAGAATTATTATAAACCTGTTGTCTTTACATGGTCAAAACAAAAAACGAAAAAACGCTGCTTTTTCATTACTTTCACGATTTTTGGGCTGCAAGTGTATATGTAACAGCTCAAATAATTGAGTAATACAGAATGGTACAATAACGTTTTCATGGAGTTGGCCCGCGCAGCAGCCGGCCTTCCGTAAACGGCACGCCTCTCTATTGTTTACCCTCAGGCGCGCTTTCCCATGCAGTCAAGGAGGAATACATCCATGTCGGACGACAAGTATTTGAAACGCACCATCGTAAAAGAAACGGTGCCGAGCCGTTATCTTGAAGAAGGCTCCAGGGAGCTTCGGATTTATTTGCCCCCCGGCTATAACGAAGTGTTAAGCTATCCGGTCGTGTACGGCCAGGACGGCGAGGATCTGTTTAACTTCGGCAGAGCCGCTACGCTGGCCAACCGCCTCATAATTGATGGCGAGCTGGAGCCGTTCGTTCTCGTCGGCATCGACGTGGACAAAAAGAAGCGCACCTCGGAGTACGCTCCGGACGGTGAGCGCCACGAGGCGTATTTGCGCTTTTTTGCAGAGGAAATGCTTCCTTATGTCGAGGAACGCTACCCTGTCCGCAGAGAGCGCCGGGAACGGCTGCTCATAGGCGATTCGCTTGGCGGAACTGTATCTTTGCATCTTGCTTTGAGATACCCCGAGCTGTGGAACCGGGTCCTTTCCCTCTCAGGCGCGTTTTACGGCGCTTCTCAAGGAATAGCGAGCAAACAGGCCGATCTGTCCTGGCTGCAGCTGTATCAGTATGTTGGCTTGCAGGAAACAGAATTCGAAACCGACACTGGCGTGTACGACTTCGTGAAGCTGAACCGTGATATGTACGCCATTCTCAGCGACCGCGGCGCCGACATTCAATACATTGAAAAAGACGGCAAGCACCAGTGGGGCTCCTGGCAGCGGGAAATTCCGGACGGGCTTAACCATTTTCTTGAGTAAAAGAAGCGGGATCACAGAAAAAAGCGTTATATGCTCAGAGCATATAACGCTTTTTTTATATAACAGCGATCACTTCACTTCATTAACGATCCGGTCCAGCAACCGGCTGCAGCCTTCCGTTACCAGCTCGCGCGTCTGGCTGAAATCGCCCGTATAGTAAGGATCGGGAACCCCGTCCAGCTGCTGTTCCGGCAGCAGCTCCATAAACCGCAGCAGCGTTCCTTGCGGCTTATAGCCGCCGGACTGAATCAATTGGCGGACGTCGCGTTCGTTGTTGCTGTCCATGACAATGACGTAATCCGCCAGCTCCAAATCATCCCGGGTAACAAGGCGCGACGTGATGCCTTGATGGGAAATGCCTGCGCTGTCCAGCTCCCGGCGCGTTCCTTCATGCGGCCGCGCTCCAAGATGCCAGTCGCCTGTGCCGGCGCTGTCCACCTCAAGCAGCTCGCTTAACCCACTCTCGGCAGCCATATGCCGCAAAACGGCTTCGGCCATCGGAGAGCGGCATATGTTGCCCAAGCAAACAAACACCACTTTTGTTTTGCGCGGCATCAGAACATCCCTCCTTCTCGCCTGTCGCCGGAAGCGGCGCGGAGCGATCTGCGCGGCAAACTCCACTTAAACATGACCGACAGCATCCGCATCACAATAATGAGCACAAACAAGATCAGCAGTCCCGCCGTACCTTGGAACCAGCCAATACCGATGGCCAGTCCGCCGAGAATGGCCCAAACGGCATAAATTTCGTCACGCAGCACAAGCGGTTTGCGGCCTGCTAACAAATCGCGGATGATGCCGCCGCCGATACCGGTCAGCGTAGCCGCCACAAGCACGGCGCTAAGCGGATGGTTCATTTCCGTCGCATAAAGCGCCCCTTGAATGGCGAAGGCGGACAAGCCGATTGCGTCAAACAGCGCCTCCGCCCTGCGCCAATGCTGAATCCAGCTCACCGGAAGCAAAAATACGATCGTCATGGAAGCCAAGGCGATTTTAATCAGCAGGCCCTGGTTCCATAACGTCGTGACGGGAATGCCAATCAGCAAGTTGCGGATAACGCCGCCGCCAAACGCGGTGACGAGCCCCAGCACAAACACTCCGAGAATGTCGTACTCTTCCTCCATAGCAACAATCGCTCCGCTCGCCGCAAAAGCAACCGTGCCGATAATGCTGAAAATCGCAAATATTTCGGTGTACAAATGAATACGCCCCCGCTGCTAAAGTACACAAATCATCCTACCTATAATAGCCGCGAGCGGACTATCCCGCAACAGCAATTGCAACCATTTAACCCAGCGCGATATAATGAGCCGCAGATTAATAGCGGAAGGAAGGAAACCGATGGTTCCAAACAAACAGCGGGTCGTCATTGTAACCGGCGGGAATTTGGGCTCGTGGACGCTGGACAGACTTCGTGTAAATGATTATGTGATTGGCGCCGACGCGGGAGCGCTGTTCCTTATCCGCCATGGAATTAAGCCGAACTTATCACTTGGCGATTTTGATTCCGTCCGCAAGGCAGAGCTGGTCGAAATTGCTGCGAACAGCCATGAAATGGCCTCTTTTGACCCTATTGATAAAAATTACACCGATACGGAGCTGGCGCTTATAAAAGCGCTGAAGCTGGAGCCGGACTCTATCCTGCTGCTTGGCGCGCTCGGCAGCCGCTTTGACCATACGCTAGCTAACGTTCATCTGCTGCGCACGGCCGCAGACCAAGGTTGCTCCGCTGCCATAGAGGACGCCACCAACCGCATCCGGCTGCTGCGCGGAGGGCAGTCGCTGGAAATTGTCCGCAGCGAGCTGCCCCATGTCTCGCTGCTGCCGCTGAGCGAAGAGGCGAGCGGGATTGATTTGACTGGTTTTCAATATCCTCTTCAGGACGCTACGCTGCGCATCGGACAGTCGCTCGGCATAAGCAACGCGCTGGCTGCGGATGCCGGAACAGTAACGCTGCGCGATGGCTGGCTGCTCGTCATGGAAACCGCGGGCTGAAATTCAGCTTCGCTCTGCGCCGCCGTCCTCGCCGGGCTTCTGAATCGCCAGCCCCTCTACATGCTTGCGGGACATGAGATGCCGTGCCTTGCGGTCCTGCTTGCTTTCAAAAACGATGTCCATATCGTAATCTTCGCCAGGATACAGGCTGTCTCTGCTTATATAGAGGGACAGCCTTTTGCGGTTAAACGCTTTTTTCTCCTTTTTAACCTGAACGATGACTTCCCCTCTGCTGTCTGCCTCCCGGTATACGATGCCAGTTCGTTTTAACGGATGAATCCAGACACAATCGCCTACCGCAAACTTGGCAGCTCCGCCGGATTGCTGCTTTTTCGGTTGATTAGCCTTCGAATTAGCGGTTCTATCGGGAAGGGTTGACGAATGTTCATCAATCAGAGCCGGACGTCCCGCTCCCTGCCCATCCGTTCCTCCCGTTCCAAGTGCTTCTCCGCTGTCTTGCCGGGGCTTCAGCGCCATGTTTATTGGGATCGTGTTTGGGCTCAGTCCTTTCAGCTCCGCAGCACGACGCAGCACCGATTCCGGCAAACCGTACCGTTTGGCAATCGACAGCGCATAGCTGTCCCCCGCTTCGCCGGGCTCCAGCCGATATAACGGCTGCAGCGTCTCGGCGTCAAACGCCATCCGTGCATTCATACAGCGTGGCGTGCGGGAAGCATATGCTTTAATTTCGTTAAAATGGGTCGTCACCGCTAGCTTAGCGCCTCTTGCGCCTAGCTCTTCCAGGACAGCAATAGAGAGCGCAATGCCCTCGCCGGGATCTGTGCCCGCCGCAAGCTCATCCAACAGTACGAGCGTCCTGCGGTTTGCCGATGCAAGCACTTCCTTCAATATGGTGAGATGGGAGGAAAAGGTGCTGAGCGACTGCTGAATGCTTTGACCGTCGCCGACATCCGCCAGCACATCCTCAAACATGCCAAACACCGTCCCTTCCTCCGCCGGCAAAAACAGACCCGCCTGTGTCATAAGCGCAAATAGGCCGAGCGTTTTGAGCGCTAACGTTTTGCCGCCCGTATTGGGACCGGTAATGTAAAGCTGATCCCAAGCGGCGCCAAGCTCGGCATGGATCGGCACTGCCTTGGCACCAAGCTGCGGATGCCTTCCGCCTCGCAGCGCGATAAGCGGATCGGCAATCAGCTTAGGCCTGATTCCGTCGTAAGAGCGGGCGAGCTTGCCTCGGGCAAGGATGAAATCGAACAGCGCCATCGCCTCCAGGTTGACGGCGAGCTGCGCGCCGTGTTCCTCCGCCAGCGCCGACAATACCGATAAGATGCGGGTACGCTCCCGCTCCTCCTCCTGTTTCCACATGCTCAGCTCCGCCTGCAGATCCGCCACGTCAGCCGGTTCAATAAACAGCGTCTGGCCGCTGGATGATTCGTCCCACACCGTCCCCGGCACTAATTTGCGCTGATCCCGGCGTACCGGAATAACGTAACGCTCCCCTCTGCGGCTCACAATTGATTCCTGCAATGAGCTGCGGTATTTGACAAGGGCGGCATCCAGCTTGCGGCGCACCCGGTCCTCCGCCACTTGGGCGGATCGGCGGATTCGGGATAACTCTGCCGAGGCGTTGTCGAGCAGCCAGCCTCCGCGAATGCAGCGGTCGATCTCCTCCTTCAGCTCCGGACAGTCTCGCATGGAGGCGGCGTAACCGGCGAGCAGCGGCGCCGACTCCCTTTTGGCCGCCATATAACGTTTCATCTGACCGATAGCAGCTAACCAGGCGGATAATGCGCCCAGTTCTCTCTCATCGTAAATCCGGCCTTTTCCTAACAGCGCGAGAAATGCCCCGATCCCTTCCATCGAAGATAAAGGCACGCTCGAACCGGCGCGCAGCAGCGCATCCGCCTCGGCCGTTTCCAGCTGCCACGTCTCAATCTGGCGCAAATGCACGGATGGCAAATGCTGCTCAGCCAGCTTTCGCCCCGCCTCTGAAACCGTAAATTCGCATAATTGCTCGTGTATAAACGTATATTCCAAACGCATCATCGATGCTTGATTCATTGGTTTATCCTCCTCTGGAGTTTTGCCCGCAGGGGCAAGCAAAATAAGCCCGTGTCAGTTATGCTTCTTCTCGAACCTTTTCCAGATGAAAAAAAAACAGGAACGGAACGCATAGGCGTTCCATTCCTGTTTAAATGTAGCTCGGAACCCCCGCATACTGGAGGTTAGCGTTCCGTAGCTGTCTATTCATCAGGGGGTTGGATCCTTGGGTTCAGAACTTAATCACGGATGCGCTTCGAGTCCCTTGGCGGGTGCAGCTTAAAACAGGCCTGCCAAAACAAACCCTCTTAAAAGGGGCGTTATAAGGCAGAGCAATCCGATACAGGATTAAATTAATCCCGTTCGGCATCACTGTTCAAGCGCATGAAGCGTCATCCTATGAAATTAAGAGATCTGAACCCCGGTTCTCATACAATAAACTCCCCTTATCGGTTAGGTACGAGCAGACAAAAAGCAAAACTGCGAGCTTCCTTTTATCCTACGTTGGACGTTGGTGAATGTCAATCCTGCACCCTGCTTCTTTTAGTGATGAAGCTTTTGGGAATCAGCGATATAATGGAATGACAAGGAATCAAACGAGGAGGAATGCCGGGAATGAAAAAAGGCTTGCTGCTGCCTTATCTGGCATCCAAAGCCTGGTTTTACGCCGCCGCTTTGCTTGCTATCGCCGTGGGCAACATGATTCAGTCCCTCTATCCGCGTGTTCTCGGGGAATTTACGGACCGGCTGCAGTCTCAGTCGCTTAGCCCCGGATTCATCACCCAGTCGGCCCTGCTGCTTGCGGGTATCGCCGTATTGTATACCTCTTTAGCAGGATCAGGTCAATACCTGATCATGAGGCTTGGCAGGGAATTCGAGAGGCTGACGCGCAAAAAGCTTTTTCGTCACTTCACAAGGCTGAGCGAGGCGTATTACGCCAAACATGGAGTCGGCCATATGCTCAGCTATGTGCTCAGCGATGTCAAATCCGTGCGCGAGGCGATTGCGGTCTGTTTTAACCAGACAGCAAACGCCGTTATTTTGCTGGGAAGCGCGCTCGTGATGATGCTCGTAACTGGAATTCCGGCTGCGCTGATCGGAATCTGTATTTCACCGCTGCTGCTCATCCCTTTTATCGTCGTTTACTTCGGTCCCCGCATCCGCAGCCGTTCCCGAAATGTGCAGAACGATCTTGCCGGAATGACGGAATCGGCGGAGGAGCAAATCGGAGGCATGCGCGTCACGCAAAAATTTTCCGTCGAGCCGATGATGGAAGCCCGTTTCGGCGCCCATGTGAACAACGTATATAACAGCCAGCTTTCGCTTGTCCGCATGAGCTCTCTTTTTCAGGCGCTGCTCCCGTTTCTCGGCTCCGCATCTCTCGTTCTGACATTAACTGCCGGAGGCTATCAGGCGCTTAACGGCAGCATCACGGTGGGCATGTTTGTATCCCTAACGCTCTACATCCGGCTAATGATCAATCCGCTGCAGCAAATTGGCAACGTCATTAATACGATGCAGCGCTCGCGGGCAAGCCTGGAAAGGCTTCAGGAGCTTTTAGCCACACGCCCTGACATTGTGAACGACAACGATCCGCTGCCCTTTCCCGCCGGGGCCGATATCCGCATCCAACGGTTGACGTACAGCTATCCCGGCGCGACGGCGCCTGCTCTTTGCGACATAGACCTAACGCTTCGCGAAGGGCGCACAACAGCGATCATCGGAAAAACCGGGAGCGGGAAAACGACGCTTGCCAAGCTGCTGCTGCGAATGATGGAAGCTCCGGGAGGCTCCATCAAATTTGGAGACACCGACATCCGCCGGATCGACCTCCATTCGCTGCGCGACGCCATCGCTTATGTGCCGCAGGACGGTTTTCTGTTCAGCACAACGCTGCGGGATAATATCGCCTTCGCCCGGAGGGATGCCGAGCAGCAGGAAATTGACGAAGCCTCGCGGAATGCAGGCATTTACGAGCATATTTTAGCTTTCAAAGACGGCTTCGGAACGAAGCTGGGCGAACGCGGCGTCACGCTTTCCGGCGGCCAGCGCCAGCGCACAAGCCTTGCTCGCGGTCTGATCAAACAGGCGCCGCTGCTTATTCTCGACGATAGCGTCAGCGCAGTTGACGCGGTGACGGAAACGGCGATTGTATCCAGCATCCGCCAGCTTAGAAGAGGCAAAACGACGCTCATTATTGCCCATCGCATCAGCGCTTTAAAGCATGCCGATGAAATTATCGTATTGGATGAAGGAAAAATTGTGCAGCGCGGGACGCATGAGTCGCTGCTTCTTGAAACGGGGCTTTACGCCGAGCTGGCAAAGCTGCAGCAAGGAGGGATCGGTCATGGCCGGACTGGAGCCTGAGGAACGCACAGATAAACACCGATGGAAGCTTGGCGGTATCGTTGGATGGCGGCCTAGCCGCCGGATGCAAACTGCTGAGGAAACGCAAAAATCGCAGCAAGCAGCCGCCATGCGCGGATTGCTCCACTACGCCAAGCCGTACAAGCGCCAATTTGCCGGCGTTCTGGGCTGCACCGTAATTGCCATTTCTGCCGATCTGCTTCAACCTTTTATCGTCAAAATCGCAATCGACGACCATTTAATGAAAGGCGGCGCTGAATTCCGGCCGCTGCTGCTGCTCGGCGGGCTTTATTTGCTCTTATCGCTGCTGGCGCTGCTATTCTCCTATTTTCAGAATCAGCTGATTCAGCGGGCCGGACAAGGCATTGTCAAAAAACTGCGCGAGGACCTGTTCCGCCATCTGTCGCGGCTCTCTCCATCCTTTTATGACCGCATGTCCAGCGGCGGACTGGTGACGCATATTTCCGGCGATACGGAAACGGTCAGCCAATTTTTCACCCAAGTCTGTCTGAGCCTTGTACGGGATGGCATGACGCTCGCCTTCATTCTCTTCCTCATGTTCCAGCTTGACCCCGTGCTGGCGGGTTACAGCCTGCTGCTGCTGCCGGCAATCGCACTCATCGCTGCTCTGTTCCGCAGTTATATGCGGCAAACCTATCAGCTGTCGCGCACTCGTCTTTCGCGGCTGATTGCCTTTACGGCCGAGAATTTGAGCGGCATGAATATCGTGCAGGCGTTCCGGCAAGAGCGCGAGCAGGAAAAGCTGTTCGAGGACCGCAACAGCTCCTATTACGAGGCCAATCTAAGGGAAATCCGCACCAACGTGCTGTTTAACCGCTCGTTTGACCTGCTCGGCAACTTGTCCGTGGCGTTTGTAACGTGGCTTGGCGGGCGGGCTGTGTACGGCGACGGGCTGGAATTTGGCGTTTTATACGCATTCATCACTTATATCCGGCAATTTTTCCAGCCGATCAACTCCATCACCCAGCAGTGGAACACGCTTCAGGCTGCCTCCGTATCGATGGAGCGCATTTGGAAGCTGTTCCAGACAAAGTCTGAGCTCAACGAAACAGACAGCCAATCCATCGGCAGCAGCGGCGATCCGAGGCTTGCAGCCGGAGCCGTACGGTTTGACAATGTTAGGTTTGGTTATTCGCCGGATGAACCTGTTCTGCACGGCATCAATTTGCATATCGAGCCAGGCAGGCGCATCGGAATCGTCGGAACGACCGGTGCGGGCAAAAGCTCGCTGATCAGCTTGCTCTGCCGCTTCTATGAAGCCCAGCAGGGCACAGTGAGCATTGATGGAGTCGATGTTCGGGAAATTCCGTTGAAACAGCTGAACCGAGCCGTAGGGCTTGTGCAGCAGGAGCCCTATCTCTTTTCCGGCTCCATCATCGACAATGTGCGGCTGTTTGATCCTTCTATCAGCGAGGAGCAAGTGCTTCAAGCCTGCTCATTTGTTGGCGCAGACACGATGATTCAGCGGCTTCCGTACGGATATGCAACGATGCTGAGCGAAAAAGGCAGCGGGCTGTCCGCAGGCGAGCGCCAGCTGATCAGCTTTGCCAGAATCGTCGTTTTCCGTCCTTCCATCCTCATCCTCGATGAAGCGACCGCTAATCTGGATTCCAGCACGGAGAAAATGGTCCAGCATGCGCTGGATGCCGTCTCCGAAGGACGGACGACAATTGTTATTGCGCACCGGATCTCGACGGTTATGGACGCCGATACCATACTCGTGCTGCGCAGCGGGCGGATTGCTGAATCCGGCACGCACGGCGAGCTGATGCGGCGCGGAGGTTATTACGCCCGTCTGTACGCCCACTCCCAAGGGCAGGCGGATGAGCATTCCGCCGGATGACGCTGACGCAGTCCAATCGGTCAGCTTCAGCAAAAACACCTCTTTGCCTATTCCTTGGTTGCCCGATGAATAGTGCGAAGAGGTGTTTCCTTTTTAATTATTCTTTTCTGCATCTGTGGCTGCTCCGCCCAAACTCCGTTCTGTGCCGGATAGGGCAAACCCGATGCCGTCAGGCAGCTCGTAATCCCGGGTCAAGTCGATGTCATGCGACAGATGAGTTAGCAACATCTCTCCAGGCTGCAGCTCCTCGCGAAGCTGCAGCGCTTCTTTGACGTCGTAGACGGAGCGAGTATGATACGGATACGGCTCTTCAAAAAAGCTCGTTCCCAGCACAATAAGTCTGCAGTTACGCAGCGGTTCCTTCTGGTTGTCGTCCAATCCGATGGAGTCGCTGCAGTACGCCCATGCAAAATCCTTTTGCTGGAACCGGTACGCGTAGGCGTAGCCGTTATGTCCATGATGGACACGCCAGCTGCTGACGGTCCAGCTGCCGATCTGCAGCGGCTCATCGGCCGGAAGGAAGTCGATCCAGCGGTCCAGCCAAGGGAAACGCGCCAAAATTTCCGCTATTACTTCTCGCGGTGCGATAGCCTCGCCCTTTTGTTTGGTCCAGCGGCAGGCGTCCGCCCATTCAATTAAGCCGCCAATATGGTCAAAATGAGCGTGGGTAATCAGGATACGCTGTACGCCTCGCAGTCCCGCTGTTTCCATCTGCCGTCCCCAGTCCGGGCCGCAATCAATCAGCGTGACATCCTCGCCGCTTCCGTCCCCGTCCAATCCGTCAAGCAGCAGCGAACAGCGTAATCGGCGGTTCACGCCTCCGCTGCGCGCCTCCTCGCAAACGGCGCAGTCGCAGTAGACGCGCGGAACGCCCATTGCATCTCCAGTGCCGAGAAAGCGGATCCACAGCGGATTCAGATTCGCATTGGTATTAACGTTGGAGTCCATGCCGTGCCGACCCTACAGCTCCAGCAGGGCAACGGTTTTCCGCTGCTTCAGCTTCTCAACCATGCTGTACCATTCCTGCGGCTTTTTCTCGATTGCGGAGTAATAGGTCTCCAGAAATTCCGCAGCCAACGCGCCGGAGATTTCGCTCATCTCTTCCTGTTTCGGCAGGAAACCAAGATCGAGTCCGCTCACCGCGCCGCCCTCCAAATCCCACGACGGATGCACGTAACTCAAATCCAGCTTTTTGTATCCGATATGGGAGAGCACCTCGCGCCTTACGATCGGATTCATCGGATTCACGCCGCCAAACGTATGCTCCGTCCGGTACGGATCGTAAATTTCCGCGAACATGCCAATCGGCTCCGTTCCGGATTCCTGCGCAAGTCGGGTTAGCTCCTTTTCGCGGGACCGCAGCAGAAAACGGCCCACGCCGAGCCCGTGGCGTCCGATAATGGTAAAGTCCGTCATCGCTACGCGCAGCTTTGGATAATAACGGTACTCCGTAGCGCCGACCGCCTCATCTCCTTGCAGAGCGACGCATACATGAATCGTCGGGTCCTGCAGCGGCTCGCGCCAAAGCTCGTAAGCGAGCACTTCCTCCGGCGGAAATACTTCCTGCAGCAGCCGGTGCAGCTTCGGGAAATTCTCGTCCTCAATCGAAGTAATGCGATAGTAGTTCATCATTCATCTCTCCTTCTATGTAAAAACTCAGCTGCGGATAAAGGGATTGCGCCATTCCATCATCGCAGCATATCCGCAGGATTCTTCATCATCCAAATAATTCGATGCAATTCCGGCCGGCGTCCGGCCGCAGCGCAGCAGAAACGTTAACACCGGATCGCGCAGCTCTCCCGTTAATACAGCGGCGACATAAGCCTCGGCGCTCATAGCTGCTGCGTGCCGGTGATATCCCGGCAGCCTGCCTCCGCCTAACAGACGACTTATACCTAGATGCACAACCGTTTCGTACATCGTTTGCATAAGCCATTTTCCCAATCCCGTTTGACGGTACTCCGGCACAATACAAATGTCGACGACATAAAGCGTATCGCCGTCAGAGACGTGGTTGCGGATAAATCCGTCATCGGTCGCCTCGGCCCAGCTTAAATGTTCGTGTTCTCCCGACGAATGAACGCGCATTCCCGTCATGGAGCCAATGATTTTGCCTCCGATTACCGCGCATAGAGCGCCTTCTGGGAATCGAGAAACATGCTGGGCCAGCTGCTCCCGGCTCCACAACAGCTCTTCGGGATAAGGCGGCGGAAAGCTGAGCCGCTGCACCTCAATGAGCGCTTCCGCGTCTTCAAGCGTATACCGCCGAATTCGAGCCTGTACCGGTTTGCCCGCATGCTGTACGTATAAGTTCTTTTCCATGTCCGCCCCTTCCGCCAGCTCAGGACCAATCGGGATACAGATCAGTGCGGCGGTCTCTCCAGGTCGTGACCGAGCCGCTTTGCCGCACATCATGCAGCAGCTGCAAATCGAGATCGGCCACGATAAGCATATCATGGTTTTCCGTGCCTTCGCACATAATGCCGCGCGGCGGGAACGGAATATCATTTGGCGTAATGACTGCAGCCTGACCATAGTTGGCTCGCATAAAATCCACTCTGCGCAGCGATCCCGTCGTGCCGGTTGTCACGATATAAACCTGATTTTCCACCGCGCGGGCATGCGCGCAATAACGGACTCGGTAAAATCCGTGCCGGTCATCGGTGCAGGAAGGGCAGTAAATGACGTCTGCTCCTTTGGCGCGTGCCATACGGACAATTTCCGGAAATTCAATATCGTAACAGGTAAGCATCGCAATTGTTCCAAATGGAGTGTCGAACACCTCCAAACCGTCACCCGGCGACATGTTCCATTCCTCCACCTCAGTCGGCGTCAGATGAATTTTGGCCTGCGTGCGGACACGTCCGTCCGGGTCGAACAAATAAGCCGTATTGCGCAGCTTGCCGTCTTTCGAGCGGACAACATGTGTGCCCCCGATAATATGAATGCCGTAATCGGCTGCAAGCGACTTGAAATGCTGCTCATATTGCTCCGTAAAATCAGGCAGCTGATCAATCGTTAGAGGCTTGCCTTGCACGTCGCCGATTGACAGCAGCTGGGTCGTCAGAAACTCAGGGAACAGGAGCGCCTGCACGCCATATTCGGCGGCATTCCGCACATAATGGGTCGTTTGAGCCGCGAATTCGGCAAAAGAATTAATATCCGCCAACTCATATTGAACTGCTGAAACTCGATATTTCACCTTGTACAGCCTCCTCGAACCAAAATTCTTCACATTATGAGAGGATTTTCACATTGTTCTCATATTCCTTGTAGATTCGCGTTAAATCAGCGTTTTGCTTCTTACTGGTAAATTTTAGGTCAATTTTATTGTGTTATAGTTACTCTAGTTCAAAACGAGCCTTAGTACAACGTACACCATGATGGAGGGACACCACAAGATATGCGCACAAGCAACTGGAAAAAGACGATTGCCCGTTTCGGCCTTTGCGCTGTAATCGGCATGGCCAGCTTCAGCATCGGTTCTATACAATCCGCTTCCGCCGCCACTCCCAAATCCGAAAAGCTGCTTGCATTCGGCAAAAAATATTTAGGAGTACCATACCGTCTCGGAGCGCCGAGCGGCAGCACATCCTACTTTGACTGCTCATCTTTTACTCAATATGTCTTTAAGAAGAACGGAGTAACGCTTCCGCGTACTTCGAAGGAACAGTATAACAAAGGCAAAAAAGTCCAACGCAGCAGCTTGAGCAAAGGCGATCTCGTCTTTTTCACTGGCAGCAGCGGCAAAGGCATCGGACATGTTGCTATCTATGCCGGGAATAATAAAATTCTGCATACATACGGCAAAACTGGCGTTACCGTATCCAGCCTTTCCACCTCGTACTGGAAAAACCATTACGTCACGGCACGCCGCGTTCTGTAATGGACCGAGAACTCATCCCTTTAGGTTAAAGCTTATTAAAAAACGCGTCTAACGCTTGTCCTACAAGTGTTGGACGCGTTTTTTTGCACCAGCCGCATAATAGAATTGCCGCGCAGAAAAACACCCCCGCCCTTTATTTGCCGGAGGTGTTTTTGAGCATTTGCGGAAACTGCAGCGTAATCGTCGTTCCTTTATCCGCCTTGCTGAATACGTCGATCTGTCCTTCGTGCATCTCCACGATGCGCTTGGCAATCGAAAGACCAAGGCCAACTCCGCCGGTTGAGCGTCGTCTCGCGCCGTCTACGCGGTAGAAACGCTCAAACAGATGCGGAATTTCATTATCGGGAATGCCGATGCCTTTGTCCGTCACATGAATGCGCACCATTTGTTTGACCGAGCTGACCGTAACGTCAATCGGCTCCTTGCTGTACTTGATCGCATTATCCAGCAAAATAACGAGCAGCTGGCGAATTTTATCCTTGTCTCCCGACATTTTCAACCCGGTCGTGGAAGTATGGACGCGAATCTGGCGCTGGAACGTCGTCTGCAGCATGCCGGCGAGTTCGTCTACCATTTGCACGACGTCG
Organism: Paenibacillus pasadenensis; assembly: GCF_023715725.1. Classification (GTDB taxonomy): domain Bacteria; phylum Bacillota; class Bacilli; order Paenibacillales; family Paenibacillaceae; genus Paenibacillus_O; species Paenibacillus_O pasadenensis_A. Next base: position 222,080 of record NZ_JAMBOT010000006.1, read on the forward strand.
AAGGTTTGCAGGTTGAGCCAGTCCTCCTGCTCCGCCTCGGCGAGCATAAGCATCGACTTGGTCAGGTTTTGCAGCCGCTCCGCTTCCTTGGCAATCGCCTCGATCGCCTCATTGCGAATGTTCTCGTCGTCTCTGCCCCATCGCTTCAGCATGCCCGCATAACTTGAGATTACCGTTAGCGGCGTTTTCAGCTCATGGGATGCGTCGGCGACAAACTGCTTTTGCCGGGCGAAAGTCCGGTCGAGCCGCTCAATCATCTGATTAAAAGCCCGAATAAGCTGCAGCAGCTCGGCGGATTCTTCCTTGTCCCCCATCTCAATGCTGCGCAGCTTGCCGCTGCGGTCAATTTCGCGCATCGTTTGGACCATATGCTGGATCGGCGCCGTAAGCCGCGAGGTGAACCAGTAGGTGCCAAAGATTGCAAACAGAATGGCGCCTATACTCGTTACGGATAACGCCGCTACGAGCACCTTCATATAACTGTCCTGCAAATTGAGCTTGCGCATAATTTCGAGCATGCCGATCACTTCGGAATCCTCATAAAGCGGTACCCGGATATACAGCACTCTTGTGCTGCCGACAAAACTCTCTCCCTGGTCGTGATACGCCCTGAACTCCACTGGAAGAGCCAGCAGATCAGTATCCGAGCCTTCCAGGTTAATGGTTTTGCCGTTCGGCGTAATAATGCGAATCAGCTCGTTCACATTGTAAAACTCCCGCAGCAGGCCCTCGTCGGACAGATGATCCTTGTCCATAATCTTGCTGTTTTCCAGGATCAGGTTGACCTTGTTCGTCAGTACCTGCTGCTCGCTGCGGGTCGTAATTTTGGTCATGAACAAATAAACAAAAATATTAAACAGGATCAAAATGAAAATGAGCCAGAAGATCGTAAAAAGCGTGAATCTCTTGCGGAGAGTCATGCCTCAGGCTCCTTCATCATATATCCGACGCCTCGCACGGTATGAATCAGCTTGTGGCGGAAGCCTTTATCAAGCTTTTGGCGCAAATACCGGATGTAGACGTCGACCAGGTTGGTTTCGCCCATAAAGTCGTAGCCCCATACTTCGGAAAGAATTTCCTCGCGGGATTTCTCCTCGTTTTTGTTCTGGGCGAGATATACGAGCAGCTCGAACTCCCGCGGCGTCAGATCGATGGCAAGCTCCTTGCGGAATACTTTGCGTGTGCGCAGCTCTACGGTTAAATCGCCGATTTTGAGCAGATCGGACCCCTCGGTCTCCTTCGGATTCTGCTGGAAAATTCGCAGTAAATTGCGAACCCGCGCCAGCAGCTCCTCCATGGCAAACGGCTTTGTCACATAATCGTTAGCTCCGTGCTCAAAGCCGCTTACCTTATCCGGAACCGTATCCCGCGCCGTAATGAGAATTACAGGAATAGGGTTGCCTGCCTGCCGCAGCCGTCGCAGCACTTCAATGCCGTTCAGCTCCGGCAGCATAACGTCAAGCAGCACCAGATCCCATTCGCCGGAGGAAGCCTGCATAAAGCCGCTGCGTCCATCCGCAGCGTGTCCAACCACATAACCTTCATGCTCAAGCTCCAGCTGCAGAATGCGGGCAATGCTCTCTTCGTCTTCAATCACCAGCACGCGTTCATTCATTCTAAGATGTCACCTGCTTTCCGGTAGAATGGTGTGGGCCGGCGATCAGGCGTTGACCTGTTTCATCGACCAGGATTCCACGTCCCAGGTTTTGGTTACCCAGTCTTCGTAAAAGTCGGGTTCATGGGATACGAGCACAACCGTGCCTCTGTATGCCTGCAGAGCGCGCTTCAGCTCCGCCTTGGCTACAACGTCCAAGTGGTTTGTCGGCTCGTCAAACAGAATCCAGTTGCTCTCGCGCAGCATCAGCTTGCAGAGACGGACTTTAGCCTGCTCGCCGCCGCTGAGCTGGTTCAGCGCACGGGTAATGTGCTCGTTTTTTAAACCGCAGCGCGCCAGCGCAGCGCGAACCTCATGCTGATTCATGCCGGAAAATTCATTCCACACATCCTCAAGCGGAGTCATCGTTGGCGCTTTTGCCTCCTGCTCGAAGTAAGCCGGCAGCAAATAATCGCCGCGGTATACTTCACCATCTAGAGGTTCGATGCGGCCCAGAATCGTCTTGAGCAGCGTCGATTTGCCGACGCCGTTGCAGCCGACGATGGCAATTTTGTCGCCGCGTTCAATAAGCATATCCATCTTGGGCAGGAGCGGCTTCGTGTAGCCGATCGAAAGGCCCGTGGCCTCAAAGATCGTCTTCCCGCTCGTGCGGCCTTCCTTAAAGCCAAACGTCGGTTTGGCGGCCTCTTCCGGCTTGTCGATCCGGTCGATCCGGTCCAGCTGCTTCTCGCGGCTTTTTGCGCGGCCGGAGGTCGAAGCCCGCGCTTTGTTGCGCTGGATAAAGTCCTCCTGCTTTTTGATGAAATCCTGCTGCTTTTCGTATGCTCCCAAATGCTGGGCTTTATTCAGCTCCGCCATTTCCAGGAATTTCTCGTAGTTACCGGTGTAACGCGTCATGCGCGCAAACTCAAGATGGTAGATGACTCCAACGACGGAGTTCATAAACCCGGTATCATGGGAAATAAGGATAAAAGCATTGGGATAGTTGCGCAGGTAGCTCGCAAGCCATGTAATATGCTCTTCATCTAAATAGTTCGTAGGCTCATCCAAAAGTAGGACCGTAGGCTTCTCCAGCAGCAGCTTCGCCAAAAGCACCTTCGTACGCTGGCCGCCGCTTAGCGCGGACACGTCCCGGTCCAGGCCGATCGCATTCAGACCGAGGCCGTTGGCCATCTCCTCCACCTTAACGTCGAGCAGATAATAATCGCCAATCTCCAGCTCCTCCTGGATTTCACCCATGCGCTCCAGCAAAGCATCCAGATCAGCATCCGGCTCGCCCATCGCCGCCGTAACCTCGTTCAGCTCGTTTTCAAGAGCAAGCAAAGGCGCAAAGGCGTCGCGCAGCACATCGCGGATCGTTTTGCCCGGCTGCAGCTTTGTGTGCTGATCCAGATAGCCGTAGCGGATTTTAGGCGTCCATTCAACGCGGCCCTCATCCTTCAGCTGTTTGCCTGTCAAAATATTCATCAGCGTCGATTTACCAGTGCCGTTGGCTCCTACGAGTCCGACGCGTTCTCCGGCAAGCAGCCGGAAAGAAACATCCTTAAACAGAATGCGGTCTCCAAATGTATGCGATAAATTCTCTACGGTTAATAAGCTCATTAGTCGTTGATATCTCCATTCCTGTTGAGTGCAAAAGACAAGAGGCAATTCGCCGCCCCTAATAGGTTATTGTACCATAACCGACCGTCAGTTGGCTCCCCCCGGCATGGACATTTTAGTCAATTAGACGGGCAAACGTGATTGAAAACGCTGATAAACGGCATGGGCCAATGGTTTCATACCACTCCTAAGCTTTGCCGCAGCACGCCCTTTCCCCTCCAAAGACAACCCGGCCCACAGCAGCGAGTACCATTCCTCCGGGGAAAGACAAGGTATGAACGCATCGGGATAACGAGGCAGCATGCCAAGCCATTCCCGTCTGCCGCCAAACGAAATATCCTTATTTGCCGCCAGCAGCAGGCCGTTTGCGGACTCCCGCTCCTTTGCCAGACCGTGAATAAAATCCAGCCGTTTGGCGCACCAGCGCGAAGGATCCGGGTCAGCCACTATAAGGACTAGTCCTGAACCGCGAATCCGCCTCATGGCTTCCGGCCGTTCCCAGCTGCTGGACCAGTCGAGAAGACGTACCGCGTTATCGTCTCTGCGCAGCATAAGCTCCAGCCGCGACTCATGGTCCGGTCCGTCCGCCGGGACTGCTTCTGCGGCGGGAACGCGAATCAGCCAATCTATGCGGTCCTCTCGCAGCAAGCTGTAACCTGGATGTACTGCGGATAGAGCCGTTTTGCCGCCCATCCCTAACAGCGAATGCCAATGAGGCTGGCCCGAATGCATTTCAACCGCTTGAACGGCCATGCCTTTTGCAGCCAAACAACGAGTCAGCCAAAGCGTCAATAAGGTCCCCCCGCTGCCCGGCGATAGAGATAGGATAGAAACCTGCTCAGGGGCATTCCCTTCTCCTGCAGCTCCTGCTGCCCCCAGAAGTCCGCTTGCTGCTGGCAGCTTCAAGCCGCTCTCCTCCGCCCAGCCACTGATAACTGCAGCAGCTTCCCGCATCGTTGAAAATCTGCGGCTCCGCTCCGGCTGCAGCAGCCTCTCCAGCCAGAAGGGCTGGGAGCCGCGGCGCTCCAGGCGCTGGGCAGGAAGCCGCCTCGTCAGAAGCAGGTATAACAGACAGCCAAGTCCGTACATGTCGGTCCGCGCGTCGCTTTGCTCGCCTGAAAGCTGCTCCGGGGCGGCGTAACCGGGCGTTCCGAGCCTCGTTGTGTCCTCCTGCCGTGCTGGAGCGAAACGGCGCGCAATGCCAAAATCGATCAGCTTTACAACGCCGTAACGATCAATCATCACATTGGATGCCTTTAAATCGCGGTGGATAATCGGCGGCTGCTGTTCATGAAGATAGGAAAGCGCCGAGCAGAGCTGCAGCGCGACCGCTGCCGTTTCTGCCGTTGTGAATGGATTAGACCGGGCAAAGAGCAGCTCCTCCAGCGTTTGCCCTTCCACATAGTCCATCACAAGCATTTCGCCGACATCTCCCTGTGCCGGAAAATAATCATGGAGCTGCGGCAAATGCGGATGAACTAGCTTCATCTGCAAACGTGCCTCGTCCGCACCAAGACGTTCGCCAGCACTTCCCGCCGGCTTCAGCTTCAGAGCGCGCAGCCGTCCATCCAAGCGCAAATCCTCAGCGGCGTAAACCTCCCCCATACCTCCGGAGCCGATTAACCGAACAATCCGGTAACGGCCGCCGACAATTTCTCCATGCTCCAGAGCCTGCCGCAGCTCTGGGCTGCTTGGCCTCATTAGTTGATGAGAGATTTGTCCCGTCTCTGACGCGGTTTGCACACGTTCATGAAAAGGATGATGTTCATCTTTTCCGTAGCCTCCTGCATGCCCGTTAGGATTGCCTTGCCCCAGTCTCTCCGTTAGTCCGAATTCCGCGACATGCCTATTATGTCCGTTATACCGGTCTTGTTGTCTAAATGGTGGATTATCCGGATCGTTTTGTCCTAATTGTCCGCCATGTCCAACCCCTTTGTTTGCCCCGACACGTCTGCCAAACCTCAGCTTCATGACTGATATCTCCTTCTAAACGAAAAAAATCCCGCTGAGAGGCAGACTCCTTCACATGAAAGAGACTGTCTGCAGCGGGATGCTTTCCCGTTACGTTATTGGCTTATATTAAGGCTTATTTCTTCTTCAAGTACAGCGTAATTTCCTCCCGGTTGTGGAAAAGCTGCCTCGCGCCTTCAACGATAAAATGTTCGCTGAAACGCGTCTTCACTTCACGGATCGTCTGCAGCGGTTTACGGTGCATCAGCTTAACGGTCACAATCGCCGTGCCGCCGCTTTTTAACGCCGGGGTTATATCGTCCAGCACAAGCCGGCTCATCTGCATCGGGCTCCAGCTCATATCGCAGACGAGCAGATCGAAGCTTTCCGGCTCAAACTTGACCTCTGACGCATTTTTGCGCAGCACAGTCAGCGTCCGGTAAGCCTTCAACGACGGATGCAGCTCCGCAGGGTCAACCGCGGTCACCTTCAAGCCGCGCTCAAGCAGCAGCGATGTCCAGCCGCCCGGCGCAGCTCCGATGTCCAGCGCATGGCTAAACGTTGAATAATCGAGTCCGAATTCACGCTCCGCCTCCAGCAGCTTGAATTTGGCCCGGGAAATCTGGCCGTCCTCCCGCTGGAACCGGACAGCGCCGCCCGGCCAATCACTCAGCATTTCCTCCGGCGTGCCGATGCCCGCATACAAGGTATCTTTGGAAGCGTACACCGCGACGAGCCGGTCAGGCTGTTTGTGCGCAGGTTCTGCACCGGCCTCAGCCAGCACCGCATCCAATACGGCTCGGGTATCCGCAGCCGAGTAAGGAAACGGGCTGCCATCCGCTTTGCGGATATGGACGCCTACCCGGAGCCCGTCCAGTTTGCTTTTGCTCAGCCTCAGCCAATCGCCGAGCCAGTCCAGATCATCTGCGTCGAGCGACAGCTCGCGCGAGGCATCCACAGGCTGTAAATACCGCAGAAAAATCGGCTTGTCATTCCGAATCGCCTGCAGCACCTCCTCCCGCTCCAGCGGTATATTCATCCGGAACGTTTCTCCGGGCGACAGCAGGGAGAGAGACATTCCTTCAAACATACGTCTCAGCTCCTCCATCGCGTAGGAGGCGTAATTTTTATTCGCGGTTCCAATCCACTCCGTCACTTGACCGCACCTTCCGCTCTTACTTTAATCCAGGGCCTGCCGTAGGTCCATTCCACCTCAAGCGGCAGCTCGTACGCCTCCGACAGCACGCTGCCCTGCAATACCTGCTCCTTCGGCCCTGCGTGAAGCAGCCGTCCTTCATGCAGCAAGGCTACATGAGTGAACATCGGCATAATTTCTTCCATGTGATGCGTCACATATATAACCGTAATCTGCCGGGCGGACAACGCTTCAATCTGCGTCAGCAGCTTTTCGCGTTCATGCAAGTCCAGCCCCGAGCAAGGCTCGTCCAGAATCAGCACCTCCGGGGAGCTCATCAGCGCCCTTGCCAGCAGCACCTTTTTGCGCTCGCCCTGCGACAGAGTGCCAAACGGCTGCTCCGCCGTAACGCCAAGCCCGACCTGCTCCAACAGCTGAAGCGCCTTTGCCTTCACCGCAGGATCTATTTCCTGATAAAATCGTAAAAACGCATATTCACCCGTCGCTACGACTTCCCAGACAGGGTCTGCAAGCGCAAGCTTTTCCACGAGTGACTGGCTAATATAACCGATGCGCTTTCTGACCTCGCGTACGTCGCATTCCCCAAACCGGTTCCCCAGCACATTAACGGTGCCTGATGTAGGGAACATATAACCGGTCAGCATTTCCAGCAGCGTCGTTTTGCCGGAACCGTTGCGGCCGAGAATAACCCACTGCTCGCCTTCCTTGATGCCCAGGCTGACCCCGCTCAAAATCGTGCGCTGATCCCTCTGCAGACAGAGAGAGTCAAGCTCTATGATCGACATCGCCGTTTCCCCCCGTTGTACATTCATTTAGCTTTCATCCGCCGCTGCAGCTTCGATATCGGCTCCGCCGCCGCCAAATCCGGGCTTCCCGGCTGCTGCAGCGGCCAGCAAAGCCTCGTCAGTCAGCGGACTGCCGGACAGCTTGACTCCTTCCGGCAGCGCGTCGGACAAACGTTTATACATCTGCTGTTTCCCTTCTGAACTGGAAGTGTGCAAATAAATTTCTTGCGGAAACTTCCCGTTGTCCGCAATCCATGCAGCGACTTCATAACCCGTCGGCTGGTTCCAGCCCAAATCGTAATCCAGCGACAGCATGCCAACCTGGCTGGTCTGCAGCAGCAAAATGCACTCCTCGGCTGTACGCGCCAGCGTAAATCCTTCCGGACAAGTTCTGTAATCGTCCAAATACAAATGAATCATCCGCGCCCCTCCTCCTCGGCCTTCATCTGCAGCAGCTGCCCAAGATGCGTCCCGTCCGCGCCTGGCGCCGTTTCCAGCACAGCCGGTATGTCTGGAAAATGCCGCAGCAGCCAGCCAATGCCGCTCAGCTCCAGCTCTCCTTCGCCAAGCAGCGCGTGCCGGTCCCGGCGAGATCCGCTCGCATAGACCGACCCGTTAATATGCAGCGCCTTCACATGCTCGCGCGCTGCAAGTCCAGCCGGAGATTGCGCCCAGGACGGCTCCAGGCCGCCATCCCACACGCCGCTGGCGAATAAATGGCAGCTGTCAATACAAAACCCGATTTTGTCGGGTTCCCGGCACAGAGATCGGATCTGAACTAGCTCCTCCAGCGTCATGCCCATAAAACCGTGATTACCCGCCATATTTTCAATGAGCAGACGGCAGCTCCCCTGCCAGCGCTCGGTTATGTAATCCAGCGTAGCGATCATCAGCTTGTAGCCCGTCAGCGGATCACGTTCCTTGTAGGCGCCAAAATGCACCACTACGCCAAGCGAACCGCAGCTTTCGGCGATGTCCAAATCGTTCAGCAGCGAGCTTGCCGTCCGCATGCGCACTCCCTCGTCAGGCGATGCCAGATTGCTAGGATAGGCGGAATGAGCAATAGAGGCGATATTATGTTCACGGCAAAACTCAAGACAACGAGCGGCATCGATCCGGTCAAAATGCTTGAGTCCCAGTCCGCGCGGATTTTTCGGAAAATATTGAAACGAGCCGCAGCCGAGCGCGTAAGCCCGCTCTGCCGCAGCTCTATATCCGCCGCGAGTGCTAATATGGCATCCACGCCGATTGTTTTTCGCCATCTTTATTGATCCTTCTGGCAATCCGGGCAGAAAAATACCTTGCGCGACGACTGCTCCTCCTGCACGATTGTTCCGCCGCAACGGCTGCATGCCTCTCCAGGGCGGTCGTACACTTTACACTCGTCGTTGTAACCCCCGGTCACCGTATCGCCGATCCGGAACGGGTACTCCATATATCCGCCGCTTGCTTTGGCCTCCAGCAGCACGTTATGCATGGCATCATAGAGACGTGAAACAGCTTCTTGCGTTAACGAACCGATACGCGCGTTCGGAAGCAGCTCCGCTTGCCAAGCGATTTCATCCGCATAACAATTGCCGATTCCAGCAATCACACTCTGGTCTACTAGAGCCGTTTTGAGCGCGCTGCGCTTTTTGGTCATGAGCCGTTCGTTAAACCGCTCCAGCGTCAACCGCGGATCAAGCGGCTCCGGACCAAGCTTCGCCAGCTCCTTATCAGCCTCTCTAGCAGTCAACAGGTGGAGGTACCCGAGTCGCAGCCCGATAAAAAATAAACTTCCGTTGTCGAATTCAAGCTTCACCTGAACGGTACGGTCCGGCTTCTCTTCCTCGGAACCGAAAAACATCCAGCCGCCAAGCATCAGATGCAGCAGCAGCCGCTGCCCGTTGTCCAAATGAAAGAGCAGATGTTTGCCGCGACGTTCAATGAACCATACTGTGCGGCCCTCCACTTGCCGGACGAATTCGTCCGCGGGAACATTCAGCGATTTTTCTCGTCCTACCTGAACGGACCTGATTCGCTTGCCCGCCACCTCCGAGCTAAGCATAATCCGGTAATGGTCCATTTCGGGATATTCCGGCATCGTTCCTTCGCTTCCTTCCTCATGATGATTGGCTGTTGAGCCCCTTGTTCATTTCGCACTGTATTTCACAGACTTAGTATGCTCCAAAAATATACCTGCGCAGCTCATCCAGGCTGCTGCAGGAAGCATATGGAGAAACCTTGGCGATCGATGCGTAACGTTCATAGTTGCTTTCATCCGTTAAACCGGTCAGCACTAAAATGGTGCGGCAGCCCGAATTGTCGCCGGATGCAATATCCGTAGCCAAATTGTCGCCGACGACCCATACCGCCTCGCGCGGCACGCCGAGACGGCCCAGCGCGTAATCCATCAAAATGGTAGATGGCTTGCCGATCAGCACCGGCTCCACCCCCGATGCCGCTTTCAGCATAGCGCCAATGGAGCCCGCCCCAGGAAAAAGCCCTCCCTTGGATGGAAGCAGCAAATCCGGATTGGTCATCACATAAGCCGCTCCGCCAAGCAATTCGCGCACAGCTGCCGCGGCTTGGTCATATGTAAAGTGACGATTAATTCCTTGCACCACAACATCGGCAGACTGCTGCACGAGTTGAAGTCCGGCCATTTCCAGTTCTTCCGCCAGCCCGTCCTCGCCTACCATGAACACCTTACCGCCTGGAAAATGTTCGGCAGCATAGGCTGCCGCAGCCTGTGCAGAGGTGCATACCTCATCGGCTTCGGCGGGTATCCCCATCGCCGCGAGCCGCTCCGCCACAACTGCGGGGCTCGCTGAAGAGTTGTTTGTTACATATTTAAATGGAATTCCTCCGTCCAGCAGAGCCTGAATCAGCTCTGGAGCTCCATCAATGACGTCTTCCCCCCGGTAGATCGTGCCGTCCAAATCGAGGAGCAGTCCGCCGATTCGGCGGTCCGGCTTCCTCAAGCCCGGCAATACATACTGCATCGTTCCAGTCATCCGCCTGCCTCCAATCTCCCTGCAGCCGCTCCCAGCTTGCGCAGCAGACGATCCCTGCGGCGGCGCAGCGCTTCAAGCTCGCCGTTCATCTTAGCGCTTCTGCGCGCCAGAGGATGTGAAAGCGCAAGTTCAAGCGCCTCCTCTGCAAGTGCAATCGCCGAGGCGGGATCCTTGCCTTTATGCTCGAAATACATGGCCAGCTCAACATGAGCCTGCCAATCCGGGATCGCCGCTGCCGCAAATCCAGCCGCAGCTTTCTGCCACAATACCACAGCGCGCTCCCAATTGCCAGCCTTCTTGTCCCTCATCGCCAGCCCGTGCAGAGCGGACGGAGTAACAGCCTCCTCCAGCGCCAATATTCCGTAAAATCGCTCCGCTTCTTCCCTTTCGCCCATCCGCTCCAGCCAAAGGCCGGTACGCAGCAGCTCTTCCCCCTCTTCCGGCATTGGGAACCCCGTCCCCGCCCTGCCCTTGAGCAGCTGGGCAAACCGAATTCCAAGACAGGCCAGCGTAATCATGTCCTGTTCATTATGGCGGAAAACACCTTCCAGCACCGCTGGATCTCCCTCGGCCAAATAGCGGAAATACAACGTCGGCGCCAGCGAGCCCGGTACGTCGTCTTTGCGGAAAATGCCGAGCCGCTCCTCCTCGACATGGCTTAGCCTGCAGGAGGCCAGCGTGTTTTTCCAGATGCTGCGGGACGGGTGCAAAAAGTCCAAATGAAGAAGCTCCGGCAATTGTTTGCCCAAACCATTCATGATGAGACGCGTTTGTACGAGCGGCCAGTCGAACGAGCGGCCGTTGTAGGTGGCCAGCCAACGGAAACGCGGCAGCAGCCCTGCCAGCTCGCTCAGCATGGCCCGTTCCTCGGCGGGGTGCCGGATTAAAAATTGGCGGATTACAAATTCGCCGTCTTCATAATAGGCAATGCCCGTCATAAAGGGCACATTGCCTGTTCCGCCTCCCAGACCGGTCGTTTCCAGATCGAGAAACAACACGTCAGCTGTGCCGGGAACGACGCCGCTGTCGGCATGGATCGCACCTAGCTGCTCCGCATGCGGCAGCCATTCCTCCAGACGGTGGTGGCCGCTGCGATGAGATAACGGTAGCCGCAGGCGCCGCTCCAGGCACTCTCCGTCGCCGTTTAGCAGGAGGCGGACGCCGAGCGCCGACCATTCCGGCCCGGCGTCTTGCTCGGAGCAATGGCGGATGATGTCCGCACCGCCCGTGACGGGGCTTGCAGCCGATATCTGCTGCGCGTCAACCGATTCAGCTTCATGACCCACAGCATGCGAGTCATCGGCTGCGGCCTTGACTGCTTCATCACCTAGCTGAGCCTCCTTGACGCCGCGCAGCCGGTTCATTCGCTCACGCAGGCCGCTCATAACCGCACCGCCTGCCTATGCACCGCATTTTTCATTAGATAGCCCCCAACATTTCTACCGCCTTCTGTTTCGCGTTCAGCCCTTCGATTTCCGTACCAATGCAGGACGGGCAGCCGTCAGAGCACGGGCATTTTTTTATGAGGCGCTTTGCAGCTTCTTTAATTTCGTCAAAGCGTTTGTATACGTCCTCCGCTAATCCGATACCGCCGGGGTAGTGGTCATAAATAAATACAGTAGGTAACTGCGTATGTTCGGCCCTAATCTGTGAAACAACGTGAATATCGTTACGGTCGCACATGACATGAATAGGAACGATATGCCCTAGTACATGGGCAATCCCCATAAGCAGCTGCTCCAATGTTTTTGTATCGATCGTTGAATCAGCTTCCTTTAACTCGATCCAGGTCCCGCTCGTATGCAGCTCTTCTTCAGGCAAATTAATTTGCCCGTATCCGATATTTTCGAAGGTCGTCAGACGGATTTTCTTGAAAATAGTCGGCATCGCATTTACCTGCACGTCCCCAAAGTTAATGGCAGACACACGCCTGCTTTCGGTTCGTTCAATGTCCAAAACCTTAAGCTTAACGGCCAGGTTCGCATCGGTGTAGTACTCTACGTCGACTTCGCGGACATAGGCTTTTTTGTGGTCCCAGTCCAGTTTTTCGACTTGAAACTGCACCCCTTCATTCAGGTAAATGGCCTCGTCGTGAAGCAAGGTCATCGCGCTAAAGCGGTCCATTTCCCCGATTATCTTGACGTTCGCCGTGTCCGATTGATCGATGATAACGACATTTTCCTGGGCTGCAGAACGCAAGCTTACTTCGCTCGCCGGGAAAGACTGATTCGCCCAATAAAAGGCGTCCGCTGCACGGTGCAATACCCTTTCCTCGACAAGGTATTCTAAAACTTCTTCTATATCTCCAGGGCCGAATTGCTCTCCCTGCTTAAAAGGCAATTCATACGAAGCACAGCGTACATGGTCTACCAGAATAAGCAAATTTTCCGGGTTAATCCTTGCCGATTCCGGGGAACGGTCGAAGAAGTATTCGGGATTCTGGACGATATACTGGTCTATTGGCGTATTGCTGGCAACCATTAAAACGAGCGCTTCGCCGTGCCGCCGGCCTGCCCGTCCAGCCTGCTGCCATGTGCTGGCGACACTGCCGGGATATCCAGTCATAACGCAAACCTGCAGCTGCCCGATGTCCACCCCTAGTTCTAAGGCATTTGTGCTTACTACCCCTAAAATATCACCGTTCCGCAGTCCCTTTTCGATTTCCCGGCGCTGATTCGGAAGGTAGCCGCCCCGGTAGCCGCGAATAGACTTAACCGCAATTTCGTTTTTCACCAATTCCTGCAGATGGCTTAAAATAATTTCAACCCTTACCCTGCTGCGGGCAAAAACGATTGTTTGTATTTTATTAGCAAGGAATTCCTTCGCCAGCTGGTTCACTTCTGCCGTAGAGCTTTTACGCAAATTCAACGGCTTGTTCACGATAGGCGGATTATAAAAAACGAAGTGTTTCCTCCCCCTGGGAGCTCCGTTATCGTCGATAAGGCGCATAGGCTGGCCGGTTAATTGTTCGGCTAGTTCCTTAGGGTTGGCGATTGTTGCAGACGTGCAAATAAATAAAGGATTGCTGCCATAGAATTTGCAGACACGCTGGAGCCGTCTAATTACATTGGCCACGTGACTTCCAAATACCCCCCTGTATGTATGCAGTTCATCAATAATGATGTATTTCAGATTGCTAAAAAGACTTACCCATTTGGTATGATGCGGAAGAATTGCCGAATGAAGCATGTCGGGATTCGTAATGACGATATGCCCGACTTTACGCACGATCTGCCGAATGGCCGGCGCGGTATCCCCGTCATAAGTGAAGCTTTTTATATCAATGCCCATTTCGTCTATGATTTCGTTAAGCTCGCTTTTTTGGTCCTGCGCCAGAGCTTTTGTCGGGAACAGGTAAAGCGCGCGGCTGCCGTCATCTTCCGCTATCGCCTGCAATACAGGCAGGTTATAACATAATGTTTTGCCCGAAGCGGTCGGCGTTACAGCAACGACGTTTTCGCCTTTTCGAATCGTTTCATAGGCTGTGTGTTGGTGCGTATATAATTCCGCTATGCCGCGTTTAGCCAGAGCCGCTTTAATCCGCGTGTCTACACTTTCGGGCATAGGCCTGGTTTTAGCTTCTTGCGGCTGTATTTCATGCCAATTAATTATGTTTTCATTCCCTCTTAATTCCTCTATGAGCTGGGGAAGCGTTTTTTTTCGCAACAATTGAATTCACCCCTTAACACTAGAACGGCCGTTCCTATTATAAATGTACATGCAAAAATAAAAAAGCCCTGGCGAACGCCAACGCTTGATCGCCGGTGCAATCGTTCTATGACTTACAGACCTGAGATGAAAATAAGGGCTATCCCGTAAGTCATACAGCTGACTTGGGACGGCCCTTTAAAATGGCATGTTTTCGAACCTATTTCTGGAACTCGGCGTTATCTTGATGCGGCTGCAAAGGCCGAGACGATAGCGGTCATAGAGAGGGTCAAGGTCGATATACCGTTCCTTTCCCGTTATTCCCCCTTGCCGCCGTTGCCTTTTCCGCCATCTTTGCCTTTATCACCATCTTTGCCCTTACCGCCATCTTTGCCTTTGCCGCCATTGTGGTCCTTTCCACCATCGTGGCCGCCGTTACCTTTTTCACCATCTTTGCCTTTTCCGCCATTGTGGCCGTTGCTCCCTTGCCCGCCGCCGCTGTTGCAGTTCGGCGCAACAGCCGTCGGGGAGGAGGTGAACACATGGGTGCCGCTGCTCACACGGAACACGCTGTACCCCGCTTCATCTCTCAGATGCTGGGCCCCGCAAGGTGCCGCCACCGTGTCACCGGAAGCGACCGGAACCGACACTTCGGCGGTCATGCTCACCGGTACCTTCACAGTAAGCGTCGTAACACCGTTAACGGCCGTCCAGCCGGACGACAGAGTTCCGCCAGCGGTCTGGTAGCTTGTGGATGCATGACCCAATCCCTCGGGAAGGTACGGCTTCACCTTCGCCTCGCCGGAGACGGCGCCGAGGTTTGCGAGTCCGGCTACATCAGCGTACATCCAGTCGACGACTGTCCCAAGGAACGGATGGCCCTCCGAGCGGCTCCAATCGCCCCACATTTCCCACAGAGTCGTCGCGCCGTCGTTCATCCACTTCCCGTAGCCAGGGCTGGTCGTAGTCGTCGCAGCCGCAAAGGCTGTGTCAATGTGGCCGTACCGGGTTAAAACGCTCCACAGCCACTTTGTGCCCAGCACACCTGTGTTCAAATGGTTATTGCGCGCTGTAACATCAGCGGCGATGCTGTCGGCGACCGCCTGCTCGGAACCGGCCGGCACCATGCCGAACGCGAGCGGCAGCACATTGTTAGTCTGCCAATAGGAAGCGCCCGGCGCCGTTAAATACTTTTGTGAAGCCGCATTGAAGTAGGATGCGTTGAAAGCATTCTTCATCTGGGTGGCGCGATTGGCATAAAGGGTTGCATCGGCGCCATGACCAAGTGCATTCGCGATTTCCGAGAACTGCTGAACGCTGCGGTAAGCATATGCCTTGCCAACGAGCTGCTTGTTGTCGTTATTGTTGCAGACAGCGGCGTCACCCGGACATACCCAGTCGCCCCACTGCTCATGCTCCGCTCCGAATTGCGACCATTCAAATGCGGCATAATTGCGCAGCTCTGTGTAGCGTGCCTCCACGGCATCCTCCGCACCGTATTCGGTGAGTAGCAACTGCGCCGTCTCTGTAAACGCATTCGCCCACGCGCTGCTGCGGAAGCCGGCTGCTTCTGTCGGTGCAGGCGCCCAGGCCGGCACATCACCGTCGCTGTGCTGCGAATCCGCCATGTCGTTTAACCACTTCATGTACACCTGTTCGGCGTCGAAATTACGAATCATGGCATTTTCCATCAGATGCCCGTCGCCAAGCCATGGCAGCTTCTCGTTGTACGAGCCGTCGGTTGGAACAGCCATGACGAGGTTGTTCAACAGCGTCTGCCGCGCTGCGTCGTGCACCCAGTTCAGCACGGCGTTGCCCGAACTAAACGCTCCTACACTGGCAATGTCGTTATGCATGCGGAGGGCGAGTACGGTCGGCGGCGGGCTTCCGTTTGGCAGGCCGCTAATCTCAATATACCGGAACCCTTTATACGTATATGACGCCGCCCATGTGAGCGGGCCTGACCCGTCGCCTGTAACGAAATCATCCTGATAACGTCCGCTCGCGATGTCCGGGCGCCCATTGGCCAGCCGCTCGGTGTAACGCACCGTCGCAGTCACTCCTGCCGGCAAGTCTAAGGTAACCCGGGCAGTGCCCGAAATGTTGCGTCCCACGTCGTAAACGTAGACGCCGTTGGCCGGATTGGTTACTGCGACCGGGTTCAGCGTTTCCGTGACGCGATTGGGCTGCACCGGGTTGAACTGCAGCAGCGCGCCCTCATTAGAGGTAACCTGAGCCGTTTCCCAGCCGCTGTCGTTGAAGCCGGGGCTGCTCCAGCCTGGCTGCTTCAACGTGGCTTCATAACCTTCCGCATCAGGGGTGACGTCCAGCGTCGTTCGACTTGGGCCAAGAACGGTCTTCCAGCCGCTGCCCGTAATGATTTCCGAGGTGCTGCCGTCGGCATAACGCACCTTTAGCAGTGCCCTGGCGCGCAAAATGCCGTTCCAGCCTCCCCAATTGGACTTAGGCGACCAGTTGTTGACGCCGTCAAGCCATGCCTGACCGAGTCCGATGCCGATTGCGTTGGCCCCGGCATGCACCTGGTCGGTAACATCGATGGCGTCGTAGAATGTGCGCTCGTCGAACTTCGTCATCCCGGAACCGATACGAATGTCTCCGGCGCGTTCGCCATTAACCTCTGCTTCGTATGCTCCAAGGCCGGAAATATACAAAGTCGCCGAGGCAATCGGCCGGTTCTGTACCGTAAAGCCCGTGCGGAATTGGGGCAGCGTCAGCAGCGTGCGGTCGCCCCATGCGGGCGGCTCGGCGATGTCGTACGTCGCAACCGTCGTCGGACCGCCGATTGCAGTGTTGTTCGCGATCGACAGCGAGTACGCGCTCATAAAGGCGACCGTCCGCTGCGTGCCGTCCACGACGACGGACTTATCGCTGCGGGGGTAGATTTTCAACGCCGACACCGTATGGATGCTTCCCAAATCAATCGTGATTATCGCGGCGGGACTCAAAGTCCGCGCTCCGGAAGGGGGCCAAGAGGTCCAGCCGGTGGAGGCGACATCATTGGTCGTCTTAACGCCGTCTCCAAGCAGATGCGGGCTCCACGCCCCGCCAAGGCTGCTGTTGGCCGAAAATGTGGCGTTATTCGCGAGGTTTTGGCCGTTCTCATCCAGCACCTCAATCTCGGCCAGCTGCAGGAAAAACGACGTTGGCGCATCCGGCTGTTCGACGGTGACCTTCGGCACCGTCAGCGTCAGCAGCCGCCCGGAAGGCTGGGAAGGCAGATTGATCGTGTATGGGTTTCCCGGGTTCGCATAGGCTGGCGCAACAACGGCATCGTCGTTGGCAATGACAGTGCCGCCGTTAGGCTGGGCCGCCACATCCGCCGTAACATTAAACTTAGTGGGGAAACCCGCGCTGCGGCCGCTGGCAGAAGCGACATCTGTTCGCGGGTATAACACGACTCGGTCAAATGTCTGCACGGAGCCAAGGTCGAGCTGAAGCGTGATAGGCGTAGACAGATTTGCACTGTTGTGCGGCGCGGATGACCAGCCGCGTGCCCATGACGACTCTGACGACGTAAATCCGTCCTTTAGAGCGCCGATTGACCAGCCGTTACTTTCATCCGACTCTGACGCGGTGATGGCGGCGTACCGCGCGGCATTGGCGCCGCCGTTGCCGTTTTTGACCTGGATCTCCGACAGCTGAGCCCGGAAGTCGTTAGCTCCCGCTGGCATCTCGCCGATGCCGTAGATTGAAATCGTCACCGTGCGGCTGGTGACCGGTCCGCCCGGGAAAATTACTGTGACAGGATACAACGTGCCAATTTCAGAGCCTTGACGCGATGTAGCCCAGTCCTTGTGCGTGATCCAGTTGGCGCCATTCCAGTCCGCATCCGTAAACATACCGGTACCAAAGGCGGCAGCGTCGCTCCACGCGTTTGGATTTTCGGAGCCGTCAAATACCCTCACCTTCCATGTGTAGCGCGACTTTGCCTGCAGCGGCTGGCCGCCGTACTTGACCGATGAGATTCCGGGCTTTGTCAGCCTACCGCTCGACCACACTACGGCGCCTGTGCTCGAAAGCACCTTCACCTCCGCGCCACTGACAGCAGCTCCAGCGTTGGGGGAAGAAAATCGCCACGACAGCGTAGGCGTCGGCGTGTCGATTCCAAGCGGTGTATCGAGTCCCTGTACCTGAAGGCCATCAACGCTAATAGATTGGTTTACAATAGTTCCGATTGAAGCATTTGCTGTAGCATCAAAGATCATAGCAACTGCAAGACTGACAGCAAGCAGACCGGTTAATGTTTTTTTCACAAATGGCTTGAGCAATGCTCCCTCCGCCTTCACATCAGCCAATAAATAAGCACTTTCCCCCTTCAGTCTTTTGTACCGGTTAGGCCTGTGTATCATTGCTCATGTCCTCCTTCGCCGCTCGAGGATATAAAAAAAGAGAGAACGCGCACCGTCTGCGCTCCTTCTAATATTAGATCAGCCATTGCCGCTCCGGCTATTTCACAATCTTGACGTTACTTGCACATTGCCGACTATTAGGGAGGACAAATGTACGACTATCCCATGATATGTCCAGCTTCCGCAGTAGCACATTTATGCTATTAACATTTCATATCATTAACTATAAGCTTGATTAATTAATATCCATTTAATGAACATGTTTATGAGAGCATGAAAAAGCCTTTGCCATCCGAAACGGACGGCAAAGGCTTTATACTACAGATTGCGGCGGTGCTTCCCCGCGCCTTGGAATCGGCACCGTCAACAGATCATACCCAACATAGGACTCGGGAAACACGGAACGTGCTTCCTCAATCAATTGCGGTATGTCTTCTTCACGGTAGCGGCTGCTGATATGGGTCATAAAAAGCCTCTTCACGCCGGATTCAGACGCTGCCTGCGCTGCCTGCAGCGTCGTGGAGTGGCCGTATGCAGCAGCTTTTTCCGCCATATCGCCCTGAAAGGTAGCTTCATGCACAAGCAGATCCGCTCCCTGCGCCAACCGCTCCACACCGCCGCACGGCACCGTGTCGCCAAGGATTGTCACGATGCGGCCTTTAAGCTCCGGCCCCGATACATCCAAGCTGCGGACAAGCTGTCCTGCCGGATTCACAACGTCCTCGCCGTTTTTAAGCCGGCCAAGCAACGGCCCGAACGGCACGCCAAGCGAGCGAGCCTTAACCGCATCCAGCGTTCCCGGTTTATCCTTTTCGGCGACACGGAACCCCCAGCAAGGAACCCGATGGTTCAGCTGCTGCGCATCTACGCTGAAGTCATCATCCTCGTAAATAATTCCCTCCTGCAGCTCGGACACAATCAGCTCGTAGTCGAGATGAGTGCCGGTCAGACCAAAGACGGCGTCCAGGTATTCCCGAATTCCTTGCGGACCGAACAACCGCAGCTGTCCCGAGCCGGAATGATAGGAACGGGTGCTCAGCAGGCCAGGAAGCCCGTTAATGTGATCCCCATGCAGATGGGTTATGAACACAGCTTCAATCTTGCTCAGCTTAAGCGCTGTGCTCATCAGCTGATGCTGAGTCGCCTCTCCGCAGTCGAACAGCCAAACTGCGCAGCGCGGCTGGGGAAGCGTCAGCGCCATCGAAGTCACATTGCGCAGCCTCGAAGGCCTGCCTGCCCCGGTTCCCAGAAATGTGAGTTCCATCGTTCGCTTCCCCTTTCTTTTAACGCTCCGCCACGCGAACAGAGCTTGGCGAATACCGGTTGTTAACTATAATTCCAGGCCGCTATTGCCCCGGCCTTTTAGGTTAATCATTATGCTTTATCGACGTTGAAATATTGCGCCTCTGGATGGGCAAATACCATCGCCGAAACGGACGCCTCCGGTTCCATCATAAAACCTTCCGTGAGCTCCACCCCGATATCTTCGGGTTTCATCAGCTCAAACAGCGGGCCTTGATCCTCCAGATTCGGACAAGCCGGGTAACCAAACGAAACCCGAATACCCTGATAACGCGCGCCATGGCGTTGTTTCATCGTCATTTCCGGCGGATCCGGATATCCCCATACATCTCTCATCATATGGTGAACGCGCTCCGCAAGACCTTCCGCCACCTCAAGCGCAACCGCCTGGAGAGCATGGGAACGCAAGTAATCGCCCTTGTCCTTCCATTGGCCGGCCAGATCTCTGACTCCTTCGCCCGCCGTGACGACGAGGAAGCCGACATAGTCCATCACGCCGCTTTCCACGCTGCGCAGGTAGTCCGCCAAACAAAGGAACGGCTCCACCTGTTGGCGCGGGAAGCTGAAGCGTTTCAGCACTTTGGATGTATCCTGCGGATCGTAAATGACAATATCGTTTCCATCCGATTGTGCCGGGAAGAAGCGGTACATGCCATGCGCTTTAATAATTCCGTCACGGGACGCCTCGAACAAAATCGAATCAACCGTATCTTTAAGCGACATCACTTTTTCGTCCCGCTGTGCAAGCAGCTCTTCTACTTTGCCGCGCACGCCCAAATGATGGCCGAGCAGCATCTGCATATTGACATAAGGTACAATTTGCGGAATCGGCACGTTGCGCAAAATATGACGATCCAGATCCGGCGGAATAAACACCGGCGCATCTTGTGAAATCCCGCTGCGGACCGCGCGCGTCAGCTGCGGCAGCTGCGGCTTCTCTTCCACCGCCACGGCGCCGGAAGCCTTCAGCTCGGCAAGCTCACCCTCCATAACGGAGCGATGTTCCTTGTTCATCAGCTTGTTGGCGAGATCCAGCCCGTCCATTGCATCCTTTGCATAAAGCACCAGTCCATCGTATTCGGGGCTGATGCGAGTTTTGGTAAATTTGCGGGTCAGCGCCGCGCCGCCTACCATAATTGGCACATGGATGTCGGCGTTGCGCAAATCCTGCGCCGTAATGACCATCTGCTGCGCGGATTTGACGAGCAGGCCGGATAAACCGATAGCGTCGGCTCTTTCCTTACGCTGTGCCTCAATGAGCTGCTCAGGCGGCACCTTGATACCAAGGTTTACGATATGATACCCGTTATTGGCAAGAATGATTTCAACGAGATTTTTGCCGATGTCATGAACATCGCCTTTAACCGTCGCCAAAATAATTTTCCCTTTAACCGAGGATTCCGTTTTTTCCATAAACGGCTCGAGATGGCCCACCGACGCTTTCATCACCTCGGCGCTCTGCAGCACCTCGGCTACGATCAGCTCGTTGTTGTTGAACAGCCGTCCAACCTCGTCCATCCCCTTCATAAGGGGTCCGTTAATAATTTCGAGCGGGCTGTACTTCTGCATTGCCAGATCAAGGTCAGGAATGAGTCCTTCCTTTGTGCCTTCCACCACATAGGAAGCAAGGCGGTCTTCCAGCGGCAGGTTGGACACTTTTTCTTTTTTCTCCACCTTTTTCTCGCGGAAAGCAGCGACAAATGCAGCCAGAGTATCGTCATTGGTGCGGTAGATCAAATCTTCCGCCAGCTTGCGCTCATGCTCCGGAATGGAGGCGTAACGCTCCAGCTTTTCCGTATTGACGATGGCGTAGTCCAGTCCGGCCTTGGTGCACTCGTATAAATAGACGGAGTTCAGCACCTCGCGCCCTGCCTCCGGCAATCCAAAGCTGATGTTGCTTATACCTAGTATTGTATGGCAGCGCGGCAGCGCCTGTTTAATCAAACGGATGCCCTCAACCGTCTCTTCGGCGGAGCCGATGTACTGCTCGTCACCTGTGCCGACCGGGAACATGAGCGGGTCAAAAATAATATCCTCTGGCTGCAAGCCATACTTGTTGACCAGCAAATCGTAGGAGCGCTGCGCGACAGCCAGCTTGTCCTCCCGTTTAATCGCTTGTCCGCTCTCGTCAATGGTGCCGACAACAACGGCGGCTCCGTACTTGTGAATAAGCGGCACAACATGCTCAAACTTTTCTTCGCCGTCCTCCAGGTTGATCGAGTTAATAATCGCCTTGCCCTGGGAGTATTTAAGCGACAGCTCAATTACTTCGGGATCAGTCGTATCGATAACGAGCGGAGCTTTTACCAGCTTAACGACGATCTCCAAAAACCGCTGCATATCCTCGGTCTCGTCACGGTCAGGGTCTTGTAGACAGACGTCGATGACATGTGCGCCTTTTTTCACTTGGGCACGTGCTATTTCCGCCGCTTCCTCGTATTTGCCTTCCACGATCAGCCGTTTAAACTTCCGCGAGCCAAGCACGTTTGTGCGCTCGCCGACCATGTACGGACGGTTGTCCTGTTCAATATAGACCGTCTCAATGCCGGATACGGCAGGAGCATGCGATCCGCTGCGCTCACGCGGAGGATAAGCGGCCATCGTTTCCACTAACGCGCGGATATGTGCCGGAGTTGTGCCGCAGCAGCCCCCGGCAATGTTTAGCCAGCCCTGCTCGGCGAATGCGCCCATTTTGATCGCAAGAGATTGCGGAGATTCATGGTATTGGCCGTTTTCATCCGGCAAACCGGCGTTAGGATAACAGCTGATTGCCGAATGCGAAATTTCGCTCAGCGTCCGGATATGATCGCGCATGAATTCCGGTCCGGTTGCGCAGTTCAGACCGATTGAAATCGGCTTCAGATGCTCCAGGGAAATGTAGAAGGACTCAATATTTTGTCCCGCCAGCGTTGTGCCCATCGGCTCAATTGTGCCGGATATCATCAGAGGCAGATGAATGCCAGTCTGCTCGTATGCTTGTCGAATCGCAATGCTTCCCGCTTTAACGTTGAGCGTGTCCTGGGAAGTTTCCAGCAGCATGGCGTCCGCGCCGCCTTCAATAAGCGCCACTGCCTGCTCCAGATAACTCGCAACAAGGCCTTCAAAGGTGACTCCGCCTGTAACGGACAGCGTTTTGGTCGTTGGTCCAATCGCGCCCACCACAAAACGCGGATGCTCCGGCGTGCTGTATTTATCGGCCGCTTCACGGGCAATCCGGGCTGCAGCGAGATTGATCTCGCGCGCTTTTTCCGGAATATCGTACTCGGCAAGCACCACGCTGGCGCCGCCGAACGTATTGGTTTCAATCAGGTCCGCTCCCGCTTCCAAATACTGCTCGTGAATCGTACGGATGACGTCCGGACGTGTCAACACGAGCATCTCGTTGCAACCGTCCAGCTCTTCGCCGCCAAAATCGTCGGCAGATAAATCCGCCTGCTGAATCATCGTGCCCATCGCACCATCCATAATGAGAATGCGTTTTTCCAGCATTTCGTGCAAAGTCGGCTTCGACAAAATTCTACACCCTTCCCCCCGAAAATCATTAACGTTTAGTGTAGCAGAAGATGGGACAAGTGAAAAGAACTCTCATCGACTATGCAGGGGCTGCTTTTACGCTCTTTCGATTTCGGCAGTCTAATATAGGCTGAACGATTCACTCTATTTGTCCATTTATTCTCTAGCTTGCTGAAATAAGATGATTTATAATAGGGGGTAAAGAAGTATTCAATTCATACCCATTGGAAAAGAGGGATTTAAGCCATGGCTGAAATTCGCATTCGTAATACGAACGAACGCATTTCCGGTTACGAGCAAGTAAAAGCATTTCTGGATTCTCAAGAGGTGCTTTACGAGCATTGGGACAAAAACAAGCTTGATGAATCGCTGCGCGAAAAATTTGTCCTGACCGATGAGGAAAAATCCCGCATTCTTGAAACGTACGATTCCGAGATTCGCGATCTTGCGAGCCGCCGCGGCTATCAGATCTGGGACATTATTACGTTGTCGGAATCCACGCCGAATCTGGAAGAGCTGCTTCTGAAATTCGAGAACGTCCATACGCACACGGAAGACGAAATTCGCGCCATCACAGCTGGACGCGGCATTTTCATTATTAAAGGTAGCGAAGAAGTCGGTTACTTCGACGTTGAGCTTGAAGCCGGCGACGTCATTTCCGTTCCGGAAAACAAACCGCATTTCTTCACTCTGATGGATAACCGTCAAATCGTAGCCGTTCGCCTGTTTATTGAAAAAGACGGCTGGATTGCTCATAACTACGCTGACCCAGAGTTCCAGAAGGCCTAATTTCGTTCATGCAATAATAAAACGGACCTGCGCTCCTCATCGGGAGTCAGGTCCGTTATTTGTTATCCGAGCAGCGGAATGAGCTGGTCTAGACGGGAGATTTCATGGGATGGAACAATTTCGTCCGTGCGGGTTTTGCCATCGCGATTCACCCATACACTCGTCATGCCAATCGTGTTGGCGCCGAGAATATCCGTTGTAAGCTTGTCCCCCACCATTATTCCGTCTTGAGGATCAACACCAAGGCATTCCAGCGCATGACGGAAAATACCGGCATCAGGTTTACCCATGCCATAGTTGCCGCTGATGATGATTTCGTCAAAATAAGGCGTAAGCTCCGGCACGCCAAGCAGCTTTTCTTCCTGCAAATCCGGCGTTCCGTTCGTTAAGAGCAGCAGCTTGTACTTGCCCTTGAGCGCATCCAGCACCTCAAATGTCTCATCGTACACAATTGGCCGTTTGCGGCGTTCCGCAGGAAAACGTTCTGCAAGCTCGGCGCCCAGCTCGGCATTGTCGATTCCCAAAGCAGCCAGTCCACGTGTCCAGGCTTCTTTGCGGTAGCCCGGCGCAAGCTGCTGCAGCTTGCGGAACGATTCATGCTGACCCCCTGTGAAGTTGGCCCAAAGCCCTTCAAACGGGTTGATGCCGATCATCTTGGTGAAATCGAATGTCTCATAGGAGCTGTAAAGCTCTCTTGCCTCAGCGCGCACAGCTTCCTCCAGCTTGACCGGATCAACGCCTGAGCGCTCCTGAGCGTAGTCGCATGTTGCACGGAACGCCTCCTCGACACTTCGCTCGTCCCACAGAAGCGTATCATCCAAATCAAATAAAACCGCTTTTTTCGCCATCTTCCCCGTCTCCCCCGAGCTGCATAGAGTATATGAAGTAAAACGTACAAACTGCGTCTTTCCGCTTACTGTTTGTGAAAAGGAATGCCGTGAGCAGCTGCCATAGTCTCCAAACGATCGCTCATCGGCTCGATCGGATAACGGTTCAGCATTCGCGAGAACACCCAGTTTCCACCCTTAACCGGCTGAATGATGACATAGCCTTTTTGGACGGAAATACTTTGAATTTGATCCTTGCCCAGCCGTTTGTCACCCATCATGCGGCGTGTCTGCACATGATCCGGCCCAACCTGCAGGTATGGCCTGCGGAGGAAAAACATCAGCGCAATCAGGGAATAACCGGCGATGACCATCCAGTTCATCGTATCTGTGCTGCCGCTTGCCGCAGGCTTGTCGCCGGTCATCGTAATGATGGCGTAAAGAATTACGAACAGCAGCAGCAAAATCGGCGAAATAAAATTCCTTCCTTTAAATCGGGCCGGAGCATTCGGATTGGACTTGTCCCCAATCGGAGAAAACGGCTCCTGGCCGGTTTTTTTGCGTTGTTTGTTAATCTGCGCCGAATTGCGGCGTACCCTGCGTTCCCATGAGCGTGACAAATTTGTTGACCTCCACATGTGTAATTAAGACTGTCATTTTAGCTTAAAGGATCAATTCTCTTTATTCGGTTCTTCGTCCGTCCATTCAATGCTGTCCAGCTGCTGCCTGAAATTGCGCTTGAAGTTATCCAGGTACTGCTTGCGAAGCTGCGTGCGCTCTATAACTTCATCAGGCGTCAGCCCGATTGTTTTCTGCTTTCGCGCCAGCTCGTTGATTCGAGCGATAAGAGCGTCGATATCCACTTGCGATTCCTCCCCCCGTTTGAAAAAATCCTTTTCCTTCTAACTTTGAACGATAGGAAGTGACATGTCAAGAATACGAAAAGCCCCCTGCAGGAAACTCAGGCGGCGATTAAAGTCAATTAGAATGTAAAGGGATGTAGAACGTTAAAAGGCAGGGTTTAGAAATTAAAGAGCCGGAAAGCCGATTCTCCAGTAGCTTTAATGTAACTGATCTCAACTCGCAGAAGGTATGATGAGCTGATCGCCTGGTGTAATGGTCGTAGAGGATAGTCCATTGCGTTTTTGCAGACGGAACACGCCTTCACGTGTATCATCTGAAATATTATAAGCCGCTGCAATCGACCAGAGAGTGTCCCCTGTCGTAACCGTAATGCTACGTTCATTAGGACCCGCAGGAGATACCTCAGACCCGTTTGCCTGTGAGAATCCCCAGAGAGTGGACAGCAGCAGTACGAACAAAAGCGCAGCCGCAAACCATGGTATGAGCTTGCGAACCGTGTGAATCCCGCCAGTGCGGCTAAAGGAGTATGAAGAAGCTGCGGCAGCGCCGCTGCGGGAAATGTTTGAAGATAATGTTGTGGATTTCATTGAATCGGCGGTGGCGACAAGGCTTGTCCCACTGCTGCTGTACCCTGATAACGTCAACATGAGAATCACTCCCAAACGTTTGTTCTGGTGTTAGATTAACACGAACGCCTGTTTCCGTCAACGTAATTTTGGAACATTTGTTCGCAAAATGTTTGCGCAATAAAAAGCTTCCTGATTTGACCAAAAGCGAACAGCCGTTTCTCGAACTTATGTTTGTGCGAACTCGGGTTCTGTGCTATACTTTGGAAAACCTTTGGTTACTAAAACCTATTCTGGAGTGAGTGCGATGTCTAAAGTTTCCAACCGCCAACAGGCGATACTCGACTTCATTAAGAATGAAGTGCGGGACAAAGGATACCCGCCTTCGGTCCGTGAGATCGGCGAGGCGGTAGGTCTGGCATCCAGCTCTACCGTACACGGCCATCTGGACCGTTTGGAGAAGAAAGGTCTTATCCGCCGCGACCCGACGAAGCCAAGAGCCATTGAGATTTTGGACGGCGATGCAACAGCGGAGCTTCCGTTCCCGACTGCCGTGAGCAAAATTCCAGTTGTTGGAAAGGTTACAGCCGGGGTTCCGATCACCGCTACGGAGAATATTGAGGAGTATTTCCCTCTTCCCACCCATTTTGTCGGGGATCATGAGGTATTCATGTTGAGCGTCGTAGGCGAGAGCATGATTGAAGCCGGTATACATAGCGGCGACTATGTCATCGTTCGTCAGCAAGCTTCGGCAAGTAACGGAGATATCGTTGTGGCGATGACTGAAGATGACGAGGCTACTGTAAAGACCTTTTACAAGGAGAAGGATCATATCCGCCTGCAGCCGGAGAACTCCTCCATGGAGCCGATTCGTTTGAAAAACGTCAGCATTCTTGGCAAGGTAATCGGTCTTTTCCGGGACATTCACTAACTTATTGTCCATTCGTGTAGATTCAGGGGTGAGTTCCCTCCATTACCCCTATCATTCCGCCCTTATTCAACGAAACGCACACTCAGACAGAGTGTGCGTTTTTTTGTCAAAGGTTCCTATTTTTCGCCCAAGCAAACGCGGTTACAGCCGCTGAGCGCATTATCCTCACGGCACTTTATCCAAAAAGAACTGATTTCTGTAAATGAGGCGGCTGCCGGGAAACTTGAAGCTGAGATAGAACCCCGAATCTTGAATGTTTATGCCAACTAAAAACCTGCTTTTGACATAATGGCGAAGCAGACGTTTTAGCTTTTCTTCGTTATTTCGATTGATCGCTTCCGCTACATGACGGGCGAATAGCCGGCTGGCAGCCAGCTTACGGTATAACGGAATCACTGTCGCTGAAATATGCCTCAGCACCGGCGTGCTGAATGTAAATTGTGCCATGCCAGGAATAATTGTCGTGGCATTTGTATAATGACCGACTGGCCCCGCAAAAATCAAATCTACAAAAAATCCGATTCCATTTGTACTGAATGAGTTCAACTGCGCATTTGGCACCTGTTTTCGAAACATTCGAAGCAGCGTATCCAAATCGGCCTCTCTTACCGCTCTCGACCATCTCTCTGCATATCTGCGGCTTTTCACAAACTCCCGGTACAAAGGCAGCATCATGCCTGCTGTTTTAGAAATAAGAGCAGCTGACACAGGCGGCATTGATGGCGGCATTAGCGATCACCCCTGACGCTGATATTCCTTTCTAAACCCTGCTCAAACTATAGATACAGAGTATATGTGTCATTATCAAAAATTAGAACTTAATAAACAAATATTATTATTTTAATATTATTTGTTTTTCCCATCACTTGAGTCGGTTTTAACGCAACTATATTCAATTTAAATCCGTATTGGAAAAGAAATGAATTATTGGAGGATTAAAATTGGAACAATTACGCCGAGGATTCAGTAATGGTTGGGAGTTCATCTCTTCTTTTTTTAAAACCACATGGAGCATAATTGCAGCAGTATCAAATTTTATATGGAAGGTAATTGCGGTCTTTACTAAATTCATCTGGACCGTGATAGTGACAATATTCAAAGGTATCGGGTATCTTTTGAAGATTATAGCCTATATCGGAAAACTACTCGAAAGTTAAGAAAAACTTATAAACAGTTTTAAGTAACTGACAATGTTTCTATTAAACTTAGACCATTGCCAGATTCAAACTAGCAAGCTCCTCCATATGATGCAAATAAGATATATTTCTAGGAGGAGATTGGATGGGCCAAGGAAGTACATTAGGTTTCATTCTTGTGTTGTTTATTCTGTTGGTGATTGTCACTAAAACCTTTGGTACGTATAAAGGACGTTATAACGGTATCAATAATGGAAACGAAAATGATAACGGCTCAGGGGCTTTGGATCGAGAGAATTTTAGAATTGTCAATAATACTTCTAGTATAACGTTCACCTACAACAACATGCCTGGGGCTATTCAGCCCTCGCCAACCGATGTCATGCTTCCACGCGTAGGAGAAAACTTCTTTGAGCTGCCATTTGTTTTGGGCAGTTGGATAAGCAGAACAATGTCTTACACTGGGACATTTCCTGATGGCTCTGATGCCGGAACGCTTCAATTTACACTGAATGAAAGAAATCTTTTTGTCAACAACCAGTATTACCGGTACACCTCTATAGACGCAGTAAGCGTACCGCCTGGAACGGCATACACTACAAGCTCATTACGGTTAACCGTCAGCGATGGCGCAACCCCATTTCGATAGTACCTGAACAGAAATTGGTTGCAAACAATCTTTTTTTTCCAAAATTACAGCTTTGACATAGACACACAAAAAAACCTTGACCAAAAAGGTCAAGGCTTTTTCCATTTTAATACAGCGTCAGATACTGGTCTCTCTCCCACTCATGCACTTGCGTCTTGTACATATCCCACTCAATTTCTTTCAGCTCATAGAAGTGGGCAAGAGCGTGGTCGCCGAGCGCTTCCGTGATGATCTCGCTGCGCAGCAGCTCGTTGAGCGCTTCGCGCAGATCTTCCGGCAAGCTCGGAATGCCCTCGTCCAGACGCTCTTCGTCGGTCATAACGTAAATGTTGCGGTCCGTCGGAGCCGGAAGCGGGTACTTGTTGCGAATGCCGTCCAGTCCGGATTTCAGCATAACCGCCAGCGCCAGGTACGGATTGGCAGCCGGGTCCGGATTGCGGACTTCTACGCGTGTGCTCATGCCGCGCGAAGCCGGGATACGAATCATCGGGCTGCGGTTGCTCGCAGACCATGCAACGTAACAAGGAGCCTCATAACCCGGTACAAGACGTTTATAGCTGTTAACGGTCGGATTCGTAATTGCAGCCATCGCACGAGCGTGGCGCAGAATACCTGCCATGTAGTAGCGGGCTTCCGTGCTCAGGCCCAACGTGTCGCTTTCATCGTAGAAAGCATTTTCGCTGCCGCGGAACAACGATTGGTGGCAGTGCATACCGGAGCCGTTTACGCCAAAAAGAGGTTTAGGCATAAATGTAGCATGCAGTCCGTGCTGCCGCGCTACCGTTTTGACCACAAGCTTAAACGTCTGAATCTGATCCGCCGCTTTGATGGCGTCGGCATATTTAAAGTCAATCTCGTGCTGGCCGGGAGCAACTTCATGGTGGGAAGCTTCAATTTCAAAGCCCATCTCTTCCAGCGTCAGCACGATTTCCCGGCGGCAGTTCTCGCCCAGATCCATTGGCGCCAAATCGAAATATCCGCCCTGGTCGTTAAGCTCAGTTGTCGGTTCGCCCTTCTCGTTCGTCTTGAACAGGAAAAACTCCGGCTCAGGTCCAACGTTCATGGCCGTATAACCCATTTCCTCGGCTTCCTTGAGAGCGCGCTTAAGAATACCGCGAGGGTCGCCGGCAAACGGTGTGCCGTCCGGCATGTAGATGTCACAGATAAGACGAGCGACACGGTCCTGCGTTACCCAAGGGAATACAACCCAAGTGCTCAGGTCTGGATAGAGGTACATGTCAGATTCTTCGATCCGAACGTAACCTTCAATGGAAGATCCGTCAAACATCATCTTGTTGTCCAACGCTTTTTCAAGCTGGCTGACGGGAATTTCGACGTTTTTGATCGTGCCAAGCAGATCGGTGAACTGCAGACGGATAAAACGCACATTCTGTTCCTGCGCGATACGGGTAATATCTTCTTTGGTATAACTCAATGCAATCGGCTCCTCGCGTTAAAAAGTAGGATGTATTATCGCTTGTTGTTAAAGAAACGGCTTAACTGGCCTTGAATCAAGGAGGCTTTGCCCGGACGCTTCTCCTGCAGCTGCTGCTTGAGCAGCAAACGCAGCTGGGAATCGCTGAGCTCGCGCCGCCGGACCTCGGAAATTTCCGTCATAACGGTCGCTTCCTCCGACTCCTTGGACACCGGATTCATGACTTGCTTGATTCCGGCAATATTGACGCCTTTCTCAATCAGAGACTTGATTTCGAGCAACCGTTCCACATCGTTAAATGAAAACAGGCGCTGATTGCCGGAAGTACGCGCCGGTACAATCAGCTCATGCTGCTCATAATAACGGATCTGTCTGGCCGTCAAATCCGTTAATTTCATAACAATCCCGATGGGAAACAACGCCATATTGCGGCGAATATCGTCAGCCATGTTCACATCAACCTTCCAGTTACACAAATGTTATACGTATATTGTAACGGCACAACATGAACATGTCAATCGATGTCAGGTTCTCGTGTGAGTTTACATTACAATAATCTCCTGCTTCACCAAACGCTCCAACGATTGCAACAAACCGTACTTTACATGCGCATAGGTGAGTCCGCCTTGCATGTAGGCTATATAAGGCTCGCGGATTGGCGCATCCGCCGACAGCTCCAGGCTTCCGCCCTGAATAAATGCGCCAGCCGCCATAATGACCGGGTGTTCGTAACCCGGCATATCCCACGCTTCCGGCACGACATGTGAATCAACGGCAGCAGCCGCCTGAATGCCCTGCACAAAAGCGGTCAGCGCTTCCGCTTTGCCAAAGCGGATAGCCTGAATCAGATCGGTGCGCGGCTCGTCCCAGCGAGGCGATGTTTCAAAGCCGAGCTGCTGGAATAATCCAGCAGCGAGCACGCTCCCCTTCAGCGCTTGTCCTACCATATGCGGCGCCAAAAACAATCCTTGATACATCGCTCGCAGCGTATCCAGCATCGCGCCGACCTCAGCGCCGATGCCCGGAGCCGTCAAACGATATGCCGCAGCCTGGACGGCTTCTGCCGTCCCGGCTATGTATCCTCCCGTAGCGGCGAGACCGCCGCCAGGATTTTTGATTAATGAACCGGCGATCAGGTCCGCTCCGACCTCTGTCGGCTCGCGCAGCTCCGTGAACTCGCCGTAACAATTATCCACGAACACCTTTACATCCGGCTTGATTTTTTTGACTCGCGCCACCATCTCGCCGATCTGCTCCACAGTGAATGACGCCCGCCAGTCGTACCCTCTGGAGCGTTGTAATCCGATTACTTTCGTATTTGGCCCGATAAGAGATTCGGCGAGCGCCCAATCAATTCCGCCGTCCTCCGTCAGCGCCGCTTCCTTATAACGAATGCCAAAGTCCTGAAGGGAACCTGTTCCGTCTCCAGGTTTGCCAATTACTTTATGCAGCGTGTCATAGGGCCTGCCTGTCAAATACAACAGTTCATCTCCCGGGCGGAGCAGGCCGAACAGCGCGCAGCTGATCGTATGGGTGCCGGACGCAAAATGCGGCCTCACAAGCGCCGCTTCGGCGCCAAAAACCTCGGCATAGACCAAATCCAGCACCTCGCGGCCCCGGTCATTGTATCCATATCCGGTTGATCCGCTGAAATGAAAGTCGCTTACCTTATATTTTTGAAAGGCGCGAATAACCTTCCACTGATTCTCTTCCGCTGTGCGGTCCAGCTCTTTAAATCGGGGCTCCATAAGCTCCTCGGCATCCCGTGTAAGCTTGCTTAGTTTATCCATCATGACGTATACAAACTCCTTGTTGTAGGTGTGATTTTGAATGTATTCGAACGAAAAGGGCCTGTGCAGCGGAAAGCTGCCCAAGCCCGTCTAGTTACGTTAACCGTCTGGCTTTCCCTTGCCGTCAAAACGCATATCCTCCGGCCGGATGCTCATCAGCTCCGCACGGCCCGGGCTGGCGCTCTGGTAATGAGTCAACAACCGAACGGCCTGATGCCGGATCGCCTTCTCGATCAAATTGCGCACGTACCGGGCGTTACTGAAGGAATAGAGCGTCGCAGTTTTCTCCAGCATCAAATGGGTCCTTAGCTTGAACACTGTCTGCGGCATAAGCGCATAGTCGCGGTCCTTTGCCATCAGCTCCGCAATTTGAATCAGCTGGTCAACGGTATAATCAGGAAATTCGATTTGAATCGGAAACCGCGACGGCAAGCCGGGATTGGTCATCAGGAAATGCTCGATCTCCAGCGGGTATCCGGCTAATATAAGCACAAACTGATTCCGGTGATCCTCCATCGCTTTGACAAGCGTATCGATCGCTTCCTTGCCAAAATCCTTTTCCCCGCCGCGGGCAAGACTGTACGCCTCATCCACAAACAGCACTCCGCCAAGCGCTTTTTTGACCAGATCACGCGTCTTCTGCGCCGTATGTCCGATATACTCCCCGACGAGATCCGCCCGCTCCACCTCAATCAGATGGCCCTTGGACAGAAGCCCCATTTTTTGAAACAGCTTGGCGACGATGCGCGCAATCGTCGTTTTGCCTGTACCGGGATTACCTTTAAAAATCATATGATAAACTTGGGCGCCACCGGAAAGTCCCGCTTCCGTTCTCATTTGGCTAATGAGCAACAGAGCGTAGATTTCATAGATGAGCGATTTGACGCCCTCCATTCCGACCATATGATCCATTTCCTTTTGAATCTCCAAATAAGGATCGGAGGCAGGCGGCACAGCGGCCGGTTTAGCCGGAACGACGGAAGGCTCGGCGCTATCGGCCGCGCCGGCTAACGCCGGCGCGGAGGTGCCTAGTCCATATGTTTCGTGATGGCGCAGCACAACATTGATTTGGCGTGAGGGTCTGGAACTGTTGGCTCCCGAAGCGGCGCGTCCGTTCATCTGCGGCATCACTATCCCTTCTACAAATGTTAACTCTACAAGTGTATTCGGGAGAGATAAGCCATATTAACAGATTTCACGCCAGTCAGCATAAGAAGCTTATCCAGCTGCCATTTGCCGAAGGCGAGCGTCTCTCGGGTCTGGTTGCGCGCCGCATTCAGCACCTTGGACTTAACGGAGCTGACGGCAGGATCCTCAAAACCGATAAACCGGGCAATATCGAGCGCTCTCGCAGCATGATATTCATGCGTAACGATTAAGTAAGAGTTAATTCCGCGCTGCTTGGCTACTGCACGGCTGTAAACCAAGTTTTCGTACGTGCTCGTAGCCCGGTTCTCCAGAAAGATATCCTCTTGCGGAACGCCTTTGGATACAAGGTAGATCCTCATCCCTTGCGCTTCCGTCAGCGTGGATCCGTTGCGGTCCAGGCCGCCGGACACGATCAGCTTGTCCACCCGGCCCTCCCGGTAAAGCTTCAACGCCTGATCCAGCCGCTCTCTCAGTCCGGGGCTTGGCTTGTTATTCCATAACGCCGCGCCGAGCACTATCGCCGCCTCTCGCTGCGGCGCCGGATTCAGAGGCTCGTATTGCGTAATCCGCCAGAACAGCCACCCTGCCATAAATATTCCGCAGCAGATTAAAACCAATCCAACGCGGAAAAGACGGCCTGCCAGGCCGCCCTGCCCTTTCCGTTTACGCTTGCCCGCCCCGGAACGAGGCGTTGTACTCTTGCGAACCGTTTTTGTTTTGTCGCCGAGATCTTTTTGAGGCTGGCCTTTATTACCGGACGATTCCTGTTTAACCGATGTCTTCGACTTCGGCGCGGAAGAAGGTCTAGTTGCCGGGCTCATGACTCGCTTACCTCGCCAAGCCTTTCTGCGAGCGTTTTGCGGTGCCTCAGACTAAGCGTGAAATAGCGGAAGCGCCCGTTCTTGATGGAGGCCAGCAGCCTTCCCGCCGTCTTGCGGGCCATAGCGGCTTCTTTGCGGGTCACATCACCGTCGCGAATCGCATCCTCAAGTTCATCCTCGTCCATCAGATACACTTCTCCAGAAGGAAGCACAACGATATCCAAGTACAAATCGTCAAACCAAGGCACCTGCTGGTCGGTCAAACCTTGTGTTTTGCAAATATCAATGTACCATTGAACAACCTTGCCCTTGTCGTCGAACATCGTTGTGACTACAAAATGCTCGCCGCGCGGAAAATGCTGCATCCAAAGGTATCCCCGGTCCGCAAGGCATAACCTGCGCCCGTTGTACTCCTTCCATAGAGGCTCACGCAGCTCATGAATCCGGTAAAAGGTCACAAGACCACGGAAGTCCTCGCCGTCAAGCGTCAGGCAGGTGTAGCTTCTGCGCAGGATACGCCGCCAGTTGGCCCGATCAGAAAATTTTCGTTTCATAATGGAACGTACCCTTTCCCCTAAGATGCGGTGCGGCTGCCTCCATATTCGGAGGTTGGCTGCTGCTTCCACCCGCGCCATCTTTCCTTTAGTTGACAGCTTACCACATCTTACTGTCCTTCTCCACCCATCCAGCCAAATAAGGCCGGGCCGCCTCGTCCCGATTGCTTATAGCCTGTCCGAAAAACGGAAGAAACAGCATGAAAGAGCTTGTCGCCGCAAAAAAAAGCCCGCCTCCGGCAAACGGAAACGGGCTGGCAAACACCTTATTGCGTATAAGAGTTGAAGGACATGATCCACACCGAGCCGCCAACGATCGTAATAACGATCAATGCGCCGAGTGAAAGTGCCATAAGGTTGTATCTCGGACCCTTCTCGTCTTTGATGTGCATGAAAAACAACATTTGCACAAGCAGTTGAGCAATAGCGGTAACGAGAATAACGATAATCGTGCCTGTGCGCGACATCATATCGTTGAACACGATAACCATCGGAATGACGGTCAAAATCAGCGAAACGATGTAGCCGATCGTGTAGGACTTAACGGAGCCGTGGTTTTCCTCATGATGTCCGTGATCATGGCCGTGGCCATGCGAATCAGTGGAATGCTGACCCATCTTACATCACCCCCATCAAGTATACGACCGTCAGCAGGAAAATCCAGACAACATCAAGAAAGTGCCAGTACAGGCTGAAGTTCGTGATTTTGCGCTTCGTAACGGTTGTAATGCCGTGTTTGCGCAGCTGGATGATCAGGCCGATACACCAGAAAATACCGAGCGTAACGTGAATGCCGTGGGTGCCGACAAGTGCAAAAAACGCCGACAGGAACGCGCTTGTGCCAATCGTTGCGCCTTCATGCACAAGAGTAAGAAACTCT
The DNA here is from genome assembly GCF_023715725.1 of Paenibacillus pasadenensis. Taxonomy (GTDB): domain Bacteria; phylum Bacillota; class Bacilli; order Paenibacillales; family Paenibacillaceae; genus Paenibacillus_O; species Paenibacillus_O pasadenensis_A. The sequence continues at coordinate 257,408 of NZ_JAMBOT010000006.1, forward strand.
TCGATCTCGATGAATAGGAACGCTCCGCCGAGAAGGATCGTTACGACGAGCCAGAAAATCAAGCCCTTCAAATTCTTGGCGTGCATTTGCAGCAGCGCCAGACCGCTCGTGAAGCTGGACGTCAGCAAAATAAACGTCGAAGTTACAAATCCTGGAATTTCAAACAGCTCTTTGCCGGTAGGACCGCCGTTTGTGTGGCCCACAAGAACCACGTAAACGGCGAACAGCGTACCGAATAAAATAACGTCGGAGACGAGGAACAGCCAAAAACCGGCTGTTTTGAGATCCTCTTGCTCCTGCGTATGATGTTCATGAACCTCAGGCGATACGATATGATGCGCCATTAAGTCGTCGCCCCCCTAAGCTTCTGTTCCGTTTTCTTGATCTCGTCAACCGGAATGTAATAATCCACATCGTAGGTGAACGAGCGGGCATACAGGCTGCCGAACACGCCCAGGAATCCGATGATGACCATCCAGAGCCAATCGAACGTAAAGCCGAACCCGATCAAGAACCAGAAGCTGGACATGATGAACGGAATACCGGAGTTTTTCGGCATATGAATCGGCTCCAGCTCCGGCTTCGGCCGCACAATGCCTTTTTCACGGTCTTCCTTCTCGCGCCACCAGTCGTCCACATGCTGGACTTGCGGCAGCGTAGCGAAGTTGTACACAGGAGGCGGAGAAGGAATCGACCACTCCAGCGTACGGCCATTCCAGATATCGCCCGTTTTGTCGCGCTCGCCGTGACGCACGCTGTAAGCGATTTGCCATACTTGGAAAATGAATCCGAGACCCATCATAAATGCGCCGATGGTGCTCGTAAAGTTAAGCGCAGCCCAGCCGCGGTCCCAATCGTACGTGTAGACGCGGCGCGTCATGCCGTCGAGGCCGAGGAAATACTGCGGGAAGAAACAGACATAAAATCCGATGTTCCATGTCCAGAAGCCCCAGCGGCCGCGTTTTTCGTCCAGCTTGAAGCCGAACAGCTTCGGCCACCAGTAGTAGATGCCGGCGAGATAACCGAATACAACGCCGCCGATCAGAACCTGATGGAAGTGGGCAATCAGGAAGTAACTGTTGTGGTACTGGAAGTTCGCCGGTGCGACGGCGAGCATGACACCCGTAGCCCCCCCGACAAGGAAACACGGAATGAAGCCCATCGTCCATAACATCGGCAAATCGAACTTGATCCGCCCTCGATACATCGTAAACAGCCAGTTAAATACTTTGACGCCTGTCGGTATCGATATCGCCATCGTTGTTATCGCGAAGAAGGCGTTGACGTCCGCGCTTGAGCCCATCGTGTAGAAATGGTGGACCCAGGTGAAAAAGCTGAGCACGCTGATAACCATCATCGCGAATACCATCGAGTTGTAGCCGAAAACCGTTTTTCTGGAGAAGGTCGCCACAATCTCCGAAAAAATACCGAACGCCGGAAGGACGACGATATATACCTCGGGATGGCCCCACATCCAGATCAAGTTGACGTAAAGCATCGACATCCCGCCGCCGTCAAGCGTAAAGAAGTGAGCGCCGAAGTAACGGTCGAGGAACAGCAGCGCCAGCGTAACGGTCAAAATCGGGAAAGCGAACAAAATCGTAATACAGGACGAAAGTACGGACCAGGAGAAGAGCGGCATTTTCATCAGCTTCATGCCTGGCGCGCGCATTTTCAAAATGGTGACGATAAAGTTAATGCCGGTTGCAAGCGAGCCTATACCGGATATCTGAATACCCCAGATATAGAAGTCTTGTCCTCGTCCCGGACTGCCTGACAGCTCCGAGAGCGGCGGATAGCTGAGCCAGCCTGCATCGGGAGAACCGCCGATGACAAAGCTGATATTAAACAGCATTGCGCCGAACATGAACATCCAGAAGCTGAGCGAGTTCAGGAACGGAAAAGCAACGTCACGCGCGCCTATCTGCAGCGGCACAACCATATTAAACAAACCGAACATCATCGGCATCGCCATGAAGAGGATCATGATCGTGCCGTGCGTGGTAAAGATGGCGTTGTAGTGGTCCGCCTGAAGGAAGTCAACCTCCGGAAGAGCCAGCTGCATCCGCATGAGCAAAGCGTCGACACCGCCGCGGAATAACATGAGCAGCGATGCGATCAGGTACATGATGCCGATTTTTTTATGGTCGACCGTCGTCAGCCATTCCGTCCACAGCCACTTCCATTTTTTGAAGTAGGTAAGAACAAAAACGATGGCAATGCTGACAAGTCCAATCGAAACGTCCGCGCCATAGATCAGCGGATCGCCTGTGACAAAAAAATCGGCGGCAAATTCTTTAATGGAATCCCACATACGGATTTTCTTCCTCCCCTAAGCCGCCTATTGGTTCTGCTCCGGTTGACCGGCGCCGGTTGTTTCATTCGAGCCAGCTGCCGTATCTCCGGACATATCTTTAATCTCATCCTGCTTGACCGGATAAGAGCCGCGGATTTTTAACCCGTGATGGCCGCCGTTCTGAACGATGATCGATTGGAATAGAGTATGGTCCATCTCGCCAAAGGTCTGAATCGGAGCCGTGCCTTTTACAGCCAGTTTTTTGTAAGCATCATGGTCCAGCTTTGCAGGCTCGGCCTGGGATTTTTTTACCCAAGCATCGAACTCCTCTTGAGGCATCGAAGTAACCTTGAAGTTCATTTTTGCAAATTCGCTTCCGGAGAAGTTGGCGCCCATACCAAGGTATTCGCCGCTTTCGTTGGAATCGAGCCACAGACGCATCGCCATGCCCGGCATCGTATACATCATTCCGCCCAGCTGCGGCACCCAGAAGGAGTTCATCGCTGTATTCGAGGTCAGTACGAATTGAACCGGCGTGTTATCCGGGATGTTCAAGTAGTTGACGGTCGCAATGTCCTGATCCGGATACTGGAACAGCCATTTCCAGTCCATCGACGTAACCTGAACCGTAATCGGTTTAACATCAGCCGCTTGTTTTGGCGGCTTGATAAGGTCGTACGTAGCTACGATAGTAAAATACCCGAGCACGCCGACTACGACAATCGGAATCCCCCACCATATGGCCTCAAGTTTTGTGCTGTGCGACCAGTTCGGCTCATAAGGCGCCTTGTTGTCCGGCTTGTCCCTATAGCGCCACGAAATGTAAATCCATATTCCGAGCACCGGAATGATAATAATGGCGCACAGAATAATCGAAATCCAGATCATTTCCTTCTGAATTTCGGCCACAGATCCTTTCGGGTCCAGGACCATTGGATTTCCGCACCCGGCCAAAAGAATGGCCATGCCGGCTCCGGCCAACAGAATTCCCAGCCTGCGGAGCCGATTGTGTGCTGATTTCATTGTTTCATCTCCTTTAGGCCATCTCCATGCTTATTAACCACAATTCGGGCCCATTCAATACATCTCTCTATAAAATGGTTCCCTCTCTTGAAACAGCATATCAAAAAGGACGCGAGTACGCGTCCCTGTTAACGATTCCGTCTTATTTTTGTGCGATTTCCGTAATATGTTGTTCATGGAATTGTCTTATCTTGCCCCTTGTCGGCGATTTCTTCCGATAAAGGGAACATCCAAGACGCAATCAGCACCACCGGCGAGGCAATCAGACAGCCCATTCCGGCCATGAGCAGCATATTGCGGTCGCTGAACGGCGTCACAAAAGCAAGACATAACGCTGCGCCAACAACTGCCAGCATAAAAGCGTACCAGCGTAACACAGCCGTCATCGTAATCCGCTTGTCCATGCAAAAACTCCCTCCTCTGCTTGTTACAGCATATGAGGGAGTTCACATAAAGTTCACGTTTCCATACCTGAAATAGCCTTATTTTCAAGGAACGGGTCAGTTTTCCTGAATGGTGACTTTTTCCATTTTGACTTCTTTCGTTGGCAAGCTGGTTTCACGGGATGCAGGATCCCTCTCGACTGGCGTTGCCGCGATTTTGTCTACGACATCTTGGCCGCTTTCAACTTCGCCAAAAATGGTGTAGTTGGGAGCTTGATCCAGTCCCTTCACACTCTCGCCCGTTCCGATAAAAAACTGGCTTCCTCCCGTGTCCGGGCCTGCATTGGCCATCGCAACAACGTATTTATCGTAGGTATGACCGTTATTCAATTCATCCGGTATGGAGTACCCCGGGCCTCCCCGGCCCGTACCGGTAGGGTCTCCCGTTTGGATCATGAAATCCTGAATAATTCGATGAAAAACGATCCCGTCGAAAAAGCCTTCCTTGCCGAGAAACACAAAGCTGTTCACCGTTTGCGGCGCGTCTTTGGCAAACAGGCGGATCGTAAACTCGCCTTCGGTCGTTTTGACGACGGCCTTGTACGTTTTGGAGGAATCAATCGTCATTGCGGGAGGCTTGTCCCAGCTTTTTGTCTCCCCTTCTTGCGAGCTGCTGCCTCCTGCGTTAGCCGCAGGCTGGTTTTCCTGAGCAGCCGAATCGTTTTCCTGCGGTTTGGCGCCGCAGCCGCCCAAGATAAGGGCGGCTCCGAGCATAGTAGATGCAAGCGTTAAGGTAAACCGGTTCATAGGTGTAACCTCAGCTTTCTCAAGGATGATGTGAACCAATTATGCTGTTTGGAACGTCAACGTCAGTTAAAACCCGCTTCCTCGGCTGCATCTTCTCCGCTTTCAGGTCCGTTCTGCTGTGGCGGGTCTGTCGACACACTCGCTGGCGGATCCGTCTGCTGCCCATCCGGAGTCGGAGTCGGCGTCGGTGAATCGCTCGGAAGCTCATTGTCCGGCGTCGGCGTCGGCGTTGGCTCAGGCAAATCGGAAGGAGTTGGAGTAGGTGTAGGAGTCGGCGTAGGTGTTAGGTCAACAGCCGGTATCTCTACGAAGATTTTGGCTGATGGCATGCCCTCTTTACCTGTTTCAGCGTTATAAGCTGTAACGTAATACTCATATCCCATCCCCGGAGCAATGCTCATATCAGACGCCTCGCCGCCTTGCGCTTCAAGCACAGCCGTAAAATCGCCTTCCATGGATCCTTTCCGATAAATGCGGTAGCTGAACGCTGCGCCATCCGCCTCAAGCGGCGTCCAGTTTAAATGAACGACCATGTTATTCGGATCGTAACTTCCCTGCAGGTTCATCACCTGTCCCGGCGCATCGGTATTTTCCGGCGGAGGTGTTGAAAAATCCTGCTTCTTCCCAAAGGAGCCTTTAGGAACGTCTTTCATTGCCTTTTCCATAACCTTTGCAAACAAAGAGGCTGCCTGGGAACTCCCGTTTTTGAGCAGATGCTGTTTGTCTGTTTTATCGTAACCCATCCATACCGCAGCCGTCCATTCCGGCGTGTAGCCGACAAACCAGACGTCGCGGTTGGCGCTTGATTTAAGTCCCGGTATACCATGCTGCGTCGTGCCGGTTTTACCGGCGACCGGACGGTCAATGCGGGCGTTGCGGCCGGTGCCTCCAGGTTCAAGCACCTCTTGCAGCATCGCCGTCATCGCTTCGGCCGTTTCTTGTTTCATGAGCTGTTTTGAGCTGGGCGATTTGTACTCGTACACATTGGAGCCGTCCGGTGCTTCAATTCTGACGATCGTATGGGAATCGACCGACTTGCCGTCGTTGGCAAACACGCTGTAAGCGGTAGCCATCTGCAGCGGCGATACACCGGTCGTAAGACCGCCGAGCGCAATGCTCAAATTGCGGTCACCCTCTTTATCAAGCGGCATGCCAAGCTTTTCTGCAAAAGCAACGCCTTTTCCAACGCCGATTTCATTGAGCAGCCAGACGGTGGAAGCGTTTCTGGACTCCTTAATCGACTGCGCCATCGTAATCGGACCGATATGCTTCACCCGGTTGGAGTCAGTCGGGCAATAGCTTCCGTAGCATTTTTTGTCGTCGCGCAAAATGGAATTTGGACCGTAGTCTCCGGAATCCAACGCTGGACCATACGCCGTAATCGGCTTAAAAGCCGAACCCGGCTGGCGAGGAACGGTAACGCGGTTCCAGCCTTTGCGCACATAGTCGCGTCCGCCGATCATCGCTTTGATGGAGCCGTCACGATGATCCATAATGATCATCGCTCCTTGCGCCTTCTGGTCATCCGGGGAGTTCTCGAAATTATCGGGATCATTAAATGCATCCTCTACGACCTGCTGCGCGGTAGCGTTCAGAGAGGTGTAAATTTTATATCCGCTGAGGCGGATTTCATCCTCCGATTTGCCTGTCACCTTAATGGCTTCTTTGACGGCGTAATCGACATAAGTCATATATTTGTTGCGGTTGCTGCCCAGGCTGTAATTATCGAGCGGCTTGTAATTGATCTCTTTAGCCTCGTTGCGCTCTTCCGCCGTAATATAACCCTGCTGCTCCATCAGCATGAGCACAACCGAGCGGCGCTGCTTCGAATCTTCAGGCTCGTCTTTCGGATTATAATAACTTGGAGCCTTTGGAATTGCGGCAAGCGTGGCCATCTGCCACAGCTTCAAATCTTCCAGGCTGCTGTTGAAATAATATTTGGCAGCGAGCTTGACTCCGTATACGCCGTTGCCGAAGTAGATCCGGTTCAGGTACATCGTCAAAATCTCGTCTTTGGTTAATTGATTTTCCAACGCTACGGCAATGGAAGCTTCCGTTGCTTTACGGAAAAAGGTTTTGTCCTGGTTGAGGAACAGATTACGCGCCAGCTGCTGCGTGATCGTACTTGCGCCTTCAACGGCGCTGCGGGCAATGATGTCCTTAACGACCGCGCGCCCGATGCCGATGACGTCGATGCCGGAGTGATTTTCAAAGCGCTGATCCTCTGTGGCAATGAAAGCATCGCGCAGCAGCTGAGGCAGCTCACTGAACTGGGCATCCTGCGAATTGACAGCAGCCAGGCTGGCTATTTTATTGTTGCTTGAGTCATAAATGACAGAAGCATCGCCGCGAAGCAGCACGTCGCGGTTAGCCGCGAGTATTCTCTCGCCGTTCAGTATAACGAGCAAGTATCCGACAATGGCACAGATTACAGCAAGCGCTCCGGCAAAAAACAACCCGTAAAACCATTTGCGCCGCGTGCTGCGCTTCGAGCGTTTGCGTCCTTTGCCGGCTGCCGCCGCCTGCCGGCTCTCCCCTTTTTTTCTCTGTTCTGGCATATGACTCTGCTCCTTCCGATCGGTCTCATCATCTCTCGTAACAGTTATACCCTGGAAACAGAAGAACAACCCTTCCTGAAGAAGGGTTGTTCTTCGGACCGATATTCAACTAACGAACACAAACGGGGAAAGGTTTCAAACCAGGATCGGCTTAAGCTCCAGCGCCCGGCGTCTCCTGTTGCATCAGCGAAACATTGCGTTGCGGCGTGAACGTCGAAATGGCGTGTTTGTACACCATTTGCTGGCGTCCGTCGGAATCGATGACGATCGTAAAATTATCGAAAGCGCGGATAACGCCCCGGATCTGAAAGCCGTTTGTCAGGTAGACCGTGACCGGAATGCTGTCCTTGCGCAGCTGGTTCAGGAACGTATCTTGAATATTGATGGACTTGTTCATTGAGAGTTACCCCCGTCAAAAGAAGATTGGTTAGTGGTATATTCAAGACTGTCATTGAACTTTCCTGCTAGTATAGCATGAATGGACGCCAAATTGTTGTGAAAATTTTCCCGCATATCAATCCAATGGATATCGCTCATATGCCGGAACCAGCTGAGCTGCCGCTTGGCGAACCGCCGCGTATCCCGCTTGAGCAGCTCGACCGCCTCTTCCAGGGTCGTTACGCCCTTCAGCCATGGAATCAGCTCTTTATAACCGAGCCCCTGCATCGCAACCGATTGTTCCGGTACGCCGCGCTCCAGCAGAGCGGAAACCTCTGCCGCCAGTCCCTCCTCCATCATCAGATCAATCCGCTGTTCGATACGGCGGTACAATTCTGCGCGGTCCATCGTCAGTCCCAGTATACAGAGTTCGTAGGGAGACTCTTTTTTCTGTCCGGCAAGCTGGCTGCTCATCGTCTCTCCGGTCAGATGCCATATTTCCAAGGCGCGGATGACGCGGCGCACGTCGTTTGCATGGAGGCGCGCAGCGCTTTCCGGGTCGGACTCGGCAAGCAATGCATGCAGAGCTGCCGGCCCTTCGGTGTCTGCCATAAGCTGCAGCTTAGCTCGGTACGACTCATCCGAAGCGGCTTTGGAAAACTCGTAGCCGTAACAGACGGACTCGATGTACAATCCTGTGCCTCCAACGATAAAAGGCAGCTTGCCGCGCGAAGAGATGTCCGGAATGAGCCTAGTGCAAGCCGCTTGAAAATCCGCTGCGGAATACGGCTCCTCCGGATCGCAGACGTCGATCAGATGATGCGGGATGCCCATCCGCTCTTCCGGCCGGATTTTGGCGGTGCCGATATCCATCCCCCGGTACACCTGCATGGAGTCGCCGGAAATTATTTCCGCGTTCCACGCTTTGGCGAGCTCAAGGCTCAGCTGCGTTTTGCCAACCGCCGTCGGGCCGAGCAGGACGAGCAGCGGCTGTTTGCGTTCAGTCAACATGTATCACTCCATATCCGACAGCCGACGTTTTTTTGACGGGACAGCGGACGAAGCCGAGCCGGTCGAACTCAGGACTGTTGTTCGTTTCTTTGATGATCACAGTGCGCCGCGCCACTCTCATCGCCTCTTGGACGGTGCCGGCATTCAGCGGATCGGGATTGGCGAGGCCGCGCAGCGGGCTGATGGAGCTTGATTCATGAACAGGGTCACGGAACATCGGATCAAAATAAACGATGTCAAAGCTGTTGTCCGGCAGCGTTTTTAAATATTCGGCATGGTCGGCCAGCAATGGGCGAATGCGGCGCAGCGCCGCCGTCACATCGTCGAGCTCCGTCTCATAGTTTCCTAACCCCTCGCGCACGATGGCGTGCAGCACCGGTTCGCTCTCCAGCGCCGTCACGCTTCCCTCCGGACCGGCAGCATAAGAGAATACAATGGAGTCGCCAGCAAGTCCCGCCGTGCAGTCCAGCACCTTATCGCCGGGCCGGCAGCCGGACAATGTAATAAGCGGGTCGGCTTCCCCTTTGCGCAGCCTTTTGACGCGGACGTAAGCCATGCTGGGGTGAAAATAGAACGGCGCCTCCTCGGGGCCGCCGTAATAACGAAGCTGCGTGCTCGTCACAACGAGCAGCTCGCGCCGTCCTTCCTGCTCGGCCAGCTGGCCGAGCGTTCTGCGGCGGCGCTGCACAAGCCGCGCGCCCAGCTCTGAAGCTAGGCGGGCGGCTGTGTCCAGCATAACCGCTGACGGATGATCCGTCGTTGTAACAATCATGACATCACCCGTTTAAACATTTTTTCCAGCTGGTAGACTGAAATATGCACTAGAATCGGACGCCCGTGCGGGCATGTATACGGCTGGACGCATGCGGCAAGCCGGGCCAGCAGCGCCTCGCCTTCCTCGCGGCTCAGCCGGTCGTTCGCTTTAATAGAAGCTTTGCAGGAGCACATGATGGCCGCTTCCTCGCGCAGCTTGGCAATGTCAATCGCCCTTTTCTCGCGCAGCACCCATTCCGCCATCTCCTCCACCAGCCCCTGCTCCTCGCCTTTAGGGAACCAGTGAGGATGAGAGCGGACGAGAAACGCCTGCGAGCCAAACGGCTCCAGCTCCACGCCCGCCTCCGCCAGCAGCGGCAGACGGTCGGCAAGCAGCAGCGCATCGGCGCTTGTGTATTCCAGCGTAAACGGCACAAGCAGCGGCTGGCTTTCGCTGCCGATGTCGCCAAACTTTCGGTAATAATATTCGTAGTTGATCCGCTCATGAGCAGCATGCTGATCAATCAGATACATGCCCTCTTCATTCTGGGCGATCAGATACGTGCCATGCAGCTGCCCGACCCAGCTCAGCTCCGGGAAGCCGGAAGGCGACACGTCCTCCGCATCGTCCCCGTCATCGTCGGGGACGGCGGACAAGCTGTCCGGCGCTGGATAGAGCGTTGCTTCGCCGGGCGGGTAGACGCTGCTGCCGGAGGGTTCCGGCTGTGCGAAGCTGCCGGGTGCGGGGCCGGGCGGCGCAGCTGATTCGCCCGGCTCTGCGGCTGCATCGCGTGCGGCCCCGTGAGCGAATCCAGGCGGTGAAGATGACGAGCCTGGCTCTGCGGCTGAGTCGCGTGCGTAGCCGTGGGGCAAGTCATGTGCGCCGGGGAACGGCGGGAACGAGCCGTTCTCCTGCGAAGCAGGCGCTTCTGCGCCGGAGTCGCTTGGCGCCGGCGCATAAGGAGCGGCCTGGCGCTCGCGCAGGCCGCCAGCGCCGAAGGCGCCGGCAGCGGGCGCATAGAGCCGCTGCGCCGCATCGGGCGGCACCGGCGGCGCGGCTTGCGCCGCCGGCCGCCAAGGCCCGGCTGCAACGCTGCCGGGCGGCGGGCCCTTGCGGCCCGAGCCGGCGACGCCGCGCGGGCCGCCCTCGCTTTGCAGCGGCGGGGCGAAGCCCGCCGCAGCGCTTGCGGCCGCGGCTTCGGCGGCGGCCGCAGCGGCCCCCGGCGGCTGCGCAGCGCCGCCGGCAGGCGCCGCAGGCGCTGCTGCGCCTGGCGGGTGCTCCGCCGCGCCCGGAGCGCCCGAGCCGGACTGGCCAAGCCCCGGCTCAGGCTGATGAAAGCGCAGCTGCTCCTGCCGGTATACCGGTCCGGAGCGGCTGCTGCGGCCGGAATCCGGCCCCGGAATATGGCGGCGGCCGCCAAGCACTCCGCGCGCCGTCTCCTCAACAAACGCCTTAAGCTCGGCCTCCTTGCTGAAGCGGACTTCCATTTTAGACGGATGCACATTCACGTCAACAAGGCTTGGATGCATGCCGATCTCCAGCACGGCGACCGGAAAACGGTTGATCGGCAGCAGCGTATGATAAGCCGCCAGCAGCGCCTGCTGGACGGCAAAGCTGCGGATATAACGGCCGTTGACCACCGTCGTGATAGAAGTGCGGCTCGAGCGGGTCAGTTCGGGTTTGGAAATGTAACCGTTCAGCTCATAATCGGGATGCTCGCCGCGAATCGGCACCATCGCTTTGGCCGTCCCGGTGCCATATACCGCCGCAATCACCTGCAGCCTGTCTCCCGATCCGGTCGTGCGCAGCAAATTGCCGCCATTATGCGTCAGCGAGAAGGCAATGCCGGGATGAGCAAGAGCAATCCGATAAATATAATCCGAAATATGGCCGAGCTCCGTCTGAATGCTCTTCATATATTTCAGGCGCGCCGGAGTATTAAAAAACAGCTCCCGCACCGTCATATCCGTCCCCTGGCCGGCTCCGGCATGCTCGTCTGCGGTGATCTGGCCGCCCTCCATTGCGATACGGCGTCCAAGCCCGCTGTCGCTGTTGGCAGATACGCAATCCACTTTAGCGACAGCCGCAATACTCGGCAGCGCCTCGCCGCGGAAGCCGAGGCTGGCGATGCGGAACAGGTCGCGGTCGGTCAGCAGCTTGCTCGTTGCATGCCGCTGGAAAGCCGTTTCCATATCCTCCGCCTCAATACCGCTGCCGTTGTCCTGAACGCGGATCAAACTTAAGCCGCCTTCTTCTATTGTAATGTCGATTGAGGTCGCGCCTGCATCTACCGCGTTTTCGACAAGCTCCTTGACGACGGAAGCCGGCCGTTCCACGACCTCTCCAGCCGCGATCTGATTCGCAAGATGCTCATCCAGCACTTTGATTTTGCCCATTGGCGTCTCCTCCCCCAATCTTCGTTTATTAGCTTCCCAGCTTGCCCTTCATCTCGCTCAGCCACACAATGGCCTGCAGCGGAGTCATATGGAGCAAATCAAGCTTGCGCAGCTGATCTGCCAGCTCATCCGCAGCCTCAGCCGTTTTACCGGAACGCCGTTTGCCGGCACCTGACGCTGCTGCCGTTTCCTCTCCAAAGATGGACAGCTGTACAGGCGATTCCGCAGTGACAGGCACTTCTTCCAACGAAACAGCCGCTTCTGCCGCCGCCGTTTGCATAGGTGCGGCTGCTGCAGCCTTCCCAACCGAAACATCCGCCTCTCCGTCCGTCATGGAAAGATCGGCAGCGTAATCAGCCGTTGTCTCTCGAGCGGCAGCATCGGCTGCAAGAGCCGCCGCAGGCGTCAAGCCATTTGCAGCCGCAGCTGCATTGGCCCCTGACGTTTCCAGCTCCTTCACGGGAAGCCCGGCTATAGCGTGTGCCGCCGTACCGGCGATTCCTGAGCCAGCTGCGCCACCAACGCCATGCTGGCTTTCCATCGTTTCCAGCAGTTTATAGGCGCGCCCGATGATGCTGTCGGGCAGTCCCGCGAGCCGCGCGCAGTATATCCCGTAGCTTGTGCTGGCCGCTCCAGGCACTAGCTTGCGCAGGAAGGTGACGTCGCCGCCGCTTTCTTTAACCGCCATGCTCGCATTATGCAAATAGTGCAGCGATTCCTCCAAATGCGACAGCTCGTGAAAATGTGTGGACACAAGCGCCTTGCAACCGGTCTGGTCATGCAAAAACTCAATTACCGCCTGGGCGATCGACATGCCCTCCGCCGTAGACGTTCCGCGTCCCAGCTCGTCGATAATGACAAGGCTGCGCGACGTAGCTTTGTCGGTCATCTGCTGGATATCCCGCATCTCGACCATAAACGTGCTCTGGCCTCCCGCCAGATCGTCCGCTGCGCCAATGCGCGTGAAGATCCGGTCAATCAGCGGCAGGCGCGCCGAGCGGGCCGGCACAAAACAACCGATTTGCGCCATAATGCAGATGAGCGCCGTCTGCCGCATATAGGTGCTTTTGCCCGCCATGTTCGGTCCTGTAATGAGAAGCATGCGCGCCTCATCTTTGGTCAGCGCTGACCCGTTTGCCATAAAGGAAACGCCGTCCAGCACCGCCTCAACGACAGGATGTCTGCCTCCGTCAATATGCAGATCGTACCCGTCCGACACCTCGGGCCGGACATAACGGCGCTCGGCGCTGACAGCGGCAAGCGACTGCAGCACGTCGGCTTGGGCGATAATGTCTGCCAGCCGCTGCAGCCGGTGCAGCTGGCCCGCAATATGATCGCGCAGCTGTATGAACAGGCTGTGCTCCAGGTCCGTCATTTTTTCCTCGGCCTCAAGAATGAGCCGTTCCTTCTCCTTCAGCTCCGGCGTCACATAACGCTCGGCGTTGGCCAGCGTCTGTTTGCGCTCGTAACGCCCCTCTGGCAGCATGGCGAGACTTGCCTTCGACACCTCGAGGAAATAACCGAACACTTTGTTGTAACCGATTTTCAGGCTGCGGATGCCGGTCGCTTCCCTTTCCCGGCGCTCCAGGTCGGCCAGCCACTTTTTGCCGCTAGTGCTCGCCTCGCGAAGCTGGTCCAAGTAATTGTCATAACCAGCCCGGATCAGTCCGCCCTCACGCACCGACACGGGGGGCTCGTCCACAAGCACAGTATCGATCATCTCGCGCAAATCGCCGCAGCTGTCCGCGCCATCGGTCAGCTTGCGAAGCGTTCCAGAACCAGACTCCTCCATCAGCCGGAGCAGTGCGGGCACCCTTTCCAGAGAGGCTTTGAGCGCAGCCAAATCGCGCCCTCCTGCCGTACCGTACGCGACGCGTCCAACGAGCCGCTCGAGGTCGTAAATGCCATCCAGCTCGCTGCGCACATCCTCGCGCAAAATAAGATTGCCGTGCAGCATGCTCACCGCCTCCAGCCGCTCCTCCACTGCGGAAGCGGACAGCAGCGGCTTGTCAATCCAGCGGCGCAGCAGCCGGCCGCCCATCGACGTTTTTGTACGGTCGAGCAGCCACAACAGCGAGCCCTTCCGGTTGCGGCCCTGCACCGTCTCCGTCAGCTCCAAATTCCTTCTTGTAAAGGGGTCAAGAATGAGAAACTGGCTTGGCTCATAACTCTGCACCGCGCGCAGATGGCCGAGCGACCTCTTTTGCGTTTCGGCCAAATAACCCGCCAGCAGCGAGACGGCCCGCACCCGGACGGCAGACAGTCCATCGAGCGCCCCTTGAGGCAGCAGCCGCAAAAGCTCCGCGGATTCCATTGGCTCCCTTTCCGTATATAGCACCGGACGGCCCGGCATCGCCGGACGCGAGCGCAGCTGCTCCAGCACCGCGGCGTCGCCGACGATTTCCGGCGGGAAATACATGTTGATTTCATCCTGCAGCAGCTCCGCTCCTCCGATAAAAGAGGTGGCGTATAATTCGCCGGTGGACAGATCGCAAGCAGCCAATGCGAGCCAATTCCCTTCCGCAGCAACCGAGACGATATAGTTGTTCGCTTTATCCGTTAACGATTTGCTCTCCATCACAGTGCCCGGGGTTACGACGCGCACAATTTCGCGGCGCACAACACCTTTGGATGCAGCCGGATCTTCAACCTGTTCGCAAATGGCTACTTTGTAGCCTTTCTCAATGAGCCGCGATATGTATCCTTCCGCAGAGTGGTACGGCACGCCGCACATCGGTATGCGCTCCTCGCCGCCGCCGGCGCGTCCAGTAAGCGTAATTTCCAGCTCTCTGGAAGCCAGCACCGCATCGTCAAAAAACAGCTCATAAAAGTCGCCCAGGCGGAAAAAGAGAAAAGCGTCCCGGGCTTCTTCTTTTATTTTTAAATACTGCTCCATCATCGGCGTCAATGCTGCCACGTTGTACCTCCTGTGCAGGCATGGGCTCCAATTCCGGGCCAAGCCGCAACCATTCTATGAAAACCAGCCTTCATTATACCAGTATTACAAAGAGCGTACAAAAGGAGTTGAACGCAAAAAAGCCATTCTTCCGGCAAGAAGAACGGCTTTTCGACATGTTTCGCCACATTTATATTTTATTCCATGTATCTTTAATTATATTAATCATTAATGAATTTAACTGTTTGATTGGACCACCGATTGTATTCCCCATTTAATCCGGATATCAAGACTTTCATCCCAAACAGCGCCTGCTTCAACCGCATCCAGCAGCGGTTCCAGCATAGGTCGCCTTTTGTCGTAAGAGGGCGCCTTTTCCAGCGCGGCGCGCAGGCGCGGCAAACAGCCTGCCAAAACATGCCTATTTCCTTGATAGTAGGCACGAATATAGGTTTCTTCCACACTGGGCAAATCGTCAAGCCAAGCAAAATCCTCCGCAATAAGCATGGATATGGCAAGCGCATACCGCGCCGCGGCCGGCGATACGAGCCAGCTTGGCAGCGTGCGATACTCAAACCCGCCATGCGGCTGGTGACGGCTGTCGCCAAACGTTCCATAGCGGGGACGCCGGTTCTTGCCTGACGGATCTTCAGCGAGGGCGAGCGGAATCGCGGCATAACTGTCCATAACATGCAGCAAACGGGAGGTTAGCGCGATTCCGCTCAGATGCACATGGCCGCCAAGCGCGATTCCCGGCACAGGCATCGCTCCGGCAGCTAGCCTCATGCCTGGCTCACGTATGCCGCGTCTGGCAGCAAGCGCCAGTAAACGGCGGAGCGAGCGCAGCAGCTCCTCCTCGCTTGTAGCGGGCTCCGGCCGCAGCTCGCCGACCGGCTGGCGCAAATTGCGGCCCCGAATTAACATGTCGCTGCCGACAGGGCTGTGCAGGCCGCCAAGCCCCGCTGCCGAAAACACCCTTCCATTGGCTCGAACGATTAAAAATTCAGGGTCCGCTCCGATACGCAGCACAGTCGGCGATTCGCCGCTTTGCCGGAGCGCTTCCGATTTTACGAGCAGCTGCAGCCGCCGGACCGCAGGGCTCCAAAAAGAGGGAGAGAGGACCGCAAGCTCCTTCGCTTCAGGCGGCGCACCTTCACTGCCGGTCGGGAGAAGACTGAGGCAGCCGGGGAGCCTCACCGCTTCCGCATACAACCGTCCGCTGTCGCCGAGCCGGACAAAAACTTCAGCCGCATCCAGCTGCAGCTCGTAAACAATGCGTTTCGCAAACCGGCAAGCCCGTTTCATATCGGCGTCTTCAGGCTCAGCCGGCGCAGTCCGCCAATCCGCATCCTCACTTTTGGAAATTGCTGCAAGCTCCTCTGCCCGTCCGCTAAATGCTGCCTTTATACCGTTCTGGCCGATCCGCTGCGACCGCGATTTGTCCAGCCGCAGCTCACCATGAGCGGCCCAGCCCAGCCCTCTTACTCGTTCTACAAAAAGCGTTTCCATATGAAACACGGCAATTCGCAGCAGTCTGCCCGGTTCCTCCGCCCTGGAGCTAATGCCGGAAAGCTCCAGCCGCTGAGCGAGACCGTCACCGGACATCGCCGCAACCGCTGCAGCGCCTGCATTGAGCACCCAAGGCTTTCCGCCGTCCGCACAGGCAACTTCGTCCCCTTCAGCTCCACTGCCGCAAGCCGCCTGCTCGCCAGGCCACGAATCTGCTCCCCAGACAAGCACTGCATCATGGCAGCTCAGGCGCCCCATGCCGCTCCTCCACCGCTCCAAACCAAGCAGCGGTGCCGGGTCCGGCACCGCTGCTTCTCCGCACCATAGCCACAGCTTGCCAGCCATGACGCATCGCCTCCTGTAGCCGGCCGCATTGTGACCAGCACTTGGTACGCTGCCTGTGCCAACACCTATTCCGCTCAACATTTAAAGTTCAGGAAGAGAAAAAAAAGGAGGGCTTTCGCCCTCAATTTTTAAGTGATCCTGCATACCCTGCAGTATGAGCTGAAAGGCCTTCTTACAGATCGTCAATCAGATCATCGTCGGCAAAGTCGCCATCTAAGCCGTCGTCGAGACCGTTGTCGTCCTTTAAATCGTCGTCGCAGCCGCCCGGAACGACGGCTACACAAACTTTTGTTTCAGCGATCAGCTGGACTTTGAATTCGCGCTCCACCCGAAGCACAACCGAGGTGCCGTTAGAAGAGATATCGGCCTCGATGCAATTCGGCTCATGCGTGGACTCCGCGTACACTTCCTCTGTTGAAGGAAGATGATTCGGGTCCATGCTGGAAAGCGCAACATTGTCCACATAGGTTACCGTTTCCTTGGCCACATCGGTTTGCGAGTTCTTGTTGTAGGAATACCAAATGTTGAGGTCGTAGCTGCCAACAACCTCGATGCCATCCCCCGACCGTACGGCCTCGTAACGGTGGTTGATCACCCAAGCGCCCAAGATGCTAGTGGGGCGGTTTGGGGGCGTGACGGTATGCGTAACCGTCGAGAACTTGCGTCCTTTACCAACTACAGCTTTAGTAATGATCTCTCTAGTCTGAAGCTGCTTAGATAAAATCGACATTTCTTTTTAACCTCCTCCATACCATCATTCCTTACAAGTGTATGCAGGACATAGGCCAATGTTGATTACATAAACCTAGCCGATACAATATATTATTTGCCGGGGTCGTTTTATGCTTGGTTACGCCCCTTAATTTCAATATGTAATCAAACGAATGATTATGATCAACGCCACAATCTTTTGGCTGCATTTTTTGCTTCAAATAATAGCAGAACAATTGGGAAGCCGCTTTGCCGAACCGGCCGTCCTGTTTTGAGATAAGGAATGCTGCCGTTTTTACGGACAAGCTGCGCCATAATTATCCCGAAGCCCGCTTGCACAATTCTTGAACATGGAATCAACTGCCTAACTTTCATCTGCTTATCTCATTTTCCACTATCATGTCGTACCCACACCCTTCTATTGTTTCTTCATATAATGCTGGTAGTCGACATTAGGAGGAAAGAATGCAATGAAGCTGGGGATTATATTGGTTTTGTTTATTTTATTGGTTATTGTTACGAGTCTTTTTCGCAGCCCTATCAATGGAGACTCAAGAGTGAATCTGGAAGATGGCAATTTAACGATTCTGGAGACAAAGGGCTTCAATGTTTATAACAAAAGTGCACGGCAACCATTCATTTTACGTGCAACACATTTTGAAGGAGAATTTGCGTCGCCGGCACCTCCGTTGCATACCATTCGGCCCGGACAAAGCTTCCACTTCGAAGTAAACAGATATTATTTTTATTATGCCCACGCTTATGTCATTTACGATTTGCTTGATATGAATGAAAGCAAATTTGGAAGTACGGAGTTAAAAATGACGGTAGACGCCCAAATTGCATCTACATCTGTCCTGTATTTAAACTTAAACTATTACTTCCCCGTTGGCATTGAAAACGGAGGCACTTATTTTAATTTCATCAACAAATAATCGTAATTCCCAATTTATATAATTCTTCATATTCATGATTTCCATTGCTAGCCCGTATCCAGTACCAGCAAAAACCATTTTAAAGACATAAAAATATACGGTAAGAAAGAGGTTTAGGATATGACTTATCTAAGCGCTCAAACCAGCAACCTTAGAGGACCAGCCTTTGGAACCATTCTAACTTTGTTTATTTTGCTGATCATTGCGACTTCGTTCGTTTGTAGTTCTACTGAGGGGAATAGGCTGCGGGACAGTAATTCAATAACGACACAGCAATCTAAACAATTTACAATCAATAACCAGACTGCCAACTTCTCATTAGCGTCCATTTCTTTGGAAGGCGAATTTGAAGATCCTTTCCCCGCAGCGCATATTATTCTTCCCTACAGAAGCTACAACTTCGAGGTACTAAGAAAAGCATTTGCAACCTATAGAGCCTATGTCACATATGAAGTTTTATCTGGCACAGAAGTAGTCGGCGATATTCGAATCTTTATGAAGTCTGCTTCGAGTGGCACATTGCCAGATCCATCAACCGAAGTTTTATATATAAACGGCCCCATTTCTTTTGAAAATGGAAAAACACATGTTACGGTTCGCGATGCATAATCACCTTCCAGACATCTGACAGCAAGGATCTCAAGAAAACGTTTAAACTCTCACTTCCAGCCCCCGTTTCTTCAGCCTGCTAGCCGTATCCAAAAATCGGTCCCGCTGCCGCAGAGCCGCGCGCACCTCGAATTCCTCGCAGGTGCAGCGCAGCCCCATTGTCCAAAAGCTGGTGCGGAGCTCGTTTTATGCCGTGCGTAATGCTGGTAGTTCGACATTAGGAGGAAGAATGAAATGAAGCTGGGTATGGTATTGGTTTTGTTTATTTTATTGGTTATTGTTGCAAGCCTTTTTTACTCCCCTTTAAAAAGAGAATCAGGAGTTAATTTGGAAGATAACAATTTAACTATACTAGCAACCAAAGGGTTCAATGTTTATAACAAAAGCGAACTGCACCCATTCCTTATACGGGCAGCCAGCTTCGATGGAGACTACGCGTCTACTCCAGACCCGCTGCATATAATTCGGCCCGGGGCAAGTTACCACTTCGAAGTGGATAGATATTATTTCTTTGTTAGCAATGCCTATGTCACGTACGATTTGTTAGATATGAATGGAACTCGTTTCGGAGAAGCGCGATTAAGAATGAAAGTTGACACGCATGTCGCATCAACGACAGTCCTGTCTTTAAATACTACGATTTATTTTCCCGTGGGCATTGAAAACGGCGGTAGCTATTTTAATTTCATCAATAAATAAATGGATTTTATACCCATTTAATTTCATGTGCAGCTAGAGGGAACAGAAAGGAGAAAAATATGTATGCTATAAAAGCCCAGGTCAGTAATCTTAAAAGCCCAAGCTTCGGAATCATTTTAATTCTGTTTATTTTGCTGGTCATTGCGACCACTTTTCTTTACAGCTCCGCCCGAGAGGATGCACAGCCCGATGATGGTTTGACAACGTTGGAACTATCCAGAGGATTTAATATTTACAACCGCACTTCCAATTTTTCATTAGTGACAACTTCCTTGGAAGGAGAATTTGCTGACCAATTTCCCCCATCGCATGTTATTCTGCCGTACCAAGAATTTCACTTTGAGGTAAAAGCATATAACTCAAGCGCCTATGTCACTTACAATGTCGTATCGGGCGGCAATACAGTGGGAGATATTCGAATTAATATGAGGACAACCAGCCCAGCTCCAGTAAAGCCAAAAACCATTATTGATTTTATAAACGGCCCTATCCGTTATGAGAACGGGGGGACTTACGTCACGATTTTCAATTTATGATTATTGCGCAGAAAGGAGATTAAGTGATGTCTTTCATAAACTGGGGAATGATTTTAGTTTTGTTTATTTTGCTTGTCATTGCTACAACTTTCATTTATAGTTCCACGGAAAGAAACAACCTGCGGGACGATGATCCAGTATCGATACAAGACTCCATAAGGTTCACGATCAGCAACCAGACTGCCAGCTTTTCGTTAGCGACAGCGTCCTTGGAAGGAGAATTTGAACCCCCCTTCCCTGCAGCCCATATTATTCTCCCATACAGGGGCTACGGCTTCGAGGTGCTCAGAAAAGCATACGCCACCAAAAGAGCCTATGTCACATATAACGTCTTATCGAACACGGAAGTAGTCGGGAGCATCCGTATATTCATGAAGGTATTTGCAACCTCAATTCCAGAGCCATCAACCGAAATCCTAGAAATAAATGGCCCCATTTCCTATAAAAACGGTAAAAGATATGTTGATGTTTACAATGCTTAGTCACCATCTAGGCATCTGACAGCCACGACCTCAAGTATTCGTTTAACCTCTTTCTTCCAGCCTTCTTTTCTTCAGTCGGCTAGCCGTATCCAGAAAACGGTCAAGCTCCACGGTCAGCTGCAGCAGCGCTGAGCGCACCTCGAACTCCTCGCGGGTGCGGGGCAGCTCCATCGTCCGAAAGCTGGCGCGCAGCCCGTTTAACGCCGCACGCGGGCGGTCCTCGTAATAGTCAGAGCGGATATCGCCCTCCATCGTATCAAAAAGCTCCGCGAGTAGACCGCCCTGCGGCAGCCGTTCATGATCGTAGACATAGGATAGAAGCTCCATCATGGTCCCGATGATTTCAAGCTGGCGCTTGCGCATGTTGAAATAACTCGTCCAATAAAAATCCGGCTGCCAGGGCCGGTTATGCTGCTCCCGCATGGCCCGCTCCAGCCCCTCGCGCACCGCTGCATCGGCCTCCAGCAGTTCTCCCCCGCTCCATAGGCAGCCCGGATCCCGGAGCACCGAAGCCATCCCGGCAAAAATGCCGGCGAACCGGCCTTCGACCGTGCGCCGTAACTCCTGCAGCCGCTTGCGCTCGTCAGGCATGTACAAATTGTTGACAATAGCCGCCCAGCCCAGCCCTACGAGAAGCAGCAGCGCTTCGTTCCAAAGCAGCTCGACCGTCACCGCCCCTGCACCGTAAACATGGAAAACAAGAACGCTGCCCGGCACGATGCCGCTCTGCAGCCGCAGTCTCGACAATATCGGAAAAACGAGCAGTACATATAAGGCCGCCGTCCAAATATGGTAGCCGAGCAGCTCAAACAGCAGCGATGAAACGAGCAGCGCCACCAGCGAGGCGGACAGCCGCTCAAACAGGCTGCGGAAGCCGCTCCGCCTTGTCACCTCGACGCCAAGAATCGCCAGCACCCCGGCAAACATCGGTTCACTCAGATTCAGGAGCTGCGCGGTCCCAACCGCCGCCGCCACGGCTATCGCCGTTTTCAGTACCCGCAGGCCTATCCATCCCTTCAACATCCGTCCGCCCCCTATGCCAAAAAGCGCCCCGCGCAGCCGGATCATCCGGCCAAGCGCAGGGCGCCTGCATGCTTGATTTTCATCCTAGCCGTTCCTTGGTCCTCCGTCAACGGATTCCGTCACATGAGATCAGGAATCGCGCCCGCCGGAAACGAGGCGTTTTTCCATCAGCGCGACGCCCTGATACATAAGCGTGGCCGCAGCCGCGATAACGACAAGCGTAGATAACACAAGCGTGAAATTAAACACCTGGAAGCCGTAGATGATCAGATAGCCGAGCCCTTCCTTCGCGACGAGAAACTCGCCGACGATGACACCGACCCAGGCCAGCCCGACGTTCACCTTCAGCGTCGAGATAATAACCGGAAACGATCCGGGCAAAATGACAAGCCGGAACAGCTGCCATCGGCTGCCTCCAAGCAGCCGGACGACCTTCACCAGACCCGGCTCCATATCGCGAAAACGGTTATATATACCGATCGTCGTTACGATAACGGTCATCGTCAATGTAACGGCGAGGATCGACATAAAACCTTGGCCGAGCGCCACAATGAAGATCGGCCCCAGCGCCACTTTAGGCAGGCTGTTGAACACGACGAGGTACGGATCGCACACTCTCGCCAGAAAAGGAAACCACCAGAGCAGCGCCGCCAGCGCCGTGCCTACAATGGTTCCGAGCAGGAATCCCGCAGCCGTCTCCGCCACCGTAACGCCTATATGCGGCCATAACGTGCCGTCGACGCTGGAGCTGACAAGCAGAGCGCCGATTTTGGACGGATAGCTGAACAGAAGCGGATCAATCCAACGCAGCCTTCCAGCCGCTTCCCATAAGCCAAGGAAGAGAGCGAGAATGAGCAGCTGCACGCTCAGCACCGCCGTGTTTACCGTGCGCTGCCGCGTCATGTAGCGGCGGTAGATATCTTCCAGCCATCCGGCTTGCTCAGCCGAAGACAGCTGTACGGCTCCGCCTTTGCCTTGTCTGCGTTTGCCGCCTCCGCCGCTGCTTCCGCCGGCTCCGTTCCGGCCATTCCCTCCGCTTCCGCCAAGCAGGTCCAGCTCATTCATCGAGGCTCCCTCCTTCCTTTTCGCCTGCGCCCATTTCCTCCCATAACGAATCGAACACGTCTTGAAAGGTCGGATGTTTGCGCGCCTCGGTCGGCGCCAGCCTGCGCAGCTCCTCCGGGATTCGCAGCTCCGTGCGAATATGCCCCGGGTTGCGCCCGAGCACCAATACGCGGTCGCTCATCGCTGCAGCTTCAGCCAAATCATGCGTGACGAGTACGGCTGTTTTGCCCAGCTTGCGAAGCGTCGACTGCACAAGATCCTCCAGCTGCATTTTGATGTGCATATCGAGAGCCGAAAACGGCTCATCCAGCAGCAGCACCTCCGGATCCGGCGCCAGCGTGCGCGCAAGCGCGACACGCTGCCGCATGCCGCCGGACAGCTCGGCGGGATATCGTCCGCCCGTGCCGGACAGCCCGACCTCCTCCAGCAGCCGTTCGGCGGCGGCATGGGCTTCTGGCCTCGGCATGCCGCTAATTTCTAAGCCGAGCGCGGCATTGTTCAGTATGGTCCGCCAGGGAAGCAGGCAGTCCTGCTGCAGCATGTAGCCGACCTTGGACGACGGCTTCTGTACCCGCCGCCCAGCCATGATGACGGTGCCGGACGCCGGAGGGAACAATCCCGCCAGCAGGCTGAGCACCGTCGTTTTACCGCATCCGCTCGGACCGACAAGGCTGATGAATTCTCCCCGTGCAACCGTCAGATTCATATCCTCCACAGCTAGCGAAGCGCCCTGCTTGCCGACATACACATGGGACACCGAGCGCAGCTCCAGCATCGTCTCCTCCGTCACCGCCATGGGTTACCTCCCCTTAGCTGCGTCAGCAGGCTTCCGTCCCGGCCGTAAACCAACCGGTTATTTGTCCGCCTGCTCCGCAAATGAGTTATCCACTAGAGCTTTATGCTCCGTACGCTGCTTCAGCTCGCCTGCCGCAGTCATTACATCCAGCAGATTGTTCCATTCCGCTTCGTCGATGACTGGATTTTCCGCATAGGAGCCTTGCTGCTTATAACGGTCAATCGAGCTGACAATGATCGATTTGTCAGTGTTCGGGAAGTAAGAGCCAACCGCATCAGCGATATCCTCAGCGCTGTGCTCCTGCACCCATTTCTGAGCTTTTTGCAGCGCGTTAGTGAATTTCTGAATCGTATCCTTGTTGCCGCTTATATAACTCTTTTTACTCATATAAGCCGTGTAAGGCAGCTTTCCGCTCTCCACGCCGAAGGAAGCGACAACCTTGCCCTTGCCTTCCTGCTCCATCATCGACGCCTGCGGCTCGAACAGCTGCACGTAATCGCCTGTGCCGGAAGCATACGCTGCCGTAATGTTGGCAAAGTCGATGTTTTGAATCAGGTTCAGATCCTTATGCGGATCGATTCCTTTTTTCTTTAACACAAACTCGCCCGCCATCTGCGGCATGCCGCCTTTTCTTTGGCCGAGGAAGGTTGAGCTCTTCAAATCGTTCCAGTCCAGCTCCTTGCCGGAGCGTGATACAAGGAACGTGCCGTCCGTCTGCGTCACCTGGGCAAAGTTGATGACAGCGTCGTCCGCGCCTTGCTGGTAAACGTAGATCGACGTTTCCGGTCCAACCAAAGCGACATCGATGCCGCCGGACAGCAGCGCCGTCATCGTTTTGTCGCCTCCAGCCGTCGTCTGCAGCTCCACGTCCAGCCCTGCTTCTTTAAAATAGCCTTGCGACAGCGCAACGTACTGCGGAGCGTAAAAGAGCGAGCGTGTCACCTCGCCAATGCGCACCTTAACCGTATCTCCCGACTTCGCGCCGCAACCGGACAGCGCCGCCGATGCCGCCAGGGCTGCTGCGAGCAGCAGGCTGGCAATCGCCTTACTTTTCATTCCATGCTCCTCCTTGGTCGCTAACGATTGTGCTGTAGCCTATGCACGCCTAAAGGGGAAGGTGCATAACGATTGCACGGAAGCAGCTTCATCCGGACACCGCAGCTGCGTCCATACGGCCGCAAGCCAAAAAGCCGCCCAAGTCCCGGTTGACTTGAGCGGCTTTACCGCAATGGCGCAGCCTATTGAATTACGCAAACGATTGCTTAATCGGCTGACTTCACCCTTCGAACAGCAATGGAGGCGATATTTCGCATTACAAGGCCTGATGCGGCTGCAGATCGTTCCTGCTGCTTACAGCTTATAAATATCCGTATATTTATCCTTCAAATATTTGACGAGATAGGAAGAATCCAGCGGTTTGCCCGTAGCCCCAAGGATGATCTCCTTCGGCGTGAGCAGCTTGCCGTGACGATGGACGTTTTGGGTAAGCCATTCACGGATTGAAGCAAGCTCCCCGCGCGCCACCAGCTCCCACATATTAGGCAGCTGACGCTCCATCGTGTCCGCCATCTGGGCCGCGTACATATTGCCAAGCGAGTAAGACGGGAAGTAACCGAACAGCCCCGCGCTCCAATGGACGTCCTGCAGGACGCCGTCCGCATCGGTCGGAGGCGTGAGTCCAAGGTACTCGCGGTACTTCTCATTCCAGATCGCCGGCAGATCCGCCGCTTTTGCGCCGCCGTTGAAAATCATTTTTTCAATCTCATAACGGATAATGATGTGCAGGTTGTACGTCAGCTCGTCGGCCTCAATTCGGATAAGCGACGGCTGGACGGTGTTTTGCGAACGGTAAAATTGCTCCGCCGACACTTTAAGCTGCTCCGGGAAACGGCTCTGAAGATCGCCGTAATAACGCTGCCAAAATGGACGGCTGCGGCCGATCGTATTTTCCCAGAAACGCGATTGCGACTCGTGAATGCCCATGGATGTTCCGCGGCACAGCGAGGTTCCGGCCAGCTCCGGGGTAACATTCTGCTCGTACATCGCATGACCGGCCTCGTGAATCGTGCCGAACAGCGCGCTCGTTACATCCTCCGGCAAATAACGGGTCGTAATCCGAACGTCCTGCAGGTTGATCGTCGTTTGAAACGGGTGCATGCTCTCGTCAATCCGGCCCGCTTCAAAGTCGAAACCGAGCTGTTCCAGCATGTACCGGCTGAATTCCTTTTGTTTCTCTTTGTCAAAATGGCCCTGCAAAAAATCGCGGTCAGGTTTGTTCGACGACTCGGCGATTGCCGACGCCAGCGGCACCAGCTCGCCCCTCAAAGAATTAAAGATGCCGTCAAGCTCCGCTACGGTCATGCCAGGCTCGTAATCGTCGAGCAGCGTGTCGTATCGGGTTTCCTTCGGGCCCCACAGATCGATAAACTGGTTCGTATATCCGATAATCCGGTCCAGATAACCCTGGAATGCAGCGTAGTCGTTGTTGGCGCGTGCTTCCTCCCATGCCGATTCGGACTGGGAAGCCAGCACGACGTATTCCTCATACAGCTTCGGCGGGATTTTGACGCTGCGGTCATACGTTTTACGCGTCTCGCTGACCAGCTTGCGGTCGATTTCGCTCAGACGACCCTCCGTTCCCGGTTCCTCCAGCTGCTCCAGCAGCTCTCCGGTGCGCGGGGACGTAGCCAGCAAAAATGCCTCCGACGCCAGCATGCCGATGACCTCGGAGCGCCCGTCCAGTCCTTTGCGCGGCGCGCCGGTGCGCATATCCCAGTTGAGCAGGCTCGCTGCCTCATTGTAACGGCAAATTTTGCGGTCCAGCTCCCGGAATTCCTGCAGCGCTTTCTCGTATGTAGATGAGGTTTCCGCCATAAGCTTCATCATCCTTTCATCTATATCGGTTAGGTTTACTCTTGAATCATAACGGCGGATGCCAGTATAATCAACGTTAACCATCGGGAACAGCTTTCAACCTGCCCCGAAGAAGGAGGTATTCCGGATGCGCATCAGCTTCAGCCGCGATGCGGCGGACAAGCTCCAGCCTTTTGTCGGAGACGGACAGGCCATGCTCAAGCTGGTCTACGACACGGAGGGCTGCGGCTGCGTCGTCAACGGCGTGTCGGCGCTGTATGTCGTTCATGAGCCGGCCCAAGGAGATGTGATGGGCGAAGGCGATCCCTATCCCTTCCTGTACGAGGAGCGGTATGAGGTGTTTTTTGAGCCGGAGCTGCGTATCGCCTATAACAAGGACCGGAACGCATTCTCGTTGGCGAGCGACAGCCAGATTTACCATCATGACATGCGGTTTTTTCCGCATGCGCCTTCATTTGAACGTAATTAGCTGAAGAAAGGTCGGGAGCAAGTTGAACAACAGCATACAGCAGATTTTGTCCTACAACGAGCAATTCGTCGAAGAGAAGCAGTACGAGCAATACTTAACAGATCGTTTTCCAGACAAAAAAATGGTCATTCTCACCTGCATGGACACCCGCTTGACCGAGCTGCTTCCGCGGGCAATGAATTTGCGTAACGGCGATGTGAAGGTGCTCAAAAACGCCGGCGCCATCGTTACCCAGCCGTTCGGCAACATTATGCGCAGTATTCTCGTCGCCATTTACGAGCTTCAGGCGGAGGAAGTGCTCATTATCGGCCACTACAACTGCGGTATGACCGGCGTTGATCCTGAAGCGATTATTAGCAAAATGATCGCTCGCGGCGTGCCCAAAACGACGGTCCGCACGCTGCGGCATTCCGGGCTCGACTTCCGCCGCTGGCTGACCGGCTTTGACAACGTGCGCTCCAGCGTCGAGAAAAGCGTCGGCATCGTGCGCAATCATCCGTTGCTCCCGCCTTCTACACCGGTTCACGGCCTCATTATCGATCCGCAAACCGGCAAGCTTGATCTCGTTGCAGACGGTTATGATTTTTTGAAACAGCCGATTGCTGAAGAGCAATAATGAAAAGGACGAGGCAGGAATTTCTGCCTCGTCCTTTTTTCGTTTTGCGGCCGCTGCTGCAGAACAACGTGCAACCCTGCGGATCCCGAGTTCTAACTTAACTGAGACGCTTTATTTGACTATTTTCTATTTTACGGACAATAAGGCGTCTCAGTTGCGTTAACGCTCCAATTAGGTGTTTTTATTCAAAATAAGCGCGCTCAGTTGCGTTAGCGCTGACGGACAGTGAGACTAGGCAAGTAAAATATGCTAGACGCTCGCTTAATGATTTAGCCGAATACGCTAGAAAGAGTTCCAAGTAGACGTAAAAAAAGGAACGCTTGTAGTCGAGCGTTCCTTTTTAACGAGAGACACTGCTTCACTTTGAATTGCGCCGCTTCTCCAGCGACTCCTTCCGCGCCAATATGACCTCGCTGCGATCACGCACCAGATGGCGATTCACCACTGAATTGTCCAATGGAGCCAGCTCGCACCAGCCCGCACCGATCGCGCCGCATTGCTCCTGAGCCGCTTGAAGCAGCTCCGGATCGCGAATTGGCAGCGTCCAGCTGGCATAGGCCAACCGATCCCCCGCCTCCAGCCTGCACGCTGCCTCGTCAAGCGCTCTCAGCAGCTCAGACGCATCCAGACCGGCAAGAGAGAGATCAGCCGCAGTCAGCCGCTGCCAGGCCGAACGCAGCATTTTGCGCGCGCCTTCAAAATTGCCGCGGCGCAGGTGATACTGGCCAACCGCGATTTGAATCAGACCATGCCATAAACCGGCGGCGGGATCTTCCGGATGCTCCTTCCAATATTCTTCCAGAAGCTCGTGGCATTCAAAATAATCGCGTGTTCCATGAAATTCGGCGAGAAAGCGGACATAAGCTTCGGGATAAGCGTGTGTCGTTAACATCGGATTTCCTCTTTTCGCTATAAAAAGCCGGCATGCCGGACATAATGGTGATGGAAAAAAAATTAAAAAATTAATGAAACCTGCCTACCATATTAGACGTATAGGCATAAGAACGCAATGCGTTTATTCATATTCCACCTACGGAGGGGACATTGTAACCAATGAAAAAAGGATTTATCCTCATGCTTGCCTTCACGATCATGCTTGCCTTCACAGGGATCGGCACTGCGGACGCCAAGCGGGGCGGAATGAAATCTCCGCGCCAGAGCTACACCGATACAAAAAAATCCGATAACGTTCAGCGCAGCGACGCAACGAAAAATAACGGCGCAACGAATACGGCTAAAAAACCAAGCTTTGGCAGCAGCATGATGAAAGGCCTGATGATCGGCGGTCTCGCCGGCCTGATGTTCGGCAGCCTGTTCGGCGGCATGGGCTTCATGGGCGAGATTCTCGGCCTGATGATCAACCTTCTGGCGATTTTTGCCCTGATCCTGCTCGTTCGCGCGCTCTTCGTTTATATCCGCAGCAAGCGCAAGCCTGAGCCGGACCACCGGAGACCTTACTAATCGTGATGCGGCTGTCGATGGATGAAATCATCAATGCCGTATGTTTAAGCGAAGCTTCCCGCCGCGGCATCCAGCCTTCACAGGTTGAGGTGCAGCTGAGCTGGGAGGAAGAATACGGCTTTACTGCGGAAGTATGGATCGGCGAACGCTCTCACTATGTCGTGGAAGCCAACCTGAAGGAAGCCATTGAGCAGTACGTTTACAAGGAATACGGCCGCAGGATCTTTCGTTCTCAGATTACGCTGGATGCGGACGAAGAGTTCTGGGCTGACATTCATGATTAATTCAAACAAGCCGGGCGCTGAATGCGCCCGGCTTTTTCATTTGCCCCAACCCAACTATCTCCGGCGGAAGGCCAGCGTTGCATTGATGCCGCCGAAGCCATAGGAGTTGGATAGCGCCGCATCCAGCCTCATGTTTCGGCCGAAGCCCGTCACAAGATCCAGCTCCGCTTCATTGTCAGGGTCCTGCAAATTAATCGTTGGCGGCAGCCAGCCGCGCGACAGCGACAGCGCCGTGATCGCCGCCTCAATCGCTCCCGATGCGCCTAGCGGATGGCCGTACAACCCCTTTGTGCCGCTGACGGCGACGGGCCGGCTGCCAAAAACGCTGCGGATGACGCGAGATTCCGTTACATCGTTAAGCGGAGTAGAAGAGCCGTGCGCATTCACATATCCAATGTCCTCCTGCAGCATATCGGCATCGTGCAGAGCAAGTCTCATCGCCCGCTGCGCCTGCGTGCCGCAGGGCAACGGCGCGCTCATATGATGCGCGTCGTTGCTGACGCCGAAGCCGCTCAGCTCGGCAAGAATGGTTGCGCCGCGCGCTCTTGCATGTCCCTCCTCCTCGATGACGAGCACAGCCGCACCCTCGCCCATGACAAAACCGTCGCGGCTGCGGTCGAACGGCCGGCTCGCGGAATCAGGCTGCTCGTTGCGGGTCGACATCGCTCTCAGCATGTCAAACGCGCCGAATGAAAGCGGAGAAAGCGGCGCTTCCGAACCGCCTGCCAGTATTGTATCCGCCTCTCCGCGGCGGATTGCCTGCAGCGCGCGGCCTATCGCTACCGCTCCCGAGGCGCAGCTCATCGAATTCGTTTCGTTCGGTCCGGTAAAGCCGAACTCCATCGCCATATTACAGGAGGATGCGCCGCCAAAAACCGAGAAGCCAAGCGTCGGAGAAACGTTCCGGTAACCGCCGCTCATGAACTGGCCGCACTGTTCTTCCGCATAAGCGATGCCTCCAAGAGCGCTTCCCATAAATACCCCCGTCCGGTCGCTCTCCAATTGCGACGGATCGAGGCCGGCATGCTCCAGCGCCAGACGGCCGGAAGCTATGGCCAGCTGTGAATAGCGGTCCGTGCGATGCGCTCGCTTCCGGTCCATATACTGCTGAGGCTCGAAGTCGCGGATTTGGGCAGCGATCCGGCTTTTCAGCCCGGAAGGCACAAACCTGTCAATCGGCCCAACCGCACTTTCGCCTCGCCGCAGCCCTTCCCATAACCCTTCCGCACCTGTTCCGACAGGCGTAACGCAGCCAATGCCGGTAATAACGGCTTTACGTTCTTTCATGTTGCACTCCTCCTTGAGCCAAGCTCTGCCGCCGTTTTCAGACCTAGCAGCGTCCGTTCGGCAATGGCATGCACAAAAGCCGGACCGATGATGCGGCTCGCCGCCAAACGTCCAACGGCAGGGCGTTTCCATTCATGGACAATGGAAGCTTTACTGCCCTCTCCGTGCGGCTCCACCTTCCATTCCACATCCATTCCGGCCGTAATCCCCTCGATATGCCGGTATAGGATTCGGCGATTATGCGGCTCGGATGACATTTCGCTCACCCACCAGACCGGCCAGCGAAACGCCCCAAACGGACGGCAGGCGCGCATTTCGACTATGCCCCGGCTCGCTTCTCCCTTGCGAAAGTAAACCTGGCTATAGTGGTTTAAATGCTGCGGCCAGCGCTCCACCTCGGCTGCGTACCGGTACACCTCATCCGGCGGTGAATCGATATAAGCTTCATTGTACGTAAACATGCTCTAGTCCCTTCTCTCCTTTTAAATAGTCCGGACTCGGCAGTCGCCGACGAGGGCTGCCAGCCGCTGAGCGCTCCCGGTAAGCTTCAGTCCGCGCAGCGCCGTCCGAAAAAGAGCCGGCCTAGCAGCTCCGTATTCAATCCACCGCTGCAGCATTGAGCCGGCGGCAAATTCCTTGCGCAGCTGCTCCGAATAGCCTTGCAGCGCTGGCGGACCTTCTACAGCTGCCAGCAGCAGCCGCTGCGCCGCCAGCTCCGCTCCGCGCAGCGCACGATAGATGCCCTGTCCCGTTAAGGGATCGTAATAACCGGCCGCATCGCCAACAAGCAGCACGCGTCCCGAATGCGCCTGCCTTACCGGAAAATCAAACGGACCGCAGGCCAGCACCTCGCTCTCCAGCATGGCATCAGCGGCCCGCTCTCCAAGCTTGGGCGATTGCAGCAGCGAGCGGAGCAGCGCTTCAGGACGTCGGCGCAGGCTTGGCGCAATTCGCGCCGCCTCGGCTGAAGAGAGCGCCAGCGTTGCGTTAGCCGCTCCTCCCTGGAGCGGTGCAATGCCTATGACGCTGCCGCGCTCCAAATGCAGCTCTACGAGCACATTTAAACCGTGCAAGCCGCTAATGCGAGCGGTTAACGCCAGCTTGCGCAGCGGGCCAGGCGCAGCTTGCAGACCGGCCGAACGGGCGACGGCAGAGCGCAGCCCGTCCGCTCCAGCCACATATTTTGCCAGCAGCTTCGCCTGCACGCCTTCCCGGACTGCCGCTGCCTCACAGCCGTCGGCATGCTCACGCACCGACAAGATGCGGCAATCCGCAAGCAGCTCCGCTCCGGCAGCAAGGGCTCCCTGCAGCAGCCATTCGTCCAACACCTCTCTCCTGCAGGCCCATCCAGACCAGCCGTTTGGATAACGGGCCTCAAGCGCCACTCCTCCGCTATGCAGCACCCAGCCTTCCAGCGGCTGCGTCTGCTCTCTCAGAAAAGCTCCCAGCCGCTGATCAGCCGGACTTCGTCCGTCACTCCCGTCAGATCTGCTATCCGGTTTAGCGCCAGCCAGACGGATTACAGCCGCCGCCGCTCCCGGATTAAGCGATTCGCCGCAAGGCTTGCGCCTCGGAGGACGTCCCGCATCTGCAATGGCAACGTGAAGGCCGGCCCGTGCCAGCCGCCATGCCAGCGCACTGCCTGCCGGACCGGCTCCGCAGACGAGCACATCAAACATCGCTGACCAGTGCGATCCGATACGGGAAATGCCGCCGCACCTGTCCTTTCAAGCCGGCTTGCTCTAACAGCGCCCGCGCCTCATCCGCCGTGTAGGAGCGGCGGACCGAAAGCGGACCGTCATGCCGGGTTACCGGACTGCGCCATACGGTCATTGCCAGCAGCTTGGCAAAACTGTATGAGGCCCGGCTGCGCTCCAAATCCGTTACAACCCAGCCATAACGCGTCACGCGCTGCATTTCAGCCAGCATGGCAACTGCATCCTCGTCGCTCATATGATGCAGAGCCAAATTGCTGAAGGCCACGTCAAAGCTGCCATCCTCAAACGGTAGCTTTCGCCCATCACCAACCTGAATGGTTATCGCTTCATGCTTCTCCGTCCGCCTGCGCGCCAGATCGGCAATCGATGGGCTGATGTCCAAGCCCGTAATACGGACTTTCCAGCCCTTGCCGGAAGCCCAGCGATGCACTTCAATCGGCTGATCCGCCATCCCGGTGGCAACATCCAATACGGTAATCGTGTCCGCCCGCCCGGATGCCGCTCGGCTTAACAGCCTCTTCAAATGATGCAGCAGGGGCGGATTGCCGCCTAAATAACGGTTGACCGCCCACACTTCCCGCAAGCTGTGTTCGAGCTCGGAAGGCGTTGCGGCTCCTTCCTCATCCAGCCACTCTTTTTCATGATGGCGTTTCATAGCATTCCTCCTTCCGCCTGCTCTGATCGTAGTATGAACGTTCATTTCCACGATCATCCATAATCGGTAAGATTCATCTGCATGGCGGAAGGTTAATTTTCAAAAGGAGCAATTGGCAGGACGAGCTTTTACCGCAGCAGAATCTATTTTTCCGGCGCGGATCGCTGTCCAATCATTCCCACATAACCAAAACTGTTGCGAAGCGTCTAACTAAGGCGGAGAACTGCGCTATTACCGACTACATAATTGGAACTGCTCGAAACGTTAATAGGACAACAAGATCATAGGAGGAATAAACGAATGAACAAAACTCCGCTGGCTATTGCGGCAGCTGCCGTAATCGGCTTGCAGGCTGTATTTTCCATTGGTGTTTCCGCTGCTCCTGCAGCAACGGTCAATGAAATTAGCCAATATCGCGTCTATCAGAATGACCGCCCTTTAAAGGAATTTGCCCGGCTGGCTGACGCCAAAACGTTTGCCGCCCGTTATTCTTACAGCCGTGTGGAACGAATCGCCGGCCGCGAATGGATATGGGACAATCTGCCTCGTTATAAGGTCTATCAGAACGGGACAAGCCAAGCTGCCTGGGAATTTGGCGTTTACGACGCAGCATTAAAAAAGGCCAGATCGCTTCCGTCCGCGCAAATCCGCGACCTGGAACGGCCGGGCTGGGTGTATAACAAAGCGCCGCGATATCAGCTGTTTCAAAACGGCTCGACAAAGCCGGCCTGGAGCTTCGCTGCGCTAGACGCAGCCAAAAAGGAAGCGGCAAAATGGTCTAAGGCCTATATTATCGATGTCGAGGCGGCAGCATGGGTATGGGACAATTATTCGGAG
This sequence comes from Paenibacillus pasadenensis, assembly GCF_023715725.1. Lineage (GTDB taxonomy): Bacteria > Bacillota > Bacilli > Paenibacillales > Paenibacillaceae > Paenibacillus_O > Paenibacillus_O pasadenensis_A. The sequence goes on from NZ_JAMBOT010000006.1 coordinate 290,821, forward strand.
GCACAAATAAAAGCTGCCCGCGCAGGCAGTCCCGTCTATACGGTTCTCGTTGACGGAGTTTCCGCAACGAACAAGGTGTACGCATTTGCGCGCGACGCCGCGCAAGCCGCCCGCGCAATTGCCCGCAGCCAAGTGGTGAACAGCGCCAGCGGCGCAGTCATCCTGTCCCGCTTGCCTGGCTATCAAGTGCTGCAGAACGGTAAAGAGGTCGCCAGTTATTTCGCGCTGCAAAGCGCAGTTGAGAAAGCCCAGGCGCTTTCCAACTCTCAAATCGTGCGCGACGGCCTTGTCTGGTGGACCAATGCGCCTTATCTGTCCGTCATGCAGGGAGATGAGCTGCTGAAAAGGTTCCACACCCGGAAAAGCGCTGTATCTTACGCATCCGGCTTCACCGGCAGCCGTGTCGTCACGGCGGAAAACCGGACCCTTTGGCGGCAGCCGAAAGCTCTCGAGGTGCTGGGCTGGAGCGGCACCTCCGACCGGAACAGCATCGTCACTCAGCTAGCAGGCACGCAGGGCGTTGATATCTCGTCTCCAACCTGGTATAAACTCGCTGACGCCACCGGCAAGCTGCAGGACGACTCATTACCGGAGCTGGTCGCATCGCTCAAGCAGCGCGGCATGAAGGTGCAGCCGCTCGTGCATAACGGGTTTGATCCCAAGCTGACGAGCGCTTTTCTTGCAGACGAAGCCGCGCGTCAAACGTTCGTCAAAAGCATTGTTCTCAGCTTGAAGGCAGCAGGCGCAGACGGTCTGAATTTGGATTTTGAAAGTATCGCGGGCAAAGACCGTTCACGGTATACGCTGTTCGTTGAAGAACTGGCTTCCGCGCTGCATCGCGCGGGTCTTGAGCTGTCGATTGACCTCCCGCGCGGAGACGTAGCCTGGGATCATCTGACCGCCTATGACCACCGTGCAATCGCCCAGGTTGCGGACAGGATCGTTATTATGGCTTACGACGAGCACTGGCAAGGCGGCGAGGACGCCGGTCCGGTGTCCAGCCTGGGCTGGGCCGAGGGCGGCATCCAGCAGTTCCTTTCCTACGGCATTCCCCGCTCCAAGCTTGTACTCGGCATTCCGTTTTATGTCCGAGTGTGGCAGGTAGATGCGGCAGGCAAACCGGTGACGAGCCGGGCCGTATTTATGAAGGATGTTCCCGAACTGATTCGCTCCAAAGGCGCTTTGCCGACGATGGACCCGGACGCAGGGCTGCAAAAATACACGTACAAGGAAAACGGCAAATCGTATGTATTCTGGGAGGAAACAAACAAAAGCATTATGCAGCGCATTTCTCTCGCTAAAAAATACGATCTGGCCGGCATCGCTGCCTGGAGACTCGGCTACGAGCCGGAGGCGCTGTGGGGAGAAATCGTGAAGGTAAAGGAATAACGAGCACTTATTCATATCCAACTTTATAATGAAAAAAGCTTGACCTTACCGATTCCGGAAGGTCAAGCTTTTTTGTTAATTTGGCGACAAGAACGGAAACGGATTACACACTTAACTCTCTTCCTACCATTTCCGCTTTGCTTCTTGCTCCCCACAGCTCGTAATAGTGGGCTGCTTGCCTGAACAATTCCTTCGCTGCCGTCTCCAGGCCGATATTTCGGCGAAACATCCCCGCACGCTCATAGGCAAGCGCCTGATAGCGGATAAACCCGCTCGATTGGGCCGCCTCAAGCGCCATATCGTAACACTGAACCGCCTTCTGTTTTTTTCCGCGGCGTTCGGCCGCCGCTGCGCGAAGCATCCATAAATGCATCGAAAACATATCCGGGTTGGCTTTTGACCATACAACCGCCTTCTGCATGCCCCTTTGTAAAATCTGACGCGCCTGCTTTTTGCTCTTCCCGCTCAGTTCGCCATAACGGTCGCTTGCAATGAGACTGGAGAACAGCACGTATTCCTCCATAAAAGCCGAGCCGGCGAGCGAACGGACGTAGAGCTCGGCATCCTGCAGCGCCTGATAAGCGCGAAGCGGCTCGTTACGCATAAAATAGAGCTTCATCCGGTGCAGATAAAATATAGCAAGACCGGTTTTGTAACCGCTCGTCTCCATCCGGTCTAAACAATCCTTTTCGCGAAAGCCATCTCCGTCAAAGGAGCATAAATCAGACAGCTCGCCGGCCAGATTCAGATAATATTGGCGGGCAAGCTGCGCCGTCAGCAGCGAGGCTTTATACTGCGTTTGCCGAATTTGCGAGATGCTTAATTCCATGTTGCGGATCTGGTGGGGCAAATCCATCGTCGGATGCCACAAATTGCGGTAATACGACGCATGTGCCTGATACATCAGGTCTCCTGCCTGCTGGCAGCTAAAAACCGCACGCTCGAACCATTCCGGCAGCGTGTGCCAAGATTGTTTCCAGCCGTGATCAAACAGCGTATAAAGCGTAAGCACCGCACCGCGCCACTGAACATCGTTGAACTTTTCATTAATGTTGACGCCGAGCCGCCCATAGCGGAATGCGCCTTCAGCGTCCCCGGTTCCGGAGAGCAGCATGGAATAACCGATAAAAGCAAACGCCGACTCTGCCGCGACCCCGTGTTGAAGCGTAAGTTCAACCTTTTTGAACGCCAGCAGGCTGAACAGTTCCGGCTGTCCTGAAATAAACGCCGAAGGAAACATATTAATGAGCAGCCGCATTTTTAACAAAACAGAAGGCTCTTTCATCGATGGACCGGCTAACAGCTCTGCCTCGTTTTTTTTCCGCAGCGCCAGCTTTGTTTGAACGAGGCCCTTCAGCACATGAAGTTTGGTCGGTTTGGCGGGCAGAATCACTCCAAGCAGCTGAAGTCCGTTCCGTCCGCTGCTCAGCGATTCGGCGAGCATCCCCAAATACATATAGTGGCTCGATTGCATCGCCCGGACTTCAGCAGCCGCGTAAGGGCTTGCCGCCTCGAAGAGAAGCTCCTGACAAGCCTCCTCCGCCTCCCGTACTCGCCAGGTCAAAAAGCTGCATTCCGCATATAAACGATTGACATGTGCGCGCAGCCAAGACGTCTGGGTAAGTCCCGAAGGTGGCAGCAAGGGACGAATGCGCTCCAGCAGCATGTAAGCCGTCTCATATCCATGGGCCAGCTTTGCCCGATGAGCCGCGCGAGCCATAAGATGAATGGCGTTCATCCGTTCTTCCGCATCGATGAGCACATCGAGCCCCTGGCAAAGATGCAGCGCCAGATGGACCAGCCGGTAATCCTGCGGTTCTTCTTCCTGCTGATCCATCATCATTTGCGCCATCCATAGATGAGTTTCAGCCGATTCCTCCGGAGTTAACATCGCACTAAACGCCTGCTGCAGGCGGCCATGCCGAAACCGAAAGGTTAGTTCAGCCGGAGCTTGAAACAACCCCGATTCAAGCTCCGCAGCCGCAAACCGCAGCAGCTCAATCGACTCGTAACCGGCGCTCAGAAGCCCTTCCTCTAAAGACGCGCTGAGCGACGACAGCAGCTCTTTTTCGCAGCCCTTTCCGATGCGCAGCAGCATGCCGTAGTGAAAATCGCCGCCAATAATTGAGGCCAGCGAGAGTATGCGCCGCATGTGCTCCGGCAATCTGCCCAGCCTGTCTGTCAAAAAATGCAGCGCATCCCCTTCTGACGATATTTGCCGCAGCGTCTGCTCCCGCCAGTTCCATTCACCCTGCTGTTCATCGTAATAAAGTCCGCCGCAGCGATGCAGCTCAAAAAGCAGCTCATGGATAAAAAACACATTGCCTTTTGTGCTCCGCAGAAGGGCAGCAGACAGCCTCTCCCTGTTCATCGCGTTCATGTTCAGGCTGCCGCCGACCATTTCCTCCACATGAAACCAGCCGAGCGGCTGCAGCGAGATGAATAGTACACGAGAGCTGAGTCTAAACCGCTCAAGCGCCTCTTCAACGGTACGGTCCGCTTCCTGGTCGCGGCATGCCAGCAGCACGAGCAGACGGCATGGATGCTCACAAGCGGATAGCTTTTCGAGCAGCAGCAAGCTTGGCGCATCCGCGTTATGCACATCATCGAGAAACAATATCATTGGCGGACCTGACGATGCTAAAAAGGTGATAAACCGAACAAATACCGAATAAAAACGGTTGGAATCCTCCTTCGGATTCAGCGGCTCCAGTAAAGGCTGCCGCCCAATCAGCTGCTCCAGCTCCGGGATTAGAGCCGTAATTAAACTGCCGCAGCCCTGCAGCTCTTCCATTAGCTGATGGGACCTGGTTAAAAGCATTTTTCTGCTAGCCTGGCGGCTCAGCATATGGTCAAGCCATCCTCGGAGAGCCTCCGCTATGGCGGCGTACGGCAAATGCCGATTGGATGAATCAAACCTGCCCTCCAAGAAATATCCTTTCATCCGGGCCAAATCCGGCCTAAGCTCTTGGACAAGCGCGGTTTTTCCGGCACCGGCATCCCCATGAATAAGAGACGTCACCACTGTGCCGGAGCCGCTTATTTTCAGCAGCGACCGAAGCTTGTCAAGCTCCGTGTCCCTTCCATACAACCGTTGCGAAAGCCGGAAGCGCCAGTCGGAATCAGCCTCTCCGGTTATGCCTTCCCATTGGCCCTGCCGAGCTTTCAGCAAATCCGCTTTAATGCCCTCGATGCTTCTATAACGCTCATCCGGCTCTTTCGCCAGCAGTCTCATCACGATAGCTGACAGAAACGGAGAGACTTTGCCGCCCGTTGCCGCAAAAGGAGAGACGAACAGCTTGGCCAGGCTATAGTGAATCTGCTCCTCCTGCTCCTCGGCCGTGTAAGGCGGCTTGCCCGTCAGACCACTATAAAGAATAATGCCTAACGCGTAATAGTCCGCTCTGTCATCAACACGCCGGTTCATCCGCCCCGTTTGCTCCGGGGAACGAAAGGGAAAGGTCCCTCGCGGCCCATAAACGCTATTGAATCGGGGTTCACGGCCAATCGCTTCGACCGCGCTGCCTAATTCAATCGGCTGAATAATCCGCTTCTCGCGGTTCCAAAGCAGGCTGCCCGGTTTGAGATCTCCATAAATGAAGTTACATTCATGCAGCTCTCTTAAAAGCTCGCAAACCTCCACTGCCAGCTCCAGCAATTCGTCGATGTCCGGCTTTCGTTCCAGAACCGTTTCCAGCGGCTCGCCGCCCGAATCTCTGAAAATGAGCGCGTAGACTCCGCCTGCAGCGGCCGGACCATAGTGGCGAGCGTGCTTTGAAGCTGCAAAGCCGTGGCTGAGACGCCCCATCAGGCGCTCCTCATGCCTCAGCCGCGCCATATCGTAGCTGTCTCCTGCACCGGCGCGAAACGTTTTAATGAGCACGGCCTCTCCCGTATTGATGTCCCGCCCGCGGTACACGATTGTTCGATCCGATGTAATTAAAACTTCTTCCGCTTCGCAGCATCCGAATGATGTCATTATTTTCATCTCCATGTTCCGGATGCCCCAGGCACAATTTCAGCATCAAACTTTAATATATAGGCGAACGCCAGCCACATGATCCAGCAGTTGACGCCAAAAAACAGATAGCCGAAGTAACCGAGCACCGGCATTTCGGAAAAGAGATGAAACTTGTCCAAATAGGGGACGGAATACTTCCAGAAGTTTGGATTAATTACGATATCAGAATTGAAAAATCCGCTGCCGTAATTCCAAAACTCCCAAAACAATCCGTTCAGCAAAGTAGCTATGGCAATCAGCAACAGTGGCGACCAATTTCCTTGCCGCAGCGGGGAAAACGGCGTCCACAGCCCTGCCAGCGCCATCGCTGCCGATAACAGGGGCACGAGAGCAACCCACAACACCCAAAAAAGCTCAAATGGAAAATATCCCATTCCAAAGGCCAGCGCAACTCCGCCCGCATACAATAACCAAATAGAGCTGCGGGACAGGTTAAATTTAGGGCCGTTTGTGTATCGATCGCGAATTCCCGGAAATGTCAGCAGCAGCGTATACCATTCAAATATGGCCGGAAGTACAGTTGTATAAGATAAGGAAAACCAGAAAACATTGCCGAAATCAGACAATATATCCCGGTTGGGATAATACCAGTTCTCCAGCACAAAAAAGTTGAGATATTCAAACACAAACCAGCTGAAGCAGGATACGGCGGCCAGAATCTGCATGAGATGCGGCTTTTTCGAAATAATGGAGCTGCCGCCGCTTCGCTTGTATACGATTCCGTCGAGCAGCAGAATAAAAGACCACCAGAGCGGCACAAAGGCGAAGGCGTTCAGCTCCGGCAGAAAGGGAATACGGAACCACATCAGCAGCCAGCTGGCTAACAGCAACGGCAAGCTCCACCAGAACCAGACTGGAAACCCGCTTGAAGCTGCTGAGCGATACGATGCCGATGTTAATGCCGCCTCCGACGCTGCTGCGACTTCGGCCTGAGCTGCAGAGAGCTGCTGCCTGGAGGCAGGCCTGTCCGCTTCGAAAGCCGGTTTGTCGGCGCTGGCTGAACGGAAACCGAAAAGGCGCGGAAAAGCAAGAAACAATACGATAAATACAGCCACCATACAGGCAAAAATAAAGTATCCAAGATTAAAGCCAGGGGGAGCAATAGCTTGTTGAGCGGGAAATTCACCATAACCAGGCGGCAGGCCTTTCCAACGGATTAAACTGCCGGCCAGCGGAAGGGTGAAGATCAGTACGGAAGTACCGATTAACAGCGATGTTTGAGACAGCTTCCATTTCATTGAAATCCCCCTATTCATGATTGAAGGCATTGTAGGCTGTTTTAGGCGGAAGCCTCTATCTATTTGTCGAAATGGGAACGGAACTAGTTTACCTTTTCGCCCCAATTCTTTCAATATTTTTCCTTCAATTCGATAAATAAACAGCCCGAGACGAAATGCCCGAGTCACAGGCGATTTCGTCCCGGGCTGATCCGGGTCAATATTAAAATGCGATTCCAATGCCGCCTTCGCCGGCATGAGTGCCCATAACCGGGCCCATACAGGACAGATGAACGTCCCGGAACGGGTGTTTGGCCAAAATGCGCGCCTTCACTTCCAGGGCCAGCTGTTCATTATTGCTGTGCACGATGGCGATCGCCGCATTTTCGTAATCATGCGTTTTTTCATCCACCTTCTCAAGCAGGCGGTTAACCGCTTTGCGAAAGCCGCGGGTTTTCTCGACGACCTCGATACGGCCCTCCTTGTTGATACAAAGCAGGAGCTTAATATTCAGTATCGTCGCCACTCCGCCGGACAAGCGGCTTAAACGGCCGCCTTTAATCACGTTTTCAAGCGTATCCAGCGTAAAATAAGATTCTGTATGTTCAATCAGCCGTTCTACCTTCGCAGTCAGCTCCGCAAGATTGTCGCAGGTGGCGGACCATTTGGCGGCCAAAGCCACAATCAGCGACAGACCTCCGGAAAATTCGCGGGAATTCAGCACCTCTATCGAACGTGAAAAGCCTTCGTCAATTAACATTTCTTTTGCTATTAAGGCGGATTGGTAGGTACTGCTGACGTTGGACGACATGCATATAACGAGCAGATCGCTGTCGCCGTCCGCGCGGCGGAACGCTTCCAGAAAATCAGAAGGGCTCGGACTTGCCGTCGTCGGCAGCTCTTGATGCGATTTCATTTTAGAGTAAAATTCGGAGTTGCTCATTCCCTTCGGCATGGGACCGTCTGGAAACATGACCGGAAGCTGAATGATCTCGATCCCGTATTGACTCCGGACCGACTCCGGAAGGTCAGAACCACTGTCTGTAAAAATCTTGATCGGCATAATCGGGCTCCTTTCATTCGAAGCCATTATACCGAATTCGACGTACGGCCTAGTAGTCACAAATATAACTTGTCTAATCCAGTAAAATGTGTTATGAAATCACTTCTGTCATAATGTTGTCACACAAACTCTGCGCCACGCACCTTTGAAAAGACCTTTGTGTCTCTCAACTGTCCGGTTGAATCGCGGCTGTCCTGGCGCAATACGCCCTCCAGCGTAAAACCGCAGCGGACGGCAACGGCCGCGCTTCGCTCATTAATTGAATCGCAGCGGATTTCAATGCGGTTGGCTGCAAGCCGTTCCGAGGCAAATGCCGTTATCGCCTGAACCGCTTCCGTAACATACCCTTTGCCCGCCTCGCTGCTGCGCACCCAATAGCCGATTTCGAAGCTGCGTACATCCCAATTCATACGATGCAGACCGCTTCCGCCAATCATTCTGCCCGTTTGTTTGTCCGTCAGCATCAAGCGTAGATCGGTCCGCATAATAAAGGCTGCTATCGCGCTGCGCACGTTCAATTCGGACTGCTCAACCGACGGAGCGGTTTGCGCCCAAGGCATCCACGGCTTAAGCTCGTCCAGGCTTTCGAGAACCGCCTCATTAACAGCCGCGCCGTCACCGAAACGCGGTGCCCGGATCAGCAAACGGCTGCTTTCAAAAGCATCGGGAAAATCAATCAACTTCGGATCAGCCGTCTCCATTTCCATCAGCTCCCATGAAATAATGCTCCCATCATATCGCACAGGCTTCCCCCCGTAAAGGATTCCCTTTGCAGACCAATTTCCTATATAATTATTCATATCGAATAATAATTTAAACAGAAATAGATAGGAGCGGTGAGGATGGGGATTAAACAAAAGCTTGTATTTGGCTATAGACGCATAAAAGGAATCGTAAAATTCGGCTCAAGAGGTTATTCATTACGCGACGCTCCCTCCGTGCGCGGCAAGGTTTACGTCAACCGTTTCGGCCAGCTTGTTATCGGTAAACGTTTTTCAATGGCCGGCCGTCCCTGGCCCTGCCAGCTTACGGTTGAAGACGGAGCCAAGCTCGAATTCGGCTCCAATGTCTTCATTAATGCGGGCTGCGGCATCGCCGCGACCAAATCGATCATCATTGGAAACGATGTACGCATCGGTCCGCGCACAAGCATTATGGACAGCGACTATCACCGGCTGGATGCGGATACCGATTACGGCGATTTGGCTAAGCCTATCCGAATCGGCAACAATGTGTGGATCGGCACCCGTTGCACCATACTCGCAGGCGTGACGATCGGCGACGGTGCCGTCATTGCCGCTGGCAGCACCGTCATTAAGGATGTGCCGCCTAATACGGTTGTCGGAGGCTCGCCAGCCAAAATCATCCGCAGCCTAAATATTCCCGACGGCTGGGTTCGAGGATGATGCCGCCTCTGAGCTGAACCACCCCCGCCGTCTTCGCCATTGCGAAGTGATCCTAAAAAAGCGCGGAAATCATTCCGTCCTCACCAGGAACGGATGATTTCCACGCTTTTTTGCGACGGGTAATAATGCTTGTCGCTCCCGTCCTCTCCGATTGCGAATACCGAGTAGCCGAGGAAATGGCTGCGGCCGCGAAATACGTCCCGGTAAGCCTGGAACAGCCGCGCCTGCTCATCGCCGTCAAATATCGAGGAAGGAGAAGGATTCCAGGGCTCCTTAGCCGCATACTGACGGGCGGGAAAGCCAAGCTCCGCGAAATAGTACGGTTTATCCCACCGCTCCGTCAGCTGCTCCAGCTCGCCTGCCACATCCTGCTCCCTGTCATAAACCTCCGTTCGGCCCAGAGCTGAGATCAACTCGCCAACCGTATTTTCAGGCCGTTCAGCCAGCTCAAAATACGCCGCAACCGATATGAAATCAACCTCCGCCCACAACGGATTATCCCGTTTGCGCGTAAAATTTGCCCGGCTGGATTCATCCCAAACGGCGGTGTACCACCAGTTCGTTTTAAAGGTGATAAGGCCATCGTAATGGGTCCTTAGCCCCTTCAACAACTCCACCCACTGGCCGGATTCTCCCTCCAGATGCTCCAGATTGGAGCCTGCGACCAATGCTTCTACCGAGAGCGGCTCCGCCAGCTCGTCCACCAGCCTGCGCAGCACTTTTTCGTTCCAATTTCGGAAAAAAACGTCCTTATGCTGCGGATTCCACTTCGTTTCCACCTCGCTGCCGTTGTTAATCCAAGGGTACGGCTCCAGCAGCACCCTCATTCCTTGTTGATGCAGCTTTGGAATCAGCTCACGCGCCTTGTCCAGGCTAGCGGGATCAAGCTCAAAATCACTGGCGGTCAGGTCTGGAATACGGACAGCTACCGGCACATTAACCGCATTCAGCGACAGCCGTTCGGCATCGGCGAGCACCTGCGGAATTTCGTAGTCGACGGACAGATTGCCTGAACGAACCGCTCCGCTTAGCAGCGGCTGCCTGACCTTGTCTCCCCCGCCAGCTCCTTCGTTTTTCCACCACCAGATAATAGCGCAGATGAGCAGAAGAACAGCGGCCGCAGCAAGTAAAACCGGTTTCTCTCCATGGATGCGGCGCGCCATTCGCCCCTCTCCCCTCTATCGTTTGCGGTACTTCCTCCAGAGAAGCACGATGCCAAGAATAAGCATAAGCAGCATCGTTCCGAACAGGATGGCGAACACCTTCATTTGCCCCGAGCTAAGGTTGACTCTATCGCCGATTGTCGGGCTGTCATCCTCGGAAAAATAATGATGCAGCGCCTTTTCCCAGCGGTCGATCAGCGTTGCATTGCCAACCATCTCTACGCCGAAGCTGCGCTCCGTCACGTATTTTTCCGCCTGCAGCAAGCTTTCTGAGTCGGGAGCTGTTACCGCCAGTATGCCCGTTCCGTCGCCGGAAGGGGAGGAAATAAGCTGAACGGACGCCAGCTGGCTGGCGAACTCCGGCAGCAGTCTCCGCTTTTCGTTGCCGACAAAACGCTCGAAGTTTGCGTCAAATCCAAACCACAGCTCATGATTGATGGAGCGCAGCAGCTCGCTGTCCTTTGCCGTCCCCGCCACAATCAGATTGAACCCTTTCAACTCTTCCGTTTCCCAAGATTTATCCGGCCGAACCTGCAGCGATGCGCTGTTGTCGGTCAAAAAAGAGCCGAGCCGGGCTGCCATGCGCGCCTGTAAGCTCAAGTCCACTCCGTTGACCTGCTCCGGCAAAATAAAAGCGGCTTCGTTCCAGCGGCCATTTTTGATAAACGGCCATGGATAATGCTCCAGCAGCATAGTGCGTTCATCCTCCGACGGAAGGCTGATCGTGGAATCCGGCTCAACATACGCCCAAGGTGTCTGCTCGCCGCCGCGCGCGCAATTGTAGTCGCTCATCTGCAAATCGAACACTACGCTCATGGCCAAATAACCGGATTGCGCTGCCTGGCTCGGAATCGTCACTTCCCATACGTCCGCGTCCGCCGCCTCAGCGGTTAGCTTTTTGCTGCCGGCAGGAATTCCGTTTACGTACATAGTCGCGAGCGATTGGCTGAAATTCAGATTTTTGGCGTATTTCAGCTTAAAGCTTGCCTTGGCGCCGGGCAGCACCAGCTTATTCGACGGCAGCTTCAGGTCAAAGTTCGCCTGCTGTTGGAAAGGTCCCTGCACCTTAATGCCTTGAGGGCTGCCAAGCTGCTGGATCGTCCACCGCTCCCGCGACGCGTCAATAGCGGTACGGTTGACATTGGTGCCCAAAGGCAGCAGCGCCGTGCTGCCGACAAGCTGACTGGCGAGATCCGGGTTTTGCAGCAGCCGCGCGGCCGCATCAAGTGTGGTGTCATCACTGCCGCTCACAATTCCCATCAGCAGTCTGTCCGCTTGAAGCGGCGACAACGCCCGGTACAACAACGGGCCTTCTTCCAGCCGGGAGAGCGCCTCCTGGGGAAGGGACGGCTTCAGCGCCTCGGGCATCGTGGAGGCCGGTCCGACGTAGATGAGATGATCTTTGCGGTGATTGCCCGCCGCGATCTCGGAGTAAGTGCCCATATGCAGTCCGCTCAGCCCTTCCTCCGCCGTTACGCCAAGAGCGGCGGCCGTCTGCAGCGCGGCGGCGATCATGACCCGGGACGGATTGTCCGGCAGCACGATCGAGGTGCCTTTCCCGGTACGGTCACCGGCATCGGGTACAAACGGATAGGGGAACTGGCGCAGCTCCAGCGTCGGCTTTTCGTTGGCATAGCTCACGTCGAGGTAGGACTGCTCACGGATAAGAACCCAATTTTCGTCCGTCCGCGCGTCTGCGCAAATTCCGACTTCACCTTCCGCATAGTTAAACGAAATCCTCACCTCGTTGCTTCCGGTAATGAGGTCATCTGCCTGAATAGCCAGATCCAGCGTTCCGCCGGACTCTTCGAAGCGGGATAGATCAATGGAATGAATCGGCTTGCCGTTCACCTCTACCGTCAGCGCCGCATCGCGGGACAGGCTGCTCACGCCAAATTCCAGGTGCAGCCGTCCTGAGCGCAGCTTCCAATGCTCGCTAAGGGTAAAAAAGGCCGATTGAGCGGCATACTGCCCCTGCAGCTTCACGTCGCCGCGGTAGGGAAGACGAATATTCCCTTCCCCGGACAGCAGCGCGCCGGTAGAGCCGGGTTTGCTCTGCTGCTGCACGGCAGGCGGAGACTCTTTCTGCTGCTTTACGGATGACGCCGCTGCAGGCTGGGCAATTCCGGCCGCTGCAGCCGTAAGCAGCGACAGCGACAAGATGACGGATAACCAGTTTTTCATAAATTCCTCCTTCAGAACCGTTCCGTCTTATACCATCTCGCCTCGCGGCGCAAAATGGCATCTCGGATAAATTGATAAAACCCGTTGACGGCAACGACAAGCCACATCTGGCAATAGGTAAAGTACATAATGGCAACGTATCCGATATTGCGCGGACGGCTTTGCCCCTTCTCCATACTGAGCGCAATCGCCATTTCCAGTACGAACACGAGAAAGGCCATCATCCAGAGCAGCAGCGTATTGCCTGCAATTTTGTATTCGACAAGCCCCAGTATTCCAAGCAAAAATATGGCGTCGGACAGCAGCGCCGAGCTGAGGAACAAGAAATATACCGAGCAAAAATACAGCAGATCAAAGCGAATATGCTTCGACTCGCGGGTGAACAGCAGCTTGATGTTTTTGAGCAGCACATAGATGTTGCCCTTTACCCAGCGGCTGCGCTGCTTGATCCAGACCGGAACCGTCTCCGGCTCCTGCTCCCAGGTTACCGACAGGGGCATGTATTGGATTTTGTAGCCGAAGCGGTAGATGCGAAAGCTGATTTCGGTATCCTCCGCAATTGCGCGGGTATCCCATCCTCCCATCCTTTCAATCAGGCTGCGCCGCACAACAAAGTTTGTGCCGGGTATCGTACACAGCCCGAATAACTGCCAGCGTCCTGCCTGCACCATCCATTGAAATCCGAGCGTTTCAATATTAATGAATCGGGTCAGCCAGTTTTTGCTCGTATTGCGTGTGCGGAACTTACCGATAACGGCTCCGAGGCGGTCGTTTCGAACAAGCGTATGCACCAGTATTTTAAGCGCGGAGCGTTCCGGCGTGTTATCAGCGTCGTAAACGGCTAGAATCTCACCTTTACTAATTGCGTAACCGTTGTTGAGCGCCCCGGACTTCCCCTTGCCGCCCGTCACCGCATCCGTCGTCAGCACGCGCAAATTGATGTCAGGGCGGCTTTGCTGCAGCTCGGCCAAAATATCGCCGGTGGCGTCGCTGGAATTGTCGTTTATGACGATAATCTCCAGCTTATCCGCCGGATAGTCGAGCGCCATCAGCGCACTGACGGTTTGCCCGATTACTTTTTCCTCGTTATGGGCGGGAATAAGCACGGAGACGGACGGATATTCGTCCAGCGGCTCATCCACACGCATTTGAAGTGTTTTTAAGTAATACCGGTAACCTCCCGCAGTAAGCACGATATTGATCAGCAGCATTATCCAGATGCAAATCATGCAGTACAAAAATAAATAATCAACAACTCCGAGCTGCTGCTCCATCCATTCACCTCAAATGTTTTCTGCGGTTGATCTGACGGCCGACGACAAATGCTGCGACGAAAAACCCGACGACCAGCACCGAAACGACAAACAGCACCGACATCGTCATTTTAATTCCCTTGTTGACCGTAGACAGCTGATCTCCTGCCGTTTCCGGCGGCAGACTGGACGTATCCGGAGGCGGTTCGGGCGGCTGCCATACGGCAGGAACGCCGTCCAGGGTGAGCACGCCTTGGCGCCGCACAAGCTGCCGGTCGTTCCAATGCAAAAAGCTGTCTGTCAGAGCCGGATCGGCATACGCGGAGCCTGAACGCAGCTTATCATTCAGAAGATTCCGAAAGCTTTCTTCCGGCATGGACGCAGACAGAGCCAGCACGGCTGGAGAAGCATCCGGCAGCAAGCCATGACCGCGTTGCTCCGCTTGGTCCTCAAACGGAACATACGTCCCTTCCCAGCCGCTCCCGGACTCGTTATCCCGCGTGTAGCCCTGCCATTCCGACTGCTCCACGAACAAGCTTCCATGCCGGAGCACCTTTTCCCACTCCCGATCGAACATCAGATCAGGCGGTCCGGAAAAACCGGCCGGATAAATGCCTTGCTGCACATAGGCAAGCCATGCCTGCCCGCTTAGCTGCTCCGGCTCGTCGCTGTTCGTTGCCCCGGTTACCTCATAGCCAGCACGGAACGACTCCCACTCATCCGGCGGCGTCCAGCCGCCGAGTGTGCCGAGCAGCGCCAAGCCCCCGTATTCCTGCAGCTTGCGCACCGCATCGTAATACCGCTGCATCGATTCCGTCTCCGTGTTAATAAAAATCGGCCGCAGCTCCATCCAGAACGGAATGCCTCGTTCATGCAGCCATTTTCCTTTGCTCATCAGCTCATCCATATCCAAAAACGGATTCACATCCGTCAGCATGAAAAATTCCGGCGAGGACTTTCCGTTCTCGTCGAGCGCAGCAGCCAGCTGTGCCTCCGCTGCAGCAAATCCTTGCTCCGTGGTAAGCGCCAGCAGCTGGCGGCCGCTGCCCGGCAGCGAAGACGGAAGGCTTTTCAAAAACTCCTCCCCGGCTCCGCCAGCCGCTACGATCAGCTCGGCATCCCGCAGCTGCCCCTCCGTAAAATCGCCGCCGCGCACGAGGCTGACTTTCGAATGGGTCCCGCGCAGCATGCGGTACAGCTCCGTCAGCCGTTCTCTTCCTTCCTGAGTGAGCCATTCCCGGCCGTAAACGAGCAACGCCTCATCCGAGCGTGAACTCGGTGCAGCCGCCTGCTGTTGTTGAGCTCCGGAAGCTGGCAGCGGCGATTGGCTCGGCTTGACGACAGAGTAACCGAAGACCGGGGATGCGCCAGCCAGCATCATCCCAACAACGACACCGATTCCGCTCGTCCTAGCCCATCTTTTCCATTTGGACAATCTAAACATCAAACTCCATATCCTTCTGTGCCGCGCGACGCAGCGCAAGCGGATCCTGATTTTCCTCCGCAGTAAACACAGCGATGCCGATTCGCAGCTCAATCCGGACCGTAACCGCCTTGGCCGCTCTTTGCAAATCATACGCATGGATGTTTTCCTTGATCCGGTGTTTGACAACCTGGGCTCCGTCCGGATTGCCAAGCAGCAGCAGCGCAAAGGTGCGCCCGTCTTCCAAAATATAACCGGAATCCTCGTTCCGCGTGCTGTCGCCGAGCCTCCGCCCAATCCAGGCCACGACATCCTTCATCGCTTCGCTGCCGACGATGCTGCGGATGTCGTCGTAGTATTCCAAGCGAACAAGCATGACCGAAAGCGGCAGCTCATACCGTTTTGACAGGCTGATGTACTGGCCAAGCACCGCATAAAAGACGCGCGCATTTTCCATCCCCGTATTTTCATCTATCGTTACATACTCGGAATACCGCTCTCTCATGCGCAGATTCTCTTTTTGAATAGAGCGGATCAAATTGCCGATAACCGCCGTCAGAAGCGCAACAAGAGGCAGCAGCACAAGCCAGTAATAAACATGCGACTCTATGCCTCTTCCGAGCATGACGCTGCCGTACATGATGTAGCTGCCATAGAAGAATATGCATAGCGCCGCTGCCGACAGCGCAATCATCATTCCGCTTAAATAAGAAAGGACCGCGATCGCGAACATGGCGCTCAGCAGGAGTGTATTTTCCAAATAGCTGTCCTTGGGGAGCAAAACAAACCAGTTCACCATTCCGTAGGTCAGGACGGCAAGGACGATGATCCAGATGTCGAGCTTTTTCGCTTCCATTTCATTTCCCCTGCCTTTTTCCAACGTGATTGGAGCCTCAACTGAAGCTTATACAGAGCGAATACGACTATAATGCCAAACATGAGATCGAAACAGACATCATAGAGAAAAAGATGTTTGGCCAGGTCAGCATCGCCAGCGCCTAGAAACGAAACGCCCAGCTGCGACAGGCCGATCAGTCCGGGCAGCGCCAGCGCCTCCAGCCGGAACCGGTCCGCCTTTCGCCCCCGCCGCCATGCTACCGCATAAAAATAGGCTAAACCGCCGTAAAAAATGGCGTAAAAAAGCACGATAAAGCGGAAGCTCCCGGGGAACAGGTACGGCTTGACGCTGCTCCAGACTGAAAAATAATCCGTTTGGGCGCCCGGCTCCATTCCCGCGCTCTTTTCAAAGTTGCCCATTGCCTCCGGCCGAATGTAGTAGGCATGGCTCGCCGCCTGATTGAGCTTATCCAGCGCCCGGTCGGCATGGAGCAGATAATAGCGGGCAATGGACAAGTACCCGAATTGCGAGTAGAACTCCTGCTGCATCATCTCCGACTCCACCGGCTCCAGCTTATATTTGTCATAATAGGTCGTGCCGGCGAGCACGGAGAATTTCGGGTCCAGCCCCAGCTCCTCCAAATCCCGTTCCGGATTCAGCGAATTTTGCAGGATGCCGCGTGTGACGGCATGGTATTGGTTGATATGTTTAATATCATCCGTCATCAGCAAGTAGGTTAAAACGCTGACGAGCAAAATGACAACCGAACCGGCAAGCGCCAAACGGCGCATGCGAACGGCGCCGTACAAAAATGACAGACGGACGCCTAGCAGCGCCAGCAAAATGCCTGCCGGCGCATTTTGCTGCTTCGCTGCTGCGAACAGCGATGCAGCTGCGACCCATCCGAGCAGCCAGCCGGCAGATTCTTTGTCCAGCTCCGGCAGGCGCATCATCAGCGCCATCGTGAGCAGCAGCGCCACAAAGGACGCGGGCTCTCCGTAGAAAGAATTGAAATAAGCGGTATAACCCGTGTCCGCAAAAATAAAAATGGCCAGAGCAGCTGCAACGCACGCCGTAATAGCCGGCAGCCGTTCCGCAGCTTGCCGCACCGTAAGATAAATCGCCCCCAGAAACAGCAGCATGTACATAACGGCTAGAAAGCGCAGATCAAACACGTTGTCGCCTGTAAACAAAAAATCGAGCCCGATCGCGCCGCGGATGAACAGGGACAAAGAGGAGATAAAAGTCGTGCCGGCGTCATACGGATATTCCCGAATGCCATACTCCCGATTGAAGTAATTAAAATGACGATCCTCATACGTATTGTTCAGATCATATAGGCCCGGATTATAGATTTCCCGATAAAAATCGCCGTTGTCGCCCATGCCAATGTAGGGCTTGACAAACAAAGCCCCGATAATAACAAGCGCGGCCGCTATAACCGCCACAGCAGCAATTGCGGATGGGTGAATTACACTTCGTTTAAGTTGGCCTTGCAAACCCGCGCCTCCAGACATGATTAAATTGCGTCGAACTGTCACTACATTCGTACCCAATATTAACGCATCATTATCATATGTGGATCAATTAAAACATAAAACAGGTCTTTCGCACATGGCAAAAGACCTTATTTCCAACATGTACATGCCCGGCTGGTACTACGTGTTCTGATCTTCCCATATATCCCTTAAATAGGACTAGGAGGTGTATGGAACTATGTGCGTTCCCGTGTACATTATTTCCGGATTTTTGGGAAGCGGCAAAACGACGCTGCTGCTCCGGCTGCTGGAGGAAACCGCGAGGCGGGGAATTGCGGCTGCGCTGCTCATGAACGAGATGGGCAAAACCGACGTGGATGGCGCTATCGTATCGGAGCAGCTCCGTCTGCCTGTAGCAAAGCTGCTGGACGGATGTATCTGCTGCACCAAAAAAAGCGAGGTGGAAGCCAGTCTGCTCGGCCTTGCTGCCGGGCGCCCGGATGTGCTGTTCATGGAGCTTACCGGAGTCGCCGATCCAGGCGAGCTGAAACAGCTTCTGCAGCCCGGATCGGCCGCAGCTGATGCCGGTTTAGAACTTGCCGGAGTATTTACCGTTGTGGATACGGGCACCTTCTCCGCGTATAACAGCCGGTTCAGCTCAGACCGGGAGCTTGTGCGCACACTGCGCGGCCAGCTTACGGCGGCGGATCTCATCGTGCTGAATAAAACCGATCGGGCTGATCCCTCCGAAACGGCCAAAGTACGCCGCGCCGTGCGCAAGCAGAACGACACGGCTGCCGTATTGGAGGCCATGCGCTGCGATATCGACGTTCGTTCGCTGCTGCATGGAGTCCATCCTGCTAGGAGCAAAACAGCTGCGGCAATTACTGAGCGAAGTACGACTTTATCTGATGATCCTTCTCATGAACATAACGGTCCGGCTGCAGAAGCGCGGAAATCCCCGGATGCTTCCCCGTTTCAAATGGCGAAAACCGGAAGCGAGGGGTTTTCCGGCGGAGCGCTTCGTTCCGTTACGCTTACTTCTATGGCAGACCGGCCGCTCCTGCAGGAAAACATGGAGCGGTTTTTGCTCCAACAAGGCGAAACTCTTCTGCGTGCAAAAGGATATTTGAAATGCGGGACGCAAACATATCTTGTGCAGCACGCGGGCGGACGGACGGAGTGGCAAACATCCGCTTATCCCGGCCAGCCCTATCTGGTGCTGATCGGTCCCGGCCTCGATGAAGATAAAGTAAAGTCAGACTGGAGCTCCCTTATTGAAAATGGCAGCGCCGCCTCCGTCAAGCAATGACGGGGACATACCGTTTCTGACGTAAGGAGCGGTTACGCTCCGGGCAGCGCATCCTTGAAACGGCTCCAATCCATTTGCTGCTCAGCTGGCGTCACTAAACACTCGTCCAAAGAGGAAATGATTGTGTCGGATTCCAGCTCAATGCCGATAAAAACAATCCGGTTCACACGGTCTCCGTACACGGGATGCCAGCTCTCCAGCAGCTCCGGCTCGTCGCGGAGCAGCTGGACCCGATCCGCCTCGGGCAGCGCAGCCGCCCAATAACCCGCCGGGCCAAACGATATGGCCGGTCCGGCCTGGCTAATGCTCTGAGCCGTTTCCATTCGAGTTGCCAGCCAAGCGTAGCCTTTGGCCCGGACGACCTGCTCCGGCCAGCGCTGCAGCCATTTCCTCAGCCGTTCCGGATGAAACGGCAGCCGGCGCTCATAAACGAAGCTAGAAACTCCGTACTCATCCGTTTCGGGAGTGTGAGCGGGCTTTTCCAGTTCCTTCATCCAGCCAGCCGATGCCGACGCTTCTTCAAAGTTAAACAAGCCGGTATTCATAATGTCGGAAGGCTTAACCCGGCCATGCTCAGCCCGGAGGAAACGCGCTCTGGGCTGCAGCCTGCGCAGCACAGCTTCCAGCTTTTGCAGCTCCTTTTCCGGCACGAGATCGCATTTATTAAGAAGGAGCACATCGCAAAATTCAATTTGATCCAGCAGCAGATCAGATACATCTCGATGATCTTCATTACCAACCGCCTGGCTGCGGTCAAGCAGCGACTCGCCCGAGCTGTAATCCAGCCAAAAGCGATTGGCGTCAACAACCGTCACCATCGTATCCAGCCGGCAATACCGGGACAGATCAATGTCCAGCTCCTCGTCGGCATACGTGAACGTCTGCGCTACCGGCACCGGTTCTCCAACACCAGTCGATTCGATCAATATGTAATCGAAACGGTTTTCCAGCGCCAGCCTCTGCACTTCTTGAAGCAGATCCTCCCGCAGCGTGCAGCAAATGCAGCCGTTTGACAGCTCTACCAGCTTTTCCTCCACTCGCGACAAACCGCCGCCGTTTTTCACAAGCCCGGCGTCAATGTTCACTTGGCTTAAATCGTTAACGATAACGGCAACTTTTAGTCCGTCGCGGTTGTTCAGCACTTCATTAAGCACAGTCGTTTTGCCGGCGCCAAGATAACCGCTTAATACGGTAACGGGAATAGGATTCATTTATGAACAGTCCTTTATAGTAAATTTTACGATTATAGTCCGGTAAAAAAGCTGGTCCCTGCCAGCCATGGAATATCTATGAACGGAATGTCCTGCCAATGGGGTCATTAACCGTTGAGCGCTTTAACCAACGATTGCAAATTGCTGCGCATTACGCTGATATAGTCTTCTCCCGCTGACGCCTGCTCCTCCGTAAGGCCTTCGAGAGGATTAAGCACATCGGTAGCCGCTCCGGTTTCCGCAGCGATGGTATCGGCCAGCTTGGAATCAACCAGCGTCTCGAAAAAAATGATTTTTACATCATGCTCCTTCACAAATTGGACGACTTTAGCCATCTCGTCGGGTGAAGGCTCTTGTTCCGGAGAAATACCGTTAATCGGTACCTGCTGCAGACCGTACTGTTCGGCAAGATAAGCAAACGCCGCATGCGAGGTGACAAAATCTTTGCGTTTCGCTTCGGCCAGCTGTCCGTTAAACTCCTGATGAAGCTCTTCCAGCTTCGCGATATAAGCATCTGCATTTTGCTGGTAAGTTTCCTTATGCTCGGGGTCGGCTTGCTGCAGGGCGTTCATTATCGCGCGAACTTCCTTCTGCGCCAGCACGGGATCGAGCCATACATGCGGATCGGCCGGATGCTCTTGCCCTTCGGCAGCATGTTCATGTTCTTCGTGACCTTTGTCATGCCCTTCCGCTCCATGATCGTGTCCATCGTCCACGCCTTCCAGCGTCGCAAGCCCCTTGCTGGCTTCCACGGCGATCCGCTGCGGGTTGCCGGCGCTCTCCAGCGCTTGCTCCGCCCAGCCTTCCACGATGCCGTTGTACACAAATACGTCGGCTTTGCTTATCGCGGCCATATCTTTGGCGCTTGGCTCCCAGTCATGCGGTTCAACGCCCGTAGGCACCAGCCCGGTCACAGTAACCAAATCCCCGCCAACCTGCCGTGCGAACTCCGCCATCGGGTAGATGGTCGCCGCAACGTTCAGCTTGCCGTCCTCTGCCGGTGCTGACGGTTTGCCGGAGCCTCCCCCGCAGCCGCTCAAAACGAGCGCCAGGCCTCCAAGCAGCAAAGCGCCCGGCATTAGCTTTTTACTTAACATCCGTGTTCACCCTTTCCATTTATTAAAAGTCCGATGATAACCAGCCAAAGACCCGCTTTCATCAAACGTTTAAAACGACTTCAGCTAGGAGGTTTGCGAATCGTCGCCAAGCCTTGGAATCGGCCCATAGGAGTGCAGCTCCGTATTTTCAGCCGAGTCATGCTTTTGCTTCGCGCGGATGAACTTCACCAGCTTTTGCAGCAGAACGCCTACTGCAAGCAGCGCGAGCAGAACAAGCGCAATGGTGCCGCCCGGAGGCGTGCTGAGCTGATACGAGGCCGTCAAGCCGCTGCCAACTCCCAGCAGTCCAATCGCAACCGCCAGCAGCAAGGCTGCGCTGAAGCGCGATGTCAGGCGGATCGCCAGCGCCGCCGGCAAAATGATCAGCGACGATACGAGCAGCACGCCGACAATCGGCATTGCGGCCGCCACAATCATGCCCGTTACTATGCTGAACAGCATCGAGATCAGTCCGGTCGGCAGTCCGCTCACCTTTGCCGTCTCTTCGTCAAACGTCATCTGGTACAGCGGCCGGCGGAAAAAGAAGAAAAAGAGCGCTGCGGCTGCCGTTACGATTACCATCAGTACAAGCTGCGCGGTATCTACCGCAACGACCGAACCGAACAGGTAGGAGGTAAAACTTTTGCTGGTCGCCTTGTTCAGGCTCATCAGCACAACGGCGGTGGAAAGGCCGCCGACCATAATAATCGCAATCGACATCTCGCTGTAGGTTTTGTAAACACGGCGCACATATTCAACCGCAACAGCGCCAACAATAGCGGTAAGAAAGCCGGAAAGCGTCGGGCTTAAGCCGAGGAAAGCTCCCGCTGCAACGCCTGCCAGCGACACATGGGACAGCATATCGGCCATAAGCGCCTGCCGTCTGAGCATCAGATAAACGCCTAACACCGATGCAACAACCGCAATTAACGCGCCGGCGCCGAATGCGCGCTGCATAAAGTCGTAGTGCAGCATTTCCATCCTCCCTCCCCCTTTCTCTCCAATTCAATAATGCGATGCAAATAGGGCCGGCATTCTTCCAATCCATGCGTCACCATGACGATGGACATGCCGTGCACATCGACCATATGGCGCATCAGCTCGTAAAAGCCTTTGCGGCTTTCCTCATCCATACCTGTCGTAGGCTCGTCCATAACGAGCAGATCCGGTCTGCCGGCCAGCGCTCTGGCAATACAGATCCGCTGTTTTTGCCCGCCGGACAGCTCGCCGATTCTCCGCTCCCGCAGCTGCCACATGCCGACCTGGCGCAGAGACCTCTCCGCCAGCTCCCGGTCCTTGTCATTCAGCCTGCGCAGCCATGACCCCCGGCTTAGACATCCCGAAAGCACAAACTCGTGCACATTGCTCGGAAATCCGCCGTTAAACGCCGCAATTTGCTGCGGCACATAGCTGACGCTCAGCTTGCGTCCGTCCTCCCGTTTTTTGGCCAGATGAACGCTGCCCTTCCATGGTTTAAGCAATCCCAGCATTAGCTTGAGCAGCGTTGTCTTGGACGCTCCGTTAGGACCGGTCACAGCGACAAACTCCGAGCTGCGAACTTCAATGGTTGCATTATGGAGGCTCGGCGTATCATTATAGCCGAATTCAACCTCTTTCAAGGAGGCCAGTAACATAGGCCATCCATCCTCTCTCTGATCTTCTTCGTAATAATTACTCCTAAGCTAGATGAAAAATGCTGACCCGTCTCGCAACAGCTCAGCGAAGAAAGTTGTAATCATTACACTTAAGCTATAGTACCAGCCCTGCGGGCACCTGTCAATGACAGCTGTGCAGGCTGTTGGACGACCGATTATTGGCTGGCCGCGCCGGAGCGTTCCAGCTGACAGCTCTCGCAAAGTCCGTATACCTCGAACCGGTGATTCATAATTTTGAAGTTGCCCGGCAGCTTCATCTCCTGCTCCATCGGACAATATTCAAACGTGAGCGTCTTTTCGCAATTGGTGCAGATCAGATGGTGATGATGGTGATGCTCGCACGCCGCCTTGAACTTCAGCCCCGCATCCATGGAGTAAAACTGCTCCAATACGCCCATCTCGCTCATAAGCCGCAAATTGCGGTACACGGTGTCAAAGCTGACGCCGGGATAATGAACGACCATCGCTTCGTAAACATCCTTCGGCGACAAATAGCTGTCGCTATTCGCAAAAATATCCGCCAGCCTCCGGCGCTGCTCCGTAATGCGCCATCCGCCGCGCGCCATCGCGTCGACTATCCGCTTCGCCATATTGTCTGTATGGGTATGTGCCATGATCCAGTCTCCTCCTGCGCCGCATTCAACAAGCGTTAACACGTTCTCCCATTGTACCACAAGAGACGGCGCAGCCGAAATGCGGATGCCGTTCACCGGCTTTAGGTCAAAAACGAGCCGGTTCAAACAGGGTTCCATCCGCTATTACTTGCCGTTGCCCTTAGACAGCTGAATCATCGAAACAATCAGCGCCAATAGAGCGATCAGCGTTTCTGTACTCATGAAAACCGCCTCCTGAAGCGAATGCTTCTACGGCCGGTTCCCTCTCCCATGAGCGTTTTCACGGATTCGTATCCCCCGTTCATACCTATTCCGGGTGGAGCGGAATTATGACGACATTATCTTGAAAAAAGCTCTCCCACTTCATGGGGCCGCAACGTATAATGGTTAAAAGCGCCTTCTTCTGGGCGACATACCACTACATCAAGGGGAGACCCTCATGAACATGTATCTGATTCTGTTGTCGCTGTTCATGTATCTGATCGCTTATTTTACCGGGGTCAAACGAACGCCCTGGCTGCTCTCCGCCTTCGCGCCCGGCAAAGTCCGCAACCGCGACAAGCTGTTCAGGACTGTCTCCCTCTACAATCTTATCGCATGTGTCATCGTCTTTTTTGTCGGAATAATCAATCTTCCGGAAATGTCCTATTTGCTCGTATTCATTGGCTGCGGGTATGTGATTCTGCTCTTATACTGCAATCGCAGCATGTAAAAAAAGCGCAGGCCCGGGATTGGAATCCCGGGCCTGCGCTTTTGTATAAATGGGACAGCCTTGCTTGTCAAACGCCAGGACGGTGCACGCAGGCAGTCCGCTTGACGTTGTACAGCTTGTCCGGTTTGATTAACCTTCCAGCAGCAGCGATTCCGGATCTTCGAGAAGCTCCTTAACCGTTACGAGGAAACGGACCGCTTCCGAGCCGTCAACGATACGATGATCATAGGAAAGCGCGATGTACATCATTGGGCGGTTTGCCATTTCCGTATCGTTGATTGCAACCGGACGGATCTGGATTTTGTGCATGCCCAGAATGCCGACTTGCGGAGCGTTCAGAATCGGCGTCGACAGCAGCGAGCCAAATACGCCGCCGTTTGTAATCGTGAACGTTCCGCCTTGCAGATCGGACATCGCCAGGGAGTTTTTGCGGGCTTTTCCAGCCAGCTCAGCGATCGTTTTCTCGATGCCGGCGAAGCCAAGGCGATCCGCATCGCGGACAACCGGCACAACGAGGCCGTCCGGAGCAGCTACAGCGATGCCGATATCATAAAACTTCTTCACGATCAGATCGTCGCCGTCAATTTCCGCGTTAAGCAGCGGGAATTTTTTCAGGGCGCCGACAACGGCTTTTGTAAAAAAGCTCATGAAGCCGAGGCCGATTTCATTCTTTTCTTTGAATGCGTCTTTACGGCGCTTGCGCACGTCCAGAATCGCCGTCATGTCCACTTCGTTGAACGTCGTCAGCATCGCTGCCGTTTGCTGCGCTTCAACAAGGCGTTTCGCGATCGTCTGGCGGCGGCGCGACATTTTGGTGCGCTCAACCGGTTTGCCGGGCTGTTCCGTGAATGCCGGCTTGGCTGGAGCAGCTGCCGCCGGAGCGGCTGGCGCTGCTGCGGCCGGCGCCGTGCCGTGGCTAGCTACGTCCTGGTTGTAGATGCGTCCGACTGGGTCGGCGCTTTTGACTTGGTTCAGGTCGATGCCGAGCTCGCGGGCCAGCTTGCGCGCCGATGGCGAAGCAATCGCATCGGCAGCTGCTGCAGCTGCCGCCGGAGCAGCTGGAGCTGCGCTCGGTGCTGCAGTAGGCGCTGCGGCTTGCGCCGGAGCTTCTGCTGCCGGAGCAGCGGCAGCGCCGCCCTCTCCGATAACGCCGATCGTTTCGCCGACAAGCACGGTGTCGCCTTCAGCCTTCACAATGCTGGACAGGACGCCGCTCGATTCCGCACTGATCTCCAGGTTGACTTTATCCGTTTCAAGCTCAAGAAGCAGATCGCCTTGGCTGACGGCTTCCCCTTCTTTTTTGAGCCATTTGGTAATGGTTGCTTCTGAGATGGATTCGCCAAGATCTGGAACTTTAATATCGGACACTTGCTTCTACCTCCCAAGTAAAATCGTGTTCAACGCTTTTTGCTGCAGAGAGAGCGACAGGATCGATTGTTGTTCGGCCGCGTGAACGTCCTGATGGCCGCTCGCCGGGCTGGAACGGTCCGGACGACCGATGTAGTGGACGGACTTGCCGCCGGCAACCTCGCGCAGACGCGGTTCCATAAACGTCCATGCACCCATGTTTTTCGGCTCTTCCTGAACCCAGACAATTTCCTCCAGCTTGCTGTAGCGGGAAATAATTTCGGCAATTTCTTTGTCCGGGAATGGATAGAGCTGTTCAACGCGCACGATATGCAGCCAGCTCATATCCTTCACGCCAGCGGTCTCCAGCGCTTCCTCTAAATCAACGGCTACCTTGCCGCTGCAGAGAATGAGCCTGCGCACAGCGGAAGCTTTTTGGCCAAGACCAGGCTGCTCAAGCACAAGCTTGAACGTGCCGGTTGCCAAATCTTCGCCAGGCGACAGAACGCGCGGATTGCGGATCAGACTTTTTGGCGACATCAGCACAAGCGGACGCGCTCCCTCATGCTCCGTCCAGGCAGCCTGGCGGCGAAGCAGATGGAAGTACTGAGCAGCAGTAGACAGGTTCGCGACCGTCCAGTTATTCTCGGCGGAAAGCTGCAGGAAACGCTCCAGACGCGCGCTGGAATGCTCCGGTCCTTGACCTTCATAACCGTGCGGCAGAAGCATAGCCAAGCTGGAACGCTGCTTCCACTTTGTCCGGCCGGCGGAGATGAACTGGTCGAAAATAACCTGCGCGGCGTTGGCAAAATCGCCGTACTGGGCTTCCCAGATCGTAAAGGTCTCTGGAGAGAACACGTTATACCCGTACTCGAAGCCAAGCACTGCGCCTTCCGTAAGCGGGCTGTTGTGCACCGCGAAGCTCGCATTGGCCTGCGGGAAATGATGCAGCGGGGAGAATTTCTCGCCCGTTTTGTGATCGTTAAGCACGATATGGCGATGCGAGAACGTCGCGCGCTCCGCATCCTGGCCGCTCATGCGGATCGGCTTGCCGTCGGCAAGAATCGTAGCGAAAGCAAGCGTCTCCGCCAGCGCCCAATCCACTTTCTCGCCCTGGTCCAGCATGGAGCCGCGGCGCTGAAGAATACGCTGCAGCTTAGGATACACCGTAAAGTCGTTCGGGTATTTGAGCAGCGCTGCGTTAATCTCCTTCAGACGGTCAAGCGGAACAGCCGTTTCGGTCGTTTCCGGAGCAACCGGAATCGGGCCGTCGCTGCGTTTTTTGCCGGAAGCGGCATTTTCCTTCATGATATCGTAGGCTTTTTGCATCTCAGCCTGCGTATCCTGAATCATTTTGTCAATGTCGGCTGAGCTCATCGCGCCTTCCGCTTTGAGGCGTTCGGCATACAGAGCCGCGACGGTTTTGTGCTGGCGCACTTTTTCGTAGACGAGCGGCTGAGTGCCTTCCGGATCATCCATCTCATTGTGGCCGTAACGGCGATAGCCGACCAGATCGATCAGGAAGTCCTTCTTAAACTTGTCGCGGTATTCGCACGCCAGGCGGACAGCTGCAATACATGCTTCCGGCTCGTCGGCATTAACATGCACAATCGGAATCTCGTAACCCTTGGCAAGATCGCTCGCGTAATGCGTGGAGCGGGAATCCTTGCTGTCGGTCGTAAAGCCGATCCGGTTGTTCGCAATGATGTGGATGGAGCCGCCGTTCGTGAAGCCGTCAAGCCCCGTAAAGTTAAGCGTCTCCGCCACGATGCCCTCGCCCGGGAATGCGGCGTCGCCGTGAACCTGAATGGCCACAGACTTGCTCGAATCGCGCTGCGGATAACCCGGCTTGGAACGATCCTCTTGCGCCGCGCGGGAGAAGCCCTCAACGACGGAGTTCACATACTCCAGATGGCTCGGATTATTCGCAAGCAGAATACGGGCGCCAGAGTAAACGGAACGGTCTGCTCCGAGATGGTACTTCACGTCGCCTGCCCAGCCGGAGTTGATGCCGGCAGAGCCTTCCGATGGAACGAGCTCTTTGTTCGGCGCATGATGGAACTCGGAGAAAATCTTCTCGTACGGCTTGCCCAAGACATGCGCAAGCACATTCAACCGGCCGCGATGCGCCATCCCCATCAGGATATGATTGGCTCCGTCTTGAACAACTTGACGGACAACCTCGTCAATAACCGGAATGAGCATGTCGACACCTTCAACGGAAAACCGTTTTTGGCCGACGAACGTGCGGTGCAGGTAAGCTTCAAATTGTTCGACGTGAATCAACAAATTAAGGAGAGCTTTGCGCTCTTCCGGGTTCAGGGAGGCGTTGGCAATGCCGGATTCGGCTTTCGAGCTAAGCCAGTCGCGCTCGGTTTCGTCGTGTACATGGCTGAACTCGAATCCGATGGATTGAGTATAGGAATTGCGAAGCTTTTGGATCGCTTCCCAGCCGTTTGTAACGTTGGCAGGTGCATGATCCCAAAGAATGGAAGCCGGGAATCGGCTCAGATCCGATTCGTTCAGCTCAAAAGTGGAAGGCTCAAGCAAGCGGGTATCCGAAGATGCGCGCAGGCCAAGCGGATCAGTATTGGCGGCCAGATGGCCATAGGTGCGGATGTTGCCGACCAGCTTCTCGGCTGCAACCAGTTTTTTGAGCAGCGCGGCATCAACAGCTACTTGGCCGGACGGCGCAGGGGCCGTGCGGGAAGCTGCTGCCGGCAACAGCTCGGCAGGAGGCGCTCCAAGCTCGGCGAACAGCTCGCGGAACGAGACGTCAACCGATTCGGGATTGCTGCTGAAGAGCTCATACTGCTCCTGGATGTAGCCCAGGTTTGGTCCGAAAAAATCTTTCCATTGCCTTTTCGTGTTTGATTCGTCGGTCATTTGCCAACTACCTCCGTTAAGTGAAAAAGGTTGGTACGGATGATAACAAGGAAGCCGCTGTTTTGCCCGTGGAAAAAGCCGCCGGCTAGGACCGGCGGCCTGACAACAACAGCATGAAGGCGAGAAGCCTGCCTTCGCGGCAGACCCTCGAAGTCATTGAACAGGTTCGGCTTCGTTTGTGCCTCTATTATAAAGAATATAATGCGCTTATTCAACGTTTGAAGAAAACCCTTACGAAAAATGTGTCGATACCGTTCACAATTATGTCGCAGCTTAGGCAAAATCGCCCTAAAACGGCAGGTTAAGGTCAACTTTTCCGGTTGAGCAGGGATTCAACTACGATACAAGCCGCTGCGGAAGCTAATCAGCTTCGGCTCCGTCATATCCTCCACGGCATAACGCACGCCTTCCCGTCCAGAGCCGCTGTCTTTCAAACCGCCGTACGGCATATGATCCAGCCTGAAGGTCGGGATATCATTGATCATAACGCCGCCCGCCTGTAGTTCTCGCGCTGCCGCAAACGCTTTTTCGACATCCTTGGTGAACACGCCTGCCTGCAAGCCGTACTTCGAGCGGTTAGCCTGCTGAATCGCCGTCTGCCAGTCCGCAAAGGAGCTTACAAGCACAACCGGCCCAAACGCCTCCTCACAGCTCAGCTCCGCATCCTCGGGAACTCCCCGCAGCACCGCCGGAGTCATAAGGCTTCCGTCGAACTCCCCGCCGCAGAGCAGCTCCGCACCTCTGGATACCGCTGTCTGCAGCCAGCCCTTAAGCCGATCTGCCGCCGACTGGTTGATAAGCGGCGTAATCGCCGTTTGTTCATCCAGCGGGTCCCCCGCCTGCAGAGCGGCCGCCCGCTCCGCCAGCATTCCTGCAAAAGCTTCGGCGTGTTGTTCGTGTACGAGAATCCGCTGCACCGAGATGCAAACTTGTCCGTTATAGGCAAACGCTCCAGTCGCCGCCTCATCTGCAATCTGCTCCAGCTCCGTCTCTGTAAAACCGCGGTCGATAAGCAGCGGCGCATTGCCGCCTAGCTCCAGCGTCACCTTGCGGAATCCTGCAATGGAACGAATTTGTCTCCCGACGGCGGGACTGCCTGTAAAGGTCACAAATGCAACATCAGGATGAGTAGCCAGCGTCTCCCCAAGCTCCTTCCCTTCTCCCGGAATGATGTTTAACACGCCGTCCGGCAATCCCGCCTCTTCAAACAGCTCCGCCAGAAACAACGCCGACAGCGGCGTCTGCTCCGCCGGTTTCAGCACGATTGTATTGCCTGCGGCAATAGCCGGGCCGACTTTATGCGCCGCAAGATTAAACGGAAAATTAAACGGCGTAATTGCTGTGACGACGCCGACCGGCTCCCTTGTCATGAATGCCATGCGTCCTTCGCCGCGCGGCGCCGCATCCATCGGCACCGTCTCGCCCCGAATGCTGCGCGCCGCTTCTGCTGCGAACAGATACGTCTGTACCGTTCTGGCGATTTCCGCCCGCGCCGCCTGAATCGGCTTTGCAGCCTCAAGACTGACGATGCGAGCTGCCTCGGCCGTTCTGCGCTCCAGCAAATCGGCCGCCTGATACAGGATGGAGCTTCTTTTATGAGCGGGCATCTGCCGAAAAGATTGAAATGCCTCAGCTGCAGCTTCTATGGCCATTACCGCCTGTTTTGGCGAGGCGTAACCGATTGTGGCAAGAACCTCTCCATTGTAAGGATTCCGCAGTTCAGTCTGCCGTTCGCCCTCCACCCATTTGCCATTTATCCATAATTCCGCTTTATGCGACATATCGTATCTCCTCTATAATGATATCGTGATATTATTCCTTGATATCGGGAAATCAGTCCGATAAAATACAGCTCTTTCTGCGCTTCTTGGCTTGACATGATACAATTTGTATCATAAAGTTTGGTATGAGCGTTGCAATTTAAGCCTAATGTGAGCCGCAAAGGTTCAGTCTGAAGTAAGGAGCCCACCGACATGACGATGACAATGGGAGACCGTCTGCGAGAGCTGCGCCTCAGCAAAAACATGTCCCAAGAGGAGGTATCCCGCAAGATTGGCATTACCCGCTCCGCGTACAGCCATTACGAGATTAACAATCGACAGCCCGTTTATGAGACTTTAATGAAGCTGGCTGCCTTTTTCGAGGTCTCTTTGGATTATATGATTGGCGGAGATCAAAATCAAAGCGACAACCTCCTCTCCACTGAAACGCTCGATCTTATCCAGAAGCTGAACCGGATGGAGCCGGATAAGCGAAAAAAATCAATCGACAAGATGATGGAGCTGCTGCGTCAGACCGAAACGGCCGGTTAAGCCGCGCCTGCTTCAGCTGAGCACAGGCTCATCCCCCATCATCCCCATTCCCCGTAACATCCGGGCATCGCGCCGCTACTGCGGTGCTTTTCTTTTTCCCTATCCAATGCACCCTCGGTCTAAGCTGTAACCTGCTTTCCCTTCATTGCTTCCGCCTATTAGTCCCGATATAATAAATGGACGATTGCAAGAGGAAGGGACCGAGACGAACATTGATGTATATTGCTGACCAATGGAATGATTATGAACTTATCGACACCGGAGACGGTGACAAGCTGGAGCGTTGGGGGAATGTAACGCTGCGCCGTCCAGATCCGCAAATTATTTGGCCGTTCCGCGGAGACCGCCAGCTGTGGACTTCCGCTGATGCGCATTATCACCGCAGCAGCACAGGCGGAGGCAACTGGGATAACAAAAAGCCGCTCCCCGAGCGCTGGACTGTCCGTTACGACGAGCTGAGCTTTCATATCAAGCCAACAAGCTTTAAGCATACCGGGCTGTTTCCGGAGCAGGCCGTGAACTGGAGCTGGATGATGGACAAAATCCGCAGCGCCGACCGGCCGATACGTGTGTTGAACTTATTCGCTTATACCGGGGGAGCAACGGTAGCATCTGCCGCTGCCGGCGCCGAGGTATGCCATGTCGACGCTGCAAAAGGCATGGTTCAATGGGCAAAGGAAAATGCCGCCCTGTCCGGCCTTGCTGACCGTCCCGTTCGTTATATTACCGATGACGTATTTAAATTTGTGCAGCGCGAGCAGCGCCGCGGAAGCAAGTATGACGCCATCATTATGGACCCTCCATCCTACGGACGCGGCCCCGGGGGCGAAATGTGGAAGCTGGAATCAAGCCTATTCCCGTTTCTCGAGTCCTGCATGGACATTCTAAGCGACAAGCCGCTGTTTATGCTGATCAATTCCTATACGACCGGTTTGTCGCCGCAGGTGCTCCATAACCTGCTCCATATGACGGCCGGCAAACGGTTTGGCGGCTCCATCCACTGCGGAGAGATTGGCCTGCCGATTAGCGCTTCCGGACTTACACTGCCTTGCGGCATTCTTGGACGCTGGGAGGCTTGACCGGCATGAGCGGCCCAAGCGGCGGCTCGAGGCCGCCGATCCCGGTCCTTTACGAGGATAATCACCTGCTAGTCGTCGTGAAACCGCCTGGCATTCCCTCGCAGGAGGATGAGAGCGGAGATGCCGATATGCTCACGCTGCTCAAGGAAGACTTGAAGCTCCGGCATAACAAGCCCGGCAACGTTTTTCTCGGGCTTGTGCATCGGCTCGACCGTCCTGTCGGAGGCGTAATGATTTTTGCCAAAACGTCCAAAGCTGCCGGACGGCTGTCGGACTCCGTACGAACCCGCACCTTCCGCAAAACATACCTCGCGGTGCTAAGCCGCCAGCCGCAGCGTGCGGAAGGCAGCCTGCTGCATTATTTGGCCAAGGACAGCCGGCGCAACTTCGTCACTTCCTTTGACCGGCCTACCGGCGATGCCAAGGAAGCGAGGCTCAGCTACCGGGCCGAGTCAGGAGACGGCGGATTGGCGCTAGCCGCCGTCCGGCTGCATACCGGCAGGCCGCATCAGATCCGCGTGCAATTTGCCGCCATCGGCTGCCCGCTCGTTGGCGATCTCAAATACGGCGCAAGCGGCGGCAAACCTCGCCCGGCTGCTGCCAGCAGCGCACACGGCGATATCGCCCTCTGGTCGGCCAGCGCAGGCATTCCCCATCCCGTAACAAAGGAATGGATGGAGTTCCGCTCTCTTCCGCCCCGCGAGTCGCCTTGGACGTTGTGGAGCGAAGAGCAGCTGGAGCAGGCAGCGGCCAGGTTGTCCGCTACTGAACTATAGTAGAAAAACGGGAGGAAACGGAGCTGAGCTCCGTTTCCTCCCGTTTTTGTTGTTTTGCGTAAGGTCGTTTGGGGACCTAATGGAGTGCCATTCGAGGGTTTCCGTTCTCCGTAAGGTCGTTTGACGTCCTTACGGAGCGCCTTTCGAGGGTTTCCGTTCTCCGTAAGGTCATTTGACGCCCTTACGGAGCTCCTTCGGTGCTTTCACACTCACCGTAAGGTCATTTGACGCCCTTACGGTACGCCTTTCGAGGGTTTCCGTTCTCCGTAAGGTCGTTTGACGTCCTTACAGAGCTCCTTCGGTGCTTTCACACTCACGGTAAGGTCGTTTGACGTCCTTACGGAGCGCCTTTCGCGTTTTCCCGCTCACGGTAAGGTCGTTTGACGTCCTTACGGAGCGCCTTTCGAGGGTTTCCGTTCTCCGTAAGGTCGTTTGACGTCCTTACGGAGCGCCTTTCGCGCTTTCCCGCTCACCGTAAGGTCGTTTGACGTCCTTACGGAGCGCCTTTCGCGTTTTCCCGCTCACGGTAAGGTCGTTTGAAATCCTTACGGAGCGCCTTCGGCGCTTGCTCATGTCCTGAAAGCTTAACCCGCATTGGCTACTTTGCCGAGCAGATAAACGAGCAGTTGCTGGTTGTGGGAGGAGATGCGGTCAAGAGCTTCCCGCAGAAAAGCGTCTCGAATTTCCGTGCCGCGTTTCGCCTCGTTCCGGCCATGATCGGTTACGGTTACCCAAACGATGCGACGGTCGGAAGAGTCGCGGCTTCGTTCGATTAGACCTCCCTTTTCCATACGGTCAAGCAGTGTCGTAATCGCGGCCGGTGTCGTCTGCAAATGCTGCAGCAGCTCGGACGGCTTCATCGGTTGATACTTAAGCAGCAGCTCCAGCGCATTCAGCTGGCCTTCCGTTAAGTGAGGCAGCAGCTGTTCTTCCAGATGGTTTTTCCATTCTTTTGAAATTTTCATCCACAGTTTGGCGAAATCCTCGGTTATCACGCTTGCACCTGCTTTCCTATTCAGCTCCACATCCGCAGACGGACATCGGCTATATATTCAGTTTGCGACTTTATCTAATTCCTGATTATACCATCCGAAATTGTCGAAAGAAAGGTTAATCGGATTAATAATTATAGACCTTAATCGATTCCATTCCGAACCATTAGACAGATGCTGACATAGAATGCAAAATAGATGTTCGAGAGAAGGCGAAAGGGTGATAATCGTGGAAGGGCACAAAGAATCCATCATCCGCAAAATTCAGGCATATGGAATTATTAAAGATCCTCAGCTGCTCGAAAAACCGGATGAGCCCGTTCCGCTGTGGGTGCTGCTTGAGGCGCTCCTGCAAGTTATCGACCGGCTTGAGCCAACGGATGACAGGCCATATGACTGAAAATGGGCAGTATTAAAGCTGGTCGTCCGAATTGCTGACGGGCCGTTCATCTGCCGAGAAACTACCGCCCACAGCCCGAAATTCCCCCTCGGCGGAATTCGGGTTTTCTTTTTTTCTTTAAATCATTGAACGACGACTGACTTGCTTGGTATAATCAATACATTTATTCCGTTAGATAGAGAGGGCTGAACTTTTCATGACACAAAAACTCAGAGCCGGCATCGTCGGGGGTACCGGAATGGTCGGGCAGCGTTTCATCGCTCTTCTGGACAATCATCCATGGTTTCAAGTAACGGCAATCGCGGCAAGTGCAAACTCCGCAGGCAAAATGTATGAGGAAGCCGTAAAAGGCAGATGGAAGCTAGATACCCCTCTTCCAGACAGCGTCAAACAAATTCCGGTGCAGGACGCAGCCAAAGTCGAAGAGGTTGCAGCTGGCCTGGACCTGATCTTCTGCGCCGTCGATATGAAGAAAAATGAAATTCAAGAACTGGAAGAAGCTTACGCCAAAGCCGGCGTAGCCGTTATTTCCAACAATTCCGCTCACCGCTGGACAGCTGACATTCCAATGGTCATTCCGGAAATCAATCCGGAGCATCTGGACGTTATCGAGCATCAGCGTAAACGTCTCGGCACGGAAACAGGCTTTATCGCCGTTAAGCCGAACTGCTCCATTCAAAGTTATGTTCCAATGCTCAACGCCTTGAAGGAATTCGGCCCGACGCAAGTTGTGGCGAGTACCTATCAAGCGATTTCCGGCGCTGGCAAAACGTTCGCGGAATGGCCGGAAATGAACGACAACGTCATCCCATACATTGGCGGCGAGGAAGAAAAAAGCGAGCAGGAGCCGCTGCGCATTTGGGGCAAAGTCGAAAACGGCGTTATCGTCAAAGCGCAAGCGCCGCATATTACGACTCAATGTATCCGCGTGCCTGTATCCGACGGCCACCTTGCTACCGTGTTTGTCAATTTCGGAACCAAACCGACCAAAGAACAAATTCTCGATCGCTGGAACAGCTATGCCGGACGTCCGCAAGAGCTTGAGCTGCCTAGCGCGCCAAAACAATTCATCACTTACTTCGAGGAAGACAACCGTCCGCAAACGGGTGTCGACCGCGATATCGAAAAAGGCATGGGCATCTCCGCAGGACGTCTGCGTGAAGATTCCCTCTACGACTTCAAATTCGTCGGCCTGTCGCATAATACGCTTCGCGGCGCTGCCGGCGGCGCGGTGCTGATCGCCGAGCTGCTGAAAGCGGAAGGTTATATTGTAGCCCGTTAAAATTCCGCAGAAAAATTGTCCTCTTTTTTAACCGTAAGGTGTAAGGCAAACCAGCCCGCCTCAAACTTGAGGGCGGGCTGGTTTTGTTCTGGATAATTATGCTTGTACCTTTCTCCAGTCTGAAAAGATAAGATGGAAAGGTGCGAGCTAAGAGCTGGCATCATTACATAAAGCAAATCATCCGGCGTCGATGCAACCATTTATACCGCAGCTGCAGTGGGGAGATTTTAACGAAAATGAGTAAAAAAGTGCTTTTTGCATATGCGTTTGGAGCCATTCTGCTCGTAAATGTATTCGTAGTGATGAACTACATATCGGACGAAGCGAAAACGGTTAACGACATTACAAACGATTATACGGTTATGATCAACCGAATTCATGACACTCAAGCCAATATTGAGCAAGTCTTGAACAATCAGCCCGAAAACAGCGAATTGCTGCTGTATCAAGCTGATTCGCATATTGAAGAAGCCAATTTAAACTACCAAAAGCTAATGGAACCGCTTATCACCAAAAACGTTCCGTTGGACGGCTTTAACCAGCTTATTGCCGATATTAACCTGTTCGTCGGGGTTGTGCTTGCAGAAAGGTTAAACGGTAAAAAATGGGATCGGAATAGGCTCAATGAAGTCAACCAAATGCTTCTCCTCCTTGAGGAAGCTTTGCCAAAAGCGCTGGAAAAGGACTCCGAGCTTCCGCAGCTGAGACAAGCGTTCGCTAAGCTGGACACACTCGTTGAGGACGCTTTGCTTCAATAAGCGGCTAACACAACGCAAAAACCATCAAACGTTACAAGGCTGGGACCGGAATGGGGCAACTAGCCCCTCCCCCCGTCTAGAATTGGCCAAGGCAACGCAAGCCCGTTCCAGCACCCTAATAGCTCGGATGTTCGACGTATGAATGCGACGAAGAATGAAGATGTCTTTGTGGAAGCAGTGGAAGTGGTGCGTACCCGGAAATTCGAATTTCGCGCTTTGAGTCTTCGACAAAGCCGGTCGGAATTATCTATCCACTCCATGAGAACCTGTTCAGTCGAGCGATTCGCTCTTACACATACGGCTAAGATAGCAAACCACGAACCTGTTACCTGTCCCACGGTCGCTCGCGGTATTCGCTCGGATATTGTCCGGTATATTTTTTGAACGCCCGCGAATACTCGCTCGAATTCTCGTATCCGAGCTTTTTGGCGATGTCCTGAATTTTAAAGCTTGGCTCCTGCAAATATTTCCGCGACCTCTCAATACGTAGCAGGTGCACATAGTGGGCGAAGTGGCTTTGAGTGTGCTCCTTGAACAGCCTGCTGAAGTAGGTATAACTTAGACCGACGTGATCCGCTACATCCCGCATGGAGATTGAACGGCTCAGGTTGTCCTCAATGAACAGCAGCGCATGCCGCATCACCACTCGTTCTGTCCCTATCGCCCCCGCTTCTTCCTCCCGCAGCTCCCGGGACTTCGCCGATACGGCTCCAAGCTTCTTCAGTTTGCTGTCCAGTTCGTCAATATCGAGCGGCTTAAGCATATAATCCTTTACGCCTAACAAAAAAGCAGTGCGTACGTATTCGTAGTAATCATAACTGCTGAGAACGACGATGTTTGCTTGATGCCTGCGGTCCATCAGCCGCTGGATCAATGTCAGTCCGTTGACGGCCGTCATGTGAATATCGGTGATAACAAATTCAGGCGCGTGCCGATCATACAAAATTTCCGCTTCGGTTGCGGAATGCGCCATAAGTAACGTGTAATGACTTGCATAACCGAGACGAGTCAGCTTGGATTTGATGTTTTCGCAAATCAGCTTGTCGTCGTCCACCATCAGAATATGTATCGCGCGCACCTCCGCATCTATCATCACAATCGCAGAGCCAATTACAAGCTGTCATCCTAAAATCCAGTACGATATGACGCATAACAGGACTTTCGCCCGGCCTCCTAAAAGACCGTCAAATTGCAACCGCTTTCTAGAGTCAATTCACCGGCGGCAGCTTGCTTTTATGTCAGGTTAACCTCTCTGCTCATTTTACCTCATCATTGCGCCATTTTTTACTGCAGCGTGTAACAAAAGTTAATAAATGATAGCAATAGCATTAGTTTCGCCACGGTAAAGTTATTTGCATCGTAAATTCTGTTATGAAATCGCAACATCTGTTATGTCGCGGCTCGCAGCGGAGACTTACAATAAAGCGGACAAACAACATCAAGGAGATGATGCCATGCGCTTGCAAGCTCCCTTAAGCGTCCGTTATGAATACGACGCCTTTACGCTCGAACCGGACTCCCCCACTCTCGCCTTCGCAAGAGATCAGCTGGACGCCTATTTGGCTCGAATCTTTACTGGGGGCGACCCCGACCGCCAGCAGCAGCTTACGGTACGATTCACGAATCTCTCCGCAGCCGAGCTTTGCTTTGACGGCTATGCCATCGAAGTTAATGCAAGCGCTGTTACGATCGCCTCAACGCTCGAACGCGGATTTTTATATGGGGTATATGAGCTGCTGCGGATAATTGGCTGCCGTTTCCTGTTCCCCGATGCCGAGCTGGAACAAATTCCGCATTTGACGGAATTCCAGCTGGAGGAACGGACGATCGTGAAGAAGCCTTGGATGGAATATCGGGGCATGTGCCTTTACGACACGTCGAGGAATACGTTCGAACGCACGCGGGACACGATTGATTGGATGGCCAAAAACAACTACAATTTGCTGCTGACTTCAATTGACCGACCCGATGACTCGGTGGACGGCGCGCATTCCATTTTATGGAATGAGATCGCGAACGAGCTGCTGCCTGAGCTTCGCAAACGCGGCATCGCCATCGACATGAGCGAGCATTCCACCGACTATTTCTTTCCGCGGGATCATTGGTTCGAGCTTCATCCGGAGTGGTTTTCGCTATTTGACGGGAAGCGTGAACCGCTGAAGCTTTGTTATTCCAACGAGGATGCGGTGCGCGAGTACGCCAACAGCTTCGTCCAATTTGTTCAGCAGGACGATTACTACCAGTTCATCGGCACTTGGCCGCTGGACGGCGGAGGCTATTGCCAATGCGAAGGCTGCCGCGACTCGCAGGCTATTCTTCGTGCAAACGCATACATTGCCGACGAGATTGCCAAGGTACGGCCGGATCTAATCGTGGAGCATTTGGCGTATACGCCGCAGAGCTTTGACAGGCCGCAGGGCGACTTGCCTCGCAACATGTCCGTACTCGTCTGCAACGTTAACGATCAGGTCGCTTATGAATGGGGCATGAAAGCGAAACATGCCGGAGGAGCCTTTTACTTTGACTATCACACCGGCGACCACTACTGTTTCCGTTCCAATCTGTGGATCAACCCAGATTATATTCGGGAGATGGTCAACACATTTGCCGCTTACGACTATCGGGGAATTGTCTCGCTCTATTTGCCGATTACAAGCTGGTGGGTAGCCAGTCTGAACTATGCGTATTTGTCCCGTCTCTACTATGAGCCGACGGCAAGCATTGAAGAGCTAACATCCGAGCTGAGCGCAGATCTGTTCGGCAGCCGCAACCGCGACCTGACGACCGCCATTCTAATGCTCGTGCAGGGCCAGCTGCAGGATTCTACACTTTGGAGCGGCACGCCCCATAAACATGTGTATTACTGCGAGCACATTACGGGGCGCAACCGTGAGCTCGACCGGCTGCACGCCGAACGATTCGCCAGCACGATGAGCGATATCGAATCAAAGTTCAATCGTATCGATCTGACGGACGCGTCCCCTTTCGAACACATGCAGCTGGAATGTTTGCGCGAGTATGTGCGGCTGCAGGATTTGTACTTCCGCTGTGTGGATCAATATGACGCCGATGTCGATTCGCCGACGAAGGCGGAGCCGTATTTTCAGGCGCTGCGCGACGCGGAGTCGCGGCTTGTCCAAGCGTTCATCACTGAGCGCTACGCTCGCTGGCGGATTGTCGGACGCGACAATATTTTTGTTCCGAATAACGTGAACCAATATCAGCCGCAGACATGACATGCCTGCATAGACTATCGCCCGCAGTTCGGCCGGAATAATCGAATCTTCATAACAGCGAAGCCCGGGACCCCATACAGGTCCCGGGCTTCGTTATTTTTGTCCAGCAAGCCAAACATAAGCAAAACATTTATGGTGCACTAGTTATTCCTAGCTTCAGCAATCTGCGAGATTACGCACACAGCGATCACGCAAAAAAACCGGGACTGCGATTGCAGTCCCGGCCTTTTTTAAGAAAGCTCCGGCTGAGCCCAAAGAATATTAACGTTCACTGATCCTGCTAAAATCAGCCCTCCTGGCTAACTTCCAGACGGGGATATAGCTGGCTAACGCTGTCGCTCTTATCTACCGTGACGAGCGCTCTGCCGATGGACTTGCGGTCCTCAATCGGCGTTTTTTCCGTAAGGAAGCTTTGTTGTCCGCCGCCTGCCAGCAGCGCGGTCAGCTCGCGCGGTTCTTTGCAATACCACGCTCCGGCAAGCCGGGACCCGTTCGGCTTGACGCGTTTGCCTTCTTTGAACTCAAACGTAATGACACCTTTGCCGCCGCGTCCTTGAACCGGATAATCGGCGAGCAGGCTGCGTTTGGCGTAACCAAGGTCGCTGATAACGAGAATCTCGCCCTCATCGTCTGGTCCGGCCTCTACGGCTGCGGCAAGCTCATCGCCTTCCTTGAGCTGGATGCCCCGCACTCCGGCAGCAACACGGCCCATCAGGTTGACTTCCGATGCCGGGAATCGAATGGCTGCCCCTTGACGCGTAATGAGCAGCAAATGCGCTTCGCCGCGCGTCTGCATGACCTCAATCACTTCATCGCCGTCGCCAACTTTACAGGCAGCAATTGCCGTAGAACGGTTCGTCGCGTAGTCTTTCAGCTCCGTCCGTTTTACCTGTCCCTTTTTCGTAAAGAAGAACAGCGACAGCCCCGGCTGCTGGATGTCCTTCACCGGAATGACCGCCACGATGGAGTCATCCTTCGGCAGCGGGATGACATTGACAATCGCCGTGCCGGCGTCCTTCCATTTGAACTCCGGAATTTGATATACAGGCAGCAGATAATAGCTGCCCTTACGGGTGAATACGAGCAGGCTGTCGATCGTGCTGCATTCCAGCAGATGACGAATGACGTCGCCTTCCTTCACGCCTGCGGCGTCGGTCTCTCCTCCGCTGCGCGTAAAGCTGAGACGGCTCGTCCGCTTCACGTAACCGTCGCGGCTAATTGCAACGAGCACATCCTCGGCGCTGACCATAACCTCCAGGCCGACCTTCAGCTCTTCCACTTCGCCGCGGATTTCCGAGCGGCGGTCGATGCCGTATTTCTCGCGGATCTCCAGCAGCTCGTCCTGTATGACCTTGAGCAGCTTGCGCTCATTCTCCAGAATGGAGCGCAGATAGGCTACACGCTTGGCGATTTCGCGAAGCTCTTTCTCCAGTGAGTTAATCTCGAGATTGGTCAGACGGTACAGCTGCAACGTAAGAATGGCATCGGCCTGGCGTTCGCTAAAGCCGAACTTCGCCACCAAATTGTTCTGAGCGTCTGCGCGGTTTTTGGACGCCTTAATCGTAGCGATAACATCGTCTAAAATGTTCAGCGCCTTGACGAGCCCTTCCAGCACATGTGCGCGGTCCTCTGCCTTTTCCAGCTCGTACCGCGTTCGGAAGGTGACAACTTCCTTCTGGTGATCAATATAAGCGGCCAGCATGTCCTTCACGCCGAGCTGACGCGGCGTTTTGTTCACGATGGCGACCATATTAAAGTTGTACGTCACCTGCAGGTCGGTCTTTTTGAGCAAATAGGCCAGAATGCCGTCGGCATCCGCATCCTTTTTCAGCTCAATGACGATGCGCAGACCTTCCCGTCCGCTTTCATCGCGCACCTCGGCGATACCGTCAACCTTTTTCTCCAGACGGATGTTCTCCATCGAGGTGACCAGGCGAGACTTGACGACCTGGTACGGAATTTCCGTCACCACGATCATTTTTTTGCCGCCGCGCAGCTCCTCAACCGCCGTTTTGGACCGCAGATGAATGCGTCCGCGTCCGGTAGAATAAGCGTCGCGAATGCCTTCCTCGCCCATAATGATGCCGCCTGTCGGGAAGTCCGGTCCTTTAAGGATCGCCATCAAATCGGACAGCTGCAATTCGCCGTTATTCATGAGCGCGATGCAGGCGTCGATGACCTCGCGAAGATTATGCGGCGGAATCTCCGTTGCAAAGCCGGAGGAAATGCCGCTTACGCCGTTGACCAGCAAATTCGGATAACGCGCCGGCAGTACAACCGGCTCCTTTGTGCTGTTGTCAAAGTTGTCCTTGAACAGCACGGTGCGCTTCTCGATATCGCGCAGCAGTTCCATGGCGATTGGCGACAGCCGGGCTTCCGTGTAACGCATCGCCGCAGCCGGATCGTCGTCCATGGAACCCCAGTTGCCGTGGCCGTCGATCAGCGTGTGGCCGACCTTCCATGGCTGCGCCATCCGCACCATGCCCTCATATATCGAAGAATCGCCGTGCGGATGGTAGTTGCCCATAACGTCGCCAACCGTTTTGGCTGACTTGCGGTAAGGCTTGTCCGGCGTGTTGCCGGCATCGTACATGGCGTATAAAATCCGCCGCTGTACAGGCTTCAAGCCGTCGCGCACATCAGGAATGGCGCGGTCTTGAATAATATATTTTGAATAGCGTCCGAATCGGTCTCCGACAACCTCTTCAAGGAACGCCGGCAGAAATTGCTCGCTCAAACTCATGGAGCCAGTCCCCCTACTCCTCGTATTCCGTGAAGTCTACATTGTCGATGATCCAGCGTTTGCGAGGATCGACCTTATCGCCCATCAGTGTCGACACGCGGCGCTCAGCCTTAGACGCATCGTCAATCTGCACCTGCAGCAGCGTGCGGGAGTCGGGATTCATCGTCGTTTCCCACAGCTGATCAGGATTCATCTCGCCCAATCCTTTATAGCGCTGAAGCTCGAAATTTTTGCCCATTTCCTTGCCATAATTGTGCAGCTGCTCATCCGTCCAAGCGTAACGCACCGTTTCCAGCTTGCCGGACTTGCGCGACATTTTGTAAAGCGGAGGCTGAGCGATATAGATTCGTCCGCTGTCGATCAGCGGCTTCATGTACCGGTAAAAGAACGTCAGCAGCAGCACTTGAATATGCGCGCCGTCCGTATCGGCATCCGTCATAATAATGATTTTGCTGTAGTTGCATTCCGATGCCTCAAACTCCGGTCCGACGCCGGCGCCAATAGCGGCGATAATCGCCTTATACTCGTCGTTTTTGAGGATGTCGGCGAGCCGTGCTTTCTCCGGGTTCATCGGTTTTCCTTTGAGCGGCAAAATCGCCTGGTACTTGGAATCACGTCCCTGCTTCGCGGAGCCGCCGGCGGAATCGCCTTCCACGATAAACAGCTCGTTGCGCGACGAGTCCTTGGACTGTGCTGGCGTCAGCTTGCCTCCGAGATTGGACGATTCGCTGCGTTTTTTGCCGCTGCGGATTTCCTCGCGCGCTTTACGGGCGGCTTCACGCGCTTTGGACGCCTGAATCGCCTTTTTCAGCAGCATTTGACCGACCTGGGGATTCTCCTCCAGGAAAACGGCCATTTTGTCCGCCACAACCGCATCGACGGCGCTGCGGGCGCTCGAGCTGCCCAGCTGATCCTTCGTCTGTCCGACGAACTCCACCTCGGCCATCTTGATGTTGATGACGCACATCATGCCTTCGCGAAGATCGCCGCCCTCGAGGTTTTTATCCTTTTCCTTAAGCATCGCAGCGCGGCGGGCATAATCATTGAGCACACGCGTATAAGCCGTTTTAAAGCCGGTCTCATGCGTTCCGCCGCCCCGGGTCGGAATGGAGTTAACAAAGCTGACAATCGTCTCCGTATAGCCGTCATTGTACTGCAGGGCTACCTCGACCTCGATTTCATCCTTTTCCGCGCTGAAATGAACCGCATCATGCAGAACGGATTTTTCTTCGTTGAGGAATTCCACGAATTGCTTCGCTCCGCCCTCGTAGTGGAACATACTCTCGTTGCCGCTGCGCTCGTCCTTAAGCGTAACCTTCAAGCCGGAGTTCAAAAATGCGATCTCCTGCAGGCGGTCGCCCAGCGTATCGTAATTAAACGCGGTATTCCCGTGAAACACGCGGGCATCCGGTTTAAACGTTACCTTTGTTCCGGTTTGGCGCGTTCCGCCCAATACTTCAAGACCGGTTACAGGCTCGCCGACATGCTCTTTGCCGCTTTTGTCGACCCAGTATTCGAAACGCTGTTTATGTACTTTGCCGTCCCGGTAAATTTCGACCTCCAGCCACTCCGACAGCGCATTCGTCACGGAAGCGCCTACGCCGTGCAATCCGCCGGATTTTTTGTACCCGCCGCCGCCAAACTTGCCGCCCGCATGCAGGATCGTGAACACGACCTGCGGCGTCGGAATGCCGCTTTTGTGCATCCCGGTCGGAATGCCCCGTCCATTGTCGTGGACGGTTACAGCGCCGTTTTTGTGCAGCGTCACATTGATTTCGGAGCAAAACTTGGCCAGATGCTCATCCACCGCGTTGTCGACAATTTCCCATACCAGATGATGCAGGCCCGAGCTTGTCGTGCTGCCGATATACATGCCGGGGCGCTTGCGCACCGCAGTCAGGCCTTCCAGAATCTGAATATCATCCGCATCATAGGAAGGGCCCTTCGCTGTATTTGCCGATTCGGTTGCGTAAAGATCCAGTTGTTCGGCCATACGCGTCCCCCTTTTCTTATTGCCCATTTAACTCACGCTATTTTAATTCAAGATATCCTGTTTAGTAAAGACGGCGAACGATACAATTAACGCGGCAAGCGACCAAATCCCCAGCACAGACAGCGAAAAGAGAATATCCATACCGGCGATTGGCGGAGGCGTTCCCTCCAAATAATCGGTCAGATCGATGTTGACGGAAAAAAGGTATTTAGCCGCCTGCCAGGAGGAGGTCATGCCCGCCAAAATGCTGCCGGAAATGACCGCCGCCATCATCGTGACGATGCTTGCCGCCGTGCTGCGCACA
This sequence comes from Paenibacillus pasadenensis, assembly GCF_023715725.1. Lineage (GTDB taxonomy): Bacteria > Bacillota > Bacilli > Paenibacillales > Paenibacillaceae > Paenibacillus_O > Paenibacillus_O pasadenensis_A. The sequence goes on from NZ_JAMBOT010000006.1 coordinate 334,965, forward strand.
AGAACCGACACCATGAGCGATAAAATCGCAATCGTCATACAGGATATCCAGATGAGTCCGCTCTGCATAATGATATACTTCCACTGCGGCACGGGATGTACGCCGCTTGTATCAATGGCGGCCCCGTTTACGACAAAACCGGTGAATACCGGCATCGTCCAGCCGCCGTAGCCGAATACAAGACCCGATATCAGATAGCATACCGCGCCGGTGGTGATTATAGCCAGCGAAACATACATCGTCAGCGCAATCAGCTTGCTCATCAGGATTTTCCATCTTCGAACCGGACGGGTAAGCAGCATTTTGATTGTACCGCCCGTTCTTTCTCCCGACACCAGATCCGACGACAGCGCCAAGATCAGCAGCGGAAAAAACATCGCTACCGAACTGGCCATGAACATCCGCGTAAATCCGGCCGCGTCCGGGCTGTTCGGGTTTACATCGTTATCGAGATAATACTGCAGCTGCTGCACCTGGATGCGGTCGTATTTTTTCCATTCCTCCGGCATCCGGTCGTTGGCAAGCAGGTTTTGCTTTTCGGTAATCTCCTGCTGGACCTGATTGCGCCAATCTTTGAAATTCTCGGCATTTGTCATCGATACTCGCATTTGCGCGTATGTAAAAAGCGGTATGAGCACAAGCAGGATAAGAAGAATAACATAGAAACGCTTCTTTTTCCAAATTTTCAGCGTTTCATTTTGCACGAGCGGCAGCAAATCCATCATTCCTTACCGTCCTCCGTCAGCTGCAGGAACAGCTCCTCCAGCGTCGGCGCAACTCTCTGCACAGCCGCGATATCAATGCCTTCGGCGATCAGCTTAACGACAAGCTCCGGAACGAGCTCTTCTCGCATCGAGCTGACAATTGCCCCAGGCAAATGGACAAGCGCACTGTCGTCCATCGTATATTCCCCTTCCGCATACAGCCGGACGTCCCGGTGCGCCGCCAAAATGCGCCTTGTCTCCTCCTGCGAGTCCGTCATCCAGAGCACATAAGTGCCCGCCTGAGCGACCAGCTCGTCCACCCGTCCTACGGACAGCACCCGCCCGTCGTTAATAATCGCCACTCTGTCGCACATCAGCTGAATTTCGCTGAGCAGATGGCTGGAAATAAACAGGCTGAGGCCGGAATCGGACAGCATGCGGATGAACTCGCGAAGCTCCTTGATTCCTTTTGGATCCAGCCCGTTCGTCGGCTCGTCCAAAATCAGCAGCTTAGGCCGCCCGAGGAGCGCTTGAGCGATGCCTAGCCGCTGCCTCATTCCGAGCGAGTAGGTGCGAACCTTGTCATGGATTCTATCCTCGAGACGGACGATATTAACGACCTCAGAGATGCGCTCCGCGTCTACTCCCCTCAGCATACGCGCAAAATGCTCCAGGTTCTCCCAGCCGGTCAGATAAGGATACATTTCCGGATTTTCGACGATGCACCCGACTTCGGCCAGCGCTTTTTCGGGATGGCGCGTAACGCTGTGGCCGCCGATCAGAATTTCTCCTTCGGTCGGCTTGATCAGATCAACAAGCATGCGGATCGTCGTTGTTTTCCCCGAACCGTTCGGCCCCAGAAAGCCAAAAATTTCTCCTTTATATACTTCAAAGCCGACTTCATGGATGATCCATTTACGGCGAATTTTCTTTTTTAGTCCCCGTACTTCGAGCACTGGCTGGCCGGTCGTTTTGACTGGACGTTTCGGCTCGGAATCGGAGAAGGCGGAAATGCTCTTTTTGACACGATCAGGCACGTAATAGTCTATCGTCATCTGCTGCTCTCCTTTGCTCTCCACATCCATATCGGTTATCTCTCTCGATTGATGAGCTTTACGTCAGCGCTTGGGCGATCCGTTGCGCAATCCGCTCATAACCTTGCTGGTTAGGATGAAAATGATCCGAGGACATATAGTCCGCCGAGCGCTGTTGGAACAAATCCATAATCGGAACAACAACGGCAAGCTCGTCAGAGCCGATAATCTCATACGCTGCGCCATTCCACTTCTGCACGGCCGCGCTTCCTTCGCGGAGATCCGGTATGTCGTAAAACGGATTGTACAGTGAGGTGTAAACAAGGGTCGCATCCGGATTAATAGCGCGAATCCGCTCGACGACGCTGCGCAGAGATTCCGCCGCCGCCGGTATGCCGGCTTCGATCGTCTCGAGATTGATATCCCCGGCCTCGCCGCTCTCACGGGCTTCCAGTACAGGACGGAACAGATCGTTTCCCCCGATTGTCAGCAAAATAAGATTCGCCTGTTTAATCGGATATTCAAGCGAATCGTCGCGGCTAAGCATATCGTCCAGCTCCTTAGCCGTAAGCCCGGCGACAGCCAAGTTGTTGATCTGATGCACTGGTTTTCCGGTCTCCTCTCGCAGCAGCTCAAGGACCGTTTTGACATACCCTTTCCCGCTGTTATCGCCGGTTCCTTTCGTCAAGGAATCCCCGAGAGCGGTCACGCGGATTTCTTCAGCGTTCTGAAAGCCGCCTCCCGTTTCAATCTGTTGTGCCGGGGCCGTCCCGGTCTGCTGCGCCAAAGGCGTGACGACGAGCAGCTCGCGCATCGCCATCGCAAATCCGACTGCCAGCAATAGTGTCGACGCAAGCGCGGCGGTGCCGACAATCCGCCATAACTTGCTGGATGGCCTCATTTATGGTTCCGCTCCCTTTGCCTTGAATTGTGAAGTTTTGGTATAGGCATCATTCCTATTAAAAATAAGCCTTGCGACACATTTTTGCAAATGGCAACAAGCAATTTGAACCCACTCTTTTAATGGGAGGAGTCCAAAAATGGCGAATAATCGGGAATTCCGTGATATTCAACGCCGCTTCGCCGCTTCTCCGCTTCATTGAGAAAAATTTTAAATGAAAAAGAAAAGCGGACCGAAGTCCGCTTCATTAATTCACTATTAATTATATTCGATTGATAAGGCCTCAGCCGCCTGCCTGGCGGCCGCTCTTGCGCTTTCAACATCGGAGGCTGAGCTCATCGCTACTGCCATGCGTCTGCCCTTGCGCGTCTCCGGCTTGCCAAACACCCGCACCTGCGTTGCAGGAACCGCCAGCGCTTGCTCCAGACCGGTTACGGTGAACGCCTTGCTGTCCCGAACGGCTTTGAGCGTATGGGTCGCTCCCGGAGTCAGCAGGCGCACGCCTGGAATCGGCAGACCAAGGATGGCCCGGACATGAAGGGCGAACTCGGACAGATCCTGAGTCGCCATCGTAACCATGCCGGTATCATGCGGGCGAGGGGAAACCTCGCTGAACAGCACTCCGTCCTCCGTCAGGAACAGCTCAATGCCATAAAGCCCGTAACCGCCAAGCGCATCCGTAATGGCCAATGCGATCTCCTCGGCTTGTTTCCGCTGCAGCTCGCTCATCGGATGAGGCTGCCAGGACTCGATATAGTCTCCGTCCTTCTGCACATGGCCGATCGGCTCGCAAAATACGGTGCCGGAAACGGAACGCACGGTCAGCAGCGTAATTTCGGATTGGAAGTGAACAAATCCTTCCACGATAACACGCTTCTTTTTGGCGCGTCCGCCCTCCATCGCGTAGTTCCAGCAGCTTGCGATTTCCGCCTCGGAGCGGCATACGCTCTGCCCTTTGCCGGAGGAGCTCATAATCGGCTTAATAACGCACGGCATGCCAAGCTCCATGACAGCATCCTTCATTTCCTCCAGCGAGTCAGCAAAACGGTAGGAAGCGGTTGGCAGCTTCAGCGTTTCCGCCGCCAGCCGGCGGATTCCTTCGCGGTCCATCGTCAGCCTGGCGGCGCGAGCCGTAGGCACAACCTTGAAGCCCTCCTGCTCCAGCTCCACAAGCGTGCCGGTTGCGATAGCCTCGATTTCCGGCACGATCAAATCCGGCTTCTCCTTCAGGATCAGCTCCCGAAGCTGCTCCGGGTTCAGCATATCGATGACATGGGAGCGATGCGCGACCTGCATAGCCGGCGCATTGGCGTAACGGTCAACAGCAATCGTCTCCACTCCGAGCCTCTGCGCCTCAATGATAACTTCCTTCCCGAGCTCGCCCGAGCCAAGCAGCAGCATTTTACGGGCCCCGGAGGATAGCGGCGTTCCATAAGACATAAAAAAAGTACCCCCTGTTCCTAATAGCCGAAGTTTTCCACCTCACATTTTGGACGGTGTCTATCGAAAAATCAAGCATTGCTGATAGGATTCCTTGACAGATATATTCCTCTGAAGGTATATTTTAGGCATGAAATCGATCCTTCAGGCGCTTGCCGAGCCTAACCGGCTATTGATTGTAGAGCTTCTCCGGACCGGACCGATGGGGGTCGGGGAGATTGCCGAACGGCTGTCCATGAGTCAGCCTCAAACATCCAAACATTTGAAGGTGCTAAGCGAAGCCGGCCTGCTGCAAATGGAAGCTAACGCCAACCGCCGCATCTACCGGCTGTCCGCTCAGCCGTTTCAAGAGCTGGAGGCTTGGGCCTCCTCCTTCCGCCGCGACTGGGAGGAGCGCATGGACCGGCTGGACGATTATTTGATCCGCCTGCAGGGCAGTGATTGACGGCCCGCGCGAACCGGCGGCTCTAAGTAGGTCTAAAGTCACCGTTCACAGCAACACAGAATAACCTGAAAAAGACAGGGTCAGCCGCATCCGGAATGCGGTTGGCCCTGTCTTTTCTGGTTTCAGTAACGATTAACTCTCCGTTTAGGCGGACAGGAACCGGTATTGGGCCTCAATCAAGCCGTGATAAGTTCCGCCGTGGCGCATCAGCTCGTCATGGTTGCCCTGCTCAACAATGCGTCCGTGATCCAGCACAACGATGTTGTCGGCATGGCGGATCGTCGAAAGACGATGCGCGATGATAAACGAGGTGCGTCCAGCCAGCAGCGTTTTGAGCGCTTCTTGAATTTTCAGCTCCGTCTCGGTATCAATGCTTGCTGTTGCCTCGTCGAGAATCAGGATGGACGGATCGGCAAGCAGCGCCCTGGCAAAGCTGAGCAGCTGCCTTTGGCCCATTGACAGCACGTTGCCGCGCTCTTGAACCTCCGTATCGTAGCCGTCCGGCAGCGTCATGATGAACTCATGCGCATGCACGGCGCGGGCGGCCATCTCCACTTCCTCATCGGAGGCGTTAAGCCGTCCGAACCGGATATTGTCGCGAATCGTACCGGAGAATATGAACGTATCCTGTAGGACGATGCCAACCTGCGAGCGCAGGCTTTCAATCGTAACGTTCCGGATATCCTGCCCGTCGATCAGCACGCGGCCCTCTACGGGGTCGTAGAAACGGCAGAGCAGATTAATGATGGTGCTTTTGCCCGAGCCGGTGTGGCCGACAAGCGCAATCGATTGACCCGCCTTTGCCTGGAGCGAGATGCCCTTGAGCGCCGGGCGTCCCTTTTCATACTCAAAAATGATGTCCTCAAACGAAACGTCGCCTTTGATCCCCGTCAGCATGCGGGCCCGCCCGCTCTCCTTGACCGTTGGCTCCTCATCGATGAATTCAAAAATCCGCTCCGAGGAAGCCATCGCGACGAGCAGCTGATTGTACATTTGGCCAAGCCGGTTGATCGGGTCCCAGAAGTTGCCAATGTAGTTGGCAAAACCGACGAGCAGGCCGATCGTAATGACACCTGTTTGAATCAGATGAGAGCCGTACCAGAACAGGATGAGCGTTCCGATTGCCGCCGTCACCTCAATGATCGGCCCGAACGTCTGGTTAAGCGCGGAAGCGCGGTCCCAGCTCTTTTTGTTGATCGTATTCATATGATCGAAAAAGGCGTAGTTCTCTTTCTCCTGCACGTAAGCCTGCGTAACCTTCATGCCCTGAATCGCTTCGTTCAAATGCGAGTTGATACGGGACTGCTTGATGCGCACATCCTGCCAGGCAAAACGAATCCGCTTGCGCAGCGTGCCGGATACGACAAACATCAGCGGTACCGTGATCATAACGGCAAGGCCGAGCTGGAAGTTCCATAACAGCAAAATGAGCGCGATGCCGATCAGCTGAATGCAGTCCATTAACAGGTTGACGACGCCGTTGGTGAACAGATCCTGCAGCGAGTTGACGTCATTGGTGACGCGCACGAGCACGGAGCCGGCCGGCCTTTTGTCAAAAAAGCGGAAGCTCAGCTTCTGGATATGCTCGAACAGCTGCTGGCGAAGATCGTAGATGACCTTTTGCCCGATAATGTTCGTGTATTTAATCCGGACAGCGTTAGCCGCCCATTGAATGATGTAAAGGCCTAGCAAAATTCCGCCGTACATCAGCAGCAGCCCTTTGTCGCCGCTGCCCTTGTCAATCGCTTTGTCAATCGCCAGGATGATAACCGCTGGCGCAGCAAGCCGGGTCAGCGTGCCCAGCACCATCATGCCGATCATCGGGGCAAGCTGGCGGCGGTACGGCTTCATGTAGGACAGCAGGCGAATAACCTGCTGCCAGTTAAACGGTTTTTCAATGATATCGTCATCCTGATATTTAAAGCGCTGGCGCTGATTTCCGGACTCCTTGCCCGGTTCCGCCGAAGCGGAGGTCTGTTTTTCCTCGCTGCTGCTCATTAGGCCGTGCCTCCTTTCGCCAGTGATCCATCCCCGTCATGCTGCGGGCGGTCGGCGTATTGAATGTTATACACCTCTTGATAAGGCCCTTTCTGGCGGACGAGCGCATGATGTTTGCCGCGCTGCACGATATGGCCATTGTCGAGCACCAGAATCTCGTCCGCATCCTTCAGCGAGCTGATGCGATGCGCAATGATGAACGTCGTGCGGCCCTTCATCAGCTCCTTAAAACCGGCCTGAATCTCGTGCTCCGTCTCCATGTCCACGGCGCTAGTCGCATCGTCCAGCACAAGAATATGCGGATTGCAGAGCAGCGCTCTGGCAATGGCGATCCGCTGCTTTTGGCCGCCCGAGAGACCCATGCCGCGCTCGCCGACGAGCGTATCGTAACCTAGCGGCAGCTCCATGATGAAATCATGAGCCTTGGCAAGGCTGGCGGCGCGCTCGATTTCCTCCTGCGTCGCATTTTTGTTCGCATAAGCAATGTTGTCGCGAATCGAGGCGGAGAACAGGAATGTTTCCTGGAACACGGTGGCGATTTGGCTCCGCAGGCTGTGAACGTCAAGATTGCGGATGTCGATGCCGTCGACGGTAATTTTGCCTTGTTTGACGCTGTAGGCGTGCATGAGCAGCTGAATGATTGTGCTTTTGCCCGATCCGGTGCCGCCGAGCAGGCCGATAACCGTTCCGGGCGGCGCGTTGAAGCTGATATCCGTCAATGCAGGCTCTTTGTCCGCATAGTTAAAGGTGACGTTTTCAAAACGGACATGGCCTCTTACATGCTCTTTGTCCAGCACGACCGCATCCGGCACGCTTTTGATATGCACGTATTGATTCAGCAGCTCCAGCACGCGTTCACCGGAAGCCTTAAACTGCGTGTAGTTGTTAATATGGAAACCGATGCCCCACATCGGGCCGATAATGTACCAGATCATACTGAAAAAGGCGACCAGCTCTCCGAGCGTAAGCGCTCCATCGATAACCCGGAAACCGCCGGCAATCAGCAGAATAACGACGCTAAGGTTGGCGAGCAGCTCCATGATTGGAAAATACTTGGCCCAAATCGTTGCAGCTCCAACCTGGTTGGACTGATACGCCGCGCTGCGCACGGAGAACTTCTCCACCTCATGGGATTCGCGGGCAAACGACTTGACCGTGCGGACGCCGGTTATGTTTTCTTGAACGGCCGTTGTCATATGGCTGAGTGCTTGACGCATTTCGCGGAACGCGGGATGGATGTTTTTCTCGAAGCGGAGAGCGGTGATAACGAGGAACGGGATTGCGGCCAGCGTAATGAGCGTCAGCTGCCAGTCAATGCTCAGCATCATCGCTCCGCCGAACAGGATCATGAGGAACATGTTCAGGAGCTGCGCAAAGCCGAAGCCGATGAACTGGCGAATCGCCTCCAGGTCTGCTGTCAGCCGGCTCATCAGATCGCCGGTTTTGGCGGTGTCGTAATACGGAAAGCTCAGCTCCTGCAGTTTGGCGTAGCTGGCATTTCTCATTCGGAATGCGACACGGTTGCCGAGCTGTCCTCCGAATAATCCGCTTAGGAAGTTCATAAAGCCTTTGAGCGAAACGACGCACACGACAAGCAGCGAAAGCATCGGCACTGGTCCCCAGTTGCTCGGTTTGATGACGTCGTCAATGAGATACCGCAGCAGATTTGGATAGACCAAACCGAGCGCGGTCGCGCTAGCCAGACACAGAATGGAAGCAAAAATAAATTTGCGCTCCACCCAGTAAAATGGCTTGAGTTGCCTGAAAACCTCCAATTGAGCTCTCTCCCCCGTTAGTTAGGTTGGTTAACTTGCCTGGCTTAATCTGGTGAACATGGAGGTATGTTATCAGCATCGCGCAAAGGCGGCAAACGGCTTTTGAGGCCGTATTTTCAGCTCTCCCCTCCTCAGCGGGAATGGGGGAAGCCCTGTAGGGATAAATCTTCGATTACTCTCCGAATCGTCACGCATACGACACAAATGCTCGCTTTTGTCCGGTTTGACGCGAAAAAAAAGATTCACCGCATTTTTGAGACGCGATGAATCTTTGATGAAAGCCGGATAAGGGTCAACCGAAAGAGGAAACAAAGCAGGTGATATAAATACTTGCTGGCGCCGCTGACTGCCGGAAGGAACTAAAACCGGCTATCCAGTACCTTAATGAGATTCAGGCGGCCGGTCGGCTTCTGTGCAGCGAAATGGCTATCCCGGCAGGCTGGAAGGCCGCTCAGCAGATTGGAATTGGGCCGGCTGCTATGCGGGCAGCGCCGTAAGGTCGTTTGGCGACCTTATGGGGGTGGGTTTTGGGTTTCGTTGAGCCGTAAGGTCGTTTGGCGACCTTACGGGGGTGGGTTTTGGGTTTTCCTTGCCTCGTAAGGTCGTTTGGCGACCTTTTACGGGGGCCGCAGCTCTCCGTTTCTCTCATTCCCATGCTAAAAAACCTCTTTCAAGCCGCAAGACGGCTAGAAAGAGGTTTTCTATTTCTAGGAAGGGCTCAGCCAAGCTGCTCTATGAATTGCCCCGAAGCAGCTTCGGCGGCTTCGGCTCTGTCTCCTCTTGCTTTGCAGCAGAAAGTTCTTCTTCGGCGCTACTGGCACAATTCCGCCAGCTTTTGGCTAAGCTCGCGTAAAACGTCGAGGCTGCCGCCATCCTGCATCGAGCCGATACGGCCGTCCAGATCACGCAGATAAGCCTCAATCAGTGCTTCAGCGGCCGCTGACAGCCCGTCTTTTAAGCAACCGGAGTAATGAGCCAGCCAGTCTGCAGCCGCAGCGTCCATCCAGCGGCGAATGTCCGGCGCCAGCTGCTGTTCCAGCTCCTCGCGGAGCTTCTTTTTGCCGTCTCCCTCAAAAAAGCTGCGCGGATTGCGGAACAGGCTGTACAGCCGTTTGGCGTCCAGTCCGTCCGCCTGCCATGGCGCGGGCTCCGGCGGAGCGGAGAAGGCCGGCGTCTCCCACGGAGCAGGCTGGAAGCCTGCGAGCAGGCCGGATAAACGATTGCCGGCCGCTTCGCTGCGCGTGCGAATCAGGCTGCCCGCCGCTGTCTCCAGACGGAGAGTTGTCGCCAGCAGCTCCTGCGACAGCTCCATCTGCAGCATCCGCTGCAGCTCCAGCCAAGACGTCCATACCGCTCGGCGCAAATCACGTCCGTCGTCCTGCAAGCTCGACGGATTAAATGCGTAATTGTAAAAATCGCCAAAACCGAACCAGATGCGCTGCTGGATGTAGTGGAACAGCTCATTTAGTTCTTTTTCCAGCTCGGACGCAGGCGGCGCTTCAACGATGTCGGCGCGAGCAGCGAGAGCCTGGGAGCGCAGCGCCTCCAGACGCGCGCGTTCGCTCGCCCTGGTGCCGGCATCCCCTTCCGCCGCCTCAATCCACCCCTCAATGGTGGAGGCCGCTCGATCCAGCTCTCCGTCGGCCGCCTGCACCGCAAGCCGCCCCAGCTCGTTGCGCGTAAAGCCAAGGAAGCTTTCCTCAAACGCAGGAATGCCGGATTGAGCGAGCATTCCCTCGTCGCCGCTCTGTTTGCCCTTAAGTCCTAACAAGCTGGATACCGGGAACAGACGCGGGAAACGGATGCCGTGCTGAAGCAGATTGGCCTCCACATGCCCTAAAACATCGTCCAGCTCATCCCCGGATGCGGCCAGATCGGCGGCATTAACGAGGAAAAACATTTTATCCAGCTCGAACTGGTCCTTCACGCGGCCGAGCTGCATCAGGAACTGGCGGTCGGCCTGCGAGAACGCGTGGTTGTAATAGGTGACGAACAGGATGGCGTCGGCGTTTTTAATGTAATTAAATGCGACACCGGTATGGCGGGCGTTAACGGAATCCGCGCCAGGCGTATCCACGAGCACGATGCCCTGATCGGTAAGCGGAGAGCTGTAATACAGCTCGATTTCCCGCACAAAACAAGAACGGCTCTCCTCTGCCACATACCGCCGGTATTCCTCCTCGCCAACGCTGAGCTCCTGCCCAAGCTGCGGCGAAAGCTCCTGCCAGCCTGCCTCGGCGGCTTTCAGGAAGCTGTAATGCGGCCTTCCTGCGGCGTGAATGCCGTCCGGCCGAAGCGCCGCGATACGGCGCAGCAGCTCCGCTTCCAAGGCGGAAGCGGCGTCTTCGCCGAGCAGCGACAGCGAGTAGCGCAAGTCGTCCAGCATCGCGTCGCGGCTCTTCATGCTGACGCGCGCAGTGCCATGCGGCTGCTCAGCTGTCGGAGCGAGAATGCGGTTGATCGCCGCCGTTGTCGGATTAGGCGACACCGGCAGCGCCCGCTCGCCAATCAGCGCATTGGCGAGCGAGGATTTGCCCGCGCTGAACGCGCCGAACAGCGCGATCGTGAAGCGGCTCGCGCCAAGGCGCTCGGCGCGGGCGAGCATCGCTGCCGCGGC
>NZ_JAMBOT010000070.1 GCF_023715725.1 Paenibacillus pasadenensis
GAACCGGTCGTCGTCGCTGGCGCGTAGGCGAAAAGCTGCAGTTGAAGCAGCACTGCCCTCACCCGGATCTTCTTCAGGTCGACCCGTTCGAAGCCATCATTGATGAAGAGCTGGAACCCGGCGATATCCTGTACATTCCACCGGGATTCCCGCACGAAGGCTATGCGTTAGAAAACGCGATGAACTATTCGGTTGGCTTCCGCGCGCCAAACACTCGCGAGCTGATCAGCGGGTTCGCCGATTACGTTGTGCAACGAGAACTGGGCAGCACCTATTACAGCGATCCTGACCTGCCACCGCGCGATCATCCGGCAGATGTTCTGCCGCAGGAAATGGACAAGCTGCGCGAAATGATGCTGGGTCTGATTAATCAGCCAGAACATTTTCAGCAGTGGTTTGGCG
>NZ_JAMBOT010000071.1 GCF_023715725.1 Paenibacillus pasadenensis
CTCTTGCCAATGGAATATCACTTCTCATTTCGATACATAAATTAGGCAAGTCAACACTATATTTAGAAGCAACTTGTTGTGCTACATGATAAATAAAGTTTGTTTCGTCAGTAGGCAATTGCTTAGATGCATCATCATGGAAAATATATTCCCATATTGTCCCTGATGTTTCCTTTACAGACAGATGCAAAAATTTATCTAAAGCCATACCTATAGAATCAAAGCCAACTCCAAGGTTGGCTGTTGATGCAGGAATTGTTAACTCCAAAACATTCGACATGTTATAAAGCTCCTTTAATATAATCGATAATGCTATCTTTATCATTTGGCAATGGCTTTATCGGATTATCTAGTAGTGAAATAGCAGTATCAGGATCTTTTAATCCATTACCAGTTAAAAT
>NZ_JAMBOT010000072.1 GCF_023715725.1 Paenibacillus pasadenensis
GAACACAACCTGAAGATCGCGATCGTGCCGATCTTCAGGTTGTGTTCCTTCGCGAATTCGATCAGGTCCGGCAGGCGCGCGATCGTGCCGTCGTCCTTGATGATCTCGCAGATCACAGCGGCCGGCGTGAGGCCCGCGAGCGCGGTGAAGTCGCAGCCGGCCTCGGTGTGGCCGGCGCGCACGAGCACGCCGCCCGGCTGCGCCATGATCGGGAACACGTGGCCCGGCTGCACGATGTGCTCGGGGCGCACGTCGTGCGCGACCGCCGTGGCGATCGTGTGCGCCCGGTCGGCGGCCGAGATGCCGGTCGTCACGCCTTCGGCCGCTTCGATGCTGACCGTGAACGCGGTGCCGTACTGCGTGCCGTTGCGGTAGGTCATCAGCGGCAGGTGAAGCTG
>NZ_JAMBOT010000073.1 GCF_023715725.1 Paenibacillus pasadenensis
GTGCTATATTAAATTCTCCTGAGATTTGTAAAAGCGATAGCAAGCATCGTTTTTTTAAACATGCGAACAGCTACGCATCCTCTTATGAAAAGCGATGAGAGTTGTGAAAACGTTAAATACGTCACATACAAAATGTTACACTGCGCGGCTTTCAGCCACTTTCTTCGCAGGTCACTCATGAGTCATTCAAATGAAGCCACACCCCATGCACGCGAGCTGGCGCGACCAAACTGGTCGGCGGTTTTCGCGGTTGCTTTCTGCGTTGCCTGCCTGATTACCGTCGAATTTCTACCGGTCAGTCTGCTGACGCCGATGGCGCTGGATTTAGGCATCTCCGAAGGGATGGCCGGGCAGTCGGTGACGACGACGGCATTCGTCGCGATGTTTTCCAGCC
>NZ_JAMBOT010000074.1 GCF_023715725.1 Paenibacillus pasadenensis
GCGGATTTTGTTGCAACAAGAGACGCAAAGATAAAGATGACGGCAAAGCATATGCGCTAAGCCGTCAGTGAGATCAGGCGTAATGCTCTGCCATTTCGTTGAGGATTTGCTCGCACCAGCTCTGAATACGCTCGTCGCTAAGGTCATACTGGTTAGTTTCATCCAGCGCCAGACCCACGAACAGTTGCCCGTCAGCAATCACCGGTTTCGGGCTGGTAAATTCATATCCTTCCGTTGGCCAGTAGCCGACGAACTTCACGCCTTTGGTCGAGAGTTTGTCATGCAGCATACCGAGCGCATCGAGGAACCACTCGCCGTATCCCAGTTGATCGCCAAGCCCATACAGCGCAACAATTTTACCTACAAGGTTCAGGTCGTCGAGCTGATCCCAG
>NZ_JAMBOT010000075.1 GCF_023715725.1 Paenibacillus pasadenensis
CGCAACAATGCTTCGATGACGATGTTCTTGCTCATTTTGGAGCTGCCGTATTCTCGTTCGATGAACTCGATCGGGACCTCAGCGACGGTCATGCCCTTTTTGAGGGTGCGCCAGGTGAGGTCGAGCTGGAAACAGTAACCAGCCGAGGCGACGTCGTCGAGTCCGATGGCGCGCAGGGTGTTAGCACGGAAGGCGTTGAATCCGCCGGTGGGATCTTTGACGCCGATCCCCAGGCACATCCGCGTCCACAGACCACCACCTCGGGAGATGAGTTCGCGGTACTTTGGCCAGTTGACCACCGATCCACCCTTGACGTAGCGGGACCCTTTGACCATGTCGGCCTGCTTAAGGGCTTCCAGCAGCAGCGGCAGTTGCTCAGGCTGGTGG
>NZ_JAMBOT010000076.1 GCF_023715725.1 Paenibacillus pasadenensis
GGATGCAGCTGGGGTATTTCCAGGTGATGGCCGAGCCGGTTTCCGACTGGGTCCATGACATTTTGCTGTTCTCCCCTTCGCACAGGGCGCGCTTGGTGACGAAGTTGAGGATCCCGCCGGTGGTGTTATCGCCGGGGAACCAGTTCTGCACCGTGGAGTATTTCACTTCCGCGTCTTTATGGATGATGACTTCAACGACCGCGGCATGCAGCTGATAGCTGTCGCGCACCGGCGCCGAGCAGCCTTCAATATAGCTGACGTAGCTGCCTTCATCAGCCACCAGAATGGTGCGTTCAAACTGCCCGGTCTTTTCGGCGTTGATGCGGAAATAGGTCGACAGCTCCATCGGGCAGCGGACGCCCTTCGGCACATAGATAAAGGTGC
>NZ_JAMBOT010000077.1 GCF_023715725.1 Paenibacillus pasadenensis
GTATAGCGGCCGTCGAGCGCCGGCTCCGCGCCATCCGTGTGGTGCAGCACCGCGCGGTTCGTCTTCGTGTCCCACCACATCCGGTTCTGCGGATACAGCGGGTTGAGCTCCGGCGCGTCGGCGTCGCGCACGAACAGCCCGAACGTGTCGGCGCCGTCGCGCCGGTCGACCAGTTCCGCCGCGTTCGTGAAGCGCGACACGAATTCGTGGTCGAACGCATCGCGCGCGATCAACTCATCCATCAGCGCCATGAACAGCGCGCCGTCGGTGCCGGGGCGGATCGGAATCCATTCGTCGGCGATCGCCGCGTAACCGGTGCGCACCGGATTGATCGCGATGAAGCGGCCGCCCGCGCGCTTGAACTTGCCGAGCGCGATCTTCAGC
>NZ_JAMBOT010000078.1 GCF_023715725.1 Paenibacillus pasadenensis
GCCATGGACACCTCCGGCGGCGATAGGGTTGGCCAACCCGTCCCGGTAGGCCAGGGCGCGGCTGCGCAGCTCCTCTGGCTGCTGCCTCCGGGCCCAGTAGACGAGAATGGGGCGCATCCAGTGCATACGGCACCTGCCGGCGGTCAGTTCAAAAGGACGTAAAATATCGTTCATCGGAGAGCGATTAGCATCGCGACGGTAGGCGCTCTCAGGCTCGCCGGTGGTGATCACGCTGCGCCAGTACTTTCCCGCCAGTTCGTTCCCTCCGGCGCCGCTGGCGAAGCCGCGGCTTAACACACGATCCAGCCACTCCTTAAGCAGCGCCGGACAGCTCCAGGTATATAAAGGGTGCTGGAAAACAATCACCTCATGCTGGCGC
>NZ_JAMBOT010000079.1 GCF_023715725.1 Paenibacillus pasadenensis
GGGGTGAAGTCGTAACAAGGTAGCCGTATCGGAAGGTGCGGCTGGATCACCTCCTTTCTATGGAGAATCGCTTCCTGCAACGGAAGCATTCAAATTCGAGGCATCGCCAGATGCCTCAGCAGAAACCCTCGGGTTTCAAACCGGCTTGTCACTCACTCGTTGTCAGTTTTGAAAGAGCAAGTCTCTTTCTACGAAGTTTTCGCGGCATCTCCTGCAAGGGGATGGCGAGAAAAGCTTCAGGTGTTCCAAGTCCATATCGACGAGGGCCTTTAGCTCAGCTGGTTAGAGCGCACCCCTGATAAGGGTGAGGTCGGTGGTTCGAGTCCACTAAGGCCCACCATTTC
>NZ_JAMBOT010000007.1 GCF_023715725.1 Paenibacillus pasadenensis
CATGTATTAGGCACGCCGCCAGCGTTCGTCCTGAGCCAGGATCAAACTCTCCATAAAGGGTTGTTCGACTTGCTCATTTATAACGTTGACTTGCTTCACTCGTTGTTCAGTTTTCAAAGAACAAATTTCCAAATCGCTCAATCAGCGACCTTTATAATTTACCACATTCGCCTAGTGCATTGCAAGAACTTTTTTTCGAGAACCTTTATTCAAGGTCACTCATCAGTTTGTTTTTGCAGCCCGTTCGAAGCGGCGAGATTTAATTTAACACATTGCTTTAGACAACGTCAAGGGTTGTTCGACTTTTTTTTCAAAGTTTTTTAAAAAGCCTCCAACCCTTGATATGTCTGAATTTTTACTGTTTTCGATGTACTCCGGCAGAAGCTTTAGCAAAGCCAATAATCCGTATTGGAAGCTCCGTATTTTTACGGACACCGTTTCTGTAAATCACCTCAAACTGCAGTGTGTAGTCTCCTTTTGACAACCCTGAGGCGAGCTCTCCCCAACGCTCATCAAAAAGCTCACCTGTATAATGTTCATTTAAACGAACCATGTTCAGAACGGTTGAGGTCTCTATTTTGTCCCCTAGCTTACCAACGGCCGACAGCTTAACCGTCACCCGGCTTACCTCCGCCGGTACCGGATAACCGTGAACAATTAGTTTTTCTCCTGCATAAAACTCCTTGGGATTATGCTCGGTTTCATGGCCGGCTTTTACATGGATGTCCTTCCATTGTTCCGTGTGCTCTACTTCTGCATCAAGGCGGAGCGGAACGACATGAATGGATTTAGAAACAAAAGCTTGGGCTTTTCCATCACTAACCTCCAAGCGAATCTTGTATTCCCCAGGAAGCGCCCTCTGTATAACAGGAGCATCATGAAACGTCTGGACTTGTCCCAAAGGATCTCTAACTTCCCATAATTCCGTCAGTCCGTCTCCATCCGGATCGGTGGAACGGTTCAAGAGCTGCACCCTGTCCCCCTCATAAATGGGTTTAGGCGACCAGTCAAATTCCGCTTCGGGAGGTCGATTCGTTTCTATATAAAAATATCTGGCTGCGCTCACTCCCCAGTCGTATCCGTCAAACACTCTGACATTTACATACATATAGATACGCTCCGGCAGGTCAGATGCGGGCTTATGCGTTAAAGCATTTCCGTTTTGAATGCCCGAATCATAGATCAACGCGCCTCCGTACCGATACACTTTAACTTGATATTTTGACTCAGGATCCCCGTCTGAATCGCTATACCCCCATCTGAACCCGGGTCTAAGCTCTATCAGCTTTTCAGGAATGTTCTGATTACTAGACGAGGGAACGCTTAATGCTGCTGTTGGTATCCGATTAATGATTTGAATATCGTTAATTGCAGTAGCCGTTTGGCCCAGTTTATCTTCCACGACTTGACGGAAGCGGAATGTACCCATCGAGCTGAAGGTTTTTGACCAGCCTTCTCGGTTCTGGCTCGCCATCGTCTCCGTGCCTCCGTCAAGATTCCGGATAAAGTAATCGTGTTTTAAATTGCTTCGGCCTCCGTCCTCTTTATCCCATGCCGTTGAATTGACATTAATAGCAACCCCTCGATATGAGATAGAATGACTTAGCTGAAATCCGGCATGAGGAGGTTCGTCCGGCTGCGGCAGGCTGCCTATATAGATCGTCTTTTCCGTAAAATCGCTCCATGCTTCGTATTCATCTTTTACTGCAAGTCCGACAGTATATTCCCCAATCTCGTCTGGAGCAACTAGCTTGCTGCTGACAAATTTACCGGATGGTGAGATATAATAGAACTTTTTCTCCAGAATCCCTTTGGTCCGTGCGTAATCAATACCCGTATTTTCTGACGAGTACGTAGAGCTATTCATATATCGGTCAGGATCGCGACTTCGGTCGCTCCAAAGCACCGTTCCGTTAGAAGCGATTGAAAGATCAAAGTCCGAAACCGGTCTCCGGTGCACAATTACATCTCTGATATAAGTGTTGGACTTTTGGCGATAGTCGTTAAATTCTGTTTTGGGATATGGATAAGTTGTGTTGGGATCGTCCGTTGCGGTATATGACACTCGATATAATCCGACTTTGTCCAACCTATTAAGCGGCGCTGTGTAGGTTTTGTTGTTATGATCGGATGATCCTGACTTGCCATCACCAGCATCAAGGAATTTGAAATTAAGCTGAGTATACTTCCATGCCGTTCTTTCTTTAATAAATGGATCATTTTCGGTGTCGCTGCCTGAAATGGAATATGCAATGTCTGAGTCAATAATGGCCACGCCATTCATAATGGTTGAACTGCTCAAACGGTTCAAATCAGCGTAGTTCATGTTTAATATCTCTGTTTTGGGTATTTCCGCAAATGGGCCGAATGTTCCACCATTGCTGTATGAACTGTCCATGATATCAATGACCGGAGTTCCATCTACGTACACTTTAATTTTATTGTCCAGATACTGAAGTTTAACTGAATATGACTGGTGCAGCGAAAAAGGGTAATCCACTTGCTGAAGAACGGCTCGATTTCCACTGGAAACTTTTACAAGCTGAATCTTTTTCTGATTTAGCTCCACCCGGTACATATTACGGTGATCCTGTGCTGAAAAGCTGAATCCGGAGAAAAGCTCGGAGCTGCCCGTCGACATATTTAATCTCAGCTTAAAGTTAAAGGCAGCGTTTTTTAGCCTAATTGTGCCAAGAAGCTGATTATGAGTGGAAACGGATTTAACTTCTTTCCGCTTTGCGGCAGACGGATCGTAAAAGATTACCGTCCTTCCTGTGTAAGTGCCAAAGTTTCCAGAATCGCTCTCATACCCGATAACCGTTCCGTCATCATTCAGCTGCAGCGATGGATAGGATAGTCCGCTTCCGCCTGCCACATCCACAACCTGGCCTGTATTCGCATTTTCCTTTTTTAGCGTACCGCCAGATATATAGAAGGAGTAATTGTTGTTATCCAACAAACCAGCGAAATCTTTTGTTCCAGGATTAGTCGTTGTTGATCCGTCTGAATTCAGTTTTCTGGGCTGAGCGTAGCCCCCTAAAGCGATGTTATCCCAAGTAAATAAACTTGTCGGATTGTATGGCCCGTTATTAGGCGCATTTGGTGTCGCAGCTCTATTTTTGATGTCAATGATGTCATTAGTTGTAAAGGCCCATTTCCCGTCTAAAGTTTGAGCAACCCCGCTGTAGCTGGAATAGGTCGACAGCCCCTCCATTATGAGCTGGTCTTGGTCCACGTCCCATAGCGATATCCCCTGTCTAACTCCGGAAGGCCGGGTAGAATAGCTGCTAACATTGTACAAATATTGCATTTGGTTATTTGGAGCATTTGCGTACTGCGATCCATAAAACCATTCTCGTTTTATGCCATCCGGATCTGTCCAAAGCTCGGGGGCTTCCACTCTGCTTGTACCGTCCCAGTTCACGATGATTCGTTTGTGTCCATATGTGTAACCACTGCCGTCCTCCTTATAGTCATAAAAATAATCCGCAAACCTCCCGGAGATGCCATTTGAACTGATTGTTGATGAATTACCAGAACGATATATAATCGATCCGTTTATTAAAATGAAATCCGACGTCCGGAACGGCTGTCCAGCCGGATTGATGAAACTATCAACGTAATACCATTTAAAGGTTCGATCCCCTCCGCCCCAAACCCAGTTCTGCGCGGTATAAACGATGCCTTTGCCGTAATCGATACCGTATATTCGCAGCGATTCGCGGAATCCTTTGTGCTGAAACGAACCATTTTCAAATTTGTAGATGTTATACCCCAGTGGAGAGCCTCCGGCCTCAACCGCAAAATATCCGTTGCCCAAACTCTTGGCTCCCTTAAAATCGCTATCAACATTGGAAATGACTCCACTGTCGAAAACGTAGGTTCCTCCGGGACTTGGGCCGAAAGAAAGTTCGTTTCTTCTAAAGGAAGTAACGAGTAGCGAGAGCGCCCCATTGGCTTCATTGTAAGACCAACTGCTTGTTTTCCTATCCGTCTGAAAATCGCTGTTATTCCAATTGGCTACGACATTTCCTTTCATTGCAACCGGAATAACTGGTTCAGGAGCGATTGCTTCGGATTTAATATCAAAAGAGACGGTGGGAGAATCATTAATGCAGTTCAGCGTATAGTTTTGGCTGGCCTCTTTGCCGTAGTCTTCTTTGACATAAACGATGAACTGATAGCGGCCAACCTTGGTACATTTAAAATCGAAGGTTTTATCTGATCGCATTGTTATGGATCTGGTCGTTTCTTCCGTAAATGACCCGTTATTATTGGAATCGTATCGATACGTCACGCGGTTCTCAACGATGGTGTCGCCGTCTGGAGAGTAGGATGTATTTTTAAAAGGCACATTGATATTCCTTAGTGATGGTGTTGGGAACTCCAGCCTTGGCGTCGGCGGCATATCTTCCAACACGGTTAATTCATGTACTGCCGGTTGAAGAGACTTTAAGCCCAGCGAATCGTAAACATTCAGCCTAATTTCTACTTCACCTGGCGTTTCATAGATGGTTCGAATATCCCCGCTCCACTCGTCCTTTGAATGATTGATAACTCTTTCTTTGATCGGGCTATAACTTTTAGTCGAGGTAAATGGTGAAGGCAGCGGTCGATTCTGTTTCACTTGGTCCGGTCCGTCTATGACAGCCACGGGATTCGGAGGTACAACCGTAATAATGGTGCAGCCGCTCCCAACAGCGCCCCACTGATCGCGGACCGATGCGCAAATTGTAAAATAACCGGGCTTATCCATTAGTACATTTGGATATTCCCACATCATGGTTTCCCCGCCATATCGAGAGGGAATATTTTGAATCCATTGGCTCGAGTTTCCAGCAAAATCGTACCCTTCAAATGTAACATCGTCGCCATCCGAATCGGATAAGCTAAGGACATTCAAGATAAGAGCTTGTCCTTCGTAGGCGGTTGGTATAGATTTGGCAGGATCTCCAGAAGGATCAATCCAGCCTATTTTAATTTGTGGTGGGACATTATTGTTGGGCCCGGTAATGGTAAGCGTTTTGGGTCCGACTATTTGTTCGCCGCAGCCAGTTTTCAGAAGCATATACACTTGGAAAGTGCCTACGCCAAGGAAAGACGGCCATCTGTCAAAGGAATAAGTCGTCTCATTTGGGTACGTTGAATAAGCCGGACTGGTGTAAGTAAACATGCCCTGCTTGATTTGCCATGTATGAGAGATGTACGTGCATTGATTTAGGTTAAAATCCTTCGGTTTTAAGCTGAAGGTTTCTCTGTAGGCTGTTACCGGTTTGATAACGTCAAAATCACCGGTGAATTGCTCTGGTGATGGTGTTGGTAATGAACCCGGTGAGAATGTTCCTTCAACAATATTATTCTCTTCACTCTCCTCTGTTATAGCACCTGCGCTGTCGACTGCAAGTGTAAATGTCTTTGGTGTGTTTGTTGTGAATGTACTGGTGAAGGTCAGCGTGCCGGATGTATCTTTCTTCATTGAAGGGATTGTTTCGAGCTTTAGAACAGTTCCGGTTTGGTCGGTAACTTTTATGTTAAAAGGTTGTGTTACATCAAGGTTTTCAAGATCGTAATTAGCCGTGAATGTTGCTGGTTTGCCAATTTCGATCTTACCGGGTCCAGTGATATTTACTGCAACAAGATCGGGTTTGGTTGGCTCTGAAATCCGTTCGTAAGTTACGATGATTTCATAGCTGACTTCGTACGTGTAACCTTCCCAATCGGTTTTGGAATCAATGACATATCTTCTTCCTTGCACGCCCGATTCGGAAAACGGAGATAGCTTATCGTAATCCAATCCGACCCTATTATACTGACTTGTTAATGGCTTATGGGCTTTAATATAGCCATAACCATCCTGGCCTTTTCCGAAATAATCGATTTCCAGGCCATCGGTATATGGCTCTGCATTCACAATATTAATTGATTTGGGTTCAATCTTTGAGCTCGGAATAGTTGTTCCGTTACTGTCCTTGAGATTAGGAGGACCTAATCGGTCCGACCAGGCCGCTGCATGGCCTGCGTCTGGAGCAGTTGGGTATCTCAGACTGGGATGTATGGCAGCCCCTAAGTTGTCTGTAGAAGGAATCAATCCTGGATACAGTGAAACCCCATTGCTTAACGTGGACGATTGAGCAGTAAAAGTGAATGGTCCTGCATCCCCGGTGGACATCGTCCAGCTTCGTCCGTCAGATGTCCGCCAAATATCGTAATACATATGAGAATCGCCTTCGCCTGTTAATTTGACGGGCTTCCCAGTAATCTCAGGAATTTCAATTTGATTGGCACCCGCATTATAGCTGCCTAGTTGCCCTTTATCGATTCCATTGATTTTAACTTTGTAGGACTTTAACTTGTAATTGCTCCACGATCGTATCGATCGTTTGAAATCTTTTATAGTCGTTATAGAATAACGATCCGAACCGACTAATGGGCCATCAACAAATGTCTGGCTGGAATCCGTGGCTGCAAAAACTGGTGGAAGATTGGTAAGCATTGCAATGTAAGAGGACAGGAACGATAAAATTAAAAATACAGCCAGTTTTTGTTTCATACCAATGGATCCTCGCCAAAGATTCTACCTTTAAATTTATCGTTTAGAGGTATCTCGATTTTATTATTGCTATACCATACGAAGTAAAAGAAAGGGTAATTTCTTCTTTTGAGATCATTAAACTCCGTCTTATCAATGCTAAATAGCGCCCACGTATCGAGTTTATTGTTAGCACTCAATTTCAGCTGATACTCCGTCATAAATGGGCTATTTTTATTTTCGAGGACCATAGCTCCGGTCATTTTAGGAATAGCTACTAATGCTCTAAAAGAAGTAACCTCTTTAGGCACGATCTTTTTGTTTTTCATGGTGACTTTAAAAGCAACAACATAATCGTTTGTCGGGGATTTGCCATTGAACTTAACGAGCCCCTTCACCCAATCCCGATAAGGCCCATTAGGATCTGCCGGATCAATAATCAGAATTTGCTCAAACTTGGCGTCTACGTTATAGCTCAACGCCGCTTCAAACGGGAGGCTCCTGATTTCCCCGCCCCACATCGTCCCCACATTCGTTCCCTTATAAGCAACTTCCGCATAAGATGCGGCACGTTTATCCATCGGCAGCGTACCGCCATCTAATAGAGTTAGCACACGATCAATGACAACCGTTGCCTGTGCCCGAGTAGACTTCTCCTTCAAGCCAAGCTCCCCGCCGGACAAGCCGGAAAGGATGCCGCGCTTCGCTGCCTCATAAACGAGCTGAGGGTCAGTCGTTTTTCCTTGGCGGAGCTTCTCGTCCACCGCGCGCACGGTTAATCGAGCCATCTCCTGGCGTGTAATCGGCTGAGACCAGCCTCCGTTATACTCGCTCGTCTTATGGATGCCCGCAGCTACTGCCGCGTTTACAAAAGGCGTGTACCATGTCTCTGTTGCTGCCGGTACATCCAGCTGCAGCGCAGCGCCCACCAGCTTAATAAATTCAGCGCGGCTGATTTCCTTTTGCGGTTTAAACGTCCCATCTGCAAAACCATTCACATAACCTTTGCTAATCAGCTTTTGAATTGAAGAATAATACCAGTCGGACTGCTTCACATCTTTAAATACAGCCGGAGCTGACGCCTGCATAGGAGTAGACTGTATATTAGCGGCTGCGACCAGTAAAGCTCCTATAGATAGCGATGTTATCGCTTTTGTTATCGTTAATCTCATATAAATAGCCCCCTTATATATCTGTAATCGGCAAATAAAATAGAAAAAGCACCCGCCGCAGAATAGACCTGCGAACGGGTGCTTCCCGGTTCCAGAAAATAGATGATTTTCTTAACTGAGTTTATTATATCTAATATCTGGAACTTTTCAAGACTTTCTTGATTTACTTCGTTACGTTGACCTTCAGAACGTCGCTAGACGTTGTGCCCGCTGCATTCACGAGCTCAATGCGGTATTCATAGACTCCTTTAGCACGGCCGGTAAGCGATTTTACTGCCTGCTGAGCGCTCGGCGAGTTCGCCGTAAGTGCTTTTGTTTCAATCAGAACTCCATTCTCATAGAGACGGTACTCCGTACCGTTCGTGCCCCACCACATGTTCATCGTCAGCTTAAAGCTGCCGTCGCCATCCCAGTTGTCGTGGGAAAGAACAGGTTTGCCTGGTGCAGCATCCGTTACGGTTACAACAAGCGGATCACTCTTCGTTGTGCCGAGAGAGTTAACCAGCTCAGCCGTATACGTGTAAGTTCCGTTTTTATTTCCTTTTACTTCAACTTTAGCGGTTTGAGCTTTTGGAGAAGCGTCATCCAGCGCTTGCGTGCTGATAAGAACGCCGTTCTCGTATACTTTGAGAACATCTCCGTTATTGCCCCACCACATATTCATCGTGACGGTGTAATTGCCGTCTTTCAAGCCGTTCGCCTGAGCGATATTGCTGGAAAGAACCGGTTTGCCCGGAGCTCCGGTATAAAGCGGCAACGCAACCTTAACCGTCACGTCCTGCGCTTGTACCGTGAATCCGTTCCATTTCACCGTTGCTTTGATAACGGTGGTGCCAACGGCTACAGCTGTGATTTTGCCTCCTGCGTCAATTGTTGCGACATTCGGATTGCTGGAGGTGTACGTTACAACCGCGCCGATCAGAGAGGTCGGAACGCCGCTGCTCAGCTTGCCGGACACACGAGCGGTAGCCGTCTTCTCCGGTTGCAGCTTAGGAGAATCGACCGACAGCGTGACCTGGGAAAGCGTGTTGAGCGGAGCCGGATTCAAAATGGTAACTCCAGTATCTGCCCCAACTATTCCGCTCGCCGGCTCCTGCACATTCACCGGAAGCGTGGAATAGATGCCCATGCGGTCAATGGTATTGCCCGAGAAGGTAATATTTTCAGCATTTTTCACCAATATGACGGAGGTTGGATCAATGCCCTTGTCGGCTCCATTGTTGTTAGGCTCCGTCAGATGTGTTTTCAGGAATTTGTTGTTTTTGACCGTTGCATTGCCCACGCCGGTCAAGTTTAGATTAAGTCCGTTGACGTTATCAAATGTGTTGCCTTCAATTAAAATGTTGTCAAACGCGAGCTCACTCTTAACGTTGCCAGCTGCAAATCCGATCGATCCTGATTGATCGGACCAAGGCATGTAATGATGATAACCAGTTCCAATAATCTTGTTGTTGCGAATAATCAGATTGTTAGCCGCACCAGCGTGGCTATCCGTTACAACTTCAGGAGACACAATGATGGCCTTGTCGCCGCCACGGAAAGTATTGCCCTCAATCAAACCATCGCCGGCTTTCAGCAGCATTCCGCGACCCGGGCTGTAAACGTCATTGTTTTTGAACACAAAGCCGTTGGCCATACGGTCAGGACTGAAAATAAATTGTTCAGCTTGGAAAGGCGACTGACGGTCGAGCTTGATTTTATAATAGGTTTCTTCCGTAAATCTCCACGGTGTCCAATCTGCAGCGGAAACGATTTTTTGAAGAAGCGCCGCATCCATGCCAACCGCAGCTCTAGTTACATGTTCAACCGATACAACAATGGCTTCACTGCCGTTTTTGTTAAAATCTCTAAGACGGTCGCCTGCTTTAACGCCTTGGCTTCCGTCGCGGAGTACGATATGGATTTCGTCGCCTTGAGCTTTAACGACGCCATAGTCCCCGGATTGAATGCTGAAGGAATCATCCCCTGCACTGTAAATGGTGGAGTTTTCAACAATCGGTCCTTTTTTGGACGTTTTGAATTGGACTCCGTCCCATACTGCAGTAAGCAGCGGTTTTTCTGTACCTCCTGGAGGTGGAGGACCTGGAATCAGCTTAAAGCCATCCAATACCGTGCCGCCTTCGCTGCCGGCCTCAAGGAAACCGAAGCCAGGAGCGGTATGAATCGTGAAGTTTTTGAACACAATTCCGCTGCTGCCGCCTACCGTAACACCATGCGGAATTCCGCCTGGTCCAGGTCCGCCGGCGAGCGTTACCGGATCGCCAACATCAACATTCCGGCCAACGCCGTTCAGCTTGATGCGAACCGTGCCGTCCTCGTTCCATGCAGCGCTTGTTCCCCAAAGATGGTTAATGCCGTGTTTTTGGAAGTTGGTCTCCTGATCATAGATGGAAAGTCTGGAGTATAGCTTGCGCGGGTAACCTGCGGCAAGCTCGATATCAACATAAGACAGATCCGCAGCAACAACCTTCACTTTGCCTTGCGTAAACGGCAGCGGATCATAGTTGATGACCATTCCGCTGATCTTCACGTTTTTACTATTTTCAATGTTAAGAGCCTTGGTCAGTTTGGTGCCGATAACCGTTACGCCGTCAGCTACAATTTCCAGGTTGTTCGCATTCGAAATGCTGATGAGCACATTTCCGGCTTCTTCCCCAATCCGGTACGTATTTGGTGGTATAACAACTTTGGATTTGCCAGCTGCAATGGCAGCGTTAATCATCGATTGAATATCCATGACGCCAACCAGCCTTTTTACCATGTCAAAAGCTTCCATTCTAGTAAGGGAAGCCTGCGGCCCGAATTGCGCCGGGTACGGGTCGTTTGTCGCTACAATGCCCAGCTTGCTATCGGCTTTAACGTAGTCAACCGCCCAATCGCTAATTGAAGCCAGGTCCGACAGGGAAGAGATATCGCCAAGCTGTGCATCCTGCTCCATCGCGCGGTTGTATCCATTGATGAGAATGGACGCCGCTTGTTCGCGCGTCAACGGCGCATTCGGGTTCAGCTTGCCATCCACAATCAGATTACTGTCAATCAGCTCGTTGTCATAGGCGCTTTGCAGCATATCCGCTGAAGTGTTTTCTGCCGTCACATCG
This sequence comes from Paenibacillus pasadenensis, assembly GCF_023715725.1. Taxonomy (GTDB): domain Bacteria; phylum Bacillota; class Bacilli; order Paenibacillales; family Paenibacillaceae; genus Paenibacillus_O; species Paenibacillus_O pasadenensis_A. The sequence goes on from NZ_JAMBOT010000007.1 coordinate 10,800, forward strand.
CTGAAAATGCCCTCATACGGCACGCTTGGAAGCTTCAGCATCTGAGACACCATGTAAAGCAGCTCCACCTTAGTGAGCGCGCCTTCGCCGTCTACGACAATTTCCGCTTGATCTTTCAGCGCTCCGTCAGCAGTCTCAACGGTAATAATCGCTGTGCCAGGGCCATTAACCGTGACAAGACCGTTCTCGTCAACTGATGCAACCTGCGGATTGCTTGTTGTCCAGTACAGGTTTTTGTTTAATGCGTCAGCTGGAGCAATAGTTGCTTGAAGCGTAATTTTTTCGCCGATTCCAGGAGTAAGCTGCTCTTGGTTCAACGTTACGGATGCAGGAGATACGGTATTAACGATTTCCGTAAATTTAATGACCGGATCCCAGATCAAATCATCGTATCCGTTTGATTTGTCCTTACCGCTGTTCGAGATAAAATAAATCCGGTCGCCTTTAATGACCGACACGCTCAGATCCGGGAAATCGATCTGTTGTTTAGAAGCAATCGGCTTCCATTCACCGTCGGCAACCGCTGGCCAAATCTGCGTACCGTTTTTCATAATCTTCAGCTGTGCGCCGTCGAATGTATTCTGATGAATCGTAATTTGATGCGCTTTAATGACCATCGTTCCCGTTGCAGGGGAAATGAACGTGCGGGAAGTGTCCGCTTGCGTTCCCGGGGTCATTTCACTTCCGGAAATCCGGCCCAAATCCCAATTTCCAGATGTTTTCCACCAGCTGTTTCCAGCAAACGTTGGAAGATCCACATATGAACTGGAGTTGAGCAGGCGATATTGGTAACGCCAGTTGTCAGCTCCTTGAGTTGCCGAAAATCCTTCGGATGCTTTAAACGCAGGGAAACCGGCGGATACAACAGTGGCGCTGTCCGTAAGTCCGCCATCCATCGTTGTAACCGTAATGACTGCCGTCCCGCTTGAAACCGCTGTCACAGAACCGTATACCACAGTCGCAACAGAAGGATTGCTGGAGGACCAGATCAGATTTTTGTTTGTCGCATTTTCAGGCGCAACTGTCGCGTTAAGCTGTACGGTATCGTCAACGTTCAGCGTCAGCTCATGCTGGTCCAACGTGACCGAAGTTGGCGAAACAGCTTCCGTTACTTCGGTATAACTCACAACGGGATCCCATGTAACATCATCCTGCCCGTTGACATGGTCTGCACCGCTATTAACGATAAAATAAATGCGGTCCCCTTGAGTTACTTGTGCCGTCAGCTCAGGGAAAGTAACCGTTTGGTTGGCATTAATTGCTTCCCACTCGCCTGTAGTCGGCCAGATTTGTGTCTCATTTTTCAAAATTTTCAGTCTTGCACCGCCATACGTACCCGGATTAATAGCAATCAGCTTGGCGGCCGATAGCTTAACCGTTCCGGATTTGGGCGCCACAAACGTACGGGAGGTGTCTGCCTGTGAACCGGGGGTAACTTCAATGCCTGCTACCTTGCCCCAGTCCCAGTTTTGATTCGCTCTCCACCACGTGTTGCCAACATTGGTAGGAAGATCCTTGAATTCTGACGAATTGAAAATCCGGTACTGGTATCGCCACTGGTTTGCGCCCTGCTGGTTGGAAAAACCTTCTGATGCCTTGAACGACGGCAAAGCAGCTTCTGCGGCATATACGGCGGCATCCATTGGAAGCCGAACGCTGAACAGCAGCATCATAATCGCCAGTATACTGGCTAGTTGTCTGCGGGTACTGCCTATACTCATCTAATTTTCCCTCGCTTTCAAGCTCGCAACACCCAAAAAATACTCAAGCTGTTGCCTCGCTTGGTAGTGGTTTTAAAGCGCTTTCATAATCCTGAGCATCCTTCCTTCATCGATTGAATCTGGCTTTCCAGGCATAGGGAAGAAGAAGGCTGCATCCGATTCCTCAGAAAGCAGCCAACTCAACATGAATTATGATAAATGTTTCGGAATCAAACCACCCCCTTTAAGTCCAGCGTTTACGCTGGCTAGTACCGGATAATAGTTTTACCTGCGGGAGCCTTTAAGCTCCATGATGTCCTGCTCTTTGCTTGTCAGTTCAAGATTCAGGCGGCGGATTTGCTCTTCAAGCTTCGCAATTTCCTCCGGTTTAGCTGGAGCGCTCGCTTGTACAGGAGCTGTGTCCCATTTCGGAGCGGAAGATTTGGCTTCCGTTGCCGCTGGAACGTAGGAGGCATCAAACACAAGCGGTAGCTCTGGCGCCGTGGAACGCAGCGTGATGACATCCGACTTCAGTCCATGGATGCTCGCTTTAACACGGATTTCACCCGGCTCGGTCGTAGCGCGGACAAAAACCGTTGCGATACCAAATTGCGTTTTCATCGGATTCATCCCAGGAACCGGACCTTCGATAATTTCGGCAGGACCTTCGACTTCGAAATGCACAAACTCGTCAGCCAGCACTTTTGGGACGCCTTTGTGATCGACGAGCACAGCGCGAACCGGTACGAAGTCGGAACCGTCTGCTGTAAGGGCAACATTGACGTCATCCACTTCCAGCTTGACGCCTGCCAGCCACTCCGAGTAGGTTTTTACCTCGCGGCAGACTACTTCTCCTCCGATAAGGCCTTCGGCAATCATTTTGATCTCGCCCGTTCTGTTCCGCCATTTGCTCGAAATGACGTGGAAATCGAACACATCCGGGAACACGATCGGCGGATGAGGAACATCCGTGCCCGATTCAGGCTTCAGCGTGCCGACAACTTCGCCAAGCCAGGTCAGACGAACCTCTTCACAGTTAGTAAATACGGTAACGTCGCTTCCCGACACCTGCGAAATCTCATGCGCAATATACACCATCGGACCGGTATTGATGCCGTTCAGCTTGTAGTCCGGAGCGTACTGGCTCTTGAACAGATAGAACGAGTAACGCGGCAGACGGAATACGTCCAGAACGCCTCCGAAGAACGGATCCGGATGGTAGCCGCGCTGATGGTCGATTCCGCACCAGAGCGTTGCGCCGATCCGTTTTGGCGGAGTGTTATAAATGTCCTTCAGGTCATGTGCGCGTACACGTGACTGGTTAAGCATCGCTTGCTCGCCCCACTCCCGCTTAACACGCGTCATCGCGTTCTGGGAACCGAAGTTGTCTACCTCTCCGCCATCGCCGTATTCGCGGGTTAGAGAGCATTTTTCATCTTCCATGCTGCCATGGTAGTAGAAATCAAATCCGGCCAGCTTTGCCCCGTCGACGTCTGCACAGGTGAATGCGCCTGGGAAAGGGAACTCCTCGTGAACGACACGATGCAGCTCCTTCAGCATTGAAATCGGCTGATCTTCCGTTTCGTTCAGCGCCGTCTCCCACAGCAGCACGGCAGGACGGTTGCGGTCGCGGCGTACCATAGCACGAGTATCCTCAATAACTCTTTGTTCAAAAATCGGATTCTCATGGTTGTAAAATTGCCAGCCAGGCGTTGCTACCGTTACGAGCAGTCCAAGCTCGTCGCACGCATCCATGAACGCCGGATCAAGCGGATAGTGAGCAGCGCGCACAACGTTGGAGCCGCCTTCCCGCAGCAGCACGGCATCACGCCATTGACCCGAGTTCGGCAGCGCATTGCCGACATAAGCGTAATCCTGATGGCGGTTTACGCCGCTCAGCTTGTAGCCGATGAATTTTTTGTTTACGAACAGGCCGTCATCTCCGCGCATTTCAAACAGGCGAATGCCGAAACGGGTTCTGAAGCTGTCCACAATTTTCACGTCTTCCAGCACCTCGGTGCGGATGAAGTGCAGGTATGGATCGTCCGGATGCCAAAGATGAGCGTTTTTCACCGAAAGCTGCTGTTCAAACGCCTTCGCCTCGCCAGGCTGCAGCTCCGCCGACTCTTCCTTAACAAGCAGCACGCTGCCTTCCATGTTTTCCAGAATAGTGCGCAGAGTGAACCGGCGGCTAGCCGTTCCCTCATTGATCACTTCCGTTCTCACCGCAAGCTCGGCACGATCATCTTCCGCGTCCTCAACGGCTACGAATACGCCGCCGCCGGCAATCGTTTCGCTCAAAAGATCATGCGTCACATGGAGGGACTCCGTTTCGATCAGGTACACATCGCGGTAAATACCGCCAAGATACGTGAAGTCGAGGTATTCCTGCGGTTTGCCCGGCGGGTACAGCGGATCGTTGGAGTTGTCGGCGCGAACAGCGATAATATTGTCCCCGTCATGGCGCACCAGCTCCGTAATATCGGCTGCAAAAGGCAGGTAACCGCCAAGATGTTGAGCTACGCTTTGTCCATTGATCCAAACGTCGCCGATGCCCATAACGGCTTCAAAATAAACGACAACACGTTTGGTTTTCATCGATTCCGGAAGAGTGAAACGCTTGCGATACCAAGCGACCCCTTGATAGTTTCTCATTCCGCTTGCGTTTTCGCCGAGAATTTCGAGACCGTGCGGAAGAGCCGCTGCCTCCCAGTCGCTATCGTCAAAACTTTCGTTCTGCGCCCCTACTGCGTCGCCTTTGCGAAAGCGCCAACCCGGATTGAAGTTAAATACTTGCCTTGGGCTTCCTTCAATTCCGTAAAACCCGGCTGTGGAATATTGCGGTACTTTCGTTTCGTCTCTCATTCTTCACTCACTCCTCTTTATTCGTTAAAGAATTTGATTCTCTGCTAATCCAGTCCCAGCTCTTCGCGCAGCTTCGGTGCAACCTCGTTATAATGCTGCGCCTGGTCAAAAATTGCCTTGTTTAAGTCTTTGCCTTCCCTAAACGCATCCAGAGTTTCGCCGTCCCACCAGTTAATGTATTGATCCGATCCGACAATTGGTCCGCCTGCCATCATCTCAACGGCTGTTACAGCATTAATGTTGGTGCCTTTCCAGATCGGGGTTTCCAGCAGAACCTGCTTCAGTTCCTCGTCTTCCGTCAGTGGAAAGTCGCCATTTAACATCATTAATTTTTGGGCTTCCATCGTGTGCATAAACGACAGGAATTTCACCGCTTCTTCCGGGTATTTGGAAGCCTTCAATACGCCGATCCCGGTAGCGACGTTAATGCCAATCTGCTTCGCCTGGCCTTTTGGAAGCGGAAGGACGTCCCAGTTGAACTTGGCCTTTTCCTTCATGTTTTTGCCTTCCCATACTCCATGGACTTCAAAGGCGACCTTTCCGGCTAGCCACTCTATTCCTTCCTTCTCAGTCTTCTCCCATGTTGCTCTCGAACCGTCGACCCTCGAAAAATCAGCGAGCCATTCGATATCTCTGCGCGCTTCCGGTGTCGTCAATGTGCTTTGTTTATTGTCCGCATCCATAAAGTTCAGATTGGCCGCGCTTCCGTTGGAAACTCCCAGTGCGCTGGCAATCGAATTAATATTGAAGGGACCGTAGGCAACTCCATACTCGCTATCACTTGGCTTAGTTACTTTTTTGGCAATTTCACGGTAGTCGTCCCATGTCCAATCGTTTTTTGGCATATCAATGCCATTTTTGGCCAGGAGGTCCTTGTTGACGTAAATGACAATAGGGTTTTCTGCCCTCGGAAGACCGAGCTGTGCCTCCTTGTACTGCAGGCCCGGCAGTGAGTTTTTAGGGATTTTTGCCAAACTGAGAACCGGATCGGATTTCATATAAGGAGTCAGGTCCAGCAGCAGTTCGTCTTTTCCAAATGGAATAACATCCTGCACCCAGGTAATGTCAGCAGGAGTGCCGGCCGCTTGCAGAGCTGCAATTTTCTCCATCACATCGCCCAGACCGCCGCCTTTGGCTTGCTCGATCTGAATCTTGATGTTCGGATTTTGCTCGGTGAACAGATCCAGCATTTTTTGCTCGCCTTCGCTAACTCCAGAACCGCGCACATAACGCAGTGTAATCGGTTCGCCGTCTCCGGTCGCCTTTTTATCTCCTGTTTCTACCGATGGACTGTTCTCGCTTGTATTAGCAGTGGTAGCAGAAGTAGGACCGTTTTGGGAACATGCAGCCAGCGTCAGCATACTTAAAATCAGCAGGCTTACCTTCTTGTTCAACATGTTTATTTCCTCCCAAAATGTACTCTCTTCGCTTCCTTGGTGGAGCACCTGAAAATTTCGTTTACTCCAGACCAAACTCTTGACGAAGCTTCAGCGTTGCCTCGTTGAAGTGCGCCGCTTGATCAAAAATCGGTTTGTTCAAATCTTTGCCTTCTTTAAACGCATGCTGCACGTCGTCGCTCCACCATTGAACGTATTGATCCGCGCCTACGATCGCACCAACCGGCTCTGCTCTCATTTCTACACCGATTGTGGCCAGAATGTTTGTGCCTTTCCAGATCGGCGTTTCCGTCAGCGCTTGTTTCAGCTCCTCGTCTTCCGTCAGCGGGAAGTCGCCGTTTTGCATACCTAGCTTTTGAGCTTCCATCGTGTGCATGAACGACAGGAACTTCACAGCTGCATCCGGGTTCGCAGACGCTTTCAGAATGCCGATACCCGTGCCGACGTTATATCCGATTTGTTTCACTTTGCCTTTTGGCAGCGGCAGAACATCCCAGTTGAATTTCGCCTTTTCACGTTTGTTGCGGCCTTCCCACGCGCCGTGAATCTCAAACGCTACGTTGCCGTTCATCCAGTCCGTACCGGTTTTCTCGATGACTTCCCAAGAACCGATGGAGTGATCGACACGCTGCAGATCGGCGATCCACTCGATGTCGCGTCTTGCTTCCGGTGTCGTCAGCTTGCTTTGCTTCCAGTCCGCATCCATGAAGTACAGGTTTTCGGACGTTCCGTTGGCTACGCCCAGTACGCCTGCAGTAATGATGGAATTGAAGTGGCCGTATGCGATGCCGTACTCGCCCTCATCCGGCTTTGTCACTTTTTTGGCGATGTTGCGGTAGTCATCCCAGGTCCAGTCGTTTTTCGGCATATCGATGCCATTTTTGGCCAACAAATCTTTGTTTACGTACAAAATGATCGGGTTTTCCGCACGCGGCAGCGCCACTTGCTGTCCTTTGAATTGAAGCGCCTTCAAAGAACTTTCCGGAATTTTTGCCGTGCTTAGCACCGGGTCCGATGTCATGTATGGCGTGAGGTCGACAAGAAGTTCGTCCTTCACAAACGGAAGGATATCCTGCACCCAGATCAGATCCGCTGGCGTTCCGGCTGCTTGCAGCGCCGCCGCTTTTTCCAGCATGTCATTCAGGCCGCCGCCTTTGGCTTGCTCGATCTGGATTTTGATGTTCGGGTTTTGCTCTGTGAACAGGTCCAGTGCTTTTTGCTCGTTCGGGCTAACGCCGGAACCGCGCACATAACGCAGCGTAATCGGTTCGCCGGATGCTTCCGGCGCCTTGCTCGGTTCTACCGATGCGCTCGGTTGCGGTGAAGCTGTACCGGAATTGTTAGCTGGCGCCGAGTTGTTGGAGCAAGCGCTTAATACTAGCGAGGAACCCATCACTAAACTTACGAGCATTGTACCCATTTTCTTTTTGTTCATTGTCGACCCTCCCATTTTGTTGGCCCTTCGTATATAACTGTCCGGTGAAAACTATGCCTTACCTCGGCTACGCTCTGATTTTCACCGGACTCTGATTCTCTTTCTGTACCGTTATTGCAGACCTAGCTCTTGACGAAGCTTCAGCGTTGCCTCGTTGAAGTGCGCCGCTTGATCAAAGATCGGTTTGTTCAAGTCTTTGCCTTCCTTGAACGCATGCTGCACGTCGTCGCTCCACCATTGAACGTATTGATCCGCGCCTACAATCGCACCGACCGGCTCCGCTCTCATTTCAACGCCGATTGTCGCCAGAATGTTCGTGCCTTTCCAGATCGGCGTTTCAACCAGCGCTTGTTTCAGCTCCTCGTCTTCCGTCAGCGGGAAGTCGCCGTTCGCCATGCCCAGCTTTTGGGCTTCCATCGTATGCATGAACGACAGGAACTTCGCAGCCGCATCCGGGTTTGCAGACGCTTTCAGAATGCCGATGCCCGTACCGACGTTGTAACCGATTTGTTTCACTTTGCCTTTTGGCAGCGGCAGGACATCCCAGTTGAATTTAGCTTTTTCTCTTCTGTTCTTTCCTTCCCACACGCCGTGGATTTCAAAGGCGACGTTGCCGCTCATCCAACCCGTGCCGGACTTCTCCAGCACTTCCCATGCTCCGATGGAATGATCGACACGCTGCAGATCGGCGATCCACTCGATGTCGCGTCTTGCTTCCGGCGTCGTCAGCTTGCTTTGCTTCCAGTCCGCATCCATGAAGTACAGGTTCTCGGACGATCCGTTGGCTACGCCAAGTACGCCAGCGGTAATGATGGAATTAAAATGGCCGTACGCGATGCCGTACTCGCCCTCATCGGGCTTAGTCACTTGTTTTGCAATGTTGCGGTAATCGTCCCAAGTCCAGTCGTTTTTCGGCATATCGATGCCGTTTTTCGCAAGCAGGTCTTTATTTACAAATATAATGATCGGGTTTTCCGCACGCGGCAGCGCCACCTGCTTCCCATTGAATTGAAGCGCCTTCAAAGAACTATCCGGGATTTTTGCCGTGCTCAGCACCGGGTCCGATGTCATATATGGCGTGAGGTCGACAAGCAGTTCGTCCTTCACAAACGGAAGGATATCCTGTACCCAGATCAGATCCGCTGGCGTTCCGGCTGCTTGCAGCGCCGCTGCTTTTTCCAGCATGTCATTCACGCCGCCGCCTTTAGCCTGCTCAATCTGGATTTTGATGCTCGGGTTCTGCTCCGTAAAGAGATCCAGCATCTTCTGCTCGTTCTCGCTTACGGCCGAACCGCGAACATAACGCAGCGTGACGGGATCGGAGGACGGCGCCTTGCTCGGTTCAACCGATGCGCTCGGCTGGGGTGAAGCTGCGCCGGAGTTGTTAGCCGGCGCCGAGTTGTTGGAACATGCGCTTAAAACAAGCGAGGAACCCATTATCAAGCTTACGAGCATCGTGCTTAATTTCTTTTTGTTCATGTCCATGACCTCCGCTTGAATTTTATATTGTGAATTGATATTTAACTTTCAAATATCAATCAACCACCCCAGTGCGTTCGATCCCTTCAACAAACCAGCGCTGCGCTACCATATAAAGAAGCAGCGGCGGAAACACAATCAGAAACGCTCCTGCCATCTTTGTGCCTTCTGTTACCGGATTAAGCGCCTTTGCTTCGGCAACCGGGTTTGGCCCGTAGATGACGGTTTCAAGAGAGCCTAGCCGGATGGAGAGCGGCGTAAAATCGTTGATAAGGAAAAAGGACGTTAAGTAGAACTCGTTCCAATACCAAACGAAGGAGAACAGAAACACGACGAGACAGGCCGGAAGCGACAACGGCATGATGATGCGGAAAAACATGCGGATTACTGTAGCTCCGTCAATAAGCGCGGCTTCTTCCAGCGCCTTCGGCAGCGATCTGAAAAATTGCCTGAAGATGATGATGAAAAGTGCGCTTTTTAAACCTTGGCCGAACAACGCCGGGATAAGAAAAACAAACGGCGTATTCAGCCAGCCCAGCTTACTGAAGATGACATAGAGCGGGATGATAATAATTTGCGGCGGGATCAGAAAGGTCAGGAAGACGAGTCCGAAAAAGATGCTCTTTCCCGGAAACTTCAGCCTAGCCAAAGCGTAGCCTGTCATGCCGCAAACAAGCACCTGAATTAAAGAGCCGAACAGAGCAATTGTTGTTGTATTCAGCAGCGACTCCGGATATTTCAATCCTTTGAAAGCCCGCTCCAGGTTGCTCCAGTCGATGGAACGCGGAATCCATTTTACGGTAGGATCCAGCAAATCCGTTAAATCCTTGAGCATCGTCGTAATCATGTAGAAGAATGGCTGGAGGTACAGGAACGCTACGATCGATAACAGGTAATAGATGAAAATTTTGGCCAGCCAGCCGTCGTTCATGTGCTGCCCCAGGACGAGCATCTTGATCTTCTGGGCCTTTCTTCCTTCCAGGAAGGACCGAACCGACCTCTTGTTCGGAGTCAATTCTGCCTTCATGCCGTATACCTCCTCTTCCGGTTCGAGCTGTTCAGGAACCATAACATGAGAGCGATGATGACGATAATCAGCAAGAAGTAGAACCATGCCAGCGCGCTCGCATACCCGTATCCGGTTGACACATTGAACATGTGCTTGCGGATTTGCTCCATGACCGGATTAATCGGTGAAGTAAACAGATCAACCGTTGTATACAGAAGGTTCAGGGCGATGAAAGGCACGATGCTGGGGAGCGTAATTTTCCAGAAGCTCTCCCACGGCGAAGCGCCGTCGATCCGAACTGCTTCGTATATCGTCCGCGACACCGTTTGGAACCCGGCGATAAAGATCAGAATCTGTACGCCCGAGGACCAGAGGATAATAATGATCATGCTTAGCAGGCTAATAATCGGCTCCGCAAGCGAAGAGCTGAAGTTCTCTTCCACGAAGGTGTCGATGCCGTATTGCGAGATGAAAGGAACGTCTCCGGCGCCTTGCTGGAACAGCTCTGTCAGAACCTGGCCAGTCGAGAAAATAACGGGAAGGAAAAATATGGCCCGATATATAAAACGGCCTGGAAAGTTCTGATTAAGCAGAATGGCGACTAATAGAGCAAAGATAATGATGATTGGCAGAATTAGAATCATTTGCTGGAAAAAGGCGATAATCTGTACGCCGTATTCGTTGTCTTTCAACAAAGCGTCCCGATAGTTTTGCAGCCCGATCCACTCGTACTTGAAGCCCTCTCCAGTAAAACGCACTTTATTGAAGGTCAGGTAGAGCGACCAGCAAATTGGAAACGCCATGAAAACGAGGAATCCGATGATCCACGGAAGCATGAACAAGTATCCCATGCCGTACTCATTCCATCTGAACAGGAATTTCGCCCTTTTGCGGCTGCGCAGCTCCGATTTCTCATTGCTTTCGGGTCTGCTTTCATTACTCTGGATGACCGGGTTCATCGGCTCCCTCCCTTCTCCACGCGGAACGATTTGCTGTTGTAATCGACCGTTACGCTGACTCCATTGGCGTATTCGGTTACGAACACGTTGTCGGACAGCTGCCGGTGATCCTTAATCGGCTGGTCGTACGTAGAAGCCAGCCCATCAAAATCCTTGTACTCCTTGAGCAGCTTATCTTTCCAGAACTCATAACGGCTGCTGTAAACGCCCCATGAATAAGTGTCCAGCAGCGTCCGCGTCGACTCATGCGTCAGGATGAAGGCCGGAACCGCGCCATACTCGATTGCCTTCAAAAATTCCTTTTCATAGTCGTTGCGGACATTTCCGTCGCCCATGTTGTAGCTGATGCTGCCGTGCAGAACGATTGGCATGAACGGAACCATTTCGTCTACGCCGTACTGATCGTTTACATCGTTCGGGACTCCCTGGATATGCTTGGCGTATTTCAAGGAATATGCGTTTCCAAAATAAACTCCATTTGTTCCAAGCTCTTCATTCGCGTATTGCTGCATCTGCTGGAACACTTGAGCCGTATCCTCACGCTGGAAGTTGTACTTTGGATTGTAGTCGCGATAAATGGCGGAACCAATGCCGTCAAACTGGAGGCCGTCAACGCCAAATTTCTTCAGGTTCTGTCCAATATTTTTTGTCAGGTTATACGCTACGTTCGGGTTGAACCAGAACCAGCCTCCGTCAATCAGCACGTTGCCTTCAATGGAACGAATGCCGAATGTTTTGGGAGAGTGTTTAACAAACTCCGTATCCGCTTCGGTCACTTTTGCCTGGAACATAACTTTGTAGCCGTTCTCGTGCGCGGAGTCGACAAACGACTTTAATGCTTTGTCTCCGCCAAGCTTGCCTTCGAGCGAGAACGTCCGCTTTTCGCTGAGGCTTCCGTCCTTCAGCCAGGCTTCGTAAGTAATGTTCATTGCTTCAACGCCGGATTTTTTGAGATCCTCTTGAATGAACTTTGCTTGCGGGAACGTCGTTGCCGGCGCATATCCCGCATAACCGTTCCAATCCGAGTCTCCCGCGATCAGCGTCAGATCGAGCGGCACATGATCGACCGGTTCCAGCTTCGAGGTGATCTTCTCCGAATCCAGCATGTACTTCCGGTAGGCTTGAGCCATTCCTACATAATCGGCGTCGTCGCCGGTGAGGAAACGATATTCCACCGCTCTGTCCTGTTTGGTCATCTGTTCCTGAAACGCGCGGACGGATGCTCCTCCAAGGCTTAAGCGGCGATCATACTCCTGTCTGTAAATAAACTTGGCGCTTACCGAGTTCATGGTGCCTACAGCTCCAGATGGAATCGCCTTAATCCAAGCGGTGAATTCTCCCTTGTCGATAATAGCGACAAACGCGTTATCTCCCTGTTTCATGCCGAATACCGGCAGTGCAAGCGGAGCCATATTCGTCTCAGGGAACTGATTGCCCGTGTATTCCGGTCCGTATATCGGCTGCTCATAACCTTTGCCGACCAGAATATTCTTTTGCGGGAAACGAATCAGGCCGCCCGGACCGTCGGGTATGAACATGTAGCCCGCTTCCGCTTCCGGTGCTGCCGCTCCGAAGAATGGCAAAGACTCAATGGAAATGAGCCGGAACTCAGCTTTTTCGGTAATGCTTTCGACGGGAATATTCACCTTCAGGCCATTTTCGGTCAGCTCATATTCCATTCGAAAGCCAATTTTGATGTCCTTGAAATGATAGTCTGCTGCAAAGCCGGTTTCCGTACGGCTATACTTGACCTCCAGCTGCTCATCCTTGGCGTTTTTAATTTGCCGCTGGATTTTGGAGGATGTGAAATATTCCATAATGAACGCCGACTCCAGGTTCGTGCGGAGCAGTCCGGATACTTTCTCCTTTGCAAGCTGTTCCGGAGTTGCAAAAGCTTTCCACTCAAAACCTGTTTCCGCGTCACGTACGGCGACATTGCCCGTTGCTTCATGAAGCAGCAATGCGTACCGCCCGTTTTCCTTGATCGTCGTCCATCCCTTTGCGTCGGCTGCGCCGGATCCCAGCGAAGTCCCTTGCGCTACAGGCATAAAGTTGGACTTCCTTGGCTCAAAATCCACCTTTCCCGATAGGTCGGGAGCGGACAAGATCGAATAGAGCCATACCGCCAACAGCACGATAGCAACCGCGGCCGTAATGGTTACTTTCCGATTTTTCCAGATCGGTTTATCCAAGGAACGTCACCTCCTTATACAGCTGATAGCCAAAGTCCCATAGGTTGAAGGTAAGACCAGCGCTTACGGCAATGAAAATCCAGATAATGCCGATTGTAATCGCGGTCGTAATCGAATTCCGAATGTTTTCGATGAATTCGAAGTTGTGGGTGACTTGAGCCTTCACGATAAAGAGAGTGATAATCCATAACCACATTACAATGGATAAGGACGAGATCAATACTTTCTCCTCAAGCACCAAAATGTTGGACAGAATCATAATCGGAATCGAGAATACGACAAACGGCACCATTGCAAATATCGACCCCTGGAACACCTCGCGGAAACGTCCTTCTCCGTCTTTGATTGTGCTGACCAGATAGTTGGCAACAATCCAGGTAACGATTGGAGCAAGGAACGGAAGCAAGTCAATCCACCATACAACAGCTTTCAGGTTGATTGGGTTGAAGGTAAATCCGGTCCAATACAGGCTTACAATTTTCACAAAAATAATAAGAATAGCGATAATGCCGAGCGTTAAGTAAGATACGTTTCTCCCTTTCAGGCGGTAAAAGCCGTCATAGGGATGAATCATCGTATAGAGAGCTGTTTGCAAATCATCCAGCACCATCTGTACAACCTTTGGCAAGCGGCGTTTGAGCGCCCCGGCATAAGGTTTCACAGCAAAGCGGTAAAGCAGCCAAAGAGCAAGGAGAGAAACCAGCGTAAGCACGAAGTATTTTTCGATCCAGCGCATCCGGTACGTCCAAAACGCTTCCGAGTAGCCTTCCGCATCGTACGTAATTTTGAAATACTCCATCGCTGCTTCAATATTGCCTTCTTTATTGGCCACCTCGGCAAGACCGCTGTAGATCAAGCTAATCAGCTCGTTCTGCTCGACAACCTCCTGCCAGTTCGCCTTGCTCTTCTCGTAATCTCCTTCGTAATAATCCGTAGCGGCTTGGAAAAACGTAGTGCCGAAGCCAGTGCGGTTATACATCTGAATCAAGTTGAGATTACTGTCCAGAACGAGCAGATCATTGCGGGAGTTAATATCGATGCTTACCGGATTGGAAAGAATGCCTCTCTGGTCCGGCTCCTGCAGCGTTTTGCCGAAACGGAACAGCTCCGTGCCGCTCGGGCTGTAAATCGTAATGGTGCCCTTTCCACGCGTTTCGCGGCTCGACAGCCGCTGGTCAAGCACATAGATGAATTGATTGCTGTCCAGAGCGACATCGACAAGCTGCGCCGAGTCATGCTTTACGCCCTTCAGGCTGTTGCTGCCGCCAGCGCTCAATTGTTTGATCTGGTCGCTTTCCGCGCCGGTTGTTGTTGTGAAAATAAAACCCTCATCGCTCAACGTTACGTTGCTGACTTCCTGCGGACGAATCGCCGTTTCCTTCTCCAGCTGCTCTTCCGTAAAAATCAGCCGCTTGATGCGGTCCATCAACGTTGCGCTTGATTTGTTGCCTCCGAAAAAGCCGGTGAATTCGTCCTCTTTACCGATTCTCATGAGCCCTTGATAGGAGCCGCGGGATACCGCGTAAAGTACGTTGCGGTCGTCAACGACGATTTTCACAGGCACAAAATAGTAGCTTTCCGGTAAAAATTGCGAGTCCGGTTTTTTCAGCTCTTTCGTGAACACGCCTTCACTGTTGTAAATAACGACGCGCTGATTGCCTGTGTCTGCCACATAGATCATGCCGTCGTGAGTGACAAACACTCCTTCCGGCCCGCTCAGCCTGCCTGGCCCTTCCTCAGTGCCAATGGCACGAATCCATTTTCCCTTATCATCCAGTTGCACGACACGGTTGTTTCCCGTATCCGCCACATAAATGTCGTCATTATCAGCTACAAACAAATCCGCCGGCCGGTTCAGCGCGGTGTCTCCAGAGCCAACGATCATATCTCCCGTCGTATACACATCCTGCATATAGGAGATCCATTCCTGGCCAGTGCCATGATTCACATAAAACGTATCGTATGGCTCTGAGGCGCTGGCGGAGGCGGGAAAAAGCATGATGACGATGAGTGCAATCCAAATGATTTTCCTGCTTTTGAGCATGCAAGCCCCTCCTTCCCGATCCACTTGCGTTTTGCATCGCTCCGCCATCATTTCACGCCGGAATGGACCATCGTTTCCATCATTCGTTTTTGGAACAGAAGAAAAATGATCAAGTTCGGCAGAAACATAAGCAATCCGGCTGCCGCTGCAATTCCCTGTCCGGCAATTGTGTTACCTCCGGCTCCTGCAGACGTAAGAGTCGTAATGTAATACGGCAGCGTCTTCATGGTTTCATCCTGCATAAACAAAGTGGATGCCTGCGTATCGCCCCATACGGCTTGAATCGTAATGATTGAAATCGTCGCAACAGCCGGGAACGCCAGCGGCAAAACCAATCTGGCAAATATTCTGAGCTCCGTCGCTCCGTCGATTTTGGCCGCTTCGATCAAGTCGTTTGGAATCTGGTCGATAAATTGCTTCATTAGAAACACCGCGACCGGCGAAGCGATAAACGGGAGAATATGTCCCAGATACGTATTGTTGATGTTCAGCCAGCTGATAACGAGGTAGCGGGGGATGCCTACCGTTTCAGGCGCATACATCAGAGCCAGCATAATAATGGCCATCACCAGCGACTTGAAATAAAACTTGTGCTTCGACAATACGTATGCGGCCATCAGACTTGTAAAAATGACTGCGAACAGCGTACACACAACAACGATCAAGCTGTTGAACATATACCGGGTGAACGGAACAGCGCCAGTCGCTGTTTTCATAATGAGATCGTTGAAGTTCTGAAAGGTCGGCTGCCTGACGATAAACGTCGGCGGATAGTTGAACAGCTCGCTGAACGGCTTGAACGCATGGTTGAAAATAAAGAGAATGGGAAGAAACAGAAACGCCGCTACAAGAACCAGAGAGATCAGCAGCACAATCTCCGACCAGCTCATTCTCTTAATTTGATAAATAATCGCTCCCACCGCTATTCACCTTCCTTTTGACCAAACAGGCGGTAGCTGAGTTTCATGGCAAAATATGAGATGACTAGCAGCACGACGGAAACCATGGATGCGTAACCAAGCTCATATCTCAAAAACGCGTAATCGTCGACATGGTTTAAGATCAAATGCCCGGAATACTGCGGACTGATCGGCGCACCGGACAGCTGTGTTGAGATCGCGCCTGCCTTCAGCGTTCCGACAATTGCCATGACGGAGCTGAACAGCATTTGCGGTTTCATCGATGGAACGGTAATGTAGAAAATCTCCTGCAGGCGGTTGGCAATACCGTCGATGCGGCCCGCTTCATACAGCTCGCGGTTGACCGTATCAAAGCCGGCAAGCATTGCCAGAAAGCCGACGTTAAAGCCCATCCATACCGTAACCACGATCATGATATCCAGGAAGTAATCCGGCGTTTGCAGCCACAAAATCGGTGCTTTGATAAAACCGAATTTGAGCAAAAAGTGGTTGAGATAACCGACATAGTCACCGCTGAACGCAGCCTGCCACACGACTGTCAGCGCAAGCCCTCCGACCATGGAGGGCGCGTATATGGCCAGTGCGACGATATCCCGGACGCTTTTTGGCAGCTGGTAGATGAGCCAAGCCAGGAAAAAGGTCAGCACATAACCGACAGGTCCGACAAAAAAGGCGAATTTGATCGTGTTCGGCAGAGCGTATTTCATGAAAATCTGATCCTGGGTAATGAGCGAGATAAAGTTGTCAAAGCCGACAAAACGCGGCATATGAAACCCGTCATACGAGGTGAAGCTCATGAACATCGCCATAAACACCGGGACTAGAATAAACAGCGTAAAACAGATCAGGAACGGCGCCAGGAAAATGTACGACAGGCGCTGCCTCCATAATGCCGACAGCATTTTTTGAATCGAGATGGCGGGCATCATGCGCATGGGACGCTTTGTGGTCGTTAGATTTGGTTTCATTAACGAGAGGCCCCCCAATCGTATGGCTTAATATCGGAATCCATACGCAAATCCTGCGATGATGTGATCCCCAGATTTTTTTGTTTTCTAAGCATTTCTTTTTCAAGCGAACTGATTGATTTATCCAGAGATTCCTTCGGCGGAACCTTGTCAACAACAACCCGGTTCCAGGCGAACTCCAATTCACGAGTCAGGAAGTAGCCGCCAGGCACGTTTGGCACGTTTTTGATCCAGCGATTTTGCTCCAGAATCGCGCTCAGATCGTCCGGCGACCAAGGCATTGTAGCCAGCGCGTTCATATTGGCCGTATTCCAGCGGTACTCAACGCCGAAGTACGATTCAATGTTGCTGCCGTACTGCCGCTGAACTTCATCCGAGGTCCACCATTTAAGGAAGGTCCAAGCTTCTTCCTTTTTATCGCTTTTGTCCAGAATCATCGAAGCCATCTGTCCGTTCTGAGCCCATCTTGCAATTTCCCCGTCGCCCTGCGCGATGCCTGGCATCGGTGCAACGCCCCAGTCTCCGCGGATTTCCGGCGCCGAGGACAGCAGCTGGAGATAAGTGTTGAAATCGGCTACGCCGATCGGCATGTCTCCCAGCTTGAAGTGGTTAAAGAAGGATGGAACGTCTTTTGGAAGACCGTACTTCGTGAACAACTCGGCCCATAACTTGAATCCGTCATAGGCTCCGTCCGTATTGAATCCAGGGCGAAGGCCGTCTTCCGAGTAAAACTCCGCTCCATTCATGTAGAAAAACGGCGCAAAGTCTTTATTCGGATAGTAGAAGGTCATTCCGGCTTCCTGCAGCGAAGGAAGCAGCTTTTTCACATCGTCCCATGTTTGCGGAAGCTCTTCCCCGAGTCTCTCCATCACGCTTTTCCGATAGAACATAAGATGGAAGATTTGCGTTTCCGGAAGAGCGAAGACGCCTTGGTTGTATTGGAACGCCCTCATTCCGCCTGGATGAAACCGCTTTACAATTTCTTCATAATCACTGAACTTCGTAAGGTCGGCTGCTGCTCCCCGCATTGCAAAATCCACCGGGGTATCCTGCCATACGCCGAGCACTGCATCCGGCTGATCGCCGCCGGCGTTGCTCAAAATCAGCGCATTCGGATCAGGCATTAGGTTAACGTTTACTTTAATGCCGTACTTTTGCGTAAACTCCTGATTGATCATCTCTTGAAGCAGGTTGGCGTAATCGCGGTTACGGCCGATCCATACATTCAAGCTCTCTTTTTCGTTGAATTCACGCGTATCGTATTTTTGATAGAAGGTGCGGAAAAAGTTGCCCAGCATGTATGGCGCTTGAATCAATGCGCCAGATTCCTTCAAGCCGGTTTTAGTGCCAGGCTCTCGAACGACCAAATAATCTACCGTCATACCCTGCAGATTGTAAGACTCAAACCAGGCGCCCAGCTTTGATTCCGCATCAGCAAAGGAACGCAGCGAATTCGGAATTTTATCAACATCTGCCATCATGTCATCCACGATGGAAATGCCGGTTTTGATCGTGTTCGTAGCTGTCGAGGAGTTCTGGTTCATTCCGTTCAAATATCCTGTAATGGCGTCCAGTCTGTCCCGGATCGACTGAAGCCTCGTTTTGATATCTGGAATGTAGCTTGCCAAATCCCACGTACGGGTGCTGTCACCGCTGTTCGCGCCGTAATCACCGGTTACTTTCCGGACTTCTCTCTCAAGCTCGTAAATGTCGTCGATCGTTTCGCTAAGCGAAAGATACGGACTGTTGACCCCCGATGCATCCGCTGTCATGCGTATAACGTGTTTGCCTTTTTCCAGATGGAACTGGTACGGCTTGCCTTCCGTGTCTTGAAGCGTGTAGATGTCCAGTCTCTTATTGTAAGGGAAGGTATAATGAAGCATTTCGCTAAATGGAACTTTTCCGTCGATTGCAATCGTACGGTATACATTGGTGTTGCCTTGATAACGCTGAAAATATTTGACGTCAAGCTCGTACATGCCGGTTTCCGGCACTTCAAACTCCCACTCAATCCACTCGCCGGGCTTTTTCCAGCGCTCTCCGTCAATAACGTTGTACTTAATTCTTCCGGCAGGATCAGGCGACACATGAGCCTCGTTGCGGCTGCCCGTCTGCACGGAGGTATGTGATTTTTGCTTGTAAAGCTCCGCCTCGATTTTGGTAAACCAGGATTTCCCTTCGCTCTTTGCGTCCGCATTTTTCAGGTATTCCGCATAGGCCGGAATTTGAGCAGGAGCAATGAAACGAATGGTTTTCCACAGCATCGGCTCGTTCTGGGCTTCAAACCGGATCGTGTGTTTACCCTTCGCCAAGTAAAACTCCAGCGGCTTGGAGGAAAGGTTAAAGTCGGAATAAACCATCGACTTCCAGCCTGGGATCTGGACTTGTTGGGAACGGATTTCATTTCCCAGCACATCCTTATTGTAAGGAACGGTTTTATCCCGCCAATGCTTAACGAATTCAATGGAACCGGCTTCAGCAAACGGAGCTTTTCCGTCGATTTTCAGTCCGTAATTGATCGAGACGCTGCTTTCGCTTGCCGATGTATACAGCACCTCCAAATTGTAGAGACCGTCCTCCGGAATGTCGATCTCCCACTCCACGGCGCCGCTTCCATTTTTCCAGTCCAGAACTTCCGTTCCAGATTCGGCGTCTTTTACCTTCTCCGTCCTCGCACTGCCGGAAACGGTTGTATACGCTGCCGCCTGAATCTCGATCGGCTGACCGGCATAGCTTTTTTTGCCTGCTGCCGTATTCTCGCGCAGCAGCGACTGATAGAACGGGATGCCCTGATCGTTTTTCTCCGGCACCTTCACGTTATCGGCCGAGATCGTCGTAAAGGAGTTTTTGTCCGTAACAGATTTAATGCTGTAATACCCTACGACGACGGCAATAATCGCTAAATATATGAGGGGCTTGCGATATTTCATAAGAATGCCTCCGTTCCATCTAGCGGCAGATCGAATTACCGGTCGTCTCGTCAAAGAAATGCGCTTTGTCCATTTGCAGCGCAATCTCCAGCTTTTCCTCCGGCAAATACTCTTCGCTGGCTTCAACGATTCTCGATATGACCTGCTCTTCTCCCAGTTTTAAATACAGGAACGTATCTGCGCCCATCAGCTCTTTAATCTCGATTAAAGCGTTTACTTTCCAGTCCGGGAAGTTGTTGACCACAGCTCTCTCGCTAATGACATGTTCGGGGCGCAGGCCGAGCACGATAGAGCGCAGGTTGTTCGGATTCACTTTTCGGATGTGAGGATAGTAGGATTCAGGAATCCTCATTCTCATTCGTTTGTTTTCAAAATAGAATCCGTTCGAGCTTTCCGTAATGGCTCCTTTAATGAAGTTCATTGCAGGAGAGCCGATAAATCCGGCAACAAACATATTGCTTGGATTGGAATAAACGACGGAAGGCGTATCGACCTGTTGAATGAGTCCGTCCTTCATGACCACAATGCGCGTCCCCATCGTCAGAGCCTCTGTCTGGTCATGCGTTACATATACGGTCGTCGTTTGCAGCGACTGATGCATCTTAATCAGCTCGGCGCGCGTCTGCGCTCTCAGCTTGGCATCCAGATTGGAAAGCGGTTCGTCCATCAGAAACACCGCCGGCTCCCGCACAATCGCCCTGCCCAGCGCAACGCGCTGTTTTTGTCCGCCGGACAGCTGGCTTGGCTTTTTCTCCAGATGATTCGTAATTTCCAAAATGCGCGCCGCCCGTTTAACCCTGAGTTCAATTTCATGCTTTGCTACCTTGCGGAGCTTTAAGCCGAGAGCCATATTTTCATAAACAGAAAGGTTAGGGTACAGAGCGTAGTTTTGGAACACCATCGCGATATCCCGGTCTTTTGGCGACACATAGTTGATGAATTTGCTGCCAATATAAATTTCACCTTTCGAAACTTCCTCAAGTCCCGAAAGCATACGCAGCGTGGTCGTTTTGCCGCAGCCGGAAGGGCCAACCAGGACGAGGAATTCCCCATCCGCGATCTCAAGCTGGAAGTCCTTTACGGAAGGTTCCTTTTCGGATTTGTAGTATTTATAGACGTGACGAAACGAAACACTCGCCATTATGACTCACCTTCGCTTTCGTGTTAAGTCATCCCTTGGAATGCGCTTTCAATTTTATCACATGGTTCAGAAAGCCAGCCCTTTTTCTTTCCATAATTCATCTAAAGATAATGATGCGTAATTGTTGCTCAGATCGATCGTTTCCGTTCCAATTGTACCTTGCAGCTGATCCGGAAGGAATTCGTTGTTTTCAATAATAATATTTTTGCAATTGCGGAACGACAGCGCGTTCATTAATGAAGATGTTGCCGGATACCGCTCTGAGCGTTCCACCGTATTCCCTGAGAAAACGATGCCGTCGACCGAGTTTGCATTAACCAGCGTCGGATGGAACGTAACGAAGCGATTGCCCTCGATACGGATATTGGCATGGTAACAGTCCTCGTGCGGATTGTTCGGGTCAATCTCAGGATCAATATCAATCGCCGCGTGTCCCCACTGCGGATAACAGTAATTGCAGTCTTGGAATGTGTTGTTGCGAATCGTAATGTCCTGAACGGCCCCGGACTCGTACCAGTAATTGCCGTCTCCCGAAATTTTGATGCCTGCTCCAGGCGTGCTGATTACGTTTTGCTCCACCAGCACTTTGCCGGCAGTCGTAATCAGGAATCCTCTAGCCCGGTTTCCTCTTACTACACTTTTACGGATCGTCAGATCGGCCTTCCAGGAAATATTTTCGATCAGATCCTCAGCGCCAACCGACGCCGGAAGCTTCTGAGTGAAAGTAACCAGACTGTATTCCGGGTTGAGTGTCTTCACTTCTTTTACAACGGCCAGCTCGAATGGCAGCAGCGATACTCGATTCAGGAAGCGTACCGTTTCTCCTGGGAGAGCAACCACTGCACCTCTTTGCTGTGAATGCACCAGCTGAACCATGATCGTATGTTCGTCGACCAGTTCCGTAATTGGAGAATAAATTCCGTGAACATTGCAAGGATCATCCATTTGATTTTCGAACAGGCAGCCTTCCAGCAGAATGCTTCCACGGCAATACACGAAATGTGTCGCATCGGCTGCTGTGGAGAACAACCGGCCCGAACCCGGCTTGATCATGACGTTAAATGCGTTCAGCTTAATGTTTTCGCTGCGTTGAGCGATAACGCCCATGCCAATCGTGTGGTACATATTAATGGAAGCAAGCTCAACCTCGGTGCTGTTGTTAATAAACACCCCCGGACAATCCCGGTAGCCGCATTGGAAGATCAGCTCGTTGCCGATTTTTGGCTGCTCGCCGGCACCATGATAACGCAGCAAGCCGGGAGCGAGCTCTTCCACTTTGAACTTCAGATAGCTGCCGTAGTTAAGATAATCTCCGCTTCCGTAGGCGGGGCCTTTCGTTTGGGAATCCATCTCGATGATTCCTTTGCAAGGCTCCGTCCATCCCTCGCCTAGAAAAATCAGACTGTTTTCGACAACTTCATACGGGTATTCCTTTGGTATTTCAACATCGAATGTTCCATCCCCTACCGCAATTACTTTTCCTTGAGAAAGAATTGGGCGTTCCCAGTCGATACTAGCATTTTTTACTGTAATATCATCGCAGCCGTCAAGCACAAAGGGCACTGTCAAACCATGAAAGATGAACTCAGAGCCCTGTCCGTCGATAGTAAGCCCTTTCATTTCAAACAATGGAAATGCAATCCTGCGGTTTTTATCCTGATCATGATTCGGGATAAAGTACTGCTTCTCTACCGCTTTATCCGGCCAAAAATGATAGCGCCCCTTTGGAAAAAGCAGCGTAGCCCGATCCAGCTCCCTGCAGCTTTCAATGGCTCTGAATACGGCGACGGTTGCGTCCTTTTCTTGATCCGGCCCAACACCAAAGTCCTGTATGTTGACAATAGACACTCTCATCTCTCCGATCCCAAAATCTCTCTTAGTCGTCAAGTAAAAATTAACGTGGAATTTCGACTTAATATCTTGATCTGTTTTTAGTTTAATTTAGTTTAATTTAAACGTCAACTAGTAATTTTTTTGGATGAGAGAACATATAGAACGAACTTGATGCATAGCTAAAAAAGCCATCTCCTCAAGGTAAAACACTCCTTGAAGGGATGGCTGGAACAGCTATATTCGTCTTTAAACTTATAGAGATTGCCGCTCCACATAAGTGGTCGGCAAAATATAGCGAATCGGAAAATCCCGTTCCTCGCGCAGCTTGGAAATTGCGGCCTGTACCGCCATAACGCCGATTTCAAAAGTCGGTACGCTAATTGTCGTCAGACCCGGCGTAAGGTATCCGCCCATTTCGTTATTGTCAAAGCCCAGTATTTTGACCTGCTCCGGCAGCTGAACGCCTTTTTCCCGGAAAGCGTGCATCGAGCCGATCGCAATGAGGTCGCTGGCTGCAAAAACAGCCTCAGGAAGCTCGTTCGTCCGTTCCAGAAATTCCGACATGGCGGACTTGCCTGATTCAATCTCCCAATCCTCATGCTCAATAATAAACTCCGGGCGGAGCTCTTTCCCAAGCAGCTTGTGGGCATCGGCAAAAGCCTCGTACCTGGAGCTGGCCTTGGAGCCGATGAATGCCATTTTATCAAAACGGTTCACCAGCTTGGATTTGAGCCAGCCCAGCGTATCCGCGTAAAAATCGATGCCGACATAGTCTACGTAATCCGGAATGAACTTGGGTTCAATTCCGGCAATCGTGACCTGAATATTCTTGTTTTTGAGCATGTTAAAATATTCAGGATTGGTGCCAGCCACCCAAATAATTGCATGAACACCCAATTCTTCCAGCTTATCGCATAATTCGGACGGTTTATAAAGGTCCAAATCAAGACAGTTAAAGGCAATCGGGATGCCTTTTTTGACCGCCTCCGATTCAATGCCCTTAATAATATGATAGCCGTAAGAGCCTTGAGACGCATAGGATGAGAGTCCCAGGACGTAAGCGAGCTTATAGGCAGTCTGCGGCTTCTCCGCCGCAACGCCTTTTTTGCTTTTCACTTTATAATTCATACTTTCAACAAGCGACCAAATTAGCTTTTGAGTTTCTTCGCTGCAAACGCTTGTATCGTTAAAATTGACGACGCGGGATACGGTTGTAACCGATAGATTCGTTTTCTTCGCGATATCTTTCAACGTGACCATGCTTATCCTCCTCGACTCAACCTGACTGCCGCAGAAACGTTCATTTATCTACTTTACTTTATCCCAACTTTAAAAATCAATAATTATACTTAAATTAATCTAAAATTAAATTGAAAACGTCTTGAAAGCTTACGCGTTCGACAAAATTGAGCAGCTTGTTTCTGTCAAAATCTTAACCGCCTGTTTGGTATCTCCAATTGGCCTCAATGCTTATCTTATCAAAAATTCAGTGCAATATATAACTCAATCCGGATCAAAATCAATTTATTTTCATTCAAATCGAGTCTTCCTTACTAGTTAATTATTCTGATTATACAATTCTGCTTGAAAATCCGAATTTAATATCCTCATTTTACAAATGTTAGTTAGAATATATGATATAGGTATAGGTTGATCTGCATATTAAAAAAGCATCCGCCGCAGGGAAACCTGCGAGCGGGATGCTTTCCGGTAACTGGAGTTGAGTCAGAGAAGAGGATTACCTCGGCAGCTTGTAGCGAAGTTCTAGTGCATCCGGCTCAAGAGGACCCGCAAGCACCGCAACCTCGCGCAAATAACCGCGTTGCACGCTTTTTTGCAGCAGCAAGGAAAGATCGATCGGCAGATCGGAAAGCGCAGGATGGCGGGAAAGCTCAGACATGCTCCACGGCTCATCGCGAGATCCCATAATTTGAAATATAAGCGTACAGCTTGATTTCATTTTGCTCATCATCGAGAATTCACAGGCAAGCAGCACCAATTGAATGCGCTGCTCCAATGTTTCCGGGCTTGTTGAAAGTTCTTCATAGAGCTTGTATATACCGGGGTGAAACCGCCGCATTTGGCGCCAGACCGAAGGCTCGGGATGTCTGCCGGCCTCGATCAGCTCCAAATGCGCGTAATGATTAAGCGTTTTGATAATGTGATTGTGGGCATCCAGCAGGAAGCCGTCTTCAATATTCTGCTTAGCCAGCAGAAAGGAATGCAAAAATTGGCTGTATTCAACCAGCAGCTTACGATTCATCAGCTCATCCGAATATATGCGAACATCCGATTTCAAGCGTTCGATCACATCCTCCGGATCATAAATAATGTCGCCGCGCAGGATCCACTCCATGACGTCTCTATGCCGGCTGTTCTTAATCCAGTTCAGAAGAAGATCGCGGGCCACACGCTGAATCATGACATGCTGGCCATCCATGCGCCGGTGCTCAATGGAGGAGGAATTGCAGGCTGTCTCACTGACGACAAGAAGAAGCACATCCAGCCCTTCCAGCTGACGCTGAAACGGATACGGATCTCGGACGGCCACAAGGCCGATTACATCTTCCTCCTGCTCAATCAAGCTGGAAACCTGTTTGTTCAAAATTTCCACAACGTTATCCCCCATATAGCTTCCACAGGATGTTTCCGCTATAATAATATTCTGTAGGTTTATTTCGACAAACTCCGGCGGTTTCCTGCCGATGCTGTAACAATTCGGGACTTCGTGAAGGGATTGTGGAACAAAATGCTACTAAAGTCCAGTAAAATCAATGAATTTCGTCTATGGGGCCTAGTTCTGATTCTGGTCGGGATGGGCGTTATGATTCTTGGGACCGCAGGCATCGTATTCTGGGGACAAACAGGCAAGGTTTTTGCCGGAATATTTATGGTTATCGGCATGATTGCCCTTCTGATTAGCGTCGGCATTTACTTCTGGGCCGGTATGCTGTCTACCAGCGCCGTCATGCTGATCTGTCCGGAATGCGGACGCCAGACCAAAATCCTTGGCCGCACCGACCGCTGCATGTATTGCAAGACGATTTTAACGCTTGATGCCCAAAATGCCACGCATGGCTTGGACGAGCAAATTCAAGCGGAATCAGCTGCTCCAGCGAAGCAAGACGCGCCGTCTTCACAAGGCTGACATTACTTCCGCCTCAACATGACCTTCACGCCAAAAGCCGCTTGTCCTTCTTCAGTTCAACTGAAGCGGACAAGCGGCTTTTTATATTGGATTTACTTTTTGAGCTCGCTGTCGATAACCTTCCAAATGCTGTCCGTTTGAAAAGAACGGGCCCAAGTCGCGACGCCGGCTAAGCCGTATTTATGAACAAGCTGCACCCTTGCCTTAATCGACACCTCATCCTCGATCCAGATCCGCTTAGTCAGCTTATCGCTCTCCGCGTATTCGACATAATTCTGGCCCGCGTCCGAATCGAAAGTCGGTTTAAGCTTCCGCTCCCCGATAAGCTTTTTGACGGCGTCCATGCCAACCGCTTTGGAGCTCACGTCAACACTTCCGTCCGCAGCTTTTGTTTCGCTCCAAATTCTTGTATACAGCGGCATGCTCAGCACCAGCTTGGAGGCGGGAACGCTGTCCTCCTCGAGCAGCCGTTTAAGCGATTGCTCTACCCATGGAAGCGAAGCGACGGAGCCGGATTTGGGACTGGCTGCCCAATGCTCGTCATATGCCATCAGCATCATGTAATCAACGCTTTGCGCCAGCGCTTTGCGGTCCAAAAAGAGCGACCACAGCTCACTGTTTGACTTTGGCGTAACATCAATCGATACGATAAGCCCGGCGTCATGCAGCATCGGGGTCATCTCCCGCACAAACTGCACCAGATTTTCCTTATCCGCGGTATACACATTTTCAAAGTCAATATTGATGCCCTGCAGCTTGTACATCTTAGCATAAGCAAGCAGCTGTTGAATCATTGAAAAGCGCGCTTCGGCGCTGGCAAGCACTTTAGTCGTAAGCTCCGGGTCAAAGGCATTGCTGAAAAGCCCCCATACTTGAATTCCGTTTTTGCGCGCCCAAGCGGAATAAGCGGCATCAGCTTTGCTGCGGATTTGTCCGCTTTCGTCACTCAGCTCGAACCAGGTCGGGCTGACTACGTTAAGCCCCTGCATAGCGGGATATTTTGTAGGATCAGGCTGTTTGTTATAAACAGCTTCCCACGTCATATTAATTTTTTGGCCTTCCTTCCAAGGAAGGTTCGGTTTCTCTTCTTTGAGCGGAGGAATCGTTTCCTCGCCGGTAAGCTTCAGCTCTTTTTGACGGACATAACCGCTGTTTCCAGCAGGTCCTTGAACTTTGTACCAGCCCTCCAGCTCTTCCCATACCGTCATTTTGCCGCCGGCTGGAGCAACCTCGACATACGGGCTGCGAATGGACGGTTCAGTGCGGATATAGGCTTTTTCTTCGAGCGGCTCAGCCGTCTTTAGCTTGTCCCCCGCCTTTACCAGCGTCACGATGCCGGATATTTCCTGCACCTCAGCTTGTATGCCATAGAGGGTCGTAAGCGGCTCCAGCGGCGTATATATCCGTCCGTCCCGCTCGTCCGGGGCGACGGCCAGCTGAATCGGCTTGTTGCCGAGCTTCGCCTGCTGATCATTTTCCTTCATTCGCAGCACTTGGGAATCGCTTGTGAGAATAATTGACTGCGACTCTTTTTCGTAATGCACCGGAAGCTCGCTTCCCAGCACTTCAACGAGAGCTTCCAGCGGAATCAGCGTTTCGTCCTTTTCGAACACAGCGCCAGCATTTAAGTATTTGCCTTCATAAAAAATAGGGTGATCCGTCCCGTATTCCGGCTTTTCATGCTTTTTGCTCGGAACTAAATTCATATAAGCCGCCCATGCGCCGGCAACCATTCCAATAATGACGCAAAATCCGATCAGCTTTTTAAATCCGCCGTTACGGCGCCGGCCGCCGTAGGCGTTGCTTCTACTCATGATTCACTCTCCTTCAGTCTACCGTTATGACGAGCCGCTGCGCGGAAAAGTTGTCCCTATCAGTCTATGAATCGGCTAGCAAAATAATGAAAAACCTGGGGAAGCACAATCGCTTCCGCCAGGTTCAGTTGTGATGCGCGGCCGCGCCGCATTGGGTGCACACCCCGTAAATTTCCATTCGGTGGCCCTCCACCCGGAATCCGGTCTCTCTGGAAGCAGCCCGTTCCACCTCCATCAGAGGAGGGTAGTCAAAATCAACGATATCCCCGCAAAGCTTGCAGATCGCATGATAATGATCGGATAGATTCGCATCAAAGCGGCTGGAGTCGTCTCCATAGGTCAATTCCCGCACCAGGCCGGCTTCGACGAAAAGCCGCAGGTTATTGTAGATCGTTGCGACGCTCATGCTCGGGAAATCAGGTGACAACGCTTTATAGATCTCATCCGCAGTCGGATGAGTCATGGAGTTCATCAGAAACCCAAGAATCGCGTGACGCTGCGGGGTCATGCGGACGCCGCTTGATTTAAGCTGCTCTAAAGCTTGTTCTACGCTGGCTCCCATACCCGAATCACGCCTTCCTTATAGTGTTAATTACTTTGTAGTAGTTCTATTGTACGCACGGAATTAACGATTTGTCAACGAAGGAGGGCGCCCAAAGGCTGGAATTGTCAAGGCGTTGCCGGATACGCCATGATCGAAATATCGCTGTTAGCGTCAACGCGAATTCGATGCGTGCCTAGTCCAATGATGCCTTCAACCGTTTTGTTTGTCACCTCAAGCGGCAGCTCTGACGTGATGGCGCCAAACGTCACCGCTCCGTCCATCTCAAAGGAAGCTGTTTTCGGAAGCGACAGCTTCACCTCGCCGATGGAGCTGCTGATCGTCCAATTGCCTCCGACAACAGAGCTGCGGATGCGAATTTGTCCGTTCAACGTATCCGCCTGCAAGCTATCCTTTGCGTCCTCTACTTGAATGAAACCGTTTTTCGTCTCAAGAATCGCCTTTCCCGCAACTTTGGCAATATCCAGATTGCCGTTGCTCGTTACGGCGCTGAGCTCTCCCTCGATGCGCGACGCTGTAATTCCGCCATCTCTAGCGGTCAAATGAACGTCTCCTTTAATACCCGTCGCCGTTATGTCGCCGGTGCTCGTTTCGGCCTGGACAGGACCAACAATGTTGTGCAGCTCAATGGAGCCGTTCCGGTTGCCCAATGTAACGCCTCCTTTAACGGTAAGCCCCGCTACGCTAACGCTTCCGTTGCCAGCTTGAAGCGTTAGCTTAACTGCATCCTTGCCGGGAGCTTCCGTAGGCGATACAGATGGGCTCGGCGTGCCGGCGGCGAGCAGCAGCACATTGCCGGTATGGTCCGGTCCGCTCGTTGCAGATGCCGGTCCCACAAGAGGAGAGGAAGAAGGTGAAGGACTCGGCTCGTCCTCCTGTGTCCGCAAGGAGCTTTCCAAATCTGCCGGTACTGTTACGATCAGGTTATACCGGGGCAACCGGGAGCCGTTCGCACCGTATGGCATGCCTTGCGCCGTAATCTGCAGCTTGTCGTCAGCACTGAGCTTAAGCTTGGATTTTTGGCTCACGGTGTCGGCTTCCTCTGAATCAGCCGTATCCACCCATAATTCCGCCTGTACCGTAACAAGCTTTGAATCCGGGTCGCTTGAGGCCTGAATCCGAACATCGCCATTCGGGTTGTCGATTACAACGCTCGATACTGAGCTTTCAAGCGGCAGCTCAAGCGGCTCCTGACTGTAGCGGAAGCCTTTTTCCTCGGATAAATTCTCCAGGCTTACTCTTCCCGCATATTGATCCAGCCAGCGAAAAGGCAGTCCGCCATATTGCGTTACAAGATAAGCGGATCCGACAAATACGATTGCAGCAAACACCGCTCCTGTGCCGGCAGCAAGCCGCCGGCCTGGATTGCGACGCTCCAGCAGCTGGTACATCAGCATTTCAACGCCTGCCAGTACGAATAGCAGCGGCCACCAGGCGGAGAGCAGCCCAATATCGTTGCGTTCCTTAACCTGATCCCATAATAAGATGAACCCGCAAACCGCTAAAACTGCGCCTGCGCTGAACCGGCCCAGACGAAACAATTCCGGCTTTCGGCGAAAGCCCATCCAAACCGCCAGAATAAGCAGCACAACGCCAGACGCCATATCGCCAATCCAATCCAGACGCGGCTGCACCGCTTCCGTCGGCCGGATCAGGAAAAACAACAGCAATCCTCCGAGCACAAGCATAATGCTATGTTTCGGAGTAAGCGGCCCGATGCGGCTATCCGTCCCTGGCGCCAGCTTGTTGCGGCTGGAAATTTCCAACGCATCAAATACGCTGAAAAAGTACAGCGCAGGCAGCGCATATCCCAAATACAAAAGGAGCAGCGCCCGGCTGCCGCTTGTCGCATCCGAGAAACGGACAAGTGCAGCCAGATCAAGCAGCACGAGCAGCAAAATCATTAAACCCCGCCCGTACCAGCCCAGATATAGATGTCCCCCTCCCGGCATAACGGCGGCAAACAAGCCGGTCAGCCACCGGCTTTTTGGACGCTGCCCCCCGCTCATTCGGCGCTCACCGCGTGAACGCCCTCAAGCGATTTTATTTTTTCCATTAATGGAATCAGCTTATCCTGCTTGGGAAAACTAACGTTAAGCAGCAGCATCACTCTGGAGCGCTCCAGCTCCCGGTCGCCGTATTCCTGCAGTGACAGCCTGCGCATAATAACGCCCTGCTCGGTCAGCAGTGCGCTTAATGCCATCAGCAGCGTTTCCTTTTCATCCGCCAGCACCTTGATATGGTGCTGCTTTTTGCCGTTGCTGAATTTTTTCTCCAGCTTGTTGAGTACAACGAGCACGAGCAGCACGAGCACCGTAGTGGCTACGGCGGGCAGCAGGAACCCTGCGCCGACTGAAAGTCCGATCGCTGCCACGACCCACAAAGTTGCTGCAGTTGTCAGACCCGTTATCGATTTACCAGTAAAAAGAATCGTTCCTGCGCCTAAGAAACCGATACCAGTTATAACTTGAGCAGCAAGGCGGGCCGGGTCGAGCCGTACATTCGTTTCATTGACGAATTGGGCAAACCCGTAAATTGACAATAACATAAGCAGGCAGGAGCCGAGGCAAACAAGGATATTCGTTCTAAGGCCTGCCGCATGATTGGACTGCTCCCGCTCAAAACCGACCAAACCTCCAAGCAGCACCGCTAAAAAAAGCCTCAATAATAATTCCCATTCATTGATATACCACGGACTATTCGGAGCAATTGAATTCATCACACTGTTCATGGAATGCCTCCCGAATCAAGAATGCGGCTGACAGCGCCGGATAACGGATAACCCTCAGGCTACTATATGCGGCGGATGCCGGTAATTAGGATGAGCTAAAATTGCGGGATATAGGAAAAACCGCCCTCCTAAGCCTGGAGGGCGGCCGCTGCGGAACGAGCGATTAACGATTGAGATAATCGACCAGCAGCTTGTTGGCGAGTCCCGGATTGGCTTTGCCGCGGGATTCCTTCATCACTTGGCCGACGAGGAAGCCAATCGCTTTTTCCTTGCCAGCGCGGTAATCTTCCACCGACTGCGGATTGGCGGCAACGACTTTTTCTACGATGCCTTTAATAGCGCCTTCGTCGCTGATTTGCACCAAGCCCTGTTCTTCGACGATTTGCTGAGGCAGCTTGCCGCTCTCCAGCATTTCCTTAAAGACGGTTTTGGCGATCTTGCCGCTGATCGTGCCTTTTTCCAGCAGTCCGATCATCTCTCCGAGTCCTTGGCCGGTAATCCGTACCGCATCAATTTCTTTATTGTTCTGGTTCAAATAAGCGAGCAAATCGCCCATGATCCAGTTGGAGACAGCCTTGGCATCCTGCGTATAGCCCAGACTTTCTTCAAAGAAATCAGCCAGCTTTTTGGAAGAAGTAATGACCCCTGCATCGTAAACGGGCAGCCCATACTCCGTTGTATAACGGGCTTGCCGCGCATCCGGCAGCTCTGGAATGGAGGCGCGCACGCGTTCCTTCCATTCGCTGTCGATATGCAGCTGCACCAGGTCCGGGTCTGGGAAATACCGGTAGTCATGCGATTCTTCCTTGCCCCGCATCGAAAACGTTTTGCTCTGGGAATCGTCCCAGCGGCGCGTTTCCTGCACGACAGTGCCGCCAGAATCGAGAATGTCCGCTTGGCGCATCTGCTCGTACTCAAGACCGCGCTGCACGCCACGGAAGGAGTTCATGTTTTTCAGCTCGGCGCGCGTGCCGAATTTCTCCTGGCCCCAAGGGCGCAGACTGACGTTGGCATCGCAGCGCAGGCTGCCCTCTTCCATTTTCACGTCGGAAACATCGCAGTATTGCATAATAGCGCGAAGCTTCTCCAGATAGGCCTTTGCCTCCTCCGGCGAGCGTAAATCCGGCTCCGACACGATCTCCACGAGCGGCGTGCCGACACGGTTGAAATCGACGAGCGAAGCGTAGCCGCCCTCGACATGCGTCAGCTTGCCTGCATCCTCCTCCAGATGAAGGCGGGTAATGCCAATACGTTTTGTTACCCCGTTGACCTCAATGTCAATCCAGCCGTTCTCGCCGACTGGCTGGTCGAATTGAGAAATCTGATACGCCTTGGGCGAATCGGGATAAAAATAGTTTTTGCGGTCGAATTTGCTCACGTCGGCGATGGTGCAGTTAAGCGCCATCGCGGCTTTCATCGCATAATCGACTGCCTGCCGGTTGAGCACCGGCAGAACGCCGGGATGACCGAGGCAGATGGGACAAGTATGGGTATTCGGCGGGGCTCCGAACGATGTGGAGCAGCCGCAAAAAATTTTGCTGGCCGTATGAAGCTCCACATGCACCTCAAGCCCGATGACCGTTTCGTACGAATTGAATTGCGTCATGGCTAAAGCTCCTCCTGCTTGCATGATACGGGCGCTCTACAGCTGCGGGCGCGCCTTATGATGATCCGTGTTCTGTTCAAAGGCATGCGCTGCGCGCAGCACTGTCGCTTCGTCAAACGCTTTGCCAATCAGCTGCAGGCCGACCGGAAGGCCGTCTGCAAACCCGCAAGGGACGCTGATAGCCGGAACGCCGGCCAGACTGACCGGAATCGTGACGATATCGTTCATGTACATCGCGAGCGGATCGCCGACCTGATCTCCCAGACGGAAGGCAGGCGTTGGCGCCGTCGGTCCCAGCAGCAGGTCGTATTTCTCAAATGCTTGATCAAAGTCGCGTTTGATCAGCGTGCGTACCTTTTGGGCTTTCAAGTAGTACGCATCGTAGTAACCGGAGCTCAGCGCGTAGGTGCCGAGCATAATGCGGCGTTTAACCTCTTGGCCGAAGCCCTGGCTGCGCGACTTGCGGTACAGATCAATCAGATTATCCGGATTGTCCGCGCGCACGCCGTAACGGACGCCGTCGAAACGGGCCAGATTAGAGGATGCTTCCGAGGAAGACAGCAGGTAGTAGGTCGCGACCGCATATTCGGTATGCGGCATGGACACTTCCTCCCATGTAGCGCCGAGACTCTCGAAAACTTTAAGCGCCGCCTGCACCGACTCTTTTACTTTCGGATCGATGCCCTGGCCCATGTATTCCTTGGGAACACCGATGCGAAGCCCTTTGACGTCGCCGGTCAGCGAGCTGATATAATCGGGAATCGACACATTCGCCGAGGTGGAATCCATTCCGTCATGACCTGCTATAGCTTGCAGCACATAAGCGGAATCCTCAACGTTTTTGGTGACGGGGCCGATTGCGTCAAGCGAGGAGGCAAACGCCACCAGGCCGAAGCGGGATACAAGCCCGTACGTCGGCTTCAGACCGACAACGCCGCAGTAGGAAGCAGGCTGGCGGATCGATCCGCCTGTGTCGGAGCCGAGCGCAAAATACACTTGTCCAGCCGCAACGGATGCGGCGGAGCCTCCGCTGGAGCCGCCCGGCACATAATCCGTGTTCCACGGATTGCGGACCGGCTTCACGCTGGAGTTCTCGTTGGAGCCGCCCATCGCGAACTCGTCCATGTTCAGCTTGCCGATTGTAACGGCGCCAGCCGTGCTCAGCTTGCCTGCGGCCGTCGCGTTATAGATCGGATCGTAGTTGGAAAGAAACTGGCTGGCGCAAGTCGTACGCAGTCCCTGTGTGACGATGTTGTCCTTGATGCCCGCAGGCAGCGCGTGCAGCAGCCCTTTCTCCGCACCGGCCCGGTCCAGCTCAGCCGCTCTAGCCCGCGCTCCTTCCTCGTTCAGCGCCAGAAACGCGCCTATGCGCTGGTCCGTTTCAGCAATGCGCTTGAAGGACGCCTCGGTCAGCTCGGCCGCCGACAGCTTGCCGGATGCCAGCTCGTTATGTAACTCTTGCAACCGCATATCAAATAAAGCCAACCGTTGTTCCTCCTTTCAATACTTGAACCCGTTATTCCAGCACCGCCGGAACCTTGAACTGTCCGTCCTCGTCATCCGGAGCGTTCTGCAAAGCCGTCTCGTTGGACAGCGACTCCTTCACGGCGTCTTCACGCATGACGTTTGTTACCGGCAGCACATGGCTGGTCGGCTCCACGCCTTCCGTATCCAGCTCGCCAAGCTTCTCGGCGTATTTCAAAATCGCATTTAACTGGCCGGTGAACTGCTCTTTCTCCTCCGCGCTCAGCTCCAGCCGCGCCAGGTTGGCCACATGCTCGACGTCTTGAACCGTGATGCTCATTGCTCTAATCCCCCTTGCCTTGTGTCAAAGCGTTGACTATATTCAAATCATTCCTTGTATTATACCTTGATTACGCCAACATTCTCAATGCAAAGCGTTAATCAAGCAGTATGGTGAGCGCAGCAATTCGCATGTTTTCCCCGGCCGCTTTTAAAAGCACAAAAAAAGCAAGCAGCCGTAACAAATTCCGGTTGCTTGCCTGCTGACTCGAGTGTATGGCTGAGTCCGTCTCTTTTGAAGTTAACCTTCCAGCGCTGATAAATCGACCTGGCCGCCCGGCTCAACGACCTGGCCGCGAATGCCGAGCTCTCCAAGCTTGGCCACAAAGGCTCCGGCATCCTGCCTAATCGGCGGGAACGTGTCGTAATGAACAGGCACAACGAGCTTGGCTCCGTACCATTCGGCCGCCTGAAGCGCATCCTCAGGTCCCATCGTGTAATGATCGCCAATAGGAATAAATGCGACATCCGGCTTCAACCTGCGTCCAATGAGCGCCATATCCGAGAATAAACATGTGTCGCCTGCGTGCAAGAAACGGATTCCTTCCACCTCAATGACGTAACCAGCCGGCATGCCGCCATAGATAATTTTTTGTTCTTCGGCAATTACTATGCCCGAGCTGTGAAAAGCCGGAATCATCGTTGCCTTGGCAAAACCGAGATCCACCGTTCCGCCCATATTCATCTCAAGGGTTTTGGCCCCTTTCCAGCCCATATAGGCTGCAAGCTCCGGAATCGCCACAATCGGCGCTCCAGTACGCTTGGAAATCGACGCTGCGTCCAGAATATGATCCTGATGCGCATGGGTGAGCAAAATGTAATCTGCCTGCACTTCTTCCGCACTCGTTTTGGCGAGCGGGTTGCCGCTCAAAAACGGATCTACTAACAGGGACTTGCCATTATCCAGCGTAATTCCAATACAGGACTGACCATGAAATACAACTTCCATCATGCCACACCCTTTCACAAGTATCGTATTAAATCCAAGCTTTGAGATTCACCTGGCGGATAAAATCCTCGCGGCTTTGAACGTCCTTGGAGGAGGCCTCTTCCTCCTGAGGTTCGGCAGTGTCTCCCTTTACAATGCGGTTGAACAATTCTTCATTATGCGTCGCCAAGGCAAAATCAATGAGCGCCTCGCGCTCAATACGGTCTGCTTCAAAACGAAGCAGAACTTCCTCAACCTCCACATCGTCCCCCGGGACGAGAAAATTGCGGTTTTCAGCAGGCACTCTTACTACATAATCAAATACATTATCCGCATTGCGGTCATACGCAATTATATATCCATACTCCCCGACAGGAAGATTCTGCTCATATTGATCGGACACGATCACGATCTTTTCCCCGAGCTTTAACATTCGTAACCCCTCCCCTAACAGCTCTATTAAAAATTGTACTAGATGAGAGTAGGGTTAGCAAACGGTGGAAGAGTTCGTTTCTTTTAAATCAACTCGTAATCCAAATGGACATCTCAGCTTCCTGGTTTACCCAATTAAGATTGTAGTGTACTATTTTAATGAAAATTTACAATCAAATTCAATAGTTGTGTGGGAGGTAATATAATTGATTGAATTTAACGGAGAATCACTCAAAGATAATGAAATGAATATAATTAATACCGCAAAAAAATATTCAGAAACAAAAAAGTGGAGCATTGTAGAACATGAATCGAACTATTTACTTCTTTCACCTCACCCAAAATGTGAATCATTAGAATTCGATTTTACTTCAGGTTCAAAATTTGAAGGATCTATTAAAACTATATATGCCCCTGAGTCCGTTCATATTGAAATTGTTGATTTATTTATTGAATTAAAAAAATTAACAAAATACCTGGAATTATATGATGTATCAGGAAAATGGGATAACGAATTTAAAGTAGACTTAAGCTTCGAATTGAATCGCTTTTTTGAATTATCAACAAAAATAGAGAAAAACTTTAAACTAACTAAAAGTCAGAAATTAATGGAGGGCGCGCCAAAAGGAGATATACAATACTGGACCGAGGATTATCATAATGATTTTTTGGATTCAGATATCATTAAACATATCCTGTCTGAAAACATAAGAGATTCGATATATTTAATGTCATCCGAAGAACTACATGAAACCCTAACAAATAAACATAATTCTGTAATTGGCTTATATCCGATTAACTATCAAGATAATTTCTTTCATTTTTTTGTGCATATGGCTTTTCTTTGGGCATGGGAAATTTCCAATGTTAAAGGAATTTCAAGAAGAAAAAATAATTGCATAGCATTTGCATCAGCTCTTTATGATGGAATTTGCGGAGAAGTGTTAAACGGATATGTGAATAAGAAACATAAAAATGCTTCAGATTTGCTCTTAGAAATATATAAAATTAAAGGTGCTGTAGATCAAGACCAGACGATAGAAATTTTATTATCCTTGGCTGTCTATTGTGAAGTAATTAAATAATAACAAAGCAGGACGTTATTTAACCCACTCCTCCATCCGGCTGAAATTCAAGCCTGCCTCATACCTCGAAATAGTGCCGCAATAAAAACACTCACGCTTAGCCAGTCTCTCCTGACTTAAAGCGCGAGTGTTGGAATCAGCCTATTCAATTATACTTTCGCTGCCCAAAGCTCGATTTCAATCTTAATCTCCGGCAATCCCAACTCGGAAATATAACCGACGGTCATAGCAGGATAACTCCCGCCAAACAGGGCTTCCCAATCGGCATATAGGAAATCCCAATCGATCTTTTCGGTTGCCCATAGATTAGCTTTAATAACATTCTCCGAAGTCAAATTCTCGGAATCCAACACGCTTTTGATATTGTCAAACGTGTTCCGAATCTGTTCGTTCATCGGTTCCGGTATTCGGCCGTCCTTGTCGGTGCCGATTTGGCCGGAGGTTACGTACAGCTCTGCATTTCTCGGAATCTTGGTCAGATGGGTATAATTCCCTACAGGGCCCGGCATTCCCGCCGGGTTGCTGCGTACGATTGTATTCTTGTCCATTTCAAAACCTCGCTTCGATTAAGTACTGTTTCATTACAGAATCAATTAAGGACAGAGCTATCCCGTTACACCCGATTCTAGAAAAAAACAGCCGTGGAGTAGCCATAACCCGAAGGCAAACTTAGCAGAGACTTTTTCTTCATGGCCGGCAACTCCTCTCTACGAGATGTCTTGAATTCAATTCATAATACCAGTCATCTACTAGCCTGGCAACACGAGCTGGGCCGCCCCTTTGATATGCCATTCCACCGGTTCCATAATGGAAAACACGCGGGCATAGACAACATGCACGATTAAAATGACGCCGGGGCGGTCCAGCGTCACCTCGTAATTAAACTCGCTGTTGCGATAGGTAAACGGGAAGCTTTCGTTTCTTCCGACTACATGCCAAGCGTCCACCGTCACGCGATCTCTTAATCGTGAACCTGGCAGCGGCACTCCCTGTTCATCCAGCTTTAAGTTCTGCTGCAAATAGGTCATTGCTTCCTCTAAAGCCTTGGTCTCATCCAAAATAAACCTTCCCTCGGCGAGTTCACGCTCGTCCAGTTGCTGCGCGGCCGCATGAGCAGCCCGGTTGACGGCATGTTTAGCATCAAAAAGAACACGAACCGCCCGCTCCTCGTCGGTTTGAGCCGCCTGCGCCGCCAGCCAGATAACCGTCATGAACAGCGCAAATAGAAGCTTATGCACCTCGATTCATCACCTCTCTTTAACGAAAGCGCTGCAACGTAAATAGTCTAGAACTACGGCACAAACTCGCTCATTTTCAGTCCCGTGACAACAATTAACTGTTCTTCACCGGGAACATCGATTCCAATCAGGCTGTCGATCCGAAACATACCTTCATAGGGATAACTGGCTGTAAGCCTGAGGCCTGTCCCCCGCAGCAGCGGCATCGAAGGATTGTCGGCCGGCTGCCCATTCGTCGAGCTAACGGTGAACAGCACCGACTCCGTTCTCAAACCGACTTGTTCGAGCCGCTCCCGCGCTTGCCGCAGCATCGGTTCGTCAATGTAGCCTCGGCTGGCACTGGCCCCGATCTCTAGCAGGTAATCCACTTCTTTTTGCAGCATCGCTTCCCGCATCACAAGAACATGTTTGTAAATCGGAGAGAACATCATCCAGCAGAATAAGGATGCAAACAGCACAAAAACAAGAATTTGCTTCAAGGGTCCGTTCCCCGGATGCTGTCTGACATGGCGCCGCCGAATCCCCGCAGTCCGGCCCGTGTCCCTTCCGGCCCTTCCACAGTTGCCATAAACAAGACAACAACGGCGATGAGCAGCAGCAGGGAGGCTAGCAGCTCCTTCACTTAGCAGGCCCTCCTTTCTATTGCGAACTAAGGGACAAGATTTCCAATTTGGGTGTTGGCGGAAGTTCCTTGAGACTGAATACGAGAGCGAGTGCCGGTAGCATTATCGGAAATAATCGTATTAAATAGCACGAGCATGACTACGATCATCATGACGGTCATCAAAATGTTGCGCATCGTTCCACCTCCTTAGACAGAATTAACTTTCTATTTCGTTTAAGTTTTAAAGGCTCCTCAGTTCAAGGAATCGAACAGCTTCTGGCTTTCGCGGACCCATGGATAGATGAATACTTGGAAAGTGTACAAAATAGGAATCCCCGCGATAATAAACAGCACATAGGAGCTTGATTCCTTCCGGCTTTCCTTCATCGTCTCCAGCTTTTCCTTGTAATCTCGGATACGCGCGCGAAGCAGCTCGTAGTAGGCTTCATCCTCATGCTGCCGCAAGGAGTCGATCGTTTCCGCGAAGCTGATGACATCCTCGGTGCCAATTCGCTCTTTGAACTCCCGGATCGCACTTCCCGCATCGTGATACCACTCGCCAAGCAAATGCTGCAGCTCGCGCCGGATTGTCCGGGTATAGGGAACACAGCGCATCAGCTTGGCATGAATATGCAGCGACGAGCCCTGCAAATACAGCAGCTGTGTGCTGACGGTATGAATCTCACGGACAACTCTCGCCGTACGGGCCAGCCTAAGCGCCTGCAACACGGATTTGTCGGCTAACAACAACACGATTAAAACTGCCAGCAGCAGCCAAACATAAACCGGGAGCAGCATTCCCTGCACAAAGCCAAGCCAGTTGCCAACAGCCATAACCATTGCCAAACCAGGAATAACCGACAATCCTATTCTGCGTGAAGCCGCATAATAAGCTGCGTCCACGATCCAGCCGCAGCCGGCAAAAAGCTTTTCCCTCTCCAGCAGCATCGGACTGGAACGATTTAGGCCGAAGTACCGCAGACGATGTTCCGGCAGCTTGGCTGTCTTCCAATTGGCAGGCTGTAAATGCAGCCAACGAGGCCGGATTTTTGTCAGCCGTTTCAATAATACAAACAATAAACCGCAGACTATCAGAATTTGTCCGGCATAAGTGGCTGCATAGATCATACGCCCCCAAGACTCATAAACTTCCATGCCCACGACCCCTTACATTTTTTTGCGGGAGAGCCATAACCCCATGATGAAGGAAGCAAAAATCATCATTAACGAATTGAGCAGCATATTCCGCCCTCCTGCATCCTGCACATAGTAACGATAGGAATTATCCGGGTTATAGTAAAAATTGATGCCGATATAAAAAGCCAAAAATAAAATCGGTGTAAAATTGGCAATGCGAATTTCCAGCATTTTGTGCCGCTCCTGCTCGTTCGCCCGGCGGGATTTGCGCATGTCGCCGATCAGCTCATGCAGATTGCCCGACACCGAATGTCCCTCGGTCAGCGCAACCCGGATAATCTGCACAAAATAATCCGCCCACACATGACCGAGCGACCCGGCAAAAAGCCTAAGGCTTTCCTCGTCATTGCCTCTGACGCTCAAATTTCGGTAAAGCTGCTCAAAGGCTGCCTTTAAATGACCTTCAAGCCGATTCTCCTCCACCATTCGTTTCAGCGCCCCCCTTACCTGGCGCTGGCCTGCAATCAGATAACATTGATAGAACAGCTCTACTGCGGGCAGGAACTCAAGCCTCGTCTGCATCTGCCGATGGACCAGCATCGACTTCAGCATTAGATAAGGAAGCAGGCCTAACATCAGACCGAGCAGCAGCGCTCCCTTTGCACTGCCGAACAGAACTGCTCCCGTACCCGCTCCAGTCACGAGGAGCATACCTGAAAGCAGCACCAGTCCTTCCGGCTTAATGCCGGACTGAAGTGATTCCAGCGTATCGGCAATCTCCCGGTAAAAGGCTCCAGACCGCTCCAAAAGCTGTCTGAGACGAAAGCTCAGGCTTTTCCTGCGCCGGTAGTCCAGCCTGGAAGCCGCTTGGATGGAATCTTCTCCAAACCGGAGCAGCGCTGCCAACAGAGGATAAAGGCTGACCGTAAGCAGCAACCCCATTGCCAAAACAAGCCAAGAAGCGTTTAACATCGGAAGCTTTCCTCGACATGACGGATGAAAACATCGTCAGCTTCTACCGTTTTTCCCGGTAAACAGCGATGACCCGCCTTCTCCGCCGCATCTGGTTCTCCCGGCGTTGATCCTGCATCCTCTTCCATCACGGAAGCGCTGCTCCAAAAGCCCGCCTCATCCAGCGACAGCCCGGCATCTGCCAGCCTGCGGCGAGTGGCTTCGCCGGGAGCCGACGCCATTGTCCACCCTCTCCCCGTACGGTATGCCGCCCATTCCTCCAACCTTACCTCGCCTTCCTCCCAATGCAGCTCGCCTAGCCGGGTTATCCGTCTTTTGCCGTCCGCCAGCTTCATCTCGATTCCAATCTGCGTCACATAACGGGTGATTCGCTTGCACAGCCTATCCGGATTCATCGCCCGATTGTCCAGCATGCACATATCGGTAATTGCCTCCGGCACATCCTCCAGTCTGCTTGCATGAACGGTTGTCATGCTGCCCGAGTGGCCGCGCGTACAGGCGCGGACATAAATGTTGGCGTCCTCATCACGAATTTCGGCATGGATAATGCGCTGCGGAGATTGGCGGAGCGCAAGCTTGAACGCCTGCGCGGGCCGATGAAGCGCATCCTCTTCGTCCGTCTCGTATTCCACAACGTTTTTGTCAGGAAAATCTCTTCCGAGCATCATCTCCAGCCTGGACTCCAGCGTGACGAGCCGCTCCTCGTCCGGCAGCTCGGCGATAAGGGATTTCAGCAAATGTGTCTTCCCGGAACCCGTCGGCCCAATGAGCACCAGATTGTATCGGCAGGCCAGAACTGCCTTCAGCATAAGCACAATTCTGTGAGTCAGCGTGCCGTAGTCTGGAAGGGCCAGCTCGTCCAGCCGGAATGCGCGGGCATTGTAAAAGCGCATCGTCAGTGTCGGCTGCGAGGTGAAGCCAAAACCCGTCATCGTCACGCGCGTACCGTCACGCAGCATTACTTCCGCCCATCGTTTGCGGCGATTAATGCGGTCATTGTTGTACAGCACCAGATTTTGCTGAATCCGCTCTACCTCCTTCAAGCTTTGAAAGCGGTAGGACGAACGCTCGGTCCTTCCCTCGCGCATGAGGTATATCCCCGTGCCGACAACCTGGATCTCTTCAAGTCCGCTGCGGTCCTGCAGCGCCAGCTCAAGCACGCCTAGTCCGATCACCTCCGCGAACAGCGCTTCCGCCAGCGAATGATACTGGCCGCTCATGCCGGGCAGCTCCTGCAGCCTCAGCTTCAGCAGCCTGTCCTGCACAAGCGCCATGATCTCCTTGCGCTCTCGGGGATAACCCAAAACGGCGCGATTCAGCCGTTCGCCGTACTCCCGGCGTTCTTCCTCCGTCATGCCTCTCGGCGATGACAAATACGCACGCATATCCTCAGCCGCTTTCGCAAAATCAAGGGCCGGTTTTTCGGATGATGAGCTGATCAAGACTGCCTCTTCAATGCGTCCTTCCACTTCATCGGAACCTGTGCCTGCCCGGACCCGCGCCGAGTATGCCGATGGCGAGAAACGGCTGGCACCGCTCATACACCAAGCTCTCCCCGATGCGCTTTGAGCTTGCGGTACCAAGGCTGCGACTTCATGACCGGTTTGCATGTTAATCCATGCCGTGCTGCAAGCTTGTCTGCCGCCATGTCCATTACAACCCTTCCGTCGGCATCCTGCTTAAGCCAACGATGATACTGCCCTCTGTCCAGCGACCGGTAAAAGGACTCATTCATTCTGAACTCTCCGATCGCGGCCAACCCCACTTCCTTCTCAATCTCCTTCATGCGATACCCTCCATTCATCCAATTGGATTGCACGACAAGCAGCTCATACTGCTCCGGCTGAATCCCAAACAGCGGGGAGATTTGCCGAATCCACCGGTTGCCGTCCTCCTGAAAATGCGACAGAGCCGGTGTCGTGCACAAAACTCTTGAATCTGCCGCGATTACGGCTCCTATCGTAGCCGCATTATCCCAGTAACAGCCTCCGTCCGCGAAAACAAAGTCAAAGCTTTGTCTGGCCGTTTCGAGCAGATGCTCCGTTTCTTCCATCGTGTAATGCTCCGCCTGATCGCGTAGCAGATTACCCGCCAGAACATGGACCTTCGGTTCGTCTGGAACGGAAATGCAGGCTCTGCGCAGCCGCTGCGGCGTCAAAGAGGCGGACGAAAGCTCCGGCCGTAAGCTGTCCAGCGTCACAGCCGGTATATCCAGCCCTAAGTAACGATGAATTTTGGCGCTTTTTAAGTTAAGACAGAGAAAGCCAACCTCCTTGCCAGTACGCTCAGCCATTCGGCATGCAGCAGCAAACGCGGCCGTTGTTGTTCCGATGTTAGGCGTCGTTCCTACAAAAGCTGCAACCGGCGCGCTCATCGGGAGCTCTCCCCGCCAATACGGTTCAGCGATTCCGGGCTAAAGGCGACGACCAGCTTGTTATCTCCGCCTTTGCAAAGCGCGTCTATTTCCAGCCATTGAGCCTCCGACAGATTCAGATTGATAAATTCGATCGCTCCGTTCGCATCCCGCCGCGAAGCGTACATTTTCTGCCGGTCTCCTTCGGCGAGCGATAACAGATTGGGGTTGTCCGGATCGTCAATTTCCTGGTTGCCGCTTGTTTTGACCGAGGCCACCGTAACTGGCTCCAAGAACAAACGCCTGGATGCCAGAGCGGGGCCCGACACATAAACAAGAACACTATCTCCGGCACGAATGCCGCTTGACACTGAAAGCATATATTCTCTTGGCAGCTGGAAGGTCGACTGGCTTCGGCCTGGCAGCAGCCGGTTAAGATCTGTCTTCCAGCCCCGAAGCGGTTCGCCTTCGCCAAGCGGAACTACCGCCTCTTGCCCGGCAGCATGCTCGACGTTTGTAACCATATCCTCGGTATACGCCGACGATGCAATCGTCTGGTACTGCAAATCCCGCGCTTCCAGGCGTTCTCCCGCCGCAATGAATCTTTTCGGAACGACCACCTG
Source organism: Paenibacillus pasadenensis (assembly GCF_023715725.1). GTDB lineage: Bacteria > Bacillota > Bacilli > Paenibacillales > Paenibacillaceae > Paenibacillus_O > Paenibacillus_O pasadenensis_A. Next base: position 54,708 of record NZ_JAMBOT010000007.1, read on the forward strand.
CACCGAATGCTCCTTTTCCAGCACATGAAGCTGGACTAAATACAGCCCGTACACGAGAAGCGCCGATAACAGCGCCGCTGCGATAAACAGCATTCTGTTTTTCCCTTTGCCCATCTGTCTCCTCCCCCATCGCAAGCCTGGAAAATAAAAAAACGCAAGCAGGAACCCGATTGGGTTCAACTGCTTGCGTTCTTCGCGAGCTAGGCGATGCACTTGCATCGAATATGCAATTAATTGAGTCCATAGTATCAATAGAATAAATGGCTGTCCAGCTTTTTTTTCCATTTTTCGTAATTTTGGGCAGAAATCCTTCCTTGGATTCCTGCCCGCCTAAAAATCAATCAAGCCCACGCTGATCTGCAAAGCATCATCGACATGACGCATCATCTCGTCGTCAAGGTGGGTTATTTTGTCCGTGAGCCGCTGTTTGTCGATCGTCCGAATCTGTTCAAGCAAAATGACGGAATCCCGGTCGAAGCCATGGGCTTTGGCGTCAATCTCGACATGAGTCGGCAGCTTAGCCTTCTGAATCTGGGCCGTAATGGCCGCTACGATAACGGTGGGGCTAAACCGGTTGCCGATGTCATTCTGGAGAACGAGAACAGGGCGGACGCCTCCCTGCTCAGAGCCGACAACTGGGGATAGGTCGGCGAAAAATACATCTCCGCGTTTAACGATCAATCGCTACACCCCGCTCACGAGACGGCCGAGTGCTCGGTCTGCGTCTTCCTCCGCTTGGAAAGCTTCCGAGGCCATATTCAGGTTGATCTTGGCCATTTCCAGATAACCGCGCTGCATCAACTCACGGATTTGACGTTTTTTGCGCTCCACCAGATAAAGTTTCATCGCTTGGCGGATAAATTCGCTGCGGTTGGAATTTTCCTTGGCGACGATCCCGTCTACTTCTTCCAGCAGATGATCCGGGATACTGATCATGATTCGTTTGGTATTCTGTACATTGGCCACCAACTCGCACCTCCAAAACTTGTCAAAGCCCATTACCATTATGTCTCCGTTGCCAATTGCCTATACTCCACCATACCTATGAGATGCCTGTTTCCATTAGAACAGGAGAGGCTTCGGCTTGCTAAGGCATGACAATTCGCCGCTTGCCGACGAAATTCCTGCTTGACCTGCGCAAAAAATGACACATCAACGGAAAGACGCCGCGAAACCTGTCATCCGCTTCAAGCTGCGGTTATTAAGGCGCTTGGAGCGGATTGGAAACCTCCACAATCTCGCCTCCGCGTGTATACACTCTTGGAACGCGCGCTGCTAACATACAGATCAGCTCATAAGGGATTGTGCCCAGCTGCGCAGCCACCTCTTCGGCTGTAATGACAGCTCCATGCTGGGAGCCAAACAGTACAGCCTCCTCACCGGGTGCAACCGGCGCGGAGCCGGCTGCGTCCGCAGCACCGAGCGCAATCATGCACTGATCCATACAGATCGTACCGGTAACCGGAAGCCGTTGGCCGCGCACCAGCACATGCGCTTTGCCGGTTAACATACGGCTGAAGCCGTCGGCATATCCAACCGGCAACGTGCCGATCCGATCGCCCGCGCCGGCGAAGTAGCGGGTGCCGTAGCTGATGCCCCACTCCTCCCGCAGCTCCTTGACCATGACAATCTCGGTTTTCAGAGACATCACCGGACTTAGCTTCACCCGGGAATGATCCACCTCGGCGGAAGGATATAGGCCGTACATGCCGATACCGAGCCGGAGCATGCCGCCTCCAAGCTCAGGCGTATCAATGCCCGCGCCAGTGTTGGCGCTGTGCAGAATCTCAATCGGCAGAGAGCGGCTGCGAATCTCGTTCACAATTAACGAGAAACGTTCATGCTGAAGGTTTGTATAGGTTTTGTCCGCCTCATCCGCTCTTGCAAAATGGGTGAACAGCCCTTCCACCTGCAGCTGCGGCACGCGCAGAGCGGCTTCAATAAACCGCATGGCGTCTCCGGATCCGTCGGCCAGCACGCCGAGCCGGCCCATGCCGGTGTCAAGCTTGATGTGCACCTTTAGTTTGGAACTGTCCGCGGGCAGAGACCTAGCAGCCTCCAGCACATCGTCCCGGAACAGGGCAATAGTAATATCAAGGGATCGGGCGATTGCCAGACCTTGCGGAGTCACATAACCGAGCACCAGAATCGGTGTTTTAATTCCGGCTTGCCGGATCTGAATCGCCTCATCAAGAAATGCAACTCCAAGGTAGTCCGCGCCGCAGGCTTCCGCCTCGCGGGAAATCGGTACCAGCCCGTGACCATAGGCGTTGGCCTTAACCGATGCCATCAGCTTCATTCCATCCGGCACCGAATGACGGAAAGCCCGGATATTGCTGCCAAGGGCATCCAGAGAAATTTCGGCGCGAGTCGGACGGTAAAAATTATCCATCCTTTTCATCCCACTTCCTCAAAAAAACACAATCCCCTCCATGTTACCCGTGACACCTTGTACTGTCAATGAACGCGCGGCCCTTCCACCCCGTCATTTCTTGCCAAATCCGGCGCTGCGGCTGGACTTCGGAAATCCCGCAAAAAATCCGTTCACTAGGGATACAAAGCGCCGCAGCCTTGCCCGGCTGCGGCGCTTCTTCCGTTATTTGGTCATCTCATCCACGACGGATTGCGCCACCTTGATCAGCTCGGCTTCAGGAAGATTGCCGGATGTGAGGCGGAATTCCGTACCGGAGTAAGTCCAGACAAGCGTCTGCTGCTCGCCTTCGCTAAGCTGCCCCATCGTAAAGCCGAGATCGATGATTGAGCCCGACCCGGTTGCGGCATCGACATCCTGCGGCTGGGTCTCAATTAACGTGTAGCTGTAATTGCCGTCGGCGTCGCCGTAGCGGAACATTACGCCTGGATTGCCTCCAAATTCAATGTCGCTGGAATCCTTGAGCGCGATTCCAACCGGCCCCAGATAGGAAGGCTCCATCGGAATAAAGGATGAGCTGGACGAGTCGGCAGCCGGATCGGATCCCTCTTGCTCGCCTGAAGTCGCTCCGTCCTTGCCGCCGTTGCCTTCCGTTCCTGCCGCTCCCTCCGCTTCCTTGCCGGAGGAGGCTCCGCCGTCCTGGCCCTCTGGAACTGCAGTCGTCGCCTCCGCTCCGGATGCCGGAGAGGTGGACAGATTTGTTTTTGTGTCAAACACGCTCTTATCAAGCTTTTCATTGAATTTGAACGAATCAAACTTCACATCCACGAGCACTGCCGAGTTGGAATCCAGCACTTCAACCTGCTTCGGCGCATAGTCCGATTTGCTCAGCCATATTTTTTGCCGGGTCAGCGAAGTGTTCGGATAGTTGGCCATAACATCAAAAACATAGTTTTCTTTGTCGTCGGCGAACTGCCGGGAATTATCCTTCAGAATGCTGGACAGCAGCGTTTGGTACAGGTATACCTGTCCGTTATCCTCCGGCCAATTGCTTTGGAAGCGGAAGATTTTATTGAGGCTAGGCGTCAGCACGAACACGCCCTCATCGTTGCGCAGCACGATTTGCGTCAGGTCTTTCTTTTCGTTCGTCAGCGCAATACGGTAATAGTTCGGCTTCTGGAACTTGATGTCGACCTTGTACTGGAGAGGCTGCGACGCGGTATGCAGCGTCATCGTTCCTGTTCCTTGATACGTATCCGTTTTCTCCTGCAGCTTGCTGAGGTCCTTCACGACCGCTCCGGCGTCCTTTTTACCGCAGCCGGCGATCACCATAACAAAGCAGGCCAGCAAAGCCGCAATCATTCCCATGCGACGCATCTTCTCATCCCCTCTGCTCCTTGAGTTTTCCTAAGCTGATAACATGTCTATGAGGGGTCTTGGCCTTTTATGCGGACGAGAATGACGAGCTTGCAGCTTTGTCCGAAAGAAGAGAATTTTCCCCTACCCGATTCCCGGATTTTGCCCCATGGCAGAGGAATATCCCCCTTTCAGCGAACCAATCTTGCCTTGGCGCTCCCCCGCTGCGGTTCTAGAATTTGTAGTAGGCGAGACGAAATGTCCCGCAGCTTGCACGAAGAATCGAGGGGGAGTACTACCATGATGAAAAAGAAATCCACGACTGCATTAGCCGCACTGTCCATGGCTGCGGTAATGGCTTTGACCGCCTGCGGCGGCAACGAAGGCGGAAATACGGCAAGCCCTGGCCCAAGCGCCGCTCCCGGCGCCAGCTCCGAGCCATCAACAGCTCCCGCAAAGGAAGTATCGCTCCGCGTTTTCTCCACGTTCGGCGGCACGGACGCCGCCCGTGAAGCGTTCCAGAAGCTGCTCGACGATTACTCCGCCAAATACCCTAATGTAAAAATCGAAAACGACGTCATGAGCGCCAACGACGACGGCTTCCGCACAAAGGTCAACTCCGACATGAACAGCGGCAACGAGCCGGATCTGCTCTTTTATTTTGTCGGCTCCGATGCCAAAGGCTTTGTGGACGCAGGCAGGGTTATGCCGCTGAACAGCCTGCTCGACGAGGATGCAGAGTGGAAAAACGGCTTTATCCCTTCCGCCCTGGAATCCGTGAAGCAGCCGGACGGCAATATTTACGCCGCTCCTCTAACGGGCTTTTACGAAGGGCTATTCGTGAACAAAGCGATATTTGAAAAGTATAACCTGGAGCTGCCGACCGACTGGGACAAGCTGACCAAAGCGGTTAAAGCACTGTCCGACAACGGCATTATTCCGCTGGCAGCGCCGTTTGACCAGTCCCACTATGTCATCGAGCATTCCGTGCTGGCTGCAGCCGGCAGCGACGGCCAAAAAGCAGGTCTGCTGAACGGCATTAATCCGGAATGGGAGCTTGGCATCGGTAAGCTGAAGGAGCTCGGCGAGCTTGGCGCATTCCCGAAAGACGCCGCTACAATCGATCTGACGATGGCTGCCAACTACTACTCGCAGGGTCTGGCCGCGATGGTGCTGGAAGGCTCCTGGGCAATCGGCGGCATGCCCGAGGACGTAAAAGCGACGACGACCGTACTTCCTTTCCCAGCCGTTCCGGGCGGCAAAGGCACCGGCAAAGACGTTGTTGGCGGCTTCGGCAGCGGCTTCTACCTGTCCAAAGCGGCCTATGACAACGCGGACAAAAAAGACGCGGCAGTAAGCCTGCTCAAATATCTGACCAGCTCTGAAGCAATTAAATCGATTGCAGCCGCCAACGGCGGAACGCCGGCTGCGAACGTGCAGATCGACGGACTTCCTCAGGTCGCGCTTGACGGCTTCAAAATGGTCGCGGACTCCACGTCCGTCAACTCGCCGATCGACAGCTATCTGAGCCCGGAAACGTTCACAACGATCCGCCAAAACGTAATGGCAGTTGTTAAAGGCGACAAAACGGCGAAGCAGTCCCTTGAAGCCGCCGAAAAGATTGAGAAAGCGAACAAACAATAGGAAATAATCGAACCCGGTCTATACCCGCATTTCTCGCCGCCCCTCTGGCTACACGGGCGGCGAGTCCATTTCGGCAGACTAATGGCTTTGGCCGCACGCCTGTCCGATACCCATTCCAGCTCAACGAAAAAGGTGATTGCATGAAGGGCGATAAAAAATACATTGCCGCATTTCTCGCTCCGGCGCTTATCCTCATCTCGATTTTTGTTTATTATCCATTTCTGAAAAGCCTGTACCTGAGCTTCTACCGCACGAGCGGGTTTTTTGATAAAAAATTCGTCGGCCTGGACAATTACAGGCGGATGTTCACCGACGAGCTGCTCGGCGCCGCAACGCTTCATACGCTGGAGCTGATGCTGTACGTTATCGTATTCCAGGTCGGAATCGCACTTGTGCTTGCAGTCATGGTGGACAGCATATCCAAAGGCAAGCAGTTTTTCCGCACCGTATTTTTCTTTCCGATCGTCATTTCCGGCGCGGCCATCTCGCTGCTGTTCGTGCTTATATACAACTATCAGTTCGGCATGCTCAACAACGCTCTTTCGAGCTTTGGCTTCGAGAAGATATTATGGCTCAGCGAGTCCGGCTCGCTTAAATCCATTGCGGTTCCAACCGTATGGCATTACGTCGGCTTTTACTTCGTGCTTTTTTTGACGGCCATGTCTAAAATTCCGTCTGACTTTTATGAGGCCGCCAAGCTGGAGGGCATTACCGGCATCCAAAAAACGACGATGCTAACGATCCCGCTTATTTTAAGCGACATCAAGGTTGTGCTCATTCTCGCCATTACCGGCACGCTGAAGGTGTTCGACTTTATCTGGATTCTTTCCCGCGGGCAAAACGGCACCGAGGTGCTTGGCACCTATATGTACAAAAAAGCGCTTGTGGACCAGAACTTCGGTTACGGCTCTACAATTGCCATTTATATTGTTGTGTTCGGCGTCGTGCTTTCTTTGATTACGAACCGTCTGCTCAAAAAAGAAGAGATCACATATTAGCTGTAACGGGGTGGAAAACATGCAGCAAACGCAGCAAATACGCAATGCTCCGCTGGAACGGAGCCGCACCGGCAAAAAATTTCCGATCGGCACGGCGTTTGTTTACTTGTGCCTGATCCTATGGGCGCTGACGACGATCTACCCGATGTTCTGGATCATCAACAACTCCTTCAAGCTCTCAAACGACGTCATGAACGATTCATTCCGCATCGCGCTATCCCCGGTGCTGACGAACTACGAAACGGCATTCGAGCGGATCAACATCGGCCGCGCTTATGGAAACAGCTTGATTATGTCGGGCTCAACGGTCCTGCTCGTTCTCCTGTTTGGCGGTTTGGCCGCATATGTACTTTCCCGCTTCAAATTCCGTGGCCGCAACGCGCTGAATTCCCTGCTCATCGCCACGCTGCTCATCCCGGCGTTCGCAACGGTCGTTCCGGTGTACGAGCTGCTGATTCAGTGGGATCTAGTCAACAAATATTGGGGACTGATACTGCCGCATACCGCTGGCAACCTGACGTTTGCCATTCTGGTCATGACCGCATATATGGCGACCATTCCAAAAGAGCTGGAGGAAGCGGCATTTATCGACGGCTGCAACCGGTTCACGATGTTTACCCGGATTTTTATGCCGATCTCCCGGCCCGTATTTGCATCGGCCAGCATCTTTGTGTTCCTGTGGTCCTATAACGATCTGTTTTCTGCACTAATTTTCGTCAACAAGGAAAATGTCCGGCCGATCGTTGCGCTGCTTAACGAAATCAGCTCTCAATACGGCACTGACTTCGGTCTGATGGCCAGCGCCGTATCACTGACGGTTGTCCCTGTTATGATCGTTTACCTCTTCATCCAGAAGTATATTGAAAAGGGAATGACGGAAGGGGCAGTTAAAGGCTAATTTCCGTACAACCTATCCCATTTTCCTCTCTCTTGCATAGGATATCGAAAGAATCCTAGATAGATATACAGGAGGAAGAATATGATACTCATTTTGTTTATTTTGCTCGTTCTTGTTGTTGGAGTCTTTGATGCAAAACCTAATTACTGCAGCTCCGGCGATGGCGGCTCTTCTATAACCGGTACGAAGGGATTCAATATTTTCAATAACAGTCCTTACAGATTAGAGCTTATTTCAATCAGCAACCCCCTATTGAATCCTCCTGACTTGAATATACCTCGTGGAGGCAGCCATCACTTTGAGGTGCCGTGCAGCTCTTCCCTTTACCTGGAATATTACGCTTATTCCGAAGATAATTATTACTGGGGCAGCTTAAAGGTTGAATTTTTTACGAGCTCGTTATGTTTGAACTACGGGATCAGAAACGATAGCTCAACGGGAAAAATCAACTATACAAAACGTTCTTATATCGCTGTATATGTATATTAAAAAACAGCACAAAAAAAAAGCTGTCCCGCTTTTCAGAGCGCGGACAGCTTTAATCATTGGTTATGATCGTTGTCACCAGCCGCTTCCGGCGGCGGGGCGGGACCGCGTTTAAGACGGCCGGACTTGCGCAGCGCTTCTCGCAGCAGAAATTCAATATGGGCATTTACGCTTCGGAATTCGTCGCCGGCCCACTGCTCAACCGCCTGATAAATTTCCGGGTCGAGCCGGAGCGGGAAAGATTTGCGTTCTTTGGCCATGACGGCTAATTGTATAACGTGCCGGCATTGATGACCGGCGTCGTTCCCCGCTCGGACACAATAGCCACCATCAGATTGTTGATCATCGCCGCGCGCCGCTCGTCATCAAGCACAATTCCGCGTTTCTCCAGCTGCTGCAGCGCCGACTCCACCATTCCGACTGCCCCGTCTACAATTTTCTGCCTTGCTGATACGATTGCTTCCGCCTGCTGCCGCTGCAGCATTGCACCCGCAATTTCCGGTGCATAGGCCAAATGGGACAAGCGGGTTTCCATAACCTCAACTCCAGCCACCATAAGCCGGTCCTGCAGCTCTGCGAGCAGCAGGCTGCTTACCTCATCCGCATTGCCGCGCAGGGAAATCGCCGAAAGATCCTCATAGGTATCGTACGGAAACTGGGCGGCCAGATGACGGATCGCCGTTTCACTCTGAATTTCCACGAACGTTTCGTAATCATCCACTTCAAAGCTGGCGCGCGCTGTGTCCGTTACCTTGAACACAATTACTGCCGCAATCTCGACCGGATTGCCAGACGCATCGTTCACCTTCAGCTTCTGGCTGTTGAAGTTGCGGACTTTGAGCGACACCCGAGCCTTCGAGCTGAACGGCATTACGAGCCAGAGCCCGCTATCGGTTATCGTGCCTTTATAACGTCCGAAAAATGTAACCACCTTCGCCTGATTCGGCTGAACAATCGTTAAAGCACTGAACAGAACGAATGATACGATCAGTAAAATCGCTCCAGAAACGTAACCGATCGCCGCCAGGTCTAATCCATCGCTAATAATGAATAAATACACAGCTACCGCAATCGCCGCTAAAGCGATCAGCATCGCCAAAAACCCGTTTGTATGCCATGCCTTGCGCTCCTTCATCAGACCAGCTCCCCATATCTTTTTGATATTTATATGATATCACTTTTTCTTGGAATTGGAAACTGGAAATTTCTTAGCTTCGTCCATATCGCCAAAAAAAGCCGGCCGCCAAGATTACTCGGCAGTCGGCTTTGCGGATGACGAATCGTATGGACAGGCGAGTTACTGCGGCGCAGGCGAAGCCTTTGGAGCGGATGACGGAGCCGGTGCCGGCGCAGGAGCAGGCATTTTGAGCTTGCCTTCATGATGCAGCTTCCGCAGCTCCTCGCGCAGCTGCTTCTCGTTCATGCCTTCGGTTTTAATCCCCTGTGCCGCGGCAAAAGCTTTAAGGCGCACCAGCCTTTTCTCCTTCATTACCTGTTTGAATTGCGCCCATTTTTCCGGCTGTTTTTCCTTCATAGCGCGGACTTCGCGGATCAGCTGCTCCTCGTTTTTACCGTCTGTTTTTATGCCAAAAAAGACGACCGCCTCCTTCAGCATATGGCGCTTATGCGCCTCGCGAAAACGTTTATGGCCAGGACGGCCCTTCGGGTGATAAATTTCGCCATGCTGCTTGTAGGAGCCTTCCGGCTGTGTCGTTTGCGTTTGCTGCGGCTGCGCGGCAATGCCCGCACCTGCTGGAAGGACAAGCGCGGCGGCCAGCGTAAGAGTAGTGAACAGATTCATCGTAATGGCACTCCTTTTGAATCGGTTTGGTTTCTCCTTTACGTTCCCCCAAACTTAACTGATTATTCCAAAATATTCTTATATGCAGCAAAAAGGCGCCCGATCAAGGGCGCCTTCAAGGTTCATTTATACCGATTGCCTGTTCAGCATCTGCATGAATTGATCATCCGTCAAATTCTGCCTCAGCACTTCGGATACGGCAATATCGTCGCAATCCGCTTTGGTCAGGTTTTTGCCCTTCATGTAGTATCCGTTGGTTTTGGCCATGGCGTAGAAGCCGCATAGCTGATCCGCCATTTTGACTGCCTCTGCCTCGTTATCGCAGCTCGCCAGAATGTTGCCGAAGCTGAGCGGATTTTTAGAGCTCTGAATGTTGACACGATAGGGAGCTGCAGCGTCCGACTCCTCGTACTTGACCAGAATCTCGATGTCGGAACACGTATTTCGATATTTGATAGACATCATCAACACCGCCTATGGGAACCTCGCTTGAGGTAGATTCGGTCAGTGCCGTTAGCGCTGCCGTACTAGCTATTAAACCGCTTCCCGGACCGCTAAACAGCGGACTCACATTTGTTCCCGCCGGTTGTCGTCCCGCAGCAGATCGCCCATCCAGCCCTTGCTTCGCATCCAGACATAAACGGACAGCGTGGAGGCGCCGATGACGCCAAGCGCGATCCAGTAGCCCATCTGCCATTTCAGCTCCGGCATATTCTCAAAGTTCATGCCCCATATCGCTCCGATGGCCATCATCGGCGTGCACAGAATCGTAAATACCGTGAGCGTCTTCATAATTTCATTGCCCCGGTAATTCGAAATGTTCTCCTCCAGCAGCAGCAGCGATTCCAGCTCCTGATTGTACTCATCCTGCAGCATGATCATGCGCTCCAGGCGCGATTGCAGCGCGTTGTGAATCCTGCTGTTCTCCATCCGCTCGGGAAATGCCTCCTCCAGCGCGTAACGGATTTCGCGGATCGGCCTCGTCAGCCCCGTCCAGTGCAGCAGCGCGTAGCGCAGCTCGACGATTTGCCGGAACATGTTGCCGCCGTTGCGGACGCGCAGCGTTTCCTCCATTTCCCTCAGCTTTGTCTCAAACCGGTCCATGCCTTCAAAAAAAGGCTCCATCACGCCGGCGAGCAGGTGAACAAAGCCGTCCAGAGCGGTATCCGCATCCTCGGCATGCTCAAAAAACAGCTCCGCCTTTTCGCATTTATCAATGACGGTTTTTGGCTCGAACTGAATCGTATACAGCTCTTTTTCCGTCAGCAAAAAGTGAAAATAAGTCGTGCTGCCGGAGTCGCTGTCCGCGTCCCCGATGACAAGCGTGCCAAATACGGCATTGTTTTTCTTCTGAAACGATATTGCTGACAAATAATTCGTATCCCGATCCCGGCATGACTCCGCCCATTTTTGAAAATGCATGTTATCGCTAAGCGCCTCTGATGCTTTGTCCGGATCCGAAAAAGCATGCCATGCCCATTGCTCCTTGTTTCCGGATTCACGCGTCCCGTCCAATTGGTCCGCCTCTTCCGCAAGCTCCATACCCTCGCTTTTGCCAAACTGCTGTCCTTTCATCCCCGAACCCCTCTTTCGCCGTATCTATTCTAGTTCCCCATACCCGTAACTTCTTATTCTAGAAACAATCTGCAGCCAAACGGACGCTTCCAATTTCTGATAAAAAAAGCCCCTGGAGCGCTGCTCCAGAGACTGCTTGCGATTAGCCGATAATAATCTGCCCTTCGGGATATCGGAAAGGCTCTTTTTTTGGTTTGGAGCGGAAAGCAAACGCCAGCGTCAGCAGGCCGAGCCTGCCCATAAACATAAGCGCGATAATGATTCCTTTGCCGTAATCGGAAAGCTCCAGCGTCGCTCCAAGGCTGAAGCCGACTGTGCCAAATGCCGATACCGCCTCGAAAAGCAAGACGAGGAAGTGGCCGTCCTCCACCGTCGTTAACAGCATCGTAGCGCCTACGATGACGATTACCCCCATCAGCGTAACCGTGATGGCCCGATAGAGCTCACGAGCCGCAATGCGATGCCGGAAAATAACCGCATCCTCGCGGCCGCGAATGATTGCCCCAATGCCGGCCAGCAGCACGACAAAGGTCGTAATCTTGATGCCGCCTCCCGTTGAGCCCGGCGCCGCTCCGATAAACATTAGAATGACCATAAGCAGCTGCGTCGCCTGCCGTAAATCGGCAATCGGCACCGTATTCAGGCCGGCCGAGCGGAGGCTGACGGACTGGAACATCGAGGCCCACAGCTTGCCGTCCAGCCCCAATGCGCCGAAGGTGCGGGGATTTGTGTATTCAAAAATAAAAAACAGCACCGCTCCCCCAACCGTCAACACGAGAGTCGCCCATAGCACTACCTTGCTATGCAGCGACAGCTTGCGCTTTTCCGGCCAGCGGATCAGATCCGCCATGACGATAAAGCCCATGCTGCCGAAAATAATCAGCGCCATGGAAATAATATTGATCGCCGGATCGTTCACAAACTGGCTCCAGCCTCCGAGCAGCTCAAACCCCGCATTATTAAAGATCGACACCGCGTGGAAAATGCCGTTGTACACGGCTTGTCCAAACGTCATGCTGTCCATCCACACTGCGGCGAACAGGATCGCTCCTACGCTCTCGATCGCAACGGAAAACAAAAAAATCCGGATGACAAGCTGCACGATGCCGCTCATCTCGGTTTGATTGAGCGCTTCCTTGAGCACGAGCCTGTCCCGCAGTGATATTTTGCGCCCTAGCGCCAACGCAAACCAGGTCGCCGCCGTCATGAAACCGACACCGCCAAGCTGGAACAGGCAGAGCAGGACGATTTGGCCGAATCTGGAATAGTGCGCGCCGGTATCCATGATCGTCAGTCCCGTCACGCAGGTCGCCGACGTCGCCGTGAACAGCGCATCGAGAAATTTAATCCGCTCGCCGCTGGCCGAAGCAGCCGGCAGGCTGAGCAGCGCCGTGCCAATGATGATCAGCAGGAAAAATCCGGCGGTGAGCACCCTGGGCGGCGTCAAATAATGCGGTTTGATGATACGGTTGGAAAGCACTGAAGAAGCCCCTTTCTTGCATGTCCGACACAGCGCATGAGCGCATCCTCTATACTATAGCCGAATACAAGAAAAGCAGTCCACTTAGGACTGCTTTCCTGCACGATATTCGGGCATCAAGTAACGGCCGATCATCCGCTCCAGCAAGTCCGGCCGAATCGGCTTGCTGATATAATCCGTCATACCGGCTTCCAGACACTTCTGCCTGTCGCCCGGCAGCACGTTAGCCGTCATCGCTACGATAATAGGCTTCGGCGCGGCGGACTTCATTTTGATCAGGCGCGTCGCTTCAAGACCGTCCATTACGGGCATTTTCATATCCATGAAAATAAGGTCGTACCTGCTGCTGAGCGCCATATCTACCGCAAGCTCGCCGTTTTCGGCCACATCGGCAGCAACGCCGAGCCGGTCCAGCAGCTTCAGGATGAGCTTTTGATTGACGTCATTATCCTCCGCCACAAGCACTCTGGGCTGGCTAAGCGGCTTATACGAGCGATCCTGGCTCAAGCTCGTGAAGGGCACAAGCTCGCCGCGAAGCTCAGATGAACCGGCCGTTAATATTGAAGTTGCAGACGAGGCAGCGCTAATTTCCGCGATGGAGTCGCTCAGCATGGCTGAAAAGGAGAAGGGCTGGGACTCCTGCCAGCTGAACGGCGTCTGGTTTTGCGACACCGCCGGGTAATCGTCCGCTCCAAAGCTGAGCCGCTCGTCTACACGCTCCAGCCGTGTCGTAAACCGGAATTTCGCTCCCGCAGGCGCATTTGGCTCGCAAATAATTGTGCCGTCCATAAGCTCCACCAGATTTTTGCAAATGGCGAGCCCCAGGCCGGTTCCTCCATACTTGCGGGTCATTGAGGAGTCCAGCTGAGAGAACGGCTGGAACAGCTGCGCCATTTTCTCCTCTGGAATTCCTACTCCTGTATCGCAAACCTCAAATTCCAGTATCAGATCGTCACTCATCGACAATGCCGGCGCATGCAAACTAACCTCGACCTTGATATGCCCCTCATTCGTAAACTTGATAGCATTGCTGATCAGATTCATTAATATTTGCCGGAGCTTGGTCACGTCGCCGTACAAATATGCCGGAACATCTTCCGCAATCGTGCATACAAGATCAAGGTTATTTTCACGCGCTTTGGCCATGAACAGGTCAATGGACTCATCCAGGCAGCTCTGAAGCGCAAACGGGATCTTTTCCAGCTCCAGCTTGCCCGCTTCAATCTTGGCATAGTCCAAAATGTCGTTGATGACTCCAAGCAGGGAATCTCCGCTTTTCAAAATAATTTCCGTAAAATCCCGCTGTTCCTCGTTCAATTCCGTTTCCGTCAGCAAATTGGTCATGCCGAGAATGCCGTTCATTGGCGTGCGGATTTCATGACTGACCATTGCGAGGAAATCCGTCTTAGCCCGGTCGGCAATTTCGGCCGCTTCCTTGGCGGCTAACAGCTCACGCTCCGCTTTTTTGCGCTCCGTGATGTCGCTCACCGTACAGGCAAATATCAGCTCGTCGTCCACATGAGTGCTGCCCATCTTGATTTCAGCGTGGAAGCGGCTGCCGTCCTTGCGCTTTGGCATCACCTCGATGAGCCGTCCGGACGATAAGCCCTCTGCCGTCTGCTCCGTCATGCCCTCCAGCCGCTTCATGCACAGCTCCGGCATCAGCTCGTGAATATGCTTGCCAATCACTTCCTGCTCCTCGTAATTAAACATCGGAAAGAGCGAAGGATTAACGGTCAGAATCATGCCCATGTCGTCAAACGTAATCATCGTATCCATCGAGGTGCTGCTGATGACGCTTTTGATCGCCTCCGCCTTTGTCAGCTCGTAGGCGGTGCGCATCAGCTCCTTGTTCATCCGCTCCAGCTCCTGCGTCTGCTGCTGCAGAAGCACCTTTTGCTGCTGAAGCTTTTTGTTGCTGATAAACATGCCGACGAAGCCTTCGATTTTGGAGCGGAATATTTGCGGCACAAACGGCTTCAGCATATAATCGATCGCGCCGACCGCATATCCGGTAAATAAATGCTGCGACTCCTTGCTCGTAGCCGAAACAAATATGATCGGAATTTCCTTCGTTTTTTCACGCGACTTGATCATGCGCGCCGTTTCAAAGCCGTCCATGCCCGGCATCTGCACATCCATCACAATAACAGCAAAATCATCCTTAAGGAGAGCCCGCAGAGCCTCTTCGCCGGAGAGGCATTTGACAAGGTTGTAATTCAAGTCCGCCAACACGGCCTCGATGGCAAGAAGATTCTCCGGATAATCGTCTACGAGCAAGATGTTGATCGGTCCGTCGTACTGGATCATGATCCCTCCTCTCCTTTTCGGTCATTTGACTTTGCGGTAAATCCGGTTGATGAGATCGAGATCGTCGAACTGGCTGGAATGCCGGGTGAAATTAATCGATTCCTTCGTGCCGAGCAGCAGCACGCCGAACATGCTGAGACTGTCATACAAAAGGCCGTGCACATGATTTTGCAGCTCCTTGTTGAAGTAGATCATCACATTGCGGCACAAAATGACGTGGAACTCGTTGAACGATCCGTCTGTTACAAGGTTATGCTGGGCGAACACGATATTTTTCTTAAGAAAGCTTTGAAAAATGACGGACTCGTACCGGGCCATATAATAGTCGGAAAACGACTCCGTCCCTCCAGCCTCCTGGTAATTACGCGTATACTGCTGCATCCGTTCAATCGGGAAGACGCCCTGACGGGCGACATCCAGCACCGTTGCGCTCATATCCGTCGCATAAATGCGCGTCCGGTCGAGCAGCCCTTCCTCATGAAGCAGGATGGCCATGGAATAAACCTCTTCACCCGTGGAGCAGCCGGCATGCCAGATGCGGATGAACGGGTACGTTTTGAGCAGCGGCACAACGTTGTGCCGGAAGGAGCGGAACACCTCGGGATCGCGGAACATCTCCGTTACATGGATAGTAAGATCCGACAGCAGCCGCTCCATGCAGCCCCGGTCGTGAATCATTTTATCCGTAAGCGCCGTCACCGTCCCCAGCCGTTCCGCGTGCACGCGATGCCAGATGCGGCGGCGAATGGAGGCATAAGCGTAATTGCGAAAATCATATCCGAACAGGCGGTACATCGCCTCCAGCAGAAGCTCAATTTCAACCTGTTCCTTTTCATCCGATTCACTCGGACCCAAATGGTTATTTATACAACCACACCCTCATCAATGAGAGCAGCTGATCGACGTTAACCGGTTTGGCTATATAGTCGCTCGCGCCTGCCTCAATACATTTGTCCCGGTCGCCCTTCATAGCCTTGGCGGTTACGGCGATAATCGGCAGCTTGTCGAAGCGGTTGTCCGCCCGAATGTGTCTCATCGCCTCGTATCCGTCCATCTCCGGCATCATAATATCCATCAGCACCAGATCGAGATCCGGATTTTTCTCGATCTGCTCAATTGCCTCCCGCCCGTTCTCGGCATAGATAATGTTCATCTTATACCCTTCCAGAACGTTGGACAAGGCGAATACATTGCGGATGTCGTCATCAACGATAAGCACGTTGCGGTCCTCGAAAATCGTCTCCACGCTGTGCAGCATGCGCAGCACGTTGCGTTTATCCTCCGGTAAGTCCGCCTCGACCCGATGCAGGAACAGCGTCGTCTCGTCAAGCAGCCGCTCCGGCGATTTTACGTCTTTAACGATGATCGTTTCGGCGTATTTTTTGAGCATCATTTCCTCGCGCTTATCAAGCTCGCGTCCAGTATAAATGATAATCGGCAGGTCGTGGAGCTCTTCATTGCGGCGAATCTGATCCAACAGATCAAACCCGGTAATGTCCGGGAGGCCGAGATCAAGCACCATGCAATCGTAATGATGCTCGGTCAGCTCCCGCAGCGCTTCCTTGCCGGAGGATACCCCGGTAATGACCAGATCGTCATGACCGATCAGCTCCTCAATCGCCAGTCTCTGCGCCTGGTCGTCCTCTACGATAAGCAGCCGTTTCAGGCTCCGCTCCAGAAACACGCCAATCTGCGTGAACAAATCGTCCAGATGGTCTTTGGACACCGGCTTTTTCAAATATGCGATTGCCCCGAGCGACAATCCCTGCTGCACCTCATCAATGACCGAGATCAGATGAACCGGGATGTGGCGGGTGTTAGGATCGTTTTTGAGATGATGCAGCACCGACCATCCGTCCATAACGGGTAGCTGAATATCCAGCAAAATAGCGTCAGGCGTATACGTTCTGGCGAATGAGAGCCCTTTGTCGCCCTGTCCGGCGACAATCGCCTTAAAGCCGCGTGCATGCGCAATATCGACCAGCACTCTCGCAAACGCTTCGTCATCCTCGACGATCAGCACAACCTTGTCGCCTTCTTTGAGATCTTTAATATCGTCTTCAACCTCAAACGACGACATGGCCGAAGGAGAGTTCGGCTTGCGGATCGCGGCCGGGACCTCAACAAGAGCTGGCTGCTGAGGCTGAACCATTGCCGCAGCAGCCTCGTTCATGCCGCTGAAGCCGGTTTGCGAATCAAATTCGGCGCTCTCCCCCTCCCCTTTGAACAGGTGGAATTCGGGAAGAGTAAATACAAACGAGCTTCCTTCACCCGGCTTGCTCGTCAGGCGCACGCTGCCCCCCAGCAAATTGGCGAGGTCGCGGCTGATTGCCAGGCCGAGCCCGGTGCCGCCGTATTTGCGGCTTGTTGTGCCATCCACCTGTTGGAACGCTTCAAAAATAATCGACTGTTTATCCTCCGGAATGCCGATCCCCGTATCGCGAACCTCGAACGAAACCCATTCTCCTTCAGCGTTGTCAGGCATCTCTTTATCGGCAGCCTTGCGGATATTCAGAGTTATCGAGCCCTTGGTCGTGAATTTAAATGCGTTAGACAGCAAATTCCTTAAAATCTGCTTGACGCGATGGCTGTCCGTAAAAATCTCCGAAGGTACGCCTTCATCAACCTTGGTCTCAAAAACTAATCCTTTCTGAATGCTGACCGGCTGGAAGCTGCGTTGTGCATAGAGTTCAAGATCGCGAATCGGAACATGCTCGGTCACAACGTCCATTTTGCCAGCGCCGATTTTGGAAAGATCCAAAATCTCGTCGATCAGCTTCAGCAGATCCGAACCTGACGTATGAATTGTTGTAGCGAATTCAACCTGTTTCGCTGTCAGATTGCCGTCCTTATTGTCGGACAGCATTTGGGACAGAATAAGCAGGCTGTTGAGCGGCGTCCGCAGCTCATGCGACATATTGGCCAGGAATTCCGACTTGTACTTTGAAGCCAGGCCCAGCTGAACCGCTTGTTTTTCAAGCGCGTCGCGCGTTTCTTCGATTTGCTTGCTGCGTTTCTGCGTTTCCTTCATCTGAAGCTCGAGCATATGCGTTTTTTGCAGCAGCTCTTCGTTTGTCTGCTCGAGTTCCTCTTGCTGGGATTGCAGCATCTCCTCGGAGGACTTGAGCGCGCGGGTTTGCTCCTCCAGCCGCTCGTTGGAGCTGCGCAGCTCCTCCTGCTGGCTGATCAGCTCTTCGGACTGGGACTGCAGCTCCTCGCTCATCGTTTGAGATTCGCGCAGCAGCTCTTCAATGCGGATGCGTCCAAATAAGTTATGCAGCACCATACCAGCCGATTCTCCGACCTGCTCCAGCAGCTCCACGTGAATGCCTGTGAATTTTTGCAGCGTTGCAAGCTCCAGAACGCCGATGACTTTGTTCTGGTACTGGATCGGGACGATGTACAGCTCGCGAACATGCGCTTCGCCGATTCCGGAAGAAACCCGCAGGTAATGATCCGGCACATCGGTCAGATGAAGCGGTTTGCCGTCGGCAGCTGCCTGGCCCGCAAGACCCTCGTTCATGCGGATGACGGAACGCATGCTCGTCTCTTCCATACCAGCATAACTGCCTCTAAGGCTTAACGTCCGCCCTTCGCCCATATGATCCCGAATATAAAGAGCGGCATAAGTGGAGCCCGTCAGCGGCGCGACCAGTTCGGCCAGCTTTCCGGCCAGCTCGTCCAAGTTAGTCGTGCTCTGGGTTTCGACCGTAACATTAGCCAAATTTGTTTTGAGCCAGGTTTGCTCCTGCATGTTTTGGTTATACACTTTTTCGGCATGTGTTTTTTCATCGAGATCGTCGGCAAGGGCGATAAAAGCATCCGTAACTTCCTTGAACTCGCCCTCTTGGACAGGCAGATTACGTCTAGCCTCGTACGTAAGCGTACCTTGCGAAAAGCCTTCAATTATTCCCGACAGCCCGCGAAAGCCGCGATTGAGCGACCTTGTGTTCCAAACCATAATCAGCGCTCCGGCGAGCATGCCGGCAATCGTAAGAGCAACCATGATGCTTGTTGTCGCCTCATTGTCAGCCCGGGTCTGGTCGACCAGCTGAGTGAGCGCCCGTTTATGATAAGCGGACAGCTGATCCGCTTTATTGACGACAGCTTCCTGATAAGCAAGGCCAACCGATTCGCGCAAGGCGACTGCTTCGCTCCCTTTTCCCATGCTCACCAGACTTGTTGCCTCGTCGACGTAGCCAAAGAACAAGGTGACATCACGCTCAAGCTCGTCCATCATCTGAACCTCGGCGTCGCTGGTAGAAATCGCTCCGATCTGAGCCATGCCGTCGAGCACGGCTTGGCGGTACTTTTCAATGCTTTCGCGATTTTTCTCCACGGTCGCGGCCGTTGGAACCGTCAGCACGTTGACCATATATTTGGCCGCGTTGTTCGTATTGCTTCTCAGCTCCGTAGCCAAAGAAACTTTATTATAACGGCCTTCATAAATTTCGTTGAGCTGATTACTCATATTGAATAAGTTGCGCACTCCCGCAACGCTGAAAATAATAATGATAGCCAGCAGCAAGGCAAAGCCGATCTGAACTTTTGTCCGTATTTTCATGGAGCTTTCCACCAGATCCCCTCTATTTGGTATCTCTTTTATTGTACATAGTCCTGTGAGCAGAGTCATCCGATTTACCGCGTTCAAATTATGGGAAGGTTATTCTTGCATATACGCACGAAGCGGCCGCTGCCCGAGGGACTGCGACCGTCATCATGCTATTTATCTGCCTATTAACCTTTTTAGCGTAATTTGAAACAGCTAATTTGAAAAAAGTTTACTCATTCCTCGTTTGCCCAGAAAAAGTCGATTGAAATGACAAGGCCTGAGTCTCGATCCAGAAACAGCTTGGCTGCAAATCCGTTTGCATCCACATATCCGACGCCATCCTCGGCCTTGAACATCGGTTCGCCGAACGTTTCCACCCAGCCCTCTACAGAAAAAGGCAGCTTTGCGCCGTTTAACTTGATATAGCCGGCTTCCGGAGACACGCTAATGTAATCGATCGTTTCTTCGATAAAGCCGATTTTCATTTCCGGGTAGCTCCATAACGTTTGCTCCTCAAAAAGCTCGTCCTTGAGCGCCGATTCCGGTATGCCAAGCTTGGTCACAACATCCTCTTTTCCGTCTGCAAGGCTGATTCCGTTCACATTGCGAAAGTGAGGAGTTGATGTTTTTACTGCAGCTTGCTCGGTTTCCTCTTCATCTATATGGCTTTTAAGTGGAGGCGCAGATTTGGTATTCGCTTCGATCAAGACATGGCTTTCGGCAGCAAGCGACGGCGCATACGCCGGACGCAGCAGCACCCCAATCATTGCCGTCACCATCAGCAGGCAAGCGGCGGCAGCGAGTCCTATCATCCTTTTCATGCGCCTTCCTCCTTTGATCTAGTGGTCATGCTATTTCTTCCATTACCACTTTCTTCTGCGCATAAAACAAAAAAAGCGCATATTGCGCTTAATTGTGTCGGCCGCTAAATCCGTCCAGTCGGGATAACGCTTCAAGCAGTTCATTTCGCGAAAAATGCTCGCCGATAAATACAAGCACATCCGGCTGGCTGTATTCCGGAGGAAGCGGCATAAAATCGGCTTCCTTAAACGCATATTGCAGCTGGTAACGGCTCGGCGTGTCGGAGAACGTAACGATTCCCTTGACGCGATAAACCGTATCAGGCAAGGAATTCAACATCGATTCAAATGCGCCGCTGTCAAACGGAGTCTCCGGGTAAAATGAAACCGCCATGAGATGCTCATGCGACTGGGCTCCATGGTCATGCTCATGATTTTCACAGGTATGATTATGCTCCGATTCGCATCCACAGCTTGCACTTCCAAAAGCGCCTTCACTGTTCCGGACTTCCGCCGGAGTTACGGCCTGGCCAGAGCCATCAAGCAAACCGCCAAGCCAGTCCAAATCTACTTTGGAGTGTTCCGTACAGACCAGCTCTGCATGGGGATTAAGCTCCCGCAGCTGCTGCTGCAGCTCCACCAGTTCCTCGGGATAAAGCCGGTCGCATTTGTTTAGCACAAGCCGGGTCGCGCAGCGAACGCCGTCCAGCAGAAGGCGGTATGTGCGGCGGCTTCCTTTGCGGAGCTGCAGCAATCCAGCCCCGTCAACGACGGTAACAGCAGCCGCTAGATGAACGGATGAGGACATGGAAGCCTCCATTACTCCTTCCATCAGCTCCAGCGGATTGGCCGCTCCAGTCGCTTCCACCAGAATGACATCCGGACGCTGTTGTGTAAGAAGCATCAGCTCACCCGCCAGATCCGCTTTCATCGTACAGCAGATGCATCCGCTCAGCAGCTCCTTGACCGGCACGTCCACGCCTGCAGGAAGCTCCACCAGTCCGGCATCGCCGAGTTCGTTCATGATGACAGCCGGTTTCATTCCGCGTTCTTGATAATAAGCCAGCAGCCTGGCAAGCAGCGTCGTTTTGCCGCTGCCCAAAAAACCACCTAATATAATAACAGGCATGGATGCGCCTGTCTTAGCGTATGTATAGGACATTTGGTTGCCTCCTGCGTTTGATGCTTTTCTTCTCCTGATGCATCGTCAAGTATACTCTTAAGCAGTGTCATCGTATACGGGGAATAAATCTTTTAAAAATTAATGAACAAAAAAGGGAAACTAATGCTCAGTAGGGAAATATTCATCATGAGGGAGGGGACAAACGAAATTCAAATAATAATTCACCTCCTTAACTAGTTATGAAAGGGGCGTTATGGGATGGAACGACTCGAAATTGCGATGGGCAGCCTCGCTGGCATGTTGAATCCTGCCAAGGCAAGCCCGCGCGGACAACCTAAGTTCCCCGGCAGGTCAGCCGGTACCCGGAGCATGGAGCGTACACGGAGGAGCCAGGGTGAGAGCATGGCTTGGCTGCCTATTCCGACATGACAAAAAACCGGAGACATCCTTTTGGACGCTCCGGCTATTGTATAAGTTATGAATAAAAATCAGTGAGTGCGGGCGATGATCAGAATTTTCCCCTGATCGAGAACTTCCTCGTAGCGCTCCGCTTCCAGATCCGTCAAGCCGACCGATTCCAGCTTAGAGCGCAGTGCATCACCTCTCGAGCGGAACATGTTGGCCATGGAATCAAACATCCCTTCTTCGGACATACCGATCTTATTCGCGTCCGAATTCTCTACGAGCCTGTCGGTTTGATCCCGATCATGCGCCAGCACGTAGATCTCATCTCTGTTATACCCGCGCCGATTGAGTTCCCTGACTGCGGACATAGCGTCCGTACCGTTTTCCACGACTTGAATGCTTGGCTTCATCGAAAATCCCTCCTATGGTGTTCGGTAGATATGGTGCCCATGTCAAGCGAATGCCTTGTGCATTCGTGTCGAGATCCGCTGCTGTGCGGTTCCCGTCTTGCATACTATAACTCTACCCCTGACTTCCGGCTGATGAAACAAGCCATCCTGCTTCGCGGCATCTAAATCCTATTTGACACCCTTGATTTTGCTCTGCAGGTGAGCCTGCACTTTTTCAACCTCGGTTTCAAAAGCTATTAAACACGTTTAGATTATACCTAGACAAGATATTCCGAGCGAAAAAATGGAGGGTGTTCTCATAATGATTCATTCCAACAGCTGTATGGCCATGCTTCTTGCAGGAGGAGAAGGGAAACGCCTCGCCCCCCTGACCAATAGACTCGCTAAACCTGCGGTTCATTTTGGGGGCCGTTATAGAATTATCGATTTTCCGCTGAGCAACTGCGTGAATTCAGGGATTACTAAAATCGGCGTTTTAAGCCAATATATGAAAAATTCCATCACCCAGCATATCGGCGACGGCCGCGCATGGGATAATGCCGAGATTGCGCTGCTCTCTTCTTCCGACGAGAAGAACGGGTATGTAGGCACGGCGGATGCAATTTATCAACATATCGATTTCATTGAAGAACAAAATCCGGAGCATGTGCTGATCGTGTCAGGCGATCACATTTATCAAATGGATTACACGGAAATGCTCACCTTCCATAAACAACGCGGCGCTGCTGCAACGATTGCCGTAAAGGAAGTGCCATGGGCGGAAGCTTCCCGCTTCGGCATCATGAACACCGACGAGCGGTTCCAAGTAACCGAGTTTGTTGAAAAGCCTGCCGAGCCAAAAAGCAATCTCGCCTCGATGGGCGTCTACATTTTCCGCTGGGCGGACCTTAAGGCCGCTCTGGAAAATGACGCTCGGCAGCCGCAATCCTCACGCGATTTCGGCAAAGATATCATTCCGCAGCTGCTTCGCGAGGAGCGCAGCGTAGCGGCGTTTCCATTCCAGGGCTACTGGAAGGACGTCGGCACTCCGGATAGCCTTTGGGAGGCCCATATGGACCTTCTGAACGGAGTTATCGACTTGAACCGTCCGGAATGGCCTATGTTCACCCCTTCTCTTTCGATGAGCCCAGCCATTTATATAGAAGGCCGCGGAGAGGTGAGCAACTCCATCGTGCAGCGCGGCTGCCGCATTCAAGGCGTTGTGGACGGCTCGATTCTGTTCCATAGCGTGCAAATCGGCGAAGGCAGTACGATTACGGACAGCATCATTATGCCAGGCGCCCGAATCGGACAGAACGTCCATGTGCACCGCGCCATAATCGGCGAGGGCAGCTACATCGCGGACGGCTCCACGATCGAAGGCAACGGCGAAACGCTCACCGTGCTCGGTGCCGGAGAGTTCCGCTACAGCCGATCCCCGCTTCGCCGTATTCGTCCGGCCTCGGCGCTGGAAGAGGTTCGCACAGGGTCTTAAAAACTGTAGCGCTGCTCCAGCTGTTATAGAATGATTTCAAATGCCTGGCTTCCTAGTTAAGGAAGCCGGGCTTTTTTTGCTCGGGTACCACCTTCCGTTATCAGGCAGTTCAACAAAAAACCGCCGAACCATAGGGTCGGCGGCCGTGAATCATACAGGCGAATCGGACATAAGAATCCCATCAAAGTTTTCCGGACCAACGCGAACCGTTCCAAGCAAGTTAGACGAAACAAATGCCGTGTAAACAATTTCAGACCCGACAACTGGCGGATTGAAATCAGCTGCGGAAAACGAAACAATTTGCGGTGCCAAAACACTTAAATCAAAGGTGGAAGTGGCAGAGTAAACAACTGGGTCAGTCGGCGAAGTGCCACGAACAACTGTGACTGTGATTCCAAGCAATGCCAAAGGAAGCTGCAAAGCGATTGTCCCCGTAAGAATGACACGCGGATTGGCTCCAATACCTTCTGTACTTAAACCAATTTGGCCAAACAGCTGCGGCGTATTAATAACTAGAATTGGAATTGCGATGGAGTTGGCAAAGCTGGCGTTTTGAGAGGTTCTACCGTCTACGAATTTGTTCATTAGTCTCACCTCCTTATCTCTTGATGATCTATTCTATGATCTATTTTTGGAAATGATTGGACGGTTTCAATGGGAGGTTCACATATTCTATCATTCGACCCCTCTTTGCGAGAAAATAAAAGAGCCACCGTATAACGGTGGCTCTTAAACAAAAACGGGACCCCGAAAGGTCCCGTTTTCTTATCTATTGGGCAAGATGATTACATCATGCCGCCCATGCCACCCATGCCGCCCATATCTGGCATAGCTGGTTTGTCTTTTTCCGGTTTGTCGACAACAACCGCTTCGGTCGTCAGAACGACAGCCGCAACGGAAGCTGCGTTTTGCAGAGCGGAACGAGTAACCTTCGTCGGATCGACGATTCCCGCTTCAAACATGTTCACCCAGTCGCCGGTAGCAGCGTTGTAGCCGATGCCGACTGGTTCTTTTTTGAGGCGTTCTACGATAACGGAGCCTTCAACGCCAGCGTTGGTTGCAATCGTACGAACAGGCTCTTCCAGAGCGCGCAGGATGATGTTCACGCCTGTTTTCTCTTCGCCCGTCACGTTAAGCGCTGCAACAGCGTTAAACACGTTTACAAGCGCCGTGCCGCCGCCGGAAACGATGCCTTCTTCCACAGCTGCGCGAGTGGAGTTCAGAGCGTCTTCAATGCGAAGCTTGCGCTCTTTCAGCTCGGTTTCGGTCGCTGCGCCAACTTTGATAACCGCTACGCCGCCGGACAGTTTTGCCAGACGCTCTTGCAGTTTCTCGCGGTCGAAGTCGGAAGTTGTTTCTTCCAGCTGAGTGCGGATTTGTTTTACGCGAACGTCGATGTCGGCTTTGTCGCCAGCGCCGTCAACGATGATCGTGTTTTCTTTGGTTACGCGGATTTGGCGAGCGGAGCCGAGCTGCTCGATTGCCGTGGACTTCAGATCCAGGCCGAGCTCTTCCGTAATAACTTGGCCGCCCGTCAGAGCTGCGATATCGCCCAGCATTGCTTTGCGGCGGTCGCCGAAGCCTGGTGCTTTAACGGCAACACAAGTGAACGTGCCGCGCAGACGGTTCACGATCAGCGTCGCTTGAGCTTCGCCTTCAACGTCCTCAGCGATGATCAGCAGTTGTTTGCCGGATTGAACCACTTTCTCAAGCACAGGCAGGATCTCTTGAATGTTGGAGATCTTTTTGTCCGTAATCAGAATGTACGGGTTATCCAGAACAGCTTCCATTTTGTCCGTGTCCGTAATCATGTACGGGGATACATAGCCACGATCGAACTGCATGCCCTCTACAACTTCCAGCTCGGTGTAGAAGCCTTTGGACTCCTCAACCGTAATAACGCCGTCGTTGCCGACTTTTTGCATCGCTTCTGCGATCAGCTGGCCGACTTCCTCGTCACCGGAGGAGATGGCAGCAACTTGTGCGATGGATTGCTGGCCTTCGATTGGTTTGGAGATGTTTTTCAGCTCTTCAACAGCAGCGCGGACTGCTTTTTCGATGCCTTTACGCAGAACGATCGGGTTAGCGCCAGCCGTAACGTTTTTGAGGCCTTCGCGAATGATCGCTTGTGCCAGAACGGTTGCGGTCGTCGTGCCGTCACCGGCAACGTCGTTCGTTTTGGTTGCTACTTCTTTAACCAGCTGAGCGCCGGCATTTTCGAACGGGTCTTCCAGTTCGATTTCTTTCGCAATGGATACGCCGTCGTTTGTAATGAGCGGGCTGCCGAATTTCTTCTCCAGCACCACGTTGCGGCCTTTTGGTCCGAGCGTTACTTTAACTGCGTTCGCAAGCGCGTCAACACCGCGCAGCATACCGCGGCGCGCGTCTTCACTAAACTTGATTTCTTTAGCCATTGATCATTACCTCCCAATAAAATAGTCGTTGCACTAAGTATTAAATCAAGATGTATAAGCGCCGGAACTAAGCTGAACAGCTTAGCCGAAAATCGCGTGAATGTCGCTTTCTTTCATAATCAAGTACTCTTTGCCTTCATACTTGATCTCGGTTCCTGCATACTTGGAGAAGAGAACACGGTCGCCGACTTTAACTTCCAGCTCGACGCGAACGCCGTCCTTCAACGCTCCGCTGCCTACCGCTACTACTTTACCTTCCTGCGGTTTTTCTTTTGCCGTATCCGGCAGAACGATACCGCTGGCGGTTGTTTCTTCTTTCGCGATCGGCTCGATCAATACGCGTTCACCCAAAGGTCTGATCATGAAAAATAGCCTCCTTAATTGAAAATGATCGAAATTTGTCAAATTAGCACTCGTACGAGGTTAGTGCTAATAACCTTTTTTATCATACTCAAACTTGAAGCCAATTTCAAGAGGTACACGCTTGTTTGGAATTTCTTCATCTTCCTTATTCCAAAAAAAACCGGCAAAAGAAAAAGAAGCCGCATTGCGGCTTCCTCGTAGTAACTGGATGAAAATCAGAAGCGGTCCTGCTGGCCTTCGTCCATGTTTTCAAACTTTTGGGATACAAGGTGCAGCGCTGCACCTGAAGTATAAATAAATACGCTGCCAATCAAGAATCCGATGCCAACCATTAGGGTTAGATTCGTATCGCTGAAGTGCGTGATCTTCCACAGGGAAGTTACAACTCCGATAATCAAACAAGCCCAAGCCATTATATTCATGAATTGGAAGAGACGGTCGACCGCATTCTTCGTTTGTTGTACCGGTTTAATGGACATCATTTTCGCCATGCTTGTCACATCCCGTTCAATATTGTAAGTGGTTTCATGTCTATACTATAACACATTCGTAAAGCTTTGTTCAAACATTTTTCACATTTTGAACAAATTTATGTCACGAAGGCTTCACATTTACTATTTACACCGATTCCATTGAACTTGACACATCTAACTTCAAGACTTAATATACCTCAAATTCGTCGATTTTATGAAAACGCTGCGATTAAATGTGAACTGGATTTTCTTAAACAAAAAAAGCCCCGCATATGCGGAGCTTAGTCAGCAAAGCTATTCCGTTACGGCTGCTGCTTCGTACTGCTGCTCAAACTCAGCATCCTTCTGCTGCTGCCTGCGGTAAATTCGGGCGCACATAAGAATGCTGAGCTCGTAAAGCAGAATGAGCGGAACGGCCACGAGCACGTCGGACACGACATCCGGCGGTGTGACGGTAACTCCAATGACCAGCATGACGAAGTACGCCACCCGCCTCATCTTGCGGAGTCCGGCCGGAGTTAAAATCCGGATCGCGGTCAAAAACATCAGCAGAAGCGGGAGCTCAAACAGTAAAGATATCGGCACAACGATATTCACCAAAAAGGTGAGATACTGCACAATTCCGTACGTCTCCTCTAAACCGAGGCTTTTCGAAATTTCCGTTGTGAATGTAAACGCCATTGGAAACACAACAAAATAAGAAAAGGAGATGCCAAGCAGCAGCATCAACAGCGCGTAAGGAACGTATCGCAGAGCAGCTTTCTGCTCATGCTTGCGCAGCGCGGGCTTGACGAAAGCCCATAACTGATAAAAAGCGAGCGGCACAACGGGAATTAGCGCGATAATAAAAGCAAATTTCATGTAGATGCCAATGCCGTCCCATAGCGAGAAGGTGTGGAAACCTCCGATTTCTTTGGCCTGCTCCGTCGCGGTCAAATAACCGTACATCGGCTTGGCAAAAAAAAGACCGAGCACTAGGCCCGCAATCAGCGCCAGCATTACGATGAAAATCCGCTTGCGCAGCTCTCCCAGATGCTCCATAAGGGACATAAGCCCCGCGTCGCTGAGCAGCTTGCGCTCGCGGACGGGCTTATCCCCGGGTCGGCTGGCCATTCGTGATCCTCCTTATTCATGCCATACGCCGCGCTTTCGTCTGGCGACGGAACGAAGCGTACGCGAGAAAAGTACAGTAAAAATTACGACAGCATAACGCAGCAAAGCGCCAACAGGCTGCGGATTACTCCGGCAGCCTGCGGGCATCGGCACGGCTTGCTTCAGGCTGTTGGGAGCCTTCGTTGCCGGATACCTCGATCCGGGAAGCAGAAGCGGAGCGTTTTTGGTCGTCATCATCCATTAGATCGCGTGCGCCGGCTTTGAATTCCTTCAGCGTGCGTCCAAAGGCGCGTCCCAGCTCCGGGAGCTTGTTCGGCCCGAACAGCAGCAGCGCAATGACGGCAATCAGCAAAAATCCAGTAGCACCAATTCCACCAAGCATATATCTGTTTCCTCCTTCGGAACCGGCTATAGGCCAATTCCACTGAAAATGCGCATGAAGCGGACTAACAGCCATGCAGGCCGCCGTAGCCCATTGCGGTTATATCCTCCCGGCGGATCTTCTCCCCCGCAAGCAGACGGGGCAGTAGAACGTCAAAGGAGGTGTATGGATCGTGCATGACACAACCGGGAAGCCCAAGTACGGGCGTTCCTTCCAAATATCCGACTAGCAGCATAGAGCCTGGAAGCATAGGCGTCCCATAGCTGACGATATCCGTTCCGGCAGCGCGTATTGCACCCGGCGTCCGGTCGTCTGGGTCAACGGACATGCCTCCTGTAAGCAGTATCATATCATAATCTTTGGCTTTATACGCAACGATATTGCGAACGATTTCATCGCGGTCGTCCGGCACAAGCACCTGCTCGGCCACGACGGAACCGAGAGCCTCCAGCTTGGCGCGCACCGCAGGGCCGAAGCGGTCCTGGATGCGGCCGCTGAATACTTCCCCGCCGGTCGTAATTAGGCCTACTCTCATCAATTGCAGCGGCTTGACCTCGATGGGAGCCCGGCCGTGCTGATCCCGGAAGCGGGCAGCCAGCTCCTCGACCCTGGCGATTTTATCCTCCGTCACGATGAGCGGAATAACGCGCGTAGCGGCCAACTGGCCGCCAGCCTCCACGAGCCGGTCTCCCCGGATCGTGGCCAGTGCGATTTCGCCGAGCCGATTCACCTCGTTCACGTAACCGGGGTCGATTTTGGCCAAACCTTGAATGGTTGATTTAAGCGCTACCTTGCCCTCATGAGGCTGTCCCAAATCGACATGGGCTCCTCGATGCGCAACGGCCATGCGGATGGCGGCGTCATCCTCGTGCAAGTCTCCATCAGCCAGCTCCATAACATAAATATGGGCTTTTCCGATATCCAGCAGCGCCGGGATGTCCTCTTCCCGAACGACATGCCCTTTGGCGAATAAACGGCCTTTGAAGCTCCCGGGGATAATTCGGGTCAGGTCATGCGCGAGCCTCATGCCAAGCGCTTCTTGCACGGGAATTTCCAGCAGTCGGGTGCGACTGCTCATGCCCCGTGCTCTCCTTCTCTTCCCGAAACGATGGAGAGCGCATGAGGCAGCTGATCGATGACGGCCATCAGGCATTCGTGCACGCCTTTGGGATTGCCCGGCAAATTAATGATTAGCGTACGGCCTCTGATTCCGCTCACTCCGCGGGAAAGCATCGCGCGCCTCGTCCGGGACATCGTGCTGCTGCGCATAATTTCCGAGATTCCGGGAACCTGCCGCTCAATCACCTTCAGCGTCGCCTCTGGCGTAATGTCGCGCGGGCCAAGCCCCGTTCCGCCTGTCGTCAGCACCAGATCGGCTTGAAAGTAATCCGTCATCTCGATCAGTGCCGCCATAATTTCGTCCTGCTCGTCCGGCACGATGCGGTAATCGACGATACCGCCGCCGAGCTCCTCCTCGACGAGCTCACGGATTACCTGCGCGCTTGTGTCCTCGCGCTCGCCCCTCGAGCCTTTATCGCTCGCTGTGAGAATCGCTACCTTCCAACGCATCTTGCGTTCCTCCCGTCCCTATGCCCCTCTATGTCCGGCTGTAGTCGCCGTTTATGCCGCCTGTCTTGGATACAAGCTCTGTAGGCCCGATTCCCATATCCTTTTGCATCGCCTTGCACATGTCGTAAACGGTCAGAGCCGCCGCTGACACCGCCGTCAACGCCTCCATTTCAACGCCGGTCAGCCCTTTGGTTTTGACAAGCGCCTCAATATAAAGCTCATTGCTGCCATTGTCCGAAAAGGCGATGTTCACCCCAGTAAGCGGCAGCGGATGGCACATTGGAATCCAGGCGGAAGTATTCTTCGCAGCCATAATTCCCGCCACCTGGGCTACGGCGAGCACATCGCCCTTAGCGATCCCGCCTGATTTGATGCGGCCCAGCGTATCCGGCGACATCGTGACGGTCGTACGGGCAGCCGCCGTGCGCGCCGTCTCTTCTTTTTCCGATATATCGACCATCTTGGCGCGCCCTTGCTCGTTGAAGTGGCTGAGCGTTTCTCCGTTTCGTTCGTCCCTGCTCACTCCGATTCCCCCTTAACCTGCGATTGCGTCCAAATCAGACCCTGCTCCGTTATAAGCCCGTCCAGCACCGTGTCGTGAGGCTCCATCGGGATGTTTGAGATCAGCTGGGAGCTGAATCCTAGCCCAATCCATAACGGGATAACCTTATGCTGAGCGGCAAAAGCAGCCCTGTACCGGTCGTAGTACCCGCCTCCATAGCCCATTCTGCCTCCGTACCTGTCAAAGCCCGCTCCAGGAACAAATACCGCCTGCGGAACGATGTCCGCTGCAGGCTCAGCCTGATCCGGATTCGGTTCTAAGATGCCAAAAGCCCCTGGAATCAGCTCGTCCCACGATTGGAAGCGGTACACGCTCATCGAGCCGTCTTGCTTCCGCACCTTCGGCAGCAATACCGTCCGTCCCTCCGCCCAGCACCGTCTCAGCAATGAAGCCGTATCCAACTCCGTACGGAACGATACAAAAGCCATAACGCACTTAAAATCCTGTGAAGCGATCCATTCCGCCGCATGTCGGCAGGCTTCGGCAGACGCTGATTCCCGCAATTGTTGCGGTAATGCGTCCCTTGCTGCAAGCAGCCTGCTCCTCAGCTCTTTTTTGGTACCGGCGGGCCGGTTCAGACCTGAATCGTTCATAAGCTCACCATTCTTGCCATAATTGTCTATAGTTTACCACTGAGCGGTTTGTTTCGCCAATAAGGGTCGATTATAGCCTCAGATTAAGGTATTCTACATCTATATAGAAGTTTTATTGAAAGGAACATCTGAATTTATGCTGCTGCAGGTCAACGATCTATCTAAAAGTTATGGCATCACAGCCATATTGTCCAATATTAGCTTTCAAATTCAAGACCGTGAGCGCGTTGGGCTCGTCGGTGTTAACGGAGCGGGAAAGTCCACGCTGCTGCAAATTCTCGCCGGACTGATGTCCCATGACGGCGGCGTCATTCACCGCGCCAAGGAAACGCGCATCGGCTATCTGGCTCAAAACAGCGGCTTGCAGTCCAATCGCAGCATTATAGAAGAAATGCGTGCGGTATTTGCCGCGCTGATTGAGGCGGAACAGGAGCTGCGGCGCCTGGAGCGCGAAATAGCTGACCCAGCTTTGCATGAAGACGAAAAGCGCTATCAGGATACGCTGGAGCGGTACGCCAGGCGCTCGGACTGGTTCAAGGACCAGGGCGGCTTTGAGATTGAAACGAAGATCAAAAGCGTCCTGCACGGCATGGGCTTCGGAGATACCGATCCCGGCACTCCCGTCAGCTCTCTTAGCGGCGGCCAAAAAACGCGACTCGCGCTCGCCCGTATTTTGCTGCAAGCGCCGGATCTGCTTATGCTCGACGAGCCGACCAACCATCTGGATATTGCCACGCTCACCTGGCTGGAGGACTATCTTCGCGGGTATGCCGGCGCCATACTGGTCGTATCCCATGACCGCTATTTTCTGGACGCCACTGTCGGCACGATTATTGAGATCGAACGCCATCAGGCGAAGCGATATGCCGGGAACTACAGCCGTTTTGTTGATTTAAAGGAAGCGGAATTCGAATCGGCTATGAAACAGTTCGAAAAGCAGCAGGACGAAATTGCCCGCATGGAGGAATTTGTCCGCCGCAACATCGTTCGTGCGTCTACAACGAAGCGTGCACAGAGCCGCCGCAAGGCGCTGGACCGAATGGACAGGCTGGATCGTCCGCAGGGCGATTTGAAACGCGCTCATTTTCGCTTCGAAATTGAACGTACAACCGGCCGCGACGTGCTTGAGGCCAATGACCTGTCCGTGGGATACGGAGACAATCCGGAGCCGGTGTTCCGTAACGCTTCGATACGGCTGGAGCGCGGCGATACTGCAGCGCTAATCGGGCCGAACGGCATTGGCAAATCCACTCTGCTTAAAGCTCTGATTGGCAAACAGTCTCCCTTGACCGGCTCCATTCGCTGGGGAACTCATGTGAAACTCGGCTACTACGATCAGGAGCAGACCGAGCTGAGCGGGACTAACACCGTTCTGGAGGAAGTATGGAGCGCTTTTCCCGGCGTAGAGGAAGCCCGTATTCGCACTGTGCTCGGCAATTTCTTGTTTAGCGGCGACGATGTCAAAAAACGGGTCAGCTCTTTAAGCGGCGGCGAAAAAGCCCGTGTTGCGCTGGCCAAGCTCATGCTCCTGCAAGCGAACGTCCTGATTTTGGACGAGCCGACCAACCATTTGGACCTGTACAGCAAGGAAGTGCTTGAATCGGCTCTGCTGGACTATGAGGGCACGCTGCTGTTCATCTCTCACGACCGTTACTTCCTGAACAAAATCGCCGAGCGGATGATTGAGATGACCTCCTCCGGCACCGTCGACTACTTGGGCAATTACGACGACATGATGGAGAAAAAGAAAGTGATGGAGGAGCTTCGCCTTGAAGCGCGGGAAGCTGCCCGGAACTCCGCTTCAGCCGCTGCTTCCGCAAACGCGGGAGCTGCAGCGGACAAACAGGCTGGCGGCGCAAGCTCTTATGAAGCCGACAAGCAGGCGAGGCGGGACGAGCGTGCGCGCCAGCGGCGAATGGAGCAGCTTGAGTCGGATATAACTCGGCTCGAAGAGCTTAGCAGCGAGCTGGAGCTGCGCCTGGCCGATCCTGATGTTTATCAGGATTATGTTCAGGTGCAGTCCGTGCAGGAGGAGTTGAGCTCCGCTAAGGCTCTTCTGGAAGCAGCGTATGCGGAATGGGAGTCGCTTGCCTGACGGAAAAAGGCTCCTTGAATTGTTCTGTGTATAAATGGGGCTGACTTTAAAGCTACACAGGCGGCTTTTGAGTCAGTCCCTACGGCAAATTTGGCGTCAGTAAGGTGATCAGATGACTTTACTGAGCCCGGGTTGCCGGGTTCCGGCTTCCGTAAGGTCGTCAAACGACCTTACGACGCTCACTTTGCCGGGGTCCGGCTCCCGTAAGGGCGTCAAACGACCTTACGACGCTCACTTTGCCGGGTTCCGGCTTCCGTAAGGGCGTCAAACGACCTTACGACGCTCACTTTGCCGGGTTTCGGCTCCCGTAAGGGCGTCAAACGACCTTACGACGCTCACTTTGCCGGGGTCCGGCTCTCGTAAGGTCATCAAACGACCTTACGACGCTCGCTTTGCCGGGTTCCGGCTCTCGTAAGGGCGTCAAACGACCTTACGACGCCCACTTTGCCGGGTTTCGGCTCCCGTAAGGTCGTCAAACGACCTTACGAGGCTCACTTTGCCGGGGTCCGGCTCCCGTAAGGGCGTCAAACGACCTTACCGCGCCCGGGTTGCCGGGTTCCGGCTCTCGTAAGGTCGTCGCTCATGGCACAACCTCATTTTGGCAACCTTATATCAACTTTTGACTTGACTTTAAACGACTTCTCGTTATACAATATTCCGTATTGATTAACCCGCCTATTCCCCTTCTTAAAGGAACCGAGCTATTACCCCTGGTTCCGCCGTTACTTGATTCCCATTGATTAGCCTTATGAATGATTCTGATTCACACTGGCGCGGTCTTCGGAGCCGCAAGGACGGAAGAGAGGTAGGGCTTCCGTTGTTTTAGAATGCCGATTAGCCGAGCTAAACGTTCGGGCTCACGGCGCAGAAGGGCAACACCAAGCAGGACATGATTAGTCTGTAGGTTAAGGATAAGAAGCAGGAATATCCGTCTTGGCGAATGCACATCGGGCTTGCGAGCAGCAAGCGCATCGTTTCAAGCATGGGTCAATCATATCGCTGATTAAATTCCGGTGCCCGAGGCACCGCGTTCAGCGCAGCAAACTACGACTTCACCGCAAAAGAAGTCAAAAAAACACTCAAAAAGAAGGCCTTCCGCCGCAGCTGCATGCAGCCGGCAGAGGGCCTTCGTCCATTTCTCCCTAGTTTTCCACAGGGTTGTCAACAAGCAGTGAATAATTTTCAGTTTTTTCTAAAGATTAACGGTATTAAACAATCCCATTACAGCGCCTTTTGTCGAACTTTGAACAGGAAATGAATGTTATTCACCGATTTTATCCACATTATCCACAGTTTCATCTACATTTTTATTCACATGGCTGCCGAGAATCGCTGCATTGCAAGCAGCGACATACGCCTCTGCGGCAGCAAGCACGATATCCGCATGGATAGACGTGCCGCGATACCGCTCGCCGTTCATCAGGACGGAGACGACCGCTTCGCCATGCGCATTCTCGCCTGTGGACAATGAGTGCAGCTCCAAGTCCTCCAGCTCTGACGCATGCGGAATTCCTTGTCGAATGCAGCTGACAACTGCCTCTAACGGCCCGTCTCCCTCGGCAGTGAATACTGCCTCTTTGCCGGAGGAATCGCGCAATGCGACGGTTGCCTTCCGCACGCTGCAACTGCCAGCCAGCACCTGCAAATCGGTCAGCACATAAGGATCGGGCTGCGTGTCCGTTTGTTCGCCGGCGATGCGGATCAGCTGCTCGTCGGTGACGATTTTCTGCGCGTCAGCCTTCTCCTTAAACGCGGCATAAACAGCATCCAATTGGGCGTTATCCAGCTCAATGCCGAATTCCGACAGACGGTGCTTGATCGCATGACGCCCTGAATGTTTGCCGAGCACGATCATGCTCCGTGGAATGCCCATCGCTTCCGGGTCCATAATTTCATAAGTGCTGCGGTTTTTGAGCAGCCCGTCTTGATGAATCCCGGATTCATGCTGGAAAGCATTACGTCCGACGATCGGTTTATTAAAGGCGATTGGAAAATGCATCATTCGGCTGACCAACCGCGACGTTTCAAAAATCTCTTTCTGGCGGATTCCCGTCTGGACGCCGATTACCGATGCCCGCGTGTCCAAAATCATCGCCAGCTCCTCCAGCGAACAGTTGCCCGCGCGCTCGCCGATGCCGTTGACCGTTACCTCGACCTGTGAAGCTCCGGCTCGTACCGCTGCCAGGCTGTTCGCCGCCGCCATTCCAAGATCGTCGTGGCAATGAGCGCTGTATCTTACGGTCTCCCCGCCTCTTGCTCCACGGCGGACGGAGGTGAACATATGCGTAATTTCTTCGGGCAGCGCGTATCCGAGCGTATCCGGCAAATTAATGATCGTTGCTCCTTCGGCAATCGCCGCCTCCGTAAGCTCCGTCAGAAAATCCAAATCAGCGCGGGTAGCGTCCATAGCCGAGAACTCAATCTCCTCGACAAACTGTTTGCCATAGGCGATAACCTCTCTGGCGCGAGCGACCACTTCAGCCCGGCTCATTCGCAGCTGATACTGCAGATGAATGTCCGATGCGCTGATGAAAATATGCAGCCGCCGCTTCGCCGCATCCTGTGTCGCTTTCACGGCAGCGTCGATATCCCCTGTAACGGCTCGGGCGAAACCAGCGATTTCTACCGTCTGGAGCTCACGGGAAATGCGTTCAATTGCAGCGAATTCGCCCGGACTGGATACGGCAAAACCCGGTTCAATGACGTCAACTCCAAGCCGGGCCAGCTGTCTGGCGATGATGATTTTGCGTTCTGGCGCAATTGCCGCCCCCGGCGATTGCTCTCCATCGCGCAGCGTCGTATCGAAAATTTGAATTTTGCGTGCGCCGGCTGCTGGCGAGCCGTTCGGTTGTGATGCTGTGTTGATGTCCATTTGGTTTTGGTCCGTTTTGCTCATAGTATTCCCTCCATTAAATTCGGTTTTTATTAAGCTTATTGGCACAAAAAAACCTGCCGTCTCACGCAAAGGTTTCCCTTTGCAAGAGACGACAGGCTGAAAGCCTTGCCGCGGTACCACTCTTGTTGCCCGCCCTTGCAATGGATTCCGGGGATAAAGTGAAGGCATCCTTTACCCAGGAATCCGCTCCAAGACGGACCCGCTCTGCTCCCCCCGCTATCAGCTGCCCTTTTTAGGACAGACCACAGCAAGGCGAAGTCCCGATGACGGAGGACAACCGTAACGAAGTATTCGCAGACTAACTCTGCTTTCCACCGTTCCGCTCCCAGGCGAGTTACAGTTCGTCCTTGGCTGCGTCGCACCACCCCGCAGCTCTCTGCATGACCGGACGGAGCTGTTGCTCCTGTTCTCAGCGTTTCATCTATTAGACCCGACGGCAGTGGCAGTCGGGCAAATGAATCGGCAAATGGCGACGTCTCGCCCCAGCGGTTGGTATGATGCATGCCTGGTTCAGCCAGAGATTGGTTTCCGCAACAACTCAGCTGCGCAAAAAAAGCCTGCCGTCTCACGCAAAGGTTTCCCTCTGCAAGAGACGACAGGCTGTGCCCGCGCGGTACCACTCTTGTTGGCGTTCTGCGAAGAAGCGCCCTCTTAGCCGCAGCTGATGTTCAAAGTCCGGACTGTGAACATCAGCTGCGTGGCCGTAACGGGGCCGTCCGTACCGCCCTGACGTCTTATCCGCTGCCGCTTTCAGCCTTCGAGGCCGGTGCGCGTGCAACCCAATATGACGATTCAGGCGATCCGCTCCCAGGTGAGCTTCGGTTGTCCTTCGGCTGCGTCGCACCTTCCCGCAGCTCTCTGATTCGGCCCCTCAGGAGCCATTGACCCGGACTTAATCCTACTGTTCCTGTTCTGCGCGTTTAAGCATGATCGATTCCATCCAACTGTTGAAACGACTATACGCCAGCCTCCTGCAGCATGTCAAGCCTGCTTTGCTGCTGCCAAAGATGACCATACGTCAACGATATGGTAGAATAAGTGATTCATAGGAAACGGACGCAACTTATTCCATTCCTATATCGTCTAAGCTAGAGCGCAAGACCGCATGAGAGGTGATTTTTCAACATGAATACTGAAACCCGCGCTGTTCATCCGGCATCATCGGATGCGTCTGTCCCCCGCCGCACCGCCAAACGTTCTCCACTGCCGTTTCTTATCGCCTGGATCGTTATTATTGCTGCCGGAGTTTCCGGAGCCTGGTTATATACGCAGCATCTTCAAAAGCAGCTAACGCAGCAAATTCAGCAGCAAACGAACCAGCAGATCGCGCAGATGCAGTCCGAATACAACGCCCGTTTGGAAAAGCTGGAAAGCACTTACGCCAGCGATATGGCTGCGCTGCAAAGCAAGGTCAACAGCCTTAATGAGCTGCTCGCCTTCAACCGCGACAATGCCAGCAGCAAAACAGACAACAGCAATCAGCTGTTCACGCAGCTGAATGAGGTACAGAAGCAGCTCAACGAGCTGAAAAAAAATATGGAAGTGCTTAAATGAACCAGCACTCCATTCCCGTATCTGCAGGCGTATCAAGCGACGACAAACCGGCAAACCACGGACAAATTCGGCGCTATCGGCTTCCGCTCGATGTCCGGGTCCTCAATCGATGGATGCTGATGGCGACCGCTCCGTTTCTCGGCGCTCTTATTTTTTTAGGATTAAACTCGCCTGAAGTCCGGCTGCCCGGCGCAGCCACCGGCGTTCCCGTAACAGCCGCCGCTAGCGAGTCCGTGTCGAATACAGCCGTAATCGGCGGCTCGCTTGACCAAGCGGCTGTTGTCGCGGGCCAGACGGCCGATTCCATCAAACGCGGGGCTGAACTTTACCGCCAAACGGGCCAGCGCATGAACGCAATCGTTCAGACGGCCCGGGAGCAGAGCCAGAGGCCGCTTATGGTTTACGACCGCCGCATCATGCAGCCGCTTGGAAGCCCTTCAAGGACGATTCAGACGGATCGGCTGACAGCCCAGCTGTTTCCGGTTAAAGCCCAGAATTTTAACGCCTATGCGCTAAAAATCCGGCTGAAAGACAAAAACGCGATGAAGCTTGTGCTCGGTAAAGACAAGCCCGGAAGGGCTGAGACGACGCTCGCCGCCGTCAATCGGTATAAAGCCGTTATCGGGATCAACGGAGGCGGTTATGCGGACGACGGACGCGGCGGACGCTACCCGCTCAGCACGACCGTTGTAGACGGAGAGTATGTGAACGGCTTTGAGCCTTCGTATAAGGATCTCTTTTTTGTCGGGCTCAACCCGGAAGGGAAGCTGATCGGCGGAAAATACAGAAGCCGTGAACAGCTGGAACGGGAGCAGCCGCAATTCGGCGTTTCCTTCGTCCCTGTTCTGATGAATGACGGAATAGCGCAGCCGATTCCTCCCAAATGGCAGCTGAGTCCGGCCCGCGCTCCGCGAACCGTCCTCGCCAATTATAAGGACGACCAGCTGCTCTTCCTTATCGCCGACGGTTATGACGAAAAAGGCAGCTCTGGAGCTACGCTGTCGGAAATGCAGATTTTGCTGTCCCGCTTCAAGGTTGTTGACGCCTACAATCTCGATGGAGGAGGCTCCTCGTCGCTCATTTTTGACGGCCGGGTCGTAAATAAACCTTCGGACAAACGGCTGCGGCCGGTTGCGACGAATTTCCTGTTCTTCTCTTGAGGCTTAAAAGTCCGATCATACAACTTGCACCGAGGCCGCTGCTGCAAAGAGTAAAAAAAGTTCCGCTGCCTTTTTAATCCTGACAACTAAGTTGTCAGGATTTTTAGTCTAGGATAACAAACAGATGACCCGCATTTCATTGACCGAGGAGGGATGCCCGTGAGACTGGATCGTTTGCTTGGGATGACATTGGAACTAATGGCCAAAAAGCGCGTAACGGCTGCGGAGCTAGCCGCCAAGTTCGAGGTTTCAATCCGCACCGTCTACCGTGATGTCGAGCTGATCAATCAGGCCGGTATCCCGGTCGCATCGTTTACTGGCGCGGACGGCGGATTCGAGTTGATGAACGGTTTTTTTCTGACGCGGCAGCACTTCTCTGTGGATGATTTGTCGGTGATCTATACGCTTTTAAAAGCGATGGAAGGAGCGATGGGAAGCGCCGTAACGCCCGCAATGCGGAAGCTGGCCAGCCTAAACCCAGGATTGGCGGACGCTGGAAGCAGCGAAGCCTTCATCCTGAATAGCAGCACATCGGATGACGAGAGAGATATCGTTCAACAGCTTTTTCAGGCAGTCCGTCAATCCCGTGTCGTCGAGCTTGCCTACACAAGCGCATCCGGAACGAAGTCCGAGCGCAGCGTGGAGCCGCTGAATCTGTTGTGGGAAAAAGGCGTCTGGTACTTGGAAGGTTACTGCCGATCGCGCTTGGCGAAGCGATATTTCCGCGTATCGCGTATCGCAAGGCTCGAGTTGTCCGAGGAAATTACTGTTGCCCGAAGTATTCCAAACGAGCCAGAACAGGAACAGGATGAAATTCTGGGAATTCACGCCCATCTTCGCTTCGACCTCTCGGTACGGATGCGCGTACTGGAGCAATTCCCGGGTCAATGCTTGTATCAAGACGATTGTATCGATGTGCATACAACCTTTTACAAGAAAGAGTACGCAACCTCGGTTATTGCCAGTTATGGAACGAACATCGAAATTCTATCGCCGCCTGAACTGCGGGAAGACGTCATCGCCCACATCGATGCCATACGCCAACATTACGCGAAAAAACGAGGAGGAGCTTAAACATGTCGATTTTGGTAGCAGGAGCAACTGGAACGGTTGGACAGCATGTAACGGAATTGCTGCTGCAGCGGGGAATTTCCGTTAGGGCGCTTACGCGCAATCCGGAACGGGCAAAAGGCAGGCTGCCGGAAGGCGTAAAGATCGCGGCAGGCGATCTGATGAAACCTGAGACACTGGATGAAGCCCTGCAAGGGATTGAAGCCATGTTCCTGATTACTTCAAGCGACGAGCCGGATGCCGACCTGAACACGGACCCGCAAGTCATAGCGCTGGCAAAAGCAGCTGGCGTGAAGCGCGTTGTCGTCCTTGTCGGCTATGAGGAAGGTCCAGTTGAGGAAGCGCTGCGGGCCAGCGGCATGCAGTGGACGCTAATTAAGCCGGCCGAATTCATGGCCAATGTGCTGGCGGATTGGCGGCAAACGATCCGCGAGGAAGGCTTCGTACGGGAATTTTACGGGCAGGCGCTAAGCGCGCGCATACATGAAGGAGATATTGCCGCAGTCGCTTCCGAGGCGCTGCTAGAAGACGGCCACCATGAGCAAAGCTATTCGCTGACCGGACCTGAAGCGCTGACGCGCCGGGAAGCGGTGCTCGCGATTGCCGCTGCGATCGGCAAGGACATTGCATTCATCGAGCTGACCGAGGATGAGGCAAAACAGCAATGGCGGGATCAGGGCTACGACGAGGCAAGCGTTGAGTTTTTCGTGCAGATGGCGAAAAATCCTCCGGAGGCCGGTTACACCGTGCTGCCGACCGTTGAGCAGGTACTCGGGCGGCCGGCTCGCTCGTTGGCCGAGTGGGCGGCCGAGCATAAACAAGCGTTTCTGACCTAACAAAAACACCCGCAAGCGGCGATTCCACAAAAGGGAACGCGGCTTGCGGGTGTTTTGCGCCATGCAGGGCGGCGGGGGATGCCATTTACTCGCCCATTCCAACTCAGCTGCTCGCGGAAGGAATCGGCTTGACCGACCATGCTTCCAGCGACAGCCCTGGATCAGCCTTCAAGTCAAGCTCGTTGAACTGGCCGTTTTTCCACTTTAAATGCGCGGCTGCTCCAATCATTGCAGCGTTGTCCGTACAAAGGGAATGCGGCGGAATAAGCAGCGGAAGCCCTGCCGTTTCACACAGCTCCGTCAGCCGCGCGCGCAAGCCGCGGTTAGCCGCCACCCCGCCGCATAACAGCAGCTGGCGAACGCCAAATTCCCGGGCAGCTCTCATCGCTTTGCCGGTGACAACGTCGATGACCGATTCCTGGAAACCGCGTGCGAGCGCCGGCACGTCGAGCGGTTGATTTTTCATATTGGATTGGTTAATTGCCGCGAGCACCGCCGACTTTAAACCGCTGAAGCTGAAATCGTACGAATCCGGCTCCAGCCAGGAGCGCGGCAGCTCAATGACCGAATCCGCCTCGGCGGCAATCCGGTCCACATGCGGCCCCCCAGGGTAGGGGAAATGCAGCGCCCGGGCGACCTTGTCGTACGCTTCGCCAACCGCGTCATCCCTTGTGCGGCCAATGATGCGAAAGACGCCTTCCTCCTCCAGCAGCACCAGCTCCGTATGCCCTCCTGACACGACCAGGGCAAGGCAGGGATATTCCATCTTGTGAACGAGGGCATTGGCGTAAATATGGCCTGCGATATGATGCGTGCCAATGAGCGGCACATTCAGCGCCATTGCCAGGCTCATGCCGGAAACGATGCCGACAAGCAGCGCTCCGACGAGCCCCGGTCCTTGCGTTACCGCAACGGCCGACAGCTCGCGGGGCTGCACGCCAGCTTCTTGCAGCGCCTGCTCGATGATGAGCGTTATGACCTCCACATGTTTGCGCGAGGCAATCTCCGGCACAACGCCGCCGAACAGGCGATGCGTTTCAATTTGACTGGATACGATATTGCTCAAAATTTCCGTGCCGCCGCGGATAACCGCAGCGGATGTTTCGTCACAGCTCGTTTCGATGGCGAGTATTAGAGCTGTGTTCTCGTTAGCGTTCATTGCGCCCTTCCCTTCGCTTCGCCGCGGTCCAGCTCCGCCCACATGATGAGCGCATCCTCGTTGTTGTCCGAGTAGTATCCGGGGCGGATGCCAGAAGGCTCAAAGCCGAATTTGCGATAAAGCGACTGGGCCACCTCGTTGGTGACGCGCACCTCCAGCGTCATACGCGACGCCCCCAGAAATGCGGCAAGCTTTTGCAGCTCAGAGAGCAGCCTCGCCCCCAGCTTCCGTCCCCGGAAGGAGCCGCTGACCGCGATATTGGTAACATGGGCCTCGTCCATGATGAGCCACATGCCGGCATAACCGATAATTTCTCCATTCAGCTGCATGACCATATATCGTGCAAAGTGATTATTCGTCAGCTCATTGATAAAAGCGTCCGACGTCCAGGGAGAAGTGAAGGCCTCATGTTCAATGGCGATGATTGAAGGTATATCCTCCAGCTTCATGGAGCGGAACAGCAGGCCGCCGTCGTCCTCCGACCGCTCCTGCAAAGAGTCAAAGTCCGCCATCGTTCTACGCCTCCCGGGGTTTTTCCAGTAATTTAGCTTCCGCCTCAGCCAGCTGCGTGTAGTTAGGAACAAATCCGTGCGCATCATCAGCTTCACCTCCGGCAAGGCGCCGTCTCCCCAGCCAGGCTACGGAACCCCCGTCCATCGTATGCGGCTGTCTGAAGACAGCAACCTCTAACCGCTTCTCGCTAACCAGCTGCTCCAGCTGCTGGATAGCTGCCTCATGTTTGTCCAAATCTCCTGTGAAAACAAGAGCTTCGGGCCGGTCGGCTGGCTGCACGGCCTCCAACCGCTCGGCCAAAGCGGCCGCCCAAGGCTCCGCCAGCCGCAGCCCGTCTGGCTCCAGCCGGCTCCATGGCGCGTTTAGCGGCAGACTAGCCGCTTGCAGAGGCGCTCCTGCTTGGGCAAGTTGCGCTTCCCCGTTTGCAACGGATGCATCGGAAGCAAACTGAGCTTGGACGTTTGCCGCGGAAGTGTCAGCGGCAAGCGGGGCTTGGACGTTTGCAACGGATGCGACAGCCGCATGCGGCACCTTCCCGCTTGCTGCGGACGCTCCAGCGCCAAGCGGCGCTTGGCCGCTAACTGCCGTCCCGCCGGCGGCAAAAAGCGCCGTGTACACTTGCCCTCGGCGCGCATCAAGCAGCGGCACGACCCAGCTGTTTGGCATCGGCAGCGGCAATGCCGCTCCCGGCGTTTGCTCTGCAGCGGGCTCCCCTGCTACGGAGTCC
The DNA here is from genome assembly GCF_023715725.1 of Paenibacillus pasadenensis. GTDB lineage: Bacteria > Bacillota > Bacilli > Paenibacillales > Paenibacillaceae > Paenibacillus_O > Paenibacillus_O pasadenensis_A. The sequence goes on from NZ_JAMBOT010000007.1 coordinate 97,871, forward strand.
ATATCTGCTATAGCTTCTCCGGCTCTCGCCGTCTGCGCGGCATGCCAAGCGCCAACCGCCAAGCTCTCCAGCGAGGATACGCCGAGCAGCGGCACTCCCCATGTCCAAGCGAGCGTTTTGGCAATAGACGCAGCAATACGGACTCCGGTGTAGGAGCCGGGGCCTTGTCCCGCCGCAATGCCTCCCAGCTGCGAGCCGTCCACGCCGGCCTCCCGCAGCAGCTTGTCCACAGCTGGCACCGCATGCGCGGAATGGTTGCGCTCCGCAGGCGATTGCACGCTGCCGAGCAGCTGCCCCCCGCGCATAAGCGCCGCCGCCAGAACCGGCGTCGACGTATCAAGCGCCAGCATGAGCGTATCGTTATCCGGCTCCAATCCGCCCGGCTGAACCGCAACCTGCTCCGTCAGACGTCCCTTGTCGTCCTCGATCATGCTTTTCCGCCTCCTTCCGGCATACCGGCAAGCTCCCGGCACCAGGCTGAGTAACGGCTGCCCATGCCGCGAAGCGTTATGCTCCTCTGTTCGCCTCCCAGATGAGTTAAGCGAATCTCAAGCCGCTCCTGCGGCAGCAGCTCGGGAATGAGACTCGCCCATTCCACAAGCGACACGCCCTCGCCGTAAAAATAATCGTCCAGCCCAAGCTCATCCGCTTCCGGCGTAGACAACCGGTATACATCCATATGATAAAGCGGCAGCCTGCCGCTTTCATACTCTTTTATAATCGTAAAGGTCGGACTATTAACCACGCCCTTCACGCCGAGTCCTGCGGCAAAAGCCTGCGAAAACCTTGTTTTGCCCGCGCCAAGATCGCCGTCCAGCGTTATGAGCGTGCCAGGCTCAGCGTGCAGGGCCAGCCATTGGGCCAGCTTTACTGTGTCCGCTTCGCTGTCTGCGCTCCATAACACCTCGGCCGTTTCATCCATCATCTGTTCCACCCTGCTCTCTGCCATGCTGCATCCGTTCATGGAAGCTTGTTCCCATTATATCGGCCGCCCTCTGCTGCCGCAACCGGACGACTCTCTTCCCTTTCCACAAGCAAAAAGCCCCGGCTGCGGGCTGTTGCCCGGCCGAGGCTTACTGCCTCCATCCACCCTTGTATTAGAGCGACGGATGTACGATATCGAGTGAAGCTCTTTAGTGGATGTCCCGCTTTTTGAAGCGGCCGCCCTTCACATCATGGATATTGCCTACAGCGAGAAACGCCGCAGAATCCATATCGGTTACGATTGATTTGAGCTTTGCTTCCTCCAGACGGGTGATGACGACAAAAATGACCTTTTTCTCGCCGCCGGTAAAGCCGCCCTCGCCATTGAGGTACGTTACGCCGCGTCCGAGACGGCTCATGATCGCCTCGCCGATGTCCCGGTATTCGTCGCTGATGATCCACGCCGCCTTCGACTCGTCGAAGCCCTCGATGACGATATCAATCATTTTATATGCGATATAGTAAGCAATCAGCGAGTACATCGCCCGGTCCCAGGAGAAGACGAAACCTGCGCTAGTCAAAATGAACAGATTGACGAACATGACAATTTCGCCGACGGAGAACGGAAGCTTTTTGGAAAACAGGATTGCAACGATCTCCGTTCCGTCCAGCGAACCGCCAAAACGAATGACAAGGCCTACGCCCGTGCCAAGCACCATGCCGCCAAAAATGGAAGCAAGGAATTCATCAATGGTCAGCGGATCAACGGAGTGAAGGAGAAACGTTGTCAGAGACATGATGCTAATCCCGTACAGCGTGGAAAGTGCGAACGTTTTGCCGATCTGCTTATATCCGAGAAACAGAAACGGAAGGTTCAAAATGAAGAGAAAAAGTCCGAGCGGTATATCGGTAAGATACGAAAGTATGATGGAAATGCCGGTAATACCGCCGTCAATAATGTTGTTCGGAACGAGAAAAATCTCCAGTCCGACAGCCATCAGAATTGCGCCGATTGTCAGAAAGACAATCCTTTTCACTATCTCAATCATCGGCAGCTTTAAATGCTGTCCATGTGCCGCAGCCATAACCCCTCACTCCCTCTCTATTTATCTATACTTCTAATTATAAAGTAACTTCGAACGAAATTAAAGGATTTTCGACCATTTTAGGCAAAATTTCTCCGCAAAAGTGATTATATCCTCAGTTATTGCTTGTTATGTTCAGTTATCTCGTTTTCTCTCGATTTCTAACAAATTTTCGGAGCTTCAGCTTGTTCTCCTCCACTTTTATATGTATTTTTGGATTTGCATCCTAGACCGGATTCCGGTTAAATGAAACCATGGAGGAGATGCTACAATGTCGAGCAAACGCCAAAAAGCCGCCGCGAAGCAGAAGGCTTCACAGAGGCAGCATGCACTGGATTCAACAAGATTGCTTTGGACACGCAAACCGCAGACGCAAGTAAAACCTAACCGCAAACACGAAGAGCGCCGGTCCTGGTGCCGAAAGGCCAAGGACGACGGCGCTTTTTATTTTAGCTGCTGCTGTGTTCGGCTTAGTTCTCCCGCTCCGGCTTGCCCTCATGCAGCTGATCAACGGATACCGTTTGCGTGTTTTGAGGCGTCGTGCCGACCTGTACGGTAGCCATTCCGTTGGACTCATCCACATTTTCAATCCAGACGGAATGCCCTCCTAAGTGTACGGGGAACATTTCCGACGAGCTGTAAATCTCCATCGCGCGTTTAACGTCCATTCATACTCTCTCCCTTTTCGCTTCACTCATTTTAATCGGCCATTAATTGGCCTTTAATCCGTCCGAGCTGCTCTGAAGGCTCGTTCTCCGGCTCCGCCGGCAGGCCGATATCCTCCCTCAGCATCATCGTATCGGTTGTCGATTCGCCGATATGGCCGTTGTGAATCGTCACTTGGCCTCCGCCAAGCCCTTCGCCAACCATCCGATCGATATCCATTTCGTAATCCACACGCCCGCCATGATCGCCTGTTACGCCGACCCCGGCGTCCGTCACGCTGCGCGCGCCGCCCTGCTCCAGCGAGCCGTCCAGCTCCGTGCTCATTTCTGAGCTCAAATCGGCCAGGCTCTTGTCGTCTCTGGCGCTGGCAAGCATATGCCGGCTGTCCAGCTCCTGCTCCAGCTTGCGGCGGATATCCTCTTCCTTCATGATGCTTCAACCTCCTTTCGCATCGTTCATTCGCGAGTAACGGCTGCATCCAGCCCTAGAACAAATATGCCCGCCCCTTGAGGGCTTCATGCATGGGATGAGCGGCGGCAACACACACTGAAAGCAACGAATACGCCGGTTGCTCCGGCGCAAGGAGGCCTGACGAAACAGTGCATACGGTGTGGAAAGGCGCGATAAGCTTTGGACTGGTCCACGTTCCGGTCAAAATGTTTTCCGCTACGGAAGATAAGGATATTTCGCTGCGAATGCTGCATTCCGTTTGCGGCAGCCCTATTGCCTACGTGCGGGAATGTCCCGTCTGCGACAAAAAAATTGAATGGGACGAAATCGTGAAAGGGTACGAGTACGAAAAAGGCCGCTACGTCACGTTCAGCAAGGAAGAGCTGGAGCAGGTCGCTGGCGAAAAATCCAAAACGATTCAAATTCTCGATTTTGTCGCGCTGGAAGAGATTGATCCGATTTATTTTCAGAAAACATACTATCTGTCCCCGGATCAGGCTGGAGGCGGCGCTTACTCGCTGCTCATGGAGGCAATGAAGCAGTCCGGCAAAATCGGTATTGCAAAAATCTCAATCCGCGCCAAAAGCAGCCTTGCGGCAATCCGCGTGCTGGAGGAAGGCTGTTTGGCGATGGAAACGATCTTTTATCCCGATGAGATCCGTTCCGTGCAGCAGGTGCCGAATTTGCCCGGGGCCGTGGCGGTCAACGAGAAGGAACTGACTATGGCCAAGCTGCTGATTGACCAGCTGTCCACGCCGTTCGAGCCTGAAAAATACACGGACGACTACCGCACCGCCATGCACGATATGATTCAGGGAAAAATTGCCGGAGAAGATGTAACCGTTGCTCCGAGCCAGGAGCCCGGACATGTGCTGGACCTGATGGCTGCGCTGCAGGCAAGCCTCGAATCGGGCAAAGCTCCGGCGGCGCTGCCGATAACTGACCCTGGAACCCCAGCCAGCAAAAAGAAAAAATCGGTTGCTTCTGATGAGGACAAAGCCCCCAAAAAAGCGGTCAAACCGCGCGCCAAAAAGAAAAAGGATATCGGCGCTTCCTAGATGAAAGCTCCGAAAGCAGCTTTTCCGCCTGAGCTTGGCGTTCCGATGGCGCCCGTGAGCGCTGCGAAGCTGCCCGTTGGGGATAATTGGGGTTATCAGCTCAAATGGGACGGCGTCCGGCTGCTGGCTGTTATCGGCAAGGACGGCCGCGTGCTGCTGCTCTCGCGCCAAGGCTTGTTCAAAAACGAAATCTATCCCGAGCTGACAGCATTACTGGAGAGCTGCGCTTTAACGCTCGGTCCCTGTGTGCTCGACGGCGAGCTGATCAGCTGGACGGGAGAGCGTCCCAGCTTTCAGCGCGTGCTGCTGCGCGAGCGGACGCGGGGTTATGGCGGCAGCTCCGTCATGACGGAGCTTCGCCACCCGGATCCCGGAACCGCTCCTTGGCGGGGTGAGGGAATATTTGAAGGCAGTTCCGGCGAACTTGGCGGGGTTGAGCTAGACGGGGGCGAGCTTGGCGAAACTTTGCCCGCTTCAGAAGAACGTCGTAAAAAAGGGGCCTCTACCGGCAGTACACCGCCATCCGGGTTACCTAATGCAGACGGCATTTTTTCGGCTCCACCTGGGCTAGTCTTCGTTCTATTCGATATTCTCCGCCTCGGAGCGGCCGACTTGCGGCCTCTGCCCTATGTGCAGCGTCACAAAGTGCTGTTAAAGATGGGCTCCTTGCTGCCTGCTGGCCTGCTTGTCACCGAGCTATATGTAGACGGGGATGCGTTATGGCGCTGGGTTAAAGCGGTGCGCTGGGAAGGCGTTGTCAGCAAACGGCTTGATTCGACCTACCGCGAGGACAAAAAACACCGGGATTGGCTCAAAACGAAAACCGCGCTGCTCGTAGACGTTGATATCGTTGGTTTAAAGGTACGGGAAGGCCAAACCGCCAGCCTGATAATGAGCCTGGATGGGGATTATTTTGGGAGCGTTTCGCTAGGACTGACCGGGGAAATGCGGACGTTATTGACGTCCCGTTTTGTGCCGGAGGACGCCTTTGCAAACGGCGGCAGCCAATACGGCGAGATGCCTTTTGCCGGGCTGCATCCCGATCTCAAAGGGGAGCGGATCGTGTGGCTGGAGCAGCCGATTCCTTGCACCGTGACGGGGCTGGAAATTACCGAGGCCGGGCAGCTGCGCCACCCGAAGCTGGCCGGCTTCGGCCGCAAAGGTTAACAGGGCGTTGAGCGGGCTACTTAGGCGAGCGCATTTCCGCGCTCCTTAAGGGCGTTTGACGCCCTTATTTCGCTCGCCGAGCTCAATCAGTACATCTAACCACCACCCAGCAAGCACCCGCACAAGGAGGTGACCACCCGCATGGCCGTAAAAACAAAACCGGAAAAAGGCATCCTCGTCATCGAAGGTGAGACGCTGACGATTACGAATCCGTCTAAGCCGTTATGGCCCGAGGCCGGCGTGACGAAGCTGATGTTTTTGGAAAAGCTGATCCAGCTTTCCCCCTACTTAATCCATCACTGCCGAAACCGGCATCTGACGACGATCCGATATCCGCATGGAATTCACGATAAATATTTTTATCAAAAAAATTGCCCCGAGCCGCGGCCATCCTTCGTGCGGACCCGCAGCAGCGGCGGCATTGAGTATGTTGTACTGGACTCGCTTCCGACCTTGATTTGGCTTGGCAACCTGGCATGTCTGGAATTTCACGCATCGTTTGAGCAGGCGGAAGATGCCGATCATCCGACGGAATGGGTTATCGATCTGGACCCGACGCTGGAGGAGGAGCCTCGCATTATGGAAGCAGCCGCGTTTGTTGGGGAGCAGCTCGCTGCCCTTGGCATTCAATCCATTCCCAAAACAAGCGGCGCTACCGGTGTGCAAATTATCGTGCCTTTGGAGGACAGGCTAAGCTTCGACGAGCTCCGATTCATCGGCCAATTTGTCGGAGAGTTTATGGCGCAGAAGCTGCCGAAGCTGTTCACTGTCGAGCGGCTTAAAAAAAACAGAGGCGATCTTATTTACTTCGACTACCTGCAGCATTATGCGGGCAAAACGATCGCCGCTCCGTATACGCCACGGGCCAAAAAAGCCGCGACCGTATCCACTCCGTTGACGTGGGAGGAAATTTCCGCCGGGGCTCAGCCGCGCGACTTTCATCTGCTCAACATCGCCGAACGGCTGGCGGAACGGGGCGACCTGCTTCAGCAAGCTCCTAAACAGCGGCTTCGGCCAATACTGGAGTTTTTGCGCCGCAAGTAACTGCCCTTTTTACAGGAGAGGCGACAGCATATGGGCAATGACCTCGGCTGCCTTTTGCCGGACCGGACGTTTCTCGAATTCATGCAGGCTCAGCTCGTAACACTCGTCAAGATCCGCCTGGAAATCCTCCTCCAGCCGCTGGATCGCCTTGGCGCTGTAAAGATGGGCGTTAATTTCAAAGTTGCTGAAAAAGCTGCGCATATCCATATTTGCCGTCCCCACGGACGCCATCAGACGGTCCACGATCATGACTTTGGCATGAATAAACCCTTTACGGTAGCGGAAAATACGCACCCCCGCCTCCAGCATATCCTGCACATAGGACAGCGATGAAAACAGCACCAGCCTTGAATCCGAATGATGCGGCAAAATAATCCGGACATCGACCCCGCTCAGCGCCGCCGTCCGCAGGCTCATCAGTACGCTCGGATCGGGAATGAAATACGGCGTTGCGATGTACACCTTCTCTTTTGCCGCGCTAATTGCCGAAAATACACCCTCCAAAATCGTGTCGGAGCTCGTATCCGGGCCGCTGGCGACAATTTGCACCTGTTCATTGCCCTTGCACTCATGTTTTGGCAAGTACTCCGGCTTTTGCAGCTTCTCGCGAGCTGTGAACCACCAGTCTCTCATAAAGACAAGCTGCAAATAATACACGCTGTCCCCGACCAGCTTCATGTGCGTGTCGCGCCAAAAGCCAAGCTTCGGATTTTTACCCAAATATTCGTCCCCGATGTTAATGCCGCCCACAAACCCGACCGTCCCGTCCACTACGACAATTTTCCGGTGATTGCGAAAATTAACCCGTTTGTCAAAAAAAGCGATGCGCGGCGTCAAAAAACAATGCGCCTCCACTCCGGCCTGCCGCAGCTCCTGCACGTAGCCGTGTTTGAGCTCCAGACTTCCAATTCCGTCATAAATAAGACGCACTTCCACGCCTTCGTGCGCCTTGCGGATCAGTACTTCCTTAAACCGGCAGCCTATCTCATCGTGACGGACCGTGTAATAATCGAGATGAATGTGATGTTTGGCCGCCTCCAGCGCTGACAAAATCGCCTCATAGGTCGCTTCCGCATTCGTCAGCACCTCGGTTTCGTTACAGCCGGTAATCGGCAAAACCGAAAAGCTGCTGAGCAAATTGAACAGCCGCTCCTCGTGGCGAAACTCCGGACTTTCCATGTCGGACGGGCGGTGGACAAGCGCGCTTTGGCGCAGCGCCAGAAGCTGCGGTTCTCGGGCGATGAACCCGCGGCGGCGCACCGTCCGGCGGTTTTGGTACTCTTTTGCAAGGAAGTAATACATCACAAAACCGATGACCGGAAGGACAAACAGAATCAGCAGCCATGCGACAGTTTTGCCCGGCTGGCGGTACTCCAGAATCAGAATCGTCAAAATTTGAAAAAGAAAAATCAGGAGAGCGATGAGCAGCCAGAACACATAGGCACCTTCTTAGCGTTAAAATCGAGCCTTTCTTCTATTATTAGTATCAACGGCAAAAAGCAATTTCAAGCATGGTACAGGAAATGTTCCTTGGTTGGTGATAAATCGATAGATCGCTTAGCTTGCCGCAAGCTTGGCTAAGGCTTTCGCAGTGAGCGCCATATGAGTTAACTCGCTTACTCTTGGCCTCTGCCAGTACCATACTCGCTGCCGCTTCGATGACTGAGGCCGTCTCCGTGTAAGCTCCTCCTACTAGCTCCCGCCATATCTTCAACTAAATTAGCATTCCTATGCTTGGCAGCCTCGTCCCCCAGTCATGAAGCCTATCAAAGCCGAATACATACTACATAGCACGAGCCTAGACTGGGAGGGGATGGAGCATGTTCAAGGAAAATAAACGCTGGTCGGCTGCCGATACGCTGATCGGACAGGGAACGCGCGCCGAAGGTACGCTGATCTGCCAAGCCAGCCTTCGCATTGAAGGTGAGTTTCGGGGCGACATCGAATGCAAGGCGGATGTTGTCGTCGGAGAAAGCGGCGTGGCGCGCTCCAATATTTCCGCACGTGACATTACCATCTCGGGCAAAGTATTTGGAGATGTTGTTACAACTGGGCGGCTAACCATTATGAGCAGCGGGCAGCTTTTCGGCAGCGCCTCAGCTGCGTCTTTAATGGTACAGGACGGCGGCATTCTGAGCGGAAGCTGCAGGATGGAGCAGCCGGCTGCTGCTGAGCAAACGAATGCTTCAAGTTTGGCGGTGAAAACAGAGGACCATTCGACAAGCAAAGCTCAGACAGCAGGCGCTGCAGCTGCGGTGCAGTCAAGAAGCGATTCGTATAACTCAACACGTTCAGGGAGCGATTCACTGACTCCGTCTCCTTCTGCAGTTTCGGCACTGGCAGCACATTCAGCCGTTCAGTCAGATGGAATGGCTCCATCGGGTCGCTCCGTTCATTCCCCGCTCTCCTCTCATGCCGAGTCCAATCTCAATTCCGGATCCGCACAACCTCCGCTGCGGGCAAATCACACCGCAGAGTCCCCAACGTCTCGCGAGTTCCGCGACAACAGCGCTAAGGAGCGCCGCCAGGCGGGCTAGTTGTTCGTTTCCTTATTCTTAGCTTGAGATTTTATGTTTATTTCGAATACAATTACCTTCAGATGTGACGAAGAACGTCCTATTTCCCATTGAAAGTTGCCGTGATCCTTTTGCATCAAGGATTGCGCTTCTCTCTATGCGGATTTAGGGCGTTTTTTGTACTCAAAATAATTATCGGGGAGGAAAATTATGAATAGATTTAACTTGGAAGGATTTGAACAAGCCCATGAGCTTTGGCTGAATGAGCATCTTCTTGCACGAAAGGGCGAACGAAAAGACCGGCTCAAACGAGGTCATGCTCATGGGGAGATTCTTTTTCTAAAAGAAATATGGTGGCCTTTGTTCGGATCGTTTGAGGATCTGCACCCTGAATATGAAATATTGGACTGGAGAGGAGCTCCGTGTTACTTGGATTTTGCGTGGTTGCCTGGAACACACCGCTTTAATATCGACGTTAAGGGCTATGGGCCGCATGTGCAGCAAACGGATCGCACCCGCTACAACAGAGAGCTGCTTCGCGAAATTTACCTTCAAACTCTCGGATACCGGAATATCTCCATTCCCTATGACAGCCTGCAAAAAGATCCTGCGCTTATACGACAGATGCTGAAGGGTTTGTTGGGTCCGTACACGATGCGCAACAAACACGAGAATGACAAACGATCCTTTAACGAAACCATTATTATTCATTATTTAAAAAGTAGTAGCGGACGCGTCTCACCTACTATGATGGCTAGAGATCTAGGATTCAATAAAAAGACTGCGGCAAAATATTTAAGGCTGCTTGCTGAAAAGGGGATTGTTCGACCCATTAAAAACAATGTTCGTGTTACAAGATATGAATATATAAGAGACATTAATGAAGCATTTTAATTTGGGGTTTTAGCGCAGTCATTTGGATTGTAATTAGAGTTTTATCTTGTACAAGATGATGAGTTCGTGCGCTGGGCTCGCTCCTTTTAGTCCTTTTTTGGTCTTATTTCGCTTGAAAAGGCGGGGTCGCTCTCCTTTTAGACCTTTTGGGTCTTATTTCGCTCGAAAAGGTGGGGGCGTGCCCTTTTTAGACCTTTTTTGGTCTTATTTCGCTGGAAAAGGTGCGGTCGTGCCCTTTTTAGACCTTTTTTGGTTTTATTCCGCTCGCAAAGGTGGGAGCGCTCTCCTTTTAGTCCCTTTTTGGTCTTATTCCGCTCGAAAAGGTGGGGTCGCGCTCTTTTAAGACTATTAAAGGTCTTATTTCGTCCCAAAGAGGAGACTCGCCAATCCCTCACTCTATTTGCCATTCAAAAACAACCAAATAAAACCCGCAGGACGATGTCCTGCGGGTTTTCAAAATATAGCGCGGGGATTGCTAAGCGACGCCACCTGCGCAATTCCTACGAGGATATCCCACACTAATCCCAATCCCACTCGCAGTCGCGGCCTAAATTCCCTAAGCAGCCACATCCCGTTTCGTGAACACGAACCAGGAGAGCGCCATAAAGACGATGTAATAACCGGCGAGCACAGCAAGCGAAAAGCCGAGCGTCATCATATCTTGGTTAGAGCCGCCCAATGCCGCATCCATACGGAGATACTTGGTCAGATTCAAGTGCTGGAACAGCACATAATCTACCCACGGCTTATTCACAAGACTAAACAGCTGGGACAGTACCTCGCTCATCAGGACGATGAACAGCGACAGGCCAATCGCCAAGGCGCTGCTGCGGAAAACAGCGGAGATCATGAACGCCAGCGTCACCGTGACGATGAAGGAAACCAATTGAAGCAAAAAGTACTGGTTCATGTACGACCACGCCGACATCCCCGGGTCCAGCACACCAAAAACCTGCTGTGCCATGACGCCGCCTTCATAGCCGAAAACGAGGCTGTTAATTAGCAGGGTGGATACATAGACGACTGCCAATGTAATCAGCACAAAAATCAAGAGCGACACATACTTCGACAATAACACTTTGCTGCGCGTCCAAGGACGGATGAGCAGCAGCTTGATCGTGCCGTTGGTGAACTCGCTTGCCACGATATCCGCCGCAATAATAACGCAAAATATGTTCGCCAGCGGAATTAGGATCATCAATTCCATGCTTGTCATATCCCACATCTTGATCGTACTGCTCGCCGTAACAGAAGCGATAATTGAAATCGCCGCCGTCAGCAGCACCAGCAGGCCCAGCATAATCCAGGAGCGGACCCGCCGGAAAATTTTCATATTTTCATTCGCCACAAGGGCGGCAAAATCAAACAACGGATTCCCCTCCTGTCACTTCCAGGAACTGGTCTTCAAGCGACTTGCTCAAAGAACGGATCGCATACACACGGATGCCTCCGGCGACCAGCAATGCATTCAGCTCCGCAATGTCGTCCCGCAGCGCATCGAGCACGATTGCCCCTTCGCCCGCGCGGACCTGCAGCCGCACTGGCACTCCGTCCGGCGTACGAATCGTCTCCTGCAGCACCCGAGCCGCTTCGTCAGGCTGATCTACCTCGAACAGCACCTGAGCCGGCAGACCTGTTCCGCCAACGCTTGCCCCGCCGCCAGGCCGAAGCGAGCGAAGATCGATTAATTTTCCTGCTTGAATAATCGCGACCTGGTCGCACATCAGCTCCATTTCGGAGAGAAGATGGCTGGACACAAATACGGTCGTTCCTTCTTCAGCCGCAAGCCTGCGCAGATAATCGCGAAGCTCGCGAATGCCCGCCGGATCGAGACCGTTTGTCGGTTCGTCTAAAATGAGCAGCGAAGGCTTATGCAGAAGCGCTTGCGCAACGCCAAGCCTTTGCCTCATGCCGAGCGAATACGTTTTGACCTTATCGTCAATCCGCTTATCCAGCCCTGCAAGCCCAATAACCTCATCGATCCGGTTGCGGCTAATGCCTGGAACCATCCGTGCATAATGGAGCAGGTTCTTGTATCCGGTTAAATATTTGTACATCTCCGGATTTTCCACGATTGCGCCGACATGACGGATCGCCTTTTCATAATCAGTGCGAATGCTTGAGCCTCCGATGATAATATCACCCTTGCTCATTCGCATCAGACCGACCATCATGCGGATCGTCGTTGTTTTACCCGAACCGTTGGGACCGAGAAATCCGAATACCTCTCCTTGCGGAAGATCCAGACTCAGGTTGTCGATAATCGTTTTGCTGCCAATTCGTTTTGTTACCTCTTTAATTTGTACAATAGGCTGGCTCAGATTGCTCACCTCACAGTTTCCCAGTCATATCCAGAACATTATAGCTCATTCGGCCCATTGAAGGAAATCGCAGCCGCACTGCCACCATCGTCTAACTGAATAGTTCATCTCCGCGCTCCAGAACTTTTAATGGGGAAATATCAATCCGAGGAGGAGCCGCTTTTCCATTCAATTCAAAAAATCCCGGCCTGTCAGAGGCCGGGATTCGGTACGATGAAGTTACGAATGGCCGAAAGGCCGCCTGAAAAGCTAAACGTTAGGAGCAGAGCTTACGAAACGGCCCATATCCCACATAACCGCGCCCGCAGCGAGCGGAGTCAGATCAAGCCCGCCAGCCATGGAATCAGATACAGCTTCAGACCTCGTATGCGTACAGCCACAGCAGCATCCCAAAGAATAAGAATACCGGTAAAATCCGGTTTGGAACAGAGTCGCAGCCGTTTGCAACTCCAACATCTGCTCACATCGTACGCAATGGAAAAACTGACCTGCTACTGCCACATTCATCACTCCTTATTATTGATTGATACTGCTTCCTACTTGTATACCCATTTAGATACGAATCGTATCCATTCATCAACTCTCTTATCTATTGAGCCCTGTCCGCTGAAAGAGCAGACGGGAACCGTAACGTTAAGCGGAAATGGAGTAATAGGCAAAACGAGATTGGGAAATATCTCTTGCCGCCACAGGAGCAGCTTCCCGGTCGAGCGTTTCTCCCGTACCTTCGTGATCGCATGATTTGCAGCAGCCTAGCGGATGCGCCACTCGAAAATACCCGGTTCGAAACAGGACGGAGGCCGCATCGTAAGGCAGCAGCTTTTCGCATCCCAAGCAGTGGAATTGCTCATCAAATTTCAACATTATATAGTCCCCCTTGAATCTTCGATCATTGGTACGGTTAGTGCTGCTGTCCTAGTAGCTGAGAAATACGACCTCCACATTGTTACATTTTGTATCTCATAGAATTAAATTTATGACAATTCTCGCTAAACGTCAAGTCAAATTAAGGAATATGTTTTGAAAAATGTCGAACCCGCTTCCGCTCTATGTATACGCTTACAATTTCGACCAAATGATAAGAATTCCTTCTTTAATTAGCGATAAAGATAAAATTCCAGCTTCTTTTCTTCACACTGCTGCCACATACGGCGAAAGGGCTTCTATAAAGGAAGCCCCTTCTTGCTGATTAACCGATCTTTTCCCATTGCTCCCGGCTGCGCTTATCCATCCGGTCTACATTCGAAAGCTCGAAACGCCGGCCGTCATCGTCGGTCACAATCCAGCGTCCGTCTGCCAGCTCATGGATGCCTTCATGTAAAATGCTCATGTGCAGCGTGCTTGGGCCATAATCCGTGTCGACCGACCAGACCCACTCCGGCCCTTTTTTGCGAATGGACAAAATGCGCTCAATGCGCGGAATCATGTATTCGCGTTCCAGCTCCAGAACGGCTGCGATACGGCTTTCCTCCTCCAAATGATCGAGGCTGGGCAGCAGCAGCAGCTCTTTGCCGGTGTCCGCCGTACGAACGGAAATGAGCCGGTCCGGCATGGAGTACGGAAAACAACGCACCAGCTTAACCCGTCCCATAGGCTCGCCGCCAAGCACCGCTTTGAGGTAACCTTCGCGGCTGTGGTAGAGCATCACCTCATACGGTTGATTCCGGTGCATAAATACGATATTGCCGCTCATCAGCCCACCTCCGAAGGAACTTCCGTCATCTGTTTTTGTGATTCTACCAGCCGGTAATAGGTGCCTTTGCTCTGATAAAGCTCCTCATGGGTGCCTGACTCGACGATCCGCCCGTGCTCAAGCACGATCAGCCGGTCGGCGCCGCGAAGCGTCGAGAGCCGGTGCGCAATTGCAATTGTCGTACGGCCGCGCACGAGGCGGGAGAGCGCCTCCTGAATGGCGCGCTCGGTTTCCGTATCGACCGAAGCTGTCGCCTCATCGAGAATGAGAATGGCCGGGTCGAGAAGCACGGCGCGGGCAATGGCGATCCGCTGCTTTTCTCCGCCAGACAGCCGGTGGCCGCGCTCGCCGACCTGAGTCTCGTACCCTTCTGGGAGCCTGCATATAAAATCATGGGCATTGGCCAGACGGGCCGCTTCCATAATTTTTTCCGGGGAGGCGTCCTTCATGCCGTAGGCGATATTTTGCGCAATTGTGCCGTCAAAAAGAAAGGTTTCCTGCAGCACCACGCCGATGCGCGAGCGCAAACTTTCCTGGGCAATATCCCGCAAATCGACGCCGTCCAGCGAGATGCCTCCGGCATCGGGATCGTAAAAGCGGCAGACGAGGTTGATCAGCGTTGATTTGCCGGCACCGGAAGGACCGACAAGTCCGACCATTTCGCCCGGCCGGATCGTCAGATCGATATCCTTTAGCACCGAGCGGCTTTTATCGTAACCGTAACGCACGCCTTTAAAACGAATTTCGCCGCTTACATGATCCAGCTCCACCGCGTCCTTGCGGTCCGGCGTGTCGCTTGGCGCATCCATGAGCTCAAAAATCCGCTCCGCCGAGCCGAGCACCCGGTTGATCATATTGAGAGAGCCGCCAAAATACTGAAGCGGTCCGAAAAACATCACGAGATAAGAAGCGTATGCCGTCAAAGTACCGAGCGACATCCCGCCCTGCAGCACTGATTTTCCGCCGGTATACCAGACGAGCAGGCCAAAAGCCGCAATGACGAGAGAGAACAGCGGCGATACGCCCATCCACAGATTGCCCATGGAGATCATTCGTTTGACGAGCGTGTCATTCGCTTTGCCGAAACGCTCCTTTTCGCGTTTTTCCTGTGCAAAAGCTTTGATGACACGAATGCCTTGCAGCGATTCGCCGATTACGTTGTTCACGTTCATGATGCTCATCCACTGCGCGTACCACATGATGCGGATGCGGGGCCACAGCCAGAAAAATCCGACCGCCAAAAACGGCACCGGAATTAAAATCATCCACGTCAGCGGCGCGTTCAGGTAGAACAGCAGGCCGAGCACTCCTGCCGCCAGCAGCACCTGGGACAGAAACTGAACAAAACCTTCCGTGAGGAAGCCCTTCAGTTCTTCGGTGTCGTTTTGGACGCGGCTGATGAACTGCGAAACCTGTCTCCGGTCAAAATAGCTCATCGACAGCCGCATAATCGCCTCGAACGTCACCTTGCGAATATCGCCCATCAGCTTGCCGCCAAAACGAAGGCCGATGAAGCTGCGGGCCATCGACACACCCGTTCCGACCAGATGTATCGCCGCCATCGCAAGGATGATCCCCATGAGCGCGGACGGGCTGCCGCCGCTGGTGAAATTGTCGATGAGCAGCTTCATCAGGTAGGTAGGCAGCAGCTCGAACACGATACTGACGAGCAAAAGCATGCCGCTGGCAATCATCAGCCGGCGATGCGGCTGCGCGTACGCCAGGATGCGGCGTACCATCATGTATTTGTTGCTGCAGCGCAGACATTTGGTCTGCCTGTGCCAGAGCCGCCTGCCGCATACTTGGCAGGCATTCCGCTCCGCGGCCGCGCCAGCAGGCTTGGCCGCGGCAACGGCCCCGCCGGCGCTGCGCTGCACGCGCGGCGGCAGCTTCGGCGCAGCCTCGCGCCCGGCTTCGCCGCCGGGCGCTTGTGCGGCTGCGCCGCGTTCCTGGCCGGGCTGCTGCCCCGGCCAGACTTCAGCCGCGCCGGCGATGCCTGGCGCGGCAGAACCTGCCGCTCCAGGCATCGGGAGCGGCTCATCCAGCCATGCCGCAATTCGCGGCATGGCCTCGCGGTACGCTTCCATATAAGGAAGCGTAAAACGTGCCCCCTCGCGGAAGCCGTCGCGAGTGAGCAGCATAAGCGCCCCGCCCGCAACGCCTTCCCTCAGCTCGATCTGTTCGATCGTGCCTTTGGGGAAGCGTCTCTGCAGCCGCCCCGTTTCATCCACCACCGCAGCCTCGCGGTCGGTGAACACCAGCTCGTAGCGCTGGAATTGGCGAGCCTCGTTAATATCGCCCTTCAGCCGGAGCCAAGCCTCCGACAGCCGCTGGCTATTTATCGTTCCGGCTGCATCGCCGCCGTGCTGCCCCGCTGAACGGCCCTTTCCTTTTCCAGTCACCCCGAGCATGCTGCCGCCCCTTCCTCTTCCCTTGCCATAAACTTGCCTAAGTAGCTTAAGCGTACTCCGGATCTGTTAGTTAATGAGCTTGCTTACAACTACTAAGCAATCACAATTGACTTTTCATTTCTTGCGGAGAGCATGGGGCCAATTAAGGCCTTATTCAAGTGCGAACTAGCCTAATCGCGCTGATTAAGCCCATTTTGGCCTTATTCTCGTGCGAACTAGCTTAATCGCCCTAATTAAGTCCATTTTCGGCCTTATTCTCGTGCAAATCAGCTTCATCGCCCTAATTAAGCCCATTTTCGGCCTTATTCTGGGACGAACTAGCCTAATCGCCCTAATTAAGCCCATTTTCGGCCTTATTCTCGTGCAAACCAGCCTAATCGCGCTAATTAAGCCCATTTTCGGCCTTATTCTCGGACGAAACACCCTAATCGCCCTGATTAAGCCCAATTTCGGCCTTATTCTCGGACGAAACACTCTAGCCGCCCTGATTAAGCCCAACCTTAACCGCTGTAGCGGTAAAAATCCGACGTGTTTGTAGCTGACGTCACTCCTCGCTCGACCTGTCGGACTCACTCATTTCCATGACCTCTGCTAAACGCCAGATCTTCTAAAAGTAATCCGTGCCTCTTCACCAAACGCCAGCGCTTCACTAGTCCAGCCATCACCATCGATAGCAACCGCCGTTTTTCTATGCCCTAGCAATCCGTCGTTAACGCTCTAGCAATCCGTCGTTCCTGCGATTAGCGTCACTTTAAACCTGTGCGGTAGATCGACTTTCGTGCCATGCTCCATACTCCTAGCCTGCGGGTGAACTTTCTTGCAATAGGAAAACGAAGAATTAGGAACCGCAGCAGCCGCGCTTGCATGTGCCTGGGAGTAAGCCACTCGTTCCGCTGTGAGCCATGTTCGCTTCTCTCCAGGCCATCGCCTGTGACTGTCTCGTCTTCTGCCTTTTCGCGATTACTTCCTCGCCGTTCAAAAGAAGTGCGGCCAGAAGCTGCAGCCACCGTCTTCCTGCCATTAATCCGGCCGCCTTTTTCCGCCGCTAGGGCATCTCTGGACGACCTAGTCCGCCCCGCCCGCGCAGCCATGCGTCCCCGCTTCACGCCGGTCCACAGGCCGAGAATCGACTCCGGCCCGACGGGATCGTCTGGCGCGTAGCTCGTATCTCCGCAAAACACATACTGCCTGTCGCCATCCCCGCCCTGGATTTCGACCAGACGATGTCCGGTCAATACCACGCTGCCGCTTACAAACAAGCATATATCCCCTACCGCCAGGCTCTCCGCGTTCACCCGCACAAAGCGGCTGATATCGCCCTCCCGGATTAAGGGATACATGCTCATACCGAAGGAGGTCAGCTCCATGACGCCGCGCTTCTTTAAAAGGGCGGCAATCACGGGGGCCGGATTGGCAGACGCTAGTTCACTTACCTCTCGATCATTTCCCTCTCGACCATTCCCGTCTCGACCGCTTGCCGCTTCACCGCTCCCCGGCGAGCCGTCCGCCGGGTTAGTCATGCGTGACAAGTCCAACGCGGATCAGCTCCGCCACAAAAGCTTCCACATCCGCTTCAACTTGCAAACGATCCGCGTTAAACTCCGCCGCGATGCGGTCCGTCAGCTGCGAGATCGTCGGGCAGTTCTCCATCAGCTCCCAGATATACCCGCCCATCTCATTAACCTTCGTAATGGAATGGCTGTCCAAATCAAGCAGCACCCACTCCCCGTCAAGCTCCGCCGTTTCAATGAATTCCTGCCGCTGCAGAAGCTGATTCGCCAGCACCGTCATGAGATTTGCCCCCAGAAAGTATCGTTTTTTTGAAAATACAGATTGTAGGCCGGAGTGCGCTGCACAACCTCGCGGCATACCGCAATCATTTTGGCCGTTTCCAGCTTGTTATGCTTCCAATAAAACACTTTGTCCATCAGGCCGACCAGCGTTTCGACCTTGCTCACAGGGTCGCGCCGCACATCAGCGGATTGGATGAGAAAATGAATGCCGCCAAGCTCGCAGGCGCTTACTTCGCCCCGCTCCTCGTTCTCGCTGCGCAGCGGCGAGTCTTGAATCGTCACCTTGCCGTCCGGCCCCAGCAGCAGCAGCGTCGCTTCATCGGACAAAATCGGACGCGGCGCGGACAGCTCCGTCACCGTCGACTTGCCGGCTCCGCTATGCCCGACAAACAGCCAAGCCTTGCCGTTTTCCACTACGCAGGAGCTATGGATAAGCAAACCTTTGCGGCGGTGAATAAGCCAAGCGCTGTACCAGTTGATCAGAGCATGCTTGAGCGCCAAATCATCAAATACGGCCAGCTCGACACGGCTGTAATCGGCGGAAGCAACCATCCGGTAATCGGTGCGCGTATACGTTACCGAATCTTCGTCTGATTCAATCTCCACCGGGCCGTCGTCATACATCGATCCGTAAAAATCCTTGATAGTCAGCACCGCTTCCTCCAGCGGTCCGCTTTCCCCATTCTCCGCCCCATCATGCTGGCGTTCTTCCGGAAAACGAGCTGCAATCCATTCCTTCAAATGCTCGGTCTGCACCACAAAACGAATCCGATGGTCGCCGATAACCGATTGATATAGATACATTATGTATCACCCCATATGTGACAATTCGCCGCATACCCGGCCCGAGAGAGGGGAACGGCAGCAAAGCCAGTTCCCCCTCATCGTACGGCTGCGGTTTTTAACGAGTGCCGTCAAATTTGTCCAAATAACCAAGCGGCTTTGGTCCGCATCCGCAAGGCCCGCCTGGACCTCCCGGACCCCCAGGCCCGTAGAAAAGCTTGCAAATAAACGGCTGGAAGTTTTGGCTTTTGCACCATTTGTAAAAAAAGTTGTTGCTGATATTGACGGTCCCGAACTCAACCGCCTGATGACTAATCACAGCTGGAGCCTGATACGGCTTCATCATCCGACACCCACCTCGTCTAAGTAGCTGTAAAACCTATCACTTTGGCTTCCAGCCGTCCAGATGGCCAAACGGCTTAGTGCCCTTACCGCCGCCTGATCCGTGGTTGCCATAAAACAGCTTGCAAATAAACGGCTCAAAATTGCATCTTTTACACCACTGATAGAAAAAATTATTGCTGATATTGACAGTCCCGAATTCAACCGCCTGATGCATAATGATCTTCGGTGCCGAATATGTTCTCGTCGACAATGTTCTTCACCTCACTTTATTAATTTAAGATACATTTTGTATCATGTCAAGATGATTCCGTATCGGAACTCTCTTGATATGACCAGAGGACCTTCCATTCACCGGCCTCCTGAGCGACGTAGACCTCCTGATCCACCTCAAACACGCCAAAGCTGCTGTTATATTCCATGATGACCGGCACTGCGAACACTCCTTCCAGCGGAGTCTGCTCCGGCGCCATCCTCCATGATCCGACAGCTTTGAGCTCTCCGAGCCTGATTCCGAACGTCTCGACACCGAAGTCCTGCATGAACACATGGGCACGCTTCTGGATGTAGCTGTCCTTCGTGAAATGCTCCTTCATTTGCGAATGGAACAATTCCCAGGACCCTCCGAAGTTGCCCTCCCGCTCCATCGTGTAAAATTCAAGCACGGTTTCACGGGCGCCCCCCGAATCGGTTCCACCGAGCAGTCCCGCCACGGAGCGGACCAGCAGCCACAACAGCCATGCAATGACCGCTGCGGCAAGCAGCCCGCCCAGCGGCAGTCTCCTTTTCCTACGGAACATGTCCTCACCCCTGTCCAACAAAGTACCTTGGTAATTTTATTCCAAGGACAAGGGATTAGACCTGCGGCGGACCTTCGAGACTATATATAGAACAACCACCCCGAGGCAGCCGCCGATCAGATCGATCAGCACGTCCTCGGGGTTGGGGGTGCGCGAAAGGGAAAATTGCTGGTTGTACTCGTCCAGGCAGGCGATAAGCGCGGTCAGCGACAGCGCAATGAATGCGGATAATCCCGCGCTGACCCGGTACATCCGCAGCAGCAGCCAGGCCGAAGCAGCCAGAACGCCATACACGAACAGATGAGCCATTTTGCGGAAAATAAATTCCATCACATCGTACGGGTTGAACTTGGACATATAAAATTCGCCGTTATAATGAAACGACATCGGCGGCAAATAGCGCTGCGCCGTCTCGGAGTCTATTTTGCGCTCCAGCGCAGGCTTAATCGATTGCGTTTGGTACGACTGGTTCGAAAACACAAAAATAAGCGCGATCCACGAAATGAGGCAGCCCCACAGCAGCGGCCGCAGCCGGGACGTTACGGGCAGCCTCCGCCTGACCATCGGGCGGCCAGCGCCCGCTCTTGGTTTGGCCATCTAATGCAACGCCCCTTGCGTCTGCTTCTGATGCTCCTTGATCATGTCGTGAATGCGGCCGCGCTCCGCCTGATCAACGATATAATAGTAGATGCCGCCGATTCTCGTTCCCCGGCCGCTGATTTCCTTCTGGGAAATCTTCTCGATCTTCGGACGATAGTTCACAAGCAGATCCTTCATCGTTTCGAACGAGACATCCGTTTTGACGTTGCCGCCGATCTCCTCCAGCATGCCGTTCGCCTTGGTCAGACTGCTGACGGTGAGCGCATTTTTCATCACCTGCTGGATAATGTCGCGCTGACGGCTCTGCCGTCCAAAGTCGCCCCTTGGATCGTCGTAGCGCATGCGGGAATAAAGCAGCGCCTGCTCTCCGCTCAGCAGCAGCTCCCCCTTGTCAAAGGAATGGCCCTCGTAGGTAAAAGCGAACTTGTTATCCACTTTCACGCCGCCAAGCAGATCAACAACCTTTGCAAAGCCCTCCATATTAACCTTCACATAATAATCCACCGGATAATCGATAAAGCTTTCCACCGTCTGTACGGCCATCGTGACGCCGCCGAAGGCGTAGGAATGATTGATTTTGTCCTCTGTGCCGTGACCGACTATCGTTGTGCGCGTATCGCGCGGAATGCTGAGCATCAGCACATCGTTTTTCTCGGGATTAACAGCGAGCAGCATCATCGTATCGGCGCGTCCAACGTCGTTCCTCCGCTCGTCGACGCCCATAACCAGCATTGTGAACGGCAGGTTGTCGGACGGAACCGTCTCCACGTCTGGGTCCTTACTGACATAAGACGGCCGCTTCGTCGGCTCATAAACTTTGTTAGCCGTTCCTTTAATGGAGTTGTACGCATAGATGCCAAGGCCGACTACGGCTATTCCTACAATCAATAGCACCGACAGGACGGAAATCAGAATCCGTTTTTGGGTCAGGCTCATGGGGTGTCTAGCTCCTTTGCACCGGCTCTGGCACGCCTTCCTAGCAAATGCCCCAGCCGCTGCCGATAAATTCGGGAATACAGAGACAGCAAAGAACCGCCTTGTTCTTCCTTGAACTGAGAACGCGCATAATCTGCAGGCGGCAGAAACAAATATTTGAAATGGCTCAGCATGGCGGCCGTATGGTCGAACGTCACAAAAATCGAGCAAAGCCGGAACAGATAATACCGGCGGCTTTTAATTCCAACCCCAGCCTCGCGCATCAGCTGCTCGCTCCAGAAGGGCCATCTAATGCGCCGGTCAAGCGGCTTGACCCATTGCAAGGTCGGGCAAAGACGGTATACAAGCGACAAAACGGCAGTCAGCTTGGCAAGATTGCCATCGAGTCTCGCTTTATTCCAGAGCGATTCATAGGAAAAGCCATCCCATGTCTGATCGATTACTTGAGCAATATCGACGATATATTTGAGCGAGAGCATGTGATGATTAAAACCGTGCAAAGCGGTATGATACAGGGTATCCTCATCGTTAAGCTCACGGACATAGCGGTAGCCGGTTAATGGAATGGTCCGGCTCCATAACGCTTCGAGATCCGTTTCGTGATGATGAGAACGCATGATACTCCAGTGCAGCTCAACCGCTAGAAACGGAAACATAGGATTATTGTAAAATTTGTTGAACTGGAGATGGAAATGATCGTCGTCTAGTGTTTCTCCATCTCCGAAACTAAGCTGTTTCAACAGCGCCGAAGCCCGCTCCAAATCCGATGGTCGAACCAGCACATCAATGTCCGTTGTTGGGCGGGCTGCAAAATGGCCGAAGAAGCGCTCCGACATGCGGATGCCTTTGAGCACAAGGAGAGGGATTTCTTCTTGCTCAAAGGCCCGAAACAGCTTTTTCTGTTCCGCACGGATCAGCATGTTCTGGTAGAGAATCCGTTCCGACTCGGCTTTAAGCTCAGCCTGGAGCCATTCCGGCGTCTGCTCGAGCAGATCCCTGCTTTGCAACAAATGATAGAATTGGCTTCCGGTGAATGAGCCTCGAATATCCTCCCACGCCTTTTTCCAGCCTGCATCACTCCGGCCTAGAGTTCTCTCTCCGCTGTAGATCTGATCCAACAAGCGGACCGCTTCACTCGCTTTCATCGCGTTCTTCCTTTCCATACCGAGTCATCCGGCACACTGCTCTAAAGTGGTTTAAAAAGTACCATTGCGCCAAAGCACGATCACGATCCGGTCCGTATTAAGAGTGTCGTGAATCGGCGCGCCTTCCCCCATAACCTACGGCACCAAGGTTTTCCATTGCCAAAAACTGCTGCAGCGCCTCGCGCCAATGGCGCATAACCGGGAAGCCGCCTTGCGCTAAAGCCTCATGCGCAAAGACCGAGTAGCCGGGACGTATCGCCGGACGGACGAACTGGTCGCTTGTTACAGCCTGCAGTTGCACCGAAAGGCCTGCCTCTTCAAAAATAGCCGCTGCGAATTCATGCCAAGAGCAGGAGCCCGAATTGGACACATGATAGACTCCGTAACGATCGCTGCGGATGAGCGCGACGATGCAGCCTGCCAGGTCGCGGGTAAAGGTTGGACAGCCGAACTGATCACCTACAACGGAAAGCGGCTTTCCTTGGCGGGCCAATTGCAGCATTGTGCGGACAAAGTTGCTGCCATGCAAGCCGTATACCCAGGAGGTGCGCACGACGAATGCCTTACTGGAAAAAGCCAACGTTTGCCGCTCCCCTTCCAGCTTGGATGCACCATACACATTCACCGGACTGGTCGCAGCGGTTTCCGCAATCGGCGCAACTGCCGTACCGTCAAACACATAGTCCGTGCTGACGTAGACCAGCTTCGCACCGGCCTTCTCCGCAGCTTGAGCAATAAAGCCCGCCCCGTCGCCGTTTATCTTGAAGGCCAGCCCAACCTCGGCTTCCGCCTGATCCACCTTGGTATAAGCTCCGCTATGAATGATTACGTCCGGCGAGATCCGGCCAATCACCTCATCGACTTCATCCTGGCTGCTGAAATCCAGCTCCGAACGGGTTAACCCGTGCACCTCGTAACCTTCCGCCAACAACAAAGAGACCAGATCGGTTCCGAGCTGGCCTCCTGCGCCTGTTACGATAACTCGCTGTTTAACCATTGGCGGGTTCACTGTAACGAAAGTCATATCCGTTTAAATATTGGCCGGATTGAATATCCCTCCACCAAACTTCATTCTCCAAATACCAGTCAATCGTCTCCACGATGCCGGTCTCAAACGTATATTTGGGCTGCCAGCCAAGCTGCGACTCCAGCTTTGCCGGATCGATGGCATAACGGCGGTCATGTCCGAGGCGGTCTTCCACGTAACGGATGAGCGCCTTGGAGTTGCCCAGGCGTTCAAGAATAAGCTCTACAATCTGGATATTCGTCCGTTCATTGTGCCCGCCGATGTTGTACACCTCACCGGACTTGCCCTGGTGAAGCACCAGATCGATGGCGGCGGCGTGATCCCGAACATGCAGCCAATCCCGAATGTTCAAGCCGTCCCCGTATACAGGAAGCTCTTTTCCGTCCAGCGCATGCGTAATCATGAGCGGGATAAGCTTTTCCGGGAAATGAAACGGCCCGTAATTGTTGGAGCAGCGGGTAATGTTCACGTTCATGCCGTAGGTTTCATGGTAGGCGCGAACGAGCAGATCGCCAGCCGCTTTGCTCGCAGAATACGGACTGTTAGGGGCAAGCGGCGTTTCTTCCGTAAAATAACCCGTTGCACCAAGAGATCCGTAAACCTCATCGGTTGAGATTTGAATGTATTTATCGATGCCATATGTACGAGCGGCTTCCAGCAGCACCTGCGTGCCGGAAATATTCGTTGTCACAAAAATGCCCGGGTCGCTGATGCTCCGGTCCACATGCGATTCCGCTGCAAAGTTGATGATAGCGTTAATGGAATAGGTGCGCAGCAGGTGGCGAACGAGCGCCTCGTTGCAGATGTCGCCTTTTACAAAACGGTAGTTCTCATCGTTCTCCAGATCCGTGAGATTATCCAGGTTGCCCGCGTACGTCAGCTTGTCGAGGTTGACAATCAAGTAATCCGGGTGCGTTTCTCTCATATGACGAATAAAATTGCTGCCGATAAATCCTGCTCCGCCTGTAACCAGTAGGTTCATTCTCTCTACATCTCCTCTAAAATTAGAAATTATGCTCGGCCTCACGGAAGCCGGGATGGATTTTATCTTTGTCCGACAGAACAACTTTTACGGTCGGCCAATCGATGCCTAGCTCCGGATCGTCCCAGCGAATTCCCCGGTCATGCTCTTTCGAATAATACTCATCGACTTTATACATAACCTGCGCATTCGTCGTAAGCGTGCAGAAGCCATGGGCAAAACCTTTTGGCACGAGCAGCTGGCGTTTGTTCGCTTCGCTCAAAATAAATCCTTGCCACTGGCCATAGGTCGACGACTGCTTACGAAGATCCACGACAACATCGTAAATAGCGCCGCTCACACAGCGAACCAGCTTCGTTTGCGCCTTCGGATTCAGCTGGTAATGCAGCCCTCTCAGCGTACCGGGCTCTTGAGACATCGAATGGTTATCTTGGATAAAGTTATGTTCAATCCCGGCCTGACGGAATTTCTGTTCATTATAACTTTCCGTAAAAAAGCCCCGATTGTCGCCGAATACGTCGGTCTCTACAATCAGGACTCCATCAAGCTTAGTCGGAATACTATTCATATTTATTCAAGCTCCTTTACACCTTTGCCGCGATACGGCCAAAGTTCAAGTCGAATGAATCGTGGCGAACCAGCTCATTGGCATTAGCCCAGGATTCATGCGTTCCTGCATCCGTCCACCAGCCGCTCAGCACGTCATAGGTCAGCAGCCCTTGCTGGATATACGCGTTGTTAACGTCCGTAATCTCCAGCTCGCCGCGACCGGAAGGTTTAAGGCCTTTGACAATCTCAAATACATTGTTGTCGTACATATAGATGCCGGTTACCGCCATTTTACTTTTCGGCTGTTTAGGCTTCTCTTCAATAGATACGATGAGTGAACCGTCCAGCTCCGCAACGCCGTAACGCTCGGGGTCATGAACCTCTTTCAGCAGAATTTTAGCTCCGCTGCCCTGCTGCTTGAAATTGTCAACAAACGGCTTCATATCGTCCTGGAACACGTTGTCCCCGAGAATAACCGCCATCGGTTCATTTCCAATAAAGCTCTTGGCCAATCCAAGCGCCTGTGCGATACCGCCAGCCTGATCCTGAACCTTGTAGGAGAAGCTAACGCCGAACTCATAACCGCTCCCCAAAAGATTAACGACATCGCCCATATGGTCACGTCCCGTGACAATGAGGATGTCGTCGATTCCCGCTGCTTTTAATTTGTAGATGGAATGGTAGATCATCGGGTACTGGCCAACCGGTAGCAAATGTTTGTTGGTCACCTTGGTCAAAGGATAAAGTCTAGAGCCTGTTCCGCCTGCGAGGATAATGCCTTTCATACTTTTACCACTCCTTTTGTAGGGTACGTAACGATATTTGAAGGTGATTGTATGTTTTCGCTACTAAAAATCTCTTCATATTTCTGAATTATTGAATTCCATGAATAAGCAGTTTGAACCCTATTAACAGCCCTTTCTCCATATTCCTGTATTATTTTTGAATCCAAATCATCACAATTAGAAATTAATGTTGCTAGACTGTTAGGGTTCTTATCAAAATAAAGTGCACCGTTCTCTCCTACTTCTCGATTAAAAACAACATCCAATAGTAAATTTAAAGATGTGCTTGCCAGTGCCTCTAATAGTGAAGGATTTGTCCCTCCTACCTCATGTCCATGAAAGTATCCGTATGCTTCTTCCCTTATCTTTTTTAACAACTCTGGATCGTATACAGTTCCAACAAATTTAATCCTTTTATCTTTATCAAATCCTGTTTTTTCAAGAAGCTCTTTATAAAACGAGTTGTTTTCAACATTAGATATAATCACGAAATCCTTTTTGGTATCAGACTTCATAAATTCTCGTATCATTAATTCGTAGTTATTTTCTGGAACAAACCGTCCAACAACTAAATAATATTGACGAATTCGAATTTCTTTCTCTTTTAACCAATTCACAAATGGAAGATGGCTATCGCTTAGTGTAGATCGCGTTGTATCTGCTCCATATGCTATGAATTTTGTCAACGGCTTAAATCGGGAGTATTCTTTGTGAATATATGTTTCAATTCCTTTGGAGTCACAAATAAGCAAATCAGCTCTTTTTACCATCATAGACTCAGATATCTTCCAATATTTCCTTATTAGGAAGTTCCATTTGGATCGTTTCCATTCATGACCATCTGGATTGACGTATATTTTCGTATTAAATTCATTAAGTCTTCTCTTGTAATAGTTCAAAAATGGGCCGATCCGACATGCCAATATGTAAATAACACTATTTTGAATATTGTTTTCTTTGATATAGTGATAACATTCTTTTAAACTAAGTACATCATATAGAACAGCTTTTCCGCTTCCAATATTAGGGACCGAAATGTTAAAGCAACGCGCTCCGTTGTATATATTAATTTCCTTGTTCTCAGCCAGACATGAGACATGGTAATGAATATCATCATTCTGTCGACTTTTTGTTAACTGTTCAACAAAAGTCTCAAACCCGCCATACTTAGCCGGAATTCCCTTTGATCCGATTATAAAAATATGATTTTTTATTGAACTCATTCGTATCTTCCTTTCCAAATAAAAAAAGCAGCCTATAGGCTGCTTTTATGCGGTGATTGTTCTATAAATGGGAAGTATTTGAGATAAATGATTCTTAGCATCAAAAACATACTCCGCTTTTTTTCTTGCATTTTGACATAACTCCAAGTAATTCTTTTCCGGAAGTGTTTGCATTATATCAATCTTACTCGCCAACTCGTCTGAGTTCTTAGCCTCAAATAAATATCCATTAATACCATTATCAATATGTTCCGGAATGCCACCAATATTACTTCCTATAACAGGTTTACCACTTGCAAATGTTTCAATAAGTGCTAATGGACCATTTTCATACCATTCTGATGGCATAATAACACATTTCGCATTACTGATTATTTGTTCGAGATTAGAACCGCTTATAAAACCTAACATTTCAACCTTTTCTTCCAAACCGTTTTGATTAATAAAATCATTGATTAAGTCAGTCAACGGGCCAGTTCCTGCTATTTTCAGCTTAGCTGATCCGGAGATCTTTTTCATAGCCTCCAGAAGCGTAAGTATCCCTTTTTCTTCCGACAATCTCCCTAAATATAACATATAATCTTTGTGTAAGTAACTGGGCGAAATAGAATTAGTATCGAGAAAATTAGGAATATACGAAATTTTAGTTTGAGGAAATCCCCATTCAATCATCTTATCCTTGTAAAACTGACTCGGTGTAATAAAGTGATCAATATACTCTTCATAAACCTTCATGCCATGATGAAGATAAGCTTCGAGCATAGAAATCAAACTTCCACTCAAAGAATTTTTAGTACAGCGATTTAACATAACATTATAAAATTTTCCATCCTTACATTTCTCACATATCTGGTTTTTATGAAGCATTTTATAGTTAGGACACATTACTTTTAAATCATGAACCGTATAAATAACTGGAATTTTTCTTTTTTTTAGTGGAATAAGGATAGATGGGGATAGTTGGTGTTGAAATAGATGCAAATGGGCAACATCTATATGTGTAACATCTAGCAGTCGTTCTAGATTTCTTCGTGCCTCCTGAGAGTAAATTACTTTTGAACCTAATTTGATTTTCTCAAGAAATCCAGCATTCCCATAATCAATATGATCTACAAAATAATCCTCGTACTCAGTTGGATAGTTTTTGTTATCTTTCATCGCAAAAGGAATTACTTTATGTCCAATATTTTCAAGTTCTCTCTTCAATGCAAATAAATATGTTTCACTTCCACCTTTAATATAATAAAATTTATTTATTGTCAATATATTCATTCGGCACCCCAATCTAGGAATTACTGTTTAATGTCCTCCGTGAAGTGCGATTTATTATTCCACGAACCTTTTGAATCGTCACAACACCTTCATCCACTTTAAGTAATACACTCAAAGCGAAGTAGCATACACATATCAACGACATCCCAATAAACATTGATAATATATTGATTTCAATTAAACTCGACAAAATAATTCTCCAAAAGATAATTAATGTTACTGATGTAACTACAAAAATTTTAAAATATGGCCAAACAAGATTTTTAGGAATTGATTCTCGTTGTTTGACGATATAAATAACAGTCAATATAATAAAATTTACAGTAACTGAGGTACTATATGAAATTGCTAACCCATTCCCCCCCATGCTTCCAACTAAAATAAATGAAATTATAATATTTAAAACTGTAGCCCCAATATTACTTAAAACGGGAATCCATATTTTTTTACTAGCATAGAAATAACGAGAAATAAGCATCGTAAGAGAAGCTCCGATAATCCCTAAAGAATATAGCACCACACCCGTAGCAGTAATATTTGTTGCAGCGGCGTCAAAAGCTCCCCTTTCAAAGAGAAGTTGGGTAAGCGGACGCGAAAATAATATTAAGCAAATAATTGCAGGACAAGTTATAAAGAGAGTCAGTCTAATCCCTTTGTCCAGTACGGTAAATGCACCTTTCTCATCCTTTTTACTCACCATAACCGCTAAAGCTGGAAAGATAATTGTTGAAACAGCTGTAGCAAATATACCAGAAGGTAACTGAGTTAATTTAAATGCATAATTAAGTGCTGCAATGCTACCTTCCGGGAGAAGCTTTGTAAAAAATTTATCAATAACCGTGGTGGACTGAAGAAAAATAGATCCAATTGCCATAGGTAGAGCGGTCGAAGCTATGCTTAAATAATCATCCCTTTTTAAAGGATCAACATATGAAAAGTTAAATCCCTTTCTCATAGCAAACGGAATTATAAAGATAAGAGCAGTCAAAGAAGATAAAATTGTTGCCCAAACAAGACTTTTTACCCCATTCGGCAGCAACATTAGAGTTATAATAAATGTAATGCTCATAATTAAAGGTGAAAGAGTGGGGATTACAAAAGACTTTTGCGCATTTAAAAATGAAGTAAAAAAAAGTGCTAATACCATAGCAATAGTCACTGGAATCATTAGGCAGTAAATGAGCCAAGTTAATTGGTTGGGAGAAGCAAACATTCGGTCAACGACCCACCAAGACGAACAAAAAGTGACGATTACATAAACGATTATTAACTTTAATATTAAGTTAAAATAGCCTCGTGAAAATGATTTTAACTTTCTAGAATCTTTGTTCCTGTTCATTTCAATGAATAATGGGATAAATGAAACTGTTATGACTCCCCCAAATATATTTGAAATATATTGAGGGAGTGTAAATGCTGTTACGAACATATCGGCAGAAGATGAAGTTCCATAATAATTTGCTATAATCTGCTCTCTAACAAAGCCTGTCGCTCTCCCCAAAAAAGTTAAGCATATTACTAAGAGCGTTGTATTGAAGAAAACCGCTTTTATAGACTTCATAAAACAAGCGCTTCGGTCTTTCCGTTTGTAACAAGCTTTTTAATAATAATAGCAGGTTCTTCAGCTTTTGATTTCATCATAGGAATACGATTTTCTAGATTCTGTCTATAATTATTCATTTCTCTCCATGCCAAATCACATTTATCAATAAGTTCTTTACTTGTAATTGTATTTATCTCACATACATATTCAGATAAATCCAACATTTTCATAATCCCTGTTGTCTTGGGTTCATAGGATATTGCCACGGTAGGGACGTGAGAAGACAGAGAAAAAATATTGGAATGCATTCTTGTACCCACAAACATATCAAAATTACTATATATGGCTTTCAACTCAATTGGAGTAAAATCGGTAGTCAACATTTTCACTGATTTTTTAGTCTTATCTTCTAGTAGATCCCATACATGTTTACTTCCAATTCGGTCATCTTCAATTGGTGTCGGACCAGTAACCTGGGGTACTAAATACACAGTGACATTCTTTTTTTGGACCAGGAACTCAATTGCATCAACAACAGATTGAATATATCGTTTATACTTCTCATTTGGATTGTTTTGATTTGGAAATGTCCATTGACGAACTGTAACTCCTACATTCGCACGTTCATAATCTAACTCTATTAGTTTGTTCACATCTATATGATCCGTTTCGATGACAAATGCAGAGTCTCCAACCATAAGAGAGTTGTTTACTCCTATATGGGCTAGAAAAGCCTGTGAAAGCTCTTCCCTAACTGTAATGACATCGACTTGATTAAGTATATTTCGAGAAATAATCTTTGAAATGCCACTATGAAATGGACCAATAGATTGTGCGTATGTTATAACTTTTTTCTTTAGTTTTTTCGCAAAAAATATTTGTGCTAGGTGCATTATCAAACTAGCTTCAATTAATGATGAATGAGAATAAATAAATCCTCCACCACAACTAACAATGATATCGGCACTTTGGTATTCTGAAAAAATATCAGGATTACGATGTTTTGGAATTATTCCTTTTTTCACAAAGATCTGAGCATGTCTTAAATCCTTTAAAATCAAAGATAACCTCTTAATTTTTCCATATTTCTTGTCTGGAAAACGAGTAATCTGATCAACAACTTTACACCCATAATCTAAATACAAGTCATCATCTAGCGGATAACGAGATGATATTGTAATTGAAGCATTCGGATTAAATTTTCGAATACTTTGAATCATAGAAATAATAATTGCCGCATCGCCTTTGTTCTTGCTGGAGTGAGCATTTATGATTAGTACCTTCATTATTCATCACCTGTTATCATATTTAAATTAAAATGCATTTTTAGACATTATGATTTCTCTTACAGTCAGTAAAATAATTTTAATATCAAACCAGACACTCCGGTTCTGGATATACTTCAAATCCAGCTCCACCATTTGATCAAAGGAGAGACTATTACGACCACTAATCTGCCACAAACCAGTACAACCTGGTGTTACGGCTAAACGCTGCTTATCATAAGTAGTGTATGATTCAACTTCTCTTACAAGCGGTGGCCTTGGCCCCACAAGAGACATATCCCCTCTAAGAACATTTACAAGCTGAGGGAGTTCATCAACACTGGTTCTTCTAATAAATTTTCCAATAGTAGTGATTCTAGGGTCGTTTTTCATTTTAAACATTGATCCGTTAATTTCATTTTGGGCCAATAATTTTTGAAGCATTTCTTCTGCATTAGAGACCATTGATCTAAATTTATACATTCGAAAGTGTTTTCCATTTTTACCTACTCTTGTTTGATAAAAGAATACACTTCCCTTTGGATCTTGAATTTTAATTATTAAAGCTACTGCCATAAAAAGTGGAAGCAGTAAAAGAAGACCAACAGTAGCTAATGTGATATCCAAACATCGTTTAACATAATCCGATATTATGGCGGTTTTAACATTATCATTAAAATAAGGAGACGGCCGTACCAGAGCTTCTACTTCTTTTTGAGAATTACCTTCCATGTTAATTCCCCCTAGTACTTGTTAACTTATTGGCTTCCCTCGTTAATATTTGTTCTAATTCTATTAGCAATGGAAGTCTAATTTCTTGATTTTTAAGGGCAAATTCCAAGCTTGTTAAAATAAATCCAAGCTTTTCACCTACATCAAAACGATCTCCATCAAATTCAAAAGCACACACACCTTGTAATTCGTTTAGCATTTGAATAGAGTCTGTAAGCTGAATCTCACCGCCAGCACCAATTTTTTGCATTTCAAGAAAATCAAATATTTCTGGTGTAAAAATATATCTGCCCATTATAGCCAGATTAGATGGGGCTTCGCCTATAGGAGGCTTTTCAACAAATCGATTGACACGATAAAGTGGTCCTTTATTGTTAAGAGGATCAACAATGCCGTAGCGATTGGTTTGACTTATATCCACAGTTCGTACACCAATAATAGATCTATGTAATTGATTGAACTGATCAATTAATTGCTTAGTACATGGAACTTCCGCTTGAACAATATCATCACCCAACAAGACTGCGAAAGGTTCATTCCCAATAAAATTACGTGCACACCAAACGGCATGCCCTAATCCTTTAGCCTCTTTTTGTCTTATGTAATGAATATCTACATTGGAAGATTTTCTAACTTCCTCAAGAATTTGAGACTTACCCTTTTTTTCAAGAGTGTGTTCCAGCTCAAACGCAACATCAAAATGGTCCTCAATTGCTCTCTTTCCTTTGCCAGTTACAATAATTATGTCTTCTATCCCTGACTGAATTGCTTCTTCAACGATGTACTGAATTGTCGGTTTATCAACTATTGGTAGCATTTCTTTTGGCATTGCCTTGGTAGCGGGCAAAAATCGAGTTCCTAGACCAGCTGCTGGAATAATTGCTTTTCGAACTTTTTTCATAAATTCACCTATCCTTATCTCTATTCTCTTGTCTAAAACGCCAAAAAAAACGAGCTACGTTTCCTGTCGAAACATAACCCGTTTTTATTGCATTCTTGAAATGGATAAAAAGAAGGGGCATTCAACCCCGCCTCACGCTGTACCATCGACGATTCACGTCTAAGGTCCGCTTGCGAACCCACAGTACAGCCGAGTGCCTACAGTGATAAAGGTGCAGTAGACATTACCTTTGGTGTTGCTTTCCGCAAAAACTTATCTCGCTTCTGCGCCGTAATAATAGTAGTTGTACTTGTCGCCCTTGCTGCTTTTTGTATTGTTAAGCACGACGCCCAGAATACGGGCATTTACATGCTCCAAATTCGTTTTTGCTTTACGCACCAGCTCGCTCTTCACCTTGCCGGCATGCACAACGAGCAGCACGCCTTGGCACATCGCCGATACGATCAGCGAATCGGTTACCGCTAGCACCGGCGGGGTGTCGAAGATGACGATGTCATAGGAAGCTTTGAAATCCTCCAGCGCCGCTTTCATGCTTTGGGATGCAAGCAGCTCCGACGGGTTAGGCGGTACGGGCCCGGACGGCAGGACAAACAGATTGTCAACATCCGTATCCTGAATCGCATCCTCCGTGCGGCATTGACCGGAGACGACCGTAGACAGTCCGACCCGGTTCGAGACGTTGAACACCTTGAACACGGACGGTTTGCGCAGGTCGGCGTCGATCAGCAGAACCTTTTTGCCTTCCTGGGCATACGTGACGGCAAGGTTGGACGCGGTTGTGCTTTTGCCTTCGCCGGGGTTGGCCGAAGCGACCATGATGACCTGAATCGCTTCGTCGAAGGATGAGAACTGAATGTTTGTCCGCAGCGTACGGTAAGCCTCCGAGATTGGAGACTTCGGATCGTTGTGGGTAACAAGGCTGTTGTTATTGGTTGAGCGTGGCATAGGAACCCTCCCCTACCTTTTTAGGCGTTGAAGCGGATGTTTTGTGGGAGCGCGCTCCGTACTTGTCGATTTTCGTAATGAGCGCAAGCATCGGCAGCTCCAGCTCTTTCTCCACGTCCTTCTCGGATTTGATCGTGTCGTCCAAATAATGCAGCAGGAATACGAGACCGACCGCAAGCATGAACGAAACGACAAACGTAATGAAGAGAAGCACAATCGGGCTCGTGTTGATGCTCATCGCCTGCGCCTCAGCGTCGGCTTTATTAAGAATGGTCACATTGTCGACCTTCATGATTTCCGGGTTGGTCGTGCGGAAGGTTTCGGCGATCGCGTTGACGGCTTTGGCCGCTTGCGGGTAGGAGGTGCTGACAAAGGTCAGATCCATGACCTGGGATTCCGCGGAGGAGCCGATGCTGAGTCCGCTGCGCAGCTGATTCGCGTCCAGCTTCAGATCGGGGAAGTTGCTAGCTACTTTATTAAGGATGGCGTAAGATTGTATAATCTCTTTATAGGAATTGATGACTGTGATATTGGTTTGCATCGTGCTTAAATCCAGCATGGACGTTCCTTCGAATTCGAACGCCTGGTTGACGATCAGCTTGGCCGAAGCTTGATATAATGGCGTTGTATAGTAGAAGCTCTTTACTCCTGTTGCGATGCAGGCCAGCAGCACAATGGCAGCGACGAGCCACTTTCGTTTGGCTAAAATGCTCAGATACTCTTTCAGTTCCACGTTAGAGCCTCCATTATGTAAATTAATTAGTTCCGATAAAGATAGTGGACTTTATGTGCAGGAAGAGCAGGCTGATGGCGCAGCTTCCAATCGTTCAGCTCCTTCAACCATTCCGTGCGGGGGATCGATCTTTCTATGATTTGAAGCTCATACAGATAGAGGTGTTTTTGTTTGACCCTCGAGACTATGCGGCCGGTTATCCATTGATGCTTACGCCCTAACTGCAGGCTGAACGTAAGCCTGTAGCGGTCGTGAACCGGAAATCGAAGCGTGGTGGAGAATTCCGCCTCGTCCCCGCTCATATGATGCAAAAGCACCTTGCGCGAGTTGGATACGACAGGCTGGCCTCCCACCTCCGAGATGTGAAGCTCGGCGAGCAGCTGATTATTCAGCCTCATTCGAGGAATTGCGTCAGCGCGAGTCTCCATATTCCGACGGTCAAGCATGTTTCACCTCCGACAAATACCGCCGCAAAGGTATGAAGCAAATGTCTGCGGGGAAGAATGAAAATGATACAATTTGTATCTTGGACATTTCCAACTTTACGATACAATTCGTAACATGTCAAGGGGTTTTCAGGTCAATTTTCAAAAATTGCGTCTTTTTGTAGCATTACTTTGAGGTTGAGCATTTCCGTATTAAACTTGAATATATGTAGAGTTAGGAGGTACGTAAGTGGACATTGGAACTCGGCTTGCAAGTCTGAGGGAAGACCGGGGATGGACTCAGGAGCAGACGTCACAGTCGCTTGGAATATCCCGCGCCGCCTTGAGTCACTACGAAAAAAACCGGCGAGAGCCGGATACGGATACACTGGCTAAATTTGCCGATATCTATCAGGTATCTATCGACTATTTGGTAGGAAGAACCGACAATCCTGAAGCAACGCTTGATTCGGATGTGCGGGACTTCGCCGGCAGCATTGAGCTGTCCGATGCAGAGATTTTAGAAAAATTCGCCTTTTCTATTGATGGAAGTCCTCTCACTCCGGAGGAATCCAAAATGTTTATTGCGTTCATTCGAGCGAACAGATCCATGAGATAATATAGATTTTAACTTGAAAAAACCTGCAATATTGCGGGTTTTTTGGTTTTTTTACCCACTAGCAATACATCTTAGATAAATAGAATCAGATTAGACACCATTGTGATTCTTCAGTCCTAATTCGACAAATGTTTCTGTAATGTAACCTCACATTCCGACACCCTTTGCATATCCAGTAGGGTATACTTTATCCTATGTTCCCAAACGTAGAGAAAACTGAAAGGAAATGGGAGTGGGGTAAGAGGATGAATAACAATCAGCAACGAAGCAGCGAGAAACCTCTTGTGAAGGTGTTGGAAGTACGTCAAGTGTTGGAACAGCTAGGGTTTGACCCGGATCTCGCGTTAAAGGAAATCTTTGCGGAGAGGTTTGCGGAGAGCGAAGAGATTGAGCCTCCTAAGAAGAGGTAGTCGGGGTTAAGCTTCCGATAAGGATTTTGAGGATTATAATCGGCGCTACGGCACTTATCGTCTTTTCTTTGTGTTACACTACGTATAGATACAATATGTATCACGATACATAACCATGATAGACAGCTGCGGAGCTTATTGCCCCGAGCTGTCTATTTATTTGGATGTTATTCTACCCAAGCTCTGCCGTCTTCACGGATTAGTGGTTACCTCTTCTTCAGAGTCCAATTTAGGAATTTTCGCAAGATTAAATCTATACGTATATAAAGTATACCGATTAGGAGCATTTGATATCCTAATTATAAACATCGCAGCATAACATCATTAGTTGGTCAGTAATTACCACCATAAATCTTGAAGATAACCTTTTTGGCAAAGCCATGATTTTGTCCATTCTAATAGTAATCAAAGAATACACCAATCAGTTGTCAATTCGGATACTTACAGGCCCTATTGTAACCGTCTTAAGAACTGCCAACTTTTTTTACATTCAATTTTAAATCTCATTGAAAATTGCCGAATAGTTATGATACAATTTGTAGCATATATAGTATGTTAACTGTGGATTGATCTGATTACAAAGGTGGATATCAAAATGATTGAGCACAATGATAAGTTAGACAGAGAAAAATGGTTCTGGAAAATTCTACTATCTTTTTGTGTCATAATATTTTCTTTCTGGCTCACACAAGGTATATCAGGTTCTTTAAACAAAACCTTCTTACTTATTTTCGTGATGTCATGTTTAATAATCTCAGTTGTAGGAGTACTTAATGGTATAAAAAACAAAAAATTCATTGATTTCATGTCTCCTTATATTTTATTCCCTCTTATGTATTTAGTAATTTATGCTCCAGGTACAAACGAAGTGATGAAACTTAATCCTCAACTTGGTGATAAAATGCTATTTTTTCTTTTCACAGGTCTCATAATGTTTTTAATAGGTGCATGGTCTGCAAGTTCTATATTTTTAAAGGCCTCACACCGAGGGTCGTTTGATGATAGCGGTATAATATACACGAAATGGATAAAATTTTATTTTATTTTAGGAGTATTCTTTATTTTAGTTTATTGGATAAAAAGTGGTGGAATTCCTATATTTAGTTCGGATCTAGAAAACAGTCGTGTCTCTGCCATTTCGGGAAATGGAATCCCGTTTTATATGTCATTGTTGATGAGCGTAGCTGTATGGCTTCATTTTATTAAAAGTGACCAATATACTGTCCGTAAACACCTTATTCCATTACTAATAACTGTTATATTATTAATGAGCACAGGCTGGCGAAGTACTGCGGTTGCATTTATATTTATCACTTTGGCAATTTACCATTATAAGAAGCCTATTTCTTTATCAAAACTAGGTTTAATCGGAACCTTAATCATTTCATTTATTACTATAATGGGACTTTTTCGAATTAGATCCTCAAACAGTAAGTTTGAGTTAAATGATATGATGGAAAGTGGAAATTACATTGGGGCTTTTATGCAATATCTATATAACTATCCTGTTGTTTTTGGTAAGGATATACTGAGCGCTATTATCTCAACACTTCCCAATAGTAATATGCCACTTCAATACGGAAAAACTTTTTTGTGGAACTTCCAATTAATGATTCCTGGAAACGAAGCAGAGCCCTTTGATTTCATTCTTAAGGGTGCCTTAGGCAGGGGCTTTGATGGTGGCGGACTACCTCCGACACTTCTTGGAGATTTATATATAAACTTTGCTTTTCCCGGCATTGCAGTCGGTATGCTCCTTCTCGGATTTGCTTGGTCAACCTTACATTATTTAATGGCTCGTAATACCACTAATATTATTGGCCTCGTTGCAGCCATTATTATTTATTTCTTCTCTGTTTCCATACGTGGAGGAATAGAAAATATTACCCTGATGACAGCTTGGCTTTGTTTTGGAACAATTATCTTATTCACATTCGCGTATTTTCCACAAAAAGAAGTAATGAAAAGAGTGAAATCAGAAGAAAATTTAAAAATATTACGAAAAAGAAAATTTAATTTTTAATACACGGTAATATTGGTTGATATTTTATACATCTCTTATTGCACTTAAACAATTCTAATTAGTTAAATTTTTATACGTAATATTTAAATAAATAGACAGCTGCGGAGCTTATTGCCCCGAGCTGTCTATTTATTTGGATGTTACTCTAGCCAAGCTCTGCCGTCTTCACGGATATGGACATACTCCCCTGAAGGCAGCTGCGCGGAAATGTGGAACATCTCTTTCCCGCATTCCATCTCCGGCTGAATATCCCAGCTTGCGCCTTCCATGAGCGCAGCGAGATCGGTGTTAAAACGGCCGTTCTCCGTGTAATAGTTCCGCTGGCGATAATACAGCTTGCGCAGCTCCCATTTGGCCAGCTCCGATTGCGGCACCGTCGTGTCCAGCTGCTGATCTCCGTCCGCAAACCAG
Source organism: Paenibacillus pasadenensis (assembly GCF_023715725.1). Classification (GTDB taxonomy): domain Bacteria; phylum Bacillota; class Bacilli; order Paenibacillales; family Paenibacillaceae; genus Paenibacillus_O; species Paenibacillus_O pasadenensis_A. Next base: position 136,344 of record NZ_JAMBOT010000007.1, read on the forward strand.
ACAAACCCCCATAACTCCGGGTAGTGCATGTTAACAATGCCCATCGGCGACCAGACCCAGTTCTCCTCAGGCAGCGATTTGCCCGTCTGTTCGTTTTTGCGCTTCACGTACTGGCCGTCCACGATGTCCGTATGCCATTCCACTCGCGAGAAATTGACTCTCCAATATTCCCCGGCTTGCGGCGGGCGCGCGCCTTTGGCGCATTCCTTCAGCGCTTTCCAAGGCATAGCAACCTCTAGCGTCCATTTGCGGTTCGCAGCACCGGGCTTGTTAATCTCCCCGTCGATATGCACCGCTGTTTTGAGGCCGTTAATATCCCAGCCGTCCACCGGCGGGCCGCCGTCGCGATAAGGCTTGACGAGCAGCAGATCCCATACGGTGTTAAAGGCGTTCATTTCAAATTCATAATATTGATGGGTATCGCCATCGGGATCGATGAAAATTTCGAAGTCGTTATCATAAAAAATAACGGAGTCCCGCTCCGTGAGCGTCGCCCAAATTTCATCCTCAATCAGCTCGGCGCCGAAGTAGAAATACTCGTCGTCCCAGGCCATTTTAACGCGGGTCTGTTTGGCTGGGAGGGGACGCGCATCGCCCTCGATGTCGACAAAGTCGTCCGTCCAAGGGACCTGCGACCAGAACGGCTTGTCCAGCCGTCCGTCCAGAACTAGCGGCTCTGCGGCTTTTGGGCATACATAATGTTTAGGTTCGAATATAAGGCGCGGTTCAGGCACTTCGCCGTATGACATGACAAATTCCCCCTGCTCATGGATTCGTTAGAATTGTTTGGTTGAGTTGGATGCCTAACAAGGTAGGTTTGGCGGGAACATTGTACCATGAACGGGGGCGTGGACAAACGGGGGAAAATTCCGGCTAATCTTCGGGAACAGTTAGAGCAGGCTGTTAATAGACGCGAGCTTTGGCGAGCTCGAGCCATTCCGTAAGGTCGTTTGACGTCCTTACCGTAGCGGGTTTCGCGTTCTTTTCCTTCCGTAAGGTCGTTTGACGTCCTTACCGTTTTTCATTTTGAATAACGGAGGTTCCACGCACAATCCCATTGCCAACAGTGAGGCTTATCTGTCTTTTAATAAGAAAAAGACGCCACTGCTATGCACCATTAAGATGGGCACTTGCTGTGACGTCACATTCTCCATTATCCGCACCGCAGTTCCCAGCGCGTGGTGTTTCGCTGCATGACGGCAGTCGCTCACCCCTATGGATTGGCGCTGCGTCTATTCTCTCATCCCGCTTCTAATCCAATGCCGTAAAACTCCATCTGAGATTCAAGGAGCTGGAATCTGGAGATTGCACCACGCTGGCGCCATCGGCTGTGGATTCTCCGTTAATGCCAATCACTTTTCCGCTGTTGCGGTTTTTCAGCTTAAATGTGCCTCCGCCTGTAGGGATGACCTGCCATTGCTGATTAATGGAGGTAGTGGCCATATACTGGATAGCCGGGGCGTTATCTGCTGTGGAAGCCCCGTTAATATTTAAATATTTGCCGCTATTTACGTTTTGAATTTTATAATAACCGCCGCCCGCATCATAAAATTTCCAGACTTGACCAGCTGCGCTCGAAAACGGATTTTGCACGGCCGCTGCGCCGTCTGCCGTTGAATTTCCGCTAATGCTCATAGCCTTGCCGCTCTTTTGATTCGTAATGGAATAGGTTTTGTTCACATCGATATTAACGCTCAAAGGCCCCCACGTTCCTGCCGCAGCATCAATGGACCAGCTTGTATTGCCGTTAATGGTAGGCACTCCGGAGCTGTTGAAGGTTACCGGATGCCAGTTGTTTCTGCCAGCAGCGCTCGGACCGCCCGACATGTTGTTCCAACGGTCGCCTAAGTAAACATACATCGTGCCCGAAGTGCCCTGAATCGGCAAAATCTGATCGGTTTGCGTATCGTATGAGTTCGTCGTAGCCGGATTCGTTGCGCATACGTTCTGTGCGCTCCATGTGCCGGACAGGCTGGTGGCTGACATGCAGTACGTTTGGCTTGAGCCCCAGCCGTTGGTAGCGGAAGCGAACATCCAGTAGGTAGATCCTACTTTAATGAGCGTAGACGCCTCTTTATTCGGGTAGCTAGACCCGATCGTTTTGACTGTGGACGCTACGCTTAAATAATCCGGCGCCAGCTCGGCAATGCGCAGCGAGCCGTTGATTGCAGGATAATCAACGGTCATCGAAATATACGTTTTGCCGTTGGTGTCTTTAAAGATTGAACCCAGGTCTCCTACCGTATTTCCGGTTGGCAGCGGATCGTTATTGTTAAACACAAACGGGCCTGCAGGAGACGAGCTGGTCAGGTACGTCAGCCCTTTCCGAATGGTCCCGACGGAGTTATTCCATTCAATAATCATAACGTAGTTGTTGTTTACACTGTTATACGCCACGACCGGCCGGCCTAGCCAGTCGCTGCCCGAATAACCTCCGGAAGCATCCGTAAATCCGCTGAAATCAACAACATTCCCCTGATAGTCCCAAGTTGCCATATCCGTCGAAGTATATAAAGTCACCTTTTTTTGACCGTTAACCGAATAATCGACGCCGTACCAATAAAACGTATTGCCCTCTTGCATGACCCAGCCGCCCTGCGACCAAATCTGATTGCCGTCCGTGTCGTACCAGTTGGTATTGTTGACAATGTCGGCCGACGCCGCTTTAGCAGACGGGGCAAAGCCTAACGTTGTTAAGACGAGTGCTATTGCGAGCATTGCAGTTATAAGTTTTTTGGGCAGTATGCCTTGGGTTAGTAACATTACAAACATCCTCTCTGTTTTTAAATGCTTACTTCATTTAAAATTCGGCAGCGTTAGCGTTCCGGATTTTCCTGGCGCATCCCCCCTCCCAACATTGAAACGCTTACAAAATGATGTATAAGAAACCCTAGTCTAACCATCTTTATCATGATGATTAGACTAGAGAAAGCAGCGGAGCCAAGGTCGAGCCCGTAGAAGCGACAGCGGTCGCATTTGAAGTCGGATTTCCGCCTCTAGGAATAGTTAAATTCAAGGAAATCCGAGTTCAAGAGCCGATCGAAGGACCGACCTTCGGCGCAGCCGATCGTAGGGCCTACCTTGGCGGAGCCGCTAAAGCTTTTTCCGCAGCTCGGTTATCGATGCTCTTCTGGCGCCTGAACCGCGTTGTTCCGGCGTTGGCAAAATCTCAGGAGCAGCCTCTCCCGCTTCCTGCATCCGGCGAATCAGCCGTTCGCGCAGCTCAGCGGCAATGGTGTTGAATGACTCCACCCCGACCAGGTTGTTCAGCTCATGCGGATCGGACTGCAGGTCGTACAGGAACTCCTCCACATAAGTAGCGGAGCCGGAATCCTTCCAAGCATTCGCTTCCGCCGCTTTTACGCTGTATTTCCAGCGCTGCGTCCGGATCGCGCGTCCTACCTGCTCTTCGCTGATTTGAACCAGTACCTCCTCCGGCCAGCCTTCTCTCTCGCCGCGCAGCAAAGGAAGAATAGAGCGGCCCTGCATCGAGTCCGGCACCGGTATTCCGGCAGCGTCAAGCAGCGTTGGCGGCAGATCTACCAAAGACACCAGCTCCTGCAGGCGACCGCCGGATTTGAAAGGGCCTCCGATAAATGCGGTCGGTACGCGGATGGAGCTGTCATGGCAGGAGCGTTTGTATTCTCCGTTCCGCGTTTTGAAGTGGCAGCCGTGATCGGAGGTGAACATGATGATCGTGTCTTCCTCCAACCCGAGGCTGATCAGGCTGTCGAAGATGCGTCCCAATGCTTCGTCAATGCGCTTGACCATGCCATAATAACCGCCAAGATGAGCATGCGCCGTACCGCCAAGCGTAGCGAGGTCGCCGGGAACAAATTGGCTGCCGCTGTAACGCCCTTCGTATCCGCGCGGAGCCGGATAGTTGTCTGTATGATTTTGATGATGCGGCTCCAGATAAGACAGGAACAAGAAGAAAGGCTCATCCTGATGCTGGTCGATATACCGGATAGCTGCGTCCGTCTGTGCGTCTACACGGTAACCAGGGAGCTTAACCGGTTTATTGTCATTGTCATACATGACCGTGTCGTAAGCGTCCGAGGAGTATTCCAGCACGTTGGAACCGAGCCAATACTGGTATCCTCCGCGTTGATCCTGAGGCACAGGCTCCTGCCCGGCCAGATGCCATTTTCCGATGTAGCCCGTGCTGTAACCCATTTCATTGAAATGATGTGCAAGCGTCAGTTCGCCTTGTTTCAGCGGAATTCCATTAACGTAACAGCCTGTCTCCGTTGCATATTTGCCCGTTTGCAGGGAGGATCTGGCCGGACCGCATACGGGCTGGCAGGTATAAGAGTTAAATACATGAGTGCCTTCCATCGCCATGCGGTCAAAGTTAGGGGTCAGTCCGAGGGGGTTGCCATGAACCCCCGTCGTGTCAGCTCGCTGTTGGTCGGTAAAAAACACAATTACATTGGGCCTTTTAGTCGTCTTCGCTGTCATCATCATCTACCCTTACGATTAGTTTTTGGACTTCTTCCATTCCTCGTTAGCCTGCTGCTCAATTTTCTGGCCGCCCTGCTTATAATAATTTTGCACGAATTCGTCGAATCTATCAACTGCCCATACGCCTGTTACAATTTTTACAAAGTATTCCGTCCATAGTTTCTTCTCCAGATCCGGATAATCCAGCTCTGCGGGAACCGTTTTCCACAGTTGGTTTTTCACAATATCCGTTGATGCGATCTCCAGCGCGGCCCGCACGGTATCGTCCGTCCAGCGGCGGTCCGTTACTTGAACGAATCGAACCGGATTGGAAAAACCTTTGGCATACAGGTCCGAATAAGAGGTTTTTTGCGTAATTAAATTTTTCGCTTCATCAAAGGTGTAATCTACGCCCTCTTCTCCGTAAGTCAGCAGGTTGACGCCGCCGTTTGCTTCGTCGCTAACCGACCAGTCCAGCATCTGAATAAGTCTCTCCGGATCTTTGGCATCCGCACTGACTGCCCGCAGCGCTCCGCCTGAATAAGGATTAACCTCCGGCCAGCCCTTCTTGCCGTCCGGGCCCGCGATGCGGTTAATCATCGTTAGCTTGGCCGTCGGCAGCACCTTGAGCAGCGAGGTGTAATAACCGCCGCCAGCTGCATTGACGCCAAAGGCATCCCCTTCAAAAACGCCGATTTTGGAATTTATGACCCGAGCGTCCCCCTGTTTCGGCTCCATGACCGGGAATTCAGGGTCAATCAGGCCTTCCTTATACCACTGCTGCAGCACGGCAAGCGCTTGTTTAGCTTCCGGCGTAACGAAGCTTTTGACGATTTTGCCGTCCTTTTCCGTCCAGAAAATCGAGCCCGACATCAGACCGATGCCAAATGCGCCAAACACCGTATTGAACACGGTCGATTTATTCCCGCCCAGCCCGTACGTATCGTCCTGGCCGTTTTTGTCCGGATCATCCTTCGTAAACGCCTTCAATACGTTGTGCAGCTCATCCAAGTTTGTAGGCTGCTTCAGTCCCAGGTTGTCCAGCCAGTCCTGGCGGATCAGCAGACCCGCCGTATTGGGGGAATTGAACGATTCCGGTCTTACGCCCTGAGGAATCGCGTAGATTTTGCCGTCAAACGTTACGCCTTCCCAACGCTCTTTCGGGATGTATTTCTTCAGATTCGGCGCCTTGGCAAGCAGATCGTCAAGCGGCATCAGCAGCCCTTGATTCACATACATAGCAAGCTGGGTTGTATCAACATTGAAATAATCAGGAATTTCGCCGGATGAGATCAGCAGGTTCAGCTTTGTTTTATACTCGTCGCCGGAAATCATGCTGATTTTGTAATCAACTCCCGGCAGCCCCGCCTTCTCCATCTGCGCCGTAATTTTAGCTTTGGCTTCCCCGCCATTGTCGGGAAATTCCGGAATTCCGTAGTTGAAAAACATATTATACGTAATAGGCTTCACTTCGGATTTTGCTCCGGAGGTATTGGAGGCATTGCCCCCGTTTTCGCTGGATGAGCAGCCGGCGGCAATCATTCCTAACAAACAAGTCGCACATACAACAGACACCATTTTGTTCAGCTTTTTCATCTACATGCACCCCTTTGATTTGTCTTGGTTAGGATTTGACCGAACCCAGCATCGTGCCCTTCATAAAATACTTTTGCAGGAATGGATAGACCGCAAGAATCGGCACGATCGATACGATGACGGTTGCGGCAATCGCGGATTCAGCGGCAAACGTTGTAAACTGTCCCGTATCGGTCGCCAGCTGCTGGCCGGCAATGATTTCTTTTAACAGCAAAGGAAGCGTGAACAGCTCTTTGTCGTTCAAATAAATGAGAGCCTGCATAAAATTGTTCCATAACCCCACGCATTCCCACAGGGCAATCGTGGCGATAACCGGCTTGCACAGCGGCAAAATAATCGTGAAAAAAATACGCAGCGGGTTCGCGCCGTCCATTGAGGCTGATTCCTCCACCTCATCCGGAATGGTCCGCATAAAGCTTTGCATGACGATAACGTTAAAGGCCGAAATCATGCCTGGGAGCATAAGCGCCCAAAGGGTGTTGGTCAACCCTAAGGTTTTTACAAGCAAATAGGTCGGGATCATTCCGCCGCTAAAGATCATCGTGAATAATACAAGCAGCGTCATCGCCTTCACGCCCGGCAGGCTTCTTTTATTCAGCGCATACGCGGTTGTTGCTGTAAACAGCACATGCAAAATAGTGCCTGCTACTGCGACGATAATGCTGTTTCGGTAAGCCAGCCAAATAAAGCTTGAGCTTAACACGCTTTTGTAGGCATCCAGCGTAAAACCTCTCGGGAAAAGGAACAGCCCGCCTCTCATCGCTCCCGCAGCCGAACTGAGAGAGATCGATATTTCATGCCATAATGGATAAAGCGTCACTAGGCTAAGCAGCGCCAGGAACAAGATGTTGCCCGCTTCAAACGTGCGCTCGCCCCAACCTTTTTGAATCACAACAACCCCTCCTTCCCTACCAAAGTCCCCGTTCGCCCATTCGTTTCACGAGCCAGTTCGTAAACACCAGTAAACATAAACCTACAACCGCCTGGAATAGCCCTGCCGCCGTTGCAAGCGAGAATCTGCCCATCGTTAAGCCGACCCGGTAAACGTACGTCTCGAGAACGTCTGCAACGTTATAAACGAGCGGATTGTACAGAATGAATATCTGGTCAAAGCCTACGTTCAAAATTTGACCCGTGCGCAAAATCAGCAGCACAACGATCGTGGAAGCAATGGCTGGCAGCGTAACATGCCGGATGAGCTGGAAGCGGTTCGCTCCGTCTATTTTGGCCGCTTCATATTGCTCCGGGTTAACACCAGCGATGGCCGCCAAATAAATCACCGTGCCCCAGCCGACCTCTTTCCACATTTCAGAGCCTACAAGAAAACCCCGGAATGCGTCGGGATTCATAATAGGAGAAGTAGAAAGGCCCAGCAGCTTCGTAACTCCCGTATCCACGGAGAAGACCGAGAACAGGATGCTCCCCAGCACAACCCAGGAAACAAAGTGAGGGAAATAAATAATCGTCTGCACAATCCGCTTAAAGGCGCCATTAATGAGCTCGTTCAGCAGAAGGGCCAATATAATCGGCGCCGGAAAGTTGAAGATCAGCTTATAAAAGCTAATGATGACGGTATTCCTGAGCGCCACCCAAAAATCGGGAGATTCGAATAAAATGTTGAACCATTTTAATCCCGCCCACGGACTGTTGAATACGCTTCCAGTAATTCTGAAATCTTGGAATGCAATGGCGATGCCGCCCATCGGGATATACTTGAATAGAATAAAGTAGATAATCCCGGGCAAAAGCAATACATAATAGTACTTGTGTTTATGGAACGATTTCATTGTCTGACTCACCGCATCCCCTCCCCTCAAGGTCATGATGTTTACGCTTTCATGCTACCCTGGGAACGAGAATCAAAAAAACCCTCAGTTTGGAATAAACATGAGGATTTTCTGATGGCCGCTTGTCTAATGTTAGAAATTACGAATAAATATCAGCTTTTTAGGTGCTTTTGCGGTACTCGCCTGGCGTCATGCCCTCGTACTTTTTGAAAAAGCGGATAAAACTTTGCACATCGTTGTAGCCGACCGACTGGCCGATCTCATGCAAGGAGTCGTTGCAGCTGTTAAGCAGCTCTTTGCTCTTGTTGATTCGGAATTCCGTTAAATATTCGAGCATCGATTTCCCGGTTTCCGCCTTAAACGTCCGGCTTAAATGGCCGCTGCTGACCCCGATCCGTTCGGCGATTTCCGTAATGGACAGATTGCTCGTGTAATGCGCCTCCATATAAGCAATCGTTTTGGCCACATACTGATTCGTAACCTGTTTGTCCTGCTGCGCCTCCAGAAATCCGATGATTTTGCTGATGTGCTCCATCATAAACTGATATAACTGGTCATTATTTCGGCATTCATTTAGTTTGAAAATATCAACCTCGTCGTTCAAGCTCCCGATGTCATGCCCTTCCTTCAGCAGCTCGTTCAAAACCGAGCTCATCAGCACAACGATCATGCCCTGCAGCTTCTCAAACGGATACTTGGATTTATAAATGTACTGCTGGAACAACTCGTCGACGCATTGGCTCGCTTTGCCGGGGTTCATTGCCGTGACGGAATGAATAAGCTGTTTTTGCAGCAGCAGCGGGTATACAAATTTAAGCTCGCTTGTATGGTCCTGCACAAATACGACATCACTGCGGTTAATAACCGCTTTGTAATTCAGCATCCGGCGAATCTGCTCGTAGGCTACATACAGTCGCTCCGGGCTCCCCGCATCGCTGACGATTAATTGCAGAGAGACGTTCAGCTCCTCTTGAGCAACAGCGTTCATCTCGGCAAAACATTGGTGAATGAGCTCCCGTATGCTGGCGTCCATGCCGCTCTCCGGCACATTCACGATAAACCCGAGCTTGCTGCGGTCCAGCACCGTGCCTTCTGCGGGCAAGTATTTTTTTAGCGTCTCCGACACCATGCTGTACATAATCAGCTTGCGCTGCGGATCCTCCTCGTCCTCCGGCCGCAGCGCGTCGAACACCGCAACGATGACCGCATAATGCGGATGAGGGAACGTCGAGCCTGCCTGCTCCAGTCTCGCAGAGATTTTATCGGTGACGTTGTTTCGCAAAATATCGGAAATTAAATGGTCCTTCATGACCGGCTCATTCTGTTTAATCGTATCCATCATGGAGCTGATCGCTCCGCTGACCAATAAATACTCATCAGAGGAAGGCTTGTTATCCCCTGATGCAGTGATGACCTCGATTATTTTTTTCCACGGGTTGTACATCCTCACAGCAAACGCATAGGCTATCGCCAGACCGATCAGGAAAACAACAAACACGATCAGCATCAGCTTGGACATTTTTTTGGCGAACAGCTCTTTGTACACCTCGTACGGAATCAGGCTGACGACCGTCCAGCCGTTATCCTGCACCGCCTGCGTATTGGCAAAATAGGCTTGATTATCAATACGGATTTTTTGAAGAGCAGCTGATGCAGCCAGCCGGTTGATTGCGTTTTGTTTGGCCTCGCTGATGGAGGAAATAGCCGTGCCATTGCTGTCGATGATGTAAACATTATGATCGCTGCTGTTGTTCAAATTATAGATCGTGTGCAGAAACCTATCCTTGGGAATATTCACGACCACCGTGCCGAGCGGCTTCGTTTCCGTAACCGGAATCGCTTTGTAAAAGGTAATGTAGTCGTCACGAACCTCGTACCAGAAAGACTTATCGGCGTTCTGCCGGATCTGATCCAGGACTGGCTGGTCAAAAAAAGAAGCCGCGTCGTAAAGCCCCTCTCCCGAAGTCATAAACCTCTCGTTGAGCGCGCTGTAGACGTAGACGGATTCAAACAATTCACTGGAAGTAATCTGGTTGCGCACCTGCTCTTTCAGCTGGTAGTAGTCGTAGAGCGTAAATTGGGAAGGGTTCTTCAACATGCGGTTCATATCCGGCACAAAGGATAATTGAAGAGAGAAGTAATTAATTTGATCGATCATATCCTGTATGTTCTTTGAAACCCGTTGCACGCTATTGTCCGAGGTTTGTTTAAGCTGGGATTTGAGATCCTCGCTAATCGTATACGAGTATACGGAGACAATCATAAAGGTTGGAATCAGTACCGTAATGAAATAAGAGAGCAGCTGCTTTCGAAACAAGGACCGGTTGAATACCGGCTTCTTTGTAAGCCTTTTCAAAAACAAGGATATCCCTCCCTTGATGTCCGTCACGGTGCCGAATAGCATACATTTTAGTCAATTTCTTTTGCCATTGTCAATATAAAAAAATAAGCCAAACCACCGCAAATGGAATAGTCTGGCGTTCAGAACGATGCCGGAGGTCCGCTTGTCTCTGGTTTATCCTATGCTGAAGGGGGTTTGTCTCCCAACGTGACATAAATGACTCCTTTGTAGTTGCTCGCTTCGGAAGTCATTGAGATGGGTTTTCCAACCAATAAACGCGCGTCAAGTCCGCTATTTCTGGTTTCAAATGTCAGGGAGAGTGCGCCAATCGTTCGCCCCTCGGTTGTATAAACAGCGTATTGGGCAACGGCTCTAGTCGTTTGATAGAAAGGTTTGGCCACAACTTCGAAACGATAGTTTCCTCCAGGCGTTACGATATTGGCCGACGGCCCGGGAGATTCAAAGTCTCCTGAAAAAGCGGTGCTTACAAAATTATAATTGCTTGTTCTATTTTGCATTATGAAACCTTTGCTTCCTGTTATGGTTGCATCCTCTTTTGACCCCGGGACAATGTAGTTTCCGACACATGTAACAATAACCAGCAGTATAAACAAAACTAATACCAAGCCCAGCTGCATACCAATGCTACCTCCTATTCTACTCTATAAGCATAGTATGGAGACTTGCTTCGCATTGATTGGGCAATTACTGATTTGATGACAATCTCAACAACGATTACGGAGTACTGAACTCCAGTAAACAAACAGCGCGCCCGCTTATGCGGACGCGCTGTTTGTTATAGCGATTACCGGATTAGTTGCCTCCGACGCGCGCCAGCTCTCTCATATTTGCTTCAAAGGCGGCCAGAAGGGCTTCTTCGCCTTCCAGCCCTTGCTCTTCCTCGGCTTTGCGAATCTGCTCCAGCATCCGCTTGTAGTCCTTCGGAATAATACGCACGAAGTCGCCAAGCGATTGCTCCCAATTGGAAAGGATACGGTCGCCGATTGCGCTGCCCGTGTAACGGACATGGTTCTCGATCAGTCCGCGCAGCTCCGCGATGTCCGCTTCTTCCTCAACACGTTCCAGAAGCACCATCTCCAGGTTAACGTGTTTGTAGAATTCGCGCTTTTCATCAAGCACATACGCCACGCCGCCTGACATACCGGCCGCAAAGTTCCGTCCCGTGCCCCCTAGCACGACTACGCGTCCACCTGTCATATATTCGCAGCCATGGTCGCCTGTGCCCTCAACGACAACCTTCACGCCGCTGTTCCGAACCGCGAAGCGTTCGCCGGCGATGCCGTTGATGTAAGCTTCTCCGCCCGTACCGCCATAAAGGGCCGTATTGCCGATGATGACATTATCCTCAGCCGCGAACGTAGCCTTCGGCGATGGAGCGACAATAATTTTGCCGCCGGACAGACCTTTACCGACGTAGTCGTTTGAGTCACCTTCCAGCGAGAGCGTGATGCCTTTCGGCACGAACGCTCCGAAGCTTTGGCCGGCGGAGCCGACAAAATGCATGGAGATCGTGTCCTCAGGCAGACCTGCAGCGCCGTAACGGCGGGTTACTTCGCTGCCGAGAATCGTACCGACAACACGGTTCGTGTTGCAGATCGGGAACGATGCTTTAACCTGCTCGCCGCGCTCCAGCGCAGCTTCGGCAGCAGGAAGCAGCGATTGCATATCGAGCGACAGCTCCAGGCCATGGTTCTGCTCCTGCACATTATAACGCACAGCATCCTGCGGAACTTCTGGCTGATGCAGCAGCGGCGTCAGATCCAGGCCGCTCAGCTTGTAATGCTCAATGAGCGACTTGCTTTCCAGAATATCGACGCGGCCGACCATCTCGTTGATCGTGCGGAAGCCGAGCTCTGCCATATATTCGCGCATCTCTTGTGCGATAAAACGCATGTAGTTGACGACATGGGACGGATCGCCCATGAATTTTTTGCGCAGCTCCGGATTTTGCGTCGCAACGCCGACCGGACAAGTGTCCAATTGGCACACGCGCATCATGACGCAGCCGAGCACGACGAGCGGAGCCGTCGAGAAACCGTACTCCTCGGCGCCAAGCAGCGTGGCGATCGCAAGGTCGCGGCCGTTCATGATTTTGCCGTCGGTCTCTACAACAACGCGGTCGCGGAGATTGTTGAGCATAAGCGTCTGGTGAGTCTCAGCCAGACCGATCTCCCACGGCATACCGGCATGACGCATCGAGTTCATCGGGGATGCGCCCGTGCCGCCGTCATAACCGCTGACAAGGATGACGTCTGCGCGGCCTTTGGCAACGCCAGCCGCTATCGTGCCTACGCCGACCTCGGAAACGAGCTTGACGTTAATGCGCGCGCGCGGATTGGCGTTTTTCAGATCATGGATCAGCTCCGCCAAATCCTCGATGGAGTAGATGTCATGATGCGGCGGCGGCGAGATGAGGCCGACACCCGGCGTGGAGCCGCGAACCTCAGCGACCCAAGGATATACCTTGCGTCCCGGAAGCTGTCCGCCCTCGCCCGGCTTGGCGCCCTGCGCCATTTTGATCTGAATCTCGTCCGCATTGACGAGGTAGTTGCTCGTAACGCCGAAGCGGCCCGATGCAACCTGCTTGATGGCGCTGCGGCGGGAATCGCCGTTAGCGTCCAGCACCCAGCGGCCCGGATCTTCGCCGCCCTCGCCCGTGTTGGACTTGCCGCCAATGCGGTTCATCGCAATCGCGAGGCTTTCGTGCGCTTCCTTGGAAATCGATCCGAAGCTCATCGCGCCGGACTTGAAGCGTTTCATAATATCCTCGATGGATTCGACTTCTTCAATCGGCACCGGCTGGCGGTCCTTTTTGAAGTCAAGCAGCGAGCGGAGCGTCATGAACTTGCTGTCTTCGCCTTGAACAAGATTCGAGAACTTTTTGTACAGCTTGTAGTCGTTGGCGCGGGATGCCATCTGCAGCGTGTGAATCGTCTGCGGACTGAACAGATGGTCCTCTCCGTCCTTACGCCACTGGTATTCGCCGCCGGAATCAAGCTCTTTCTCCCCGCCCTGCTGTTCAGCATAAGCGCGGTTATGAGGCTTGAGCGTTTCTTGGGCGATAATATCCAACCCGATGCCGCCGATACGGGACGGCGTCCAGGTGAAGTATTTGTCGATGACGCTTTCCTGCAGGCCGACCGCTTCAAAAATCTGCGCTCCGCGATACGACTGAATCGTGGAAATGCCCATCTTGGACAGAATTTTCAAGACGCCTTTAGTAGCGGCCTTAATAAAATTCTTAACGGCTTTTTCATGCTTCACGCCGCGCAGCATGCCTTGGCGGATCATATCGTCCAGCGATTCAAACGCCAGGTAAGGGTTGATCGCGCTCACGCCGTAGCCAAGCAGCAGCGCAAAATGATGCACTTCGCGAGGCTCGCCCGACTCCAGCAGGATGCTGACGCGGGTACGGGTGCCTTGTCGAATCAGATGGTGATGCAGGCTGGACACCGCCAGCAGCGCAGGAATGGCGCAGTTGTCGCGGTCCGAACCAAAGTCCGACAAAATAAGAACGTTATGGCCTTTCGCAATGACGCGGTCGGCCGCTTCGCACATCGTATCCAGCGCTTGGCGCAATCCTTTTTCTCCGCCGTCAGCCGGGAAGAAAATCGGAAGCGTGATGGATTTGAAGCCAGGGCGGCGCACATGGCGCAGCTTGGCAAACTCTTCATTGGACAGAATCGGGGACTCCAGACGAATCTGGCGCGCGCTCTCCGGCTCAGGGTTAAGCAGATTGCGCTCCGGTCCAAGCGAGGTGCCCGTTGCCGTAATGATTTCCTCGCGGATCGCATCGATCGGCGGGTTCGTTACTTGCGCGAACAGCTGCTTGAAGTAGCTGTAAAGGCGCTGCGGACGCTCCGAAAGCACCGCAAGCGGAGCATCGTAGCCCATGGATCCAATTGGCTCTACGCCGGAGGACGCCATCGGCTCCAGCACTTTGCGCAGATCCTCAAACGTATAACCGAACGATTGCTGGCGCTGCTGAACCGTTGCATGGTCAAGCTCCGGAAGCTCCGGCGCGTCAGGCAGATCCTCCAGGCTGATTAAATTGTCCTCAAGCCATTGCTGATAAGGCTTTTCGGAAGCGATACGGGATTTGACCTCTTCATCGGAAACGATGCGGCCTTCCTTCGTATCAACGAGCAGCATGCGGCCTGGACGCAGACGATCCTTGTACAGCACGTTCTCCGGTTCAACATACACCGTTCCGGCTTCGGAGCCGAGAATGATGACGTCGTCCTTCGTAACGTAATAACGCGCTGGACGCAGCCCGTTGCGGTCAAGAACAGCGCCGATCTGCGTGCCGTCGGTGAACGCCATTGCAGCCGGTCCGTCCCACGGCTCCATCAAGCAGCTGTGGTATTCGTAAAAAGCTTTTTTCTCAGGGCTCATGTCCTCATGGTTGGACCATGGCTCCGGCACCATCATCATCGCTACATGCGGCAGCGAACGGCCGGACAAGTACAGGAACTCCAGCGTGTTATCAAACATCGCCGTATCGGAGCCGTCCGGGTTGATAATCGGTTTGATTTTATCCAGGTCCTCGCCAAACAGCTCGGAGGCAAACAGCGATTGGCGGGCATGCATCCAGTTGACGTTGCCGCGCAGCGTATTGATCTCGCCGTTGTGAATCAGGTAGCGGTACGGATGCGCGCGCTCCCAGCTTGGGAACGTATTTGTGCTGAAACGGGAGTGAACGAGCGCAATCGCCGTTTCCATCGTTTCATCGTTCAAATCAACGTAGAAGGCGCGAACCTGCTCCGTCGTCAGCATTCCTTTGTAAACGATCTTTTTGGAGGAGAAGGACGGGAAGTAGAACATGTCTCCGCCTTCCAGGCCCGCATATCGAATCGCCAGCTCCGCGCGCTTGCGAATAACGTACAGCTTGCGCTCAAAAGCCAACTCATCCGCGAGTGCCGCATTGCGGGATACGAACACTTGGCGGACATAAGGCTTTGCCTTCAAAGCCGATTCGCCGAGCTTCTCGTCATTAGTAGGAACGGTACGCCAGCCGATCAGCTCCTGGCCTTCCTCGGCAATGATCGTTTCCAGCTTGCTTTCAAGCGACTCGCGTACAGCCGCATCCTGAGGCAGGAACAGCATACCGACGGCATAGCTGCCTTCGGCTGGAAGCTGAATGCCCTGGCGGCTCAGCTCGCGCTTGAAGAAACCATGCGGAAGCTGCAGCATGATGCCTGCGCCGTCACCGGTGTTGGGCTCGCTGCCCTGGCCGCCGCGGTGCTCCATGTTCTCCAGGACGGTAAGCGCCTGTTGAATGATTGAGTGGGACTTGACTCCCTTGATGTGCGCGACAAATCCCATGCCGCAAGCGTCTTTTTCGTACTGAGGATCGTAGAGGCCTTGTTTCGGCGGCAATCCAGTCATTTTCCTGTTCATAGGATGCAACCTTTCTGTCGGAGAATAGATATAATAACGGACGGCATCAAAGGCTTCATATTATATAGGCATCTTAACCGGGAAGGCTTATGCAGTTCGCAGGAATGTCCATTGGACAGCCTCCGATGTATAAAGATGCATAATAATACATATCCAAATCCTGCCGTCCTGTAATTAACAGGGCAGAATCCGGTCGAATCTCCGGGGGCAAAATCCCGGGGAAAGGTAGGTCGGCTGACTTAGTTATTCCTCGATTTTATCACTTGAGGCGTATGAGGGCAATTTAATCTTTTTATAAATATGATTATGAACTCTAATCAACATCAGCCGGTTCCCTTGCGCCACAAGGGTTCCACGGCTCTCTCCGTCTGCTTCTCCACAATGCCGCGATGCTTCTCCATCCATCCTATCACAAGGCTTCTCCCCATGTGTATAGCAAGTTTAAGGAAGTTCGTCTTCTTTCGAGCTTTGAATATATATGTTAATTGAATGCATAAAGTGATATGTATAATGATGCAAATTTTTAAACTTAAACTCCAAATGTTTAGACGGCTCGAAAAACATAAATGCCCCGGCTCTCATGGAATGAAGAGGTCCGGGGCATGTTAAAAAAGAGGGATACGGGGAATTTAGGAAGGCCGGTACTCGGAGGCCACTGTCTTCAGCTGCTCCGAAGCGCGGGCCGCCCAGCGCTGCAGCCGGTCCAGCTCCTCCAGCGACTTCTTTACCGCCTGCTCGCGGGATTCGTTGTAATCGGGTAGCTGAGCTGCCGCATACGGTCCGATGTCCCGGTTGGGGACCAGCGCTTTTTCGCGGTGGGCAAGGGCTCGCCGTTCATGGAAAAATGGAACATCCGGGTTGTAAGGGTTATGCAGATCGCCTTGTTCGGGATGGCGCAGCACCGCCAGCGTTTCCACAACGCTGCGCGGCGAGCCTTCTTCGACGAGGCGTCCCGCGTATTCTCCTGTTTTGTACGTAAAGCGCACCCAGCTTTCCGCTGCCGGGGACGAATCGTTTGACGTCATGCGCAATCCTCTCCTTATTACTAATGTAAACATCAATATCCGCAACCTGAAAGGACCTTGCCTTTTAACACAGAATATAGGAAGCGATGCGCGGACACAAGCATCCAAGGCCAAGCTTGTCTTATATACCGCGCTCGTCGTAATATTGGTAGTGAGAAAAGTAGGTGAGTGCATGCGTAAAAAAAGAGTGCTGCTGCTCTCGGAGGGGTTCGGGTCCGGACATACCCAAGCGGCATATGCGCTCGCTGCCGGCCTGAGGCATCTTTCGTCCGATGTTCAGACCCGTGTGCTGGAGCTGGGTAAATTCCTGAATCCGGTGCTTGGTCCCCTCATTATGTCCGCTTACCGCAAAACCGTCGGCAAACAGCCGAAGCTGGTAGGCATGATGTACCGCACCAACTATAAGCGTTCCTTCAACCGGTTCACGCAGCTGGCGATTCATCGAATTTTTTATACCCAGACTGAGCAAGTCATTGAGCAGCTGCGGCCGGAGATCATCATTTGCACGCATCCCGGTCCCAACGCGGCGGTAGCCCGGCTGAAACGTCTCGGACTCGACATCCCGCTGTATACGCTCATCACGGATTACGATGCGCATGGAACCTGGGCAAATACAGAAGTCAATCACTACCTCGTCTCTACCCCCGTCGTCAAAAGAAAACTGATGGCGCGGGGCATTCCGCCCGGCCGCATCGAGGTGACCGGAATTCCGGTCCATCCTCAGTTTTGGAAGTCTCAGGATCAGGCCGAGGCGCGGAGTGAGCTTGGTTTGCAAAACATGCCTACCGTGCTTGTTATGGGCGGAGGCTGGGGGCTTATGGAGGAAGAAGACGAGTTCTTTACGTACATGACCCGCTGGCGGGACGAGGTACAGATCATTTTTTGCACCGGGACAAACGAAAAATCCCGGGAGAGCATGTTGGCGGACGAGCGTTTTGTCCATCCTAACGTTCATGTGATGGGTTTTACGCGCGAAATTTCCAAAATGATGGACGCCGCGGACCTGCTCGTCACCAAGCCTGGCGGCATGACTTGCACGGAAGGCATGAGCAAGGGTATTCCGATGCTGTTCTACAATCCGATTCCCGGCCAAGAAGAGGAGAATCTGGAGTACTTCGTCGGCAGCGGATTCGGTGAGCCGCTGAAGTCAAAAAGTACGATTGACCGCTGGTTCCGGCTCATTCAGGAGCCGTACAGCACCGGTCAGAACCGCCTGCGGCTGCTGTCGAAAAGCAGCCAGCAGTACGATCCGCTGGAATGCCCGTCGGCTGTTCTGCGGCTGATGAACTGATTGTTGGCTGCGGCTCGTGCGGAGTGGCTAGCGAGTGGTTTGACGCCCTTATTGCGCTCCATTTGCACGGGATCGGGACGGTTAAGGGCGTTTGACGCCCTTATTGCGCTCCATATGCGCTGGATCGGGACGGTTAAGGGCTTTTCCATTAGCACGGTTCGGAGCTATTAAGGCCAATTTTAGCCTTATTCTTCTCCTTTAGCGCGGTTCGGAGCTATTTAAGGCCGCTTTTGGTCTTAATCTTCTCCACTAGCTCAGTTTGGAGCTATTTAAGGCCAATTTTGGTCTTATTCTTCTCCACTAGCTCAGTTTGGAGCTATTTAAGGCCAATTTTGGTCTTATTCTTCTCCTTTAGCGCGGTTCGGAGCTATTTAAGGCCAATTTTGGTCTTAATCTTCTCCTTTAGCGCGGTTTGGAGCTATTTAAGGCCAATTTTGGTCTTATTCTTCTCCTTTAGCGCGGTTCGGAGCTATTTAAGGCCAATTTTGGTCTTAATCTTCTCCACTAGCTCAGTTTGGAGCTATTTAAGGCCAATTTTGGTCTTATTCTTCTCCTTTAGCGCGGTTTGGAGCTATTTAAGGCCACTTTGGGCCTTATTCTTCTCCACTAGCTCAGTTTGGAGCTATTTAAGGCCAATTTTGGCCTTATTCAAACTTGCTAGCACTGACTGTGTGCGAGCTAAGACTAACCTAACCAGCAGCTGTCTCATCAAGCCACCAAGACTTAGTCCGCCCCGGCGGTTGAGTCTTGCCCGCATACAGCCGGTTAACTTCGAGCATGCTCTTTACTCGGGCAGGTACACACATATTGGGGACGGGATGGATGCCGGCCCCATTTTTTCGCAGCAAAATCAAATTAATTACTCTACGGGAACTCGCCAAGGAGGATGAGGATATGGATAACAAAGCATTGGATGGAAAAACGGTCATCGTGAGGCTCGAGATCGACTCTGGAACCAACTTTAGTTCCGTTGTATCCGCAATCGAGGCAGCCGGGGGCGATGTAATCGCGATTGACGTTATCAAAACGGGCAAAGGCAGCACCACCCGCGACCTTACCGTCAAAGTTAAAGACACCGGCACGACAGAAAGGCTCGGCAAATCGCTTAGCCTGTTGCCCGGCATCCGGGTTGTTAACACCTCAGACCGCACTTTCCTGCTGCATCTTGGCGGAAAAATAACCGTTCAGCCCAAAACACCGATCCAGAACCGGGACGATCTGTCCAGAGTTTACACTCCGGAAGTAGCTCGCGTTTGCACAGCGATTCACGAAGACCCTTCCAAAGCATTTTCGCTTACGATCAAACGCAACACAGTCGCTGTTGTATCTGACGGCAGCGCCGTACTCGGTCTCGGCAACATTGGTCCAGAAGCCGCAATGCCCGTTATGGAAGGCAAAGCGATGCTGTTCAAACAGTTCGCGGACGTCGACGCTTTTCCAATCTGCCTGGACACCCAGGATACGGAATCAATCATCGCTGCTGTGAAAGCGATTGCGCCAGGATTTGGCGGAATTAATTTGGAGGATATCTCCTCCCCGCGCTGCTTTGAGATTGAGGAAAGGCTTCGCGAGGAGCTCAATATACCAGTGTTCCACGACGATCAGCATGGCACCGCCGTTGTTCTTTACGCGGGGCTCCTTAATGCACTTCGTCTAACCGGCAAAAGGATCGAAGACGCAAGGATTGTCGTTTGCGGTATCGGCGCGGCGGGCACTGCCTGTACAAAAATGCTGCTGGCCGGAGGAGCGCGTCAAGTTCTCGGCGTTGACCGGGACGGAATTTTGACCGCAGATCGCGAATATGCTCATCCAATGTGGAACTGGTACGCCGCCAATACAAACCCGGAGAGGTTAACCGGCGGATTGGCTGACGCGCTGCGTGGTGCAGATGTGTTCATTGGACTGTCGGCTGGTGGCATCCTTAAGCGCGAAATGGTACTGACGATGAACGAACAGCCGATTGTGTTTGCGATGGCCAACCCGGATCCGGAAATTCGTCCCGAGGACGCGGAGGATATCGTTGCCGTTATCGCTACCGGCCGATCGGACTTCCCGAATCAGATCAACAACGTGCTTTGTTTCCCGGGTATTTTCCGCGGAGCTCTTGATTGCCGCGCCGTTACGATCAACGAGCAGATGAAGCTGGCCGCCGCCGAAGCGATTGCCTCAACTGTCGGTGAAGACGAGCTAAGCCGCAGCTACATCATTCCCAGCGTGTTCAACACCAAAGTCGTGGAAGAAGTACGCAAACGTGTCATTCAGGCTGCTCGCGATAGCGGCGTGGCTCGACGGAGTCCGAAGGAATAAAAACGAAGTTTTCGGAGCAGCAGCCGCAATTTCCGGTCCGCCAGGAATGTAAGTGAAGAGGTAGCTGGAGAGTCCAAAATGTTGGTTAATGAAACTTACCGCTGTAATTTGCCCCCATCAAAATCTAAAGCTATGAGCTGCTACAGCCAGCTAAAGCAAAAGCGCGCCAGCCGGCGCGCTTTCGTGCTTATTACGGTAGAACAAATACAACCCTTGGATCGGAAGCCGCAGCTTCATTTCCAAGGGTCTTTTTGACTGCTACTGCAGTGCGCTGCCTCCAAACATAAACCGCGTTTTCCAGCTGGAGTTGGATGGAATTTCTGTAACTTGCACGCCACCTGACTCCTTGGAAAAAGTCTGCAAAATCTTGTTGTCCCCAAGATAAATTCCAACATGCGAGATGAGCGATGTGTCCAGTAGCTCGTCTGACGTAATTTCTTTGCTGATCGCGTATGTGGTGAAAAACATCAGGTCGCCGCGTTCAAGGCTGTCCCATTCCATCTTGTAGACCCCTTTATTTTTGACAAACTGGCCTTGCCCGCGTGAATCGGCGGGAAGCTTAATGCCCAGCGCGTCAATAAAGGCTTGCCGGACAAAATCCGAGCAGTCAAACGTAGCGGTATCATTGCGGCTGGAGCCGAACTCGTAAGGCGTCCCCAAATATTTAAGTCCCGCCTGAATAACAGACTCTATATCAAGCGAGGACGATCCATCCTCTTCGGGACCATTGCCAGGAGCCGGCGCCGGCATGGCTGATGGTGTCGGAGATGGCGTTGGGCTGTTTCCACCTGGCAGCTCCCCCGTTACGGTTATGTATTTTGTATCCGAGCTTACATACCCGCTTACCCCCGAGCCGTCGCGCACCTGATACCAGCTGCGATTGGCAACAGCCTCGATCTGCACTTCCTCGCCAACTTTTAAATAACGGATGCGCTCATGAGAGGTGGACGGTCCGCGGCGCAACGCCACGGATGCAGCAACTTCCGCGTTCGGAATGAATTCGGTTGACCCGGCGTCCGGCGTCGGTGCTGGCGTTTTGCTCGGCGTGGCCGTTGGCACTGGCGTTTTGCTCGGCGTGGCCGTCGGCGCTGGCGTTTTGCTCGGCGTAGCCGTTGGCGCTGGCGTTTTTCTTGGCGTGGCCGTCGGCGCTGGCGTTTTGCTCGGCGTGGCCGTTGGCACTGGCGTTTTGCTTGGCGTGGCCGTCGGCGCTGGCGTTTTGCTCGGCGTGGCCGTCGGCGCTGGCGTTTTGCTCGGCGTAGCCGTTGGCGCTGGCGTTTTGCTTGGCGTGGCCGTCGGCGCTGGCGTTTTGCTCGGCGTAGCCGTTGGAGCTGGCGTTTTGCTTGGCGTCGGTGTTATGCTCGGCTCAGGGCTCGTCCGCCCCGGCACATCGCTAGTTAGAGTAACATATTTGGTGTCGGAGCTTATGTATCCGGTGCTGCCTTTTTCATCCTTAATCCGGTACCAATAAGGCGTCGGAGAGGAGAGGATTTGCACGTTTTCGCCCTTTTTGAGATATCGCAGCCTCTCGCTTGAAGCGGACGCGCTAGCCCGGAACGAAACGGTTGCCGCAATCTCCGCGTTGGCTTGGATTAATGGCTTTGAAGCGGTAACCTTATCGCTTTTCAGGCTAATATATTGGCTGGATGAAGAAACGTAGCCGACTTTGCCACCGCTCTCCTTTACTTTAATCCAGCTGTTATTTACGCGGCTAATTACACTTAGATTTTCACCTTTAGCAAGCAAACGAAGCACCTTACCTTTAGTGGAAGGCTCGTCTCGCAAGTTAACGGAAGATTGGGTTACGGCGGATTGAGAGGCAGCGCTGGCGTATGGCAGCGGCGCAGCTGTCAGCAGCATGCCTGCAGCCAGTACAGCAGCGATAGGCTTTCTCATTCGATCACGACTCCTCATCAGGTAAAATGTCGATTGTCATTGGTCAAGATCAGCAGTTGAGCTAAACGGCAAAGCTTAGACCTGCTTTCCCTTTATCGGCATTTGACGGGGCGGCTTTTAGGCTTTTCTTGCAGAAAGTGTCGCGGTATGGTGAGCAATTGTTAATAGTTTAAATATTTGATATCAAAAAAACATCGGCCTATGCTCCCATTTCTGGTAATTCGCAAGTACTTGCCCTGAGAAACAAACTCCTCAAACCTATAACGCAACTGAGATCCGCTATTTGCTCGATTTCAGCCAGTTGGAAACTCTAACGCAACTCACAAGCGTTATTTGAGCATTTCTAGAGCTTTTAGCCTGCAAAATGCGGAAATAAGACCGCTGAGTTGCTTTAGATTCTAGATTGAGCTAAAAAATTCCAAATAAGCGCTCTCAGTTGCGTTTGCTAGAATGTTGGAACGCCTGGGTTGCTGCCTCGGGCACAGCAGCTTCGCGCTTCCCCTGCCCTAAAAAGAAAAAGCCTGCCTGGCCCCAGCATTGAATGCTTGAGACCAAACAGGCTTTCCTTGCTCTACAGCGCGAGCCTGGACAAGTTGCTTTTGCTCCTCTGCAGGACCAGATAAAGGCTACTCCGCTGCACGAAACCTAACAGGCAACTTTACCCCTTAACCTGAAAAACAAGATCTTGCCCCTTCACTGCTAGAGCTCCCGAACTAGCGAAATTACGCCGATTCACAGGGCTCCACATGCACATGGACGTGCATAATATTATGCTTCCGCTCCATCCGGTGCTCGATCTCGTCGCTGATCCGGTGGCTCTCCACCAGACTGAGCCTGGAATCTACCAGCACAATGACGTCAACGAGGACGTGGCTTCCGTGCACGCGGGCCTTCAAATCCTTGATCGATTTGACGCCGCTGACCTTTTCGATTGAATTGCGCAGCGTAAGCAGCTCGCCGTCGTCGAAGCCGTCGGTCAATGCATGGGTGGAGCTGTAAAAAATCTCCCAAGCCGTTTTGCAAATAATGATCCCGACCGCAATCGCGGCAACGGGGTCTAGCCAGTGCCATCCAAGCGAGGCGCCCGCGATGCCGACGGCCGCGCCGGTGCTCACGAGCGCATCGGACAAATTGTCCTTGGCTGCAGCCATAAGCGCCTGGCTTTTGATCTGCTTCGCCAGCTTACGGTTGTACCAATACACACCGAGCATCGCGATGGCGGAAGCAATGGCAACTACAGCCGACAAAATGTTCGGCGCTTCCTGCACGCCGCCAAACAAGGAGCGCACGGAGCTTATCAGCACCTGCAAACCAACCGTCGCCATAATAAAGGAAGCGATGAGCGACGCAATCGTTTCCGCCCGGAAATGGCCGTACGGGTGGTCCTTATCCGGCGGCTTCTGTGCAATGCGCAAGCCGATCAGCACGGCAAAGGAAGCGGCGATGTCGGTCAGATTGTTAAATCCGTCCGCCGTCAGCGCCTCGGATGCAAAAAAGAATCCGGCCGCAAGCTTTGCGGCGGACAGCACCAAATATGCGGCAATGCTGATCCAGGCTCCCTTTTCTCCTTTGCGGATATCGGCGTACTGCTGTTCCGTTGACACAAGCCTTCTTCCCCTCTCCAAACAACTGCTCCTACCTTATCCTCCTGAACCCTAGTGGGTCTAGAGAAAAATTGTTGTCCTAGTGCGCCTTTTTGTGGCTTCGTCCAACACTTTCAGCCTTGAGCAACGGGGTTTAGGATGCCCTGCCACTGGGATTTTTACCCTTGGCGGGAGACGGAATTTTTGAGGGGCTGCGCTGAAAAAAAATTTAGACACAAAAAGAGGCTCCATTCCGGAAGCCTCTTTAATGTATGCAAGTATGACTGATATCCTCCGCTGTGCAGCAGCCTATTGCCAGGAAGCAAGCTCGCTTCCACAGCGGGTGCAGCGGCGGGCATCCAGCGGATTCTCTGCCTTGCAGCGGCCGCATAACACATGCACCTGACCTTCCAGCTGCAGCGTCGGCATGACGCTCTCCTCTGGGAATCCCTCGCCGCAATCGGGGCAGTATCTCGCCTCATAATCGGCCTCACGGCCGCAAGCGCTGCAGGTTTTAAGCGACTTCACGGCGCGGATGCGCTGCTCCAGCTGGGCAATTTGTCCTTCGGCGGCAACAATTTGCTGGCAAAGCCTGAACGCGGCGTCCTGCGCGCCAGCGATGTTATCTTTTCGGTAGGCGGTAAACACCGCTTCGCCGATTTCTTTTTTGTAGCGCGATATATCCCGCTGCCTGAGCGCAATCTGCGATTTGAGGCGGGCTGACTCCACCGTTTGCTGGGCCGCCTTGGCTGCCTCGGCGGCACCCTGTTTCATTTTATCAAATATAGACATGCTCCCACTCCTTGCTCCGGAATGTAGGTTCTGCCTCTAGGCTACACCAATCGGAGCCTGACCGGCAACCGCCGATATGCAGTCGTACCTCGTCTCAGACGCCTCCAGCCGCCGAGAAGAATATCCGGTGCTGGAGCTTAATGGGACTGGGGCTTCAATCAGTTCATTTTAAAATTGTTCGACAATTGATGACAGTTGTCATATTGGAACGCTGACGGGTATGACTGCCGCGGCCGTGGCTAAAACTCTATACTGGAAACAATAGCCTGAGCGAGCACCATCGCTCTTGAATCCGGGAGGCAACCATGTCCAAGACCAAACAACTCCGCCAAATGATCGCTCCCTTTGAAAGCAATGACCGTGCCGCCAGCATCCGTCAGCTGCTCAATACGCTGCCGCCATTTCTGCTGTTATGGCTTGCCGCTTACGCCAGCCTGCAAATTTCCTATGCCCTTACGCTGCCGATTGCCGCGCTTGCCGCCGGTTTCCTGATTCGCAGCTTTATTATTTTTCATGACTGCTGCCACGGCTCGTTCTTCCGCAACCGCCGGGCTAACGATATTCTCGGAACGGTGCTCGGCATCTTGACGTTATTCCCTTATGAGCAATGGAAACGGAGCCACAACATTCACCATGCCGGCAGCGGCAATCTTGAAAAGCGCGGTATCGGCGATATGTGGCTGCTAACGGTGCGCGAGTATGACGCCGCATCTAAGTGGACGAAGGTTCGTTACCGCATTTACCGCAACCCGTTTGTGATGTTCATCGTCGGACCGATCGCCCTTATCTTGTTCGGCTACCGCTTTAATGAAAAAGACGTCCGCCGCAAAGAGCGGCTGAATACGTATCTGACTAACGCCGGAATTGTTCTGCTGTACGCGCTCGCCATCTGGGCAGTCGGCTGGCAGGCGTTCCTGCTCGTGCAGCTTCCGATTTTCTGGATCTCCGGTGCAGCCGGCATCTGGCTGTTCTATGTGCAGCATCAATTCGAGGACTCCTATTTTGAGCATCAGGAGGATTGGGATTACGTCAAAGCCGCTGTGGAAGGAAGCTCCTTTTACAAGCTGCCCGCTGTGCTCCAATGGCTGACCGGCAACATCGGCTTCCATCATGTCCATCACTTGAGCCCGCGCGTTCCGAATTACCGCCTGCAGCAGGCTCATGAAGCAGCGCCGCCGCTGGCGCATGCCACAACGATTACGCTCCGCACGAGCCTGCAGTCGCTCCGCTTCAATCTGTGGGATGACGAGGCCCGCCAGTTCGTCAGCTTCCGTGAGGGAATACGCAGAGCCATTGCCGTGAAAATGCCGGACAAATCGCCGGGCCGCGCCTCTTAACCGGGCTAACCGCCGCAATATATGCTACACTGGCAGTGATCCCACTAACGCCGGCATCAGGCAAGGAGCCGATTCAATACATGCAGCAAAAATGGCATCAGGTGCTGCCCCGCAACACGGGGCTTGTACCTTATATTTGGCTGATCTTTATCGTTCTGCCGTTTTATTTCATTTTCCGCTACTCGGACACGGGCAGCATTGT
Source organism: Paenibacillus pasadenensis (assembly GCF_023715725.1). Taxonomy (GTDB): domain Bacteria; phylum Bacillota; class Bacilli; order Paenibacillales; family Paenibacillaceae; genus Paenibacillus_O; species Paenibacillus_O pasadenensis_A. The sequence continues at coordinate 162,362 of NZ_JAMBOT010000007.1, forward strand.
AGCCGGCAGCCTGATGGTTGCCGTCTTTTTCTTCTGCTTCCAGCTGACGCGCAAAGGGCGCGGCTGGCGCATGTACACGGGCCTCTCGATTCAGATGGCCATTTCAGCCGTCATGACCATTTATTTTCAGTACCCTTACTTCTCCTTTTTTCTCGCCTTTTATATCGGAAATACCCGGAGCAGAGGCGGATTTTTGAGTCTGTATATCGTCCATCTGGTTCTCGTCGCAACGGCGGTATATACGGCTTACGCAATGCAGAACGCCTTTTTCATTCCCCAGCTCCCTATCATCGCCATCATGCTGGTTGGCGTATCGGTGCTTCCGTTTAGCCGCTACAACTGGCTCAAGCAGGATCGGCTCCAAGGCCAGCTTGAGGACGCAAACCGGCGCATCGCTGACCTGCTCGTTCTGGAGGAACGGCAGCGCATCGCGCTTGATCTGCATGATACCCTTGGCCAGCAGCTGTCGCTCATCCGGCTCAAAAGCGATCTCGCAGGCAAGCTGTTGACGAAGGATCCGGAACGGGCGCGCGGCGAGATGGCGGACGTCCACCAAACGGCGCGTATTGCCCTGCAGGAAGTCCGTGAGATGGTCTCGCATATGCGCGGCGCAAGGCTGGAGGACGAGCTTGGCCGGGTCGGCCAGATTTTGAAAGCGGCGGACATTGAATTTGTGCTGGAAGGCGATGCTAAACTCGTTCATACATCCCGGTTTACGGAAAATATGCTCAGCATGTGCATCAAAGAAGCGGTCACCAACGTTGTGAAGCACAGCCGCGCCAGCAGCTGCCTTGTCCGCATTGAACAGAAGCCGGACGTCATCCGCGTGCTCGTCAAAGATAACGGAATCGGCTTTAAGCTCCGCCGCATTCCAGACCGCTGCAACGGACTGCAAGGGATGAAGGAACGGCTGGAATTCGTCAACGGAAGCCTGGAAACAACGAGCGGCAGTGATGGCACCTCAATTCGGATGAACGCTCCTCATAATGTAAGCCGTATGGAAAAGGAGGAAATGCTGTGATTCGTATCGTTCTCGCCGAAGACCAGCGGCTGCTGCTGGGCGCGCTCGGCTCTCTCATTGATCTGGAAGAGGATATGCAGGTGGTTGGCCAAGCCGCAAACGGCAGTGACGCAATTGAGCTGGTCAATAAGCATAAACCTGATGTTTGCATTATGGATATAGAAATGCCGATCATGAACGGGCTGGAGGCTGCGGAGCAGCTGAAAAGCGACGGCTGTAAAGTAATGATTTTGACGACGTTTGCCCGCTCAGGCTACTTCGAACGCGCGCTTAAAGCGGGAGTACAGGCGTACCTGCTCAAGGACAGCTCCAGCGAGGAGCTTGCCGGCTCCATCCGCAGCGTCATGGAAGGACGCAGGCTGTATGCTCCAGAGCTTGTCGACGAGGTGTACAACGAAGGCAATCCGCTCACCGAGCGCGAGCGTGAGGTCATGGAGCTTGTATCCGCCGGTAAAAATACAAAGGAGATCGCCAGCCAGCTGTTTCTGTCCAGCGGTACGGTGCGCAACTATATCTCCGTCATTCTCGACAAGCTAGGCGTCAGCAACCGGATTGAGGCCGTTTCCCGCTTCAAGGAAAAAGGCTGGTTCAAATAAGCTCAGCTCTAGCTTAACACTTGCCCGTCATCTTCGGATGGCGGGCTTTTTGCTGTTTGTACATATTTCCAAAACAGGTTGCCAACACTAATCTCTGCCATTACTTTCATGAAAAGGAGGAGCAACCGACATGTCCCGTCTGCTGGCTCAGCTTCATCGCTTGCGCACTGAACAAGGAACCGGAATGTTAATGGAGCAGCTGAATGTGCTTTTCAGTGATTCCAGTGATTATATTGCTTTTAAAATAGGCGGAAGCGGCGAGGACGAGGTGTTTCTCTGTTATCTTTCCACGCTTACGTCGCATCAGCAGCTCCACTTTACGCTTTCAGCTGACGAAAATTCGTTGAAGTCACAGCTGCTCGAATATGAAGGAACACCTATTGGAGAAGCCGATCTCGAGGAATGCGAGCAGGCGCTGTGCAGCGGAGTGGCGATTCTGTGCATGAAAAACTCGTCTACAGGGCTGCTGCTGGATTTGCAGCAGGTGCAGCAGCGAGGTTTGGAATCCCCGTATACCGAAACTGTTCTGCAAGGACCTCTGTATGCGTTCAATGAAAACTTGGAGGTGAATTCCGGGCTCGTCCGCCAGCGCATCCGCACCTCCCAGCTCAAATCATACTCCATGATTCTTGGAAAAAATACGAGAACTCCCGCACGAATATATTACTGCAACGATGTAGTCGATCATGACTGCTTGGCCAAAATCAAAGGAATTTTAACAAACATGAAAGCGGATGGAATTCAAGACACCGGCGAGCTGCTCCGCCTGATGGATACCAAACGCTGGATGAGGCTGTTCCCGAAGGCGATTCTGACTGAGCGTCCGGACCGTGTCTCCTCCGACCTGCTTCGCGGAAAAATCGCGATATTGCTGGACGGCACTCCGTTCGCATTGGTGCTGCCTGCCGTTTATACGGATTTCTGGCATTCTCCAGAGGACAGCTTTGTAAATCCCTATGTATCTGTTTTCCAGAACTCGCTGCGTTTTCTGGCCATGCTGATGAATCTGTTTCTGCCGGCGCTCTACGTCGCGCTTACATCCATCAACGTGGACGTTAACCGGTTGGAAATTAGCCTTGCGGCTGCAGCCAGCCGCGAGGGTGTGCCTTATCCGGTCTTTTTTGAAACGGTGCTGATGTTAATTCTAATCGATTTCATTACGGAAGCCGGTACTCGCCTGCCGAAGGCAATCAGCTCTACCGTAACGATGGTCGGCGGCGTCGTGCTCGGACAAGCGATCATCCAGGCGAACATCGTGAGCAACCTGCTCGTCATCATTGTGGCGGCTACAGCAATTACCAACTTTATCGTCATTGACTATCAGATGGGTCTGATACAGCGTCTGTTAAAATATTTCTTCTGCGTCGGGGCAGGCATTGCCGGATTGTTAGGCATCGTCTACATTTTAGCCGCGATGATCTTCTATTTAAGTACCCTGGATTCATTCGGAACACCGTATCTCACTACGCTAATGCCGCAGAAGGGAGGGAAAAAATGAAGCAGGAATCGCTGAGCACTTACGATATTTTCTGCATACATGCTTTATATGCCGGCGCATGTGCCGGACTGATTTACCCAAGTATGTTGATTAACAGCACGATCGGGCCTTTATGGATTCCCATCGCCGTTTGGGCGACAGCCTCCCTGCTCAGCGGCATGCTTTACGGAAGGCTGCTGTTGAAGCTGAACGGTCAAGAAATCGTGCCTTTTGTCGGGAAACTGATTGGCAAGCCCTTTGCTTTTTTGCTGCTGCTTCCTGTTTTGGTCTTTATGTGCGCTGCCATTACCGTTATCCTTCGTTCCTTTACGGAGCTAGTTTCCATGACGCTGCTTCCTACAACTCCGATGCCTTTTATGAACGGCATGATCATCTTGCCCGCTGCTCTGGCTGCATCCGGCTTTATGCCGATTGCCCGCGCTTCAAGAGCTCTTCTCCTTACGGCCATCGGAACGATCCTTGTATTGATCATCGTTAGTTTTCCGTCTACCGAATGGGATTTGGCTGGACCATGGAGGGGACCGACTGGCGATTTTTTTACGCATCGGGACTTCTATGCAGGGTCGTTCGTATGGATGGGCTTCATCTTTACTGCGATCATCGCGCCTTATTCCAATCAACAGGCCAAACGGTTTCAAAAAGGGTTTTGGGCAGGAATCGCTTTCACTCTGGCCCTCGTTCTCTGTTTTATTTATATTCCGACTATGACCTTTGGCCGAGAAATGACAGAGGCGCTTTCCTTTCCCGTTGTGTCTAAAATGGATGCAATTTATGAATATTGGATCATTTTCGAGAATTTGACGGCGATTTTTCTGTCCGCAACCTTACTTTGCATTCTGCTCGTGCTTGCGCTGCAGCTAAAAGCGGTAGAACGGATCGTCACCGGCATTTGGACCAAGCTGCCCGGAGTTTGGGTTGTCGCCGCTACGATGCTTCTCGTATTTTTCATTGCCCTTTTTATTCCGGAATGGAGGAATATGGAGCGGTTTATCATTAACAGTGTTTTTTTGCGTCTTTATTCCATGTTCCTCTTCCCTTCCATTGTTATGCTCTGCTATTTTATCAAACAGCGAAAGGCGGGAAGCGTATGAGACCGTTCCGACGAGTGCGGCAGCTCGCTGCAATTTCTCTCTCGGCTTGCATGCTCGTAACCTCTAGCGGCTGTTGGGATTCCAGGGATGTGGACAATCGGATGCTGGTCGGCTCCATCGGCATTGAAGACATTGACGACGAGAATCTTAAAGTGTGGTTTCGCGTTCCGATCACAAGCTCGACAAGCTCCAATGATAAAGATTCCTCCTTTACAGCTTCGGCGCGCGGAGTTACCGTCATGGACGCAATAAATCGAGTCCAGTACAAGCTCTCGAAGTCGCTCGACGTTTCTTCCACCCGCGCTGTTTTAATGAACATGAAAACGGCCCGTGTCGGACTATTGCCTTATCTGGAATTCGCTATCCGCGATCGTTCCGTTCCGCTGGACGCCGTCGTCGCAATCATTGATGGCGATATGGCCCCCTTATTCACGAGAAAAAATCCCATCGGCGAGCTTTCCGGTATTTACACCAAGCTTTACTTTGAGCCCTACGCTGGCGGAATTCCAAGAAAGAATAAAACGACATTGTGGGAAATTTATTCAAAATTTCTCAACCCTACTCACGCCAATCTTGTTCCAGTGTTGAAAGATGACAAAGAAAGCCTCTTTACTCAGATTGGCAATGCTTATTTTAACGGTGACAAATACGCAGGCATGATTACTATGGATGAATCCTTGATTTACGAAATGATTACGGAGCGGCTGGCTGATACCGAGATCATGCTGATGAGCCGCTCGGATATTAAGGTCGTCCACAAAAAAACAAAGGTTCATACCAAACTTGAAAACGGGAAACCTATCATCAACGTGGTCATATGGGTTGCGATTTCGTTAACGGACAAATCGCAAAATAAGGGAGTGACAACCGAAGAGGATATTAAAAGGGAATTAGACGGAGAGCTTCATAGGCTTGCCCGGTCCCTGACCAAAAAAACGCAGAAAGCGGGCACGGATATCGTCGGCTTTGGCAATCGCTTCCGCGGCCGCATGCATCCGAACGATTATGACAAATGGCCGGACATGTACCGAAATGCCGAGATTAACTATAAGTTTCATATCCGGCTGCGCAATTCGGGACTGGAGTTTCTGGAGCAATGAAAAAAGCCGGGTGCTCCGAAGCACCCGGCTGTTCCGTTTAACTGATTTATTTTTTGAGCGAAAGCAGACTTTCCTTAACGAACTCCAGCTGTTTATCCAGAGAGATCGGGTCGTTGAAATATGCGCCTGCCGCATTCAACTGGAATACATGTCCGGCTTTTACAGCCGGCAGAGATTTCCACAGCTCGTTGTCGTACACGATTTTCGGATCGGCGTCGTCTCCGGACCAAGGAGAAGTGAAAATAATGTCTCCAGCGTATTCTGGCAGCTTCTCTAGGGAGATGGAGGCCCAGCCAGTGCCGCTGTCAATCGCCTCTTTTTGCGCAGGAGCAGGAGCCTTCAGGCCGAATTCTCCGTAGATGATCTCGCCGCTGCGGCCAAAGTTATGACCGAATACGTACAGGCCTTTGGCATAAGGATTCAGGATGGACACGGTGCGGTCGCCTACAGCCTCTTGAATTTGCGGCTTCAGCTCGGCAATTTTTGCGTCCCACTGGTCAATCCACGCTTGAGCTTTGTCTTCTTTACCGGTAAGAACGCCGAATTCCTTCAGCTGATCCCTATAGGATTTAACGCCGTATTGAATCGCCACAGTCGGAGCGATTTTTTCCAGCTGCTCCAGCCCTTCTCCGCCGTTGAACGTAATGATCAGATCCGGATCAAGCTCGATAATTTTTTCAACCTCGGTGCCAGTGCCTACATTGCCTACGCCATCCAGCAAGCCTTCAAAAAACGGATTCTGATGAGCGGAGTCCAAAATGCCGACAGGCTTAACGCCAAGCGCCAGGAAATGTCCCGTATAAGAACCGGTCAGATCCACGATGCGCTGCGGATTTTTTGGCACGGTTACATCGCCGTTGCCGGCTTTGAACACCATCGTTTCGCCAGCGCCGGATGGCGATGCGGACGGTTCCGTTGAGGCGGCTGGAGACGCGGAAGGCGATGGTGACGGAGAAGCCGTTCCGGAATTGTTGGATGACTGGCCGCATGCGGCAAGCACGAGCGATAAAACCAGTGTTATGGCAAATAGGGCAAGACGTGAAAATCGTTGCAAGTTGTTCAACCCCCGATGAAATTTGTTAACTCCACTATCCGTTAGTTCTCTAAATTTCATGATAATGAGAATCGTTATCACTATAACATGGGTTAGATAGCTTGACAATCTTTTTTAAATTGCTTTTTTTGACATCCCCATGACAATTCCGGCTAATTCCCGTAGACTGTTTCGTGCACCCTATTCTTAGCTGAATTTAACTGAACCAAACGGAAAGGAGACTGATCCTCATGACCCGGCATCAGTTTGATACCTTGCCCTCCTTTGAGGGAATCGCATCGGAGAAATGGGAGCATCACCACGGCAAAGACACGCTGCCAATGTGGGTGGCGGATATGGATTTCCCCGCTCCGCCCGCTGTGCTCCACGCGCTTGAGGCAAGAATAAAACGAGGCGTACTCGGTTATACAACGATTTCTCCCCAATATAAAGAGGCTGTCGCCGGTTGGATGAGCCGCCGTCACGGTTGGACAATCGATCCGTCATGGTTGCGTTTTTGTCCTGGGGTCGTCGTATCGCTATCTGTCATTATACGAGCCTGTACTTCTCCGGGAGACGGCATTGTCATTCAGCCGCCCGTCTATCCGCCTTTTCATGCTGTCGTAGAGGACAACGGCCGGGAGCTGGTGCTTAATCCGTTGCTGAGGCGGGAGGACGGCACGTATGGCGTGAACTTTGCCGAGCTGGAGCAGCAGCTCTCGGACGAGAAGGTCAAAATGCTCATTCTGTGCCATCCTCATAATCCGGTCGGCCGCGTTTGGAGCCGGGAGGAGCTGAAGAGGATTGCGGAGCTGTGCGTCCGCCATAACGTGCTCGTTGTGTCGGATGAAATTCATGCCGATCTCGTTCACGAGGGCAGCTTCATTCCGTTTGCTTCCTTGTCGGAAGAGGCAGCGGCGCGTTCGCTCGTCTGCACTTCCCCAAGCAAAACATTTAATATTGCCGGGATGAACAGCTCCAATATCATTATTCCGGACGCAAAGCTGCGCGCTGCCGTTACGGCGGAGCTAAAGCGCATCTCGGTCGGCTCGATCTCGGCGCTAGGACACGACGCCGTTATTGCGGCTTACGAACAGTCGGAACAATGGATCGACGAGGCGCTCGTTTACATCCGGGGCAATATGGAGCATATCGTCTCCGAGCTTTCCCGGCATGCGCCGGAAATTCGCACGGTGCTGCCGGAAGGAACGTATCTTTTATGGCTGGACTGCCGCGGGTTAGGCATGGATGACCGTGATCTGTACCGGTTTTTCATGGACAAGGCGCTTTTGCAGCTTAGCCCCGGCTCGGCATTCGGCGCGGGCGGATCAGGCTTTATGCGGCTTAACGCAGCATGCACCCGAGGCACCGCCGAGGAAGCGGCGCGGCGGATCGTGAGCGCTCTGCGCGAGCTGCGGGGATGAGCTTGGAGCTATCGGGAGCACAGGCTGGTTAACAGCCGGCTTCCGGCAGCGGGCCGACGGCAGGCGTCGCAGCAGGCAACGGGCACTGCAGATGGCGAAGAGAGCTTCGGCATGCAGCAATCTCAGTCAGCCGCAGTACAGTAAGGCGATCCTGCAAGCCCTGCATCATAACCTTCTGCATGCCCTCCGCCATAACCAGCGTGCCCTGTTCTGTGTAAACCTGCCTCGAATTGGTTATGAAATAGATGAGACCGGAAGAGCTTGATCCATTTTGCGTCAGCCAGTCGAGTTGTCACACAATTGCAATAAATCGCTGAAAACGCCACTTGCGTGGTGCCGGACTCAATGATAAGATGAATTCATAAAGAGATTGTGATTAATTTCACATAACAAAGAACAGTCGAAAGACGGTCTAGCTCTTCCGATGGCGATCCGGCTCCGCTCTACTCGCGGCAGCATGACCCAGACGCAGACGTTATGGCCGTCCCGATTAACCGCTAGTTTGTGATTTATTTCACAATATATCTATATTAGAACATTCCCTCAAGGAGGAATTCACTTATGAAAATCGCCGTTATTGGATGTACACATGCAGGAACTGCCGCCGTCAAAGCTATCGCCGCCGAACATCCGGAAGCACAGATTACCGTTTACGAGCGCAACGACAACATCTCGTTCCTGTCGTGCGGCATCGCCCTTCATGTGAGCGGCGTGGTGAAAAATCCCGAGGGACTGTTCTACAGCAGCCCCGAGCAGCTGGCCCAGCTTGGCGTAGATACGCGAATGCGCCATGAAGTGCTGAAGGTCGACACCGCCGCCAAAAAGCTCCGCATCCGCAATCTGGCAACCGACGAACAGTTTGAGGACAGCTACGATAAACTTGTCGTCACGACGGGCTCGTGGCCGGTTGTACCGAATATGGAAGGCATCCGGCTGGATAATATCCAGCTGTGCAAAAACTACTTCCACGCCAAAGAAATTATCGCCCGCGCTGAAGGAGCCCGGCGTGTTGCCGTTATCGGCGCCGGATATATCGGCATTGAGCTGGCGGAAGCGTTCTGCGATCTCGGCAAAGAAGTGACGCTGCTGGACAACATGGACCGCGTCATGGCGAAGTACCTCGACCCCGAGTTCACCGAGGTTGCCGAGGATGAGCTGACAGCAAGAGGCATCCGCCCCGCTCTAGGCCAGCTTGTAAGCCGTTTTGAAGGTGAAGAAGGACGCGTAACAAAGGTCATTACGGATAAAGGCGAGCACGAGGCGGATCTCGTTGTCCTCTGCATCGGCTTCCGCCCCGGCACGGATCTGCTGAAGGGCCAGCTCGATATGCTGGATAATGGCGCTCTCCTCGTTGATGAGTATATGCGCACAAGCGATCCCGATGTGCTGGCGGCCGGCGACAGCTGCGCAGTCCGTTACAACCCGACCGGCAAAGCGGCTTACATTCCGCTGGCGACCAATGCGGTGCGCATGGGTACTTTAGCCGGGAAAAATCTGACCGAAGCCAAAGTTAAATACCGCGGCACTCAGGGCACGTCGGCAATTAAGCTGTTCGATCTGAATATTGCTTCGACCGGCCTGACCGAGCAAGCAGCCAAGGAAGCTGGACTTGCGGCAGCCGCCGTTACGCTGCGCGAAACGCATCGCCCGGACTTTATGCCGGACAATGAGGATGTGCTGCTCAAAATCGTTTACGAGCAAGCAACGGGACGACTGCTCGGAGCCCAGATTCTGTCGAAGGCCGATTTGACCCAGGCAGCCAATACGCTGTCGGTCTGCATCCAGAACCGCATGACGGCCGAGGACCTTGCTTATGTGGACTTCTTCTTCCAGCCGCACTACAATCACCCGTGGAACCTGCTTAACAAAGCCGGTCTGGCTGCCGAAGAACAGCGCGACCAAGCCATCAAAGCCAAGGAAGAGGCCGATCGTAAAAAAGCCGAGCAGACTAGAGAGGCCGAAACCCGCCGCGCCAGCGCATAAAAAACGGGCGTAAAGACGGATATTGCCATCCAGCGCCCGCTCCCGTTATAATGAACTCAATATAAAGGCAATGCTACCCAGCTCATCCGGGTACAACCTCGCGCTTAAAGCTTTCTGCGCCATGGTTGTACCCTTTTTGCGTGCAGTTACAGGGACTGGCAGCAGCCCGTTCTTTGGCCTTTTGCATCCCCACGCAACAGTCAGCTGAAAGCGCAACCTTTTCATCATCCAACTGGAGGAATCGCTCATGAATCTTGAGGCTATTTATCACCGCCCGCGCGGCAACTGGGCCTACGCTTACGACACGGCCACCCTTCACATCAGACTGAGAAGCAAAAAGGACGATTTGTCCGAAGCCATTCTGATTCATGGGGATAAATACGCCTGGGAGCGCACCGTATCCAAAACCGTCATGCACAAGCTCCCTTCCGACGAGCGGTTCGATTACTGGCAGGCCGAGGTGCGCCCAACCCTCCGCCGCACGAAGTATGCCTTTGAGCTGCGCTCTGGCGGCGAGGCGCTTTTTTATGAGGAAAAGGGCTTTCGGGAAGACGAACCAGCCGATCCGCATAAAATGTTCGATTTTCCGTTCCTTAACGCCGCCGATGTTCATACGCCTCCGGCATGGGTGAAGGAAGCTGTATTTTATCAAATCTTCCCGGAACGTTTTGCCAACGGCGATTGTTCCAACGATCCCGAAGGCACCGAGCCTTGGGGCGGAAAACCGACGCCGAAAAACTTTTTTGGCGGCGATTTGCAGGGCGTTATCGACCATCTCGACCATCTTCAAGAGCTTGGCGTAAATGCGATTTATTTTAACCCGCTGTTCCAAGCGACGACGAACCATAAATACGACACATCCGACTACTTGAAGGTTGACGCTCATTTCGGCGATAACGAGCTGCTCAAAAAGCTGGTCTCGGCTTGCCACGAACGCGGCATTCGGGTCATGCTCGACGCGGTGTTCAATCATAGCGGCAAAGAGTTCGAACCGTTTAAGGACGTTCGCGAAAAAGGCAAGGATTCCAGGTACGCCGACTGGTTCCATGTCATGGAATGGCCGATTGCGGTTAAGGACGGCTTCCCGAGCTATGAGACGTTTGGTTTTGAGCCGCTAATGCCGAAGCTCAATACCGAAAATCCTGAGGTGAAGCAATATCTGCTTGATGTCGCCAAATACTGGATTGAAGAGGCGGGCATCGACGGCTGGAGGCTGGACGTCGCCAACGAGGTGGACATGCAGTTCTGGCGCGACTTCCGCCGCACCGTTAAGGCAGCCAATCCCGATGCGTACATACTCGGGGAAATGTTCCACGATGCTCTGCCTTGGCTCGCGGGCGATCAGTTCGATGCGGTGATGAACTATCCGTTCACCGATCTCGTTGTTGATTATGCCGCCAAAGGCATCATCGGCGCCGACCGTTTTGCCAGCAAACTCGGCGAGCTGTTCGCCAGCTACCCGGATCAGGCCAATGCGGTTGCCTTTAACCTGCTGGGCAGCCATGATACGGAGCGCCTGCTTACGTTATGCGGCGGCAGCAAGGAACGCATGAAGCTGGCTTCGCTGCTGCAATTTGTGTTCCCTGGCGCGCCTTGCATCTATTACGGCGATGAAGTCGGCCTCGACGGCGCGGGCGATCCTGACTGCCGTAAATGCATGGAGTGGGATGTGGATAAGCAGGACCGCGAGCTGTTCCGACACTTCCAGCAGCTGATCGCCGTTCGCAAAGAGCATCGCGCTTTACGCGACGGTACGCTGGAATTCATGCATGCGGCCGAGAACGGAAGTCTGCTCGTGGTGCAGCGGCAGGATGAGCAGGATCATTTCCTGATCGCGGTCAACCCAGGCGAAGAGCCGGCCCGCATTGAGCTGGACGTGAAACAGATGAAATGGCAGGAGATGCTTGGTGAAGCAGAGCTTGACGCCGCGGGCGGCAAACTTGTGCTTGAGCTGGAGCCGTGCGGCTTTGCGCTGCTGCGCGCTAATGCTGCCTTTAACGCCTTCGGCTTTGGTGTAGGCGAACAATTATAATCGGTCGCATAAGAGGCGGTTTTCCGCCTCTTTTATTTTTGAGGGAGGCCGTCCGGACTGCCTTCCATCATGGGGCTTCCCCGGGCGTTATTCGCTCGCGGTAAGGTCGTTTGACGCCCTTATCGGGCACGTTTCCCGGGTTTTACCCCTTGGTAAGGTCGTTTGACGCCCTTACGGGGCACGTTTTTCGGGTTTTACCCCTCGGTAAGGTCGTTTGTGGACCTCTGTCAAGAAAGTGGACACCGCATAACGTAGTTCATCGGTTCTGCTGCTCGTAGTAAGCTGCTTCAAACCGATCTGGCGATTCGTAACCCAGTGAACCGTGGATTCG
>NZ_JAMBOT010000080.1 GCF_023715725.1 Paenibacillus pasadenensis
TAGATGATTGGGGTGAAGTCGTAACAAGGTAGCCGTATCGGAAGGTGCGGCTGGATCACCTCCTTTCTATGGAGAATCGCTTCCTGCAACGGAGGCATTCAAATTCGAGGCATCGCCAGATGCCTCAGCAGAAACCTTCGGGTTTCAAAACCGGCTTGTCACTCACTCGTTGTCAGTTTTGAAAGAGCAAGTCTCTTTCAATCGAAAGACGCTTCATCGTTTGGTGGCGATGGCGGAAGGGAACCACGCGTACCCATCCCGAACACGACCGTTAAGCCTTCCAGCGCCGATGGTACTTGGACCGCAGGGTCCTGGGAGAGTAGGACGTCGCC
>NZ_JAMBOT010000081.1 GCF_023715725.1 Paenibacillus pasadenensis
CCGATGGTACTTGGACCGCAGGGTCCTGGGAGAGTAGGACGTCGCCAAGCGGTGCATTTTTGCGCCAAAAAAGTTATAGACGTGTCTTTTACTGAGGTTTACCTTTGTAGCTGATTCGTCCATAAAAACACTTGTACCTTGAAAACTGGATACGAACGATATGAAATGCTGAAACATCCGATAGCTGTGGTCTTAACTGGAACTTGTCTTTTAGGCAAGATGGTTAAGCTACTAAGAGCGCACGGAGGATGCCTAGGCGCCAGAAGCCGAAGAAGGACGTGGCGAACCACGATAGGCCTCGGGGAGCTG
>NZ_JAMBOT010000082.1 GCF_023715725.1 Paenibacillus pasadenensis
AATCGCTTCCTGCAACGGAAGCATTCAAATTCGAGGCATCGCCAGATGCCTCAACAGAAACCTTCGGGTTTCAAAACCGGCTTGTCACTCACTCGTTGTCAGTTTTGAAAGAGCAAGTCTCTTTCAAGTATAGGTTTTCGCAGCTATCCGCTAGGATGAGCTGAGAAAAGCCTAGCGCTTCATCGTTTGGTGGCGATGGCGGAAGGGAACCACGCGTACCCATCCCGAACACGACCGTTAAGCCTTCCAGCGCCGATGGTACTTGGACCGCAGGGTCCTGGGAGAGTAGGACGTCGCCAAGC
>NZ_JAMBOT010000083.1 GCF_023715725.1 Paenibacillus pasadenensis
AGGACAAGTTCCAGTTAAGACCACAGCTTTCGGATGTTTCAGCATTTCATATCGTTCGTATCCAGTTTTCAAGGTACAAGTGGTTTTATGGACGAATCAGCTACAAAGGTAAACCTCAGTAAAAGACACGTCTATACTTTTTTGGCGCAAAAATGCACCGCTTGGCGACGTCCTACTCTCCCAGGACCCTGCGGTCCAAGTACCATCGGCGCTGGAAGGCTTAACGGTCGTGTTCGGGATGGGTACGCGTGGTTCCCTTCCGCCATCGCCACCAAACGATGAAGCGTC
>NZ_JAMBOT010000084.1 GCF_023715725.1 Paenibacillus pasadenensis
GGTTGATATTCCTGTACCACCGTAAGCCGTTATGAGCAATGGGGTGACGCAGAAGGGTAGTGACGCGGACCGATGGATGTGTCCGTCCAAGCAGTGAGGCTGGTTTGTTGGCAAATCCGCAAACCGTAAGGCTGGGCTGTGATGGGGAGGGAAAATTATAGTACCGAAGGTCATGATCTCCGGCTGCCAAGAAAAGCCTCTAGCCAGGCGAAGGTGCCCGTACCGCAAACCGACACAGGTAGGCGAGCAGAGCATGCTAAGGCGCGCGGAATAACTCTCGTTAAGG
>NZ_JAMBOT010000085.1 GCF_023715725.1 Paenibacillus pasadenensis
GAAATGGTGGGCCTTAGTGGACTCGAACCACCGACCTCACCCTTATCAGGGGTGCGCTCTAACCAGCTGAGCTAAAGGCCCTCGTCGATATGGACTTGGAACACCTGAAGCTTTTCTCGCCATCCCCCTGCAGGAAATGCCGCGAAAACTTCGTAGAAAGAGACTTGCTCTTTCAAAACTGACAACGAGTGAGTGACAAGCCGGTTTTGAAACCCGAAGGTTTCTGCTGAGGCATCTGGCGATGCCTCGAATTTGAATGCTTCCGTTGCAGGAAGCGATTCT
>NZ_JAMBOT010000086.1 GCF_023715725.1 Paenibacillus pasadenensis
TTTTTGGTCTTATTCCGCTCGAAAAGGTGCGGTCGCTCTCTTTTTAGTCCCTTTTTGGTCTTATTTCGCTCGAAAAGGCGAGGTCCCTCTCTTTTTAGTCCCTTTTTGGTCTTATTTCGCTCGAAAAGGTGCGGTCGCTCTCTTTTTAGTCCCTTTTTGGTCTTATTCCGCTCGAAAAGGTGCGGTCGCTCTCTTTTTAGTCCCTTTTTGGTCTTATTTCGCTCGAAAAGGCGAGGTCCCTCTCTTTTTAGTCCCTTTTTGGTCTTATTTCGCTCGAAAA
>NZ_JAMBOT010000087.1 GCF_023715725.1 Paenibacillus pasadenensis
GGATGCCTAGGCGCCAGAAGCCGAAGAAGGACGTGGCGAACCACGATAGGCCTCGGGGAGCTGTAAGCAAGCGTTGATCCGGGGATTTCCGAATGGGGAAACCCAGCTGGAGTAATGTCCAGTTACTGCAAAGTGAATACATAGCTTTGCGTGAGGCACACCAGGGGAACTGAAACATCTAAGTACCCTGAGGAAGAGAAAACAATAGTGATTCCGTCAGTAGCGGCGAGCGAACGCGGATTAGCCCAAACCAGGGGGCTTGCTCCCTGGGGTTGTG
>NZ_JAMBOT010000088.1 GCF_023715725.1 Paenibacillus pasadenensis
GACGTCCTACTCTCCCAGGACCCTGCGGTCCAAGTACCATCGGCGCTGGAAGGCTTAACGGTCGTGTTCGGGATGGGTACGCGTGGTTCCCTTCCGCCATCGCCACCAAACGATGAAGCGTCTTGCGTCTGAAAGAGACTTGCTCTTTCAAAACTGACAACGAGTGAGTGACAAGCCGGTTTTGAAACCCGAAGGTTTCTGCTGAGGCATCTGGCGATGCCTCGAATTTGAATGCTTCCGTTGCAGGAAGCGATTCT
>NZ_JAMBOT010000089.1 GCF_023715725.1 Paenibacillus pasadenensis
TCCAACCGACAATTTTGCGGGTGAACAAATCCAATACACTGGCTAGATAGAGCCGGCCTTCACGACAGGGAATATACGTGATGTCCGTCACCCATACCTGGTTTGGCGCTGTTGTCGAAAAGTCTTGATTTAGGACATTAGGTGCAATCGGCAGCGCATGTTTGGAATCCGTCGTGGTCACCTTGAAGGTTCGAGATACGCAGGAGCGAAGCCCATTCTCGCGCATGATTTTTCCGACCAGACGCTCCGAGACGA
>NZ_JAMBOT010000008.1 GCF_023715725.1 Paenibacillus pasadenensis
CAGGTTGCCTACGTGTTACTCACCCGTCCGCCGCTAACTTCACCCCGAAGGGATCCGTCCGCTCGACTTGCATGTATTAGGCACGCCGCCAGCGTTCGTCCTGAGCCAGGATCAAACTCTCCATAAAAGAAGTTTTCGCATCCGAAGGATTAGAAAAGCTTCAAGGTGTTTGACTTGCTCATTTATAACGTTGACTTGCTTCACTCGTTGTTCAGTTTTCAAAGAACAAATTCGCTTTAACGCTTACCGGACAGCTTGTCCGTTTCTCGCGTCCCAACCGCGTATCTCTCGGCCGGAATTAGAATATACCATACCCTTTTAGAGTTGTGCAACCCTTTTTCTAAAAAAAATGATTTATTTTTAGAAAAGCCCTAGCCTATATATCTTCAAATCCTATTTCTTCATTATAAGCAGAAAATCAGCAGTCCGTTCAAGAACTCAAACCAGCGTTTGTTCAACCGTACTATGGACGAGCACTTCAAAAAAAGGCTTGCATTCAACTTTAACTAACGTTAAATTTATTTTAACGTTAGTTAAAGTTGAATGTTTTCATATAACCCGATCATTGAACGGAGGCCCCATCCCTATGAGCATTCCCGCAGCACAAGCTCAGACCACTCCCCCCTCTTCATCCCCTATGAGCGCCTTAAAACTTCAAAAGCCTTTTCTGATTTGGATGGTTTCCAAAATGGTGTCGCGCTTTGGCGATTCCGTTGATTCCGTCGCTTATAGCTGGATGGTGTACCAGCTTACCGGCTCCAAACTGCTGATGGGAAGTCTTTTTGCCGTAAACTTTGTGCCAGGGATTTTGCTCAGCCTGTTTGCAGGCGTCCTTGTTGACCGTCTCCCGAAAAAACCGCTACTTATAGTAAGCTACACCATGCGAGGCATTGTCGTCGCATTAACCGCTTTTTTATTTGCAAAAGGATGGCTTCAGCCCTGGCATCTCTTTCTATTTACGCTGCTGAACTCCACATTTGAGTGTTTTTCTATACCTGCCGAAACTTCCCTCGTCCCTCGCCTGCTTCCCAAACCGCTTCTGCTCAGCGGAAATTCCCTAAACGCATCCGCTTCCAGAATCTCTGAACTTGCTGGTCTTGCCTTGACCGGCCCGCTTATTGCATGGCTCGGAATTTCCGGCGTAATCTGGGTTGATTCAGGTACTTTTCTGCTCTCTGCCCTTATTCTTCTGTTTGTACGGATTCCTGCCATGGAGGTGGAGCAGGAAGGTAACTCCGCAGCAAAAACCAAGCCGCAATTTTGGCAGGAGTTCAAACAAGGTTTGCTGTTTGTCCGGTCTCACCGGCTAATCGTCTATACTTTGCTCACGGGAGCAGTGCTGAACGTAGGCCTCACGCCAAGCAACGTCATGCAGCCGGTATATGTAAAAGAAATTCTTCATTCCGGACCGGCAGCGCAAAGCGTGCTCGGAATATCGCTTATCATTGGCATGATCCTCAGCGGGCTCGGATTGAGCTCTTGGGGCCATAAATTTCGCAAAAGCTCGCTTATCGTATTCGGTTGTGTGCTGCTTGCCACAGGGCAGGCCAGCTTATTTATTCCTTCCCTGGCCTCTTGGCAGCCGTTTGTGATAGCTGGATGCGGCGCTTTTGCCAGCGGATTCGCCATTCCTTTTATTAATACGCCTTTGACTACGTACATGATGGAGGCTGCTCCGCAAGCGATGCTCGGCCGGGTGAGCTCCGTATCAACTATGGCCAGCTATTCGTTCATTCCGCTTGGTTCCCTTGGCGTCGGTGTGGCCGGCAGCATCGTATCCGTCGAATGGCTCTTTTTGGCTGCAGGAGTCATCATGGCGGTTCCGGCTTTCTTCCTTTTGACGCGTAAGGAATTCATGAAAATATAGTATACTGAGTGACAAACATACTTCTCCAAGAGACAGGAGCGAGCCGCTATCGAAAAGAAGATGCTCAAGACGATTGAGGAAATTCGGATCTTCTCCGACCCGTACCGCATGAAAATTATGAATCAATACTACAAAGCTTCGCAGCCCGCTACGATTAAAGAAATCGCCGACCAGCTTGGAGAAGTTCCCGCGAAAGTTTATTATCATGCGCGCAAGCTGGAGAGCATCGGGCTTTTAGAGGTCGCGGAGACCAAGATCATCAATGGCATTACGGCCAGATATTATAAAGCTTTTGAGGGCACGGTTGAGATAAATCGCGAGGTTGTAGACGATTCCATTAAACAGGTTTTTGCTTCCGAAGCCCAAAAATTAGTCGCCCGGATGTTTGATGAGAGTAAACAAAAGTACCTGAACAGCCAAGTCTCCGATTCAACACGGCTCGGTAATGTAACCAACAGCAATCTTTTTTTGACGCCGGATAAGGTGGAGGAACTGAACGAGTATTTAACCCGGTTCATTAACGAGCACAGCAAAAAAACAGCAGCGGACCAGCTGCCGTACAGCCTCTTCTATTCTTTATCAAACGACGCCGCCGAATCCTCCGCGAAGCCGGGCGAATAACAGCCGTCAATCTGCCGTTGGACAATCGCATAAACGGGCTCCGTGCAGCGGGAATAAACTGTATGAACCCGATTTGCGAAGGATGAGATAATGTGAGGATAAATTTGGGCTGCGAGGCTGCTAAAAACTCCGGCCGCAAGGGCCTCGACAAACTGCCGATGCCGGGCGTCAATCTTGTGCATGATTTTGAAATTCCGCTGCCGTATAGCGATAATTCCGTAGATTTTGTCATGATCTCCAACTGCCTGCAATATGCATCCGATCTGGAACGGTTGGTTCAAGAGCTGTACCGCGTCTGCCGGCACGGCGCCATTATAAACATTACGGCGCCCTATGCCCATGCTTCCGCGCATTTGGCCAACCCCTATTTTCGGCAGCAGCTGAGCGAGCACACCCCGCGATATTGGACTCCCCACCCGGTTTGTTACGTCGATCCGGATGAATACCGTTTTGCCGCAGAAAAAAACTGGTCGCTCTCGCCGTACACGGCTAACCTTGCCGGTGCATCAAACGTTGGCGAGGAAAAGAACCGGATGCCTCATCACCCGACTCCTCCCGGTTTGGCAGCGAATTCGGATGCCGCCGTACCGGACCTTCGTTTGATCCGGCTGGAATTTTTCTATTTCCCTCAATACGAAGGATTGTATGAACCGAATGAGCTGTCGCTGCTGCGGCAAAGCCAGATGAACATTGCCCATCATTTTATGATGCATCTAATCGTCATTAAACACCGTATATCCGAGGATGAGATGCAATGGCTGGCAGCCCAGCCAATGGAAGAGCCCGCCTACGTGGCCGACTTGCGCTTCCCTGTTTTTAATAACGGCGACGAGCCGTTTCTATATCCCGGACCGACAGGACTGCTGCTTGACGATAATGCGGGAAAAACGAAGCCGCCAGCCGCCTCGGCCGCCAGCCCGGCGACACCAGAAGACATTTGGCCCGAGACAGAGGAAGAGAGCTCCGTGAATCGTTCAAACAGAAAGAAAAGATCAGCCTCCGCCCCCAGTAAAACACGTTCAAAAGCAGTTGGCGCCAAAACGACAAAACAAGGCACGGGGACAAAACGCTCCAAGCCGGCTAAACGCCAAGGCCGCTCTTAAGCTTAGAATGTAAAGCTTGAACTCTCCTGCCTGGGGGCCGCTCTCCTGAAAAGTCACCAACGAGCCCGCGACGAATCATTCGGAGAAGCATGCTAATGGCCCCGACCGAGTCAGGGCCCTATAGCTATTTTCAGCATGGGTCGAAACGAAGACTGCCTTGAAGCGGGTGTCTGCAGCCGAACCGAATGCGGGCAAACGAGCCAGTAGCCCTGCGGGACAATTGAATAGCTGACTCCCGGTTCTAACAGCGCGCCTGCCTCCAACTCAAACCTAGCGTAACTGCCCGTTGTGCTGCCAGTGACGTATACAGCGGTGAGAAGGCTGCCCCCATCCATACTCCGCAGCTTCAGTCTGCGCCCCGCCAACAGCTCCGCTGCCGGATCTCGGGAGAACCGAGCCTCCAGCTGGCCTGAGCCGGACATGCGAATGGAGCGAAGGGACAATGTCTGCGGCTCTGCGCCAACAATGGAATCCTGACCGATTCTGGCCCAATCGGCGTACACCGTATACCGCTGCCCAGAAGTAAAAGCATACCCTTCCGGCAAGCGGAAACGAGGCGCCTGCCTGTCTCCGATCAGTTGAGTGCCCGAAACATAAGCTGCTTCTAGCGGCTGGCCTTTGTCCGGCACGATAAACAAAGTTAATCCTTCAAGCGGAGGGACGATTTGATAGTAGCGGCCATCGCGCACATTGTCCTGACTCAGCTCAATCGCATCGCCGGATACAGTGCCCACGCCTGTAACTCTGGCATAATCTGCGACGCCATCCCTTACAGAACTGAACAGCTCCACCGTATCAAACGCTGTCTGTACCGCCTGCCGAAAATAAATCCGGTCAACTCCCGCCCGAAAGCCAAGCCTATCTCCTCCCCGAAAGGAACAGGAATAGCGGCTGCCAGGCTTCTGAAGCGTAGTAGGAAGAATATAACTGGCTCTGGAACCGATTTTCAGCGATGGACTGCCGGTAACCATTAACCCGCCGCTAAATTTAAAATAACTTCCCGCCGCCTCCGGCTCCAGCTCATCTGCCGCAAGCGGCTTGCTGAACACAACCTGAACCGATACCGGGCTGAGCGCTTCAGCATGGACAAGCTCCTTTGGCACATATTTGATGGGAAGCTTTGAGGGCAGCTTCAGGAATGCTTTTGCGCCACTCGCCGGATTGCTGCTTTTTTGATCATGTTCCTGCTTGCCGGTGTCACTCTCGTTATGACTCATTAACCGCAAACGCCTGCCGAAAAAACCCGCCGCTTCCTGCTCCGGACGACGCTCCAAACTAATTCGATAATGCCAGCCGGCATAAGGCGGACAGCCGGGGTCCAAAAAATCAAGCACTGTACAGCACCTTCATCTCTGCTGGAAATAGTCGCTAGCCTAGCTTATGCGGAATGCTTATACGAAGTGAGCCGCTCATTCCTGCCGTCAATGTGTTTCCGGCGATGAAAACGTTAACGTTTAACAGCGGGGCTCGCGGCGCATGATGCAGTCTCCTAATCCCTGTTCAATGCCGCTCTTGGATGCTATGATGGAACTGAAATTTTCTAGTGCCTATGGATTGATTGGAGGCGAGAATGATGGAATCCAAAAAATATAATATTCCAGTTGAAGCTACGCTGGAGGTTATCGGAGGCAAATGGAAAACGGTCCTTTTATGTCACTTGACCAAGGGCCGGAAGCGCAGCTGTGATTTTTTGCAGCTCATGCCAAATATAACGCAGAAAATGCTCACGCAGCAGCTTCGCGAGCTGGAGCGCGACGGAATCGTGAGACGGATAATTTACAATCAAATGCCGCCTAAGGTGGAGTATGAGCTGACGGAGTATGGCTGGAGCCTCGACAGCATTCTGACCGCGCTTTGCAAGTGGGGCGATCAGCATTTGAGCCGCCTGTACGGCGATAAATTCGAAGTGCTGGATGAGAATGTACTGACCAAGCAATAACGCGATGAACAAAAGGCCGGAGACTCTTAGCGCTAGCGCAGGAGCTCTCCGGCCTTTCTTTTGTACCTATTCCGCCATCCTTGCATCATCCGCAATGCTCTGAATGCTTTCCGCCGTAATCGTCAGCAGCTGGTAATCGTCGCCGTCCTGCTGGCGGCGCAGCGCGCGCTCCTTGAAGTAACGCGGGCTTCCCTCGCCCATCTCCTCATCGTAAAACAGCAGCATCGCATCGCTTTTGCGGACGAGCAGGCTGTCCCGGGCAGTCAGCTGCCAGACGCCCTCATAGGGCTGCTTGCTCACACTGGCATGATGGTCCACACGTCGCAGCAGCTCCTCGTAATAAAGCTTGCGGTCATCCTTCCATTTCTCATCCACATTGGCGTAGGCGGTCATAATTGACACCTTGAGCTGCGGATAGTCCCGCTTCAGCTCCAGCGCCGCCTCCACCGCCCACAGATCAAAACCGATTCCGCCCGGCGACAGCAGCCATTCCAGGCCTTCGTCCAGCAGCGGTACAAGCCGGCTCGTCACCGCCGCTTTAATGAACGGAATCGCTTCATGCTTTTGTGAAAAAATATTCAGCTCATGCGCCCGGTATCCCGTCGCGAGCAAATTTACAATACCGGCCATGCCGCCGCTCCCTTCAATCCCCGGACGCTTCCAGAAGCAAATCCGGCGCTTCGCCAGCAGGCAGCTCCTGCACGTTGCGGAGCTTGCGCTCGATGGCGCGGGAGCGAACGGAAGCCGCATCGATGGAGTTGCTGGCCTCCTGAAGCTTTTTCTGCGTTTTGTCCAGCAGATCGCCGAACTTGCCAAACTCCGTTTTCACTGCGCCAAGCACCTGCCAAACCTCACTCGATCTTTGCTGGATCGCCAGCGTTTGAAAGCCCATCTGCAAGCTGTTCAGCAGAGCTGTCAGCGTTGTCGGACCGGCAATAACGATCCTGTATTCGCGCTGAACATGCTCCCATAACCCTGGACGGCGCAGCACCTCCGCAAACAATCCCTCCACCGGCAGAAACATAATGCCAAAGTCGGTCGTGTTGGGCGGATCGATGTACTTGCTTTGGATGCTCTTGGCCTCCTGCTTAATTCGGGCATCGAGCAGCCTGGAGCATTCCGCCGCTGCGACGTTATCGTCTGCGTCAAGCGCATCCAGAAGCCGCTGGTAGTCCTCAATCGGAAACTTCGAATCGATAGGCAGATACAGCCACTGCTTGGGGCTATGCTTGTCCGGGATGCGCACCGCGAACTCCACCCGTTCGCTGCTGCCGCGCCGCGTGGCGGCGTTGCGCTCGTACTGCTCCACCGTCAATGTCTGCTCCAGCAAATTGCCGAGCTGAATTTCGCCGAGTGTGCCGCGCGTTTTGACGTTTGTCAGCACCTTGCGCAGATCGCCGACGCCGCTGGCCAGATTTTTCATCTCGCCAAGCCCCTGATGCACAAGCTCCAGCCGGTCGCTCACCAGCTTGAACGATTCGCCAAGACGCTGCTCCAGCGTCGCATGCAGCTTTTCGTCTACAGTCGCTCTCATCTGCTCCAGCTTACGGCTGTTGTCCTCCTGGAGCTGGCGAAGCTTCTCCTCAACGGTACCGCGCATCAGCTCCAGCTTGCCTTCGTTCACACGAGTCAGCTCGCCAAGCCGCTCGGAAAAATGGTCCAGTAAATGTTTCTGCTGCTGCGCCATGTCGTTCATGTTGCCCATGAGCATCCGGTTTGTTGCGTTAAGCGCCGCCGCAAGCTCCTCCCGGCTCTGCCGGGCCGAAGCGCTCGATTCCTGACGAGACTGAGCGGCATGCTCCGCGCTGTCTCTGCGCAGCTCATCCCGCAGACGGTCAAGCTCTGACCGAAGCTCGCGCGCGATTGCCTCATGCGAGCCTCGGCCGCTCCCGCTCCTTTTCAGAAACAGCGCCGCAATTGCGGCCAGGATGACAAGCTGTAACCCAAGTACGGCATAGATCATGACCTGCATCCTTCTTTCCTAAATTCATCGCTGTATCGGCGCGGCTCTGTGGTCAAATCAGCTTGATTTGCGCCCAAAATAATTTTGCAGCCCGTCGGCAATCGCCTTGGCAGCTGAACGCTGATAAGCGGAGGCGCGAACCTCCAGCTCGTCCTTCTCGTTGCTCAGGAAGCCGAGCTCAACCAGCACTGCCGGGAGAGAATTCTCCCTTAACACGTGATAATCGCCAAAGGCAATTCCGTTGCTGCGCAGGCTTAGCCCCCGCAGCTCCGACTCAATTTCCTGGGCGAGCGGAGCGTCCTTGCTTTTGGAATAATAAAACACGAGCGACCCGCTTGCCTTGTTCGGCGCAGAATTGTAATGCACGCTGACAAAAGCATCCGCCGAGCCCGCCAGTCTGACACGATCGGACAACGCCGGTTTCTCGTCATCCTTGTCTCTGGTCAGCACCACTTTGGCCCCCCTGCCGCGCAGCTCTTCGGCCAACAGCTTCGAGGTGCTAAGCGTCAAATCTTTCTCTTCCGTATCATGCGCCTTGCCGATCATGCCGGGGTCGCTGCCCCCATGCCCTGGATCGATGGCAATCAGGCGCCCCTGCAGGCTCCCGCGCGAGGATCGGGCGGAAGGGCCGGAACCGCCTCCGCTACTGACGGAAACTTCCCCGCCTATGTATTTGCTGCTCATCCAACCGGTCTGTCCGCCTTCCGTCGTGACGCGGCTCCAATCCCCTTTTTTCTGGGAGCGTTTGACCCGATCGCCCGTAGTGACGCTGCCAATAACGGAGTAGCTAACGCCGGGACCGCTGCGCAATCTCACGCCGCTCCCGCTCACCTCGTTCCATGTATCCGTTGTCGAGGACTTTACGTCGGTATTGACGGTTTTGCCGCCGGAAGCAGCAGACGCAGCAACAAGAAAATGAGCGGCTGCCCAGCCTTTAAGGCCGCCGCCGCTGATTTTGGCCCAGCCGTACTTTTCCTCCGATACCTGAACCGCCGTCCCTTGGCTCAAATATCCCTTAATGGCGGATTCGCCGTCCGCATCTGCGCGAACCGGGAGAGACTTGGTTCCAACCTTGTAGCTTCCTCCTGCCGCAACGGCCTCCTGGCCCGTATGCCAAATTGGAAGCATCAGCAGCGCTGCCAACAGCAGCAGCAATAGTTTTCGAAACATTTCTTCCTCCTTCGCCTAACCGCGAACTTGAAGCACCGCTTCCTGCTCTGAGGCATCATAAATTAGATGAAGCTCCTTGCCGTCCAAATACCACAGCTGGTCTTCCTCCATAAAAAAAACAAGTCCCTCGGCCGTTTCCCGCAAACCGGGAGAACGCGATTCATCCTTCATAATGCCGAGCGACAAGCCGGGCTGCACGCTGCCGCAGCCTCCAAGTCTCACAAACACACGCAGTTGGTCTCCATCATTCAATCCAAGCTCTCGCTTATACCAACGAGCCGCCTCCGGCTCTACGACCAGCTTCATTGCGCATGCCCCTTCCTGTCCTTCGCGGGAACTTCCCGCACTCTCTCTAGTATTACTAGTATTTGCTAGATTCGAAGATAGTATAACAAAGGGGAGGGAAGGGGGCCAGCAAGAAAAGGTTACAATGAGTAAACTCTCATCGGAATAAAAGAAATGTTAACTAAGAGATCACATAGACAGAATCATTTGGAAGCATTGGAAAAATAAATTCGAAATGGAAAACCCTTTGGATCTTTAACGGGTCTAATAGATGCCGGGAGATCAGCAAGTTGAAGGAGCTTGAACAAATGAATTCTGCGGACAAAAAGATACTGGCCGTCAAAGCTGCCAAGGGCGATGAAGCAGCTTTTCTTGCCTTAATGGATGTAGAGCGGCAGCGCATGGGCAGAATTGCAGCCGCATGCCTGCATAACGAGGCCGACGTACTGGAGGCCATTCAAGAAACGGTATGCCGGGCTTGGCTGAAGCGGCGCGGCTTACGCCAGCCGGAGTTCATGGGCACTTGGCTTGTGCGCATTCTGCTTCGCGTCTGCGCAGATGAGCTGGCCCGGCGAAAAGAGCTGCCGGTAAGCGAACAGCCGGAGCAGCAGCAACGAGCCGGCTTAAGCGCGAACGACGAGACGGAGCTTGCCGCGGCGCGGCTGGATATGGACGCGCTTATCGGCTCGCTCGATCCCCCCTACCGGGACGTCATTCAGCTGAAGTACAAAAAAGACATGACGCTTGCGGACATTGCCAAAACCCTTGCCAAACCGCCCGGCACGATTAAAACATGGCTGCACAAAGCGCTGGGGCAACTGCGGACGCAGCTTGGAGCCCAAAGTCCGGAAAAGGAGAGCCAGCATGGAAAACGAAGCTAAATCAGTCACGCAGGAACCCGGCGACGAACAGCTCAAGGAAGCGATCCGCTCCGGCCTGGAGCGAGGCAAACAGCAAGCCGCCCCTCGCCGCCGGAGGCGGCTCAGCATTGGCATCGCTGCTGCGCTCATCGGTCTGATGGCGCTAACGGCGGGAGCAGCCAAAGTTTCCCCCGCATTCGCCGAGGCTCTTCAGCGAATTCCGAGTTTTGGCGCTTTTCTGAAGCTGATTGGCGAAAATCCCGCTCTGCTCAGCTCTATCGATCGGGATTTGCTGCAGCCTGTCGGCCAGACGATAGAAAAGGACGGCAAGCGATTAACGGTCGAGGCGCTGATTGCGGACGACCGGCGTCTCGTTATTTTTTACAGCACAAGTATGACTCAGGGCTATGACAGCGGCCTACGCTTTGATCTGCTGGACGAGAACGGTACACCACTAAACGGAATCGTGATGACCAACCACGCCTCTATAGGCAAAACGTATCTAGAACCGCGCGGTAACGAGGATTATATCGATCTGCTGCTAGAACAGGGAGCACAGCTGCCCGCTAACGTTCGCCTTCGCGCAAAGCATCATGGGACGGTTATGAACTTTGATCTGACGATTGACCATAGCCGCTTCGCAGGCATGACCCGCAATTATGAGATTAACCAGACGATTGAGATTGAAGGACAGAAGCTGACCGTTGTTCGCGCCCGCCAAACCCCGCTGCAGATGGAACTGATTGTCCGCAAGGACAAGAGCAATACAAAGCAAATCAAAGGATTGATTAATTTACGGCTGCAGGACGAAACCGGTCGAGATTGGCGAAGTGCGATTGGCCTCACCGGTGATGAAATGAGCCTGTTTTTCCAGAACGGATATTTTCAAACGCCTAAACAGCTTACGCTGCTTGCGGACGGGTTCTTCATGTTCGATAAAGGGCAGAAGGTCGTGCTGGACCTGGACCAGGGAGTCGTACTCGAAGCGCCGGATGAGAGATTATTGCTGGATAGCATTGACCCTTTTTACAAAAGAGAAGGGAGCGGCAGTGCCAATCTCGCCGTAAGCCTCACCAATCTGGATGAGGTGGAGCAACTCTGGGCGGCGTACAACATTTTCTCAAACGAGTTTACGGATGCGGCGGGCAACACTCATTCCTTTGCGGTTGCGGACGGGGATATAGCCAGTTATACCTCAAATGACAACAGCAGAAAAATGTACTACTCACTTGAACGCAAAAAATACCCTCAGCCGCTCACCTTTACGGTTGAGGATTATCCGGGGTACGCCCTGATGCCAATCGAGATTGAGCTCATTCCCAACTAACCTTCTGCGGCTGGTTGCCGCATTACGCCAAAAAGCCGACTTAAACGTCGGCTTTTTTCTGTTCAATCCGGTAGCTTCTCGCCAAAGCTGCTTCAGAACGATGTCGCATCCCCAGGAAGCTCCATCACTTTGCGCAAATACTCCGTCATCCGCTCATCCTCTTCCAGCGGGTAACGGCAGCCAAGATGCTGCGCGACCTCCCGCCCGGTTTCTTGAAACAGCTCCATTGCTGCAAACAATGACTTCCAAACGTCAGGATAAGAACCGCTCGGATACGTCAGCATCAGCTTGTTCCATGCCTCCGGCGTTATGTACCGCTCCAAATATTTGCGGTTTTTGCCAACGCTCAGCGCAAAATCCGTTTCGAAGCCTACCTTCCATTCCAGCATCTGCAGCAGCATTGGACGCAAAATATCGTTGATGTGATCCATTGCAAATAGAATCTCTCTTCTCCATAGACCTTTTGCCGCATAGCTGGACACCATCCAAAATTCATTGCGGCAATCATAAAAATACGCTTCGGACGGCCGCTTAACGCGATAATCTTCGTCACTCGGGGCTGCAAGATCCGGGAACAGCCCGTCTTTGTCGAGCAGCACCTCTATCAGCTTGTCCTCAACGGCATAGGCTGCGGCTTCCTGCACCGGAATAAGCGTAAGATCGAGCTTGTTGCCGTCTTCGAATAAAATCAAATAGGAGAAGCGTTCTCCGAGCTCAGCGGGAAACAAGCTCATCGCCTCCGGCAGCTGCAGGTGAAGCCTTGGGCCAAAACGGTCGATCCAGCCGGACTCAGCTTGAAACGATGCCAAATCCGTAACCAGATAACTGATGTCGTAGTCCTGAAACAGATCGCGCGGCACATTGGGATTCGTTCTGGATCCCTCCAGTGTCGCCGCCCTTATGCGCTCATCGCTGCGCGCCGTTTCCAAAAACAAAGCCATCATCTGTTGCTCGCTTCTCATTGGCTAGCTGCCTCCATCCAAATGATTTCACTCCGTTACAGGAAGTCAAAATAAGCGGTCGCTTGCCGAAAAAGCGCCTCCTCATCAGGCTCTTCCGGAGTCCGCATCAGCGGACAATAAACCGCGCCGCGAACGGCTTCGTCAGCGGATGCTTGTTCCCCTTCCGTCCATTCGGCCATGCAGCCGGAATCAAGCTTTTTTTCCAGCTCCAGCAGCGCCGATACAACCAGATGGCTGCGCGCTTCACCCCAGCGGCTCCGGCATTTCATCGCCGAGCTCCACGCCTGCTCCACCGTCATCCGGCGCAGCGGAAGCATTGGGCCTGCAAAACGCACCAGATCAAAGGGCTCATTGCCCGCCGACACCAGCTCCTCGCTCCAGCCGCTGCAGGCGCCGCAGCTCAACTGCAGCACCGCGAACCGGCAGCGCCCGCCTGCAGCCGAGCCATGATAGCGATCCAGCACATACAGCTGCATGCCGGTTATCGGGAATTCCGTCTTTACCGCCGGTTCGAGCGGGTCGGGACGCGGGACGCAGACGGGAGAAGGTTTGCCCTGCTTTGTATCCGCTGCTGCCGCAGGGGGTTCCAAGCGATCGCGAAGCTTCATAAGTTGTCTCAGCCTCCAAAGTTGCTTTTAGAGACAACAATAGACAATAACCGGTCAATTTAGGGTAAAGAAATGAGCCGGAATCGTAAAAATTTCATAAACAAAACGAGGGCTGTCACTGCGGCTCCGCCTGTATGCCCTGCTCTACGAGGGACACCAGCTCCCCCAAATAGTCGGGATGTGCCGCAATCAAATAAGGCTCCGGATTCATTTCGACAAAAGGTTCGCCGGCAAAGTCCGTTACTAAAGCGCCAGCCTCCCGGGCAAGCAGTAAGCCAGCATACAGGTCGTCGCCCTCCGAGTTGTACAATACCATCGCATCCAAGTCGCCGCGGGCCAGCATGCACCATTGTATCGCCGGGGCCCATAAGCGCAGCACGCGCTTAAAGCTGCTTTCCAGCCGATGCTTCAGGGCGAGCGCGCGCGGATCTTTGCCAACGGCATGCCCTTGAATCCAGCCGATGGTCATTTTAGGCAAGCTGGCGCTGCGCCGAATGGAGATCGGCTCCCCGTTGCAGGTAGCGCCCTTGCCTTTTTCAGCTACGTAGAGCAGTTCCAAATGCGAATCGCAGATGACGCCGAGCACGGCCTCCTCCCGGTACAATAACGTTATGGATACGCCGTATACCGGTAGGCCGATTGCATAATTATTCGTCCCGTCCAGCGGATCGACAAGCCACAGCCAGTCTCCTTGTACGCCCCGCCAGCCTGTTTCTTCACTGCGGATAGCATGCTCCGGAAAAGCGGCGGAAATATGGCTTAAAATGATTTCCTCAGCCAGCGTGTCCGCTATCGTGACAAGGTCGCCGTCTTCGCCTTTTTCCGTAATCTGTTTATCCTTCGTAAAATAATCCCGGGCCAGCGCCCCCGCTTCCTTAGCCGCAGTTACGGCAACTTCCCTCGCAATCTGCAGCACGGATTCTATAACGGCATCCATTCCCCTTCATCCTCCCCTATACTCAATGAAGAGCAACTGCTCCAACACTCGCCCCTACGATTTCCGCTTCAAAAAGATATCCGCCATCGCCGCAGCCAGCTCCGTCTCAGCCGCTGTAAACACGTGACCGAGTTTCGCATCGTCCAAACCGTTCATCGCATAAACAACACCCATTCCCGTATCCGGCTCCACAAACATCCCGCTGCGCAAGCCGTAAGCATGGCCGGCATGGCCGATCATAAGCCGCCCCTCAAAAAGATCCTTGGTGCGCTGAAGCATCAGGCCGCCTTCCCGGTAAAATCCCTCCTGCGTCTCCCGCTTCCAGTGCTGGCTCATCATATCCTTGACCGTTCGCGCCTGCAGCAGGCGCACTCCGTTCCGTTCACCATAACCGGCCAGCAGCTCCAGCCAGCGAGACAAATCCGCTATCGTCGTCCGCAGGCCGCCGTATGGCTCGAACAGCGAGCCATTTACGCCGGGAACATATCCTCCCAGTTCCGACGATGGTTCACTCGCTCCCCGTGATTCGTCCAAAGCCGCTGTAAATGCTCCCGAGTCTTTATCCCGATCATACAAAACGGCAAACCGGCTGGAATCGATATCTTCCGGATTAAAGCTGGAGTCGCTCATACCGAGCGGCTGGAACAAATATTTGCGGCAATAGCGGTCAAACCGTTCTCCGCTTAACCTCTCCACTATGGTTGCCAATAGAATCCCTGCAAGATTGGAAAATGCATACCCAGCAGAGTCGCCGGGAGGCTTGTCTCCCCATAGGCCAGGAGAATGCCAGCCTCCTCCGGGGAGAAGCAGCTCCGACAGCGGAAGCAGCGGCTCCTTGCGGGATGCGGCGGCAAACGCAGCGTAATGATCCCGCAAACCGCTCGTATGAGTCAACAAATGACGAAGACGGACAGGCTGATCGGGATGCGGCGGATGGCGAAACGGCAGGCCAATCAGCTTTGCCGAATCGTCGTCCAGACTGCAGCGGCCGCTTTCGACGAGCTGCATGATAGCGGCTGCCGTTATTGAAACCGACACGGAGCCCATACGAAAAACCGTTTTATCTGTAACCGGCAGACCTTGCTCCCGGTTTGCCAAACCTAAGTTTCCTTTCCACACTACGCGCCCGCGAATCAGAAACGCGCAGGCCAATCCTACTATATGCCGATGCTCCACAACTTCCTTCAGCTTCAGCAGAACCTTATCCGGCTTGCTCATGCTCATCCTTCTTTCTTTGGCCGGGATTTTCTTGCCGTCATTATTTTATCATAGGGCTGTCCGCTTCGAATCCTTAACCGGATCAAAAAGGCCGCACGCGGCGGCCTCTTGTAAAGGAGCTATGTTAAATTCTCTCGTTCGGTTCCTGCTGCTTCTGCTGCTGCTCGAACGCTTGAAGCGCCTCTTCCGGGATATCCCCCTGTTCGATCCGTTGTTCTATATAGCGAATAAACGGAGCGACCAGCTCGGGGTCAAACTGGGTTCCCGTGCAGCGGCGCATCTCATCCAGCGCCTCGGTGAACGACTTGGTCCGCTGATACGGCCGCTCGGTCGTCATCGCATCGAAGGAATCGATAATACATAGAATACGGGCCAGCTTGGGAATCTCGGGTCCTTTGAGATTATGAGGGTAACCTCCGCCATCGTAACGCTCATGATGCAGCTCGACAAGCGGCACAAGATCGTTGTATTTGCCCGTAGCAAGCAAAAATTCTTTGCCGAACGTCACATGCCGCTTGATCAGCTCCCACTCATCCTGGCTCAGCTTCGTCCGCTTTGTCAGCACCTCGCGCGGAACCTCCAGCTTGCCGATATCGTGGATGAGCGCCCCAAGAATGAGCGTCCTCCGCTCCTCCTCAGCCAAGCCAAGCACCTGCGACATATCTACCGCGTAAGAATACACCCGCTTGGAATGTTTAAACGTATATACATCCTTGGACAAAAACACTTTGATTTGCTGCTCCAGCTCGTTGATCTCATGCTCGAACAGCTGCGGGATAAACGTCTGCTCGCCGTACACCGTAACGACATTTTTGCCTTTGGATTTCGATATGTACATCGCACGGTCGGAAAATCCGACGAGCTGGGATTTTTCATACGTATCGGCATTCATCTCCATGACGCCGGCCGAGAACGAAATACAGCCATGCGGCAGCACGTCGACGCCTTCAAACGGAGAGTTGTTCACTCTTTTGCGGAGCTGATGGATAAACAGT
Source organism: Paenibacillus pasadenensis (assembly GCF_023715725.1). Classification (GTDB taxonomy): domain Bacteria; phylum Bacillota; class Bacilli; order Paenibacillales; family Paenibacillaceae; genus Paenibacillus_O; species Paenibacillus_O pasadenensis_A. The sequence continues at coordinate 15,856 of NZ_JAMBOT010000008.1, forward strand.
CTCGCTTTATTTTTGTCCAGCTCAGGCATGATGACTGCAAATTCCTCACCGCCGTAGCGGGCGCAGATATAGCCGTGAGGCTCGCATTCTTCCTTTAAAATAGAGCCTACGAAGCCTAGCAGCTTATCGCCTTGAGGGTGACCGTATAAGTCGTTATATTTTTTGAAATCGTCCAGATCCAGCATAGCAAACGAAAACGCTTTGCCCTCTTCCCGGTACAGCTGAATATATTCATCCAACTTCTCTTCCAGATAGCTATGGTTAAACAATCCGGTTCGTTGGTCCTTGTTAGCTTTGTCGTTGATTTCGTGGTACATGAGAAACAGCTGTTTGAACACATGGGAAAGCAGAACGGCAATAATAAGGAAGAGGAAGACTCCAAACATATTCGTTTTTAAAATTAAGATGAGCAGCACGATGGAAAACAGCAGAATACCCAAATAAGCAAAAATCGATTCCCGGACAAAATGGGCCAATACCGGAATTAACTGATTGCGGTACAGCAAAAAGAAATAGCTGGCTAAAAGCAGCACGTTGACAAAAAAATAAGTGGCCAGAGCTCCGACATAAGCGTACAGCTCTACTACCTTGAAGTCCCCTAACGTTCCCCCCATTGCTTCGAATACCCAATAAGCCCCAATAATCATGGCTGAATAGGTCACAAAATTATAATAATGCTTCCACCAGGCGACATGCCTGCGGTTGAAGGCTATAATAACGGCGCTTACGAGCAGTACCATTAGGGAAAACTTTGGGCCGTATATAAATAACGCCGCGAGAAAAATGGTGCTGTCCATCGACTGATGATTGCCCTCAGGCGGAAGCTTGAACATAAAATATTCCAGCACGATGGCCCCTGCAACCAGGGCATAAAACATGACCCAGCCGGAATTGGGCAAATGAAATCCGGTGTCCCAAAAAAAGGACAGGAACAACAAGGTGCCTAAAAGACAAATCACTACTACGAGTAGTTCTTGAGGCTTAAGTCTATAACCTTGTCTCTGACTGCCCATGTCGTAACTCCCCCGTTAAAATATAAAAAAGGAATCAGAAGAAATACTCTTCCGACTCCTGATCTAAGAGATACTAGCCTACTCGGTATCCAGAAGTTAAAGCGACTGCTACGGAAGCAAGAATGGCAAGGTTGAAAAGAATAACTTTAACATTAACCTTTTTCATCTGCTGCTCACCTCCCTTCGCATGGAATAAGACTATAGCGCATTTTCAGGAAGAGAATTGGAGTTCGGTTTGGATTTCTTGCCGAGTAATTGAAGGATAAAAAGAAAGACTCCAACGTTGATTACAACATCTCCGATGCTGATAGCCTGGCTTCTTGGATACGGCGGCCCGAGCGGGATAATATCTCCCAGAAAAGACAGGCGGGTGGACTCGTCCATTAAAAAGTGCTTCGTCACCGCGTCGCCGCTCATAAGCATATCGATATAAATAGGATCAAGCACAGCCTGAGCCGCTTCCAAAGAGACCGGCATGCGCCCGCCGTTAGCCAGCATAACGACAAAATTCAACAAAACGCCGGCAAAAATGATGCCGAGTCCCTTTTGATGCCGGTTAAGCCATAATAACGACAGCCCTGTTACGTAAATGACGATATAAATATATCCATTAAACTGTGCAAAAAAGGAGAACTTGTCCTGCAGAAGATACAAGCCGAACTGGCCTAACAGCAACAGCGGAAAGACCCAGCCAAACCGAATGTTGATCTGCGAAAGCGCCAGCAAACCATTCTTCCAGCCGGCCCGGATAAATCCTACGATAAGCCCTAGCAGGATTCCATCATATACCATGCTTCGGCTCCTTCTCGACGGAAATATCATTATTCCAGTAAGAATCTACAATTACCAACATTTGTACAGGGCAATTATAAAATGAGCATAGGAACCTAGTCAATATGATCTAAGTAGCATATCCTACTTCATTTTGCGTCTAGGACATATTGACTTGAAGCTATACTTGTCTTTGTTTATAAAGAATCGCTCTTTACTTCTGATACATAAGACCTATAGTTCTGATAAATTAAATTCACAAGCGCCAAAGTTCGACATCCAATATTTCTAATAAAAGTAAAGAAAGCGTTTCACAAGTTAACCTTTAACCTAACAAAAAAAGCCGATCGCAACGGATCGGCTTGTTAGCATGGCCATGCATTTACTGCTTCAGGCTGCGGCCCGCGCAGCGCAGCGCCGCTTACTGCAGCGGCGGCTGCAGCGCTCACCTCGTCGGCTGCGGATATAATCGCACTTGCCGCCTGCGCGGCTGCCGCGCCGCCCGTATGCAGCTCCAGAATCGCCTGCAGCGCGCGCCTGGCGCCCTCAACGGGTTTATGCCGGGAGGCGTTGCGGCGAAGCCTCTCGCGCAGCGAAGGATGGGCCAGCACCTGCCGCAGACGTTCCTGCAGCTCACTGCGGCTGCCTGCTTGCAGAGCGGCTCCCAGGCCCGCCAAATACGCCGAGTTTTCCTGCTCCTGGCCCGGAATGGGCTTGAATAGAATCATGGGCAGCTCCTGAGCCAGCGCTTCGGAAACGGTTAGCCCGCCCGGCTTCGTCACCATCACATCCGCCACGGCCATCAGCTCATGCACATAAGGCACAAAACCGGTGAGCAGCACCCGGTGTCCGCCCTGCAGTTCTCCCAAGCGGCTCTCCAGCTGGCGGCGCAGCCGGTCGTTGCGGCCGCAGACGATAATGAACTGGGCTCGCGGCAGCATCGAGGACTCCTCCAGCAAACGCATCACGCTCCGCCCAATGAGCCCGTCGCCGCCGCCCATAACCAGGATGGACGGAAGAGAGGCGTCCAGTCCGTATTTGAGGCATAACGCCTTGCGGTTATGCGACTGTCCAAAATGAGGACGAATTGGAATCCCGCTGGCCACAATCTGGCCGGGATTAACGCCCTGGGCAATCAACGCTTCGCGGATCGGCTCCGCGCCGACGATATACCGGTCCGTGCCGGGATGAATCCAGTAGCTGTGCCGCGCATAATCCGTCAGCACGGTTACCGCCGGAACGTCGGTCAGTCCGTTCAGCTTCAGGTGAGACATCGCGGCGGCGGCAGCCGGAAACGTGCTCACGACAACGGTCGGACGCATCTCTTCCAGCAATTCCAGCATGCGCTCGATGCGGAACGTCCTCAGCTGCTTGAACAGCGAGGAGAGACGGTTCTCTTCCTTCGTCGCCCGGTACAGATAGCCGTATACCGAGGGCAATCCTTTGATTCCCTGCATGTAAAAGAATCTGCCGACCGCGTGAAGCTTGGGATGCGTCCATTTCATATAATCCACAACCTGCACCTCGGCGTCCGGGGCTGCCCCAACGGCAGCTTCCGCAATCGCGCGCGCCGCCTGATTATGGCCATCCCCCAGCGTTCCGGTCAGGACAAGGATTCGTTGCTGGCTGCTCGCATACACGTAAGCTTCCTCCTCTGGCTTCAGCATCCCGCCTCTTGCCGGTTGTTCCCGGCAGGCTGACTGACAAGCTGCTCGTTACGATATACATACGGGGCAAGCAAGCAAAATAGTCTGCCCGCGTTCTCCGTTCATATAACCTTTATTCCCTGAGAAACAGCTTACTTCACCGAGCCCCGCGCGCATACCGACCACAGCCTATTCCTCAGCCTGGACTTTAGGCTGGCTATTCCTCCAACCCGGGGCCTTCAAACTTGCGGAGCGCTTCGCGCGCCGTCTCCGGAAGCGGAGCCGAACGGCCGCTTTCCTTATCAATCAGCACGATTGCTCCGCGTCCCGCCGCCTTCAACTCCCCCTCTACAGTCAAGGCGTAGTGGATGTCGATGGAGGAGCGGCCGATCCGGGCCGATTTGACGTGGAGCTGAAGCCGGTCCTTTAAATAAATTTGCGCCAGATACTGGCACTCCAAATCCGCTACGACGGACACCATCCTGCTGCCGAATAAATCATCGCTAAGTTCCAAATTCTCGAAGTACTCGATCCTTCCCTGCTCGAAGTACATAAAATAGCTCACATTATTTACATGCCCCAGCATATCCGTCTCGCAATATCGGATTCGCAGCGGAATCGAAAACTTAAAACTGTCCAGCCAGGCCTGGCGGTCCGGCCCCATAAACGCACCTTTGCTCATGTTGGAATCTCCTTTATACTCGGGCCTCGGGCTCGTTTCCGATATGTAACCAGTCATCAAGCAGGATAGCATGACTACCCATTCAGCACAACCGCCCTATACATAACCGTTCCCTCCCCGGATGAAGCAAATACAGCCTGCGGCAGCTATTCCGTTACCCTGTGAGCCGCTGGGGCAGAGATACATGGCAACAGCAAAGCCAGCGAAAATAGCCGGGGCAATAGAGGCCCCAGGGGGCTCTCTCATCGCCTCGGCTTCCGCCAAGCCATGCTCCCTTTCATCGAGGAGCGCTGCGCCGTCAGACGGCCAATTGCGCTCCTCTAAGCTGCGCAGCCTTCAGCCTTGCGGACTTTCCTCTTTTCGTTCAGCCATCCGCTGCACGGCGAAATCGATCAATGCCCGCTGCGGCAGCAGCCGGGCCTGACAGTCGCCGATTAATCCGAGACGGACTAGAGGATGAGAGTTCTCAAATGCTTCACCGATCTCGATAAAATCACTGTCGTCGTAGGCGAGGTCCTCGAACTCAACCCATCGCGCAGTACCGTCAACAAGCATCGGAGAGCCTTGCCGGACAGCTTTTTTGCCGGGCCAGGATGACCGCTCCTCCGCCAAATGCAGCGAGGTGTTTCGGTCATGGTTCACGCCGAGCAGCAGAACGTAGCCGTCATGCTCATAAATGCGGGCCAGCGGCGACCGCTCGCCAAGCCCGTGGTCCAAAGAGTGATCGCCAATAACCGCTTCCGCGAGCGGGCCGCGGGCGGCAAAGCTCACCTGCGGATGATTGCTGCGCATTGCCCCCTCCTGACGAAAAAAACAGTTGGCAATTGCCCCCATCATGCGCGTTTCCGTCAAATCCGGCCGGAACGGCGTCATTTCGGCGCGGATAATCGGCCACCACGCTTCAGGCACCGGCGGCCTGCTCCAATAGGACGGCTCCGACAGGTCCGCTGTATGCGTCGGCATGACAAGCGTTCCTTCCGGACCGATCGCTTCCTCCAGCGCCTCTACAACCGCCTGGCTTTTTCCGGGAATCCAGCGGTTGAACGATTTCAGCGAAGCATGCACAAGCAGCGTCATTCCTCGCTTCACGCCGAGTTTTGTCAAACCTTCTACGATATCGGAACGCGTCAACGGACGCTCGTGTTCATACATGTTCATCGTAATCTCTCCCTTGAACGAAGCTTAATCGCATCTCAAGTTCAAGCATAGCAGAACAGATATGACGGGAGCGGGTACAGTTCCCGATTTTCAAGACAGCTGCGACCAGCGCGGCCACATTTCGACCGGGTTGCGCTCGTAAACTTCTTTTTCGCGGAATAAGTACTGGTGCATGATGAACTCGCGCCGCAGCGTCGCGTAATCGGGATGAAACTGCTGCAGAAATGCGTTGATTTCTTTCTCCGGGTAATGGCGTCCCGGCTCCAGCTTCTCCGCCAAATGCTCCAGCACGACCAGCTTCTTTTTATGCTGCGCCGGTATGCTTTTGAGCCTGCCCTCCTTATCGAAGAAGTTGCGCAGAACGCTGGAACGGTATTTATGCTCCGCCTCCGCGTTCTGACGATTCTCCAGCTCCCGCTGTTCCGCGTTCATATCCTGCTTATCCTCCCCGGTTTGTCCGTTTCTCCTGAAAATAAGCTCCGCCGCCGCGCTTGCTCCGTCGCGCAAAAAGGGCTCGTTTAAAGAAAAATAAATCGTATTTTTCTCCCGCCGCTCATTAATAAGATCGGCCTCACGCAGCTTGGCGGCATGATGAGTAATCGTCGCGGGTGTGAGCGACAGCCGTTCCGCCAGCGTCAGCCCGTTCAATTCGCCTTCGGCAAGCAGGATGAGCAGACGGATGCGGGTCGGGTCGGCCAGCGCTTTATGATAGGCAATTACCTTTTCCAGCTGCATGGGGTTTGCCTCCTTGTGCCACTGATTAGATTAACATCTAATTAGATAGTATTGAAATTACCAGCTGGTGTCAATGATCTTGCAGAAATGGCGCATCAGCGGCTAGGCTTGAAGCAGCGAGAATCGGTTACGATAACCGGGAAAGGTTGTGAGGCATGGACTGGGCCAGGAACATGAACGCGGCGCTCGATTATATTGAAGCCAGTCTTACCGGGGAATTTTCATATGCTGAGGCGGCTAAAAGAGCCGACTGTCCCGCTTACCACTTCCAGCGGATGCTTTCCTATCTGACGGGAATCCAGCTGTCGGATTATATAGGCGAAGGAAGCTTACGCTTGCGGCGGCAGATTTGCAGACCGGAGGCAGCAAGGTGCTCGACATCGCCTTGAGATACGGGTATGAATCGCCGGAGGCGTTCACCCGGGCTTTTGGAATGCTGCATGGATTGTCGCCAGTTGAAGCACGCAAGCCCGGCGCCAAGCTGCTCGTCTGCCCGCGCATGAACTTTCAATTTGAACTGCATGGAGGAAGCGCAATGAACTACCGGCTTGAGAAGCTGCCGCCGTTCACGGCGATTGGCATGGGAGAAAGAGTGCGGATGAACACCGCATATCAGGAGGTTCCTCAGCTGTGGCAAAAAGCGGCGGAGGAAGGCGCGTTTGCCCAGTTCTTTGAGCTCGGCGATCCTCACGGAAAACCTCGCGGAATACTTGGCATCTGCTCCGGCGGGAGCTGGGGTCAGGGGGAACAATTCGACTACATCCTGGGTACCGTCTCTCTCGCTCCTGCACCGGAGGGCTGGCGGACCATCCTCTTTCCAGAATGCCAGTGGGCCGTATTTGAAGCGGAAGGTATGCCAGAAACGCTGCAGGAGGTATGGACGCGTTTTTACCGGGAATGGGTTCCCGCTGCGGGTTACGAGCTCGCACCGCTGCCGGCTATTGAGGCTTATTTACATCCCGAGGAAAACCGCAATGAGCTGTGGATTCCGGTACTTAGCCGGGGACAGGAGGAATAAACGCAATTGGCCTGAGAGTCTCAAAGCTTTCAGGCTCTTTGCGCTGACCGATGATCGTTGATCAAACCCGAGCCGCTCCGGCGATCGGGATTGCGGTTGTTAAACCGGACAAAAAACGGGCCGCATAGCCGTTTAAGCTCTCTCTATCTTCAAGACGGGAATCGACCGGAACGGAGATAACTTCATGCAGCTTCTCCTCCGTATACCGGCAATGATGATGCCAAGGTTCCGAGTCATCGATCTTTCTCAAGATGTAAGGCAGGTTTGACGAAATTCCCTGGTTTTGCGGATGCAGCACCCATGTCCTCTTTTTCCAGTCGAGAATGCCTTCGCGAGTCTTAATCGGAGTCGGATAATCGAGCTGCTCCGGCAGACGAACAGCGTACACGGCCATTCCGCCAAAGTTGGCGGCATCCGCCCCCCATGTCACCAGCCCTTTAAATTGCAGCTCATATTGCCCGGACTCCAAAAATGCTTCCTCGCGGATTTCTCGAACCATTGAATTCCGCAAAGCTTCGCCAGACTCCAACTTGCCGCCAATGCCGTTCCAGCAGCCCATCCAGCCGGGAAATTCCCGGTTAAGCAGCAAAACTTCATCCCGTCGGCATACAAAACCGATGTTATAAGCGATCATAGCTTAAATAAAGCCCTCCTGCCGTTTTTTATCATCGTATCACAATCCCATTCCTTAGAACTTGTCATCTTGCGGAAGTAAGCTCGGTGTATAATGAACTTGTCCGGCAGACAGACTGCGCGGCAGTTCATACAGACAAAGGCGAGGAGAGGTTCGATGCAGGCATTTTTGTTTGACATGGACGGAGTTATTATCGACAGCGAGCCGCTCCACTTCGCTACAGATATCCAAACGGTCGCAGAGCTCGGGGCCGTTATCGACCAGGAGGGGCTTGAGCCGTTCGTCGGCATGACTAATCCCGAGATGTGGAAATCGCTCCGCGCTCAATTTGGGTTTACTCCGTCAATCGCAGAAATTATCGAAATTCAGACAAAACAAAAGCTAGCTGCACTCCATTCCAGTCAACTTGAACCGATTGAGGGAATTCGGGATCTGATTGATTCGCTGAGGATGCTCGGCATTCCAGCGGGCGTCGCTTCTTCTTCTCCTCGCAGCTTTATCGAAGCGGTTCTCGGCAAGTTCGGCCTCATAGATTCTTTCAGTTGTATAGTTAGCGGTGAAGAGGTGCCACGGGGCAAGCCTGCGCCTGACGTTTATCTGGAAGCCGCGCGCCAGCTCGGAATTAGCCCGGAGTATTGCGTCGTATTGGAGGATTCCCGAAACGGCCTGCGCGCCGCCAAGGCCGCCGGCATGAAGGCCATCGGCTTCCGCAATCCGAATTCCGGCAATCAGGACCTGTCCGAGGCAGACCTTATTGTGGCTGCAATCGGCGAAATTCGAGCGGACCTTCTGTAAACGCAGCTTCGGACCGCTTCAAGCTATGCTTGGAGCGCCTCCTTCTGCATGCAGAACAATAGCCAAAAACCTGCGTCCGTTCTAACTCCCCTCTTCCAGCAGCTGCAGCTCTTTGGCGGTGTGCAGCGCCTGAGTTCGCGAGGATACGCCAAGCTTATCGTATAGCCGGGACAAGTAAACCCGGACCGTGCCCGGCGAGAGCGCCAGCCGCGCGGCTATGTCGCGATTGGCCGCCCCTTCCCCGACGAGGCGCAGCAGCGTCAGCTCAATCTCGGTCAGCGGCTCTGCCGGCGTTTCCACGGACAGCAGGCGCGGCGGCGCATAGGCAAAACAGCGCAGCAGCCGGTTGGCATAGCCGAGCAGCTGACTTTGGCGCAGGAGCGCCGCCGGTTCGTCCTGGCCCAGGCTGTTCACAGACGCTGCGTCTTCGCCGATTAGCCGGGAGCCGCGTTCTTCCCCGCACGCCGTCCGAAAAGCGAGCAGCAGCTGCCTCATCGGCTCGCCCTCATTGACGAACAATCGGATATAGCAGTGGGGCTCGCTCCTTTCCAACGCTTCCGCAGCATACTGAAGCGCCCTGTCACGCCGGCCGCGGCATTGCTCCGCCAACGCCTGCAGGATGGCGGATTCAGCCAACCCGGACAACAGCCCCTCTCTCTCCTGCAATCTCTTGAGCGATTCCAGCATTCGCAGCGCCTGAGCCGACTTCTGCTGCTTCAGCAGCAGGCGAACCTGCGTCATAAACTCGTATTCCCGATGGTAGGCGGGTTTCTCTTTGAACTGCTGATCCGTCGGGCCGAGCCGTTTTTTGGCTTGCGCCGTTTTGCCAGCCTGCAGCAGCAGCCGGACTTGGGCGGATTGTAGATAAGCCTGCCAGTGCGCATCTTCAGCGCACGGGAGGCGCTCCGCCTCGTCCAGCACATCAGCCGCTTCCTCCGGCAAGCCGCGCGCCGCGTATAGATTCGCCTGGAGAATCGCCATTGGCACGGCCAGTCCAGGTACCTCTCTTGAGCTCTTCGCTCCCCGCAGCCCGGCCAGCAGCGCTTCACTCTCCTCCAGCCGGTTCCATTCAAAATACCCCTCCGCCAGCGCCTGCCGCACATACAGGCTCACATAGCTTTCACCCCAGCCGCCCTGCTGCAAAAGCGACGTAAAACGCAGTCCGATAGCCTCCGTATCGCTGCTCAGAACACCTTTCATCCCAAGCTCCGTCCGCCGGACGAGCGGTTCAGACCGGTTGAAATCAATATTATAATAAAGCGCCTCTTCCGCCAGCAGCCCGCTTCCGGCCCGTTCCGAGAAGGAATGCCATAGCTCGAACCGCCCCGAGAAAAAGATCAGATTGGATTCCACGAACAGCAAGCCGCTCCGCAGCCGCCGCTTGAGCGCGCTGTCAGGCATCGCCTCCGTATCCTGCCTTGCCGCTGCCAGTACGGCTGCGGCCGCTGAGCCGCGCCCTGCAACCGCGAGCAGAAACGCATGAAGCTGGCGCTGCTCGGCCGACAGCTCGCGCGCTTCTGCGTACCGGCTTAATAATCCGAGCAGCACGGGCAGCTCGCCCTGCCTGAAAGCGGCTCCCGCATAAGCGGAAATCAGTTCTCCCGTGTAGTCATAATCCCCGCAATCCAGACTGCAGCGAATCGCCTCCACCATCATACCTCTGTCCGCCAGCTTTCGTGCGGCGCGCCACAGCGCAGCGCGCTCCGCTCCCGGCTCCGGCTCCGGCCTGCCCAGCAAAAAGTCGCGAAACAAGGAATGATAACGGAACGAACCTGCTCCGCCAACCGGCAAAAGAAACAAATTATCTTCCTGAATCCGCTCCATCAGCAGTGCAGCCCGAGCTTGTCCGCAGCCGACCGCCGCTGCAGCAAGCTCGGCGTCCAGGCTGTCCAAAACCGCCGTAACACGCAAAAAGGACCTGACTTCAGCAGGCTGCCGCTCATAAACCTCTTCCATTAAAAAGAAGGAAAGCTCCTCGCTCAGATCCGGCGCGCCAGCAGGCGCTCCGGCCAGCGCGGCGAGCTGCAGGCCAGCCGCCCACCCCTCCGTATGCTCCAGCAGCCGAGTCCGCTGAGCCCCGGTCAGCGGCTCCCGCGATGCCAGATCGAGCAGAACGTCCGCTTCTTCTTCCGTAAACCTCAAATCCGCTGCCGCAAGATCAAGACGTCTGCCTTCCGATTGCCAGCGGCTCCCGCCAAAGCGCGGGACGGAACGACCGGCAACGATAACCCGGACCTTAGCCGGCAAATAGCGAAGCCAATACGTCATAGATTCGATGATTCCCCTATCCTTAATATGGTGGAAATCATCCATGACGAGTGCGGCTTCGCAGCCGCATGCCTGAAGCTCCCCGGTCAAAGCATCCAAAAACGTATATATCGACAGACCCGGAAGCGCGCTGCTCAGAGGCAGGCTGCGGGCAAGCGCGCCCGGGGGAAGCGCCTGCGCCAAGGCGCATGCCGCAAGGCGCCAGAATCGGGATGGTTCGTTGTCAGGCTCATCCAAAGCCAGCCATGCTATAGGACCGGCAAAACCAACCGCCCACTGGCGAAGCAGCGTCGTTTTGCCGTAACCGGCCGGAGCCGCGACAGCCGTCAGTCGGGCCGGGTTTCCGTTCATTTTTTGTAGGAGTCTTGGACGGGCTGCCGTTTTGCCCTGTCCGGAAGGCGGCGTTATTTTGGCGAGTGGCGGCATCCATTCGTTGCTTGAATTCATTGATATCCTCCGCGCTTTTAATCGGATTTACGAGAAACTCGTAGCGTTGACCTTATTCTAGTTCATCGCCCGTTCCCGTGAAAGAATTAACATTTGTCAGTCGTCCAAAAGTTGTTCTGTCTCTACAATGGAAACGACAGATGAAGAAGGAGGCACTACTTCCATGATGAAAAGGCTGCTCCGGCCCGCGCTGCTCGCGGTTCTGGCCCTTATTATACTTTCTGCCGCGATCGGCACTTCGGGAGCATTGGCCGCAACCAACGAACGCCCGACCGTTAACATGCTTGGCGACGACACCCTGAAGCTTGGAGGCAATTCAACGTATGCGCTTTTTCGCAACATACAGCGCCCTAAAGACTTCACCGCCGAAATCTGGGCCCGTTCCACGGATCCAGTATGGAATGATAACAGCGTGCTCATAACCTACCGGCACAGCGATAACGACTTTATGATTCACCCGGACAAAGGAACCCGCACCGTAGCCGTTTATATCAAACACAACGGCTCCTTAGTACGCGTCGCCCAATACACGCCGGACGATATTACCGAATGGCATCATTATGCGATAACGTATAAGTTCGCTTTCAACGGTCCTCTGCTCTTTTACGTGGACGGCAAACAAGTAGCGTCATACGCCGGTTTTAGCTGGGGATATGACAGCAACAGCCTGGCCAATTTGCTGCTCGGAGCGGACGATGGCCGTTATGGCAAAGTGGAGCTGGATGAATTCCGGCTTTGGAACCGGGTGCGGACTCCGTCCGAAATTAAAGCCGGCATGACTCAGCAAATGAACGGCAACGAAAGCAGCTTGCTGCTTCATGCCGGCATGGACGCTTGGGAGCCGGGATTCATAAGCGGTTCTTCCTATCAAAAAGGGAGCCGGGAGTATTCTTTGCCGGTCGCGTTAGAGGATCAAGCGCCGTTTATGCTGCCTGCCATCGGCTTTGCTGACAGCGACGCCGTCACGGATCAATATACCGTATCCCTGTCCGCTAGCCTTGGACAACTGACTGCCCTCGAAACAGCCGGGCTGCAGCTTGCAGCCGGTGCGCAGGGCAGCTCTTCCATAAGCTGGACCGGGGGTAGCGCTGCGCTGCATCGGATGCTTGCCTCGCTCCAATACGACTCTTTGACGGATGTGTCGGGGAACGACCAGCTGGTCGTTCACGTCACCGACTCCGGCAGCGCAGCAGCAGCGGAACCGGCCACAGGCGTTTATACGCTTCCGATCCGTATCGAGCCGGTCAATGACGCTCCCCGTTTTTCGCCGGGTCCAAACATGCAGGCCACGGAAGGCAGCGGCATCCAGACCTATGAAGGATGGGCTGCGCCGCTGTCAGCCGGACCGGACAACGAACGGCAAACACTCAGCTTAAACGTTTCCACGGACAGTCCCGAGCTGTTTGTTCAGGCACCCGCGCTGGATGAACAGGGGAAGCTGACCTTTCAGCCAAAGGAGGATGTCGAGGGCGAGGCGAACGTGACCGTTACGCTCAAGGATGACGGAGGTACTGCCAACGGTGGTGCGGATACAACGGTTAAAACGTTTAAAATAACGGTTCTTCAGTCGAACTTGCGGCCGTTTGTCTCCCCGGGTAAAGGCATTGCCCTCGATGGAAGCAACGACTACGTTCAATCGCCGTCCATCCAGATCAATTTATCCTATGCGGCAGAAATTTGGGCTCGCTCCCATACACCGCTGTGGGCCAGCTCCGCTCCGCTCGTTTATGCCAGCGGGCAAAACGGCTTCCAGCTCATTCCGACGGAAGGCACCAATAAGTTGTCAGTTCAATTCATGGACGGCTGGGGCGGACTCATATTCGAGGATGTATTCGAGCCAGAAAACCCGGACCGCTGGCATCATTATGCTTTTTCCTTGCAGGACAATCGCGGAGAAACTACAGCGAGTTTTTATCTGGACGGCACGCTTGTCGGGACCCGGACGGAATATATTGAACGACCGCGGTCTTCTAACGCATCCTTTTACCTTGGCACAAATCCGTCTAAGAGCTCCTTCGCTGCGACTGATATCGATGAGTTCCGCTTCTGGAGGGCGCCCCGCAGCCAGGAGCAGATTTCCAGCCAGTTCATGAGGCCTCTGCGGTCAGGCGATGCCAAGCCGCAGGTGTACTATCCGTTAAATGAAGCGCTAAATGGCACAACGAGGGACGAGAGCGGCTCACGGCTGAACGGATCCGTATTCGGCGCTCCCGGCTCGGCGCGCGCCTTTTTGCAAGGAGGCGGCGGTTTGCTGCCGCCCGCGGTTCAGACGACGCCGGAGGACCGCACGCTGAGCATGATTGTCGATTCCGTCGGAGACTTCGACGGCGAGGATCTTACGCTTACGCTGAGCGTATCCCATGGGCAAGCCGAGCTTGCCCATGCGGAAGGCTTAACACTGGAAGACGAGCTGCCGGGCAGCGGCGGTAAAGTTTACCGGGGCTCGCAGGAAGCTTTGCAGGCGGGGCTTCGGGGACTGGTGTACACGCCAGCGTTGAACTTCAACGGAACGGATGAACTGCGAATCTCCGTGAGCGACGGCGGCAATAATGGGCAGGGTCGTCCAAAAACGGCGGAGCGGAGCTACTCTATCGCCGTTGTGCCGGTAAACGACGCGCCTTCTTTTGAAGCGGGAGAAAATATTCAGGAGGAAGCAGGCAATCAGCTGCGTACTTATCCCGGCTGGGCAGCGTCTATCTTGCCTGGACCTAGCGATGAAGCCGCCCAGCAGGTGAGCTTTGCTGCTGCGGCGGATCGTCCCGAGCTGTTTGCGCTACAGCCGTCCGTAAGCGCGGACGGCACGCTGCAGTTCGCTTTTGCCGACGATGCGGCAGGAAGCTCTACGGTGCGGGTTCGCCTAAAGGATGACGGCGGAACCGAGCATGGAGGCGCCAACGAGTCGGAGGAGCGGCAGTTCGTAATCTCGGTGCTGCCTGCGCCGTCCCCGGAGCCTACGAGTACTCCGTCTCCTGAGCCTTCGAGTACTCCGTCTCCGCAGCCTTCGAGTTCTCCGTCTCCGCAGCCTTCGAGTACTCCGTCCCCGGAGCCTACGAGTACTCCGTCTCCTGAGCCTTCGAGTACTCCGTCTCCGACTCCTACGAGTTCGTCATCTCCGACGCCTACGAGTTCGTCGTCTCCGCAGCCTACGAGCACGCCGTCTCCGGAGCCTTCGAGTTCGCCGTCTCCGCAGCCTTCGAGTGCGCCGTCTCCTGAGCCTTCGAGTACTCCGTCTCCGCAGCCTTCGAGTGCGCCGTCTCCTGAGCCTTCGAGTACTCCGTCTCCGCCCCCTTCGCGTGCGCCAATTTGGAAGTTTGAAGCGGCTGTCGGAAAAAATACGCTTTGGTCCCTACATGGCGTTGCAAGCTTCGCTGTTGCTCCAAAATCGTTCAACAAAGACAGCAGCGTAACGGTAGCTAAAATAGCTAAGGAAGAACTGCCTGCGACGGAAGGCCTTATACTGGCCGGTCATGCGATTCGCTGGTCGGTCCCTGCCGATACAGACATTCTCTCTCCAATTATGATTCAACTCCCGACACTGCAGCAGCCATTCGGCCTGTACCAATACAGCGAACGGCTCCGTCGGTGGGTGGCTCTCGAAAAGGCTCCGTCCGGAGAATCGTTCTCTCCGGGTGAAGGCATAATCGCCGCCTTCCAAGAGACGGCGCGGTCGTATAAGGATTTATCCGGGCATTGGGCCGAGCCGCAAAGCCTCAGACTGAACCGGATGGGGATTATGCAAGGCATGCCTGACGGCACATTTCAGCCCGACAAACCTATTACGCGAGCCGAGCTTGCCGTTATGCTGGCCCGTATGTTAAACCTTGCTGTCTCGCAAGATCAGCCAGTTTCATTTGCCGACAGCAACGAGATTCCGGCTTGGGCCCGCGAAACGGCAACCATCATGCTGCAAACAGGTCTGTTAAAAGGCATTCCGGCTTCTGACGGAATAAGGTTTGAAGCAGAGCGGCCTATGACGCGTGCTGAAGCAGCTGTTATGGCAAAACGTGTACTCGAATTATTCGGAGAGACAGCCGATTTCACAAACCGGCAAGTTGCGGCAGGCTTCACCGACTCCAGCCTCATTCCGGAATGGGCTCGCTCTTCCATTGAGGAGATTTCCGAACACGGTATCCTAAACGGTTACTCCGATGGCAGCTTCAAATCCGGTTCCAAAATGACACGCGGAGAAGCAGCTGTTTTATTCTCCCGCTTGCTGGATTATTCTCTTCACTCTTAACGCGTCTCGGTGAAAAACGGACTGTTTCAAAAGCCTCAAAGAATTATTTTGAAAAGGTTAATCATCACCAACGGGAGGAGGCTGAGCTAAGCTCAGCTTCCTCCCGCCTTTGTTTAACTGCTATCATGGCCTTCTTCAGCAAATTGCGGGCAAAACAACTCCACCTGACCATCCCAAGCTTGTTTTCCAAGCTTCGAAGCAGGAAGCACCGGAATCCCCTGTTTTGTAGTAAAATACGCTTTGCGGATCAATCAACGGCGAACAGAAAATTACCGGAGTTTCAATCGTCCAGCCCTTATTTAAGGGCATAAACGGTCTTATTTCTTCCTTTTCTACCGTCCAGCCCTTATTTAAGGGCATAAACGGTCTTATTTCTTCCTTTTCTACCGTCCAGCCCTTATTTAAGGCCTTAAACGGCCTTATTTCTTCCTTTTCTACCGTCCAGCCCTTATTTAAGGCCTTAAACGGTCTTATTTCCTCCTTTTCTACCATCCGGCCCTTATTTAAGGGCATAAACGGTCTTATTTCTTCCTTTTCTACCGTCCGGACCTTATTTAAGGGCATAAACGGTCTTATTTCTTCCTTTTCTACCGTCCGGACCTTATTTAAGGGCATAAACGGTCTTATTTCTTCCTTTTCTACCGTCCGGCCCTTATTTAAGGCCTTAAACGGTCTTATTTCCTCCGCTTCAACCTTCCGCCCCTTCATTAATGGCGCGAAACGCCAATCCGAGCCTGGCGCAGCGGCACGGTGCACAATTACGAGATGTATTCATGCAAAGAAGCGGCGCTCCGCCCACTTCGGCATACTCCCCTACACACCGGTCCAGCGCAGCCCCTTCGGGAAATGGTTTTTCAGCTGGCCATCCGCCAGCTTGCCCCAGCCGATGCTGTAGCCTCCGGCCAGCACGAGCTGCCAGCCCTTGGCGCCGCTGCCAGCGATCGTTTCGCCCCGCAAATACGCGGCCAGCCCCGGCGAGCCGAGCGGCAGCTCGGCGGAAGCCTTCACGGCTTCCGAACCAAGCGAAAGAGCCAGCGCATGCGAAGGCTCAAAACGGTTCTTTTTGAGCGTGCCCAAATGCCAGCCCGGGCGAAGCACCTTTAGCCCGTCCAGCTCCAGCATCTCCTCCGGCACGACATACAGCTGGTCGCCGAACAGCAGATGCTGCCCCTGCGGCAGCTCAGCGAGCGTGTCGCGAGCAAACCGCAGATAATCTTCCGGCAGCTTGTCCCGTTTTAGGCCAGCCGCATAACGGCGTTTGCCCCGGAACGGAACGGCATCCGCAGCCTCCGATTTGCGCAGCACGGCAGCGTAATGTCCTTCTCCCCGCACGAGATGCGGCCAAATCCGTACCGTGCGCTCCAGCCCGGGGGCCGGATCGTCCGCCCACTCCGGCCTGCCCGCCGAAAATCCCTCAATCCGCGCCGCTTCGGCAATGGCAAACTCGGGATGCTCCCGCAAAAACCGGCTCACGGCGCTTTCGTTCTCCTCCGGCGAAAACGTGCAGGTGGAGTAGACGAGCGTGCCGCCCGGCCGCAGCATTAGCGCGGCATGGTGCAGAATATCGCCCTGGCGCGCGGCGCATAGCTGCACATGCTCGGGGCTCCACTCCTCGCAAGCGCCGGGGTCCTTGCGGAACATGCCTTCTCCGGAGCAAGGCGCGTCCACGACGATCCGGTCAAAAAACTCCGGGAAGCGCGGTGACAGCCGATCCGGCAGCTCGCTTGTAACGACGGCATGGCGCACTCCCATCCGCTCGATGTTTTGGGACAAAATTTTAGCCCGGGCCGGATGGGGCTCATTGGAAACGAGCAGACCTGAGCCCTGCATCAGCCCGGCAAGATGCGTGGACTTCCCGCCGGGAGCGGCGCACAGGTCCAGCACCTTCTCGCCCGGACGGGGCGCCGCCAGCTCCGCCACCGCCATAGCGCTAGGCTCCTGGATATAATAGAGGCCCGCCTCATGCCAAGGGTGGCGCCCCGGGCGCTCCTCCGCACCGTCATAATAAAAGCCGTTCTGTGCCCAAGGCACCGGCTCTAGCCGAAACGGCTGCTCCCGCAACAAGCGCTCCGCCGGGACCTTGAGCGTATTAATGCGCAATGCCTGCGCGCGCGGCTCCTCGTAACTGCGGCGGAACGCTTCGTATTCCTCCTGCAGCAGCGACTTCATTTTGGACTCGAATGAATCCGGCAGCTTCATCACACGCCTCACCTCGGGTTCATATCATCGGCGGCACCGCCGCCAAAAAAAGCTATGAACATTCTACCGGGATCAAGCGGCGAATTGCAACTCGCCTCAGATGGCTTTTGGCGTTATTCCTTGCAGCATGCCAAGCATGGAGCAAAAATGCCCGACGTAAACGCCGGTTGAAAACTGCTGCCGGATATGCGCCTCTCCCTGAATACGAATGCGCTCTCGGAAATAAACATCCTGCATCAGCTGATAAGCGTTCTTTGCGCCTTCTGAAATATCGCCCAGCGTATAAAACTTTCCCGTCACATCGGGAATAATGAAGCGCGTTACGCCTCCCGAATGCGTTGAAAGCACCGGACAACGGCATAACATTGCCTCCGCAACCGCGTAGCCGAACCCTTCGCGAATCGAAGTTGACAGCAGCACCCCGCCGGAATCTCCAATAATGCTCAAATAGTCGGCCATCTGCGAGTGGGGAACGTTGGAGCGGAGCGTCAGACGTCCGGCAAGCGGCGACGTTGCCCTCCACCTCTCGAAGGCTTCTCTTTCCCACGGCTCGTAAAGGGTGGCGTCCTCGAACATCCACAGCGACAGTTGCGGGAATTTTGGGGCAATCAAAGCGGCGATCTCCAAAAATTCCCTCCAGTTTTTGTTCGCTTCAATCCGTCCAATCCAGCCGAGAATAGGATGGGTCACGATCGGAAATTGGGAATAGCCGAAATTTTCCGTATCAAGCGGGTCGTCAAAACAGAACTGCGTAATATCAGGATAAGCGCTTTGAAAAATATCCTGCAAATGCCGGGTCATCGGATATAAAATGCCGTCCGCGCAATGGGTCAGCACGCTCCCGTGAGCCTGCAAAAAGCTGCCGGCCTGTTCAGGCGTACCCATGCCTTGAACCTCAAACACGAGCCTGCCTTTATAACCGCTTAAACGAATATGCTCCAGCAAAACAATGTGGCTGCAAACGATAACTGCATCGTATGCTTCGCGGTGAATCAGCCGGGCAATATCGTCATAGTCTTGTGAAACGAGTACAGGGACGCCAGTTATATTTTTCAGCCCTTCCCCGATGTTTGTGTACAGCAGATGAGTTCTGATGCCGTTCGCCGTCAACGCATGGGCGCGAATACGGTTTAACGTCTCCATGCCTCCGCTGGGCATGGAAAAAATAAGTAAAATCTTCAAGTTATCTCCCCGCATTCGCGGTGGCAGCAATCATATGGGCGCATAAAGCCGCACACCTCCAGCATCCGGTTTTTATCAGCGTATGCTTGCCTTTATGCGCCCGTGAAGCGATTCCGCTAAAGCCGAAGGCTTGCCTTGGACAACAACACAAACGCCGGACCGCAACGGCCCGGCATTCCAGTTATCGTTTGATCCGCTCGCCAACCTTTGCATCCGACAGGACAGTCAGCTCGCCGCTGTATTCCACGGTGCCGATCTCGCAGCCTTCCCCGATAAATACCCGGCCGCCGCGCACAATATCCGCCCGCGTATGCTCAAGCTCCACCACGTCGCCTTCAATTATTCCGGCTTCTAGCATAGCGCTGGACGATGGCCGGAAAAAGAGACCGAGCAGCCGCCATGCCGCCCCGGGGCGGCTAACGCGGATCGAGCCGGCTGTAAGCTGGCCGATTCGGGAATCGCCATACAGCTTCAGCTCCATATCCTCCGCCCGAAGCTGGCCGGACACCCGGGCCATGCCGCGAATCATAACCGTTTCCGCGTCACAGGTAATCGCTTCCATATCTCCGTTCAGCCGGATGCTCCCGGCGCGCAAAGAATCCCGGGCGTATGCTTTCCCGGACATCCGCAGCTCCTCCAGCACAACCTCTTCACGGACCGTCAGTTCACCTGTAATTCGGAATACGCCTCCGGCCAGAGATTCCGCCTCAACCGTTCCGGTCACAGCGGACTTTACCGCCGTTAATCGGCCGTACACGTTCAAGCTGCCCGTCACTTCCAGCCGGCTGCAGTCCGTATTTCCATGAATGGTGCTGTCGCCGGTAATGGTCACCCGTTCGTAGCTGCCTCCCGCAATTGAAGCGTCGCCCGTCAATCTGACATATCGGGCCGGATGCTCGATCTCCGCTTTCATACTGCCGCCTCCTTTTGCAAACCCGTGATTGTTTTAGCGACGTTAGAAGCGCTTCGTTTGGCGAATATCGGACTGCGAATGCAGCTCAAGCTTCTCTGAATACTGCACGAGGCCGATGTCGCAGCCAGGTCCGATTTTCACTCTTGTGCCGCGCACAACGCTGGCCGTCGTATGTTCCAGATAGATATCCTCGCCTTCAATCGTCCCTGCATGCAGGCGATGCTCCTTCGGAAATGAGAGGAGCTTCTGCCAGCCCGACCGCAGCCAGTCGCCTTTGACGGAGACATCCACCTTTCCGGCGGACAGCTCGCGGACACTGCTCTGGCCATCCAGCTTCATGCGCATCTCTCCTGCGCTGAGCGCATCCAGCTTCAGCTTGCCTTCCGATATGAGCCGCTCCGCCTGACAGCATCCATGCACCGTGAGGCTGCCGTACACTTTAGCTTCTCTGCACTTCATCGCCTCTTCCACGTCCAGCATGCCCTCAATCTTGCAGCATTCCGCTTCAAACCAGCTGCCGACCTGGGCCAGGCCATGTACTTCAGCGTTGCCGGTGCGTACCGAGCCTTTAATATCAGCTTTGCCATTTACGATCAAGCTCTCGCTGTCGATATCTCCGTTCACCCATGCGATGCCGTCGATCTTGGCGCTCTGCACCTTTCCTCCGTTCAATACTCCGATGCCGCTAACACGTAAATCGTCTCTATCGCCCCGCCAATGCCCTGCCTTCTCCCCCATAAGCCATGCCTCCTCGCCATTTTGAAGGGCGGTTAATTCCCCGAAGTTCCTTCTTGCTAAGGAGCGTATCATAACCGTATTTGTCCGTCATCGGGCGCGGGACCGAGTCCATGCTGCGGCAAAATGTCGAAAAGCCGTGCAGTCCCGGCAAAGGGGTGCACGGCCGCTAATAACCGACATGAAACTGCTCTGGCAAGCATTCCCGGGCAGAGATCCGGCTATAGATGGAGCTGACGGAGATAGCGCCAGCGAGCCAGATAAAAATAGACGACCTGAACCGCAAAAAAGGAAGCAAAAATAGCCGCTGCCTCTTTGAAAAAAGGAAAATAAATCATCTGCTGAAAGGCGGTAAAAGCAACGGTTGCATGCATGGCCGCAATAAGGAACGGAAAAAAGAACATGAAACGAAATTGATGGGTTACGACCCGTTTCAACTCGTCCGGACTCAGCCCGATTTTGGCGATCATCCGATAGTGCTGCCTGTCCCGCTCCAAATCCGTATAAAGCCTCAAGTACAGGACGCTTGCCGCAAAAGCAAAAAACACAAGTCCGACAAGAGAGCTGATAATGAGCAAAATGCCGTTTATCTGTTTGTCTTGCAGCCATTGGAGTACAAGCGGGCGGTCAAAATAATGCGTTTGGCCATAACCCTCTTCCGGGCTGTTCAGTAATGCGTCAAGCTCCTTTGCTACCCCAACGCTCTCTTTCCAATTTGGAACATAAAAAGTGGTAATATCGTTATCGTAATCGAATACTCCAACAAATTGGGAATAGAAATCATCGGGAACAACGTATATGGTTCCCCTGACGCCTTCGGGTGTTACGATATAAGGAAGCTTTTTGATCACGTTAAATTCCTTTATTGAGCCGTCGGATTTGGCCAGATTTACCGTCCCCAAGTCTTTCGGGTTCTTGACCGCATCATTTAACTCGTTGAACCATGAAGGTACGAATAACACTTCATCGTCCCGGTTCAGCTTTTCAGCGGGATGGCCCAATGTAACCGCCAGTTGATTAAAATCGGTTATGGAAAGGATGATGCTCTGCTCCCCATACTTAACCTGAAACGATATGCGTTTATTTGCTAGGCCGGCCTCTTTCAATTTAGCTTCAATTTCATAAATATGTTTTTGTTTGTTCTCGTTACCTGCCAAAGAGCGATAGGTAAACGCAAACGGGTTGCCCGCCTCCGATAATCCCGTAGAGCCAAGCGCAGTACACATTCCCAATCCGGTAAACGCAGCAGCCAAAACAATCGTAACGAGGAAATACATGACCGCGTTGTCGCGAACACGGTAGGCCATTTCCGATATGGAGATCAAATTGGTCTTGTTAAATAAGGTTTTATCTCTTTTTTTGAACAGTCGGATCATCCGGATATTAAGCTGCGTGTAAAGAAAATAAGTGCCCGCAACCGTCAGCACGACCCCCAGAATTAAATAAAAGACGCCCGATAAATTTTCCTTATCCGCAAAGTAAAAAACAAAACCGTACCCCGTGCCGATCAGCAGCAAAGCTAGCAGCGATAACGGCCAGGAAGGTTTTGGATCCGGTTTAGGTTTAACTTCGGCTTGAATCAGCTCACTGAGCGTCGTTTTACGAAGCGTAATCGTGGTCAATACACCGACAAACAGAAATAAAAGGATAAAGCTTATCAAAGTAAGTCCCAGCGCTTCCAGCGGAAAATAGAACGGCAGCCCTTTGACGATCCCCAATATGTCCGCCGAAATTAACAGCAGCAGCTTGGTCAACAGGAGTCCCGACAATATTCCGACGATAATCGAAGCCAGGCCGATTAACACCGTTTCCGCAATAACAAGGCTAGTTTGCTGTCTAGGCGACATTCCGTGCAGCAGCAAAATGCCTAGCTCTCTTTTTCGCGACTTCATGTACAGGCTGAACGAGTACAGCAGAAACAGAAACGAACAGAAAAAAAGCGAGTATTGGCTCATCCGAAAGCCAACTGTGCTCAGCAGTCCAACCGATTCATTGGTTGAAGCAAGCTCTCCAAGAAGAAGAGGATGATATTTCAGCATCGAAAAAATATAAAATACCGCAACGGCAAACGCCCCGCTTAAAAAATAAGCCGTGTAAACCCTTCTGCTCCTAATTAAATTAAATAAAATGATTTGCCGAAAGGTCACGTCGATGTCCTCCCAATAATGCCAAAACGCTAACAATCTTCTGATAAAAAGCTTCCCGATTGTCGCCGTTGTAAATCTCGTTGTAAAGTTTGCCGTCCCGGATGAACACGACCCGGTCGCAGTAGCTGGCTGCCAGCGCGTCATGAGTGACCATCATCATCGTCGCTTCCTGCTCTTTGCTCAGCCGGGAAAGCAGCTCCAGCACATCGCGCGCCGATTTGGAGTCCAGGTTGCCAGTCGGCTCGTCGGCGAGAATGAGTTGAGGCCGGTGAATGAGAGCCCGGGCGATTGCGGTGCGCTGCGCCTGGCCCCCGGATATTTCATAGGTTCGTTTATTCAAGCAGTCCGTCAGCCCTAGCTGCTCCGCCAACGCCGTTATTTTGTGCATGATCAGGTCCGGCTCATGTCCGTCCAGCGCTAACGGCAGCGCAATGTTTTCTTTTACAGTCAATGTGGACAGCAGATTGAAAAATTGAAAAACAAAGCCCAATTGCTGCCGTCTGAACTGCGCAAGCTCACGCTTGGAAAGCAGATGAGGATTCCGTCCGTTCAGCAGCACCTCGCCGGTCGTAGGAACGTCAATGGTTGAAATGACATTCAGTAGCGTTGTTTTGCCGCTGCCGGAAGGCCCCATAATGCCGACAAATTCGCCTTTATTCACAGTCAGATCAATATCTGTCAGCGCTTCGTAAGCGATCGTGCCGTTAAACACCTTGCTCAGCCGCTGTATTTTTAAAAGCTCCATATCCTTCCTCACCTTCACCTTCCAACTCAGCTTTCCCCATCAGCTTTGCGTGCTATTCCTGGGCATGGCCCGGCGGTTGGACAGTTTAACTATTCGAGACGCCGCTGTGGCCAGCAGTGCGGTGATCAAACAAACAACTGCATAATGAATGACACTGTTATCCACGAATACGGCTTCCATACCAACGGCTTCCGCCGCCCCGCGCACGAGCACAACGACCCAGATATGCAAAATAAAAATCCAGACAAGCAGATCGCGTGATCCGATGCCGCGGCGCACC
The DNA here is from genome assembly GCF_023715725.1 of Paenibacillus pasadenensis. Classification (GTDB taxonomy): domain Bacteria; phylum Bacillota; class Bacilli; order Paenibacillales; family Paenibacillaceae; genus Paenibacillus_O; species Paenibacillus_O pasadenensis_A. The sequence continues at coordinate 39,461 of NZ_JAMBOT010000008.1, forward strand.
TTCCACTGGAGGGACAGCTGGAATAAAAAATACGCGGCAGGAAGGGCAAACAAGTACATGCTCGCATGTTTAGCCGTCCCTGCGTTGTCGAGCAAAATGCCTTCGGTCATCAGCAGACCGATTGATATAAAGAATAACACGGCGTTAGTTGCCGGAGGCATCGCCCGTTGTCCGCCCCGCGCAAGCGCAGCTCCTAAAGCCAATCCGATCGGCGCAAAAAACAAGCCGTTGCGCGTGTAGTCAAACAGCACGAACATGCTGTCATAAGCTTCCTTCCACTTTCCTAAAAAGCCATAATAATTATCGCCGAACATACCAACGACAAACAAGGCTGCCGAACCCGCAACAAAAGCCTGCATGGGCAATTTGCGGTAGGCAAATGTTGTGATAACGATACCAATCATGAGTGCCGGCAAAAACCACAGATGATAAAAAGTGCCGTTGAAGAACAGATCACGGAAGAAGGAAGCGGCGTTGAACGAATCGGAATAATACCCTTTGTACACGTTGAGCGGAATATACAGAACGGTTCCGATCAGATACAGCTTGCCTACCCGTTTCAGATAATTGTACATAACCTTCCGGTCATGGGCGGCGTCGCCGTTCAGCTTACGGAAATACAGGAACCCGGCTGTCATAAAAAAGATGGGAACGGTAATGCGGGTGAACAGCCCGCTGAACAGAAAATCGGCAAAAGGGCTGTACGATTCCAGCGGCCCGGTATGGTTGGCGACGACGAGCAAACCGGCAAATAGCCGGAGCCAATCCAACCCGTTATACGTTGGTTTATTCAGCATGATCCACCTGCTCGATCCCCTGTTTTACCGTTACGACGAAGCCTTCCCGGTTCGTGCCGGATACGCTGAAATTGCCGCTGCAGTTAACTGGCACGGTCATGCGCTCTCCTTTGCCAAAAGGCATGTAATAAATCCGAAATTCCGCTGCTTCATCCCGGTAAATCAACTCATTCGGCTGCTCATGCTTCTCTAACGACTCGATGTATTCTTCGAGACATTGGCTCCGCTGCTCCATGATGGCGGAATGGGGATAACCGACGTAGCGAAAATGCCACGGCTCGCAGGAAATGCCGGTGATGGCTTCCTTGTCCGCCTTGTAACGCTGGATGAAGCCGTATGAGGCTGCAAGCTGCTTGAAGGCCAGGCATGCGCCGCTGTCAGGAAACGACGGGGCGATAAAGTCCATTTCCCCGCTCAGCGCTCCAACGTCGATGGCCAGGCCGGATTGATGCTCGCTATGGCCGGGAAGCGCCACGTACCGGGCCGTGTATTCCGGGCCATTTTCAGCCAAAGAACCGGCATAAATTTGTTCCTGCTCCTGCTGCGTCCTGTATGCGCTCACCGCAACAACCTCATCGATCCCGCCGGACGCTTTCAGCAGGGCAGTGAACTGGCGCAGACAGCTCTCCTCCAGCTGCATGCCTTCGCTCCATTGCTTGATTCCGGCATGTTGACTGAGCGCGCCGAGCTCTTCGGACGCTGGCGAATCCTTCATCCCATTCGTTTGATTAATTAATATTAAATGCCCTTTATGAATATCTGCACGGCTCAAATGAATCTCACGGCCATTCAGCTCATCAGTCCGGCTTTCGCAGTATTGACGTTCCATACGTGCTGATTCCCCTCCGCTTGAATATATACTCGCTCTACCCGGCTTGTCAGGGAGGAAGATACTTCTTGAGATACCCGGCCTGTGCTGCCGGCAAGCTCCTTGCAGGTCAACGAATCCCCGCCTTGCGAGCCGATCAGCGTAACCTGCGTTCCCTCCGAAACCCAGCACGGCAGCTTCACCATCAGCTGGTCCATCGATATTTTGCCGACAACCTTCGCCCGCCTGCCTCCGATCAGCATCTCGGTGCCCTGCATGCTCTGCGTCCATCCGTCGGCATATCCGATCGGCACCGTTCCGATCCATTGATCCTCTTCCGCCACATAGGAGTTGTCGTATCCGACGCATTCACCCTTGCCGAGCTTTTTGACCTGTATCAATCTGCTGCGCAGGCTCAGGGCCGGACGAAGCCGAATATGCGGAACAAGCTTGTCTGGATAAAAGCCGTAGATCGCCGCCCCAATGCGCACCATATCCATGGCCAAATAGGGAAAACGAAGCGCCGCTGCGCTGCCCGCGCAGTGGTAATGCCCGATCGCCAGCCCCGACTGTTTAGCCCATTCCATCATCGTCAAGAAGCGGCCCGCCTGCTGCTGCAAATAACTCGTATCTTCCTGTCCCGCCGTAGCAAAATGGGTGTAGAAGCCGTCGACCTCGATGTCGGAGGCTCTCAGCCACGGGGCAAGCTCCAGCCATTCCTGGCGCGTCCGCAGGCCGATCCGGCCGAGACCCGTATCGCATTTGACATGCAGCTGCAGCCGTCCGAACGATTTCTCCGGTTTATAGGCCCGCATTTCCTTCATCCAGGACGAGCTCGTAACGGTGAGCATGAGGTCATGCTCTATCGCCACACTCACGTGCTCCGGCCTAATCGGAGTCAGAATAAGAATAGGCAGCTTGATGCCCGCATCGCGCAGATGCAAAGCCTCATCCAGGTAAGCGACGCCCAAACAGTCCGCTCCGCCCTGCACCGCTGCCCCGGCCGCCTCAATCGCTCCATGCCCGTAACCGTCGGCTTTGACGACCGCCATCATTTTCACAGCGCGGGGCAATTTGCGGCGGATTGTCCTCATGTTCGTCCGGATGCAATCGAGATCAACCTCCGCCCATGTATCCCTGTACATCGATGATCACCTCGAATAACGGATCGTTTGTTTTTGCTCGTGGCGGACAAAGGCATATTCAATCAGCTTTTCAACAAGCTCGGCATACGTCGTGCCGTCCGTGCGCTCCCACATCACGGGGTACATGCTTTTATTCGTAAACCCGGGAAGGGCGTTAATTTCATTTAAATAGAGCTCCCCCGCCTCATCGAGGAAAAAGTCGACGCGGGCCAGACCGGAGCAGCCATGCAAACGGTAAGCTTGACGGGCCAGCTCTCGAATTTGCTGCGTCACACCGCCCGGCAGCTCCGCCGGAATGGACATCGTAAGCTTGTTGTCGAAGTATTTGGATTCAAAGTCAAAAAAGAGATTGTCGTGAACAAACTCGCCCGGCAAGGATGCAAGCGGATCATCGTTGCCCATAACGGCAACTTGAATTTCCCGGCCCAGCAGCTCTTTTTCCACGACGATTTTTGTATCGTAATGAAAAGCTTCACGCAGACCCGCCTGCAGCTGCTCCCGGTCGCAGCAGCGGCTGATGCCGATGCTGGAGCCTAACGATGCGGGCTTCACATAACAAGGCAGACCGAGCCCTTGCTCAATTCCGTTCAAAATCGCTGCGGGGCGCTCCTCCCACTCCTTTAAATCAAACACGAGATGCTCCACCTGACGGAAGCCGGATTGCGCCAGCAGCCGTTTGGACATCGCTTTATCGAGCGTCAGCGCCGAAGACAAAATGCCATTACCGACGTAAGGCAAATCCAGCAGCTCCAGCAAGCCCTGCACCGTTCCGTCCTCTCCGTTCGTTCCGTGCAGCAGCGGCAGCACCGCTTTGCGGCCCGGAAGCGAGAGCGGATGAATCAGCAGCGCTCCCATCGACTCCGCAACGGATGCTCCGGACGGCTCCGCCGTCAAGTGCTGGATATCCGCTTCCTGCGGATTGAATTCCTGAGGCATGGACCATCTGCCGTCGCGGGCAATGTAGATCGGATAAATCTCATACTTCGATTCATCCAACGATTTAATGACCGTTAAAGCCGTTTTCAGCGACACCTCATGCTCAACCGATTTTCCGCCATATATAATAAACAGTTTCGTTTTCATTCCGCAGCCTCCTGAAATGGCATCTGTTCAAACCGCCATCGTTCTTGTTTACAAGTTTAGTCCAACCCTTACCCGTCTCCTATCGACTTGTCTTTCATTCACCTAACAACGTTGTAAGATTCACGGGAGCACAAAAAAAGACGAATGCAATCTGCATTCGCCTTTACTTGGCTGCGTACGGAAATAAAATCGTAACCTCGGTCCCTTCGCTGACAACGGATTGAATCTCGATTTTATGATTTAATTTGCCGATGATTTCCTTCACCAGATACAATCCCATACCGGTAGATTCCTTGAAGTTCCGCCCATTCTCTCCTGTAAAAAACGGCCTGAACACCCGAGGGAGATCGGTTTTCGGAATTCCGGCCCCTCTGTCGCGAACCGTCAATCTGACGCAGCCGTCCTTCACGCTGGCCTCTACGCTTACTTTGGCGCCCCGGCCTGCGGAGTATTTAATGGCGTTGGACAACAGCTGCTGCATGATGAACCGCAGCCATTTGGCATCACTTTCTACCGTTAAGGCGCTGTCAATCTCAATGGATGGATACACTCTGCTGCGGATGAATAACCGTTTGTAATCCGTTATGACCTCATTAACGACTTCCGTCAAATTAACCTTTTCCACCTGAAAATCCTGATCGAAGGTTTCCAGACGAGACATATAGAGCACCATTTCCAATCCGTGGCGCAGCCTTTCCGTCTCTTCGGATATGCTCTCCAACCGGCGGTCCGCTTCCTCCTGCGTAATCAGCTCGATGACGGCAAGCGGCGTTTTCATCTGATGCACCCATTGATTCATAAACACGGTACGCTCCGTCTGTTTATGCTCCCAGCTTTTCAAATCAAGCTGATATTCCTGAAATTTTCTGTCCAGCAGCTCTTGTACCGCCATCGATACGGGACTGGAATCCGCCTGCTCAAACAGATCGTTGACGGACAGCTGCGGCCGGGAAAGATGGATGTATAACCTCCGATTGGAAAGATAATGAATTAACAAGTAAACGCCCATAATAATCAGACCGAGCATGACTGCGTAAAAAATAATGCCGATCTGTTTGAAGCCGCTATACCAAATGGCGAGCATCATGACGGCAATCTGCAGCGGCACCGCAGCTATCAGCAGTTTATGCTGGCGGAGAAACAGCTTCAACGCTCCTCCTCCTTCCAGTTCGGGTTCAGCCGATATCCGAGACCCCGTACCGTTTCCAGCGCATCGGCGACTCCGAGCTCAGACAGCTTTTTACGTACGCGGTTAATATTAACGCTTAGCGTATTTTCATCGACATAAGAATAATCATCCCACAGCTTTTCCAATATTTTTTCCCGGCTGGCCACATTAGGGCTGCTTGCGAGCAAAATTCCCATCAATACGGCCTCTTTTTTGGTCAACGACACCGTAATTTCGCCGAGCTGGAGCTCCAGCTTTTCGGGATAGAGGGTCAGCCCGGATTTTTCCACGACGCGCTCATCCGTTCTGCTGGCATAATCGCCATAGGCCCGGCGAATGTGGCTCTGGATTTTGGCGATGACAATTTCGTAATGAAACGGCTTCGTAATGAAATCGTCCGCCCCGTTTTCCAATGCCATAACCTGATCCATCTTGCCGCTGCGCGCCGAAATGAACAAAATGGGGCAGGTTGAAATCGCGCGGATCTGGCGGCACCAATAATACCCGTCAAATCGGGGCAAATTGATGTCGAGCAGAACAACATGCGGATTGCTCTCTTTGAACCGGTCCAAAACATGCTCGAAGTCCTGTACGATCTCGGCCTCATTTCCGTACTTCTGGATATGCGCCTGCAGCAAAGCCGCAATTTTCGGATCATCCTCAACGATCATAACTTTATACATTCCGGTATAGCTCCTTTGTTAAAAGTATTGCACAATGCCTCATTCCGCTATTCAACATGCGGGATATCTGATTCGAGGACGCTTCGCTTTATCAAAAAGATTTTAGGCGGCAATAGCCCCCGGCAAATTCCCGGGAGCTTTGATAACCTATTGGCTGAGCTGATGGAGATACCTCCAGCGGGCCAGGTAAAAATAGATGATTTGCACCGCAAAAAACGAAATAAATATAGCTGCCGCCTCTTCATGAAATGGAAAATAAATCATTTGCTGCAAAGCCATAAACGCAACGGTTGAATGAATCACTGCGATAATAAACGGAAAAAAGAACATGAAGCAGAATTGATGGGTTATAACCCGTTTCAGCTCATCCGGTCCGAGCCCGATTTTAGCGATCATTTTAAATTGCTCCCGGTCTCGGTTCAAGTCGGTATAAAGCCTCAAATATAAGACGCTTGCCGCAAAGATAAAAAATACAAACCCGACTAAGGAGCTGATAATAAGCAGAATGCCGTTAATTTGTTTGTCTTGCAGCCACTGGAGCACAAGCGGGCGCTCAAACGAGTGCGTGCTGCCTTCACCCTCGTTGTAACTGCCTAAAAATTCGTCAAGCTCTCTCGCAACCGCAACGCTTTTCCTCCAGTCGGGAACATAAAAGGCGGTAATGGAACCTCTGCTTTCAAACTCGGCAAATTGAGCGTAAAAAGCATCCGGAACAACGTAAACTTCACCGATAACGCCTCTAGGCGTTGCGATATACGGGATTTTTTTGATAACCTTCATTTCGGCTTTTGCGCCGTCGACTTTTTTCATCTCTACTCTTCCCTTGATTTTGAACCCATTATTTAATTCCTTGATCCCTGAAGGGGCAAATAACATTTCATCGTCCCGGCTCAGCGTTTCGGCCGGATGGCCCAGCGCAAGCGCCAATTGATTAAAGTCGCTTAACGAAATAACCGTGTTTATAACGCCGTACTTGGGCAATATGTGAATCTTTTTGTATGACAGTCCGGCTTTGTTCAAGCCCGCTTCAATGGCTTCAATATGCTTCTGCTCCTGCATGTTGTCTTTATAGGAGCGATAACTGAACGCAAAGGGGTTGTTAACCTCCGGCAGTCCCTTTGAGCTGAGCGCAATGCACATTCCCAAGCCGGTAAAAGCAGCAGCCAGGACAATGGTGATAAGGAAATACATCACGGCATTGTCGCGGACGCGGTAAGCCATTTCCGATATGGAAAGCAGATTCGTCTTATGAAAAAAGATCTCTTTTCTGTGTTTAAAAAGCTGAATGATCCGGATATTAAGCTGCGTGTACAGCAAGTATGTGCCCGCAACCGTCAGCACGACTCCTACAATCAGAAAGGCGACGTTTAGGAAATTTCCCGATCTGGCAAAGTAAAAAACGAACCCGTAGCCCATGACAATTAGCAGCAAAGCTAGCGCCGACATCGGCCAGGATGGCCTTGGAGCCGGTTTGGGCTTGGAGCTGGTCTGCAGTAATTCATTCAGCGTTGTTTTTCGAAGGCTAATTGTAGTGAGCAAACCTACAAACAGATATAACAGAATAAAACAGACTAAAGTAAGCCCCAGCGCTTCCAGCGGAAAATAAAACTTCAGCCCTTTAGTTATCCCCAAAATATCCGCTGCAATCAACAACAGCAGCTTCGTCATCACAATACCACACGCAAGCCCGGCAATAATTGAAGCAAGGCCGATCAATACCGTTTCCGAAATAACCAGGCTATTTTGCTGTTTCGGCGACATTCCGTGGAGCAGCAAAATGCCCAGCTCTCTTTTTCTTGACTTCATATATAAGCTGAACGAGTACAGGAGAAACAGAAACGAACAGAAAAAAAGCGAAAATTGGCTCATTTGAAATCCGACTGTGCTAAGAAAGCCGATTGTTTCGCTCGTTGCAATAAGCTCTCCTTGGAGAAACGGATGGTATTTGAGCATGGAAAAGATATAAAAAACCATAACGGCAAAGGCTCCGCTTAAAAAATAAGCCGTGTAAACCCTTCTGCTCCGTATTAAATTAAATAAAATGATTTGCCGAAAGCTCACGACGATGTCCTCCCAATAACGCCAGAACGCTGACGATCTTTTGATAAAAAGCTTCCCGGTCGCCGCCATTATAGATTTCGTTGTACAGTTTTCCGTCTCGAATAAACACAACCCGGTCGCAGTAGCTTGCCGCCATCGCGTCATGAGTAACCATCATCATCGTTGCTTCCTGCTCTTTAGTGAGGCGGGAGAGGAGCTCCAATACGTCTCGCGCCGCTTTGGAATCCAAATTGCCGGTAGGCTCGTCGGCGAGAATTAGCTTAGGGCGATGGATAAGTGCCCTTGCAATCGCGGTTCGCTGCGCCTGGCCGCCGGATATTTCATACGTGCGTTTGTTCAGACAATCCATAAGGCCGAGCTTTTCAGCCAGCTCGACGATCTTTTGCATGATGCTGTCCGGGTTGTGCCCGTCCAGCGCTAAGGGCAGCGCAATGTTTTCCCGAACGGTTAAGGTTGAAAGCAGATTGAAAAACTGAAAGACAAAGCCCAATTCCTGCCTTCTGAATTGCGCAAGCTCCCTTTTGGAAAGCAGATGTGGATCACGCCCTTCCAGTAAAACTTCACCGGTCGTTGGAACGTCGATCGTCGAAATGACATTCAGCAGCGTTGTTTTGCCGCTTCCGGACGGTCCCATAATGCCGACAAACTCCCCTTTATTTACGGACAAATCAATGTCCGCCAGCGCTTCGTAAGCGATGGTTCCGTTAAACACTTTGCTCAACCGCTGTATCTTTACTAATTCCATATCCGTTGCACTCCCTCGCATTTTACTCCGTTGTCCCGATCAGCTTTGCGCCTGATTTTCAGGCAATAAGGGCCGGATGAATCTGGTACCGCCATCTATAAAAACAAGTGCCGTTTTCATTCCGCAGCCTCCTAAAGCGGCCATTTGTTTGCCGTTGTTCTTGTGTCTAAGTGTAGTCCAACTTGTAACCATCTCCTATCGAGTTGCCTTTCATTCAACTAACAACGTTGTAAGGCAAAAAAGCTGAAATAGAAAAAGACGAATGCGCTCTGCATTCGCCTTTTTGCGTATGGAATTACGATTGAGACTCGTGATGAAGCCTTTCTCTCCCGTAAAGTTCGTTTATTGGTTCAGGTCGTTTTTCCTCCGCCTGCTGCCGCCGGAGAATTAAGCAAGCGGTACGTCTCCGTATCGGCAATAATGAACAAACGCGCCGACGCCGGAATTTCCTCATTCAGCCTGCGGATGATTCCCGTATCTTCATGATCCGCAATCAATAAAGCGCCGCGCTCCTTCAACCACTCATAAGCGTCGTTGTAGGTGCGCCATTCTTTTCTTTTGGCGATGGTATACAGCTCATCTCCCCGGTCCTTGCTCAGCAGGTTCATGAATAAGCGGGATGAACCGAGATTGACCGTTGAGGCGGCGATTAGGTGAGATATAGACTGCTGAGATAGAATCAGCTCATCCACCTTGGCGTGGCGGAAGCTGTGACGGTGATTTTCTTTTAAAATCTCGGCAATCGTATAGATATCGCGTCCCTGCTTTTCGGCATAACTCTCCAACGTAGTGGCAATAAGCAGCGTTTGCCCGTCCGCCAGCGCAGAGCTGTCCACCCCGTCCGGCGAAAAAATAATGACCGCTTTGCAGCCGCATGCATTCGCTTGGTCCAGCGTTGCATAATCGGTTGCATCGCCTTGGATGAAATGGACGCGCTCATGAACAAACGGCGCCTTTTCCAGCTTGGCGATGAGGACAACGTCCCGATGCGGGTCGGCGAGCAGCATCTCCTCCACCGCATCGCGGATTTTATTATCGGACCAGCCGATTACGACGTAATGGTCCTCCCCTTTGTACGGCATCCTGCCTGCCTCCTTCTGTTTTTTCCAGTTCACGAAGCTTTCGGTCGTTTTGCCAACGATTGCGCCAATCAGAAACAGTCCGCCCATAATAACAATGATGCCAAACAACATGCCGGGAGCGGTTACCGGAAAGTAATCGCCGTACCCAACCGTTGTCGCGGTCACGACGACCCACCAGAACGACTTAAAATAGCTGGTGAATTTATCCGGCTCCAGCAGGCGGATGATCAGCGGGCTAAGCAGAAAAAAGAAAACCGCAAACACCGCAAGCGTCCTGCCGTCCAGCTTCACGAGTTTTTTGAACGCCTTATAGAACAGAAGCACTAATGTGCCCTCCCCCGATTCAATTACCTTAAATATACAACAATCTCCTGATTTAGGAGGAGGAAACGGAATAAAATTGTTGCGGCACCGGGAAGCTAAACAGCAGCCTTTAGCTGCGTAAACGATCAACGCATTAAACAATTGAGGAGGTGTATGGTTCATGTCAGGAAGAAACAGCAAGCCGAAAAACGACGGGCCATCCAGCAGCCCAGGCCGCCTGGACCAGTACGGAGACAAGCTCGCCTCGTCCAACGAAGAGGAGTTCCAAGCCTCGGTTCAAGAGCATTGCGAAGATGAGAAGAAATAGCGGAATCGTATTGGTAACGTAGCAGTAACAGCAGCGAAAATGTAGCCGAAAAGTAGTGGAAAAGTAGTGGAAAAGCGGAAAGCCTGACCTGCATCTTGCAGGTCAGGCTTTTTTTGTTGGGTTGGGCTGAGGTAAGTTGCGCTGCACATGGCAGAGCTGTAACTATGAAAATACTTTTTCGCGTTGATTGGAGTTGTATTACTGTAACTTGCTTGCGCTATGTGATTTGAATTGCACCACGGTGATTTGCGTTGCACCCGTTGATTGCGTTGCATTAAACTGCGCTGCACCGCTCTGAATCGTGCCGCACGGTGTTCCCCTCTGCTCTAACGCAACTGAGAAGGCTTATTCGGCTCTTTTTCGCCTTTCTACCAACCTAACGCAACTGAGAAGCCTTATTTCTGCTATTTCGCATGAATTCGCACCCAAAACACCCGTTTAACGCTTCTCAGTTGCGTTAGAATTTAAAAGTAGTTAAAAACAGCTCAATAGCGCTTCTCAGTTGCGTTAGGTGCTGGGTTGATTAGATAACTTCATTAAAAATTCACTGATCCGTTTAAATTCAATCTTTGACTCAGAAATTGACTCAATTCAGCATTACAGCAGTAAACATAGCATCCCTTCATACCTCTGGTTAATAATACTTTGTATATGTTTGAAATCAGCTTTGTCAGTTCTTCCGGCTTGCTTTTCAAACCCTTCTTGCCTGCCGTATCCTTATATTCACTATAATCTGCAAATAATCTAAAATTCGTTGCATCATACTTCAGGTCATTTCCTATAATTACTCCGACATAATCAAATTCAAGCCCCTGTGTTGTGTGCACACATCCAACTTGATTAATTCCATCAGGATGAATCGCCCAAGTGGACTGAATGGCTTTTCCATTCCAGGGCATAAAGAAATTGTGTTCCGGAATTATAACATCCTCTACTTGTCCATTTGAGTTACCTTCTGTCGACCATGCCCAAGCAAATCCTGCTGTCATTCGAGCTTTAAAGCCTTCTTTTTGCTTTTGACGGATATGACTGTATACATCATGCGGGCTACTCAGTATTCGGAAGTCAAATGCATCTCGGTCCCAACCATAAAAATTCCCTGTATCTCTGATTCGAAGAACATCATCAATCCAGTTTAAGTATCCATCCGATCCAGAACACCGAAATTGCGCATGTAATTCATATTCATATATGATCGACTTTTTTTCCTTTGCATGCTTTTTGATTTCTTCAACTGTTCCAATATCATTTGGTCTAATTTTTTGATGCTCATCTATAAAAAAGACGTTTACTTTAGAGCTTTTAATGATATCTTCAACTTGGTTTACACCCTTATACATATAAGTCCCTTTGCCCTTTAAACGATGTGCCTCATCAATAATCAAAACGTCGAATTCATTTTCTCGAGAATTCACGAAGCTTCCTGATCCAAGGAACAAATTTTTCGTCCTTGCTTTTGAGAGAGTTCGATTTTTCGCTAACATTTCAACCATGACGTTTCGAAATGAAGCGTTCGGAGCTACAAAAACCGTATTGAGTCGTTCTTTTAATAATCCGCCTAAAGCGTTCATTGAAATGACAGACTTACCAGTACCAGGACCACCTTTTACAATAACTGTAACTTTATGGTCCTGTTTCTTGGCATAACTCATAATTGTCTCATAGGCAACCTTCTGCTCATCTAACAAAACAAAATCAGAATTTCCCTGGAATAGGCCATCTATGTGATCAATTAAGGACTTGGAAGGCACAATTCGTCCGTTCTCAATTTCATATAAGAGATTAACTCCATCGCCTTTACCCACGTATTTAAAAAGAAATTCCTGTAGCTTTCTCGTCTCTTCTGCAAAGAAAAGAGGCGCTTCAGCTATAACCTTCTGATATTGCCCAGATCTCAAAGGCTCAGGATTTTTGGATCGATAATTATGTAAAAACGCGACGGAGTGCCCTTTAATTTCATTAGTGTAAACATTCTCGTTTAGATCGTACATAAACTGTCTATAAGACCATGCCTGATAGGAAGGGTGCGTCGTTTCCCTCGGTGCACCGTTTATAAAGGTTCTTACAATATCTTCCTTAGCACTGGCTTCTGCCGTTTCCCATTGTTTGAGCTCAACAATTATGAAATTTTTTTTACTGTCTTGGTCATGACCAGCAACTACAAAATCAATTCTTTTGCTTGTAGACGGAATAGTATATTCGATTAGAACACCACAATCATCCGCTATTTTGGAATTCCGAACGACTTTTTCCATAAACTGCATTGAATTGTTCCAGGCTCGCCATTCCGATTGTGCTGGACGTTTACCTAGCTTGTTGATATAGGCCGTTTCAATATTCGGGGCAATCAGATTTTCTGCCACATCTTCCTTGAACTGCTTAACAGAACTGCTGTATACAATCATGTTATCCTCCCGAGCGTTATACTATCTTGATTCTTTTATATTTTGAGAATATATAACATTAATATTTTTGATTATGCAACTCCTATCGGATGATGAACAGACCTAATTTTGATTTCCTCCCCTATCCCCCATTGTCAACCCAATGATATACTTACATCGTTAACAATCATTCAAAGGCGGGTACAACGATGACAATTAAGCTGCGAGGGCATCATCTGCTCTGTCTGCTCGGGTTCCGGGGCAAAGGGTACTCGGCTGACTTCTGCGTCAATATGACCCAAATCTACGAAAAGCTCCGCCAGGAGCCGCATACACTCATTCAACTTATCGTCGGGCCTGACGATATTTGCGCCGCCTTTCCTACAGATCAGGTGTCACACTGCGAGAATCGGCGCGTCTACACCCAAGACGAGGAAATTGCCAGATTAATTGGCATCCGCATCGGAGAAAGCTGGACATGGTCCTCCGTATGCGAGGCCGTAGTAGCACGCGTGCAGCCAAGCGACATCGCTTCCCTTTGCCACGACTGCCAATGGCAGCCCTACGGCCTCTGCCGGGAAGGCGTAGCCCATATCCACCAGGAGCCGCGCCTGCGCAGCCTGCCGGAGAGCTAGGCGATTCGCTTATTCGCAGCTCAACTTACGGATTACGAGCTGCGCTTATGCGACATGCCAGACGGCTAAGCCGCGGTTCGCTCCTTCATCCCTAAAGCGGCGGGTTTCGAACTGCTCCCCCGTCCGCAACAAAAAAAGCTCCTGCGACCATCGCAGGAGCTCTATTCACCTATTAACGGAAGTAGAACACGCACCCGCTTCCGCTCATCATTTAACCGAGCCCAGCATGCCCTGCACGAACTGCTTTTGCAGAATGAAAAAGATCAGCAATGTCGGAATCGTCGTAATGACAACCGCCACCATAATTACCCCGTAATCCGGGCTATACCCGGACGCAAGCGAGGAGACAACGAGCGGCAGCGTCTTTTTGTCCTGGGATTGCAGCGCAATGAGCGGCCACAGGAAATTGTTCCAATAGTTCATGAACGTGATGATCGCCGCTGCCGCATAGGTCGGCTTCATGTTCGGCACGTATACTCTGGCAAAAAGACTCCACTCGCCCAGACCGTCCACCCGCCCCGCCTGCAGCAGCTCACGTGGAAACGACTTTGTATTTTGCATGAAAAAGAAGATCATAAACGCTGTCGTAATCGTCGGCAAAATAACTCCCGCCGGAGAATTCAACAGGCTCATTTTGCTGAATAGGCGGAAAAGCGGAATCATAATCGCTGCGAACGGCATCATCATGGACAGCATCAGCAGGCCAAACAGCCGGTCCTTGCCCCGCGACCGGTAAATCTCGAACCCGTACCCCGCCATGGAGCTCAGCACCAATGTTGCCGCCGTGCCGATCAGCGCAATAATCGTTGAATTCCAAAAGGCGGAGCCCAGATTCACCACATCCATCAGCTTGGCAATATTGGCCGAAAGCTCCGAGCCGGGGCTAAACTTGCCCTTGAGCACATCAGCCGAGCTGTTTGTCATGCCAATCAGCATCCAGGCGAAGGGGAACAGGCAAATGATCGAAACCGAGATCAGAAACAGATGAATTCCGGCTGCGCTCCATTTTTTCATTTTTTCTCCCCTCCCACTTTAAGCTGGAAGAAGGCCAGAATGGCGACCATAACCACAATAGCGTAAGAAACAGTGGCCGCGTAACCGAAGTTCGGCGTGTACACAAAGGACAGATTATAAATGTACTGCGAAATGGTCATCGTCGAGTTGCCCGGCCCGCCGTTTGTAATGTTGACCGCCTCGTCGAACAGCTGCAGCGTTCCGTTGGTCGATATAATCGCTGTGAACAGGATGATTGGCCGCAGCATCGGCACCGTAATGCTGAAAAACTGCCGCGTTTTGGACGCTCCATCGATAGAGGCGGCTTCATAAACGCTAGAGTCGATATTTTGCATCGCGGACAGATAAAAAATCATATTGTAGCCCGTCCAGCGCCAGGTAATCGCTACAATAATGACCACCTTCGCCCATAGCGGGTCCATGAGCCAGGCGACCGGCTCACGGATAATATGAAGGGACATCAGCATCCGGTTCAAAATGCCGTCCAGCGCAAAAATCCCTTTGAACAGCACCGCATAGGACACAAGCGAGGTCACGCAGGGCAGAAAAATCGCCGTACGATAGAACCCTTTAAACCTCAAATTCGGTATGTTGAGAAAATAGGCAATCACAAGCGCGACAAACAGCATGACCGGAACTTGAACGATCAGATAGAGCACCGTGTTGCGGACAGCCTGCCGGAACATCGGATCAGCCAGCAGGCGTGTATAATTGTCCAGCCCGGAGTAATGGTATACGGCGCCTTTGCCCGACTGAAACGACAGCAGCAACGACTGAATCATGGGATAAAAGCTGAATAGAACGATGATTGCCGAAGGCAGCAGCACAAACTGCCATCCCATGAGATTGGATTTATTCAACTTTCCGCCCATCTGAATCACCTGCCGTCTCTTCGGTTATTGCACCTGCTGATCAAACAGCTTTTGCACATTGTCCAAGCTCTTCGCCAGATCCGCGCCGTTCAAAATATTCGGAAGCTCGTTTTTGAGCGAATCCTTCGCCTCCTGCGTGTACATGCCCAGCGAGATGCCCGGGACTTCCTTCGACCATTTTGTAAAATCGCTATAAATCGCCTGACCGCTGAAAAACTCGGACTTCTGGCTGTACGCTTCGCTGGAGAAGGCCGGAATGAATGAGCCTACGCCGCCTTTTTCCTTGAGGAATCGCTCATAAAACTCGCTGCTGCCGCCAATCGTCGTTGCCAGAAAGTCCATCGCAAGCTCTTTGTTGGCAGAGCCGTCCAGCACGAACCAGCTCGATCCGCCCTCATTGGACGCATGAACAGCACCGTCGAGCTCCAGCTTCGGAATCGGCGCAACCTTCCATTTGCCGCTTTGGTCCTTCGCTTCCATAATGCCGTTGACTTGCCATACCCCCGATATTACCGTAGCCACATCGCCAGCGTTAAAGCTGCCCACGTATTCGCTCCAGCCCGTGACCGGCTTGGCAATTCCGGCGTCCGCAATCGCTTTGTAAACACGCAACGCTTCGGTCATCACCGGATTGTTGACGAAGTTGCCTTTGTTCTCCGGCGTAATGTACCAGGAGCCTGCGGATTGCAGCAAAATGGACGGCAAATTCTCGTCGTTCGGATTCATCGTAATCATCGCTTTGCCCGTTTTTTCCTTCACGGCTTTGCCAATCTCGATGAAGCGGTCCCACGTAATATTTTGCAAATCCGCGTCTTTAAAACCCGCCTGCTCCAAATAGTCGGTGCGGTAGAACATGCCCGTGACGCCGATATCAAACGGAATGCCGTACACTTTCCCGTCAATCGTAAGAGCGTCTACCTTATAAGGAGAGAACTGCGAGAAATCGGTTTTATTCGTAAAATCGGCAAACGTGCCCGGGTAAGAGGCGACATACTTCTCGATATTGGGGTCGTTGACCAGAATGATATCCGGCAGCCCTTCCTTGATGCCAGCGGCCAGGTTGGTGTTCAGCTTTTGCTCCAGATCAACCTTGGCCATGTCGACAAATTCAAGCTCGAAGCCCGGATGCTCCTTGGCGTACAGCTCCTCCGCGATTTTCAGAGCGCCTCCATTAAAACCGGCGTCCCAAGCCCAGGCGACGACCTTCTGCGTTTTGGCCCCGGAATCTCCGCTTGTGTTCTCTGCGCCGGAGGTGTTAGTTGTTGCCGTTTCCGCGGAGCCGCAGGCCGCCAGCAGCGCAGCGGTCATCGTGCCGAGCAGAACGAGAGACAATGCTTTTTTCATTAAAATCCAACCCCTTTATTTGTTGTAAGCGCTTCATGTTCTTTATTGTAGAGAACGGCGATAGCGGCGTATAATTCTATTTCCATCTTTGTTCGTACTATTTATTGATCTTGAATCCGCTTACGCTATTTGACTAGTAAAAATTATATAGACTAGCACTTTTTTTGCATGATGGAAACAGAGGATTGAACCCTGCCCCATTATCCCCTGAATTGGTGTATGATGGGACATATCTTTTCTACGGCGAGGTGAGATGATGGACGGGCAAACGACTGCTTACCGGGTCATGATCGTGGATGATGAGGCCATTCTTCGGACAGGAATGGTTCATCTTTGCCGATGGAGCGATTTTGGCATCGAAATTGTGGCTCAGGCCTCTAATGGAAAAGAAGCGCTGCAGGCCATCGGACAGGCGCAGCCGCATGTTGTCCTTACGGATATCGTCATGCCGGTCATGGACGGCGTCGAGCTGACCCGGGAGCTCAGGACGCTGCATCCCGAAATCGGCATCATCGTGCTGAGCAGCTACAGCGAGTACAACTATGTACGCGAAGTATTTAAATACGGAGTTACCGATTATTTGCTTAAACCGAAGGTATCAGCCGGAGAGCTTGTCTCCCTCATCCAATCCCTGTGCAGCGGCATGGCTCCAGAGCGGCTAAGGCAGCCAATGCGCACTCAAGAGCCCTCCCTGCTGCTCGGACGCTGGCTGGAAAGCGAGGAGCCGGATGTTTATCCCGTTGAGTTGGCTGAACAATTCACGGCTGGTCGCTTTTTGCTGCTCAAAGCCAGTACTTCGTTGGCCCTTTCGCGGACGAAGTGGAATCAGGGGCAATTAGAGAGCATGCTGCTTGAGCTGGCGGCGGAGCAGCTTGCCGAGTGGCGGCATGAAAGCATTTTTCTGAAACATGAGATGGTGCTGCTGCTCCATTACGTCTCTGAGGAGGAAGATGGGGCAAAAGCGGCGCTGAATCGGTATGCGGAAGCCGCACGGGAGGCGCTCACTTATTTGTCCTTTGTGCAATCCGAGCCGTTTCAGGCTTTTGAGGACATCAAATCGCAGCAGGAGCGGCTAACGCCCTACCTGGGAAAATTAATCTATTATTCCGGAGCAGCAGCGGTGCCTGAGGCGGAGATTGCCTCCTGCGACAGGCACTCGGAGCAGCCTGCATTTAATCAGTCGCTGTTTGCGGCGTCGCTGCGCATCTATTCCATTGAGGATGTACGCACACAATTGAAAGCGTTTTTTTCGGAGCTGTCCGCTACGCATTCCATGGATGAGTACAGCCTGAAGCGCTTTGCCCAAAATCTGATCTATACCGCGCTTAGTCTGCTTGAGGCTCAAAAACAGCCGGTCGCGGAGCTTGGCAAGTCGCGTCTTAGGCTGTTTAAGCTGATCGACTTGGCGTTTCATATCGAGGAGCTGGAGGAAATTCTGCTGCAATTTCTGGATGATCTTAAAGGCATTCTGCCCTGCTCCGACAAGCAGCAATCGGCGATTTTGCAGCAAATCTACGCGTATGTCGATGAGAATTTTGACAGCGATATTTCTCTTTCGGAAATGGCCGACAAGCTGCATATGAATTACAGCTATCTGTCGACCTATTTTAAACAGCGCGCCAACGAAAATCTGACCTCCTACATTAACCGGGTGCGCATCGGCAAAGCGCAGGAGCTGCTGCACCGCCAGGATTTAACCGTGTCCGAGATCAGCCGTTTGACCGGCTATTCCGACCATAATTATTTCTCAAAGGTATTCAAGAAAAAAACCGGCATGACCCCGATTGAATACCGGAATCAAACCTCATGGTAAAGGAGGCTATGCTGCGGAAAAACAGTATTTTTATCAAAATCGTCCTGCTGATGCTGGCTGGCATCCTCATGATTTCGTTTGTGCTGATGCTGGCCTCTTCGTCCATATCAGAGCGCATTTTGCTCAATCAGGTCGTGCAGAGCGCCTCCGCCAACATGAAGCTGACCAAGGACGATCTAACGGATTACAACGCGCAGGTTGTTGCCATGATGGTGCAGATCAACCGCAGCAAGGAGTTTAAGCAGTACATCACTCAGCAGGCCAGCACCTCGCTCGAGCAGGCCAATCTTGTTATGTCGCTTGGCAAATACATGGAGCTGAATAAGGATAATTTCAATCCGGACAATTCGCATATTATTGTATCCGCGCTTCCTGGTACGGGAGGCCGGCATTACTCAAGTAATTCCTTGAAATGGTATAATATACCTAATAATATTGTGTCTGATTTTATGAGGGTTGACGGAGCGATTCCGAACCGTATCCTCTATCACAGCAGTCCCGATCTGTTTAACGAAACGGTTCCGTACGACAATTTTATTTTTGCCACAAAGCCGCTGATCGACCGGAGCGGTTGGATGTACGGGTATGCGGTTGTGCTGATGGACGAGCTTAATATTTACAACAAATTCAAGCCATATATTTCGCAGGGCATCACCATTTCTTTGATTGCTTCCGATGGAACGGTCCTATCCAGCAGTGTCAAAGAGTCTATCAGCAAGCGCAGCCCGGAGCTGCTCGCGAGCGCGGTGAATGCCAGCAAAAAGTCTGGCGGAATCGGGTCGGACCCCGAGCTTAAGCAAACGTATATTTCCTACTATTTGCCGGAATTTGACGCCTATCTGCTGGAGGAAATCGATCAGCCGACGGCCTTTGCCCCGCTCTACCGGATCGCATCGGATATATTTAAAGTGGTTTGCATCGTGCTTGCGATCAGCCTGCCGTTTGTTTATTCGCTCAGCAGGCGGATTACGCAGCCGTTGTACAAACTTGTTGGAACGATGCAGAGCTCCAAGGGCGACGATCTGAAGCTGCATCCGCTGCAGGAAGGCGGCGGTTACGAGACCAATGTGCTGACAAAAGCCTACAACCGGATGGTCAAGGAAATCGATCAGCATACCGAAAAGCTGGTGCATGAGCAGCAGGAGCGCCGTAAAGCCGATTTAAACGCGCTGCAGATGCAGATTAATCCGCATTTTTTGTACAATACGCTGAGCTCGATTAAATATTTGGCCAAAATGCACCGCTCCGACCAGGTCGATCAGACGATCGACAGCCTTATTTCCATGCTGCAAAGCACGCTTGGTTCAACCGAGGACGAGGTGACGCTGGACAATGAGCTGGCGACGCTCCGGCATTACGTTTATATCAATCAAATTCGCTATGGCGAAGGCATCAAGGTGCATTATGAAATCGCGGAGGACTGCATCGGTTTGCTTGTTCCCAAGCTGATTGTGCAGCCGTTTGTAGAAAATGCGTTTTTCCATGCGTTTCCCGGCTCCGCGAACGGGAACATCCATATTTTTGCCCGGCGGCTGGATGAGCGGCTCATGCTGGAAATTATGGACGACGGCGTAGGCATGTCCGGCACTGCGGAGGAAGAAAAGAAAACGAGGAAACACCGCCTGTCGGGAATCGGCATCAACAATGTGCATGACCGGATCCGTCTGCTGTTCGGCAGCAGCTACGGAGTGGATATCGAAAGCGAGGAGGGTTACGGCACCTCGATTCGTATTACATTGCCTTTGAGGGTGGAGGCGAAGGCTGGATAGTAGCGCCCGGGGCTGTAACGCATCTGAGACGCCTTATTTCGCGTTTTTTGTGGATGTTGAACTTTTAACGCAACTGATACGTCTTATTCGCTGCTTTAGAGCCGATTTTAGACTGAAAATAGCCTAATAACGCGTCTCAGTTGCGTTAGCCGCTGAAAAACCCGGTTTTCGGCGGAATAAGCTCTGTCAGTTGCGTTACAGCATCCACGAGCGATCGCGATGAAACAAGCTAGAGCGATGAAACGAACGAGCGGGCAGTCGAGCCCGCTCGTTTCGGCTTCAGCTTGTGAGAGCAGCCTCCTGCATAACCGAGTTTAGAGCTCTGCATCCATACCTACTCATCCATACGAAAAACCCCCGCGATCCGCGGGGGTTTTCTTGCAAATCAGGGCTGTCCATCAAGGACAGCCTATTGTTCACCTACGCCGTAGCATGGCGGTAGAGACCATCCGCCAGCTCGCGGATGTCCTCGCCGCGCGCCAGCAGCTGCAGCCAGCGGGACGGAATTCCGGCCTCGCCGTAATACGCTCCGGCAATTTGGCCGTACACCGCTCCGGTCGTATCGGCGTCATCGCCCAGGTTGACGGCCAGCAGCGCGCCTTCCTCGAAGCTGTTGCTGCCGGCGAAAGCCCATAACGCAGCTTCCAGCGAGTCTACGACGTAGCCGGTTCCTTTAATCGCCGGCGGCTGTTTTAGTTTATACGAGCCGCGCCGGATATCCTCGATTCTCGGAGTCAGCGGCTTGGCTCCGAGCCAGCGGTCGAAGGCATCCTCCCGCAGCAGCTCCTCTTTGCTCCAGCCATGCAGCGCTCCCAGCAAAATAGCTGCCATCAGCCGGCAAGCATCAAGACATTCCGGAGCGGCATGTGTCGTCCGGGAGCTCTGCTCCGCATAACCGATCGCCTTTTCCGGAATGCCTGCCTCGAAAAGCACGGCCGGGACAAGCCGCATAATCGAGCCGTTGCCCGCTTGCATCGGATCATCCGATCCGCTCCAGCCGTCGCCTGTCCGTTCGAAGCGCATAACCGCCCCTCTCACCGCATTGCCAATGTCGAAACAATCGCCCGTGCTGCTCCAGTAACCTTCGCGGAACCAGCGGCGGTACCGCTCCAGCTGGTCGGCGGGGTCAAAACCGCCGCTCTGCAGCAGGCTTTCCGCCAGGCAGAGAGCCATGGACGTATCATCCGTCCATTGGCCCGGCTCCAGCCGGAATACGCCTCCGCCGATCATATCCGTCACTGGCGGAAAGCTTCCCGGCGGCTGGAATTCCGCCGTCGTTCCTAGCGCATCGCCAGCGGCCAAGCCGAGCAGCGCTCCCCGAAAACGGCGCAGCTCCAGCGCCGGAGCTCGATCAGCAGTTGTCATTCGGCCTCGCTCCCTCTATATTTCCATTTCCCGCCCGACATGGTCGACAAACTGGAAGCTGCTGTTCGGCTCGATTTTACGCTCGATCAGATCCATAATTCCCCGCGCGCTCTCGCGCGGATCAAGCGTTGCGTTCTTGCCGCCCATATCGGTCTGCATCCAGCCGGGATGCACGCTCAGCGCTATCGCGCCGCGCTCCTTAAGAACGCCGCTCAGCTTTTTCGTGAACATATTAAGCGCGGTTTTAGAAATCGTATACGGATAATTGCCGGGATAGGCATTCGTCAAACTTCCGGCTTCTGAGGAGATGTTGATTACCGACGCATTCGGCTCCTGCAGCAGCGGCAGCATATGTTTGACAACCCGCATCGGGCCGTACAGGTTGATGTCGAAGGAAACCTCCATATCGCGGAAGTCCAGCTCCTCGATTGACGAGCTCTGTCCCTCCAGCACCGCAGCGTTGTTCACGATGGAGCCGAGCGTGCGCCCGTCGCGGGCAAACTCCGCCGCCAACGAGGCAATGCCTTCCTCATCGGACGCATCGAGCTGAACGGCCTGCAGCCTTTCTCCGAACTGGCGTTCGAGCTCATGGTAGGCGTCTCCCGCTTGATCCGGGTTCCGCATCCCTGCCAGCACGTAATGCCCGCGCTCCAGCGCCTCGGCGGCCAGCACCAGCCCTAAGCCGCGCCCCGCTCCCGTAATTAAAAGATTCATCGTCAATATCCTCCTCCGATTATCCGTTCTAATGGTCTGATTAATCGTTTTCCAGCAGTTCGACGATCACTTTAAGCTGCGGCAGCGTATCCAGATACGCATAACGTCCTCCGGAGTATTCGCCCTTCTGCTGCAGCGGGAAACCGCGGCTTTCCAGCAGGCTGATCTTATCCTTCATGCCTTTAACTTCAAACGCGATATGGTGGACGCCTTCCCCATGCTCGTCCAAATGAGCGCGCCAGGTGCTAGGGTTCTCGTCCGGCTGGATCAGCTCCAGCTGCAGCGAGCCCATGTCCATAAAGGCCAGCTTGGCGCGCGCGGGGCTAGGCACCCCGTTATACTCTGTTCTCGCAAGCTCGGGCGCATCCGTGACGACGATGCCCGGAACGGGAATTCCGAAAAAATCGGCATACGCCAGGCTTGTTTTCTCGATGTCGTGGACAAGCAGACCGATCTGGGTGACAACACGGTTGTCCAGTAAACCTGACATGGCATACCCTCCTCATACAGCGCTGCACAGCGACAAACTATTAGGGAAGTATAGCATATTCTCCGCAATTTGGTAACGTTATCCGGCTCTTAAAATCTAGCAAGTTGCCATTGTTAACCGACTAGCCTTCTTTGCCTACTTTTTGCAACTCCCATCTTAACATTGACTCCACTCCGGCGCTGTTCTATCCTCCTAGTTAGGGCCAGTCAGCAGACAAGGCTAACATAGAAAGGGGCAACACCAATGAGCAAAACAATTCGAGTCGGTATCGTAGGCTACGGCAATCTGGGTAAAGGCGTTCACAAATCGATCCAGCAAAACCCAGATATGGAGCTTGTGGCTGTATTCACCCGCCGGGAGCCGGAAGCGATGCAATCCGCAGCCGGAGAGGTTCTGTTCGAGACCATCTCCAGAGCGGAAGTATATCGGGACCGCATTGACGTCATGATTTTGTGCGGAGGATCCGCAACAGATCTTCCGGAGCAAACGCCGGTTATCGCCGCTATGTTCAATACGGTGGACAGCTTTGACACCCATGCGAAAATTCCTGAGTTTTACGAGCAAGTAAACGCGGCCGCAAAAAGCGGCGGCAACGTAGGCGTAATCTCCACGGGCTGGGATCCGGGTCTGTTCTCCCTGAACCGCCTGCTGGCGGAATCCATTCTGCCGCAGGGCACAACGTATACGTTCTGGGGCAAAGGCGTAAGCCAAGGCCACTCCGATGCCATCCGCCGTGTAGCCGGCGTTAAAGCTGGCGTTCAGTACACCGTTCCGGTCGGAGCTGCCATTAACCGCATCCGCGGCGGAGAAACGCCGGATCTGGAAACGCGCGAGAAACATTTGCGTCAATGCTTCGTCGTAGCCGAGGAAGGCGCAAACCTGGAAGAAATCCGTCAAACGATCGTTTCCATGCCTAACTACTTCTCCGATTACGACACAACCGTAGAATTCATTACCGAGCAGCAGCTTGCCGAGGAGCATCACGGCATGCCGCACGGCGGCTTTGTTATCCGCAGCGGCGAGACCGGCGACGGCACCAAACAGCTCGTTGAATTCAGCCTGAAGCTCGAGAGCAATCCCGAATTCACGGCAAGCGTTCTGGTCGCTTATGCCCGTGCAGCTTACCGTCTCAAGCAGCAGGGACAAACCGGCGCTGTGACCGTTTATGACATTCCGTTCGGCCTGCTTTCCCCGAAATCTCCGGAAGAGCTTCGCAGAGAGCTGCTGTAGTCACCAGCGCTTTTTTCGACCCATTTTCTGAGCAATATAGAGGATTTGCCTCACCTAAAATACCACCCGCTTCTGCTGAAGCGGGTGGTATTTTTATGCATCATAAATAATTTTTATCAACCGTAAAAAAGATTAGTATTGGTAAGATTCTTTGTCCTGTAGATATAATAGTGCAAAGTTTAGGCGGATGAATACAAACACCAAAAAAAGGGGTTTTGAACTTGAGCCAAGCGGTCGTTACCGAATCAGAAGTGCGGGAATATATTGAGTCCGTTTATGAGACAGTTATCAAACGTAATCCGGAGGAATCGGAGTTCCATCAGGCGGTTCGGGAATTCCTCGAAAGCATGGAGCCCGTTATTGCGAGACACCCCGAATACCGCAAGCACTCCATCCTGGAGAGACTCGTTGAGCCGGAGCGTTTGATTACGTTCCGCGTGCCTTGGGTCGACGACAAAGGCCAGGTACAGGTGAACCGCGGCTTCCGCGTTCAGTTCAACAGCACGCTTGGCCCGTACAAGGGTGGCCTCCGCTTCCATCCGACGGTTGCTGCGGGCACGATCAAATTCCTTGGCTTCGAGCAAACGTTCAAAAACGCGCTGACCGGCCAGCCGATCGGCGGCGGCAAAGGCGGTTCGGACTTCGACCCTAAAGGCAAATCCGATCTCGAAATCATGCGTTTCTCCCAAAGCTTCATGACCGAGCTGTATAAATACATCGGCCCGGATGCAGACGTACCGGCTGGCGACATCGGCGTCGGAGCGCGGGAAATCGGCTACATGTTCGGACAGTACAAACGGATTCGCGGCGGCAATGAGCCTGGCGTTCTGACCGGCAAAGGCGTTGGATACGGCGGCAGCCTCGGACGTACGGAAGCAACCGGCTACGGCTGCATTTATTTTGTGGAGGAAATGCTGGCTTCGCGCGGTCTGGAAATTAGCGGACGCCGAGTAGTCGTGTCGGGCAGCGGCAACGTATCCATTTTCGCCATCGAAAAGGTTCAGCAGCTCGGCGGCATCGTCGTTGCTTGCAGCGACTCGGCTGGCTATGTTTACGACGAGGATGGCATCAACCTCGATACAGTGAAGCGCATCAAGCTCGAAGAGGGCGGACGCATCAGCGATTACGTCAACCATCATCCTGGCGCTGTTTACCGTACTGGCAGCACCAACATCTGGAGCGTGCCTTGTGAAATCGCGCTGCCATGCGCTACGCAAAACGAGCTGGACGAAGCGTCCGCACAGCTGCTCGTAAATAACGGCCTGCTGGCTGTTGCTGAAGGCGCTAATATGCCTTGTACGCTGGATGCCGTTCACCTGCTGCTCAACGCAGGCGTGCTGTTCGGTCCGGCCAAAGCAGCCAATGCCGGCGGAGTTGCCGTGTCCGCGCTTGAAATGTCCCAAAACAGCATGCGCCTTTCCTGGACCTTCGAGGAAGTTGACAGCAAGCTGAAAGGAATTATGCAGCAGATTTACCGCAGCAGCCTTGAAGCAGCTGAAGATTACGGCTTCCCGGGCAATCTGGTGGCGGGAGCAAATATCGCCGGCTTCAAAAAAGTAGCTAACGCCATGATCGCACAAGGCGTCGTATAATTATTCATCTGCAGCAGCATGCACCAGGCAAAAAAACCATCCACGCAGCGTCCCGTGCGCTGTAAAGGATGGTTTCATGCGTTGCCGGCATTGCAGCACGGCGTTAGATAAAAGCACGCAAAAAAGCGCCCGCTGCATCAAAGGTTGACCCTCTAATTGCTCATAGACGCTTCTCCAGGCTTGTATTTTTTTCATCGAATTTTTAACGCTTCAGACGCTGCAGCTTATCCGGGTTGCGCATGATGAAAACCCGGGACAGCATTAAATCCGCATTCAGCTGAATCATAAACGCCGCCTCAACGGCAGTATCGGAGCGGACAACAACACCTGTCTCGCCGTTCAGCGACATAAGCTCCACCTGAGCATTATGCTGGAATTCAGGCAGTCGCCGCAGCAGCCCGATCAGGAAACAAGCAACCCGTTCCCGTTCTGTAATCGGCTGCACAGGCGCAAACACCTTTCCGCCGCCATCGGACGAACAGACGACTTCCTCCGCCAGCATATCAAGAACGCTTTCCAGCTGTCCTTTTTCGGCAGCCGCCAAAAAGCGTTGAATCCATTGCTCGCCAGCAGCAGGCGAATACAGCGGTGATTTCCATCCGCATCCGGCATCTACGCCAAGCTTGGAAACGGACGTTTGCAGCAGAAGCCGGCAATGCGCCTCGCTTCTCCGCATCATTTTGCTAATCGCGTCAAGCTCCAGTTCAAACGCCTCTGTCAGTATAAAAGCGGCGCGTTCTTCCAGATTCAGAAGCTCCAGCTGCGCAAGCTTTGCATAGGACAGCATGCTCGCATCAGGTACCGCTGAATTCGCTTCCTCTGCTAACCCCGTATTACCCGCCGAACACGCCAGCGGCTCCGGCAGCCATTCCCCAAAATACTGTGCACGGCTGCAGCGGGATGCCTCATATACCGCCAAACACTGCTCAACAACAGCTTGATACGGACAATAATCTGTTTCCGCCACTTTCCGGCCCGCTTCTTCTTTCCCTATTCTCTCTGCCTCCGCAACGGAACCGGTCAAATGATAAGCCAGCATAACTAGTTGTCGTTGGTTTATCGCCTTCTGCAAAATATGACCCCCATCTAATCAGCCGCTGCTTTCATCTCTTCATTGGCCGACATGCCTCAACGTTTGGTTTAAAACGATAAGTCGATATGATCATATCAATTCCGTAGGTCTGAATCCATAGATTTGATTAGAAAGTCCTAGACAAGTTGGAATGAAAAAAAAAACGAGCATCTGGTATCGATTCCATAAAAATCGATCCAGCTGCTCGTTTTACTGCGTTTAGGCTTCCGACAACGAGCTTTCTTTTTCCTCTTGCAGCTCTTGCAGGTCCACTGTGCCATCATCAAGACGCAGCCAGGAATCATAGTTGCGCTGACCTTCCGTTAATTGAATGATTCTTGCGCCGCGCGGGAAACCTTCCTTGCCGTACGTATGATAACCTGTAGCTCGTCCGTAGCTGAGCGTAATGCCAAACAGCGTGCCCGCGTAGTCGTTGACATGATCATGTCCGGTAAACACACCTGTCACATCGCCCGCTTCCGCCATAGCAGCGAAAAAGCCGGAGTTGACCTTACCGCAGCATACATCCTCATGCCGTTGACCGCGGCAGCCGCCTTTTTGCCATACTTCGTCGTGCTCGGGAAGCGGAATATGGAAAAACGCCAGCGATGGGAGCGGAGTTCCGCCATTATTCTCCGTGTAGCTTTTGGATGTTTTGCGGTACCAGTCGATCTGGTCATGGCGCAGCCAGCTGTAACCCGGCACAACCGAGCTGATGTGCGAGTAATCGCCGGTATCGAGGAAATAAAGCACGCTGGCCGTGCTGCCGTCCCGGCCCTGAACCGCAATTTCATAGTTGCCAAATCCTGAAATACCAGGCGTATGCCTTGTGAGGCTGCCCTCAATAGCAATCAGCCCTTGCAGCACTTCCTCGCGGTTGGCCTTTGTACCTCTCTCGGCATCATGGTTACCCAGCACGCCCGCCCAAGGGATACCCCGGGAAACGACCGGCTCGACCGCCTGTCGAAGCGCTTCCAAAGGATCGGGACAGCCAAGACCATAAATAATATCTCCCGTAAATGCGACAAAATCGGGCTTTTCCGCTTCCAGCACCTGCTCCATCAAAGCTTTGGTCATCTGGTCTTCTTCATCTTCGTTCTGCCAATGCATATCGGTGAACTGAACGATCTTAAACGTTCCGTCATCACGGAATTTAAGCGGGCTAGACATTGGTAAGACTCTCCCCTCAATTTCAATTTTAGTTAGCGGCCCCAAGTGCCGATGGAATTAATTGTACATCGTTCCGTTCGTTCTGTCAGGAGTTAAAACGAAGAGAATCACAGGAAAATTCCCCCGAGACGGAAAATAAAAAACCTATCATCCTTTTGCGCCCCAGTAACAGGTTGGCAGGCCGTAATAATTGGACGATAGGTGAATCAGGAACAGGCCGGCTTACTTTTTCATCGCATCGGGGTAAACCAGCTTGTTGAACTCAGTGCCCGACTTTTCATCCTGCAGCTTGATTGTTACGTTATAAGCATCCGGCTTCGCCCCTGAGAACAGCTGGTAGTACATTGCCGGCAAAGCCAGGCCTACTGCAGCAAAGCTGTCGAAGCTGCCCTCATAGGCTTCCTGCTCCACGATAAGCGTGAATTCGGACAAGCTGTCATTATGCTTTACATCCTTGACGGATTTAAAAGTAGTTCCGCTTTTCAGTTCCTCCACGGACTTCAAAATCCCTTGTTTCATTTCATCCAGCATTTTGCTGTAGTTATCTTTTGAAATCGTATAGGTAACGGAACCGTCCGCGTTTTTGACCGCCTCGTTTACTCCATCTTTTTTCGCTTGCTCCAGCACCGCGTCGATATCCTGGCCCTCAAAAAAAGCAGCCGGAAGCGTAATCTCGTGCTTCAGCAGGCCCTTATCCACTTCAATGTCCTTGTTAGACGGGCTCGCCGCCGGGCTAGACGCCGGACTTGCCTCGGCTGTGGCGGAGTTGTCCGCACCGGACACCGCATCATTAGAGCCGTTCTGGCTACCGCATGCTGTCAGCAGCAGAGTAAGCGCCGCAGTCGCAGCCCATAACGTTTTTTTCATGTTCATCCTCCGATTGTCTTTGAATACGAGCCCGGATTAACAGGCCCTCCTTATCTATCGGAAGATCATGAAATATTTTCAATCTTTGTAAGGATCATACTCATTTGCTCCCGCCATGCAGACGCCGATCGGCTTCAGCGTATGCAGCACTTCCACCGTCTCGGAATGCGCGTCCAGCACCTCCCGCAGCCGGCGGTAAACGAATGGGCTCTCGTCCGTGCCCGCGCCCCGCAGCTCCACGCCGTACTCCCGCACCGCATCAAACATCCGCTTCTCGCTAATTTCGCCGCCGCTGCGGCGGCGCGTCTTCCAGTTCATTTTCCCGGCCGCCTGAGTGCGGCTCATCACACGTCCTGCTCCGTGCACCGTGCTCCAGCAGGCATCACGGTTCTCCTCCGTATCTTTGCCGCGCACGATGACGGATATATCCCCCATGCTGCCTCCAATAAAACCAAGCTGGCCCGGCGCCGAAGGCGTCGCTCCTTTGCGGACCACAATGGTATCCCTGCCGCCATGGCGTTCACGCCAAGCAAAGTTATGATGATTATGAACCGTAAAGTCCGCCTCCGCGCCGAGGATGCCGAGCACCTTGCCCATGACATAATCGCGGCCAGCATAAGCGTAACGGCCAGCCAGACGCATAGCGCGCTCGTACATGTCCCCCGTCTCGCTGGCGAGCTCCAGCAGCACCGGCGGCTGGTCCATGCTTTCCCCTGGAGCCTTGTCCATAAAGCCCCTTCCCGCAGCGAGGTTCAAAAACCCGCTAGCCGTTCTATGCCCGAAGCCTCTGCTGCCAAAATGGTTCGCCACCCAAAGCCGTCCCGTCTCCGGCTCCTCAAACAGATCGACAAAATGATTCCCGCTTCCGACCGTGCCAAGCTGGCTGCGAGCCAGTTTTTTCAGCGTATCGTGCTGCTTAACGCTGATGGCGCGAAACACCGCCCAGTCCGGATCGTCGAACAGCTCATGATCGACCTTTTCGTCATTGATTCTCCCGACGCCAAACGATATCTGCGCCGCGATTTCATCCATAACCCGCCCGATATGAGGCATAATATCCCGGGCAAAAAGCCCCGTCCGCACCGCTTTGTTGCCGCAAGCGATATCATAACCGACTCCCGACGGGGATATTTGTCCGTCGTAGACGACTACGCCGCCGATGGGCTGGCTGTAGCCTTTATGATGATCGGCCATGAGCAGCGTCTGCACAACGCGGCCATGGCTGGCGCAGGTAATGGCCTGCTTCATTGCTCCCTCGTCCGGCGTTCCCCACACCGAGACATTTTCAATTCGTTGGTAAGCCATTCGTACTCTACTCCTTTATATGTTAATGAAGCGCGCTTTCCCGCAGCGCTTTGCGGAACCAGCCGTCCAGCAGCAGATCCGGTACTCCTGGCGAGCTTGGAAGCCCCGCTGCAATTCGTTGAAAATACGCGAGCCGTTCCTCAAGATACGCCTGCAAAAATGGAATCTGCGGTTCGTCGTCGAGTTCCTCGCCGCTTTTTTTGCGGTGCAGCAGCTCCTCAATGATTCGGCTCAGCTTCCCTTCGCGCGGCAGCAGCTCCGCTGTTAACCGCTCGAACTCTACCGGCGGCAGGCCGCCTTTTTCCATGAGCCACTGGCAGGCTAACACCGAGCGCAGCACATAAAAGTATTTCTTGAGCCTTACCCGGTCGCCCTGCAAGTAGTTGCGATAGTTGCCTGTGGCAAGATTCAAGTAGTGGTGCATGCATGATTTGGAGCTGTACATCCCTTGCGCCGCCGCGCGAATCTGTGCGATGACCGTTCCTTTTTCCGCATAATTCACTGGCGAATGCAGCCACTCCAGCAGCGGCGGGTTGGATTTGGCGAGCAGCTGCAGCGCCTTGCGCAGATCCCAGCCGCTCAGGTCGAGGCTATCGCTAATCGGCCGCTCGATCACATCCCGCCCGGGATGCACCGACAAATACCATTCCACCGGGCGAACATAAATGAAACGCACATCGTAATCGCTGTCCTGCGACGGGAAGCCCCACGCCCGGCTGCCGGATTCGCAGGCATAGAGGATGCTGACCTCTTCTTCATGCTCCAGCTGCTCAAGCTCGGCTTTTATTTTCTTAGTCATCGTTGAATCAATCATCGTTCCGCCCCCCTGGCTCCGCAGCGCTTGCTGCACACGCGGCTTGCTGCCGTTTCGTTAGGCTCATTGTGCCTCAATTATCGGCCGGGCAACAGGGCGAATATATGGCGATGTGCGAAAAATTGAGAGAAGCCCAGACTTTTATCCGCCTGGACTTCATGTGCTTTCCTATCCTTAACGTTTAACAGCGTTAAAACAAAACCTTCGCATTCATCCACTGCCCGATGTTCACGCTCCCTTGAACGGAAAGCAACCGGTAAAAGTACCGGTAAGGCAAACGGCACTCGGTCAGGTTAGGAATCGGCAGCAGCGATTCGTATCCGGCTCTGAACTCCGCAGTGGAACGCTCGTCCAAAATGTATTCCAGCCCGATAAAATCAAGCTCGCGCGGATCGACTTCATCCGCCCTGAAGGGTGGCCTGCGTAGTCCAGGCGATGAGCGTGGATAGATGCCATCCCTCTGCCAAAGCTGCGCAATAAAGATGCAGGCGCATTAATGAAGGTCTCCACCCGCCGACCCTCCAGCTTTTCCAAGACAATAAACTGTCTGGACTCACCGCCCTTATGAAGCACCCTCGGAACGGGAACCGAGCTTATTTCACTAAGCTTATTATTAACATGCTCAAGCAGATGCACCTCGCGGGGATCGAGGTCGAATATCCTTTTTCAGCCCCACCAGAAATCGTTATCGGGCTCCCCCTTCATGCGGGAAGCGCGTACGACGTTTTCTTGCGTATCGGTCTGGACAAGCCACACATCGCTTGCATGATCGTCGTAACCGGGGCTCAATGCCTGCACGCTGCGGATCGGCTCGGGAAACAATTGCTGCAAATTCATAACCTCGCCTGCTTTCCAAGGATAATTTGCCGTTCACTCTATCTCTCATTATATTGGATAAAGATGGATGCGTTCTTTTTAATATGAATCGTTAATGGGGGAGTCAAATTGTCTTTTACCGTTATTTTTGATATGGACGGCACATTATTTCAAACGAATCAAATACTCGGACTTGCGCTTGAAGACACCTTTGCTCATTTTCGAAATGTTCAATTGTGGGCTGGCGATGCGCCGTTAGAGAAGTATCAGCAAATTATGGGCGTGCCGCTGCCGGTCGTGTGGGAGACCCTTATGCCCGATCATTCCGCCGGAATTCGCGAGCAAGCCAACGAGCTGTTTCTGGAGCGGCTGATAGCCCATATCCAATCCGGAAAAGGCGCGTTGTACCCGGATGTCGAGGCAGTATTGCAGCATCTGACCGATGCAGGCTGCACCGTGTATGTCGCAAGCAACGGACTGGCCGCCTATTTAAAGGCCATTAACGATTATTTCCGGCTGGACCGCTGGGTGACCGAAATCTACAGCATTGAGCAAATCAGCTCGCAAAATAAATCCGACTTGGTGCAGCTCATCAAGATCAACGGTGGAATCACCCATGGGGCGGTTGTCGGAGACCGAATGTCCGATATCAAAGCGGCCCGGGATAACGGACTGATCTCCATCGGCTGCAGATTTGATTTTGCCCAAGAGGACGAGCTAACTCATGCCGATATCGTTATCGATCGGTTTATTGATTTAAAATCTGTATTGAAAGAATTTATAGACAATTAATATTTCGTAGAAATGAATGTAATCATGTGATATATTAATTCGGTAAAGCATTCACAAGTTAAAGCGAGTTATTAAGCGTTATGTTATCCAGAAATTGGACTAAACTTTTAGAAACACACAAGGATTGTCTCATGCTTCCGGCGAAATTTACAGCTATCGCCTATTAAAGGAGCTGAACCTTAATGAAATTTAAAAGTCCAGAACGGTACGGGCAGGTGGAAATTGAGGAATAGCGTCCTATTCCCCTGTCTAGTTCGTGTAAACGACCGTTTAGCTCCTGCAAGAGACACTGACAACGCGATTTATGCAAACGTTTGTTGTTTTTTGCGGGTAGCAGCTGAACGGTTCGAGATTTGAAAGAGTAAGGAATTTTCATATTGAACCGGAGGGTACTCATGAAGACAGCTTTAACCAAATGGAATCGAATCAGCCTCGTCAAACGGATTGTTGTAGGGATTATCGTCGGCGTCGCACTGGCGTTGATCATCCCTGACGCAAAGGTCGTATCGTTGTTCGGCACCCTTTTTGTATCCGCTTTAAAAGCGGTAGCGCCCATGCTCGTTCTGTTCATCGTCATGTCGGCGATCACGAAACATCAGAAGGGCCGCCAGACCAATATGAAACATATTCTCGTTTTATACGGAATTGGTACGTTTCTCGCGGGGCTGATCGCCGTTATCGCCAGCTTTATTTTCCCGGTCAAATTGTCGCTTGTTACTGGCGACGGCGACTTGACGCCTCCAGACGGAATCGCCGATGTATTGGAATCGCTGCTGTTCAGCGTCGTAGACAATCCGGTCAACGCGCTCATGAACGCGAACTATATCGGTATTCTCGCGTGGGCCGTCGTGCTTGGCATCACGCTGCGGAGCGCTAGCGAGCAGACCAAAAACATGCTATCCAGCTTCTCGGACGCGATTTCGCAAATCGTAAAATGGGTCATTGAATGCGCGCCGCTTGGCATCATGGGACTCGTGTTCAACTCCATTACGACCA
This sequence comes from Paenibacillus pasadenensis, assembly GCF_023715725.1. Taxonomy (GTDB): domain Bacteria; phylum Bacillota; class Bacilli; order Paenibacillales; family Paenibacillaceae; genus Paenibacillus_O; species Paenibacillus_O pasadenensis_A. The sequence continues at coordinate 72,718 of NZ_JAMBOT010000008.1, forward strand.
ACGGTCTCTCTTCCCTGCTCGATTACGGAAGGCTGCTGCTCGCGCTCCTCGGATGCATGCTGTTCGTTGCGCTCGTCGTCAATCCGCTCATCGTTTACGCGAATACCCGCCGGAATCCTTACCCGCTCGTGCTTCGCTGCCTGAAGGAAAGCGGCATTACCGCCTTTTTCACGCGCAGCTCCGCCGCAAACATTCCGATTAACATGCGGCTGTGCGAAAAGCTGAAGCTGAATTCGGATACCTATTCGGTATCCATTCCGCTCGGCGCAACGATCAACATGGCCGGAGCTGCCGTCACGATCTCCGTCCTGACGCTAGCGGCCGTGAATACGCTTGGCATTGAAGTTGATTTTGGGACGGCGCTGCTGCTGTCCGTCGTGTCCGCTATCTCTGCGGCTGGCGCCTCCGGCGTCGCCGGCGGATCGCTCCTGCTTATTCCGCTGGCCTGCAGCGTCTTCGGCATCCCGAACGAAATCGCGATGCAGGTCGTCGGCGTCGGCTTCATCATCGGCGTCGTACAGGACTCCTGCGAAACGGCGCTTAACTCCTCATCGGACGTGCTTTTCACGGCGACGGCCGAGTATGCGAAGGAGCGTAAAGCAGGCGGGGACGTTGCAGCTGGGGTTTAAGTAGACTGTGATTTGAATATCAAAAAAGCCTCTGAATCCGCATGTGAGCGGGTTTGGAGGCTTTTTGACTTTGACATCATATAAATATGAATACAAGATCATCTGCTTCACTTCCCACGGAGTCGTTGACAAGTAAAAAGAAATCCCTTATCCTTTTATTAGACTGGACGGTCGGTTTAAACAAGGAGAGTGACGACATGCCGAGATCCACGGACCATGGCGAACAGACAAAACGTCACATTGCGGCCACGGCGAAAGAACTGTTCGTGCTCAAAGGCTATGCAGCAGCTACAATGGATGAGATTCGGCAATTATCGGGATCAAGCAAAGGAAGTATCTACCATCACTTCAAAAGCAAAGAAGTGCTTTTTCTGTACATACTCCAGCTGTCCATGGATGAGTGGATCCGCAAGTGGCGCGACATAGAGAAGCCGCTCGATACGGCACGCGAGAAGTTATACCGGCTTGCCGAGCATTACGCCGAGGATTTTCGGAATCCTTTGCTGCGGGCTGCGGAAGAGTTTTCGAGCAGCGAAAACTACGATCAGGAGATTCGGGACAAGCTGCTTGAGCTGACGCGAATGCATTACCCCGCCATTCAACAAGTGGTGGAGGAAGGGATGCGCAACGGCGAGTTTCGTTCGGTACCGCTTGACGATTTAACCTTTACCCTGTTTGGGCTGCTGGGAGGATTGAGTGTCGCCTATTATGGATACGACACCGATCGAATTGTCGGCTTATATCGGACTGCAATCGACATCTTGCTTCAAGGGATAGAGAAAAAATAATTTTTTTTGCCTATTAACTAGACCGGACAGTCGGTTTATAGAATACTTAAGGAGGCTTTTATTATGAAAGCATTGTTCGCAAACCGGGTTTTCCGGATCGTTGCATTCGCCGACCTTCTTCAGCAGCTCGCGATCTGGGTTCGAAATATCGCGCTGCTGTTTTACGTGATGGAGCAGACCAACAACGATCCCGTCGCCGTTTCCCTGCTGAACGTGATGGAATACGCTCCGATATTTCTATTCTCTTTCATCGGCGGCGCCTTTGCCGACCGGTGGAATCCGAAGCGGACGATGATAGCAGGCGATCTGCTCAGTGCGCTGTCGATTGGAGCCATTCTTTTTTTCGTGCTAGCGGGGACTTGGCAGGCCGTATTCGCCGCGACAGTCGTGTCGGCAATCGTCAGTCAGTTCTCTCAGCCTTCCTCGGCCGTCATGTTCAAGAGACATGTGCCCGAGGAGCTGCTGGCGCCGGCAATCAGTATCTCTCAGGGAATCATGTCCTTGTTCATTATTGTAGGACCGGTCATAGGGACGCTGATCTATTCGTCGCTCGGCCTGACCTTTTCATTGGCCGTACTGATCGTGTTATTCCTGACTGCAGCAGCCGTCCAGTTCTTCCTTCCCCCCTCGCCGCGCTCACCCGAACGGAGCTCCCCGCCGATTCTTAACGATATGAAGGATGGGTTCCGCTATATCCGCAGCCATCGGAACTTAATTATTATTGCGATCACGTTTGCCTGCATCGGGCTTGGATCTGGCTTGGTCCGGCCGTTGGACATCTACATTGTGACCGAACGTCTTCAGCTCGACAAGGAAAGCGTCCAGTGGTTCTATGCGTTGTCCGGCGCCGGAATGCTGATTGGGGGCGTGGCGGCAGCGATTCTCGGTCCAAAAATAAATCCGCGTGTCGCCATCTTCACAGGCATCGCCTTCCTGTCGTTTTCCATGATCGTCGAGGCTCTATCCGTCTGGGTCTATCTAACGGCTGCCATGCGCTTCATGGTCGGCGTCATGACGGCGTTCATGCAAATCGTGCTTGGAGCGATAATGATGAAGCTGGTTGAGGAGGCCTACATCGGGCGTGTGAACGGTACGATTACGCCGCTGCTCATGGCGGGGACGCTGATTGGGTCCGCTCTGGCGGGTCCGCTCATGAAGTCGATCACGCTTGTTCCCGTCTACGGCCTGTCCGCCGCAATTGTTCTGATTGCCGCTTTTGCAAGCCTAAGCATGAAATTTGGCGGCGGTTCTGCAGCCAAAGCGGATCAATCCGGAACACATTCAGCTTAAGTGTGCCTCTGAAGCAGAAGCTGCGTTGAAAAGCCTCCTCATCCACCGTAACAATGGATGAGGAGGCTTTGGAGTTCTAATAAGAAACCGGCCAGCTTAGGGCTATTCCTTGGAGGCTGAAGAAGCCCTTTCTTGTTTACGCTCAAAATGGAAATGCAGCCTGTACTGGCAAATCTCCATCGTCCAGCGATGCAGCACGGATAGATGTTCAGGATCTGGAGTGAAGCGGAGACTGAACACTCCGTCCTCAAACCGAGTCATGCTTCCTTTAGCGGAGCTCCACTTGAGCATTGGCATCCGTTCGATAAGCCGGCTCACTCCGGCTTCATTGTATTCCCAGAGCTTTTTGGAGTCGTTATCGGAGAAGTCCCGTCTTTTGCGATATTCCGACTTCATCAAATAACGATGGAAAAAGCGGGCCATCTCCTTTGCTGAGACTGGCTCCGTCCAGCGCTCGGGGCCGCGCTCCAGCATATAGAGCAGCACGATCATTTTATAACTCTTGCTCATGACCGTCTTCTCCACATCGCGCAGCCAAGCTTCATACCGATAATAAATGTCCGTTTCTTCCTTTGTTAAACATTCCGTCCAATGCAGAAAACCGATATAAGTGCCAAACTCGTTCCGGTATTCCCAGCTGTTAGAGCTGCCATGAAGATGGAGCTCCAAATACGTCGGAATCCGGCCGAGCTCATGTTTAAGATCAAGAAAAGAGCGGTGCAGCCGTTCGCGATGCGGGAGCTTTTTTCGGCTTAACTCGTCAAGCAGATCAACAACCGCCGTCTCCAGGTTGAGCTCACAACCCGCAGGGACCGTCGGAATGACCGATTCCCAGGACTTTGCCTTGGGATCTTCGCCGGTTGCGAACAAGCGGAGCTTTACATCCGCATTACGGTAATTGCCGATTAAATCAATGATCGTACAATGCGACTTCTGCTCCGATAGGCGTAATCCGCGGCCTACCTGCTGGGTAAACACCGTCAATGATTCCGTAGGACGAACAAACAGCAGCGTATCTACGCTCGGAATATCGACACCTTCGTTGAACAAATCCACCGTGAACAGAATATCCAGCTTCTGCTCATCCAGGCGGTTGATTGCTTCCTCCCTCGTGATGCCGGTCGCTTTGGAATGAAGGCAGATCGCGCGCACTCCTTTACTCTGGAAATATTCCGCCAAAAAATCCGCCTGCCGAATTGAGGAGCAAAAACCGATCGACCTCGTTTGTTTATGCCGGTTCCAGGCGTCGAAAACCTTCTCGGCCAGCTCCATTTTCAACTGTGCAGCAGCTAATTGTTCATCGTCGTAATGCGTACCGAGCCAGCGAATCGCGGAATAATCCGTGTCGTCGTATACGCCAAAATAGTGGAACGGCGCCAACCAGCTGCGACGGATTGCTTCTATAAAATGAATTTGGTACGCTACGTTCCCGTCACACAGCGCATATACATCCTTGCCATCCATTCGGTCCGGCGTCGCCGTAATGCCAAGCAAAAACTGCGGCTTAAAATATTGAATGACCGACTGATACGATACGGCAGCAGCATGATGAAATTCATCCACCACGACAAGATCAAAGCGATCCTCTGCGAACGACTCCCTATGTTTTTTCATTCCAAGCGTGTAAATGGAAGCAAACACACAGTCGGCGTCTCCCTCTTTATTCATCCCGTTAAACAGGCCAAACGTCCGCTCCGGCATAATTCGTTGAAATGAGCGCTGTGCTTGCAGAAGAATTTCCTCACGATGAGCAACAAACAATACCCGTTGAAACCTTTGGGCGAAAAAGCCCGCCAGGTTTGTTTTCCCGAGTCCAGTGGCCATAACGACCATCGCTTTGTCATATTCCTCTTCCAACGTTCTCTCCAGCGCATCCAAAGCTTCAAGCTGAGCAAATCGCGGGAAAATAGGAGTAAAGTCAGCACCAGGGGTCTTTTCCATGACAGAAGCTTCGATCGTTTCGGTCCGATACTCCTCCTCTTCCATCTCCGTAATCATGCGGGTTAGCTCGGGATTTTTGCGATGGCAGGTTCGGTATTCCTCTTCGTACAGAGAGATCGTATGCTCATTTAATGGAAGAGTAGAGTCATGGTAAAAATTGTGCATAAACTTCTCCAGCGCGATCTGGAACGTATAGGGCTCCGCTTTGGCGTTCATCGCGAGGTTCCATTCCATACCCATTCTCATCGCCGACATAGAGAAGTTCGAGGAGCCGACAATAAGCAGTCCTTCACCATTGTCATAATCGAACAAATAAGCCTTTGGATGAAAAGAAGTGCCCATGCTGCGCCATAACCGGGCTTCCAGCCGTGAATCAATCTCACGCAGAGCCTGTAGGCCTTCCGGCTGCGTCACAAATAAATAATCTCCAGCGAGCACCTTTACTTCGGCTCCCCGCTGAATGGCATTTTTCAGATGCGGCGCCAGAAGGCGCACCCCGGACTGCATGACGAAGGAGGTCATAATATAAATGCCGGAAGCGTTCTGCATGCCGGTAATTAGATCATCTGCTAGATTTTCCGTAATTAGCTTAACGTTAAGCTTAGTCGTCGACATCGATCAAATACACCCGGTCAAGAAATCCGCCGCGCTTCTCCGCCTTTTTCTCTCGGGTAGCTTCAAGCTGCTCCCAGTTCGATCCATGCGCAGCCGCCAGCGCGCGGATGACCTCCAGCATATCGGCCAGCTCTTCCAGAGCTTCCGCCGGTTGCTCCGCAGCGAAATACTCCTCCGACTCTTCCTTTAACTTGCGGTTAAGTTCTACGATGAACTCTTGCTCGTCCAAGGTGCGGCTGCGGAATTCTTTGCCCGTCGATTGTATAATGTTGGGGATCAGGTCGCGGACGAGTTTATTGTATTGGGGCATGATGGTATCTTCCTTCCGTGAAAATCTTATTTATTCAGAATCTACTTCTCTCAAACACCGCTTTCTGTAAGTCTTTCCACAAATGAAATATCCGCCGGAGCAAATTCAAACTCTGACAATTCGCTAGTATAGACCCATTGGAATTCAGCATGCTCAACCAATATGATCTCTCCGTCTACCAGTCTATCTCGGAATACATGTAAACGTATCTTAGTAGCCCATAACTTTTCAAATAAAAAGTTCATCTCAATAAAAAGAGAAACCAACCGTCTGAAAAAAGATGTGGGTTTCTCGAGACTCTAGCGCTGATTGCTCAGCGTCTGTTTATTCCAACATTTTTCGTATCAGCCAATGATAATCTTGTCTGCAATCTACGATATGCTCCACATATACCGTTTGATCTTGAATGATACAACACCAAATACCATTTCTCTAAGAACATTTTATGATATTTATTTGGTGGAATAAATTCGGCGTCTAAAACGGAAAACACTCCGGCATCCGTTCCAAAGACAAATCATCAGAGACGAGAACCTTATAACGTAGCGTTTTTTCCATGCTGCGCCTCATTAATAATGAAATCTAATTCAAGGTCCAGTTCATCAGGCGTTACACCAGCGCGTCCAGCCAAACGATCCTTCTGAATAGCCAACAGCTCTTCACGCAGCTTCAGCATTTTTTCGCGGCGGGAGAAAACCTCAATATCCATATCAACCAAATCTCCCTTGCCGATCTTGGTTAAATAAAGCGGATCCCCGGAACTCTTACATAATTCGGCGATTTCATTATAGTGTTGTCTAAAACTCGCAGAAGGCTTAATGATTATCACGTCCACCCCTTGCATAGTTATATGTTAGTTTTACTGTATCCTCAGGGTAACCGCCCCGCCAACCCAAAAAAACAACTCCATCAACTAATCTATATTCGGAGCGACTGCTTGCCTGCACTTTGACTCCAAATTGGTCGTTAAACTTCAAAATTATTTTATAAGCCGAAGATTCGCTTTTTTAGTACAAATGAATATACCCAATTAGCTCGTAGAAACTCCCTTTAGCACTTTAATACCTTTTTGATTACTTGTATCCAGTCTTCTCGCAATTCTTTAGTAATCTCTTCTTGATAAACCTTTTTCTTTTGTTTCGCCATCGCTTTCGGTAAATCCCCTCGCATTCCTCCCAGTATCGTTACGTCTTGTTGAGTGAGCGATTGATTTTGAGGATGTACATGTTCGTTATAAGTAACAGCATCCATACGCATAACCTGAATATCCCCTAGTGCTTCTAAATTCACTTTCATTTGCAAGCCAGAGAGATCAAAATCACCGGAGTAATGAATCGTACAATCCGGGTTAAATTCAAGTAATTGATATATAAAATACTTACATGCATCCCGTGCTCGTCCTGAAGGGCATACGAGAATTGGAAAACAATCAGGAATCTGTTCAAGCACTATCCCGTTTGTTTCAAAAAAATGAATAGTTTCATTTACTAAGAACAAAAACACAGATGGATTTTCAAAGATATATAGATCAGCTGGCTTGAACCAATTTTGACTGGAATGCAACTCATTTAAGTTTAGCGTTCTAGCTGTTATTCCATAAAACTCATCCGGTATAAATACATGCATATACGAGCTAACATCATCAGCCAAAATCCCTGAAACCCGATAAATATATCTGCGCTTCATAAAATCGGGAACCAGCAAGTGCTCATTTCCCGTTATTCGACCGCTTTTCAGTTGTTCAGTATGAATATGGTCTAATGCATGCCATAGTAATCTTCCTGCCGGAAACTCCTTATCAAAAGCATGCGGATCTCGTTCTGTAATAAATTCCGCAAATATTTGAAGAGGCACCCATGGCACAGAGCTACCTATATCTTGTAACATCTTGTCATCTTCAACGAATAGATACCATAGTGCTTTTAAGCAATGAAATATTATTTCAACAGAGTCTTCCGTATTGGTTCGCATCGTATGCTGCACAATTCTATAACCTGGTGCTACCCCATCGTGCAGTCTTTGAAGCCAGTTAAACGTACTTTCCTCTAATTTAAGATTAGAAGCACTGAGACCCATATAGTTCGCGAATCGATTATTGGCCTGCTCAAATAATGTATGCCATGCGTGCTCCTGCAACTGCCTTCGCTCTGAATTAGTCACCAGCGGCACATTATTCAACACCTCATACAACTCAGGGATATTCAGTTTGTATCCCTGAGCGATCTCCTCGGCAAATACTTTCAAATGTAACTCAATCGTGGAACCTGGTCGGATTAATCTTTCTAACCTACCTCCAAAAAACTCTTGGAGTCTAATGGCTTCATCGATAGATGCTACGCTAACATTTACTTTGCCTCTTACTCCGTTTTGTCCCCGATATTTATTAAATATGGCTTCTAATAAATTTTGCAGCAGCGGATCTTCATAGTATTGTTTCGCTGACTTCCTGGATCTTACCTCCATTACTAAAACGCCTCACTTATATCTGCTACTGAAATCAATTTTCTACAAGTACCCGTTTTTTTCCATCCCAACGATAGTGAAATAACGTAATTGTATTGGAGTCTTTGGGACGATGAATTTCATAAATTGCTAATCGTGGAACTGAATCATAACATCCCCAAAGTACTTGCGAAGTCATCATGTAATCAAAGCCCATATCGGTCAGCAACAAAAACATGTCACGGATATTCGCGTCATCGACACCTGCAAAAGCTTCATCCAACGATATAATTTTTGGCGCATCTCCGCTAGCATCACTATATCGGGAATAAGTAGCAGCCAATAGCGGGATGTACATCGACATTGCTTTTTCTCCACCACTCAGCACATTAAATTTAGAGTCTCTTAATTCCTTATAGGCAAGATTATCCCCTTTGCGATAAAGCAATCTGAACTCAAACCAAGTACGGTAGTCAAGCAAGCTATAAATGTAGTCTCGGAAAGTACCCTGTTCTTCATCAGCAATTTGTTTAGCCAGTAATATACGATTTCGAAAATGGATAATGACTTGCTCAAGTTCTTCATCATCCAAACGATGTGAATCGCGTAATAATAATTCAACTAATGTTTCTGTGTCCAAATCAGACTCTATTTGTCCTTTTTTGGCTATCCATTGTAAAGATAACTGTAGACCGCTTGAAGTGTTTCGTTGTTTCATAAGTTCATTCATTTCCCCAACCCAATCTTTAGCCCGATGAATACGAAGTCGAATTGCCCGACCAACACTGTGGAGAATAATCTCCTCATAAAGCTCTCGATCCTTTTCCGTAAGAAGTACCTGCTGCTCATGTTCTGAAGTTCGCACATCTTCCAACAGTTTTTTTAGAGATAAGGGATGTAGGCGATCTTGTTTAGACGAAATCACAATTCTACCGGATTCAAGATAATCAATCTCTAATACGTAGTCTATTAAAGAACTGCGAGTCATAGCATAAGTCTGCTGAATTTCATTAGAAACACGGTCTTTTTTAATATGACCAAAAAATGGTTCATATTCTTTTGTTATTTTTTTGCATAATTTATAATTTGCTTTTTCATCATCAATATGATTGATAAATTCCTTCCATTGTGAAGAAAGGGAAAGCTCAATTTCTGTATTCCAAAGCTCCAAGACCCCATTAATTCGGTCTTCACATTGTTGCAAGTCATGAAATTTAAATTCTAACTTCACTTTTATTTCCGTAAGAACGCTCCCAAACTGCTCTTTGCTCTCTCTTAACTCTTCAAGTACTTTTTGTATAACTAACTTTGAATGCTTAAGATGCTGAATTTGTAGATGAACATCTTCAATATCCATTTCCTGAATAAGTTTTCGTAATTGCACAGTCTGCGCTTCATAAATGCGCTCACGTTCCTGAAAATCCACTTTTTCTTCATAATCATCCTCAAGTAAAATTAAAATGCCCGCTTGCTGTTCTTCATAGCTAGATTGACTTCGTATAATTTCTTGCATACGTATTAAAACAGAGGACAATTCCGAGATTAGGTTCCCGTACGATCCACATAATTCAATAGCTTCGCTAATGGATTTCTCCTGCTTCAAACTCGACCATGCATCTGTAAGCTCAAACAGATGTAATTGAATTTCTTTTTTTGCTGCTATCTTCTCTTTGTACCAAGCTTCCACTTTTTGTTCTTGCTTTATTACCTCATCGAGTCGATAAGAGATCTGTAGCAACATATCCATCTGAAGCTGCAGTTCTTCAACTTTAGGAAAACCATCCAGTTCATTTCTTAATTGTTGTTGTTGTTCTTTATTTGCATATATACCTTCTTGAATCTCTTTTATCTGTGCTAGAAGATTTTGTTTCTCAGTCTGTAAACGCTCGATTTCAAGTTGCTTTGTACGCAATCGTGTTTCTTTACCAATGTACTCCGCTCGGTCTTTTGAGAAACTCCTGCCGTTTAACGGCCCCAATCGGAAGCTGCCATTACGATTAATATGCACATTGTTTTGCAAAGACATAGTTTTTGCTTCTTTCGAAGACCACTCAACACTGCTTAAGGCCAGTCGAATATCATCAAAAGATAAGCCGCTATTTAGTGGAGGAGTTCCATACAATACATCAGCAAGTGTACTTCCTTGTATAGGATTAGGTTCAAGCCAAATCTCCTCAGTGTTGTCTTGATGCCATAGCGCAAGCTTTCCCCCAGGAACAATCCAAGCATCTAAAAGACCGGCTTGAGCTAATGTTTCTTCCAACTGCGCTTTGTCACTTTCAGAAAGAGAAGAATGAAACTCACATGCTGCATAAAACGGAGCTCCCAATTCTGTTCCTCTTTGTTGCCGAGAGAGGATCCGTCCAGTTGTTCTTACCGGCTCTGGTTCTTTTAATGTCTGCCATTCTTTGAGTTCCTGTTCAATTCGACTAATTTCTTTGTTCAGTGATTCCTGTTGTTGTTGCAATCCTACTCGTTGTCCAATTAGAGCGTAATTCTGACGTTCAAAGGCTTGAGTAACCGGCTGACGAACCAGATCGTATTTACGTTCCATCGGTGTTAACATAGACACAGTTCGCAAGCATTCTCGGATTCCTTCGCTATCCAAGGTTAATTGATTCAAATGTTTATGCCAATTTAATAACTTCTCTTTTAAGTCCTGTTTAAGCCCATCTAGTTTGTCTTCTTCACTTGAATAATGTTCTTCTAACAGATTACGTTCTTTATGAACTTCCCCCAAGTGAATTTCAGCTTCAGCAACAGCTTTAGAGGCTTCAGTCGCTTTTCTTGCCGCCTCTAGGGCTACCAGTAATGCTTTTTTATGATTATCGAGGTCTTTTTTCCAGTTAACTGTCCAACGCGAATCTTCCTGCATACTACGCTGCCATAAACCATGATAGATGTCATGTTCACGGAATTCCATCATCCGGGCTTGATCTTCAAGCTCTTGAATAATTTGAATCTGTGTAGCTGATAATTCAGACAATTTTTCATTTAAAAATAAAATTTCATCTCTAATTTTTTCAGATGTTTTAGCATTACTATTTATTCGTTCATTGATGCTCTTTAGCTGCTTTCGCGTATCATTTAACTGGCTGCCGGAGATCTCAAGCTCTCTTTGTTTTTCCATTGCTTCGCTTCTATTAAGAACCTCAAGCTCCATATTGGTTTTTTCTAGTTGATGTCGATTCTGTTCTAATTCATCTATAATAGAAGCTTCTTTTAGCTCGGTCGTCTCCTTTTGAACATTCAACACAAGAAGTTCCCGAGAAATACTATCTTTAAAGTTCAATAATTCTAATAACTTTTTAGAATATGTAAAGAGTAAGAAATTACAATAACGATCATAATAAAAGTTTAATTTTTCTATCTCTTTTCGGTGTGATTGTAGTTCCTCCAATCGATCTGTAATTTGATCCATATCCTCCAAAACATCTGTAAGCGGATTTAAATCGGCATCATGCAATGGGGGTAAAGCACGCGTTAAAATATCATACATGGAGGAGGGTTTAAAATCTTTTGACAGTTTGGGACTACGTAATTCTAAAAGTAATTTTAATAAATCCTGATAGGATTCTTCGTCTTGAAAACCAAACAAAGCTTTATTGACCATGTCTCGATAAGCGCTTTGCTCTTGCACAACTTGACCACCATCACCAATAATATCCTCGAGTCGCTTTCGATTTAAAGGTGTTTTCGTTCCTTGTTCCACCCAAAGCTTTTCATCATATAACCAACAATCATGATTAATTCTCCGACCATCATTCAGTAAAAAACCCCAGAAACCAATTTGGGCCACCCCACGACGCGCTCGCACACCAATACCAATCGTTTTAAATATCTTCTTTTCAGTATGATAAAACTCTAGCCACAAATATCCCGTTCTATCGGTATGTCCATCTTCTGTATCGCCCAGTAAATAATATTCTAATCGACGATCACGAGAACCAAACGGATCTAAACGTTGTGGTCTCTTGTCGCCATCTAACACAAGCGGAAGAAAGCTTTGCATTGTAACTGACTTGCCAGATCCATTGGTCCCTCTTAAAATAATCCGTCCTTCTTCGAGACAGAATTCTTCCTCGTCATAATGCCAAAAATTCAAAATACCTGCCCGGTTCATCTGCCAACGTGCAGTATGATTGACCGTTTTAACATCGATATCCTCTAAGGTGTTCAATTGGATATAGTTCCCCCTCAAGTTTCCAATTCTACAGCCCCGTATTTAACGGACCACCGTCCTGCAATTGCATTAAGTAAAAACAAGCCGTCTTCCCCCCACTCGCCAAATCCCCACTCCACTAAATGATTGAACACCTCTTCTGCTAAATTAGAAGATTTCATTTTACTGTAATCGTTTATCCAATATTTTTTATACTCCATTTGCAATTGAATTAATATTCTTTCAACTTCTCCTCTAGTAAGATGAATCGTACCATCTCTCTCAAAGTTCATTTCAGAATCAGAAGAAGTCACTTCCTCACGTATGCTGCTACATACTAACAAGATGATATCTGAAATGGATGACAACGTAGGAAACAACTCTGCCTCCGTCATATTTTCCGACTCAAAAAAAATAAGGCCTTCACGATACCTGCTACCTTCCCACCCAAACATTGAATTTATTTGTGTCAGTATATTTTTTCGTTGACCGTGGAAATATAACAAGTCATCTCGCCAAAACCGATCCTGGACAACCGGTTCTAATAAATAGCGCCGATAGAGATGATGTTTTCGACGTCGGTTCTGTTCTTCTTGCTCTGAGCCATAATCTATAGTTTCACGCAATTCAATTAATGTCGTGTATTCGTTAAGAACCTTTGGAAAGTTGCGTAACACATATCGAGAATAGGGAGTGCTCTCATACAGCACATCACTAGTATTAGTCTCACTTTGCGCCCAATGTAATTCTTGTCCGTCAACAGCCTGCACGATACCCAAGGCTTTCAGTTTTTTTAGCGCCCTCGCCATTGACAAACGATGAAAGTAATTTTTCCAATCTACTTCCATTCCTTGCTCTGACATATACTCACGAACTTCTTTCACAAGGGCAGTTAATAGGAATTGTTCTTTTTCCAATTTACTCTCCAAAAACCACAATGCATATGTAAATAAGACATAATCAAGCGACTCCCGAAATTCCCGAAACCCCATCCACGGATACGCTACTACAGGGGCCTTATCAAGCTTGGCTAGCTTAGAATTTACAAACAAAGAATAACCTGCGAATTCCATAAACCATTGCTTTAACTCAGGTTGTTTCTCTTTTATCCAATAGTATAGTTGTCGATCATGCTCTTTTGTAATCCAAGGCCGATTCAGCAGAGCATTCATACACGCCATTTTTTGAGCTTGTAGCTCAGCTTTATCGACAAGATTCGTTCGTCGGCTTTTCTGACGGTTTATTTTACCTATCTTTATTTTTTCCATTTTCCTTCACCCTCTGTGATTCCCGAAATTTAATCGTCTATCCAATGAATCATTTCATCCCAAGCATCCTTATTAGCAACTTCAAACTGAAACTCATAATTTAACAACCCTAGTTCTCCGTCTTCACATCGTAAGATTGTTCGCTCTTTATTTTGCGGTTGCTTTAAACGAACTCTAACTCCTTCAGGTGTATAAAAAAACCTAGATGAAGTAGCCGTACATAATCCAATCCATTGCAAAATTTGCAACCGTTCTGATTCAGACACAGTTTCAAACTCCGACATTCTAATTGTTTGGTTTTCCACCATTCGAATTACAAAACGAAGTTCCTCTTTATGACGTTGAATATATTCTTTCCGAAACAGTGCTTTCTTTGCCGATTTATCTATAATCGACTCTGTATCCAGACGTTCATTCTTTTTACGGCTCCGTGATCGCAAAGTAATTTTGTTTGGAACTTCTATCCACATAGATGTTTCTGAACTATCCGAGTCTCGATTATCTTCTCCCTGCAAATGTCTTGTCGGAAAAAGCCCAAATGCATACGCAGCCAATTTGTGGGCAAATTCAATATCTTCACTTTTATAAAACCATTGACCTAAATAATCAAGTTCCTTACGTCGACTAACTGTTGACCTTTTCCGCTCCTGAATGCGAATTGCGCTGCGCACCATTTTAACAACAGCTTCTTTAGAAGCTAATTCTAGTAGCACAAGCTCGCTAGTCGAGCCAATTCCTCCTACAAACCATCTTTTTAACCCCATCCACTTCTCTAAGAGCTCCTTGAAATATTGTTCTTTCCTCACTGTTTCTTCGAGTTTAGGGATACTCCATTCATCTTCAATTACGGCATAAAAAAATAAATCTCTTGCCCCTACTGTAATTTGCTCTAGGTTACCTTCGATTTTAAACGAACATCGTTGTAAAGCTTGTACAAAATCCCTTAAATACTTCGCAATAGAATCCTTATACAGCAAAAAAGCCTCGGTCGCCATCAGTTCCTCTGCTTTTTTTGTTTGAAGACTGGCTATATAATCTACAGATGTTTCATGGAGTTTTTGAAATGAGTCAAACAAGCTATTCCACAACTCCAACGCTTGCCCCTTTTTATATGCCCCAGCATGCAATCGTACATTGAATAATGTATCGGCTATTAAATCGAATAGAGTCGGTTCTAGCGAACCTCCATATCCTTGAACTCGTTCTAAACTCTCAAGCAGCCGCTCAATCTCAATTGAATAGGGCGTCAAAAGATATTGGTTTTTTTTTCGTAAATACTCCTCAACCGTAACAGACCTTCCTCCATCATGGCGCGAGCTTAAATTACCCCACTCCACTAATTGCTCTAAATCTATTTGGCATTGCTCTAACGTGTAACTTTTGTGTAACTGCCATGACATTACACCTTCAAAAATTTGTTCTGGTTTTAACCAGTAGTTCAGCCTTTGATATTGTTCATACAAAAAACGCATGATTGCACGATAACGAGTAACGTTGTCGGCATTGACATATTTCAACTCTGCGACTCCGCGTAATGAAGTTAAGCTGGGATTTTTACTCAAGCGGACCTCCGAGAAATTAGAGTTATCAGGATACAAGGATTAGGGCTTTTTAGGAATACCCTACATGTTAAGAGCGCAACCATTCAATTAGAGTTGCTTGTGCTTTAAACTCTTTATTTAAATTACAATACACAACTCCATTAAGGTCCGATGGGATTTTGGCCTGACCTCGTCGACATATAATTGTTCGCCCTTTGCCCAACTGTGAGAAAAAGAGACCAAATTCCAAAACTACATTGTCTCTCGGTTGAAGTGCATAGTCACTCCTGTACCACACCGCATCATCTTCATTAAAGATTAGTATTGCTGCATCCACTTTCAAGCTGATATCGCGCAAGCTCTCCAGCGCATAATTTCCCAGTGGAAATAGCCCCTGTTTATTCCATGGCAGGGGCTCATGTCCCTCTTCCTCAATAATCATCGCCACTTGTCTAAGATCATTTAATGATTGCGGCGAGTTCGAGCTTCCAATGAAAATTTTCATCTAATCCGTGCTCCTCCATATCAAGCTTGAATGTGAGAATTTAGATAATAATATCCCAAAATTATCCCATCGTCTACCAAGAACAGGATTTTAGTTCCATTTTTTTATTTAATCGTTGCTTTTCTTGTAAATGGAAACTACACTTTGATTATCCAATAGCGATGGAGGAAAATGCTTATGGAAGATGAACTTAAACTAAGAAATTTACTAGAGAAATGTACGTCCACTACAGACCTTATCGAATTAAGAGGATTACGCCGACTTCTTCAAGTTACACTGAAACAAATTGATCATTCACTAGAACAACAAGAGCCACAAGCCCGTGATCCACAAAAGAGCTGTCCCGAGTGCCAGTCCAGCAATTTGAGACGGCATGGATCGACTCCACTACCAAGGGTTTATTGCCTCGATTGCAACAAAGCTTACGCCGTTAATCGGCAGCCTCTCTATTACCGAAGGAGACAGCATGATAAGATTATTGATCTTATTGTGGAAATTCACACTACTGACAAAAAAACTACCGAAATTATTAACCACCTAAATATATCCTCAAAAACTTACTATATGTGGAGAAAGGATATCCTCTCCGTTTTTCCCCAACTAGAAGCTAAATTCAAAAATAGACGTAAAAAGTGACCTTTTCTTAGACTTCCACCATATTTTTAATCCTGTATCAGAAATATATTTGGCTAAATGGGTTTTTGACCTTTCCACAATTAAGGAAAATATTTTGATATACTTCACAAAGAAGCATGGGGCTTATTCCGCGGCGACCGTTTATTAGGCGCTTATATCGTAGAGAAACCTTTTTATAAGCGGAATATCAAACACAGATGGCGGATACAGGCTGCTTGGACTTTTGACCACTCTGCTTATTCATCCCCCCAAAGCTCTAACCCAGCCTAACTCCTGTATTAGAGTCACCAAAACCGCCGCTCCTCTCTACCGCAACATTATAGAATTATAATCTCCGGGGACTCAGGGGAGTGGAATAGGCAAAGCCTTACTAGAACATGTTTTCAATGCTACTACCCGAACCTCTCGCTCTCACGGAATATCGTCCCAACGTGAACTGGGTATAGTAAGTTTGGGTTTAATGTGACTCCCGAAGCGCCGCTTGGCGATTTGCCTTTTTATTACATGTTTTGTCAACTCAAGAAATGTAGCTTGTATTACGAAACTCACAAATCTAATCTCCTTCATCTCATAATTCATTTCCTGAAATCCCATTCCCTACTGTTATTGAGAACCATTATCACTTATAATAAAGAATAGATTATCACCCATTTGTAAGGTCGATACGTTAAGAAAGGAATGAACCCGCTCCATGAAGTTAAGTGATCACCTATTACTGTGGAATAACGCCTCCATCAAAGTTGTGGATGTGCGTCACACGGTCATGGAGCCGGGCGATGAGCTTCGCTCCTATCGTTTGCCTTCCAGCACTTTCATCTATTCGGTTCGCGGCCGCGCACAGGTGCGGATGGATGGAAACACAATCTTTATCGATCGGTTTCACGTGCTGCATGGCGGCAAAGGAATGTGTTTGGATATTACCGCTCAGGAAGCGGTCGAATTTTTTATGATTTTTTATAAAGCCGCTCTGGCTCTGCCTGCACGCCAGCAATTGCTGAAGCTGATGGAGACGGACAATCCGTTCCAATTGCAATATAACTTTGCTCCGGAATATCCGATCCCCCTCTATCACGCAGTAGAACTGATGTCGCGCGAGTGGATGGAGCCGAGCAATCTCGAAAAATTACATATCAAAATCCTGTTCTATCAATTTGTACATGAGCTTTTAAGTCAAATGAGCAAACAAGGCGTTCAAGGCAAAAAGGTCGATCTTGTCTCGCAAGCAACACGCTACCTCCAAGAACATTATACGGATCGGGTTACGCTCGATGAGCTTGCCGAGCTGCTCGGTTGCAGCGTGAGCTACTTGTCGCGGAAGTTCAAACAAACGGTCGGGAAGAGCCCCATCGACTACATGATTGCGCTTCGCATCGAGAAGGCCAAGGTGCTGCTTCTGGGCACGGACGCCACACTGCAAGAAATTGCGGAGAGCGTCGGCTTCTCGGACGACAGTTATTTAAACCGGATGTTCAAGAAACAGACGGGTCTTTCGTTAGGCCAATTTAAAGCAAAGGTTCAAAATAATCCTGCCATTCGTTCAAGATATGCCATTGCCCCGCGCAGCCTCAGTCGGTATATTGGTAATGGTTATGAAAATCATTCTCAATACAAGAAAGTGGGAGTCAGTTCAATGTACAGAGGAAAAAGAACACCAATGGCGGCATCCTTAATGCTTTGCTTTATTTTGCTGCTCAGCGCCTGCTCTTCAGGCACGTCAAATACAAATTCGGCGAATAACGGCTCTAACTCGGCTGGCGCCAATGTCTCGACGACATCCCCGGCTCCAACGGAGGCGGCAGCTTCCGAAGAGTCGCGCGTCATTAAACATGCGATGGGCCAAACAACGCTGACAGGCACGCCTGAGCGTGTTGTTATTCTGACAAACGAAGGCACGGAGGCACTGCTTGCCGTAGGCGTCAAACCGGTCGGAGCTGTTCACTCCTGGATCGGCGATCCTTGGTATGACCATATCAAAGACGACATGCAGGACGTTACAACGGTTGGCGACGAGCTGCAGCCGAACATTGAAGTAATCGCAAGCCTGAAGCCGGACCTGATTATCGGAAACAAGGTGCGCCAGGAGAAAATCTACGACCAACTGAATCAAATCGCTCCAACGGTATTTGCGGAAGACTTGGGCGGAGATTGGAAAGTCAACTTCAAGCTGTACACAGAAGCTCTTAACAAAGCTGAAGAAGGCGCAAAAGCAATGGCTGATTATGAAAAGCGCGTTGCTGATGTGAAAGCCAAGGTGGGCAGCAAAGCGGAAACAAAAGTATCGCTCGTTCGCTTCTCGGCTTCCCAGGTCCGGATTTACCAGAAGCAAACATTTGCAGGCGTGCTTTTGAACGATCTTGGCTTTGCGCGTCCGGAATCGCAGGATAAAGATGCTTTCATTGAAAAAATGACGAAAGAAACGATTCCTAGCATGGACGGGGACGTGATGTTCTACTTTGTTTCCGAAGATCCAGGAAAAACGGATGCGGCCAAAGTAGCTGAAGAATGGATGAACGATCCCCTGTTCAAGAAATTAAATGTTGCAAAAAACAACAAAGTCGTCCAAGTGAATGAAGCGATCTGGAATACGGCGGGCGGCTACAAAGCAGCAAACCTGCTGCTGGATGAGATCGTTGAGTACTTTGACATCAAGTAATTTTGCATTAAGGATACAAAAGCTGACGTCTTGATTACAAGACGTCAGCTTTTTATGATGAAAGGACTGAGCTGATATGACTGTTGGGCTGCACAGCCGCAGGAGCAAACAGGCGGGTTTGATCATTGGCTTCCTGCTGCTGCTTGCCGGCATGCTCGCCAGTATTTTATACGGTATACATAATTACGAGATTAGAGAAGTATGGCTGGCCTACACCCAATTTGACGATTCCGAGGCTCACATCATCATTACACATACACGGATGCCTCGTGCGATCATTGCGGCAGCGGTGGGCGGAAGCCTCGCAATTGCGGGAGCCATTATGCAAGTGCTGACGCGGAACCCGCTAGCCTCCCCCTCCATATTCGGTATTAACTCAGGCGCGGTATTATTCATCGTCATTGCACTGGCCCTTCTCGGTTCCTCGCTGACAATGAGCGGAATGGTGTGGATCGCCTTGGCTGGCGCAGCCGTCACATCGCTGTTTGTATTTGCGCTTGGTTTTCAGGGCAGAAGCCGTTTTGAGCCGATCCGGCTCACGCTGGCCGGCGCATCTGTTGCGGCGTTTGCCTCGTCCGTCACATCCGGCATTATGCTGGTGAACCAGCAATCCCTTGAGGATGCCTTGTTCTGGATGATTGGTTCGGTGGCAGACAGGCAGCTCGATCATCTGCTCATTGTGCTTCCCTATCTGGTAATCGGCTGGATTGTGGCGCTGCTGCTGTCGGGCTCCTTAAATGTAATGGCACTTGGCGATGACAATGCCAAAAGTCTGGGTCAGCGGATGACGCTCGTCCGGGTTTTATCCGGCGTGGCCGTAGTTTTGCTGGCAGGCAGCTCCGTCGCCATCGCCGGGCCGATCGCCTTCATTGGCTTAATTGTGCCGCATCTTTGCCGCTATCTGGTAGGCAACGACTACCGCTGGCTGCTGCCCTATTGCGCCTTAACCGGCGGCCTGCTGCTCGTGTGCGCGGATCTTGTTTCGCGTTTTATCCTTATGCCCAAGGAAGTCCCGGTTGGCGTGGCAACCGCGCTTATCGGTGTGCCATTCCTGATTCATGTGGCCAGAAAGGGAAAACATGCACAATAAAAGAACCCTAAAAGCCGTTTTTATCATAGTCGGATTTGCACTCGCAATGCTTGTGTTATCTATCGTTTGTTTGTCTTTTGGAGGGACTAAAATCCCCTTTAAAGAGACTGTTCTGTCACTTGTCGGCCGGAACGAAGAAGCAAGCGACCTGATCATCATGCAGTTCCGTTTGCCACGCATCCTGGCAGCGATATTAATTGGAGCTGCTCTAGCGGTCGCTGGAGCCGTGCTGCAGGGCGTCATTCGCAACCCGCTCGCTTCCCCGGATTTGCTGGGGGTGACGGGAGGCGCTTCGGTAGCAGTTGTTGCATTTATGACCCTGGTCACCGGTTATAGCATTCACTGGATACCGGTCATCGCTGTGGCAGGCGCGTTTCTGACCGCCTTTATCAACTATGCCTTAGCCTGGAAAAAGGGCATCTCTCCGTTTAGGCTCGTCCTAATCGGCGTCGGCATCTCTACCGCGATGAGCGCGCTGACGATGTTTTTGCTTATTAGCGGTCCGGCCTATCTAGCCCCGCAGGTGCTGAACTGGATGACGGG
Organism: Paenibacillus pasadenensis; assembly: GCF_023715725.1. GTDB lineage: Bacteria > Bacillota > Bacilli > Paenibacillales > Paenibacillaceae > Paenibacillus_O > Paenibacillus_O pasadenensis_A. Next base: position 93,131 of record NZ_JAMBOT010000008.1, read on the forward strand.
AAGCATTTACGGGACGAGTTGGAAGTACATTGAAGTTCTTTGGCCTTGGGTTGTTGTGTTTATCCCGTTGTCCTTCCTTTTCGCCAAGGAGCTGAATGTGCAGTCTCTGGGAGAAGCAACGGCGATTGGGCTCGGGAGTCGGCTTCAGCTCAGCCGGATGGTTTTGTTATTTTACAGCGTTGCGCTCGCAGGCGCTGCCGTCGGTGTTGCCGGCATGATCTCGTTTATCGGACTATTAGCTCCGCATATGGCGAGACGGATTATCGGTAATTCGTATAAGCTGCTTATCCCCTTATCGGCCGTGCTTGGTGCTGTGATTTTATTGCTCGCGGATCTGGCCGGGAGAATGCTGTTCCAGCCGCTGGATATCCCTGCGGGAGTGTTCACGGCCGGGGTCGGAGCTCCGTTTTTTATGTATCTGTTGTTTAAGCGGAGGAGCTTGGGGTGAGATTTATTCCGATAAAATCATAATTTATTAAAAAGGTTCCTGCTCAGGAAGGACTGTTTTGATATGAAGACAGACGCTCCGTCTAGAACGTCTGTCTTTATTTAGTCTCAGATTGCTCAATTCCAAAGTGCATAGCCATCTATACACCAAGGAACAAACTGATTTCAAATGACTAATTAAGATATCCCATTTAATTCTGTCCCACCAATAATCTTCATTTTTATTATCTAGGAAATTACCGAACCATGCCCTCCAGCATTATAGCTCAGTTCTCAAAACTTCATCATATTGCATCAACGAGACTCTAAATACACCAGCCAATGTTGCAGAATTTAGATAAGGGTGTCCAAAATGAAATGTTGTTTTTTCCATCTGCTCTCTAACAATTTCATTAAAATTACTAACGTCGGTGATCCCCCTCTCAGCGAACTCATCTTCTAAAGATTTCCCATATATAAAGTTATATTCTTTCATCCCTTGTTTTACCCAGAAAGTGTTATAAAATGTTGCCTTATGTGCACGAAGCCAATCCCACATAATATCTTTATTAGCAATGTTGGGATTTTCCAGATGACATCTGCGACATAGTAAAACAAGATTAGAAACCGTATCTTCACCACCCAAGGAACTAGGAATGATATGACATCTTTCTAGCGACTGTTTATAGCCACATCGCCAACATCTTTCATGAGCTTCAGATGCATCCACACTTAAGTCACATTCATCTACAATTGAAAACCAATAATCCACAATTTGCTGTTTAGAAGCCAAAATAATTCTCCATTTCATTTTAAATTGTACGACATATACTACCCCTTACTGAAACTATGCTATTAGACAAGACCAAATTGCAAATATTAGTATGTTGAAAGTCAAGGCTTATTTTATTTACTTGCTAGTTTCACTAATGTGGTAATAAATCCTTTACCTTCATCCTCTTTCGAGTAACGTGTCTATTACCTTATAACAAATCGTTTGGGATGGTGTTTTATCGTGATTGGATACAACAACTACGCCAATTCTCTTTGATGGAACCATGCATACATAAGCACTGACACCTGGAAATCCTCCTCCATGTTCAATAAAAGTATGATTTCTCGTTCTCCTTGTCCCCCAGCCCAAAGCGTACCCAGATTCACGATTAATCTGCCAAACCGGCTCATGCATTCGGTTAATCATGGTCTGAGACATTAATGGATTTTCACTCATATATGAAGATAGATATTTGCCCAAATCATTAGCAGTTGAATAGATAAAACCCAATGGGGCGCCCAATGGGTTTACTGGGAATGGAGACTCATACACATCCATGTTAGCATCAGACTTAATCATGTTACGTAATGTTGTATCGGCCGATGTATAGTATTGAGCACTACCTTCATCTTGCTGCACCTTCTCAGCATACAGGGTAGTTCTGTTCAGTTTTAAACTTTTGAAAAACACATTCTCCATAAATTCATCCCATTGAAGTCCACTAACCTTCTCAAATAGATCGGCTGCAATAATATAAGCGTCCGTGCAATAAATCCAATTGGCACCCGGCGGATAAGACAGAGCAACTGAAGCGAAATATTTGGTTACGTCCTCTCGATTATTGATACTTTGTAGGGTAAAATCGGTTATCCCACAATGCTCCTTAAGGCTTTTAAATTCATTGAATTCGGATGCGTTAGGAGAAACCAAATTACCAATCCATACATCACCAGGGAATCCAGCAGTATGAGATAACAATTGTTTTACTGTGATGGAGTTGCTCATAAATTGATCCGTTGTTTTAAAATATGGAAGATATTGCACTAGAGGTTTATCGAGTTCGAGAAGCCCTTTTTCGACAAGTTGCATTAAAACTGCTGCCGCGAAGCTCTTGGAAATACTTTGAATACTAACGATTGTATCTGTTGTAAATGCTTTTCCACTCACACCTAACCGGGATTTCCCAAAGCCCTTGCCATATAAAACTTGATTATCTTTAACTACGACAACAGCCCCGCCGACTGGAAAATCTTCTAAAAAAATAACATCATCCACTTTTGCTTCAACGGATGTTACCATTTATGATTCCTCCTTGAAAAAAAACTAAATAATACCAAAAGCATTCTACCCGTATTGTACAGGCAATAGGATGTTTGAGCCAAGCAAACACAAAATAAAATTACCTACTAAATTATTATGCATTTATGTTTTTGCTTATTAGCGGTCCGGCCTATCTGGCCCCGCAGGTGCTGAACTGGATAACGGGAAGCATTTACGGGACGAATTGGAAGTATATTGAGGTTCTTTGGCCTTGGGTTGTTGTGTTCATCCCCTTGTCCTTCCTTTTCGCCAAAGAGCTGAATGTGCAGTCACTGGGAGAAGCGACGGCGATTGGGCTCGGGAGCAGGCTTCATCGCAGCCGGATGGTCCTGTTATTTTACAGCGTTGCGCTCGCAGGCGCTGCCGTCGGTGTTGCCGGCATGATCTCGTTTATCGGACTATTGGCTCCGCATATGGCGAGACGGATTGTCGGTAATTCCTATAAGCTGCTTATCCCCTTATCGGCCGTGCTTGGTGCTGTGATTTTATTGCTCGCGGATCTGGCGGGGCGCATGCTGTTCCAGCCGCTGGATATCCCTGCGGGAGTGTTCACAGCTGGGGTTGGAGCTCCGTTTTTTATGTATTTGTTGTTTAAGCGGAGGAGCTTAGGGTGAGCGCTCAGCTTTTTTAGCATAATCAGAAATTAAGTTGAGGAAAAATGAATAAAGGCAAGGCGTTCTCCCCATGAACGCCTTGCCTTTATTTTAGTTACCGCTTCTTATCCCTTCCTGTCGAGAGCGCGAGGATGATGAGATGCCAAAGGTAGATACAGCTAACGCGCCAGCTAAAATGACCACAATTGCAGCAACCCAGCTGATAGATGCGAGCGATACTTGCTGTATGATGACTCCGCCAAGCCCGGCACCCGCTGCCATGCCAAGCTGCAGGACGGAACTATTTAGACTGAGCATAATACCGGAAGCCTGAGGCGCAAGCGACATGAGATTGAGCTGTTGAGTAGGGCCGGTTGTCCAAGCGGTGAACGCCCATAACATAAGAACAGGGAATACAATGACCGGAGATGTGCCTGCCAGCGAAAGAAGAAGCAGCGCAATGGTATGGAACAGCAAACCGCTCGCTAAAGTGCGGGGTACTCCCCATCGATCTGTGCTGTAACCTCCGATTTTAGAGCCGATTAGGCTGGCAATACCGAAAGCGAATAATGCCGCGCTTACGCCTTGCTCGGTTAGTTTGTTAACTGAAAGTAGATAAGGCGAAATATACGTGTAGGCGACGGAATACCCGCCAACCCATAAAAAGGATACGGTCAAACCAATGGCGATTTTCGGCTGTTTGATTAGAGCAATTTGTTCGCGAAGCGGCACAGGTTTCTCGCCGTCGGATTGCGGGATAGAACTCAAAATAAGCAGCATGGATAGCAGCCCCAAGATGCCGAGCGCTCCAAAGATCAGCAGCCAGTCGTAAGCGGAAGCAAAAACTCTTCCAAGCGGAACACCAACAATCAAGGCTGCGCTGAATCCTGTAATCAGTGTTGCAATAGCGCTGCCTTGTTTGCCGGCAGGCGCCAGCTTGGAAGCAACGGTCAGAGACGCTACGAAAAAAACACCTGCGCTAACAGCAACCGCAATTCTAGATACGATTAAAAATCCGTATCCGGGCAGAGCGAAGGCAACAAAATTGCCTAGTGCGAATACAGCCAGAGAGTATAAGAGCAAGCGGCGGCGCTCCATGCGTGCTGTTAACGCCATGACCACAGGCGTGCCAAAAGCATACGCCAATGAGAAAATTGTGATCAACTGCCCAGCTGCCGATACGGAAACCCCCACATCTGAGGCAACCTTATCCAGTATGCCTGCAATAATATACTCAGAAGTCCCCACCAAAAAGCTGATAATAGCCAGCATATAAATTTTCCACGCATTTGACACTTTTTATACCCTTCTTTCTGATTTTTATATTTCTAAAAATATAGAAATAAAAGCGAAAAAAAATTTTACTGCAATAGATACGGCGCATATTTAAGAGCTACCTCGCGGTTCACACCGTAATATTTATACGTCCCATCCTTGCGAAGATTAAGCACCCCGCATTCCGTCAATTGCTTCAAGTGATGCGAAAGCGTTGAGTGAGCCACAGTTTCCAGCTTAGTCAAAATATCGGAGCAGCACAAATTTTGCTCCTTCAGCAGCAGAACGATGTTCAATCTTGTTGGCTCTCCGAGTGCTTTGTATACTTTAACAGCTTGACTCACGCCTGCTTGGTCTTCTGTCATTGCAAGTTCACCTCTTCCACGAGCCATTATTTCTATATTTGTAGAAATAAGAATAGCACACGTTTTTTATTTTGTAAACACGGCTGATTAAACCGCGCACACTCGGAGAATCAAACAGAATAAGGAGCTACTCGTAGCTCCTTATTTTGTTAATTCTATAATGAACACACAACTGCAAATGGCAATATAACTGGGGATTAATGTTTGGACACATATTGCGATTTGCCGACTATCCATGCACGGTATGCGAGATTAGATTGGCGTAAGATTTGGTCTGTTGCAAACCTCAGAAACCTTGATTTGACGGGCTTTTTTCCAATTGACTTCCGATCTATTTGGCCGTAATTCGATGGTTTTTGTTGTTGATGTTTTACATCAATTTTACATCAACGGCAACCCGTTGAAATTCTATGTGGAAAAGGTTGCTTCGGCTATTGTTTTATCATTTAGATATCAGAAATGAGCGGTTACAAACTCATGCCTTTATACCCCATCGCCTGATAGCCCTTAACCCTTTTCTTATACATGCTCATCAGCATCGGGACTTGCAAATCTATATAATCGTAAATCTGCACATCTTGTTTGCTTTGGTGAACCCGATGAAGTCGGCCCGCATATTGTTGGAGCGTCCCTCTCCAAGAGATGGGATGCACCAAAAATAAAGTATCCAGCCGCGCATCGTCAAATCCCTCGCCAATCAATTTGCCCGTCGCGATGAATACTCGTTCCTCCGAATCTGGTATGCTTGCGATCTGCTCGCGTAAGGCTTCGCGTTGTTTCTTCCCCATTTTGCTTATCGAAATCCATGGCAAGAAACCAACAAGTCTCATCTTGAAGCATAGGGTAGACACCAATTGTACGATTTATTGTAGCATCGAGATGCCGATAAATAACTTCATCTGACAAAGGCTCAAATGCTTGATGGACACATTCCGAACATTTTATTTGAGGCTTTTTGCAAACATTCGTCCATTCTTTCTGGCAAAAAGGCGAATATCCTGATTTTCCGGATTTGTTCGTCCATCTCACGGGATAGATATCTTCTCTACCGCGAAAAAGAGAACGGAATAATGCTATTTTTTCTTCTGAGCTAGATTTTGAGTGTATAACACTTGATCTTTCTTGCTCAATTGCAGAATTAGGTAAATATTGCGTCGTCGGAGGTGTCGTTTTCTCAATACTTGTATAATTGGAAAGTTGGAGTCTTAGGGAATGATTCTCCTGTTTAAGAGCTTCTATTTCTTTCAAAGCTCTAAATAATTGTTGCTCCAGGTCGTTACTCATACGATCTCCTGAAATAATAGGTTTTGGACTTGTCTCTATTCTATCATAGGGGACTAGATAGATATGAAAAAACCGACTCTTCAACTTAAAGTAGAGGAGTCGGTTAAGCTTATTTTAAATCTATATTTAAAAGTGGGATATCCAATTCGTCCTGAACGAAGTTCATGTCAGAATCTCTAGAAATTAATGTAAGTTCATGAACTGACGCTGTCGCAATAATAAGGGCGTCCGGAGTTTTTAACTTACGTCCCTTACCTTTAAGATCTCTACGAAGCGTTCCAGCCAATTTTGCAATTTCTGACGTAACATCTATACATCTTTTGGATGTAAACAGCTTTTCTGCACGAAGTTGTTCCTCGTGTTTTAACCCTGCGAACACTTCAGAAACCGTAATTGTAGAAAAGTAAATCGGCATTTTATCACGGGAGGCCTGTTGAACAAAATCGATAACATTACTCTCGTTCGTTAGAATCGCAATCGCAATATTCGTGTCCAGAAGATACCCTTTACTCATGTATTCCATTCCTTACGCGATTTGCCCACTTCTTCAAGAAGTTCTTTGCCTCGTTCAGGCGTTAAAGTACCGGCCGCTTCCAAAAGATCATCAACGGAATAGTCATCTTCTTGAGCTTCCACAGTTTGCTTTTCAAGGTCAATCAATACACGAGTGTTATTTATGTTGAGTTTTTGAAGAATGGATTTTATCGCACTCGCGGTTAGTGGATCCATTTTTTTGGGGATCATCATTGTCCCTCCATTGTCACTTATTAACTCATTATAACATGGGTGAGGCTGTTTCAATAATCACCAATTCCTTCATTTGTGTGGAACTCAAACACGGGCATTTATTAAGCGCGCGTATGAGGGAAAGGTTGGCGAGGAGGACCATGGTTATTCCTGTTCTTCCACCCCGACGGACAACCGTTCCATTACAAGGCACCATACCAATGGTTCCGAAATTTCATCTTGAAAAGCAAACTACGATATATTCGTTTTCATGATCTTCGGTATACGTCAGCCACGGTTCTGATCAACCAGGGCGTTCATGCCAAAACCATTTCAGATCGACTCGGACATGGAAACATAACGACAACCATGAACATATACGGTCATGCTCTCCGTACGGCTGACCAAACGGCTGCCGATAAGTTCGAATCACTTTTCAACATCAACAAGGCTTAAGGACAACAAGAGACGCTCGGGAATTTCCCGAGCGTCTCTCCATTCTTTTCGGCTCATCTTTTACATCACTTTTACATCAATGGCATTTTTCGACCACTGTATCACATCATTTAACATGCTGTACCACATTGAAAAATCCAATCAGGACAAGGGATATCAGTCTCTGTTCAATCCCTCAATAGCAAGGCCACCGACTCCACATGTGACGAGTAGACAGTGACAATAAACATGTACGTGTCCGAAGGAATGTGTTTGCTCTAGATGTATAATATCACTCTGCCCATACTCGATGAATGTTAGGCTTATCTTCTCCCGAGAAGGTTAGATGAAATACATCAGGATTGGATAAAGATTCCCACTCCCTAAACCCGATTAGGTCATCAAAATGCTTAAGAAGCAGTGATATCAGATTTCCATGTGAAACTAACACAATGTTTTTGTTCTCACCATTCAGGACTTCCCTTACTACACTAATGGCACGGATCATAGCCGTGTTACTGGACTCTCCACCCTCATAACATATGTCTAAATCATCGTAGGTCTTGCGAAGCATACTCGCCAATCAGGATGATCCTTGCTTGATAAAAATCTTTCAGCCAATCTATCGTCCAAAACAACTTCTATACCTATATGTTCAGCCAATGGAGCTATGGTGCGGTAAGCCCTTTCAAAAGGGCTTGAAATGATAAAATCAATATCTTTATCTAAGAAAAATTTAGTAAGATTCTCAGCTTGTTGAATACCTAGTTCAGTTAGCTTAGCATCAGGCTCTTGCCCATCTGTTTTCAATGTCGCACAACATAAACATTTTTCATCATTATTGTTTATCTCCTTGCAAATACTACTCTTCTTATACTCTCCTTTGTCCAAGGAGGAGATTTGGGATGATTCATAATTTCATCGTAGGTCATCCAATGAACGGCTTCAACCTCATCGGGACTCTTGGGATGTGCTGTACCTCTGTCATAATCACATAGGAAGACCATATTTATAACGTTGCATCCATCATTTGTCACAAAGGAGGAGCTGTATACAAGGTTCACAGCATCATTTATCTCGATGCCAACTTCTTCATAAAATTCTCTTTTTACAGTTCGTTCTAGGATTTCGAGTGCGTTACCTTCAACTTCTACTTTTCCTCCCACAAGAGACAGAGTCCCCCCTGCATGCTCCTCTTTGGTACTTCGTGTAATAACAAGCCATTTATCATCCCTACAGATTGCACCTTCTACGTTTACTATGAACACGTTGTGTTGCTCCCCTCTAAAGAGATTTCATTATTGAAACTTTAGCATTATTCCCCTTATGTTGGAAGCTTGTATGCGTACAAGTTATCCAAAAAATTCACAAAAAAAGAAGCGGGATTTACCCGCTCCATTGCTGTATATGCCAATACACCTCAACTATTAGTCTTTCCTGACCAACAGTGAGCAACACTCCACATGCACCGTATGCGGGTTACGATTGGATTAGGATCTGGTCTGTTAGAATCCGCGGAAACCTTGATTTGACGGGCTTTTTACCATTTAGCTTCCGATCCTTTGGGCTGCATTCCGATGGTTTCTGTTGATGTTTTACATCAATTTTACATCAATATAATCCTTTATCTATTTCTACCGATAAGGGTTAATTTTTGCATCACTGATTACTCTATACTACCCGCAACTTCTCTGAGTCCAGTAGATATTTCTTCAACTGCACGAACAGATACTGTATCTTGATTAACAATATCAAAATCCTTCATCATCATTTTATAATGAGCAATATGATTCTTTTTATCGAAAATACTCTTAAAGACACCCAAATATCTATCTACTAAATCTATATTACTTTCAACATATAAATCCTCACTTATTGAATGAGAACCATCATTTATCCAAGAAAGCAAAGATCTACATATCATTTTTTCTTCATTCTCAAATTCACTTTCAAGATCATCAATGTTTGTATCACCGAAAAATTTAAAATAATTCTCAAGAATTCGTCTCATAATATTTTGAATTGATACGAAATTATGATTATTAGAGTTCCGTAGTTCCTTCCAGAGTAATTCATAAGAGCTTCTAATAGGATTTTTATCAAATGGTTCAATTGTTGTTGTTTCATTATTCTTTCTCAATATCCAATATGTTGCATCTCCGAAACTTTTATTACCTTGACTAAATGTAACTTCTTTATGAAAGTAAATATTATGTGTTAGAACAAAAAGCTGCTTTATGTCGGAACTGTTCTCTTTTATTTCGAACATTATATTTCTGACTAAACTACTTACCATAAAGAGCACACTACTATCTAAACTTGAAATAGGGTCATCAATAACTACAATTTTCTCAGCCTGTATATCATTAATTTCATTACTGCCTTTCAACAATTGATAATAATAGAGAAATGTAATAAACGTTTTTTCACCCTCACTAAGGGTTTCATTTGCATCTTCCCCATTTTCGCGGACAATCTTATAGTTTCCCTTTTCTTCGGCGGAAGCCAATCGAAATGATTTAAAGCCAAAAGAAAACAATATCTTATTAATTTCCGTTACAGAATACTCGACACTTGTAACTTGCTGTTGTTTCTGAAACAACCCTTGTTCAAACTGTTTTTTATATTGCTTTTTTTGTTCAGTGCTTTTCTCCAATCCAAATAGTACTTTATCAATATTTCCTTTTTTATTGATAAAATCTTGATAGTTTGAGATGTTTTGTTCATTTATGTATCGCCAAACGTCTTTAGACAGATTTTCTTTTTCCATCTTTATATTCTCAATTAGTTTATTATGAGCAATAATCTTCTGATTTGATTCGATAATTTCTTGATTAATTGCATAAAAAAAATTTGATACTTTAACCAATTCAATACTTCTGCTAGGTTCTTTGCTTTTATTTTCTATTAATAACCTATTTTCTTCTAATCTTGATTTAATTAAAATTAAAGTACTCTGTAGTTTATTTTTATCAATGAACTCGCCTTTAGAGTGGGCAAGCAACATTTCAATTTGAGAGATTGCATTAGATACATTTTCAATATATTTTTTTGAGGCTGTTTCCAGCCGTTGAATATTTTCAATATAAGTTTGATCGAAGTATGAATTTAGTTTCTCCTCAAATAAATCTGAAAGTGATTGTTGGCAAAAAGGGCAAATGCCTTCAGTTCCCTTTAGAACTATATGACCTTGTTTAACCCAATCACTAATCTGTAATTTTGTTATTAGTCGAGCAATATCAACATCTTCTTTACCGAGAATTTTTTCTCGAAATATTGGATCTTCTTCAAGGTGAGATTCGAACAATATCTCACTTAATCTATTAACTAATTCTCCTTTTAGTTCGAAAAGGCTTCCTTTCAGTTTACGTAATTCTTCAAGTGGACGTACTTCTCTTGAATTATTACTGGCTTCCTCTAAGAATTTGGTCATAAACCTATCTCGTGAATTTCTAAACCCTTCTATCGACTCTTTAAATTCAAGATCAATTTTTTTCTTTATTTCCCAACATGAGTCTTTAAAATTATCAATAATTCTATCCAACTCGGTTATCTTTTCAGAACTTGTCTCTGATAATTTAAAAATTGCTTCATCATGTTGTTTAATTTTCTCCTTAAGTTCAAAGATTTCGGATTGAAGTTCAACAGACTCTTTTCCTAACGTAAATATACCTTTAATCGAATTTCCCATTCGAAAATTCTCATTAACAAAATTCCGATTGTAAACACTAATCTTAAAAGACCTACCCTGCCACTCCAATGAGCAATTAGGATACATTCCTGAATTCCGAAGAAATTCCGACAAAGTAGTCTTTCCGGAGCCATTGTTCCCATAAATAAAGTTAATTTCCCTTAAACCATCCAAAGTAATTCCAAGTTGGTCATATGTGGCAATATTTCTAATAATAATTTTTCCAATCATTCCCCCGCCTCCCATTAACACAAGTGTTTATTTTACACAATTCGGCATTAGGGCTATTTTTCCTCCAAATGATTATCTATTCATGTGTAACTTTCATGAAAAAATCGACGACTCCTAGTATACTTTTTAAGAACCTGTTATCACTAGTTTCTGAATTATATATTTTCTTTACCCGCCCCTGTAACTCCGGATGGTCAATTTATTTTTTTATTATGCTTTTCTTATCCACTGCTCGGTAATCTGCACCCTTGTTTACAGAAAAATAATGCGTATAAGTCATGACCCATATCTTCCGACAAATTCGAATCTTTTTAAAAGGTGTTTTAGTTGTTTCACGTCATACATAGGGGCATTCTGTGCAGCAAAGAAGTTAGTGATATTCGAATAGATACGGAACTGAAAAGGAAAGAAAGTCGAGCTCGAGGTCCTGAAAAAGTGAATTTCCCTAATGCCCCCCACTGTTCCATCATCTCTTATACACCGAATCTAGCAAATTGGCAGAGCTACTCATTCTTCAATATTGCTTTTCCAGTGTTTGATTTTCATGTCTAGTTTGAATATATGCCGGATCATTCCGTTTACTTCTGGAACTCATCGATCATCCGTATATACATATCAGTGGATTCCAGTTTACAAAAAAAGTACCCACAGCCCAAACACACTTTTCAAGTGTCCAGTCCTGTAGGTACAAGTAACATTTCATTTCATCTCAACTCATCATCTAAAGGTACAATAACCTCATCAAGTGTTTTTCTCCACTGGCGTTTCATTTCCGGTCCATACTTCAATGGTTTTGCATCGGGGTGTACGGCTTTATATTTATCAAATTGCTTGCTGTTGATGATTCCACCAATATTCGGAATAGGCTCTTTTCCTATCTCATACTGGATCGCTGATAGATGCAGCTCACTTTCTTCCACAAACCAAGTACTTGCGAATTCCTCAATCGCTTTATTGTAAGATTCAGTGAAGAAACGACGTTTAACTGCAAGAATGTCTTCATCTGGAGCTATTTCTTTGGAATCAATCGCATTTAAAATTGCACGATAGACATCTTTAACAATTTCCGACTTCTTCATTTTTTGGAGTGCCTTTTCGATCTCATCACGAATATTCTGGTTATTGGCCGAGTACGTTTCTAATAGTTGATCAATATAGGTTGAGTCAATGTCATAGAGTTTAATTGCATTTTCCCCATAGAATTCAATGCCTGAGAAGTCCGGTTCTGGCCCTTCCGGGTCCCCTTCAACTTCTGCTTTTAATGATCCCTTAACCGTGTTGTACAACCCAATATATTCTTCTAAGGTTTTCACCTGTTCTTGAAGTGCTGTTGAGCTCTCCACTTCATCATTATAATCATCGTACGTAACTAAGGCTTCGAAAGCATTGTTTAACTCTTGGAACGCTTTCACAAACTCAATCCGGATATCAAGTGGCGAGTGCTCGTCAATATTGTTTGGAGTGGGTACCAGCGTTACTAATGTTTTGTGAGCCTTTTTAAAACGATTTTTAGATTCTTTATAAGTTGGGTAAACTAGATTAGATTCCTCTTGTTCTTTTGAGTATAACTTCGTGGCATCCGCTACATTTCGCTCCATTGTTGCAGGTTTACGGAATGTCACAATTAATCCTTTTGTTTTTCCTGGATAGGTACGATTAGTCCGAGAAAAAGCTTGAATCAAATTGGCATAGCTCAAATTTCGATCCACAAATAATGTTTGGATCGTCGGGGCATCGAATCCAGTCAATAAGCGGTCCACGACAATGACCAGATCAATTTGTTTTCCAAACTCTTTGAATTCTGCCTTTTTACGAGCTAATCGATTGTTGATATCTCCATTGTATCGTTCAATATCTTCAATCGACCAAGCCGTATTATAATACTCGTTATATTCCTTGATGATTTCCTTCATTTCATCTTGAATTTGTTTGGCATTATCCTCGTTTTCTTGTGTCGAATAGGTGATGGTAATTCGGGGGAAATCTGGATCCTCAATCGTACGCCCCGTCCGAATCGGTTGTCCAGCAAATTCTTTGGCCAACCACTCTGGATCTTTTGTCATTTCTTTAATTGCTTTATAGTAGCGTTTCGCCATTTCAATCGAGCTAGTTGTTAAGATTGCAGACTTTTGTGGGCGACCGTTTTGGAAATCGAATTTGATATAAGCATTATCTGGCCTGAAGATCTTATGAATGACTTTTTGGATGTGCTCATCACTTTCATAAGTAGATGGTTCAATATATCCTTCCTTCTCTAATCCATCCATTTGATCGATCATCTCATTGATTTCATCATCACTAAGATCGACGTACTTTTCAATTTGACGCAACTGCTTGAAAATATAATTATTTAATGAGGTTGGTTCAATCGTATCATCATGCTCTACCTGGAACCCTAAGACTGCCTTATCATCTAACGCGTTCTTAATGGTATAGGTGTGCAGGACTTCTCCATATTGATCATGCGTGGTGCGAGCTAATTGTCCTTTAGCTTGCTTTTTATTTACATCAAATATCGGTGTACCTGTAAATCCAAACCACGTGGAATTCGGAAAGAACTTCTTGATTGCTTCCATCCCTTCGGAACTTAACGCTCTGTGGCACTCATCCACGATAAAGACAATATGTTGCCCCAATAGTTTCTTAAAACGCTGAGTGCCTTTTTGCTCTTCCAATTTTTGCGCATAGCTTAAGGCAGCCTCTAACTTTTGGCGAGTGGTAATAATCACTGTATTAGAATTAGCATCCGATAGCAGGGTTTCACTTAATTCCTTTGCACTTCCGGTTCCTACAATTAAGCTGTTTGATCTGGCATTACCAGAGGAAATACCGGTATTAAACTCGGAAGCAAACTTAGTGAATTCGGATGTCGTTTGACTATCTAAGTCTTTGCGGTCAATCAGCATAATGGTACGATCCACACCTGATTTTCGAGCCAATAACTTCGTAGACACAAAGCTAGTCAACGTTTTCCCTGAACCTGTCGCATGCCACACATATCCTGATTCATGCTTCATGGCAGACGTAAATAAAGCCTCAATCGCATGGATTTGATAAGGATGTAATACCATTAAAACCTTATTGTCTTGATCCTCACTAACAATTGTATAATTAGCGATTAACCGGTGTGCATCAGGTATGTTTAAGACTTGTTTTACAAACTCATAAAGATTTTCAACTTTTCGATTGTCTGTTGTACGCCAGCTAAAGACAAACTTTCTGTGCATGTCCTTTGGCATTGCATTTGCAAAATATCGGGTCGTTTGTTCGTTGGAAATGACAAATAACTGAAGAGTAGAAAAGATATTGTTCCTAAACATCCCTTCTTCTCCGTATTTCTTGATTTGATTAAAGGCTTGAAATACGCCGTCTTTAGCGGTGACCTGTTTCAATTCAATTTGAACAATAGGCAGCCCATTGATTAAAAGTGTCACGTCAAATCGACGATCACGATCCTCTATGTTTGCCCTTTTTTTCGCGATCTGATGAACAACTTCATATGTAGAGATTCCACCACCAATGTCTTGATTGGAATACAACACCAATGACATTGATCCTAGGGACACATCTTCACGTTCGATTGTTATACGAGAAATCCCATTCTCCCCTTTGAGCCATTTAGCCGCATCAAAGGGGGTCTTTGTTTTAGAGAGTAATTCTGTCTTTATAGACTCAAATTCCTTATCAGAGATGGGTTGTTCCCCTATTTCTGATAAGTTATTTTGTGTAATCTTTTGACGTAAGTTATTCCAAAGGTCTTCTTCGGATTTTAAATCCGGGCGATAATTCCACTGATTATGACCTTCCCCTAACACTTCGATTAGGCGACGTTCTACTTCAGCTTCATCGTTATGTGGTATCTTTGTCACATTACTCCCTCCCTTCTATTGGTTTAGACAAACATCTTTTGAAGGAATGCTTTTTTTGTTTCTTTTAAGGCGTCTAACTCACGCTGATGAAGGGTGATGAGGTGGTCGATATCGGCAAATACTATTCCGATTTGCGACTGCTCCTGCGCCGAATTCGGATAGCATATTGTTGTTTTGGCTAGATTCGTCCGGCTTATCGAGAGGACCTTAATTCCCTGCATGATCGGTAGCAATTGTTGACGATATGATGGTGAGTTCATATAGTATCCTAAAAAACTTGGCTGCATTTTTATCTTAGGTCTGCAAGCTATTGTGTGTAATCCTGATACTACAGGAATGCTTGTAATTCCTGCTATTTCAGTAGCTTTGCCAACCGTTGCATCCTCGGCGGCATCGGCAAACAGCACATCACCGTTTTGGAGAAGATGTCTCTGATAATCTGAAACCTCCGCTCCTGTAATGAACGGAATCACATCTTTGCCGCAATCAGTAACGGCACCATATTTAATGAGAATATCGCCGTAATGGATATTCTTTATTTTTCCGACATCATAGTTCAAATCGGCTCTTGAAAGAGTGTTGCTCGGTATCGGATCGAACACTGAATCAAACCTACGCTGTTCCCAATCGCCAGTAAACCCTGGAAAGCGAACTTCCGGCACGGTCTCCCCTTCTCTTGGAAACATTTTTTGCAAGAAACCCTGTTTTGTTTGTTTGAGGGTGGTTAACTCACGCTGATGAAGGGTGATAATATCGTCGAAAGTCTTAAAGATTATACCAATTTGTTTCTGCTCTTTTAAATTAGGTATTGGTATTTGTAATCTATTGAAATCATATAAATTATAGTTACTTCTTCCATCACCAGTCGACATTTTTAACGCCCAATTCTTATGTTTTACAGTATTGAAGAAGGTAGCAAGATAATCTGAATCTAAAATGTCTTTGTTAGGACGTGTATTAATCGTTGCAAAACCAATAGCACCGTCTTCCCTGTCTCCTATAACGGCCGAAGTACCAATATCACCTGTATGAACTGTAACCACGTCGCCTTTTTTTAATCTTCGAGTAGTGTTCTTCTCTGCGAAAGCTTCATCCAAATGAATAGGATTTTCTGCAAACTCAAATCTACCCTCTTTTATATCAGAATTTCTAATCAGTAATGTTCCATCTTCACGGTAATTCTCGGTCATTGATGTTACTAATCCAATAAATACCTTTGAAACTTCGGTAATCTCACGCTGTTCCCAAGCGTTAGCAAATCCCGCAAATCTAATTTCTGGTGTCTGCTTATTTTTCACGATTAAACACCTCTAATGCACCTTTGATCCATTCAGCGTTATCTTCATCAGATTGCAGCGAAGAAATCATATCATACAAGCTAGACGCCAGTTGTGCTTTTTCTTTTCGAATTTCTTGAATTGATGAGCCGATTACAGCCATATCAACAGGCTCTTCTTCTTCAAAGGTATTTACATACCTAGGGATGTTCAAATTGAAGTCATTCTCTTTGATTTCCTCAAAGGTAGCAAGATGGGCATACTTCTCTACATCTTCACGTTTCATATACGTTTCGACAATCTTATCAATATTTTCTTTCGAGAGTTTATTTTGGTTTTTTCCCTTTATAAACTCATTACTTGCATCGATAAATAACACGTCACGAGTGGTGCGATTTTTCTTAAGAATGATGACTGTCGTTGGAATCGATGTCCCAAAGAACAAGTTTGCTGGCATCCCGATTACGGCATATATACTGCCATTCTCTAATAATTTCTTACGAATTACACCTTCTGCAGCTCCACGGAACAGCACACCATGCGGTAAGACGATCGCCATTGTTCCCGAATCCTTCAAATGGTAGAACCCATGTAAAAGAAAAGAAAAATCTGCTTTGGATTTAGGTGCTAACTTCCCGTAACGATTGAAACGAGAATCATCTAAAAAGGTTTCATCGGCGGACCATTCTGCAGAGTATGGTGGATTCATAAGGACAGCATCAAAGGTGTAAGGCTCATCTGTTGGCCAGTCTTTGTTGAGTGTATCCCCATTGCGTAATCGCATATCTTCTTTATTTACACCATGCAAGATCAGGTTCATCTTCGCCAGATTGTAGGTTGTGGTATTCAGTTCTTGTCCATGGTATTTGACACTCTCTGGGTGATTAATATAATTTCGAATGTTCAACATTAAGGAACCGGATCCCATGGTTGGGTCAAATACGCTAAACAGTTTCTTATCCTCTTTTCCCATTGCAGCAATACGAGCCATCATGTCAGATACTTCATGAGGGGTATAGAACTCTCCAGCTTTCTTACCAGCTTCAGATGCGAATTGACCAATCAAAAACTCATAAGCATCCCCAATGACATCTCCATCATGTCCCAGCACATTGACATCATTTAGCTTTTTCAAAACTTCTGTAATGGTAATGTTTCGCTGTTGATCATCTGATCCCAGTTTTTTCGATTTCAAATCAACATCATCAAACAACCCATTGAATTGATCATACTTCGTAGATAAATCAATAAATGCTTTATTCAGATCATTAAGCTGAAACGTGTTTTGTTTCGCTTGACTGGTTAAGACATTGAATAAATAATCTGGTTCAATATCATAGCCCAAAGTATCGACTAACGTTTCAATTAAGTCATTTTTTATATCTTCATCGGCTAAAGAATCCCTATACAATTGAGTCTGTTTTTCTTGAGTGTCGTATTCTTCTAGCAATTCATCTGATATTTCAACAACTTTTTGTAGTAACTTATCGGATAAGTACTTGTAAAAAATCAATCCTAATAAGTAGTTTTTATATTCAGATGCGTCCATTTTGCTTCGCAAGCTGTCTGCGGCACTAAATAATTTTGAGTTTAATTCAGCCATATTGTTTCCCCCACTTTTCCTATTATCGATCTAATTGCTTCAATACTTCTAAAAAAAGTTGCTCCTCAAGCTCTGCTTGTTTCTTTGCCAAAGCTTGGCGCTTTCTCAAAGACAAATAAGCCTTTCCAATTATCTTTTGCTTCTCAACGCTGGGTAGTTCGATTTCTAACTCCTTCAATATTGCTGGAGTTAACTTAGGTACGGTACTTCCTTGCATAAAAATCGCCATTTGCCTTTTAATTGAATGCGATTCATTCAGCGCATAACATAAGTAGTTGCTATCCAGTTGATTGTATTCAATAATGAGTTTGGCAAAGTTTTGGTTAATGATTTCCCCCTTGTTCAAGTCACTCACAATTCCTGCCTTGGAACTAACAAAGCTAAAAACAACATCTCCGGTATTGCTTAGATATCCGTCATCAAGCATTGAGTTTCCAATGTAAGAATTTGGTTGTGATTCTATAAATGAGCCATCTAAGTCATTAATTAAATTGGATCCACGCTGCCAGGAACAATACGGATCGGCAAAATAGAAGTTCAGCTTAAGCTCTTGCTCCAAGAAGCTGTAGCAGACAAATTCCTTTCCACGATCGGTCCTTGCACTCTTAAACGTGCCTTTCGGAAAGCGAGCGACGACTTCTTTTCACGGCCTGTTCCATCGAAGAAGCTGAGCGATCCACCATACGAACTCCGATGTACATTCGTGTTTTACGCTCGACAAACGTAGCCACGCAGGCCTTGCTCGTTCCACGACCGGAAACGACCGTATCCAACTCCCAATGACCAAATGTCGTTCGCCCTTCCACCTCTTCCGGGCGTTCATGAATGGAGGTTCCCATGGCAAATTTCCCACGTGTTTCTGCAGGTTCATGGCGTTTTCCTTTATGTCGAAGCAAGCTTAGATCTTTCCTGACGATTCGTCCCTGGTAGATCCAACGGTAGATCGTTTTGAAGCAAATGATGAACGTCCCCTCCGCCTTAATCCGGGCTTCGATTTGCTCTGGAGATAACGTTTCATAAAGCTTTTCGCTAATGTCTCGCGCTAGCGCTTCCGTATAGCTTCCCTTTGGCTGACTTGCCCTGCGACGCGTCTTGTAGAGGGCATGAGCCTGTCCAGCCTCATACGATTTCGCCGTATTCATACCGCGTTTCAACTCCCTGGAAACGGTCGATCCACTTCGCTCCAGTTCCCGAGCGATCTCCCAAATCGACAACCCCTTCTTACGCATCACCTCTAGTTTCGCTCGTTCTATTAGGGTAATGTGTGTATAGCTCATGTTGGTTCGACTCCTGTAAAAGTGGTGGTGTGGTAACTTCCATTTTACACGATTCCAACATGGGCTCTATTTATTTCAAGGTGTTGCACTTGATATTACATTTCGCGTTTTCAAAAAAACAAACTCCGATATATTCGCTTCCATGATCTCCGGCATACTTCAGCTACAATATTAATCAAACAGAACGTCCATGCCAAGATCATTTCAGAACGACTGGGTCATGAAAGTAAACGACAACCATGAACATATATGGTCACGCTCTTCGTACAACTGACCAATCTCCTGCCGATAAATTCGAATCACTTTCAACATCAACAAAGCTCAAGAACAATAAGAGACGCTCGGGAATATCTCGAGCGTCTCTCCGTTCTTTTCGGCTCAACTTTTACATCACTTTTACATCAATGCCATTTTCCAGCCACTGTATCACAACTTTTAATGTGCTGTATCATATCGAAAAAACCAATCAGGACAAGGGGTCTCCATCTCTGTTTAATCCTTAACCAACAAAGCCACCGATTCCACATGCACCGTATGCGGAAACATATCCACCGGCTGCACCTCCACCGTCCGGTAGCCCCCTGCTTCCAGCACTTGCAGATCCCGCGCTAGTGTGGCCGGGTTACAGGATACGTAAACCACTCTCTCCGGCTGCATTTTCAAAATCGTATCTAGCAGCTGCTCATCGCAGCCTTTGCGCGGCGGGTCAACTACGATGACATCCGGCTTCACGCCTTCCGAACGCCAGCGAGGAATGACAACCTCGGCCGGCCCAGCCTCAAACGAGGCATTCGCGATGCCGTTCAGCTCGGCATTGCGCTTCGCGTCCTCGATCGCCTCCGGCACAATCTCGACCCCATACACCTGCCCCGCATGGCGGGCCAGGAACAGCGATATCGTCCCGATGCCGCAATAAGCGTCGATGACATTCTCCTTGCCGGTAAAACCGGCATAGTCAACTGCCGACCGATACAGCCGCAGCGTCTGCGCCGGATTCACCTGATAGAATGACCTCGCCGAAATGGCAAAACGAATCCCGTCCAGCTCGTCATAAATGACGTCGCTCCCCCAAAGAGTACGGGTCTCATCGCCAAAAATGACGTTCGTCTGCCGCTTGTTGATGTTCTGCACGATGCTCTTCACCTGCGGCAACGCCTCGCGAATGCCCGTGATCCAATCTTCCACGCGCGGAATGCGCGGGCCGTTTGTGACGAGGACAATCATCATCTCGCCGGTGACAAATCCGGTCCGCACGACAACATGGCGCAGAATGCCTCGCCCGCTCGCTTCGTCATAAGCGGTAATGCCAACGTTTCGGCCGATACGCTTCACCTGACGAACCGCTTCGTCGTTGTTTTCGTGCTGGATGAGGCAAGCGTCCATATCGACAATGCGGTGCGAGCCGCGCGCGTAAAAGCCGCCGATCAGGCTCCCGGCTGCGCGATTGTCCAGGTCAGCCATTGCCATGCCAATCGGCACCTGCGCCTTATTGCGGTACCGCCAAGGCTCGTCCATTCCGATCGTCGGATGGACGACGATACCTCCTGCACTTGGCTTGGACTCGTGAGACAGCTCGGGGCTGTCCGCCTCCCCACTATCTTCGCTGACTAATTGCGACGCTCCAACTACTCCATCTCCATTGCCCGCACCAATCTTGCCATCCCGCACCTCCAGCTTGCCAATGCGCTGCAGCGTATCAATAACATGCTGGCGTTTCCAGACGAGCTGCGCCTCATAGCTCATATGCTGAAGCTGGCAGCCCCCGCACTGCTTGTAAATGGGGCAAGGAGCATCGACACGATCCGGGCTCGGCTCCAGCAGCTCCAGCTGTTTGGCGTAGCCATAGGTCTTTTTGACCTTGAGCACCTTGGCCTTCACGCGCTCGCCGGGAAGCGCGCCCTGCACAAACAAGGTGAAGCCGTCGTAGCGGCCCACCCCTTCGCCTTCGTGCGTCAGCCCGGTAATATCGAGGGTGACGGTATCATTTTTGTTGACGGGCAATGCTTGTTTCATTGTGGTCATCCGTTCTCTATGAGTAGTGAAGGCCCGCAGGGAAGCTCGCTCCAAGGCAAGTTCCGGCAGGCCGTTAAGGTTAAACGTAAATGGAAGCTGTTCAATCTGCCACCTTCACTAAGTATATCAAAATCGGGCACGCACCGGTTACAAGAACCTCGTGCAAGAATTGTGCAGGTTAAATTTAAAGGGTATTAAAGATTAATTTTGTTGTTCAAGCCCGTAGAAGCGAACGCTTGTAAGACGTCGGATTCCCACCGTTACAGCGGTTAGTTCAAGGAAATCTGAGGTCAAGAGCGATCGGAGGGCCGACCTTTGGCGCAGCGGCGGCGACAGCAAAGAATTAGTAATGAGCCTTCCCTTCCTGGTCCACAAAAATATTCAAATGCGAAGGCAGCACCGTGAACGTACACGGCAGCGTGCCCCCGTACTCACCGTCCAGGTTCAGCTGCGCGTAATCCGGCGTTGTGACCGTCAGGCGGTTCGTTTTGAAATGCACGATATGCGGATCGTTAAAATGCTCCCCGCGCAGCGCCAGCGTAACGATGCGAATGAACTCCGCAAGATTGCACTTCTTGAGCACGAGTACCTCGAACATGCCATCATCAAGACTCGCCGCCGGGGCCAGCTTCTCGAAGCCCCCCACGGAATTGCTGTTGCAGATCAGGAACAGCATGATCTCCTCGTGGATGTCCTCAATGCCATCCCCCTGGATGAGCAGCTCCATCGGGCGCAGCCGGGTCATTTTTTCCATACCCTTCATATAGTAGGCGAGCTGCCCGATCATCGTCTTGAGCTTGCTCGGCACCTCGTACGTCAGCTCGGTCAAGGAGCCGCCGCCCGCGATGTTGACGAAGTATTTTTTGCCGGCGCGGCCAACGTCGATTGGACGGGCGTACTGCCGCGTTATCAGCTCGCAGGCATATTCAAGATTGCGGGGAATGCCGAGCGCCCTGGCAAAATCATTGGTCGTTCCGACCGGCAATATACCCAGCGGAGGCCGGTTCGGCTTTTCGCCAAGGCCGTTGATGACCTCGTAGAGCGTGCCGTCGCCGCCGGCCGCGATAATCATATCGAAGCCGCGGTCGGCCGCCTCGGCAGCGGCAATCGACGCATCGCCCTCGCCCGAGGTCGCATGCGTGCTCGTCTCGATACCCCCGCGCTCCAGCAACGAAAGAATTTCACCCAGCCGCCTCCGCATTTCCTCGCGACCGGAGGTCGGATTGTAAATGAGGCGGGCCCGCTTGTATCCGCTATTCATGCTCATCCTCCTGATCTGTCCAGCCACTGCTTCGCCTGCCGCGCGATCCAGCGCGCAACGGCCTCGTCCGGGAGCATCGCCCGGTTCACATATTCATAGTCTACCTCTCCGAGCCTTCCCGGAATCACGGTTGATGTGAAATATCCTTGACTAAGGAACACCGGCACCACGATAATCCGCTCCTCCGGACGCTCACGCTGCAGCTCTCCCAGCTTGGCAGCCGCCTGATCGGGCAGCAGCATCGCATAGTCCGCTCTAGCGAAGCCGCCTCCGAGCCGCAGCCGCTCCGCCATCCTGCCAAGCCCCTCCTGCCAGCGCTCGTGGAACACCGGCTCGACGGAGCCGTGACCAATCAGCAGCAGCGCTTCACCGGCGGGATGGAGGGACTGCTCCAGCACCTGCCGCAGCAGCAGCTCTGCTATTTCTGGCTCGTCGTCGATGGGCTTTCCGGGATGAATACAAGCTTCTTCGATATAAAATGCTTCGAGCTCGCCCTCCCTTTCTCCGACTGGAGGCTGGCCGAACGCTTGCATGATGTCGTCTACATGAGTGCTGCCCGAGGACACAAACAGCGGCAGCACGTAAATATCGGTCACTCCCAGCGCCAGCAGCTCGTCGATCCCATCCTGGATAAGCCGCCCAGTCACTAGCTCCAGGAACGACGAAATGACCGGCACAGGGCCGGTCAAATTCGATATCATTGCAGTTGCCTTGCCTACAGCCTCGTCCACGAGACTCACCCACTGCGGATCTCTGGAGCCGTGGCTGATCACCAGAATGCCGGAAACGGACTCGCCGCCGACGGACTCTTTGTTGCTTTCCTGCTCATTGTATAATGTATGCGAAATACTGCCGGAAGCATGCTCAAAACTCGACTCGCATAACGAGCGGTTAGAGCTAGGTTCAATCGTATGCACAACTTCAACAGCAACCTCATCCGAATCCCTGTTGCGATCCGGCTTGTCCGCTGCCTTCCGTGCCTTTCCGTGTCCGGGCTCAACCCGGCTGCGGCCCTGCGGCATCATTAGCGGTTCAAACGGTCCAGCGTCATTTTGTATCCGTCGTTGCCGTAGTTCAGGCAGCGTTTGACGCGGGAAATGGTCGCCGTGCTAGCGCCCGTCTCGGCCTCAATCTGGTTGTACGTGCTGCCCTTGCCGAGCATGCGCGCAACCTCCAGACGCTGGGACAGCGACTGCACCTCGTTGACTGTGCACAGATCATCAAAGAAAATATAACATTCTTCCACGCTCTTAAGCGTGAGAATTGCTTCAAATAATTGGTCGATTGCTTTATCATTCAGCTTCTTAAGCTGCATCAACAGTTCACCCCTGTACAAGAATCCTACACTCCATTTTATAGCGATGCGCTAGAGAAAACAACTATCACCGTGTTCACGCTTTACAGAACGAACGAAATCTGCAAGCGCTGCCGCAAAATACCGCCCTCTAGTGCAGGACGCGTTTTGCATAAACGGGGATAAATAAGGCCCTTTTCCTATCTTCGCGGGACTGGCTGCGATCCGCGATTCGAGTCCAACCGCCCCTATACAACTGCATGGGATCAAGCGGCAGATGCAAACTCAAGCTGGCAAGCGCCCTGCCCACTCAGGTCTGTGCCAGTCCCCATTTCATATATTCGCCAAAACCGGGCAAACGCCCAACCAAAACCCGGAGGAAAACATACACTGAACTATACGCGGACTCCACAATCCGCAATTAACGCAAGGATGTGAGAATCCCAATGAATCCGAACTCTCCTCCCTCTTCCCAATATCCGAACGTGCAAAACGGGCAGGAGCCGATGCGCAATACACCAAAACTTCCCGGGCAGAGCAATGTCTTCCCCGGACAAGGCAATGCTTTTTCAGGGCAAGGCTTCCCAGGCCATGGCAACGTCTTCCCCGGAATCGGCGACAGCTTTCCCTTTAATAATCCGCCCGCGCCGACCCACTTCAATCCGCCGTCCGGCTTTGTAAACAGTCCTGCGCCTCCATCTATCGGGCCTCTGGCTACCTTGGAAAAGGCAACGTCCGATTCCGGCAAAAAAAGCAGCAGTAGCAGCAGCTTGTTCTCGCTGGAGAAGCTGGGCGAGCTGAAAGGTCTTGTTGACCGCGTCGGCGGCCTGGACGGTATTCTCGGCACGATGACCAAAGCCCAGAAACTTATCGGCACCGTCCAGCAGATGGCTCCGCTGGTTAAGCTGATGATGGGCTCCTTTGGCAAAAAGGATGATTCCAAGCTCGTTGACCTCGACGAGGAGGAATGGACCCCGTCTAAGAAAAAGCGGAAAAAGAGACGGCCTTCCGGATCCGGCGGCGGAGGATACTCCAAGGCAGGCGGACCCCGCAAACGCAAGCCAGCGGGCAAAGGCAAACCAGGCGCCAAACGCCGCCGCAAGCGGCGCTTTGATGAATAACGGGCCGCTGCGGCGCTGAGCCGTGGCGGCTCGGAAGACTTTGGAGCCTAAAAGTGCAAGCTTCTGCTGCAGCTTCGGAATATGCCGTTCACCTTGAGCGCAGCCTGTTTCCGCAGCAAACTCCGAAGCTCTGTGCATTTTATGCGCAGACTGCTCCTGCTGCAGCGGTTTACAGCGAACGATGAACCTGCACACAGGGGGTGGCAAAACGTTTGCATAACAGGCCGCGTCAGCTCTCATCCACGCCCCTACACCGTCCGTACGGCGGTGTACATATCCACAAATTCGCCTCTGGCGCCATCCAAATGCCAAAAGCCCGCGAAGCCGATTATCGGCGCCAGCGGGCTTTATTCTGCGATGTAGAGTCATGGAGTGAACCGGCTAGTTGTTTTACAGCCATACCCACTTGATGAACTGGAAGATCAGCGCAGCAAGCAGCATGGAAATCGGAATCGTGATGATCCAGGACATAACGATCCGTCCTGCTACGCCCCACTTAACGGCGGAGAAGCGTTTCGCGCTGCCTACGCCAAGAATGGAGGACGTAATGACATGCGTTGTGCTGACCGGGAAGTGAATCATCGTCGCCGTAAGAATGACGGATGCGGCTCCAAGGTCGGCGGCAAAACCGTTGACCGGCTCGATTTTGAAAATCTTCGTGCCCATCGTTTTGATGATCTTCCAGCCGCCGACGGACGTGCCGAGCGCCATCGCGGTCGCTGCAGACAGCTTGACCCACAGCGGAACGTCCAGCGTATCCTGCAGACCTGCGGATACGAGCGCAAACGTGATGATACCCATTGCCTTTTGCGCATCGTTCGTGCCGTGCGTGAACGCCTGGAACGCAGCGGTCAGAATCTGGCCGGTACGAAAGCCTTTGTTGATCTGATGCGGATTCGCCCTAGCGAATACCTTCTTCAAAATCCACATGAGCGTAAAGCCGATCGCAAACGCGATGAACGGCGAGAAAATCAGCGCTTTGATAATATCGGTAAAGCCGCTCGCATTGATCGCGCCGAAACCGGCCGCAGAAATAACCGCGCCGGACAGACCGCCAATCAAAGCATGCGAGGAGGACGACGGAATGCCGAACCACCATGTAACCAGGTTCCAGATAATAGCGCCAAGCAGCGCAGCGATAACTATTTCTTCGCCGTTCTGCAGGGTGGCCGGATTGGCCACGCTTCCGCCGATCGTCTTGGCGACGCCGGTGAAGCTGAGCGCGCCGATAAAGTTCATAACCGACGCCAAAATGATAGCGGTACGCGGCTTCAGCGCCCGGGTGGAAACTGAAGTGGCAATGGCGTTGGCTGTATCGTGAAACCCGTTGATAAAGTCAAACGCCAGAGCAAAGAATACCACTATCGCCATAACTATAAATACTGTATCCATAAGGGTTAAGTAGTCTCCTATCCTTAGCTGTTGCGCATAATGATAGTTTCAAGCGTGTTGGCAACATCCTCGAAATGATCAGTCGTCTGTTCAAGCATTTCGTAAATCTCTTTGCGCTTGATCAGCTCAATTGGATCCTTCTCGTTGGCAAACAGCGCCTTGATGCCTACGCGCAGCAAATCGTCCGCTTGGTTCTCCAGCTCGTTGATGGCGATGTTAGGCTCGCGAATCGCCAGCAGCTTCTTCTGGGACAGCAGATAGATGGCGTTTTTCACCTGATGGGAGCAGCGAACGAGGTTGTCCGCGAACAAGCGGATATACTCGTCCTTATCCATTACCTGGTACATCTCAAAACGGGAAGCGCATGCCTCGATTTCATCTACAACATCGTCCAGCGCTGTCGTCAGAGCCATGATGTCCTCGCGCTCAATCGGCGTAATGAACGTTTTGTTAAGCTCGATGATGATCGTATGGGTATAGCGGTCGCACTGGCTTTCGTATTCCTTCATTGCCTTGGCGAACTCGCCGACATTCGACAAGTCATCCACACCTCGGGCAAAATATTCCACGCTCTCGACAATCGTATCCGCCATTTCTTCCAGCGTTTTGAAGAAAATATTCTTCTTAGCCATGTTCGTCCCCTTTGCTTTCAGGAAAATTGATGTAGTGCCGGCCTTTTAGGCCCAACTTATCTTATCACAGTTCATCCGTCTGTTGTAAAGGAAATGTAAAGACAAACGGCTTCTTTTGCAAAAAATGTCGCCATCCCTTCGACACAAATTCGCCTCATTACCGGTATACCGTTCAGTCTTTCCCTGTCGAATCCAATTATGTAAATTTTCATTAAGACAAACAATAAAAAGAAGGCCCGCGCTTCCGCTAAGCCTTCCTTGTTTGCCTCTTAAGGCGTTACGCCCCGCTCCCGTAATGCAGCCGCTCCGCGATTCCAGGCTTCTCAGGGATAATCAGAATTTGAGTCTGACCGGGATAAAACGGAGCTTCCGCCGCTCCTTCGTAAAATCGGATCGGTTCGCCGACAGCGCTGCGGCGCCACTCGACCTCCCGCCCCTTGCCCCGCTGGAACAGCTTCGCTTTGCCGCTGCCGGACAAATCGACGGAGCGCCGGCCGACATTGTCCAGCACTTTATGCGGGGCTTCCATGACAATAACGTTTGCCGCCGCTAACTGCTTGCCGTCGTTCAAATCCGTATGAGGCTCGCCGTTGATAGACCTTAAGTACCGCTCCTGCCCCGCATCGTATCGATAGGATACCTGGTACGATTGAAGCAGGAAAGTGACATCGAGCTTATCCGCAGGCTGGCCGGCGGGCTCGGCGGAATCAAGAGAGACGAAAGAGTAGGAGCTCGGCTCACCCTGCAGCGCCGTTTCAAAGCCCTTCTTTCCGGCTCCCGCCGCCAATTTTTCCGCGTTTGTGTAAAGGTTGTGAGGAGCCTTGCGGGATTTATCCCGCCAAAAATACGACCCCGCATTCGAAATTTCGTCCATATGGTCCAGCTTCTCGCGGGACAGCTGCGCATACCCGTCCGGGCTGCCTCCCGCATGAATCAGAATGGCGTCCAGGCTTTTGCCGAGATCGATGAAATACGGCCGGATGCTGCGCACCGGACCGATCGCACCCTCAGGCGGCTTGCTTTGGAATACGGCCAGAATCCGCGTCACTTCCCCTTCCGCCAGCACCTCATAAAACAGATCGGCAGAACCAAGCCCCGACTGCGGGCGGGCCTTGGAATGGTTATTGATCATAACCAGATAGGGTCTAGCTACGACCGGCCCCTGCACGGCTTCACCGGTCAGCGGCGCCGTGAAGGCAGGTGCGGCGGACGGAGCAGGCGAAACAGTTGGCGCAGCTGAAGGCGATGAGGTCGCAGGCGGCAGATTCGTCGTCACCGGCGCGTCCGCGGCCTTGCTGCAAGCAGCAAGCAGCACGGCGGCCAGCGTTAATGCGGTTAAGCTTTTTCCGTATTTTTTCACTCATTCTCACCCCATCTCATCATAGACCAGCAGCCAGCTTATGGAAACTGTTTTGCCGGAATTCTCCGTTCCACCAGCCACTCCTTAATCCTTCCTGCGGGGGATAATAATACCAAATTCAGTTCATACTACCTCAAGCCGAATTATCATTGACTGATTTGAACATGGGAAAGGAGGTAAGGCGACTTGAAGCCCACTTCTACAATCGGCGTATGGGTATGTATCCTGATGATATTGCTAGGAAACAGCGGCGTTGCCAACGTGCTCTTGCCTCCATATATACTTTCACAGGCAAAAAACGATTCCTGGGTTTCCGTGCTTGTTGCATTGCCCTTTGCTCTAATCTGGTCTCTTGCCCTCTGGTACATCCTGCGCAAGCTGAACGGTGCTCCGATTGCCGAATGGCTTAGCAAGCAATTCGGCCCATTCCTGTCGTGGCTCATCCGGCTTCCGGTTATTTTGCTGCTGTTTATGCAAGCCACTTCGAGTTCTTGGGAGACTGGGCATGTTGCCGCAAAAAATTATATGAGTAATACGCCGGTTTGGATTATCATCTTTGTCACCATTATGTTGTGCATGTGGACCGCTCACTCCGGCCTCCGCTCTATAGCATTCACATCCGTAATACTGTTTCCAGTCGCCTCATTAATCGATGTGATGCTGCTTGGAGTGACCTACACCTATCAGGACTTCCGCCTGTTATTTCCCGTACTCGAGAACGGCTTTCAGCCTGCTCTAAAAGGAGCGTATCTTGCGGCAGGAGGCATGATTAATATCTGGTTGCTGCTTTGGGTGCAGCAGGAGGTACGCGGCGCTTTTAAATGGTGGCAGCCTTTGGGAATCGTGCTATATATGGCATGGTTGGAGCTAATTCCGATCGTTCTTGGGCTAACCATACTCGGAGAGGAGCAGGTAAGTCATCTGCGCGGACCGTTGCTCGAAGTGTGGAGAGTCGCTTCCCTTGGAAACACAATTGAGCATATTGATTTATTTGCAATCGTGCAGCGGACTGCGGGAAATTTCACCCGGCTGTCTCTTCAACTATATTTAATCTCCAATATCGCAGGCTTTAAAAAGCCGCTTCACAGAGCTTATTTTCTGTTCGCCATTTCGCTTGGCATAGGTATTACTTCCAGCATTCCAGTTTCGGACAGGATGCTTACCAGCTATCTTATCAACGTTCAATACCCTTTTATACTTATCCTTGTGCCGCTCTTGACGATTGCGTTCGCGTTTATGGTGAAGCGAAAACCGCCTAACCCAAGCTTGAAGGAGGCAACAGAATCTTGACATCCAACACAACTCCCGAGCCCGTCGAGGCTGACCAAACGGCTTTCCCCAGTCCAAAAGATCTGGAAGAGTGGTTCATCAAAAGCGATGATGTCGCAGTTATAAAAATCGTGCCTAAAGAAGAAAAATATTCCAACGCCGGAGCCGCTGAAAAAAACAAGGAGCAAACCGAGGTTTCAAAAGAAAAAGCAGCCACGGAAACGCCCGCCGAATTGGAGCTGATCCTGATTTTTTGCAGCACGATGACCGATTCTTTTCAGCTGCAGAAAGTCATTATACCCCAAGCAACCTCCGGAATCCCCTTGCGTCCTACCGGCGGCGCAATTGGCAGCCGGCCAAGCTATATGGGCGCTTGGCAGAAGCTGGAGCTCCCCAAGAACGGCAGCCCTTCCAACTCTATGGCCTGGCGGGATTATATAACCCGGCTTATTTTTGAGGGAAATGCAGTTCTTCTATGTATGGAAATGCAAATGGCTTGGTCGATCTCCTCCGGCATCGTCCCTGGACGCGATCCTTCCGAAACCGGAACGGAGGTTTCCGTACGCGGGCCAAGAGACGGCTTTGTCGAGCAGCTTCATACAAATACCGCTTTGATCCGCTACCGGATGCGCTGTCCCGGATTGCACTGCGAAGAAATCGTACTCGGCACCCACTCCGCCACGAAGGCGTCATTAATGTATGAATCTACGATTGCAAACCCGGATTTAATTGAACGGATTCGCAAAAGGCTGCTGAGCATTGACGCCGAAGATGTCAATTCCACCCGCCATCTGCAGGACCTGCTGACTGGAAAGCCCTGGTCCTTGTTTCCAAGGAGCACATACACAGGCAGGCCCGACTTTGCCGTGCAGTGCCTCAACAACGGCAGAGCTATCGTACTGCTTGACGGCAGTCCCACGGCTATCGTAGCCCCGATTAATCTCTTTCTGCTGATGAAATCAGCGGAGGATGCTCAGCAAAATTACTTGTTTGTTAACTTTTCCCGTTTTCTACGCTATTTAAGCCTGCTTCTCTCTTGTTTTTTGCCTGGTCTATACGTAGCTTTATGCGTCTACCATGTGGATCAGATTCCTTACAATCTTTTGGCTACAGTTATTAACTCCCGGCAAGGACTGCCGTTAAGCATCGTACAGGAAATGTTTCTGGTCTTGCTTTTAATTGAAATATTCCGCGAGGCGGGAGCGCGCTTGCCGGGCGCAATCGGCCAAACGCTGACGGTTGTCGGGGGGCTCGTCATAGGCGATGCCGCCATTAGGGCCGGACTTATTTCACCGACGATGATCGTCATCGCGGCGATGACGTTTGTTTGCGGATCGACATTGGTGAACCAAAGCCTTACGGGAGCAACGACGCTGATTCGGTTTTATATCTTTTTCATCTCGGCACAGTTAGGCATTATCGGTTTTCTGCTGGCGATGATTAGTGTGGTTGTGCATTTAACCAGAATCGACTCATTCGGCGTGCCTTATTTGGCTCCGGTCGCTCCGCTGCAATTCAAAGATTTGCTTTCCAGCTTGTTTATCAAACCGTTTTCAAAGCGGGCCAACAAACCGACTGCCATGAAAACCCGGGAGGCGCCAAAATGAAACGCTGCCTTTGTTTCTATACTTGTCTTGCGGCGGGGTTGTTGCTGCTTCTAGCAGCAGCGGGATGTGACTCCAATGAAGTGAATCGGGTTTACGTGAAAACATTAGGCTTGGATTTTAAAGACGGGAAATACGTCATGTTTGTCCAGGTTCTTAATTTCAACAATGAGGCTAAAAACGAATCAAGCCCCAAATCAGCCGGATATAAGCCTTGGACGGGCAATAGCAGCAGCCGAAGTTTCATCGAGTCCGCAAATGCAATCTTGGCCACTTCACAGCGGGAGTTAGACTTTTCTCATGTAACAGCTCTAGTAATATCGGAGAACTTTCTACCGAGGCTTAAGACAGAGGATCTGACAGAACTTCTAGACAAGTTCCCCGAAATCCGTCTCAATATTTGGACGTATGCCACAGCAGCTCCGATGGATCAAGTTTTTTCAACGGAGACGCTGTTTAACTTTATGGATACCAACTCGGTCTTGCATTCCCCTGAAGAATATTACAAACAGCTGTCCGGTATCGAACCAGTTCAATTATTTAAACTATTAAGAGAGGATTTTCATCCGGCCTTTTCGGAATATCTTCCTCAGCTGGGCACAAATAACTCCATTTGGGAATCGGACTTCAAGTCCAAAAATACTCTTAGCGTTACCGGAGCGTATTTTCTACACAACAACAATTACAAAGGGAAAATGAGCCTGAAACAGCTGCAGGGCTGGCATTGGATGAATCCTAGGATGAAACGCTGGACAGTAAGTATTTACAAGGATGGGGAAGAGCTCGGCGCAATTACGTACAAAAAATCAAAACCGGCCGTTCAGCTCCGTTTCAACGAAAACGGCGAGCCGATTTATAATATTGATGTCAAGCTTTACGGCTTCCTTGCCCTTCGTAAATCTCGCTCACCTCTATCGGAAGTGGAACAAGCGGCAGAAGATATGATTACTAAACAAATCAGGGAAGCTTATACAACCGGCATAAAACGAGAAATAGACATATTCCAATTGAATGAATTGTTTTACCGCAAGCATTATAAACATTGGAAACAAATGACCTCAAACGGATCTGAGTTTATATTGACAGAGAATTCGCTGGACAAAATCAAGGTTAAAATTAAAATCATAGTACCGGGAAGATATAAACACTGAGGGCTGTTTCGCTAGATGCTCCAATCCAGCCACTGTTCATGCCGCTTCTCCAGGCGGGTCAGCCAATCCGAGCTGACGCGGATCGCCTCCTGCTGATGAGAGCTCGCAGAATACGTATGATCAGCCTGGAAAATAATCTCCTTATCGCACAGCCCGTCGCCGCGCGTCCAAAATAACTTCTGGTACAGGAAGCTGTAGTCGGCGGGAATGACGTCGTCGCTTGTGCCGTGCACAAGCAGCACGTCTCCGCTGAAGCGGGAAGCGGCCTGGAACGGCTGATGCTGCTGCAAGGTGTCGAAGAATACCGGCTCCAGCGTATAACCCGCGTAGTCGGTGGAGCCTTTCAGAACGGCCTCGTCATACCCTTGGCGGCCTACAATGCGCACAATGTCGTTGAACGGATAACCGACGGCTGACCACAGAATGAGGCGGCCGACCCGTTTGTCTTTGACGGCCGTATGCAGCGCCACCGCGCCGCCCAAGCTGTGTCCGAGCAGCGTAACCCGCTGCGGATCGACGCAATCCATCGAAAGCACATAGTTAAGCGCCGTCTGGGTTTGCCGGATCATGGATTCAAAGCCGAGTGCGCCATAGCTGCCGGTGCTTTCGCCGCAGCCGCCGTAATCAAAGCGCAGCACAAAGCTGCCTTGAGCGGCCAGCGCGCGTGCTGTTTTGACAAACAGCCGGTCCACTCCGATTCTGCTGCCGATAAAACCGTGGCAGATGACAACAGCTGGGCTGCGCTGCTCCGAGCATTCGCCCACGGGATAGTGGAGCGTTGCCGTGAGCTCCAAGTCCTCATGACGCAAAACAAGCTGCTTTTCCATATTTCCAGCATCCTTTCCCGGCTCTTCCGTTCCGACGGAGGAGCTTCTTATATATGATTATTCCGACCTAATTAGTATGATATTGGTTAGACTTAGCTTATCATCCGCATTTGAGATTGTCAATGAACGGTTCAAATTGCTTTGCATGCCATATAAAAAAGCGAATTCGCCCTCCAACTCGGAGAGGCAAATCCGCCATTTTGAAATGAATTGTGCTTGCAAAGGCGCTGACTCCATTTACGATGCCGGCAATGTCATTGCGCAACGCCTTCGCTGGAATGGAACGCCCCTGTTTGAGTTAACCTAATGCCATTCCCTACTATGGAGAGGAGGCTTAGCCATGCCAGAGCTTCTGACTTGGTTAACCAAACATTGGGTGTCCGTCCTGATTGCGGCCGCTCTGCTAGTTGCCTGCGTATTTGTTTATATGAACCGCACGCTTTTTCTCAAGGAGTAACATCCGGGCTTTCATTCTCGTCCTCGGCCTGCAGCAAGGGCAGTCGAAGCTTGACGGTCGTTCCGAGAGCGGGCTCGCTTTCGAGCTCCAGCACGCCTCCGTGCAGCTCCGCGATTTCCTTGCTGATCGCAAGCCCAAGCCCGCTGCCGGAGCGGGATACCACGCCTTTGTAAAACTTTTCGGTTACATGGGGCAAATCCTCTGGCTGAATGCCCACGCCGTTGTCGGAAACAGACAAAAGCGCATGGCCCCCCTCGCTTACAGCGTTTACTCTCACCGTGCCTCCGTTTGGGGTGAACTTGAAGGCATTGTCGATCAGGTTGATCAACACCTGACGGAGCCGGTTCGGGTCCCCCATAATGAGGAGCGGGTCCGGCTCCAGGCTGCTGAGCAGCCTTACCCCCGTAACATCCTGGCGAACCGCTTGCTGCATGACGCATTCGCGGACCGGCAAGTTCAGGTCCATCTCCTCCAGATGCAGCTCCATGCTTCCCGAGCTCAGCTTGGAGAAATCCAGCAGATCCTCAACAAGTCCGGCGAGCCTTTCCGTTTCACGCGAAATGATGCCAAGCCCCTCTTGAACTTCCTCCTGCCGGGAGCCCGGGTCGGCGAGTGTTTCGCTCCAGCCCTTGATGGACGTCAGCGGTGTTCTCAGCTCATGCGATACAGAGGAAATAAAATCGTTTTTGAGCTTCTCCCGCTTCGTCAGCTCAACCGCCAGCGTATTCAGCGTGTCTGACAGCTGTCCAATCTCGTCGCGGCCGGTCCGCCCTCCCACGCCGCTCTGCCAGTCTCCGTCCGCCATTAATCGGGCACGGCTGGTCAACACCCGCAGCGGGCGTACGATTCGTGTTGCCATCCACATGCTAAGCGCAAAAAACAAGAGAATAACGGCCGCCGCCGTAAGCAGCGTCATACGAATGAGCAGCTGCACCATTTTGTCGACTTCCCGCAGCGAGGCGGAATAACGCACAATGGAAATAACGCGGCCATCCCGCAGCAGTGGCGACGAAGCGGCAACGATGCGCTCCCCTGTCATCTCGTCATTGCCGTACCAGGCGACTGTGCCGCCTTCCGCTGCCTTTTCCACATCGGGAGTCCGAATGGAATGGCTGTCGTTAAAACCGTCGGAGTCCATGAACATGCGGCCGTCCGGCTGCAGCAGCTGTATTCGTGTTCCTGAATCGGTCATGTTCTGAAGCATGTAGCTCGCGCGCTCATTCGGTTCCATCCATTGCATCGCTCTGGCATGCAGCCCCATCGAGGTTACAACACGCTGTTTCATCGCGCTGGATGCGCTGCCGTAATAGTAGTTCCAGATCAGCGTCAAAAAAGCGCCGCCCAACACGACAACCGTGAGCAGGATTAACAGCAAATAACTCAATACCATCCGGGTTCGAAGGCTTCTCATAACCGGCTCCACCGATAGCCGAAGCCCCATACCGTTTTGATGATGGACGGATTGGAGGGGTCGTCCTCCACCTTTTGGCGGATGCGGCGGATATTAACGTCCACAACCTTAAGATCGCCTGCGTAGTAACGGCCCCATACCTCGGTTAAAATCTCGTCCCGGCTTACGCTCTGGCCGATTCGGTCAAGCAGCAGCTTTACCAGCGTCCATTCGGTCGGAGTAAGAACAATTTCATCCCCGTTTTTCCACAGCTTGCGATCCCCTTCGGACAAAAGAAAAGCGCCGAATTTCCGGCTATCCTCCGGAAACTCAGGCAGCAACTCGTTAGAATCGGCGATGGCAGCCAAGTCCGAAACGGCTGTTTGCGGAACTAAGCCCGCCGATGCGCCTGCCGACAAGGAGCCTCCCTCCGCAGCTCTGGAAAAAAGCTCGCCAGGCTGCTCGGAATCGCTGAGACGCAGCCGCCGCGCCAGCGAACGTATCCGCGCCATTAACTCTCCAGGGCTGAACGGTTTTTGAATATAATCGTCCGCTCCCAGCTCAAGCCCTTGAATCTTGTCCTGCTCTTGCGACTTCGCAGTGAGCATGACAATGCCCATTTCCGGGTAGGCTGCCCGCAGCGCAGCGCACACCTCCAAGCCCGATATGCCGGGAAGCATGATATCTAACAGGGCGATGTCCGGCGGCCCTTGCTCTGCAACGATCTGCAGCGCCTGCTCTCCGCTTCCCGCTTCGATCGGCACCATTCCCGAGCGCTTCAAATTAATTCGTACGAAGCCGCGAATCGCTTCCTCGTCCTCAACGAGCAAGATTTTCATCCGCCTTCACCCTCCCTTCCCTAAATAGGACTTTCCGTTAATCAAACGGCAGCAGCCGCACGGAGGAAGCCAATTGCTCCTGGGTCAGCTGCATGGAGTTGTACCGGCTCAGCTCGTCCTCGCTCCATCCGTCTGCCGCAGTCGGAGCCGGCTGTTTCACGGCCGCATATACAAAGCCTCCGGTCGTACGCAAATTATCGGGATTGAGCCCTTTTTTCTCCATCCACGAGGACCAGCTGTCCCAATCCTTTACAGACACGCCGTAGAGCGTCCAGAGAGGCGCGCGAATACCCGACTTAGCATTGTAATATTCCATTCGAATAATCCCGTTGTTCTCCCCAACCGGACGGGAAAGCGTAAATTTCCCTTTCCAGCGTGAAGGGATCTGCACCGAGATGCCGTACCGCAAATCGTTATATTCCATCGCTATGCTGATGCGCGACGGCTTAGCTTTTTCAGACTCCGCATCAGGCACCAAGGATTTGCCTATTTCAGGCGACCGTCCCTGATTCGGGGTTTCAGCTCCGCGTTCCATTGTGGCCGTGCCAGAAGTTGCTGTAGACCTGCCATTATGGTAAACGATAGATCCGTCATTCGGATAAAAAGCCGCTCCGCTGCCCAATACCGGTATTTCACCGCTCCACTGCAGCCACTCTGTATATTCGACAAGTTCGGAATACGGCGTATCTTCCGGCTGGCCTGGCGCGCTGACCAGCTCGCTCCATTCCAGTATACCGTCACCGTTAATATCAGTCATAGGGAAGCTGTCCGCGACTGCGGTTATGGAAACGTTTTGCGACGGATAGACCTGCTCCAGCCTGTTTTGTTCCCAGGCATAGATAGTTGTCGTGGAGGCATGCCCGCCAGACTCCGCTTCCACAATAACTCCAAATTTGCTCTTGGCAATTTTACCGATCGCAAGCTGACGATAGACCATGGCATTATGCTGAATCGATTGTTTGACCGTATTGACGAGTTTGCCTTTTTCAATCCGGTATATTTCAATTTGCGGTTTACCGAGGTTGTCTGGGCGTCTTATAAGTACGAGCTCCTGCTTGCCATCTCCGTCCACATCGCCCGTTTCTGCTGCCTCATAGGCCAGCGCTTCAATCGGTTTCAGCAGCCTCCCTTCCTCTGATTCCTCGAAGGAAGGATTATCGGCCGAATATACCTGTACCTCGTACTGCTGCCAGCTTAAGCTATTTCCAGGCTGCTTAACAACCCAGCCGGCAATCAGCTCGGTCTGTTTGTCTCCATCCATATCTACAAAGGTTAACCATTCCAGGCTCGTTCCGGATGGGGAACGCAACACAGCCCATGGTTTCCACTCATTCGCCTCTTTGCGCGCAATCATAATTCGTGAGCTGCCATAACTATCGGAGTAAGTCATAATCGCTTCCTCGATGCCGTCTCCGTCCCAATCCATTGATCGTATCGCCTCGGGATGCCGCTCATTTGAAGGAAGCGATAAAGCGCTGCCTGCGGGGAGCAGGCGTTTCAGCTCAGCCGCAGTGCTCCCCGTCTTCTGCTGGGCAAGCGGCGGTGTAAGCAAATCGGCCGGAGCAGCCGTGTAACGGCATCCCGACAGAACAAGGGCAAAAGCTGCAAATACCGCCGCAAGCCGAGCTTTTCTCGGCTTAACGGCGGCTGCTGGCGACACCTTTGATCCCCGGTCCGGGAGGCCGGACCGGTTCCTGCTCATGGGTTTAGTAGCGTTAATCGTCCGCACCTCCTCTGCCGGCTTTCCAACGGTGGTTGCTTGCTTCTCGACCGGCTCAGCCCGTTTTAAGAAGGGAGCTGGTCCACGGTAACAAAGGTATATCCTTTTGCTCTAAGATCCTTAATGAGCAGCGGCAGCAGCTCCGGCGTTTTCAGCTTAGGGCCTACGGAGTGCATCAGGATATTGCCGCCAGGCTTTGTGTTCCGGTCAATGTTGGCAAGCATATCCTTCACCGATGTGCCAGCCCAATCCCTTGTATCCACGCTCCAGAGAACCTGCTGGCGCCCTGTTTCATCCAGAATGGAGCGCAGCAACGACGAGCTCGAGCCGTAAGGCGGGCGCATCAATTTCGGCTTATATCCAACAGCATTCTCAATCAGTTTATCCGTTCGGTTCAGCTCATCCAATATTTTAGAGCGGCTTGCTTTGCCCAGCTGAGGGTGATTATAGGAATGATTACCGATTACGTGTCCTTCGTCGGCGATGCGTTTCAGCATTTCCGGGTTTTGTTTTACACGTGTTCCGACGACAAAAAAGGTTGCCTTAACGTTCTCTTTTTTAAGAATATCGAGAATTTCGCCTGTTATTTCGACGTCCGGCCCGTCATCAAACGTAAGCGCTACAACCTTGTCGCCTTTTTTATGATGAGCGCCTTTGACCTGTCCCTCATTCGGAACAGATGGCTTTTGGGAACCGTTGTTGCTGCTGCTGTTGTTGTTAGCTTTGTGATTGACTTCGTTACTGCTATCACTGCCGCTGTTGGCGCTATTGTCATTGTTGCTGGGATTACTGCCCGCTTTATCTCCGTCCCCCACAACATTCTCAGAGCCCGTCTGGCCGTTAGGAGCGTCTTTAATTGTGCCGGATTCGTTTGTATTCACAACACCATTGTTGGTTTTAAACCCCCCGGCTTCAACAAAACCCGCCTGTCCGCAGCCGCTGGAGAAGGCCAGCAATGCGGCGATCGGCAGCAGCAGCAGTCTGCCAGCCCACTTGCGGCGCTTAGGCGCGGAGCGGTCCGGCAGCACACTGGAGGATGGATTTGGTTTAACGGATGTATTGGAGTTATTTTGCCCGGAAATGGAATAATCATTACATTTATTGCGTCTGGTAATCATGGATGTAATCTCCCAACTCTATTAGATGAGTCTATCGTATCAAACCGAGTTCGCGGAGGAGTTACAATCCGGTTACATCTGATTGACAGCATTCTACGACGTTCGACATGAAGAAAAAGTTGCAATAGCTCTATAATATTCGCTATTAAGCTATTGATAAAGGGGGGTCTTTCCATAGATTTCGGAATATAAACAGCTCAATACGCGATAAGTGCACTCTGCTGTTGAATCGAGCATTTTGAACAATAAAAAGCCTGTCCCGGTCCGGGACAGGCTTACATGTAAACCGTACGCGCTCGCCTCACTGAGCCAAAAGCAGCACGATCGAGAACAATCCAAAACAAATATTGACCAAGAAGAGAAACGATACGACCTGCACCGGCTTAAGGCCGGCGGCAAGCAGCCGATAATGAGCCTGAGAAGCATCCGCCTTGTAAATCGGAACACCATTGCGAATTCGCGAAATAACGACCCGCACGTTGTCCAGAATCGGTACGCCAAGCGATAAAATCGGAATGAACAGCGACAGCAGCGTCGCTTGTTTAAACGCCCCGTCAAGCGCAATAACGCCAAGCATGAAACCGAGGAAGGTTGCCCCGGCGTCCCCCATGAATACTTTGGCCGGCGGGCGGTTGAACAGCAGATAACCGGCGCACACGCCAGCTGTAATGACCGCCATCATAGCTGGCCCCTGCAGGCCCATCACAAGCGCGACTACTAGGAGCGTTGTCGCCGAAATCGCCGACAGCCCTCCGGCCAAACCGTCCATGCCGTCGGAAAAATTAATGACTGTTGTCACTCCAAAAATCCATAAAACAGTGAACAGGAACGACAGCCAATCCGGCAGAGTTACATATGTTCCGTTAAACGGATTCTCAAACCCGGAGAAAACGATGCCCGAAAGGTACACAAGGACGGCAGCGGACAGCTGTACCGCCATTTTGGGAAGCGCGGGAAATTCCTTGCCATTCGTTTTGTACCAGTCATCCACGATACCAATCAGCAGAATGAGCAGCCCGCCACCCAAAATAGCCAGCGATTGAATCCATGAATCACGCACAAACAGCAGATAAACGACGGTGAAGCCGATAAAAATCGCAATGCCCGCAGTGAGCGGAATCGGCTCCCGATGTATTTTTCGCGCGCTATCCGAACGCGGCTTGTCCACGAATCCAATTCGCAGCGCGGCGGTTCGAAGCGGCGGTATTAAGGCAACGACAATGGCAAACGCAAGTATAAAAGCAACTAGAAAACTCATATCCCTCTCCCTTCGAATTCAGTTATCCGACGATTCTAAACTTTCTGTCCGTTCTATTATCCCGGCACTTTTTAGGATCGTCAATACGACATAAACCCCGAATAACTGACATTTACATTAAAGTTATCTCAGCATTCGCGGTTTAAGCAATGATATGCGCCCGGGTCCAAGCCAGTATTCTTAACTGTTTACAACGATACATCGCCAGGATGAATGAGAACTGAAAGAAATCTTAAACGAAGCTTAAAAGAATGGACCAATGAAATCCAAAAAGCCCCGACAAACCGGGTACCGGCAGTCGGGGCTGTGCATGATGATTATGGCTTTAACAGGCGATTACTTTGCTGCTTCCAGTGACTTCAGCGCAATGTCCGAGCGGCATTGCATGCCATCAAAAGAAATGACGGATACCGCTTCATAAGCCTTGGCGCGGGCTTCCGCTATGTCGCGGCCGAGGCCGACGATGCCGAGCACACGTCCGCCGTTTGTAACAAGCTCGCCGTCCTTCTGCGCCGTTCCAGCATGGAATACAAGCGCTCCCTGCTCTTTCGCGGCTTCGAGACCGGAGATCGGACGGCCCTTCGGATACGAGCCGGGATAACCCTCCGATGCGGCAATGACGCACACCGCAGCTTCGCCCTTCCACTTGATCTCGATATCGGCCAAACGGCCTTCCATTGCGGCCATAATGATGTCGAGCAGGTCCGTATCCAGACGCGGCAGCACAACCTGGGTTTCCGGGTCGCCCATGCGGGCGTTAAACTCGACCGTCTTGACGCCGTCCGGCGTCAGCATGAGCCCGGCGAACAGCACACCCCGGAACGGGCGACCTTCGCTGACCATTGCGCGGGCCGTCGGCTCGATGATGTTTACGATCGCATCGTCGACGAGCTCTTGAGAAATATGCGGCAGCGGGGAATATGTGCCCATGCCGCCGGTGTTAGGACCTTTGTCGCCGTCGAATATCGGCTTATGGTCTTGGGCCGGCACCATCGCCCGTACCGTTTCGCCGTCCACGAACGCCAAAATGCTCATCTCTTGCCCGGTCATGAACTCCTCGATAACAACCTGGCTGCCTGACGCTCCGAACACGCCGCCCAGCATCATGCCGCGCAGCGCCTCCTCGGCTTCCTCCAGCGTCGCCGCTACGGTGACGCCTTTGCCTGCCGCCAGGCCGTCGGCTTTGACGACAACCGGAACCGGCTGGCTGCGCAGATAAGCAAGCGCCTGCTCAAAGTCCGTAAACGATTCGTAACGGGCTGTTGGAATGCTGTACTTGCGGAGCAGGTCTTTCATGAAAATTTTGCTGCCTTCAATCTCCGCAGCTTTGCGGTCCGGGCCGAATGCCGGAATGCCAGCCGCCTGGAACTCGTCCACGATGCCAGCAGCCAGCGGATCATCGGGACCGACAACAACTAGGTCAATCTTCCGTTCCTTCGCCAGCTGAACCAGATCGGCGAAACGGTCTACAGCGATCGGCACACACTCCGCCAGCTCCGCAATGCCTGCGTTGCCTGGCGCGCACAGCAGCTCCGTCACCTTTGGACTTTTCGCCAGCGACCAAACGATGGCATGCTCGCGGCCGCCGCCGCCAATTACCATAATTCGCATTGGATCTCCTCCTGCTCTAGTGCTTGAAGTGGCGGACGCCGGTGAATACCATGGCAATGCCGTGTTCGTTAGCCGCCTTGATGGAGTCCTCGTCCTTAATCGAACCGCCCGGCTGGATAATCGCTGTAATGCCCGCGGCAGCCGCCAGGGCAACCGTATCGCCCATCGGGAAAAACGCATCGGAAGCCAGCACGGCTCCTTTTGCATTGTCGCCCGCCTGCTCAACCGCGATGCGCGCAGCGCCGACACGGTTCATCTGGCCCGCTCCGACGCCAACCGTCATATCATCCTTTGCCAGCAAAATAGCGTTGGATTTTACATGTTTAACGACCTTCCATCCAAACAGCAGCTGCTTCAGCTCTTCCGCTGTAGGCTGGCGCTCGGTGACCACCTGCAGATCGCTCTCGGTAATGCTGTGCACGTCGCTCTCCTGCACAACCATGCCGCCGTCTACACTTGTCAGCACCCAGTCGCTTTTGCGGCCTTCGGCGGAAGCAAGCTCGCCGGTTTTGAGCAGGCGGATATTTTTCT
This sequence comes from Paenibacillus pasadenensis, assembly GCF_023715725.1. Lineage (GTDB taxonomy): Bacteria > Bacillota > Bacilli > Paenibacillales > Paenibacillaceae > Paenibacillus_O > Paenibacillus_O pasadenensis_A. Next base: position 135,126 of record NZ_JAMBOT010000008.1, read on the forward strand.
TGCGGCCGAGAATCTCAAGCGCTTCCGGCGTAAAGTCCGGCGCAAGGATGATTTCCAGGAAAATTTCAGACAGCAGCGCTGCCGTATCGGCGCCAATCATCCGGTTCGCCGCTACGATGCCGCCAAAAATCGAGGTTGGATCGGCAGCATAAGCTTTTTGGTACGCCTGATGAATGTCGCTGCCGATGCCTACGCCGCAAGGGTTCATATGTTTGATGGCAACAACGGCCGGCTCTCTGAACTCTTTCACGATGGCAAGAGCCGCGTTGGCGTCGTTGATGTTGTTGTAGCTCAGCTCTTTGCCGTGCAGCTGCTCGGCGGTTGTAACGTTGCCCTCTTTCGCCAATGGCTGGCGATAGAACGCGGCGCGCTGATGCGGATTTTCCCCGTAGCGCAGGTCCTGCACCTTTTCATACGTGACCGTGTAACGCTCCGGCAGCGGGTCGCCGCCCAGCTTGGACAGATAGTCGCCGATCAGAGCGTCGTAAGCGCCGGTATGGCGGAATACTTTAGCGGCAAGGCGCTTGCGCGTATCCAGCGTTGTGTAGCCGTCTTGTTTGATCTCTTCCAGAACAGCGGCGTAATCGGCGGCATCCACAACAACGGTGACAAAAGCGTGGTTTTTGGCAGCGGAGCGCAGCATCGTCGGGCCGCCGATATCAATGTTCTCGATGGCGTCGTCATACGTTACGTCAGGCTTGGCAATTGTAGCCGCGAACGGGTACAAATTGACGACAACAAGATCGATATAATCGAGTCCAAGCTCGCGAATCGCCCGCTGATGCTCCTCGTTGTCGCGTACGGCCAGCAGGCCGCTGTGCACAGCCGGATGCAGCGTTTTGACGCGTCCGTCCATAATTTCCGGGAAGCCGGTCACTTCCGAGATGCCGATGACCGGGATGCCTTCCTTTTCCAACAGGCTGTGCGTCCCTCCGGTGGAAATGATCTGTACGCCTGCTGCAGCCAGCTCCCGTGCGAACTCAACAATGCCCGTTTTGTCCGAAACGCTGATTAACGCTCTGCGAATAGCCACTACGTCCCCTCCTAAGGTCTATATATGAAAAATGATTGCATTCCAAATGGTGCAAATACTGCCGGTCCATTCGCTGCCCGCTGGGGCAGCCTCTTCCCGCCTTTAACGCAACTCACAAGCCTTATTTCGCTAAAAAAGCCGCTTTTTGTGTTCTAACGCAACTCAGGCTGCTTATTTCGCCATTTCCAGCCGAAAAGAGGGCCTAAACCTGAAATAACGCCTTACAGTTGCGTTAGAGCTGAGAAAGCCGCATTTTTAGCCGAATAACGCTTCTCAGTTGCGTTAAGACTCTCAAACCAACCTGCGAGCTCGGAGCCCGTTTCGCCAGCACACTGGTAGTCAAGTCCGCATCGCCTGTTGCAGAAAACCAAACCAAACTGCGAGCTCGGAGCCCTTTCATCAGCACTCCTGTGATCGAGTCTTCATGCGTCCCAACCCAAGCCGACTTCAAAACGAACTTGCGCCTACTTGTATGAGGATGCCTCCTAGCCGGAGAAATCCGCTCCTGCTATGCGCACTTTTCTTCCGTCAAGCGTTACTCTTCCTTCCGCGATGCAGCGAACCGCCCACGGATAGAGCACATTTTCCGCTGAATGAATCCGTTCCGACAAGGAAGCTTCCGATTCGCCTTCGCCTATCTCAATGGAGCGCTGCGCGATAATCGGACCGCTGTCCAGGCCGCCGTCGACAAAATGAATCGTCACGCCGGTCACCTTCACGCCATGCTCCAGCGCCTGGCCAATCGCATTCAAGCCGGGAAAAGACGGCAGCAGCGACGGATGAATGTTGATCATCCGCCCATCAAACGCCTCTACCAGCACCGGGGTCAGAATGCGCATATACCCGGCAAGCACAACGAGCCCGACGCCGCGGCGGCGAAGCTCGTCCAGAATTTCATGTTCGTACGCTTCGCGGGAAGCGTAGCTCTTCGGATTGAACACCCAGGCTTCAATGCCGGCGCGCCGCGCCCGCTCCACAACCGGAGCGGAAGGTTTGTCGCAGACGAGAAGCTCGATGGAGCCGCCGAGCTTCCCTTCCGCAGCCGCATCCGCCAGCGCCTGGAAGTTGCTGCCCTGGCCCGAGGCAAATACGGCAATGCGCAGCTGCTGCTCTGCCATTAAACCTCGGCCCCCGTAAAGGTGACGATTCGGCTGCCCTCCGTAACGGTTCCGATCCGGTACGCTTGCTCGCCAAGTCCGGCCAGAACGTCCAGCGCCGCCGCTGCCTCAGCCTCCGGCACAACAACGACAAGCCCGATGCCCATGTTAAACGTGGTGAACATGTCACGGTTCGTGACGGCGCCTTTTTGCTGCATCAGCGAGAAGATCGGCTGAATCGGCCAGCTTCCGTACTGTACCTCAACGTTTACGTTATCCGGCAGCACGCGCGGGATGTTCTCAATGAAACCGCCGCCCGTAATATGCGCCATGCCTTTAACCGTAACGCGGGAAATCAGCTCCAGCGCCTGTTTGACGTAAATGCGCGTAGGCTCAAGCAGCACGTCGCCGAGCTTTTTGCCGTCCAGCTCCGGCAGCGCGTCTTGCAGGCTGTAGCCGGATTGCTCCAGCAGCAGGCGGCGCACCAGCGAGTAGCCGTTGCTGTGAATGCCGCTGGAAGCAATGCCGATTACGGCGTCGCCAGGAGCGATCGTCGAACCGTCAATGATTTTCGCTTTATCCACTACGCCAACCGTAAAGCCGCCGATATCGTATTCTTCCGGCGTGTACATGCCCGGCATTTCAGCCGTTTCGCCGCCGATCAGCGCGCAGCCCGCCTGGACGCAGCCCTCGGCGATGCCGCCGACGATCTGCTCGATTTTGGACGGCTCAACCTTGCCCGTTGCCAAATAATCGAGGAAAAACAACGGTTCCGCGCCCTGAACGATAATGTCGTTGACACACATCGCAACGGCGTCGATGCCGATCGTGTCATGTTTGTCCATAGCAAAAGCAAGCATCAGCTTCGTGCCGACGCCGTCCGTACCGGAAACAAGCACCGGCTCCTCGTACTTGTTTTTATCCAGACCGAACATGCCTCCAAAACCGCCGAGGCCGCCCAGCACCTCCGGACGCATCGTTCTTTTAACGTGCTTTTTCATGCGTTCTACCGCTTCGTTGCCCGCCGCGATGTCTACGCCTGCCTGCTTGTAAGCCTCTGACACTGACCGTCACTCCCTGCAAAATGGATTAGGGCCCGCATGCCGATCCGGCCGCGCTGCCCGCTTGATTCAATCACTGGCGCCGCTGCATTAACCTTATGAGCTTAACAGCTGCAGCTTTTATCCGAGTTCTCATCGACCGGAGTCGGGTATTCGTTGGTGAAGCAGGCGAGGCAAAGGCCGCCGCCCTTGGAGTCTCCCGGCACGGAGGCCGACTCGATCAGACCCTCGGCGCTAAGGAAATACAGCGAATCGGCGTTGATCGCCTCACGGATTTCCTCGACCGTTTTGGACGATGCGATCAGCTCGCGCCGGTCCGGCGTATCGATGCCGTAGTAACACGGATTGGCGAACGGAGGCGAGCTGATGCGCACATGCACTTCCTTCGCTCCCGCCTCGCGCAGCATGTTGACGATCCGCAGCGACGTTGTGCCGCGCACGATGGAGTCGTCAATCATAACGACGCGTTTGCCCTGCACGATTTTGCGGACGGCGGACAGCTTCATCTTCACGCCCTTTTCCCGCAGCTCCTGAGAAGGCTGGATGAACGTCCGGCCGGAATACTTGTTCTTAATCAGTCCCATCTCGTACGGAATGCCCGTCTGTTCGGCATATCCGATCGCGGCGCTGATGCTGGAATCCGGCACGCCGACGACGATATCGGCATCGACGAAGGACTCAACCGCCAAGGTGCGCCCCATCTGTTTGCGGGCCGTGTGGATGTTGACCTCGTTGATGTCGCTGTCCGGACGGGCAAAATAGATGTATTCCATCGCGCAGCTTGCCCGGCGGTCTTCCTCATCGAAACGGTCCTCGCGCATGCCTTCCTTGTCCAAAATAAGCAGCTCGCCCGGCTGAACGTCACGCACGTATTCGGCGCCAATCGTCTCAAACGCGCAGGTTTCGGAAGCGAACACGTAACCCTCTCCAAGCCGTCCCATCACCAGCGGGCGCAGGCCGTTAGGATCGGAAGCGACAAGCAGCCGCTCGTTGGTCATGATCAAAAACGCAAATCCCCCGATAATGCGTTTAAGCGCGTCCTTGGCCGCGCTCACAAAGTCCTTCGGCGAGCGCGCGATCAGGTGAGCGATGACCTCCGTATCACTCGTCGTTTGAAAAATAGAGCCCATCTGCTCCAGCTCCCGCCGGATCGACGGCGCATTAACGATGTTGCCGTTTGTCGCCACGGCCAGATCGCCGTCGCGGTATTTGAATACAAGCGGTTGAGCGTTGCCGAGCTGGCTCGCGCCCGAAGTGGAATAGCGGACATGGCCGATTGCCCGGTCGCCCGGCAGCGAATCAAGGATGTCGCTGGTGAACACTTCTTTGACGAGTCCCATGCCGCGATGGTAGGCAAAACCGCCCGTTGCGCTGTCCACCGTGCAAACGCCGGAGCTTTCCTCGCCGCGATGCTGCAGAGCATGAAGTCCGTAGTAGGAAAGCGATGACGCGTTCGGCGTGCCGAACACGCCGAATACGCCGCATTCCTCTCTCAGCTTGTCAAAAATATCGTCGCGCCCGATGCCCTCATTGTAGTGGGAATTCTCCCAAGCCTGAGACACCTTGCGCAGCTCCTCCGAGCCGGGACGTACCGCTGCAGAATGCGAGGACGCTGCAGAGGCGCGGACATAAGCTGCCGCTTCGCCCGCAAGCTCATGCGCAGCGGAGGATGATCCCTCCGCTGCGCATGAAGCTTCCGACGGAGCCGGAATCAGACCAACCGCTGCCGCCGAACCGGAGAGAGCCTTGCTCTCTCCAGCCCCGCTGCCGCCGCTTGTTCCATACCGTGAACCGAGCTGAACCGCAATGCTTACTTCATCAGACATGGAATCGCATCCTTCCACACTTTCCGCAGTCCGTCTACTTGCGCCTGAATGCCTGGTTTACCGTTTACTTTCACAACAAGCTCCGTGCCGCCTACTGCGCCCAGCTCCTGATGAGGTACGCCGCGCTCTGCGAGCAGCGCCAGCAGCGCAGCCTTGTTCTCTTGGGTTGCACTGAGCAGAATACGGGATTGCGACTCGCTGAACAGCGCATGGTCCGCGCGCAGCTCTGTCGCCACGTTGATGTCGGCGCCGAGTCCGCGTCCAAAGCTTGCTTCCGCGAGCGCAACCGCAAGGCCGCCCTCGGACAGGTCATGCGCCGAAGCGACAAGGCCGCCGCGGATTGCTGCCTGAACCGTGTCCAGCAGACGTTTTTCTACCGCCAGGTCAATACCCGGAGGACGTCCTTCGGCTTTGCCCTGCAGCACGTACTGCAGCTCGCTGCCGCCGAATTCGGCCTTCGTTTCGCCGAGCAGAATAACGGCGTCGCCGGCGTTTTTGAACTCTTGGGTCGTAATATAGTCGATGTCGTCGATCAAGCCGACCATGCCGATAACCGGCGTCGGGTAGATCGCGCCTTTAGCATTTTCGTTGTACAGGCTGACGTTGCCGCCGATAACCGGCGTTTCCAGCACGCGGCAGGCTTCGCTCATGCCGTCAGCGGATTTTTCCAGCTGCCAGAACACTTCCGGCTTCTCCGGGCTGCCGAAGTTGAGGTTATCCGTAATCGCCAGCGGCGCGGCGCCGGAGCAAACAATGTTGCGGGCAGCCTCGGCAACCGCGATTGCGCCGCCGACCTCCGGATCGAGGAATACGTAACGCCCGTTGCAGTCGGTCGTCATCGCAAGCGCCTTGCGGGTGCCTGGAACGAGGACAACTGCTGCGTCGGAGCCAGGAGCGACTGCCGTGCTTGTACGGACCATATAGTCGTACTGCTTGTACACCCACTCTTTGCTGGCAACCGTCGGGGAAGCCAGAACCTTTTGCAGCGCGTCCGTCAGGTCGGATACTTCGCCGTAAGCAGCTGTGTCAATAGCAGCGCTGGCAGAGAAGTACGCAGGCTCCTGTGAAGGCTTGTTGTATACCGGGCACTCGTCAACGAGCGCTTTTACCGGCATATCGGCTACTTGCTCGCCTTGATGGAACAGGCGCAGACGGCCGTCGTCCGTTACTTTGCCGACTTTGGCGCAGATAACGCCCCAGCGCTCAAAAATTTCGCGTGCTTGAGCTTCGTTCTCGGGAGTCACGACAAACAGCATGCGCTCCTGCGACTCCGACAGCATCATTTCGTACGGCGTCATGCCTTCCTCGCGCTGCGGCACCTCGTCGAGGTACAGCTCCAGGCCGTTGCCGGCTTTGGAAGCCATCTCCGCGCTGGAGCAGGTCAGACCCGCCGCGCCCATATCCTGAATGCCGAGTACGATGCCGGAATTGATGAGCTCCAGCGTCGATTCCATAACGAGCTTTTCCATGAACGGGTCGCCGACCTGAACAGCGGTACGCTTCTCCTCGGATTCCTCGGACAGCTCAACGGATGCAAACGTTGCGCCGTGGATGCCGTCGCGGCCCGTTGCCGGACCGACATAAAACACCGGGTTGCCTACGCCCTTGGCGACGCCGCGCTGGATTTTGTCGTGATCGATGAGACCTACGCACATGGCGTTAACGAGCGGATTGCCTTCATAGCTCTCGTCGAACATAACCTCGCCCGCAACGGTCGGGATGCCGATGCAGTTGCCGTATCCGGCAATGCCGCCGACGACATGCTCGAACAGGTATTTGACGCGGTCGTTCTCCAGCTTGCCGAAACGAAGGCTGTTGAGCAGCGCGACAGGACGGGCGCCCATGGAGAAAATGTCGCGGATGATGCCGCCAACGCCGGTCGCTGCGCCTTGGTACGGCTCAACGGCGGACGGATGGTTGTGGGATTCGATTTTGAATACAACGGCTTGGTTGTCTCCGATATCAACGATGCCCGCGCCCTCGCCTGGACCCATAAGCACTTTTGGACCCGTAATCGGGAACTTTTTGAGGATGGGCTTGGAGTTTTTGTAGGAGCAGTGCTCCGACCACATAACGCTGAATACGCCGATTTCGGTGTAGTTGGGCAGACGGCCCATGAAGCCGCAAATGAGCTCGTACTCGTGATCCGTCACTCCGAACTGCTGGTAAATCTTTTGCTCGGAGATTTGCTCCGCTGTCGGTTCCTTAGCCGTTAACTGCTGCGCCATGCTGTTCCCTCCATGCGTTCAAAATCGATGTAAACATCCGCTTGCCGTCCTCGGAGCCAAGAATTTGGCTGACTGCGCGCTCCGGATGCGGCATCATGCCGACAACGTTGCCGCGCTCGTTGCAAATACCGGCGATGTCGTGAAGCGAGCCGTTCGGGTTTCCGCCGTTCGCGTAACGGAAAACGATCTGGTTGTTCGCCTTCAGAGACTCCAAAGTCGCCTCGTCGCAATAGTAGTTTCCTTCGCCGTGCGCAATCGGGATCGAGATGACCTCGCCCTCTTGATATTGAGTCGTAAAAGGAGTCGCCGCGTTCACAACCTCAAGCGGAGACTGGTGGCACAGGAATTTCAGATCACGGTTGCGCAGCAGCGCGCCAGGCAGCAATCCCGCTTCGGTAAGAATCTGGAATCCGTTGCAAATGCCGAGCACGTATTTGCCTGCTTCCGCAGCTTTGACAACCTCGCTCATGACCGGAGCAAAACGCGCAATTGCGCCGCAGCGCAGATAATCGCCGTAAGAGAAGCCGCCAGGCACGAGAATCGCATCATAGCTGGAAAGATCTGTTGCCGTGTGCCATACGTAGTCGACGGATTGGCCGATTTCTTCCACGGCTTTGTAACAGTCGATGTCGCAGTTGGAACCCGGGAATACAATAACCGCAAACTTCATCGGCTCAGCCCTCCAGCTCGAAGCGGTAATCTTCCACGACGGTGTTCGCCAGCAGCTTTTCGCACATAGCGCGCACGCGTTGCTCAGCCTCGGCGCGGTCTTCCGTATCCAAAGTCAGCTCCAGGTACTTGCCAATGCGGACCTTGCCAACTTCTGCGAAGCCCATGCTGTGCAGAGCTCCTTGAACTGCCGTTCCTTGCGGGTCCAACACGTTTTGCTTGATCGTCACGTATACGGTTGCTTTCATCGTGGCAACTCCTCATAAGGGGGATGGTTGAAACGCTCGGTGAAAAATGGTCCGCTGCGCCATAGGTCTGCTCTCCGATCGCTGTTAACCTCGGATACCGCTATAATTCAGTCCAGTGAAAAAGTTCCCGCTGCGCCAAAGGCCGGCCCTCCGATCGCTCTTGAACTCAGATTTCCTTGAACTTAACCTCCCACAGAGGTGGAAATCCGACTTCAAATGCGAACGCTAGGCTTCTCCAGGCTCGGCCTTTGACTCCGCTCCTTTTTTCACTTGGCACCGCCAAGCGGTAGAAATTCAACAGCTTATTCTCCGGGCAGAACCTTCGGCTCCACTTCTCTTTTCATCAATCTGGTAAAAATTAAAATAAATAAAAACCAGCTCTAGCGAAGCTCTTGTCCGGTCAATGCCCGGTATATAGCGCGGTAACGGGAAGTCGTTTCTGCTACGACGGCCTCCGGCAGAGGAGCCGGCTTGCTGTCCCGGTCCCAATCCGAACCGAGCAGATAAGTACGCACCGGTTCTTTGTCCATGCTGTCAATTTCGGTATCGAGCTCGTACTTGTCTTGAGCCCAGAACCGGGAAGAATCCGGCGTGAAAATTTCGTCGATCAGAATAATCTGTCCGTCAATCAGGCCGAATTCAAACTTGCAGTCCGCCAAAATAATGCCGCGCTCCAGGCAATAGGCGTGAGCGAACTCATACAGGCGAATGCTGCGGTCGCGCAGCTGCTCCGCGATATCGGCTCCAACCATCTCCTCCATGCACGAGAACGGTATGTCCTCGTCATGGCCGACGTCGTTTTTGGCTGCGGGGGTAAAAATCGGCTGCGGGAACCGCTCATTTTTGCGCATGCCGTCCAGCAGAGGAATGCCGTTGATTTCACCGTTATGCTTATACTGCCGCCAGCCGCCGCCGGTAATGTATCCGCGCACGACACACTCGATGTCGATTCGCTCCGCTTTGCGGGTAACCATAATCCGGTTGCGCAGCTGCTCCTTGCCCTCTTCAGCCACCAGATCGCCGAGCAGTTCAACATCGCTGTGAATGACGTGGTTCGGCTGAACTGCCGCCGTCTGCTCGAACCAGAACGCGCTCAGCCGGTTCAGCACATTGCCTTTGTCCGGAACAGCCGGGTCCAGCACATAATCAAAAGCGCTGATCCGGTCGGTAACGACAATCAGGTAATGCTCGCCGAGATCGTACAGCTCGCGGACTTTTCCTTTGTAAAGCAGCGGCGCCTTAATGAGGTCCGCCGCCGTGGACAGCGCTTTGGAAGCAACAGCCATCGGTTCTCCCCGCCTTTAATCGTAGTATGGATCAGCTAAAGCGCCCGCTGCGCCAGAGACCGGCCTTGGAATCGCTCTTGGAATCAAAGGCGACCCTTTGGGCTCAATCGGGCTCAATCTATTAGATCAGCTCAAGACGGCGGAAAATCGTGTCAACATGCTTCAGATGCCAGCTTGGGTTGAACGCATCGTCGATTTCCTGGGCGCTCAGATGCTTCGTAATTTCAGGCGTCGACTCGATGATGTCGCGGAACTGGCGCTGCTCTTCCCAAGCCTGCATCGCGCGCGGCTGCACCGTATCGTACGCCTGCTCGCGGGCAAAGCCTTTGTCGATGAGCTTTGTCATGACGCGGCCGGAGAACGGCACGCCGAACGTGCGGCCCATGTTGCGCTTCATGTTTTCCGGGAACACCTGAAGATTTTTGATGATGTTGCCGAGACGGTTCAGCATGTAGTTGAGCAGCATCGTCGCATCCGGCAGGATGACGCGCTCCACGGAGGAGTGGCTGATATCGCGCTCATGCCAGAGCGGCACGTTTTCGTAGGCGCTGATCATATGGCCGCGAATGACGCGGGCCAGGCCGGAAATGTTCTCGCAGCCGATCGGATTGCGCTTGTGCGGCATTGCCGACGATCCTTTTTGGCCTTTGGCGAACGGCTCCTCGACTTCGCGGAACTCGCTCTTTTGCAGAGCGCGGATTTCCGTAGCGAACTTGTCCAGCGACGTGGCGATCAGCGCCAGCGTGCCCATGTACTCGGCGTGGCGGTCGCGCTGCAGCGTCTGGGTGCTGATCGGAGCCGGCTTCGTGCCGAGCTTGCGGCAAACGAATTCCTCGACAAATGGATCGATATTGGCGTAAGTGCCAACGGCGCCGGAAATTTTGCCGTACTGTACGCCGTCCGCAGCATGATGGAATCGTTCCAGGTTGCGTTTCATCTCTTCATACCAAAGCGCCAGCTTGAGGCCAAACGTTGTCGGCTCTGCGTGCACGCCGTGCGTACGGCCCATCATGACCGTGTCCTTGTAGGCAACAGCCTGTCCGCGCAAAATCTCGATGAAGTTCGTCAGGTCGCGCTCCAAAATCTCGTTTGCCTGGCGAAGCAGGTAACCCGTCGCCGTATCCACAACGTCCGTGGAGGTCAGGCCGTAATGCACCCATTTGCGCTCGGCTCCGAGCGTTTCGGATACAGCGCGCGTAAAGGCGATCACATCATGACGCGTTTCCAGCTCGATCTCGTTGATCCGGTCAATATTAAAGCCGGCGCTTTCGCGGATTGCGGCAACGTCCTCCTTCGGAATGACGCCGAGCTCCGACCAAGCTTCGCAAGCGCAGATTTCAACTTCCAGCCACGCCTTGAATTTATTTTCTTCCGTCCAGATCGCCCGCATCTCGGGTCTGCTGTAACGCTCCAACATAGGCTTCATCACACCTTTATTTAGATTGTAAAATGTATTTGGAAAGCAGGCTTAGCCTGCATGTTTGATTATAATGCGCTGCCTCTAGATCAGGCTTCGTTCTCCGCTTGCCATATTCCCGTTCCCTCAATCCAGGCCAACGCCGCGTCCGTATCCGGCGCCAGCACGTTAATATGGCCCATCTTGCGGCCGTATTTGGCCTCGGCTTTGCCGTACAGATGCAGCTTGGGAACGGCGCTCAGCCGTGCCGCTTCGCTGTCCGGAGCCGTAATTCGCTGCACAACCGGCTCCACATGCTGTCCGAGCACGTTAACCATGACAACCGGGCTCATCAGCGACGGATTGCCGAGCGGCAGGCCGCAAACGGCGCGCACATGCTGCTCGAACTGGGAGGTCCGGCAAGCTTCCATCGTGAAGTGGCCGCTGTTGTGCGGGCGCGGCGCAAGCTCGTTGACATACAGCTGGCCGTCCTCCGTCAGGAACAGCTCCACGGCGACGAGGCCAACCGCTCCAAGACCCTCGACGATCCGCAGCGCCAGCCGCTCCGCTTCTTCCAGCACGGACGCTTCAACCCGTGCAGGCACGATTGAAAGATGAAGAATATTGTCCACATGGATGTTCTCTGCCGGCGGAAAAACGCGAACCTCGCCGTGCGAGCTGCGGGCGGCAATAACGGACAGCTCTTTGCTGAAACGGATAAACTGCTCCAGCACCAGCTCCGTGCCCGCCTTCGCAAGCTCCGCATACGCGGCCGGGATTTCCTCCTCGCTGCGGATGACCCACTGGCCCTTGCCGTCGTAGCCTCCGGTAGCCGTCTTGAGCACCGCCGGGAGGCCGAGACGGTTTACCTCGTCACGCAGCTCCTGCTCGCTGCGGATTTCCGCGTACGGAGCAACCTTCGCTCCCGCCGCCTCAACCGCACGCTTCTCGCGCAGCCGGTGCTGCGTCGTGTACAGCAAGTCGCTGCCCTGCGGCACATAGGATTGCTCCATAAGCATCGCGGCGACATCCGCATCCACATTTTCGAACTCGTAGGTGATTACATCACAGCGCCCGGCCAAACGGCTCGCCGCATCCCGATCGTCATAGGCAGCCTCGATGCTCCCGCCGACCTGTGCAGCCGGTCCGTCCGCAGCAGGGTCCATCGCTACAAACCGATATCCCATCGCGCTGCCTGCGAGCGCCATCATGCGTCCCAACTGGCCGCCGCCAAGAATGCCAACCGTCGCTCCCGGCCCGATCGTGCGGGCTGAATCGGGTTTCACAGCCGCTCCGTTTCGCGCAAGCGCGTCTTGTTTGCCGCCCCCTGCGCTCACAGCTCTTCCCCGCTGGCCAGCACCTGCTGACGGGTCGCTTCGCGGCGCTCCTGCACGCGAGCCTGGACTTCCGGGTCGAATGCGCCGAGCATTTGCGCGGCTAGCAGGCCGGCATTGGTGCCGCCCGCTGCGCCGATTGCCACCGTCGCCACCGGGATGCCTGCCGGCATCTGTACAATAGAGAGCAGCGAATCAAGCCCGCTCAGCGCAGAGGACTTTACAGGCACGCCAATAACCGGAAGCGGCGTTTTTGCAGCTACCATTCCGGGCAAATGAGCCGCTCCGCCGGCTCCGGCTATAATGACCTTCAGGCCGCGCTCTGCGGCTGTTTCGGCATATTCAAACATGAGGTCTGGCGTCCGGTGAGCCGAAACGACCCGCTTTTCGTAGGCAATTCCCAGCTCGTCCAACACGCCGCAAGCCAATTTCATCGTTTCCCAATCCGACTTGCTGCCCATGATGACGCCTACGCTTGCACTCATCCCATTCATCCCGCCTTCGCTGCATTTTAAGTGGTATTAAGCACGCTGCGCCTGTCGGCCGCATATACACAAAAAAATCCCGCTGCCGGGCCGCCGAACACTCCTTAAACCATGAAGCGTTCTAGCAGCATCCAAGCCTGCGGGATACCGGCGGTGCGGGCCTGCATCAAACGCTGCAGTCCGGGCGAACGCCGCCTATCGCGGCAGCGGCGTAAGCCGCCAAGCCGCATATCCCGTAGTCCGGCGATTACGGTCGCCAGGTAGAAACGTTCGGGCCGATTCCCGAATATATACGAGGGTTCAATTCATCTTCTCATGTTAAAGCTTCCGCCTGTTCTGCTACAAGATTCGACATCTTGAAAACATGCCAAACAAGCTCGATTAACTTTGCTCCCCTAGTGTACCCAAAGTCAGCCGCGACTGTCAACCCAAAAACACGAACATTAATTTAATTTAAAAGCATAAAGTTCGCCTTTTGCTGGAATACTGGATATCGCTTCATTACTGCCGCCTCCATGTTAAATCCTTCTCTCAAACGAGCGGACAATGAGGGAGGCTTGAATATTTTTAAGCGCTTTCATTTAATGATACCTGCTCTCGCAGCATCAAAATCCCTTTAACAGTGCGGTATAGTAAGCTTTCCAGCCACCAAAACCGATTTTCGGCAAAAAAGAAAAGCCAAACTGCTCTCATGGCAGTTTGGCTTCCATAAACTTAATCCGATACTTGCACCGTTGAAAATGATGTCACTTTTGCTGACATGGACTAAGAGATATAAAAGAGAAATAATGCCTAAATCCGAACATCCCGGATTTTCCATCGACAATTGGCTCAACTAATCCAGAACGTTTTGTCCTTTGCAGCGATTCGCTTGCCTTCCGGGGAAATCATAGCGGGATACCCGATATAAATGAATCCGACGAGCTCCTCGCCGTTTTTCAGCCCAAAGGCCGACTTCATAGCCGGATGCTGCATCGGCTCGCCGCTGCGCCAAACCGCTCCAAGTCCTTCCTCATAGGCGGTTAGCAGCATGTTCTGAACCGCACAGTGGACAGCAGCCAATTCTTCCGAGCGAATAACGCGCGGATTCGTCGATGGCGAGCAAGCAGCCGCAATTACGACAGGAGCGCGCATTGCCTTGGCTTCCTCACGGGCAAGCCGTTTCTCCTTCTCCTCAGCCTCCATACCGTCCAGCGCATCCAGCGCATCCAGCGCCGCATTGGCATAAGCGCTGCCGAGCACCCGTCTGCCTTCGCCCGTCATCACAAAAAACTTCCAAGGCTCCGTATGATGATGATTGGGAGCCCATACCGCCGACTCCAAAATCCGCTCGATTTTCTCCTTCTCCACCGGCAGATCCAGCACCTTTCCGATGCTCCGTCTCTGCCGGATTGCTTGCTGAAGTTCCATCCGCTTTCCCTCCTTGCAGTTCAGATTCGGGTAAACACTGCGGTTAATCCCACCTATTATTATACGTGTCAAATGCTTAATGGAAAAGCGACAGCATCTTCCGCTCCTCGACCAGTCGGCCATGCTTTGTAAAATTAAGTCAAAAATCAGCAAGCTGCTTCATACAATTAAGCTTGAATGAAATGCGGGGGATCGGCGCTATCCTTCCGCTGTTATTTTACGGCAAGGCGGTGATTCAAATTCCTTTAATCGTTCGAGCAACATTTAATGCGGCCGGCGCCATCACTTTTACGGGCAATACGCTCGGCCTCAGCCGCTCCGACACCGCAGGTGTGCCCGGCACGCAGGACAGCATCGGCGCATTCGTAACGACCAATACCGCCGTCCGCTACGGCACATATCCGTTTGGCACAACGGACCAGTATACGGCCAACAGCTCTTCGGCCATTCTGGTTCTTCCTGCTGGAAGCTCCGTGCTGTACGCGGAGCTAATTTGGGCGGGGACCTATGTCAATGGCAATGTCAATCTGACTTCAGCCATCAACAATCCCGTTACATTCATTACACCGGCCGGCACAAATTCCATCACTCCCGACAGCGCCACGGCGCAGACCGGAATCAGCATTTCCGGCGCGCTTGCCTACGTCCGCTCAGCTAACGTCACGTCGCTTATTCAGGCGGCCGGAGCCGGCACTTACACAACAGGCGGGGTCGTTGGCACAATCGTCATAACGAATGATTCCACCATCAATCATTGCGGCTGGACGCTCGCCGTCATCTACAGCAACGCCTCCCTTCCGCTGCGCAACATGTCGCTGCGGGTAGGCTCCGTGCTGGTCAGCACATCCGGCTCAACAGCAACGACCATAACCGGCTTCGCAACGCCGATTACCGGGGCGCTTGGCGCGAGAGCGCTGTTCAGCTCTCAGGAAGGGGATGCCAACCGGAACGGGGATCAGGCCTTGTTCGGGCCGACTGCCTCGACCCAGATTGCATTATCCGGCACGAACAATTTTGCCAACAACTTTTTTGCCTCGCAAATCAATAGCGATTCCGGGGCGCTTGATACAACAGGCACCTTCGGCACAAGGAATCAGGTCAACGGAGCGCCAGGCTCGAATATTTCCGGCGGGCGGCAGGGCTGGGATATTACGAACGTCGATATTTCCTCAACGCTTGTCAACAGCCAGACAAGCGCCGTACTTACACTGACAACATCCGGAGACGCCTATATCCTGAACGCCAACGGCATTCAGATTAACATCAACTCTCCTAACGTAACAGTCAGCAAAAGCGCCAATGTGCCAGGCTCCGTCATCGGGGACATCATTACGTACACCGTGACGATTACAAACAGCGGCACGGCCAACGTTTCCAACGTCATTTTGACCGATCCGCTGCCGGCATCTTTAAACTTTGTGAGCGGAAGCGTCACGGTCGGGGGCGTCGTCAGGCCTACGGCGGACATCCGCAGCGGCGTATCCATCGGCACAGTAGCCTTTGGCAGCAGCGTAACGACGACTTACCGGGCCGTCGTTGCCTCTCTGCCAAGCCCGCCTCAGGCGAACAACACGGCGAGCGCGTCGTTCACCTTCCAGGGTATCCCGGGAGGCAGCACGATCACGGCGGTCATTCCGTCCAACACTGTATCTACCCCGGTGTACGCTCCCGTGCTGTCGCTTGCCAAATCGGCCAGCACATCGGCAGCTACGGTCGGCGATACGATCACCTATACCATTAATGTTGCCAATAGCGGCAGCATTGCCGCCGCTACGGTGCTGACGGACAATATCCCGTCGGGAAGCCAGTATGTTGCCGGAAGCTTCCGCGTAAACGGCACGGTCATACCCGGAGCAAATCCTGCTGCGGGCGTTTCCATCGGCAGCATTGCGGCAGGCGGCAGCGCCACCGTTACGTTTCAGGTCAACGTCGTTTCGCTCCCCTCGCCGCCGCAGCTCACGGACCAGGCAACCGCTGCGTATACGTATCAGCCGCCTGACGGCCGGACGTTATCCGGGTCGGCAGCATCCAACACCATTACAATTCCGGTCAGCCTGCCGAGCGTCAGCTTGACCAAAACAGCCAGCCGGACCAATTTGGCCGTCGGCGAAACGATGACCTACACAAGCGTTATTACCAACAGCGGCGGCACTGCGCTCACAAATGTCATTCTTACCGATCCGATTCCGGCCGGCTCTTCCTTTGTAAGCGGCAGCGTTGTCGTAGGAGGGGTCTCCAGACCAACTGCAGTGCCAGCCTCCGGAATTTCGGTCGGAACCATTGCCTCGGGCACTTCCGTAACCGTGACGTTCCAGGTTACGGCCGTATCCGTGCCTCCAGGCGGCCAGCTGTCCAACCAGTCAAAGGCTTCCTACAGCTCAGGCACCTCAACCGGGCAAGCGTTATCCGGAACGGTACTGACGCCGGTTTTTCAGCCGGTCATTACGCTAACCAAAGCCGCAAGCGCCACTTCCGTGGTCGTAGGCGATACCGTCAACTACACTGTTACGGCAAGCAACGGAGGCAATATAGCCGCAACCGTTACGGTAACCGATCCGATCCCAGCCGGGGCAAGCTTCGTCCCGGGAACCGTTACGGTCGGCGGCACTCCTGTCCCGGGCGCCAATCCCGCAACGGGGATCGCCGTCGGCCCGGTCGCTCCGGGAGGCTCCGTACCCGTCACCTTCCAGCTGCTGCTCAACTCGCTGCCTTCGCCTCCAACGCTGACCAATCAAGCGTCGGCAAGCTTTACCTATACGCTGCCGGGCGGCGGCAGCTTTAATGGAAGCGCGCAGTCCAACACCGTTTCTTTGCCGGCCTCGTCGCCGAACGTAACGATTGCCAAAAGCGTGAATGAAAGCTACGCCGCTGTCGGGGATGTGCTGACCTACACGCTGAATGTGCAAAACACCGGCGCCTCTTCCATAACCGGCGTGATCATATCCGATCCGCTGCCGCCAGAGCTGACCTTTCAAACGGGCAGCGTGACGATTAACGGATCGCCCGCCGCCGGGGCGAACCCTAACACCGGCATCAACATCGGGACGATCGCCGCGGGCGGCGGCGCATTCATCGTATTTCAGGCAGCCGTCAACTCGCTGCCGGCAAGCGGCGTTATCCAAAATCAGGCCAAAGCCGCCTTTACCTCCGGGGCCTTCTCCGGGGCATCCGCTTCCGAAGTAACAACGGTAAACGTACTGCAGCCTATACTCTCCATCGAGAAGTCGGCAAGCTCCTCGGCCTTGACGGTAGGCGATACGTTCACGTACTCGCTCCGCATCCGCAACTCCGGCAATGCCACAGCCTTGTTCACCGTATCCGATCCGCTGCCAGCCGGGCTGACTTTTGTGGAAAATTCCGTCGTCATTAACGGAGCGCCAGCTCCCGGACTGGACCCCCAGACCGGGTTCAACCTTCCGCTAATCAATCCAGGCGCCGAAGTAATCGTAACTTTTGTTGCTGCCGTTACGTCGCTGCCGTCTCCACAATCGACAAGCAACACCGCTAACGGCACGTTTACCTTCACCCTGCCCGGGGGCAGGCAAGTACAGGGCTCCGTTACGTCCAATACGCTGGTTATCCCGGTATCCTCCCCTAACGTCAGCCTGGTCGGGACCTTCAATCAGATCGACGCCGTCGTTGGAGACACGCTCATTTACACCGTCGTGGTCACAAACAACGGAATCGCGCCTATTAACAATGTCGTGCTCTCGGACATTTTGCCTCCAAACACTTCTTTCGTGGCCGGCAGCGTGATCGTCCAGGGAACCCCGCTTCCCGCCGTATCGCCCGCATCCGGCATTCTGCTAGGCACTCTGGCTCCGGGAGCTTCGGCTACCGTCCAATTCGAGGTGATTGTAACGATGGCTACCCCATCTCAGATTAACAACCAGTCTACCGTCAGCTTTACGTCCGGCACCTTCTCCGGCACCTCCGCATCGAACGTTACGGATACGCCGATTACGCAGCCGGAGATTACGTTGGTCAAATCCTCAGGCACAGCAGCCGTTACGCTTGGCAATACAGTCTCTTACACGGTTGTCGTGACGAACAGCGGCAATTTGGCGGGCAACGTGACCTTAATCGATACTCTTCCCGCAGGCATGTCGTTCGTGCCAAACAGCGTTTCTGTCGGCGGGCTGCCATTGCCGGGTGCCGATCCTACAACTGGCGTGAATATTGGAAATGTACAGCCTGGCACCAGCGTCTCCGTGATGTTTTCCTTTTCTGCAGACACGCTGCCAAACCCCCAATTTTATGTCAACCAGGCTTCGGCGACATATACGTTCACTCCGCCTGACGGGCGGACGCTTACCCGATCAGCAACCTCGAATTCGGTCAGCGTATCGGCATCGCCGCCTAACGTGAGCGTAGCCAAAACCTCTCCGCAAACAGACGCCTCCGTTGGCGACACAATCAGCTATAGCATCAACGTCACCAATTCCAGCATTGATCCAATCAATAATGTGCTGCTGACAGACCCGCTTCCTGCCGGAACCGTGCTCGTAGCGGGCAGCACGACGGTGAACGGCGCGCCTGTTCCGACAACGCCGGCTAGCGGCATTCAATTAGGCACTCTGGCTCCTGGCGCCGGGGCGACAGTCGCCTTCAGCGTTACGGTTATCAGCGTTCCCGACGGCGGTACGGTCGGCAATCAGGCTTCCGTTACGTTTACTTCCGGCGCGCTGTCGGCCTCTGTTCTGTCCAACCTTGTCTCAACGCGGATATACCAGCCTAATCTTAACGCGGTGAAAACGGGCAGCACGGCAAGCGCTACGCTCGGCGATACGATCAGCTATACGATTACGTTGACAAACAGCGGTAACTATCCGGCTGAAGCGACCGTTACGGATCCGATTCCAGCAGGCGCCGTTTTTATTCCCAACAGCGTCATTGTCGGCGGAGTTCCGCAGCCAGGGGCCAATCCGGCAACTGGCATTAATGCCGGAGTTATTGCACCCGGCGCGTCCGTACCGGTTTCCTTTTCGATTAATATAGCAACGCTGCCAACGCCGCAGGTATTGTCCAATCAAGCCAGCGTAGCGTACAGCTTCACGCTGCCAAGCGGAGGCACGCGTACGGGCAGCCTGTCGTCCAATCTGCTCCCGATTCCCGTCTCCGTACCGAATCTGCCGATGACTCTATCGACTACGCTGACGGCCGCTACTGTCGGAGACATCATTCCATATACAGTCGTGCTGACTAATAACGGGGCGACCACGCTGACTAACATTGTGCTGACGGATCCGCTTCCTCAAGGCACCTCTTATGTGCCGGGAACCTTTGCCGTTGACGGCTCTATCGTTCCGGGCGCTAATCCCGCCGCCGGCGCGCCAGTTCCTCCTCTTGCTCCCGGGCAGTCGGTCACGATTACGTACTCCTATCAGGTCAATACGCTTCCAAGTCCCGCTCAGGTGTCGAATACGGCATCCGCCAGCTTCACCTCTGGCACCTTTTCCGGCGCAACCTTCTCCAATACGGTTGTCACGCCTGTGTATCAACCAATTATCACCGCTCTCAAAACTGCTAATACTTCCAATGCAATTGTTGGAGATACAGTCGTCTACACCGTAACACTAAGCAATACCGGGAATTACGGCGCGTCCGTTACCGTAACCGACATCATTCCTGCCGGCACCTCCTTTGTCCCGAACAGCGTTATTGTCGGCGGCGCACCGGTTCCCGGTGCGGACCCGGCTACCGGAATTCCGGTCGGCGTCGTAAACGGAACGCCTGTTATGGTCATGTTTTCGGTGATTATCAACTCGCTGCCTGCCAACCAGCAGCTTTCCAACCAAGCGCTTGCCTCCTACTCCTACACGCTGCCGGACGGGCGCACGCTGAACGGCTCCGTTGTCAGCAACACGCTTACGTTCCCGGTTTCGTCGCCTAACGTTCAAGTGGTGAAAACCGTCAATGCCATTGATGCGGTTGTTGGAGATACCCTTATCTATTCGATTGTCGTCACGAACAGCGGCATCGCAGCCGTTAACAACGTCATTGTCTCGGATACAATTCCGGCCGGCACCTCCTTTGTCGCGGGCAGCGTTACGGTTGGCGGAGTCTCGCAGCCAAGCGCAAATCCCGCTACAGGGATTACGATCGGCACCATTGCAGCCGGCGACTCCGTAACCGTCACCTTCAGCGTGCAGGTCAATGCCCTCCCAGCTTCTCAAAGCCTGAGCAATACGGCGGTTGCGGTGTTCACCTCCGGCGCGCTATCCGGCAGCTCAACATCGAATCCAGCCGTTACGCCGGTCTACCAGCCAATCATCAGCTTTGTCAAATCGGCAGACCGCACTCAAGCGACGGTAGGAGACACCATCACGTACTTCCTTAACGCTACCAATACGGGCAATATTCCTGCGACGCTGACGGTGTTTGATGCGATTCCGGCAGGGGCTGTTTTTGTCCCGAACAGCGTGCAAATCAACGGCGTGCCTCAGCCGGGAGCCGACCCCGACGCCGGCATTCCCGCAGGAGTGCTGCAGCCGGGAGCAAGCTTGAACATTGCCGTCTCGCTGCAAGTAAACGTAAGCACTCTGCCTCCCTCACAGCAGCTAAGCAACCAAGCATCGGCCTTGTTCACGTTCAGCCCGCCGGACGGACGCACGATTACCGGTGACGTTTTCTCCAATACGCTGGTTATCCAGGTTTCCTCGCCTGATGTGAGCGTAGTAAAAAGCGCATCGTCCATTGACGCCGTTGTCGGCGATACGCTGACGTATACCATCGTTGTAACGAACAACGGCATTTCTCCAATTGATAATGTGCTGCTGGTTGACCCTATTCCGGCCGGAACCGCCTTTGTGCCGGGCAGCGTTACGGTTAACGGCGTGCCTCAACCGGGCGCAAGCCCGTCAACAGGCGTCGCCATCGGCACCATCGCGGCAGGTGACTCTGTCACGGTAACCTTCCAAGTAACGGTGACGGCGGTGAGCCCCTGATGGCTCCCCCTTATGACAGCCTAAGCAATCAATCCGTCGTGCAGTACGACATTGGAACCGGCAGCGGCACATCCGTTTCCAATGTCGTGACCACATCTGTCGCCGGACCCCGGATCCGCCTGCAGCTGACCGCTTCGGTGACCGAAACAACAGGAGGCTCAGTCGTCGTTTACACGGTGACCGCCTTCAATGACGGCAATTTGGCTGGCGAGCTGACGGCGGGAAGCACATTCCCGCCCGGCTCTGCATTTATTCCGGGCAGCGTCATGCTCGGCGGCATTCCGCTGCCCGGCGCCGACCCGAGTCAAGGCATCTACCTCGGCATGATTGAGCCGGGGAGGAGTGCCTCTTTTTCCTATCAAGTGCTTGTCGGCGCTTCAGTTCCCGGCGGGGAGCTCGTCAATGAAGCATTTGGCACAGCCATATTCCGCACGCCTGGCGGCCGTGTCATAACGCTGGATGCAGAACCTGCCTCCCTGAGCATTCCGGTGCGGGCGGCTGCGCTATCCGCGCGGCTGTCCGCCAGCGCGTCCATTACAGCGCCAGGCGATATCGTGGAGTATGTACTTGTCATTAATAACAATGGGGCAACAGGACTGAGCGGCATGACGGCTACATTTTCCCTGCCCCCGGGATTGGAGTTTATTCCGGGGAGCGTTAATGTGGACGGCGTATTCCTGCCCGATGCCAGCCCGCTAACCGGAATTCCGATTGGACTGTTGGGAGCAGGAGCCGAAATCGGCGTATCCTACGCTGTTCGCGTAATCAGCAACGCCGCCTCCGGACTGCCAACCGTCGCTCTCGTCCGATATTCTGCAGGGTCACAAGAAGAAACGTCGCCGTCCAATCCCGTCGCAATTCAAGTTACGTCCGTCCTGCCCGTTGTTGCCAAGTCCGTAGACGCCCGGGAAGCGTCGCCCGGCGACATTCTCTCTTATGTCGTAACCTCCAGCGTTCCCCCGGGACCGCCGCAAAACGCCTTTCTGACCGATTTGCTTCCTGCCGGGCTCCGGTATGTTCCGAACAGCCTGCTTATTAACGGCCAGCCCTCTCCCTCTCAAAACCTGGCGGAAGGAGTGCCGCTGGGCTTTGTGTACGACGGCTCCCCGACGACAGCCTTCTACCGGGCAGAGGTTCTGCCTATTCTGGGACAGACGATTTCGCAGCCGTTATATGTGAACAATACCGCCTCTGTCCGTTTCACCGGACAGGGAGGGTCCGTTATTACCGTTGAGACAGCGCCAGTGCTGACAGTCGTAACGACTGCTGCTTTCCGGGTAACGGCGGTGCCGGATGTTTATGTTAGCGAGCCGGGAGAAACCGTATGGATTACCATCACGGTTTCAGCCGTAGGCAGCCAATCTGCCGAGGCCTTCTTATCCGGCTTCGTTCCCGAAGGATTGCTGCTGCTGCCGGATACATTAACGATTGACGGGGTGTCCGTATCCATTCAGGACGGATTGCTGCCGCTTGGTTTGTTGGCGCCCGGGTCCGTCATCCGAATCCGCTTTGCTGGACGTATCGCATCGGACTATGCCAGGGATGAGCTGACTGGCACTGCTGCGCTAAGCTGGCAATATATGCTTGAGGGCAGAACTTATCGCGGATTATCTTTTGCAGCAAGATACACGATTCAAGTAGAAGGACATATTGAGTAGAAAATGACAATCAAAGGGGGTGATTTCATTGCCCGTAATTCTTATTAAAAGCGCCAATGTGCCGAGCGCCGTTCTAGGCGGCACCATTACGTACACGATTATGGTTAGAAATGGAGGACCTGACGGAGCGACGAATGTCGTCGTTTCCGATCCGCTGGCTCCAAGCCTTACCTTCGTCGCCGGGAGCGTGATTTTAAACGGAAATTCGCTGCCGGGGGCATCCATCATCAGCGGCGTTTCCTTAGGAACGATCGCTGCCGGAGCAGCTCAAACGGTTGTTTTTCAAGCCTCGGTAACCTCCCTGCCCGCTCCAACGGCGGACAATACATCAAGCGCAGCTTATATCCCCGAGGGCCTGACAGAAACCGTGACCGTCGTATCCAATCAGGTATCCATCCCTATCGGACTTGCGACAGTTACGGTTGCCAAATCAGCCAATCTCCCTGATCTGACCCTTGGAGACACGATGATTTTTACCAGCGTCATTACAAACAACGGCGCCGAGCCGCTGACCAGTGTCTTGTTTTCGGACCCCGTGCCGCCCGGCGCCTCTTTTGTGCCAGGGAGTGTTGTCATTGACAGCCTGGTCAGTCCCGAGGCCGATCCCAGCGCCGGCATCCAGCTGTCCGATATCGGGCCGGGAGTTTCCGTAACGGTTTCATTTTTCGTGACCATCACTTCTTTGCCCCCGGGCGGAAACATTGCTAACACTTCTTCGGTCACCTACACATCAGGAGGACAAAACGGGAGCAATCTCTCCGGCACGATTGTACGGCGAGTGTTCGTACCGATCTATTTGATAACAAAAACGGCTGATAAATCCTTTACCGTCGTCGGCGATATTATTACCTACTCGATAGGGGTCACGAATAATGGAACTACCACGGCAAATCTGTCGCTTATCGATCCCGTGCACCCCGGCGCTACGTTTATTGCAAATACCGTGACGATAAACGGAAAAACCATTCCGGGAGCACGCCCGGGCCTCGGAATTGCCGTTGGAAATGTCCAGCTGGGTGTGCTTACCCTTATCCAGTATCAGGTAAGGGTGAATACCATTCCTTCCCCAGCCTTTGTCACCAATACCGTGACAGGGACTTACGACACCTTTTTGCCTAGCGGAAGAGCAATCAGCGGTCCGGCCGGGTCCTCATCGAATTCGGTATTCGTAGTTGATCCCAGAATAAGCTTGCAGCTGGAAACAGGCGCATCAGCGGCAATGGCCGGCGAGACGCTTACTTATATTGTGACCGCTACAAATTTAGGCAATGCGAATGCACAGCTTACGGTTACAAGCACCATCCCGGAAGGATCCCAATTCGTGGGAGATAGTGTTACGGTCGAAGGAACGGCGCTGCCGGGAATTAACCCTGAGCAAGGAGTAGATTTAGGAACGCTCGCTCCCGGTCAGATGATCCGGTTCACTTATCAAGTCATCGTTTCGGCTCCGCCCCAGGACGCCGATCTGTTTACGGTGGCTACGGGAGTTGGATTGTATGAGGACGCCATTCCCGCAAATGTCTCCCCGGCTTCCCTGATCGTACCTGTGTTATTGGCGGAAGCCAGTCTTAGCACAGTCGCTTCCTTTGTCGTACCCGGCAATACGGTCAGTTTTTCGCTAGCCATCGTTAACGAGTCAGCCTCGTTGGCACTGGATTCAATCGTCAGCTTCTTTTCCTTGCCGCAAGGACTAGAGTTTATCCCCGGAAGCGTGACGGTAAACGGGATCTCCGTCGCAGTCATAAGCCTGGAAGCAGGAATTCCAGTCGGCACACTTGCGCCAGGAGCTGAGGTCGGCATTTCCCTCTCCGTTCAGGTCACGGACACCGAAGCTTCCGGACAGCCGATTTCGGCTACCGTACAGTATTCCGTCAACCAGCAGGGACTCTATACCGTTCCATCCAACACGCTTCAGCTTATCGTGGTCAACACTTTGCCGCAGGTGACAAAACAGGTTGACGCTGCTCAAGTTTCCCCCGGAGACATTGTATCCTACACCATTCAAGCATCCGTTCCTTCCGGACAGCCGCTTTCAGCTATTTTAGTAGATGCTGTGCCGACGGGACTGCAATACGTGCCGGGCAGCTTGCTCATTAACGGCAGTTCTTCCGGCTATCAAGATTTGTCCGAAGGCGTTCCGCTTGGGCTCGTTTCCACAGATAATCCGGTAACGATTTTTTTCCGTACCTCGGTTCTGACTGTTCCGGAGTCATCCATTTCTCAACCGCTTCAAGCAAGCAATTCTGCCAATGTCATATTCAGTACCGGCGACAACAGAGTTAACATTGCATCACCTCCTGCTGTATCCGTGATAACGACGGCTGAGTATCGAATTTCCGCATCCGCTTCACCTTCCGTCAGCGAAGCGGGCGAAACCGTCGCCGTTTCAATTACACTTTCCGTTATCGGCAGCCAGGCGGCGGCGGGCACTTTGACCGGATTTCTCCCGCCGGGGCTTCTGTTGTTGAACGAAACGCTCACGGTAAACGGCCAACCGGCTGTTCTCGCGGATCAAAGCCTTCCCCTAGGTTTGCTAAATCCGGGAAGCGTTTATCAAATCCAGTTCAGCTGTCTTATTCCGTTAGATTTTATTGCAGCTTCAACCTCTGGTTCGGCAGTACTCTCCTACAATTATTCGCTTGAAGGGAGATTATATCACGGGAAAGCGGTTGCCCCCTCCTACCAGATTTTCGTGGAACAGCTATTGGAATGAAGCGGGCTGCGGAATCGACTGAGGACCCAAAAACCATGGGCAGCGTATTTGAACAACCAAAAGATATGCCTGATCGAAAAAAAGGGAGGAAACTGAGTTGGCTCAGTTTCCTCCCTTTGGCGCTCATCCGGTTCACAAGTTTTTTCTTACTTCAAATAACGGCTGTGCTCCGTGCTCTTTTCGTAATAATGACCGTCCGCGCTCAGCTTCAAATCTAAATCGACGTCAAGTCCGGCTTTGGCAGAGCTCCAAGAGCTGGACTGGGAGCCGTAGGAGTGGCTGCTGTTTTCCCCGGCATACCGGCTTTCGCTGCTTGCAGCGCTTTCGAGCTCAACATCGAGATTCAGCCCAAGCTCTACCTGGCCGCTGCTCTCGTTGCGGACAGCCGATTCGGCAACGGATTCGGATTTGACCTCTTCAGCACGGTTATCATCGTTTTTGCTGTAAGAATAGCCTTCGGAATCGCGACTCCACTGCTTGTAGGAAGACGAGCCTTCTGCGTTCAGGTTCAGATCAAGGCTTCCTTCTCCCTCTGCCTTTGACTCCGACTCTGTCCGGCTGGAATGGGCTTTGACTTCGTCTTTTCCTTCACGTTCCTCCGACTCGTAGCTGGATTTCGTCCAGCTGCTGGCAGAGCTGTTCCCGCTAAGCCCGAGATCCAGATTAAGGCCAAACATCCCTGACGAGGAAGATTGACTGCTGTATGAACTCTGGCTCTCATACGTTTCTGTGGCTTCCGCAGCGCTTGCCGCTCCGGCAGCAGTGAGAGCTCCCAGCACCACACTCGCGGAAAGAACCGACCATTTCACCCATTTAGGAAGCTGAACCGCTTTAACCGTTACCATCTGATTCGTTTTCATTTGACATACACTCCTTCTCATTTTGGGTTAGGATGACAGCTGCATCGCAACGTTTTGAGAGAAAGAGGATGTCATTGGAGGCTGCTCCGGCGGCGGCTCCCGCCACTGGTCGTTCCCCATTAAATATTCCATCGAAATATTCACGCCCGGACGATTGATACCGGGCATTCCGTAGCCTTCCATTTGCATAATGGCATAAAGGGAGGGCCCGGAGCCCGATCCTTGCATGCCGCTCCCCGGTCCGCCTGGAGGAGCCGGTCCGCCGCCCGGCCCGGCTTGACCCGTCCAAGCCGGGCCACCGGGCATGGCAGGAAACGGAGCATTCGGAACCGCTGCCGGAAGGCGGCGCAATGGGAGCGGTTTAGGGCTAGGAGCTTCCTGCTCTGCACCGCTAAAGCCGATTTCCGAAGAAGGCGGATTGGCTTGCGGCACGGCAGCTTCAGCCTCTTCGATATGGCCGGAATAAGGCGGCACCGCTGCCGGAATTTGCTGTGGCGCCGGAGAAGAACCGCCGCTTGGTCTTCCTTCGTGCGAAGGCTCTGCAGATTGCGGCTTGGGCGGCCGCGCCGGCTCCTGCCTGAGCTGCTCATCTTGCCTCTCCGTTGCCGTTGGTAATGGCGAGGCAGCAGCTTGTCCGGCCGGAGCCGGAAGCTGTACTTCGACTTCCGGAATCGGCTCAGAATTCAGCGGCGATTGCACCGGCACGTTCCCGATTTGAACCTGTCCCTGAGACACATTGACGTTGAGCTCGCCTGTACCTGCTGCACCAATCGGCGTGCTGACCGACGCCGGAGAAATTTCAGCTTCAAGCTGGAAGCCGTCCGCTTTCACAGCAGGCGTTTTCACATCCAATACTGGCGATTCGATCTCTGCCTGAGATAAGGAAACCGACGGCAGCGGCAGCGATCCCTCTCCTTGCCCTGCCTTGATTTCAGGCGTCGATACTTGCAGAGCCGGAGTATCGATGTTCACCGGAGATACGCTCAACTCTGGCTGGCCCTTGCTTGATAAATCCGCCTCTACCTCAGGCGTCTGTATGCTTCCGAGCGGAGTGTCCAGGCTTAGTGACGGCAGACTCAGCTCCGCTTTCTCGGCCGCATTCAGCACCGGCTCCGTAATTTCCTTGAGCAGAGCCGCTGCAGGAGGAGCATGGGCAAGCTGAAAGCCAAATGCCGCCGCCGTAAACAATCCCGCTAGGACGGTTCTTTTCCACCGGTTAAAGCTGCTGTCGCTCATCCATGTCCCTCCTTTCCGAATCATTCGCTAGTTAAACAGCTAAACGCATGAATGATTGATTTGGATTACAATTCAGATGATTAAATGGATTACTTGGGGAAAAAACAGGTTAAATCCGGTCTTGGCGCATATTTTCAAAACTAAAAAAGCTGCGTTCAAGTGTTGGCTTGAACGCAGCTTTGACGATGAATTGATTTGATGAGCGTTTACCCAGCGCCTAACATAAGGTAACGCAGTACGATCAGCACGGCTAGAATCCACATCAGCGGATGAATAACATATTTGCCTTTGCCGGTGCCAGCGCCGCTTTTGCCCGCCAGATTGGCGATCAGAGCCAGCACGACATACGATACAACGCCGAAGGAAATACCGTTAGCGATGTTAAACGTGAACGGCATCATAACAATGATAAAGAAGGAAGGAACGGCATACACCATATCCTTAAAATCGATATCTTTCACCGATTGCATCATGAGCAGGCCGACCAGGATCAGTGCGGCAGCAGTTGCCGAGCCCGGAATAAGCGCAACCAGCGGAGCGAGGAACAGCGCAAGCAGGAAACAAACGCCTGTTGTAATAGCCGTAAGCCCAGTACGGCCGCCCTGCGCGATGCCGGACGAGCTTTCCACAAAAGCCGTTACCGTACTGGTGCCGAGAATGGCGCCGCCGCTGACGCCGACCGCGTCCACGAACATCGCTTTGCCGACGCGCTTTTTGCCCTCTTCAGGGTTCTTCATAAAACCGGCGCGGTTGGCGGTGCCAACCAATGTGCCAAACGTGTCAAACAGCTCTACAAACGTAAACGTAAGCACGACCGTAACGATGCCTACATTCATAATGCCGGCAAAATCAAAATGCCAGAAGTTCAGCTCGCCAAAGTTAGGCACCCAGGTTTGACCCGTCAATGCGGCTTTGACATCAAGATTTCCGGTCAGCCAAGCGATAACCGTCGTACCGAGAATGCCCCACAGGAAAGCGGCCGGCACGCGCAGCACCATCAATACGGCGATAAGCAGCAGTCCGATAACGGTCAGGTAAACGGACGGAGTATGCAGATCGCCCATATGGATGACCATCGTCTCCGGCGAAATGGACATGATGCCGCTGTTTTTCAGGCCGAGCGCCGCGATGAACAGGCCGATGCCGACCGTAATCGCGTGTTTAAGGCTGTCCGGTACAGCAGTGATGAGCATTTGGCGGATTTGCGTAACCGTCAGAATGAGGAAGATGATGCCGGAAATAAATACGGCCGTAAGCCCCATTGCCGGTGAGATCGGCGTGTCCGTGCTTTGGGAGGCGATAATCGTTGCGGCAAAATAAGCGTTGAGCCCCATCCCCGGCGCAAGCGCAACAGGGAAATTGACGAACAATCCCATCACGATGGTGAAAATGCCCGCAGCAAGCGCGGTTGCGAGAAATACTGCGGTCCAGCTGAGCCCGGACGCCGACAGAATGCTCGGATTGACGGCCAAAATATAAGCCATCGTCATGAATGTCGTAATGCCCGCCATAATCTCGGTGCGGACGGTCGTGCCGTTTTCCTTGAGCTTGAAGAAGCGATCCATGCTGTTTGTACCCCCTGGAATTGAAGTGCTGGAATCGTTCCGGCAAAAAACAAAAAAGAGAGGACGGTTCCCGGCGGCTGAGCGCAGCCTGCCGAAACGTCTCTCTCTCGGGCTTCAGGGTCAACGCGGCTCAGTCAGCGCCGGGACTCCATGTATTTCGTCAAATTCGGTAATGGTAACCGATACGAAAATATTGGAGCCGGGCAGCGCTGGAAAAAACCTGCGTAAACCCTGAAACTTCGTAGCCTGGCCATTTACGGTGACCGAGTAGAGACTTCCGGGCCGATTCCCGGAATTATACGAAAGTTAATTTATATTTTTCAACAGAACGTATCTTATTCTATATTTTTTTAATTAAAAGTCAACCTGATATGCTGAAAAACGGAGTATTTTCCGAACATTACATCGTTTGAGTCACATTTTGTTCCGATTTTCTTCGGACAGCCAATCCGATGAGCGCAAATGCGAAAAACGCTCCGCCCAGCATGTAAAACAGACTTCCGGCCGCGCCATAACGCAGGCCGAATCCGCCTACGACAGGACCGGCGATGCTGCCGATGGAAAAATGAATCGATGCCAGCACGTTTGCCCCCGGCAGCAAATGGCGCGGCAGCAGATCCGCGGCATAAGCCAAGCCGAGCGAGAAAAACGAGCCTACAAGCCCGCCCGCGAGCGCGAACAGAATCGCGATCGTAAGCACATTAGTGCCAGCCGCCGGAATGAGAGCAAACAGAACGCCGCCGCCAAGCCCGCAGCCAATCAGCACCGGCAATCTGCCGATGCGGTCGCTTAGCGTGCCAAGCGGAATTTGCAGCAGCAGAGCGCCAATGCCTAGCGCGGGCAGCAGCGTGCTGATCGCCTCGCGCTCCAGGCCGATTTTTGCTCCGTAAAGCGGGAAGCTGCTGTTCATAGAAGCCTCCATGATACCGTACAGTATCGTCGGGATGAGAGCGTACCAGGCGAGGCGATACACTATTTTGAATCTGGCCGCTCCCTTGATCTCCTGGTCGCGTTGAATCGGCTCCGGCCGATCCTTCGGAAGACGCAGCGCAAACAGAAACACGATGACGTAAAAAGCCGCGCTGATCAGAAACGGGGCCGCCTCTCCCCAATGCAGCAAATTAATGCCGAGCGGCCCAATGCTGAAGCCGACCCCGTACGACATTCCGTAGAGCGAGATAAATTTGCCCCGATGCCTTGCTGGCGCCCGGCTGACCATCCACAGCTGCGTCGCAAAATGCAGCCCGCTATCGCCGATGCCGATAATAATCCGCAGCACGAACCAGGCGGCCAGCGAGCCGGCGGTGACCGGAAAGAGCAGTGTTGCCGCCGTTATCATGATCATGCCGGTTATAATGACGGCCCGGAAGCCGAAGCGCCGCACCGGACGCTCGATAAAAAACATCGTCGAAAAAGTGCCGATATAAAGCGCCATGGAATTGATGCCGTTCACATCATCCGGCACTCCCGCCCGCTCCAGCAAAATCGCCAGCAGCGGCAGCAGCAGTCCTTGGCTTATACCTGCCGTAATAATGACCGCTAGCAGGACAAGCAGGCGGTAGCTGAGCATCCGCTCCTCCGGCTCCGGCGCGGACATCGTTGGGTTCATGGTCATTGTAATTCAATTGCTCCTTTGCAGGGCTCGGTTAAGACGAGTTTGACCGTGCGATCTTGCAGCAGCTGTATGGCGCTCCTCATGCCTCGCCCCTCCAAAACTGTACTAAGGGAAAGCGTCATCCAAGGAAAAGCTCCCTAAAAAAAACAAAGACCGGAACCCTGGCTGCCCAGGATTCCGGTTAATGCTGTGAGGTTGAAGCTTTTACTCTTTTATTCCCACTCGATCGTAGCTGGCGGCTTCGACGTAACGTCGTAAACGATCCGGTTCACGTTGTCGACCTCATTGACGATACGCACGGAGATTTTCTCCAGCACATCCCAAGGAATGCGCGCCCAGTCGGCGGTCATGCCGTCGATGGAAGTAACCGCGCGGATGCCGACGGTGTAGGAGTAGGTGCGGGCGTCGCCCATAACGCCTACGCTGCGCATGCCTGGCAGAGCCGTAAAGTACTGCCAGATTTCGCGGTCAAGACCGGCTTTGGCGATTTCGTCGCGCAGGATCGCATCGGATTCGCGAACGATTTCAAGCTTTTCCTCCGTTACTTCGCCAAGCACACGGATAGCCAGACCCGGACCCGGGAACGGCTGGCGCATAACGATTGCGTCCGGCAGGCCGCATTCGGAGCCGACTTTGCGGACCTCGTCCTTAAACAGCGTTTTGAGCGGCTCAACAAGCTTGAACTTGATGTCCTTCGGCAAACCGCCCACATTGTGGTGGGACTTGATCGTTTGCGCGGTAGCTGTGCCGCTTTCAACGATATCCGTATATAGGGTTCCTTGCGCCAGGAATTCAAAATCGGCCAGCTTTTCCGACTCCTCTTGGAACAGGTAAATAAATTCGTTGCCGATGATTTTGCGTTTTTTCTCTGGATCGTCGACGCCTTTGAGCTTGCTCATGAAGCGCTCTTTGGCATCAATTTTGAGAACTTCAATGCCGAACTTGCCGACAAACGTCTCCATGACGCCTTCCGCTTCGCCTTTGCGGAGCAGGCCGTGGTCGATGAACATACATGTCAAACGGTCGCCGATTGCTTTATGCACCAGCATAGCCACAACGGAAGAGTCAACGCCGCCGGACAGCGCACAAAGCACGCGGCCGGTTTCGCCAACCTGGGCGCGAATGTCGCGCACGGCGTCGTCGATGAACGATTCCATGCTCCAGTTGCCTTCGCAGCCGCAAATCGTGAACAGGAAGTTGCGGATCATGTCGTTGCCGTAAACGGAATGGCGAACCTCAGGATGGAACTGAACCGCGTAGAATTTTTTCTCCGGATGGCTCATGGCCGCGATCGGCGCATGCTCCGTTCCCGCATCCAAGCGGAAGCCTTCCGGCATTTCAACGACAAGGTCAGTATGGCTCATCCATACCGTCTGCGTGTTTTGCAGGCCGAGCGCCAGCGCCGCTCCGTCCGTAAACGTCACATCGGCGCGGCCGTACTCGCGCTTGCCGGCGCGCTGCACTTTGCCGCTCAGCTGATGGCTCATCAGCTGCATGCCGTAACAGATGCCAAAAATCGGCAGGCCGAGCTCGTAAATTTCCGGGTCCACAATCGGAGAATTCTCCTCGTACACGCTTGCCGGGCCGCCCGAGAACACGATGCCCTTTGGCGCCAGCTCGCGGATTTTCGCGGCGGACGTATTATATGGCAGCAGCTCGCTGTACACGCCAAGATCCCGAATGCGGCGAGCGATCAGTTGGTTGTACTGGCCCCCGAAATCGAGAACGACGATCATTTCATTTGGCTTATTCAAGTCCGTACCTCCCTAAGTCAATTGGACATATTATATCCAAGCCGCTTCCAGCCAGTCAAGGCGCTCCGGGCAGCTTATCCGGCAGTTGCTGCGGGGTTCTGACAAAATTCGCACAGAGCAGGCATAAGGAAGCAAATCGGGCCGTTTGGAAAGGTACCTTTTTGCTGGAATTTTGCTAATACGCTGGCAGCGGGATGGTACGACGTTCAGCAGCGGGGGGACGGGATGGGACGGGATGGGATGGGACAAACTCGCGCATGCGATCGGTTATCGGTTCGTAAGCTCTATTCGGCTTATGCCTCCTACGGATGGCCGTGACTGCCACAGTCATGCAGGAATTGCTTTGTTACTGTTTCCGCTACCTTCTCCTCACGGCTGGCGCCACCGCCACAGTGCTGCGTGAATTCGCCGCCGAAAGTACTCGTCGAGACTAACCTAGTCACTGGCTTCACCGCCACAGTCTTTGGTGACTTTGCCGCCGAAAGTACTTATCTAGACTAACCTAGTCACTACTGGCACGCTAACGCAACTGAGAAGCGCTATTTCACCGTTTTTGCTACTTTTAAAAATCTAAGGCAACTCATACGCGTTATTTGCGATGTTTGGGTGGTTTACGACGTTAAAAGTCGGCAATAAGGCCGCTCAGTTGCGCTAGAGTTAAAAAAGGTTCGTTTGCGGCTGAATAAGCCCGCTCAGTTGCGTTAGCCGAACGTTAGTCTCTTTATGCGCCTCCTTACGAGAGGCAGTACAAAAAGCTCACCGGGATCCGGCAAGCTAAATCTAGCTAGAGCTATCGAGTACGAGCGGGAGTTTATTATAATCAAGTTCTGCGATTACCGTCCTGGGCAAAAGGCTCAGGATCGGCAGCGCTGGCAGAGAATGCGCGGCTATGCCCGTTATGCGGAGCATGTTCGCGTCCAAGGCAATTGGACGAGATTCGGCAGCGTCGCGTCGGCAGAGAATGCGCGGCTATGCCCGTTAAGCTGGGCTTGTTCAGCCCCGCTTTATCTCCGGGGCGCTCGCCGCAGTTGGAGCTGCGCTCCGGGCAGACAGCGCCGCTGCCGCGGCCTTGAGCGCCTCCGGCTCCGGCCCGCGCCATGCCGTCGGAGCCGCGTAGCGCGCGGCCTCGGCCCAGGCCGCGAGCCGCCGCAGCTGCTCCGCTGCGGCTGGCGCCAGCAGCGGCGCAAGCGCCTCCGCGCGCCCGGCTTCGCCGCCGGCTGCGGCCAATGCCGCTGCGCCTGCGGCCGCGCCGTGCCGGCGCTCCAGCTTGCGCAGCAGCGCCGCAGCTGCGGCGAGCAGCGCCGCCCGCTGCGCTGCGCGGCGCACGCGCTCCGCGCGCGCCTCCGGCGCAGCGGCTGCGCCCGCGTGGCGCGCATAGCGCCGCAGCGCCAGCGCGAGGCGCTATGC
>NZ_JAMBOT010000090.1 GCF_023715725.1 Paenibacillus pasadenensis
ATCGGTTCTGCTGCTCGTAGTAAGCTGCTTCAAACCGATCTGGCGATTCGTAACCCAGTGAACCGTGGATTCGCTTTCGGTTGTAAAACAGCTCGATGTACTCGAATACCTCTTGTTGCGCCTGGGCTTTCGTCCGAAATTTGGTGCAGTAAATAAACTCCTTCTTCAGCACGCTGTGAAAGGATTCGATACAAGCATTATCGTAGCAGTTTCCCTTACGGCTCATGCTGGCAGTCATTTGGTATTGCTTCAATC
>NZ_JAMBOT010000091.1 GCF_023715725.1 Paenibacillus pasadenensis
GGAGGCAGCAGTAGGGAATCTTCCGCAATGGACGAAAGTCTGACGGAGCAACGCCGCGTGAGTGAGGAAGGCTTTCGGGTCGTAAAGCTCTGTTGCCAGGGAAGAACGGGTAGAGGAGTAACTGCCTTTGCCATGACGGTACCTGAGAAGAAAGCCCCGGCTAACTACGTGCCAGCAGCCGCGGTAATACGTAGGGGGCAAGCGTTGTCCGGAATTATTGGGCGTAAAGCGCGCGCAGGCGGCTTTGTAAGTCCG
>NZ_JAMBOT010000092.1 GCF_023715725.1 Paenibacillus pasadenensis
GTTATGAGCAATGGGGTGACGCAGAAGGGTAGTGACGCGGACCGATGGATGTGTCCGTCCAAGCAGTGAGGCTGGTTTGTTGGCAAATCCGCAAACCGTTAAGGCTGGGCTGTGATGGGGAGGGAAACTTATAGTACCGAAGGTCATGATCTCCGGCTGCCAAGAAAAGCCTCTAGCCAGGCGAAGGTGCCCGTACCGCAAACCGACACAGGTAGGCGAGCAGAGCATGCTAAGGCGCGCGGAATAACTCTCGTT
>NZ_JAMBOT010000093.1 GCF_023715725.1 Paenibacillus pasadenensis
AGGAACTTGGTTTTGCCTGTTGATGTGACAAGAACAGCAGGCACTTTCAAGCCCAGATCAATACCCATCACTTCATGTCCTGTTTGTACTGTTGTTGGACAGGTGAGTGAAATTTGGGCAAACCATTAATTCGACTTCTGAACAATGCGAAGCAGCCCAAGTTTACTGGTCTCAAGTAGACGCTTTTCTCGCTCAGCGATGGCAGCTTCCACAGTTAAGCGCTGTACCTTGTCATTCATGAATATTGGAAATGAA
>NZ_JAMBOT010000094.1 GCF_023715725.1 Paenibacillus pasadenensis
AGGAACTTGGTTTTGCCTGTTGATGTGACAAGAACAGCAGGCACTTTCAAGCCCAGATCAATACCCATCACTTCATGTCCTGTTTGTACTGTTGTTGGACAGGTGAGTGAAATTTGGGCAAACCATTTATTCGACTTCTGAACAATGCGAAGCAGCCCAAGTTTACTGGTCTCAAGTAGACGCTTTTCTCGCTCAGCGATGGCAGCTTCCACAGTTAAGCGCTGTACCTTGTCATTCATGAATATTGGAAATGAA
>NZ_JAMBOT010000095.1 GCF_023715725.1 Paenibacillus pasadenensis
CCCAGTGTGGCCGATCACCCTCTCAGGTCGGCTACGCATCGTCGCCTTGGTGAGCCGTTACCTCACCAACTAGCTAATGCGCCGCAGGCCCATCCTCAAGTGACAGATTGCTCCGTCTTTCCCGGCCCCTCCAGGTGGAGAAACCGATTATCTGGTATTAGCATCCGTTTCCGGAGGTTATCCCAGTCTTAAGGGCAGGTTGCCTACGTGTTACTCACCCGTCCGCCGCTAACTTCACCCCGAAGGGATCCGTCC
>NZ_JAMBOT010000096.1 GCF_023715725.1 Paenibacillus pasadenensis
CCCAGTGTGGCCGATCACCCTCTCAGGTCGGCTACGCATCGTCGCCTTGGTGAGCCGTTACCTCACCAACTAGCTAATGCGCCGCAGGCCCATCCTCAAGTGACAGATTGCTCCGTCTTTCCCGGCCTCTCCAGGTGGAGAAACCGATTATCTGGTATTAGCATCCGTTTCCGGAGGTTATCCCAGTCTTAAGGGCAGGTTGCCTACGTGTTACTCACCCGTCCGCCGCTAACTTCACCCCGAAGGGATCCGTCC
>NZ_JAMBOT010000097.1 GCF_023715725.1 Paenibacillus pasadenensis
AACAAGGTAGCCGTATCGGAAGGTGCGGCTGGATCACCTCCTTTCTATGGAGAATCGCTTCCTGCAACGGAAGCATTCAAATTCGAGGCATCGCCAGATGCCTCAGCAGAAACCTTC
The DNA here is from genome assembly GCF_023715725.1 of Paenibacillus pasadenensis. Taxonomy (GTDB): domain Bacteria; phylum Bacillota; class Bacilli; order Paenibacillales; family Paenibacillaceae; genus Paenibacillus_O; species Paenibacillus_O pasadenensis_A. The sequence goes on from NZ_JAMBOT010000097.1 coordinate 118, forward strand.
GGGTTTCAAACCGGCTTGTCACTCACTCGTTGTCAGTTTTGAAAGAGCAAGTCTCTTTCAATCGCAAGACGCTTCATCGTTTGGTGGCGATGGCGGAAGGGAACCACGCGTACCCATCCCGAACACGACCGTTA
>NZ_JAMBOT010000098.1 GCF_023715725.1 Paenibacillus pasadenensis
CGTTATGAGCAATGGGGTGACGCAGAAGGGTAGTGACGCGGACCGATGGATGTGTCCGTCCAAGCAGTGAGGCTGGTTTGTTGGCAAATCCGCAAACCGTAAGGCTGGGCTGTGATGGGGAGGGAAATTTATAGTACCGAAGGTCATGATCTCCGGCTGCCAAGAAAAGCCTCTAGCCAGGCGAAGGTGCCCGTACCGCAAACCGACACAGGTAGGCGAGCAGAGC
>NZ_JAMBOT010000099.1 GCF_023715725.1 Paenibacillus pasadenensis
GTTATGAGCAATGGGGTGACGCAGAAGGGTAGTGACGCGGACCGATGGATGTGTCCGTCCAAGCAGTGAGGCTGGTTTGTTGGCAAATCCGCAAACCGTTAAGGCTGGGCTGTGATGGGGAGGGAAAATTACAGTACCGAAGGTCATGATCTCCGGCTGCCAAGAAAAGCCTCTAGCCAGGCGAAGGTGCCCGTACCGCAAACCGACACAGGTAGGCGAGCAGAGC
>NZ_JAMBOT010000009.1 GCF_023715725.1 Paenibacillus pasadenensis
TTCGAGGTGGAAGCGCAGCAATGCGTGCAGCTGACGAATACTAATCGGTCGAGGGCTTATCCTTATCTACGCAAGACAACAGCCGGTCAGCACGGCATACCGTTCGATCCAGTTTTCAGGGCGCAAGATTGTTCCGTTCAAGGACAAGCTCTGTAAGATGGGACAAGTTGTACGGGCATTTGGCGATGCCTTACCTGAATCGCGTGGCGGCATAGCTCAGCTGGCTAGAGCGTACGGTTCATACCCGTGAGGTCGGGGGTTCGATCCCCTCTGCCGCTACCACCTTAATATGGAAGCTTAGCTCAGCTGGGAGAGCATCTGCCTTACAAGCAGAGGGTCGGGGGTTCGATCCCCTCAGCTTCCACCATATTTTCCTGGAGCTGTGGTGTAGAGGCCTAACATGCCTGCCTGTCACGCAGGAGACCGCGGGTTCGAATCCCGTCAGCTCCGCCATTTTTACATCAAGTTCGGCTCGGTAGCTCAGTCGGTAGAGCAAAGGACTGAAAATCCTTGTGTCGGCGGTTCGATTCCGTCCCGAGCCACCATTGGTTTTCTAAGTGAGCTAATGAATGGCGCATCTTAGAGCAATTGTGGAGGATTAGCGAAGTGGCCAAACGCAGCAGACTGTAAATCTGTTCTCTGACGAGTTCGGTGGTTCGAATCCATCATCCTCCACCACTTCTTTTATAAGAGCCATTAGCTCAGTTGGTAGAGCACCTGACTTTTAATCAGGGTGTCGAAGGTTCGAGTCCTTCATGGCTCACCAGTTTATTACACAATCAAAGTGCTGACCTCGGTCAGTGCTTTTTTTCATTTTCACCGGTTCATGGTACACTTGATGCATGGCTCTGCCTAAAACACGAACAGGAGATGACACATGGCATCAGGAGATTGGCTGGATGAAATGCGGCGCATCCTGGGAGCAGACATTCGGATGCGAGCCTATACGGCAGAGCAATGGCGGGAGCTAAAGCCGATTCTGGATGAAGGCCCTTATCTGGCAGGCATGCAGACAGACGGAACCGTATGGCTTACTGCTGACCCTCAGCTTCTGGAGTGTTTGGAGATTCGGCGGCCCGAGCCGCTTAGCGTGACAGAATTGAATTTGATCGGCCTTTTGATCAGTAAACGTAAAAATGACCGCAGTGGACAGTCTACAGCGATTGGAGCGGAGAAACAAGCTCTGGCGCTGGGAGCCTGGATTATGGAGCAGCTGGACAGGCCCGTTGCCGACATGCTTCCCGAAGATCTGGTTATTGGCGGCAGATTGTATGCGGACATGATTCCTTTTCTGCTCATTAGAGAATATAACGGATTAATAGAAGAGCCATATTCCGAATTGGAAAAGCTGTTGCGTTCTTTTTTTGCGGAGGAAATCGTTCTTGTGCCGCTGCAGCGCAATGAATGGCTTATTTTAAGTCCTCTATCTCCTCTAAGCGATTCCCGCATGGACGGAGCGGACGAGGATGAATCCGAAGAAGATAGCTTGATGTCCATTGGTCTTGGTCTGCATGAGATGCTGGCAAGCGAATGGCTGGGCGAATGCCACTTGGCCGTTTCTTTCCCGATACAGCCTTCCAAAACAATTGTGGAAAGTACAGCGCTGCTGCGTGAAACGGTCCAGCTGGGCCGGCGGTTCCAGCATGGTTCCAACGTCCATCTCCCGTGGCAGCTGCATTTAGAAAGGCTGCTGAGTACGATTCCGGAGCCGGATCGCGCTCGTTTTGTCGAGCAAGCCTTCAGCCGTTCCGATTATTATGTGGAGCCGGAGATTATGACGACGCTGGAAACGTTCTTTTCGCTGGACTGCAATGTGAGCGAAACGGCCAAAAAGCTGTATATTCACCGCAACACGCTGCTCTACCGGCTGGACAAGCTGAAGCAGGAGACGGGACTGGATGTGAGGCAGTTTAGGGATGCCGTCATGGTCAAGGTCATTCTTCTATTGTATAAAGTTACGAAAAGAACCTGATATTTTTGTAAAGTTTGTGCATAGTCATACGCTTACATTTTCGGTTAAGATAGATTCATAACAGGAATGCATCAGGAACTTACATCAACATTCATTAGGGGGAAACCAACATGGCAGGCGTACGTTTAGAGCATGTTTACAAGAAATACCCTGGATCCGACAACGCATCCGTTAAAGACATCAACCTCGATATCAAGGACAAGGAATTCCTCGTTCTGGTTGGACCGTCCGGTTGCGGTAAATCCACTACTCTTCGTATGATTGCCGGCCTTGAGGAAATTTCCGAAGGCAAATTGTTCATCGGCGACCGCCTGGTGAATGACGTAGCTCCTAAAGATCGCGACATCGCGATGGTTTTCCAATCCTACGCTCTCTACCCGCATATGAACGTATACCAGAACATGGCGTTCGGCCTGAAGCTGCGTAAGTTCAAAAAAGCGGACATCGATAAACGCGTTCGTGAAGCTGCTAAAATTCTCGACATCGAGCATCTGCTTGACCGTAAACCTAAGGCTCTGTCCGGCGGTCAACGTCAGCGTGTCGCTCTGGGCCGTGCAATCGTCCGTGAACCGCAAGTGTTCCTGATGGACGAACCACTTTCCAACCTTGATGCCAAGCTGCGCGGTCAAATGCGCGCTGAGATCAGCAAGCTGACGAAACGTCTGGAAACAACGACGATCTACGTAACGCATGATCAGATTGAAGCTATGACGATGGGCGACCGTATCGTCGTTATGAAAGACGGCCTTATTCAACAAAACGCTTCCCCGGAAGAGCTGTACAACCATCCAGTAAACATTTTCGTAGCGGGCTTCATCGGCGCTCCTGCCATGAACTTCATTACGGGTACACTGAGCGAAGTTGGCGGAGCTCTCCGCTTCAAAGCTGCTGGTGTAGACGTAGTTCTTGCAGAAGGCAAAGCAAAAGTCCTGCGCGACAAAGGCTTCGTTGGCAAAGAGGTTGTTCTGGGTGTTCGTCCAGAGGATCTGCATGAAGAGCCAGTTTTCCTGGAAGCTTCCCCTAACAGCATCGTAACGGCTAACATCGAGGTTGCTGAGAACCTTGGTCATGAAATGTACCTGTATCTGAACGGTATTGGCACAGATACGGTTATCGCTCGTGTAGACGGACGCTCCGGTATGCGTGACGGTACGACGGTTAAACTTGCGCTGGACATGAACAAAATCCATGTCTTCGACAAAACGACCGAACTGAACCTGTTCGAGAACTAATTCTCTCGTTTCATAAAAAGAGGCGCACCCCACAGGGTGCGCCTCTTTTTGAATGAATGGGCCAGTTGGCCCGTTTTTTATTTAGTGACAGCAGCTGGACGGTACGGTGCTAACGCTGTTTCCGTCAATTTATTGAGTTGATCGGCTGAAGGAATCGGGACAGTTCGATCGTTAAGTTTATAGACGGTTTTTAAAGCTAGAACCCGGTACACACTCTCATTGAGACGCTCTGTCGAGATTGTTCCTCGATTGACGGCGTTTCTGAGGCTGTTATAAACGAGGCTGATGTTTTCGTCGCCGTGGCAGACGAGCGCAATATCGCCTCCAGCCAACACGAAACGAACCGCCGCATCCCCTAAATTATAGTTTTCCTTAATTGCTCCCATCGTCAAATCATCGCTAATGACAAGTCCGTCGAAGCTGAGCTTATCACGCAACAGTCCGGTTATAATCGGCTTTGAAAGCGAAGCAGGATAATCAGGATCAAGCTTTGGCAGCAGAATGTGAGCAACCATAACTGCTTCAGCGCCATTGTCGATTGCAGCCTCAAACGGCGGGAGCTCCAGTTGAGACAGGCGACTCAAGCCATTACTGAGAACAGGAAGCTCCAAATGAGAGTCAACCGATGTATCTCCGTGGCCAGGGAAATGTTTCACGACACCAAGAACGCCATTGTTTTTATGCGATTTGAGCTCAGCAATGCCAAGTTTGGCGACCAGTGAGGGCGAGCTGCCAAAGGAGCGGTCCCCGATTACAGGATTGTCAGGATTGCTGTTCACATCCAGCACAGGAGCGAAGTTCAAGTTGAAGCCAAAAGCCTTTACCCGCTTCGCTAGTTGCTCTCCGGCCGTGCGGGCGTATGCCTCGCTTCCGCTTTTGCCTATTTCACCGCTCGAGGGAAGTTTGTCTACTTGAGAAGGCAGTCTGGATACGCGCCCGCCCTCTTCATCAACAGAAAGGAACAACGGCTCGCCGCCTGCCCGGCGATTCAAATTTTTTAATTGATTGGTTAAGGCAACGGTGCTGGAAACAGACTTCATATTGGGACGAAACAGGATGAAGCCTCCCGCTTCGCGGTTGTTAATGATCGATTGGGTCTCAGTATCAGCAACTTCGCCATCAAGACCGGCAATGATGAGCTGTCCCACTTTATCCGATGTGCTCATATCCATTACCTTCTCGGCTGTTGCGACCTGCTGTTCTAAGGTAAGTCCCGGTGCTGCGGGCCATTTCATCGGCTCGTGTTTTAAAGGGAGGGGGGCGGGGTGATAGGCAGAAGCCGGAGAAATGGCTGTCAGGGCGGCGGATAAAGCGGCTGTGTCGTCAGGATGGCTGCCCAATTGCACAAAAATGCCTACAGATGCGGCAAGCAGCAGCGATACCGAAAAGGTAGTCTTCGCTGTTCTTTTTGCCGGCGATTTGCGCTTAAACCTCATATTCAGCACCTCGCCTCTCTTTATAGGATTAGATCAATCAAAGGTCGATTTGGTTGCTTCACTATTATGGACGAAAAGAATTGATTAAGGTTGCCCTCATGTTTGCTCCCCAAGGGTATCATACTGTGAAAACGGAAACAATGAGCTAATTCAGGTCAATTTCACCTACACAAAGCTTAAAAACGCTTGGCGCCAGAGAGCTGTCAAAACCTTGCTACGTTGCGCTGAACAGCGATTTCCATTAGGATGGAACTATCAGCATTGCTTGTAACAATCCAAACGATCTATTCCTACATAAGCTTGTGTTCAAGGAACCAATACAGGAGGCCCTCATGCCCAAAAAAGTCAAAGTATCCGAATTAATTCAGCCGTTCCAGCTGGAGATTCTGGCCGGAGAAGACGGGCTTCAACGTATTATAACGACCGACGATCTGTACCGGCCCGCGCTGGAAATGGCCGGGTATTTTCATTATTACCCAAAAGAGCGCGTTCAACTGCTTGGCAAAACCGAGCTGGCGTTTATCGAGACGCTGGACAGCAATGAGCGCCGTGAGCGCTTGGAGCGGTTATGCCATGACGAGACGCCGTGCATCTTGCTGACACGCGGCTTGGAACCGCCGATTGAGCTGCTGGAGCAAGCATCCGAGAAAAATATTCCCGTCATGCGCAGCCAGATTTCTACAACGATATTTTCCAGCCGTCTGACTAACTTCCTCGAACGCCGGCTCGCTCCTACCACGACGATTCATGGAGTGCTTGTTGATGTTTACGGAATGGGCATTCTCATTACCGGCGGCAGCGGCATCGGAAAAAGCGAAACGGCGCTTGAGCTCGTGAAACGCGGACATCGCCTTGTAGCCGACGATGCAGTTGAAATCCGGCAGACGTCTGACGGCCAGCTGCACGGAACGGCGCCTGATTTAATTCGCCATCTGCTCGAAATTCGCGGGCTGGGCATTATTAATGTAATGACGCTGTTCGGAGCGGGAGCTATCCGCAACAACAAGCGGATCAGCGTTGTTATTCGTTTAGAAAATTGGCAGCCGGACAAGCAGTATGACCGCCTTGGACTCGACGAGGAGACAACGCGAATTATTGAAACGGATGTGCCGCTTGTCACCGTTCCGGTTCGTCCAGGCCGAAACCTGGCTGTTATTATTGAGGTTGCAGCGATGAATTATCGCTTGAAGCGGATGGGCTATAACGCCGCGCTGCAGTTCACGAATAAACTTACCGAGACGATTGCCGATGATATGGACGATTATGAATAAGAAAGAGGTCTGTGCGAATGACAACTATCGGTCTGCTCATTAATCCAATTGCTTTCAGCATCGGTCCGATTTCGGTCCATTGGTACGGCATCATTCTTGGACTGGGTGCGCTGGCCGGCCTGCTGCTGGCCATTCGGGAAGGCAAACGCTTCGGGCTTTCCTCCGACTTTTTTATGGATCTGCTCCTGCTCGGCGTACCGTCCGCGATTATCGCGGCGCGAGCTTATTTTGTCGCTTTTAAATGGGACTATTATAAGCAGAACCCGGGAGAGATTTTTTCGATTTGGAACGGCGGAATCGCCATTTATGGAGCTTTGATCGGCGCCGTCATCTGTGCGGTCATTTACACGCGGTCAAAAGGCTACAGCTTTTGGCGAATTGCCGACATCTGCGCTCCATCGCTGCTCATCGGGCAGATCATCGGACGCTGGGGCAACTTTGTTAACCAGGAAGCTTACGGCGGTGCGGTAACCAAGCGCTTTTTAACCGATGAGCTGCACCTGCCGAATTGGATTGTGAACCAAATGTATGTGGAGCAGGACGGCTTGTTCCATCACCCGACCTTCCTTTATGAGTCGCTGTGGAACGTGCTCGGCATTCTGCTTATTTTCGTGATTCGCCGCCGTCCTTGGATGCGCGCCGGAGAAGTGTTTATCTCCTATTTAATCTGGTATTCCATCGGCCGCTTCTTTATTGAGGCGCTTCGGACGGACAGCCTGGCTTTTGTCGGACCATCCTGGCTTGCTTCCTTCATGGACGCGCTATGGTCGCCGATGACGGCGGTATTCCAAGCCGGTTACCTTGATCCGTCCTACGGCAATGTGCGTATTTCGCAGCTGATCGCGGTGCTGCTCGTTATTGCATGTATCGCGCTGATCGTTGTTAGACGCCAAACGGGAATGGCAGCTGAAAGATATGTCGATCCTATTATCAATCGCAAAACCGGCCTGCCGGCCGGAACGGAGCCGGAAGCGACCGTTTCCAATGCTTCCGCGCAGCCTAAGGAGAATCAGCATGAGCAGCAAGAAGATAAAAAACCTACTGTTTGATCTAGACGGAACGATTTTAGATACAAATGAATTGATTATGCGCAGCTTCCTTCACGCGCTGGAGGGAATTGCGCCTGCCGGATTTGGCCGGGAACAGATGATACCGCATATGGGCCTCAGACTAATTGACCAGCTGAATTATTTTTCCGGCTTGCCGGACGCTTCTCACCTCATTCCAATCTACCGGGAAATGAATATGAGGCTTCACGACGATCTGGTCAAGCCGTTCCCGAACACGGTGGAGGTGCTGCAGCGCCTGAAGGGAGAAGGCTTTCGGCTTGGGGTTGTGACGACCAAGATCAGAATGTCTACGGACAAAGGCCTTAAGCTGACGGGTATGTACGACTTCATGGATGCCATTGTCACGTTGGATGATGTGCAAAACGCTAAGCCTCATCCCGAACCGGTGCTGAAGGCGATGCAGCTGCTTGGAGCGAAGCCGGAGGAGACGTTTATGGTTGGAGACAGCGCAGTTGATATGCAGTCGGCTTTGGAGGCCGGAGCTGTTCCCGTCGGTGTGGCCTGGTCCCTGAAAGGCGAGCAGCTGCTTCGCGAATATGGAGCCGTACATGTTCTGCAGGATATGCGGGACTTGTACAGCCTGCTCGGCGTGGAGTCTGAAGTGCTGTGAGAAAAGTCGAGCGCTATCCGACGGAGGGGCCGAATGCGCTGTGGCAGGTGTACCGGACGGTAAGCCGCTTCAAAGCGGTGCGGAACTTTATCGCCATTCAGATCACCCGATACTGTCCGTCGCTGCCGGTGAAAAATTGGATCTACCGGAATGTGCTCGGCATGAAGGTCGGCCGTACCTCTTCGTTTGCGCTGATGGTCATGGTGGATGTGTTTTTTCCGGAGCGGATCTCCGTCGGAGACAACTGCATCATCGGGTATAACACGACCATTTTGACACATGAGTATCTGATTCACGAATACCGCCTCGGCGATGTCATAATCGGTTCCAATGTCATGATCGGCGCGAATACGACGATTTTGCCGGGTGTGGCCATTGGGGACGGAGCGGTCGTGGCGGCAGGCTCCGTTGTGCACCGGGACGTAGCGGCAGGAGCTTTTGTTGGAGGTAATCCCGCACGGGAAATCCAAAGATAATCCGAAGAAAATCTTAACTTTTTATGCAAAATCACATATCGGCAACTTTTTGCAGTAAGGTGGCGTTATAGGAACATCATCTTACGCGCAAGGGGTTGTACGGACAGCATGACAGCACTAGCAAAACCTCGGGTTATGGTACTATTGGCATTGTCTCTGTTTCTGACGCTGGTTATTCTCATTACAGGCGGCGTTGGGGTATCAATGGTGGTAAAGGAAGCCCGCGCGGCAGAGATGAGTGTAGGAACGTATTATAAAAACAAAGTCATTGTGCTGATGTACCACGATGTTCGGCCTGAGCTGACCAATACCAAATCGCTTCCGCTGGACAAGCTGGACCGTCAACTAACCTTGCTCCGCGAAAATCAGTTCAACATTATCTCGATGGACCAGTACAAACGTTTTATTCGTGAAGGTGCGGTAATTCCGGATAATGCCGTTTCGCTAACCTTCGACGATGGATATGAATCTTTTTATAAACACGCCTACCCGATGTTGAAGAAACACGGGGCTACAGCGACCAGCTTCATCATTGTCAGCTCGATTGACGCTTTCAAGGAGGGCCAGGAGCCCAAAATAACTTGGGAGCAGATGCGGGAGATGAAACAGGCGGGATTCGATTTTTACAGCCATACGTACAACTCGCATATTTACTCGTCGGCTAATGACAAAGGGACGAATAAAATCCCGGCGCTTCGCGGACGGATTTATAAAGAAGAGCTTGGCCGCAGGGAGCTTGATTCGGAATATGAAGAACGCATACGCAGCGATTTTAGACAAGCAAACGAGATTCTTTCCGACAAGCTGGGCGTAAAAAACGATGTGCTGGCGTTTCCGTACGGAGCTTCCTCGGATACTACGCATAAAGTGGCTCAAGAGGAAGGGATCGACATCATGTTTCGGGTCAAACCTGGTATTAACGGCCCTGGCCAGTTCATCGGGTACCGGCTGAATGCCGGAAACTATGATAATGATCCCGAGGAGCTTATTGAGCTAATGAAAAATGCGGAGAAAGAGCTGGTCCAACAGGAGCTCAGCACAAGTGAATAGAGCAGGATTAAATGCAGGAACGGCGCAGCCGCCCCTGTCGGCTCAAGCCGGCGGGGGCGGCTTTGCGGCGGTTGACGAAGCGTGGTCCTCATGTTAGTATAACCATTACCTTTACTTTGGCAGTATGGTAACATGGTAGCACATTAACGTAATAAAGTATAACACGCTTATTAGCGATGTATAGGAGATAGAATGATGTCTAAACCAAAGGTGTTTGAAAAGCCAGTCGGCGTCAAAGATTATTTGCCGCTGGCTGTCACCAAGCTCCGACAGATCGAGCGAAGCGTGCTCACCTGCATGGAAGGCTGGGGCTATGAGCAAATCATCACGCCTACGCTGGAGTATTACGATACGGTTGGCGTAGCCAGCTCCACCTCCGATCAGCGGCTGTTCAAGCTGCTTAATAATAGAGGAACCACGCTTGTACTGCGCTCGGACATGACGGCCCCGATTGCGCGCGTGGTCGCATCTCTGCTGCGCAGCCGGGAGTTCCCGCTGCGTCTGTCTTACCATGCCAGCGTATTCCGGGCATTTGAGAACGAGGCTGGCAGGGACGCTGAGTTTTTCCAAGCCGGCGTTGAGCTTGTCGGCGATTCCTCGGCGGAGGCGGATGCAGAGGTCATTGCGCTGGCGATTGCTTCGCTGCAAGCAGCGGGCGTAAAACGCTTCCGCATCGCTGTCGGGCATGTCGGCTTCCTGAACGGCTTGCTGGAAGAGCTGCTGCCCGGCCGCGAAAGCGATCAGAGCAAGCTGAAGGATTATTTGCTGAATCGCGACCATGTCGGCTATCGGGATGAGCTTAAGCGGCTGGGCCTGAGAGAGTGCGTGCAGCGCGAGCTGGAAGGGCTGCTTCGACTGCGCGGCGGCCGGGAAATTTGCGAGCAGGCGATTGAGCTGAGCACAAACGAGACAGCCCGCCAATCCGTCGGCCATCTGCGTCAAATATGGGATGCGCTTGAGGCTTATGGCGTAAGCGCCCACGTTCTGATCGATCTGACGATGATTGGAGATTTTTCCTATTATACAGGCATGACCTTTGAAGGTTACGCTTCGGATCTCGGATTCCCGGTTGTAGCGGGCGGACGGTATGATAATTTGCTGCAGCAGTTCGGGCGTTCGGCTCCGGCTACGGGCTTTGCCATTAAAACGACGCGGGTGCTGGAGCTTGTCGGCGAAGAAAGCGAGCCGCAGCGGCGCATTCTGATCGGTTATAACAATGCGGGACGTCGCCTCGCGTTTGCTGAAGCGAACCGGCTGCGCGAGAGCGGAGCTAAGGTAGTGACGGCGCTGCTGGAGGCTCCGGGCGTGCATCACGGCGATGAGCCGGTTACGAGCGGAGACAGGCAGCCTGCTGCTGCAGGCGTTGAGCAGATCGACCGCAAAGTCCGGCGGCTGCCGGACGGCGAATCGGTCAGCTACGGCGGCCAAGTATATGGCGTGTTCCTGCCTTTTTTTGAGGAAGAGGCAGCGGAGAAGGGGGCAGCATTATGAGCAGCGGCATTGGAGCGTCGCAGGATATATTAAAGGTAGCGATGCCGAAGGGCCGGATCTATAAGCAGGCTTCCCGGCTGTTCCGCGAAGCGGGACTTCTGATCCAGGACGATCTGGAGGATACGCGCAAGCTGATTATTGAGGTGCCGGATGCCGGCATGGAGTTCATTATGGCAAAGCCGGTGGACGTGCCGACCTATGTGGAATACGGCGTTGCCGATATCGGCGTTGTTGGCAAGGATGTGCTGATGGAGGAAAATAAAGACGTCTACGAGCTGCTCGATCTTGGCATTGCACCATGCCGGATGTCGGTCATCGGGCTGCCGGACTGGAAGCCGGTCATCAACCCAAGGGTTGCGACCAAGTACCCGAACGTTGCGTCCCAATACTTCCGCGAGCGCGGCCAGCAGGTCGAGGTCATTAAGCTGAACGGCTCTATCGAGCTGGCGCCGCTGATCGGATTGGCCGACCGGATCGTCGATATGGTGGAGACGGGGCAAACGCTGCGCGATAACGGCTTGATCGAGATGGAGCCGATGTTTGGCGTCACGAGCCGGCTGATTGCCAATCGTGTCAGCTACCGGATGAAAAACGACCGCATTCAGAGCCTGTGCGACAGGCTCCAGGCGACGCTTTCGTCACGGGTATAAACGCTAGACGCAGTTTGATAGACGTCTTTAGCATATAGCTTTAGGCAGCCTACGAGCTTAGAGCATACAGAAGCGGGCGGCGGGATTGCGATGCACGACATAAGCGAATCACCTTAGGAGGTTGTCATGGGCAAAATTAAAGCAGTCGTATTTGACTTCGACGGATTAATTCTTGATACGGAGACACCGTCCTACCATGCATTTGACCGCATTTACCGGGAGCATGACGCCGTTCTTCCGCTGGAGACATTCGCGCAATGCATCGGGACAACCTTCGCCGCCTTTGATCCCTATGATTATTTGCAGCAGACGATAGGCAGGCCGGTGGAACGCCAGCTGATCAAGACCCGATACGAGGAGCTCTATTACCAAATCGTCGGAGAATCGTCCGTGCTGCCTGGAGTGAGAGAGAATCTGCGGCGGGCGCGGGAGCTTGGGCTTAAGGTCGGTCTAGCGTCCAGCTCCACTTGGGGATGGATTCAGCCGCTGTTGCAAAAGCACAGCCTTGCAGAGAGCTTCGATTCCTTCCAAACCAAGAATATGGTGAAAAGGGTCAAGCCGGATCCCGAGCTTTACTTGGCCACGCTTGAGGCGCTTGGCGTGCAGGGCGAGGAAGCGGTGGCTTTCGAGGATTCCTTGAACGGCTTTACGGCGGCAAAAGCGGCGGGCTTGCGTACGGTTGTCATTCCGAACGAGGTCACCAAACATATGAGCTTTCCGGGTGCGGATCTGCAGCTGCAATCTATGGCGGATATGACGCTGGATGAGCTGCTTGCGGCATTGGACCGGACTTGAACCTTAGAAGAATCGGGTAGCGGCTTTTGGCTTAGCCGCTGCGCTGCAGCTGATTTTCGGCAAAAGGAAGGAGGAGCGGTTATGCGAATTTTGAGAGCGGAGCAGTTTAAGCTGGACCGGCAAGTGGAGTATGGCACGCCCGAGCAAAACGAGTCGGTCCGCCAAACGGTTGAAGCGCTGCGCACGCGCGGAGATGAAGCGCTTCTGGAGCTGACGGAGCGGTATGACGGCGTACGATTGAACGCGTCCCAGCTCAGAGTGAGCGAGGAGGAAATACAGGCGGCCTACGATCGGGTCGAGCCGGATTTTCTTGACGCGCTGCGGGGAGCGGCAGTAAACATCCGCACCTACCATGAACGGCAGCTTCGCCAGTCCTGGATGGATGTACAGCCGGATGGGACGGTGCTTGGCCAGGTTATCCGCCCGCTTAAACGGGTCGGAGTATACGTACCAGGCGGCAAGGCGGCTTATCCTTCATCGGTGCTGATGAACGTTATACCGGCGCAGGTGGCCGGAGTGCCGGAAATTGTTATGGTGACGCCTCCTGCAACCGGAGGCAAGCCGGGCATTGATCCCTATATCCTTGTCGCTGCCGCCGAGGCGGGAGTGAAGGAGATGTACCGGATTGGCGGAGCGCAAGCAATCGCTGCTCTGGCATACGGAACAGACACGATTGCGCCGGTAGATAAAATCTGCGGGCCGGGCAACATCTATGTCGCTCTTGCTAAGCGCGCCGTGTACGGTGCTGTTGATATCGACAGCCTTGCCGGTCCAAGCGAGATTGCGGTGCTTGCCGACGATACGGCCGACCCGGTGTATGTGGCGGCCGACCTGCTATCGCAAGCGGAGCATGACGAGATGGCGTCCAGCGTGCTGATTACGCCTTCGGCGCAGCTGGCGGAGGCTGTGAGCAGAGAGGTGGAGCGTCAGCTTCCGCTGCTGCCGCGCGCCGCTATTGCCCGGGAGTCGATTGACCGGCACGGTGCGATTTTGCTGGTGGATTCGCTTCAGGACGGAGTAGAGGTCATTAACCGGATGGCTCCGGAGCATCTGGAAGTTTTGACTGCAGAGCCAATGGCGCTGCTTGGCTCGATCGAGAACGCCGGAGCTATTTTCCTTGGTCCTTACAGCTCGGAGCCGGTCGGCGACTACTTCGCAGGACCGAACCACATTATTCCGACCAACGGGACGGCGCGTTTCAGCTCACCGGTGAATGTGGACGATTTTATCAAAAAATCGAGCTTGATCTCCTACAGCCGCGAAGCGCTGCTGCGCGACGGAGCCCACATCATGACGCTGGCCCGCCACGAGGGGCTGGAGGGCCACGCGCGGGCGATTGAGGTGCGGCTGGAGAAGGAAGCAGGAACGGCGGCTAATGCTGCCGGGCAACAGACGACGGAAGGGAAGAGGGCTTAACGATGGCGAATGGGGACAATGGGCGGGAGATCCGCCGCGCTGAGGTGGCGCGCAAAACAAACGAGACGGATATTAAATTGGCCTTTGCAGTGGACGGAACCGGCGTATCGGAAATCGAGACGGACGTTCCTTTCCTGAATCATATGCTGGACCTGTTCACGAAGCACGGCCAGTTTGATCTTAAGGTAGACGGACGCGGCGACGTTGATATTGACGATCACCATACAGTTGAGGATATCGGGATTTGCCTGGGCCAGACGCTTGCAGAAGCGCTCGGCGACAAACGCGGCATTAAGCGTTACGCCAGCGTATTTGTGCCGATGGATGAGGCGCTCGCGCAGGTGGTCATCGACTTGAGCAACCGTCCTCACTTTGAGTACCGGGCGGAATACCCGTCCCAGCAGGTAGGCAGCTTTTCCACGGAGCTTGTGCATGAATTCCTTTGGAAGCTTGCGCTTGAGGGCCGATTCACGCTGCATGTTATCGTTCACTACGGCAAAAACACGCATCACATGATTGAAGCGGTGTTTAAAGCGCTGGGACGCGCGCTGGACGAGGCGACGTCTTTCGATCCGCGCGTGCAGGGAGTTCCATCTACAAAAGGAGTGCTGTAGCATGATCGCGATCATCGACTACGGCCTCGGCAATCTGCATAGCGTCAGCAAGGCGGTGGAGCGCCTTGGTTATCGAGCGGTTGTAACGTCTGACAAGGAGGAGATTCTCCGGGCGGACGGAGCGATTCTCCCCGGCGTCGGAGCGTACGGCGATGCGATGGAATTTTTGCGCGAGACCGGCATGGATGAGGCAGCGCGCGCATTCGCCGCATCGGGCAAGCCGCTGCTCGGCATTTGCTTGGGCATGCAGCTGCTGTTCAGCGAAGGCGAGGAGCACGGCACGCATCAGGGGCTTGGGTTGCTGCCCGGGCGCGTCGTGCGTTTTAAGGGCGAGTACAAAATTCCGCATATGGGCTGGAACCGGCTTGAGTTCCGCCGTGATAGCGCGCTGCTGACAGGGCTGGAGGAAGGGCATGTGTACTTCGTGCATTCCTACCACGCGCTGCCGGAGCAGGAGTCCGATCTAATCGCCGTAGCGGATTATTTCCAGCCGGTGACGGCCATCGTAGGCCGCGGGAATGTAATGGGCATGCAGTTCCATCCGGAAAAAAGCGGCGAGCTCGGCATGCAGCTGCTGCGTAATTTCCTGGCGCTGGCGGGCGCTCCCGCTGAAGCTTCGTCTTCAGCTGCTTCCGGTCAGCAAAGCTAACGATTTCGATAACCGTTTGGAGGAATCTTAATGTCCACTTTCACCATATATCCCGCTATCGATATTCGCGGCGGCAAAGCAGTCCGTCTTGTACAGGGCGATTACAATCAGGAAACAGTCTATAATGACAGCCCGGTCAGCGCGGCGCGCGATTGGGAAGCCGCTGGCGCTTCCTGGATTCATCTTGTTGACCTCGATGGAGCAAAGGCTGGACATCCCGTCAACGCGGAGCTGATTGGCGAAATTGCCCGTTCTGTCAGCGTACCCGTGCAGCTTGGCGGCGGACTTCGCACAGAAGCCGATGTAGAGCGACTAGTCGCGCTCGGCGTCTCCCGCGTTATTCTTGGCACTGCGGCGATTGAAGACCGCAGCTTTGTTGAGCGCGTACTGGCGAAGTACGGGGATAAGGTTGCCATCGGAATCGATGCCAGAAACGGCTACGTGGCGACGCGCGGCTGGCTGGAAACATCCGAGGTGAAGGCCGAGGAGCTGGCGAAGGAGCTGGCGGCCAAAGGCGCTGAAACGTTTATTTTTACGGATATTTCTCGCGACGGCATGATGGAAGGCCCTAATGTGGAGGCGATCCGCTCGCTCGCGGCATACTCCGGAGCCAAAGTAATCGCATCGGGCGGCGTGAGCCGGATCGAGGATCTGCGCTCGCTGTCCCAATATGCGGATCAAGGCATTAGCGGCGCTATCGTCGGCAAAGCGCTTTATACGGGCGCAATTTCACTGGCAGATGCGGTGCGGGAGCTCGAGGCCGGGAAATAGGGATTAGTCAGGAAAGAGGTGGGCCTATGCTGGCCAAACGAATTATTCCGTGTCTGGACGTAAAGGACGGCCGCGTCGTCAAAGGCGTTAATTTTGTCAATCTGAGAGATGCCGGAGACCCCGTTGAGCTTGCTTCAATTTATGACCGGGAGGGCGCGGACGAGCTTGTTTTTCTCGATATTTCCGCTTCCGTAGAGGGACGGGCGACGATGATTGAGGTCGTTCGCCGTACAGCAGGCGAAATCACCATTCCGTTCACGGTTGGAGGAGGCATCTCCGCCACGGACGATATGAAGCGGATTTTACGCGCAGGAGCGGACAAAATCGGCATCAACACGGCGGCGGTGCTTAATCCGCAGCTGATCTCGGATGGAGCGCGCCGTTTCGGCTCCCAGTGTATCGTTGTCGCTGTCGACGCCAAGTTCAACGCCGAATGGGGCGAGTGGGAAGTATATACGCATGGCGGACGCAAAGCTTCCGGCATCCGGGCTTTGGAATGGGTTAGAAGGGCCGAGCAGCTCGGCGCAGGGGAGCTGCTGCTGACGAGCATGGATGCAGACGGCACGAAGGACGGATTTGATATTCCTTTGACGCGCGCGGTATCCCAATCGGTCGGCATTCCGGTTATTGCCTCCGGCGGCGCGGGGCGCAAAGAGCATTTTGGCGAAGTGTTCCGTGAAGGACATGCCGATGCCGGGCTTGCTGCGACGATTTTCCACTACAAAGAGCTGACGATCGGTGAAGTGAAAGATGAGCTGCGGCGGGAAGGAGTGGAGATGCGATGAGCAGTCACACCATTTCGGGCAGCGGCGAGACTTCTTCGCTGGAGCTGGACCTAAGCAAAATCAAATTCGATGATAACGGCCTTGTGCCGGCGGTTGTGCAGGATGCGGTCACGAAGGAAATGCTTATGCTTGCCTATATGAGCGAGGAGTCTCTCAAGCTTTCCTTGGAAAGCGGCGAAACTTGGTACTGGAGCCGTTCTCGCCAGGAGCTGTGGCATAAGGGCGCAACGAGCGGCCATACGCAGCGCATTCGCTCCATCCACTACGATTGCGACGGCGATACGCTGCTCGTGCGTGTGGAGCAAAAGGGTCCGGCATGCCATACCGGCTCATACAGCTGCTTCCATAATCCGCTCCCGGTGAAGGGGCAGGCGGATCGTGAGGAAACGGTTGAAGGCGACCGCTTCGGTATGATTGGCGAGCTGGAGAGCACAATTGGCCAGCGGTATTCGGAACGGCCGGAGGGCGCGTATACGACGTATCTGTTCGAGAAGGGTCTGGACAAGATTCTGAAAAAATTCGGCGAGGAAAGCATTGAGGTTGTTATCGCTGCCAAAAACAGCGACAACGAAGAGCTTCGCGCCGAAGCCGGCGATCTGCTGTTTCACTTGATGGTGCTGCTGCGCGAGCGCGGCGTTTCGCTCGATGAAGTGATGGCGGTTCTTCGCGACCGGCACGGCAAGCCTACGACGAATAAAATGAACCGGTAACACGTTTTGAAGCCAGCACCGAGCAGAGATGACATCAGTAGCACCGTTTCGATGGTTAGGAGAACGGGACGGTTTTCGAGCGAATCGGCTGAGCACTGCGGAAACGATGTAACCGGTAAGGGCGTCAAACGCCCTTACGGAGCGGCAAAGCGCGCAAAAGAGCATCATTAAGGGAGTCAAACGACCTTACGGAGCGGCAAAGCGCTCAAAAGAGCGTCGGTAAGGGAGTCAAACGACTTTACGGAGCGGCAAAGCGCTCAAAAGAGCATCGGTAAGGGAGTCAAACGACCTTACGGAGCGGCAAAGCGCGCAAAAGAGCATCGGTAAGGGAGTCAAACGACCTTACGGAGCGGCAAACCGCGCAAAAGAAGCGTAGGTAAGGGCGTCAAACGCCCTTACGGAGCGGAAAAGCGCTCAAAAGAGCGTCGATAAGGGCGTCAAACGACCTTACGGAGCGGCAAAGCGCGCAAAAGAGCGTCGGTAAGGGCGTCAAACGCCCTTAAATAAAGAACAAGGAACGCCTGCCCGCGAAGCGACCGCCGGGCAGGCGTTTCTCCATACGAGGGAGGAGCGATCGACGAAATGGCGATCCGAATCGATTACCATACCCATCACGAGCGCTGCGGGCATGCGGTCGGCAAGCTGGAGGACTATGTGCAGCAGGGCATCCGCAATGGTCTCGGCCAAATCGGGCTGTCTGACCATATGCCGCTGCTGCATGTGAAACCGGAGGAATATTACCCGGAAATGGCTATGCCGATGGAGGAGCTGCCCCGTTATGTCGACGAGGTGCTTCACCTGAGGGAGAAGTACCGCGGCCAGATTGAGGTCCGCCTTGGCCTGGAAGGAGACTATATCGAAGGATACGAGGAGCAAATTTCGGCGATTATTGAAGCGTATCCTTGGGATTACGTCATCGGCTCCGTGCATTTTCTTGGCACTTGGGACATTACCGACTTCCGCCAAACAGCTGGTTGGGAAGGGAAAAACCGCCTTCAGGTCTACGAGCAATATTACGATGCAGTCATTAAAGCAACCAAAACTGGTTTTTACGACTATATTGGACATATTGACGTAATCAAACGGTTTGGCTTTCCGCCGGAGCAGGATGTGGCGCATCTGGAGGACGCGGCGCTGGAGGCGGTCTGTGCGGCTGGCATGGCGATTGAGCTGAACGCTTCCGGCCTGCGCATGCCATGCGCCGAGATGTTCCCGGGCCCGCGGATGCTGAAAAAAGCGCAAGAGCTTGGCATCCCGATCACCATCGGTTCGGATTGCCACCAGCCGGAGCGGCTGGAGCAATATCTACCAGAAGCGCGCGAAGCATTGAAAGAAGCCGGTTATACGCAATTGTTGACCTTCCAAGACCGGAACCGTTTCCTGATTCCTTTTTGAAATCTGCGGCTCAAGATGTATAATAGAATTGTCGAAGATGCAGAACATGCAGAGGTTTTAGCAGGATGTTGTCAAATTTTTGGTTGGAACGCTCAGGAGGGTATCATGTTTAGCGACAAGTTGCGAATTTTTTCGGGTTCCTCGAACCCGGAACTGGCGAGAAAAATCAGCGGAGAGCTCGGACTTCCGCTGGGGGCCATCACGATCTCCCGGTTCAAAAGCGGGGAGGTATATTGCCACTACGAGGAGACGATCCGGAACTGCCATGTGTTCCTGGTTCAGTCTTTCTCCCACCCAATCAACGAGAACCTGGTTGAGCTGCTCGTTATGATCGATGCCGCCAAGCGCGCATCGGCCAAGACGATCAACATCATCATGCCGTACTACGGCTATGCGCGCCAGGAGCGCAAAGCCGCGCCGCGCGAGCCGATTTCGGCGAAGATGCTGGCCGACATTCTGACGACGGTTGGAGCAACCCGTATCATCACGATCGATCTTCACGCTCCGGCTATCCAGGGCTTCTTTAACATTCCGGTGGACCACCTGACGGCGCTGGACCTGATCAGCGATCATCTGAAGAGCAAAAACATCAAGAATCCCGTTGTCGTTTCTCCGGATGCCGGACGGGCTTCCACCGCTGAGAAGCTGGCCAATTACCTGGATTCGCCTTTCGCAATCATGATCAAAAAACGCCCGGCCCACAACGAGTCCGTTATTACTCACGTCATCGGCGACGTCGAGGGGCAGACTCCGATCATTATTGAGGATCTGATCGATACCGGTTCTACGATCGTCAATGTTGTAGAAGGGTTGAAAGAGCGCGGAGCGGAAGACGTTTATGTCTGTGCAACGCATCCGTTATTTTCCGGCAATGCCCTCCAGAAGCTGGATCATCCTATGATAAGAGAAGTCGTTGTAACGGATTCCATTGCGCTTCCGGACATTCGTTCCGACCGCTTCAGGGTGCTTTCCGTCGCTCCGATGCTGGCGGATGCCACCAAAATCATTATGCAGGGCGGCTCTATCAGCACTCTGTTCAAAAACGCTGGCGTATAGTCCGCTTTCGGACGAGCGCAGGCAGCCTCTTCGTCGAAGACGGAGAGGCTTTTTCTTTTTTGGCCATGTGCCGACGGCAATTCTTTTAACTCCAATCATCCGTCCGACGTACCGGATGTGTTTCGTTTAGGAGTATTTTGTACCGTGTAAGGAAGGGAGGGTTATGGTATAATCATGTGCATTCGATTTCTGCAGGATGAAACAGGGAGGTGCCTTGGCTGGTGAAAGAGGACAACAGGGCGGCTGCGGACCGGGCAGCAAAGATCATACCGATTCAGTGGGACGCAACGTTCTTTTTCGAGCGCGCCGTGCGCTCGATGGACCGCTTTCACTACGACAAGGCACTTAAATATTTTCGACGCGCGGTAGAGTACGAGCCGGAAAATCCGGTCAATCATTGCAATCTTGCCGGCATCCTGTCGGAGATGGGCCAGTATGAAGAATCGAACCGCATTTTGGTAGAGATTCTGGAGACGCTGGAGCCGGACTTGACGGAATGTTTCTTTTATATGGCCAACAACTTCGCGAACATGGAGCAGTATGAAAAGGCGGAGCAGGCGCTGCTGCGTTATTTGGAGGAAGACGAGGAAGGGCATTATTTGGATGAGGCCGAGGAAATGATGGAGCTGCTCCACTATGAGCTCAAGCGGCCTGCCAAAGTTGTGACCATCAAAGCGCGGCAAGGGTATGCCGAGCATGACCGGGCGCGCGCTTTGCTTGAGGAAGGCAAGTTCTCCCAAGCGGTGAAGCTGCTGGAGTCCATCGTCGAGCAAAATGGCGAATTCATGGCTGCCCGCAACAACTTGGCGCTAGCTTATTATTATATGGGCCGATTCGACACAGCGATGGAGACGATTCGGGAGGCGCTGGAGCAGGAGGAGGGAAACCTTCACGCCCTGTGCAATCTGGCTATTTTTTATCAGCATGCCAACGACACCGAAAACCTGGCTCCGCTTACGGATCAGCTGCGCCGGACCGTGCCCTTTCATCAGGAGCATGTGTTTAAATTGGCTACCACGATGGGCATTCTAGGGGAGCATGAGTGCGCCCTCGGGCATTTCCGCCGTCTGCTGAAGGACGGATCAGGCGAGAGGGAAGCGTCTCTGTACCATTATGCAGCCGTTGCAGCTGTACATTCGAACCGTTTTGGAGAAGCGGAGCAGCTGTGGCAGCAGGCCGTCCGCCGCGATCCGAAGTCCGATGTTGCCCGGTATTACCTGGAGCAGCTGGCTCTTGTGAAAAAGGGCCAAGGCAAAATGGCGGCGAGTTATCATTATCATCTCCCGTTTGAGGAGCAGTTCCGCATGTGGGAGCGGATGCCCGGTACGATGCCGGACGGAATGAAAAGCAATCCGCTCGTGCGCTCCTCCTTTTTCTGGGCGCTTCGCCACGGCGACCGTAAGACGAAGCTGCAGGTCATTCAAGCGCTTGGTCTCATTGCGGACAGCGAGGTGAAGGAGGCGCTGCAGGCGCTGCTTCTGGAACCGGATGAGGATGACGATCTGAAGCGGCTGGCGCTATTTGTTCTCCGTTCCATCGGTGTAGCAGAGCCGCTTCCCGCTGTGCTAGAGGGGGAGCGCCGGCTGCTTGGCTCGCTGACTGATTCGGACCCGGCCGCAGGCAAATTGCCCGGCTGGGAGCCGGGCTGGCAATCGGTGCTGGATAAGGCTTTTTCGTGCATGGGCAGCGAGTACGGCTTGCTTCAGCAGTACGATCTGATGAAGCTGTGGCTGGACTTTTTGGGACGCGTTTACCCGAATGTGCCTAAGCTGGCCAAGCCGGAGAGCTGGTCCGCCGCTTTGGAATACTTGACGGCTAAGCTCCACCGGAGGACGGTTTCTTATCAAGAGGTTGCGGAGCGTTACGGGGCTTCGGCGGCCACAGTAAGCAAATACGCCAAGCGGATTGACGAAATCTGCGGCGTGATGAAAAAGTAATTTTAAAATTTTTCCATATTAGAATGAACGTTTCATGAAAAACGGCAAGCGGCTTTGACGGATGGCACTGCTATGAATTAGAATAAGAATAATTACAATCAAGCAGGTATTTGAGGAGGAGTTACACGATGTACAAATCCGTTATTATAGGTACGGGTCCTGCCGGACTGACCGCTGCCATCTATCTTGCCCGCGCCAATCTGAAGCCGCTCATTATTGAAGGGCCAGAGCCAGGCGGCCAGCTTACAACTACAACTGAGGTCGAGAACTTCCCGGGCTTCCCGGAAGGCATTATGGGTCCCGATCTTATGGCTAATATGCGTAAACAAGCGGAGCGCTTTGGCGCGGAATTCCGCACCGGCTGGGTGAACAGCGTTGATATGTCCCAGCGTCCGTTCAAAATCCAGGTGGAAGGACAGGGCGAGCTCGTAGCGGAAACAATTATCATTTCCACGGGAGCATCCGCTCGTTACCTGGGCATCCCAGGCGAAAAAGAAAATGTCGGACGCGGCGTTAGCACTTGCGCCACTTGCGACGGCTTCTTCTTCCGCGGCAAAAAGATCGTTGTTGTCGGCGGCGGCGACTCCGCTATGGAAGAGGCGAACTTCCTGACCCGCTTCGCGACCAATGTTGACCTGGTTCACCGCCGCGATGAGATGCGTGCCTCGAAAATCATGCAGGACCGTGCCCGCGAAAACGAAAAAATTACGTTTGCGCTTAACCGCACTCCGGTTGAGGTTGTTGCCGGACCGCTCGGCGTAACCGGCCTGAAGGTCCGCAACAACGAAACGAGCCAGGAAGAGGTTATTTCGGCGGACGGCATCTTTGTTGCTATCGGCCATACGCCGAATACGAAGTTCCTCGGCGGCCAAGTTGAAACAGACGATCACGGCTATATCGTCGTGAAGCCGGGAACGACAGAAACTTCCGTACCAGGCGTATTCGCTTGCGGCGACGTTCAGGATACGAAGTACCGCCAAGCGATTACCGCTGCAGGAAGCGGCTGCCAAGCAGCGCTTGATTGCGAGAAATACCTTGAGGGCGCTATGGTTCATGACTGGAGCCAGTCCCTCTAAGCCCAATTTGTTAGGCAAACAAGCGTCCCCGTTTCCAGAGCGGCGGACGCTTTTTCTATTAAAAACGCTCTATATGAATGCCGCTGTCAGCAGTAAACCTATGGCGGAAACAAGTTCTTCACAGGATGGGCGGGATGAACCGCCGGGCCGCGTTGTTACCTTGACCAGAACCAAACGTTGCCTTATAGTAGCTTAAGAAAGTTAAACTTAATTATTTGAGGTGGCTATCACATGTCAGAGACGATCTACGTTGGAGCGGATATTGGCGGCACCGCCATTAAAGTAGGAGTATGCAATGCGGTGGGCGATTTGCTTCAGACGTATGAAGGCCCGACCGAGTCCAGCCATGGTGCGGACCGCATTGTCGACAATATTGTGAAGTACGTTCGCCATATTGTTGATGCAACCGGATTCGCCTGGGATCAGGTCGGCGGCGTCGGCGTCGGGATTGCCGGTTTCCTGGACATTCCGAACGGCATCGTGAAGTTCTCCAATAACTTGAATATACGCAATGTTCCTCTGAGACAGCAGCTGGAGGAGAAGCTTGGCGTTACGGTTAAAGTAAATAACGACGCTAACGTTGCTGCGCTTGGAGAAGCTTGGGCAGGAGCTGGCCGCGGCATTCCGAACTGTGTATGTTATACGCTCGGCACCGGTGTTGGCGGAGGCGTTATTATTAACGGCCGCATTTATGAAGGCTTTGGCGGTATGGCGGGAGAACTCGGCCATGTGTCCATCGTGCCTGACCTTGAAGCAATTCAATGCACCTGCGGCATGACCGGCTGCTTGGAGACGGTATCCTCGGCAACGGGAATTATCCGCATGGCTAAGGATGCTGTTGCGCGCGGCGATAAAACAAGCCTGGCGCTCGTACCGGACATTATGGCGAAGGAAGTCATCGACGCGGCAAAAGCCGGCGACGAGGTGGCGGCTCGTATCGTCAACCGCGCGGCATTTTACCTGGGCAAGTCTATGGCGGCAACAGCTGTTATGCTGAATCCGCAGCGCTTTATTATCGGCGGCGGCGTAGCAAAAGCCGGCGACTTCCTGTTTGACCAGATCCGCGAAGTGTTCGCGAAGTACACGCAAGAGCAGGCAAAAGAAGGCGTCGAAATCGTCGCGGCTACGCTTGGCAACAATGCAGGCGTCGTTGGCGCGGCAGGTTTGATTCTGCGTTCCTAGCTTACAGGCGAGTGCGGGGTTAGCTCAGCAGCTGGAGGGGGAATCTTAATGGAAATGAATACGGCACAACTGGTTATCATTACAGGAATGTCGGGGGCCGGCAAGACGCTTGCCGTGCAAAGCCTGGAGGATCTCGGCTTTTTCTGCGTGGACAATCTGCCGCCTGTGCTTATTCCGAAGTTCGCAGAGCTGATCGACGGCTCCAGCGGCAAGATTGCCAAGGTTGCGCTTGTCATCGATTTGCGCGGACGCGAGTTTTTCACCGCTCTGTCGGAATCGCTGGACTATATCCGTTCTCATTTTACAATTCCTTATGAAATTCTGTTTCTGGATGCGACCGATAGCGTATTGGTACGCCGATACAAGGAAAGCCGCCGCCGCCATCCGCTTGCTCCCGAAGGGCTGCCGCTGGATGGCATCGGCATGGAGCGCAGGCTTCTGGAAGAACTGAAAGCGTCGGCCACCCAGGTAATTGATACAAGCAATTTGAAGCCTGCGCAGCTGAAGGAAGCGATTATTTCGCGCTTTACGAACACGCAGCAGGGACAGTTTACCGTCATTGTTACCTCGTTCGGCTTCAAGTACGGCATACCGATTGATGCCGATCTCATTTACGACGTCCGCTTTTTGCCGAACCCGCATTACGTGGATCATCTGCGTCCACGCACAGGCCAGGAGCCGGATGTATATGATTATGTTATGAAGTGGCCGGATACCCAGATGTTTTTAACAAAGCTGCTGGATATGCTGCAGTTTTTGATTCCCCTTTACCGCAAAGAAGGAAAAAGCCAGGTCGTCATCGGCATCGGCTGTACGGGAGGCAAGCATCGCTCCGTAGCCATAGCGGAATATCTCGGGCGAATGCTCGGCAGCAGCGAGACGGAGATTGTCCGGGTGAGCCATCGCGATGCTGACCGTGACCGCCCATAAGGCGGGATGGTAATGGCAAGAAAGAGATACACCGACCAGAAGAACCCGAAGATTGTTGTAATCGGGGGAGGCACGGGACTGTCCGTTATGCTGCGGGGACTTAAGGAGAAGGCGCTCGACATTACGGCCATCGTCACGGTGGCCGATGACGGGGGCAGCTCCGGTGTGCTTCGCAGCGAGCTGCAAATGCCGCCTCCGGGAGATATTCGCAACGTGCTTATCGCACTGGCGGATGTGGAACCGCTGCTGTCGGAAATGCTGCAGTACCGGTTCACCAACGGCACCGGACTGGCAGGACACAGTCTTGGAAACCTGATGCTCGCTGCCATGACGGATATATCCGGGGACTTCGTTACGGGCATCCGTGAGCTGAGCCGGGTACTGGCCGTGCGCGGCACGGTGCTCCCAGCTTCCGATCAGTCGATCGTGCTGAAGGCCGAGCTGGTTGACGGAACGATTGTGGAAGGCGAGTCCAATATTCCGCTGGCGGGGCAGCCGATTAAGAGGGTGTTCATCGAGCCTGCGGATGTGGAGCCGCTTGAAGAGGCTTGTCAAGCAATTCAGGATGCGGATGCAATCTTGATCGGTCCGGGCAGCCTATATACAAGTATTATCCCTAATCTGCTCGTGCCTAAGCTGGCGGATGCGATTGTGCAATCGAATGCGCTTAAAATTTTCATCTGCAACGTCATGACCCAGCCTGGGGAGACGGACGATTATGCGGTTAGCGATCACTTGGAAGCGATTCAGCAGCATATCGGCCATCAGCTGTTTGACTATGTCATCGTTAACGATGGCGAGATTCCTCCTCAAGTGCAAGACCGTTACGCCGAAATGGGTGCCAAGGCAGTGCATCTCGATCTGGATGAGGTTACCCGGCGAGGGTATAAGGTCATCGCCGACCGCCTCGTATTGTTCCGCACTTATTTACGGCATGACGCCGTCAGGCTAAGCCATCATATATACCAGCTGGTTGACAGCTGGATGGACCGGAAGGGGTGAGATGAAGGGATGTCCTTTGCTGCTCAAACGAAAAAAGAATTAACGCTCGTGGAAAATCAGGACGCGTGCTGCGAGCAGGCGGAGCTGTCCTCGCTGATCCGCATGAACGGTTCGGTTCACCTGTCCAGCCGCAAGGTCATCCTGGATATCTCCACCGAAAATGCGGCGATCGCAAGACGCATTTACAGCTTGATTAAAAAGCTGTTTGATGTGCATACCGAGCTGCTCGTCCGCAAAAAAATGCGGCTCAAAAAAAATAATGTCTACATCGTGCGTATTCCGGCCCGCGTACAGGAAATCCTTAAAGAACTGAACATTGTTTCTGAAGGGTTCATGTTCAATCAAGGCATCGATAAAGATATGATCCGTAAGCCCTGCTGTAAAAGGGCCTATATGCGGGGGGCCTTTCTCGCCGGAGGTTCGGTCAACAATCCCGAGGGCTCTTCGTACCATCTGGAAATAGCCTGCATGTATGAGGAGCATTGCTCCGCATTGGTGTCTCTAGCCAACAAGTTCGGGCTTAACGCCCGCTGCATCGAACGCAAAAAAGGCTTCGTCTTTTATATCAAGGAAGGCGAAAAAATCATCGAGCTGCTGAACATTATCGGCGCGCATCAGGCGCTGTTTAAGTTTGAGGATGTGCGCATTATGCGCGATATGCGCAATTCCGTGAACCGAATCGTCAATTGCGAGACGGCAAATCTCAACAAAACGATTGGAGCGGCGGTGCGGCAGATCGACAACATCCGTCTTTTGCAAAAAGAAATCGGCTTGGAGAACTTGCCGGAAAAGCTGCGCGAAGTGGCGGAAATACGCTTGCAGCATCCCGATATGAATCTGAAGGAAGTCGGAGAGATGCTCAAAGGCTCCGTCAGTAAATCAGGTGTTAACCACAGATTGCGCAAAATTGACGAATTGGCCGAAAAAATCCGAGGCAGCTAAACTTTTAACTTCGGATTTACGATGGTATAATGATAACAGTCTTGACTACAGGAAGGGCTCCTTGCGTAGTTCGCAAAGCCCATTAAAGTTGGATGAAACGCGCCTAGTCCGGTAAGGGAGACAGCGATTCTCAGATTGTTGGGAGTTACTCCTCTGCATTCGCATGCGATTTACGTCCCGGCGACGATGAAGCCGTTTTGCGAAGGCGCTTTGCTTGTAATCAATTATATATACGTTAGGGGGTTAACTATTCATGACAAGACAACCCGTAGTCGTGAAGTTGAAGACAGGTCTTCATGCTAGACCAGCCGCGCTCTTCGTTCAGGAAGCCAATAAATTCTCCTCTGAAATTTTCGTCGAGAAGGACGAGAAAAAAGTGAACGCAAAGTCGATTATGGGCATTATGAGCTTGGCCATCAGCTCCGGCACCGAGGTTTACATCAGTGCGGAGGGTTCGGACGCCGAACAGGCTGTAAACGCTTTAGTCTCACTCGTTAGCAAGGAAGAGCTGGAAAACCAGTAATGCAGCAAAACGGTCTTTGTGTCCTTGGGACGCAGGGGCTGTTTTTTTTGTGCGCTCATTCTCGTATATCAAAAACCTTCTAGGGAACAATGGATGGAAATTGCAACCTTTACATACAAGAATCCGTTTACAAGGACAAATAGAAATAAGGAGGCGTCAATAATGAGTGATAGTAAAGGCATGGGCAAATTGGTTCATCGCGGAAAAGTGGTGCTGCTGGCAGTAGGACTGACGGCAGGCTCGCTGCTGGCCTGGAACGGCTTGAGCGGCAGCCCGAATGTTCAACCTGTATATGCGGAGCAGGGAGCGGTTATGGAAAATACGATTGCGGTGCAGGGCGACGGCAAGCTTGCGGTCACTCCGGATATTGCATACATCTCGGCAGGCGTTAATGTAACGGCCAAAACTGCGAAGGAAGCTCAGGCTGCCGCGGCAAAGCGTTATGAGGCGGTTCGTAAAGTATTAACCGAGACGTACAAGCTGACGGACAAGGATCTGAAAACAACCGGATACTACGTACAGCCTCAATACAAATTCTCGGAAAAAGACGGTCAGGTGCTGACGGGCTACTCCGCTGTACATGAGATTCGCATCTCATGGCGCAACATTGAGCAAACCGGCGCGCTGCTCGACAGCCTGGGCACAGCAGGAGCGAACCAAATCGGCGGCGTAACCTTTGATACCGAGAAAAAGGACCAGTACGAAAACGACGCGCTCAAAAAAGCGGTGGAAAACGCCCGCTCCAAAGCCGAAGCTCTTGCGGCTGCAGCAGGACGGACGCTCGGCCCGGTCATTAATATTACGGAAAACGGCGCCCAAGTGCAGCCTGTCTTCCGTCAAGAAATGGCGAAGGAAGCTAACGACGCAGCCGGCACCTCCGTAGAGCCAGGAGAAGTGGACGTTCAGGCGCAGCTGACGGTTGTATTCCAGTTGAAATAAAAGATTCATTATATAGAATTGCCCGGATCCCTGCAGAGGGCCGGGCTTTTTTCATTTCTTTACAGGACCTAAACAAAAAACAGACCAGCTCTCTCCAAGGAGAAAAGCTGGTCCGCTTTAATTTTTACAGCGTCTCAATGACTTTGTCAACGAGGCCGTATTCGCGGGCTTCTTCAGCGCTCATGAAGTAGTCGCGGTCGGTATCCTTCTCGATGCGCTCCAGCGGCTGGCCGGAACGTTCTGCAAGAATATGATTCAGCTTGTCGCGCATCTTCAGGATGCGGCGGGCGCGAATCTCGATATCGCTGGCTTGGCCTTCGGCGCCGCCAAGCGGTTGGTGAATCATCACTTCGCTGTTAGGCAGCGCGTAACGCTTGCCTTTTGTTCCTGCTGTCAGCAGGAAAGCGCCCATCGATGCAGCCATGCCGACGCAAATCGTCGATACGTCCGGCTTAATGAACTGCATCGTGTCGTAAATCGCCATACCGGCTGTAATGGAGCCGCCAGGGCTGTTGATGTAGATGGAAATGTCTTTCTCGGGATCATCTGCTGCGAGGAACAGCAGCTGAGCGATGACGGAGTTCGCTACGACGTCATTGATGCCGGTGCCGAGGAAAATAATGCGATCCTTGAGCAGCCTGGAGTAAATGTCATAAGCGCGTTCTCCGCGGTTGCTTTGCTCGATGACCATAGGCACATAGTTCATATTCAAGTGCAAGTCCCTCCCTTATATCCTTCAATTAGACAGTAGATAGCGGTTTGCTGGCTTTCATTTTAATGGAACTTCTTACGAAAGTCAAATTTGGTCAAAGGGCGCGGGGAACGCTTGAAAAGGCTCCCCATAGCCCATTCTAACCGGCTCGAAGCGGCCTTAAACGAAAGCTGCCACAAAGGTTTCCGGTCTGCTTCTAAATATACAATAAAAAATCGCGTCATCCTTCTGAACGATTCAGAAAAATGCGCGATTGTATGAATTCGGTATGTAATTAGTAAAAGTGGCGCGCCCGCTAGGAATCGAACCTAGATCTCAGGCTCCGGAGGCCTACGTCATATCCATTGGACCACGGGCGCTTGAAAAGCGTAACGTCTAAGATTGTATAACAGCTGGCATTAAAAAGCAACACTAAAGCGGTTTTACTAAACTTTCAATAGAAATAGGCCCAGGTAATCGTTTTCAGCGGGTAAACCTCACTTGCGGGTCTATAAAAGAAGGAGTACAATGAGGTTGTGGGACGTTTATTGAATGGCCGGGACGTTATTCGTCCCGAATCGGGAAGCTTACGAGTGGAGTTGGAGCGCTTATGCGCAGTCTAATTGATTTGCAGAGGCAGCTTGTGCCGGATCTGCTGGAGACGGTGCGTCTGCGGTATTCCATTCTCCATCAGGTGTTGGTCGCGGATATGATCGGCCGCCGCTCGCTAGCCGCATCCCTTGGCATGACGGAACGCGTGCTGCGGGCTGAGACCGACTTTCTGAAGGAACAAGGCTTTCTGGAAATTAACGCCTCAGGCATGCGCGTGAGCCAAAGCGGCCGCCGCCTGCTGGAAGAGATGGAGCCTGTGCTGAGCGGATTGCTCGGTTTGTCCAATCTTGAAGAGCAGCTGCGAAGCCGCTTCGGATTGCGCAAGGTTGTTATCGTGCCGGGTGACTCCGACACGTCAAGCAGCACGAAGCGGGAGCTTGGCCGCGCTGGCGCGGCCGTGCTGCTTGAGCAGCTGCGGGAGGGCGACGTCGTCGCTGTAACCGGAGGCTCAACGCTCGCTCAGGTTGCCTCACATCTTAATTCCCCGGCTCCGCATCCGACTAATCTGTTCGTGCCTGCACGCGGAGGCTTGGGCGAAAGCCTGGAGTATCAGGCCAGCACGATCGTCTCCGCCATGGCGAAGCGGACCGGCGCCCAGTACCGAATGCTTCACGTGCCCGATCATATTAGCGAGGAGGCTTACACAAGCCTCATGCATGAGCCGGGCGTGAAGGAGATTGTCGGCGTCATCCGGAGCGCCCGCATCGTGATTCACGGCATCGGGGACGCGATGACGATGGCGCGGCGCAGACGCGTAGACAACAGCGTCGTAGAGGAACTGAATGCGGAGGGAGCATTAGCCGAAGCATGGGGGTACTATTTTGACCGGGGCGGCTCCGTTGTGCACAAGATGCAGACGGCGGGCATCCGACTGGAGGACATCATGACGACGGAGGTCGTCATCGGCGTCGCCGGCGGACGTTCAAAAGCGGAGGCGATTGCCGCTGTGCTGCGCTTCGGCCACGAGGATGTTCTCGTCACGGACGAGGCGGCAGCACTCGAAATTGCGGCGCAGCCGGAATAGCATCACGCCAATGATGGCGATAATGGTGCAGGGGTTGTTTCCGGCGGTATGCGCCGCAGAAATCAGGATTCATCACAAGCCGCAGGCTCTGCGCCTGTCAGGAGCAGGGCCAAGCGAATTGTTTTGACATAGCAAGCAAGAACGAAATTTAATTTATCAGGAGGTTATCAACAATGGTAAAAGTTGGTATCAACGGATTCGGACGTATCGGACGCAACGTGTTCCGCGCAGCCCTGAACAACAGCGAAGTTCAAATCGTGGCAGTTAACGATCTGACGGACACGAAAACACTGGCTCACCTGCTTAAATACGACACGACTCATGGCGTTCTCGACGCTACGGTTGAAGCAAAAGAAGGCGCGCTGGTTGTGAACGGCCGCGAAATCAAAGTATTTGCAGAGCGCAATCCAGAGAACCTGCCTTGGGCTTCCGTAGGCGCTGAAATCGTTGTTGAGTCCACTGGTATTTTCACGGCTAAAGAAAAAGCTGAGCTTCACCTGAAAGGCGGAGCGAAAAAAGTTATCATCTCCGCTCCAGCTACAAACGAAGATATCACGATCGTTATGGGCGTAAACGAAGACAAATACGACGCTGCTTCCCATACGGTTATCTCCAACGCTTCTTGTACGACGAACTGTCTGGCTCCTTTCGCGAAAGTTCTGAACGACAAGTTCGGCATCGTAAAAGGCATGATGACGACGGTTCATGCTTACACGAACGACCAATCCGTACTGGACGTTCCTCACAAGGACCTGCGCCGCGCTCGCGCTGCTGCAGAAAACATCATTCCTTCCTCCACGGGCGCTGCAAAAGCGGTATCCCTCGTGCTGCCTGAGCTGAAAGGCAAACTGAACGGCATGGCAATGCGCGTTCCTACGAGAAACGTTTCCGTAACGGATCTTGTAGCTGAAGTTAAATCCAACGTAACGGTTGAAGAAGTGAACGCTGCCCTTAAAGAAGCAGCTGAAGGCCCGCTGAAAGGCATCCTTTACTTCTCCGAAGAGCCGCTCGTATCGAGCGACTACAACGGCAACCCTGCTTCCTCCACGGTCGATGGCCTGTCCACGATGGTAGTAGAAGGCAACATGGTTAAAGTCGTTTCCTGGTATGACAACGAGTGGGGCTATTCCAACCGCGTCGTTGACCTCGCAGCTTACATCGCTTCCAAAGGCCTGTAAGGTTTGCGCTTAACTGCATAGACAGCGTTACAGTTAAAGAGGAGAGGCGATCGATCGTTCTCCTCTTTTAACAATGTTTTATCTATAGATACTTAACACCGGGAGGGCGAGCGACTGTGAACAAAAAAAGTGTTCGTGATGTGGAAGTAGCAGGAAAACGCGTATTCGTACGTGTTGACTTTAACGTGCCGATGGAAGACGGAGCGATTACCGACGATACTCGTATCCGCGAGACGCTGCCAACGATTCAATACCTGATCGAAAAAGGCGCGCGCGTCATTCTGGCCGCTCACTTTGGCCGTCCAGGCGGAGAAGTGAAGGAAGAGCTGCGTCTTACGCCTGTTGCGGTTCGCCTGTCGGAGCTGCTGGGCAAGCCGGTTGCCAAAGCCGACGATACGGCTGGTCCTGACGCACAAGCTAAGTCGGCTGCGCTGCAAGACGGCGACGTGCTGCTTGTGGAGAACACGCGCTTCAACGCTGGCGAAGAGAGCAACGATCCGGAGTTCGCAAAACAGCTGGCTTCGCTGGCCGATCTGTACGTGAACGACGCTTTTGGCGCCGCTCACCGCGCTCACGCTTCCACAGAAGGCATCGCGCATCTGCTCCCGGCCGTATCCGGCCTGCTCATGGAGAAAGAGCTGGACGTGCTCAGCAAAGCGCTGAACAATCCAGAGCGTCCGTTTACGGCTATCGTAGGCGGCTCCAAGGTTAAGGACAAAATCGAGGTCATCAACAAAATGATCGAGATTGCTGACAACATCATCATTGGCGGCGGCCTGTCCTACACGTTCTTCAAAGCTCAAGGCAACGAGATCGGACAATCGCTGTGCGACAACTCCAAGCTGGACCTGGCGCTTGAATTCATCGAGAAAGCCAAAAAGCTCGGCAAAAACTTCATGCTTCCGGTTGATATCGTTGTTACCGACGAGTTCAGCAAAAATGCCAATACGAAGATCGTTGACGTAGACGGCATTCCGGCAGATTGGGAAGGCATCGACATCGGACCGAAAACCCGCGAGCTGTATGCAAACGTGATTAAAGAGTCCAAGCTTGTTGTGTGGAACGGACCGATGGGCGTATTCGAAATCGAGCCATTCTCCCATGGCACGCGCGCGGTCGCACAAGCTTGTGCCGAAACTTCCGGTTACACGGTTATCGGCGGCGGCGATTCCGCAGCGGCAGCAGAGAAGTTTGAGCTGGCGGACAAAATGGACCACATTTCCACGGGCGGCGGAGCTTCCCTGGAGTTCATGGAAGGCAAAGCCCTTCCAGGCGTAGTCGCTCTTAACGATAAATAAGCCAAGAGAGGAGATACCATCGTGGCAAGAACACCAATTATTGCAGGCAACTGGAAAATGTTCAAAACCGTTTCCGAGGCTGTATCTTTCTTCAATGAAGTGAAGGGCGGAGCGGAAGTTGAAGGCGTGGAAAGCGTCATCTGCGCTCCATTCACGAGCCTCCCGGCTCTCGTAGAGGCATCCAAAGGCACGACGATTTCCATCGGCGCGCAAAACCTCCACTTCGAGGACAACGGCGCTTTCACCGGCGAAATTTCCGGCGTTATGCTGGCTGATCTCGGCGTGAAATACGTTATCGTTGGCCACTCCGAGCGCCGCGCTTATTTCGGCGAAACGGACGAGATCGTGAACAAAAAGGTCGCCGCTGCTTTCAAGCACGGTCTGACTCCGATCCTCTGCGTAGGCGAAAAGCTGGAAGAACGCGAAGCCGGCGAAACGAAGGACGTTTGCAAAGTGCAAAC
Source organism: Paenibacillus pasadenensis (assembly GCF_023715725.1). Classification (GTDB taxonomy): domain Bacteria; phylum Bacillota; class Bacilli; order Paenibacillales; family Paenibacillaceae; genus Paenibacillus_O; species Paenibacillus_O pasadenensis_A. Next base: position 33,245 of record NZ_JAMBOT010000009.1, read on the forward strand.
GGAAGGCGCGCTGAAAGGCCTTAGCGCCGCTCAGGCCGCCGAAGTTGTTATCGCATATGAGCCGATCTGGGCGATCGGAACGGGCAAATCGTCTACGGCTGAAGACGCCGAGGACGTTATCGCATACATCCGCGAGGTTGTGGCGGCTCTATATGATCAAGCTACGGCTGATGCAGTCCGCATTCAATACGGCGGCAGCGTTAAACCTGCTAACGTTAAAGAATACATGGGCCAAGCGAATATCGATGGCGCGCTCGTAGGCGGCGCAAGTCTGGAGCCGGCTTCCTACATCGCCCTGGTCGAGGGGGCTAAGTAAGATGGCAGCTCCAATTGCGCTGATCATTATGGACGGCTTCGGCCTCCGCAATGACATCGTCGGCAATGCGGTCGCGCAAGCGAACAAGCCGAACTACGACCGTTTCATGGCGGAGTATCCCAATACAACGCTGACCGCTTGCGGTGAGGCGGTAGGATTGCCGGAAGGTCAAATGGGCAACTCCGAGGTTGGCCATTTGAACATCGGCGCAGGCCGCATCGTATACCAGGATCTGACCCGCATCACGAAGTCGATTCGCGACGGCGAGTTCTATGACAATGACACGCTGATCGGCGCCGTTCGCCATGCCAAGCTGAACGACAAAAAGCTGCATCTGTACGGGCTTGTCAGCGACGGCGGCGTACACAGCCATATCGCGCATCTGTTCGCGCTGCTTGAGCTTGCCAAAAAGGAAGGGCTGGAGCAAGTATACATCCATGCTTTCCTCGACGGCCGCGACGTAGCGCCGGATAGTGCAGTAGGTTACCTGACGCAGCTGCAGGGCAAGATCGAAGAGCTGGGCATCGGCCGTATCGCGACCGTTCAAGGCCGCTATTACGCGATGGACCGCGACAAACGCTGGGAGCGTGTGGAGAAATCCTATCGCGCCATGGTATATGGCGACGGACCGCAGTATGTGGACCCGATTCAGGCCGTGCGCGAGTCTTACGAGAAGTCCGTATATGATGAGTTCGTCATGCCGACGGTCATCATCGATGCGGATGGCCAGCCTGTGGCGCTCGTAGAATCCGAGGACGCGGTTGTATTTTTCAACTTCCGCCCGGACCGTGCGATTCAGCTGTCCCAAGTGTTTACGAATGAAGATTTCCGCGGCTTCGACCGCGGCGATAAAGCGCCGAAGGATCTGTACTTTGTCTGCCTGACGCTGTTTAGCGAAACGGTAGGCGGCTTCGTTGCGTATAAGCCGAAGAATTTGGACAACACATTCGGAGAGGTGCTTGTGCAGCAAGGCAAAACGCAGCTGCGCATCGCCGAGACGGAAAAATATCCGCATGTGACGTTCTTTTTCAGCGGCGGCCGCGATCAGGAGCTGCCGGGCGAAACTCGGGTGCTCATCAATTCGCCGAAGGTTGCCACATACGACCTCCAGCCAGAGATGAGCGCGTACGAGGTGGCGGATGCCGCCGTTCGTGAAATCAACTCCGACAAACACGACGCGATCATTTTGAACTTCGCCAACCCTGACATGGTCGGCCACTCCGGCATGCTGGAGCCGACGATCAAAGCGGTTGAAGCGACGGACGAGTGTATGGGCCGCGTTGTAGACGCTGTGCTTGCCAAAGGCGGCGTTGTGCTCATCACGGCGGACCACGGCAACGCTGATATGGTTATCGGCCCGGACGGACGTCCTTTTACGGCTCATACGACGAACCCGGTTCCGCTCATCGTGACGCAAAAAGGAATTTCGCTGCGTGAAGGCGGCATTTTGGCTGACATCGCACCGACGCTGATGGACCTGATGGGTCTGGCGAAGCCGGTTGAGATGACAGGCCAGTCGCTGATCGTTAAGGCGTAAACATCGGCCAACAGGCTTTTTGATGACCGCCCTCGGGCGGATGATCGGTTATGCGGCAGACAGGCTCGTACCGGAGCCCGCCTGCTGTTATACTGATAAAGATGTTTGTCCCACGCAGTCGGGTTAGACTGCCTAATTATCCAACTACGAACAAGGAGTGTTGAACCTATGTCTATTATCGTTGACGTATACGCACGCGAAGTGCTTGACTCCCGCGGCAACCCGACGGTTGAAGTTGAAGTATCCCTGGAGTCCGGCGGCAAAGGCCGCGCTATCGTTCCTTCCGGCGCATCCACTGGCGCTTACGAAGCGGTAGAGCTTCGTGACGGCGACAAAGGCCGTTACCTCGGCAAAGGCGTTCTGAAAGCCGTTGATAACGTGAACACGCTGATCGCTCCGGAAATCATCGGCCTCGACGCGCTGGATCAAGTGCTGATCGACCGTAAAATGATCGAGCTGGACGGCACGCACAACAAAGGCAAACTCGGCGCAAACGCGATCCTCGCTGTTTCGATGGCTGTAGCCCGCGCTGCTGCTGACGCTCTCGACGTGCCTCTTTACACGTACCTGGGCGGATTCAACGCTAAAGTGCTGCCAGTTCCAATGATGAACATCATCAACGGCGGCGAGCATGCCGACAACAACGTTGACGTGCAAGAGTTCATGGTTTTGCCGGTTGGCGCTGAAAGCTTCAAGGAAGCTCTGCGCATCGGCGCGGAAATTTTCCACAACCTGAAATCCGTTCTGAAAGACAAAGGCCTGAACACGGCTGTTGGCGACGAAGGCGGCTTTGCTCCTAACCTTTCTTCCAACGAAGAAGCGATCACGACGATCATCTCCGCAATCGAGCGCGCTGGCTACAAGCCGGGCGTAGACGTATTCCTGGGCATGGACGTTGCTTCCACCGAGTTCTACAAAGATGGCAAATACCATCTTACGGGCGAAGGCAAATCCTATACTTCCGCTGAATTTGTCGACCTGCTTGCAAGCTGGGCGGACAAATACCCGATCATCACGATCGAAGACGGCTGCTCCGAAGACGACTGGGATGGCTGGAAGCTGCTTACCGACAAGCTGGGCGGCAAAGTGCAGCTCGTTGGCGACGACCTGTTCGTAACGAACACCGAGCGTCTGTCCGACGGTATCGACAAAGGCGTAGGCAACTCCATCCTCGTTAAAGTAAACCAAATCGGTTCCCTGACGGAAACGTTCGACGCCATCGAAATGGCAAAACGCGCTGGCTACACGGCTGTTATCTCCCACCGCTCCGGCGAGTCCGAGGACAGCACGATTGCCGACATCGCTGTTGCAACAAACGCCGGCCAAATCAAAACGGGCGCTCCTTCCCGTACGGACCGGGTTGCGAAGTACAACCAATTGCTTCGCATCGAGGACCAGCTCGGCTCCACGGCTCAATACGCCGGCCGCAGCGCGTTCTACAACCTCAAAAACTTCAAGAAGTAATGGTTTAAATGTCCTGTCCGCTTTTGCGGGCGGGACTTTTTTATACACACACAAATATTTAAAAGCTGGTAAAAAGAGCGGAGCCAAAGGTCGAGCCCGTAGAAGCGTCAGCGTTCGCCTTTAACGTCGGATTTCAACCCCTTTGGGAGGTTGAGTTCGAAGAAATCCGAGGTTAACAGCGATCGGAGGGCCGACCTTTGGCGCAGCGGGACTTTTTAGCCAGTCTTTTAAAAGACAAAATAGCAAACAAAAGCTGCAAAAACAGACATGGCAAGCGCTATCAATGGAACGCTATACTAAGAGGCGTTAAGAGACGAGCAGGAGAGCGTCAACCGAACCTAACCAATCCGAACAGGCGGTGTTCAAGCATGGCTAAACCTCAAGTTGGACTGCAGCTTTACACGCTTCGCGATCAGACGGAAAAAGACTTTCTGGGCACAATCAGCAAGGTAGCCGATATGGGCTACAACTACGTCGAATTCGCCGGTTATTTTAATACTAGCCCGGAGGATCTCAACAAGGTGCTGCAGGAAACAGGCATCAAGGCCGTTTCCGCCCATGTGGGGCTTAATTTCAACAACCCGGAGAAAATGCAGCAGGATCTGGCGGAGCAGATCGAATACGCTAAGGCGATCGGGCTGAAATACCTCATCACGCCATGGGCTCCGCTTCCGGAAAATCCGGAGCTGTCCGATGTGGAAAGCCTTGTCGCTACGCTGCAAAAAGCGGCCAAACAGGTGAAGGAAGCCGGTCTGACGTACGGCTACCATAACCATGACTTTGAGTTCAAAAAGGTGGACGGCAAGCCTGTCATCGACCATCTGCTGGAGCTCATCCCGGCAGAAGATATGATTATGGAATTCGACCTGGGCTGGGTTCATATGGGCGGACAATCTCCGGCCGAATATGTGAAACGGTACGCGGGACGTACGCCGATTGCCCATCTGAAGGACTTCGGCGACGGCCGCCGCGACACAGAGGTCGGCAGCGGCTCGGTCGATTTTGACACCGTCTTCTCCATCGCCGAGGATGCGGGCATCGAGTACTTTATCGTGGAGCAGGAGGAATTTGCGAAGTCCTCTCTGGAAAGCGCCAAGCTGAGCCTCGATTATCTGCGCTCCAAAGGGTATTAAAAACCTGCAGGCCGGCGGATAGAAGCTTGTCGGCTGGTGTAAATCGACCTGCTGCTTGTAGTCACGCGGTGCAGGTTACTGTACTTTGGCTTGAAAGGACTGGCAGAGGCCGGTCCTTTTTGCGTTTAGCGGGAACTAGTCATTTAAGTTGGCGGTGAAAAAGTGATCGGAGGTCCGAGCTTTGGCGCAGCAAGTATTGTTCACCTGTCATGGAATGCTTGTTTCCGTCGAGGCGCGTATGATATAATGAAATCGCTGTTTATGATGCGGTTTTGCCCATGCATGCCGCTTGCTGGCTGCAGGAGACGGCCTGCATGTGCAAAACTCATAACGGCTGGCAGCCGGGAGGCTGTACGAAGGCTGGGAGGTAACCAAGCATGGATCTTTTCCTGAAAATTGTGCTCGTCATTTTTTCCGTTGGTCTGATTGCGGTTGTTCTGCTGCAAAAAGGTAAAAGTGCCGGTCTTGCTGGAGCAATCTCCGGCGGCGCAGAGCATCTGTTCGGCAAACAAAAAGCACGCGGCCTGGACCTGTTTCTACAGCGTCTGACCATCGGCCTGGCAGCTGGATTTTTCATCGTAGCGCTCCTGGTCGCTTACCTGAAATAGCACGGATGAAGCATTGACGAAGCGGGGGAATCCCCGCTTTTTCTTTTTATTCTGAGGAGACAACGGTTGATGAGGCCTGATTTCGTGTATACTACATAGGAGATAGAAGTGGCTGGAACTGCCAGTTCAGGACGGTACGGCACGAGGTGAGAAGGAGAACATGACCATCGAACAACAATCACTGCTCGACTTGATGAACCAGCCGGCGTACAAGCCGATGACGTATCAAGAGTTGGAAAGGCAGCTCGGTATTAACAACGCCTCTGATTTTAAAGCCTTTTTGAAGCTGCTCAATGAGCTGGAGGAAAAAGGTGCGATTCTCCGCAGCGAGTCCGGCGCATATGGCCTGCCGCAGCACATGAATCTGCTCAAGGGCAGACTGCAGGTGCATGCCAAAGGTTTTGCTTTTCTGCTGCCTGAGGACAAGGCTCATCCCGATGTGTACATCGGCGCCAATGACCTGAACACCGGTATGAACGGTGACACGGTACTGGTGCGCGTTACGACGCGCGGGCCAGGCGGCGGCCGCATGGAAGGCGAGGTTGTACGGATCGCAGAACGCGCCGTCAAACAGCTCGTCGGCACATTTGAGAGCCATGAAAGCTTCGGTTTTGTTTCCCCGGACGACAAACGCATTAACCGGGACATTTTCATCCCGCAGGGTTCGTTCGGCGGTGCGGTTACCGGCATGAAGGTTGTTGCCAATATTACGAATTATCCAGAGGGCCGTTCGGCCGCTCAAGGCGAAATTATCGAAGTGCTTGGCCACAAAAACGATCCCGGCGTCGACATTTTGTCCATTATCCGCAAGCATCAGCTGCCGGAAAGCTTCCCTGATGAAGTGATGGACGAAGCCGAGGCAGCGCCCGACTCCATTACGGAGGAGGAAATTGTCAGCCAGGGACGGCGCGATCTGCGCGACAAAACGATCGTCACGATTGACGGCGAAGACGCAAAGGATCTGGACGATGCGGTTAATATTGAGCGCCTGCCTAACGGCAACTACTTGCTCGGCGTTCATATCGCGGATGTCAGCTATTATGTGCGCGAACGCTCTGCATTGGATCAAGAGGCGTACCGCCGCGGGACAAGCGTATATTTGACAGACCGGGTCATTCCGATGCTGCCGCACCGTCTGTCCAACGGAATTTGCTCGCTGCATCCGAAGGTAGACCGGCTGACGATGAGCTGTGAAATGGAGTTCGATGCAGCTACGCTGAAGCGGGTCCGGCACGATGTTTTCACGAGTGTTATTCGTTCCAAGGAGCGGATGTCGTACACAAATGTGCGTAAAATTCTTACGCCGGACGAGCCGGAGGAGCTTGATGCGGAGCTGACGGCGCAGGCTCAACCGGAGGGAGAAGCTCCGTTAACAAGCGGCGACTGGAGTCCTGTCTCTGTTGACGAAGCGGAGTTTGATCCGAGCCTCAGCGTTCCTGCTGAAAAGCTTCCTCCCGGCGGAATGGGTACAATCGTTGCCGATGATGATGGCGGCGTGCCGCGTCATTTTGGCGAGGAGGACGAGCTGCTTCCATCAGAGGAAGGAACGGCATCCGAGCCTCTTCCTATCGACGAAGTGGAGTCCGAAGACGATTCTGTTACCCGGCCGGAAAGGCTGCAAAGCCCTTCCGACATGGGCCTCATCATTCCAGGCGGCGACGCCGGCATTCCCGGAGAGAACACCGACGAGGAATTTGCGAAGGACGACAAAGGTTTTTATGAAGGAAGCTCCGAAACGAATGAAGCTCCGGCGGCCGAACAGGGCCGCTCCGGCTCGACCAACCCTTGGCTGGCGCAGGAAGCTCAGCCGGTCGTCAACAACAAACGCGGCGGCCGCAAAGGCGAGAAGCTTCGCGCCCGGCAGGAGGATTTTGACCAACTGGACGCTTTTGCAGCCTCCGGGGAGTCGGATCGTCCTGTTGAAACAGCCGCAGAGCGGGCAGTACGCGAAGCAGCTGAACGGGAGGAACGCGCGGCGCGCCGTGCGGAGAAAGCCGAGCTGCTGGAGCGTTACGCTGAGCTAGTGCCTACCTTCCAGCTGATGGAGGAGCTTGCAATGAAGCTTCGCCGCCAGCGCATGAAGCGCGGCGCGATTGATTTTGACTTCCAGGAGTCTAAAATCATCGTTGACGAGGAAGGCAAACCGATTGATATCGTCAAGCGCGAGCGTTCGATCGCCGAGATGATTATCGAGGAGTTCATGCTTGCCGCTAACGAAACGGTGTCGGAGCATTTTTACTGGCTGAAGGTGCCGTTCCTTTACCGGATTCATGAGAATCCGGACGGGGAAAAGCTGATGACCTTTATCCAGATCGCCTCCAACTTCGGTTATGGCGTGAAAGGCAAAAACAACACGGTCCATCCCAAGGCGCTGCAATCGCTGCTGGAGGAGATTAAGGGCACCAAAGAGGAAACAGTGCTTTCCACCATGATGCTCCGCTCCATGAAGCAGGCGCGTTACGACGCCCAAAGCCTTGGCCACTATGGCTTGGCTGCGGAGTATTACAGCCACTTCACCTCTCCGATCCGGCGTTATCCCGATCTGGTTATTCATCGGGTCATTCGAGAGGTGCTTGAAAACGGCGGTATGCTTAGCGAAGCGCGGATTGAGTCGCTTGCGGCCCGCATGCCGGACATTGCCCAGCAATCGTCGGAACGCGAACGGGTAGCGGTAGACGCCGAGCGGGATACGGATCAGCTTAAAAAATGCGAGTTTATGCTCGATAAAGTAGGAGAAGAGTTCACGGGCATCATCAGCAGCGTGACCGGCTTCGGAATTTTCGTGGAGCTGCCGAACACGGTAGAAGGTCTTATTCGGCTGAGCAGCCTGAGCGACGACTACTACCACTTTGACGATCAGCAGATGATCCTCATCGGTGAGCGCACCTCCAACATGTATCGCATCGGGGACGAGGTGAAAGTGCGCGTGGAGCGGGTAGATATGGATGAGCATCAGATTGACTTCGCGATGGTCGAAGGAGGTTCTCGCGGAGCAGCCCAAAGGGGCGGAGCGCGCGGGAACCGCGGAGGGCGCGGAGCCAAAGGGCGCCGCGGCAAGGATGCCGCGGCCGGCCGGAACGGCGGCAGCGGGCAAGGCGGCGCAGCCGCCGGGCGCGCTGGCGCAGGCGGCAGGCCTGCCGCGCAGAGCGGCGGGCCGGCGGCTGCGCCGGCGAGCGGCGCGCGGCCGGGAGCGCAGCGCGGACGCGGGGCCGGCGAAGCCGGCAGCCGCGGCCCGGGCGCAGCCGGGCGCGGTCAGCGTGGGGGCGGCGGCGGTAGAGGCCGCCGCGACAGCGGCTTTGGCCCTAACGGCTGGCGCGGCAGCATGCCGGAGGACATCCCGAATGTACGGGATGACAATCCGTGGAGCATGCGAGAAGGCGGCAAAGTAGAAAGCACGAAGCGTACCGACATGTGGGGTCTGCCGGTTCCTCCGGCCAGCATGGGCAATCGCGCTGGCGGCCGTCCAGGCGGAGCGCCTGGCGATCGCAACCGCAGCCGCGGCGCAGCTCCTGAGGGAGCGCCGCGCGGCAATGGCCGTGGCAAAGGCGCCCGCGGGCCGTCCATCAGCGGCGCTGCAGCAGCTCCGGCAGATAACAATGCCGGCGCAAGCGCACCGCAGCAGCAGCAGGAGCAAACCTCCAGCGGCGCTAAGAGCAAGCGCAAACGCCGCAAAGGCAGCAGCACCGCGCCTTCGATTCGCGAAGTTACGCGTGCTGACATTGCCGATCTGTTCCGCGATATGGACGCGGAATCGCGCGCTTCCGTCACTCCGTCGGAAGCGGCACCGGAGGGCGGCGGCGGCTCCAAGCGCAGCCGTTCCCGCCGTAAGAAGAACAAAGGCGGCGCGGCAGGCGCTCCGCCGGTGAGCGGAGGAGACGCTGGCGTGAACAGCAGCGCTCCGCGCCAAAGCAATCCTGGCGGCGAAGGTGCCGAATAAGCTTTGGAAGTTTACTTTTGTTAAGCGGCTGTGATAGCCGTTTACCTTTACAAGACAGGGATTGCCATTGGCAGTCCCTGTTTCATTACTTAAATGCGATTTGGCGAAGAGGATACATTTCCATTACAATGGAAGAAGATTCAAAGTCGAACATAATGTAGATGTTCAGCTTTATGAAAGGGGCGAATGCCATGGCCAAAAACAAAGACCAGTCTCAAAAACCGCTCGCCCAGAACAAAAAAGCGTCCCACGATTATTTTATCGAGGAGACGTATGAAGCCGGTATGGTGCTGATGGGCACCGAGATCAAGTCGCTGCGTACGGGACGCGCAAACCTGAATGATTCGTTTGCAACCGTTCGTAATGGCGAGATCTTTTTGCACAATCTGCATATTAGTCCTTTCGAACAGGGCAATCGCCATAACCCGACCGATCCAACGCGCGCGCGTAAGCTGCTGCTGCACAAATCGCAGATTGCCAAGCTCTTCGGCCAGTCCAAGCAGGAAGGCTACTCCATCGTTCCGTTGAAGATTTATGTGCGCAACGGATATGCGAAGATTCTCATTGGGCTCGGCAAAGGTAAAAAGCAATACGACAAACGCGAGTCGGCCGCGAAAAAGGATGCGCAAAGAGATATCCAGCGTGCGCTTCGCGAAAAGCAAAAGGTGGCTCGTTAAGAGCCGAAATGCAGGGCTTATAGGCATGACCTGGTAATGCTTAATAACACTTTCCGTTTTGACCAAAAGGCATCATGAGATCCAATCATTGCTTCGCAATTGCCCGGCAAGATGTGTTATACTAGGTACATCAAACGTTACGTTGGCTTTTGAATTGCAATGCTGTGCGGAATGCTCGTCACAGTCCTTGCGCTTCGGACCGCCGCGCGGCTGCTGCAGCTTAGGTGTATGCGCCGGCAGGACGGATCCTTTCGGGGGCGTTTATGGATTCGACGGGGGTAGTTCGAGCATGGGTTGCGGGTAGTGGGGACGCGTCCGCTTTATCAACGCTAAAGCCTATTAAATGGCAACCAACGTACAACTTTAGCAGCAGCCTAAGAAACTGTATGCTAAGCTCCTCTCCAGCATCGCCTATGTGCCGGATGTAGGGGCTCACCCTTAGTAGGCTACGCTGTCGCATCTCCGCCTGGGGTGTGCTGAAGAAGACAATCAGGCTGACCTGTAGGATAGCCGGTTACGGGGCGCTCTTGCAGGTGACATCAAATCTGTGACTACACCCGTAGATGCCTGTGTGCCGTTGCCTTCGGACAGGGGTTCAAATCCCCTCGCCTCCATATGGTACAGTAGAAAAAGCGACCATCCGGTCGCTTTTTTTGCATGCTCATAATTAAAAAGGCAGTAAACCGCTCAAACTCAAGGAGCTACTGGAGATGATGCCGATGCCAGCTCCCGCTTCTACTCAGACTCCAGCACACGCCACTCACACTCACAGTCACCGCTCCTCCTGCAAAGCGCGATACACTTTAGCCAGCCCTTTTTCAATCACCTTACGTTCTTCCTCGTCCAAGACGCTGAGAAAATAATTCGATATCCCGTCCGCATACGTTGGCCATGTGGCGAGAAAGGCCTTTTTACCTTCCCGTGTCAAAATGGCAAAAGCTCCCCGCCGATCTTCCTCCGTTCTTTCTCTGGTTACGAATCCTTCACGTTCCAGTCGTTCGACAACACGTGTCAGACCGCTGCGGGTTATGACCACTTTTTTAGCCAGGTCGGTCATTCGGAGCTTTTTGTCCGGGGATTGATACAAGGCGACCAATACGTCGTATGTCGTCAACGGAATTTTCCGCTGCTCGGATAAATCCTTTTCAATTCGCTCAATTACGGCTGCATGTGCATTCACAAACGCACGCCAAACGGACAACTGTTCTTCCTCTAGTCCATTCATAAAGTAAAGCCTCCCGATCTTCGTTAAATCAAGCATACTTGAATTTTTGTTGACTGCGCAAGTAGTTCGTGTTAATTTGATTGCGTAGGAAATAGTTGCTTGAACAATTATGTAGTGAGGAGGAACATTTTTGAACGGTTTGTTATTCGGACTTTTTTCGGCTTTTTCGTTTGGCACAGCTGACTTTTTTGCGGGTAGAGCAAGCAAAAATACAGGGGTTTTTTCGACCCTTTTTTACATGCAGGTCGTTGGCTTGATCTTTCTGACCTTAGCGGTGACTTGGTATGGGCAGTGGCATAACTTGAGTTCTATTCCGCATATAGCGGCAGCCGGCTTGTGGATGGCACTGGATCTAATCGGTATTCTGTTTCTTTATCAAGGTCTGGTTTCCGGCAAGTCCTCCGTTGTAGTCACGATTGCATCCAGTTTCTCGGTCTTCACCGTTGTTCTGGCCTTTGCATTTGGAGAGCAGCTAAGCGCAGTAAAACTGGCAGCGATTGGACTGACGTTAATCGGCATTGTGCTTACAACCTTGGTTTTGTCCAAAAGAGGGGAGCGTAAATCCGGCCGAAAGCTGGAGAGCGGAGTGGTCTGGGCGATTTTGGCTGCTCTGTTTCTCGGTACGGCGTTTTTTGGGCTGCGCTATCCGCATGAGGCGTTAGGCGGTCTGGTAACCGTTTGGATCGGTCGCATGCAAGCCGTGATATTGCTCCCTGTTGTGTATGCCTGTTTCAAGAAGCGTGTAGTTCTTCCGGATAAAAAGAACGCAGGTTTGGTCGTCATCGTGGGTATTCTTGACGCACTAGCGCTTGTTTGTTACAACCTTGGACTTGGCTTGGAGGACACCTCTATTGTCATTACCGCAACTTCCTTGTTTGCTGTTGTGACTCTGCTTTGGAGCGTGTTTGTCGGCGGTGAAAAACCTGCATGGAATCAGTGGGCGGGAATAGGTTGTACGTGCATAGGGATTTTTTTGATTTCTCAACTTTAAAAAAATTAGACCTAGAGGTGATTCGGTTTGAAATCGCTCCTGTATATTACAGCGAATCCGAAGAGTGAGGCAAATTCGACTAGTTTAACCGTGGGCCGCAGTTTAATAAACGAATATGTTGCCATACATTCTAATGCACCTGTTACCGAAATTGATGTTTACCGGCAGCATATTCCGCTCGTAGACGAACACTTTTTATCTGCACGGCAAAAAATCTCTTCCGGAGTAGAGCCGGTCGTGCTTCTCCCTAAGGAAAAAGACATTACAGACCAAATTCATCAACTAACCTCACAGTTCATAGAAGCGGACGTATACGTTTTTGCCTTCCCTTTATGGAATTTCGGCGTTCCTCCTCTCTTGAAGGCCTATGTGGACACCATCAAAGTTGCACGCAAAACGTTTCGTTACACACCGGATGGCCCGGAAGGGCTTTTGGAAAATAAAACAGCCGTTCTTATCCAATCAAGCGGAGATGTGTATTCATATGGGCCGTTAAAAGAATTTGAGCATGGCAGCAGATATTTAACTTCCGTCTTATCCTTCATCGGCGTGGACCGGATCGAAACGATCTATATGGAGGGGATGGATAAAAACAAGGACGAAGCTCAGGAGAAAAAACATCAAGCCGTCACGAGAGCTGTTGAGCTGGCTTGGGCGCTTTAATTTTGCGACCTCTTCAAGCAGTCACACGGACTGGGTTTTTCTCCCTGTTAAAGTTAAACTAATTATAAGGAGGAGAATGAATGCGAGCTAAAACAACTAATCTGCCCTCGTTTCAAGTGATAGGAATGAAAGTCGCAGCTACTGTGGAAGTATTTGAATCAGGCTTGGGCAAGGGCTTGTATCACAGGCTGCTTGAGCGCAAACACGAAATTCCGCATCAAAAAAATGACCATGTCATTTTAATGCAGATTTATCCTCTGGATGATCATTTTGATGCCAAACAGGATGAATTCATTCATTTAATCGGTTATGAGGTGACGCAGGCCGCTTCAGTTCCTGCTGGCATGGCTCATCGGGAAATAGAAGCCTGCGAATATGTAGTTTGCACTCATGAGGGTGTGGAGTCGGATGTTCATTTAACGTACAGCTATTTATACGAATGTTGGCTGGAACAGCACGGACGCGCTCCCAAAGATTATGATTTTGAAATCTGGGATGAGCGTTATGACCCCGAAAGTCCTGCTAATGAAATCGACATTTATGTTGCCTTGAGTGATCAGTCAGCAGGAACAAACTAAAAAGAGACCTGCAACGGTCTCTTTTTTAGCTAAAAGTTGTTTCAGACGTTTAAGCAAAAGACCAAACCCTCTGTTATAATAGAAGGATGAGGTCAATGGTGCTGTTGGCTATGAAGAAGGAGGGATGCACGGATATGAATGCATTCCAGGACTGGAATCAAAAAGTGAAAAAGACGTTTAACGCCACAAGCAATGAAGAGGTGTTAACGGTTACGGAAGCGGGCATTTTGTTAGGCCTTTCCAAAGATCAGATGAAATCCTTCACCGACAAAAGCAAGTTAACCAAAGTGCCCATCATGAGAAGTGTCCATAGATACCTCTTATTGAAGAGTGAGATCGATGAGTTAATAAAGAAATAAAACCAAGTCGCCTTTGGAGCAAACACCGCTAGGTGTTTTTTTTCATTTCATCGTTTTTTCTTGTCTTTTTTGCTCATTAAAGCAGTTAGGCAGGTATACCCAGCTTTAAGAATGACCGCAGCCTCAATGAGGGGTTGCGGTTTTTTTGCTATTTCAGCCTTGTCATTTTATTTATCGGTTGATAAAATAAACAGGATCTCTTTATTTATCGCATGATAAAATAAATGGAGGTGCCGTAATTTTAGAAGAAGGGATACCGGATTATGGGACGCCGAAAAAAACAAGCGCTTGATGAAGCAACGCGCTCAAAGATTATATCTACTGCGCATGACCTGTTTATGGAGCATGGCTACCGGTCGGTAACGACGCGCCAGATTGCCGACACCTGCGACCTGACGCAGCCTGCGATGTACCACTACTTTGCCGATAAAGAAGCTCTCTATACCGAGGTGCTGCGGACCGTTACGGAAGCTACAACAACCGTCATGGAAGGCCTCGTTGCAAGTGACGGCTCGGTGCGGGAGCGGTTGATTAAGGTTGTCGTTTATATTTTGCGGAACATGCCCGACGACCTTAGCCAAATGGAACGGGACATCCGGCAGGAGCTTCGCCCGGAAAACCGGGAGCTGATAACGCAATGGTGGCGGAGGTGTTACTTGCTTCCCATCGCGTCTCTGTTTGAGGAGGGCCAGCGGAAGGGGCATTTGCGGGACGTCCGGCAGTCGGGGCTTGATCCGATTCCAAGCGCCTTTACGCTGCTGAGCATGATTCAGCGTAAGCCAGGTATACCTGGCGGCGGTATTCCTGTGCCGATAGAGGCTCAGGCTGCGGGCACTGTTGATATTTTGCTTTACGGATTGGCCTCTGATAAGGGCAGACAAGAAACTATCTAGGATGAAGAAGGGAGTCTGGAGTATGAACGGTTTAAAACGAATCGCGGATGCTGTGAGCGGCAGACGGGGGAAATGGATCACGCTTCTGCTTTGGATCGTCATCGTCGGTCTTGCTAACGCATTTCTTCCTTCATCAAACGAGTTCAAAAACGATACGGCGGCAAACCTTCCAAGCAACTCCCCGTCCGTTCAAGCGGATGCCTTAAATGAGCATAAAGGCATACCGGCCATTGTCGCCTGGCACAGAGCGGCGGGGCTTACCGATGAGGATTTGAGCCTTATCCAAGCCTTGTCCAAGCGGCTGGCCGAGCATCCGCTGCCCCATCAAACGGAGCTGCCGCCGCTGCATGAGATGCCTCTGCCGGGTATGAAAGCGATGATTTCCGAAGATGGTACGACCCTGCTGCAGACCGTCGTTTTTGATCAAAACGCTTCCTCCGATGAGCTGAAGATTAGTCTGGAGCAATTGGAGCAGGCCTCTGGCGGTATATTTTCATCTAAGCCTTTTGAAATGTCCTTGAAGGATGCGGAGCTTGGCGCCCGGATTACCGGACCTGCCGGCATAGGCGTAGATGCAACATCGTTGTTTAAGGCGGCTGACATTTCGCTTTTGATCGGAACTACGCTGCTTGTGCTTATTATTCTGCTGTTGATTTACCGCTCTCCGATTCTCGCACTCATTCCGCTTGTCGCGGTTGGATTCGCCTATGGGCTGACAGGTCCGGTTCTGGGCTGGATGGCGGACAGAGGCTGGATTACATACGATTCGCAGAGCTTGGCCATTATGACGGTGCTTCTCTTCGGGGCGGGTACCGACTACTGCCTCTTTCTGATTGCCCGCTTCCGCAGCTTGCTGACTACAGAGCCGGATAAAAAACAAGCTCTGCTCCGAGCTCTGAGAGATACCGGTGGAGCGATTACGATGAGCGGTTTGACTGTTGTCATGTCCTTGCTGGCGCTGCTTCTGGCAAAATACGGGGCTCTGCACCGATTCGCCGTACCGTTCAGCTTATCGATTCTGATTATGATGGTTGCAAGCCTCACGCTCGTGCCCGCCCTGCTGGCTATTTTCGGCCGAGCATCCTTCTATCCGTTTGTGCCGCGTACGCCGGAGATGGCAGCTGCGCGCGCTGCGCAAAAAAACAAGCCGTACCGGGCGGCCAGAAAACAATCCCAGTTTGGCATTCGTTTGGGAGAAGCCATCGTAAAGCGGCCGAAAAGGATCGCTATTTCAACGCTTATTCTGCTTGGTATTACGGCTGCCTTTTCATTTCAAATCAAATTTACGTACGACACGCTGTCTTCCTTCCCCGAGGATATGCCCTCCCGGGAAGGCTTCACGCTAATTGGCGAGCATTTCTCCGAGGGCAGTCTGGCGAAGGTTCAGATTCTGGCCAAAACCGGCGGCGCACAGCTTGCGCTTGATCAGAGGCTGGGGGAACTGGAACAGATCAGCAGCGTCTCCGAACCGGTTCCCAGTACAAGGGATTCGAGCATCGTATCCTACCAAGTCGAGCTTGCGATGAACCCGTATTCCATCGAGGCGCTTGATATGATTCCGGTTATCCGATCCGCTGCAGAACAGTCGCTTAAGGATGCGGGAATCTCCGATGCGGCGGACAAGGTGTGGATTGCGGGGGCTACCTCCGAGCAATATGATACGCGTCATGTAACCATGCAGGATGCTTACCGGATCATCCCTGTTGTTATCATCATGATTGCCCTGCTCCTGCTTGTTTATCTGCGTTCATTTGTTGCCATGCTCTATCTGATGGGAACGGTCCTGCTTTCTTACTTCAGCGCTCTCGGCATTGGCTGGCTTGTGCTGCATCATTGGTTTGGAGCGGAGGCCATTCAGGGGCTTATTCCGCTGTATGCCTTTGTGTTCCTGGTTGCGCTTGGCGAGGATTACAATATTTTTATGGTATCGAGCATTTGGAAAAAGAGCAAAACCATGCCGCTTAACCGGGCTATTGCGGAAGGCGTCGCGCAAACGGGAGGCGTCATTACTTCGGCCGGTTTAATTTTGGCAGGAACCTTTGCCGTTCTGGTGACGCTGCCGATTCAGGTGCTCGTCCAATTCGGCGTCGTGACTGCTATTGGCGTTCTGCTCGATACGTTTGTCGTCCGTTCCTTCCTTGTGCCTGCGCTTACCGTATGGATCGGCAAGCGGGTATTCTGGCCTTCGAAGCAGGCTTCCGCAGCGGTTAAAGAAACCATGTAAACAAAAAGACCGCAGCCTCTTTAAGGGGCTGTGGTCTTTGGCATGCTCTCTTTTCACAATCACCATTCACAAGGCTAGAAAAAAATCCCCATGCTCAAGTAGCGTTCGCCCGTATCCGGGGCGATGCACAGCACCCGTTTGCCGGGGCCGAGACGGCGGGCTTCCTGAAGCGCCGCCCAGAGGGTAGCGCCGGCGGAAGGGCCGACGAGGATGCCTTCGCGGGCGGCGAGATTACGCGTTGTTTGCACGGCATCTTCGTCCTCCACCTGCACGATCTCGTCGTAAACGCTCGTATTGAGAATATCGGGCACGAAGCCGGGGCTGGTGCCGACGAGCTTATGGGGGCCAGGTTCGCCGCCGGAGAGAACCGGCGAGCCCTTAGGCTCAACGACGAGAACGCGGATACCCGGCAGCTTTTCCTTCAGCACTTCGCCGGTGCCGGTAATCGTGCCGCCTGTTCCCGAGGAGGCGACAAAGGCATCGAGACGGCCTTCCATCTGCTCGATGATCTCGAGAGCTGTCGTTGTGCGGTGAATGTCCGGGTTGGCTGGGTTTTCGAATTGCTGCGGGATGAAGCTGTTCGGAATTTGCGCGTTTAACTCCTGCGCTTTGCGGATTGCGCCGGGCATGCGTTCCGCTGCCGGCGTCAGCACGACTTCCGCGCCGTAAGCCTTCAACAGGTTGATGCGCTCTTTGGTCATGTTATCGGGCATGATCAGAATCGCCTTGTAGCCTTTGGCTGCCGCATTCATCGCCAGACCGATGCCGGTATTGCCGCTTGTAGGCTCAATAATCGTTGCGCCAGGCTGCAGACGGCCGTCCAGCTCGGCCTGGGCAATCAGGTTGTAAGCGGCGCGGTCTTTCACGCTGCCGCTCGGATTAAACATTTCAAGCTTGATGTACACCTCGGCATCGTTCGGGCCGACGAGACGATTAATGCGGACTGCCGGGGTGTCGCCAATCAATTCAATGACGCTGTTTACGATTTTTTTGCTCATTGCTTAAGTGCTCCTTACGATTCTTTCTTCACTTCTTCAAGCATGGAAAGGTCGACAAATTCGCTCAGGTCGAGGGTGTCGACCGTAATGTCTTTAATATAACCCGCTTCAATGGACACCTTCGCCATTTCTTCAATCGCTTCCGTGCTGAGATCGGCAGTGATGTGGCAGCGGGACAGAGCGGCCTTAATCAGCTCGACGTCCATCGCTTTGCCCGTCAGCTCCTTGAGCTGGTTGTTGATTGAGGTATAAGCTTCGTCCGGCGACTTCTCAATGAAATCGATGGCTTGCAGGTTTGCCTTAATGGCGGCTTTAACCAGATCGCGATGCTCTTTAATAAATTTATCGCTCGCGACCATGATCGTCAGCGGGTAGTCGCCGTTGTTCGGCGGAATCTTGTTCCAGTCGACGAGGATGGAGCCGATGCCCTCTTGCTCCATTTGAGTTCCCCACGGCTCTGGAATAAGAGTTGCGTCAATTTCCTTCTGGCGCATGGCAATAAGCGTGTCAGCAGGCGCGCGGGCGATGATCTGTACGCCCGTTGCATCGTCGGTTACTTTAAGGCCGGCCTGCTGGAGCAGCAGGCGCAGGGAAATTTCGTTTGTGCTGCCCTTGGTTGGAATCGCAACCGTTTTGCCAACGAGGTCCTTTACATCGGTAATTCCCGAATCCTTGCCAACGACGAGCACAGCGCCGCCATTGTTGGAGCCGGAAACGACGCGGAAGTTTTTCGATTTCACGTATTGGTTCGTGGACGGACCAGGACCGACCGTACCGAGGTCGATCTCTCCTGTAGCCAATGCGGTGGAAAATTCGGAGCCGTTATCGAATGAGAGAACTTCAATTTTTACGTTGTCGCCGAATTCTTTCTGGAAGTAGCCTTTATCCAGCGCAACATAACTTGGTGCGTGCGTAATGTTCTTGAACACGCCGAGACGGACGGTAATCGCATCTGTGGACGAGCCTTCGGACCCGCTCGGAGTCTCGCTGTTTTTGCCGCCGCAGGCGGACAGTACCGTCATGGCCAGAACCACGGATACAAGAGTGGTGATCAGCTTTTTCATCTACTGTACCTCTTTCGTAAGTTAAATTTATTTCTTGACGCCGGCTAAGCCGTAACGGACAAGGATTCTTTCCTCAAGCTTTTTGAAGCAGAAGTGGTCGGAGATCGTTCCAAGAATGCCGATGATGAACACGACCGACAGGATGAGCGCCGTATCGCCAAGATCGCGGCCGGCCTGCAGGTTCTGGCCAAGACCAACGCCTCTGGCAATGAGCTCGCCTGCGACCAGCGCACGCCAAGCAAATGCCCATGCCACCCGCACCCCGGTGATTAGATGAGGGAATGAAGCCGGAACCATGATTTGAAAAAACATGCGAAATCCCGTGCCGGTTCCCAGCGTTTGCGCTGCTTTAGTATAAATCGGAGGGATGTTAATAATACCGGTCCGGCTAGCCATTGCCATCGTCCAGGTAGCTCCTAGCGCAGTAATGAAAATAACCGAAGTGTCGCTGAGGCCGAACCAGATAATCGCGAACGGGAGCCAAGCGATACTTGGCACCGTCTGCAGAGCTACGACGAGGAAGCCGAGCGTTTCGTCCAGCCACCGGTAGCGGGCGAACAAAAAGCCGAGCACCGTGCCGACGGAGATTGAGATGACAAACGCCGTAAGCAGCCGCTTCATGCTCTGGTAGGTCGCTTCGAGCAGGTTGCCGTCAATGAATCCGTTATACAGCGTCTCAAAAGTCTGAAGCGCCGAAGGAAACTTCCAGGCCGGCCAGCCAATTAGTCTATATGCCGCTTCCCATGCCAGGATCAGAATCGCCAGGAACAGCGTCCTTCTTAAGGCTGTACTCATCGCCCATTTCCTCCTTGATGACTTTATCGAGCTCGTCCCGCAGACACTCCATGATGCTGTTCTCTACGTGATGGAGCAAAGAGTCCGCCTTGTGACGGGGCCTTGCGGCTTGTACTCGGAATTCCTTTTTGATTTTACCCGGGCGGGTAGACATGACTACGACGCGATCCGAGAGCATGACCGCTTCGCGGATGTTATGAGTCACGAACAAAATCGTCTTTTTGGTGCGCAGCCAGATGTCCTCGAGCTCGCGGTGCAAAATCAGACGGGTCTGTTCGTCCAAAGCGGCAAACGGCTCGTCCATTAGCAGAATGTCCGGATCCATGGCCAGCGCACGCGCGATGGCAGCGCGCTGCCGCATGCCGCCGGACAGCTCATGGGGATAACGATCGGCGAACTTGCTCAGGTGAACGGAACGGATTTGCTCCATCGCGAGCTCGGTCCGCTCTTTTTTGCCCATGCCCTTCTGTTTTAGTCCAAAGGCGACGTTCTCCAGAACGGTCAGCCATGGGAAAAGAGCATGTTCTTGAAACACGACAACGCGGTCCGGTCCGGGTCCTGTTACCTGTTTCCCTGCAACCTCAACCGAACCCGTTGCTGTTTCGAGTCCTGCGACCAGGTTCATCAGAGTGGATTTTCCGCAACCGGAAGGGCCAAGCAAAGACACAAACTCGCCCTTTCCGATCGTTAAGCTGACATCGTCCAAGGCCGTAAACAGCTCGCTCTGGCCCCGGGACTGGAATTGTTTTGTTACGTTCCGGATCTCTATCAATACGGCACCCCCTACTGTTCACTGTCATTATAAAAACGAATATAAATTCTATTTATTTTATCGGAATTAATATTTAAATTCTATCGGATTAACCCATGATGTCAACGGAAATTTATGAATTATACTGTCCTCGCTGGGATTTGTTCACAGTAAGTTCGCGACTAGCTCCATGATTCGAATTGGATCAGACTCTGTATCGGTTAACTATAGGAATGCTATAGCCCTATGACGCAATCCCGCACTTGACAGAAACTTCCTGATTAATGAAGATAGGGCGAGAGAAACGAGTGACCCTAACAAAAGCTAATCTTATTTTCGGGAAGGGTGAGCGGAAAATTGAGCGAAGCTTATTGGTTAACGAACGTCCGGTTAGAAAGCGGGTATCGATTCCACCAGGAGGGCTTTGTTACGGAGACCGTAACGGAAAGCTGCCACCTGTTAATTGAAAGCGATACCATATCCCAAATCGTCCCCTCTGCTACTGTATTAATGGATGACCTTCCTCAAAAAGACGCCGGTAATTTGCTGGCTTTGCCCTCTTTTATTGAAAAACACTGCCATCTGGATAAAACGCTGCTCGGAGATTCATGGAGAGCGGTGACCCCCGCTGCCAATCTGATCGAACGTTTTGAGATCGAGAAAAACGTCCTTCCAACCTTGCCAACAACAACAAAAGAGCGAGCCGAGACGATGCTCGCCACCTTGCTTCAAGCCGGATCAACGCATGTCCGGACCCATGTTGATATTTATCCGGAGGTCGGCCTGCAAAACCTGGAAGCCGTTCAAGCGGCTCTGGCTGCTTATGAAGGCAAGCTGTCGCATGAGATTGTAGCTTTTCCGCAGCACGGGCTGCTTCGCAGCAACAGCGCGGCATTCGTTCGGGAAGCGCTGCGCCGGGGAGCTGGACTGGTCGGCGGTGTCGATCCGGCCAACGTCGATGGCAATATGGAAGCATCCCTGCAGCAGATGATGGAGCTTGCGGTAGAGGCGAACGCCGGTGTTGATCTGCATCTGCATGACGGCGGCCAGCTCGGCCTGGCTACGATTCGGCGGCTGGCAGCGCTGACGGAGGAAGCGGGCTGGCAGGGGAGAGTGTCGATCAGCCACGCGTTGGCGCTGGCGGATACGGACGGGCAGGAATTGGAGGATATGGCGAGTATGCTCGCCGAGCTCGGCATTACGATTATTACAAGTGCGCCAATCAGCAGAATGATGCCTCCCGTGAATTTTCTGCATGAGCGACACGTGCCGATAGCGCTGGGCTGCGATAATATTTTTGATTCATGGTCTCCGTTTGGAACCGGGGACGTATTTGAGCGCACGAACCGTTTGGTGGAGCTGTTCGGAAGAAGCTCGGAACGGGCGCTTGGCGAGACATTAGGGTTCATCACAGGGGGCATAACGCCGCTGAACGGTGCAGGGGAGCGAATATGGCCCAAAACCGGTGACACAGCCAGCATGGTGCTTGTGGAAGCGAGCTGCTCCGCAGAAGCAGTGGCCAGAAGGGCAAAGCGGACTGCCGTTATGTTTAAAGGGAAAATTGTATCCGGTTCACTGGACAGGAACTAGATCTTTAGCATAAGGAGGTCGCTGGAACGATGAAGCCTGATGCATTTTGGTTAACGAATGTTCTTCTGGAAAGCGGATATCGGCTCGAAAACGGTGCCGTCACGGGGACGGACAGCGAGATTTGCCATCTGCTGATTGAGGACGGGAAGATAGCCCGAATCGAACCTGCCGCTTTAGTTGAAATTGGATCGGAGCTCCCCCGTCTGGACGCTCAAGGTCTCCTGGCTCTCCCTCCTTTTAAGGAGATGCACAATCACCTGGATAAAACGTACATGGGAGGCCCGTGGACATCGTGTATTCCGGCCAGATCGCTAGCGGATCGGCTGGAGCTGGAGGCGCTGGAGCTCCCGATTCTGGCGAAAACCGTCCGGGAAAGAGCGGAGCTGCTGCTCGCTCTATTTGCGCAGTCGGGAGTGACCCACGTGCGTACCCACGTCAATATCGACCCGTACATCGGGTTGCAAAACTTGGAGTCGGTACGTCTGGCACTGGAGCAATTCGAGGATAAGCTTACGTACGAAATTGTTGCTTTTCCGCAGCATGGTTCCCTGAAAAACGATGTTCCCCGCTTAATGAGGCAGGCCATGCGTGAAGGCGCTACGCTTGTCGGAGGGCTCGATCCAGCCGGAATCGACGGACGGATTGAGGCGGCTTTGGATCAGATGATGGATATTGCGGTGGAGTGCAATGCGGATATCGACATGCATTTGCATGATTCCGGCCAGTTAGGTTTGTACACGATGAAAAAACTAACCGATGTGACGCGAGAGGCAAAATGGCATGACCGGGTAGCGGTCAGCCACGCTTTTGCGCTCGGTGAAGTTCCGCTCGGGCGTGCGGACGATATGGCGCAGATGTTTGCGGAGCTGGGGATGTCCGTTATGTCTACGGCTCCGATTAACCGATCAATTCCGCCTATTCCTTTGCTGCGGGACAGAGGAGTCGCGGTTGAGCTCGGCAACGACGGGTTTTATGATTCCTGGTCTCCTTTTGGCAGCGGCGATGTTCTGGAGAAGGCTTGGCGCCTTGCCGACCGCTTCCGCTGGACGGACGAGCTTTCATTAGCGCAAGCGCTGGCGTTCATCACGGGCGGGGTGACTCCTCTCAATAAAGAAGGAGCGCGCGTCTGGCCGAAGGCGGGCGACGAGGCGAGCATGGTATTTGCTGAAGCGAGCTGCTCGGCGGAGGCTGTGGCCAGAAGGGCGAATCGCCCTGCGGTGATGTACAAGGGGAAGTTAAGTGCGGGAGCTTTGGCAACCGAGCCGCAACAGCCTCAAGCTTGATCAATCATAACCGGAGAAAGGGTGAAGCGATGATGAGTTCGGCGTACTGGCTCACGAATGTTCGTTTGGAAAGCGGCTATCGGCGCGACAACGGCAGAATTGCGGGAACGGAGACGGAAATTTGCCATATTCGGGTTGAGGACGGGAAAATCACGGAAATAACATCCGATGCGCCTCAGCAAGGCGAGCTGCCGATTGTAGAGGCCAAGGGGCTGCTGATGCTGCCTTCGTTTAAAGAGATGCATATCCACATCGATAAAACGTATTACGGCGGGCCCTGGAAGGCGGTCCGGCCGGTCACGAGCATTTTTGGGCGGATGGAAGAGGAGAAGGAGCTTCTTCCGAAACAGCTGAGTACGGCGCAGGAGAGAGCAGAAAAGATGCTCGATCTGCTGATTAGCTCCGGCTCTACGCATATTCGGACTCACTGCAACGTCGATCCAATCATCGGACTGAAAAACCTGGAAGCGACGATGCGTGCGCTCGAGACGTTTTCCGGCAAAATCTCTCACGAGGTAGTCGCGTTTCCGCAGCATGGGCTGCTCCGCTCGCAGGCAACGGATCTGGTGAAGGAAGCAATGCGCAGAGGAGCTACCCTCGTTGGCGGCGTCGATCCGGCGACCGTGGACGAGAACATTGAAAAGTCGCTGCAAACGATTATGGACATTGCCGTTGAGGCCAACGCGGGTATTGATGTGCATATTCATGACCGCGATCATCTGGGCATTTTTACGATGAAAAGACTGGCCGATCTGACGGAAGAAGCGGGCTGGCAGGGAAGAGTGACAGTCAGTCATGCCTTTGGTTTTGCAGGCGCGCCTGCGGGCTCGGCTGCGGAGCTTGCGGAGCGGTTTGCCGCGCTTGGCATTTCGGTCGCATCCTCTGTTCCACTTGGCGGTCTGATCATGCCCATTCCGATGCTTCATGAGAAAGGCGTTAAGGTTGAACTTGGACATGACAGCATAACGGATCACTGGTCACCGCTGGGTAATGGCGATATTTTGGAAAAGGCAGGCCGGTTGGCGGAAGTGTATCGTTGCACCGAAGAGTTGACCTTGGCTCAAACGCTCGGCTTTATTACCGGCGGCCGAACGCCGCTGAACCGCGAAGGGCAGAGGGTATGGCCTGCCGTTGGCGACGAAGCCAGCGTAGTATTCGTGCACGCCAGCTGTTCAGCGGAAGCGGTGGCGAGGAGAGCGAAGCGGCAAGCCGTTTTGTATAAAGGAAACGTTGTTTCAGGAGCGTTGGATGGAGCGGGAGTTTAGTGTAGGAAAAGGAAAAGCGACCTTGAGGGGTCGCTTTTTTAGAGCCTATCCCAAAATAAAATCAGTGAGCATGAACCGGGATTATTTTTCTCCAGACAATGAGAGCGCAGGCGAAGTGAAGCAGCCCTAAATAGTTTCGAGCCTTCTTTTCAAAACGAACAAGTACTTTATGGAAGCGATTGAGCCATGAAAATAACACTTCCACGACCCAGCGACGCGGACGTTGACCTTTTTGTTTCTCTTTCTTTTCATCGCCTCGCGACCGAATGTGAGGGATGAAACCGTGGTCAATGACCTGCTGACGGGCTGTTTCTCCTTGATAACCTGCATCCGCACACAAGTGAGGTTGTGAAGTCGTTGTCCGGGGCTCAAGGATCAGATGATCCAAGGTTTCTTCAAGAAGTTTGACATCATGTCGGTTGGCTCCATCAATGACGATCGCCAGCGGAAGTCCCGTTTGGTCAGCCAATACGCTTCTCTTGGTCCCTTTTTTTTCCCCGATCCGTTGGGTTTTTCCCAACGGCTTCAAGGGCAAGCGGCGCTTTTACCAAGCTGCCATCTATACTCGTCCATTCCCAACCGATGCCCTCCCATTCATCGTACATCTGCAGACCGAGGAGCCAGATCCGCTCAAAGAAACCTTCCGCGGTCCAACGTTGAAAATAGCGATGAAGGGTACTTGAATTCGCATATTCACGCGGAACGGCGTTCCATTGACAGCCGGTACGGAGCACATACAAAATGCCTTCCAGTACTTTCCTGGGATCTACCGATTTTCGGCCTCCGCCTGGTTTACGTTTATAGATTCGATTCGGATCTCGTTTTGTCGGTTCCGGCAGTTCGTCTTTGATCATGTCCCAAAATTCATTGGATAGGGTCCAGGTTTTGATTCGCATCTCTCATCACCTCGTACCCTTTATTACCCAATTATTTTGAGATAAGCTCTTAGTGTTTGGATTTAATTTCAACAGAGTGAGCTACAGGTATTGGACAATAGTTCTCAAGTAAATCATAGAGCTGATTAAACCGCGTTAATATTCAACGTAAAAGTCAAAATAATGCCTTGTTAGAAAACTAGCCAATAGAGTCCATACGCTGAAAAATTACTGTCCAGCACTTCTATCGGGCGGAGATAATGAATAGCAATACCGCTTGGAATATCGTGCAACTTATTCATTAAATAGTCGCTCTCGATTAAAACGATCCAAAAATAAGCGCCTGTAATCGTTAATGCTGCTTCAAGCAATTCAGTTGTGCTTGATGTATCACTTAGAACTTTAAATCGGGTATATTTATGACTATTAGGCAATTTAAATTCATCAATTAGTCCGTTGCTTACTAAAAAAGCTTCCGATAGAGCTTCTAATGAAAATGTAAGCTCATGATCATTTTTTTTGACCACAACATGAATCATATCTGAGCTTTTCAGTTCGGACGAAACCGAAATGTCACTGAAATCAAAATCTGAGAGCCCATTAACAACTAAATCTTGAAAAGTACGTTCATTTATCCTATTTGAAGCGTAGTTGTAAATGCGAATCACGCCACTTTCTATGGGTTTTTCTTCGGGATTACGGCCCTTTTTCCAACACCACCAATCTCTATTTCTAATTTCTCATTTCTATTTCTAGCGTGCGTTAGTCTAGTTTGTTCCCACTGTTGTCGCTGGGGAGAATCAGATGGTGGCTCCAAATAAAATTTAGTCTGTTGATATTTTGGGAAAATCTGAAGATCGTAATTGTAATTATATCGCATATGCATTGTCTCAACAGTTCTGTTTTCACTTGGAACGGCATGGAAATGAAAGATCTTCTTGGACTGGTGATTGTAAACCATGTATACTGTGTAACCTTTAAGATTCAACCTCTCATCGGCGTAATTCTTGTTTGCCCATGAGCGGCCCATTTTATTACCCAAGTGACGGTTTCCAATCCCATATAAATCTTTGCCTATAGTGGCGACTGTCATAATACTTGCCCCTAAATCGGACCCTTTCGTTGAAGTTGCAAAGATTTCAAGATTACTATAGCCATCGTTGTTATTATTTCTAAACATATCTGCTATTGTTTTTACCAAGGATAGTTCAAAATGATTGGCGGCATCTCGTTGAAAATCTGTTGGGTAATTTGCAAAGTCGTCATACTTTGCATCTACCTGCGAACCCGAGGGGAAGCTTAAAGTTGAAGTTGATTTTTTGTCATTGTATACATTAGTGATTGCAGTAGCAATGGCGGCTACTGTGGCAGCGTTTATTGCAATATTTAAAGAGGCAATTGTCGATGAAGAAAGACCTGCCACAGCTACTGCTATAACTGGAATCGCCCTTCGTTGGGACGAGGCCGTTTGTTCCTCCTCTTTAAAAACTACATTGCTCTCAATATAATTAGAAATCTGCTCATGATCATTCATTTGAACAATTTGAGTCAGACTATCCATTGAAAAATTCTCAGAGAAAGATTGTACTGTTAATTCTTGATTACTTAACACTTCCATATTCTGAGTTAGTTCCATACTCCAAGTATAATAAGTGGAATCTGGGATTTTGTTGACTTCCAAGGTGTATGTAGTGTTGTCTTGTCGATCAAGCACAAGCTTCTTATGCAAATCCGTATCAATAACTTCTTTGACCACTGCCATGACTGTCAAAGTCGTTAAGCCAGATTCAGAGGAGATTTCAGTAGGAAGGGATTGAATTTCTTCTGCATGAACTTTAGCAGTAGGAAGTGTACCGCTTGTCAGCAATATGCTTATTGAGAGAGCTAATGACATAAAAAAATTTCTTTTCATTCTAAAATATTCCTCCATTAAACTTTGGTTTTCGTTAGCAAGACGATGTTATATCTTGTAATATCAATAGTCAGTATTTATATTTAAATAATATGTTAGTGAAAAAAAGACGTCGCTCATTAATTTTGTTACAAATTTCCCTGAATCAACTTATTTAGTCGTAAATTATTATCGAGGTGCTGGAAATGAATTTAAACTATATGTAAAGAATTGTTTGGTATAGTCGAAAAAATAAACCCTAAACTCAACTGAATTTAGGGTTTATTTTAATCAGATATAATCACCACATATTACCGCCGCCTCGCCAAAAACGGCAGCAGTCCTCTCGCGATGACTTGGTGTCCGCGGTTGTTGGGATGAATCGGGAAAAATCCGTCCAGAGCGTCTTCGACGATGCCGTTTTTGTAGCCATAGATCAATTGCCGCTGTTTGCCCTCGAACCAGCGGTGAACTGGAGCAACTCTCACGCCGTACGACATCGCAACGGCTCTCGTTACGACGTTCAATTGCTGGATGCCCAGCACGGCAATGGTAGAGTTCGGAAAAGGATTGTACTGGGTGCAGACAACAATTCGCGCCCGGCTGTTCTGTCTAATATAGCTGAGGATGGCGCCGAGATTTTGAGCATAATCGGCCAGAATCGGCTCCAGATTGATTGGCTCCTGGTTGCGGTAGGCTTCCAGGGCATAGTTGGCGACATCGATTCCCCCGATCCACACCGTAATCACATCGGCTTCACGAATCAATTTACTGCCTGGCCCTTCAATGGCAGCCAGCAAGTCCGCGCTGCTCCATCCCGGGAGAGCGATAACAAATCCTTTCGTCCGGAAGCCGCGTGCATTAAGTGCGCGGACGTCCACTTGGGGGTAAGCCAGCGCTTTGGAAGTCGCGCTTTGTCCGTAGGTAATGGAATCGCCAAGAGCTAAATAAAGCATCTTCACTATGAACCTCTCTCCTATCTATCGCTTCATGCTTGTATCCTATTCAATCCGTTTTGAGAGGTGTGGACGCATGGGACGGAAACTAACATTTGTCCATATTTTTTCAAAGTTTATGTCTAATCGATTGGCCCGGATCAAGCTTATAATTTGATCAACAGGAGGGATATTCATGGAATCGATTATAAATAAGAAAATGCAGCGGAACGGGATGGCTCTAGGCGGCATTGGCGCAGGAACGGTTGAAATTAATCAAAACGGCGTGCTGAAGGATTGGCATATGTTTAACCTGGGGCAATGGGCATCCAGGGAGGCTAAAAAATACAAGCTGGAAAACCTGTACGATTACGATACAAATGTAATGCCTTTTTATATCCGTACCAAACAAGGAGAGGACATGCCGAAATTCAGAAAGCTGTCGCATGACTTGGATGGCGGAGAGTTTCGGTCCATGATGTATTCCTGGCATAAAGAGGTTAAGGAAATACACTATAAGGCGTCTTTTCCAATCAGTGAGCTGAGTTACCTGGATGAAAGTCTTCCCGTTAACATCCGTTCGGAGTTTACTTCGCCTTTTGTTCCTTTAGATTCCCGTGTAAGCGGAACGCCAGGCTTCTATGCGACTTTTTCGGTTGAAAACACCAGCGACGAGAATGTCGAAGTATCCCTGCTTGGAAAACTGAAAAACCCGATTAATAGAGGGTTGAAAAACCGGGAGCTGAGAAATCGCCTTCACCAAAGCGATGACCGCGTTTCCGTTACAATGAGCAGCGATTCCAATGAAGCTCGCCAGCAAAACGGAAGCATCAGCTTTTCCGTCAGCGGCGGAGATAACAGTTATATTCAAGGCGATTTCTCAAGCTACTTTGGTAATTTTGTGCTGGAGGGCGAGTTCGGCGTTACGGAGCAATCGTATCTGTTTGACTTTAGAGAGACGGGCAAGCTGCCTAACTTAGGGACGGAGACCCTTCCTAGAGCGATCGCCCAGATCACCGATGAAGAGCTGCAGCAATTAAACGATGCGCAAATTAACGAGCTGATGTCGCAAATCCTTGAAATAGCGAGCTCAAATCCTCCTTATCAACGCATTCTTGAGATCGATCAAGCGCTGTTGGCGGATACAGCCGGAAAAATAAAGTTTATTCGCGTCATCAGAGAACAAATGAACAGCATCCTTAAGGATGCCGAAGGGTTTGAGTCTTGGGGCGACGCCGCGCTTTGTTCCAGCATTACGTTAAAACCGGGAGAGAAAAAAGAAATTCAGTTTATCGTTTCCTGGTACTTCCCGAATCATTTTAGCGATCAAGGCGGCTTTGTCGGGCATATGTATACGAATTGGTTCAAGGATGCTCAAGAAGTGAACGACTATCTGAGCGCCAATTCGAACGATATTTTAAATAAGGTAAAAAGATTCGCGGACGAGGTAGTCGCTTCTGACACTCATGCTTCTTTCGTGAACAATTGGACGAATCAGTTAAATACCGTAATTAAAAGCTCATGGTGGTCTAAACAAGGAGATTTTTCCATCTGGGAAGGTTACGGAAGCTGCGGATTCCATACGATGGATATTACGTATCAGGGATCGTTTAATCTATTGGCGCTATTTCCGGATCTGCAGCTAGGGCAGATGGAGCTTGGCGCAAAGTTTCAACGAGAAGACGGGAGAGTGCATCACTTCTTTACTCCCGATTTTTGTTCCGTAGATAACGGGTTTGACCGCGTGGACATGAATCCGCAATACGTCTTGCTCGTTTGCCGCGATTATCTTTGGACCGGCGATATCGGCTATGTGAGAAGGCTTTGGGATTCCATCGTACGGGCTATGGACAGCATTGAAAAAATTGACCAGGACGGAGACTGTTTGCCGGATACGGAGACAGCAAGCAATACGTATGATGCGTGGCAGTTCAAAGGAACGCCGTCTTATATAAGCAGCTTGTGGCTGGCAGCGTTGCTTGCGGCGTCCCGCCTGGCCGATGATCTTGGGGAAGAGCAGCTTAAAACGAAATGGCAAAACATGCTGGAAATTGGCAAAAAGAATTTTGAACAGAAGTTATGGAATGACGAGTATTTTAGCCTGTGGGTGGATGGCGAAGTAAGAGATGAGTGCTGCATGGCGGATCAGATCGACGGACAGTGGTTTGCTCAGCTGATCGGATTAGGCAATTTCATCCCGGAAGAGCTCACGCAAAAAGCGCTGAAAGCTGTATTTAAGCATAATTACCACACGGAGACGGGGCTCATCAATGCGGTATATCCGAAACATGCCAAGCCGACGTTGTATACCCATCGCAATGTTCAAGCAGAGGCGAACTGGTCGGGTATTGAATACGCGTTTGTTTCGGCCTTAATGGAGTATGGCCATGTGGATGAGGCGATTGAGTTATCCCACAACGTGGATCAAAGGTATATTCATGCGGGAAGAATATTTAATCATGAAGAATGCGGAGATCATTACTACCGGGCCATGGCGGGATGGTCGATTCTATTATCGGCTTCGGGCTTTAAATTGGACGTTCCCAAAAGCACGGTTACGTTTGCGCCTCCGGTGGGGAGCATTCAAGCTCCTTGGTTTGCGCCTTCCGGATATGGCCGTTTCAGCAAAAAATCGGATCAGGTTGAGCTCCAATGTACGGTGGGCGAAATGAGCTTTCAAACCCTCGTGCTGAATAGTAAATCGATTGATCAAGTGCAGGTCAATGGCGAGAAAATGAGCTGCGAAATAATTGAAGATGCAGACCGCACCGTCATTAAATTTGCTCAAAATGTTACGCTTAAACCCGATATGACATTAGTTGCCGGGCGGGCACAATAAATATAAATAAGGTATTGCCGCTTCCAAAGGGCAGTACCTTATTTTTGTGCGATGGAGTTATCTTCCTGCTTCCAAAGCTCTTGGCTTTTGTAAACCTGCGGAGAATGGAATCGTTGTCTTTTAAAGATTTTAGAAAAGTATAACGGGTCATTAAAGCCGGTGGAGCGGGCAATCTCCGAAATATTCAGATCGGAATGTTTCATCAGCTCACAGGCTCGGGCGATTCGAATATTCATTAAATATTGCTTGGGAGAAACCATCATATACTTTTTAAAAATCGAACAAAAATAGCTGCGATTAAAACCTAAGCGGTCGGCTAGATCGGAAATTTTAATATCGTGCATATATTGATGCTGAATATACTGCACAGCCTGCAGAACATGTATATTTTCCTTGCTTATATTCGCGAAATGGTTGTTTTCCTTATTGTGTTGTTCCGTTAAGAGAGAAAAGAAAATATATAATAACCCTAAGCTTTTAATATACGGGATGGAAAAGTCGCTGGAAGCTTGAATGATGGATGACATATTCTCCACGAGAAGGCTGTCGTCATCAAAATGAAACAAGCGGTTCGTTTCACTCAGGCCGCATTGCTCCAGGTATTGCAAAGTGTTCATGCCATGGAAGCCCACCCAGTAGCAATGCCAAGGGTCGTCTTCCTCTACTCCGTAGTATACAACTTCTCCCGGATAGATAATAAAGCCGTCACCTTTGTTCACTTCATAGGTTTGGTTTTTGGTTTTAAAAATGCCTTTGCCACGATCAATGTAATGGATCAGAAAATAATCTCTTGCAGCCGGCCCAACGTGATAATGAGGGTGATATTGCTCTTCGCCGCATTCGTATAAGGCAAGATCGACATTGCTTCTGTCATCCGTTTTGTGGGAAGTAAAGGAGTAATTCATCGGCTAACCTCCAACTAGTTACGTATATAATATACACGTTGAATGCCAGATTAAATAGTGACAACTATTATAAAATAACCCCCGGCACCGCTCTCCAAGTAGCGCCGAGGGTTATTCTGCTTACTTCTAAATCACTTGCTTCTCCAAGTTAAAATTCCCGCATTCATGCTGCGGCATGCGCCAATCGCCGCCTCAGGCGTATTGTACTTTTCGCCCCAAGCTACGTAATATCGGAACTCGTAGAAGCCGCCCAAAGTAGCGGGAAAGTTTGTTTCCCAATAGTTGTTCATCGCCCATGCATAGAGATGGCCGGGATCCTGCTGGAGCTTGGCGTCTCCGCTTAGCAGACGGAACCCGTAATCCAATGAGCCTAGCTGGATGAGCGGCGTATCCGGCATGGCGATTGCAACGCCGTTATCCGCGGATACATAAGCGGCGCCTTCACCCAAGCAATAGTAATCTGCCAAGCTGCCCGGCAGCTGGTCTTTGCGAGGACGGGTGAGAGCTTCCATTTTGTCGATCCACAATTGCTCGGTTTCACTCATGACCGGACTTCCGAATGGAAGGGAAATATATAGGTTTTCCGGCGCCCATACGCTGTCTTTGTGCATACGAACAGCTACATCGACTCGCGGCAGGTTGGCGTAAACCGTCATGAGCAGTGAATAATGGGAGCAGCCAGCTACCTCAAATGTCAGCTGGACCGTTGCATAGAGCTCACCTTTGGAGAGCACCTCTGCCTTGGTGAGAACCCCCGTTGAAGTAACCGCGTCCGGCCCTTTACGGTTGCGTCCCATTTTGTTGCGGATCGTATAAACATCGAGCTTGGGAGTGGCGTTGGTCACATCGTATACAGGCGTAAACGGATTGTGATTGCGGTCCTCCCGCAGCATATCCTTGTTGGTCCGTTTATCGATCCAAGCGGTAATGCCGGCGCCTTTAGCCCATTCGATCCTTACGAACGGCGTGTCGATGTACGTCGATGTTACTCTAAAGGCTTGCTCTTCATGCGTCACATCGACATCCATGATGGCATCCGTTGCCACATAATCATTCTGATAGGCGGTTCGAACCGTGTTGTTTTTAACCGGGTGAATCTGAACCGTTCTTTCTTCACCAGCCTGGAGCGTAACGGGGAGGCTCACAATAACGCCGCGCATGACGCGGTCCAGCTGAGCTGCGTACACCTCTCCGCTCTCTTCGTCGCGGACTTCAAAGCCGTCTTTAACGAGGTTGTAATGCCAGCCCTCCATAATCAGCTGTGCAATGCCCTCTTGCGCGTATTCAAACGGATTCGTTAGCTTAAATTTCATCGGACGGTTCGGGGCAAGAAGCGCTTCGCCCTTATGCTCAAGAATGTCGTATAACGCGCGATGCGCCGCCGTGCTGGCATTGGCTGAAAATGCTTCCTTACGCAAGCCCAGCTCTTGCACAAACGGATTCCACGGTTCATAAACCGATGAATGATAACCCCAAGTGTGCTCGGCAAAAAGGGTCAGCTGATATTCCAAGTCCTGCATGGAAGCTTGAGACACGACCTCGTTTTGAGGGTCTAATCTCTTCACCTTTTGGTAAGCGCGCTGCGCTTCGCGATAAACCTGCACATGCTTCGGCGTTGATCCTACGCCATCCGTCCACCAGTCGGGCCAATCTCCGCGGTGTACAGGGATGTCATCGGGGTTCAGCTCGGCATGCAGGCGCACTTCCGCAAAAAACTGGTCCAAGGTAACAGGCACGATTTGCACGCGCTCGCCGTGTTTTTCATTCCATTCAGCTGCGAATTCCATAATTTGCGGGTTCGGCGATCCGTTGTCCGTAGGCAGGCCGGAGAACATGACCGGGGCAAAGCGGAACGCATAACCGTCCTGCTCCAGCCGGTCTACGTACCGGTGAATCCGCGCTTCGGCAATCTCAAACGTAACCCCGCCGCTCGAGGTATCGAATTCGTCTCTTACCATATAGGAGCCGCCGAGTCCCGGGATAAGGCCGAGATCGTTGCCGAACATATAGTGCTCGCCGTTCCACGTCAGCAGCCGCTCGCCGCTCGGCATTTCCCACCAGAAAGGCTGCTGCTTCCGCCACAGCGGGAACATGGAGTGATGCGTATGAATGCAGGTAATTAAATTTTGAACGCCTGCATCCAGCAATACTTGGCCATACCCCCAGCTGAATCCGGTAATGTCGGCGGTCATGGCGCTAGTAACCGGCACGCCGATCGATTCGCCGTAGCGGCGGACGCGGCCGATCATCGATTGCAGCAGCTCTTTGCCGACGAGCTCCGTCATGTTGAGATAGGTGCCGGAAAGCCCGATATCTCCCCGGCGCACGGCCGCTTCGAACTCCTCTTTTTCCAGTTCGCTCGCTTTGGTCAGGAACGTCTCAATCGGCCAAAACGTCTCGCACACCCATTTAAAGCCGCGCCATTCCGGACGGCGGCCTGTTTCGACTTCCCGCAAAATATGCAGCACCTGACGGATGAAATCGACATGGTATTGCTGAATGCGCTCCTGGCGCTCCGTATATCCGATATCGGTATGAGAATGATGAATGGCATATAACTTCCACGGTTGTTTTGTGGTCAAGTTAGTTCTCTCCTTTGTGCGGTGGGCCGCATGATTGGCGTTCTATTGCTGCTCGGATAAACGGAAAAGTCCGATAAACGTAGGCTCCAGCAAATCCTCAGGAATGTGGACGTTCACTTCAAGCTTATTGGACTTCCAGCAGACCCGGAGGGAGGCTCCGAACAAATCATAACAATTCGATATTTGGCCGCCAAACGCGATAATGCCGGGCTGAAAGGCTTGAATGTAAGGGATCATCATCTCAGCCAGCCTCCGTCCGAACTCATCGAACACTTTTTTGCACCGATCATCGCCGCCGATTCTCGCCGCAGCCGCCAGCTCTTTCACATCCATTCCGGGTAAAAGAACGCCGTGCTCCTCCGCCAACCAAAGCAGGCCTCTGCTGGAAAAAGCGTCGTCGACGATTCCGCCCCGGTACGGCTCGTTGTACAGCCAGCCGTTAGCGGGTATGCCGGGCGGAGGCTCGTCCCCGTCCGGATCGATGAAGGCGGAGCCAAGCCCCGTGCCAAGCGTCAATGCGATGAGCCGTTCATTCGGGAAGCTTGCGCCGACTCCGAGAGCAAACATCCGGGCATCGTGGGCGAATCGGATGTCCGCGCTCCGCAGCGCCTCGGCCCAGCCGCCTTCGGATTGCTCCAGGCGCAGCCGCAAAGCTTGTTTGAGGTTACGCCCGTACAGAGCTTCGAATTTTCCTAACCCCTGAATAAGAGAAATTCCATCCTCGTAGTTAAATGGGCCGGGAAACGCCAGTCCGACGGACCACTGCGCTTCCGCCGCAGCCTTTTCGCCAAACTGCTCCGCGCAAAACTGGAAATGCCGCTGAATCATAACGAGCCATTGTTCAACGATCTCATCCTCGCTCCGGTCGGATAAAGCAGGAAGCTGCATCCGGCTTGCCGGGAGCGGAAGCCGGTCGATTACGAGGCAGCTTTTGATAAACGTACCGCCCACATCCAGGGCGATGACAGCTTTAAGCTTCAAGGAAGCTCACATCCCAAGCCTTGGACACGCCGGCTTTAATCAGCTTGCAAGGAGCGCTGCCAAGGTTGATGATTCGGTACTCTCCAAGATCGGCAGGGAGAATATAGGATTCCGCGTATTGGAATTCAACAAACACGGATTCGTCGGCGCAGGAGACGATGCGGACTTTTTCTCCTTCGACCAGGTTGTACATCACAAGCTCATCGTTGGTATGATCCCGCCATTCATCGCTCAGATGGAGGCGGTGAACGTAAAACAGCAGATCGTCACGCTGGCCGAGCACATACTCCTCGTTTTCTCCCTGCGCTTGCAGCAGAACGGGGGAGGGGATCAGATTTTGCTCGACCCATTCCGTTTTTTTGTAAAAATCGATGTTGCCAGCGGCGTGATCGATGTTGATCGGGCGCGGCTTGCCGTCCATTCCTTTGCGCAGGTAATCGTAAATTTTGAACGTGAACCACCAGGTTGTTGAGGAGATTTCCAGCACCAAATTGTTCGTGCCTGCCGCATGGACGGTGCCTGTCGGAATGAGGAACAGATCGCCTTTATTGGCTTCATAAGCATTGACGTAGTCCGTAAACGGGATTGGAACGCCGGTTTGCTGCGCTTCCTGCACCGCGCCGAGGAAGCCTTGCTCCGTGCATGACTCCGTCAGCCCCAAATAAACCGTCGCGCCTTCGTCGCGCTCCATGATGTAATAGGACTCTTGTTGAGGCAAAGGCTCGTTGAACTGGCTGCGAATATATTCTTGTTTCGGGTGAACCTGCAGCGACAGACTGCCGCCGTCCATCGTATCCAAGTAGTCGAAGCGAATCGGGAAATAATCGCCGAACAGTCCTGTGAGCCGATCACCCAGAATGGAGCGATGCTCGTAAAACATGACGATCAGAAACGGAATCTCAATCTGCTGCCCGTCATATTCGACCAGGATAGAGTTCTCTGGTGCAATCGGCTCAAAGCCCCACGCGCAGTTGGCCCAATCCTCGGGCAGATCGGCAAGCTGCTTGAGATATTGGCCGCCCCAGACGCCTGGAGCAAAAAACGGCTTCACGCGCAGCGGAGCGCCCGCAATGCTGGAGATCATCCCGCGCAAAGAGCGAGTCGTCGCTAATACAGGATTGGCCGGCTGATTCATGTCAACGTAGTAATGCACGGATTCCAGAATGGATGCGCGGTAAGGCTCCAGCACCGGCCATTCCACAAATAGCGCAATTTTGTACTTTTCGACCTCGTCGCGATTCCAATTGAAGCCAAAGTTAAGCAGCTGACCTTTGTGCTCCAGCTGCTGCTGCTCGCGCGAAACGTCCAGGAAATAACTGATTTCGCAGCTCTCTTGGGCAAGCCAATAGGAGCCTGGGCCGAAGGTAATGACGACGGCCGGAGCTTCCGCTTGGGCAGCTTGCAGCATGTTGGCATAGTTTTCCCTGGCATCGGGGAGGAAATACGCCTCAATCGCAGCATCGGTAACGTAACCGAAGGCGCGGTTGTCGGTAATGTTGCGGGCGAACTGCTGCCGCAGCTCCTCGCCGGAGCGCAGGAAGCTGCTGCTGCCAAGCACGATCACGCGATGTCCTTGCTGCTCAAGCGCGTCTACGGCCCGGCGGATGACGGATTGGAAGCTGGCTCCATGCGTGCCGTCAATGACGGCGTGGACAGGGTTGCCCTGTCCCGCAAGCTGGAGCAGAGGAGAGGTGATCGCCTCAAACCCGGATTGCAGTCCAGCTGCGGCATACGGCGCCTCGGCGCCGGGATCGATCGGATAAGCACGAACGGGATTAACAGGTCTTTTCTGAAACATGGTTACCCAACTCCTACATGTGTTTGAATACCTTCATTGTAAGAAGACGGGGAATTATAATCTTTAGAAAGACCGTTCTGATTTTTGTACAATTCGGACATGGGGGTTTAGAGGGGGCGGAGACTAATGATTAAGCTATAGAGGCGGGAACCGTGACCTGGGGCTAGCTGCATCCTTACTGGCGAGCGCTCTAACGCAACTCAGAAGCGTTAATTCGCCAAATTTGATCTTTTCGAATGTCTAACGCAACTCAGAAGCGCTATTGCGCCTGGTTACGGGCATTTTGCTGAAAAAAGCCTCAATAAGACGACTCAGTTGCGCTAGATTGCAGAAAGAGGGGGAAATCCTTAAATAAGGCTCCTCAGTTGCGTTGTATTAATCCGGGTTCTGTCTGCCCTCCGAGAACTGGGATTTGCGGAATTTGGCGGGAGCGACTCCAAGCATCTTTGTGAAGACACGGGTAAAATAATGCACGGACTCAAACCCGGAGCGCTCGGCGATGTCCTTGATCGCAATGTCGCTGGTCAGCAGCCATTCCTTAGCTTTTTGCACTCTGCGCTCCTGCACGTAATGCACAAACGTCTGGCCAAGCTGATCGTGAAAAAGCCGCGACAGATGCCGGGCCGATATGCCCAGCTCCTGAGCTACGTGGTCGATTCTCAGAGAGGAGGACAGATTGTCCTCGATATACAGCTTGGAGCGCTTGAGCAGGCGGCGTTCTCCGTTCATCTCGTCCAGTGTTTGTCCGCCTGTTTCCGGCGCGGCGGAAAAGCCTGGCAGAAAGGATAACAGCAGCGACAAGGCCAGATGCCGGACGACATCCTTAGGCACCGTTTGTTTGCCGGAGAGGAAGCCAAACATCGTCTGCCAAATTTTGGCGGATAGGGCCGCGTCACGCGGGTCAGCCATAATGCTGCCTCGCTGGGCAAGGTGCCGGAAGCTGCGGCTGTATGTATCGGAGGATTTTGTCTCGTCCAGCTCAAACGCAACAAAAAACAGATTTAGCCCCTGCTCGCTGCGAATCTGATGCCAAATGCCGGGCCTGGAGCAGAACAAAACGCCGCTGCTCAGCGCATAGTCGGTCTCCCCGTCCGTATATTCTCCGGTTCCTTCATGAACGTAGCAAATTTCGAAAAAAGAATGCCGATGCCGGGAGTTGCTGTAGTGCTCCGGCATGAACCCCCAATAATGAATGCGGAAGGAAACCTCCTCCCCGGCAAGGCTGGACAGATGCTGATTGAGCAAGGCATTGGCCCTTCTAAAATCTTGATCCGGCATCCCGTTTCCCTCCTCGTACAATGATATGGCCGATTCCGTTCAGTCAGGCATGAGGGCCTGTTCGCGCCGCGCCCTTGCGGTATTCGCTTGGAGACATGCCTATTAGCTTGCGGAAAACCTCGCGAAAATGAGCGGTGTCGCGGTAACCGGAGCTTTTGGCGATATACGCCACCTTGTGGTCCGTCCCCGCAAGCATCCGGCAGGCATGCTCAATCCGCCTAAGCTGTACATAATCCGAAAATCCCATGCCCGCTGCCTGCTGAAACAGCCGGATAAAATGCCGGCGGCTTATGCCGGCCTGCTGTGCAAGCTGCTCGGCGGTGAGCGGCTCCGGCGCGTGCCGGTCGATATAATCGAGCATTGCGGCCATAACGGCGCGGCTGTTTCGCCCGGCAGAAGCGTAATCCGCCATAGGCGGCTCCGTCTCCTGCTGCAGCCGCGTAATGCGCACCGCCAGCTCCATGAGCATGGCCAGCATGTTTGTCCGATAGCCCAATCGCTGTTCCTCAAATTCCTTGAGCATGGCTGCGAAAATCGGTCCCAGCTCCATCGTCCGGTCCATTACCGCCGCGAAGCTGCCCGGAACGCCATCAAACAGCGAGAGCGCTTCCCCGTCGTCGCCATACCCTTTTAGCCAATGGTTAAGGCCGCCAAGGAAGTCCGTCCGGATACATAGGTTGTACACGATAAGCCGGTGGTTGTCCGCCGTGCTGCTGGGCCGGAACAGATGCGGAGTCCCGACCGGAAGCAGATAGAGAAGGCCCTTTCCGGTTTTTTCGACGCTCTCTCCAACGTAATGATACCCTTCTCCAGCCATAACATAGGCGATTTCGAAGAAATCATGGTCATGCTCCCGCAGCTCGAAGCCCTCTTTCCAGCGGTTCATGTAGAGCGGAAAATCGCCGTGAAAATGATCCACGCCAACTGAATGATGGATAGGCGCTTTAGCTGCTTTTTTCGGATGCTTTTGCTGCAAAATGTCACCGTTCACCATGTTGGTTGTCACTTCCCCCGGCTTTCTGTTCTGTCCGACTATTATACAATCAAGCGGTAGAAGCGGGAAAGGGGATGCTGTTATGGAACCAAACGTAAAGCTAAAGAAGCCCGAGGGGACTGCAAAACCCGCGGCAACCTGGATCTGGTATCCCGGTGATTTCGAAATTCGTCTGCTGGAGAAAATATCGGTTAAACGCCGGATGCGCGGCGTCATGTACCCGACCACATGGAGAATAGACCGCCATTATTCCAACGTCAGATTCCACTATACGTATGATTTGCCCGAGGCAGAAACAGTCCGCATCACGGCCGAGGGAATGTTCTCGCTGCATCTCGACGGCAGGGATAACATTCGAACGAACGATTCAATCGTAACCCTTCCTGCGGGCCGCCATGACTTGGCCATATGCGTGTATAACG
This sequence comes from Paenibacillus pasadenensis, assembly GCF_023715725.1. Classification (GTDB taxonomy): domain Bacteria; phylum Bacillota; class Bacilli; order Paenibacillales; family Paenibacillaceae; genus Paenibacillus_O; species Paenibacillus_O pasadenensis_A. The sequence goes on from NZ_JAMBOT010000009.1 coordinate 73,096, forward strand.
ACACCGAGGCTCCGGCTCTGTTTATAGAAGGGGAGAACATTCGGACGGACTCTTCGTGGAAGGTAACCTCATACCAAAGCGACTTCGTAAACGCCGGTGCCTGGACGTTTCACTCGGCGGACAACCGGCCGTCGCAGTTCCGTCTGGCTCTTGAGCCGCAGGAGCCGGTTGCGCGGGAGATTCAGGACGGTCATGAGCTGCTGGACTTCGGCCGGGAAACGTTTGGATTTTTGCGGTTTCACGGAATGAAGGGCGAAGGCAAGGTGCAGATTTATTACGGAGAGTCGATGGCCGAGGCGCTGTCCACCGAGTTTAGCGTTTTAACGGACCGGTTTGAAGCTGCCGCGGGAGCGGCATACGCCGAGGAGGGCGTGTACACGCTAGGAGAAAGCAGAGCTTTCCGTTATGTCTGGATTCATGCTGAGCCCGGCGTAACCTGGGAGCGGGTGTCGATGCTGTACGAGTATGTGCCGCTGGACTACCGGAGCTCGTTCCAATGCTCGGATCCGCAGCTGAACGAGATCTACGATATGTCGCTGTACACGCTGCATTTGAATACGCGGGAATTTTTTATCGACGGCATCAAGCGGGACCGCTGGGTATGGTCCGGGGACGCTTATCAGTCGTTTCTGATGAACTATTACAGCTTTTTCGATCTGGATGTGACACGCCGCACGCTTGCGGCATTGCGCGGTAAAGATCCGCTGACGATGCACATCAACACCATTTTGGACTACTCCTTCTACTGGTTCATTTCGCTGTATGATTATTATCTGTACACTGGCGACTTTGGCTTTGTGCAGCAGTATTATGACCGCGCCGTGAGCCTGATGGAGTTCTGCCTAAAGCAGCGCAACGAGGAAGGTTTGGTCGAGGGCAGACCGCAGGATTGGGTGTTCGTCGACTGGGCGGATCTGGACAACAGCGGAGCCGTCAGCACGGAGCAAATTTTGCTGGCCCGCAGCCTGGAGGCGATGAGCCTGTTCGCTTCGCTGCTCGGCGATGAAGCGGCTTCCGCATCTTATACGGCGCTCGCTGAAGAGATTAAGGAGACGACGCTGCGGCTGTTCTGGGATGAGGAAGAGGGCGGACTGCTGCATCACAGGGTGGATGGAGAGACCAAACCGACACTGACGAAACATGCCGGCATGTTCGCCATGACGTTTGGGTATTTGTCGCCGGAGCAGCGGGAAAGCGTCATCCGCAATGTGCTGCTCAACCCGGATGTGCCGCGCATCCGCACACCGTATATGCGGTTCCATGAGCTGGCCGTGCTGTGCGAGAGCGGAGAGCATGATTTTGTGCGCAAAGAGATCTTATCGTACTGGGGCGGTATGATTAAGCTCGGCGCGACTTCATTCTGGGAAGAGTATGATCCGTCTCTGGCGGATGATGCGCATTACGGGATGTACGGCATGCCGTTTGGCAAAAGCCTTTGCCATGCTTGGGGAGCAAGTCCAGTCTACCTGATCGGAAAATACTTTCTCGGCGTCACTCCGTCGGAGCCGGGCTACGGCAAATACCGGATCGAGCCTAATCTTGGCGGACTCACGCAGATGAAGGGCACGGTGCCAATCGGCGAAGGCGAGGTCACGGTTGAGATGGATTTGGCGTCCATCCGCGTAAAGACGACGTCGGGCACTGGCGTGCTGGCCTTCGTCAGCAGCAGCGAGCCTTCGTGTAATAATGGAGCTGTAACGGCAGTAGGCAAAAATCGCTATGAGCTGATTGTCGAGGCGGGCAAGACGTATACCGTTGCGTATGCGGCGGTTCAAAAAATTGAAGCCAGCGTAAAGGGATAATTCAAAAGTTAGGAGATAAGCCGGGATGGCCAGCAATGGCCCCCGGTTTTTTTGTGATTCAATTCCGTTACACCTTGAACCGCTGAGGCTCTGGAAATTCGCGTAAAACCGAGATTAATCGCGGGCGGAAGCCTGACTTTTGGCGCAGCAGGCAGGTTCTCGCAGGACTTTTAGAGCCGATCTGGAAAAGAATGACTATAGTCCTTTTTGCGCTTTACCACGGTAGCCGATTGTGAGTTAATGGGAAAGTGAAGATTGGAGGAAGATCATGGAATTTACTGAGAAGATTCCCATAACAATCGAGGCTCAATTGAAAGAGCAGCCGCTGTTTTATGCGGCAACGGATTTGATGAATGACGGACAATTCGGCAAACAATGGCTAATATTGACCCGTACGGAAGTAGCGATATGGGCCGAGGATGGAAATTTAACCTCCAGTCTCCCTTTATCGGATATTACCGATGCCCGTGTAGCAGGCGGCGTCGGAGGCGGCACGCTTATTGCAGATACAAAGCGCGGGCCGGTCATCGTGCTGCGGTATACGGCAGCGCTTACATCGATCTTTGGCCATGTCGCCAAGCTGATCGGCGCGCTCGCCAAAGGCGAGGAGCTGCCGACGGCATCGGAGAAGGATTTTCCGCGTCTCTGCCCGAAATGCCGCACGCCGCTGTCGCATGACTCGCTGGCCTGCCCGGTCTGCAAAAACAACGGAAAAGTCCTGCTAAGGATGCTCAGTTATGCCAAGCCTTACCGCAAACAAATGATTGCGGCTGCAATCATGCTCATCCTGACGACCTTGATCGAGCTCATCCCGCCGTACCTGACCAAAAGGCTCGTGGACGATGTGCTCACGCCGAAGGATATGGGCTCAGCACTTCTGTGGATCGTTGTCGGCCTGGCCGCAACGTCTGTTGTACTGACGGGAATGCAGATTGTGCGGGGACTGATCGGAGTATGGATCGGCTCCAAGCTGATGGGCGATCTGCGCCGGGACGTGTACCAGTCCTTGATGCGGCTGTCGCTGTCCTTTTTTGACCGCAGGCAGTCGTCGCAGTTTATCGGAAGGGTCAATAGCGATTCCGAGGCGATGAGGCAGTTTATGACCGATGGTGTCATCTGGGTATCCGGCGAGTTTTTAAGAGTTGTAGCCATAGCCATTATTATGTTCAGTCTCGACTGGAAGCTAACGCTGCTCGCACTGCTGCCGACGCCGCTGATGATTATTATGTCCAGTCTATTATGGCCTAAAATGGGCCGTCTCTGGTACCAGCAGTGGAGGTCGGTCTTCCGGCTCAACTCCATTGTCGGCGATTCCCTGCAGGGCATTCGTGTCGTAAAGGCGTTCGGCCAAGAGTCAGCGGAGACGTCCCGCTATTCGGCTTCCAATCGCGATCTCATTAAGTCTGACATCCGTGTTCAGGGCATATGGCAGGGAGTATTCCCGATTTTCTCCCTGATCGCAGGCGCCGGTACGCTGCTCATCTGGTTTTACGGCGGCCGGAACGTGCTGAACGACGGGATGTCGATCGGTACGCTTATTGCGATGATTACGTATTTGGGCATGCTGCTCGGCCCGCTTCAATGGGTCAGCCAAATGCTGAACTGGGCTTCTCATGCCATATCGGCGGCGGACCGCGTATTTGAAATTATGGATACGCCGGCGGATGTGCCGGACACGGTAAATCCGGCTAACATCGGACGCGTTAAAGGCGATGTCGAGTTCAAGCAGGTTACGTACGGCTACGAAAAACATCATCCCGTGCTTAAAGGCATCAGCCTGAACGTCAAAGCAGGGGAAATGATCGGTCTGGTTGGACATTCGGGCGCCGGGAAATCGACCTTCATTAATATGATCTGCCGTTTCTACGACAGTGACGAAGGTACGATTACGATTGACGGCAACGATATCCGCACGATCAGCCAGAACGATCTACGCCAGCAGATCGGGGTTGTGCTGCAGGAAACATTCTTGTTTGACGGGACTATTGCAGAAAATATCGCCTATTCCAAGCCGGATGCAACGGAGCTGGACGTCATGCGCGCAGCCAAAATCGCCAATGCCCATGACTTTATCGTGCAGCTTCCGGACGGTTATGACACAAGAGTGGGCGAGCGCGGACATAAGCTGTCTGGAGGAGAAAGGCAGCGGGTAGCGATCGCTAGGGCAATCATTCACGATCCTCGAATTCTAATTTTGGACGAAGCGACCGCTTCGGTGGATACGGTAACGGAGCGGCTGATTCAGGAGGCGATTTCGCGTCTTGTAAAGGGCAGGACAACATTTGCTATAGCTCACCGGTTGTCCACGCTGCGCAACGCCGACCGGCTTGTCGTGCTGGATCACGGCAAAATCGTCGAGGTTGGCACACATGAGGAGCTGCTCCAGGCGGAAGGCGCGTATTTCAAGCTGGTTGAGGCTCAGAAGGAATTGTCCCAAATCAAGGGGGTTGAGAGCGCGTGAACGAACTTGAAGTGAAGGAAGTGCAGGAAGAGCAGCCTGCCGAGCTGGCCGAAAAGGACCCGTTCGAAATTCATTTGCTGGAGCCGGAACGGATTTCCTTCAGCCGCAGCTCAGGGGGCGTTTTCCAAGCGGTAATAGAAGGAAAGGCCTATGATGAAATCGTATTGTTCCGCGTCTTTCCGTTTCGATATACGACACAGTTCATTTCCGTGCGCAATCCCAAAAACGAAGAGATTGGCATCGTTCGGGACATCTCTTTGCTGGACCGGGAGAGCCGGACGGAGATCGAAAAGGAGCTGCAGCTGCGGTATTTCCTCCCGATCGTGACGCGAATCGAGTCCGTTAAGCAAAAGGCCGATCTGTGGATTTGGGAGCTGGGGACGAATCTGGGCGATACGCGGATCGTCATGCGCAACCTGCACGAGTTCATGCAGTTTCCGGGGAACAACCGTGTCATCCTGACCGATATGAATGGTAAACGCTGCGAAATCCGCGATTATGAGCAGCTGGACAGCCATAGCAAGCGGCAGCTTCGGGACGTTATGTAGGCTAGGCGGACCGAGGTCCGTTCAAAAGTAATTATCCAACGCAAATGAAGCTTCCAAACCCATCATTAGCGGGAATGGAAGCTTCATCTTTTTAACTCAGGCCATTCTCAAGCGAAGTAATCTTGAGAATGGCCCTCATCTATTTAAAATTCCAGTGAGGCGGAGAGCGGAGCCCAAGATCGAGCCCGGAGAAGCGTCAGCGTTCGCCTTTGACGTCGGATTTCTACCGCTTGAGCGATGTTAATTCAAAGAAATCTGAGGTCAACAGCGATCGGAGGGCCGATCTTGGGCGCAGCGGTCACTATTTCACTGAATCAGCACGCCATTAATTCCCGGCGAGCTGAATTCCAGCCGCTACCGCCCAGCTGCCCAGCGGAACCACCTCGTACTCAACGCCAGCGGCCAGCTTGCCGTTGTTTTGAAGCTCAAACACGCCGGTTGCGCCTTTGCGGGTTTGAACCTTGTATTGAGCGGTGAGCGTCGTGCCGTCGGAGCCTTTCAGCTGAATGGAACGGTAAGCGAACAGCTCGTCGCCAGGGTCTTCGCTCAGCGTAACGTTAAGCACGGAGGAGTCTGCTTTTTCCACGGATGCAATCGTCAGCGGAGCGATGGCTTGCGCCGTGAACGTGTTGTTCTCCAGCACGAACCAGTCCGACGTCACGGTGTACTTCACGCCCGGCTGCAGCGTAGTTCCAGCCGGAAGGCGGAACTTAGGCTCTTGTTTGCCGTCGGTCGACTGGGTGAAGCCCACGTAGCTAACCGTAATCGGCTGCCCGTTCTCAGGAGTGAGCGTTGCTTGGCGCTGTGCAAGGGATGGAATCACCTGCATCGGCTGTCCGTTCACGCGGTTGTTCTCGTCCAGAACAGCTGCATTAGCGCCGCGGCCGCCGGAGTATGCGGAAATCAGGTAGCCGTAATCAATGACGCCGTCCTCACGGAAAGAGTCCACTTCAAACGTGTCAGCCGTTACTTGGCGAACCTCGTTCAGACGGATGGTTTCCGAGCTGGCGGTTACGCTATGCTGGTCTTTGCCTTTGTAGTTCGTCGTGTACACCATGCCTTCCGTCATCGTCTGCACCGGCACAATATAAGTGGAGATGGAGCCGGTTTTGAGGCGCGGCTGGTTGACCAGCTTCAGGTTATTGCTGAAGGCAAAGTTGGCGTTTGCCTTATCGGTAGCTTCGTCCGCCAAAACGAGCGGCGAGGTGAACGTAACTTCCAGCGTAATTTTGTTCAGCGCCTTTATGGACGTGATTTCAGCATTTGCGGAACGGATTGCTTTTTGGGACAGCAGCAGCAGCTGAGCGGTTTCGCCGCGAGTCATCGTTTGGCCGCCGATGCCAAAGCCGTTCATCCAGTATTGAACCGATTTGACGTCGCGCTGCAGCGCTTTTGCGATCATAACAGCAGCATCAGCGGCGGCTGCCGGCTGGTTCGGCTGAAATTGATCGGTGTTTTCGATCAGACCATGCTTAACCGCTGTTTCCACATAAGGCGTGTACCATCTGCTGCGGTTGTTTTTCTCCGTATCGGCTGGCTCCAGCTTCAGCGACAGCACGACCATTTTGAGAAGCTCGGCGTTGCTCACCTGCTTGTCCGCGCGCATTTGTCCATCGGCATATCCGGAAAGGACGAGCTGGTTAACGAGCTGGTTAATCGCTTGCTCGATTTGTTCGGTGAAATTAAGCAGCGGCGCTTGTCCCAAACTGGCGGAAATAGGTTGAGCAGCAGGCTGAGCTGGCGTTTGCGCCTGTGCCTGGCCCGGCAATAATACGGCTCCGCCGATCATCGTGCCTAGCACCGCTACGGCTACCGTTTGTTTGATCTGTTTTTTCATAAGGAATGATTCCTCCCTGTCGTTGTTGTTTCGTCCTTGAATTCATCTTAGACGAGCCAGCTAAACAGAGGGATAAGGAAGTCTAAACAGTTTCTAAACAGACGGATAACAATGTTTAAAGAGCCACCTATACCGTGAACCGGTAGCCAGCGCCCCACACCGTATCGATAAACTGCGGATTGGAAGGGTCTGCTTCGATCTTTTCCCTGATGCGCGATATATGGACGGTTACCGTAGCGATATCTCCATTGGAATCCATTCCCCAGATTCGCTCAAACAGATCGGCGCGGTTGAACACCCGGTTCGGGTTATTCGCCATAAAGAGGAGCACCTCGAATTCCTTGGTCGTAAGCGTCACTTCATTCCCGTGCACAAATACCCGCCGCGACGATTTATCGATCGTAAGCTCCCGAATATGCAGCTGATTGCTTTGTTTGCCGCGGTTATTGCCGGTGAAGCGCTCGTAACGGGAGAGATGCGCTTTCGCTCTTGCAACCAGCTCATTAGGGCTGAACGGTTTGGTGACAAAGTCGTCGGCCCCGAGGCCGAAGCCCCGGATTTTGTCGAGCTCGTCTTTTTTGGCGGATACGATCAGAACCGGAACGTCCAGCTGCTCGCGGATCGCGCGGCAGATGTCAAAGCCGTTCACTCCCGGCAGCTGCAGATCGAGAATAATGAGATCATAGTCGCCGCTCAGCGCCTTTTTCAGGCCTTCGTGGCCATCGGGACAAATATCCGCCTGATAGTCATGCAGCAGAAAATAATCCTTTTCAAGCTCTGCAATCAACGGGTCATCTTCAATAATTAATATGCGCTTCATCTCTTATCACCGACGATCTTCATATAATTTGAGGGTAAAATAAACGCTTAATCCGCTGCCGGGCTTGCTTTCCGCCCAGATTGAACCGCCGTGGCCTTCGATGATTTGCTTGGCGATGGCCAGCCCGAGCCCGCTGCCGCTTACGATAGCTTGGCTGCGGGAAGGCTCCTCGCGGTAAAACCGCTCGAATATTTGAGACAGGGAGGACTCTTCAAGGCCGGGGCCGTTGTCTGCAACGATCACGACGGCCTGCTTATCTGTTCTTTGAATCGTGATGTTCAGCCGTTTCGGAGGCTGATTCATATACTTTAACGAATTGTCGAGCAGGTTCATGACAACCCGCTTCAGCTTTTCGGCATCGGCAAGCACGAACAGCGGCCCTCCCAGCTCTTCCTCCCAGGTTACTTCCACAGCATTATTTTCAAACTCAATCGCCAGCTCGTCCGCAATCCGGTGCAAAAACGGACTCAGCTCGAGCCGGATGAAGGAATAAGGCTCCTTGTTCAAGTCGAGCTTGGAATAATATAGAAGCTCCTGCACTAGCCGCTCCATATCGGACGCCCTTGTATGAATCGCCGCAACGTAACGGTCCAGCTTTTCGGGAGTATTCGTAACGCCGTCCCGAATTCCCTCCGCGTACCCTTTAATCGTTGTGATCGGGGTTCGCAAATCATGGGAAATATTCGACAGCAGCTGCTTGCGGTTGTCCTCGTACCGGAGCTGCAGCTGGATGGAATCGTAAAGCTTTTGGCGCATCTGATCAAAGGTTTGGACAAGCTGCCCGACCTCATCGCGCGAAGACGACTGCAGCTGGAAGGTCAAATCACCGTCCTTGATCAGCTCGGCGGACTGCCTCAGCCGGTCAAGCGGCTGAATGATTTTACGGGTGACGTAACGGTAGAGCAGCCAGCCGGTAAGCAGCAGAATGGCGGCGAACAGCCCGATTAGCAGCGGAAGCATCTGGCGGACAACCTGGGCAAACGGACTTCTTTCATGGAAGACATAAATGCTGCCGCGTTCCCCCGTTTCCGGCGAGAAATAAAAATCAAACTTGGCATAGGAGAAAAAACGGGTTCCTTTGTTCATCGTATTTCGGATCGAATTATTGCCCATTTCGTAAGCCGGCAAAATCGTGGACAGATCCAACCCGTTGAGCGACGCTGCGGAGTAGATGACGGAGTTGTCCTCCCTAACGATGAGACCGGCCTGCACCATTTTCAGCCGGGTATCAAATTCCTGGAGCAGCGTCTGATCCTTTAGCTGCCCGGGATCGTTTTTTGCGATGTATTTAAGGTCAAGGAACAGATTCTCTTCTTCCTCCGATAACGGGTTCAGGGAGTAATGAATGTTATAAAAGCTGTTGAAGCTCCGAACATCGCCCGTTACGGCAATCGACAGCAAGTACGCCGCAAGAACGAACAAAATGACCGAAACGACGACAACGGAGGTGAAGGACAGCAGCAGCCTAAAGCGGATCGACATCGTATTCCTCCTTTCACAGTTTGAGCGAGCGACTATATTTTATTTGTTAGGATGGGGTCTCAGCGCTTTATTCATGCAGCGTTCATGGTACCATGAAGCGGATGAGGAAAAAAGTGCCGGGCATTCCGTTATTGACGTGAATGAATCGCTATGATAAACAAATGATAGCGCTTACTTTGTGGTTATACGGCATCTTAAAGCTCCTTGAGTGTAAATCGAAGCGGGAAGGAAGCGGATGCGAATGCCTACCGGAACTTATGCGGTTGATGTGGAGGCACCCCTTGAACAAGTATGGAGGTTTTTGAAGGATCCTGCCAACTGGGAGCCGCTGATGACCGGATATATTGGACATGAGATTATAAACGAGCGTGAATCAACCTGGACCTTCAAAGGTGACCTCGGCATCACGACAAAGCTGATTAAACTGCAGGTCAACATTAAGGAGCTTGCCGAGCCTTCAAAAATTGCGTTTCAGCTGAGCGGCCTGTCCGATCCGGTTGAAGGAGCGGGTCGTTTTGAAGCGGTGTCTCTGGGGGAAACCTCAACGCGGCTTACGGGATTTCTAGAAATTCGCGGCCAAGGCTTCATGGCGATGATGATGAACAGTGTGATGAAGGAGTTTGTACCGAAAAACGTTGAATCGCTAACCAAGGCTGTTGCAGATAAACTCTCCGTACCTAAATCTCAATAAACAGCAGAAAAACCGGCCTTAGGGACCGGTTTTTCTCTATTAAAAATCCGAGTCAAGAGCTTCGCTCAAAAGCTACAATCCACTCCCCCTGAACTTGTGCATATCCCTCATCTCCCTCAACGACAAGACCATAGAGCTTTTTCACATCGAGAAACTCCTGCCTCTGCCCGTTTTCCAGTTCCAATGTGACGTAATAATGAGTTCGGGTGGAGCCCCTTGTATGAATCGAGTTGTTAAAATGGCTGCCCGAGCTGCCGGAGACTTCGGTCCGTTTGGAAATGATCGTTGCGTATACCGTATTTACAGGCGAATTGGTGTTTCTCGCCCATTTAACAGCTGAGGCGATAATCATGGCGAAGATAAAAATAAACCCGATTCCAATAATGATGGGTACGATTGTAAACATGATGTTCATTCCATCAGGCGGTCCCAATAACATGTAAAGTCCTCCTCTAACAGTAATAATTAAGATAGTGTACGATTGGAGTATCCATAGGTTACATAAAAAGGAAATTGCCGAGGATATTGCCCAGGAAATAGTACCATTGTTGTTCTGCAGTAAATGTCGAAACCTGTCAACCTGCACATCATTTAAACGCTGGCTCTTGACTCTCACGTAAACGTCATACTTTATTCTAGACCTAGAGGTGAAACACTTGATGTACCGAATCGGCGAACTCGCCAAACAAACGAACTTATCGATCCGGACCTTACGGTATTACGATGAAATTGGCCTTCTCAAACCGGCGCAGGTGGCCGAATCGGGTTACCGCTACTATTCCGAGGCGGAAATTAAACGTCTTCAGCATATATCAGCCTTGAAGGAATTGGGCTTCACGCTTGCCTCTATTAAAGAAATGCTTGGTTCAGGCCCTGGACTTGAAGCGGCCCAGTGGGAGTCCTATCTGCAGATGGAGCTGGCGGCCATCCGCAACGAGCGCAAGCGGCTTGACGAAATGGAGAAACTGCTGCTCAACGCCCGTTATGCTTACGAGATGAAGGGTGAAATTGATCCGGAAGATATTTTCCTGTTCATTCGGGCGCTGAATGTGACACCCGAGATGAGAGACCGGTTTTTGACCCGCAATTTTACCGAGCAGGAGAGCGAGATTATAAAGGGACTGCCGGATTTGGGCGATAATGACGAGCGGAATCTCGCTTGGGCGAAGCTGATTCGGCAGATCAGAGAGCGGCTTCATGAGCCGCCGGAGTCCCCGGAATCGCAGCAGCTGGCCGGAGAAATTCTGGAGCTGGCGATGGAGTGGTTCGGCCATGACGAGCAGCTTATTGAGAAATATTGGGACAATATCAGACCTGAGCAGGGTGAGGAAGCCCGAGTTTATGGCATGGATACAGATGTTATGGATTATATAGACCGGATGATCGATTGGTACTTGCAGCATTCTGGAGAGGATGAGCTTAACAATGGAGGAAAAGAAAGCAATTAGCGACCAGCGGGCTTGGCTGTATGTAGTTATTGGAGGCATGCTTGAGATCGTGTGGGCGAGCGGCTTTAAATACGAGTCGATCAACGGGGCGATCGTCCTGATCTCGCTTCTTGTCAGCTTTGATCTGATTATTCGGGCAACCAAGGTGCTTCCGGTTGGCACCGTTTATGCGGTATTTGCCGGAATGGGAACGATTGGCACAACAGCGGTTGATGCTGTCGTATCGGGGGGCGGAATTTCGCCGCTGCGAATCGGATTTATTTTGCTGCTTCTTGCCTGCATGATCGGATTAAAACTGACAGCGAAGGGAGGGGGCGCGAAATGAACTGGCTGCTGCTTATATTGGCGGGACTGTTGGAGGTTGTCGGCGTCATCGGAATTAAAAGAGTGGCGGAAAAAAACAACTGGCCAAACAATCTGCTGTTAATCGGTGGATTTGTCATCAGCTTTCAGCTGCTCATTCAGGCCATGACGACCATCCCTCTGTCGACCGCCTACGCCGTTTGGACTGGCATCGGCACGGTCGGCGCGGCTATTGTCGGAATGATCTTTTTTAAGGAGTCGAAGTCCTGGTTGCGGATAGGCTGCATTCTGGGCATTATTTTTGCGGTGGTCGGATTGAAGCTGTCGACTTAAACGCTTTTTACGACCATCGGAGCATTTTGCAGAAAGCCGAGCTTTCTGCAAAATGCTTTTTTTTTTAATAAGGCCCATTGACAATTTTATATAATGTCATTATGATAATATACAAATGACAGTATAGAAACAGGAGGCCACAACATGATCAAGCTTAACGGCGAAAAGCTGAACTTCGGCGCTTACCCGAATGGTGAAACGTTAGCGGATGGCGAGCAGATGCTGCAGTTGGCGGGCTTGGGCAAGCAGGAGCCGGTACAGCTGGCTCTACACTATGATCAGGACGGCGATTTCATGCAGCTGATGTTCGCTAAAGGATATCTGGCAGACCATGGATTTGAGGCGGAGCTTACGATTGCTTACATGCCTTACAGCAGGATGGACCGCGTAGTGGGAAGCTCGGTGTTTACACTCAAGTATGCGGCTGCCTTCCTGAATTCGTTGAATTTTCGCAGCGTAACGGTTGTTGAGCCGCATTCTCCTGTAACGCTGGAGCTTTTGGAGCGCAGCCGCGCTGTCTATCCTACGCTGGAGCTGCTGGACGAAGTGATGCAAGACATACAGTTCCAGACGGACTCGGATGTGCTGTTTTTCCCGGATGCTGGCGCACAGCTGCGTTATGGAGAGCTCAGCGGGCTTCGCCAGCTGGTCGGCAAAAAAGCCCGCGATTTCCAAAGCGGCCAAATAAGCAAGCTTGAGGTTGAGGGCGGAGACAGCTTGCCTTTAAAACAGGGGTTTAGCGCCATCATTGTTGACGATCTCTGCTCGTACGGCGGCACGTTCCTGCTAAGCGCGGAACGGCTGAAGGAGCTGGGAGCCGGGCCGATTTATCTGCTCGTCGCGCATTGCGAGCGGTCAATTTTTAAAGGAAAGCTGCTGCAATCGGGTCTGATTAAGCGAGTGTATGCAACGGACAGTATGCTGAGCGAGGCCGATGTGGAAGCAGGACGCCAAGCGGACGTACAAACGGAATTTAACCTTTATCCCATTGGAGGAATGAAACATGACTAACTACACTTATCCGGCAACACTGCTGTGCGATTTTTATAAAGTCAGCCACAAAAATCAATACCCTAAAGGAACAGAGCTTGTCTATTCGACATGGACGGCGCGTGAAAGCAGACTAAGCAACGTGAAACATGTCGTAGCGTTCGGTTTCCAGGCGTTCATCAAGGAATATTTAATCCGTTACTTCAACGAGCATTTTTTTGGCAGAACGAAAGAAGAGGTCGTGGAGGAGTACCAGAGAGTGATCCGTTATGCGCTTGGTGTTGCGGAGCCGGATGCCTCGCATATTGCCGAGCTGCATGAATTGGGCTATTTGCCGGTGCGGATTAAGGCGGTTCGTGAAGGAGCTCTAGTGCCGATACGCGTGCCGATGCTGACAATTGAGAACACAAAGCCGGAGTTTTTCTGGCTGACCAATTATTTGGAAACGCTGATGTCGTGCCAGCTGTGGATGCCGGCGACCAGCGCAACGATTGCTTTTGAATATCGCAAACTGCTGGAGGACTTTGCACTGCGGACGAACGGAGACGCGGCCGGCGTGCCGTTCCAGGGACATGATTTCTCGATGCGCGGCATGGCCTCGCTGGAGGCGGCCAAAGGAAGCGGCGCGGGACATCTGCTGTCGTTCACAGGCACGGACACGATTCCGGCCATTCTGTATCTGGAGGATTATTACGGAGCGAATATGGAACGCGAGCTGATCGGCGCTTCGATTCCGGCAACGGAGCATAGCGTTATGTGCGCGCATGGCCGCGACGAGCTGAGCTCGTACCGCTATTTGATCCAGGAAGTATATCCGGAAGGATTTGTGTCGATCGTATCGGATACATGGGATTTGTGGAAGGTGCTGGACGAGGTCATTCGCGGGCTGAAGGAAGAGATTATGGGCCGCAACGGCAAGGTTGTCATCCGCCCCGACAGCGGAGATCCCGTCCGCATTCTTTGCGGCGATCCCGATGCAGATAGCGAGCATGCGCGCAAAGGCGTTATCGAGCTGCTGTGGGATATTTTTGGAGGGACGGTAACGGAGCGCGGCTTTAAACAGCTCGATTCGCATATTGGCGCCATCTACGGCGATGCCATTACGCTGGACCGCTGCCGTGACATCTGCGAGCGGCTGGCCGCCAAGGGATTTGCCTCGACCAATATGGTTTACGGCATCGGCTCGTTTACCTATCAATACAACACGCGGGACACGTTTGGTTTTGCGCTGAAATCGACTTATGCGGTTGTGGACGGGGAAGAGCGCAAAATCTACAAGGATCCCGCAACGGACCAAAATAAAGTCAAAAAATCGCAAACGGGCCTGGTCTGTGTGGTCGAGCAGGATGGCGAATTGACGTACATCGACAACCTGGGCAAAGAAGACTACACTCTTCATAAAGAGGCAGACCTGCTGGAGGAAGTATTCGTAGACGGCAGAATGGTTCGCGAGCTGACTTTAGGCGAAATTCGCGCAGAGCTGCTTGAGCAGCTGCCCACGGCAGGCGTTTAATCCGGTCAGGAGATCCACTATGAGTGATGCAGCTAACATGAACGTTCCCTATGAGGCGGGCCGGTACCGCAGTCCGGATGGGGTTCCAACGGATATCGTCGTATTTACCATTACCTCCTTGCAGCGCAGCACCGCTCAAAAATCTCTTCCGGAGCGCACGCTTCAAGTGCTGCTCATCCGGCGGCGACAAGCGCCGTTTGAAGGCAGCTGGGCGTTGCCTGGCGGCTTTACCCGGGAAGGGGAGACGGTGGCGGAATGCGCCCGCAGGGAGCTGCTGGAGGAAACCGGCGTTGCGGATTTTCATCTGGACTACTTTAACGTATACAGCAGACCGGACCGTGATCCGCGCGGATGGATGATCTCGCACGCCTTTATGGCGCTGGTGCAGGAGGCGGCGTTGGCGGAGCGCAAAACCTCCGACGAGGCGGCGGAGGTCCGCCTTGTCCCGGTGGAGGAGGCGCTTCAGCTGGAGCTGGCCTTCGATCACGGCGACATTTTGCGCGATGCGCTGGCAAAGGTTCGCACGAGCATGATGACAACGGCGATTGCCAAGGAGTTTTTGCCGGAGATGTTTACGATCAGCGAGCTGTACCAGGTCATTACGACCGTAGTGCCGGAATTCGAGGAGCGCAATTTTATCCGCAAAATCACCTCTACACGCAGCCGCAAGGGCATTTTGGAGGAAGCGCGCGGGGAGGACGGGCAGCCGCTGCAGTCCAACCGCTACTCGCAGCGGCCGGCGCAGCTGTACCGGTTCACAGACTACACGCCCGAGTTATCCATTTATGGGTGAAACGCGCAGGATAGACGACAAAGGGACGAAACGGACCATGGGGTCCGCTTCGTCCCTTTATTTTCTAACCCCCGTTACAGCCAGGCTTTGGCCTCTGGAGCCATACGGGGAGGCTTTTCGCTGCTTCTCGAATCGCGCAATTGGCCGGGCAGCTTGCCGAAGAAAATCCATGTCCACCCTCCCAAGCGGGTAATGGCGTAAACGACGACGTACGAGGCGGCGATGGCCATGAAGAATCCGCCTCCATACCAGGCCAGCTTGAGCAGCGAGCTGTCTGTGTTCAGCGGGAATTTCCGGTATATCGCCAAAATGAACGGATGCACCAGATAAATGCCAAAGGAGTAAACGCCAATTCGGCGCATGACGCCCAGCAGCCACGATTTTTTGTTCCCGATATAAACTGCAATGATCAGGAAAATCATCGCTGTAATGAGCGTGTAAGCATTCCAGAATGCTTCAAACACGAGCGGATGCAGCTCCACTTTATGCAGCCGCTCCTGGTACATGATATAAACCGCTATAGTTGAAGCGCTCATCCAAACGGCTCCCGTCAGCACAAAGATGACCTTTCTCCAGCTTGAATCGGATGAATGCTGCGATAGAAGCCAGGCTTTGATCTTTTCGTAGTAAATCCCGGCAAACGCGCCAAGGAAATAATAGGACAAAAAAGAGAAGGCCCAGCTGTTTCGATTCGGTACATCCCACGATAAAACGTTCCCGATGTAAAATCCCCATTGCAGAGTAATGCCGATTAGCACAAATGCCGCCGCATATTTCCGCAGCCGTTTCAACATGAATAGCAAGAATGGGAACAGGAGATAGAACTGGATATTAATAATGATGAAATATAAATGTGCGTGGGACTTGCCGATCGCCAGCTTCAGCCAGAAGCTTTCCAGCATCAGCGAAGTATCCCATGGGGTTCCGCTGCCGTACCAGTTCAGCACAAAGTAAAATCCCGAAAAAAGCACGTAAGGAACGACGATGAATTTCAGTCTCTTTTTGTAGAAGCGAATCGTGTCGGACATGGTGAAGGGCTGATTAAAGTAGGTGTAAAACAGGATAAAGGCGCTTAGAAAGATAAATGTCGTTGTGCCGAATTTGGAGAAAATATTAAGGAAATTGTAAAGGCCAAACAGACTGTCCTCGCGCATATCAACCGTGGCGAAGGAAGTGGCATGGACCATTACCACACCAAACATGGCAAAAGCCCGCACAAGATCAATCTCTGCCAAATAATTGCGTTTAATTGTGAATGCACCTCCAGAGCGATGGCCGTTTACTTATTCCTTTTCACAGGACCTAAGACTGCCGGCATAAAAAACAGAAACGAAACGTGAAGAATTTCGCCCTTGTTTCCGACTTGTAAACAATAAACAGGTTCAAGCGATGTTATGGAACATCAATAAGTATGCGGGTTAGTTCTTTATATAAATGAGCTGAGAATCTTATCGTTTTCTGAATACTTACTGCCAATTTTCTTATTTTCGGCGGTAATCAGGCTCAAAATTGCGGGAAAGTTGCGGTTTACATTCGGTTAGCTCCGCAAATTGTTTGTGGCAATACGTATCATCGTTTTCGGTGTGACCCAAGTCTGAATCCCTTATGATGTTGTTGTAGCAGAAGCGGGACAGCCCGCTTGACATCAACAAGCCTGCAATTCAAACGGGAGGGCTAAGGCAGTCATGCACTCAAATTCTATACATTGGCACAACGACGTCCGGGCCGAGGAAGTCCAGCTCCCCCAATTGGAGCTGTTAACCCGGTGCCGCATGAATATGCTTCGCCAGCTGTTTTCTCAAAGGGAAGTGCCTTGGAAAAAGTCCGAGTCCAAAGCCGTTCCGTTAAACCAGACTCGAGAGGCTGCCGGAAGGAAAAAGGAGCATTTGGGCAAGTGGAACGATCATCCTGCGGTGATGGAGCTGCTGGCCAGGCTTAGAAAATTCAGCACGGCTCCGCCTCCGTTCGGGGATTTTGGTCCTTTGGAAAAGCTCGGGGATGCGGTAACCGATTCTCCAGAGCTGTATCTGCTGTCGCGCAGCCGGGCAACAGGCGTGCTGGAGCTGATCTATTTCCATCCGCACCGGGACATGCTGAGATCGCTGGGATCGGTTGAGGACGAAAACGGATATGCCTTGTTTGCGCCTGCGGTAGCGCCGGCATATTTGGAAGGGGCGGTATTTGTTGCGGCCAACCTGCATCGTCCGATGCAGCTGTACGGGGAGAGGGGATATCGGCTGAGCTTGCTGGAAGGGGGCAGGCTGACGGAGCGGCTGACAGAATGTACGGCGGGCTCCAACTGCCGGCTGCAGCCGGTTCTCGGTTTTTACGATACGCGGGTTCATGAGCTGTTCGGGCTGGACGGCCTTCATGAAATCGTACTGTTCTGCCTGATTATGCACTTAGAGGAGAAATCGAATCGTGCGTTATGGATCTGATCGTCCCGGCGGAGACCGGCATAGCTCCCCTCCCCCCGCAGAATCGTTGCCGGTCCGCATATCCCACGGTTCTGAACAGCCAATCTATGTGCAGCTTCGCGATCAGATCCGCGGATTAATCCGCAGCGGAAGCCTCCAGCCGAGCGCTCAGCTGCCCTCGCTGCGGGATTTGGCCAAGCAGCTTGAGTGCAGCTTGATCACCGTCCGCAGAGTTTATCTGGATTTGGAGCGGGAAGGGTACCTATCGATTCAAAAAGGTGTAGGGACGTTTGTGCAGCTGCCGGGAGCGGAGCATTCCGGCCGGCGCTCCTGGTCAAGAGCGCTTGTCAGCGAGGCATTCCGCAGCGCCGTCGGCTCAGGCATCAAATACGGCCTTACTCCAGAGGAGATGGAAAATCTGCTCAAGGAAATGCTGGCCAGTTATCCCGCGCAAGACCGCCATTAAAGGCTTGATCTGTCCGTCTGAAGAAATTCGGATTTGGGACAGACAGGCCTTTTTTTGTTGGTTGAGCTTTGCCGAATTGTAGCGATGACTTCCCAGTGCATTCGTTTGTTAGCAGGATTTGGATTCGGTCCATGGAATATGTCATAGGAAATTATACATACGACTGGCCGTAGCGACAGAGGGGCAAGAGGCGTATGCATCAGTACAGGGGGGCGCTATGCAACAATTGGCGGAGCGTTTGGGACAAGAGATGAGGGACAGTCTGCGGGCGTATTTCCTTCTTCCGGGAATGCAGGAAATGGCGCAGGCTTGTTTAGAGGAGAAGCTGCAGGAATCATTGCTTTTCAGCAAAATGACCGTTCTGCATTACCGGATGTTCGCTGGAGAGGACGAGCGGATTTACCGGGCTGCCGCAGCGGTGGAGCTAATGGTGCTTAGTCTGGATATGATCGATGATGTTCAGGACAAAGACAACAAACTGGTGGTATGGAACAGCTATCCGCCGGAGATTACGCTTAATCTGGCTCTTGGAATATTGATGATTGCCCAGCAGATGATGCTGGATACCGGATTCGGGCAGGAGCGCGTCCAACAAGCGGCTAAGCTGTTGAGCGGCCAGGTGCTTACGGCTGTTCATGGCCAGACGCTGGACCTGTTGAACGATATTCCTGACGAGGCTGCCTATCTTGATATGGTAGGTCAGAAGTCAGCGGCGCTGCTCGTATGCGCGTGCATGATCGGCACTGTGCTTGCCACGGGAGAGTGGCAGGAGCGGGTGCGGTCCTATGCGGAGCAGCTCGGTATTGCGGCCCAAATTAAAAACGACATACGGGACTTGTCCAACTGGGATCATAAAAACGATTTTATTAACCGCAAACGCACGCTTCCGACACTGTATTTGCTGCAGGCTGCAGCCGAAAACAGCGGGGACAGCTGGGTGGTAGAATATTTTGAAGGAAAACTGTCGATGGATGATGTGCAGCATAAGCGGGAGGAGTTCCAAGCGATCCTGGAGAAAACCGGGACTCTGCTTTATTCTTCGGTCCGAATGAGGACGCATTACTATCAGTTCCTGGATTTTCTCGATGAGATGAATGTAGGGGAAGGCTGGAAAGAAGAGATGCTTGCTCTAGCAGATTGATCGGGAGGAGCTTCTTTAAGTATGAAATGAAGGACGGATTAGTCCGTTCCGATACAAAAGTCCGGGTACGCAAGTGATCAGGGCCGTAAGGCGCACCGCAAAGTCCCGCAACTGAAGCGCAATGTCGATTGTGGGAATTACTAGAGCGATTTTCGTTTCCGTCGGACAAGCTTCTTGGTATATTAATTTCAAGAGATGAAAACGCTCTTATACCATAATTTCGGAGGGATAAACCATGTTGAAGGAAATGGTTCAAACGATTGTGAAGGATTCTAGCTCGATGAAACGAATTCAAAATGGACAACTTCAACTGGCTGGTCTCAGCAACGCAGAGCAAAGAGCGCTTGCGGACGTAGTTAACAAACGTACGAATGGAAGCGAACCGCGCCTTTTCCAAGAAAATGTGTGGAAATAAGTAATTAATAAAGGGGTGAAGTCAACTGCGCCAGCATATTAAGCCAATTGGGTTCACCCTATGTATTTCACTCTTGGTTTTTTATCTAATTCAGACGATAGCTTTTTATCCTTTAACTGGAGCAGAGCTTAGACCGATTAAAGGAAGCCAATATGAGGTGTTCCATATAACGCCTGGTTATTGGGCAGAAGGAATTCTTCAACTTGGAGATCGAATAACAGAAGTTGATGGTGAAACCCCTAAGAATTCATACCCGCTGCGAACGTTTGGTTATTTAGAGATGGCTTCCTCTGTTAAAGTCATACGGAACAGCGCGGACGGCTTACAGGAGCTGTCTTTTTCCATACCTAAGCATTTAACTCGTAATGAGGTTGTATTCAGATTGACTCTGCCAGGTTTGGCTATGTTAACGTTTGCTACTTTTGCCGCTTTTGTGTACCGCCGCAAAAAAGATGACCCAGCAGCTTTTTACCTAATTTTGTTCTTTTTAAGCATTGGAATAGCATATTTAAGCTCTTTCTCATCGGCTAGAGGAGATGCTATTGGGAGAGGGATATTAACGCTTGCCTTCGCAGCAGTGCCAATGATGTTTTTATTATTTTTGAATCGATATTTAGAGCGTTATGGTAAAAGATTTTCCTCACCATGGGTAATGGCCTCTATGTGGGGCGGTTTCATATTAATGCTCCTCGTACAAGCAGCTGACTATTTAGGGTTTAGAGAATACAACTGGTTATTAATGGCGTATTTTGCGATTGGAAACATTTATATCCTTTGCAGGCTTATTCATGAATATGTACTACATCGTCAGGATGATTTAAAGTCACTTTTTAAACTGACACTCCTCGGCCATTTGGTCGGGTTTTTGCCGTTTTTATTGCTCTTTGGTTTGCCTAGTTTGTTTGCGATCCCGCTTATTCCACCGGAATTTACAGCGGTTTTTCTCCTGGGTCTCCCAATGGTGTATCTCTATATGTTTACGACGCAGCGGTTATTCGACATTGATTTCTTTTTAAGCCGCTTCTCTTATTACACCATGATTGCGTTTGTCCCGACAGTGCTTATAACAGCTTTGGCTGTGCTCATATTAAGCCAGAATCAGCTTAAATGGGTTAACTGGGTTCAAATATTCCTTGTCGTT
Source organism: Paenibacillus pasadenensis (assembly GCF_023715725.1). GTDB lineage: Bacteria > Bacillota > Bacilli > Paenibacillales > Paenibacillaceae > Paenibacillus_O > Paenibacillus_O pasadenensis_A. The sequence goes on from NZ_JAMBOT010000009.1 coordinate 93,697, forward strand.
TACTTAATGATTATTGTGTTTCTATTCAGCAAGGAATTTCTGGATTATCGGCTGCGCCCAAAATGGAGCAAGGACCTCAATAATTTTCAAGGCAGTCTGGACCGGTTCTCGGCTCGTATTTCGCGTGTCATGAAACAAGCAGACCTGGAACGGGTGCTTGAGCAGGAAATAAGGTCAATTCTTCCCGTTAAGGAAGTGTTCTTTTTCCGTTATGACACGGACCGTACAAAAGATATGAAGGCTTTACCTGAGCAGGAGAGCGCGACTTACATACCGAGCTCCGATGATGAGCCGATTTCCGACCGAGTGAATCGCGAGCTGACCGAGAGCGGCCGTAAATTCGCTGTGGGCACTGCCGTCGTTCTTTCCAAGGGACTGGCTGTTGTTATCGGACAAAAAAGATCAGGCTACCACATTTTATGGGTCGGGGATAAAACGAACCGCACCAAATTCAATCTGGATGAACTGAGCTGGCTTAAAACATTGGCCAACTACAGCGCCATCGTATATGAAAATCTATATCTGATTGAAAATTTAATCGACGATCTGGAGACGGAAATGTCGAAGCGACAGGGCACGCCTGCGTGGGTGCTGCGCATGATTTTTCAATTGGCGGAGATTGAACGGCGCAAGCTGGCATCGGATCTGCATGATTCCGCTTTGCAAGACCAGCTCATCTGGTACCGCAGACTGGAAGCTGCCATGCTGGACCATGAGCTATCGCCGGAGCTGCAGAATGATTTAACGGATATTCGGGAGGGCCTGCTTGACGTCATTCACCAGATTCGTGAAACATGCAATGAGCTCAGGCCGCCTCTGCTTAAGGAAATGGGAATTGTGGAATCGCTCCGCAGTCTGTTTGAGCGTCAGCAGATTCGTGCTAATTACTCCATTGAATTTGAAGCCGGGCAGCTGCCCGACGCTTTAAGCGACGACATTACTCTGACACTCTTCCGCATTGTGCAGGAGCTGCTGATGAACGCCAGCAAACATGCGCAGGCATCGCGGATCTGGATCGAGCTCAGTCAGAAGGACGGCATTCGTCTGCGCTACAAGGACGATGGAATCGGGCTGGCTCAGGAAAGCTTGGATGATTCCTACCAGCATATGGGTTTATCGGGCATGAAGGAGAGAGTGAAAAGTCTTTCCGGCAAAATCCGCTTCTTTACGGAGCCGGGCAAAGGACTTGAAGTCGATATTTGGCTGCCAGAGGAGACGGCGGCTTATGAAGGAGAAGATAGGCATGATTCGAATCTTGCTGGTTGACGACCATCCGTCAGTTGGTGAAGGCACCAAAACGATGATTGAGCAGGACCCGGAAATGAATGTCACGGTGCTGCAATCCTCGATGGAGGCACTGGAGCTGGTCAAGGCGGAATCATTCGACGTCATGCTGTTTGATCTCAATATGCCTGTAATCAGCGGTTTGGAGCTTACGAAGCGGCTGATGGCGGTTAATCCCGATTATCGGATTCTCATTTACACAGGGTATGAGATCAGCCCGAACTTCAATTTGCTGATCGAGTCAGGCGTAAGCGGATTTGTCAGCAAAACCGCGTCCCGGGAGCAGCTGCTTACTTCCATTCGCTGTGTTTTGCGGGACGAGGCTGTCGTTCCTGTGACGCTGCTTCGCCAGCTTCGCCGCCGCGAAATCCGGCTTCAGCAGGAGCGTGAGGAGAAAGCGCTGGAGGAAGTAAGCATTAATGAGCGGGAGCAGGAAATACTTCAAGAGGTCGCCAGCGGCAGCAGCAATAAGGATATTGCCGGAAGGCTGTTGATGAGCCAAAGGACCGTGGAGTATAACTTGACCCGCATATTCGAGAAGCTGGGCGTTCGATCCCGATCGGAGGCAATTGTTGAGGCGAAGCGGCTCGGAATCCTCTCGGCAAGCCAGTTCAGATAAATTTGTTATTGTGTTAGGTTCATCCTTTGCATTTTGCATGCCGTAATGATACAATATTGGAATCGTATAGGAGGCGAAGTTTCGCCGAGAGGAAGGGCCCACGATACTGCTCTTGTTCTAGGGTGGCGCTTCTTTTCGCTAGCTGCATTGCCCTGCCACTTCCGAGCAGGGCTTTTTTCACTTTGAACAGGAGGCGAAGTAACGATGTATTATTCCCGCAAGAAACCTCAGGCGGAGTTGCCTACCGAAATGACCGATATTTGGTCTTGCGTGAACGAGGACTGCAATGGATGGATGCGCAAAAATTTCGCCCTGGATAAAGAGCCGGTCTGCTTCCTTTGTCAGTCTCCGATGAAGCATGATACCCGTGAGCTTCCTATGCTGAATGAATCTGGCTCAGCGGTTCAGGTCGTAAACAAGCCGGAATCTAAAGACGAGTAACGGGTTGCCGGTTATTTCGTACCATTAGATTGTTGGATAGAATTTGGTCAGCCGAATTTCGGCTGGCCCTTTTTTTATTCTATGCATGCGTTCACAAGTGAGGACGGTCACATTAAGTCTCGGATGCCGGCGGTACAATGGAGGGGCAGAAGGGAGTGTTCGAGATGTACGAGGAACAGGTGGAGAAGCTTGCGCAGCTGGCAGCTGACAAAAGGAACAAGCTGGAGAAGGAGCCGCTGCGATATATGGTGCACTGTATGCTGGCAGGTGCTTACGTTGGCTTAGCCATTGTACTGATTTTTTCCATTGGAGCGCCTTTGCTTGCCGTTCATTCTCCTGTTACATCGCTTGTTATGGGCGCTTTTTTTGGTATTGCCCTTACCTTGGTTGTCTTTGCCGGCGCTGAGCTGTTCACGGGTAATAATATGTATTTCACGATCGGGCGTCTGGCAGGTGCAACAAGCTGGAGCGACGCCGTTCGCAACTGGGCAGCGGTGTTCATCGGAAACCTGCTTGGGGCGCTGCTCCTGGCGGGACTTGTCGTGGCCTCGGGCATTTTTCATGGAATTGGTCCCGATCATATCATCATGACGATTGCCGCCAAAAAAATGCATTTAGGCTACGGGGAGCTGTTCGTTCGCGGCATTCTCTGCAATTGGCTCGTTTGTCTAGCGCTCTGGAGCAGCTTGCGGACAAGATCCGAGCCGGCTAAGCTGATTTTGATTTGGTGGATGCTGCTCGCCTTTATCGCGAGCGGATATGAACATAGCGTTGCTAATATGACCTTGCTCAGCCTGTCGCTGCTGCTGTCGCATCCGGATACCATAACGCTGACTGGCTGGTTCCACAACATGATTCCGGTAACGCTTGGTAATATCGTTGGCGGCGCTTTATTTGTTGGAGCCGCTTATTGGTTTATTAGTCCGGTGCGACATGAAAAACTGGAAATGAAATGAATATTATCCTGCAAGTCCGCCAGTTGGCGGGCTTTTTTGTGATTACTTACCTGACATCGGAAAATTCAGTCCCTTTTTTATTTAAAGATAAAGGAATTTGACTCTCCGTATCGAATTATTAAGCAGTAAAGAAACGCAAAAGGGTGAGGTCGGATGAAAAGCATAGGAATAGTTCGTATGGTTGATGAACTTGGACGAATTGTTTTGCCTATTGAGCTTCGTCGGGTGCTGGAACTGAATGTAGGCGACCCGGTGGAGTTTTTTGTCGATGAATCATCAAAACGTTTGGTGCTCCGCAAATACCGTTCTCAGGAATGTTTGTTCTGCCATAACACGGAAGCGCTTGCTTATTTCAGAAACCGGTTTGTTTGCGCCAGCTGTTTAGAAGAAATGCCGCCGCAACTCGCTGAAGGCGCACAGAACGGACCGGGAATTAAGGCGGAACAGGCTCTTGAACGGGAACGTCATGTGGCCGGAGTGACCGGATCTGCAAGAAAAATAGCTGCTCAAGCACTGCAGCAGACGGCTGCATCAGCAGCAATGCAACCGGCGGCATTTGGTGCTCAGGGGCTAACAGATGGGCGGACAACAAATGAGGCAGCAAGGATGCCGGCTCCATCAGGCAACCGGAATCATTACAGCAAAGGGGAGCAGACGGCGCGGCGGCTGGCGGAAGTGATGCAAACTCATCCAAACGCGTCGCAGGGCGAGTGGGCCAGACTGCTTGGAATTTCGCAAGGCAGAGTGAGCCAGCTCATCCGTTCGCTCAAGTAACATTGTACATAATGACGGACCCGCAACAAGTTATGCCTTAGAGGAAGAACAAAGGAAGCCGAACTAATGCTGAGAGACATGCAGCATTTTCAAAGGTTTCCTTTTTGTTTTGAGTTCGAATCGGAAAAGGGCATAATACGAAGTAGAATAAGTAGCCGAAGGGAAGTGAGGCAACTTGCAACGGTCTATGGCGGCGTTCTCCATGGGATGTTTCTGGTCGCCGGAAGCGCTGTTTGGGGCTCAGGAAGGCGTCATTCAGACGGAAACAGGATATGCCGGAGGAACGTTGAAGGGGCCGACGTATTCAAACATGGGAGATCACTCCGAAACCGTGCTGGTGTTTTACGATGGATCCGTGCTGCCTTACGAAAAGCTGCTGGATTTGTTCGAGAAGCATCATAATCCTGCGAATACAAACGATTATAAAGGCAGGCAATATCAATCCATCCTGTACTGGAGCAAGCCGGAGCAGCGGGAGGCGATTCGCCTGTGGGTGGAGCGCAGAGATACAGAGGGTTTGCCGGAGCGGGCTTCCGAAATTCGGGAGCTGACAAAGGTTTACCCGGCAGAGGAGCGGCATCAGAAGTATTATTTGAAGCGATATCCCGATGCGCTCACAAAGCTGCTAGAGCTGTACGGCTCCATCCATGCTGTTCAATCGTCTACTCTAGCCGCCAGATTAAATGGGCTGGCCAAAGGTTTCACCAATCGTTCCCGGTTGCTGGAAGAGATGGCAGGCTGGGATTGGGAGGCGCCGGAGCGGCTGAGAGAGCAGGTTGAAGCAGTCAAACGGATTCGCTGGTAGGCCTTTTTGAACGAGGGTTGTCACAAGATTCAAGGTGTTGTCACACATGAGACAGCGGAGCTTCTCTATAATGAAGGCATAAGCCCGCATACGATGCGGTAAGGAGGTTTATTGCTCTGAGCCAGACTCCCGATTCATTAAAACCGACGACAAGCCGCAATTTTACGGCATGGATTATCGGCATTTCCTTGGTTGCCAACTTTGTTATTCTGCTCCTGTTTTTTGGGCCTGTAGGTTATAAAGGCAGTTTAACCTGGGACATTACCGTCCTTCCAAGAATCAACGCGATTTTGAACAGCTTCACGTTTATCTTTTTGGTGGCGGCTCTTGTGGCGATTATCCGCAAAAACATCAAGCTGCATAAAGGCTTTATTCTTGCGGCCTTTTCTTCCACGACGCTGTTTCTGGTCACCTATTTGACGTTTCACTATCTGTCCCCGGAAACGGCCAAGTTCGGCGGCGAGGGCATCGTGCGTCCCATTTACTTCACCATTCTGATTTCGCACAGCTTCCTGGCTGCAGTCATTGTGCCGCTGGCTTTATTCGCGCTTGTATGGGGCTGGACGATGCAGGTGCAGAAGCATAAACGCATTGTTCGCTGGACGATGCCAATCTGGCTGTACGTCAGCTTCACCGGAGTGGTTGTATATTTGTTTATGGCTCCTTATTATGTGAACGGCTGAGTCTCAATAGGGGACTTAACGTCAAATTTATCGTAAAAATTTAACCCAGCCGCATTCCCTTTGAAGAGGGGAGGCGGTTTTTTTGTCTGGAGTTAAAAAATTCTCCCGGATACGAGTCAGAAACATATGCGAAATTCTGTGGATAAAACCTTCGTTTATATTTACTACATCATCAATGACTTACACCGAAACCGGAGGAAAAAAGAAATGATGCCACAACAACAGACACGCCGTTTTATTATGGTCGCCCTTAGCGCAGCAGCATTGGTGTCCTCTGCCGCCTATGGATACGCAAAAGCTCCTGAAACGAAAACAGTTGGCAAACAAGCATCCGTTAAGGATAATAAACCGAGTTCTTCTGCTTTGAAGGAAATCAAAACGCTGGAGTTGGACATGGGATGGAGCGGCTTGGGCTGGCAAGCTGAAAATAAACTGTTTCTGACAAAAGCCTCCTGGAAAAAGCATGACCAGCTGCCTAAAAAATTTAACGACTTGTTTACGCTGAATATCAGCAATCCTACCTCTACAGCTCCTGAAAAATGGGCGAAGGCAATCGCAGCGGGCAAAGAGGAAATCAGCCAAGCAACACTTTCTCCTGACAAAAAACATCTTTTTTATGTAGAAAGAAGCACATACGAATCCCAATATGGCACCGCTAAAATCATAAATTTGCAGACAGGTAAAGTCCTAGTTGTTGTGTCTAACTATGTTATAGAAGGCGAAGGGCTATGGCTGAATAACGATTCAATTGTTTTTATTGGCGGCGGGTCCATTAGTGAGCCTGGGGCAAAACCGACAAGCAGAGTTATTTATCGATATGACATGTCGTACGGTAAAGAAATTTTCGTATTGGCGAAGGCGGATAGGATCAGCAATCTGGAGAAGTCCGGTGATAAGCTGTATTACCAAGTTTCAAAAAAACCGGTTAATAACAAGATGAAAGCTGATTTCGAACAAATCTGGGACAGTCAGATGAAGTCTTATGACCTAAATACCAAAAAAGAAAACGTTATTACGGTTAAAGGTATTACCCGAAAAATGGAGCAAATGATTCCGTCGCCAGACGGGAGTCGATTCCTCATCGTGACGAATAACTCTGCTCTTGTCGCAACAGGAAAAGATAGCTTAAACAAATATGTAATTAGAAACGACTACCAGCTTTATTTGACGGAAGCAAAAGGAGGAACGCCGAAAAAGGTTGCTGCTGGCGACCAATTCCTGGCGGCAAGCTGGAGTCCGGAAGGAAATACGATAGCTTATCATATGTCGGATTTCAAAAATCTTGAGAATAATAAAATTCGACTTTTGGATGTTAAAACAGGCAAAACCCAATTAATCGGCTCCATCATCGACCGGGCTATGCAATTAAGCTGGAGCCCATCGGGAACAAAACTGCTCATTACGAATGCAATTCCAATCCAAGTGCCTAACGGTACAGGCCAAGCCTATTATACTAGTATTGTCTCATTTAAATAGATTTTTACGAAGCCCCTGGCTTTCCGTCTCGCGGAAATCGGGGGTTTTGCTATGTGGCAGCAGGTATTGAGATTACGAGAGAAATGTTAGAAGTTTTATCTACGATAGATTTGGAAACAAGTCGGAAACACTTGAGATATGTTCTAGAGATAATTTCTTTATATACTTAGGTCGTCTCCAACGGTTTTACGGAGTTAAAGCTGCTTTAAAACGATGGAGTTTGGGCGAGAATTGTCTATTTAATTAACCGCGCAAAAAAAGCCTGATTTTCCGACTTGCGGAAATCAGGCTCTTACCGGAGGGCCGTGAAACTATTGAATTAATTTCCGAGCTGCTGCACCTGTTCCAATATAGACGAAATTTGCGAAACCGTTTGTCCGATTTGGGATTGCTCAAGGGATTCCACCGTCAGTTGTCCGGCTTGAACCGTGTCCAACAGCTTGGTAATCTGGGTGTTCAATTCGGCATTGTACTGTTCGAGTTTGGCATCCACGCCTTCCGCGAATGCTGGAGCGGAAAGTTCATTAAAAGCTTTAATATCGGCCTGCATGCCGATGAGCTCGCTCTCAAGCTGTGCAAGGGAGTCCTTGCTCGTCAAAGCCTGCTGCGCCAAGTCAGGCAGCTGCTGGGAAAATTGAGTTGCGTCGTTGATGTAGGTCGTAGCCTCATTGACGTACGACAGCGAGTTATTCACATTGTCCAACGTTTCGTTAACGCTGCCCGGCAGCGAACAGCCGGCAATCAATGCAGGCGCAAGGATTAGCGCCAGCAGCCATCTTTTAGACATCGGTCTTCATCCTTTCGCATCGTGTTATCCTCTATAATACCTACCTGGAAACATAATGGTTTCAGCTTTTTACTTGCAGGAACGATTTACTTTACTCATAGATGGATTGGGACATACTGTAGATATATTTCTTGGGCGTAAAAGGTGGTTAATTCCGATGGGGACTAAGGTGCTTGTAGTTGATGACGAAAAAAGCATTGCATCTGCTATTTCTTATGCGCTTAAACGAGAAGATTATACGGTCGAGGTCGCGCATGACGGGGAAGAGGCTCTTGTTAAGGTTAAAAGCTTTCAACCCCGTGTCATTATATTGGATGTCATGATGCCTCGTCTTAACGGATACGAGGTATGCCGTCGTCTGGAAAGCCGGGAAGACATCGGAATTATTTTGCTTACGGTCAAAAACGATGTTGTAGACAAAGTGGTCGGGCTGGAGCTTGGAGCGGATGATTATATGACCAAGCCCTTCGAAATTCGCGAGCTGTTGGCACGCGTTAAGGCGCTTGCGCGCAGACTGGAGCGCATTCCTGCAGAACCGGAGGAGCGGGCATTGGGAAGCGGCGGGCTCAAGGTGATCCCAAAGCGCCGTACCGCAGTTGCAGGAGACCGGTTGCTCGACCTGACACCAAAGGAATTTGATCTGTTGGCGATGCTGCTGCAACATCCTGAACGTGTCTACACGCGTGAAGAGCTGTTGGATATGGTATGGGGGATGGATTATATCGGAGGCGCCCGCACGGTGGATATCCATATTCAACGACTTCGTAAAAAGCTGGGAGAACCGTGGCAGGCAGTGCTGCAAACCGTCTACGGCATCGGTTATAAAGCCTCTCCTGGCGCTGGGGGAGAAACATAGATGCGGATCAGTCTCAAGCTGAGTTCCACGCTATTCCTTGCTGTGCTGCTTCTTCTTTCCATTGGAATCCTTAGCTTGCTTGTTATGAGCGGCATTCAGAAAAACCAGCAAGCTGCAATAGAGCAGGAGCTGGCTCAACAGGTTAAGCTGGCTAATTTGTATATACGCCAGGACTTTTATGCTGATGGCGGTGAAAGGATTACATCTTTTTTGAAGGAAAGCGGGAATCGTTTAGCATACGGGCTGTACAATTACATCGGCATTCCGGTAACTATTTACTCAGATTCTGGGGTGAAGATAGGCAACTCTGCTGAAAACGGAGTGGTTCAACAACAAAGGGATCAACAGCTCGTGACGAATAACGAAGAACAAACCTTGCTTGAGTATGCTCTAGACAATAAAGTGGCCTTTATGGAAAAAAAGAGCAGGTTGTTGTATATGGCGCCGATAGATGGTCCGGACGGGCAGAGCGGAGCCATCCAGCTTGACTATTCATTAGTGGAAGTTCAAGCTTTCCGCCAAGAAATGAAACGGTTGTTTTTTATCATTGGGCTAGGTGTTCTTGCAGCCGCGTTTGCGTCTGGCTTTATGTATTACAGTCGGATAGCAGCTGCTGTCCTTCGTCTTAAACTGGCGGCAGACCAAATTAGAGGTCACCAATTTATTGCGCACTCCCCGGTAGAGCGGCGCGATGAGCTTGGTGAGCTGGGGGAAGGCATAGCGGTCATGAGCCGTGAGCTGGAAAACGGCATTCAATCCATGGAGCGGGAACAGCGTCATCTGCGTCTTGCGGTAGAGAAGCTGCAGAAGTTGGAACGCCAGCAGAAACAATTCATTGGAAGCATTAGCCATGAATTCAAAACGCCGCTCACTTCAATAAAAGCATACATCGAGCTTGTTGGCATGTATCAGGATGATCCACAGCTTCTGAAGGAAGCATACTCGAATATAGACAAGGAAACCGGAAGGCTTTATGAAATGGTGGAAAAAGTGCTGCAGCTTTCCGCATTGGAGCGTTATGAGTTTGAAATTCAGGCGGAAAGCTTTGATGCAAAGTCGGTCATTGAAGATCTGGCTGGACGTATGCGCGGCAAGGCGGAGCGGTTTGGCATCGCTTTGGAGCTGAATCTGGCGAAGACGCCTGTCTGGTGCGATAAAGAAGCATTTGTGCATATGCTTGTTAATCTTATTGACAACGCCATCAAATATAACCGTCCTGGCGGTTTTGTCCGTTTAAAATGCAGGCCCCAAGATAGTGCTATTGTTGAAGTCGAGGATAACGGAATTGGCATACCGCCTGAGTTGCTAAAACAAATATTCGAGCCTTTTTATACCGTAATTAAAGATCGCAGCCGCGAGTCGGGAGGGACGGGGCTCGGCTTGTCCCTTGTTCGAGAACTGGCAAACAAACAAGGTGGAGAAGTCTATGCGCTGCCGCGAAAAGGCGGAGGTATGGTGTTTCGGCTGCATCTGCCTCTTTACTCTCAAAAGGACTGAGCTATGCAGGCACTATCTGGTTAAGGAGGTTTAAAGTTGCGCCAATCACTGATGCGCTTTGTAGCGTTGGCTTTATTGATCTCGACGAGTACAACGGCATTCAATGGATGCGGATCTCCCGGGAAAAAGGTCACGGTTATAAACAATCCTTCCGAATCCGTATACAACTCCAATCTACGGGTGATAAAAACGGTCGATATAGGACAGTATTGGCGCGGATTCGATTGGATCTCGGAGGACAGGTTCTTGTTAGTGAAACAATATGTCGATTTGGAACAGGGGAAGAATGCTGTTCGACCAGAAGACTCTTATGACATCTATTCACTGGCATCCATAGGGTTAAAAGCCAGCGACCCCTTGCGTAGCTTGGAGGAAATTAAAAAGGGAGATAAAGAGATCGGATTTATGAAGGCATCGCCGGGAAGCAGTCGCATTTTTTTTGTAGAGGGTACGGATTATAACCTGCCGAATGGTGTAGCCAAAATACTCAACCATTTAGAAGTTGTCACAGCCATTCAGTCGAATCCGGTAAAACTGAGAACTGGAACATGGGTTGATTACGATACGATCGCTTTTGTGACAAGAGCTGGAGGGGAAAAAATAAAGGAGTCTGTTTGTCTATATAATTTCGACGGAACCAAAACGGTACTGACTCCTAAAGAAGGTTATATCTCTGACGTGAATTCGTTCGGCGGTATCTTGTACTATATCACTGTTGGTACAGAGGAGATTCGAAATGAGGTTATAGCTTATGATTCCAAGACGGGAAAGCAACGTATCATTATAGATGTGCCGCAGGCCCCTTTTGTTCAAAAAATATTTCCTTCCCCAAGAGGCGACAGGCTGGCTCTGCTTATGTCCGGAACCAATAAAAAAACAGGGCAATACGAATCGACCTTGCTCATTACCGATTTGGACGGCAATCAGAAGCTGCAAGTAAAAAGCAGTTCTATGTTCACAGCAAGCTGGACTCCGGACGGAAAGGGAATTCTTTATGAACGGAGGACCACTCCTGAATCAGCTACCGATGGGATTTACTTATTGGATGTAAATAGCGGCGGATCAACACTGATTGAACTTACAGACAAGGTTCCGACAGAATATAGCTGGAGCCCTTCGGGGAAAAAGCTTTTAATTAGCAAGTATAGGACGCAGTACGAAACGACAGTGGTATACTTCGATTAGAAGAAGGGGGTGCTGCCGATGGAGCAAGAACAAGAGAGCGGACAGCCGGTCCGCCAAGAGCAGCTGATCGCGCAATGGATGGTGGGCGAGATCCGCGACAAGGGATCGCTGCGCCAGGAGGACGCGATTGCCTACGTTCGGAGCCAGTATGGAGAGGCGTACGTGTTTGTGAACGAGCAGGGGAATGTTTCGCTGGAAAAGGAAGTGAAAAAAGCGTTCCGTAAGCTGCACCGAGGCCGCGTTGCGTGGGATAGGGACGGTTTTTTCTGGGCTTGGACCTAACGTTGGCTGCCGCAGGCTGACAGAGAATAGCGGAGGAGCAGCGCTGCGCCTAGCTGGAAAAGCGGGAAATGACGCCGTTTTCAGCCATTTTTCCCTTTCGCTGGTGGGCTTGTTGCAATTGCTTTCATGAATATGCTACCATTACCGTAATAACCACTCGGCTGAATCTTCATATTAGTTGCGTTATTGTTCAATAACCGAATGAATATGTTGCATGTCAGATACAAAGGTTAGAACTTGCACGGGCAGGAGGTGTCACATATGCAAAGAGGTACAGTGAAATGGTTCAACGCTGAGAAAGGCTACGGCTTTATCGAGGTTGAAGGCGGAAGCGACGTATTCGTACACTACTCCGCAATCACGGGCGACGGCTTCAAAACTCTTGACGAAGGTCAAGCTGTTGAGTTCAACGTTGTTGACGGAAGCCGCGGACCACAAGCCGAGAACGTTGTGAAGCTGTAAGCTTCGTCAGCAATCGGACTTGTAAAAGCTGCTCCTTCTCATCCAGCTGGATGAGGGGGGCAGCTTTTTTTGTTTTCCGTAAACGGCTGTGCGAGGCCGGGCGGCTGCCCAGAAAGGCAAGGTGAAGCTATTGCGGATGCCCGGCTACCGCACATCGATGGCGCTCGTGAACGGCCCTATTTGTCCGAGCTGCCAAGCCAGAACGCTAGACAGTACGATATAGCCTGCGTACCAGACGTCGGCGCCAGTGAAGCTGTAGCGGTAATAGTAGGTGCGCACCCCGGAGCCGCTTCCAAACCGCTTCGCCTCCATAGCGGCGGCTGTGCGGTGAGCGCGCCGGATGCACTGGGCCAGCAGCGGAATCGCGTACATGCGGAGCCGCTCGTAATAGCCTTTTAAGCCGCGTGGACGGCGTCCGCGAATTTGCAGCGACTGGCGCAGGATCAGGAATTCTCCAGCCAGCAGCGGCAGCATATTAAAGGCAGCCAAAAAGCTGTAGGCATACCGCGCAGGCAGACGGAGCTGCTGCATCAGCGAATAGAAGAGAGCGACCGGCCTCGTTGTCAGCGCAAACGTCAATCCAACTGCCGCCACCTGCAGCGAACGGAAGCCAAGATGCAGCCCCCGGTAAAAGCTTTCCTCCGAAATGCGGATTAGCCCGTAGCGGAACCAGACCGTATCCCCTGTGCCGAACATCATCATGCCTGAAGCGGAGCTGACGAACAGCAGGAGGAAGGGCGAGGCGTACAGCAGCAGGCGCAGCGGGGGATGTCCGGTGAACAGCAGAGGCAGCAAAGCCGCAGCCGTCAATAATATCATAACGTTAAGATTATGCGTGAAAAGCACTAGCACAAAAAGCAGCGCGGATACCATGAGCTTATGAGCGGGGTTAACCCGGTGCAGCCAGGTTTGCCGGTGCGGGAAGGTCAGGTTCATTCCGGCAAACCTCCTTTAAAAGAAAGAGAAGCCGTGGTAGAGGCGGCCGAAGGGGTTGCTGCTGTAAAAGGGACTGCATGCACCTGTCCGTCCTCTACCAGCCAATGACGGGTTGTAAAACGCCGCACCAGCTCGCCGTCATGCGTAATCATGACGATGGCGCAGCCGTCTCTTCTCAGCTCCTCCAAATGCTCCATCATGGCAGCTGTGCCCGCCGCATCAAGGCCAAAGGTCGGTTCGTCGAGCAGCAGCAGCCGCTGGCCGCGCGCCATGGCGGAAGCGACGCTGAGGCGACGTTTCTGCCCCATGGACAGCTGGTAGGGATGGCGGGAGCCGAGGCCGTTCAGGCGAAATCGGCTCATGAGCTGACGGACATGAGCGTCCCGTATTTCTCCCTGCAGCGTGTCCGGCAGCGAGTAGTCCAATTCGTCGCGGACGCTGTCGGTGACGAGCTGAAACTCCGGATTTTGAAAGCAGTAGGCGGCATGCTCGGCTGCCTGTTTTGCCTTGCGCAGCCGCTGCTCCGGCACGCCGCATAAGCATAGCCGCCCTTCGCTGCGGACAAGCCGCATTATGGCGAGCAGCAGCGTGCTTTTCCCCGCGCCGTTGGCGCCGGTTACGGCGATCCAGTCGCCGGGATAAACAAACAGCTTGCCGGTGCGGACTTTCGCTGCGCGGCCGCGCAGGCCGGCGAAGCCGTCCAGCTCCAGCAGCGGGGCCGGAGCTGCCGCCGCCAGCTGGGCGGAGCCAGAGTCAGCGGACTGGGGCTGCGCTTGTTGGGCAGCGGCGGATGGCGCGGTTGGCTGCGTCTGCTCCATGTCTGTTGAACCAGCTATGCCTGCTGAGCCTGCTGCCAGCTCAAGCTCAGCTCCTGCGCTGCAGATGGTTTTAGCTGTGCCGGGAGCGACGAGCTTCGGAAGATGCCCCTCGAGCCGATCGGCTGCGTAATCTTCCCAGAAGCCGGGATACCAGATGCCGTATTGCTGCAGCTGGCTGCGGCAGTCGCGGAATATGACATCCGGCGGAGCGTCGGCTTCGAAAGAGCCGTCTGGAGCGAACAGCAGGATGCGATCCATGTCATCGGCAATAAGCCCGATTTTATGCTCCACAATGATTACGGTCCGTCCTTCCCAGATGCGCCTGAGCGCGTCCCATACTTGAGCTGTGCCTTCCTCGTCGAGCAGCGCGGTCGGTTCGTCAAGCAGCAGCGTATCGGGCTCTACGGCCAGCATGGAGGCGACCGCCAGCCGCTGCTTCATGCCCTGAGACAGGGTTGCAATCGGCGTATGAGGATCGTCCAGTTTTAACCCGGCCTCTTCCAGGCAGCGCGCGATGAACGCGGGCATCCGCTCCTGCGGGACGCCGCGGTTCTCCAGCGCAAAAGCAAGCTCCTCGTCCGCATAGGGCATGCAGAACTGGGCGTCGGGGTCCTGGAACACATACCCTGCCCGTTCCGGCACGATGAGGCGGTCTGCCTTCAGCGGGATCGGAATGGCCGCGGGGGCGAGCCCGCCAAGCACCTGCAGCAGCGTTGACTTGCCGCAGCCGCTCGGCCCGAGCAGGAGAACCTTTTCGCCGTGCCGGATCGTTACATTTAGTCCTTGGAAAAGCAGCGGAGATTGTTCACCGGGATATTTGAGCCGCAGGCGTTCCGCCATGACGGCTACAGGACTCGCAGCAGCGGTCATCGGTTAGTTCCCCAGAGCGTCATAGTCTTTGGCGGATGCAGGCCGCAGCAAATTGACGACGCCGGTGCGCTCCAAAGCGCGGGCCAGCGCCCAGGCGAACAGGCCGGCGATGACGAGGCTGCCCAGCAGACGCATGGAGATAAACAGCGCATAATTCCAGAACGCCAGCTGGTCAATGTAGCCGTAATGCCGGTCGATGAAAATCGAAGCGGTGGCGGAGCCTAAGGATGCCAGGACGGCAACGACCGGACCGGCCTTGCGGTAAAGGAACAGCGCGAAGAACAGCTCGGCTCCCAGTCCCTGGAACAGGCCGTACCAGAGCGTGGAGATTCCCCAAGAGCCGCCGAGAAAAGCCTCAATTGCGGCGGCAGACACTTCGGCGAGAATGGCTGCGCCCGGTTTGCGGATTAACAGAAACGCAAATGTGCCGGCCATGAACCACATGCCGTAGCTGAGCTGTTCGGCGTGCAGGCCAAGCGGTTTCAGAAGGTCGTACATCGGGCCCCAGATTTTGTAGATCAGGCCGAAAACGACGGAGATGACGATCGTGACGAGAATGTCAGTCAGCGTCAATCCTTTGGATCTTTTTGATGCGGTGGACATGGACATCAGCTTCCTTTCGGATCGGGAAATGGAGCTTCCACAGCTGCATGGCGTTAAAAGTCCGGTGAATCCCGCGCAAAGCCGAAGACAGAGCCTCAGAAGCGCCGGCGTTTCAAGGAAACGGATAAGGCCAGCGATCGGAGGACGGTTTTGACGGAGCGCGTACGGTTCATCGGTCTTTTAAATCTCGGCTGGAAATGCAAAAAAGCCGCCGGGAACCCGGCGGTTAGATTGAACGAAGTTGGCGCGCATGACCGCCGTCTCCCGCTTGCGGCAAGGACGGCAAAGCTTCTAGCCCTCCTCCCGGCGGCTCCAGATGGAATCTGGGCGCGGCGGTTCGGGAGCGAAGCCTGACGTGCGCGATGCATTCTCTCTACGCTGGCATTACCCAGATCAGATCAATGGTCAGCGGCATACGGCCGCAGTCTCAGCCCGACTTCATCGAGCCCCCATGCATGCTATGAAATTGAGTTAACTATAGCTTGAAAATAGTTTTGTGGCAATAGGAGGAAAAAACTCTCCGCATTGGGGAGCTGGATGGTGATCGGTGAGTGTAGCTCGAGTTGGGAGGGCGCCGTCGTCGCGGCGGCAGGGTGAGAGGCGGATTATTTTAGCGGGAACAGAGTGAGGTGCGGGCTGAGGGGAAGGTGAGAAGAATTATTATGGCATGCAGTACGGGACGGGAAGACAGGGTATTTGGAAGCGAAATATCGGACAGACAGGCGAGGGTAATTGGAAGCAAAGCAGGGTGCAATGGGGTGAAGTTGCATCGGGGCTTGAGCGCGGGTAAGCTGGATATATGAGGAGGGATTGGCGAATGAAATATAGACGATTAGGAAAAACCGAGCTGGACGTTTCTGTAGTTGGCATCGGCACCTGGCAGTTCGGCGGCGAATGGGGTATGGATTTTTCACAGGATGATGTGGATGCGATCCTCGACAAAGGCGCGGAGCTTGGCATTAATCTAATTGATACGGCGGAATGTTACGGAGATCATCTGTCGGAGCAGTTCATCGGCCGGTATTTGAGCCGCCGCAAGCGCGAGGATTGGATCGTCGCCACGAAGTTCGGCCATCATTTCCATGAGCGCTTCACCCGTACGGATGTGTTCTCGGCGGAAGACGTCGTGCGCCAGCTGGACGGCTCGTTAAAGGCGCTGCAAACCGACTATATCGATCTGTACCAGTTCCATTCCGGGCCGGATTCGTCGTTTGACAACGATGAGCTGTGGACAGTGCTGGACAAGCAGGTGCAGGCGGGCAAAATCCGCCACTTGGGCACGTCCATCGGCAGCAACGACAATCTCCATCAGACGGAAGCCTCCACGCGTGTCGGCTCCAAGGCTATCCAAGTGGTGTATAACCGCCTCGACCGCAAGCCGGAGGAGCGGGTATTTCCTTCCTGCCAAGAGCAGGACCTCGGCGTACTGGCGCGCGTTCCGCTGGCGAGCGGTTATTTGAGCGGTAAATACAAGCCGGGTACGGAATTCGGCGCCAACGACGTGCGGCATCGCCACGATCCTGAGCTGGTGCGCAGCCGTCTGGAAGAGGTTCAGCAGATCGCGCGCAACGAAGTGCCGGAAGGCGTGGACATGGCGGCATGGGCGCTGGCGTGGTGCCTTCGCCACCCTGCCGTCACCAGCGTCATCCCTGGCTGCAAAAATCCGGAGCAGGTCCAGCGCAATGCTGAAGCGGTGGAGCTTGTAGAAAACTAATAGAAAAGCCGGCTTCCGCGTATGCGGGGCCGGTTTTTTTGCAGCAAATAGGGGGGGCTGTCAGGGTGTCGGGTATACGGGCTGCTGCGGCGGATACGGGCGTTGTAGCTAATGGAATGGCTAGCTCAGCTGGAAGCCGATAGGCGGCTTGTGCGAGTGCTGGTATAAATGCTGCTAAGATGGAATGGCTCATTTCGCAGAGTATTGAACTAGTCGTATGAGTGCTAATACAGTGTTTTGGCTTATTTCGAGGCTAACGCAATTGAGAGAGCTCGTCCGGGTGCTAGCTAATACAGTGGAATGGATCTTTCCCGCAGCTAACGCAACTGAGAGAGCTTATTCGGCGTAAATAGCTCATTTTTGAAATGTAACGAAACTGAGCGGTCTTATCCCTCTTTTTTAAGTGGGAAATTCCCCGTTTACCGCCATATAACGCATCCCAGTTGCGTTAAAATTTTCAAACTCGCTTAAATGGGTAAATAACGCATCCTAGTTGCGTTAGAATTGGCGCGGGTTACTTCAGGTAGTGAGCAATGGTACTTTTCAAACGACTATAATGAAATACGGATATTCCCCGATCTGCAGGCTCCCTTTAGCAGTCCCCTCAATCGTAATCTCGGTCTTAAATACATTCGCTCGCTTGTCATTCTAGAATTCTTACTATATGGATAGACTCCTCGTATTTCCGTCGCATACGTCCACCGTACAAGGTACGGTGAAGCCGTATCGCTTGTCCGATCCAAACCAAACTCTCCCGCTAGCAGCCAGTATGAACAGGCCGTCTTCATCCCCTACAGCCGCGAAGTTAGGGTAACTGGACTTATATCCTTCAATGGTTACTTTAGATTGAATTAAACTTTTTACAGCCGGAACATCCTCTATGACGAGCCCGATCTCGCTAATCCCAACCAGGCTGCCGGAGGAAAACGCAGGCGAGTCTGAATGCGGAAGATTATGACGGGCTATAAACTCAACGATATTGCCGGCAGGATCGAGAAAATAAACCGAGGTGGCATTCCAGGTAGCGGAATACTCTTTGCAGGTGCCGTTTGGGAGCTGCTGCAAGCTCACTCCTCTGGACAGAAGCCATTTAAGCGACTCTTCCAGCTGATCTCCCGGCACATTAAAGGCAAAATGGTAAAACGGTTGCTCTCCTGAATGTTCTGTACGCGTAAATGTGAGTTGGGAGCGCCCGGCCCGAATCGTGAACTCATCGTTTGATTGATGCAAAATACGTAGAGAAAGAGTGCTCGTGTAAAACTTGTGAAGCAGCTCTAATTCATGGGTTAAAAGCCTCAGATGTTGTATGTTCATCTCATCTCTCCAATATTTAATATGTGAAAAAAATTAGAAGATTAACATGGCGGGCTACATCGAATTTTCATCTTAGGGTTGGATTTTAACATATACAAATGGTAAAAACGACCAGTAAATGAACTGACAAAATTTAAGGAATCAGAAAAAAAGTTTGCTAGTTTTGCGTGAGCGGGTGTAGGATGAGATCGTTGAAGCGTTGTAAGCGCTTTTCTGGGTTTTGGAAAGGGGGAAGAAAAGGATTGGATTCTGTAGAGGCAATGCTGCCTACGCTGTCCGAGCTCGCCGGGGGCATCGCAGCCCAGTTCGGCGACCGTTGCGAGGTGGTCATTCACGACTGGTCGCGGCCCTATGACAGCACAATCGTATTTATCGCGAACGGCCATGTGACCGGGCGAAAGGTCGGGGACCCCGGCACTAATCTCGGGTTGGAGGTTATGCGCGGCACCAGCGAGGGCGGTCATCGTCAGAACTACGTCACACGCACCAAGGACGGCCGGATGCTGCGCTCAACGTCGATTTATTTGAAAAACAGCGAGGGGACGGCAATTGGCGCGATGTGCATTAACCTCGATATTTCCGAGCTGCTGGCGGCGGAAAAAGCGATTCAAGGGCTGATCGGCATGCAGGAGCTGAGTCCGATTCAGGAATCGTTTGTCAGCAATGTCGGCGAGCTGCTGGATTCGTTGATTCAGGAGGCGGAGGATGCCGTTGGCCGCCCGCCCGCATTCATGAGCCGGGAAGAACGGGTTCGTTTTATTGGCCTGCTTGACCGCAAGGGAGCTTTTCTCATTAAAAAGGCCGGGGAGAAACTGTGTGCATACTTAGGCATTTCAAAGTATACGCTGTACAGCGATTTGGAGGAGGCAAAAACAGCCGGGGCGGAAGGGAGCGGTTCGGGAGATGGCTCAAAAGAATAAGCGCGCGGAGCTTCAGGCCGACAGCGAGGCGAAGGCAGCGGGGACCGCGCAAGGCGGCGGGTTTCAGGAGGAGGCGGCAGTAGAGACGGTGGGGAAGGCAAGCGCCAGCGAGGCGAGGGCAGCGGGAGCCGAACAAGGCGGCGAGTTTCAGGAGGCAGCGTCAGTAGAGACGGCGGAAAAGGCAAGCGCCAGCCGGAGCGCGTCAGGCGTTCAAGCCGCCGGAGGCGGCTTTTTGACGGTCCGAGCAATCGATACGCCCTGCATCGTCATTCGCAGCGATACGGTTGACGCCAATATTGCGGCGATGGCCGCTGCGGCAGCACGGCGCGGCGTGCAGCTGCGCCCGCACGTGAAAACGCATAAGCTGCCGGAGCTGGCGCATCGGCAGCTAGCCGCAGGCGCCTGCGGCATCACCGCCGCCAAGCTGTCCGAGGCGGAGGTGATGGCGGATCACGGGATTCGCGATATTTTCATCGCGTACCCCGTGATTGGCGCCGCCAAGGCGGAGCGCGCCGCAAGGCTGGCGCGGCGCTGCCGGCTCGTCGTCGGCGTCGATAGCGCCGTCGGCGCGCAGCAGCTGTCGGCGGCCGCTGAGGCCGCCGACATCACGCTGGAGGTCCGCCTCGAAATCGAGAGCGGCCTCCAGCGTACGGGCGTGCTCCCGGAGCGGGCATTGCCGCTCGCGGAGCAGATCATGAGGATGCCCGGCCTCCGGCTCACGGGCATCTTCACTTATCGCGGCGCGCTGCTTGGCGGCGCGCCGACGCTTGAGCTGCGGGCGGCCGGCCTGGAGGAAGGCCGCCTGATGGCCGGCGTCGCCGAGGCGCTGCGGCGCGAGGGCGTGCCGATTCAAGACGTGAGCGTCGGATCAACGCCGACGGCAATTTATGCAGCCGAGGTGCCGGGCGTCACCGAGATCCGGCCGGGCACCTATGTGTTTCAGGACCGGATGCAGGCTGCATTTGGCGTATGTCGGCAAGAAGAATGCGCGGCTGAAGTATGGGCGACGGTTATCAGCCGTCCTGCGCCGGACCGCATCGTCATTGACGGCGGCAGCAAAACATTCGCCACCGATGTGCAGCCGAATAAAGCTCCTCTGCATCTGGAGGGCTTCGGGCGCATCATCGGGCTGCCGCATGCGGTATTTGAGCGCATGAATGAGGAGCATGGCGTCATTCTGATTGCGCCGGAGGATACATGCGAGCCGGGCGACGTGCTGCGAATCGTGCCCAACCATATTTGCAGCACGATGAACCTGCATAACAGCGTGTATATAAACGGCCGGGAAGGGCTGCGCCAGGTGGAGGTCGCCGCGCGAGGCTGTATCCAATGAGGAGGATGACAAGCGAATGCTGGATCTGGTGCTCAAGAACGGCCGGATTGTCGACGGCAGCGGCAATCCGTGGTACCGGGGCGATGTCGGAATCAAGGAGAGGCGAATTGCTGCAGTCGGAAAAATCGACGAGGAAGCCGCCGAGACGGTTGATGCGGCCGGTAACGTTATCGCCCCAGGTTTTATTGACGGCCACTGCCACTCCGATCTGATGATTCTGGGTCATCCGCTCAGCGAAATCAAGCTCAGCCAAGGCGTTACCGCCGAGGTCGTCGGCAACTGCGGCCTGGCGCCTGCGCCCGTATTCCCGGATCGCGAGCAGCTGCTGCGCAGCTATATAACGCCGGTAATCGGCGATACTGGAAAGCCCTGGTCGTGGAATACGGTGAGTGATTATATGGAAGTGATTAGCCGCTCCGCTCCGGCGGAGCATATGGCGACCTATGTGGCGCACGGCGCGCTGCGTATCGCCGCGATGGGCTTCGACAATCGCCCGGCGTCCCCGGCGGAGCTGGAACGGATGAAGGAGCTGCTGGAGGAGGGGCTGCGGGCAGGAGCAATCGGCATGTCGATCGGCCTGCTGTATGCCCCGGGCAGCTACACCTCCAAAGAGGAGCTGGCGGAGCTCTGCTCGATTTTGCCGCGTTATGACGGCCTGCTTAGCACGCATATTCGCGGCGAGGGGAACAGCCTGCTCCCTTCGGTGCGCGAGGTGCTTTGGATTGCCGGGAAGTCCGGCGTCCCGCTGCATATCAGCCATCTCAAAGCGGCCGGCAAAATCAACTGGGGCAAAGCGCTGGAGGCGATGGAGCTTGTCGAGGACGCCCGGGCGAGGGGCATGGATGTAACCGTCGATGTGTATCCGTATTCCGCCGGCTCCACGTCGCTGACGACTGTTCTCCCGCCTTGGGTGCTGGAGGGAGGCATTCCCGGAGCGCTGGAGGCGTTCCGCGACCCGGCTCAGCGCCGCCGCATCCGCGAGGAGCTTGGCCGGGAGCAGTCGTCATGGGACAACCTGGTCTGCTCAACCGGCTGGCAGAGTGTATTTGTCGCATCGGCAAGCGGCCTGAACGCCAGCTTAGAGGGCAGACATATCGCGGAAATCGCAGAGCGGCGCGGCGTTCATCCCGCCGACTGCATGATGGATTTGCTGCTGGAGGAGAATGGCCAGGTGCCCATTGTCTACTTCCACATGTCCGATGACGATGTCAGCCAGATTGTCGCCTACTCCCGTTCGCTGATCGCCTCGGACAGCCTCACCTGCGAGACGGGCAAGCCGCATCCCCGGCTGTATGGGACCTTCCCCCGCGTATTCGCCAAATACGTGCGCGAGGAGCGGACGCTTACGCTGGAGGATGCGGTGCGCAAGCTCACCTCTTTTCCCGCGCAGCGTTTTCGGCTCGGCAAAAGAGGCCTGATCGTACCCGGTTATGCGGCGGATCTTGTCATCTTCGACCCTGACTCCATTCAGGACAAGGCCACGTACGCCGAGCCGAAGCGCCAGCCGGAGGGAATCTCTCATGTTGTCGTCTCCGGCAAGCTGGCGATGCGTCACGGACAGCATACCGGCGCCCGCAGCGGCGGTTTTATCCGGGCTGCCTCATGCCTCTGCTCCCATTAAAAGTCTCGTCCGAAGTGACTGTTTTGTCTGCCTCTTATCTGCCTCCTTATCCACCAACTTGTCTATGAAAGGGACGATATCCATGTCATTGATTGAACAACGCCTCGCCGAGCTCGGCATTACGCTGCCGGAGCTGCCGGCTCCGAAATTTTCCTACATTCCCGTCAATCGGACGGGCAATCTCATCTATACGTCGGGTTTTGACTGCCGTATCGACGGAATTTTAATGTATGAGGGCAAGGTCGGCTCCGATCTTACGATTGAGCAGGGTCAGGAGGCGGCCCGCCAGGTGGTCGTTAACCTGCTGGCAGCTATGAAGGCCTACCTTGGCGATCTCGATCGTGTTGTCAAAATCGTCAAGCTGCTCGGCTTTGTCAACAGCGCGCCAGGCTTTGCCGATCAGCCATACGTAATGAACGCCGCATCCGATCTGCTGATCGAGGTGTTCGGGGAAAATGGCCGCCACGCGCGCAGCGCCATCGGCACAAGCGATCTTCCGTTCCACACGCCGGTTGAAATCGAGCTGATTGCTGAGATTCGCGACTGATATACACCTGCCTGACTGTTGATGCAACACAGGCGGTGCTGCTCCTTCAAGGGCTGTTCTCGGGTCATTTAACGATGACCTTGAGGCGCCCTTTTTGGCATGACAGAAACGATAACCCGTTTAATCCGTAAAAGCATCTGCCGGAGCACGGGCTTTTGATTCCATATTTTTGCTTTTGCCGCATAATCATACTAGGATATAGCGATAGAGCCGCTCATCGGCTCCGGCATAGATTGAAGGTTGGGGGAATGGTTATGGATTCGGGCTGGAACAGGCTTTCGGATCAAGCAGATCAGAAACGGTCAGAGGAGCCCGAGGCGCACCGACAACCGGAATTGCTTCGGCTTGACGCGAGAATGATAAGCGCAAACAGGATGGAGGGCTGGATTGCAGCCGCTTGTTATGCCGCTATTCTTGCTGTGCTGCTGTGGCTGACGATCCGGTTTGACTGGCCGGAGTGGATCGTCATCGGATTGGCGGCGCTGGCGGCGATTTCGGTGCTGATTGAGCTCTTGTTAATTCCGAAGCTGCGTTACGAGAGCTGGAGATACGGAATTCGAGAGCATGAGATCGAGCTGCGGAACGGGATTGTTTTTCGCAAACAAACGCTGATCCCGATGGTGCGCATTCAACATATCGATACGAAGCAGGGGCCGTTGGAAAAAAAGTACGGCATCGCAACGCTCACCGTTGCTACTGCCGCGGGCAGCCACTCCATACCCGGTCTTACGGAAAATATCGCGGAGGAGCTGCGCGGCAGACTCGCCGCTCTGACAAGGATGGCCGACGATGAAATCTGATTCTGGCCAGGTTAGGCGGCTGCATCCGGCATCAATGCTGTTTTTTTGCGCCAAAGGACTTAAGGAAATGTACGGTTTTCTCCCGCTGATTCCGGTCATTGTGCTATGGGGGCCGCGCATGACCGGCTTCGAGATTAGCCGGTTTTGGCTTACGGTTGTGGCGGTCGGGCTTGCGCTGCTGCTGCTCGGGCTGACCTGCTGGCTGAGATGGAGCCGGTTCGGTTATGAAACGGAAGCATCGGCCATTCGAATTCAGCATGGAGTCTGGACGCGCCAGGAAATTTGGATTCAACGGGAACGAATCCAGTCCGTCGACACCACGCAAAACGTGGCGGAACGTCTATTCGGGCTTGTTCGGCTGCGAATCGAGACCGCAGGCGGAGGCGATAAGCCCGAGGCGGTGCTGCCGTCGCTGTCTGCCGCCGAGGCGCAACGAATTCAGCGGCTGCTCGGTTTTGCGGAGGAGGAGCAAGCCATTGGAGCTGCAGGCAGCAACGGACTAGCGTCCGTATTAGCAGAAGAGCCGCCAGCCGACGGCGCTGCAGGCCGTATTGCTTCTAATTCAGCCGAGTTCGTAGCGGGGACAGCCCATGCCAAGCAGGCTGATGGAGCGGAGGCGACGGCTGCATCCGGCAGACCAGGCGGGCCTGCCTCAGAGCCCGCTTCTGGAGCAGCAACTGCTTTCAGGGAGCCGGGAGCCTTTGCCGCGCTTAGTCTTGAGCCTGGCATGCTGTGGAAATACGCCTTCACCTCTTACAAAACGGGCGTCGCTTTTTTGCTTATCGCAGGTTTAGCTTCAAGAGCAGCCAACGAATGGTTCAAGGAGCTCGATCTTTGGGGGCTGCTTGAAAGCTGGTTCGGCAGCTCCTGGCTGCTGATCTCCTTGCCGATCGTATTCGTGCTATCCTGGGCGATCACGGCGCTCCAGCTGTTCAATGCCAACTACGGCTTCCGGATCGAGCGCAGAGGCACCAAGCTGAACGTGGAGAGAGGGCTGTTGGAGAAAAAGCGGCAGACCATCGACACCGAGCGGATTCAGGCGCTTCAGCTCGTTCAGTCGATGCTGCACCGGCCTTTTGGATGGTACAGCGTGCGTGCCTGCATTGCGGGCAATCTGGATGAAAAGGATAAAAATTTTGTGCTTTTTCCAATTGTGCGCAGGGAGGAAGCACAGGAATTTTTGCAGCAATTTACGCCGTCGTTCCGCATTCCGAAAACATGGAGCACTCTAGGGCGCTCCGTCTGGCCGGCCTATGTCGGCGTGCCCGTGCTGATCGGCGCTCTTGTCGCAGCGCCTGGTGTGATTTGGCTTCCGGGGCCTTACCGCTGGTTATGCTTGCTGCTGCCTCTGCTGGCGCTCCTGCTCGGGGCTCTGGAGCAGCGGAATGCGGCTTGGTCCAGCTTGGAGGGGCAGGTCGCCATTCGGGATGGCAGTCTGCTGCAGGTGCAGACGCTCATTCCGAAGCAGCGGGTGCAATGGCGGCGAATGTCGCAATCCTGGCTGCAGCAGCGGCGCTCGCGGGCGAATCTGCGCATCAGTCTGACCGCAGGCAAAAACGAGCAGTCGTTCCGGCTGCGCCACGCTCCGGCGGAAGCCGTCGAGCGGCTGATGCGGGAAGCCGCTCCTTATAGGGGGCGGCATCTCTAACCAGTTCGGCTCGTTGAGCCGATAGCAGCGCCAACGATTTGTCTGCAGGAGCCGTCCAGCGTGTGCGGCCGCAATAAAAAGGGAAGACGGGCTTGTTCCGTCTTCCCTTTTTATTTGCCGCTCCATTACGAACGGAGCTCCGTTGCTGCCAGCTCCGGCGCGGCAAGGCAGGTTTCCAGCCATACCTGCTTAAAATCGACCCAGCCAAGCCGATTGAGGCGTACGCCCTGCACGGACGGATGCAAATAGGTGCGAAGCTGCTGATGATGCAGGAAAATAATCGAGCCGTCATCCCGCAGCTGCTCCTCGACCTGCCTTAATATTTGCCGCCGTGCGGCCGATTCCGGCGCCGCAAGCGCGGCGTCGATCCGCCCGGATATCCAGCGGTGCGTATCATCCGTAAGGTAGCTGTACAAAATGCAGGCCTCATGCTCGTAAGCCTCGATCTCACAGACTTCGTCCTCCGCGATGACCAGTCTCCACATGGACAGGTCGGAATTGAGATGCCCGGTGCCGCATACTCCGGATACAAATTCGGCCTCCAGCGTAATGCCCCACTCGGCCAGCCGTTTTTGCATCCAGAGAATCTCATCCTTGTATTTGGGATCCGCAACGGTGCGGATCGGAGTGCCGTCATATTCGGCTTCCTTGAGCGCAGCGCGCAATCGCTCCGGACGAGGAGGCTCGGGCGTGCGAATCGCGCTCATTTCCGGCAGAAATCCGTAGGCTGGCAAAGCCTGTTTTTTCCCCTGCAGCTCCGCAACCAGATCGGCGGGGTCAAGAATCATGCGCACAGCGCGCCGGAAAGCCTCCGACTGATGCGGCCCTTGCTTGCGCAGATTCCAGCCAACCATGGCGCAGCCGTGGCAGACCTTCTGAATCGTCTGCCATTCCGCAGAAGGAGGCGTAAGCTCCGCATCGTAGTAGATGCCGTCGCGAATACGCAGCATTCCGGGCTCGGCTTGCGGTTTGGCCGGAGTC
Organism: Paenibacillus pasadenensis; assembly: GCF_023715725.1. Lineage (GTDB taxonomy): Bacteria > Bacillota > Bacilli > Paenibacillales > Paenibacillaceae > Paenibacillus_O > Paenibacillus_O pasadenensis_A. The sequence continues at coordinate 119,909 of NZ_JAMBOT010000009.1, forward strand.
TGGCATTCCTCGGGGATGATGACCATGTCGACGTAGTCGAGATAAGGACGCCCCCCGTAATACAGGTCATGCGCGCCAAGCTCGATACGGCTTGCCGTATTGGAGAGCAGGCGGAACGGGCCGGTGCCGCAAGGCTTTTTCCAGTAAGCCTCCTCCGCCATTCCGCCGAAGCTGTCCGGCAGCAGCGAAGCGCCGGTCGAGCAGACGAAGCGGTCAAAAATATAATTGGGACGGCTCATCTTGAACCGTACGACATGCGGGCCGATAGCCTTGATTGCATCCACTCCGCGCATCAGCCAGCGATTCGCCCTCTGCTCCAGCAGCCGCTCGAACGTAAATACGACATCCCGCGAGCTGAGCTCTTTTCCGTCATGAAAGAGGATTCCTTTTCGCAGAAAAAAAGTCCATTCCGTCGCATCCGCATTGACGCTCCAGTGATGGGCGGCAGCGGGCACAATTCTCTGCTCTTCCTCGCTGTAACGGAGCAGGCGGTCGAACAGCTGCCGCATGAGATGGGAATCGAGCGCGTAGTTCACTTCCGCAGGGTCAAGGGTCTGCACCCCGGAGAGAATGGGGAACCGCAGCCTGTCGCTGGGCGCATCGTCGGGCTTCGCTTCTTTTTTGTAGCCGAATTGGCCGTCGAGCCACTCCAGAAAGCGCTCCTTGGCATCCGTGTTCCCCGCGTATTCGCCCATAAGCTCAAAGGAGGATTTATAATTGCCTTCCGTTGCCGTCTGCTGCAGCAGCTGAAACAAATAGTCTTCTTTTGGAGCGAAAAAGGAAATCTGAGACTTGTGCCCGCGCCCGCGGCCAGGCTTCCAAGCGATCAGCCCTTCCTGCACCAGGCGGCGGAGAATCAGCTTGGCGTTACGCGTGGTGCAGTATAGGGCGGCGGAGATGTCCTCCAGCGTCACCTCGACGGGCGACTCCAGCTCCGAGCTGCCCAAAAACCGGTCTAAAAGAGTCAAATACCGCTCGTTCGCATACATGGGTCGGCCTCCTTATTGCGTGGGAAATGGCAAAAGAGGAAATGAGTTGAAGTGATTATACGCTTTTTATCCCTTTTTGCCCAGCTCATACTGATTATAGAGAGAAGGACGGAGGTTGAGACCATGCAGGAGCACAACTATTTGGTTGAAAAGCTGACTGAGCTGCGTGAACGGGAGCTGCGCCAAAAAGCGTACTGGATGTGGGCGTTAAGCCAGAGAGAAGAGAAAGGCACAACAGCGTCTTGGAGAGCTCGTCTGGGCCGGGCTGCGGCGCGAGCAGCTGCACTTCTATCCCTTAAGCGATAATTATTAATTCTAAAAGCGAATCATTTATATTTTTTTACCGTAAATCATATGGTCCTTTAGGTTGAGGGAGATATGATGTCTATACAACTGGACTGATTAATAATGTCGTAATTTATTATAATGGAAAACTCTATTTTACTCATTTCCGATAAGGGATTGAAGTGAAAATGGAGTTTTTTATGTAACTTCATAGAATGATTTGTCCTCATTTTTGATAGGTCTTTATGGCCTGATCTTAAAAAAACAAACCTGAAATCTTCTACTTGCTAGCAGAGTTGCAGTTCTTTATATTTTAACTCTGAAACATACAAAATTTACTATTCCAAGTAATGGGGAGGGTTTTAATTAATCCGCAGGTTTGACCGTAATGCCTGATAAACCGAATTCAACTTTTTTTAAAGAGGAGCTCCATGATGAAATTTAAAACTACAGCCGCACAAGCTCTAACCGTAGCCGCACTTGCAGCCGGACTTGCCGTTACGGGCGCCTCTACAGCGCATGCCGATTACAGCTCAACCTCCAACCGCAACTGGATGGAGCAGGTTAATCAAGTGAATCCGAATTTTAAAAATCTGAGCTTGCGCGATGTGATTCTGCCGGGCACGCATGATTCCGGCACCTCCCCCATCAACCCGAATTCCAAGATCGCTCCGGATCTTATTCCGCTGGTAATGAGGCCGTTTGTGCCTACCTCTTTTGTGGCCAAGCCGTCTCAGGCTCAGGAGATGAACGTTAAGGAGCAGCTGAACGCAGGAGTTCGCTATCTGGACCTTCGCGTAGGCGCCAACATTTATATGGAAGACGGCTACAAAGTAATTCGGGACGAAGAAAATTTGAAAACAATGCACGGAGTGTACGGGGAAGACCTGGACCCGATTCTTCAAGCAACGAAAGATTTTTTGGAGCAGAATCAAAAAGAGGTTGTGGTTCTTGACTTCCAGCATTTCTACTCCATGTCCCATGACGGATATGCCAGACTGCTCGGCAAGCTGGAGACGTATCTTGGGAGTATGATGGTGCCGAAGAGCTGGGGCGGATACGAAGAAAAAACGGTGACTGACGAAAACGGAAATTCCAAAATCGTTAAAAGTTATGATATCAGCAAACTGACGTTAGATACAATGTGGAAAAGCAACCGCAGGGTTATCGTGCTGTTTGGCTCGCACCATTATTGGAAGAGCGATTCGCTGACCGGGGATTTGAGCTTGCAGCATGATTACTGGAACGATGAAATGAAAGACGGCGATATCCCCGCCGATATTATGAATTCCTCTACCATTTGGAGCAGAAAAGAAGCGATGAATTCCAAATGGGTAAACACCGATAAGTCTTCCGATCTTAAAAAAGACATGGATGAAATCTCTGCTAATTCGGAAGCGGAAGACACCCGGTTTCATGTCATGCAAAATCTGCTGACTCCGCAATTTTATCTCGACAAGATGAAATACATGTTCATCCCAACTACAACGCCGGTTGATCCGCTTCCGCCAAGAATTGCGGATGTAGCCGGGGATGCCAATGATATCGCCATGAACGGTCTTCAGGGCCAATGGTACGACGAGAACAAAAAAATCCGTCCGGTCAACATCGTCATGATGGACATGTTCAATTGGACGGATGCCGTAAATGTAATCAAAAAGATAAACATGAGCCATCCTGACGCTTCCGGCACGGAAGAAGGCGTGTATGTTTATCAGCATCCCGATTATGCCGGCGCCTGGAATCGATTCCTGGGCGACGCCGAGAACCTCAGCAAGTTTAATGTCGGCGTGAACAGCATCACCTCGATGAAGATTGTCGGACCGTACAGCGTAGAGCTGTATAGCGGCGCTAACTTCACCGGCACCAAAACGGTTGTCCGCAACAATGTAGCCAACGCGTCGTTGACGCTGCCGGGAGTTAACGACAATGTCGGTTCGCTGCGCGTTGTCCGCGACGGCGAGGAAGAGGGCGTGTTCCTTTATGAGCATGGGAATTACGAGGGCAAACGAGTCCGGTTGACCGGCGACGATGCCGCGATGGCTCTGACTACGCTGGGCAACGATGCCGCCTCTTCGATTCAAATCGTGGGCAACTACAGCGTCACCGCCTATGCGGACGGCAACTTTAGCGGCAGTGCAACGACGCTGACAAGCAGCGCGGCCTCGCTGCCTAGCGGCTGGAACGACCGGATCAGCTCCGTCAAAATCGTCGACCTGGCTCCAGAAGTGACAGCGGACAAGCGTTCCCTGGCAATTGGTTTCGGTGCGGGAGACGGTAAACAGAACGTAAAGCAAAATCTCGCCCTGCCGACAAGCGGCGCGCGCGGCACGGCCATTACTTGGACATCCAGCAACCCTGCTATTATTTCCGCCTCGGGACAGGTAACGCGTCCTCTCAACGGAGATGTACTGGTGACGCTGACAGCTACCCTTGCCAAAGGCTCTATGAGAGATACCAAAACCTTTACGGTGACGGTACTGGACGGAGCGAATGAAAAAGCGGTTGAACTGGATACGGCGGAGCTTAAAGTCGGTTTTAACGGCGGTGACACGGCTTCCAATGTAAACCAAAGCCTTGTTCTTCCAACGGCAGGAGCACGCGGAACGGCAATTAGCTGGACTTCCAGCCGCGCGGATATCCTTGAACCAAACGGGAAATTACATGATAGAACGGGCGGGAATCTACCGATAACGCTGACGGCCACAATTAAAAAAGGCGGCGCTACGAGCACCAAAACGTTTAACGTGACGGTAATCGACAAGTCAACCCGGTTGGATGCCCAGGCGCTGGCAATCAGATATCTGAACGGCGATACGGCGGAAAGCATTAAGAGCAGCCAGATTGTCCTGCCGCGAAACGGAGCCAACGGCACGACGATTTTCTGGAGCTCCAGCGACCCGGCCATTATCTCCGACCAAGGAATCGTGACGCGTCAAACGGACGGCAGCCATACGGTTACGTTAACGGCGAAGCTGGTGAAATACGCTGGAACGGAACAGACAAAGACGTTTACCGTTACTGTCATCGATATTTCTCCTGAGCTGGACTCTTCGAGAATTTATATTGGTTATACCAATCTGGATAACCCGGGAATGCTGTGGAACGATATTACACTGCCAACCAAGGGAGAGTACGGCTCTACGATTACATGGATGTCCAGCAATCCCGCTGTGCTGGATAACACAGGAAAAGTGACGGCTCCGGAAAGAGCGACCGATCCCGTCACGCTGCTTGCCATCGTAACGAAAGGAAACGCTTCGTTCACCAGATCCTATCAAATGAAGGTTGGGGATCTAGCGGCCCCGCTTGACGCTGAGGCGATTAAGATCGGGTATGCAAACGGTGAAGAATACAACACGATTACGCAAAATATTACGCTGCCTACGGCGGGAGAGCGCGGCACAACGATTAGCTGGGCTTCGGACCGTCCGGATGTGCTTGCTGCGGACGGCACTGTAAAACGGCCGCTAGGCGGGGATGTTACGGTTACGCTGGACGCTACTGTTACAGGCACCAGCAGTTATTTGACCAAAAGATTTCTTGTTGTCGTCCGGGGCATTTCAGCTACCATTAGCCTCCAGGCGGAAGACGCTCAGGAAGCCAGCATTGGCAAGCTCGGCACGGCCGGCTCCGGCTGGAAAGGCAGCGGCTTCTGGAACTTCGACAACGGCGAAGGCCATATCCGCTGGACGTTCGATGCTCCGGCCGACGGCAATTATGAGCTGAGCTTTGTTTATGCCAATGGCGGAACGGCCGGACGGTCAATGAGGCTGTGGCTGGATGGAACTGCTATTGACAATGCCTTCGCATTTGCTCCGACCGGTTCGTGGAATACGAATTGGAAGCAAGTGAAAAAAACCATTTCGTTGTCCGCTGGGCAGCATACGTTCACGCTGGAAACGAGATCTCAAAGCGGGCCGAACCTGGACGAGGTAATCATTACCTCGGTTCCGGCGCAATAATTTGAACGGAGAGGCAAAAACGGAATCCCGTTTTGTGCCTTGGCAATAGCTCTCAAAAGTCCTGTCTCTCGTTTACGGCCATGCGCCGCAGCGAGGGACAGGCTTTTTATGTTGTAAAAGTTTCATGCTGGATAGGATATCAGCCTTTTTCCGCAAGGCCAAGCCGTCGGCCCATACCGTCTGCGAGAGCGCTCCATAGATTGATAGAACAGCTTGATAGCTGCAAATCGATTTAAAGGAGTGACGGGGATGTTGGAATGGCATATGCTGCTGGTTGCGCTGCTTGCGGGAGCGGGCGGAATCTGGTGGCTGGCTGAGATAAGCAAAGGCTGGCTTGCAGAATGGGCGATGCCGGAGCATGAGCAGGGCGAGCTGATTGTTAAATTTCAGGAAGGGCTGACTGCGGACGCCAAACACCGGATTCATAAACAATGCGCCTGCCGGGTAACAGAGGAAAAAAGCGGGACAGGCCAGCATATCGTCCGAGCCCAAAAAGGGCGGTGCAGCGCGCGTAAGCTCAAGGAACGGTATGACCAGTATCCCGAGGTAGAGTACGCCGAGCCGAACTATTGGTACCGGAGCTGCCTGGTGCCGCAGGATTCCTACTATAACCTGCAATATGGCCCGAAGCTGATCGGGGCTGAGCAAGCATGGGATGTAACGACCGGCAGCGGAAAGGTTACTATTGCAGTTATCGACACGGGTATTGACGCTGCTCATCCGGACTTGGCAGGAAAGGTGCTTGAGGGCAGGAATTTTTCCGGACCGGCCCAGGATACGGCTGATCCGAACGGACATGGGACACATGTGTCCGGTATCGCCGCAGCGGAAATCAACAACGGGGTCGGCATTGCCGGCATTGCTCCGGGCGTACGGCTGCTGCCCGTGCGGGTTCTTGACGCTGAAGGAAACGGGAAAATGCTAAACATTGCGGACGGGATACGTTACGCGGCTGATCGCGGAGCGCAGGTCATCAATCTGAGCCTGGGAGGTCCGGCGCGGTCTTCGACGCTACGGGCGGCTGTTCGTTACGCAGTAGCCAAAGGGGCGGTCGTCGTTGCTGCGGCCGGGAATACGGGATCTGCTGCCCCGGTTTATCCAGCTGCCTATGATGAGGTCATTGCAGTAGGCTCGATAGGCGAGACGGGGGCTCCATCGCCGTTTTCAGCGTATGGCTCGTGGGTTGATTTGGCAGCGCCGGGGGAGCATATTGTGTCTACGTATCTGTCCGGCAGTTACATGTATTCCAGCGGCACCTCCATGGCAGCGCCCCATGTGGCGGGGACGGCAGCGCTGCTGGCTGGCCTGGGTCTGACCGGAGCCGAAATTCGCAGCAAGCTTTTAACGACGGCAGACCGCTCAGTAGACCATGGTTCCAGCTGGCGGCAAGGGCGGGTCAATGCCGGAAGGGCTGTTTCTGACGCTGCTTCCGAGCGGGGATGACGACGGTTTTTCTTTGACTTTGTCAACGGCTGTCTTTACAATCTGAAGAAAGAGCCGCGCCCCGCGGCAAAAACGCTAGCGACAAGGAGGGGAAACGAATGTCGGCGAAGGACAAGCAGGCAGAAGGAGCAAGCGCGACACGGACCCGAAGATTGATCGTGGATCTCCTTAAGCAAAATGGACCGCTGGACGCAGGAGCGTTGGCGGGCATGCTGGGCGTTTCGGGCATGGCGGTGCGGCAGCATTTGTACGGTTTGCAAAAAGAAGGCCTGATCGACTTCCGCGAGGAGCCGCGCGCGATGGGGCGTCCCGCTAAGTTATGGAGCCTGACCCAGGAGGCGAACCGGCTTTTCCCGGCCGGATACGCGGAGCTGACGATTGGCCTGATCGACTCGGTTCGGGAAGCTTTTGGCGAGGAGGGGCTGGAAAAGCTGCTTTCGATGCGCAACAGCAAACAAATTGCCCACTATTCCCTGCCTGCCGGGCGGAAGAGTCAGACCGGAAGCGACCGCTTGCTGGAGGAGCAGCTTAAACAGCTGGCCGAATATAGGACCGCAGAAGGGTACATGGCCGAGTACGAGCGGCAGCCGGACGGGACTTACCTGTTCACGGAAAAACACTGCCCGATCTGCCATGCAGCGAGCGCATGCGCCAGTCTGTGCCGCTACGAAACCGGCATGATTCAAGGGGTGCTTGGCGAAAACGTGCATGTGGAGCGGACCGAGCATATGCTGAGCGGCGGCCGCCGCTGTGTGTACCGGATTACGCCTTAACTCCAACAGCTTCCTGTTTGCCCTTAAGGCAAGCGGGAAGCTTTTTTTGGTTCGCGGAGTTTGCGTCAAAGTCTGTAGAAGGTGATTAAAAAGGGTATTTATTGGTAGAAATTACCTGTAAAAAGCTCCTTTAGAAGCAATGAATATCGGTAAATGAAGAAGAATCTTTCGAAAATTCACGATAAAGAAGGGAAATGAGTTTATGAAGAGTAATTAATAGTTGCTTGCCTGGGTTATTTAGAGAATGACGGGAGGGGATTATCACTCCGCTGCTATAGCCGGGGAGAAGGGGAATATGGCCGGTTGCGGCTCTACAACTTTGACAGGCAAAGGAGAACGATGATGCAAGGATCTGCTGAATGGCCGTTCTGGGTCGGGATTGTGCATGATAGTGTAATCGCTGTACTGGCCTTGATGGCAATTGTGCTTGTGCCCGTACTGATTCATCGTGTTTCAGCCTATTTATCCGCTAGAGGAAAAGAGTATCAGCGGACTTTGCTGCGCCGCATTGCCGAGGAGGCAGCTGCTTTGGCAGAGGCGGCCTATCCGGGAGGCGGAGGGCCGCAGAAGCTGGCTCTGGCAATGAGATATGCCGAAGAACAGGTGAAAAAATCAGGTATTCAGACGAGCTCCGACGTAATTCGGGCCTCGATTGAAAAAGCGGTCATGGATTACAATGCGATGGTAAAGCCGTGGGCTGGCATACCGGCTCCCGCTGTGCTTCGGAATCCGTATGGAGAAGGCGTCAGCCAATGAAACAGCGATAATTTGAGGTTCTTTTACTTAAAGGAACCATATGGGTGTAGTTTCCTTTACAAGAAACATTGAATGCGCTTACAATAAGAGGGGGAACCTGACCAGGAACATCGGCGAGCAAGCGAACGCCAATCTCTTCGAGGGGAAAATGGCGCAGGGATTGCAAATGCTTCTCACTTAATTTATAATAATTATCAAGTAGAATTTATTATAGAAGGGAGCATGATTGCTTTGGCTATTTCGTCATCGCGCCGCTACGCTGCCCCGTCTTCCGTTCCTGCTGCTGCCCGTTTCCGCTCTCCATCTGATTCACGGGGGCTGCAGAATGTTATTTCCAAGCTGGAAAGCCAAGGAATCCGTTTGAACCCCCAGCGTCATGCGCTGTTGGAATATGTGTATACCGCCGACTCTAACCCTACGGTGGAGGAGCTTGTTGACCGTTTTCATTCCTTAGGACGGGGACGCTCCCTTGGGGCGACGGCAATTTATAGCCAGCTTCGGGTATTTGAACGCCTTGGTCTGATCTGTGAATGGAACGACGGCAGCTCCGCTGTTCGTTACGCTCCGGCAGGCCAGGGCTCCAAAGCCGCCGTTTGACCCGCTGCAAAGCCAGATCCGGTTCCCGCTCGTCTTTAGAGCAGGAACCGGATCTTTTTTACGGCCCATTTTTATATCTGATCAATCAATTGACAATGAGAATCATTTTCATTAGTATGGAGAAACAGGCAGAAGCGATTACCATTACGGATAGGACGGTGGAGGCGATGAGCGACGTGGAGTGGGAAACAATAGAACAAATAGAAACGCCGGTTCCTCAGACATTGGACGATATTTGGTTCAAGCTGCGGGACGCCGCGCCGTTTGCGGCTGCGGTTGAGGATAGCCAGGTCCGGCCGGAATGGGAACGCGACTGCCGCCTTATTGCCGTTATTGGCGGTCAAGGCAAGCTGATGGCAGGCGATGTCATTATTCCGCTGAAAAGCGGTATGGTATATATGAGCCCTCCGGGCGAAAAATTGCGGATTTGCGCGGACCCCGCTTACCGCTTGGAAACGTATTTGTTCCGGTTCCAGGCTTTGGCGCTGGAAGGCCCGTCGGGTACAGCTGTGCAGCTGCCGCGCAAAACAGTTGAGTTCCCGCTGCTTGGCGTGCCGACGGCTTATCCGCTAACGGCGCTGACCGCGCTGTGCAAAACCATTTGCGGCTGCAGAAACAGCCTTGATTCGCTGGAACGGTTCCGGGGGCAAGCCGTATTCGACGATTTGCTGCACCGGTTGTTCAAAGAAGCGATCAGCGGCACGGACCAGGAGCTGGATGCCGCCCTGGAAACGGTGAGAGCCTATATTGAGCACCACTACGAGAAAGATATGACCGTCAAAAAATTAGCCGAAATGTCCCGGATCAGTCCGCGTCATCTGATGAGGCTGTTCAAGGAAAATTACGGCATGACCATTGGCGAATATACGAAGGAGCTGAAAAGGGCAGGGAAGCGGCCGACCGTTTCTTTAGCCCGCAGCTCCCTTGCTGAGCGGTATCGCATGCCCGATGCCGCCGCTCACCGATTCGGCTAACTGGCTGCTGCGCCAGTTGACCTTTTTGCCTGCTCTCCGACAATGCTTGGGCCTCCACAGCGGAAAGAGCGGATCGTACCGGAATTTGGTTATAAACTGCGGAAAGAGTGAACCGTCCCGGATTTGTGTATTAATTGCGGAAAGAGTAAACCGTACCGGATTAGGGTATTAATAACGGTATACATTTTTCGGCGGGCACAAGCGGGAGGAGGCTGCAGCGATGTCGGATAACCTTAAACCGGTGCCGGAAGGCTCGGGATACGTGATTCGCCAGAACGGCGAGCTTATTGGCAAAATCACCTATGTTCCTGCAAACGAAGGCAAGGTATGGATCGTCAACCATACGTACGTGTCACCCCAGCATCGTGGGCAAAACTTTGCAGCGAGTCTAGTGGAGGCGATTGTTGACGAAGCCCGCCAAAAGGGCGTCAAAATTGATCCTGCATGCTCCTATGTTGCAGCGCAATTCAAGAGAAGAAAGGATTACGCGGCCATTCAGGCTTGAGCTTTGAGCTGATTGCCATGGAATCCGAGAGGCTGACCGCTGTTAACGGTCGGCCTTTTGTGTTGATTAATGGCTTATAGGCTGGCCCCATCCAGGAAATGCATACATATGCTGCGCGAACGGCTGCAACCATTCAGATTGCCTGCTCGTCTATCTAGTTGATTCTACCAGTATCCGCAAGCAAGCCCAGCTATGGTATAATAGACGGGATATTGTCCCGGCAGCAGGGGAGGAAGGTTTCGGACTCCAAATGCTGCAGCATGGGAAGCAGAGAGGAAGGGACCGACATGGAAAATCAAACTTCCCCGCAAGTTGAAGCAGGGACATTAAAGCCTGGCATTGAGAATCTGTTTACCATTATTACTACAGAGCTCGATAGCCGGATTCAAAACGGCCTTTCCGGTGAGGAAGGCGACGCCCTGAAGGGCTTGCTGGCTGAAGCGCGCGAAGCGCTGGCGAAGGAAGATTATGCGGCGGCAGAAGCTCATCTGGCAGCAATGAAAGAACGTCAGCCAGAGCTGGGAGCTATTCAAGCCGCTGTATTGTATACGTTAATTGGCCAGCAGAAGTGGGAAGCCTTTGCTCAGCAAGAAGAGCTGCTGCTGCAAACGGCGTCCAGCGTCGAGGAAAAGTCGGACATGCAGGCGATGCTTGCCAACCTGCTTGGCGAGCACGGCCACTTTGACCAGGTCGTAGACCGGCTGGAGAAGCTGTCTGCCGCTCATCCGGAGCGCGGTTCTGATTTTGCTCCGCTGCTTTCCGCTGTGTACATTCGTGTTGGCCGCAGCGAAGATGCGTGGAACGTCGTGAATGCGGCCCTTCCGTCCGAAGGCGAGGAGAAGCCGGTTCATCTGCCGCTTATTGTGGCGTACATTAACCGCGTTATTGATCTCAAAAAATGGGACCGCTGGTCCAAAATCCAGCTGCGCGTCCGCCGCTTCCTGAAGTCGCTCGAAGCCGAGGACGATGTAGTCCGTGCACGCGTAGTGCTGCTGCTTGAATGCCAGTCTTACATGCAGGCGGGACGCTTCCGCGAGGCGGAGCTGTTCGCTGATCTCGTATACGGCATGGACAGCAAGAGCGAGGAAATCCGCGAGCTGCGCAAACAAATGCAGGAAATGAATGCGCTCACCAAAGAGCTGGAGAAGCTGCAAAAGGATACCGCTGTACATCCTGCCATAGTCGTTCGCAATATGGAATGGTATTACGGCGAGTTCAATGAGGAAGCCGCTTCCAACCTGCGCGCCCAGCTGCCGGCTGAAGTGCTCAAGCGGGTGGATTCCGATCCGGAGAAGCTGATGAACGGCATTTTGCAGCTGCGCTTCCGCTATCCGGCCTTCTACCGCCGCTACCAGGAAGAATGGCAAGAGGTGTACAAGGAAAAACAAGCCGAGCTTGCTGGCAAATAATCGGCAGCCGGATCTTATCCGATGCGGTCTGTTCCAAGCAGAACTGCTGTATCGGACCGGTGCATGATTGAATATGAAAAGCCTCCAAATTCACTTTTGAACTGCATTCCATGTTAGATGGTGTCTAACAAGGGATGCGCTTCATTTACGAGTGGATGTGGAGGCTTTTTTAATTTATTTATCTGCTGTAAGTTTTAACGCAACTGAGAAAGCTTATATGGCCTAAATTCCGAGCTTTTTAAACGTAACGCAACTGAGGCGTCTTATTTAGCACTATTGGAGCTGAAGAGCCCTCATTATCCCTAAATAACGCGGTTCAGTTGCGTTAAAATCTAGAACATGCCATTCCTGGCCCGATAGCGCGGCTCAGTTGCGTTAGAGATTGATGAGCCTGTATTTACCGGAGAAATACTGCGCTAAGGTTTGCTGCGCTCTCCTGCCGGAGAGCGGCCGCCAGTAAGCAGCAGCAGGAAAAAGGAAAAGAGGACAATTGCGGCCGTCCACGCCCAGGCCATAACGGTCTGGCCGCTGTCGACCGCGACGTAAATGGCTGTCGGTACCGTCTGTGTCACGCCTGGAATGTTGCCGGCTATCATTAGCGTGGCTCCGAATTCGCCCAGACTGCGGGCGAAGCCGAGCACAAGCGCCGCAAGCAGCGAACGGAACGCAAGCGGCAGCGCCACGTAGGCGAGCAGCTGCCGCTCGGAGGCTCCGGCAGAGCGGGTGGCCTGCTCCAATTCGGGATCGATGCCGGCAAAGCCGGTTTTCATCGTTTGATATACGAGCGGGAAAGACACGACAACAGCGGCGACGACTGCGGCCCACCAGGAAAAGACGAGCGGCGCCGAGAACAGATCTTCAATCAGCCTGCCCGCCCAGCTGCGCCGGCCAAATACAACAAGCAGCACAAAACCGACAACTGTCGGCGGCAGCACTAGCGGCAGCAGGAAAGCCGTCTCAAGCAGCAGCTTTCCCCGGAATCGGGCCCTTGACATCCAACGAGCCGCAGCTGTACCTAGCAGCAGAGAAATGAACGCCGCGAGCAGGGCGACTCGCAGCGAAAGCAGCACAGGCGGCCAGAAGGCTGTCCAATCCATTGCCGGACCAATCATGGAGCGGCAGTAAAGCCATATTCGGTAAAGACGGCAATCGCTTTGTCCGAGCGAAGATAGTCCCAAAAGGCGGCAGCTTCCTCAGGATGGTCCGTGCTGCTCAGCACTCCCGCAGGGTAGACGATTGGAGAGTAAGCGGCTGGATCGACGTCCAGAAGAATTTTGGCCTTGTCCGATCCGAGCACATCGGTCTTGTATACAAAGCCGGCATCCGCATTGCCGGTCTCAATCATCTGCAGCACTGACTTGACGTCCTTAGCCTGGACAAGCTTGCTGCTCAGCGTGTCCCATAAGCCGGATGCTTCCAGCGCCTGGCGGGCGTATTGACCGGCCGGGACGCTTTCCGGAATGCCGATGGCGATGCGGCTGAAGTTGCTCTCTTTCAGTGCATCTAGAGTTTTGGGCGCTTGGGTGCTTTCCTTGGGAGCCGCTAGCACAAGCGTGTTGATGAGCAGCTGGTCGTTCTGTTCGGGTTTAACGAGCCCCTGCTTGATAAGCGCAGACATATTTTTGTCTGATGCCGAGAAAAACAGGTCTGCAGGCGCGCCTTGCTCAATCTGTTTTTGCAGCGCGCCGGAGGCTCCAAAGTTATATTGAATTTCAATGTTCGGGTGAGAGATTTCGAATTGCTCCTCTATCTTTCCGAGCGCCTCGGTTAGGCTTGCTGCCGCCGAAACGGTGAGTTTGACGGCCTCGCCAGGAGGTGAGGAGGCCGAAGGAGCTCCAGCGCCAGCGTTTTCATTGGACGTCGCAGTTCCATTAGATTGCGTGTTTGATGCTCCCCCGTTGTCGTTAGCTTCGGTCTCGGAATTGACGGCGCCGCAGCCGGCAGCCAAGAGCAGCAGTCCCAAGGCCAGGATGGCGAATAAATAGGCCAAGTTTTTCTCTTTGTAAGTAGGGTACCTTTTCATCTCTACAACTCCTGTTAAATGATGTTTAGTTATATTTAGATATAATTAGTATGATTATAGTGGGGTGTCGGAGAGTTGTAAATCCAGTTGAACCGGATATAATGGTACACTGAAACAAGCTTGAAGCTATTATTCCAGTACATTCAGGACGGAGAGATTCCACATGCCGGATGAATCCTACACGACGGAAGACATCGCCCGTCTGCTCAAAATATCCAAGTTAACGGTGTACGACCTGATTAAAAAAGGTGAGCTGCCCGCGTATCGGGTTGGCAAACAAATGCGCGTGGACGCCTCCGATCTGGAGGCTTACAAAAGCAAAGCAAAAAAGCTTGCTTTCGCTGCATCGGGAGCGGCAACGGCAGTTCCTTTAAATTCATCCTTGAATCAGGACGGCTCGGAAGCTCTTAAAAGTCGCGATGAGGACGTCGGGCAGCCGCAATCGTCCGCACCGGCTGTAGAACTGCCTATGAGCAGCGAGCTGCTTCCGAACGGCCGAACCGGACGGGAGCGGCTGCCGAAAGAGCGGGAAACTGCCGCCCGGACAGTGGTCATAACGGGACAGGACCACGGGCTAGACCTGTTGGCGTCTTATTTGACGAGGGCGGGGTATCGTCCGCTGCGCTCTCATAAGGGAAGTTTGGACAGTTTGGTTGATATGTACCGCGGGCTGTCGGACTTGGTAAGCACGCATTTATGGGATGGAGATACTGGAGAGTATAATCTCCCGTATATCCGCAGGCTCCTGGTCGGCTCGCCGCTGCGCGTCGTCAACCTGCTGCAGCGGAACGCAGGGCTGTACGTGGCCAAGGGAAATCCGCATCGGATAACAGGATGGGACGATTTGGGCCGACCGGGCCTGCGTCTTGTTAATCGCGAGCGCGGAGCGGGAGCGCGCGTGCTGCTGGAGGAGCAGATGAGGCTGCGGGGCCTATCTTCCCGGAAGCTCCAAGGTTACGAGCACTGTGTGAACAGCCATTTGGAAGTTGCTGCGGCAATTGCATCCGACGAGGCTGATTACGGAGTCGGAATGGAAAAAACCGCCGCGCTTGTCCCAGACATAGAATTCATCCCGCTCATCGTGGAGCGGTATGACTTAGTCATACTTCGTACTACTGAAAACGAACAGCTGCTGTCGGAGCTGGAGCGGATTCTGGCTCTGCCGGCCTTTCGCCGGGAGCTTGGAGCCATTACGGGCTGCGATGTATCGCAAACGGGCTCCGTCTGGCTGGAGATTTAAGCAGCGGCGCAGCATGAAACTCTTATGAAATGAAGGCATGGATGCCGATTGACGCTTCAAAAGTGCTCGGCATCTGCAGAGTGCAATTGCAGGTAACAAAAACAGAAAACAGAAGCAAAAGCAGATAAAAATAACAGACGGCAAAAGCGGAGTGCTGAGCGATGAGCTGGTTTGAGAGCAGAGGAAGATAAGGAAGGGGCGCAGGTTTTTGATTGCGCGGCCCTTCTTTTTCTTTTGTGCTGGGTTCAGGCGGATGGGATGTGAGTAAAGTGCGTTGAATCATGCTTTTGAAGCAGTGCTGGAACCTGACCTCTGGTGCAATCTCCCTTCAATGCGCCGCTGCCCTTTGCGGTAAAGCGCTAATATCAGGTTGACAGAGATAGAGCGGGTTCCGTATAGTGACTTTATAAATAAAATACTTTATAAAGTATGCAGCTGTTGGAAACGCCGCAGAAGCAGCTGAAAGGGGCATTAGAAAACATGCTTTACCCTCGCATGTTTCGGATTTTATGGGCGGGACAGAGTATTTCCAATCTTGGCGATACGCTCTATCTGTTGTCCATCGTAACAATCGTTTATCAGCTGACAGGCTCGGCGTTATTCTCCTCTCTCGTACCAATTGCCCGTGTCGCAGGTCAACTCGTCTGCGGAGTTGTTGCGCCAATCGTGATGGACCGGGTTCGGCTGACGCTGCTCATCAAGCTGTCTCAGCTTCTGCAGGTAGTTGGATTTATCCTGCTTCTTCTGTTAAGCAGAGGAATGGCGGAAACGGACATTCCACTGGTGCTGGGACTGATTGCGGTGCTGTCATTCACAGACGGCATAACCACTCCGGTGCGCAATGCGCTTGTGCCGCGATATACAGGCAAAAAAGAGCTATTGCGTGCAAACGGCCTTATGTCTACGACCGATCAAGTTGTCATGATGGCAGGCTGGTCGGCCGGGGGCGTAGTTGTCGCTTGGCTCGGCGCTTCTGCCGTTATGACGGGAACACTCGTCATCTATGCTGCCGCGCTTCTGCTTACGCTGCCGCTGCGAGAGCCGGCTCCGCAGCATGAGCCGTCCGTTGAAGCAACGCCAAATCAACCTTTGGCCGAACCGCAGCAGCCCGGCATGGGAGCGGAATTGCTCTCTGCCGAAGTTGCTGCGACCGCCAATGTGCTTAATGAGCCCCAACAGAATAGCGGAGCCTGGCAGTCGGTCAAGGAAGGCTGGCAGAACATTTGGCGCAACCCTGTGCTGCGGGTGCTGATTGTAATCGATGCAATCGAAGGAACGGTCGGCGCCGCCTGGATCGGGGCTATGATGCTGGTGTACGCGACGGAGCAGCTGCAATCCGGTGCGGAATGGTATGGCTTTATAAACGGCGGTTACTTTGCCGGCTGTATTGCTGGCGGTCTGCTGGTCGTTGCCTTCACGCGCCGCCTGTCGGGCCACCCTGCTCTCTCTATTGCTGCGGGCGCTGGCATTATGGGAGTATTTACCGTGATTTTTGCCTGGACGACGTCGCCGGCGCTCGCCCTGGCGCTGGTGGTGCTGATGGGACCGCCGCAGGAGCTGCGAAATGTCATGCGCCGCACCGTATTCCAGCAGGCTTGTCCGCCGGAACAGCTGCCTAAGGTAATGAGCGCAGAAAATACGCTCGTATATTCCCTTTTTGGCTTATCCGTCGTTCTGCTGTCGTGGATGGCAGACCGCTGGGGAATTGAGGTCGTGTATACGATGACTGGGCTCTTTTATCTGCTGACAGCGCTGCTTGCCTCGTTGTACCGGAGGCAGATTCAGGCAGGAGCGGACGGGAAACCGGCTGATAGGCTGGATGAACAGGCAGTCAGCTGATTTTGACGCCGAATCCGGCAAGCTGGCTGCGGGCCTGCTCGGCGATCGAGAGATAGCGCCGCTCCTGCTCGACGATTTCCTCCCATTGTTTGAGCAGACGCCGTCCGCCGTCCACCATAGCGGAGAGCGAGCGCTCCATCAACGCTGATTCCCCTTTGCGGGCGGCTGCCGAAAAGTCCTTCAACGCATCCTTAAGAGCGGCCTCTGGAATTCGGGCTGACGATTTGCGGACGCGCTGCGCGTCGTTCAAGCTGTCCATACCAGAGAGTGTTTTGCGGATGGCCGTGATTTTGGCGGTCCGCTCGCTTTTCAGCTTTTTGAGCTGCTCCTGCTGAAGCCGCAGGGACTGCCGGGCAAGCTGGACGGCGGCTTGCATCGTATCCGCCTGCATTCGCAGCGCCTTTGCAGCTTCTTTGCTGGAGCCGGCAGCGGCACGAATACGCTTGTTCAGCGCCGTATATCCGGCATACATTGGCTCATAGACCGACTTGGCCTTTGCTACGCGGCTTTCCTGAGCGCGAATAGCTTCGCTGTCAATTGAAGCGGACGCCTGGCGGACGGCGGTGCTAAGCTTCAGCGCATCCGCATGCAGATTTTGCGACTGGCTGCGTGAATCGGATAATCGCTGGAGCAGAGCCGAGTATTCCTGGCGCTTCCTGTTCAGACGGTCGGCTGTGGCGGAGTCTGCTTTGGCGACAGCTTTCTCAAAGCCCGTTTGGGCAGAAGGGCTGATTTCCAGGGAGGCGGCCTCGCTGATAGAAGGCGAAAATAGCAGAGCAAAGCAGCCTGCAAGGACGACGGAAACAATTAATAATGAATAGTGATTAATCGGGAAAGAAATGAACCGGTTCATCATATACCTCCTCAAATTGCTTCCAGAACGCAGAAAAGCACCGCAGCAAACAGGCTTATTAAGCCGTTGCTGCGGTGCTTCCGCATTAAGAAAGGGTACATATGTTCGTGAGTCAACTATATCTGACTGCCCTAGAAGCTGTCAAGACTCTTTAACGCATAAATGCACAAAACGCACAAAATTGCCTTTGGTAAGCCGGGCAGTCTCCTGAATTCGATACCCGGCTTCACGAATAATCGGCTCAATCGGCTCTGTCGTAACAATAACGGCGCGAGCGGCCAAGCGGCGAAGAGCTTGCAGCATATCCAGCTGTTCCTCCGGAGGCGAAACGGAGCAGAGATTGTACGGCATGTCCAAAATGGCCGCGTCGAATCTTCCCTCCAAACTTCTCATATCTGCAATAGAGACAAGATTGGCGGAATAGCCGAAATGCTCCAGATTGGCACGCGCTCCCGTTGCGGCGAGCGGATTGAGATCGCCGCCGCGAATGTCGACTCCCATGGAGAGCGCTTCTAGCAATACAGTGCCGATTCCGCAGCAGGGATCAAGGAGCCGTTGTCCCTCCGGTTCGGGAACGGCGATGTTGACGGCGGCGCGAGCCGCCCGTGTCGGCAGAGCGGTGGAATATTGGCGTGGTTTTTCCTGATGACGAAGCCAGACCGGCTCCGCTTCATGCAAAATCCCGGTCAGCCAGCGGCCCGCGAATCGGGTAAGGCCAAAAACGATATCGGGCCGCTTTAAATCAGGCTCGCCTTCAACCGCAAGGCCAAGCCGCCGTTCCAGCGCGAGTCTTTTGTCGTTGTCCGGCTCATCAACAACACCTGTTTTTACGTAGCGAGACCGAAAGGTGAGACTGCCCGAGGATAGCGAGGCTGCGGCAACATCCATCAGCTCATCGTCGCTCCCGCAGTCCAGCCGGATATCCAGCCGCTGCTTGATGAAAGGGCTTCGGCTCGGCTCAATCTGCCGCGCATGGCGGAAAGCCCGCGCCTCTTCGTCCAGCTGCAAGCCTGGAAATAGACAGCTAAGCTCAAGTGAGCATAACTCCGCCTCGGATTCATGGCGGGCGTATGTGTATAAATAGCCTTGGCCGTTTCGTTCAGAGCGGTCTGAGGCGGTAAGTCCATCAGTTAAAGTCATTGCGGTAAGGTTTCCTTTTAGTCATAGAGTGGGTCGTACTGCATGCGCAGCCGATGCTTCATTGTACCTTGCCGGAGCGGCGCAAGCCAGCTTCGGCAGAGGTGAAGCGCTGCTGAAAACGTACTGGGGAAGGGGGCGGCGGCGACAATCACCGCAATTGCAAATAATCTGCGTGCCGCAAGCGGCGGACGCAGGTTATCGAAGATCCTAAATTATAATGGCGAGTAAAAGTTCTGCGTGTAATAGTTGTTGTGAACGCCGACTCCAAGACGGGTAAAGCGCTCATGCAGCATCGCTTTCCGGTGACCGGAGGAATTCAGCCAGCCGTTATGGGCCTCGATAGCGGTACGATAGCCGTAGGCGATATTTTCGCCCGCTGCGCTATAACGAATGCCTTCGGCTTGCATGCGGTCAAACGGATCTATGTTGTCAGGATTTGTATGATCGAAGAAATCGCGTTTGTCCATATCTGCACTGTGCTTGCGGGCCGAAACAGCCGCTGTATCGTCCCAAGCCAGAGCTGGCAGGCCTTTTTTGGCGCGCAGCGCGTTTGTCAGGTCAAACACCTGACGTTCGGAGGCTCTGGCCAGCTGTTCCGCGCTTGGCGCTGAGGCGGACGGGCTGTTCGTCTGGACAAACAGAGCATCCAGCTTGCCGCCGTCAAGCGCGTCCAGGAACAGGGTTGTTTTGATACCGCCCGATGTAAACGAAAACCGCTCATCCGACGCCGGAATTTGCTGGCCCGTCTGCTCCTTGAGCGAGGCTGCGCTCATGCCGGGGAGGAGCGATTTCCACAAGCCGCCGCCTTCGCCGAACGCCTCGGGCGATCCCGAATATAGAGCAACCACTTTACCGCCGCCAACTCCCGCTTGCATGTAACGGGAATAATCTTTGTTATAAATGTACCAGATAAAGCCGTCCTGCGTCGGGTCTTTGCGGTCCGGGGCTCCGAGCGTCTGCAGCAGCGACGCCTCGCTGTCTCCGAGCTGCACGCCGCGCAGCTCCGGCCCTGCGCCAGCCGAATCCGGCGTCGGAGCCGGCGTGGCGGAAGGCGCCGGAGTAACCGTCGGCGCAGGCGTTGCCGAAGGCGTGCCCCCGGTTGCGGGGTACGCCTTCAGCATGCGGCGGAGGAGGGCTGCCGCCTCCGCCCGGGTAAGCGTGCTGCCGCTCTCATAGCCGGCAGCAGTCGACGCCGTGCGCCCGCTCGCGATCCCTTCCGCGAGCAGCCAGGCCACGGCGTCCTTTTCGCCGCCGGAGCGCCCGGCGACGGAGGCAAGCAGCTGCGCCGCCTCGCCCCGCGTATAGCGGGCGGACGGCTGCGCAGCATGGAACGCCGCCCAGCTCTGCGCGGCGGCGGCGGTGTAATACGGCGCGTGCCAAGCCGCGCCGGGGGCTGCGCCTGCGGCGGGCGCGACGCCGTAGGCGCGCGCCGCAAAGGCGAGGAATTCCGGCTCGCTCAGCGCGCCGGAAGGGCGGAAGCGGCCGTTGCCGTCGCCTTGGGCGATGCCTGCGGAAGCGGCCCAGGCAATGTCGCTTGCCGCCCAGTGCTTGGCGGGCACGTCGGCAAAACGCGCAGCGGCCGCCTCGGCATGCGGCGTTACGCCGCCTCCAAGCAGCGAGGCGCCGAGCAGCAGAGCTGCTGCCAGCCGGATAGGCGTAGCGAATCTTTTTGGCAAGGAATCTATCGTTAGTTTTGTCATAAGGTTGAGTTCCTTTCGGGATCATGGTTCTATTAATTGGACGCATATTAGGCGATTCCGGTTGTGCTGCCGCACCAAAAATGGTTCGGAAGTCATGAGAAAAGGGCTCGGCTGATTAAGCCAAACCCTGCGCTTCACGGAACAGATTTCGATTTTCAACGCGACAGGGAACTATAATAGACCTAGCATTTAAATCAGGAGAGTGATTGCTCTTGCAGACCATTCCGATCCAGGCTCGAAAATACGGGGGCATTCCGCACTACGAGTGGGAAACAACGCTCATCGAGGCAACCGGAGAATATGTGCTCGTGAAAGGAGAGAGGCTGAGAAAGCTCGTCCATCACAGCAAGGGCAAGACGTTCATCGTCGATAACCCGACCCTGGAATTTTTGCCGTTGAACCAATGGTTTACGGCCAGCGTGCAGCTCCACCCGAACGGTGCGTTAAGCTACTACTGCAATATTTGCATGCCTCCAGCGGATAAAAACGGCTTCATTGAATTTATCGACCTTGATATCGACATCATTAAACAGCCCGGCGGAGACTGGGAGGTCGTCGACGAAGACGAGTTCCGCGAGCATGCCATAAAATTTGGCTACCCTGCCGAGCTAATCGCCCGAACGGAATCCGAGCGGGATTTGCTGCTCCGTCTGATTAAAGAGCGGAATTTTCCGTTCGACGGCTGGCTGGAGGCGAAGGTGCAGGAGTTTCTTTCCGTTTAAAATGACAAGCCCGGACCCAGAGAGCACAAGCGACTGCTATACAAACAGCCGAGCTTCAACCAATACCGCGATTAAAAGGGCCGGAGCTAGGCGCAGCGTGCGCTTGGACCGGCCTTTTTTATTCTGGACGAATTTTAACTTCGGGCCAAGTAAGTGGAGTGTTGCTGCCGGACGGCTAGCTTCTGGAGCTGTTTAAGAAGAAACCGGCTCAAAAGCAGTTAATCAACGGAGTGCTGCCAGTTTCGTATGGCCTAGTCCGGCATGGTATAATCTTGAGCACATTAACCGCCCGACAAGGAGCCGCTTATGAGGATTGGATTTCGCACATTAAAAACAGCGGTCGGCGTCAGCTTGTCCGTCTTGATCGCCCAGCAGCTTGGACTGCTGAACTTTGCCTCGGCGGGCATCCTCACTTTGCTCTGCATTCAAAAAACGCGCTGGCAGTCATTCCATGCCATTTGGGAAAGACTGCTGGCTTGCCTTGTCGCCATCGTTATTGCCGGCCTGGTGTTTGAGCTGATCGGCTATCACTCGCTGCTGTTTGTTCCGATCTTTTTGCTGCTGATTCCTTTATGCGTTAAGCTGCGCTGCAGCGGAGGCATCGCCAGCAGCTCGGTTATTATGATGCATGTGTATATTCAAAAGGATTTGACGCTCTCATTTATCGGCAACGAGCTGCTTATTATTCTGATCGGCCTCGGGATGTCGCTTGCCGTCAATCTGTATATGCCGGGCAACGAGCGCAAGGTGCTGGAGCTGAAGCGGCGGATTGAAAGCCGGATTGAAACGATTTTGCGGGAGCTGGCGATATACCTCAAGGACGGCAGCAGCATATGGGACGGCCGCGAACTTCTGGAGCTGGAGCAGCTGCTCGTTCAAGCCAGGGCGCTCGGGGTACAGGCAACGGAAAATGATTTCAGCGGCCGGCGCAGCCTGTTTTATTCCTATTATGAAAGACGGCGCAAGCAGGTCGATATACTGAAAATCATGATGCCGCTCGTTTCTCAGGTGGACACAAGACTGGAGCAGGGGCGGAACATCGGGGAGTTTCTGGACGATCTTGCGGATCATTGGAACACCATCCCCGGCGGGAGGGACTATCAGGACCGGCTGAAGGAAATTCGCGTGTACCATAAGGAGCTGCCGCTGCCGGAATCGCGCGAGGAATTTGAAACGAGAGCCAGCCTGTACAGCATGGCGAATGAGCTGGAGCGGTTTATTTTAACGTTGGATTAACTGATTTCCTTCCAGCAGCGTGGCGATGAAACGTTCGGCGCTTTTGGACAGATAACGGTCGCGTCTCCATACGATGCCGACCTCGGAATGAAAGCTTCCGCCCTTCAGCTCCCGCAGCTCCATATCGGACATTTGAAATGAAGCGAGCACGGAGCGGGGCAGCACTGTAGCGCCAATTCCGGCGGAAACAAGCGACAATATGACGGCAACGCTAGAGCATTCACATAGAATACGCGGCTCGCAGCCGGCGCGCCGGAACTCCTGCAGCACTTTTTCGTGCATGGCGGTTGTGCGGTCTGTTTTCAACGTTAGAAAAGGATGCTCCGCCAGCTCGGCAAGCGTAATTGCGCCTTCCTCTTCCGGGGCCCAGCCCATTGGCAAAATAGCTGCAAAAGGGTCGGAGGGCAGAACAGCCGTCCGGTATACGTCGGGATTGCCGTCGAACTCGAACGGAAGCCTCGTTATGATCAGTTCAATCGTTCCTTCGTCCAGCTCTTCCCCCAGCGAAAAATGATCCCCCTCATGCACTTTAAACGTGACCTCGGGGTACAGGCTGTGGAACTGGCGGATCGGCGCGGGCAGCAGCGAGATGCAGGAGACGACGGCGCCGACGGACAGCATGCCGCGTATGCCCTCCTCCAGCTCGCGCACCTCTTGAAGCGTATCGGCAAATTCACGCATAAGCCGCTCCGCGCGCTCCAGCAGCAGCTTGCCGGCTCCGGTCAGCCGCAGGCTGCGCCCGACCCGGTCGAACAGCAGAACGCCGAGCTCTTCCTCCATCTGTTTCAGCTGGCGGCTGAGCGGAGGCTGCTCCATATGAAGAACGCGGGCGGCTCGCGTAATCTGCCCTTCACGGGCAATGGTTATAAAATAATTCAGCTGCCGCATGTCCATGACAGAAGTCTCCTTTTTTGGGGAAGAATGAATCATTCATACCTTAAAGGTATGCAGAACTGGATAAAACCCGTCCTTTAACTATATCCAATGAGTTGGTATGATGACTAGTAGAAGAATGAACGGACGCCTGACGGGGCGGACGGCGAGAGAGGAAGAAATGAAGATGAGTTACGAATTCAAGATTGAGCGTACCGCGAACCCTAAGGCGAAGCAGTCGTTGAAAGGCTCCGTGTTTGGCACCCGTTTTACGGATCATATGTTTATTTTGGACTACGACAAAGGGCAGGGCTGGCATGACGGCCGCATCGTCCCTTACCAGCCGATTACGCTGGACCCGGCGGCCAAAGTGTTCCACTACGGCCAGACGATTTTTGAAGGGCTTAAAGCTTATTTGACGGCTGACGGCCGCGTCCTGTTGTTCCGTCCGCGCAGCAACATCAAGCGGATGAATCTGTCCAACGCCCGCATGAGCATTCCGACAATCGACGAGGAGCTGTTCCTTGAAGCTCTGCGCCAGCTGCTTGTTGTGGAACGCGACTGGGTGCCTTCCGAAGAAGGCACATCGCTGTACGTTCGTCCTTTTGTCATCGCGACTCAGGCGACGCTCGGCGTATCTCCATCCACTCAGTACAAGTTCATGATCATCCTGTCTCCAGTCGGCGCGTATTACTCCGAAGGCGTTAATCCGGTATCCATCTATGTGGAGTCGGGTTACGTTCGTGCCGTTCCAGGCGGCGTAGGCGAGGCAAAAACGGCGGGCAACTATGCAGCCGGCCTGCAAGCGCAAGAGGAAGCGTCGGCAAAAGGGTACTCCCAGGTGCTTTGGCTGGACGGCGTGCACCGCAAGTACATCGAGGAAGTCGGCAGCATGAACGTGTTTTTTGTAATCGGCAACAAGGTCGTCACGCCAGCGCTGAACGGCAGCATTTTGCACGGCATTACGCGCGACTCCGTCATCCAAATGCTTCAGCACTGGGGATATGAAGTCGAGCAGCGCCAGCTGTCGATGCAGGAAGTGGCTGACGCCCACCGCAGCGGCGAGCTCAAGGAAGCGTTTGGCACGGGCACGGCTGCGGTCATCTCGCCAATTGGCGAGCTGTACTGGCAGGGCGAGGCGATGACGCTGAACGGCGGGCGCACCGGCGAGCTGTCGCAGCGTCTGTACGACGAGGTAACCGGCCTGCAGCGAGGCGAGAAGGAAGATCCGTTCGGCTGGACGGTTGAGCTGAAGGACTAAGCTGGATGAACCGTCATTGATTTGTTGAAAATAAAAGGCCTTCGGCCGCAGTCTCTAATGGAGGGCTGCGGACTGAAGGTCTATTTTTATAAAATGAACCAATACTCCGAATAACCCGGCGCCGCGCAGAATTATCCTTGGCCACCTGAATCTTGTATGGTGCTCAGCTTGTACGATTTATCGTACAAAAACCGATTTGAAGCCGCCTTTTTTCTACGCTTTGTATGATAAAACATACAATTCTCCACTTTCGCCGTCCATGGCAAGCCCAACTTGTATGATTTTTCGTACAAACTTTGATAAATGGACACGGCCCAACCACACTTTGAGTGATAAATCATACAAATAGCGCGTGTTCCCCTAATAAAAAAACAGCCGCCTCCAGTTCGGAGACGGCGAAAATTATAAAGCGGCTTGCGCTTGCTCCGCTGGCGGAGCTTTTTGACGCATAATCGGCACCATCGCGAGCGCGCCGATCAGAAACAGCAAGCCTGAGCCGCTATAGATGATTTCAACGGAAAAAGCATTTTTGAGCGTGCCGGCAAACGACATGGACAGGACCATCATGCCGGTGAACAGCGGATTAAGCACGCCGTTGACGCGGCCGACGATGGAGGCGTTCGCCCATTTGAGAATCATCGTGCTGATGCCGATATGAACGCACGGAAACATGAGTCCATTAATAAACTGGACGCTGAGCGTAAGCGGTACGCTTGTGGAGTATCCGATGATGATCGTACAGACCGCGCCGCTAATCATTCCAATTGCAAGCAGAAGCTGGGGAGAAACCCGTTTGGCAAAAGCCGCGACAATCCCGCCGCCGATCAGCATAGCGATTCCGCTGACCATCAGCATGTACTGCAGAAATTCTTTTTCTTTGCCCAGCTGCTCCGTTACGATAAACAGATTGAGCGTCTGTCCGACGCCAACGGCAAGACCTGCAAGCAGAAACGCCAGTCCGAGCATGCGCAGCACCTGGCTTTGCCACACATATTGAAATCCTTCTGCGAGCTCACGGAGAAACTGGCCTTTGACCGCTGCCGGACGAGGTTCTTGCGTATCCTTGGGCAGGCGCACCAGCACGAGCGCGGACAGCAGGAAGGCAACGCCCATGACTGCAATGGATGCCTCCAAATCGTAGCGGCTGTAGATAAACGTTCCGAGCATCGGGCCGAGCACCATAAAGGTGGCAATCAGAGATTGAAACAGCGCCATCCCTTGCTGCATCTGGCTTTCCGGCACATGCTGCTTGAACAGCTTCATGCTGGAAGGCTGGGAAAACTGTGACAAGATGGCGGAGATAAAGGCTACGAGATATACCGATTCCCAGCTGCCATAATGAATCGTGAGCAGCACGACAAATACGGAGACGGCGGATAACAAATCGCATCCGATCATCGTGCGTTTAGGCCGCCACCGATCGGCGAAGGTGCCTCCAATAAAGGAAAAGACAAAAATCGGCGCGAACTCGGCTACGCTAATGAGTGAGATGGCATAGGGATCGTTATTTGTTTGCTCCGCTACATAGAGGAGAATCGCAAAGTTTCGCACCCAGATGCCGATTTGCAGCAGGATGCTGGACAGTATAATCGTCTGCAGGAAACGGTTGCGCAACAGGCTGTTTGGGGGGGCGTTTATTTCTTCTGGACTGTTCAAAGAGATCAACCACCTTTTTGAAGGACTGCGGATACAATATAGCTGATGTTTACGGCTTTATGGGAAGCCGGGTAAATCGCGGTAGAGCCAGTTCTCTGGCTACCGTATCCATTGTACTTAATATGTTGAAATTTTCCAGGTAAAGTTTCTTTTTAACTATAGTTTACAGACACGGCATATTCTTAGAAAACAAAAAACACGTATCAGTGACGGTCAACGCTCATATTCTCCTTCTGTGTGCACCTAGACCTGCATAGGGAAAGGATGGATGGGAACTTGACGACTTCGTATATGGACTATACCGCTCCTAATCTCAGTTTTTCGTATGATATGCGGAACAACACGGCGTTTAAAACGAACGACCAGAACTACATCAATCTGCTCGGCTACAAACAGCTGCCGACGCTCGGTTCAGCGTCGCTGCTGGATATCTTCATGAGCAAGGGCCATTATGTGGAGCCTCATTACCATCAAAATGCTTCAGAGCTCGTGTACCTCATCTCGGGATCTGCGACCGTATCGATGATCAATCCGTTCACGAACCAGCTGATTAGCATAGCGATTACACCGCAGCAGGTCGTCATCGTGCCGCAGGGCTGGTGGCATTATGAGGAGGCAACATCGGATAACACGCATATTCTAGCCGTCTTTGATGCTCCAACGCCGCAGGTTATTCTCGGCTCCGATCTGCTGCGGCTTACTCCGGCTAACGTTATGGCCAAAACGTACTGTCTGGACGAGGCCAAGTACAAGGAAGCCATCTCGCCAATTAAACAACCAGTGGGAATCGGACCGTTGGATAACTGCAAGCAGCACCGGGCAGCCGACGAGGAGGGCTCTGCGGAAGAGGGCGATTGGCCGGCTGCTGCAGGGGCTATTTCCGCTTATGATACCGCGCCTCCGTGGGCTGGAACGAGCGCTTCGGCAGTGCCTGCCTTTGTTTACGGGCAATCGCCGTTTCGCACGCAGCCTCCCGGTTATTATTCTCAGCCATTTTCGCCTCAGCCGCCTTACGGCTATGCTCCGGTGCAAGGTTATGCTCAGCCATATGCATCGGCACCGGCCGTTTACGGGCAAGCGCAGCAAGCGGGATATGCGCAGCCGTCCTATTACGCTACTTACGCTCAGCAGCAGTCATACCCGCAGCAAGGTCAAGGGGCTTTTGCCGGGCCGTTTGCGGCTCAGTCTGCCGAAGGAACAGGGGCGTACCGCTAGGGGATAAAAACTGAATTAAGTCTGTTGCAAGTGAAAAAAAGCCTGCTTCCGTGACGGAGGCAGGTTTTGCTTTTAATTGGATATTGTTGGATGTTAATATGTTGTAAGCTGAAGAGTGAGCACTTGTTTTAGTTATAGCAAGGGAGATTAATTTAAATGAACAACAGAACGAAGATATGGTTTCGAATAGGAATGGGGACAATACTTCTGATTCTTATCTACAATACTACCTTAGTGCAGGACTTCGTAAAGTATGGGTTTAAACCGAGCACAAATTTTAACAAAGCGATTCTTCTAGAAGCTGATAAGGAGAAGGTATCAAGCCTGACATATGCTGCTGGCCCAGAGAATATGAGCGATGAATTTGTTGTTGAAGATAAAGAAAAAATACAAGAGATTTTAAAGCTTCTATCCGCTTTACAGAATTTCGGCTGAGAAAGCCCCTTCCTTTAGGATTGGGATGAATCAGCCGGATTTTATTAGCTCTCAAAACCATTGTTGCAGTTTTTATGACAAACTGATACAGTATCCTCATGAGCCAAGACTACAGAACGACTAAAACAACGGTTTCTCTACTCAATTATCATTTTGTATTTTGTCCAAGATATAGACGTAAGGTACTGATTCATGAGGTTGAGACACATCTTCAACAACTTGTGCAGGAAATCTGTTTAGAACATGATTGGAACATTGTTGCAATGGAAGTCATGCCAGATCATGTACATCTCTTTCTCAACGTCTTGCCAACCGATTCTCCAACAGAAATCATGGCAAAAGTAAAAGGAATCACTTCTCGTCGGTTGCGTCAACATTTTGAACACTTGAATCACATGCCTTCTCTTTGGACACGCTCCTTTTTTGTCAGTACAGAAGGAAACGTTTCAAGCGAAACCATCCAACGATATATTGAAAATCAAAAGAAAAGGGGGTGAACGACATGCAAGCGTTAACCATTCAAATTCGCATCTTTCCAAACAATCCTACTTTATTGGTAGAAATGGGTAGGGAGTACATCAGGACGGTGAATCGTTTGACGGAAATGGCGGAACAGTTAGACTCATTTCCTAAGTTAACCTCTAAGACCGTAGACGCTTCACTGCCTTCTGCAATTAAGAACCAAGTCATTCGTGATGCGAAGAGCATTTACCAGAAAACAAAACAGGCGCGTAAAAAAGATACAGATGCAAAACGCCCCATTCTGAAACGTCGGGTCTATTATATTAATAACCAGAACTATTCCATTCGTGAAAACTCAATTTCATTTCCAATATTCATGAATGACAAGGTACAGCGCTTAACTGTGGAAGCTGCCATCGCTGAGCGAGAAAAGCGTCTACTTGAGACCAGTAAACTTGGGCTGCTTCGCATTGTTCAGAAGTCGAAT